>NZ_JBSSDZ010000001.1:0-4442500 GCF_054061215.1 Luteibacter sp. HA06
GCGCCTGCAGCCTGTCAGCGTGCAGGACCTGCTCACCGGCCTCCCCGGCATCGTCATGGCGAACTCCGGCGGCATCGGCCAGCAGACCTCGCTCTTCATGCGCGGCACCAACTCCTCGCACACGCTGGTCCTGCTCGACGGCGTGCGTGTCGGCACGGTTGGCGCCGGCATCCCGGCGTATGAGCAGTTGCCGGTGGACCAGATCGATCACATCGAGATCGTGCGTGGCCCGCAGTCGAGCCTGTACGGCTCCGACGCCATCGGCGGCGTCATCCAGATCTTCACCCGCCACGGCCAGGCCGGCGAAGCGCCGACCCCGTCGCTCTCGGTCACCGGTGGCAGCCACGGCTACACCGACGGCCAGTTCGGCCTGTCGGGCGGCACGCAGCACAGCTGGTACAACGCCAGCCTCGGCGGCCAGTACACCTCGGGTATCAATGCCTGCCGCGTCGGCGCGGGCGAGGCCTTCAAGGGCTGCTTCACCGACGAACCCGACCACGACGCCTACCGCACCTACAACGGCGCGCTCTCCGGCGGCTATCGCTGGGACGACGGCACCGAGCTCACCGGTAGCTGGCTGCGCAGCAAGGGCGACATCGAGTATGACGGCGACTTCCAGAACCTGACCCGCCGCACGCAGCAGGTCGCCGGCACCAAGCTCGCGTTCAATGCGCTGGAGAACTGGCGCATGTCGATCAGCCTGGGCCAGAACCAGGATCGCGCCGACAATTACCTCAACGGCGCCGACAAGACCCTGGACTTCGTGAACTACGGCGTCGACAAGGCACGCGTCGGCTACCTCTACTCCAAGCGCAACCAGGCGTCCTGGCAGAACGACTTCACCCTCGCCCCGGGCCAGACCCTGAGCGTCGGCGTGGACTACCAGCAGGAAAAGCTGAAGAGCGACACGGATTACCTCAGGGACACGCGCGAGAACACCGGTGTGTTCGCGCTGTACCAGGGCATCTTCGGCGCCAACGAGATCCAGTTGTCGGCGCGTCACGACCACAACAACCAGTTCGGCAACCACACCACCGGCCAGGCCGCGTACGGTTTCCGCTTCGACAACGGCATGAAGGTCACCGCCTCCTACGGCACCGCGTTCCACGCGCCGACCTTCAACGACGAGTACTACCCGTACGGCGCCCCGGTGAACCTGAGCCCGGAGAAGTCGCGCACCGCCGAGATCGGCCTGTCGGCTCGTCCGGGCATCTGGAACTGGTCGGTCAATGCTTACCAGACGCGGTTCAACGACCTGATCGGCTCCGACGCCAACTTCATCCCGATCAACGTCAGCAAGGCGCGCGTCCGCGGTGTCGAAGGCCAGCTCGGCGCGGACGTCGACGGTTGGCACCTGCGTGCCTACGGCACCCTGCAGCAGCCGAAGGACCGCGACCACGGCGACGAGTACAACAACCTGCTGGCCCGTCGCCCGAAGCGCACGGCCCGCGTGGACCTGGACCGCGACCTCGGCGCGTTCACCATCGGCGGCTCGGTCTACTCGGCCGGTTACAGCTACGACGATGCCGCCAACACGACCCGCCTGGGCGGTTACACGACGGCCGACCTGCGTGCCACCTGGCACGTGGACAGCGACTGGAGCGTTCAGGGTCGCCTGGCCAATGCGTTCGACCGTAACTATGAGACGGCCGCGTATTACAACCAGCTGGGGCGGACGTATTACCTGACCGTGCGGTATTCGCCGGCGCGTTGAGGCCCCCTGACCATTGAGGCAACCCCATCGCCGCTGAAGCGGCTCCCACACAGAGCGGCTTTTGTGGGAGCGGCTTTTGTGGGAGCCGCTTCAGCGGCGATTGCCTCGATATAAATGAACGCAACACCCCTGCCTTCCGGCAGGGCCCCCACTAAAGGCACACGCGACACGGTCGCCGTGCCGTCATAAAGTCCACGGGCGCGGGTATGCTTCCCGCGATCACAGGAAGTGTCGTGAACTTTTTTGCACCATTCATTCGCCGGCCAATCGGTACGTCGCTGCTCGCGGCGGGGCTGACCCTTGCCGGTGCTATCGCGTACATGCTGCTGGGCGTGGCGGCGCTGCCCTCGATCGAGGTGCCGGCGGTATTCATCCAGACCCAGATGCCGGGCGCCAACGCGCAGACCATGGCGTCGACCATCATCGCGCCCCTGGAACGCCATCTCGGCCAGATTCCGGGCGTCGACCAGATGTACTCGAACAGCTCCGAAGGCGCGGGTTTCGTTCGTGTCCGTTTCACCATGGACCGCAGCACCGATGCCGCCGCGCGCGACGTGCAGGCGGCCATCAATGCCGCCGCGGCCGACCTCCCGGCCGGCATGCCGACGCCGCCGCAGTACTTCAAGTTCGACACCGGCCAGATTCCCGTCCTGCTTGTCGCCTTCACCTCGAAGACGATGCCGCCGGACAAGCTCTTCGACGTGGTCAATACGCTGATCATGCCGAGCGTGAAGCAGATCGACGGCGTGTCGCGCGTACAGGTGTTCGGCGGCACGCCGCATGCGGTGCGTATCGAGCTCGATACCAACGCGCTTTCCTCGAAGCAGCTCACGGCCAACGATGTCTCCAATGCGCTGAACGCGGCCAACGTGAATTCCCCGCAGGGCGTGCTTTCCGACGGCCAGACGCAGATGACCGTGACGGCCAACGATGGCCTGCGTGAGCCGGAAGACTTCGCCAGGATCCTGATCGCCGTGCGTAACAACGTGCCGGTGCGCCTGTCGGACATCGCCAAAGTGACCAGCGGCGAGCAGGACCAGTACCAGGCAGCCTGGTTCCAGGGCGAACGCTCGGTCACCATGCAGATCAGCAAGCGGCCAGAAGCTAACTCCATCGCCACCGCCGAGGCGATCCGCGCCGCGTTGCCGCGCTTCCAGTCGTCGTTGCCTGCCGATGCCGTGGTCACCCCGATCTTCGATCTTACGCAGACCACCCAGTCGGCCCTGCACGAGGTAAAGGTCGCGCTGCTCATCAGTATCGTGATGGTGGTGCTGGTGATGATGGTGTTCCTGCGCCGTCTCGGCCCCACCCTGATCGCCACGCTGAGCGTGCCGCTCTCGCTGGCCGGTGCGTTCGTGGTGATGTGGATACTCGGTTACACGCTCAACACCATGTCGCTGATGGCGCTGGTGCTGTGCATCGGCTTCGTCGTGGACGATGCCATCGTGGTCATCGAGAACATCGTTCGGCACATGGAGCGGGGCACGGCTCCGATGCCAGCCGCGCTGGAGGGCGTACGGGAGATCGGGTTCACCGTCGTCTCGATCACGCTGTCGCTCATCGCCGTGTTCGCGCCGCTGCTGTTCGGCAACAACATGATCACCAAGCTGCTGCGCGAGTTCTCGGTGACGCTTGCCGCTGCCGTGGTGATCTCGGCCGTGGTCTCGCTGACCCTGACGCCGGCGCTGTGCGCCCGGTATCTCAAGCATGACGAGGCCGATCGCAAGGTAAGCCGCTGGGAGCGGTCACTCGAGCGTTTCGATCGTGGACTTCTCGCCACGTACGAACGCGCGCTCGACTGGGCCATGCGGCATCGGAGGGTGATGCGCTGGCAGCCACTGATCCTGCTTATCGCCACCTTCGGGCTCGGCTTCGCCGTGGTGAAGACCGCCGGCGGCAATTTCATGCCTGATGAGGACACCGGCATGATGCAGGCCGAGGTGACGGCGGACGCGAACATCTCTCCTGACGAGATGTCACGCCGCCTCAAGCGGGTCGGCGACATCATGCAGAAGGATCCCTCGGTCGCCGACGTCAATACCATCCTTGGCAGCGGCAACGACGGCGCGGCCGTCGGCAACACCGGCCTGATGTTCATCGACCTCAAGCCGAAGGGCAGCGGGCCGGGATATCGCAAGGAGTCGATCAAGGAGATCATGGAGCGACTGGGCAAGGACTACGAGAAGCTCTCCGACGTCCAGGTGTTCATGAGTCCCGTGCAGTTCCTCGGCGGCGGTGGCAACAACGGCAACCGTGGGCAGTATTCCTTCCAGTTGATCAGTACCGGCGGCGAGAACCTCCAGCCCTGGGTGATGAAGCTGGTGCGCAAGATGCGCACGATTCCCGAGTTCAAGGATGTCGGCAGCGACTTCGACGTGGTCGGCAAGCAGCAGATGCTCCAGGTGGACCGCGATTCGGCGGGGCGCCTGTCGGTGGGCATGGGCATGGTCGATTCCGCTCTCTATAACGCCTTCGGCCAGCGTCAGGTATCGATCATCTACTCGGACATCAACCAGTACTGGGTGGTGCTCACGGCAGCCGCGGCGCAAACGTTGAGCCCCGATGCCCTGCTGAATACCTACGTGAAGAGCGCCACGGGCGTCATGGTGCCGTTGTCCGCACTGGCAAAGATCGCGCCCGTCGCGACGCCGACCACGATCACGCACCAGAACCAGCTCGAATCGGCCGACATCACCTACAACCTTCCGCCGAAGATCGCTCCGGACAAGGGCAACACCATGGTCGAGGAGGCCGTACGCCAGCTCAACCTGCCCGAGGGGATCCGCATGGACTTCACCGGCACGAACCAGCGCCTGAAAGACGCCCAATCCAACGGGATGGTGTTGCTGATCGGTGCGATCCTCGCCGTCTACATCGTGCTCGGCATCCTTTACGAGAGCCTCGGGCATCCGTTGACGATCATCTCGACGCTGCCGGCCGCGGGCGCGGGCGCCTTCCTCGCCATGCTGATCACGCAGCAGCAACTCACGCTGATGACGATCATCGCGGTGCTGTTGCTGATCGGCATCGTGAAGAAGAATGCGATCCTGATGGTCGATTTCGCACTCGTGGCCCAGCGCGAGTACGGCATGTCGCCGGTGGAGGCGATCCGCCAGGCCGCGCTGGTGCGCTTCCGCCCTATCACCATGACCACCCTGGTGGCGATGGGCGCGGCGTTGCCGCTGGCGATTGGTTTCGGTGTGGGTTCGGAGATGCGCCGTCCGCTCGGTATCGCCATCGTCGGCGGCCTGCTCGTGTCGCAGCTGCTGACGCTCCTGAGTACGCCGGCGATTTACCTGTGGAACCACGACCGCCGGATTCGCGTGGCGCGGCGCAAGCACCGTCGGTTGTTGAAGCGTCGGTATAAGCGCTGGCTGAAGATTCGCAAGGCTGCCGATAACGGTCGGGGCATCGCCGCTGAAGCGGCTCCCACATAAGGCGGCCCTTGTGGGAGCCGCGGCTCCCACCATTCAGACGACGGGCTCTGGCGCGGCGACGGGCGGTGGGGTGGCGGGCAACATATGGGCTTTCTTCCAGGTGCCACGGCGGTAATACACCGTCGTGATCGCCAGCGAGACGAGTGAGCCGACAGGAAAGCTCCACCAGATCGCATCCGCACCGATGACCGGTTCGAGCAAGGCGGCGAACGGATAGCGTACGAGCCACATCGAGATGATCAGCACCACCAGCGGCAGCATCACCGCGCCGGTGGCGCGCACGACACCGAACATCACGAAGGTCACGCCGAACAGCAGGAAGGACCAGACCACGATGTGGTTGAGGTGCTGGGCGATACCGATCGCCGAGCTGTCGCTACCGAGAAACAAGGCCAGCGCCGCACGGTTGAACAGGTAGATGACCAGCACCAGGCTGCCGGTCAGCGCGAAGTTGGTCAGCACGCCAGCACGACCGATGCCGGCCACACGGTCCCAGCGTTTCGCGCCCACGTTCTGCGCGACCATGGACGACACGGCACTGCCTATCGCCAGCGCAGGCATCTGGATGTAGGTCCAGAGCTGCGACGCGGCACCGAACGCGGCGGTGGTCTGTGAACCGTGGCGATTGACCAGGGACATCATGATGATCGCCGACGACGAGATCACGACCATCTGCGCGCCCATCGGCAGACCCTTGGCGAGCAGGCTCTTCAGGATCGTGAGATCCGGCACGAGCAGGCGCAGCTCGTTGCGATGGATGCACAGGAAATACTTCTTCCTGTACAGCCAGACAAGCAACGCCAGCAACGTGCTCGTCTGCGCAATCAGGGTCGCCACGGCGGAACCGGCGATACCCAGCGCCGGTACCGGGCCGAGGCCGAAGATGAAAAGCGGATTCAGGGCGACATCGAGAATGACCGAGACCAGCATGAAGACGAAGGGCGTACGCGAATCACCCGCGCCGCGTAGCGTCATGCCAAGGAAGGTATAGAGGTACATCGCAGGAAGTGCGACGAAGATGATCCGCAGGTATTCGATGGCATAGGGTTGCGCATCGTGCGGTGTGCCCATGGCGCGAAGCATGGCCGGCGTGCCGATGAAGCCGCCGATAGCGACCAGCAGCGAGATGGCAACGAAGAAACCCAGGCCCGTACCGACGACGCGCCTGGCCTCGGGAATGTCGTGCGCGCCTACCGTCTGCCCGACCATGATCGTCGTCGCCATGCCGATACCGAACACGACGCCGAGCAGGAAGAACAGGATCAGGTTGGCGTTGGATGTCGCGGCAAAGGCCGACTCGCCGAGGAAGTGACCGACCCACACGGCATTGATCGACGCATTGAGCGACTGCAGGACGTTTGCCCCGAGGATGGGCAGCGAGAAGAGCAGCAGGGTGCGGGCGATCGGACCTTCGGTCAGCGCAGCGCGTTTCGCCGGTGGCGTCATGCGTCACCGCCCGCGCGAGCGGCGAGCACGCGCACGTAATCGCGAATATCCGGTGGCCATGCGTTGGTCAGCGCGTCGAAGCGCACGCGGTCGCTGCGATGGAACGCGCGGGAGGCTTCTTCGTAGTCCGGCAGGTTCCCCGCCAGCGCCATCATGACGCGGTCCACGGCCTCGCTGGCCTGGCGCAGGCGATCCGCCGGTGCCTGCTCGCGGCTCGCGGTTTCGACCAGCCGGCGCAGGGCGACGGAGGCTCCGCCGGGCTGCGCTGCGAGCCAACCCCAGTGCCGCGGCAGGAGGGTGACCTCGCGCGCCACGACGCCGAGCTTCGGCCGGCCGGGTCCGCGTTTGGCAGGTGCTTCCTGGCCGGGCAGTCTGGCCAACACGTCATGCGTGGTGCCGCGATAGTCGATGTCGACAGGGCGGCCCGTGCTGTCGTCGTAGATGATCGGCGAGGCATCGGGCTGCGCATCGAGCAAATGCTTGCAGCGCTCGACGACGGCCGAAAGCGATCCCGCAGCAAGGCGCGTCATGCCATGAAAGGCGACGAAGGTGGTCATGGGGTGTTCCGGGCAACAGGTGCGATGCACAGATATTACCCGGATCAAATGATCCGTCAATACCCCCGGGTAAAATCCTGCTCTGCGACCCACTCGGCGAACGCATGCAGGCGCGCATTGTGCCGACGATCCGGCGGATAGACGAGGTACACCGGAAGCGGCGCGGGCTGCCATGCGTCGAGCACCGGGACCAGTTCCCCCCGCGCTACGTGTCCAGCCACGGTGAACCCAAGCGCCTGGACGAGTCCGAGGCCAGCGATCGCCGCTGCCGTGTGCGCGTTGCTCTCGTTGACTTCCACGGCAGCGGAAAAGGCGAACTCGAAGGTTCGTTCTCCTTCGCGGAACCGTAGCGGATGCATGCGTCCGCTACGTGCGGAAAAATAGCCGACGACGTCATGGCCGTCGCGGAGGATGTCTTCGGGCGCCGCAGGCGTGCCGCGCCGGGCCAGATAAGCAGGCGTGGCGCACAAGGTCCAGGGCAGCTCCGCGATCTGCCGCGTGACCAGGTTGGGATCGTCCCCCGTGCTGCGAATGGCGCAATCGATGCCTTCGCTGACCAGGTCCACCGTACGGTCGGTCACGCCGAGCTGGACGTGGATGCCGGGATAGCGCGCACGAAAGGCCGGCAGCGCAGGAATGATCAGGCCGGCCGCGACCGATCCGCCGGTGTCGATACGCAGGCTGCCCACCGGGTTGTTGCGGCCACCAGCGAGGGTGGTCTCGAATTCGTCCAGCTCGGCCAGCCACTGGCGGGTGCGCTCGTAATAGGCGGCGCCCTGGGCGGTGACCGTCACGCGGCGAGTGGTCCGCTCGAGCAGGCGCACGCCGAGCTCGGCCTCCAGTCCCTGGATCAGCTTGGTCACCGTGGACTTGGGCATGCGCAGGGCATCGGCGGCACGGCCGAAGCCGCCGGTCTCCACGAGCCGGCCGAACACGCGGATGGCGAGGAGGTGGTCCATGGTTGTTCCCCAACAGGAATAATGAAATCGCAATCCGATTATTTATCCACGGACATCGAATAACCATCTTGTGTGTATCGACCGCGCCGCGGTCATCGGAGCCGAAGACCATGCATACCCTCGCCACCAGCAACGTCCACACCACCCGCCACGCCGGCAAGATCGTCCTCGTCACCGGCGGCAGCTCCGGCCTCGGCCTCGCCACGGCGGAACGCTTCGTACGCGAAGGCGCCACCGTCTACATCACCGGCCGCCGCCAGGCGGAACTGGATACCGCGGCCGCATCCATCGGTGTCACCGCGATCCAGGGCGACATCGCCAAGGCTGCGGACCTCGATCGCATCTTCGCCACCATTCGCGAGCAGAGCGGCCGGCTCGACATTCTCTTCGCCAACGCGGGCGGCGGTGAATTCGCGCCACTCGGGCAGATCAGCGAAGCACAGTTCGACAAGTACTTCGGCATCAACGTGAAAGGCACGCTGTTCACCGTGCAGAAGGCCCTCGAACTGATGGGCCCGGGCTCGGCTATCGTGCTCAATGGCTCGATGGTGTCGATCAAGGGTGCGCCGGCGTTCGGTGTCTATGCGGCCACGAAGGCTGCGCTGCGTTCTTTCGCACGCACCTGGGCCAGCGACCTGAAGGGCCGCGACATCCGGGTCAACGTCGTTGCGCCCGGCACCGTGGTCACGCCGGCGTACACGTCGGAGCTCGGCATGAGCGAGCAGCAGATCGCCGATTACAGCGCGTACGTCGAGAGCATCACGCCGCTGGGCCGCACCGGCACGCCGGACGAAATCGCCAAGGCCGTGTCCTTCCTCGCCTCCGATGAAGCCAGCTACATCACCGGCATCGAACTGTTCGTCGACGGCGGCCAGGCGCAGATCTAAGCAAGCCGTGCGGGCCATGAAAGCCCATGGAATCCATAGCTTCCATGGCTTCCATGGTTTCCATGTGGGAGCCGCTTCAGCGGCGATAGCCAGATTCCCTCAACGCCATCGCCGGCATAGCCGGCTCTCACAAAGGGCTACAGGCCCCAAGCGTAGGAGTCCATCGAGAGGACGCCGTAGGTCATGCCCCCATCGATAGCGGTGGGGGCATCCGTGCCGGCGGCACCTGCCGCAACGAGGAGCGGAAGGTAATGCTCCTCGGTCGGATGCGCACGGATGGCACTCGGCGCAAGGCGGCGGTAGTCGCGCAGCGCGTCGGTATTGCCTTCGAGTACCGCCTTGCGACTCCAGGCCGCAAACTCGCTGGCATACGCGGCGTTTTCCCCCGAGCGCCGCACTTCGTAGAGGTTATGCGTGAGGCTGCCCGAGCCGACGATGACCACACCCCGGTCGCGCAGCGGCGCCAGTGCCTTGCCCAGGCGCAGTGCGCCCGCGGTATCCAGGTTGTGAGGCATCGATACCTGGATCACCGGTGCGTCCGCATCCGGCCGCAGATAACGTAGCGGCACCCACGCACCATGGTCGTAGCCGCGCTCCGGATCGACGATCGCAACGAAGCCTGCGTCGATCAACAGCGAGGCCGTTTCGCAGGCGAGCCCCGGCGAGCCTGGCGAGGGATAGGTAAGGGCATACAGCGGAGGCGGAAACCCGCCGAAGTCGTGGATCGTGGCCGGCATGGCCGCGCCGGTCACCCGGATACCGCCCGTCTGCCAGTGCGGCGAAACGACCACGATAGCCATGGCGTTCGCCAACCGCTCGCCGATTTCCGTCAGGCGTGGGCCAAGCAGGCCCGGCTCCAGCGCGAAGGTCGGGGCACCGTGGGAGATGAACAGGGCGGGGGCGCGAGGCATGACGAATACCTGATGCAGCGGAGGCGGTTGCCTTCCCTGATCAATGTAGGGGGTGTCGCCCTGGGGATAAATCGCCGTGGGAAGAACACATTGGCGCGCCGGGGGAACAACCGCCTCAGGTCGGGCTGACCTCACGCGCCGCGCGGCCCAGCTCGTCGATCGATACCGGACGCGAGAAGAAGAACCCTTGCATCGACGTGCATTCCTCGTCGAGCAGCCAGCGTCGCTGTCGATCGGTCTCCACGCCCTCGGCGACCACCTCGAGATTGAGGCTGCGGGCAAGGAAGACGATCGAGCGGCAGATGGATGCGTCGACATCCTCCTGCAGGAGGGCGCTGGTGAAGTGGCGGTCGATCTTGATCTTGTCCAGCGGGAGCCGGGACAGGTAGGTCAGGTTCGAATAGCCCGTGCCGAAGTCGTCCAGTGCAATGCTCACCCCCATCGCGCGTAGCTCGTGCAGGGTCCGGATCGCGCGCGCCGGCTCGTTCATGAAGGCGCTTTCGGTCAGCTCCAGCTCCAGCGATGACGCGCTCGCGCCCGTCTCGGCCAGTGCCTGGCGCACCTCGGCGACGAGGTCGACGTGCACCAGCTGCTGCGCGGAGATGTTCACGGCGATCCGGCAGTCCGGACCCAGCAGTTCGGCGATGCGCCGTTGTTGCCGGCAGGCCTCGCGTAGCACCCACTGGCCGATCTGCACGATGGCGCCGGTCTCTTCCAGCAACGGCACCAGCTTGTCGGGCGTGCCCAGGTCCCCCGGCGCGGACGGCCAGCGCAACAGCGCTTCCACGCCGATGACCCGGCCATCGTCACCCGCATGCTGGGTCTGCCAGGCGAGCGCCAGCTCGTTGTCGAGATTCGCACCGGACAACCGCGAGAGCACGGTGAGGCGCGCCATGGCCGTCGCGTGCATGTCGGCCGAATAGCGCTTCCACGTGTGCCGTCCCGAACGCTTGGCGTCGTACATCGCCGTGTCGGCGTTACGGATGAGCGTGTCCGCGTCCGAGCCGTCGCGTGAGCCGAACGCCACGCCGATGCTGCACTTCAGCCGCTGCATCGTCCCGCCCACTTCAAGCGGCTCTTCGATGGCGCGCTGGATGCGTGGGAGCACGTCGAGCGCCCGTGCCGGCGAGCAGGTGAACGGCAGCATCGCGACGAATTCATCGCCGCCGAAGCGGCCGATATGGCCGAGGCCGTCGAGTACATCGCCCAGCTTCAACGTAACGTCGCGCAGCACCTGGTCACCCAGGGCATGCCCGAGCGCGTCGTTGATGAACTTGAAATGGTCCAGGTCGATGAACAGCACCATGAGGCCGGTGCCATCGCTTAGAGATTGGCGGACCAGCTGCTCCAGCTTTTCGCGCAAGGCGCGGCGGTTGGGCAGGCCGGTGAGCTCGTCGTGTGTCGCCTGGTGGTTCAGCCGTTCCTCGTAACGCCGCTGCTGGGTCACGTCACGAATAATGGCCAGCGTGCCGCGGCCGCGTGAATCGCGGTAGTCGGAAAGCGCCAGCTCGGCCTCGAAAGGCATGCCGTCTTCGGGATTGAGCCAACAGGTGACGCTGCTGCCTTCGGGTGCGCCGCCACGCATGGCTTCCAGGGCATCGGCGTCCATGAATTCCGCCGCATGCCGGCCGACCAGGGTCGCGCCGTCCTGGCCGAGCCGTTCCTCGGCGAGCAGGTTGGCGTACTCGATGCGGTCGTTGCGCACGATGATCACGGGCAGCGGCATGCGCGTCATCAGCTGGTGATAAGCCGCCTCGCTGGCGGCAAGGTCGCGATCGGTGTCGCGCTGATGAAGCGTGCTCATTGATAACGCATGGATGAGGCGGCTCTGCCGGCGATAGGCGCGATCGAAGGCCGCCGCGAACGCATTGAGGAGCAGAACAAGCGCGAACGTCGCCAGCATCGACGAGCGCGCCTGCCGCAACCACTCGTCGAAAATGCCCGCGCGTTCCATGCCGACCTGCACGGCGAACGGGTAACGCGCCGACGCCGACCATGCGTACAGGGTCGCGTCGTCAGCGTGCTGTCCACTCGCCCCCACCGTCGGCGCCGGGCCTGTCCAGCGCGCACCCGCGCCCTGGCGATTGCTGGCGAAACGTCGACCATCCAGCGAGAACACGGCCATCTCCGCGCTCTCGCCGAGCATCGAGTGGCTCATGCCATCGCGCACCCGCGCTTCGTCGATCAGGGTGCCGAAGGCCGCTGGCTCCGCGACGCGCGAGTCGACAAGGATGCGGATCGACGCACCCGTACCGTCGTGGCCGTCCACGACAACGACGCGCACGCTGGCCCCCAGCGCTTCGCGACGGGGAGCGGCAAAGCTCTCGCGCCAGTTCATCAGGGGAACGCTGGTACAGGCGAGCACGCTGCCCTCGGCATCCAGCGCGACGAAGGTCGGTAACTCAGGATGCCGTGCCTGCACTTCAGCCAGGCCCATGTGCAGCGGACCCGGCTCGGAACTGCCTACCGAGTTGCGCAAGGCAAGCAAGGGCCCGAGGCTCGCGTCGATGTCCTGATCGACCATGCGTACCGTGCCATTGGCCGACGCGACGAGTTGACGGCGACCGTTGGCGAGCATGCCGCGGTAGGCCTCCACCTGGAGGATGGCTACCAGGGCGACGAGGCCCACGGTGAGGCCGAGCGAGACGCCCCAGGTGGTCAGACGGATACGCCGGGCGCGCAACGTCGCCGCACCCCTGTCCATCGCGCCTTCCACCGTCACGCCCCCTTGTGCCCCAACGCCGCCGTTCCCGCGGCCGGTACGGCGGCGGAGCCCTGTACGTCTGTAACGGCAGGCGGCCTGTCGTCTTGACCCCCGGGGCAGCGAACGCCTTCACATACGAAAGGGGAATGCAATATCGGCACGAATATTCTTAAGTACCCTCTTTCGTTCACGTTTGCTGGACGCTATTTACCGAACGATCCGGTTTACAAACAAACGCTCCTCATAAGGACTGCTCCCCCATGCGCTCGTCCCGCCTCGCTCTTGGCCTGCTGGCCGCCCTTTCACTCTCTGCCGTCGCCGTCCCCGCGGCTGCCGAGACCCACCTGGAAATCCAGGGTGGCCGCAGCTACATGGACACCCACGGCACCAACGTCTTCTTCCTTGAATCCGTTTTCAACGCCTACCAGATTGGCCAGAGCCGCTTCACGTGGTCACCCGATGTCTCGGTCGGCTACATCAACGGTCGCCACATTGCTCACTACGCCGACTACAGCCCGGGCGTGACCAACAACGTCTGGCTCGGCGCCGCCGGCGCGCGCTTCCACTACGGCACTGACAGCGACTGGTATCAGCCGCTCTTCTTCAGCTTCCAGGTCGCCGGCACGGCAGGCGGCCACACGCAGGCGCTGTCCAGCAGCTACGAGTTCGTCAGCACGCTCGGCTGGCAGATGAAGAACGTGAGCTTCCAGATCCGCCACATCTCGAACGGCAGCTTCAAGGAGCCGAATCGCGGCGAGACGATGGCGTTGGTGGGTATTGGTTTCGATCTCTGAGTTTGGTTCGGTCTCACGAGAAAAGCCGGCGCTTTGTTGCGCCGGCTTTTTTTGTTTGCGAACCCGACGAGGTGAGGGCAGGCTCGCCTCCGGCGATGTGGGAGCCGCTTCAGCGGCTCCCACAAGTGCTTGCTACGTCTTAATGGCCGGCGGCGGCGGGTCCCGCTTTTGCGGCGAAGGGTGGCTTGGCCAGCCACACCACGAACACCAGTGCGATGAACACGTAGCCGAGCAGGCGGAACACCTCGTTGAACGAGATCTGATAGCCCTGGTTGGTGATCATCGCGTTCAGTGCGGAGGTCGCGTACTGCGGATCGCCGTGGCCGATGGTGGTCAGCGCCTGCTGGGCCGTCGGGTCGAACGGGGTGATCGTTTCGGTCAACCGCTCGTGGTGGACGATGGCCCGTCGATCCCACAGGAACGTGGTCAGCGATGCCGCGAAGCTGCCGCCCAGCGTACGCAGGAAGGTGGCGAGGCCGGAGCCTGCCGCGATCTCGCGCGGCTGCAGGTCGGAGAGCAGGATGCTGAGGATCGGCATGAAGAACAACGCCACGCCCAAGCCCTGGATCAGCTGCACCATCGCGACACTGTAGAAGTCGATGTCGAGATAGAACTCCGAGCGCATGAAACACGTCGCGCCCATGACCAGGAAGGCACCCGAGGCCAGTACACGCAGGTCGAACTTGTGCGCGTAGCGACCGACGAAGGGCGTGAGGATCACCGGGATGATGCCCAGCGGCGCCGCCGCCAGACCCGCCCACGTCGACGTGTACCCGACGTTTCGTTGCAACCACTGCGGCACCAGCAGGCCGATCGCGAAGAAGGCCGCGTAGGCCAGCACCAGACATAGCGTGCCCATGGCGAAGTTCCGATGCCGGAACAGTTTCAGGTTCACGATCGGGTCCTTGTCCGTGAGTTCCCAGATCAGGAATACGGCCAGGCCGATCGCCGCGATGATGGCGGTGACGATGATGAAGGGCGACGAGAACCAGTCCTCGTCGTTGCCCTTGTCGAGCACCACCTGCAACGCGCCCACGCCGATGATCAGCGTGATCAGGCCGACGTAATCCACCTTGGGTTTCTCGGTGACTTCCGGGCGTCCCTTCATCTGGTTCGCCACGACGAAGCTGGCGAAGATGCCGATCGGCACGTTGATGAAGAAGATCCACGGCCAGGTGTAGTTGTCCGTGATCCAGCCGCCAAGGATCGGGCCCGCGATGGGCGCGACGACGGTGACCATCGCAAGCAGGGCCAGCGCCATGCCTCGTTTCGCCGGTGGATAAATCGAAATCAGCAGGCTCTGCGTGATCGGATACATCGGGCCGGCCACCGCGCCCTGGATGGCGCGGAAGACGATGAGCATGGTCATGCTCTGCGCGATACCGCACAGGAACGAGGCCAGCGAGAACAACAGCGTCGCCATGACGAACAGCTTCGTTTCACCGAAGCGGCGCGTCAGGAAGCCGGTCAGCGGCAGCGCGATGGCGTTGCTGACCGCGAACGAGGTGATGACCCACGTGCTCTGGTTGGAGCTGACGCCGAGGTTGCCCGCGATCGTCGGCAACGACACGTTCGCGATCGTCGTGTCGAGCACCTGCATGAACGTCGCAAGCGATAGGCCGATCGTGGACAGCGCCAGGTTGGGCGGTCGAAATTCGGTGCTCATTGGGCCGTCTCCTTACTTCGGAGCCTTCTGCTGCTCGCCTTCACCCGCCGATGCGTTTTCGTGGATCACGCGGGCGATGTCCTTGTCGGCGTCGGCAAGCTGCTTGTCGTAGATCGGCGTGGAGAACTCGGCCTTGGTCGGTGCCTGCGTCGAGAGCAGCGGGCCGCTCTGGTCGTGCAGATTCACCGTGACCTTGGTCGACAGGCCCAGGCGCAGCGGCTTCTCTTCGAGCTGCTTCGGCTCGGTGAAGACCACGCGTACCGGCACACGCTGCACGATCTTGATCCAGTTACCCGTGGCGTTCTGCGCCGGCAGGATGGAGAACGCGCTGCCGCTGCCGATACCGAGGCTGCGGATCTTCGCCTTGTAAACGGTCTTGCCGCCGTACACGTCCGCCGTCACTTCGACCGGCTGGCCGATGCGCATCTTGTTGAGCTGGGTTTCCTTGAAGTTCGCATCGATCCACACCTCGTGGAGCGGCACGACAGCCATCAGGGCAGCACCGGGCTGCACGCGCTGACCGACCTGCACGGTGCGCTTGGCAACGTAGCCATCCACCGGCGCGACCAGCGTGGCGCGAACATCGTCGAGGTACGCCGAACGCAGCTTGGCCGCTGCGGCGCGGACGTCCGGATGCGACGCGACAACGGTGTCGTCGACCAGCACCTTGTTGCTGCTGTAAGCCTGCTTCGCGGAGGACAGGCTGCTCTCGGCGGAGGTCAGCGTGTCGGAAGCGTGCGAGAGTTCCTCGGCGGAGATCGCACCGGACTTGGCCAGGTCACGACGACGGTTATAGTCCTGGCGTGCACGATCGACAGCCGTCTGGCGCACGGCCACATCGGCCTGCGACGAAGTCACATTGTTGTAGAGACCACGTACCTTGCGCACCGTATTGGCGAGGTTGGCGCGAGCACTCTCGAGCGCGACTTCGGCGTCGCTCGGATCGAGCTTCACCAGTACGTCGCCCTGGTGGACGAGGTCACCGTCGTCGGCACCGATGGACGTGACCGTACCGGCGATCTGCGGGGTGATCTGCACCACGTTGCCGTTGACGTAAGCATCGTCGGTGTCTTCTTCCCAGCGGCCGTCCACGAAGTACCAGACGGTCCAGCCGATCGCGGCGAGCACGATGACGGCAACCAGGAGCTTGAGGAAGAAACCGCGACGGCTCTTCGGGGGTGGCGCCACGACGGCGCCGGATGGGGCGATGGTTTCTTGTGACATCGGAAGCTGCCTCGGGGACGTTTAGTGGGTTGCGGGCGTGGCGGCGACGACCGGCTGGTCGTCCGCCTCGGGGCGGAAGCCGCCGCCGAGCGCCTGAATGAGTTGGACGGAGGTGTCGACCTGCTGGGCCTTCAACGAGGCCATGCGCTGCTGGGCTTCGAGCAGCTGCTGGCGCACCACGAGCGATTCCAGGTAGCTACCGACACCGGCCTTGTAGCGCAGCTGCGAAAGGTCGTACGCCTGCTGTGCGGCGTCCTGGGCGCGCTGTTGCGCCTGAATCTGCGTGCCCAGCGAGTCGAGGCCGGAGAGGTCGTCCGCGACTTCGTTGAGCGCACCGACCAGCGTCTTGTTGTACTGCGCGACCGCGAGGTCGTACTCGGCGTCCTTGCCCGACAGGTTCGCACGAAGGCGACCGCCGTCGAAGATCGGCAGGCTCACCGCGGGCAGTACCTGCCAGAAGCGCGCACGCGACGAGAACAGGTTGTCCGAACCACTCGCGGCCTGCGCAGCGAGTATGCCGAGTGACACGTTGGGCAGGAACTCCGTCTTCGCCGACGCGATGTCCTTCGAAGCGGCCTCGACGCGCCAGCGCGCAGCGACCAGGTCGGCGCGATGGCCGAGCAGGTCGGCCGGCAGGTTTGCCGGGATCGCGACCGCCGACGGCGTCAGCGCGGACGGACGGACGATGTCGATGCCACGGTCCGGACCCTTGCCCAGAAGCGTGCTGAGCGAGATGCGCGCGGAGTCGATGGCGCGCTCCGACACGGCGATCTCGCGCTCGGCCGAAGCGACTTCGCTATCGGCCTGCTTCACCTGCGTCTGGTTGTCGACACCGGCAGCCACGCGCTGCACGGTCAGCTTCTGCGACGCGTTGCTACGGTCGAGTTCGGCCTTGGCCACGTCCAGCTGGGTGAAGGCATAGCCGAGCTGCACATAGGCGCGAGCCACGTTGGTCGAGATCTCGATACGCGCGGCGCGGGCATCGACTTCGGTGGCGCGCTGGCTACCTAGGGCCGCTTCCCATGCGGCACGCTTGCCGCCCCACAGGTCGAGGTCCCAGCTGAAGTTGCCGTAGCCGAACTTCGTCCACGAGAAGTGGTTGCCCGGGGGCGACGGCAGCAGCGAGCCAGGCAGGCGGGCACCGGCAGCGCCCGCGCCGACGCTGAAGGTCGGATCGCGGGCGGCATCGGCGCCAGCGGCCTGGGCCGCGGCCTGACGCACGCGGGCGTCGGCGGTGGCCAGGTCCGGGTTGTCCTTCAGGGCTTCTTCGATCAGCGAGGTGAGCTGGCTGTCGCCGAGCCCCGTCCACCAGTCAGCCGCCGGCCAGCCGGCCGGCGAGACGGCGACCTTTGACAGGGTACGGTCGGCGTGGAGGGTGGTCGGGTCGGTGAGCTGACCCTGCGGATCCAGTCCACGGCTGGTGACACAGCCGGAAAGAATCAACGCGGCCCCGACGGCCGCCACGAGAGTGTGCAGACGCATGCGTATTGCCTCGGACGTTTAGTTCAGTCTTTGTCGCGGAGCGCGTTGAGCACGCGCTCCAGGTAATCGTGCAACTGATCGCGTTCGGTGGTGGAGAGGTCCTTCTGGGCCCGCTCCAGCGTGGCGATGTTGCTTTCGTACAGGTGTTTCCAGAGGGCCTCTCCGGCCTCGGTCAGTTCGATGCGAAGCGCCCGGCGGTCCTGCTCGTGCTGCTTGCGCCGCAGGTAACCCTTGGCCTCGAGCTGGTCGAGCTGGCGCGTCATGGCGCCGCCATCGAGATCGACCGCCCGGGCCAGTTCCGTCGCCGTCATCGCGCCGTGTGTCGCCAGGCGCTTAAGTACATGGAACTGGGTGAACTTGAGGTCCGCACCCAGGGCGGCGAGATCCGTTTCGATCGCGCGGACAATCTCGCTGCGCACCATGCCAATGAGGGCACCGAGCGTGTCGCGACCGTCGTAAGAGAGGCACAGGTGGCTGGTCATGGACGTGCATTCTATTGCCTGAATTATAGTTGTCAAGGCAAATATACGCACGGCGGATATTTCAGGTTTCCGGGATGTTCATCCTTCGTCGGCCAACAAGGCTGCCAGAGCGGGGTCGCGCACCTCGAAAAGGTCGAAGACGCCGAGCGCCCTCAGGGTCGGCAATTGGGCGAGGAGGCGCGGTTCAAGGCGCCGCACCTGTTCTTCCGGGGTGGTGGGATCGAGCATGGCGTGAGCGCAGGCGACGAAGGTGACCAGCGCATCGCCGGCTTCCGTGCCCTCGCTCAACTCGGTTAAATCGGTAGTGACGAGACGGATCATAAGGATCTCCGCTTCAGGGTCACGGGCGCAGGTGTCGGCGGATGCCGTACGCAGGGACATTTGCTTGGGGTTGCAAATGGTAACCATGGAAGCTATCGGCCTGATATCGTTAGTGGGCCAACTTATGTCGAGATTCGGCCAAATGCACGACGAAACCCTGCACCGACTGCTTGAGAGCACCGATGGTCCCCCACTTATTGCCTACGAGGCGAAAGGGGAGATACCCCTGCGCGAGACCGACTGGCATAGCCACGCGCGCGGCCAGTTTTTCTATGTGGAACAAGGGCTTTTCATCAACCGGACGGAGCATGGTTCCTACCTGCTGCCGCCGCACCGCGCGGGCTGGATGCCGCCGGGCGTGATGCATACCGTGAGCATCGCGGGACCGAGTCATGCCTGGGGCGTCTTCATCGCGCCCTGCGCCGCTGCCGTCCTGCCAGACCACCCATGCGTGGTGGGCGTGAACGATCTCTTCCGCGCCATCATCAAGCGCGCCGCGACATGGCCGATCGATGTCGTCACCACCGAGACGGACCCGGAGCGTGACCGGCTCTTCGCGGTCATGCTGGATGAGCTCCGACGCGCGCCGGTGGAGTCGCTGCACCTGCCGATGCCACTGGACCGCCGCCTTCGCCGCGTCGCCGTGGCCATGTACGAACGCCCGCACGACACACGTGGCATCGAAGAATGGGCCACCTGGGCCGGGATGTCCTCTCGCACGCTCACGCGCCTGTTCCGTCAGGAGACGAACTGCAGCGTCGCGCAGTGGCGACAACAGGCTCGGCTGACGCGCGGGCTCGAGCGGCTGGCCCACGGCGATCCGGTCTCGGTCGTCTCCGATGCGCTGGGCTACGCGACGCCAAGTGCGTTCGTCGCGATGTTCCGCCGTGCTTTCGGCGATTCGCCGGGGCGTTATCTGGCACGACAGGCAAGCGGAGCGTAATCGCCGGCACAGCGATGGGTGCTCGCCATGACCTCCCCTTTATCGCCACTATGAGCCAATAGACGCGTCTTCTTCCTTCCCGGGAATCCCATGACGCTCCCCAAACGCTTCATTCCCACGCCAACCGGCTACCTCATGGTGCTCACCCAGGGCGACGACGTCTTCGCACACCTCGAACACCTCGTGACCGAAACACGCCTTGGCGCCGCGACACTCGCCGGCTTCGGCTTTGTCCGCTCCGTTACCTTCGGCTTCTTCGACTTCAACGAGCGACGTTACAACCCGGCGACATTCGAAGCATGCGAGCTCGCGTCGATGACGGGCACGCTCGCATGGAAAGAGGGCAAGCCTTCCATCCATGCTCACGGTGTCGCCTGCGACAGCCAGTTCGCGAGTCACGGCGGGCATCTGCTTTCGCTGGAAGTTGGCACGGGCTCGGTTGAAATCGCGATCACGGTTGTTCGCGACGCGGATGAGCCGTTGCAGCGGACGATTGAGGCATCGATTGGCGCGAATATTCTGCGTTTCGCTTGATTTCATCGCTTCGCTGAGAGCATCGCCGCTGAAGCGGCTCCCACACGGACAAGCTGATTCACCGCCGGAGCTGATCACATGTGGGAGCCGCTCACCTGTGGGAGCCGCTTCAGCGGCGAAGGGCGCTTGCGGCAGCCTCCACCTCCGCCTCCACTATCGGCTTGCACATCCACAGCCCCTCGAACGTATATCGGTCGCCGCTCCTACGCTCCACCAGGTCGACCGCAATACGTCCGTGTCGCCACGGCCCATGGTGTCCCCGCGGCACGATGTCGTAGCAGGAGCGCGCACTGTCGAACTCACCTGACTCGGGGTTTGTCATCGCCGATTCCTGTGCGACGCATTCCGTCATCGCTTCGTCATAGTTCGGCATGGTCAGCTTGCCGCTGCTGAAGCGCTCTGCGGTGCAACGCATGGATTCGGCGAAGACGTGGGTGGTGGAGAGCAGGGAGCAAAGCAGGGTCGCTGCTGTCGATAGGCGACGGACAGTAGCGTGGGAACGAAACGATGTCATGACGTGCTCCTTGGTGAGAGGGGCGGACGGTCATGGGTTCACTCGTGCGAGGGAATCAGAATGATCTGAAAAATGGGGCGGGGTTGTGCTGGCGTGCGTTGTGTCACGTTTCGCGGCTCCGCAGCGGGCGTTTTTAGCGAAAGCACGCGCGATAGGTGCCGGTTTTGCGAGCACCTTTTCGCCGATGAATCGGCTCCCACATGGGGCTGGTGCCGATTTTGGTCAGGTGGCGGGGAAGCGGTAGCCGACGCCGGGTTCGGTTTTGAGCCAGCGGGGCGTCGCGGGATCGTCGCCGAGTTTCAGGCGGAGCTTGCCCATGACGATGCGCAGGTAGTGCGTGTCCTGCGTGTGGGTGGCGCCCCAGACTTCGCGAAGAATCTGCTGCTGGCTGACGACGCGACCCGGGTGACGGACGAGCAACGAGAGGACGGCGAATTCCTTGCGTGTCAGCGCAACCAGCGCGCCGTCGAGCAATACCTCTCGGCGGGCAAGATCAATCGCCAGGCTTCCGTCGTCGTAGCGCACGGGTGCGTCGGCCTGCCCACCTTTGGCACCTTGGCGCAACAGCACGCGCAAGCGCGCCATCAGTTCCTGGATGCCGAACGGCTTGGTGACGTAATCGTTGGCGCCATGGTCGAGCGCACGAACTTTCTCGCTCTCCGAATCGCGCACGGAAAGCATCAACACGGGCACTTCGCTCCAGGTGCGGATCTCGCGCAGCACGTCGTGGCCTTCCATATCCGGCAGACCGATGTCGAGGACGATGACGTCAGGCGACTGCGTCACGGCCAGGCCCAGGCCCTCCTGTCCTGTTGCCGCGAGGAAAACCTGATAGCCCTCGGCGCGCAGGCCGATGTCGAGGAAACGCCGGATCTGCGCTTCGTCGTCGATCACCAGGACTCGTGGAGCGGTGGGGTTCATGCGTTCTGGTCGGGAGGCGGCGGTAGCGGCAGCGAGACCCGAATGGTCGTGCCTCCGCCCGCGTGGGGCAAGGCCTCCACGCTGCCGCCGTGCGCGCCGACCATGCCGCGGCAGATCGCCAGCCCCAGGCCGGTGCCCTTGCCGCCGCGATCCCCGCGCGACACCGAATAGAACATGTCGAAAATCCGCGCCCGCTCATCTTCGGGAATGCCCGGACCGCGATCGGCGACGTCGACCAGCAAGCGACCGGCCTCCGAACGCACGGTGACACGGATCGGCTCCTCGGGCGGGGTGAAGCGGCCCGCGTTCTCGAGGATATTGAACAGCGCCTGCTCGATCAGGGCCGGGTGCACGTGAAGAAGGATAGTGTTGGCCGGCAGGTGCACGTCGATGCGCACCTCCGGAAACAGCTTGCGCATTCGCGAGACGGCAGCCGCGACGATCTCGCCGGCGTCGACCCAGTCACGATGGAGCTGCAAGGTGCCGTGGCCCAGACGGGTCATGTCGAGCAGGTTCTGGATGTAGCGATCCAGGCGCTGGCCTTCGCCAAGAATGGCCTGGAGCAGTTCATGCCGCTCGTTCGCGGGCAGTTGTGCGTCGTAGCTGAGCAGGGTGCCGGCGGAACCGATCATCGACGCCAGGGGCGAGCGGAGATCGTGCGAGACCGACGACAGCAGGGCGCTGCGCAGGCGTTCGGTTTCACCCTGTACGCGAGCGCTTTCCAGCTCGTGTGCGAGCCGGGCGCGATCGAGGGCCTGGCCGATGTCCTGGACCATCGCCAGCGCGAGGCTGCGGCGGTCGGCATCGGGCTCACGGGCACTCAGCGGAAAGCGCAGCGCCACGACGCCGGCGCGCTGTTGCTCGGCGCCGAGCGGAAGCATCCAGCAGGAGGCGGCGTGCAGCGTGTCGGTGAAGCGGCCGGCGGGTTCGGCGTGCCCTTCGCACCAGTCTGCCGCGGCCAGGTCCTGCGTCGACAAGGCGAACGCGTCAGGCACCGAGTTGACGACCTTGAAGTGCCCGCTCTCGTCCCGCGCGAGCATGGCGATCTCGATCGACAGAGCGCGGGCCAGCGCGGCTGCGCCGGCCTTGCGGATGCTGTCGGCGTCGGCGCTCGTGGCCAGCTGCTGGCCGAGCGCCACCAACGCGCGCGCGCGAACCTGTGATGCACGCAGCGAGGTCACCTGCCCGGCCAGTCGCGTTGCCAGGCGGCTGCAGACCAGCGCCACCACGAGGAACAGGACCACCGCCAGCACGTCGTCGGCGTTGGCGATCGCCAGCGTGTAACGGGGCGGGGCGAAGAAAAAGTTGTAGCCAAAGAAGCACAGCAGCGCGGTGTACACCGCGACAGCCATGCGCGTACGTACCGCGACGACGAGCACCGCCGTGAGGAAGATCAGCGAGAGGTTAGCCACCGACAGGAAGCGATCGGCGACGAACGACAACGCCATCGCCACCGCCGTCGCGCCGGTCGCGAAGGCGTATTCACGACGCGAGCCGTTACCGTCCTTGAAGCGCAGGCGTCTGCGCGCCCGCGCGCGTTGCGCAGGCGTGGCGACAATGGTCAGCTCCAGGTGAGCGGCACGGCGCAACAGCTGCTGGGTAAGCGAGTAGCCGAGACGACGCGCGATCGGGCGCTCGCGCGTGCGTCCGACGATGATCTGGCCCACGCCTTCGCGATCCGCCCAGGTGAGCAGTTCATCCGCGACAGCGTGGCCGCGAAGAATCACACCCTCACCACCCAGCCGGCGCGCCAGACGCATCGCGGCGTCCACGCGCTCGCGTCGCTCGGCATCGAGGCCGCCGCGATCGACGAAGACGACGCTCCAGGGCGCACCACGCCGCTCGGCGATCCGCCGGGTGATGCGCACGAGGTATTCGCTCTGGCCCTGGCCGTCGATGGCCGCCATGCAACGGCGGCGGACCGGCATGGCGTCCCCACGGGCCAGCATGCTTTCCCGCAGGTCGCTGTCCACGTGGGCTGCGACGGTTTCCACCGCGAGTTCACGCAAGGCGGCTAGATTCGTCGGCGAGAAGTATTTGTCCAGGGCGACCGCCGCCGTCTCCGGGACGTACACCTTGCCCTGCTTCAGGCGCCCGATCAGTTCGCGCGGCGGCAGGTCGACCAGCACGATGTCGCGTGCGCGGTCGAGGAAAGCGTCCGGCACGGTCTCGCGCACGGCGACGCCGGTGATCCGGCGTATCTGGTCGTTGAGGCTCTCGAGGTGCTGCACGTTGAGTGCCGTGTAGACCTCGATACCGGCATCGAGCAGTTCGGAAATATCCTGCCATCGGCGCGTATGCCGGCCGCCGGGGAGATTGGTGTGTGCCAGCTCGTCGACAAGGATGACGGCAGGCCGCCGTTCCAACGCGGCCTCCAGGTCGAACTCGCGGAAATCCCTGCCGGCATAGCGCACGGGTCGCGTCGGCAGGACCTCGAGGCCTTCGAGCAAGGCGGCCGTATCCGATCGGCCATGCGTTTCGACCAGGCCGACGACCACGTCGATGCCCTGGCGTTTAAGGTCACGCGCCGCCGAAAGCATGGCGAAGGTCTTACCGACGCCGGGCGCCGCGCCGAGGAAGACCTTGAGGCGCTGGCCGTCTTCTTCCTGGGCCGCACTGAGCAGCGCGTTGGCGCGGGCGTCGCGGTCGTCAGTCATGAGGGTGGCCGGGAAGTTGGGGGGCGCATGGGTCAAGGGTAATGGATGGAATGGGGTGGACTGGTTTCGCCGATGAATCGGCTCCCACAAAGAGCAGGCCGCGCGCTCTGTGTGGGAGCCGATTCATCGGCGATGCTCTTCCGACCGGACCGGACCGGGCCGGACCGGACCGGACCCGTCCCTACCTGGCCGCCTCATCGACAGCCAGGTTCAACTTCAGGACATTCACCCGCGGCTCGCCCAACACGCCCAGCTGACGTCCCTCGGTATTCGCCGCGACCAGCTCGCGCAGCTTCGCGGGATCCAGGCGGCGCACCCGGGCCACGCGGGCCAGTTGGTATTCGGCGGCCGCCGGACTGATCTCCGGATCCAGGCCGCTGCCCGACGCGGTCACGAGGTCCACCGGCACGACCGCCTTGTTGGCCGGATCGACCGCCCGCAGTGCAGCGATGCGATCACTCGCCGCCTTGGTCAGCGCCGGGTTGGTCGGACCCAGGTTCGACGGTGTGGATGCCGCACCGTTGTTCGGGGCCGGCGTCGTTGCCGACGGGCGTCCCCAGAAGTAGCCGGGTGCCGTGAACGACTGGCCGATCAGCGCCGAGCCGATCGTTTTGCCATTCGACACGACCTGGCTGCCATGGGCCTGCCACGGGAATAGAACCTGCGCTAAACCCGTCACCACCAATGGATAAGCGACGCCGGTGACCACAGTCATCAACAACAGCATGACCACCGCGTTTCGAATAAGCCTGCTCATGATGCTTGCCTCAGTAATGCAGAATGGCGTCGACCAGGGCAGTCACCTGGCTGCTCTTCTGGCCGGCGTTATAGGCCGGGAAATCGTAGGCGTGCTCGTAGCGAAACTCCGGGCGTATCTCCAGATCCTGCGACACCCAATGCGTCAAGCCAATCGTATGGCTGGAATACCGCGTCGCGTACCCGGTGCGCTGGCCCTGCTCGTCGTTATAGAACTCGTTGCGAATCGAGATCATGTTGTGCGGATTGAGTTCGATATTGAAGTAGTTGACGATGCCGAACGCCGGGTTATGGCCAGCCGGGAAATCCGGTGCCTGACCCAGCGGGTAGCCCGGAACGCCGGAAGGAGCGCCCTGTTGGTCACGAACGTAAATGCGATAGGCCTCGGTCAGCATGTGCACGTTGCGGCTGAAACGATGGCCCCACGTGAGCACGAATTCCTGCAGGTTGTTATAGGTCTGCCTGGATTTGTTATACGACTCGACGCACGGGTACAGCATGTCGTTGTTCGACTTCGACACCCAGCGCACGCAACCTTGCACGCTCAACCGACTGGTGCTGTCCCAGAACGCTGAATCGTCGCCACCGTGCACGCCAAACTGCACCGTCCACTGATCGTTGAGCTTGGTCGTCGTGATGATGCCGGTATTGGTATATGCATCGACCGTGTAGAGAATGGAGTGCGTCAGCAGATAGTTCTGCGGCGAGAACTGCGCTTCGATATCAGGGATGGAGAGGTAGCGACCCAGGGTGATCTGCATACCCTGAGCTACCCAGGGAATGTACAGGTCGACATACCAGATCATGGGATCGTTGCCGTAGAGCTTGCCCGGCAGCGGACTGTTGGAATTGGGGTGGTTGAGTAGCTGGTCACTGGTGACACCCTTCATGGTGGTGAAGTGGTAGTCGTAACCATAAAGGTCGTCAAAATGAAAACCCCAGTCCAGATGATCGGTCTGCACCGTGTCGGGCAGGCGCTCGATACGCAGAAGTGCCTGGTTGAACTCCACGCGATTGGGACGCGAGGCATAGGAAAGCGGGTAGTTTGAGAAGCTCGACGAACTCAGATTGGCTGACGGGTTGATCCAACCGTAAACCTCGATTCGGTTCTCCTGCATCCAGCGGCCGACGGGAGTACAGGCGAGCGCCTTCTCGAGGGGATACTGCGAATTCGTGTCGGGCACACCGATCGGATTATCCACGCCGCCGAGCTGCCACTCGGAGGACGGGAATGGCATCGAATCAAAGGGTGAATCCATGCCACGCCGCGCAGGTGCAGGGGCGTTCGGGTCGGCAGGCTGCTCGTCTTCGCGGTAAGCGGCGGCAAAACGCGAAACGAATCCCTGGGAGCAGTCGTCACTGCCCGCGGCCATGGCCTTGGAGACAGGAGCGAGCGCGAACATGGCGGCGAGGAGAGCATAGCGAGTGGTACGCATGGCGTTTTTTACCGATCCCTTTCGGGACCCCTTTATCGGTGGAATGGAATGGGTTGTGCTTTCAGGATCAGGCGGTTCAGATGCCGGCGTAGCCGCCGAGCGCGTATTCGTCATCGTTGGGTGGCGCGACCGGAACGATGCGCGGCTTGATCACCGCGACCGGCGCGCCCGCAACGGCGGCGACGTGTTCCTGGGCAACCACGCGGACTTCCATGTCCAGGTCGGCGTGGTCTTCGATGAAAACAGTGAGCTTCACGGATTGCATGGGGCGACCTCGGTCAGGCCAGTCCGAGCAGGACCAGCAACATGTCGATCAACTTGATGCCGACGAAGGGCACGACGATGCCGCCGAGCCCGTAGACGAGCAGGTTGCGGCGCAGGAGTGCACCGGCACCGAGTGCGCGGTACGCCACGCCCTTCAACGCGAGCGGAATGAGGCAGATGATGATCAGCGCGTTGAAGATCACCGCAGAGAGAATCGCACTCCGCGGCGTGGCCAGGTGCATGACGTTCAACGCATTGAGTGCGGGGTACGTCGTGGCGAAGGCGGCCGGGATGATCGCGAAATACTTGGCGATATCGTTAGCAATGGAGAAGGTAGTCAGCGAGCCGCGAGTGATCAGCATCTGCTTGCCGATGGCAACGATCTCGATCAGCTTGGTCGGATTGGAATCCAGATCGACCATGTTGCCGGCTTCTTTCGCCGCCTGCGTACCACTGTTCATCGCCACCGCGACGTCAGCCTGGGCGAGCGCCGGTGCATCGTTGGTGCCGTCGCCGCACATCGCCACCAGGCGGTTCTCGGCCTGCATGTCGCGAATCAGCTTGAGCTTGGCTTCCGGCGTCGCTTCGGCGAGGAAGTCGTCCACGCCGGCTTCAGCGGCGATCGCTGCCGCGGTGAGCGGGTTGTCGCCGGTGATCATGATCGTGCGGATACCCATCTTGCGCATCTCGGCGAAGCGCTCCTTGATGCCGTCCTTGACGATGTCCTTGAGTTCGACCACGCCCAGGGTCAGCGAGCCGTCGACCACGATCAGCGGCGTGGCGCCACGACGGGCCACGTCTTCGGCCATGCGGCGGACCAGCGGTGGCATGTGGCTGTCCTGCGAATCGAGATAGCGCTCGACCGCGTCCATCGCACCCTTGCGGATGTGACGCGTGCCGACATCGACGCCGCTCATGCGCGTCTGCGCGGTGAACGGCACGAACTCGGCGCGACGGTCGTCGTGGCGACGTTCGCTGACGCTCACGCTGATGTACTTCGCCGCGAGGGTAACGATGCTGCGGCCTTCCGGCGTTTCGTCGGCACGCGAGGCCAGCTCGGCGGCTTCCGCCAGTTCGCGTTCTTCGATGCCCGGTGCCGGGTAGAAGGCAACGGCCTGGCGATTGCCGAGCGTGATCGTGCCGGTCTTGTCGAGCAACAGCACGTCGACGTCGCCGGCGGCCTCGACGGCGCGACCCGACGTGGCGATCACGTTGGCGCGGATCATCCGATCCATCCCGGCGATGCCAATGGCTGAGAGCAGGGCGCCGATCGTCGTCGGAATCAGGCAGACGAGCAGCGCTATCAACACGGTCAGACTGATCGGCTCGCCCGCACCGGCCACCTGGACGCTGTAAATCGAGTACGGCAGCAGGGTGGCGCAGGCCAGCAGGAAGATCAGGGTGAACTTCGCCAGCAGGATCGTCAGCGCGATCTCGTTGGGGGTCTTCCGGCGTGAGGCGCCTTCGACCATCGAGATCATGCGGTCGAGGAAGCTCTCGCCCGGGTTGCTGCTGATGCGCACCACGATCCAGTCCGAAAGCACGCGGGTGCCACCGGTAACCGCGCTGCGGTCGCCGCCGGACTCACGGATCACCGGCGCGGATTCTCCGGTGATGGCGCTCTCGTCCACGCTCGCCGCACCGACCACGATCTCACCATCGCCCGGCACGATCTCGCCGGCTTCAACGAGCACATGGTGGCCGAGGCGGAGCTCGCTGGACGGGGTGAACACGATGGCCGCGTCGCGATCGGCTGAGGCAAGCTTCTTCGCCATGACGTCACGACGCGAGCCGCGCAGCGCATCGGCCTGGGCCTTGCCGCGGCCTTCCGCCAGCGCCTCGGCGAAGTTCGCGAACAACAGGGTGAACCACAGCCAGAGGCTGACCCAGAAGATGAACGCGGTCGGCGCTTCGGCGTGGCCGGTGAGGGCCTGGATCCAGAGCAGGGTGGTCGCCACGCTGCATACGAAGACCACGAACATCACCGGATTGCGGAACTGCGTGCGCGGCGAGAGCTTGCGGAACGCGTCGCCGAGGGCGCGTGTCACCAGCGCGCGGTCGAAACCGCGCGGGGTATGGGCTTGGGTAGTCATGGATCAGTGGCCCGTGGCGGACATCAGTTGTTCGGCGATCGGCCCGAGGGCGAGTGCCGGAAGGAAGGTCAGTGCACCGACGACGATGACGACGCAGGCAAGCAGGGTGACGAAGAGCGGCGTGTGCGTCGGCAGGGTGCCGGCGGTCTCCGGCACGTGACGCTTGGCCGCCAGCGATCCGGCCATGGCCAGCATCGCGATGGCCAGCGGGAAGCGGGCCAGGAACATGCAGATCGCGAGCAATACGTTCCAGAAGGGCGTATTGGCCGACAGACCGCCGAACGCGCTGCCGTTGTTGTTCGCCGCCGAACTCACGGCATAGAGGATCTCGCTGAAGCCGTGTGCGCCCGGGTTGGAGACCGCCGCCGTACCGGCCGGGGTCATCACCGCGATGGCCGTGCAGATCACCACCAGGGCGCAGGGAATCAATACAGCGAGGCTCGCCATCTTCATCTCATGCGCTTCGATCTTCTTGCCGAGGTACTCCGGCGTGCGACCGACCATCAGCCCGGCGATGAACACCGCGACCACGGCGAAGGCGAGCATGCCGTACAGACCCGAGCCGACACCACCGAAGATCACCTCACCCAGCTGCATCAGCCACATGGGTACCAGGCCGCCGAGCGGTGTAAGCGAGTCGTGTGCCGTATTCACTGCGCCGCAGGAGGCTGCCGTGGTGATCGCGGCGAACAGTCCCGAGGCGGCGATACCGAAACGCGTCTCCTTGCCTTCCATGTTGCCACCGGCCTGCGTGGCCGAGGCCTGCGCGTCGATCGCCAGTCCGTGCAGCGCTGGGTTACCGGCCTGCTCGGCGGCAACGAGTCCGAGCGTCAGCGGCACGAAAATAAGCAGCATGGTGGCGAGCAACGCCCAGCCCTGGCGGCGATCGCCGACCATGCTGCCGAAGGTGTAGCAAAGTGACGCCGGAACAAGAAAGATCGCCAGCATCTCGACGAAGTTGGAGAACGGCGTCGGATTCTCGAACGGATGCGCGGAGTTGGCGTTGAAGAAGCCACCGCCGTTGGTACCGAGCATCTTGATCGCGATCTGCGAAGCCGCCGGTCCCATCGGCAAGGTCTGCTGGCCGTGCTGCAGGGTCGCGACGTCCACATAGGCCGACACGTTCTGCACCACACCCTGCGAAACCAGCAACAGGGCGATCGCCAGGGAGAAAGGAATGAGGACGTAGAGCGTGGCCCGGGTCATGTCGACCCAGAAATTGCCGACGGCGTTCACGCCGCGACGGCTGAAGCCGCGAATCACGGCGATCAACACCGCGATACCGGTGGCCGCCGAGAGGAAGTTCTGCACGGCCAGGCCGATCGCCTGCGTGAAGTAGCTCATCGTCGACTCACCGGCGTAGCCCTGCCAGTTCGTGTTCGTAGCAAAGCTCACCGCGGTGTTCATCGCCGAATCCGGCGTAATGGCGCCGAAATGCTGCGGGTTCAGCGGGAGCCACTGTTGCGTGCGCTGGAGGATGTAGACCACGGCAAGGCCGGCCACGTTGAAGACCAGCATGGCGATGGCGTAGCGCTTCCAGCTCATGTCTTCGTCGGCACGGATGCCGGAAAGGCGGTAGAGCAGGTTCTCGGCGCGTGCGCCGAAGCGGTTTACGCGGTTGGGCGTCTCGGCGAACACCTGGGCCATGTAGTGGCCGACCGGCTTCACCAGAACGAGGAGGACGGCCAGGTACAGCCCGACCTGGAAGAAGTCGTTCGCGGTCATTCGAACCACTCCGGCTTCAGCAGGGCGACGCAGAGGTAACCGGTCAGGGCTACCGCAATGACGGTGGCGATAAACAGGACAACGGACATGGCGTGCTCCTCAGCGGCGACCGAGACGGTCGCAAATCATGAGGAAGCCGATCGTCACCGCCGTAAGGACGACAACGACAAGGACGTACAGGAGTTCCACGGGCGCGTTCCGTCGAAGAAGACGGCGCATTGTTCTCCTGGGGCGATATTTCTTGCGTATCGCGCCCCGCCGGGGGCGTAAAGCCTCCGTAAAATTTGTGGGAGCCGCTTCAGCGGCGAATGAGGCAATGTGGGAGCCGCTTCAGCGGCGAAAAGCCAACGGAGCGGTTTAGCTGGAAAGGCCCATCGCCGCTGAAGCGGCTCCCACACTAAGCATCGCCGCTGAAGCGGCTCCCACATTTATCTATTGGTGCAGGTTCTGCTGGAACAGCTCGTCGATGCGGCGGTATTCGTCGTACCAGGAATCCGGGTGGACGAAGCCGTGGCGTTCCAGCGGATACAGCGACATCCAGAAGTTCTTCTTGTGCAGCTCGATGAACCGCTGGTACAGGCGGACCGTGTCGCTGGCCAGCACGTTGTCGTCGATCAGGCCGTGTTCCATCAGCAGCGGATCGGACAGCTCGTCGGCGTAGTTGATCGGCGAGCTGGTGGCATAGGCCTCGGGATCGAGCTGCGGATCGTTGAGGATGTTGGCCGAATATTCGTGGTTGTAGCTGGTCCAGTCAGTGACCGGGCGCAACGCCGCGCCGGCGGCAAACTCGCCCGGGGCACGCAACAGCGCCATCAGGGTCATGAAGCCACCGTAGCTGCCGCCATAGATACCCACGCGCTTCGGATCCACGTGCTGGTTCTTCACCAGCCAGGCCTTGCCGTCGAGGAGGTCGTCCAGTTCCGGATGACCCATGTTGCGGTAGATTGCGGTGCGCCAGTCACGGCCGTAACCCTTCGAGGCGCGGTAGTCCATGTCGATCACGACGTAGCCACGCTGCACCAGCAGGTTGTGGAACATCTGCTCGCGAAAATACGACGGGTAGGACAGGTGCACGTTCTGCAGGTAGCCAGCGCCGTGCACGAAGATCACGGCCGGCCGCGACGCGGTGGCGGTGTCGTTCGCCGGACCATAGAACTTGGCCCAGATGACGCCCGCGCCATGGCTGGACGGCACCTGCACGATTTTCGGTGCAATCCATTCGCGCGCCTTGAAGCCGGACTTGCGCGTGTCGGTCAGCTCATGCGCGGCCGAGCCGTCGACCCCGATGGTCGCCAGCTGCGACGGGATGTAAGGCGAGGAATGCAGCACGCCCAGGGTCCGGCCGTCCGGCGAAAGGCTGAAGTCGTCCAGGCCTTCGAACTTCGTGATGCGGGTAAGGGCGCCACCGGCCGAGGGCACGCTGTAGATGTCGTAGCTATACGGTGCGACCTGGTTGGTGCGGACGTAGAACGTCGCGCCGTCCGGGCTGAGGATGGGGTGGTCGGTCTCGAAACGACCGCTGGTGATCGCCGTGGCCTTGCCACCGAGCGGACGGGTATAGAGCTGGGCGAAGCCGGATTCCTCACTCAGGTACCAGAGGGTACGGCCGTCGCGCAGCCAGCCGAAATCGTTGCCGTCCCAGTTGATCCACGCCTTGTCGGTCAGGCGGTGCTGGCTCACCAGCGCGTGCCTGTCGAAGTCGACGCTGGCGATCCAGCGATCCTTGTTATCGATCGCTCGCAGCTGCAATGCCACGTTGCGGCCGTCGTCGCTCCAGACGATGCCGGGGCTGTACTCGCCGTTGACGATGACCGGGCGAACCTTCGGCGCGGCGAGCGCGTCGGCGCGATCACCTTTACCGTCCTTGCGCAGCGCGGCGATGGTCTTCGCGCGCAGTTCGGCCAGCGGGTCTTCGGCGATGCCCGGGAGTTTCGCGGTGTCGAGGTCGAAGCTGGTGTGCGCGCGAAGATCCAGCAGGCGCAGCGATTGCGGCGCGGGATCGTTGCGTCCGACATAGACGCGAGTGGCCTCGGTTTCGGCATAGCCGGAGTCGGTCACGTAATGCGTGAGGTCGGGAATCTTCCCTTCCTCGGCATCCTTGGGCTGCGTGACGACCAGCAACCAGCGGCCATCCGGAGACAGCGAGGTGTCGGTCACGGTCACGTTCTTGCCCAGCCAGAACGGCTGCGGTGCCTGGCCGGGATCGGCGGCGGCGCGGGCATCGGCATCCGCCTTCAGGGCCTCGTCATCCGCGCGCAGGCCGCGCAGCGTCGAGAAGAGGGCCTGCTGGTTGTCCTTGAGGTCGTCGGATTTCTTCGCTTTCGGGTCATCCTTCTCCTCGAGCACGGCGACCTGGGTCACCGGGCCACCGGCGACCGCATAGGTGAACCAGTTAGTGCCACTGCGGAAGGAGAGCAGCCGGCCGTCGAGTGAGAAACGGGGGTCGCGCTCCTTCGCCGATGAGCGGGTGACCTGCACCGTGCTGCCGGTGCCGAGGTCACGCAGGAAGATGTCGTCGTGGCGGATGAAGGCCGCATGGCGGTGCTCGCGGTCGAAGACGAGCTTCGTGCCGTCGGCGCTGACGGCAGCCTTCGGGTCAAGCTGCACAGGCGTGCCACCGGTAGCGGCGACCCGGTAGAGATCGCGCACGGGGTTGCCGTCGTGCTTCAGCGAGTAATAGAGCTGGGTACCGTCGACACTCCAGTAGGCGTCCTCGACCGGTGCGCCGATCCAGTCCGGGTCGGCCATGATCGTTTCCATGTCCAGCGGCGGCGGTGGCGCGGCGAAGGCCGGCGCGGTGGCGAGGACGGTGAGCAGGGCAGCGGCAAGTACGCGCATCGAACGTTTCCCGGTGGCGGCAAATCGGTCGAGGATAGCGCGCCTTTGCTACGCTCGGGTCCCCGCCACCGGAGTCGTCCCCCATGCGTGACCTCGTCCCCCGCCTGCTCGCCGCGAGCCTGTTCGCTGCCTGCAGCGCCCATGCTGCCGCTGCCAACCCGCCACCGACCCCGAAGCACGTGGTCGCCGAGACGCTTGCCGGGCAACCGGTGAACGACGCCTACCGCTGGCTGGAGAATCCGGACGCCGCCGACGTCACGACGTGGATCGACGCGCAGAACGCGTATACCGAGTCGACCATCGGCGCCATGCCCCTGGGCAAGACGCTAAGCGCGCGTATTCGCGAGCTGGCGATCACCTCGACCACGCGCTCATCGCCCACGCTGGCCGGCGGGACGCTGTTCTACTTCGAGAACACGCCGCCGCAGCCGCAGCCGGTGCTGGTCGCCAAAGCCTGGCCGGATGGCCCCACGCGTACCCTCGTCGACCTCAACCAGGGCGAGGGGAACACCGCCATCACCGAGTACTGGCCCTCGCCAAGCGGGCGCTACCTCGCCTACGGCACGGCGGAAGGCGGCAGCGAACTGACCACCATCCATATCCTCGACACCACCAACGGCAAGGCATTGGGTGATGTCCTCCCGCTGGCCGGCGGCGGCACGACACCACAGGCGCTGGCCTGGGACGCCGACGAAAAGGGCGTGACCTACGCGCGCTTCGAGGCGCCGAAGGCCGAGCCAGCCGCTGCGCGAATTCGACGCCGTACTGGCTCATCACACCATCGGCGAGCCCGCCACGAAGGACCGCACCGTCTTCGGCAAGGGTTACTCGCATGTCGCCGAGTACATCCTGCTCGAAGGCAGCGCCGGCAAGTCGGTCGCGTTGCTCGCCAACGAAGGCGATGGCGGCCCGGCCGAGGTTTACCTGCGCGAAGGCAAGGGTGCTTTCGCCCGCGTGCTCGGTCATGACGCCGATGCCCGTTCGGCCGCCTGGGTGGGCGACCGCCTGTTCGTGGTGAGCTTCGCCGGTGCGCCACGCGGCAAGATCGTCGCCGTCGGTGCCGGCGGCAAGACCAGCCCCGTACTCGACCAGGGTGAAGGCGCGATCCAGCGCGTGACCCCGTTGGGCGATGGCTTCCTGGTCGTACGCAGCGCCGGTCCCGACTGGTGGGCCGACCAGTACGACGCGAAGGCGGGCTTCGTACGCCGGGTGCCGTTGCCGGCGACCGGTGTGACGATCAACGGCGTCGCTTCCGAGTCCGGCCAGAACAAGGCCCTGGTGGCCTACGCCGGCTGGACCACGCCCACGCACTGGGCCGAATACGATGGCGCCAGCGGCTCGCTGAAAACGGTGTTCGAGGTGAAGCCCGCCGCCGACTATTCGAAGGTGCGCGTAACGCGTGTCGACGGCGTCTCGAAGGATGGCAGCAAGGTCCCGGTCACCGTGATCTCGATGGACGGCATCACGCCCAACGGCAAGCGCCCGACCATTCTTTACAGCTACGGCGGCTTCGGCATTCCGGTCACGCCGGGCTTCATCGGTGCCAACCTTGCCTGGCTCGAACGCGGCGGCGTGCTGGCTTACGCCAACATCCGTGGCGGCAACGAGTTCGGTGAGGCGTGGCACGAGCAGGGCCAGAAGCTGCACAAGCAGACCGTGTTCGACGACTTCTACGCTGCTGCACAAGCCATGGTTTCGTCAAACTGGACCGACACCAAGCACCTCGGCATCCTCGGCGGCAGCAACGGCGGCCTGCTGATGGGCGCGGCACTTACCCAGCACCCGGAGCAGTACCGCGCCGTGGTTGGTGCCGTCGGTATCTACGACGTGCCCCGCCATGAGACCGCCTTCGCCAACGGTCCGTATAACGTCAGCGAGTACGGCACGGTCAAGGACGATGCGCAGGCGAAGGCCACGCTCGCCTGGTCGCCGCTGCATAACGTCAAGAAGGGCACCGCGTATCCCGCGGTGCTGCTGACCACGGGCGCGAACGATCCGCGCGTTGCGCCTTGGCAGTCGCGTAAGTTCGCTGCGGCATTGCAAGATGCGACCACCTCGGGTCAGCCGGTATTGTTGCTGACGCGAATGAATGCGGGGCATGGTATCGGTGCGCCCTTCAGCCAGCGCGTGGGTAATGCGGCGTTGTCGATGACGTTCTTCGCGACGGAACTGGGGTTGGGGGAGTAGTGCGTTCGTGATCACCCCGGACCTGTTCACCCTGCCCGCTTTCGTCGCGTATCTCGCCCTGGGCATCATCTATTTCGTCGCCTTCGTCGTGACCTACGTCTGGATCACGCCGCAACGCGAGATGGCTCTGATCCGCGACGGCAACCTCTCCGCCGCGATCAGTCTCGGCGGTGCGGCCATCGGTTTCGTGCAACCGCTGGCCAGCGCGATCGCGCACAGCGTGAGCCTTGTCGATCTTGCTCTATGGGGCGTCGTCGCCTGGATCGTGCAGTTGCTGACCCATTTCGTGCTTCGGCTCATGGTGCGGGATCTGCGCCAGAAGATTGAAGACGACGTGCGGTCCGTCGCCTTGTTCGTCGCCGTCGTCGCGATCTGCGTCGGCGCGTTGAACGCCGCCGCGATGTCCTACTGAGGCAGGCGTCATGACGAAGGAAACGAAGAAAGACACGACATCGTCAGGCATTGGCCACCGGAAGGACGCGACCTTCCGGCCCGCACCCGGTTATCGGCACCCCTCGTTTTACCCGGAAAAAGAGCCGCTGACGCGCAAGCGCACGGTCGCCATTACCCTGGGGGTGCTTGGCGTAGCCGCGGTGGGCTTTGCCACCCTCGGTGGCAAGGATGTGCAGCGAAACAGCTACAACTCGCAAGAAGACTGCGAGCACGACTATGCAACGGGACAGTGCACGCAGGATCGGCCAGTGAGCGGCACGGGCGGCGGTGGTGGGTATCACTACTACGGGCCGTGGTACCGGAGCGACTGGCGCAATCATCCTGTGAGCGGCGATCCGGGGCCGGGTCGCAGTTTCGCCTTGGGTGGAGGATTCACGGGACACGGACCAAGCGGATTCGATTTCGGCAGCCGCGGCGGTTTCGGCTCCAGCGGCCGCGTCTCCGCGCGGGGTGGCTGATGCGACGTGAATCCATCACTGCGCGCGACGGCTGGCAGGAAAAGGTCGAAGCCCTCGGCTTTGGCTTCCACACCATCGACGGCCAGGCCTACTGGCGTGAGGACGTGTGCTACGTCTTCGATGAAACCGCCGTGGACATCCTGGAAGCGGCAACCGCCGAGCTGCATGGTCTCTGCCTGGAAGCTGTCGATCGTATCGTGCGTGCAGGTCGCTACGCCGACCTCGGCCTCGACGATCGCGCCGCGCAACTGATCGAACGCAGCTGGTTCGACCGCGATCCCGCACTCTACGGTCGCATGGATCTCTCCTTCGACGGCCAGTCGCCACCGAAGCTTCTCGAGTACAACGCCGACACGCCGACGTCGCTGTTCGAAGCCTCGGTGGTGCAGTGGTACTGGCTGGAGGATGTCGCGCCCGAGGCCGACCAGTTCAACTCGATCCACGAGAAACTGATCGAGCGCTGGCGCATCGTTGGCGGCGGTTCGCGTGTTCATTTCGCCGCGTGCTACGACAACCCCGAAGACGCGACCACGACCGACTACCTGCTCGATACCTGCCAGCAGGCGGGCCACGCCACGGAAGCGCTCGACATCGAATCGATCGGCTGGTCCGGCAAGACCTTCATCGATCTCGCCGACCGCCCGATCAACCGGCTGTTCAAGTTGTATCCGTGGGAATGGTTGATGAGCGAGGCATTTTCCACGCACATCCCGGCCAGTGGTACGCGCTGGATCGAGCCGCCCTGGAAGATGCTCCTGTCGAACAAGGCGATCCTGCCCATTCTGTGGGAATACTTCCCGGGTCATCCGAACCTGCTGCCTGCGAGTCGCCGTCGCGAGGACGTCGAGGGTGCGGTGGTGTCTAAGCCGTACTGGGGGCGCGAAGGGGAGGGTATCGTCGTGCTCGGAGCGGACGAGCGTGGATCGTCGTTGCCGCTGCAGGTCTATCAGGAGCTGGCACCGTTGCCTGTGTTCGACGGCAGGCATGCGCTGGTCGGGTCCTGGGTGATCGGGGACGAGCCGGCGGGTATTGGCATTCGCGAAGACAGCGATCGGATCACGCGGAATACGAGCTGCTTCGTGCCTCACCTTTTTCGGTAACCGCGTGTGCCCGGGCGCCGAGGGCATCGCCGCTGAAGCGGCTCCCACATGGGGCATGACATGCCCTGCTGTGTGTGGGAGCCGATTCATCGGCGATGGGTGCTCGCGCGATCGGTGGATCGAGCGAGCACTCCAAGGACGCCGTGTACCATGTCCCGCATTCATTCGCCTCCAGGAATCCGTCCATGCCCCTGCCTACCGTCGAGAAAGAAACCGGGCCGTCGCCGACCTGGTCGGTCATCTGGCTGCACGGCCTCGGTGCCGATGGCAACGACTTCGCGCCGATCGTGCCGGAGCTGGTCGACGCGAGCTGGCCGGCGGTACGTTTCGTCTTTCCGCACGCGCCGGTCAGGCCGGTGACCGTAAACAACAATGCGCCCATGCGCGCGTGGTACGACATCAAGGGTCTCGCCATCGCCGACAAGCAGGACGCCGAGGGCATCCGCGATTCGATCGAAGAAGTCGAGGCGCTGATCGCACAGGAGGGGGCGCGTGGCGTACCCGCTTCACGGATCATCCTCGCCGGATTCTCGCAGGGCGGTGCCATGGCGCTCTCCGCGGGACTGCGCCACCGCGAGACGCTGGCAGGGTTGTTGATTCTCTCCGCCTACCTGCCCCTGCATGAAACGATCGAGGCCGAGCGCAGCGGCGCCAACCACACCACGCCGATTTTCTGGGGCCATGGCACGGCCGATCCTATCGTTCCGGTCGTCCTGGGTGAGCAGTCGCGTCAGGCGCTCGAAACGCTGGGCCACCACATCGACTGGCACACCTATCCCATGGCTCACCAGGTGAGCCTTCCGGAGATCGCCGACGTACGCGCCTGGCTGACCGAGCGTTTCGCCAACGCGTGATCGCGTACGCGCCGGGGTGAGCGAGCATCCGGCATACTCGCCGCATGTCCGTCACCCCTACCGCGAAGACTGGCGCATCCCGCCCGCCATCGGCACCGCTGCCTGATTTCTGCAGCCTGCCGGTGCTCTTCGCGTTGCTCGTGGTCGGCGCGCTCACGGTCACGCTGATGTGGCTGGCTCCCGGCGGCACGGGCAACTTCCGCGATTACTGCATCGCCGTGCTCTTCACCAGCTGGCTCTCGGTGTTGCTCACGGTGCTCCTGTGCAAGCTTCGCACCGGCATGCAGCGGCTGCCCGGATTGCTTCCTTATGCCGCCGTGTGGCTCCTGCTGGTCGCCACCGTCGGCATCAGCGCGGGCGTGTGGGGCTGGATGGACCATAGCCTCGCGATCGGCCTCACCCCCGGGCCCACGTATCGTTTCGTTCGCGACAGCACCCTGGCCACCGGCCTGCTCGGCGCCGGCCTGCTGCGTTACTTCTTCGTCGTCGCGCAGTGGCAAGTCCGCATGGCCGCCGAGGCGCAGGCGCAGGTCGCCGCCCTGCAGGCGCGCATCCGGCCCCACTTCCTTTTCAACAGCATGAATGCCGTGGCCGCCCTGATCCGCGTCGATCCGGATGCGGCGGAGCGCACCGTCGAGAATCTCGCCGAACTGTTTCGCGCGGCACTGGGCAACGATCCGGAATCCATCGGCACCCTGGGCGAGGAGTGGACGCTGGTGGACCGTTACCTGGAGATCGAGTCGCTACGCCTCGGCGATCGCCTGCGCGTCGAACGCGACATCGACCTGACGCTCGACCTGCCCATGCCACGGCTGCTCCTGCAGCCGCTCGTCGAGAACGCCATTCGCCACGGCGTCCAGCCCAGTCGCAGCGGCGGCACGATCCGCCTCGGTGGTCGCAAGGTCCAGGGTGGCGTGGAGATCCTGGTGGATAATCCCATCGCCGACGGCGCACCGACGCCGGGCACGGGGCATGGCTTGCGCAATGTGCGCGAGCGCGTCCGCTTTCATTACGGCGAGCGGGCGGGGGTGCGGGTGGAGACCCTTGCCGATCGTTTCATCGTGACCGTTTTCCTGCCGGAGTCCGCGAATGCGCGTCCTGATCGCCGATGACGAACCGCTCGCGCGGGCCCGGCTGGATTCCTTGCTAGCGCGGCGCGCCGATGTGCAGGTGGTCGGCAGCGTGGCCGACGGCGAAGCGGCGCTCGAGGCTTGTGCCTCCTTGCAGCCGGACCTGATCCTGCTCGATATCGAGATGCCCGGCCTGGGCGGCACCGCCGTGGCTCGCCGGCTCGCCGAAGAGCCCATCCGGCCGCAGGTGGTGTTCTGCACGGCGTACGAACAACATGCCCTCAGCGCATTCGACATCGGCGCGACCGACTACCTGCTCAAGCCGGTCCGTGCCGAGCGTCTGGACGAGGCACTGGATCGCGTGGCGACCCGGCTTCGCCCGGCGGCACCGTCGCAAGCGGCCTGGCTTCGTGGCCGCAGTGGCGCCGACGAAGTCCGCGTTCGCCTGGACGACGTGCTTTACCTGCTGGCCGACGAGAAGTACGTCGCCGTGCACCACGGCGGGGGCATGTGGCTGATCGACGAGTCCCTGCGCCAGCTCGAGACCCTGCACGGCGAACGGCTGGTGCGGCTGCATCGCAACTGCCTGGTGCCACGCGTGCGCCTGCTCGGCCTTCGCACGCTTAACGACGGGCGCGTATTCGCCCGCCTCTCCGGCACCGAGGTCACCCCTGAGGTAAGTCGTCGCAATCTGCCCGCAGTGCGCCAGCTATTGCGCACCGACGCCGGCTGAGCGTGCAAGAGCGGGCCGAAACGCGGGACAATCGCGCCTCGACCGATCGACCGCCTGGATAGAGATGACCGCACCGCTTCGCATCGCCACCCGCAAGAGCGCCCTGGCCCTCTGGCAGGCCGAGCACGTAGCCACCCTGCTACGCCAGGCGCACCCGGGATTGCTGGTGGAACTGGTGCCGTTATCCACCCGCGGCGACGAGATCCTTGACCGGTCGCTGGCGACCATCGGCGGCAAGGGCTTGTTCCTCAAGGAACTCGAAGTGGCCATGCTGGAAGATCGCGCGGATATCGCCGTGCATTCTCTGAAGGATGTGCCGGCGGAACTGGAACCGGGCTTCGTGCTTTCGGCCATCCTGCCGCGCGCGGATGCCGCCGACGCCTTCATCAGCAACCAGTACAAGACCCTCGCCGACCTTCCGCACGCCGCACGCGTGGGCACCTCGTCGCTGCGTCGCCAGGCGCAACTTCGTGCCGTGCGTCCCGACCTGCAGCTTCTCGACCTGCGCGGCAACGTGAACACCCGGCTGGCCAAGCTGGATGAAGGCCATTACGACGCGATCATCCTCGCCTGCGCCGGCGTCGAACGCCTGGGCATGGGCCAGCGCATCACCGCACGGCTGGCCAGCCCTGACTGGCTGCCTGCGCCGGGCCAGGGTGCGATCGCCGTGGAGTCGCGTGCCAGCGACACGCGCGTTACAGAGCTGATGGCTGCCCTTGGTGATCCGGAAACACAGACTGCCGTGGACGCGGAGCGCGCCATGAATGAGCGGCTGGGTGGTAGCTGTGCCGTCGCAATCGGCGCGTGGTGCGTGGTGGCCGAGTACGGCCTCACGCTGCACGGCATGGTCGGCAATGCCCATACGGGCGAGCTGCTGCGTGCGCAGGCCGATGCGACATCCGATACCCCGGTGGCACTGGGGCATGAAGTGGCCGCGATGTTGATCGGGCTTGGGGCTGAGGAGTTTTTGTCGCCCCAGCGGTGAGGTAGGCCGTCCCGCTGCCGCGGGATCGCCGATGAATCGGCTCCCACATAGAGCATTGCCGATGACTCGGCTCCCACAGGGCCGCTCTGTGTGGGAGCCGATTCATCGGCGATGGGTGCTCGCGACCGGAGCCGCTACAAGCAAGCAACCTCAGAAGTTATAAACGAGGTTCGTCGTCATCAACTTATCGGTGCTCACCGTACCCGGCTGCGTGTCGCTGTTGTAGCGGATCTGGTAGCCAAGCTTCAGCGCCATCTTCTTGGTCATGCTGACCGACAGGCCGATATCGTTCTGGTAGTACTGGTTCTTCGAGCCCGCTTCGACCAGCAGCGTGTCTTCCAGCGCCGTGTTCTCGGTAAGGCGGTATTTGCCGTTGATCAGGCTACGCGCGACCACTTCACCTTCGGTGTTCGGCGTGTAGGGCACCGACACGGCATCACCGGTCACCGGATCCACCACGGGCGTGCCGTCGGCGTTGAGCTCTGGGCGAGTGGACTTCGCCGGCTGGTAGCGCTTGTAACCGGGACCGACTTCGAACGACAGCTCGGCACGCTCGTTCTTCAGAGCGATGTAGCCGTAGCCGACCGAGACGATGCCCTGCCACAGGTTGGCGCCGAAGTCGTCGTGTTCATAACGCGCGGCGGTAACGATGTAGCTGCGCGGGTCGAACTTGTAACCCACCGACGCGCCGGTGTCGTAGCGGTTGGCCGTGGTGCTGAACTTGTCGATGGTGTTGCCGTCGGCATCCGTGACCGACGTTTCGCCCTTCGACCGCAGGCCGTTGAGGTAGATGTTGTTCTTCCAGAGCTCGTTTTCCTGGCTCAGGCCGAGCTTGGCGTTGGCGTTTTCCGTGCGCGAGTTACCGCGTGACGAAGCGAAACCGAATTCGCCGGAGCCCGTCCACCCGCCGTTCTGGGCGGCATTGGGCGCACCGGTAGGCGAGGGCGCGTTGGCGTCGAACGGAACCGTTGGGGCAGGCGCGGGCACCGGGGCAGGGGCCGCCGCGGTCGTCGTCGTGGTGGTCGTCGTTGTAGCAGCGGTCGTGGCTGCGGGCGTGGTGGTTGTGGTGGTCGTCGTCGCAGGAACCGTCGTCGCGGCGGTCGTCTTCGTGGCGGCGGCATCCTGCGCCGACGCGGTGAACGGCAGTGCGGCAAGGACGAGCGTGGCGATCAGGCGTTGTTTCATCGTCTACCCGTGGGTGAATTGAATGGAAGTGTAAAAGGCTAATTCGTGGCGAGCTGTGCAAACGCGCGCCCATAAAGTCGTTGTTCGAGACATTGACCGATAACGCAGCTTAACGCGGCCAGACCGGCAGCCGGCGCCAGCAGGTGCCCGGCGGGATGGGACACCAGTAAAAGGCAGGGCAAGCCTACCGAAAGCACCGCGACCCCCACCCTGCCGACCAGCAGGCGCGCCGCGCTACCACCGGCGGTAAAGCGGTCGGGCACACCGCGCTCCTCGGCCAACTGGCGCAGTGCCCGCCAGCGCATACCCTCCACGATGCCCAGCGCCAGCGCCACGGCAAGGAGCCCGAGTCGCCAGGGGGTGAGCGAATCGATCGACGTCTCACTCTGCAATGCGACGCAGAACCAGAACCAGAGGCCGCCAGCAAACACCGCCGAGACGGTGCGCCCCACCGGTTGCGCATTGGCCACGGCGGCCACGCTGGCCGTGAGGCTCCGGGAGGCACTACGGGCCGTATAAACGAGCGTGGCGAGCGTGCACAGCGCCAGGATCGCTCCTGCCAGGCGAGTGGCCCAGAAGTCGTTACCGCCCCGCGCCAGCCCGGCCAGCGCCAGCATGGGCAGGTAATTGGCCATGGCGACCAGGCCTTCGACTGTCGGCATCATGCGCCTGGCGGGGTTCCAACCGTGCCAGTCCGGAGCAAAGGGCAGGCGCACGCAGGTGGCCAGCAGACCCAGGCTGACGAAGACCACGCCGACGGACAGGGGAACCAGAACCTCACCGCGCCCGTCGGGGTAGAGCCCGAGGGCCAGGGCCGTGCCCAGCACGGTCCAGAGGCCGTAACCGGCCGCCGTCGCCGTCTGGATGACCACGAGGGGGGTGGAAAACAGGATGTCGGCGCGAGGAACGTCGGCCGGCGAATCGCGGGGATCCACCAGGGCCGGACCTGCGTGCTTGGGTTCCGCCATGGTCGGGGGGAGGCCTTCGGCGAATCGCAAAGCAGCATTTTTGCGCCTTATGGCCCCCGGCGCAAACTTGCGACCGTGAGACCCCACGAATGGCCGAGTCTCATGTCCCTTGCGGACGGCCAGCGCCACCGCCATGCTTGAGCCGCGTAGATACGGGCGTCACGCCCGCGCGGACACACTTCCCGAAGCACCATCTGCCGGCGACACCCATGGACCGCTACGAGCGCATTCTTACCCTGCACCGCCTGCTGAAGTCAGCGCACTATCCCGTGCCGCTGTCGCGGCTGATGGACGAACTCGAATGCTCGCGCGCCACGCTCTACCGCGATGTCGCGTTCCTTCGCGACGCGCTGGGCGCGCCGGTGCAGAGCGTGGCCGGGGAGCAGGCCTCCTTCCGCTATGACGCCGCCGAGGCAGACAGCTTCGAGTTGCCCGGCCTGTGGCTGACCAGCGACGAGCTGGCCGCGCTGATGGCGCTCAACGAGCTGATCGGCCGATCCGACCCCGGCGTACTTGCCGGTGCTCTTGCTCCGTTCAAGACACGCATCGAAAAACTGCTCTCCGATCACGGCAGCGGCAAGGCCCTGCCGGTCGACCGCATCCGGGTGATTTCCTGGGGCGCGCGCAAGATGGACCAGCAGGTGTTCCGCATCGTCGCCGGCGCCACGCTCGAACGCCGCCAGGTGACGTTCCGTTATCGCGCGCGCACGACGAACTCCGACTCCAAGCGCACGGTATCGCCGCAACGCCTTACCCACTATCGCGACAACTGGTACCTGGATGTATGGGATCACGATCGCGAGGCGCTGCGCAGCTTCGCGGTGGATCGCATCGCTGATCCCCAGTCGCTCGAGGCGAAGGCAAAGGATGTCGACGACGCCGAACTCAACGACCTGCTCGCCTCCAGCTACGGCATCTTCGCCGGCAAGCCGAAGGCCTGGGCCACGATCCGCTTCTCCTCGCATGCCGCGCGCTGGGTCGCGGACGAGCACTGGCACTCGCAGCAGAAAGGCGAGTCGCTGCCGGATGGCCGCTACGAACTCAAAGTGCCGTATTCGAACTCGCGCGAGTTGCTTATGGACGTACTCAAGTACGGCCCGGACGCCGAGATCGTCTCGCCGCTGCCGCTTCGCGAAGAAATGAAGATCCTGCTCCAGCTGGCCCTGACCGGCTACCAGAACAGTTCAAACAACCACCACTGAGCGCCGCCGTTGCATGAGTGAGATCGACATCGCGGATCCGGGCGCCCTGCCCGCGATCAGCAGCACGCCGCGAAAACCACGCGTTGCCCTCGCACTGGGTGCAGGGGCAGCCAAAGGGCTGGCCCACATCGGTGCGATCGAAGTCCTCGAGGCACGCGGTTTCGAGATCGTCGCCATTGCCGGCACGTCGATGGGCGCGCTCATCGGTGGCATCTACGGCATGGGCAAGCTCGACATCTATCGGGACTGGGTGTCAGCGCTCGCGCGCTTCGACGTCCTGCGCCTGGTCGACTGGAGCTTCTCTGGCGGCGGCTTCATCAAGGGTGACCGGATCATGGCCGCGCTACGCGAGCTCATCGGCGAGGTCAACATTGAGGAGCTCAACATCTCCTACACCGCGGTCGCCACCGACCTGGACCGCGAGCGCGAGGTGTGGCTCACCAAGGGGCCGCTCTTCGACGCCATTCGCGCGTCCATCGCCATCCCGACGCTGTTTCGTCCGTACGTCCACGACGGCCGCCGACTGGTCGACGGCGCGCTGCTGAATCCGCTGCCGGTGTTGCCACTGATGCGCGAAGACGCCGACTACGTCATCGCCGTGAGCGTGGACGGTGCGGCCGAGCTGCAGAAGCCGCCGGAGAAGGATGTCACCGTGCGGACCGACGAAGGCTATACCGCCAAGCTCGGCCGCCTGATCGGCCGCGTGCTGCCTTCGTCGGATGGCAAGCCGAAGCTTCGCGATCCCGGTGCCTTCGACCTCATGACACAGGCGATGGACCTGATGCAGGCGAACCTCTCGCGTCTACGCCTCGCCGCTTACCAGCCGGACGTGCTGATCGAGATTCCGCGGAATGTATCGACGGTTTATGAGTTCTACCGTGCGCGGGAACTGATTGAACTGGGTAGGGAGCGGACCGCGAGGGCGCTGGATGCGTGGCAGCCGCGGATGGTTTTGCGGTAGGAGCCGAAGAGCATCGCCGCTGAAGCGGCTCCCACAAGAGCATGTTGCCGTGCCCCTGTGGGAGCCGCTTCAGCGGCGATGCTTAGCGCCCCTGTGGGAGCCGCTTCAGCGGCGATGCTTCACACCTCTTCGGTACGCGTCACCTTCGCCCGCCGCATCAGCCAGGCCACGCCGCGTAGGTCGGCCAGACCCACCCACAACCGGTCCAGCATGCCGTACTTCGACGTGCCGGCCGTGCGCGGGCGATGCCCGACGGGAACGCTCTGGCTGACGAACCCGGCGCGCTTGACCAGCGCCGGGAGGTAGCGGTGCATATGGTCGAAGTAGGGCAGGCGCAGGAAGGTCTCGCGCTCGAACAACTTCAGGCCGCAACCGGTATCCGGCGTGCTGTCCTTGAGCATGCGCGAGCGCACCGCGTTGGCGACCTTCGACGAGATGCGCTTGTTGAAGCTGTCGCGGCGGGTGACACGCCAGCCGGCGAACAGTTTCAGGTCGGGCGACGCCGCGCGGGCGGCAAGCAGCTTGGGAATATCGGCCGGGTCGTTCTGACCGTCGCCGTCGAGCGTGGCGATCCACGGAGCGCGGGCGTTGCGCACGCCGTTCCACACGGCGGTGCTCTGACCGCTGCGGGTGAGATGCCGGATGACCCGTAGCTCCGGGTACTGAGCCTTGGCCGCTGTGAGCACGGCGACGCTGTCGTCGGTGCTGTCGTCGTCGACGTAGATGATCTCGAAGTCGATCCGGCCGCGCAGCGCCGAGGCGATCTCGGCGAGGAGGGGCGGGATGTTGTCGCGCTCATTGAAAACGGGCACGACTACGGCGAGGTCGGTCATCGCGATTCCGGGGTGGCTCGATTCGGGGCGGCATTATCGCCCAATGTGCTCCGGAACGGGCCGCGCCCGCCGCCGCCGTTCAGATCCGGCCGACCACCTGGGGGGCCGGACCCTCGATCGCCGCCCGCCAACCGCGCTCGACGGCGTCCATCGCGCTGCGGCTGGCGCCTTGCTGCGCAAGGACAACGAGGGTGCCGCCGCGGAGCGGCATCTGCCGTCCCTGCCAGCCATCGCGCTCGAACGTGCCGGGCTTGGTGTCCATTTTTCCGGGCATGTACAGGGCTACCACCGGCTCGTCGTTCATCCGCGTGACCAGATGCACCGTCGGGTACGCGCCCACCGTGCAGTCGTGCACATAGGTGACGCCTGCCGGCATCGGCCCCTTCAGGTGCGTCGCGCGGCCCACGAAACCGGCCTCGACCTGGGCATCGGACATGGGTTCGGTCAGGCTCAGCGACTCGATCTCCCCGGGCATGTGAGCCACGGCAAGGGCGGGCAGGGAGTTGAGATCATTCTGACGCCAGAGCATGCCTACGCCGGCGAAGGCGATAAGCACCGACGCGGCCATGGCCATCCAGGCGCGGCGCATGCCGACCTGCCGCCGACGCTCGCCCGTGGCCTGGGTCAGGAGGATGCGATCGACCAGGCCCTCGGGAACGGGAATCGCAAGGGCGGCTTCGAGGTCGTCGTCGAAGCGCTGGGCGCGCTGCCAGAAAGCGGCACAGCCGTCCTTGCAGCTATCCCGATGGGCAAGCAGTTCGGGGGCTCGCGAGCGAGGCTCGGCACCGATGCGGCGGCGGAATTCGAGGCAGTTCATTTCCGGCCTCCTTCAGCCGCGGCGCGTCCGCCAAGCAGGTCTTTCAGGCGCTGACGAGCGCGGAACAACTGGGTCATCACCGCGCCGGGCTGCTGGTCAGTGGCGGCGGCGATCTCGTCGCAACTCATGCCACCGAGCACCTGCATGGCCAGGGGCTCGCGGTATTTGTCGGGAAGCTTGAGCATGGCGTCGCGCACCTGCGCGGCATCGCCACTGCGTTCCGGGCTGGCGAAGGCGGCTTCTTCGGGCACGGTGTCGTCCAGTTCCACGGTGTCGAAGCGCTTTCGTTCGTAGAGGCGCGCGTGCTCGCGACGCAGGATGGTGATGAGCCAGGGTTTGGCCGACTCGGCGTCGCGCAGGGAGTCGAGGTTCTTCCATGCGCGCAGGAAGGTCTCCTGGACCAGGTCCTGGGCCACGGATTCGTTGCGCGACAGCCAGAAGGCAAACCGGTAAAGGTCGGCCGACAGGGCGCGCACCATCGCTTCGTACTGGCGCTGCTTCGGGTTCACGTCCTTATGGACCGGAGGCATGGCTATTTCCTTTCAGGGCCGCGCTTAGCGGACCTTGCTCAGGATGCCGTCGAGCTCGTCGAGGCTGTGGTAATGGATGACCAGCTTGCCCTTGCCGCCACGGCCGTGGGCTACCTCGACGCGCGTGGCAAAGCGCTCGGCCAGTTCGCGCTCGAGGTTGGCGATGTTCGGATCCGCCGGGTTCGCCTTGGCCTTGCCCTTGGGCTCCAGCTGGGCCTTGCGCGCGGCTTCTTCCAGTTCGCGCACCGTCCAGCCGAGGCGTGCCGCTTCCAGCGCCAGCGGTTCGGCAATGCTGTGCGGCAGGGTGAGCAGAGCGCGCGCGTGACCCATTTCCAGCTTGCTTTCGTCGAGCAGCGTCTTGATGGACGCCGGCAGGTCGATCAGCCGCAACAGGTTCGACACCGCGGCGCGCGAGCGGCCGACGGCGTCGGCGGCCTGCTGGTGCGTGAGGTCGAATTCGTCGATCAGGCGCTGCAGCGCCTGGGCTTCCTCGAGCGGGGTGAGCTCCTGGCGCTGGATGTTCTCGATCAGCGCCATGGCGAGCACGGATTGCTCCGGCACGTCCTTCACCAGCGCCGGGATCTCGCTCATGGAAGCGCGCTGCGCTGCGCGCCAGCGACGCTCGCCGGCGATCAGCTCGTAGCTGTTCTTGCCGATCGCGCGAACCACCACCGGCTGGATCAGGCCCTGGGCCTTGATCGAAGCGGCGAGCTCATCGAGGGCTTCGTCGTTCCAGTGGCGGCGCGGCTGGTACTTGCCGGCCTGGATCTGGTGGATGGGCAACATGCGCAGCTCGCCTTCCTGCTCGACGATCGACGGGCTGGCATCGGGGCCCGCACCGCCACCGAGGAGGGCGTCCAGGCCTCGGCCGAGTCCACGTTTCTTCGCTGCTGCCATCGGGAATTCCTTAGGGTGCCGTCGGAGCCGCGTCGCTGGCGTCGGGCGCCGCGTCGTCGGTCTCGGAGGTGTCGCTTGCCGCGTCCAGGGCCGCATTCATGGCGCGCTCGCGGCGAATGATTTCGCCGGCGAGGCCTATGTAGGCAATGGCGCCGCGCGACCCGCGATCGTAGAGATGAATAGGCTGGCCGTGGCTGGGTGCCTCGGCGAGGCGCACGTTACGCGGAATGATCGAGCGCAGCACCTTGTCACCGAAGTGCTGGGTGAGCTGGGCCGAGACCTCGTTGCCGAGGTTGTTGCGCACGTCGTACATGGTGCGCAGCAGGCCCTCGACCTCGAGTTCCGGGTTCAGGCGCATGCGCACCGCCTTGATCGTGTCGAGCAGGCTCGACAGGCCTTCCAGCGCGAAATACTCGCACTGCACGGGAATCAGCACGCCGTCGGCCGCGGTGAGCGCGTTGAGCGTCAGCAGGTGGAGCGACGGCGGGCAGTCGATAAGAATGGTGTGGTAGTTGGCCGAAACCTTGGCCAGCTGCTCTTTCAGGCGGTGCTCGCGGGCCATGCCGTCCATGAGCTTGAGCTCGGCGGCGGTGAGGTCGCCGTTGCCCGGCATCAGGTCGTACCCGGCCTCGGTCTTGACCAGCACGCTGCCGATTTCCACTTCACCCAGCAGCACTTCGCAGCCGTTGGGCTTGGCTTCGTGCTTATCCACACCCGACGCCATGGTGGCGTTGCCTTGCGGATCGAGGTCGACAAGCAGCACCTTGCGCCGCGCGGCGGCCAGGGCCGCGGCGAGATTGACGGAGGTGGTGGTCTTACCGACGCCGCCTTTCTGGTTGGCGACTGCGAGGATGCGGGCCATGGAGGGTCGTTATCTACCGAGCGCTGAAGGGGCGCTAGCGTAGCATTGCCGGGAGGCGTAGCCCTACACGGCCCGTGAGAGCGCTCTTTGCGGGAGCCGATTCATCGGCGAAGGGTGCTCGCGATCAACGCCCGGCTCACCCCCGACGAATAACCACCAGATGCCGCTCGCCTTCAACCCCCGGCACCGTCAACACGTGAATCCCTTCGACGGTAAACCCAGCCGGCACCCCGTCCAGTTCCTCGGCCGGATGCTTCCCCTTCATCGCGAGCCACACTCCACCCGGCGCGAGCAGGTGCCCGCCCCAGCCGAGCATGTCGGCCAGGCTGGCGAAGGCACGCGCCGTGATGCAGTCGAACGTGCCTTCCACATCCTCGACGCGGCTCTGCAGGGCACGGCCATTGGTCAGCTTCAGCGAACGGATCGCCTCGCGCAGGAAGCGGACCTTCTTGCCGTTGGAATCGACCATGAGGACTTCGCGCGCCGGCTCGGCGATCGCCAGAGGAATACCCGGCAAGCCCGGACCGGTGCCCAGGTCCGCCAGCGTGGTGCCCTCGACAAACGGCACGATAGCCAGCGAATCCAGCAGATGGCGCGCCACCATCTCGTCCGCGTTGCGCACTGCGGTGAGGTTGTAAGCCGAGTTCCAGCGTTCCAGCAGCTCGCGATAATCGAGCAGGCGAGCGACGGCGCCGTCAGGCAGGGTGGTGCCGAGCGTGGCGATGCCGCGCTCAAGCTGGGTTTGCAGGGCTTCGCGCGCAGTCATGCGGCACCGGGAGAGGTGGTGGGGGCGCAAGAGTATGAAAGCGCCGGCGCGAAGGCGCCAGCGCGGGGCGACTCAGGCGGCGTCGAGCTCGACGCGCGTGACCAGCATGCCGCGCGAACGGAGCGAGCCATTCATCGTGTGCTTGAGCTGGGTGCCGACGGCGCGGCGATCGGCCGAGTGAGCAGTGCTGGCGTCGCGCAGGGCTGCGACGACATTGCTACGAATCATCTCAGGCGCTTGGTCGATGACTTCGTCAGCCACTTCCGGTTCGAGCACCTGCCAATAGACCGTGCCGCCTTCGAAGCGAAGCACCTGGCCACCGAGGTCGATCTTATGGAAAACACGGTCGATACCCGGCAGGACCACGTGGGTTCCGGCGGTCAGGAGTGACGGTGTACGGCCGAAGCGGCGCACGCTGTAGACCTTACCTTCCGGGATGCGTCGCACCGAGGCCGCCGCGAATGCGAAGGCGACAAAGGTGGTGGCAATGAGGATGGTGGTCAACATGGCTGCTAATTCAGAGAGTTACCGTGGTTTCCTGTCGCACCGCATGGCGAGATACGCCAAGGCGGTGATTCGTGTGGTGTTAATTCTAATTTAACAAAGTGTTTAACGCTAGCTTTACCAAACCCCCGTATTCAGTTAACGGTCGGTTTGGTCAAAACTTGAGCAGCGGTGATTTTTTGACCACCCATGAGGGCCGCGAGAAATTGACGACCCGGCCCTAGATGATAATAATTATCAATCAGTCATTGACCCGGCCACGCGAATGAACCTCCTCGGCTGCCTGTCGGCCCTCGTCGCCATGGCTCTCGCTTATCTATGTGCCAGGAACCAGCGCCTGCTAGCCAGACCCCTGGGACGCGGCGCCCGCATTGCCGCGTGGATCCTTTCCGCGGTGGCCTTCGCCACCTGGATGGCCGGTGAAACCTCGCTCCCCGGCATCTTCGCCGCCCTGACGGGGCTGATGCTGGGCGCGGTGGCTCTTCCTTATGTGGCGTGGCTGTTCCGTCCCGCTGCCGAGCGGAAGCCGCGCTGATGCTGGCCAAGACCTTCGCCGGCATCCTGCTCGGGCTGCCGCTGGCGCTCGCCCTGATCGCCGTGGTGATCTGGATCTGGCCGGGCTCGAGCGAGTCGGTGACGATGCCTTTCCTGGTCGCCTTCTTCCCGGTCTGGACCGGGATCATGGGCGGTACTTATATGTTCCGCAGCGGCGTCCGCGCCTGGACATGGCTGGCCGTTGCCAACCTCGCCGCCTTCGGCGCGCTCTTCCTTGCCAAACACACGCTGCCGGGGCTCTGAACCGATGAAAGCCTCGACGATCCGCACGTTCACCGTCGTGCACACCTGGACCGGCCTGCTGGCCGGCTTCGCGTTGTTCATCGCGTTCTATGCGGGCGCGCTGACCATGTTCCACGACGAGATCGACACCTGGGCCTCGCCCAAGGCCGAGATGGCCCGCGCGGACACCATGGACCGCGTTGAGAAGATGCTCGAAGGCATCGTCGCCACGCATCCTGGCGCCCGGGATCAGGTGGGCGTGACCTTCCCCGCCGACCATCCGTCGCATGAAGTCGCGGCGTACTGGATGGACAAGAACGGGGAGTGGAAGACGCAGACCCTCGATGAAAGCGGCGCGCGCGATGCCGAAGACCACGAGCACGCGCTGGCCGACTTCGTCTACGAGTTGCACTACGACCTGGGCATCCCGGCGATCGGCATCTACCTGATGGGCATCGTCAGCGTGATCTACGGTCTCGCGCTGCTGACCGGCCTACTGATCCACCTGCCCAATCTCGTGCGCGAACTGTTCGCGCTGCGTCCCGGGCATAACCTCAAGCGGCTGTGGCAGGACGCGCACAACGTCATCGGCATTCTCAGCCTGCCCTTCCACATCATCTTCGCCATCACCGGTGCCTTGCTCTGCCTGACCATGGTCATGCTGATGGCGTTCAACACCGTGGCCTTCGACGGCAAGTTGCTGCCTGCGTTCGAACGCATGACGAGCGCCCTGCCGGAGACGCCGGCGAAGGGCGGTAGCGCCGTCATGCTCACGCCCATGGAACTCGGCGCGCGTGCGCGACAGGCCGCGCTCGCTTCGGGTGCGGCGAACTTCGAACCCGATTACATGCGGTACGTGCATTACGGCCAGCAGGGCGCGGCAGCGGAAGTGCGGGGCACCTCGACCAAGACGCTCGGTGAGTACGGCATGGTGTCGCTCGACGCGACTGACGGCCACCTGCTTCAGGTGCAGGTGAGCGGCGGGCGTGATGCGAATCATGCGACGTACGCCGCGATCTTCGGCCTGCACTTCGGTTCGTTCGGCAACGTATCCCTTCGCTGGCTGTACTTCCTGCTGGGACTCGCCGGTGCCTTCCTGTTTTATTCGGGCAACCTGCTCTACATCGAAACGCGGCGTAAGCGTCGTCAGGCCGAGCAGCCGATGAAGGTGCGCGCGATGGCCACGGCTACCGTGGGCGTCTGCATCGGTACGTGTTTCGCGATTTCCGTCACCTTCCTGGGCAACCTGATCGGGCCGTTGTTCGGCGCCCAGCCGGAGGCCATCGTCGAGCCGGTTTGCTTCACCGCCTTTGCTGCTGCCGTGATCTGGACCTTCTGGCGTAGGCCGGCGAAGGCTGCGGTCGATCTGCTGTGGGCGACGGCGCTGGTGAGCGTCGTTGTCGGCGTGCTGGACATGGCGATCCATGGTGATCGACTGATGCGCACGCTGGCCGAGGGTCGTTACGCGGTTCTCGGCGTCGATATCGTCGCTATCGCCATGGGTATTGGCTTCGCCTGGCTGGGCATCGCCACCCGTAGGCGAGCCGTCGAAGGTGATTCCTGTAGCGTGTGGTCGTCGAAGCGCGCGGCCACCGTGGCCGCCACCTCGACAAACGCGCAGCAAGCCTGACGGATCAAGTCAGAGCCAGCGGTTCGGCCGGCAGCGATCTTCTGTCGGAGCCGATTCATCGGCGATGGGCTGCTTGCCTCAATCTGTCCCGCTGCCGCGGGATCGCCGCTGAAGCGGCTCCCACAGAACGAGTCGGGCCCATCGGGCCCGACGCAAGAACTCGCGGTTCTCCATGTAACGCCCGTTACTAAACGCGACATTCATTCATATCCGTGAAGTTTTCGTTCAGAGAGCTGCTGCGCCGCCGCAAACGTTTACGTACCACTCAACTCGCTGGCACCAAACGAATTTATCGTGTCGACGACCAAGTGGTATCACGTAACGGAAAGATTACTACTGCATCGCAACAACCCCTTGTTTGCGCACGCTTTACAAGCCGCCATGAAAACGTTTACGTTCCGCGCCATCAGCCCTCCGGGGCGGGGGAAAGGGCGAAAACGCGTGAGTGTGACCATCAAAGACGTCGCGAGAATGGCCAACGTTTCCGTGGCCTCGGTTTCCCGCGCCCTTAACGGCCACGGCGGCGTGACGGCCGAGACCCAGAAGCGCATTCGTGAAGTTGCGACCCGCCTCCGCTACGTTCCGCACAATGCTGCGCGCAGCCTGATCACCCGTCGCACCCAGACCATCGGCGCCCTGCTGCCCGACCTCCATGGCTCGTTCTTCTCCGAGCTCATTCGCGGTATCGACCTGGCCGCTCGCGCCCGGGGCCTCTATCTGCTGGTCTCCAGCTCCCATGGCGATGCCACCGAGGCGGCCATCGCCCTGCGCGCCATGCAGGGTCGTGTGGACGGCCTGCTGGTGATGTCTCCGCATGCGGACGAAGCCTTTCTCGACGAGAACCTGCCGGCTGTCCTGCCCACCGTGCTGATCAACAGCCACGTGCGCTCGGATCGCCATGCCTCGCTGGACGTGGACGATTTCGGCGGTGCACGCGCCATGACCCAGCACCTGCTGGGCCTGGGTCGTAAGCGCATCGTCTTCATCGCCGGTCCGGAAGTGAACCATGACGTGCAGGAGCGTATCCGCGGTTATCGCGACGCCCTAGCCGCTGCCGGTTTCGGCGAGCGCGCATCGGTATTGCCGGGTGACTTCACCGAAGAGTCCGGCTACCACGCCGGCAAGCAAGCGCTGGCGATGGTGCCACGCCCCGACGCGATTTTTGCCGCCAACGACATGATGGCGATCGGCTGCCTGTCCGCCCTCGCCGAAGCGAAGGTGCGCACGCCCGACGACATCGCCGTGGCTGGTTTCGATGACATTCCCATGGCGCGCTATGTGTCGCCGCCGTTGACGACGGTGCGCATCCGCATCGCCGAACTCGGTGAGGCCGCGCTCGAGCGCCTCGCCGCCATGATCGAGTCTCCCGACGACGCCGCTCCCGAGCCGCATGTCGTCAGCACCGAAATCGTCGTTCGCGCCTCGTGTGGCGGGAGCGACACGGTAAGACGACGGGCCTGACGCCCGTCGGAATACACGGCTTGCCGGGCCGTGACTGGAATCTCAGGGACGGCGTCAAACACAGGACTTCGATCGATCCTCCGGTCCGCTAACGCGGAACGGGCGCGATACACGGGGGGCAGAACGCTCTTTGAAGAGTGGCCGACACAAAAAAGTCGACCGCCGTGTCTTGCGCTCAGCCGGGCCGGAAAAGCACACACAGAACCTTTTGGGAGAGGGGAAAAATGAAAGCCTCGATGCATTTGAAGAAGAAGCTACTCGCCAGCGTCATCACCGCGACGGTAGCGACCGCGGTGGTTGCACCGTCGGCCTTTGCGCAGTCCGCCACCGCGAGCTTGCGCGGCAAGACCACGCCGGGTGCGAATGTCACCGCGTTCAACCCGCAGACCGGCTTGACGCGCCACGTCAAGGCGGGCGCTGACGGCATGTACATCATCAACGGCCTGCCGCCGGCTTCTTACAAGGTCGATGCAGGTCCGGGAACGGAACAGACGGTCACGCTGACGGTAGCCTCAAACGCCACGCTTAACCTCGCCGCGGCCGCGGCCGGTCCGGGCGACGTCACGGCAAAGCCGGCCAACGCCACGGCGATGGAAGGCATGACCGTCAACGCCACCACGCTGACCGAAGTGAAGACGCCGGAAGTCGGCGGCACCATCTCGCTTCACCAGATCCAGACGATTCCGCAGGTCTCGCGCAACTTCCTCGAGTTCGCCGACACCGTGCCGGGCATGGTGTTCAACGTCGACGCGCAGGGTCACACCTCGCTCAAGAGCGGCGGACAGAACTCCAGCGCCGTGAACGTCTTCATCGACGGCGTGGGCCAGAAGAGCTACGTGAAGTCGGGTGGCGTGTCCGGCCAGACCGCCAGCCAGGGCAACCCGTTCCCGCAGCTCGCCATCGGCGAGTACAAAGTCATCACCAGCAACTACAAGGCCGAGTACGACCAGGTCTCGTCGGCGGTGATCACGGCCGAAACGAAATCCGGCACGAACGAATTTCACGGTGAAGTGTTCGACACCTACACCTCGGACACCTACCGCAGCCCGACGCCCGCAGAGCACGACGCTGGCAAGAAGGCGAACTCCTTCGAGAAGGAATACGGCTTCGCACTCGGTGGTCCGATCATCAAGGACCAGATGCATTTCTTCGTGGCTTACGAAGAGAAGAAGTTCGACACGCCGACCACGGTGAGCCCGGGCGACAACTCGCCGGCCAACGTTGCGGCACTTCTGCCGCCTGGCGTCGCAGCGCAGCTTGGACCGGCCAACCTCCCGTTCAACGAGAAGCTGTACTTCGGCAAGATCGACTGGGAACTGACCGACCGCGATCGCATCGAAATCAGCACCCAGGTCCGCCGCGAGGAACAGGCGGACGGCATCACCAAGGCTGTCGCCAAGTCGGCCAGCGTCGAGATCGCTAACCACGACACGCGCGGCACGTTCCGCTGGCAGCATAGCGGTGACTGGTTCTTCAATGAGTTCAAGGCAAGCTACGAGAACTCGTCAAATGATCCGCTGCCGATCAACTATGGAAACGGCTTCGCCTACGCTTATCGTCCCGCCAACGATTCGACCATCGTCCAGGTGGGTTCCGCCGGCCCGCTCGCCACGCAGATCAAGGGTCAGGAAGGTCCGATGTTGTCGGACGACTTCACGTTCAACGACCTCTCCTGGTACGGCGACCACACGATCAAGACTGGTTACAAGTACAAGGAAGTGACGCTGCACGCGCAGGACTCGCAGGACACCAACCCGCAGTTCACGTACAACGTAGGTCCGGACGGCACCGAGCCGCTGCCATATAAGGCGAACTTCTCAAATCCCGTACCGGGGCTCAACCCGGTGTCAGAGACGACCAGCAAGCAATATGGCGCATATATCCAGGACGACTGGGCGGTCAACGACCATCTGACCCTGAACCTTGGCGTGCGTTGGGATAAGGAAGAAACCCCGTCGTACCTCAACTGGGTTACGCCCGCGAACGTCGTCGATGCTTTCGGGCAACTTGATCCCAATGCTCAGGGCCTGTTCCCGGGCCAGACGTACGCGCAGACGCTCGCCAAGGGCGGCGTGAATTATCAGGACTACATCAGCAACGGTCATAACCGTAAGGCGCAGAACGAGTGGCAGCCGCGCGTCGGTTTCTCGTACGACCTGTTCGCTGACGAAGAGCACGTGATCCACGGCGGCTACGGTCGTTCGTATGACCGAAACCTCTACGACTACCTGCAGCTCGAGCAGACGAAGTCGGCTCTGCCGTACCAGGAAATCGACTTCAATATTCCGGGTCGCCCGTGCACGGCTGGTCCGAACACGAACTGCGTGGAATGGAATCCGGCCTACCTCAACGGCTTGCAGAATCTGCAGGCACTCGTCGCTGGCTCGAACAAGGGCCAGGAAGTCGACATGTTGAACAACAACCTGAAGGCGCCGTACTCCGACCAGTTCAGCATCGGCATGTCCAACAAGCTCGGCGACTGGCAGACCGACCTGACCGTCGCCCGCGTGCTGTCGTATGACGGCTTCGCGTTCACCCTTGGCAACCGCTTCCCGAATGGCGCTTTCTTCCAGAACGGTAGCCAGCCCTGGAACAACGGTATCCCGGGCTTCGGCAGCATGATCATTGGCAACAACGGCATCCGTACGCGCACGACCCAGGTACTAGTGTCGGTCGACAAGCCGTACACGCGTGAATCCGGGTGGAGTGCCAATTTCTCGTATACGTACAGCCACGCCAAGCAGAACCGCGACATCAACGAGCACTACTCGTTCGACGAAGAGTCGATCAACAACTACCCGTTCCTTCTCTCCAACTCCGTGGCCAAACATCGCTTTGTCGGCACGGGCTCGATCGACGGTCCGTGGGGCATCACGATGTCGGCCAAGCTGACCATCGCAACACCGCTGCCGTACAACGGCGTGCAGGGTGTGGGTAACGGCGTCGTCTACAGCTACGGCGAGGGCTCGCGCCCGGTGGACGGTGTACCCGGCGGCTCGAAATTCCTCGTCGGCGGCAAGATCTGGGGCTATCGCGACATCGATTTCCAGGCCACGAAAGACTTCGTGATCAGTGAGAACGACCAGACCAAGTTCTACATCCGTTTCGACATCCTCAACGTGTTCAACTGGAAGAACTACGCCGACTACACTCCGAACTTCGGTTCGAGCGGTGTCGATAACACGACGTCGAACCCGGTTGCCTTCAACAAGACCGGTAACATCATGTTCGTTCCGCGCACCGCCCGCTTCACCGCAGGCTTCAAGTTCTAAACCGCTCCACAGGCGCATCCGGATGGCTTTGCCGGATGCGTCTTTCTTTGGCGCCCGTGTGTCTCCCCGCGGGCGCGTTTCTTTTCGTGGCATGCGTGGATAGCGATGGCCAACGGCATCACCAATATCGTCATCGTCGGTGGCGGCACGGCTGGCTGGATGGCTGCGGCTGCCTTGATCCGCGTACTGAACAAGCAGGTCACCGTGCGGCTGGTGGAATCCGAGGAGATCGGAACCGTCGGCGTCGGCGAGGCCACTGTTCCACACATCAAGCTGTTCAATAACCTGCTGGGCCTCAACGAAGCCGACTTCGTCGCGCGCACGCAGGGCACGTTCAAGCTGGGCATCCAGTTCCGGGACTGGGGCAAGCTGGGCGATTCCTATATTCACGGGTTCGGCGTGATGGGCCATGACATCGGCCTGACGCCGTTCCATCAGTACTGGCTGAAGGGCAAGCTCTCGGGCGTGCTTCCGCCGCATGACGACCTCCACGACTATTCGGTCAACACCGTCGCCGCGACGCGTGGCAGGTTCATGCCTGCACCTACGGACGTGCCGGCGAACTCTCCCCTCGGTGGGATCGGCTACGCCTACCATTTCGACGCCTCGCTCTACGCGCGTTACCTGCGCCAATACAGCGAGGCCCGGGGCGTGCGCCGCACTGAAGGAAAGGTCCGCAACGTCGACCTGAACCCTCAGAATGGGCATGTTGCCGCCATCGTCATGGAGAGCGGTGAGCGCATCGAAGGCGATCTCTTCATCGACTGCTCCGGCTTCCGTGGACTGCTCATCGAAGGTGCGCTGCAATCCGGTTATGAGGACTGGAGCCACTGGCTACCGTGCGACCGCGCACTTGCCGTGCCCTGCGAGCGCGTCGAGGCACCCACGCCATACACGCGTTCCACCGCACGCGAAGCCGGCTGGCAATGGCGTATCCCGCTGCAGCACCGCACCGGCAACGGCTATGTTTACTCGAGCCAGTTCATCAGCGAGGACGAAGCTGCGGCGAAGCTGATGGCCAACCTCGACGGTAAGGCGCTTGGTCAGCCGCGCCCGCTGCGCTTCGTCACCGGCATGCGCAAGAAGACCTGGAACAGGAATGTCGTGGCCCTGGGCCTGGCGAGTGGCTTCATGGAGCCGCTGGAGTCGACCAGCATCCACATGGTCCAGGCCGGTATCTCCAAACTTCTGGAACTGTTTCCCAGCGACGGCGTCATGGATCCGCTGCTCATCGACCGTTTCAACGACCGCACACGATTCGAGTCCGAGCGCATCCGCGATTTCCTCGTCCTGCATTACAACGCCACGACGCGCGACGACACGCCGTTCTGGAACTACTGCCGGACGATGTCGATCCCCGATTCGCTCAAGACCAACATTGACCTGTTCCGCCACAGCGGACGTTTCTTCCGCAATGCCGACGAGATGTTCGCTGCCGTCAGCTGGGTCCAGGTGATGATCGGCCAGGGCATCATGCCCACCGGTTACAACCCGCTGGTGGACCAGATGCCTGATGCCGACCTGCCCAAGTTCCTGGCCAGCATCCGCGACGTGATTTCGAAGAATGTCGATCTCATGCCGACCCATCAGCAGTTCATCGAGCGCGAGTGCCGTGCACCGTCTGGGGTGATCTGATGAGACCAATGATTGCCAGAGGGAGGCTCGGAACGTATGGTTCCAGACTCAACCAAGGCCCTTCGGGGCCTTTCTCCGACCTCTCGACGTAAACGTTTACGCGCCAGCCATGTCCCCACGTCGCTGGCGCCAGTCCCGAATAGTCCGAAGGAATGCGCGCCATGAAGTCCAGTACGATTAAACGCCTCTCACTAGCACTCGGTATCATGCTCGCCAGTACTGCCCCCCTCGCTCTCGCGCAGAAAGAACCCGCGAAGGCGAAGCACACCTCAGCCATTACGCTCAAAGACCTCCACGCCGTCCCACCGATGGTCGTCGACCTGGAAAAACGCACCTTCCAGTGGTTCTGGGACAGCGGCAACCCGACCAATGGCCTCATTCCGGATCACTACCCGAGTCCCTCCTTCGCTTCGATCGCCTCGGTCGGCTTCGGCCTGACGGCGTACGGCGTGGGCGTGGAGCGCGGTTACATCACGCGTGACCAGGCTGCCGAGCGCACGCTGGCCACCCTGCGTTTCTTCCACGATGCCCCGCAGAACGATTCCGAAGACGGCGCCACCGGGTACAAGGGCTTCTTCTATCACTTCCTGAACATGCAGACCGGTCAGCGTGAAGCACGCTGGACGGAAGTCTCTACCGTGGACACCACGCTCCTGCTTGGCGGCATCCTGTTCGCGCAGAGCTACTTCGACCATGACAACCCACAGGAAGCCCAGATTCGACAGCTCGCCGACGACATTTACCGTCGGGTCGAGTGGACCTGGGCGCAGAACCACGGTGCGTTGATCAGCATGGGCTGGACGCCGGGCGGCAAGATGATTCCGCACGACTGGGCCGGCTATAACGAAGGCATGCTGGTCTACATCCTGGCGCTCGGCTCACCGACGCATCCGGTGGGCGACGATGCCTGGCAGGCCTGGACCGCAACGTACGACAAGACCTGGGGCGAGTTCCACGGCCAGACCTTCCTCAACTTCGCCCCGCTGTTCGGCCACCAGTACAGCCACACCTGGGTGGATTTCCGCGGCATCCGCGACGCCTGGGGCCGCGACCACGGCATGGACTACTTCGAGAACAGCCGCCGTGCGGCGTACTCGCAGCAGGCCTATGCCGTGGCCAACCCCGGTGGCTGGAAGGGCTACGGCAAGAACATCTGGGGCCTCACCGCGAGCAATGGCCCCGGCGGCCTGATCGTCAAGCAGGGTGACAAGGAACGCACCTTCGCCGGGTACACGGCGCGTGGTGCGGGCCTGGATTACATTTCGGACGACGGCACCATCGTGCCGACCGCGGCGGGCGGCTCGATCGCCTTCGCGCCGGAGATCGCGATCCCCGCGCTCGAAGAGATGAAGAAGAAGTACGGCCAGAACATCTACACGAAGTATGGTTTCGTCGATGCGTTCAACCTGACCTTCGACACCCAGACCGAACTGCGTACGGGCAAGCTGGTGCCGGGCTTTGGCTGGGCTGACACCGTGCACCTGGGTATCGACCAAGGCCCGATCGTGTTGATGATCGAGAACTACCGCAGCGATTTCGTCTGGTCGGTGATGAAGAAGAATCCGTATATCCGCAAGGGTCTGCAGCGCGCCGGCTTTACCGGCGGCTGGCTCGATGCCGACACGGCCGCCAACCTGTGGTGAGTCGCTTCACCCGTGCGTTCCGGATCACTGTGGCGTTGGCGCTAGCCGGCGCCACGGTAGCCGGCTGTGCGAAACAGGAAGAGGGCACCCGGACCCTGCAGTTCTGGACCATCGGTCGCGAAGGCGAGGCGGTGGAGAAGTTATTGCCGGAATTCGAGCGCGAGCATCCGGGGCTGCATGTCTCCGTGCAGCAGCTGCCGCTCACCGCCGCGCACCAGAAGCTGCTCACCGCGTACGCCGGTGACTCCACGCCCGATATCACCCAGCTGGGTAACACCTGGGTGCCTGAGCTCGTGGCACTGGATGCGATCGAGCCGCTCGATGCGCTCGTGGCATCGTCGAAGGTGGTCGACCGCAACGATTACTTCCCGGCCATCTGGTCCACCAACGTCATCGACGGCAAGCTCTACGGCGTGCCCTGGTACGTCGATACGCGTCTGCTGTTTTATCGCAAGGATCTCCTCGCGAAGGTGGGCTACGACCATCCGCCGCGTGACTGGCCCGAGTGGCAGGAAATGATGGCGAAGTTGTCACAGCCGCCCGGCAAGACCTATGGCGTGCTGCTGCCGACGAATGAGTTCGAACAGTTGCTCGCGCTTTCGCTGCAGCAGGACGAACCCCTGCTCCGCGACGACGGGCGCTACGGCAACTTCCGTAGCGCGGGCTTCAAGAAAGCGCTGACCTTCTACGTTTCGCTGTTCAAGAACCAGCAGGCGCCGATGATGACCAACGTCGGTGTCGGTAACCCGTGGGCCGCCTTCGGCCAGGGGTTTTATACGTTCTACCTGTCCGGTCCGTGGAACATCGGCGAGTTCCGCAAACGCCTGCCCCCCGAGCAGCAGGGTGATTGGGCAACCACGCCGTTGCCCGGCCCGAATGGCCCCGGGGCATCGAATGCCGGCGGCTCCAGCCTGGTGATCTTCCGCGCGTCCAAGCACAAGGACGACGCCTGGGCGCTCATCGAGTTCCTCTCGCGCCCGGCTATCCAGGAACGCTTCTACCAGATCCTCGGCGACATGCCGCCGCGCCGCTCGTCGTGGGAGGCCCCGGCGTTGCGCGATGACGACAAGGCGACCGCATTCCGTGAGCAGCTCGAGCGCGTCAAGCCGACGCCGCCGGTCGCGGAGTGGGAACGTATCGTCACGGAGATGCAGCTGGTCGCCGCACAGGCGGCGCATGGCGACATCTCCATCGACGACGCAGCAGCCGAGATAGATCGCCGCGCCGATCGCCTGCTCGAAAAACGTCGCTGGATGCTCGACCACGGCCGTAAGGCATCGCCATGAATACGTCTCGCGCCGCCTGGCTGTTTATTACGCCCGCGCTGATCATCCTCGGCCTGTTCTTCCTGCTGCCCGTGATCGCCGCCCTGATCCTCTCGGTCACGGACTACGATCTGTATGCCCTGGCGGATATCCGCAACCTGCGCTTCGTCGCCCTGCAGAATTACTGGCAGTTGCTGCAGCGTCCGTTGTTCTGGTCGGCGCTCGGGCACACGGTGTATTTCGTCGTGGTCGGCGTGCCCCTGTCGCTGATTGCATCGCTCGGTGCGGCGATGCTGCTCAATTCGCCCCTCGCACGGTTCAAACCGTTCTTCCGGACGGCGCTGTTCGCGCCCGTGGTGACGACCGTGGTCGCGGTGGCCGTGATCTGGCGCTACCTCTTCAACACCAAGTACGGCCTGATCAACTATGCACTTGATTCGATCGGCATGCCGACCGTGGACTGGCTGGGCGATCCGCACTGGGCAATGCCGACGATCATCCTGTTCGCGGTGTGGAAGAACTTCGGCTACAACATGATCATCTTCATGGCGGGCCTGCAGGCGATCCCCGGCGACCTCTACGAGGCGGCGCGCATCGATGGTGCCTCGGCCTTCGCGCAGTTCCGCCATATCACCCTGCCGATGCTCAGGCCGACCCTGCTTATGGTGAGCATCCTCACCGTTTCCGGTTACTTTCAGCTGTTCGCCGAGCCGTACGTCATGACCGAAGGCGGCCCGCTGCAGAGCACGACCTCCGTGCTTTACCTGATGTACGAAGAAGGCTTCAAGTGGTGGAACCTGGGCTCGGCCTCCGCCGTGGCCTTCATCCTGTTCGTCATCATGTTCGCGGTCACCGCGACGATGCTGCGCCTGTCGCGGCAGGGAGAAAAGGCATGAGCCCACGCCTGGCCAAGGCCCTGATCAACGGCCTGCTGATCGGTGCCGCCGCGATCGCCATCGCGCCACTGCTGTACATGGTGTCGGTGTCGTTCATGCCACAGGGTGAGGCAAGCGGGCTGCCGCCACCGATCCTGCCGACACATCCGACCCTCGCCAACTATCGCCAGCTGTTCCTCAACGCTGGCATGGGCCGCTATCTGGTGAACAGCCTGCTGGTTTCTACGGCGATCACCGTGGTCTCGCTCGCGTTCAATCTCATGGCCGGTTATGCCTTTGCCAAACTGGAGTTCAAGGGGCGCCAGCGGATCTTCCAGATGTTGCTCGGCGCGCTGGTGATCCCGGCGCAGGTCGCGATGTTGCCGCTGTTCCTGTTACTGAAGTACATGGGCCTGGTGAATACCTATGGCGCGGTGATCGTGCCAGCGCTGGCGACCATCTTCGGCATCTTCCTTGTGCGCCAGTATGCCAGCGGCATCCCGGACGACCTGATGGAAGCCGCGCGCATCGACGGTGCCGGCGAGTTCCGTATCTTCGCCACGATCGTCATGCCGCTGCTGAAGCCGATCATGGTCACGCTGGCGATCTTCACCTTTCTCGCCGCGTGGAACGATTTCATGTGGCCGCTGATCGCGCTGACCGGCCAGGAACACTACACGCTGCCCATTGCGCTGGCTTCGCTATCGCGCGAACACGTGCAGGACAGCGAGCTGATGATGGCCGGTTCGGTGGTGACGATCCTGCCCGTGCTCGTGCTTTTCCTCGCCCTGCAGCGTTACTACCTCGAAGGCCTGCTGATGGGCAGCGTCAAGGGATAAACCCGTATGTCGCGTTTCGCATCGTTCGCGCTTGCCGTCGTGGCTTGCCTGGTTGCCGTGCCCACGTTCGCCGCGGACAAGGCACGCGTGCTAGATAGCTTTGACACGTCGACGGGGTGGTTGGCGACGCACACCGACGATGTATCGGCCACGCTACGCACGGTGCCCGGCCGCACCGGGCAGGCGCTTTGCCTCGCCTACGATTTCAATGGCGTCTCGGGCGCGGCCTCGATCCGCAAGACGCTTCCTGTCGATTTCCCGGAAGGCTTTGCGCTGAGCTTCGATGTGCGCGGCAGCATGCCGCCGAACACGCTGCAGCTGAAGCTGATCGACGACAGCGGCGACAACGTCTGGTGGTTCCAGCAGGCGCACTTCGTGCCCGGCACTACGTGGAAGACCATCGAAGCGACGAGCCGCCAGGTCGAGTTCGCCTGGGGACCCGTGAAGGACCGCACACTTCGACATACGCGTGAGCTCGAGTTCGTGGTCTACGCGGAGGCGCAGCCTTCTGGCGCGGCGAACCGTGGTGAGGTGTGCTTCGACAATCTCCGCCTCACGGCACGAGAGCCGGAAGCCGTGGCTGTGCCACCGCCCACGGTGAACGCCGTATTCGAGTCGCGTGCGAAACAGGTACGTCGCGGACTCTACCCGCGGGGATTCTCGGGTGAGCAGTCGTACTGGACGATCGTCGGTGTCGACGGCGGAGGTCGCGATTCGGCGCTCATCTCGGAAGACGGTGCGGTGGAGATCGTGCGCGGCGGATTTTCCATCGAGCCCTTCCTGATCGATCGCGGCAAGCTGATTACCTGGGCCGATGTCACGACGATACAGTCGCTGCGCGACCGTTACCTGCCAATGCCTTCGGTGCGATGGGTTGCCAATGGGCTTTCCCTCGAGACCACTGCGTTTGCCCAAGGGCCTGCGGGCGCCTCGCAACTGGTGATGAGCTACCGCGTTTCTAACGATAGTGATGCAGCCCGGGACGTCACGCTGGCTCTTGCAGCACGTCCGTTCCAGGTCAATCCACCCACGCAGTTCCTCAACGCGCCCGGCGGCACGAGCCCCATCAACGATCTCGCCTGGGATGGTCACGCGCTGACCGTGAACGGCACACACAAGGTCGTACCGTTGCAGCCGACGACGACCTTCGTCGCCAGCAATAATCAACCGAAAACCCTCAGCGAGCGGCTGGACGGCGGCGAGCGTCCATCCGTTAAAACCCTGCACGACGATGCCGGCTTCGCACAGGGCGCCTTGATGTACGACCTGCGTGTGCCCGCACACGGTCATGTCGATCTTGGCCTTGTCGTTCCGGTGAAGCAGGACGACGTGGTTGCGTTGCCGCCGGATGCGGGAACCTGGCTCGAGGCACACGCACAAGCCGTAGCCTCCGAGTGGCGCGACAAGCTCGATCGCGTCGACATCACGGTGCCAGCCTCAGCGCAGCCGATCATCGACACGATGAAGAGTGGCGTCGGGCAGATCCTCATGTCCCGCGATGGTCCTGCACTGCAGCCTGGCACGCGGTCGTACTCACGCACCTGGGTGCGCGATGGCGCGATGATGCTCGAGGGATTGCTACGGACGGGCCACGAAGACGTAGCCTCGTCCTTTATCCGCTGGTATGCGCCGCATCAGTTCTCCAACGGCAAGGTGCCTTGTTGCGTCGACGCGCGCGGTTCCGATCCGGTGCCCGAGAATGACAGCCAGGGCGAACTGATCTTCAGCGTGGCCGAGCTTTGGCGCTATACGCATGACCGCGCGACGGTCGAGACGCTGTGGCCGCATGTCGTGAAGGCCGTGACGTACATGGACGCGCTACGCGCCAGCGAGCGCCAGCCAACGCGTCTGCAGGGCGCGGGTCGCGCGCTTTACGGATTGATGCCGGCGTCGATCAGCCACGAAGGCTATTCGACCAAGCCGATGCATTCGTACTGGGACGACTTCTGGGCGCTCAAGGGCTACGACGACGCCGTCGAACTCGCTTCGGTGCTCGGGCGCGCAGACGACGTCATTGCATACACGGCCTCACGCGACCAGTTCCGCGGCGACCTGCATGCATCGATCGACGCCGCCGTGAAAGCGCGTGGCATCGACTTCATCCCGGGCTCGGCCGAGCTAGGCGATTTCGACGCGACCTCGACGACCATCGCACTGTCTCCCGGCGGCGAACAGGCACGCCTGCCGAAGGCGCTCGTCGAACGGACCTTCGAGAAGTACTGGCAGGGTTTCGTTGCGCGCCGCGATGGCAGCGTCGCGTGGGAGGATTACACCCCTTACGAAGTCCGTACGATTGCCACGTTCGTCCGGCTCGGCTGGCGGGATCGCGTCGGCGACCTGATCGCCTTCTTTTTCGCCGACCGCCGACCGGCGGCGTGGAACCAGTGGGCTGAAGTAGTCGGTCACGATGCGCGCAAGCCACGCTTCGTCGGCGACATGCCGCACGCATGGATCGCGTCGGACTTCGTGCGTTCGGCACTCGACCTGTTCGCCTACGACCGTGAAGCGGACAAGAGCATGGTGCTGGCTGCCGGCGTGCAGGCGAGCTGGCTCGAAGGCGAGGGCATCGCGATCCGTGATCTGCGCACGCCTTTCGGGCGCCTCGGATATACGCTCAAGGCCAAGGGCAAGCAGGTCACGCTTACCATCACTCAGCCGATCCAGCCGCCGGGCGGCCTGATTCTCTCGCTGCCTTCGGGCGAGCTTAAAGTCCCGGCGGACGTCAGGGTTTTCAACGCGGGCCTATAGGCGCTGCCGAGGGGCGGTGCCCTCTTGGGACGGCTCTTGTGGGAGCCGATTCATCGGCGAAAAGCCAACGGAGCGATGACGCTGCAATACCTCATCGCCGATGAATCGGCTCCCACAAAGACGCGCGCGTCGGACGTCCTAGTGCGTCGCGACCCGCGTGCGCAGCAACGCATCCACCGCCTGCTGCCACTCCGCCGAACCCGGCTTCGCCTGCGGCGCTTCCTCGCCCAGCTTCGTATTCACGGCCTGATCCCAGGCCGGCGTATCGGGCCTTGGGCCGTGGCCGTCGTCGCTGATGGCGAGGGTCTTGTCGACCCAGGCCATCCATTCGGGTGAGCCCAGCGCGGGGTTGGCAGGTGCCGTCTTGCCGGGAGCAGGCGCGGACGCCGTCGAGGCTTCGCTGACCGGCGCAGCCGTTGGTGCCGGCGGCTGGGACGGCGAGCAGGCGGCGAAGATGAGAACCGCAGATATGGGGATGACCGTGAGCAGGAAGCGCATGGGCAACGAATTCCTCGCGAATGCCGATGCGCCGATGCTAAGGGTCGGTGCCCGTCCGGGACTTAAATGCGGTGGGGAACTTCTGCGGGCCGTTCAGGTAGCTGGCCCGCTGCCGCGGGATCGCCGATGAATCGGCTCCCACAAAAAGCGCTGGCGCCGCGTCATCGTGGGAGCCGCGTCATTGTGGGAGCCGCTTCAGCGGCGAAGGGTGCTCGCCGCGCGCCGGCCACATCTTCTTAAAACTTACCTGCCCGGAAATCGGCAATCGCTTCATGAATCTGCGCTGGCGTGTTCATGACAAACGGGCCATAGCGCGCGACCGGCTCCTTCAACGGGCGGCCTGCAACAAGAAGCACGCGCGCAGGTTCATCGGCAGCGAAGCTCACCTTGTCGCCTTGGGACAGCACGGCAAGCTCACTGCGTGCCAGCGATTCACCCGCCACCGTCGCGTTCTTCCCATCGAAAACATACGCGAACGCGCTGTGCCCCTCAGGCAAAGCGAGCTCGAAGCGCGCGCCAGCATCCAGCGAGATATCGAGATAAACCGGCTCAGTCGCCACCGCCGACACCGGACCCTTCTCGCCGGCGAGTTCGCCCGCGACCACACGCACGGTCACGCCATCGGCCGGGCGCACGACGGGGATGTCCCCCGGTGGGATGTCCTGGTAACGCGGCTCGACCATCTTGTCCGTCGCCGGCAGGTTCACCCAGAGCTGGAAGCCCCACATCAGGCCTTCTTCCTGCTGCGGCATCTCCGAATGCAGGATGCCGCGCCCGGCGGTCATCCACTGCACGCTGCCCGGGCCGAGGTCGCCGCGGTTGCCGTGGTTGTCGCCGTGCTGCATCCGACCGGCGAGCATGTACGTCACGGTTTCGAAGCCGCGATGGGGATGCTCGGGGAAGCCTTCGATGTAGTCGCCGGGCTGGTCGGAACGGAATTCGTCGAGCAGCAGGAAGGGATCCAGCATGTCGAGGGCAGGCTGGCCGATCACGCGCTTGAGCTTCACGCCGGCGCCGTCGGCGGTATCCATGCCGCTGACGCGGCGGACGATGCTTCGTTGGGTCATGACGGGTCTCCGGTAGCTGATGCGACCAAGATGACGCCAAACCGCGGGCGGGCCAAGACGCATGGGGTGAACAATGCGTTCTGTGGGAGCCGATTCATCGGCGAATAGGGAAATGTGGGAGCCGATTCATCGGCGAAAAGCCAACGGAGCGGTGTCGCCGTAGCCCCCCTATCGCCGCTGAAGCGGCTCCCACAGGGAGCACAGGTCCACCAGCGCTGCTCTTAGTGAACCCAATGCCCGGAGCGCTGCCTCGGCGGGCCTTCTTCACCGTCGACGCGGGGGCGCGTCATCGCGGCCAGCTCCTCTTCGGTCGGCGCGTTTTCACGCCAGTACTCGCCGACGGCGTTGAGCACGTCGGGCAGTTGGCCCAGGCACTCGTCGTATTCCTCGTCGGTGAGCTTTTCGAACTCGGCATCGGCCTGAAGCACGCCTTCATCGACGGCCAGGGCCATGATCGGACCGAGCAGCTGCATCAGGTTCGGATCTTCCGCCAGACGCGTTTCCCAGAGGGTGGCGCGCATGTCGATGCCCCGGCTGAAACCCTCGCACCAGCCGGCGGCGGAAAGCATGGGACCTTCTTCGGTGTCGATCTCGCCGAGGATCGGCTCGTAGGCGTCCACATCCAGCTCGGCGCTGATGGAATCGTTGAGCTTGGCCAATAGCGCGAGCAGCCGGTTGCCCTCGTCCTCATCCTCGAAGGCATCGTGCAGCACCTCGTGCAGCCACTCTTCCGGCTTCACTTCGAGCGGACCGATCGCGATCGCCGACAGCAGGCCATGGAGGCCATCGAGCATCAGGTCGCCGTCGCCACCGTGCACGCGCAGGTACGTATCGAGGACTTCGAGCTCGGCGTCGTCCAGCGAGCTGGGCCATTCGGACTTGGGTGTGTTCAAAGGTTCAACTCCAGCGCGACGGGCGCGTGGTCGGACGGTTGCTCCCACTTGCGCGGGGCCTTGTCGATGATCGACGAGGTTACCGACGATTTGAGCGCATCACTGATCAAGATGAGGTCGATCCGCAGGCCCATGTTGCGACGGAACCCCGCCTGGCGGTAGTCCCACCAACTGAAGAGACCAGCCTCTTCGTTGAACATGCGGAAGCTGTCATGAAGGCCGACATCCAACAGGGCCTGGAGCGCGGCGCGCTCCGGCGGCGAACAGAAGATGTCCTCGCCCCAGGCCACCGGGTCGTATACGTCGCGATCGTCACGGCAGATGTTGAAGTCGCCGAGAACGACGAGCTTCGGATACTTCGCGATCTGCTGCTCGAGGAAGTCGCGGACCTTCGCCAGCCAGTGCAGCTTGTAGGTGTACTTCTCGTCACCCAGCGCCTTGCCGTTAACCACATACAGGTTCACGACACGGATGTCGCCGACGGTCGCAGCAAGGATGCGGCGCTGCGGATCGTCGAGCCCGTCGATATCGGTGACGACATCCGTCAACTCGTCGCGCGCGAGGATGGCGACGCCGTTATAGGTCTTCTGGCCGGAAAAGACCGACCGGTATCCCATGGCGGTGATTTCGTCCGCGGGAAACTTGTCGTCGGTGAGCTTGGTTTCCTGCAGCGCGATGATGTCCGGCCGCACCTCGCCCATCCATTGCTGGAGGTGGGGCAGGCGGACCTTAAGGGAATTGACGTTCCACGACGCGATCTTCATGGCGATATTGTAAAGGAACGGCCGCGCGACGACCCGCGCGGCCGTTCCCTCAGGCCACCAGTCCGTAGCTCTTCAGCAGTGCATCCGGCCTCGGCTCGCGGCCGCGGAAGGCCTTGAACGACTCCAGCGCCGGGCGGGTCGCACCCACGGCCAGAACCTGCTCGCGGAAGCGCTGCCCCGTCGCACGGTCCAGCACGCCCGCTTCTTCGAACGGCTCGAAGGCGTCCGCCGAGAGCACCTCGGCCCACAGATAGCTGTAGTAACCGGCCGAATAACCGCCGGCGAAGACGTGGGTAAAGGCGTGCGGGAAGCGCTGCCATGCCGGCGGGTGCATGACTGCGACTTCGTGGCGTACCTGCTCCAGCACGTCGAGAGGACGGGCACCCTTCGCCGGGTCGTATTCGAGGTGCAGGCGGAAATCGAACAGGGCGAATTCCAGCTGGCGAACGAGGAACAGGCCGGCGTGGAAGTGGCGCGCGTCGAGCATGCGCTGGTAGAGGTCGTCGGGCAGAGGCTCGCCGGTCTCGTAGTGCTTCGCGAACAGGCGCAACGCCTCGCGATCCCAGGCGAAGTTCTCCATGAACTGGCTCGGCAGTTCCACCGCGTCCCACTCCACGCCGTCGATGCCACCGACGGACGGAATGTCGACCTCGGTCAGCATGTGGTGCAGCCCGTGGCCGAATTCGTGGAAGAGGGTGAGCACGTCGTCGTGCGTCAGCAGGGCCGGCGCGCCATCGGTCGGCGGCGGGAAGTTGCAGGTCAGGAAGGCGATCGGAAGCTGCAGGTGGTCGCCATCGCGGAAGCGCGACTCGCACACGTCCATCCAGGCACCGCCGCGCTTGCCCGAACGGGCATACATGTCCAGGTAGGCCCCGGCGAAGATGCTGCCGTCCGCATTCATCACGTCGTAGTAGCGGACATCCTTGTGCCAGGTGTCGACGTCGTCACGTGCGGCGAAGCGGACCCCGTAGAGGCGCTCGACGACGGCGAACAGGCCGTCGATGGCACCGGATGCCGGGAAGTAGGGCTTGATCTGTTCCTCGTCCAGCGCATAACGCTGCTGGCGGAGTCGCTCGGATGCGAAACCGACGTCCCAGGGCTCGAGGTTGTCCAGCTTCAGCTCGTCCGCGGCGAAGCGGCGGAGCTCGTCCAGTTCCTTCTTGGCCACGGGTTTGGCGCGGGCAGCCAGGTCGCGAAGGAAGGCGAGAACAGCGTCGGGCGAGGTGGCCATCTTCGTCGCCAGCGATTCCTCGGCGGCGTTGGCGAAGCCGAGCAGCTGGGCGGCCTCGTGGCGCAGGGCCACGATCTTTTCGATGCGCTCGGAATTGTCGAACTTGCCCTTGTCCGGACCCTGGTCGGAAGCGCGGGTCTGGTAAGCGTAGTAAACGGCTTCGCGCAGGTCGCGATTCTCCGCATAGGTCAGCACGGCCTGCACGCTGGGTTGCTTGAGGGTAACCAGGAAGCCGTCCAGCGATTCCTCGCGGGCATACTCACGTAGCACGGCGCGCCCGGAAGCCGGGATGCCGGCCAGGTCGCGCTCGTCCGTTATGTGCTTGCGCCAGGCTTCGCTGGCGTCCAGCACCGCGTTCGAGAACTCCGTGGTCAGCCTGGACAGCTCGACCCCGATCTCGCGGAAGCGGCTGCGGGCCGGCTCTTCCAGGGCCACCCCGGAGAGACGGAAGTCGCGCAGGGCGTGTTCCACGGCGGCGCGGGAGGCCACGGGCAGGCCGGCAAAGTCGCCGCGGTCGGCAACGGCCTGGACGGCCGCGTACAGATCGCGGTTCTGGCCAACCTCAATTCCATGATCGGTAAGCTTTTCTTCCGCCGAGCCGTGCGCCTTGCGCAGGGCTTCGGAGTCGGCCACCGAGTGCAGGTGGCTGACCGGCGACCATGCCCGGGAGAGCACCTGGTCCAGGCGCTCCTGCGCGAGCATCACGTGGTTGAAGTCCCGCGCGGCACCGTCGGCGGCGATCTGGTCGATCGCCGCGCGCTGCTGGGCGATCAGGCTGTCGATGGCCGGCTCGATGTGTTCCGGACGGATCGCCGAGAAGGCCGGCAGGCCATTCGGGTCCAGAAGGGGGTTCGTTGTACTGTCCATCGAAGATCTCCTGTCAGGCGTCCAGCGTGGTGCTGCGGCCCGGCCAAATCAAGCCAGATAGTCGTCTTTCAGGCGCACGTAGTTAGCCGCCGAGTAGTACAGCTGGGCCACCTGGGCGTCACTGAGCACCCGGACCATCTTCGCGGGGTTACCCAGCCACAGCTCACGCTCGCCAACGATCTTCCCCGGCGGGACCACCGCGCCGGCGCCGACGAAGCCGTTCTTTCGGATCACGGCGCCGTCGAGCACCGTGGCGTGCATGCCGATGAGGCAGCCGTCCTCGATGGTGCAGGCGTGGATCACCGCGCCGTGGCCGATGGTCACGTCGTCGCCGATGATCGTCGGGAAGCCGCCCGGCGTGTACGGGCCATCGTGGGTCACGTGGATGATCGCGCCATCCTGAAGGTTGCTGCGGGCGCCGATACGAATGTGATGGACATCGCCGCGGGCGACGGCGCCGGGCCAGATGGAGGCGTCGTCGCCGAGTTCGACGTCACCGATGACGGTGGCGGCGGGATCGACGTAAACGCGCTCGCCGAGGCGGGGAAGGATGCCCTTGAAGGGTCGGATCGAGGTAGACATGGCCCGATTCTAATGGCTCGGGCCATGCCTGCCGTGGGCATTACATGAACGAGCCGCCCACGATATGGCCCGTGGCGTCCATCTTCGGGAAGTAGCGGCTGTTGTTCTGGCGCATCTCCCGGGTGGTCATCATGTCCGGGGTGACCAGCATGACGTCCGGATAGGCGGCGTGGAACTGCTCGGGCGTCGGCTTCGTGGCGATGAAGGCGTCGAAGGTCTTCATGTCCGTGACGAAGCCGGCTACCGGTTTCGGCGCAGCGGCCGGCGCCGCCTGCGGTGCGGTCTGGCAGGCCACGAGGGCGGCGCCGCCGAGCACGGCGGTGAAAAAGAGGATGGCGAGACGATGCATGGGAGGCTCCTTGCCCTTGGGATGCCCCGATTATGGCGCGGCAGATGCCGCCCGACCATGAGCACGGTCTCGGAGCGGGCGGCTGTCGCCTGGGCCGCCTTGCTCTAGCCGTTTCGCCTACGAATCGACTCAGCCTTCGCCTCATCTTCGGCCGTCACGACCTGCTGCTGCGCATCGAGCTTCGCGCCAAGAATGATGAGCGTGTAGTTGGTCGGATCGTAGTCGCGCAGCAGCGAGATCTCGCGCCGTGCCTCCTCGAGCTCGCGGCGGTTGATCTGGCGTTCGATTTCCTGCGACGCGAACGGCAGCGTTTCGCGCAAGGCATCCTGTGCCGTCGCGTTTTTCGGATCGAGTTGGCTGACGCTGAGGTAGTACTCGTACGCATTGTTGCCCTGGGGAGCTACCAGGCGACCTTCCTTCGTGGCGTCGCGGGCAAGGCCGAGAAGAATGTCGATTTCCGGCGACGAGCCGGACGACGAGCTCGTCTCCGCGACTGTCGTACCGGAAGCATCGGTGGACGTGCTGGCCTGATGGCCGCGAAAAACAACGAGACCGACGACGACCGCAAGCGCGGCCACACCGACGGCAATGGCGATAACCGTGCGTCGGGGAAACGCGGCGGTAAGTGTCTGGGACATGGGGGTGGTTCCGTGGCGCACCCGCAACCAGGCCGTCCCCCTGTTGGACGACCCCAGCGGGCTTGTCATCTTGGCGACCCATTGTTGCAGCCATGTTGCGATGCACACCCGCCACGCTCAATTCAGGCAAGCCACGCCCCGCCGGCCACGCTTGAATGACCGCACCGCCCAGGAAAGGTAATCCGTCATGATCTTCGTCCTCGCTCTGCTCATCGGCGTCGTCGCCGGCCTCCGCGCGATGATGGCGCCCGCCGCCGTCTCGTTCGCCGCCCGGTTCGGCGGTCTCGCGTTGACGGGTACTCCGCTGGCGTTCATGGGCTACGCATGGACGCCCTGGATTCTGGGCATCGCTGCATTGGGCGAACTGGTCACCGACCAGCTGCCCTCCACCCCGAGCCGCAAGATTCCCGTGCAATTCGGCACCCGTATCGTCACGGGCGCCCTCTCCGGGGCCTGCATCGGCGCCGCACACGACAGCCTGCTGGTGGGACTGGTCGCTGGCGCCATCGGTGCCGTCCTTGGCACCCTGGGCGGCTCCGCTGCCCGCACGAAGATGGCCGCCGCCTTCCACAGCGACCGACCTGCCGCCATCATCGAAGACGTCGTTGCGATTGCCCTCGCGTTCCTTGTTGTCTTCTTTGCCTGAGTCCTGCCCGGACGCCGCGATCAGAACTTCGCGTTGACGTTTACGAAGTACTGGCGCGGTGCACCGGCCATCAGGGTCTGGTTGTAGCCGTCCGGATCCGATGCGACATAGCCGTTCGTACCGGTCGAGGCGAAGTAGCGCTTGTCGAACAGGTTGGTCACGTTGAAGCCGATGCTCAGCTCCTTCAGCACCGAAAGGTTGCCGATGTCGTAGGCGAGGCCCGCGTCGACCACCCAGTACGACGGTACGGAGGAGTCATCGGTATAGGTGATGTAGCGACGCCCCGTGTACTTGCCCTCGACGTTCGCGCGCCAGCCGTCGATCTCGTAGCTCACCGAGCTGGAGAACATCGTCTTCGGCACGCCGACGACGTACTTGCCCGCGGTGTGCACGGTGCCCGAGTTCTGGTAATCGTCCTGGTACTTCGAGTTGTTGTACGAGAACGAGTTAAGCCAGCTCAGGCCCTGCACCGGCTTCCAGAGGAAGGCGACGTCGGCGCCACGGCTCTTCACGTCGCCGACGTTGTTCAACGAGGCCGCGCAGGTGACGACCGCGGGACACGGCGTCGTCGCCAGCAGGCGGTTCTCGAAGCGCGTGTAGAACAGGCCCAACGAGGCCTCGAAGGTTTCTCCGTGAGCGCGATAACCGGTCTGCCAGGTTTGTGATTCTTCCGGTTTCAGATGCTCCTTCGCTGCGTCGAACGCCGCCTGCGACGTGCTGAAAGGCGTGATGCCGAACGCAGCGATGTTCTTCGCATAGGAGGCGTAGATGTCCTGGTTGGCGTCGAGCTTGTAGTCGACACCGGCCTGCGGCAGGAACCCCTTCTTCGCGCGCATCTGTCCCTGCGCGAACGCCGTGGTCGGCACCAGTGACGTGGCATCCGTGGTTACGCGCAACGACTTCGCACCGAAGTTGATCGTCAGCTGGTCGTCGAGGAGGTGGATGGTGTCCTCGGCGTAGCCCATGCGGGTCTTGGTTTCGTAATGCTGCAGGAAGGCGCGCAGGAACGGATCCTGGTCGTTGTAGACCGTATACAGCGACGTGTACTGGCCACTGAGCGTGAAGTAATTTCGCTCCTGGTTGGTATGGGAGTCCTCGCCCCAGATGCCAAGCTCGATATCGTTGTTACCCACGGTGAACTTGAGCGCCGAGGTGATGCCGTAACGATCAAGGCCGTAATCCGTGGTGCGCATCGAAATTGGCACGGTCGGGGAGGAGGCCTGGTACGGCGTGGCCCACTGACCCTCGCCGCGATCGGCATGGTAGTAACCCGTGGTGTCGAGCGTCGCGCCGCCAAGATTGAACGAGCCCGACAGGCCGGTCAGCGTGTCACGACGAATGCCACCACCGGCGTAGTAGGTCGCGTCGCCCTTGTCGTAATCGGCAGGCAAGCCGTTGAGCGACGCCGGGTACTGCCCCTTGCCGTTCAACGCGTTGGCAATCTGTACGGCGGAGTTCCAGTCCGGCTGCAGGTAGTCCCAGTTCCAGCCCAGCGCACGCTGGCTGGTAAGGGACAGGTCCATGTAGTCGTATTCCTTGCGCTTGCTGCTGTCGACAAACAGGCTGATGCGGTTGCCATCGCCCCACTGGTACAGGGCCTTCAGGTTCGCCTGGTTCGACTTCTGGTCGCCGAAGCCTTTCCACTTGTCCGTGTCCGCGTTGGCGAACGACACGTACATGGAAAAGCCGTGGTAATCGCCTGAATCGACGCGGGCGAACGTGCGGTGGGTCGAATCCGAACCCAGCACCTGGTTCAGGCGCACGCCCGGTTTCATATCCGGATCGGCGGAGTAGAACTGCACCGTGCCGCCGAGGTTCGTGTTCGACGCGGTACCCAGCGCGCCGGCGCCCTGAGCGAGTTCGACCGTTGCGAGGTTTTCGGTGGTGATGGCACGCGTCACCTGCAGGCCGTCGGTGACGCCATAGCCCATGGTGCCCAGCGGGATGCCGTCGAGCGTGAAGCCAAGGCGCGACTGGTCAAACCCGTGGAGCGTGATCTGCGTCGACCACTCGTACGCACCCCAGGGGTCGGCGGACTGGAACTGCACGCCCGGCAGTTTATCGAGCGCTTTCAAAGCGCTGGTACCCGGCGTCTGTTGTTTCGTGATCTCGTCGACACCGATGCTCTGGATCTGCCGCGTTTCACCCGGTGCGATGACCGAGACAGCCTCGAGTTGCTTTGCGTCCCTGGTCGTCGCCGCGGCATCTGCGGCAGGCGCGGCCTTGTCGTCGGCGGCGTGGACGAAACCGGCATGCAGTGTGAGTGCAAGCGCAGTGGCGAGGGCGGTGCGACGGAGCGAAGCACGTGCGAACGTCATCGGGTCGATCCCCTGGAGGTGTAAAACCGGGAAGACTCGGGGTTGCGCATGTACCGCGCTTTACTTGCAGATGACGGCTGGTTGACGATTCAGACATCCGGACGTCCGTAACCACTGACGGTATTCTTCTGTGGGAGCCGATTCATCGGCGATGCCTCTCCCCCCAAAACGCGCTAAAGTCGAACTTCACCCACCGACTTCACTCATCAAACCTAGGCTGAGGCAAGAGCAGGAGTTTGTTATGGACGTCGCTTATCGTCTCGTGTGGTCCACCATCGCGCTGATGGCGCTGGCAGGATGTGCCACCGCGCCCAGCGCACCGACAAATGTCGCGATCACGCCGGCCGCGCCGATCGCCGTGTCCTGCCAGACCGATGCGATCACCGACCAACCCTGCATCGCCATGGCACGCAAACGTTGCGGCTCGCCCAATGTCGATACCATCCGCCTGGTGCTTGCGAAGCAGGTGCCCGCGGATGCGCAGAACACCCCGAAAACCGTCTACGAATACCAGGCGACTTACACCTGCCCGGGGCAGCGTGTCGCCGACGCGCCGTGAGCGCTGCCACCCGGTAGCTGAGGGTCAGTGTGCAGCGGTGGCCCGCTCCAGCGCCTCGATCCACGACATGGCGTGATCGCGATCAGCGCCACACATCTCCGCTTCCGGCCTGAGCCCACCGCAAACCTTCGGCCGCTCCGGCAGCCCGAAGATCGCGCACCGGTTGTCGTCGGTCAGCTGCACGCAGCGCACGCCGGCGGGCTTGCCATGAGGCATGCCGGGGATAGGCGAGCTGATGGAGGGCGCGATGCAGCAGGCACCGCAGCCCATGCGGCAGGACAGGGACATCGAGGCGTCCGGGAGACGTCAGTAACGCTGGCGCAGGAGGTTGTAGACAGGATCCGTATCCGGCCGCTGGCCATGCCAGCGCTCGAACGCGTCGGCAGCCTGCTCGACCAGCATGCCCAGACCGTCACGGAAGTAACGCGTGCCGGCTGCGGTGGCCCAGCCCTTGAAGTCAGCCGCGGCGGCGCCGTAGCAGAGGTCGTAGCAGGTGCTGTGGTCCTGCAGGATCGACATCGGCAGATCGAACGTGCCACCGATGACGCCGATCGAGGTGGCGTTAACGACGAGGTCGAAGCACTTGCCTTCCATGTCGTTCCAGTAGCGGGTGTGGCAGCGCGCCGGTTCGCCGATGGCGTCAGCCAGCTCGTCGGCGCGCTCGGGGCTGCGATTGACGATGGTCAGCGTCTGCACGCCAGCGTCCATCAGCGCCCAGGCAACGGCACGTGCCGCGCCGCCGGCACCGAGGAGGAGGGCATCGTGGCCGCGCAGGTCGAGGGAGTGGCGTTCCGTGATGTCGCGTACGAAGCCGCTGCCGTCGGTGTTATGTGCCTGTAGCTTGCCGCCGACGAGGGGCGTGAGGGTGTTGGCCGCTCCGGCGCGAAGGGCGGATTCCGAGCGTTCCTGCGCGATTTCCAGCGCGGCGAGCTTGTGCGGCATGGTCACGTTGGCACCAAGACCGCCTTCGGCGAAAAAGCGATGCACGGCCGGCTCGAACGCGTCCGGCGCGGCGTCGATGGTCTCGTAGCTCAGGCGGATGCCGAGTTGTTCGGCAAAGGCCTGGTGGATCTGCGGGGACAGCGAATGCGCGATCGGGTGACCGAACACGGCAAAACGGTGCGCTTCAGCGCTCATGGACACTCCTGGATCGACGCCGGACCGAACCTGCCCGGTAGGGCAATTCTAACGCCGCTACTGGTAGCCGAGCTTGCCCACGTCCTCAGGCGACTGCGGAACACGACGCATCTGTTCGACCGGGAAGCCTTGCTGGCGGGCGACATCGAGAAGGCGCTGGTAGACCGCATCGTCCATGGTCCGGTCCTTTGACATGATCCACAGCAGCTTGCGCGAAGGCAGGCCGACCATGCTGACGCGGTAGTCGTCGGACAGCGCGAGGATCATGTAGTCGGAGCGGAAGGGCCAGAGCAGTTGTACCTTCCAGCGGCTGGCGTCCTTCGGGTCGGGCAACCAGGCCTTGCCGTGCCATGTCTTCGCTGGCTGATCGAAGCCCTTGCGGTAATGGTAGATGTTGTCGATCTGGCCGTCGGGCCGCAGCGAGTACTCGTCCGCCGTGGCCACCTTCCCGCGTTCGGCGAAGTTGGGAATGTTGCCCATGACGTACCAGGTGCCCATGTAGCGGGGCAGCTGCACCTGGCCGACCGTCTTGAGCGGAGCATCGGCGGCGCAGCCGGCGGTAGCCATGCTGGCGGCGAGGAGGAAACCCAGGGGAAGTCGGCTCATGAGGTCAGGGTGGCCGGCCGGGCGTCACGGTGGGGTCAACGGGTCGCGATCCCTGAGACGGGGGATGCCTAGCCTTCAATTCCACGACATCGAGCTACCGGAGTTTGGCCATGAACGACACGCTCTCGCCCCGCCGCGTCCGCGCGCTGATTGCCCTGGCCTGGCTGGCCGTGGGCACGCTGCTGCTCCTGGTCACCCCGCTTTCCGGTCACAGCGACGCACTGGGCTGGACCCCGGTGTTCTGGCTGATGCTGGCCCCGGCCAGCGTGCTGGTGGCGATGAAGCCGGCGCTGCCGCTGTCGCTGTTGGCGTCCCTCTTCCGCCGCTGAAGCGGCTCCCACAAGGGCCTGGCTCCTACAGGGGGGCGGCGGCGTTGCTTCAGGTCTTGATGCCGAGGCGTTTGAGTTCCAGGCGACGGAGGAACTCCTGCATGATGCGCAGGTAGAGGTCTTCGCCCAGGTAACCATCTTCGACGCCCGCGTCGATCGATGGGTTGTCGTTGACTTCGATCACCACGGGCTTGTCGCCGACCTGCTTGAGGTCGACACCGTACAGGCCATCGCCGATCGTCTGCGTGGCCTTCAGCGCCAGCTTCACGACCTCGCTCGGCGCCTCGCGCACGGGCACCGTGCGGAAGCCACCCGATTTGGCCGTTCCTTTCGCGCCATGGTTGTAGATCTGCCAGTGCCCGCGCGACATGTAGTACTGGCAGGCGTAAAGCGGCTCGTGGTTGAGTACACCGATACGCCAGTCGAACTCGGTATAGAGGTATTCCTGCGCGATCAGCAACGCACTATGCGAGAACAGCTCGGCCGCTGCTTTCTCCAGTGCCTCTCGCGTTTCCACTTTCACCACGCCGCGTGAGAACGAGCCATCCGGAATCTTCAGCACGATGGGCAGGCCAAGACGATCGGGCAGGTCGCGTACGCGACGCGGGTCGTCGCGGTAGATGATCTCCGTGATCGGCGTGGCCAGCTTGCGCGCGACCATCAGGTCGTTAAGGAAGATCTTGTTCGTGCAGCGCAGGATCGAGGTGGGATCGTCCATGACCACCATGCCTTCCTTCTCCGCGCGATGCGCGAAGCGGTAGGTGTGGTTGTCGCTGGCCGTGGTTTCGCGAATGAACAGGCCGTCGTATTCGGCCAGGCGCTGGTAGTCGTTCTTGCCGATCGGGTCGACTTCGATGCCGAGATGCTTGCCCGCCTCGATGAATTGCTTCAGCGCCTTCTTGTTCGAGGGCGGCATGCTCTCGTTCGGATCGACCAGCATGGCGATATCGTAACGGAAGCGACGCCGCGCCTTGGGCTTGCGCCAGAGTTTCTTCGAGAACTTGTCCAGCGCCTGGGCGAAGGCGTCTTCCTGGGCGTCGTCCAGGGTGTGCAGGCCCACCGGCTTGATCGACGATACCTGCCAGACGCGATCGCGCTCGAACTCGATGCGCATCAGCGGGCAGGGGAACATCTCGAAGATCTGCCTCGCAAGATCCTGCAGGTCGTCGTAGGCGGTCTCGCCGAAGTAGACGAGGACACCGAAGTCGGTGGTGTCGCGGCCACCCGCCGGCAGGAAATTGGCCAGCTTCTGGTTGAGGTCGTCGATGTCCAGGCCGTAGAGCGAACGGCGGCGCAGGTCGTTCACCGTGCGCACCGACGGAATGACCTTGTGTCCGCGCGCTTCCGCCAGCAACGACACGTAGTAACCGGTGCCCAGGTATTTGTAGCTGCGGCACAGGTTGATGACGTGCGTGCGCTCGTCGTCCGTACCGACGGGCTCACGGAGGTAGTCCATGGCGCTGACGACATCGGCGGATGGGTAGTACGAGCCCCAATCGGAGGCTTTTTCCACGACGATGACGAGCCGGCTCATGAGACCTCGACAGACGACGAATACCTGCAATGCGACCCCACCGGGGATCGTTGGTTTCGTCGGTGGCGCAGTGTGGTCCTCCGGTGGCGCGCCGCACAAGCGCCAGCGCTGAAGCCTGTTTAAACGAATTCATGAAAAAGTCATTGATCGACCCGGGCACGAGGTCTACAGTGCCGCGCTTGCCGATTCTCCCCGTCCGGCTCCGCAGCCGTCACCCCCTCGCGCCGGAGTTCCCAAAGCGCATGCGTCCACCCCCGGTTACCGCTGCCGTTCGCGTTCGTCGCGCCGAAGTCAGCGATCTCGACGATCTGGTCGCCCTCGAGGAATCGAGCTTCGCGCAGGACCGCCTGAGCCGTGCCCAGTACCGCAAACATCTCGATAGCGAAAGCGCCCTGGTGCTCGTCGCCAGCGCGAACCATCGCCGCTTCCTCGGCACCGCCGTGGTCTTCTTCCGCAAGGGGAGCACGGTAGCCCGCCTGTATTCCATCGCCACCACGCCGCAAGCCCAGGGCAAGGGCGTGGGCTCCGCGCTGGTCGAGGCCTCCGAAGACACGGCACGCTCGCGCGGTTGCCGGGCACTCCGACTCGAAGTCCGCAAGGACAACGCCGTGGCCATCCGGCTGTACGAGCGCCTCGGTTACCACCGCATCGGTGAGTACACCCGGTACTACGCCGACGGCGCCGACGCCCTGCGCTTCGAGAAGCCGCTCTGAGCGTCGCGGGGCTATACTGGCCGCCGTTTACGGGGAATCGCCCATGCGCCGACTGATCCTGCCGTTCGCCATCGCTGTTACCGCGCTTTCCGGCTGCGGGCAAAAGGGTGACCTGTTCATGCCGCCCCCGCCGGGCGCCGGTACGACAGCTACCCCGCATGGCGCGCATCCGGCCAGCGCCTCGACGGTTGAGGGTCCTGCGAGGGCCAGCACCACCATCACCCCGTTCAACTCCGTCATTCACCAGTAACGACGATGCCGAACCGCTTCACCAAGATGCATGGGATCGGCAACGACTTCGTCATCGTGGACTGGCGCGAGGACGCGGGGCGGATACCGAACGCCGCCAGGATCGCCTCGCTCGCCGACCGTCACACCGGTGTCGGCTTCGACCAGCTGATCAGCATCGAGCCGGCGCGCGATCCCACCTGCGAGTTCTACTACGGCATCTGGAATGCGGACGGCTCGCCGTCGGGGCAGTGCGGTAATGGCGTTCGTTGCGTCGCCGCCTGGCTCTACCGCGACGGCGTGATCGAGCGCGACACCGACGTCCGACTGGAAAGCCCCTCGGGGCCGGTCACCGTGCGCGTGTTGGACGAGCATCGCGTCGTCGTCGACATGGGCGAGCCGGACTTCGCACCGGCCTCCCTTCCTTTCGATGCGACCTCGCCGGCCGCCACCTATACGCTGGAAGTCGCCGGCGAGCGGATCACGTTCGGCGCGGTGTCGATGGGCAACCCGCACGCCGTTATTTTCGACGACGACCTCGCGGATCCGCGCATCGACCTGCTCGGCCCGGCGCTCACGGCGCATCCGGCCTTCCCGCAGGGCGTCAATGTCGGTTTTGCGCAGCGTCTGGGCCCCGATCGCATCCGCCTGCGCGTGCACGAACGTGGCAGCGGCTGGACCCGCGCCTGCGGTACCGGTGCCTGCGCGGCGGCCGCGGTAGCCCAGTCCCTGGGCATGGCCGCGCCCATAGTGAACATCGAACTGCCCGGTGGCACGCTGACCATCGAATGGCACGGCCCTGGCCACACGCTATGGATGACCGGCCCGGCCGCCTTTGTTTTCGAAGGCGAAGTGTGACGTTCACGCACGAACGGGGCACACTGGCCATCAATGAGGAATACACCCGATGACTGACACCGCGATCGACGGCGACATCAAGCCAGCCACCGTGGCGTCCTACCTGCGGCGACACCCTGATTTCCTCGCCGACTACCCCGAAATCGCCAACGCGCTCACGCTGCCCAGCAGCAACGGTCCGGCCGCCTCGCTTGCCGTGCATCAGCTTCGCGCCCTGCGTGACAAGAATGCCGAGCTTGAAACGCGCCTGAAGGACCTGTCGTCGATCGCTGGCGACAATGAGAAGCTGATGCGCCGCGTGCATGGCCTGATGCTGGCCCTGCTCAGCGCCAAGGACATCGAGGAAACGGTACGCAGCGTGGTCCGCCGCCTGACCGAAGACTTCCAGTCCGAGCGGATCCGCCTGGTCTTCTTTGGCGACCTGGCTGGTCTTCCCGACGAGCCCTGGCTGCTGCGCGAGCCCCGCGGAACGTCCGGCCTGCCGGAGTTCGCCTCGTTCCTGGAGCACGCGGACCCCGTCGCCGGCCGCCTCGCGCCGGACAAGCTGCACCGCCTGTTCGGCGACGAAGCTCCGGATGTCCGGTCGGCCGCGCTTATGCGCGTGGGGCCGGATGCCCTGCTGGCCATTGGCAGCGCCGATGCGGATCGCTTCCACCCCGGCATGGGCACGCTGTTCCTGGACATGATTTCAACCACCGTCGGCTCGGCGATCGAACGGGCGCGGAAGGCCGCGTGAGCCCGCGCGAGGCCGTCGAGGCCTTCCTGCGGCACTTCGCGGCCGAGCGTGCGCCATCCGTCCACACCCTTTCGGCCTACCGGCGTGATCTGGAGAAACTGCTCGGCTTCATGGAAGCCGAGGGGATGGCGAGCTTCGACGTGCTCAGCCCCGATCGCCTGCGCGGCATGATTGCCCGCGAACACCGCGGTGGCCTCCAGCCCAACAGCATCCAACGCCTCCTTTCCGCCTGTCGCACGTTGTTTCGCTACCTCACGCGCGAGGGGCAGCTCGCCCACGACCCGGCGGCCGCTGTTCGCGGCCCCAAGGTGCGCCGCAAACTGCCCCAGGTTCTGGATGCCGACGAGGCCAAGGAGCTCGTCGAGACCAACCTTGGCGGCACGCTGGCACCGCGGGACTCGGCGATGATGGAGCTGTTCTACTCCAGCGGCCTGCGTCTTTCCGAGCTGACCCAACTGCGTTGGGGCGACCTCGACCTCGAAGACGGCCAGGTACGTGTGCTCGGCAAGGGCAGCAAGACGCGCATCCTTCCGGTCGGCCGCTTTGCCATCACGGCATTGAGAGGGCTGGCCACGCTGGGCGGAGCCGGCCCGGAACAGCCTGTCTTCAAGGGCCGTGGTGGGGCGCCGATCAGCGCCCGCGCCGTGCAGATGCGGCTGGCCAAGCTCTCCAGCGGGCAAACCAAGCGGGTTCATCCGCACATGCTCCGGCATACCTTCGCCAGCCACATGCTGGAATCCTCAGGCGACCTGCGTTCGGTGCAGGAGCTGCTCGGACACGCCGACATCGCCACGACGCAGATCTACACGCACCTCGACTTCCAGCACCTGGCCAAGGTCTACGACGCCGCGCATCCAAGAGCAAAGCGAAAATAGATAAATGTGGGAGCGGCGGACCCTGATAGGGGTCTCCGGCACAGCACCGAGCCTTGCTACCCCTGCCTTCGGCCCCCACGTCTAGCCGACTCCCCGAAGGAACCCGCTATGGAACCGATGCACGCTACGACCATCGTCTGCGTCCGCCGGGACGACAAGGTCGTCATCGGCAGCGACGGTCAGGTCACCCTTGGCAATACCGTCATGAAAGCCAACGCCCGCAAGGTGCGCCGCCTCGGCAAGAGCGATGTCCTGGCCGGGTTCGCTGGCGCCACCGCGGACGCTTTCACCCTGTTCGAGCTGTTCGAAGAGAAGCTGGTCAAGCACGGCGGCAACCTCACCCGCGCCGCTGTGGAAATGGCCAAGGAATGGCGGACCGACCGCCGCCTGGGTCGCCTCGAGGCCATGCTGGCCGTCGCCGACAAGGAGGCCTCGCTGCTCATTTCCGGTAATGGCGACGTCCTCGAACCCGAGCACGGCCTGATCGCGATCGGCTCCGGCGGTCCCTACGCCCAGTCCGCAGCTCTCGCGCTGATGGAGAATACCGAGCTCGATGCGCGCACGATCGTAGAGAAAGCGCTCAAGATCGCCGGTGATATCTGCATCTACACCAACCACAACGTCTCCATTGAGGAGCTCTGAGCCGATGTCCGAACTCACTCCCCGCGAGATCGTCAACGAACTCGACCGCTACATCATCGGCCAACAGGACGCCAAGCGCGCTGTGGCCATCGCGCTGCGTAACCGCTGGCGCCGCATGCAGCTGGAACCGGGCATGCGTGAGGAAGTCACCCCGAAGAACATCCTGATGATCGGCCCGACGGGCGTCGGCAAGACGGAAATCGCCCGTCGCCTGGCCACCCTGGCCAACGCGCCGTTCGTGAAGGTCGAAGCGACCAAGTTCACCGAAGTGGGCTACGTCGGCAAGGATGTGGAGTCGATCATCCGCGATCTCGCCGATGTGTCGTACAAGCTCGTGCGCGACCAGGCGAAGGGCCGCGTGCGCAGCCAGGCCGAAGATGCCGCCGAGGATCGCCTGCTGGACGCACTCCTTCCTCGGCGCCAGCAGGCGACCGGATGGGACGACACCGGCTCATCGGCGCCCGCGATCGACAGTGATACGCGGCAGAAGCTGCGCAAGCAGCTGCGCGAGGGCGCCCTGGACGATCGCGAGATCGAACTGGACTTCGCGACCAACGTCGGCGTCGAGATCATGACCCCGCCGGGTATGGAAGAGATGAGCCAGCAGCTGGGCAAGATGTTCCAGAACCTGGGTGGCTCGAAGTCGCAGAAGCGCAAGATGACGATCCGCCAAGCGCGCCCGCTGCTCATCGAAGAAGAAGCCGGCAAGTTGCTCAACGACGACGACCTGCGCAGCCGCGCCGTGGACATCGCCGAGCAGAACGGCATCGTCTTCATCGACGAGATCGACAAGGTGGCCCAGCGTTCCGAGTGGGGCGGGGCCGGCGTGAGCCGCGAAGGCGTGCAGCGCGATCTGCTGCCGCTGGTGGAAGGCTCCACGGTGTCGACCAAGTACGGCGCCATCAAGACCGACCACATCCTGTTCATTGCTTCAGGCGCGTTCTCGCTCGCCAAGCCGTCGGACCTGATTCCCGAACTGCAGGGTCGCCTTCCTATCCGCGTGGAGCTGAGCGCGCTTTCCGTCGACGACTTCAAGCGCATCCTGCGCGAGCCGCACAACGCGCTGACCAAGCAATATGTTGCACTGCTCAATACGGAGGGCGTGGAACTGGAGTTCACCGAGTCCGGGATCGACCGCCTGGCCGAGGTCGCGTTTCAGGTCAACGAGCGCACCGAGAACATCGGCGCGCGCCGCCTGCACACGGTGATGGAGCGCCTGCTGGAGCGCATTTCCTTCGAAGCAGCGGACAAGTCCGGCGAAAAGCATGCGATCGACGCCGAATATGTCGACAAAACCCTGTCTTCGCTCGTCAAGGACGAGGATCTGAGCCGTTACATCCTCTGAACAATGAGGGGTCCCCCCTCTGGTAAACTATTGACGTATATGGGCAAGGTTATTCAACTCAAAACCAACGGCCAGCGTGCGAGCCTGCGTGAAGCGCAGGATAGCCAGCAGCTGGTACGTCTGTGGCGCGACGAACTCGAACACGGCAGCTTCTGCGGCTACGTGGGCGGAGTTGGCCGTGAATTTTTCCTGCTGTGGGTCATCGGCGACGGCGTCAGCTATGACGGCATGTACATCATGCGGCATCGCGACATCTCCGAATTCGAAGCACCCGACAAACACAGCACCTTCCTCGAGAAGGCACTCGCGCTGAAGGGCATCCGCCCGACGCCGCCGGCCGACTTCCCGCTGGACGATATCCAGCAGGTGGTGAAAGCAGCCGCCGCGCATGCGCCGGTCATCGGTGTGCATGTGGACAGCGAAGACGAAGCCGAGGTCTGCTACATCGGCCGACTCGTCAGCGTGGAAGAAGAAGGCTTCAACATGCAGGAAATCACCCCCGACGCGGAATGGCTGAGCGAGCCGTCGTTCTTCTCGTGGGACGAGATCTCCACCATCAGCATGGAAGATGCCTACGCCACGTCGCTGCTAGCCGTGGCCGGCGTACCGCCGCCGCTCGAGAAGGGCGACACCGGCGGCGGCTTCGGCAGCGCGCACTAAGCAAGAGCGCTAGCCGTTTCGTGTGGGAGCCGCTTCAGCGGCTCCCACAGAGAGCGATAGCCCGCAGTGTCCGCTTTCATTTGTTCTGAACCACCAAGGCCACCGGCCCATGTCCCGCCCGCGCCCCCTCGATATCGTCCTGCATTCGGCCTCGCGCATCCTCGAGGTCAGTTTCGACAACGACGAACGCTTCCGACTTCCCTGTGAATACCTCCGGGTGAACTCACCCAGCGCCGAAGTGCAGGGCCATGGCCCCGGGCAGAAAGTGCTCGTTGCCGGCAAGCGCAACGTGGGCATCACCGCACTTGAACCCACCGGCCATTACGGCGTGCTGATCCGCTTCGACGACGGCCACGCGAGCGGCATCTTCGGTTGGGACACGCTGTACGACCTTGGCCGCGCCTACGACTCGGCATGGCCTGCTTACCTCGCGGAACTCGAGGCCAAGGGACTCTCCCGGTAATGGAAAGCACGCGCAGCAAAGCATCCTGCGCGTGCAAGGCGTATATTTGCGCGCCATCCCCATCACACCGGCGAACAACGGACGTTCCGAAGTCTTTACCGCGGAGCTACATGGCATGACGCGAATCGTCGTTGTCGGCAGCATCAATATGGATCTGGTCACGCTCGCGCCGCGCTTTGCCGGCCCCGGCGAAACGTTGACCGGTGATCGTTTCCTCACCATTCCCGGCGGCAAGGGCGCGAACCAGGCAGTCGCTGCCGCGCGGCTCGGCGCCTCCGTGTCCATGGTCGGCTGCGTCGGCGACGATGCCTTCGGCAAGCAGCTCTACGACGGCCTCGTGGCCGAAGGTGTCGACGTGACCCACGTGACACGGGTTGACGGCATCGGCAGCGGCACGGCCTCGATCACGGTCGCCGGTGGTGAAAACAGCATCGTCGTAGTGCCCGCCGCCAACGGCCGCGTGACGCCCGCCCAGGTCGAAGCCGCCCGCGAACTCATTCGCGGCGCCGACGTCGTGCTGGTCCAGCTGGAGATTCCCCTCGACGCCGTCGACGCCACGTTGCGCATCGCGCAGGAGGAAGGCGCTCCGGTGATTCTCAATCCCGCCCCTGCACAGTTGCTGCCGGTCGAGTGGCTGTCTCGCGTGCGCTTCCTCACGCCGAACCAGCACGAACTCGCCACGGTCCTGGGTGCGGATGGCGAAACCGATTTCCGCGAGCTCATGCGTCGCGCTCCCTGCCCGGTCGTACTGACCCGTGGCGAGGACGGTGCCTGGTTCCGCGACAAGGACGACGAGCCGCGGCACCAGAGCGGCTTCAAGGTCGACGCGGTGGACAGCACCGGCGCCGGTGACACTTTCAATGCCGCGCTCGCGGTGTTCCTCGCCGAAGGCCTCGACGTGGCGGTGCGCAAAGCGTGCGCGACCGCGGCGATCGCCGTCTCGCGCCTGGGCGCCCAGGGCGGCATGCCGCGTGCCGATGAGGTCACGGCGTTCCTGGAGACACATCGATGAAACGTAGCGGGCTGCTCCATGCGGAACTCAACCGCGTGATCGCCGCCATGGGCCATACCGACACGCTGGTCATCGGCGATGTCGGTCTGCCGGTGCCACCCGGCGTTCCCTGTATCGACCTGGCGGTACTGCCCGGCACGCCGGATTTCGCGACGGTGTTCGAAGCCGTGTACGCGGAACTCGCCGTTGAAAGCGTGACGGTTGCCAGCGAAATCCACGCACGCAATCCCGCTCTGGTATCACTCGCCGCGCGGTTGGGCAAGGACGGCCTGGCCGTTACCGAGGTTTCGCATGAAGACCTGAAGCGGCTCAGCGCGCGTGCCGTCGCCGTAGTGCGTACCGGCGAGACCTCGCCTTACGCGAACGTGATCCTGCACGCGGGCGTGACCTTCTGATGGCCACGACCCTCGTCACCATGAAGGACATTCACAAAGCCTTCGGCCCGGTAAAGGTGCTCGAAGGTGTGGACTTCGAACTGGTCGCCGGCGAAGTGCACGCGCTGATGGGTGAGAACGGCGCTGGCAAGTCCACCCTCATGAAGATCCTCACGGGGATCTACGCGCCGGATTCGGGCACGATCGAAGTCGATGGCAAGGCCGTTTCGATCACCACGCCGGCCGATGCCGAGAAATACGGCATCGCGATCATCCATCAGGAACTGAACCTGATCCCGGCGCTCAGCATCGCGGACAACCTGTTCCTTGGCCGCGAGATCCAGCGCTTCGGCCTGCTCGATCGCAAGGCGATGACGAAGAAGGCGATGGAGTGGCTCGCCCAGGTCGGCATGGAGCGGCTCGATCCGGATACGCGCGTCGAGCGCCTTTCCGTCGGCACGCAGCAGATGGTCGAGATCGCCCGTGCGCTCGGCCAGAACGCGCGCGTGCTGATCATGGACGAGCCCACCGCGGCGTTGACCGAACACGAGACAACGACGCTGTTCAAGCTGATCCGCGCGCTTCGCGAGAAGGGCACCGGCATCGTGTACGTGTCGCATCGCATGGAAGAGATCTTCGCGATCTGCGACCGCATCTCGATCCTGCGCGACGGCAAGTTCGTCGGCACGCGTCCCGTCCCGGGGCTGGCCTTCGACGAAGTGGTCAAGATGATGGTCGGCCGCACGCTGGAAGCACGCTTCCCGGTGCGCACCTCCACGCCGGGCAAGGTACGCCTGCAGGTGGAACATATCTCCGGCGGCATGGTGAAAGACGTGAGCTTCGACCTGCGTTCGGGTGAAGTGCTTGGCGTCGCCGGCCTGCTGGGCGCGGGTCGCACCGAACTGGCACGCCTGCTCTTTGGCCTCGATAAGCCTTCGGAAGGCCGCGTGCTGCTGGATGGCGAAGTGGTCACCGCGACCAATCCCAACCAGGCGATCAACGCCGGTTTCGGTTTCCTTACCGAAGACCGCAAGGCGCAGGGCCTCGTACTCGACCTGAGCCTGCGCGAGAACATCAGCCTGCCACGCGTTCCCGCGCACATCGGCCTGGTCGATCGCGGCGGCGAGAAAACCCAGACACGCGGGCTGATCGAAGCGCTGAAGATCCGCACGCGCGACATGGAGCTCAGCGTGAGCGCGTTGTCGGGCGGCAACCAACAGAAAGTCGTGCTGGCCAAATGGCTGGCACTGAAACCGCGCGTCCTCATCCTCGACGAACCCACGCGCGGCGTCGACGTCGGCGGCAAGGCCGAGATCTATCACATCATCAATCAACTCGCGGAGCAGGGCGTGGCCATTCTCATGATTTCCTCGGAACTGCCGGAGGTGCTCGCCATGAGCGATCGCATCCTGGTGATGCACGAGGGGCATGCAACGGCCCTGCTCGAAGCCCACGGTGCCACCCAGGAAACCGTGATGACTGCCGCGACCGGAGGCCACTGACATGACGCTTCAACTCAACTGGAGCCAGGCCAAGACGCTGTTCCAGCGCCTCGGCTCGGTGATCGGACTCCTGCTTCTCTTCATCGTCCTGTCGGTGCTGAGCCCGGACTTCCTGACCACGGGCAACCTGCTCACGGTGCTGCGCCAGGTGTCGATCAATGCCTTGATCGCCTTCGGCATGACCTTCGTGATCCTGTCCGGCGGCATCGACCTTTCCGTCGGCGCGATCCTCGCCTTCACCGGTGCGATCACCGCGGGCCTCATGGCCGCGGGCCATGGCATGGTGCTCTCGGTCGGTGCGGGCCTCGCGCTGGGTCTCGTGCTCGGCATGATCAACGGCGTACTGGTCTCGTGGGGCAAGGTGGCACCGTTCATTGCCACGCTGGGCACGGTCACGCTGCTGCGCGGCCTCACGCTGTCGTATACGCAAGGCAGCCCGATTCCCGTGACGAACCCCGGCTTCGCCATGCTTGGCGGCGGCTATATCGCCAACCTGATCCCGCTGCCGGTGATCTGGATGGCGGTGGCCTTCATCCTCTGCGGCTTCCTTCTGCGCGGTACGGTTTTCGGCCGTCACGTGGTGGCGATCGGCGGCAACGAAGAAGCGGCCCGCCTTTCCGGTGTGCGCGTCTCGCCGATGAAGCTGGGTATCTACGGTCTTTCCGGCCTTCTCTCCGCATTCGCGGGTGTCGTGCTTACCTCACGCCTGTATTCCGCGCAGGCCACCGCCGGTGCAGGCTACGAGCTGGACGCGATCGCCGCGGTCGTGCTCGGCGGCACCAGCCTGGCCGGCGGCCGCGGCTGGCTCTTCGGCACGCTGATCGGCGCGTTGCTGATCGGCTTCCTGAATAATGGTCTCAATCTGCTCGGCGTAAGCTCTTTCTACCAGCAGGTGGTGAAGGGCATCGTCATCCTGATCGCCGTCCTGCTCGACAGGCGGCAGTAAAAAAACAAAACGAGGGAAATACACCATGCGTAAAGTCACATTCCTCGCCGCTGCGGCGGCAACGCTGCTCGCGGCCTGCTCGCAGCAGGGCCCGGGCGAATCCACGCCGGCCGCCGCTTCCACCGCTGGCGGCGCGGCCGCTTCCGGCACGCCGGTGATCGGCCTCGCCCTGTCGACGCAGAACAACCCGTTCTTCGTCGAGCTCAAGGACGGTGCCCAGAAGGCCGCCAAGGACGCCGGCTTGCAGCTGGTCGTCGTCGATGCGCAGGACGATCCGGCTCGCCAGATCTCCAGCGTCGAAGACCTGATCCAGAAGCGCGTCTCGGTCATCCTGCTCAACCCGACCGACTCCTCGGCCCTGGCCGGCGCCGTGCAGTCCGCGCAGCGCGCGAACATCCCGGTGATCACGCTCGATCGCGGCGTCGACGGTGCCGAAGTCGCTTCGCACATCGCCTCCGACAACATCGCCGGCGGCAAGATGGCGGCGGACTTCCTTGCCAAGCAGCTCAACGGCAAGGGCAACATCATCGAACTGCAGGGCGTCGCCGGTACCTCGGCGGCACGTGAGCGCGGCAAGGGCTTCGACGATCAGATCGCCACGACCGGCATGAAGGTCGTCGCGCAGCAGCCGGCGAACTTCGATCGTGCACAGGGCCTCTCGGTAAGCGAGAACCTGCTTCAGGGCAATAACGACGTGCAGGCCATCTTCGCCCAGAACGACGAAATGGCACTCGGCGCGGTGCAGGCCCTGGCCGGTAAGAACAAGAAGATCCTGGTCGTCGGCTTCGACGGCACGCCCGACGGCAAGACGGCCGTGCAGAGCGGCGCCATGGCCGCCACGGTCGCCCAGCAGCCGGAAGAAATTGGCAAGCTCGGCGTCGAGACCGCGAAGAAGCTGATCGACAAGCAGCCGGTGGACAAGTCCATCGCCGTGCCGCTGAAGCTCCTGACCAAGGAATAAGCGTCGCTCGATGCGTCTGTTGTGAAAAGCCGGGCCGTCTCACGACGGCCCGGCTTTTTTGTACCTGCTTCCTGTGGGAGCCGTTCTCACCAAAGGGCTTAGTCCGACGGCCCCGGCGCGATCACTTCGCGTTGCCCGTTGATGCCCATCGACGACACCAGCCCCGCCGCTTCCATCGCTTCGACCAGGCGCGCCGCGCGGTTGTAGCCAATCCGGAACTGCCTCTGCACGAATGAGATCGACGCGCGACGCGAACGCAGCACGAACGCAGCTGCTTCGTCGTACAGCGGATCGAGTTCGGCATCGATACCGTCTTCGCCCGGCTCGCCGTCGACAGTGTCACTCGGCGGTCCGGCAAGAATCTCGTCCTTGTAATCGGGCTCGCCGAACTGCTTCAGCCACGCAACGATGCGATGCACTTCCTCGTCGGCAACGAACGCACCGTGGATGCGCTGCGGATAACCCGTACCCGGCGGAAGAAACAGCATGTCGCCCTGACCGAGCAGGCTCTCCGCACCCATCTGATCGAGGATGGTCCGTGAGTCGATCTTCGACGACACCTGGAAGGCGACGCGCGTCGGGATGTTCGCCTTGATCAGGCCGGTGATGACGTCGACCGAAGGACGCTGCGTCGCAAGAATCAGATGGATACCCGCGGCACGCGCCTTCTGCGCGAGCCGCGCGATCAGCTCCTCGATCTTCTTCCCGGCGACCATCATCAGGTCGGCCAGCTCGTCGATGATGACGACGATCATCGGCAAGGTGTCGAGATGTTCGGGCACTTCGGGATGCGCCGGGAACGGATTGAACAGCGGCTTGCCCGCCGCACGCGCCTCGCGCACCTTCTGGTTGAAACCAGCAAGATTGCGCACGCGCAGATCGGACATCACGCGGTAGCGGTTTTCCATCTCCGCAACACACCAGTTCAAGGCGTTGGCGGCCAGCTTCATGTCGGTGACTACCGGCGCCAGCAGGTGCGGAATGCCCTCGTAGACGGAGAGCTCCAGCATCTTCGGGTCGATCATGATCATGCGGACGTCTTCAGGCGTCGCCTTGTAGAGCATCGACAGGATCATCGCGTTCACCGCCACCGACTTGCCCGAGCCGGTCGTGCCAGCGACGAGCATGTGCGGCGCCTTGGCGAGGTCGGCAACCACCGGCTCGCCGGTGATGCCTTTCCCCATCGCGAGAGTTAGCAGTGAATCGGACTCGCGGTACTCGGCGGAGTCGAGGATCTCGGACAGCGCGATCATCTGACGTTGTTCGTTCGGCAGCTCGAGACCCATGCAGGTCTTTCCCGGAATGGTCTCGACTACGCGGATGGTGGTGCGCCCGAGTCCGCGCGCCAGGTCTTTCATAAGCGCGACGATCTGGTTGCCACGCACGCCCACGGCGGGCTCGACTTCGTATCGCGTAATTACCGGGCCCGCCGACGCACCGACAACCTGCACCGGCACCTTGAACTCGCGCAGGCGTTGCTCGATCAGTTCGCCGGTGTCGCGAAGATCCTGTTCGGAGATGGCGAGTGCGGCGTTCGAGCTCGGCGATGCAGGAGCGAGCAAGGTCAAAGGCGGGAGGCCGATGGCGCTGACGCCACCACCATTGCGAAGCGGCCGCACAGGCGTAAGTGTCATCGTGCGAATCGGTTCAACAGGCACTTCATCGTTAGCGGCAACCGCGAAACGGGAGACCGGCGCGATGGGTGGCGAGACGACGACGGGAAGCGGTGCGGGTTCTTCAGGGATTGCTGTCGTCGGCAGTTCGATGGGTACTCGCTCTTCTTCGGCACGACGCAGGGCACTGTAAGAATGTTCCTCGGCGCGGGCGGGGCCGGAGGTCACGGCCGCAGGACGGTCGTACGTTCGGTAAGAGGTGGTGACCGACGATGTCTCGCTGATGTGTTCGACCTCGGGCCGCTCGGCTTCGACTTCCCGCGATGACGATGACGATGACGATGGCCATGGCGACGGCGACGGCGACGGCGACGGCGGCGACGCGAGCCCACGCGGCGCCAACCAGGGTTCGCGGATCACGGTATCGGGCTTCGCACGGTGGCGCGGTGGCACGGGCGTCGAAACCGACGGCCGTACGGCATCGGCAAGCGCTGCGTCGTTGCGCAGGGCGTCGCGTCGGGCGGTTGCGCTGGAAACGGGCTGAGCGGTCAGCGAGGGCTTGGAGGAAACCGCCGGCGAGGCCTTCGCGCGACGGCGCGCGGCAGGCGCACGGTCGGCGCGGCGCACGGCGGAAGCAGGGCGACGGCCCGTCGCGCGGGACGAGGTACGCGTCACGAGGCGGCGCGTGCCTTCGATGGCCAGGGCACCCATCGGTTCGAGAATGCGGTTCAGGCCAACGATGGCCGACGACCACGAAACGCCGAGATACCAGGGAAGAGCGACCAGGATGATCCCGACGGCGACCAGCGACGTGATGGCGGCACCGGGAAAGTCGCCGAATGCCGAGCCGAGCCAGCGACAAACCACACCGCCTACCGCAGGGTCATCCGTGTAGTGCGAAATAACGATGCCCTCGAGCGTTGTGCTCGCGAGCACGACCAGGGCAAACCCTGACCAGAATCGGATCGCGCCCGGGCCGACCGTGGGCGGAGAACGCCGACGGACCAGCGCGGCGCCGATGCGCCAGAGGAGGGGAAGTAGCCAGAGCGTGGACAGCCCGAAGGCGCCGAAAACGAATGAGGGCATGCCGAACCGCAAGAGAATCGAGCGAGCCCCGTAGTTTAGCGCGCATTCGTGCGGGTCGATGTGTAAAGGTGGGATAAGCCGCTGTTCACACACGGAAGCATTGCCAACCGCGCCGCAAGGGCGACGCGGTTGACGGGGAATGCCAGCGGTTACGCGCGGTAGCGCGGAGCCACTTCCTTGCGCGACAGGTTGGGGGCCATCGCCAGGCGGGCAGCGTCATAGGCCAGGTACTGACCTTCGTCTGCGAGCGGCGGGATGGTGACCACTTCGCCACGGTCGAAGCCGAGCAGGCCGGCGTCAACGAGGTCGGCGGTTTCCATGACCATGCCCGGCAGCAGGACGTCGACGTCCTTGCCCGACTTCTCCCAGATCTCGGAGCGGGTGGCGCCCGGCAGCACGGCCTGCGCACGCACGTTCGTGCCCTTCAGCTGGGATGCAAGGCCGAGGGTGATGTTGACGACGTGGGCCTTGGAGCCGCTGTAGATGCCATCGAACATGTCCGGGGCAAAGGCCAGCACGGAAGCGATATTGATGATGCCGCCCTTGTCGCGCGCCTTGAACACCTTGGCCGCGGCAGCCGAGAGGACGGTCGGCGCGGTGATGTTGATCGCGATCAGCTGCTCGATGGCGGCCGTGTCGTTCTCGAGGATGCTGCCCTCGAGCGAGATGCCGGCGTTATTGACCAGCAGGGTGATCGAGGCGTCTTCCTTCAGGCGCTTCTCGACCAGGGCGACGTCCGCCTTCTGGGTCAGGTCGGCCTTGAGGGCTTCGACCTTGCGGCCGGTCTTTTCACCGATCTTCTTGACCAGGGCTTCCAGGCGATCGAGACGACGGGCGACCAGGATCAAATCGTAGCCGCGGGCGGCCAGGCGCTCCGCGTAGACCTCGCCGATGCCCGAGGAAGCGCCTGTAACGATGGCCGTACCTTTGTTTTCGGTGCTCATGGTGTCTCTCCGCATAGGTTAGTTGCAAAAGGATAGTAACTAGGTTGCCATACGATAGTGACATCGCTATCATAATGCAATGGACATCGACAAACTTTCTTCGGGTACCTGCGCGATCTCCCGTGGCCTCGCCCTCGTGGGCGACACCTGGAGCGTGCTTATCCTTCGGGATGCCAGCCGGGGCATGTCCCAGTTCGACCAGTTCAGGACCAGCCTCGGTATTGCGCCGAACATCCTGTCCCGTCGATTGAAGACGCTGACTGAGGCCGGCGTCCTGGAAAAGCGTCGCTACAGCGAACGGCCGCCGCGCGACGAATACGTCCTCACCCAGGCGGGGCGGGATTTCATTCCGATCATGGCGGCGATGGGCGAATGGGGCCGCACCTATAACGGTGGCGGCCCGCCCACCAGCCATCTGGCCAGCAACGAGACGGGGCAGCCCATCAAGGCGGTCGTGATCGACCAGTGCACCGGCAAGCCGTTGAGCGAGACGCCGATGCATCTGGTCATGCCTGGTTGAATCAAGCGGGACGCTAGCGCGACACCTCGACGAGCCAGCGGCCACCGCCTTCGTCGTGGAACGCGAATTCGACCGGCAGGAATTTCTCGATCAAAGCCGCGTTGCTGCGCGTGTGATCTGAAGGCAGCGTCGTACTGAAACTTCCCTCTCCCGCGAGTGCCATCGGCAAAAGCAGTTGATCCGCGAGATGCTCGTCGACTGCGACGCCGGTGGCCAGCCATGCCAGCGCCGCCTTGCTGGCACCTTCGGCCACGTGTTCCGCCGTCACGCGCTTGATGCCGAAACCGGTGAACACGGCCGTGCTGTGTTCCGCGCGCAGACGGATGCTCAGCGCGTTACCAGGACCCGTCGACGGTTTGACCTGGCGCACGGAGACTTCGTCGTCGCGCAGTCTAAGACGACGGCGGGTGACGTCGAGCTCACGCTGGCCTATGCCATGCGGTATAGCGGAAAGAATCGCGCGCGCGTGGCGCTCGACAATGTCGCCGCGGTGAGGCAGGTGCAGGGCCGACGGTTTCGCACTGGCGCGCAGGTCGAAGGCAATGCTGCCGCCACCGGCCGGATAGAAGCCATGCCCACCCATGCTGAAGTCACCGTCGAGACCCATCCGTGCCATCAGCGGCAGGAAGGCTTCGTCGATGAAATCGGCAGTCGGCGCCTGCGGGTTGTGTGTACCGCCTTCGATCGTCAGCCTGGCCGCCACGCCGTGCATCCACAAGGCGGGCAACACGGTCTGAAGCACCAGTGTGGTCGATCCCGCGGTTCCGATCGTCCAGCGGTGATCGCCGGCACGGATGCCGACGGGACTGAAGCGCAATTCAGTGGAGCCGGTCGTGGCGCCTTCGACCGCGGCGTCGCCCACGGAACGTGCGGCCTCGACCGCCGTCAGATGCTGACGCAGCAGGCCCGGGCGCTCACGTTGCGCACGAATGCCCGTCATGGCGAACGCCTCGCCGGTGCATAAGCTGAGTGCCAGCGCCGTGCGGAGCAATTGTCCGCCGCCGGCCTGACCGTCTAGTTCGATCATGTCCTTTTCCTGTCCGTTGCCCCGCCCTAAGGCGGGGCTTACTCCTTCAACCCTTCACGCAGACGACCTGGCGCAAGGTATGGACAATCTCGACGAGGTCCTCCTGCGCCGCCATCACCGCCTCGATGGACTTGTATGCCGCCGGGGACTCATCGATGACATCCGCATCCTTGCGGCACTCTACGTGCGCCGTTGCCTTGCGGTGCTCCTCGAGCGTGATCTGCTTCTTCGCCTGTGTACGGCTCATGACACGACCTGCACCGTGACTGCAGCTGTGGAAGCTTTCGTCGTTGCCGAGGCCACGCACGATGAAGCTCTTCGCGCCCATGCTGCCTGGAATGATGCCCAGTTCACCCTTCTTCGCGCTCACCGCACCCTTGCGGGTAACGAGGACATCCTTGCCCAGGTGGCGCTCGCGGCTGACGTAGTTGTGATGACAGTTCACCGCCTCCGACCATGCGTCAAACGGCTTCGTGATGATCTTGCGCGCCGCCTCGATCACATGACGCATCATGATGGCGCGGTTGATCCTGGCGAAGCGCTGTGCCCAGTCGACTGCGAAGACGTAGTCGCCGAAGTGCTCGCTGCCTTCCGGAAGGTACGCGAGATCCTGGTCCGGCAGGTTGATCATCCAGCGACGCATGTCCTGCTTTGCCAGCTCGATGAAGTGATTGCCGATGGCATTGCCAACGCCACGAGATCCGGAGTGCAGCATGAACCACACGCGCTGCTCCTCATCCAGACAGATCTCGACGAAGTGGTTGCCCGTGCCGAGCGTACCGAGGTGATGCAGGTTGTTGGTACGCCCCAGCTTCGAATACTTCGCCGTTATCACCGCGAAGTCCTGCACGAGTTCGCTCCAGCCATCCTCGGTCGCCTTCGGCGGCGTGGCCCAGGCACCCTTGTCGCGCTTGCCGAGCGTACGGCCGTGCGGCACCGCTGCCTCGATCGCATGACGCAGGTCGCGCAGGTCGTCCGGAAGGTCGGACGCGGTCAGCGTCGTACGCGTGGCGATCATGCCGCAGCCGATGTCGACGCCGACGGCCGCGGGGACGATCGCACCGATCGTCGGCACGACGGAACCGACTGTTGCGCCCTTGCCCAGGTGAACGTCGGGCATGACGGCGAGCCATCCATGAATGAAGGGCAGCTTCGCGATGTTGATCAGCTGCTGGCGTGCCTCGGCTTCCAGCGGCACCCCGCGTGTCCACAGCTTGATCGGCGCGGCGCCAGGCTCGTTGATGACTTCGTAGGCGGTGGTACTCATGACTTGCTTCCTTGTGAATTCGTATCGTGCATCAAGCGGCAATAAAGATGAAACGGCTGCTCTACCACTGAGCTACGGCCGGGTGGCCGGCGGGAATCGAACCCGCGACATGTAGTTCCATATGCATCCGCTGGTTATGAAAAGGTGCGGCGACAAAGGTGGTGAAGCGCTTGAGGGACTCGAACCCTCTCGCCCGAAGGCTTTGTCAGTCAGTAGCTCCGCCGGCATTCGCCGCAGGTTGAAACCTGGCCCCGACGGGCCCATTCCCGCCGGGGATTACCTTGCTCAGAGCGGTGTGGTTTCGATCCGCTCGATCCATTGACCGGCTGTATCGCCGCGCGCCGCGCCGGCCAGCACCTCGAAGACCGCATCGCTGAAACCGCCGACGTGCGTGACACCTGCCTTGCCTTCGACGGTCTGGCTCGTGGCATACGGCTGCAGGTCGATGCAGACCAGGCGCGCGCCCGGGTTTGCGGCGCGTACGGCTTGCCACTGACGCATGGTTTCCGTGCCACCGCGTCCGGCGCGCATGTCGACCCAACTCTGGTTGTCCGAGACGATCACCACCAGATCGACCTTCGCTTTCTCCTTCACCAGCTTCGCGATCGGCGCACTGACCGCGGTGCCGCCACCGATCATGCCCGCCAGCGTTTTCGCCTGTGTCATGACACTGTCCCGCCGGTTGAGCTTCACCTCACGCACCTCGGTATCGAACGGCATCACACGGATCGCGGGGTTCGACCGACGCAGTGAGGCGACGATCAGTGCCGCGACATCAACGCACCGGACCACGGTGGTGGCGCCCTTCTGGTAACCCGTCACAGGCGATGCCATCGAACCGGACACGTCGACCGCCACGACCACGTTGCCTTGCAGCTTCGGTACCGAACGGGTCGCGATCTCCATCGCATCCTGCAAGGCATCCGCGATCCGCTCCGGCATGTCTGCCGAGGCGTTCATGTACGCGACCATCAGCTGGTAAGGCAGGACGCGTGCATTCGCGATCGCCTCCGGATCGCGCAAGCGCTTCGCCACTACGCCCACGACTTCCTTGTCGGAAAACAGTCCATGCCGCGCAAATGTGTTGAGGCTCATTCTTGTTGCCTGCCAGGAGCCGCGCAGGGCGATCGTCTTCCATTGCGGCTTCGTCAATGGCAACGACGTGAGGTACTGGAACGGTACGTCCGGCAGATCGCCCCGCGGATCGCTCTTGAACACTTCGTAGGCGCGCACGCTCTCCGGCAACGCTGCCGGCGCATACGGACGGCCTATGAGCCAGCCGTACAAAGCCTCCCGCGTCGCATCGCCGGGACGCGGGTGAACCATGCGCACGATGTCCGCGAGCGACGGGTTGCCACCGATTGCCGCACCGAGCACACGGTCGGTCGAGGCCGACGTAAGCCACTCACGGACCAGACGCTTCGGACGCGAGCCCAGTGACTTGCGGCCGGTGACGCCGCTGCGGACGATCTGCACGAAGTTGCGCAACATGCGGCCGTTGTCCACGACCCGACCGAACGCCTTTTCGAGCACATCGCCGTCGCGGTTGGCGAGGTGGGCGAGAAGAAGCGCCGGCATGTCCTTCATATGCGACTGCTGACGAGCGTAGATCGCCACCTGGGCGACGAACTCCGCCGTGACCGACTCGCACAAGGCGAGCGTCTGGGCAAGTTGCGTCGTCGCCTCGGCGTAGAACGTACCGTTGAGGCAACCCGTCACCGCATATAAGGCGAGCGCTGCGCGCGGGTCGCGGACGTAAGCGTTGCCGCCGGCCTCGTTCACCGTGTTTGCCGCCGGCGCTTGGGCGCCGCGGGAGCTCATGAAAAGTTGAAGGTTAGCCATCGTGGCGATCTCCTGGGAATGATCGAGGCAGAGCAGGAGACGTGCCAATGTGGCCTGTTTTCTTTTAAGTTCTTGATATAGCTTCGCTTAATTATTCATGGCCGTATCGCGGACACACTTCGTTTTGATCGATTACGATATAGATGTATCGTTTTTTATCATCAGGGATAGCCATGAAGACCAAGGTCGTGATCGGATTCGTCGGCACGCAGTTGGATGCCGGCGACGGCCCGGGCCGCTGGGAGCGCTGGCGTCCCACCGTCTCGCTGAGTCTGCACGAGGACTTCCTGATCGGACGGATGGAATTGCTTGTGGACGAGCGCCGCAACGCGAAGACCAGCCGCCTGCTCTGCGAAGACCTCGCCCAGGTGTCGCCGGAAACCGAGGTCCGTATCCACGACACCTACATTGCGAACCCCTGGGACTTCGAATCGGTCTACGAGACGCTATACGCGTTCGCGCGGCGCTACCCATTCGACCCGGACAACGAGGACTACTACGTCCACATCACCACCGGCACCCACGTAGCCCAGATCTGCCTGTTCCTTCTCACCGAGAGCCGGCACCTGCCGGGCCGGCTGCTTCAGGCTTCACCACCTCGGAAGCAGGGCGTGCCGGCCAGCGTAGGTGAGTTGAGCGTCATCGACCTGGACCTGTCACGTTACGACCGGCTGGCACAGCGCTTTGAGGGCGAACAGCAGGAAGACCGCAGCCACTTGAAGAGTGGTATCGCGACACGCAACGCCGCGTTCAATCGGATGATCGAGCAGATCGAGACGGTGGGTAGCCGCTCGGTCGCCCCGATCCTCCTGATGGGGCCAACCGGCGCGGGCAAGAGCCAGCTGGCCCGACGCCTGTTCGAACTGAAACAGGGACGCCGTGAGGTCACGGGCCGCTTCGTTGAAGTGAACTGCGCCACGTTGCGCGGCGATGGCGCGATGAGCGCCCTGTTCGGCCACGTCAAAGGCGCCTACACCGGCGCGGTCGGCGAGCGTGCCGGCCTGCTGCGTAGCGCTGACAAGGGACTACTGTTCCTCGACGAAATCGGCGAACTCGGTCCCGACGAGCAGGCAATGCTGTTGCGTGCGCTCGAGGACAAACGCTTCCTGCCCGTTGGCAGTGATCGCGAGGTGGCCAGCGACTTCCAGCTTATCGCCGGCACCAATCGGGATCTCGGCAAACGCGTGGCCGAAGGGCGATTCCGCGACGACCTCTATGCGCGACTCAATATCTGGTCGTTCCACCTGCCCGGCCTTGCGGAGCGCATGGAAGACATCGAGCCTAATCTCGACTACGAGTTGGAACGCTACGCGCGCGACGAGAATCGTCGCGTCACCTTCAACAAGGAGGCCCGCGAGGCGTACGTTGCCTTCGCGACCTCGACCGATGCGACATGGACCGGCAACTTCCGCGACCTGGGTGCCTCGGTCACGCGTATGGCCACGCTGGCGCCTGCGGGACGTATCAACCGCGAGTGCGTGGACGAAGAGATGGGCCGCCTTCGACGACTGTGGCGACAGGAAGGCGAGGGCGATGTGCTTCGCGAGCTTCTCGGCGAAGCCCTCGATGACCTGGATCTTTTTGATCGCCTTCAGCTTCGCGAGGTTATTGCCGTATGCCGTCGCTGCCGGAGCCTCTCGGATGCGGGTCGACAACTTTTCGCCGCGTCACGGAGTAAGCGGGCCAGCACTAACGACGCCGATCGCCTGCGCAAATATCTGGCTCGCTACGAACTCAGCTGGGACGTCATCGCGCGGCGATGAAAGGTGGCGTCAGGGCGTTGCCTTCGCTGGCGTGTAGACCACCTTCATGACGCATGTCCAGTCCTCGCTGGGCATCAGGTCCATCGAGGCGCGACGTTTGTCCAGGTTCGGCATGTCGTTCGTCGGCTCCAGGCGAAGGTCTGGGTTATCGATGGTGCTCAGGTACTGAGTGCCGTAAATCTGCGGCTTGCCTTCGTACCGGAGGATGCGGTCGGTCAGCATGGCGACATCGGCCTTCGGCACAAGATTCTGTTTAGCGAGGTCCGTCAGCGCGGGCAGCATCGCCTTCTGAAACGCGCTGTCCTCCGGGTTGTGCTGGACGAGATAGAAGGCCTCGTCCACGCCGCGCTCGCCGACCTCGGCGACGGTTGGAAACCCTTGCCTGGTGAAGATCGGCTTGAACCATGCCTGGTTATCCGTGTCCACTTTGCGCATGGGGGCCGACGCTTCCGGCGTCAGTCCCTTGGCCGTCCACGCATCGCGCGCCGCCTGATCGGCAAGGAAACGCCGATGCATTTCGTCGCGATATGCGGGGGCGGTGAAGGTTCGAACCTCATCGCGATGCTCGCGTGCCTCGGCAGTCCGATCGGGATGAGCCCTTTGCATACGAAGCTTCCATGCCGCTGCATTCGGGCATGTCGCGGCGATGGCGTCTTCCTGTGTGTCCGCCATCGTTGCGGTCGAAGCCAGCACAAGCACGACGGCGGCGAGTCCAGAAAATCGAAACATGCATTCTCCCCTGAGTCTTTAATTACGGGCAGGTTGGAATCTCAAACTTCTGCGCGGGATCGCCGTGCGTCGAGGCGACAATCGGCTTTTCCTGCGCCGTGGCCGTGCGTTGCTCCGGCCACCAGCGAGCGACCACCGGGTGGAGCGAAGGTTCCACCGCCTGCCCCGGCTCCGGCACGAGCACATCGGCGTGGCTGCATTTCGCCGCGGCCAGGATACGCTCCGGCGGTTCGGTCCACGCATGATGCGCAAGCTTGATCAGCCCCCAGTGCACCGGGATGAGCACCCTGCCGCGAACCTCCTCGTGCACCTTCATCGCCTGCTCGGGACCGAGATGCCAGTCGGGCCATTGCGCGTCGTACTGTCCCGACTCGATGAGGCTCACATCGAACGGGCCGTACTTCGTGCCGACATCAGCGAAGGTGTCGTTGAAACCGGTATCACCGGAATAGAACACGCGGTGTTGCTTGCCGATCAATGCATAGCCGGTCCAGAGCGTTACATCGCTGCGTGCGGAAAGACGGCCAGACGCGTGTCGTGAGGGTGTCGACACAATGGTCAGGTTGCCTACCTTCGCGTCCTGCCACCAGTCGAGTTCGGTAATGCGATCGGGCGGCACGCCCCAACCGCGAAGGTGGGAGCCCACGCCTAGCGGCACGATAAAGCGGACGCCGAGAGCATTGAATGCCTGGATGGAAGCGCGGTCGAGGTGATCGTAGTGGTCATGCGACACGATGACCGCATCCACATGTGGCAGGTGATCGATGGGCACCGGTGGTTCGTACCAGCGCTTCGGGCCCAGCCACGAGAACGGCGACGCGCGCTCGCTCCACAGCGGGTCGACGACGATGTTGGTGCCGTCGATTTCGAGAAGCATCGAAGAGTGGCCGAACCAGGTAACGCGCAGGCCGGAAGCCGGCGGCGTCTTGTACAACGCAGACGAGTCCATCGTCGGCACGGGCGCGTCGGGCTCTTCGCCTGGCGCCGACTTCAGCATCTGCAGTACGCCGCCTTTGACGTTGGTGTACATCGGCAGCGGGTTTTCGAATTTGCCGTCGCGCCATTCTGGCGACTTTGCGTCCTTCGCAGTTTGCGCGGCGTCGGGGAGCGTGCCGATGTTCGACCAGGCGCTGATGGCGACGAACACCAGGAAGGCGGCGAGGAGGGCGACGAGGATGAGGGTGTAGCGGAGGAAGCGCTTCAAGCCGTGTCCTTTTGAGAGCGTTGCCGATCAATCGGCGCGCACCGGGCAAGAGCATCGCCGGCATAGCCGGCTCCCACAGGGTTACGGCGACCTTGTGGGAGCCGGCTCTGTGTGGGAGCCGGCTATGCCGGCGATGGGTGTTACATCACGCCGGCATCGTCGCCATGTCGATCACGAAACGATAGCGCACGTCGTTCTTCGCAAGGCGCACATACGTCTCATTGATCGACGCCATGTCGACCACTTCGATATCCGACACGATGTTGTGCTCGGCGCAGAAGTCCATCATTTCCTGGGTCTCGGCCATGCCGCCGATAGCCGAGCCGGCGATCGTGCGACGCGGGAGCATCAGGCTGCCGCCGACCACACCGTCGAGCGGGGTGAGCGCGCCGACCAGCACCATGGTGCCGTCGAGCTTGAGCAGGTTGGTGTACGGGTTGATGTCGTGCGACACCGGCACCGTGTTGAGCAGGAAGTTGAAGCTGGCGGCGGCCGCCTTCATGGCTTCGGCATCGGTGGAGAGCAGCACGGCATCCGCACCGAGACGCTTGGCGTCTTCGCCCTTCGAGGCGGAGGTGGTGATCATGGTGACGTGGGCACCCATGGCCTTGGCGAACTTCACGCCCATGTGGCCAAGACCGCCGAGACCGATCACGCCGACCTTCTGGCCCTTGCCGACTTTCCAGTGGCGCAGCGGCGAGTAGGTGGTGATGCCGGCGCACAGCAGCGGAGCGGTGGCCTTGAGGTCGAGCTTCTCGGAGATCTTCACCACGAAGCGCTCGGCGGCGACGATCTCGGTGGAGTAGCCGCCCTGGGTCGGCGTGGTCTTGTCCTGCTCGGTGCCGTTATAGGTGAAGCTGGTGTGGGTCAGGCAGTACTGCTCGAGATCCTGCTTGCAGGATTCGCAGGTACGGCAGGAGTCGACCATGCAGCCCACGCCGGCAAAATCGCCGACCTTGAACTTCTTCACGGCCGAACCGACGGCAACGACGCGACCGACGATCTCGTGGCCCGGCACCATCGGAAAGGTGGAGTTACCCCAGTCGCCCTTGGCCTGGTGCAGGTCGGAATGGCAGACGCCGCTGTAAAGGATCTCGATACGGACGTCGTGCTCGCCCGGCTCGCGCCGCTGGAACTTGAACGGGGCGAGCGGCGTGGTGGCGCTGGTGGCGGCAAATCCGCGGACATCGATCATGGGAGTCGTCCTTATCGTTGTGGGTTTAATCTGTAGTCCACAACAATACGAGCCCGTGAATGGCGCCGCCAGCGGGGATTCCGGGATGAACCGTTGAGGTATCCTGCACAATCATGCGTCCCGACAACCTTTCCCATCTCGCCGCCTTCGCCTCCGTGGCGCGCCATGCCAGCTTCCGCAAAGCGGGAGCGGAGCTGACGTTGTCGACCTCGGCCGTCAGCTACGCCATTCGTGGCCTCGAAGAGCGCCTCGGCGTGATGCTCTTTCACCGGACCACGCGGAGCGTGTCGTTGACCGAAGCGGGCCAGCGATTGCTCGAGAGGCTGGAACCCGCCCTGCGCGATGTCGGCGACGCGCTGGAGGAGATGAATGACTTCCGCGCCGCGCCCTCGGGCACGCTGAGGATCAACATGCCCAGGATCACCGCCCAGCTGATCCTGCCGCCGCTGCTGCCCCGTTTCCTGGCCGCCTACCCGGATGTGCGCTTCGAGGCCGTGGATAACGACGGCCTGATCGATATCGTGGCGTCGGGCTTCGACGCGGGAATCCGCTTCCTCGAGCAGGTGCCCGAGGACATGATCGCCGTGCCGATCGGCGGTCCCCACCGGAGTGTCTGCGTCGCGACCCCCGGCTATCTCGCCGCGCACGGGATGCCGCTTCATCCCAACGACCTGCTGCGCCACGAGTGCATTCGCTTCCGGTTTCCCAGCGGGCGTATCTATAAGTGGGAGTTCGAGCAGAACGGCCGCAAGCTGGATGTGGATGTTCCCGGCCGGCTGACCTTCGCCGACTTCCGGCTTTCGCTGGACCTGGCGCTGACGGGCGTGGGCCTGACCTTCGTGCTCGAAGAGCAGGTTACCGACATGATCGCGGAGGGCAGGTTGGTGCGTGTCCTGGAGGACTGGTGCCCGTCGTATCCCGGCTTCATGCTTTATTACCCGCGACAGCGTCGGGTGACCTCGGCGTTGCGGGCCTTTATCGACCTCATCCGGGATGACGGCACCACCTGAAACACCTGGGGCGCGCTTGGTGCAAGCGCATGCAGGGCGTATCCTAGACGCATGCTGCGTCGCACCACGCGCTGTGGCCCCACCTCCCCGAGTCCCCCATGTCCGCTTCCGCACCCGCTCTCGATCCGGGTAACCCGCCCGTCCGCGCGCCGCACGTCGGCCTGGTGATCCTCGCGCTCGCCGTCGGCGGCTTCGCCATCGGTACAACCGAATTCGCCTCGATGAGCATGCTGCCCCTGTTCGCGCAGGGCCTGGGCATCGACGCACCGACCGCGGGCCATACGATCAGCGCCTATGCGCTGGGCGTGGTCGTCGGCGCGCCGGTAATGACGGTACTTGGCGCGCGCGTGCCGCGCCGCCGGCTGCTGCTCATCCTCATGGCCATGTTCACGGTGTTCAACGGCCTGACCGGTCTGTCGCCGAACTATCACTGGATGCTGGTATTCCGCTTCCTCGCCGGGCTGCCCCATGGCGCGTACTTCGGCGTCGCGGCACTGGTCGCCTCTTCGCTGGTACCGGCGAACCGCCGCACGCGCGCTGTGGGACAGATGTTCCTCGGCCTCACCGTGGCGACAATCGTCGGCGTACCACTGGCAAGCTGGCTGGGCCAGGCCGTGGGCTGGCGTTGGGCGTTCGCCCTGGTCGCCGTGCTCGGCATGCTTACGATCACGGCCGTCGCCATCTTCGCGCCGGACACGCCGGCCGATGCCAAGGCCAGCCCGTTGCGCGAGCTCAGCGCGCTGAAGCGGTCGCAGGTCTGGTACACCCTGGCCATCGGCGCGATCGGTTTCGGTGGCATGTTCGCTGTTTACACCTACCTTGCGGACATCCTTATAAGCGTCACGAAGATGCCGCTCTCGTCCGTGCCCTGGGTAATGGGCGTGTTCGGCGTCGGCATGACGATCGGCAACATGGTGGTGCCGGTGTTCGCCGATCGCGCGCTGATGCGTACCGCCGGCGTACTGCTGGTGTGGAGCATGGTGATCCTGGCGATCTTCCCGTTCACCGCCGGCAACATCTGGCTGCTGAGCCTGGATGTGTTCTGCATCGGTATCGGCGGTGCGCTGGGCACCGTATTGCAGACGCGACTCATGGATGTCGCGGGCGATGCGCAGGGCCTTGCGGCATCGCTGAATCATTCGGCATTCAATACCGCGAACGCACTCGGTCCCTTCCTGGGCGGACTGGCTATCGCCGGCGGTTACGGCTGGACCTCGCCCGGTTGGGTCGGCAGCCTGCTGGCCGTCGCCGGCCTCGGCATCTGGGCGGCCTCGGTTGCCGCGGAAAAGCGGACTCTGTCTGGTGCCGCGGCGGAAGCCTGCTGACTGACCTGGCGTGCCGTTGTAAATTGCCTTCATGACAACGCGCGATCTGATGCCGCCTACCTTCGAACTTCACAGCGCCACCGCCGCACATGCGGCGGCGCTCGCCGATGTGATGGAGCGAACGTTTCGCGCCACCTTCGACGGGTCGACCACTCGGGAGCAGATGGCCGAGCATTGCCGGACCAACTACGGCGAATCCATACAGCGCGCCGAGATCGCCGATCCGGACATCACGACCCTGCTCTGCACCGATGGCGCATCGCTTGCCGGCTTCACGCAGGTCCGCTCGGGCGAGCATTCGAGTTGTGTTTCCGCTTCGGAGCCGATCGAAATTCATCGCATCTATGTCGATGCGCCATGGCACGGCCGAGGCGTCGCCGCTTCTCTCATGCAGGCGGCCCTGGACGAAGCGGCGAACCGAGGCGCCGATGGCGTGTGGCTCGGCGTCTGGGAGGGAAATGCGAGGGCCTTACGCTTCTATGCGAAGTTCGGCTTTGTCGAAGTAGGTGAACATGTCTTTCATGTCGGCAGCGACGCGCAGCGCGACCTGCTCTTGTTCCGGACGCTGTAGCCACCGGATTCCGCTATCTTCCATGTGGTCGATACATCAATCCGCAGGTTCCGGATCCCGCATGAAAGACATCTTTGCGCTCAAGCTTTATACGCGTGTCGCGCGACTCGGCAGCTTCTCCGCCGCCGCGCGTGAGTGCGGACTGTCGCAATCGCAGGCGTCGCGGATCATCGCTGACCTCGAATCCGATCTCGGCGTACGTCTGCTTTCAAGAACCACGCGGGCCGTGGTGCCGACCGAAACCGGCTCGGAGTTCCTGGCGCGCATGGAGCCGATCCTTCTCGCACTGGACGACGCGGAACATAGCGTGCGCGACGGCGGCGAGCTTCGCGGCTTGTTGCGCATGAGCATGCCGACAAGCTTCGGCATGCGTGAAATCATTCCACGCCTTGCATCGTTCGCGGCGAAGCATCCGCGAGTCGAGTTGCAGTTATTGCTGGAGGATCGTCGCCAGGATTTGGTCCGTGACGCTGTCGATGTCGCCATCCGTGCTGGCTCCCAGCCGGATCCGAGTGGCACGGCGAAAACGCTCGTCGTGATTGACCGGATGATAGTCGCCTCGCCCGCGTACCTGGCTGAAGCGGGCACGCCCACATCTCCGGAGGAACTGGTCGGCCACCGTATCGTCTCGGGTCCGGCGTCCGTCGTGTCGAGTGGGTGGCAGTTCGAGCGCGGCGGCGAGTGGACAACGATCGAGGTGGAATCACACTTCAGCACGAACGAGAACGAGGGCGCCATGGCTGCTGTCGTAGCTGGCATGGGCATCACGTCCACCACCAGTTGGGCCTGCCGGCGAGAACTGGCAGACGGTTCGCTCGTTCGCCTGCTGGCCGACTGGAACACCGTGGATATCCCGGTTTACGCCTACTTCCCCTTGGGACGCGCAACGCGCGCCGCAGCGCGCGCCGTCGTCGAGCATCTCGTGACCGAGTTGGCCATCGATGCCGGACTGGGTCGCCTGCCTTACTGACAGGCGACCGCGTCGCAATCAGCCACCGCCGAAGATGGCGGAGACCTGGGTGTTGAAACCGTTAACGAACGCGTGCTCGGCAGGACCGGCGTTGTCGCGCATCGGGCGCGCAGCGTCGACCAGGATTTCGTCCGCTTCCGTCTCCAGTACCGCCATCGTCTCGGCGATGAACTGGTCGAGCGGCATGGCGAGCTCGGCCTCCTGGCTGTTCATCAGTTCGGTACGAACCCACGGCGGTGCGATCTCGAGCACCTTGACGCCGTCTTCCTTGAGCAGGAAGCGCTGCGACAGTACGTACGAGTGCAAGGCAGCCTTCGTCGCGGAATAGACGGCCGTAAAGGCGAGCGGCACGAAAGCAAGCACCGAACTGTTGTAGACGACGGTGGGATCCGGCTGTGTCTTGATGTGATCGATCAGCGCAGAGGTAAGGCGCAGCGGGCCGATCAGGTTGGTGGTGATCGTCGAGACCAACTGCTTGTCGTCGAGGCGACCCACGGCATGATCGAGCTCCATGATGCCGGCGTTGTTGATCAGGACATTCAGCGTCGGGAAGTCCTTGATGAGCTCAGCAGCTGCTCGCTCGACGTCCGCGACATCCGAGACGTCGATCTGCACCGCGCTCATGCCGGGGTTCGCGGCGACAACCGCATCCAGGTGGGTGCGACGACGACCACCGATGATGACCTTGTTGCCCTTGGCGTGAAGTGCCTCGGCCAGACCGCGACCGATGCCCGAGCCGCCGCCCGTGATGAAGATGGTATTGCCGCTGATTTTCATGATGTGTCCTCGGTGAGTTAGCCACCGCCTCGATGGAGGCCAGCAGCGCGTTTCGTTGAGGACAAGGTACCGATGACCACGGAACCGCAGTAGCCATCCATTTCCGCTTTGACTTATGTACGACCCACATCAATGCCCGGCACCCGGTGCTGTGTCCTCGCTCTTGTGGGAGCCGATTCATCGGCGAAGCTCTCACATCAGCGCAGAACCCGTTCCCACGGCGCCGATTCTTGAGGAATTTCTTTCTAACTAAATCCGTATTGAGGTATCCCTGACTCTTCGAAGGCATTTTCTTGCCGCGATTCCAGTCGATGACTAATATGAAGCCGTCGATGGAGGGACATACCATGTCGATCATGATGATTCGCAATATTGACCCATGGCTCGAGGCCCAACTCCGCAAGCAGGCCGCCATCCACGGCCGCTCCATGGAGGACGAAGTGCGAGAGATTCTTCGCGCTGCACTCCCGGTGGAAATCTGTGACTCGGTGGAGATGATCAGGTCCATTCGCCGCCGCGTGGATGCGCTCGGTGGCGTCGACATCGAACTCCCGCCGCGCGAGCCGATGCGCGACCCGCCCGGCTTTGATATGTGATCGTGCTAGACACCAATGTTCTGTCCGAGATGCTGCGGCCTCAGCCCGATCCGGGCGTCATGGATTGGATTGACAGCATCACTCACTCGATGATTGTTACCACATCGGTTACTCGTGCCGAGCTCATGTACGGCATTGAGATCATGCCTTCCGGAAAGCGGCGCGATCTGCTTCGGTGCCTTGCCCATGACGTTTTCGAGATCGATCTACGGGGACGGCTGTTAGGCTTTGACCGTGACGCGGCAGACGCGTACGCCGTCATCGGATCAATTCGACGCTCGATGGGACAACCCGTGGGACATGCGGACACGATGATCGCTTCCATCGTGCATTCGCGCGGAGCAGTCCTGGCGACGAGGAATATTCGTGACTTTGTAGGTTGCGGAGTTTCGGTCGTCAAACCTTAGGGACACTGACGGTTGGCGTGCCCTACTTACCGATGCAGAACGAACTGAAAATGGCACCTAGCAGATCGTCGGACGAGTAGGTGCCGGTGATCTCGCCCAGCGCTTGCTGGGCCTGACGAAGTTCTTCCGCAGCCAGCTCGCCGGCATGCGATCCATGCAGCGCATCGGCTGTGCCGGAAAGATGCTCGCGGACCACCTCCAGCGCCACGACGTGTCGACGTCGTGCACTGAATGCGCCGTCGCCCGCGCCGGCCGTCGCCAGGTCTTTCAACATGGCGCGAAGTGCGTCGAGTCCGTCGCCTGTCAACGCAGACAACCAGAGTGTCTCGTGGCCTTCGTGGGATTCTCGGTGTGCCGGCGCTTGCGCCAGGTCGATCTTGTTGACGATAACAACGCGTGACGCGTGCGTCGGCGTGCCTTCGAAGAATGCGAGATCCGAAGCGGCGTGGTCAGCGTCAGTGACGAGCAGAGCAACATCGCATCGCTCCAACTGCGCGCGCGCGCGGCGAATCCCTTCCCGTTCGACGATATCCACCGAGTCGCGCAAGCCAGCGGTGTCGGCCAGCTCGAGCGTCACGCCATCGATACTGATCGACTCACGCAACACGTCGCGCGTCGTACCAGCGATGTCCGTGACGATGGCCCGCTCCTGTCCCGCAAGCGCATTCATCAGACTCGACTTGCCCGCGTTCGGACGACCGACGATGGCTACCGTGATCCCGTCATTGAGTCGAACACCACGGCGGGTCTCCGCGAGCAGCGTATCGAGATTCGCGCGCAACGACGTCAACTGCTCGCCAATGACGGGATCGGCGAGGAAGTCGATCTCCTCTTCGGGAAAATCGATGGCGGCTTCGATATGGACGCGAAGCGCAATCATCTCTGCAAGTAAGGCGTCGACACGCGCCGAGAACACGCCTTCCATCGAACGAAGCGCCGCACGTGCACCCGCTTCCGACGTCGCGGCAACGACATCGGCAACGGCTTCCGCCTGGGCCAGGTCGAGCTTCCCGTTAAGGAACGCACGTTCGGTGAATTCACCCGGTCGCGCCAGACGCGCGCCGAGTTCGACGCAACGACGAAGCAGGGCATCGAGGAGCACGGCGCTGCCATGCCCCTGCAGCTCGAGGACGTGTTCGCCGGTGTAAGACGCCGGCCCGGGGAAGTGCAGAAGGATGCCGCGATCGATCAGTTCACGGTTGCCGTCGCGGAAGGCCGCGAAGTGCGCATGCCTCGGCTCCGGTTCGCGGCCGAGAAATGCCCTGGCGATCACCGGAGCCAACGGCCCGGAAACACGAACGGCGCCGACCCCAGCCGCGCCGGCGCCAGTAGCGATGGCCGCGATGGTGTCGTCGCCGTGATTCATTTCCTTACCTTCGATAGCGAAGCGGCGCGTCTTTCGACGCGCCGCTCGTGGGTTATGCGGTCTTGGCCTTGAGGTCGGCCTGATCGATGCTGCGGTTGATCCACCACTGCTGGAGCAGGCTGGTCGCACCGTTGATCGTCCAGTAGAGCACCAGGCCCGAGGGGAAGAAGGCGAAGAAGACACCGAAGATCAGCGGCATCACCTTCATCATCTTGGCCTGTGTCGGATCCATGCCTGCCGTCGGCATCATGCGCTGCGTGAGCAGGGTCACGATGAAGTACAGCACCGGCAACACGTAGAAGGGATCCGGCGCGGACAGATCGTGGATCCAGCCGAAGAACGGCGCGTGACGCAGCTCGATGGATTCCGACAACACGCGGAGCAGGCCGATGAAGATCGGGAAGGTGATCAGGATGGGCAGGCAGCCGGCCATCGGGTTGACCTTCTCCTTCTTGTACAGCTCCATCATCGCCTGCTGCATCTTGACGCGATCGTCGCCGTAACGCTCCTTGAGCGCGGCGACACGCGGCTGCAGCTTGCGCATGCGCGCACCCGAACGGAACTGCGCGTCGGTGAGCTTGAACAGCGCGGCCTTGATCAGCAGCACGAGCAGGATGATCGCGACGCCCCAGTTACCGCTGATCGCGTGCAACTGCGAGAGCAGCCAGTGCAGTGGCTGGGCAATGATGGTGAACCAGCCGTAGTTGCTGGTCAGCTCGAGGCCCGGCGCGATGACGTCCAGCGTGCCCTGCAGCTTCGGACCGATATACAGACGCGCGACGCTGTCGGCGGCCTGACCCGGAGCAACCTGGATCGCCGGGCCGAAGGCGCGGACGAGGTAGCGCGGCGTGGCGGTATTCGGGTTGACAATATTGCTGCTATAGGTCACCGCTTCGTTGGCCGGCGGAATCCAGGCCACGAAGAAGTAATGCTGGAGCATGCTTACCCAACCACCGGTAATCTGGCGGTTGAGCGGCTTCTTGGTGAAGTCGACGAAGGGCAGTGACTCGAACTTGCTTTCCGGGCTGTACCAGGCCGCGCCGAAGAAGCTGTGCTGCGCCGGATCGGTGTAGGCCTTGAACCAGTTGACCTTCTCGGCCGGGATCCGCTGCAGCTGGTGATAGGCATTGCCGTTCCACACCGCGGACGAACCGTTCTCGATGCGCTGGTCGAGGTCGACCACGTAGTCGGTACGCTTCAGGGTGTAACGCTTGATGACCTTCACGCCGGACGGATCCGTCCAGGTCAGGTCGATGCTGACCGCCTTCTGGCCATCGGCGAGGATGCTTTCGGTCTTCTCGGCATGGAACAGCGCGCGATGGTCCGGCGCGGCGCCGGTGTTGCTGACCAGGCCATCCTGGGCGGCGAAGAAATGCGCGCCTTCGTCGTCGAGCAGGCGAACCGGCGGGGAGGTCGGATTCTTCTTCGTCTCCGGCTCGGTCGGGTAGGCGAGCAGTTCGGAACGAACGATGCTGCCGCCGCGGGTATCGATGGTCAGGCGCAGCAGGTCATTGGAAAGCGTGACCAGCTCGGCCTTGCCTTCCGCCGGAGCGCCGGATTCGTTCGGGACGCCAGCCGGGCTGGTCGCGCCAGGAACAGCAGCGTCAGCGCCTGCTTGTCCAGCCGTGGTCTGGCCGGTGGGCGCAGGGGGAGCCGGCGGAGTGACGTAGTCCTTCTCCCACTCGGTCCACAAGAGATACGCCACGAACATGAGCGCGAAGAAGAGGAGCGTGCGCGTTTGATTCATTGCAGGGCCAGATCCGGATGACGCCTTGGCCTGGTGGTGTCCAGGAAAGGCGGGGACGACGGTGAGAAGAAGGTCAACGCGCGATTGTGCCGTCGGCGCCTTCGCGCTTCAACGGCCGGACCTTGCGCAGGAGCATGTCGAGCTCGGCCAGCAGGGCTTCGCCGGTCTCTTTGACCGCGCTGTCGCGCGCCATGACCAGGATGTCGACGTGGGGTAGGGCAATGCGCGCGCGGCGAAACGCCTCACGCGCCAGGCGCTTGATCCGGTTACGGTCGACCGCGCGCTTGGAACAGCGCTTGGAGATGGCCAGGCCAAGCCGGGCCGTGTCGACATCGTTGTTTCCGAAGCGCAAAAGAAAACAGCGGCCGCCGAGGCGTCCGCTGACTGTTCGCAAGGCTGCGAAGTCGGCGGCGCGGCGGAGCCGCGCTTCGCGCGGCATGGCTGCGGCACGCACGACAGGCGAACCGATTACGGGATCAGGCGCTTGCGACCCTTCGCGCGGCGGGCATTGATGATCTTGCGACCATCGGCCGTCGCCATGCGGGCGCGGAAGCCGTGGGTGCGGGCGCGCTTGAGCTTGCTGGGCTGGAAAGTCCGCTTCATGACTCTTAATCCGGGTGAAGAATGAATATGGCCGGAAAGTATGGCCGACAATCCGTTGAAGTGTCAACCGCTTGGCCACGCAAGAACAGCGGAGTGCCCGTTAGGCGAACCCCGAGGTACGGGCGGAACGCTGGTAGACTTCGGTGTCCACCCCGCGCGCAAGCGCCCTTTCTGTGGCAAGAATACCCGATGAGTGATCTTTGGAGGCGCTGTCTCGAGCGTCTTGAAGGCGAATTGAGCGCCGAGGACGTCCAGACCTGGTTAATGCCGTTGCAGGCCAGGGAAGACGCCAGCGGGCTGCATCTGTTCGCCCCGAATCCGTACTCGCTGGACACCGTCCGCGACGAATACCTGAAACAGATCCAGACGATCTCCGAACACCTGCTCGGGCATCCGGTGCCGGTGAGCCTGGAAGTGGGCTCGTCTGCCTTGAAGCCGACGCCCCAGCGTCCCGTGGCATCGTCCCCGGCGGCGGCGCCTCCGCGCCCCGCCCGGGAAGCGGCGCCCGAAGCGCCCCACGTGCACAACCTCGACCCCCATTACACGTTCGATACCTTCGTTGAAGGCAAGTCGAACCAGTTGGGCAAGGCCGCGGCCATGCAGGTAGCGATGAATCCCGGCCGAGCCTATAACCCGTTGTTGCTTTACGGCGGCACGGGCCTGGGTAAGACCCATCTCATGCATGCCGCCGGGAACCTGCTGATGCAGAACAATCCCGATGCAAAGGTGCTCTACCTACGCTCGGAGCAGTTCGTCAGCGGCATGGTGAAAGCCCTGCAGCAGAAGAACATGGACGAGTTCAAGCGCCGCTTCCGTACGGTGGACGCGCTGCTGATCGACGATATCCAGTTCTTCGCCGGCAAGGACACGACGCAGGAAGAGTTCTTCCACACCTTCAACGCGTTGTTCGAGGCGAAGCAGCAGATCATCCTCACGTGCGACCGCTATCCGAAGGAGCTCGACAAGCTCGAGCCGCGGTTGAAGTCTCGCCTGGGCTGGGGTTTGTCGGTCGCGATCGAGCCACCGGACTTCGAGACGCGTGCGGCGATCCTGCTTTCCAAGGCCGCCGACAAGGGCATGGAAGTGTCCGAGGACGTCGCGATGCTGCTGGCCAAGCGCATCCGCTCCAACGTGCGCGACCTCGAGGGCGCGCTCAACACGCTAGCGGCTCGTGCCAACTTCTACCGTAAGCCGATCACGACGGACTTCGCGGAGGAGACCCTGCGCGACCTGCTGAACACGCATGCGCAGGCGGTCACGGTTCCCAATATTCAGAAGATGGTCGCTGACTACTACCAGGTACGCCTGTCCGACCTGCTGTCCAAACGCCGTGTGCGCTCCCTGGCACGTCCCCGGCAGGTGGCCATGGCGCTATCCAAGGAATTGACCGACCACAGCCTCCCGGAGATCGGGGAAGCCTTTGGTGGCCGTGACCACACGACGGTGCTCCATGCCTGCCGCACCATCCGAGGTTTCTGCGAAAAGGACGTGCGTATGCGACAGGACTGGGAACAACTCATCCGCATATTGACGGGCTGAGAACCTGTGGATAATAGGTGGATGGACGGAGGATGAATTTGACCCTCGAAGTTATCCACAAGCTGCACACATGGCACCGCCTCTTGGGCACAGTCGATATCAAAAAGTAAGTTACTGAAATATATTAGGAATTCAGGCTTCTCCAGATATCCACCGGCCCTACTACAACCACTATAAAATCTTAAAACTTAAAAGCAGGAGAAGGGGCGCATGCAATTCAGCATCCAGAGGGAGGTTCTGCTCAAACCTCTGCAGCAAGTGGTAGGTGTCGTAGAACGTCGTCAGACCCTGCCCGTACTGGCCAACCTTCTGGTTCGCGCCTCCGGTAGCGAAGTCTCGTTCACCGGCACGGACCTCGAAGTCGAAATGGTCGCCACCACCGCCGCTGACGCGGTCCAGGATGGCGAGATCACGATTCCGGCCCGCAAGCTGTTCGATATCGTTCGTGCGCTTCCCGATGGCGCCAAAATCGATATCAAGCTCAACGGCGAACGCATCGCGCTCAACGCAGGCCGTAGCCGCTTTACGCTCGCTACGCTTCCGGCGACCGAGTTCCCGGTTGTCGACGAGATCGAACTGGTCGAGCGCGTCTCGCTTCCCGAAGAAGTCCTGCGCGACCTGATGGACCGCACGGCCTTCGCCATGGCGAACCAGGACGTCCGCTACTACCTCAACGGCATGCTGCTGGATCTCCAGGAGCACACGCTGCGGTGCGTCGCTACCGACGGCCACCGTCTGGCACTGAAAGAAACCAAGCTGGAAAGCTCGGTGACCGCACGTCGCCAGATCATCATTCCCCGCAAGGGCGTCAATGAGCTGATTGGACTACTCGAATCGGGCGAAGGCACGGTAGAACTGGAGTTTGGCCGTAACCACCTGCGCGTTCGTCGCGGTGGCGTGGTCTTTACCTCCAAGCTCATCGACGGGCGCTTCCCGGACTACGAGGCGGTCATTCCGCTCGGCGCTGACAAGTCGGCCACGATCGAGCGCGATGTGCTCAAGAGTGCCCTGCAGCGCGCAGCCATCCTTTCGAACGAGAAGTACCGCGGTGTAAAGCTCGAGCTGACGCCAGGTCGTATCAAGATCGTTGCGCATAATCCCGAGCAGGAAGAGGCCCAGGAAGAAGTCGAAGCGGAGACCGTTGTCGACGATCTCGCGGTTGGTTTCAACGTCGGCTACCTGCTGGACGCACTCAGTGCGCTGCGCGGTGACAAGGTTCGCATCAATCTCCGCGATGCCCAGTCGAGCTGCCTCCTGCAGGAGGAGGGCAACGACGAAGCGCGCCACGTGGTGATGCCGCTTCGCCTCTGACGGTCAGGCAGGCTAGAGTTCGGCCCACGACGCCGGGGATGTCTTCGACACCCCGGCGTCGTTCGTTTTGGATGGGGACTGGTTTGGCATGAAGTTCGAGTCGCTGAGAATCGCTGGCCTGCGTTGCCTGGAAGGAGTGACCCTGTCGCCAGCTGCGGGGATCAACGTATTCGTCGGAGCCAACGGCGCTGGCAAGACCAGCGTCCTCGAGGCGGCCTATCTGCTTTCGCACGGCCGCTCATTCCGGGCGGGGTCTCGCGATGTGCTCCTCAAGCGTGGAGCGGCTGCTTTGTCCGTCTTTGCCGAAGTTCATTCGGATGACGGCAGGATCAGGCGTCTGGGCCTCGGCCGGGAAGGGGGGCGATGGATTGCCCGCGTGGATGGCGACGCCGCGGCTTCGTTAGGCTCGCTGGTGCAGGAGTGCGCCGTGGTCTGCTTTGAACCCGGGTCACATGACCTGATCGCAGGCGCCTCCGATGAGCGCCGCCGTTTCCTGGATTGGGGTCTGTTCCACGTGGAACATTCCTTCGTTGGGCAATGGCGGCGTTACCAACGTGCCCTAAAGCAGCGGAACGCCTTGCTTCGAAACGGTGGCATGATCGAGTCCAGTCTCATTGAACCCTGGGAATCGGAACTCGCCGGGGCAGGAGAGGCCATCACTAGCTTCAGGCGCGATTACATCGCACGCCTGCTGCCGCATATCCAGGGTTTCACGACCAACGTCTTGCCCGAGCTCGGCGAGTTCACCCTGCGCTACAAGCCCGGGTGGGATGAGGGCTCGGATCTCCTTTCGACGCTGGCCGAGCGGCGGCAACGTGACCTGGGGCGCGGACACACCACCGTCGGACCTCACCGCGCTGACTTTACCGTCATCTTCGAGCACGCGCCGCTGCGCGAGCATCTGTCTCGCGGTCAGGAAAAGTTGTGTGCCCTGGCGTGCCTTCTTGGCCAGGCATCCCTGCACGCCGAAATCCGTGGAGAATGGCCTGTCGTCTGCCTTGACGACCTTGCATCCGAGCTTGATCGTACCCATCAAGAGTGGGTAGTTGCGCAGCTTCTTGGCCGCGACGTCCAGGTATTCGTGACGGGAACCGAGATCCCGTCCGCCCTCATCGATCAGCCGGTCACTGTGTTCCACGTGGAACAGGGTCTCGTCTCGGCTTTGCTATAATCGACCGACTGTCCCGAGCTCTCCGCGCCGTTCGGGGCCGAAACCTGCGCCATCACCAGGCATCGCATGAACGAACCTCTCGATCCGACCAATTCGAACGCCTACGACTCCGGCAGCATCAAGGTCCTCAAGGGACTGGATGCCGTCCGTAAGCGCCCCGGCATGTACATCGGCGATACCGACGATGGCACCGGTCTGCATCACATGGTCTTCGAAGTCGTCGATAACGCCATCGACGAGGCGCTGGCCGGTTACTGCGACTACGTCACGGTCATCATCCACCAGGACGGTTCGGTCAGCGTGGCCGACAACGGCCGTGGTATCCCCGTGGAGACACATCCGGAAGAGGGCAGGTCGACGGCCGAAGTCGTCATGACGGTCCTGCATGCCGGCGGTAAGTTCGACGCGAACTCGTACAAAGTCTCCGGCGGCCTCCACGGCGTCGGCGTCTCCGTGGTCAACGCCCTGAGCGAGAAGCTCTGGCTGACGATCTGGCGTGATGGCAAGGAAAACCGTCAGGAATACGCCCACGGCGACCCGGTGGCCCCGATTTCCGTGTTCGGCGATACCAATCGCCGAGGCACGATGGTTCGCTTCCTGCCGAGCCCCGCCACGTTTACCAACAACATCGAATTCCACTACGACATCCTGGCGAAGCGCCTGCGCGAGCTCGCGTTCCTCAACTCCGGCGTCACGATCGAGCTGGTGGATGAGCGTAACGAGCGCAAGGACATCTTCGCCTACGAGGGCGGCATCAAGTCTTTCGTGCAGCATCTATCCCTGCTGAAGAACCCGTTGCACCCGAACGTGATCAGCTTCAGCTCCGAAAGCGAAGGCATCACGGTCGAAGTGGCCATGCAGTGGACGGACGCGTACCAGGAAACGATGTTCTGCTTCACCAACAACATCCCGCAGCGCGATGGTGGTACCCATCTCACCGGCTTCCGCGCTGCCCTGACGCGTACGCTGCAGAACTACATCGAGAAGGAAGGCCTGGCCAAGAACGCCAAGGTCGCCCTGTCCGGCGACGACATGCGCGAAGGCATGATCGCCGTGCTGTCCGTGAAGGTGCCTGACCCGAAGTTCTCCTCGCAGACGAAAGACAAGCTCGTCTCCAGCGAAGTGAAAACCGCGGTCGAGCAGGTCATCAACGACAAGTTTGCGACGTTCCTCCTCGAGCACCCGGGCGAGAGCAAAGCTATTGCCGGCAAGGCCGTGGACGCCGCCCGCGCTCGCGATGCCGCTCGCAAGGCTCGCGAGATGACCCGCCGCAAGGGTGCGCTGGATATCGCCGGCCTGCCGGGCAAGCTCGCTGATTGCCAGGAAAAGGATCCGGCGCTGTCCGAACTGTTCCTGGTCGAGGGTGACTCCGCAGGCGGCTCGGCCAAGCAGGGCCGCAATCGTCGTACCCAGGCCGTGCTTCCGTTGAAGGGCAAGATCCTCAACGTGGAGAAGGCTCGCTTCGACAAGATGATTTCGTCCGCCGAAGTCGGCACGCTGATCACGGCGCTTGGCACGGGCATCGGCAAGGACGAGTACAACCCGGACAAGCTGCGCTACCACCGCATCATCATCATGACCGATGCGGACGTGGACGGATCTCACATCCGTACGCTCCTGCTGACCTTCTTCTACCGCCAGATGCCCGAGCTGATCCAGCGCGGCCATGTCTACATCGGCCTGCCGCCGCTGTACAAGGTGAAGCAGGGCAAGCAGGAGATGTACATCAAGGACGACGCCGTCCTCAACGATTACCTGATCTCCAGCGCCGTCGACAACGCGTCGCTGTTCCCGGAAGAGGCCGCGCCGGCTATCGGCGGCGAGGCACTCGAGAAGCTACTGCACGACTACCAGACCGCGCTCGACCAGATCGCGCGCCTGAGCCACCGCTTCGACGTTGCCTCGCTCACGGCCATGCTCGAGCACGCCCCGATGGCCGAGGCAGTCTGGACGGATCCGGCGCTCATGCAGACCTGGCTGGACGGCCTGGCCAAGCGCCTCAGCGCCAGCGGCCTGGGCAAGCCGACCTACACGCTGCGTTTCCGCCCGGCACTGAACGAGCAGGGCGCGGCGATCGAAGTCGAGCGCATGCAGCACGGCCTCAGCCATATCTGGATCATGCCGCAGTCGTTCTTCGGCGGCGTCGAGTTCCGGGCCATCCTGTCGATCGCGCAGCAGCTGGCGGAGCTGAAGCTTCAGCCGGGTGCCGTGGTTCGCCGCGGCAACGCGTCGCGCGGCGTATTGAGCTTCGCCGACATCCGTACCTGGCTGCTTGACGAAGCGAAGAAGGGTCGCACCATCCAGCGCTTCAAGGGCCTGGGCGAAATGAATCCGGAGCAGTTGTGGGAGACCACGGTGAATCCGGAAACGCGTCGCATGCTCCAGGTCGGTGTCGAAGACGCCGTGGCCGCCGATCAGATGTTCTCGATGCTGATGGGCGAGGCGGTGGAACCGCGCCGCGAGTTCATTGAATCGAACGCGCTGAAGGTTGCTAACCTCGACGTGTAAAGTCGCGGTCGCCACATCGTTCGTTCGCGCAAGAAAAAACGTCCGGTCGCAGAGATGCCCGGGCGTTTTTTTGCTCCATACGCCCGCGAATTGTAAGTTTAATTCGCCAGACCCAACCTCCTATCAGGTGGGCTGAAAATGGCGTTTTCAAGGGCCGAAAGTTGGTCTAATTTCGTAAGCGCCAACATTCATATAACAAGTCATTGTTTTGACTCCACATTTTTGTGGCACTGCGACTTGTTCTTAGGAATAGAATCAGGTTAACCTCTGTAGTCCCCCGGCGCACATAACTGTGCGGCGACTCCTTCAACCGAGGTCAGTCAATGAAACAGGGTTCCTTGATCAAGATGGTGCTCGCTAGTGCGATCGCCCTTTCTCTTGCCAGTGGTGCCGTCGTCGCGAAAGACGCCGCTCCCAAGGATAAGAAAGAAGCGCTGTACCCGAACGCCACCCGGACGGAACCCAAGCTCGACCTGAAGAGCGACAAGGATCAGAAGGCGCTGAACGAAGGCCTCGACGCCGCCAACAACGGCGACAAGGAAAAGGCGCAGCAGATCCTGCAGCCGCTCGCCGATGGCTCGGCCACCAGCAGCAAGTACGCCCAGGCGCTCGCCCTCCAGGGCCTCGCCAACATGAAATACAACGACGGCGACATCAAGGGCGCGATCACCACGCTCAAGCAGGCGCTGGATATCGGCGTCATGCCGAACGACACGTACTTCCAGCTCAAGTACATGTACACCCAGTTCCTCGTTGCCGATGAGCAGTACGCTCCGGCCCTGCAGTCGCTGCACGAATGGCGCGACCAGGGTAAGAAGGAAACCGCCGACTCGTACGGTCTTGAAGGCAATATCGACTACCGCCTCGAGAAGTACCCGGAAGCCATCGCCGCGATCACCAAGGCGCAGTCCATGCCGGACGCGAAGCCGCAGGCGTCCTGGAGCCAGATCCTGGCTGCCAGCTATGCCGAAACCGGCCAGGGCGACAAGGCGGCTGATCTCGCGGCTGCCGAACTGGCAAAGAACCCGAACGATCCGACCGTGATGCAGAACGCTGCTTCCTCGCTGATCCAGGCGCAGAAGTATCCGGAAGCCATTGCGTTGCTCGAGAAGGGCCGCGCCAGTGGCGCGTTCCACGCCGACGAGAATGGCGGCAAGCTCTACGTGAACCTTGCCAAGGTCTACCTGATCGACGGCCAGGAACACAGCGAGCGCCAGGAAGCCAACGCGAAGAAGGCCGAGGCCGTGCTCGCCGACGGTATTGCCAAGGGCGCCGTCAAGCCCTCCGCCGAGGTCTACAAGCTCCAGGGCGATGCCGCCATCACCGGTGGCGACGAGAGCGGTGCTCTCGCTGCTTACCAGAAGGCAGCTCCGCTCGCGACGGATGGTTCCGTTGCGCTGAGCGTTGCTCGCCTCCAGCTCCAGAAGAATCAATACGCCGCCGCCGAGAAGTCGGTGACGGATGCCATCAGCAAGGGCGTTCAACATAAAGGCCAGGCCTATATGGTGCGCGCGGAAGCCAAGCGTGGTCAGAAGAACAAGCAGGGTGCTATCGCGGACATGAAGCTCGCGGCGCAGGATCCTGAAACGTCTGCCAAGGCAAACGCCTGGTTGAAAAATGCAGAGAACACCAAGTAAGTGTTTGTAAAGTGCCCGAAGGGACGGTCATGAAACGGCCCTTCAGGCGCTATACAAACGCCATATGCTGGTGTAACTTGCATATCTTTCCGCTTGCAGAATCCAGCGTTTTCGGCAATGAAAAATCGCCGAACGCCGGGACAGCAGTGCGGGCTCACTTCCGCTTGATTAGCTCTTGATAGTGACTGATGGCCTCAAGTAACGAATCAACCGGCCAAGCGCCGTTTAGTTGGGGGCGCACCAGCGCGTTGGCAGTTGCCATCGCTCTGCACTCGTTCGCCTTCCTGCTGCTGGTAGCGCCTATGGCGCCGCCTAAGTCGCAGGAAAAGCAGAAAGAGAAGGTAGTTCAGGTCGATTTCATCGAACCGCCGCCGCCGCCCCCGCCCCCCCCGCCGCCGCCTCCGGAGCCCCCGAAGCAGCCGCCGCCGAAAATTATTCAGCAGGTGAAACCGCCACCGACACCGCCGCCGCCGGCTCCGCCGCCGCCGGCAGTAGACGAGGCGTCTTCGAATCCTGTTCCGGCACCGCCGCCGGCGCCTCCCGCGCCGCCAGCACCGCCGGCGGATATCGCGCCTAGCGAAAATCTGTCGTACCGTCAGCGTAATCCGCCAAAGTATCCGCCGCAGGCGGTTCGTCAGCGGCATGAAGGTACGGTGGTACTTCTGGTCCTCGTAGGTGTCGACGGTTCGCCGAAGGACATCAAGGTTGACCAGTCGAGCGGTTTCCGCGAATTGGACAAGGCAGCAGAAGACGCGGCCAGGAATTGGAAATTCAACCCGGGCAAGCGAGGCGGTGCTGCCGTCGAAGGCTATGCACGTGTCCCCGTTACGTTCAACCTAAACCAGCTGTAAGCCCCCACCGCTTACATCTATTAAGTTCACGCTTGACTTCCCAAGGGTAGCGTTATGTTGCAAGACACCTCCGCTCAGCCTGCTAATCCAGGTCAAAACTCCAACGCCGACGCCCTCAAGCAGATGGGCTTCGACCACCTGATCCACAACTTCGACTTCCTCGGTTGGATTGTGTTCGTGGTGCTGGTCGCGATGTCCGTGCTCTCGTGGTACTTCATCGTCGCCAACTTCATCCGTAACAGCATGGTGCGTTCGCGCGCTGACAAGGTCATCCAGGGTTTCTGGAATACCGCGTCGACGCAGGAAGCCATTCGCGTGCTCGAAGAGCAGCCGAAGGGCGAACCGTTCTCGAAGATCGCACTCGACGCCGCTTCGGCCGTTGCGCATCACCAGGCAGCTGCCGGTGGTCGTCTCGCCGAGACCCTGTCGCGTTCGGAATTCATCGATCGCGCCCTGCGCCAGGCCGTTGCTCGCGAGAGCCTGCGTCTGGAAGGCGGCCTGACCCTGCTCGCCACGGTCGGTTCGTCGGCACCGTTCATCGGTCTTCTCGGTACGGTGTGGGGTATTTACCACGCTCTTATCGGTATCGCCGCCTCCGGCTCCGCATCCATGGATAAGGTCGCTGGCCCCGTCGGTGAAGCTCTGATCATGACCGCGTTCGGTCTGTTCACCGCTATCCCGGCCGTGCTTGCGTACAACTTCTTCATGCGCTCGAACCGCCTGACCTACGCCCAGTTCGACGAATTCGCGCACGACCTGCACGACTTCTTCGCCACGGGTGCCCGCGTCGAAGGCTCGGGTCCGGTCGTCTCCGTCAAGAAGTGAGGAATTGACCCATGGCTATGAGTAGCGGGGGCAACAGCGGCGGTCCGATGTCGGAAATCAACGTCACGCCGCTCGTCGACGTGATGCTGGTTCTGCTGATCATCTTCATGATCACGGCTCCCCTGATGTCCCATAAGGTCCAGATCGATCTGCCGAAGGCTAATCCGAACGTTAAGGATGACGCCCCGGTCGATCCGATGGATCTCGCAATCAAGCCGGACGGTACGTACTTCCTCAATGACGGCGAAGTCAGCGAGGCTGAGCTGAAGGCACAGTTCGCGGTTGCGGCGGCGAAGTCGCCGCAGCCGGAGCTCCAGATCCGTGCAGACCGCACCACGGAATACAAAGTGGTGAAGAAGGTCCTTGGCGACGCCAAGGATGCCGGCATGGTCCACGTCGGCTTCATGTCGACCGGTAAGGAGTAAACGAGATGGCTTTTAGCTCAGGTAACTCTGGTGGTCCCATGGCGGACATCAACGTCACGCCGCTCGTCGACGTGATGCTGGTGCTCCTGATCATCTTCATGATCACGGCTCCGATGCTGTCGCATAAGATCAAGATCGATCTGCCGCAGCCGAATCCGAATGTCGTCAACCCAGAGAATCCGCCGGATCCCGTCCGTTTGCAGATTCGCCAGGATGGCTCGCTCTATTGGAACGATACGCCGGTTGACGAGTTGGGCCTCAAGGCTCAGATCGCGGTTATCGCCCAGCAGTCGAACCAGCCGGAACTGCAGATCGACGCCGATGACGCGGCTCAGTACGAGGTCGTGGCTCGCGTGCTTTCCGACGCAAAGGGCCAGGGCCTGACCAAGATCGGTTTCGTTAACTCGAACTGATCGCGGTCGTCCGGTAAGACTGAAAAACCCCGCCTCGGCGGGGTTTTTTTTCGTGTGGGAGCCGATTCATCGGCGAATGGGTGCTTGCCTTACGCCTGGCCCGCTGCCGCGGGATCGCCGCTGAAGCGGCTCCCACAAAAGTGGCTCCCACAAAACTGGCTCCCACAACAGTGGTTTCTTTACGACAGGATGGAGAGGTAGTTCTTCACCGTCCGCGCCAAACCTTCGTACAGCGCCTCGCCGATCAGCGCATGGCCGATCGAGACTTCCGCGAGGCCGGGAATCGCCGACTTGAACGTGCCCAGGTTTGCCTGGCTCAGGTCGTGCCCGGCATTCACGGCGAGCCCGGCTTTCTGCGCGCGTTGCGCGGTGTCGGCAAACCACGCGAGCTCCTTCCGCGCATCGCCTTCGGCGAACGCTTCCGCGTAGGGCCCGGTGTAAAGCTCGATACGCTGCACGCCGATGGCAGCGGCCTCGGCGAAGCCCTCGCCTCCTGCATCGACGAAAACGCTCACGCGGCAGCCCAGCTCGCGGAACGCCGCGACGACCGGCTTGAGCGTCTCGATGTCCTTGGTGAGATCGAAGCCGTGATCCGAGGTGATCTGACCATCGCCGTCCGGAACGAGGGTGACCTGGGTCGGTCGCACCTCGCGAGCCAGTTCAATGAGGCCCGGATACGCGCCGCGCGCGCCGGCGAAGGGATTGCCTTCGATGTTGTATTCAACGCGACCGCGCAGCAGGCCAGCCAGGGTGCGTACGTCCCCAGGTGTGACATGACGCATATCGGGACGCGGATGCACGGTGAGCCCGCCGCAACCTGCATCGATGCACGTGTTCGCTGCGGTGGCGATATCCGGTTCGTTGCCGCCGCGCGAGTTGCGCAGAACGGCGATCTTGTTCAGGTTTACGCTGAGTAGGGTCATCGTTTATCCATAAAAAAACGCACGTCGCCATTGCGACGTGCGTAATGACTGTCGTCCCAGCATAACGCGCCAACTCCCTATGGCGCACGGCTCACACTCACACGCGCACTCACAGAACATCAGACACATCTCGTTGAGAAAAGGTTCAAATCGGATATGTGAAGACGCGCACCGTGCGTTCGCTGCCCCGCCAGGCGAGGGCAGCGATGGCCGCTTCGCCCACGTCCAATGCCTCGACGCGCCAGGTTGATGCGGGAGCGATCTCACCATCGAAAGCGACCGGAGTCGCCCTGGAGCCTTCGAGAAGAAACGACACACGCTCCAACCCGTACGAAAGGCCTCCCCCGTTCGCCTTGAGCACCGCCTCCTTGGCAGTCCATAGCCTCAGGAAGCCGTCGAGCAGTTCGCCTTCCGGCAAGGCGGCCAACATGGTCGCCTCCTCGGGTGCGAAGAAGCGCCTGGCCAGCTCCAGTGCGCGCGGCCGCGGCCGTATCCGCTCGATATCAACACCTACCTCGAAGCCGCTTCCACCACGGCCGATGGCGAACAGTGCCCGGTCGCCGCTGTGCGACCAGTTGAATCCGAGCGTATCGAACGGCGCCGGAAAATGCGGCTTGCCATGCTCGCCGCGCACGAACGCAGGCGCGCCATGACCGGCATACGCCGCCAATAGCGACACGAAGGACAACTCCCCCTCGCCAGGCGTCCAGCGGGTTTGCCAGACGTGGATATCGTCGTCAGCGAGCGTGGGAATGGCAGGAACGGTCGAAGTCATCCTCTTATGCTGCGTCGCCGTGCAGATTCAGGCAAGCGTGGCCCAGCAACTATTTGCGCTAGGCCCTAGAATCGGAAGCGTGCAGAACGGGGAGCACTGAATGTGATTGCAGGCTGGCTTCTGCTCTTGGTAGCACTTGCTTACGTCGGCATGTTGTTCGCCATTGCCTACGTGGGCGACCGTCGTCCGCTTTACCCCCGCCAACCCCGGTTGCGACCGTTGGTCTACAGCCTGGCGCTGGCCGTCTACTGTTCGTCGTGGACCTTCTACGGCGCCGTCGGCACAGCGGCACGGTCGGGCCTTGCGTACCTGCCGATCTATCTCGGCCCCCTGCTGCTGTTCGTCTTCGGCTTCGGTCTGCTCGAGCGCCTGGTGCTGGTGGCACGCCAACGCAACATCACCTCGATCGCCGATTTCATCGCCGCGCGTTTTGGCAAGTCGCATGGGCTGGCGGCCCTGGTCGCGATCATTGCGGTGGTCGCCATCATTCCGTACATCGCCCTGCAGTTCAAAGCTGTCGCGATGTCGTTCGCCGTGCTCGGCGCGGGCAACTCGGCGTGGTGGTTTGGAGACACCGCGCTGTGGTGCGCGGCCTTGCTGGCTGTGTTTGCGATCCTGTTCGGTACGCGCAACATCGACGCGACAGAACATCACCACGGCCTGATGCTGGCCGTGGCTGTCGAGTCCCTGGTGAAGCTGCTCGCCTTCGTCGCCATCGGCGTGTACGCCTACCTGCATGGTCCCGGGCTTGCTCAGACCCTGCACGCGCCGGTGCTGCAGATCGAAAAAGGCAGCATGCCGCCGGGCTTCGTCGCGCAGACCCTGCTCGCCTTCTGCGCGATGTTCTGCCTCCCCAGGCAATTCCAGATCGGCGTGGTGGAGTGCGAAGATCCGCGCGACCTGCGCAAGGCACGCTGGTTGTTCCCGCTGTACATGGTGTTGATCTCCGCCGCGGTGTTGCCGATTGTCAGCGCGGGACTCGGCTTGCCGCAGGTGACCAATGGCCACGTCGACGCATGGGTACTGAACCTCCCGATCGCGCTGGGCGATAGCGGAATCGCCCTCCTCGCCTTCGTCGGCGGGTTCTCCGCAGCCACCGGCATGGTCATCGTCGCCGCTGTCGCCCTGGCGACGATGATCAGCAACGACCTGGTCATGCCCGCGCTGTTGCGTATTCGTCGACTCGATCTCGAACGACGTGGCGATCTTTCCGGCATCGTGTTGCTCGTACGCCGCATATCCATCGTCGTCCTCGCTGCGCTCGCCTACGTCTACTACCGCATCATCGCGAACGCCGAGAACCTCGCTGCCACGGGGCTCTTGTCTTTCGCGGCGGTGGCGCAGTTTGCACCGGCTATCGTCTCCGCCCTCTACTGGCGGGGTGCGAGTCGCGTCGGCGTGTATGTCGGACTCCTCGCCGGGTTTGCCGTCTGGGCTTACACCCTCCTCCTTCCTGCCATGACACGCGCCGGCTGGATGAGTAGTGGCTGGGTCGACAACGGACCCTTCGGCATGGGCTGGCTGAAACCGAACGAGCTGTTCCATCTCAATGGCTGGGAACCCGTAACGCACGGTACGTTCTGGTCACTGCTGTTCAACGTGGCCTGCCTGATCTTCATCTCGCTGCGTTTCCGTCCCAGTGTCGCCGAACGTCTCCACGCCGCCTTGTTCGTCGACCCCTATGTACGCAGTGCAACGGGCGCCGGCGACTGGAAAGGACGCGTGACCGTGCGAGACCTCGGCACGATCGCCGGCCGCATCGTCGGCGAACGCGTCACCGCACGTGCCTTTAACGAGTACGGTGAGCGTCATGGCGTGACGCTTACCCAGACGGACTCCGCCGACCGCCCGCTGATCCAGTTCACCGAGCGCCTGCTCGCCAGTGCTGTCGGTGCCGCAAGCGCGCGGCGCATTCTCATGGGTGCGCTCTCGGGTACCGGCCTCGACATCGCCGAAGCGATGGCACTGATGGACGAAGCATCCCAGGAGCTCCGCTTCAACCGCGAGCTGCTGTCGACCACGCTCGAGAACGTGTCGCAGGGTATCAGCGTCGTCGACGGCGAGATGCGACTCGTCGCCTGGAATCGCCGCTATGTCGAACTGTTCGATTACCCCGAAGGCATGGTTTACGTCGGCCTTCCCGTTGCCGACCTGATTCGCTGGAACGCCGAACATGGCGAGTGCGGCCCGGGTGAAGTCGATGAGCACGTCGGCAAACGTATTCGCTACATGCGTGCGGGCTCGCCGCACGTCTTCCAACGCATCCGTCCGGATGGCACCGTTATCGAAATGCGTGGGCGCGCGCTTCCTGGTGGTGGCTTCGTCACGACGTTCACCGACGTCACCGCATACAAATCCGTCGAGCAGGCACTCATCGATGCGAATGAAACACTCGAGCAGCGCGTCGAGGTACGTACGGCAGAGCTGTCCGAAGCACTCACGGCAACCGCCATCGCCCGACGCGAAGCCGAAGCCGCGAACGCATCGAAGACACGCTTCCTCGCGGCAGCCAGTCATGACCTCCTGCAGCCACTGAATGCCGCGCGCCTTTTCACCTCGGCGCTGCGTCAGCACCCGGGACTGGATACCGAAGCTGCCCAGCTCGCCGAGCGTATCGATGCGTCGTTCCGTGCGGCGGAAGATCTTCTGGATGCGCTGCTCGATGTGTCACGGCTGGATGCCGGCAGCTACCGGCCGGAAGTGGCACCGTTCGCGCTAGCCGACCTGTTCGACTCCTTACGTCAGCAATTCGCCGTGGTAGCTGAGCAACGAGGTCTGTCGCTACATGTCGTACCGACGACACTCTCCGTTCGTTCCGATGCACAATTGCTCCGCCGCATCGTCGCCAATTTCCTGTCGAACGCACTGCGCTACACCCGCTCTGGTGGCGTGCTTCTTGGCGCACGCCGACACGGCGACGAGATACGTCTCGAAGTGTGGGACACCGGGCCAGGTATCGCGGACGAACAGCAGGCACGCGTCTTCGGCGAGTTCCAACGACTGGACCGTCCCTCGCCATGGGGCGAAAAAGGACTGGGTCTCGGCCTTTCCATCTGCGATCGCCTTGCGGGCATTCTTCATCATCGACTGGCACTGCGGTCGCGCGTCGGACGGGGAAGTTGCTTCAGCATTTCAGTTCCGCGCACAGCGGCGGTTTCGCGTAAACGGGCGCCGGCGATGGCACGTCCCGGCGGCGGCGAACAGCTTCCGCTGACTGTGCTCTGCATCGATAACGACGAAACGATCCTCGATGGCATGAAGGCGTTGCTCGGACGCTGGGGCGTGGACTGCCGCGTCGCGGTCGACGTGGGCGACGCGCTCCACACGCTATCGACGACGCACGTGGATCTGATCCTCGCGGACTACCACCTGAGCGACGACATGGATGGTCTGGAAGCACTGCGCTTCCTCGGCGAAACCCTCGGCACGATCCCGCCTGCGGCGATGGTGACGGCCGATGGAAGCACGGAGTTGAAGCAACGGGCGCGTGCGTTGGGCTATCCCCTGCTGCACAAGCCGGTACGTCCCGCCGCGCTGCGCGCGTTGTTGGTAGCCCTGGCCAAACGCGCTGGCACCCACGCCGCGTAACAGCAAAGATCGCGTCCTCAGCTGTCTTGCGAGCTGGTTGGGAAGGCTTCGCGATCTACGTCGAGGTGGCTTGCCGCCAGCGCGACCTGTGTGCGATTGGACACACCGAGTTTGCGCATGATGGCGGTCATATGCGCCTTGACGGTCGCTTCCGACACCGTGAGTTCGTAGGCGATCTGCTTGTTCAGAAGACCTTCGGCAATCATGTTGAGCACGCGGAACTGCTGCGGTGTCAGCGACGCCACGCGCGCCGCGACATCGGCTTCGTCGGGCTTCAACTCGACATTGCCACCGACGAGCTTATGGGGAAGCCATACGTCGCCATCGAGCACCGCACGGACCGCTTCGACGATATCGTCCACCGCCGCCGATTTCGGAATGTACGCGGACGCGCCATGCGCGAGTGCGCGCCTGGCCACCTGCGCTTCCTCGTGGCCGGAGACCACGATGGTGGGCAACCCTGGATACTGCCCGCGAATATGCGCAAGGGCCGAGTAGCCGCGCGCACCCGGCATGTGCAGGTCCATCAACAGCAGGTCGGCATCCGGTAGCGACTCGATCAGCGCGAACAGCGCAGGCACGCTGTCCGCCGTGTGCACGGTAGCGTCGGGCAAGGCCGCGAGTACCGCGCGCTGCAAAGCGTCGCGGAACAGCGGATGGTCATCGGCGATCAGGACATCGGACATGGCGTACTACTTGATCAGTCGTTCTTCCACCAGGCTCTTCACCACCGAAGGATCGGCAAGCGTCGAGATATCGCCCAGCTGGTCTGGCTGGTTCTCGGCAATCTTCCGCAGGATGCGACGCATGATCTTGCCCGAACGTGTCTTCGGCAATCCGGGCGCCCACTGCAGGAAATCCGGCGCGGCGATCGGCCCGATTTCCTTGCGGACGCCGGCGATCAGTTCCTTGCGAAGTTCGTCGCTGCCGTTCTCGCCAGCGACCAGCGTCACGTAGGCATAGATGCCCTGGCCCTTGATGTCGTGATGGCAGCCCACCACCGCGGCTTCGGCCACCTTGTGATTGGCCACCAGCGCACTCTCCACTTCCGCCGTGCCGATGCGATGACCGGATACGTTGATCACATCGTCCACGCGGCCGGTGATCCAGTAGTAGCCGTCTTCGTCGCGACGCGCACCGTCACCGGTGAAGTAGTTGCCCGGGTAGGTCTTGAAGTAGGTGTCGACGAAACGCTGGTGGTCGCCGTACACCGTGCGCATTTGGCCGGGCCACGAATCGGTGATGACCAGATTGCCGCTGCAGGCGCCCTCTTGCGGCTTGCCGTCCGTGTCGACAATGGCCGGCTTGATGCCGAAGAACGGCAGCGTCGCGGAGCCCGGCTTGAGGTCGGTCGCGCCGGGCAAGGGCGTGATGAGGATGCCGCCGGTCTCCGTCTGCCACCAGGTATCGACGATCGGGCAACGACCATCGCCGACCACGTTGAAGTACCAGTTCCAGGCCTCCGGGTTGATCGGCTCTCCGACCGTGCCGAGCAGGCGCAAGGACTTGCGGGAGGCCTTCTTCACCGGCGCCTCGCCCTCGCGCATCAGCGCGCGGATGGCGGTGGGCGCCGTATAGAACAGCGTGACCTTGTGCTTGTCGACTACCTGCCAGAAGCGGCTGAAGTCCGGGTAGTTAGGCACGCCGTCGAACATCACCACGGTGGCACCATTGGCGAGGGGGCCATACACCACATAGCTATGGCCGGTGATCCAACCGACGTCCGCGGTGCACCAGTAAACGTCGTCTTCGCGCACGTCGAAGATCAGCTCGTGGGTCATGCTGGCGTAGACCAGGTAACCGCCGCTGGTGTGCAGCACGCCCTTGGGCAGCCCCGTGGAACCCGAGGTGTAGAGGGTGAACAACGGGTCTTCCGCGTTCATCGCCTCGGGCAGGCAATCGCTGGACTGCCCTTCCATCAGGCTGTGGTACCAGCGATCGCGCGGTGACTGCATGTTGATCGCGCCGCCGGTGCGACGGACCACGATCACCGTCTCCACGCTGTTGGTCTGCGGGCGAGTAAGTGATTCGTCCACGTTGGCTTTCAGCGGAACCTTCTTGCCGCCGCGGCAGCCTTCGTCCGCGGTGATGACCAGCTTGGCGCCGGAATCGGCAATGCGTCCGGCCAGGGAATCCGGCGAGAAACCGCCGAAGACCACGGAATGGACGGCACCGATGCGCGCGCAGGCCAGCATCGCCACGGCAGCCTCGGGGATCATCGGCAGGTAAACGATGACGCGGTCGCCCTTGGCCACGCCGAGGTTCTTCAGCGTGTTCGCGAACTTGCACACCTCGGCGTGGAGCTCGCGATAGGTCAGGCTGCGCGATTCGTTCGGGTCGTCGCCTTCGAAGATGATGGCGGTCTTGTCGCCGCGCTTCTCCAGGTGACGGTCCAGGCAGTTGGCGGCAACGTTGAGCGTGCCGTCCTCGTACCACTTGATGTACAGGTTCTTCGGGTCGTACGAGACGTTCTTGATCGTTGTCGGCGGCGTGACCCAGTCGATACGACCGCTCATGTCCTTCCAGAAGCCCTCGGGATCCTCGACGGACCGGGCATACATGCGCTGGTAGTCGTCCTTGCGGATATGCGCCCTGGCGGCAAAGGCGGGATCGACCGGGTGGATATCGGACATGCGTTCTTCCTGCGGATTGGCTTGTGGCTATGCCACGAAGTGTAACGTCGCGGCGCAACATAAGGCTGGGAGCCTGCTACGACTTTGGTCGAGGTTCGACCTTTGGCGAATGGATGCCCGGGCCGGGGTGTCACATGCTCGGCTCGCCAATGGTTGGGGAGACCATGATGAAGACGAACCGTTCCGGTGGCCGCAAGGCCATCGCCCTGAGTGTCGCCTGTGCCTTGATGCTGCCGATGGCCGCATTGCCGGATCTGGCTCACGCCCAGTCGAAGTCGAAGAAAACCACGAGCCACGAAGCCGAACTCGAAGCGCGTGTGAACTCGCTCGAGCAGCAGCTCGCCGAGCTCAAGGCCATGATTCAGGAACAGAAGGCCGAGACCACGCAGGCCACCACCACGGCCCAGGCAGCGCAAACACAGGCGCAGGCTACCGACGAAAAGGTGACCAAGGTCGAGAAGACCGTGGCCACCGTCCCGGCCAAACCCGCCTTCGCCACCGGCACAGCGCCCGGTGTCTCGCTCGCGCTGCATGGTTTCATCGACGTCAGCGCCTTCAGCCAGAACCGGGCTTACACGTACGGTAACGGCCAGAACGCCGAGTACCCGATCCCGTCCGACGGTGCGGGGCACGCCAACGGCCGCGTCAGCGGCGTCGACGTACGCAATACACGCTTCTGGCTCGACTTCGCCGGCGCCAAGTTCAACGAGAACTGGAACGGCAGCGGCCGCATCGAGATGGACTTCTTCGGCGGATTCAACGGAACAGGTGCGTATGCCGGCTCACAGCCCGAGCAGCGGCTGCGCCAGGCCTATTTCGATATCAGCAATCCGAACTCGGGTACGACGATCCGCGTCGGCCAGATGTGGGACCTCATGTTCCCGCTGGATTACATCCCGCAGTCGCTCTCGCATATCGCCTTTCCGCTCGGTTACGGCAGCGGCGTGATCGGCTGGCGCTTCCCGGGTGCGATCTTCATGCAGGACCTCAACCACGGCGCCGAAGGCACCAAGTGGCGCCTCGATGTCGCCGCGCTGCAGGGCAGCTGGAATGGCCGTGCCGGCGGCACCGATACGAACAACTTCCTTACCCAGGGTAACGCCGGCTTCAGGCCGCAGTTCGAAGCGCGCCTGACGGCGAAGGGCGGCAACTGGGCGGCGTTCCTTGCCGGTCACTACAGCAAGATCGATCTGAGCGGTGTCGAGGGCAACAACCCGACCCCGATCAAGAAGAACCTCTCGAGCACGGCCGTCGAGCTCGGTGGCATGTGGACACCCGGTCAGTTCATCCTCAAGTCCGCGGTGTATTCCGGCAACGCTATCGGCGAGATTTTCGGCAACCTCTCGCAGTTCGGTGACATCAAGGAAAAGGGCGGCTACCTGCAGGCGGGCTACAAGTTCGACTCGCACTGGACCCTTTATGGCTTCGCTTCCGTCAGCAAGCCCGACACCGACGACGTGCTTCGGTGGCGTGCCGCCAATACCGTCGGCCTGCTGAAGAACCGCCAGACGGCGGGCAGCCTGCAGTACACCACCGGTCCCTTCGACTTCAGCCTCGAATTGATCCACTCCAACCTCGACTCGACCACCGTCAACGGCCTCGGCCGCGAAAAGACCTCGGGTAACGAACTCACCCTCAACGGTATGTACCGGTTCTGATTGGAGAGCACCATGGCGACTACGGCTAGCGGCCTTCGCGCCGACGGCACCATCGGAACCAGCCACCGACGCGTGATTCTCGCGTCGAGCCTGGGCACGGTTTTCGAATGGTATGACTTCTACCTTTACGGCTCGCTTGCCGCGATCATCGGCAAGCAGTTCTTCACCGGCCTGAACGAGACCAGCCAGTTCATTTTCGCGCTGCTCGCCTTCGCCGCCGGTTTCGCGGTCCGTCCGTTCGGTGCCATCGTGTTCGGACGCGTAGGCGATCTGATCGGCCGCAAGTACACGTTCCTGATCACCATCGTCATCATGGGTACCTCGACCTTCCTGGTCGGTGTGTTGCCCGGTTACACAACGATGGGTGTACTCGCGCCGGTGCTGTTGATCCTGCTTCGACTGCTGCAGGGCCTTGCGCTCGGCGGTGAATACGGTGGCGCAGCGACGTACGTCGCGGAGCACGCACCGCCGGGCAAGCGTGGCCTGTATACGAGTTTCATCCAGATCACGGCGACCTTCGGCCTGTTCCTCTCGCTGCTGGTCATCCTGGGCACGCGTCTGGGCCTGGGCACCGAGAGCTTCGAAGCCTGGGGCTGGCGTATTCCGTTCCTGCTCTCCTCCATCCTGGTGGGCGTGTCGGTCTACATTCGCATGCAGCTGCATGAGTCGCCGGTGTTCCAGCAGATGAAGGCCGAGGGCAAGCAGTCCAAGGCGCCGCTGACCGAAGCCTTCGGCCAGTGGAAGAACCTTCGCCTGGTGATCCTCGCGCTGCTCGGTGCCACGGCCGGCCAGGCGGTGGTCTGGTACACGGGGCAGTTCTACTCGCTGTACTTCCTGACCCAGAGCCTGAAGATCGATGGCACGACAGCGAACCTGCTGATCGCCGCCGCCCTGCTCATCGGCACGCCGTTCTTCGTCTTCTTCGGCTGGTTGTCGGACAAGGTGGGACGCAAGCCTGTCGTGCTCACCGGCTGCCTGCTGGCGGCGCTGACGATGTTCCCGATCTTCAAGGGCCTCACGCACTTCGGCAACCCGGCGATCGAGACCGCGGCGGCAACGGCACCGGTGGTGGTTACCGCGGATCCGAACGCCTGCTCGTTCCAGTTCGATCCGGTCGGCAAGAAGACCTTCACCAGCTCGTGCGATGTCGCCAAGAGCGTGCTGGCGAAGAAGGGCATTCCGTATACCAACGCGGCGGCGCCAACCGGCACGCTGGCCACGGTGAAGATCGGCGACGAGGTGATCGAGTCGTTCGAAGGCGCGGGACTGGAAAAGGCGGACTTCACGGCGAAGAGCAAGGATTTCACCGGCAAGGTCGGCGCGCAGGTGAAGACCGCCGGTTACCCGGAGAAAGCGGACCCGTCGCAGTCGAACTACCCCATGCTCATCGTGCTGCTGGCGATCCTGGTGCTCTACGTCACGATGGTCTACGGGCCCATTGCCGCATGGCTCGTGGAGATGTTCCCGACGCGCATTCGCTACACGTCCATGAGCCTGCCATATCACATCGGTAACGGTTGGTTCGGCGGCTTCGTCCCGACCATCGGCTTCATGCTGGTCGCGTGGAAGGGCGACATCTACTACGGACTCTGGTATCCGGTCGTGGTGGCCCTGATGACGGTCGTGATCGGTCTGTTCTTCGTACGCGAAACCAAGGACGTCCCGCTCGACCATTGAGGGCGGCTTTCCAGCGGTGGTGGGTGTGTCATCTGTGGGAGCCGCTTCAGCGGCTCCCACATACGGCGACATGCAACTCGCGATAAGCCTCGACGAGTTGCTCCAGCGTAAACGCGCGATTCCTTCCGCTGGGGTTTGGTAGTACCCACACCGTGGCACCCTGCAACGCGACCGGCTGTCGTCCCCAGGCAAGATCACGGGTACTCGTAAGCGCCGCGTATGCCGCCTTGCCGAGAAACGCGACGACTCGCGGTGCATACGTCGCGATCTTCTGCTCGAATCCCACAGCGGCATCCACGAAGTCTCGTCTCGACAACTCATCGGCACCAGCCGTGGGCTGCCCGACCACGGTCGTCAGGCCGTATCCGTAGTCGAGCATGCGACGGCCCTCTCCAGGTGAGAGCTGTTCAGGCGTGAAGCCGGCCAGATACATAACTCGCCAGAACCGGTTCGATCGCCCTTCGAAATGGTGTCCCGTCGCAGCTGCCGCCAAACCAGGGTTGATGCCGCAGAAGAGCACGGACAACCGCGCGGCAATGACGTCGGGCAGCCCGGCGTTCATCCGGTAATGACACCAACCGCCTTCAACGCGAGTTTGCGGAGCTCGTCGCGCGAACTGCCGGCGCGTGCGCGAATGGCGATGGTATGCATCGTCGCGGAGACAAGCATCGCAAGCGCCTCCACGTCCGCGCCCGTCTTCAGTTCACCGGCGTCACGCGCCTCGCGGAGCCGCGTTTCGAAATCCGCATCGAGCTTGCGGAAGCCTCCGGTGACGACGTCCTGGATCTCCGCATCGCCGAGCGCCTCGGTGATGGCCGTGCCGACGACGAAACAGCCACGGACGTGCTCGTCACCGGAGAAGTAGATGTCCAGTGCAGCGTCGTAAACACGCATGAGCACATCGGGCAGGGTGCCGGGGCCGGCCAGCGCGACCTTCATGACGGCGAACTTGATGCCCCAGTAGTCGGCCAGGGCGCGCATGTAGATCGCGTGCTTGTCGCCGAAGGCGGCGCGAAGGCTGGGCCGGTTCATCCCGGTGGCGGCTGAGAGGTCGTCGAGGGACGTCCCGGAATAGCCGGCTTTCCAGAACGCATCCGCGGCCTTGCGCATGGCCACGTCGGGTTCGTAAGCGCGAGGCCGCCCACGCGGCCGTTTCTCGGTCTTTTCCATTTTTGTACCACCGTGCATAAAAACCCTTGAAGTCGGGTCCTGCGGAACATATTATACGAACCTGCACAAAATTCAATTCCCTTCGTATTCACGGGTTTCGCCTCTATGAACAGCCAAAAGCTCCGCTGGCCCCTGATGGCCGCGCTCCCCCTCCTGATGATCGGGCTGGGCGGCGCCCGGTACCTGAGCAGCCGGGGTGCGGTCGAGACGGACGACGCGTTCGTCCGCGCGGCGAGGGACTCGATCAATGCACGGGTCTCGGGCCAGGTGGTGGACATCGCCGTCAAGGACAACCAGCGCGTCCACAAGGGCCAGCTCCTGTTCCGCGTTGACCCCCAGCCCTACCTGATCGCCGTCGAGCAGGCGGAAGCCCGGCTGGGAACCGCGAGACTCCAGGTCGAGGCATTGAAGGCGACGTACCGCCAGCAGCTGGCGGAACTGCAGTCGGCGAAAGAGTCCGCGGAGTTCGACAGCAAGGAATACGACCGCAAGAAAGCGCTTCTCGCCTCCGACTTCGCTTCGCGCTCGTCCTATGAGCGCGCCGATACCGATGTGAAGGTGGCCCGCCAGCACATCGCCGCCGCGCAGCAGGCGGTTTCGAACAGCATCGCCGGCCTCAACGGGGATCCGGATATCGACGTGAACCAACACCCCACCGTCCTTGAAGCGAAGGCGCAGCTCGACCGTGCCCGCCTCGACCTTTCGTACGCGGATGTCGTCGCGCCGGACGACGGCATCGTCGCCCGCGTGGACGATCTTCAGGTGGGTGACTTCGTCAACGGCGGTACGACCGTGTTCTCGATGATGTCGAGCCGTGATGTCTGGATCGAAGCCAACTTCCGCGAAACCGGACTGACCCACATGCGCACCGGCCAGACCGCGACCATCGAGGTCGACGCGTACCCGGGCCATCCCTTCAAGGCCCACGTCGTGAGCATGAGCCCGGGCACGGGCTCCGAGTTCGCCGTCCTGCCGCCCGAGAATGCGACGGGTAACTGGGTCAAGGTAGTGCAGCGCCTGCCTGTACGCCTCGAACTCGAAGCGATCGATCCGAAGTGGCCGCTGTACTCAGGTATCAGCGTGACCGCCCAGGTCGATACGCACAGCGAGCCGGCCAGCCCATGAACACGGTGCCCGCTCCGCACAGCACGCCGGGCGTGCACCGCGTCCTGATCGCCGCGGGAATCATCGCCACCTTCCTTTCGGCCGTGAACATCTCCATCCCCAATGCCGCGTTGCTGCATATCCAGGGCGGGCTGTCGATGTCGGACGACGAGGTGGGCTGGATCTTCTCCTCGTATATCGCGGCCAGTGCGATCGTCATGCCGATGACGCACTGGCTGGCTGGCCGGTTCGGCCGGAAGGCGATCTTCCAGGTGTCGATCGCGGTGTTCGCGCTTGCCCTCGTGCTCGTCACCCTCGCCACCACCCCGCTGCAGTTCGTCGCGGCGCGTGTTCTCCAGGGTGCGGCGAGCGCCACGCTCGCGCCGCTGTCGATGGCGATCCTTCTCGACGAGCTGCCGCCGCTGCGTCATGGGCACATCGGCATCGTCTGGGCGGTCACCGCCCTGGTCGGCATCCTCAGCGGACCGGCTATCGGCGGCTACCTGAGCGAGTTCCACGGCTGGCAGAGCATCTTCTACGTGAGCCTGCCGGTGACCGTGCTGGTCTTCGTGGCGATGGCGCTGTTCCTGCGCGAGAAGAAGGCCGAAAAGAGTCCGCCCTTCGACTTCTTCGGCTTTGCCACGTTCACCCTCGGCATCGCGGGACTGCAGATGTTCCTCGACCGCGGCGAACGCCTGGAGTGGTTCGCGTCGACGGAGATCTGGATTGAAGCGATCGTCGCGATGCTGGGCTTCTATCTCTACATCGTGCACGTGATGACGAAGGATGTTCACTTCCTCAACCGCGCCATGTTCAAGGATCGCAACTTCACGGTGTCTGCGGCGATGTACTTCGTGTTCGGCTTCGTTCTCCTGCCGACGCTGGCGCTGACCTCGCCCATGCTCGAGGAACTGCTCGGCTACCCTGCCGACACCGCGGGTTATCTCGCGCTACCCCGTGGGGCGGCGCTCGTCGCAGGGTTGCTTCTTACCTGGCGCGTGCCGAAGTGGGTCGACAACCGGCTCTTCATCGTCGCCGGCATGGCCCTGGTGGTCTACGGCAACTGGCGGATGCTCGGCTACTCGGCGTTGATGGACCGCTGGCCCGTGGTGATCGCTGGCGTGGTGCAGGGCGCCGGACTGGGCGTGCTCATGCCTGCGCTCACGCGTGCGGCTTTCAGCACGATCAGCCCGGCACTTCGTGCGCAGGCCACGGCCTTCTACAACCTGTCGCGTCTGTATGGCAGCACCATCGGCATCTCGATCGTGCAGGTGTACTTCTACAACAACACGCAGGCCGTCCACCTGGCGCTGGCGAAGAACGTGCGCGCCTACGGAGCGGTCGCCGACGCTACCGGCGCGCTGTCCGGCGCCCACCTCGCACAGCTCAACGAGCTGGTCACGGGGCAGGCGGCACTCATCGCACTCATCGGCCAGTTCAAGCTGCTGATGATCGCAATGATCGTCATCAGTCCACTGGTCCTCCTCCTCCACAAACCGCGTTCGGCCCACTGACTCCCGGAGTCAATCATGAAACTCATCAAGACGGTTCTTGCTGCGTCCACCTTTGCCCTGTTAGCGGGTTGCATGGTCGGGCCGGATTTTCAGAAGCCGGGTGCTCCTGCCTCGAAGCACTACGACATGCAGGCGGAGAAGGCGCTGGCCAGCGGCGCGCAGCGCATCGATTTCGATAACAGGATCGACGGCGAATGGTGGGCCCCGTTCGGCTCTCACAAGCTGGACGACGTGATGCGCAAGGCTATCGATGGCAATCTCGGCCTGGAAGCCGCGGATGCCACGATTGCGCAGGCAAACGAAGCCGTGACATCCGTGGCTGGCGCGTTGAGCCCGCAAGTGGACATCGGCGCCCAGGGCGGACGGCAGCGCGCCACCGGCGCCACGGGCTTCGGTACGTCCAACTTCTACGCCGTCGGACCGCGGGTGAGCTTCGACCTCGACCTGTTCGGCGGAACGAAGCGTCGCGTCGAAGAACAGACCGCGCTGGCGGACATCCAGCGCCACCGCTTCGACGCGGCTTACCTGACCGTCACCGGCGACGTCGCCACCCAGGCACTGTCGCTCGCGTCCGCGCGTGCGCAGCTGGCGGCCGTGGAAAGCCTTCTGGCCAACGACCGCAAGAACCTGGATCTGGTGCGGACCGCGCACCGTTATGGCAGCGCGACCCAGGTCGATGTGGCGACGGCGATGACCCAGCTGGCACAGGACGAAACCCTGCTCCCGCCGCTCGCCCAACAACGCGACAGCGCGGCGCACGCCCTCTCCGTGCTGGCTGGCAAAGGCCCGGCTGATTGGACACCACCCGACTTCGATCTCGCCGACTTCGCCCTTCCGAGCCGCCTGCCCGTGACACTTCCCTCGGACCTCGCACGCGAGCGCCCCGACATCCTCGAGGCGGAATCGCAGTTGCATGCCGCAAGCGCGGCCATCGGTGTGGCGACATCCGACCTGTATCCGCACGTGAGTCTCTCGGGAGCGCTCACGCGTGTCGGGCCGGCGCCCGGTATCGGTACGCTGTGGGGCCTGGCCGCTGGCCTTACAGCGCCGATCTTCAACGGCGGCACGCTCAAGGCGAACCAGCGTGGCGCCGTCGACGGTTACAAGGCCGCGCTGGCAACCTACAAGCAAACGGTGGTCACCTCACTCGGCCAGGTGGCGGACGTACTCCAGGCGATCAACCACGACAGCGAGGAGTCAGCGGCGCAGGACCGCGCGCTCGCGGCCGCCAGCCAGAGCCTCGACCTCAACCGCGCCGGCTACAAGGCGGGCGAGACCGGCGTGCTGCAGGTGATCGATGCCGAACGAAGTTACCAGCGGGCCCTGATCGGCCAGATCCAGGCGAAGACCGCGCAATACCAGGACACCGTGCAGCTATCCATCGCACTTGGCGGCAATTCCGACGAAGCTTTCCAGCGGCGGGCGGCGTACCGTGACGAGCGATCTGTGGCTGGTGACCCTATTAACGGAGGAAAACCATGAGCGCCCTTGATACGTTTCGTCATACCACCATCCCGCTTGCCCACGGCACGGGATCCATTCCGGCTGTCGGCTTCGGCACACTGATTCCCGATCGCGAGAAAGGTCGCGCCGCCGTCAGGACGGCACTGGAGGTTGGGTTCCGCCACCTCGACGCCGCCGAGGCCTATCGCAACGAGGACGTCGTTGGCGATGTGATCAAGGAGGCGCTGGACAAAGGCGTCCTGAGTCGCGAACAGCTCTTCGTGACGACCAAGCTGTGGAACAACAACCACCGCCCCGAGCGGGTGAAGCCCGCGCTCGAAGCAAGCCTGCGCCGCCTGCAGGTCGATTACGCGGATGCCTACCTGATCCACACGCCGTTCGCGTTCGCGCCCGGTGACGATCAGTACCCGAAGGAAGCCGACGGCAAGCCGGCGTACGACAAGGGCATCACCTTGCTCGATACGTGGCGAGCGCTGGAGGAGCTGGTCGACGCTGGCCTGGCCAGGGCGATCGGGCTCTCCGACGTCAAGCTGGACACCCTGAAGGAGATCGTCGCGAATGCGCGCATCAAACCGGCCATCGTGCAGGTCGAATCGCACCCGTATCTTCCCGAGTGGGAGTTGCTGGACTTCTGCAAGGCCAACGGCATCGTGTTGCTTGCCTTCGCTCCGCTGGGTCATGGCATGGAGCCGAGCATCCACGATGATCCGGTGCTGAAGGCCATTGCGAAACGCATCGGCGAAACGCCGGCGCATGTTGCACTGGCGTGGGCCGTTCAGCGCGGCACCGCGTTCCTCACGACCTCGACGAACCCCGACCACATCCGCGAGAACTACGAGATCTCGCCGATACCCGACGATGCATTGCGGGAGATCCGCGAAGGTATCACGACGAATATTCGCCTGAACGATGTCGTGCATACGGGGCTGCCCGGGTTTATTCCGCGAGAGAATCGCAAGTAAAAGGCATCGCCGCTGAAGCGGCTCCCACATTTGTACGGGCTCCCACATTTGTAGGGGCTTCCGCATTCCGCCCTTTGTGGGAGCCGATTCATCGGCGATGCTCGTGATCCTTGACCCAAATCCGTCAGCCTTCTAGGATGCGAACCATTCGCATTCAAGGGAGGTCGCCTCCATCAGGCGTTCTACCTCCACCACGATCGCACGCGTCGCACTGGCCGTCCTCGGCGGTTACGTCACGGTGTCGCTCTGGACCTTCCTCTTCGGCCGCCTCATACCGGGCGATCGCCCCGGTGCCGGTTTCGCCGCGACGATGCTCTCATTCCTGCTCTACGCCGGCTGCTTCGTCTGGGCTTTCGGCGCGCCGCGGCTCGGCCGCACGGCGCTGACCATGGCCGCGCTCGCTGCCGTCGCGACGATTGGCATCGCGCTGACATGAGTGCCCCCGGCTTTCGACAGACGCAGGCCAGCCTGCACACATGGTCCGGCCTCATCGTCGGCTGGGTGCTGTATGCGATGTTCCTCGCTGGCACGGTGAGCTTCTGGCGCGAGGAAATCACGCGCTGGGCGCAACCAGAGATCGGCGCGCGTCAACCGGCCGCCACCGATGTAGCGAACGCGCAGCGCTACCTGCAGACTCACGCGGCACACGCCGTGCAGTGGAACATCACCCTGCCGGATGAGCGTGGCGCAGGCGTGTCAGTCACCTTCCGCGACAAGGCGACGCCTCGCAACGCCGTGATGGAACCCATCGTGCTCGATGCACGCGGCGAACCCGTGCACGTACGCGCGACTGAAGGCGGCGACTTCTTCTATCGCCTGCACTTCGACATGCACTACATGCCGATCATCTGGGGCCGATGGCTTTCCGGCATCTGCGCCATGGCGATGCTCATTGCGATCATCAGTGGTGTCATCACACACAAGAAGATCTTCGCGGACTTCTTCACGTTCCGCCCGCGCAAGGGACAACGCAGCTGGCTGGACGGACACAATGCGCTTGCCGTGCTGGCACTGCCATTCCACCTGATGATCACCTACACCGGTCTCGTCACCCTCATGACGATCTACATGCCGTGGGGCGCCGATGGGTCGAATGGCAGCCGCAATGCCTTGTTCGCCGAAATCATCCCGAGCTATATGACGCCTGCCGCTACGGGCGAAGGGAAGCCATTGATCGACCTGCGGATGGCCCTCGACGCGGCTAGTCATACCTGGAACGGCGGTCACGTCGCGACGTTGAAGATCACGCAACCCGGTGACGCATCGGCACGCATCGTCGCCGAGCGCGCGGGTTCAGACCGGATCAGTTCGAACCAGGTCACCGTGCAGATGGATGGCACGACGGGTGCCGTCCTCGCTGCTTCGAAGCCGGAAAGTGCCGGGGTACTTACACGTGGTGGGATGATCGGAGTGCACGCTGGCCGCTTTGCGTCGTTGGAAATGCGCTGGCTTTATTTCCTTCTCGGTGTTGCTGGCACCGCCATGGTCGCGACGGGGCTCGTGCTGTGGACTGTCAAGCGGCGCGCCCAACTACCTGATCCGTCCCGACCGCATTTTGGTTTTCGCCTCGTCGAGCGTTTGAACGTCGCTTTCGTCGCAGGCATGCCGCTCGGGATGTCTGCCTTCCTGTGGGCAAACCGACTCCTGCCAGTGTCGATGAACGACCGCGCGGCATGGGAGATCCATACGATGTTCATCGTCTGGGCCGCCGCACTGCTTCATGCTTGCCTTGGCACACCGCGCAAAGGTTGGGTCGCCCAGTTCGGCCTGGCCGGCATTTCGCTGGTCGTTCTCGCTTTCGGCGACACCGTCTTCGTACGGCCCGACTTGATGTACATCGACGCCGTGATTGCTGCGCTAGGTGCGACGTGCCTCGGTATCGCCTGGGGAGTCGGCAAGCGCGTGTCCGGTCCGCCGAAGCGTCGCAAGGCGACGGAATCGCTCGGTACCGCGAAGACGCGCGCGTGAGTCTCCTCCTTGCCATTGCCGCGTTTGCCTGTCTCGCTGCAGCGATGAACCGTCATCACGCCGAGGTGATCGGAGGCAAGCCCTCGCATTCGCGGGCACGGTTGCTTCGCGTTGCTGGTTCGGTTGCGCTACTGGCTCTGCTCATTTCCGAGATGACCGACGAAGGTGCGCCTTTCGGTGCTCTCCTTGCCTTCGGCTACGCGAGCGCGGGCGCGGCAGTCGTACTGCTCACGCTCAGCTTGCTGATGCAGCTTCGACCCAGACGCTGAGACCGGCCCCGTCACGGTCACAACATCTTTATTGCCCGCCGACTAGAGTCGGTTCAATGATCGGACCTGTCGACCTGCTCCTTCGCCTCCTCACCGCCGCCGTCCTCAGCGGCGTGATCGGCATCAACCGTGGTCGCCTGGAATGGACCGCCGGCCTGCGCACGCACATGCTGGTGGCCGTAGGCGCCGCACTCGCCATCATCGTTTCGGCATTCGGCTTCGCCGATGTACTGAACAATCCGCACGTGGTGCTCGACCCGTCGCGCATCGCCGCACAGGTCGTTACCGGGGTCGGCTTCCTCGGTGCGGGCACCATTCTTTTCGTGGAGCGTGACCAGATCGTTCGCGGCCTCACGACCGCAGCGAGCCTCTGGGCGGTCGCATCGGTTGGCCTGGCGGCGGGCAGCGGTATGTATGCCGGCGCGGTCATGGCCACCGCGATCATCTGGGTGATCCTCGCGTTGCTCAAACCACTGGAGCGCCGACTTACGGGCAAGCCAAAACGTCGCCCGCGTCTCACCGCACGCCTCACGGGTTCGAGCGCGCTGAGCGTGTTCGAGGCGGCGCTGAGCGAGCACCATCTTCCGTTCGCGAAGACGATTCTTCGTCGCGAACCGGACGGCGACGACGTGGTCACGGTGCTGTTCACGCGACCGGTCCGCAAGGATCAACTCGCCGTACTCGCCGATTCCCTGCGCGATCTGGAAGGCTTTAAGAGCGTCAGCTACGACGCGCCGGATGACAAAAGCACGCCGTAGCTGAGTCGGCAGTTATTCGCCCCTGGCGGCGGCTTCGATCAACTTCGCGACGTCGGTCGGATGCGACACCATCACCACGTGCGTCCAGGCCGGTGTGGTTTCCGCCTCGTTCGAGGCGACATCGGTGATCGGACGCTGGCCGGCAGCCATCAGTGCGGCGTCTTTCGCCGGCACGTCGGCCGCGAACTGGGCCGACGAGCACGACCGGCGTCCTGATGCCTGCGACCAGGCTGGCGACCTCGGCGGCATCGGCCTTCACGCTGCGCAACTCATTCGGCGCAGCGACCACGGTGTAGCCGTCCACTAGCGCACGTTAAAATATCGCGCGATTGAATAGTGAAAGATAAAAATTGTGTGAAATCAATGAGAAAGAACGGCGACGGGTGCGCGAAAGCTGCCGCAAACGCTTAGGAACTACCGAAAACAGGCAAGCCCCCGGAGGCGCGTGGCCTATACCTGTGGTGCGTTCATGCACTTGAAGGGTCCTTATGGCTTCGGCGAGACATGTCAGAGGCGTGTCTTTGATCGAGGTCCTGATGGCGGTGCTCGTCTTCAGCGTCGGTCTTGTCGGGCTGTCCGGCCTGCTCATTGCCACGCTTCGTTCGAACCAGGCCGGCTACCAGCGTACCCAGGCCGAATTCATCGCGATGAGCATGGCTGACCGCATGCGGGCGAATCCGCTCGGCGTCTGGTCGGGTGGTTACAACTCGACGAACTATCCCCTCACGGGTACCCAGGTATGCACGACGGCCAGCGCATGCACGCCGGCGAAGCTCGCGCTGCGTGACCAGTACATCTGGAGTGGCCAACTCAACACGTTCCTGCCCAACGCCACCGCATCCATCGCCTGCACCAACGGCGCCACTCCCGACGCCATCCAGTTACTAGTGCGACCGCCGTATGCCGGCAACTGTGTCATGCGCATCAACTGGAGCGAGCGCGCTGCCGGCGACAGCGGCCACCAGGACGTGGCGACGCGAACCTATGTGTGGAACTTCCAGCCATGAAGGCGCGCGGTTTCTCACTCGTCGAACTGATGGTGGCCATGACGCTGGGACTGCTGGTCTCCGCCGGCATCATCAGCGTCTTCATCGCCACCTCGTCCAGCAGCTTGGTCCAGACCCAACTGGCCAAGTTGCAGGAAGAAGGCCGCTTCGCCATGACGGCCCTGACGACCGACCTGCGCATGACCAACGCGCAGTACTGCTCGAACATGGGCGGGCAGTCCTCCAATCTCTCCAACGGCGCCATTGCGCTGGATCGGTACCTGCGCGCACCACAGGTCCTTGTCTCCGGCGCGGTGTTTCAGGGAACTTTCGCGGACAACACGACGAAATGGGGCGCCACGAGCGGCGGAAACACGTACCCGGTGTCGCCCGTCGCGGCCTTCACCATGCCGTCGTTCATCTCGCTGCGCGGCTACGACTGCACAACCTCTGCGTGCACGCCGGTAGACCCTGTCGACCCATCAGGTACCGGTATCCCTCAACAGGGAACGACCGTTGGCAACCGCGTGCCGGGTACGGACGTGCTGACGTTGCGCTACCTCGACGGCGCGCGCGGTTGGGTACTGGATGGCGTCAACAGCACGATGGCATTGAGTGGAAACAATGTCACCAGCCTCACCATCGTGCCGCAGGCCGGCGAGCCGCTGTTGTCGACCTTCACCAAGAATGACCTGCTCATGCTGGCGGACTGCAACTCGTCGCAGGTGTTCTCGGCTACGGCGTCGGGCCCCACCTTTACCCCCGCGTCGAACTACAGCGCGGTCGCTCGGCCCTCCGGTGTGACACCCAAGCTCTTCGACTTCAACCGTGATTTCCAGACCGTGTCGTATTACCTGCAGATGGTGGACGACAACAACGGCCACAAGACAGGCGCGCTCATGCGGCGCGTCAACGGTGTCAGTGGTGAGGTCATACGAGGCATCGAGCGACTGGACTTTCTTTATGGGGTGATGGATGCGGCAGGGAACACCAGTTATCGCACGGCCGCCGAGATCGACAGCGCCACCGTCTGCCCATCGTCCACGGTCACGGTGAGCGGCGGCGATCCTGGTTGCCTTTGGCGATCGGTGCAGAACATCGAAGTGCATATCCTGATGGACGGGCAGATACCGCTGTACACGCTGACGACCCCTGAACTGCAATACCAGTACTACGGGGATAGCGGTGTTTCCGGGATGTCTTCACCGGGCGATACGAAGCGGACGGTCATGCCCAGCCAGCAGGGTATCGACGACCACATGCTCCGGCGTGAGTTTACGGCGGTCGTTGCTATCCGGAACTACAACCCATGAACAGCCAACGTGGTGCCGTCCTCGTGCTGGCCCTGATCTTCCTCCTCCTGTTGACGTTGATCGCCCTCACCACGTCAAGCCGGTCGCTGCTGCAGGAGCGCATGGCGGGAGCGATGCGTAATGCGCAACAAGCCGAATGGTCGGCAGAGAACGCCTTGCGGGGCGTGGAGTGGAACATCTTCAGCGGCAACGCCAGCGTCGGCTGCTACAACTCCAGCAACCCTTCGACGGTCAGCGCGAAGGTAATGACGTTCCGACAGTCGTCGGTGTGGCTGACCGACGGCGCTACCGAATACAAGGGCGCCGGCGTCGCGATCGACTACAGCGCCGCCTCGGCAGACGCGGCGCTTTCCACGGCGGTCATGGCGCACAACCCCTGGTACATCGTCGAGTTGCTTGGGCAGGACCTTCCGCCGGGCGGAGGCACGAGCCCGGCGCGTGAAGCCGGGTCGAGCGGTACGGGAACCAACAAGTTCTATCTCTACCGGATTACCGCGCGCGCCACCGGCGGTAGCCCGAACACCATTCGTGTCGCGGAAACCACCTTCGTCACGCCGAACCAGCTCACATGCACGCTGACCTGAAGCAGACACCTATGCAGAAACGTCCCGCTTCATGGATAGCCCTCTTTCTCGTGGCGCTCGCCTGGCTGTTGCTTGCTTCGACGGTCAGCGCCGGCACCGTCACCGTGAGCAAGACACCGCCGGGAGTCACCTCGAAGGTAGCGCCCAACATCGTCGTCACCTTCGACGACTCCGGTTCGATGAATGCAACAGCGATTCCGGACTCGATGGATGCCAACTACAAGAACAAGTATTACTACTCCGCCCTCAGCAACCCCATCTATTTCGATCCGACGGTGACGTACGCCGTCCCACCGGACGCCAGCGGCGTGCCGCTGGGCACGCCGACGTTCAAGGCGGCGTGGCGCGATGGCTACTGCGCCAATACGCTGACGAAGAAATGCTGGTCACCTAACAATTCGAAGTACCTCGACCCTGTCGTGGTCGACCTGAGTACGTCGTTCTATGCGGGATTCCTCGCCAATATTTCCGCAGGCAACTCGCCGTGCTCGCGCAATGCGAACGAGCTGACGACGTGGTACGTGTCGAACCAGTCGTGCCCGCAGATGGATATTCCGGCGGCGGTGCGGGGTACCACGAGCACGAGTAGCAGCTCTTCAACGACCACGACATGCTTCGTGCTTTCGTGCGGTTCGTTCAACGGAACAATCGGGACAAAGACGATCACCAATGCCGATGGCAGCGTCAGCGTCGGAACGTGCGGCTTGCTTGGATGCACCATCGTCACCACCGTAACCACGACGACAACGAGTACGGACACGGGCGGCTTCTATTACGTCTGCACCACGGCCTTCAACGACGCCGCCTGTACGTATCACCTCGTCGCCAACGAATCGGCGGTCGTCCAGAGAAACTTCGCGATCTGGTACAGCTATTACCGATCGCGAAATCTCAACGCCCGCGCGGCGGTAGGACGCGTCTTTTCCGGTCTTGGCGACGGATCGGTGCGAGTCGCCTGGCAGACCCTGCAGACACAGACGGCATCAGGTAGCTACAACACCTCCGCCGGAAGCTATGCGGGCCAGACCTACGGTCCGTTGCGGGGGGACAGCAAGATCCTCGAATTGGCGAATGCGACGAGTTGCGTGCCCTCGAGTACGGCGGACAACTGCTGGCGTAGCCAGTTCATGAACTGGGTATACGGTGCGCCTGCCAGCGGTGGCACCCCGACACGCGTGGCTACGCAGACCGCGGGCGACTTCTACAAGCGTACCCTGGCAGGCTCCGCAAACGCGCTGGATCCATACTGGAATGGCAGCACCAGCACTCCTGGCGAGCTCACCTGCCGGAAAAACTTCAACATGCTGGTCACCGATGGCTACTGGAACGGTGACAAGCCGCCCCAGGTAACGTCGAACGACTCGGTGGCCCTGACGCTTCCCGATGGCACCTCGTATGCCACCAGCGGGAGCGGCGGTGCGACCTCGAAGATATTCTGGAATGAGACGGGCACTACCGACCCGTCACTGGCGGATATCGCTTTTTCGTACTGGGCAAACGACCTGCGCCCTGATCTCGCCAATAATGTGCCGGCCTACTATCCGGACCTCACCACGGGTATCACAGCCACCGCGTCCACCGTCAGCACGACGAAGCCCGGCGCCAACAGCGAGGTCTATTTCAACCCTGCAAACGACCCCGCCACCTGGCAACACATGTCCCAGTACATGGTGACGATGGGCATCTCCGGCAGCCTGGCCTTCCCCACCGATTACACCGCGTTGCGCAAAGGCACGAAGGCATGGCCCATTCCTGACACCGGAGGTGGGGCCACTAACATCGACGATACCTGGCACGCCGCGTTGAACAGCCGCGGCGGGTACTTCAGCGCCGCCGACCCGACATCGCTGGTTAATAGCCTGAGTACCATCCTGTCCTCCGTCATCGCGAGCAGCTCGACGTCGTTGACGCTCAGTCTCAGCACCAACGTGCTCACAGCCAATGCGATTGCCTACTACGCGGGTTACAACACGACCGACTGGAGCGGCTCGTTGATCGCCCGGGCCATCGCCTCGAACGGGACCGTGGGCGACGCCGTGTGGACATCGGACGCCGGTGCCTTGCTCACCAGCCGAACCGGCGATCCGCGGTTCATCGCCACGAGTACCGGACCGGGTGCCGGCACGGCCATCACCTTTGCGTACACCACCCTCAGCACGACGCAGAAGGCGGCGCTGGATTCAACGGACGGCTCCGGCTCGACCGCCACGACCGACAACCTGGGTGCGAAACGGGTCGACTGGCTCAGCGGTGTGCGGACACTGGAGGGCACAACGTTCCGCACGCGGACCTCGTTGCTTGGCGCGATCTTCGGGTCGCAGCCTGCCTATGTCGGTGCCCCAAATAGTGGTTATGGCGATTCGTTCTCGGCGGGTTCTCCCGAAGCAAAGGCTGTCGCTACCGACCCCACCATGAGTTACTCGTCGTTCCTGGCGAAGTGGGCGACGCGTGCCGCGACGGTCTACGTGGGTGCCAACGACGGCATGCTGCATGCTTTCGACGCGCGGCTCAAAAGCGTTTCGGGTGCAAGCCCCGGCCGCGAGCTCTGGGCGTACGTGCCGGCAAGCGTGTACCCGAATCTCCCGGCGCAGACACGACTGACCAACTTCAGTTTCACCCCCACGGTGGATGGCAGCCCGGTCACGGGTGACGTGTTTTTCAACAGTGCGAGTTCGTTGAACAACTCGACCAAGGGCTGGCACACGCTACTCGTCGGCTCGCTCCGACTGGGCGGTCGTGGCGTCTTCGGCGTGGATATCACCGATCCGTCGGCGGCCACGCTTAACACCAGCACGGCCGTGGCCTCGAAGATCCTCTGGGAGTTCAACAGCGACACCGTGTCCAGCGTCGGTACGCCTGCGAACCTTGGCTACACCTTTGGCACGCCGGTGATCACGCGTGTCGCCTATAACAACGCGGACGCGGGAAGTACCGTCGGACGTTGGGTGGTACTCGTGCCCGGCGGCTACTTCCCCGATGGCAGCACGGTAGCGGCAGCGAGCAATACCTACAGTTCGCTCTTCGTCCTGGACGCGCAAACGGGCACGCTGTTGAAGGAGATCCGCACGCCGACCGGTGCGGGCGCCGCGGCCAGTCATGGCCTCACTACGCCAGCGGTGGGCGACTATGACGGTGACCAGGTGGCAGATGTCGCGTTCGCCGGCGACCTCGACGGCAATGTATGGCGCATCGACCTGTCGGCTGCGACGCTTGCGTCAACGGCGCAGTCCCTGGGCGTGAGCCTGCTGTTCAAGCCAGCCGCCGCCAATGCACAGTCCATCACCACGTCGCCACGGTTGCTTGCCGATCCGACATCGACCAACTTCCTCGTGATCTTCGGCACCGGTCGCTACCTGAGCACCGCCGACACGTCGGACACGACTACACAGGCGCTCTACGGATTGCGCGACCCAGGCAACACGGTCAGCTCGCCGATCACTGTCGCCGGCGGCAACCTCACGAAGCAGACCATGGTGCTGGACACGGCATCCGGCGCGATCGGCGTCACCACTAACGTGGTGCCTGCGTCACGATCCGGGTGGTACCTGCTCCTGGATACGGCCGCTGGGGAGCGTGTCGTCGTTACGCCCGCGCTGGATTCGAGCAACAACACCGTCACCTTCAGCACGTTGATCCCCACGGCGAGCGACCCCTGCACCACGGCTAGCTCGGGGTCGATCATCGCGCTGGACGGTACGACCGGCGGCGCGGCCTTCGGTGTATCCATCGGCTCCGCCGTCAGCTTCGGAAACGGGTATACGCTGGCCGGTGCCCATGTCCTCGGCGCAGCGAGTTCCGGCTCGCTTTACACGGCGGCGAGCCTCAGCGGCGGTACTTCGTACCTGCCTGGCCAGGTGGCTACATCGGGCGCAGGTGGTGTTCCGGTGGGTGAAGCCATTCCCACGGCGCGCCGCCGGTCGTGGCGCATCCTCAACAGCGAGAACTGACATGCCTGCCCTCGACCGTCGCCGCGGTGGCTTTACTCTTCTCGAGTTGATGATCGTCCTCATGGTGATGGGCGTTCTCGCGGCCATCGCGATCACCTCCTACGGCCGCTACGGCATCCGCGCGCGCCGTGCAGACGGGCAGAAACTGCTGATGGGGATCGCCAATGCCGAGGAAGGGTACTTCGCGCTGCACAACGCGTACGCGGACCTTGCGACGATCGGCTATTCAACAACGAGTACGGCGACCTCAGAGGGCGGCTACTACACGGCGTCCGTGACCGTCAGCACGGTCAACACCGTGGCGGCCCAGGCTTATCTGGCCACCGCGACTCCGGTACCGGGAAACTCACAGGCGCGCGATGCCTGTGCCGCGCTCACGCTGACCAGCGTCGGCGTCACGGGCGCCTCGGGTGGCACCACCAATGGCACATGCTGGTGAGGCCCCACACGACTGCACGGCGCACGGGGCTGGGATTCAGCCTTGTCGAACTCATGGTGGCCATTCTCGTAGCCGCCATCCTCGCCGCCGTTGCCCTGCCATCGTTCCGCACGACGTTGCAGAAGCATCGGCTTCGTGTTTCCGTTGATAATCTGCAATCCGCGGTGCAGTACGCGCGTACGGAAGCGGTCCTGCGCGCGACGTACGTTTCTCTCTGTGCCAGCGCGGACGGTGCAACCTGCTCGACGGCTGCCACCTACGAAACCGGATGGCTTGTCTACGTCCACCCGGTGGCGACCACGAAGGCGAGCGACGTTTATACGACGACGGCGTCGGCGGGCATGCAGATTCTTCGTGCTACGCCCGCACTGAACGCCGTCACCGCGCGCGCGGTGGATGGGGCCGTCGTCACGTTCGGCCAGCAGGGCCAGCTCGAGCCCGTCGCCTCGCGCACGAACGCCAGCCAGCCCATGGCTTTTGTCCTCTGCGCGCAGAATGCGAGCAGCGGCGCATTGGGCGCGAACACGACGCAGGTGCCGGGCTCGCGCATCGGTATCAGCCCGTATGGGGGCATCGCTTCCACCAAGCTGTCGGGTACGGACAAGTGCACGCCCTGATTCCCGTAAGCGAGCCCTGAAGCGGATCGCGGATCGTGAGATCGGGTCGTTGTACATTTGTACAATGTCCTTTCCCCTCCCCACGACTCATGCCCACAAGGGCCGCGGCGCCGCCTCCAACCCCGAAGGCCGGTTCGAGAAGACCCGTGCCGTCGCAGAGGACGACGGCTGGTACCGGGATGACGAGACGCCCCGGCCCGCGACGGAAACCAGGGAGGAACTGGCCCGATCCGTCATCAGCCGAAACGACTCACCGGACGTCGGCTTCGACCAGGCCCTCAATCCGTTTCGGGGTTGCGAGCACGGGTGCATCTACTGCTACGCACGCCCCTCCCACGGCTACCTCAACCTCTCTGCCGGCCTCGACTTCGAGACCAAGCTCTTCGCCAAGACCAACCTGGAAGAAGTACTGCGCGGTGAGTTATCGAAACGCAGCTATGTCTGCAAGCCGATCAACATCGGCAGCAACACCGATCCCTATCAGCCGATCGAGAAAAAATGGCGCCTGACACGCGCGGCGCTCGCACTGCTCAACGAGTGCAACCACCCATGCACCATCGTGACCAAGAACGCGATGATCGAACGCGACCTCGACATTCTCGTGCCGATGGCCGAGCGCAACCTTGTGCACGTGTTTATTTCGATCAACTCGCTGGATAACAAGCTGGCGTCGAAGCTGGAGCCGCGGGCGAGTGCGCCGCATCGGCGGATGAAGGCGGTGGAGACGCTGAGTAAGGCCGGAGTACCGGTCGGTGTGCTTGTTGCGCCGATCATCCCGGCGCTCAACGAGAAGGACGTCGAGGCGATCATCGAGCAGGCGGGTGTGGCTGGCGCGCGTTCCATCGGTTACACGTGCGTGCGGCTTCCTCATGAACTCAAGCAGCTGTTTCGCGAGTGGCTGGAGCTGCACTATCCCGACCGCGCGTCGCACATCATCAGCCTGATTCAGCAGATGAATGGCGGGAAGGATTACGACTCGAACTTCGCGACGCGCATGCGGGGGCAGGGGGTGTTTGCGGACATCATTCGGAAGCGGGTGCAGATCGCGACGCGGAAGGCGGGGTTGGATCGGGCTTGGGACACGGCGTTGAATACGTCGGCGTTCGTGCCGCCGAGGGTGCATTCGCCTCAGGGCGAACTGTTCTGAGTGAAGGTTGAGGGACGCTCTCGGAATCATCGCCGCCGGCCGAGGATTAGCCGGAGAGTATTCCTCTCGCGAGGCCGCTCCGACGACCAGGCGGCTTGGGACGATGCTTGGGTGGGTGCGGTAGGGATGGTGGTTCGTCTTCAGACCTGACCTAACGCTTCGACGTGTACCGCTTCAAGACTCAAGATGCCGCGCTAGCCTGGCGACGGCGTACGATGCGGGCGTAGTTGTCACGAACGCACCTAGAGGTATGAGATGCCCAAATTGACGGCAATCACCATCAAGAGGATTGCGGCGCCTTTGCTTCTTCTTGCGCTTCTGGTTGGAGCGGGTCGGTGCGAAGCGCGCAGTGGTTTCTGGTCCGCGAAAGGCGAAAGTCCCCGCATGACGGGCGAGCAAGCTAAGTGGTGGGCCCCGGGAGGGTTCGCGCACGTCGATTACTTGCCTTACAAAGTGTATCTAACGATGGGACGATCGGTGATCGATCTCGGAAACATCTTCCTTAGCCCCGATCTCGCGGAAGTTGCTTGGTCTGTCGAGGCGAAGGGGACCTTTATGAATGCCACCGATGGTGGCTGGACGGGCTCGTGGCAAACACGCGCATTTGTAGCATCGGAGGGCGGCGCTCGCGAGATCCCGGTTCTAGATCTTGTGGCCAAGGCGAACGCGCTGCAGTCCAGCTGCGAAAAATTGAATGTTATGTCAGTTGGGTGGATCGAATCCGGCAAGGCGCTCCTGGTGATCGAGCAGGTGCCGAATTCGTCGGGATGCTCAGATATGAATAAAGCAGTCCTCTTCGTGATCGATGTTCAACAGGATCGGATACGTGAAACCCTCACGCCTTCCCAGGCCAGGAAAGCGTATTCGAACTCATTCGGCAGTGGCACCAAAGCGATCTTGAGTCAGTCCCCGAACCGCTCACCATGAACTTTGGGCGACGATACCCCGTCCGCGCGTCGCACATCATCAGCCTGATTCAGCTCGGTTCGTGGCGCCGAGGATTTGTTCGCCGCAAGGAGAGCTCTTCTAGTTTGAATGATCAGTGCGATGCCTAGGCCTGCCCAATGGGGTAGCTGCGCCGCCTCCCCGGTGTCGTACTAAGCGACCCAGATAGCCCCGGAGCGGGATGTCATAGCACCGCATCACGACGTAGGCGAAGACGACGGTAGTAACCACGCCGCCGACGATAACGAGAAACAGCTGGGCCATGCCCGGATGCCTCGCGTCGACGTAATTGCCGAACGCATAGATGACCGCATAGTGCGTTGTGTACAGCGGATACGAGATGTCGCCGGCGAGCTTGCAGAAGCGCTTCGAACGTTCGTTGAGTGTCACGCCCGCCCCGAGCATCACCAGGACCGGAAAGACGAGCATGATCACCGCGGCTTCGCGAATCCACCCACCGGTGGCATAAGGCGTCATCAGTGCGAGGGCAAGCAGCCCGGCCGGCACGGTGAATCCTAGCCGCGTCTTGATCAGGAACCCGGAACGGTAAACCAGTAACCCGGCGAGGAACGAGAAGTTCACCCGCGCCGCGCCGACCCAGAACGTTTCGCCGTTAAAGCCCGCCCACAGGTTGCCCTGCGTGTAACCGACGGCGCAGAGGATGGCGGCCGCGACCACCGTGGCCACGACCAGCGCAGGTCGTCCCAGTCGGCAAAGGAACAGGGCGTAAACGATATTTGCGATGTATTCCCAGAACAGTGACCACGCCGGTGAGTTCAGGCTGAAGAGGCAGAAGCTTCGCTCCTGCATGGCCGGGTAGGGAATCAGGAAGATCGATGCCAGGAAGAGCAGGCTGACCTCGCCGGGACTGAGGTTGACCGGTGTGGCCCGGAAGGGATCCGCGTACAGCGCGATAAGCCCAAGCACTGAACCAAACACCACCATCGGATGCAGGCGGATGAGCCGCACCCTCGCGAACTTCAGCAGCCCCATCGAACCGATGCGATCGTCGTAGGCGTACCCGATGACGAAGCCGGAAAGGCAAAAGAAGAAATCCACCGCCAGCCAGCCGTGGCCGATGAATAACTGGCTGTAATTGCCGATGACCATTTCCATGAAATGGAACACCACGACGGCGAGCGCCGCGACGCCGCGTAACCCGTCCAGGGCGGGGAAGTGCTCGCGGGCAGGATGAGGTGCCGGGACGTCCGGGAAAACCGAGTGGGTCATGCCTTGCCGTGTGTTCTGTTGCGGTACGAACCGCCCACTCTAGAGCAAGCGGTGGCCGGTGTCGTAGCCCAATGTATTCGTTTCGATCAACTCGCTGGACGGCAAGCTCGAAGCTGGTGCCAAGAGCGAGTGCACCGCATCGGACGATGAAGGCGGTCGAGACGTCCAGCAAGGAGGGTGCGTACCACCACGCATTTCGCGCCGAATGACCTCAAAGTGAGGCACTTGTGAAGCGGCGACAATCCACTGGATTGCTGCCGGACGCCTTCGGTGAAACTCAGGCGGCGCCGACTTTCACGTCGCAACGCGTTACAGGCGAGCCTCCAGACGTCTTGACTCGGCGGAAACGATGCGCTTAACTAATTAGCAACTTTGCTAATTAACGAATTATCCATGGCCATCGACAAGGTCTTCGAAGCCCTCGCCTCCCGGCCCCGTCGGGAGATTCTTGCTTATCTCTCTGCCACCGAGCTGACCGCCGGCGAGATCGCGAGTCGCTTCGACATGAGCGCGCCGTCCATCTCGCGACACCTTTCCGTGCTGGAAGGCGCGGGCCTGGTGTCCAGCGAGAAGCGCGGCCAGTTCGTCGTCTACCAGCTCAACCGGGACAGCCTGGTCAACACGCTTACCGGCTTCGCCTTCGAGATCTGTCCGGTCGGTAAGCCGCTCAAACGCGAGTCGAAGAAGCTTTCCACGAAGAAACAGCCGGGCTGACGCCCGCCCCACCGGTACAGGGATCGCCATGTCATCGCACGCCGAGACCGTCGCATCGTTCCCCAACATCAGCATCCCTTCCGTTGCCGGCGGTCAACCGGTCGAGGTGTCGCTCATCGCCCAGCTAGGGCATGGCGCTGGTAGCCAGCTGGTGGCGGCCTCGTCATTGCGCCAGCGGGCGCACGCGGCGTTCGTGGATGAGCTTGATGAGCCATCGGCGAAACTGGCCGGCACGCACTTCGAACATGACGACCCCAGCTCGCTGTACACCTTCGCGGTCGGTGCCAAAGGGCATCCATTCCACCGCCATGCGGGCCATCGCATCTTCACCGCCGTGTCGGGAAGCAGCGGCGCGTTGCTGCGTTTCTGTACCGCGACGCCGGCGCAACTCGCCGAGGATTCCGCGAATTTCCTCCGCGCCCTGCGTCACGTGGAGATCCCGCCGGACTCGCTGTTCACCGTGCGCTTCGGCGGTGGTACCTGGCACCAGTTCCAGCCGCTGCGCGCTGGCTCCGGTCATCCTGCGTTCTTCGCCCTCTCGTGCCATACGAACGAGCTGGGTGGCGAGCTCTCCGAAGAAGCACGCCGGGTGATTCTCGACGATGGTGCGAGCATCCCTTCGCTGACCGAGCTGCTGCCAGACACCGTGCAGACCCTGCTCGATGGCATGGCAACCGACCACGTGCACGTGCCGACGGCATCGCTGTCGCTGGCGGCCGCGCCCGGCTCCTTGCAGGTCACGCTGTGCGGCTTCGCCCGGCGCACGCTGGGCAAGGTTCGCGCACTGATCGCCGGCTGGGGGCGCGCCGGTGGTTTTCTCTCGCGCACCGAAGGCTGGCAGACGGTCGTGGAGCTCGATGCGCCTGAAAACGATTCCCTGCTGCGCGAACAGTTCGCCGGCGGCTTCGACCATGAAGACAGCTTCCGGCTCGTGCTTACGGAACGCCAGCCGCGCCATGCGCGCGCATCGGTGCTGCTTGCCGACCTGCTCGATGCCTTCGTGCAGCGTCCGCCAGGCAGCGTGTCGCGCCTGATGGCCTTTCGCAACCTGCTGGTCATGCCGTTGGGACTGCGCCGGTCACCGCTCGCCTGCCCGGTATCGTCGCTGCTGGCGCCGCTCGACAAACACGTGTTCGCGGGACGTTTCCCCGTGCTCGGCCAGCGCATCGACGATGCCGACAGCTTCGCGCAGGTGATGCTCGGCGCGGACGACAAACATCTGTCGTTTCGCTCGTGCGTCGCGCTGCGTGTCGTCGACGGTCGTGTCGATATCACGCTCGGAACGCGCGTGCACTGCCGCAACGCCTTCGGGCGCGTGTACCTGGGCCTGATCGACCGCGTGCATCGGCGTTACATCAGCCCCATGGTGCTGCGTGTCGCCGTGACGCACGCTTTCGCTATTCACAACACCGCACAACGCCCCAGCGCGGCACCGCTGACCACGTGAAAACCGCCACTCGCAAATGCCCATTTCCGGCACGCGGCACTAACGGAGTGCGGCGCAACGCCGGCGCATCCGTTCACCCTGCGCGAGCTATTTCTCACGGCAATGCAGAACTATCAGAACAGTTTCACGAATAAATCCTTCGCAATTAAGGCGGCAACGATCTCGTGTTGCGTTGCGATCGAAAGTTCTTGCGTGAAACGCATTAAATAGCGCATTTCAGAAACACAACAACGTGTTGACAGGTGGCTAAAGAGGCGCCTATGTTCGAGTTGCGCGCTGCCGAACTAACTGTTTTTTTACGTCGGCAGTTTCGGATGAGTACTGGTTGCGGGTCGACGAGTACGTAGTGGGGTCAGTGAGCGGCTTGGGAGAGTCGAACGCTGCGCGAAGGGCGTCAAAGGGTAAACGTTGAGTCAACTTGTCCTGGCCACTGGCCGGACTTTCGTTTTCTTTGCCCTTACAGGGGCACATGGGGAGATTTGCAATGAATCTTGGCGCTATCGGGCAGGCATCGGTCCTGCGTCGTTCGTCTCTGGCGCTCGCGCTCGCGATGGGCATGGGTCTCACAGGGAACGCTTTCGCACAGGCCACCACAGGTAGCCTGTTCGGTTCAGCCGAAGCCGGCGACACCGTTCAGATCACCAGCGGATCGGGCGTGACTCGTACCACTACGGTCAACGCAGCCGGTCGCTACAGCTTCGCAAACCTGCCGCTTGGCACCTACAAAGTCAGCCTGGTCAAAGGCGGCACCACGGTCGATTCGCGTGACAACGTCGAGCTGCGCGTTAACGCCGGTACCGACGTGTCATTTGCTGCCGCCGTCGCTGCAAGCTCGCAGAATGCCGCGAACCTCGAGGGCGTGACTGTCGTCGGTAACGCGCTGCCGCCAATCGACGTTTCCTCGGTCGATTCGCGCACCGTTATCACTCAGTCCCAGCTCAAGCAGTTGCCGCTGGGGCGTTCGGCCGAAGCGATCGCCCTGTTGGCACCGGGCGTGTCGCAGGGCGCCACCGGCACCGGCTTCCAGAGCCCGACCGGCAAGGCGCTGGTCTCGTTCGGCGGCTCCTCGGTGACCGAGAACGCGTATTACATCAACGGCATGAACACCACCGATCCCATCGCGGGTTACGGCGGCATGACCCTCCCGTACGGTGCCATCGACCAGCAGGAAATCCTGACGGGCGGTTACGGCGCACAGTACGGTCGTTCGGACGGCGGCGTGATCAGTATCGTCGGCCGCCGCGGCACCAACGAATTCCATTTTGGCGGTCAGATCCTCTGGACCCCGAACTTCGCCGCCGCAGCACCGATCAACGCCAATTACCCGGGTAGCTCGTCTCTTGACGGACAGAACTACCGCTATCGCAATCTGAACAAGAGTTGGGATGCGATCTATTCGGCCTACGCAGGTGGCCCCCTGATCAAGGACACCTTGTTCGCCTTCATCGCGGTGGAAGGCGAGAAGACCAAGGGCGATAACGTCCAGATTGCTTCGTCGAACAAGAACTATGTGCAGACGTACAAAGATCCGAAGATCTACGCCAAGTTCGATTGGAATATCAACGACAACAATCTGCTCGAGTTGACCGGCGCCAGCGAGAAGCACGACTACACCGGCCAGGTGTATACGTTCGACAACGACGCTCGCCAGGACGGGGCGTACATTGCGCCCGACACCGCGGCCCGCACCAAGCAGACGATGTGGATCGCGAAGTACACGAGCTACATCACCGACAGCCTGACCTTGACCGCCCAGTACGGTAAGCAGGATACGAAGCTCTTCACGCAGACCGGTACCACCGATCCGAACCTGATTCCGATCCTTGGCGCCCGGAACCAGGATCCGGCGCTCACGCCCGGCTTCCCGCAAGGCATCACCAACGCGCAGAACCTGGGCGTCATCACCGATCCGGAACACGAAAGCAAGGTGTCGAACTATCGCGTCGACCTCTCCTACGTGCTCGGCGACCACACGATCTCGGTCGGTATCGACAACCAGAACAGCCGCGATCTTCACGACGGCGAGAAGGTCTATAACAACGCCGGCTACGAGTGGAGCTACGACACTGTCGCTACGGGCGGGTCTATTGCCGGTGGCGCCGTCGACGCGCCGGTCGGCACGCCGTACTACGTTTCACAGTACCGTCAGGCGACCGACGCCTCCGTGCGCGTGCGTCAGCGTGCGCAGTACGTCCAGGACCAGTGGCAGGTGACCGATACCGTCAAGCTGTCACTGGGTATCCGTAACGACCAGTTCACCAACTACAACGGCGACGGCGTGGCCTACGTCACGCAGACCAAGCCGCAGTGGGCTCCGCGCCTGGGTGGCACCTGGGATGTGTTTGGCGACAGCACGTTCAAGGTGTATGGCAATGCAGGGCGTTACTATCTCGCGCTGCCGCTGGCTCCCGCGCTTCGCGGCGCGTCGTCTTCCACACAGACCAATACGTACTTCTCGTATACGGGTATCGATCCGGCCAACGGCTACCCGCTCGGCCTGACACCGCTTAATACGGTCAACGGCCCGGGTCAGCCGTACTCGCCCAACAACGAATACGGCCAACCGAAGGACCCGACCGTTGTCAGCGCGAAGGGCCTGAAGTCCGAGTACCAGGACGAGTTCATCGCAGGCTTCGACAAGACCTGGGGTGAGAACTGGGTCTACGGCGCCAAGGCGACCTATCGCAAGCTCGGCAATGCGATCGATGACTATTGCGATACGGGCGACGACCCGGCGGGACGGCTGCAGCAGCTGTTCACCGCCAGCGGTTCTGCGGTTGATCTGAGCCAGGCCGGTGTCAGTTGCTATCTGTTCAACCCGGGTCGTGCAAACACGTTCCTGGCGCCGAACGCGGCCGGTGGTTATGACAGTGTCCGTGCCACTAACGACGACCTCGGTTTCCCGCAGCTGAAGCGTCACTACTACGCGCTCGAGCTGCACCTGCAGCGTGACAAGGGCGACGGCAAGTGGTGGGGTAACGTCAGCTATGTCTACTCGAAGCTTTATGGCAACAGCGAGGGGCAGACCGATTCCGACGCCGGTACGCGTAGCGACCCGTCTGTCACCCAGGCGTGGGACAACGCCCCGTTGATGGTGTATTCGAACGGCAAGCTCGCGAACGATCACACGCATGCACTGAAGGCTTACGGTGCTTACGAGATCACCCCGGAATGGCAGGTCTCGGGCAACATCGCCATCGTGTCCGGTGCACCGCGTAACTGCTACGGCGGCTTCGGTCCCGACCAGATCGACGCTGGCTATGGTGTTGAGTCCTACCACTGGTGCGGTGGTGAGCCGTCGCCGCCGGGTGCCGTGGGCCGTAACCCGATCACGCATCTGGTCTCGGCTTCGGTCGCCTACCACCCGGCCTTTGCGCAGGGCAAGCTCGGCCTCTCGATCGACGTCTTCAATGTGTTCAACGAGCAGAAGAAGACCCAGTCCGATCCGTACCTCGGCACGTCCAGTGCGCCGGAGCCGACCTACAACGTGCCTATCGCATTCGAGCAGCCCCGCTACTTCCGCTTCGGCGTCACGTACGACTACTGATCGATCGGACACGTTTATCCACAACAAGAGTCCCGGGCGCACCTAACGCCCGAAAGGCGACGCATAGAGCTCTACCCAGATCGCCCCCGGAAACGGGGGTTTTTTTTGTTCTTCGAAAGACATTCATCTATTCGGGGGAACGTACGTATTCGGCAACTGTGCGGATAGTGGTTGACTTCGTTCGATCACCCTCGCAATAGTTTACGAACGTCGCTACGTAGCGGCGCACAGGGGAAATCCATGACGAATGAACAACCGATGTTCAAGGTGCGTACGGCTGCGCGCGGATGGCTCGCGCGCGTTACTCGGTGCGCGCTTCCTTTGCTGATGGCGTGGGTGACACTGCCTGCGACGGCTCATAACAACAACGTTTACGTTGCCAACGCCTCCGATAGCACGGTGACGGTGATCGATACGACCAGCAATACGGTTGAGGCCACGGTTCCAACGGGAGCGTATCCTCTGGGTATATGCGTAAGTCCCGATGGCGCTAGCGTGTACGTTGCCAACCTCAGCGATGGGACCGTCACCGTGATCGACACGGCCACAAACATGGTGTCCGCGACCATACCCGTCGAACGGGGGCCTGCCGCCGTCGTGGTCAGCCCGAACGGCGCAAATGTCTATGTAGCCAACGCCAACGCCAGCACGGTTTCCGTGCTCGACGCCGCGTCCAATGCCACCATCGCGGTCGTACCCGTGGGGAGCGTTCCAGCGAGCATCGTGGTGACGCCGGATGGCTCGCGCGTGTACACGGGAAACCTCGGGGACAACACCGTTTCCGTGATCGACACGGCCACTAATGCGCTGGTCGCGACCCTACCTGTCGATGGGCTGCCCGCAGGCCTGGTTGTCGGGCCGTTGGGGGCTCGTGTTTACGTCGCCGCGGAAACGAGCCAGGTCGCGGTGATCGATACGTCGACAAATACCGTGACATCCACCCTGCCGGCCGGCAACGGCGCCATAGCGGCAGCAATCAGTCCCATCGGCGTCCCTCTATACGTTACGAACTACTGGGACAACACGATCTCCGTGATCAATCCGTTCAACAAGCGCGTGATCGCCACGGTTGCAAATGAGGGCGGCCCAAGTGCTATCGCTATCGGCCGCCATGGCACGCGCGCATACATCGCGAATGTGGATGCCGGTTCCGTGTCGGTGATGAACCTCTTAACTAACAAGATCATTGCAACGATAGCCGCGGGTGGCGGTGCTACGGCCATCGGGACGCAGCCGTAACTGCCGCGCTGTGGCCTACGTCACCGTCGACGGTCGCGACGCGTTGAACCAGTTGAGGATTTCACGCAACCGAGTCTCTCCGTGGGTATGATTTGAGGTCGTGGCCCGGCCCCCTCGTCAGGAGAAACGCGCATGAATGACTTCAGCAACTGGAAGTTCACGCGACGGGAGGTGCTGAAGCTGGGCGCCGCTTCCGCCGGCGCACTCGCCGCGAGCAGTCTGCCTGCCTCCGCCACGGCCGCTACCGATGGCGGACGCAAGCCGGTCGTCGCATCGGTCGCCATGGAAGTAAACGGCGCGCCGCAAAACTTCGCGCTGGATACCCGCACCACGCTGCTCGATGCCTTGCGCGAGCACATGCACCTGACGGGCACCAAGAAGGGCTGCGATCACGGCCAGTGTGGCGCCTGCACAGTGATCGTGGATGGGCGGCGCATCAACTCATGCCTCACGCTGGCGGTGATACACCAGGGCGCGAAGGTCACGACGATTGAAGGACTGGGCACCCCGGCCAACCTGCATCCCATGCAAGCCTCGTTCGTGAAGCATGACGGCTACCAGTGCGGATATTGCACCCCGGGACAGATCTGCTCGGCTGTCGCTGTGCTAGACGAGATCCGCAACGATATTCCGAGCCACGTCTCCGCCGATCTGACCGCGAAGGCGCAGTTCACGACGACGGAACTACGCGAGCGCATGAGCGGCAACATCTGTCGCTGTGGTGCCTACTCCAACATCGTCGAAGCGATCACCGAAGTCGCCGGAGGCCGGGTATGAAGCCGTTCTCGTACGAGCGCGCCACCTCACCGGCGGGAGCCGCCGCTGCCGCAGCGAAAATCGACGGTGCGAAGTTCATTGCTGGGGGCACCAATCTTCTCGACCTGATGAAGATCGGCATCGAGGAACCCATGCACCTGATCGACGTCAACGGTCTTGCGCTGGACGCGATCGAGGCGACGCCTGAGGGTGGCCTTCGCATCGGCGCCCTCGTCCGGAATACCGACCTCGCCGCCGACCAGCGTATTCGCCGTGACTACGGCCTGCTTTCGCGCGCCCTGCTTGCCGGCGCCTCGGGTCAGCTGCGCAACAAGGCAACGACCGCAGGCAACCTTCTCCAGCGTACGCGATGCCCGTATTTCTACGACACGAACCAACCATGCAACAAACGTCTGCCGGGTAGCGGTTGCGCGGCCATCGGTGGTTCAAGTCGCTCGCTCGCCGTCATCGGTGGCAGTGCATCGTGCATCGCCGTGCAGCCCAGCGATATGGCGGTGGCCATGCGCGCGCTGGACGCCGTCGTGGAGACCGTCCGCCCCGACGGGCAGAGCCGCCGTATTCCCATCGCGGAGTTCCATCGGCTTCCGGGCGCACGCCCTCAGGTGGAAACCGCGCTCGAGCGTGGCGAGCTCATTACCGCCGTGACACTACCCAAGCCCGTGGGTGGCGTGCATATCTATCACAAGGTCCGGGACAGGGCGTCCTATGCGTTCGCCCTGGTGTCGGTGGCGGCCATCGTCCAGAAGGACGGCTCCGGGCGCGTGGCACTGGGCGGCGTGGCGCCGAAACCGTGGCGTGACGAAGCGGCGGAGAAGTACCTGCCGGAGGGAGCGAAGCCCTTTACTGCGCATCTCCTCGCTGGTGCCACCCCCACGGCAGAGAATGCCTTCAAGGTCGTCCTCGCGGAACGCACGCTCCACGCCGTGCTTGCCGAAGCCAAGGGGAGCGCGTCATGAAGTTCGACACGCCGGCAACCACGAATCCGATCGACCGGCTGAAGGTTGTCGGACAACCCCTCGACCGTATCGACGGTCCCCGCAAGACCACAGGCACGGCCCACTACGCGTACGAGCAGCACGAGGCCGCGCCGAACCACGCGTATGGCTATATCGTGGCGTCGTCCATTCCCAAGGGAAGGATCACCGGCATCGATCTGACGCGCGCGCGACGTGCTCCGGGTGTGTTGGCCATCGTTACCGCGCAGAGCGCCGGCAAGCTGGGTAAGGGAAAATACAATACGGCCGCACTGCTCGGTGGACCGATGATCGAGCACTACCATCAGGCCGTTGCGCTGGTAGTGGCAGAAACATTCGAGCAGGCGCGTGCGGCGGCGATGCTTGTGAAGGTCGACTATGCCCGCACCGCTGGCGCCTTTGACCTGAGCCTTGCAGTACCGACTGCCACGAAGCCCGAGGATGAGAAAGCGGATACGGCCGTCGGTGACTTCGCCGGTGCCTACGCTGGCGCCGAGGTGACGTTCGACGGCCACTACACGACGCCAGACCATTCGCACGCCATGATGGAGCCGCACGCATCCATCGCATCGTGGACCGGCGACAAGCTCACATTGTGGACGTCCAACCAGATGATCGCGTGGGGCGCCGGCGATGTAGCGACGATGCTTGGCGTGCCGAAAGAGAACGTGCGTCTGATCGCGCCTTACATCGGTGGTGGATTTGGCGGCAAGCTGTTCGTACGTAGCGACGCCTTGCTGGCGGCACTCGGCGCGCGGGCGGCCAACCGCGCGGTGGCCGTGACCCTGCCGCGACCAATGATTTTCAATAACACCACGCATCGACCGGCGACCATCCAGCGCATTCGTATCGGTGCAACGAAGGACGGCACGATCACCGCTATCGGCCACGAAAGCTGGTCGGGCGACCTGCCTGGCGGCAAGCCCGAGACAGCAGTCGCGCAAACACGACTTCTTTATGCCGGCGCGAACCGGATGACGGCCATGCGCCTCGCCGTACTCGACCTGCCCGAAGGCAATGCCATGCGGGCGCCGGGCGAAGCGTCGGGCCTGATGGCGCTCGAGATCGCCATGGACGAGATGGCTGTGAAGCTCGGGATGGACCCTGTTGAATTCCGTATCCGTAACGACACCCAGGTCGATCCGGAAAAGCCCGAGCGTCTTTTTTCGCAACGCCAGCTTGTCCAGTGCCTCCGTACAGGTGCGACCCGATTTGGCTGGGACAAGCGTGTCGCCACGCCAGCGTCCACACGCGACGGCCGATGGCTCGTCGGCACCGGCGTCGCCGCGGCATTCCGCAACAACCTGACCGAGAAGTCCGGTGCGCGCGTGAGGTTGGACCGTGGCGGCAGGGTGACTGTCGAAACGGACATGACTGATATCGGGACAGGGAGCTACACCGTCATTGCTCAGACTGCGGCGGAGATGCTGGGCCTGCCCATCGATCGCATCGACGTGCATCTGGGCGACTCCAGCTTTCCGGTCTCGTCGGGATCCGGTGGCCAGTGGGGCGGTAACAGTTCGACCGCCGGCGTTTATGCCGCGTGCGTGAAACTGCGCGAAGCGATCGCGCAAAAATTGGGGATAAACCCCGATGATGCTGTCTTTGACGGTGGCAACGTCCGGTCCGGGCAACGTACGGTGTCACTTACCAGCGCGGCAGCAGGTGGCGATATCGTCGCTGAAGACAGTATGGAATACGGCGACCTGGGCAAGCGCTACCAGCAGTCGACGTTCGGCGCGCACTTCGTGGAAGTCGGGGTGGACGTCGCCACCGCCGAGATCCGCATTCGCCGTATGCTGGCGGTGTGCGCCGCCGGCCGCATCCTTAATCCCAAGACCGCGCGCAGCCAGGTGATCGGTGCGATGACCATGGGCGCCGGTGCAGCGCTGATGGAGGAGCTGGTCGTGGACAAACGCCTCGGCTTCTTCGTCAATCACGACCTTGCTGGTTACGAGGTACCCGTACACGCGGATATCCCGCACCAGGAAGTGGTCTTCCTCGACGAAACCGATGCGATGTCCTCGCCGATGAAGGCGAAGGGCGTGGGTGAGCTTGGCTTGTGTGGCGTCGCGGCAGCGATCGCGAATGCCGTACATCACGCGACAGGGATTCGCGTACGTGACTACCCGGTGACACTGGAAAAGCTCCTGGGAGCCATGCCCTCACTCGGCTGAAAGGCAAATGGGTCGGCTGAGCCACTTTACTTTCCAGATCCCACCCCGATGTCGAACAGGAGCAACCGCCCACCCGGCGGTTTCCTGTACCTAACACCGGATCAAGGACACGAAATGAACGCTACCCAGAAAGTCGCGCTGGTCACGGGCGCCACCCGAGGCATCGGTACCGAAACGGTTCGGCAGCTTGCCGAACAGGGAGTTCTTACGCTTCTCGCCGGCCGTGACGCCGGCCGCGCCGAAGCCGCTGCCAGGAAACTGAAGGACGAGGGCCTGCCGGTCGAGTCCATCGTGCTGGATGTGACCAGCGCCGAGAGCATCAAGAAAGCGGTCGCCGACGTGACCTCGCGCTTCGGGCGGCTCGACATCCTGGTGAATAACGCAGGCATCATCCTCGACACCATGGGCAAGGCGCCATCCGAACAGAGCATCCAGGTGTGGCGTGACACCTTCGACACGAACGTCTTCGCCGTCGTCGAAGTCACCCAGGCCTTCCTGCCGCTGCTCAAGGCCTCGCCGGCCGGGCGCATCGTGAATGTGTCCAGCCTGCTGGGTTCGGTCACCAATCATGCCGACCCGAAGTCGCCGGTCTATGACTTCAAGGTGCCGGCATACAACGTGTCGAAAAGTGCGGTGAATGCCTGGACCGTGCAGCTGGCTTACGAACTGCGCGACACCAACGTCAAGGTCAACGCCGTGCATCCAGGTTACGTCAAGACCGACATGAACCGCGGCGAGGGCGAGATCGATGTACCGACCGGTGCCAAGAGCAGCGTTGGCATGGCCTTGATCGGAGCGGATGGTCCCTCGGGAAGCTTCACGTATCTTGGCGATACCATTCCCTGGTAAGCCTCCTTTCGCCCCCTGCCAGGAATCGAATCATGACGACCTATGTCGTGTTCACCCGCGAGCGCACCACCGATCCCAAGGAAATGGCGATCTACGCCGAGAAAGCCGGTCCTGCCGGCGCAGGGCATCCGATTACGCGGCTGGCCTTCTATGGCGACATCCAGACATTGGAAGGCAGCCCCGTTGAGGGTTCGGTGATCCTCAGCTTTCCAAGCAAGGAAGAAGCACTCGCCTGGTACAACAGCCCGGCTTACACCGAAGCGAAGGAGCATCGGTTGAAAGGGTCGGAGTACCGGATATTCATGATCGAAGGTGTCTGACGACCGGCGTGCAGCATGAGCCGATGTCCGGAGACTCTTCGACGTCTCCGGACATTTTCACTCAGTACGGCTTCGTCGGCAGGTACTTGCCATTGAGCGTAATCACTGCGCGATGGCCGCCATCCGGATCGTCGACCTTTTCCACGCCGAGACGGAAGTTGATCGCGCTGATGATTCCGTCGCCGAACTCTTCGTGGATCAGCGCCTTCAGCGTCGTCCCGTAGACCTGGATCATCTCGTAGAAGCGATAGATCGTCGGATCACTGGGCACGCCGCCGGGAATGCTTCCGCGCATCGGTACCGACTGCAGCAGGGCGGTGTCGTCATCATTCAGGCCGAGCTTGCCGGCAACGTTCTTTGCGACATCGACCGGTAACGGATGCTGGCCGAGCAGAGCAGCGGTGACGAAACCTACCGTGAGCCCCGTACCGTCTGCGATCTGCTTCCACGACAAATCGCGTTTGGCTTTCTCGATGACAACGCGTTCGGCGAGTTGAAGACGTGCGTCCTGATTGAACTGTGATTGCAACATAAGTTTTCCTGGCGGGTGGGGGAATAAGCGGGATCAATGCGCCGGGTAAGCGGCGACGCGCGATTCGGCTTCGAGCGCGACGAAGCGGCCGGACGCGCCGTCGAGGGTCTCGATGTCGCCGGTCTCAATGTCGAAAACCCAGCCGTGAAGGCGGAGCTTGCCTCGCGCAAGCGCCTGCGCCACGGATGAGTGGGTACGCAGGTTCAGCAGCTGCGCCGATACGTTCTCGTGGATCAGGCCGTGCAACCTCTCTGCATTGCAGGTGTGCCCGCGTGTTGCGTTCACCGCCTGCGCCGCGCTGGCGTGGCCGAGCCATGCCTGCACCGCCGGGAGACCGCTGAGGTCGTGCTCGTGCGCGATGGCCGTCATGGCACCGCAGTCCGAATGACCACAGATGACGATGTCGCTGACGCCCAGCACGGAGACCGCGTATTCGATCGTGGCCGACACGCCACCCGGCTCGGGACCGGACGGTGGCACGATATTGCCGGCGTTGCGGATCACGAACATCGCACCCGGCTCGCTCTGGGTCACCAGCTCGGGGACCACGCGACTGTCCGAGCAAGCGATGAACAACACCTTCGGCGACTGGGTGTGGGCCAACTGGTGGAACAGCTCGGTCCTCTCCGGGTAAGCCGTTTCACGGAACCTGATAAAGCCCTGTACCAACTCTTCCACGGTCGTGCTCCTCATGCGATGCGACGGAGACGACTATGGGCTGGGGCGTCATAACTATCCAATATCAGTTGGTTACAATCGGCATAAGCTTAGATTATGGTGAGCCATGCTTGACCGACATGTCCGATACCTACTCGCCGTCGCCGAGCACGGGAGCTTCACCCGTGCGGCGCAGGCACTGCATGTTTCGCAGCCCGCTCTTTCCCAGCAGATCCGCCTGCTCGAAGAACGCCTGGGCAGGCAGCTCCTCGACCGCAGCGGTAAGTCCATTCGGCCGACTGACGTTGGGTACGCTTATATCCGCCACGCGCAGCGCGCGCTGGGGGAACTGGAGGCCGGCGAGCGCGCGGTATCCGATGTGCAGGACCTGTCCAGCGGCAACCTCCGGATCGGCTACGCGCCGAGCTTCGAAGCGTATTTGATCGGGCCGCTCATACAGCGCTTCCATGAGGCGTACCCCGGGATTCACATCGAGTTGAAGCAGCTGTCGCAGAAGCGGATCGAGCGGGATCTGAGCGAGGCCGCGCTCGACATCGGCATCGGTTTCGAAACCGCCCACACGGACGAGGTCGAGGCCTTCGAACTCCACGAAGAGAACATGTCGTTGATCGTGGGTCCGACACTCGACAGCGCGTTCAGCCCAACGGCCCAGGTATCGGCGGCGGAACTCGCCACCATTCCCCTGATGCTGTTGGACCGATCCTTCGTGACGCGAACGGCGATCGACAACTTTCTCCGGTCGCAAAAGATCGAACCGAAGGTCGTCATCGAGGCAGGGTCGATTGGTCCGATCCTCGACATGCTGCGTCTGTCACCTCTGGCGACGATCCTCCCCAGGCAGGTCAGCCTGAATCAGCCGGGCCTGCGCGTGCTACCCGTGATTCCCTTGATGCCGTCGCGCCGTGTGGTGCTGCTCAGGAGTCTTCGGGGCTACCGCAGCCGTGCCGAGGAGGCCTTCGTCGCCGTGGCTTCGGAAGTCGCAGCCCGCATCGCGGCGACGACCCTCTAGGCATCAACGCCCGCCCAGTTCCTCACGCCGAATAATGATTCGCGACACCAGTCCATAAGCGACGGCTTCCTCGGCGGACATCCACTTGTCGCGCTCGATATCCTCGCGCACCCGCTCGATAGGCTGACCACTCTCTCGCGCAATGACGCTGGCGATACGTTCGCGAGCCTTGAGGATCTCCTGCGCCTGGATGGCGACATCGCTCGCCTGGCCACCTGCGCCACCGCTGGGCTGATGGATAAGGAAGCGCGTTTGCGGCAGGCAGAACCGGCGTTCCTTCGGCGCGCCGAGATAGAGATGGTTGGCGGCGCTGCCGACCCAGCCCGTGCCGATCATGTTCACCGGCGAGGAAATGAAGCGCACCGCGTCGTGGATCACATCGCCCGACTCCAGGTGGCCGCCGGGGGATGAGACGATCATGTCGATGGGCGCATGCGACTCGGCGTCGAGCGCGAGCAGGCGGCGTACCGTCTCCGAGGCCAGTGCATCGGTGATCGTGCCAAAGACCATCACGGTCCGGGCGCGGAAGGTTTTCTCTTCCAGGAAAGCGCTGTTCTGCGGCGGCTGCGGGGCCTTTTCGGTCTCGTCGGCAAACATGGGGAAGTACTCCATTGTGGTAGGTTCACCTCATAAACGAACGAGCGGCCACTAACGTGACATCCCCTGTCCTCGATCACCCGCTCGCCACCGACGCCGCGTTTCGCCGCCGCCTGTTGGGACTGGCCACACGCTGGCTGGGCGACACCGGCGCCGCCGAAGACTTGCTGCACGACGCTTACCTCCGCACGGCGGGAACGACCTCTTCCGTTCCTGCCTTGGCCGGAAGCCGCGAAGCGTGGCTGGTGACGGTGCTTCGCAACCTTTGTATCGATCAGCTTCGCAGGCAGGGCCGCTACCAGTCCATCCTCGGTCAGCTCGCGGACGAGTGGGTATCGGGCTTTGATCGCGAGCAGCCGGAGCATCTGGCTGCCCAGTCCCAACGCGTCGATCAGGCGTTGCTAAGCCTCGTGCATAACCTGCCACCCGAAGACGTGGCGGCGTTCCTGCTCTATGACGTTTTCGACTTCAGCCACGCCGAGCTCGGTGCGCTTTCCGGTCGCAGCGAAGCGGCATCGCGTCAGCGAGTCCATCGCATGATGGGGCGGTTGGATCGTGAGACGCCGTTCGGACCGCCCGACGACGAAGACAAAGCCGCCCTGTTCGCGCTTTGCCAGCAGGCGCTGGCGCAGTGCGAGACGGCTGCGCTGGTCACGCTGGTGCGGACTGCCACGCCGCAATCCATGGCGGCGCTCGCGAGGACCGCGGACCACGATGCCCCGATGTCGGCGCAGGCGCCCAGAGCGCGGATGATCCAGGCGGACAACCAGATGGCACTGTTGATCCAGGTCGGCGATGGGCCTGTTACCTGGCTGCCGCTGGGTGAGACGTTGTTCGAAGCCGCCTGAGCGAGCGCGGCCGCTACCTCGGTACGTGACGCGTCGTCCCCCGCAGCACCAACCGCGGCGGAATGACGATCGACTGTGTCTCGGGCTCTGCTGCAAGCAACGCCACGCTTCCCCGGGCAAGTGCTTCCATGTCCTGATGAAACGTCGTCAGGTTCGGCCCGCGCCACCCGGCCATCGGAATGTCATCGAAGCCAACGACCTGGATGTCCTCTGGAACGGATAGCCCGAACTCGATACGAATCGCGTCCAGTGCACCAATGGCGACGAGATCGTTGACGCAGAACATGCCATCAGGACGGCTACCCGACGACAGTAACTCCACGGCCGCGGCATACCCTTCCTCATAGCTGAAACCCGCCACGATGTGTCCGGGCTCAGGCACCTGCCTCTCCTTGACCCGCTTGAGGAAGCCACGCTGGCGCTCGCTCTGGGCCGTGCTTTCGCGCCCGGCAAGATACGCCAGCTTGCGGCAGCCACCGTCGATGAGGAGGTCCGCGGCCACCGCACCCGCGGAGCGATTGTCCGTGGAGACGGTGCGCAGGTTGCCGAACCTCTTTGAGTTCACGGCGACGATGGGAATGCCGGCACCTTCGAGCTTGCGGGCGACTCGCGTCGAACGAATGGCCAGCGCGCTGATCACCCCGTCGATGCGGTAGCGGGACAGTTCGCCGACGATGTCGTCGAGGTTGTCATCGCTACCGGTGTCCACCAGCATGGTCTCGAGACGACGCTCGCGCAGCAGTGACGTCACGCACCGAAGGAACTCGGTGAAGAACGGATTATAGAAACCACCCACCACCACGGCGATGATTCCCGAGCGACCCGTCTGCAGGATCGCCGGCAAGGCATTCGGTTTGTAATTCAGCTCCGCCGCCGCCTTGAGCACGCGTTCGCGAACCTCCGCGGACACGGCAGCGCCGGCACTGAACACGCGGGAGACGGTGGACTGGGAGACCCCGGCAAGGCGTGCGACAGCAGTGGAAGAAGCATGGACGCGCGAAGCGCCAGGTGGAGGCGGCGGGGACCGTGACATCCGCGCAGATTAGCATTTCCTTGCACGCCGCCATCACGAGGCGTACGCTTGAATAGCTATGCAGCGCGGCGTTTCATCACAGCTGCGCCCCGTGCATTCTGCGCCCGGATGGAAGGGCTCCCCGTATTTCTCGTCCCGATAGGATCGAAATGAACACATCTGAGAGTGCCCTCGCACGATGGGGCAGGCGCCTGCTTGCGCTCGTGCTGGGCTTGTTTGGTCTTTGCATGGTGGCCGGTGGCGCCTGGCTGATCGCCCTGGGTGGCAACTGGTACTACGCCATCGCCGGTCTGCTCAGCGTTGCCAGCGCCGTGGGCCTCGCGCGTCGACGTCCCAGTGCCACGCTGTGGTTCGGCATCCTGTTTGCGCTGACGCTGCTCTGGACCATCTGGGAGTCGGGCACCGACTACTGGCGCTGGGTTCCGCGCTTCGCGCTGATGCTGATCTTCGGCATCGCCTTCTCGCTGCTCCTTCCGACCCTGCATGCGCGCCTCTCGCGTGGCGCGGCACGCACGGTGTCGCTGATCCTGGTCGCGGCCTTCGTCATTGCCGGCTGCCTCGCCTTTGTGCCGCACCATGTCACCGTCGCCAGCAACGTGCCGGCTGCGACCGACAACACATATGCAGCCGACACCGGCCCGGCCGTCGAGAGCGGCATACCGTCGACCGACTGGCCGGCCTATGGTGGTAACCAGGCTGCGCAGCGGTACACCTCGGCGACGCAGATCACGCCTGCCAACGTGAAAGACCTGCAGGTTGCATGGACAGCGACGGTCGGCGACATTCCCGGCGATACGCGCTGGGGTGTGCAGAACACGCCACTGAAGATCGGCAACATGGTCTACGTGTGTGGCTACCTCAACAAGGTCTCCGCGTTGGACGCTTCAACGGGTGAACACAAGTGGGACTTCGATCCGGGCATCACGCCGGCCTCGGTGCCCTACACCCCGTCCTGCCGTTCCATGTCGTATTACGAAGACCCCGCCAGCGCGAGTGCGCCGGTCCCCACCACCGGCGCCATCTGCGCCCGTCGCATCATCCTCGGCACGCTCGACGCACGCGTGATCGAACTCGATGCGCAGACGGGCCAGCGTTGCACGGACTTCGGCAAGAACGGCGAAGTCAGCCTCACCGAAGACATGGGCAAGATCTACCACGGCTATGTGTCGATCACTTCACCGCCCATCGTGATCCGCGACACCATCGTCGTCGGCCACACCACCGTCGATGGCCAGCGCGCCTTCGGTCCCGCAGGCGTGACCAAGGCTTACAACGTCAAGACGGGTGAGCTGAAATGGGCATGGGATGCCGCCGCTCCGAACGATCCCGCACCGCGCAAGGGTGACGATCTCTACAAGCGCGGCTCGCCCGACGTGTGGACCTCGTTCACCGGCGACAACAAGCTCGGGCTCGTTTTCCTTCCCGTGGCCAACGCTTCGGGCGACTACTACTCGACTTCCCGCTCTGCCGACGAGCTCAAGTACTCGCCCTCGCTGACGGCAATCGATGTCGAAACCGGCATGCCGCGCTGGACGTTCCAGAACACGCATAACGACGTGTGGGATTACGATCCGGGGTCACCGCCCACCTTGCTCGATTATCCGCAGGCAGACGGCACGAAGGTCCCGGCCATCATCTTCCCCACGAAGAATGGCGAGTTCTACGTGCTCAACCGCGAAACGGGCAAGTCGCTGTTCGGTGTGGAAGAGCGCCCCGTGCCCCAGGGTGGTTACGAGCCGGCCGCACGCAGCAAGACGCAGCCGTTCTCGAAGTTCGCTTCCGTGGCACAGCCGGATCTCACGCCTGAGAGCATGTGGGGTATCACGCCGCTCGACCAGCTGGTCTGCCGCATCCAGTTCGCGCAGGCCGACTACCGCGGCAAGTTCACCCCGCCGGATGTGACCAGGCCGAGCATCGACTATCCGGGCTACAACGGCGGAGTCGACTGGGGTGGCGTGGCGTTCGATCCGGCACGTGGCCTGATCATCGCCAACTACAACGACATGCCGAACTACACGCGCCTCGTTCCCCGCAAGGAAGCCGACAAGCTGGGCTGGAAGGCGAAGGAAGTACTCAACGACCCGGTCGCCGACGCCAAGGCGGAAGGTGCTGGCGATCCGCAGGAAGGCGTTCCGGTCGCTGTCGACGTCAACGCAGGCTGGCAGCTGAAGGCCACCGGCATGCTCTGCAAGGAGCCCCCGTACGGCGGCATCCGCGCGATCGATATCCGCGACGGTCGTACCGTGTGGGATCGCCCGCTCGGTACCGCGCGTGAGAACGGTCCTTTCGGCTTGCCGACCGGCCTGCCGATCAACATCGGTACGCCGAACAACGGCGGCTCGGTGGTGACAAAGTCTGGCCTGATCTTCATCGCTGCCGCGACCGACAACCTGATCCGCGCCATCGACATCACCACGGGCAAGACGATCTGGTCGGCAACGTTGCCGGCTGGCGCCCAGGCGATGCCGATGGTGTATGAGCAGGATGGCCGCGAGTACGTCGTCATCACCGCGACGGGTCACCACTTCATGCATACGCCGAAGGGTAACTACGTGGTGGCTTACGCGTTGCCTAAGCGCTGAGTTAGAAAACGAACCGGGGTGATCCTGCCTCGCGAGAAGCCTCCGGCTGTTGGACGCCTGTCCAGCTGTCGGGGGTTTTTCTTTGTGTGTCAGAAGCTCAGGCCGAGAGGTTTGTTGCAGGCGTACTTATCGCTCTCTTTCTGCACGTCGGCAGGTGAAAGGTGCCGCGCTGCTAGTTCGGCTGGGGTGAGGCTCTGCCATACCTCGACATCGATGCAGTGGTGGTTGGTCACGCCGAACAGGCGTTGCGTGTTTCGAAGTATTGCGCCAACTCCCTGATCCATCGGATCGGTGAGCTGGACGCCAGGGGCGATCCTATTATCGGAGCCGGGAATACCCGGAATGGCTCGACCGTGCTGGGCGTCGAGCAGGCGTTGTTGAAAGCCTCCATCGCCACCTGAGGCGCGGACTGTCGCTTCCTGACGGATGGTCGCGGGGACGGATTCCGGCGTTGTGGCGATGGTTGTGGGGGGCTCGTGTCCTGAAGCGGTTCCGGTATGGACAGGCGCGCGCGGCACGACGCGAAGCGGAAGAAGCGTCGGTGCCTTGGTCGTCACGGTTCTATGAGCGAGCGCTACAGGTGCGGGGCCGACAGGCGAGATAATGCGCAGCTCGAGGCTCGTCGTTTCTCTGTTGGTTGCAGGCCGGTCGTCTGTCCAGTGCGACGCAGGAGCCAGAACCATCATGAGCAGTCCGAGGTGGAAGCTAATGGCGACGGCCATGGCTGCGACTCGTGGAATCGATCCCGGTCGGCCCGCGAATCTGCCCCAAGTCATCTTCATGGCCATTGTTCCTTGGCTGAGCGAGCGGCGTGCCCCCGGGTTCGCCTCCGGTCCGGCGCGAGGTACGCCGACTAAGTTGTCTGAGGCCTCAAGACCGATGAAGTTCCGACGAGGCCTGGACCAGATCGCTCCATTCGCCTTCCCCCATTCTCGTCAGGCTGACGCGATCAAAGCTCAAAGCCTCACGTAACCCTTAAAAAATCGCGTCAGATTGACGCGATTCACATACAATCGCGTCATTGTGCTGCGATTTGACCGAAATCGCGTCAAACTGACGCGATCCGCGGAATGAAGACCTGCTGGAACCGGCGCCGAATAAGGGAGTGGCTTCGTGATATCCCGACGAGACATGTCTCCGCCAACATTCCGCTGACGCTGTATAACTGCGCGCCTCTGGTCTTCATGGATGTCGACCGCAGTGACTATGCGTTAGCCATGATGGGCATCTACGAGTTCAACGATCTGAATGCCGCAATCGACTTGTTCGCGTGGACATATGAAAGATCGATCGCACGGTACAAGGCAGTCATCCAGTCGACCGGTGCGCCGAACCCCTTGGCCATACGTTTCCGAGAGGCATTCACCTCGGCCATAAGTCGCGTCGTCGCTGACGGTCAGTCATTTGACGCTGCCGTAAAGGCGCAGGGATTGAATGCCGAGGACGAGATACATGTCATCACGATGCTTGATGAAAGACTGAATTCGCTCCAGCCATACAACAGTGCGCGATACCGTTTGTCGGAAGACGTGACAGCTCGATGGATCGCCGCCGGACGCACTCGCTGACACGGTTGAAGAACCGCGGCGTAAGTCGGTCCTCTGAGGTGTGCAGTGCACCGCGCAGGCGAACGTACGCATGTGCGGGGAGGAGGTCAGCAAGGCAGGCCGGACTGACCGTTAGTGTCCGCCGGGCAGCGTCCGCGGACACCGCCTGCTGTCGCCTGCGTCATCTCGATGTCGGCCCCGAGCCAGTGTCCAAGCCGCTGCAAGCGGCCTCCTGACGCCCCGACAGGCCCCGGCACGGTACTTGCACCGCCGTCGCCAGGCTCAATCGGTGCTCAAGGGAAACACAACCATGCAAACTCGGATCCTGCCGGCTGTCATAGCCGGTCTGCTGGCGATGGCCGGCCTTCCCACCGTCGCCGGCGCGGAAGACCTGATGGACATCTATCGCGAAGCCGTCGCCAACGACCCGGTGCTGGCCAGCGCGGATGCGCGCCGCCTCGTGGTCGCGGAAGGCGTTCCGCAGGCACGCGCCGCCCTGCTTCCCCAGTTGTCGGCGGGACTCAGCCTCCAGCAGTTCCACCCGAGTTTCTCGAACGGGACGAACGCCGATGGCACGCCGAACACGGGCGGAGACGGCCACAGCCGCGAGCGCGATCTGACGTTGTCGCTCAACCAGTCCGTGCTCGATCTCTCCAGGTTCGCGCGCGAGCGGCAGGCGAAGCAGACCGAAGAGGCGCAGGAGGCGACGTACGAAGGCGAGCTGCAGGATCTCTACGTTCGCTCGACCAGCGCCTACTTCAACGTGCTCGTGGCGGCGGATCAGGTCGAAGTGTTTCGCTCCTATGAGGATGCATACAAACAGTCCTTCGACCAGGCGACCATCAAGTTCGACCAGGGTCTGGCACCGGAGGCGGACCTCACGCAGTCGAAAGCCTATTACCTGCTGATCAAGTCGGAGCGCGTCGACGCTGAAAACGCATTGAAGGATGCGCGCCGTGCTTTGCAGCAACTGACCGGCAAGGAGCCGGGGACGCTGAAGACGCTACGAGACGACATCCCCATGGAAACGCCGACGCCGGACAACTCCGCCGCCTGGGTCGACCAGGCCATGCGCCAGAATCCCTCCGTGATTGCCGCGAATCACCTGGTGCGCGCGGACGAACACTCGATCAATGCGGCGCGCAGCGGCCACCTTCCCACGCTCAACGCAGCGGTCGGTTACGACAAGGTCGGCGCATGGTCCAACGCCGCGCGTGGCACGGCTGCCTACGGACCGGGTAGCACGACGATCGGCCTTGTACTCACCGTGCCGATCTTCAGCGGCGGCCTCACCCAGTCACAGGTGCGTCAGGCGATTCACCAGCGCGACGAAGACCAGAGCGATCTCGAGTCGGTGCGCCGGCAGACGGCGCGCGACACGAACAACTATTTCAACCTTGTGGTTGCCGGCATCGGGCAGGTGAATGACGCGCGTGATGCGGTGGACGCGGCGAAGAAGTCGCTTGCTTCGCTGCGCGCCGGTTACGACATCGGGACGCAGAGCCTGACGAACGTCGTGGTGGCGATTGAAATCCTCGCGCAGATTCGTACGCAGTACACCGCGCTCCGGCACAACTTCATTCTTAATAAGTTGTTGCTGAAGCGTAGTGTGGGTGCTGCCGAGTTGAAGGATGTCGAGGAGATCAATCGCCTGCTGCAGTGAATGCGGTCGCGCTCTTGTAGGAGCCGAGTCATCGGCGATCCGGGGTTGCGGTAACCTGGTTTTCGCCGCTGAAGCGGCTCCCACAGGGGGGATTCGGTTGCCTGGTCAGACCTGGCCTATGCCGCCGTCGGCCATAAGGTCGGAACCTGTGACGTACGAGCTTTGGTCGGAGGCGAGGAAGAGCGCTGCGCTGGCGATTTCGTCGGCTTGGGCCATGCGGCCGAGCGGAACCATGTCTTCGTAAAACTTAATCAGATCCTCCCGCGAACTGGCCTGGGCATCGAGGATCGGCGTGTCGGTCACACCGGGGCTCAGCGTGTTTACCCGGATACCGCGATTCTTGAACTCGGCTGCCCAAGTACGCGCATACGAACGCAATGCCGCCTTTGTCGCTGCATACGCGGTATGGCCCGCAATACCCATGCCGTGCATGGCGGACGACACCAGGACGATCGATCCGCCGCCGGCCATCATCGGCAGCATCTTCTGCACGAGGAAAACCGGGCCGCGAGCCATCAGGTTGAACGCTTTGTCGAAGTGTTCCGGCGTGATCGTGTCGACCGGTGCCTGCTCGGTGAAGCCGGCATTCGACACCACGATGTCGACGACGCCTTTTTCTTTCCGTACCGCAGCGGAAACCCGATCGAGATCGTCGAGGTTGGCCGCATCCGCCTGGATCGCCGTGACATTGCTACCGATGGCTTTTACCGCGTCGTCGAGCTGCGCCTGACGGCGACCGAATATCACCACGTGGGCACCTTCGGCGACGAAGCGCTGGGCGATGGCCAGACCGATGCCGGTCGTTCCGCCGCTGATGACGGCGGTCTTGCCTGTGAGAGATGACATGGAGGGGACCTTCAGAGGGTTCATGGATGATGCGCAAAAGGCTAGTCCCCGCCGTAGACGGTGATAATCCGTGTCTTTCGCCTATGATTGATTCCTGAATCGAATCGATGGGAGGCGCGCGATGGATCGGTTCCACGAACTGAAGGCCTTCGTCGCCGTGGTCGAAGCGGGCGGCTTTTCGGCGGCGGCACGCCGCCTGGGCGAGTCGCAGTCCGCGGTCAGCAAGGCAATCGGCTCGCTGGAGAAGCGACTCGGTGTCGCCTTATTCATCCGCAGCACGCGCGCCGTGAACCTCACCGACCAGGGGCAGCGTTACTACGACCGGACCCGGCCGATTCTTGCCGAGTTGGACGAGGCCGATGGCGAAACCACAAGCAGCACGCTGGAGGTGTCCGGCCTCGTGCGGATCGCCGCCGCGGCAACCTTCGGTCGCCTGCATGTGCTTCCCCTGATCCCCGGCCTGCTGGAACGACATCCGGGCCTGGAGGTCGACATCATTCTTTCGGACTTCGCGCGCGACATGGTGGACGATCGCATCGATCTGGCGATACGCGTCGGCGCCGTCAACGAGCCGGACGCCGTAGTCAGGCGCGTAGCGGGCACGCCGCTGGTGTGCGTCGGCTCTCGTCAGTACTTCGAAAAGTACGGCATGCCGACGACACCGACGGACCTAGCCCATCACAATTGCCTTCTCTATGGCGGCCTCGCGGAGTCGGCGAACTGGCCCTTCGTCGGGCCCGAGGGGCGCTTCAGCGTCACGGTTCGTGGAAACCTTTCCTCGAATAGCGTCGACGCGATTCGCGCAGGCGTTCTCGGCGGCGTGGGGATCGGCATGTTTGCCGGCCTCTCACTCGTGGATGAACTCAAACACCCGGACATTGTGACGATCCTCGAGGACTTTATCGTCGATGTAAGAGACGTCAGCCTCGTGTGGCCGAAGCGGCGTTTCATCGCGGCGCGCGTTCGTCAGGTCACCGATTACTTCGCGCAAGCACTGCCACCACGCATTTAGTGCAAAGAGCGACACGTTGGCCGCGTTTATCGACAGGAATATTCGGCAAGAATCGACGGCGCGCCACCGCGTCAAGCGCCCGCCGCGGCGTTCGCAAGCGGCGTCAAGGATGTGCGAAGCGACGCCGACAACGCCGCCCCGACTGGCTTACGAAACAATCGGCGTGCCGTTAGAGGGCGCCAACAAATAGTCGCCGCTGCCGTATTTGTAGAGATATGCAGAAAACGCGCTATCGCCGAAGAAATCGCAAGAAAGCTGGCTGAAACCCATCGCCGGATTTGTGCATGCGTCGCTCCGAGCGCTCGCATAGGCTGACCGCGCACGTCGGCCTCATACACAGGGGGCCAGTCCGGCGTCTCTTAAAGACGTCCTTATTTAGCGACCCAGGTAACTGGCGTCGTGGCTGAAGTGCGGCCGAAATTCCTGGGATCGGGAGTTTAGTCGTGCTTACCCGGGGGTGGTATGAACAAGCGTCAGGTGGCAAGCGTCCGTCGTAATCCGCTACGTAAGGGGATCTATCTGGCCATCGCGTCGGTATTGGCCATGCCTTTACTGAGTGCACCTGCCTACGCCGACTGTACCCAGGCCGGGGTGATCGTCACTTGTAGTGGCGCGACTTCCTTCGTCAATTATGCGTACGCGACAAACGGCGTGACGATCAACGTGCAGCCGACAGGGAACCTGGCGGTGCCGCTTCTGCTTGGGGGCGCAGCACTGACGGCATCCGGTAACGGCATTACGCTGAACAACGCGGGCAAAATCGATCCGTCACTCACGGGTGGGCTGAGTCTCGGTGCAGCGGGCGCTGTGCTCGGTAACGCGACCGTGGGTGGCAACACCATCAACGTCAACAACACCGGCACGATGAACGGCCTGTTCGACGCTACCTCCCTGCTGGGTATCGGCGGCCAGGCGCTCGTGGTGCAGAACGCGACCGGCGGTGTAGCCAACATCACGAACGACGGCACGTTCGGTGTAACGCTGCTTGGGCTCGGCACGATCACGACGGTGGCGGACGCGCCGGCGATCCTGTCCTACGGTGGCGGCCAGACGAACTTCATCAACTCCGCGAACCACACGATCACCGGCCGGATCGGTTTTGCCGCGTCGGGCACGCCCGGCGCCGGCAACACCTTCGTCAACGCCGGCACGATCAACGGCAGCCTCTACATGGGCGACACGGCGACGGGAAACACTTTTACCGCCGTCAACGGTTCGAGCGTCCTGAATAATGGTCTGGGCGTGAACCTCGGCATTATCGGGATCAACGTCAGCCTCGCGGGCGCAGGCCAGGTCGATGGCGGCTTGGGCGCGAACAATCGTCTGTTGCTACAGAACTCTCCGAGCGGAACAGGTTCAGGCACAACGGGTGCAGTCGGGACCATCAACGCCGCGAGCTACCTTCACTTCCAACATCTGGTCGTCAACAGCGGCACATGGAACCTTGTCGGTGCCGCCGTCAGCGGTGACGCCGCGATCAACGACGGCCTCGTCAATTTCGACAATGCCGGTGTGTTCGGTTCCGGCCAGATGACGGTTACAGGTGGCGCTATCGCTTCGTCCACTGCGGGACTGTCGTTGACGAATGCGGTCAACCTTGTCTCGGGACGCCTCGAGTTGGCTGGCACGAACGCGTTCGGTCTCGCCGGCGTGCTCTCCGGCGCAGGCGGGCTCACGGTCACCAACACCGGGGTCGTGACACTGGGCGGTGCGAACCTCTTCACCGGCGGCGTAAACCTCAACGCCGGCGGCCTGCTGCTCGGCAATGCGGGTGGCCTTGGTACGGGCGTATTGACCGTTGGTGGAAACGCAACGTTGAGTACCACGGGTGCCTTCAACGTGGCCAACGCGATTGCCATCAATGGCGGTAGCACGCTGACGCTTCCCGGAACGCAGGCCGTCACGTTGAACGGTGCGCTATCGGGTGCGGGTAACGTGGTCAAGTCCGGCGCGAGCACGCTCACGCTCGGTGGCGTCAACAGCATGACGGGCGGCTTCTCGCTCACCGGCGGCTCGCTGGCCGTCGGGGCCGGCGGCGTACTTTCATCCTCGCAGGCGATGACGCTTGCGACAGGCACCACGCTGGACATCTCCGGCGCTGCTGCCAACCAAAGCATCGGTTCCTTGGCTGGCGCCGCCGGTACGGTCAATCTGGGAGCGAAGACCCTCACCCTCGGCGGCCTCGGCAACACAAGCTACACCGGCATCATCGTCGGCACCGGTGGGCTGATAAAGCAGGGTGCGGGCACGCAGACGCTCAACGGCAGCAACACGTTCACCGGTGGCGTCGCGCTGAATGCGGGCGGCCTCATGCTGGGTAACGCGAACGCACTCGGCACGGGCATGTTTACGGTGGGCGGCACGGCGACGCTCGACAGCGCCTCCGCGATGACTCTCGGCAACAACGTCACCCTCGGCGCGGGCGGCTCGCTGAACCTGCTCGGTGGACAGCCGCTGGTATTCACCGGTGGCATTTCCGGCGCCGGCAATATCATCAAGAATGGTGCGTCGTCGCTCACGCTGAATGGTGCGAGCAGCTTCAGCGGTGGCCTCACCGCGAATGGCGGCAGCCTGGTACTGGGCAGCAACACGGCGCTCGGTACCGGCGCGCTGACCGTCAACGGCGCGGTGACACTGAGCACGCCGACGGGGCTCAGCCTCACGAATGACATGAACCTGGGCGCCGGCGCGTCGTTGAATGTACTCGGCGGCCAGCCGCTGTCGTTCGGCGGCGCGCTTGCGGGTGCTGGCGGGTTGATCAAGAGTGGCGTCTCGACGCTGACCCTGACCGGTGCCAACACCTTTACCGGCGGGGTGAATATCGCTGCCGGTACGTTGGCGTTGGGCGCGGGCGGTTCGCTCGCGGCGACGGGTGCCGTGACCCTGGGCACGGCAGGTGCGCAGTTCGATATTTCCGCGGCGGGTAACCAGACCATCGGTGCCTTGTCCGGCGTAGCCGGCACGGGCATCACGCTCGGAGGTAATGGGCTGACCTTTGGCGATGCGACAAACCAGAACTTCGCCGGCGTCATCTCCGGTACCGGTTCCATCACGAAGACGGGCGCTGGTACCCAGACACTGAGTGGGGCCAACACCTTCAGTGGTGGCGTGAACCTCAACCAGGGTGGTTTGTTGCTCGCGAATGCCGGCGCACTCGGTACGGGCGCGCTGACAGTTAACGGCGCGACATCGCTCGACAGCACCACGACCCTCAATCTTACGAACGCGGTCACCCTGGCCAGCGGCCCGCTGCAGCTCCTGGGCAGTCAGAATGTGACCCTTGGCGGTGTGGTGTCCGGCGCGGGCGGCCTTATCAAGGACGGCGCCTCGGTACTCACCCTGGCCAGCGCCAACACCTATAGCGGAGGCACGCTCGTCAACGCGGGCGGGCTCGTGCTGGGCAACTCGAATGCGCTGGGCACGGGTGCGTTGAGCATCGGCGGCGCGGTGACACTGGACGGAACGGCGGCGCTCAGCCTAGCTAACGCCGTGAACCTCAACGGCGCGAGTGCGCTGACCTTACCAGGCACCCAGAACCTGACACTCGACGGCATCGTCTCGGGCACGGGCAGCCTGACCAAGAACGGCGCGTCGCTGCTGACATTGAACGGGCCCAACACCTTTTCCGGTGGCCTGACCGCCAACGGCGGCGGCCTGTTGCTCGGCAACAGCAACGCGCTGGGAACGGGTGCGCTCAACGTTGGCGGTGCCATCACGCTCGATGGCAGCGTTGCGCTGAACCTCGCGAATAACGTGAACCTGGTGGGAGGCTCGCTGACGCTGCCGGGCATTAACGATATCGCGCTTGGCGGCATCGTTTCGGGCACGGGCAGCCTCACGAAGAACGGCGCCTCGACGCTTTCGCTGAACAACGCAAACACCTTCAGCGGTGGTGTCAACCTCAACAACGGTGGCTTGTCGCTCGGCAACGCCAACGCCCTCGGCACGGGCGCCCTGAATGTCGGTGGCACGGCGTCGCTGGATGCCAGCACCGCGCTTGCCGTGACCAACAATGTTTCCCTTGCCGCCGGTGCGAACCTCACCGAGCTCGGCAGTCATGCGCTCACCCTGACCGGTGCACTCTCCGGTGCGGGCAGCCTGACCAAGAACGGTCTCGAGACGCTGACCCTGACGGGTGCAAACACCTTCACTGGCGGAACGACCATCAATGCCGGTTCGCTGGCGATCGGTGCGGGCGGCAGTCTGGCTGCGACCGGCGCCGTAAGCCTCGCCGGGGCAGGTGCCGGTCTCGACCTCAGCGCGGCGGGTGCGCAGAACATCGGCGCGCTCTCGGGCGTGGCCGGCAGCACCATCGCCCTTGGCGGAAATGCGCTTACCTTCGGCGGTGCGGCGAATCAGACCTTCGATGGTTCGATCAGCGGTAACGGCGGCCTGGTCAAAGTCGGCGCGGGGGTGCAGACGTTCGGCGGCGCAAGCAGCTACAGCGGTGGGCTCGCGCTGAACGCCGGTGGTGTGGTGGTCGGCAACGACACCGCGCTCGGCAGCGGCATCGTGACGGTTGGCGGTGCAGCGACACTGGATTCGAGTGGCCCGGTGACGCTCGTCAACGCGATCGCACTCAATGCCGGCCTCACGGTGTTGGGCAGCAACGCACTCACCCTCGACGGCGGCATCGTCGGCACCGGTAGCCTGACCAAGGAAGGTGCGGCGACGCTGACCTTGAACGGCACGAACACCTATACCGGTGGCACGAACATCAACGCCGGCACGCTGGCGCTCGGCGCGGGCGGATCGCTGACCGGTAGCGGCATCGTGAACCTGGCGGCCAACGCGGTGTTCGACCTCTCGGCCGGTAACGGCACGCAGACGTTCGGCACGCTCACCGGCGCTGGCACCGTCAACCTCGGCGCGAACTCGATCACCATCGGCGATGCGACCAACGGTGTCTTCAGCGGATCGATCGCGGGCACGGGCGGGCTGATCAAGGAAGGCACCGGCACCGAGACACTCACGGGAACCAACACCTTCACCGGTGGCACGTTGATCAACGCCGGCACGCTGGCGATCGGTCTGGGCGGTAGCCTCGCCGCAACGGGCGCGGTGAACCTCACGGCACCGGGCACCGGGTTCGACATCTCGGCCGGCGGCAACCAGGCGATCGGCCTACTGAACGGCGTGGTTGGAAGCACGGTTACGCTCGGTGCCAACACGCTCACGCTCGGCGGTGTTGGCAACAGCGCGTATGACGGCCTCATCGCCGGCACGGGCAGTGTCATCAAGAACGGCCCGGGCGTGCAGGAACTCGGCGGTGCGAACACGTTCAGCGGTGGTGTGACGTTGAATGCCGGCGGCCTGCTGCTCGGTAACAACGGTGCATTGGGCACGGGCGCGCTGACCGTGGGTGGCGACGCGACGCTCGATAGCAGCGCGGCGCTCAATATCGCCAACAACATCGGCCTGACCGGTGGTGCCACTCTCGACCTACTCGGTAGCAACGCGCTGACCCTCGGCGGCACGATCTCCGGCGCAGGCGGGCTGACCAAGAACGGTGCGGCCACCGTCACGCTGACCGGCCCGAATACGTATACCGGTGGCACGACGATCAATGACGGCACCCTGGCTATCGGAGCCGGTGGCAGCCTTGCCTCGACCGGCGCGGTGAACTTCACGGGCACCGGCACGCTGGATATCTCGGCCGGCGGCAACCAGACGATCGGCTCACTGGGTGGCGTCGCTGGCAGCACGATCGCGCTGGGCGGCAGCAACCTCACGCTTGGCGGTGCGACGGATGCGACCTTCAACGGCACGATCGGCGGCAGTGGCGGACTGATCAAGAATGGCGCCGGCGTGCAGACGCTCGGCGGCGCGAACACCTTCTCCGGCGGCGTCACCCTCAACGCTGGCGGCCTGAATGTCGGCAACGATGCGGCGCTTGGCACGGGCGACCTGACGGTCGGCGGTGCATCGACGCTGGATTCCGCCAGCGCCGTCACGCTCGCTAACAATGTGGTGCTCAACGCGGGCCTGACCGTGCTGGGCAGCAACGACCTCGTTCTCAACGGTGACCTCACCGGCACCGGGAGCCTGACCAAGGATGGTGCCGCGACGCTGACCCTGAATGGGGCGAACACCTATACCGGTGGCACCTTCATCAATGCCGGCACGCTGGCGCTCGGTGCGGGTGCGAGCCTCTACGCCAATGGCGTCGTCAACCTGGCATCGAACGCGACCTTCGATCTGTCGGCAGGCAACGGCACGCAGGCCTTCGGTACGCTGATCGGCAGCGGCATCGTGAACCTCGGCGGCAACAACCTGATCGTGGGCGGTCCGACCGATGGCACGTTCAGCGGATCGATCGCCGGCACCGGTGCACTGATCAAGGAAGGCACCGGCACGGAGACGCTCACCGGCACGAACACGTACACCGGCGGCACCATCATCAACGTCGGCACGCTGGCCATCGGCCTGGGTGGCAGCCTCGCCGCAACAGGCGCAGTCACCCTCACGGGCGCAGGCACCGGCTTCGACATCACGGATGGTGGCAACCAGTCCGTCGGTAGTCTGAATGGCGTTGCCGGTAGCACCGTGACCCTGGGCGGCAACGCGCTGACCCTTGGCGGCGTCGGCAATGGGAACTTCGACGGCGCGATCGTCGGTGCCGGCGGTTCGCTGGTAAAGAACGGCGCGGGTGTGCAGGAGCTTGGCGGTGCCAACACCTTCACCGGCGGTGTCACGCTCAATGCCGGCGGACTGGTGGTCGGCAACAACGCGGCAATCGGCACGGGTGCACTCACGGTCGGTGGTGCATCGACGCTGGATGCCTCCAGCGCCGTCACGCTGGCGAACGACGTCGCGCTCAATGCGGGGCTCACGGTACTGGGCAGCAATGACCTGACGCTCGGCGGCGCGATCACCGGCACCGGCGGGCTGACCAAGAATGGCGCCGCGACGCTGACCCTTACTGCTGCCGACACATACACGGGCGGCACCACGATCAACGACGGCACGCTGGCGATCGGCGCGGGCGGCAGCCTGGCGGCCACCGGCGCGGTGAACCTGACGGGCACCGGTGCGTTCGATATCTCCGCGGGCGGCAATCAGGCCATCGGCACCCTCGCGGGCGTGGCTGGCAGCACGGTCGCGCTTGGCGGCAACACGCTCACGTTGGACGCGACCGGCGACACCACGTTCGACGGCGCTATCGCCGGTACCGGCGGCCTCGTCAAGAATGGCGCGGGCACGCTGGCGCTGGGTGGTGCGAGCACGTTCTCTGGAGGCGTGACCCTGAACGCCGGCGGTCTCAGCGTCGGTAACGACGCGGCGCTGGGCACGGGTACGCTGACGGTGGCCGGCGCAGCGTCGCTCGACGTCACGGCCGCGACAACGTTGGCAAACGACATCGCGCTCAATGCGAGCCTCACCTTGCCGGGAAGCAACGACCTCACGCTCGACGGCGATATCGCCGGCACCGGCGGTCTCATCAAGAACGGTGCCGTCACGCTGGCGCTCAACGGCAACAACACCTACAGCGGCGGCACCACGGTCGGTGGCGGAACACTGGTGGTCGGCAGCGACACGGCGCTGGGCACGGGTGGCCTCTCGATCGACGGCGCCACGATCGAAGCCGGCGCCGCGGTAACGCTCGGTAACGCGGTCACCGTTGGCGGCAACGGCGTGACCGTGCAAGGGCCGGACGATCTTTCCTTGAACGGCAGCCTGAGCGGCACCGGCGGTCTCGACAAGGAAGGCACGGGCACCCTGAACCTGGGTGGCTCGCTCGCCGGTTTCAGCGGCGACCTGACCGTCAACGGTGGCATCCTCAACGCAAGCAACCCCTACACCGGCGGCATCTCGGTAGGCGCAAGCGGCACCCTCAACCTCGGCGGTAGCGGTAATGCGGTAACGGTCAACGGCCCGATCGGCGGCACCGTGAACCTCGGCGGCGGCAGCGACATCGACATCGGCTACGGCGATGTGCCCGGTGTCACCGGTACCGTCAACGGCACCGCCCCGGGCTCCACGTTGAACATCACGGGTAGCGGCGAAGCCAGCCTGCCCGGTGGCACGTTCAACGACATCACCAACCTCAATGTCGGCGCAGGTACGTTGTCGATCGACAGCGGCACCTCGGTCACCTTCCCCGGCGGCAGCACGATCGGCGGCACGCTTGTCGTGAACGGCAACCTTGGCGGGCCGGCCACGATCAACACCGGTGGCGGCCTGGTTGGCGGTGGCACGATCGCCGGCCCGGTCACGGTCGACGGCACGGTGGCACCGAGTGGCATTCCCGGTGCCACCGGTGCAGCCGGCGGTACGGGCACGCCCGGATCGGTGCTGACGGTCGGCGGCCTCAACCTCGGTGGCGGCTCGACCACGCATATCCGCACCGGTGCCAACGGCGTTGGCGACAGCATCAATGTCAACGGCGCGGCGACGGTTGGTGGCCAGCTGGTCACGACACCGTCGGCAGGCACATACGCACCACAGACGAGGTACACGATCATCAAAACGACGGGTGGCCTCACGGGTACCTACGCCGGGGTCACGCAGAACACGTTGCCGTTCCTCGATGCGAGCGTGACGGAAGAGGGCAACGACCTGATCCTCACGCTGAGCCAGGCGGGCAGCGGCGTCGGCACCGGCGGCACGCCGTTCGACCAGTTCCCCGGACTCAACGGCAACCAGCAGAACATGGCCGCAGCGCTGCAACACATCGCCACCTCGGGCGGTAACCAGCTGCCGACGTTGCTCAGCTATGTGCGTGGCCTGCGCGGCGACCAGGTGGTCAAGGCGTTCGATTCGCTCACCGGCGAAACCTACGCGTCCGCCACGAACGCCGAACTGAGTGGCCAGAGCCAGTACCAGGACACCCTGTTCTACCGGCTGAAGCTGCAGCGCGATACGGGCGAGCAAGGCTCGGCTGTCTGGGCTGAACCGTATACGTCGAGCAGCACGTTCGACGGTAGTGTCGATGTCGCACATACCGACTACCGCATCCACGGCGTGGTCATCGGTGCCGATGCGCCCGTGACGCCGGACCTGCGTATCGGTGTGCACGCCAACGTCGCCAACTCGCGCACCGAGGTGGATCGTCGTGGGGATTACACCGACCTGGACCAGGCGTCGGTCGGTGTGCACGCGCTCTACTTCAACCAGCAGCAGTGGTGGTTCGAAGGTCTGGCGTCGTACGGCTGGCAGAATGCCGACAGCAACCGCCGCATCGTTGTAGGCGACTACACGCCTCAGGCGACAGGCCACTACAACGGCAAGACGACGAATGCCGCCCTGGAAGGTGGCTACCGCTTCGACCTCGGGCACGCGATGCACCTCGAGCCCTTCGTCGGTGCGTACTACACGAAGGTGAAGTACGACAGCTTCACCGAGAAGAACGCGGGCGATGCGGACCTGAGAGTGGGCCGTAGCGATGCAAGCAGCATGCAGTACGGCGTGGGTGCACGACTGATCGGCGACGTCGACCTGGGTGTGGAAGGCACCCGCCTGCACCCGATCGTGCTGGTTCGTTACCTGCACAACACGAAGGACGATACGGTCACGGTCAACAACGCCTTCGCTGGCGCGCCTTCGGACAGCTTCGTCGTCGAGGGCTCGCGACCGGTCAGCAACCACTGGCAGGCCGGCGTGGGTGTGAGCTTCGACATCACCCCGAAGGCCAGCACCTTCGTCTACTACAACGCGGATATCGCCTCGCACACCACCAGCAACGCAGTGAACCTCGGCGTCCGCTGGAACTTCTGAGCCAACACTATTGTGGGAGCCGCTTCAGCGGCGATTGGAGGTTACGATAACCTGGCAATCGCCGCTGAAGCGGCTCCCACATTTCCTTTTACCGGACCGACTTGAACGCGGCGCGCAGTTCCTCGGCGAAAAGCTGCGGCTGTTCCCAGGCGGCGAAGTGCCCGCCCTTGTTCACCTGGTGGTAGTAGGAAAGGCTCGGGTACGCCGCCTTGCTCCAGCTTTCCGGTGCCTTGTAGATCTCACCGGGGAATACGGTGATCGCGACGGGCACCTTGATCTCCGTGGTGCGCTGGGTCACCGAGCTGAAGTTGTTGTTATTGTTTTCCCAGTAGAACCGTGATGAAGACGCACCGGTATTGGTCAGCCAGTAAAGCGTGATGTCATTGAGCATCTCGTCGCGGCTGAGCACACGCTCGGGCACGCCGTTGCTGTCGCTCCACTGACCGAACTTCTCGTACATCCATGCGGCAAGCCCCGAAGGCGAATCCGAGAGGGAATAGCCGATCGTCTGCGGACGCGTGACCATCATGGCGCCATAGGCGGCGTTGCGACCGAAGAAGGTGCTCAGCTGCTCGTAGGCCGCTTTCTCGTCGGGCTTGAGTTCCGCTGGCGCCGGGTCACCGGCATTGATGCCCTTGACCAGGTTGCCGGGAATCGTCGCCGGCATGTTGAGGTGGATAGCGAGCAGACCCTTCGGCGCCTGGCGAGCGAGCGCATCGGAGATCACCGACCCGTGGTCGCCACCTTGCGACACGTAATGCTTGTACCCGAGGCGCTTCATCAGCACGTCCCAGGCACGCGCGGTGCGCTCGGGGTTCCAGCCCAGTTCGGTCGGCTTGCCGGAGAAGCCGTAGCCGGGAATGGACGGAATGACCACGTCGAAGGCATCTTCCGCCCGGCCGCCATAGGCAACCGGATCGGTCAGTGGCCCGATGGTCTTGAGGAATTCGAAGGTCGAGCCGGGCCAACCGTGCGTCAGGATGACGGGCAGGGCGTGCGGGTTCTTCGAGCGCACGTGGATGAACTGGATATCGACACCATCGATGTTGGTCACGAATTCCGGCAGCGCATTGAGCTGCGCTTCGGCCTTGCGCCAGTCGTAGTCGTTGCCCCAGTACTTGACCAGTTCCTGCACGCGAGCGAGCTGGATACCCTGCGATTCGTCCTTCACGACCTCCTTGTCGGGCCAGCGCGTTTCGGCAATGCGGCGGCGCAGGTCGTCGAGCTGCTCCTGGGGCACGTGGACATGGAACGGGCGAATGCTTTCATCGACCCGGGTCGTTGCCGTGGACGTGCTCGGCGTCGCGTCGAAGGCGTGCGCAGGCTGGGCGTAAACCGAAGGTGCGAGCATCGCGAAGCCGACGGCGACGGCGAGGATGCGTTTGGCGAAGTGGGTCGATGACATCGTCGTTCTCTCCTGAGTGGGGGTACGAGTTCACTCTAGGCGCCGCACTTACCCCGCTCGTGTCCGCAGACCGGCGCTTTTGCATCAGCACGTATCCAGATCCGGTCGGGATACAAACCGCTACAAACGACCCGGCAGGCCTCGCCCCCTGTGGGAGCCGGTTCATCGGCTATGCTCTCTTGTGCAAAGGCCGCTTAAGCAGCAATCTGGCCCGAGGGCGCCCATGCACGGAACCTGGGTAGGTCAAACGGTCCAGGGGGTGGGGTGGATGCCATGAATGCGTCACTGCGTGCGTCACGGTGGCTGGGCGTCCTCGCCGCGCTGTTGCTCGCCGGTTCCGCCGTGGCTGCCCCGCCACTTTCGCTCGGCAGCTATCAGCACACGGCCTTCCAGAAGCAGGACGGCGCCCCGGGCGACCTCGCCAGCATCGTACAGACGGCAGACGGCTTCCTCTGGATGACCGGCACCAAGGGCGTCACCCGCTTCGACGGCGTCACCTTCCAGCCATTTCGACCGCTTCCCGGCGAGGCCTTCCGGGCGGCGCAGCTCAACAGCATCTTTCCCGCGGAGGGCGGCGGTCTCTGGATCGCCAACTCGGACGCGGGCCCGACACTGCTGAAGGATGGCCATCTCAGGCACTTTGACGATGCCAGGGGCATCGCGGTCGGCATCAACGGCTTCCTCGCCGATTCCCAAGGAGGTGTCTGGGCCACCTCCCCGCAGGGACTTATCCGCTTCCGCGCCGGTGCCTGGGAAATGGTCGAGCCCAATACGGCCGATCGCCTGATACGTCGCGCTGCCTTCGACAGCCATGGCGCCCTCTGGGTATCGGGGGGCGGAAAGCTCATGGTCCGCCTGCCCGGCGCTGAGGGCTTCGTCGAGGTGACGGGCGGCCCGGACAAGCCCCGCGCGCTGTATATCGAACGCTCCGGTCGCATTTACATACCGACGAGCACGGCCCTGCACGTTTACCGCGCGGCAGGTGCATCGCTCACCGAGACGATGGCTCCCCTTGCCGTGCCGGCGACCACCGTGAGGGAAGACGGCGAAGGCGCCGTGTGGATAACCAGTACGACGCGCGCCGTGACCTTCGTCTCACCCGAGTCGATGCGACAGGCGGAAGCCGCGCATACGGAGCCGGTGGCAGAGTTGATGGGTCACGCCGAGGGCCTGACCGGCAGCTATGCCTGGCCGCTGATCCAGGACCGCGAGGGCAACATCTGGGTAGGCACGCAGAACGGTGTGGACCGTTTCCGGCGCTCGGCCTTTACGACGATGAAGCTTCCCGACGGTATCCACGAGGTGTCTGCCGCGGTCGACGACGAAGGAACGGTCTGGGTCGGAAGCGAAACACATTCCCTGCTGCGCCTTGCGTCCCCCGCGTCATGGGTGGAGACCGGGATTCCCCGTCTTACGCTGGCGACGTACTTCGACGCCAGCCAGGACACGGTCTGGGCAGCCACGCCGGACTCGCTATGGTCCATCGCGAAAGGGTTGCCCGTCCGGGTGACGGCCCTGCGTGAGAACGCGACACGCGCGGCCACTAATTGCATTGCCAGCGACAGCAAGGGTCGTGTCTATGTCTGCACCGGGCACACGGACCACAACCTCCTGCTATGGGACGGTAGCGCCTGGACCGACGTCACGACGTTGAGTCTTCGCCCCAAAGTCATTGCCGTCGCTGGTGACGACAGCCTCTGGGTTGGCGCGGCGGGCGAGCCTCGCCTCGCACGCATCGCGCAAGGCGTGGCGACGACCTTCGGTGAGCAGCAGGGGTTGCAGAAAGGCGTGATCAGGGTGGTCGATGCCGAACCAGGCGGCGTCTGGATCGGTGGCGACGAAGGCATCCAGCACTTCGATGGCAAGCGTTTCACGTCCGTTGGTGCGCTGGACGACGATGCGTTCCAGACCGCGACAGGCCTCGCAAGGGATGCGGATGGCAATCTCTGGATCCAGACACTCGATGGCGTGCGTGAAGTGGAAAGCGGCGACCTGGCCAGGGCGATCGCGGCGCCGGCGACGTTCGTGCCTTACCGTTCGTTCGACGCAACCGATGGCCTGCCGGGCGCCCCGGATCCGGACCGCACGCTGCCAACCCTGCGCCGAAGCGTCGACGGCACGCTCTGGGCGCAAACAGCATCGGGTCTGGCATGGTTGAATCCCCGGCAGATCCCCTCCAACCGCATCTCTCCGGCGCTCTATATCGAGGACGTTACCAGCGGTGACGCGACGTTTGCGGTCGCGCAGTCGACGGTGACACTGCCAGCCAACATGCGCAGCTTCCGCGTGGCCTATACCTCGCCCATGCTCAGTCGCCCGGACCGTGTCCGCTTCCGTTATCGCCTTGTTGGCTACAACAACGCCTGGCAGGATGCGGGCTCGCGAAGGGAGGCGGTCTTCACCAACGTCCCGCCGGGTACCTATCGTTTCGAGGTCAGTGCGAGCAATGAGAACGGCGTGGTCAGTGCGACGACGGCGAGCACAACGATCGTCAGGCGAGCCGCGTACTACGAAACGTGGTGGTTCCGCGCGCTGGGCATCCTGCCCGTGCTGTTACTCCTCTGGCTCGTCTACGAGCTTCGTACGCGGGCCCTCACACGCAGGCTGCGCATCCGTGCAGAGGAACGCGAGGCTGTTGCGCGCGATATCCACGACACCCTGCTGCAGCGATTCCAGGGAACGATGCTGACGCTGCAGGCATGGGCCATGGATCAAAGCATTCCGGGCGACCGTCGTGCCGAAATGCAGGAGATGTCAGAGCAGACGCGCGATGCGCTCATCGAAGGTCGCGAACGCATCCTGCTGCTTCGCCGTAACGAAGATCATGGGCTGGCGCTCTACGACCAGATAGCGACGGAAGGTCGTCGCCTTCAGGCTTCGAACGGCATGGGTTTCAAACTCGAGGCAACCGGTACGCCGCGGGAACTCGCTGAAGAATGCCGCAACGAACTGCACGACATCGCCTTCGAAGCGCTACGTAATGCGTTTACCCACTCCCACGGCAACAACGTCACGCTGATCCTGACTTACGAAGAAGACGCGCTGTGGATGGTCGTCACCGACGACGGTGCGGGTTTCGATGAGTCGCAGGTTTCGCGGGCCCGTGAGCAGGGCCACTTCGGCTTACTTGGTCTGCGCGAGCGCGTCGCGCGCCTTGCAGGAACGCTAAGCGTAGAATCCGGGCCGGGTGAGGGCACCGAGCTGCACATCAAGCTCCCGGCGCGTACGGCGTATGCCGCGTTTCGTCGGCGGTGGTGGTCGCGCCTTCGTTAAGACGCGTCGCTACGATTCAAGGAATCCGCGCTGGACGGCGATCATGACGGCGTGTGTCCGGTCGAGCGCACCCAGCTTGGCCATGATGCTGCGCATGCGGGACTTCACGGTGTCCTCGGAGACGAAGAGTGCTTCGGCAATCGCTTTGTTGCTCTGACCGGCGGCGGCCAGCCGAAGCACGCTGGTTTCCCGCGACGTGAGGTTTTCGGAGCCGGCGTGCCTGGCTATTTCATGGGCCACTTCAGAGGCCACCACGTGGCGCCCGGACACCGACGCACGGATCGCCTTGATGATTTCCTCCAGCGTGGCGGACTTCAAAAGGTACGAGGTGGCACCGAGCGTCAGCGCATGCATCACGCGCGCATCCCCCGGATAACTGGTCAGGACAATGAGCACCGCGGTGGGAAATTCCGCCCGGATGGCGGCGATGGCCTGCAGGCCGTCCACGTGGGGCATCTGTAAATCGAGCAAAGCCACCGTGGGTCGCAGGGCGCGATACAGGGCGATAGCCTCCGCACCGTCGGCTCCCTCACCGACCAGTTCCATGTCGGCTTCCTGGGTAATCGCCGCACGAAGGCCGCGCCGCATGATCGGATGATCGTCGGTGATCACTACCCGGATCTTCTGAGGCGGATCGATCGGCTCGGTCACGTAGATCTCCCTGTTCACATCCCATCTTGTGAACAACGGCGCCTGCGTTCAATACCCAAACGGATGATTCTTGCTAACGGGGTAGCCGGGCATGACACGAAAGTGTGAGTGCCAAATCCACGATCGGGTGGGTAGCCAGGCCCGAATGAGGATGCCCCCGGCCGGTTTTGCAGCCTAGTCTGTAGATGTCGGCGGGATACAGGGGACGCCAGACGCAAACGACCATAAGGGCGCGGTCCATGATCTCCACACTCGTATCGATCGAGAAAGCTCTCTCGTCGTTGCTGCTGGCCGACGACGCGGTGTTCGAACAGGTGACGATGGCACTGCACGCGTTCGGGCGAACCTCGTCGAAACCGGTTGCCCTCGCCGGGGCGCGCATCATCCGGGGTGGGCTTGCTGCCTGGCAGGTGCGCCTTGCCTGCGACATCCTGAAAGACCAGGCCGATCTGGGTGCTGCCATTCATGACGCAGCCGCTGCCTGCAAGCTCTCGCGCAGCCACTTCTCCCGCGCCTTCAAGACCAGCACGGGCCTCTCGCCGACACACTGGCGCCTCGAGCAGCGCGTGCGCCAGGCACAGGCCCTGCTCGAATATCCCGAACTGACCCTGGTCGACATCGCCGCCGAATGCGGTTTCGCCGACCAGAGTCATTTCACCAACGTGTTCTCGCGATTCCGCCGGCAGAGTCCGGGCGCCTGGCGCCGCGACGCGGCGCGGCGTTCGGCCCGGGGTTAACGCTTGCCGTCGCGCTCGAATACGAGCCCTGCGGCCTGGAGGTCGCCCCTCATCACGATATCGATGCCGTGCTCCATCCAGTACGTGCCGCTTGCCGTGTCAGGCGTGCCCGGGGCCGCCGTGCCGTGGATGCTGCGGTACCGGTAACGCGACGTCGGATCTAGCCCGCGCAGATGCAAGGTCGGGAACGGACGTGCTTCCTCTCCCTGACGCTGGAAGGCGAATAGCACGACCTGCGCGCAGTCGTCGGACACGGACTCGGTCGCGGACCAGGGCGCACGGTTCTGCGGCGACAGCAATCGATAGAGATTGCCCTTCTGCACCGTGCCACGAATCGCCTTGTACTCGGTGATGTAATGACGTGCCGTCGCCTCATCCGCGGCTGTCCATTCGAGCAGGTTGGCGCCGATACCGAGGCCACCCTGCATCGACGACAGGAAGCGGAAGTCGAGCGAGCTCGTACGGTTGTTCACCCAGTTCGGCGAACCCGTGACCCAGGCCATCATCGTGGCCGGTGCATAGGCCTGGCTGAAGCCGTCCTGGATGGACAGGCGGTCGGAGGGATCGGTGTTGTCCGACGGCCATACTTCATCCGTCAGCGCCATGATGCCGAGATCCACCCGTGCACCGCCACCCGAGCAGGATTCGATCTCGACCTTCGGATGCCGTTTGCGAAGTTCGCGAATGATGTCGTACAGGTTGGTGACGTAAGCGACGTAGACCTTCTGCTGCTCGTCAGGCGACATCTGCGTCCAGCCCGGCTCGGACCAGTTGCGGTTGTAGTCCCACTTCAGGAACTGGATGTCGTTGTCCTTGAGCACGCCGTCGAGAACCTCGAGCACGTGTGCCTTGACATCCTCGCGCGCGAGGTTGAGCACCATCTGGTGGCGACCCTCACTCCGGTCGCGCCCGGGAAAGTTCAGCACCCAATCCGGGTGGGCGCGGTAGAGATCGCTGTCCGCATTGATCATCTCCGGTTCGACCCACAGGCCGAAGCTCATGCCAAGGCCGTGCACCTTGTCGATGAGCGGCTTCAGGCCGTTGGGGAACTTGTTGCGATTGACGACCCAGTCGCCCAGCCCGGCGCGATCGCTGTTACGCGCGCCGAACCAGCCATCGTCCATCACGAAGCGCTCGACGCCCAGCGCAGCGGCCTTCTCGGCGAGGCGCGCCTGGCCCGGCTCGTCGACTTTGAACTCGGTGGCTTCCCAGGAGTTGTAGAGGACGGGCCGCAACGGCGTGCCGGCACCTTCCGGGAGAATGCGATCACGCTCGAAGCGATGCAGCAGGCGTGATGCTTCGCCCATGCCGTCACGCGTGTAGCCCGCATAGAACACCGGCGTGTCGAGCGCCTGGCCAGGCTGCAGTTTGTAGCCGAAGTCGAACGGGTTATAGCCACCGACCACGCGCACCTGGCCGAGGATGTCCTCGTCCACGCGGATGCTCCAGGAGCCGCTCCACGCGAGGGCGCCGAACCAGACATCGCCGTGGGTCTCGCTCCACTCCGACCCGCGACCGATGGCGAACCAGGGGTTGTTCTCGTCGCCCGTGCTGCCGCGCCGGCTTTCGAGGACCGTCGCGCCCGGGGTGATGGCGCGAGTCTGCAGGTGCCATTCGCCCGCCCAGGTGCCGGTGAGGTAACGCAGCGAATAGTCGCTGCCCCGGGGCAGGTTCCACGCCGCGGAGGCGGCGCTATCGACGACGAGCGGCTGTTGCCCGGCGTTCTCGATATGCGCAGACCGGCCGATGATGCCCGTGGCCGTATCCGCGGTGTAGCGCAAGGTGACGTTGACGCCTGCCTGCGTGTCGCGCAGCACGATAGCCAGGCCGCCGTTCTCGACCTTGTAGCTGTCGTAACGCAGCACGAGGTCGCGATTGCCGTCCGCAAGGCGAATCTTCAGCGCGGGCGTGGCGGTCATGGCGCCGCCCCAGCCAGCGTATTCCTGCGGCGACAGGGCGCCGGCAGGGTCGAACGACGACCGTTCGGGTGCCGGCGCGGCGGGACCAAGCGGATCGTTCGGGGCCAGCCTGACTCCCCAATACAGCGTCTGCAGCTTGCCCTCGGGATCCACGCCCATGGCGTAGGTGACGCCACCGGCATCGATGCGGAACACCTTATGGGCTGCATCGAAGGACGGCGAGGCATTCGATCCCGATGCCGCCTTGGCGGCAGCGACCGCAGGCATGACAAGGAGGCTGCCCGCGACGAGCATGGTTAACCGGACGATCCTGGCGTGACGCATCAAGTGTTCAACCTCTCTCATGGGGCGCTTTCAGCGCTCGAGTGCTTCGGCACGAAACGCGAAGCGACGTTCAATAGATTCACCGGGCGCCAACAGGGTCATGCCGTTCGCAACCGGCCCCCCGGGAAGATGCACGGCATTGATCGGATGGTCTACAGGTTCGAAGCAGAAGAAGTCCGCATCCACAGGTGTGTACAACACATAGGCGTCCACGTCCGCTTCGACATGCAGCCGGAGCGCACGTGCCGGCCATTCGATGGTCGCCGTGCCGGACCAGCCGGTGAAAGCATGGTTGATTCCCGGCGCAGGCTCACGGCTCGCGGAGAGATCCCAGGCCGGCGGTACCGGCCCGTGGTGGGTAGGTAGCGGATCGCGGCCATCGTTGAGCCAGACGCCCGTGGCCGGGGCCACGAGACGGGCGCCACCGTGGAGGGGGAAGAAAGGATGGACTCCCAGGCCGAAAGGCATCGGGGCATCGCCGGTGTTGGTCACCGCGAGGCGAAGCGTCAGCGTGCTTCCTTCCAGCTGATAGTGGAGCGTGGCGTGATAGCTGTACGCCTCGGGGTCTACCTCGGTCAGCTCGAGGTACGCCTCGTCGGCATCGTGCCGGCGGACGGCCCAGCGCCGTTGCCAGCCGCTGCCGTGGATCGGCCAGGCGTCATCGTCACGGTTGAGCAGTAGCGCAATGCGCCGTTCCCCGACAAAAAAGCCGCCGTGGGCAATGCGATTGCTCCACGGCAGGAGGGGGTAACAGGCAAGGCGGTTGGGTTCGTAGTGACCAGGCGATCGCTCGGGCTCGCCGAGGCAGGGCCGCATGAGCGGCACCTCCTCGTCGCCGCCGAGCCAGTCGAAGCGTGCGATGCCACCGCCTACCGACGGCAACAGGCACATGCTCAACCGGTCATTGCAGAGTTGGATCACAGCGAGGCGCGCACACCAAGGAAGAAGGTGCGGCCATTGGCTTCGGCATAGCTCTGGCGATCGTCATACACCTGGTACTGGTAGATGTTCTCGTTGGTCAGGTTGGTCGCGTCCATGAACAGCGATACGTGCTCGTTGAGCTTGTAGCTCGCGCTGAGGTCCAGCTGGCCATAATCCTTCACCGAGGTCGGCTGGCTCTGGTTGCCGGCGATCGATGCGAGGTATTTGGCGCGCCAGTTATACGCGACACGCGCCTCGATCGGACCCTTCTGGTAATAGAGGCTTGCGTTGTAGGAGTTACCGATGCCGGGCACCGCGAACTTTCCGGCGTTGGCCAGTACATCCTCGTTGATGGTGGCGTTGCTGGTGACGTAGGTGTAGTTGGTCGCCACGCCCAGGCCGTCGAAGGGCGCGGGCAACTTGGTGAACTGGTAGTTGAAGGTGAACTCGGCGCCCTTGATCGTCGCCTCGTTGAGGTTCACCGGCTCGGTCAGCTGGAAGGGGAAGCCCAACAGTGTGGTCTGGGTGGTGATCAGGGTGCTGAAATTACTGACCTGCTTGCGGAACAGGTTCAACGCCGTGTAGCTGGTGTCGTTGAAATACCACTCGATACCCGCGTCGTAGTTCTTGGAAAGATACGGCTTCAGCTTCGCGTTACCGCTCGTCACGGTCTGGTCCTGCGGGCGGAAGCTGTACGAGGTGGACGCAGCCAGGTTGCTCAGGTCGGGCCGGGTCAGCGTCTTGTAGGCCGCCGCACGGAAGATCACGTTGTCGAGCAGGTTGAGCTTGAAGTTCGCCGACGGCAGCCACTCATGGTAGTTGCCGTTCGCTGAGATCGGGCTGAGGCTGCCGTATGTCGGGATTGCATTGGTCGGGTCGTTCGGGTTCACGGCAATGCCGACAATCGGCACCGAGTACGCGTACGAGGTCGTGTTCGTCTTCGTATAACGCATGCCGATGTTCAGGCTCCAGGGCATGCCGCCGTCGCCTTCCAGCGTGGCCATGCCGTAAGCGGAACTGATTCGCTCCTTGATCTGGCTGTACGTGTTCGGATCCGGCACCGAGGTGAAGCCGCCCCCGTTGGCATCGAGCTGCGCCTTGAACGCAGCGGCGTTGGGCAACTGGTTGTATGCGGCGGGCGTCGCCAGGTACGCGAAGAGCTTCTTCACGTCGTAAGTGACCCAGTCACGCGGGAAGCCCGGCGAGGCGCCATCGACGAGATTGCCGGCGTGGAAGGTCCTCGCGTCGATCGCATCCGGCGGGATGTCCACCACGTAACCGCAGTACTCGGCGCAGCCGAAGCTGTTCGGCGTGTTGTACGTCACCTCGGTCTTGGTGCGGTTGGAGTTCGACAGGCCGAAATCGATACGCGACAACGTGCCGTCGAGGAAGCTCTTGCCGAGGTGCAGCTGGTTCTCGAAGATCTTGTCGCTGACGTTCGGGCTCTGCGTGCCCTGGTTGGTCACATGGGCATGCAGGTCCGAGGTGTCGGTGGTCGGCAGCAGCCCGGTGTAGCTTCCGAGATGATTGTCGCCGTTGTTGGTCCAGGTGGGGTCGACGCCGACATTGCGCGTGCCGACCACCACGAAGTAACCGTCCTGCGATTGCTTGTTCCACGCGCCCGACGCCGCGCTGTCCAGGTCCAGCTCCATCGATGGATCGATCTGCCAGATGATATGGCTACCGAACTGCGTGTTGAAGGCATCACGCGGATTGCCTTCCTGGGCGTAGTCGTTCGACATGCCACCCGACTTGTCCATCACGAAGTTCTGCGCGGTGCCGTTCGCGCCGGGTGTTATGGACTGGATGACGCCGGTATTGGTGTATGAACCGAACGCGTTATACGTCGAGTCCACCTTGTACTCGGAGAACAGGCCATCGAGCTTCACGGTCACGTCGTCCATCGGCTTCCAGTCGATGGCGCCAGTGAACGAGGTGCGCGTGCGCGTCTCGTTGATCACCTGGCCCTGCAACGTCTGCGGCAGGGAAACGTTGGTGTAAGCCGGATTGATCCGCGAGAAGTCCTGGTTCTGCAGCCAGCCCAGGGTGTCGATCGACTGCTCGACGTGATCGCGCTTGTAATAGACGGCGGAAGCCAGCCAGCCGAACGTGTGGTCGGCGTTCGTGTTGCCGATGATGCCGGACACCTTCGGTGTCGTCTTGTCGGCGAGGCCATTCTTGATGCTGTCGTTCACGCCGGCGGCACTGCCCGAGGCATGCCAGCCATTGAAGTCGAACGGGCGCGCCGTGATGATGTTCACGGTACCGCCGATACCGCCTTCTTCCAGGTCCGGCGTGCTGGTCTTCTGCACCACGGCCTGCTGGATCACTTCGGAAGGCAACACGTCGAAATCGAACGCGCGATCGCTGGCGGCGGTTGGCATGGTGCGGCCGTTGAGCAGCACGTTGACGAAATTCGGGCCGAAGCCGCGCACGGTGATCTGGTTGGATTCACCGCCACTGCGGTTAACCGACACGCCGGGCACGCGCTGGAGCGCGTCGGCCACGTTCTGGTCGGGGAACTTGCCGGCCTCTTCGGCGGACACGGAGTCCACTGTGTTCACGGCGTCGCGCTTGGTGGACTGCGACAGGAAAAGTGACTGCAACTGACCGGTGACGGCGACGCCGTTGAGGTCGGTGACGACCTTTCCATCCGGGGTTCGCTGGGAGTCCTGCGTGGTGGTCGTCGGCGCATCCTGCGCATGGAGCGGCAAGGCGCCGCCGATGAAACAGATGCCGAGCATGCCCACCAGTGCATGGCGCACTGACAGGGCGAGTACCTTCCGCTGCATTCCTTACTCCCCACGTTTTGGATGGATGCCCGGCGCACGGTTCCCCGGAGAGCAAGTCGCCTTGCCCTCTCATGCCATGTCAGTCGCCGGTCAAAATGTCCCGAGGGGCAATTGTAGTATTTTATTATTATATGTCCGCAAGCTGCGGCGCAGCATTCGGGCCTCAGCCCTTGCGGTGGCCTGCGCCGTGCAGGTTCGCGCGTGAGGCGGCCACCATGTCCATCATGGCCTTGCGGGCCACCTCGGGCTGCCCACGCCGCACGGCGTCATAGACTTTTTTATGCTGTGGCAACGCGGACTTGAAGTTGCCTGCGTTGCGCGCCGACAGCAGGAAGAAGGTTCCCAGGGCCGTCTCGATCACCGAGAACAGCGACACCATCAGCGAGTTGTTGGTGCACTTGAGCAGGATCTCGTGAAAGGCGAGGTCCGCTTCCGCCCAGCCGTCCAGGTCTTCGGATGCCGCCATGGCGTCGTAGGCGGCTTTTAGCTCGACGATCTGTGCGTCGGTTCGCCGTCTGGCGGCGGCGGCAGCCGCGCCGGGCTCGATCAGTTCACGCATTTCCACCAACTGTTCGACGAAGCTCTCCGTCGGCATCGAGGCGCAGCGCCAGGCGAGCACCTCGGCATCGAGCTGCTTCCAGTGGATCGCCTCGCGCACACGGGCGCCCGTTCGCTGGCGCGACTCGATCAGGCCCTTGGCCACGAGTACCTTCATGGCTTCGCGCAGCGCGGTGCGGCTGACCTGCAGTTGTTCGGCAAGAAGATCCTCGCGCGGCAGGCCTTCGCCAGGCGCGAGCTTCCCGCTGACGATGAGTTGCCCCAGCTCGTCGACAACCTGGTTGTGGAGGCTACGTGCGCCCACGGGCTTCACCATGCATTGCTCCTTTGACGATTGGCCCGGGCATACATCGTACGGGGTGGAAGTGGAGAAAGAGAAGCGGCGCGGCGATCTGCGGTATCCTGACCACCTTGCGTTGGCGTGCCTTTACGTGTGCGTCGATGCCCGTTCGCAGGAATGGCCATGACTGCCTGGACCGATCGCCGCGCCCTCGATCTCTTCGCTATCGAGCACCCCCTTTTACTTGCGCCGATGGCGGGATCCGGCAGTTCGACACTCGCCATGGCCGTCGCCCGCGCGGGCGGACTGGGATCCATTCCCTGCGCATCGATCTCACTCGAGACGATCACCTCGGAAGCGCGGACATTTCGTGCGGCCCTGCCGGGCGCACGCGTCAACCTCAACTTCTTTGCGCATACGCCGGTGACGCCGACCGACGAGATGACACAGCGCTGGCTCGACCGTCTTGCGCCTTACTTCGTCGAATACGGCGTCGATGTCTCAACGCTTCCGAGGGCCGGTGGACGCGCACCGTTCGACACGGGCATGTGTTCTCTCGTTGAGGACCTTCGCCCCGAGGTCGTGAGCTTCCACTTCGGATTGCCGGGCGATGCACTTCTCGATCGCGTGAAGGCGACGGGTGCCATCGTCATCGCGTCGGCAACGACGGTTGCCGAGGGACGCTGGTTGCAGGAGCGTGGTTGTGACGCGGTCATCGCCCAGGGTTACGAGGCCGGTGGACACCGCGGCAACTTCCTGACCGATGACATGGCGACGCAACCGGGCATCTTCTCGCTAGTGCCGCAGATGGTGGATGCGCTGACGGTGCCCGTCATCGCCGCCGGCGGCATCGTCGACGGCCGGGGAATGGCCGCCGCACTCTGCCTGGGTGCGTCCGCAGTCCAGCTTGGTACGGCTTTCCTCCTTTCGGAGGAGGCGACGAGCGTCCCTGCGCACCGCGCGCGATGACAACACGGCAGTCACCAATGTCCTGACCGGGCGGCCCGCGCGCGGCGTCGTCAACAGGATCATGAGCGAGCTGGGACCCTTGTCGCCGGATGCCTTGCCGTTTCCACTGGCCGGCGGTCCGTTGACTCCGCTCCGGGCTGCCACCGAACCGGATGGCCTGGGCGACTTCCAGCCGCTGTGGTCAGGGCAGTCGGGTGGCCTCGCCCGGGAAGGATCGGCCGGCGACATCATCGCCGACATCGTTTCGAAGGCGGCTGGGCTGTTGCGCCTTTAAGACCCATGTGGGAGCTCCCGTGTGAAGGGGGCCCTTGTGGGAGCCGGCCATGCCGGCGATGGGGTGCGAGGCGACCCGGCTATCGCCGCTGAAGCCGCTCCCACACACAGCGCTCACTGAAATCCCCAAAAAAGTCCTGCCTGCCCCTTGAGATTACGCGTATCATCTTCATTAAAAGTACGTTCGTAATTCAACTTTCCAGCAGGTACCGCCGTGGCCGCCGTCGTCGATTCTCCCGTTCCCCGATCAGCGGGACGAAAAAAGAGCTTGAAAATCATCGGCCTGGTGGGCCTCATCGTGGTCGTCGCCCTTTACGGCGCCCACTGGTGGACGTCCGGCCGCTTCATCGAGGACACCGACGATGCCTACGTCGGCGGCGATATCACGGTGATCGGATCCAAGGTTCCGGGCTACATCCAGGCGATTGCGGTGACCGACAACCAGGCGGTCCACAAGGGTGACCTGCTGGTGAAAATCGATGACCGCGACTACAAGGCAGCACTCGAAAAGGCCGAGGCGGCCGTAGCCGCGCAGGAAGCCTCGCTACGTAACCTCGACGCGGTCGAGGCGTTGCAGCACAGCGTGATCGCCCAGGCCCAGGCCGGGCTCTCGGCTGCGCAAGCCGAGGCGAACCGCTCGAAACTGGACGACCAGCGCTACCGGGAACTTGCCGGTCGCGCCGCGGTGTCCGTCGAGAGTGCCCAGCGTGCGCAGGCCGATTTCCAGACGGCACACGCCGCCACTGACCGCGCCTCGGCCGTCGTGCAGGGCGCCCAGCGGCAGCTGGACGTCATCGATACGCAAAAGCACCAGGTGGAAGCGGCACTGAGCCAGGCGCGTGCCGAAGCCGACATCGCGCGGCTCAACCTCTCGTACACCGAGTTGCGCGCACCAGTGGATGGTGTGATCGGTAACCGTCGCGCACGTGTGGGTACCTATGCCGCAGCGGGCATCCAGATGCTGGTCGTCGTGCCCGCGCACGGCCTTTGGGTGGATGCGAACTTCAAGGAAGACCAACTGGCCCGCATGAACGTGGGGCAGGTGGTCGATGTGCGCGCCGATGTGCTCCCCGGCAAGACCTTCAAGGGTCACGTGACCAGCCTCGCCCCGGCGACCGGTGCACAATTCAGCGTCTTGCCGCCGGAGAACGCGACCGGCAACTTCACCAAGGTCGTACAGCGCGTTCCCGTCCGGGTCACGCTCGACGGCAATGACGGCGACCTTGGCATCCTGCGTCCCGGGCTCTCCGTGACGGCTACGATCGATACCAAAGCGCCATGAGCCCGATCGCACATCTCACTCAGGGCCAGAAGGTCTTCGCCTTCGCGAGCATGTGCCTTGGCATGTTCATCGCCTTGCTGGATATCCAGATCGTGTCCGCGTCCCTGCGCGATATCGGCGGCGGCCTCTCGGCCGGCGCGGACGACACCGCCTGGGTGCAGACGAGCTACCTCATCGCGGAAATCGTGGTGATTCCGCTTTCCGGTTGGTTGAGCCGGGTGTTCTCCACGCGCTGGCTATTTGCGGTGTCGGCCGCGGGCTTCACGCTGACCAGCCTGCTGTGCGGTCTCGCCTGGGACATCCAGAGCATGATCGTCTTCCGCGCGCTGCAGGGTTTCCTGGGCGGCTCGATGATCCCGATGGTCTTCACCACCGCGTTCGTCTTCTTCGAAGGCAAAAAGCGCGTGGTAGCCGCGGCCACCATCGGCGCGCTCGCATCGCTGGCGCCGACCTTGGGTCCTACACTCGGCGGCTGGATCACCGACCACTATTCCTGGCACTGGCTGTTCTTCATCAACCTGGTCCCGGGCGCTTTCGTGACCATCGCCGTGCCGATCCTGGTGAAGATCGACGAAGCCGATTTCTCCCTGCTCAAGGTCGGTGACTGGCTGGGCATTGCGCTCATCGCCGCGTTCCTTGGCTGCCTCGAGTACACCCTCGAAGAGGGGCCGCGCTGGAACTGGATGCAGGACTCCACCATCCGCACGACCGCCTGGGTGGCCGGCATCTCCGGTGTGCTCTTCGTCTGGCGCGGGCTCACGGCAGAACATCCCGTCGTGGACCTGCGCGCGCTCAAGGACCGGAACTTCGCCCTCGGCTGTTTCTTCTCGTTCGTCACCGGTATCGGCCTGTTCGGGACCATCTACCTGACACCGCTTTTCCTCGGCCGCGTCGAAGGCTATAGCGCGCTGCAGATCGGCAAGGCGGTGTTCTCCACCGGCGTCTTCCAGATCCTGACCATCCCGATCTACTCGATGCTGGCGAACCGCGTCGACCTGCGTTGGCTGCTGATGATCGGCCTGGCGCTGTTCACCGTCTCGATGTTCGAGTTCACGCCGATCACGCACGACTGGAGCGGCACCGAGCTTCTCTTCCCCCAGGCGCTCCGCGGCATGGGACAGCAGCTGGCGATTCCGCCGACGGTGACGCTCACGCTGGGCGGGTTGCTTCCGTCCAAGCTCAGGCAAGCGTCTGGCCTGTTCAATCTTATGCGCAATCTCGGTGGCGCCATGGGTATCGCCGGGTGCGCAACGATCCTTACCGACCGCACCAACCTGCATTTCTATCGCCTGGCCGAGCACCTGAACCCGACCAACGAAGCGATGAACAACCTGCTGCCTGATCCGGCCGATACCGAGAACTATTCCGCCGCGCTGCATTCGCTCTGGCAACTCACGTTCCGCGAGGCGCAAACGCTGACCTACAGCGACGCCTTCGTCTCCATCATGGTGTGCTTTGCCATCGCGACGGTCATGGTGCCGTTGATGCGCAAGGTGCAGCCGCCGAAAGGACCTTCCGCCGATGCGCACTAACTTCCTCTTCGCCCTGCTGGCCGTGGGCCTGGCAGGTTGTACGGTCGGCCCTGACTACGTCCGGCCGAACGTCGCCACCAACGCAACCTGGCACGAAGCCGATGCCCTGGCTGCACGTCAGGTCGCCGCACCCGCGCCTTCGCTGGATGCGTGGTGGAAGGGCTTCGACGATCCCGAACTGGTGACGATCGTCGATCGCGTCATGGCGCAGAATCTCGACCTCGCCGCCTCCACGGCACGCGTGGAGCAGGCACGCGCGGCCGCCGCGCACGCCCAGGCTGACCGCATGCCGAGCGGAAACTTCGATGGCAGCGTCGTGCGCCAGCGTCAGTCGACGAGCAGTCCGCTGGGCAAGATCGCCAGCGCCTTCCCGGGCTACGAGCGCGCACAGACCATCCAGGACATCGGCGCCGGAGCTAGCTGGGAGCTGGATCTCGCCGGAGGCCTGCGTCGCGGCGCCGAAGCCGCCGACGCCGAATACCAGGCCGCCGAGGCAACGCACGTGGGTGTGCGCATCTCGCTGGCCGCCGAAGCCGCGGACGCGTACTTCCGTGTACGTGGTGCGCAGGATCGCATCGCGATTGCGGAAGAACAGATCAAGAACGAGTCGGGACTCGTTGACCTGGTTCGCCTGCGTGCGGAACACGGGGTCGGCACGGCACGCGAAACGGCCCAGTCCGAGGCCTTGCTGTTGCAGGCACGGGCGACGATTCCCCCGCTGAAGATCGAGCTGGAGACGCAGTTGAACCGCCTCGACGTGCTGATGGGCGCGGCGCCGGGCACCTATTCCGTGGAAATTGGCGGTGCCTCCAGGTCGTACGTCGTTCCCGGTGTGGACGCCGCGGGTGGCCCGGCGACGCTGCTTCGTCGTCGTCCCGACGTGATCGCTGCCGAGCGTGAGCTCGCCGCCAGCAACGCGCGGATCGGCGTGGCTGTCTCCGAGTATTACCCCTCCATGTCGTTGTCCGCGCTAGTTGGTTTCAGCACGCTCGGCACCGGTCACCTGCTCACGGGCGCGGCCTTCCAGCCCCAGGGCGCGCTCGGCCTGCACTGGCGTCTCTTCGACTTCGGTCGCGTCGACGCCGAAGTTCAGCAGGCGAAGGCTGCCAACGCCGAAGCGCTGGCGAAGTACCGCGCATCGATGCTGCGCGCGACGGAAGACGTGGAGAACGCGATCGTTTCGCTGAGCCAGCTCGAAGCCCAACACGCGCTGCTGACCGATGAGGTCGATGCCCACACACGTGCACGCGATGCCGCGCAGGATGCGTACACGGGCGGCGCGGTGAGCCTTATCGAAGTGCTGGATGAAGATCGCCAACTGCTCGCCTCGCGGGACTTGCTGGCCCAGGTCCACGCCAACGACGCGCGTTCCGCCGTCGCTGCCTTCCGCGCCCTCGGCGGTGGTTGGGACTCCCCGCGCGACGATGTCGCCACCACGGAGCACTGAGCCATGCGTTACGACAAGGAACACAAGGACCACACTCGGCAACGCATCGTCGAAACCGCGGCGATCCGCTTTCGCGAACACGGCATCGAAGGCGAGGGCGTGAAGTCTTTGATGGCGGCAGCGGGCCTCACCAACGGTGCGTTCTACAACCACTTCGAATCCAAGGAGGACCTGACCCGCGAGGCGGTCACCGCCGCGCTGAAGGAGCGGGTGGCGCGACTCCAGCATTGGATCGATAGCGGCCAGGGGCTCGGGGGGCTTATTCGCAGCTACTTCTCGGTTCGCCATCGCGACAATCCGGGGTTCGGCTGTCCGTCGTCCGCGGTGGCCGCCGAGGTAGCCCGTCACTCGGAACCGGTGCGGGAGGCATTCACGGCCGGCGTGAACGAATTCCTCGAGCTGGCTGCCACGCAGTGGCCGGCGCTAGCGCCTCCGGATGCCCGATCTCGCGCTATCGCCCTATACGGCCTGATGGCCGGCACCATGCAGGTGGCCCGGGCGACAAATGATCCGGCCATGTCCGAAGAGGTACTGGAAGCCGGCCGCCGCGCGGCTCTCGAACTGGCAGGCCTCGAAAGGGGATAATCAGGACCCTACCCCCAGCAGGAGCGTGCCATGGCCGTCGCCACCGCCGAGAACGTCGGCAAGCGCTTCTCGCTCGAACACATGCTCGGCGCGCGGGAAAACTCATGGGGCGCGCTGCGCACCATCGCGTCGCGTATCGAGCCCGGCATGACCGAGCCGGAAGCCATCGAGCTTGCCGGCGAGTGCCTCACGGCCGCCGGCATGCAGCGCATCTGGCACCCGAGCATCATCCGCTTCGGTGCCAACACGCTGAAGACGTTCCGGCAGCGCTCGGCGCCGGAGACCGTACTCGCCGATAACGACATTTTCTTCATCGATCTCGGCCCCGTCTTCGATGGACACGAGGGCGATGTCGGCGACACGTTCGTGGTGGGCGATAACCCGACGATGCATGCCTGCGCCGAGGCTTCCCGCGAGCTGTTCGCCCGAACAGCGGCGCAATGGCGAGAAGGCGTCACAGGCGTCGCGCTGTACCACTACGCCACGGCGGAAGCCGAAGCCATGGGCTGGCGCCTCAACCACGCCACCAAAGGCCATCGGGTCGGCGACTATCCCCACGCGGTTCATAAGGCCGGCGCGCTCGGCGGCTTCGATGCGGTCCCGGTCCCGGGGTTGTGGATCCTCGAAATTCAGATCGCGCATCCGACGCTACCGATCGGCGCCTTCTACGAAGATCTGCTGATGGCCTGACTGGCGATTTTTTCAAAGTCATGCGTCAATCGGTGCTTGCTCCGATGCGAGGCACCAGGGATGGACCGAGGTAAGAAGTCGCTTCTCGCGACATGTGGCGTGTTCTTGAGCCTGCTTGGGATGGCATGTTCCGATGCGTCGGCAGGAAGCCCCGTGTCGGCGACGGCGCAGCGGTCGCCCAGGCCGGCCGGCACAAAGCCGTCAGCCTACGTCCTCGAAGATACCGAAGTGCGCACGCTCCACGCGGAAGGGACGAATCGCGACTATCAGGTCCTGATCAGCCTTCCGCCGTCGTATACCAGGGATTCCAACCGGCGGTACCCGGTGATTTTCGTCACAGACGCCAACTACGCGTTCCCGCTCATCCGCAGCATCGGCCGCCGCGTCGGTGATCACGGCGATGGAACCGAGGACTTCATCCTCGTCGGCCTGGCCTATGCCACCGGCGATACGCCAGAGTACAGCCGGCGGCGCGACTACACGCCGACCCCGCATGGCAATGCGGACGCGGTATCCGACATGCCGGGACGCCCGGTGGTCTACGGCGAAAGCGACATGTACCGTCGTTTCATCAAGGACCAGGTCTTCCCCTTGATCGCCGCGAATTACCGTGCGGACATGACGCGGAAGATTTACGCCGGTCACTCGTACGGCGGGCTTCTCGGTCTCGAAATGCTTATCGCCGACCCGGACATGTTCCAGTACTACATCTTAGGCAGCCCGTCGTTGCAGTTCGATCATCAGGTGGAATTCGCGCGCATGCGCAAGGCCACGTTGACGACGAAGGACATGCCGGCCCACGTGCTCATGGTGCTCGGCGCGTACGAAACCATCGAACCTAAATCGCACGACCCGCGTTACAACAGCAGTGTCGACATGGTGCGCAACGCAAGGCGGTTCATGGACGAACTCAAGGCGAGGCACTATCCCGGTCTGCACATCCAGATGACGACGATTCCGGACGAGGATCACCTGACGGTGTTTCCTTCGGTTTTCACGAGGGGACTGCTCTGGGCCTTGCCGGGTAAGAAGGCGCTTTAGCAAAGTAACGCCTACGCGGATATCAGAAAGATCTGCGTTGCAGTGACCTTCCGTTGCAAGTATCTTTCTTCGGGAACGCACTGCCCGCTCTGGCGTTCATCCGCCCTTCGGGGTCCTCACCTGGTGTGGGATATCCAAGAGATTTGGGCTACGGGGCCCCGCATTCGTGCGGGGCCTTCGCTTTTTCAGGGACGTACTGAACCCCAGCACGCGTCGCAGCAAGACTGGAAATCGAATCGGGCTTTCCTTTCCACGCGCCGTGGGTCGCGCTGGGTATGCGCTCTGTACGATGAGGCGGACACAGGGTCGTGGCGACGCGGGAGCGCGCTTCGATCGCTGCAAGACGAAGAAAATACGGTATTCGCAAGCACCGTTACTTTCAGAAATGCAGACTACGCTGAGGTAGTTCTGATTTCGCGCGTGATAGCACTTTCCTGAGGACAGGTTTCGCACAATGTCAGGAAGGCGGTGCGACAGTACATAACGCTCTTCGTCGAAAATTCGGCACTCACGTGGGTCCGAATAGACTTCTTCTGACGAGTCATCAGCACGTCGACCCCGCGAAAACGTATGCATCGAAAAGCCAATCTCGAGATCGACAGGTAGCCCGTCTGACCCTGGCGGTGTGATCAGAATGAGAGTGAATCTAAAAGGATGTAAGTGATTCAACGGATACGCCTTGCCGGACACCGCGACATAAGGCATCCACCTCATAAGGCCTGCGGCCCAGTTCACGCTCACTGAAAATTCCTACTTGCTAAACAAGTAGTGGGGCGTATTTGTGCTGTTGTTCGTTATCGGTGCCGGAGGAAGATGGCGTCGGCGTCTCGCTCGTTGCACTGACGTTTCGTCAGCGAGCCCGCTACTCGAGTCTTGAGAACTTGGCGTTCATACGCCCCTAGGGGTCCTCACCAAGAGTGGGATATCCAAGAGATGTCGGTGTACAGGGCCCTGCATTCGTGCAGGGCTTCCACTTATCGAGATGACAAGCTCTAGCGCGCACGCCGCCAGGCGTAAGTATTCGGCTTGTGGCAGCGACGATGAAATGACGACTCTTCGCAATATTGCGCGAATTCGTAGTTTGTTACATCATACAAATGATAGTCATTCGCATATGAGCCGAGTGGAGGGAGAAGGGCCCTCGCTCCGCTGAAAGGACCAACCCCATGATTCTCCGCAGGAATACGCTGCCGCTTCTTATTGCCGGGGCGTTGCTCCCGCTTGCCTCACATGCGCAGGACGGCGCTCGCGCGACGGCGGTCCAGCTTGCCCCCGTGGCCGTTCAGGGGGTGAGGGCCGACGAGGGTTACACCCGTTCGGATGCTTCGGGTGCCACCAAGACCGACACCCCGATCATCGAGACGCCGCAGGCCATTTCGGTCATCTCGAACACGCAGATGACCGACCAGGGCGTGCTGACCGTGCAAGATGCGCTGCGCTATTCGGCGGGCGTCCGCGCTGACGCCTATGGCGTGGATAGCCGCGGCGACGACGCCTTTCTGCGCGGAACCTCGTTCACGCAATACCTCGATGGCCTGCGCCAGTTCTTCGGCAATGCCTACGCCCGCACGGAGCCGTACTTCCTCGACCGCCTCGAAATCGTGCGTGGTCCGTCGTCCGTGCTCTACGGCCAGGGCACCACGGGTGGCCTGATCGCGTTGACCTCGAAACGGCCGCAGTTAACGCCGAGCCACGAAGTCGACGTGCAGTTCGGCAACAACGCACGCAAGCAGCTGGCGTTCGATTTCACCGGGCCGCTCGATGCCGCGGGTCACTGGGCCTATCGACTTGTCGGCGTCGTCCGCGATGCGGATGCCCAGGTGGCGCATGTGCCCGACGATCGAAAGGCCATCGCGCCGTCGATCACCTGGCGCCCCGATGCCGACACCAGCTGGACCCTGCTCGCCAATCTCCAGTTCGATCACAGCGGCTCGACGCTCAACTTCCTGCCGCATGCCGGTACCCTGCTGCCGAACCCGAATGGCCGCATCCGCACCGATCGTTTCGTCAGCGAGCCGGGCTTCGATCGCTACGACACCGAGCAGCGTTCCATCACGTCGTTGTTCGAACACCGTTTCAACGACACCTGGAAGTTCGTGCAGAACGCGCGCTACTCGCATGACAACGTCGACTACCGTTCGCTCTATCCGGACGTCTATTCCAATCCGTCGTACCCCTTCCTGGACGACGCGCAGCGCACCGTAGCGCGCTACAGCTACGTGTCGATCGACAGGCACAAACGCCTGACGACCGACTCGCACGCGGAAGCCGACGTGGACTTCGGTGGCATGCATCACCGGGTGCTCATCGGCGTCGACCTCGCTCACTCGCACACCGATTCGAGGCAAGGCAACGGCTTCGACGGCGTCCCCTTCGATCTCTACGCCCCGGTCTACGGCAACGGCTTCGTCGCGCCGGATATCTTCCCGGTGGCATCGAGCCGCACCCGACAGACGGGCGTCTACCTGCAGGACCAGATCAACTGGGGCGAACACTGGATCGGTACCGTGGGCGTTCGTCACGACCGCGCCACCCTGACCACAGGCGATAGCCGCTCGGTCGACAACGCGACCACGACCCGCTACGGCGTGATGTACCGCTTCGACAACGGTCTGGTGCCGTACGTCAGCTATACGGAGTCGTTCCAGCCGCTGGACAGCCTGGATTTCTACAACCGCCCTTACGAGCCGTTGCGTGGCAAGCAGTACGAAGCCGGAGTGAAGTATCAGCCGGTCGGTAGCGCCGGCCTGATCACCGCCACCTATTACGAGTTGCACGAAGATAATCGCCTGGCGCCGGATCCGACCAACCCACTCAACCAGATTCAGGCGGGCAGCGCGAAGACTCGCGGCGTGGAGCTGGAAGGCTCGATGCGGGTCGCCAGTCACCTCGATCTCATCGGTACCTACACCTGGACCAAGGCACACCCCGACGACGGCACGATCGTCGCCGGCCTGCCGAAGAACCAGGGCTCGGTGTGGGGCGTGTATCACGTCAACGATGCCGAGGGTGACGGCCTGAGCTTCGGCCTCGGTGCCCGCTACATCGGTGTGAACTACGATGAGACGGGCACGCTCCGGGTACCCGACAAGACGCTGCTCGATGCGATGATCGCGTACACGCAGGGTCCGTGGCGTTTCTCGGTCAATGCCGCCAACGTCACCGACCAGGCATACAGCGCAAGCTGTCTTGCCCGCGGCGACTGCTTCTATGGCCCGCGTCGCAGTATCGTCGGTTCGGCTCGCTACCGATTCTGATAGCCGTTAGGATCGACGGTTCGATAACGTCGAACCGGAGATCGTGATGGGGCTACGCAAGATCCTTGGGGGCGCGGCGCTGGCCGCCCTGCTGTCCACGACCGCACTGGCTGCGCCGCCGCCGGGCTACTCGGGTAATCCCGTGTTTCCCGGTTGGTACGCCGATCCGGAAGCCGCCATCTTCGGCAACCAGTACTGGATCTACCCGACGACCTCGCTGGCCTACAGCGAGCAGACGCACTTCGACGCCTTCTCGTCACCCGACCTCGTGCACTGGACGAAGCATGCCGACGTCCTTCAGATGAAGGCCATCCCCTGGGCGAAGAAGGCGCTCTGGGCGCCCGCCATGGTCGAGAATGACGGCAAGTACTACTTCTTCTTCGCCGCCAACGATATCCAGAACGACAAGGAACTGGGTGGCATTGGTGTCGCGGTGGCCGACAAACCCGAAGGCCCCTTCAAGGACCTGATCGGCAAGCCGTTGATAGGCGCCTTCCATAACGGCGCGCAGCCGATCGACCAGTTCGTGTTCCGTGACGACGACGGCACGTACTACATGATCTATGGCGGGTGGAAGCACGCCAACATCGTCAAGCTGAAGCCGGACTTCACCGGCGTCGAGCCGATGGCCGATGGCACGGTGTTCAAGGAAATCACGCCTGGGCCCGAGTATGTCGAAGGTCCACTGATGTTCAAACGCAACGGGCACTACTACTTCATGTGGTCCGAAGGTGGTTGGACCGGGCCGAACTATTCCGTGGCCTATGCCATCGGTGATTCCCCGATGGGTCCGTTCAAGCCGATGGGCACGATCCTGAAGCAGGATCCGAAGATCGCGACAGGTGCGGGCCACAACTCGGTCTTTCATGTTGCGAAAGACGACAGCTGGTACATCGTTTATCACCGCCACCCGCTGGACGACACCAAAGGTAACGATCGCGTCACGTCGATCGAGGTGATGTCTTTCGACAAGGATGGAAAAATTCTCCCGGTGAAGATCACCAACGAAGGCGTCAAGGCCAATCTCTTGCGCTGAGCGATCAGGAAAGGGTCACGATGACCTTGCCGGCGGAGCGACCGCTCTCGACCAGATCGAGGGCGGTGTTCCCTTCGACAAGCGCAAAGCGCTGCGTCGACAGCACCGGCCGTAACTTGCCTGCGTCCGCCAGGCGAGTCGCCTCGGCCATGATGCGTCCGTGTTGCTCGCGGCCGTTTCCGGTCAGTAGCGGCATCAACGTGAACACACCGGAGTAGGTCGCTGCGCGGAACGACAGCGGGGCAAGGGAATGCGTGCCCCAGCCGAGGCTGCTGACGACGTGGCCGCCATAGCGGCGCACGGCGATGAACGAGGCATCGAGTGTCGCGCCGCCGAGCGTGTCGTAGACGATGTCGAAGCCGTCGCCGTTCGTGTACTCATCGACGATCGCCTGCATGTCCTTTTCATGCCTGTCGACAGCGATGGCACCCATGTCGGCGATCACCGCCAGTTGCGCCGCACTGCCGGTGGCGACAACGCGGGCGCCACGTGCGACGGCAAGCTGCACGGCCATGCTGCCGACGCCGCCTGCACCGCCGTGGACGAACACCGTTTGGCCCGGCTGCACGTTGGCGCGGTCGACCAGACCTTCCCATGCGGTGATGAAACCAAGCGGCAGGGCTGCAGCATCTGCGAGAGGGATGCGCGACGGTGCGATCGCAAGCAGTCGTGCGTCGACACTGACGAACTCCGCCAGGGAGCCCTGCACGCCGCCGACACCGCCGGTCATGCCGTAGACGGCGTCGCCGGGGGCGAAGCCCTCAATGCCATCACCCACGGCTTCCACCGTGCCCGACATATCGATGCCGAGAACGGCCGGAGCGGGTTGGCGGGCATGCCCAGCCTGGCCGGCCCGAATCTTGGTATCCAGCGGATTGAGGCCGGCGGCGGCGATGCGGACCAGTACCTCGCCGGGCGCGGCAACCGGGCGCGGCAGCTGGACGAGTGTCAGCGGTGCTCCTGGGCCATCGAGGCGCAGGGCGGACATCGTGTGGGAAGAGGCGGTCATGGCAGGGTCTCATGGGCGACGGTGTCGTCCTTGGAACGTAAGGTAGTCCTCCGATATCGCATAGAGAATGGCCAGATTTGCACGCAGGCTATGCATAAATGCATGATGGCGGCATGGAGTGGAGCGACCTGCGCATTTTCCTGGCCGTGGCTCGAGGCGGGACCCTCGGCGCTGCCGGGCGCGAACTCGGGCAGACGCAGCCGACCATGGGTCGGCGCATTCGTGCGCTCGAGGCGGCCCTTGGCCAGACCCTGTTCCAGCGAACCAGCGAGGGCTTTGTCCTGACCGACGAAGGCGCGGGCGTGCTCGCGCATGCCGAACGCATGGAGGCCGAGGCGCTGGGCATCGCCCGCGCGGTGGGCGGCCAGCGGGGCGAACTCGACGGGACCCTGCGCGTGTCCTCATCCGACTGGTTCGGCGCGCACGTGCTCACGCACGCGATCGCAGCCATGCATCGAAGCCATCCCGCAGTAATGATCGAGCTGGTGACGGATGCGCGCCTGCTTAGCCTCGCCCGACGCGAGGCGGACCTGGTGTTTCGTATCGCGCCGTTCGACGAACCGGATATCGTCCAACGCAAACTGCTGCACATGCCCTACGCCGCCTACGCGTCCACGACATGCGAGGACACCACGGGACTCCAGCGCATCACGATGGATACCGCTTTCGGCGACATGCCTGACGTGGCCTGGTTGCATGCGCGCTTACCGGAGACACGGGTAGCGTTCCGCAGCAACAGCCGCGAAGCGCAGGCGCGGGCCTGCGCGCTTGGAGTTGGCATCGCGGTGTTGCCCTGTCCGCTGGGTGACGCCATGCCGGAACTTCGCCGTGTCGATCTCGGTGAGTCCCCGCCAGGCCGTGACGTCTGGCTCGGCTATCACCGAGACCTCCGCAACCTCCCGCGCTTACGTGCTTTCATCGACGAGGTGCTACGCGAGCAAATGTAGGATGCGCGAGGAAATGTGGGAGCCGATTCATCGGCGAAAAGCCAACGGAGCGGTTTATCGGCAAGGCCCATTCGCCGATGAATCGGCTCCCACAAGAGCAAGAGCAACAGCAACAGCAAGAGCCATAGCGACCGAGACCGCGTAGGTTAGCCCTGCGTATCGTCGACGATCTCCACCTTCGGGAACGCCTTGCGCACGCAGCTCACATAGTCGCCATGCTTGAGCCCCGAAAATGGCGTCTGGTAGCCCACCAGCTTGCAACCGGCCTGCTCGGTCCAGTTGTTCTCCCAGTAAATGGGTAGCGCCCCGGCACCTCCCTCGGCAAACTGCTTCATGCCTTTGCAACCGAGCACTTCATCGGCCGCCACGGGGACGCCAAGCGTGGCCGCGAAGGCGCGGTAATACGTGATGCGATTGGCCGACTGCGCGTGCTCCGCGCTGCCACCGCATTCGACGCCGCCGTTGATGATCTGCGTAGTCACGCCGAAACCCGGCACGAGGCCAGCGGCGCGGTCCGCGTCGTTGGGCTGCCAGGTGCCGTCGATCACGTGCAGCATCGACGGCTTGGGCGGTTGCGGATAAGTAAAGAAGAACGTCGCGCTGGCGAGATTGAGCCACGTGTCGGCCACACGCTCCGGCGCATCCAGCAGAACGCCGACATCGCCGTACATGGCCTCGGAGAACGGTCCGTAGTTGAAGTTGTACGACAGCTGCTTCGCGCCACGGCCGAAATAACTCTTGTATGCGCCATCGGGATACGTACCGCACGGCCAGGTCTCCGCAATCCACCCATCGACCTTGCATTCGCCGTTGTAGCCATCGCGCGCGCCCTCGCTCCAGCCCGTCTCACGCACGTAGGCCAGTGCCTGGCGATACTCCTCGATCGGACGCCACGATTCGTGCGCGCCGGTTTCCTGGGCGAAGTGGGCAAACATCGTCGCGAGGGTCTTGCGGCAGATGGCGTCGGCATCGCGGCCATCGGCATACGCGTCGCAAACGGCCGGAAACTTGGCGATAGCCTGGAGGAACCCGCGGTACGTGTACTCCGGCTGCCGCAGCGGAAACAGGTACTCGAAGCGAGATTCGTCCACGATCGCCTCGACCAGGCGAACGTTTGCGGGATTACCTGCGCGCCTTGGCAAGACAGCCTCCACGCTGGCGTTGTCGAGCGTACGAATGGACGCACGTACCGCGGCCATCAGCGGGTCGGAAGTCAGTCGCGCCTCGTCGGCGAGCAACGTACTCAGCAGCACCTTGCCCGGTTCGCCGGGATCCGGATGACCGGGGCCACCCGGATCTCCCGCGTCGCCCCCCGGGCAGCCGGTGGCCGATCCGGGTGCGGCGCGTTCCCAGGGTGTGTCCCAGGGATTTGCAGCGCTGCCCGCGTTAGCGGGCGTATGGCCGGTCTCGACCCACCACTTCGCCCGGAACACGTCGTTCTCATAAGCGACGACGCAGTTTTCCGTGTATGTGCGCGAGGGATCGTAGTCGAGGGCGGACGAGATGCCAGGTGCGGCGAGGGCGAAAAGCGCCAGGGCCGGGCGTGCTGCGCGATGATGCAGGATATTCATGTTGGCCTCCATGCGGCGTTGTCATCTGGGAGCGCTGCGACAGGGCAGCGCAGCATCACGGTAGTCGTCACCGCATGGCGGGGAATATCGGATACGTCCGAAATGTCACCCCGGCTTTCGCGCAGACGTAAGGAGGCACTCAGTTTCGTCAAAGCTGTGAAATTCACCGGGTGGCTGATGTCGCCGCGGCGCACCATGACAACCGACATTTCAACCCGCAAGGATTCGATACAATCGGCGCACGGGCAGGGGGCGTCGTCCCCGAAGGGAGTAAGTGCGCATGCGTTACGAGAAGGGTCATAAGGAGCAGACGCGACAGAAAATCGTCGAGGCTGCCTCCGAACGTTTTCGCGCCGACGGTATCGATGCCGTCGGCGTGGTCAGCCTGATGAACGACGTCGGCCTCACCCAGGGTGGTTTCTACAACCACTTCGGGTCGAAGGAAGACCTCGTCCGTGAGAGTGTCGCCAACGGCGCGAGCAGCGCCGCCGAGCGGATGGCGGCGCGTATCGCCGGGTCGCGCGGTGAAGGTTATCGGGCCATGGTCAACGGCTATCTTTCGGCCGAGCACCGCGACCATCCGGAAACCGGGTGCGTCGCCGCGGCTTTGTCGGCCGAAATGGGCCGCCGGCCGGTCGAGACGCGGGCCGCCTTCACCGAGGGCTTCAGTGAGATGGTCGAGGTTATCGCCGGCACGTTGCCGGACGCCGTGCGCGGCAAGCGTCGCCGCACGCTGTCGATGGCGGTGTTCGCCTCGATGGTCGGGTCGCTGTCCCTGTCGCGTGCCGTGGCCGAGCCTGCGCTCTCGGACGAAATCCTGGCCCTGGGACGCCAGTCCGCGCTGGAGCTGATCGAAGCCGGCTGATCAGGAAATCGGTTGACCAACGGGTACCGGGACGGCTCGCGTGCCACGACAGGCGCCGATCCCGGTAACCCCCTCGCAGCGGTTTTCTGCAAAAGCGCCGATTTAAACGGAAGGCACGATGGCTCATTCGGCGTACGCTGGCAGTCTGCTTTTGAGATAGCCAATGGGGCCCCGCAGGGGTCCCACCAGCCGAGGGGAATGCCATGGTGACACTGCGCGTGAATGGTGAGGATCGTCAGGCCGACGTGCCGTCGGATATGCCGTTGCTCTGGGTCCTGCGTGACGTCATCGGGCTGACCGGTACGAAGTTCGGCTGCGGTATCGCCCAGTGTGGTGCCTGCACGGTGCACATCGATGGCCAACCGGTGCGTTCGTGCCAGCTGCCCGTCTCGGCCGTCGGCGATCGCGCCGTGACGACTATCGAGGGCATCGGCACTACGCCGGAAGGCGCGAAGGTGCAGCAGGCGTGGCTCGCCGTGGACGTCGTCCAGTGCGGCTACTGCCAGTCGGGACAGATCATGTCGGCCGCCGCGCTGTTGGCCCGCACCCCTGATCCGACCGACCGCGACATCGACACTGCGATGTCCGGCAATATCTGCCGCTGCGGAACGTATGTCCGCATTCGCGAGGCCATCAAGCAGGCCGCCACCGGAAAGCCACACGGCCTCCAGGTGATCGTCGACGGGAGCCCGGCATGAACGCCCGGGTGAGCGACGACGATGTTGTCGACGAACGGCGTCGCGCTGCCCTGAAGCTGGCTGGCGGCGGACTGGCCGTCGCTTTTCTCTGGACCGCGGGCATGGGCCCCGCATTCGCGCAGATGAACCCGCGTCGGCAGCCAACGGACGAAGCTGCGGCGGTCGCCGATGGAAACCCGGCGTTCGCACCCAATGCTTTCATCCGCATCGATGCCGATGGCAGCGTGCGCCTGGTCATGCCCAGCGCGGAAATGGGCCAGGCCATCTACACCGGCATCTCGATGATGCTCGCCGAGGAACTGGGGGTCGGCCTCGACCAGATCAAAGTGGAGCACTCGGTGGCCAGTGATGCCCTCTACGGCATCGCGCTGCTCGGTGGCGGCCAGATCACCGGCGGTTCGACGAGCACGCGCGGCCAGTGGCAATCGCTGCGCGAAGCCGGTGCGGTCGCCCGCGAGATGCTTGTCGCCGCGGCGGCCGCCCAGTGGCACGTAGATCCCGCCGCCTGTTCGGTATCCCGCGCGACGATCACGCACGCTCCCTCGGGGCGCACGCTTGGCTTCGGTGCCGTCGCCGAGGCGGCGGGCAAGCTGCCCCAGCCAGCGAGCGTCACGCTCAAGGACCGAAAAGACTTCTCGGTGATCGGCAAGCCGTTGCGCCGTGTCGACTCGCCGGACAAGGTCAACGGCGGCACACAGTTCGGTATCGACGTGAAGATACCGGGCATGAAATACGCGGCGGTGCGTACGAGTCCCGAACTCGCCGGCACACTCGGCAACGTCGACGAAACGAAGGCGCGTGCGTATCCCGGCGTCGTGGATGTGATCAAGCTCGATAACGCCGTTGCCGTGGTCGGTGAGCACTACTGGGCGGCGCACCGGGGTCTGGAGCTGCTCGAGATCGAGTGGCGCCACGGCGTCAATGAGCATCTGGATACCGCAACGCTGGTGGCTGCGTTGCAGGAGAGCTCGCGATCCGGGCCGGCACTGGTCGGCCGCAAGCCGAAGGGCGAAGTCGCTGCCGGTGGCAAGGCCGTCGAGATGTCATTCGTCTCGCCCATGCTGGCGCACGCGCCGATGGAGCCGCTGAACGCGACCGTCCACGTGACGCCGGGAAAATGCGAAATCTGGACCGGTACACAGGTGCCGACGCGGGCCCAGAAAGAAGGCGCACGTATCTGTGGCATCCCGCTCGAGGCCTTCACTGTCAACAACCAGTACCTCGGCGGCGGTTTCGGCCGGCGCCTCGAGACCGATCAGGTCGAGCAGGCAGTTGCCTTCGCGAAACAGGTCGCCTACCCGCTCAAGGTGATCTGGAGCCGCGAGGAGGACATCCGCCACGACCGCGTGCGTCCGCTCTACTTCGATCGCATTTCGGCCACCCTGGGCGACGACGGCAAGCCGACCTCGTGGAAGCACCGCATCACCAGTGGCACCGTGCTTGGGCGATGGCTACCCGCCGCCATGGGTAAGGACGGCATGGACAGCGACGCCATCGAATCGGCGGCGGACCTGCCCTACGAGATGGATAACGTCCTCGTGGAGTGGGTTCGCCACGAAATGCCGCCCGGCCTGGTCGTCGGCTGGTGGCGCGGCGTCGGACCGACGCACAACCTGTTCATCGTCGAGAGCTTCATCGACCACCTCGCCCAGACCGCGGGCAAGGATCCTCTCGCATACCGCCGCTCGCTGATGAAGCCCGGTTCGCGTCCCCTCGGCGTGCTGAACCTCGCGGCCGAAAAGATCGGCTGGGGAAGCCAGCCGTTACCGCCTCGCGTCGGTCGCGGCATCGCGGTGGCCTCTCCCTTCGGTAGTCACGTCTGCGCCATCGTCGAGGTCGAGGTCACGCCCCAGGGCGTCGTGCGTATGCGACGTGCCGTGGTCGCCGTGGACGTGGGCATCGCGATCAACCCGAGTTCCGTCGAGGCGCAGGTGCAGGGTGGACTGCTGTTCGGGCTGAGCGCGGCCATGTTCAACGGCATCACGCTGAAGGACGGCATGATCGAACAGAGCAACTTCCACGACTACCGCTCGCTTCGTATCAATGAAGCGCCAGCGATCGAGGTGTACACCCTCGACAGCGGCGAATCGCCCGGCGGGCTCGGTGAAGTGGGAACCGCCATCGCCGCGCCCGCGCTGGCGAACGCCATTTTCGCGGCAACCAACGTGCGCCTTACCGAACTCCCGGTAACCCGTATGTCGCTGGTGGAATCCGCGGAGGCGCTCAAGCATGTGGCTGGCGTGGTCGTCGGGAAGGGAGACGTCGCATGAAACGCTTTCTGATCCTGGTGGTGCTCCTCCTTGTCGTCGGTACGGTGGCGTACTTCGCACTCAATCGCACGGATCCCGCGGCAGGAACGTCGCCGTTGATCGTGGGCGCGCCAGCGAATGCCGATCCTGTCGCGCGTGGCGAGTACCTCGCCCGCGCCGCCGATTGCATCGCCTGCCATACCGTGCCGGAAACCGGGAAACCCTTCGCCGGCGGCCTGCCGTTCAAGTTGCCCTTCGGCACCATCTACTCATCCAACATCACGGCCGATGTCGACACCGGCATTGGCAGCTGGAGTGACGACGACTTTGTGCGCGCGGTGCGCGAAGGCGTCCGCAAGGATGGCAAGCACCTTTATCCCGCGTTCCCGTACACCGCGTATACGCAGCTCAGCCGGGCCGACGTGCTGGCGATCAAGGCCTACCTGTTCACCCTGCCGAAGGTGCGCCAGCCGGAGCGTCCGAACGACCTGGGTTTCCCCTTCAACCAGCGCTGGGCCATGGGTTTCTGGAACGCCGCATTCTTCCGTAGCCAGCGCTTCGAGAACGACCCCTCGCGCTCGCCGCAGTGGAATGCAGGCGCGTATCTTGCGGGCCCGCTGGGCCACTGCGCCGAGTGCCATACACCACGAAATCTCGGCTTCGGCCTGAAGCACGGGGAAGCGCTGGCCGGCGCGGAGTTACAAGGCTGGCGCGCCTGGAACATCACCTCCAACGAAACCCATGGCATCGGCAAGTGGAGTGACGAAGCTCTCACCCAGTACCTGCGAACCGGCCATGCCGACGGGCATGCATCCGCGATGGGGCCAATGGGCGAAGCGGTCGCCCACAGCCTGCAGTTCCTGAAACCCGAAGACACGGCCGCGCTCGTGGCCTGGTTACGCACCGTACCGGCTCGCGAAGGGAAGGATCCGATCGTGGTCGATCCGTCACCGAAGGCCGTGGCCGCGTCCAACGCCGCCGCGCCTCCACCGGACGTGGCGAACGCGGACTCTGAAGGCCAGCGCCTGTTCGAGGGCGCCTGCGCCAGCTGCCACCAGTGGAATGGCGCCGGTCAGCAGACACCGTATGCGGGGCTGGCTGGCACGCGCGGCGTGAACGATCCCAAGGGTGCCAACGTCACCCAGGCAATCCTGCATGGCGTGACGATGCGCGTCGGCGATACGGACGTCTACATGCCGTCGTTCGGCCAGGGGTACAGCGATCCTGAAATCGCCGCGCTGGCGAACTTCGTAATCGGACACTTCGGCGGCAAGCAGGGAGAGGTCACGGCGGAAGAGGTGGCCAAGCGCAGGGCTTTGTAGAGGTTCTGTGCGAGGCAACGCCCCAGTTGATCAGTGCGCCGGAACCGGCGGCTTGCCCATGGCCGCGGTCTTCTCGGCGATCTTCGCCTTGATCGCCGGAATCGCGGCGAGCGCGGCGCGCTCGCCTTCGAGGATAGCCACGTTCTTCTGGTCGAAGTCCGTTGGCCCAATCTGGCCGACCTTCGGCCGGATGACGATATCCGCGCGGCCAAGCTCCTGTTCGGCGAGCTTGCGGCCCATGATGGTGATCGACTGGCCGACGATGCCGACCATGCCGGCGGGGTTAGTCCCGTCCGGCCGTGCCGAGATGTCCACCGCGATCACGATGTCCGCGCCGAGCTGGCGCGCGGCATCGACCGGAACCGGACTGACGACGCCGCCGTCGACGAAATGCTTGCCGTTGATCTCGACCGGCTCGAACACGCCCGGGATGCTGCTCGAGGCACGTACCGCCTGGCCGGCATTTCCACGAACGAAGATCGCGCGCTCGCCCGTCTCCAGCTCGGTAGCCACGGCCGCGAAGGGCGTATGCAGTTTTTCGATCGGGGTGTTCTTCAGCAGGTCGTTGACGTAGTCCTGCAGTTTCTGGCCCTGCACCATGCCGCCGGAGAAGAAGCGAACGTCGCGGATCTTGCCTTCGTCCAGCGAGAACGCCGTTTCCTGCAATTGGAAGGCGTCCATGCCGCTGGCATAGAGCACGCCGACGACGCTGCCGGCGCTCGTGCCTGAGACCGCATCGACATGGATGCCGCTAGCCTCGAGCATCTTGATGACACCGATATGGGCGAAGCCCTTGGCCGCACCACCGCCAAGCGCCAAACCGATACGTGGCTTGGCCGCGAGCACCGGCACGGCGTTGTCCAGGCGGGCGTCCGGCTTCGTTCCGCCGCCGAAGCAGCCGGAAAGCAGGGCAGTGAGAACCAGCGGAAGCCAGATGCGGGCGCGAAGCGTCATGGGGAGCGGACCGAGAGGGGGCTGGCGGATCATCGGGCACCGGCGCGGCGCACGAATGACAGGTAAGTGGCGGAAGCCGGGCGACGAAGGGCCGCCCGGCGGGTGGTTCAGTCGCGGGTGTCGTCGGCTTCGACGTGGTAGCGCGTGGCTATCTCGATCTCGTGCTTCGACCCCAGGAACACCGGCACACGCTGGTGCAGGGCGGTCGGCTGCAGCGTCATGATCGGCTCGCGGCCCGTGGTCGCGGCGCCGCCCGCCTGCTCGACGATGAAGGCCATCGGATTGGCTTCGTACATCAGGCGCAGCTTGCCGGTGGCACCCTTGCTGGTGATCTTCGCGTCCAGCGGATAGATGAAGACACCGCCGCGGGTGATGATGCGATGGACGTCGGCGACCATCGAGGCGACCCAGCGCATGTTGAAGTCGCGACCGCGCGGCCCGGTCGAACCGGCGAGCAACTCGCCGATGTAGCGCTGCATGGGCGCTTCCCAATGGCGCTGGTTCGACATGTTGATGGCGAACTCGGCTGTTTCCTCGGGAATGGTGATGCCGCGGCGGGTCAGCACGAAGCTGCCGTGTTCGCGATCGAGGGTGAACTCGTGCACGCCATGGCCGAAGGTCAGCACCAGCACGGTGCTCGGGCCGTAGACCACGTAGCCGGCGGCCGCCTGGTCGGTTCCGGGCTGGAGGAAGTCCTGCGCTTTCGGCTCGGTCACGCCATCCGGGCAACGCAGCACCGAGAAGATCGTACCGACCGAGACGTTCACGTCGATGTTCGACGAGCCGTCGAGCGGATCGAACAGGAGCAGGTAATTACCCTTGGGGTAGGCGTCCGGAATGGGCTGCGGATCTTCCATTTCTTCGGAGGCGCAGGCAGCGAGGTGACCACCCCAGGCATTCGCCTCCAGAAGGATCTCGTTGGAGATGACGTCCAGCTTCTTCTGGGCCTCGCCCTGCACGTTGTCCGAGCCGGCGTTGCCGAGCACGCCGCCGAGGGCACCCTTGCCGGTGGCGACGGAAATGCGCTTGCAGGCGCGGGCCACCACCTCGATGAGCAGACTGAGCTGGGCATTGATATGCCCCTCGCGCTTCTCTTCGATCAGGAACTGGATCAATGAAATCGGTTTCGTCATCGGGACGGACTCTGGCGCTAAACCACGCATTGTCCGGGTGCCGGGTGAACGGCGCCAGAGGGCTGCTGACAGAACGCTGTCAGTAGCCCCCGCGCAGACTGTCCCTCTAACCGAAGCAACGGAGAGGGAAGTCGCATGAATCGCTTTCTCGATCGTCTCGCCGTGCTCTACGCGCCCCTCGGGCGCCGCGGGCTGCTGATGGACGGGCAGTACCGGTTCGCCCCCGACGAGGGGCGACCGCCGGTGCCGCAAACCGGGGCCAGGCCAGCCAGGGCGGCCTCGAAGACTTCGACCAGAACCACAAGGGAACTGCACGCATGAATGCCAGTCGGATCAAGTTCCACCACGCGCCGAACAGCCGCTCGGGCAGCACGCTGATGCTGCTCGAAGAACTCGGGGCGCAGTACGACATCCATGTGATGAACCTGGTCGAGGGCGAGCAGCGCCAGCCGGCGTACCTGAAGGTCAATCCGATGGGCAAGGTGCCGGCCATCGAGCATCTTGGCGGCCTCGTTACGGAACGGCCGGCGATCTTCACCTACCTGGCGGACCTGTTCCCGGAAGCCGGTCTCGCCCCCGGTCTTGGCGATCCGCTACGTGGCCCCTATCTGCGCTGGCTTTCCTTCTACGGCTCCTGTTTCGAGCCAGCGGTGATGGATCGCTTCATGAAGCACGAGCCGGCACCGACCTCGACCTGCCCCTACGGCGACTTCGACACCGTCATGGACATGCTCGAGGCCCAGCTGGCGACAGGCCCCTGGATGTTCGGCGACCGCTTCACCGCGGCCGACATCCTCTGGGCCAGTGCGCTGGACTGGACGATGCGCTTCGGTATCGTGCCCCGTCGCGATGTGTTCGAGGGCTACGTCGCCCGCCTCATGGCCCGGCCGGCCATCTGCCGCGCCACCGGCCAGGACGCGGCGCTGGCCCGCGCACAGACGCTGGCCGTCGCCTGAGCGCCCGGATATGCCTTTCCATGACGTTCGCCGCTTCCCGCGCCCCGCGCGGGAAGCGATGATTCGGGCATGCGCCGCGCCGACCGCCTGTTCCTCATCATCAACGCCCTCCGCGGGCGACGTACCGCGCTGCCTGCACGGCAACTGGCGGCGACACTCGAGGTCTCGCTTCGCACCGTCTATCGCGACGTTGCCGACCTGCAGCTCTCCGGTGTGCCTATCGAAGGCGAGGCCGGCGTCGGCTATGTCCTGCGCAAAGGCTCGGACATCCCACCGCTGATGTTCTCCGCTGGCGAACTCGAAGCACTCGTGGCCGGTACGCGGTTCGTCCGCGCGTTTGCCGGTGAGCGGCTGGCGCGTGAGGCACAGGCGGCCCTGATCAAGATCGAGGCCGTGCTGCCTCCCGATCTGCGCGAGCGCTCGGCCCAGTCGAAGATCTTCGCGCCCATCTGGCGCGACCCCTTCCAGAACCAGGTCGCAGCCATGCTCGACCGCCTGCATGCGGCCATCGTCGACCACTGCGTGCTCTGCCTCGACTACCGCGATGCCGAAGGACGCACGTCCACGCGCGAAGTGGAGCCGCTCTGCCTCTCCTTCTGGGGCGGCGCGTGGACGCTCGGTACCTGGTGCCGGCATCGCCAGGCGTTCCGTAATTTCCGGCCGGACCGCATCGAGGGCTGCCGCAACGAAGGCGAAACCTTCAGCGATGCGCCCGGGCGCGACCTGCAGGCCTATCTGGATACGATGCGGGGCCATTACGCGGGACTCGAATAAGCCGGGGATGCGATGATCGGGGTTTCCCCGCCAACGGTCTCCTGCATGTCCCCCTGGATCCGCGCTATCGCCTTCGCCGGTATGTTCGCCGCCACTGCCCACGCCGCTACGGCGCCCGCGTCGCAGGACGAGGCCTTCAAGGGTATTTATACGAAGGAATGGACCTGGCGTAACGGACAGGCGGGCATCCTCACCTCGGGCGAAGCGCAACCGGGCGACGGCCGTCTGGATACCGTCGATGCCGCCAGTCAGGCCAAGCGGCTGGCCTACTGGAACGACGTGCTGGCGCAACTGGACCGGATCGATCCGCACTCGCTGAGCGGCACGGTACGTGTCGATTACGCGGTGTACCGCGAGCAGATCTTCAATCTCGCGGCTGCCCAGCGCTTTGCGCAATGGCAGATGCCGTTCAACAGCGACTCGGCGTTCTGGTCCGACGTGGGTTACGTCCTCCACGGCGATGACCTGCGCACTCGCGAGGACTACCAGCACTACATCGAGCGCGTACGCCAGATTCCGGCCTACATGGACCAGGAAATCGCCAACATGCGCCTCGGGCTGGCGCGTGGCTTCACCGTGCCGCGCGAGGTACTCAACGGGCGCGACGTGTCCATCGCCGCTGTGGCCGAACTGAAGAACCCGGAAGACAGCGCGCTCTACAAGCCGTTCAAGTCCTTGCCGAAATCCATGCCCGCCAGGGACGCCGAGGCGCTGCGCAGCGACGCGCGCAAGGCGATCGCGGACGGCGTGATCCCTGCGTACGGCAAGCTGCTTACGTTCTTCCGCACCGAGTACGTGCCCAAGGCGCGACCGACGCTTGCCGCGGAATCGCTGCCGGATGGCAAGGCTTATTACAGCCAGCAGATTCGCGAATACACCACGCTGGATCTCACGCCGGACCAGATCCACGCGATCGGCCTGCGCGAGGTCGCGAAGATCCACGAGGCGATGCTGGAAACCATGAAGGACACCGGCTTCAAGGGTGACTTCCCGGCCTTCCTGCAGTTCCTGCGTACCGATCCCCAGTTCTATGCCAAGACGCCCGACGAATTGCTCATGCGCACGGCCTGGGTGGCCAAGCAGGTGGACGGCAAGCTGGGCAAGTATTTCGGCCTGCTGCCGCGCCAGCGCTTTGCCATCGAGCCGGTTCCGGCGGATATCGCGCCGTATTACACCTCGGGCCGCGGCGGTGCGGACGTCTATCTGGTCAACACCTACGACCTGCCGTCGCGTCCGCTGTTCAACATGCCTGCGCTGACCCTGCACGAGTCCATGCCCGGCCATGCACTGCAGCTGGGCCTTTCCGCCGAGCAGGACGGCCTGCCGCCGTTCCGTCGTGACGGCTATATTTCCGCTTACGGCGAGGGCTGGGCACTCTACTCGGAGTACCTGGGCGAAGAGATGGGCATCTACCACACGCCCTACGAGCACTTCGGTTACCTGACCTACCAGATGTGGCGCGCCTGCCGTCTCGTCGTCGACACGGGCATCCACCATCTCGGCTGGACCCGCCAGCAGTCGATCGATTACCTCACGCAGAACACGGCCCTGAGCCAGCGCGAGATTGCGAATGAAGTGGACCGCTACATCAGCTGGCCCGGCCAGGCGCTTTCGTACGAGCTGGGTTACCTGAAGATTCGTGAGCTGCGCGAGCGCGCCGAAGCCCAGCTCGGCGAGAAGTTCGACCTCCGCGCCTTCCACGACACCGTGCTCGCCCTCGGCTCGGTTCCGCTGCCGGTGCTGGAACAACACGTCGACGCCTGGATCGCCTCGAAGAAATAGTTCTTGGCCGCGGTTCCGTGACTTAGCTCTACCTATGGCGTATATTGCCAAATAACTCCACAGGTAGAGCAACGATGCACTCAGTCATCCACGCCGAACCCCTTCCCGCCGGCGATTTGGGCGGCCCGGCCCTTCGTGCCTTCTTCGCCCTGGCCGAGCGCTGGAAACTTCGCGTCACCGAACAGCGCACGCTGCTCGGCGATCCGCCGGAGTCCACTTACTTCAAGTGGAAGAAACAGCAGGACGGCGCTCCCTCGCGCGATGTGATCGAGCGAATCAGTTACCTGCTGGGCATCTGGAAAGACCTGCAGATACTCTTTCCAGACCCGGCCCAGGCAGACGCATGGTTGCGCAAGCCGAATAACGCCTCCCTGTTCGGAGGGCAGCCCGCGCTGGAACGGATGCTGTCAGGAAACGTGTCCGACCTCTATGTCGTCCGCCAGTACCTCGACGCCCAGCGCGGCTGGAACGGATGAATACAACGCCCCCCGATGGGAGCCGCTTCATCGGCGAAGGTACCTCGCCAGTGCCCCCACTTCGCCGCATCCGCTGGACCCACGCCTACCGCATTGTCCCCAGCCGGTTTCCGCCTGTCGGCCTCTTCGACCGCATCGCCGAGCCGAAGGACATCGATGCCGTCATGGCGATCGAATCGCTGACCAATCCGAGACTGCGCGAGGAGATCGGCGCACTAAGCCTCGTGCCGCCCGCGCGTCGCGTCTCCGGGCCAGGCACCACACCGATCATGGCGGCGTTCGCACATATCCCACCCGAGGGCAGCCGGTTCTCGGACGGCCACTGGGGCGTGTTCTACGCCGCGCACAGCGTTGCCACCGCGATCGAGGAAACCGTGTTCCACCGCGAGGCCTTTCTCGCCGCGACCCACGAGCCACCCACGGACGTCCAGGTGCGCTGCTACAAGACGGCTATTGCCGGCAAACTGCATGACATCCGCGGCGGATGGGTCGCCGAACACGATCCCGATTCCTACGCGGCGAGCGTGAAGCTCGCGCGCGCCCTTCGCGACGCCGGTTCCAACGGCATCGTCTACGACAGCGCGCGCCACGAAGGTGGCGAGTGTGTCGCGGTGTTCTATCCCGATCTGGTGGCGCCCTGCATCCAGGCCGAGCACCTCATCTACCGTTGGAACGGCGTGCGTGTCGAAGCGGTGCTCAAGGTGACGCCGGTGGAACGTCAGGGCTTACCACGCAGACCGTAAGCGGTTACCGTCTTCGTCATGTACCGACTTACGATCCTCCTCACCCTTCTCGTATTTTCCTTCGGCGCTGTGGCGAAGGACTCAGATCATGGCAAGTGGTATGCCGACATCCAGGCCTTTGAAGCCGCGGACAAGGCCAACCCGCCACCTGCCAACGCCGTCCTCTTCATCGGCAGCTCGTCCATTCGGTTCTGGAAGACGCTGAGCACCGACTTTCCGGCTTACCGCGTGATCAATCGCGGCTTCGGCGGTTCCGACCTGGATGACGCCACCGCGTTTGCCGACCAGATCGTGACGCCCTATCACCCGGCAGCCCTTGTCATCTACGCAGGCGACAACGACATCGAGGGCGGCGATGCGCCAGAGCAGGTTCGTGATGACTTCGCCGACTTCGTCGTCAAGGTACGTCGCGCCCAGCCGGATTTGCCCATTGCGTTCATCGCCATCAAGCCGAGCGTTGCCCGGGTTGCCCTGCTACCGCAGATACTGCAGGCGAACGCCCTGATTCGTGACTGGGCCGCGACGCAGAAGAACGTGACATTCCTCGATATCGTGCCGGCGATGCTCGATACTCAACGTAAGCCCAGGCCGGATCTTTTCCTTCCGGACGGGCTGCATATGAACGCAAAGGGCTATGCACTGTGGGTCGCGCAGGTCGCGCCATGGCTCACCGGACACGCGGCCGCAGCCGAAGATAAACAGATGCCAAACGCGCCCACCCCCTAATGCGGGAACTTCACGCGATTGCCCTTATCTAAGTCTGTGATCGCCGAGAGGCGACCTGTTGTCAGACGACCGGTTTCTATTGGTCCCTCTGTCCCGGGTCCCGCTATTTCCCCTGATAGCCTGGACCCGACACCGACCCCGGCAGCTCCTCCCCTGGCTGCCGGGGTTTTATTTTGTCCAGAATATGGAATATGGAATGTGGGAGCCGCTTCAGCGGCGATAGCCAGCTTGCCGCGACCAGTCACCGGCATAGCCGGCTCCCGCACAAAGAAAAGGGCGGGCGAGTCAGCGACCCACACCGCCCATCAGGGCAACGCAATTAGTTCAGCTCAAACCGTTCGGCTACGACTCGCATACGGCCGGATCGATGTATCAAAGGCGCGCCAGCGGCCGTCGTTCCCTTCGATATTCAGAACGATGTCCGAGATCGCATTGACCCGCTCGATGCGACGAGCTTCGCTTAAGGCGCACTCCAGGGCGTCATCCCGCGAGCAAAACTCGCCATATTCGGCTTCGTTCTTCTGCAGCACCCAGAGACCCGGACCTACGGACTCGAACGGAATATCGAAGACGACCACGATGGACACACCCTGTTCAGCGGAAAGTAAGTCCATCGTAGAGGCCCGTTCGTTAGGCCGCCGTTGAGATTCAGTTGTCTGCCCCTGAAGCAAAGCCCTCGCGGGTGCCCCGGTGGAACACCTTGTCCGTCGAAAGCACGTCGCTGGCGGCCACCGCTGTGCTCTCACCGAGCTTGGCGTAGATAGGGGTGAAGTCCGGGCGGGTGGCGTCGAACAGCTGCGCGAAGTCATCGATGACGAAGTACGTCTGCTGGAAGGTATCGATCCTGTAGCGGGTGTTCATCACGCGCTCGAGGTCGAAGCCGACGCGATTTGGCGCCGCCGAGTCGATCGAGTAGATGGACTCGCCCTTCGAGCTGACGATGCCGGCACCGTAGATACGCAAGCCCTTATCAGTGCGGATCAGGCCGAACTCCACCGTGTACCAGTAGAGCCGTGTCAGGTTCATCAGGGCCTCGGGGCCGATCGCATGGGCCTTCATGCCGCCCTTGCCGTACGCCTGCATGTAGTCGGCGAAGATGGGGTTGAGCAACAGCGGAACGTGGCCGAACAGGTCATGGAACAGGTCGGGCTCGGACAGGTAGTCCAGTTGGTCCGGCTTGCGGATCCACCAGCTGACCGGAAAACGGCGATTGGCCAGGTGATCGAAAAAGACCTCGTCGGGCAGCAGGCCTTCGACCGCGACGACTTCCCAGCCCGTCGCCTCGCCCAGCACCTTGTTCAGGTCGGAGAACCGCGGAATGCCACCGTCGCCCAGGCCGAAGCGTTCGACACCGTCGAGGAATTCCTGGCAGGCGTAGGCGGGCAGGAGTTCGCGCTGGCGCTTGTACAGCGTGTCCCAGACCTCGTGATCGGTCTTCGAATAGCTCTCCCACGGTTGCTCCACGGTGCCGGTCGCGTAAACGGGCACGTATCCGCGATCGGTCTGTTGGTGTTCGACGCGACGGGGTGTGTCCATGGCGGGCCTCCTTGGGGCTGCAGCGGGATATCGAGACAACAGGTTAGCGGGGAAAGACCGCAATAGGCTTGTGTTGTTGCGCACGAACACCCAATGTTTGCAACAATCTGCCGTTGAAAGGCGATCTGGAGACACGATCATGCAAGTGACGCTCGACCGCACCGATCTGCGCATTCTCTCCGCCCTGCAGACCAATGGCCGGGTCTCCAACGCCGATCTGGCCTCGGAGGTGAACCTCTCACCCTCGGCCTGCCTGCGCCGCGTGCAGAGACTCGAGTCCGACGGTGTCATCGCCGGATATGGTGCCCGCCTGGAGCCGCGGTCGCTCGGCCTCGGCCTGCAGGCCTTCGTTCGCGTCCAGCTTTCGCGGCACGAGGCCGAGGCCATCGACCGCTTCACCGAACGCGTGGCCGAATGGGAGGAGGTGGTCTCCTGCTTCGCCTTGACCGGCGACATGGACTACCTGCTCCAGGTTTACGTCGCCGATCTCGACGGATTCTCCCGCTTCCTGCTTGACCGGCTGCTCAACGCCTCGGGCGTGGCTGACGTAAATACCAGCTTCGTCCTACGCACCGTCAAGGCTTCGACCGCCCTGCCGCTGGGTAATGTGGTCGGGTAGCAGGACGCAAGCCCGCGTGTCTTAAGAACAAACCCAACTTCCTCTAGCGGCACAGCCCGGCCATCGTTAATCTTGTGTGCTTGATGGAAGCCACCACCGCCAACCTGAGTTCCCGCGACCGCATGCGACCGCTTCGCTATCTCTGGCGGGTTCCGCTGGTGTTGCTGCACATCGTGTTCGCGATCCTGATCTGCACCTTCATCCTCACCTGGTCCAGCGCGGTGATGAAGGACGGTCGCGAGCCCTTCGCCCACCGCGCGATCCGGCTGTGGTCGGTCCTGCTGCTGCGGATATTCGGCTTCCGAAGCCGCCGCTTCGGTACCCCATTGGCGGACCCCGTCCTGTTCGTCGCCAACCACACCTCGTGGCTCGATATCACGGTCGTGCACTCACAGCGCGCCGCCTGCTTCGTCGCCAAGGCCGAGATCGCGGGTTGGCCGCTGGTCGGCTGGATGGCCGCCCGTGGCGGCACCATTTTCCACCGCCGGGGCAGCAACCATTCGCTGGCCTCGGTCATGGCAGTCATGGTCGAGCGCCTTCACGGGGGCCGTTCGGTTGCCGTATTTCCGGAGGGGGGCACCGGCCACAACGGCGTACTGCGTGTTTTCCATGCGCGCATCTTCCAGGCGGCGCTCGATGCCCAGGTGCCGGTGCAGCCGGTGGCACTGCGTTTCGCGCGCCAGGGGCGCCGCGTGATCGACGCGGGATTCCGCGACAACGAGACCTTCATGGGTAACGTCATCCGGCTTCTGGGCGAGGCGCCGCTGGATGTCGAAGTCCACTTCCTCGAGCCGGTGGCGGTCTCCGCCGATGGCCGTCGGCGCATGGCCGAGGCATCGCGCGAGCGCATCGCGCTGGCCCTGGATACCGACACGCCCGCATGAGTCTGCCCAAAGGCTCAGACTTCCTGCCGCCGTGGCCGCTGCGAAGTGGGCACCTCCAGACCATGCTGTCGTCCAGCGGCGTCCGCCGCCGCCTGCTGCCCAAGCGAGCCCATCAGGTGCAGGTGGACGCCCGCGAAGTGCTCGTCGACGTGGGGCAGGGCGACCGTCTCAGCGGCCGCTACACGGCGCAGACCACCGGGCATGAGTCGCGCGGCCTCGCCATCCTGTTTCACGGCTGGGAAGGCAGCGTCGACTCGACCTATGTGCTGCAGACGGGAAGCCGCCTGCTCGAAGATGGCTGGGACGTATTCCGCCTGAACTTCCGCGACCATGGCGACAGCCACGGGCTGAACGAGGCGCTCTTCCATTCCTGCCGCATCGACGAGGTCGTGACCGCCCTGGGCGAGATCGCCAGGATGTTCCCTGCGAAAACCATCGGGGTGGCGGGTTTCTCGCTGGGCGGTAACTTCGCGTTGCGGGCGGCCATGCTGGCGCCGTCCCAGGGCGTGCGGCTGGACTACGTCCTTGCGGTCTGCCCCATCGTCGATCCCGCCGAAGGCCTGTTTTCGCTCGAGAAGGAAGCGCCGTGGATCTACCACGCCTACTTCATGCAGAAGTGGCGCCGGTCGCTCCGCTTGAAGCAGGAGGCGTTTCCGCAGCAGACCTACTTCGAGCTCAACGAGCTGAAGCAGAACATGCGCGAGCTGACGGCCTCGCTGGTTCTTCGGCACACGGATTTCGGCTCGCTCGAGGCTTACCTCGACGGCTACTCGATCGCCGGCGACCGGCTGATGAACATGCACGTGCCCGCCACGATCCTGACCTCGAGCGACGACCCGGTCATTCCGATCGGTGCGTTCCGCGCCCTGCGCCTGCCGCCGAACATTGAACTGGACATCGCCAGCTATGGCGGACATTGCGGCTTCATCCGCGATTTCGGCATGACCAGTTTCACCGACGATTACATCGCGGCCCGTTTCAACGCCATCGCCCGCTGACCTGGTCTTCGCGGCCGTCGGGCCAGACTGGGTGACCACCCTGGAGACCCCCATGCGCCTGAAGAGCGATAGCATCGAGAACGGCAAACCCATTCCTGCCACCTACGCGTTCATGGAGATCGGCGAGCCGATCAAGCCGGCGGGCAATGTCACTCCGCACCTGGCCTGGATCGAAGTGCCGGCGACCGCGAAGTCGTTCGCCATCGCCGTGATCGACACCGACGTGCCGTCAAAGCCCGACGACGTCAACGTGGAGGGTCGCGAGGTTCCCCGCCACCTTCCGCGCGTGGAATTCGTGCACTGGCTGATGGCCAATATCCCGCTGGAATGTCGCGAGCTGGGTGAGGGCGCCTGCGGTGAAGGCGTGGTGGCGCGCGGCAAGAAGGACCCGGTCGGCCCCCCCGGCTCGGTCCAGGGCCTCAACGACTACACGGGCTGGTTCAAGGGCGATCGTGACATGGAAGGCCACTATCACGGCTATGACGGTCCCTGCCCGCCATGGAACGACTCGATTCCCCACCACTACCACTTCCACGTCTATGCACTGGACGTCGAGACGGTGCCGCTCGAGAACGGGTTCTCGCTTGCCGAACTGCGTGACGTCATCAAGGGGCATGTGGTGGACGAAGCCGTGATCACCGGCACGTACTCGCTCAACCCGAAAGTGAAAGGGTGACGACGACGTGAAGCACAAGGCTGAATGAGTATTGAGTGGGTCGGCGTGGCTTCACGCGGCATGCGCGGTGGCCGGGACTAAATGGGTCCCGCGCCATCCCCTCACTGGAGTACCCGACCATGCTGCACTACGCCCTCGTCTTCCTTGTCATCGCGATTATCGCCGCGGTATTCGGTTTTGGCGGCATAGCGGGTACGGCCGCCGGTATCGCGAAGATCCTCTTCGTCATCTTCCTGATCCTGGCCATCATTTCGTTCTTCCGCGGCCGAAGCGTCTAGAGCCATGGGCTGGCGCGGCGCTATCGTCGCGGCCCGCGGCTCCTTAGCACCGAAAGCGAAGGCCAGCGCTGCTTATTGCGCCTGGTCGATTGACTCGGTACCAGAGGAATCGCAGACCCTGCGTCACCGCGTCAACGATGACCTTTACCTCACTCTTCCTGTCTTACCGTGTCCCATCCCGCTTCCGGAGAACTTTGTCATGAACAAGCCCGCCGACCATGTCGCCAACGCCGCGACCGCTGCCGCGAACACCGTTTCGGCCGCCGAGCGCATCGACGCCAGCGCCGAGCGAGTGAAGCAGGCCACCTCCGACACGATCGACCGCACCAAGGACGCCGTCGACCGCGCTGCAGAGAAGGTCGAATCGTCGTTGCATAACGCCACCGATAAGGCGGCTTATGGCGCTACCCTGGCGGCTGAGAAGGCTGAAGAAGCCAAGCTTCGCGGTAAGGAAGCCTACGGCGAAGCGGTCGACACTGCTAACGACTGGCTCGACACCGCGCGCGACTATGTTCGTGAGAAGCCGGTACAGTCCATCGCGCTAGCCATCGCCGCTGGCTGGCTCGCCGGTCGCATCCTGCGTAGCTGATCCACTTTACCCCGGGGGCAAGACGCATGTTGGAAGACGGTCCCTCGGGGCAGAGTGCTGTGGATGAGCCGTTGCCGGGCGCGGAAGCGCCAAAGGCAGCGGGCGTAAAGATGCCCGCCTGGTTCGACGACGTGCGCAAGCTTGGCGTAGGCCTGAAAAGCCTGTTCGGTGCGCAGCTGAAGCTGATCGTCGCCGAGTTGGGCCTGGCCCGGGACGGCATCACCGTGATGCTGTTCATGGGCTTGGCGGCCATCGTCTTCGCCGTCGCTCTTGGCTTTACGCTTCTGGCGTTGGCCGGATGGGGACTCGCACAGTGGTTCGGGTCATGGGCGTGGGCACTGACCGCCTTGGCGGGCATCCAGCTCATCCTGTTGATCCTCGCCATCCTGGTGTTCCGTCGCGCCATGCACTGGCTTACCCTGCCGGCCTCGCGGAACGAACTTGCCAGCCTTGCCCGCGAAGCGGCACGACAGGGCAAGGCGGAAGGCGAGCTGAAAGTGGCGGAGGATTGAGCGATGGGCATCTTTAAAAGCATGGCCAGGGTGACCAAGGCGCGAGCCGAGGTGGCGATAGCGCGAGAGCAGACCGTACAGCCGGCAGCGGCGCTTATCGCCCGAGGCTACGAATATCCGCTCACCGTTCTGGGCATCGCTGCCGGGTCGGGCGTCCTCATGAGCAGCATCAAGGTGAATCCGCTCGCGGTACCCGGTGTCAGCGGTCTCGTTGCGGGCGGCACCGCAGACATCATCAGCAAAGTGATCTCCATGGCAGCAGGCAGTTTCCTCGGTGATTTCGCCGGCGATGCCGCCGATGCCACGGCCGATGCGGCCGACGAGGTCGCGTGAGCGACTTCCCCAGCCCCCTACCTGTTCCCGAGCCCTCGATAGCGCCTCCCGGCGTTGCGGTGTCGTCACTGGCGCTCGCGCGGTCGCGCCGCAAACCCGGCAGCAGCCGGAGCACCCGGCGCATATCGCGTCATCTCCGGGCAATCCGTATCTCGCTCACGGGCATGATTCTCCTCGCCACCGTTTACACGGTGGCGATCGGCAAATCGTTGCTGGTTCCGCTCGTCCTCGCCGCCTTCATCGGACTGGCGTTGAATCCGATCGTGGTGGCCGCCGCACGCGTTCGTCTCCCGCGCTGGTTTGCCGCCGTGACCGTGATGCTGCTTCTCGGACTCGGCCTGGTTTCGGCGGTGACGACGCTGGCTACGCCTGCCCTGAACTGGTTCCACGAAGCGCCGGCTGCGATGCGGACTTTCGCGCCGAAGATCAAACCGATGACGCAGCAGATCGAAGCGGCGAGTCGCGCGACGCAAACGCTGGTCGGTGGCGCGGTCGCGCGCAATGCGCCGCAGGCCACCAACGATTTCAATTTCACCGCCTGGGACATCGTCGCCGGCGCACCGAAGGTGCTCGCCAGCGTGCTGACCGTGGCGCTTCTGGTGTTCTTCTTCCTCGTCTATGGCGACGAGATCCTGCGACGAGCCGTCGAGATATCACCCACGTTCGCGTACAAGCGACACACGGTGAGTATCGTGCGCAGCATCCAGACGGGAGTGTCCAGCTACCTGCTGCTCACCGCCGCGATCAACGTGACGCTCGGCCTGGTCACGGCGGGAATGCTCTACCTCTATGGCGTGCCCGATCCCTTGCTCTGGGGCTCCGTCGCAGCCATCGCCAACTTTATTCCGTATGTCGGTGCGATCACGACGACGACGATTCTATCGGTAGTCGGCGTTCTCCACTTCCAGGAGCTCGGCCCCGCGCTGTTGCCTGCGGCGACGTTCGCTGGCATCACGGCAATCGAAGGCAACCTGCTCACGCCGATGCTGCAGGGACGCCGGTCCCGGCTCAGTCCTGTCGCGATCCTGTTGTGGCTGCTGGTCTGGGGTTGGATCTGGGGCATTCCCGGGGCGCTTCTGGCCGTACCGATGCTTACCTGCGTGAAGCTCATCACGGCCAAGCTGCGCGGGTGGGAATGGTTTGCGCACATGATCTCGCGCTGAGGCGACTTCCCTTGAAGCGGACGGCCGCCTACGCCGCTGCCGTCGTAAACTGCAAGCGACGAAAATACCTGAAATCCAGACTTTTCGACCATTTTGCGCACATATGCGCAAAATGGTCTCGCAAACAGTTTTCTACCAGCCGAGCTTCAACCGATCCCGGAAAAACCCGCCGTTAGCCGATTCGCGCTCGGAGAGCAGCGCGGCCCAGACAATGCCTTCCGCACTCTCGGCCACTGGCCTTCCGCCACTGCCCCCGAGAGCGGTGGCCGTCCAGCCCGGGCAGACGGCGTTAACCAGGATGCCGCTTCCTTCCAGTTCGCGCGCGGCGACCTGGGTGTAGGCATTCAGGGCCGCCTTGGAAATTCGATAGGCAGGGGCCGTCTCTCCACACATGTTGCTCACGGCGCACTCGCTGGAAACATTGACCACCCGGCCATAGCCATGGCGGTGCATCAGCGGCAGTGCCGCCGCAGTGAGGCACCACGCACCAAGCAGGTTGGTATCGAAGGCGCCGCGGATCGCATCGAGATCGGGTTTCGATATGCGCGCGTCGTGATCGAAATAACCGCCGGCGTTGTTGACCAGGATATCGAGCCGTCCGAAACGGCCGTCGATACTGGCAATGGCGCTTTCGATATCGGCGGTGCGAGTCACGTCGAGCTTGATGGAAAAAGCGTCGCCGCCCATGTCGCGCACGGCCTTCAGTGCCTTCTCGCCCTTCGCGGGCTGACGCATGCCCATGAATACGGTGACGCCCAGCGATGCCAACTGCTTTGACACCTCAAGTCCGATACCGCGATTGGCGCCGCTCACCAGCGCGATGCGCTGGGTGAGCGGCGGTTCCACGGCGGTCGGGTTCGATCGCTTCGTCTGCACGGGCAGGCGATGAACCTTTGCGGCGCTCATGGGGCTTTCGCAACCTCACTACACGCGCTGTTCCCGCAGGCCTGCCAACCACCACCCAATGCCTTGTACAGCGAAACCGCGCGCGTGTTGATGGCGGCTTCGGCTTCGGCGAGCTGGTCCTCGGCCGAGAGCTGCGTGCGCTCGGCGTCCAACAGCTCGAGGAAGTCGGTGCGACCGGCCTCGTAGCGCAGCTTGGCCAATTCGGCCGCGCGACGGCTTTCGGTGGCCTGGACGATGAGCTTCTCTACCCGGATACGCTGCTGGTTGAAGCCGACGAGGGAATTGTCGACGTCTTCCAGTGCGGTAAGCACCGTACGGTCGTAATTGGCCTGGGCCTCCTCGGCTCGTGCCCGCGCACCCTTCACGCCGGAGGCGACGCGCTCGACGTTGAGACCGGGCCAGGTGATGCTCGGCGCCAGCGACCATGCCCGGGAGTCAGCGCCACCAAAGTCGTTGCTGCGACCGGCGAGAAAGCCAACGAAACCGCCCAACGTGATATGCGGGAAGTAGTCGGCCTTGGCCACGCCGATACGTGCATTCGCTGCGGCGAGCTGGCGCTCGGCGATGCGGATGTCCGGACGGCGCTGAAGTACCTCATCGGCGCCGCCGATGGCGAGACTCACGTCGATCGGCTTGAACGTGGCCGGCGACAGATCGACGTCCAGCTCACCCGGGCGTGCGCCAAGCAGCACCGCAATGCGGAACTGGTCAGCCTGGGCCTGGGTTTCAAACACGGGTAGCTGCGCTTCCACCGCGGCGAGACGCGCCTTCGCCGAGGCAAGATCCTGCTCGGCACCGGTACCGACTTCGACGCGCGCAGCAATCACCTTCAGCGAGTCCTGCTGGTTGGTAATGTCGCGTTTGGCCACGTCGATGCGCAGCTGGGTGCCACGCAGGTCGAAGTAGTTGCGCGCCACTTCGGCAAACAGGGTGACCTGCGCGTCCTGCAGGGACGCCTCGCCAGCGCCGGCGTCGGCACGTGCAGCCTCGACCGAGCGACGGATGCCGCCGAACAGGTCGAGCTCCCACGACGCATCGAAGCCAGCCTGGTAGGCCGTGGTCGTCACGCGCTGGTCGGTGAATCCAGGCTGCTGTTCCCGGCTGCGCGTATAGGACACGCCCGTCTCGACATCCGGAATCTGCTGCGACTTCGCGGTGCCGAGGGCAGCGCGCGCCTGGTTAAGGCGAGCCACGGCGATCCTGAGGTCCGGGCTGCCCTTGGCAGCGCGGACGATGAGGCTATCCAGCGTTGGATCGCCGAACTGCTTCCACCACTGCGCCTGGAAATCCGCGCTGGTCTGCCGCGCCGGGTCGAGCCCCTGGAGGGTGACCGGCGCTTCCTTCGGCGCGTGGTAATCGGGCCCGACGCTCGCGCAACCGGCGAGGACGAGGGCGGCGAACAGCGCCGTACTACGAAGCATGGTTTTCATGATCACGACTCCCGGGCCGCGTGTTCGAGGAGACGGCGTTCACGGCGGGCCGCACGATTTGCGATGGTGCGCTCGTTCCAACCGCGGATCAGCACATAGAAGAGCGGGGTAAAGATCAGACCGAAGAAGGTGACGCCGAGCATGCCGGCGAATACCGCCACACCCATCGCGTGACGCATCTCCGCACCGGCGCCGTGCGAGGTGACCAGCGGGACCACGCCCATGATGAAGGCGAACGAGGTCATCAGGATCGGGCGCAGTCGCAGGCGGGCCGCTTCGAGCACGGCATCCACACGGCTCATGCCTTCGATCTCCGCTTCGCGAGCGAACTCGACGATCAGGATGGCGTTCTTGCAAGCCAGGCCCACCAGCACGATCAAACCGATCTGGGTGAAGATGTTGTTGTCGCCACCGGTGACGATCACGCCGGCAATCGCGGACAGCAGCACCATCGGCACGATCAGGATGACCGCGAGCGGCAGGCTGAGGCTTTCATACAGCGAGGCCAGCACCAGGAACACCAGCAGCACCGACAGCGGGAACACGAGAACCGCGGTGTTGCCTGCAAGGATCTGCTGATAGGTCAGTTCGGTCCACTCGTAGCTCATGCCGTTCGGCAGGCTCGTGTTGACCAGCTTCTCCATCGCTTCCTGTGCCTGGCCCGTGCTGTAGCCCGGCGCTGCACCACCGTTGATCTCGGCCGTCGGGTAACCGTTGTAATGCTGCACGCGGTCCGGGCCGTTGGTCTGGCGCATGGTCAGGAACGAGCCCAGCGGCACGAGGTCGCCGGCGGCGTTGCGGGTTTTCAGCCCGACCACGTCCGATGGCTCATGGCGGAACGACGGCTCCGCGGACACGTTCACCTGGTAGGTGCGGCCGAAGCGGTTGAAGTCGTTGACGTAGAGCGAGCCAAGGTAGGCCTGCATGGTCTGGAACACGTCGCCCAGGTCGATACCCTCGGACTTCGCCTTCTCACGATCGATATCGGCGTCGAACTGCGGGACATTCACCTGGAAGCTGCTGAACAGATGCGCGAGCTCCGGCGTCTTCTGGCTGGCCCCGATGATGCCCTGGGTCTGCTTGTAGAGTTCGTCGAAGCCGAGGTCTCCACGATCCTCCAGCTGGATGCGGAAACCACCGATCGTACCGAGGCCATTTACCGGCGGCGGCGGGAAGATCGCGATGTACGCGCCCTGGATAGACGCGAACTTGGCATTGAGGCGAGCAACGATCGCGTCGGCGGAGAGATCCTTGTCACGACGTTCCTCGAACGGCTTCAGTGTGACGAAGACGATGCCCGAGTTGGTGCTGTTCGTGAAGCCGTTGATCGACAGGCCCGGGAACTGCACCGCGTTGGCGGCGCCTGGATCCTTCAGGGCGATGTCGCCCATTTCGCGGATGACGGTTTCCGTGCGATCCAGCGAAGCGGCATCCGGTAACTGCGCGAAGGCGACGAGGTACTGCTTGTCCTGCGGCGGCACAAAGCCGGTCGGAGTCCTGGCAAAGCCAAGCACGCCCAGTCCGACGAGTCCGGCGTAGAGCACCAGCATCACCACGGCGAAACGCAGGATCTTCTTCACGCCACCGACGTAGGTGTTCGAGGCGCGTTCGAAGGTCCGGTTGAACGGACGGAAGATCCAGCCGAGGCTGCGGTCCATCAACACCGTGAGCTTGTCCTTCGGCTCATCACGGCCCTTCAGCAGCAGCGCGGCGAGCGCCGGGCTCAGGGTGAGCGAGTTAAAGGCGGAGATCACCGTGGAGATGGCGATGGTCAGGGCGAACTGGCGATAGAACTGACCGGTCAGGCCGCTGATGAAAGCCGCAGGCACGAACACCGCACACAGTACGAGCGCCGTGGCGACGATCGGGCCGGTCACTTCGGTCATGGCCTGGCGCGTGGCCATTTTCGGATCGAGCCCATGCTCGATGTGTCGCTCGACGTTTTCCACCACGACGATTGCATCGTCGACGACGATACCGATCGCCAGCACCAGGCCGAACAGCGACAGCGCGTTGAGCGAGAAGCCGACCAGGTACATCACGGCGAACGTGCCGATCAGCGATACCGGCACCGCGACAAGCGGAATGATCGATGCGCGCCAGGTCTGCAGGAACAGGATGACCACGAGCACGACGAGGATGATCGCTTCGAACAGCGTATGCACCACGGCCTCGATCGAGCCGCGAACGAATACGGTCGGATCGTAGACGATGGTGTAATCGACGCCTTGCGGGAAGTCCTTCTTCAGCGTGGCCATTTCGGCACGCACTTCATCGGAGATTGCGATGGCGTTCGAGCCCGGACGCTGGAAGATCGGAATCGCCACGGCCTCGCGGTTGTTCAGCAGGCTGCGCAGCGCATAGTTGTTCGAGCCCAGTTCCACGCGAGCGACATCGCGCAGGTGGGTGACCGAACCGGTGGCGTCGCTGCGTACGATGATGTTGAGGAAGTCGTCCTCGGTAACGAGGCGACCCTGCGTGTTGATGTTGACCTGGAAAGCATTCGAGTTCGGGCCCGGGGGTGCATTGAGCGCACCAGCGGCGACTTCGATGTTCTGCTCACGCACGGCCTTGATCACGTCACCCGTGGTCAGGTTGCGAATGGCCAGCTTTTCCGGATTCATCCACACACGCATGCTGTACTCGCCTGCGCCGAACAGCTGGACATCGCCCACGCCGTCGAGACGGGCAAGCTGGTCCTTGATGCGTGTACGGGCGTAGTTCGACAGGTAGAGCATGTCGTAACGGCTGTCCGGCGAGGTCAGATGCACGACCATGGTCAGGTCGGGCGAGCTCTTGGTCGTCGTCACACCGAGGCGCTGCACTTCCTCAGGCAAACGCGGCAAAGCCTGCGACACGCGGTTCTGCGTCTGCACCTGTGCGTTGTCGAGATCGGTACCCAGGGCGAAGGTGACCGTAAGGGTCATCTGTCCATCGCTGGTGGACTGCGAGGAGGTGTAGAGCATGCCTTCCACGCCGTTGATCTGCTCTTCGAGCGGCGTGGCGACGGTTTCAGCGATGACCTTCGGGTTGGCACCCGGGTAGCTCGCCTTGACCACGACGGTCGGCGGGACGACTTCCGGATATTCGCTGATCGGCAGCTTGAACACGGCGATACTGCCCGCGATCAGGAACAGCACCGATAGCACGCCCGCCAGGATGGGGCGTTCGACGAAATATTGCGCGATTTTCATGAGGATCAGTCCTGGGTCTTCGCCACGCTGTCGACGCCGGCAGGACGGGCGGCGGCGACGTTACGCGCGCTTTCCGGCACCAGCGAGGCCATCGCCACGCGCTTCGCATTCACTTCCACGCCCGGACGCACGCGCTGGAGGCCGTTCACGACGACGACGTCCTCGGCGTTGAGGCCCGAGTCGACCACGCGCAGGCCATCCACCAGTGCACCGGTGGAGACGCGGCGGTACTCGATCTTCTTGTCCTTGCCGACCACGTAGACGAACTTGTTGCCGAGGTCGGTACCGACCGCCTTGTCATCAATGAGCGCGCGAGGCTGGGTGTTGCCGCTGCGCAATTCGACACGAGCGAAGAGGCCAGCGGTGTACTCGCCATCCGTATTCGGGAAGACGGCGCGCAGGCGGATCGTGCCGGCGCCGGCGCGGATCTGGTTATCGACGAAGTCGATCTTGCCGATGTGCGGATAACCCTGCTCGTCGGCCAGGCCCATTTCCACGTCGGGCGCGTGACCGTTGGCGCGGCGCAGGCGATCGAGCTTCAGGAAAGTCTGCTCATCCACATCGAAGTAGACGTACATCGGGTCGACGGTGACGACGCTGGTCAGCGTGTCGGTCGGCGTCACCAGGTTACCCGCGGTGATCTGGGCATTGCTGACCTTGCCGTCGACCGGCGCGCGAACCTCGGTGAAGGAGAGATTCAGGCGCGCGTTATCGAGCGCGGCCTGGACCGAAGCGACCTGCGCCTTGGCGCTTGCGGCGGCGGTATCGAGGCGATCGGCTTCTTCCTGCGACACAGCGTGCTGCTGGACGAGCTTGCTGCCGCGCGCAGCGTTCGCATCGGCGTTCTTCGCTTCTGCCCTCGCCTGGGCGAGATTGGCGGCAAGGCGGTCGCTCTCGGCGCGGTACGGGCGCGGGTCGATGGTAAAGAGCAGGTCACCCTTCTTTACCGTGGCACCTTCACGGAAATGCACGGTGTCCACGTAGCCGCTGACGCGCGGCCTGATCTGGATCGTGTCGACGGCCTGGATCCGGCCGGTGAATGCGTTGGAATCCGAGACCGGGCGCAGCAGCACCTGGGCCACGGTCACTTCCGGCGCCGGCTTGGCGGCAGCGGGCTCGGCGGCGTGGGTCGGCGCGCTGCCGGTGCTGAGCCAGAGCGCCGAGGCGATCGCGACGGCGAGCGCGGACGAACCGAACAGGAGTTTCTTCTTCATGACGATGTCCTGAGAGCTTGATAAGTAGGCGAAAAGTCGTGCGGCGGTGCAGGATGCAACCTCAACCTTGGTTGAGATCAAGCCGGTCCGTCTCAGGGGGCGTAATCTAAGCCTTGCCTGTCAAGGCTTAAATGGGTCTACAATCATCGCGCCTGTGATTCACAGTCACGAATGAAGATCCCCGGAGTCGGCGATGGAAGACTTTTCCGCTATCAGCGTTTTTGTCCGCGTGGTTGAGGCCAAGAGCTTTTCTTCTGCGGCGCAGCATCTGGAGATGACGCCCTCGGGTGTCAGCCGGGCTATTTCACGCCTGGAGGAGAGTCTGGGCGCCCGGCTGTTTTTCCGTTCGACACGTTCGCTGCGGTTAACCGACGATGGCTCCGCGTTCTATGCGCGTTGCAAGGAGATCCTTGCGGATCTGACGGAGGCGACGGAGGCCCTCGGGTACGCGAAAACCAAGCCTGCAGGGAAGCTGAGGGTGGCGGCTTCTTCAGCTGTAGGCCGTGCGGCGCTCATCCCCAATCTCGCCGAATTCGAGTCCAAGTTCCCCGATATCCGGCTGGAACTGACCATGTGCGACTTCCCGTTCGACCTGAACGAGGAAGGGTTCGATTGCGCCATCCGCATGGGTGAATTGGCGGATTCCAGCCTGATCGCGCGCAAGATCGGTCACTTCAGCAACGTGCTCTGCGCCTCGCCGGGCTATCTGGCCCGACACGGTGTCCCGACCACCATCGAGGACCTCAAGACGCACCGCACGGTGAATTTCGTCCATCCCAGCACAGGCAAGCCGTCGCAGTGGCAGTTCGACTCGCCCAGCGGCCGCGTCTCCGTGGATGTCGATGCCCACATGATGATCAACGACGGCGAATCGGTGATCCAGGCGGCGATAGCCGGGCTGGGCGTGATCCAGGCGCCGCATTGCCTCGCCGCAAGCGCGCTGGACAAGGGCCTGCTCGAAATCATCATGACCGACACGATCTCCACAGGCTCCAACCTCTGGATCGTGTATCCGCAGAAGCGCCACCTGTCGGCCCGCGTCCAGGCCTTCATCGAGTGGACCAGCGAGCTGTTTCAGCGCACCAGCACGCCGCAGTGCCAGATCGTGCAGCAACAGATGGCCGAGCTGGATCGCATCCGCAAGGCCGGTCCGGCGCCGATTGCGGCGGTCGCGTAAGGCCGCTTCATAAAACTTCATACGGACTTCAGGCGCTTCACAGCGCCTGACGGTCCACTCGGGGCTCCTTCCGTGGAGCTCCTGTCATGCGCCGCACCTTCGTTTCTCTGATCCTCGCCGCCGCCCTCCCCGTGGCGGCGAGCCAATACCAGCCGCCCGCCGCCGCCGATGGCTGGCCTGTCGCTGACGCGGGCAAACTCGGCTGGGACGCCGGCACGCTTGCCAGCCTCGACGACAAGATGGCTGACGGCAGCTTCAAGATGATCACCAGTGTCCTGGTGGTCGACCACGGCCGGCTGGTCTACGAGCATTACTTCAACGACGGCTCAGCCGACCTGCTCAACGACGTCCGTTCGGCCAGCAAGAGCCTGACGGCCATGCTCGTCGGCGCCGCGATCCAGCAGGGTGCGATTCCAGACGTCAAGGCGCCCGTCTACGCCTACTTCCCGGAGATCGCCATCGATCACCCGGACCCGAGGCGCGCGACGATCACGCTTGAAGACCTCATCACGATGAGTTCGATCCTCGAATGTGATGACGAGAATCAATTCTCGGCGGGCAACGAGGAGCGCATGTACGTCTCCGAGCGCTGGCTCGACTTCGCGCTGAACATCCCGATTCGTGGGTATGCGCCGTGGGTGAGCCGGCCGAAGGACTCGCCTTACGGCCGCACTTTCTCGTACTGCACCGCCGGCGCGTTCCTCGCCGGCGCGGTGGTCGAGCGGGCGACGAAGATGCCCCTGGCCCGGTTCGCCCATGAGGCGCTGGAACAACCGCTGGGCATCACTCAGGTGAAGTGGAATACCTCGAGCGAAGGCGTCGGCATGGGCGGCGGGGGCACGCGATACCGCTCGCGTGACCTCGCGAAGATCGGCCTTCTCATTACCGAGGGCGGCCGGTGGCACGGCAGGCAGGTGCTACCCAAGGCATGGGTAGCGGCGATGCTCACACCGCACGCCCAGGCCCGCGACGACGCCGACTACGGCTATCTCTGGTGGCAGTTTCGCTTCCCTGTCCATGGCGTGGAGACGAAGGTGTGGGCGATGAGCGGTAACGGCGGCAACTACGTGTTCGTCCTGCCCGAGCGTGGTCTGGTCGCCGTGATCACGAGCCAGGCTTACAACAAGAGCTTCGCCCATCCCCAGTCGCAGGCGATTCTCCGCGACTACATCCTCAAGTCCCTGCCACGCTGACGTTCTTCCCAGGTGGCCTGCCGGATCTTCAGCTCGGCAGGACACCACGGGGCGGTGAGGACGCGCTCGCGTTCGGCCGCAACGCGGCGCCCGATCGCGGCAAGGACGGCATCGAAGGCGGGATCACTCGCGACCGACGAAAACAGAGGTGAGGCGCGGAGATAACCCGCGTCGAGCCAGCCTTTGTCGACCGCATCGGATAGGGCTGCGATGGCGCCGCGCGGATCTCCGGCAGCCTGGAGCAGGACCGCGAGCTCGATCCGGCTGGACGGCCAGGGATCGTCGGCCAGGTTGTGGCGTGTGTCCGCGATCCGCTGCTGGAGCCACGCTGCACTCACCGGGGTCGTTCCGTAGACCGCGGCGAGTGTTGTCTGCAGCCTCGAGTCCGGGCGAATCGCGTGTGCCTCGGCGAAGGCGTTCGCGGCGGCGACGCGATCGCTTCGACGCAGGGCAAGCTCGCCGTCGAGCTGGGCCATTTCCGCACGGGGCGTGCCGCGTGATCGCGCCTCGTTCACTGCGGCACGTGCTTCGTCGAAACGCCCGTGCGCGAACAGGAAGGCGGGCCACGCCATGTTGGAGAAGACGTTGTCGGGAGACAACTCGAAAACGTGGCGAAACCGCGTTTCAGCGGCGCCGTCGAAACCGAGCAGTTCGAACTCGCGCGCCACCTGCACGTCGCGGAAGCGCACGCGTGCCGGGTCGCCGTGCATGTCGAGATTCAGGTGCAGGGCATCGGCCAGGTGACCTTGCTCCTGATAGAGATAGGCGGCCGAGGAGCGACTTGCATCATCGGCGGGATCCAGTCGAACAGCGCGTTCGTAACCTGCAATCGCCCCGGAGATGTCGCCGAGGCAGTCGTGCGCGTAGCCCAGCGCGGACCAGGCCCTGGCAAGGTCCGGCCGCAGGGAGACGGCCCGGTTCGCGAGGCGCAACGCGTCGCGGGCATCTTCTTCACCGGTGTTGTAGAGGCAGGTGCGCGCCGACCGCGTACGGCTCGCGCCGGTCAGTGCATCGGCATCGTCGGGTGCTTCGTGCAAGGCGCGATCGTAGAGGGCCAGTGCGCGTTCGTTGTTATCGCGCTGACCCATGGCCGCGTACCAGTACGCGCGCTGGATGAGCTCCTGCTGCGCGGTCGGTACAGGCTTTTGCTCACGGGCGAGAAAGCCGGCACCCAGCGCGACGGCGGCCAGTACGCCCACGGCGGCGAAGGCTGGCCACAGGGAAGGTCGCCGGCGTTGGGATTCGTCACCGAGAGGTTCGGGCGGCGCACCCAGCTGGTAGCCGCGTCCGCGCACCGTACGGATATAACGCGGCTGGCGCGCGTCGTCGCCAAGCGCCTGACGCAGCAGGCGCACGCGTTGCGTTACCGTCTCTTCGTTCACGACGGCAGGTGCCCAGACGACGTCCATCAGCTCGTCGAAGCCGACGACACGATCACCGCGCGTGAGCAGGCAGGCCAGCAGCTGGAAACTGAGGCCGGTGACATCGAGCGCGGTGTCACCGCGCGCCACCCGCTGGCGTGCCAGGTCGATCGTGAGATCGAGCAGACGATAGCGGGAGGTCATGGCCGGCGACTCAGCCGCCCGCGGGCAGCAGGAGCAGCAGGGCGATGCCGAGGATGATGCGATACACCGCGAACGGGGTGAACTTGTGCGAGCGGATGTATCCGAGCAGCCACTTCACCGCGACGAACGCAACGATCGTAGAAACCACGAAAGCGACGCCGAGTCCTGTCCAGTCCTCGCCGGCGGCGCCGCCGTGTTTGAAGGTCTTCAGCAGCTCGTAGCCGGTGGCCGCGTACATGGTCGGGATGCCGACAAGAAAGGCGAACTCGGTGGCCGCTGCGCGGTTGCTGGTGCCGGCGAGCATGGCAACGAAGATCGTCGCCGCGGAACGCGAGGTGCCGGGGAAGATGCCCGCAATAATTTGCGCGAGGCCGACCAGGATCGCGACACGCCAGGTGATCGCCACCTGATCGGCTCGCTTCATCGCGACCTTCTCGGCGACGATCATCCAGATACCGCCAGCGATCAGCGCCCAGGCGATCGGGGTGATCGTCTCGGGCAGTTTGAAGCCGAGCTTGGTCACCACCAGACCCAGCGCCGCGGTGATGAGGAAGGCCACGGCCAGCTTCATGACGTAATCGCGCGTTTCCGGGCGGCGCCAGTTCTGCACCATGCTCCACAGTGTGCGCCAGTAAATGAAGGTCACCGCGAGGATCGCGCCGGCCTGGATCGCCACGTTGAACAGGTCCGAACGCGCGCCGAGCCAGCGCTCGGCGATAAGCAGGTGGCCAGTGCTGGAGACGGGAAGGAACTCGGTGATCCCCTCGACGATGCCGAGGAGGATGGCGCTGATCAGGTCGTTCACAGGCTAAGCATTCCGGGTGAGGGGACGGCGCATAGCTTAGCCGCTGGCGGCCACCGTCACGCGGCGCCCACGGGGTGCACTGATATTTTTTGCCGTCGCAAGCAGCCTTTACATGGAATGCCATGGCGTCCTCCTCCAGCTGGTTCCGTCGCCGATGCGGCGGTGCCCGTATCGCCGTTCTCGGTGTCGCCGTCCTCGCCGCCGCGTGCGCGCCTGCCGTGCGGCCGCCTTCGTTCGCCCCTCGCGAGGAGGTGCCGATTGCCGGACTGCCGACCACTCAGGCGGGATGGCCGCAGACGGAGTGGTGGAAGCGCTACGGCGACCCCCAGCTGGACCGCATCGTCGACATCGCCATGCGCGGCTCGCCCGACATGGAGCAGGCCGAGGCGCGCTATCGCGCCGCCATGCGCGCCGTGGATTCCGCGCAAGCCGATCTGAATCCCCAGGTGCGCGGTCTGCTTAACGGCAGTCATGGTTACAGCGACGTGGTAGTCAAAGGCGACGTCCCCGGCGCTGCCGGTAGTGCCCAGAGCTTCCAGCTCAACCCGGGAAAGAGCTGGAGCAACAGCGGTGCGGCCGGCGCGCTTGCCACCTGGGACCTCGACATCTGGGGCAAGCAGAAGGACGCGGTATCCGCCGCCGTTGGCCAGGTCCGCGCCGCCGAGGCGGAACGCGCGTCGGCCGCCACCTCGTTGCAGTACAACGTCGTCAATACGTACTACGACTGGCAGGCCCAGCAGGCACGGCTGCAGATCGCCCGGCACGTCGTCGAAAGCGCCGTGCAGTACCGCGAACTCGTCGAACTGCGTGTCCACGGTGGCCTCGACGACCCGACCAACCTCGACCAGGCCGACGGCCAACTCGCCCAGCAGCGCCGCGCCGTGGCACAACTGGAGGGGGCGGCCAGCCTCGACCTGGTCCAGCTGGCCGCGCTGGCCGGCGTCTCGCCTAAAGATCTTGGCGCCCTGACACCGTCACCGCTGCCGACGCCGGACACCACCCTGCCCGATGATGCGCGTCTCGGCCTGCTGGCACGTCGGCCGGACATCACCGCTGCACGGTGGCAGATCGAAGCCTCGTCGAAAAACATCGACCAGGCCCGCAAGGCGTACTACCCCGACGTCAGTCTCACGGGACTGGCCGCCTTCCTGCGGACCTATCCGGACCTGGGCTCGGGCACGCGCACGGATCTGAAGCTGGCGAACATCGGCCCATCGATCCAGCTGCCGATTTTCAGCGGCGGACGCCTCCGCGCGCAGTTCGAGAGCGCACAGGCCCAGCTCGATACCGCCGTGGCCCAGTACGACGGCGCCGTGGTGCAGGCGGCCGGGCAGGTTGCCCAGGGTGTCACCACCCTGCAGATGCTCGACGACCAGCGCGTACAGGTGGAACGCCAGTACGACGCCAGCGCCGCGCAGCGCGCCAAGGCCGCAGACCGGCGCTCGAAGGGGCTCATCGACGACCGCACCTGGCTCAATGCGGACATGCAGCTCGACCAGCAACGCGACGCGCGCCTGCAGCTGACCAGCCAGACGCTTTCGGCCAACCTTTCCCTCATTCACGCGCTCGGTGGCGGTTACCACGCCGACGACGCCCCTGCTCTTCCGGCTGGCGACACCGGCAAGGACTCCCCGCGATGACCCCTGAAAACGACGAGCCACGCGACGAAGGCGAAGACGGCACGGCGCCGCTGCCTTTCAAGTATCGCTACAAGTACCTGCACAAGTACGGCGACGAATCGCCGCGCGGTGAACGCGACGATGGGGACGACAAGGACGAAGGCAAGAAAGACGAGGACAAGGACGGCAAGGAGAACGAGAAAGACAAGGACGGCAAAGACGACAAGGAAAAGGATGGCAAGGACAAGGACGGCAAGGACAAGGACGGCAAGGACAAGGAGAAAGAAGACCCTAAGGCGAAGCGAAAGAAGGTCATCATCCTTTCCATCATCGCCGCCGTCTTCATTCTTGCCGGTCTGGCCTGGCTGTTGCTCTACATCTTCGTTTTTTCAAAACGCGAAACCACCGACGACGCCTATGTACAGGGCGACATGGTGACCATCTCCTCGCGCGTTGCCGGTACGGTGATCGAGGTGGACGCTGAGGAAACCGAGCGCGTTCACGCCGGGCAGGTGCTGATCAAGCTCGACCCCGTGGATGCCAACGTCGCCCTGATGAACGCGGAGGGCCAGCTCGCGCAGGCGGTACGCGAGGCCCAGGCAAAGATGCAGCAGGCCAACCAGGCTGACGCGGCGATTCCGCAGCGGCGTGCCCAGTACGAGCAGGCACGCGACGAATACAACCGTCGCCACCCGCTGCTCGAGCGTCGCGCCGTGTCCGCCGAGGAAGTGGACAGTGGCAAACGCCAGATGGAGCAGGCGAAGGCTGCACTCGACGCGGCGGAGCGCGAAGCCGCCGCAGCGCATGCGCAGGTCGACGGAACCACGGTCGAGAACTATCCGGCCGTGATCCAGGCTCGCTCGCAGTTCCGCAATGCGTGGGTGAACAACGGTCGCAATGCCATCGTCTCGCCGATCGAGGGCTACGCCGCGCGACGCCAGGTGCAGGTCGGCCAGCGCATCCAGGCAGGTCAGGACCTGCTCACCGTCGTGCCGCTTTCTGACTTGTGGGTGGACGCGAACTTCAAGGAAACGCAGCTGGAGCACATCCGTATCGGCCAGCCTGTGAAAATCACGACGGACATGTATTCCGACGTCGAGTACCACGGCAAGGTGATCGGTCTGAATGCGGGTACGGGCAGTGCGTTCTCGCTGTTGCCGGCGGAGAACGCCACCGGCAACTGGATCAAGGTGGTTCAGAGGCTGCCAGTGCGCGTGGCGATCGATGCCGAAGACCTGCGCAAGCATCCGCTTCGTATCGGTCTGTCCACCGACGTCAACGTCGACACGCACGACCGCGACGGTCGCGTGTTGTCCGATACAGCGCGCGCCAGGCCCCTGGCGAGCACGAACGTCTATGAGCAGGAGATGGGCGAAGCCGACCAGCACGCCGAGGAAATCATCCGCGCCAACACCGTGGATGGCACCCCGAAGCCGGTTCCGGCCAAGCGCGGCGGCTGATCGATGGCCGGAAAGAATGGCAACAGCGCGTCGAGGCCACCTCTGGCCGGTGGCGCGCTCGTGCTGCTCACCGCGGGCGTGGCGCTGGCCACGTTCATGGAAGTGCTCGACATCTCCATCGTGAACGTGTCAGTGCGCACCATCGCGGGCAACGTCGGGGTGAGCAGCAACGAAGGCACCATGGCGATCAGTGCCTACTCGATGGCCAGTGCCGTCATGCAGCCGCTAACCGGCTGGGTTGCGCGTCGCTTCGGTGAAGTGCGTACCTTCATGACCTCGGTCATGCTGTTCGTCGTCTTCTCGGCGCTGTGCGGTTTTTCTACCAGCATGCCGATGCTGATCGTCTTCCGCCTTCTGCAGGGCGCGGTTTCGGGTCCGATGGTGCCTCTGTCGCAGACCCTGCTACTCAACAACTATCCCGTGGCGAGGCGACCCATCGCGTTGGCGCTATGGGCCATGACGGTCGTTGTCGCTCCGGTGTTCGGCCCGATCCTCGGTGGCTGGATCACCGACAACTATCACTGGTCGTGGATCTTCTTCATCAATATCCCGGTCGGTATCTTCGCTGTCGTCGTCACTTACGCGCTACTGCGCGACCGCGAGTCGAAGGTGGTCAAGATGCCGATCGATGCGATCGGATTGTTCCTGCTGGCCGTCGGCGTTGGCTGCCTGCAGTTCATGCTCGATAACGGAAACGACGACGACTGGTTTACCTCGAAAACTATCACCGTGCTAGCGATCGTCTCGCTGATCTGCATTACCTTCCTGGTCGCCTGGGAGCTGATGCACAAGAATCCCGTGGTGGAGCTTCGATTACTGGGAAGACGAAACTTCTTCGTAGGTGTGCTCTGCCTTTCGCTGGGTATGTTCGCGTTCTTCGGCGGCACGGTGGTCATGCCGATGTGGGTGCAGGAGGTCCTGGGCTATACGGCGACCTGGGCCGGCTTTGTCGTGGCGCCCATCGGCATACTTGCCATCGTGCTGTCGCCTATCGTCGGCGTGTTCCAGAGCAAGTTCGACCTGCGGCTGCTGAATACCGTCGGTTTCGCGGTGTTCGCTGGCGCTTCGTTCTACATGTCCGCGCTGAGTACCAACGCCGCCTACAGCGACATGGCTGTGCCACGTTTATGCATGGGCGCGGGTATCGCCTTGTTCTTCGTTCCGGTGAACCAGATCATTTTGTCCGGCATGCCGGACAGCGAGGTGGCCAGCGCTTCGGGACTGTCGAATTTCTTCCGGACCCTGGCGGGCAGCGTGGCCACGGCCGTCAGCACGACGATGTATTCGCATCGCACGACGTACCACCATGCCGTACTGGCGGAGAACGTGAGCGCGGGCAGTCGTACCACGACCGAATATCTGGATCGGTTCCAGACCCTCGGTATCCAGGGGCCGACCGCGAACGCCGCGCTCAACCGGATCGTCGACATGCAGGCGGCGACGCTCGCGGTGAACGACGTGTTCTGGGGCTTTGCGATGATCTTCCTGGTAGCGATGGTCGCTATCTGGTTCGCCAAGCCGCCGTTTGCATCGGGCGGCACGCCCGGACACTGAGGCAATCGGGCCATCGCCGCTGAAGCGGCTCCCACATAGAGCGGGTTCCACACAGAGCGGCGCCGGCAGAAGCGCCGCTCTGTGTGGGAGCCGCTTCAGCGGCGATGCTCTAACCGACCGCCGAAAAACTCAACGTTTCCGTCAAATCACCCGCCGCCGGTCCACCCGCCGCCACCATAGCCTCCTCACGCATCTTCAACCCCGGCAGCTTCTCCAGCTTGAACCGCCGAGTGAGGAATCGCGCGATCGACCCCGTGTCATAGATCGTGTGCTCGACATGTCCCTTCTTCGCATAGGGCGAAATCACCAGCGCGGGAATACGCGTACCCGGACCCCAGCGATCGCCCTTCGGCGGTGCGACGTGGTCCCACCAGCCGCCGTTCTCGTCGAACGTGACGATGACCAGCATGTCCTTCCACTGCGGGCTGGTGCGCAACGCGTGCACCACCCCTGCAATGTGACGATCGCCAGCCTCCACGTCCGAGTAGCCGGCGTGCATGTTGAGGTCGCCCTGCGGCTTGTAGAACGACACTGGCGGAAGCTTACCGGCAGCGACATCGGCGAGGAACAGATTCGTCTTCGCCGTTTCACCAAGACCACCATCGCGCAGATGCCGCCTGCGCGCGTCGGTACCCGGGGCCAGCGTGACAAAATAATTGAGTGGCTGGTGGTGCGGCTGGAAGTTGGGCGTCTGCGGAAACGATTTATCGTCCCCGTCGCCCTTGCCATCCAGCGCCGCCTGGAATCCACCGCCGTACCACGCCCAGTCGACGCCCTTGTCCGAGAGCACGTCGCCGATGTGCTTGTGTTTCTGGGGGACGAGGGTATTGGCGCTGGTCGCATCCGCCATCAAAGGATTCTTCGGGTCGACATTGAAACCGGGCGAATAGGGCGGCCCAATGGTGTTGACGGCGAAGAAGTCCGGCGTGAGCTGGTTATGGTGGGCGAACTTCGGCTTCCCCTGCATGGCGCTGGCCGGCGATTCCTCCGCCATCTTCAGGCGATAGTCGAGCGGATCGCCGCTCTCGGTAACGGCGATACCAAACTGGGCCGGGCTCTTGTCGGCATCCGGATAGAACGGAGGCTGCGCGGCGACGAGGTACTGATGGTTGAGGAACGAACCTCCGAACGCACCCATGAAGAAATTGTCGCAGAGCGTGTACTGCTCGGCGAGTCGCCACAGCCGCAGGTGCACTGGAGACGAGGCGTAGTGGCCCATCGTCATCGCCCCGTTGTCGCCCCACGCAACGAAGCCGTCGTTCTTGCCGCCATTGATCTGCAGCTGGTTGTTGTAGAAAGCGTGGACAAGGTCGCGGGTGACCAGGCCGTGCGGCAAGGGCGTGCCGTCACCCGTGTGCAAAGCCCAGGGTGCATTGGGCAGACCGGTGATGTCTTGCTCGCCTACCTTGTATGGCTTGTGGTCGACCACCTGCTGGTGCGGTACCAGGCCGCCCCACACCGGCGGAAGCGTTGTCAGCGGCTTTCCATCGCGGTCGCGCTGTAGATAGCGCTCGGGCGGCACCGCGCTGAGTGGTTGCTGCAGTCCGGGGAATTCAGCGAACAGGTTATTGAAGCTGCGATTTTCCGCATAGATAACGACGACATGCCCGATGTGCTTTTCGAGCAGCGCGTCGAGCTCCTTACCACCTGGCGTGGCCGTAAGAGTTTTCGATTCGCCGGCGGCGACCTCGGCCACGCCACCCAGCGCAAGCACCGCGCCTGTCGTGGCAATGCCACCCAGCAGGCGGCGTCGGCCTGCATCCGGCGTGTCGTTCTCATTTTTATGGGTCATGGGGTCGTTCGCGATGGCTGGACGGCGATCGCCGAAGCCTGGGGAAGCGGTCGACGAGCAAGCGCAGGGTAAACGATGTCGGTCGCCGGGCAAACCGCCGACCGACGTGACATCTCAGCCCGCGACGGGTTCGGGATGCGCCGCGAGCCATGCGCGAATCTCGGAGGAGGGACCCTGTTGGTCGGGATCCGTGCCGAAGCGATCGAGGAAATCCCTGGCAGAGCGATAGCGGTTCGGACTGTTCGTGTCCTTGTCGACGCATGCGCGAATCACATAGCCGTTCGCGTTGCCTGGGTCGCGTCGGATCAATTCGTCGGCGATGGAACCCGCCTTCGTATAGTTCTTCCCTTCGTGGGAGTAGAAGTCGCCGAGGGTGGCGAGAACCCAGTCGTCCTTTTCGTGCTCGGTGGCGTAGACCATCAACGGTTCGGCGAGTAACGGCTCACCCAGGTAGCGCAGCCACACGCCCGCATTGCCCGCGACATCGACAGACTCGGGATGCTCGCGTGCCGCGCGTATCAGTTCCGCCTTGCCCCACTCGCGATAGGCTCCATGAAAAGCGGCCTGGCCGATCGTATCCAGGGCATCGCCATTCGCGTTGTCGAACCGCAGCGCCTCGACGGCAAGTATCCGTGCGTCGTCGTACTTGTGCGCGCGACGGGCCTGATCGGCGAGGTGGCCAAAGTCGGAGCCGGTGGCGACTTCATCCGCCACCGCAAGGAATCGTCCGTCGGCCGGCGGGCTGAGATGCCCCTCGGTGGCGGCCTCGATGTGCGCACGCCCCACCGCGACCCACAGCAGCGGCGTCTGGCCTGCCGCTGCGGCGGCATCGTCGGCTTGCTGTTTCACCCATGCTGTAATGCCGCCCCACTTGGTGCCCGTCATGGCTGCCTGTGTCAGACGCAGGGTCAGGTTGGACGGCTGCACCTCGAGCCCTCGACGAATGGCCGTCATGGCGTACGGATTGTCGCCCGCCAGCACGGCCATGCTAAGCATGTTCGAATAGATGGATGGGACCGCCGGCGTCATGGTGGCGGCCCTGTCCAGGTTATGCCGTGCGAGCGTCGCCAGCTCACGCGCGGCCCGCCACTGTTCAGCGCTCGTCTTCGAGGCACTGTGCGCACCGCGTGCGGCGAAGGCGGCCGAGTGGTACTGCATGCCGCTTGCGGCTACAGCGAAAGCGCTGTCGGGGCGCTGCCGCTTCCAGGCGTCGATGGCGTTTCGCGTTTCCTCGCTTGCGTCGTTGAAACCAGCGCGGAACATGGCCTGGTCGAGAAGCACGGCGTCCGCCGGGTCGTGCATCTGCTTCTGCAGATATCCGTCGAGAATGCCATCGACCTCCGCCCCCTTGCCTGCGGCGATCAGCGCCCGGAACCGAGCGGCATCCATGAGATCGGCATAGCGGTTGCGGCAGTATGCTTCAACTGCCTGCGCGTGCCAGTGCGAGTCCGGCGGATCGGGCATGCGCAGGCAGCGCGTGACCGGATCGGCGATTTTCGAGGCTGCTACGACCTGCGCCATGAACGCTTCCAGCGTCGGCGAGCGCGAGGCCGTAATGACGCGCTGTTCGATCGTTGCCTGGGCTTCGCGCCCGGGCCATAGCGTCACGGCCGCCAGCCCGGCCGTTGCCAGTAGCAGCGCGCCCAGTAACAGCGCGCGCCGGTTCCCCTGCTTGACCATATCCATCCCCTGTCATGGTGTCCTTGCCGCGCGATCATAGCTGTAGTCGACGCCGGGCAGATGCGACACAATCCGCCGAAACGGCAGAGGGCAGGAATGGACCCCATGACTCGATCGACCGGCAGCCGCCCACTGGCGTCCGTGGCGGGCCGCCTCGCGACTACGATGTCCCTTGCCATCGTCGCGTATGCCGCGATGGACATGTGCCATGAAGTCCTGGGGCACGGTGTCGCCACCTTGTTGGTGGACGATGTGACTCCGGTAACACTGTCCACGGTGGCGCTGAGTGCGCGGGGATCCAGCCGTCTGGTCGCGCTTGCAGGTCCACTGATGAACCTTGTGCTGGGCGCGCTCGCGATGGCCTGGTTTCGCCGTCGCGCCACGGTCGGGACGGGGTCGTTCTTCCTCTGGCTGTTCGCGACGGTAAACCTGCTCAATGGCACAGGTTACCTGGTGTATTCGGGCTTCCTCGACTTCGGTGACATGGCTGTCGTGATCGCTGGATGGCAGCCCTGTCTGGCCTGGCGGATCGGGCTGGCCGTGTCGGGCGCCGCCGGCTATTACCTGGCCCTCCGCATCGCTTCGGCTTCGTTGGCCCGCTGGCTCGATGTGGGCGGTGTGTGCCGTGAGGTCATTTCGCGCCTGATCTGGCCGGGCTACGTCGCAGGCGGCCTGCTGCTCGTCGCCGGTGCCGCGATGAACCCCATACCTGACCTCATTCTGTTGGTGGGAGTGAGCGGTGGCTTTGGCTGCATGCTCGGGATGGTGTTCGTACCGGCCTTCCTGGAGCCGGCTGCCAATGAAACGGCGGGCGACTTGCCTTGGGGACTGTCCTGGCCGTGGATCGGCGGTGCCGGCCTCGTCGCGGCAATTTTCGTCTTCGTGATCGGACCAGGCGTTGCGCTACATTCCTGAACTTTCGGGCGACACGGCGGTGCAAGGCGCCTCGGCTTGCACCAGCTTGGTGCATTTGCACGCCCGTCGTAAACCCGTTCTATGATGCGAAAGCTTGGTCCTGGCGGCCCCGTCGATGGCGGTCCCGCTGGCATGGCGATTGCTAAATGGACTCCGCCCACCTACCCGAGGTTTTTATGTCCGCCGCTTCGAAAGTGCTGAACCTGATCCAGGACGAGGAAATCGAGTTCGTTGATTTCCGCTTCGCCGACATCCTCGGCAAGCACCATCACACGACCTTTCCTGCTCACGCCATCGACGAGAGCACCTTTGAAGACGGCAAGATGTTCGACGGTTCGTCGATCGCCGGCTGGAAAGGCATCAACGAGTCCGACATGGTCCTCATGCCGGATCCGGAAACCGCCCACCTCGATCCGTTCAGCGCCCACAAGCAGCTGATCCTGCATTGCGACGTGCTCGAGCCGAGCACCATGCAGGCCTATGGCCGTGACCCGCGCTCGATCGCCAAGCGCGCCGAGGCCTACCTGAAGTCGACCGGCATCGCCGACACCGCCTTCTTCGGCCCCGAGCCCGAGTTCTTCATCTTCGACTCGGTCCGCTGGCAGAACGACATGGGCCGCGTCTTCTACGAGATTGGCTCCGAAGAAGCCGCCTGGTCGTCGCGCTACAAGTACGACGGCACCAACACCGGCCACCGTCCGGGCGTGAAGGGTGGTTACTTCCCCGTCGCGCCGGTCGACAGCCTGGGCGACCTGCGCGCCGACATGTGCAAGGTGCTGGAGTCGCTCGGCCAGGTGGTCGAAGTGCATCACCACGAAGTTGCCAATGCCGGCCAGTGCGAAATCGGTACGCGCTTCAACACCCTGGTGAAGAAGGCCGACGAACTGATGACGATGAAGTACGTCATCAAGAATGTCGCCCACCAGGCCGGTAAGACCGTGACCTTCATGCCGAAGCCGATCGTCGGCGACAATGGTTCGGGCATGCATGTCCACCAGTCGCTGTCGAAGAACGGCGAGAACCTCTTCGCGGGCGACCTCTACGGCGGCCTGTCGCAGACGGCGCTGTGGTACATCGGCGGCATCTTCAAGCATGCCCGTGCGATCAACGCCTTCGCCAACTCGACGACCAACAGCTACAAGCGTCTGGTCCCGGGCTTCGAAGCACCGGTGATGCTCGCCTACTCGGCGCGTAACCGTTCGGCCTCCTGCCGTATCCCGTACGTGTCCAGTCCGAAGGGTCGTCGTATCGAGATCCGCTTCCCGGATCCGATGCAGTCGGGCTACCTGACCTTCACCGTCCTGATGATGGCTGGCCTGGACGGCATCCTGAACAAGATCGACCCGGGCGCGCCGGCCGACAAGGATCTCTACGATCTCCCGCCGGAAGAAGAGAAGAACATCCCGCAGGTCTGCGCCAGCCTCGACGAAGCGCTGGTGGCGCTCGACAAGGATCGCGAGTTCCTGAAGGCCGGTGGCGTGTTCACCGACGACTTCATCGACGGCTACATCGCGCTGAAGATGCAGGAAGTCACCCGCTACCGCGCCAGCACGCACCCGCTCGAGTTCCAGATGTACTACGCGATCTGATCGCGATCACAACTCGGGGTGAGGGAAAAGGGGCGCTTCGGCGCCCTTTTTTTTGGTTCTTCACGGAATTCCGGGGACGCTGGGGACGGGCGGCGCAGAGCCTTCGGTGCCCACCCTCGCTGCTCAGACACCCCTTCGCGTTTCGTACCGGAAAGGCCGCTGCGCGGCCCATGTATCCATCTGGCCTACGGCCGCTCCACTTGTCGGGAACTCGCCTCGAGGGTGGGCACCGAAGACTCTTCCCATCCCTGAGGCTTGTGAGGGTCGAGCCGACGAAGCAACGCCGCTTCGGCTGTTGGCTCTCTTTCCAGCTAACCGTATCGTCGTGAGAGACCTTGGTGTCCACCCTCAAGGCGAGTTCCGGACAAGTGGAGCGGCCGTAGGCCAAATAAGTACATCAGCCGCGGTAGCGGCCTTCCGGTACGAAACGCGGAGGACTGTCTGAGCAGCGAGGGTGGGCGCCAAGGTCTCCTCGCGAGACGCCCAAGTGTGCGGCCAACGGGCCATCGCCGCTGAAGCGGCTCCCACATGGCCGACGGCGAGCGCCCAATCCCCGGTAATCCGTGAAGAACCTTTTTTTTGCCTCCGATTCGCAGGATTTAGCGAATTTGTGGCCCCGGGGTATAGTTCCTTTCGATCCCTGGGAGGGGTACCCGCATGAACAAGCTCGTCCTCAGTGCCCTGGCGCTGATCGTGCCCGTGTTCGCGTCCGCCGCTGACGCGCCGGTCAACAACTACGATTGGCGGACCAACTGGCCGACGCATTACGTATTCTCCGATGGGACCGACCTCGGCCTGTCGCTGAAATACCAGTACGACGTCGACCGGTTTTCGCACGACGACGGGCTCTACGAAAACGCGCAGACCAACCGGCGTAAGGAATTCGGCTTCTTCATTCGTAAGAAGGGCGTCTATGACGCTACCGCCGTGTTCGACTTCCAGGCCAGGACGTGGCTCGACGTTTTCTTTCGTTTACAGACAAAGGCTCTCTTCAACGACGACTACGGCGCGGTCCGCATCGGCTTCATGAAGACACCCGTCGGCTTTGAAGGCAACACGAGCACCGGTACGACTTCTTTTCTCGAGCAGTCGCTGCCCATGCAGGCGGTCTACGCCAACCGCCGCATCGGCGTCGACTGGGCACTGACGCGGAAGGCATACCTCGTACAGCTGGGCTACTACAACGGCGGTAACCTGCAGGGCGATCTCGACGGCCGCATGGTCGCCGGACGTGCGGCGTGGACACCGTTGAACGAGCCGGGCAACGTGCTGCATATCGGCGGCTCGCTGTCGCGCGAGACGCCGTATGGCACGACCGATGGCCGCGGCAAATACACGCCGCCGAACGTGCGTCTTCGCGCGTTGCCCGAGGCGGGCCTGATCACCCAGCGCCTGATCGACTCCGGCGTATTGAGCGTGGCGGACCATGTCGATCGCCGTGGCTTCGAGAGCCTGTGGATTCATGGCCCGTGGTCGGTACAGAGCGAGTACCTGGACGCGAAGGTGAAACTGGAGAACAAGCCGGCGTACAAGGCGCACGGCTGGTACGCTTTCGGTAGCTGGGTCGCTACGGGCGAGTCGCGCACCTACAGCGGTGGCAATGTCTCCGATGTGTTGCCGAAAGGCCCCTGGGGGGCCCTTGAGTTCCTCGTGCGTTACAGCACCCTCGATCTGGACGACGGCCCGACGTTGGGTGGCACTGAACACGACTGGACGTTCGGCACTAACTGGTACCTCACGAAGTACCTGAAGCTACAGGCCAACTACGTACGCGCGATCAGCGATCGGCGCGACGTCCGCGTCGATCCACGCGTCTTCGAAGTACGCGCGCAGATCATGTTCTGACCTGCGCGCGTCGACGGTCAGCTACGTTCCAGCAGCTCGGTCAGGCGTCGGGCGACCTCCTTTCGCGGCGCCGAAAGCGCGCGGCGCATGCGCGTGGGCGAGGCTTCGCAGTCCGTGAGCTTCTGCCCTGGCATGTCTCCGGTGAGCAGATAACTGCCGGCCGCCCGCAAGATGCACGACGAAGCCGTCGGCACCAGGACGCCGTGTCCCGCTGTTCCGCGAGAGATGACCATGTGCGGCGAGTTGTAACTGTCGAGTACGACCAACGCATCGGCCAGCGACGTTACCCTGTCGAACTCGGCGTGGATCATCAGGAAAGGTGCAGCCCGCCCCAGCTTCGCCAACTGGGGGCGCGTGGTCCCGGAGGCCGGCCACCCTGAGCAGATGAGCGCACCATGTGCCTCGCTCCCGCTTCCGCCGGGAAAGTGTTGTGCCGCATTCAACGCCACGGTCCGCCAGTAGAACGCTCCCTTTCTCCACGGCGTATCGTTGCAGATGACGGCCTGATTGACCGAGATGCCATCCGTACCCAGGATGTCCTCTACGCCGCTGGGATCTTCCTCCCCATACGAGGGCACAAGCGCGTTCGCGGCGACGCGTATACGCGCGTTCGCCTCTGCCTCGCGGCTGAAGGTATGCCCGGCGATACGAACGGTAAGGCCGTCGGCGTCGATGGCGGGCGCGGCCTTGATCCACTCGGCCATGGTCAGCGCAGCGGCAAGGGACGCGGGATCATCCAGCCGCGAGGTCCACGCGGTGCGCGCCCGCGCTGGCATCGTACGTACGCGCTGAAGCAACGCGTCCTCGTCCGTTCCCAGTGCATAGGCATCTGGAGCATCGACCGCCGGCCGCAGCGCTTGGGTCATGAAAAGGTCGTGCGCACCGCGTACCTGGGAAAATACCGCGAAGGCGAAATCCGTGGTGAAGTCCATGGTCGAGTCGAACAGCATGCGGCCGACCTTCTCCGGATACATCGCGCCGTACCAGGCACCGACCCAGGTGCCGTACGACGTACCATAGAAATTCAGCGGCGCGTCGCCGAACAGACGACGCGCGAACTCCATGTCGTGCACGTGCTGCTCGGTATTCACGAAACGGTGGAACGGATCTTCCGTGCAGTCGGCGATCATGGCCAGCGCATCGCGTTCGGCGGCGCGCCAGTTCGCATCACTGAGATCGGCCGAGAGATTGGTGAAGGGCACGCGCTTATGCGTCGCCGCGCAATCGTAGACCTGACCGCCTTCCAGCCCGCGCGGCACCACCGCCATGAGGTCGTACCTGTCGGCAACCCTGCGAAGATCGCCTGCATCGGGATCGGCCGCATCGATCGCGCTCCACCAGTCCGCTACCAACGGGACGAACTTGCGGGGGTTGCCACCGGGACCACCGACGTTGAAGAACAACGCGCCTTCGCGATGGGCCTCGTCGATCGCTCTCACGCGAACCAAGCCAATGTCGACCTCGGCAGATGAAGGGTGGTTGTGATCGAGCGGAACACGCATGGTTCCGCATTGAAGGCGTTCGCCGAGCGTCGGCAGGTCGACGCCGGTCTCATCGGCGAGGCAGGTGCGCCAGATGACGGCCTCGGCGTCAGGGGTGATGGCTGCAAGCGCCGCTGGCGACGAGCCAGCAAAAGCGATCAGCAGAGCGGTGGAACAGCTTAGTCGTCGCATCGGAATGTCCCTTTCAAAATGACGGATAAAGTCAGCGCATCACGGCGCCGACGTCGGCTCGGGAAGCGCGCAGTTGATCAGCTTGGCATCGGGCACGACGCCGTCGGCGAGGAAGCGGCCGGTGATCTCGGAGACACACGGTCGGTCGTGGCGCGTGGCGACGCCGTGTGCCCGCAAGCCGCGGGCGATCACCATGCGTGCCTTCGCATGACCATGAAGCCCCATGACCGCATTGCGCAGCGGAGCCTCCTCGTCGAATTCGGCATGCACCATGAGGAAAGAGGGCGCCGTGTTGAGCACCGGCACCCGGGCTTCCCCCGAGTTGCCTGGCCATTTGCTGCAGACCATGCCCTGGAATGTCTCGTTACCGACACTGGAGGGCCATGCCTCGTGCAACTCACGGGTACGCTGGCGCCAATACCGTTGCTGTCCACCCCATCGACCATCGTTACAGCGTGTGGCGAAGGCGGTCGCCAGCTGTGCAGGTGAACTGCTCGCGGCACGCGAGCCGAATCCGGATGCGTCGGTAAAGCGCCCGGCGTCGACTCCGTCGAGAAAGCGGTTAGCCGAAGCGAGGGCCGCCGCCTCGTCTTCATCGCCGGTGGACAGGCGTGTGGTTGCGAGCGCATCGCGAAGACCCTGGGTCGTCAGCGCCGGGTCGCGCTCGAGCAAGCGACCCATGCCAAGAAGCGCCAGCAGATCGGCCACATCGCGGACGTGCGTGGCCCATGCAGCGTGTGCCCAATCCGGCAGTTGTGCGATGCGTCGATGGATAGGGGCGGCCTCGGCGCCCCAGCCGTAACGGTGGGGCGTGCCGACGACCTGGGAGATAACGCGACGGAGCGTGCGACCACGTTCTTCGACACGCGCTTCCATCGCTTCGGCGACCGACCCGTCGATGTCCCAACTGCTGTCGAGCAGCATGCGCCCCACGTTCTGTGGATATCGCTCCGCGTATCGCGTGGCGATCCAGCCCCCGCGACCGACGCCAAGCAGATGCAGACGAGGTTGTCCCAGTGCTTCCCGCAGCCGATCTACGTCCTCGATGCGGCGCCGGACGCCAACGTGCGTGTGCATCGGATCGTTCTGGCAGGCCGTGGCGATAGCCAGGGCCAGCCCCTCTGCCATGACGAAGTTCGGTGTCGTTACCACGGTGCCCAGTGCGGCGGGCCGGGGCAGCGCCGATGTCGCTGAGAGACAATCATGTCCTTCGGCCTCATCCATGCGGCGTTGAGCCAGGCCAACCACGTCGAGCCGCCGACTGACATTCCGCCAGGCTTCATTGCCGTGAAGCCACATGGCTGCCGTGCCCTGAACCGCTCGGATGGCGCTGCTCGCGAATTCGTCCGGCTCCAGGAGCAGCACACCATCGTGACGAGCACCGCGCTCGCTGTTCGCGACGACCCGCACGACATCGAGAGCCAGCGTGCCAGCCGTGGGATTGCCGTAGTCGCGAGGCACGACCAATGTGCCGCATTCGGTGCGTGCGGCGACGGCGTTCGGAAGGTGTTCATCCGTTCCACAGGATGTCCAGGCGAGCGGAGATACGGTTTCAGCGAGTGATGAGGTGGGGGTGGCGGAAGCCGCGGCGAGGAGTAGGGGAAGCAGGGCTTTCATCACGGGAGAGTCCCTCCCAGCCGGGCAAAGGTGGATCGCATGCCGGAGAGTTCGGAACGCAATGCGGCAACATGACCGGGACGCGCAAAGCCAGGCGCCGGCCCGCCGTGTGCCCCCGGAATCGCGGCGCAGCGGATCTCGCGTCCGGCGGGCAGGATGCCGGTGAGCAGATAACGCCCAACGGTGTGCTCGACACACCCGGAATCCGTGAAACCAAAGACGCCGTGTTCATCAATGCCCTCGGCCACCAGAAGGCGTGCCGTCGGCGTGCGCTCGAGGGCGGCGGTCGCACTCTGGAGTGGCGTCATTGGATCGAGCGAAGCGTGCACCATGAGGATGTCGCCGGCGGCGCTCATCCGACTCAGGGGCGGGCGCATGGCCTGTGGTCCTCCCCAGAACGCGCAGTGGTATTCCAGGCCGAGGCCGTTCGCTGCGGGGGCGGCACGGGCTATCCTCGCGATTCGCGCCTGGTGATGGACCGCATTCCCGTTGTACGGCATGTCGTTGCACATGACGGCCGCATACACGGAGTCCATCGGGTCCATGCGAAAGGACTCGGGTTGGTGCGTCCCTGGAAATAGTCGCCAGGCATGGCTGAGAGTGTCGCGGCGCACTTCTGCGTCGATCGCATCGTTTCGGTGGAACCGGTGCAGGCGCATGCGTGCGGTGACCGCTTTGAAGCTCATGCTGGGGTCGAGCCGCAACCAGTCCGATACGGCGACGGCACCCAACAGGTTCTCAGGTGTTTTCCAGAACCCGCCCCATGCTTGTCGGACCGGATAGGTCAGCGCCTCGACATGGGCGACGACGGAGGCGACGTCCCCACCGAGCTGGTAGCGTCCGGGGCGCCTCGCGGCGGTCTCGCCGACGAGGCGATCGAACCTGGCTTGGGAGGCCAGCTTGCTACGGGTGATGTTGGTGTTCCAGTCCGCTGTCCAGTCCATGCTGGAATCGAGGACCATGCGACCGACGTGGTCAGGAAAAGTCGCTGCATACCAGCTGCCGAGCCATGCACCGTACGAATAGCCCAGGTAATGCAGACGAGGTTCGCCCAATGCTCGCCGGGCGACTTCGAGGTCATAGGTGGTTTGCTCGGTATTGATGAATCGATAGAGGACATTCTCATGGCAGGCAGAGGCCATGGCTCGCATGTAGCGTTCCATCACCTCGACGTTCGCCGACGAGGTATCCGCAACGATGTCTCTGGGTTGCGTCGCCTCGTCCTGCGAGGTACAAGCGAAGCGCGTGCCACCTTCCAGACCGCGCGGCACGACGCCGATCAGGTCGAACTGCTCGGCGAGATCCTTCTTCGTGCCGTGGACGGGATGATCCCGATAAGCATCGCCCCAATACTGGGCCAGTGCCGGGAGGTAGCGCATCGGAGTTTCACCCGGGCCGCCCGGATTGAAGAAAATCGCACCTTGCCGCTTTGCCGGATTGCTGGCAGTGACGCGGATCAGGGCGACATCGATGCTGCCTAGCTCGGGACGACGGTGATCGAGCGGCACCCCCATGGTGCCGCAGCGAAGTCGTTCACCAAGCCGAAAGGCGCCTTCCTGAACAAGCGATGGCGAACACGCGCTCCAGTCGATGGTTGCGGGTAACAACTCGGGGAGGTGCCAGTCCCTGGCATCCTGGGCGGGAGCTGCGCCGTGCCACAGCAGTGCGGTCAATGCGGCGAGCGTGCCTCGCTTCTTCATCGTGACTCTCCTGGAAAAGGGAGAGCCACGGTAGGTCGACTGCTACTCCGCCGGGAGCGGCGCACGGCGACCGCGTGCGTGGGCTTTCGCCTCCTCTCGCGCCGTTCTCAGAACTCGTCGTGACCCGCTGGCACGGAAGGTCGGTCGATGGGGGTGGGCTCGACCGTGGGCGAGGGGAGGCCGCCGGGCAGAGCGTTGACAGGGTTGATGAAGGCGTCGTCGCAAGAGAACGCTCGCGAGGCCAGCCCTGGCAGCGTCCCCGTGAGCAGATAACGGGCTGCCGTTCGCTCTATACAAGACGACGTGGTGAAATTGAACAGGCCGTGCACGCTGGAATCGCGGACAAGGAGCATCCGCGCGTTGTCGAACGCGTCGAGGATATGGCTTGCGCCTGCCAGTGGCGTAGACGTGTCCTTCTCGGCCTGTATCAAGAGAAACGGCTCTACCTGCCCGAGTCCTGCGAGGCTCGGCCGTCGAGCGCTCGGACCGCCCCAGGACGAGCAGGTGAGTTCCTCGAGCGTTTCGTCTCCATTGAAATCGAAGTACAAGGCGGTATAGCGGCGCGAGGATTCCCGAATCTCGGCTTCGCTCCGTGGCCACTCGACGTCGCTGCAACCCGTGGCCACGCGCGTGAAGTCCCCTTCCGCGTCCAACTCGGTGGTTGCGGGTGTGGCGGACACGGCATACAACGACGGCGCCAGGAAGTCGGCTTCCCTACGGATGCGTCGATCGAGGCCGTGGTCGCTACTGAACCTCGTGCGCTCGACGAGCCGCCTCATGGCCTCGACCGACGGCGGCCGCTCGCTGCCCAGCCATTCCACCAGGCGCAGCGCCGCAGCGAGGCGCTCTGGCGAATTCAGTTGCTTCGACCAGGCCTCGCGTGCCGGTGCGGGAAAATTGTCGATGGCGGTGGCGATGGCATTGCGGCTCTCGCCGAGTCCGTAGGACGCAGGATCGCGTAACAACGGTGCGACCACGTCTGCATTGAAAACGCGTTGCCTTGCCTTCAGGGCCAGCACGCCGGCCGCGCGATACCCGTGCATGATGTCCATGGTGGAATCGAGGAGAAGGCGCCCTGTATGTGTCGGATAGATCGACGCATACCAGGCTCCCACCATCCCCCCGTAGGAAATGCCGTAGAAATGCAGGCGTTCGTCGCCGAGGGCCCGGCGCACCATGTCCATGTCATGCACGTGCTGTTCGGTGTTGACGTAGCGTGCCTGCGCCGGCGCGTGGCAGGCCTCGGCCGTTGCTCTGGCACCATTGACCGCCAGTTGCCAGTTGGCGTCACCGGGATGCGTGGGAAGGAAGGCGTGTGTGGGAGCGGGTGGCAGGTCACTGGCACAGCGGAGGGCGCCGCTGCCGACAAGTCCGCGAGGGATGACGGCAACGAAGTCGTAGCGCTCCGAGAGGCTGCGCTTGTCTCGCTCGTTCGGGCGGTCCGCACTCATGCGTGACCAGGCCTCGCCGATGAGTCGAAGCAACTTCCCGGGGTGCAAGCCGGGGCCGCCCATGTGAAAGAAAAGGGCGCCTTCGCGCTGCGCCGGGACGGCGGCGCGTATGCGGACCACTCCCACATCGATCTCGCGTCCGTCTGGCGCGACATGATCGAGGGGCGCTTTCATGGTGGCGCATAGAAGGCGACCATCGAGCGTGCCGGTGGCTGACCCCACCCAGCTGCCAGGGCACGGCCCCCAAGCCACGACGACGGCGGGAGTCGAGATGGCCCTGTCGGGGAGCAGCAGGATGGCGAGCGCGGCGATCGCCACGAGCGAGCGTGGGAGCATGGGCATGCTGTAGGGATCTCGTGGGTAGACGGGCCCACGAAACTAAGCGATCGACACCGGTGATCGTATCGGCGGACGGCACGATCAAGCGCGCGCTTCAGCGGATTGCTTGTAGGTCCGGCCCGACCGAAAGCCCGTGCGCCAGCGCTACTGGATGTGCCATCCGTGCGTTACCAGGAGCGACTGCCCGGTGAGCGCATTGGATTCGAAGCCCGCCAGGAAGAGCGCGGTATCGGCGATATCCGACAACGTAGTGAACTCGCCATCTACGGTGTCGCGCAGCATGATGTTGCGGATGACGTCTTCCTCGCTGATGCCCAATTCCCGTGCCTGTTCGGGAATCTGTTTCTCGACCAGGGGCGTGCGGACGAAGCCGGGACAAATGACGTTCGACCGGATGTTGTCCTTCGCGCCTTCTTTTGCGATAACCCGCGCGAGACCCAGCAAGCCGTGCTTCGCCGCGACGTAAGGAGCCTTGAACTTCGAAGCGACGTGAGAATGCGCTGACCCCATGAGGATGACCGAACCACCGCGACCGGTGGCGATCATCTGACGCATGGCGGCGCGGCTGGTCAGGAAGGCGCCATCCATATGGATGGCAAGCATGCGCTTCCAGTCGGCGAACGAGAGGTCGACCAGCGGGGAGATGATCTGTATGCCAGCGTTGCTCACCAGGATATCTACCGCGCCCGCGTCACGCAGGACACGCGCGAACCCCTCGTCGACCTGTCGCTCATCGGTCACATCCATGGCCATCCCGATCGCGCCGCCGCCAATCTCGGTGGCCACGTCGTCGGCCTTGGCGCCGTCGATATCAGTGACTGCAACGATCGCACCCGCGTTCGCGTAGGCCGTGGCGATGGCGCGGCCGATACCGCTCGCTGCGCCCGTGACGAGGGCGACTTTCCCATTGAGTGCGTGCATGTGCGGGGTTCCGATGAAAGGCCCCGCAATTATGCGCGTCAGGGCAGGCCCGGCGGATGACCGATCAGGGAGCGAGCAGCACGAACGAGGCAGCGTCACCGCCGGCTGATGATCCTGCGATCCATACCTGGAACTCGCCCGGCTCGGCTTCGAACGTTTTCGCGTCGCGATGGGTGAATGCGAGATCCTTGCGGGTCAGTTCGAACGACACCTCTTCGGATGCGCCCGGGGCAAGAAGAATCTTGCGGAAGGCCTTGAGTTCCTTCACCGGCCTGACACGACTGGCAACGCGATCGTGGATATACAACTGCACCACTTCTTCGCCGGCTATGTCGCCCGTGTTGGTCACGGTGACACTGACCACGATGGTTTCGTCCCACCCGACCTGCCGCTGCACCATCGGCGCGGAGTAGCCGAACGTGGTGTAGCTGAGGCCGTGCCCGAAGGGATACAACGCCTCGAAGGTGATCTCGCGATAGCGTGCCTTGAACGCGGGCGGCTGGTCGGTGAGTTCAGGACGACCGGTGCGCAGGTGATTGTAATAGTACGGTTGCTGCCCGGAGTCCTGCGGAAAGCTGACAGGCAGGCGACCGGCCGGGTTGTAGTCGCCAAACACGACGTCGGCGATGGCGGGGCCGGTCTGGCTGCCGAGAAACCAGGTCACGAGGATGGCGCTGGCCTCGCGCACCGCGCCAGTAAGAGCCAGCGCACGACCGTTCTTGAGCAGCACCACGACAGGCTTTCCCGTCGCCGCCACGGCCTCGGCCAGGGCTTGCTGCGCCGGCGGTACGATGATTTGCGTGCGCGATTGGGCTTCGCCGGAGTACACCTGCGGCTCGCCGATGGCGAGCAGGACGACGTCCGCCCGTTTCGCTGCCGCGACGGCATCGTCGATGCCTCCTTCGAGCGCGTCTTCGATGCCGCTACCCGCAACGACCTCAAGCAGGGCACCGTCATCGAGTGCATCGCGCAGGCCGGTCTCGATGTTCACGTGGCGGGTCTTGTCGCCGAACAGGGTCCAGCAACCTTCAAGGTTGTCGACATCCGCGCCGAAGGGGCCGATCAACGCGATGCGCTGGCCATGCTTGCGAAGTGGCAGTACGCCGTCGTTCTTAAGCATCACGATGGAGCGACGCGAACCATCGCGAGCGAGCGCGGCATGTTCGGCGTTCTTCGACGTGTCGGCTTCCACGGCGGGATCGAGCGAGCGGTAGGGATTGTCCAGCAGGCCGATCGCATGCTTGACGTTCAGTACGCGACGCACGCCTTCGTCGAGTACTGCCATGGGCACGTCGCCTTTCTCGACCAGGTCGGGCAGGTGGGCTGCATAAAAGCCGCTTTGCATGCTCATGTCCACGCCGGCAAGGAAGGCGAGGCGCGAGGCGTCGCGCTCATCTTCCGCAAAGCCGTGGGCGGTCAGTTCCATGTCGGCCGTGTAGTCGGAAACAACGAAGCCTTCGAAACCCCATTCACCCCGGAGGATGTCGGTCATGAGTTCGCGATTGGCCGAGGCCGGCACGCCGTTGATGTCGTTGAACGCGCTCATGAACGTAAGCGACCCGGCATCGAGCGCGGCCTTGAACGGCGGAAGATGGACGTCGCGCAGGGTCTGCGGTGCGATGTCGACGGAGTTGTATTCCATCCCGCCGGCGACAGCGCCGTACGCGGCGAAGTGCTTCGGCGTCGCAAGCAGGGAGTCGTTCGCCGTGAGGTCCGTACCCTGGAAGCCGCGCACTCGCGCTGCGGCGAACGCCGACCCAAGGACGACGTCCTCGCCGGCGCCCTCGGCGACGCGACCCCAACGCTGGTCGCGTGCGATATCCACGGCGGGTGCGTAGGTCCAGTGGATGCCGGCGGCCGTGGCCTCGATGGCGGTGGCGCGTGCGGTGCGTTCTGCCAGGTCCGGTTCGAAGGTCGACGCTTCGCCAAGAGGAATCGGGAAGACGGTGCGCATGCCGTGAATGACGTCGGCGCCGAGCAACAGCGGAATGCCCAGCCGGCTTTCTTCCACCGCTACGCGCTGGGCCTCGCGGCCCTCCGCAGCGCCCACGCCATTGAACAGGGCGCCCACGCGGCCCGCGCGGATCTGCTCGAGCACCTCGGCCGCACCGAGCGCATTGGCCTCGGGGTTGATATCGGGGGCGAACGGGCGGACGGCATCGGCGAACACGCCCAACTGGCCGACCTTTTCTTCGACGGTCATGCGGGCCAGTAGGTCTTCGATGCGGGGGTTACGGATCATGGTGGTCTTGCCCTGGAAACGGTCGGCGCGCGTTCCGGCGCCGTAAGCGGGCAAGGATACCGGCATCGGTGCCCCAAGTGGGCATGTAAATGACGTTACATGTAAACGTTTACGGCGTTGGGACGCAAAGGATGCGCTATCCGGCGGCGAGCGCTGCGCAACGGTAAGCACTTACCCGCTTTTCAGCCGGCAAGCACCTATCACGAAGCGTTTCCGGCAAAAGATGAACGGCTCCTCCGCACGCGTCCGACGCCCGCGTCACAATCGTCGAACGGGGTTCAGTGAGCTGAGGTGTGACGTGCAACCTGCTCTCGCTCCGTCTGTCATCGAGATGACCGGCATCGGCAAGGTGTTCGACATTGGTGCGATGGAGGTTCATGTCCTGAGCGACATACACCTCGATGTTCGTCGCGGTGAGTTCGTCTCCATTGCTGGACCTTCCGGCTGCGGGAAGACCACCCTGCTTTCGCTGATGGGCGTGCTGGACGTGCCGACTTACGGGACGTTCCGTTTTCTCGGCCAGCCGATAGCCGGTCTGGGTCGGAGTGCGCTGGCGCGCCTGCGCAATCAACACATCGGCTTCGTATTCCAGGCATTTCACTTGATCGACGACATGACCGTCGCCGAGAACGTCGAGTTGCCCCTATCCTTTCGCGATGGCATGAGTCGCCGTGAGCGTGCGGACCGTGCGGCCAGTGCGCTGGCTGACGTCGGCATGGCCCATCGCATGCACCACTATCCCGATCAGCTTTCGGGCGGGCAGCAGCAACGTGTCGCCGTGGCCCGCGCCTTGGCGGGTGAGCCGGCTATCCTCCTCGCCGATGAGCCGACCGGAAACCTCGATTTCCGCAACGGCGAGACGGTGATGGCCTTGCTCAGCCGGCTGCACGCTTCGGGGCGGACGATCTGCATGGTCACCCACGATGAGCGTTTCAGCGGCGTCGCCGATCGCACCGTGCGCCTGCTCGACGGCTGTGTCATCGACGAGACGACGTTTCGCCAGCGTCAGCGCGAAGCCGAGGCGGGTCTCGACGAGCGCCGAAGCACGGAGTCGTTCCCGTGAGACGATCGCTTTCCGTCCTGGCGCGAACCTGGAGGAACCTCTGGCTTCCCCGAGGATTCCTGCCGTTGGCGTCGATAACACTTGCGATCGGCCTGGCTGCCTTCGCGGCCGCGCTCACGGTGGCCGAATGCCTGCTTGGATCGCCGCCGTTCCCGCACGATGCGAGCCTCGTCATGTACGGCGAACAGGACCGCGATCCTGTCAGCCGCGCAGCGTCACCGATGGCGTACGACATCCTCGGCCTTCCTCCGGGTGTCATCTCCCGAGGCGCGGCTCAATTCCCGGAATCGGTCAACGTGCGATCGGGGAATAACGAGAGCCTAGTGCGTGCCCAGCGGGTCGACGAGGGTTTCCTACCCACGATGGGCATCGGGTCGGTCCTGCCGGACGATCCATCGATCGCGTTCGCCCACAGCGTCATGCTCTCAAACACGTTCTGGCGGAGATCGATGGGGGGTGACCCGCAAGTGGTGGGTCGTTTCGTGACAGTCGATGGCGAGGCCATGAGGGTGCGCGGCGTGCTTCCACCGGAGTACCGGCTGTTTGCCGACACCGACATGCTCCTTCCCCGCCGATCAACGGGCCCTTCCCGGAACAGTGCGGCGAATATCGTTGCTTTTGCACGGCTCGCACCGGGCGTATCCGCCGAAAGCCTTGCGCCATGGATGCAGGAAAAGTTGTCGGCGAGCGCCTTGCCGGCACGCGCGGATTGTCACTGCGCCCCGGTTTACGAAGCCGTGCCGATCGCTCGCGTCCTGACCTACAAGGCGCGCCCTGTCGTGCTTCTTTTCATGGCGGGGGCACTGCTGGTGCTTGCGGTCGCCGGCGTTAATCTGTCCAATATCATGCTGTCGCGCGCACTGCGGCGCACCCATGAAACATGCCTCATGACGGCTTTCGGGGGGAAGGGTTGGCGCCCCATGCTGCCAATGATCGCCGACGTCGTGGCCATCGGCACGTGTGCACTGATACTCGCCCTGCCGATCGCCCACGCGCTGGTCATGGTGGTTCGCAACTACATCCCGGCAGCCTGGCTCATCTCGGCGTCGCCGATCGATCTGGACTGGCGTGTAAACCTTACGACGGGCGGCGCCTCCCTTGTCGTGGCCACGGCGTCGGCGACGCTCGGTCTCGTGCACGCAAGCCCGACCCGCCTCCTTCGCACCCTGTTCGCTTCCGGCGGTACGTCACCCGCGGGCCTGGGACGTCGAACGCGGCGCTACCTGGTGCTGGTGCAAACCGCGATCGCAACGCTACTGCTTGCCCTGGGCGTAGCGACGGCGTGCCGACTGTGGCGCGCGACGCAGATTCCCTTGGGGTTCCATGCTACGGGCGCGAGCTTCGTCGAGATCAACCCCGACCCAGACCAGTTTCCGACTCCGAACGACGTTCATCGAGCGACTGAGGCGATCCGCAGCGCCGCGATGCGGCAGCCGGGTATCGACGCCGCGGCCGTTGTAACCACGTTACCGGTCGGGCCAGGCTTCTTCATGCCGTTCCGCCGGCCCGACGGCGGTACGTCCTACCTGCGTTATGCACTGGTTTCCCCGGGTACCGTCGGCGCCATGGGGCTGTCGCTGATCGCCGGCCACGACATCCGTACGACGGACAGCGCAGCGACGCAGGGTGTGGCGGTCGTCAACCAGGCCTATCTGGATCGGATCGATCGCCGCGGGCTCGGCGCGCTGGTTATTCCCGCGTCACGCCTTGCCACGAACCGGCCGCTGCGCATCGTCGGCGTCGTCGCCGACACGCATGCCGCTGGCGCGGAGCGGCCCGCCGAGCCAACCGTCTTCGTCGCCCTCTCCCAGGTCGATGCCAGCACTTACACGTTCATGCGACGCCTCGTAGCAACCTATCTCGTCGTGCGTGGGAGTGGAAGCCTCGTGTCCGCACACGTCGCCATACAGGCGATGATCGGGGAGGCCGCGCCCGGTCTGGCGGCCGGGAGCCTCCATCCGCTCCGTGACGTCGCCCTCGACGCGACGGCCGAAGCCAGACGAAACGCCGTTCTGAGTGCGATCTTTTCCGTCATGGCGTTGTCGCTGGCGTGTGTCGGTCTTTACGCGGCACAAGCCCTGGAAATGAGCAGCCGCCGGCGAGACACCACGCTGCGCGAAGCGCTGGGCGGCACTCCGCTGGATCTGCTCGGACACAACCTGTCCCGCGGCATCAGCATGGCGACGCCCGGTATCGCGCTCGGCTTGCTCGCGGCAGGTGCACTGGGAGAGGAACTGGAGCGCTCGGCGCTTCGACTCGGCAGGATCGATACCGCAGTAGCTACCGCAGTAGCCCTCGTGATGACCGTGTCGGCCATCGGTGCGTTGGCCGTGCCAACCCTGCGCGCCGTCGCCGTGAGACCCGTCAACATCCTCGGTGGTGATCGTGCCACGTCGTCGCGACGTCACAGCCGCAACACGATGCCCCGATCATGGTGAACCGGCCAGACATCTCCCTCCCCGTGCTCATCGTCGATGATCAGGCGGACGTTCTTGTGTCGCTTCGTGTCCTGCTTCGTTCGGTGGGTATCGCTTCGGTGGGAGTTACGTCGCCCGCCGCCGCCCTGGAAGCCGCGTCACGCAGCGATTTTTCCTGTGCGTTGCTCGATCTCAACTACAGCGGTGATACAACCTCCGGGCACGAAGGTCTCGAACTTATCGCACGCCTCCGTGAGGATGCGCCCGACCTGCCGATTGTGGCGATGACGGCGTGGGGAAGCGTGGACCTCGCTGTCCATGTCATGCAGCGGGGGGCGGCGGACTTCGTCGAGAAACCATGGAGCAACGAACGTATCCTGCAAACCGTGCGCGGCCAGATCGCGCAGCGGGAGATGTCCCAGGAGAACCGGCGCCTGCGCGCGGAGGTGGCCCTCGGCCGCGAGGCCAGCGATGTACTACGCACATGGGAATCGTCGGCCATGCGAGAGGTGATGAAGCTCGCCGCCCGCATAGCCGCAGGCGAAGCCAACGTGCTCATTCTTGGTGAGAACGGTACGGGTAAATCACTGCTGGCCCGCCAGATACACGCCATGTCGTCCCGCGCGGAAGGTCCGGTGATCCGCGTGGACATGGGCAGCCTTCCCGAATCGCGCTTCGCCGACGAGATGTTCGGAGACGACGAGAATCGACCGCGGCCCGGGCGTTTCGAGCTTGCGCAGGGAGGCAGCCTGATCCTCGAGGAAATCGGCAATATCCCGATCACACGACAAGTGACCCTGCTTCGCGTGCTTGAGGAAGGCGAGCTGGAGCGATCCGGTTCGACACGAACGCACCGGGTAGACGTGCGTGTCATCTCGGTGACTAACATGGACATGGACGCGGCGATTCGCGGCGACCGCTTCCGGCGCGACCTTCTCTACCGTCTCAACGCGATGCAAATGCGCTTGCCGTCCCTGCGTGAAAGGGCGGACGACATCATCCCCCTATCGCGGCACTTCCTCCTGCGCGAATGCCACCGTCGCGGTAAAGCAGCCATGTTCCTCGCGCCATCCGCCGAACGTGCGCTGCGCGCCTACGCATGGCCAGGAAATATCCGCGAGCTCGAGCATGCGATCGAGCGGGCCGTGCTCCTGGCCGAGCGGGACGAGGTGGATGTCGCCGGCCTGAACCTCAGCCAGGCGGGCGATACACCGCAGTTGCTGGATCGGTTGACCCTGCCCGATGCCGAAGACCTGCTCATCCGGAATGCAATGGACCGTAACGATCACAACCTGCAGCGTTCGGCCGACGACCTCGGTATCTCACGTCAGTCGCTTTATCGCCGTTTGGAAAAGCAGCGCGTACGCAGCGGGTTCGAACCCGTCGATTGACGGAACTGCCATGGGGCTTTTCCTGCTCAACCGGCCAGGCGCGACGACCCGCGATCGCTCCCGCGCTTTTCGGAAAGAGGCGCTGCGTTGGGTGGCCATGCTTCTTGCGCCACTCGTCTTGAGCGCGGTGTCGCTGGTATTCGCCGGCGATCTCCCGGCGATGCTTCGTGCGATCGTCATCGGCAGCGGGCTGTCGCTGACGGTCCTCGTCGGTTGGATCGGGGGCAACCGCCTCGCGACGACGCTCGGCACGGTCTTCGACATGCTCCTGGCCGTGCGCGAAGGTGACTACACCCTGCGGGGTCGGCCGCGGCCAGGTTACGATCTGCTGCAGGGGTTGATCACCGACGTGAACCTTCTCACCGACGACCTGCGCAACGGACGCCGCAAGCGTACCGAGACGTCACGCTTTCTGGGCAAGACACTGATCGCCATGCCCAGCGCTGTGTTCGTCGTGGACGATGAACGCCGACTCACGTTTATCAATCCGGCGGCGCGCCGCATGATAGGCGCCGAACGCACGGCGATCATCGGGCACGACATCGCCACACTCGGGCTCGCTGCTCCGCTCGCCAACGCAGACGGAGCCATACTCACGCACCGTTTCGCCGCGGCGAGCGGCCGCTGGGCGGTACGCCGCGCCGTTCTGTACCGCGACGGCCGGGAGCACACCATGGTCATGCTTCACGACCTGAGTGCAACGCTGAGTGAGGAAGAACGCCGCGCGTGGCAACGGCTCATCCGCGTGCTCAGCCACGAGCTGAACAATTCACTCACGCCGATCGGCTCACTGGCCGGCAGCCTGTCCACCCTGCTCGATTCAGGCGATCGCGCGACGATCGACGAGGAGCTGCGTATCGGCCTGGAAGTGATCGGTCGACGCGCCCACTCGCTGACGCGTTTTCTCTCGGGCTACGGGCGCCTGGCGCGATTACCGCCTTTGCAGCCGCGGCCGTTCCGGCTCGATGCGGCCTTGCTACGCTGCGCGCGGCTGGATCAACGAAAGGCGATCGAGGTGCTGGGTCGCGCGGTAGTCACCGTCGACGGGGACGAAGATCAACTGGGGCAAGCCTTCATCAACCTCATGCGCAATGCGGTGGAAGCCACCCTGGAGACGGGGGGAGGCGTTCGCGTCGACTGGCGGGTCGAGGGCGGGTTCGTACGTGTGACGATCGAAGACGACGGCATCGGATTGCCTCCGAGCGACGGCGTCTTCGTGCCTTTTTTCACCACCAAACCCGAAGGCTCGGGAATCGGCCTTACGCTTACTCGCCTGATCCTCGAAGCCCATGCGGGAACGGTGGACCTGACCGCTCGCTCCGGCTCGCGCGGCGCGGTTGCCACCGTCCGTCTGCCGCTACGTCCGATTACGGACGATGCCGTCCGATTCCGGACAGGTCCGATGACCGAAACCGGCCACGTCGGATAGAAGGGCCGCGCCGGTGTCGGTCGGTCCGTCTGAGGTGCGCCGGAGACACTGTTTCCGCGCCCGGGGGCACTCTAGATTCGGCTTGCACACCGCCCTTACCGCGTGGTGCACATCTCGTCGCTGAACTAAAGGAGTGGTCATGCCAAACGTACTCGATCTGCAGAACCTCGCGTCCGATGTGATGTGGGATCGTAACGATGGTGGTGAAGGAGCAACGACCTGCAGCGTCAACAGCTGCTCGATCTATCACATGGATGGTTTCGCCGAGTAGTCGTCGACAGGTAAGCGAAGGCAAACGAGACGGCGTCCGGGTCGTCTCGTTTGTCGGGTCGCGTCCGCAGGGAGAGTGGCAGTACATGGAACGACGTGCACAGCTGTTGCAGTACACCGCGGTCGATCGCGAATTCTTCGAACCTTACGCCAGTCGCTCCGTGCAGGAGGGTGACTTCATCGACCCCCTGGGCAGGGTGCTCCCGGAAGCCTGGATCACCCACCGCGCGGGCATCTGGATGCACCGCCGTCCGCCCGGTTCCGCCCTGCCGGCGCAAGGCTGGAAGATCCACGTTTCCTCGATCGCCCCGACCGCGCATATCGTGCTTTCCATTACGGCGGCGACGCTCGCTGGATCGGGCACGCCTTTCAAGTTCCCTGCCGACCTCGGCATGCTCGCCGCCATCAATGGCAAGCGCTGGCCACGAAGCGGATCGGGCAAGTTCATCACGGTGTACCCGCGCGACGTAGACGACTTCCGGCAGGTCATTGCCAATCTCCATGCGGCGCTCTCAGGTTATGTAGGGCCATACGTGCTGACCGACCGGCGCTACGAAGATTCCCAGGTCATCTATTATCGCTACGGCGGAATCGTTCCGGCCTTCCGCGTGTCCGCGGGCGGCCGACGGGAATGGCTGCTACGGCGACCCGACGACACCGTCGAAATCGACGATCGCTCGCCCCGGTTCCGGCTTCCCGGATGGCTGCGCGACCCCCTTCGGAGTCCCGCCGCCGGCACAGGCGCCTGACGCGGTACTCCTCGGCGGCGGTCGCTACCGCGTGTATGAAGCACTGGCATTTTCCGCCGCGGGTGGCGTGTACCTCGCCGACGACCTTGACGAAGGACGTCGCGTGATCATCAAGGAGGCGCGCCCGTACATCGGTCACCTGGAGACGGCAAAGGCAAGTCTGCGAAAGGAGTTCCGGTTGCTGCGCCGACTTGCACCGCTGCGTGTTGCGCCCCAGCCGGTCGCTCACTTCGAAGAGTGGGAACACAGCTTCCTGGTCGAGGAGTACCTGCGCGGCGACACCTTGCGGCGTTGGCTGGGCCGTCGCTACCCCTGGTTGAAAACCAAGGCGACGCGGGAAGATACCGCCCAGTTTCTCACCGACCTCGTCGAGGTATTCAGTCGTCTTGCCGATGCGATCGAGCGCGTCCACGCCGTGGGCGTGTCGCTCGGCGACCTGTCGTTTCACAACATCATCGTGGATGCCGAAGGCGGCGTGCGCCTGATCGATCTGGAGGCGGCGGTCGAGGATGGCCTCGACTTTCCTGTACACCTGCGTACACCCGGCTTCGCCTCTGAACGCCCCGCACCCGGCGACCACGAGGAAGCGCAAAGCGAAGACGTGTACGCCTTTGGCGCCAACCTGCTCGCTGCGATGATTCCGGTCAACGCCATGCTGCCACTGGATCGCACAGCCGCGGCCCGCTTTGCGCACCGGATGAGTGAGGATATGGGCTACCCGGTCGCCGCGGCACGGGCCATAGACCAACTCCTGAATTCCGGCCAGCGGCACCGGCTTTCCCCCGCCGCGGTGATGGCGACCCTGCGTGAGCACGTGTCGGATATCGAGCCGGATACGACGCCCGTTCCACACCGCCTCGGTGTTGCACCGCTGCCCCCGGTTCACGCGGATGCGCTGTTTGCCTACGTCACGGCACAGGCGGCGCACGCCCGGCCCGACCGCTTCGTGCCTGCTGCGCCCGAGGTTTTCGAAAGCCATCCGTGGGGCGTGGCACACGGCGCTGCCGGCATCCTGCACGCGTATCTCCGCGGTGGGCGAGAGCCGCCGGCGGGGCTGCGCGACTATCTTTCGGCGGGTCTGGACGAGCCTCGCCATCGTGGTGCGAGCCTGATGTCCGGCGACGCGGGCATTGCCTGGGTTTTGTTCGATGCGGGAGAGACGGGCCGTGCCGTCGATCTCATGCGCGCCGCATCGCTGGAGGATGCCACCCGCACCTGTCCGGGACTGCACGAAGGCCTTGCAGGCTGGGGGCTGGCGCACATCAAGGCCTGGCACGAAACGGCCGATGCCGAATTCCTGACCGCCGCCGGACAGGCAGGAGAGCAGTTGTTGCTCGCTGCGGTCACCAGTGACGACGACTCCCTGCGCTGGCCCGATGGCGACCAGCAACCCGTCGGTCTTGCTCATGGTGCAGCCGGCATCGCGCTCTTCCTGCTACATCTGCACGTGGCCACCGGCGAGCCACGTTTCATGAGCGCGGCGACCGCAGGCCTTGCCTTCGACCTCGCGCAGCGACGTGACAACGCGGATGGCGCGGCGACATGGCCGATGTCGGTGGGCCCCTTTCCCTCCGTCCCTTACCTTCGCCACGGCACGGCGGGGATCGCCTCCGTACTGGCTCGTTTTCTTGCCTGCACGGGCGACGCCATCTATCGCGATGCACTGCTCGACTGTGAGGGCGACATTCTGCGGAGGCACGCGATCAGTCCCGGACTCTTCGATGGGCTTGCCGGCATCGGCGAGACGCTTCTCGATCTCGCACGGTACGTGCCGGAGCGCGCCGCGATCTATCGCGACGCCGCGCTTCGCGTTGCGCATGGTATCGAGCCCTTCCTCATCCAGCGCGACGATGGCCTCGCCGTGCCCGGCACCGAACTGCTGCGTATCAGCTGCGACCTGGCGACGGGGGGCGTCGGCGTTGCCTCCTTCTTCGACCGCTGGCAACGCGACACCCCTGCATCGTTCATGCTCGACGAACATCTGCCTACGTCGATTCGTCAAAGCCGGAACTTCGCCTCGACCAGGTAACTGCGCGAAGGGTAGGGGTAGTACACGTAGTAGCGGCGATTGGTCAGGTTGTCCACGCCTGCGCCGAGCTCTACATGCTCGCTCAGTTTCCAGGTCACCTTCGCGTCGAAGGTGAGGAACGCGCTGGCCCCGCCAAACGTGTCCGGGTGAATGTCGCTGTGATCGAGCGTGTTGTACTGACGACCTGAATAGCGCCCGGCCAGGGTCATGGCGATGCGCTCGCTGGCGTGATACGTGCCGATGACATTCGCCCGCCAACGAGGGATACGGTAGAACTGCTTGCCCTCGGAGGACGGGCTCCGCGCGTTGGTGACCGTGGTTGCCTGCGTGTAAGCGGCGTTGGCGGTGAGGTCGAAGGCGGACCACCACACGCCGGTACCGTCGTAGCTTGCCTCGGCGCCACGCGTGCGAACCAGCCCGACATTCTGCACGCTGGTCACGTTCGGGAACACCGTGGTGTCGGTCTGGCTGAACAGTGTGTTGCGCGTGTCGCTGCGGTAAATCGTGAAGCGTGCCACGCCGTTGGGGCGATACCACTCCGTGGACAATTCACGTGACAGGTCGTTCTCGGGTTTCAGGTTCGGATCGTTGTTGATCAGCGCGATGCCGTTGAAGCTTCCCTGGAAAAGTTCGCTGACGGTCGGGAACCGATAGGCGCGTGCACCGGAAAGTCGCAGCGTGACATTGTCGCTGGCATCGAACGCCAGCGAGGCCTTGGGTGAGGTATGCGTTTCCTTCCGCTCGGGATAACCGGTCGTGGCCGTCGCTGTCGCACGGGATCCGTCGAAGGCCCTCCATTGCTCGTAACGGCCGCCGACAGTCAGACGCCAGCGATCTGTCAGCTGCCAGACGTCCTGTAGATAGACGGCCTGCGTCTGCGTGCTTCCGCCATTCGATGCGGTCAGCGCTCCAGCATCGCCGCTACGCCAGTTCGCGAGATTGTAGGTAGCGTTGTCCAGCGCATAGCCGTCGAAGTGATAACCGAAGCTCACCGAATGCGTGTTCGGCGCAAGGGTATCGGGGGTACGGCTGGCGCGAAGATCGAACGTGCGCCAGCGACTGCCATCGCCCGCGGTGAGCAGCCCGCTGCCCGTATCCGTGACAGCGTTGGCGACACGGTCGCGGTTGCGGTCCATGTCGAAGTAGGAAGCCTGGCCTTCTATATTCCATCCACTGTCGCGATGGGTTCCCAGCGAAAGGCCGTAGAGATAATTCCGGCTTTGCCGGGTGCTCGGCGCGAAGAAGTTGGCCGGTATCGTGTATTGCTGGCCACCGATGGTGACCGGCCCCGACCACACGGGCTGTCCGTTGGCCTCGCGCAGGAAAGTCTGCGTCCGGTGGGTGAGATCCTGCTTCCAGTAGCCCGCCGTCACCGCGGCGGTGACCTCGGGGGTGACGTCGTAGGTCAGGCGTGCATGCGCCTCGTCCTGGCTGCTGGCCTCCTGGCCCTCGCTGTTCACGCCGAGTACCTCACGCGGCACACCGTTTGCACCCGTGTCGCCAATGGCGCCGGTTACCGGAGTTCGCGTGCCAGCGATGGTCGAGCGGTTCTGCGTGGCGTACACGAGGGGCTGGCCATTGGCCTGCAGGTGCGATACACCGATGAGGAAGGCGAACCGACCGTCGCGGTCGCCGAGTGTCGCCGTCTGCCGGCTGCCGCCGTAGTCGCGATCGACGCCGTAGGTGTGCACGTGCTGGGTGAACGCCTGTACGTCCCCCGTGACCTCGAGCTTCTCCGGCATGCGCGTGGTCATCAGTACCGTGGCGCCGATCGCATTACCCGGGTAAAGCGCCGAGTAGGCGCCGTAGATTACGTCGACGCGCGACAGGTTCTCGGGAAACGCCATGGACCAGCGCGGCGGATTGGCCCAGTTGTTGCCGAGCAGATTGGAAAGCAGCAGGCCGTCGAGATAGACCAACCCGCGGGCGCTCTGCTGGTTACTGGTGCCGCGCACGGAGAACGTCGCGTTCTCGTCGCCGGTGAAGCGCTTGCGGATACCGAAGGCCGGCAGGTACTTCAGTGCATCCTCGGCGTTGATGACGTTGAGGTTGTCGAGCTTCTCCGCAGTGATCGTCTCGACCGCCGCAGGCAGGTCGGGGTCCACGGGCGCGCCGTGGCTGGCCGCCGACACCCGCACTTCGCGCAGGGTGGTCGCATGTTGAGGATCGTCTGGGCTTCCGCTGGCATGCGCGGGCAGGCAAGCGGCGCCAAGGGCGCAGGCGACGGCACGCGCAAGGGCGCGTCCATCCTTGGGGAGCAGGGTCATGGCGATAGGTCCGGAGGTCGGTGGCGTACGGCGGGATCAGGAGCGATCAGGCGTGCGCGACGACCGGCGGACCTCGGGGTGGGGCGTGCAGGATGGCCACCGGCACATGGGCGCGCGCGACCGGGAGCCCGGCGGCGACGTAGCCGGGGACCGGCACGGCATGGCCGATAAAAAAGGCCGAACCCAACGCGGGCGTCTGGGCGAAGAGCGTGCAGTAGCCGCACGCGCTACCGTCATCGGGAACAGCCGCGTCGTGGCCGGATGCCATGCCGTGATGGTCGGTCGGGACGGCTTCGCACCATGCCCCGAGGTCCGGAAACGCGAAGGCGGCCGACACGGTCCGCGAGACCGACGGCGCCAGCACGGTGAGCCAGACGGCAACCAGCGCCATCCAGCCCAACCAGCGGTTTCGTGCCAGACCACGACGCACGTCGGCGTCCCCTATGTTTCAACCCTGGACGTGGGTCCAGACATGATGTCACGAAGCCGCGTTAAGGCGATGCGACACGGTGTCACGCTTTCTCCGGTGGCAGGGCCGGTACGGCAGCGGGATTGACCAGGACGGGCGGCTCCCTGAGGCAAAGCACCAGCACGACACCCAGGGTGCCGACCACGGACGCAAGCAGAAAACCGTCGAGAATCGACAGGGTGTAGGCCTGCCCGCGTACCACGCTCACCAACAACCCCGTTCCTCGCGCGGCCGGTGCGCCGGTGCCCTGGGTGGATGCGTTGAAGACCTGCGTGTAGGCGAGGAGACGATCGTCCGTCATGGGTTCGCCAGCGATGACATGCTGGCCGATCAGGTTGGAATGCCACTGCTCCGCCTTGCGCGTGAAACTGACCAGGACCGACGTGCCCAGCTCACCGCCGAAGAGCCGTGCGGTCTGGATGATCGCCCCGAAGGTGATGCCGTCCGCCGGGCCAACGTGGTGGCCGAAGAAATAGATCACCGCCGTCAGCTCCAGCGTCTCGCCGATGGCCTGGAGCAGGAGGGCAAGACTGAAATTGGACTCGGACCATTCGGAGGTGATGCCGGTGGCCAGCAGGAAGCCCGCAGCCGCGATGGCGAATCCGGTGCCGATCGCGAAGCGTGCATCCGCGCGATTGAGCAGCCACGCGACGATCGGCGCGATGATCAGCTGGGGAAGCGCCACCCACAACGCCGCGTTACCGACCTCTTCCGGGCGCAATCCGCGCACCTGGATCAGGTAGTTCGCGACCAGCGTGTTGCTCGATGTGACCATGAAGCGTGTCGCCGTCACCAGCAGGATCAGCAGGAACACGTTGCGGCGGATAAGCAGCCGGAAATCCACGCTCGGTGCGTCGAGCATCGACTCGTGGAGAAGAAAGAGGCCGGTGCAGATGACGCCGAGTGCGAACAAGGTGACGATCAGCGTGGAAGAGAACCAGTCCAGGCGGTCACCCTGGTCCAGCGCGATGAAAATGAAGGTGAATCCGGCGCCGCCGAACAGCATGCCGCGAAAATCGCCGTTGCGCAGGTAGTCGCGATCGATGGGCAGGCGCCGCAAGCCGAACCAGTAAAGTACGAACAGCGGCACCGCCACCACGGTGTTCTGCCAGAAGATCCAATCCGGGGTGATGTGGTTTACGTACCAGCCTTCCAGCGTCGACGCCAGGTTCAGGCCGAGCACGACGTTCATCGCGTACGCCGCCAGTCCCCATGGCCAGAGGCTTTTCGGTAACGCGGTGAGGATGAACGCGGCGGTCAACGGAATGAAGGTGCCGGAGCCCAGGCCGGCAAGGCACTGCAGCAGGATGAGCGAGCGCAGATCCGGGGCGAAAGGAATGAAGAATTCAGCGACGCCGTAGACGATGCAACCGACGAGGAGCACCCGGCGTGGCGTGAATGCACGCCCGAAAAACACCGACAGCGGTCCGATCAACATCTGCGACGCGGAAAACGCGGTCGGAATCCATGCACCTTCGTCGAACCCGGCGCTCACGGCGCCACGCACGTCGCCCAGTCCGATGGACGTGAGCCGCGATGTGAGCGTCGTCGCCAGGGCGCCGACCAGGACGGCAACGATGCCCAGCCAGGGCAGGTTTGCCGGCGGTGCCGCCGCCGGTGCGACGGGAGCGGATACGGTCGCATTCATCGCGATGCCGCCGCCGTGGCTTCGGGCTGGCGCGGCACGGCGTCGCCTTCCTTCCAGCCGCCGCCGAGCGCCTTGATCAGTGATACCGCGGCGAGCAGTCGCTGCTGGTCGTTCTCGATCACCGCACGCTGGCTGTTCAAGGCCTGGCGCTCGGAATCGACGACTTCGAAATAGCCGGCCAGACCGCGGTCGTAACGTGAACGGGAGAGCTTCGCCGCCGCTGTGGAGGCGTCGACTGTTTCGTCCAGCGCATCGCCGCGTTCGCGCAGCCACGACGTGTCGGACAGCGCGTCCTGTACTTCCCGGAACGCCGTGATGCCGGTCTGCCGCCACCGGGCCTGGGCCCCGAGATAGGCGGCCTGCGCAGCCTCCAGGTTGGAGCGATTGCGGCCCCCTTCGAAGATCGGCAGGTGCACGGACGGGCCGATCGACCAGATCTGGCTTTCACTGTTCGTCAGGTCGCCAAACCTCGGGCTGGCAAAGCCACCCGACGCGGTAAGACTTACCGAGGGAAAGAAAGCGGCCCTGGCGACGCCGATTCGAGCACTCGCCGCCGCCAGCGCACGCTCGTCGCTGGCGACATCGGGCCGCCTCTCGAGCAGTGTCGAGGGAAGACCGGCGGGCACATCGGGCACATGAGGTGTCCACGTGATCGGGGCCACGCTGAAGTCCGCCGCGTTGCGTGCTTCGAGCACGGCCAGCGCGCTCTCGAGATTGTCCCGGCGGCGGCGGGCATCGGACAGATCGGCTCGCGTCTGACTGAGCTCGGCACGGGCGCGCAAGCCGTCCAGATCGCTCACCACGCCCGCTTTCGCCCGACGGTCGGCAAGGCGGAGTTCGTCTTCGCGGACGCTGACCGTGCGTGACAGCACGTCGATTTCGCGGTCACTGCTGCGCAGGGAGAGGTAGGTGGATACGGTAGAGGCGGCCAGACTCAGTCGCACCTGCGCGACCGCGTCTGCGCTGCTCTGAAGATCGGCACCGGCCGCCTCCACACTCCGCCGCACGCGACCCCACAGGTCCACTTCATAGGCGACGTCGACGGGCGCTTCCCACACGGTGGTCTCGAGGAAGGGGAACCGGTTGGCGATGGTCCCCGAGGTACGCGCGCGCGCGTACGCGGGGTCGAACGTAACATCCGGGTATCTGGCTGCCCGTGCGACGCCGAGCAGGGCCCGGCTCTGGTCAAACCGTGCCAGCGCACCGGCCAGGTCCTGGTTCGCCGCAAGTGTCGCGGCAACGTGGCGATTCAGTTCGTCGTCGCCGAACAGCCGCCACCAGTCGTCCGGGAGCGCAGCGGTCACCTCGGGCGCTTGCTTCCATGCTGCCGGCACCGGGGTATCCGGCCGCTGGTAGTCGGGGCCGACCACGCAACCGCCCAGCCCGGCGACAAGCAGCGCCAGTGCGCATGCCCGCCCGATCATGGGGCCGCTCCACCTTCCGGCACGCGGATCTTCACGATGGTCGACAGTCCGGGTGCCAGTCTCTCGCGATAACGCTGGAGGTCCTGGTCGCTGAAGAGGATCTTCACCGGCACGCGCTGCACCACCTTGGTGAAGTTGCCGGTGGCGTTGTCCGGCGGCAACAGGGCGAATTGCGAGCCCGAGGCGGGAGACAGGCTGTCCACGTGACCGATGAAGGTCAGATCGGGCAGCGCGTCGATGGTCATTCGCGCCTCGGTGCCCCGTTTCATGCCGTGCAACTGGGTTTCCTTGAAATTGGCCACGACCCAGACCTGGTCGGAGACGATCGACAGCAGGGTCTGGCCGGCATTGACCCGCGCACCCACCTCGACGGAGCGTCGCCCTACATAGCCGCTGACCGGGGCCAGCACCTTGGTGTAGCCATAGGCCAGGGTGGCGTCATGCAACGAGGCCTCGGCCGTGGCCACCTGGGCCCGGGCCGATTCGGCGGCAGCGGTGGCGGCGACCTTGCGCGCATCGGCGCTGGCCTTGTTGGCTCGCGCGGAATCGGCGGCCGCCTTGGCCGCGTCATACTCCTGCTGGGAAACACCGCGGGGGGTTTCGTGAACCAGTTCGCTGTTGCGCTTCAGATCGAAGGCCGTCTTCTCCACGTTCGCCTGCGCGGCGACGATCGAGGCATTGGCTTCGACGATCTGCGCATCCGCACTGGCGACCTGCCCCCTGGCGCGATCGATGTCGGCGTGGGCCTGCTCCACCCGGACGTCGAAGTCGCGGGTATCCAGCTCGAGCAGTACCTCGCCCGCCTTCACATGCTGGTTGTCGTCCACATGCAGGGCGACCACGGTGCCCGTCACGCGTGGGGCGATAGGGTGCAGGCGCCCTGTGACATAGGCATCCGTCGTGGTTTCCGTCCGGTCCAGCCAGAAGAAAATGACGATGACGAGCGCGCCGATCACCAGCAGGCCCCCGATGATGCGTAACGCGTGTTTCATCCCGCCAACCTCCGTGAATACGGCGCCACGCTGCCACCGCTGTTGCCAACTTGCTTGGCGAATCCTGCGGGCAATCCCGAGCCCGGGCGGTCCCTCACGTTTTCCTGTCGCGGGGTTAGCCATGCTTTGGGGCCACCTACGAGAACGCCGCCATGCCTGATGCCCGTTACGATGCCGCCTCGCCGGTGCGCGAAGGTTCCCCGTTTCCGCGCGGCGCCACCTGGGACGGCAAGGGCACGAACTTCGCGCTGTTCACCGCGCACGGTACGCGCGTGGAAGTATGTTTCTACGACGAATCCGGCAACGAGACCGGGCGCATCGACCTGCCCGAGTACACCGACGAGGTCTGGCATGGCTATGTTCCGGGTGTGGGCCCGGGCCAGCTCTACGGCTACCGCGTCCACGGGCCTTACGAGCCGGAGAACGGCCACCGCTTCAATCCCAACAAGCTTCTCCTCGATCCCTACGCCAAGCAGATCGTCGGCGACCTGATCTGGGCGGACGAGCTGTACGGCTATACGGTAGGACATGCCGACGGCGACCTGAGCTTCGACGAGCGCGACAGCGCACCCTTCATGCCCAAGGCGATGGTGATCGACCCGTCGTACAAGTGGGTGGAGTTCGGCAAGCCCTCGGTGCCCTGGACGCGTACGGCCATCTACGAGGCGCATGTGCGCGGCTTCACGATGCGGCACCCCGATGTTCCTGAAAACGTGCGCGGCACCTTCGCCGGCATGGCCACGCCCGCGGTGATCGACTACATCCGCGACCTCGGCGTGACTTCGGTCGAGCTGCTTCCCGTGCATGCCTACCTCGACGACCACTACCTGCAGGAAAAAGACCTGCGCAATTACTGGGGCTACAACACCATTGGCTTCTTCGCGCTGAAAACGCGATACATGTCGGGCGGCGATCCCCGCGAGTTCAAGGACATGGTCGCGGCGTACCACCGCGCCGGCCTCGAGATCATCCTCGATGTGGTCTACAACCACACGGCCGAAGGCAACGAGATGGGCCCGACGCTCTCGTTCAAGGGCATCGACAATGCCAGCTACTACCGGCTCGCCGAAGACAAGCGTTATTACATCAACGACACCGGCACCGGTAACACGGTGAACCTCAGCAACGCCCGCGTGTTGCAGATGGTCAACGACTCGTTGCGTTACTGGGCGACAGAGATGAATGTCGACGGTTTCCGCTTCGACCTGGCGACGATTCTCGGACGCGAGCCTTACGGCTTCGACGAGAACGGCGGTTTCCTAGACTCGTGCACGCAGGATCCCGTGCTCAACCAGGTGAAGCTGATCGCCGAGCCGTGGGACTGTGGTCCCGGCGGTTACCAGGTGGGCGAGTTCCCGCCGGGCTGGGTGGAATGGAACGACAAGTTCCGCGATACCGTGCGTGCCTTCTGGAAGGGCGAGGGCGGCAAACTCGCCGAGTTTGCGCGGCGTTTCACGGGCTCCGCCGACCTCTTCGACAAGCGCGGACGCCGCCCCTACGCTTCGCTCAACTTCATCACCGCGCACGACGGCTTCACATTGCGCGACCTGGTGAGCTACAACGACAAGCACAACGAAGCCAACGGCGAGAACAACCAGGACGGCTCCAGCAACAATCACTCGTTCAACCACGGCGCCGAAGGCAACACGAAGGACGCCGGCATCCGTGCCATGCGCCAGCGGCAGTCGCGCAACCTGCTGGCGACGCTCTTCCTCGCCCAGGGCACGCCGATGCTGCTGGCGGGTGACGAACGCGGTAACACGCAGAATGGCAACAACAATGCCTACTGCCAGGACAACGAGATCAGCTGGATCGACTGGAACGACGATCCGACCGAAGGTGGCCTGGCCACGGCCGTTCGCGAACTGGTTGCCCTGCGCGACCGCTTCCCGATCCTGCGTCGCGCTCGCTTTCTCGACGGTCGCTATGACGATGTCGCCGAAGTTCGCGACATTGTCTGGCTGAACCCGGGCGGTGGCGAAATGCAGCAGGAGCACTGGGACGATCCCCGCGCACGCTCCATCGGCATCCTGCTAGACGGCCGCAGCCAGGCGTCCGGCGTGCGCGAACGGGGTAACGACCAGACCGTGCTGATCCTGATCAACGCGTTCGACGGCGGCGTGGAGTTCGAACTGCCGGAGGGCGCCTGGACAGTTGCGTTCTCGACCGATCTCGACCTGGCGACCGACACGACCGCCGAGGACAACAAACTGATCGCGCCGCCGCGTAGCTTCGTGGTGCTTGCCCTGGGCTAAGATTCCCGAACCTTCTGCCAGGGACCGACCGCCATGCGCCTCCGCCCGCTCGTTGCGCTCCTCCTTCTTGTCGGTTCCAGCGCTGCCGGGGCCGCCGACCTCGTCGTCTCGGCGGCTTCCAGTCTTACCGACGCTTTCCAGGCAGTCGGCAAGGCCTACGAAACAAAGCATCCGGGCACGCATGTGGTGCTCAATTTCGCCGCGTCCGACGTGCTGCTGCGGCAGATCGCCAGCGGGGCGCCCGCCGATGTCTTCGCCTCTGCCGACGAAACCGCCATGGACAAGGCGGTTGCGGCCAAAGCCATCGACCCGGCCACCCGCCAGGATTTCGCGAGCAACCGGCTGGTGCTGATCGTGCCCAAGGGCGGCCAGGCGCATGTCACCTCGCCGGCTGACCTCAAGAGCGATGCGGTGAAACGCGTCGCCTTCGGGGATCCGGCCTCGGTGCCGGTGGGCCGCTACACCAAGTCGGCGTTGGAGCAGCAGGGTCTGTGGGAGACCGTCTCGGCCAAGGGCGTGCTGGCGCAGAACGTTCGGCAGAGTCTCGACTACGTGGCCCGGGGTGAAGTCGATGCCGGCTTCGTCTTTGCCACGGATGCCACCCTCATGAAAGACAAGGTCGATGTGGCCGCCGTGGTGCCGACGCCGAAGCCGATCACCTATCCGATCGCTGTCGTCACTGGCTCGAAGCAGGCAAAGGAGGCGGTCACGTTCGAAGCTTTCGTGCAGTCGCCCGAGGGGCGCGGCATCCTCGCCGGGTTCGGCTTCCAGGCCCCCTGAGCCCCGTGGGAGCGATCTGGGTACCGCTTGCGTTATCGCTCAAGGTGGCGCTGTGGGCGACCGCCATCAATCTCGTGCTGGGCGTCGCCGTGGCCTTCGGGCTATCGCGCTGGCGCTCCCCGGCCCGCGAGGTGGTCGACTCGATCCTCACCCTGCCGCTGGTCCTTCCGCCGACGGTGCTCGGTTACTACCTCCTTGTTCTTCTCGGCCGCCGCGGCGTCTTCGGTGCGTGGCTGGATCGCGTCGGCATCGAACTGGTGTTCACCTGGCAAGGTGCCGTCATCGCGTCGACCCTGGTCGCCTTTCCCCTGGTGCAGAAAGCCGCCCGGGCTGCCTTCGAAGCGGTCGACCCCCAGCTGGAGAGCGCCGCGCGCGTGCTCGGACTGCGTGAGGCCGCTGTGTTCTTCCGGGTTTCACTGCCCCTGGCTGCTCGTGGCATCACGGCGGGTGCCTTACTCGCCTTCGCCCGGGCGCTCGGCGAGTTCGGCGCCACCCTGATGATCGCCGGCAATCTGCCGGGGCGCACGCAGACCTTGTCGGTCGCGATCTACGCGGCCGTGCAATCGGGTGACGACAACACCGCGGCCCTCATGGTCGGCGTGACCTCGGTCACCTGCGTGATCGCCTTGCTACTCGCCGGCTGGCTGGCGCCGGATCACTTGCGGCGGTCGCGTCCATGAGCGTGGATATCGCGATCCGGAAGACCCTTCGTTCAGACGATCGTCACTTCGAACTCGACGTGGAGATCGTGTCGCAACAACGGCGTGTCGTACTGTTTGGCCCCTCGGGCTCGGGGAAGAGCCTGACGCTCCGGGCGGTCGCCGGTCTGCTCACGCCGGACGCGGGCCACGTGCAAGTCGACGGGCGGGTTCTCTACGATTCGGCGTCCGGCATCGACCTGCCGACGCGAGTGCGCGACGTCGCCTATGTCTATCAGGACTACGCGCTGTTCCCCCATCTCACCGTGGCGCAGAACATCGCCTTCGGGCTGGAGCGTGGCTGGCTTAACCCGCGACGTCGTCACCGCGAAGTGCGCGCGCAGCGCTGGATCGACAGCCTCGAGCTTGGCGCTATCGCGCACAGCTACCCCTCCCGCATCTCGGGCGGCCAGCGGCAGCGTGTCGCGCTGGCACGGGCGCTGGCGACCGAGCCGCGTATCGTCGTCCTCGACGAGCCTTTCGCAGCGCTCGATCCCGCGCTGCGCGGCCGTATGCGGGCCGAACTGCTGACACTGCAGCAGCGCCTCGATCTCCAGCTCATGGTGATCACCCACGACCCTGCGGACGTCGAAGCGCTCGACGGACACACCTTCGAAATAAGGGACGGCCGGGTAGCCGCCGTGGGATGATGCCCGCCTTTCGTGCATGACCACCCGGCGAGACAGGCAACAGCAGTGACGGCAAGGGACGACAAACAGGGCGGCAAGGTCATCGCGACCCACGCCTTCAAGTACCTGCTCACCGTGGCGATCGTCGGCGGCGCGATTTTCCTGCTGCACCGCTATATCGCGAGGATGGCATGGCACGATGTGCTCGCCGCGATCGAGCGGATTCCCCGCTGGCATGTCGGCGGTGCGATCCTGGCGACCCTTGTCAGCTGGGCCTGCCTCACCGCTTACGACGTGTTTGCTGTCGAAACCGTGGTGCCGGGCAAGGTCCCGATGCGGATGAAGATCTTTTCCGGCGTGACCACGCATGCTATCTGCAACGCGCTCGGCTTCCATGCAATCACCGGGACCGCGTTGCGCTATCGCATGCTATCTACCCAAGGGGTCGGTGCCCCCGATGTCGCGCGCGTCGTGGGTCTGGTCGGCTTTTCCGTGGGCATGGGCTTCGCCGCGGTCACGGCTATCGCGATGATGCTGGAGCCGGCCATCGCCCATGGTTGGGGACGCTGGCTCGGGCTGGCGCTGATCATCCTCTTCGTTCTCCTGTTGCGCTGGCTGGCCGGCAAGCACGACGAACTCAAGCTCTGGAAATTCACCACGCCGGTGCCGTCCGCCCGTTCCGCCGGCGCGCAGATCGTCATCGGCGTGATCGAGATGGTCGCAGCGATCACGGTGATGTACCTGCTGCTGCCGACGGACATTGCCGGCAGCTTCCTCGACTTCGCGCCGATCTACGTGGGTGCGATTCTCGCCGGCATCGTCAGCAATACGCCCGGCGGCATCGGCGCGTTCGAGGCGATCACGCTGGCGGCCTTCCCGCAGGAGCAACGCGCACAGGTGCTTGCCGCGCTGTTGGCCTACCGCGCGATCTACGGCCTTGGCCCGTTCGTGCTGGCCTCGATGGCGCTCGGCGCTTACGAAGTACGGCGGCGGATGAGGAAGCAGGCATGAGGCTCGCGCGCTGGGCGATTCTCATCCCCGTGCTTCTCCTCGCCGCATGCGCTACGCCGCACGCCCGGCGTACCGATGTGCTGTTCTGGAATGAAACACAGCGTGAGGCGGCGTTCCGGAGCATGGAAACGCATTACGCGAGTAACGTCGTGCGCCACGGTATCGCGCACCCACTGCCTGCCGGCGCGCCACTGCAGCCGCGCTTTGCCGATGGCGGCACACTGGCCGCATACATGGCGGCACATCATGTCGCCGGCATCATGGTCGTGCAGGACGGGCGGATACGCCTGGAGCAATACGGTCTCGGCGCCACGCCGGAAACGCGCTGGACCTCGTTCTCCGTCGCCAAGTCGTTCACCTCGACCCTGGTCGGCGCGGCCCTGCGTGATGGCTCGATCCACAGTCTCGACGACAAGGTCACGCGGTACATTCCGGAGCTCGCTGCTGGCGCCTACCGCGATGTCACCGTACGGGAACTGTTGACGATGACATCCGGCGTCCGCTGGAACGAGGATTACGTCGATCCGAAATCGGACGTCGCGATGATGTACGAGGGACGCCGCCAGCCCGGTGAGCCTCTATTGGTCACCTACATGGCCGCGCTGCCGCGCGAGTTCGCGCCGGGTGAGCGCTGGATCTACAAGACCGGCGAGACCGACCTGATCGGCATCCTCGTCGCGCGCGCCACCGGTAAGACCCTGGCCGCGTATCTCTCGGAGAAAGTATGGAAGCCCTACGGCATGGCTTCCGATGCACTGTGGTTGAAGGACGAGGTCGACGGTACGGAAGCGGGCGGCTCGGGCATCTCGGCAACGCTGGCTGACTACGCGCGCCTTGGCCAGTTCCTCCTCGATGGCGGAAGCGCGAACGGAAAGGCCGTGCTGGCAGATGGCTGGATCACCGATGCCACGCAAAAGCATGCGGACATCGGTGTGCCCGGCCGTGGCTATGGCTACCAATGGTGGACCTACGACGACGGCGCGTTCGCGGGCATCGGCATCTTCGGGCAGCTGCTCTACGTTGATCCGGGTCGCCATCTGGTGATCGTGCAACTGGCGGCGTGGCCAGTGGCGACGAACGATGAACAGGCAAAGGCGCGCACCGCCTTTGTCCAGGCTGTTATCGCTGGCCTGGATCGCTGACACCACCCATCAGGACGAATGGGCTTAAAATTCCCATACCCCTCCCCGATACGTACGAAGGCCCGCCCCATGGCGCTTACCTGGAACGACCTCATCTGCACGCCGGACAAAGAAGCGATCGACGCGCTCGCCGAATCCTGGAACTGGCTCCTCGGTGACGCGTTCACGCCGCTGATGTTCACTGCCCTTGGCGACATGTTCTTCGAAGCGGATGCCGGCGGCATCTTCTGGCTCAATACCGGCACGGCGGAAGTCGAGCGTGTCGCGGACAACGTCCCGGCATTCAACACCCTGCTTCGCGAAGAAGCCGCCGACGACTGGCTGCTGCCGGGGCTCATCGAAGCTTTGCTCGAGGCGGGCAAGGTGCGTGCGGAGGGTGAGTGTTACACCTACGTCACACTGCCGGTTTTCGTCGAAGGCGAGTACACCGTGGAGAATCTGAATCCGGTTCCGGCGAAGGAACACTTCGAACTCACCGGGTCGATCCTGCGGCAGCTCGACGACATGCCTGATGGCGCGAGTGTGGACATCGAGGTCAAGCACTAACCTGATCAGAACGGATGCCGCCCTCGCGGGGAATCAGTGCTTGCTCTTGTCTGCTCGAGACAGCGCAAGGCGTTCTTCGATGTCCTTATGAACCATGGCGGCAGCGTGATAGACGCCAGTGCGCGCAGCTTCGTCGCGCGACGCTATGCCACGCTTAATGAAGTCGCTTTGTTCGTCAGCCGCGTAGTTTGCGATTTCGATCAGGTTCTGGTCGGGATCGCGCAGATAAACCGAGCAGATTGGGCCGACTGCGCCGGTACGATTGATCGGTCCTTCTTCGATGGCGATGCCGAGGGCGCGCAGCTCTTCGACGACTTCTCCGAGGGGGGTGCTGGCAATGAGACAAATATCAATCGCGCCGGGTGTAGGCGCCTTTGCCTTGGGCTCGAACTCCTTGCCCCGCTGATGAAGATTGAATTTCTGCCGACCGAAGGTGAGCGCCTTGCGGCCTTCGCCGAATGTTGTCACGTTGAATCCAAGCACCTTGGTATAGAAGGCAACCGTCGCATCGATATCGGCGACGGTGAGTACGAGGTGGTCGATGCGGTCGATTTTCATACGTTTGACGATACCCCACTCAGGGTCCGCACGCAGCAGCCCGCGATTCAAGCAGCGCCCGCTCCCGATCGTTCCGCGTCATTGCCGCGGCGCGCAGGAAGGCCTCGCGCGCCGCCTCGAACCGGCCCAGGCGAAACAGCAGATCTCCCTGCACGCTCGGTAGCAGGTGGTAGTCCTTCATCGACGGTTCGTCGATCAAGGACTCGACGATATCCAGCGCAACGTCGGGGCCTTCCGACATCGACACGGCGACCGCGCGATTGAGTTCAACCACGGGTGATCGCACGACGTCCACCAGTGCGGCATACAGTGCGGCGATGCGTGCCCAGTCGGTATCTTCGGGACGCACGGCGCGTGCGTGACAGGCGGCGATAGCGGCCTGCAAGGCGTACGGGCCTTTCGCGCCGCCAAGACGTTCCGCGCGCTCGAGTGCCTTCAGTCCAAGGCCGATCAGAAGTCGGTCCCAGCGACCCCGGTCCTGCTCCAGCAGGAGGATCGGTTCGCCGTCGGAACGGGTCCGCGCCCCGGCGCGAGAGGCATGGATTTCCATCAGGGCGACCAGCCCGTGCACCTCCGCCTCATCGGGCATCAGGCCGGCAAGCACGCGGCCCAGTCGCTGCGCTTCGGCGCAAAGGGCGGGCCGCATCCAGTCGCCGCCGGTCGTGGCCGCGTAGCCCTCGTTGAATACGAGGTAGACCACGCGGAGCACGGCGGCCAGACGCTCCCGTAACTCGTCACCGCGAGGTACTTCGTAGGCGATCGCTGCATCGGCGAGGCTGCGCTTGGCGCGGACGATGCGTTGCGCGACGGTCGCCTCAGGCACCAGGAAGGCGCGCGCGATCTCGTCGGTTGTAAGGCCGCCGAGCAGACGCAGCGTGAGGGCAACCTGGGCCTCGGTGGAAAGCACGGGATGGCAGGCGGTGAAGATCAGCCGCAGCATGTCGTCGCCGATATCGTCGTCGAGCGCCTCGATGAGCGCGTCGTCGGACGATTCGAGCATGCCTTCCATGTCCTTGCCCAGGGCTTCCAGCTTGCGGCCGGCCATGCGCTCACGCCGGATGCGGTCGATCGCCCGATGCTTCGCCGTCTGTGTCAGCCAGGCGCCAGGGTTGTCGGGTACGCCAGCGGTCGGCCACTGTTCGAGGGCGATGACCAGGGCGTCCTGGGCGAGTTCTTCAGCCAGCCCGACATCGCGAACCATGCGGGCGATGGTGGCGATCAGTCGCGGTGACTCGATCTTCCAGATCGCGTCAATCGCACGGTGAGCATCACGGGTAGTCATGACGACGGATCAAAGCATCCGCCGTCATGACAGGCAAGGCGCGCTGCGGCATCAGCTGATCGTGGCGAGCAACTCACGCATGGCGTACAGCGGCCGGATCTCCAGGCGGGCGTCGTCGCCGTCCGGGAACGGGTAGGCCTTCGTCCATGCAAGCACGTCATCGATGGAGTCGACGCGCAGCACCCAGAAGCCGGCGATCATTTCCTTGATCTCGGCGAAAGGCCCGTCGAATACGCTGGCACGTCCTTTGCCGAAGCGAACCCGCTTTGCGTGCCGGCTGGAGGACAGGCCGAAACCTGCGATGAGGAACCCGGCCTCGTGACCGGCCTTGTTCGCTTCCATCATCTTGCCCAGCACCTCGGGACCCGGGTCGAAATCGGTCTCGCTGCGCTCATTGGCCTTGAGCATCACCATGTAACGCGGCAGCTCCGAATCGCCCTCGGCCGGGTCACCGAAACCCGACAGGCCGCCCGGGCAGCCGATCGGGCGCACCTCGACCTCGGCCGCACCGTGCGCATCCTCCGCCGGCCAGCCGGATACCCAGGCCACGGCCTGCTCCATGGAATCGGCCTCGATGATGCTGAAGCCAGCGACGAGCTCTTTCGTCTCGGCGAAGGGCCCGTCGACTATGACCGCCTTGCGGCCCTCGGCGAAGTGAATACGAACGCCGTCGCGGCTGGGCTTGAGGCCCTCACCAGCCAGGAAGCGGCCATCCGCCGCCAGTGTGTCCAGATGTTCGGCCATGGCCTCGACCAGTTCACGGGTCGGCGCGGCGCCGGCTTCGCTATCGGTGTCGGCCTTACGTACGATCAGGAAGCGCATAGGCTCCTCCGCTCAGGGGTTGGGGCGTTTCTCGGCGCCATTGATCATCCAGGCGGTGCCGAACTTATCGGTGAACATGCCGAAGCGTTCCGCCCAGAAGGTCTCAGCGATCGCCATATGGACGCTTCCTCCTTCGGACAGCGCAGCGAACACACGATCGGCTTCGGCAGCCTGGTCAAACCCCAAGGCGATCGAGACACCGTGCATGCCCGGGAACGGCATGTTGGGCGGGCAGTCCGAGGCCATCAACCACTGGTCGCCGATCTGTAACCGGGCGTGCATGATTTTCTCTTCAGATTCCTTTGGCAAGGCCGGTTGCCCGGGTTGGGGCGGCATGTCCTTGTACCGAGCCATCATGATGATCTTTGCGCCCAACACCTTCGCATAAAATTCGAAGGCCTCCTCGCAGTTGCCATTGAAACTGAGGTACGGGGTAACTGTCATGGCGGTATTCCTTTGAGAAAGAGGGATCAGGACTTCGCGGCGACTTCGGCGTGCATGCGCTCCACCGTGGCGCGAGCCTCGGGGGTCAACGACTCTTCGCCGAAGTCATCGACCTCGAACATGCGACGAATCTCAATTTCCGACACATCTCCCTCCATCGGATTGGGTGCCCGCTTCATCCACTCGATGGCCTCGTCGAGTGAGCGGACCTGGATCAGCCAGTAGCCGGCGACCAGCTCGCGGGTTTCGGCGAAGGGGCCATCGATGACATCCCGGCGGTCACCGTCGAAGCGGATGCGCGCGCCGTCGCTGCTCGGCCGCAGCCCGTCGGCGGCCAGGAGCACACCGGCCTTCACCAGTTCCTCGTTGAACTTGATCATCGCCGTCATCAACGCCTCGCTGGGCATGTCGCCGGCTTCCGACGCCTTCGTCGCCTTCAGGATCACCATGAAACGCATGTGCCTTCTCCGTTGCCATGGCCGGGACATTCCCGGCTTTCATGACTACGTCGATTGTGCCCTCAGCGAATCGACATGGGCGTACGAAAATTTTCAGCAGCATGACGCCAGGAGCGGGCCGGCGCTTCGAAGCAGCAGCGGACGCCATCCTCCTCGAAGGTGATCGCGGCCTTACCGGAGGCCTGGCAGGCCAGCACCCGCTCGATAAACCGCACGCCGAAGCCCCGGTGGGCCGGGGCCGTCACCGGCGGGCCCCCCGTTTCTTTCCAGGTCATGCACAGGCGCTCCGTGGCCGGATCGAAGTGCCAGCGCAGGTCCACGTGGCCGGTGGCATTCGACAGCGCACCGTACTTGGCGGCATTGGTCAGCAGCTCGTGCACGGCCATGGCGACCGATACGGCAGCGGCCGACGCCAGCATGAGGGGTGGTCCATCAAAGGCGATCCGGGAGTGACCCGGGTCGTGGGGCGCGACGGTGGCTTCCACGACGCCGCGTAACGCGACGTCCTCCCAGGCGTGAGTCACAAGCAGGTCATGGGCGCCGGCCAGGGCTCGCAGCCGGCTCTCGAACGCCGCCAGGGATTCGGCGACCGGACGGTCCTCGCCGAAGGTCTGCGTGGCCATGGCCTGGACGACGGCAAGGGTGTTCTTCACCCGGTGGCTCAGTTCGTTGACGAGGATGCGCTGCGCCCGTGACGCCTCCCGGTGGGCCGTGACATCGATGCAGCTTCCCCAGTAGCCGGCGAAGCGGTCGCCGCGATAGAACGGTTTGCCGTTGTCGAGGAGCCACCGGTACTCGCCGTCGTGGCGGCGGAGGCGATATTCCATCGAGAAAGGTTCCCTTGCCTGGAAGGCGCCCACGTAAGTGGAAAGACACCCATCGATGTCTTCGGGGTGAACCCCCTCGACCCATCCGTTGCCGATTTCGTCGACCATCGAGCGGCCGGTATAAGCCAGCCATGGTGTATTGAACCAGTCACAGAGCAGGTCCGTACCCGAGCGCCAGATCATGACAGGCGCGAAATCGGCCAGCTCGCGGAACGCGTGGTCGTCTGCGATAAGCGATCGCTCGTAAGGACTCTTCGCCTCGTCGTACATCCCTTTCCCCTTCGCTCCCCTGCCTGCCGACGATATCGCAAGTCACGGCGTCAATGAACGCTTCTCGCGCCGAGGCGTGAGGCCCGTCACGCACGGCGATATCGGGGAAGATTCTCCGATTTCTTCCATTGCGCATGAGTACATCTACGTAAGCATGCGCAATAACGCCCGCAAACCTCCCGAAGTCTGGCGCCGGCATGTCAGAATCCGGACGCCATCGCGACAGGGGTCGCGCGTAGCATCACTTTGGGGATCAACGTCACGTCGTCAGGACACCGCCACGGGCGCGTGGCCGGCGCCGACGTATCCGCGGGCACGGCGGCACGCCGTCACACGAGTAAAGGATTGGAAGGGAATATGGATCTGCTTCGTTTCATCGCCTCGTTGCCCGCGCGCCTGCTGCGTGGCCTGCTCTGGCTGCTCGGCACGGCACTCCGCCCTGTCTTCGGCAACATGTCCTGGTCCGCGCCCGCCTGGGTCCCGGCTACGGGGCGGACAGCCCGCCAGCATCCCCTGAAGTTCGCCGGGACGATCGCCGGGGTACTCGTGCTTGCCGCGGCCGGCTGGTTCGGCTGGCACTGGTGGGAAAACCGCCCGAAGCCCGTCGAACCCAACCGGATCACCTTCGAGGCGCCGGCGCCGGACATCAGCGACTACGACCACGTGCCGGTGACCGTGCATCCGCTGACCGTCACGTTCTCCGCCTCGGCGGCAAAACTGGAGGCGCTGGGTAAACCGGTCACTGATGGCATCGCCATGGACCCGAAACTCGCAGGCCAGTGGCGCTGGGAAAACGACCGCACGCTGACCTTCGTACCCGCTGCCGACTGGCCCGTGGGCCGCAAGATCGACGTCCGCTTCGACAAGGCGAAGGTGTTCGCACCGCATGTACTGCTGGCGGACGACCACTTCGAGGTCGCCACCGCACCGTTCACGGCGAAGGTGGTGAACGGTGAGTTCTACCAGGACCCGCAGGACCCGACGAAGAAGAAGACCATCGTCCAGCTGGGCTTCAATTACCCGGTCGACGCAGCCCAGCTGGAGAAGCGCCTCGCCCTCGACCTGCGCAATCGCGACCAGAAGCACGGCGCGGAGCTCAAGTTCAGCGTCACCTACGACGAACACCACCTCAATGCCTTCGTCCATTCCCAGCCGCTGCAGTTGCCGCGCGACGACGGCTCGGTCGGCCTCAAGCTCGACGACGGCGCACGTAGCAGCCGTGGTGGCGACGGTACCGAGAAGGCGCTCGAGACCGCCGTACGTGTGCCAGGCCTGTACAGCCTCACGCTGGACGAGGTCACGCCCACCCTGGTCGACAACGCGCGCTTCGAGCCCGAGCAGGTCGTGGTGATGACCTTCGGCGGTCCGGTCAGCGACGCCGAGTTGACCAGGCACCTGCACGCCTGGGTCGTCCCACCGGACGACAACGAGCACGCGTGGTCCGCCGGCGAGATTAGCGACAAGGACCTCCGCTCATTTACCCCGATCAAGCCTGAAGTCGTACCCACCGAGAACGACTGGTCAGCCGCGCAGAGCTTCCGCTACCACGCCCAGCCGGGGCAGCGCATCTACGTCCGCGTGGACAAGGGCATGACCTCGTTCGGCGGCTACGTGATGGCCAAGCCCCGCGCGGACGTGCTGACCGTGCCGGACTACCCGCGCCTTCTGCGCTTCATGGCGGACGGCTCCCTGCTCTCCCTTAGCGGCGACAAGCGGATCTCCGTCGTCTCCCGGAATATTCCCGGCATGCGCGTCGAGGTCGGTCGGGTCCTGCCCGATCAGCTGCAGCATCTGGTTTCGCTGAACTCGGGCAGCTATGCCAAGCCCGAGATGTACGGTTTCACGTCGGATCACATCGTCGATCGCTTCGTAAAGAACGTTTCCTTCCCGGACGAGGGTCCGGGCAAGGCGCACTACGAAGGCTTCGACCTGGGCCAGTACCTGGCATCCGGCAAGCGCGGCGTCTTCCTGCTCAAGCTCTCGGGCTATGACGAGAAAGCCGAGAAGGAGGCGCGGGAGCGCCGGGTGAAGGCAGCTCGCGAGGCGGCGGCCCGCGATGCGGGCGCGGACGCGGATGCCGCGGCAGCCGAAGCAGAGAAGGGCGATGACGAGAGCCACGCGCCGTACGACTGGCCGAAGGACGAGCGCCTCGTTGTCATCACCGATCTCGGCGTGATCGCCAAGAAGTCGATGGACGGCAGCCAGGACATTTTCGTGCAGTCCATCCGCACGGGTTCCCCGGTCCCGGGCGCCACCGTGACGGTCATCGCGAAAAACGGCAGTACGCTGTTCACCCAGAACACCAGTGCGGACGGTCTCGCGCATTTCGCCAACCTCAAGGGTTTCACGCAGGAGAAAGCGCCGGCGATGTACGTGGTGCGTCAGGGTGAAGATCTTTCCTTCCTGCCCGTGACCTCGTACGACCGCACGCTGGATTTCTCCCGCTTCGACATTGGCGGCGAGCCCAACGCGCACAGCCAGGGGCAGCTTTCCGGTTACCTGTTCTCCGACCGTGGCATCTACCGCCCGGGTGACCTCTTCCACATCGGCATGATCGTGCGCGCCAACAGCTGGACGCGTAGCGTCGCTGGCATGCCGCTGATCGCCGAGGTGGTCGATCCGCGTGGCACCACCGTGCGGCAGCAGACCGTATCCATGGACGCGGCAGGCTTCGCCGAACTCGAACACACCACCGCAGAAACCTCGCCGACGGGTAACTGGACGGTGAACCTTTACATCGCCAAGGACGGCAAGCCGTACTCGCAGATCGGCAGCACCACGGTGCAGGTGAAGGAGTTCCAGCCCGATCGCATGAAGGTGGCGGCGAAGCTCTCCACTGCCGTGACCGAAGGCTGGGTGAAACCGGCGCAGCTCAAGGCTCTGGTCGACGTGCAGAACCTCTTCGGAACACCCGCCGCGGACCGGCGTGTGGAGGGTTCTCTCACCCTGCGTCCCGCCTTCCCCTCGTTCCCGAGCTACAAGGATTACCACTTCTACGACGTGCGCCGGGCGAAGGAAGGTTTCGAGGAGAAGCTCGCCGACGCGAAGACCGACGATAAAGGCCACGCCGAGTTCGCGCTGGACCTGTCCAAGTACGCCGATGCCACCTACCAGCTCTATTTTCTTGCCAAGGCGTACGAGGCCGACGGTGGTCGCAGCGTCGCCGCCGCCACGCAAGGCATGGTCTCGTCGAACGACTGGCTGGTCGGTTACAAAGCCGTCGACAACCTGGACTACGTGAGCCGCGATGCGAAGCGTACGGTCAACCTCGTCGCCATCGATCCCGGTGCGAAGCGTATCGATCTCAACGGCCTGAAGCAGGCCATCGTCGAGACGCGCTTCGTGTCGGTACTGACCAAGCAGGACTCGGGTGTCTTCAAGTACGAGTCCAAGGCGCGCGAGACCACCGTCTCGGAGACTCCGCTGACCATTCCAGCAGCGGGCCTGGAGGTCGCACTTCCCACCGGCAAGCCCGGCAACTTCGCGCTGGTCGTGAAGAATGCCGAGGGTAAGGAAGTCAATCGCGTCGCCTGGTCGGTAGCCGGCGAAGGCAATGTGTCGCGTTCGCTCGAGCGCAATGCCGAGCTACAGCTCACGCTGTCGAAGAAGGACTACGCCCCGGGCGAGCCGGTGGATATCGCCATCCGTGCGCCCTACGCGGGTAGTGGCCTGATCACGATCGAGCGTGACAAGGTCTACGCGCACGCCTGGTTCCATGCCGATTCGACCAGCACGGTCCAGCACATCACGGTGCCGGCGGATTTCGAAGGCAACGGTTACATCAACGTGCAGTATGTGCGCGATCCCTCGTCGGACGAGATCTTCATGAGTCCGCTGTCGTTCGGTGTCGTGCCGTTCTCGGTGAACATGGATGCACGACGCAATGTGCTCGCCGTGGAGTCCCCGCAGCTGGTCAAGCCCGGCGACACGGTGACCTTCCACGTGACCTCCACGACCCCGACGCGCGCCGTGGTGTTCGCCGTGGACGAGGGCATCCTGCAGGTCGCGCACTACAAGCTGGGCGATCCGCTGCAGTACTTCTTCCGCAAACGCATGCTGGAAGTGTCCACCTCGCAAATTCTCGACCTGATCATTCCGGACTTCCAGAAGCTGATGACCATGGCGGCGCCGGGCGGTGATGCGGACGGTGCCATTGGGCGGCAGCTCAATCCGTTCCGCCGCAAGCGTGACAAGCCGGTGGCTTACTGGTCCGGCGTCGTCGATATCGACGGTTCGCGCGACCTCACCTACAAGGTTCCCGATTACTTCAACGGCAAGCTTCGCGTCATGGCGGTCAGTGTCTCGCCGGAGAAGATCGGCACCTTCGAAGGCGCCACCACGGTGCGCGGTGACTTCGTCCTGTCGCCCAACGTCCCGACCACGCTCGCCCCGGGCGACGAGGCGGAGATCAGCGTCGGTGTGGCAAACAACCTCACCGGCCTGGGGGGCAAGGAGGTGCCGGTCGCCGTGAACCTGAAGCTCGGCCCGCAGCTGCAGATCGTCGGTGATGCCGCGAAGACGCTCAGCCTCGGCGAGATGCGCGAAGGGGTGGCGATCTTCCGCGTCCGCGCCACGGACAAGCTTGGCTCGGGCAACATGACGTTCACGGCTGGTTTCAACGGGAAGTCCGCAAAACAAAGCGTCGACCTTTCCGTGCGACCGGCTTCGCCCCTGCGTACGGACCTGGCCTTCGGCCGTGTCGACGCGCACGGGCGGGGCGATGTGACGTCGCTGCGCGACATGCACGACGAATACGCCAAGCGTGACGCGTCGTTCTCCACCGTCCCGGTGGTGCTGGCGCGCGGACTCGCGGCGTACCTCGTCGACTTCCCGCACTACTGCACCGAACAGGTCATCAGCGCGGCGATGCCGGCGCTGATCCTGGGTAAGCGTCCGGAGTTCGGCGATATCAAGCCCGCGCGCATGATCGGGGACGACACGCCGCCGACTGATCCGGTGGCGGCATTGTTCGACGTGCTGCGTGCACGCCAGAACGGCCAGGGCGGCTTCGGCCTCTGGACGGCGACACCGGACACCCATGTGTTTGCGACCGATTACGCGGTGCATTACCTGATCGAGGCCGGCGACCATGGCGTGGCCGTGCCCGCTGACCTGCTGGCCTCGGCCAATAACGCGCTCCGCCAGATAGCGGCCGACGACAGCGGCGATTCACTGGTGGAGATGCGTCAGCGCGCTTATGCGATCTACCTGCTCACCCGGCAGGGGAATGTGACCACGAACGACCTCGCCTCGGTGCAGCGTCGCCTCGACGAAGTGTTCCCGAAGCAGTGGCACGACGATCTCGCAGCGGCGTGGCTGGCTGCTTCCTATCAGCTGCTGCATCAGGACAAGCTCGCTAACGACCTCATGTCGCGTCCGCGCAAGCTGCTTAGCCGCAAGTCGGCCGATGAGACCTACGACTACAGCGACTACTACGACACGCCGATCCGCGATGCTTCGGTTCTCTATCTATTGGCCAAACACTTCCCCGAGCAGGCGAAGGCGCTGCCTGCGGAGACCGTCGAGAACCTCGTGCGTCCCCTCGGCAAGGGTCACTACAACACGCTTTCCTCCGGCATGATCATCATGGCGCTGGACGCATGGGCCACCCAGGCGGGCGGGGACGTGAGCAAGCTCTCCATCGGTTCCGTGGCCGCGAATGGCACCGTCACCCCGATCGGTGCGGTGAAGGGTTCGTTGGTCGACGCCCATTGGGCTGCGGGCGCGCAGCGCCTGCGTCTGGTTAACGATGCCGACGCGACGGCGTGGTACGGCGTGGCGCAGACGGGCTTCGATCGCAAGCCTTCGACCGATACGCGCAAGGACGGGCTCGAGATCGTCCGCAGCTATACGGATACCAAGGGCAAGGCGATCGACAAGGTCGATACAGGCGACGAGATCGACGTGCATGTCCGGGTTCGCTCAACGACCGATCACAGCGTCTACGACGTTGCCATCGTCGACCTGCTTCCCGGTGGCTTCGAGCCGGTAATCGACACCGCGCCACCCGCCGACGCAGAGGCGACGCCGGCATCGGATGAGGCTACGGCGGATACGTCGGACGCTTCCAGTGCGTCCGACGGCGACGCAGCCGACGGCGAAGGCGAGGGCGACAACCAGGCGACGGATGGAACCGATGACACGACGCCGGCATGGCATTCGCCGATCGGCAACCCGGAGTCGACCTGGAAACCCGACTACGCGGACGTGCGCGAGGATCGCGTCGTGGTCTACGGCACGGCGAGCACCGATGTGCAGGAGTTCATCTACCGGATCAAAGCGACGAATGCCGGCAAGTTTGTCATTCCGCCGGCGCTGATCGAATCGCTCTACGACCGTGGCGTACAGGCACGCGCCCCCGGCGGCGGAGCGATGACGGTGGAACGCAAACCCTGAGAGCTATCTGCTCCATGTAGGAGCCGATTCATCGGCGATCCCGCGGAAGCGGGCCAGCATTCGGCGAGCACCCTCTCGCCGATAAATCGGCTCCCACACAGAGCTTGACTACGACGCCACAGGTTTATGACCCTCCACCGCCTCCGCCGGATCAAATGGCACAACGCCCTCGTGGCGTTGCTGCTGTTGGCAGCGCTTCCCCTGGGCGTACGCCTGTGGCCGCACGCTCCGCTACGCGCCTGGTTTCCTTCATCGACGGCGGTTTACGACGCCGACGGTCACTTGCTGCGTCTTACCCTTGCCAGCGACGATCGCTATCGCCTCTGGGTGCCCCTCGAGGACATCTCACCGGCCGTGGTCGATGGCGTGCTGTTGCACGAGGATCGCTGGTTCCGCTGGCATCCGGGCGTAAGCGCCTGGGGTCTGGTCCGCGGGGCCTGGGTGACCTACGTCCGGCACGGAAGTCCGCAGGGGGGTTCCACCATCACCATGCAGTTGGCTCGGCTGATCTGGCATCTCGACACGCGCAGCCCCGGCGGCAAGCTCGTGCAGGCCATGCGCGCCGTGCAGCTGGAAGCGGAGTATTCCAAGCACGACATCCTTGAGACCTACCTCAATGCCGCACCTTATGGTCGCAACGTCGAAGGTGTCGGCGCGGCCAGCCTTGCATACTTCGGCAAGCCACCAGCGCGGCTCAGCCTGCCCGAGGCGTTGACGCTCGCTGTCATTCCGCAGGATCCCTCGCGGGGATTGCCCGGGAACGTCAATGGCAGTGCAGTCATCGACAAGGCGTTAAAGACATCGCGAGACCGCCTCTTCGCGCGATGGGTCGCGAGACATCCCGCTGACACCAGTGCTGCGCCGTTGTTCGAACTGCCACTGCGACTCCGGCCGCTGTCACGCCTGCCATTCGAGGCGCCGCACTTCGTCGAGCAGGTGCTCGCCGAGCGCAGGATAGACGGCGATGACGACATGCGTGTCACGACCACGCTCGACCTTGGCTTGCAACATAGCCTCGAGAGCCAGGTACGTCAGTACGTGGAACGTAGCGGCGACCGCGGCATCCGTAACGCTTCGGCGATCCTGATCGACACACGCGACATGGGAATCAAGGCGATGGTCGGCTCCGCCGACTATTTCGACTCGTCCATCTTCGGCCAGGTCAACGGTACGCAGGCCAAGCGCTCGCCTGGCTCGACACTCAAGCCCTTCATCTATGCGCTTGGTTTCGACCAGGGCCTGCTCCATCCTGAAACGGTGTTACGCGACGTACCGTCGGCGTTCGGGCCGTATACGCCGGAGAACTTCGACGGTCATTTCCTCGGTCCTGTCACGGCAACGCAGGCCCTGGTGCGTAGCCGTAACATCCCTGCCGTGCAGATCGCGGCGAAGCTCGCCAACCCGAATCTCTACCAGTTCCTGCATGACGCCGGCATCTCGCGCATGGCGAGCGAGAAACACTACGGGCTGGCGCTCGTACTCGGTGGCGGTGAAGTCACCATGCAGGAACTGGGTGGCCTGTACGCCATGCTCGCCAATCGCGGTGAGCTACGTCCGCTACGCACACTAGCTACCCAGCCGCGTACGAAGGGCACGCGCATGCTCAGCGAGGAGGCCAGTTTCATGGTGATGGATATGCTTCGGCAGAATCCGCGGCCGGACGACGCAGTGGCCGCGCAACCATCGCGCCTGCCGCTCTACTGGAAGACCGGTACATCGTGGAGCTTTCGCGATGCCTGGACGGCCGGCAGCTTCGGGCCGTATGTGCTCGTCGTATGGATCGGCAACTTCGACGGTAGCGGCAATCCCGCCTTCGTCGGCGTGGATGCTGCTGCACCGTTGTTTTTCCGTATCGCCGATGCCCTACGCGCCGAACGTCCCGGGATGGCGGAGCCCATACGACGCAATCCACCGAATCTTCGCCGCGTGCCGATCTGCCTGGCCAGCGGCGATCTCCCGAATGCGTGGTGTCCGCAGGTCGGGAGCACGTGGTTCATTCCCGGCAAATCCCCTATTCGTGTCAGCAATATCCACCGGCCCGTGGTGGTGGATAAGGCGACGGGAAAGCCGGCCTGCCCCCCCTACGATCCCGAGCAGACGCGAACCGAGGTATACGAGTACTGGCCATCCGACCTCGCACGCGTGTTTGCGCAAGCGGGTATGGCACGGCGGACACCACCGCCGCTGCCGGACTGCCAGGGTGGCGGACAACTGGCGGGCGACCCACCGAAAATCACCTCGCCCCTGCGCGGCAGCAGTTACCAGATCCGCGTCTCGCGCCTGGGCAGCGAACGCATCAGCTTCGCCGCGACGACAGATGCGGGCTCGCGCACGCTGTACTGGTTCGTCGACGATGCCTACCTCGGCAGTGTGCCGAGCGGTCAACCGTTGATCTGGGCACCCGACCGCACGGGACGCTTCCTCATTCGCGTGGTCGACGACCACGGCCGTACCGACTCGCGCGATCTGAACATCGGCGCCGTCGAATAAACCACATTCAGCAAACCCACCAAATGTGGGAGCCGCTTCAGCGGCGAAACCCGGTTACCGTTACGCGTATTCGGCATTCACCATCAAGCCGCACCTGCCCGACGTCGATAAGCATGCTCGTACCACCTCCACCGGGCAGGCAAACCTCATGGCCATCGACATCCTCGCACGCGTCCGCTCGATCCTCGGCAGTTCGCGAACCGACATGCGCGGCAAGATCGCAGCGATCGACCGCACGCAGGCGGTGATCGAATTCGCACTCGACGGCACTATCCTCGATGCCAATGCCAACTTCCTCGGCGCACTCGGCTATGCGCGCAAGGATATCGTCGGTCGTCATCACCGCATTTTTGTCGATCCCGCCGAAGCGGAAAGCGATGCGTACGCGGCATTCTGGGCACGCCTGGGCACCGGCGAGCCCGACGTAGGCCTGTATCGCCGGCTCGGTGCGGAAGGTCGCGAAGTATGGATCCAGGCTAGCTACAACCCAGTGCTCGATCGTCGAGGCCGCCCTTTCAAGGTGGTCAAGTTCGCCACGGACGTGACCGAGCAGCGCCTCCGCGCCGCCGACATGGAAGGCCGTCTCGCCGCCATCGACAAAGCGCAGGCCGTGATCAGCTTCCGCCTCGATGGCATCATCCTCGATGCGAATGACAACTTCCTCGCGACCATGGGCTACGCGCGCGACGAAGTGATCGGCCAGCATCACCGCATGTTCGTCGACCGCGTGGATCGCGAAAGCCAGGAGTACCGGGCGTTCTGGGAAAAGCTCGGGCGCGGCGAGCACGACTCGTCACTGTATCGCCGCGTCGACCGGCACGGTCGCGAGGTGTGGATCCAGGGCAGCTATAACCCGATCCTCGACATGGCAGGGCGCCCCTTCAAGGTAGTGAAGTACGCCACGGACGTGACGGCGCAGACACGCGCCACCCGCACGCTCCACGCGTCGCTCACTGAACTGGCCAACACCGTACCGGCGATCGCGGAACAGGCTCGCGTCACGAATGCACTTGCCAACGATGCCAGCCGCTCCGCTGTCGATGGCGGCGCCATGGTCGAGGCGGTGATCGCCACCATGGCGGCGATCCAGGGCGGCGCGCAGGACATCGCGGAAATCGTCGGCCTGATCGACTCGATTGCCTTCCAGACGAATATCCTCGCGCTGAATGCCGCGATCGAGGCGGCCCGCTCCGGGATGCATGGCAAGGGCTTCGCCGTGGTCGCGCAGGAAGTCCGCATGCTCTCCCAGCGTAGCGCCGAGTCCGCCCGCGATATCCGCACGCTGATCGATAGCACTCTCGACCGTGTCCGCGAAGGGAGCGAGCGTAGCGGAGAGGCGGGCGCAGCGATGCGCGATATCCTGAGCTCGGTCACGACCCTGCTGGACCGGGTATCGGACGTGGCACGGGCCACTAACACACAGGCCGGTGGCATCGACAACGTACGGCGCGCGGTAGCCGAACTGGCGTAACGTAGGGGCTCCGACGACGAGGAGCCCCGCCATGAACAGCACCATCATTCCTTGCCTGCGCTACCGCGATGCGCTGGTGGCAATCGATTTTCTCTGCCTTGCCTTCGGCTTCGAGAAACATGCCGTGTACGTCAACGCGGAACATCAGCATATCGTCGACCATGCCCAACTGACACTGGGCGGCGGCATGATCATGCTCGGATCGGTGCGCGAGGACACGCCCTTCAGCCAGCACATGGCGCAGCCGGACGAGGTCGGTGGCCGGGAGACCCAATGTCCGTGCGTGACGGTGAGCGATATTCGCGCGCATTACGAGACGGCAAAAGCCTGCGGCGCGGCGATCGTCGACGACTACGAGGAAAAAGACTACGGCGGCGCGGGTTACTCCGCTCGCGATCCCGAAGGTCACCTCTGGTACTTCGGCAGCTACGACCCCTGGGCACCGCCGCCGGGCTAACTCCAGCGGCGACCGTGTTCCATCATGTACAGGCGGATCTCGTCTTCGGCGATGTTGGCAAGTGCGCGCAGGCCTTTCTTCTGCGTGGCGTCGAGCCGGCGCGGTGCGCTGTCGACGACGCAAAGGGTGCCTAGAAGGTGACCCTCCGGACCGCGCAGAGGACAACCCGCATAGAACCGTATGCGGGGATCGCCGATGACCAGTGGATTGGCGCTGAAGCGTGCGTCGTCCCGCGCATCCTCCACGACGAGGATGTCGTCACCGAGAATGGCGTGGTTGCAGAAAGCCCATTCGCGCGGGGTTTCCGTCAGATCCGTTCCCATGGCCGACTTGAACCACTGGCGCTTCGCCGTCAGCAGGGAGATCACCGCCACCGAGGTGCCGGCGACCAGCCCGGCGAGCCAGGTGAGTCGGTCAAACGCGGGGTCTGGCGTGGTGTCGAGCAGGCCGGTGCGGCCGACCATCCGCAACCGCGTAGCCTCATCGCGCGGCGCTGGGTAGGCCGGCGAACGCTCGGCACGCAACTCGTGAGGCATGGACGGCAACGCGTCGGACGACATCGCAGTGCGCTCCTCAAGCAAGGCGATAACCGCGCTCTGGCGCATGCGGCGGTGCCCGCCGGGCGTTTTCCAGGATTCGAGCGCACCGCTCTCGATCCACTTCTGGGCGGTACTTACAGAGATGCCGAGCAGGCGCGCAGCATCGCGCGTCGTGAGCGTGGGATCGGCATTCAGGAAACTAGCAGGTTGTATGACCAAGGCGGCAATGTACGTAAGGGTTAACATATCGACGCTAACACAGGCCAATGCTTATCACGCTTGGCAACGCTTGCGTCTTTCGGTGGCGAATGTCGGAAAACACACGTCGTGACGCGGATATGACGCCGTCCGTTGGTGGATCTCGGAAGGCGTTGTTCCCATCATGGCGGCTCCAAGAAGCCGGGATCGGGGCAGGTGGTGACTTTGCCGAATTGGCGCACTATTTCGCGGACTCACTCCCTCGCGACACATTGCATACGAGTCGGATACATGTCGAGGCATCCAATGCCGGGCGTCTACATTCCCGTTAAGGAACGTTCCCCATGGATGCCGCAGTCAAGCAACAAGTACAAAACGCCCACCCGAAGGCGGCCATCGTCACCACCTGCATCCTCGCCGCGCTCGCCGGCCTGATGTTCGGTCTGGATATCGGTGTCATCTCTGGGGCGACCCAGTTCATCCAGTCCGACTTCAAGGTGTCGGACAGCATGATCGAGTGGATCGTCAGCTCCATGATGCTCGGTGCCTGCGTTGGCGCTCTCGCGGCCGGTTGGATGTCCGCGGCCCTCGGACGCAAGCGTTCGCTTATTTTTGCTGGCGTCGTCTTCATCGGCGGCTCGCTGTTCTGCGCCGTGGCCGGGTCGCCAGCGATGCTCATCGTGGCGCGCTGCGTGCTGGGTGTCGCCATCGGCGTGGCGACCTTCACCGCGCCCTTGTACCTTGCCGAGGTAGCGCCGGAGAAGATTCGCGGCGCGATGATCTCTACCTATCAGCTCATGATTACTACCGGCATCCTGCTTGCCTTCCTGTCGGACACGGCCTTCAGCGCCAGCGGTAACTGGCGCTGGATGCTCGGTATTATCGCGGCCCCCGGCGTGCTTTTCCTGATCGGTCTTTTCTTCCTGCCTGACAGTCCGCGCTGGCTCCTCATGCGCGGGCGTCGTGAAGACGCTCAGATCGTCCTCGCGAAGCTGCGTGGCGACGAGGGCGTGGTGAAGCAGGAGATCGCAGCCATCGACGAACAACTCAAGACCAAGCAGCACGGCTGGGGCATGTTCAGGGAGAACCGCAACTTCCGCCGCTCGGTCGGTCTTGGCGTGCTGTTGCAGGCCATGCAGCAGTTCACCGGCATGAATGTGGTGATGTACTACGCCCCACGCATTTTCAAGGACATGGGGTACGACACGCATGCGCAGATGTGGTTCACCGCCGCCGTCGGGCTGACCAACGTACTGGCCACGCTGATCGCCTTCGGCCTCGTCGATCGGCTGGGGCGCAAGCCGATCCTTTATGTCGGCTTCACCATCATGGCGATCGGCCTCGGTGTGGTCGGCACGATGATGAGCCTGGGCATTCACTCACGTGGCGAGCAGTTCTTCACCGTTGGCATGCTGCTGCTCTTCATCGTGGGGTTCGCGATGTCCGCCGGCCCGTTGATCTGGACGTTGTGCTCCGAGGTCCAGCCGTTGAAGGGTCGCGATTTCGGTATCGCTGCGTCGACGTTCACCAACTGGGCCACGAACTGGGTGGTCGGCGTCACCTTCCTCAGCCTGCTCAGTGGTATCGGCAACGCTCAGACCTTCTGGCTTTACGGGGGACTCAACGCCGTATTCATCGTCATCACCTTCCTGCTCGTGCCGGAGACGAAGGGCGTGACGCTGGAGCAGATCGAGAGCAACCTGATGAGTGGCAAGCCGCTTCGCCAGATAGGTCGCTAAGCCGGTTCTACCTGGGGATGCCGAGGCGGGCTGCGGAACGTCGCAGGTTCGCCCGGTCCATCCCCAGGTCTCTCGCTGCGGCCGCCCAGTTCATGTTGTTTCGCTGCAGGCTCTGCTCGATGAGGGCGCGTTCGTAGCGGTCCAGGCCGGCGCGGAGGGAGAGGCCCCCAGCGGATGGCTCGACATGCATCGGCGCGGCGACCGGCGTCGCGCCGCCCTGCGTCGACGGCAGGTCGAGGTCGGCAGCCGACAAGGTTAGCGCGCGCGTCCTGGCTCCTTGCCGCGCCAGCGCTTTCAGCGCGCTACGGCCGATGGTGTGCTCGAGCTCCCGCACATTCCCGGGCCATGTCCATGCGAGCAGCGCCGCTTGCGCGTCGCTGGTCAGGCGCAGGCCCGTCAGGCCGAGACGTCCCCGATTCTCCTCCAGGAAGGTGCCGGCCAACAGCAACACATCGTTGCCGCGCTCACGCAGCGCGGGCACACGTAGCGGATAAACGCTGATGCGATGATAAAAGTCGGCGCGGCAACGACCGGCCCGCACTTCGTCGGCGAGATCGCGGTTACTTGCTGCGATGATCCTTACGTCCACCCGGTGCTCCCGATCCGAACCTACGCGTTGCAGATGGCCGCTCTGCATGACGCGAAGCAGGGTGGCCTGTGCCGCGAGGGAGAGATCCGCTACCTCGTCGAGGAACAGCGTGCCGTGGTCGGCCAGTTCGAACTTGCCGCGCCGATCTGTCGTGGCGCCGGAGAAAGCGCCGCGTACATGGCCGAACAGCTCGCTCTCGACCAGATGCTCCGGCAGGGCCGCGCAATTCACCGCGATCAGTGGCCGGTCCGCGCGTGGTGACCCGGCGTGAATGGCCTGGGCCACCAGCTCCTTGCCCACACCCGTCTCGCCGCGGATCAGGACAGTGAGGTCGCTACCGGCGACGGTGGCGATGTCGTCCGCCAGGCGCCGGAAGGCGACACTCCGGCCCGCGAGCATCCGGCCAGGCCGTTGCCCGGCGGCCAGGCGGAAACCCTCGGCGCGCGCACGTTCCTGTTCGGCCGAGCGTTCGAGTCCACCCATACGCTCGGCCACGGATACCGTGGCCGCAGCGAGGCTGGCGAATGCGCGCACGGTTGCGAGATCGGAGGGCTCGAAGCGGCCGGCCTCCAATGCATCCAGGGTCACAAGGCCCCAGGGCTTTCCATCGATCAGCAGGGGACAACCCATGCAGTCGTGAACGTCCAGCGGCAGGTGCGCCTCGACCAGGCCGTCGTACGGATCTGGCAGGTCGCTGTCAGCGGGGAAAAGCGTGGGCCCGTCGCGCGCCAGTAAGGCTGCGAAGCGGGGATGGTCCGACACGCGAAAGCGGCGGCCGAGTGTGTCCTCGGTAAGCCCGTCGACGGCGAGCGGTACCAGCTCGCCGCCTTCGAGGCGGAGCAGGGCGCTGGCGTCACATGGCACCAGGGAGCGCAACGCGTCGAGAAGGCGCCGATAGCGCTCGGCCTCGGGTATCTCCCTGGAGAGGTCGTCGACCAACGGCAGCAGGGCATCGAGGGTGGGCAGCGCGAGAGTCATTATGACCTTATGGGAGTCGTATCGACCCAGTAACGGCAAGGGTCTTTTTGACCCCTGGTCATTCTAACCCCATGAAGTGAAAGGTGTGCAGATCCTGGCACGAGATGTGGATAGCCAATGGCATCCCAAGACCAGAGAGACAGCCAACATGATCTCCGCCGAACACCGCGCCATCGTCCGTTCCACCGTCCCCCTTCTCGAACAAGGCGGCGAAGCGCTCACCACGCACTTCTACCGCATCCTCCTCGACGAGCACCCTGAAGTGCGTCCGTACTTCAACCACGCCAACCAGGCGACAGGCGAACAGCCGCGCGCACTGGCAAATGGCGTGCTGATGTACGCAAAGCATATCGACCGGCTCGAGGCTCTTGGAGACCTCGTCGGCACGATCATCAACAAGCATGTCTCATTGCGGATTCGCCGGGACCACTACCCCGTCGTCGGGGCGTCGCTCCTTCGCGCGATCCGCGAGGTCCTCGGTGCCGACATCGCGACAGATGCGGTACTCGAGGCCTGGGGCGCGGCCTACCAGCAACTGGCCGACATCCTCGGCAGCGCCGAAGAAGAAATCTACGACCGTGTGGCGTCGACACCCGGCGGCTGGCGCGATGGCCGTGCCTTCGTCGTAGCGCACAAGGTGCAGGAGAGCGATGAAATCACCTCGTTCCACTTCGTGTCGGTCGACGGAAGCGCTGTCATCGCCCATGAGCCGGGGCAGTACATCGGCTTACGCGTGCAGGTGGGCGACCACGATATGCGCCGAAACTACTCGCTATCGGCGGCGTCAAACGAAAAGGGCTATCGGATCAGCGTCAAGCGCGTGCCTGGCGGCGCGGTGTCGAACCACCTGCACGACGACGTACACGTGGGCGACACGGTTGAACTCTTCCCGCCATCAGGGCATTTCGTGTTGGAGCACAACGATCGCGCATTGGTGCTCATCAGCGGCGGCGTAGGTATCACGCCGACGCTGGCCATGCTCCAGGCTGCCCTGGCCACCGATCGCCCGATCCACTTCATCCACTCCGCCCGCCACGGCGGCGTGCACGCATTCCGCGACGCCATCGACGGGCTGGCGGCGAAACATCCGCGACTGCGTCGCTACTACTGCTATGAGGCCCCGCGCGAGGGTGATGCCGAGCCGGATGCCACGGGCTTCCTCGACAAAGACCTGCTCGCGGCATGGCTGCCCGCCACCGATGCGATGGACGCCTACTACCTGGGTCCAAAGCCCTTCATGAAGGCGGTGCGGCGCGCGCTGCGTGATCTTGGTGTGCCCGACACGCGGGCGAAGTACGAATTCTTCGGACCGGCATCGTCGCTGGATTGATGCGGGGGGTGTTCTATCACCGAATGCATCGCCGCGTCTTGAGATACATGACCGAACCGCTGCGGCGATGTCCGTTCTCGTGCGTAAGAAAAACCCACTTTTGAGTAATCTTCCATATGGATCGCGAGGCGATTCCTACAGACTTCTACTGGCGCTCGCGTTGGTCGAGCACGGCTGCGTGATGCGCGGGGATGACCCCGTGTCTCCCCAGGCCCGGCGGCCGCTTCTGGCCGTTGATCAACACAAAAATCAGTAAAAGGTTAATTGGATGAACCTCAAGGCAACACTTTCCGCCCTGCTTATCGCAGGCATGGCGGCCCCGTCGGCATTCGCTGCCGACGAAGGCGGCACGATTACGTTCGAGGGTTCGATCAGCAACGTCACCTGCACCGTCCACGGCGGCGACGCCGGTAACGGTCCGGACTTCACGGTCAACATGAAGGGCGTCAGCGCGGGTGCCTTCGCGAATGTCGGCGACATCGCGGGGAAGACCCCGTTCCGGATCTACGTGGGCGCCGCCGGCGAAACCGCATGCACCGACGGTACCAAGGTGTGGGCGGCTTTTGAGAACGGTTCGACGGTGGATCCGAACACCGGTGCGCTCGCCGTGACCGGCGGCGCGTCGGGTGTGCAGATCCGCCTGTTCGACAAGGCGGACACCCCCATCGACATCCTGGCCAACGACCAGGGTGCCGTGCAGGAAACCGTCACCAACAACCAGGCCGCGCTTGTTTACGCGTCCGGCTTTCAGCGGACGAGCGCCGTGGTCGCGGGTGGCGCGAACAGCTCGGTGGTCTACGGCGTCCGCTTCGAACCGGCTGGCCCTTAAGTCCCCGCGCTTTAGTTAGCGAAGAAGGCGATCGCCGGCATCTGCCGGCGATCGTTCGGTTCACAGGAAGGAACGCTATGAACATGCATGGAAGGAACCGGATGCCCCGACGCTGGCCACCAGTATTGGTTGCCATGGCGACCCTGCTTGGCGCCAGCGCCGTCCCGGCGGGCGTAGTCATGAATGCGACCCGATACATCTACCCCTACATGCTCGCCGCCTGGCGAATACGCGGGCACCTGCGTAACGACCGCGGTGACGTGTGGACGCGGGCGTCGAACTACCACTCGCGCACGCCACGGTTCAACGCGCGCTACCGAACCGATCTGATCCGGGCGCGCCGGGCGATGGGCCACGTGGCTGGACAACCATTTTCCTACCCACGACGCCGTCGTGGATGTCATTCCTTAAGGAACGAGGCGAGAAGTATGATCGAGATGACCCGGACAGTACGCCGGCACCTCCCGCGCGCAGCAATACTGGCTACGCTGTGGCACCCCGCCGCGGCGTTTGCTGCCAACGGCGGGTGCTATCACTCTGCCGACGGCTACTACCAGATCGGCCAGACCGCGCAGATCGTCGTGTCCAACGACATGGCTCCGGGTACGGTGGTGCGCGACGAGAAGGCTCACGGCGATGGCAACGTTCTGGCGACATGCATCGAAGGCGTCGCCACGTTCGAGGGCGATTACAGCGCAGTGACGATCGATAGCCTGGTGCCGCTGACCGTCGGTGGAAGGCCTTCCGGGTTTGGGGTGGAGCTCTACATCGACGAGTTGCTGGACGGCACGACGTTTCCTTTTCCACACAGGTACCAGCGGAACTTCAAACTCGGCGATCCCGTTCGCAGCAACCACGCGAACATCGGTTATCGCATCAAACGCATGACAGGTCCGGTGGAGTTCGGGGCCTTCGACAGGGTGACGATCGGCCAGCAGTGGACCGTGCAGCCTAACGGCGCGAGGACCAAACCTTTCCGGCACATGGCCATCTACGATCTGACCCTGGTCCGGCCGGCTTGCAGCATTGTCGTGGACGATCTCAACCAGACGGTGAAGCTGGGGCCGTACAACGCGAGTAATTTCGCAACGCCGGATCGCGCAACGCCCTGGGTGGCGTTCAACCTGCGGGTGGAGCAATGTCAGGAGCCCGTCGGCCTCGTGGCGCAGTTCACGTTCGGTACGAAGGCCGATGGCGTCGCCGGCCAGCCAGACCTGTTCACCCTGGACGGGCCGACCAACGTCGGTCTGGAACTGGGCGACGAGTACAAGCGGAATGTCTCACCCGGTGTGCCGTCCCGGCTCAACGCGCTGGGCTCCGGCAAGGCTTACACCTTTCACGCTCGCCTCAGGGAAACCCAGGCGACAGTGCGCGGCGGCATGTTCAGTCGTGCCGTCAACGTGCTCGTGGAGTTTCGATGAGCGAGAAACGGCACCGTGAGGGTCAGTACTCGGCGACCAGCGTGTGGAAGGGCTTCGTAAGCCTTACGCCGTCAACATCCCACGCCTTTGCCGGCTTTCCATCCACGGTGACAGCTTTTGGCTTCACGCGATCCGGCCAGAACACCCGCATGGGCGTGTCGGCGCGAATGCCATCGCCGAGCGTGACTCTGAATATCGAGTCTTTGCGTTGCGCCGTCATGCTGAGGGAGCCGTAGGCTACCGGTAGACGTGTCACGGACAGCCCCTTGCCCGCCACCCATGATGGCGGCGCGCCCGGCAACAGGTACAACCCATCGTCCGCCTCACGCATCAGCATGCCGAAGATCGTTCGCGCATATTCCGACCCGATCCACGTGTGCGGCATGTCACCGAGATATCCTGGATGCCGCAAGCGCGAATGCACCACTTCGGCCCACATGTTCCACTCGGGCGGCCGCCGGTCACGCACGACATCGGCGAGCAGTTCGGCTGCATCCCCCGGCCGATCCAGGTAGACGTAGGTAAGTACGTTGCGTAGCTCGTAAGGCGTATACGCGAACAACTCGCCGGGGGCTTCGCGCTTGCGTACATCGGCCAGGTAGCGGTCGAAGGTTTGTTTCAGCGCTGCGGCAGGTAGCACATCCATCTGTCCCGCCGGATCCAGCGCAATGGAAACGCTCGTCGGATCGCCGTCGCCCAGATCCGCGGCGGCGGGAATCGTGTCGACACCCTTCCATGCCATCGTCGCTTCAATGGAGCGTCGCAACGACTCACGCAGCGCGGCGTACTGCCTGCGAGCATACGAGGCAAGCTCCGTGTCGCCCCACTGTTCCGCCAGCCACGCGCCGTCGTGCCATCCTTTCAGCGCCCAGTAGTCGTCCCAGTAGCTATGCGTAGGGCTGGAATAGCCCTCGTGGCTGATCGACGGGGCGATGATGCCGTGGAAACGTTCTGGTGCGGGCAGGTCGCTCAGGTAACCCGGAACCATCGTGCGCTCGCGAAGCTCCTGCATGAAGTGCATCGCCGCACGCACCTTCGGCTCATAGGCTTTCACGCTGGCCGCGCCGCCGCCGAAACGGGCGACATCGGCGACGAGGTTGATGAATTCGCCCTGGCTGTCGTATTCGATATCCGAACCGAAGCCGCGGTTCACGCTGCCGTCGGCGTTGAGGATGGGCGAGACCAGGCCGTTCTCGTGCACCGCGTGGGCGGCATACCAATCCAGGTAATCGCGTGCCGTCTTCGTCTCGCCCATGCGCAGAAGGATCGACGCTGTCGCTGCGCCATCCCGAATGAACGAGCGATTGTAGTTGCGTGGTCCCGCCTGCATGGCATGCCCGGTTTGATTGACCAGCATGTACGCGGCCTGCGAGCGCAGGATGTTCACCAGGGATTCGTCGGGTAACGAAATGGCGACGCCGCCAAGGCGTCTCTGCCATTCGTCAGATACATCCGCGGATAAGACATCGAAAGCGTCCGCTTTCAACACGCTCCGGTCGATTTCCGGCGGCTCGGGCAGGTGTCCGCTGCTGTCGGACGCTGCGTTGCCGAGTGGAAACGCCAGCACGATGTCGCGCTGTTCACCTGCAGAAAGATGGACGCTGTAGTCGAGCACGGCAGCCGCAAGGCCATCGTCGTCGTGCGCTTCGCGCGCGGACGGAACTTCTCCGGCAGCCACGGTCGCCGTGATCTCGGTCTCACCATGCATCCCGAACGGGGCGGCACCCGCGGCGTCCACCGGCGTAAGCGATGCAAGCAGAGTGCGGCCATTTACACGTACGCTGGCACGCGCCGCGTCGCCAACCATCGCGATGTCATGAATGGGCGACGCACCACCGTTCTGCCAGGGCGGGTTCACCTGCATCGGTCGCACGACGAGGGACAGGGTGCCGTCGACAGGTGCGCCACTCCTGTTGGTCAGGCGATGGCGCAGCAGCACGACAGGCTGCGACCCTTGCTGGATCGCAAAGGCTTCGCTGGTGACGATGACGCCCGGCTGCGCCGGCCATGTCACCGAAGGCATCGGCTTCCACCCATCGCGCAGCGCGTGGGTGCGTTCCGCGCCATCGGCGATGCTGGCGTGGCCGGCGGCATCGCGCCAGATCGCCTGCACCTGCGGGCCGCCCTTATACGGCTCGATGTTGCCGTACTCGTCGAAGATGGATTTCTGCAGACCCGCCGGCACGCCGACCGCTGTCCAGTACACCTGCTGCATATGCAGCGACGAGGGAAAGAGCGTCGCCTGAGCTCGTGATGCGACGATCTGGTAGCGCTTCATCGGCGTCATGACGCGCATCGGCCCCAACAGCCGCAGACGCTTCACCGATGGCGCCATGCCGTTTTTCTGCCCGACGACCAGGCGTAGCGCGGAGACCTCGCGCGGCGTCCGGGCTGCCAGGTAGGAGTTGTCCCCAAGACTGCCGGGATCGGTGTCGATCGTGGTCCAGCGCCCGTTCGTGTCCCGCCCTTCCAGGGCCGCGCCCTCGCGTGGGCCTGCCCACTCGACCTCCAGCCCGGCGATGGTCAGAGGTCGGGGCAGGGTGATGTCCAACTGCCCGGCGCCGTCCGCAGCCTTCCCGACGAGGGTCCGGGTGGTCCCGTCGGCCCACAGCGAGGCGCCATCGCCGCTACCGTTCAAGCCGGTGATATGAGCGGCGTCCGCAGCGGCGAACGGTTCGAATTCGAAGACGGAGACACCCCAGTCGGCCGTCCTCGCGGGTGCCGCAAGGCGCACGTATCGCGCTTCCGCCGCCGGGAAGACCAGGTATTCCGTGCCGCCCGGCGAATCGCTGACGCTGTAGACAGGGCGGAACGTCGTCCCATCGGTCGAGACCTGGATCGAGTACGACGCCGCAAAGCCGCTGTCCCAATGGATGCGCACGCCCCCGACACGGGTGACGCGGCCCAGATCCACCTGAAACCACTGGCCGGGACTGAAGCCGCCGCCCCAGCGGGTCGATTCATCCGCATCGATGGCATGGGCGGGCGCCAGGGCCGGGACCTGTTGCGACGAACTGCTGGCCCGCCACTCGCTGCGCGGCGGCAGTCCGTCGGCAGCGAAGGCCGGGGCCGCCATCAGGCTGAGTAGGGCGAGGGTCAGGCGGGTGGCGCGCAAGGCGTGGCAACGGGGCATACGAAGGACCTCCGGGGAGGTCACCAAGCCTAGGCACGTAACGCCATGTAACCAAGCCTTCGGCGCTAGAATCGGTGGTCTCGCGACCTTACGAATGACCCGATATGCGTAATCCATTGCAGGAACAGTTGCTCAAGGCCGGTCTGGTCAAGAAGGACAAGATCGCCAAGGTCGTGCGCGAGCAGGCCAAGCAGCGGCAGGGCAAGGCGCCTGTCGTCTCCGACGAAGCCCAGGTCGACGCGCGCAAGCTGCAGGCTGAGCGTGCCGAGCGCGATCGCGCGATCGCCGCCGAGCGCAACGCCGAAGCGCGGAAGAAAGAGATCCGCGCCCAGGTGCGTCAGATCGTCGAGACGACGCGGGTCAAGCGCGACGGCGACATCGCGTATCGCTTCACCGACGGCGAGAAGATCACCAGCCTGCTCGTCAGCGAGCCGCTGCGCGCCCAGCTTGCCGCCGGCGTCCTGGCCATCGCGAAGCTCGACGAGCGCTACGAACTCATCCCGCGTACGGCAGCGGACAAAATCCACATGCGCGTCTCCGACGTGGTCGTCTCCGATCACGGCCGCAAGGACAACGCGCCGTTGCCTGCCGACGACGATGACGACTATTACAAGCAGTTCGTCGTCCCCGATGACTTGATCTGGTAAGGAGCGACTGCCGATGAGCGTTCTGGTCACCGGCAGCGCCGGACACCTGGGCGAGGCCATCGTCCGTCGGCTGCGCTCGGAGGGGCGCTCCGTACGCGGCATCGACATCAAGGCCTCCGCGTTCACCGACCATGTCGGCTCGATCACCGACGAGGCCTTCGTGCGCGACGCCATGTCGGGTGCTACGTCGGTCATTCACAGCGCAACCCTGCACAAGCCGCATGTGGCAACGCACTCGAAGCGGGCCTTCGTTGACACAAACGTGGCGGGCACGGTCGCGCTGCTTGAATCCGCGGTGGCGCACGGGGTGAAGGCTTTCGTCTTCACCAGTACCACCAGTGCCTTTGGCGCGGCCCTGTCGCCCGGGCCCGGCGAGCCTGCCGCGTGGATCGACGAAAACGTGGCGCCGATCCCGAAAAACATCTACGGAGCGACCAAGATCGCCGCGGAAGGCATGTGCGAGCTGGTTGCGAGGAAAGATAAGCTTCCCGTCATCGTGCTGCGAACATCGCGCTTCTTCCCGGAAGATGATGACAATGCCGGCGTACGTGCGCAGTACGATACGCTGAACACGCAGGCCAACGAACTGCTCTATCGACGCGCCGATATCGACGACGTTGTCGAGGCGCATTTGCTGGCGATCGAACGCGCGCCGGCTCTCGGTTTCGGCCGCTATATCGTCTCGGCCACGCCTCCGTTCACGCGGGACGATGTGGTCGCCCTGCGTGCCGATGCAGCCGCTGTGGTGCGGGGTCTTTTTCCGGACGTGGATGCGCTGTATGCCGCGCGCGACTGGAAGCTGTTGCCGACCCTGGACCGGGTCTATGACAGTAGCCGTGCTTCACGTGAGCTGGGGTGGAAGCCCCGGCGGGATTTTGCCTTCGTGCTCGATTGCCTGCGCCGCGGAGAGGATTTTCGCAGCGACATGGCCCGGGCGATCGGGGTGAAGGGGTATCACGACGCTGGGTTCGCCGAGGGGCCCTATCCGGTTGCCGGCTGAGGGGTCACATCGCCGCTGAAGCGGCTCCCACACTGAACGGCGCAATCCTGTGGGAGCCGCTTCAGCGGCGATGCTTTTACAGCCAGCCAGCCTGCAATCAAACAGCCGGCTTGGACCGATCCGTCTCCAGCGCCTTATTGATCCGCAACGCCAGCAGCGTGCAGGCCGCGCCGGAAAGCAGGTAAACGCTCACCGCCCCCAGGCCGAAGCGTGTCGACAGGCCCAGTGCCACCAGTGGAGCGAAGGCCGCGCCGAACAGCCACGCGAAGTCGGAGGTCAGGGCGGCACCCGTATAGCGGTAACGCTTGGCGAAATTCGCCGTGACCGTACCGGCAGCCTGGCCGTAGGAAAGGCCGAGCAGGGCGAAGCCGATCAGCAGGAAGGCATCCTGCGCGACCTTGCCGCCGCCGAGCAGCCAGGGCGAGGCGATCGCGAAAAGGGCGATCAGCACGGCCATGGTGCCGAGGGTGTTGCGACGACCGAACTTGTCGGCAATGAGGCCAGAGGCCATCGTGCCCAGGATCGCCAGGAGGGCACCGACCAGCTGCACCACCAGGACGCTGTTGATGTCCTGCGAGCGGTTCAGCGCGATCCACGACAGCGGGAAGATGGTGACCAGGTGGAACAGGGCGTAGCTGGCCAGCGCTGCGAAAGCGCCGATAAACAGGTTGTAACCCTGGGCCGTCACCATCTCGATGATGCCGATGGGCTCGAGCTCGCGCTCTTCCAGCAGCTGGGTGTATTCCTCGGTCACCACCAGGCGCAGGCGGGCGAACAGGGCCACCACGTTGATCGCGAAGGCGACGAAGAAGGGGTAACGCCAGCCCCAGCTCAGGAAGTCTTCCGGGGACAGCTGGGTGTGCAGGAACAGGAACAGCGAGGCGGCGATGAGGAACCCGACGGGTGCACCCAGCTGGCCCAGCATGGAATACCAGCCGCGGCGGCCCTTCGGGGCATTCAGCGACAGCAGGGAGGGCAGGCCGTCCCAGGAGCCGCCGAGCGCAATGCCCTGCAAGAAGCGGAGCACCGAGAGAATCACAATGACCGTGTAGCCGTTCGACGTGTTCGCCGGCAGGAAGGCAATGCATACCGTGGACGTGCCAAGCAGGAACAGGGCAGCGGTAAGCTTGGTGCTGCGGCTCCAGTTGCGCTGGATAGCCATGAACAGCGTGGTGCCGAGCGGCCGGGCGATGAACGCCAGCGAGAAAATGGCGAAGGCGGCGAGGATGCCGTCCAGCTGGCTCAGGAACGGAAAGAACACCGACGGAAAGACGAGGACGGACGCAATGCCGTACGTGAAGAAGTCAAAGTATTCCGAGGCACGGCCGATGACGACGCCGACCGCGATTTCGCCTGGGGCGACGGGGGCGTGGCTGGTCTCGTGCTGGCGGCGGACATCCTGTTCGGCGCCTTCCGCGGCATTGTGATGGGCGTGTGAAATGCTCGACATCGTATTCGGCCCGGTCTTGGGAGTTAATTACAGGATAGCGAAGGATCGCACCACTCGGCTTGTAGGGCCATGGGACAAAGTGTCCTATGGTCTTGAAAGGCCGTTAGGCGTATTTTTTCGTGTCCCCACGGTTGCCTCCATCATGCGAATGTCCATGAAGATGATGCGCGGATTGCTGATCCCCGCTTTGGTCCTGCTCTTGTCGGGCTGCGATGCCGTGCTGTTCTCGCCTTCGGGCGATGTCGCGCGCCAGCAGCGCGATCTCATCATTATTTCTGTGGTGCTGATGTTGATCATCATCATCCCGGTGATCGCCATGACCTTCATGTTCGCCTGGAAATACCGGGAATCGAACAAGAACCATGACGACTACGCCCCGGACTGGAACCACTCCACGGTCCTCGAGCTGCTGATCTGGTCGGCGCCCCTGCTGATCATCATCGCGCTGGGCGCCATCACCTGGACCAGCACGCACAAGCTGGACCCCTACCGCCCGCTGGACCAGATCGGCCAGTCGCGCCCGGTTGCCGCCGGCACCAAGCCGCTGGTAGTCGAAGTCGTGGCGCTGGACTGGAAATGGCTGTTCCTCTATCCGGAGCAGGGCATCGCCACGGTCAACGAGATGGCCGCCCCGGTCGATCGCCCGATCGAATTCCACATCACCGCCTCGAACGTCATGAATGCGTTCTTCGTTCCGTCCATGGCGGGCATGATCTATGCCATGCCGGGCATGGAGACCAAGCTCCACGCGGTGATGAACAAGACCGGCGATTTCGAAGGTATCTCGGCCAACTACAGCGGCGCCGGCTTCTCTGACATGCGCTTCCGGTTCCACAGCCTGTCCGACGGTGACTTCGACACCTGGGTAGCCAAGGCCCGCGCCGATGGCAACACCCTGAGCCGCGAGGATTACCTCAAGCTCGAGCAGCCCAGCGAGCGCGAACCGGTGCACTACTACAAGACCGTCGCGCCTGGCTTGTACAACGCGATCCTCAACCGCTGCGTCGAATCGAACCGCATGTGCCAGAGCGACATGATGGCGATCGACCAGCAGGGCGGCCAGGGCGTGGTGGGTACGTACAACGTCACCTCGCTCGATGCCGGCACCCGCTCGCGCCTGGGTGTAGCCGACGACGGCAAGCGCTACGTGGGCGCCTTGTGCGCCGCCCGCGGCGCCACCGGTGCGCCGGTAACACCTGCCGGACGTCCGCTCTGAGCGGCCGCCTTTTCCGATTCAAGCCTCGCCGAGTCCGGTAATGAACACACCCGATCTAGTCAAACTGATCTTCGGACGCCTCACTATCGAGGCGATTCCCTACCACGAGCCGATTCTTATCGGCACGTTCATCGCGGTCGCCCTTGGCGGCATCGCGTTGCTGGCGGTCCTCACCAGGTACAAGCTCTGGGGCTACCTCTGGAGCGAGTGGTTCACCAGCATCGATCACAAGAAGATCGGCATCATGTATATGGTGCTCGGTGTCGTGATGCTGCTGCGCGGCTTCTCCGACGCCATCATGATGCGCGCCCAGCAGGCGATGGCCTTCAACGGTAACGCCGGCTTCCTGCCGCCGCATCACTACGATCAGGTCTTCACCGCCCACGGCGTGATCATGATCTTCTTCGTGGCGATGCCGTTCGTCACCGGCCTGATGAACTTCGTGGTGCCGCTGCAGATCGGCGCGCGTGACGTGGCCTTCCCGTTCCTCAACAACTTCAGCTTCTGGATGACCGTCGCCGGCGGCATGCTCGTGATGGCCTCGCTGTTTGTCGGTGAGTTTGCCCGCACGGGCTGGCTGGCGTATCCGCCGCTTTCCGGGTTGGCGGCCAGTCCCGATGTCGGGGTCGACTACTACATATGGTCACTACAGGTGGCCGGCGTGGGAACGACCCTCTCCGGCATCAACCTGCTCGCCACCATCATCAAGATGCGCGCGCCGGGCATGACCATGATGAAGATGCCCATCTTCACCTGGACCTCGCTGTGCACCAACGTGCTGATCGTCGCCGCCTTCCCGGTGCTGACGGCCGTACTGGCGCTGCTCTCGCTGGACCGCTACGTCGGCACCAACTTCTTCACGAACGATTTCGGCGGCAACGCCATGATGTACGTGAACCTGATCTGGATCTGGGGCCATCCCGAGGTCTACATCCTGGTGCTGCCGCTGTTCGGCGTGTTCTCCGAAGTGGTCGCCACCTTCAGCCGCAAGCGCCTGTTCGGTTACGCCTCCATGGTTTATGCCACGGTCGTGATCACCGTGCTTTCGTACCTGGTCTGGCTGCACCACTTCTTCACCATGGGTTCCGGTGCGAGCGTCAACTCGTTCTTCGGCATCACCACGATGATCATCTCGATCCCCACGGGCGCAAAGATCTTCAACTGGCTGTTCACGATGTACCGTGGCCGTATCCAGTTCGAAGTGCCGATGCTGTGGACGATGGGCTTCATGATCACCTTCGTGATCGGCGGCATGACCGGCGTCATGCTGGCCGTGCCCCCCGCCGACTTCCTGCTGCACAACAGCCTGTTCCTGATCGCGCATTTCCATAACGTGATCATCGGTGGCGTGATCTTCGGCGTCTTCGCCGGCATCAACTACTGGTTCCCCAAGGCCTTCGGCTTCAAGCTGGATTCGTACTGGGGCAAGTGGTCGTTCTGGCTGTGGCTGACGGGCTTCTACTTCGCCTTCATGCCGCTGTACGTCCTCGGCTTCATGGGCGTGACCCGCCGTATGAACCACTTCGAAGACCCGTCGCTGCAGATCTGGTTCATTATCGCCGCGTTCGGCGCGGTGCTTATCGCGGGCGGTATCGCAGCGTTCCTCATCCAGATCTTCGTCAGCATCAAGCGTCGCGAAGCACTGCGCGATGTCACCGGCGATCCGTGGCACGGCCGCACGCTGGAGTGGTCGACGTCATCGCCGCCGCCGTCTTACAACTTCGCCTTTACCCCGGTCATCCACGAACAGGACACCTGGTGGCAGATGAAGGAGCGCGGCGCCGAGCGTCGTACCGAAGGCTACCTGCCGATTCACATGCCGAAGAACACCGCGGCCGGTGTCTATATCGCGGGCTTCGCCTTCGTCATCGGCTTCGCCATGATCTGGCACATGTTCCTCATCGCCGGTGTCGCCTTCCTCGGTCTGCTGGTGACCGCGATCGGCCATACCTTCAACTACAAACGCGACTACTACATCCCCGCCGACGTCGTGGCCCGGACCGAGGCCGCCCGCACGGAAGAGCTTGCCGCCCATGTCTGATATCCACGCCACGCCTGCCGCGGTCGTCGCGGACCAGAAGGACCTTCAGTTCTGGATGAAGGAAGACCACCACCCGGAAAACGGCACGTTGCTCGGGTTCTGGATCTACCTGATGAGCGATTGCCTCATCTTCGCCTGCCTGTTCGCCACTTACGGCGTCCTCGGCCGCAGCTACGCGGGCGGCCCGTCGGGTGCCGACCTGTTCGAGCTGCCGCTGGTGGCGATCAACACCACCATGCTGCTGCTGTCTTCGATCACCTACGGCTTTGCCGTGCTGGAGATGCAGAAGAACCGCCGCGGCACGATGATGGCCTGGCTGATCATCACGGGCCTGTTCGGTGCGGCCTTCCTCGGGATCGAGCTTTACGAGTTCGCCAACCTCATCCATGAGGGCGCGGGTCCGCAGCGCAGCGCGTTCCTGTCGTCGTTCTTCACCCTGGTCGGCACCCACGGACTGCACGTGACCTTCGGCATCATCTGGCTGATCACGCTGCTGGTGCAGGTCGGCCGGTTCGGTCTTACCCCGGCCAACAAGCGTCGCATCATGTGCCTGTCGATGTTCTGGCACTTCCTCGACGTGGTCTGGATCGGCGTGTTCACCTTTGTCTACCTGATGGGAGTGCTGCCGTGAGCGCGCACATCGAATCGCACGACCACCACGACGACCACGGTCACGGTGAAGAAGAAGTCAGCCACAGCACCCTCAAGGGCTACATGATGGGGTTCTTCCTCGCCGTGGTGCTGACGGCGATCCCCTTCTGGCTGGTGATGGGCAAGGTCATCCCGAACCCGCAGACGCTGGCGATCGTGATCCTCACGTTCGCAGCCATCCAGATCGTGGTCCACATGATTTACTTCCTGCACATGGATACGAAGTCGCAGGGTGGCTGGAACATGCTCGCGCTGATGTTCACCCTGATCCTGGTCGTGATCACATTGACGGGTTCCATCTGGGTCATGTTCCACCTCAACTCGAACATGATGCCGGGCATGTCCCATGACATGACCGAGCAGCAGGTGAAGAACCTGCCTTGAGCGCGGACGCAACAAACCAGACAAGGACGCCGCGCTCACCGCGCGGCGTCTTCGTTAGGGGCCTGCTGGTGCTGCTCGGTGCACTGGTCTTTGTCGGGTTTATTGCGCTGGGCACCTGGCAGGTCCATCGCCGCGTGTGGAAGCACGAGCTGATCGCCCGCGTCGATACGCGTGTGCACGCGCAACCGGTGGATGCTCCCGGGCGCGGGCAGTGGCCGCAGGTCAGCGTCGCGAACGACGAATACCGCCGCGTGAAACTCACCGGTCGTTTCCTCCAGGGCAAGAGCGTGCGCGTGCGCGCCAGCACGGAGCTCGGTATGGGTTCGTGGCTTCTTACGCCCTTGCGGACGAGTTCGGGCGACATCATCATCGTCAATCGCGGCTTCGTTTCACCCACCTGGTGCGCGGGTAAGACGAGCTGCACGCCCGGTCCTGCGGGGGTGACCACGATCTCTGGCCTGTTGCGGATCAGCGAGCCGAAGGGTGCCTTCCTGCAGAAGAACGATCCGGCCGGTGACCGCTGGTTCTCGCGGGATGTTGCGGCCATCGCGACAGCGAAGGGGCTGGACGACGTCGCCCCTTACTTCGTGGATGCCGACGCAGCGTCGTCGTCCGGGCGTGGCGAGGGCAACGATGGCCCGGTCGGCGGACTGACGGTGATCGCGTTTCCGGATAACCACCTCAGCTATGCGATTACCTGGTTCGCGCTGGCATTGTTGACGCTGGTGGGCGGTTGGGTCGTCTGGAAAGACCAGAGGCGGAAGCTTCGCCGCTGAGCGGCTCCTACCGGGGTGGGCTTCGGTGTCCCCCTGTTTCAATTTTTCGGGCGCCGAACGTCTTAGGGGTATGCACTCGCATTACCCCGATCCTGCAGCGGTCCCTGACGTCACGCTCGGCCGGCCCTTCGGCAAGCCGCCGCGACATGCCCTTGCGCTTGTTCTCGATCATGCCCGCCGCCGGGCTGTCTTGCGCCGGCAGGGCTCGGTGAGGGAACAGCGGCTGCCCTACCTGCTCCGCAGCCTCTTCGCTTTTCGTCGCCAGGCCGCCTGGCTGGGTCTGGTTGGCGGGTCGCGGGCCATGCGCGACGCCGCCGAACTGAACCCCCGGGTCTACGAGCGCTGGCAGATGCACTACATCTCGCGGGCCTTCGATCTGCCCACGCGAGCACGGATGATCGACGCGCACTACCGCTTCGTCGCTCGTGAGTTTCCGGAACGGCTGCGCAATCGCCTGCTCAAGGGCCACGACGTGCGCCTGGCCACGCTTCCCCTCGGCGGCGGCGAGATGGCCTTCCTGCACGCGCGTGCCCCGGAGAACGAATCCACCGGCGAGTTGGGCCTGTACCTGCTCAACGCCGACAAGGAAGTGATCTCGTCCTGCGCGATCACGTTCGCGGGGGTCGATGGCGTGCTGGTGGGCGCCATGCGTGGGTCGTGGGCGTATCTCGGGCGCGGAGCCATCGCGCGCTTCACCCGCGCTACCGGTGGCCTGCGTCCGCGGGACCTGCTGTTGGCTGTCGTTCGCGCCCTGGCTACCTATTACGGTATCGACCGCGTGCGCGGTGTGTCGCGAAGCGCGCACCCGCTCGATCGCAGGGCCGGTGTCACGACAGCCTCGTACGACCGGTTCTGGCGACGCCACGGCGGGGTGCCGGGTGCGGGCGGATGCTATGAGATTCCCTGCCTGGGCGTATCCAGCGGACGTGCGGATCGCGATGCCTTCCGGCGCGAAGCCTGCGAGGTCACCCTGAAGTCGTTCACCCGCGCGCCGGCCTAGAAGTCGTAGCTGCCTGTGAGCAGCACGACACGTCCTTGCCGTATCGGCACGAAGGTCTCGTCGAAATTCACCGCGTACAGCGTGCGTGCAAAGAGATTCTTGACGCCGAGCGTGATCCGCCAGTTCTCGCCGTAGCGCGACACATTGGTCTCGACGCTGGCCTGCCCCGGAATGCCGAAGTATTGCCCATCGTTCGTCGTGCGCCCCTCGCTGCGGCTGCGGCCGAGGATGCCTGCCGCCACGCCCCAGGGCTTTGGCGAACCGTTGCCAAAGCGATAGCTGGCCCACGCGGCAGCCTGGTGTTTCGGGGCGCCCGTGGGACGGGTGTCATCGTGGTTGCGGATGCGCGATTCGGTGAGGCTGGCGAGCACGTCGAAATCCGGTGCCACGCGGCCGGTGAATTCAAGCTCGAGGCCGCGATTGGTCTGACCCGGCCCCGGCGTTGCGAAGAAGGGAGGCTCCGGCGAGACCAGGTCCACGCTGTGGTCGACACGGATGCGGTAGACCGCGGCGGTCAGGCGCGCGCGCTGATCGAAGAGATCGATCTTCGTGCCCGCTTCGATCTGCCGCGACGTGGCGACCGGCAGCGGCTGGCCATCCTTGCCGAGCAAGGGGTCCGGCTGGAAGCCCGTCGACATGTCCGTATAAAGCGAGACCTCGTGCGTCAGCTTGTACACCACGCCGAGTTTCGGCACCCAGCGATCCTTGCGGACCTTTCGCGGGGAGCCGTCCGTCCACCGCGTGTCGAGTTCGTAGCTGGTGCGTCGAACCGCGGCGAGAATGTTCCAACGGTCACCCAGGGCGATCTGGTCCTGCAGGTAGACGCCCGCATTCGTCTGCCAGGACCCACCCAGGGTCTGCACGGTGGTACTGACCGGTGCAAGCAGCGCGTTGAACTTCGCCGACATGGTGGCGCCGGTACGCAGGTCATAGGCCAGCGGCCGCGTCACGATCACCGCGCTGCGGTCGGCCTCATCGATCGTCGTTCCCTCGGTGATGCTGCCGCCACCACTGTCGCCGGCGTGGGTGCGCGCCAGGTCCATGCCTACCAGCACGGTGTGGGTCACATCGCCGGTGCGGAACGTGCGCGTGAGGTCGTTCTGCCATGTCCAGTAGGTGCCGGAGTAGCGAAAGCTGCGCGCCACCGCCGACGATGTGCCCCCGAACACCGAAACCGGGCTCGACGAAAGGTACGACCAGCTGCTTCCGTTGCTGCGTTGGCGCACGTACTGGCCCCGACTGTGGAACGTCCAGTCGTTGTCGAAATCGTGATCGACCTCGAACACGCCGCGAAGGGTACGGTAGGTGGATATGTCGCCGGGGTTGCCCGGAACGGAGCGCACCGGCGACGCCGCAGACAACGAAGGACCCAGCAGCACCGTGTGCTCGGGACCGGGTACGCGATTGTCGACGAATTCCAGGCCACCCATGACGCGGGTGCGGTCGCCCTGCCATGCCAGCGATGGGGCAAGGTAGGCGCCGCGGCCGCCGCCGTCGCCCTGCGGCGTCTTCTCGCCACGCTGCCCCGACGCGACGACGCGGTAGGTCAGGGAGCCATCTTTCGATGCGGTTCCGGCGAGGTCCACACCGAGCCTCGCACCGTCGTACTTGCCCACGGAATAGTCGATCGTGTGCACGGTCTCGGCTTGCGGTCGCTTCATCACGACGTTGATCGAGCCGCCGAAGTTATTGTTCTGCGAGGCATCGCCGAGGATCGCCTCGGGACCGCGAAGCACTTCCACGCGTTCGATGCCGATCAGCGGCGGCAGGTCTTCCGTACGCGCGATGCCATTGGGCATGCCATCGGTCATACCGTGCCCCGCATCGAAGCCACGAATAAGGAACAGGGGTGATCCACCGTAACCATCCACGTACTGAACGCCTGCGACGTAACGCGCGACATCGCCGATATCCACGGCCTGCTGCGCTTCGATCACGTCGCGTGTCACCACCGTGACCGATTGCGGGACGTCGGTGAGGCGCGCATCGGTACGCGTCACCGTGCGTGTGGTGTCGGCCTTGAACCCGTTGTCCTGGATCAGTCCCTGCACGTCGACGGTGGCCAGAGGCACGACGCTGCCAGGGTCGAACACGACGGACGGATCGAGCGGTGCCGGCGTGGCGTTGCCGGGCTTCTGGCGCTGACGCACCACCACCGTGCGCGCGTCGTACGTCTCGCTTTCCAGATCGGTGCCAGCAAGTAGCTCGTCAAGGGCCGCGTGCGGCGTCAGCACGCCGTTCGCGCCCGATGACCGCCAGTTGGCGATCGACCCCGATGCGGTGAGGACCTGCACATTGCTCTGCTTGCCCCAGGCCAGTAGCGCGGTGGCCAGCGGCTGTGGCGCGATGTCGAACGGGATGACGACGTTCGCGGAACCCTCGGCGGGAGCATCGGCGGCGCAGGCAACGTGGATCGCCCACGCAAGCGCGAGAGCGCCGGTGAGTGCGCGCCGGCGCCCGCGAAGCGAGTACTGCAAGATCTGCCGTCCCAAAGGGGGTGGGGTTTCAGCGCGGCTTCTGACTCCGCGTCATCGATGTCTGGTGAGCCAGCTCCAGCCGGTCGGCGTAGCTGTCCACGCGAACCGGAAAGACCCGCGGTAAGGCGGACACCCAACTGTCGATGGTATCGACCTCGACGGTGCCGGTAAACGTCAGGCGTCCGAGATCGGCGTCGGCCAGACGGATCGGCCGGGTGCTGTACCGGTTCACGTTGTCCACGACGGAGGACAGTGGCTCATTGACGAATTCCAGCCGGTGGCCCCGCCAGGCCGTGGCGGAGGCCGCCGAAACATCGAGAATACGCATCGCCTGCGTCTCAGGATCGAACGAGACCTCCCGGCCTGCGCCCAATTCCACAGTGCCGGCGTCACCGTCCGACGCCGAGGGAGATACCCGCACACGGCCCTCGGTCACGGCCACCGTGACGCGGTTGCCCGTCCGGCGGACATTGAAGGCGGTACCCAGATCCCGGATCCGCAGCGGACCCGCCGTCACCACGAAAGGCCGCTCGGCATGGGCGACGCGGAAGAAGGCTTCGCCGGCCTCCAGCTCGACCGCACGTTCGTCGCGACCGTACCTTGCGGTGATCGAAGTGGCGCCGCCCAGCTCGATGCTCGAACCGTCCGGCAACGCGATGTCGCGATGACCTGCATGCTCGCTGGCGTACTGGCGGGTCGATTCCGCGCCGGCAGAGCGCAGGGCCAGGAACAGCCCTGCGCCAAGCACGATGATCGCGATGCCGGCGGCCAGGCCAAGGGCAAATCGCGGTGGCGCGCGGCGGCGCACCGCCAGCGGGACATAGCGGGCTACAAAGGCCTCACGCGTGGCTCCGTCCATGGCAGCGGCCGCCTCGGCCAGGGCGCAGGCGCGGTCGAAGGCGACGGCGTGGCGGGGATCGGCTTCCAGCCACTCGCCCCACTGCAACATGGCCTGCTCCGGCAGGGCGGGATCGCGCAGGCGCGACCACCAGTCGGCGGCGGTGTTCTCGATATGACGATGGGCGGAAGAAGCGGTGTTCATTGGGGGTTCTCCGCGCGATCGCGACGTTCGCGGCAGTGAGCAAGGGCGTTGGCGACGTGGTAGCGCACCATGCGCTCGCTCAGTTTCATGTCCCTGGCGATGGTGGCGAAGTCGCGCCCATCGACAACGTGCATGACGAAGGCCCGGCTGGTTTTCGGCGGCAGTTCATCCAGGGCCTGGCGGAGGTCGCGCCATTGCTCGACGGCTGAGGCGTGTTGCTCGGGAATCGGGGTGACGTGCCAGTCGTCGTTGTCCGGGTCCATCGGTGCGTTGGACCGCACGTTGCGCATGCGCAGCCGGTCCACGGCCAGGTTGGACGCGGCACGGAACAGGAAGGCGCGTGGGGAGTCGATCCGGGTTGCCTCGTCGAGTGAGAGCAACTTGAGATAAACCTCCTGGGCGACTTCCTGAGCATCGGCGTGCGAATTCAGTCGCGCCCGCAGGAACGCCACGAGCGCCGCATTATGTTCACGGAAGAGGGCAACCACCTGCGCGGCACGTTTACCGCCCGCTGGCGTGCCCGTCGCCTCGGATGGATCCATGGGTTGTCTTACCGCGTTCATAAGGCAGGGAGAGAGTCACTATAGGTTCGCACGGTGGGAAATCGACGCCCGTACGGGCAGAACGAGCGCCGATTTCCGCACCGGCGAACACCCTAGACGTCCCAGCTCCGGGAAATTGAAATGCGAACGGCCTGATTTTCCTCCAGGTAGTTGTAAGGGAGTTGTCAGCGGCCTCGATTAGCATGACTCCCCACCCCGCCGTCCCCTGTTTTATCAATGATTTCCACCGACGAACGCCCCCTTCGCCGCGAGTTCGGCTGGTTCATGCTTTTCGCCCTTGTGGTGCTCGCAGCCGGTATCGGCATGCGCGACCCCTGGCCGCCCGATGAGCCGCGCTTTGCGCTGGTCGCCCGGCAGATGCTCGATTCCGGCCAGTGGCTGTTCCCGCATCGTGGCATGGAGCTTTACGCCGACAAGCCACCGCTGCTCATGTGGACCGAGGCGGTCTGGATGTGGCTCACCGGTGGCTGGCGCGGTGCCTTCCTGCTGACCTCGCTGTTTTCGGGGCTGGGCACGCTCGCCCTGGTCGCGTATCTGGGGCGCCGCCTGTGGGATGCACGGGTTGGCCTCCATGCGGCCGCCATCGTGCTGACGACGATGGCCTTCGTCGATGTGGTCAAACACGGCCAGATCGATCCCCTCGAACTGTTCTGGATCACCCTCGCCAACACCGGGCTGCTGCTGCACTGCCTGCGCGGCCCCGACTGGAAAATGTACTGGCTGGGCTGCTTCGCCGCCGGATTGGGCGTCATCACCAAGGGCGTGGGTGTCATCGCCTTGCTGATGCTCATCCCCTACGCCGTCATGCGCGCGCGGCAGTGGCCGGGTCTGAGCCAGACCCGTGGCGACGGGTGGCGATGGGCGGGGGGCGCGGTGTTCTTCCTGCTCGCGATCGCCGTATGGCTCGCGCCGATGCTGATCACCGCCTACGGGCTCCGCACTCCGGAATATCTCAACTACGTTCAGGACATCCTGTTCCACCAGACGGCCGATCGCTACGCCGATTCCTGGGCACATGAGGAGGCGCCGTGGTTCTTCCTGCTGGTGATCCTGCGCCTGTGGATGCCCACCTGGTGGCTGATTCCCCTGCTCGCGCCGCGCTGGCGCGAAGCGTGGCGCCTGCGCGAGCCCCGCGTGTGGATGCCGCTGATGTGGTTCGTACTGGTCCTGATTTTCTTTTCGCTTCCGACGGGCAAGCGGGCGATCTATATCCTGCCGGGGCTGCCGATGCTGGCGCTGGCGATGGCGCCCTACGTCGGCGATCTGCTGAAAGCGCGCTGGATGCCCCGGCTAGCCTTCGGCCTCACCGTCGCCACCGGGCTGCTCTTTGCCGCCGTGGGTGTCTGGGCGTGGATGGCGGCGCCCAGGGCTGCCCAGCGGATTGCCGAGGGCTACGAACTTCCTGGTCACGGCCAGTCGTTATGGCTGTGCGTCATCGTCGCCGGCATCGGTTTCCTCCTGGCTGCCGCGGTGTTCCGTCCGCGGCGTGGCGCACTCGCCCTGATGGTCGGCGCCGGCCTCGCGTGGGTCGTCTGGCCGGTCATGACGTACCCGCTGCTCAATGCCAACCAGTCCGCTGTCCAGCTCATGAGTGAGGCGGATGCGCGGATCGGTCCGGATGGCCAGCTCGGACTCGTGTCATGGCGCGAGGAAGTGCTGTACCAGGCACGGCGCCCGGTGGTCGAATTCGGCTTTACGCGCGATGCCGCGCTGCAACTTGCGGATGCCCGCGCATGGCAGCGCGGCGACCCTGCGCATCGATGGATTCTTCTTAATGAAGACGCGCTGGATGACTGTGTGATCCGCGAGAGGGTCGTGGACATGGGCATCGCCAATCGCGTTCGTTCGGCGTTGTTGCCGGGGGATGGGACTCTGGCGGGGTGTGTTCCCGAGTAGCGGCGATGCTCTTAGCGAGCAGGCGCCTCAGCCATCGTCCGCTTCACCATCCGCTCGTACTTCTTCTTCGTCCGCGACGCGTTATGCGCGCGATTCATCGAGCAGTGCGGCACGATGTTCTTCTCACCGAAGCCGTCGATCATCACCAGTCGCGGTCCGCCTCGCGAGTCTTCGCCATAGACCACATTCCATGCATGCAGGTCGGCGGCAATGACGTTATGGCTCAGCAGCCGCGCATAAAACGCTTCGAGTTCGGCGCGGGTCTTTTCGGTGAAGCCTTCGGCCTGCACCCAGGCGTGCAGCGTCGGCGCAAGCTGCCCATCCGGCCGGCGCACCTTCTCCACGATCTGGCCCATGCCGATATCGGTCATTTCCAGGCCGACGATGCGGGCGAGGGGGGAGGTCGCGTAGTCACCCACGTAGATGCTGGTGACGTATTCCTTGAACTCGCGAACGAAGTCCTTGTACGGACCACTACGTGCGATGCGGCGATACCATGGCGCCTGGTTCCAGCGTTCTTCGATCGAAGCGCTGGTGATCACCTTGATCAGCAGGTCGGCGTCATCCGGGTGCTGGTACACCTCGCGGATATGGCCGTTGGCGATCGGCTTGGTGTCGGCCAGTCTGAACATCGTCGATCCTCGTGCGGCGCCTGAAAGGCTGCTGTAAGTCGTTCCTGGGGTGCACAGTGTAAAGTCTTCGCGTCGTAACCTGCCCGGATACCCCGACGTGCGCAAGCTAACCTGGCGTTTCATCGTCGCCGCCCTCGTCTTCCTGACGCTCTCCCGCGTCGGCCTGTCCGTGTGGCAATGGTCGCGGGTGCATGACTCTGGTGGCCTATGGCCGGTGCTGTCGGGTGGCTGGCGCATCGATCTCTCGCTCATTGCCATGGTCGTCGCCCTGCCGGCGCTCCTGTCGCCGTGGCTTGGCCACCGCGCCTGGCCTACCCGTATCGCGGCATGGTGGCTGCGCTTCTGGTGGCTGGCCTTCGTGCTTCTGGAAGTCTCCACGCCGCAGTTCATCGTCGAGTACGACACGCGCCCGAATCGCCTGTACTTCGAATACCTGACCAGCCCACACGAAGTGGCCTCCATGCTGTGGAACGGCTACAAACTGTCCGTTGCAGCAGGGCTGGTGGTCTTCGCACTGGTCGGCTGGCTGGGCTTCCGCCTGCTGCCGACCCGTCGGCCGGATCGCGCGCCGATGCGTGGATGGATGCGCCCGGTGGTCACCGTGATCCTCTTCGCCGTGCTCTTCCTGGCTGGCCGCGGCACGCTGCAGCACCGTCCGCTGAATGCGTCGCAGGTGGCCTTCACCAACGATGCAATGGTCAACACCCTCCCGCTCAATTCCCTCTACAACGTGCTCAATGCAGCCATCGCGCTAGGCAACGAGCGCTCGGCGTCCGCGGTGTACGGCAAGTTGCCTGACGACGAGATGCAGTCGATCGTGCGCCAGGCGGCCGGCCTCGAAGGCGCGCCCCTCGACGCGACCTACCCCAGCCTGCATCGCCAGCAGGCGACCCGAAAAGGCGACAAGCCGCTCAACCTGGTCATCATCCTCGAAGAAAGCCTGGGCGCGCAGTTCGTCGGCAGCCTGGGCGGCGACGGATACACCCCGGAGCTGGACAAGCTCGCCAACGAAGGCTGGTGGCTGACCCGCACCTACGCGACGGGTACGCGCTCGGCGCGCGGCCTCGAAGCCGTCACCACGGGCTTCATGCCGACGCCTGCCGAAGCCGTGCTCAAGCTTCCGCGAAGCCAGCGCGACTTCTTCACCCTGGGTGCGCTGCTCGATACCTTCGGTTACCACACGCGCTTCCTCTACGGCGGTGAAGCGCATTTCGACAACATGCGTTCGTTCTTCTTCGGTAACGGTTTCAACGAAGTGGTGGACAGCGCGAACTTCAAGACGAAGCCGGGTTTCATCGGCTCCTGGGGCGCGTCCGATGAGGATATGTTCAACGAACTGCACCAGCGTTTGCTAGACGACGGCAACAAGCCCACGCTCACCGTGGCTTTCTCTGTGTCGAACCACACGCCCTGGGAATACCCCAAAGGACGCATCACGCCCGAAGGTGATCCGGCCAGCAACGCAAATGCGGTGCGCTACGCAGACTGGTCGATCGGTCGCTTCTTCGATCGCGCCAAGCAATCGCCGTATTGGGACCATACCGTCTTCCTGATCGTCGCCGACCACGATGCGCGCGTCTTCGGCGCCAACCTCGTCCCCGTCACGCACTTCCACATTCCCGCGTTGATCCTCGGCGCAGGCGTGCCGGTGAAGAAGGACGATCACATCGTCAGTCAGATCGACCTCGCGCCGACGTTGCTGTCGCTTATCGGCATAAGCAGTGAGCATCCGATGCTCGGCGCCGATCTCACCCAGCGTTATCCGGACCGCGCGATCATGCAGTACGGCGATAACTACGGGTATCTCAAAGGCGATCGCCTGATCGTGCTGCGACCGAACCAGCCCGCTGCCCAGTATCATTACCTGATCGACGGCGAGAAACTCGATCCGGTCACGGTCGAGCCGACACTGGAGAAGGAAGCGCTGGCGCACGCATTGTGGCCGAGCTGGGCGTACAGCAAGCAGCGTTATCGACTACCGCCGGGTGCGACCTCGCCAAAGCCATGACGCCAGCTGAGAGCGTTCGCTCTCAGCCTGTCCGCGACACGGTGCGTTTCACGGCATCGGCCAGGGAGGCCTGGGAATAAGGCTTGGCCAGTCGCGGTATCTCGAGCTGTGGCCCGGCTGGAAGGTCGGCATAGCCGGTGGCCATGATCATCGGCAGGTCCGGCCAGCGTTCGCGAATCCGCTCGGCGAGTTGCGTGCCTGTCATCTGGGGCATGGCATGGTCGGTGATGACCAGATCGACGCACGTGGCCTCCAGTACCTGCAACGCTTCGTAACCCGAGCGAGCGGGAATGACCTGGTAACCGAGGGCCTCGAGCATGTCGACGGTCGTCGTGCGCACCAGATCGTCGTCGTCGACAGCAAGGATGCTTATGCTGGCTTCCGGTGCGCAGCGCGCTGCGACGAGCTCGCGTTGTGCTTCGCGCTGCGTCACGACGCCAAGCTCCGGTGCGGCGGGAAGCCAGATTTCGGCCGTGGTGCCTTCATTGACGCGACTACGAAGCACCAATGTGCCGCCAAGCTGCTCCGAGAGCCCGTGGACCATCGACAGGCCCAGCCCGGTGCCCTTGCCAACGCCCTTGGTGGTGAAGAACGGCTCGATCGCTCGCTTGAGCATGGCTTCATCCATGCCGGCTCCCGAATCCGACACGGACAGGCGCACATAGCGGCCGGGTGCCAGTGAATCGTGGCCATCCTGCACCCAGGCTTCGTCCGTGGCGATAACGAGTGTGCCCACACCATCCATCGCATCGCGTGCGTTGACGGCGAGATTGAGCAAGGCTGTCTCGAGCTGGTTCGCATCGGCGCGGATGGCAGGTACACGCGAGCCGAAATACGTCTCCAGAAGGACGGTTGGTCCGAGCGACCGCCGGAGCAGCTCGGCCATGCCTTCGACCAGTTGCCGTACGTCGATGCTTTCGGTCGTGAGCTGCTGGCGCCGGGCGAAGGCAAGCATGCGCCGCGTCAGTGCGCTGCCACGCTCTGCGCCGGCGATGGCATTGGCGAGAAGACGTCCAAGTCGCGGATCCTCCGGAAGACGCTCGCGGAGCAGTTCGAGGCTGCCCTGCACGGCCATCAGGAGATTGTTGAAGTCGTGTGCAATGCCGCCGGTGAGGTTGCCCAGCGCCTCCATTTTCTGGACCTGCAGGAGTGCCTGCTCCGCCTTGATGCGCGCCGTTTTCTCGACCGCTTCGGGAACCATGGCGACGACATCGCCCGCATCGTTCATCACCGGGCGCATGGAGAAATCGAAGGAGCGCACGCCCGTGGACAGGTTCAGCGCCATGCTCATGTCTTCGCTGCCACCGGCCGCGACCCGTCGTGTCGCGGCCTCGACGGCTTGCGGCATGCCGGGCGTGCCATCGAACCAGGGCGTGAGCCAGAGCGGTAGCCCGATAACGTCGTCGAGCGACGCCTCAATCCCCGCCAGCGCCGTGGCATTGGCATACAACACGCTTCCATCGGGCGAGAGGAGGAACTGGTAAAGGTGCGACGTCTCGAAGATCGTGCGCAGGTTGGCCTCGCTGCGTTCGAGCGCCACCGTGCGCTCCGTCACCATGGCTTCCAGGTGCTCGCGGAAGCGTCGTTCACCTTCGCGGACGTTCTCCTCCGCCCGGACGCGGTCGGTGGTCTCGACGACAAAGGCGATCACCCCACCGGGCTTCCCGCTCTCGTCGATGACAGGCGAGTAGTCCAGGTTCATCCACACCGGCTCGGACCTGCCGTGCCGCTCGAGGGTGAGCTGCATATCCTTATAGGCGAGCGTGCCGCCGTCGAGCCCGACGCGCATCACGTTGTCATTGAAATCGGCGATCTCCGCCCAGCCTTTGCGAACCTCGGAACCCAGCAATTTCGGGTGTCGACTTCCGGCAAAAACGGAGTAGGCATCGTTGTAGATCATGATGCCGAGAGGACCCCACAACAGCACGATGGGCACCGGCGATAGCAGCAACATGCTGGTGATGGTGCGCAGGCTTTGCGGCCAGGTCTGGAGCGGCCCAAGCGGCGTGAGGGTCCAGTCGAAGGCACGAATGAGCGCACCGGTTTCGCCGCCGCGATCCAGCCAGGAAAGGTCGCCGGCAGCGCTTGGCGTGAATGGCGGAAGTTGTGTCATCGGAACCGGTCCAGGTGACTCGTCGAAGGGAATTCTAGAAAGGCAGATGTGACGGCGAGCGCAAGGGCAGGCCACGGATATACCCGCGTTCAGCCCCGGCTGCGGCCGCGCGCTTCGTCCAGTTTGTGGCACAGCAGGTCCACGCTGCCGAGGATCGACGGCGAGGGAAGTGCCAGTGTCGGAGCGTCGATCGTCATGACATTGTCGTGCTTCACGGCGCTGAGGAAACCACTCTGTCGCCAGTCTGCCAGGGCATCGTGGCCGCCATCGCCGCTGAGGATGACATCCGGATCCCGGGCGAGCACCGCTTCGCGTGTGACGGTGGGGGCGGCCTGGGAAAGATCGGCAAAGATATTGTCGCCGCCGCACAGGTCGAGCGCGTCATCGATGATCTGCGCACGGCCGATGGTCATCAGGGGTCGGTCCCATATCTGATAGAACACCTTCAGGCGAGCCTTGCCGGCGTAGTGGGCGCGAAGGCTGGCCAGCGCGGCATCGAATGACGTTGCGTTCCGGTCGGCCTGCTCCTGCGTGCCCGCAAGAATGCCGAAGCGCCGGGTCGCCGGGGCGACGTCGGCCAGCCGCGTCGTCTCCGAGTAGAAGATCGGAATCCCGAGTCGGCTGAGCTTCTCGACCTGCGCCGCTGGCGTGCCGCTACGCCAGACGACGATGATGTCCGGCTTCAGGCCGACGATGCGTTCCAGGTCGATCATCGTCGCATCGCCCACGATCGCGACGTTCCTGGCTTCGGCCGGGTGATCGCTGAAGCGGGAGGTGCCAACGACATACGTGCCTGCGCCCGCGGCGAAGAGTGCATCGGTAATGTTCGGCGCCAGGCTGACGATCCGATGCGCGGGGGCCCGTAGCGTGACCGTGCGGCCCGCATCGTCCGTTACCGTGACGGCGGCGTTGGCGGTACCCGTAGCGAGAAGAGCGAGCAGCGCGAGGCGACGAATCATGCGGAGCTTCCGTTGAGGCGTTCGGCGCGGAAAAACCGTTCGCCGTCGAGGGTCACGCCGTGGATGGGATGGTGGAAGGCGGTCGACAGGTTCTCATTGGTGATCACCGCGTCCTTCAGGCCGGCCAGCGCGTCGCCGTTGCCGTCCAGCAGTACCGCATGCGTTGCGTGCTGGAAGGCCAGGTTGATGTCGTGCACCGTGTAAACGACGGATTTGCCGTCGCGCGCGGCCGTTTGCATCAGCTCGTGCAGTGTCTTCATCTGGTGGTGCAGGTCCAGCGAGGACAACGGCTCGTCGAGAAGCATCACGTCGACGTCCTGCGTGAACAGCGCAGCGATGTTTACGCGCTGCCGTTCGCCGCCGGACAGCGTGGTTACGTCACGCTCCGCCAGCGCCTCCAGTTCGAAGGTACGCAGGGCGCGTCGCGCCGGCTCGAGGTCCTCGTCACCCCAGGCCCAGAACGGCAGACGCGGATGGCGCGCGGCAATCACGGCTTCCATGACGGTGAGGCTGAAGGCGTCGACGATCGACTGGGGCAGGAAACCGCGCAGGCGGGCGAGTTCGATGGGGCGGTACTGGCTTATGTCCCGGTCGCCGAGTAGCACTCGCCCCTTGTCGGGGTCACGCAAACCAGCCAGCGTGCGAAGCAGCGTCGACTTGCCGGCGCCGTTCGGGCCGAGCACGCACCAGACCTGGCCGGGCTCGATGCGCATACTCAGCTCACGCACGAGCAGCCGGTCGCGAACGGAAAGGCTGATCGCCTCGGTGGCAAGGACGCTGCTCATCGGCGTTTCACCAGCAGGAACATGAAGGTCGGTACACCGATGACCGCCATGACCGCACCTACGGGTAGCTGGATGGGATCGGCCACGATACGCGAGATGGTGTCGGCCACCACCACGACGATGCCGCCACCGATCGCGCACGCGGGAATCAGCACGCGTTGGTCATTGCCGATGACACGTCGAAGTGCGTGCGGCACTACCAGGCCGACGAAGCCGACGGTGCCGGCGGTTGTCACTGCTACGGCCGTTGCCAGCGAGGCGATCACGAAGATCGCGGACTTGATGACATTGGGTCGTACACCAAGTGCGCTAGCCGATTCCTCACCGCGTCCGAGCAGGTTCAGTTGCCGGCCAAGGGGCACGACAAGCAACACGCCGAGCAAAAGCCCGATGACCGGAATCCAAGGATTAGCCACGCCACTGAGATCGCCCATCATCCAGAACAGCATGCCGCGCAGGTTCTTGTCCGGCGCCAGCACCAGCATCATGCTGACAATGGCGCCGAAACCGGATGCCAGCATCACGCCAATCAGGATGAGGTCGGTGGAGTCTTCGCGTTGCGCGGCGCGCTGGCGTGAGAGCAGGTCGCGGTGACCCAGCACGAACACGGCCAGGCAGGCGAGCAACGCGCCGGAGGCAGCGCCGGCTGCCGTCAGCACAGCTCCCAATCCGCCCAGCATCGCGCCGAGTGCGCCGACAGAGGCGCCGCCGGATAAACCCAGTGTGTAAGGATCGGCTAGCGGATTGCGCACCAGAATCTGCATCAGGCAACCCGACATCGCCAACAGCCCACCGACACCGTATGCCGCGATGGATCGCGGCAGGCGCAGCTCCCAGATGATCGAATGCATTGGCGTGTCGGCGGACGACACAAGACCCTGCCAGGAAGCAGCGAGCGTCGAATCGCCGCCGCCAAGCAGCACCGATGCCAGCACGGCGAAGGCGGCGACGAACAGCATGCCAAGCCAGAGGCGGACGGCGGAAGCGAAGTTCGTCATGACAGGTCTATCTCGTAGCGGGTGCTGCGGCCGCCGCCGGGAAGCCTGCGCAGGAAGCCTTTCTCCGTCAGGTCGCTCAGGTGGCGTGTCGCCGTGGCCTTGGAAACTTTGGCCACCGCCTGGTATTGCGATGCGTTGATGCCTTCGGCAAAACCACGTTCGCCACCCTCGAGAAGGCGATTGACCACCTTCCGCTGTTCTGCCGAAAGCATGTCTTCCGCGTGCCTGCGCCAGAACCGCGCCTTGCCGAGAACCCGGTCGATGCGCAAGAGCGCTTGCTCGAGACTGTGGAGCAGGGTCTGCAGGAACCACGTCAGCCATTCGGTGATGTCGAGGTCACCTTTCTGGCTGTCTTCCAGCACGCGGTAGTAGCCCGATCGGTCGGCAAGGATGCTGGCCGACATGGTGTAGAAGCGGATCGCCTGATGTTCCGCCTGGGCCAGCGCGAGGTCGGTGATGGCGCGCGTCAGGCGTCCGTTGCCGTCATCGAAGGGATGCAGGGTGACGAACCAGAAGTGGGCGATACCCGCGCGCAGCAAAGGGTCGATCGTCGGAGCGCCCTCGCTCTGCGCGAACCAGGTCAGGAACGCGTCGACCTGTACATCGAGGCCCTGGCGCGGTGGCACTTCGAAGTGCGCCGTCGGTTTGTCGATGCGGCCGGACACGACCTGCATCGGCTCGTCACCGCGAAGCGCGCCGATGGGGAGACGGACAGGCAGCGAGGTTTCCTGAGCGGGAAACAGCAGCTCGTGCCAATAGAACAACCGGGTCAGATCGAGCGGACGGTCAAAATGCTGCGTGGCATCCAGCACCAGTTCGGCCAGGCCCTCGCTACGCGGTGTGCGGCGTCCAACCGCGTCGCCTTCGACCCCAAGGTGCCTGGTCAGCGAAGACCGTACCGAACCCACGTTGAGCTCCTCGCCCTCGATGGCGGACGAGGTGACGATGTTCTGCAGTAGCGCGTCTAACTCGGTTTCCAGGCCGGCATCGGCCCCTGCCGATCCCACGGCGCCCAACAGGCGTCCCTGGGCTAGCTGGCAGGACCGTAAAAGCGCCTGCACGCGCTCCCCGTGCCAGCGAAAGGCTGGCCAGTCAGCGTGTTGCCATATCCATGTCGGGTCACCCATGTGGCTTCTCGGTAACGTGGTGAGCCGAATCGAACAGTTATTCGGCTCACACAATGAGCCGAATATATCCCGTAATCGGCTCACGCACCATGCTCGCTGCCCGACAAGCTCAAGCCTTCTTCGCCACCAGCTTTACGACGCTGGAGAAATCGAGCCCGCCGTTCCCCGCCTGGCTGTTCATCGCATAGAGGTTGCGTGCCAGTTCGCCCAGCGGAATCGAAGCGCCCACACCCATCGCGGCTTCGGCGGCCAGGCCAAGGTCCTTGAGCATCAGGTCGTTGCCGAAGCCGCCGGTATACCCGCGCGACGCGGGCGCATTCTCGAGCACGCCGGGCCAGGGATTGCAGACCTCGGTGGCCCAGCTTCGGCTGGTGCTCACGGCCATCATCTGCGACAGCACGGAGGGGTCCAGCCCGTGTGCGACGCCCAGCGCGATCGCCTCGCCGGTGACGGCCATGATGACGCCGAGCGCCATGTTGTTGCACAGCTTGGCCACCTGGCCCGCACCGCTGCCGCCGACGTGGAAGATATTCTTGCCCATATTGGCCAGTACCGGGCGTGCACGTTCCAGCGCATCGCCGTCGCCACCCACGATGAAGGTGAGCGTGCCCGCCGCTGCGCCGGCGGTGCCGCCGGAAACGGGTGCGTCGATCATCGTCAGGCCACGCTCGCCGGCAGCTTTCGCCACTTTCTGCGCGGAGGCCGGGGCGATCGTGCTGCAGTCGATCACCAGCGCGCCGTCGGCGATGTGGCGCAGCAGGCCGGTCTCGCCCAGGTACAGACCTTCGACGTGGCGACTGGCCGGCAGCATGGAGATCACGATTTCCGCGTCCTCGACGGCGCCGACCGCTGTCTCGGCGGCCGTGGCGCCGTGGGAGACCGCCTGCGCCACCGCGTCGGCGGAGAGATCGAAAACGTGCAGCGTGTGTCCAGCTTTGAGCAGGTTGGCAGCCATAGGGCCACCCATGTTGCCCAGGCCGATGAAGGCAATGCGGCTCATCGTTCGATCCTCGGTGCGGTGCCGTTACCCAGTTCGCGCAGCGGATGCTCGCCCGCGCTCCAGGGTTCGACGAAGAAAGGTGCGACCCAGGCCGGTGTCGCTTCGGACAGCGTGGCGGGACGCCAGCGCGGCGTGCGGTCTTTGTCGATCAGCAGGGCACGAATGCCTTCGGCGAAGTCGCCATGGGCGGCGCAGTGCAGGGAGACCACGTACTCCAGGCGAAAGGTGTCCGCCAGCGACAGATGCGCGGCGCGCTGCTGAAGCGCGAACGCGAGTCGTGCTGAACCCGGCGCGCCGGCATCGAGGGTCTGTCGTGCCGTAACCAGCCAGGGATCATCACCCGGCATGGCGTGGATAGCGGCAACCACGGTGTCCAGGTCGTCGCTGTCGCAGGCGCGCTTTATCGCATCCTGATGGGTTTGTAGCGGACCCGCCACGGGCGCAACGGCGAAGCGCTGCAGAAGGCCGGACAGCGTGACGGCATTGCCCTGGCCGTCGTCCGACCACGGTGCCTGCAGCATGGCGGCGTCGAGCGCCTCACGACTTTCCGCAGGCAGCTGCACGTCTGCGAGGCCGGCGTGGATGGCATCGCCGCTGTTGAGTGGCGCGCCGGTCAGGGCGAGGAAAACACCGGCCTTCGCCGGCACGCGATGCAGCAGGAAGCTCCCGCCCACATCCGGGTAAAGTCCGATCGTGATCTCCGGAAACGCCAGGCGCGAACGCTCGGTGACCACGCGATGGCTCGCGCCGGCCATCAAGCCAATGCCGCCGCCCATGACGATGCCGTGGCCCCAGCAGAGGATCGGTTTCGGGTAGGTGTGGATCAGGTAGTCGAGCCGATACTCCACCGAGAAGAAGTCGCTCGCGTACGTGTTGTCCCGTACGTCCTTGCTGCCGACGGCCTGGTAGTCGCGCATGGACCGGTAAAGGCTGTGCAGGTCGCCGCCGGCGCAGAACGCCTTCTCGCCGGCGCCCTGCAGAACGACTACCGCGATCTCGTCGTTCGCGGCCCAGGCGCGCAGCCGATCGCCAAGTAGCCGGGCCATGTCCAGCGACAGGCCATTGAGCGTCTTCGGTGCGTTGAGCGTCGCGATGCCGATGCGCTTGCCATGCTCTGCAACGCGCTCTTCGAACAAGACGGGTGCCTCCACCGGCAGGGATGCGTCGCTCATGCGTTCGTCCAGTTCGGTGCACGCTTCTCGAGAAACGCGAGCACGCCTTCTTTCTGATCCTCGGTGTCGAACAGATCGACGAACGCCTCTCGCTCGCTCACCAGCGCCGTCGCATGGCTCTGCGTGCGCGTGGCCTGCACCAGGCGTTTGCAGGTGGCGACGCTGGTAGGGCTCTGCTTGCCCGCCTGCAAGGCCCAGGCGATGGCGCGGGCACGCGACTCACCCTTGGGCACGACCTCTTCGACCAGGCCGATCCGCTGTGCCGTCGCGGCATCCACGCGTTCACCCAGCAGGATCATCCGCTTGGCCCAGCCTTCGCCGACCAGGCGGGCGAGGTTCTGCGTGCCACCAGCGCACGGCAGGAGACCCACACCAGCCTCGGGTAACGCCATCTGCGCCTGTTCCTCGGCAATGCGCAGGTCGCAGGCGAGGGCGCATTCAAGGCCACCACCCATGGCGTAACCGTTGATTGCCGCGATGCTCACGCCACGAAACGCAGACAACGCTTCGAAGGCCTCACCGAAGCGACGTGCCGCCTCGCGCGCCACGGCCTTGTCGCCATCGGCGAACTGTTTGAGGTCGGCGCCGGCCGAGAAGAACTTCTCACCCTGGCCCGTGATCACCAGTGCGTAGACGTCGCGGTTGGCGTCGAGATCGTGGACGAGGTTGCGCAGGGCGACCAGGCTGTCGCGGGTCCAGGCATTGGCGGGCGCGTTGGCCAGCGTGACGACGGCGACGTGGCCGTCGATGTCCAGCGTAAGCCCGGTGTAGCGCGCGGCGGTGTCGCTCATCGCAGTTCCTCTTCGGTATTGAGCAGGTGACGCGCGATGATAACGCGCATGATTTCGTTCGTGCCTTCGAGGATCTGGTGCACGCGCGAGTCACGCAGCAGTCGTTCGATCGGGTATTCGCGGATATAGCCGTAGCCACCGTGAATCTGCAGGGCGTCGTTGCAGATGGCGAAGCCGGCGTCCGTGGCGAAACGCTTGGCCATGGCACACCAGACAGTGGCATCGCTGCTGCCGGCGTCCAGCTTGCGAGCTGCCGTGTGCACCATCTGCCGCGCGGCCACCAGCTGGGTAGCCATGTCGGCCAGCTTGAACTGCAGGGCCTGGAACTCACCGAGCTTCTTGCCGAACTGCCTGCGCTCGCCCATGTAACGGCGGGCGGCATCCAGCGCGCCCTGTGCCGCGCCCAGCGAACACGCGGCGATGTTCAGGCGGCCGCCGTCGAGTCCCTTCATCGCGATCTTGAACCCTTCGCCCTCGGCACCCAGGCGATGGTCCGCTGGAATGCGCACGCCGTCGAAACTCACGCTGCGCGTGGGCTGGCTGTGCCAGCCCAGCTTCTCCTCGTTGCGTCCGTAGCCGATGCCTTGCGAGTACGCCGGAACAGCGAAGGCACTGATGCCACGCGCGCCTCCCTCACTCGTGCGTGCCATCACCACCAGCATGTCGGTAGCGCCTGCGCCCGAGATGAAAGCCTTGCTTCCGCTGATCACGTACGAGTCGCCGTCGCGCTCGGCGCGCGTCTTCAGCGATCCGGCGTCCGAGCCAGCACCCGGCTCGGTGAGGCAGTAGGAGGCCAGCTTTTCCCCGCTGGCGAGCAGGGGACCCCAGGTGTCGCGTACGGCCGGTGTCGCGTGCGCGGTGAGCATCCAGGTGGCCATGTTGTGGATGCTGATGAAGGCCGCCGTCGACGGATCGAGAGCCGCCAGCTCCTCGAAGACGACGGTGGCATCGAGGCGGGTGAGGCCGGTGCCGCCAGCCTGCTCGTCGACGTAGAGCCCGCAAAAGCCGAGCTCTCCGGCCTTGCCGATCGCCTCGCGCGGAAACTCGCTCTCGGCGTCCCAGCGTGCGGCATGCGGAGCCAGCTCGGCCATGGCGAACGCGTGCGCGGCATCGCGATAGGCGAGCTGCTCGTCATTCAGGTCAGTCTGGGGTGGTGGAACCCGCGGCATGTCCATGAGCGCGGCCATCACTTCAGGCTGATGGTGGTGTTGACGCCGACATGCAGTGTGTCGTCATCGAACCAGCGCTGGGTCACCGTCTTGGTCTGGGTATAGAACATGACGACCTGCTTGCCATAGGGGCCAAGGTCGCCCAGCTTCGAGGCGCGCGAGCCGGTGAACGAGAACAGCGGCACGGGCACCGGAATCGGCACGTTGATACCTACCTGGCCGACATCGATGTCTTCCTGAAAACGACGCGCTGCCGCACCCGACTGGGTAAACACGGCCGTGCCGTTGCCATTCGGATTGGCGTTGACCAGGTCGATCGCGTCGTCGAGCGAGGCTGCCGCAAGGATGACGAGCACCGGGCCGAAGATTTCCTCGTCATAGATACGCATGCCCGGACGCACGCCCGAGAAGATCGTCGGGCCGACGAAGTTGCCTTCCTCGAAACCCGGCACGGATGGCTTTCGTCCGTCGAGCTCGAGCGTGGCACCCTGCTCCACGCCGGAAGCGATGAAGGCCTCGACGCGCTCGCGCGCCGCGCAGGAAATCAGCGGGCCGACGTCGGTGCCCGCCGCGTTGCCTGCGCCGACCTTGAGCGTCTTTGCCTTGGCCACGAGTTCCGGGATCCAGGACTGCGCCTCACCTACCAGCACGGCGGTGGAGGCGGCCATGCAGCGCTGGCCTGCCGCACCGAAGGCGGCACCGGCAAGTGCGTTGAGTGTCTGCTCCTTGTTCGCATCGGGCAGCACGACGGCGTGGTTCTTCGCGCCCATCATGCACTGCACGCGCTTACCCGCCTGCGAAGCGCGGTGATAGACGTGCGTGCCGACCCGCGTAGAACCGACAAAGGACACCGCCTTGATATCGGCGTGGTCGCAGATCGCATTGACCACGGCTTCGCCACCGTGCACCACGTTGAGCACGCCCTTGGGAACGCCGGCCTCGAGAGCCAGCTCCACCAGGCGCATCGTCACCATCGGGTCCTGCTCCGAAGGCTTGAGTACGAAGGTGTTACCCGTGGCGATGGCCATCGGGAACATCCACAGCGGGATCATCGCCGGGAAGTTGAACGGCGTGATCCCCGCGCAGACGCCGATCGGCTGCAGCAGGGTAAAGGTGTCCACGCCGCCGGCCACGTTATTGGCCAACTCACCCAGCTGCAGGTTGCCGATCGCCGCCGCGTGCTCGACCACTTCCAGGCCGCGGAACACGTCGCCTTCGGCATCGGGGAGGGTCTTGCCCTGTTCCGCGCTGAGCAGGGCGGCGAGTTCGCCCATGTTCTCGCGGATCAGCTGCTGGTATTTCAGGAAGATGCGCGCGCGTACGCCGATGGGTGTCTTGCGCCAGCTCTTGAAGGCTTGTGCCGCGGCGGCCACCGCAGCGTTCACTTCGTCAGGCGTCGCGAACGGCACGCGCGCAAGCACGGCCTGCGTCGCGGGGTTGACGACGTCGCGCCATTCGGTGGTTTTGGATTCGACGAAGACACCGTCGATCAGTAATTTAACGGTCGCGACATCGGCCGCAACTGAGTCCAGCTTGTTCATGGTCCTGCTCCGTACGCTCACCCGCGAAATGGGTGCTGCGGAGCAGACAAGAGGACGCGGAGCAGCGGGTGGCCGCGCCGTATCAGCCCGTCCGGTTGCCCGCCGCAACACCCGAGGAGGCACCCGAAGGCACCTGCACAGGCCGGTCTCCGGGCTTGCGAGCGATGCGTACCGCACCACCCCGACACCTTCCCGCGCTTCGCGCAGTGGTCTTATCGTCGGGTGTTCTCGCTTACCGTTGCGGGGGCAGCGCCGGAATAGGATCTCGTGATCCGCACCGGCTTCCCGTTTCACCCTGCGCACCGCTTACGTGGCGGCAGGACACCTGTGATCTCCCGAGTGTAGCGTGGCGGCCGAACCGCTCAAGCTGCAGTGCGGTAGAACCTGGCGATGGGTAGCTCTCAACGGTGGCCGTTTGGCGTAGTCTTGCATCGGGCGCAGGACACGCGCGTTTACCCTGACTGAGGAGGCTGTATGAGCAAGGGTCTGGATTCAAAGAAGAGCGACAAGAAAAAACCGGCCAAGACCATGAAAGAAAAGAAGGCCGCGAAGGACGAAAAGAAAAAGAACATCCGCTAAGGCGGACGTTTGTAGCGCACCCGCCGGAAGGCTGGCGTGCGCAAGAGGGGGCCCGGGCCGAGTGATCGCCCGGGCCATTTTCTTTGTGTGGGAGCCGGCTATGCCGGCGATGGGGGGGGTGAGGAAGCCTGGCTATCGCCGCTGAAGCGGCTCCCACACAGAGCCTCCCACACTTAGCCTCCTCCCACACCAGCGGCGGCTGCTTCTTACTTGGTGGCCGCCGTCACGCGCCATACCGTGTCGCCGACGTCATCGGCGACCAGGATCGCGCCTTCCTTGTCCTGCACCAGCCCGACCGGGGCACCGAACAGCTGCTTCTCGTCCTTCGAGAAGAAGCCGCTGACAACGGAGACCGGCTTGCCCACGGGCGTGCCATCCTTGAACGCCACGAAGACCACTTCGTAGCCGCTCAGCGGCGAGCGATCCCAGCTGCCGTGTTCGCCGATGAAGGCGCCCCCCTGGAACTGCGCCGGCAGGCCGTTGGTGGCGGACATCAAGAGCCCGAGCGGAGCGACGTGCGAGCCGATGGCGTAGTCCGGCTTGATCGCCTTGGCGACCATGTCGGGGCGCTGTGGCTTGACCCGGCTGTCCACGTTCTGGCCGTAGTAGCTATAGGGCCAGCCGTAGAACGCACCCTCGTGTACCGAGGTCATGTAATCAGGCACGAGGTCGGCACCGATCTCATCACGCTCGTTCACGATCGCCCAGAGCTTGCCGGTGGTGGGCTCCCATTGCAGGCCGGTCGGATTGCGCAGCCCGGACGCATAGATGCGGCTGGCGCCCGTCGCGACGTCCACCTCGAGGATGTCCGCGCGGCGATATTCCACGGCCAGGCCGTTCTCGGTGATGTTGCTGTTGGAGCCGACGCCCACGTAGAGCTTGGTGCCATCCGGACTGGCCAGCAGCGACTTGGTCCAGTGGTGGTTGATGGTGTTGGGCAGATCGGTGAAACCGACCCCAGGTGCCTTGATCTCGGTCTCGCCCGCCGCATAGGGGAATTTCACGATACCGTCGGTGTTGGCCACGTACAGCGAATCGCCGATCAGCTGCACGCCGAACGGGGAATTCAGGTTCTCGATGAAGATGTGCTTGTCCCAGCCGCCGCTGGCGTTCTTGCGCAGCAGGGTGATCCGATTGCCGCCCTTGCCACCCTTGCCCGACTGGTTCTTCACCATGCCGGCGAGGAGCTGCTTGGGCGTTGTGACCGGCTCGGTGCCCGGACCATTGGATTCCACGACCAGCACGTCGTCGTTGGGAAGGACGTAGAGCTGGCGGGGGTGCATCAGGCCGGTGGCCATCGCGTCGATCTTCAAACCCGGCGCCACGGTCGGCGTCTGGCCCGCTTTCCAGCCGGCCTTGTCGGGCACCTGCATCGGCGGCACGAGGAAGCGCTGCGGATTGGGCAGGGTCGGATTGCTGCCCGACTGCTGGTCCGGCTGGTACGAAGCTTTCTCGTCGCACCCGCCCAGGACAGCCACGCAGGCCATGGCGAGCACACTGCGGTAGAGGGTCTTATTCATGGATGAGGTTCCCCGAAGCAGTCGGTCGCACGGCAATGACGATATGGGCGACGGCCAGCAACAGGACCGTAAGGGCCGACAGCCATGCACCGGCGGGGATCACCGAATACGCGTCGCGGCTGTGCACGAAGGCATTGACGACGGCGACGATGATGGCGAGCAGGTTCAGCCAGAAATCGAGGCGCTCGGCGGCGACCGTGCTTCGCCGGGAGGTGATCCACACCTGCACCAGGTTGACCAGGCGCGGGATGATGGCGAAAACCAGGCCTATGGCGATGAGCCATGCGGCGCCTTTCATCCAGAGCATTTCGCCGGTCTTCGCGTAGATGACGTCGAAGATCAGCGCGGCGACGAAAAAGCCGAAGGGAATCGGATTGAGAACTCCGTAGATGGCATTGGCCACGACGGAGCGACGCGGAGCGGGGCGGTAGCTCATGGGCAGTTGCTCGCTGGGTGGGGAAGGGTTCGCTTGCGGGCGGACCGCTGCAAGCTAGTCCCGGCTGTGTCGAGACTATGTCTGGGACCGGCTAAGATCGGGGGATGGCCCCTGAAACCACCTCGACCGATCCGGAAGCGACGCCCCACTACCCCGCCGGCCTGCGCATCATCGCGGTGTACAAGGCGGTGAAGACCATCGGGCTCATCTTTATTGCCATCGCGGCGTTCCGGCTGGACGAGCAGGAGAGCTTCCAGCATCTCGTCCAATGGCTGGAGCACCTGCAGCTGACCGAAAGCAACGGTATGCGCTGGAGCCTCGTGCACCTCCTGGAGGGCATGGGGCCGGCGAAGTTCGTCGCCGTCGGTATCGTGGCGCTGGTCTATGCGGCTATTTTCGCCACCGAAGGCATCGGCCTGTGGATGCGCAAGTACTGGGCCGAATGGTTCACCGTCATCGCGACCGGCTCGCTGGTACCGGTGGAGATCTACGAGTGCATCGAGCGCTTCAGCTGGCTCAAGCTGGCGATCCTGGTCGCCAATGTGCTGATCGTGATCTACCTGGTCCGGGTGGCGATGCGGCCGCGGGAGGGTCACGGCGCGAAGCCCGCCGGCCCAGCCAAGCCCCAGGCGACCGGCGTCTGAGCGGCGTCCACCCTCATTCTCAGCATGTCTGATATTCCCGCCACTCCCGGGTTCACCTCGCCATCGGCGTGAAACGGCCCGGTCCGCGTTCGCGTGTAAAATGGTCGTCTTTTAGCCAGTAGAACCGTGCACGCAGCAGCTCAACGGTCGACGGTCAGGGGTCCGGCGTTCATTCGCCTGCTTACCCGCCTCACCGACGTCGACGCCCCACAATCCGCGGCTACCCTCCCTGACCGGCTGAGCCTCTGGCTCGACTGGAAGCAGGCGATCGCCTTGTCGACAGCGCTCGACGGGGTGCCTGCCGAGCCGGCCGAGAACGTGCCGGCGTTCGGGCAGTCCGTGGAAGAGGAGTGCGCGCGGTCGCGCGCCGCGCTGGTCCAGGCGGTCGAGACGGATCGCACCTTCCTGACGGCGGCGCAGCGGGAAGCGCAGGGCATGCCCAGCCTGGATGCCGCGAACGACTACGCGCCGCTTCGCCAGCGCTACATCGCACTGCAAAGGAAGATCCAGGCGACCACGGGCAGCCTGCGCGGCAACCTGCGCGACATGCTCGCGCAGGCTTCGCCCGCGCTGGCCCGGCTCGCCGAGGTGGACGCGGTGATGGAGATGGCGCTGAGCCCGCGGGAGCAGTCCCTCCTCGGCAAGGTGCCCACTCTGTTGGGCGACTACTTCGACGGCCTGCGCCAGCGCACCCAGGGTACGACTGACGATGCAGCTGCCCTATGGCTGGACGTGTTCCGCAAAGACATGCAGAGCGTATTGCTCGCCGAACTGGACGTTCGTTTTCAACCGGTCGAAGGCCTGCTCGCAGCCCTTCGTGCCAGCTAACTGGAAAGTCATGTTCAGAAATTTTCTCAACCTCGCAGTGTTCGTCGTCGGCCTTGTCGCCGTGTGCTGGATCGGCGCGGGCTACGTAGGTTCCAATCCGCTCGGCGCCGCGGTCGCGTCGCTGATCGGCGTCTGCTACATCGCGGGCGCGTTCGAGCTGCATCGTTACCGCCAGGCGACCGGTACGCTTCAGCATGCCGTGGCGGATATGTCGGTCGCGCCTTCGGGTCTGGGCAGCTTTCTCGAGCGCCTGCATCCGAGCCTGCGCAATGCCGTGCGTCTGCGCGTCGAAGGCGAACGCGTTGCGTTGCCCGCACCGACGCTGACGCCGTATCTGGTCGGGTTGCTGGTGCTGCTGGGCATGCTCGGCACGCTACTGGGCATGATGGCGACCCTTCGCGGCACCGGCCTCGCGCTGGAAAGCGCAACGGACCTCCAGGCGATCCGCGGGTCGCTCGCCGCGCCGGTGAAGGGGCTTGGCTTTGCCTTCGGCACCTCCATCGCCGGTGTCGCTACCTCGGCCATGCTCGGCTTGCTCTCCGCGCTCTGCCGTCGCGAGCGGCTGGAAGCGGTGCAGTCGCTGGACGTAAAAATTGCCAGCACGCTGCGCATCTACTCGCAGACCCATCAGCGCGAGGAGTCGTTCAAGCTTCTGCAGCAGCAGACGGAAGTGATGCCGGCGCTGATCGATCGCCTGCAAACCATGATGGCGAGCATCGAGCAGCACAGTCAAAACGCGAACGAGCGTCAGCGTGCCAGCCAGGAGGCATTCCACGCTGCTACCGGCGAGATCTACGCGAAGCTCGCCTCGTCGGTCGAGCAGTCCTTGAAGGACAGCGTGACCGAAAGCGCACGCGCGGCAAGCGCGGCCTTCCAGCCGGTCATGGAATCCACCATGGCAGGCCTCGCACGCGAGACGGCGTCGCTGCACGACACCGTCACCCAGGCGGTACAACAGCAGCTGGAAGGCCTCTCCACTGCGTTCGCTTCGAGCACGACAGCGGTTGCGGACATCTGGAAAAGTGCCCTGGTCGAGCAGAAGCGTACGAACGAGAAGCTGGCGGAGGATCTGCAGGCCGCGCAGCAGCGTTTCGCCGAGACCTTCGAAGAGCGCTCGGTCACCTTGCTGGAAGGCGTTGCGTTGCGTCTCGACACGACGGCTGACAATGTTGCCGGGGCGTGGAACGACGCGCTGGCAAGGCAGGGCGCCGCGCATGAAACCCTCGCTTCGCGCAACCAGCACGCGCTGGCTGGCGCGTCGGCTGCGTTCGAAGCGCATGCAGCGTCGCTGGTCGGTGTGGTGCACGCCTCGCATGAAGACCTGCAGGCAAAGCTGCAGGCACGCGATGCCGAGCGATTGACTTCCTGGACGGATTCACTCACGGCCATGGTCGCTGCCTTGGACGACCATTGGCAGCAGGCGGGCGAAAACGTCGCCGCTCGCCAGCAGGAGATCTGCGACACACTGGCGCGCACGGCCGGCGATATCGCTACGCAGACCCAGGCACACGCAAGCGACACGATTGCCGAGATCTCCCGCCTCGTCGACGCAGCTTCCGAAGCGCCAAAAGCCGCCGCCGAGATCGTCGCCGAACTGCGCCAGAAACTGTCCGAAAGCATGGTCCGCGACACGGCCATGCTCGAGGAGCGCAGCCGACTTCTCGCCACGCTGGAGACCCTGCTCGATGCCGTCAACCACGCGTCGACCGAACAGCGTGTTGCCGTGGATGCGCTGGTTACCACCTCGGCTGACTTGCTCGAGCGTGTCAGCACCCGCTTCACCGACCACATCGAAGCCGAGACCGGCAAGCTCGAAATCGTCGGCGCGCAGGTCGCTGCCAGCGCGACCGACGTGGCTAGCCTGGGCGAAACCTTCGGCGCGGGCGTGCAGCTCTTCGGCCAGTCGAACGAGGCGCTGATGGAACGCTTGCAGATCGTCGCCACGGCGCTCGACAGCTCGCTCGCGCGTAGCGACGAGCAGCTCGCTTACTACGTCGCGCAGGCACGCGAGGTCGTGGATCTCAGCATGCTCTCGCAGAAGCAGATCATGGAAGAGATGCAGCAGCTGGCACGTCAGCGCGCCTCCGCCGGGACGGAAACGGCATGAGCGACGATATCGAGTTCGAAGGCGAATCGGTCGCGCCGATCTGGGCCGCCTTCGGGGACCTGATGTCGGTGTTGCTGGGCGCGTTCGTGCTCATCCTCGTCGGTGTGATCGGCGTGCAGCTGCAGCTGTCGCACCGTCTCGACGAAGAGGTAAAGCAGCGTCAGGCCGAGGCACAGCGCCGCATGACGCTGGAGCAGGCGTTGGCCGCACCACTCGCAGCAGGCCGCGTGACGCTGGTCAACGGGCGTATCGGTATTCGTGGCAGCGTGCTCTTTGCCCTCAATTCGGATCAGCTGCAGCCGGAAGGGCGCGAGGTGCTGAAGAGCCTGGCCGGTCCGCTTTCGAACTACCTCACGACACGCGATGAAGTGCTCATGGTCAGCGGTTTCACCGACGACCAGCAGGTGCACGACGGCAACCGCCACTTCACCGACAACTGGGAACTCTCGGCACAGCGCTCGCTCACCGTGACGCGAGCGTTGATCGCGGATGGTGTACCCGCGCCGTCGGTCTTTGCGGCGGCCTTCGGATCCGAACAGCCGGTCAGCGGTAACGACACCGACGAAGGACGCGCAAAGAATCGCCGCGTGGAGATTGCGCCGATCCCCAAGCCATCCTCGACAAACGTGACGCCGCATGCGCCCTGAGCGCGGACCCCTCGGGCGCATCGCCGACGAGCTCACCGCTCGTTCGTCGTCGTATCCCGAGCTGGCGACACTGGATTACTTCCAGAAGCTGTGGTCGCGCATGCGCACCGAGAGCCAGCTGCGCCAGTCCTTGCAGGACGCGCCGGAGAATGCCGGTCCGCTCAACTCGAGTGCGCTGGTGCATCGTTCCATCGCCCTGATGCGCGACCTCGCGCCGGGTTACCTCCAGCACTTCGTGTCCTACGTGGACGATCTGTCGTCACTCGAGCAACTGGGTCGCGGTGCCAGTGCCGCACCGCGCGATGTGCCTCAGGCCGCCACCATCGGCAAGCGGCCGCGAGCGAAGGCGCGCACGCGTCGCGAGTGATCGCGCTAGTGCGCGTCGACGGCCTTGGCTTCCAGCGCCGACGCATCACCCCGCGCGACGACATACATCTGCTTGCTCATCTCCTTCAGCAAGGCGTGCGGATCGTCGCCCTTGGTGTACAGGTCCATGTGCGCCTTGTTCGGCAGGAAGCGGATATCCGACTTCGCATGAAGCCCATCGAGAACGGCCTTGAGCTTGTGCACGGCGCCGTCGAGATACCAGCTGTCCTCGGTGCCGACGACGATATGGATCTTGCCGTCCAGATCGGGCTGTAGCGTCGGCCAGTTCAGGCGGATGTACCGGGCAATGTCGTAATGCTCGATCCAGTAAGCCTGCACCTGGGGATCGACCTGACCCGAGTAGCGGTCGAACAACAGCATCGGCGTGCCGTCGACATTCCTCGGTGAGAATACCCATTCATACGATGACACTTGTCCGCCGTAAGGGCCGAGCACCCGCTCCAGGCGGGCGGCATCGGCGAAGGAGCCTTCGCCGTGGAAGTGCACCCGGCTGATCGGCCACAGCTCGCCATCGGGACGGTGATAGAAATTCGCGTTGTGCGTGTAGATGTCCACACCGGAGAAATCGTGGAAGTCGACCGGATCCGGCGATGTCGACCAGGTGCCTCCGAACACCTTGGGGTACTGGGTCTGCAGCCACAGCGTGGCCCAGCCACCGGACGAATGGCCGGTGAGGAGGCGCCCGGACGGTTTGCCGTCCATGCGGAACTTCGATTCGAGTTCGGGAATGAGCTCCTTCGTCAGCGCGTCGCCCCAGGGACCGTTGTTCACGGAGTTGGCGAATTCGGTCGTGCCGGTCGCCCCCGACTGGTCGAGGAACACCCAGATCATCGGCGGCATCTCACCCTTGCTCATCGCCAGATGCACCGTCACGACGTCGTCGACAAGGCTCTCCCTGTCGCCGCCGTACGCGTGCGTGAAATAGACCGTGGGAAAGCGCGCGGCCTCGCTGCTGTTGTAGTTCGGCGGCAACAGCACCCATCCGCGCATGTGTATGGGCCGCCCGGTGAAGTTGGTCAGGAGCCTGCTGGTGAAGTCGAGCGGCCGCGTGTCGTGGCGTGCCTCGGGCGCATCGGCGCGTATCTCCGGCGTCTCCCAGTCGAGTTTCCACGGATCGGGGTTTGACCTGACCGCCACCAAGGGCAAGGTCGCCGGAAGCACCAGCGGCAGGCGCACGCTGACGATCGGGCTGACCAGGTCGCCCGTGTCGCGGCCGCTGTAGTTGTAGTTGTGATCCTGGTCCAGCACGGCCTGCAACAGATACTGGCCGGGCGGCAGACGCGAGAAGCCCTCGGGGAAGGCGATCGCGTCCGTGTCGATCTCGACGGCCTGCTCGGGCGCGAGGCGGAAGATTTCACGTGCCGCTACTGCCGTGCGTTTCGGATGCCAGGGGTCGGCATCGACCTCGGTCACCTTGCCGTCCTTCGCCTGGGCCTTTGCTGCGCTGGCCAACGTCGCGAAGAGCAGCAGGCGCCCGGACACGGCATGCGTAGCAGCGCCGTCGAGCTTCACCAGGACGATGGGTGCTGTCTGTGATGCGCGCCAACGTAGCGCAACGCCGCCGCCGAAGAGCCCGAAGGCAATCAGGGCCGCAATCCAGATGGCGTTACGCATGGTGAAGCTATCTCCTCATTCGGGTGTTCCCTTGCCCGGAGGGAAGATCGTAATACCGAACCTGCCCGCATGGCTGAGCAGTGTGTCGATATCTTTCCGTGACGGCGGCGCCGGTGGCCAGTTACCGTCGTCACTCTTCACGCAGGAAGCTGCGAAATCCTCGAACCCCGCGGGCGCGCAGACAACGATGTAGCGAGCATCTTCGTTATCGCCGGTGACGAGGCGGTGAGCCTGGTGGGGCTTGAGGACGATCGAATCGCCTGGAACAAGCTGGAAGGTCTCCTCGCCCACGGTCACGATCAATTCGCCGGAGAGGAGATGCACCGATTCGGTTTCCCGTTCGTGCATGTGCAGTGGCGTGCCACGACCTGCCGGGCTGGTGAACTCGAGCATGCAGAACTGGCCGCCGGTTTCGCGGCCGGCGATCAGTTCGCGCACGCGCGAGCCAGTGAAGAGGGCGGTTTCGCCGTGTTGCTGGGACATGGCTGTGGTTCCTGGGGAGGGAAGGGGAACACACAGGATGGGGCGCTTGAGGGGCCAGGATAAGCGCCACGGCAGCCACGTCACTCATGGCACAATGCCGTTAATGGTCTCCCATCTCAGCCAGTTCGTTGCGTTTGCGGCGGTAGCGAGGCATCTGAGCTTCGCGGGTGCGGCGCGTGAGTTAGGTGTTGCGCCGTCGAGCGTGGCCAAGAGCGTGGCTCGCCTCGAAACGCGCATGAACGTCCGGTTGTTCGTGCGGACCACGCGCTCGGTGCAGCTTACCGCGGATGGCGAGGAACTCTTCCGCCGCTGCAGCGACGTGCTGGCCCAGGTCGCCGCGCTCGAAGAGATCACCGATGTCAGCTCCACCCATCCTGCTGGCGTTCTTCGCATCAGCGCGCCGGTCGGCTATGGCGGCAAGGTGATCGTGCCCGTCATCGGGCGCTTGCTCGAGCGCTATCCGAAGCTGCGTGCCGACCTTCGCCTGTCTGACGATCGCGTCGACCTGGCGAAGGACGGCCTGGATGCGGCCATTCGCTTCGGCAAGCTGCCGGACTCGGGCCTGATCGCGCGCGAGGTGGATCGCCAACCGCTGGTGCTGTGCGCGAGCCCTCGCTATCTCGCAAGGCACCGCGCACCGAAAAGCCCGGCGGACCTTAGCGACCATAACGTCATCGCGTTTCGCATGCCAGGGAGCGGCAGGGATCGGCCGCTCGAGTTTCGCGTCGGTGGCGCGGTCACCACCGTGAAGTTCACGCCACGTTTGTGGTTGAGCCACGGCGAGTCGTTGGTCAACGCGATGCTTGCCGATTGCGGGCTGGCGCAGGTGCCGCTGTTCATGGCCGAAGAGGCACTCGCCGAGGGACTGCTCGTAGAAGTCCTGCCAGCATGCCGTCCCGATCCGCTCAAAGTGAATCTCGTGACCTCGGGCGGCCGGCAGATGCTGCCGAGGGTAAAGGTGTTCCTCGACGAGCTCAGGCGACGAACGGGGCAGGTCACGCCGGAATCGTCTAGGTAACCCGCTCCTGTGGGAGCCGATTCATCGGCGAAACCCAGCCTACGTCACCGCCGCCCGACTTCCTCAAAGACCCATCGCCGGCCCCGATTGCTGCATCGCGACCTGTTGCAGCTGCATTTGCATCTGCATGTCCTGCTGCTGTTGCATGGCAGTCGCCTGTTGGTCCAGTTGCGTGGCTTGCGTGAGACTTTCGTCCTTGGGCCGTGCAGGGGTGTCGATCGATAGATCGATCGAGGGACCTTCGTACACGCCCGCGCTGACGATGCGACGTTCCCGGATGTCGATATCTCCAAGCTGGCCAGGCTGACGGATGCCCAGGTGTCGCGCCTGCAACGCCGCTTCAGCCACCTTGTCGTCGGAGACCTCCATCGGCAGCTGGCTGCGAATAGCGACGTAGATCGGATCGTCCCCCGCCTTGGGCATCGTCGCTCGCGGGCTCGTTGCTGCCAGGGGATGCGGTGAGACCACGTGCCGGCCCGGGTCGTCCGGATGCATAGCCTCGCGTGCTGCGGCGCGTTCCTGGCGGAGTTGATAGGTGTCTTCCAGGCGTCGCCGGATCGCCGGATCGTTCACGTCGTCCATCAGGTCCAGCCGCATGCCGGCTGGCGCCTGCGCATGGTGTATCTCGGCCCATTCACCCGTGCGGTCCCGGGCGTGGTAGTGATCCGTGCGGCCGATGATGTTCGGGGTGATGTGTGAGCGTTCGCCGTGGGCCTCGACATAGGCGGCTGCCATGTCGCGCACGTAGGTGGCGCGTTCGGCCACGGGCATGGCTTCGGCCGCGGCGAGGTTGAGCAGGGTGTCCTTGCCGCGTTCCAGGCCGAGGGTGTCGTTGTTGAGCATGCTGGACCAGACCTTTTCGACGTGACGGTCGACGATGTCGTCCTTCACGGCCGTCTCGTTCACTGCCTTACCGCGCGCCCTGGCCAGGCCTATCTGGAGATTCGCCTCTGCCTCACCGGCGTGGCGCGCAGCTTCGATCAGTTTGCGTGGTGTCCAGGCGTCGGGGTCGACTTTAATATTGTTGAAGGATTTGTCATGCGCGTCCTCGACATCTAGGGCGGGCAGGTTCAGGGCCAGGTCCGGCTGCCCTTTCTTCATCCACGTCTTGCGGTGGACGAGATCTCGAGTGATTAGATCGACCCCGAAGTTGTCCCATTCGCGCTCGCTGAGTACTGTCCCGTTGTGCTCGCGCGCGTAGTTCTGCGCATACAGGTTCGCCGTTGCGCCCGGCATGTTGTCGTGGCGGACGACGCCAAGCGCGAGGAGCCCGTAGCCATCGTTGCCGGGCAGCTCGGCCAGATAGTTCCAGTACAGCTCGCGATTTCGTTTATCCGCATAGTGGCTGAGGATCTCAAGGTCCTTCTGCGTCAAGCCCGAGCGCACGTTCATCGGCCAAGCTCTCCCTCACGAAACAGGCTGCGTATACGCATCTCGATCCGGCGCCAATCCGACATCACCATGCGTTGATACGAAAGTTCAACGACGACCTTGTATTCGGGCATGGAGAACTGGTGGTCGCACGTGGCGCGCCAGAATCCATCGGGAAGGTCGATCATACGATCACCTTCCATGCGGACGCCGTCAGGCACGCCTTGCGGTGAGCACTTGAGGACCGTGCGCGGAATGCCCCCAGCCCCCATGTCGACGAACCAATCGTGGTTCATGAGGCTCTCCGGCTCGGCCGCGCGTGTGTCGGGGCCGTACCGCTTTATGTAATAACGTTGAAGGGCGTCGAAATCGGTGTAGTACGGCGTCAGGCCATAGACCAGATCGCCCTTGATCCGCAGGTCCAGGTTTTCCGCCGGATTGGCGCGCTGGACCGGGTTCGATGGGTCGAATGGCTCGATCCATCCGCGTGGGAAAACGCGAATCTGCTCGTCGCTCAGCCGGTCGGGATACGACATACGGATGCGCAGGGCGGCCAGGAAACGATTGGTGTTCTTGTACATGTCGAAACCCTCCGGTAGAGGCTCTAACGAAGGCCAATCGAGGACGAATCCGACCTCGGTGCCGTTACCCCGCGGCATATAGCTGCCATTGAACAATCTCGCCGGAAGGCAGAATCGATGTGACCCCAGCTCTACCTCCCTGAGCCGCTCGGGATTGTTGCTGTCCTGGCCCGGCCCACAGGGTGACGGTGGCGCTCCGACGACGGCCTTCTGTGCCGGCGCCGAGCATCCGGCGATCAACGCGGTCAGCAACGCCGCCAGCGGTTTGGGTATCGACATGGGTTCTCCTTGGCTGTCGATGGGTAGTGCAGGCGCACGTCGATGCGTGCCGACCACCCTGCAACGTAGGGGATGGGTTAGCAGGGGCCCGAACACGAACTGCTCGCCGGCCCGCAAGGCCAGCAGCTGCTCGGCTCGCATGGCCTTCGCATACGACGTCCGGGAGTGCGCGCTGCGATACGCCACATGACGGTCCAGCGCAGCCGCTTCGCGCTCCGCGTGTGCCCGCTCACGTGGGGCATGGAGGGCGAGGACACTGAAGCGGTGCATCACGACGCGTTCCGCGTGGCCATAGTTCTCAAATAGTGCGGCGAGGCTTCGTACGGAAGCGAAGCACCGGAGGCCCTCGTCGCTGGTTTGAAGGAAAGGCAGCGGCAGCAACAGGTCGAGTCCATGGATGACGACAAGCGCATTGTCGTGCCGCACCTTATCTCGCCATTGCGCGACAAAGGCTTCGATCACGGGTATCGCGTCCTGCCGGCAGGCGTAAGGTAGATGCAGGTAGACCGTGGCGCTAGCCGGCGCGTTGAGCGATAGGCCGGTGCCGCGGGTGCCCGCCTCGATGTCCGCATAGGCAAAAGCTTGCAGTGGCCCGCGAAGTCGCTCGGACGTCCGTGCCAGCGTGTCGTCGTCCAGTGCCGCGCAGGCGGTCAGGGCGGCACGGGTCGCCGTGCCTGGTGCTGGATGCGCCGCCAACGACGCGAGGACAGCACGGTCGAGCCGGCCCTTGCCCAGCTCAAGCAGTCGCCACACATCGCCTGGAGCCGGGGGTGCCCGCTCACCAGCGGCACGCAGCACCTCGTCCACGGCCATGACCAGAGCTCGGAATATCCCGCGCACATGGCTGACGAGGATGCGATCCGTGCGATCGCGTTCGGGGTACCAACATGCCGCCAGTGCCTCGAGCGAATCGAGGTGAAGTCCGTCGCGGCGCCATGCATCAGCAAAAGGGTTCCAGGGCATGCCGCCGCCGAACGGAGCGACATGAACCACCTCACCGCAGGATCTCCGCCAACCGGCTGTCGCACCGTACATCGCGCCGTCGAGGTCGATGATCAGCACGGGCCCGCGCGCAACGCGCAAGGCATTCTTCAGTACGCCGAAGGTCGTCGGGTAATCCGGCGCGGCAAGCAGCAAGGATTCTCCGCCCGGTAGGCGTACGCAACGGAATCCGTGGGTGGTGAGGACGGGCTGGCGTGCGCCTGTCCAGGTGCTATCACGCGACACATCCGCAGGCCGGAGGAAGTCCGGCGCCAGTCGTAGTTGGTCCAGCGCGGCAGCGCGCCGCAGGACGAGCAGCAGGCCACCTACCCAGGCGAGCGGTGCCAGCGTGAGGCCGACACCACCGGCCCAGCGAATACGTGTGGCAAACGGTGCGAAGGCCGGCAGGTCGAGAGCCTGCCAATACGCGTACGCCAGACCGAACGTCAGCTGCGCGAAGGGCAGCCCGAGCACCACGAGGATGCACATGCCGGCAAGATACGGAGCGATCAAGCATGCGCCGAGGCCTCCGAGGCCGATTCCAAGACGCCACCACCGAGGCATCATGCCCATTCCAGCTACATCCAAAACGAGGATGCTGCCACGGCCGCTTCACGGACTCAGCGCGGGGGCGACGACGGGCCGGAAAATAAGGTGTTTGGCTACAACGAACGTTGAAGAAAAGCGGACACGGTGCTGAGGACTTTCGGAATTGACTGACGAGCCCAGCCCGGTACGAATACCGGGCATCAGCGAAGGCGGTACTACTTGGCCCTGAGCCTCACCGCAAAGCGCGTTCCTTTCTCCGGTGCGGACTGCACGGACAGCGTGGCGCCTAGTGCATCGGCAGTCTGTTGAACAATCCACAAACCCAGTCCGAGACCTTCCGCACGCGGATCCGCCTGCCGAAACGCGCCGAAGAGTTCTTCCGTGGCCTCAGGCGTCATACCAATACCGGTATCGGTCACGGTAATCTCGACGTCGTCGCCTTCCTGCTGCGCATCAAGACGTATCTCTCCACCACGCGGCGTGTACTTGACCGCGTTGGAAAGCAGATTGCCGATAAGCGTCTCTAAAAGCGCAGCGTGTCCCATCACCGAAGCCGCACTCGACGATGTCGAAAGGACGATGCTCTTTCGCTCCGCCGCCGAGCGCCACGCCTGCTCCATCGAAGCAAACAGGGGTCCGATCGGCACGGATGTCAGCTCCGGTACGAGGCCTACGCCGGAGCTCGCGGCGACCGACAGGCTGGTGAGACGACGGTCAACATCGAGAAGCTGCGCCGTGGCGCTTGCAAGCCTCGTCTGTACCTCAGGCGCGGAAGCCGCGCTGGAACGGTCGATCGCGTACAGCGCACTCCGGAGCGGCGCCTTCAGATCGTGGCCAGCAGCAGTGATGAGGCTACCGAGGTGCTTGTTGGTCTGCTCGCTGACGGCCAGCATGCGGCGGAGTTCCAGCTGGGTCATGACCTGCCGGGCGAGACCGCGGAGCACGTCGATCTGCTCCTGCGTAAGACCGCGAGGCTCGGTATCCAGGACGCAGACCGTACCGATTGCCAGGCCGTCCGCTGTCTTCAGCAAGGCGCCCGCATAGAACCGCAGCCCGGGATCGCCGGTCACCAGCGGGTTCTCCGCAAAGCGCCCGTCAAGCGTGGTATCCGGCACCACAAGCATGTCGTGCTCGAGGATCGCGTGCGCGCAGATGGAGGTGGCCAGGGGTGTCTCGCGAACCCCGAGGCCCACCTCGGCCTTGAACCATTGCCGCTCGGCGTCGATCAGGTTCACCACCGCGATCGGCGTCCCGCAGACGAGGGAGGCGATCCGCGTGATGTCTTCGAACGCGGACTCCCTGGCCGTATCCAGGATGCCGTAGGAATGCAGGGCTGCCAGCCGGCGTTGTTCGGCGGCATTGGGCAACTTGGGAGCCGCGAGGTGTGCCATGGGGTCCTGGAGTCAGCGCTGGATGCGCCGCTGCGCGCAGTTTATCTGGATATGTCGTGAAACCCCTGAGTAGGGCGGCTCCACAGTCGCTAGCGCGTGGAACAACCTATCGGCTCCCCGACGGGTTCGCTATGCTGGATTCACAGTAATGATCCAGCGAGAACCCGGAAGCGTGATCGACGTGAGCCACAACGTGAGCGAAAGGATTTGCGATAGCCATGGATGAGCAGCGATCGGACTCCAGCCGTGTGGCCGGCGGCTTCATCGCCCTGATTACCCTGCTCACGCTGGCGGCTCTGTATACGCCCCACTTCGTGCAACCGCTGGTGGCTGCCGCCAGGAACGCCCCGCCGGTGCGCCAGATCAGGCCTTCCGTCAGTGTCTGGCTGAGCACGGCCGATCACACGCTCAAGCTGACGCCGCAGCCCGACATCGAGGTGAGCGCCCAGGGTTCGGCGGTGGCTGATGTGGTCATCGATCTGACCACCAAATACCAGACGATGACCGGCTTCGGTGCGGCGATGACCGATTCCTCGGCATGGCTCATTCATACGAAGTTGAATGCGGAGCAGCGCCGTGACGTGTTGAACGAGTTGTACGGTCCACCGCCCAATCTCAACTTCAACATGATGCGCCTGACCATTGGATCATCGGACTTCTCGTTGAACGTTTTCACGCTCGACGATATTCCCTTCGGAAAGACCGATCCGCAATTGAAGCATTTCAATGTCGCGTCCAACCTTCAGGACGTCATTCCGGTGATGCAGCAAGTCATCGCCATCAATCCCGGGATGCTCACCATCGCATCGCCCTGGGGTGCACCGGCCTGGATGCGAACCACGCAGAACCTGCTGGGCGGCGAATTGCAGGAGCAGGACGAGGGCACGTACGCGGACTACCTCGTCAAGTATCTCGACGCGTATCGCAGCCACGGCATTCCCATCTTTGCGCTGACGCTGCAGAACGAACCCGCGTATGCGCCGATCAGTTATCCCGGCATGACGATGGGAGCAGAGACTCGGGCTCGTATCGTTTCGAAGTACCTCGGTCCCAAACTTGCAGGCCGTAAGCCCAAGACTGCCATCCTGGAATGGGATCACAACTGGACGCCGGTGGAAGAGCCCCTGGCGGTACTCGCCAATCCCGATGCCGCGCGCTACATCGACGGTGTCGCATGGCATTGCTACGGCGGAAGTCAGCACGAGCAAGGGCGCGTACACCGCGCGCATCCCGACAAAGATGCCTACATCACGGAATGCACTGGCGGCGACTGGCCACTATCCGTCAATGGCGAGCTGCTCTGGTTCAGTAGAAACCTCTTGGTCACGGGAATCCGGCAATGGGCTCGCGGCGTTGTTTACTGGAACCTGGCACTGGACGAAAACCACGGGCCGCACTTTGGCGGCTGTGCCAAGTGCAAAGGCGTGATCACGATCGACTCGGAAACAGGCGAGGTCACTCGTAACGACGAGTACTACGCCCTCGCGCACTTCAGTCGCTTCGTCGAGCCCGGAGCAGCTCGCGTGAACTCCACCGATACCGACATCGACGACAAGGGCGTTGCCAACGTCGCGTTCCAGAATGCATCTGACGGATCGGTCGTCATGGTGATGGTGAACCTCAACAAAGCAGAACGCCGTGTTTCGGTAACGGACGGGCGCAACCGCTTCGAATACGCCATGCCTGCCGAAAGCGTGGCGACGTTCGTGTGGGATTCGGATCTTGCTACCGGGTGGATACGCCGGGCTCAGCGGTGGCTGCGTGGGTATCGGCCGCAGGTTGATGTTGAGCAGCGGTAGCGTCAGGCGTTAATGGAAGCCGCCGACGTAGGTGTCGCGCGGGCTGCATGCCTGGGCGTGGCGAGACTCACTTTCGCCGACCCAATAGCTCGGATCGGCCGATGTCCGGCTTCCCTGCAACGATCTTCGGTGGGTCGGAGAATCCAGTGAATGCCTCGCCAAGAGGCGTAACTCCGAGCGCATACGTCGACTTATGCCGAAGGCCGTTTATGCCTTCCTCCCAGGCCAGCAGCATGCGCTTGCCGATATCACTGAAGCCGGGATGCTCGTCCATGGCGGTGCGCACCGACGGCGCGACGTCACTGATGGCCTGTCCGATGGCTTCGACTATTTCCAGCTGATCCTTGACTTCGATCCCGAAGATAGTCGACAGGAATTTCTGCAGACTGCGTCCTGGTGTCCACGTCTTCTTGCCCATGAACGAAATGGCGGGCGGGTTGTCCTGATAGCCGGCATAGACGCTGGTGGTGAGCATGTCGTACACCGGCGAAAGATGGGTGTTCGATCGCGATGTATAGAGCAATGCGATGTTCTTGGAATGGCAGTCCGCATTGCGCAAGGCATACGTAAGCAGGAGCGTTGTCGCTAATTGATGAAAGGCCTGCTTTCTCTGCGCGCCCGGGACATGGTCTCGCACGGCCTTCGCGACACGCTCCCACGTGGTCTCGTACTTCGCCGCTGGACGCAGGCCAAGGAGGGAACAGAAGTCTTCCATGCCCCAATACGGTTGGCCATGCTCGTCAACATCGAAACGATGTACGACCAACGCCTGCCCATCCCGGGAGACTTCGGTTCTTGCCGTCGGTGCGACTCTGGCTGCAACCTGCATGCATAGATGTTCATTCAATGCTGCGAATGGCAGCAGGTGCGACGATCCCTTGATGATGTGCCGGCGAGTCAGCAGCGTCGCCTTCGCGTGGGGGCCAAGTTCGACGCGCTCATCCTGGGTGTCGAGAAACTTTGGCACGACACCCGAGACACCGCTGGTTGCATGCTTACGAACGAGTTCGGCGAACGCCTCTTCGGAGTTGTCGCCCTGTAAAAGTGCGGAAACCTCAATAGGCTCGGTCGGTTGATCGAGCCTGGCGCCTGTTGCGGCGACTTGCAGACGCCCGACCATGTTGCGACCTACGACGGAGAGCAGCGTCAGGGGACTCGCACCGACGTGCGGTCCGAACTGCTCCTGCAGGACCTGCAGCAGGTAGCCCTCTGGCAGATTCATTTGCAGCACTGGCGGCAGCGTGTCGTCCCAATGCCACGACGCGGTGCGTACTGGCATTGTCAGCGAAACCAGATCATCGGGCGCCGTTCCGGCGTGGTAGGTGAGCACGCTGCGAAAATCGCCGACGGACTCCAGCATTCCGACATCCCGACCGAGTACATACACCGAGAGCTTCATGTTCCACCGCGCTCCTTGCGGAGTTCATCCAGTGAACCGGAATGGCCTTCCTCGATGAACTGCAACTCCATGCCGAGCACAGCCAGTACGGCAAGCAGCTTGCGGGAGCCGAACTCCGGCGATCTGCCACGCTCGAAACGCGACAGGGACTCAGGAGTCACGCCAGCGCTGTCGGCGACCATGGCCTGCTTCAGGCCCAGTGCCTTGCGTCTGGCGGCAACGGCTTCGCCGAGTTCGGGGAGGGTCTGCATTTGATATATACGTCAATAAAAGCCCATTTGAGGTCAATTATTGATATAAATATCAAGAAAAGCAACTTTGCCGGTACCCGTAAAACAATTCGCACCGTATCTCGGGCGGCACTAAGCGGGTAATACCGCAAAATAGCACCCCCCCGTCCCCCTAGCTCCGAGTGGAACCGCCCCGTGTCGAAGAAAACCCTCAGTGCCATTGGCACGGTAGACAATGGCCTTGTCCGGACCCCAACGAAGGGCCAGAAGTCGTTCAACTCGCTGATCGACAAGATTGCGAAGCGGCGTGCTGTGCTCGCTGAGTGGGAGGCATTCGACGCCGACTTCCGTCGCAAGTACAACGATGAGTTCGTGCCGCTTCAGCGCAGCCTCGACGAGGTACACGGTCGATTGGTGCACGGGCTCGACAGGGCACATGACATCAAAGGCCTCACGAAGGGTGAGCGACAGACCATTGCGGAGCTCATCAGTTTGCTCGCAAGCGGCCTGCTGATGCACGGCGAGGATCCAGCCATAGCGGAGATCTACGAGCGCTACAACGGTCAAAGCCCTGAAGAAGTGTCGGCCGCGCAGGAAGAAATCCGCGACGCCATGCAGTCCATGTTCGGCGTCGAGGTGCCGGACGATGTCGACCTAGCCTCTCCCGAAGACGTGCTCCGGCACGTGCAGGAGCAGTTGGATCAGCAGGACGAGCGCGAACGCGCACACCAGAAAGCGCGGGAGGAATACCACGCCGAGCGCAAGAAGACGCCCAAGCGTGCGGCTGCGGAAGAGCGCGCGCGTGCCGAAGAAGCGGAAGTCCATCTCTCCATCCGCGAGGTTTATCGAAAGCTGGCCAGCGCGCTGCACCCGGATCGCGAGGCTGATCCCATCGAGCGGGAACGCAAAGCCGCCCTGATGCAGCGGGTGAACAAGGCGTACGCCAGCAAGAGCCTGCTCGATCTTCTCGAGATCCAGCTGGAACTCGAGCATATCGATCAGGCCACGCTGGACAGCGTCAGCGAGGATCGCCTCAAGCGTTGGAACAAGATACTCAAGGAACAACTCCAGGGGCTGGATCAGGAGCTGTTCGAGGTTGAAGTCGGTTACAAGGCAAGTTGCGGCATGGATCCCTTCAGGGCGGCCTCTCCGAAGTCCGTCAAGCGCGCGCTCATCTCGAACATCAATCAACTGCGTGAGCTGGTGCGCGCCTCCGAACGGGATCTGCGCGAGTTCGATGATGTGAAGCGGTTGAAGGTCTATCTGAAGAGCGTGAAGCGCGAGCTGGCCGCGCAGCACGACGACGATTTCTATTGATTGACAAAGCGTGGCGCGTTGACCAAGTTAGGGCGATAGCTCCTGCCTGGGGAAGGCCTTGAAGCGTTCGACGATCGGTACGGGTATTCTGTTATTCGCGGTGCTCACGGCGTGTACGTCGCCGACGAAACCTTCTTCGAGCGCAGATCACGAATCCGTCCAGGCTGCTGACCTGAGAACGAATGAGCTCGAGCATCCACTCGCGCTTGTTCCATCGTCACCGACCTTCTCGTGGAAGCTCATCGACACGGCTCGCGATACGAAGCAGGCCGCCTACGAGATCCGCCTCGCGAAGGGCGACGGATCATCCCCGCTCTGGGACTCGGGCTGGGTCACCCGTAGCGAGCAGATTGGCGTTCCCTACGCTGGCCCGGCGCTGGCGCATGGAGGCGCCTATGCGTGGCAAGTTCGCGTACGCGACAACCACGGGGGGACCTCCGACTGGAGTATGTCGGCTCGCTTTGAAACCGATCTCGACATCCCTGTCGACTGGCGCGCGTCGTGGATTGGCGCCGCTGATCCTGCGGCCACCAGCGCGATCTTCCGCAAGGCATTCGACCTGCCGCGGGCGCCGGTACGCGCGCGCCTTTATGTCTCGGCGCTCGGCGTCTACCGTACTTTCCTGAACGGCCAGCGGACGGATAGCGACGTCCTCGCACCAGGCTGGACCGACTACGCCACGCGCATTCCGTATCAGGCCTACGACGTAACCGCCCAGCTGCATGCTGGCCAGAACGTGATGGCGGCGATGCTCGCGCCAGGTTGGTACGCCGGCCACATCGCCAGCTTCGGCCCGGAGAAGTACGGCAAGTCGCCCATGCTCTCCGCCCTACTGCGGCTCGAGTTCGCCGATGGTACGCAGACCTGGATCGGTACGGACGGCAGCTGGCAGACAGCGCCGGGTCCGTTCAAGCAGGCCGACATCATCATGGGCGAGACGTACGATGCGCGCGAGTTGCCCGAGCATTGGAATGATGTCGGTGCCGCTTCTGCGGATTGGGCGGCCGCCCGCGTACCGGCTGGCGGCAACACGCACACACAGCTTCTGCATCCACAAGACGACGCACCGGTGCGTGTGACGGGCAAGCGCAAGGCGGTATTGCTGGCGCGTCAACCTACGCCGGGCGCGCGTCTCTACGAGCTTGGCCAGAACATGGTCGGCGTTGTCGAACTGACGTTGAAAGCGCGCGCGGGTAAAGCGGTCCAGCTGCGCTATGGCGAGATGCTCAATCCGGACGGCTCGCTTTATACCGCGAACCTGCGCACGGCCAAGGCGACCGACCGCTTCACCGCCGCGCATGACGGCGAACAGTCCTACACGCCGACGTTCACGTATCACGGCTTCCGCTATGTCGAGGTCACCGGTGTGGACGACCCGGCCGATGTGGTCTCCGTCACCGGCCTCGTGCAGGGCAGTAACCTTGCCTGGACCGGCAAACTGGCGGCAGGCAACCCCATGCTCGACCAGCTGCAGTCGAACATCACGTGGGGCCAGCGCGGAAATTTCTTCTCGATCCCGACCGACACGCCCGCACGCGACGAACGGCTCGGCTGGGCGGGTGACATCAACGTCTTCGCGCCCACGGCCAGCTTCAACCAGAACACCTACACGTTCCTGTCGAAGTGGCTGCGCGACCTGCACGATGCGCAGACACCGGAAGGCGATTACCCCGGCGTCGCGCCGAACCCCGTGGGCATTGAAAGCGGTGCAGGCTGGTCGGATGCCGGTATCACCGTGGCGTATACGCTGTGGCACACCTACGGCGATCGTCGGGTGATCGACGACGGCTATGCATCGATGAGCCGCTTCATGGCGTTGATTGAAAGGCGTGCTGGCCCGGACCTGAAGCGCGTGCATGGTCCCTGGGCAGACTGGCTGCACCTGGACGATCCGACGCCACCCGATCTGCTCGGCACGGCTTACCTTGCCTACGACGCCCGACTGATGAGCGAGATGGCCGCCGCGACCGGCCACGCGGCCGATGCTGTTCATTTCGCCGATCTGGCAGCACGCACGAAGCGCGCCTTTGCTGCGCGCTACCTCCATGCGGACGGCACCCTTGGCACGAACAGCCAGACGGGCTATGCGATGGCGATCGGCATGGAACTCGTGCCGCCGAGCACGGTTGCCCAGGCATTCGTGCGGACGATCCATGCGCGACACGACCACCTGGCGACGGGCTTCCTCGGTACCCCCTGGCTCCTGCCAGCCCTGTCGGCCGTCGGGCAGAACGATCTCGCCTGGAAGCTGCTCCTCAATCGTGACTATCCATCATGGGGTTACGAGATACAGGCGGGCGCGACCACGATGTGGGAGCGCTGGAACTCGTTGAAACCCGACGGCAGCTTCGGCGACGTCGGGATGAACTCGTTCAACCACTATGCGTATGGCGCCGTCGGTGACTGGATGTATCGGCATATCGCGGGCATTGCGCCACTCGCGCCCGGGTATGCGCGGTTCGCTGTCGCTCCCACACCTGGGGGCGGCGTGACGCATGGCGGCGGTAGCCTTGAGTCGGCTTACGGGCGTATTGCCACGGCGTGGACGATCGACGGGGATCGCTTCAGTCTCGACGTCACGGTACCTGCGGGCACGACAGCTGAGGTGACGATGCCGAGGGTTGATGCTGCGACCGTGCAGGAAGGTGGCAAGCCCGCCATGACGGCGGTTGGTGTCATTGGCCTGCATGCGGTCGCTACGGGTGCATCGTTCTCGCTAGGTTCGGGTCATTACGTATTGAGCGGTCAACTTTTGTAGCCTCCTTCGAACGAAAGTTACGCAGTCAGGAACGTCTGAGTCGATACGACCCTGGCGTAGCCGAACTGCAGGGCTGCCATGAAGGCCGCGTGGACCTGGCTGGCGGGAACCTTAGTGCCGTCGAATTCAAGATCGTGAGTGGCGCACGCATCGTGGATCACAGTGACCTTGAAGCCAAAGTCATCCGAGGCGCGCGTCACGGCGTCGATACACATGTGGCTCATATTGCCCACTACCGTGACGGTCTCGATCCCGTGGCTGTCCAGGATGGTCTTGAGTGGCGTCTCGCGATACGGATTCATGAAGTGCTTCACGAGCACGGTTTCGTCGGCACGGTTCATGGTCTTCACGTGTAGTTCTGCGCCGGTCGTCCCGGGGGCAAAGAACGGAGCATCCTTCGCCGGCGTTTCATGGCGGATGTGAATCACGAGATCTCCGTTGTGGCGAGCGGCTTCGATGATCCGTGCCGCATTGTCCGCCGCGGCGTCCGCGCCTTCGAGGATCCACTTGCCGCCGGGGAAATAGTCGTTCTGGATGTCGACGACAATAAGTGCTTGCTTGGTCATTTTCTTGCCTGGGGAGAGGTGACGAGTAAACGATATGGTTACCGTCGTCCCCTGGCGAAATAGCGGGAATCCACAATGCACTGTTTCGCAGAATGGTTGTATGGAGCGTCTGGCCACGTCGGAAGGGCGGGAACGCCACCGGCAGGCGCTAGGCCGCTCGTCCCTATGTGACCACGCTTCGTCCCTGATTCCGGTCAATCCGACCCTTCGCATCTGGTCCGGCAGCCGCTGACCAGAGAGTATCGGTGCTCCACCATCCTGGGGGCCTCCAACGTGCACAGCCGCGACTCGTCCAAGCTCCCTTGGGAGGCTTTGCCTCCGAGGGTAAGTATCACCCCGATCCTTATCACTGCCGTGCTCTTTGGCGCAGCCCACATGTTGACCAACGGGCAATACGGCTTCCATCGGGATGAGCTTCAGTTTCTGAGCGATGCCCAGCACCTGGACTGGGGCTTCGTGCCTTACCCGCCGCTCACGTCGGCGTTGGAGCTCCTGGCGTTCAAGACGTTCGGTCTGTCGCTGGTCGGGTTGCGGTCGTTCTCGGTACTGGCGCAAGCCCTGGTGATACTGATCAGCGGCCTCATGGCGCGCGACCTTGGCGGCGGCCGCCTGGCTCAGCTCTTCGCGGCGATCGCCGTTGGGCTCTCCCCTGCGCCCATGGCCAACGCCACCATGTTCCAGTACTCGTCATTCGACATGTTGTGGTGGGTGCTTGTCGCCTGGAGCGTGATCCGCCTGCTGTGCGACGATGACCCGCGCTGGTGGGTGGCGATCGGTTTGTTTGCCGGGCTTGGTTTGCAGACCAAGTATTCGATAGCGTTCGAGCTACTGGGCGTTCTGGCGGGCGTGCTTCTTACCGATGCACGGCGCTACCTGACGAGCCGCTGGTTATGGATTGGCGGGGCTGTCGCTCTACTCGTCTTTGCCCCGAACCTCATCTGGCTCGTCTCGCACGACTTCATCTCCTATCGTTTCCTGCAAAGCATCCACGCCCGCGACGTCAATGAGGGACGCGCGGACGGCTTCTTGCGCGACCAGTTCCTGATCAATGCCAACCTTTTTGCGGCACCGGTCTGGATTGCGGGTCTGGTGGGTTACTTCCGCGTGCGGCGTCTCCGCATGCTCGCCTGGATGTACGTCGTGCCCTTGCTGTTGTTCATGCTTATGCGGGGCCGCTTCTACTATGTCAGCGCGGCCTATCCGATGCTGCTTGCCATGGGATCCGTCATCGGCGAGCGGTGGCTGCGCACCCTCCGTCCTGCATGGCGAATCGGGACAGCAACACTGCTATTCAGCGGTGTCGCAGCTATCGGTATCTACGCGGCGCTGATCGTTATGCCGATGGCATCAAGTGGTCCCGCTGCGGGACTTCGCGCTTAGCAGGAACAACGACCTGCGTGAGCAAGTCGGTTGGAACGAACTAGTCGCGCGAGTTGCCGCCATTCGTGATGCGCTTCCTTCCGAACAACAGGCGGATCTGAGCATCGTGGTGGGTAACTACGGCGAGCAAGGGGCCATCGCCCTGCTCGGGAGAGCCTATGGTTTGCCATCGCCGATCACAGCGGTCAATTCCGGATGGCTACGTGGTTATCCGCAAACACTGCCACGCACGGTGATCGTGCTGGGGAGTTCGCGTGAGCGCGCGGACGAACTCTTCGTCGACTGCCGGCTTGCGGGCCACACGGGTAACGCGTGGGGCGTCGTCAATGAAGAAAGCCGGGATCATCCCGATATTTTCGTCTGCGGCCCTGCGCGCAAACCTTGGAGCGAGCTTTGGAGTCACGGGCCCGAGTTTGGGTAGTCCCAGTCTTGAGAGCCGCCGCCGCGTTAATCCTGCGGACTGGTACACGCGGCTAAACGCTCGCCCTCCACCTGCGTAACCTCGCCGCGGCCTTCTACCGTGACGCTGCCTGTGTAGTGCTTGGCGCTGTCGAAATCCACGTGCGCCGAAGCCGGCGGGGCCGCCTTGCAGGCGAACTTCCACGCCAGCGAGGTGCTGCGGCGTTGCTGATCCGTGGCTGTGCAATCACCTTCCGCCGGCGTCCACGCGGCAAACGTGGTCCAGGGATCCGCACCTTCATCCACGCAATGCCAATGCACTTGCGGTGCGCCTGCCTTGCCCTTGACCACGTGCCGCGCCTGGATCTTCCACAGCCCGGGCATGGCGCCGAAGTCACCGGGATCGGCGTGGACAGGTGTGGCCGCAGTCGTGGCGAATGCACAGGTGGCGGCGGCGGACAGCAGGGAAAGCTTCATCATCATCTGACTCCTTGCGAACACGAAAACCCTGCCCGCTTTCGCGGACAGGGTCGGTATCGAGCGAACCGTGAGCGATCAGTCAGCAATCGCGGTGGTGTCGCTGACGTCCTTCCTGGTGAAGTTGAACATGTCCATCAGGTTGCCGATGGCCGGCGCGTTCACCGGTACATACGGACGCTCCTTGAACGACACCGGGTTAGGCAGGTTGTCGCGGCTGCGCGCGGAAATCCGGTCCTTCAGGTTCCAGTTGGCCTCGACGAATTTGTCGAACGAGACATGGTCGTAATACGTGTGCACGATCTTGCCGCCGAGCGAGTACTTCGACACCACCAGTAGCGGGATGCGCGTGCCGTCGCCGAAGAAATCGATCGGCTGGATGTAGCCAGAATCGTAGTAGCCACCACCTTCATCGAAGGTCACCATGATCACGGTGTCTTCCCAAACCTTCGGGTTGGCCTGGGCCATTTCGACGATCTTGCGCACGTAGCCTTCGAAGAGGTCCAGCTTCGACGAGGCCGGATGGCCATCCAGGATGCCGTCCGGCTTGGCGATGGAAACGGCCGGCAGCGTGTTGTTCTGGATGTCGTCGTACAGGTCGTTGATGTCCTGGTTCTTGGCGCGCAGTTCCGGATTGGTCATGACCTGGGTGGAGTACAGGAACGGATCGCAGATGTTGCAGAAGGTGCCGGCTTCGCCGTCTTCCTTGCCGCCACCGAAGCCTTCACCGTAGTACTTCCAGGACACCTTGTGCTTCTCCAGCAGCAGCGCCAGGTTCTCCTGCGTGCTCGGCGGGATGGTGAACTGGTCGGCGCCCAGCGGTGCCGGTGTGCCGTCGCCCATGTAGCCCGGGTTGTAGTTGTTCACCAGGTAGTAGGCCTTGGCCTTGCAGTCCGTGCCCTTGAACGACAGGTACGGCAGTGAGCGCAGGTAGTTCTTGATCTGCTTCACGCCCGGCTGGCTTTCGTCAGCACAATTAACGTACGAACCACCACCGTAGCCGTCCTGCACCCACCAGTTGTTGGTACCGAACTGCGCGTCCGGGTTCTCGATCTGGTTTTCCGGCGGGGTGGCCGGGTTGCCATTCGCGTCCGCGTAGTAGATCAAGGTGCCGAAGCCAAGCATGATGTGGTTAGCACCGGTGCCGCCCATCACCGACTGGTGGAAGTTGTCGCTCAGCGCATACTTCTGGGCCAGCTCCTTGAAGTAAGGCGCATCGCCCTGCGCCATGTTCATGAACTGCATGGCAGTGGAGCCTTCACCGGTGCTCTGGTCGTTGAAGTTCGCCGGCAGCGCAGCGCCGTTGTTGCCCGCGCCCATGGTGGTTTCCACCCATGGGAACAGGTCGTTGCGGCAACCGCTGGGGTTGGCGGCCGTGGCTACCTTGGTGTCGCAATCCAGCTGCTGCCACATCTGGAAGAAGCGGTGCACCGGGCTGTTGGCGTAGGCGTCGTAGCTGATCGACGCATGCATGTCGACCGGTGCGTTGACGAGCTTTGCCGGGAAACGGGTATCGACCACGCCGTTGGGCAGGCCCGTGCCGCCGGCAGCGAGCATGTCGTAGGTACCATCGGGCAGGGCCGGCTCAATGGCCTGCGCCTGTGCTGCGGAAGCGAAGGGCGCCGCGGTGGGCGCGCCACCGGTGTTCATCTGCGGAAGCGTCTTGTACTTGCCGGCCTTCTTCGGCGACATGTCGTACTTGCCGGTGCTCGAGGCCATGAACTGCGTGGCGAGGTCCACGTTCGGACCCGGCGTGCCGTCGGCATTGACGATGCCCTTGGACAGCAGGTTGTCCACCGACTGCCCCTTCGGCGCAGTGTAGGTGCCATAAACGTGGTCGAACGTACGGTTCTCGCCGATAAGCAGGATCACGTGCTTGATCGGAGTGGCGGTATTGTCGCTGTTGTCCTGGCCGTGAGGCGGCTTGTGCAGTACGACGACACCGCCGGGAAGGCCGCCCGGGTTCTTGAAGGGAGCCACGGGCACATTCTGGCGGAATTGTGCATCGTGGTCGGGCGGAGTGGTGTCCTGTGCGCTGACGACGCCGGCAAGGCCGACGGAAAGCGCGCCAATCAACAGCGGCGAAAGCCGCGTACGGCGCAACCATGTAACCATTGTGGATCTCTCCCTACTGGAAGCCTTCCCCCTGATTCTTGTCGACTAAGGTTATGGATGGCCCGTCGACCGTCGTGAGCATCTACCTCGCATATGACGGATCGTTGGCACGCAGGCGACAATGCGCGAGGGCGTGATGACGATCACGTGTCAACGCAAGATATTGCGAACAATCGTTTCCGCTGCAACAAAGCCAAACGCGGTTCAGACCAGTTCGTAGGGGCGCATCATTTCGTTGTCTTCGTGCTCGAGGTAATGGCAGTGCCAGACGTATTTGCCTGGCTCGCCGTCGAAGCGCGTGATGATGCGGGTGACCATCCCGGGGTCGCAGCGCACGGTGTCTTTCCAGCCGGCTTCGTGCGCGGCCGGTGGTATCGATGGCCCGGTGAACTTCAGTTCCTTGCGCGCGTTCCACGCAAAGAGGTCGAACGGACGGCGCTCGAGTACCTGGAAGCGCACGAGGTGCAGGTGGATGGGATGCGCGTCGCCGGTCACATTGACGAACGTCCAGGTTTCGACCGTGCCCTTCTTCGGTTTTTCGCTGATGGGATCGCTCCACATCTTTCCATCGAGCAGCATCGTCATCGGATTGCCGCCCGAATCGTCCTGCTCGCCCAGTGCAAGCACGCGGTCCTGCACCGCCGTGGAGGGATCGATGCGCTGGACCGGTCGTAACGCCGCCGGTACCACCGAGGTATCACGGCGACCCTTGGTGCGAACGCGGAACTCGACGATGCCGTCGGCCTGGTGACGTAGCTGTACCGACTGGCCGGCATAAGCGCTGAAGTCGACGATCACCTCGGCACGTTCGGCCGGGTGGAGTTCGATGTTCAGGCGATCGGTGGGCGCTGCCAGCAGCCCCTGGTCGCTGCCAATCTGCTGGAACGGCTTGCCATGTGACAGCGACAGGTTGAAGAAGCTGGTATTGGCCGCGTTGATCAGCCGAAAGCGGTAGCGGCGCGGCTCCACGTCAAGATACGGATACAGCTTGCCGTTGCACAGGACTGCATCCCCACGGCATTCGGACACCCAGGGCGCTTCGGGATCGTCCGACACCGGGTAGTAAAGCTTGCCGCTCTTCGCGAGCAGGCGGTCGTAGAGCATCAACGGAATATCGAATTCGCCCGAGGGCAGCCCCAGGGCCTGCTCGTCGTCGTCGTGCACATGGAAGCTGCCGAACAGCCCCGCGTAGATGTTCAGCCGCGTGATGCCCATGGCGTGATCGTGGTACCACAAGGTGGTGGCGTCCTGGTCCCCGGGGTAAAGGGCGGTCAACGATTTACCCGGTACGTACCAGTCTTCGGGCCAGCCGTCGTTCGGCGCGGAAACGCGCGCACCGTGCACATGGGTGATGGTGCGAACGTCGGGTTTGGATTTCTCCGCGCCATGAATACCGTGATCGATCGGAAGGAAATGCCGGGTCGGAAGCTCGTTGGCCCATTCCACCAGCACCGGCTCGCCACGGCGCGTCACGATCGTCGGGCCAGGCGTGGACCCTGCATAACCCCATTGCGGTGTCGGCGGCAGGTCCCGGTGCACCCTGGCACTGAATGCCTGCATTGGCATGCGGTAGAGCGGCAGCTGCCGGCCGCCGAACGCGGCGTGGGCACGCGTGCCCGTGGGCAAGGCGATCGGTGGCACGGGCAGGGCATCGACGAACCTTGCCATGGTCACCGGGTTCACCAGCGGCACGTTCGGCGCGGCCAGGCCGGGCATGGCCATCCGTTGCTTCATCGGCATGGACATCGGCATGTCCATCGCCCGGGCCGCGCGAAATGTATCGACGAAAACGCATGCACCGGCGAATCCGCCGGCGACGCCCAGGAAACGGCGTCGGGAAGTATCCATGGGAAGTTATCGTTGGTTGCCTGTCGTGCAGGCCAACGTAGGTCGGGCGGATGACAAGGATGTTTCAATTCGGGTGATCAATGACGCGTCATGGTGGACGCTCGCCAGGAATGGCCGCCGCCACGCGAGACAGCTGGCTATCGAAACCGATAAAGTTACCGCCGGACTCCAGGGCCCTGTTCCCCTCAAGCAGGGTGACGTTGGGAGATCGGAGCACGCATCCAGCCAGGAAGGACACGATCATGTTCGGTTATCGCTACGTCAAAGGCAGTCCCAGTACCTACGTCATCCAGTACAAGAACGGCGTTGCCGTGCGCGAAGGCACCGGTCTCACGTTCTGGTACTTTGCGCCCAGCGCCACGCTGGTCTCGATCCCGCTGGAGAGCGTGGATGTTCCCTTCATGTTCCAGGAAGTCAGCAGCGACTTCCAGGTCGTGACCGTGCAGGGGCAGGTCACGTACCGCGTGGCTGCTCCGACCACGCTTGCTAGCCTGATGAATTTCACGCTCAAGGCCGACGGCAGCTATGCATCGGAAGACCGAACCAAGCTGCCGCAGCGGGTGGTCAATGCCGTGCAGGTGAAGCTGCGTTCTGTGCTGCAGGGGCAAACCCTTCAGGAACTGCTGCGCGGTTCCGATCACCTGGTCCAGGTTGTGCGCCAGGGCCTGCAAAGCGCCGATGGTCTCTCCAGCCTCGGCCTTGAACTGATCAACCTTTCGGTCCTGGCGGTGAAACCCAATCCGGAAACGGCGCGTGCGCTTGAGGCCCAGGTCCGCGAGCAGATCCTGAAGCAAGCCGATGATGCGACCTACATACGTCGCAATGCCGCGATCGAGCAGGAACGCGCCGTCAAGGAAAATGAGCTCAACACCGAGATCGCGGTGGAAACCAAGAAACGCCAGATTCGAGAGACACAGCTCGAAGCCGAGCAGGCCGTGCTCGCCAAACGGCAGGCGATCCAGGACCAGGAACTAGCAGGCCGCATTGCCCTGGAAGACAAGAACAAGAGTCTGACCTCCCTGCGCGCCGAAAACGCGCGGACCGAAGCCGATGCCAAAGCGTACGCAGTAGCTGCCACCATGAAGGCGGTACAGGGCATCGATCCGAAGGTGCTGCAGGTCCTCATGGTCGGGCAGGCCGATTCGAGCGTGCTGATTGCACAGGCCTTCCAGGGATTGGCTGAAGGCGCTGGGCGGATCGGCGAACTCAACATCTCGCCGGATCTGTTGCAGCAACTGACGCAACCACGAGCCAAGTTGCCTGCAAAGGCCTGACGCCATGGATGCACTGAACCACCGGATCGTGCTGGTGACTCGCAAGACGCGACTGGAGGAGTTGATCGTGCGCTTCAACACGATCGAACAGGCACGCTTCTACGTCGAGCATCTGGGGGCGGACTTTTCGGACTATGAGGTCGAGCATCGCATCTATCTGGATGGGGTGAAGACGGCCGAAGCGACCTTGCGTCGCTTTGGTCGTGTCCAGCGGCTCGATCGTGGATTTCTCTCCAACTACCTCTTTGCACCGGATGCTCTGGTCGTGGTGCTGGGGCAGGATGGCCTGGTCGCGAATACGCTCAAATACCTAAAGGGTGCGCAGCCTGTCATCGGGGTCAACCCGGATCCCGCACGATGGGACGGTGTGCTCTTGCCCTTCGAGGTACGAGACCTTGCAGTCCTCGCGCCGGAGGCGCTTGCCAGAAAGCGGCCGTTGAACCGCGTCACAATGGCGCTCGCGAGGTTGAGCGACGGGCAGGAGCTCCATGCGGTCAATGACCTCTTCATCGGTCCGCGAACGCACGTGTCAGCGCGTTATCAGATCCAGCAGGGCGATCGATCGGAAACGCATTCGTCCAGCGGACTGATTGTATCGACAGGATTGGGGTCGACCGGATGGTTTCAGAGCCTTCTGGCGGGCGCCGTCGGCATCGTTGGGCGCGATTTGGAAGGTTCCGTACGGGCATTGCGCGAGCACGGTTTTGCCTGGGATGCCGACCATCTGCAATTTACAGTGCGAGAGCCATTCCCTAGCCGGGTTACGCAGATTGAGATGGTTTTCGGGCAAGTGACGCGCACGGAACCGCTACGGCTCGTCTCGCAGATGGCGGGCTACGGGGTGATCTTCAGCGACGGCATCGAGGCCGACTTCCTGGAGTTTAATGCCGGCATGACCGCGACGATTAGTCTTGCGGAGAGATACGGGCAGTTGGTGAATTGAGAAGCACTGACTGGTGCGAGCCTCGAGGGAACCCCGTCGCTAGGGCCTGATCGCCTCAGGCGCTTGGCTGCATGAGAGGCGGGGCGAAGCATCGGCGGGACGCTAGCCCATGTCGTTGAACGTAGGGTTCCTGGGAGTTTCCAAGTGAAGCAGCACGGGTGGGACAGCAGAGCCTGTGGCTTGAATCATGGCTTGCGCATAGATCTCGTCGATTCTTGAATCGAACATTGAGGCCCGTTGCCAGTGCCGAGTGCTGCGAGAAGCAAAGCAGATATGGCAATGCGCTTAACTGTCGGTTCCCATTTCGTGGGGGCTGCACCATAGCGCCTCCCGTCTGTTGGTGCTTCTTCGCACGATCACGGCTCCGCTGTCGAAACCGGGACGCTACTCCAATCCGGGGGGGGCGTCGGGACATCGCAGCGTAATGGTGGGCCCACCAGGACTCGAACCTGGAACCAAAGGATTATGAGTCCTCTGCTCTAACCATTGAGCTATAGGCCCGCGCGGCGGCCAAGTGTAACCAATGGATGCCCGTACGACGATGGGTGAGCGCTCACACGCTAAGCCAAAGCGGCGTGAAACGACGCAGGACGCAATGGTCGACAGTTCAGCCTGCCCCCTTCATGCTTGGCCGCGTTCAACAATCCAGGGGGTTCCATGAAGAAGCTGATTATCTCGGTAGCACTGGCCGTGGCGGCGCTTGCCGTGCCGGCACTGTCGATGGCGCAGTCGCGTCGTGTGGTTGTCGTGCATCACCCGGTGCACCATCGTCCGGTCCACCACCACTACTACCATCACCACCGCCCGTATCACCGTCCGCCGCCGCGTCACCACCCGGTGCATCGTCCGATGCATCACCGCTGAGCGGTAGCTGGTAGTCGCATAGAAAACGCCCGCTTTTGCGGGCGTTTTCTTGTTCGCCTAGCGAACGTCCGCAATGCCCCACACATAGGGAAACGCTTCGGGAAAGTTCATCCTGTCCAAGACCTTCTCTTTCTTCGCCAGGATGGCCCGGCAGCCGTCGACCATGCTTTCGCCTTGCGTGAGACTGGCGGCACGCAGCAGTCCCTTCTTCAGGGCATCGGTGGTAGTACTGCTGGCCGAGAGCGCGGCAACAAGCGCCTGCTCGCTGCCGCCGACGCTTCGGTAGGCAGCTTGGACGCGGTCATGCTCACCGGCGTAGCGGTCCGTATAAGCCTTCGCATAGTCGGTCAGGTCGATGCCTTCCTTCCTGCACACGGAGGGCAGTAGGCTCGCACCCGACCAGTAGAAGTTGAGATAGAGCTCGAGCGCGGCGGCTCGCCGTTTAGCGACCGGCAGGGCGTTTAGCTGCGCTTGTACCTCCTTGCGAATCTCGTAACGCTCGTGGGCGAGCCGAATCTGCTGGAAGGCGCTCTGGCCGCCATATAGAAGAGCGGCGACGACGACGAGTCTGACGATCCATTTCATTTCCCATTCCCTGTGAATTCCCCGGTGCGCACTAGATTGCAGGAAGCTGGCGGAAGCCACCTTCGAATAGATACACATCAAAGTATCACCTATACCTGCCGCTACCGGCATTGTTGTGATACAAAAGTGTGAATATGAGTAACAACGCCCATCCTTGCGACAGCTCGGCATGCCGGAGACCGCGGCAGCTTCCGCAGCGCGCTTTCATCGATGACATCGTCGCCCAGCTAGAGATGCTCTGATCGTGGACAAGCGCTTTAAGCCGATAAGCACGTCCGAAGAGCTCGACATTCGTCGGGCCTTGCTGGACGACATCGAGGCGCACCCGGGCCGTCCCGTGCCGGAGGTGATTCGCCTTGTACGCACCACGCTCCGCTTCACCATGGCGGAGTACGCGAGATTGTGCGGTGTTTCAGCTCGCGGACTGCAGGACATCGAGCGCGGCATAAAAAGCCCGACGCTCGATACCGTCGCGAAGCTGCTTAGGCCGCTTGGATTACGCGTGGGAGTGGTAACTCGTGATGCAGTGAACCGAGCGGAAGCCGCTATGAAGGAGCGCGTCCGATAGAGAGCGACGCGCCTGTTCATGAATTCGGGTTGTTCACGTAACTCGAACATCGAAAGAAACTGAACACTACTCAGTCCATGCGCGTCAGGTTTGATCTGATAAAAGCAGAAAGGTTCTGCCGGACGTTACGGGTCAACCATTGGGAGAGGCGGACTGCTGCGAAGCCAGACACGCTCAGGCCAATTGTCGTGAGCAGCAGCACGGTGCGCGCCTGCATGCTGGGACTGGGTTGAGAGACGACAACGGCCGAGCCAAGAGCGCCAACCAGGGCGAACGTGCTCGCCCTGGCGCGTACCACGGGCAACACGCCGAATTTGCCAATCAAGACCGACTTGTAACCCATGACTTCGAAACGCCCTACGAAGCGGGGGCGAAAGATGTTGCTCACAAGGGGCGTCACCCAAGTCAGTCGTACACGCCACGGCGAGACACTTCCGAAGACCCGCTTGCCCTCGTGGGCGCGCAGGCCCGAAAGGAATCGATCCCGTTCCACGACGGACGACAAACGGCGAACCGCCGCATCCAGCGATAGTTCGGTCGGGAAGGCGGCCGGTGAGTCGCCGAAGAGAATTTGCGCAAATCGCATGGTTTCTGGATTACCCCTATGAGCACGACCGCGCTAGAACGCCGATGACGACCATGACGCCAAGGATCAAGAGAGTCTCCATCGGACTCGACCTCCTGCGCGGTCCATGCTCCCTCGCCGGCCGTACCTCAGCAGCCGGTGCCGGATGCGACTGTAACCACTTCGTGTGGCAGGCACCGCAGAAAAAGCGAGTCTTATCGTTGCGCCATGCTTCGATCGTACGGCGGTTATGTGTTGTGAGCTTTTTGCAGCGCCAGCAGTTGAAGAACTTGTCCTTCGGCAGCCGACGAGACGAGCCGCTACGCAGGAACACGATCGCCATGAGAAAGACGATACCGAAGATCACGCCAACAAGGTCTTTCGTCGACAAACCATCCATTATGCCGTCCCCCGTCCGTTCGCCGGATTAAAGCGCAAACCCGGATCGCCCGCCACCGTAGTTCTCCCAAAAGAAAACGCCCGCTTGCGCGGGCGTTTTCGTCTAACCAGATGTCGCTACCAATCAATCGATATCAAGGAACGACCGCAGCGTTTCCGAGCGGCTCGGGTGACGCAGCTTGCGCAGGGCCTTGGCTTCGATCTGGCGGATGCGCTCGCGGGTGACGTCGAACTGCTTGCCGACTTCTTCCAGCGTGTGATCCGTGTTCATGTCGATGCCGAAGCGCATGCGCAGTACCTTTGCTTCACGCGGGGTGAGGCCAGCGAGCACGTCGCGCACGGTTTCCATGAGCCCCGTTTCCGTAGCCGACTCGACGGGCGAGCTGGCGTTGGTGTCTTCGATGAAGTCGCCAAGATGCGAATCTTCGTCGTCACCGATCGGGGTTTCCATGGAGATCGGTTCCTTCGCGATCTTCAATACCTTGCGGATCTTGTCTTCCGGCATCTCCATTTCCTTGGCCAGTTCTTCCGGCGTCGGCTCGCGGCCGAACTGCTGGAGCATCTGGCGGGAGATGCGGTTGAGCTTGTTGATCGTTTCGATCATGTGCACCGGAATACGGATGGTGCGGGCCTGATCGGCGATCGAGCGGGTGATGGCCTGACGGATCCACCACGTCGCGTACGTCGAGAACTTGTAACCGCGGCGGTATTCAAACTTGTCCACGGCCTTCATCAGGCCGATGTTGCCTTCCTGGATGAGGTCGAGGAACTGCAGGCCGCGGTTGGTGTACTTCTTCGCGATGGAGATGACCAGGCGCAGGTTGGCCTCGACCATTTCCTTCTTGGCGCGACGGGCTTTCGCCTCGCCGACGGACATGGCGCGATTGATTTCCTTGATGTCGGTCAGCGGCAGGTACAGGGTGCGCTCGATAGCAGCGAGCTTCTCCTGTTCACCGTCGATCACTTCACGGTAGTTCTTGATGTTCGGCGACCACTTCTGGCGCTTGCGGCCCAGTTCGGCGGCCCACTCGAGGTTGCCTTCGTTCGACGGGAAGCTCTTGAGGAACTCCGCACGCGGCATCTTCACCTGCTTGACGAAGATGTCCATGAGCACGCGCTCGTGGTGACGGATGTCGTTCACCACTTCGCGCAGCTTGCGCACGAAGCTGTCGATCAGCGCCGACGGGAGCTTCAGGTTGAGGAACGCTTCCGACATCTGCTCGCGGATTTTGGCGAGCTTCTTGTCGTTGATCTCGGCCTTGGGCGCGGTCTTCTGGAACTTGCCATGGAGCGAGCGGAGCTCTTCCATGCGGCGCTTCACTTCTTCCGGATCGGGACCGGTCGGACCGGCTTCCTCTTCCTCGGCAACCGGAGCGCCTTCGACTTCTTCCTCTTCCTCGTCGCTGGCTTCGGCGGCGGCAGCTTCGGCGGCCTCGGCGGCTTCAGCCTTGGCGGCGTCCGCGGCTTCTTCGAGGTCGGTGAAGCCAGCCAGGATCTCGCTCAGGCGGCGCTTGCCTTCCACATGCTGGTCGTATTCCTCGAGCAGCAGCTGGATGGTGAGGGGAAAGCTGGCCAGCGCGGTCTGGACCTGGTTGAGGCCTTCCTCGATGCGCTTGGCGATGGCGATTTCGCCTTCGCGGGTCAGCAGTTCGACCGTACCCATTTCGCGCATGTACATGCGCACGGGGTCGGTCGTACGGCCGACTTCGGCGTCGACGGCCGACAGCAGCGCTACGGCTTCTTCAGCGGCGGACTCGTCGTCCGTGCTGGAACCCGGGGCAGCGCCATCGGAGATGGTGTCGGTGTCGGGCGCGGAATCATGCACCTCGATGCCGACGCCCTTGAGCACCGCCATGATGTCTTCGATCTGCTCCGGATCGACGATGTCGTCAGGCAGGTGATCGTTGATTTCCGCGTAGGTCAGGTAGCCCTGCTCCAAACCCTTGGAGATGAGCTGTTTGATTTCAGACTGCTGCTCGTGAGCTTTATTAGTCATGCCGACCGCCGCGGGTTACAGGAACCGATCAGTATAGTCATTTGATGATTTTTTGACCAGTTTTCAAGTGGATCGGGCTCATCGAGGGGACGCAAGAATCGCGCCAGATGGCCGTTTCCGGCCGGGCGTGAGCGTCGCGATGAGAAGGAGCGGGACCATGGAGCCCCATTAAGGACGCTCAGCGCACCTCCATGCGGAAGGTGACCGGGCCGTCGTTGATCAGATGTACCTTCATATGGGCACCGAAGCGTCCGATTTCCACCCCTGGGCCATGTGCGGCGCGGGCCAGCTCGACCAGACGGTCGAACCAGTGGCTGGCTTCGGCCGGCGCGGCAGCCGTGGTGAAGCTCGGGCGCATGCCCTTTCGGGTGTCGGCGGCGAGCGTGAACTGGCTGACCAGGAGCAGGCCGCCTTGCGTATCGGCGAGGCTGAGGTTCATCTTTCCCTCGCTGTCGGAGAACACGCGGTAGCCGCGCAGTCGCTGGAGCATGCGCACGCACTGGGCCTCCCCGTCGCCGGGTTCCACCGCGACCAGCGCGAGCAGGCCGGCGCCGATGGCACCCACGGTTTCTCCCTCGACATCGACACGCGCGGACTCCACACGTTGGATCACTGCAATCATGGAAAGGCTAACGGCGGATGGCGGCCAAGCTTAAAGGAGGCCGGCACCCGGCGGTACACTTCCCCGGATGCGTCCCGATATCTACCTCCTTTACCTCCTGCTCCGGCTGGTCAGTCTCTTTCCGCTGCGCACCGTGCACGCGGTGGGCGCCTGGATGGGCCGGCGCGCGTTGCGTGCCCGCTCGCACAGCACGCACGTCACTGCCGTCAACCTGCGCCTCACCCGGCCGGAGCTGAGCGAGGCGGGGCAGGCAGCCTTGCTGCAAGAAACCATGGAGGAAGCGGGCAAGTCGGTAACCGAGGTGGCCGCCATCTGGGGTGCCGGCGCCGACCGCTCGCTGGGACTGATCCATGACGTGGTCGGCGGCGACCTCTTCGATGCCGCGCTTGCCTCCGGCAAGGGCGTGATCATTGCCGCGCCCCATCTCGGCTGTTGGGAGCTGCTGAACTACTGGCTGTGCAGCAAGACGCCGATGGCCATCCTGTACCGGCCGCCGCGCATCCAGGCGATCGAGGGCCTGCTGCGCAAGGTGCGCGGCAAGCTGGCGCCGGAACAGGTCCGTGCCGAGGGAGCCGGGGTACGTACCCTGTTCAAGCGGCTCGCCGCGGGCGGTACCGTCGGCATTCTCCCGGATCAGCGCCCGCGCGAAGGGGAAGGCGTTTTCGCGCCTTTCTTCGGTGTGGAAGCACTGACCATGGTGCTTCTTCCGCGTCTCGCGGCGCGCACGGGTGCCACGGTGCTTTTCAGCTTCGCTGAACGATTGCCCGAGGGCGCTGGCTTTCGAATCCATGTCCTGCCGGCCCCCGAGGGCATCGACAGCACCGATCTGGATGTCGCCTGCGCGGCGCTCAATCGCGGCGTGCAGCAGTGTGCCGAACGCGCGTTCACGCAGTACCAGTGGCACTACAAGCGCTTTAACGCATCCGGTCGCAACCCGTACTGGATCAACCGTTCCGCGAAAGGCGATTGAGGAACACGGTCATCTCTTTGGCCGCCTGCATGTCGCCCCGGCCGGTCGCCGTGGTGATGCCCTGCCGCCACGCCTCGGCGGCGCCGGCTTCGTCATCCATCGCCAGCAGGGCCTTGCCCAGCAGTTTCCAGGCGGCAGAGTAGGCCGGGTCGAAGCCCAGAGCCTCACGGAACGAGCTGGCCGCCACGGCATAGCTGCCATCGCCCAGGTGGGCGTTGCCGATCGAGAAACGCAACAGGGCCCCGTCGCGAACGCCGCCGATCTGTGCGCGCAGTCGTTCGACGAGGGGGTCGGTCATCGCACCGCGGTCCGCGTACGCCAGTAATCCTGCGGATAGAGCAGGGTCGGCTGCTTCGGCTCGGGCGGCACGCGATCCATGTGCAGCGCATTGAGCGTGGCGGCGTCCCAGATCATCAGCCAGCCGGTGCGCGAGGGTTGGATCAGCCGGGCGAAACGGAAGGCGTTCGCCGGAGGGTGCTTGGCATACGACACCACGAGGCCGTCCGGATGGTGGCGGGCGAAGTCGTCGAGGCTGTCGCCATCGTGGACGGCATCGTCATCGTCGTCATCGTCGGCTTGCGGGGCGGCGCCCGGCAGTTCGTTGAGACGCGCGATCGGGTGCATCAACCGGCCGGCGAAATGGTATTGACCGTTGTATTCGGTCCCCAGGTTGCCGATAGGTCGACCCGCGGCGTCCGCCTGGGCCAGGAAGGCCGACGCGGGCGCGAGGTCGTAGCGATACCAGAGGCCCAGGGTGAACAAGGCGTTGAGCGACACTGTGCCGATCAGTCCGGCGAAGGCCAGCCGCCGCATTTCGCCGCGGCCACGGAGCAGCAACAGCGCACCCAGGACAACGAAGATCACGCCGAAGAAGCGCGAGAACGGGGCCATTCCCGTGAGCCAGAGGCTGTCGGGGAAGCGCGTCGGCACCACCGAGGGCATGGCGAACAACACGATGGCCAGGACAAAAGCGCCGAGCGAAAGCGGCCAGGTGCCCAGGGCGTAGTTCGAGGCGAGGGCCTTGTGCCGCTCGCGGAGGTCGGCCACGGCGGCAGCGACCAGCATGGTCACGCCCGCGAGTTCCGGCAGCAGGTAATACAGCTGCTTGCCACCGATCAGCGAGAACGTAAGCAGTGCCGGCAACAGCCAGGCCACGAGGAATTGCAGCCCCGACTCCAGCGGCTGGCGCATCAGCGCCAGGAAGAGGGGCACAAGCACCAGCACCAGCAGGATGCGATCTGCCACCCGCATCAGCGGAAGCTGATCCAGGCCGGGCTTGAATTGAGCGAGCGCTGCGGAGGCGAGCAACAGGGCCAGCGCCACGCCGGCGACGATAAGCGCCGCACCGGTGCCCGCCCGCCAGGGACGCCGGAACAGCGTCAACGGCAGGGCGACGATGCCGCGTAGCCAACCGCTGAGCGGAAACACGATGACGGGCAGGAAGATCAGGTAGTACCAGGCCGGTCGCGCATGGTTCTGCAGGCCCTGGGTGCGTTCGGACACCACCCGCCCTGCGGTCTGGGTGAAGAACAGGCGCTGCCTATAGGCCTCCCCGCCGGCTTCCCCGGCCGGAATGGCCCATGCCAGCAGGATCGCGAAGCCAAGCAGCAGGCCAAGCACGCCGAAGCCATACCAGCGTGCCCGGTTGTCCCGGGCCCATGGGTTCCACAGCGGGCCGAGCAGGAACGGAAACAGCACGTGGACCACCATCACCGGTCCCTTGGTGAGCAGGCCAAGGCCGATCATCAGGCCGAACAGCCACCAGCGTGGTTCGGCCCGCCTGGGCGTGGGGGTGAGGCAGAGCAGGGCGGCCAGCACCCAGACCACGAGGAGTACCTCGTACATGATCTGCAGGCCGAACAGGAAGGCGTAGGCAAAAGCCATCAACAGCCACGGAGTTGCCTTGGCCACCCAGGGGCGCGACGGGAACAGGCGGCTGGCGAGCACGGAGGCCAGCACCAGCTGCACGCCGCCGAAGATGACCTCGAGGACCCGCGGCCAGACGTCGTTGACGCCGAAAATGGCCCAGCCCGCATGGATCATCCAGAACAGCAGTGGCACCTTCTCGCTGTATGGGTCGCCGTTGATGTGCGGCACCAGCCAGTGGCCGTGCGCCCACATTTCCCAGGCGACAGCGAGCGTCCGCGTGGAGAACATCGGCATCGGGCCATGCGAGAAAATCGCGAGCAGGGCCATCACCGACCACAGCGGCAGCCAGGGCCAGAGGGCACGAAGATGTTCCGAGCGGATATAGGCGCTGTTGGACAAGGGCGTCGTCACCGTTAAAGGATCATGGATTCTAAACGTACGACCGGTTCAATGGCTGACTCCACTCCTACCGCCCCCTTCGTCGCTGAAACGTGGACGCCGCGGCCGGTCAGGCCGGACCCCAATAGCCGATGCGCCGGCGAATCTTCAGTTTGCGCCACAGATTGAGGGGCTTACGCCGACGGTTACGCCCGCCTTCGGCAATGAACTGGTCGATCGCATCGAGCACCCGCTCGCTCGATTTGCCGTCCCGATAGGGATGGATGCTGGCGCCGAAATCGTCGATGGCTTTCATCAGCTCGGGTGACCGGGCCAGTGCGCGCTCGATCGCCGGCTCGAACTGTTCCGGGTCGTCGATATCGATCAGCTGCGGCCCCGGAGCGCGGTTCTTGAAGGTCACCACCGGTTTTCCGGTGAGAAGGAACTCACTCAGCGCCGAGGAGGTGTCCGAGCACATCATGTCCGCCTGGCCGAACAGGTCGAGGATGTTGTCGTCGTCGGCAAAGCGCAGGTAGTCGTTGGCCAGGGCGCGGTATTTGGCCGTGGTTTCCGGGTTCATCTTCGGGTGGAAGGTGACGATGAAGCGGTAGCGACCGTCGCGGGACAGCTCGCGAACCTTGTCGTACAGGATTTCGGCAGCGCTCCACGAAGGCGAAAACGTGGAGTGGTACAGGATCACCGGGGGCTGGCGCAGCGGCGGCACCGGCCTTGCGCCCATCTCGCCCATGAAAGGGTCGAGCTTGGGCCAGCCGGTTTCCTTCACCGCGAAATGGCCCATCCGGGCAGCGATGTCGCCGAACGCCCTGGTGTCTTTCGGGCCGGTGGTGCAGTAGAGGTCGAAGAAGCCGCGAATGTAGATGTGCCGCGGCTTGCCGGCATTGAAACCGTGGAAGGTTTCGACCTTCACGCCTGGGAAGAAATGCGGCACCGCGTTGCTCGAGGTAACCACGGCGATCGGGTTGAAGCGACGCACTTCCTCGGTCGTGCGCAGCCAGGTCTCGCCGGCGACGAGGTCTTCGCCGCCGGGACCGTCGAAGAACCACGCCGCCTCGTCGCCACGCGCGCGGATCGCTTCCTGCAGCGGACGCAGGATGGCCAGCGCATAGCGCTCCGAGCCGTAGAGGAGGTAGTGCTTCGTCATGTGGGGGTTTCCGAGCCACGGTCCAGGCCGTGACGGTGCAGGGCGGTGGCGGCGGACTCGCGTGAGGCCGGGTTATGCCGCATTTCGTAGTAGCGCATGCGCTTGTACACCGCGTAGCTGGCGGCGGTCTGGGCAATGATGAAACCTCGCCAGCCGTCGAACATGGCGAGGCGGAAGACGTAGTCCTTGATGAAGGCGAGCAGGAAAACGAAGGGCGTCTGCCACATGCGCGGCGACTTGCCCTTGTCGTACCAGTCGCGGCACTTCAGCTCGGAGTAGCGCAGCACTTTCAGCTGCTTTTCGACCAGGCTCGGGTTGTTCACGTGATCGAATGCCCCGCGCAGCGTGCGTGAGTTGCCATCGAATCGCAGCGATTCATGCACGCGGGCATCGGTCCAGCGTGCGCGGTCGCGGTGCCACAGACGGGCCATTCTCTCGCCGACCGCAGGCCGGTACCAGCGCATCGGTGCGCCCATGTAGATGGTGCGCCGGCGCAGGAATATGGCCGAATCCGTACTCTCCTGGATCGATGGCAGGGCGGCAGCCAGCTCGGCGGCGAGCTCGGGTGACAGGAACTCGTCGGCATCCAGGGCGAGCAGCCAGTCGTGGCTGGCCTGGGTGGTGGCGAAGTTACGCTGCGGACCGAAACCCAGCCAGTCCTGATGGACCACGCGGGCGCCATGCGCCTGGGCGATGGCCACGGTATCGTCGGTACTCCCGCTGTCGACCACGATCTTCTCGGCGGCGAACGGCACGCTGTCGAGGCAGCGGGCGATCGTATGCGCCTCGTTATAGGTGATCACTACAAGGGTCAGGGGAAGGCTCGCCATCGGGAAAGTCTAACCGAATCGCCTCTGAGCTATCCTTCGTCCCCATGCGTATCACCGTCGCCATCATTACCTACAACTGGCCCGGCGCCCTCGAGCGCGTGCTCGAATCGCTGGCGCGGCAGACCCGCCTGCCCGACGAAGTCATCGTTACCGACGATGGCTCGACCGGGGAAACGCGGCAGGTGATCGAGCGCATGGCCGCCACATTCCCCGTGCGCCTGGTCCACCTCTGGCAGCCGGACGATGGCGCCCGCATGAGCCGCGCGCGCAACCGTGCCATCGCCGCCGCGACTGGCGACTACGTGATCATCCTGGATGGCGACATGGTGGCCGAGCCACATTTCGTCGCCGACCACGAGGCCTTCGCCATGCGTGGTTGCTACGTGCAGGGCTCACGCGTGCTGAGCGACGAAGCGCTGACCCGCCGCATGCTCGCCGACGGTTCGGTCCGGGCGAACTTCTTCACCCCGGGTATCGAACGCCGCCGCCACACCTTGCGCATGCCCCTGCTGGCACGCTGGTATGCGAAGCCCAGCCAGAAGACGCGCGGCATCAAGAGCTGCAACATGGGCTTCTGGCGCGACGACCTGATTCGCCTCAACGGATTCAATGAGGGCATGACAGGTTGGGGGCGCGAGGACACCGAGCTGGTCACGCGGGCCTTCCATGCCGGCCTGCAGCGGCGCGACCTGCGCTTCAGCGCACTTGCCACGCACCTTTACCACCGCACACGGAAGAACCTCGTCGACAACCCGAACGACCGCATTCTCGACGAGACGCGCAAGCTTGGCTTGATTCGCTGCGAGCTCGGCGTCGACCGGCATCTGGCGGAATTCACCACGCCGCCGCCGGACGTTCGCACGGCGTCAGCGTAGGGCGTCGAGCGCCGCGCCAAGCCGCGAGGCGAAGCTCGCTTCGTTGTCGAGGTACCAGCGTCGGGCGCTCGCGCCGAGCGTTTCCCGCTCGGTCGCCGGCATGGCGATGGCACGCTCGACAGCTTCCTCGAGCGCCTTCTCGTCGAACTCCCACGTACGTGCAAGGTGAAAAGCATCGCCCTCGTTTGCCCGCACCGGTAAGCCACGACTGGCGTCGATCATCTGGTTCATCGGCGCGCCATCGGTGGCCAGCACGACGGCCGCGCAGCTCATCGCCTCGACCAGGTAGTGGCCCCAACCTTCGGTCCGCGACAGGCACAGGTGAAACGCACTGGCGTTCTGCAGACGGCGCACTTCGGCATCCGGCAGGTATTCGCGCACGATACGCACGTTGCTGGTGTCGCCTTCGTCGTCGGCCCCGGGCCTGCTACCGCGAAGCACGGTGAGTGTCGGCCACTCCGGATGGCGCTTCCACACGTCGATCAGGCGCGTCGTGCCTTTCATCTTGCTGGCGCCGGCGGCATGAAGGAATCCGCGGGGATCGCGCGGTACGTCGGCATCGTAGCGGTCGGGGCTTCGAAAACCGATTTCCATGGTGCGCAAGCCGAGGCTTTCGAAGATTCGCGTCGCCTCATGGGTCTTGGTCAGGAAACCGTCGTAGCGCGCGAGGTCGCGCTGGCCCCGTGTCGAGAGCCATTCCGGATTGGGTATGAGCAGGTGGCGGCCCGCCAGGCCGAAACCCGCCGGGCGAATGTGCTCGAGTGAAAGGTGGATGTCGAACCGTGGTGCGCCCAGCAACATGCGCAAACGCATGAGGTATAGCTTCCACCCGCCGTCGTTGCGGTGCTTGCCCAGCCGCGAGATCGTGACCTCGTGGCCCAACTCGCGCAGGGCATCTTCGACGACGCGGATATCGTGAGACAGGCCGCGTTGGTTGTCCCAGGCGAGCAGGTGGATGCGCATGGTCAGCGTCTCAGGTGGTCGCGCGTCGTCCCGCCACCGGCAAGGCCGTTGCCATGACGAACCCGAGCACCAGGTAAAGGAAGAACGAGTGCGGCATGGCCCGGTAGAACACGTTGTCCGTCATCGCCGAGAGGACGTACATCGTGACCACGGCCAGTCCGGCGGTGGCGAGGACGGCGACCCATTCGTCGCGGTCGCCGAGGCGGCGGATGAAATGCACCGCTGGCAGGGCGAACAGCAGCAGCACGATCAACAGGGATGGAATGCCACCTGTCGCGGCCGCCTCCAGATACTCATTGTGCGGATGATCGTATTTGGAGATGACCACGTTGGCCTCGCCTTCGGCGATCCGGGCGCGTGTGTAGGTGCCGAACTGGTCCACGCCGACGCCCACGATGGGGTGTTCGCGAAAAGCGTCCCATGCGGACTCCCACATCGCCATGCGCTCGCGAACCGGGCCGCCCGAGTTGTTCTTGCTGAACGTGGACATCTCACCGCTGACCTGGCTGAAACGGCGCACCACCTCGCGGTCCAGCGCGGTCGTGGCGGTGACGACACCGAGGATCAACACGCCCAGGAAGATCAGTGCACCACGCCACTGGCGCGTGCGGCGCACATGTACCGCGATCACGATGAGCAGGGCCGGTATGAAGGCCAGCATGGGGCCGCGGCTGTGCGTCAGGATGGCGCCATACGCGCCGACCGCGACGGCAACGCCGTGCAGCCAGCGCTCACCCAATGCAATGCGCGGCTGGATGACCCGGATGATCGAGAACAGGGTCATGCAGAGCGTGACCATGGTGAACTCGATGGCGCTCCAGTCACCGCCGTTGATGCCGTAGGCCCGGTCCACGCCCATGACGTAGCGCTGGACAATGCACGAGCCGCCGAGCACGAGGGTGGTCACGGCGAAGAAGGTCCAGATACCGCGCCAATGAAGCCGTCCGGTAAACGCTGCGGCGGTAATGAGGAAGACGAGCGTCTGCGACGGTAGGTCGAGTTCGTTCCAGCCGAGCCGGTGGAAAGCGATATTGAACACGGCGTAGGCGAAGCGCAGCACGCAGATGGCCACGATCGCCCAGGCCACGCGGTAGCGCAGGCGGGTCTCGGGACGGCGGGCGAGCATGACGATGCCGGTGATCACCAGGACAAGGATCGGCAGCGCCTTCACCTTCCAGGGAACGGACACGGCGATCGGGATGATCGCCACGAGCGCACTCAGGAGAATCGCTCGCCAGGAACGGGTCGGATCAGCGGCCGGGATGGCTGCGGTCATGCATAACTTCCATAAGCGCGGGTTCGCGTGGGCACGCGAATTGACCGCGATGTTACATCACCGCTTGCGCAGCAAGGCGTAGTACATCCCGTCGAGGTCGTCGTCTCCGGGGAGAATTTGCCAGCCGATGGCGGCCGCCCGGCCTACAGGTAATGTCAGTGCTACGGCATCGACATCGGACCGACCGGCGACAAACGCCCCGACGACGCCTTCGTTCTCGCTTCGCAGGATCGAGCAGGTGACGTAGAGCAGCGCACCGCCGGGGGCGAGGAGATCCCAGCAGGCCGCCAGGATGCGGCCCTGCTGTGCAACGAGCACGGGAATGTCGGCGTCGCGACGGTGCAGGCGGACGTCGGGCCGGCGCCGGATCACGCCGGTCGCCGAGCACGGCGCGTCGATCATGATCCGGTCGAACGGCTTGCCGTCCCACCAGGCGGACGGGTCGCCGGCGTCGCCCGTGATGACGGTGGCGCGCAGGCCGAGGCGATCGAGGTTTTGGCGGATCCGCGGGATGCGTTTCGCTTCGGACTCGACCGCGACCATATGGACGTTGGCCCGCTCCAGCGCATGGCAGGCCTTGCCACCCGGCGCGGCGCAAGCGTCGAGCACGCGCTGGCCGCTGGCCAGATCGAGAAGATCGGCGGGCACCTGGGCGGCGCCGTCCTGGACCGCGAAGTCGCCCAGATCGAAGCCGGGAAGCCGGGTCACGTCGGTGCTGTGAGGCAGTACGAGCCCGTCGGCCAGCCAGGGATGGAGTTCGGCCGTTTGCCCGGCGCCGGCGAGGCGCCCGAGGACGTCCTCGCGGGTGGCGCGGTTGCGATTGACGCGAAGCATGAGCGGTGGCTCCTGGTTCGCGGCCGCCAGGATCGCCTCTGCCTGTTCGGGCCAGTCGCGGGCAATCGTCGCTGCCAGCCACGCGGGATGCCCGTGGCGGGTTGCCGGGACGGCGTCCAGGGCAGCGTTGTGTGTTTCGCGCTCACGCTGCCAGCGGCGCAGCACGGCATTGGTCAGTCCGGCCAGGCGCGGGCGGCGCAGTTCGCGCACGGCCTCCACGGTGGCGGCCACGGCGGCGTAGGCGGGTAGCTCGAGCACTTCGAGCTGGACCAGGCCGAGCACCAGCAGTGCGTGGATCGCCGGGTCGCTGCGCCGGATCGACTTGTCCAGCAGTCGGTCGATAGCGGCGTCGAACCGCGGCCACCAGCGGGCGCCTTCGCTGAGCAGGGCGGTGAGCAGGGCACGGTCGCGTGAGTCGGGAAGCCGGGGAAACGCCTTGTCGGCCACTTCGCGCAGCGAATGTCCCTTCAGGGCGATGTCGGCCAGCCCTTCGGCAGCCAGGGCGCGGACGGATATCGGCTTGTTCACGAGGCGACCTGCTTCAGTTCCGGCCGAGCATTCAGGTAGTCGGCGGCGCCGATCGGGCGCCCGCCCGGACGCTGCACCGAAGTCAGACGGAGCACGCCGCTGGCGCAGGCGATGTCGATGCCGTCGCGTGTCGCCGCGATGACCTGGCCTGGTTCGGCACCGGTGGTCACGTCAAGCGCGCGGGCCGCCCAGATACGCAGGCGCTCGCCGGCAACATCGGCCTCGGCAACGGGCCAGGGATTGAAGGCCCTGACCTTGCGCCCGAGAGCGATAGCAGGGAGCTGGAAATCCAGCCGGGCTTCGGCCTTGTCCAGCTTGTGGGCATATTCGACACCGGCTTCGGCCTGCGTACGGGGTGCCAGCGTTTCACCGGCCAGGGTGCGGCGCAGACCTTCGGCGAGCGCATCGGCGCCCAGCGCGGAAAGGCGATCGTGCAGGCTACCGCCGGTTTCATCCGCAGCGATGGGGGTGCGTCGTTCGACGAGCACCGGACCCGTATCCAGACCTGCCTCCATCTGCATGAGGTCCACGCCGGATTCGTCGTCGCCAGCAAGGATGGCCCGCTGGATCGGCGCGGCTCCGCGCCAGCGCGGTAACAGCGAGGCGTGCACGTTCCAGCAGCCGAGGCGTGGAATGGCCAGCACCTTGCGCGGCAGGATCAGTCCGTAGGCCACCACGACCATGAGGTCCGGCGCGTAGGCAGCGAGGCGATCGCGGTCGGCTTCGGCCTTGAACGACTCCGGCTGCTCCACCGGAATCCCGGCGGCAAGTGCGGCCGTCTTGACCGGACTGGCAGCCAGCTTGCGGCCGCGTCCGGCGGGGCGATCCGGTTGCGTGTAGACCGCCACGACCTCGACGCCGGCGGCGCGGCAGGCTTCGAGGCAGGGCACGGCGAAGTCGGGCGTTCCGGCGAACACCACGCGAAGGGGACGCGCCAGCGTGCTCAGGCGCTTGCCTTACGCTGCTTGTCCATCCGCTTCAGGAGCATGCCGCGCTTGAGCGGCGAGAGGTAATCGACGAAGACCTTTCCGGCCAGGTGATCCATCTCGTGCTGGATGCAGACGGCCAGCGGACCCTCCACGTCGGCCATGATCTCAGCGCCCGAAGCGTCCTGGGCGCGGACCTTCACATGCAGGGCGCGCGTGACGTCGGCATAGATTCCCGGGAAGGACAGGCAGCCTTCCTGGTAAACCTGCTGGCCGTCCTTTTCGAGGATCTCAGGGTTGATGAGCACCATGGGCTCATTGCGGTCGTCGCTCATGTCAGCGACCAGGACGCGCTTGTGCACGTTCACCTGGGTGGCAGCCAGACCGACGCCGTTGGCGGCGTACATGGTTTCGTACATGTCGGCGACGAACTGCTTCAGCTCGTCGTCGAACTCGGTAACCGGCGCGGCGACAGTGCGCAGGCGCGGGTCGGGGAATTCCAGGATGGGTAGGGTTGACACGATGTCACCTTGAACGTTTACGGGCCACTGTGGCGCGTCCTGCCTGGAAAAATGCGGGCAAGTCGGCGAAATCCAAGCAGCGCGACCCTGTAGGATGGCCCCGTATTCTACGCGCGCAGCAGAAGCCGGGCGAGTGACCGGACGTATTGTGCCCGTTAACGATTCAGTTACACTCGCGACAGTACCGGGGGAAGGGGGAAATCCCGCATGATCAAGAAGTTCGCCATGCTGCTGGGCGGCATGTTCTTTACCGTGGCCGTCTATGCCGCCGCGGCCCAGCTCCGTCCCGATCACCCGGACACCTATACGGTGCGCAAGGGCGACACGCTGTGGGACATCTCGGCGCGCTTTCTGAGCAAGCCGTGGCTGTGGCCGGAAATCTGGCAGGCCAACCCGCAGGTACGCAACCCGCACCTGATCTACCCGGGTGACGTACTGAATCTCTCCATGAACGGTGGTGGTCCGCACCTCGGCATGCAGCCCCGCGTCCGTACCGAGGGAGACGCCGTCACGGCCATCCCGCTGGCGGACCTGCGTATGTTCCTCAAGGAACTCCGGGTGATGGACGCCGACGCTGTCGAGCAGTCGCCATACCTGGTCGGCTTTGAGGAAAACCACCTGCGCGCCACGCCGGGCAACAAAATCTACGCCAAGGGCCTGGACTCGGCAGCGCCGGGCCAGCGCTGGGCTGTTGTACGGCCGACCAATCGTTTCCGTGACCACGACGGCGACACCGGCAACATCGACAACCTGGGCAACCGCGAGCACGGCTCGTTCGTAGCGGACGAACTCGACAGCGACGCTTCGATGGCGCCGGGTCCGTGGCGTGAGGACTCAGCCCATGACACCCACAACGGCCGGGGAACCGACCAGGGTGTCGAGGTTTCCGTCATCGGCACGGCCGAGGTCATTGCCACCAATGGCGAGGTCGCCAGCCTGGTGCTGGTCGAGTCCACGCTCGAAGTGCGCAAGGGCGATCGCCTGATGCAGGTCGACGACAAGCCTTACGACCCGTACTTCTACCCCCATGCGCCCAAGGCCATGCCGGCGGACCCGCGTGTCATCGGCTACACGGACGCCCTCAACGGCGCCGGCAGCCGCCAGGTCGTCTCGATCTCGGCAGGTACGGCGGACGGCATCGACAACGGCACGACGTTCACCGTCATGCACCAGGGTGACAAGATCCCCGACGAAGTGTCCGGCAACTACAACCGCCGCGATACCTCGCCCAAGGTCCAGCTGCCCGACGAGTACGGTGGCCACGTCATGGTCTTCCGTACCTTCGACCACGTCAGCTATGCCCTGGTGATGGATGCCCTGAAGCCCATCCAGAAGGGCGACAAGCTCACGCTGCCGGAATGACGCGATCAGCCCGTTCCTACCCATTGTGGGGGCCGGCTTGCGGATAGTGATGACGAAACGGCTGCCCCCTGGGCGGCCGTTTCCGCTTTCACGGGTGGCGGGGCAGCCCTCTACACTGGCCGGATGATCGATTCCGACGACCTCCGTGACTGGCTGATCCTCCTGCGTACCCCCGGCATGAATGCCCGCCGCCTGCGCGAGGGCCTTGTGAGCCGCGGCGGCGCGGGGCCCTTGCTGAACTGGCTGTCCCGGCATGAGAAGGCGCCCACGGCTGAAGGGCGTGCCTGGATCGCCGCGCCTGACGAGGCCACCCTCGCTGGCGACCTCGCTTGGCTGGCGGGGGACGATCACCGACTGCTTCGCTGCACCGACGAAGACTTCCCACCGCAACTGGAAGCCATCCCCGACCCGCCGGCAGCCCTGTTCGTCAAAGGCGACGCGTCGCTGCTGCTGCGCCCGCAGATCGCGATCGTCGGTGCCCGTCGCGCCCAGGCACCGGGCCTGGCCAACGCCAGACGCTTCGCCGGGGCTCTGGCGGAGGGCGGTCTCCTGGTGACCAGTGGCATGGCCGATGGCGTCGACGGCGCGGCCCATGAGGCGGCCCTGGATGCCGGGGAGCCCACGATCGCCGTGGTCGGCACCGGGCCTGATCGCGTGTATCCGCCCAAACATCACGCGCTGGCGCGCCGTATCGCCGCCCAGGGCGCCATCGTCAGTGAATACCCGCCCGGCACGGGGTCGCAGCCGGGACATTTCCCCCAACGCAACCGGATCATCGCCGGGCTCAGCCTGGGCGTTCTGGTGATTGAAGCCGGCCTGCGTTCGGGGTCGCTGATCACCGCCCGGGTGGCGGGAGAGCAGGGCCGCGAGGTCTTCGCCGTGCCGGGATCCATTCACAATGCCCTGGCCGAAGGCTGTCACGCTCTGATCGCCGAGGGCGCCCGTCTGGTCCAGCGGGCCGATGAGATCCTTGCTGTGCTGGGCCCTGCGGCGGTCGAGCTGGGTGTCGAGTTACGGGCCCGGCTGGAGCGGTCCGGCGCGGGTCAGGCGGTCGGACGGCGCAAGACGGGCCCGTTCGACTGGCGCCAGGATGACGAATATCGCCGCCTTCTCGACGCCATGGGTTACGATCCCGCCTCTCTGGACGCCCTGATCGGCACGACGGGCCTCAGTGCCGCCGCGCTGTCTTCGATGCTTCTGATGCTGGAGCTTGAGGGCGAGGTCGCCTCCCTGCCCGGGAACCGCTATCAGCGTGTGGTCTGATCGCCGACGCTTGACAGCCGTCACGGCGATATGTTTCCAACTAAATATATACATACGCTGGGGTCCACTCGCCCCGACGGACTTCGGAACCGACTAACGCATGGCTAAGAACCTCCTCATCGTCGAATCGCCGGCCAAGGCCAAGACGATCAACAAGTACCTGGGACCCGACTTCCAGGTGCTGGCGTCGTATGGCCACGTTCGCGACCTTCGACCGAAGGAGGGCGCGGTCGATCCCGACCACGGCTTCGCCATGGCCTACGAGGTCATCGATCGCAACGAGAAACATGTCGACGCGATCGCCAAAGCCGCCAAGGTGGCGACCAGCATCTATCTCGCGACCGACTTGGATCGCGAAGGTGAAGCCATCTCCTGGCACATCAGCGAGATTCTCCGCGAGCGGGGCCTCCTCGAGGGCAAGGACGTCCAGCGCGTCGTCTTCAGCGAGATCACGCCGCGCGCCATCAAGGAAGCCGTCGCCAACCCGCGCAAGCTGTCGCACGACCTCGTCGACGCCCAGCAGGCGCGCCGCGCACTCGACTACCTGGTCGGCTTCAACCTCTCGCCGGTGCTCTGGCGCAAGGTACAGCGCGGCCTCTCGGCAGGTCGCGTGCAGTCGCCGGCCCTGCGCATGATCGTCGAGCGCGAGCTGGAGATCGAAGCCTTCACGGCCCGTGAGTACTGGACCATCCAGGCCAACATGGCTCACCCGGACGGTGCCTTCGATGCCCGCCTGGTCAAGCTGAACGGCAAGAAGTTCGAGCAGTTCGACCTGACCAACGAAGCCGATGCCACAGTGGCCCGTGCGGCTCTCGAGAAGGCGGCAGCAGGCAAGTTCACGGTTGGCGAAGTCACCAGCCGCGAGCGCAAGCGCCGCCCCGCACCGCCGTTCACCACGTCCACGCTGCAGCAGGAAGCCGCCCGCAAGCTCGGCTTCTCGACCAGCCGCACCATGCGCGTGGCCCAAGGCCTTTACGAAGGCGTGTCCCTCGGCAGCGAAGGCAACGTCGGCCTGATCAGCTACATGCGTACCGACTCGGTGGCCCTCTCCGACGATGCCGTCGCCGAGCTGCGCGAGCTGATCGGGCGCGAATACGGCAAGGGCGCCTTGCCGGACGCCGTCCAGGTCTACAAGTCCAAGTCCAAGAATGCCCAGGAAGCGCATGAGGCGATCCGCCCCACCTCGGCCATGCACATGCCGCGCACCGTGTCGTCTTTCCTCAACGACGACCAGCGCAAGCTCTACGAACTGATCTGGAAGCGCACTGTCGCCTGCCAGATGGTCCACGCCACGATGAACACCGTCTCGGTGGAGTTCCCGGTGGGTGAGTCGGCGTTCCGCGCCACGGGTACGACCGTGATCGACCCCGGCTTCCTCGCGGTCTATGAGGAAGGCAAGGACCAGAAAAACGAGGACGACGAAGAGCAGCGCCGCCTGCCGCGTCTGGCCCAGGGCGACGTGGTCCCGGTGGCTGCCATCGCGGCCGACCAGCACTTCACCGAGCCGCCGCCGCGCTTCTCGGAAGCCAGCCTGGTCAAGACGCTCGAGGAATACGGCATCGGCCGCCCGTCCACGTATGCAAGCATCATCCAGGTGCTGCTCAGCCGTGAGTACGTGCTGCTGGAAACCCGCCGGTTCCGTCCCACCGACGTCGGCCGCGCCGTAAGCCAGTTCCTCTCCGGCCACTTCGCCCAGTACGTGGACTACGACTTCACCGCCCGTCTCGAAGACGAGCTCGACGCGGTCAGTCGCGGCGAAGAAGCGTGGGTGCCTCTGCTCGAGCGTTTCTGGCAGCCGTTCAAGACCCTGGTGGATGACAAGACCGAATCGGTCGACCGCAACGAAGCCACGGGTGCACGCGAGCTCGGCGAAGACCCGAAGAGCGGCAAGCCGGTCTCCGTGCGCCTGGGCCGCTACGGTGCTTACGCCCAGATCGGCAGCAAGGACGACGAAGCCAAGCCGACGTACGCCAGCCTGCGTCCCGGCCAAAGCATGCACACCATTACGCTCGAGGACGCGATGGAGCTGTTCAAGCTTCCGCGCAACCTCGGTCAGTCCGAAGCCGGCGAAGACATCACGGTAGGTGTCGGCCGCTTCGGTCCGTTCGTGAAGCAGGGCAGTACGTACGCCTCGCTCAAGCCGGAAGACGACCCGTACACCATCGAGCTGCCGCGTGCCCTCCAGCTGGTGCAGGAGAAGCTCGAGGCCATCGCCAACCGCATCATCACCGACTTCGGCAACGACATTCAGGTGCTCAACGGCCGTTACGGGCCGTACATCACCGACGGCGAGAAGAACGCGCGTATCCCCAAGGATCGCGAGCCGAAAACGCTGACCCTGGCCGAATGCGTCGAGCTTCTTGCGGCGGCGCCGATCAAGAAGCCGCGCGGTGGCAAGGCAGCAAAGAAAACCGCGACCAAGAAGGCCGCCGCCAAGAAGGCGGCAACGAAGAAGGCGGCTGAAACGGCAGACGGCACAGCCGTCAAGAAAACGGCCGTGAAGAAGACCGCAGCGAAGAAAGCCTCGACGAAGAAGACAGCGACCAAGAAGGCAGCGACGAAAAAGACAGCCGTCAAGAAGACCGCCGTGAAGAAGGCTGCGGTCAAGAAGGCGCCTTCCAAAACGTCTGCCGCTAAAACGGTCTCCACGTCCGCCGACTGATATGCGCCGCTTCACTACGGCTACGGTCGATGCCGCCGCCGCGCTCGTGCGCGACGGCGGCGTCCTCGCTTATCCCACCGAGGCCGTCTATGGCCTTGGCTGCGACCCGCACGATCGCGACGCATTCGATCGACTGTTCGCGCTGAAGGGGCGACCGGCGACGCAGGGCGTGCTGCTTATTGCCGCGGACTTCGACCAGGTAGCCCCTTACATCGACCTCGCGGCGGTCCCGTCGGCGGTGCTCGATGACGTTCGCGCGTCCTGGCCCGGGCCGCACACGTGGATCTTTCCGCGCAGCGACCACGTGCCTGACTGGGTGGCCGGCGCGCATGCGGGCATCGCGCTGCGCGTGACGGCGCATGCACCGGCCGCCGCGCTCTGCCGCGCCTTCGGTGCGCCGCTGGTCTCGACCAGCGCGAACCCGCATGGCGAACCGCCGGCGCGTGACGTGCCCACGCTGGAACGCTACTTCGGCGATCGCCTGGACGGCGTCCTCGAGGCGGCGCTAGGCGGCCAGGAGCGACCCACCACCATCCGTGACGCCCTTAGCGGCGCTATCATCCGCGCCTGAGAGGGGGAGTAAGCCGTTGTCGATCGTCCATTCCGAGATTTCCGGGCGCCCGGGCGCTCCGTCGTTACCGTTGCTCGTCGGCTCGCCGACCCGCGTGGTCGCCTGGCGCGACGGACACGCCGTGCCCGCCGCCACGTTCCTCGCTCATGTGCGCCAGGTGGCGGCGACGCTTCCCGAGGCGGACAGCGCGGTGAACCTGTGCGAGGACCGCTACGCTTTCCTGGTTGCCTTCGCGGCCCTTGTCCTGCGTGGTCAGACCAACCTGCTGCCGCCGTCGCGCGCGCCCCACGCCGTCGATGAAGTCATGGCGAATCATCCCGGCGCCTACGCCATTGGCGAGCTGGATCTCTCACCGGCACCGCCGGGCTATCTCCGCATGCCGGTACTGGACGACGCGCTGACAGCCTTTGGGGGAATCCCCTCGATTTCCGCCGACGCGGTGGTCGCGATCGGCTATACCTCTGGCTCGACAGGCAAGCCCAAGCCAAACGTGAAGACGTGGGGCAGCTTCGTCGCCAGCAATGCCGGCAACGCCAGCATGCTCGGCCTGGCCATCAGCGATGCCTTCCATGTCGTTGCCACCGTGCCGCCGCAGCATATGTACGGCATGGAGATGTCCGTGCTGATGCCGCTGCTTTCCGAAGTGAGCGTGCACGCGGCCAGGCCCTTCTTTCCCGCGGATGTTGCGACGGCGCTCGCCTCGCTGCCCGAGCCGCGCGTGCTCGTGACGACGCCGGTGCACCTTCGTGCGCTGATCGAATCCGGAGTCGCCCTGCCGCCGCTGGCCGCTTTCGTGTCGGCGACGGCACCCATGCCGGTCGAGCTGGCGATGTCCGCAGAAGCACGCTTCGGCGCACCGCTGCACGAGGTCTTCGGTTCCACGGAAACCTGCGTCTTCGCGAGCCGTCGCACGGCGATCGACGACGACTGGAAACTCTACGAGGGCGTCGTGCTGCATCCACAGCCCGATGGGACCCTGGTCGATGCGCCGCAGCTGGCCGAGCCCATCGCCCTGGCCGACATCGTTTCGATGCACGACGAGGGCCGTCGATTCCGCCTATGCGGGCGCAACACCGACCTGCTTGAGATCGCCGGCAAGCGCGCCTCGCTGGGCGATCTCAATCGTCGCCTGCTGGCGATCGACGGCGTGCGCGACGGCGTGTTGTTCCAGCTGGATGCGGATCCCGCAGGCATTCGTCGCATCGCCGGTCTCGTCGTGGCGCCGGGGCTCACCGTCGACGCCGTACTTAGCGCGCTGCGCCACGCAATGGACCCGGTGTTCCTGCCGCGCCCGCTGCGCCTGGTCGATGCGCTGCCGCGTAACGAGACCGGCAAATTGCCGCGCACACAGCTGATCGATCTGCTCGGTAGCCGCTGAGACGCGTTCCTTGGGGCACGCCGTCCGCGACGCCGGGTAGAATGCCCGGTTCAACGTCCGGAGACACCTCATGAAAGTCCTCGTTATCGGCGGCGGTGGCCGCGAACACGCGCTGGCCTGGAAGCTCGCTCAATCCGCCCGCGTGGACGAGGTCATCGTGGCGCCCGGCAACGCCGGCACGGCGCATGAGCCCGGCCTGCGTAATGCGCCGGTGGCCGTGACCGATATCGATGGGCTGGTCGCCCTGGCGAAGAGTGAAGGCGTTGGCCTCACCGTGGTCGGGCCGGAAGTACCGCTGGTTGCCGGTGTCGTAGACCGCTTCACCACCGAAGGCCTGCGCTGCTTCGGACCCACGGCGAAGGCGGCCCAGCTCGAAGGCAGCAAGGCCTTTGCCAAGGACTTCCTGGCCCGGCACCACATTCCTACCGCGCACTACGCTGTCTTTACCGAACTGGCGCCGGCGCTGGCCCACGTACGGCAGACAGGCGCCCCCATCGTCATCAAGGCGGACGGCCTCGCGGCCGGCAAGGGCGTGGTCGTGGCCATGAGCCTCGATGAAGCCGAGGCGGCGCTGGAAGACATGCTCGGCCAGCAGGCCTTCGGCGACGCCTCCTCCCGCGTAGTGATCGAGGAATTCCTCGACGGCGAGGAAGCCAGCTTCATCGTCATCGCCGACGGCAAGCACGCCCTGCCGATGGCGACCAGCCAGGATCACAAACGTCGCGACGATGGCGACCTCGGTCCGAACACCGGTGGCATGGGCGCTTATTCGCCTGCCCCTGTCGTCACCGATGAGGTTTCTGCTCGCGTCATGCGCGAGATCATCCAGCCGACGCTCGACGGCATGGCCGCAGATGGCGCGCCGTTCACTGGCTTCCTCTACGCGGGCCTGATGATCGACAAGGCCGGCCTTGCCAAGGTCATCGAATTCAACGTGCGCTTCGGCGATCCGGAAACCCAGCCGATCATGCTGCGTCTGGAGTCCGATCTCGTCGACCTTGTCGAAGCGGCCCTCGACGGTGATGTTCTCCGGGTCGACGCAGTGTGGGATCGACGGCCGTCGATCGGCGTCGTGCTCGCGGCGGGCGGATACCCCGGGACGATTCGTACGGGGGATGTCATCCACGGTGCGGACGCAGCCTTCGGTCGCGATACGAAGGTCTTCCATGCAGGAACGGCAACCGGCGGGCAGGGCACGCCTGTGAGTTCGGGTGGCCGCGTGCTCACGGTTTGTGCGCTGGGTAGTGACCTGGCAGACGCGCGCGCCCGGGCCTACAGCGCGATAGAGCACATCGAACTGGCGGGTTCCTTCTACCGGAAGGACATCGCCTACCGCGCTCTCGGTCGCCTTTGAACGAAGGGCCCCGTAACGATCCCGGGGCCCTTCATCGCGATCGCGTCGTTACAGGCCGTGGCGCAAGGCGATGGTCTGCCAACGCTCGCTGGTTTCCACCTCGCGGTACTCATAACCAGGCAGTTTCTGGAAGTCGGGCTGGCGGCCCGAGAGCGTAGGCACCCAGTCCTTCTCGCTCGGCGCTGAAGGATACGAGGACCACGGACGAAGCAGGAAGTGGTTGGGATTGGCCGCCATCCGCTGGTGACGCGAGGGATCGAATTTCGCATTGAGCATCCGCTCGCGCACATGGAGGCGCCACGTTTCCCCGCCGTCGTACATGGAATGGATGCGATCCGCCGACCATTTCCATTGCTGGTTCAGTGCGTGGGCTTCGCAAGCCTTCGTTGTCACGTCCCCATCGCCCGGAGCCGCCGTCAGGCAAGCGCCATTGGCGCGATTGCGATAGGTGCTGTCAGCCTCGAGATTCCATTGCTGAGATCGCTTGCCTTTGTCGCATGGGGCTAGTTCCACCTTACCGTTATCGGCCTGAAGACACTCGCCGAGTCCTGCAAGGGACTGGATGAGGATCGTGGGGCTGCGCGTGAGATAGGGCGACGAGAGGTCAATCTTCGAGACCACCCAGGGCTGGGCGTCGCCGACGCTGGCATCGTTGGTGTCCATCTCCCAGGGCAGGCCTTTCTCGCTCGGGTCGAAGGCATCGATCGAAGCGCGATCGTGGAACACGGAAGCGCCCGCTTTGGGATCGTCGCGGACTCCGGACCACGTGAAACGCCGGTTCTCTACCGTGCCACGCGACGCGACGAGTATCGTTTTCTCATAGTTTCCGTCGACCCTCCACTCGGACGCCGTCGCGAGGGAAGCCTCACGCATCATGGGCGTCATTTTTTTCGTCGAGAGTTTTTCTTTACCGAAGTAATCGGGATTTCCGCCGATGTCGCTCGCGAGAGGGAATGTCCAGGTACTTGCGAGGCCCCACGGATACGTCTTCGCGGTGGCGCTCACCGAATAGTCCTCGACAGTCATCTCGACGACGGAGCGCTCGCTGGTCTCCGATGCCCAGGCCAATGAAAACGGGACCTTGCCCTGGTAGAAGATGCCGTCCTTGTTGAGCCCGCGTGCGTAGTCGGGCGCAATCGACGCGGTCAACGTGCTCTTGCTCGCGATCTCCTCAGAGATCTTCCTGTTGGTCGTGCCACTGGTTTTCGGTGCTACCGCCATCAGCTGTGCGGACGGAGAATCACCCTGCCATTGCAGGACCGTCGTCGAGCGGTAGGCGTTCGCGGCGAAGAGGAAGAAGCCCTCGCCGTCCCGCTCGTAACGCTGCCTGGTCTCTCCATCGTCATCGACAAAGGGCTTGGATACACCGTTCGCATACGGAATGACGTTGACGGTGGCTTCCACCGCAATCACCTTGAAATCGTGGCTTGCCGTCGTATCGCGCATGACGCGGATGACCTGCGAGGCGGATCGGCCATGACTGGCTATAACCTGGTTGCTGACACGCAGGAAGGCGCGGTCACCCTGGGTTTCGTCATGCAAAGCGTCGTCGGATGACAGGGCCTCGAGATGCGGTACGTTCGAAGAAATCATCGCCGCGGCAGTCGCGTCGGAGGCTTCCTGCCACATCGACGGCGCGCCCGGATCGGCGATCCCCGCGATCACCGATGTGACGCTCAGGCCGTCGTCTGTCTGCCGGTAAATGGCAGTGCGGCCCGTGGCTTCGAAACCGAAGGTCGCGAGTTCGCGGCGCGCCTCACCCGGACCACTGGTGACGAGGATCGCAGCGCCTTCTTCGAGCAGCGACCGCACGCGTGCCTGCACCGCTTCATCGCCGAGCGATACGCTGGTGACCCAGGCGGCCACAGGCATCCCCCTGGCCGCTGCGTCGCGAGGGGACAGTTGGTTGAGTGACGCCGGGCTTCTCCAGCCTGTCGGATGGCCTTGGGTCGACGCGAGCGTGGCAGGTATGTCGGCGACGGACAGGAGGATCACGGACGAGGTTGCCGGATCAGCTGAGCCCAGGCCGGGGGCGCCTGTGCCGGAGGCATCGACGAGGGCGGGCGCGAGGGCGGCAACGCACGCCGGAAGCAGGAGAGATAGATATCGCCGTTTCACTGAGCCATGTCCTTGGCAGATGGGGAAGGTATCTTGTCGGGTGGTGCCCGCACGGTGATGTAGTCCGCGACCAGCGTGTCGCGTAGGCCTTCGTGCTCAAGCGAAGCCTCGGATACACTCGACGCAACCTTCGGCGATGGCGCATGGAATGTCCCAGTTCTCCTTGTTGGCGAAGCGACGCTTCGCGCCCTTCTTCTGGACGCAGGCGCTCGGCGCGTTCAACGACAACGCCTTCCGCAACGCGATGGTCATGCTCGTCGCGTTCCAGATGGCCTTGCCCGATGCGGAGGTATCGCTTTACACCAACCTTGCGCCGGCGCTGTTCATCCTGCCGTACTTCCTCTTCTCCGCCACGGCGGGGCAGCTGGCCGAGAAGTTCGAGAAGACTCGTCTGATCCGTTTCGTAAAGCTGTTCGAGATCGCGGCCATGGTCGTGGCTGCCGTGGGCTTCTTTACCCACCACATTTCGTTGTTGCTCATCGTGCTGTTCCTGATGGGCATGCATTCGACGATGTTCGGCCCGATCAAGTACTCGATCCTGCCGCAGGCCCTCGAACGCGGTGAACTGGTCGGCGGTAATGCGCTGGTTGAGACAGGGACGCAGCTGGCCATGCTGGTCGGCATGATCGTCGGCAACTCGCTGATGCTGATCGCCGGCTACGGCACGCTGGCGGCATCGCTCACCACGATCGGCATCGCCGTCATCGGCTACTTCGTGAGCCGGTCCATTCCCGTAGCTCCCGCCACCGCGCCCGACCTGAAATTCAACTGGAATCCGCTGAGCGAAACCTGGCGTGTCCTTAAGCTCACCCACGAAGATCGTGCCATCTGGAACGCGGTACTGGGTATTTCCTGGTTCTGGTTCTTCGGCACCGTGATGATCGCGCAGCTGCCGAACTATACGCGCCACGTGCTGGGCGGCGACGGTTCGGTGAATACGCTGGCGCTCACGCTGTTCTCCATCGGTACCGGTGTCGGTTCGCTGCTGTGCGAACGACTTTCCGGCAAGCGCGTGGAAATCGGCCTTGTACCGATGGGCGCCTTCGGCCTCACCGTGTTCTCGGTGGACCTGTTCTTCGCGCATCCGGTCGTGGCTGCCGGCGCATCGCTAGGCTGGATGGCCTTCCTCGCGGCACCCGGCGCGTGGCGCGTGGCACTGGACCTCACCATGATCGGTGCGTTCGCCGGTTTCTACGTGGTCCCGCTGTTTGCTTTCGTGCAAAGCCGTGCACCGCGCGAGCGCATCTCGCGCATCATTGCCGGCAATAACATCGTCAACGCGTTGCTCATCTGCGCTGCGTCCGCCTTTGGCATCGGGCTGACCCTGCTCGGCCTCAGCGTGCCGACGATCTTCCTGATCACCGGCCTGATCAACATCGCTGTCGCGGTGTACATCTTCACGCTGGTACCTGAGTTCATGATGCGGTTCATCACCTGGGTCCTCGTGCACTCGCTTTACCGCGTGCGCGTGGATGGCCTGAAGAACGTCCCCGACGAAGGTGCCGCGCTGGTCGTGTGCAACCACGTTAGCTTCATGGATCCGCTGATCCTCATGGCCAACGTACGGCGGCCGATGCGCTTCGTCATGTATTACAAGATCTTCAATATTCCGGTGTTGAACTTCGTCTTTCGCACCGCAAAGGCGATTCCGATTGCAGGGCGCAACGAAGACGAGGCAAAGCTCAAGCGCGCTTTCGAGCTGATCGATGAGGCGCTGGCCGCGGGCGAAGTGGTCTGTATCTTCCCCGAAGGTGGCCTCACCAGGGACGGCGGTATTGCGACCTTCCGTCCGGGTGTCGATCAGATCCTTGCGCGCCGTCCCGTGCCCGTCGTGCCGCTGGCGCTGCGAGGTATGTGGGGCAGTATCTTCAGCCGGCGCGACAGCGCCATGCATCGCTCACGCCTGCCGCGCCGCTTCTGGTCGAAAATCGAGCTGGTCGGTGGCTCGCCGCTCCCGGCGAGCGAAGCGAATGCATCGGTGCTGGAAGCCCGGGTCGGCGAGCTTCGTGGCGACAAGGCCTGACCCGAGGCGAGGCCTGGGGAATCAGGCCACCCAGGCCGCGAGTACGATCACCGCAACGACCGCCAGCCAGACAATGAGTACGCGGCGGATGACACGGCGCGCATCCTCGAGCTCGGCCACCGGATCGCTGACGTCCTGGACGTAGCCATCACCGGCTTCGACATCGGCATCCACGCCGGCGCGTGCCACCGCGCCGAGGAAGTCGGGATCCAGGCGTGAACGCGGGCTGCCCGACGTGTGGTGCCACTGCTTCCATGCGCCAATGACGGCGTCGAAGTCCGACACCAGGGCCATGGCGAAGACCATCAGGTGGGCGGGAATCCAGTCCAGCGCATCGGCGACGCGTTGTGCGGCGGTACGCGTGGCGCTGTCCAGGGCGAGCGACGCGTCGCGACCGAGTATCTGCGCCAGTCGATACCCAAGGCCACCGGCAGGACCGAGCAACAGGAACCACAGCAGCACGCCGAACCGGCGACGTAGCGCTCCGTAGAACGCGGCAGTGACCAGCGCCGGCGCAAACCAGGTCAGGGCCTGCTCGTCGTGACGCAAGGCTGCCATGGCTTCGTCACGGCGCAACGTGTCGGGCGCGCGCAAGATGGCGTCGATGTCGGTTTCAATTTCGCGTGGGCCCAGCGCATACACCAGCACGGCGATCGAGAAGACCAGCCAGGCAAGGTCGAAGAAGGGCAGCGAGGCGAAAAGCCCGGCAACGATCGCGGTGGCGACGACCGGCACGAGCAGTATCACGGCCACGCGTCCGGGCCCTGACGTATCGCCCAGGCGATTCACCCAGCCGCGAAACCAGCGTTCGTCACGCCACCGCGCAAGCTGAGGCACGCTCCAGACGATAGCGAGGGCGATGAGAACGGCGAGGAGACGTAGAGCCATGGCGAGCGCGATCCGCTGGTCGATGGCCTGATTGTAGGCGATCAGCCGCGGGGCGGCGCACTCGCGATGAGCTCATCGAGGCTGACCCCGCGCAGGCCGAGCCAGTGCTCGATCAAACGGTACGACACGGAGAGCGGCGGCGGCACGCCGAGTGCGCCGCTGGCCATGCCATCGACGATGTCCGCAACGGTAAACCAGCGGGCGTCTTCGAGTTCGTCGTCGCGCAGGCGTATCTCGCGCGTCTTCGCCGTGGCGGTGAAACCGACCATGAGCGAGGCGGGGAGCGGCCAGGGCTGTGACGAGTGGTAGGTCGCGTGCAGCACTTCGATGCCGGACTCCTCACGCACCTCACGCTTCACAGCATCTTCCAGCGACTCGCCCGGTTCGATGAACCCCGCCAGCGTGGAGTAGCGGCCCGCCGGCCATCCGCGCTGGCGGCCGAGCAGGCAGCGGTCGCCGTCTTCGACGATCACGATGATCGCGGCATCGGTGCGCGGGAAGTGCATGTGTGCACCGTCCGGGTTCGTGCATTGCACGCGGTGTCCGGCAGCGACCACGAGGGTGGGCGCGCCGCACTGGCTGCAGAAGCGCGTCTGCCGCTGCCAGTGCGTGATGCCCTTGGCGAAGGCGAAGAGGCCGGCGTCGAAGGCCGCGAACACCAGGCCTGCGTCACGCAGCGATACGCGACGCGCACCGGTCAGCGCGGTGAAAACCTCCGCCTGCGCTTCATCGACGACGAGGGTGAACCAGGCGACATCGTCGGCAAGGCCGAGAAAGGTGGCGGGGATATCGCCGAAGCGTTCGCCGCGCACCGTCGGCAGCATCCATTCGGGTGTGTCGTCGTTGCCGTGCGCGAAGGCCTGGCCGTTGCTGTCGAGGACAAGGAAGCGGGTGCTGGGGTTGCGCTCCAGCTCCTCGAGCCAGAGCCGATCTTCACGGCGCTCGGCCATGCGATCGATGTCGACGCCTGCGAAGACGTTTTCGCGTGCGCGTACGGCGACGGCCCTGTCGCGCTCCTGGTCGACCGTCACGCCGCGCGACCGCTCATGCGCTGAACGACGAACCACAGCCGCAGGTCGTCTTCGCATTGGGGTTGCGGATGACGAACTGGGAGCCGCTCAACGATTCCGCGTAGTCGATCTCGGCACCGGTGAGGTACTGCAGGGAGAGCGGATCCACAACGAGGGTGACGCCTTCGCGCGAGACAGCCAGATCGTCCTCGGCCTGGTCTTCGTCGAAGGTGAAACCGTACTGGAAACCCGAGCAACCGCCGCCACTGATATAGACGCGCAGCTTCAGGCCTGGATTGCCTTCTTCCTCGATCAGCTGGTGCACCTTGCGGGCGGCAGCCTCGGTGAAGACGAGCGGCGCACCAGCGGACCGGTAGTCCGGGGACGGCGCCATGGGGAAGGGGTTGTTCATGCCACCCATAATGGCGCCGTTCGGCGGCAGGTCAAGCCTCGGCAGGCACCGGGGCCGACTCGATGGCCGCCTGGGCCAGCTGGCGGACCGTGGCAGGCGCGCGGTGAATCATCTTGCCGTTCACCTGGGCGCCGGCCGCCATTTCCAGGACCTGGTACTGGACATCGCCGTCGATGCGGGCCAGCGGGGCCAGTTCGAGGCGCTCGGTGACCTCGATATCGCCGGTTACGCCGCCATTGATCACCGCGTGAGGCACTTCGATGCGACCGATGACGCGGCCGGTCTCACTGATCGTGAGTACGCCGTCGCCGCCGGGGTCCGCGTGAACCGAGCCTTCCACCGCGCCGTCCAGGTGCAGCGTACCGCTGAACTGCACGTCGCCACGGATGGTCACGCCCCGGGCAACCAGGCTGGTGGCGGCCGCGCCGACCGAGGGCGGCTGGTTCTTGCGGTTATTGCTGAACATGGTTGACCTCGTCGTTTCGGATGGCGTCCGCCCAGGGAATCGCACTGGTGACCGGTTCGTCGCCGTCCGTGCTGGCGACCACGCGCAGTCGTGTCGGTTTGAAGCCAGCGGGGAGGGTGAAGCTTCCCTGGACCTGCTGGAAGTATTTGAAGGAGAACGCGATCCCCTGCACCGAGGTGGCCTGGCCAAGGGCGGTACCCTCGAGCGTCGCCACCTTTGTCCCCTGAATGCCCTCGACGGCCAGCGTCAATTTTCCCTTCAGCATGTCGCCCCGTCTGGCGTTCTGGGTGAGGGTGACGACGACGTTCCAGGCATTGGGCGAGCCTTTGACCGGTTCGGTGCGCGCACCCTGGATTTTAAGGCCATCACGCTGGCCGTTTCCGCCAACCAGTCGCGAGTAAAACGCGAGGTCGGTCCTCAGTCCGCTGATTTCCTCGTCGCGCTCGCCCAGGTTGCGCTTCAATTCCTTCGCGGCGATGGCAGCGACCTGGCTCGCGCGCTCGAGATTGGCCACCTGTTGGCGCAGGTCTTCGGTTTCCGCAGCGGAGGTGCCCCCATCATGGCGAGTAGCAATGGCCAGCCGACCGTGTCTGCCGAACGCTGCCCCAAGCGCGCCCGCAACGACCAGGCTGACCACCCAGACGCCGATCAACAGGATCTGCCTGCGGCGCTCCCGTGCGGTGTCGGCAAGGGTGCGCACGACAAAACGTGGCGGATGCCGTACAGCCATGGCGGATTCCGTGGAGAAGGCGTGAAGGCCGGATGGTATAGCCCGCCCTTCCCCCGAGGGTCAACCCTCGCACCACCGAACACTTGGCTCGCCTTCGGCCTCGCTGGCTCGGCTTCGCCATCGCTTTCTACACTGGGGCGTCTCGCGGGGAGACCTTGGTGTCCACCCTCGCTGCTCAGACAGTCCTCCGCGTTTCGTACCGGAAGGCCGCTAATGCGGCTCATGTACTTATTTGGCCTACGGCCGCTCCACTTGTCCGGAACTCGCATCGAGGGTGGACACCAAGCTCTCTCACGACGATACGGTCAGCGGGAAGGAGAGCCAACAGCCGAAGCGGCGTTGCTTCGTCGGCTCGACCCCACGAACCTCAGGGGCCGGGAGAGTCTTCGGTGCCCACCCTCGAGGCGAGTTCCCGCCAAGTGGAGCGGCCGTAGGCCAGATGGATACATGGGCCGCGCAGCGGCCTTTCCGGTACGAAACGCGAAGGGGTGTCTGAGCAGCGAGGGTGGGCATCGAAGGCTCTGCGCCGCCACGTCCGGGCCCGCAGCGACGTGAACCAAAAGAAGCCGCCTTTGCGGCGGCTTCTTTTCGAATCGGGCAGACAGGCCTGGTCAGTGCGACAGACTTCCGACCTTGCTCAGCATGTAACGCTCCGGCCCGATATCGGCGATCAGGCTGAACTGCGTCTCCAGCCAGTCGATGTGCTCTTCTTCCTGGCCGAGGATGAACTTGAACAGGTCGCGGCTGACGAAATCGTGGATGCCTTCGCTGTAGGCGATAGCCTCGCGCAGGTCCTTGGTGGCGATCATCTCGAGGTCGAGGTCGCCCTGGAGGGCTTCGACCACGTTCTCGCCGATGCGCAGCTTGCCCAGATGCTGGAGATTCGGGAGACCGTCGAGGAAGAGAATCCGCTCGATGAGCTTGTCCGCGTGCTTCATCTCCTCGATGGACTCTTCGTACTCGTGCTTGGCGAGTTCGCTGTAGCCCCAATCCTTGAACATCCTGTAATGCAGGAAGTATTGGTTGATCGCGGCGAGCTCGTTGTAGAGCACTTTATTGAGGAACTCGATGACCTTTGCGTCGCCCTTCATGAGGGGTCTCCCTGACTGTTCAGGGTTCGACTATACGTCGCCCGGAAAGGGCGTGACGAAACGAGAATGAAGACGGTTCGCGTCCGCGAATGCGGCGCGGGAACGATCAGGCGGGGGAGGGCAGGAAGGTCAGCACCGACCGGGTGTGCTCGACGGCCTCGCGGAGGCACTGGCGGGCTTCCGGCTCACAGGCGCCACAGCAATCCGAGCAGCCCGTACGGGCCTGCAGCTGGGCAAACGATTCCACGCCCTCGGCCGCGGCGCGACGGATGGCGTGATCGGTGACGGCATTGCACATGCAGATGTACATGGGTGCGCATTCGAATACGAATGCGAACGATTGTCAACTGCACGGATGTGAAGGCCGCTCGGGCCGGACCGGACTACTCGCCGCCCCGAGCCAGTCGCAGCGCCTCGGCCTGCTGGGGACAGGTGCCGACCGTGACCGAGCAGGTGACTTCGACCGTCGGGGCGAACTGGCGCAGGGCCCGCTCGTACACCTGGCGCTTGAAGTTCACCACGTGGTTGGCCGGATACCAGAAATCCACCCACCGCCACGAGTCGAACTCGGGCTTTTCGCAGGCGTCGAGCTTCAGGGCGTCCTCGCTGCCGGTCAGCCGGAGCAGGAACCACACCTGCTTCTGGCCGATGCAGGTGGGCCTCTGGTGGTGGCGGACGAAGCGGCTCGGCAGCCGGTATTTGAGCCAGCCACGCGTCTCGGCGAGCACTTCCACGTGGTGGGCGTGCAGGCCGGTTTCTTCTTCCAGCTCGCGGTACATCGCCTCCAGCGGCGTTTCGTCGCTGCGCATGCCTCCCTGGGGGAATTGCCAGCCGTCACGATTGACCCGGCGCGCCCAGAACAGGCGGCCGTCCCCGTTGAGGAGAACGATCCCCACATTCGGTCGATAGCCATCAGCGTCGATCATCCGCCCTCCGCGAACTTGCCGCGCGCCGGCCGGCGGTGGCCGGATACACGCGATACGCCCGATTCAACCACACCGCGAGAAGCGTGTACAAGGCGCTACTTGAACGGGAGGCCCGTGCCGATTAAACTGGCCGGCCTTCGTGAGCCCGTCTCGCGAATGACCAGGTTCCACGGCTAGGTAGCTCAGCTGGTCAGAGCGCGGCACTCATAATGCTGAGGTCGGCGGTTCGAGCCCGCCTCTAGCCACCAGAAAAAAGAAAGGCCGCGCCCCAGGGTGCGGCCTTTTTCTTGCCGACGTCCGGGCGTCATCCCGCCGCGAGCGGGGCCTCCAGCGAAGCGTCGTCGATCCGCAGCGGTGCTCCGTCCAGAACGGCACGGGCCAGCTCCACCACGTTGTGCACCCGAAGCTTGGCCATGAGGTTCGCCCGATGCAGTTCGACGGTCTTCGGGCTGATGTTGAGCTCGCTGGCGATCACCTTGTTGAGCTTCCCGCTCATGATGCCGTCGAGGACCTGGGATTCCCTGCGTGTCAGGCCGACGTCCGGTCGCAGCGAGGCCAGCGGGTTCGCCGCCGCTTCGTCGACGGTGGGCTCATCGTCAGGGAGCGGCATCAGGAAGACGGCTTCGAATTCGCCGGACCGGGTATCGATGGGCTGTCGCGTCATGCGGAAACGACGAGCAGGGGCCTCGCGATCGCGAAAGACCACCTCGCCGGGATCGCCGAGGGGTTCCAGGTGACTGTCGATCCAGGCTGGTCCGGCGCGCCCCCGACCGATGCCAAACTCGCTGAGAAAAGCGCCGTTGACCATGACCACGCGCCCGCTCTCCCGCTGCCAGACCGCGCAGGGCCAGGGCAGGGCGGCGAGCACGTCCTCGGCGAGTCCGCTCATGGGCGAACTCTCGGGTGAACCACGTCCAAGGCTCATGAAGCCTCCCGGTTAGTGTGGTTTGCGGAGCCCCCCGGCTCCGCGTCTGTAGTTGCAGTAGTAACGGTTATCCCATGAAAGCGGCGAAGATCACGGGCGTCATCAGTAAAAGTGCGAACCCGGTCGTGAAGGCGTATCGACGGAAATCGTTTACGTAACTGTCCGTTACAATGGACGATCACTTCTTCGACCCGGTTCCCATGCGCATCTTCAAGACATTCAACATCGAGGCGGCCCATCGCTTGCCGAATGTGCCCGAGGGGCACAAGTGCGCGCGGCTGCATGGGCATTCGTTCCGCGTCGAGCTCCATGTAGAGGGTCCGACCGACCCCGTGTTTGGCTGGGTCATGGACTTCGGCGACCTCAAGGCGAAGTTCCTGCCGCTTTACGAGCGCCTCGATCACCACTACCTCAACGACATCGAGGGCCTGGACAATCCCACCAGCGAGAACCTCGCGCGCTGGATTTTCGAACGGCTTCGCGTCGATGTCCCCGGCCTGTCGCGGGTGGTGGTGCATGAAACCTGTACCTCGGGCGCAGAGTTTTCGGCCGACATGGCCTGATGGCGGAGCACTGCGAAGGGCAAAAGCTGCCTGCGCAGTAATTCGCGGTTGCCGCGTTGCAGCAGACGGGTCTACACTCCGGCACCTCCCCGTTCCCCAACGGTTGCCCCGATGTCTCACGCAAGCGGTTATGCCGATTTCGCCCGTTTCGTCGAACAGGCTGCCGCCGCACAGGCGCTTGCCTGGCGCGGCATGGAGCGGGTTGCCGATCTGCACCTCCAGGCCCTCGAAGGTCATGCTCGCGCGGCGACTGGCCTGATGGCAGATGCCATGACCGCGACCGACGCGAACGCCATGCGCGTCCTCATGACCCGCGGCGGCGATCTGCAACGCGAAGGCGTGGAGCGCGCGGCCTCGGCCGCCGGCGACATGTTCGATGTGGCCGTGGAGACGGCTACGTCCCTCGGCGCACTGGCAGGTCAGCCCGCCCGGGCCTGACCTACCGCGGCTCCCTCGCCAACGACGCGACGGATGTCGCGCCGGCGGGTGGTTATGGCCTTTCTTCGCTTGTCCCGTTGTTTACGGCACTGGTATACTTTTCCAGATTAAACCGTGGCCCGTTGAACCATCTGGTGCCGCCTTCGAGCGAAACCACGGGAGCCTCGCGTTGCTCAACAGTCTTGCAGCCGGTCGTCATCTCGCCATGCGCGTCGTTTTCGCGCAGCTGGTGGTGGCCGTCATTGCCGGGCTCGCATTTCTCCTGCAAGGGCGTCCGGCCGGTCTGGCTGCCTTCGCAGGTGCCCTGATCGTCGCTATCGCCACCGCGCTGCTCGCTGCGCGGGCGTTCAGTGCGCTGGGAGGTGCGGGGGCAACGTTCGTCCGCTTTCTCGTGGGCATGATCCTTCGCTGGATCGTACTCATCGGTGGACTGGCGCTCATTCTGGTTCAGTGGAAGCTGCCACCCTTGCCCGCTCTTGCGGGACTGGTAGCAGCCTTCGCGGTCAATGTATTTGCATTCAGATTCAAGGGTTGAGGCATGGCGAGCGAACCGCAAGGCGGTCTGACCGAATACATCCAGCACCACCTGGGCCACATGACGGTGAATTTCAGCACCGATCATGGCGCGTTCTGGAACCTGCGCGTCGACTCCCTCGTGGTGTCGTTCGTGCTTGGCGCTATCTTCTGCCTGTGGTTCTGGCTGTACGCCCGTAAGGCAACTTCCGGCGTGCCGTCGAAGGGCCAGGCGCTGGTCGAACTGGCAATCGAATTCGTCGACACCCAGGTGAAGGACACTTTCCACGGCGACCGTCGCACGGTCACGCCGCTGGCGCTGTCCATCTTCATGTGGGTGTTCTTCATGAACGCGATGGACTTGCTTCCGGTGGATCTCGCCGGTTGGCTGGTGCACACGTTCGCCGGTGCCGAAGTGGCGGAAACCACGCATTTCCGTGCGGTGCCCACCGCCGACATCAACACCACCGTTGGCCTGTCGCTCGCCGTGATCCTCATCGTGATCGGCCATGGCATCAAGGCCAAGGGCGGCTTCGGCTATGGCAAGGAGATGCTGACCGCACCGTTCCACGCCGAAAGCCTCTGGGCCAAAGCCATTCTGTTGATTCCCAATCTGCTTCTTAACGTCGTCGAGACCTTGTCGAAACCGGTGTCGCTCGCGATGCGACTGTTCGGCAACATGTACGGTGGCGAATTGGTGTTCATGCTGATCGCCGGCCTGATGGTGAGCTGGATCGGCTTCGTGCCTGGCGTCGTGTTCAACACGGCGTGGGCGATCTTCCACATCCTGATCATCGCCCTCCAGGCGTTCATCTTCATGATGCTGACGATCGTCTACATCGCCACGGCGCGGGAACACCACTAACTCACCGCACCGACGTTAGAACCCAGTCCTTTCAAGTTTTCGTTTCACACCACCCTTTCGACTTCAAGAAATCCCAGGAGAACACCATGGAACTCGCATCGCTCTTCGCCCACGTCCAGGGCATGACCGCCATCGCCATCGGCGTGATCATCGGCCTCGGTGCGCTCGGCGCCTGCCTCGGTATCGCCATCATGGGCTCGAAGTTCCTCGAGTCGGCCGCCCGTCAGCCTGAGCTGGTTCCGCTGCTCCAGGGTCGTATGTTCCTGCTCGCCGGCCTCATCGACGCGGCGTTCATCATCGGCCTGGCGATCGCCCTGCTGCTCGCTTTCTCGAATCCGCTGATCAACGTGCTGCGCACCGCCTCGGGCGGCTAAGCAAGCGTTTGTCTTTGTCGCCGTGGCGTAACCCGCCACGGCGACCGTCAGTACCCCAGCGTTCGGAGTCTTTGGAGAGATCATGGAAATTAACATGACCTTCCTGGGCCAGATGATCTCTTTTGCGATCCTGGTCTGGTTCACCACCAAGTTCATCTGGCCCCAGCTCAACGGTGCCATCGAAGAACGCCAGAAGAAGGTGGCCGAAGGGCTCGCCGCGGCCGAGCGTGCTCGTGCCGAGCTGAAGGATGCCGACGCCAAGGTCGCTGTCGAGATCAAGCAGGCTCGCCTGCAGGCGACCGAGATCATCGACAAGGCCCAGCAGCAGGCAAATCAGCTTCTCGAGAAGGCTCGCGCCGAAGCCACCGGTGAGATCAACCGTCTGAAGGCCCAGGCCCAGGACGAGATCGCCTCGATGGCACAGCGTGCCCGTGAGCAGCTTCGCGAACAGGTCGGCGCCCTCGCCGTGCGTGGCGCGGAGAAGATCGTGCAGCGTGAAATCGATCCGGCGGCCCACAAGGCGCTGCTCGATCAACTCGCCGCCGAGATCTGATCATGGCCCAGGCGCTCACCCTCGCTCGTCCCTACGCACGCGCCGCTTTCGAAGTAGCGCATGCGTCGGGTTCGCTCGCCGGCTGGTCCCATGCGCTGAACTTCGCGGCCGTGGTCGCGGCGCACCCGCGTGTTGCCGAGCTATACAACGATCCGCGCGTGCTGCCGGCCCAGCTGGTTGCCCTGCACCTGCCTGAAGGCATGGCCGCCGATGCGCCGTTCGCCAACTTCCTCGCGGAACTGGCAGAGAACGGCCGCATGGTGCTCCTGCCGGAAATCGCGAGCCTCTACGACGATTACAAGCGTGAGTCGGAGCAGACCCTGAAGGTCAAGGTGACGAGCGCGCTGGATCTCGATACGGCGCAGGCAGACCTGCTGCGGACCTCGCTGAAGCGCCGCTTCAAGCGCGAGATCGAACTGGATACGCACGTCGATGCGTCATTGCTCGGGGGTGTCGTCATCGACACCGGTGAGCAGGTCATCGACGGTTCCGCGCGCGGCCGCCTGCAGCGGCTCGCCAGCGCGCTGACGCACTGATACGAGATTAAAAGGAACCGACCATGTCCAGCACCACACTGAATCCGTCCGAGATCAGCGAGCTGATCAAGACCCGCATCGAGCAGTTCAAGCTCGGCGCCGAGGCACGCAACGAAGGCACGATCATCAGCGTGTCCGACGGCATCGTGCGCATCCACGGCCTGGCCGATGTGATGCAGGGCGAAATGATCGAACTGCCGAACAACACGTTCGCCCTCGCGCTGAACCTCGAGCGCGATTCGGTCGGCGCCGTGGTGCTCGGTGAATACCAGCACCTGCGCGAAGGCGATGCCGCCAAGACCACCGGCCGCATCCTCGAAGTGCCGGTCGGTCCGGGCCTGCTCGGCCGCGTCGTCGACGCGCTGGGTAACCCGATCGACGGCAAGGGTCCGATCGACGCCGTGGGCACCAGCCCGGTCGAGAAGGTCGCGCCGGGCGTCATCTGGCGCCAGTCGGTCGACCAGCCGATGCAGACGGGCTACAAGTCCATCGACTCGATGATCCCGATCGGCCGCGGCCAGCGCGAGCTGATCATCGGCGACCGCCAGACGGGCAAGACCGCCGTCGCGATCGACGCCATCATCAACCAGAAGCACTCGGGCATTAAGTGCATCTACGTGGCCATCGGCCAGAAGCGCAGCTCGATCGCCAACGTCGTGCGCAAGCTCGAAGAGAACGGCGCGCTGGCCAACACCATCGTGGTCGTCGCTTCCGCTTCCGAAGCCGCCGCCCTGCAGTACGTCGCGCCGTATTCCGGCTGCGCCATGGGCGAGTACTTCCGTGACATCGGCGAAGACGCGCTCATCGTATACGACGACCTCTCCAAGCAGGCCGTCGCTTACCGCCAGATCTCGCTGCTGCTCAAGCGTCCGCCGGGCCGCGAAGCCTATCCCGGCGACGTCTTCTATCTCCACTCGCGTCTGCTCGAGCGCGCTTCGCGCGTCAGCGCCGAATACGTCGAGAAGATGACCGACGGCAAGGTGACGGGCAAGACCGGCTCGCTGACCGCGCTGCCGATCATCGAGACCCAGGCGGGCGACGTTTCGGCGTTCGTCCCGACCAACGTCATTTCGATCACCGACGGCCAGATCTTCCTCGAGACCGATCTGTTCAACGCCGGTATCCGTCCGCCCGTGAACGCCGGTATCTCGGTGTCGCGCGTCGGTGGTGCCGCCCAGACCAAGATCATCAAGAAGCTCTCCGGTGGCGTGAAGCTCGCCCTCGCGCAGTACCGCGAACTGGCTGCCTTCGCGCAGTTCGCCTCGGACCTCGATGCCGCCACGCGCGCGCAGCTGGACCGCGGCCAGCGCGTGACCGAGCTGATGAAGCAGCCGCAGTACTCGCCGCTGTCGATCGCCGAACTCGGTGTTTCCGTGTTCGCCGCCGAGAAGGGCTACCTCGACGACCTGCCGATCAACAAGGTGCTGCCGTTCGAGAAGGGCCTGCATGCCTTCTTCCGCCAGAACCACGCCGAGCTGATGACCAAGATCGACGAGACCGGTGACTGGGACAAGGACATCGAGGCGACCTTCAAGTCGGCCACGGACGAGTTCAAGAAGACCGGTAGCTGGTAAGAGCGAGACACGCGGGGCGGGCGACATCGCCCGCTCCGTGGAACACCTGGCGTCACCCTTTACAGACGAGTAAGCCATGGCAAGCGGCCGCGAAATCAAAACCAAGATCAAGAGCACGCAGAACATGCGCAAGGTGACGCGTGCGCTCGAAATGGTCTCGGCGTCGAAGATCCGCAAGGCGCAGGACCTGATGAAGGCCTCGCGTCCCTATGCGCGCCTGATGCGCAAGGTGATCGCGCACGTCGCCCAGGCCAGCACGGACTTCGTGCACCCGTTCCTCACCGAGCGCGAGAACGTCGCGCGCGTCGGCTTCATCGTGGTGTCGACGGACCGCGGCCTCGCCGGCGGCCTCAACTCCAACCTGTTCCGTCGCACGCTTACCTCCATTCGCGAATGGCAGGGCAAGGGCGCCGAGATCGACGTGGTCGCCGTCGGCCAGAAGGCCGTCAGCTTCTTCCGTCGCATCAAGGGCGTGAACCTGATCGGCACGGCGACGCACCTGGGTGAGAAGCCGAAGCTCGAAGACCTCATCGGTGTGATCAAGGTCGTCCTCGACGCCTATTCCGATAACAAGCTCGACCGCGTGTTCCTGGTCTACAACGACTTCGTGAACACCATCGTGCAGAAGCCGACGATCGAAGCCCTCCTGCCGGTGTCGCTGGTAGCGAAGGAACTCGAAAACGCCGAAGGAAAGGCATCCGAAGGCGTGAAGGTCGAGCAGACCCACGACTGGGATTACATCTACGAACCCGATGCGCGCACGGTGCTCGAGCACCTGATGACGCGCTATATCGAGTCGGTGGTGTACCAGGCGGCGCTCGAGAACCTCGCCAGCGAACACGCTGCGCGCATGGTCGCCATGAAGGCCGCCTCGGACAACGCGAACAAGGTCATCGGCGAACTGACACTGGTCTACAACAAGGCACGTCAGGCCGCGATTACCCAGGAAATCTCGGAAATCGTCGGCGGCGCCGCCGCGGTCTGACCGAACCCCCAAAGCGATGGCGACGCAGCATGCGGCGCCGAAACAGAACCTTACGAAGATTCATCCGGAGCATTCCATGAGCCAGGGCAAAGTTGTTCAGATCATCGGCGCGGTCGTCGACGTCGAATTCGCGCGCGACCAGGTGCCGGAGATTTACGACGCACTGAAGGTCGACGGCACCGAGATCACCCTCGAAGTGCAGCAGCAGCTCGGTGACGGTATCGTGCGCACCATCGCGCTCGGTTCCACCGACGGCCTGCGCCGCAACCTGATCGCCCGCAACACCGGCGAAGGCATCAAGGTGCCGGTCGGCAAGGCCACGCTTGGTCGCATCATGGACGTGCTCGGTCGCCCGATCGACGAAGCCGGCCCGATCGGTGAGACCGAACAGTGGGTCATCCACCGCGAAGCCCCGGCCTACGACGAGCAGGCAGCCGGCAACGAACTGCTGGAAACCGGCATCAAGGTCATCGACCTCATGTGCCCGTTTGCCAAGGGCGGCAAGGTCGGCCTGTTCGGCGGCGCCGGCGTCGGCAAGACGGTCAACATGATGGAGCTCATCAACAACATCGCCAAGGCGCACGCGGGTCTGTCCGTGTTTGCCGGCGTGGGTGAGCGTACTCGTGAAGGTAACGACTTCTATCACGAGATGAAGGACTCCAATGTCCTCGACAAGGTCGCGATGGTCTACGGCCAGATGAACGAGCCGCCGGGCAACCGCCTGCGCGTCGCGCTGACCGGCCTGACCATGGCCGAGTACTTCCGCGACGAGAAGGACGAGACCGGCAAGGGTAAGGACGTCCTGCTGTTCGTCGACAACATCTACCGCTACACGCTGGCCGGTACCGAAGTGTCCGCGCTGCTCGGCCGTATGCCGTCGGCCGTGGGTTACCAGCCGACGCTGGCCGAGGAAATGGGCGTCCTGCAGGAGCGCATCACCTCGACCAAGACCGGCTCGATCACCTCGATCCAGGCCGTCTACGTGCCCGCGGATGACCTTACCGATCCGTCGCCTGCCACCACCTTCGCGCATCTCGATGCCACGGTGACGCTGAGCCGCGATATCGCTTCGCTGGGTATCTACCCGGCCGTCGATCCGCTGGCCTCCAGCAGCCGCCAGCTCGACGCAGCGGTCATTGGCCAGGAGCACTACGACATCGCCCGTCGCGTGCAGGGCACCCTGCAGCGCTACAAGGAGCTGAAGGACATCATCGCCATCCTCGGCATGGACGAGCTGTCGCCGGAAGACAAGGCTTCGGTGTCGCGCGCCCGCAAGATCGAGCGCTTCTTCTCGCAGCCGTTCCACGTGGCCGAAGTCTTTACCGGTTCGCCGGGTAAGTACGTCGCGCTGAAGGACACGATCCGCGGTTTCAAGATGATCCTCGACGGCGAGCTCGACTACCTGCCGGAGCAGGCCTTCTACATGGTCGGCGGCATCGACGAAGCCATCAAGAAGGGCGAGGAAATGGGCGCGAAGAAGGCGGCGTAAGCGCCTTCTTTCCCCACTCCTTACCTAGGAAGACAAGCCCATGACCCACACCATTCGCGTCGACATCGTCAGCGCCGAAGCCGAGATCTACTCCGGCGAAGCCACGCTCGTGGTCGCCACCGGTGAGCTCGGCGAGCTGGGTATCGCGCCGCGTCACGCGCCGCTGATCACCCGCCTGAAGCCGGGCCACGTGGACGTGGTTGCTGCCGGCGGTGAGCGCCAGCAGTTCTACGTCTCCGGCGGCATCCTCGAGGTGCAGCCGCAGGTCGTGACGATCCTCGCCGATACAGCCGTCCGCGCGGCCGACCTCGACGAGGCCGCCGCGCTGAAAGCCAAGGACGAAGCGGAAGCCGCCCTGGCCAACCGCGGCGAGACGCTGGACGTCGCCGAGGCCCAGGCCAAGCTGGCCGAGGCCCTGGCCCAGCTGCAAGCCCTCGAGCGCATGCGCAAGACCCTCAAGCACTGACCCCAGTTCCCGCGGGGACACCCCTGTGGGAGCCGCTTCAGCGGCGATGCTCTTCAAAGAAACGCCGGCGCCTCAAGACGCCGGCGTTTTTTTTGTGGGAGCCGCTTCAGCGGCGATATCCAGGTCGCCGCACCCCATCGCCGGCATAGCCGGCTCCCACAAAGGCGGGACCCCGCCCGGCGCCTTCATGCGCTTGTGACCCGTGAGGCCTCACACTGGCCCGGTCGTCCCCCGGTACCCTCCCCATGCACACCCGTTATCGCCGCAGCCTGTGGATCATCGGCGTCATCGCCGTCGTTCTTATCGTCGCGCGCATCGCCCTGCCGTACATGGTGCTCAACTACCTAAACGGCCGCCTCGCGAAGATGGGTAACTACTCGGGCCACATCGTCGATATCGACATCCATCTCTGGCGCGGCGCTTATTCCATCGACCGGCTGACCATCACCAAGGTGGATGGAAAGTTACCTGTGCCGTTGTTCGACACGGCGCGCGCGGAGATCTCGCTGAGCTGGCTAGCCCTCACCCGCGGGCATCTCCGCGGCAAGATCGATTTCTATGAGCCCGTGGTGAACTTCGTCGATGGCAAGGGCGAGGGTGACACGCAGACAGGTAAGGGTGTGGACTGGCGCACGCCGCTGAAAGCGCTTGTGCCGACACGCCTGGAAGAAGTGAACGTCTTCAACGGCACCGTTACCTTCCATAACTTCGTGTCGAGCCCCAAGGTCGACCTGAAGATGACCGACGTCAACGGCACCGCTACCAACCTGACGAACGTGCAGCGCGAAGGCGGCGAGCGCGTGGCGCACATGCACGCCACGGCGAAAGTCCTGGGCGACGCGCCCCTGGAAACCAGCGCGGAATTCGATCCACTCGAGCGCCTGGGCGATTTCCATTACGAGCTGAGCATTCGCAACATCAAGCTGGTAAAGGCGAACGATCTCGCGCGCGCGTATTCGGGGCTCGACTTCGCGGGCGGCGAAGGCGAGTTCGTGATGGAACTGCAGGCCAAGGACCAGAAGCTCAATGGGTATGCCAAGCCGCTGTTCCATGGCTTGCAGATATTCAGCTGGAAGCAGGACGTGGAGCAGGATCACAAGGGACCGATCAAGCTCGCTTACGAGGCGTTGGCCGAAGGCGTCACCAAGGTCTTCAAGAACCAGTCGAAAGACCAGTTCGCCACGCGCGTGACGATATCCGGCAACATCGGGGACAAGAGTGTGTCGACCGCGGATGCGATCACCGGCATCCTGCGCAATGCCTTTGTCGAGGCGTACAAGCCCAACCTCGAACACCTGACCCATCGGCCCGACGACAAGTAGCCGACTTGGCAGGGGCGTCGAAACGCGCGAAAGTGCGGCCCTCTCCTTTTACGCCAGGCACGAGCCTATGACCGCGACGCCTCTCCACGTCCTGATTCTCGCCGCGGGTGAAGGCAAGCGGATGAAGTCCGCGTCCGCCAAGGTGCTGATGCCGCTCGCCGGCCGGCCGCTGCTGTCCCATGTCATCGAGGCCGCGCGTTCACTCGACCCCGTGGGCGTGCACGTCGTCTACGGTCACAACGGTGAACAGGTTCGCGCGGCCTACGCCGCGGACACGTCACTGGGTTGGATCGAGCAGCGCGAGCGACTCGGCACGGGCCACGCGGTGCGCACCGCGCTCGAGGCGCTGCAGGCCGACGGCAAGCTCGAGGGGCGCGTACTGATCCTGTACGGCGACGTGCCCCTGATTCGCGGTGACACGCTGGCTGCGCTCGCACGCGCCAGCGACGGCCTGGCCATGCTCGCCACGCGTCTGGTCGATCCCAAAGGCTACGGCCGCGTGGTGCTCGACGCCTCGGGCAAGGTGCGACACATCGTGGAAGAAAAGGATGCCAGCGCTGCGCAGCGCGCCGTCGACCTGGTCAATACGGGGATCGTCGCCGGTGACACCACGCGCCTGCTCGCGTGGACACAGCAACTGGGCAACAGCAATGCACAGGGCGAGTACTACCTCACCGACGTCTTCGAAATGGCGGCGGCCGAGGGAGCACCGGCCGCATGCGTGGATTGCGACCCGGTGGAAGCATCGGGCGCGAACGATCCGTGGCAGCTGGCCGGGCTCGAAGCCCTGTACCGCGAACGTATGGCGCGCGAACTCGCGCTTGCCGGCGTGCGTCTCGCTGATCCGGCGCGCCTCGATGTACGTGGCAAGGTCACCACGGGGCGGGATGTCGAGATCGACGTCAACGTGATCCTCGAAGGCGACGTCTCGCTCGGTGATGGCGTACGCATCGGTCCCTTCACGCGCGTTCGCAACGCAACGCTTGCCGCCGGTACCATCGTGCTCGCGCACTGCGATCTCGATGGCGTGGTAACGCATGGTCCGTGCACCATCGGGCCGTTCGCGCGACTGCGTCCAGGCACCGACCTCGCTGCCGGCGTGCATATCGGTAACTTCGTCGAGACGAAGAACGCGGTGATCGCCGAAGGCTCGAAGGCGAACCACCTGAGCTACCTGGGCGACACGGTGATCGGCAGCAGGGTCAACATCGGCGCGGGTACGATCACCTGCAACTACGACGGGGTGAACAAGAGCCGCACCACCATCGGTGATGGCGTGTTCGTCGGCTCGAACAGTGCACTCGTCGCCCCGGTGACCCTGCACAGTGGCGCGACCATCGGCGCCGGCTCGGTCATCACCAAGGACGCACCGCCCGACGCACTCACGATTTCCCGCGCGCGGCAGACCGTGATCGAAGGCTGGCTGCGCCCGACGAAGAAAGCCTAGGCGCGATAACGCCAGCCGTCGATCTCGACGAGCAACTCGGCACGGCAGATATCGCCGTGCACAAGCAGCAGCGGTGCCTCCGGAAGATGCCGGTTGGCGAACGCGCGGACCACGGCTTCGTCCTGCGGGTGCCGCACGTAGGCTTTCAAGGGCGCGCGCCGGTCGAATCCGGCGGGGAGACCCCCTGTTTCGAGAAGTACATCGAGGTTCCGCAACGTTTCACCGAGTTGCGCGGCGATGTCGCCAGCGTGCGCGGACGCATGGCCGACGACCGCCGCCGTGCCCGAGATCGCCAGCACGTCGTCTGCTGGCAGAAGGGTCGCTCTCGCGAAGCTGGGCGGCGTGCGGCCGTACTGGCGGGGGTAACGCCAGGCGCTGACCTGGCGCGGGTTCTCCACCCGTGTTCCCGGCCTGTCCGTGGCGAGCAGGTACACCTGCAGAAGGCCCGGGTCGGCGTGATGCCCGATGGCGGTCGCTGCCGGAAAGCCCTGCGCGAAGACATCGCCCATGCCGCTGATGCGGCCGGTGCAGAAGTGCTTGTAGCGCTCGTCGTCGCCGGTTCCGTCGTTGATCGCGCCCAGGTAGTTCCAGATGCGCTGCACGTGGCGCTCGTCGCTGGCGGTTACGAAGCGCGTCAGCAGGTCGTAGGCGTGCCTGGCTGCGCCCTCGGTACCGCCACGGTCGTCTTCGTGGCACTCGACGGCGGCGAAGAGCCAACCGCCGCCGCGTGACCAGCGCAGGTCGCCGTCGCAACCTGACGTCACGTCGCCATCGACTTCCCAGATCTCGTCCAGACCCGCGCCGAGCGGCTCCAGCGCGACACGGAGCCATCGCGGATCGTCGCGCTCGATGGCGGCGCGGCCGAAACCGAAGGCGGCGAGGGTATGGGGCGAAAGCGCGCCGCCAGCCGCCTGGTAACCCACGGAGGGCGCGGAAGGGGCGGTAAGCGTCGAACGCTCGCGCAGTTCACTGCCTGGGGGCATCGCAGATCCGAAAGAATGTGACAAAGCCATCATATCGTTCCGTTGTCAGCGCGGCGTGTGGGTCGGCCGGTTTCACGACGCTGAACAAGGTGGCCTCCGGTTCCACGGGCGCTGAGGAGGCCCTGTGGTAAACTCCGCGGCCGCTGCCATCCGGGGGGAGGCAGGTAAATCCAGGACCTGGAACGACCACATGGCAACGCAAACCGAAGCACAGAAAGAACTGGCAGAACTGATCGTCACGAGCCTCAACCTCGAGGCGGTGAAGCCGGCCGACATCGATCCCGAGGCACCGCTGTTCGGCAGCGACCTGGGCCTGGACTCGATCGACGCCCTCGAAATCGCTCTGGCCGTGTCCAAGCGCTACGGCTTCCAGCTGAAGTCCGACAACCCGGACAATCGCACCATCTTCACGAACCTTCGTTCGCTCTCCGAGCACATCGAGCAGCATCGCGCCGCCGCCTGACCGTCGTTCAGGTCGCACTCGCCCACGGCATGTTCTGCTGCGCGCAGATCACGGGGGCGACGACCGCCGCGCCGCCGTTCCCGTATAAGGCCCGGAGCCAGCCGTTGACCGAGACCGACGACATCGCGCCCTACGTACGCCCACTGCGCTTCGATGCCGCACACCCGAGCTTTGCCGGTCATTTTCCAGGACGGCCGATCGTTGCGGGCGTGCTGCTGATCGAGCAGGCCGCCGAGGCGCTGCTTGAATGGCGCGGTGCCGGCGTGCGACAGGTCATCGACGCGAAATTTCTTGCGCCCCTGTTCCCGGGAGAGCAGGCCGAACTGGAAATGCTCGCCCTGGCCGACGCCCGCTATCGTTTTACGGTTCGTCGCGGGGCCGACACCCTCCTGCGTGGCACCCTGGAAGCGACGTCATGAGCCACTGGAAGCAGCGCGAAGGCGGTGGCATGTTCGCGATCTGGGTGATCCGGACGATCGCCCTGCGGCTCGGACGCGACGTGGCACGCGTGCTGCTGTATCCGATCGCCTTCTATTTCTTCCTGCGCCGCGCCGACGAGCGCGACGCATCGCGCCGCTACCTGGCGAGGGTGCTGAACCGCCCCGTCACGTCCCGCGACGTCTTCCACCTCATCCACATGTTCGCCGCGACGTTGCTCGATCGGCTGTTCTTCCTTGCTCGCGGCGAGCGCGACTTCGTTGTCGATGTCGAAGGCCTGGCCATCCTCGACCGCTATCTCGATGCGCGTCAGGGCGTCCTCCTGATCGGCTCGCACCAGGGCAGCTTCGAAGCGCTTCGCGCCCTCAGCGGGCGGCGCCCGGACGTGCCGCTGCGCGTGGTGCTCGACAAGCAGAAGACGCCCGCCCTCACCGCTGTGCTCGAAGCACTGGCTCCGGACGTCGGCGCCGCCGTCATCGACGCTGCGCTCGGTGGCACGTCGGTTGCCCTGGCCATGGCCGAAGGCGCGCAGCAAGGTGCCATGGTCGCCTTGCTGGCGGACCGCGGTCACCAGAACGAGGCGACGCGCATGGTGCCCTTCCTGGGCACGCCCGCCCCGTTTCCTGCCGGGCCGTGGTTGCTGGCCTCGGCGCTGAAGATCCCCGTCGTGCTTTGCATGGGCATCTACCTGGGCGGCAACCGCTACAGGCTGATCTTCGAGGCGTTCTCTGACGGCATCGACATTCCTCGTGGAAACCGCCTTCCCGCACTCGACGCCGTGATCGGCCGTTACGCCGCGCGGATCGAACACTATGCCCGCGTCTATCCCTTCAACTGGTTCAATTTCTATGACTTCTGGCAGGAAACCGGCCCAGCTGACGAGCCCGCAGGTGCAACTGCCGCTCACGTGTCCGGCCACTCCGACGTTTGACCCGACGACCGCGCATGCTCGCCAGGACTGACTTCATCGATCTCATTCCGCACGCCGGCGACATGTGCCTGCTGGATGGTGTTCTCACCTGGGACGACACGTCGATTCACGCGACGAGTGTCAGCCATGTGCTCGATACCCACCCACTCCGCGGTGAGCATGGGCTGCACGCCGTGCATCTGGCTGAGTACGGCGCACAGGCCATGGCGGTGCACGGTGCATTGCGCGCACGCGGGCAGGGCGCCCTGGAGCCCCGTCCGGGCATGTTGGTGAGTCTGCGTGGCGTGCACCTGGCGGTGAACCGCGTGGACACCCTGAGCAACACGCTTCACGTGCACGCGCAGTGCCTGATCGCCGACGAGAGCGGCGCGCAGTATACGTTTCGTATCGAACATGCCGGTGTCGAGATTGCCTCGGGGCGCGCTGCCGTCATACATCCGAAGGTCTGACGGCCGAGGTCATCGCCGGCCCGGGGGCTACCTGAGAGGGGACTGATGAGGAGCCTGACTGCTCCCCCGGGCCGACCAGAGAAGTCTGGACCGGGGGCGTCTCAAAAGCCGCGACTCAGGCGACCTTCGAAAATAGTGGTGTGCGCTCGCCTTCCACGGAGACCAGGTCACCAGCATCCGCGAGCAGCGACGGATGATCGTCCGCGGCACGCTCGACAATGGAAGCTGCCAGCAGGCCCATCATGTGCACGTTGTCTCGCAGGCGAGCCGCCAGGGCTTCGTCGTCCATGAGGTCGTGCAGCGTGCCATTCATGTCGGCGAACCAACGGAGTTCGCGCTGGTCGAGCATCACCTTGGGATTGCGTCCTTCCGACACGGCATGCCATGACTGGAAGAAGGCCTGCATTTTCGTGTTCAGATCGGTGGCTGCGAGCAGCTCATCGCTCATTTGTGCGATGAACGCACTATCGCCCAGCCGCTTCTGGAAGACGATCTGGCAGAGCACACCCCAGTAGTACGCGTAATCCCAGATCACCTTGATCGGCAACACTTCGGCGTCGCCGAAAAGGTTGTACTGGCCGCGATACATCTTCAGCGTTCCCTCGTAGAACGAGAAGAAGAGTCGTTCGTACAGCCGGGCATGCGGGGCCACGTTCTCGCCACGCCGGTCGTGGCCGATCAGCATCGTGATGTAGGTGTTGGCGATAGCGATGAAGTCGCTGCCGGGTGAGTAAAAGGGGTCCAGGAATGCACCGGCTTCACCGGTGAGTGCCCAGCGATCCGACGAGAACATCCGCGAGCAGCTGTACGAGAAGTTCCGGAAGAAGGCGAAATCCAGAAGCTTGTCGCGATGCTTCACCACCTGACGTGCGACCAGTGGCTGGTATTTCTCCAGCCACTCCACGGCGAGGTCGAAGGTCTTCATGCCTTCGATCGGATGCATGGCGGCATCGCAGACGATACCCACCGAGTGCGCGCCTGACGAAAGCGGAATCAACCACACCCAGTAACCCGGGCCACACAGGTGATTGGTCGAGCGCCAGCGTTCCGGCGGCCGGCAGCGTTCCTTCCATTCGGCGTCGTCGCACCAGCCGTCGATCTCCAGTCGTTCGTCGATACGGAACCACACGGCGTTGGCGTGATGTCCGTTGTCCCGCGTGAAATCGAACTTGCGCCGGATCATGCCCGCGCGGCCGGAGGCATCGAGCAGCCACCGTGCGTGCAACACGGTGTCGCCTGCGTCGGGACTACTGGCGCGGACGGTATGCGGCGCGTCGCCCGCACCGATATCGAAGCCGCGCACGGTCACGCCATCGCGAAAGTCGATGCCGCGGCGCCGGGCCTCGTCACCGAGAAAGTTTTCCAGGATGCCGCGATCGATCTGGTAACTCGGCGTCGGCAGGACAGCACTGACCCCGAGTTCGGTCACGTCGGCCAGATCTTCCTTGCCTTCGGAGAAGAAGAAGCGGAAGCCGAACTTGCGGATATGCGAACTCTCGAGGTGGTCGCGCAGGCCGAGTGTCTCGGCGAAATAGTGCGCCGCGATCTCCACGGTCGACTCGCCCACCTTGTGTGCGGCTTCGGGCAGCGGGCGAGCCTGCCGTTCGAGGACCACGATGTCCATGTCCGGGTACTCGCCCTTGAGTTGCATGGCGAGCGAGAGGCCGGCAAGGCCTCCTCCCAGAATGACGGCGTCGTGCGGTTTACGATCCATGTTCCACCTCGGGGGTTCTAGTGTGCGGTCTTGGGCTCGATCGATTCGGTCGCACCGATGATCGTCGGCTCGCTACGCGAGCGCCGGTAGCTGGCCAGGAAGTTACCGTAGTGGATTACCCGGCCCACCGTATAGACCGTGATCCGGGTGACATCGCGTACGGGATTGAAATGGCTTACGCGGAAGTCGCCCTGGTAGCGTGAGGCAATCGGCACCGAAACAACACGGGTGCCGCGCTCACGGCACGCCGTGATCAGCAGCGCGGCTTCGAATACGAAGTGCTCGGCGGGAATGTCGACAAGGTCCAGGACAGCACGGGGATAAAGACGCTGCCCGCTCTGGGTATCGGCAATCGGCTGCGCGCAGGCACAGGAAATGCCCCAGTCGGCGACCGCATTGGCACGGCGACGGCCGGGCGGTTGCTGGTCGCGGTCAAGGATCCGGGCGCCGATGACGATGCTGCCGGGGTACTCGCGACTCGCGGCGAGGATCGCCGGGACATCCGAGGCGAGGTGCTGACCGTCGCCATCCATCGTCACCACGGCGTCGAAGCCCTGGCGCAGCACCTCGCGAAAGCCCGTTCGCAGCGCCTCGCCTTTGCCGCGTCGTGTCGGATGACGAAGCAGAGTGACGGGGAGGGCACGCACGATGTCGGGCGTGCGGTCGTCGGAGCCATCGTCGACGACGATCACCGGCAGGCCCAGCGCGAGTGCCTCGCCGACAACGCGCCCGATGGCGCCTTCCTCGTTGAGGCAGGGAATCAGGATGCATACCCGCTCGGCGTTCGTATTCATGCTCCCGCCTCGACGTCGACATGGAGGTCGAGCTGTCGCGCCGCCGCGATACGCAGCGCCGTTGAGCGACCCAGTGCCAGCGCGAGCATCAGCGGGATGGCCTGGGCGGAAGGATTGCTGGCTGCGACTGCGTCGAGCCATGCGTCGCCGGTGGGCTGCGTTCCACCGTTGCCCGGCGACGGTGTCAGATCGAGGCGGACGGAAGCGCCATCCGCCCGCGGCGACAGGACCAGTGCGACGGCGAAGGGGCCGGTAGTCGAGGTCATCTCACCGAGCGGTCCCGTACCGGCGATGTCGTAGCTGGCGAGCAGCACGTCGCGGTCGTCGGCGACGGCGAGTGTCGCCGCCTCGAGCAAGCCGGCACCGAAGGTGGTTTCGCCACCGGAGACGGCGCTCGAGCTCGCATGGCAGTGCGTTGCGATGGTCCAGTAACCCGCTGGCGCGTTGTGCACCGAGTTGTGGAATTTCGTCGGGGACAGTTCGGTCGGCGTCTCGGCCAGCGTCTCGCACATGTAGTTGGTGATGGTCTGGTCGCCGTGGGCGGAGGCGAAGACGCAGGGCAGGCTGGATGCTTCGAGCCCACTCATCGATACCGCCTGGCCAGCAACGGCGGCAGCCAACAGAACGCTCTCCGGTGCCCGTCGGCGCTCATTCGCCGGGAGAACGTCGGCTGCGGGACGGGCGTCCGTGCCAGGCTGTGCACGGCCGCCGACGATGTCGCGGAAGGCGTCCCAGTTCGCGGCGCCCGGCGCCCACAGGCCGACGCCCTTGACCCAGACACTCAGCGCGGCGCTCATGCGCTTTCCCCCACCCGGGCAAATGCAAGGCAAGCGTTATTGCCGCCGAAGCCGAAGGAGTTGCTCAGGGCAATGCGGATGTCGCCTTGTTCGGCGGTCCAGGCCATCTGGGGACCACATAAGGGATCCGGCGTCGTCGCGCCAAGATTGCCCGGGATGCGTCCATCACGCATGGCAAGCAAGGTGATCGCTGCTTCGAGGATGCCGGCCGCGCCGAGCGTATGGCCGGTGAAGCCCTTGGTTGAGCTGGCGCGCGTGCTGGCCGGGAAGCTGCGCGCGACAAGTGCGGCTTCGACCTCGTCGTTCTTCTGGCTCGCCGTGCCGTGCAGGTTGATGTAGTCGACGTCGCCGGCCTCGATGCCTGCGCGTTCGAGAGCATCGCGCAGGGCAAGCTCCGCGCCCAGGCCCTCCGGGTGCGGCGTGGACATATGGTGGGCGTCACTGGCTTCGCCGTAGCCGATCACCATGGCGCCGGTACTGTTTTCCGTCGCGCGCTCGAGCAGGGCGAAGCCGGCGGCCTCGCCGACCGAGATGCCATTGCGGTTCGCATCGAACGGACGGCAGGGCTCGGGTGAAACCAGCTCCAGCGAATTGAAACCGAACAGCACGCTGTCGCAGAGCGTGTCGGTGCCACCGACCACGGCGGCGTCGATCAGGCCGAGGCGGATCATCCGCTCGGCGTTGCCGAAGACCTTCGCGCTCGACGAACAGGCCGTGGCGACGGTAAGGCACGGGCCTTCAAGATCGAACGCGGTGGCGACGAAGCCCGCAAGCGAGTGCGGCGTATGCAGCACGGGTCGATGCAGGTCTTCGGGCATGCGCCCATGGTCGAGGCGACGGTAGCCTTCCTCGGTCGCGCCGATGCTCGACGTGGACGTGCCAAGCAGGACCGCGACGCGCGACGCGCCGTAGCGCTCACGTGCGTCGCGCACCGCCTCCATGAATCCATCCTGGCGCAGGGCCAGCCAGGCAAGTCGGTTATTGCGGCATTCCCACTCGGCCAGTTCCGGCGGCAGGGGCTCGTCTTCCAGTCCGGCCACGCGACCGATCCAGCAGTCGAGCGGCGCCGAACTGAAGTCGTTCGGGGTGAGGCCGCCACGTGAGGCAAGCAAGGCATCGGCGTGGGCTTCGAGGCCGCGACCGAGGGCAGAGGTCGCGGTGTACGCGCGAATGGAGAGAGGCGACATGGGATGAGGCATACGCGCGAGCCTATCCTTTTTGCCTGATAGCGTCTCGTGAATGCCCGACGCCGGTTCATCCGATTGCGCGCCCGCGAGGGAATGGCACAGACTGCGGGTCTTCCCGCGGGCCACCTTCCATGTCCGGCTTACTCAAACCGCTCCGCCGTGGCGTCTGGCGATACCTCGGCGATCGCGACATCCTGCTTGCCGCCCTGGTGACGGTGATCGTGCTCGTCGGCAGCCTGGGACTGGTGTACGTCGTACATGCGGTGCGCGTGTGGCGACTGGCGCGGCATAGCCCGGCCCTGGCCGCCCGGCGCACGACCCTGCTGGTCTTCGGTCGCCGCCTGGTTGACGGCCGCCCCGAGCATGACTTCGTCAGCCGGCTGACCTGCGCCCGTGAGAACGCACAGGCCGGCCGCGCCGACCGGGCGCTGCTCCTTGGCGGTCTCAGTGGCGGCTCGGTCAGCGAGGCGGCAGCGGGAAAGCGATGGCTCCTCGCCGAGGGCTGGCCGGATGACGTGCCCTTGCTCCTCGAGCAGATGTCGATCGACTCGCTGGAAAACCTTCGTCACGCACGCGAGTTACTGCGCGGCGGTGTGGGGGCCGCACTGCCACCGGTTAGCCTGGTGACCAGCCGCTACCATCTGGCCCGTTGCATGTACCTTGCCCGTCGCCTCGGTTTCGACGCTTCTCCGCTCGGGGCCGAGCCGCACTTGCCGTTCAACCGTCGCTACGTGTCGCGGATGCTGATGGAAGCCGGCTACCTCATGTGGATCGACACGGGCATGCGCTGGGCCGCGCTGATCGGTAACCGGCGCATGGCGGAACGAATTTCCTGAGGCGGTGGCTGAACCGTCAGGGCCGCGCGGCGGCGTGTCGCAGAGGGCTGCGCCAAGCGTCTTGCTAAGCTCTGCCTCATCCCACCCCGAAAGGATGCCCCCGCGCATGTCCGAACAAGCCAATCTTGCCGAGTCGTTCCTGCGTGGCCTGCAGGAACGCATCTGCACTGCCGTCGAGGCGATCGACGGCAAGGCGACCTTCGAGGAAGACGCATGGACGCGGCCCGCTGGCGGCGGTGGACGAACGCGGGTGCTGCGAGAGGGCGGCATCTTCGAGCAGGCCGGCGTCAATTTCTCCCGCGTGTCGGGTTCGCCCCTGCCTCCCAGTGCAACGGCGCATCGCCCCGATCTGGTGGGTGGCAGTTTCGTCGCCACTGGCGTATCGCTGGTGCTTCATCCGCGCAATCCGTACATCCCGACCACCCACGCCAACGTGCGCTACTTCGAAGCATCGAAGGAAGGCGTCGAGCCCGTCTGGTGGTTCGGTGGCGGTTTCGACCTCACGCCGTATTACCCCTTCGACGAGGATGTTCGTCACTGGCACACGGTGGCCCGGGACCTGTGCGAACCCTATGGCGACGATGTCTACGACCGCTACAAACGCTGGTGTGACGAGTACTTCTACCTGAAGCATCGCGGAGAAACGCGCGGTGTCGGCGGCCTCTTCTACGACGACCAGAACGAAGGCGGGTTCGATCGCTGCCTGAACTTCATGCGCGATGTCGGCGAGGGCTTCCTCGATGCCTATCTGCCGATCGTGGAGCGCCGGAAGGACACCCCGTACGGCGAGCGCGAGCGCGAGTTCCAGCTGTACCGGCGCGGCCGCTACGTGGAGTTCAATCTCGTCTACGACCGCGGCACCCTGTTCGGCCTGCAGTCGGGCGGTCGCACCGAGTCGATCCTGATGAGCCTGCCGCCGCGGGTGCGTTTCGAGTACGGCTTCACACCCGAAGCGGACAGCCCCGAAGCAAGGCTCGCCGAATACCTGAAGCCCCGCGACTGGGTGTAGCCCCACATGCCTGTTATGGGGCGCTGCCCGAGAACTTCTTCGGGGTTGCACCTTCGATCTTGCCGACCGTGGCCGAGTCGCTGACGTAGAGTTCCACGTCGCGCTGGAAGGTGAGGCTGCCCTGGACCACGGCGTGCGGGCCGATCACGATCTTGGGTACGCGGTCCTTGCTGCTGAAAAATGTCATCGAAGGCTTCTTCACCAGGAGGCCGCCCTCGACCTTTGAGCCGTCGCCGATGGTGACATCGGCGTTCGTCGTTTCGATACCGCCGCCGACATGGGCGCCCTCGAGCGAGATCTCGCCGTTGACGTTGGAGAGATGACCCTTCACATCGGCGCCGCGTTCCATCAGGACACGGCCATTCACCGTTCCCACTTCGTCGGATACACGTGCGTTTTCGTGCATGGTCAGTCCGCCGTTGACCGACTTGAGGATGGTCGCGGTGGCGCTCTTGCCGAGCTCCACGGCGCCATTGACCGTGCTGGCCTTCTGCACGACGGCGTTGTCGCCGATGCGTACGGAGCCATTGACGGTGTGGACATCCCCGGCGTGCTGGCCGGCTTCGACCTGAGCCGTGCCATTGACCTTGCTGATGTCGTCGTCGGCCAGTGCGGCGCCAGAGACGGAAAGGGCGATGAGAAGCGAGATCAGGGTACGACGCATGGTGTGCTGCTCCACGGGTGGACTAGGACTCCTAGGATGCACCTGCGGGCCGCAAGGTTTAGCGTGACTGATGACACGGGTCCCTGAACCGCCAAGTTGACTGCCTCCGGATCAGGTTTCACCATGGGATTTTTCCTCCCCATCGTTGGACGCCATGTATAAGCTCGTCATGATCCGCCACGGCCAGTCGGCCTGGAACCTCGAAAACCGCTTCAGCGGCTGGGCCGATGTCGACCTCAGCGAGCAGGGCGTCGCCGAGGCCCGCGAGGCCGGCCGCTTGCTCAAGGAAGCCAGTTTCACCTTCAACCTGGCTCACACCTCGTACCTCAAGCGCGCCGTGCGCACCCTGTGGCACGTCCAGGACGAGATGGACCTGATGTGGATTCCGGTCGTCACCGACTGGCGTCTCAACGAGCGCCACTACGGCGCCCTGACCGGCCTCAACAAAGCGGAGACGGCGGCCAAGTACGGCAACGAGCAGGTTCATGTCTGGCGCCGCAGCTACGACACCCCGCCGCCGGCACTCGATGCAGGCACCACGTCCTTTGCAGACGACGACCGTTACAAGGGCATCGACGTTCCGCTGACCGAGTGCCTCAAGGACACCGTGGCCCGCGTCCTGCCCTACTGGCACGACGTGCTCGCCCCGGCCATCCGCGCTGGCAACAACGTGCTCATGGCTGCCCACGGCAACTCCATGCGCGCCCTGGTGAAGTACTTCGACGGCATTTCCGACGACGATATCGCCGAGCTCAACATCCCCAACGGCATCCCGCTGGTGTACGAATTCGACGCCGAGATGAAGCCCGTCAAGCACTACTACCTGGGCGACCAGGCCGAGATCGAAGCCAAGATGGCCGCCGTAGCCAACCAGGGCAAAGCCAAGTAGGAGCCGATTCATCGGCGATCCGGCCCATGTGGGAGCCGATTCATCGGCGAATAGGGAAATGTGGGAGCCGCTTCAGCGGCGAAAAGCCAACAAAGCGATGATGCAGAAAGCCCTATCGCCCACAGCGGGGGGTGACACCCGTCACCCCCAACACCTGTCAGCCATCCCTCGAACCGACGGACGCCAAACGCTAACGTAGCCTCACACCGCAACCCACCGAGACCTACGCCATGCTGGCTCCGACCGCTGTCCCGTTCATCGTCGCTCCGCTGATGGCCTTCGCCATCTACCGCCGTGTCCGCGGCAGCTTTGGCCGTCAGCCGATCCGTACGAAGCGCATGAGCTTTCGCGTCGGCATCTTCGCGCTGATCGCCTGCCTGACGCTCACTTCCGGCCTACAGGACATCCGTCTGGCCGAAGGCGCCCTTGGCGGCCTGATCGTCGGTGCTGGCCTGGCCATGATCGGCCTGCGGCTGACCCGCTTCGGGTCGAACACCGAGGGTGCCGACTTCTACATTCCCAACCCCTGGATCGGCGCCGCACTGACGGCCCTGCTGCTGGGTCGCATGGCCTGGCGCTTCCTGGTGCTGGCCCCGATGTTCAGCGACGGGGCCGCCGGTGTTCCGGCCCATACGCCACCGCCGGGCAATAGCCCGCTGACCATGCTCGTCGTCGGCCTCACCATCGGTTACTACATGGCGTACTACGCCGGCGTGCTGTTCCACCACCGTCGCCACAAGCGACTGGCCCAGGCCGCCTGACCAGGGGCCACCCGCTCTGCGCGCCCTCGCTCAGAGGGCGTCGTTGTCCAGTTCGCCAGTCCGGATGCGGACGACCTGCTCCAGCGAGCTGACAAAGATCTTGCCGTCGCCGATCTTGCCCGTGCGGGCCGCCGCCTGGATGGCCTCGACCACACGCTCGATCTGATCGTCGGCGACGGCCACTTCCAGCTTGATCTTGGGCAGGAAGTCGACCACGTACTCCGCGCCGCGATAGAGCTCCGTATGGCCCTTCTGTCGGCCAAAGCCCTTCACCTCGGTCACGGTAACGCCCTGCACGCCGACCTCGGCGAGGGCCTCGCGGACGTCGTCCAGCTTGAAAGGCTTGATGATGGCGACCACCAGCTTCATGTATCACTCCTAGAGCGCAGCCGGTTGCCGGCGCGCGGACGGCCATTGTGCCACCCGGGTTCGGGGGCGTCTTCTGGGTCGTTTGTAGGAAAAACCCTACACTACGTGTAGGCGTAGGCCTATAGCGCCTACAAACCAATCACCTAAACTTCATACACGACATCGGGGTGCGCAAGATGGATGTGCAGGGTATCGATCAACTCGCACAGCGGTTGGCATCGTTGGTTCCGCCAGGGTTGGCGCAAGCGCGTGAGGATATGCACGCCAACTTCAAAGATATTCTGGCGCAGGGACTACGCCGCCTCGATCTCGTTACTCGAGAAGAATTCGATGTCCAGAGTCAGGTTCTAGCGCGGACGCGCGAACGGCTCGAAGTTTTGGAAAAGCGCCTCGCCGACCTGGAAGTCAGCGTTGCGGCTCCTGGCCAATAAGGACGGCCAAGCGTCCCGGGACCGCCCCCGATCCGTCACCCTCACCCCGAGAGCGGTCGGGGGCGGTTATTTTCCCAGTCGACGCAAGGAGTGCGTATGCGAGCCCGATCCCTACAGGATCACGGTAGTTCGCCACCGATTGGGATGCGTAACCGGTTACGATATCCATCCTCATGAGCCTCGCCGTCACCCTTTCGCGGGCGCAGGAAGGTGTCACCGCGCCGCAGGTCGTCGTCGAGGTGCATCTGTCCGGCGGACTGCCTTCCACCTCTATCGTTGGCCTGCCTGATTCGGCAGTGCGCGAAGCGCGTGACCGTGTCCGCGTCGCCATCCAGAACACCGCCTTCGAATATCCCAACCGCCGCGTCACCGTGAATCTCGCGCCCGCCGAGCTCCCCAAGGACGGCGGCCGCTTCGACCTCGCCATCGCCTTGGGTATTCTGGCGGCCGGCTCGCAGGTCCCCCGCGAGCGCCTCGATGACTGCGAATTCCTCGGCGAGCTGGCGCTGTCCGGTGAACTGCGCGCCGTGCCCGGCATCCTTCCCGCCCTGATCCGCGCCCGCCGTGCCGGACGGCGCATCGTCGTCCCCCGTGCCAACGCGGCAGAAGCGGGCCTCGTCGGCGAGGCGGACGTACTGTTGGCCGACAGCCTGGCCGAGGTCTGCGCGTGGCTCGGCGGGCACGCCACACTTGGCTCACCCGCGGCCGCCACCGACTTCTACGACCTGCCCACCTGCGGCCCGGACATGCGCGACGTACGCGGCCAGTACCAGGCGCGTCGTGCCCTGGAAATCGCCGCCGCGGGCGGACACCACCTGCTGATGATCGGTCCGCCCGGCACGGGCAAGACCATGCTTGCCGAGCGCCTCCCTGGCATCCTGCCGCCGATGACCGAATCCGAGGCACTGGAGAGCTGCGCAATCCGCTCGCTATCCAGCGAAGCCATCGACCCGGAATGCTGGCGCCGCCGACCCTTTCGCGCGCCGCACCACACCGCGTCGGGTGTGGCGCTGGTCGGTTGTGAATTCCCGAAGAGGATGCGACTCCACCAAAGAGCCTGCGACTGATGGGGAAATACGAAGCCAATGTTGAATTTCTTAGTTTTCTGGCTGACGTAACAGATCCGGGTACGGGCGAAATTCTTATTGCCCGGTTGGCGTGCTGGCTCGGATTGGAGTCGTGCCAATTAGAGGATCGCTGGGTCGCTTCTGGCCGTGAAGAGTGGCGGGAGTTTGCCGACACTGTATTGAGGGTCCTGGATGCTATGCAGGATCAAACGGAGTCTCTGGCAGTGACGCTAGCCTGGTACAGGCACGCTCCGATCGCGGGCCCCGAAGCACGATCTGCAGATGAATTAGTCGTAACAGGCTGCGTTGATCGAGCTGTCGCGCTTGTTAAGCAAGCTGGTCAAGACGCGATAAAGAGACTTTCCTCGAATCTCCCGCGGCGTCGCCCCGACGTCGCGACAGCCAATCACTCGCATACATTGAACTATGACCGATAAAATCTTTAGCTATATCGCACAGCTTTATGTGCCCCGCGAGGGCGCCGAGCCCATCCTTCTCTTCGTGGCGCCCGCTGGTCACATACGAGAGTGGGCCGGTGTGCCGCGTAAGGCCTTCGATTATCAGCACGGCTTTCAGCGAACGCTCGAGGAAAGGAGGATCAAGCAGGTCGCGGACTACTTCGCCGAAGACGCGAGGAACGTCACTCCGACATCTGTCGTAGTCGGCTTCACAGGCTCAATGACGATCGAGCAGGTATCTTCTGAGTTGGAAGGTATCGTGAAGATCACGTTTTCGATGCCCGACTTCGAGCAGATGGAGTTGGCCGAGATCGCCCAACTCGCTCGCGCAGTCTTGGTGAAACGGCTTACAAACGAGGTCGTTGAACAGATTGACCGAAACCTTGAATCGGCCGTCGTGGCCGTCGTCCAGAAAGAGGCCGATGATGTAGTGGATGATGCCGTGTTTTCAACTGAAGACGAGGCCATGAACACTGCACACGTATCCTACTTGGGCGACTTCTACACCCGCCTGACTGGCTACATCAAGGGGGTTACCCCGTGGCCGTCAGACGGGGCTCAGTTGCGGGCGGTCCTCTACTCATTCTTGAAGCCTGGCATCATCGTAGACGGACAACACCGGATTTTTGGCGCAGCACTTGCCGACGAAAGCATGCGACTTTCTGTCTGCGCACTCCCCGACGCCGATTGGGCGGAAAGCGTCTACCAGTTCGTGATCATTAATCAGAAGGCGAAGCCCATCAAGCCCGCCTTCCTCAGCACGATTATTGCCACCTCGCTAAACCAAGACGAGATCGACTCGGTGTACAGCCGGCTGAGTAACTCCAACATCGACGTGGAGCGCTCTGAGATGATGGAGCAGGTCAATCGTGACCCGCATTCCCCTTTCGCAGGACTGATCGACTTCGAAGTTCAGGGTGCATCGGGCTTCCTGCAGTTTCCCGGCATGTCTGCCTTAGCCAACAAGTTCCGTAATATCGATCGTGACTATCCAAACCTTCTTGACGGCGGGACATGGGATAGCGCGGAGGGCGAATGGATTGACCATTTCTTCGCATTTTGGCGAGGGGTCCGAGCCTACTTCGAAGCATCTGATCCCCGTTTGTGGCTGCGCCCGACGGCGGCCAATCCACATCATCTTCTGATGATCGTAACGCTTCAAGAAATGCAGGGAATGGTTCTAGAAACGTGGGCGGACGGCAGGGTATTTCGCTTCACCACGATCGCCGAGACGGAAGCAACATCACAGCGATACTGGCTCGATTTCCCATCGAGCTTTTTTACCGACGAGTGGCGGAAGAAGGGCCTTCAGACGACGGTGGGACGAGAGTTGTTGCGGCGTGCCATCACGGACACTCGGCGCAACATCGGTCGGAAGAACTGGGGCCACAGAAAGCTTGGGTTGTTCCAGGACTGATCATGGCGGATTGGATAGATCTGGCGACTATCAACGATGAGAGACGTCTTTCTGCAGCGATTGATGCCCTGACCGCGCAGGAAGGACTTTCGCTCCGAGATACATTGTGCGCGTTGCTCTTCATCACGCCGCTCGAGGTCGAGAAGTCCGTCTTGCGGATTCTCGTCGAGCGCAGTCGAGCGATGGCGTTGCCTAAGGCTCTTTGGTCAAGAAGCTTTTCTGACAGCAGTAGCGTGGATGAATTGTGCGAGGAGTACCTTGCTTCTCTCGGTGTTCCGAGCACGAAAGCAAGGGTCGCCGCTATGCGTGGCCTTTACCGAGCCTTCGGCGACACTCGATCTTCGCAGCCGCCATTGACGATAGCCATGCTCAATGCTATCGATTGGCGATGCACTCACTGCGGCTTGCTGTTCTGCGATGACGATGTAGTTCATAAAGGTTGGTCATCGCCCCATGGTCCGCGCGGACCTTTGAAGGTGGAGCCGCTCAAACAGCACTGGAATCCGGCGCTGGCCCATTGCAATTACAGACAGCCCTCGATCGACCACGACTGGCCAGTTTCGACGTTCGGCGATAACGCGGCGTCGAACCTGCGAATCATGTGCAGAGGGTGCAACGAAGGTAAGAGCAATATCGTTGCCGGCGAGCAAGCCCAATCTTGGGTAGGGATGCATAGGCGTTCGCAGTTTCTGCCGCTCCCGCTTCCGCTGGATGTTTTCTATGCGCAGCTTCGCCGCCGACCGCGTTGTGAAATCACAGGACAGACTGCGAGTCAGATCGAGTTGACTGTAAAGCTGCGCGACCCTGGCGGCATTGCACGATTCGACAATCTGATCACTGTCGAAAGCCCCTAACAAAGGTGATGTCGAATCAGTGATAGGGGCCCTTCGCGGCAAAGTGGCCTGGCGAGTTGCCAGGCCACTTCACCGTGGTCATCGCTTCGGCTTCGCTTTCTTAGCCACTGCCTTCTTGGTGGCGGCCTTCTTTGCACTATTTTTTTTTGTCGCCAGTCGGGGCGACGCATTCGGGGTACGCGAAGCGGCAGGCAACTTTGCCGGGTCTATGAGGTCGACGTCCTTATGCCAGGGCCGGCCATGGCGAACGTTTGCGTCGATGAGCTTTAGCGCGCTCATGAGAATCTGTCGCCCGGCGCTTGTGTCGAGGCCTTTGGCTTTCCAATTTGCCGTCCAGAATTCTTTTGGGAAAACCTCGACAAGCTGGGTTACTTCGCGTGCCAGGACGGTCCCGTCGGTAAAGTCCAGCGTTCTGCTGCTTGTGCGCTGCGCGCCCTCGAGCGCATCGAGTAAATAAGCCGTCAGCGAGAAAATGGTGACCTTCTGAAGAAGTCTGGAATCTGCGTTCCATTCATTTTTCCGCAAACGATGAATGGCGGACCAGATCGCAAGGAAAACCTCCAGTTCTAGATCTTCGATGCCGAGCAATGCTCCTCGATCTTTCGTTAGGGCTAGTGCGCTCTCCACCGCGTTGGGCGGGATAAATCCCCGCGAGTTCGTGGGAAGGTCCAACAGCCCTTCGAATGGCGCTTCAGCGTCGATAACTTGGAGGGCGTCGTATGTCTGGTCTCGCATCCCGAGTGTCAGGCCGGCGCTGTCTATGAGTCGGCCGTTAAGTTTGTCCGTGTCGTACTGCAGATTCAGCGCCGTGACGTGATTCTTGCTGATGCGAGCGGACGAATTGTTGATCACTACGAACTGGAACGCGCGCTCTGCATCGTCCCCACCGATCATGGCCACGACATTCAATCGTGCGGTGTCGTTAAATGCGCTCACACCATGTACGCGGTGCTGCCCGTCAATAATGAGCCCCGGACGGCCAGTTTTCGGCTTGACCTCGATCTCGATGACACCAGGCCCCTCGGCCGTCCGCGCCTTCGATGGCTTGAACGTCACTGAGGCCTCATCTAGGGCGATGATCACTGCCGTCGGTATCGTGTTGCGCTGATCGGCTTTCAGATATCTAACGACCTTGCTCACCTTGAGTGGATGGAGCGGGCGCTGTGCGCCGGTGAGATTGTTTTCAGAGAGTCTGTCCACCTCAGCCCACTGCAAGATGTCGCGCGCCGGCGCGCTAAATATGATGAAGTGCGGAGCGTTGCGTGAGGGTACCTGGGCGTACTTCAATGCGTCGTACGTGAAGCGGGGCGCGGCCTTCCTCATGCCATATTCTCCTCGGTGTGCATCAGTTCGAAAAAGGTGTACCGGCGTCCTTCCGATCGGGGAGGGAATGCCACGGTTCGTTTGAGAGGTCCAAGCAAAAGCGCGGCGGATTTCAGGGAAATCGCGACGCCGCCGTTGAGTTCGGACTGGCCGTTGGCCACGGTAATCAGTCGCGCGAGAGCGAGCGATAGAACCAAGTCTTCAGCGGGAATTTCGTTTCGGTTCTTCCGGGACGGCTTTACGTTTGGGTTCGCAATTGCACTTTTCAGCCACGTTGAGTGCACGGGTCCGGTCGCCCAAGTCACTTGATGCATCCGCTTGTTGTTACAGTCGGAGCAGGCGTTGAGGAGGTTCTCTTCCGTAGTCTCGCCACCGAGCGATTGAGGCCACAGATGTTCGATGGCGTACGGCTTCCCGTCGTGCCCGTTCAATCGCACAACTTCGCCGCACATGTAGCACGTTTGGCGACCTCTTCCATAGATCGAGGCTTCGATCGCTTTATTTCGGGGCTTGTCTCGAGCAACCTCCGCAGTCTTCAGCGTCCGCTCGAGGAACAGTCGGTCGCTGACAAGGCGTGGCGGAAGATCCCCGGCGGAACGCAGATAACGCCCCACGCGGTCGGCGCTCGGGTGGTCCAGTTCTTCGAAGAGTTCCTTGACCTGTCGAACGCATCGGAGGGCGACGTCCATGGTGGCAGTAAGCTTGACAGCCTCGACAAACGAGTCGGCCCCCACTAGGTAATCGAGGTCCGTCAGGTCGCTATGGCGAACGTTCAGTGGGTGGCCGACATGGCGATAAATGTCTTGAAACCATTCTTCGCCGGTTGTCGAAGGTTGCCAGAGTTTCGGGCGGGTCATGGGCTGACCTCGACCGCACGCAGTTGCAGCACGATGTGACTGGCCGGGCCGGTGGTGCTCATTAATGACTTCCTTGCCATGGGACAACTGAATTTTGCATGGCCGGCGACGTCCTGCCAAGCCGCATGACATCTGCGCGCCATCGCTCCGCAAGGTCAGGCGCTGCGGATCCGAACATTCGAGACTGCAAGCCACTAACCTACGCACGATAGAAAAGCAGGGGGTAGCAGTTATTCGGAAGGCGCACTTATCGAAACTGTTACTATTAATTTGACAGCACCCCGGAGGGCGTGAGCTAATGGCGTGCGCCGAACCACGCTTCTCGGGCGTCGTCGCGCGTGATCAATGCAAGTGATTGATGTTGGAGATAATTATGGGCGGATCGGTATCGGCCATTTGCGTTGGGTGCTCGAACAAGAAAAATGCGCTTCCTAGCAGTTTCCTGTCGCAGACCACGCTTCAGGCGGACACTCAGGCTGCCGTGGCTGACGAGTGGGTATCCCGCCTCCGCGATAACCCGGAGAGGCGCCTGATGGCCGCTGCCACCTTGTATGCCGGCCAAGGCGTTGTTCGTGCCCAAGGCATGGCGGAAAGCTTCAATGCCAGTCTTTTTGTCATCTCCGCAGGTCTCGGCCTGGTGCGGGGCGATTCGCTAGTGCCCGCTTACGACCTGACCGTGGCGAAGGTTCCAGACGCAGTTGGGAGCCGTGTCATCGGAGCGTTCTCTTCGGCGTCCTGGTGGAATGCGATGCGTGACGGCCCATATTCGGCGCCGATCTCAGCGCTGACCCGCGGTCATGGCCGAATCGTCATGGCGCTGAGTAAATCCTATGCCTCAATGGTCGGCCCCTGGTTGGCGACATTACCAGCGATGGTGAGAGGACGCCTAAGAATCTTCGGTGCAAGCTTGGATCGCGACCTTCCACCGTCGTTAGTACCTCAATGGATCCAGTACGACGAACGCCTCGATTCCCTGGTGCCCGGCATCAAACTCCACTACGCCACACGTGCAATGGAGCACTTCCTGGAGGTCTGTGGTCGTCTCCCGATGGCCGACATCACAGCCGACCGCACACGCATCGCCGAGGCACTTAAGCAAGTATCAATGGTTGCGCGGGAGCACCAAGCCCGGCCTCGCCTCGACGATAAGGCGTTGATGCCTATGGTGGCCCGGGCGATGGCGCGATGCGGATCGATGGCGCGTGCCTTGGATCATCTTCGGAATGTCGACGGTGTCGCCTGCAGCGATCAGCGCTTCCGCTCCTTGATGCAGGAGGCATACGCATGAACAAAGGCTTGGCGATCCGCGCCCTCCGCACCCATCAGGCTGGTGTGCCCGTGTACGCCTTCTTCGTGCCTGGCAGTCGAATCCTGGAGTTAGCTTCAATCAGCCGACTGGAGAAGGGCGCAGAGGGTCTAGATGGGTTCCAACGCCCGCCGGTTCAAAAGCACATCGCTTCGATGGTCGAGTATCTGGAAAAAAAGGACGTCCTGTTTCCTAATGCCATTCTCCTGGCGATGTCGCCGCGTGTGCGCTTCAAAAAGTCACGAGGTCCTGTGCCGCCAGATCTTGCGGGCGATGGCGAAGCAGGGTGGCTGGAGTTTCCGGCTACGAGTGGCGAGCGTCGCCTGGCGTGGGTCGTGGATGGACAGCAACGTTCCATGGCGCTGGAGCGTGCCGCAGCGAGTGAGTTGTCGGTGCCGGTGATTGCCTTTGCATCGGACGATCTGCAGTTGCACCGTGAGCAGTTCGTTCTGGTAAATAAAGCCAAGCCGCTTTCGCGCCGTTTCGTCGACGAGCTACTCCCTGAGATTGACGCATCACGGCTTCCGCCCGACATGGCGCCCCGACGCATCCCCAGTGCGCTCGTCACGCGTCTGGACGAGGATGTGTCTTCGCCGTTCTTGGGCATGATCAAACGCTCGACCAGCCCTCGAGAACCAGACCGTGTCGTGAATGACGGTCCGTTAACGCGCGCGATCATGCGTCAAATAAATCAACCTCTCGGCGCACTGGCGTCATTCCGTTCGCTCGACGGTGATTCGACCGATCCGAATGGCATGTTCGAGTGCTTAGTAGGCTACTGGGCACAGGTAAAACGCGTCTTCCCGGAGGCTTGGGGGCTTCCTCCGGAGCGAAGTCGACTGATGCACAGTGCGGGCATCGAAGCGATGTCGGCACTGATGGACTATCTCTACCCCCGTCTTAGCGGTACCAATAACGTGGGCGATAGTGTCGCTGAGGCGTTGCGCTCAATCGCACCTCACTGCGCGTGGACAAACGGCCGTTGGCCCGATCTAGGCTGCGCTTGGAATGAGGTTGAGCACACCACGAAGTTCGTCCGCCGCCTTACCGAACAGTTGGTGCGACTTGCCAAGTCACACCTATCGAGCGATTTTTCATGAAGTTCATTTACGCGGACGCACTGGATTATGTCGATCCAGATTTTGATTTTGCCAGCGATCGAACGCACGAGGATCGCAACATTCAGTGGGACGATCAGTACCCGCATGAGTTCCTCGAGCGTGCACCCTACGACGGGATTCTCGTCTCGCGCGGCGTCGTGGGCGACATTCATGGCCAAGGTAAATATACGCACGCTCAGATGATGCGTTTCCGTCGCGAAGGTGCTCGCCGGTTCATGCGTTATGCCGAAAAGGACTATCCGGGCAGCCTCATCTTTGGTGACTGCGGCGCGTTTACCTACCGCAACGAAAAAATCCCTCCCTATACGCCAGCCGATACTGTCGATTTCTATGCGGACGGAGGGTTCAGTCACGGATGCTCGGTCGACCATCTGATCTTTGATTTCGACGAAGGGCAGGGGCGAGCCCGTGAGCAGGTCCCCGACGACATCCGCGACCGTTTTGACATTACATTGCAGTTGGCCGCGGAGTTCAAACGCGAAAGCAAGCGTCTCGGGAAAGGCTTCACTCCGATGGGCGTGGTGCAGGGGTGGTCGGCGCCCAGCATGGCCGAGTCAGCTCGCCAACTGGTAAAGATGGGGTTCGACTATCTTGCTATCGGCGGTATGGTGCCGCTCGACGTGACGCAGATCCATCGAGCGGTCAGCGCCGTCCGCGCCGCGATTCCCTCGAAGGTGCGCCTGCACCTTTTGGGCTTTGGGAAAATCGAGAATATCGGTGAGTTCACCGATTACGGCGTGGCGAGCTTTGATACGACCTCGCCGCTGCTGCGTGCGTTCAAGGACGCCCGCAAGAACTATTTCGCCCGTACGGATGAAGGCGAGTTGTCCTACTACACCGCCATCCGTGTGCCGCAGTCCAGAGACAATAACAAGCTGAAAGCCAAAGCCAAACGGGGAGTCCTTCGTCAGGAAGATGCACTCCGTCTTGAGTCGGCAGCTCTCGATGGCCTACGGGGCTATGCGGAGGGAAGACTGTCGGTTGAAGTGGCGTTAGACGCGACCCTCAACTATTGGGCGGCCCTGAACTGGCGCGAAAGTGATAGCGAGGTCACCAAGTTGCGCGCGCTAAAGAAGCAGCGCGAGATCTATCACCGCACCCTTTCAGACATGCCGTGGAAGAACTGCCGCTGTCGCGTTTGCCGGGAGGGGGGGGTTGAGACGCTCATCTTCCGAACGAGTAACCGTAACAAGCGCCGCGGAATTCACAACCTACACATTTTCTATCAACATCTCCTTTCACACAGGCTTGTGGCATGAAGCGTCTTAGTTTTCCCTCCGTCATCCCCACGCAATCGACTAGCGCCCAGGTGGCCTGCTTTGTGGCCACGGCATCGCAGATCGCAACATTTGCGCGGATCGACCGGGCAGGGCGAAATGAAGACGGTCTCCTGAGCGGCTTTCAGCGCCCGCAGATCGCGACCCATATTCGTGAGATCGGCGACTATTTGGAGCGCTCTGACGCGATGCTTGCGAATCCGATCATCGTCGGCTTTGTCTCGCACGCGAAAATCGCCAGGAACAAAGATGGGACCGGCACGCTCCAGGTGGATCTGTCCGCCGGCGCGCCTGGATGGATTGTGGATGGTCAGCAGCGTTACTCCGCGCTCATGGAGTCCTCTCGTGGCGACTTCGAAGTACCTGTATCCGCTTTCATCTGCGACAGCGAGGAGGAACTCCGTCGCCAATTCATCTTGGTCAATAGTACTAAGCCATTGTCGAAGGGCCTGATCTACGAATTGCTCCCCGACATAAATGGCCTGCCCAAGCGCTATGCGTCGCGGAGTGAAGCTTCCGCGATCGCTCAGAAGCTGAACTTCAAGCGAGGGTCTTCTCTCGCTGGCATGATCAAGATGGGCACCAATCCAGATGGCATCATTCAGGACACTGTGATCCAGAAAATGCTTATGACCTCGCTCACCGACGGCGCGTTGCGCCTCTATCGAGGTGATCAGAAGTTGCTTCTGACGAAGGGTGTAGACCTCATCAGTGAATTCTTCCACGCGGTAAAGTTCGTGTATGCCGATGCCTGGACCAACCACACCCCGAAGACTTCCCGACTCATTCACGGGACCGGTATCACGGCCCTCGGTTACGCCATGGAATATATCCATGCCGCCACCGGCGCGACGACGCGTGATGAATTTATTGAAACGTTGAAAGCTATTCGCCCGGCCTGCGCTTGGACGGATGGCGAGTGGACTTTTGGAACAGAAAAGCGACGCTGGAACAGCCTGCAGAACCTGTCGGCCGATACGAAGCTGCTCTCCTTCCATATTGTCCACGAGATAAAGAAAGCGCTTGCCGCGCGGGCAAAGGGGAAAGGTCGTGTACGCCGTTAAGGAGATTTTTTACACGCTCCAGGGCGAAGGGGCACAAGCCGGCAGCCCCGCCGTGTTCTGCCGTTTTGCCGGCTGCAACCTCTGGTCAGGTCGGGAGGCTGACCGGGCAACGTCTGCTTGTACATTTTGTGACACTGATTTCGTCGGAGTGGATGGGGAAGGTGGCGGTAAGTTCACCACCACCTCCGCATTGGCGTATGCAATCGCAGCTCTTTGGCCCTCGCTTCATACCGAGAATCGTTTGGTGGTCTTCACCGGTGGCGAACCTTTGCTCCAACTCGACGAGCCGTTGCTGCGCGCGATGCACGCATTGGGTTTTCGTTGTGCCGTGGAGACCAATGGGACCATGGAACCCCCTGCCGGCATCGACTGGTTGACGGTCAGCCCCAAGGGCCGGACAACGCTCAAGGTAAGTACAGCGGACGAGTTGAAGCTAGTCTATCCGCAGGCCGACAACGCCCCGCACGATTTCGACTCGTTCCGTGCAAAGCACTACTTTTTACAGCCGCTGGACAACGCAGACCGAATTGAGAACACGGCTGCGACAGTCGATTACTGCAAGCGGAATCCACGCTGGCGGCTGGGTCTCCAGACCCACAAATACCTGGGGATCCCATGAACGACGCCGTATTCGATCTTTGGAAAGAGTTCCATTTTGACGCTGCTCACCATCTGGATGGTGGGCCTGAGGGCGATCCCAAATATCGCCGCATGCACGGCCATTCTTACCAAGTGGAGGTATGGGTGCGTGGCCCACGCGATCATCGCGGCTGGGTTGTCGATATGGGTGTGCTGGAGAAAGGGCTCTCCGTTGCCTTCGAAGCGCTGGATCATCGCTTGCTCAATGATGTCGACGGGCTGGGTGAGCCGACCATGGAGAACATTGCGGCGTTCGTCTGGTCCTTGCTGGCGTCGATCCCTCAATTGCATCGCGTCATCGTCAAACGCCAGCAGTCCGGCGAGGGCACAGTGTATCGCGGTCCTCACTTTCGAGGTGACACATGAACAACAGTGCTCTAGTGCTTTTCTCCGGCGGCCAAGACTCGGCGACCTGCCTGGCGTGGGCTTTGGACCGTTTCGATCACGTAGAGACTATCGGCTTCAGCTATGGCCAGCGGCACAGTATCGAGATGGACGTACGCGAGGGCGTGCGACACGCCATAGCAGGACAGAATAGCCTTTGGGCGTCGCGTTTGGGACATGATCGCGTCGTTGATGCTTCTGTTATCGGGACAATTAGCGAGTCGGAACTTACCGGCGCTTCCGCAGAGTACTTTGCCTCGTCGGGGCTGCCTGCGACGTTTGTCCCTGGGCGGAATTTGATCTTTCTTACGCTGTCGGCCGCGCACGCATACCGGCGTGATCTCAAACACATCATTACGGGGGTCTGCGAGACGGACTACTCCGGTTACCCGGATTGCCGCGACGACACGATCAAGGCATTGCAGGCGGCGTTGAACCTCGGCATGGAGTCACGCTTCGTGCTGCACACCCCGCTCATGTGGATCGACAAAGCTGGGACGTGGCGCCTGGCCGAGCAACTTGGCGGCCGACCATTGGTGGAATCGATTCGCGCGCAGACGCATACTTGTTACGCCGGAACGCGCGATGTGTTGCACGCCTGGGGCTATGGATGTGATGCGTGTGCGGCATGCGACCTGCGCAAGCGCGGCTGGTATGCGTTTGCTGGTCATGAAGAGGAAGCGGTCGCCTGATCGGCGTCCGGCTATGGCGGTCGATGCGAGCCTGCCTGCGCCGGTTCGCACGCGTGATTGGTGACGGAGGACCTCGCATGGATCAAGAATACAAGGCGAGACAGAAACGACTGGGCGACCTGTGGTTTCTTATCGATATTCCATTGTTTATCGATGCAGTTGGGGTGGGGCAACTCTTCGACGCCATGGTGCGGCCGGAATGGCGCGCGATTGGCCGGCAGCGCACCGAGGGCAAGACCGACGGCGCCGATTTGACCGGGAAGGCCAGCGTTTCTGGCGGCGCGGATATACCGTTGTTCCTCAAAGGCGAGGTCAAGGCCGCGTTGGAGGGAAAACTGACGAATCAGACCTCCGAGTCCCTCGCAGTCAATGAGGAAAGTAATCGCTCTCCGGAAATGAATCTTGAGAAGATCGTCAACTATTACGTGGCGGACTTCCCCGAGCGGCTGTTGTACGTGAAGGGCGACCTCGAGACGCTTGAGGACCTCGATGGCAAGACCTACTCGTGGGCCAGCGTCGATGATTTGTTGCAGGAGCCCGGCATCCGCCCCCTTGTGGTGCTTGACCTGCCGAAGGGAGTGAAGCTGATGCCTATGTTCGCCGAGACCGTCGAAGGCGAAGACATCGCGCTTTACAAGATGCTGACCGAAGCGCTTGGTATCAAACGCACCATCCCGCCACCCGGGGATCGAACGAAGCCCGACTACGCCGAGAAACAGGCGCTTCATTGGGATGCTTATGCCCGCGCGTTCGATTCAGAGATTGCGATGGAGGTAGTCGAATCAGCTCGCGCTCGCCTACATTGGATCGATTACCGTGTGTGCGCGGAAGGCGTCTACGGGGTCTCTCCTATTCACATCAACATCCTGGCACGGGGCGAGTATGCCAATGGCACGTTTGCCTACAAGTTCGTTCGACGGGCGAACCAAGTTGGCATCCGGATCATTGGAACGCTGAAGCGCGACAAGGACGTAAACGTATTAGGTATCTACGAGCGCTAGCGATCGCTGTTGCACGCCCATCCTCGGTGACGGAATCAATCACCCTCGAGGTATGTCGCGTGGCGACCTTCCGTGGGATCCGGACGAGACTCGTCGGACCGGTGATGGCGCGCACGTGGTGTACCGGTCGCGCTTTGGCGACCCCAACATGAAGCGTCTGGCTCGGCTGCTGTTTGATCCGTTTGCACGTTTTCGTGCCGGTCAGTTCTCTCGGATGTTCCGTGAGCTGGAAAGGCCGCGCGGCGGTAATGACTTGCAGCATTTGAGATGCTGAGGGAGATCGGACATGGTTGGCGCTCTACGTGGAAAAGGATGGCCTGCCATTGGCCTGTGGTTGGCATTGCCCTCGCTCGTTGTCTGGGGTGTGGGCCTTTTCTGCCCATCACCGCCGGCGGTCTTTGCCGTAAGCGCCCAGCTCGATGTGCGTGTGGCGCTGGCGATCGTGGCCATCGTCGGCAGCTACGTCGGCCTGGCGGGAGCCGTGGCTAAGCGCCTGGAGTATCAGCAGCGTCATCTTCCAAGCGCCATCCTCCTGTTCATCGTGATCGCGGCGCTTGTAATCCTGGACTTTGCCGTTCTCGGCTACAGGCCTTGGGATCTGGTCATTCCCAATGACCCCTGGCGCGGACCGGCGCTCGAGGGCCCGTCCAGGTTAGGACCGATCGACCAGTTATACTTTTCGACGATGACGTTCACCTCCGTGGGCTTTGGCGACCTTGTGCCTCGCGCTCCAGCGGGGCAGTGGTTGGCGATGATCGAGGCGCTGATGGGCATGGGACACGGCGTGTTTTTCGTACTGGTGTTTCTGCGTGGCGGCGTCCCGACGGGGACCGGTGGAACTGCACAGTGTGTCGCGCGGACTCCGGACGCCGCCCCGAGGGAGGGCGTCCAGCGAGATCAGCTAAACACGGAAAGCTCCAGCAATGCCACGGCATGAGGCTCATCGTGACCCGGTTACACCGTTGCAAGTATGTGGCACAGCTGAGTGAGCTCGCGCTCGCCCCTGGCGCTTAACTGTTTGCGACGGGATTCATTAGTTTACCGACCCGATGTTACGACGCGACCGGTTATAAGAAGTCCCAATCTATGCGATTTCTCGCATATAGGCTGGGATAGACGCTCGACGCTTTCCAACCACACACGAACAAAAGTGTCGCTATGGGCCGCACGAGTGGAAAGACACGGCACGGATGCTCCATGGATAGTCTCCCCTTTTGCGTCTTTCGGCAGCATCCTGGATCTGCTTGATGCTCAGCGGCGGCCAGGTAATCCCCCGACATACAGGCAAGAAGATCTCTCCGGCTTACGTGACGGGCGCAAGACCGGCGAGGTCGATATAGCGATGCGGCGAACGACTCGGGAATTGGCTTCACCGATTTCGACGCATTGTTCCTGCCCATCAGCGAGCAGTCGCCCGAGCTGGATGCGGATGAGCTTCGCTACGTTCTCACGTATCGGCGTGCCCGTCGGAGCTTTGGACGATCGATCGGTCCCGCGGCAATGCGGATCTGGTGAGTGATAAGCAGGAGGAATAACTGACGTTGCCTAGGAATGCATCGCCAACTGCCGGTGGGCGGCTCGGTCGATGCCTGTGGCCGACCATTCCGCGCGACATCTCGCCAAAGCAGTCAATCCCGGCCGGAACGAGGATCTCGGCGGAACTCCATCAACATATGCCGACGTAGCGGGTTGAAGATGAGGCGTCATGAAGTTTGCACCTTTGGGATGCGGCACTCTACGGTCGGAGCTTGGCAGGCCACGGCGATATCGACGCGAGACCGTTTATCAGCATTGCTGGGGACTTCCAGCCGACTGAGCGGCGGAGTAGATTCCCTCCACCTGTGAGCGGTGCGCGGTGCGATTGATCGCATCGATCATGCCCGGCGAGGCCTACCTTGGGGATCTTTTGTCACATGGATGCTGGAATTGAAACGGCCCCACTCTGCCTCGTGCTGTCGGGGGGTGGTGTTCGCGCCATGGTATTCCATCTTGGTGTACTTCGGCGCCTGGCGGAGGCCGGTGCCCTCGAGCGCGTTGTGAAAATCTCCAGCGTTTCGGGTGGTAGCCTCATCGTCGGACTGATCTTCCAAGAAGCGGGCATGGCGTGGCCAAGCTCAACACAATTTCTGTCGCGGGTTTTGCCGTCGCTCGAAAAACGCCTTCGCAGCCGCTCCATGCAATGGGGAGCGCTGCGGCAATTGCTTCGACCCGAAAACTGGCGCTTCGTCTTATCGCGAGCCAACGCGCTTGCCGCCGCTTTAAGGCGGGAGTGGGAGGTCACTTACACCTTAGGTGATCTTCCGGTTTCGCCGGAATGGTCAATCAACGGTACCAACGCGGAGAACGGCCGCCGCTTTCGCTTCAAGCGTGACTCCATGGGTGACTACATCTCCGGCTATGCCGCTGCCGAGGATTTTCCCCTCGCGGAGGCTATGGCCGTATCAGCGGCGTTTCCTGGGGGATTCGGGCCGCTCGTTCTGACTACAAGCGGGATGCAGTGGAGGCGACGCGAATGGGACGCACCGATTGGCTCGGAAATTTCGGTCCATCCCGATCACGCCAGAATTCATCTCTACGACGGCGGTATTTATGACAATCTGGGACTTGAGCCGTACTTCGACGCCGGCCTCGGGACGCCAAAGCACGCTGACGTGGCCATCATCGTGTCTGATGCTGGGCTGCCGCTGTCGCAAGGATTTTCCTATGGTCCGTTTAATCCGTTTCGCCTGAAACGCGTTCTCGACATCATGTCTGACCAGTCACGAGCGCTACGCGTTCGGACGTTTGTTGCTTATCTCAAGCGCGTACCCGGGGCTGGCCTGTACATCGGAATCATGAACCCGGTCCACGGCAATCCAGAAAGTGATCACGTATACGTCAGAAACTTTCCAACAACACTAACGCGCGTAAGCATCGAACAATTCGAGCGAATTTCAACGCACGGCTACGCGCTCACGCATCAGTCGCTGAATTATTGAACCCGGCAGCCATCATTTGCAAAGGAATGAAAGATGTCAGTTATAAAGAGCTATTCGGTTGGTGCTGGCGATATGTTCTACATTCGCCACAACTCAGACAACTTTACAATCATCGATTGTGATCTGAGCGAAAGCAGCGCCGAAGGAATTCTTGATGATCTTCGAGAAGCGTCTGTCGGAAAACAGATTTCACGATTCATCTGCACTCATCCTGACGAAGATCATTTCGGGGGGCTTCATCTTCTTGACGATGCGTTGCCCATCTACAATTTCTATGTCGTAAAGAATCAAGCGATCAAGGACTCGAACACCACATCATTTGCACGCTATTGCAGGCTGCGCGACGGCGATAGGGCCTTCTACATCAGCAAAGGGGTTCAGCGAAAGTGGATGAACCTCGACGGCGATGGCCGCGGAAACTCGGGCATTTCCGTTCTTTGGCCGGATACGTCAAATCAGCACTTCATCCAGGCGCTTGAGCAGTGCGAGGCGGGTGACAGTTATAACAATACGTCAGCCGTTCTTCGCTATCAACTCGCAGGAGGAGCGAGCTTTCTTTGGCTGGGCGATCTCGAGACGGAGTTCATGAAGAGTATCACTGATAGCATCGAACTGACGAAGACGACTATTGTCTTTGCTGCGCACCACGGCCGTGAATCTGGCCGCATCCCGTCCGCATGGCTTGAGAAACTCGACCCTCAATTCATAGTGATTGGCGAAGCGCCGACACGCTTTCTCCATTATTACACTGGCTATCACAAATTCACGCAGAATCGCGCAGGCGACCTGACGTTTGATTGCGTTGGCGATAAGGTTCACGTTTACGCATCAAAGCCCGGTTACACAAATAAGTTCTTGGTCAATGAGGGCATGAGTGCGTTCCCAAATTACGTGGGAAGTCTTACCGTCGAAACCGAGTACACCCTTTAAGCGCTGACGGGCAATGGTCGTGGCTGCGCAGGACAGGCATCGCAGGCTACGGCGATGCATACGAAACAAGTTCCATCGAACCTATTCCGGGCCGGAGAGCATGCTCTTCGGCGTTTGTTTTGGCCAGCCGCCCGTGTTCAACAACGGTCACCGTCCGCATCGATCGCCGTCCGAAGCCATAGAGAGTACCCGTCGGTGGAAGCATTGTTTGACACGACGACGCTACATCGAAGGTCATTTGCGATGGTGGGATGCTTGAGTGCGGGCCAAGTGCACACATGTCCACATTCGCCGGCGCACCGCCCGGCTGGCGAATCGCACTCAAAGATCAGCAGTTGCGCGTGCAGGCCGGGGAGGACGACGGCATCTTCGAGTTCGATGAGGAGAACAATCTGGTGGTCTTCAAAATCCGGCTGGATGCCTAAACCCCTGCCGCGGTGTTGAAAGCGTTTACGAAGATTGGCCTCGCGCTCATGCCCGAAGAGGAGATGACGAACTTCGAATCGCTTCTCGAGTGGATCCGTGAGCTCGATCACACCAAAAAGATCTTCGATGGGGCCCCTATTTATCGCACTATGAGACCCGGCCCGCTTCCGAATGACTTGATCGTGGCCATGGTGCTACGACGCAAGCCTGGTGTATCGGATCTCCCGCGCGCGTTTGTGGTCCTATCCTTCGGAAACGAAGCCTTTCAGGTCGCGTTGCGTTCGTTCGCTTGAGACATCCACCTGGCCGGGAGTCCATCAGCTTTCCGATGTTTCCGCTCCCCGGCCATGCGGAGGTGGAAAGGTACGGTAGGCAGAAGGTACAAGTGCTGGACCTGTCGGAGACGGGGCATCAAAGGCGAGATCGTGAGCTACAGCTTCGGCTCCAGCGAAAAGGTCCCCTTGCCCGTCGACGGCCTGACTCTCGACTGATGCCGCGACCGCCCCAGCGTGTGTTGCGGTGACTAACCTGGGGCGCACTAGCGGCGGGCAGTCGCCGTGATGTATGCCGAAGGCGGCGGGGCGGGCATTTCTTGCCCCGCCTGTCCTCGAAGAGCTGGCAGAGTCGACCACGGGTAGTCCGCCGCGAACCGACGGCGAGAACCAAACCGCAAGATTGCGGAAGCCGCGAGATCGGGTCGGAGCGACGCGTGGTCGCGCAAAACTCCTGTCGAATTCGCCCGTGAATGCGGGGTCCAGGTGAATTCGCAGGCGCCAAAACAGGTCGTAATCTTTACCTGCTGATGGCCCGGGGATTGGGGGTGGGTCACACTAATCCCGGACTCAAAATCGGACCGCTACTGAAGGCGGGGGGCGTCGCTTCGGCGCTGCGTGATCTCAGGATAAACCGGGATCAGCGATTTGAGCCGCAGTACGAGGCAGCGCGTGCCAACGTACTCATTGAACAGGATGAGTTCCGGACATGGAAGGACAAACGGCGCGGCCCCGCTTCACGAGCGAGCGGCCTAGACGGCTTGGGTCCCGCCCACCTGAGGGCGGAGAGCTACATAGACATTGTCCAATTTTTGATCGTCCTAAGTGTGAGCCGTCTCACAAATTGGGAAGTGACTTAGGGCGACGCGGTTACGCATCTTCTTGCGCAGGCTTCCGCGGAATCGTTGGTACCCCCCGGCTTTTCGCCGCACGGCATGCTCAAGAACTTACGTTGCCGAAACTGCGTAGGGCAAGGACTACGTCAGCTTCAGAAAAGTCTGATAGCTACCCGCCTTGCTTAGCTGGCAACCTCACTGCGGCGCTGACCAATCGTCACGTTCGGACTGCTTAGGATTCAACAGCCCTTAACAGTTCTGTGGCCGTTATCGCCGCCAACAATGCGATCAACCATCACGTTAAAAGGAGTTTTCATGAACAAGATCCTCGCTCTGCAGACCGTGACCTCCCAGGTCGATCCGATCGACGACGAACTGCTGTGGTCGACCTGCAGCTCGTCGAACTGCAACAGTTCGTCGGTGTTCGTGCCGGAAGGTTCGCTGGAAGCTCCCTGCTGATAGCAGACGGCTCCGTCTAAGAGCGTTATGTAGTTGGTGTGATGCATTAGTCGGACATACGACTAATGCATCACATCTTTAAGCCTGAGCGACATCATCGTGTTCCGCTTGCGACCGTGGTGCGGCTCCCGTTCCCTGCTCCGCTATGCCGGCGGGCTGTCAACGACTGAGAACTAAATGCCCACCATTCCCAAGTTCGGCTATACCTTGAGTCACCCCGAGTTCTATGAGTCGCTCGATCGCCTAAAAGTCGACCCGAGCGCATACTTCAAAGGGGTGAGATCCGTATTGCCGGAAGAATGGCGCATCATTCGCAACAGTATTTGGTTCCATTGCATCTCGCCTAATCACACATCCCTTGATCAGGGCTGGAAAATCCATCTGTCTGCGGTAACGCAGAATGTTTCAGCTACGCTGAATGCAGCACTTCCCGTGCTACTACGTCATGGGTGCTCTTTTAAGTTCGCCGCGGACCCAAGTGTTTTGTTTTTCTTGACCAGCAAGCAGTGGGCACGCGGCGGGTCGGGAAAATTCATGACCATATACCCGCGAAGCGACGCGCACTTTATTGAGCTGGTCGAAGAACTGCACCAGGCGACAAAGAGCCTCGAAGGCCCTTATATCCTTTCCGACCAGCGCTATAAGGAAAGCAAGTGTGTGTTCTATCGGTACGGTGGGATATCGGGAGCCTCGGAACTGCGGATTAAAGGCGACAAATACGCGTACCTTCTCTCACCGAGCGGCGAAAAGGTTCCTGATCAACGCCAAGCGTTCTATCATGTGCCCGAGTGGGTCGAGGAACCGGGTTTCAGTATTGCAGAGGATGCTCAATCTGAGAATGTAACGCTTAAAGATGGGCGTTATGTAGTTGAGTCTGCCTTGCGGCATACAAATACTGGTGGCATATACGTCGCATACGATTCGTTGACCGGCGCGCGAGTGGTAATCAAAGAGGCGCGGCCGAAGACGAACGTCGACAGCAATGGAGTCGAGTCGGTCAATCTTCTCCAGAAGGAATACCGACTACTGCAGAAGCTCGCCGAATTGGAGATTGGCCCAAGGCCGATAGACTTTTTCGAAGAGTGGGAGCACACCTTCCTCGTCGAAGAGTTTCTTGATGGAATGACGCTTCGACAGCACGCTGTACTGCATAATGTCACGCGTACGGCGCACCCGACCGAGCAACACGCCCGGGAGTTCTATGATGCATTCAAGCCTGTCTTCCTCGGCTTGAACGAAATCGTGCGACGTCTAGCCGAAAATGGTGTCGTGTTCCGTGACCTGTCGCCTACGAACGTATTGATCTTGAAAGATGGCCGCGTTCGATTGGTTGATTTTGAAGCTGCCACTGAAGTTGGTGTGGATAGCCGAAGCAATTTATTCACACCTGGTTTCGCTTCTGCCGACATTTTCGCCACTGAGACGGCCGACTACAGTAACGATCTGTTCTCCATCGGGGCGCTGATGTTCGCCTACCTCATGCCGATTCATGCGGCGCTAGGACTGGACGATAGAATGCACGAGCGGTTCATCCCGGTGATCTGCGAAGATTACGGACTTCCTGCGAGTCTCGCCTCACTTATGCTGGATCTAATGAGCAAGGACGCCTCGTTGCGGCCCCGCCCAGACGCCGTAGCATCCGCACTTGAAGATGCCTCCGCCTTCCGTCAACCTGCCTTCAGATCTGCGGATCACGTGCCCCGTCAAGAGGTCGATAGCATTATTCGGGGCGTCGTTGATTACACGATGGGCCAGATGACTATTGATCGCGGCGACCGCCTCTTCCCAGCTGATCCAATGATCTTTGTCACGAATCCCTTAAGCATCGGATACGGTGCGTGTGGCGTGGCCATCGCGATGGCGAAGCTCACCGGTCGCGTCGACGCAACCATCCTCGATTGGATCAGTCGGCACCCGGTTCGGCAAGAAGATTACGCGCCCGGCTTGTTGCTCGGGATGTCGGGCATCGCTTGGACGTTACGTGAGTTAGGCAGTGCCGAAAAGTCCAGAGCGATCCTCGACGCAAGCCGCCGCCATCCGATCAAGCCATCATTTGATCTGTTCTACGGGCTTGCCGGACAGGGACTGACATCGCTTCACTTCTTCCACGCTGATGGGAGGCCTGAAGATCTCGACTTCGCCAGAGAGTGCGGAGACCGTCTTATCGAGTCACGTTCAATCCCAGAGAACGGCGTCGGTTGTTACTGGAGGGGGGACGACGGCCTTTTGTTCGGCTTCGGTCGTGGCGCAAGCGGAATTGCGCTCTTCTTGCTGTATCTCTATCTGGCCACAGGTGAAGCGAAATATCTAGCTATCGGCAAGGCCTCGCTCGATTTCGACCTCGAGATGGCGGTGGAAATGGACGGCGGTTTGCTTTGGCCGAACCGAATGGGTGCAGAGCGATCCGTCGTCCCGTACTTCGAGTTCGGTAGTGCGGGCGTCGGCCATGTCCTGCTCCGATATCATCGCCTTACCAAGGATGCCAGGTATCTGGATATCCTAAAAGGTATCAAGCGCGCCTCAATCCGGCCCTATGCTATTTATCCGCAGAAGGCCTTTGGACTTGCGGGTGTCGGTGACTTTCTCATCGACATGGCAAACCACGGAATTGATGAAGCCGAGTGTATGGCTGGCGCTCACCGTGTGGCGCGAGGGGTTCTGCTCTTCCAACTCAATCGCGGCGACGGCGGTATCGCCTTTCCCGGCGACGAGTTGTGGAAGATTAGCTGCGACTATTTCACAGGAAGCGCGGGTATAGCGCTATTCCTACATCGCCTGCATAGCCGCGCGGCACCTGAGTTTTTCTTAGATGGCTTTTTCAGCGACGAGGCTGAAAGCACGCGCTTAGAACTGGGGGCGGAAGTGTAAGGGCGGTAGGCTCTATCGGCCTGACGGCAAGAGGTTCGCCTGCTCAATGGCGGTCTCACAGACCGCCCGCCCTCACATCGCCCTGCGGACGCCGGAATATGAGAACTGTCGTGGGTCATCAGTCATGATTTCGAAGTCTGCCTGGTTAGGCATAGTGCGCATTCGGCGCGTGCACTAAACCCAGGCAGGGTCGGCCCGAAACAGGCCTTCGGACACGCTATACGCCGGGGCCGCGGCGCACAGGTAAAGCAACTAAAGCCCAAATGGATATCCCTCGCAAAATTTCTCGTTCCAAGCTGCGGTCGCCATTGATTTGGTTGGTTGTAGCTGCAGTGATTATTCTCACCATCTATCTCGTCCGTCTTCCGCAGGCGGCACCTGCAGTGGATCGCGGATCGGTTCTCATAGATGAGGTAAGGCGCGGGCCGCTGACCGTGGACGTCAAGGCAAACGGAGTCCTCTCACCGGTCGATCTGCGAGTGATCACCGCGCAGAACTCATGCGTCGTAGCACAGATTCACGTGTATCCAGGCGCTATCGTGCACCCGGACACGCTTATAGCTGAGCTCCAGAGTCCTGAACTCGCCCAGGCAACGCAGGATGCGATGTGGCAACTCCGTAGCGCCGAGGCCGATTACCAGCTGCAGTACCTTGACCAGAAAGCTGCAGTCGAATCCGCCCGAGGCGCCAAGAAGGAAGCTGACGCGAAGATGGCTGCCTATGACCGGCTTCGGGACAAAGGGCTCTATCTCGATGGAAGCATTGATATGCTGAGGGTGCGGGTCGCCCTAGAAGAGGCCACCTCACATCTTTCGTCCGCTGAGGCTAGACTCCGTTTTTTTGAGCGTAGCAACGGTGACGGAAATATCGCGCCGGCCAAGGCTAAGCTTGAGCAAGCGCGGTCTCTCTACGAGCTGAAGCAAGCTCAGCTCGCTGCGCTCCAGGTCAAAGCAGGAATGGATGGCATCCTGCAGCAGTTGCCTATCCAAGTTGGTGAGCGCTGTACCGCTGGCAGCACGCTAGCCATTGTTGCTAAGCCCGACCCGCTCAAGGCCGTGCTCAAGGTTGACCAGGTACAGGCCAAGGACATTAGGGTCGGCCTCCTCGTTAGTGTGGACACCTTCAATGGTAAGGCTGCCGGGAAAGTCATTCGTACCGACCCGAGTATTCGCAATGGCACCATGACCGTCGACGTCGGTCTTAGCGATCCTCTGCCGGCCGGTGCGAGGCCGGATCTGTCGGTAGAAGGCACGATACAAGTCGAGCATATTCCCGACTGTCTCTACGTCAACCGCCCGGCATTGGTCCAGGCTCACGCCAATTCGAGTCTCTTTAAGTTGGTTAATGACGGACATGAGGCCGTCCGAGTGCCCGTCAGATTTGGGCGCGGGTCAAATGTAAGTCTTGAGGTGCTTAGCGGACTCTCTGTTGGTGATCAGGTCATCGTGAGTGACACAACGGCTTGGGCAAATCTCGACCGTATCCGCATTCGTTGAATTACATCGGTTAAGGAATTGGCATGGCATCTCCGCTGCTTCGGCTTACTGATATTTCAAAAGTCTTTATGACTGACGAGTTAGAGACCCACGCGTTATCACGAATCTCGTTCGATATAAGTAAGGGAGAATTCGTCTGCATCGCGGGGCCTTCTGGGTGTGGAAAGTCCACGCTTTTGTCGATACTGGGGCTGCTCGACGCGCCAACGAGCGGCACCTACATGCTCAATGGGCAATCGATGACCGACTTATCTTCTGCTGAGCGGACACGAGTTCGAGGGAATCAAATCGGCTTCGTATTTCAGAGCTTTAATCTGATAACCGAGATGACGGTGAGAGAAAACGTTGAGCTTCCCTTGCATTACGCGAATGTACCGCTGTCGGAGCGCGCCTCGAGAATTGAGGAAGTTCTAGAGGCCGTGGGTATAGCGCACCGCACGAACCACTATCCAACCCAGCTATCTGGCGGACAGCAACAGCGTGCGGCGGTCGCGCGCGCTCTCGTTAGCCGGCCGGCGATACTCTTAGCCGATGAGCCGACGGGCAATCTAGACTCCGCGCACGGGGAGGCCGTTATGGAGCTGCTTCAGCAACTTCACAGAAATGGCTCGACCATTTGCATGGTCTCCCACGATGTCAGGTTCACTGAGTTGGGTGATCGCACGATTCGTCTGCATGACGGACATATGCTGTCTGCTGACCACGTTCAGGAAGTGGCTTGAACGTCATGCAGAGGAAGGGCGGTGATTCGAACACAGCAGCTATCCTTCTTGACGGAGACATCCGAGACCGCGTGCGTCAGAAAGATCAGCGTAGTGCCGCACGGATCCAAGGGTTCGATGTTTTTCTAGAGGGCTTCTCTCGCGCGCTAATTACGCGTAGCCAGCACGGACCGGTGGTGCTTCCTCGTGAAGCGATGGCGTCATTTCTCGCACAACCGCCCGCGTGGCTTGCGGGCTCACGAGACCGTATCGAAGCGATTTCGTCCTTCGATTCGGGCGCCCTAGCAGGCATCAATCAACTCCTACTTCTTTCAGTTGGCCCGGAGATGCTCCAATACGCATGGTTGCGTGAGGAGATTGGCCGGCCCGATTGGCCAATCACGGCCATTCTCCACTCTCCTCAACCGGTCCCCCGGATCCGTTACCTGTTCACGAACCACCTAATGGGAAGGCTGGGCTCTCACGACGCGCTCGTGTGTCCTTCTAAGGCTGCGCGCGATGCCATTCGAGCGGCCTTCGCGGCCGTGCCTCAATCATTGCGCTCCACCTCAGAGCTTCCCATGAACCTCCCAGTGATCCCAATGGGCGTGGATGTTCCGAGCTCGTCGAGGCGTACGCGAGAGGCTGCACGCCTGGCGCTCGGGCTTCCTGTGGATCAGCAGGTCTTGCTCTGGTTCGGAAGACTGGCGCCTGGTGATAAAGGCGAGATGCTGCCGTTCCTGCGCGCACTCGCACCATGTCTTGTGCGGCACAACGCGCGATTGGTAATCGGCGGGGACGACACCACTCATCGAATGGCCGGAACATTGCAAGAGCTATCCATTGAGCTCGGTTATGGCGACCGCTTGACGGTACTGCCTGATGTTTCTCAAAAACAAAAAGAGCTCCTCTTCGATGCATCGTCTGCCTTTCTTGCGCTCACCGACTCGATGCACGAGGGCTTTTCTTTGACGATTGCCGAGGCCATGGCTCACGGGCTGCCTGTGATAGCGAGTGACTGGGCCGGTCACAGGGAATATGTGAACGAAGGCATTACGGGCCGACTTATTCGAACCTACATGGCATCTGATCCTGCCGTGCGTTTGATCACACTGTATTCGGGGATGGCGCAGGAGAGCCGGTGGGAGTTGAGCACGGCAATTGACTTGGAAATGCTTTCTTCGGCGGTTGATGATCTTTTGAGTAATCCGGACACAGCACGCTGGATGGGGGACAACGCGTACCGGTTCGCAAGAGATACACTCGATTGGAGCGTCGTTATGGCAGAGTACGATTCGCTTTGGAGCGAACAGTTGTCTCGCTCGGCCGCTTCGCATCGAAAATCAGTGGCGTTTCCTAAGTCATCTTTCGGGCAAGTGTTCGCTACATATCCGACTCGGACGATGCATGAGGCTGATGTGTTAGCCGTGCCGAAAGGTTCTTTGACTGAGGCAGACCTACCCGCGCTTGGCCATACGCAGCATTTCCAACACGAACTGCTCGCGAGATTGTTGGAGGTTTGTGGCCGAGCCTCAGACGGAACCACGTTCGGACAAATTGCCCAGACGCTGGTTTCGGAGGGCGTCGGGATTGCAGAAATCGAGCGACACGTAGGGCGTCTTTTGAAACACGGTTTCTTACGAATTGAGCCTTTCGATATTGACTCGGCCAAAGGCACGATCCCTCCTCATCTCATCGAGAAGACCGCCAAGTGAATCGACATAAAGTCAGCTATTCCCTCACGCGTCGTGCTAGTCAGTCGCGTATCGCTGCAGCCTATATGGAGGCAATCCGTGCCGACTATGACTTAGTCGCCACTCAGGATGTAGCGGACGTCGTTGTTGTGCATCACCCTCCGCGCAACTACGAGACGGTATACGCAATTCACCCCGCACTGCGGGACCGATATGTTGTTTCGTGTTGCGTTCCGCACGCCGAAGACATTCCGGATCTTTGGAAGCGGAATCTGTCTCGGGTACAGGAAGTGTGGACGCCATCAGAGTTTTGCCGAAGGACACTTGCCAACTATCACGAGAACGTCGTGGTCATGCCTTACGTCATTGACAGGGACATGACGGTCACTGATGAGGCCCGGATTGGCATGCGGCGCATGGTGGCCTTCGACCCTGATCTGGTGTACTTCCTTGCGATTGCGCCACTTGACGAGCCCCGCAAGAATATTAGCTCGTTGGTCGAAACGTTTACCCGAATCAGTAGCGAAATCCCTAACGCCAGGTTGATCATCAAGGCGACGCCCACCAATACTCCAAGCTGGGCACCGCATCGACAAGTCATATTCCTGCCTATGCAAATGCCGGCAGAGTATGTGAACGCGCTTTACGAAATCTGCACAGCCTACGTCTCACCTCACCGCGCGGAGGGTTGGGGGTTGACCATCTCCGACGCGATGCTCTTTGGTAAGCCGGTGATCGCAACCGCCTACTCGGGCAATCTGGAATACATGACTAGCGCAAATGCATTCACGCTTGGCTATCAGGATGGTGAGGTTGCGGATCAACCTGCACCTGGCATAGCTGTCGAGCCAGGAATGCGCTGGAGCACTCCGGATCAGGAGCACCTCGCAGAGCTTCTTGTGACGATGTATCACCAGCACGATACCGATCTTGTCGCCAAGAAGGTGGGACAGGCGTCGACTGACATTCAGCGATACAGCCAGGCCTCGGTTGGCCAAATCATCCGTAATCGGATCGCAGAGATCGTTCAGTGATTCATTATAAAGTGCAACGAGGCATGTCGAAATGACGAGTAGACCCGAGCAAGGGGCCAGCACGAAACGCCGGTTTCTTTCGCATCCCTGGATCTTTGATCTTCGATTCGGCGCTCGACTTCTGCGACGCTTCCCGTTGTTCGCCCTTGCGGTTGTCATGACCCTCGCTCTCGGCATTGGCGCAAACACGGCAATCTTCAGTATTGCTTACGGCCTGCTGATCCGTCCGCTTCCTTATGCTCATCCGGATCAGATTGTACAGCTGTCTGCTGCTAGCCAAGGAAACAAGACGGAATGGACCGTCACAGCAGATGAGTTGCAGTTTCTACGCTCGCAGAAGATGCCGTTGAACGCTCTCGGCGCTTACAGCCCGGCGACCTTCAATGCCACTATGGGCGGCCCTACGGAGCACCTTAGCGGTATGTACGTCTCTTACGATTACTTGGACGTGCTGGACGTACATCCGGTGATGGGCAGACAGTTTACCGCTGAGGAAGATCGAGGCGAAGGCTCGCGCGTCGCCCTAATAGGCTACCGTATGTGGCAGCGAATGGCCGGAGCCGAAGCAAATATTCTAGGCAAGACTCTTCAACTTGATGGCATTTCCTATACCGTAATCGGCGTCCTCCCACCGAATTTCGAACGCGTATCGACGTTCCTTAGCCAGGGAGACAACCAAGTCTGGCTTCCGCTTGCCTTGGCATCCAAAACGATTGGAACAGGGCAAAACATCGGGTTGATTGGCAGGATGCCTCCAGCCCTGAGCATCGAGAAAGCGCAGCTGCAGATGGACGGGATACGATCAGCATTCATGCGCCGTTTCCCTTCGGACATGCCCCCAGAAACATCTGTTGAGCTTGTTTCCTATCGTGCCTGGCTCGGCGATCAGATTCGCACAATGCTCCTTGTCTTGTTCGGTGCAGCAGGCGTTGTGATGCTCGTTGCATGCGCTAACGTTATCGGTCTTTTGCTGAGCCGAGCAGAGGGTCGCAAGCGGGAGGTAGCCATACGGATGGCGCTGGGCGCAGATACAGCTCAACTCCTTCGACAGTTTATCGCAGAGAGTCTTGTGCTGTGCCTATTAGGTACTGGTACCGGCATTCTGCTTTCATCCCTCTGTCTGAAGGGGATTATTGCACTTAGCCCGGAGCAACTACCACGAATTCAAGACATTCGGCTCGACGGCATGGCCCTTGCCTTTTCGGCTCTACTCGGAGTCCTTGCCGCAATCATTTTCGGAGTTGCGCCGGCGTATCGCCTCGTGCGGGTAGAGATCCAAGGCGTCTTGCAAGAGACGCAGGGAGCAGGCGGACGAAGCCAGATGCGGATGCGTCGGGGGCTTGTCATCGCCCAAGTGGGGCTATCCCTCGTTCTTCTGGTCGGGTCCGCGCTACTGGTGCAGACATTTCGCAACGTGTCCAACCAAGACCCAGGGGTGAGAAGAGAGAGCATCGTTGCCGTCCCGATCTTTGTAACGTCCCCATCGCTGGACGCTGCAAATCAATCGTACTCAGCTGCCGTGAGTCATCTCCTCGCGGCAGGCATCGCAGACAAGGTCTCGGTGGTCGCCGCAGGTCTTCCGTTCGAGCAAGGGGCTAACATAGGTGTGAAGGCACCTGCCTCACCCGACAGAATCGGTGCCGAACTCAGCATGGTAACGCCCGGAGTCGTCGACGTACTGGGAGTGCCGCTGCAAGGCGGGCGCGAATTCGTGGCATCCGACGACGCCACAAGTCTCCCGGTTGCCATCGTTAATGAAAAGCTAGCCGGCGAGCTGTTTCCTGATGGAAACGCATTGGGCCACACGATTCAAGTTGGAGTCGGTGAACCTGCACGTGAGATTGTTGGGGTAATCGGCAATGTGCGCTCGCAACTAGATAAGCCGCCACCGTCGGCGGTGATGCTTCCCCTAGCTCAGGCAAAATTCGATCTTTTGTCGCTACTGAGTGGATGGTTTCCTGTTCAAGTCGTCTTTCACGTGAATAGCTGGAACCCGACACAAGCGACGGCCGCGTTGGACGCGATTAAGTCCTCATCGCCAGGCGTCGCTGTGGGCAACCCCCGCACTGTCGAGGCCATCCTCTCTTCCTCTTTGGCCGCACGACGGTTTCAAGTTGTCCTCCTCGGAAGTTTCTCTCTTCTTGCGACCGTTCTCGGAATGATCGGAATTTATGGAGTTATGGACGAGAACGTGCGTTCCCGATCTCGAGAGATCGCGATTCGTAAGAGCGTGGGCGCATCCGCCAGATCCATTTTGATCCTTATACTGACATCGTCACTGCGCCTTATCGCAGCGGGTCTCGTCGGCGGCCTTGTCGCTTCAATCGCGTTCACACGTCTTCTGCAGAGCTATCTTTTCGACGTAAGTGCTACGGACCCCAAGGTTTTCGCGGCCATGGCGTTGTGCCTTCTGGCGGCCGCATTTCTCGCTGCGTTAGTCCCCGCAACTCGAGCAGCACGCCTCGACCCAATGCCGGTACTTCGCCGTGAATAATCAAGGCCTCCGCTCTCCACAGTACGTGTGCGTTCGCGTCGTTCGCACCGTTCCAGCATCGCTCGGCATGAAACTTGGGGCTACAGCCTAAAATGGATAGAAAGGCATCTAGACAGAAAAAGACCATGACATGGCGCGAGCGTTGGCATAGCTTGCGTCACCTCGCGCCATTGGTCAGGATGGTTTGGGAAACTAGTCCCATCCTCACGATCGCCACGTTGCTACTGCGGTTTGTAAGTTCCGCCGTTCCAATTTTACAGCTTTGGTTCGGTAAGCTGATCATCGACCAGGTTGTTCATTCCGTAACCAGTGCTCAAGTAGACGGGCACCGGATTTGGATCTATGTTGCTTGTGAGGCCGCCACGATCTTGGCCGGCGATCTGATCACGCGGCTTACCGGGCTGTGTGACAGCCTCCTGGCGGACAAATTCAACAACTACACCAGTCTCCGTATCATGGCTCATGCTCAGGAGATGGACCTGGCGCATTTTGAAGACTCGGCTTTCTACGACAAGATGGAGCGTGCGCAGCAGCAAACTGCTACCCGATCTCGTCTCCTGGTGATCTTAGGTGGCACTGCGCAACAAGCTATAACGCTTTTCTCGCTAGCCATCGCAACGGCAGCCTACTCGCCGATCTTTCTCGTTCTACTTCCAACGGCAATCTTGCCCTCGTTCTGGGGCGAGACGCGATTTGCAATGCTGTCTTACTCGTTGCTTCACAGTCAGACGCCGGAACGTCGTGAACTAGATTATCTGCGATTTCTATCAACGAACGACAAGAGCGCTAAAGAGGTTAAGCTGTTCGGCTTAGGCACGTTCCTGTTGTCTCGTGCAAGAAGCCTTTTTGAGCGTTTCTACGCGGACAACCGTGACCTTGCAATCCGGAGGACGGCCACCGGCGCAATCCTCGGAGCAGTGCCAATTCTCGGGTACTACGCAGCCTACGTATTGATCCTCCAGCGCACCCTGGCACATGCGTTGACGGTAGGAGAGATGGCTTTTATCGCCGGTGCTTTTATGCGCATGCGTGGCGTGCTGGAGAGTATCTTTTCGAGCCTCAGCTTAGTGGCTGAGCACGCTTTGCACATCAAAGACTTGTTTGATTTCCTCGCGGTGAGGCCAAGTGTGCAATCACCGGAGGCGCCAACGCCGTTTCCACAAACGCTGCGCAGCGGTTTTGAATTTAAGAATGTCTCGTTTACCTATGCCGGTACGGATAAGGCAGTCATTAGTAACTTAAGCTTCGAGCTACGGGCTGGCGAATGCCTTGCCTTGGTAGGCGAGAACGGATCGGGTAAGACTACACTCGTCAAGTTGATGACCCGCCTCTATGACCCGAGCGAGGGCCAAATACTTCTAAACGGAGTAGATCTTCGAGAGTATTCACAGCATGAACTCCATCAGGCCATTGGTGTTGTCTTCCAAGACTTCGTGCGGTACGACTTCCTTGCAAGAGAAAATATTGGCGTCGGGCAGCTCGATGCCATCAATGACCTCGAGCGGATTAGGTCTGCTGCCGGTAAAAGTCTAGCCCATGCGGTGATTGATCGACTGCCGAAAGGTTACGATCAGGTTCTTGGTCGACGTTTCGAGGATGGCGTTGATTTGTCCACTGGCCAGTGGCAGAAAATCGCGATTGCCAGATCGTACATGCGCCGTGCGCAGATATTGATCCTCGATGAGCCGAGCGCGAGCCTCGACGCTCAAGCCGAACACGAAGTGTTCAAGCGTTTTGGCGAACTGACTGAGGGAAAGACAACTTTGTTGATCTCTCACCGATTGTCGAGCGTTCGCATGGCGGACAGAATTCTGGTTCTCAGTGACGGCGGCGTGCAAGAGCAAGGTACCCACGATCAACTGATGGCAAGCGGCGGCGTCTACGCCGGACTTTTTGCCTTACAGGCTGCGGGCTATCTACCTTAGAGTCGCAAAACGGCGCATGAGACCAGGCCCATGCTCAAGCGGCGACACCACTGAACATTAAGAGAAGGACCCTCGTGAGGATGACAAAGGCTGGGAAGTTGGCGGTATCCGTTTTCATCTGCACGCTGTCTTCCCTCACGGTTGCCGGTGATCAGAGCTATGCGCGGCAGGGGCCCGAGCGTGAGGAAAATAGCGATTCCCTGTCATGGCTTCGAAATGAACCGAGCAATGGTGTAAACGTATGCAGCGACCTTGACGACTTCGCTAATTCGCAATGGCGCCGAGAGAATCCGCCCTCCAATGAGCGCTCGAGTAAGAGCTTGGCTTTTGAGGTGATCGAGCGCAACCTGAGTAATCAGCGCGCGATTGTCGAACACGCGGCGTCCTTGGCCAGCTCTGGCCGCAGCGAGGCAGGATCTGTTGAGGAAAAGATTGGGCTCCTCTATCAGTCTGGATTGGATGCGGAATCGGCTAATCGCGCCGGTTCCGACCCCGTACAGCCCAAGCTTCGCGCTATTGGCCGAATTGCGAGCCGTAAGGATGTCTCAAGCTATTTGGTATCCAGCTTTACGGACGGCGATCAGCAGGTATTCTTGTTTACCTCTTCGGCAGACCCCACTGATGCCTCAAGGCAGATTGGCTCTGCTCGACAAGCGGGTCTAGGTCTTCCGAGCGCGGATTACTACACAGACGAAAAGCACGCGGCGCTACGTGCTGACTACGAGCGCTACATAGCGTACCTGTTCCAGCTCAGCGGAGAGAACTCGCCGCAGGCAACGGCTGCCGCTGCAGGGGTGGTCGCCTTCGAGACTAGTCTGGCGAAAGCGTCGCTATCGGCGAAGGACTTGCAAGATCAGCGGGTCAACTCTGAATCTCTGACACCGGTGCAGGCAGCCAGACTAACGCCGCATTTCGATTGGGTGCGATTTTTTGCCGCTCACAATCTGCCAGCGAACCAGCGTTTCTTGATCCGGCAGCCCCAGTTCTTCGCAGCGTTCGATCACCTTCTCGCGAGCGCCCCTCTTGAGCAGTGGAGGGACTATCTCCGTTTCCACGTGCTCGATGACGGGGCACCCTATCTTTCCGAGGAGTTTCGGAGGGCGAAATTCGACTTCTACGGCAAGAAGCTTGCCGGAAAAAGTGAGCCGCTACCTAGGTGGCGGCAGGCTCTTGACTCGGTTAACCGAGCGATGGGGCAGGCCTTGGGTCAGCTGTACGTCGCTAGGAACTTTAGTCCGCGCTCGAAGGAACAGGCCGAACTCCTAGTGCTTCAAGTTCGAGAGTCCATGAAGCGACGCATAGAGCAGTCAGAATGGATGGGGCCTCAGACGAAAGCTCATGCCATAGATAAATTGGACCGTGTCGTGGCGAACGTCGGCTTTCCGGATCACTGGAGGTCCTGGAGTGGACTCACGATCAAGCCCGGTGCCTTCTATCAGAATATCATGGCTGCGGCGAAGTACGATTACTGGTACGAAATTAGTCAGATTGGAGGCGCGACAGACCGGTCTGCGTGGGACATGAATCCCCAGACGGTCAATGCGTATTACTCCCGTAGCTCCAACTCAATCAATTTCCCAGCAGCTATGCTGCAGCCGCCGTTCTTTTTCCCGGATGGCGACGATGCAACAAATTTTGGTGCGCTTGGATCTTTCGTCGGTCATGAACTCACGCATGGGTTCGACGAGAACGGAAGACAACTCGACGGTGAAGGCAACAAGGTGCAGTGGTGGACAGACGCAGATGACGCGGAGTTTAATCGACTCGCCAAGAAGTTGGTCGAGCAGTTTGACGCCTATACCCCGATTGCGTCCAAGCCGAATCTGCACGTGAACGGCCAGCTCACTCTGGGCGAGAACATCGCCGACTTAGGCGGATTGAATGTGTCATACGAAGCGCTCCAACGCGTTCTACAACAAAAGCATGTCGATCCTACCGCGAAGGTCTATGGTTTCAGCGCTGATCAGCGCTTTTTCTTGAGCTACGCGCGCATGTGGAGAGGCAATGTAGGCGTCAAGAGTGCAGAGATGCTCTTGGGGGTCGATCGCCACGCACCCGCTTCGACACGCGTTAATGGGCCGGCATCTAATATGTCTCAGTTCTCCCGCGCCTTCGGCTGTAAGACTAGTGACGTTTTGGATAGACCAGACAAAGATCGCGTAGTGATTTGGTGACAGTGCTGCGTCCACGTTTAGTCAGAGGCCTCTTTGCTCTGTGTTGCGGCTGAGACTCGGCCAAGCATTGAAGCAATATGATGTGACGAATGGCTCATGTAGACTGGAAATGTGAAAATGTATGTTGTCTACACGTCTACAGACGGCCAATCGATCGATCGGAGGCAACCGGTGAAAAATGGAATACTTGCAGCGCTAGTCACTCTAATGTTGGCAAATCAAGTCAATGCGAACGACGCACTACTAGTTCAGGCGCTATCCCAACGGGGCGTGCCGCAAAAAGAGTTGCGTGGGACCATTGAGACCAAGAACACGGTGCTCGGAGGCCGCGAACCTGATGTCGAGAAGAAAGTCTTAGACATTGAGAAACATCCTGATCAACTATTCGCCTCGTATGACGAACTCAGGAAGGTCATCGGAGCGGATGCTGTGGCTGTCCCATCCGCAGGCCAAGAAATACGCTACCGCTTCACAACTCACTGCATTCCCGACGGCAACTCAATGCCTAAGGGAGTGAAGATCGATGACGGGGATGACATCGAATTCCAGGGAGATGCCCTGGTGAACTATGACTCCGGAGGGCGCCCTTACGTTCGTCGCGTGCAACTCCACATGCGTCGGGCTAGCGGGCCGATGATAGGTCGCATTAAGAAGATGGATCTGTCCTATGATTTTGCTCCGTCCAGGGAGGGTCAAGGGATGGTTCCGACAAGCGCTAGCGCCACCGTAGACATCAGATTTATGTTTTTTCTTCGTCGGAGATTCTTGCTCGAATCGGTGTTTAGTCCAACGAATAGTGTAGCTTCCGTAAGTCGCGCATCCGGCTAATAGACGTGTGGGTGCTCGAAAGCTTGAAAAGCATGGTGCGGATCGTGCGCATCTCGGCCACCCGCTGAATGTCAATTCCTTGAGGGGCGAACAAAAGCCTCGACTTCCTCCAGGCTAATAGTCTTCGGCATACGTCGATCTCGCCATCGCGGGAAGGCCGTCGAAGGGGGAGCTCACGGCGCTCGAGAGATAATTTGCGAATACTGGTTTGCGTGCTAACGCTCGCACATCGAATGCGCACGAGTTCGCCAGTTATCGGCATCGAAGGGATACGTCGCCATGTCCTTGCCAAGCAGTACGGACCGGTCTACATCCAGGTCCGTCTTGACAGACATTTCGTAAAACCGAAGGCACGCCGGCGTGACTCCCGCCACGAGGCACCAGATGCCGTTAGCTGTTAGGAAGTGGGCGGACGGGCCATCGACGCTCGCACTCGTTCGGAATAACGTAAGGTGTAGTCCTTCGGGATCCGCCGCAAGTTCTGTCGCATGGAAGATCTGGCTTCGTTGCCCGGTGATGGTTGCAGCAGCTGATTCGGGTGCCGCACGATCGACGCACAACCTCGACTGGGGTTGGCCGGAGGGGGTGATCCAGTCGCGGGCGTTGCGACCACGAGCAGCGAGACTTCGGCTTGGCAGAACGACCGTAGGAGGATCACTCATGCCGACCACCCCCGAGATTCCCAGTCTGTTTGATTGGGAGATGTTGGACCGGATGGAGCAGGCCGTTTGGGCCACCGCGTTTGCCCTAGAAACCGACAGTGGCGATCCGGCGGTCAAAGCAATCGCGGCGGACCGGGCCATTTCGGCCCTGCGAAGCCTCGCTCCAGCACGAAGTCGGCAACCGGAGCCCGAGTACGAAGCCGCACGCATCGGACTAGACATTGAGGAGGCGGACTTCATTACTTGGTATCGTGTCGAGTGCCTTTTACGAACCCGGGGGCGGGGTGCGCCAAAGTCGGACGAGGCCTGTCACCAAGCCTATGCACGATACGCGACGGGCCGAACAGACTATTGGTGACGACTTCGTTCATCGGACCGGCTACGTAGGGGCGCAGCTGACGCCCATGATCGTCATCGACGCGCCGGGCACGGACCAAGCGTACCGTTGACAGTGGTTTCGGAGAGTGCCCCGTAAACAGCTCTACACTGCTGCGCACATCGAACCCGAGTCAGCCAGTGCCCTCGTGACTGTCCCGCAAGGGCGGCTCTATGCTCCCGAGGGCGTCTGTTGGGTCCTCGCTGGTTACCCGACCTCAAAGCAGCAGCTATGTCGAACTGCACCTATACGCTGGAAGATCTCACGCGTGCTCTGGAGCTCAGGAGACAGGTCCAGCTGCGAGCCTGGTAAGCCGAACCAGAACGCCTACATCGAATCAATCAACGGAAGGCTTCGCGATGAATGCCTCAACGAACACTGGTTTCCCAGCCTGGTGCATGCCCGAACCGAGATCGAAAATTGGCGACGGGAATACAACGAAGAGCGCCCGAAGAAGGCACTCGGCGGGTTGACTCCCGCCGCTTACGCGAAACAGTTACATTAATTCCGGACTCAAATCAGACCGCTACTGAAGGCGGGGGGGCGTCGCGCGCAAAGCGCGACGCCGCGACGCCGCGACGCCGCGACGCCGCGGCACGCCGTTGGCGCAAGCGATGGAGCTGACCTAGATGGTCGCTCAAGTTATCCGCGGGGTCGCCGATATCGTGGCAGAACTAAGATTTAGTGTTACAAGGAAGATGAAGTGAACTCGAAGGCCTCACCCCGTCGTCGTTCGGTGCCCCTTGGCATCAGTGAGCTGAAGAAGCAGCCCGGCCCGTTGATTCTTCATTGGCTCGGGGATCTGCAGAAGGCACGCAGTCGCGCCATGCGCTTCACTGTCAAGGCATGGTTCCGACCGATGGAAGCGATCGACGACCTCGTTGATGTCGATGTCCCGCTCGAGGCCATGCACATGATGGCCATCGGATCGCACTGGAGTTACGGAACATTCTCAGGCTTTCACGATGCCAAGGTCACGACGGTCCGGCTCGATCTTCCGTCGATGGATTTGGCCAAGGCTAATCGTGCTCAAGCCCCGACCACGACATTGTTGCCTGACTTCTCCTACTCGCTGGCGGGAATGGAAAACCCGAGCTACGTCCGTCTGGTGCCGACGCTTAAGGGTCCTGAGCTGATCTTCCCCGTCACGGAGATCGCGCGCATCTGGTATCTGTTTCATCCCGACATGCTTCCGGTCATCCTCGGTGACGGAATCAATCACCCTCGAGGTATGTCGCGTGGCGACCTTCCGTGGGATCCGGACGAGACTCGTCGGACCGGTGATGGCGCGCACGTGGTGTACCGGTCGCGCTTTGGCGACCCCAACATGAAGCGCTTGGCTCGGCTGCTGTTTGATCCGTTTGCACGTTTTCGTGCCGGTCAGTTATCTCGCATGTTCCGTGAGCTGGACAAGTCGGACCGTTTCGCCTTTCCCTTTGCAGCGTTTCCCCTGGACGGGCACCCATCCGTCAAGATTCGCTATGTCGATGTCCCTGCCTGGGAAGGGCGGCGCCCTGCACGGCGACTGGTGCTCTCCGTGCTCGGCATTGATCATCCGCCGCCGTACAAGTTCTTGACCTGGGAGCCCATCAACGACAATCGCAGGGATGACGACGGCAGTCCTGACCGGCCGATCATCACGCCGTGGAGTGATCCCCTGATTCTCCCCGACGACGATGGGGTCCTTCTTGACGGCGACGGTCGTGACCCCAAGCTGGAAAGCGTGAGTACATACATGCTCAGCTTCGACGACAACGCTTACGACGTACCAACCGATCTGGCTCCACGAAAGCCGTCGAGCCATCGGAGCGATGGCGGCCGCGCTGGGAAGCCGGTAGATGTGACGACCACGGGCCCCGATACGGGCGGCGGCCCTGAAGATGGCGTCGCCGAGCTCGCCGGCGGGGACATGCTTGACCCTCCGAAGACACCGATCGTCGAGCGGGGACCCCCCATTGCATTTCTTAGAATGCGTACTGTCTTTGACCGGGTCATCGAGATCGTCGCAGAGCAACTGCCACATTGGTCGATCGACTACCTGGCGCTGGGCGGTACGGACAACGGCGTGCTCGAAATTACGCATGAGGAGCGTGATGACTATCGGTTCCTGATCCTCCATGCGCGCGCCGCAGGACGGCATATCTACACACTGCACGGTGCGCCTATCGCAGACGATCACGGCAAGTCGCATCAGATTTTCGCGTGCAGGCAGCCATCGTTTCAGGCACTTACCGAACGCGAATTTGCGCATTGGCTGGGTGGATTCCCCTATAAGGGCCGTCCGGTGTGGGTCGAGAAGGAAGCCGGCGGCCTGAAGCTGATTCCTGAGGCGAGGAACCATCAGCCGCGGACGACACCCTTCGACGAAAACACGTGGGTGGAGTCTTTCGCGTTCAATATCGCCAGTGCCGTGACGACGTTAGCGGTACCCTGAGGTCACGCCGTGCGGGCGAGCGCGGATGTGGTCGATAACATACACACGGCGAGGAAGCAGGTCATGCGATCGTTGACAGAAGCCGAGGAGAAAGCGGTGCTCGGGGTGGCAGCGTTGAACCTTGAATCCATCGCTTTAGGAGAAGCGGCCCTACTGGGCGATCTCAACGAGGCGCGCTTTCGAGCGTCGCTTCTGGCTACGCAAGCAACCGAACTCGGCTTTGATGTGATCGGCGTGGCGGCGGCCGACGTGTGTGTGGCACTCGGTCCGGTGGACAGTGAGCCAGCCCCGGGTTACGGCGCCGCCATGTTTCGCCTCGGCGTGCTGATGGACCCCTCTCGCTAGCGGCCGATCCGCCAATTCTCGTTCAAGAACGAGCCTCGGTTCAGAAGATGCCGTTGAGGGTCCGACGGATCCGGGCGGCTAGGTCACTCGCCGTGCCCGGCTCCGCGATCCAGTCACGTGGCGTCTTGTAGGGACCACCGTCGGAAAGTCGAATTGGGGTTCGCCACCATCGGAGCGCCTGCTCCCGGCTATCGAAGGCCTCCATGGCCAGGGCAAACAGCGTGACGGAATTGCTGAGGATGCCCTCCAGTGTGGGAGGAAGCCGCCGGTCTGCATCGAGCTGCAGCGCCACGATCTCGCTGTTCAGGCTGTCTGGAGTTCCTATGGCGTCGCGCACGTGCAGAAAGTCGCTCATGAGCAAATGCGGCTCGGTAGCTGGGCCGGCCGCCGCTTCCGAACTGATCCGTGGCAGCAGCCAGTGCAAGGCGGCCGCCGCCTTTTCGGTGAAAGGAAATCCGGCCTCGGTCACGGGACTCTCCAGAAGCGACGCTTAGCTATTAGCGTACGCCGAAGCACGGCGTCGCGCAGCGCCCATGGCTGCGTGATCCCGCCGATTCGCCCTGGCGTCGGCCGTGCTTACAGCTAAACTGCATAGCACGACGCAGGAGCACTTATGACCGATCAGGAACCCGCTAAGCGCCGCTCCCTAGCCGACTTTCTTCGGCCCAAGGGGCGTCCAGTGAATACGACGCTTGGGGTCGTCACGGTCTTTCCGATGACTGTGAAGTCCGCCGAGCACATGGAGAAGCGTTTCGGAGACAGCCTCGATCATGAGCCGCCCGATGCGGTATTCGACACCTACCTGAGCTTGTGCGCATCGATCGGCGCGTTGGAGCCCGAGGGATGTGGCCTCGCACTGGACGCGATTGCCCGGCTGACGCCTTCGGATCGATCTGACCTTGCGCGAGCCGCGATGGTGGATATGACGATGGGCAACGAGGATGCCGATTCCGATCAGCCAGTATCGGACTTCGTCGTTCGCGTTGCGAAGCAAGGCCAGGCGGCGAGGAAGCAGCGCCAGGAGACGATGAGGCAACTGAAGTTGATCGGTCTCGACTTCAAGTCGCCAGCCATGCGCGCGTTCAATGAAGGGGCTCGCCAGAGTCGGCTCATCCAGCAGGCGTTGGGTGCGTCAACCGATCTGGATCGCCTCATGCGACAAGCGAATCTCATCAGTTCAATGCAAGACCCCTATGCCAAGGCGCTTGACGAGATTCGGAAGACGACCGCGCCGCTCATGCCGCCGAGAACGCCGTCGTTTGGTGTGGACCCGCGAGATCACATAATCGATAGACCGTTCATTCCGTTAGATCCCAGCAAACCCATGCGAGAGCATCAGGCGCGGCTCGAAGAGGCCGGCGATCAGGTGATCGGCTTGGCGGAGACGGTGGTGTTGCGGATCAACGGGCTGGCCGATTTCGCGCAGGAGTTTCAGATCGCCACGGCGGCGAGCGGGCGGCAGAGTCTTCGCATCGCGATCTTTGCGTTGATCGCCGGCGTCGTGCTTAGCGGAGGTCAGCTTGTGTATCAGGTTTGGAAGGATATTCACGATAGCCCCCGAGACGAACAACAGATGACGTTGCTTCGTCAGGCTAACGCTAACGCGGAGCAAGAAATCGCACTGCTCCGGCAGATGGTCCTGGAGCAGAAGAACCGCGTCGCGACCGCGTCGGGGCACGCGTCGGCGGCCGTGGCCGCTGGTTCACCTGTTGTGCCGCCAGTTGCGCTCGGCCCCTCTGGCCGGGTGCCGCCCGCTCCCAATGAGAGCGACCGAAAGAACGCTGGGCGCACGGTAGGAAAGTGAGGCCGGAGCCACTCAAGGTTTGTTGCTGCGAACCGGCGGAAGTTGATTCAACGCGTCGACGATCCAGCCCGGCTCGACTACGGCACCCCTGACCTCAAACCGGCATCGGTACACGTGGCTACGTTGGGCGTCGCGAAGCAGTTGCTTCGGCCAATCACGAAGGTAGACCTCCACGGCCGCCAAGGCATGCATGCGGTCGTCCAGTCGCCAGTGCTCGAAGGGCGTGACGGGGCGCTCGTGACCGCGAGGCCATCGCAGCGCGCGCTGTTTCGTAGCGTCGGTGAGTCCGTTTATGTGAGCCTTGCCGTACAGGCCCCGCAGCAGAATGCGTGTGCCGGCGAAGAAGTCACGGGCGCAGATCTGTGTGCCGGCGATCAGGGCGTGCCGATCTCGCAGAACGCGATGACAGCGGTGCTCAAATGCAAGGGCTCGAGCGTTGAGCGGCAGGGATACTCCCGTGGTCAGATTGAAGCCGCATTGTGGGCACGGATAGCGACCGGGTTGTTCCAGCGACACGCGCGCGAAGGTGACGGGTCCGTCGCAGCGGGGGCAGGCGTCGCACAAGGCTCGATGGTGACGAGTGCAGGCGACCTCGAACGCCAGTCGACCGGTGATGGACAGTGGACGCCCCTCACCCAGGCAGCGTGAGCAGAAGGCATGGCCATGATGGCGATGTGTCCGGTGAAAGATTCCCACCGGTGTTATCCAGGGCAACCATCCGCCGGCGGTAAGAACTGGGAACAGAATGCCCTCATAGCGCCGAAGGGTTGCATCGGCGACCTCATGCGCATCGATACCGAATCCGTCGGCGAGGCGATCGAGCAAGGCGATGGGTGCGAAACGGTCGACATCGCGCGGCCAGAAAGTGCGACCGCCCAGAACTTGGCTGGCCAAGGTGTGGTTACTGATGGCATTGGCCCATGCAAAACGATGTAGCCACCACGACAGCGCCTCGCCGCGAGCCAGCTTAGGGTGCGCGCACCACTGCAGGCTGGCGGCGGCCGACATGGTTAGCCGCGCGCGGCTAACGGGCGACGCCGACGGTCACTGGGCGGCGTCCATGTGAGATTGCGTAAGAGATCCTGCGTGATGCTTTCCTGGCCACGGGTTAGTGCGTCGGATACTGCCAAACACAGTAGGTCGCGCATCTCCCCAAGGAGACCTTCGCTCAGTCCCAGAATCAACGCGGCTACCTCGCGCTGCTGCAGGCGGGAAGGTTCGCGTAGCGGCAGTGTTGCCTCAAAGCTGGCAAGCAAGCGCCGATATTCGCCGTCCATTCGCCACGTCGGCATCCAGATGGGTGTGAGCCTATTGGACAGTTGCTCATCCTTGCTAACGGCGACCTGCGCCTCGGTTGTGCCCAGCACGACCACCGATAGACGCAGGATATTGCCTAGATGCTTGACGACGTCCATGACCACGCGACGGCGATCGTTCCTTGGGCCCAATACATGCTGGAACTCGTCAAGCATCAAGACCCGGCATCCGATACTGCCGAGAAGAGCCCGGACTTGTCGAGCTTTCTCACTAACGGGATCTCGTGCCCGGAAGGGCTGGCGAAGTGCAATGAAGATTTCGTCGTAGAGGCGGCTCTCGTCCGGGTTGGGCGGGACCTCGATGCGAAGCACCGGGACCAACGCGGTCTCTCCCTCGAGATTTGGATCCATCGGATGCCGGGCGAGGAACTCCAGGCCAACCGCCGTCTTGCCGCTGTTTGAATCGCCCAAGATCTGCAGGCCAGGCATCCGATGGGAGGGTGGGTACTCCAGCAGACCTTCCAGCCGTTCAAGAATGGCGTCGGCCGCGGCATAGCTGAACCATTTGGCTCGACGCATGAACGCGAGTCGCTCTTTGCCCGGTAGCGGCAGGATTGGGCGTACGCTTTCATCGACGTGGTCCATGTCAGTGCACCAATCGAATGGCGAACGGTTCCACGGGGGAATCGTCGTCCCAATCGTCAGTCAGCGAGCTGACTTTCGCTTGCGAACGGCTAACGTTTTCCTGCGCATCTTCGGCTTCGCGTCGACTGACGCGGTCACGTTTCTTTTGCTGCGCCTTGCGAGCCTTTACGGAGTGGGCTTGGGCATCCGCCACCATTTGGTTAAGCCGCTCGTAGGTCTGGAAGATCAGGTCCTCGTCGACTTCACGTCGTCCTTCTTTCCGCAACTGCGCTCTTACCTCGCGAAGCTCCCACATGCTGATCGACGGATGCTCAAGATGCCGAAATGGGATGGCGTAGTAACGGTTTGTCGTGGGGTCGAGGAAGTAGATGACGCTAATATCACGGGGGTCCCTTCGCACCATAAAACGCCTGGGTCGCTTGGTCTCTGGATTGACCGAGCGAATCCATGGATCGAGTACGGGGTCGTAGTACGACAGCCCGTCGATACGTAACCCATAGGACTGAATCGAGCGCTCGATCAAGGGCATGAAGTCCAGCCTCAGGCGCTTGGCATCGGCTACCGGAGGCGGTAGACCTACGCCCGGCGTGACGCCGTCGCCCAGCACACCGACCTCATAGCGCTTGATGGGCGGTCGGTCGATACCGGTATGGACACGCTGGTGATACACGTTGCAAATGTATTCGGTGAGGTATCGCTCGAGTTCACGAAGGGTAAGCACCGCCTCGGTATGCGGGGCGTACGTGCCTCGGTCTCTGGTGTTGGCGAACGTGGTGCCAGGAAGTAGATGGACCTCTTCGTTGAAGGTGCCCATGAGTCGTTCGATGTGCCCACCCCAGTTGGGTGTCTTGACCTTCCGCCATTCGACGCGAAAGCGATAGGCCTGAGCGGCGCGAGTAATCATGCTTCCGTGGAACTCTTTTCCGTTGTCCGCATGGACGGCGGCGGGCGTTCCCCACATGGGCCACCGGGTTTCGACGCCGATAACACTAAGCCAGCTGTCCTTGGGCAGGATGGCGTGGACCAGGCACATGCCCACCGAGACTTCGCTGGGAGGATCGAGCGACAGGTAGAAGCCAGCCACGCATCGCGAGTAGACGTCTATCGCCACCGTCAGCCACGGCCGGCCGATGTGTCTCCTATGCACGTCATCGACGATCACGACGTCCAAGGGAGTGTGATCGATCTGCCAATAGGCGCCGGGGTAGTCAGCCCCGGGGAAGCTGCCCGGACGGGCGGCGAACTTGTCATCGGCCGCTTTTCGGCCAAGGCGTCGCTGGGTCACCAGCTGCTCCGAGAGCTCAGCAACACGGCGACGAACCGTATTGGGGTGAGGGGCCGCGATCCCTGCCCGCCGGCACGCCAGTTCAATGTCGCGCATGACCTGGGAGATTAGCGGCCGTTGCGGCTGGAGATATCGTTGCTCCAGATTCTCGCGTATCAGTGCATCGGCAAGCGGATCTAGGCGGGATGCGCCACGGCCACCGGAGGGCTTGTGCGGCGCCAGGTCGGCGATGTCGCCGCCCTCCTTAAGCTTCTTGATCCACCTATATATCGTGGCAACGTGTACACCCAGATGCTGGCCAACCTCCGCTATCTCCTTCCGTGAGGGATGCTCGGCCGCCAGCAGAGGAGCGAGCGCCGTTGCTCGCCGCTGGGCTAGCTCCCAATCGTCGGCGGACAGGGATTCAAAGCGCGAGCTCTGGTTGGCGTCGTCCACCACTTCCGCCTCGCCGCGACCCATGGCCGCGAGGAGTGAGGCGATAGCTACGCGGACCTTTTCGCCCGTATCGACGCGCACCGCGAGGATGGAATAGAGGTCCACATACCGGACGAGGGTGTAAGCAATACCGTCGACGACGACGTCGCGCCCAATACGCAAAATATCCCGGGCCGACGACTCAGTCATAGCAAGCAATCTCAGTGTGCATGGTGATGCGATCTGACAGGTCGCAGATGAACTTCCTTGCCGATACGAGCGTCCACACGGCGGACAGCAGTTGGGCGCGCTCCCACGGATCCGCTGCCAAGTGGCTCACAAGCTTGTCCGGCGTCGTTGGTCCGAGGAATTGGAGGGTCTTGATCAGAAGGTCCTGGATCCCTCCCTCCACTTCATCGTGGCCATAAGGCAACAAGAACTTCGCGTTCCAGAGCAAGCCACTGGACCGAATCTCGCGGTCAGTGACGATCCGAAATGCCCAGCCCTGCCTCCGTGCATGCCGACGAGCAGCCTTAAAGCGATATTTCCACTTCGACCAGTTGTCACGAAGCTCGGCGCGCTGCTTCACCTCGTACAATACCTTGTGCTCTCGTGGGGGATGCGCGTCGTAGTCGAGGTATGTAACGAGGACGTCGGGAACATAGGTGGGGTGGCCATCTCCGACCTCAACACGCAAGGGCTGCGGTTCCCACCGGACGACCTTAAGGTCGAACTCCAGAAGCACGTAGAAATCGCGCTCGAGCGACGACTCAAAACGGGCCGCCTCGGGACCCGTTTGCTTCTGGCTGGGTATGACACCCGCCAGGGCGCGACGGCCAAGACCAATTTTTCGGGCAGGGGGCAAGGTGCGGGGGAATCCAGTCGCATCAGTGTGGTGGAAATTGTAATCGGTCGCAGCGACTACGGTAAGCGCTCGCATGGTGTTTGGTAACTTCATCGCCTGTGGGCCAGAGTTCGACACCTAAACAGTCGCAAGTACTTCGGGATTTGTCATCGGCGGCGGTTCGTCGCCGCGTCCGGGCGAGATCTCGCTCGCGCATAACGGCGTGCTCTTCCTCGACGAGTTGCCCGAGTTCAGTCGGCACGTCCTCGAGGTACTGCGCGAGCCGCTCGAGTCCGGCCAGATCGTGATCTCGCGGGCTGCACGGCAGTCGACATTCCCTGCGGAGTTCCAGCTGGTTGCCGCGATGAATCCGTGTCCCTGCGGTTATGCCGGCGACCCGACCCACGACTGCCGATGCACGCCCGACCAGGTGCACCGCTACCGCGCACGCATCTCCGGCCCGCTGCTCGATCGCATCGACCTCTGTGTCGAAGTACCCCGCGTACCCATTTCCGATCTGACCGCGCCTCGCGGTCCACATGACGACGACAGCGCCACCGTTCGTCGCCGCGTCATCAATGCACGAGAGAAAGCGTTGCTCCGCGCCGGGCAGCCGAATTCCGACCTGAGTGTGGTCAACCTCGAACGCGACTGCGCACTACCGCAGGCCGAGCGCGAGTGGCTCGAAGGTGCGGTTGAAAAACTCGGCGCCTCGGCTCGTGCTTACCATCGCGTGCTTCGTGTTGCGCGCACCATTGCCGATCTTGAAGGTGGGGCGGGGTGTGTGGAGCAACATCATCTTGCTGAGGCGCTGCATTACCGGCGGTTCTGATCTCAGGATGACCGCATGGCGACGACTGGCGGTACCGCTGCCGCTCGCATCGCCGGTGCCAGTACGGCTAGCTGGCCAAGTATCCATAAGGCGGCCGCACCCATCGGCAGATACCACGCGGGCAGCCTCGGCAATTCGTAGATGTTCATCAGAGCCAGGTTGATGCCATACGCGAGAGCCATGCCGAGTGCGATGCCAATCGTCACGATCAGGAAGTTCTCGATCTGGAAGTAACGCAGGATGTCCCTCCGCGTCGCTCCCAATGCTCGACGGACTCCAATCTGCTTGCGTCGCTGCGCGACCCAGAAGCTCGCCAGTCCAACGATGCCGAGTGCCGTCGTCCCCAACAGCGCGACAATGACGGCGATCAGCAAGCCCGTCATCACCCGATCATTGAGGAAGAACCTGTCGCGAAGTTCATCGATGGTTCGGCTCTGCTCCAGGTCGAGTACGGCGTCGGGAGCGATCTTGAGAACGGCCTGCCGGGCATCGCGCATGACGCGCGGAAGATCCGCAGGGCTCGCGCGAATCAGGTACTTACCCGCGAACTGTGGACCCGGCAGGGCCGGCACGAGGATCGACCAGTCGGCGTCCTTCTCCTGACCTGCACCGGGCTGCGGAATCGTCAGGTGATCGACGACACCGATCACACGAAAGTGGGTGTACAGGCCCCAAAGCGTCTTGTCGAGCGGGTTCTCGCCCGGCCATAAGTGCTCCGCAAGCACTCGTGTTATGACGATCGGGGCTTCCTTCGGGACGATCTGGGCAATAGCCATATAGTCGTCGGGCGCCGGCATACGCCCTGACGTTAACCGTAAGCCCATCGCCTTCGCTGCCGTGGGGTCCGCGAGATAGAAGTCGACGACACCGGCAAATTGCTGCCTCGCTGCATCAAGAGCCACGCCGGCCTTGATGCCGGACTCTCCGAATGGGACGGCGTCGATTGCACCGACGGACTCCACGCCAGGTATCGCACGCAATCCCGCAACCACCCGCGCATTCAGATCGTTCGCTTGCTGGGGCTCGAAGCCTTCGATCTTGATCGTGCCCAGCGCGTGTTCGTCGACGCCGCTCTGCACTTGCATCGCCTGAACGCGCCCTGCGATCAGGAAGCAGGCGTTGCAGAGAACGGCGCACGCCAGCGCGATTTCGAGCGCCAGGACGATGGTCGCTATCCGGTGCTTGCGCAGTGCGGCGAGAACGGGCTGGATCTGCAGGCTGCTCATATCAAAGGACCTTCAGCTGCAGGGCGGGCTCGACGAGGCTGGCACGAGCCGCCGGCAGCAGGCCGGCGACAAGACTCGCCCCGACCGAACTCAGGAACGTCACCAAGAACATCGACGTGTCTAGGTGCACGAAGTCCGCGTATGGAACCGGCTGTTGGCGGACAAGCCAAAGACCAGCCAGCGTAAGCAACAGACCACCCAGCCCACCGAGCGCACCGATCACGCCCGCCTCGACCAGGCACTGAATGAAGATGGCGCGGCGCGTTGCACCCAGCGCTCGACGCAGGCCGATCTCGCCGCCGCGCCGCAGGAACTTCGCCAGGAGAAGCCCAACGACATTGCACAGGCAGATCGCCAGGAAAGCTAAGGCCAGTGACGTCTGCAGCTTCACGTCGCTCGGTACGACACCGTTGAAGTCGAGCCATTCGGTCAGGGTTCGCATTCGGGTGAGATCCGTGCGGGTTACGCGGCCGAGCGAATGTTGCTGGGCGACGTAACCATCGAGGAAGCGGCGATACGATGCGACTTTGGATGCGTCGCCAAGTTGCACCCAGAGTCCGACCCAAACGCACGATGAGTTCTGTAAATGCCCTGGCGTCTCAGGCTGAGCCCAGCAGGTGAACGGCTGGAAGTTACCGTCGTTGATTTCCAGCGCCGTGGTAAAGGGCGTGATCACTCCCTCGGGCCTGGCATAGAAGTCGGCCGTCTGTCCGCTGGAAAATCGCCCTCCTGCCACGTCGTAGAAGAGGGGAGAGGGCCGCCACGGCGCGAGGACACCGATGATCCGGACATCGCTGTTCTTCAGTCGCAGGGTCTCGCCCACGCTGTTCCGGCCTGCGAAGAGTCGCTCATTGAAGTCGGAGGAGATGACGGCAACGCGCGCATGGGCGGCATCGTCTTCGGCGCTCCAGCTTCGGCCGAAACGGAAAGGCACGTCGAACATCGTGAAGAAGTCCGACGTGGTCGACAGCATCGATAGCATGAAGGGTGGAAGTCGCGTTGCCGGTGCCCGCAGCTTTACCTGGCTGCTAACGACGAGTGCCTGGCGATCAGCGCGGTGTGCGCTCCAGAGATCCATCGCGGAGGTGTAGTCGAGCACGTCATGAGGCTCCCGGCCCTTAGCGTCAGGGTCCGCCTCAAGCTGTGGGTAGAAAATCTGTCCGCTGCGGCCCCGAAGCGGGTCGGCGGATAACAGGTGCATGATGGTCAGCGTCGTCATGCTGGCGCCGATACCGACGGCGATCGCGAGGATCATCAGTGCGGTCAGTACCTTGTTGCGTCGCAGGCTGTGCAGGGCCATCTCGACGTAGTAACCGATCATTGGCTTTATATCTCCCGGCCGGACGCCCCTCGTCCCGCATAGCCAGCATGCACCCGGTGAAAAGGGCGGACATGTGCAGGAGGTCAGGTGTCTTTCGGCATGTCAGAACAGTTATGGTCGGGGTATTCCCTCGCCAGACCGGTCATCTCATGCCCTCAGCCTTGCGGCGTCTCCTTTCGCCGATGCGCCTTCTCATCGCCCTGCTCGTCTTCCACGCGATGGCGACCGTCGCTATCGCCTCACCGCTAACGAAGAACGGTGGCGCAATGCGTGTGCGCCTGGAGAACGGCGCCCCTGGCACGGCGAGGGTGGATGACCAGGGCCACGCGATCGATGCCCACGACGGACAGATCCAGCGCTTCGGCGATCGCTACTTCCTCTATGGCACGCGCTATGGCTGCGGCTTCCGCTGGAACGACAAGAAGTCGCCGTTCTGTGGGTTCGTCGCCTATTCGTCCCGCGACCTGATGCACTGGCATGCCGAAGGCGCGCTCTTTGATGCAACCACGCCGTACTGGCAGCAGCGTTGCGACGGTTCCACTTACGGATGCTTTCGCCCACACGTGGTCTACAACGCGCGGACCCGGCGTTACGTTCTGTGGATCAACAGTTACGACGTGTCAGTGGGCTATCACGTCTTCACCGCGGCCGCGCCGACTGGCCCGTTCGTGGAGGCGCCGTTGCCGAAGCTCGCGATCAACCGTGAGCAACCGCCTGGCTTGAACCACGGTGACCACGATGTCTTCGTCGATCGCGATGGCAAGGCGTACCTCGCCTATACCGACTGGCGACGGAAGGGCGATATCGTCATCGAAGAACTCAACGAGGCCTATCTCACCGGTACCGGTCGTTACGCTCGTGTCGGCCTGAAGTCGACCGAAGCGCCTGCGATCTTTCGCCGTGGAGACACCTACTACCTGACGTTCTCCGATCCCAATTGCGGCTACTGCACCACGGGCACGTCGTACCTGCATGCGACCTCGCCCCTGGGTCCATGGGAAGGCAAGCCAGCGAATGGGGAAGGGGAGTCGCAGCATCGCGGCCTGCGCATCAGCGACACGTCGTGTGGCGGTCAGCCCGCCGCCGTTGCGACGCTTCCGGGGCCCGGCGGCCCGATGTTCCTCTACCAGTCGGACCGGTGGGACAACGGTAATCCGAGTGAGACCCGCGCGACGCACTACTGGGAGCCGCTGCGCTTCGACGCGCAAGGCGCCATCGAGCCTTTGACCTGCGCCGCCGGTTTCGACGTCGACCTGATCGGGAATGTCCGATAACGTACGTGCAAAGCAGCAAAATACGGGCCAAAGTCGCTGAAAAGAGTTAATACTTATTTCATGTACTGCGTAGTTGACGAATCCCAGGGGCGAGCGGATAATTCTGTACCAGGCGGTTCTCTAATGGGCTGCCCGCCCCGCTCCGGTGCTGGATACCCCTCCCTCCCCCCGCTCCAGCACCGGGGCCCGGCCTTTCTTCACCTCACAATCTTTATGCTGTCCCTTATCTCGGCCCGCCTCACGGTGTTGGCCGATTTTCTTTTGCGACAAGGGATCACATGGGCATCGAACTCGGCATGCTGCTTACCCTGATGCTCGGCATCGGGTTCCTCTGCCAGTGGATCGCCTGGCGCGTCAGGCTGCCGGCCATCCTCTTCCTCCTGCTTGCCGGCATCGTTGCCGGCCCCGTAACCGGCCTGTTGCACCCGGACAAGGTCCTGGGTGATCTGCTGTTTCCCATTGTCTCGCTGGCGGTGGCAGTGATCCTGTTCGAGGGCAGCCTCACCCTGCGCTTCCATGAGTTGAAGGGTATCGGCCACGCCGTGCGTGGACTGGTGAGCTATGGTGCGATCCTCGCGTTGTTCATGCTGGCCGGGGCGGCCCACTGGATCGGGGGGTTGAGCTGGGAGCTATCGTTTTTGTTCGGTGCGCTCACCTGTGTCACCGGCCCCACCGTGATCGCGCCCATGTTGCGAACGGTCCGGCCGAACGCACGCATCGCGAATGTCCTGCGCTGGGAAGGCATCGTCATCGACCCCATCGGTGCGCTGTTTGCCGTGCTCGTGTACGAAGCGATCGTGTCGCACCGCGAAGGACATTCGATCCAGGTGTTCCTTGGCACCGTTGCCTGCGGCGTGGTCGTTGGCGCGATCGCCGCGTTCGTCCTGGGTCGTCTGTTGCGCCGGCAGATCATTCCGGAGTACCTGCAGAATTACGGCACGCTCGCCGCCGTGCTTGCTGCCTTCAGCGTGTCCAATGCCTTCGCCCATGAATCGGGTCTGCTCGCCGTCACAGTCATGGGCATCGCGCTGGGCAACATGCGTGATGTGCACATGGACGACATCATGGACTTCAAGGAACACCTGACGACCCTGCTGGTGTCGACCTTGTTTATCCTGCTTGCCGCGCGGCTGGACTGGCCGCTACCCAATGGTGCGTTGCTCGCCGGCATCCTGATTTTCGTCGTCGCACAGCTGTTCATCCGGCCCCTCTCCGTGTTGCTCTCCAGCTTCGGTAGTGCGTTGTCCTGGCGGGAGCGCGCGCTGATCGCCTGGGTCGCGCCACGCGGTATCGTGGCGGCCTCCGTTTCCGCCTTGTTCGCCATCCGCCTCGAGAAAATCGGCATGGCCGGCGCGGACAAGATGGTCCCGCTCGTGTTCCTGATGATCATCGGGACGGTCGTCTTCCAGAGCGCAACGGCGCGTCCGCTGGCTCGCTGGCTGAAAGTGGCGGATCCGGACCCTCGCGGTGTGCTGATCTACGGGTCGGACGCCGTCGCGCTCGAGATCGCGCGCTCCCTGGCAGCGGTTGAAGGCCTTCGCGTGGTGGTTGCCGACGACGACTGGAATGGCATCCGCATCGCACGCATGGCCGGGCTTGCTACGTTCTTCGGCAACCCGCAATCGCAGGCGGCCGATCGCAATCTCGACCTTGCGGGCATCGGGCATCTGTTGGCCATGTCCACGCATCGCGAGCTCAATTCGCTGGCCTGCGTGCATTACCGCGAGGAATTCGGGCGCGACAAGGTCTATCGCTTGCGCAACCTGTCGCCCGAAGAAAGTCATGGCCGTGCGTCGCTGGCCGGAAGCCTGTTGGCTACGGTCCTGTTTGCCGACGACATGACTCATGCACGATTTGCCGACATGCTCCTGGAGGGATGGCGGGTCAAGTCCACGCGCCTGACCGAGACCTTCGACTGGCCGCACTTCATCGAGCAGTACGGGTCGCGCACGGTGTTGCTCTTCGGGGTGGAGGAGAAGGGCGACCTGCGCATTGCCTCCAGTCACCGCGAGCTTGAACCGCGTCCCGGCTGGACGGTGATCGCGCTGGTGCCAGCGCAGCATTGACCGGCTTTTGCTCTGCGTATGGTCGCGCCTACTTGTAAGGAGGTGCGACCATGCACAGCTGACGACGCTTAAGCCGCCGATGCAGGATGGAACTGCTCTTCTTCGGTCGAGCCACTCAGCGCCGAGAGCGAACTGAACGAGCCGGAGATCACCTGGTTAACGGTGTCGAAATAACCGGTGCCCACTTCGCGCTGGTGCTTCGCCGCGGTGTAGCCGTCCTTCTCAGCGGCGAACTCCGCTTCCTGAAGTTCGACGTAAGCCGCCATCTGACGGTCGCGATAACCGCGTGCCAGCTGGAACATGGAGTAGTTCAGTGCATGGAAGCCGGCCAGGGTGATGAACTGGAAGGCGTAGCCCATCTCACCCAGCTGCTTCTGGAACGTGGCGATGGTCTTTTCGTCGAGGTTCTTCTTCCAGTTGAAGCTCGGCGAGCAGTTGTAGGCCAGCTTCTTACCCGGAAACTTCGCGTGGATGGCTTCGGCAAAGCGACGTGCCTGCTCCATGTCGGGCGTGGCGGTTTCGCACCAGATCAGGTCCGCATACGGCGCGTACGAAAGGCCGCGGCTGATGGCCTGCTCGATACCCTGCTTCGACTCGTAAAAGCCTTCCACCGTCCGCTTGCCGGTAAGGAACGGCTTGTCGTTCTCGTCGATATCCGTGGTGACGAGGCCAGCACCCATGGCGTCGGTGCGCGCGACGATCAGGGTCGGCACGCCGGCGACATCGGCAGCCAGGCGTGCGGCGATCAGCTTCTGCACGGCTTCCTGTGTCGGCACGAGCACCTTGCCGCCCATGTGGCCGCACTTCTTCGCGCTGGCCAGCTGATCTTCGAAGTGCACGCCTGCGGCGCCGGATTCAATCATGTGAGTCATGAGTTCATAGGCGTTGAGTACGCCGCCGAAGCCAGCTTCAGCATCCGCCACGATCGGCACCAGCCAGTCGATATTGTCCTTACCCTCGGCGTGATGGATCTGGTCGGCGCGAAGCAGGGTCTTGTTGATCTTGCGCACCACGTTCGGCACCGAGTCGACCGGGTACAGCGACTGGTCGGGATACATCGCGCCAGCGGTGTTCGCATCTGCTGCGACCTGCCAGCCCGAGAGATAGATCGCCTGCAGTCCGGCCTTCACCTGCTGCATGGCCTGGTTGCCGGTCAGCGCGCCGAGCGCATTGACGTAGGGCTTGTCGTGGATCGAGCGCCACAGGCGTTCCGCGCCGCGACGAGCGAGGGTGTGCTCGACCTGCACCGTGCCGCGCAGACGAATCACGTCTTCGGCGGCATAGGGACGCTCGACGCCGTTCCAGCGATCGTTGTTCTTCCAGTCCAGCGTGATCTGTTCGGCGGTATGCGTCTTCATGGTGTGGCTCCTTGGAGAGTGATCAGGACAGGTGTTCGTAGGCGGGCAGGGTGAGGAAGTCGCGTAGCTCGTCGGCGTGCGTCAGGGCCGAGATCAGCGCAGCGGCCTGCTCGGCACGCGCCGCGCCGGGATGAGAGCTTTCGCGCAGGCGATGGCAATGGGTGGCCAGTGCGTGATCGAACAGGGCGAAGTCGATCGGCGCGTGGTCGCTGAATTCCAGCGGCTCGTGGTGCAGCCACTGCCACAGCTGGGCACGCGCGATTTCGGCGGTGGCGGCGTCTTCCATCAGGTTGTGGATGGGTACGCAACCGAGGCCTTCGAGCCACGCGGCGGTGTAGCGAAGGCACACCTCCACGTTGTTGTCGAAACCCGCCCGTGTGATCGTGCCGATCGCCGGCGCGATGAGTGCATCACGCGAGGCGACAACGTCGTCGCGTGACACGTGCAACTGGTTCGATGTACGCATGTGCTCGTTGAAGATGGCCTCGGCGATCGGGACAAGCGCCGGGTGGGCCACCCAGGTGCCGTCATGCCCTGCCGTCACTTCGCGAAGTTTGTCGGCGCGCACCTTGGCCATCGCTTCTTCGTTAGCGGCTTCGTCTCCACGAATGGGTATCTGCGCCGCCATGCCGCCCATCGCAAACGCGCCACGGCGATGGCAGGTGCGGATGAGCAGTTCGGAATACGCCTTGAGGAAGGGCGCCGTCATGCCGACCTGTCCGCGCTCCGGCAGCAGGCGGTCACCATGCGCACGGAACGTCTTGAGGTAGGAAAAGATGTAATCCCAGCGTCCGCAGTTAAGGCCGACGATGCGGTCGCGTAACGCGTGCAGGATTTCGTCCATCTGGAAAACGGCGGGCAGTGTTTCGATGAGGACGGTGGCTTTCATCGTGCCGTGGGGCAGGCCGAGCACCACCTCGGCGTGCGTCATCACCGATTCCCACAGCGCCGCCTCTTCCATGCTCTGCAGCTTGGGCAGGTAAAAATACGGGCCGCGATCGCGTGCGTGCAGCGCCTTGGCGTTGTGGAAGGCGTACAGGCCGAAGTCGACCAGTGCGCCGGCGACGACATCGCCATCGACCTCGGCGTGACGCTCCGGCAGATGCCAGCCACGGGGCCGGACCACCAGGACGGCCGGATGATCGCCGACGCGATAAACCTTGCCGTCGGCGTTGGTGAATTCGATGCTGCCGTCGACAGCATCCCGCAGGTTGCGCTGACCTTCGATCTGGTTGGTCCAGGTCGGCGCGCTCGAATCCTCGAAGTCCGCCATGAACACCCTGGCGCCGGAATTGAGCGCGTTGATGATCATCTTCCGTTCGACAGGCCCGGTGATCTCGACACGGCGGTCCATCAGGGCATCGGGGATCGCCGCCACGGACCAGTCGGCCTCACGGATCGCCACGGTGTCGGTCCGGAAGTCGGGCAACTCGCCGGCGTCGTAGCGCAGCTGGCGGGCTGCGCGTTCCGCCAGCAGGGCGAGGCGGCGGCTGTCGAACCGCCGGTGCAGGTCCGCCACAAAAGCGACCGCCTGCGGGGTCAGCACGTCCGCATAGGTCCGGCTGCCATCGCCGAAGCGGACGCCTGCCAGGGGATCGATCTCGCTCTTGGGAACTGCCATGGGATGGTGCCTCGGAGTGCGGGTCTGGTGTTCACCCTAGGTCCGATGCGACCTTTTTGACAAAACAAATGTTTCAATGATTAACATTAACAATGCTAATGTTGGCTACAACCCATTAATCCCTCTGATTAAATTTTATGGTTCGGAAGCTCAGTGCGACGAATAAGGCGGCTCCGAAGCGCGCAAAGCCGCGAATGGCTGATCGCCCGGCGGATGAGGAAGGCGGCCGGTTCTACTACAAGGGGAATCGGCTGAAGCAGCTGCGGGCCTTCGTCTATACGACTCGTCTGGGTACGCTCAGCCGCGCCGCCGAAGCGCTGTTCCTGTCTCAGCCCTCGGTGAGTCTGCAGCTGAAGGCCCTCGAGCGGGAACTCGGTGCGCCGCTCCTCGAGCGGACGCGTCGCCGCGTCACCCTGACCGACGCAGGCGAAGCGCTCTATGAGCTCGCCCGTCCGCTGGTCGAAGGCTTCGAGAATCTTGATCGCGAGTTTCAGACCAAGACCAAGGGTGCCCATCAGGCGGGCAGGCTCACCGTCGCCGCTGGCTCGTCAACCATCCAGTACCTGCTCCCCGAACTCGTCAAAACCTACCGCGAGCGATTCCCCCACGTGCACCTTGCCCTGTCCAACGTCACCAATCGCGACGGCCTGGCGCTGCTGCGAAGCGACGAGGTCGACATCGCCGTGGGTTCGATGATCGACGTGCCACATGACATCGCCTGGGCACCGGTCTATCACTACGACCCGATGCTGATCATGCCGCCCGATCACCCGCTGGCATCGAAGACCGATATACGTCTGGAAGATCTCTCACCCTACGGGCTGATTCTTCCGCCCAAGCGACTCACCACCTACCGGCTGGTCGATATGGTGTTCCAGCAACGGCACGTGCCTTATACGGTGGCGATCGAAGTGGGTGGCTGGGATGTGATCAAGCAGTACGTCGCCATGGGGCTCGGGATCTCGATCGTCACTGGTATCTGCATCACCGAAGCCGACCGCGAGCGACTGGTCGTACGCAACCTGCGGCAATACTTCCCGCAGCGAAGCTACGGTGTCGTCATGCGCAAGGGAAAGTTCCTGAGCCCGGAGGCCCGGGCATTTATCGATCTCATCAGGCCCGGATTACTGACGCACCGCGACTACGACGAGTCGGGGCACTCCGAGCGGTGATCACGCGTAGACGTCGACGATTCGGCCATTCAGATAGTCGACTAATTCTTCGATGCCTCTGACAGCATCGATGGCTGCCTCATAGAGGCTTATGCATAGCGCGTACATGCGATCGTCGACGCCGCGTATGGATCTGAGCGCATCCTGGGTTTCTACGAGAGGATCAACAGGCCCCTTGTAGTCGATTTGAAATTCGCCAAGCTGCTCCCAGGCATCGTGCGAAAGGTAGCCACTGCGGTGCAGGTCGCCAGCGAGCTCGCTTAGTTCGACAGGATCGATACAGCGAATGTTGACCGTGCGCAGGCGATCCTTCAATTCGTCCGGAAGCGTCATGGATGTCTCGACAGCATCGCCGCGTTCGATGGGCGTATTTCTATAGCCGAACTCGTTGTCGCGCTGGCGCTGGAGTCGCCATCCGGCGCTGAACTGCGCAGGTGCTCGGTAGGCTGTAGTCATCTCCATGCTGTACCTCACTCGATTGACGAGTCAGGTTGGCGATATTTGAACGAAAACGAAGTCAGCCGATGGTGCTGTTGGTGCGCGGGTGCGAATGATTCTATGTCGGAATTGAATGACCGCACGGCTGCACTGATTTCCTCCTACGAGCACACTCGCCTATGCCCGACAGGCATGACGTTCCGTCTTCGAATAGGTCCAAAATTTGGCCATTCAGCTGACTGATCAGTTTCTCGATGCCCACGACAGCATCGATGGTTGCTTCGTGCATCTCGATAGTCAGTGCGTAAGTGATGTCATCGAGGTTCACTATCGACCTGAGTGAATCCCGCGCTTCCGCGAGCGGATCAATAAGCTCCGTGTGGTCAAGCCGGAACTCGCCGAGCCCTTCCCATGCTTCGTGCGACAGGTATCCCTCGTGATGGAGGGTGAACGCGAGGCGGCTGAGCTCTGAAGGATCGATAGATCGTATGTTCACGCTGCGCAATTTCTCCTTCGTGCTGTCGCTCAAAGTTCCCGATATTTCTACAGCCGTGCCGTTCTTTATCGGCTTATCGCGCAATGCACAGTAACTGGTGCGGCGGTGTTGCAGCTGCCAAATATTTCTGGGTTGCGCCGGAGATCCAAGGCTTCTCGTCAGTTCCACAAGTCGACCTCATTTGCGTATCTGTAAGACGAGGTTCGCAGAATGCCTTCAATAAAGAAGTCGGAGATGGTGTCGCGATCAACCGGAAGGCGCCCACCCTGTGTAGGCACTCGGCGCAGGCCACATGAGTCCTAGACTAGCCCTACGCGATGTGTCGAACCCCGCTGGCTGGTTGGCGTCGCGGTCGTAGGTAACTTGAGCTTGCGTAATGTTGCGCCGTCGCCGCAACCACCATGAAGAGTCTGTCTAAAACAGCTGCACTTGGCGCGCTTGTCGCGCTTGCGCTGTGTTCCGCCCTCTATGCACCCAGCTCCGATGCGAAGCCAACTGCCACGAGAGATCGTTGCTTTGCCTATCCGAAGGACCAGACGCTACGAGGTTATTTCCTCCCTGGAATCGAGCATGAAATGTTTCGGTGGACGACGGGCTGCACCAGTCCAACTTCCACGTCGATAACGGGAGACGGATGGCTTACAGGCTCGCTAGAACGGCTCGAAAACGGCCATTGGAAAGTCCTGGCAAAAGGCTTGTACCTCTACGCCATCGCAACCCCCGGCACGTACCGTGTGGTCGTGAGGAACGAATCTCAGACTCGCGCCTACTACACAATACGTCACGGACACGGCATCGGTTGACTCGCCGTAACGGTCAAGCCCCCCGGTGCTTGCCTTGATATCCAGCGAACATGGCGCGAATGCGCGTCATGTCCGCTTCCGCATCGTCTGTCGTTTCGATCAAGGCGCCCAAGGTGAAAGTCTTCGTCGGATAGTCGATGAAGATGGGCAAGATCGGGACGTTTGCGGTGCGTGCGATACGCAGAAAGCCTGACTTCCACTGCTTTACTGCCTTGCGCGTGCCCTCGGGCGCGATACCGAGCCACATCTTCTCGCGCGTGGCGAATCGCTCGACCATCTGCCCGACGACATCGGTCGCTGCCTTGCGATCGATAGGCACCATGCCGAGGCGACGCACGATCGGGCCGAACGGGCCGTTGAGCACTTCGCGCTTGATCATCACGCCAAGGTCGAGGCCCATCGCCGACTTCATCAGTAGTCCCCAGACGCCATCCCAATACGACGAGTGCGGCGCACCGATGACCACGACCTTCCGAAGATTCGGAAGCTCGCCAACGAATCGCCATCCGCTACGGCGAATGGCCCAACGGCTCAGCCTCATCCACCAGGAATCGGGTAGCGAAGGAACGTTCGGCGGGAGATGTTCGGGATAGGGACTCAATCGTTGCTCCAGTCACGGGAGCGGCCGCGCTTGGTCTGGCCACGCTGCGTCTTACCAACAAGTCGGCGCTCCTTGGAAGCCCGCGTGGGCTTCGTCGCGACGCGCTTTTTCGCGACCACGGTGGCCTCGCGGATCACATCGGCGAGGCGGTCGCGCGCGTCATCGCGATTGCGCGCCTGGTCACGAAAGCGGCGTGCCTGGATCACCATGATGCCGGCGTCCGTCATGCGGCGGTCGCGTCGTGCCAGAAGGCGCTCGCGAACTTCGTCCGGCAGTGATGGCGACGAAGCCACGTCGAAACGAAGCTCGACGGCACTCTCCGTCCGGTTGACGTGCTGGCCGCCGGGGCCGTCGGCGCGCATGAAGCGCTCGATCAGCTCGGCATCCGGGATGGAGATATGGGCGGTGACTGTAAGCATGGCGAGGGGATTCTAGCAGTGCGGTTCGGCGTTACATGGTGCGCCGCGGTACAGAGGAGCGCGGCGCCAACGTCTCCCCGGCGCCAAGGTTGTATTGGATATGCGAGTGCCCTTCGGTAGTGTGCATTCGAGACCGCTTCCTCCAGCGGCGAAAGGACTCTGCATGAATGACGTAATCAAGGCGAGACTGAACGACGGCCCGGCCGCGAGCAAGGAGACAAATGGCTACGCCGCATGGCTCAAGGCGAAGGTGCAGAGGTCAATTGCCAGTGTCGAAGCAGGCGAGTCGCGCCTGTATTCACTGGACGAGGCGAGCGCGCGTTGAAGATATTCTCAGTCGCGTGAAGCGTGGAAGTTGATTTTCGCGTCGCTGGCCCCGCGGTCGCCATGGACCGAGGCTCGCTAGGTGGCGGTCTTCCAAGCCTCAACCTGCGCAGCATAAGCATCCGCCCAGGCAAACCGCTCGAGCAGTTTGAGCCACGTCTCATCCAGTCCTGCCTCGATCGCCATCGGGCGTCCGTCCGCGGGATGCTCGAACTCCAGTCGCGCCGCGTGCAGCAGCAAGCGATGTGATGAGAAGTACTGCTTGAACAGGCGATTGTGATCGCCTCGCCCATGCTGGCTGTCGCCGACAATGGGGTGATGGATGTGCGCGAAGTGCTTACGGATCTGACGGAAGCGACCGGTGCGCGGCTCGGCCACCGCGAAGGCGTAGCGTTGCTTCTCGTAACGGCCCAGGGCGATATCGACTTCGGTCGTGCCGAGCTGCTTGTAGTCCGTCGTCGCGTCGCGACGCGGTCCGGTGTCCTTTGAACCCGGCAAGGGATAGTCGATCATGCCTGCCTCGGGATCGGGCCAGCCGCGAACCACGGCGAGGTATCGCTTGCGCACGCTCCGCCCCATGAACTGCTCGCCCAACTGGCTCGCAGCCTCGGGCGAACGTGCAACGAGCAGAACGCCGGACGTAGCGCGGTCCAGTCGATGCGCGAGATGCAACTTCCCCTCGACCTGCTCGCGGAGCAGGTCGATCAGGAAGGCGTCGTCGGGGCCGACGAACTTCGACCGGTGAACGGCGAGGTTGGCCGGCTTGTTGACGGCGACGATGTCGTCGTCCTGGTAGAGGATCTCGAGCATGGAGTCAGGCGACGCGACGGGGCCAGCCGGCGACGAAGGCGATCACGCCTGCCACGGCTGCAACGATGGCTGGCCACATGCCGCGGGCTGCCAGCGTGCCGACCAGGGCAGCGCAGACGAGTAGCGACGAACCCAGCAGGCTGCACGCTACAAGCCGACGCATGCGCCGCGCATCGTCGCGTGCCACGGCAAGCGCCAGCGGGTCGGCCACCGGATGCTGCCGGCCACTGGCGACCTGGCGCAGCGCGTCGCGTACGAGTTCGGGCACGCGTGGTGCCGTGTGGATCCATTCCGGCAGGCGTCGACGAACATCGCGCAGCGTGGCGCGCAGGCTGTAACGCTCACGCAGGATGCGACGAAGCACCGGATGGGCAACGGCCCAGATGTCGATTTCAGGATCGAGCATGCGCCCGACGCCTTCGATATTGAGAAGGGTCTTCTGCAGGAGGATCAGCTGCGGCTGCAGAGTGAGCTCGAACTTCCGGGCCGTCTGGAACAACTTCACCACCAGCTCGGCAATCGATATCTTTGCGAGGGGCTGCGTGAAATAAGGTTCGCACACGGTGCGTATGGCCGCTTCCAGTTCGTCGAGCCTGAGCGTGGCAGGCATCCAGCCCGCAGCGACATGCAGCTGCGCGATACGCGCGTAGTCGCGCTCGAACAGGGCGATGAAATTCTCGGCAAGCCAGAACTGATCGGCTTCGGGTAGCGAGCCCATGATGCCGAAGTCGAGCGCGATGAAGCGTGGCTCGTCGACGCGCGTGAGATCGACCCAGATGTTTCCGGGATGCGCATCGGCGTGGAAGAAGTTATCGCGGAACACCTGCTCGTAGAACAACCGCACGCCTTTCTCGGCGAGGTGCTTGCGATCGAGGCCAGCAGCATCGATCGCGGCGATGTCGTCACAGCTGACGCCGTAGACGCGCTCGAGCGTGAGCACGCCCTCCGTGCTCAGGTCCCAGTGCACTTCCGGCACGTAGAGATCCACACCGCTGGCGAAGTTGCGGCGGAGCAGGCTGGCGCTGGCGCCCTCCCGCCGCAGGTCAAGCTCGTTCGAGAGCATCTTCTCGACTTCGGCGACCACCTCGAGCGGACGGATCTTGTCGGCATTCGGATGCCAGCGCTGGGCTAGCTCGCCGAGCGCGTGGAGAAGATCGACGTCGCGTGCGATCCGTTTATCGATGCCGGGACGCAGTACCTTGACCACGACGGCGCGGCCGTCGTGGAGGGAAGCAGCGTGCACCTGGGCGATCGACGCGGAGGCGAGGGCGGTTTCGTCGAAGCTGGCGTACAGCGTCGTCACGGGTGCCTTCAGCTCACGTTCGACGATGGCGCGCGCTTCGGCGCCCGGAAAAGGAGGGACCTGGTCCTGCAGAAGGGCCAGCTCGTCTGCAATGTCGGCGGGGACGAGATCGCGACGCGTCGAAAGCACCTGGCCGGCCTTGACGAAGATCGGGCCGAGCTCGGTCAGGGCGAGTCGAAGGCGTGCTCCCCGCGGCAGCGCGCGAACGTCGGCGGGGGCGCCGGGAAAGAGCGGTCGCGCCAGCGCCAGTGAACGGAAAACCGGCGTGCCATTCGCGAGGTCGTCGAGCTGATACTTCAGAAGGATGGCGGCAACGCGCAACAGGCGCGGAATCAGGCGCAGCGGCGTCATGCGTGACGCCCCTTCAGCGCGCGCTCGAGTCGTGCGAGCCGGGCCTCGGCACGTTCAGTGCGCTCGCGCACGTCGTCCACGCCGTCGAGGAAGGCATCCGCTTCGCCGGGGGCCACGGCAACACGGGCCTCATCACGGAGCCAGTCGGCACCATCCTCGGTGAGGTGGGACACGCTTTCGCGCGCATGCGCCAGGCCATCCCGCAGCGCCTTCGCGAGCGGTACGCCGATGGTGTCGCCGAAAGTCCTGGCGAAGGCCTCTTCGACATCGGGTGCGTACTGGCGGGTGAGCTTTTCGAGCCGGCGGGCCAGCTCTGCGTCACCGGCAATATCCACCTTGCCCGGCGCGACGCCATCGTCATCCCGGCGCATGGCCATGGCCAGCAAGCTGCCGGGCGAGGCCGTGACACGAAGGCTTCCGCCTTCTTCAGGTGGCCCGACGCGAAGCCGTCCCTTCTCGACCGAGATACGCAATGCGAGATCGGGGCCACTGAGGTGCACCTGCACGCTGCGGCCGTCGAGCACATCCAGGCGCGTCCGGGTATCCGGGTCCAGGTCGACGGCACGGTTGAGCGCGGCCTCCATCGCACGTCCGGCAAGGACGCGAAGCGGGCGGGGCAGGAATCGGTTGGGGCCGGCGTCAGCCGAGGGACGATCGGAAGTCATGTCGCGATTGTAGCCCGGCACGTGAGGGCGGGGCGGAACTCGCGGCGTTCAGGCCGCGCCATCGAAACCCGATTGCCGCCACGCCTCGAACACGGCGACGGCCACGGCGTTGGACAGGTTGAGGCTGCGGTTGCCCGGTCGCATGGGCAGGCGCACTCGTTGTTCTTCGGGGATGGCGTCGAGGACGTCGTCGGGCAGGCCCGCGGTTTCGCATCCGAAGAGCAGCGCGTCGCCTTCAGCGAACGAGACGTCGGTATGCAGGCGCTGGCCCCGGGTCGAGAAGGCAAAGACGCGTGGGTGGCCGAGGGCGGCGAGGCAGGCGCCCAGGTCGTCGTGAACAGCGACGCTGGCGAACTCGTGGTAGTCCAGGCCGGCGCGGCGGAGACGGGTATCGTCCAGCTCGAATCCGAGCGGTCGTATCAGGTGCAGGGCCGCGCCTGTATTGGCACAGAGGCGAATGACATTGCCCGTGTTGGGCGGTATTTCGGGTCGGAAGAGGATGACGTGGGGCATGCCCCCATTATGAAGCGATCAGCGGGCAGACGATGCCATCCGGCGGCACACCGCAGCCATGCGTGTTGGCGCTGGCTTGCGTGCCGACCGTGGCTAGCTGAACAGGGTTGCCGGTGTAGGCCAGCATGTTGCCCAGGATCAGACCGCACACGACCAGCGAGGCGACGAGGAGGCTGCGGAGCATAAGGAGTTCGTGGTTCATGGTGTGGGTTCCGTAATTTCTTAGGTGACGGGTGGTCAGAACATCTGGCCGAGGGTCAGGCTGCAGATCAGCATCGAGGTCACGAGCAGGCCGCGCATCATCATCATTTCGTACTTCATGGCGTTCTCCGGATCGGTGCCGGGGGAGGAAGTGCCACCCGGCTTGGCATGACTAGTAACGCAAACGCCGTGCCAGCTTTTAAGGGCGTCCAATCAGCTGATTCGTATGAGGTTTGTCAGGTGGCGACGCGGTACATCGCTGTCCGCGGACACTGACCACGCATAAGCGGACACCGTCCGGACCATGTACGACGGCCGATTGCGTCCGACGGACCACGCGGGCTAGCCTCAGTGGGATCGGGCCATCGAGGCCCAAAAGGAGAGAGCCGCCATGAAGCTTCGATTCGCCCTGCTCGCTGCGGGGCTGATGTCCCTGGTCGGAGTCGCTGGAGCGGCCACCCCGTCTCCGGATGCCATCCCGGATATCCCCTTCACGCGTTTCCAGCTGCCCAACGGCCTGACTGTTGTGGTCCATGAGGACCACAAGGCGCCCGTCGTCGCTGTCAGCATCTGGTACCACGTGGGTTCGGCCGACGAGCCAGCGGGCAAGACCGGCTTCGCGCATCTCTTCGAACACCTCATGTTCTCCGGCTCGGAGAATCGCAAGGGCACTTACTTCCAGCCGTTTGAGCTGGCCGGTGCCACCGACATGAACGGCACGACGTGGTTCGACCGCACAAACTATTTCGAGACGGTGCCGACCACGGCGCTGGACATGGCCCTGTGGATGGAATCCGACCGTATGGGCCACCTTCTCGGCGCCATCGGGCAGAAGGAGCTCGATACCCAGCGCGGGGTCGTGCAGAACGAGAAGCGCCAGGACGAAAACCGTCCCTACGGCCGCGTCGATGAAAACATCCTGGTCAACACCTATCCGGCGAATCATCCCTATCACCACGACACCATCGGCTCGATGGAGGATCTGGACAAGGCCTCGCTCGCCGACGTGAAGCACTGGTTCAATAGCTACTACGGCGCGGCCAACACCACGCTTGTACTCGCCGGCGACATCACCGTCGCCCAGGCGAAAGCCAAGGCAGAGAAGTTCTTTGGCGACATTCCCGCTGGCCCGCCGGTGCCGCGCCAGCAGCCGTGGATCACGCCTGTGGCGACGTCCACTCGTGGCACGCAGCACGACCAGGTCGCGCAGACGCGTATCGTGCGCACGTGGGTCGTGCCGCAGCTCGGCAGCGATGACTCCGTGCAGCTCGACCTTGCCACCACGGTACTTGGCGGCGGCAAGACCTCTCGCCTTTACCAGCGCCTCGTCTACCAGGACAAGCTCGCGGACGACGTGAGCCTGGGCATCGCGCCGTTCGCGCTCGCCAGCCAGGTGCAGCTCACCGTCGACGTCAAGAACGGCGTCGACCCGGCGAAGGTCGAGGCCGCTGTGGCCGATGTGTGGAAGGACTACATGGCGACGGGCCCGACGGAAGACGAGTTGGCTCGTGCGAAGGTCAGCAATCGCGCTGGCTTCGTCCGCGGCCTGGAAAAGGTGGGCGGTTCCGGCGGCAAGGCGGTCATCCTCGCCGAAGGTCAGGTCTACCGTAACGATCCCGAGGCCTATAAAAAGGATCTCGAACGCGCGCAGAACGCCACCATCGCCTCCGTGCTTGCGTCGTCGAAGACCTGGCTCGCCAAGGGCGACTACACGCTCACGGTATTGCCCGCGGCGCCGGGTTTCGATCCCGCCGCCGAGGACAAGGCCGTCGCCGGCCTGAAGGACGCGGCTGGTCGCCCGACTGCCGTGCTGCCTGGCGCGAAGACCTACAGCGTCGGTAAGTCCGACGTGGATCGCAGCAAGGGTGTGCCGTCGGTCGATAGCTTCCCGGACCTTTCCTTCCCGAAACTGCAGCGCGGCAAGCTGAAGAACGGCATCGAAGTGGTTCTGGCCGAACGTCACACCGTGCCGATCACGCAGATCAGCCTGCTGTTCAATGCAGGCTACGCCGCTGACCAGGGCCGCAAGCTTGGCACCGCGAGCTTCACTTCGGCGTTGCTCGATGAAAGCACCAAGACCCTCGACTCGGTCGAGGTGGCGCGTCGCAAGGAGCGTCTCGGTGCGATCATCGGTTCGGGCTGCTCGCTCGACAACTGCTCCGTTGGCCTCAACGCCCTGAACACCGAGCTCACGCCGTCGCTGGCGTTGTTCGCCGACATCGTTCGCAATCCGGCGTTCAAGCCGGACGACATTGAGCGTGTGCGTGGCCAGTGGATGGCGGGTATCGCCCAGGAGAAGACCGAGCCTACCGGTCTCGCGCTGCGCACGCTGCCGCCGCTGCTCTACGGGAAGGACCACGCCTATGGCATTCCGTTCACCGGCAGCGGCACCGAGAAGGCGATCGCGTCGCTCACCGCCGAGGATCTCGCCAACTTCCAGCGCGACTTCCTTCGCCCGGACAACGTGCGCATCCTCGTCGCCGGCGACACCACGCTGGCGCAGATCCTGCCGCAGCTGGACGCCGCGTTCGGTGACTGGGCCGCGCCCGCCTCCGCGTTGCCGACGAAGAACATCGGCCAGGTGGCCGAACAACCCAAGCCGCGCGTCTTCCTGATCAATCGGACGGATGCGTCGCAGTCGCTCATTCTTGCCGGGCTGCTCGCACCGTCGACCAAGTCGAAGAACGCACTGGACCTCGGCATCGCCAACGGCGCCTTCGGCGGTACCTTCACCTCGCGTCTCAACATGAACCTGCGCGAAGAAAAGCGTTGGGCCTACGGTGCCGGAAGCATGCTGTCCGATGCCCAGGGTCAGCGTCCGATGCTGTTCTACGCACCGGTGCAGACCGACAAGACCGCCGACTCTGCTGCGGAGATCCTCAAGGAGGCCCGTGCCGTGATCGGTTCGAAGCCGTTGACCGACGACGAGATCGCGAAGATTCGTTCGCAGAAGGTCCGCGCGTTGCCGGGCAGTTTCGAGACGACGTCGGCCGTGCTCGGTGCCATGACCGGTATCGTCATCTACGACCGCCCCGACGACTACGTGCAGACCCTGAAGGGTCGCATCGAAGGCGTGGACCGCAAGGCTGCGGAAGATGCCCTGACCGCCGTGATCCGTCCGGACGCGATGACCTGGGTCATCGTGGGCGACCTCAGCAAGATCGAGGCACCCGTGCGCGCCCTTAACCTTGGCGAGGTGCACGTCGTCGACGCCGACGGCAATCCGGCAAAGGACGTCTCGCACGCCAAGGCCACGAAAGCGACCAAGGCAAGCAAGCCCGGCAAGCCGACGAAGCCAGAAAGTGCCCCGGCGGAAAAGCAGTAGTCCTCCCGTGAGGGCGTGATCGAAGAAGATCGCGCCCTCACGGCAGTCCGGCTAGCATAGGCATCGATCGAATCCACGGAGTTCCACATGCGCAAGGCTCTCGTCCTCCTCGTTCCTCTCGCCCTGTCCGCTTGCACGTGGGGCATCAAGCTCGACGACGGCGCACGAAACGTCCGCACGGCCTGGAACGGCGACGTCTCCAGCTGCAAGGAGCAGGGCAAGGTCACGGTGTCCGTCATGAACCGCGTCGGGCCCGTCGATCGCAACGACCTGAAGGTTCGCGACGAACTGGAAGTACTCGCCCGCAACGAGGCCGCCAAGATGGGTGCCGACACGGTGAAGCCTCTGGCCGATCCGAGCGAGGGCTCGCAGCCCTGGGGTGCCTATACCTGTGGAAGCCGCAACGTCGGTCCGGCGCGCAGCGATACGCCGCCGCCCCCGCCGGGTGACACCACGCCCAAGGCAGGTTTCGAAACCGTTCCGCTCAAGAACAACTGATCCGGCTTAGTCGTCACTTCGCTCAGAGCGAAGTGACGCCGTCGCGCGCTCGCGCGGCGAAGGTCGCAGAGACCCAGTCGATGAACACGCGGACGCGTGGCGACAACTGTCGATTGTGTGGATACAGCAGCGACACCGGTGACGGTGTGGGCGGGTAGTCCGGTAGCACTGACACCAGGCGACCCGTCGCCAGGTCGTCCGCCAGGTGATAGCGCGGCACCTGGATCAATCCCAGGCCCATGCGGGCAAGGTCGAGATTCGTATCGGAGCCGGTCACCGTCACGACGGACGGCAGGCTCACCAGGCGCGTCTCGCCGTCGTGGACGAACTCCAGCGGAAGCGTGCTTCCCGTGGCCGTCGAGAGAAAACCAATGGCGAGATGACCTTCGAGATCGTCCGGTGTCGTCGGCACGCCGTGGCGTTCGAGATACGCCGGGCTGGCGCAGGTCACCTCTTCGAGCATCGCGATCCGTCGGCCCACCATGCTGCTGTCCGCCAGGTCACCGACACGCAACACGCAGTCGACACCCTCGCGCACGAGGTCCACCCAGCGGTCGCCTTCCCCCAGATGGATGCGCAGGCCGGGATAGCGGGCGAGAAAATTCGGCAGGTCCGGTAGCACGAAGGTGCGGGCAAGGGTGCCGTGCATGTCCACGCGCAGTAACCCGGTCGGTCGCGCATCGAGAAAGGCCCCCTCGGCATCCTCGACCTCGGAAAGGATTGCCACGCAGCGGCGGTGGTAGGCCTCGCCATCCAGTGTCGGGCTGACCTGACGCGTCGTTCGCTGCAGCAGCCGGACGCCGAGCCGTGTTTCCAGACGCTTGATGGCCTGGGTCACGGTCGATCGGGGCAGGTCCAGGTCCGAAGCGGCCAGGGTGAAACTCCAGCGCTCCACGATGCGGACGAAGAGGCGCATGGTGTCGAAACGGTCCATGAGATTGTTCCACTAGATGGAATAGTGAAGTCATATCCTGCTGGATTATCCGAAGGCCGACAACGTCCATCCTGTTCTCGCCCGGCAATGTTGCCGATACCGGAGAGCCTCGATGAACAAGAACAGCCAGAAAGTCGCCATCGTGACCGGCGCCTCGCGTGGAATCGGTGCCGCCGTGGCCAAGCGACTCGCCCGCGACGGATTCACGGTTGTCGTCAACTATGCCGGTAGCGCCAGGGCGGCCGAGGCGGTCGTTCACGAGATCGAAGCGGCCGGCGGCACCGCCATCAGTGCGCAGGCAGATGTTTCGACGTCGGCCGATGTGCGTCGCCTGTTCGATACGGTGCACGAGGTCTATGGCGGCGTCGACGTGTTGGTGAACAACGCCGGTGTCATGGCCCTCGCCAACGTAGCGGACCTGAAGGACGAGGACTTCGACCGCCTTTTCGCGATCAACGTGAAGGGCAGTTACAACACCATGCGCGAAGCGGCGACCCGTATCCGCGAGGGCGGCCGCATCGTCAACTTCTCTTCCAGCGTCGTCGGCCTGCTGCAGCCGGGTTATGCGGCTTACGCCGCCACGAAGGCAGCCATCGAAGCCACCACCATGGTGCTAGCCCGCGAACTGCGCGGTCGCCAGGTCACCGTCAATGCGATCGCACCGGGTCCCACCGCGACGGATCTCTTCCTCGATGGGAAGTCGCCGGAACTCGTCGACCGGCTGGCGAAGCTGGCGCCGCTCGAGCGCCTTGGCACGCCCGACGACATTGCCGCCGCCGTAGCCTTTCTTGTCGGTGCCGATGGCGGCTGGATCAATGGCCAGGTGCTGCGCGCCAACGGAGGTATCGTCTGATGCGGTGGAGAAAGATCAACTATTGATTATTCACAAATGAACTATATACTTATGAGGTAATCCACCCACCGGATCTCCCCATGAGTGATTTCGCCCCCACCGAAGCACGGCTCCAGGTCACGCGGTCGAAGTATCCCGGCTTCCCGCGTGACCCCGCCGCGCTCGTGCGACTGATCAAGCATCTCTACAAGGAGATCCACGACGAGGCCAACGCGGTAATGAAGCCCTACGGGCTCAACCACCCCGAATACAACATCCTGATGATGATGTATGGCTCGCCGGACAACACCCTCAATCCCTCGCAGCTGGCCGACGCCGCGGGTGAGAAGTCGGCCAACGTGACCCGCCTGACCACGCAACTCTGTGAGAAGGGTTATATCGCGCGCGCCTCCAGCGAAGACGATCGCCGCAAGGTCACCCTGACCCTTACGGCTGAGGGCATCGCGCTGATCGAGAGCTTCCTGCCGGACATCGTTTCGCTGCTTTTCCGGCAGACGCGCAAGCTGGATGCGACCGAGCAAGCCCAGCTCGAAGTGCTGCTGAAGAAGATGCTCGCCGGGTACGGGGAATAAGCCGCTCTCGCCATGTCCGCCCCCGACCTCTCCATGCCCACACCGTTCTCCCGCCAGGCTGTCGTCGAGACCCTGCGCGAGGAGGCGTCCGTGTGGCTGTTCGTGGTGAAGACGCTGATCGCGTTCTTCCTTACGGGCTGGCTTGCGATGCGCTTCGCCTTGCCGGCGCCGTCGACGGCGATGCTGACCACAGTCATCGTGGCCAACCGCCAGTCGGGTATGGTGCTGGCGAAGAGCTTCTATCGCGCCATCGGTACGCTCGCCGGTGCGGCCGCGGCCATCACCATCGTGGCTTCCTTTCCGCAGCAGCGCGACCTCTTCTTGCTCGCCCTCTCGCTGTGGATCGGCATCTGTGCCGGCGGCGCGACGCTGTATCGCAACTTTAAATCGTATGCCTTCGTGCTCGGTGGCTACACCGCGGCGATCGTTGCCATTCCCGTGATCGATAACCCGCCAGGTGTGTTCGATTCCTCCTGGGCGCGCATCAGCGAAGTGTTGCTTGGCCTGGCCGTGAGTGGTCTCGTCAACGACGTGGTTTTCCCCAGCCGCATGCGCGACGTATTGCGGCGCGCCGCCCGCGAACAGTTCTCCCACTTCGTCGCCTTCGTGCGCGACAGCACACGGGGCACCGTGGGACGCGAGACGATGGAGAATGCGCACCTGCGCTTCGTTCGTGACGCGGTGTCCTTCGAGGACCTGCGCAGCTCGGTCATCTTCGAAGACGCCGAGGCACGCGCGCGCAGTGGCCACCTTCGTCTGTTCAACCAGCGCTTCATGGCGGCCTCGACCAGCTTCCAGTCGCTGCACCACCTCATCAACCGCCTCAAGCGTGCCCACCGCGACCTCGCTGCAGACACGCTGATTCGCCTCTATGCACCCATCGGCACCGCGCTCGATGCACCGATCGAGGCTGGTGTCGTCGCCCGCGACTTGCTGCCGCGGCTCGCCGTCGCCCGCGAGACCATGCGCGCGCAGACGAGGTCGTTGCGCGATTCGCTGAGCGATGTACAGGACGTTCGCGATTTCGATACCGGCGCTTCTTTGCTGGCGCGATTTGCCGACGAGCTCCAGGCCTATGTCGATGCCGCTGCATCGTTGCAGACGCCGCGTGTCATCGCTGCATCGGGTGAGAGGGTCCGTTTCGATCGCGGCAACGATTTCCTCGGGGCGGGCCTCGCTACCGTGCGTGCCACGCTGACGATGCTTGTCCTGGGCGCGTTCTGGATCGGTAGTGCGTGGCCGCTCGGTTCGAGCGCGATGCTGCTCGCTACGGTCTTCGCCGGACTGTTCGCGACCATTCCCAACCCGACACGGGTCACCTGGATGGTCATGCTCGGCTACCTGTCGGGCATGGCTGCGGGCTTCGTCTGCGAGTTTTTCCTGCTCACGCAGGTGGACGGCTATCCCCTGCTGGTGATCTGCATCGCACCCTTCCTCGCCGTGGGGCTGGTCATGATGATGAGTCCGCGCCTCGCGTCGTACGGGCTCGGCTGGGCCATGGGCCTGGCTTACATCCTCGCGCTGAAGAACGTGCAGGTGTACGACCCCGCGCACTTCATCAACGATGCGATCGCGCAGGTCGTCGGTCTTGGTGCCGCGGCAGTGTCCTTCGTTGTCATCCCGCCGGCCATCGGCAGTGCGTGGCTGCGCCGGCGCCAGCTCGCGCGTCTGCGCGGCCAGGTGGCGCTGGCGGCCGAAGCACCGCTGCCGGGCCTGCGTCATCGCTTCGAGAGCGTCAACCACGACCTCGTCAGCCAGGTCGTCGCCCAGACCGAGCCCGGTGGCGCCGATTCGCGGGCGCTCATCGCGTGGGCACTGGCGGTGCATGAAACCGGTCGTGCCCTCATTGAACTGCGACATGACATGGCTCGCGCCGACCTGCCATCGACCCTGCGGCCGTATCTGACGGAAGCCTTGCGCACGCTGGCCCGCTTCTACGAGAAGCCGGACGCAGCGGGTTACCTGCTGGCGCGCGATGCCGTCGCTACCGCGATCGCCAGCGTCGGCGAACACGACGACGTCCGCCACCTCCTCGAACATCTTCATCTGGTTCGCATGGCGCTGCTCGACGGTGAATCCGTTCTCGCTGCGTACATGCCGAACGCCCCGCTTGCCAAGGAGATCGTCCATGCCTCGTGAGATCGCCCTCGGCGACGCCCTCGTACCGGGGCTGCTCGTCCTCTTCGTCCTGGCCCTGGTACTGCTTTGGGCACTCGACTGGGTGGCAGGTCGGTTCGGCCTCTACCGGCTGGTCTGGCACCCGCCGCTGTTCCGCCTTGCCGTGTTCGTCTGTGTCTTCGGCGCTTGCGCGCTCTTCCTGCTTTGAGTGATCCCGTCATGAAACTGTCGACCCTCATTCGTTTCGCCGTCACCGCGCTCGTTGTCCTCGTCGCGGCCTTCGTCGGTCACGCCATGTGGAAGCACTACATGTATTCACCATGGACACGCGACGGACGTGTTCGCGCGGAGATCGTGCGCATCGCGCCAGACGTGGCCGGACTGGTGACCGACGTGCGCGTGATCGACAACCAGACCGTGAAGAAGGGCGACCTTCTCTTCGTGGTCGACCGTGCGCGCTACGAGAACGCCGTCGCCCAGGCCAAGGCGAACCTCAACGCCGCCGAGGCTGCCGCACGCGCTGCGGGCGCCAGCATCAACGCTGCCTCCGCAGGCGCTGAACAGAGTCACGCGAACTACGAGATGTACCAGGCGCAGTCCGAGCGTCGTCAGAAGCTGATCAACAACGTGATTTCGGCCGAGGACAAGGCCAACGCCGCTGCCGCCGCAAATGCAGCGAGGGCCGGCTGGCAGCAGACGCTGGCGAGCACGAAGCAGGCCAGTGCCGCCCAGCAGCAGTCGCTCGCCGCAGTGGCGCAGGCGGAAGTCGAACTCGCGTCCGCACAGCTCAATCTGGACCGTACTCAGGTGCTCGCCCCCGTCGATGGTTTCGTCACCAACCTAGACGTACGTGTCGGCGATTACGCGAATGCGGGCACGCCACGCCTCGCGCTGATCGACAGTCACTCCTACTGGATCTATGGCTACTTCGAGGAAACCAAGCTTCCGGGACTCCGCATCGGTGATCCCGTGGACATCCGCCTGATGAGCGGCGGCGTCCAGCTGAAGGGCTCGGTGGAAAGCATCGCGCGTGGCATCACCGATGCGGATAATCCCACGGGTAGCGACCTGCTCGCCGATGTGAATCCGACTTTCAACTGGGTACGGCTTGCGCAGCGTGTGCCGGTGCGCGTCCGGATCGATGGGGACCACCTGCCCGAAGGCACGGTGCTCGCGGCCGGCATGACAGCGACGTTAATCGTTCGTCCGTCACATCCGGAGGCCGTCGCAGCCCGGTAAGGCCGCGAAGACTTCCAGACCGCACTTCAAGGCGCGCAGTTCACGCGTGCGGAGGAGCCAGCCGCCGGAGCCGAAGCTGCAGCCACTTGTCCACATCGGGCCATTCGGTGGCGAGGATGCTGTAGCAGACGGTGTCGCGGAGCGAGCCGTCGGGGCGACGCTTATTGGCGCGGAGAACGCCCTCGCGCTTGGCGCCGAGTTTCTCGATAGCGCGCTGGGAATCCTGGTTGTAAGCGTCGGTATGGAACGTGACCGCGACTACGCCGACGTTCTGGAAGGCGTTATCCAATAGCAGGTGCTTGCAGGCCGTATTGACGTGGCTGCGCTGCCAGCGGCGCGCATACCAGGTGTAGCCGATAGCCACCCGGGAGGGATCGTCTTCGATCTCGTAATAGCGTGTAGAACCCACGATCTCACCGGTCCCGATCTCACGCACGACCCACGGCAACATGCGGCCTTCTTCCTGGCCACGCAGGGCGGATTCGACGTATTCCGTCATCCTGCCGGGGCCGGGAACCGAGGTGAACCAGAGGTCCCACAGGTTGCCGTCGGCGGCAGCCTGTTCCAGCGCCGGGATATGCGCCAGCGTCATCGGTTCGAGGGTGACGTAGGCGTTTTCGAGGCGAACGGGCGTCATGGCGCGGGTCTCAGGCGTCGAGGTCGGGGATCAGGCGGCTTTCGATCCGGGAAATGGCGTCTTTAAGCAGCAACTTACGCTTCTTCAAGCGGGTGAGCTGGAGCTCGTCCCGGCTGATGGAGGCGGCCAGATGGTCGATGGCGGCGTCGAGGTCGCGGTGCTCGACCTTGAGCTCGGATAGCCGTTTGTTCAGTTCAGCGGGATCCTGGACCTGCATGGCATTGGCCGGGCGGGAGGAGAAGTACGCAGTGTAACTCCCCGGCGGTGTCCCCCGCAGCGGCTACAATAGGGGGCCGTCCCTCCCGAACACCGCCAAAGCATGTCCTCCATCCCTGACGACACCCGCAAGCAGACCTACGAAGCCGGCAAGCTGGCCAAGCGCCTGCGCCGCCAGGTCGGCCAGGCGATCGCCGATTACGCCATGATCGAGGACGGCGACCGGATCATGGTCTGCCTCTCCGGCGGCAAGGATTCCTACACGATGCTGGACATGCTGCTCTCGCTGCAGGCGAAGGCACCGGTCCGGTTCGAGTTGATCGCGGTAAACCTCGACCAGAAGCAGCCGGACTACCCCGAGCACGTCTTGCCGGAATATCTGGCCGAGCGGAACATCCCGTTCCACATCATCGAGCAGGATACCTACAGCGTCGTCACGCGCGTGATCCCGCAGGGTAAGACCATGTGCAGCCTCTGCTCGCGCATGCGACGCGGCGCGTTGTACCAGTGGGCATCGAACAACGGCATCACCAAGATCGCGCTTGGCCACCATCGCGACGACATCCTCGGTACGTTCTTCCTGAACATGTTCTACCAGGGCAGCCTGAAGGCGATGCCGCCTAAGCTGCTCTCGGACGATGGCAGCCATGTTGTCATCCGCCCGCTCGCGTACTGCCGTGAGGAAGACATCGCCGCCTACGCGGAAGCGCGCGCGTTCCCGATCATCCCCTGCAATCTCTGCGGATCGCAGGAAAACATGCAGCGCAAGGTAGTCAAGCGGATGCTCGAGGAGTGGGAGAAATCCAATCCGGGGCGCAGCGAAACCATCTTCCGCGCGATGGGTAACATCGCACCCTCCCAGCTGACCGACCGCAAGCTGTTCGACTTCGCCGCGCTTGGCGCACGCGAAGGCGCGGCACGCGCCGACACACATGCCTGGCTCGCCGGTGGCGACGCTGGCGACGATAACGACTGATCATCCAGAACCCGCTTCAAGGCCTGCCGACCATGACTCTCTTCTCCGCTGTCGAACTCGCTCCGCGCGATCCGATCCTTGGCCTCAACGAAGCCTTCGGCGCTGATACGCGTCCGGACAAGGTCAATCTCGGCGTAGGCGTTTACTACGATGCCAACGGCCACGTGCCGCTGCTGCGCGCCGTGCGTGAAGCCGAGAAAGCGCGCCTCGAAGCGCAGCTGCCGCGTGGCTACCTGCCCATCGATGGCATCGCACTTTACGACGCCGCCGTGCAGAAACTGCTCTTTGGCGCAGGCTCGCCCTTGCTGGCCGAGCGCCGCGTGGTTACCGCCCAGGCGCTGGGTGGCACCGGTGCGCTGAAAATCGGTGCGGATTTTCTGCATCGCCTGAACCCCTCGGTGCCGGTCGCCATCAGCAACCCGAGCTGGGAGAACCATCGCGCGTTGTTCGAGGGCGCCGGATTCCAGGTCGTCGAATACCCGTACTACGACGCGGCAACGCACGGTGTGGATGTCGAAGGCATGCTCGGCGGCCTGGCAAAGCTGCCCCAGGGGGCTGTCGTCGTCCTGCACGCCTGCTGCCACAACCCGACGGGTGTCGACCTCGGCACCGACGACTGGAAGCGTGTCATCGAAAGCGTGCGCGAGCATGGCCTCGTGCCCTTCCTCGATATCGCGTACCAGGGCTTTGGCGACGGCATCGAAGCCGATGCGATCGCCGTGCGCCTGTTTGCCGAAGCACGCGTGCCGTTCTTCGTTGCCAGTTCGTTCTCGAAGTCGTTCTCGCTTTACGGCGAGCGCGTAGGCGCGCTGTCGATCGTTACGGATTCGCACGACGAAGCGCAGCGCGTCCAGTCGCAACTGAAGCGCGTGATCCGTACCAACTACTCTAACCCGCCGACTCACGGCGCGGCCGTGGTCGCCGCGGTACTCAACCATGAGGACCTCCGCGCGACCTGGGAAACCGAACTCGGCGAAATGCGCGAGCGCATCCGCACGATGCGCCGCGGGCTGACGCAGCGACTTTCCGCACACGGTGATTTTGGTTTCATCGAGGCGCAGCGCGGCATGTTCTCCTACTCCGGCCTTTCGTCCGCACAGGTGGATCGCCTGCGCACGGAGTTCGGCATCTACGCCGTGGGCACCGGCCGCATCTGCGTGGCCGCGCTCAACGACGGCAATCTCGACCGCGTCGCCGAGGCGATCGCCCGGGTCATCTAGCCGTCCATCGCCACCTTCGCCGGCGAACGCATCGCGTTCGCCACGGCCCTCCATTCGCAAGAGAATGACCGATACATGTTTTTCAGAAACCTGACGCTGTTCCGCTTCTCCGCCACCGTAGCCACCGATCTGGATCGCCTCGAAGAGGTGCTTCCCGAGCATCGCCTGCGCCCGGTCGGGCCGATGGAAATGTCGACCCGCGGCTTCATCTCGCCGCTGGGCCGTAAAGAGGAAGCGCTGGTCCATATGGTGGGCCGCAACACCATGGTCACCGTGGGCAGCGAGGATAAGCTCCTGCCATCGGCCGTGGTGAATGATGAGATCGCCAACCGTGTGCAGAAAATCGTCGACGAAGAGGGCCGCAAGGTCAGCGGTCGCGAGCGCAAGCGCATGAAAGACGATGTCATGAACGAGCTGCTGCCGCGTGCCTTCGTGCGCACCTCTCGCATGTCCGGTTACGTCGACAAGAAGAACGGCTGGCTGGTGCTGGACACCTCCAGTCGCAAATCGGCTGAGAACACGCTGAGCCAGGTGCGTGAAGCACTGGGCAGCTTCCCGGCCGTGCCGCTGGCGCCGGAAGAGTCGCCGCGGATTCTCATGACGCACTGGGTCGCCACGGGCGAACTGCCGGGCGGCCTGGTACTGGGTGACGAGTGCGAGCTGCGCGACCCGGCAACGGCCTCGGGCGCCATCGCCCGTTGCCGTCGCCAGGATCTCGATACGGATGAGATTCGCGAGCACCTGCGCACCGGAAAACAGGTCTTCCAGTTGGGTTTGGTCTTCGACGACCGCATCTCTTTTGTACTCGGGGAAGACCTGATCCTGCGTAAGATCAAGTTCACGGACGTGGTCCTCGACGGTCAGGCGGATAGCCCGGAATCGGCCGCTGCGGAAATGGATGCGAACTTCGCCCTGATGGCTCTCGAGTACGAGCGCCTGCTGGGCAAGCTGGAAGAGTGGTTCAAGCTGCCGCGTCCGGAGTAAGCCGGAGGCGGTCGCGTCGCAGGATTCGATATGGCTTGGTGGCAAGTTCGTCGGGATCGACCAGAGACTCGCGACATGGCATCTGAAGAAGGCGACTGGCTGGAATTGTCCACCCCGACGGGTGGAACTATTCGTGTGCTCAAATCGGCGCACCCGCGCGCGCGCCGATTGCGCCTCACGGTCACGCCAAAGGGTGCCCGTCTTACCTATCCGAACGGTACGCACACGGCCCAGATGGCCGCGTTCCTTCGTCACCACGCGGACTGGCTCGAGCAGAAGCTCGGCGAGTTCCACATGGATGCGGCGCCGCTACCCGCCCTGAAGGTCGGTGTGCCGACGTCGTTCCCGTTTCGTGGCGAAGACGTCGCGCTGGACTGGGCTGAAGGCGCGTATCCGCGCGTCGACCAGCACGCCGGGGGGCTGACGCTGGTGATTCCGAAGCCGCATACGCGTGCGCTGCTCGTGGCGCGTGGCCTGCTCGCGACGTACTTCGAGGCCCAGATTCGCCGCGATGTGTCGCGTTGGTTGCCTGCTTATATCCCGCTGATCAACGCCGCACCGACCGCACTGAAAGTGCGCCCGTTGAAGAGTCTGTGGGGAAGCCTGGATACGCGCGACAGGATCAACCTCGATCTCGCGCTGGCGCTCGCTCCGCCGGCCGCGTTGCGATACGTGCTCGTTCACGAGCTGTGTCACCTGAAGGTGCGCAACCACTCGCCACGCTTTTGGCACTGGGTCGAGACCGTGTTCCCTGACTACAAGGAGCAGCGTGCGTGGTTACGCACGCACGGCAGCGGACTGAAGATGCAACTGGACAGGCTGGTCGCCGACGTCGCCGACTGAAGGCACCCGACCGGGTCACCTCAGCCGGAACACCATGTCAGTGCGCCAGCGCGAAGCCCGTGATGATCTTCGCCGTTTCTTCTGGCTTCTCGAGCATCGGCATGTGGTTGCAGCCATTCATGATGGTTGCGCCGATCGAGGGCGAGCTTTTCAGCCCGTTGCGCAGCGTATCCAGCGCGGAGACATCGATGATCTTGTCTTCGCGACACCAGATACCGAGTACCGGCATCGGCAGCTTGCCTATCACCGGGTCCAGCGCATATGCCTGAGCGGGCTCCTTCAACTGTTCGAAGGTGTGGGCAATGAAGTCGTGGTCCTGCTGGTTACGCGCGAGCAATGCGTCCTCCAGCCGGCCCGGAATGTTCGGCTTCACCAGGAAAATGCGGGCAAGCAGGGCCTCGAGATCAGCGCGGTCCTTGAACAGGAACGGATCCTTGCCGGCCTTCACGTCACGAACGAAGTCGTTTTCCTTGAAGGTCAGGCCGAGCGAGCTCGACAGCACCAGGCTGGCAACACGCTCCGGATGCTGGTCGGCGTAGACGCCGGCGATAGCGCCTCCCATCGAGTGACCGACCAGCAGGAAGTGCTGTGCCCCCACGGCCGTGGCAAAGGCTTCGAGGCGCGCTGCCTGGGCCGGGATGCCGTAGTCGCCGCCTTCGTTGCGCGACGATTCACCCCAGCCCGGCAGGTCGGGGGCGATCACGTGGAAGTGATCAGTGAGCCCCTTGGACATCTGCAGCCAGGTTTCCTTGTTGGCGGCAAAACCGTGCAGCAGCACGATCGTCGGGCCTGCGCCACCCTCGTAGTAGGACCAGGTCGTGTCGCCAGCGACCACGGTCTTCTTCTCCATATGCGCGGACATCGCCAGGCGCGCCGCATCCGCCTTGAGCAGTAGCGACGGCGCGATCAGGTAGACGCCGCCGGCACCGATGCCAAGTACGAGGGCAACCACCACGAGAAACTTGAGGCGGCGAAGCAACAACCGCTGCCAGAGCGGGCGGCTGTTGGCGGAAGCGAGCGTGGGAATCTTGGCCATGAGGTAGGGCGCCTTACTTCTTTTTCGATTTGCCGGCGAGGATCGCTTCGACGGCCTGTTGGGTCATCGGGTGGTAGCCGCTCTTCGCCTTGGCATAGGTGGCTTTCGCGAATGCCAGGCCTTCCGGCGTGCGAGCGAAGGCGCGGTAAACCGGCGTGGTCAGGTACAGGCGACCGATGCGCGTCATGTGCTCGGCAGCAGCCGTCCATACGTCCTTGTCGCCGGCGGCGATGGCGTGCGCATACCAGCGCATGCCGATCTCTGCGTTAGGCGTGCCGGTGAGGTGCCATGCGGCGTCGATTTCCTTGATCTTCGGCAGCGGCGTCACGTCGGGCAGGCGATCGAGGAAGTACATCCATTCCTGGGTGTTCCAGCTCTTCGCATCCAGCTTGTCGGCGGCGAGCTTGCCGGCAAGGAAGTCGGTGCGCTGCTTGTCGATACCGTCGAAGCGTGCGGAGGTGGGCAGCGGCGCATCCTTCGGGATACCCGGCTGCCAGATCCAGGCGCGTGCCTCGGCCTCGCTCATCTTGCCCGGGTATTTATCGAGCAGGTTGGCCTTGAGGTAGGCGAACATCGTGTCCGTATCGATGCTCTGGAAGGCAAAGTGAGCGAAATAGCCCTTCAGGTAAGCATCGAAGGTCTCACGACCGAAGCGAAGTTCCAGGGTGCGCAGGAACCACGAGCCCTTGTCATACGCGACCGATGACAGCGAATCGTCCGCGCCCACGCCACGTGCATCCGGGGTGAGCTTCTGCGAGTTGGCCGGCATGTCGCCGATGGACTTCTGTAGCGCGCGTGCGGAGAGGAGTGCCTCCTCGTCGGCCAGCGCCTTACCGTACACGGCTTCGGTAATGCGACCCTGCACGTAGGTGGTGAAACCTTCGTTCAACCAGATATCGCGCCAGGCGGCGCTGGTCACCAGGTTGCCCGACCACGAGTGAGCGAGCTCATGCGACACCAGCGAGACCAGGCTCTTGTCGCCGACCAGCACGGTGGGCGTGGCGAAGGTCATGTTCGGGTTTTCCATGCCGCCGTACGGGAACGATGGCGGCAGGACGAGGATGTCGTAGCGACCCCACGCATACGGACCGTAGAGCTGTTCCGTCGTCGCGATGAGCTTCTCGGTGTCTTCGAACTCGTGGGCGGCCTTGCCGACCACGCTGGGCTCGGCATAAACGGCACTGCGCGGACCGGTTTCCTTCACGGCGATATCGCCCGCGGCGATCGCCAGCAGGTACGACGGAATCGGATGCGGCTGGTCGAACGTGAAGTCGCCATTGAGCGGATGCTTCGCATCGTTGATGGCACTCATCACCACGCGCACATCCTTCGGCGCGCTGACGTGTGCGTCGTAGGAGAAACGAATGGCCGGGGAGTCCTGCAACGGCACCCACGAGCGCGCGTGGATCGACTCCGACTGCGAGAACATGAAGGGCTGCTTCTTGCCGGCGGTCAGGTCCGGCGTGAGCCACTGCAGGCCGGAGGCCTCGGGCACCGTCGTATACGCGATGCGGACGCTGCCCGGATGGGCCGGCGCTTCGATGGTCAGCTTCGAGCCCAGTTCCTTGTCGCGCGGCGCAAGAGCGAACTTCAGCGGCGACGTCTTGCCTGAGCCGTCCACGGCCTCGACGCTGGCGATCTTCAGGTCGCGCGTATCGAGGACGAGATCCTTTGCTTTGGCATCCTTCCAGTCCAGCTTGAGAGTGGCCTGGCCCGCCAGCTCGCGCTGGCCGAAGTCCAGCTTCAGGTCGAGGTCGAGGTGGGTGACCTTGACGGCGTCCGGCTGGGCGTAGGAATGCGGGTCGGCGGCGAAAGCCACCACAGGGAATGCCATGGTGAGGGCGAGGATCGGAAGCAGACGCATCGCGGGGATCATCCGGTGGAAGGAGATCCCCAGTATGCCACCCCTGTCAGAGCTTGTAGGCGCGATGGATCGCGACGATGCCACTGGTCAGGTTGCGGACTTCGACGTGGCCAAAGCCAGCCTGGAGCATCATGCCCTTCAGGGTTTCCTGGTCAGGATGCTTGCGGATCGATTCCGCCAGGTACTGGTAACTGTCGGCGTCACCGGCGAAAAGCTTGCCCAGGCGCGGCAGGATCTTGAACGAATGCACGTCGTAGAGCTTCGAGAGCACCGGGCTCTGCACCTTGGAGAACTCCAGCACCAGGGCGCGGCCACCGGGCTTGAGGATGCGGTGCATGTCGGCCAGGGCTTTGTCTTTGTCGGTGACATTGCGCAGGCCGAAGGCGATCGTGACCGCATCGAAGCTGTTGTCCGGGAAGGGCAGCATCTCCGCGTTCATCTGCGCCCAGCGCAGGCCGGAAACGAGGCCGCGATCGGTGAGGCGGTCGCGCCCGACGCCGAGCATGGCGGCATTGATGTCGCCGACCACGACTTCGCCTTCATCGCCGACGACCGGTTTGAGCAGCGCGGCGATGTCGCCCGTGCCGCCGGCCAGATCCAGCACGCGGTCGCCGCGGCGCACGCCGCTGACGGCCACGAAGTGGCGCTTCCATAGCCGGTGGACGCCGAACGACATAAGGTCGTTCATCAGGTCGTAGTTGCGTGCCACGGAGGTAAACACCTGGCCGACAAGCTTTTGCTTGTCGGCCAGGGGAACATCGCGGAAGCCGAAATGGGTAGTTTTCTCGTTCGCCATGCTTCGCATGTTACTCCCGATCGACCCCTTCAGGCAGCCGCCGCCCGGACCTTCAGCGGCGCAGCGCGGGAAGCGAGTGGGGTTGGCCCCCGCGGCGCCCGGTGCTGACGACCTCCCCGATGGGCACGTAGATCGGCCGCTCGCTCTGCAGCATGTACTGGTATTCGCCGCTGGGCAGGAGGCGCCGACGCACGTTGAATCCGAAGCTCCAGGAGGGGATGACGTGATGCCGTCCGACGCGTTGGGACTCGCGCGGCGTGATGTCGATCAGCACCCAGTAGCCGAGCGGGTCACGTTGTCCGGCACGATGCACCGGTGACACGCCCAGGGCTTCGGACAACCGGCTCGTCGGTGTTTCCGGGGGAAGTACCGATACGGGGTAGGTGCGCGTGCCTTCGGCGCTGGCGCCGGCCGCAGTATCGCGCCCCAGCGTGACACCCTCGCCACTCGACCCTGGCCGGAGTTCCCGCTGGAATCGACGCTCGCTGAAATACCAGACCCGCGCCGGCCATTCGTCGGGAGGAACGGCTTCGGTGGCCGGCAAGAGATCGGTCACGGCGTTGTCCGCGGATGCGTTCCCCAGTCGCCGGGGCAAGCGCGGTGCGTTCCTCGCCGTGGCGATAGCTTCATCCCAGCGGCCTTGCTGGCTGGACGTCAGCGCCGGGGAGGGCAGCAGCGGGTCGCCAGTGGATGAGGATATGGACGGCGACTGGACGTCGGCGTTCGTCGACGACAGGCGGCGGCCATCCGGCCCGGCCCACCCATGGATACTCAGTACATCGGCGCGCTCCGTGGCGAGGGGAAACCGGGCGTCCAGCTCGTGCAGGAACACGCGCCGTTGATGGACGCTGAGTTCCGCGACGTCCGGATGGAGGTGGGGATCCATGAGCAACGCGCTGCGGGTCTGCACGGGAAACTGGAGTTGCGCCCCGTCGCTCCTGATACGTACCGCCGCGCTTGGATTGTCCACCAGTGCGGCGGTGATTTCGGCGCGCATGGGCTCCATCAAGGCGGGCAAGGGCAGTTGTACCGGTGGACGCGGGCCCGGGACAACCGGCGGCGCAGCATCGCCTGCGGGCGCGGCAGCCGCCTCGACCACATCGTCACGAACCAGGAGACGGTTCAACTGCCGACGTAACCGGCGCATGCCGCCCTGCAGGCCGACCTCCCGGGCATAAACCCATCGACCGTCGATCTGTTCGATCACCGGCCCGGTAAAGCGGGCATCCAGGGCGCCCCGCGCAGGGGCGAGACGCCAGCGACCATAGTCTGTGTCGCGGCGCACGAGATACATCGTGCCGCCCTGCTCGATGTAGGACTCCCCCCGCACACGGAAGATGCCTTCGTCATCCGGTTTGCCCGGTTTCCGTAGACGATGCACCGCGTATCGATCCTCGAAGCGGACCTCCGCTGGCGCCAGCCGTACCGGTGTCCCGGTAACGCCTTGCTTTGCTGCGCGGGATCGGACGATGGCCGTTGCGACGTGCCGGCCACCGATAAGCGGTGGCGCAACAAGGGCGAGCGCATTCACGTAGGCATCGGTGAAGGCAACGAATGCCTCGCCGGTGTCGCCGGCTTTCATGTGGTCGTAGAGGCGCCAGGAAGCTTGCGCCATGCGCGCCAGACTGGCCGGTACGTCGGTCAACATCGTCGACGCAAGGTGTGCGGTCGGGCTGCCATTCAAGCGGTGCTGAAGATGGCCGAGCATCGCGTCTCCGTCGGCGTCAGACGTGGAGCGGGCGAGGAAGCGCGCATCGCGGCGATGTTTCCCGACCGTCGTGTCGTAGGCCTCAGCAAGGAAATCGCCTCTCACCTCGCGTTCGTCGAACGGCTCGGCGGTAACGGTATACGCTGCATCCCGGGGGGCGCCGAGCACCCAGTGAGCGAGGCGGTCTCCGGCAAACTCGCGCGTCGCGCCGTTCGCTTGCACCGTAGCAAACTCGGCGGGGAGGCGATCCAGCAAGTATTCGCGAAAGGCGGGATGGTAGAGAAAACGCTTCGCGGCATCCTCGCGCGTCTCAAACTCGCGGTACGAAACGCCGTCCGGCGCGTCAGGGGTGTACATGACCAGGCGCGGCGCGCTCTGCGATGCACGCGAAGCGAAAATGAGTATGCCGTCCAATGGCACCTTTCGATAAGTGAGCTGGGAGACGGCGATGGCATGGTTGCCAACGCGTCGCTCCCCGGCCGGGGTGTCCAGTGCGGCTTCAACCCAACGGAAACCCCTTTCTTCCCGATCGTCGATGAACGAGGGCGGATCGCCGGGCACGTGATACGCCAATCTCGATTCGGCGGCTTCCAGACGCATCTGCGCCGTGCGCACGTGGATGGCCAACTTGCGGGCGAGCGCCGCGGTCGGTCCCTGTCGAAGGGTTTGCTCGATATACGCCTGGTAACGGTTTACGAGATCCAGTTGGCGAACCATCTCGCGGATGGCCCCGCTGCCGAGGCGGTCGCGCATCGACTGGCCTTCGCCGTCCACGGCAGACAAGGTCTCCAGGGAGAAGCGACCCACGTTCTGCGATGCCAGGTCGATCAACGACACCCGGCGAGCCTGTGTCGTTCCGGGCAATGGATCGAGCGCAGCGAGGGGCTCGGGGAGGACCTTGATCCGCGCGATTTCCACGGTGATCGCTTCGGGCGACTCGTCGACGCCCAATGCGGCGAGCCTCGCCGCAAGTTCGCGCGAAGCGAAAGCACGCATGGTCAGGGGAGCCTGCACGCCCGCGCCCGCGCGAAGCATCGTCGCCGTCGCCAGCGAGTCGTTGTACGCGTCGCGCGCTTCGTACCAGTTGGCGCGAACATCGCTCGGTACGCTCGCGAGGCGATTGGCGATGACTGTCTCGAGCAGGTGAGCTTCGCGCAGACCTTCGATAGCGTCGATGTCCAGCATCCCGGCCGTCGACAGCTCGTAGCGGATGCGATCGGCGAGATCCTTTGCCGCGTCCGGTACATCGCTATCGAGATCGTAGTCGTCGACGGCGAGTGAGATGCGTTCGTGTTGTACGTCGATCATGCGACGTGCCAGCGTCGAGAAGACATCGCCAGAGATAAGGCGCGATCCCACCGTTCCACGGCGCTTCGCCTCGGCAAACGCATCGTTCTGCAGTCCGGTGCCATCGGCGGCGTCGACGGACTCCAGCAAACGACGACGTGCCGTTTCGAGAAGGCGGTCCAGCGAGTCGAAGGCCTCCCAGCCGCCGCGCGCGGTGAACAACAGGGCGAGGTCTGGCCTTCCGTCCGCGACGACGATCAGCGAGCCGGCGTGCGGTGTATCGCCGAAGATGAGTTCGCGCGCATGCAGGTCAGGGGCGAGTACGCCGTCCTGAGCACCGACTACTCGCATCGCGACAGACGTCGCGATGTCTTCGAGGGTTCCGTCGAGACCGCGCAGGAGGGCTTCCTCCTTCATTACGCCGGCCACGTAACGGCCAAGAAGTGTGCTGCGCGTCGCGCCATCGATCGTTTCCGGCGCAGCCCAGAACCCTGGCAGCGCGCCCAGCAATTGCCGGGCCCCCTCGTCAGTGGCGTCGATAAGGACGGGTTGCGCTGCGAACAAGCGCGCAAGCTCATTGCGCGTGGTTTCAAGGCGGCGCAACGCGTCGATCGAGCGTTGTCCCTCGGCTTGCGTTATCTCGTGGGGTGTCGTGGTCTGGACGTCCATGTCGTTTCTCCTTGGCTGGCATGTCGCGGGGGATTCCGGCCATACAGCCTAAGTGTCCGCGCTAATCCTGGATGTCCGCGTAACCCTGCGAGTGGTGGCAGCGTCGGCCGCGCGATCGCCCCCTTGTCCGCCGACAAGGCGTGGCTACGGAAAGCGAAGCCCGGTGCGGAATTCGCCGGGCCGCAATGCAATGCCCGCGAGGTCTCGCTGCCGCCGGGGCGACAGCGGCGCGATGTCGCGGTGCGGCGCCGGCAAGGTCGGTTTGATGACGAATTCGAGCCCCGAGCGATGGGCCACCGTGTAAACATTGAATTCATACGTGCCGTCCTCTCTCTGCCGGTTGCGCAGCTTGTTGAGGTCTATCTCGACATAAGCCCCGGCGATGGTCCGCAGCTTCTCGTCGGTGAAGGTGTACGCACGGGTCTTGCCCCGCATTACCTTGACGATTTCCCTCGAAGATCGACCCGGATCGAGCGTCATCACGTGTAGTCCCGACGGCCCGGTCGCGGATGGAAGCGATTGATTAAGCGTGAGCGCGGTTCCCTTGAACATGTCGTGCCGGTACGGCGTGGTGTAGTGCCAGACGGTGCCGGGCTCGGTCGCGATCCACGCCTGGAGTGCGGTCAGGCGATCGTAGTGCTTCGTCGCGTCGTCATAGGCACTTTGTGTGAGCGCAGGAGGCGCCTGAGGCGGCATCATGTCCATGGTGATTTCCTTGTCGTGGTGGACCAGCGGCGCAGTCTAGGCGCAAGGAGGGACACGCACGGGTGGCCGTCACGAGGCATCGTGAGTGGGTTGCACCGGACCTGGATTCGGAGGGACGAGCGTGTCGCGCGCTGCCAGCGTTGGCGGAGCGGCCCACACGGCTGCCACCGGGCGAGACGCCCGGTGTGATGCTGATGAAGGCTTACAGGTGTTTCAGTCGATCACGCGCACATCGCAACGGCAACCGCCGCAATTAGCAGCGCTCGACGTCGGTTCGCTGCGTCTGTTTCGCTTACGCGCTCAGTGGCCGCTTTCGTGTCGCGCGTGTTCGTTGGCGACATGCCGGTCGTGCAGCGATTCGGCGGCGGTCTCGCCCGGATCGTCCGGCGGCCGCGCGTCGAGATCCCGGTCGTTCTCGCCACCCGGGGTGATCTTCAGGATGGAATGGCGCACTTCGCGCGCGAGGATCACGCGTGCATCGCGCACCATGTCTTCGAGCGCGTCGCTGAAATCGAGCTTGCCAGCCTGGTCGGTCCAGACCACCTTCACTTCGCGCAATTTCTGGATGAAACCGCGGAACAGGGCCTTGTCGAAGAACTCCGGCGCGGACAGTTCGTTGAGCAATCCAAGCCGCTGTGCCGTGAGCGTGCAGGCGGTTTCGAGCTCGCCCGAACTCATGGTGTGCGGGCCGTTCTTCACGAGGGCAGCGATAGCGATGTAATAGCGCTCGAAAGCCTGCAGCATGCTGCGTGCGATCACGCGGAGCTGATAGGCGCCATCGTCCTGACCCGGTCCGCGCTCGAGCACCCGGCCTTCGCTGCTGGCTTCGAGGATGCCGCGGCGAACGAAGAACTCGATCGTCTCCTGCACCTGCTGGGCAAAACCATCCTGGTCCCAGGGCAGGAACAGTTCACCCTGGATAAACGGATAGATCAACTTGCCCAGTCGCATCACGGACGAACGCGACATGCGCCGGTTGTTGAGGAAGCATGCAGCCACCCAGGCGGCCGCCGCATTGAGGTGCAGCACGTTGTTGCGGAAGTAAGACAGCAGCACCGCCTGCTCGCCCTCGGTGACGAGCACATCACCCAGGGGATGGCGTACGCGACGAATCCAGCCCATCTGCTCGCCATAGGCAACGACGCCTTGCGGATTCATCGGCGTGATGGTGACGCGGTCGGAATAAGGTAGTTCCTGGAACAACGACTTGGTCAGTTCGATCTGGGCAAGAAGGTCATTCTCGGCCATCGCATGCTTGGGCGTGGCCAGCAGCGCCAGAGCCAGCAGGTTGATCGGATTGACGTCGGCTGCGCGGTTGATATTGACCTGGATGCGTTCGGCGAGGTCGTCGACCAGGCGGCTCATCCATTCCGGCTTGGCATCATGTTCGGCGGTGGTCTCGCGCCAGTCGGGCGCGACGGTGTCGAGCATGGGCGTGAGCAAGATGGGTTCGCCAAAGTTCAGCGTGACGTGGCCGTAACGCTGGCGCAGGACCTTCAGGCCGCGGATCAGGCCGAGCAGCGACTCCTTTTCCTTTGGCTTGCCGGACAACTCGCCCGCATAGGATTTGCCTTCCATCAGCTTCTCGTAGCCGATGTACACGGGCTGGAACAGGACAGGGCGGCGCGGCGCGCGCAGGAAGGCGCGCAGCGTCATCGCCAGCATGCCGGCGCGTGGCGCGAGCAGACGCCCGGTGCGCGAGCGGCCACCCTCAATGAAGTATTCCAGGGGCACGCCGCGGTCGACCAGCTGGGCGAGGTATTCGTTGAAAACCACCGAATACATGGCATTGCCCTTGAAGCTGCGGCGCAGGAAAAACGCGCCGCCGCGACGGAGGATCGGGCCGACGACCGGGAGGTTGAGATTGACACCCGCGGCGATATGCGGTGGCACCACGCCCGAGTGATGCAGCTGGTACGAGAGCAGAAGATAATCGGTGTGGCTGCGATGGCAGGGCACATAGATCACTTCATGACCCGGTGCCGCGGCGCGGGCCTTGTCGAAGTGGTGCATGGCGATGCCGTCGTACAGCTTGTTCCAGAAATTCGAGAGCAGGAACGAGGTCGACCGGACCACCGGGTGCGAATAATCCGCGGCGATCTCGAGGGCGAAATCGCGCGCCCGCCGTTCTGCCTTCGCCAAGGAGATGTTTTCCTTGCTGGCCGTGGCGGCGACCGCGTCGCGCACCGGCTCGGTATTCAGTACCGCATCGACAACGGTGCGGCGATGCGACAGGTCCGGACCGATCACGGCCGCACGGATGCGGCGGAAATGCGTGCGCAGCACGCGGGCTATCTTGCGGGTCAGGCGTTCCGGGGAGAGGCCATGCGAGTCGGCGAGCACGCTGCGCAGCGATACCGGCGCGGAGAAGTGAACCACCGTGTCACGGCCGTTGAGCAGCAGGGCGAGCATGCGCCGGAAGCGGCCGACAACCAGCCAGTTTTCCGCAAACAGCACGCTGAACCAGCCACTCTCCCGATTGGGGGCGCGCCCGACGTAAATGGAGACGGGGACGACCTGGATATCGCGTTCCGGGTCATCTTCCAGCGCGCGGATGAGCTGGCCGATCGGCTCCTTCGGTCCGCGTGTATCCGTGCGTCCGAACAGCCAGCCATGACGGCGACTCAGGGAAAACACGGAGCGACGACGGCGGCCCGGAAGTTCCAGTAACTGCATCGGGCTGGGCAGGCCACCTTCGCGGCACGCGCGCTCGAGGATCAGCGCATCGGACGTGCCGTTGCGCTCGATGGCGTAGCAGACGGCGGCGCCGCTCTTGAGCAGCGCGGTGGGTTCAGCGGGCTCGCGCTTGATCCGAACCCAGGGTTCGAGAAGCCGACTCAGCAGCTTGAACCACCAGGGCGAACGGGCGACATGGACGTGCGGATCCGCACTCATCGGAATTTCGGGCATGGTGGGATTGTACGGCTTCAGCGGGGCCGGGCGGCTGCAACCGGTGCGACGTCGTTTCGCGGCGGTGGGGCGGCGGTGCCGGGCAGGGCCGGCACGCTGACCGCCGGAGCAGGCTGCGCGGGCGGGTTGAGCTGGAGATGCCGGGCGCGAACGCTCTGCAGCAGGTCGCTGTCGTACCAACGGCCGTCGAGCAGGACCAGGGTGGCGTCCGTCTGAATGGGCTTGTCCAGCAAGGTATACGTGATCTTTACGTGCGCCGATCCGCCGCTGTTTTCGAGGGTGTCGATGCTGATCGACTCGAAGCTCTTGTCGATCGACAAGCCGTAAACGGCGAACAGACGCTTGAATCCCAGCCACGCTGTGGACCAGGTGGCCATGGACTGCTCGAAGTTCATGGCGTGCAGCGCATCGGGCGTGGACAGATTCGCCTTGCGAGCGGTGTCGACCAGAATCCCGATCGCCTCTTTCGCCTTGGCCTGATCGCCCCAGGCCACGGTCTGCGTCCAGGGCGCGACGACGTTCACCGCTTCGCGAAGCTGCCGTTTCTGTGAGGCGGTCAGATCCTTGGTTTGCTCGACAGCGGTCAGCGCCATCGACTGGCCGACGCCGGACAGCAACGGCATCTGGTCTTTGTAATCGCGATCGAAATGGACCAATGTCGGCCGAAGGTCGGCAAACAGCTTCTTCTCCGCATCGGGCTCGGTCAGCCTTTTGACGCCGGCCTCGAACTTCGCGCGGTCGTCGTCGTCGAGGGGCTCGGTGGGAGCATTTCTCTTGACCCAGTCGGTGCGCAGGGCGGCGAAGTCCGCCGGTGGCAGCGCGTGCCTCCAGAACATGTCGAACTTGCCGTCGCGGATGAGATCCAGCGAATCACGCATGGCGTCTTCCGGAGAGCCGCCTCCGGGCGTACCTGGGGCGTCCTTCGGCTTGTGGTTGCAAGCGGAAAGCAGGACGACTGCCAGCAGGAGTATCCAGGCCAGGTGCGATGAGCGGCGCATGGGGGCTTCGTCGTCTTCGGGGAGCGGGGACGGGGAGCGTACAAGAAAAAACCCCGGAGGCTCATCGCTTCACGGGGTTATCCAGCCCGAGGCCGGTAAGGGAAATGGCCTTGCCCGCGTTGCTTTTGGCGCTACGGGTTTCGGCAGAGGAATAATAGTTAAATAACATTGCTAAAGCAATGCCTTAACTTAACCACTATAACTCTTTGATTTTACTTGCTGCGTAGCGACTCTATCTTCTTCTGGCGGCGTTCGCCGCGGGGAAGGCCGAAGTCGTTGTCGAACAGCGCTGGCTCCCAGCTACCGTAGGTCGGGTTAGGCAGGACGAACCAACGCTCGCCGATCCAGTCGGTATAGGGTGCCATGGCCTTGGCCCGGCCCTCTGCGTTATTGCCCAGGATATTGGCAAAGTCGCCGATCTGGTCGCCGAACTGCATCAGGACGCGATAGTTCTTCGCGACCAGCTGGCGGCGACAGCCTTTTTCGCTTCCCACCTGCTCGCAGCCCTCGACAAAGGTACCCAGGCCCAGGAAGGAGTCCTTTCCAGCGACCGGGAACCCAGCCGAACGCAGGTTGGCCAGCGTCGACTCGTCGAGGTCCTTGGCGCGATTGGAAATGTAGATCACGGCGATGCCGTGATCGGCAGCGAACTTCGTGAACGCTACGGCGCCGGGCAGCGGCCGCGCGATGGCTTCCTTGCACCACGCGGCCCAGTCGGCCTCATTGAACTCACCGCCGGCGCGAATGAGCCGCGCCTGGTACGGGGAGTTGTCGAGCGCGGTTTCGTCGATGTCCAGCACGACGGCGGGCTTCAGGCCCTTGAGCGACGCGTGCGCTGCGCGGTCGTCTTTCGGTAGCGCGTCCCAGGTCGGATCCTGCTTCGCTTTGAGAAGTTTCTCCTGTGCGTCGCGATAGGTCTGCAGATAGATGAAGTCGTGCTCGCTGGCGTTCTGCGACCAGGCCACCGCGTTCAGGTTGTCGTCGGCGGCAGGACCGGTAGCGGGGGGCGTCGCGACAACAGCAGGTGCGGCCGGTGCCGTAGCGCTCGGCGCACGCGGTGCGGCGGCACAGCCCGCGAGAGCCAGGGCCGTGGCGAGCGCGGCCGGAACAAACTTCATCATGGAAACCCCTAGTGAAACAGGCAACGTCGCCCGTGGGCCGGCGATTGTCCGGAGAGTTTACGACAGCGTGACGACGGGACGCACGCCTCTGGCGTTCCGCCCCTGCGTCCTGACAGACTGCGGCCTCATTCACGACGAGGTCTCTCATGGACGTCGCCACCCCCCGGACCAACGTCATCCGCATCGCCAGCTACGTGGCGATGGGGCTCGGCCTCTTCCTGGTGCTCTACCTCCGCCTGCTTCCCGCGTTGCTCGCCGGCCTGCTCGTGTACGAAGTGGTCGTGTCAGTGGCGCCCCTCATGGGTCGCCGGCTGTCGGGCGACCGTGCGCGGGTGCTCGCGGTCGCCCTGGTCGCGATCGTCGTCGTCGGCCTGCTCACCTTGCTCATCCTTGGGGGCATTACCTTTTTCCGAAACGAGATTGGTAATCCCGAGGACCTCTGGCAGAACAAGCTGATGCCCCTGGTCGAACGCGCGCGCGAGCAGATGCCGCAAGCCATCGTTGGCCGCCTGCCGGAAAGCGTGGATGCCCTGCGCGTTACCGCGCTCGAATGGGCACGTACCAATGCCGCCACCTTGCAGCTGGCCGGCAAGGAAGCTGCCCGTGTTCTCGTGCACATCCTCATTGGCCTCGTGCTCGGCGCCATCGTGGCGCTCAGTCGCACACGTCCGTCACATCAGGTCGGTCCGTTTGCGGCGGAGCTGAGTCTGCGCAGTGCGCGGCTCGCCGATGCGTTCCACAACATCGTCTTCGCGCAGATCAAGATTTCCCTGGTGAATACCCTTCTCACCGCGATCTACCTGCTCTGCATCCTGCCGTTGTTCGGCGTTCACCTGCCGCTTACGAAGACGTTGATCGTGATCACCTTCCTGGTCGGCCTGCTGCCGGTCATCGGCAACCTTCTGTCGAATACCGCGATCACCATCGTTGGCTTGTCGGTGTCGCTGTACGTGGGCATCGGCGCGCTGGTCTTTCTGGTCGTGATCCACAAATTAGAATATTTCCTCAATGCGCGCATCGTCGGCAGCCAGATTCGTGCCCGTGCCTGGGAGCTTCTGGTTGCGATGCTGCTATGCGAGGCAGCCTTTGGCCTGCCTGGCGTCGTCGCAGCGCCGATCTTCTACGCCTACCTCAAGGCTGAACTGGAAGCCGGGCGCTTGATCTAGCGTTCATCGCCGGCCTGCTGGAATCCCGCCAACCTCAAGGAGCTTCAGCATGGTCAGCACGCCAGGCGATTTGCGACACATCCGCATCGCGACCTACGTCCTCGCAGCGCTGGCGCTGTGGGGCGTCCTGATGCTCCACCTCGTATCGGCCCTGTTGGCCGGCCTGCTGGTGTACGAGGTGGTCGAGGCACTCACGCCTCTCCTTCGGCGTGTCATCCCCGGCGAACGCGCGCGGCCGATCGCCGTCGCCTTCGTCGCCGTGGTGGTGGTGGGAGCGCTCATCCTGATCGTGGTCGCCGGGCTCGGATTCTACCGTCGCGACATCGGCGATCCCCAAGAGCTTTGGGACAGCAAGCTGCTGCCGTTATTCGACAAGGCGCACGAGCAGTTGCCTGCCTGGTTGACGTCACGCCTGCCGGACACCTTCGGTGACTTTCGCGAAAAGGGGATGGGCTGGGCGCACGAGCACGCGGGCGACCTCAAGCTGATGGGCACGACGGCGGCACGCGTCTTCGCCCATGTCCTGATCGGCCTCGTGCTTGGTGCGATCGTTGCGATCTCCCATGGCTCCGGCGGACGTCCGGCGCGCCCGCTTTCCTTCGAGCTGTCGACCCGCGCGATGCGCCTCGCCGATGCCTTCCACAACATCATTTTTGCGCAGCTGAAGATCTCGGCGATCAACACGACGCTGGCGGCCTTGTTCCTTTTGGTGGCGCTGCCGATCTTCGGTATCCACGTGCCGCTGGCCAAGACCCTGGTGATCCTCACCTTCGTCGTCGGGCTCCTGCCCGTCGTCGGCAACCTGGTCTCCAACGTGCTGATCACCATTGCCGGCCTGTCGGTATCGTTGTGGGTCGGCGTCGCGGCGCTAGGATTCCTGATCGTCGTCCATAAGCTCGAGTACTTCCTCAACGCAAAGATCGTCGGCGGTCAGATTCGTGCGCGAACGTGGGAGTTGCTGATCGCGATGCTCGTTTTCGAGGCGGCGTTCGGCCTGGCGGGCCTGGTGGCGGCGCCGATCTACTACGCTTATCTGAAGAGCGAGCTCGAGGCCGAGGAGCTGATCTGACTCAGCTGCCGCCGGCGAGCATCGCGCGGATGCGCGCCATATGCGTAGCCGCGGTTTCCATCTTCACTTCGGCGTCCGCTTCGGGGTCCTTTCCGTCCCAGTGCAGGTCGTCCTGCGGGAGTTCCTCCAGGAAGCGGCTGGGGTCATTCGACAGCACTTCGCCGTACTTGCGCGACCTGGCCGAGAACGACAGCGTCAGCATTTCCTTGGCGCGGGTGATACCCACGTACATCAGTCGACGTTCCTCATCGAGGCGGCCTTCGTCGATCGCGCCTTCGTGCGGGAGCGTGCCGTCCTCGCAGCCGACGATGAAAACGAAGCGGAATTCCAGGCCCTTCGCCGAATGCAGGGTCATCATGCGCAGCGCGTTGCCGGGGTCGTCGCGATCGGCATGGCTGAGCAGGGCGAGTTGGGCGGCGATGTCGCCCGTCCGGCCGCCGTCCTTGCCCATGGCGCGGAACCAATCGGCAAGTTCACGCAGGTTGCCCAGGCGCCGTTCGCGTAGCACTTCGTCGGGCGTCGAGGCGGCGATCTGCGCGCCGTAACCCGTCTTTTCGATGATCGTGGTGACCAGGTCCGCGGCGCTCAGGTGATTGGCGTCGCTGCGCAGTTCGTCCATCAGGCGCGAGAAACCCGCCAGTGCGGACGCGGGACGTGACGAGATCGTCTTGAGCACGGAATCACTGCGCGTGGCCTCCAGCAGCGAGGCGTTGCGTGTCTGCGCCATCTGGCCGAGCTTCTCGAGCGAGGTCGAGCCGATCTCACGCTTGGGTACGTTGACCACGCGGAGGAAGGCGGCATCGTCGGTCGGGTTGGTGAGCAGGCGCAGGTAGCAGAGGATGTCCTTCACTTCCGCGCGGTCGAGGAAGGACAACGCGCCGCTCAGGTGGTACGGCACCTTCGCCAGGCGCAACGCCTTTTCCAGGACGCGCGCCTGGAAGTTGCCGCGATACAGAATGCAGAAGTCATCCCAACGCGCACCCTTTTCCTTGTATCTCTCGTGCAGGTTCGAAGCGATCGCTGCGATGCGCTCGGCCTCGTGATCGTTATCCTTGCACTCCAGCACGCGAATCGGCGGACCTTCGACGTGATCGCTCCAGAGCTTCTTGTCGTGCACGTGCGGGTTGTTGGCGATCAACTGATTGGCGGCGCGCAGGATGCGCTTTGCGCAACGGTAGTTCTGCTCAAGCTTGATCACGCGCAGGTTGGTGAAGTCGCGGCCGAGCTGGTCGATATTCTCCGGGTTGGCGCCGCGCCAGGCATAAATGCTCTGATCGTCGTCGCCGACGCAGGTGAAACGTGCCTTTGGCCCGGCGATCGCTTTCAACAGCCGGTATTGCGCGTCGTTGGTGTCCTGGTATTCGTCGACCAGAAGGTAGCGGAGGCGTTCCTGCCAGACGGCACGCGCATCGTCGTCGGTTTCCAGGATGCGCAGGGGCAGGCGGATAAGATCGTCGAAATCCACCGCATTGAACGCGGCGAGCCGCTGCTGGTAAAGGTCGTAGATCGTCGCGGCCTCGATCTCGCGAGGGCTGCGCGCCGCCGCCATGGCTTCCTCGGGCGTGAGGCCGCCGTTCTTGGCCTTGCCCACGAGGTTGCGAATGCCCTGAATGACTTGCGGCTTGACGCCCTTGGGCGAGAGCTCCTTGATCATGTTGGCGCTGTCATCGGCGTCGAGCACGGAGAACCCGCGGCGCAATTGCGCGCGCTCGTGTTCTATCTGCAGGAATTTCAGGCCGAGCGCGTGGAACGTGCAGACCGTGAGTGCCTTGGCCGACTCCGCGGAGATCAGCTTGCCCACGCGCTCGCGCATTTCCTTCGCGGCTTTGTTGGTGAAGGTGATCGCCGCGATCTTCTCTGCCGCCAGGTGTCGGCGCGAGATCAGGTGCGAGATCTTTTCCGTGATGACACGGGTCTTGCCGGAGCCGGCGCCGGCCAGCACGAGGAGGGGGCCGTCACAGTATTCGACGGCCGCGTGTTGTTGCGGATTGAGCATGTGGGATCGGCCGGACAGGGCAGCGGACGAGGTCACGGATGGTAGCAGGTGGGAACGCGGCCGGCAGGGGTGCCGGCAGGCTCATGGAGCGCGAGACAGGATGTCGGCTGCCAGCCGGCGCGGGCTTGGCGCTACCATGTGCGGTCACGCACCGGAACGACCGCATGGCCAAGCTCTACTTCTACTACTCGGCAATGAACGCCGGAAAGACCACGACGCTGCTGCAGAGCGCGCACAACTACCACGAGCGCGGCATGCGCACGCTCATCCTCACGCCCGCGCTGGACAACCGCTACGGTGAAGGCATCGTCGCCTCGCGGATCGGCCTGCAGGCGCGGGCCATGCGTTTCGCAGGCGAGGAGAACCTCCTGGAGATCGCCGAGCGGGATATCGCCAGCCGCGGCCCCCTGCATTGCGTCCTGGTCGACGAGGCGCAGTTCCTCAGCAAGGCGCAGGTCTGGCAGCTTTCCGACGTGGTCGACAAACTGGGCATCCCGGTGCTCGCGTACGGCCTGCGCACGGACTTCCGTGGCGAACTGTTCGAAGGCAGCAAGTACCTCCTGGCCTGGGCGGACAACCTCGACGAAATCAAGACCATCTGCCACTCCGGCAAGAAGGCGACCATGGTGGTCCGCGTGGATGAACACGGCCGGGCCGTGACCCAGGGCCCCCAGGTTGAGATCGGCGGTAATGACCGCTATGTCTCCGTGAGCCGCGCCGAGTTCAAGAGCATCACCGGCGGCGATGGCCGTATCGAGCTGCAGCAATCCGTGCTGCCGCTCGGCGAAAGCGACCCTGACCAAGGAAAAAGCACGTGACCGAGACGACGAACACCGCCGCCGCATGGCCGCGTCCGCACTGGCAGCCCAGCGAGGAGCAAGCCGTACTGCTTTTCTTCGTGTTCGGTGCTTTCCCGGAAGACCTGGTTATCCCGGCGGCGCGTTATGGCAGCCCGGGCCTGCCCGAGGGCGTGGAGCTGCAGCGTTTCCAGAACGCCGTGCTTTCCCGCTGGGAAGGCTATCCGCTATCCGGCGCTCTCGGTGAACTACTGAAGGAAGACAGCCCGGAAGCCTACGCTGCAGCGAAGGTCGCACCCCACGTCATCGCCATTCGCGGGCGCTTCCCCGATAGCGATCATCTGGATTACCTGCGCGACACGCTCGGCGTCGTCGCCGCACTGACCGACATCGGCGGCAAGGTCATCATCGATCCGCAGATCCTCTCGCTGTTCGACGCCGCCTCCTGGCGCGATCACTATCTCGTGCAGGGTGGTGCGCCGACGCGTCATCACGTGCTGATCCTGTGCAGCCCCGAGGAGACCAAGGGGCGTTCATGGATCCGCACGCGGGGCATGCGCAAGTTCGGCCGTCCGGATATCAGCCTGACCAACGTTCCCGACCGCGAGATCGATCGTGCAGGCGCGCTGTCCGAACGACTCGTCGATCTCGGGGCGCTCGGCTCGCACTTCGAACAGCACCAGACCTTCGAAGTGGACGGCGTGGAGGGTGGCCTCACCGTGGAACTCTCCGGTGACGAGAGCGATCCGGCCTTCAATAACAGCCACGCAGCGATGCGCTGGCCGGACTGAGCGTCCGGCCGGGCGTGATCAGCGCTGACAGCTCGGGCAGTAGAACGATGCACGCTGCCCGAGCGTCACGACACGGATCGACGTGCCGCACACCTTGCAGGCTTCGCCGGCACGGCCATAAGCAAACAGTTCCTGGAAAAAATACCCGGGTGCACCGTCCGGCGCGAGGAAGTCGCGCAGGGTGGTACCGCCACGGGTGATCGCGTAAGCAAGAATGCGTTTCACCTCATCCGCGAGCTTCGCATAGCGTTCCCGCGACACCTTACCCGCCGCCCGCCGCGGGTCGATGCCTGCGGCGAACAGTGCTTCGCTCGCGTAGATGTTGCCCACGCCAACGACGACGGTGTTGTCCATGAGGAAGGTCTTCACCGAGGCCGTCCGACCGCGTGAAAGTTTCCACATAAGGTCGCCGTCGAAGTCGTCCGTGAGTGGCTCCGGCCCGATGCCGTCCAGCAGCTCGTGGGTTTCGCCAGGCATCTGCCAGAGCAAGGCGCCAAAGCGACGCGGGTCGGTGAAGCGCAGAACACGCCCGGTATCCATGGCGATGTCGACGTGATCGTGCTTAGCGATCGGCGTGTCCGCTGGCAGCACGCGCAACATGCCGGACATGCCCAGATGGAGCAGTGCCGTGCCTGCCTGGGTACGCAGCAGCAGGTACTTCGCGCGGCGATCCACTTCGTCGATCACCTGCCCGGGGAGCAGGGTGGATATCTCCGGCGGAATCGGCCAGCGCAGGTCTGGGCGTCGAAGCACGACGCCGGTGACGCGGTGGCCCTCCAGGTGCGGGGCGATACCGCGGCGGGTGGTTTCGACTTCAGGGAGCTCGGGCATGTCCGGAAGATGGGGTGTTTCGGGTCGTCGGGCAAGCGCCGCCGGGGCTCACGGCATCGGTTTCAGGGTCGTGGGGAGCGCCTGCGTCCGGGGCGCGCGGGGCAGCGCCTGCGCGGGGACAAAGGCCACGCGCTGCCCGACGCGGGCATAGCGCTGCTTGCCCAGGGCTGTCATCTCGCCGAATTCGATGCGGGTGCTGTCGATTGTCAGGACGGCGATGGGTGGTGCGAGACCGACCCTGGCCGGGTCGAAGTCGGTAGCGGGTTTCCAGTCCGTGACCGGCGTCGCCGCCAGCGAAGCCAGTTCCTCGGCCCGGCCCTCGTCGGTGGCGGCGGTATCGAGGTTCACCCAGCGGCCGTTCCGGCGTTCGAAGTGCTGGTCGGGCAGGCCTTTCAGGCTCACCGCCATGTGCGTCGCCGTATCGGGATCGAGCGAGGTCAGGGTGTGCTCGCGCGCGTCCGCCTCGTCGGCATGCCACTGCCAACCGACCGCGCCAAGCAGCAGCAAGACCGCCGCGGCAATGAGAATTCGCCGTGTCACCTCAGCGCCTCCGCCGGCGCCATGCGATGCCCGCGCCCAGGCCGAGGAGCAACGCGGGCAGGGCGATCAGGAAGCCGAAGGTCAGCGCATTGAGGCCATCCTGCGAGAGTGAAATCACGCGGTCGGGCGCACCACGCGTTGGCAGATCCACCAGGACGTCATCGCCGAGCAGCCAGTCGACGATACGTTCGCCGAGCGCGCGATTTCCGCCGTTGCCGACGTACGTGTTCGAGATGAAATCGCCATCGCCGATCACCACCGCACGCTGCTCGCTTTTCACCGGGCTGGGCGACAGGCGGTTCAGCGCAAAGCCAAAATCCAGTGGTCCCTTGAGCTCGCCGGCTTCCGGATGGAACGCGATGGTCGAGGGTTTGTCGTTGTCTATGCCATTGAAAGCCGTCCAGCTGCGCTCGCCCGAACGCAGGAACGGGACGACAGCCCAGTCGTGATCGGAGACCTGGGCCAGCGCGGCCGTCTGCGGAAAGAGGCTGGTATCGCGAAAGCCACGAGTGATGGCATGGAAGGGATACTCGCCGACCACCACGATGCGGGGGTCCTTCACGTTGAGCGTGCTGCCTTGTCCGTCGACGAGGACACCGGGGAGAACGCGTATGCCGAGCACGTCGGCAAGCGGGCCGGTGCCGAGATCGGCGTTGCCGGGCTCCGCCAGCCACAGCAGGTTCCCGCCGGAGCGGACGTAGTCGACAAGGGCGGCGATGCTTCCAGCGGGCAGGGACGCCGTCGGGCTTGCCAGCACCACGAGGTCGGTGTGCTCGGGAACGCCCTGGGTCTGGCTGAAATTCAACGGCACGGCGCGGATGCCGCGACGCTCCACCTGGCCCATGAACGTGCCCAGGTCGGCGTTGGCGTGGCCATCGGCCTGTCGCTCGCCATCGCCGGTGACGAACGCGACCACACGCTCGCCGCCGCGAGCCAGTCGCTCGAGCGCGTTCGACAGGTTACGTTCGTTGATCGGGCTTTCGACACGTTGCTCGCGGCCGGCATAGCGCACGAGCAAGGCACCGTCACCGGCAATGCCGAGCTGGCGCGACGCCGCCGGGTCGAGGTCCGGGTCGACGAAGGACAGGGTCAGGTCTTTCTTCTCGCGGGTGTACCGCTCCATCACCGCCGCGACCTGTTCGCGCAGCGGGCCCGTCGGTGAGAGGTATCCCACGACCTCGACCGGGCCCTTGAGTGTGTTCAGGACGGCCACGCTTTCGGGCGCCAGGCTGGCGCGCGCGCCGCGCGTCCAGTCGGAGGTCCACACATGGCGGGAGCTGAGAAATCCGATACATCCCGTGGCGACGACGAGGGCGAGCAGGATGAGCCAGCGATCGAGACGGCGCATTACTGACGCTCCCTGTCGCCGGCAAGCCGGCGGGTGGCGAGGATCAGCGACAACGCGATGGCGAGCGCGAACCAGACCAGGTCACTGGAAACCACGAGTCCACGCAACAGGTTTTGCAGATGCGTTGCCATGGTCAGCCATTCGAGGAAACCGCCGCTCACGCCGGCGGCCTGTGCGCCGCGGTCGATCGTCCAGAGCACCAGGGTCACGATGAGCGCCATGGCCGCGGAGATCGCCGGGAACGACGTGGCCGCGGAGCAGGCCACGCCAATGGCGGCGAGGGTGGCCAGGAGCAGCGCGGTGCCGAGCGTCGCCGCGGCGAGCTTTCCCCAGTCGGCGGTGGATTCCGCGCCGACCACTAAGGGCATCGCCAGCGTCGCCACCAGCCAAAGGCCGAGCCACAGGAGCACGGCGAGGTACTTGCCGAGCACGATTTGCCATGGAGCGAGCCCGGTCGAGGCGAGAAGGGCCAGGGTGCCGGTTCGCCGTTCCCCGGCGAGCAGCGACATGGTCATCAGTGGGACGACCAGGAAAGCCAGCTTGGCCAGTTCAGCCAGCAAGGGAATGGCGACCAGATCGGTGAAGCCTGGTGCGTCCGCGAGGCCGGCCAGTTTCATCTGGGCACCGAGAAACTGCCCCAGCCCAAGAACGAAGGTCCAGGCCAGCCACGCAATGGTCAGGGCAGCGATGGCCCACGCCAGCGGGCGCACGGCCAGCCGGCGCAGTTCGAGACGGGTCACGGCGCCAAGGCTCATGCGCCCGCTCCCGTCGCAATACCGAAGAAGATCGATTCCAGCGTCTTTCCGCCTTCGTCGTTAAGCAGGGGGGCGTCGTGACGAAGCCGGCCCTCGTGAAGGATCGCGACCCTGTCGCACACCGCAACGACTTCGCCCAGCACGTGGGTGGAGAGAATGACGGCGGCTCCCGCGGTGGCACGCTCGCGGATCAGCTTGCGCAATTCGCCGACCTGGACCGGATCAAGCGCGTTGGCGGGCTCATCGAGGATGACCAGGGCGGGTTCGTGGACCAGTGCACACGCCACGCCGAGGCGCTGGCGTTGGCCCTGGGAGAGCACGCCGGCGAGGCGCCGGCGCAGGTCGCCCAGCTGGAGACGGCCGATGATCGCGTCGGCGGCTTTCCGCGCGGCGAGCCGGGACGCGCCACGAAGCCGCGAGAACGCCAGCAGGTGTTCGTCGACGGATAGTTCCGGCCACAGCGGGGCGGCCTCGGGCAACCAGCCGATCAGCGTTCGGGCTATACCGGGCTGCGACACGAAGTCGCGACCGTCGAGCCGGATGCTCCCGGTTTCCGGGCGCAGGGCGCCGGCCAGCATGGAAAGCGTGGTCGATTTTCCGGCGCCATTGACGCCGAGGAGGCCGAGGACTTCACCCCGGTTCAGGGAGAAAGAGACGTCGGCAACCGCCGCACGCCCGGCCCGGCGCCGGGACAGCCCCGCGACGTTCAGGAGCGGAATGCCGGTCATGCGGCTACGTCGCCGAACTGCTGGCTATTCGCGGGATCGTGTGGCCAACGTACGGGCCTGGCGAGATGTGGCTGAACGGCTGGGAGAGAACTCATGGCGCGATTGTGCGCAAACGACTCCGGTTCCCACAACCGCCGGCTTCACATTTCGCTCAAGAACGTGCTGGTGGGTATGGGAACGGGTGGTTAGACTGTCGATATACACTTGTACTTTCCCTTCACCCCTCGCGCGGTACCGACTAAATGCTCGACACCCTGCTCGATTTCCTGGCCAACGGTCTCTCCCGCGCAAGCTGGGGCGAAATGGTGGTCTACATGCTCGTGGTCACGCAGCTCACCATCTTCACGGTGACCCTGTATTACCACCGTAGCGCGACCCATCGCGGCGTGGATTTCCACTGGACCCTCAACGGTTTCTTCCGTTTCTGGGGCTGGCTGACCACGGGCATGGTCGTGCGTGAATGGGTTGCCATCCACCGCAAGCACCACGCCAAGGTCGAGACCGAGGAAGACCCGCACAGCCCGCAGGTCTTCGGCATCAAGAAGGTCTTCTTCGACGGTGTCGCCCTCTACCGTGAGGCCAGCTACAACAAGGCCGATATGGAGAAGTACGGCCGCGGCACCCCGGACGACTGGGTCGAGCGCACCCTGTTCGGAAAGCACCCCTACTGGGGTCCGACGCTGATGGCGATCATCAATGTCTCGCTGTTCGGTGTCGTCGGCATGGCCCTGTGGGCCATCCAGATGGTCTGGATCCCGTTCTGGGCCGCCGGCTTCGTCAATGGCATCGGCCACTGGTGGGGCTACCGCAACTTCGAAAGCTCCGACACGGCGACCAACATCTCGCCTTGGGGCTTCTGGATCGGCGGCGAAGAACTCCATAACAACCATCACGCGTTCCCGAGTTCCGCCAAGTTCGCCCTGCGCAAGTGGGAGTTCGACATCGGCTGGGCGGCCATCTGCACCCTGCGCGCGGTGGGCCTTGCCAAGGTGCTGCGCGTGGCGCCGACCCTCAACATCCGTCCGAACGTACACCTGCCGGATGCCGAAACGCTCAAGGGCGTTCTGGCGCTGCGCTTCCAGGCCACGACCGATTACTACCGCAACGTCATCCTGCCGACCATGCGCGAAGAAGTCAGTCAGGCCGGCGACAGTGTGAAGGCTGTGCCGCGCCGGGTTCGTCGCGCCCTTGCTGACGGCGGTCGCTGGCTCGATAACGACGCACGTGAGCGCATGCATGCCGCGCTGGCGAATCGTCCCACCTTGACCACGGTGTGCGAGTTCCGTGCTCGTTTGGTCGCACTAATGGAAGAGCGTGGTGCCGACAAGGCGCTGAAGTCGCTCCAGCAGTGGATCGTCGAGGCGGAGCAGAGTGGTATTCGGTCGCTGCAGCAGTTTGCGGAGCGGCTGAAGGGATATTCGGCGGTGGGTGCGTAAGCTTCCCGCTCGCTGGTAGTAGACAAAAGGCTCGCCGTTGGCGGGCCTTTTTTTTGGTTCGCTGTGGATGCCCGATTCCCGATTCCCGATTCCCGATGCCCGATGCCCGATGCCCGATGCCCGATGCCCGATGCCCGGCGCTCGGCTTCGCCATCGCTCACTACACTTGGGCGTCTCGCGGGGGAGACCTTGGTGCCCACCCTCGCTGCTCAGACAGTCCTCCGCGTTCGAGAAGGAAGGCCGCTCCGCGGCTCATGTTCTTATTGGCCTACGGCCGCTCCACTTGTCCGGAACTCGCCTCGAGGGTGGACACCAAGGTCTCTCACGACGATACGGTTAGCTGGAGGGAGAGCCAGCAGCCGGAGCGGCGTTGCTTCGTCAGCTCGACCCCCACGAACCTCAGGGTTCGGAAGAGTCTTCGGTGCCCACCCTCGAGGCGAGTTCCCGACAAGTGGAGCGGCCGTAGGCCAAATAAGTACATGAGCCGCGGTAGCGGCCTTCCGGTACGAAACGCGAAGGGGTGTCTGAGCAGCGAGGGTGGGCACCGAAGGCTCTGCGCCGCGACGTCCAGGCACCGAAGGCTCCGCGCCCTGACCTCTGGCCCCGCCGCGGCGTGAGCTGGCAGCAGGCAATCACAAAAAAACCCGCCTTGCGGCGGGTTTCCTGAAGATCTGCAAGGCGCAAAGCGCTCTTACTTGATCTTGCCTTCCTTATATTCGACATGCTTCCGGATGACGGGGTCGTACTTCATGAACACCATCTTTTCAGGAGTGTTCTTCTTGTTCTTGTCCGTCGTATAGAAGTGCCCGGTTCCCGCAGTGGAGATCAGGCGATGCTTATCACGCTTACCAGCCATGTTCGATCTCCTTAGATCTTTTCGCCACGGGAACGGAGGTCGGCGAGCACGGCGTCGATACCGTTCTTGTCGATGGTGCGCAGCGCGTGGTTCGAGATGCGCAGCTTGATCCAGCGGTTCTCGCTGGCGACCCAGAAACGACGCTCGTGCAGGTTCGGCAGCCAGCGGCGACGGGTACGGTTGTTTGCATGCGAGACGTTGTTACCGGTCTGCACACCCTTGTTGGTGACTTGGCATCTACGGGCCATGGCGACCTCCTTTAGATTATGTGACCGCCCTTTGGCCAGGACGGCATCGGCCCAGCCGCGACCCATGAAAAGGGGGCGCCACGCGATGGCTGGAGGGGGTGGAGCATTCCCGCCGCTTGAGGCCCGCATCGCGTGACGGACCTGCCCGACGAATCGGGGTGGCATAGGGAAGCCGGGCATTCTCTCAGAATCCGACGTGTTCACGCAAGCCGGACTGTGCGCCGCCGGGGGTTGTGTGAAACAATCTCCGCTTTCGTGCCTCCGCACGAAGCCGCCTTCAAGACGCCTTTCCGAGGAACACGCAATGGCAGACATCACCCCCAACGGCCAGGCCGGCCAGCCGCAGCTCGTCCTGCAGAAGATCTACGTCAAGGACGCTTCCTTCGAAGCGCCGAACGCGCCCCAGGTCTTCCAGGAAATGGGCGAGACCGAGGCCCAGCCGCAGGTCCAGCTCAATCTGGGCCACAAGGCCGTCGACCTCGGCAACGAGCAGTTCGAAGTGGTCCTCAGCCTCACCCTTACCTGCAACCTGGGTGAGCGCACCGCGTATCTCGCCGAAGTGCACCAGGCGGGTATCTTCGGCATCGGTGGCTTCACCAGCGAAGACCGCGACGGCATCCTGGGTTCGTACTGCCCGAACCTGCTGTTCCCGTATGCCCGCCAGATGGTCTCCGCCATGATCCAGGAAGGCGGCTTTCCGCCGTTCCTGCTCCAGCCGATCAATTTCGACGCCCTGTACGCCGAGCAGCAGCGTCAGCAGGTCGAGGGCGCCGGGGCCCATACGCTCAACAGCTGAGTGATGACTCCCGTCTCCCGACCCACCGTCGCTGTCCTCGGCGCCGGTTCCTGGGGCACCGCACTGGCCGCGCTGCTGGCGCGCAACGACGTCCCCACACGGTTGTGGGGGCGCGATGCCGACGCGCTCGCGGCCATGGCCGCGTCGCGTCGTAACCTGCGCTACCTGCCGGACCTCGATCTGCCGATCGAGCTCAGCTATGAGGCTGACCTGGCGAAGATCGTCCGCGGTGCCGGCATCGTGCTCATCGTCGTGCCCAGTCATGCGTTTGCTTCGATGCTCGACGACATCATCCCCATGCTCGATCCGGGGACGAAAATATCGTGGGCGACCAAGGGTTTCGAAACCGGCACCGGTCGTTTCCTGCATGAGTTGGTGAACGAAAAGCTCCCCGGGCGCCCCGCGGCGGTGATTACCGGTCCGTCGTTCGCGCGCGAAGTCGCCGCCGGTCTGCCCAGTGCGGTCACCGTGCACGCCACCGACGACGCCTTCGGCAGGGAGCTGGCCGTGCTTCTGCACGCGCCGGATTTCCGCGCCTATACGGGCAACGACATCCTGGGTGCCGAACTCGGCGGCGCGATGAAGAATGTACTGGCCGTGGCCACCGGTGTTGCCGACGGCATGGAGCTCGGCCTTAATGCCCGCGCTGGCCTGATCACCCGTGGCATGAACGAGATGCTTCGGCTGGGCGTCGCGCTTGGCGCCCGCGCCGAGACCCTGATGGGTCTGGCCGGCCTCGGCGATCTGGTCCTCACCTGTACCGGCGATCTCTCGCGTAACCGTCGCCTGGGCCTGGCCCTGGGTCGCGGCATCTCGCTCGACGACGCGGTGCGCGAGATCGGGCAGGTCGTCGAAAGCGTTGTCACCGCGGATGAAGTCGCCCGCCTCGCCGGCTTTCACGGCCTCGACCTGCCTATCTCGGCGGCCGTCCGCTCCGTCCTGCATGGCGAAGTGACGCCCGTCCAGGGCCTGCGCACCCTGATGGGGCGTCAGCAGAAGCCCGAGTACCCGGTCGATCTTTTCCCAAATCGCCGCGGCTGAAGCCGCGGCGCGCCTCCCGCTTCGCTGAACCGGGGCGATCCCCGGGAAAAAAGTCTTACGGGCACGTTCTGCTGCCTTTGCTAAGCTTCCTGTTTTGATCGTGCGGGCGGGATCGATACGGATGCATCAACCGGACGACAAGCGCAAACGAAATGCCGTGGTGGCTCCGCTACCGCTGGCGTGGCAACGCGTGCTGGGCCAGGCCGAACCGGCCGTGGCCGGCGAGCGCAGTGTGCTCGGCTTCTTTCTCGAGGCCATCAACGATGACCACGAGCCCGCCGCACGCCTCGATGTCGCCCCGGTCCTGCTGACCCTCGGAGCCGACGGTCGTTACTCGCGACCGATTCCGCTGGACAGCCGACATCTGCCCGATGCACCGCTCAGCGATATAGAGCGGCGCCTCGCAGCGACGCTGCTCGGCCTGCCGCAGACCTTGCGCAAGAGCCGTAGCTACGCTCGCTTCGCCGGCTCGCTGGGCGACCACCTCCTCGCCGATATCCTCGATGCCGCCCCATGCTTCTTTGGCGGTGTGGCCGGCTTGCAGCTTTCGCGAGGCAAGCCGCATCCGTTGAAGTGGCGCTGGAACCTCGAAAAGGACGGCGGCCAGAAACTCGTGCCGGCCGTGCCTGCCAGCCAGCGCCTGTTCCGCATCGGCGCGCTCTGGTTCCTCGATGCCGAGCACGCGGAAGTGGGCCCGCTCGAAGCCGATCCCGCCGAGAGCGCGTGGCTCGACCTCCCGCCGCTGGCACCCGAGAACACCACGGTGTTTCGCGCCGAACTGGCGTCCACGCCGATGGGGCCGCGCGTTCCCGCGCCGCAGGTATTCGGGGAGATGCGTCGCGCTGAGGTGTCGCCGCGCCCCGTGCTCGTCCTGCATGCCCTTACACGGCACGCCCGTCTTGCTGCCGGTACGCCGCCGCTCGCCTACGGCCGACTCGCCTTCGACTACGCGGGAGAGCGCTTGCCCGGTCGTGGCGGCGAACCCCTCGTGCGTCGCGTGCGCAATGGCGTACTGCTTGAGATCTGCCGTCGTCGTGCCGAAGAGTTGTCGACGATGGAAACGCTCGAAACGGCAGGGCTCAATCCGGCCGTAGACACCGAAGGCCTGCCGTGGGACATGGCCGACACCTTGCCCGACGACGCCTGGCTGTTTCCCGGCAAAGGCTACGCCGGAGCGCTCGAGGTCAACACGCCGGCACGTTGGCTGGCGCTGCGACCGAAGCTCGAAGCCGACGGCTTCCTGCTCGAGTACGCGCCCAGCTTTCCCTTTGAAGTACTTGAAGGCCCGGTGCGCTGGTACGGCAAGGCGGCCGAGGATGAAGCCGACCGGGCCTTCGATCTGGAAATCGGTATCGATGTCGAAGGCAAGCGGGTCAACCTCTTGCCGGCCGTTGCCCAGGCGCTTGCGGAACATCAGCTCAGCCTGAGCCCTGCACCGGGTGAGGCGGAAGATTCCGTCTGGTACGCGCCGGTCGATGAACGCCGCCGTGTGCCCGTGCGTCTGAAAGAATTGCGCGGCTTGCTCGCGCCGCTTGCCGAATACCTCGAGAAGCCACGCCAGCAGCTGCACCTCCCGCGCGTTCAGGCGGGCCGTCTCGAAGAGCTCGTCCAGGCCTTGCCCAGCGGTGGTTCGTTCGAAGCTCCCGAGCGCCTCCGTGGCTTCACCAAGCGTTTGCGTGAAGCGGGCGAGCGCGCAAGCGATGTCGTGCCCGCTGGCATCAATGCCGAACTGCGCGGCTACCAGCGCGACGGCCTACGCTGGATGAACGCGCTCGCGGAAGCAGGCACCGGCGGCGTGCTCGCCGACGACATGGGACTTGGCAAGACGCTGCAGCTCATCACGCACCTGCTTGCGCTGAAAGAGGCGGGCTCGCTGACCGCTCCCGCGCTCGTCGTCGTGCCGACCAGTCTCGTTCCCAACTGGGTGTCCGAAGTCGCGCGATTTGCACCGAGCCTGCGTCTGCTTGCGCTGCACGGTCCGCAACGCGCGGAAACGTTCGCCCACATGGGCGAGTACGACGTCATCCTCACGACTTACGCCTTGCTCCCGCGTGACGTCGAGACGCTGAAGAAGCAGCCGTTTTCTCTCGTCGTACTCGACGAAGCCCAGCAGGTTAAGAATCCTCGTACCCAGGCGCGTCGCGCGCTGCTTACGTTGAAGGTACCGCGCTGCCTGTGCCTGACGGGTACGCCGCTTGAGAATCATCTGGGCGAACTGTGGTCGCAGGTGGACCTCGCCGTGCCTGGCTTGCTAGGTGACGAAGGCGCCTTCCGCCGCCACTACCGTGGCCCGATCGAAAAGCACCAGGACGTTGAATGCCAGGAGCGGCCTCAATCGCCGTATCGCTCCGTTCATCCTGCGGCGCACGAAGGCTCAGGTCGCCTCCGAGTTGCCGGCGAAAACGGAGATTACCCGTCGCGTCGTCATGGAGCCGAAGCAGCGCGATCTCTATGAAAGCCTGCGCCTGTCGCTTGCCGAAGAGCTGCGCGAGGTCATTGCGCAGCGCGGTATCGCACACAGCGGCATTATCGTGCTGGATGCACTGCTGAAGCTGCGCCAGGTCTGCTGCGATCCACGACTGGTGAAACTCGAAGCCGCACGCGGCGTTCGCGAATCCGCCAAGTTCGAGCTGTTGATGGATATGCTCCCGGCGCTTCTCGCCGAGGGTCGTCGCGTCCTGCTGTTCAGCCAGTTCACCGAAATGCTCAAGCTCATCGCGGTCGAACTCGACCGTCGTCGTCTGAGCTACGTCACGCTCACGGGTGAAACGCGCGATCGCGCCGAACCCGTGCAGCGTTTCCAGGACGGCGAAGTGCCGCTCTTCCTGCTTTCATTGAAGGCAGGTGGCGTCGGTCTCAACCTGACCAGCGCGGACACGGTCATTCACTACGATCCGTGGTGGAATCCGGCTGCGGAAGCACAGGCAAGCGACCGTGCGCATCGCATCGGCCAGGACAAGCCTGTATTCGTCTATCGCCTGATCACCGCCGGCACCGTTGAAGAACGTATCGAAGAGCTGAAGGCCCGCAAGGCCGAGCTTGCCGATGCCGTGCTCGAGGGCGGCGGCAGCCGCGAACGGCTGAGCTTCGACGAGAGCGATCTGGATGCGTTGCTGGCGCCGTCTGCGTGAGAAAGCCCGTCGGCTGACGTAGGTAGCGCACGCGCCACTTGTAATCCATGGGTCACATAACGTAACTTATGGGTTACGTTTCGCCCATGTACGAGATCATCCATAGCGAAGCCTTTCACCGTTGGATTAACGGTCTTCGCGATCGCGCAGCACGAGGTCGGATAGACGTCCGGCTACGCCGTATGTCGCTCGGCCACCTTGGTGACGTGAAGCACGTGGGAGAAGGTGTGCGCGAGATGCGCATCGACTGCGGGCCCGGCTACCGCATCTATTTCATCCATCGGGCGACAGTACTTATCGTCCTTCTTTGCGGAGGCGATAAGTGCACGCAGCAGACCGACATACTACGGGCTACGAAGCTCGCGAAAGCATGGGACAAGCACGCATGCAAGAGAAATTCACGAGATGGGATCCTGTGGAGCGCCTCGTTACTGAAGCCGACCAAATGGCTTATCTCAATGCGAGTCTTGAGGAAGACCCCGGCGACGGAAGTCTTATCCGTGCTGCACTCGGCGACATTGCGCGCGCACGCGGCATGAGCCGCGTTTCGCGCGCGGCCGGCATTTCGAGGGAGGGTTTGTACCGGGCACTTTCCGTGGACGGTAATCCCGAATTCGCTACGGTCATGCGCGTCATTCGCGCGCTAGGTCTGCACCTGCGCGCGACATGACAGCGTGACTCACCGACGAAGCGGCGAGCCGCCAGCTTCGACGATCGCGAGCGCGGCACCGCCGATCAGGCCCGGCTCCGGGTTCATGATCGCCTGGGTGGGTACCTGTTCCATCGTGTCACGGAAGCGACCCTTGGCTTCGAAGCGCTCGCGGAAATTGCCCTTCTGGATCCACGGCAGGAGGATCGGGGTCATGCCGCCGGTGAGGTAGACGCCGTCCCACGCGCCGAGCGTGAGCACCAGGTCGCCGGCGACGCTGCCGAAGATACCGGCGAACGTCTCGACGGCGCGGCCGCACATGGGGCACGTCGTGTCGGAGGCGCGCTTGGTAATTTCTTCGGGCGTGATGCCTTCCTGGGGCTTCTGACCGGAGATCTCGCAGATGGCTTCGTAAAGGTTCACGAGGCCCTGGCCGCAGATCAGGCGCTCGTTGGAGACGCGGCCATAGCGAAGGTTGAGCACCTTGAGAATCTCGATGTCCTCGGCGCTGTGCGCGGCGAAGCCGGCATGGCCGCCCTCGGTCTGCAGCACGCTGACCTTGTCGCCGCGGATCAGGAGGCCACCGACGCCCAGGCCGGTGCCCGGGCCGACGACGACGAAGGTCTGTTCTTCCTTGGCGCCGATCTTCGGAACGGGCAGCTTGCCGACCGGTACGAGGTCCTGGTGGCCGTCGGCGGTCTTTTCGTCCGTCATGAGCATGACGGCCATGGACTGCGCAGCGAAATCGTTGACCAGGTGGACCCACTCGAGGTCCAGCTCCTTGGCGAGGCTCTTGGCGGAGATGGCCCAGGGATTGTTAGTGACCTTGACGGTCTCGCCGTTATCGATGCGGCCGGCGGCGGCGATGATGGCGCGCTGCGCCTCGTGGCCGGCATCCTTGAAGTACTGCTTGGCGGCGTCGCCCAGCGAGGCGTAATCCTTGACGTGGTACTTGCGCACGCTTTCCTGGATAAGCGGTTGATCTTCATCCGGATGCGCAATGCCGAAGCGCACATTGGTGCCGCCGAGGTCGGCGAGCAGGGTAGGCGCCTTCGCGCTCACGTTGGCCATGTTTGGGAAACCTGTCATGTCACGGAAGCTCGCAAGGGTGCCTCGCGAGGGGGCTGGCGTCTAGTGACGGTTTGCTCTGCATTGCGTTGACACACGCAAGGCTCTCAGGATGTGACAGGCTAACCGACAGTTTGACGTAAACGATTACGTCGGCAGAATACCGCATTGCCCGGGGCAATGGCAGGCAGTTGCCTGGCAACCCGGGACCCAACGGGAGAGTGAGTGATGGCAGCGGTCCGCCTGGACAAGGTGCGCAAGGTTTATCCGAACGGCCACGTGGCGCTGAAGGAGGCCAGCTTCGAGATCGCCGATGGCGAGCTATTGGTGTTGGTCGGCCCGTCGGGCTGCGGCAAGACGACGCTCCTGCGCATGATCGCCGGCCTTGAGTCGATCTCGGGTGGCACGATGTCGATCGGCGACCGTGTCATCAACGATGTCGCGCCGAAAGATCGAGATATCGCCATGGTCTTCCAGAACTATGCGCTGTATCCGCACATGACGGTTCGCGAGAACCTCGGTTTCGGCCTGCGCCTGCGTGGTGCGTCCAAAGACGAGATCGACCGGCGCGTCGCCACCGCGTCGGAGATGCTGGGCCTCGACGAACGTCTCGACCATCGTCCCGCCGCCCTCTCGGGTGGACAGCGGCAGCGTGTCGCGCTGGGTCGCGCGCTGGTGCGCGATCCCTCGGTGTTCCTGCTCGACGAGCCGCTATCCAACCTCGACGCGAAGCTTCGGCTTTCGACCCGCGTGGAGATCGCACGCATTCATCGTCGTGTCGGCGCCACGATGGTCTATGTCACGCACGACCAGATCGAGGCGATGACGCTGGGCCAGCGCATCGTGGTACTCAACGGCGGGGTGATCCAGCAGCTCGATACCCCGATGAATCTCTACAACAAACCGGCGAATCTCTTCGTCGCCGGTTTCCTCGGCAGTCCGGCGATGAATCTCTTCCACGGAACGCTGCGCCGCGAGGAGGGGCTGCGCCTGGAGATGAAGGAGGGCACCGTTCTTCTCGGCTCGGATGCGGCCGCGCTGGCTGCCTTCGTCGACAAGCCGTTGGTGGTCGGCATTCGTCCGGAAGACCTCCTCACTGTGGCCGATCACGAGGCGGTGGACGAGCGCTTCAGGGCGCACGTGGATGTCGTAGAGCCCGTGGGCAACGAGGTTTTTCTCAACATGCGTCATGCCGGCGACGAGCTGGTGTCGCGCGTTCCGCCTTACACCACGGTGCAGCCGGGGAGCGAAATTTCCCTGGGATTCAATGCGGAACGCCTGCATTTCTTCGATCCGGAAAGTACCGCCCGTATCGACGTCGCATGATCTTGTTGTGAATAAGAACCATTCTTATTAGGATGTCGTCACGTCGCCTCCTCGGGTGACGCGACCACTCCCCCGAACCGGCCGCCAGCCGGAGGCACGATGCCTCCTTCGCAAGCTCCCGAACCGTGCCCTCGCCGGCACGACCTTGCGAAGGAAGCACCACCGTGTTGCCAAAGAACGCCCTCGCTGCGCTTATCGGCGCGGCACTCGCCTGCCCGTTTGTTGCCCTCGCGGCCGACGCCGTCGCTCCCACGACGGCCACCGACGACCTGCCGCGCATTACCGTCACCGCCATCGGATCGGCCTTCAAGTTCGACGTGCCGGCTACCGTCTCGGTCATCGATCGACAGAAGATGGACCGCCACCTCGTTGCCGACATCCGCGATCTCGTCAAGTACGAGCCCGGCGTTTCCGCCGTGGGTACGGCCGGTCGCTGGGGCCTGGACAGCTTCAACATCCGCGGTCTGGACGGTAACCGCGTCGCCATCCTGACCGACGGCGTTTCGGCGTCCAGTTCGTTCGGTTTCTCGACCACGGGCATGCGCGCCGGTCGCAGCTTCGTCGATCCGGACAGGCTCAAGAGTGTCGAGATCACCCGCGGCCCCGCCTCGGCGCTCGATCCGTCCGATGCGCTCGGCGGCACGGTTCGTTATGTGACCAAGGATCCATCGGACTACCTTCGCGACGGCAAGGACGTCTATGTTTCCATCAAGGAACGCTACAACAGCGCGGATCGCTCGCTGGGTACCTCGCTGACGCTGGCCGGCGGCACGCCGACCAATGGCATCGTGTTCGTTGCCGATCACCGCGAAGGTGACGCATTGAATAACAAGGGCGACATCGACACCTCGAACTACCTGCGCACCCGGCCCGATCCGCTCTCACAGAACACCACCAGCGTGCTCGGAAAGTACGTGCACGTGGCACCGTCGGGTCGCGAGGATCGTGTCACCGCCGACTTGTACCGCAACAACGTCAACACCGATGTACTGAGCGCGCTGGGTCAGGCCGGTACAACGCGACTGCTTACCGACCACGCAGACGATCGCGCGACGCGTGCACGTTTCTCCGTAGGACAGCGCTACACGAACATCGACCTCGGCATCGCCGACCGCCTCGAGTGGGACGTGTACTGGCAGAAATCCGAGACCGAATCGACGACGAATACGCTGGCCAACGTGCCTTCACGCAACGCCACCTACGACCGCGTCTACCTCAGTGATCTGAATGAACGCCTCTACGGCGGCAGGCTGAACCTGTTCAAGTCGATCACCGGCGGCCGTGTGGAGCAGCGCATGGCCTATGGCATCGAAGCATCGCGCACCACGCCTACCGGCGACCTCGGTGGCCAGGGAAGAGACGTGCGGACGGGGATTGTCTCCAGCAACACGCCTTACATGCCGGAGAACTATCCGCTGCGCTTCTTCCCGCGCAACGATACCGATCGCTACGCGCTGTTCGCACAGGACGAGATCGCGTTGCTCGACGGCAAGCTGCGCATCACGCCGGGCGTGCGTTGGGACCACTACGCGTTCAAGCCGGACATGGCCGACCCGTATTACAACAGCTCCTTCGTCCAGAGTGGCCTGGGCAATGTAACGAAAAGTCGCTTCTCGCCGAAGCTCGGCGTGTCCTATGCGGTCACCGACGCGATCGAGGTCTACGGACAGTACGCACAGGGATTCCGACCGCCGCTGTACAACGAACTGGCGGTCGCCTGGGGCACGCCTCGCCTGTATGGCATCGTGCCGAACCCGTCGTTGAAGCCGGAAACAAGCAAGGGTGTCGAGTTCGGCGTTCGCGGCAATAGCGAACTGGGTTACTTCTCTGCGAGCGCTTACTACAACAAGTACCGCAACTTCATCTATGGCGGCTACACGCTGGACCGGAGCCAGTGGCCGCAATGGGCGCTCAACCAGAACCTGCTGATCGTGATGCAGGCGGTTAATTTCCCGAAGGCGACGATCAAGGGCGTGGAAGCCTCGGTTGGCCTGCGCCTTGGCGCACTCGTCGATGCACTGCAGGGCTGGCGCATCGAAGGAAATCTCGCGGCGTCGAAGGGCGACAAGCAGGTCGTCGGTCAGTCCGGGTGGTCGCCGTTGAACAGCGTCGATCCACTGAGCGCCGTCCTGGGCATCTCCTACGACGCGAAAGCATGGGGCGTCGAACTTCTCGGTAAGGGGGTACAGCGCAAGTCGCGCCTCGACACGTCGACGACATTCCGTGCCCCGGGCTACGCCACGCTCGACCTCTACGCGCACTGGAAACCCATCGATTCGCTGGAACTGATGGGTGGCTTCACCAACCTGGCCGATCGCAAGTACTGGGACTGGGGTTCGCTGCATGGCGGCGTCCTGACCAACGTCGCCACCGGCGGCGGCATCGACGACGCCCAGGTCCGCAATGCCCAGATCGAACGCCTGACCATGCCCGGACGTGCTGTCACCGTCTCGGCCCGTTACACCTTCTGAGGAGTCGACCGCCATGCAAAACATGTCTACCCCTTCCGCGTCACGTATCGACATTCCTGCACTGATCAGCGACTGGCGTCGCCTGCGCGAAACCGAACCCGGGCTCCGCGCGCGCGACGCGGCCGAGCGCCTGGGGGTGAGCGAAGGCGCACTGGTAGCGAGCCGCGTCGGTGACGGAGTCACGCGACTGGAGGGCGAGCTTCCCGAACTCATTCGCGAGCTTCCAAGCCTCGGTCGCGTGATGGCACTGACGCGCAATGCCTACTGCGTGCACGAAAAGAAAGGCACGTACGACAACATCGACATCGGTGGGGTCATGGGTATCGTGCTCGACGAAGATATCGACCTGCGTCTCTTCCTGCGCCACTGGCGCTACGGATTCGCCGTGCGCGAGGTTTCGCATGGGCGTGAGCTGGCGAGCCTGCAATTCTTCGACGGCGACGGCCGCGCGGTGCACAAAGTCTATGCCACGGACGCGACGAATCGTCCCGCCTGGCGCACACTCGTGCATCGCTACACCGCGGCCGTGCAGTCGCCCCTGATCGACTGCGTTGCGGTGGAAGATCCGTTGCCCGCGCGCCTCGACGACAGCGCCGTGAACGTCGACTCGCTGCGGGACGGCTGGCGAGCCCTTCGTGATCCGCATGATTTCTTCGCGCTGCTCAAGAAGCACAGGGTGACACGCACGCAGGCGCTTCGACTCGTCGGCGGCGAGTTCGCGACGCGCGTCGACGACGGTGCCATGCGCCAGGTGCTCGAGAACGCCGCTTCCGGCGGCGAGCCGTTGATGATCTTCGTCGGGTCACCCGGTGTCGTGCAGATTCACACGGGCCCCGTGCACTCGGTGAAGATGGCGGGTCCCTGGCTGAACGTGCTCGACGACGGCTTCAACCTGCACCTGCGCGGGGATGCCATTGCGAGTAGCTGGATCGTGCGCAAACCGGTACCTGAGGGCATGGTGACCTCACTGGAGCTGTATGCCGAAGACGGCACGCAGATCGTGCAGGTGTTCGGCAAGCGCAAGCCGGGTATCCCCGAACGCGAGGACTGGCGTGCGCTGCTGGCGCAGCTGGAGCCGAGACATGAATAAGGGCATGGGGAAGAGCTCGCCGCTGAAGCGGCTCCTACAAGGGGGCGGGTTGCTCGTGGGGTTATTCGCGGCGTCGGCGTCCTCGCTTGCGGCGTCGCGTATTGTTTCGCTGGGGGGCGATGTCACCGAAACGGTCTACGCCATCCATGGCCAGGACGAGTTGGTGGCGGTCGACAGCACGAGCACCTGGCCCGAGGCGGCGACGAAGCTGCCCGACGTCGGCTACGTGCGGCAGCTCAGTGCCGAGGGGGTGCTTGCACTTCGTCCCGATCTGATCCTCGCCACACACGATGCGGGCCCGCCTGCGGTGATGGCGCAGCTGCACGATGCCGGCGTCCGGATCGAAACGCTGCCGGCTTCGCGCGACGCGGCGGATATCGAAGCGAAGATTCGTCTGATCGGCCGCCTGACGGGACACGACACGGAGGCTGCTGCACTTGCCTCGGACGTCGGCCATCGGTTTGCAGTGCTGGCCGCCACCGTGTCGGCGATGCCGTCGCATCCGCGCACGGTGTTCCTGATGTCGACGGGGCAGGGCAGCCCGATGGCGGCGGGCCGGGACACGGGGGCCGACCGCGCGATCGCTCTTGCGGGCGGTGAGAACGTCGCGATTGGCGTCGATGGCTACAAGGCGGTATCGCCCGAAGCGCTGGTAGCGATGAAACCCGACGTCATCCTGCTGATGAAGGAGCGGGAAGACTCGATCGGAGGGATCGGCGGTGTGTTGAAACTGCCCGGCATAGCAGACACGCCGGCGGGGAAGGCGAAGCGCATCTACTTCGTCGAAGGCCAGGCCCTGCTCGGTTTCGGGCCGCGCATGCCGACGGCTGCAAGCGAACTGCAGCGCTACCTGGCTGCGGTTGCACCATGAATGCCGTGAGCGCCGTCCTGCGCAGGCCGCGCTCTCGCCGACGCACCGCCCTGGTCGCGCTGGTGGCGCTGCTTGTTGCGTCGGCGCTGTGGAGCCTGTCGCATGGGGCGATCGACATCCCCGCCAGCGAGGTCGTGCGAGCGATCGCGCGTTGGTTTGGCGGCGCGGCAGCAAGCGGTGACGATCGCGTCGTGCTCATGTTGCGCCTGCCACGTCTCCTGCTGGCGATGCTGGTCGGTTCCGCGCTGGCAGGCGGGGGCGTGACCATGCAGGGGCTGTTTCGTAATCCCCTGGCTGATCCCGGCCTGATCGGAGTATCCGCGGGCGCGGCGTTGGGTGCGGTCGCGGCCATCGTGCTTTGCGGCTCGTCGGGTCACTGGTTGGTGGCGCTGCTTGCGTTTGTCGGTGGACTGGCGGCGACGTCGTTCGTCTACGTGCTGGGCCGTCGCCGTCCGGGCGTCGCCAACCTGTTGCTCGCCGGGGTGGCGATCAATGCGGTCACGATGGCGGGCGTGGGCCTGCTGACTTACATGGCCAGCGAAAACCAGCTTCGCGACCTGACCTTCTGGTCACTGGGTAGTCTGGGCGGCGCGAACTGGACGCGGGTGGCGACGGTCGCGCCATGGATACTGATTCCGTTGCTGTGCCTGCCCAGGGCCGCGCATGCCCTGAATGCGCTGCTGTTGGGGGAGGGTGAGGCGGCTTTACTCGGGTTCCGGCCCGAGCGACTGCAGCCCGCACTGGTCGGGCTGGTGGCGCTCGCCGTGTCGGCATCGGTCGCCTTCTCCGGAGTGATCGGGTTTGTCGGCCTGGTGGTGCCGCATCTGCTGCGCATGGTGTTCGGCCCGGATCACCGGTTTCTCCTGCCGGCATCGGCGCTGGGCGGCGCGATACTGCTGGTCGCCGCCGATGCCCTCGCGCGAACCGTCGTGGCGCCCGGTGAACTGCCGATCGGTGTGCTCACGGCTCTGGTCGGCGGACCGTTCTTCCTTTGGTTGCTGCTTCGCCGCCGCGTCGGGGAGGGCATGCGATGACGACGAACGCATTAGTGGCCAGGGCCGTCCGCGTGGAGCGTGGCGACCGGCTGATCCTGCGTGACGTGTCACTCACGGCAAGCCCGGGCCGGCTGCTCGTTCTGGTCGGCCCGAACGGAGCAGGAAAGAGCACGCTGCTGTCGACGATGGCGGGTCTGCTGAAGGCTGACCATGGCCAGGTCATGCTCGATGGCCGATCGCTGGCGGAGTGGCAACCTCGCGAACTGGCCCGACGTCGCGCGATGCTCTCGCAGCGCGTCGACCTCGAATTTGGTTTCAGCGTCGAGGAAGTGGTGGGTCTGGGTCGTAGCCCGCACACGCCGGATGCGCTTCGGGACGACCGTATCGTCGATGCCGCTCTGCGCGCGGCGCATGCATGGGGGCTTCGCGGACGGTCTTATACGGCGTTGTCCGGCGGCGAGAAGCAACGTGTGCAACTCGCGCGCGTGCTCGCCCAGATATGGGACGGTGCGGGGTCGGGGGCATGGATCCTGCTCGACGAACCCGAGGCCGGGCTCGACATCGCGCATCAGCACTTCATCCTGCGTCGGGCCCGAGCCTGCGCAGTCGCCGGCTTCGGGGTCGTCGCCGTGCTACACGACCTGAACCTCGCCGCCCGCTATGCCGACGAGGTCGCCGTGCTCGCCGACGGGGCCTTGCTGCGTCACGCGGAGCCCGACGAGGCGCTGGATCCGGCGCTGTTATCGGAGATCTATGGCATCCCGCTTGTGCGCCGCGTGGGAGGCGCGATCGACGCCCTCTGAGGGCTGCGACGCTTTGGCGCCCCGGGATGGGCCCGGCGGGGGGTAAAATGGCGGGATCGCTACTGAGCAGGCAGCCGTCCCATGACCTTCCCCGCCGTCCGTATGCGCCGCATGCGCCGCGACGCTTTCTCCCGCGCCCTGATGCGCGAGAACGTGCTTACCGTGTCCGACCTGATCATGGTGGCCTTCATCGTCGAGGGCGAGGGCGTGCGTCAGCCGGTCCCTTCGATGCCGGGTGTCGAGCGCCTGTCCATCGACCAGGTGGTCAAGCTCGGTGCCGAGTGTGTCGCCCTCGGTATTCCTGCCCTTGCCCTGTTTCCGTCGGTCGATGGTTCCGCGAAGACCGAAGACGCGCGCGAAGCCTGGAACCCGGACGCCTTGTTCCAGCGGGCCACGCGGGAACTCAAGCGTCGTTTCCCCGAGCTCGGCCTGATCGGTGACGTGGCTCTCGACCCCTACACCACGCACGGCCAGGATGGCCTGATCGACGACGACGGCTACGTGATGAACGAACCCACGGTCGAGGCGCTGATCAAGATGTCGCTGGCCCAGGCCGAAGCGGGTATAGACTTCGTGGCTCCCTCCGACATGATGGACGGCCGTATCGGCGCGATCCGCGAAGCGCTCGAAGAGGCCGGCTACATCCACACGCGCATCCTGGCGTACTCGGCGAAATACGCGTCCAGCTTCTACGGACCGTTCCGTGATGCCGTGGGGTCGTCGGCAAACCTTGGCAAGGGCAACAAGCACACTTACCAGATGGACGTCGGCAACAGTGACGAGGCCATTCGCGAGGTGGAACTCGACCTCGCCGAAGGCGCGGATGCAGTCATGGTCAAGCCTGGCCTGCCGTATCTCGACATCGTGCGCCGCGTGAAAGACACCTTCGGTGCGCCGACCTTCGTCTACCAGGTGAGTGGCGAGTACGCGATGATCAAGGCCGCGGCGCAGAACGGCTGGCTCGATGAAAAAGCCGTGGTGATGGAGTCGCTGCTTGCGATGAAGCGCGCGGGTGCGGATGCCATCCTGACGTACTTTGCTGTTGATGTGGCCCGGTGGTTGAAGGCCTAGGCCAGGCGGAAATCATGTGGGAGCCGCTTCAGCGGCGAAAAGCCAACGTAGCGTAGAAGCCGCCATAGCTGTTTCGTCCAAATCGCCAGAGCGTGCCCGTGACATAATCGAAGGCGATCTTTCGGGAGTCACGGGATGGATGGACATCATTTTCTCGAGACGGCAGTTGTCTTCCTGCTGGCGACGGTGGTTGCCGTGCCGCTTACGAAGCGCTTCCGTCTCGGTGCCGTCCTTGGTTACCTGCTGGCGGGTGTGGTCATTGGCCCATCCGTCCTCGGGCTGGTAAGCGATACGGCAGGCGTCGCCACCATCTCCGATTTCGGGGTGGTGCTGATGCTCTTCGTCATCGGCCTGGAGTTGTCGCCCTCGCGCCTTTGGGTCATGCGCCGTGCCGTATTCGGTAGCGGCAGCCTGCAGGTGTTCGCCTGCGGACTCGCCATCGGGGCCATGGGCTACTTCCTGTTCGGCCTGACCTGGAAGGCGGCGGTAATTGTCGGCGGAAGCCTCGCCTTGTCGTCGACGGCTTTCGGTCTGCAGATTCTCGCCGAACGCAAGGAAGCCGGCACCGTATATGGTCGTCAGGCCTTCGCCATCCTGCTTTTCCAGGATCTGGCGGCCATCCCGCTCATTGCTGCCGTGCCGCTGCTTGGCGGCGCGCTGGCGCGTGACACGCACGCGCCCGACATCATGAGCGTCATTCGCGTCGTGGGTACGATCTTCGCCGTCATCGTCGGCGGTCGCCTGTTGTTGCGGCACGTCTTCCGTTTCGTCGCCCGCGCGAAGAGCACCGAGGTCTTCACCGCCACCGCGCTGCTCGTGGTGATGGGTACGGCCTGGCTGATGGAACTGGCCGGGATTTCGACCACCCTCGGGGCCTTCCTCGCAGGCCTGCTGCTCGCCGACTCGGAATACCGCCACGAGCTCGAATCGAACATCGAACCGTTCAAGGGGCTGCTGCTCGGCCTGTTCTTCGTCAGCGTGGGTATGTCGGTCGACCTTGCGTTGCTGGTTGCGCAGCCCTTGCTCGTCCTTGGCATGGTCGCCCTGCTGTTGACGGTGAAGGCCTTCCTGATCGTACCGCTGGGCAAGCTCGTCGGCGGGCTGACGTCGGCGGATTCGGTGCGGCTTGCCGCCGTGCTGGCCAGCGGCGGTGAGTTCGCTTTCGTCATCCTCAACCTCGCCCAGCAGAATCGCCTCATCGACGACGGCCAGCGTGGTCTGATGGTCATGGCTATTTCACTGTCGATGGCGCTGACGCCGTTGCTCGTGCTGGCGGCTTCGCGGCTCGTGCACGAGCGCGTGCGCAAGCCCGATCGCGCCTTCGATACGATCGAAGCGGACACCCCGCGCGTTATCATCGCCGGCTTCGGTCGCATGGGTCAGATCGTGGCGCGTGTACTGCGTGCGCAGGGGATCCAGTTCGTGGCCCTGGAAAGCTCGGTCGAGCAGGTCGAGACCTCGCGCCGGTTCGGCGGTACATCGCTGTTCTTCGGCGACCCGGGCCGTCCTGAGATGCTTCGCGCGGCGCAGGCCGACAAGGCAGAGGTGTTCGTCATCGCCACCGATGACCCCGAAGCGAACATCCGCACGGCCCGCCTCGTTCGCCGGCAGTACCCGAACCTCAAGATCATTGCCCGTGCGCGAAACCGTCAGCACGTTTTCCGCCTGATGGATATCGGCGTGGAAGACCCCGTGCGCGAGACCTTCTACTCCAGTCTCGAGATGACGCGCCACGTGCTCGAGTCCCTGGGCATGCCCCCCGAAGTCGTCGAGGCACGCATCGATCGCTTCCGCAAGCACGACAGCCAGGTGCTACGCGCGCAGTACCTCGTGTACGACGACGATGCAGCGTTGGTACAGAGCACGAAGGATGCGCTCCACGACCTGCAGCAGTTGTTCGAAGCCGATGCGGTCGAGGAGCGGGTGCGCGAGGAAGATCACTAGTCCGGCTGGGCAGGCTGGCGCAGGGTCTGGCGGACGCTGGGTATGGCGCCGACGCGCGTGCCCAGTTCGTGCGCGATATCCACGAAGCCCAGGTGACGCGCCACGTCGCCCGCCGTACGGCCGAATGCGTCCGCGGCGTTCCGGTTGGCGCCGCGATGCAGTAGCACGCGAGCCGGCGGAAGCAGGGCGTGCATGGCACTCGCATGCAGTGCGCTGACGCCGCGATGGTCGGCGTGTTCGAGCTTCGCGCCGGCATCGAGCAGGACGGGAACCAGTGCGCCGAGATGGGTCGCATCGGCCGTGCTGCCCGGGCGCATGTGCGCGCCGAGCAGAAGCAGCAGCGGCGTGGCGCCGTCCTTGTCCGCCTTGTTCACATCGGCTCCCTTGCCGATGACGATGTCGAGCAGGCGACGGGCCCGAAGGCTGTCCGTGCCGCCGAAACAGAACTGGGCCGCAGCGTGCAGGGCGGTATGGCCGTGCGCGTCCTCGGCGTTCGCGTCGGCACCATGGGCGAGCAAGGTGTCGGCGATTTCGGGATAACCAAGCGTGGCGGCGATCATGAGCGCCGTAGCGTCGCCGGGTAGGCGCTGGTCGACGCTGACACCCTGCGCGAGCAGAAGCTCGACGACGCTCTCGCGGCGCGCGTTCACGGCGGCGGCCAGCGGCGTAATGCCCGACGCTGCCACGATGGTCGGATCGGCGCCTGCGGATAGCAGATGCGCGACCACGTCACGCTGACCGGCGCCGGCGGCGCGCAGGAGTGCCGTGGCTCCCTGTGCGTCACGTGTGTCCACGCCGAAACCAAGTTCGAGGAGGCGATCGACGGCCTGTGTGTCGCCGGCGCCGGCTGCGGCGGGGAGATCGGCGGCGCGAAGGGCGCGCCGCGGCAACGGCCACGTGGCCCAGCTCAACCAGCGTTCCACGTCGCCGTGACCGATGCCCAGGCCGTAAGGTGTCTCGCCGTTGACGTCCGCGGCCTCGGGATCGGCGCCGCTCGCTACCAGCAGGCGAACCAGCGGGAGACTCTCGCCTCCCTGTTCGAGCGCCGCATGGAGCGGCGTACGGCCGCCCGCGTCGCGCACGTTCGGATCCATCCCGCGGGCCAGCAGCGCGCCGAGCAGGGCCACGCGGCCGGTTGCGGCGGCCATGTGCACGGGTGTGCGCCCACGGGCGTCGGCGCCGAAGGGATCGGCGCCGGCTTCGAGCATGGCCAGCGTGAGGCGCTCATCGGCGCCGTCGAGGCGACAGATGGCCTGGCCGAGCAGCCCCGCCCCTGCGGGCGTTGCGCCTGCCCGCATCAGCTGCAGTAGCGCGTCGGCGGCCTGGGGCAGCTGCGGCAGCAGGGCATCGAAGAGACGTCGACCAGGTGCGTTGCCTTCGTCCGCCGTAACGGCCAGGCGTGCCTCGGCACTCATGCCGTGATCGAGTAGCCACGCGCGTCCCGATTCGAAGCCTGCGCCGGCAAGATCGACGTACAGCGCCGCGAGTTCCTCGGCGGGCCACTCGCGCACTTTGGCGGAGAATGTCGATGCCACGGCCCAATGGCCGAAGCGCAGCGCGTCGTAGAGGTGCATCGGCGAATCGGCGCCTGCTTCCGGCACGACGGATTCACTGAGCGAGGTCGGCAAGGGTGTTCCCGGATCGAGCAGGGCGACAAAATCCCAACGTCCTGCGGCGGCCGCGTGATCCAGGGCACTTCGACCGTCCGCGCCGGGCTCCTTCGGCTGCGCTCCCAAAGCGAGCAGGGCGCGAACGGTCGCTGCCTGCGCGCGTGGCGACTGGCTGGCAAGAGTGAGTGCGTCACGGCCATGGCCGTCTCGCGGCGACGCATCGGCGTTGGCTTCGGCGAGCAGTTGGACGATGCCGTGGGCGCCCGCGCGCGCGGCCTCCATCAGCGCCGTCGTGCCGTGGCGATCGGCAAGATTCGGATTGGCATTGGCCTGGAGCAACGCGCGTGCGATTTGCTCGTGGCCTTCGGCGGCAGCGGCGATGAGGGCGGTGCGGCCCGACGCATTGACCGCGTTGACCGGACCCTTGTGCCGGAGCAGCACCTTCACGCCTTCCGCATCGTCGTCCGCGATACCCGCAGCCGCGACAAGGGCGGGTTCACCCCCGACCGGCGCCGGCTTCGCACCGTGCTCGAGCAGGAAGCGCGCAAGCGCCCAGTTGGCCGCCCGGCAAGCAATCGCCAGCGGCGTGTCGCCGGCAGCATTCACCGCGTCGACGGACGCGCCCGCGTCGAGGAGCATCGCGGCTACGGTGGGTTCGGCGCCGAGCACAGCGCCATGCAGTGGCGTGTTGCCTTCGGCGTCCGTGGCCGACGCGTTCGCTCCATTGGTCAGCAGCGTAAGGACGGCCTCGGGGCGGCCATGCCAGCTGTCACGCGTGGCCGCGAGCAGGGCAGTAACGCCATTTTGTGCGCGATTGACCTGAGCGCCACGAGCGATGAGCGAACGCAACAACCGGATATCGGGTGACAGCGCCGCCAGTGTGAGCACGGGGCGCTGGTCGCGGTCGCCCGGCTCCGCGCCCATGTCGGGATCGGCTCCGGCCTCGACGAGCGCCACGGCGCGAGCGATGTCGCCTTCACGCGCGGCGGAGAGCAACGCACGGTCACGCACGCCCGGCTGGCTCTCTTCGCTGGACAGCACGGGAATAGGTGCGGGGGTGGCCGGTACCTCGACGATCGGCTCCCGGCGCGGCTCGGCCCGTGCCGTGCGGATATGGCCGCGGTGATCGCAGAGCAGCGCACGCAGCGTACGGTTGGCGATGATCATGCCGCAGGCCGGCAGAAGCACCACGCCGTAGATAGCCAGCGCGGCAATTCGCATCTCCGACGGGAAGACGCCGTACAGGCCGGATAACGCCACGGCGCAGAAGGCGAGGATCAGCAAGCCAAGGGCGGCGGGTACGAAATGCGTGAAGAACCGTTCTTCCGCCGAGAGGTGGCGACCGAACGAGACGGATCGCGCGACGGCCGTGAAGATCCATGAGCCGCTGTTGCTGTCTTCCGGATACGCGTCGTCCCAGAGAAAGAGCAGGCCGAACGCCGGCCAGACACGCCACAGGACAGCAAGCGCGACGACAAGGGTCGCTGCAAGCACCAGGGCTGCCCAGAGGCTCGGCGCCTTGGTCAATTCCAGCAGGGGCCACGCGACGAGCACGAAGACAACGAACGTGTAGATCGTAAAGATCACCACGTGTGCCGACCCACGGCGCAGTGTCGTGCGCAGGTAGCTCTGCTCCGGATCGAAGCCAATCGCATGGCACACCGCGCCCATGGCCAGGGCGTTGGCGAGCAGAAGCGGCATCAGCGCAAGCGGCGAAGCGGTCAGCCCGGCGCACGCAACAGCGGCAAGGGCGGGGAGAAACCAGGGCAGTGCCTTGATCAGCGGTGGTCGTCGACGTTTGGGATTGGCCATGCGCGGGAGTATACGGACGGCACAGGGGTGGCGCGGTAACGCGGCGTTAACCCGCGCTACGCGATCTGCCCATGGGCGTATTCGGCCGGGTCAGGCGCGGACGAGCGTCTGGTCGGGGTCGATCTGCCGATTGAAGTTGGGCTGGTTGCAGACGGTGAGCGTTTCGTTCGAGGGCGTCTGCAGGTGCCAGCCGCACCCGCCGAGGTTGGTCAGGATGCGGTCGGAATCGTCGTGAGGCAGCTTCCGTTGCGGCGTCAGCTCCACTTCGAGGACGAAGCGGAGCTCACCCAGCAGGAGAACGAGGGGTTCCGGAAGCATCTCGAACCCGTCGCGGCGGGTCATCCAGACGTAGGTGTCGGGCTTTCGCAGGCTGGCGTAGACGTAGCAGTGCATGACGGCAGTCTCGCTTGCGGTTCGGCTCACCACCCTACCAAAAGAGGGAGCCTCCTGCAGTGGTCTAAACCCCTGCCGTTACACCTTTGTTGCATTAGCACTTGCAAATTTCTCGTCAAGTCGTCCAGAGTTCCACCCCAGATTGTTAAACGCGCGTATGAAAACGGATAAATTTTGCGTTTTCCGCGATCGCGACGTCGACCCAGAGCAGAACAGAAGCAGGAGCCCCACCGAATGTTGAAGCTGAACCTCCACACCCGTCCGCTGGCCATCGCCGCCCTTTCGCTGGCCATCGCCGGCGCGCTGGTGGCTCCCCAGGCCGCTCACGCCAGTGCCTTCCAGCTCAAGGAAAACAGCGCTGCCGCGCTTGGTCGCGCCTTCGCCGGCTCCGCCGCCGCGGGTGACGATGCCTCCGTGATCGTGAACAACCCGGCTGCCATGTCCCTGCTCAAGGGCAATGTCATCCAGGCCGACGTGACCGGCATCAACTTCAGCACCAAGTTCAACGGTACCGCGACCGACGCGCAGGGTCGCCCGATCTCCGGCGGCAACGGCGGCGACGCTGGCACGACCATTCCGGTTCCGGCGCTGTACTTCGCCACCCAGGTCGGCGACCGCGCGCATATCGGCTTTGGCCTGACCGCGCCGTTCGGCTTCAAGACCGACTATGACTCCGACTGGAAGGGCCGCTACAACGGCGTCAAGTCCGACTTCAAGTCGTTCGATGCCACGCTGTCGGGTTCGTACGACATCACGGACACCTTCGCCATCGGTGCCAGCCTCATCGCGCAGAAGACCAGCGCCGAGCTGACCAGCGCGATCAACTACAACACCGTCGGCCTCGGCCTCATCCAGCAGGCCGCTGCGGCTGGCGAGATCTCGCCGCTCGTCGCACGCGCGCTTGCCCAGCAGTACGCCACCGTCGTCCCGCCGGGTAGCGACGGCGTCGCCCGTATCAAGGGTTCCGACTGGAACTTCGGCTGGCAGGTCGGTGGCCTCTGGCGTCTGACCGATACCGATCGCCTCGCGCTGAACTACCGCAGCAAGATCAAGCATTCGCTCGACGGCACCGGTAACTTCACGCAGCCGTCGAATGTGACTGCCGTGCTGTCGAACCCGACCGTCGGCGCGCTGCTCGGCAGCGGCCAGCCGCCGTTCACCCACACCGAAGGCACCGCCGGCTTCACCACGCCCGCCGTGGCGACCGCCAGCTACTGGCACCAGGCTTCGAAGTTCGGTTGGGGTATCGATGCATCGTGGACCAAGTGGGATTCCTTCGAGGACCTCACCGTCAACTTCGCGAACCCGAACCAGCCGCAGAACAACGAGCACTTCGGCTGGCATAACAGCTGGTTCGTGTCGGTCGGTGGCGAGTACTACGTCACGGACAAGTTCACGGTGCGCGGCGGTGTTGCTGTCGACACCACGCCGACCGAAGACCAGAACCGCGACGTGCGCGTGCCGGACTCCACCCGCAAGTGGCTCGCGTTCGGTCTGGGCTACAAGGCCACCGATCGTCTCGAGATCAATGCGGGCTTTGCCCACATCTTCGTCAATAAGGCGCACATCGCCGGCGGCGAAAGCGCCACCCTCGACCGCATTGCGGGCGAGAGCGACGACAAGGGCAACCTGCTCAGCGTGTCGGCCAAGTACGCATTCTGATCTCCTGATCAGCAAGGCCTGAAACGAAAAAGCCTCCCCGGCAACGGGGAGGCTTTTTTTTATGCTTGAAGAAATGGGGGAGCCGCTTCAGCGGCGATGCTTTTCAGCCCTGGCTCCCACAGCACTTCTTGAACTTCTTTCCACTCCCACACGAACACAAATCGTTCCGCCCGACCTTCGAAGGATCGCGCTTCACCGTCTGCCCGTGCTGCGGATGACGCCGCTTATAAAGCGCCGCCAGCTGGAACGGAATTTCATTGAGCAACCCCATGCGCTCTTCGAACGACGGCAGGGGAAGCGCCGGCATATCCGGCGTCGGTTCGGTCTGGTCCGCCGACAGCGTCATGAGCATACCCATGAACGGATAGAGGCTCTCATCCATCCATGCGTCCCAGTCCTCGCCCCACTCGTTGAGAGCGAAGCGAAAACCCAGCGCCCAGTCGCTCGCGATGGGGTAGTCGCCCGTATAGGTGCTGACGTCTTCGATATCGTCGAACTCTTCCGGCGAGTCGATGAAGGGAAGCGATTCCTCGCCCAGGGCGACAGGGTCCGACGCGACGCGATCGGCGATGACCTGCCAGAACTCCTGCATCAACTCATAGGCCTCGTCGTGCTCGGCCTCCGACGACCATGGCGTCGCACCGCCGAGCTCGAGCACGGCGATGCAATCGTCCACATTTACCTCGGCCGGTCCGACGTGGGCGGCCGAAAACAGGCCGTCGAGCGCCTCCAGCGAATAGCGGTTGGTCGAGGCGAGCAGGTCGTCCAGGCGGCCCAGTTTCGTTTCAGTCATCTGCATAGCGGGCGGACTCAGTAGGCGTATTCAGTGAAAATCGGATCGACGCTGCCGTTCCAGCGACCGTGGAACAGTTCGAGCTTGGTATCGGCCTGGGTCTTGCCGGAGAGTGCCATCTCTTCCAGCGGCTCGAGGTAGATCGACTCGTCGGTGCCCCGGTGACCCTGCACGTTGCGACGCTTCAGGCCATGCGACGCGATCTTCACCGCTTCGAGCGCGAGCTCGCGAACGCTATGGTTGCGGAAGCGCAGCGCCAGGGCATCCTTCGGTACGCCGTCACGCAGGGCGTGGCGCTCGGCCCGTGTGAAGTCTTTTACGAGGTCCCACGCGGCATCGAGTGCCACGTCGTCGTACAGCAGACCGACCCAGAAGGCGGGCAGGGCGCAGAGCGAGTTCCACGTGCTGGTGTCGGCACCACGCATTTCCAGGTACTGCTTGAGGCGGACTTCCGGGAAGGCGGTGGTCAGATGATCCGCCCAGTCCTTCATGTTCGCTTTCTCACCCGGCAGGGCGGCCAGCTCGCCGCGCATGAACTTCTTGAAGTCCTGACCGGAGAGGTCGACGTACTTGCCATCGCGGTAGCTGAAGTACATCGGCACATCGAGGATGTAGTCGACGTAGCGCTCGTAGCCGAAACCGTCTTCGAAGACAAAATCGAGCATGCCGGTACGGTCGCCGTCGGTGTCGGTCCACACATGCGACCGGTACGACTTGTAGCCATTCGGCTTGCCTTCGGTGAACGGTGAATTGGCGAAGAGCGCGGTCGCGATCGGCTGCAAGGCCAGCGCCACGCGGAACTTCTTCACCATGTCCGCTTCGGTCGCGAAGTCGAGGTTGACCTGCACCGTGCAGGTGCGCGTCATCATGTCCAGGCCGAGCGAGCCGACCTTGGGCATGTACTCGCGCATGATCTTGTAGCGGCCCTTGGGCATCCACGGCATCTGGTCGCGACGCCATTTCGGCTGGAAGCCCATGCCAAAGAAGCCGATGCCGAGCTCTTCGGCAACCGAGCGGACTTCCTTCAGGTGCTCGGTGACCTCATCGCAGGTCTCGTGAATTGAATGCAGGGGCGCGCCGGAGAGCTCCAGCTGCCCGGCCGGCTCCAGGGTGATGTTGGCCATGCCCTTGGTCAGCGCGACCGGCGTCTCGCCTTCACGGGCGACGTCCCACCCGAAACGCGTGGCCAGCGTCTCGAGCAACTGGCGGATACCCGGACGGTCACCGTCGAAGGGCGGAGGGGTCAGGTCATCCGTATAGAACCCGAATTTCTCGTGCTCGGTCCCGATGCGCCATTTATCACGCGTCTTCTCGCCCGCGGCGAGGTAGGCGACCAGATCGTTACGGTCGCCGATAGGCGTGCTCTTGGCGGCGCTGGGTATGGACACGGACTTTCCTTGGACTAGGGGGCGGCGGTAACCGGATGCCGCACACATGGGGGCGCATGCCTGCCGGGAAAAGGTGCCATGCCCGGCGGCGCAGGTTAGCAAATGACTCGGGGGCCTGCTGAGGATGTCACCTTTGATGTTGTAGGTGGCCTGTTGGAGTGGCCGGGATATCCCCTGCGCGAATCGCCGCAAATGCCTTGCAGGCTCTCGGTCGCAGCTTTTCTACAATTTCTGCATCGACGTGGGTCGACGGCTCCAGGGCGAGGCAGCGATACCGATGACCGAGCGTGCGTCCGGCGGGCCGGAAGAAATCCAAGGGCTTGAGGCCAACCTTGCTTTACGCACCTCCGGGCGGCGGTTCAGTAATTACGTTGTCTACGTCGACGAGAGCGGAGACCACGGTCTCGAGTCGCTGGATCTTCAATATCCCATCTTCGTACTCGCGTTCTGTGTTTTGCAGAAAGATCACTATGCACGACGGGTCGTTCCCGAAATCGACTTACTCAAGTTCAGGTACTTCGGACATGACATCGTCGTGCTGCACGAGCGTGAAATCCGCAAGGAGCAAGGTGTCTTTCTGTTCAAAGATCGCAAAAGAAAGGAGGGTTTCCTGAATGACCTTACGAAAATAATCGATGCCAGCAACTTCGTCCTGATCAGTTGCGTGATCCACAAAACGAGGCTAAAGGAGCGCGCTGCGCTGGGACTCAATCCTTATCACCTGGCCCTCGGCGTTTGTCTCGAAACGCTGTTCGAATTCGTTCGAGAGATGCGGCAGCACGCATACCCGACGCATGTTGTCGTCGAGTGCCGCGGCAAGAAGGAAGATCACGAGCTTGAGCGCGAGTTCGGCCGGATCTGCGACGGTGCTAACCGTTGGGGCAGGAAGCTTCCTTTTGCGCTCAAGTTCGCCCATAAGAAGACGAACTCTTCAGGCTTGCAACTCGCCGATCTGGTCGCCCGGCCGATAGGACTCTCTGTACTGCGGCCGGAAAGCACCAATCGGGCATTCGAGATACTGAAGCGCAAATTCTTTTGCGGTGGCAGTGGCAGTTGCCGGAAGCTGGGCTCCGACGGCCGGGGCCCGGCGGTTCTTCCTGGCCCAGAAAGCGAAAAGCCCCGGTGAACTCACCGAGGCTATAGCGCCGACCGGGAACCCCCAATCCACTTGGACGTAGTTTAGGTCGGGCCGCAACGCCTCACAAGCGTCGTCTCTTGTCACACCACGTAGGGATAAGACTCTTGTGCTGATGAATTCGTCAGCACAGGTCCCAACAAGAAAGGCCGCCCGGAGGCGGCCTTTCGCTGGACTCGATGGGGCGCGCTTAGCGCTTCATCGAATTGAAGAACTCGTCGTTGGACTTCGTGTTCTTCATCTTGTCGAGCATGAACTCCATGGCGCTGAGTTCGTCCATCGGGTGGAGGAGCTTGCGCAGGATCCAGATCTTGGCGAGCAGGTCCGGTTCGATGAGCAGGTCTTCGCGACGGGTGCCCGAGCGGTTGATGTCGATGGCCGGGTAGACGCGCTTCTCGGAGATACGACGGGACAGGTGCACTTCCATGTTGCCGGTGCCCTTGAACTCCTCGTAGATCACTTCGTCCATCTTCGAGCCGGTGTCGGTCAGCGCGGTGGCGATGATCGTCAGGCTGCCGCCTTCCTCGACGTTACGCGCCGCGCCGAAGAAGCGCTTGGGGCGCTGCAGGGCGTTGGCATCCACACCACCGGTGAGGACCTTGCCGGAGCTCGGAACCACGGTGTTGTAGGCACGGGCCAGGCGGGTGATCGAGTCGAGCAGGATCACCACGTCCTTCTTGTGCTCGACCAGGCGCTTCGCGCGTTCGATCACCATCTCGGCGACCTGCACGTGACGCACTGCCGGCTCGTCGAAGGTGGAGCTGATGACTTCGCCGCGAACGGTGCGGGCGATTTCCGTGACTTCCTCGGGGCGTTCATCGATCAACAGCATGATCAGATGGACGTCCGGATGGTTGTACTGGATGGCCTGGGCGATGTTCTGCAACATCATCGTCTTACCCGACTTGGGCTGGGAGACGATGAGGCCGCGCTGGCCGCGGCCGATGGGTGCAACCAGGTCCAGGATGCGGCCCGTGATGTCCTCGGTCGAACCGTTGCCACGCTCGAGCTTGAACGACTTGCGCGGGAACAGCGGAGTCAGGTTCTCGAACAGCAGCTTGTTCTTCGACGCCTCCGGCGGATCGCCGTTGATGTCGTCGACCTTGAGCATCGCGAAATAGCGCTCGCCTTCCTTCGGATGGCGGACGCGACCGGTGATGTAGTCGCCGGTACGCAGGTTGAAGCGGCGGATCTGGCTGGGCGAGACGTAGATGTCGTCAGGGCCGGCCAGGTAGGACTCGTCGGCCGAGCGCAAGAAGCCGAAGCCGTCCTGCAGGATCTCGAGCACGCCTTCCGCCCAGATGCCGCCGCCCGAACGGGCGTGGGCCTTGAGGATATTGAAGACCACGTCCTGCTTGCGCTGGCGGGCGACGCCCTCGCGGACACCGAGCGACTCGGCGAACTCGAGCAGCTGGATGGCATTCTTGCGCTTGAGTTCGGTCAGGTTGATCAGGCGATCGTTGCTGCCGGCGTCGGCGTTCTCGTCGTCGTCGACCGGGTAGCCGTTGTTGTTGCGCTGGCTCTGGTAGTTGTTACCGCCGCCATTGCCACCACCCGTGTTACCCGGATTGCCACCACCGCCACCCGGGCGCTGCTGGTTGCGCTCGTTGCGCCGGCGTCGGCCGCGGCCCTCGCGCTCGACGTTGTTGGCGTTGTTCGGGTTGTTGGGGTTGTTCGGATTGGTATGACGGTTCTGCGGCTGGTTCGGGTTTTCGACCCGGCTCATCTGCTGGTTCTGGCCGCCCTGGGGCTGGCCGTTGCCATTGCCGCTGTTGCCGTCACGAGCTTCGCCAGGCGCGGGACGCGCCTCGTTGCCCTGTTGCGGGCTGCCCTGCTGGCTGGCGGGCGGCTGGTTGTTGAGCTGGAGCTCAGCCTGCGGCGCCGGCGACGGGCTGGGTGCCGGTGTCGGGGTGGGCAGGGGAGGAAGCGGCGGCACCGGCGCTGGCGGACGAGCCGCCACGGGTGCGGGAGCCGGCGCGGGAGCGCTCTTCTCTACCGCAGGTGCTTCAGCGGCGGGGGCCTTGCGGCGGGTACGGGGACGCGGTTCGGTCGCAGGCGTGTCGCCGGCGCCCTTGGCGTCAATGGGATTTTTAGTTTCGATATCAGACACGGGCAAACCTCACGGGGCGCCGTTGAAGAAAGAATGGGAGAGGGTTCGCAGCATGGGGGACAAGGCATGTCCCGGCGAACCTCTGAAGCCTAGCATCGCGTGAGGCGCGGCGTAAAGCGCCTCACGCGGCGGCTTAAGTGAAACGTACAGCTAAAGCGATCAGATCGAGGCGTCGATGAACTTGGCCAGCTGGCCCTTGCCCACGGCGCCGATCTGCGTGCCGGCGACCTTGCCGTCCTTGAAGATCATGAGGGTCGGGATGCCGCGAACGCCGAACTGGCGCGGGGTCTGCTGGTTCTCGTCGATGTTGATCTTGACGATCTTCAGCTTGCCCTCGTACTCGCCGGCGAGCTCATCGAGCACCGGGGCGATGGATTTGCAGGGACCGCACCATTCCGCCCAGAAGTCGAGCAGGACGGGGGTGTCGGAATCGAGAACTTCTGCCTGGAACGCAGAGTCGCTCGTGTGGGTGATCTTGTCGCTCACCGTGATCTCCAAAAGGGGGTGAAAGGGGGTTGGCGACCGTGACGCCAGCATCGGCTACACTAAGGAGCCCCATGTCGCGGGTCCAACCGGAACCGAAGGTCTAGGCTATTGCAGCCGGTGGCCCTCATTCCAACGCAACTAGGGGCGCGATACAAGCGATTCAAGGGCGCCGACGGGATGGTTCTCGTTGACATAGGTGAACAGGCTCCGTTCCAGAGCCCCTTCACCTATGCCAGCGGGAGCCGTCGGGTCGCGCGCCGCCGCCTCCGGCCATCGTGCGCCGGGCGCGTCGTACGGCCGCCGGCATGGCACCGGCCGCCCCCGACTCTCCCGTGACGCCGGCCGGATCACCCACCGTCCCGCGGCTCTTTCAGCTGCCGGGCCGCTGCCGCGCATTTGCGGCGCGAGACTCCAGGTCACCCACCCACCATGTCCCAAACCGTTCTCACCGACGTCTTCTACGAAAATTTCGACCTTCATCCGCTGCTTCAGCAGGGCCTCGCCGCCGCCGGCATCACCCGCACCACCCCGATCCAGGCGCTGACCCTCCCGGTCGCCCTGCTTGGTCGCGACGTGGCCGGCCAGGCGCAGACGGGTACTGGCAAGACCTTCGCGTTCCTGGTCGCGCTGATGAACCGCCTGCTCAACAACCCGGCCGCCCCGGACCGCAAGGACGCCGATCCGCGCGCCCTGATCATCGCGCCGACACGCGAGCTGGCGATCCAGATCGAGAAGGACTTTCAGGTCATCGGCAAGGCTACCGGCCTGCGCAGCGCGCTGATCTATGGCGGCGTCGACTACGACAAGCAGCGCCAGCAGCTGCGCGACGGCTGCGACATCATCATCGCCACCCCGGGGCGCCTGCTCGATTACTACAAGCAGGACGTCTTCGGCTTCGGCAGTGTTGAAGTCATGGTCATCGACGAAGCCGATCGCATGTTCGATCTCGGCTTCATCAAGGACGTGCGCTTCATCTTCCGCCGCCTGCCGGCTCGCGAGAAGCGCCAGGTCCTGCTGTTCTCGGCCACGTTGAGCCATCGTGTTCTGGAGCTCGCCTACGAGCACATGCACGAGGCCGAGAAGATGGTCGTCGAGACGGAGAATGTCACCGCCGACCGTGTTCGCCAGGTGGTCTACTTCCCCTCCAAGGAGGAGAAGCTGCCGCTGCTGCTCAACCTGCTCGAGGAGAGCAAAACCGAGCGCAGCATCATCTTCGTCAACACCAAGGCCGCGGCCGAGCGCGTCACGGACCGTCTGAAGCGCCACAATTTCCGAGTCGGTGCGATCTCCGGCGACGTGCCGCAGGTGAAGCGCCAGAAGCTGCTGCAGCGCTTCCAGGAAGGCCAGATCGACCTGCTCGTCGCGACCGACGTCGCCGCACGCGGTCTGCACATCCCCGCCGTCAGCCACGTCTTCAACTACGACCTGCCGCAGGATGCCGAGGACTACGTCCATCGCATCGGCCGTACGGCGCGCCTGGGTGCCGAGGGTGACGCGGTCAGCTTCGCTTGCGATCTTTACGCCATGGGTCTGCCGGACATCGAGACCTACATCAACCAGAAGATCCCGACCGCCTCGATCGAAGCCCGGATGCTGGTCATGCCGGCTCCGCGTCCGCGCGCCGACGGCGTGCAGGACGAGATCGACGATCCGAACGACAACGACGGCCACATCCCGACCCGCGGTGCACCGCCGGAGAAGGGTGGCCGCAGCGGCAGCCGTGATGGTCGAAGCGGTCCCCGCACCGGCGAGCGTTCCGGCAGCCGCGAGCGCTCGGGCACCGGTGAGCGCCGTCCGCGCACACCGCGTCCGGATGTTCCCGCCGTTGCCGCTTCGGTCGAAGTGCCCGTGAAGACCGTCATCGTCGCCGAAACGGTTGCCGACCTCCCGGCCGCTGCAGAGGCCATGGCCGCCGATGGCGCCCCGAAGAAGCGTCGTCGTCGTGGTGGGCGAGGTCGCGGCCCGCGCGAGGGTGTCGAGAACGGCAATGGCACAACGACTCAGTCGGAGAGCCCGAAGTCGTCGTCGGCGCCGCGCCAGGCTGACAGCCAGGCCAACCCGAACCGCCGTCCGTCGCGTCAGGTGGCAGCCAATCGCCCGTCGGCAAGCGCATCTGCCCCGGCCCCTGCCAAGTCAGGTGGTCAGGAGAAGGTCGGTTTCTTCCGCCGCATCGGTCGTTTGTTCGGCGGAAGCTGAAAGCATCGCCGATGAATCGGCTTGTGTCTTAGGACCGGCGTAGGCTTAGGGGTGAGAGCGGAGTGCGGCAAGCCCGTCATCGGCGGTGCTGCGAGCACGTGTGGGAGCTGGGGCTGCCGCACTCCCTCCACCAATAGCCCGAACAGTTGCCCGAGTCGTACCTCGAATTCACAAGCCGGGGCATGGTGGAGGTGCTCTCACTTCCGATCGTACTCCGGAGTGAAGTCATGAGCATCCATGTAGGAATCGACACCGGTAAATCCATGCTGGACGTGGGTTTTTTTCCTGGGGAGCGCTGCGAGCGCTTCGCTAATACGGCCGAAGGCCACCGTGCTTTACTGCACGTTCTGGCGCCTTTGGACGTGCCGCATATCGCGATCGAAGCGACGGGCGGTTACGAGCGAGGCATCGTCGATGCCTTGGCGCAAGCGGGTTATTGCGTCACCCGGCTGGCATCGCATCGCGCCACGGCTTACGCAAGAGCGATGGGGCGTTTCGCCAAGAACGACTCGCTCGACGCGCAGATCCTGGCGCGGATGGCCGCGCATATCACGCCGCAGCCTTATCAGACGCCGGCACCCGAGCGCGCCGACCTGGCCGAGCTGGTACGTTGCCGTTTGCAGATGGTGAGCCAGCGCGACGATAACTTCCGGCGGCTGAAGCAGACGAGGCTGACGGCGGCTCGCCAAGCGTTACAGGCCATGATCGATGCGGCCAGCATGCAAATCCGCGACCTGGACCGACAGATTGCAACGGCGACGAAGGACGTTGATCCGGCATCGCGATTGCGCGAGGTGCCGGGCGTCGGACCCGTCGTGCAAGCGACGCTGATCGCGTATTTACCCGAACTGGGCCAGCTGACACGGCAGCAGATTGCCGCCCTGGTCGGTGTGGCGCCTTACGTCGACCAGAGCGGTCGCCGCGACGGCGCCCGGCATGTGCGTGCCGGCCGCTGGATCGTGCGGCGCGCGCTGTATATGGCGGCTTGGGGAGCCATCCGAACCAAAGGCAGCGCCCTCGGAGAGCGCTACCGCGCCCTACGGGCGCGAGGAAAAGTGGCCAAGGTGGCTCTCGTCGCCTGCATGCGATGGCTGATCACGGCGATCAATGCGATGGTCCGTGACCAGGTCGGCTGGCGGCATGAGGCGGCTGTCTGAAAAAGACAGTTGCTCCCACACCGAGCCCGGTTGCCCGGGCAGCCCGAGTTGCTCAGGCAACACCGAGCCCGAGCAGCTCAGGTAACCGGGCTTCCTGTGGGAGCCGCTTCAGCGGCGATGCCCCTGTAGTAGCCGATTTATCGGCGATCAGCGCGAACCGCGACCCACCCACCGCAAAACCCACACCACTTCCCTTATCCTCTGGGGTTCAACGGGCCAACGGGTAACGCGGTGATCGGTTTCGATCTGGTGAGTAAACGGTACGAGGGCGATCACCAGGCCCTTACCGATGTGTCGTTTAGCGTCGAAGCCGGCGAGATGGCCTTTGTCACCGGCCATTCCGGTGCCGGCAAGAGCACCTTGCTCAAGCTGTTGGCCATGATCGAGCGTCCGACCAACGGCGTCGTCACCCTCGACGGCCAGAAGCTCAATACCGTACGTCCCTCCGATATTCCGCGTATCCGTCGAAAGCTCGGCATGGTCTTCCAGGATCACCGGCTACTGATGGATCGCAGCGTCTTCGCCAATGTGGAGCTGCCGCTGGTGATCGCTGGCGTGGCGCCGGCCGACCGCGGGCGCCGTGTGCGTGCTGCCCTGGAGAAGGTCGGTCTGCTCAGTTACGAGAAACAGCTGCCCGGCTCCCTCTCCACGGGTGAGCAGCAGCGTGTCGGCATTGCCCGCGCCATCGTTGCCAAGCCCGCCGTACTCATCGCGGACGAACCCACCGGCAACCTCGATCCGCAACTGGCCATGGAGATCATGGGTCTGTTTGCCGAGTTCCAGCAGGTCGGGACTGCCGTTCTCGTCGCCAGCCACGATCTGATGCTGATAAAGCGAATGAAAAAACGCGTCGTCGTCCTCGACCACGGCAAGCTCGTTGCCGATGTCCCCGCCACGGAGGTGGTATGAACGCCGTTCGCGAACAGCGCCGTCAGCCCGAGCCGGAGAAGACACGTCGCAGCGGCCCTCGTCACGTGAGCGCCTGGCGCGAGCACCACGTGTGGAGCCTGTCTATCAGCCTGCGTCGCCTGGGTGCCCGGCCGCTTGGCACCTTGCTGACGGTCGCCGTCATGGGCGTGGCGCTGGCCCTGCCGTTGGCCTTCTACCTGCTGCTGGGCAATGTTCAGCGGATGGGCGATGCCCTCGGCCGGAACCAGTCCATCAGTGCGTTCATGAAGCCCGGACAGAACGGTGCCATGGCGGAGACCGCCGCCTCGGCCCTGCGTGGCCGCCCCGAAGTCGCCGAAATCGTCGTGCGCACGCCGAAGGATGGCCTCGACGAGCTGGCGGAAGTGCAGGGGTTCTCCGGATCGCTGCAGTCGCTCGATGTGAATCCGCTTCCGTACGTTCTATCGGTGCAGCCGAAGCCGGGTCTGCCGGTCGAGCAGGTCGACCGCCTGGTCGAGGCCATGAAGGCGACACCGGGTGTCGACATGGTCCAGGACACGGGCGCCTGGCGACAGCGCCTCGATGCGCTGCTCGGCGTGGGAAGCCGGGCGGTTTCCCTGCTGGCCCTGCTCCTGGGTATTGCCGCTCTCCTGGTGGTCGGCAACACCATTCGTGTGGATATCCAGAGCCGTAGCGCCGAAATCGGCGTGCTGCTCCTCATCGGCGCCAGTCGCCCCTTCGTTCGTCGACCGTATCTTTATGCAGGCATCTGGCTCGGCTTGCTCGCGGGGATACTGGCCGTGGTCCTGGCCGTCGTCCTCGAACTGGCCATGGCCGGTCCAGTGGGGCGCCTCACCGCTGCCTACGACGGCAGTGTCAGTTTCGGCGGACTCCCCGCATGGCTGCTGCTTTCGGTACCCTTCGCTTCGGCGTTGCTCGGGTGGCTGGGCGCGCGGCTCGTCAGCGCTCGGCAAATTCGCCGCGCGGCGATGGCCTGAAGGGGAGACAGGGGTGGGATCTCACATCGGTTCGGGTGTTGCCGGCGCTGCGCCGCGAATCCTGCTGGTCGACGGCTCGAAAGTCGTCCGCCAGCTGATTTCGCGCGTGGTCGCGGCTGAAGTGCCAGGTGTGGAGATCGTCGGTGTTTCCACCGGCGCCGAGGCCCAGTCCGAACTGCAGCGCGGCGTCTTCGACTTTGTCACTGTCGCCCTGCGCCTGCCCGACATGGACGGGCTGGACGTGGCACGCTTCGTCCGCGAATCCGCCCCGCAGATCTACATGCCCATCGTGGTCGTCTCGGGTGATGTCGAAGCTCGCCTGCACCGGCGCGAACTGGGTGAGTACGTCACCGACTATTTCGACAAGTCGCTTGGCTTTGGCGCGCTCGCCGAATTCATCCGTGGCTACGTGCGACCCGAAGGCGGTGCCGAAGGCGAAGTGCTCTACGTGGAAGACAGCCGCGTGGTCGCGCTGGCCACGCGCCGCATGATGGAAAAATACGGACTCACGGTCCGGCATGTCATCAGTGCCGAGGACGCGATCGACTACCTGCGCGAAGCAAAGACGCGCGGTGAAGTCGGCGCGGACATCGTGCTGACCGACGTGAGCCTGAAAGGTGAACTCACCGGCGGCGATCTGGTGGAGTGCATTCGCAACGAGTTCGGATACGGAAAGGGCTTGTTGCCGACACTCATCATGACCGGCGATGAGAATCCGGCGAACCAGGCCGCGCTGCTGCGCGCCGGCGCCAACGATCTGGTCGAAAAGCCGGTGGAAGAGAAGTTGCTGATTACCAAGCTACTCTTCCAGCTGCGTGTTGCGCTGCACCTTCGCGAAAGGGCGGAAGGTTGAACGATCGCGTGCGGTTGGAAGCCTCGTGGAAGCAGCGTGTCGGCGATTACCTCGATCGGCCGGAGATGCTGGCGTTGTCGCAATTTCTCCGCGATGAGAAAGCGCAGGGCAAGGAGATTTATCCACCCGGCCCCGACATCTTCAACGCGTTCGGGCACACGCCTTTCGACAAAGTGCGCATGGTGATCCTCGGCCAGGATCCGTACCACGGCCCGGGGCAGGCGCATGGCCTGAGCTTCTCGGTGCTTCCTGGCGTGCGCGTGCCGCCGTCACTGCAGAACATGTTCAAGGAGATCGAGGGCTCCCTCGGTATTCCCCGCCCCGACCATGGCTGCCTCACGCCGTGGGCCGACCGCGGCGTGCTCCTGCTCAATGCGGTGCTCACCGTGGAAGCAGGGCAGGCCGCGTCACATCAGGGTAAGGGCTGGGAAGGCTTCACCGACGCTGCGATCGATGCGTTGAACCGTGAGCGCGAGGGCCTTGTGTTCCTGCTGTGGGGAAGCCACGCACAGAAGAAGGGTCGGCTGATCGACGAAACGCGCCACCTTGTGTTGCGCAGCGTGCATCCCTCACCGCTTTCGGCACATCGCGGCTTCCTGGGCTGCGGGCATTTCGCCAAGGCGAATGCGTATCTCGAGTCGCGGGGTGAGGCGCCTGTCGACTGGTCGCTGCCGCCGCGCTCCGAGCTCTGAAGTCCCCCAGATGTGACAAAGCCCGCGAGCCGAAGCTCGCGGGCCAGTTTAGGATCCGAGGCGCTTGTCATCGCGCATTCGGCCTGCCGCGGCTGCCACCCGAAGGTCTCACCGAGGTCTTGAGATCGGCTGTTGCCGACGGACAAGTGCACTTAGTTGTTGGGCGCACAACACGCAACGCGTTTGGCTCAAAAATCCATATTTTTCAGAAAAGTTCGAAGATGTAGGCGATCGCTCGACGAATGCTTTCCATCGTTGCAGCGTCCACACGATCCTGGCCGAACTTGCGATGCCCGCTACGACGAGCCGGGGCCCCCAAGCTCAGGCGCGGTCATGCTTATGGGAACCACATTTACTAGCCCGCGCCGCCCCTCCAGGGGTCGTCCAACGACCACAGCTGGTCGGATCTTGACCATCTCGGCACCCGCGACCATTCCCGCCGCAGGGAAGCGGCAGATAACAACGGTGCCGGGATCAGGCGGGAACGCGAGGGCCATCGGCCTATGGTAGGACGCGCCTCACCCCTTTAAAGCCAGTCCTCAACCCCAATAACTGTAGGTGCGACGGCCACATAGCATCGTCGACGACCTTTCCGCCGCGTCTTCCGCGGCCAAGGAACCGTCTGCCTCCTGAACCCTCTGAGACCCCCTCTGGACATCCTGGGGGTATTTCTGTACCATAGCGTACAGTTAACCGATATGAACTTCGGCATGACTTAGCACTCTCACTTCGGGACTGCTAATCTGCACACCAGTTTTCAGGAGGTTCCACACATGTCTCAGGTCCTCGCTACCCGTAACTACGGGCTCCCGAGCGTCGTTGGCAGTCTGGATTCCTACATCTCGGCGGTCCATCGCATCCCGGTGCTCAGCCTTGACGAGGAGCAGTCGCTGGCGCGCCGCTTCCGCGACGACGCCGATCTCGACGCCGCCAAGCAGCTCGTAATGTCCCATCTTCGTTTCGTGGTCCACGTGGCCCGCGGCTACAACGGCTACGGTCTGCAGCTCTCGGACCTCATCCAGGAAGGCAACATCGGCCTGATGAAGGCCGTGAAGCGCTTCGACCCGGATCAGGGCGTTCGCCTCGTCAGCTTCGCGGTGCACTGGATCCGTGCCGAAATGCACGAGTTCATCCTGCGCAACTGGCGCATCGTGAAGGTCGCTACCACCAAGGCCCAGCGCAAGCTGTTCTTCAACCTGCGCAAGAGCAAGAAGCGCCTGGGTTGGATGAACGCCGAGGAAGTCCGCGTGGTTGCCCAGGATCTGGGCGTGCCCGAGGCGACGGTCCGCGAGATGGAGTCGCGCCTGTCCGGCCGCGACGTTGGTTTCGAGGCCCCGGCTGACGCCGACGATGACGACAAGCCGGCTCCGGCTGCCTTCCTCGTCGACGAAGGTGCGGATCCGTACGACAACCTCGCCGAGGAAGACGCGAGCAAGAACTCGATGGGTGCGCTGTCGTCGGCCCTCGGTAACCTGGATGCACGCTCGCGCGACATCATCCAGCGCCGCTGGCTCGCTGAAGACAACAAGGCCACGCTGCAGGATCTCGCGGACGAATACGGCGTTTCCGCCGAACGCATCCGTCAGATCGAAGCGAACGCCATGAAGAAGATGCGCGTCGCCATCGCCGCCTGAGTGCGTCGTTGGGCGTAAGATCCGGAACGGCCCCCTTCGTGGGGCCGTTTTCCGTTGTTTCTCCTACGGAGTACAGAGGATGCCCAGGGCCCTGGTCATCGAAGATGACGAAGTCACCGCACGCGACATTGTCGCGGAGCTGGGCGCGCACGGCCTCACGGCCGAGTGGGTCGCCAACGGAACCGACGGGCTCGCCCGTGCGCTCGAAGACGGCTTCGACATCATCACCCTCGACCGCATGCTCCCGGGCATGGACGGCATCGATGTCGTGCTCGCCCTGCGCGAGCGCTCCGTGGACACGCCGGTGCTGATGATCAGCGCGCTGTCCGACGTGGATGAGCGCGTCCGCGGCCTTCGCGCGGGCGGCGATGACTACCTGACGAAACCCTTCTCGCCTGACGAACTCGCCGCGCGTGCCGAGGTGCTCCTGCGCCGGCGCCAGCCGAATGCCAACAGCAACCGGTTGCGCGTTTCCGATCTCGAGCTCGACCTGGTTCGCCACAACGCCCTGCGCAACGGCCAGCCACTGACCTTGTTGCCTACCGAATTCCGCCTTCTCGAATTCCTGATGCGTAACGCCGGCCAGGTGGTGACGCGCCAGATGATCTTCGAACACGTGTGGGGTTTTCATTTCGATCCGGGTACCAACGTGATCGACGTTCATATCGGCCGCCTCCGTCGAAAGATCGACGGCGCCGGCCAGGTGCCGCTCATCCGTACGGTGCGCGGCTCGGGGTATGTCATTGCGCCCGCTGATTGACGCCTGGCGTTCCGCCACCTCGCGCCTGATTCTCATCTACGGCGCGCTCTTCGCCATCTGGTGCGTGGTGCTGCTGGGCGTTGTCCAGTGGGAAGCGTCGCGCTACCTCTCGAACGTCGTGGACGGCATGCTTGCCGCGCGCATCCATTACCTCGAAGGCACCGATCCTCAGCGGCTTCCCGCTACGGTGGAAGCGGCCAGTCAGATCGACGTACAAGGCTTCATGTGGGTCGGCCTGTTCGACCCGCAGGGTAAGCGGCTGGCGGGTAATATTGCGGCGGTGCCGCAGGACCTCGCCGAGGAAGGTGTCGTCAAGTCGATCCGCGCCAGTCTCGTCGACCCCACACGCAATACGCCGACGCGCGTGCGGGGCGTCACTCGCGTCCTGCCCGACGGCGACCGGCTGGTCGTTGCCAAGGAAAGCGCGACGATCGATGGCGTCGGCGCGATCATTCGTCGCGGCCTGCTCTGGGGTCTTTCCCTGACCCTCATCCCTGGCGTGCTCGGCGGCATCCTGATTGCGCGAGGCCCCGCGCGGCGCATCCGCGCGATCCAGCGGGCCATGGAACCGATCCGCGAGGGCGACCTCAGTGTGCGCCTTCCGGTGACGCGAGGTGGCGACGAGGTCGACCTGCTTGCCTCCACGGTAAACACGACACTGGGGGAAATCGAACGCCTGCTGGGCGAAGTCAAGGGAGTGACGGACAACATCGCGCACGACCTCCGTACGCCGCTGACACGGATGCGCACGCGGCTCTACCGTCTGCAACAGCAGTTCGACGGCAAGCCGGAAGGCGACCAGCTGGACGCCTGCGTGGCCGAGATCGACACCGTGTTGTCCCGTTTCAAGGCCTTGCTGCGGGTCTCCGAACTGGAAGACCGCCAGCGCAGCGCCTGCTTCGAGACCCTCGATCTGGGCGATGTCCTGCGTAACGTCCATGAGTTCTACGCCCCGCTGGCCGAAGACCGCAGCCAGGTGTTCGAGCTCGAGGTCGGCAGATTGCCTCCGTTGCGCGGCGATCCGCAGCTCATGTTCGAGGCGTTCGCCAATCTCGTGGGCAATGCCATCAAGTTCACCCCCGATGGCGGTGCCGTGCGCCTTGTAGCCAGCACCGATCCGACGGGCGATGCGCGTGTCGATATCGCCGATACGGGCCCGGGCATTCCGCCGAACGAGCGCGAGGCGGTATTCCGCCGGTTCTATCGCAGCGACGAGACGCGGACCAAGCCGGGGTGTGGCCTCGGGCTGGCGATCGTCAGCGCCATCGTGCGCCTGCACGGCTTCTCGCTTTCGGTCGGTGGTACCGAGAAAGGCGCGGTCTTCTCCGTGGTGTGTCCGGCCACCTAAATAAATCTTAACTACGCCGCAGGAAGGTACGGGCGCAAAATTCGCCGCGACGCAACATCGCGCTCGGAATCCGTCCCTCATGATTGGCATCGTCCGGATCGCACTCTCGCGACCGTATACATTTGTCGTTCTCGCTCTGCTGATCCTCATCGTGGGGCCGCTTGCGGCCATGCGTACGCCGACCGATATCTTCCCCGACATCAAGATCCCCGTGATCGCCGTGGTATGGCAGTACAACGGCCTGCCGCCCGACCAGATGGCGGGCCGCGTGTCCTCTCCGTTCGAGCGTGTGCTGACCACCACGGTGAACGACGTGGAGCACATCGAAGCCAGTTCGATCAACGGCTTCGGCATCATCAAGATCTTCTTCCAGCCCACCGTGGACATCCGGACGGCCAACGCGCAGGTCACCGCCGTGGCACAGACGCTCCTGCGTCAGCTGCCCGCCGGCACCACGCCGCCGCTGATCCTGAACTACAACGCGTCGACGGTACCGATCATCCAGCTGGCGCTATCGGGTGAAGGGCTGACCGAGCAGAACCTCGGCGACCTGGGCCTCAACATCATCCGCCCGCAGCTCACCTCGGTAGCGGGTGCGGCGATCCCGTTCCCGTTCGGCGGCAAGGTCCGCCAGGTCCAGATCGATCTCGATCCGCCAGCCATGCAGGCGCGCGGGTTATCGGCGCAGGACGTGGCCAATGCGCTCGCGGCGCAGAACCTGATCACGCCGGTCGGTACGCAGAAGATCGGCCAGTACGAGTACACGCTTCAGCTCAACAACTCGCCTTCGGTGGTGGAGGAGCTGGGCAACCTGCCGATCAAGAGCGTCAACGGCGCCACCGTGTTCATTCGCGACGTAGCTCACGTGCGCGATGGCTCGCCGCCGCAGACCAATATCGTGCACGTCAACGGTGACCGTTCGGTGCTGATGACGGTGCTGAAGAACGGTTCCGCGTCGACGCTGGCGATCATCGCGGGTATCAAGGAGCGCGTGGTGGCGATGAAGGATTCGCTGCCGCCGAACCTGAAGATCGCACCCATCGGCGATCAGTCGCTCTTTGTAAGCGCGGCGATCGAAGGCGTGGCGCGCGAAGGCATCATCGCCGCAGCGCTCACCAGCCTGATGATCCTGCTTTTCCTCGGTAGCTGGCGCTCGACGGTGATCATCGCCACGTCGATCCCGCTGGCGATCCTCGGCTCGATCGCCGCGTTGTCGGCGTTCGGCGAGACGATGAACATCATGACGCTCGGCGGCCTGGCGTTGGCCGTGGGTATCCTCGTCGACGACGCGACGGTGACCATCGAGAACATCAACTGGCATCTCGAGCAGGGCAAGGACGTCGAAACCTCGATCCTCGATGGTGCGGCGCAGATCGTCACCCCGGCCTTCGTCTCGCTGCTGTGTATCTGCATCGTGTTCGTGCCGATGTTCTTCCTCAACGGCGTGGCGCGCTTCCTCTTCGTGCCGATGGCCGAAGCCGTGATGTTCGCCATGATCGCCTCGTTCATCCTCTCGCGCACCCTGGTGCCGACGATGGCGAAGTACCTGCTTCATCCGCATTCGCACGACGATCCGCATGGCGAGGGCAAGAAGCCGTCGCGGAATCCGCTGGTTCGTTTCCAGCGTGGGTTCGAAAAGCGTTTCGAGGCGATTCGCGCCAGCTACCATGGTCTTCTCGAGCTGGCACTTCAGCATCGCAAGGTATTCACGATCGGCTTCATGGCCTTCGTGGTCCTCACCTTTGCGCTGGTGCCGATGCTGGGTCGTAACTTCTTCCCGGCCGTCGACTCCGGCCAGATTCTGATGCATGTCCGGGCACCGGTCGGCACGCGTGTGGAAGAAAGCGCGCGCATCTTCGCCCAGGTGACGAACTCCGTGCGACGCATCATCCCCAAGGAGGAACTGGGCACCATCGTCGACAACATGGGCCTTTCGTCGTCGGGCATCAACAACACCTACAACAACACCGGCACTATCGGCTCGCAGGATGGCGACATCCAGATTGCGCTGAATGAAGGCCACGCGCCGACGGCGGATTACGTTCGCCAGTTGCGCGAGAAGCTCCCGCGCGAATATCCGGGCACGACGTTCTCGTTCCCGCCGGCGGACATCATCAGCCAGATCCTCAACTTCGGTTCACCTGCCCCGATCGATCTGCAGGTGCGTGGCCCGAACCTCGCTGCCAATTTCACCTATGCCGATCGCTTGCTGCGGGAAATCCGTCGCGTGCCCGGCGTGGCCGACGCACGTATCCAGCAGTCGCAGGCGAGCCCCGGCTTCAATGTGGACGTGGACCGCAGTCGTGCGCAGGAAGTGGGTATCACCGAGCGTGACGTGACCAACAGCCTCGGCGTGAACCTCGCGGGCTCGAGCCAGATCGCACCGACCTTCTGGCTGAATCCGAAGAACGGCGTGTCGTATCCCATCGTCATGCAGACGCCGCAGTACAGCCTCGATACCTTGCCCGATCTTGAGAACGTGCCGATCAGCGCGAGCGCGGGGCAGGCCGGGTCGCAGATCCTCGGTGGTATTGCACACGTATCGCGGACGTCGACCAATGCCGTCGTAAGCCAGTACAACATCCAGTCCATGGTCGAAATCTACGCGACCACGCAGGATCGCGACCTCGGCGCCGTCGCTGCAGACATCCAGAAGATCATCGAAGCGAACAAGAAGTTCCTGCCAAAGGCATCCACTACAGCGCTGCTTGGCCAGGTGCAGACGATGAACGATGCCTTCTCGGGACTGATCTTCGGTCTGCTCGGTGCGATCGTGCTGATCTACCTGCTGATCGTGGTCAACTTCCAGTCCTGGAGCGATCCGTTCGTCATCGTGACGGCGTTGCCCGCCGCCATCGCGGGGATCATCTGGATGTTGTTCGCCACGCATACCACCTTGTCCGTTCCGGCCCTCACCGGCGCGATCATGTGCATGGGCGTGGCAACGGCCAACTCCATCCTCGTGGTGAGCTTCTGCCGCGAGCGCCTTGCCGAACTGGGCGATGCGACCGCTGCGGCACTGGAAGGCGGATTCGTCCGTTTCCGTCCGGTGCTGATGACCGCCCTGGCGATGATCATCGGTATGGCACCCATGGCCCTCGGCCTGGGTGAGGGCGGCGAGCAGAACGCGCCGCTCGGCCGTGCCGTCATTGGTGGCCTGATCTTCGCCACCACGGCCACGCTGTTCTTCGTCCCGATTGTTTTCAGCATGATTCACGCCCGTCGTGACCACCCGTCCAACAGCCCGGCGCATCCCGGGGAGCCTGTCCATGTCGCATGAACCCTTGCACACTCCGCCGCCGCGCCGACTCCGTCTGGCCGGCATCATCGCCGGCGTCGTGGTCCTCGCGATCGTCGTAGCCGGTGTCGCCACGCGCGCCAACGACTCGCGCAAACTTCGCGAATGGACCGACGACCAGGCCACGCCGACGGTTAACGTGGTCTCGCCGCAGGGCGGTCAGGGCGGTGGCGATCTCAATCTGCCCGGCCGTTTGCAGGCCTATGCCCGTGCGCCGATCTTCGCTCGCACCAGCGGCTACCTGAAGTACTGGAAGGCTGACATTGGCCAGAAAGTGAAGGCGGGCGAAGTCCTCGGCGAGATCGAAACACCCGACCTCGACCAGCAGCTGCTTCAGGCCAAGGCGGACCTGGCCAGCGCGCGTGCCAACGAGTCACTGGCGCAGACGACCGCCAAGCGCTGGAAGGACATGCGCGACTCCGATTCGGTTTCCAAGCAGGAAGTCGACGAGAAAACCGGTGACTACGATGCCAAGCACGCGCTCGCCACGGCGGCGCAGGCCAACCTCGAACGCATCCAGGCACTGAAGGGCTTTGCCAAGCTCACGGCACCCTTCGATGGCACGGTGACGGCGCGCGAGACCGATGTGGGCGCCCTGATCAATGCTGGTGGCGGCGGGCAGGAGCTCTTCGTGGTGTCGGATACGCGCAAGCTGCGCATGTACGTCAACGTGCCGCAGAACTACGCGCCGGCGATCAAGGCGGGTGAGTCGGTGAAGCTCACGGTGCCGGAGTATCCGGGACAGACCTTCACGGGCAACATCGAAACCTCGTCCGCGGCGATCAATGCCGCCTCCGGCACGACGCTTGTGCAGGTCGCGGTGGACAACGCGGATGGCAAGCTGCTTCCGGGCAGCTACGCCAGCGTTACCTTCGATCTTCCGGCGAACGCGACGTTGTTCAGCGTACCGGCCAGTGCGCTGGTCTATGACGAGAAGGGCCTCCGTGTCGCTCTTGTCGACCAGGCGAACAAGGTCAAGTTCAAGGATGTCACGATCACCCGCGACTTCGGCAAGACGATCCAGTTGGGGTCGGGACTCGCCGCCGGTGACCGCCTGATCGAGAGCCCGCCCGATGGCCTGGCCGACGGTGACACCGTGCGCATCAATGCGCCGAAGAAGAAGGCGGAAGACGACCATGCTCCGAAGGCCTGATTCCGCAAGCGGCCTGCGCACGCTCAGGGCCGGCACGCTGGCTGCGCTGGTGTCGGTGGGTATCTCCGCTTGCTCGCTCGCACCGACCTATAAGGTGCCCGAGGTGCCGGCTGCCGAGCAGTACGCGAACGCCAACTCCCCGTGGACGGAAGCGAAGCCTGCGGATCACCTCGACCGCGACGCCTGGTGGAAACTCTACGGCGACTCGCGGCTGGATGACCTGCAGACGAAGCTGATCGCGAACAATGCGAGCCTCGCCGCGGCGCTGGCGCACTACGAGCAGTCCGAGGCGTTTACCCGGCAGGTGCGCTCCGCGCTCTTTCCCACACTCGGGTTGAACGGGAACGGGCAGCGCGATCGTGAGTCGGATACGCGTCCGCTGCGTGGCACCACCTCGCCTGCCGTGTACAGCTCGTACACGATTGGCGTGCAGGCGGATTACGAAGTCGACCTCTGGGGTCGGGTGCGTGACACCGTTGCTGCCGGAACGGCTGAGCAGGCGGCTGCCGCGGGCGACCTCGCCTCGGTGCGCCTGAGCCTGCAGGCGCAACTCGCCGATAGCTATCTGCAGCTCAACGGGCTCGACCGCCAGGTCAAGGTGCTCAACGACAGCATCGTTGCCTTCAGTCGCGCCCTCGAGCTGACCCAGTCGCGGCATGAAGGTGGTATCTCGTCCGGCCTCGATGTTGCGCGCGCCCAGACGCAGCTTTCCAACGCGCGTTCCCAGCTCACGCAGGCACAGGCGCAGCGTGCGCTGATCCAGCACGCCATCGCGGTTCTGGTTGGCGACTCGGCTTCCACGTTCACTCTCGCGACCAATGACGCAAAGGTGACGGTGCCGACCATCCCGCTCGACGTGCCGTCGGTCATCCTCCAGCGTCGTCCCGACGTGGCGGCGGCGGAGCGGCGTACCGCCGAGGCGAACGCGCGCGTGGGTGTGGCTCGCTCCGCGTACTTCCCGCAGCTCACGCTGGACGCGCAGGGTGGCTGGCAGAGTTCGGCATGGGGAAGCATCGCCACCGCGCCGAATCGCTTCTGGTCGATTGGTCCCACCCTGCTACTGAGCGTGTTCGATGGCGGTCGTCGCAAGGCCGTCGTCGATGCCGCCAAGGCAGCGACGGACGAGGCGGGCGCGAAGTACCGCGACGTGGTGCTCAACGCCTTCGCCCAGGTGGAAGACAACCTTGTCCTGCTGCGCGACCTGGGCACGGCACTGACCGACCAGCGTGCCGCGGCCGACGCGGCGCAGCGCTCCGTCGATCTGTCCCTCGACCGATACCGCAATGGCGCCGTCGGGTACCTCGACGTGGTGCAGGCGCAGACGGCGGCCCTCGACGCGCAGCGCAGCGTGATCGACCTCGAGACCCGCCAGTTGCGCGCCAGTGTCCAGCTCATCCGCGCCCTCGGCGGCGGCTGGTCACAAGCCTGACTGTGGGAGCCGATTCAGCGGCGACTAGGAAATGTGGGAGCCGCTTCAGCGGCGATCAGGACATGTGGGAGCCGCTTCAGCGGCGAAAAGCCAACGAAGCGGCGACGCGGCAATCGCCAATCGCCGCTAAAGCGGCTCCCACACGAGCCCTCCGCGGGCGCCGTACACTCGGCGCCATGCTCACCATCCTCGAACGACAGAAGCTCGCCCAGCTGACCGACGGCTCGCCGTCGGCGTCGGTTCGTATCGATCGCCTCGATCGTGCCATCGGTCTGCTGGTCGACCACGCAGGTGAGATTGCCGAAGCATTGCGCGAAGACTTCGGGCACCGTTCGGTGCAGGGCTCCCTCATTACCGACGTCGTCGGCGCCATCGAGCCACTCAAGCACGCGAAGAAGCATGTGCGGCGCTGGATGCGACGCGACGCGCGCAGCGTCTCCCCTGCCGCGCTCGCCTTGCTGGGCGCACGCGCCTGGGTCGACTACCAGCCCAAGGGCGTGGTTGGCCTGATCTCGCCGTGGAACTTCCCGTTCAACCTCACCTTCTCGCCGCTCGCCGGCATTCTCGCCGCTGGTAATCGCGCGATGATCAAGCCGTCGGAGTTCACGCCGCAGTGTTCGGCGTTGATGCGGAAAATGATCGCCAGCGCATTCGATGAGAACGAGCTCGCGGTGGTCACGGGCGGCAGCGATGTCGGCGAGCGGTTCTCGGCCCTCCCTTTCGATCACCTCCTCTTTACCGGCGCGACGTCCGTTGCGAAGCATGTCATGCGTGCGGCGGCGGAGAACCTCGTACCCGTCACGCTGGAACTCGGTGGTAAGTCGCCCGCCATCATCGGTCGCGACGCCGACCTCGATCTTGCCGCGAAGCGGCTGATGTTCGGCAAGACACTCAACGCGGGGCAGGTATGCATCGCGCCCGACTATGCACTGGTGCCACGGGATCGCGTTGAAGCCTTCGTCGACGCCTTGCAGCGCGCAGTGACTGGCATGTTCCCGACAGTGGACGGTAACCCCGACTACACGGCCATCATCAATGCTCGTCATCACGAGCGCCTGCTCGGTTATCTCGACGATGCAAAGACAAAAGGCGCGGTACTGCGCTCCCTGGGCCCCGTTGGCGAGACCATCGGCGACCGGCGCATCGCACCGACGATTGTCCTTGGCGCCAACGACACGATGAGCGTGATGCAGGACGAGATATTCGGGCCCATTCTTCCGTTGGTCCCCTATGACGGCATCGATGCCGCCATCGCGCACATCAATGCGCACGCGCGTCCCCTCAGTCTTTATTACTTCGGTAACGACCACGCTGAACAGGAAAACGTACTCGCGCACACCGTCGTCGGTGGCGTGACCCTCAACGACACGATTCTCCACCTGACCATGGACGATCTGCCGTTTGGCGGTATCGGCTCCTCAGGCATGGGGGCGTATCACGGTGTCGATGGTTTTCGCATCTTCAGTCACGCGCGCTCGGTCTACAAGCAATCCCGCTTCGACATCTCGGCGATGCTGCGCCCGCCGTACGGCAAGACGATCGAACGGCTACTGAGCGTCAAGCTCCGCCGCTGAAGCGGCTCCTACAGAAAGAAAAAGGGGCCGTGAGGCCCCTTTTTCGTAACACCCTGGAAAGCGAGCCTTACAGCTTCGCGCCCAGCAGTTCTTCAAGCTTGCGCTGGTCGACCGCGAACTTGCGGATACCTTCGCCGAGCTTGTCGGTGGCCATCGCGTTCTCGTTGTGGCCCCAGCGGAACTTGGCTTCGTCGAGCTTCGCGGGCTTGTCTTCCTTCGCGCCGGAGTCCTTCAGGGCGACCGGCAGGTCGTCGGTGTTCTCGTCCAGTTCCTTCAGCAGTTCCGGTGCGATCGTCAGGCGGTCGCAGCCGGCGAGGGCCTGGATCTGGCCGAGATTGCGGAAGCTGGCGCCCATGACGACGGTCTCGTAGCCATGCAGCTTGTACCAGTCGTAGATGCGACGCACCGACTGCACGCCCGGATCTTCAGCCGGCGCGTAGGTCTTCTTGTCGGTGTTGGCGACATACCAGTCGAAGATGCGACCGACGAACGGCGAGATGAGGAACACGCCGGCTTCGGCGCAGGCCACAGCCTGTTCGAAGCTGAAGAGCAGGGTAAGGTTGCAGTTGATGCCTTCCTTCTGCAGCTTCTCCGCGGCGCGGATGCCTTCCCACGTGGAGGCGAGCTTGATCAGGATGCGTTCTTTCTTGATGCCGAGTTCGTCGTAGAAGCCGATCAGGCGCTTGGCCTTGTCGATCGAGGCATTCGTGTCGAACGAGAGGCGTGCATCCACTTCGGTGGACACCTTGCCCGGGACGATCTTCAGGATCTCGCGGCCGACCAGAACGGCGAGGCGATCGCCGGCGTCGACCAGCTGCTGTTCGCGGTTGTTGCTCTGACCCTTGGCCCACTGCACGGCCTCGTCGATGTAGCCCGAATAGGTCGGGATACCGGCTGCCTTCAGCAGCAGCGACGGGTTGGTGGTCGCGTCTTCCGGCTTGTACTTGGCAATGGCCGAGATGTCGCCGGTATCGGCTACGACGGTGGTGATCTTGCGCAGTTGTTCGAGCTGAGTGGTCACGTTGGGGTTTCCGTTACCTGGGAGACCCCTATTGTCGCGCCGATTGCCCCTCGCGTGTAGGCATCCAAAGGTTTCGGTTCAGCAACGCGGCTTTCTGTCAGTAAAGATCGATGGGATCGACGTCGAGCGACCAGCGCACCTTGCGTGCTTCGGGCAGGCCGATGAGCGCGTGCTGCCACGGCCGCAGGAACGCATGGAGGCGGGCGCGCGAGCTCGCCTCGACCAGTAACTGGCCCCGGTGGCGGCCGGCGCGTAGCGGCATGGGTGCGGGCATGGGGCCGGCAATGCGCAGGTCGCCGGGTGGTCCGATGGCGATGTGCGCCTGGCCCAGGAAAGCATCGACCTCGGCACGGCCCAGCGCGTCGGCGCGAAGCAGCACCTGGTGGGCGAAGGGCGGCAGGTCCAGCAGCCTGCGCTCCTCGAGCAGCTCGGTCGCCACCGCGCCGTAGCCGCCGCGCAGTAGTGAGTGCAGCATTGGGTGATCCGGGTGGTGCGTCTGCAGCAGGACGCTGCCCGGCTTGCTTGCGCGCCCGGCGCGTCCCGCCACCTGGACCACAAGCTGGGCAAGGCGCTCGCTGGCGCGGAAATCCACGCTGTGAAGGCCTTCGTCGACACCGACAATGGCTACCAGGGTGAGATTGGGCAGGTCGTGTCCCTTCGCCAGCATCTGCGTGCCGACGAGGATCGCCGGTTTGTCTTCGCGAAGACCATCGAGGATCTCGCCGAAGGCATCGCGTCGGCGCGTGGTCTCACGGTCGATCCGGACCACGGGCACCTCGGGGAAACGAGCCGTAAGCGCTTCTTCAAGACGCTCCGTGCCCTGGCCCTGCGGGCTGATGTTGGCCGACCCGCACGACGGGCAGGCGGCCGGCACCGCCATCGTGTTCTCGCAGTGGTGGCAGATGAGCCGACGTCGCCCGGCATGCAGGGTCATGGGCCGGTCGCAGCGCGGGCAGTCCGCGTGCCAGCCGCAGTCATAGCAAAGGAGCACCGGGGCGTAGCCACGGCGGTTGCGGAACACCAATGCCTGTTCGCCGCGTCCGACACACGCGGCCACCGCGTTCATCAAGGTGGGCGACATGCCGTGGTCGAGACGCTGGGCCCGCATGTCGACGATCTGCACGCGGGTGGACTGGGTGGCGCCGGGCCGTCCTCGCAGAACCAGTCGCTGATAGCGACCCGCTTCCACGTTGCCCAGCGTCTCCAGCGACGGCGTGGCCGAGCCCAGCACGACGGGCACGCCGTGGGCGCGCGCACGAACCAGGGCGAGATCGCGGGCGTGGTAGCGAAAACCTTCCTGCTGTTTATACGAGGCGTCGTGCTCCTCGTCGACGATGATCAGGCCGGCATGGGGCAGGGGCGTGAACACGGCAGAGCGCGTGCCGAGCACGACCTTGGCGCTTCCATTTCGTGCCCGTAGCCACGCGCGGGCACGATCGCCCTCGGCAAGGTTGGAATGCAGCACCTCGATGGTCACGCCGAGACGCTCGCGAAGACGGCGTACCGTCTGCGGCGCCAGGCCGATCTCGGGAACCAGCAGCAAGGTCTGCTTGCCGTCCGCCAACGCGCGCTCGATCAGGGCCAGGTAAACCTCGGTCTTGCCGCTACCGGTGACCCCGTCCAGCACGTAAGGCTGAAACCGACCGAACCCTTCGCCCATGGCGGCGACCGCGGCGGCTTGCTCGTCGCTGAGCGCCGGACCGGGCGCCGGGCTGGCGGGCAGGGACGTCTCTTCCAGCTCCATCTTCTCGACCAGCCCCGCCTCGACCAGGCGGCGCGCCGCTGCGCGCCATTCGGGCAGGGCGAAGCCGAGTTCGTCGGCAGCGCGCGGGCCATCGACGAGTGCCTCGAGCAAGGCCGCCGAGCCACCTTTGCGGCTGCGGGCATCGCGTGCGCTGCGACCCTGCGTGGTCAGGGCCCAAACCTCCCGGCCGGTCGCAGGCAAGGGTCGGGGCTCACGCAGCGCCAGGGGCAGGGCATTGGCGAACGCCTCACCGGGGGCGCCGGCCCAGTAATCCGCCGCCCAGGCCAGGGTGGCCAGCAATTCAGCATCGAGCAGGGGCGCGTCGTCGAGCACCTCGCTCACCCGCTTCAGGCGCTTCACGCCCACGGCCGCCTCGGCGTCCGGATCGATCACCACGCCGACCATCTCGCCACGCCCGAACGGGACGCGCACGCGCGACCCGGCCTGCGCGATACCTGACTCGGGCGGCAGGTAATCGAACAGGGTCAGGAGAGGCACCGGTAGGGCGACACGGAAGACGGCGGTCATGCGACCCCTAGTTTAACGACCTATGCCGATTTCGCTGGTCAATGATTGACCAGCCCACCATAGGCTTGGGCTGATATGAGATCCCCCAAAAGAGGAATCGGCGGTAAGTGCCCGCCCCGAAGGGGGTTTCCGTGTTATCCACAAGTCCTGTGGATAAGTCTGTGGATGAGCTCCGGATGGAGGGCATCCAAGGCGCATGGTTGGGCCCTTCGCCTTAGCTTGGGTAGATTTTAACCAGACTGAAATATAACGCTAAATCAATTACTTAAAAATGCGTCGCCGACTCCGTTCATCTGCCGTCTATAAAACCTTGACAAAAGCGAAGGGCTCCTCCGGCCTGTGCACAACCCGCTGTCGGCTAGGAAAAAATCTTAGTGAGTCATGCCGATGACGAAGGCCATGGCGATGGCGGCAATAAGCAGCCAGAAATAGACGCTGCCTATCAGCCAATACTTCAGGATAGTCATCGGCCATCCCTGTCGATAGATGCGCTTCTGCATGACCAGCAGGTAGATCGGTATCCACACCCACATGGCGAACTGCACGAAACCAATGGCGGTTGCCGCGAAGGCGACATGGGGACGAAGGGCCTCCCGGGCAAAGCTCAGCAGCATCAGGGCCAGCAACGAGATGAAGATAAAGGCATGGCTGTGCAGGCTGACGATGAGATGTTCCATGTACAGGCGGCGCCGGAACACATAGAAGAGCTTCAGCACCAGGGCGAACACCGGGATCATGAAGAACATGGCCTGCGGCAGCACCGAGAAAAAGCTGTCCAGGATGTGCCGGAAAGCTTCGGCCTTTCCCGGGCCGCCATTGAGGACGGGAATCAGGTTGGCCCTGAAATGCTCAAAGGCAAGGTTGAGCCGGTTGTTCAGCGCATCGGGCAGCCAGCCGATGTCGATCTTCGGATGCTCGCCGAACCAGCGGTTCACGTGTTCCTCGCCCCGGCCCAGTTCCTCCTTCGGCGCCGCTTCGTCTGCCTCCGCCGTGATCGGCGGCGCTTTCAGCTGCGTGAGGCGGGCGTTCGCCGCCTCGCGAATCAAGCCCGCCGCTGCGCCCAGTCCCGCCTTGGCGGCGCCCGGTAGGGCCGGATCCTTGCGGGCCGTGCGAACTTCGCGAATCTGGTCGTCATAGAGCGTATGGACGTCGTCGGCGTCCTCGGCGCTCGCGAAGGCGTCGATCGAGTCGCGTGGCGCCACGCCATCGTGCGTGCCGACCTTGAAGTCGCCAATGGCCAGGTGCATGAAAAAGAAGGCGAGCAGGCAGAACACGAACATGAGGCGGAACGGCGCGATATAGCGCACGCGCCGCCCGGAGAAATATTCGAGGGTGAGAAATCCCGGCTTCGTATAGAGCGGCGGCAGGGTATGCACGATGCGTTCGTCGAGGTGGAAGAACAGGTCCCCCGCGTCCTCCAGCATGTGCGACACCGGCTGGATTACGCTTTTCACGGACTGACCGCAGTCGTGACAGAAGGCGCCCTGGAGTGCCGATGTGCAATTGGCGCACAGCAGAACGGGCGACGGCTTCAGTTCGTTCATCCTTACAACCCCGTGTTTTCCCCTTACGAATTCGGATGATGGCATGGGAGGTGGCTACAATGGGCGGCCCTCCCTGCGTGTCCTTCCCATGTCCTTCGACCGTGCCCGCGCGCGTCGCGAGATCGGCGCCACCGTCCGGCTGGCCCTTCCGATGATCTTCGCGCAGCTTTCCGCCATGGCGCCCAACGTCGTCGACGCGGTCCTCGCCGGGCATCAGGGCGCGCATACGCAGGCCTCGGTGGTCACCGGCGTGAACATCTGGGTGCTCGCGCTCGTCTTCGGCCTTGGCACGATGATGTCGGTGCCGCCGACCGTGGCGCAGCTCGACGGCGCGGGTCGCCGCGGTGAGGTCGGCGCGATCTTCCACCAGGCCCTCTATATTGCCTGGGTGCTCGGTGCCCTCATGACGTTCGCCGTGTGGCACGCCTCGCCGTTGATGGCGCTGTTCGGTGTCGTCGAGTCGATGCGCGCCGACGTGACAGCCTTCCTGCACGCGATCTGCTTCGCGGCGCCGGCGCTGACGACCTATTTCGCCCTGCGTGGCCTCTCCGAAGGCCTCTCGATGCCGCGCCCTTCGATGTACTTCAGTTTCGGCGGGCTGCTCATCCTTGCCCCGCTGGGCTACGTGCTCATGTACGGCAAGCTGGGTTTCCCGGTGATGGGCGCGCGTGGCAGCGGCATCGCGACGGCCATCGTGCTGTGGCTGGAGACGATCGGCTTCGCTATCTACGTGTTCAACCATCGCAATTACCGCGACCTCAACCTGCGCCAGCGCATGGCAAGACCGGATGCGAAGAAGATCGGCCAGCTCCTCAACATCGGCCTGCCCATGGCGGTCACCCTGTTGATGGAGGCGGGCATGTTCGTCGCCGTGGCCCTGATGATCGGCCGCCTCGGCGAAACGGTGACGGCGAGCCACCACGTGGCGCTCAACGTCGCATCGGTCGCCTTCATGGTTCCGCTGGGCCTGTCCATGGCCATCACGGTTCGGGTCGGTAACGCGGCCGGCCGGCGGGACATCAAGGGCGTGCGCTACGCCGGCATGTCGGGCATCGCCCTGGTCCTGGTCACGCAGTTCGTCTCCTCGGGCACCATGCTGTTGCTGCCAGGTCCGATCGCCAGCCTCTACACGAACGACCCGGCCGTGGTTGCCATGGCCTCCCAGCTTTTGATCCTGGCCGGCTTCTTCCAGTTTTCCGATGGGATCCAGGTCGCCTCCAACGGTGCGCTGCGCGGCCTGAAGGACACCCGCGTGCCGATGGGTATCACCATGTTCGCGTACTGGGGCGTGGGCGTGCCTGTGGGCTGGTGGCTGGCCTTCCCGCGCGACCTGGGTGCGCGCGGCATGTGGATGGGCCTGATTGCCGGACTGAGCATGGCGGCTGTCCTCCTTTTCCTGCGTTTCTGGCGGAGCAGCGCCACGGGCCGGTGGCCGGAAGACGCCGGAACCGGGCCCCTGCCAATCCACACGTGATGCCGTCGCCCCGACGCGCTACGCTCGACACAACCTTCGAGGAACCCGCTTAGATGCCGGACCGTCACGACGTCACGCCGCCACCCCTGCCTTATCGTTCGCAGCCCGTTCCGCCGCCCCGGCGCGGGGGCGGGTTCGGCCGGTTCATGCGCGGCCTTGGCCGGGGAATCAACATCACCCGGCTGGTCATCATCAATGCGATCTTCTTCGGCATTCTTGCGATCTTCCTGATCGCGGTTCTCGTCGGCGGCCATGTCAACGCGGTCGACGACAAGACGGTGCTGGTGCTGGCGCCCGAAGGGGCCCTGGTCGAGCAGTACAGCGCGGACGCGCTATCGCGAGCCTTTGCGAAGATGTCCGGCGACGGCGTGAAACAGGTCCAGGTGCGCGACCTGGTGCGCGCCATCGATGCGGCCGCGAAAGACACCCGGATCAGCCAGATCGTGCTGCGTACCGACAAACTTCAGGCGGGCGGCTTTGCCGCGCTGCGCGAAGTGGGTGCGGCACTGGATCGCTTCCGCGCCGCTGGCAAGCCGGTGCTCGCGTGGGGCGTGAGCCTGGACCAGGGTCAGTACTACCTCGCCGCCCACGCAGACAAGCTTTACATCGACCCCCAGGGCGGCGTGATGGCCACGGGTCTCGCCAATTACCGTCTGTTCTACAAAGACCTGCTCGACAAGCTCGGCATCGACGTCCACCTGTTCCGCGTCGGTCAGTTCAAGAGTGCAGCGGAGCCGTTCATCCTCGATCATGCCTCGCCCGAGTCGAAGGAAGCCGATGCGTACTGGCTCGGCGGTTTGTGGACGACGTGGATAGAAGAAGTGGCGAAGATGCGCCATATCGTCCCAGCCACCCTGCGCACCGATGTGGACGGTCTTGCCGAACGCGTGCGCGATGCCAACGGCAGCCTCGCGGATCTGTCCGTGCAGGAGAAGCTTGTCGACGGCATCGCCACGGAGCAGCAGTTCGTGAACATGCTGCGCGAGAGTGGCGTGCCGGCGGGCAAGAAGGACCAGGGCTTCCGCCAGGTCCAGCTTGACCGCTATCTTGCCGACCGCGGACTCTCCACGGCCGACATGTTGCAGACCGGCAAGGGCGTCACCGTCGTCGTGGCCGAAGGCGAGATCACCGGCGGCAAGCAGGCTCAGGGAAGCATCGGTGGCGATACTACGGCGGCATTGATCCGCACCGTGCGTTCCGACCCCCGCACCAGCGCGCTCGTCCTGCGTGTCAACTCGCCCGGTGGCGAGGTGTACGCCGCCGAACAGATCCGTCGCGAAGTCGAACTCACACGCGCGGCAGGTATTCCGGTGATCGTCTCGATGGGCGATGTCGCCGCTAGCGGTGGTTACTGGATTTCGATGAATGCCAACCGCATTTATGCGGAGCCCAACACCATCACCGGTTCGATCGGCATCTTTGGCATGTTCTATACGGTGCCGGATACCCTCGCAAAGATTGGCGTAAAGAGCGATGGTGTCGCGACAAGTTCGCTTGCCGGGGCGTTCGACATCACGCGTCCCCTCGATCCGAAAGTCAGCATTCTCATCCAGAGCATCATCGACAAGGGCTACCGCGATTTCGTCGGCAACGTGGCCAAGGCTCGCGGCAAGAATTTCGCGGCGATCGACGCGATCGCCCAGGGCCGCGTATGGACGGGCCAGCAGGCGCTCGACCGCGGCCTTGTCGACAAGATCGGCAGCCTCGACGACGCCATTCGCGACGCTGCACAGGAAGCGAAGCTCGGTACGGACTTCAAGGTGCGCTATGCCGAAAAGCCGATGGGTGCCTTCGAGCGCTTCCTGACCAATGTCGGCGACAGCACGGAAACCCACGTGGCGTTGTCGTGGGGTCTGCGTCTACCGAGCTGGGTCGCCGAGCTGCCGCGCCTTGCGCCGGAGTTCGCACTGTTCCGCACGGCTGAGGCAGGCAAGCCGCACGTTTACGCGTATTGCTTCTGCTCACCGCGTTGAGGCAGCGGCAACGATGAAGCGTGCTTCCCACCCTTCCGGCGCCGCCGCCCGTTCGTGGCGGGTGGCTTGCCTGGAGGACGACGCGCAGCTCCGGGAAGGGATCATCCTGCCGGGGTTGCGCTACTACGGGTTCGACGTTTCAGGGGCGGGCACGGCGGCCGAACTCTATCGGATGATGATCGGTCAGAGTTTCGATATGGTCGTGCTGGACATCGGCCTGCCGGATGAAGACGGCCTCAGCGTAGCCGCGCACCTTCGGCAGGTGTCCTCCGCCGGCATCGTGATGCTGACCGGCAACAGCACGCGCCAGGATCACCTCCAGGCGCTCAGTAACGGTGCGGACGCTTTCCTCGCAAAGCCCGTCGATGTCGAGACGCTCGCGGCCACGCTCAACAGCCTCGCGCGTCGTCTCACCCGTTCGTCGTCGCCACCCATGACCAGGGCAGGTTGGCAACTTGATACCAATGACTGGTGCCTGGTCGCCCCGGGCGGAAAGGAAATTTCCCTCACCGCACCCGAACGCTGCACCCTGCGGATCCTGGTCGGCGCGGAGGGGGAAGCGGTGTCGCGGGAAACCCTGATCGCGGCGCTGGCGACCGATGTCTACGACTTCGATCCCCATCGCCTCGAGATGATGGTGCATCGCCTTCGGCGCAAAGCGCAGGAAACCACAGGGGAGCCGTTGCCCTTGCTGACATCGCGCGGAAAAGGCTACCTGTTCGTCAGTGCGCCATAGAGGCGCACGGCAGTCGCAGCACAAACTCGGTGCCGGCGCCCGGCGCGCTGACGACCTCCACTGAGCCTCCTGCTGCTTCGATCATGCTGGCTACGATCGACAGCCCGAGGCCTGTACCGCTGCCGGTTGGTTTGGTGGTGTAGAACGGCTCGAAAACTTTCTTTCTGACCGCTTCGGTCATGCCGACGCCGTTATCCGCGAAGCGCAGCGTCGCCTCGTGACCCCGCTCGTCAACGGACAGGCTAACGTCGAACGTGCCGCCCCCGGGCATGGCGTCGCGCGCGTTCGCGGCGATATTCAGGATCATCAGCTCGAATTGCCCGCGGTTGAGGCGCAAGGAAACCGGTTGTTGCGGACGTGCAACGTTAAGCGTTGCATAGCGACCCAGCAGCTGGCGGAGCATCGGCTCCAGTTCACCGAGTACTTCATCGGCGTCGAAGACATGAAGTTCATCGGCATCGTGACGGCTGAAATTAAGTAACTTGCGGCTGATCGACAGCGCACGGATGGCGGCCAGTTCGATGCCCTCCAGGGCAATAAGCAAGGCAGTCGTACCGCGGTCGGCAAGCTCTTCGCGCTGTGACGCATAACCAAGCACCACGTTGAGCACGTTGTCGAAGTCGTGAGCCACGCCGCTGGCAAGTCGGCCGACGGCGTCCATCTTCTGCGAATGGATCAGCTGGCTCTGCGTGCGCGCACGTTCCTCCATTTCGCGTTCCAGTCGCATGTTGCTTTCAGCGAGGGCGCGTGCGCGCTCTTCGGCCTGGCGCAGCGCCGTGCGCAACGCAGCGATGGCGCGATCGAGAATCAAGGCGACGATGCCGTAGGCGAGTGCGAGCATCGGCAGCGTGCGGAATGCACCCCAATGGCCGTGCAGCGGACCGCCAAGCCATAACTCGTCGGCAAGCTGGCCCAGCGCGAAGATGCCTACCAGCGACGCATAGCTGACCCAGAGGGCGCGCCGGCCGAGCACGATGCCGCCAGCCGCCATGATGAGGACCGGAAGGGGATCGGGCGGGGAAAGGCGGTAGCCACCGGTGGCATAGGCAGCGGCGGCAGAAGCGAGCAACACGCCCATGAACGTCCAGACCGCCCAGGCAAACCGGCCACGGCGGATGAGCATCACGCCAAGCCATGCCGCCGACAGGATTGCGGCATCCGTTACGAAATCGATCCAGTCGAAGGTCTTCCACAGTGTCATGGGAAGAGTCGGACCGATCGAGGCTGCGTAAATACGAACGAGGGGCACGGCGATGCCCACAGCGATCAGGAGCCACTGCATGAACGGCGCGCTGAGTCGCTCGACCGGGTCGTTAGTCGGCGCCCGGGCAAGCCACTCCCGCATGGAAGAGAAAGCCCGCATACGCTTCCAGCACCACTGAGAAAAGATTGCCGCCCCATTCTTGCCCGCGCCGCCTTCGTGAGCAAGCGTGAGGTTCGTGAGATTCGCAAGATACGTGGATAACCGTGCGTGTTTTTCTCGTGACGCTGGACGACGCTCGACGCTGGTTCCATCGCATGGGGACGGATAGACGTCCCTTTCATTCATTGTCGGCCAGCAGGGTGCGCGTCCGGGTCCAGGTGACTCCGGAGGTGCTGAGGGGCACGAAGTGCATCCGGACGGTCTCGGGGAGATACCGCAGGTGAACACGATTTTCAGCAAGGTCTGGAGCTGCGCGCTCGGCGCAGTCGTCGTTGCATCGGAACACGCGCGAGCGAGGGGTAAGGGGAACACCCGGTCGGCGCGCACGTCTGCGTGCCTTGTCCTCGTCGGCCTCGTGACGTGTGTGCCAGGTGCCGCCAGTGCGTGCGGCAGTCCGCTGTGGGCAGGCGGCCCGGCCACGGCGGCGACGGACGTTACGTTGTGCGCCGCATCGGTGACCACGGGCACGAACACGGCCATCTCCGACACAGCGCCGTATCTGGCTCTGTCCGATGCGGATCCGGCGACGTCGACGCCTGCCAGTGTAGGCGGCTACGCCGATGTCGCGCTCGGTGTCGGCGCCGGCACGACGGGATCCAACGGCGTAGCGGTCGGCATGAATGCGCAGGCGTTGACCGACGGCGCGACAGCTGTCGGCGCTGGCGCGACGGCCGCGGGTAGTGGCGCCCTCGCGATCGGATACGGCGCGAGCGCCTTGGGGGATAGCTCGACGGTCGTCGGTTCTGGCTATGCCGACGTGCTTTCCGCGGGAAGTATCGTGATCGGCAGCGGGGCCGAAACGGTCGATCCTTCCGCAACCGAGGGCGCTACCAACGACATCGTCATCGGCACCGGTGCCGTGGCGTATAAATCGACGAGTTCCGTCGCCATCGGTTTTAACGCCGCTTCGGCACAGAACACCATCGGTGGCGTAGCACTCGGCATGGGTGCGGTGACTTACGGAAATGGATCGGTGGCGGTCGGCTCCGGCACGTATTCCATCGGTAACGCGTCGCTTGCGATCGGTGGCTGGCTGGACGCCAACGGCGACGGTCAGCTGCCGCGATCCAGCACGCCGGGCGGCGAGAAGACATGGGCCTACGGTTATGCGAGTAACGCCGTGGGCGCCGCTGCGATTTCCTTCGGCGACTACAGCACGGCCATCGGCACGCTTGCCTACGCGGGTGGCTCCGAGGACACGGGTTCGGGCGAACTATCCGGTTCTGTGGCTGTCGGTTACCGGAGTAGTGCAAAGGGTGACGGCAGCGTCGCGGTGGGACGCGAAAGCGAAACGCAATTCGACGGCGCGACCGCCGTGGGTTTCGGTAGTGTCGGTTACGGTCAGGACAGCGTGGCCGTCGGCCACGGCGCCATTGCCGGCTGGACCAGCGACATCGCCATCGGCACAAATGCACAGGCGCGCGGCGGTAGTGGAACAGAGAACCTCGCTATCGGCCTAGGCGCCACGGCGGGCAACCCCGATGCCGACGTGACCGATCCGAACCAGAACGTCGACGATTCGATGGCCATCGGCACCGCAGCCCATGCCAGCAAGACGCAGTCGGTCGCGATCGGCACGAACGCGATATCGGCGGGCGCTCAGAGTGCATCGCTCGGTGCCGGCTCGGATGCCGAAGGGGATTACTCGGCAGCGCTTGGCTCAGGCTCCTACGCCATCGGCGTTGGGGCAAGCGCGATCGGCGGGAGCGCTGTCGCCACGAACGACTTCTCGACGGCCATCGGATTCGGTAGCGCGGCGCTGGCCGACAATGCCGTGTCGATCGGTGCAGGAAGCCAGGCGCTGAACATGAACTCCGTGGCGCTGGGTTCGGGGTCGGTGGCTGACCGCGACAACAGTGTTTCGATCGGCAGCGTGGGTGCGGAGCGCCAGCTTACCAATGTGGCCGCGGGTACCAGCAATACCGACGCGGTCAACATGCAGCAACTCAATATCGCGTTGGCCCAGACCGGCGCCGGGAGCGCGTCAAACTCGCAGGCTATCGACGCACTGGGCAATGCGTTGGGGGTTGCCCTCGGTGGCGGAGCGGCGATGACTCCGGCCGGATTCGAAGCGCCGTCGTATTTGGTCCAGGGTGCCTCGTACTACGGCGTGGGTGGCGCGGTCAGCGCACTCGACAGCGCACTCTCTCAGATGGGCCAGCGCCTCGATCAGATGGGTTTCGTCGGCGGCGCCGGGCAGGCCACGGGATCGGGGAAGGGGATGGCCATTGGCGACGGCAGCATCGCGACGGATGGCCGTGACACGGCGGTCGGCAACCACGCGACGATCGGCGCCGACGGCAGCACGGCGTTGGGTAGCAACGCGACGATCGGTGCAGCGGCGACCAACTCGGTCGCTATCGGCGCCGACACCAACGTGGCAGCGCCTTCGGGCACGGCGCTGGGCCAGGGATCGCAGGTGACGGCATCGAACGCCGTCGCCTTGGGCGCGGGTTCGATCGCCGACCAGGCCAACACGGTGTCGGTTGGAACAGTGACCAATCAGCGTCGGATCACGAACGTGGCAGCCGGTACCGCGCGCACTGACGCGGCCGTTACCGGGCAGATCGACGACGCGCTGGCGACCGCAAAAACCTATGCCGATGCTGGTGATCAGGCAACCCTGCAGGCCGCCAAGGCCTACACCGACCAACAGGCCGGTGGCGGAGCCGCACTTGATAGCTTCCGGAGCCAGGTGAGCGACCAGTTCAGCAAGGTCAATCGGCGCCTCGACCGCGTCGGCGCCATGGGTACGGCCATGTCACAGATGGCGATGAACACATCCGGCCTCTCGGGTGAGAACCGCGTCGGTGCCGGCGCCGGCAGCTACGGCGGACAGTCGGCCGTTTCGGTGGGTTACCAGCGCGGTTTCAGCAACAACCGCGCAAGCATCTCCATCGGTGCATCCGCCTCTGGCTCTGAGTCGTCCGTCGGTATTGGTGGCGGCTTCAGCTGGTAATCCCCTCATTGCTTCAAGGATCAGAGATATGTTTCCCATGAAAACCTTTCGCCTCGGCGCACTCGCCGCGGCCATGATTTTTCCGGTACACGCAACGGATACGCAGGTCGTCCCAGTCGTTTCAGCCAAGGTCCGCAGCGTGGGCATGCCTGACACCGGCAAATACGATCGCTTCATCGTGACCTATGCGCCGGGCAGCGCCGCGCACGCGAACCACGTACTCATCGAGCAGGGCGTCGCCGCCGCCGCATCGCGTGCCCAGCTGGACATGCGTTCGGCGAAGGCAGGTGCGCTGGCGCCGAGCACCATGAAGTGGCAGCGCAAGCTCGCTATCGGAGCCGACCTGGTGCGTACGCCGCGCAAACTTTCGCGTAGTGAGTCGCTCGCCCTGATGCAGCAGATTGCTTCCGATCCGTCGGTTGTCCACGTCGAAGCCGACGTCATGCTACATCCGGTGGCCGACACCAAAGCACCAGGTATCCTGCCGACCGGCGTCACCACGAGTACACCGAACGACCCGATGTATACGCAGTTCCAGTGGCACATGCGCGCTGGCGACGGTAGCGCCACCACGGTAGGGAGCGACACGACCGCCGTTGCAAACAAGGGTGGCAGTGACGCCTCCGCCGCGTGGGCGATGGCGGACGGCTCGGGCGTCGTGGTCGCCGTGCTCGACACGGGCATAACGCACCATAGCGATCTCAATCTGGATCTTGCCGGCGAAGGCTATGACTTCATCGATGACGCCCTGGTTTCCGGCCGGACGACGGACGGCCGTGTCCCAGGTGGTTGGGACACCGGCGACTGGACGACCACCGACCCCTGGTTGAGTGAATGCACCGATGCATCGAACCCGCCCGAGGCCAGTAGCTGGCACGGCACGCATGTGAGCGGCACGATCGGCGAGCGCAGTAACAACGGCATCGGCATGGCCGGTGTCGCGCCGGGTGCACGGGTGCTTCCGGTCCGCGTGCTGGGCCATTGTGGTGGCTACACGTCTGACATCGCCGATGCCATCGTCTGGGCTTCCGGCGGCCACGTCGACGGCGTGCCCGATAACGCCAATCCGGCGCAGGTGATCAGCATGAGTCTCGGTGGCTCCGGTGTCTGCGATGCCAGTGACGTCACCAGCACGGCCATCGCAGGCGCCAATGCGCGCGGCACGGCGGTAGTCGTCGCAGCAGGCAATAGCAACGACGACGCGGCGGGATACTCGCCGGCGAGCTGCCCCGGCGCGATCGTGGTCGCTTCGGTCGGTATCACCGGAAGGCGTGCGTTCTACTCCAACTTTGGTCCCATAGTGACGGTGGCGGCACCCGGCGGTGGTATCTATGCAAACGATGCAAACACCGGCAGCAGCACGGTGGATGCGGGTTTCGTCTGGTCCACGCTAAACAGCGGCGCCACGGTGGAAGACCAGGCTGCCTATGGCGGCATGGCCGGAACGTCGCAGGCGACACCGCACGTGGCCGGCACCATCGCCCTGATGGTAGGCGCGGTGAAAGACGCGGGCCACGCGCCACTCACGCCCGACCAGATTCGCCTCGCGCTGGTCAACTCCTCGCGTAGCTTCCCTCTCACGCCTGACCATCCGATCGGCATCGGTATCGTCGACGCAAGCGCCGCAGTGCGGGCGGCCATCGCTTCGGACACACCCATCGCGTCGGTGGTGCTGGGCAATGGAGCGACAATGACCGGTCAGGCCGGTAAGGCCGGCACCTCGGTGCTGTATCGCCTCGATGTGCCGGCGGGTGCGCGCAATCTGGTGTTCCGCACCTTGGGTGGCACCGGCGATGTGTCCCTCTATGTGAAGCGCGGTGTGCCACCGACGGATAACGGGAACAACGCAGACTTTCAGTCGGCGAAGCCGGGTAACAACGAGTCCGTGGTCCAGACCTTGCCGGCGGGTGGTACGTGGTACGTGCGCGTAGCCGGCGTCAAGGATTACGCAGGCGTGAGCGTATCGGGTAGTTACACCGCCAATTGACGACGGGCGCGGTCGCGGCGTGGGAGTGTGACTACTGCTCCTGCGCCTCGACGGCCTGCTGCTGGCGCTTCGCCTGGTCGTCCACGGTCTTCTGAACGTCCTGCGCTTTTTTCTTCTGGGCTTCCATCGAATCCCAGGGCGTCGATACGCGTGCCTGGGGCGCGGGCGGTGTTGCCGGCGTTGGCGCCGCCGGTTTCGAGCAGGCGGCGCAGGCGAGGGCGAGTGCGAGTGCGAGCGGCAGGGTGGTGCGGATCATGGCGATTCCTCGGCGTGTCCCGGCGAGTCTCGCGCGCGCAGCACGTCAGCGCAATCGGGTGCCGTAAAAACCGTTAGCCCGTTCCACCTCCATCTTCCACCCGAACAGCTCGGAAAGGCGGCCCTCAGCGAGGAGATCCTCTTTCGCGCCCTGGTCGAAGAGACGGCCATCCCGAAGCATGACCACGTGCTCGATTTCCGGAACGATTTCCTCCACGTGATGCGTCACCAGCAGGAGCGTCGTCCCTTCCCGGGCCAGTTCGCTGAGCAGGTCCAGGAAGCGCCGTCGCGTGCCCGGGTCCAGTCCGGCGCAGGGTTCGTCGAGAAGCAACGCACGCGGTCGGTGGACCAACGCCCGCGCGATCAGGACCCGACGGACCTCACCCGTCGACAGCGTCGAAACGTCGCGCCCGGCGAGGCCCTCTGCACCGACACGCTCGAGTGCCTCGACGGCAAGACCACGCATAGTGTCATCGACGACATGGTCCAGCCCGAGCGTCATCGACGCGAAGAAACCGGAAAGCACGGCGTTCAACGCGACCTCGTTGCTGGTTTCGAACTCGCGACGCAGATCGGACGACACCACGCCCAGCAGGGAACGCAACTCGGCGACGTTCCATCGATCGCGCCCGAAGATCCGCACCACCGGTGAGCGATCCTCGTGGACGAGGGGATATAGCCGCCGCTCGATAAGCTTGACCAGGGTGGATTTTCCCGATCCGTTCGGTCCGAGAATCGCCGTGTGCTGGCCGGGCGAGATCGACAGGGAAAGGGCGTCGAGCAGCCTGCGGTCGTCTCGCAGCACAGTGGCTCGGTCGATCGAGAGCAAAGCTTCGAGATCCGTCATCCGCCCATCCTGTCGCAAGCGACGACGATGCTCAACCCTTCGTGCTGACGTGGGCACGCTGTACGATTCACGTACCGACGGAGACCGACCCATGCACCCACGACTCAGCAGCTGGCGCCTCGATGGGCGCACCGCCCTCGTTACCGGGGCCAGCAAAGGTATCGGCTACGCGTGCGCGCGTGAGCTGGCGGTCCTCGGGGCCGATGTGTTGCTCGTGGCCCGTGACGAACTCCAGCTGGAAGAAGTTCGTGACGAGCTTGCCGAAGAGTGCCCCGACGTCGAAATCCTTGCCATGGCGGCCGACCTCGCCGACGAGGAAGATCGCCTTGCCGTGTTCGACTGGGTAGCGGATCTCGAGGTGAATCTGTCGATCCTGGTGAATAATGTCGGCGGTAACACCCCGCGCGCGACGCTCGATTATGAGCCCGAGGAATACCGGCAGCTGTTCGAACTGAACGTCTTCTCGGCTTACGAAATGTGCCGCTCCGCGTACCCGCACCTCGTGCAGCACGCAAACGCGGCCATCGTGAACATCGGCTCGGTATCCGGCATCACGCATGTGCGCACCGGTTCGCCTTATGGCATGACCAAAGCCGCGCTGCACCAACTTACGCGCAACCTCGCCGTTGAATGGGCGGAGGACGGTATCCGCGTCAACGCCGTCGCGCCCTGGTACATCCGCACGCAGCGCAGTGAGCCGGCGCTCGCGAACGCGGAGTATCTCGAAGAGGTGCTCGACCGCACGCCGATGGGACGCATTGGTGAACCCGAGGAAGTGGCTGGCGCCGTGGCTTTCCTGTGCATGCCTGCATCCAGTTACGTCACGGGCGAGATCGTCGCGGTCGACGGTGGATTTCTTCGTTACGGCTTTTAGCGGCAGGACTGCAACTGGTCGCGCAAACGCGCGTCCTTCGCATCCAGCGGTGCGCGGTCACTCTTGAAGGCGTTGCGGATCTGTCGCTGCGTGGCGTCAGACTCGTTACGCAAGGCCTGACAGGTTTCTGCCGGGCTGAGCTCGCGGCACTGGTCCTGCACCCAGACGTAGTTGCTGGAGGCTATCGCGCCGACGTTCCCTTTGCCCCGGTTGAGTTCTGGCGCCGACGCCACGGCCGAATTCGGATTCCCGTAGGTGTCGGAAAGCGATCCGCTGGCGACACCGAGCACGCCCAATGGTGCGAGATAGGGTTGGGGGTTGCCGTCAGCACTGGTGTAGGGCTTTCCGTCCGTTGCGCGAATACAGCCGAACATGCGGGGCGGCGGAGCTAATGGCTGCGGCGGTGGGGAGGCATCGGCTGTCGCTTCCTCACGCTGCGGTGGGCCGGGCATGGGCGCCACCCGACCGCTCGCCGGTGCAGAGTCCTGAAGCTGCAGCGTTTCCTGCCGCTGACTGCTCGCGCAGGGCGTCTGCTGGTAGATCGTCTGTCCACCTGTCACGCACTTGTAGACGGTCTCCGCACGGGCGCCATCGGTGGCCGCAAGGGCCAGCGCCGCGAGTGCGAAGACTGTCTGGCGCATGCTCAGAAGTCCGCGACGTGGTCTTCGGAGGCGAAGCCGAGGGTCATGGCACCTTCACCCACGTTCACCATGCCGGTGATGCCCATCGGACTTTCGAGGATCTCCACGCCGGCATCGCCGCAGACGCGGGTAAGCGCGTGGTAACCGGTCAAGGCGCGCATTTCCTCGAGGTCGCCACCGTAACTGAGCGACAGCGATGGAACGAGCAGGCCGGCCTGGACACGCTTGGCCGCATAGTCGAACAGCACCTGGGCACCATGATCGAAGCCGCGTACCTTGCCGACCGGGCCGGTCTCGCCGCGATGAGCGCGAAGGATCGGTTTGATATCCAGCGCCGTACCCAGCATGGAACTCATGAAGCTGACGCTGCGGTCACCCTTGCTGCGGGCGCGCGAGCGAAGATAGTTCAGGTCGCGCGGCAGCATGTAGCCATACGAGCAGTCGGCGATGTGGGCGACCCGCTCACGCACCTCGGCCGGTGATTTGCCGGCCTGGATCATGCGCACAGCCTCGGCGACCACCGGGCCGGAGCCGGCGAAAATGTTGCGCGTATCGACAACGCGCATCAGGAAGGGACCGGTGATGCCAGCCGCCTCACGGATGGGTCGGTAGTTCTTCAGGATGGCAAAGCTGGCCTTGATCACGTTGTCGTGGATGGGGCTGCGGGTGGCCATGATGGTCAGGCAGACGACGCAGTCGTAGTCCTTGACCAGTCGGTCGAGGAACAGGTTCTGCACGTCTTCCACCGAGCTCGGCTCGGTTTCGGCCGAGTGGCTCTTGCTACCCATCTTCTGGTCGCGGAAACGCTGGATCTCCACCGGGTCGCGGTCATCCTTGAACTTCTGGCCGTCGACCTTGACGGTGATCGGCAGCACGGCGATGCCGTTGCGCTCCAGGAAATCCTGTGGAACATCACAGGCCGCATCAATCGCTACACCGATTCGCATCGGGTACTACCCCCGTCGAAGGCCAAAGGCCCAGCGGCACCCGAAACGCCCGCTGCGTTCCATCTCGCCCCGCTTGGGCCGGATGCTACACTTGCCCGAATGAATTTGGCACTCCGCCGGCGTGGCGTCGCCGGTAACCGCGCCGACGGGTTCCCCATGAAAACCAAGAACGAGATCGTCTCCAACTGGCTGCCCCGCTACACGGGCACCCCCCTGGAGGGCTTCGGACAGCACATCCTGCTGACCAACTTCGGCCATTACGTCGAACGTTTCGCCCTCGACCACGGTGTCGAAGTGCGCGGCCGTGACCGGCCGATGCCCAACGCCACGGCCGACGGCATCACCCTGATTAACTTCGGCATGGGCAGCCCCAATGCCGCCACGGTCATGGACCTGCTCAGCGTCATCGCGCCGGAGGCGGTCCTTTTCCTCGGCAAGTGCGGCGGCCTGAAGAGAAAAAACGCAATCGGCGACCTGATCCTGCCGATTGCGGCGATCCGCGGCGAGGGCACCTCGAACGACTACCTGCTGCCCGAGGTGCCGGCCCTCCCGGCCTTCCAGCTCCAGCGCGCCGTGTCCACGATGATCCGCGACCTCGGTCATGACTACTGGACAGGTACCGTGTATACGACCAATCGCCGGGTCTGGGAGCACGACGAGGCCTTCAAGGACTACCTGCGTCGCACGCGCAGCATGGCCATCGACATGGAAACCGCGACGATCTTCGCCGCCGGGTTCGCCAATCACATTCCCTGCGGCGCGCTCCTGCTGGTTTCTGACCAGCCGATGATCCCCGAGGGCGTGAAGACCGAAAGCAGTGACGCAGTGGTCACCGCGAACTTTGTCGAACGTCACATCAAGGTCGGCATCGAAGCGTTGAAGCTCGTTCGTCGTCACGGCCGCAGTGTGAAACACCTCCGTTTCGAAGACGACTCCATCGACTGACCCGCGGAGCCGCGCCCCCAAGCATTGTGCGCCGTGCACTTGTGGGAGCCGCTTCAGCGGCGATGGGTGCTCGCCCCCGCTTCACCGACAAGGAAGCAAATGAAACCGCGCGACCTCTTCCTGGGCATCCTCGTTACCCTCATCTGGGGCAGCAACTTCTCCGTGATCGAGGTTGGCCTGCGCGACCTCGATCCCTTCCTGCTCACCGGATTGCGCTTTGCGTTTACGGCCTTCCCGCTGATTCTCTTCCTTCCACGTCCACGAGACGTGCCGATGGCTTCGCTTGCCACCTACGGCGTGTTGTTCGGTGTCGGCCTGTGGTGGGTGGTGAACCTGGCGATGTCGAAGGGCATGTCGCCCGGACTGTCGTCGCTGGTACTGCAGTTCAGCGCGTTCTTTACCGTCATCCTCAGTGCCGTCCTGCTTCGTGAACGCATGCGCACGCCGCAGTTGGTGGGCATGTTGGTCGCAGCGGCCGGACTGCTGGTCGTCATCCATGCCACGACAGGCACATCGACGACGCTGGGTGTCGTGCTCGTATTGCTCGCAGCGATCAGCTGGAGCGTCTGCAACCTGATCGTGAAACGACACAAGCCAAAAGACATGATCGCCTTCATCGCGTGGTCAAGCGTGTTCTCCGCGCCTGTGCTGTTCTTGCTGACCTACGTGAGCGAAGGTGCGGCGCCATTCATTGCCTTGTCCCACGGCGTGACCTGGGCAGCGGCGTGCTCGGTACTGTTCCAGGCATACGTCACGACCGTGTTCGGTTACATGGTCTGGAACAACCTGATGAAGAAGTACCCGGCGGCGAGCGTTGCGCCGCTGTCGCTGATCGTTCCAGTGTCGGGCATCGTGACGTCGTACCTGGCATTCGATGAGCACTTCGCGACTGCTGTCTGGGCAGGCGCGGCGGTGATGTTGGCAGGCGTGGCGATCTTCGTCTGCGCGCCGTACCTCCGTTGGAGACAGGCCGCCGACGCTCCTCTGTAGGAGCCGATTTATCGGCGATGGGTGCTCGCGACAAGCTGGCCCGCTGCCGCGGGATCGCCGATGAATCGGCTCCCACAGGGAGAAAAAGCAAAAAAAGGCCGCTCCATCTGGAGCGGCCAATATCCGGGGAAATGCTTGCTGTTTTTGTTATGCGATATGGCTAAGCGTTTTCGTTACAGCGTGAAGTCGTAGCGGGCTCCCAGGCGGATGGTCCGGGGGTCCGAGAACGAACGAGCGCGCTTGTACTGCGGATCCGGCGTGCCACTGTCGGTTTCGCCGTACTCGTAGTACTGCGTCACGCGCTGCTTGCCGAGCGCGTTGAATGCGTCGGCCGACAGTGTCAGCTTGTGGTCGGCGAAGGCCGGCTTCCAGGCGACGCTGAGATCGACGTTGTACGTCCACGGCGTGCGGCCGAAGGTGCCGCGCTTGGCGGGCTCACCGTTGCAGTAGAAGTAGGCAGCGCCGTACTGGTTCGGATCGCCGCCGACGGAGTCCGGGCGGGTGCCGATGCAGCTGACGGGGTAGCCCGAAGCGATACGCGTGACCGTCGAGAACGCCCACTCATCGTTCGGCGCATACGTGCCGTAGATACGCAGCTGGTGCTTCTGGTCGCTCGGCAGATCGCCGTTGGTGTTCTCCATGATGGCCGGGAAATCCCAGCTCTCGGTGGTCGAGACGTCGGCCTGGACGATATTGGAATCGAGCTGGCCTTCGGAGTTACCGTAGCTACGCGAGTAGGTGTAGTCGATCTTCGCGTACCAGTGGTCGCTGAACTGGTGTTCGGCGTACAGGTCGAGCATGTAGTAAGCACGCTTCGCACGCGGCTCGCCGATGTCCGCGGCGGTGAGCGGAACGCTCAGGTACTCGCCGGGAGCGGGGGACACGGTAAAGGTGTTCGCGCGGCCCGGGTTATACAGCCAGCAACCCGTACTACGTGCGATACCGGCCGCCACCTCGTCGCTCAGGCCGTTCTGATCGCCCCAGGTCTGGATGGGCGACGAGTCGCAGGTGTCATCGATCAGGCTGCGCAGGCGACGGTACATGGTCTTGGCGCCGACGACCCAGTTGTTGTCCAGCTGCTGGTCGAAACCGAAGATGTACTCGTCCTGGTAGTACGAGTGCAGGCCCTGCGCCGAAACGGTCTTCGCATCCGGCGGGATGCCATTCGCGCCGTTCTTGTTGAAGTTACCGGAGTACGGACCCGAAACCAGTCCGGTGGGCTCGCCCGTGGTCGGATCGATACCGGTGAAACCGAAGAGCTGCGACGGGTAAGTCGACGGACCGGCGCCGCGGATGGCGACGGAGGTCGGCAGGCCGAGATGGTAGCGGCCCGCGTTGGCGTAGACCTTCAGTGAGCTGTCACCGTAGACGTCCCACGACGCACCCAGGCGCGGATCGAGCTGGTGGCGCGCGCTCGCATAAGCCTCGCCCGCACCGTTGAAGTTGGTGAACTGCTCGTTACGCAGGCCGATGTAACCGTGCCAGCGATCCGTGATCTGCCAGTTGTCTTCGACGAACTGCGAACGCTGGTTGGTACGGGCCGAGGTGCCCGTGCTCAGCGCTGTCTGTTCGACGTAATAGCCGTTCGCGAAGTTAGCCGCGTTGTAGAGGCCCGGGTCGAGACCGAGGGCAGACAGGCGGCTCCTGATCGCCGTGCCATCGGCGACATCGTTGTAGACATAATTGGTGCCACCCGTGGGCAGCGCACCGGATGTCGCACGCAGGACATAGTTATCGACACCGCCACGAAGGTCGTGATCGCCGATGCGATATTCGATGTTGGCGCTCCAGCCATGGCTGCTGTCTTGCGCGCCGGGCAGGAGGAAGGTGGAGCCACCGACCGTGCAACCGGTTTGCGGGTTGTTGGCGAAGCCCGCGCGCTTGTCGGTAATGGTCGGGCACGCCTGACCCGTAGCCGAGTCGATGTCCTGGCTGTGGTCGGAGTGCGAACGGCCGTACATCGCATTGACCGTCAGGTCATCGGTGATGTAACCGGTGTAGTGACCGATATAGGTGTTACCGCCCGGCGTCGCATTGGTCTGCGTGCCGTTGTAGTTCTTGGTGTAGACATGGCCAAGATACGCACCCTTACCGGTGTCGTAGCTGTAGGCACTGATCGACTGGTCTTCTGTCTCGGTGTCGCCGATGCCGGTGAACTCGAGGATGTTGTTGTCGGTGATGTTCCAGTCGATCTTGGTCAGCCAGCGCTTGGTCTTGGAGCTATCGTGCTCGTCGTCGCTGGTCGTGTTCGGCCCGGTGTAGTCGCCGGTGTTCTTGATCCAGTCCGCGGCGGCGAAGAAGAACAACTTATCCTTGATCAGCGCACCGCCGATGGAGCCGGAGTACTGCAGGTTCTCGTTATTACGCAGGGCATACGTGTTGCCCTTCTGGTACTTGGTGCCATCGCGCAGATCGATGTCGCGCGGCTGCTGGTTCAGACCATCCGGCGACCAGAATACCTGGACGTCACCCTTCCACTCATTGGTGCCGCGCTTGGACACGACGTTGATCACGCCGCCGGTGGAACGACCGTATTCCGCGCCGTAGCCGCCGATCAGCACCTGTTCCTGATCGATCGCGTCGTACGGCAGCTGGCGCGAACTCACGCCGGTAAGCGGGTTGGTGGCCTGGAAACCGTTGATGTAATAAGCATTCTCGGACGCCGAGGAGCCGCCGAAGGAGAGCGCATTGCCGTAGCCGCGAACCGCAGGCGTGGTGCCCGGGGCGAGCAGGGCGATCGAGCTGATCGAGGTGCGGGCGATCGGCAACTTGGACAGCTGGTCGGCAGTCAAGACGGTGCGTGAGTCGACCGAGCTGACGTCGATGCTGGGCAGGGTGTTGGCAGTAACCTGGACGCTGCCCAGGCTGGTCGCGTCGGCGGCGCCGGCGGCAGCTGCGGCGAAGGAAACATCGGTACCCTGGCTGATCTGGGTCTGCACGCCCTTGTGCGAATCGACAGCCGTGCCGTTGTGCATCAACGTCACGGTATAGGTACCGATCGGCAGCGAATTGGCGCGATAACGGCCACCGGAATCGACGCTGATATCGCGGCGAAGGCCGGTATCGGTGCTCTCGATATGGACGACATCACCAGGCGTGGCGGAGCCGAAGATGGCGCCGGTGGCGTTGCTCTGGGCCAGCGCCGAACCGGCACCGCCGATGGATACGGCGAAGGCGACGGCAAGCGCGAGCTTGCGGCGTGCCGGCGCGGCTGAACGGGTTACGTACTGCATGAAACCTCCCTCCTGAAAAAACGCGTGACGAATAAACGGGATGAGTTCGTCCGCATCCGCGCGGCACGCGGATGTTCCGCCGGAAAGCCCGGCAGGCGGAGAACCAATAGGAACTGTTGTTCGGCCGCGCGCCTCTTACCGGGCGAACGGCGTCACGTCGTCAATCGAAAGGGGTGCGCGCGATGGCGTGGTGTGGCATGTCTGTTGCTCCCCAAAAAGTCGTGCAAGACGTCATCCATGGCGAAAGTCGCACCCGCTCATCATGTCCCCTGAGGCGAGCTAACGACGGCACCGAAGCGGCGCGTGAAAACAACGTAAAGTACCGCCGCACCTAGGAACAATAGGAAAAAGTCCTAAGCAACTATTTACGAGGCAAGTACTTGCGGGGCCGCACGTCGCCCGCGGTGTATTTGCGAGGCGATCGCAAAAAGGGACGCTTCTTTGTGGGAGCCGATTCATCGGCGATAGGGCTCGCGTCATCCTGGCCCGCTGCCGCGGGATGGCCGATGAATCGGCTCCCACACGGAGAAGAAGCAAAAAAAAGGCCGCTCCATCTAGAGCGGCCAATATCCGGGGAAATGCTTGCTGTTTTTGTTATGCGATATAGCTAAGCGTTTTCGTTACAGCGTGAAATCGTAGCGGGCTCCCAGGCGCACGGTGCGCGGATCGGAGAACGAACGGGCGCGCTTGTACTGCGGGTTGGGATCGCCCGCAGCGGTTTCGCCAACTTCGTAGTACTGGGTGACGCGCTGCTTGCCGAGGATGTTGAACACGTCGGCCGACAGCGTCAGCTTGTGGTCGGCAAAAGCCGGCTTCCAGGCCGCGCTGACGTCCACGTTATACGTCCACGGCGTGCGACCGAAGGTGCCGCGTGTCGCGGGCTGGCCGTTGCAGTAGAAGTAGCTGTTGCCGTACTCGTACGGGTCGCCACCATAGGCTTCCGGACGGGTGCCGATGCAGCTGACCGGGTAGCCCGAAGCGATGCGGGTAACGGTCGAGAACGCCCACTCATCCGTCGGCGCATAGGTGCCATAAATGCGCAGCTGGTGCTTCTGGTCGTTGGGCAGGTTGCCGTTGGTGTTTTCCATGATGGCCGGGAAATCCCAGGTCTCCGTGGTCGACACGTCGGCCTGGACGATATTGGAATCGAGCTGGCCTTCGGAGTTACCGTAGCTACGCGAGTAGGTGTAGTCGATCTTCGCGTACCAGTGGTCGCTGAACTGGTGTTCGGCGTACAGGTCGAGCATGTAGTAAGCACGCTTCGCACGCGGCTCGCCGATCTGGTCCGCAGTGAGCGGGACGCTCAGGTACTGACCGTCAGCTGGCGATACGGTAAACGTGTTCGCGCGGCCCGGGTTGTACAGCCAGCAACCCGTGCTGCGGCCGATACCTGCCTTCACTTCGTCATGAAGACCGTTCTCGTCGCCCCATTCCTGCAGCGGTGCCGAGTCGCAAGTATCATCGATCAGGCTGCGCAGGCGACGGTACATGGCCTTGGCGCCGACGACCCAGTTGTTGTCCAGCTGCTGATCGACACCGAAGATGTACTCGTCCTGGTAGTACGAGTGCAGGCCCTGCGCCGAAACGGTCTTCGCATCCGGCGGAATGCCGTTCGCGCCGTTCTTGTTGTAGTTCGCGGAATACGGACCATCGACAAGACCGGTCGGGACGCCCGTGGTCGGGTCGATACCCGTGAAGCCGTAGTACTGCGACGGGAAGGTAGACGGGCCAGCGCCACGGATGGCGACGGAGGTCGGCAGGCCGAGATGGTAACGACCCGCATTGGCGTAGATCTTCAGCGAGCTGTCACCGTGGACATCCCACGATGCACCCAGGCGCGGATCGAGCTGGTGGCGCGCGCTGGCGTAGGCCTGGCCCGAGCCGTTGAAGTTGGTGAACTGCTCGTTACGCAGGCCGATGTAGCCGTGCCAACGATCAGTGATCTGCCAGTTGTCTTCGATGAACTGCGACCGCTGGTTGGTGCGGGCCGAGGTGCCTGTGCTCAGTGCCGTGGATTCGGCATAGTAGCCATTGGCAAAGTTGGCAGGATTGTAGAGCGCAGGATCAAGACCGAGGTTCGTCAGGCGGCTCTTGATGGACGAGCCGTCGCCAACATCGGCGTAGGTCCAGCCGGTACCACCGGTCGGCAATGCGCCCGAGGTGGCGCGCAGGACGTAGTTGTCGACACCGCCACGGAGATCGTGATCGCCGATGCGATACTCGATATTGGCGCTCCAGCCGTGGCTGCTGTCTTGCGCGCCGGGCAGGAGGAAGGTCGAGCCACCGACCGTGCAACCGGTCTGCGGGTTGTTCTTGAACTCGGTACGGTTATCGGTAATGGTCGGGCAGTTCTGGCCGGTCGCCGACGTGATGTCCTGGCTATGGTCGGAGTGCGAACGGCCGTACATCGCGTTCACGGTGAGGTCGTCGGTGATGTAGCCGGTGTAATGGCCGATATAGGTGTTACCACCCGGCGTCGCGTTGGTCTGCGTGCCGTTGTAGTTCTTCGTGTAGACGTGGCCCAGGTAATCGCCGCGACCGGTGTCGTAGCTATAGGCGCTGATGGACTGGTCGTTCGTCTCGGTGTCGCCGATGCCGGTGAACTCGAGGATGTTGTTGTCGGTGATGTTCCAGTCCAACTTGGTCAACCAGCGCTTCGTCTTGGCGACGTCATGCTCGTCGTCGCTGGTCGTATTGGGACCGGTGTAGTCGCCGGAGTTCCTGATCCAGTCGGCTGCGGCGAAGATGAACAACTTGTCCTTGATCAGCGCGCCGCCAATGGAGCCGGAGTACTGCAGGTTTTCCTGGTTGCGCAGGACGTAGGGGTTGCCACGCTGGAACTTGGTGCCATCGCGCAGATCGATGTCACGTGGCTGCTGGTTGAGGCTGTCCGGCGAGAAGAAGACCTGGACGTCGCCCTTCCACTCGTTGGTACCGCGCTTGGACACGACGTTGATCACGCCGCCGGTGGAACGGCCGTATTCGGCGCCGTAGCCGCCGATCAGTACCTGCTCCTGGTCGATCGCGTCATACGGCAGCTGGCGCGAGCTCACGCCGGTCAGCGGGTTGGTGGCCTGGAAACCGTTGATGTAGTAGCCGTTCTCGGAAGCCGACGAACCGCCAAAGGAGAGCGCGTTGCCGTAACCGCGAACCGCGGGCGTCGTACCCGGGGCGAGCAGGGCGATCGAGCTGATCGAGGTGCGGGCAATGGGCAGTTTCGAGAGCTGGTCGGCGGTCAGCACGGTGCGCGAGTCGACCGAGCTGACGTCGATGCTGGGCAGCGTGTTGGCGGTGACCTGGACACTGCCGAGGCTGGTCGCGTCGGCGGCGCCGGCGGCGGCAGCGGCGAAGGAAACGTCGGTACCCTGGCTGATCTGGGTCTGGACGCCCTTATGCGAATCGACGGCCGTGCCGTTGTGCATCAGCGTCACGGTATAGGTGCCGATGGGCAGCGAGTTGGCGCGGTAGCGGCCGCCGGCGTCGACAGTGATGTCGCGGCGCAGGCCGGTGTCCGAGCTCTCGATGTGGACAACGTCACCGGGTGCGGCGGAGCCGAAGATGGCGCCGGTGGCGTTGCTCTGGGCCATGGCCGCGCCGGCACCGCCGATGGATACGGCGAAAGCCACGGCAAGCGCGAGCTTGCGGCGCGGCGGCGCGACTGAACGGTTTGCGTACTGCATGGAACGTCCCTCCTGAAAAAACGCGTGACGAATAAACGGGATGAGTTCGTCCGCATCCGCGCGGCACGCGGATGGTCCGCCGAGCGAACGACGGGCGGAGAACCAACTGAAAGAATTTCGTTCGGCCGAACGCCTCTTACCGGGCGAGCGGCGTCACGTCGTCAATCGAAAGGGGTGCACGCGATGGCGTGGTGTGGCATGTGACTTGCTCCCCAAAAAGATCATGCAAGACGTCATCCATGGCGAAAGTCGCACCCGCTCATCATGTCCCCTGAGGCGAGTTGACGACGGCGCCGAAGCGGCGCGTGAAAAGAACGTAAAGTATTGACGGCATTCGTAACAATAGGAATAAGTCCTAAGCAGGTAATTGCGAGCCGAGTCGCAAAAACATACGACGCCAGTGCCATTCGTCTTGCCTCCTTCGGCATGCGCCGTTTACCGTCGGCGGATGGACTTAGTCATCACGATCCTCATCCTCCTTCTCGTTGTCGCGCTGTCCGGCGCCATGGTCCGGATCCTTCCTGTCCGGCTTCCCTTGCCTATCTTGCAGATCGGCCTCGGGGCCCTTCTGGCGAGCCCGCTCGGCATGGAGGTGGAGTTCGATCACGAGCTCTTTTTCCTCCTCTTCATCCCGCCGCTTCTGTTCGCCGACGGCTGGCGCATTCCCAAGCGCGAGCTCTTCCTGTTGCGCGGCCCTATCCTCGCGCTGGCCGTGGGCCTGGTCTTCTTCACGATCCTGGGTGTCGGTTACTTCGTTCACTGGATGATTCCCACGGTGCCCCTGGCCGTCGCGTTCGCTTTGGCCGCCGTGCTCTCGCCGACGGACGCCGTCGCGGTGACCTCGATCACCGGGGCAACGCCGATACCTTCGCGGCTGATGCACGTGCTCTCGGGGGAGGCCTTGCTCAACGACGCATCGGGCCTGGTCGCCCTGCAGTTCGCCGTGGCGGCGGAGCTCACAGGGACCTTCTCGCTCGGCAAGGCGTCCATGGACTTCGTGGTGATGGCCCTTGGCGGCGTCCTGGCCGGCGTGCTGGTCAGCTACACGTTCGGGATCTTCCGTCGTCGCCTGGTCCGCTGGAGCGGTGAGGTGGACCCGGCAAGCCAGGTCGCGTTACTCCTGCTTCTCCCGTTTGCCGCCTACCTGCTCGCCGAGCACTTCGGTGTGTCGGGCATCCTCGCCGCAGTGGCTGCCGGCATGACGATGAACTACACCGACGTGCTCAAGGGCGGCTATGTCGCCACGCGCATGCAGAACGGTGCGGTGTGGTCGATGGTCGAGTTCACGTTCAACGGCCTGATCTTCCTGCTGCTCGGCCTCCAGCTTCCCGGCATCGTCGACGGGGCGAAGGGCGACCTCGCACAGGCCGGGGGCGGCGAGCTCTGGTACCTGCTTGCCTACGTCGTCGCGATCACACTGGTTCTGGTCATCCTGCGCTTCATCTGGGTGTGGGTGTCGCTGCGCTTCGTCCTGATGCGTGCGCTGCACCGTGGCGAGAAGCGTCCCAAGGTCGGCACACGCATGGTCTGGACATCGGCACTGGCCGGTGTTCGCGGGGCGATCACCATGGCGGGCGTGCTTTCGCTGCCGTTGATGAAAAGCGAGGGTGTGCCGTTCCCCGTGCGACACCTGATGATCCTGCTCGCCAGCGGGGTCATCCTGTGCACCCTTGTCATCGGGGCGATCGGCCTGCCGCTCGCGGTAAAGGGGCTGAAGCTTCCCGGCGAGGATCCGCGTGTTCGCGAGGAGCGCAAGGCACGCGCCCTCTCCGCCGAGGCGGCACTGCGCGGCATCGCCGACGAACAGCAGCGCGTGGACGACAGTGGCGACGGCAATGCGATAGCCCTGGCGTCGCGCGTGGCCTCTCGTGTCATGGCTGATTACCAGCAGCGCCTCGAGGCGGCCGGCGAGGAGGGTGATCTTCCGGACAAGGCGCGCGCGGAGGCGGGGACGGAGCGCGTCATGCGCCTGGCGGCGCTGCGCGCCGAGCGAAGGGAGCTGTACAACCTGCGTCGCAGCCACGAGATCAATGACGATACGTTACGTACGTTGATGCGGGAGATCGATCTCGCGGAGGCGTCGCTGACGAGCCTGCACTCGGGTTGATACCGGGAATGTCAGGACGCCGGGAGCATCGCCGATGAATCGGCTCCCACAGGTGCGAGGTCGTGCTCTGTGTGGGAGCCGATTCACCGGCGATGGGTGCTTGCACTACAAACCGAAAAACGCCTCAGTGGTCCGCACGCTGGACTCTGTCAGCGCTTCTCTCGACTCCCCCCGGTCACGGGCCACTTCGTCTCGAATGTGCGCCAGGTACATCGGCTCGTTGCGGCGATCCTTCGGCATCGGCCGGATCGTCCTCGGCAGGAGATAAGGGGCGTCGGTCTCGAGCATCAGCCGGTTTGCGGGGATGAGCTTAACCATCTCACGCAGATGCGCGCCGCGACGTTCGTCGCAGATCCACCCCGTGATTCCGATGTGGCAATCGAGGTCGAGGTAGTCGCGCAGGGCTTCTTCGGTGTCGGTGAAACAGTGCACCACCGCCGCTGGAACGCGATCGCGGTAGCGCTTCAGGATGGCAAGAAAGTCGTGGTGCGCGTCGCGCTGATGCAGGAATAGCGGCTTCCCGGCCGCGACGGCGATTTCCAGCTGCCGTTCGAAAACCACCCGCTGCACGTCGCGGGGCGAGTAATTCCGGTTGTAGTCGAGACCGGTCTCGCCGACGGCGCGGACTTCTGGCTCACCTGCAAGCTGGCGCAACAGGGCGTCGGTGGCGTCGTCGTATTCGACGGCGTGGTGAGGGTGTACCCCCGCCGTCGCAAAAAGGCGTCCGCCACTGGCGCGCGCGAGCGATAGGGCGTGCTCGCTTCCTTCCCGTGAGGCACCAGTCACGACCATCCGGCCCACGCCATGGGCACTCGCGCGGGCCAGTACTTCGTCAAGATCTTGACGAAAGGATTCGTGGGTCAGGTTGGCACCGATATCGATCAAGTCCATGATTTCTTTCGCTTTGAGACAAGGGTGTGAACGTGAAGGCCAAGCGTTATTGGCGTGCAACGCTATGAATTAGAACGTCAATCGACACTGCAAACGTGCCGCGGCGGGGTTTCCGCACTATGCCTTTTGGCGTTCAAAAACTTACCGCCAAAATATTGACGTTCGTATTTTCCTACTGTTAGGTTCCAGAGACGGACGTCAAGAAGACGACTCTCAGGGAGTACTCAGATGGATCTCAAACGAGCAGCAGGGAAGGGGGCATGCCAATGGTAAACCGCGCCACCGCGAGGACGCTCGTCGACTCGCCGACGCCGGGTTTTACCGCGCCATAAAGGTTTTTGGATTTTGCGTTGAGGGGAACGTCGAATCCTTCAAGTGTTTGCGCCGGCGAGGGGGCCTTCGTCGGCTGGCGTGCAGGGAGGGGTCCCGGCGCCGCACTAGGGAGGTATGCGTAATGACTTCACGAACACTGGCACAGGCCGTGGGCCTTGTGCTGACGGGCATCTTCACTGTCGCGGGAGCGGTGCACGCCGCGGAAACCCCTTCGACCCAGACCACGCCGCACGTCCGCTCTGTCCAGGCCGGGCAGCAGGTCGCTATCGATCCGGTGACCGGCAAGGTCCGCGCGCCGACCGACGCTGAGCGGGCCGCGTACTCCAAGGCGTTCCAGGCTCGGCAGAGCAGGGTTTCATCGTTCTCCACGCAACCGCGCACCAACGCCGATGCGAAGAGCACGATTCGCACGGTCAACCTCCACAGCGGCGCAAAAGCCACGGGCATACGCCTGCCACAGGAGCGCATGAGCAGCGTTGTCGCCACACGCGCGGCGGACGGCTCCGTAAGCATCCACCATGACGACCACGGCGCCCAGGTTGCGCCCAAGGCACCGGAGGTAACCCGATGATCCGCCGCGGCCTTCTCTACTCAGCCCTTCTTACAGCCGGTCTGTTCGGCGCCGTGAGCGCCAGCGCCGCCGAGATCAAGATCGTCAACCAGGACGTCGGTACGGGCCAGGGTCTCGACGACCACACCCCGGCCACCCCCGTCGGGGGCAACCCGGGCACGACCTTCGGTCAACAGGCGCTCAATGTCTTCCTGTTCGCGGCGGACATCCACGGCTCGTACATGAAGAGCAACGTCACCATCGTTAACAACGCGACGTTCGAACCACTCGAATGCGACGCCACCGGCGGCGTGCTCGGATCGTCCGGTCCCCTGGAGGTTTTCACTTTCGACGCCGCCAGCCTTCCCGCGGGCGCCAAGGCGAACGTCTGGTATACGGTCGCGGAGGCCAACTCGCTGGCTGGCGAAGACCTGAGCCCGACCGAGGCCGATATCCAGAGCCAGTTCAACGGCGCACTGGGTAGCCCCGGCTGCATCGAAGGCTCGTCGTGGTACATGGGCCTGGATCACAAGGTCGGCCCCGGGCAGATCGACTTCCTCAACGTCGTGCTGCACGAGATGTCGCACGGTCTCGGCTTCCTCGACCTTACGGACCTGACAACCGGCGAAGACTTCCCCGGCGGTCCTGGCTCGTTCCCGAACATCTATGGCTTCTTCGTCAAGCATAAGGGCGTGCTCTGGGACAACCTGACAAACGCAGAACGCGTGACGGCAGCGCTCGACGACGGCAACCTCGCCTTCTCCGGCGCGACCGTGATCGCCGAGGCACCGCTCGCGCTGTCGCAGCCCGACGTATTCCGCGTCACCGCCCCGGCCGCCGCCGCCGGTGATTACCTCTATGCGCAGGCCGCTTTCGGTCCGACGGCCTCCGCGTCGAACTTCTCCGGTGCTGTCGTGCAGGCTGTGCCCAACGATGGTTGCGCCGCGATCACCAACGCGTCCGCTGTCGCCGGGAAGATTGCGCTGATCGACCGGGGTACCTGCGATTTCACGGTGAAGTCGCTCAATGCCCAGGCTGCCGGTGCGAAGGCCGTGCTTCTGGCCAACAACCAGCCCGCCGCGGTTTCGCCGGGTGGCACGCCTGCCTCGCCGGTGACTATCCCGGTGATCCTGGTGAACCAGGTCGATGGCAATACGCTTAAGGCCAATCTCGCCGGCCTCACCGGCGCCGTCGGCAAGGGCACGGGTCTGGCGGGCACGAACGCCGACGGCGTGCAGATCTACGCTCCGGCAGTCCTCTCGCCGGGTTCGTCGTTCTCGCATTACGACACGCGCCTGACGCCGAACGCGATCATGGAGTACGCCATCAGCCAGGATCTCCGCGGCGAGATCGATCTCGACCTGGGCCCGGCGTTGTTCCAGGACATCGGCTGGGGCATCGACCGCAGCAACCAGCTGTTGCTCACCTGCGACACGGGCATTCCGAGACTCGTGCCGGGCGGCATGATCATCGGTGCCAACGTGTTCGCCAACGCGAAGATCCTCGCCGGCAACGCTGCCAACGTGGGTACGTATCGCGCAGGCGTCAGGGCGTACGAGGGACAGCTTGCGACCGACGGTCTGATCACGGCCGGCCAGGCATCGAGCCTCAACGCCTGCCTGTCTGATGCGGAGACGCAGAAGCAGTACGACGCATGGGGTCCCGCCGCTGCACCGCCGGCCATCGTGCTTGGCAACAACACCGCGCTGAACAACCAGAAGGGTGCCGCCGGTGCGACCTCGGCGTACCAGCTCACGGTGCCGGCCAACGCGAAGACGCTCACCCTGCGCACCTACGGTGGCTCGGGTGATGTGTCGATCTCGGTGACCGACCCGAAGGGTGTGGTGAAGGCACAGCCCAATCGTCCTGGTAACAGTGAGCCGTTCACGGCCACCAAGCCTGCGGCCGGCGTGTGGACGCTGACCGTCAAGGGTGAAAAGGCGTACTCCGGCGTGAGTGTGCTGGGCGCTTACACGCTCTGAAGCATGACCCGAAAGAGGCCCCGGTTCGCCGGGGCCTCGACCTTTGCGTGGCCCGAATCGCGGGCAGGGGATTTCATCTGGGGAGGAAGGTTACGTGAACACCATCTACAGCAAGGTTTGGAACAAGTCGCTCGGTATCCTGGTCGTGGCATCGGAACTGGCTCGAGCAAACGGTAAGGGAAGCACCTCCCGACGCCTGCGCGCCGCGATGGCCGCATTGCCACTGGCTGCCGGCGTGATGCTGGCGCTGGGCAGTGCACCGGCGCAGGCAGGCAACGTGTGCGGTGGTTATCTTCTCGGTATTCAGGGCAAGGCGCCGGTCGCCAAGGGCGACGACGCCTTCGCATGCGGCACCTCGAGCAAGGCTGCCGGCGACTACAGCACGGCGGTCGGTACGGCAGCGATCAGTAGCGGCAACTACAGCGTCGCGCTGGGACAGAATGCACAGTCGTCCGGTGCCTGGTCGACAGCGCTGGGCCAGAATGCCCGCGCCACCGGCACGGACAGCGTCGCGATCGGCGAATCGTCGTTCGCCAGTGGGTCGGCCAGCTCCGCCTTCGGAACGGACTCAAGCGCCACGGCGAAGAACTCCGTCGCCCTCGGCGATGGTTCGGTCGCCAATCGCGCTAACACGGTCTCCGTAGGCAAGGTCAACGAAGAGCGCCAGGTGGTGAACGTTGCCGATGGCACGCAGGCCACCGATGCGACCAATAAGCGGCAGCTGGATAAAGTTTCGTCGTCGGTGAGTGGCGTATCGACACGGGTGGACACGTTGTCGACGAGGGTCGATGGCGTATCGACGCGGGTCGACAAGCTTGCAGACGACACCAGTGATGCCGCGCATTACTTCAAGGCGAACGGCAACGGTGACGGCAGCGATGACGCGCAGGCCACGGGCCAGTTTGCGACGGCATCCGGTTCGGGTGCTTTCGCGGGCGCCGATGGTGCGACCGCAACCGGCAGCGGTGCGGTGGCAACCGGAGCGAACGCGACAGCCAACGGCTACGGCAGCGTCGCTACCGGGCAGAACAGTGCCGCGTTCGGTGCCGGTGCCCAGGCCAATGGCCCGGGGAGTGTCGCTGTTGGCGGCGTTGCTGTGGACGCGGACGGCAATCCGCTGATCACGAACGCCGGCGTGCCGGTCGACACCGGTGCAACGAGCGCAGGCGTGGGCGGTACGGCAGTCGGCGCGAGCGCGCAGGCGGGTGGTTTTGCGGCGTCGTCGTTCGGCGTGGGTGCCTACGCTAGCGGCGCTCAGTCGACCGCCGTCGGTGCCGTGGCAAACGCCCTTGGCGATTTCTCCACCGCCAGTGGCTCACAGGCCACGGCAGCCGGAGACCAGTCCGTTGCTAACGGTTTTGGCTCGACCGCCTATAGCGCAGGTTCAACGGCGATCGGTGCTGGCGCCAGTGCATCAGGCGCAGGCAGCGTGGCCATCGGCAACTTCGCGGAAACCGGCTTTGGCCTGTTTGGTCTGGAAAGCGCGAACGCGGTGGCCGTCGGTACGAACAGCTGGGCGCTGGGTAACAACGCCACGGCGCTCGGTGCGAACGCATGGGCCCTGGGTGAGAACTCCGTGGCGCTGGGTGCGGATTCGCAGGCCGATCGTGACAACACGGTCTCGGTGGGTACGGCGGGACATGAGCGTCAGATTGCGAACGTGGCTGCCGGTACGGAAGACACCGACGCGGTGAACAAGGGCCAGCTCGATTCGTCGGTGAATGGCGCAACGCGTTACTTCAAAGCCAATGGCCTGAATGACGGCAGCGACGATGCCCAGGCCACCGGTCAGTTCGCGACGGCGTCGGGGTCGGGTGCTTTCGCTGGCGCCGACGGTGCTACCGCGACCGGTAGCGGTGCAGTGGCCACGGGCGTGAATTCAACAGCCAATGGCTTCGGCAGCGTAGCCACCGGTCAGAACAGTGCAGCGTATGGTGCCGGCGCACAGGCTAATGGCCCGGGCAGCGTGGCTGTCGGCGGTGTCGCAGTCGACGAAGACGGCAATCCACTGATCACCAACGCTGGCGTGCCGGTCGATACCGGTGCGACCAGCGCGGGAGTAGGCGGTACGGCAGTCGGCGCGAGCGCGCAGGCGGGTGGCTTTGCTGCCTCGTCGTTCGGTGTCGGTGCGTACGCGAGCGGCGCACAGGCCACGGCAGTCGGTGCCGTTGCGAATGCCACCGGCGACCTCTCTACCGCCATCGGTACGCAGAGTGCGGCGACAGGTGTCAGCAGCGTATCCGTCGGTGAAAGTGCGCAGGCTACGGGCGACGAAAGCGTCGCCGTCGGTGGCAGCACGTTCTTCGGCTTCATCCCTGCGCAGGCGACCGGCACGGGAGCCTCCGCATTCGGTGCAGGTGCATGGGCGACCAACGATTACGCCACGGCGCTGGGTTGGAACAGCTGGGCCGACGGCGTGAGCAGCACGGCGATCGGCGAGTCGGCGATCGCTGGTGCTGCGAACTCGGTAGCACTCGGCGCCAGTTCGTACACCGATCGGGCTAACACCGTTTCGGTGGGCGACGTCGGCAGTGAGCGCCAGATCACCAACGTAGCGGCCGGCACGGAAGACACCGACGCGGTAAACAAAGGCCAGCTCGATAGCTCTGTCAACACGGCCACGCGCTACTTCAAGGCAAACGGGTTGAACGACGGCAGTGACGATGCGCTGGCTACTGGCCAATTCGCCACGGCATCCGGCTCGGGCGCCTTCGCCGGGGCGGATGGCGCGAGCGCGTACGGCAGCGGTGCGGTGGCGACGGCCGCGAATGCCACGGCGAACGGCTATGGCAGTGTGGCCAGCGGGCAGAACAGTGCGGCGTACGGTGCTGGTGCACAGGCCTCTTCGAACAGCGCCACGGCCATCGGCGGCCAGGCGCTCGACGCAGCCGGCAATCCTTTGATCACGTACAGCGCCACCGGCGAAGCGGTCGGACCGGCGAATGCTTCCGGTCTCGCCTCCACGGCGGTAGGTGCCAGCGCGCAAGCGGCAGGACAGTTCGGCACCGCCCTGGGCACGGCAGCGTTTGCGCAGGGCGAGCAGTCCACGGCTACGGGCTTTCTTTCGGAAGCCGCCGGATTGGGCGCCACCGCGAATGGCGCGCAGGCTTACGCGGCAGGTGACCTCTCACTCGCGTCCGGGTATGGCTCGGCGGCGTACAGCAATGGGTCGACCGCCGTCGGCGCTGGCGCGAGCGCCTCGGGCGAAGGCAGCGTAGCGATCGGCAACTATGCGGAAACCGGCTTTGGCCTCTTCGGTCTCGAAAGCGCAAATGCGGTGGCCGTCGGCACGAATAGCTGGGCGCTCGGCAACAACGCTACGGCACTCGGCGCGAACGCCTGGGCACTGGGCGAAAACTCGGTGGCACTCGGTGCGGATTCGCAGGCAGACCGTGACAACACTGTCTCGGTCGGTACGGCCGGGCATGAACGGCAGATCGCGAACGTGGCTGCCGGTACGGAAGATACCGATGCGGTGAACAAGGGCCAGCTCGATTTGTCGGTGAATGGCGCGACGCGCTACTTCAAGGCGAATGGCCTGAACGATGGCAGCGACGATGCACAGGCGACCGGTCAGTTCGCGACAGCGTCAGGGTCGGGTGCTTTCGCAGGCGCCGATGGTGCCACGGCGACAGGCGGTGGCGCAGTCGCCACGGGTGTGAACTCAACGGCCAATGGCTTCGGCAGCGTCGCAACCGGACAGAACAGCGCGGCCTACGGCGCAGGTGCTCAAGCGAATGGCCCGGGTAGCGTGGCTGTCGGCGGTGTCGCCGTCGACGAGGACGGCAATCCGCTGATCACCAACGCCGGCGTGCCGGTCGATACCGGCGCAACCAGCGCGGGTGTCGGTGGCACAGCGGTTGGTGCGAGTGCGCAGGCGGGTGGGTTTGCATCGTCGTCGTTTGGCGTCGGTGCGTATGCGAGCGGTGCCCAGGCCACGGCGGTGGGTGCCGTCGCGAATGCTACCGGCGACCTGTCGACAGCCGTCGGCACACAGAGTGCGGCAACCGGTACGGGCAGCGTCTCCGTCGGTGAGAGCGCGCAGGCTACTGGCGACGAAAGCGTTGCTGTCGGCGGAAGCACGTTCTTCGGCTTCATTCTGGCGCAAGCCACGGGCCTGGGTGCCTCCGCCTTCGGCGCGGGTGCATGGGCGACGAACGACTACGCCACGGCGCTGGGCTGGAACAGCTGGGCCGACGGTGCGAGCAGCACGGCTATCGGTGAATCGAGCTACGCCTCCGCGGCCAACTCGGTGGCGCTGGGTGCGAGTTCGCTGGCCGACAGGGCTAACACGGTGTCGGTCGGTGCGGCTGGCAGCGAGCGCCAGATCACCAACGTAGCGGCCGGCACGGAAGATACCGATGCGGTAAACAAGGGCCAGCTCGATGCCTCGGTCAGTGGCTCGACGCGCTACTTCAAGGCGAACGGACTGAACGACGGCTCCGATGACGCGCAGGCGAATGGCAACTTTGCCACGGCATCCGGCTCGGGTGCCTTCGCCAGCGGCGATGGCGCAACGGCAACCGGTAGTGGCGCTGTCGCGACCGGCGTTAACGCCACGGCGACGGGCAGCAGTAGCGTCGCGACAGGTCAGAACAGCGCGGCTTACGGCGCCGGCGCCCAGGCCGATGGCCCTGGAAGCGTCGCCGTTGGTGGCAATGCCGTCGATGCGCAGGGAAATCCGCTCATCTCCGACAGCAACAACAATCCTGTTGAGACGGGAGCAACCAGCGCGGGTGTCGGCGGTACGGCCGTGGGCGCCAGCGCGCAGGCCGGCGGTTTCGCGGCGACCTCGGTCGGCGTCGGTGCCTATGCCAGTGGCGCCCAGTCGACAGCCCTGGGTGCGGTAGCCAATGCTACCGGTGACTACTCGACCGCCGTGGGCACATCGACGACGGCCTCGGGGGCGGGATCGGTAGCCGTGGGTGGTCCAAGCAACCTCGCCGGAGTGGGCCTCATCTACACCGGCGCGACCGGCGACAGCGCCGCCGCCTTCGGCGCGGGTGCGCAAGCCACGGCGAACTACGCCACGGCGCTCGGCGGCGTCGCCGCTGCCGAGGGGGTAGGCAGCACGGCGCTGGGCTACTTCGCTTATGCGCAGGGTGAAAACGCGACCGCGCTGGGTATCAACAGCTGGGCGTCCGGTGCGAGCAGCGTGGCCGTGGGTGACTTCTCGACCGCCTTTGGCGCGGGAGGCGTTGCCGTGGGTCTGAACAGCACGGTGCAGCGCGACGCGACCAATAGCGTGGCGTTGGGCTCGAACTCGCTCGCCACCCGGGCCAATACGGTGTCGGTGGGCGATCGTGGAAGTGAGCGTCAGATCACCAATGTCGCTGCGGGCGTGCAGGGGACGGACGCTACCAACGTCCAGCAGTTGAACGACCTTTCCGACAGCGTCAGCAGCGCGAAGCATTACGTCTCGGCGACGGGCGCGGCCGATGGCTCGGATAACGCAAGCGCAACAGGCCAGCTGGCCATCGCGACGGGTGCGGGAAGCAGCGCCAGCGGCGACCTGTCCACGGCCAACGGTGCCTTCGCGACGGCGAGCAAGGCGTCGTCGACAGCGATCGGTGCCTCGGCGAATGCCGGTGCGGCGGGCGCCACGGCCATCGGCGATAGTTCGAGGGCCCTGGGCGCCAACTCGGTCGCCCTGGGCAGTGGCTCGCTGGCGACGCGTGCCAACACGGTCTCTGTCGGTAGCGCGACCAGCAATCGCCAGATCACCAACGTTGCTTCGGGTACGCAGACCAACGACGCGGTGAACGTGGGCCAGCTGAACTCGGCACTCTCGAGTGCTTTCGCGGGCACGTCGAACGCCGCCGGTAGCGCGGTGGCGATGGCCCTCGGTGGTGGGGCGACCATGGGAGCCAATGGCTTTGTCGGGCCGGTCTACCGGGTGCAGGGCGGGTCGTACGGCACGGTGGGTGATGCCGTCGGTGCGTTGGACGGCGCACTGACGTCGTTGAACAACCGGGTCGGCAACCTGGAGTCCAAACCAGCCGGCGGTACCGGTACCGGAACGACGCCGATTCGCCGCGATGCCGTCGTTGCCGCTCCTCAAGCCGCCGCCCAGGGCGTGATGGCGGCCGCTGTCACACCCGCTGTCACGTCTGCTGCAGCAGCGCCTGTCGCACCGGTTGCCGCAGCAGCACCGGTAACGGCACAGGCCATCGTGCCGGGCACGGGTAACGGCATTGCGATCGGCACCGGCAGTTACGCCAAAGACCCCACGGATATCGCCGTGGGCAATAACGCCAGCGTGGGTGCGGACAATGGCACGGCGGTCGGAAACGCAGCGACCGTCACCGCGGCCGCGACCAACAGCGTCGCCCTGGGCGCCGGCTCGGTCGCCGACCAGGCAAACACCGTATCGGTCGGTGCGGCAGGCGCCGAACGGCGCATCACCAACGTGGCCGCCGGGACGGCGCCCACGGACGGTGCCAACGTCAGTCAGGTGGACCAGGCGGTCGCCACCGCGAAGAGCTATTCGGACCAGGGCGATGCCGCCACCCTGAACAGCGCCAAGCAGTACACCGACCAGAAGTTCGGCGACGTTGTCAGCGGCGGAGCGTTCGACGAGTACAAACGCGAAGTAGACCACCGCTTCAGCAACCTCAACGACCGCCTGAACAAGGTGGGCGCCATGGGTGCGGCGATGTCGCAGATGGCTTTCAGCACCCAGAGTGTCAACGGCGACAACCGGCTTGGCGTGGGCGTTGGCGGGTACAAGGGGCAGGGCGCGATGTCGGTCGGTTTCTCGCGCAGTCTCAGTCCCAAGGCTGCCCTGACCTTCGGTGCCGCGATCAGCGGCGGTGAGACATCGGGAGGTGTCGGCGTAGGCATCGGCTGGTAATTGGCCCAGCGAAATCCTACGGATAGACTCATAGCGCGCGGAAGCCGGCGGTGACGCCGGCTTCCGCTTGTTGCTCCACGTCGCGGAACCCGGGATTCACGGTCGCCGTAGACGCACGGTATGTGCTACCAATAGCGGCCCGCGTGATCCGGATCGATCGCGTGGATCCACCGCTTTAACGGACCGTGAGGAAGGCATGTCTGCGATGACTGAGCATAGGGATATGCTGACCGGGGAACCGGGAGAAGCTCAGGTCTGTGCGCACCTGGTGGCGCACGGTCGCCTTAAGGACACTGACCTCGCGCGGGCACGGCGCCTGCATGACGAGACGCCGGACGGCACCCTCACGTCGCTAATGGCTCGCCTGGGGCTGGTGTCCGAGCGAGATCTTGCCGACGCCTGGGCCGAACTGCTCGGCCTCGACCTTCTCGCGGCCAAGGACGCACCTGACCTGCCTCCGGCCGATATCGAGCTGTCGGTTCGCTTCCTCAAGCAGTACCACGTCGTTCCGGTGCGCGAGGGCGAGGACGGACTGGCGCTGCTCGTCGCCGACCCGGCCGATCCCTACCCGTTGCAGGCGGTTCGCCTTGCAACCGGCCGTGACCTCCCTCTGCGTGTCGGCATACGTTCGGAAATAGACGGGCTCATCGAGCGGTACTACGGCCAGGGCCGTTCCGCCATGGGCAGCATCGTCGAAAGCCTCGACGGCAACGCCACCGAAGAAGACGACGTCGAGCACCTGCGCGATCTCGCGTCCGAAGCGCCGGTGATTCGCCTGGTGAATCTCATCCTCCAGCGCGCGGTGGAACAACGGGCATCCGACGTCCACATCGAGCCTTTTGAAAACCGCCTCAAGGTGCGCTACCGCATCGACGGCGTCCTGCACGAAGTGGAAGCGCCGCCATCCAGCTCCACCGCCGCTGTCATATCGCGTGTAAAGATCATGGCGCGGCTGAACATCGCGGAGCGGCGGTTGCCTCAGGATGGCCGCATCCAGTTGCGCGTGCAGGGCAAGGAGCTCGACCTTCGCGTGTCCACGGTGCCGACCAGCTTCGGCGAATCGGTGGTCATGCGTATCCTCGATCGCGAGTCGATCATCTTCGATTTCGCTTCGCTCGGCTTCACCGACAATTTCCGCGATCGTTTCGTCGAGGTGCTCGACCGCCCGCACGGCATTCTCCTGGTGACCGGCCCCACCGGCTCGGGCAAAACCACCACGCTGTACACCGCGCTGTCGCAGATCAACACGCCCGACGTGAAGATCATCACGGTGGAAGACCCGGTCGAATACCAGATCGAGGGTATCAACCAGATCCAGGTCAAGCCACAGATCGGACTGGACTTCACCGGCGCGCTCCGCTCCATCGTCCGTCAGGATCCCGACGTCATCATGATCGGCGAAATGCGCGATCTCGAGACATGTCGCATCGCGATCCAGTCAGCTCTCACGGGCCATCTGGTGTTGTCCACGCTGCACACCAACAGTGCATCCGGCGGCATCACGCGCCTGCTCGACATGGGCGTTGAGGATTACCTGTTGGGCTCGACGGTGAATGGCATCCTGGCCCAGCGCCTCGTTCGTCGCCTGGATCCGGAAACGGCGATTCCCTACGAAGCATTGCCCGAGGTGGTCGAGCAATTCGAACTGCACAAGTACACTGACGAGCGGCCCATTCGCCTTTGGAAACCCGGTACCAGTCCGGCGAATCCCACGGGTTACCGCGGCCGGCGCGCCATCATGGAATTCCTCGTCATGAGCGATCCGCTGCGCCGTCTCGTCATGCAGCGCTCCGACGCCGGTGAAATAGAACGCCTCGCGCGCGCCGAGGGCATGCGGACGATGTATGAGGACGGCCTCGCCAAGGCGGTCGCCGGTGTCACGACGATCGAAGAAGTCCTTCGCGTCACCCAGGAATCCTAGGCCCTCCCATGAGCCAGTTCCGTTACCGAGCTATCAGCGCCACGGGCGAAGCACTCACCGGCAGGATGGAAGCCGCGTCGGTGGAGGACGTTGTCGCGCGACTGCAGGACCAGGGTCATACGCCGCTCGAGGCAGCGCCCGCCGAAGGCGCGGCCAGTAGCGGTGGATTCGCCGCCCTGTTCCGCAAAGGCGTGTTCACTGGCGATCAGCTTGCCCAGTTCACGCACCAGCTGGCCACCTTGCTGAGCGCAGGGCAGCCCCTTGATCGTGCACTCGGCATCCTGCTCGACCTCCCTGAAGGCGAGCGTGCAAAGAACCTGGTCGAACGCGTTCGCGACCGTGTCCGCGGCGGCACGACGCTTTCGACGGCGCTGGACGAAGAGAACGGTGTCTTTCCGCGCTTGTACGTCAGCCTGGTGCGCGCCGGCGAAGCCGGTGGCTCGCTCGACGAAACGCTGCGCCGCCTGGCGGATTATCTGGAACGGGCGCAAGCGCTGCGCGGCAGCATCATCAACGCGCTCATCTACCCCGCGTTCCTCATGGTTGGCGTGCTCGGCTCGCTGGTGTTGCTGCTTGCTTACGTGGTGCCGCAGTTCGTGCCGATCTTTGCGGATATGCAGGTCCCGATCCCCCTCATCACCAAGGTCGTGCTCGCCCTCGGTACGGTGATCAGCGACTGGTGGTGGGCACTGGCACTCGCGCTCTTCGTCCTCGGCACGTTCGCTCGCCTGCGCCTTCGCGATCCGGATACGAAACTGGCGTTCCATGCGCGCCTGCTCACCATGCGGGTGTCCGGCCCTCTCTTGCTCAAGGTGGAGACGGCGCGTATCGCACGTACGCTTGGCACCTTGCTGAAGAACGGCGTACCGCTGCTTTCGTCCCTGGCTATCGCGCGCCAGGTCACTGGAAATCGTGCACTCGATCTCGCGCTTGAACAGGCCGCCGAGCGGGTCAAGGGCGGCGCCGGCCTTGGCAGTTCCCTGTCGCAGACAGAGCGGTTTCCCCGCCTCGCGTTGCAGATGATCCAGGTCGGCGAGGAAGCCGGCGCGCTGGACACGATGCTGCTCAAGGTCGCCGACACCTTCGACATCGAGGCCAAGCGCGCTATCGACCGCCTGTTGGCGGCACTGGTGCCCGCATTGACCATCGTCATGACCGTCATGGTCGCTTTCATCATGGCGGCTATCCTGCTGCCACTGCTCAGCCTCACCAGCAATATCAACTGACCGCACTCGTTCCAAAGGAGCTCTGCCATGCGCGCGACACGTACGCTTCGACCCCGCCTATCTCGCGGCTTCACGCTGCTCGAAATGCTTGCCGTCATCGTCCTGATCGGCATCATCGGCGCCATTGTCGTCACCCAGGTCGGCAAGAACGTCGACAAGGGCAAGTACGGCGCGGGCAAGGCACAGCTGGTCACGCTGGGCCAGAAGGTTGAAAACTACGCGCTCGACAATGGCTCGCCTCCGCACGACCTCGGTGACCTCGTGGCCAAGCCGGCCGATGCGCAGAACTGGCAGGGCCCTTACGCGAAGGAATCCGACCTGAAGGATCCGTGGGGCCACGCCTTCGGTTATCGCTACCCGGGCGAACACGGCAGCTTCGACCTCGTGTTCTATGGTCAGGACGGAAAAGCCGGCGGAGACGGCTATTCCGCCGACGCCGGTAACTGGCAGTAAGCGATCCCTGACGGCCATGCGTACACGCGGATTCACGCTGTTCGAGATGCTGGCCGTGATCCTGTTGATCGGGATCGCAGCGGCGGCGGTCTCGATCCCGGTGACCCAGGGACTCGCAAGCGCGCGAGTGAATGCGGCCAGCGGTGAGCTCGCAGCCGCGCTGCGCTGGACTCGCTCGCAATCGATCGTGAAGGGCGAAAGCCTGGCGCTTGAGGTGGATACCTCGGCATCGACGTATAGGCCGCCGGGCAAGTCGCTGGTCGCCCTGCCCAAGGACATGCGCGTCTCGATCACCAGTGCTCGCGAGGACCAGGCGAACGCGACGACCGGACGCATCCGCTTCTTTCCCGATGGCAGTTCCACCGGGGGACGAGTCACGCTGACGCGCGGGCAACGCGAATGGCACGTCAACGTTGCATGGCTCACCGGTGCGGTCAGCGTGGTGGATTCGAAGTGAGGTTGCCTGCCCGCCAGCGCGGTTTCAGCCTGCTCGAAATCATCGCCGCCATCGCCATCCTGGCGATCGCCTTCGCTGCGCTGATGCAGGTCGCGGGTAGTTCGATGAGCCTCACCGCGCGCGCGAACGAACGCACGCAGGCGGCCCTACGTGCGCGTACGTTGCTCGACGGCGCTTATGTCATGGAACCGCTGCGCGAAGGCGACAGTGACGGCCGCTTCGACGACACGTATCGCTGGCATATGAACGTCTCCCGGTACGTGACCCCCGATATGAAACCCACAGCGGACGGCGTGCCCGCGAGTCGGGTGTACCGGCTGGATCTTGATGTGACCTGGGGCGTGGCCGACAACGAACGTCACGCACGGTTCTCCACGCTGCGTATGGGCAGCGCGAATCCGGATGCTTCGCCATGAGGCGTGAGAACGGCTTCAGCCTGATGGAGGTTCTCGCCGCGCTGGCGTTGCTGACTATCGTGCTGCTTGGTGTTTATTCCGGCATCAGCACGGCGTCGCGCATTGTCCGCAGCGGCGATCAGGCTATCGAGCGAATGGACGATATCCGCTCGGCACAGAATTTCCTTCGCGGTGAACTGGCGCAGGCGCTGGCCATTCCCTTCGACGAGACGGACGACGGCGACCCCATCGTATTCTCCGGCACATCGCGCACGTTGCGTTACGTTGCGCCGATGCCGGGTTACCTGTCGAAACTCGGCCCGCAATTGCAGACGATCTCGCTGGTCGATGACGGACGCCAGAGCTATCGGCTCGAAGTGACGCTCGCCATGCTTCCCCCGGATGGGGGTGCGCCGCAGCCGATCGGTGAGCCTGAGGTGCTCCTTCGCGGCATCCGCAAAGGTTCGATTTCCTATCGCGGCATGGACGACCAGAATCGCCCCGGCGACTGGCAGGAAAGCTGGGACGACGGTCGACGTACGCCGTCGCTGGTGCGGATCGAACTGGATGTGGCCGGAAACGTCGTGTTTCCCACGCTGGTGGCCCCGATTCGCATCGATCCATCCGCGTCGCGTAACGGTCTTTCATTAACGCGCGGCACGCGCGGACCGGTGATCCGATGAACCGTGATCGCAGCCGCGGCGTGGCGCTACTCATCGTGCTGTGGGGCTGCACCCTGCTGGCGATCATGCTGGGAGGATTCGCTGCCATGGCACGCACCGAAGGCCTGCAGGCGCGTTACCAGTTCGCTCAGACGCGCGCCCACTACGCCGCCGAAGCCGGCATGGTGCGCGCCATCGAAGGCTTGCAGTCGACCGACCCCGACACCCGCTGGATCGCCGATGGGCGACCGTATGTCTTCGCGTTCGACGACGCCAAGGTCACCCTCACCGTCGTCGACGAAGACGGCAAGGTGGACCTCAATGCTGCTTCCGACCAGGTGCTGACTGGCCTGTTCAAGGCCGCCGGTGCCAGCGACGACAAGGCGAAGAGCCTCTCCGCCGCTATCCAGGACTGGCGCCGTCCGGGTGACGCTGCCTCGCCGAATGGTGCGAAGAAGCCCCAGTACGACGCCGCGGGCCTGGGCTATGGGCCGCGCAACGGTCCCTTCGCGACAGTTGAGGAGGCGCGGATGGTGCTCGGCATGGACCCGGCGCTCTGGACCGCGGTTGCTCCCGTGCTGACCATCTGGTCCGGCCGTGAGCGACCCAATACGGAGCACGCCCAGCCGCTCGCCCTTGCTGCTATTCCCGGGCTGGGAGAAGCGGGCGCGCAAGCTATCCTTGCCAGCCGCGGGCAGGCCAATGGCGCGTCGGTCGGTGGCGGTAACGGTGTCACGCACACGATACGTGCAGAAGCCATCCTTGACGATGGGACTCGCAGTTTCCTTACATCGACCATCCGACTGCGTGGGATAAGATCCGGTAACCAGCCCTACGCGATCCTGCGTTGGCGCGAAGGAGATGTTGAATGAGCGCTTTGCAGGACGCCTCCCAGCTACAGCTCGACCGCCTGCGCCGTGCCTGGCGCGGCAGTGCGCTGCCGGGCTTTCTGCGCTGGTGGGCTGGCGAGTTGTCGACGCTGCTCCCTGTACGCGTGCGCCAGGCCTTCGCCGGTGGCCAACGTTGGTACGTCCTCGAACGCGGTGACTCCGTGTGGCAGCTTCGCCGCGCAGGAGAAAGTCTTTCCATCGCGGACGCCCGCGACACCGACACAGTCGATCACCGCGCCGCGCTCCTGGCTCGCGCGCTGGATGAGTGCGACCCCGCGGATCGCCGTATCGCCTTGCTGATGCCTGCCGCCCAGGTGCTACGGCGTCGCCTGGTCCTTCCGGTGGCGGCGCGCGACAACCTGCGCCAGGTCGTAGGCTACGACATCGATCGACAGACGCCCTTCCGGGCGGAGGATATCCACTTCGGTGTACGTGAACTGGGTGATGGCGGTCCCGAAGGGCGCTTCGTGGCCGAGCTCGCAGCAACACCACGAGCCTCCCTGGATCCCCTTCTCGACGAACTCACTGCGCTACGGGTCGCACCCGACCGGGTCGACGTGGCGCAAGGCCACGGACTGGCCGGCGTCGACCTGCTCCCGCCGGCACGTGCGCCGCGGCGAGTGGACCGTCGCCGCCGATTGAACCTGGCCCTCATGGCGGTCATCGTGCTGTTCCTGTTCGGCGCCATGGCCACCTGGTTGCACAACCGCAACGTCGCGCTCGAAACGATGCGCGCCGACGTCGACGCCATGCAGTCCGACGCGCAGCGCGTGAAGGCCCTGCGTCAGCGGCTTATGGACAGCGCCGGCGCCTCGGGTTTTCTCGTTCGTCGCAAGAGCGAGTCGCCGTCCATCCTGCCCGTTCTGGACGAACTGACGCACCGCCTGCCGGACGACACCTGGCTCGAGCGTTTTACGCTCAACGCCAACGGTCAGATCGGCTTTCAAGGACAGAGTCCGCAGGCCGCTCGCCTCATCGACGCCCTGAAGGGGGCGCGTAGCATTGGCGAGCCCAGTTTCCAGGGCACCATCCAGACCGATCCCACGTCGGGCAAGGAACGCTTCTATATGCAGGCCAAGGCGATCATGCCGAAGCCCGGGGCCGTCGCACCCGTGGCAACTGCGGCAGCGGCAGCGCCAGCAACCGTACCGGCACCGGCATCGACGAAAGCCGCGGCGCCGACCCCGCCCGCCAAGGAGGACGCCCGTGCGCATGAAGCCCGCTGAATCCCGTATCGCTGCGATACTGCTTCTGGTGGTCGCCGTGGCTATCGGCTATTTCGTGCTGATTCACTGGTGGTTCGTGGCGCCGCAGATGGTCATCGCTGCCGATATGGACGATCTGCGCGATACCCAGCGCCGCTATGCCGCCGCAATTGCCGAGCGGCCTCAACTTGAGAAGCGTCTCGCGACGCTCGAGCAGGGCCAGACGCGCAGCGACGCCTTCCTCGCCGGAGACGATACAAACGCTGCCGCCGCCGGCCTCATGCAGCGCATCGTCGATGTCGCGGCGGCGCACAAGGAAGACGGTGCTTGCGATGTCGTGCAGAAAATGCCGGTACCTAGTCAGGAAAAAGCCGGCGATCCGTATCGCAAGGTCACGGTGAACATCAGCCTGCGCTGCCAGGTTCAGCCGATGACTGCCGTACTCCACGATATCGAGGAAGAAACGCCCTACCTCTTTATCGAAGACTTCAGTATCTATCGCAATCCGGTCGCAGCGCGATCGGGCGTGGCCGCGCCGATGGAAGTTCAGTTCACCGTATCCGGATACATCCACGCCGCGCGCGTGGCAAAGGCGGCAACATGAACGCCGCCGGTCAACGACGCCTGACGCCGGTGCTGGCGATCTTCGCAGTGGCCCTGGGCTGCATCACGGTGGCTTTTGCCACGGGCATCGGCCAGGGCGTGCGCTGGGACGATCCGGCCGCGCCGGAAGCACTGCCGCCGCTGCGTGCCGCCGCCATGCCGCCGACGTCACCGCTGAACCGCTATGCCGAGGTATGGCAACGCCCGTTGTTCATGGCTGACCGCAAGCCGGCAGCCGTGGCCGACGCGGACGATTCATCAAGCAACATCGGCGATCTCGAACTCACCGGAATCATCATGACTTCGGGCTTGCGCATGGCCCTGCTGCGTGATCGCGGCAAGGACATGACCGTGCGCGTCAAGGAGGGCTCCCCGCTTGCCGATGGTCACTGGACACTCGCGTCGCTAACGCCTCGCAGCGCCATCTTTGACAACGGCGGCGAACATCGCGAGCTGACCTTGAAGGTCGCCGCGCCCGAAGCGCTCACTAAGGATGCAGCAAGGCCGGGTGCCGGTCAGGTGCCGGGGCAGCCCGGCCAGCCTGCACGAGCCCCGACCCAGACAGGCAACGGCGTGCATGTGGAACAGGTCTCCGGCATGACAGGCCCCGCCCTGCCACATCCTGCAACTACCCAGGCGCGGGATGCGCCGCCGCGCCCGGACGACTCGACGTTGCAGCAGGCCAGGATCGAAGCCCTGAAACAAGCCGTGCAGAAGCGCCGCATGGAGCAACAACAACAACGGCAGCAAGCGCAGGATTCGCAGTAACGGGCGCATGAGGCGCCCACCAAGGAAGGAAGCACATCATGAAGCGACTCACACTCGGCATGGCCGTCGCAGCGGCCTTGCTCGCGACGGGCTGTGCCCCGAACACGAAGCGATCCGTCTACGGCGACATTCAGCGTGAAGCTCTCGCTGGCATCGACGACCCCGTACCTGCCGCGCTACCGTTGGCGCCGACCGTCGAGGGCCACGCTTCGACGGTCGAACGCGCCCAGGGGCACCGAGAAATCACGCACGGGAGTGGGCGGTTCATTCATCCCCGCGCCTTGAAAAAACCGCGCGAGACCGCGGTCGGGGAGGGTGCGGTCACACTTAATTTCGAAGACCAGCCGGTCGAGGCAGTGGTGAAGGCGATCCTCGGCGATCTTCTCGACGTGAACTATTCGCTGGCACCGGGCGTACGCGGCTCGGTGTCGTTTTCAACGTCCAAACCGATAAAGCGCGACGACGCGCTGCCCATTCTTGAAAACCTGCTTTCTTGGACGGGGAACGCGCTCATCCGCGAACACGGGCGTTATACCGTCGTGCCGACGTCGCGCGCTATTGCGGGCAAGCTCGCACCCAGTCTCGGTGCGAGCGCACCTCACGACGGGCTCAGTGCGCGCTTGTTTCCCCTGCGCTTCGTTGCCGCTCCGGAGATGGTCAAACTGCTTACGCCGTTCACCGCGACCGATGCCATCCTGCTTGCCGATCCTTCCCGCAATATCCTTGTCGTCGCCGGTACGCGCGATGAACTGGACAACGTGGCGCAGACGATCGATACCTTCGACGTCGACTGGGTAAGCGGCATGTCGGTGGGCGTGTTCGCACTGAACAATGCCAACGTTGCCGAACTCATGCCGGCGTTGGACTCGGTGTTCGGCAAGAACAGCGGTGCGCCTGTCGCAGGTCTCATCCGCTTCATTCCGATCGAGCGTACTAATGCGATCGTCGTCATCTCGACACAGGCGACGCACATCGAACAGGTCGGCGAATGGATCGACCGTATCGATCGCGGTGGGGGCAATGAGCCGCGTCTTTTCGTGTACGACGTTCGCAATCTTCTGGCATCGGATGTGGCCCGTTATGTAGGCAACATTTTCGGCGGTGCCGTCAGTGGCGATTCACCGGGGGCGCACGTCGCTCCCGGCCTGACCGGAATATCGCTCGACTCGCCCATGGCCGAAGGCGAACACGGGAGCGTCGGCGCAAACGGATTTGTCGACACCAATGCAGGCGATAGCGATCCCACGTTCTTTGCAGCGCCGGTATCGGCTGCAGCATCGTCCGGTGACAGCCGATCTGGTATCCGCATCACGGCCGTCGACGCGAACAACCAGTTGATGATCCACGCGCGTCCCTCGCAGTGGGCGGATATCCGCCAGGCCATCGAGCGGCTCGATGCCATTCCGCTCCAGGTGCAGATCGAAACGCGCATTCTGGAAGTGGTCCTCCGTGACAACTTTCGCTTTGGCGTGCAGTGGTACCTCGAAGGCCTGGCCGGTGGCAACGGCGCGGTCGCCCAACCGGGCAATAAACAGCAATGGGCTCTTGGAAGCGCACCCACCAGCGCCCTCAACCCCGACACGCTTTTCTATTCCTTCGTCAACAAGAACGTCCAGGTGGCTTTGCGCGCGCTGGAAACCAATGGCAACACGACCACGCTCTCGGCGCCGTCCCTCGTGGTCGTCAATAACCGCAAGGCGCGTATCCAGGTAGGCGACCAGATTCCCGTCACCCAGACCTTCGTCAATCCTGTCGAGGGCAGCGGTAAGGAAGTGGGCCAGGTGACGTACAAGGACACGGGCGTGATTCTGGAAGTGCGTCCACGTGTCAATCCGGGTGGGCTGGTTTACCTCGATGTTACGCAGGAGGTCAGCCGTGCCGACGACGCGACCCCCGGACAGAACGCGGCGATCGCCAAGCGCAAGCTGGAAACCCAGGTGGCTGTTCGTAGCGGGCAAACCGTGCTTCTGGGAGGGCTCATCAGGCAGCGCGACAGTCGCGGCAGGGCCGGCGTTCCTGTTCTTTCCCGCATTCCATTGCTCGGCGCCCTGTTCCGCAGCCGCAGCGAGGACCTCATGCGAACCGAACTGATCGTCCTGATCACGCCCAGGGTCATCACCAACGGTGAAGATGCGCGCCGACTCAGCGACGACTACCGCAAACGCTTCCGTTCCCTGCAGCCGCTCGAGGCGACGGCGCCCAAGGGTGGAGCGACGCCCGCACCCACCGGGAGTGACATCGCCGGGTAAAAGAAGGGCGCTGCCGCGCCGGCTTGCGTAACATAGCCGGCGCATGACTCCCGTCTTTCCGATTACCCCACTCCTGCCGGACATCGTCGCGTCCCTGGCGGAACGCCCGCGCCTCGTCCTTGAAGCGCCTCCGGGCGCAGGCAAGACGACCCAGGTCCCGCTCGCCCTGCTCGACGCGACATGGATGGGGGGCGGTCGCATCATCGTGCTCGAGCCGCGTCGTATCGCGGCGCGAGCCGCCGCCGCGTTCATGGCGGCGCAGCTTGGCGAACAGGTCGGTGAGACGGTCGGTTATCGCATTCGCTTCGAATCCCGCGTGGGCCCGCGTACCCGCATCGAGGTCGTCACCGAAGGCATCCTCGGCCGCATGATTCAGGACGATCCGGGTCTCGAGGGTGTCGATGCGATCGTGTTCGACGAGTTCCACGAGCGGCATCTTGCCGGTGACCTGGGTGCGGCGCTCGCCCTGGATGTCCAGGCTAGCCTGCGCCCGGAGCTGCGTTTGCTGGTCATGTCGGCAACGCTGGACGGCGAGCGCATCGCCCGCTGGCTCGATGCGCCGCGCCTGAGCAGTCCTGGCCGGAGCTTTCCGGTGGCGATTGTGCATCCGCCCGCCAGACCGCAGGAGACCGTCGAACAACATCTCACGCGTACGGTGCTGCAGGCGCTGCGCGAAAACCCAGGCGATGTGCTCGCTTTCCTGCCGGGGCGGCGTGAGATAGAGCGTGCACGCGGCATGCTCGAAAAACACGACGCGCTGGAAGTGGTGGCGTTGCACGGCGAGCTTTCCCTTGCCGAGCAGCAACTCGCGCTAGCCCCCGCCGATCCCGGCGTGCGCCGCGTCGTGCTCGCCACCAACGTCGCGGAATCCAGCGTGACCCTGCCGGGCATCCGTGCCGTGGTCGATGTCGGCCTCGCGCGCGAGCCGCGTTTCGATCCCCAGTCGGGCTTCACTCGGCTGGAAACGGTCGCGATTTCTCAGGCCTCGGCAGACCAGCGCGCGGGTCGCGCCGGACGCGTTGCCGAGGGAACCGCCTATCGCCTCTGGCCACAGAGTCGCCGCCTCGAACCTGCACGCACGGCGGAGATCGAGCAGGCCGAACTTTCCGGCCTGGCGCTCGAGCTGGCGGGTTGGGGCAGCGATGACCTGCCTTGGCTGGATGCGCCTCCGGCGGGTGCCATGAGTCAGGCGCGCGACCTTCTGCGACGCCTCGGTGCTCTCGATGCTTCATCTGCCATCACCCGCCTCGGACGCGACATGCTGGTACTTGGTGCCGCTCCACGTCTGGCGGCAGCAGCGCTGCGAGCACCGCCGGAGCGTCGGGCGCTGGTTGCCGATCTGCTGGCGTTGACTGAAGCGCGGTCGCCGCTGCGCGGAGAACAAGGGCGGACCGACGACTTCCGGCAACGCGTCGCCGCGCTACATCTCTGGCGTGACGCCGGGCCCCGCGGTGCGCGTGCCGGCTCGGCCGACGTCGGCGCGCTCGCGGCAATCGAGAAGGCTTCGTCTGGCTGGCGCCGACGGCTCAATCTGCGTTCCACAGCCAGCGGCGTGCCCGATTCGCATGCGGTCGGCGACCTGCTCGTGCATGCCTTTCCGGATCGGGTCGCTCGTCGCGACGAGGGCCAGCCGATGCGCTACCAGCTCGCGAACGGTCGCGGTGCGCGCTTGCACGAATCGAGCGCCTTGCTCGGTGAGCCCTGGCTGGTGATCCTGGACCTTCGCCTCGACGCCCGGGATAGCCTGGTATTCGCAGCAGCCCCGTTCGACCCCGACGTGCTCGAGCGCGATCACGCGGACCGCTTCGTAACGGAACGGGTGTTGCGTTGGGATGACGAGCGGCAGATCGCCGAAGCCTTCGAAGAGCGACGCTTCGATACCTTGATCATGTCACGCAAGGCCATACCGGTCACCGGCAACGATGCCATGCCGGCCCTGTTTGCAGCTATTCGCGCACGTGGCATCGCCAGCCTGCCGTGGAGCGACAATGCACGGCGCCTCCGTGCACGCATCGGCGCGCTGCACGCGTGGCGCCCGGAGCTGAACCTGCCGGACGTGGCCGACGTGACGCTGTTGATGTCCATGGAGACATGGCTGTCGCCCTATCTCTCCGGCAAACGTCGTCTTGAAGCCTTGCAGCCGGCGGAGTTGTCCGAAGCGTTGTCGGCCATGCTCGACTATGAGCAGCGACGCGCTCTCGATGCGCACGCGCCGGAAGAGTTGAAGGTACCCAGCGGCATGACACGTCGCCTGGAGTACGGTACGCGTGACGATGACGCGGGCGCACCGCCGGTGCTCGCCGTGAAGCTGCAGGAACTCTTCGGGCTCGCCGATACGCCACGCGTCGGCGATGGTCGTGTCGCCGTCATGCTGCACCTCCTGTCGCCTGCCGGAAGACCGATCCAGGTTACCCAGGACCTGGCCGGCTTCTGGAACCGGACGTATCCGGAAGTGAAGAAGGAGCTCAAGGGCCGCTATCCGCGACACCCGTGGCCCGACGATCCGTGGACGGCCGCGGCGACGCACCGCGCAAAGCCCCGTGGGACCTGACACGTTGTCGGGGTCGTCGCCGCTACCGGGATAGCTGAGATCGCGTTGAACTACTTCGCCCACAGCATCGATCGGACAAGGAGTCCCTGGCATGCCGTCGACGAATGTTCCCCGACAGCGCAACGCTTCGTACATACGATGCCTCACCTGGCTTACGTGCGCCTGGTGCACGGCAGCGACGGCCGAGGAATCCGCACCGTTTGCACGGTTTCCTCACCCGCCGGCGGGTGACTTCATCGGCGAGTTGATCAGCGAACGAACGTGGCGAACGACACCCTCGGCATCGCCGCTTCACGACGATGCCGACGTGGAACGCCTTTCGCTGGTCGATCCGGCAAACCTCTATACCGACCTCGCGCCTCTCACGGAAGCGACCATGGACGGAACATGGCGCTCCGCCTGGGCGTTGCTCGCCTACCAGGGTTTCCACATGCCGCTGCTACAGACCCAGACCAGCTTTCGCTGGGATCTCGGCCTGACGCGCGCGCGCCCCGGCATCGAGATGCCCGCGCTGCATAGCGCTCCCGAACTGGGCAAGCCCTGGGTGGCCGCGAACCTCGTGAAGGCCGGCATCGACCGCGACCTGTTCGTGCAGGCGCGTTTGGTCGCCGGTCCGGGCAACGGGCTGATTGCTGCGAATCTGGCAGTCTCCGCCCAACTGCTGCGCGAGAAAATCGAGGCGGCAACGACCGCGGGCGATACATACACCGGACTCTGGTCGGCGCCGCTGGACCGCATCGTGGCGGCGCGTGCAGCGTTTTCGGTAACCGACGTCGAGACCTCGTACCTGATGCGGCTATTGGAGAACGAGCTCTCGACGCGACGCACTCCCTCTATCTCCGTGTACGGTCGTCGGCACTTGCCTACGGCGATTCGTGTGGCTCGCGCAGCGGCCGCTTACCGCTCGGAAACCTACTCGCAGCCCTTCCCGTGCTCGGACAACGGCGCGTTCGTGCCAGGCGTGGCAGCGACGAGCCTGACGGACACGACGGGAACCTTCTGCTTCGCGGACATGATCGATCGTCGTGTGCTCCGTTGGTACGCCACGGCGTTGCGTGACGAGCTGGCGGCTATGCGCGAGGATCCCGAGGTAATGGCGTCGGGTGCCGGCGCCCTGGTCGACGCTGTCGCACGCCTGCGGCCGGCGTGGGTGGGCGCGTTCGTCGACACCGCCGACGACCCATCGCTCGGCACCGACGTCATCGCCGCCACTGCGACTCGCGAGCTGGTTTGGCAAGGGCGCGTCAGACCGGCCGCGCTGGCCGCGCTGGAAGAGCTTGCCGTCGACCGGATGTGCCGCGGGGGTGCGCAATGACATCCGCGACGCTTTGTCGTCTCGCCTGCGTCGGCCTCGTCATGTCGTACGGACTCATCGGCATGCCTGCCTCCGCAACGGTCATCGGCACGCGTGTGCTGGATACCGACCCCCAGGGTACCGCCGTCGACGCGCTGCTGGACGGCTTTCGATTTCATGCCGACGGGTTGTCCGCGCGCTACATCGATCGGGCGAACCAGGGCCTGGCTCCGGCGACCCAGCGAACCTGGCAAGCGTTCGAGAACCGCATGACCGGCTCCACCTTCGTTACGCTGCTTTATACGTACCAGGGTCTGGACGGGGTGTCGCTCCAGCGAACCTACTACGCCATGTCAGGCAGTCGCGGTTCGTTGGACAGTGGGCCGGAGTCCTTCCTGACGGCCGACCTCGCCGAGTGGCTCGATCCCTGGCCTGGCGTGGTCATGGCAACGGCGCAGGACGACGCAAAAACGCGCGTGCCCTGGCAGATGCCTACCATTCGACCGGAGGCGCCGTGGGACCTTCAGGACGCCGAGATGAAGGTGGCTCGCACCCTCGAAAAAGACCTGAGCGACCGAACGGTCGAGAAGGGCGGCGTCGCGGTGGTCTTCATCAGTGGCCCGTTGTGCCTCGCCTGCAGCCAGGCCCTGAATAACCTGGCCAATGCCTGGGAGGTGAGCCTGGTGGCGAACGAAAATCTCGCGAGCGGTTCGCAGACCAACCAGCTCTTCCGCGCCAGACAGGCGGCGTACCTGGCGACAGTTCGCAACTCACTCATCGGTCGCGAACGCTTTCGTCCGGCCCATGTACCGCCAGCGCGGGGCCTTGCCCCCGCCATGTGCGCGGTGGGCCGGCCGGTGGTAGCTTTCCCCCTCGCGATCAGGCCCGCGACGCACAGCGTGTTGGTGACTCTCATACGTGCCTATGCGCGTCACGACGGCGACGCTTCGTACGTTCTTTCCAGCAATGATGCGAGCTACGAGCGATGGGTGCTGGTTGATCCGTCGTCTCCGTATTCAGCGCGGGCCGAGCGAGACCTGTCACCTATCAATGACGCTGAGCGCCTCGCCATCCAGCTGCTCGCCATCGACGGCCACCCGCCCACCCAGCGAGAACTCAGCCAGCGAATACATCGGGAACTGGGTTTTACCAAAAGCCGGCCGTGGACCGATGTCGCCGACGTGCACGGCGCGCCGACCAACGCCTACCGGGGCGCTCCCAGTCGTACCAAAGCCGGCGTGAGTGACGACATCGCGACCGGGGTGCGCGTGATGGTCGGCAAGGAGTATCCGGCGATCGGAGCGTTGTACGCCGTGGCGGCGCAGCTGCTCCGGGAGAAACTGAGTGGTACCTCAGTGGCCGAGCAACGGCGGAGCGGGTTGCGAGGTGAGGTGCTGAACGGCCTGGATGCGACGACGAGCGGCTGGCAACCCTCGGAATTCGATCGCCAGTATCTGGCCATCCTGATCGACGGTGCCATGCGCGACTGGGACATTGGTGCGCCACACGACCCCTTGTTGCCCCGGTTGCCGGTGCCGTTGCGCATTGCGCGCATGGCCGCTGCTTATCGCGACCAGCAGCCTTTCGATGTCGACCCGTGCCTGAGTGTCAGGGATCACAACCCCGCGACTGCGGGCAAGGGCCGCGGCGACCCGCTTCCCCTTTGCTTCAACGACGCGACGGATCGTGCGGTCTATGCATGGTTCGTAACCGAGCTTCGCCACGAGATGGCGCATACGCGTCCTACCGAAGTAGGCGATCCGCATCGGGAGAGGATCGCGGGTCCGTTCCGCTACACCCAGTTCGGTGAGTACACGCCAGGCCGCGCATCGCTGGATGCGGCGGTGCGCATGGAGGTCGTCGAAATGAAGATCGTCAATCGATTGGTCGCCGAGGGTGAGCTGTCTTATGAAGCGTCGCTACCGGTGATCCGTCGGGCGGCGACGTTACTGCAACCGAAAAGGAACTAGGTATGCGCCCGACTTTCATCACGGTAGCCGCGCAGTTGGTTCTTGCCATCGTGCTTTGCTTCGCGAGCGCCGACACGTCGGGGTTGGGCAGGAAGAAGGCCCCGCCTCAACCGACGCCCACCCCGGCAGATCTCCCCGATCCATCACCGGGGACGGTCGTCGAGCTCGGCTACACGGACGACGTCGAGGGCACGATGACCGAGCGCCTCGGGTTCATCATCAACGTCTACGCACACGGCATGCAGGGTTACATTGCCGATGCCATCCGAGATCCCCACGTCGCAGTGAGCGAAGCATCGATGGAACGATTTCGGGCGCAACTGATGAGGGCGACCTTCGCGTTCTTCGAATACAGCTGGTACGTCGGTGACGTTCGCCACACCCGCATCTACGTGTCGCGATCGAGTCACGACTTCGAGCGCTTGATCCCGCCTGGTGTGACGGATCTGGTCGCCCCTGGAACCACCGAGGCGGACTACCTGCCGAATGTCAGCGTGTTTCGTTTCGCGCGAGCAACCCTTGCGGTTCCCGGATCGGCGGTGCTGCCGAGCCACGACCCGAGGGCCAACCGGGAAAACGACGCCGAGCTGAAGATCCTGCAGACCTTGAAGAACGATATACGCATGCATCCGGAGATGGCGGGCGGTGACCTGCTCGGTTTTGTCAGCCAGAAGCCCTGCGTGTCATGCAGTCCGGCCCTGCGCCGCTTCGCGAGCGAAACCAGTGCGACCGTCCGCGTCAACTACGTGGACGGCGAAAACGCCGACGGTCGCAGGACACCGCTCTTCCTGGCACTGCGGCAGATAAGGGAAATCGCATCGACGCTACTGGTCAGCTACTTCACGCACACGCCGTGAGGATCAGCCCAGCGGTCGAACGCGGAAGTTCCTGCCTTTGATCTTGCCTGCGCGCAGACGCTCGAGAGCCCGGTTTGCAAGATCCCTACGGATGGCCACGTACGCGCGCGTGGCGAAGACGTCGATCTTGCCGATGTCTTTGGCCTCCAGGCCAGCGTCACCCGTGAGTGCACCGAGGATATCGCCCGGGCGCAGCTTATCCTGACGGCCAGCATCGATCACCAGCGTCTTCATGGCGGCGAGGTTGAGCACCTTGCGACCGTCACCGACGGGCTTGGCGGGATAGCGAAGCATCGGGCCGCCGAGACGTTCCTCGATGGCGGTGATCTTCGGTTTCTCGCGCGAGCCCACCAGCGTGATGGCCAGGCCCCTGGCGCCGGCGCGACCCGTGCGACCCACGCGATGGGTGTGAGTGTCGGCATCGTGCGCGACGTCGTAACTGATCACCAGCGGCAGGTCGATGATGTCCAGACCGCGCGCCGCAACGTCGGTGGCGACGAGGATGTTGCAGCTGCGATTGGCAAAACGAACCAGTACCTCGTCACGGTCGCGTTGCTCGAGATCGCCATGCAGGGCGAGTGGCGAGAATCCGCGGCGGTCGAGCTCGGCGGCAAGCGTTTCGGTGTCCTTTCGCATATTGCAGAAGACGAGCGTCGCCTCCGGTTTCTCGTGCGTGAGGATGCGCGAAAGTACATCCGGTTTGTTAGCCGGTTCCACTTCGATCATGCGCTGCTCGATGGTGTTCTCATCGTGCTTTTCTTCGACCGTGACGGTGACCGGGTCACGCTGGACGCGGCCGCTGACGGCACGGATCGCATCGGGATAGGTTGCCGAGAACAGCAGCGTCTGGTGATGCTTCGAGATGCGCTTGACGATGTCGTCGATCGCTTCCTCGAAACCCATGTCGAGCATGCGATCGGCTTCGTCGAGGACCAGCACCTTGATGCCACCACCGTGCAGACTCTCGCGCTTGAGGTGTTCCTGTACCCGCCCCGGCGTGCCGACCACGATGTGCGGATCGTGTTCCAGCGAAGCGAGCTGCGGGCCGAGTGGCATGCCGCCACACAGCGTCAACAGCTTCACGTTGGGGAGGTTGACGGCCAGGCGGCGGATCGCCTTGCTCACCTGATCGGCGAGTTCGCGGGTAGGGCACAACACCAGGGCCTGCAGGCGAATCTGCGTGAGGTCGAGTTGTTGCAGCAGGCCCAGGCCGAATGCCGCCGTCTTGCCACTGCCCGTCTTGGCCTGGGCGATCACGTCGCGACCTTCGAGGATGGGGGGCAGGCTTTCCCGCTGGATCGGTGTCATCTCCGCATAGCCGAGGGACTCCACGGCGGCGAGGAGGGCGGGGGAAAGCGTGGTTTTGGCAAAGGCATTCATACGCCTATGATCGCATGCCCGGTCCTGGGGCGTGTTCCGGGCCTTCAGCAGCCTGGCGTGGCCCGCGAGGCCGGCGGCGGCGATTCTTCGGAAGAGCCCTCGGAAACGCGGGACAGACGGGGTGGATTCAGCCGGAACGACCGTTGGGCCCAAGGTGTTCCCTTGAAGCTCCGTCCCAGGGCACGCGGACTGAGCGACCGCCTGATCTGGCCTTCACGGGCGCCTCGTAGCAGGTCGGTCGCCAGGAGTGGCCGATCGCTGATAGCGTCGACCAGAAGATTACCCCGCAGCCGCGCGCTTCCCGAGGCGATGAGTTCGCTTTGTGCAGCGCGAGGCATCGACGGGAAGACCTGGGTCAGTCGCAGGTCGAGAGCATAGGTGTCGGCAAAGCGCTTCATGGCGTAATCGCAGGAAGTGCATACGATGTCGCTGACACTACCGACGATGCTTCCTCCGCGTGGAAGGCTACCGTTTTTCAGGTCCCGCTCGATCGCCCGCAGCGCCTTGAACTCCGGATCAAAGGCTCGGCCCCGTCCTCCGACGACAAAGGCATCAAGGACAGACTCACTTTCGGCGAGGACCGGCGAGCGCACGTTGACGTCATCGAAGCCGAGGTACAGGCGGCCGTCAGCGACGTCCACCGCAACCTCGTCGACGATCGGCGATGCGAGCGGGGCGAGCTCTTCCTCTGCTTCGGATTCAACGGGGCTGAGGGGCGTTTCGGGCGTGCCCGGACGCGTCGGTCCCTCGAAGATCGACTTCGCCAGCGAACTAAGCGGGCGTCCACCCATGGCATGGTAAATCCGGACATTGGGCACGCCGTTCACCGTGAATCGATATTCCAGCCGGGCGACTGGTGCATCGCGCATCGCCGTTTCGAGGGCTTCCCAGCGAATCGCCCGATAGTCGTCGAGGAATTGCTCGCGGATGAGCCCACGCATGGCATCGACATAGCGCTGGCTGGTCGCTTCAAGGAAGGCCGTGACATTGCCCTCGTCCCGCGTGATGCGCTCCAGCTTCACGACACCGGCTGCGCACGTCGGCGCGACGGCTAATATGAGTATGGAGGCCGACAAAGCGACGATGATCTTGGGGCGCATCGCGGTCACTCCGGAATGGGGCAATACAGAAGGTCGACCCTCTCGGCGGCCATGTCGGCCTCGATCGGAGTGAGCAATTCGGCCGTCACGAGATCGTCCGCCGCGACGGCCTCGATCACCTCCACGAAGGGTGCCAGGTCGAGCAGGGCGAGTACGGCCGCAGCGAATCCCGCCAGTCGTTCCATGCCGCTGTGCTCGTGCTCGGGGGGCCGGGCGATGGCCTGGCGTTCCGCTTCGTCGACGTACCAGCGGTGCACGGCGCGATCGGTCGCCGCGACGAAGCACAAGGCACGCTCGTCGTCACCGCCAGTCCCAGCGTGACCCTCGCGTGGCGTCGTGTCGGGCCGGCACGGAAAGCCACCGACATAGCCTTGCGCATCGCGATAGGCAGCGGCCAAGCGAGCGACGCGAAAGGCAGTCGGTAGGGCGCGCAGGCCGCTCGATGAACGATCGCCCACTTGCCAGTGGATCAGTCGGTGCTGGACGAGTGAGGAAAGGTATTGCATGTCATAGCTGGTGACCTGGTCGAGATGGACCGCTGCCATGACACGGAGAAACACCGTTTCGTCGATACCGAGCATTGCCCGGCGCTCCGGTTCGGTACTGCGCACCTGCTCGCGCAGGATCTGCATAGCCACGGCGAAGGTCGCCGCCCGCGCCGAGTGGCGGAAACCGGTGAGATCCACCATATGCCAGAAAATGTCTGTATCGACGTCTGCTTTGGTCACGCTCGCAGCGACGAAGCTATCCCGGAAGCCAGCACGCACTTTCACGTCAATGCCCGGTCTCGCGCGCGTCAGGCCGAGATCCCAGCCGAGTACGGTCACGGCCGAAGCCGTCGGGATATCTCCCGGCAACCGGGCGAGCATCTCGGGCCAGTCGACATCGTTGGTAAAGTCCGGTTCCGGTACGGTGGCGGAATAGGGCGACGCCGGATCGACGAGCAACTGCGCCAGGAGTTCGCTTTCCGCCGGCGCGAACGCTTCCGCACCGCCAAGACGCGCAACACGCTCCTGCTGGAGGTGCGAGATGACATCCACGCCCACTACGTTCGTTGCCTGGGCACCGTAGCTTCCGATGCCACCGAAGGCGAAGACCAGCCACCGGCAGGGCCTGGCGATGTCACTCGGCACAGACTGCTCTCTCGGCGGTGCGCGCCTCTTCCACATTGATGCCCTCGAGGACCTCGGGTTCCAGCCAGGCCGGATGCTCGGGTGATGTCACGGCCTTGCGCTTGAACTTTTCTTGTGCGTACCTCTTGCGTAACGCCTTCAGTTTCGACGACGCCTCGTTGCTCTCGCGCAGCAACGGATCGCGTGCCGGGGGCGCGCTGGTCTCCGGTTCGACCAGTTGGTAGATCGTTCCGTCGATATTGAAGTTATCGGCGAGTTCCTTCGAAGCGGCGCTACACGATGTACAAACGGCTTTGCTTACGTATCCAACAAGTCTCCCACCCGTTGCGACAGCTTTGTCCGTCACGTCCTTCTCGATCTGCCGGAAGATCTTCAATTCTGCATCCGCTTCGTGCCGTACCCCCTCGACGAGCACTGAGCGGATGTCCGATCCGTCTCCCGAAAGGTTCGGCACGCGCACATCGAGAGCCGTATCGGCCGGGTAATAGACACGCTCGGCGAAATCCTTGGCAATGTCGTCTTCCGTGATTTCGTACGGCCTGGAACCGCCCGATTCGGTGCCGCTCGACCCACCCGACGAACCGGTACCTGGCACGCTCAGATCGATACGACTGAGGACGACCTCCATCGCCGGGCCGCTGCGTGCATGGTAGACGCGCGTCAATGTACGGCCCTCCTTGGCGTACGTGTACTCCACTCGTGCGACGGTGGATGAATGCATGTTCTGCCGGACGCGCGCCCATGCACCGGAGTTCCCGCCTTCGCCGAGGCCCTTGGCGACGATCAGCCGGCGGTAGGCATCCGCAAAGAGCCTCGACTCGTCGTCGAGCATGGCAACGACAGGGTCGCCGGCGGTCGGCTCGATCTCGATGGTTCCCGCATGGGCGAGCGACGCGGACAGGCCGATGACCCATGCGCCAAGACGAAGATAATGGGCGGCGGTGCGGTTCATCATGGGCGGATCCGGCAGGTGAGTTGGTTGGCGCGTTCCCGCGCGAAGGCGGCGTCTTCTTCGGCGATCCGACCTTCAAAGGCGAGTTCTTCGACCACGGCCGCTTCGCCGAACTCGACGAAGGGAGCGAGATCGGTCAGGAGGAGGACGGTGTTGATCCAGAACGACACGCGTGCATCGACGTGGTCAGGCGTCTGGTGGGCCATGCGTACACGGGCGGCCTGGACGCGTATCTCACGGCGATACCACGAATGCACGGCGCGGTCGGTTGCTGCGACGAAGCAGAGAGGGCGGTGATATTCCGTCGCGTCGGCACCGGTCGGAGCACCCGGGAGAGGGCCATTCTTGTGACAGTATCCCGTGGGATTCGTATAAGCGCGTCCATCGGAATACGCCGCTGCGACGCGCGCGACGCGGTATGCGGCGGGCAGTTGCCGATGGCCCTCCGCGTCGACGGTGAAGCTCTGCTGCGACAGCGCAAAACGAAGAAGGCTGGCCAGGTAGTTCAGATCGCTTTCGTCGAGCCTCTCCGGGTACGTCTCGCGGAGGTACCGCGTCAGTACGCCGGGTTTGATGCCGCGAGCCTCATAGGTGTCGGGCGCGTTGTTCCTGATCTGGTCGCGAAGCAGCTGCAGCGCTACCGCGTGGCCCGCAGCGACGGTCGTCAGCGCTGCATTCATATCCCATGCCTTGTAGAAAATGTCGCGGTCGACCCCTGCCTTGATGGCGTTCGCCGCCACTTCGCGCCCGCGATACGCGTTTGTAGCCTTGTCGCTGACGGTGACCTCGATGCCAGGCCGCGCCTTGGTAAGGCCGCCCTGCCATTGCAGCATCTCCAGGGCTGCGGCGTTTGCATCACCCGCGTCGATCGACAGGCTATCGACGAAGTCGAACCACCAGACCTCGTTGGAGATCGGTGGATCGTCGCGAAGATTGCTGTAGGGGGAATCAGGATCCTCAAGGAAGCTGGAGACGAATCCACGCGTGTCGTAGTCGAGCGCGTTTGCCGCGCCGACCGTGGCCGTGCGATGGCGAATGAGTTCGCGGTAGACGTCGATCGTGGAGGCTTCCGCGGCGAACGCGGGAGCGGGGAGCATGGCGGCAAGGCACGCCAGCCGGAGCAGAGACTTCATGTCTGGGGAACATCCTTGTGGGAATCCGGGCGCCGATATGCATCGGCCTGCCTAGGATCCGGCAAGGAACGGTATCGCGCCGTAAGGAATCAGCCCGGCGTCGTCCGGGTCACGGGCTGATTCTGGTGTAGGTGACGTCCTACCGAAACTACCAGCGCGTCCGTTCCGGCAGCAATCCCTGCAGCTCGGCCTCGGTCAGGTTGCGCCACTGTCCGGGCTTCAGGTGCCCCAGCTTCACGTTGATGATCCGAACGCGGCGGAGTTGGGTGACGCGGTAACCGAAGGCGGCGGCCATGAGGCGGATTTGCCGGTTCAGGCCCTGCGTCAGCACGATGGAAAAGCCGAACTTCGCGATCTTGCGCACGCGGCAGGGATCGGTCATCTGGTTGTGGACGCGTACGCCCTTGGCCATGCCACGGATGAATTCGTCGGTCACTGCCTTGTTCACGGCCACGAGGTATTCCTTCTCGTGGCGGTTCTCCGAACGCAGGATCTCGTTGACGATGTCACCATTGCTGGTCAGCAGGATCAGGCCTTCGGAATCCTTGTCTAGCCTGCCGATGGGGAAGATCCGCTGCGGATGGTCGACGAAGTCGACGATGTTGCCGTCGACCGTCTGGTCCGTCGTGCAGGTGATGCCGACCGGCTTGTTCAGTGCGATGTACACGCCGCGGTTCTTCGCCGATTCGGGGGCCATCGTGCGCGCGACGACGATCTCGCCATCCACGCGCACCACGTCGCCCTCGAGCGCTTTCGCGCCCATGCCGACGACTTCCTCGTTGATCGTGACGCGCCCGGCAACGAGTAGCTCGTCCGCCTCGCGTCGCGAGCACAGGCCAGCCTCGCTGATGTACTTGTTTACGCGCATGGCGTTACGAGCGCAGGCCCACGCCGCGCGAGAGCAGGCGCAGCGCGAGGGCGCTCAGGCCGACCACGAAGACCAGCATCACGACGAACGCGGTGACGATGGGCACGTCGCTCACGCCGAGTACGCCAAAGCGGAAAGCGTTCACCATATAGAGGATCGGGTTGGCCAGCGAGATCGTGTGCCACGGCTCGCCGAGCAGATCGACCGAGTAGAACACCCCGCCAAGATACGTAAGCGGCGTGAGCACGAAGGTCGGGACCAGCGCGATATCGTCGAACTTCTTGGCGAACACCGCGTTGACGAAACCGGCCAGTGAAAACACGGTCGCGCCAAGTACCACGGACACGAAGGTGATGATCGGGTGGGCGACGTGCAGGTCGGTGAAGAACAGTGCGATGACCAGCACCAGCGCGCCGACGATCACGCCGCGGGTCACAGCCCCGGTGACGTAACCCAGCAGGATCACCCAGTTCGCCATGGGTGAGACCAGCATCTCCTCGACGAAGCGGCCAAACTTCGCGCCAAAGAACGACGAGGAAATGTTGCCGTAGCTGTTCGTGATGATGCTCATCATGACGAGGCCGGGCACGATGTACTGCATGTACGTGAAACCATGCATCAGCCCGATGCGGCTGCCGATGAGCTTGCCGAAGATGACGAAGTACAGCGTCATCGTGATCGCCGGCGGGATCAGCGTCTGCGTCCAGATGCGCAGGATGCGCGCGATCTCGCGGCGAACGATCGTGTTCAGCGCGACGAGGTTGGTAGCTGCGCTCATGCCGCGTTCTCCCGGCCGTGTTCGACCAGTCGGACGAAGAGTTCCTCGAGGCGATTGGACTTGTTGCGCATCGAGGTGACAGTGACACCGTGCGACGACAGTGCTGCGAACAGGGAATTGAGGTCGTGGGAACGGGACATTTCAGCTTCGATGGTGTGATCGTCCAGCGTGCGCAGTACGACGCCCGGGAGGACCGGAAGGATGCCCGGCGCACTGGGAACATCCAGCACGAAGGTTTCGACATCGAGCGTGGCCAGCAGGCTCTTCATCGAGGTGTTCTGCACGATGCGGCCCTGGTCGATGATCGCGATGTTGCGGCAGAGCTGCTCGGCTTCTTCCAGGTAATGCGTGGTGAGGATCACCGTGGTGCCGGCGGCATTGATACCGCTGACGAACTGCCACATGGAGCGGCGGATCTCGATATCGACGCCCGCAGTGGGCTCGTCGAGGATCAGCAGCTTCGGCTCGTTCATCATGGCGCGGGCGATCATCAGGCGGCGCTTCATGCCGCCCGAGAGGGTGCGTGCCTGGCCGTGGGCCTTGTCCCACAGGCGCAGCTCCTTCAGGTACTTCTCCGCGCGCAGGGAAGCCTCGGCGCGACCGATGCCGTAGAAGCCGGCCTGGTTCACGCAGATGTCGAACGGCTTCTCGAACTGGTTGAAGTTGAGTTCCTGGGGTACCAGGCCGATCAGGCGCATGGCCTCGCTACGGTGCTTGTGGATCGACACACCGAAGATCTCCGCATCGCCCGAGGTCGAGTTGACCAGGGAGGAGAGGATGCCGATGAGGGTCGACTTGCCAGCGCCATTGGGCCCGAGCAGGGCGTAGAAATCGCCCGGTTCGACGGTGAGGGAGATGCCCTTGAGGGCCTCCACGCCGTTGCCGTAGGTCTTGCGTAAGTTCGTGACGTTTAAAGCAGGAGTGGTCATGGGCTGCGCCGGGATGACAAGCCGCCTATTATACCGGGCTTTGTCTGTCCACCTTGTTCCCGCACGTCAACAGAGACTTTCCATGGCCGAACAATTCCAGCTCCGACTCGCCGACAGCTTCATGCTCGCCCCCTCGGTGCGGCACCTGTCGTTCGAGCGCGCCGACGGCCAGCCGCTGACCTTCGTGCCGGGGCAGTTCCTCCAGGTCCACTTCCAGTACGACGACGGCAAGCCGACCAAGCGCAGCTACTCGGTGGGCACCATCGGCGATGGCTCGGGCCCGGTCGACCGGGTCGAGATCGCCGTGAGCTACGTGGAGGGCGGGGCGGCGACGAAGCTGCTGGGCAGTCTGGAAGCGGGTGAGACGATCGACGCCAGCGGCCCGTACGGCCGTTTCTGCCTGATGGACGCGGACCAGAACCAGCGCTACATCCTCATTGCCACGGGTACGGGCGTGACGCCCTACCGCGCCATGTTGCCGCAGATCGCCAGCCTCATCGCCAGCCGCGGCTGCCGCTTCGTGCTCCTTTACGGCGCCCGCAACGAGGGCGAGCTGCTCTATGGAGAGGAGTTCGAGGCCTTTGCGCGTACCCACGAGGGGTTCGATTTCCACCCCTGCCTTAGTCGCGGCGCCCGTCCGAACCCGCGCCCCCACGACCGCCTGGGCTATGTCCAGGACATGCTGGCCGAGCTGGAGCCCAACGGAGAGCGGGATATCGCCTACCTGTGCGGCAACCCGAACATGGTCGATGCCGCCTTCGCCGCGCTGAAGGAGCAGGGGCTTTCGGTCCAGCATATCCGCCGCGAGAAATACATCTCTTCCCGCTAAAAACTGCCCTGCCGGCCTATACTTGCGCCCCATGCACGCCCACGTCCTCCCGCCCCATCTCACTCCGGAAATGCGGCGCTATGCGGCGCTGGACCAGCGCCTGCTGGCTGCCGTCCGCGCCATCCGTATCCTGCCTACCGTGTCCTGGCCGGCCTCGGTGGAAGAGCACCTGATCGCCGAATTCGGCGCGGGGCGGCTTTCCCTGCCGGATATCCGGTATCGGCCACCGGATCTGGGTGGTACCCGGGCGGAGCTGGAAGCGATCGAACAGGAGGTCTGCGAGGATCACCCGATTGCCGACTACCTGCGCCGTACAGCTGAGTCCTGGCGGATCGCGTCCGAAATGCTCGACGCCGCCGGCACCGACGGCGTTACCGTGGCCTCCGTGGCGCTTTACGGCAAGCCGGGCGATGCCATTCCCGGCAGCAACCGTAGCAACCTCGATGCCGCGCGCTACTTCGTCGACCTGGCCGATGAGTTGGGTGCCGACCTGGAAACTGAAGATGCCACGGGGACGATTCCGGCGGAGGAACTGCGCCGGGACATGACCGAACGGCTGGATGCGTTCTTCTCGCCGGGCACGATTTCGGTCGAAGTGGACCCCGAACTCACCGCCAAGGCGGCCGCCGGCGCGACGCGCATTCGCCTGCGCGGCGGTATCCGCTTTACCGAATACGACCGGCACCAGCTGCTGGCGCACGAAGCCTTCGTCCATTCACTGACCGCGCTCAACGGTCGCGAACAACCGGTGCTGGCATCGCTGGCGCGTACGTCGCCGCGTGTCACCGCCACGCAGGAAGGCCTTGCCGTGTTTGCCGAGCTGATGTCCGGCGCGATCGACATCTCCCGGTTGAAGCGCATCAGCCTGCGCATCCTGGCGATCGACATGGCGCTCAACGGTGCGGATTTCGTCGACGTCTTCCGTTATTTCCGCGACTGCGGCCAGAACGTGGCGGATAGCTTCCACTCCGCGCAGCGTGTTTTCCGCGGGGTGCCGTTGACCGGTGGCTCGGCGTTCGCTAAGGACAATGTCTACCTTACCGGCTTGCTGGCAGTGCACACGTTCTTCCGTTGGGCACTGCGCCAGCGCCGCCTCGACCTGTTGCGCAACCTCTTTGCCGGCAAGCTCGCCCTGCATGATGTGATGAGCCTTGAAGCCCACTTCGCCAGCGGAGACATCGTCGCGCCGCGCTATCTGCCGCCGTGGATGCAACACGTGCACGGTCTTGCGGGAAAGCTGGCGTTCTCGCTGTTCGTCAACCACATCCATATGGCGGGTGTGGAGGCCGAGGAGATTTCCCTCGGCCTGTAAGAATCACGCCGACGGCACGCCTGGTTTACGGGCCTCGTTCGATCGTGAAATCGCCCGGCGAAACCGCGAAGAATGGCCGCCAGTCACAGCGCAGGCGCAGGCGCGCACGCTCCGTGGATATTCCGACGGACGGCAGGGTCACATCGGCCTCGCCGTCGTTTCGCTCGTCGGTCGCCACGGGCGTCGGGAGCCATGTGAGTCCGCCGTCGATCGAGAGGTCGATCTCGAGGAAGTGGCAATCGATCGGCGCGTTCGTGGTGCCGGCGACATCCCATCGCACGTGAAGTAACTGCCCGCCCACGCCGCGCGTGTTGGCATCCGGCAGCAGCACCGCGAACGGACGCCCGGTATCGACGACGCGCACGCGGGTATCGGCGCTGGCGATCGTTGCTTGTTCACCGCCGTTGTCCCGCACGGTCAGGCGAAAGTTGAGCAGGCGTGATGTGGTCGGCAGCGTTTCTCCCGGCCCGACTGGTTCGCGACCCAGCACGGCGGCCATCCTCGGGTAGCTGCGGATACCCGAGAGGGTCGGCGCGAATGAGCGAAATAACGGACCGTTGCCCGTGTCCGACAACTCGCCTCGCTGCTCGTCACCGGCATCCATCTGCTCCCACGTGTAGGTCAGTCGTTGCCCCTTCATCGCAGGCTCCGCCGATGCTTCGAGAATGAACGGGGTGCGGGCCGGAATGATTTTTTCATCGGCCAGCGGTTCGGGATCGATCCACGGTGCGGACACCGCGTTGATCCTTTTGCTGGCGCAACGTCCTCCGCGTGAGCCGAGCCAGCCCTGCATCTGTTCGATGCTGGCGGCATGGAAATACAGGTCCGAGTTCGGCTGGAGCCACTGGGCATTGCCGCCACAGGCGGACGGCGCGAAGCCCATGACGGTGCTGCCGCCACCGGGCTCTACGGCACGATCGGCAAGTGTCGTGCGGCCACAGCCATTGGCCGTCGGCCAGGCGCCCAGCTGGCGACCGAGCACGTGGATCATGAAGCCGATAGCGTAGGGCTCGGACTGCGGATTGGCGTGGCCGCTCCATGCCGCGGCCTTATGCGTGGCGAAGAAGTCGGCACGTCGGTCGTCGCTGCACGAGGTTCCCGTTCGGCTCTCGCCACCGAACAGCGTGGTCACGGCATGGCCGATGTCGTAGTTCCGCTTGCCGATTGCGCGGTCGATCAGCTGCACCGAGGCAGGGCCGGGATCCATGCGACGAAACGGATCTCGCCGTGGATCGGCACGAATGATCTTCTCGTTGTCGTCGACGAGGGTGAAATGCACGCCGACATCGGTTTCGAAGACTTCGTTCGCGCGATTCACCGCATGGACGATCTCCCCCAGTGCACCTTCGACCGTGCCGCCGAACCGGGCAACGTAACGACTGTCTGCAGCGACCGCGAGACGGAAATCGTGGCGTATGCCACCACCGTTGTGTGCTGCGGCCAGGCCGATTGGCAGGTCATGGTTCCCTGATGGCGAGGCGACGCGTGGAACCGACGTGCCGGAATACGCTCGGGCCGCCGTGTCACCCGGGCGGAATATCCACTCCTTGTCGCCCTCGCGAATGCTGGCTCTTACGCCCGCGTCCGACATGTCCAGCCGCACCGTCCGGCCCTGATCATCGGCACCGCGGAAGCTGCGCATGCGGGGGAATTTCCGGGCGAGTCCTCGCGGGATCGTTCCCGAATCACGGACGTGGAAGAGCGACGACCGGGTCGCGTCGATAGGAAGGGTGATGTCGAAAGAGGTATCCGTGGTGGCGCTGCCGGCCTGCGCGGCCAGTGAGACGAGGCTGCAGCCCAGGGCGGTAACAGTGATGAAACGCGGCATGGCGAACCCGGTGAGTACGAAGGACCGCCGACCTTAGGCTCACCGACAGCGCCGGTCTGTCGGATTCCGCATGGCTGAAATGTCGCTTTTTCATATCACTGGATGTCGCAATGCAACACACCCCGTGTCGGGCGAAACCCTATGGCGGTGCTAACATCGACGCTTCACGGCACGCCTCAGGGCCGCTGTTCGTCCCCCTTTCATTGAAGCTCCCACAGGACCCCATGGCCATCTCCGAGGAACTGCGGCAAGCCGCGCTCGAGTACCACCGCCTTCCCCGTCCGGGCAAGATCAAGGTCACGCCGACGACGTCGCTGCTGACCCAGCGCGATCTTTCCCTCGCCTATTCGCCCGGCGTTGCCGCCGCGTGCGACGCGATCGTCGCCGACCCGCGCGAAGCGGCCGAACTCACCGCCCGTTCGAACCTGGTCGCGGTGATCACCAACGGCACGGCGGTATTGGGCCTGGGTAACATCGGTGCACTGGCCAGTAAGCCGGTCATGGAAGGCAAGGGCGTCCTGTTCCAGAAGTTCGCCGGTATCGACGTGTTCGATATCGAGATCAACGAGAACGACCCCGACAAACTGGTCGACATCATCGCCAGCCTCGAGCCGACCTTCGGTGGCATCAACCTCGAAGACATCAAGGCGCCGGAGTGCTTCATCGTCGAGCGCAAACTGCGCGAGCGCATGAAGATTCCGGTCTTCCATGACGACCAGCATGGCACGGCGATCATCGTCGGTGCGGCAGTCATCAATGCGCTGCTGGTCACCGGCAAGAAGATCGAAGACGTGAAGCTCGCCACCACGGGCATGGGCGCCGCAGGCATCTCCTGCGTCGACATGCTGGTGACGCTCGGCCTGAAGCGCGAGAACATCCTCGCCTTCGATCGCGACGGCGTGCTGCACACCGGTCGTACCGATCTGGATCCGGACAAACAGCGTTACGCACGCGACACCGACAAGCGCACGCTGGCGGAGATCGTCGTCGGTGCGGACATCTTCCTGGGTCTATCGGCCGGCGGCATCCTCAAGCCGGAAATGGTCGCGACCATGGCCGAGCGCCCGATCATCTTCGCGCTGGCCAACCCGAATCCCGAGATCCTTCCGGAAGACGCCAAGGCGGTCCGTCCGGACTGCATCATGGCCACGGGCCGTTCGGACTACCCGAACCAGGTCAACAACGCGCTGTGCTTCCCCTACCTGTTCCGCGGCGCGCTGGACGTGGGCGCCTCGGTCATCAACGAACAGATGAAGGTGGCCTGCGTCAAGGCCATCGCCGAGCTGGCACGACGCGAAGCGTCCGACGTGAGCGCCCGGGCCTACGGCGGCAAGCCGCCGAGCTTCGGACCCGAGTACCTCATTCCGCAGCCGTTCGACCCGCGCCTGCTTATCCAGCTGCCGCCGGCGATCGCGCAGGCAGCGATGGATTCCGGCGTCGCGGAACGTCCCATCACGGATTTCCCGGCGTACATCGACCAGCTCACCAGTTTTGTGTTCCGCACCGGCTTGCTGATGAAACCGGTATTCGACCGCGCCAAGGCGGACCCGAAGCGGGTGGTCTACGCCGAAGGCGAAGAAGAAACGACGCTGCGCGCCGTGCAGACCGTGGTCGACGAAGGCCTCGCCCGGCCGATCCTGGTCGGTCGTCCCGACGTGATCGAGCGCCGCATCGCGCGCGCCGGCCTGCGCCTGAAGCCGGGCGTGGATTTCGAGATGTGCAACATCCACTCGGACCCGCGTTTCGAGGATTACTGGCGTCTTTACCACTCGATCATGGAGCGCCGTGGCGTTACGCCAGCGTCCGCAAAGGCCGTGGTTCGCTCGCGCCCGACCGTGATCGCCGCGCTGATGGTGGAGCGCGGCGAAGCCGACGCGATGATCTGCGGCCTGGTCGGCACGTACCACAGCAAGCTCGATTACATCACCGACATCATCGGGCTGGATGAGGGCATTGCCGAAGCGTCCGCCATGGCAGCGGTCTCGACGGAGAAGGGCACCTTCTTCTTCCTCGATACCTACGTGCAGGACGATCCGACGGCCGAGCAGATCGCCGAAGCCACGCTGCAGGCGTCGCTCCGCCTCAAGTTGTTCGGCATCCAGCCCAAGATCGCTCTCCTTTCCAACTCGAACTTCGGCGGTCGCGAAACCCGTAGCTCGAAGAAAATGCGCGAGGCCCTGCGCCTGATCCGCGAGAAGGCGCCGCGCCTCGAGGTGGAGGGCGAAATGCAGGCCGACGTGGCCCTTACCCCGGAGCTTCGCGAGAAGATCTTCCCGAACTCGCGCCTGGAAGGTAAGGCCAACGTCTTCGTTTTCCCGAACCTGGACGCCGCGAACACGGCCTACAACATGATCCGCGTGCTCTGCGACGGCGTGGTCATCGGCCCGATCCTCATGGGCGTGGCCAAGCCGGCCCACATCCTGACGCCCCAGGCGACGGTGCGCCGGGTGGTCAATATGACCTCCGTGGCCTGCGTCGAGGCACAGATCCGGGCCGGGAAGCCCAGGACCGTTGTAAGCGATTGATCGGGCGGCGCTTTGCGCCGCATCGCCGATAAATCGGCTCCCACACAAACCCCCATACCGCCGCGTATGTGAAAACTTCGCGGTATCATGGAAAGGTTTTCCCGCCACCCCAGCGGGCTCTACAGACCTCATGAAGCGCGCGCCATGCGCGAGCGGAGCATCCATGGACCAGATCGACGATATCCTGAACCAGGACCTCGACCCCACCGAAACCCGTGAATGGGTCGAGTCGCTCAACGCCGTCATCAATCACGACGGCACCGAGCGCGCGCACTTCCTGCTGGAGCGCATGGTCGACTCCACGCGTCGTTCGGGCGGCTACCTGCCGTTCGACCCGACCACCGAATACGTCAACACCATCCCGCCGCACATGGAAGCGCGCAGCCCCGGCAATGCCGCCATCGAATGGCGCATCCGCTCGCTGATCCGCTGGAACGCGCTGGCGACCGTCGTGCGCGCCAACCGCAAGCCGGGCGACCTCGGTGGCCACATCTCCAGCTTCGCCTCGTCGGCCACGCTGTACGACGTCGGCTTCAACCATTTTTGGCGCGCGCCGAGCGAAGACCACCCGGGCGACCTGGTATTCCACCAGGGTCATTCGGCACCGGGCGTCTACGCGCGCTCGTTCCTTGAAGGCCGCATCAGCGAAGAACAGCTCGACCTCTTCCGCATGGAAGTGGAAGGCAAGGGCAAGGGTCTCTCCTCGTATCCGCATCCGTACCTGATGCCGGACTACTGGCAGGTACCGACCGTGTCCATGGGCCTCGGTCCGATCCAGGCGATCTACCAGGCGCAGTTCTGGAAGTACCTCGAGCACCGCGGCCTCATCCCGAAGTCCGATCGCAAGATCTGGTGCTTCATGGGCGACGGCGAGTCGGACGAACCGGAGTCGCTGGGTGCGATCTCCCTGGCCGGACGCGAAGGCCTCGACAACCTCATCTTCGTCATCAACTGCAACCTGCAGCGCCTCGACGGCCCGGTGCGCGGCAACGGCAAGATCATCCAGGAACTGGAAGGTGTGTTCCGTGGCGCCGGCTGGAACGCGATCAAGGTTGCCTGGGGCAGCTACTGGGATCCGCTCCTCGCTCGTGACACCACCGGTAAGCTGCGCCAGCTGATGATGGAAACCGTCGACGGCGAGTACCAGGCCTGCAAGGCCTTCGGTGGCGCGTACACGCGTGAGCATTTCTTCGGCAAGTACCCGGAAACCGCAGCGCTGGTCGCCAACATGTCCGACGACGACATCTGGCGCCTCAACCGTGGCGGTCACGATCCGCACAAGGTTTACGCGGCCTACCACGCGGCCGTGAACACCAAGGGCATGCCGACCGTGGTCCTCGCCAAGACGGTGAAGGGTTACGGCATGGGCGCCGCCGGTGAGTCGCAGAACCCGGCGCACAACCAGAAGAAGATGGACACGGACGCGATCCGCGCCTTCCGCGACCGCTTCAACATTCCCATTCCCGACGACAAGCTCGAAGAGGTGCCTTACTACCACCCGGGCAAGGACTCGGAGGAAGTGAAGTACATGCTCGAGCGTCGTGCCGCGCTCGGTGGCTCGCTGCCGCAGCGTCGCCGCAAGTCGGACAAGTCGTTCACCGCGCCTTCGATCGAAGCCTTCGAGCAGATCACCAAGGGTACGGGCGAGCGCGAAATCTCGACCACGATGGCCCTCGTTCGCGGCATGAACCTCATGCTGCGTGACAAGGAGCTCGGCCCACGCGTCGTGCCGATCGTTGCCGATGAGGCCCGTACCTTCGGCATGGAAGGCATGTTCCGCCAGATCGGCATCTACGCGCCGTTCGGCCAGAAGTACCGCCCGCAGGACGCCGACCAGCTGCTGTACTACCGCGAAGACCAGAAGGGCCAGGTCCTCCAGGAAGGCATCAGCGAAGCCGGCGGCATGAGCGCCTGGCTGGCTGCGGCGACGAGCTACAGCATCAGCAACGTGGCGATGCTGCCGTTCTTCATCTACTACTCGATGTTCGGTTTCCAGCGCATCGGCGATCTCTGCTGGGCGGCTGGCGACATGCGTGCGCGCGGCTTCCTCATCGGCGGCACCGCAGGCCGCACGACGCTCAACGGCGAAGGCCTGCAGCACGAAGACGGCCATTCGCATCTGCTCTCCGGCGCGATCCCGAACGTCATCTCCTACGACCCGACCTTCTCCTACGAGCTGGCGGTCATCCTGCAGGACGGCACGCGCCGGATGATGCAGGAGCAGGAAGATGTGTACTACTACATCACTGTGATGAACGAGAACTACGCCCACCCCGACCTGCCGAAGGGCAGCGAGGAAGGCATCGTCAAGGGCATGTACCTGTTCAAGGACGGCGGCAAGGCGAAGAAGAACGAGCCGCGCGTGCAGCTGCTCGGTTCGGGCACCATCCTTCGCGAAGTCATCGCGGCAGCGGAACTGCTCGAGAAAGACTTCGGCGTGTCGTCGGATATCTGGTCGGTGCCGAGCTTCTCGGAAGTCCGTCGCGAAGGCTTCGACGCCGAGCGCTGGAACCGCCTGCACCCGGAAGCCACCCAGCGCGTGCCGTACATCACCGGCCTGCTCGGTGAGCGTCAGGGTCCGGCCATCGCCGCGACCGACTACGTCCGCGAGTTCGCCGACCAGGTCCGTGCGTTCATGCCGGACGGCATGCGTTACACGGTACTGGGCACGGACGGCTTCGGTCGCAGCGACTCGCGTGCGAACCTGCGCAGCCACTTCGAGGTCGATCGCTACTGGATCGCCCACGCCGCGCTCGCCGCCCTTGCGAAGGACGGCAAGGTCAACGCGAAGGACGTGAGCCGCGCCATCAAGGAATACAAGCTGGACGTCGACAAGCCGAACCCGCTGTACGCCTGATAGCAAGAAAACGAAAGGGGCCGGAGCAATCCGGCCCCTTTTTTGTTGAGCGCTTTCTGTGGGAGCCAATTCATCGGCGATTTCATGTGGGAGCCGATTCATCGGCGATAGGGTGCTCGCCCAACCCGTCACATCGTGTCCATGGCTTTGCAACCACGAAGCTGGTATTCCTTCACGGCATACGACATCGGATTCCCGCCATGCGCCTCGTTCTGCTCACTGCCGCCGTTCTCTCACTCGCCGCCTGCGCGACCACGCCGTCCGATCACGGTTCGCGTTCCCGGTTGCTCTATATCGCCGGCAGCAAGGTGCCGTGCACGAACGGCGTCATGAAGACCGAATGCCTGCAGTACCGCGAGACGCCCAAGCAGGACTGGCAGATCAATTACGCGCCAGTGGAAGGCCTCGACTGGAAGCCGGGCAATGAGTACCTGGTGAAGATCACCGAGGTGCACGCGAAGAACGTACCGGCTGACGCATCACCGGTGACGTGGCATGTCGACAAGATCGTCGAGCAGCATCCGGCCGATCAGCATCCGCTCGACCAGCATCCCCTGCGGTAAATTGCGCCGTGCTTCTACAGACAGCGGCAAGTTGATTTGGTACGGTCACATCGTTGTCTGCGTCGCCTATGCGAAACGCCTCGCAGACAACCACCGCTGTAAGCGGTGAAGAAGCGCGGCCCGAAGGTGCTTGAACACCTCCGGACCGCTGATCAAACCAACTGTACTGGAGCTGATTTGACTACGTCACATCATACGGCACTCGTTCGCCCGCCGAATCCCCTCGACGACACCCTCAACGGTTACCGGGACGTCCGCCCACCCGGCAGACACGCCTGACGAACCGCGGCGTCGTTCGCTTTTCATGAGCATATTCTTGGCCGTCCTACCCGGCGCGTAGTCGCGTGGGCTTGCGCCAAGGGCTGACGCCGCAAACCACTTCGTCAAAGCACGCCCCCCGGCGCCCGGTCACGGGCTGCCGCTGAAACCGCGAGTCCGCGTTTTGCCCGCGGCACGTTGCGCTGTGCGCAGCGTGCCGCACCTTGGGTCGCGTCTCGCCACACCTATACGAGAACGCCATGTCTTCATCGACTACAAACTGCACGAATTGTCGGGCGGATGCTTACGTCAATTCTCACGATCTCCTGAACGAAGCCACCGAGTGGCTGCAATACGCTCGTGGTCTCACGCAGTTGCTCGCGGAACTCGTCCATGAATCGGACACGGTCGATTGCCAGCGCATGGCGATCGGCCTCGAAGCCATTGCTGCGCTGACGCGCATGGGACTGCAGTGCACGGCCAACGCGCACGCGCGGATGTCATGGGAGCGAGCAGCGACGCGTGAGAGTGGAGGGCACTGCGAATAGAAGAAATCGGAAAAATTCGTCTAAAACGCCGACGATGCTCCGTATCGTTTGTCATCTATTGCATGCTTATGTACCAACTTTGGCGTGACGGAACACAAGCGCATGAGCGGCAAGTTAAAGGCAATCACTCTGTTCGCGCTCGGGCTATCTGGGCTCGTGGCGGGAGAGTACCTGGCGGGGTGTCTGACACTTTGGGCGCTGGGCCTGAAGCAGGTCCCGCTGGGAGTGACGACTTACTGGGAGTATTTCGGGGCTTTAGATCTCCCGCAGGTTGCGCCGTACGTCATGAAGATAAAGCTCTGCGGCGCGTTTGGCTTCGGGGTGCCATTGGTGGTGTGGCTGTGCCTGCTCATCCCCGCGTTGCGCAGCAAGCCCGAATCCACCCATGGCGAGGCACGCTTCGCGACACTGCCTGACCTGAAGAAAGCCGGCCTGCTCAAGCAGACACCGGAGAGCATCCTCATGGGCAAGTACAAGGGTCGTTACCTCTGGCTGGGCGGTGCGCAGCACGTCATCACCATCAGCCCCACACGCTCAGGTAAGACCACGAGCGTGGCGATTCCGGTGCTGCTCTCGTACAAGCAGTCCATGGTCGTGCTCGATCTGAAAGGCGAGCTGCACAAGGCGACCAGCGGCTGGCGCAAGACGATGGGTCAGGACATCCGTGTCTGGGCGCCGTACGACGAGAACGGCAACACGCACCGGTTCAATCCGATGACGACGCTGGCGGCCATGAAGCCGGACAAGCGCATCGGCGAAATCCAGACCATCTCGGCCATCTTGTATCCCGACCAGCCGGGTGGGGATCCGTTCTGGACGTCGCAGAGTCGTGCTGCGTTTACCGCGTTTACGTCCTTCCTGTTCGAGCGATGGGACCAGAAAGTGGCGCAACACTTGGCCACTGCGCAGGACCTCCCGGACATTAATGCATCTTCGGATTACCCGAGCTTCGAACGCGTGCTTCGCTTCTCCAGCGGAGAAAGCATGGACGGAACGAAGGCGTTGCTCGACGCCCTGCTGAAAGACTCAGCATACGCCTACATGAGCCCGCAGACCCGCACGGTGTTCGGGAACCTCGCTGGCCTGGCCGAGCAGACGTTCTCATCGGTCATTGCATCCATGCAGGCCCCGCTACAGCAGTTCCTGAGTCCGATTCTGGCGGCCGCCACCAATGCGAGCGACATCGACGTCACCGCGCTCCGGAAGAGCCTGACTACCCTCTACGTCATCATTCCGACGAACAAGCTCGATGAAAGCGCGAAGCTGCTGAACATTTTCTTCAGCACCGTGATCGGAAACAACCTCGGCAAGCAGCTCGGCGAAGAGCCCGACATCAAGTACCAGATGCTGATGCTCATGGACGAGTTCACCGCCATGGGCCGGGTAGACGTCTGGGCCAAACGCATCTCCATCGCCGCCAGCTACGGCGTACGCGACCTCTGCATCGTGCAGAGCCGTGCACAGCTGCGTGCCGCATACGGCGACCACGATGCCGAGAACTTCATCACCAACCACGGTGCGCAGATTGTCTTCGCGCCTCGTGAGCAGAGTGACGCGAATCAGTACAGCGAGATGCTCGGCTACAAGACCGTTCGCAAGGAGCACCGGAATACCAGTCGGGGAAATGGTTCCCGCCAGGTCTCGACCAGCCATACCGAGGAGCGGCGCGCCCTGTTGTTGCCGCAGGAGATCAAGGAGCTTCCGGGCGACGAGGAGCTGATCTTTTACGAGGGCTGCAAGCCGATTCGTGCCAGGAAGAACTGGTTCTTCAAGGACAAGATGTTCAAGGAGCGCGCTGGGGTGGCGCCTGTGGTTGTACGAGCTAGAGAGGCGACGTCGTCGCATTCGTCGGATGCTACGACGTCGGGTAAAGCGAAGGGCATGAATCCGTTCGCTGCGACGCCGGAACGAGCTCGCGCCGCGTGATTGGATCGACGGGAAGAATCATGACGAGTGATGAGTTCGATGAGGGCGAAGTCGCACGACCATCGTCGCTAAAACCCGTGCATCGGCTGAGGACTGGTGACGGGCACTACGACCTACAGCTACTACGCGACCTCGAGATCGTCAACGCGCGAACCCGCGGTGAGCTCGGGCCCCTGCCTGTAGATGGCGTTCCGTTGCAGGTCAAGCGGAGGCCTGAATTACCAGCGATGCCGTCACGTGCCGAGACGACCGCCGACGAAATAAGGGAGGACGAAAAGATGGATGTGAAGTATCTGGCCATGGCTGCTGCGGTGATGATGACGAGTAGCTGCCACTCGGGAATCAAGTCTTGGCATATGAAATCGAAAGTCGAGAACGGCATCCTGAAAATCCCGTTTTACGACCATAGTTTCGGAGCGACGTGCTTCGACACACTGAGATGTCGCGTGGTCTACGACAACGCATACATCGTGAATAGCGGATCGCCAAGTGAACCATTCACAGAGCGGGATCGAAAGAACCTATCCGGTGGATGGGGCAACCTCGACTTTCCCTCGGTGGCGCGCGTGATGTGGACATCGAAGGACGGAACGGATCACGACGAGAAGGTCGACCTCGGCGAGATATTTAGTACTGGAATGGTTCGATACCCGCCCGATCTAGACGTTAACGACGTGAAGATCAGCGTACCTCCCAGTGCACCCGACATCGTCCTCGTAGTCGAGGATCGCTCAATACGTGTCTACATGAGGGCTTGGATTTCCCTGCTTCAGCCACGATTCCCCGGCAGAAAGTACTCGGACTTCAGACACGATCCCGTCGTTGCGTATTCGCAGACATTTTAACCGGAGTACACGGACGTGGTAGAGAAACATAAGCGGGACATCAAGGGTCGCCTCCAGGATGACGTCAGAATGGACCCGGTGACGCCGGACATCCGAAAGGCCTACGCGAAGGCCGCCCAGGAAGTTGGCGACCTATCCGTTCCTCGCATGTTCAATTCGTCGGATCCTCATTCTCGTTTCTTCGTCGCGAACTTCGATGGCACGGGAAACGACCTATGGAAGGATCCGGATCACGCGACGAATGTTGGCAAACTTCATGTCCAGCTTACGGAAGCCGGTAGGCAGGATCCTCGGATGCACTCGGGGTACATCAAAGGGGCAGGAACGCAGGATGGTCTAGTCGCCAGAACCATTGACGGCGTAACGGGAGGATCCTACGACGAGCGAATTGAGTGGATGTATTTCGAGTTCATAAACCGTGCAAAGGAATGGCTCGAAGCTGACCCAAATGCCGACATCCGGCTCTTGGCTACGGGCTTTAGTCGCGGCGCAGAACAGGCCGCTGGATTTCTTCGTTTGGTGCACGAGCGGGGTATTCAGGATCCTGGCGGACGAAAAGTAATTCATCACGCATGGGGTCCCGACACGTACGAGTGGGCCCTTCCCCCTCTTCGTGCGCCGGGCAAAACGCTCATGAGTGAAGCCCTTTATGATCCTGTCGGGACAGGCGCTCCCAATAACCACGACCGGCAGCCCACGAGCGCAATGACCTCGGGGGTCCAATTCACTGCGAAAGACGAACGTCGCAATCCGTTCCCGTCCACACAGATTATTCCGCCCGGGCGATCGGCGGACGGTCGATTCGTTGGTGTCACTGTGCCCGGCGCCCACTCGGATATCGGAGGTAGCTACCACCAAAGTGGTCTTTCGGTTCTGACGTTCAACATCGTTGCGGACTACATTAATGCGCTGACCGGCAAGGAAACGGTTCACAGGCTGCTGGTGCCGGCTGACCAGGAGATGTTCAAGATCCATCATTCCGATGAGCACTCGATCATCTACAGCACCTCGGAGTTCAGGCGAGAGGGTCACCGCGACATCATGGGCTCGCAGGCGTCGCCGCCGCACTGCGACGAGCGCAAGGTTATTCGCTGTGCGCCGCCGGATGAGTTCGATACCAGTCTTCAGGAACAACTCGGTCCCCGCTACCTTGTGGGCGTCCACGGCCCCGATGCCATCCGCGAACTCAGTAATCCGACGCACCCCGACCACGGCATGTACCGTTCGACAAGCATGCATGTGCTGGAATTGCACGCCCGCTCCGGCATCAATCTGGATCGTGTCCAGATCGATCAGCTGACCGCGGGCCTCGTGATCGAGGCAAAGCGCAGTGACATGACGGTCATCGAGGATGTTCAGTTCGGCAAGGACTTTCGTCCGGATCGACCAACGCTGCGTGCCTTCGAGGTATTCGGTGACGACATCGATGCGCCGAAATCCAGGACGGCGAGTATCGAGGCACTGAAGGCGCTCGATGTGCCGCTGAAAACGTCGAACCAGCAGCTGCACATGCTCAACACGGAGAAGGAGGCGATCGCCATCGGGGAGAAGGAGGTCGCGCGGTCGCGCGACGACTCGCCGGCGCTTGAATCTCCGACGTCCATGCCGGCACGGCAGGAGTCTGTCATCGCTCCCTCGCGGAGCGATACGTTCGAGCAGGCCGACGGTCATTCCATCCGCGAACTCCAGAAGAACCTCAACACCCTCGCTATCCGCGACATGGCGGGCGAGCCGCTGGAAACTCATGGTGTCTACGACGTCGCCACGCTAACGGCCGTGGCGCGGTTCCAGTCAAGCCATGACTTACCGGTGACAGGGCAGCCCGACGACACGACGTGCAACAGGGTTCAGGGCCAGGCTTTCATTGCAGAGCTGCAGCAGCCGGGGCAGGTCAGGACGCCTATCGAGGCTCGCGCATCTCGAGCGTCGACGGTGTCTCCCCCGATGGCGGCCTACGAGTCGCCTATGCAGAACGATAGGTCGAGGGCCGCTTCGCCTCCGATGCTGGCTCAGCAATCCCTTTGCGATCCCCGCAACCCGGACAGCACCGACCACGCGCTTTACAACGAATTGCAGCGTCGCCTGCCCGACTCGTCCGAAGAGCGTCTGATGCAGTTCACCGCCTCGTGCCACCGACATCGTATCAACGCCGGCAACCTGGGCGGAGTGCATATGGACTACGACAGCATGACGCTAAGCATCGACACGCACGGCCTGATGGCGACACCCGCTGTCGTCGATATGAGCTCCCCACCTCCGGAATCCGAGCAATCGATCAGGCAGATTCAGCAATTCGATCAGCAGATGGATCAGATCGCTCAGCAGAGCCAGGAGCGGAGTGCGCAGATGGGGCAGCAGGGGCCTGTGATGTGATGGCGAAGAAAAACTCGCCGATGAATCGGCTCCTGCAATCTCCGGATACACCCATGACCCGCAAGCGCATCGTCGCACCGCTCCTTTACTTCGTACTTGTGCTTTCATCGGCTGATATCCACTCGTCCACTGTAGAGCCATTCAGGCCCGCGACGCCGGAAGCCAAGGCGGCCTTCGCACAGCACGCGAGTAAGGACGGCCTAAGAGAATCGGCAGGCGGGGCCATCGAATCGAGCCCTGAGGTACCTTCTCAAGGTTCTCGCGATGCGTTGAATGAACGGTTCGCTTCCGACATGAAGTCGCTTTCTGAGGCCGAAATCGGGAGGTACGCCGCAGCATTCTTCTTGGCTTTCTACGTTACGAAAGCTCGTATTGTTCCCGGCGTCTGCGAATCGGAGGGCGTCGACTTGGAGGCGTATTCGAATGCATTTCAACTCGAGCACGCCGCGATGTTCAATCGCGCGGATCAACTCATGAGCGCTTCCCGCCTGTCCGCTACGCAGATGGTTTCTAAGGTGTACAAGAATCGCACGATAGCTGAGGCTAACGTCCGGCGGCGGCTGCTTGAGTTAGCGTCCAAGCTCCAGAAGCCGACCGTTGCTGATGGGTGCGTGTATTTGGCCTCCCACGTAATCGACGGCGCCTCCATGCCGTCATTCGAAGAAGAATTTCCCGATGCCGCAGGCGTCCTCATGTCCGTACCTATTGCCCCGGGAACCTCGGCTGCCGGAGGTTCGCCTGAAAAACGAACAATGAACGACGGAAGATATGGAGCGGGAAATGTCGTCGTGGTGTCAAGTAGTGACCCACGCTTTGAAGAGCCCGTCGATACGGTGACCGATCGGATTGCGGCTGACATCAAGTCACTCCCGACAGACGACGTCAAGAAGTATGCCGCATCCCATTTTTTGGCGTTCTACAACATCAGGACTCGTGTCGACCGCGACGTCTGCCGCGATGAAGGCGTCGACATCTCGGCCTATGTACTTGCTTTCAAAATTGCTTATGGAGTGGAATTCGCTCGGGCGGATATTCTTACGATGGGCACGCGCTTTTCAAATGCCCAGGTGATTACTGACCTGGACGCTGAAAGGGAAAGGGGATTGGCCGTTTCCCGTGAGGTATTCGTCACGCTCGCGAGAAGGCTCGGTAAGACGACCATTGCTGATGGGTGCAGGTACTTGGTCGTCCATGCGTCAGACGGCCTCGCCATCCAGTCATTCGCGGAGCAGTTCCCGGAGCTCTACGACATGTTCATGTCTGACGAAAGCCCAAAGAAAAGGCCGGGATCACTCCCGGCCTCAAATCCTTACCTGGGCAAGAAAATCAATCGTCGTCGCGCAACGCATGACGAATCAACAGAAACGTCCCGATAGCCGCAGCCGCGATACCGATCGTGACGCCAGGATTACGACGCACCTGCTTGCGCAGACGGCGGTACTGGTAGGTCGCCTCATCGGCGAGATCTTCCGCCAGGTAACGTACCTTCTGGCTGCTGCCGCTGTTGCGCTTGGCAAACTTGTTGGTCACACGGCGGGTGCGCTCGAGCAGGTCGTTGCCTGCGCCGGTCGCCTCGTCCGCATAGTGGCGAACGCGGCCGGAGACGCCGTTGACGGCGCTTTCGACCTGCTGCGCGAACTCACGATTTCTGCTCATTGGATGGCTCCCTCTCAAGCGTTACTGACGGGAACCGACTTTGCGGCCCCGGTCGTGAGGGTCGTGTAAACAGGCAAGTGGCGGATTGAACAGGGATTCAGGCTGGTCGATTTCATGCGAAGTCGTATTTACCGCCCTTGGTCAAAGCCGCCTGGTAGGCCGGACGTGCGTGGATGCGCTGCAGGAAGTCGTGCAGCTTCGGCCGCGACGCATCGAGACCGCCCCGGCTGGCAGCCGCTTCGAGCGGGAAGCTCATCTGGATGTCGGCAGCCGTGAACGCCTCGCCTGCGAACCACTCGGACTTGCCGATTTCGCTTTCGAGGTAATCCAGGTGCAGCTTGAGCTGCGGGTCGATGAAGGCCTTCTGCGCACCCTTGGCGAGCATGCGGGCGACGGGCTTGGCGAAGAAGGGCACCGGGGCCGTCTCCATGCGCACGAAGACCAGCTTGAGCAGCAGTGGCGGCATCGCCGAGCCTTCGGCGTAGTGCAGGAAATAGATGTAGCGCAGCCAGTCGGGGCTGCCGACGGTCGGGCGCAGGCGGCCCTGGGCGTAGCGCTCGATGAGGTACTCGACGATGGCGCCGGACTCGGCCAGCGTGACGTCGCCGTCCTGGAGGATGGGTGACTTGCCGAGGGGATGAACTGCGCGGAGCTCTTTCGGCGCCAACATGGTCTTGGGGTCGCGCTGGTAGCGGACGATGTCGTACGGAAGGCCGAGTTCCTCCAGCAGCCAGAGGACGCGCTGGGAGCGCGAGTTATTCAGGTGGTGGACGATGATCATGGCTGGCCCGCGCGTGGAAGAGGGCGCAGCGTAGCAGCGCCCCACGTGCACATTCCATCGACGGGCGCAGAGTAGCGTGAGTGGCCTGCCACCACGAGGACACTGCCATGGGCCGCGAAGCCGACACCATCCATACCGACAAGGGCACCATCGGGCGCCTGCAGGCATTGATTCATGAGCTGCGGGATAACGCCAAGGTGCTTATCCACCTGCAGGATGGCTCGACGATGCAGGGGGTGGTCGCCGTGGTGCCTACCGTTCAGACCTTCGTCGATGGCGACGGGACTGAGGGCATCAATGGCGTGGTGAAGCTGATCGACAATGATCGGCCCGACTGGTCGGCGACCGTTTCATTGGACACCATTGCGCGCGTCGAGCATCTGGATTCGGTGGTTTACGGGACGTCGCAGACGTAACCGGGCGTCGGTCTGCCTTTTGTGGGAGCCGCTTCAGCGGCGAATAGGCATGGGTGCGTAGCTATGCCTTTTCGCCGCTGAAGCGGCTCCCACATAGAGCGGGCAATGGCGCTCGCCTCGGGTCATGTTGGCGGGAGGGTTTCCTGGAGCTTTTTCGTTTGCTCCGGGAAGTTCTTGCTCTGCGCGCTTACGGTGGTGTCGACGAGTTTGCGTGCTTCGGCATCGCGGTTCAGTGCGTGTAGCGCCTTCACCCGATACGTGGCGACGCTGATCGTGTTTGCCCCATACGCTTTCTTCGCTGCGGTCTCGAGATAAGGCAGGCCTCCGGCCGGCTTACCGCTTTCGACGAGGCGACGTCCGTAGCGATAGTTATAGACGTAGTCGTCCGGGTAAGCGGCGATCAGCTGCTTCTCCAGCGTGTCGAGCTCATCGCCGGCCTTGGCCCGCACGAGGTAAACGCGCAGGTTGTCGGCGAGGTTGCGGTCGCTCTTGAGGTCGCCGTGAAGTTTCTCGCGGCTGAGATCGATACCCTTGCGAAGGATGGCTTGCTCGCCTGCGGTATCGCCGATCGCGGCATCGAGGTCCGCGCCCGTGAGTACGGCACTGCGCTGGTCGGCGCAGAGGGGCGTTGGGATGAACACCTGGCTCGCCACGTAATCGTCGTATGCCGCTTTCTGCGGCTTGAGCGTGGCCTGTCGTTCGGCCGGCGCCTGATCTGCGGTGGCGGCTATCAGGTCATCGAGCACATAGGGACGATCACAGCCGATGTTTCCGGCGAGCACCTTGGTGGCCGCTGCCACGATGGCCGTGTTGTTCTTGTCGGCCTTGCCTTCGAGCAGCAACAGTTTCTGCTTGGCCAGTGCCACGCGCTTGTCCTGATCGGACACGTTACGAACCATCGATGGCAAGGTGTCGAACCACGCCATGCCTTCCTTGCCCTGGTAGCGCTGCTGGTAGGTATCGAGCACCTCGGCGACCGAGGCGAGTGAGCCCTTCACCGCTTCGTCTTTCTGATGCGAGAGACGTGCGTCGCCGGAAAGGAGCGCACCCACTTGCGGATAGAACTTCTCTCGCGGTTGCTCGGCGAGGATACGTCCGAGTTCTTCCCCGTCCGGGCCGATGGCGACATATGTCGGCAGGAAGTGGACGTCGAGCTTGTTCATCCACGCTTTGTCGGCGGGTTTGTCCGCGTCGGCTTCGTAGAAGACGATCTTCTTCGATAGATCGTCCCACTCCTTGCCGTTCAGCACATGGCTGGCCATGTAGTAACACGAGTAACACCAGACCGCCTGGAAATCGACCAACACCGGCTTGTGCTCACGCTTGCCCTGGGCGAGGGCGGCGTCGAGACTGGCGGGGCCTTCGTGCGCGGCGTAGGCCGGCGCAACGGAGGCAAGAAGGGCGGCGGCGAGCAGGCGCTTCATCGTGGACATCCCCTTTGGCGGTATAGACGTCCACTCTATTAGCACGTTTTTCGCGCGATGTCAGATCGTGCCGCTGGCCCCTTCCACCGGCTCGGGGTCGGAAACCAGCCCCTGGCGACGTCTCAGGGAGGGGAACCACCAAGTCCACAGGCCGACTACGACCAGGGTGCCGATGCCGCCCAGCAGCGTGGCGTTCACGGCGCCGAAGGCCGCCGCGAGGATGCCGGACTCGAATTCGCCCAGCTGGTTCGAGGTATTGATGAAGATGGCATTCACCGCGCTCACGCGCCCGCGCATGTCGTCCGGGGTCTCCAGCTGCACCAGCGCCCCGCGGATGACCATGCTGACCATGTCGAACGCGCCGAGGGCGAACAGGGCAATCAGGGACACCCACAGCGTGGAGGAGAGGGCGAAGGCGATCGTCGCGACGCCAAAGCCCGCCACGGACGCGAACATGATGGGTCCGACCCTCCGTGTCAGGCTGTTGTGCGCGAGCCAGACGGACATCAGCAGGGCACCGACCGCAGGTGCGGCACGAAGCAGGCCCAGGCCCCATGGGCCGGTGTGCAGGATGTCGCGGGCGAAGATGGGTAAGAGCGCCGTGGCGCCGCCCAGGAGCACGGCGAACAGGTCCAGCGAGATGACGCCGAACACGGCGGGGCGATGGCGAATGAAGTGCACTCCGGCAAAGAGCGTCTTCAGCGTGGCCGGCTCGCGGTGCGGCGGTTGGTGGTCGTACTGCAGCCGGGACATCAGGACCAGGGCAACCAGATAAAGGACACCGGCGACCGAATAGACCGTGCCCGGCCCGGCCACGTAAAGCAGACCGCCCAGGGCCGGGCCCGCGATCATCGCTGCCTGGCCGGCCGACGCCGTCGAGGCCATCGCGCGGGGCAGGACGGAGGGCGGTACCAGCGCCGGGAGCATCGATTGCAGGGCAGGGAACTCGAAAGCCTTGCCGAGGCCGACCACGAAGACCAGGGCGAGGATGCCGACCTCGTTGATGTGTCCCGTGAGACTGAAGACGGCGAGCAAGGCGATCGCCACCCACTCGATGGACTGGCACACGGTGACGATGCGACGCCGGTCGAACTGATCGGCTACGTGACCGGCGGGCAGTGCCAGCAGCACGGACGGGATGAACTGGACCAGGCCGATGAGGCCGAGATCGAGGGCGCGGTGGGTGATCTCGTAGATCTGCCAGCCGACCGCGACGGACATCATCTGGAAACCGAAACTCGACGCGTTCTTGGCGAACCAGAAATGCAGGAAGGCGCGATGACGAAGGAGGGATACTGCTTCCGGGGACGACGAAGACATGGGTGATCCTTGGGGAGTCGGGCGATTCTACGCCCGCCTTGCCAGCACCCGCGCCAAAGGGCGAAGCTAGGGCTTCGTTCTTCCGGGATGTCTTCGCCATGCGCCGTTTCGCTCCGCTCGCCGTTCTCCTTGCCACCGCCACGATGGCCGCCTGTTCGCAGTCATCCGAGCCCCAGGCCGCGCAGCAGGCGCCCGTCGACAACCAGGCCGACGAAGCCGCGAAGAAGCTCGAGACCTACCAGCAGTTGCTGAAGCTGCATAACGACGGACCGGCTGTGCAGCTCGGTCATGAGATCGTCGACAAATACCCGGACACGCCGGCTGCGGCCGAGGTGAAGAAGACGCTCGACAATCTGGAGACGAACTACAAGGCCACCAGCGAGAAGGCGCGTCTGACGGCGCTGTGGCTTTACCAGACCTCGCCCATGCAGGGCGGCACGCAGAGCACGGCGACGATCCAGTCCACCCGCCCGACCGGCGAGGAGACGGTGCGATTGATCCTGCGTCGGCATACCGCCTGGGGCCAGACCGTTTTTCTCTATGCCACGGCGGGCAAGGGCTTCGTCTGCAAGGGCGACTGCACGTTGAAGGCCACGTTCGATGGCAAGCCGAAAACGCTGAAGGCTTTCCGTCCGCCCACCGGCGAGCCGGCGCTGATCTTTCGCAACGATCCTCAGTTCATCAAGGATATGGCGAAGACGAAGCGGATCACGATCGACGTCGTGACGGTCAGTCGGGGGGAGACGACGTTGACGTTTGAGACGGGTGGCTTCGACGACAGTAAGTGGGCGCCGCTCCCTAAGAAGAAGTGACGCCCGGCAAGCACCCTGTCGCCGATGAATCGGCTCCCACAACAGGGCCCACAATAGAGCTGATGCTGCGGTCGGTTAGTGAAGGAAGAGCTTTTGGGTGATGCGGGTGAGGGGCCACTCGAGCAGCGTGTTGAGGCGCGCAGGGAGGTCCAGCGGGCGTAGCAGCATCTTCACCGTCATCTCGGCGGGGAGGTGCTTCTTCAGCAGGCCTTCCGCGCGACCAGCAATGCGACGGAACTCCGCGTCGTCGTGTGCCTTGTCGGGATGGCGCACGTTGAACACGTGGCGCAGTGCGATGTCGCTGTCTTCGTTCTTGATCTCGCTCAGGCGCTTGAGCAAGGTGCGCAAGGTGCTGAAGCGACCGATCTTGTCGCGCTCGCGATAGATGCGGAAGTGTTGGTAGAAGTTCTTGTAATGACGCACTTCATCGCTCTTGATGTAGTTCGTCAGTTCACGCAGCACGGGCTCATCGGTCACCTCGTTAAGGGCGCGATACAAACTCGCGGTGCCCGTTTCGACGACGCAACGTGCTGCCAGCTCAAGGCCACGGTTGGGCTCCAGCTCGTCCGGCGTGCACACCGAGCCGTAGTGGGCGAAGAAGTTGCGGAAGCCGGTTTCCCAGTCGAACTCCGGCCAGACGTGGCGCACATAGGCAGCCAACGCACGGCCGTGCTGCATTTCCTCGTGCTCCCAATGATCACGAAGCCACGCCTGCAGCGTTTCGTCGCCGGCGAAGTGGTCGACGAGGAGATGTGTGTACAGGTCCGAGCCGCTCTCCACGAACGATGAGCTGCACAGCAGGAGGAAGAGGTCTTCGTTGTCCCTGACCTTCGCGGTTTCAATGCGCGAGAGATCCAGTTTTTCGAGCGTCCATGGCAAAGTGGCGGCGTAGCTCACTCGTTGTTCCCCGATCGCTTTGTCTTATCGCCCAGAGGGGCATCTGACCGAATTGTGACAAAGCCGGGCGGGCATGGCTACGCGGGATTCTTGCGTTCAGCGCACCACCGTGACGGGCACGTGGGCCTTGGCCAGGACATCGGTGGACGTCGAGCCCACCAGCCAGCGGGCCAGGGCGCCCCGTTCGGTGTGCCCGATCACGATGTGGTCCACGCCATGCTGGGCCACATAGGAGAGGAGGGCGTCCCCGGGGCTGCCGTGGATCAGGTCGATCTCCACCGGGACGCCTGCCTCGGGTTTCAGGGCTTTTACTTCCGCATGGAGGGCCTGGAGCCGCTCGCGACCGTTGTCGGTCATCATCAGGGCGGCCGTATCGGCCCCGTTGTCGACCTGCAGTACCGAGACCACCTGGACCCGGGCGCCCGCGCATGCGGCCAGCTCCAGGGCGAAAAGGTAGGCGCGGCGGGCGGTTTCAGAACCGTCATAGCCAACCAGTATGTGCTTGGGCATGGGGAATTTCTCCGGGTAGCGGCGTTGGATCGATAGTAAACAGGTGCGCCGCCCGCAGGGGCCGATTCACGGGCTTTCCACGAATCCTCGGCTTTCCTGAACGGGCCTCGGCAGCCTCCGTGTTTCTTCACATTCGTGAGTACAGAATCCGTCCCGTAGCTTCCTGCCACCTACCCACGGAGAAACGAACATGATCAAGCGCATTACCGGTCTGGCTGTCCTGGCACTCGCCGCTGCAGGTACCTTCTCCGCCCAGCCCGCCAAGGCTGACAGCAATGCCGAAGTGAAGTGCCACATGACGTTCAGCACCACGGGTTGGGCTGCGATCTACAAGAAGGCCGATGGCCGGGGCCACGTGCGCTGCGATAACGGCCAGAGCGCCGACGTGATCATCCACGTTCGCGGTGGCGGTCTGACCGCCGGCAAGTTCAGCATCGAGGGCGGCAAGGGTGAGTTCACCCACGTCCACGGTATCGGCGAGATCTACGGCGAATACGCCAGCGGCGGCGCCAATGCCGGTGTCGTGAAGAGCGCCGAGAGCGCCGCCATGACCAAGGGCGAAGTCTCGCTGGCCGTCACGGGTACGGGCCGCGGCTTCAACCTCGGCGTCGACCTGAGCAAGTTCGAGATCGAGAAGATCAAGTAATCAGCGGTTCTCCGCTCTGAAGGGGTGTCCTCCGGGGCACCCCTTTTTTTTGGCGAATTGCCCAGGGCGCGCAACCGAAAGGGACAAAACCCGCATTCACGCGGACGAGTACACTTCCCTGATTCCCACCCACGAGGTTTCCCCATGCGTCGCCTCTTTACGCTTCTCGCTCTTTGCCTGGTCACCGTCTCTGCCTGGGCTGCCACCCCGACCGGCCCCGCCGTCGGCGACAAGGCGCCCGACTTCAAGCTGCAGGACCAGAAGGGTGAGTGGCACTCCCTGGACACCGAAAAGGGCAAGTGGCTGGTGGTCTATTTCTATCCGAAGGACTTTACCGGCGGTTGCACGACCGAGGTCTGCACCTTCCGCGATGACATCGTCAAGCTGCACAAGGCCGGTGCCGTGGTCTATGGCGTCAGCCTCGACGATGTGAAGTCGCATGCCGAGTTCGCCGCGAAGTATCACGTACCGTTCCCGCTGCTTTCGGACGCCGACGGCGCCATGGCGACGAAGTACGACGTGCTCAGCGATGAAAAGGGCAGCAAGTACGCCCGCCGCGAGACCTTCCTGATCAGCCCGACGGGTACGATTGCCAAGGTCTACAAGGATGTCGATCCGGAGAAGAATTCCGGGCAGGTGCTTGCCGACCTTGCGCAGCTGAAGGCTTCGGGCACCTGAGCATGTTCAAAACCGTCAGGGGTGCGCGTGGCGCCCAACCGTTCGCGCTGTGGCGCATCGTGGTCTGGCTGGTGATGTTGCTGGCGGCCGTGGGCTTTGTGATCAATGCCTACGGTGCTGTCATCGCGGGCGGCGCCATCGGTAGTCTGAGCCCCGAGGCGATCGCTGCGGGTGGCCCGGATCCACGCATCCTCATGGCGTGGTCCCTGGGTTACACCGTCGGGGCGTTCGCCGTCATGGTGTTGGCCCTGGGCACCCTTCGCTGGCGCGAGTGGGGTCGTCGCGCCATGCGTGTCGTCGCTGGTGTCCTCGCCGTCTGGGCGCTGTACACCGCGTGGATGGCTTTCCACCAGTGGCAGGAGATCGGTGTCGTGCTGGGTCAGCCGGGCCTTCCGCCGGAGCTGCTCATCCAGGCCACCAAGGCACGCTCGATTTTGCTCGTGGGCATCGTACTCAAGGCTGTTTCGGTGCCCGTGCTTGCTTGGCTGGCCTGGGTGCTTGGCAGCGTCACGGTCAGGCAGCAGTTCGCCCAGCCGGTCCTATGAGTTCCCTGACCCTCGCCCGCCGGCTTGTCCTCGTCGCTGCCTGCTTTGTGGGCGGCGCCGCGGCGCAGGACATGAGCCAGGTCTCCTGCGGCGTCGCGAGTACCTACGACCTCACGGTGCAGGCCGGGGCCCTCCTTTTCGAACGCCCGGACGTGGCTCCCCGCAGCGTACGGATGCATGACGGCAGCCTGTCGACGGATGGTCGCGCGGTGTCGTTGCGTCCGGACGAGCAGGATCGCGTCGCACTCTTCGAGCGGAATGTCCGTGCTCTGGTGCCCAAGGCCAAGGCGATTGCCACTGATGGTGTCGACATCGCGGCGCGTGCGGTGCGGGACGAGGCCGCGAGGGCGTCCCCGGGCTCGCTGAGCAGCGGCGAACTCGACCGGGCTCTGGCCTCCCGTGTCGCCCAGATCAAGCAACGCATCGCTGCGAGCCAGAGCACACGCGACTGGCAGGCGGACGCCATGCGCGCCTATGCGCAGGAAATCGTCTCGGATATCGCGCCTCTGCTGACGCAGGATGTGGGTGGCGAAGCCATGCAGCTGGCCATGAACGGTGACCTGCAGGGCGCGGCGGCGCTCCGTGACCGCGTGGCCGATGTGTCGACAGGTGGACAGGCCCGTGTTCTGGCCAGGCTGGAAACCGCGCTCAGGCCCAGGGTCCAGGCGCTCTGCCCGGCCGTTCGCCAGCTGGTCGATCTCCAATCGGGGCTGCGTGATGCGTCAGGTCAGCCGCTCCTGCTCATCGAGCCCGGCGGATGACCGCCCGCTGACCAGATATGGGCGCGTTTATCACCGGCTAAGTCCGACAGGTCTAACGTTTCGCCCATGGAACGCAATTCGATCCGAGTCGTGAATGGGCTGATTCGCCGAGTCATCGCGGATCGGGATCTTTATGGTCAGGCGGCCCGGGGCGTACGAGAGCCGGGGCTCAAGGCGATTCTCCAGGAATCCGCCGACTCGCTGACCGATATCGCCGCTGAACTGCAGAGCGAAGTAACCGCAACCGGTGGCCGTCCGGCAACGGCCGGCGGGGCCATGAGCGGCGTCCGACGCAGCATGATGGAGGCCTCGGCCAAACTGTCCAGCGACCCGGATGTGACCTATATCCGCACCCTGGAACTCATGGAACGGCGTTTGCTCGATGCCTTTCTACGGCTGGAATCGACCTCGGGAGACCGGGCTATCGTGGGACGCCACATCGCGCGCCTGCGCCTGCTGCATCTGGATATGGTCCACATGGGCGGCGCGACCGGCCGCTGAAGCCCTCTATGCGGCGCGCCTGAGCTCGCTGAGCGTGCGGTGCAGATGACGGTCCGCGGAGACGCGAACCGTATGAGCCGCTATTCGTGTTTCGCGATCCGCAAAGAAGTTTGCGAAGGCGATGGCGTCGCCGGGGTCTTTCCGCACCGCCATCTGAACCCCTTGCGAAAGATGCCCCACGCCTGGCCAACGTCGGCAATGTGGTAATCGATGATGTACTGACTCATTAGCGACCCTCGGTTGCGACACGCCAGATGGCGTGCGTCGACAAGGATCCAAGGCGCGGCTGAATTAAGAAATCAGATTAGTCTGAAAAATCTGAGTTTCTTTTGAGAATAAGCTCAACGCTCATCAAGGTCCTGCGCCGCCAGCACCAGCCGGGCCACATGAGTCTGCAAGGCCACAACCACGGTCGGCAGACGCGCCAGTGCAAGATTCCCATCGGCCCCGAGCAGATCTCTTTCGAAGCGCTCGAGCATGGCGGCTGCGCGCGAGGGCCCGAAAACACGAATGCCGCCGCTGACCCGATGGCTCCATGCCTGGGCTTCGAGGGGCGTGTGCAGGCTTGCTGCGCCTTCGATGTCGGCGTGCATCGCTGAGGCAAAGCGCTCGACCATGGCGGGCAATGCCTGCAGGGTACCGAAGTCCTCGCGCAGGACATCGAGGTCCCACACCGCATCCCTGGCGGCGACGCCCGCAAGGACTTCGCGCAGTGCGTCGAGCCGGACGGGTTTAGCCACGAATCCGTCCATCCCATTGGCGAGGCAGCGCGCGCGCTCCTCGGGCAGGGCGTTGGCCGTCATCGCCACGATGTGCAGCGCGTCGTCGCTCTCGCGAATAGCGCGCGCCAGGGCGTAGCCGTCGCGTCGTGGCATCTGCAGGTCGGTCAGGAGTACGTCGAACTCCAGCGACATCAACGCCGCCAAGGCTTCCTCGCCGTCCTCGACGATCGTCTGTCGATGCCCCAGTCGCTGCAGTTGCGCAACGATCAACTCGCGGTTGGTGGCATTGTCCTCCGCCACGAGCACATCGAGCGGCCGGCTTTTCCCCACGTAGCGAACCCTCTCGTCCGGTGCGTCCGAAACGCCACCGGCGACGACTGGCAGGTCGAGGTCCACCGTCACGCGTGTGCCAACACCCTGTTCGCTGGTCATCTCGATCTGTCCGCCGAGCAGCGACACCAGCCGCCGACCGATGGCGAGACCCAGGCCGCTGCCGCCGAAGCGGCGTGTGATCGACGACTCGGCCTGAGTGAACGGCGTGAACAACCGCATCAATTCGTTCGCGGCGATACCGATACCCGTATCGGCCACCGTGATGCGCAGTCGCTGCCGGCCTTCTCCGGTGCGCATCACATCAATGGCCACCGTAACGATGCCTCGCTCGGTGAATTTGATCGCATTACTGACCAGGTTGAGCAGGATCTGTCGCAACCGCGCGCCGTCGGTCAGAACCTTTTGCGCGAGACGCCTGTCGATCCGGTGTTCGATCAAGAGGCCTTTCCGGTCGGCCTGCCATGCGAACAGTTCGACTGCGGACACGACCAACTCACGCAGGTCGATCGGTCCCTTCTCGATAGCCAGCTTTCCGGCCTCGATGCGGGAGAAGTCCAGCACGTCGTCCAGGATTTGCAGCAACGCCTCGGCTGACGTCTCCGCCGTGCCCAGCCATTGCCGTTGGGCAGCATCGAGCGGCGTCGAACGAAGCATTTCCAGCATGCCGATGAGGCCGTGCATCGGAGTGCGTATCTCGTGGCTCATGGTGGCCAGGAACTGGCTCTTCGCACGCGTTGCCGATTCCGCGGCTTCCTTGGCGGCCGCGAGGTGGACCGATTGAAGGCGTTGTTCGGAGATGTCGATCCAGTAGCCGGTGAACTCGACCGCACGGCTGACCCGCCGCGGTACCGCGTGCGATGCTATCCAGCGCTCCGGGACGATGTCGCGCATGCGCATCTCAGCGAGTATCGGCGTCATGGAGGCCGCGGCGCGAATCACTTCGGTCATTAGCCCTGCCTGGTCGCGTGCATCGATGCGCGCGAAGGCACGGCGCTCGTCATGCAGAAACGTGTCTGCCGGCACGCCGAACATGGGCTCCGGATTGCCACCGACGTAGATGAACGCGATGCGTCCGTCATCGTAGAAGCGGAATCGGTAGACGACGGCGGGCATGTTTCGCGTCACATCGGCCAGTTGCTCTTCCGTTCGCTCCCGTCGCTGCGTCTCCCGCCGCAGGCGAACGTAGGCGTAGCTCACGAGGAGAAGCAAGCCCAGCACGGCAGCGCCCGCGGGCCCCGCCTTACGCGCTACCTCTCGCCACGACGCCGGCGCGGTGGGATGGACGCCGTAGTGAAGGGCGCGAAGGCGAGCCAGCCAGGCTCCTTCGACGGGAGTGAGCGGTAGGCCTGACGCATCGTCGCTGAGGGTTCCGCGCACGGCGTCGTACTCATCCGCCTTTGCAGGGAGTCGTCCTGTTCGTACATGAACGATCGGGGCAGTGTCGTGCTGTCCCGTATCCTCATGCGTCGTGTCGGCGCTACGTGCCTCCGGATGGAATGCACAAAAAAAGCCTAAAAAAATGGTCAATATTCTCAATTGCGTCATGGTGTTCCTTCGACCACGAGCGGACGATTACTGTAATCTCCGCCATGGTAAGACGAGTAGCACATCTCATGGAGAGCGGCTGCACACATCCGCTTACGAGGGAATACATGGTTCTGCGAACGATCATTGCCGACGATCACCCCGTGGTGCTGATGGGGGCCCGTGCCGCCCTGGAGGCGACGGGTGATATCGAAGTGGTCGGCGAAGCAGCGAACGGCGATCAGCTCGTCGATCTCCTGGCTTCGCGTCCCTGCGATGTGGTGGTAACGGATTTTTCCATGCCCGGCGGACGTCATGGGGACGGACTTTCCCTGATCGACCTGGTGCGCCGCCGCTATCCGCGCCTGCCGATCGTCGTGTTGACCATGGTCAACAATCCGGCGGTGTTACAGGCGATGCGTGGCCGCGGTGCGCTCGGCCTGTGCGACAAGCGTGCGCCGTTGCGGGAAGTGGCGGTGGCTGTTCGTTACGCTGCAACCGGTCGTGCCTATATGAGCGACACTATCCGGCGTCAGTTCGACGCCGGCGGGGTGCAAAGCACGACCGATGCCGTCCGCCTGTCGGCACGGGAAATCGAGGTGGTCCGGCTCTATGTCGGCGGCATGTCGCTCTCACAGATCGCCGAGCGCCTGAGCCGGAGCGTCAAGACGGTCAGTCGCCAGAAACGCGATGCCATGCGCAAACTCGGCATCGATCACGACAGTCGACTATCCGAGTACGCGCGGGAGCGCGGCATCGCCTCCTGACCCCTGCCAAAAGTCAGGGCGTGACGAACTGCCCATGCTTCGCGCCGTGAAACGGACTAAACCTTAGGCCAGCCGGACGCATCTCACCCCGGCGAACATTCGTTCCTGGGGAGAAGGGCCATGCGCCATCCGATTATCGCCGGCACCGCCGCCGCCGTCCTCGCGCTTACCGCGATGGCGGCGCAGGCCACTGAGTTCAACTACAGCTCGGACACTTGCAAGCGCGACTACTCGACGCCGTACGACGTCGATGTCACGGCGGCAGGCCTTTCTTTCCATCGTACGGATGGGAAGCCGGCGGAGGTTTTCCTCCACGACGGCGCACTTCGCGTCGACGGCAAGGCGATTGCCGTTTCCCACGCCGATGCCGATGCCTTGCGCCGTTACGAGGCGGGTGTGCGCGCCCTGATGCCGCAGATCGCGACGATCGCGCGGGAGGGCGTGGAGCTTGGTTTCTCGGCGATGACCACGGTGACGCTTTCGTTTGCCGAGGGAGACCAGCGGGGCACGATGCTGGAGAAGCTCAAGCGAAAGCAGGCTGACGCGCTGCGTGAGATCGACGAGGGAGTCGGTGCCGGTCACTGGTCGGCAGACCGTATGACGGAGACGGTCTCAGGATCCGTATCCGACTCGGTCGGCGAGCTGGTGGGTTCCGTCACTTCGAGCGCCGTGACCGCGGCCCTCTCGGGCGACGCAAGTAAGGTCGCCGCGCTACAGGCGCGCGCCGACTCGCTGGACAAGGCCATGGACCGGGAAATGAACAAGCGCTCCAAGGCACTGGAGGCGAAAGCGAATGCCATCTGCCCCCAGCTCAACGAGCTGAGCAGCTTGCAGCAAGCCTGGGGCGTTCGCCTGGATAACGGCAAGCCCCTCGAACTCATGACGATGAAGCCGAAGGGCGAACATCATGACGACGACCACGACACCGATCGCGGCGGGAAAGTCGTCAGCTTCTGAGTTGCTTGTCCAGCCACGTCGCGATATTGGCGACGCTGTCACCATAGAACGTGCGATACATCTCTTCGGTGACGTAACCGATGTGCGGCGTGGCGAGGACGTTAGGCAGGCGGCGGAACGGATGATCCGCAGGTAGTGGTTCCGTTTCGAAAACGTCCACCGCCGCGCCGGCAAGCCGTCCGGCCGATAGCGCATCGATCAACGCGTCCTCGTCGACAATGGGGCCACGCGAGCTGTTGATGAGACGCGCGGTCGGTTTCATGCTGGCCAACTCGGTTGCACCGATGAGGCCGAGCGTACGGTCGCTCAGGCGCGTGTGGATGCTCAGGAAGTCCGACTGCGCCATCAGCGCTTCCTTCGTGACGCGACGCACGCCGACAGCACTGGCGGCTTCGTCGGTGAGGTTCTGGCTCCAGGCGATCACCTGCATGCCGAAGACCTGGGCGATACGCGCAACCTCGGAGCCGATTCGCCCCAGTCCGAGGATGCCGAGCGTCTTGCCGCGCAACTCCGTGCCCAGGCCGATCTGCCAGCTCCCGGCCCGAAGCGATGCTGCTTCGCCGGCAATGTTCCTTGCCAGACCCAGGATGGCAGACCAGGTGAACTCGATCGTCGGTGTCGAGGAGTAGCCCGTGTGTACCACCTCGACGCCGTGCTTTGACGCCGCGTCGAGGTCGATCGAGGCGTTGCCTCTGCCTGTGGACGCGATCAGCCTGAGCCTCGGCAGGGCGCCGATGAGTGCGGCCGTCATGGGGGTGCGCTCACGCATGACGCAGACGACATCGAAGGTGGAAAGTCGTTGCACGAGCGGGGCCTGCTCGGCCAGGTGATCGTGGAACACCACGATCTCTGCCCGGCCTTCCAGAGGGGACCAGTCTGCACTCGTCATGGCGACGTGCTGGTAATCGTCGAGCACCGCTATCCGGATCGTCTTGTCGGTCATTCTGGATTCCTGGGTCATGCCGGCTGGATGAGGTCCCAGCCGTTACCGTAGAGGTCATCGAAGACCACGACGGTGCCGTAGGCTTCGTGTCGGGGTTCTTCGCGAAAGTGAAGGCCATGCTCGCGCATGCGCGCGTAGTCGCCGGCGAAGTCGTCGGTCTGCAGGAAAAGGAATACGCGACCGCCGCCCTGCTTGCCCACGTGAGCACGTTGTTCATCGGTCACGGCACGTGCGAGCAGCAGGCGGGTACCGTCGGACCCGCGGGGCGCAACGGTCACCCAGCGCTTGCCGTCACCCATGTCGGTGTCGTCGATCAGTGTGAAGCCGAGGGCCTGCGTGAAGAAGGCAACAGCTTCGTCGTAGTCGTGGACGAGGAAGGTGATGGCACCGAGTGTTGGCATGGAAATCTCCGCAATCGATTTCCAAGCATCCGCGCTGTGTGTCGCCGTGGCAAGAGAGATGAAACAATCGTCACGGTGCCGCCGCGTGCATCCGCCGGATTCTTACCGTCGAGCCGCCGGCAAAGGTGATCACGAAGGTCGACCCTTCATGCGTCTGCTTTGTTACCGGCAGGGGCTCCACATTGGCAGCGGCGTCCACTTCGCTCTGGTGATATCGCACTTCCTCGCCGTTCGGCGTGATCGTCATGGGCGGTCCGAAGCGCACGAAGCTGGTGAAATGCGTGGAGCATGTGTCGCAGTCGGGACGACTGATCTCGGGAAGCTTCTTGGCCCAGATCCAGTACTTGTTCTCGTGCGGAATGATAATGCGACGCTCGTTGCCCCCACCGATCGGATGGCCTTCAACCGATGACCATACGCGGACGATGCGCGTCTGACTGCAGTCGGCCGAGGCGCATTCCTGCAGCACCACGTAGTCGTTCTCGTTGAGGTGCTGTGGTTCCACGCTGAGTACATCGCCCTCGACGAGGGCCGTGGCGGGAAAGACCACGTTCGGCATGCGTGGATCGACTTTGAAGTCGCCGGAGATCAGGTAGCCGCCCCGGCTCTCGGTGTACGCATCCGCGGTGACGGTAACGCCTGGCAGGTTGACGTTGCTGGCTGGTCCTGCCTGTTGGGCCATTACAGAGCCGGCAAGAAGGTTGCCAAGCGACAGGACGAAGAGCATTCGAAAAGCTGGCATGGTGTTCTCCCTGACGTGCCGCGTCGCTGCGCCGATGACACCACCGCATTGGTTAAAGGGCAAGTCCGCAGGAACTTTCGAAGCCAAACTTGCAAGTTTGCCTTGCAAGTTAGACCGGGCGCCCATAGCGTAATGCGATGGCCAAGCCACCCAACGTATCCCCCGGCGTCGATGCCGCCGCTGCCGATCTCCTCGCCGCCTGCGGCCAGCTGATACGTCGCCTGCGAGCCGAGTCCAACAACCAGGAGCTGAGCTGGTCGCAAATGGCCGTGCTCATCCGGCTGGAAGAGGGCGGTCCGATGTCCATCGCCGACATGGCACGCGCCGAACTGGTGAAGCCCCAGTCGATGGGCGTGACGTTGGCCGTCCTCGAAGAGGAGGGCCTTGTCGAGCGCAGGCCGCACCCGACCGACGGACGCCAGTTCCTCTTCGCATTGACCGCTGACGGCGTCGAGGCGCGTCGCCGCGTTCGGGCCGCGAAACGGACGTGGCTCGCCGGTGCTGTTGCCACCCTCACCGAAGACGAACAGCGCGACCTCTTGATTGCTGCGGCGGTGATTCGTCGCCTGGCCGATACGAGTTCGAACGCATCTATCTAACCCAAGGAATACACCATGCCGCTTAGCCAACTCGATGCCAACGCTGCCCTGATCGTCATCGATCTGCAGAAGGGCATCGTCGCGCTGCCGACCGCGCACGACACGGCCGACATCGTCGCGCGTTCCGCCTCGCTCGCTCGTGCCTTCCGTGCATCGGGCCGCCCCGTCGTGCTCGTGCATGTCACGGGCGCCGCGCCGGGTCGTACCGATGGAGGTGCGCGTCCCTTTCCGTCGGATCCGTCGTTCGCCGAGTTCGTGCCCGAAATCGAGCGGGCGCCGTCCGATCACATCGTTGAAAAGAAGCGTTGGGGCGCGTTCCACGGCACCGACCTGGACAGTTGGCTGCGCGGCAAGGGTGTCGAGCAGGTAGTCATCGTCGGTGTCGCCACGAGCATCGGTGTCGAGTCCACGGCGCGCTTTGCCAGTGAGCACGGTTACAACGTCGTGATCGTGCCCGATGCGATGACCGACATGGTCGCCAGTGCACACGACAACAGCGTGAATACGATCTTCCCGCGTCTCGCCGAAACGACAACGACGGCCGACCTGCTCAAGGCGATCGGCTGACGTTTAGCCTTCTCCCGCTTCCCTGTCGAGATTCGCGCTGAGTCGGTCGAGCAGGGCGACGAGGGTACCCTTTTCTGCGTCGCTGAAACCCGCGAGCGCGGCGTCCTCTCCTGCGAACAATATCTTTCTCGCCGCCGGCATGCGCTTTTCCGCGTCGGCGGTGAGGGAGATCAGCTTACTGCGTCCGTCTTGCGGGTCGGGCGTGCGTACGATGTTTCCATCGCGTTCCATGCGGCTCAGCAATTGAGCCATCGTTGGCTGCTCCACGCGGACTCCGCGGGCGAGTTCGCTTTGCGACAAGGCCTTGCGACCCTTCAGCATGACGATAACCGGCACCTGGCCGAGTGAGAATCCCAGGTCGCGCAACTTCGGCTCGTACAGGCGAGCGAAGCCCCGGCTTACCCGGCCGATGAGGGCGAGGGCGCCCGTGGGCACGCCCGCGACATCCATGGCTTGACGATTCATAGGTGGCTATGTTTAATGGATAGTCACCTATGTTAATCGATCGAGGCCCTCATGCGCACCCGTCCACGTATCGCGATCGTTGGCGCCGGCCCCGGTGGGCTGACGCTCGCCCGCATGCTTTACGTCCACGGCATTGAAGCGGTGGTCTACGAGCGTGAGCGGCATTCGCTCGAGCGGCCGCAGGGCGGCACGCTGGACCTGCATACCGAGTCCGGCCAGTTCGCCCTGGCTCAGGCTGGGCTCGGAGAGGGCTTTCAACGTATTGCTCGATATGAAGACCAGGGCACACGTGTACTCGATCGCGATGGGCGCCTGCTGTTCGAGGATTCGGACCCGGGCGACGGCGACCGGCCTGAGGTCGACCGAACGGCCTTACGCGAACTTCTCCTTGCTTCGCTGCCGGACAATGCGGTTCGTTGGGGGCGTGGCGTGCAAGCCGTGCGGCCTTGTGCCGACCTCACCTGGGATCTGTGTTTCGAGAACGGCGACGTCGCCAACGTCGACCTCGTCGTTGGCGCGGACGGCACCTGGTCGCGCGTACGGCCATTGCTATCGAACTACCAGCCCGAATACATCGGCCTGACCTTCATCGAGTTCGGCATCGACGATGTCGATCGGCTTCATCCTGCGATCGCTGCGTTGGTAGGACGAGGAAAGGTCGATGTCGTTGGTGATGGCAAGCTCATCGTCGCCCAGCGCAACGCGCATTCGCACGTACGTGGTTACGGTATTTTTCGTGTGCCTGTCGGTTGGGTGGAACAGCGCTTCGATACCTCATCACCGGATACGTTTCGCCAGGGCTTGCTCGGCGAGTTCGCCGGGTGGAGTGAAAAGGTTCTCGATGTGATTCGCGCAAGCAACGATCACATCGTCACCCGGCCGCTGTATGCGCTGCCGGTTGGGCACCGTTGGACACATCGCCGCGGGCTCACCCTGCTGGGAGATGCGGCCCACGTGATGTCGCCGTTCGGCGGCGAAGGCGTCAATGCCGCGATGCGCGATGCCGCCGAACTGGCAGCCCGCCTGGTCGCTGGCAGCGACTGGGATGCAGCGGTGGAAGCCTTCGAGATCGACATGTTCGAGCGCGTCGTCGAAGCAGCGCGTGGGTCGGCAGAAGGTGCGGCCATACAGGGTTCGCATGACGCGCTGGCGCTGACTCTGGAGCATATGCGCAGCGTGCTGGGCGAAGCCGGCGCCTGACGCACGGAGCGCATCACATCACAGGTGCTGGTCGTGCTCGTCGTCGGCCGCGAGGCCGGTGCCTGCGCCTGCGGCGGCACCGCCGGCCATGCCGGCACCCATCCCGCCACCGCCCATACCACCTCCGCCACCTTTTCCACCGCCACCCTCGCGGCCATCACCCTTACCGCCGTCCGCGCGGCCCTTACCGCCCGCGCCGCTGGATGGGCGCGTTGGCCCCTGCTTCGGAATGACGACGCTTGCCGGGATCGCATCCAGATCGAGCACGCTGCGGATGAAGTCGCGCAACGACACCACCAGTTCGGCGGTATGCGTCGGTCGCCCCTCGGCCAGCTCAGTCGCTGCTTTCGCTGCCAGTTCAACCTGCCGTTCCGTGCCAAGCAGGATGATGTCCGACAGGGCGGCTTCTACCGCATCACGCACGCGACGTGCGCGATCGCTGCCTGATGCCACTGCCGCATCGACGGCGGTCTGATCCGCCTCCATGCGTTTAAGATCGCGAAGATGCGTCGGATCGACCGAAAGGTTGCCGGTGAACGACCCGCCGAGTGTCTTATAAGCCGCAATCAACGTGCGGAGGCGTTCGTTGATCTGCCGGTTCTCGCGCTCGCGCCGCTGCTGGATCGTCTGCATGGCGAGCAGCCGGATGCCGACGCCGATGAGCGTAATGACCGCCAGCCCGAAGAGGGTGGAGAGCAGGCCTTGCCAGGAGCTGAAGTCGAGGTTGCGCATGGGATAAGCCTGTTGGGAGCAGTGCGACGGCGATGTGAGTCATAAATCCGCCCTGAGCAGCCTTATAGCAGGGCAAGCCATACGGGTATTCCCGTGCCGTGCCGCCCCGCCCAGCTTCATGGATAATGGGCCTCCCCCATTCCAAAGCATGGGTATCACCTTGCTTCTGATGATCGACAACTACGACAGCTTCACCTTCAACCTCGTCCAGTACCTGGGCGAGCTGGGTCAGGAGGTCAAGGTGGTGCGCAATGACGCCCTCACGGTCGCGGATATCCGCGCCATGGCGCCGTCCCGCATCATGATTTCGCCGGGACCGGGTACGCCGGACGATTCGGGTGTGTCGATCGACATCCTCCGCGAGCTGGCTGGCGAGCTGCCCATTTTCGGGGTCTGCCTGGGGCATCAGGCCATTGGCCAGGTGTTCGGCGGCAAGGTTATCCGGGCGCGGGAGATCATGCACGGCAAGACCTCGCCGGTGATCCATCGGGGGCAGGGGGTCTTCGCCGGCCTGCCGAATCCGTTCGAGGCCACCCGCTACCACTCGCTGGTGGTAGAAAAGGACTCCGTGCCGGACTGCCTTGAAGTCACGGCCTGGACAGAGCGCGAAGACGGCTCGATCGACGAGATCATGGGCCTTCGCCATCGCACGCTCGACATCGAAGGCGTGCAGTTCCATCCGGAGTCGATCCTGACCCAGCACGGTCACGACCTGCTGCGTAACTTCCTCGGCATGCCGTTGCCGCTCGCCGCGTAAGAAAGGATCCCCGTTCCATGCCGATGACTGCCTCCGAGGCGCTGCAGCGCACGATCGAGCACCGCGAGATCTTCCATGACGAGATGATCGAGCTGATGCACCAGATCATGCGGGGCGATGTCAGCCCGCTGATGACCGCGGCGATCCTCACCGGACTTCGGGTGAAGAAGGAGACCGTTGGCGAAATCACCGGCGCCGCGCGTGTCATGCGCGATCTCTCCGCCAAGGTCGACGTGGGCCCGCACCCTCACTTCATCGATATCGTCGGTACCGGTGGCGACGGCGCATCCTCGTTCAACATCTCCACCGCGTCGATGTTCGTCGCGGCGGCGGCGGGCGCCCGCGTGGCCAAGCATGGCGGGCGCAGCGTGTCGTCGAAGTCGGGGAGTGCCGATGTCCTCGAGGCGCTTGGTGCGCGGATCGACCTCCTGCCGGCCCAGGTGGCCGTGTGCATGGACGAAACCGATATCGGTTTCATGTTCGCGCCCAACCACCATCCGGCGATGAAGGTCGTCGCACCCGTTCGCAAGGAGATGGGCGTGCGGACGATCTTCAATATCCTCGGCCCGCTGACCAACCCCGCTGGCGCACCGAATATCCTCATGGGTGTATTCCATCCGGATCTGGTCGGCATCCAGGTCCGTGCGCTGCAGGCGCTGGGCGCGAAGCACGCCCTGGTGGTCTGGGGCCGTGATGGCATGGACGAGATTTCCCTCGGCGCGGCCACCCTGGTGGGTGAGCTACGCGACGGCGTCGTGCGTGAGTACGAAGTCGAGCCGGAGGACTTTGGCCTTTCCATGGCCTCGAGCCGGAATCTGCGCGTGGATGACGCAAACGAGTCGAAAGCGATGCTGCTGGACGCCATTTCCGGTGTTCCGGGCGTGCCGCATGACATCGTCTGCCTGAACGCCGGGGCCGCCTTGTATACGGCCGATGTGGCGCCTTCGATTCAGGCAGGCATCGATCTGGCGCGGGCGACCATCGCAAGTGGCGCCGCTCGTGCAAAAATGAACGCGTTCGTGGCCGCGACGCAGCGGCTCGGCGCCTGATATCGTCGGGGCTCCCCACCCCGTCCTTACCCAAGGAAGCGCTTCGATGCCCGACATTCTCCATCGCATCCTTCACCGCAAAGCGGAAGAAGTCGCCGAGCGTAAGCGTACGCGTTCGCTTGACGACCTTGCCGCCCGCGTGGCGGACCTGGAGCCGACACGTGGCTTCGTCGCTGCGATCGACGCCAGGCTGCATGACGGCCATGCCGCGGTCATCGCCGAGATCAAGAAGGCCAGCCCCAGCAAGGGACTGATCCGCGCCGACTTCAATCCCGCGGAGATCGCACGCAGCTATGAAAAGGGTGGCGCGGCGTGCCTGTCGGTACTGACCGATGCCGACTTCTTCCAGGGCCACGAAGATTTCCTGCGCGAAGCGCGCGAGGCCTGCTCGCTGCCGATCCTGCGCAAGGACTTCATCGTCGACGAATACCAGGTGTACGAGTCCCGCGTGGTCGGGGCCGATTGCATCCTGTTGATCGTTGCGGCCTTCGGCAGCAAGGAAGGCGACGACGTCATCTACGACGAGAACGCGCTGCTGGAGCTCTCCATGCTTGCCGCGGAGCTCGATCTGGACGTGCTTGTCGAAGTGCACAACGAAGCCGAGCTTGAGGTTGCCCTGGGTCTCCCGGCCCCGCTGATCGGCGTGAATAACCGTAACCTGCGCACGTTCGAGACATCGTTGGGAACATCGCTCACGTTGAAAGACCGCGTCGGGGCGGAGACCGCCATCGTTGCCGAATCCGGCATCCACACGCTGGAAGACGTACGCAAGCTGCGCAACGCGGGCATCCATACCTTCCTCGTCGGCGAAGCGTTCATGCGCGCCGCGGATCCGGGTGCCGAGCTGCACAAACTCTTCGGTACATCCCCCCACAGTCACCCGCACGAACACTAGAAGCCGAATGAATCAGGGGATTGAAACGGCGGTCGTCGATGACACCGCCGCTGACGCACGACGCGTCGTTCTGTTCGACTTCGATGGCGTCATCGTCCGTCACCAGACATTGGAACTGTTCTTCCGCGAGCGCCTTTCCGGCGTCGGCCGCTGGCGTGTGTTGCTGGTGCTGCCGTTATTGCCCTTCATTCCGTTCCTGATCGGCACGGTCTCCGGCAATCGCCTGCTTGGGCGGGTCTTCCTTCGCGTAGTGACCTTCGGGCGCCGTGAAGCGACCTATCGCCGCCAGGTGGCCGCTTATGCGCGCACCTACGCCCGGAAGCCCGGCGTGTTCCTGCGCGATGCGGTGGCCACGTTGCGTCGTCACGTGGATGCCGGCGACCGCGTCATCATCATCAGCGGCAACGACCTCACCATGGTCGAGGCGATTCTCGACGAGGTGAGCCTGACCGGCTACGAGCTGATCGCCTCGCAGACGCGCGGTGGCCTGTTCGGCGTGCACTTCACCCGGCACAACGTCGACGGGGTAAAGGTCACGACGCTCGACCGGGCCGGCGTGCCCAGGCCCTGGGCCATCGCCTATAGCGACTCGCTATCCGACCTGCCCATGCTGCGTGCCGCCGACGAGGCGAAGCTCATCAACCCCAGTCCGAAGGCCGGGAAGAAAGCCGGTCGCGTCCTCGGCAGCAAGCTCGAAGTGCTCTACTGGTACTAGCCGTCTGACCCTTGCGTATGGCCTCCCGCCGCCGCTAGCCTCGCTATCCGTCCCCGTCCCCGGATAAACGATGTACCTGTCTTCCCTGCGCGAGCTTGCTCTCGGCAGCCGCCTCAAGGCGCTGAGCGACCACTTCTACCAGGCCGTCGACGAGGTATACCGGGCCTGCGGAGCGGATATCGAATCGCGCTGGTTTCCGGTGCTGCGGTTTCTGCGGGACGTCGGACCCACGACCGTCACGGACATGGCGACAGCCATCGGCCAGACGCACTCGGCAGTCAGTCAGCTTGCCGACCGACTCGTCGATGCCGGCATGGTGGTGCGCCAGCGTGATCCCCAGGACGGCCGGCGTAGCGTGCTCGCCCTGACCGACGCGGGCGAGCGAGCGTTGGGCGCACTGGGTCCGGTCTGGCTGGCGATCCGCCGCGGCATGGCGGAGTCCATGGGGCCGCGCGGTCTGGCTCTGCTGGATGCCATCGACGGCTGCGAGCAGGCACTGGGTGAGCGGCCTCTGGTCGACGCGATCCTCGCCCAACGGGCCACGCTGGCGCAGGAGCAGGTCGAGGTGGTGCCGTTCGATCCCGCCCTGCGGGAGCACTTCCGCCGACTCAACCAGGCCTGGCTCGAGCGCTATTTCCGCGTCGAAGACGTGGATCGTGCCCTGTTCGCCGATCCCGAGGGCATGGTGCTGGCGCAGGGCGGGGCGATCTTCTTCGCCCTGTATGCGGGCGAGGTGGTCGGCACCTGCGCGCTCCTCCGCGAGGATGAGGGTGTCTATGAACTATCGAAGATGGGCGTGGACGAGAACTACCGGGGCCTTGGCGCCGGTCGCAAGCTGCTCGACGCGGCCATCGCCGAATACCGCCGTCTCGGCGGCTCGCACCTGTTCCTGGAGTCCAACAGCAAACTGGCCCGCGCGATGGGCATGTACGAGCGTGCCGGCTTCGTGCGCCAGCCATCCATCCGCCCGGGCTCGCATTACGAGCGGGCGGATGTCTACATGATTTACGAGGGTTAGCGGGTACCGCGAACCACGATGGTCTTGCCGGCGACGTCGATCATTCGCTCTTCCTCGAGCTGCTTGAGCACACGGCCGACCATTTCCCGGGAGCAGCCGACGATCCGGCTGACTTCCTGCCGCGAGATGCGGATCTGGGTACCGTCGGGGTGGGTCATGGCGTCCGGTTCCTGGCACAGGTCCAGGAGGGTGCGCGACACGCGATTGGTCACGTCCATGAAGGCCATGCGGCTGACCTGACGCGACGTGCGCAGCAGGCGCTGGGTCAGTTGGGAGCCGATCGCGAAGAGCAGCTTGGGGCATTCGGCCGACAGCGGACCCTCGAGCAGCTGGAACAGGCGCTCGTAGCTGATCTCGGCCATTTCCACGGGCGTGCGCGTACGCACGAGTGATTCGCGTTGTGCCTGCTCGACGAACAAGCCCATCTCCCCGATGAACTGTCCCCGGTTGATGTAGGCCAGGATCAGCTCCCGGCCTTCCTCGTCCTCGGTGCAGACGGCAAGCGAGCCTTCGACCACGTAATAAAGCGTGTTGGCGGGATCACCCGGTCGGATGATCGCGGTTTTCCCCGGGTAGCGACGGCGGTGGCAGGCATCCAGGAAACGGCCCATCGAGGCCGGGTCGGGCGCGAAGCCCAGCGGTGCCTGGGAACGTTCGAATGCCTGTTGCAACAGATATTTAAGTTGAGCCACAGCAGATTCCGTTGAGTCTTACTGGCATGGCGTCCCCTTCAACGGCCGACCGACGGAATTCCGTCAGGTGTCGTTGACTCGCCATGTCTCGGGCGGATTATTACGTGAAAGGTGCCCGGCGTGTTCAAATTTTCGCCATCTTGCCTCATAATTTCACCCCCTCGGCGTCCGACCCCTTGTCTTACGCCGTTCATAAGGGGGAGGCACACTTCGGGTTTGCCTGTTCTCTTTCTTCTTTGCGGGGACCCTAGCTGCTAACCCGCGTCTACTGCTGGCCGTTCATCCCCCGGCCTCGGAGAGTCGCTGTGGTCAAACCGCTTCCCCGCCTTCGCCTGCAAGGTTTCAACAACCTCACCAAGGCGCTGAGCTTCAACATCTATGACATCTGCTATGCCGTCTCGGAGCAGCAGCGCCAGAACTACATCGAGTACATCGATGAGCAGTACGACGCTGACCGCCTGACCCAGATCCTGACGGACGTGGCCGAGATCATCGGCGCGAACATCCTGAACATCGCGCGCCAGGATTACGATCCGCAGGGCGCGTCGGTCACCATCCTCATTTCCGAGGAGCCGGTGGTCGAGAAGCTCGGCCGTGACACGATCTCGGGCGCCGTCGTAGCGCACATGGACAAGAGCCACATCACCGTCCATACCTACCCGGAAACGCATCCGCACAACGGCATCGCCACTTTCCGCGCTGATATCGATGTCGCCACCTGCGGTGTCATCTCGCCGCTGAAGGCGCTGAACTACCTGATCGACAGCTTCGAATCGGACATCGTCATCGCCGATTACCGCGTTCGCGGTTTCACGCGCGACGTGAAGGGCAAGAAGCATTTCATCGATCACAAGATCAATTCCGTGCAGGACTACCTGGCCAAGCACATCCGCCAGAAGTACGAGATGTTCGACGTGAACGTCTACCAGGAAAACATCTTCCACACGAAGATGCACATCAAGGACTTCGACCTCGATACCTACCTCTTCGAGGCCCAGGCCGACGACCTTTCGTTCAAGGAGCGCCAGCGCATCGAGTCGCTGCTCCGCCGCGAGATCGAGGAACTCTTCCACGGCCGCAACCTGATGTGACGAAGAACCCCGCGAAAGCGGGGTTTTTTTATGCCTGCGGATTCGCCTTGATGAAGTCGATGAAGGCGCGCAGCGGCGCGGGAACGAGTCGGCGTCCCGGGAAATACAGGAAGGGGCCCGAGAAGCTCGGCCACCAGGACTCGAGCACCGGCTCCAGCGCGCCACTGCGGAAATACGGGCGCAGCCAGTCCTCGAACAGGTAGACGATGCCTGTCCCGCTGATGGCGGCATCGACGGCAAGGTCGGTGCCTCCGCCAATGCGCACGATCATCGGGCCCGACGGGTCGACCACGATCTCTTCGCCATCGCGCTCGAATTCCCAGGGCGGCACGTTGCCGCTCGGAAAGCGGCCGCGCAGGCACGCGTGATCGAGAAGGTCGCGCGGGTGCGCGGGACGACCATGGCGATCGAGGTAGGCCGGCGCTGCCGCCGCCGCAAAGCGCTGGATACGCGGGCCGATGGGCACCGCAATCATGTCCTGCTCCAGGCGTTCGTCGTAACGGATGCCGGCATCGCAACCGGCGGCAAGCACGTCGACGAAGCTCTCTTCGGTTGTCACGTCCAGCGTGATGTCCGGATAGGCGGCAAGGAAGGCCGGCACGATGGCCGGCAAGACAAGGCGGGCGGCACTGACCGGCACATTGAGCCGCAGGGTGCCCGCCGGCCTGTCGCGAAACCCGTTGACCACGTCGATCGCGGCATCGACCTCGTTCAGGGCAGGCCCGAGCCGCAGGAGCAGGCCCTCGCCCACCTCGGTGGGAAGGACGCTTCGCGTGGTCCGGTTGAGCAATCTCACCCCAAGCTGGGTTTCCAGCCGGCGGACTGCCTCGCTCAGCGCGGACGCGCTGCCGCCACTCAGGCGGGCTGCTTCACGGAAGCCGCGTGCGCGCGCCACGGCGACAAAGGCGCTGAGATCGGCAAGATCGACCATGGGAATCCTCGACGGCGCACTGTGCGGAATAGCGCACGACCTGTCCTGATTGTGCACAGTTATCGCGCCAACGCACAGCGCCTAGGATGCAGGTCTACCCAAGGAGATCCCCCATGTCCCAGATCAACCAGGCCGGTACGTTCACCCTCGGCGATCGCACGGTGAAGCGTCTTGGCTACGGCGCCATGCAGCTTGCCGGCAAGGGCGTCTTCGGGCCGCCGAGCGATCGCCAGGCCGCGCTGGCTGTCCTGCGCGAGGCGGTGGAAAGCGGCGTCGATCACATCGACACCAGCGACTTCTACGGTCCGCATATCACCAATCAGCTGATTCGCGAGGCGCTGCACCCTTACCGCGACGATCTCGTCATCGTGACCAAGGTCGGCGCGGTGCGCGGGCCGAAGGGTGAGTGGCACCCGGCGTTCTCCGCCGAGGAACTCACGAAGGCCGTGCACGACAACCTGCGTAACCTGGGCAAGGATGTGCTCGACGTGGTGAACCTGCGTGCCATGTTCGACGTCCACGGTCCGGCGGAAGGTTCCATCGAGGGGCCGCTCACGACGTTGGCCGGGCTGCAGCAGAAAGGGCTTATCCGTCATATCGGGCTGAGCAACGTCACGGCGACCCAGATCGCCGAAGGTCGGAAACTCACGGCTATCGTCGGCGTACAGAACCAGTACAACCTTGCTCACCGCGACGACGACGCACTCATCGATGAGCTTGCTGGCGCAGGCACGGCCTATGTGCCGTTCTTCCCGCTGGGTGGCTTCACGCCGCTGCAATCGTCGACGCTGTCGGATGTCGCGAAGCGGCTCGACGCCACGCCGATGCAGGTCGCGCTCGCATGGCTACTGCATCGCTCGCCCAACATCCTGCTGATCCCGGGCACGTCGTCCGTGGCGCATCTTCGTGAGAATCTTGCTGCGGCCGCCCTGGCGCTCCCAGGTGATGTTATCGCCGAGTTGAACGGTATCGGCAGCCAGAACGCCGGCTGATTCGCAAGGGTGAACGCCCGCCATTCACGGCGCGCGTTCTAACGTGCGGTCATGCGAGCGCTATGGCTGTTCCTGCTGTTGATTGCGATAGCCGGGCTCGTTTGGGTCCGGGGTTGGCGGCCGCCCGACCGCTACAATCCCTGGGCGCCGCTCGACCTGACCGCGTCACCTGATCTTTTCCTGCGCTACAAGCTTATTCGTCTGGGCGATGATCCCGCCGTATGTCGCGCCGCCATCGCCGGCGCGGGGGCAGTGTTCACGACGCTGCCCGACCACGAGGAAGCAAGCGGGTGCGGATGGACCGATGCGGTGCGCCTGTCGGCGCTCGGCGACGTGCGGTTTTCGTCGCCCGTCAGGCTGACCTGTCCGCTGGCCGCCTCGCTCGTTATGTTCGATCGACAGGTGCTGCAACCGTCGACAATGGCTCGCTTCGGTTCGCCCGTACGCGTCGTCGATCATGTAGGCAGCTATGCGTGCCGGAACATTTATCACCGCGAACAGGCGCCCCTGAGTCGCCATGCGCTTGCCGACGCGATCGACGTCACCGGCTGGCGGTTGGCCAACGGCCGACGGGTGAGCATCGAGGAGGAATGGGCATCGCCCGACACCGGGCTGTTCCTGCACGGCTTGCAGCACGACGGTTGTCGCTACTTCGGCGCCTTCTTCGGGCCCGACTATAACGCTGCGCACCGCACGCACTTCCATCTTCAGGGTGGTGGATATGGCGGTTGTCGCTAGATGCGGTAGGCGACGGCTTTCATGATGGTCGATGCCGCGTGCATGAGGCCGGGCAGTGGCCACGGAAGATCGACGCCGCCGCGCGCCTGGGCCGCCTCCGCATGGCGGATCTCGTCCGCCTGCATCTGGCGCAGGATGGCCCGGCTGCGGTCGTCCTGGACGGGAAGGCGCTCGAGGTGCTCGGCGAGGTGGGCTTCCACCTGGCGCTCGGTCTCGACCACGAAGCCGAGGCTGATCGGATCGCCGACCGCGGCGGCCGCGACGCCGATGGCATAGCTACCGGCATACCAGAGCGGGTTGAGCAGGCTCGGCCGGCTGTCGAGCTGTTTCAGGCGTTCGGCGCACCAGGCCAGGTGATCGGTTTCTTCCTGGGCGGCATGCATGAGGTGCTCGCGGGTTTCGGCGGAGCGGGCGAGGGCGGCCTGGCCGACGTAGAGGGCCTGCGCGCAGACCTCCCCGACGTGGTTGATGCGCATCAGGCCCGCGGCGTGGCGCCGTTCGGCATCGTCCAGCGGGGCGTCGGGCACCGCGTCGCCCGGCGAGCGACGCGATGCCTCGGGCGCGCCAGCCACGGCCTCCATGGCGCGTTCCAGCCCGCTCAGGAGGCGGTCGACGGGGCTCAGGGTGCGAACGGACATGAAAGACTCCTTACGTACGGATACCGCACAGGTTATAATGGTCGACTCCCGAATCCAGATGAAGACGCTGCGGCCGCTTGTCGCGGTAGCCGATCCGGAACCGGGACCGCTTGTGAACGGGCCCCGTGATCAATTATGATTGTCGGCCCGAAGCTCACCTGTACGGTGGGCTTGCGCGATGAGGGAAAAGTCCGCTATTCTCTCGCGCCTTTGCTTTCACCGATTCCGTGTTCCGCCTCACTGTGGCGGCAAACCAGGTATTAGAAATGAAAACGTTCACCGCCAAGCCGGAAAGCGTCAAGCGCGATTGGTTCGTGGTTGATGCCACGAACAAGACCCTGGGTCGTCTTTCGACCGAGGTCGCGCGTCGCCTCCGCGGCAAGCACAAGCCCGAGTTCACCCCGCACGTCGATACCGGCGACTATATCGTCGTGATCAACGCCGAGAAGGTGGCCGTGACCGGTGCCAAGCTGGACGACAAGATGTACCACCGCTTCACCGGCTACGTCGGCAACCTGAAGACCACCAGTCTCAAGGATCTGCTGGCTACCCACCCGGAGCGCGTGATCGAGATCGCCGTCAAGGGCATGCTGCCGAAGAACCCGCTGGGTCGTGCGATGTACCGCAAGCTCAAGGTGTACGGCGGTGCTGAGCACCCGCACACCGCGCAGATGCCCCAGGCGTTGGAAATCTAAGGAATTCACATGGCTACCCAGCAGAATTACGGTACCGGCCGCCGCAAGACCTCCGCCGCCCGCGTGTTCCTCCGCAAGGGCACCGGTGGAATCGTGGTCAACGGCAAGCCGCTCGACCAGTTCTTCGGTCGCGAGACCTCGCGCATGATCGTGCGCCAGCCGCTCGAACTGACCGAAAACGTCGACAAGTTTGATATCATGGTCACCGTCGCCGGTGGCGGCATCACGGGCCAGGCCGGCGCCATTCGCCTCGGTATCTCCCGCGCCCTCGTCGAATACGACGAAGCGCTGAAGTCGCCGCTGCGTAAGGCAGGTTTCATGACCCGCGATGCTCGCGAAGTCGAACGTAAGAAGGTCGGTCTGCACAAGGCCCGCCGCGCAACGCAGTTCTCGAAGCGCTAATCACCAGCGCTTCAAGGTTCGACGCACACGGTCAGAGCGCGTCGAGCTCCAGTTTATTGGGAGATCGTCTAACGGTAGGACGACAGCCTCTGACGCTGTCTATCTAGGTTCGAATCCTAGTCTCCCAGCCAAACAAGAAGAGCCCCGCGAAAGCGGGGCTTTTTTTTGGTTCTTCACGGATTACCGGGGCCGGGCGCTCGGCTTCAAGCCGGGCACTCTTGCGCACCTCGCACCTCGTTCGACTTCGGCCTCGCGGGCTCGCCTTCGCCATCGCCTTCTACACTTGGGCGTTTCGCGGGGAGACCTTGGTGTCCACCCTCGCTGCTCAGACAGGTCCTCCGCGTTCGATGCGGAAGGCCGCTACCGCGGCTCATGTACCTATTTGGCCTACGGCCGCTCCACTTGTGCGGAACTCGCCTCGAGGGTGGACACCAAGGTCTCTCACGACGATACGGTCAGCTGGAAGGAGAGCCAACAGCCGAAGCGGCTTTGCTTTGTCGGCTCGACCCGCACGAACCTCAGGGATGGGAAGAGTCTTCGGTGCCCACCCTCGAGGCGAGTTCCCGACAAGTGGAGCGGCCGTAGGCCAAATAAGAACATGGGCCGCGGTAGCGGCCTTTCCGGTACGAAACGCGAAGGGGTGTCTGAGCAGCGAGGGTGGGCACCGAAGGCTCTGCGCCTTACGCGGCCAAGCAGCGAAGGCTCTGCGCCGTGACCTCCGGACCCGCCGTGGCGTGAGCTGGTCGCAGGCGCCGCATCCAGCGTCCCCGAAATTCCGCGAAGAACCTTTTTTTTGCCTTGCGGAACTGCCCGGCGATTTGCCCGCACGGCCTGGCCTTTGCCCAGCATGTGGACCATCGTCTTCAGGGCCCCATCGGCCACCGGCGGGTACCGGCGCGTCGTCGCGCGGCCGAGCTCGCCGGATGAGACAGCTCGAAGCGCCCTGTGTCACCGCCGCGCCTTCGCTTCAATCGCTGCGCGTCGCCGGAATCCACGACGTCTGAAAGGTTTGCCTCCCCATTGACGGCGCACCACGCCGCCCAGACAGCGCCAAAACAGCACATGCTCGTGACAACCAGGGCGGCCGACCGCAATAGGCGTTCGCGCCACCGGCGATGCAGCCGCGCGATGAGCGCCGGGCGCCGGCCTCGACGTCGCGGCGAGTCCGGGAGAAGTGGACGGCCGGACGGTGGATCGAGGTTTGCACCTATGTCCGGAAACACCACCGGTACGGTCACACGGTAACCACGCTTACGAATCGTCGCAATGTAGCGCGGGGCTCGCGCGTCATCGCCCAGCGACCGGCGAAGTTGGGCTATCGCTTTGTGTACCGGGCTATCGCCATAGAACTGGCCCGCCCAGCACGTAGCGAGCAGCTCGTCGGCCGAGACGACGTCCGGTGCGTGCGAAGCCAGGGCGACCAGCACGTCCATCACCTTGGGTTCCAGCGATATGCGCTCGTCCCCGCGCTCGACGACGCGGCGTGCCGGACGGACGGTCCAGTCGCCTAACGTGAAAAAGGACTGCCTCATGGCGGTGATGCACGTCGCGGCCCGTCCGGACTATGCCGCGGTAACTCCTTGATCGGGGGAGGGAAGAGCGACCGTAAGGTTTCCGGAAGGACACCCGGTCGTCTTTCCGACGACGATTCGCGGCATCACCAACCTGGACGGCACACATGAATGGACTTCCTTTCCCGGGCCCTGGGGCCGGACACATTTTGTCACACGCCTTTGGCGCCAGTGACCGCGGCTCGGGCAGCCGCACGACGGTGGTTCTCGCCGATGAACAAGCGGTGCTGCGGGACGCGGTCGCGGCGGTACTACAGGCGCACGACGGCGTGGACGTCGTCGGTAGCACGGCAGACGGTCGTGAGTGTGTCCGCATGAGCGTCGATGAACGGCCCGATCTTCTGATCTTCGACACCGCGATGTCCGGCATGTCGGGTCTCGAGATGGCGCGCCGCGTGGCCAGGGAATCGCCGGCCACGCGGATGGTCTGCCTTTCGCGGCGGGAGCAGGCACATTGGGTTCGCGCGGCGTTCGATGCTGGCGCGCATGGTTACGTCGTGAAGCGAAACACCTTCGATATTCTTGCGCGCGCTATCGACGGGGTGATGCGCGCGGGCTGTTACGTCAGCCCCGATGTCGCGCACGTGTTGGTCGATAGCTTTCGCGGGCGTTCGACGAGTCAGGGCGGTGCCGGCGGCGAACTGAGCGCACGGGAACGCGAGGTAGCGCGGTTGTATGCCGAAGGACTCGGGACGCGCGAGATCGCGGAGCGCCTGCACCTGAGCATGAAGACGGTGGGGACGCATCGCGATCATGTGATGACGAAGCTCGGCATCCGTGGCATCGCTCAGTTGACGCGTTACGCGCTTCGCGAAGGGCTCATCGATGTCGACGACTGACCAGTCGCCGGGGCGCACTCCCTGGCGAATCAGTCCGCGACCGATATCGCCCACGGCGCCGGGAGCGGATAGTTCAACCAACGGCGCGGAGCTCGCCGAACCAGAGTGCAAACGGATGGCCGACTTCAACCAGTTCTTTCCGATTCTCCTCAAGCATGAGGGCGGATACGTCAATCACCACGCCGATCCGGGTGGGCCCACCAACAAGGGCATTACGCTTGGAACGCTGTCGCAGTGTTCGCGTGAGCTGCTCGGGCTCCCGCCAAGCCTCGACCTCCTGCGCAAACTCACCGACGAGCAGGTCGGGATCATTTACAAGGCGCTCTACTGGGACGCTATCCGGGGAGACGGGATCGCGTCGCAGACCCTGGCTAATCAGGTGTGCGATTTCCAGGTCAATGCGGGATCGACCTCGTCTCGGCTGTTGCAGTCGGTTCTCAACGAGCGCGGCACAAGGCCCCCACTAGTCGTCGACGGGATCGTCGGGCTGCGCACACTTCGAGCCATCGACGCTTGCGACGCCTCGCAGCTGCACTCGGCGTTCAAGACGCGGCGCATGAGCTACTACCGCGATCTGGCACGGCGGCGTCCGTCGATGGCACGTTTCCTCGTCGGCTGGCTACGGCGAGCCGACTCTTTTGTCGACATCCCGCGCTAAGCAAGGAGCCGATACGTGGCTGCAGATACACCACTCCCTGGCCTCATCGAAGCGATGGCTGGCGCCGTGATCGATGCGCAGGACCGCATCGAGCGGCGGCAGATGGCCTACCTCAGCGAGTACTTCGACGAGGACAACCGCCCCAAGAGCATTGTTATACGCATGCCCTCCATGCAGCAGGGCGCGCAGGTCGAGGACGAGGATCTGTACCGGGCCCCGCTGCTGCCGCTGGTTTCGACGAACCTGCTGCGGATCAAGGATGTCGAGATCAGTTTCGATGCCGACCTGGGTCACCTCGTCGAACCCACCCCGGTAGCCCAGGTGACGCCGCCATGCGAAACCGGTCCTGGATGGGAGCTTCGGCGCGAGGCGACACGACCTGTGCTGCAGCTCGACACGACGGCAGCCAGCGGTGGTCGCAAGACCGGCTCGGTGCATGTCGTGATGCGCGTGGAAGGTAGCGAACCCAGCGACGGGATGTCCCGTCTCATGACCCATTTAGCGCAGACCCAAGGGGTCTTCCAGACGTTCAGGCCGGAAAGCTGAGGCAATCCCGGTCGAACCACGCCGCGCATCCGGTGCGGCGTGTCATGCCAACAGTAAAGGAATTACGACATGGCAGAACTCGTGAGTATGTCCAGCCAGTTCCAGGGTCTTCCGATGGGCGATCTCATCGGCGCGCCTTTGAGTGCAGCGTGCGACGGCCAGATCAAACTGGCCCAGGCTACCGCTGACTTCATCAAGGTTGTTGGCTTCCTGCCCGACGCCGAAAGCGCAGACGGCGTCGGCGATACCCGCACGGCGTCGTTCAAGTTCAAGCGTCCGGTGGAGAATCCCGACGGCACCATTACCGACGAAGAGGTGGAACTCGACGTGCCGCTGCTGTCGATCGTCAAGGTGCCCAACCTCGCGATCAGCACGGTCGACATCACCTTCGATATGGAAGTGAAATCGACGGTCACCGAGAAGGAGTCGACGAACAGCTCGCACGCATACGACGCGAACATGTCGATGAAGTTCGGCTTGTTCAAGGCCAACGTCAAGGTGGCAGGCTCGGTGGCTTCGGCCAAGGAAAATACGCGACAGTCTGATAACTCGGCGAGATATCACGTTGCTATCCATGCCGAGGACAAGGGTATGCCGGAAGGCCTTGCCCGCGTCATGGACATCATGCAGACCGCCTGCGCCCCGCGCAAGATTACGCAGATTCCCGCAGCCGCGGCAGCGTAACGGACAGCCGCGGTATCCGGCTCGGGTGCCGCGGCTCTTTCAGGGAGTGACTTCATGTTCGATCTGACGGACGTCAGGTTTGTGAAACGGATTGTCGTGGGTAGCGACAACCCGAACCAGATGCATTCCGAACAACAGGTGGAGGAAGCCGGCGAGCTCCTCAATCGGTGCCTCAGCGAATCGCCCAAGGGCTGCATCGTCGGCATGGAGAAGAGTTTCAAGATTCTCCAGATCGGCGAACACCAGGTGGTGCTGCAGTGGCTCTGCTATCACGTCGGCTTTCCGCGAAAGCCAACGTGGCTCCCGGCGACATAGGCGCCTTCATGGCCCCGACCTCGCTGGACCAACTCCTCGCCGCCGTGAACCACGCGCTGCGTGACGCCGACCATTCGTTGAAGAGACGGCCCCTTGCCGGTGGCCCTCATCTCGCTGAGTTTTCGATGGCCTTCGACTTTCGCCTGCGTTATCGGCGCGTCGCACGTCGACGTGAACTGGTGATGCAACTCGGGCGGCCGCGATTCGCCTGGATGGATCGCCGCCGCGTGCATCGGCTGACGCTCGTATGCCTCGCGAAGGCGGACTGGCGACCCCGTGTGGAGATAGACGGCCATGTCGTCGATCTGCCCGGTGCCTCGTGACGATGGCGCGCCGTTCCGGATCGCTTAGCGAGCTACGCATGTCTTCCGAGTGGGAGGCGATCCTGTTTGGTCGCCTTGGCCTTCCACCACCAACACCCGGCCCGTGGCGAATGCTTGCCCGTCGTGCCGTGGGGCTCGCCACCCCTCGTCTTCTCACCCTCATTGCTCTTCTTGCCGTGCCCTGACCGGAGATACCGATGTTACCCAGCCGCCACCTTCCTTTCTTCCTGCCCGCTGTGATGCTCGCGTTCGTCACCATGTCGTCAACAGCGCGGGACGCACCTCCGGACGAGGGGGCCTGGCGGGGCGTCGTCGCTACATCCGTCCAGAATACGGTGCGCGTCGACCTGACTATCGGGGGTGGGAAAGCGTCGATGCATTTCGGTGAGCCTGCCAATTGCCGCATCGTGGCGAACCATCTCCAGGATGCCGACGGAGCAAGCTATTACCGTTTTACGCCACCGAGAAACGGTGGTGGTTTCTGCGCCCGGCTGTATCCCGGCGACCTGACCATTGATGGGCCAGCTCCCGATTCGATCGCCGTGGTCTTCCAGCGCAGCGAATCGCGTTGGGCAGGCATCCTCAAGCGGGTCGCCCCGACGACGGAGTAGTGCTGTGGACAAGGATGCCGTCGTTTTCGGTTGGATACTTCTTGCCGCCGTCAGTGGGGCGATCCTTCCCGTCGCATTGTCGTCGGAACGTTCACGAGGCCGCGTGGTGGTCAAGGTCATCTGTGGGACGACGCTCGCCGTCTTTCTCGCCCCTGCCGTTGGCAAGCACTACCTGATCGATGCCGACGTCGAGCTTCAGGCCGCAGTGGCCTTTGTCGTCGGCTGCTTCGGTCTCAACCTTGCGATGATCCTCCAACGCGTGATCACGTCGCACGGAGAGAAGCTGGTCCGACGTGTCATAGGAATTTTTCTGAGACGCCCAGGCAAGGGCCGCAGGCGGCAGCCGCCTGATGCAAGCAGGAGTGAGCAGATTCGGCATGGCAGTCGCGGCACCCCCGCCGATGAGGGAGAGTGAGGTCATCGACCATGGGCTGCCCGGCCCACGGACGGCCCTAGGTCGAGCTACCGGTCCAGCGCGATGGTCGCGCGGGCTCGCTAACCTTCCATGGGAATTCCGACATGCGTACTTCGACTCGCTTCCTGCTTTCCTCCCTCGTGTTGCTGCCGCTCGCCGTTACCGCCGTGCATGCACAGAGCGCGCTTTCGCTCGGCCAGGCAACGACGACCGCCGTCGGTGACGTCAGCGCCAGTGCGAACTATCACGTCTACGTCTTCACCCGCGGTGGTACCCGATATATCCAGGTGAACGACGCCAGTGGTGCCGTGCGCGGTGCATTCGCTGTCACCGCTTATAAGGCGGTGGGTCTGCCGATCGGTTCCGATGCGACCCGGCTGGCAACGCCTGACGAGCCCCTTCCCGCACCAGCCGTGACGACGGGCGAGACGGTTTACACGGATAACTCGATCCAGGTGTTCGTGGCACCGCAGCCTAACGGCACCATGCAGCTCATGCTGGCACCGGGTGACTGCAAGAACCCTGCGGAATGCAGCTCGCACGGCCCGTAAGTGACGGTGAATGAGAGGAAATTATCTCGGGGGCCGGGCGAGAGCCCGGCGCTCTTGCGGCAATCAACCGTGACGGTGGGAGCCTGCGTGCGCCACCAGCGGATGCTTCGCGGCAAGTCGCCTTGCGACCTTCACTCCGAAGAGCAGGGACGTGGAGATGACGAAGGCGAGCACCACCTGTGCCTGGATCATGGCCGGATCGCGGAGTTCGAACGAAGTGGCCGCCAGGGCGATGCTCGCCAACATGCCGCCGATTGCGGTGCCGTGCCAGCCGTGGCGTAGCGTGAGGACGACGACGGGTACGGCCATGGCCATGCGCACGCCTTGCAATGCGGGACCATCGAGTTGAGACGCCGCAACCATGAGCAATATGGCTGCGGGCATGGCGATGAACAGTGCGTCACGCGTGAGGCGGCTATGCCACACGGCATTGAACGTGACGACGCCGCCGGGCTGCGAAGCCATGCGCTCACGCAGCGCGAGAATCATCGGGGTGAGCGTCAGTGCGCCAAGGTAAGCACCGAGAAACCACGCGAGAAAGAGTGGAATAGTGACTGCCGGTGCCTCGGAGCCATCTCTCATGGAGACGTTGGCAAGTGCCGCACCGTTGGCGATGCCGTTGATGACGGCGCAGACCATGGTGGCAGCCATGATCAGGCCCATGTGGATCTGCCCATCTTCGCGGAACAGGCCGAAGCGACGGCGCATCCAGGCGACGGCGGGCATCATCAGGGCAATGGGGGGAAAGGAGACGATAACAGCCCAGAGAACGCCGAAGGCCGAGGCGTGCAGCGCAGCCATCTCGGCGATGGGCAGCGTTTCTCCGATCGCCAGCGCGATCCAGTAGCGTCGCGGGACAAGGAAGAGGCAGGCCAGACGGAGGCCTGCCGGGAGCATCCAGTGCGAGAACGACACGTTGCGGGTGAGCTCGTAGCAGGCAGCGTAAGCCCCGGCGACCGCGATGTAGCGTCCCCAGGCTAACGGATCCCTGCTGATTGCACCCATGTTCGCCCCTCTGGCCGATGTGGCTAGTTTGAAGGGTTAACGACCGTGCTGCCATCGAATAGAGGGATTTCGTCGACATTTGCCGATTCAGCCCCCCGATCGTATCGCGGGTCGGCAAGTTCTTGCGAAGTGGCTTTCAGGGTGCTTTCGGGGGAGCGATCTGGCGGGAAAAGTCGTCGTCGATGCGGTCGACTCGCCGCAGGATTCGTCCCTGCGCATCGGTCACGATGACGGTCGGCTCGTGCATCACACGAAAGCGCCTGAACAGCTCCCCGGTTTCGTCAAGGACGATCGGCATGGCGATATGGGTCTGCTTGCGGTAATCGACGAGGTCCTGCTGGCTGGTCCACAACCGGGACGCCACACCCACCCAGCGAACGTCGGGGCGGGTACGCGACAACGCATCGACCTGCTCTCGCGCCGTCCGGCACTGGGCCGCCATCTCCGGACGGCTGCCGTCGCGCTTTTGCGCCAGGTAGCTCTCGCACCACGGCGACAGGAAGAACAGCACGGTGGGGCGTCCGTTGGTGGTCGACGTCCCGGGGAGCTCGCTCGCCAGGGCGGGCGGGGGCAGGGCAGGGATGGAGTCGCCCACGGCAAGTGCGGGTAGATCGGTGAACGTTGTCGTCGCGGCAGTGCTCGCGGTCGGTGTGCGGCGCGCGGCAAGCAAGGCGGCGTCCAGCTGGGCGTTCGCGGCGTGGCCGACGTACTGGATACGCCCGTCGCGACCGATGACGATGTGCTGCGGCGTCACCTGGACGTTGAATGCAGTGCCCAGGCTGCCATCGTCGAAGACGATCGGCATGCGCAGGCCCACCTGTTTCTGCAATTCGCGTACGCGCGCCACGCTATCGTCGTAGCCGACGTCGATGGCGATCACTTCGAGGTCGTCACCGGCCTGCTCGTACACGCGCTCGAAATGCGGCATCTGCTCCCGGCAAGGCACGCACCAAGTCGCCCAGAATTTCAGGTAGATGGCTTTCTTGCCAACGAGTTTCGACAGGTCGATCGTCTTGCCGTCGATCGTATGCAGGACGACGTTCGGTGCGGCGGTGCCGACCAGGCTGCGCGCGGCTACCGCGGCACGCTGCTGGCCGTCCTGGGCCTGCGTGGACAGCACGATGACGGAAAGAAGCAGGAACACTGCGAATCTGGGCATGAGCGGTCGTCGCGAGGGAAGATTCCGCACACACTCGCACGCCGCCAGATGTCACGCCAGACTCAAGTCTGATGCGAACCGCTGTACCAAGACCGCCGTGATACCGGCTAGTCGGTGTCGCCTGGTCCACCGTTGCCGCTCGTCGTGCCCAGGTGCAGCTCCTTGTCGAGGGCTTCCTCGACATCGCAGTACGGCTTCGCTGCCTGCGTGACGCGTGTCTGCCGGAAGGAAAGCCACGGATCGCCGGGCGCTTCGTCTTCGTTGCGCACGAGGTCATACCAGGTGAAATGCACGGGGGCGGCATCGGCGAAGCTCTCGCCCATGTCGCGTTGGGCGATAACCAGCATCACGTGCTTGTCGTCGCCCGAGCGAAGCAGGCGGAAGTCGTGCAGGACACAGTCCGCGCCGCCGCCCACGGTGATCTCCAGGCGCTCTGCGGTGTCGCCCTTCAACACCTGTCCGAAGACAGGTATGACGTTCCAGAAAGCCTTCTGGCCGGCCGCCTTGTCACGGGCGTAGAAGCTGATCACGTCGAAGCCATGGGCGTTGTAGTTTTCGCGCCACGCGCGCACGGCCATGGCCGGCTCGCCGAGCAACGTGATGGTGTTCACCCCGTTTTCCACGGGAATGACCCTGGGTCCGGTGCCTTCGGCGGCGACCGCCGAGGTCACTGCCAGCGCGATCAGGGCCAGGGATCGGAAGAAGTTACGGCGACGCATGCGCGATGAGTCCACGGGAACAGGCACGCAGTGTAAAGAATCGGGGCGAGCCGTGGCCTACCAACGAAACACGCGGGGGCCAATCAGCGCGCCGACCACGGTGGGGATCGCCATGCCAAGCAAGTACCACGTCGACCAGAACGCGGGCGACATTTCCGGACAGTGCAGGCAATACGCCATGGTTGCCGAGGCGCCGGCGAGTACGCCGACCGCCGCACCGGCGACACGAGGGCGAACCGGTGCCATGCCGCGGACGGCCCAGAGCATGGCCGAGAACGTCGGGGTGGAAAGCAGCGCGATGAGGACGGGGCAGACGCGCCATGTGTGGCCCAGCAGCAGGGGCAGGCGCGCACCGGCTGGCGCATGGGCCAGCACGACCGCCATCCCGACCCACGCGACCGCGACAGGCGCAGCCAGGCCGGCCCAGCGTGCGCCGATGCGAACGCCCGGGCGCGACAGCCTGAGGGTGAGCCACAAGGCGGCGCAAGCGATGCTGGTGGCAAAGCCCAGACGTAGCCAGAACATCGGCAGATGGATGGCTTCGGCAATGTCCGGGCGCACTCCCAGTCCTACCGCCATCAACAAGGTGGCGAAGGTGCAACCCAGCAGAAGCGCGAGCGCGAAGCGACGTGCCGGAGCGCGACGGTCGACCGGTGCGGTTCCGTTGGCGAGCATGGCAATGAAATCGTCGGTTTTCATGCGCTACCCCGTATCCGCGCGGCAAGTGCCTTCAGGCCGCGATGCACGCCCACCTTCACTGCGGATTCCGAAATGCCGCAACGTCGTGCTGCTTCGGCGACGGACAACCCCTGCAGCTTCACGAAGACGATCGGCAGCCGATGCCTGTCCGGGAGCTGCTCGAGGAGGCGCCCGACGTCACGGCGTGCATCGGCCGGCTCGACATCGGACTGAACGAAGAGGCTGCCATCGTCTTCGAAGGGCTCGTGCAAGGCCTCGCGTCGGGAATGAGCGCGAAAGAAATCCATGAGCTTGTAGCGCGCGATGGCATGGACCCACGCGGTCAGGGGCTGGTCGTCACGATAGGTGTGTCGCGCATTGTGCACGGCGAGCAGGGTCTCCTGGAGGATGTCTTCGACGTCGGCTAGCGCACGCGGCAACCTGCGACGCAGGTAGGCGCGCAAATGGGAACCGAGACCGTCGAGAAAGCGCCGGTATTGAACGGCGTCGCCAGCCAATCCGCAAACAAAACAGCTCCGAAGTTCGATCTCCGTGGCCGTGAGTCCGTCAGTTACCCGATCCGTGGGAAATGTCGCTGTTATTGCTGAGCTATCCATGGACAGCGATATAGCCATGTCCGGCCTGCTATCGCAAGCAGTCCGGTTCGAGGCTGGCGACGATGACATAGGGGGCATGGAGGGTAGTTCGTCAGAGCGAAGCGTTTGGTTACACCTTGAAGAAGGAGTTGTGTGGGAGCCGGCTGTGCCGGCGATGGGGCTGAGAGGGAACTGGCTATCGCCGCTGAAGCGGCTCCCACACGAAGCGCGGGGAGGTGTAACCAATCGGCCCGTCGTGGCGAACTGGTTCGTGAAGCCGGACAGCCCGTCCGTCCCTCCCCCAAGGAGTTCGCATGAACCATCGCCACGTTGCATCCCTTGCCTTCACCCTCGCTGCCCTCGTCGCCGGCGTTGCCCACGCCGATGCCCAGAAGGACGCCGCGAAGCCGGCCGTCGAAAAGTGCTGGGGCGTCGCCAAGGCAGGGCAGAACGATTGCGCCGCCGGCCCGGGCACGACCTGCGCAGGTACCGCCAAGGCTGACTACCAGAAAAATGCCTGGAAGAATGTTCCCGCCGGCACCTGCACGGCGATCAAGACGCCCAAGGGCAACGGCTCGCTGACCAAGGTCGGCTGAACCACTCTCATGAGCATGTCGCCTGCCGCCGGCATCGGCTTCAAGCCCCAGCACTTCGACGACGTCATGTGTTGCACGTCGGAGGGACTGTGGCTTGAAGTGCATCCGGAGAACTACATGGTGGACGGCGGTCCGCGGCTTGCCATGCTCGACGCCCTTGCGGAACGGTTCCCCCTCTCCCTGCACGGCGTGTCGCTGTCGCTCGCCGCAGCTGCCCTACCGGATGAGGCGCAGCTGCGGCGGCTACGCCGTCTTGTCGACCGCGTTCAGCCGGTACTCGTGTCCGAGCACCTGGCGTGGTCGACGTGGGCGGGTCGATACGTGCCGGACCTCTTGCCGTTTCCCCGGACGCACGAGGCATTGGCACAGCTCGTGCGCAACGTCATTCATACCCAGGAGCAGCTCGGAAGGCGGATATCGCTGGAGAACCCGTCGCACTACCTGACGTTGGACGGCCACGACTGGAGCGAGACGGACTTTGTTGCCGAGCTGGCCCGGCGCAGCGGTTGCGGATTGCTGCTCGACATCAACAACGTCTACGTCAGTGCGCACAATCTTGCGACGGACCCGCTCGCTTACCTTGAAGCCTTTCCACTGCACGCTGTCACGGAAATCCACCTTGCCGGCCACACAACCGATGGCGAGGTCGCCACGCTGTTGGTCGATTCGCATGACACGGCCATCGCTGATGACGTGTGGTCGCTCTATCGACACGTCGTGTCGTGCGGCGGTGCGCGGCCGACGCTGATCGAGCGGGACGGTGACGTGCCGGCGTTCGCCACGCTGCTCGACGAGCGCGAGCGCGCGCACGCTTTGTTGCAACAAGACGCGGTGGCCGCATGAGCACCCTCGCCTGCTTCCAGGACGACTTCAGGGCGGCGCTCGACAACCCCGCATCCGACTTCCTGCCTGCGGAACAGCCTTCGTTCGACATCTATCGCAATACCGTGATGCGGTCGTGTCTCGATGCGCTGGAAGCGAATTTTCCAGCCGTTGTCGTGCTTGTCGGGCGCGAATGGTTTCGGGCAGTCGCCGCTATCCACGTCTCACAGTCACCGCCGCGCGATGGTCGGATGTTCGCCTATGGCGATGAGTTCGCGGACTTCCTCGCAAGCTTCCCACCGGCGGGCGAATTGCCCTATCTGGCCGATGTCGCACGTCTGGACCGGTTGTGGACGGAGAGTCTCGTTGCCGCCGACGCCAACGTTCTCGCAGCGGCCGATGTCGCGCTGCTTGGCCCTGAATCGCTCGGTGAACTGAGGCTTTCGTTGCATCCGGCAACGCGCCGGTTCGAGGCAACCGTTCCGGCCGTGTCGATCTGGCAGGCAAGCCGGGCCGGCGTCGCGGTCAGCGCCGAGCTTATGTGGCAAGCCGAATACGCCATCGTCAGCCGGCTCGGGAACGAGGTCGGTGTCACGGCGGTCGACGCGAAGACATGGTTCTTTCTCGACGCCATCGCGAACGGTGCTTCGCTGGCCGATGCCGCGCTTTCGACAGTCGACAGTCATCCCGGTGCACCCATTGATCGTCTCCTGGCCAGCCTTCTGCAGGCTGGCGCATTCGCTAACTGAAGGACATCCCATGGAATCGCTCGCTCCCGCTATCCGCCCAACGCTGCTGTCGCGCTGGAATGCACTCACGGTGCGCATCGAAGCACTCGTTGGGCATTCGTTCCTGGCGCTGGTTTCCCGACTCTCCATCGCCGCGATCTTCTTCCAGTCAGGCCGGACCAAGGTGGAGGGTTTCCTCACCATTACCGACGGCACGTACGAACTGTTCGCCACGGAATACAAGCTCCCCCTGGTTCCACCGGAGATCGCCGCGCACATGTCGGCGTATGTCGAAACCTTCGTGCCCATGTTGCTGGTGCTCGGCCTCGCGACACGGTTGTCTGCTTTCGTGCTGCTGGGCATGACGACGATCATCGAGATCTTCGTATACCCCGACGCGTGGCCCACGCACCTGTCGTGGGCGGCGATCCTGCTCTATCTGATCGCACGTGGCGGTGGTCGTGCGTCCGTGGACCACGTGATCGGCGTGCGCTGAATTTAGTTCGTCGTCTTGTGTAACCGATATCCATTCCTGCACGAATGAGTTCATGCCACTTCGGCAAAAAATCCCACCTCCCGGAGAACGACCATGCATACCGCCACCCATAGCATCGCCGCTGCCGCCGCCATCTTCGCTGTATCCGCCGCTGCCATCTCCGCACCGGCCCAGGCCGCCGAGCCGGCTGCCGGCAAGACCGTGCATTGCTACGGTATCAACAGCTGTAAAGGCACCTCGGACTGCAAGTCGGGCAACCACGCATGCAAGGGCCAGAATGACTGCAAGGGCCAGGGCTTCAAGGCCGTTTCGATGAAGGAATGCTCGGCCCAGGGTGGTAGCACCACCCCGCCGGCCCAGTAAGTCATCTCGCCCGGTCACCACGGTGACCGGGCTTCTTCCGGAGAACGCCATGCCTGTTCAGTCGCCGCCAGCATTCCACGGTTTCGGCCTGGGTCTGCGTATTCCGCACTACGCCGACTTCATCGCGACGCAGCAGCCGGTCGACTTCGTCGAAGTGATCTCCGAGAACTTCATGGTCGATGGTGGTCGCCCGCTCGATATCATCGACCGTGTGCGCGAGCGCTACCGCGTCGCGCTGCACGGTGTATCGATGAACCTCGGGTCGGCGAACGAGGTCGATGCCGACTATCTGCGCCGTCTGCGCAAGTTGGCATCGCGGGTCGATCCTCTGTGGATCTCCGATCATGTCAGCTGGACGGGCATCGACGGCTTCAGTTCCCACGATCTGCTTCCGCTGCCCTATACGGACGAAGCACTCGACGCGCTGGCGACCAACATAGCGATCGCACAGGATGTTCTCGGGAGGGCACTGGTACTCGAGAATCCTTCCACCTATCTCGCCTTCGCGCACACGACGATGACCGAAGCAGCGTTCCTGACGGCGCTCTGCGAGCGCACGGGTTGCTACCTCCTGCTCGACGTCAACAACATTTATGTCAGTGCGACCAATCACGGGCTCGATCCCGACGACTGGCTGCACGGACTGCCACTGGATCGCGTGCGGCAGGTTCACCTGGCCGGGCACAGCCAGGGCCGGGATATGCTGATCGACACCCACGATGCGCCGGTGCCCGATCCCGTCTGGCAGCTTTACGCGCGCTTCGCTTCGCGGCTCGGCCACGTCGCCACCATGATCGAGCGCGATGATCACATCCCGCCATTGGGCGAACTTCTCGTCGAGTTGCAGCACGCCCGTGAAATCGCTTCGTCCGCTACGCGCCGCGCCGCATGAAGTTGGGCGACCTACAGCGTCGCTTTATCGCCTCGGTGTCCGGCGCCTCGCCGGCAGACGGCTTCGACGAACGCGGCATGCGTGTCTACGCGAACAACTACCGTGGCCAGCTGGTCGCTGCTCTTGGCGATACGTACGCAAAGACCCGGCTCTGGTTGGGCGATGACGCCTTCGACGCCGAAGCCGCTCGCTATGTCGATGCCAATGCGCCGGGTTCCTGGACACTCGACACCTACGGTCGCGCCTTCGCGGACATGCTAGAGGCTCGCTATCCGGAGGATCCCGATGTCCACGAACTGGCATGGATGGACGGCGCCCTTCGCGACGCCTTCAGTGGTGCCGATGCCGTAGCGATCAACGTCGACGCACTGGTCGCCGAGGATTGGGAGCACGTAGAGTTCGTCTTCGTGCCTACCCTGCGATTTCGCCGCTCACGCAGTAACGCGCCGGCTATCTGGAAGGCGCTCTCCGAGGAGGTCATGCCTCCCGCCGCCGAGCGAACGGACGCCGGTGGCGGCGTTCGCGTCTGGCGCAAGGGACTTTTCCCGCAGTTCGCCAGCATGGACGCGAACGAGTGCGCTTGCCTGGACCTCGCGCTGGCTGGCGCGACGTTCGGCGAAATCTGCGCGCTGCTAGGCCGGCTTCGCGGGCCCGGGCTGATCGCCTCCGAGGCGGGCAGGCTGCTTCGCGGCTGGGTGGGCGACGGTCTTGTCAGGCATCTGCGCAAAAGCTGATTGACCCGGCCGGCCCACGCGCCGACAATCCGCACACTTTCAGCCCCATGAGACACCGATGGACGACGACCCCAGGCATCCGTTTCGACGCCGCTAGTGGGCCTCCGTTCGTGTTTCGCGGCCGGTAGCCATGCTGGCCACCGGCAGGTCACCCCGTTGACCTGCTTTCCGATATCCCAGTCGCCTTGACCGACGGGGAGGTAAGCACCATGCGCCACTTCTTCCTTTTCACTTTCATCCTGATTCTCTCCCTGTTCGCCTCGCCCTCGATGGCGTCGGGAGGCAGCTATCTGGTCGACGATGCGTCGACCGCCACGCCCGGCCGCTGCCAGCTGGAGAGTTGGTTTCAGGCTTTCCGTGGCGGCACGCACACGGCCTGGACCGTGCCGGCCTGCGGCGTCGGTCCGGTGGAGTTCGGCCTCGGGCTCGGCGCCCAGTCGCACCCCGGAAACAACATGCAGAACCCGTCGATCAAATGGCAGCTGCGAAACGGTGACGACGCCGGCATCGGCCTTGCGCTCGCCACGGATACCACGTTGCAGAACGGTCACCGGATGGGCTCCAACGTCTACGCGGCGAGCAACTTTGGTCTGGACGATGAGCGCCGCCTGATGGCGAACGTCAACCTCGGCATGACCCGCGTGGAGCAGGGGGCTTGGCACCGCCTGGCCGGCGTGGGCTTCGAGTTCGCCGTCACCAAGGAGGTGGCCTTGCTTGCCGAACGCCTGTGGGCGGCGCGTCTGTCCCAGGCCACACAGGCAGGCGTGCGCTTCTACTTTGGCAAGGAGGACGGCGACAGCGTCGACCTCGTCATGGGACGTGAGCGTGAGCGCGCCGCGCCGACTTCGCACTGGGCGACGATCGGTCTGAATCTCGCCTTCTGAACGCACGGGGTAGACTGCGCCGATGAATGACGAAGCGCACCTTACCCACGGCCTCGCAGGCGACGAACTGCCGCCGGACTGGCCGCCGCTGACACTGGCCGAGGTGGGCGTTGTACTGCGTGCATTCCCTGCCCACGGTGATGTCCAGGCATTGCGCTGGCGTAGCCCGCGGCCGCTATCGGCCGCGGGCATCGTGCGCACGTCCGCGGGTGAGGTCTTCGTAAAGCGGCATCACAGTAGCGTTCGCACGGTGGCCACGCTCACCGAGGAACATCGGTTCGCGACGCACCTGCGCCAACGCGGCGTGCCGATACCGCGCGTGCTCGAGAACGAGAATGGCGAGACGGCCGTCGTGATCGGTGAGTGGATCTATGAGGTGCACGAGACGGCGCGCGGGACGGATGTTTACCGCGACGCCTTCTCGTGGTCGCCGATCGGCGAAGCGGCTCATGCACGGGCTGCGGGTGCGATGCTCGCGCGGCTGCATCTGGCCGCGAAGAATTACGAGGCACCGCAGCGGTCCACGCACATCCTGGTTGCCCGCGCGGACATCCTGTCGTCGGAAGCCCCACTGGATGCCATCGCAGCGCTGCTTCCGTCGCGCGCCTTCCTGGACGTCTATTTGCGGGAGCGTGACTGGCGCGCGGAAATCGGCGAGGCGATCGAGCCCTGGCATGCGCATGCAGCGGCTGGGCTGTCCCGGCAACCGCGTCTGTGGACCCATGGCGACTGGCACGTGTCGAACCTTTGCTGGAGCGACGCGAGCGATAGCGCGCAGATCACCGATGTTCTCGACCTCGGCCTCTCCGCGGCGACGTTCGCGCTGTTCGATCTCGCCACCGCCATCGAACGGAATGCCATCGCATGGCTCGATATCGCCCGCGGCGATATCGGTCGCGATGACCTCGCCCTGGCGCTGATCGACGGATATCACGACGTATCCCCGCTGACCGGGAACGATCTGGTCCTGCTCGCCGACCTCCTGCCGATCGTTCATCTCGATTTCGCCCTGTCCGAGATCGAGTACTTCGAGGGCGTGACGCACCGCCGTGACCACGCCGACGTTGCGTACCACACCTTCCTGCGCGGCCACGCCGCCTGGTTTCACGGGCGGCACGGCCAGGCCCTGCTCGAGGCCATCCGTCACGCCGGGCGGCGATTCGTGGTTCAATAGGCGCTCTAGAAGCGGGGGTGCCTGGCGTTGCCAGGCTGAGAGAGTCCCTTGGAACCTGACCCGGTTAGTACCGGCGTAGGGAGCTTGCAGAGCCACGGACGTCCCCGGACGACGTGGCTCGCCGTCGCTTCGTCCGTGAACCTGAAGACGACGATGACTTTCTCCCGTACCCCGCTGGCCCTGGCCTTGTTCTCGATGCTTGGCGTGGCTCATGCCGCCGACGATGCCGTCCCGCAAAAGGCGCGCACCCTGGCCACCGTCGACGTCAACGCGACCACGTCCACCGGCTACCAGGCCGCTGACTCGCAGCTCGATACGTTCGGGAGCTTCGGCAACGCGCCGCTGCACGACACGCCGGCAGCGATCACCGTAATCACCCGCGCGCAGATCGACGACCGCCAGCCGCGGACGCTCAGCGAGCTGGTGCGCGGGGATTCCGCGATCAACGACAACTACGCACCGGCTGGCTACTACCAGGACGTCTCGATCCGCGGCTTTCCGCTGGACCTGGCGACGGGCTTCCGCTTCAACGGCATGATCGAATCGGCCGAGCAGCTTCCCGGTCTGGAAGGCAAGGAGCGGGTCGAGGTGCTGAAGGGTCTTGGCGGCCTGGAAGCCGGCGTCGTGGAGCCGGGTGGCCTCATCAACTATGTCAGCAAGCGCCCGGCGGACGTCCACACGGTGACACTCGGTACGGATTCGCACGGCTCCAACTACGAGGCTATCGATGTCGGTCGGTGGTTTACGCCGTCGTTCGGCCTGCGCGTGAATGCCGCCAACGAAAAGACGCACGCGGCCATCGAGCATACCGACGGACGACGCAGCTTCGTCTCCGTTGGCGCGGACTGGAAGATCACCGATGCGGCGACCTTGCAGTTGGACACCGACTACCAGACCAGTGGACAGCGCTCGGCCTCGGGCTACCAGCTGCTCGGGGGCACCCAGATCCCCCAACACCCGAGCCGCACGCAACTCCTCGGATACGAGCCGTGGCAGCGGCCCGTAGGCATCCATTCGAGCAATACCTCGCTGCGCTTCAACTATCGCTTCAGTGACAGCTGGAACGCGCAGGTATCGGCAGGCCATAGCCACACGGTGATCGACGATAACGTTGCATTCGCCTACGGCTGCTTCTATGCCGCCTCGTGCGCATCTGGCGCGACACCGGGTTATTTCTTTGCGCCCAACGGTGACTACGACGTTTACGATTTCCGCAGTCCGGACGACTCGCGACAGAACGACGAGCTGCGTGCGGTGGTTACCGGTACGTTCGCGACGGGTGCGGTCGATCATGAACTGAACGTCGGTGCCAGCGCGTTCCGCCGCACCGTCGACCAGCGCGCGTATGTTTACGACTACGTTGGCACCGCGAATATCGGTGACCGCGTACCGCCGTACTTCGATCCATCGCCTAACGAGCCGGGTCCCTCGGAGCGTCGCCTGACCAGCTGGCAGCGCACCCTGTTCGCAATCGATCGCGTGCACCTCGGCGACACCTGGCAGGTGCTCGCCGGCGCCCGCCTGGTCAAGCTCGATGAACGCGCGTATGACGATACGGGCGCGCTGGAGCGCGATACGCGGATGACCAAAACCCTGCCGCAGGCTGCCGTTTTGTGGCAGCCGACGGCGCCGTTGACCACGTACGTCAGCTACGGCGAGGGACTCTCGCTCGGACGCGAAGCGCCGTACTGGACCTCGAACGGTAGTACCACGCTGGCGCCGCTGCAGTCGCGCCAGGTGGAGGCCGGCGTGAAGTATGCGGTGAGCGATGCTCTCGATCTGCAGGCGGCGGTTTACCGCATTCGCCAGGCGTACCAGTTCGCCCGGCCGGACGACACGGCGGAGGGCTTCACTTTCGTCCAGCAGGGGCAGGAGGTGCATACCGGTATCGAGCTCAACCTAGCCGGGCGCGTCACCGACAACCTTCGTCTCACCGCCAGCGCCAACGTGATCCGTGCGCGTGCCGAGAACACGGGTACGCCGGCCTACGAAGACCATCAGGTCGTCAACGTGCCCCGCTGGCGCACGGCCGTGTATGCCGACTACACCCTGCCATTCGCCCCACAGCTTGCAGTTCTCGGTGGCTGGCGCTACGTCGGTACCAACGTCGCCACGCCGAACGGCGATACGCGAGTCCCGGCGTACCATGTCTTCGACGCCGGCCTGCGCCTGGTCTCGTCGATCGGTACGCATGCGATGACCTGGCGGCTCAACGTGGACAACGTGTTCAACCATTTCTACTGGCGCGACACGGGCACCTCGGGTGGCGACAGCTACCTGTTCCCCGGCATGCCGCGACTGGCCCGGCTGTCGATGACGTATGACTTTTGAGCTTTCATGGTTCGAAGTGTCCGCCGCGCTGGTCAGTGCGGCGGGCGTGTGGCTGACCGCGCGTCGTAGCCCTTGGTGCTGGCCGGTAGGGCTTGTCTCGGTGATCGCCTACGCGTGGATCTTCGTCGACGCGAAGCTGTACTCGGATACCGTGCTGCAGGTGATTTTTGCCTTCCTGATCCTCTACGGATGGCAGCGCTGGTCGCGAAATCTCGACGGGAGCGGGCATGTCCGCGTCGCCGCACTGGACGCCCGCAGCGCCATCCAGCAGATCGCGATCGGAGGTGCCGGTGCCCTCGCGCTTGGTTACGCCATGCACCGCTACACCGACGCATCCCTGCCATGGCTCGATGCCGCACTCACGGCATTCAGTCTTGTCGCCCAGTGGTGGCAGGCACGTCGCCATGCCGCCGCGTGGTGGCTGTGGATCGCTGTGGACGTCATCTATGTCGGCGAGTATGTCTACAAGTCGCTTCCGGTCACGGCAGTGCTATATGCAGGCTTCGTTGTGCTCGCTGCGTTCGGGTTGCGCGCCTGGCGCCGTGAGCCCGTCGCTCCTGTTACGGCCTGAGCTTGCTCACAATTTCGGAATGCGAATCCGGCTCACCATCAAGGCGCCGGAAACGGCGAACATCAGCGATAACGGGTGCAGGCCGAGCGAGGCAATGTGGGTGATGCCGAACCAGAGGTTTTCGTGCAGCGCACCCATCGACGCGGCGGCGCAGAGCACGGCGACGAGAAGGATCGACGTCGGGATGGGGGTGCCTTCAAAGTGAGTGACCTTGCCCTCGTCGTTCGAGTTGACCTCAGCCGTAACGTTGTAGCGCGCAAGGCGGGAAACGCCGCAGCAGACGAACATGATCAGGATCGCGCGGTCCAGTCCCCCCTGCATGCCGCAGCCATAACCGATGACGGCCGGCGCGACGCCGAACGAGACCACGTCGGCGAGGGAGTCGAGTTCACGGCCGAGCAACGACGCGCGCTGGCGCCACCGGGCGATCCGCCCGTCGAGCACGTCGAAGATGAGCGCGAGCAGTACCAGTCCGGAGGCCATGTACAAGTGCCAGACACCGCCTTCCTGAAGGTAGGTCATCGTCGAGAACAGCGCGCCCACGCCACTGGCGGCATTGCCGAGGGTGAACCAGTCGGCCAGCGCGAAGTCGCGAATCATGGAGAACGGTCGCGGTTTGGTGGTCATCGGCTCGTCCGGGCGGTAGGTGGGCGCCAGTTTACAAGGCCGGGGAGTCGGGAAGACGTGGACGGCCGATCGCGCTAGCCTCGTTAGACCCACCTCGTACGATGGCAGGCCCATGACCGCACGCGCCACCGAGCTCGCCGCGCAGCTCATCCGCAATTTCAACGACGCCCCCACTGAACGCCTCGTTCGCGAGCCACTCTACGATGTACCCGCATCAGTTCATCAACACCTCGGATGCGCCGCTCAAGTACCTGTCGATCAGCACGCGTGAGTCGCCGGAATTCGTCGAGTACCCGGACTCGGGAAAACACTCGGCCATCGTGAGGCACCGTGACGGTTCGCGTACCAGCTACGTCCAGCGGGCGGAGAATGGGCTGGACTACTGGGACGGCGAGCCCTAGAGCGCGCCTGCCGGTTGCACCAGCACATCGAGAAAGGCCTGGGCCAGGCGGCCCGGTGCATCGCCATGGCGTGCGCGGTAACCGACGACGATCTCCCAGCACGGCTCTTCGGCCTCGGCGATATCGGCGAACGATATCGGTTTGGCGTGACGGTCGTCGCGCCGGATCTTCGCAATCGATTCCGGCACCAGCGCAACGCCAAGGCCCTGTGCGGCGAGTTCGAGCAGCATACCCATGTCGTTGACCTCGAACTGCGTGCGCCTGCTCAGCCCCGCCTCGGCGAATGCACTGTCGATGAGCTGGCGCATGCCCCAGTCGGCGCGCAGGTCGACGTAACTCTCCTGGGCGAGATCGAGCAGGCTGACATCGTGAAGACCGGCGAGTCGGTGCTTCGGTGGGCAGACGGCCACGAGGCCCTCGCAGACCAACAGCTTCGTGACCACATCGGCGACCGGTGTCGTTGGCGGCTGGGTGAAGGCGATATCCAGATGACCGTCGCGTACCTCTTCGAGCAGGTTGGACGAGCCGTCGAACCGGAGCTCGATGTCGATCCCGCCAAAGGCCTCGCGGAACCGGCCGAGCGTCGTCGGCAGGTCGATGAAGGGCGCAAGGCTCTGGATCGCGCCGATGCGCAGCCGCCCACGTGCGAGGCCATGCACCTGCGTGACCGCCATGCGCGCCGTGCGCGCGGCATCGAGCACGCGGTGCGCTTCCTCGAGCAGGACGCCGCCGGCCACCGTGAGTGCCACGCTACGCGTCGTGCGGACGAAAAGCGGGCCACCGAGTTCGTCCTCCAGGCTGCGAATGGTCTGCGACAGGCCGGACTGGACCACGTTGAGCCGCTGGGCGGCCCGTGTGAAGTGACGTTCCTCCGCGACCGCGACGAAATATTCGAGCTGCTTCAGGTCCATGCGGATTGAGTCTCTCAGGTGCTTAATACGATCAGAATTTTCCATTTTACAGATGAATGGACGGGAGGCTAACGTGGGTCGGTTCACTCCTCCACAAGGAATCCCCATGGAATATCGACTGCTCGGCCGTTCTGGCCTCAAAGTCTCCACCCTCACGATGGGCACGATGACCTTCGGTGGCCAGGGCAAGTTCGCCTCGGTTGGCAGCTCAGGCGTCGAGGAAGCGCGTCGCCTGATCGACATGTGCATCGATGCCGGCGTGAATCTCATCGACACGGCGAACGTTTATTCGGACGGTCGGTCCGAGGAAATCATCGGTGAGGTCCTCGGCGGCAAGCGGCCGAAGGACGTCCTGATCGCGACCAAGGCGCGCTTTTCGATGGGCGAAGGCCCGAACAACGGCGGCCTGTCGCGTTACCACCTGATCCGCGAGTGCGAAGCCAGCCTGAAGCGCCTGCGTACCGACGTGATCGACCTTTACCAGGTCCACCAGTGGGATGGCCTGACGCCCGTCGAGGAAACCCTCGAGGCCCTCGATACGCTGGTCCGTGATGGCAAGGTGCGTTATCTCGGCTGTTCCAACTATTCCGCGTGGCACCTGATGAAGGCGCTGGGCATCAGCGAGCGCGAGCACCGCCAGCGCTTCGTCAGCCAGCAGATTCACTACACGCTGGAAGCGCGCGAGGCCGAATACGAGTTGCTGCCGATCTCCATCGACCAGGGCCTGGGTGTGCTCGTATGGAGCCCACTCGCCGGCGGGCTGCTTTCGGGCAAGCATCGCCGCGATGGCAAGGCGCCGGAAGGCTCCCGTCAGCTTGCCGGCTGGACCGAGCCGCCGATCCGCGACGAAGCGCGCTTGTGGCGCATCGTCGACGTACTGGTCGAGATCGCCCAGGCGCGCGGTGTGTCGGGTGCGCAGGTCGCGCTGGCGTGGTTGCTCGAGCGTCCCGCCGTCACGTCACTGGTCATCGGCGGTCGCACCGAGGCGCAGTTCAAGGATAACCTCGCCGCCGTCGAGCTGAAGCTCTCGGCTGACGAGCGCCAGCGCCTCGATGACGTCAGCGCTCCGCCGGTGCTTTATCCGTACTGGCATCAGTTGATGACCGCGTCGGATCGCCTCGGTCCGGCCGACATGCCGTTGCTGGCGCCGCACCTGAAGGGTTGAAGCTTGTGGGAGCGACCCAGGTCGCTCCCACTTCCCGCAGACTGCCGCTCAGCTCTCCGGAGGCAGCAGCGGCACGCAATCGGCGGCCGTGCATTCGATATGCAGCTTCTGCGGACGCCCCTGGCACTGGGTGAAGAACAGCGCGTGCTGCCCATCGACCTCGACCACGCGGATCATGCGATCACACTGCTGGATCGCGGCGACATTCTGGGCCGCGTTGAACATCGAGGTGCCGATGCGCGGATCGAGGCTGGCGGGGCCGCCCGGCTGGAACGCGGTCGCAATCTGCTGCTCGTGCGGCTGTGCGTTGGTATCGGACGAGACATCGGACGCGACTTTCGTGTCCACTGCTCCTGCAGGCGCGACAGGTGCACCAGGCAGGCCTGCCGCCGAGGCTACGCCACCCACGTCCGTGCCCATCAAACGCAACTGGCTGGCATAGCGATGCGCGGCACCGTTCGAGTAATCGATGACAACGCCGATGATGCCGCCGAAAACGATGTTGCCCCAGATCATGCCGCGCGTGGATGCCGGAAACGATTGCTGCGCGATGGTCGCGCCATCCTTGCGGCAATTCACGTCGAGCGGCTGGCCGGAGCGGTGCACCGTCGCGACGCCGGGCGTCGTTACATTCACCGAGCCTCGGTCGTTGGTCAGTCGGCACGTAGCGCCGGTGATGACCTGGCCGGACGCGGTTTGTGGCTGGACGTCGACTTTCTGGTGCGTGCCTCCGGTGATCGACGCGCAAGCCGTGACGCTGGCAATACAGGCGACGACGAGACCGTTCTTCCATAACGTTCGCATGATGCTTTCCTTTGGATGGCAGTCGCACGCCGCCATACCGACACCGATACAGAGTCCGGTCGGGCGCAGGCAACCTGGAAGCGAGCTGTGGCGGTCCGCGTGTCCCCCGACACGAACGGCTCCGGCGGGAACCAGCCCCCTGACGGCTCCGCGGGGAGAGTTTGAGATATTTCGTAGTGGTGCGCCAGAGGTGGCGCGCGCGTCACCGAATTTGCGTATTTTTGAGAATCCTTCCATAGGCGACGCGGCCACGCTCGCGCATCATGCACGGGTCGCTGCAGGTCAACGGCTTCCCCATGGAGGCCTGCGCGACAACGGCCGGGGCGTGGGACGCGTCCCGGCCGTTCTTTCCTCAGGGCTTTGCGGTTGAGCCCCAGTCTTCGGGTGTAAACGACAGATGCAGCACCGTTCGCGTGCCGTCTTCCAGCGGCGGGTGGTAATCGAGCGTGGTGCAACCGCCAGCCAGCTGGCGCTTTGTCGCCAGGGACATGGCCTTGGCCATCTGTGCGCCGTAGGCCGGGGTGCCGGCTCGGGTGAGCTTCAGCGCCATGCGGAAGCCGTCCGCGCTGACACCGTCGGGCAGATCGCCGGGCAAGGCTTCCCCGGGCTGTAGTGCGACGACATCCATGTTGCGACCGCAGGTTCCCGAACTCACGATCTCGACGCCACTGAGCAAGCCGCTGATGAAGGGATCGGCGTTCTCGGCCAGCGAGTCGACGGCATCAACTGTCGTGGTCAGCCGAATCTTTACGTAGTAGAGCTTGCGGTAAAAAAGATAGGTGCGCGAAGTGAGCATGTCTTGCTGTGCATCGAACACGATAGGCAGGAAACGTCCCTCGAGCTTTTTCCCGCCGACCAGCGATGCCGAATAAGCAGATTCGTCGCCCCACCACACGTTCCGATAGATCTCCTGGCGTTCGGCGTAAGCCACCGATTCGCGGAAATCTTCCGTCGCCTGGCGCAGCATTTTTGCGCTGTCACCTTGTCCCGCGGGGTAGATGAAAACGTCGGCGATGATCCACTCGGCGTGGTCGACGCGATAGCGCAGCGAGACACCGGCCGCGATATCGCCTTCGTCCGCGTAGTTCTTCACGCCGGTGAGAGTGGCATCGGGTAGCCGCTTGGGCGCGATGATCCAGGTGTCATCGACGACGCCCCGATGGCTTCCGGCATCGGGAAGCGCGAACGGCGGTGCTGCCGGAGCTTCCTGCGCATGCGCACCCACGCCTGCCATCAGGCCGAACAGAACGGGAATCACCTTCCACCGCGACATCGTCAACACAGCCCCTGGAAAATCGAACGCGAACCCCGTGCGAGCACTATAGCCATCCGTTCGCCTCAACGGGAGCGTCGGGATACATGGAGTCGACGACGCAGAAAAGCCAGGGTCAGCGTTTCCAATTTCCGGGGAAATCCGATACCGCTTACGGGGATTCGCCGGTGCAACTCGCCGTCGATCCACCCGGCGAACACCTCGGGGTGGATATAGGACGCCCGACACACGGCCGGTGTATTTCCGAGCACGCCGGCGACCTCCTTTACGGCGGCGGCCAGCGTCGCCTTCATTGCCCGCTCGCCACCCTCGTCCGGGACGACCGTGGCCGCCAGTACGGCTACCGCATTGATCGTTCCGCCCCAGGTGCGAAAGTCCTTCGCGGTGAACTCACCGCCGGTCACCTCGCGCAGGTAGTCGTTCACCATGCCGGAATCGACAGGCAGCCGCTGCCCGTCGTCGTCGAGATACTGAAACAACCGTTGACCGGGAAGCTCCTGGACCTTGCGCACGGCCCTTACGAGCCGGCGATCGTCGAGCGTCACATCACGCCACTGGCCACTCTTGCCACGGAAATGGAACTCGATCCGCCCGTGGCGGGCGGCGACATGGCGTGAACGCAGCGTTGTCAGTCCGAAGGAATTGTTCTCCTTCGCGTAGGCGTCGTTACCGACACGGATCATCGTTTCCTCGAGCAGGCTCACCACCAGCGCCAGTACCTTGTTTCGCGGCAGGCCGGGCAGGGCGAGATCCTTGCGCAGTCGCCGGCGCAGCCGGGGTAGCGCCTCGCCAAATTCCACGACGCGCTCGAACTTGTCGCGATCGCGCACGCTGCGCCATTTCGCGTGATAGCGGTATTGCTTGCGCAGCCGCGCATCGCGGCCCGTCGCCTGAAGATGGCCACGCTCGTTGGTACAGATCCAGACTTTCGTGTAGGCCGGCGGAATGGCAAGCGCACGGATGCGCGTCAGCACATCCTCATCGGTGACCCGGTGCCCATCGACATCGACATAGTGAAATGACTGGCCGCGCTTGCACCGCGTGATGCCAGCATCGGTATCGCACACGTAAACCAGGCCCGCCGCTTTTGCGTGGGCTCGTTCGGTATCTGGCACCACAAGGGCGACGTCGGGCGGCTTCCTGGACATGGCCGGCAGTGTGAGCCGGCCAGCGATCAAGGCATGGTGAACGTGGCGTCAGTCGACGCGGCAGTAAACGGCCTTGAGGTAGCGGTTTTCCGGGACGTTGCTGGCTACCGGGTGATCGGCGCCGGCACCATCCACGTGAAGCACCTGGATGCCGCGGCCGGCGTTGAGCGCGACCCGGCGGATCATTTCGAGGAAGTCATCCTCGCCGACCAGTCCCGTGCACGAGCAGGTCAGGAGGATGCCACCCGGGGCGATCACGTCCAGCGCCGTGCGGTTCATGGCGAAGTATTTCTTCAGCGCGTTGACCACCTGGTTGCGGTCGCGGGTGAGCTTCGGCGGGTCCAGGACTACGGCGTCCCAGGTGTCGCCACGGGCGATGGCCGCGCGCAGCCACTCGAACACGTCGCCCTGCTCGAACGTCGCCTCGACACCGTTCAGCCGGGCGTTTTCGCGGGCGACCTCGAGGATGGCCGCGTCAGCGTCGACGCCGGTGGCCTCGGTTGCGCCGGCCTTCATCGCATGTACGGCGAAGCCGCCGGCATTGCAGCAGAGGTCGAGCACGCGGCGACCGCGCGCGAGCTGGGCAAAACGGCGACGGTTGTCGCGCTGGTCGGCGAAGAACCCGGTCTTGTGGCCCAGGCCCGGCGCGGCGTGGAAGGCCAGGCCATGCTCGTGGACGTCGACCGCCGCTGGCGCTTCATTGGAGCGAACGTCGAAGGACTCCTGGCGCTGCACGTGGTCTTCGGCGAACCAGTAGAGCGACGCACCGGGGAAGTGGCGCTGCAGTTCGGCGTGGATCGCCTCACGAAACCGCCACATGCCAGCAGCGAAGTACTCCACCACGAGGTGATTGGCGTAGCGATCGACGACCAGGCCGGAAAGCCCGTCGCCTTCGCTATGCACGACGCGCCAGGCATCGCTGACTTCGTCCAGGCGTAGCAACTCACGGCGCAGTTCGACCGCGGCGGCGATACGCGAAGCGATCCAGCCATCGTCGATGGCCTGTTCGGGGTCGGTCGTCAGCAGGCGCAGTGCGACGCGTGCATGGCCGTTCCAGAATCCACGCCCGACGAAGCGGCCCTTGGCGTCGAGCACATCGACGACGCTCCCGGGAGGCAGGCGTTCTTCGGGCTTGACGATCTGGGCCGACCAGACCCACGGGTGGCCGGGGACGCGGTCGGTTTTCAGGCGGATGCTGGGCAGGACAGGGCTATTCATCAGGGAATGATACCGGGGCTCAGCGACCGAAGCGCAGGATCAGCCAGGAAACCAGGGCCAGCAGGTTGATGCCCAGATGCGCTGGCGAAGGTCCGCCCAGGGCGAGCAGCCAGCCGTGGGTCGCGATGGACCAGTCGAAACCCAGCCGGGGAGCGTGCTGCAGGGTAATGAAAAGATTGGCGAAGGCACCGCTCGAAAGTGCGTAGCTGAACACGGGAGTCGCCACCAGGGGCGCCTGAAGGAACTGCGCCCAGACTGACATCTGCGTACCGCGGCCGTCGTTGCTGGCCAGGAGGACGCCAGCGACAAGGATGAAGGCGAACAGCAAGACACCAAGCACGGCGACGATGGCATCCACGCCACTGAAGCGACCGCCGAGGAGGCGATCGAACTGGTGCACCAGACCGAACAGGCCGCCGGCGATTTCAAAGACGGCGATGACGCGGGTGAAAAACGAATGCATGGGTTCTCCGTGGTCTAAAGGTCGTCGGCGATCTCATGGAGATCGGCGATGTGCTGTTCCCACCAGCGCGCTTCGGCGGCGAACGGGAAGGCGGCAGGGAAGGCGGGATCGTGCCAGCGCTCGGCGATCCATCCGGCGTAATGCACCTGGCGCATCGCGCGCAGCACAGGGATGAGCGCAAGCTCGGTCGGATCGAAATCGCGGAACTGACCATAGCCTTCGAGCAAGGCCGTCATCATGGCCTCGTCGCCGGCGAGCATCCACAGGTCCTGCACCGCCGGCCCGGTCCGCGCGTCGTCGAGATCGACAAAGTGTGGACCGGCATCGGTCCACAAGACGTTGCCGGGGTGGCAGTCACCGTGCAGGCGAATGCGATGTACCGGACCCACGGCATCGATGCGGTTGGCGACGGCGATGTCCACGCGCCCCGCTGCATGGCGATACGCATCGAACAGGTGCGCAGGGAGCAGGGCGGAGCCAAGCGTGGCGCGCATCGGCGCCTCGATCATCGTCGCGCGGTCCAGCGAGCCGCGCGCCTGGAACCGGCTACGCGCGCCGACCGCATGCATGCGTGCCAGTAGGCGTCCGAGCCATTCCAACTGGTCGACCGACTCCAGCGACGGCGCACGACCTCCGCGCCGCGGGTAGAGCGCATAGCGGTAGCCGGCATGACGCAGCATCGTCTGCCCGTCGAAGGCCAGTGGCGCAACCATGGGCAGTTCGGCGGCGGCCAGCTCGAGGGCGAAGGCATGTTCTTCCTCGATCGCCGCATCCGTCCACCGGTCAGGCCGGTAGAACTTGGCCACGACGAAACCACCCTCTTCGAGACCGACCTGGAAGACCCGGTTCTCGTAACTGTTGAGCGTCAGCAGGCGGCCGTCGCTCCACGAGCCAGCGGCATCGACCGCCGCGAGCACCACGTCCGGTGACAGCGCCGCATACGGCGCGCCTTCACTCACGAGCGAAGGTTTCCCGGGGCGCCGCCCGGTGAAGGAATGACGGCCATGGTGAGGCGGGACAGGCAGACCAGCTTCCCGCCTTCATCCTCGATGCGGATTTCCCAGACCTGGGTGGTGCGGCCCAGATGGATGGCCTTCGCCGTGCCTGTGACCAGGCCGCCACGCACGCCACGGATGTGGTTCGCGTTGATATCCAGGCCCACGGCGATTTCCTTTTCCACGTCCAGCGTGAGCAGGGCGGCGGAGCTGCCCAGCGTCTCGGCCAGCACGACGGAAGCGCCGCCGTGAAGGAGGCCGAACGGCTGCTGGGTGCGGTGGTCGACGGGCATCGTGCCGCGGATCCAGTCGTCACCCGCTTCGGTGAAGCGGATGTCGAGCGTTTCCATCATCGTGCCGCGGCTCCAGCCGTTGATGCGGTCGAGGTCGATGGGTTGCTTCCAGATGGCCATGGGCAGGCGTCGTTCAATGGACAAGCCGTCATTGTCCTACAATGCGCGGGTGCCCACCGTAACCCTGACATCGTCCGGCAAGCGATTCGACGCCGCTGCGGACGAAACCGTGCTCGAAGCCGCCCAGCGCGCGGGAATCGCCCTCCCGTATTCGTGCCGTGGTGGCGCGTGCGGAAGCTGCAAGGCGACCCTCGTCCAGGGCGAATGCACGTATCCGCGCAACCCGCCAGCGGCGCTCTCGGGTCCCGCGCGCATGCGCCATGCGATCCTGCTCTGCCAGGCGGTGCCGCGCGGTGACATCGCCATCCAGGCGCGCGAGATCGCGTCCGTTGAAGACATTCCGCATCGTCGCGCCGAGACCGTCGTGATCGAGCGCCGCATGCTCGCGCCCGACGTGGTGGGCATCTGGCTGAAGCCGATCGGCGACGACCGGCTCAACTGGTTGCCGGGTCAGTACCTGGATGTGATTCTCGAGGATGGCAAGCACCGTCCGTTCTCGATCGCCAGTGGCCCGCGCGCCGACGGCGCGATCGAACTGCATGTGCGGCACGTGCCTGGCGGGGGCTTTACGTCATGGGTATACGAATCGCTGCAGGTGGGTGACCACCTGAATATCGAGGCCCCGCTGGGCACCTTCGTGCCGCGCGAGGATTCCGAGCGTCCGATGCTGTTCATGGCCGGCGGCACGGGCTTCGCACCGGTGAAGGCGATCGTCGAGCATTTCATCGCCCTGGGTACGCGCCGCCCCATGCATATCTACTGGGGCGCGCGGATCGCGGAGGATCTGTATCTGGCGGACCTGGCGCGGGGGTGGGCGGCAGACGTGCCGACGATCACCTTCACGCCGGTGCTGTCGGATCCGGAAGCTGCACGGGCCAGCGGGTTGCGCGAAGGCCTCATTCATGAGGCTTTGCTCGAGGACTTCCCTGACCTGGCGCCCTACGACCTCTATATGAGCGGGCCACCGGCCATGGTCGCGGCCGGTCGCCAGCTGTTCATCGACGCGAACCTGCCGGAAGACCGGCTGTACTTCGACTCGTTCGATGTCGCGCCCGATGTGCTGGATGCGATTTTGCGGGGTAGGGCTGGAATTCACGGGCTTTAGGCGCCGCCCCGCTTCACCGCTTTGGTGGCTTTTCGCCGCTGAAGCGGCTCCCACATTCCCTTGTTTATTTCTTGCCCTTGGCGAGGGGCAACTGGGCGGTTTGCCAGGCGTAGGTGCCGCCGTCGAGCACGAAGACCTTCTCGAAACCGGCCTTGATCAGGCGGTTGGCGGCCTTGCCGACGCCGCGGCCGTCCTTGTCGATCAACACGACCGGGAGGTCCTTGGCCTTGCTGAGGTCCTTCTGCGTCTCCGGGTCGAACTGGCTCATGGCCACGTTCTTCGCACCGGGAACATGCCCTTTCTCGAAGTCCGCACTCGCCGAAAGGTCGATGATCAGCGGGGTGTCGCGGTTGATCAGCTGGGTGAGGGCGGCCGGGGTGAGGGTCTTCCACTTACGGAAGAGGGTCATCACTTCGCCGCCCAGCAGGGCAAGCAGGATCGCTACGAACAGGGCGACCAGCGCCAGATGGTTGCTCGCGAATTCGGGCAACTTGTGCAGTACGTCGTTCATCGTGTTCTTGCGCGTCCCAGTGGGGATAAACGGCCGATTATATAGGCTTTACTTCGGCGAGAAGTCGGGCAGGCCGGTCATCAGCCACCACTTCTTCTTTTCCGTGTCGTAGCGCCAGCGCTGATGGTCGATGACGGTGCGCTCGGCCTGGGTGTTGATGTTGACCACGTTGATCTGGACGACCTGGACGACTTCGTTCTCGCCGTCGGGCCGTGGGCCGCTGCCGTCGTCGTAGCCGGTGACGCGCAGCTGGCCCAGACGACCCTGGTCGATCGAGCTCAGCGGATGCTCGGTGGCGTAGTCCTTGTCGATGAAGCCCTGTGCGCTTTCCCAGTCGCCCCAACGGATGGACGATCCGTAGCCCGCCGTTGTGCGGGTGAGCGCTTCGTTACGGATATCGGTCGCGCAACCCGAGAGCAGGGAGACGACAAGAATCAGGGCAAGCAGGGCAATACGGCGCATGGCAGGTTCCATCGTGGCGTCGGCCGGCATTATGCCCGTCGTTTGGCGACGAAACGCGCATCCATGCTGGCCAGGGGCTTTCCGTCGGCGCCGGGCACGACACAGGTGAAGTCCCCGCGTGCCCGTCCGCGAGCCTTGAGCATGGTGAAGAAGCCCTTCCAGTTGGCCCCTGGTGCCAGCGTCGCCTCGGCGCGGAGGTCCGCCCAGATGGGGTCCAGGTAGCGCACCGTGGAGTCGGCGACGAAGACATCGCAATCCTCGCCCCGCTGGCGTAGCACGGCCTCGACCAGCGCCCAGCAGGTCAGGGTCATCATGGCGACGATGCTGCCGCCGAAGGCGCAGGCCTTGTCGTTGATGTTGGGCAGCAACGGTGCCGTCATGACCAGACGCATGCCATCGAAGCTGTCGATGCTCACCGCCATGGCCCGCGCGAGGGGAATGCCATCGAGGATGAAACGCTCGAGATCGGCGAGGGAGATGTCGTTGGGAGTCATAAGCAGTCAAGTCTACGAGGCAAGGCAAACCGTTCGCACCCGTATGGCGCGACCACGACCTTCGGCATTGGTCCACCGGTGCGCTTCTTCCTATTCTGCGCACTCAGTAGCAGGATGCTTTCGTGAGCCGTAGCCACCCTCTTCGTAACGTCACCGTTGTCATCACCCGCCCCGCGGGTACGGCTGGGCCGCTTTCCCGGCGAGTTCGCAAGCTCGGTGGGATCCCGGTGAGCGTGCCGGGGCTTTCGCTCCGTGCCACGGAAGACGCTTCCGCCGTGGATGCCGCGCTGCGTGCAGCGCTCCAGGGCGATGTCCTCGTCTTCACCAGCCCGGCCGCCGTACGGTTCGCCGCCGATGTCCTGCCGCTGGCCACCCGTGCCACGGTGATCGCCGTGGGTCGCGGTACCGCCCGGGCACTGAGAACGGCCAACCTCACCGATGTGCGTTTTCCCGAGGCGTCCCAGGACAGCGAGGGCGTGCTCGGCCTGCCCGAGCTGGCGATGATAAGCGGCAAGCGTGTTGCCCTGATCGGCGCCCCGGGCGGCCGGGGGCTGTTGCGCGAACAACTGGTGGCGCGCGGTGCCCAACTGGATGAAGTCCACGTCTACCACCGCGTAGCGCCCCGAATCGACCGTCGTCACATCGATCCGTTACTCAAGCTGGGACGCCGTTCCGCGGTGCTGTTGTCCAGCGCGGAGGCCCTGGATCACCTGCATCGTGCGCTGATCGCCCCGGCCTGGCGCCGGTTGGTCCAGGCCGTTGCCGTGGTCAGCAGCGAACGGCTCCGTGACATCGCCCTGGATACGGGATTTGAGCGCGTCGTGGTCGCGCGCTCGGCGCTTCCGGGTGACCTTCTCGCGGCCGCGTCCGAGGTCTCGTTCACGCGCCGTTGAGGGATGTATTCCATGCGTTGGCGTATGGCCTGCTAGCATGCCTCGCATGACGACCGAGACCCCACCGACCGCACCCATCCCGGCGACGCCGGCCCCGGCCGCCGCGCCTGCCTCCGCCAGCGCCCGTCGGCCGACAGATCCGGCGCCGCGTCGAGGCGGTGGCGCACTTGCCCTTGCCATCCTGATCTCGCTGGCCGCCCTAGGCGCCGCGGGTTACACCGCGTGGACGGTGTGGAACATGCGCCAGGACCTCGGCGCTGCCAACGGCCTTCGCGGCCAGGTGGATACCCTGCAAGGCACGGTGGACGGCCTGCGCGACGACAACGCCAACCTGCGCCGTCGCGTCAGCGACGCCGATGGCGTGAACCGCTCGGCTCGTGAAGAGGTGCTCGGCGTTTCCGAGCGTACGAAAAATCTTGAAGACGCCGTCGCCAATCTGTCCGAGCGTAGCTTGAGTGGTCACGACGCGATGCTTCTCGACGAAGCGGAATCCCTGCTGCGCATGGCCAAGGAGCGCTTCGCGCTGTTCGGCGATGCCAGCGGCGCCCTGTCGGCGTACGACCTTGCGGATAAGACACTGGCCGGCGTGAACGACACCGCTTTTGCGCCCGTCCGCCAGAGCCTCACGGCCGAGCGCGAAGCGCTCTCCGGTGTCGCACCCTCGGCGCGGGCGAGTGATCTGGCTGTGTTGGCGGACCTGCGTGCGCAGATTCCGATGCTGCCGCTGAAAGACCTCGACGCGCCGGTGAGCACGACCGAAACCCGCGGATTCTGGCAGCGCGCCGGCGATGCCCTGGGCAGCATCGTCAAGGTCAGCCACGACGACGGCACGCCGATGGGCCTGGCCGACGATCGCATCGCCCGTGAACTCGCCGCGCTCGACGTCGCTCACGCGGAGGCTGCCGTGCTGGCTTACGACGACCTGGGTCGTGCCGCCGCCCTGAAGCGCGTGGACGCTACGCTCGAGGCACGTTTCAATCCGAACTCGCCCACGGTGCAGGCTGCACGCGCGCGCATCGCTGCGTTGCTCGCCAGCCAGGCCAAGGGTGCCGAGCCGAAACTGGGTGCGGCGTTGAGCGAACTGCGTAACCTGCGGCAGGTTCATGCGCTACAGGCGGGCTCCGTCGCTGCGCCGGCGCATGCCGGTTCGTCTGCGCATCCCGCTTCTGCAGCCTCGGCCGCACCTGCCGCCGCTGCGCCCGCGTCCGCTTCGACGTCGGCTTCGAAGGTTTCGCCATGAAGCTCTGGCGCTGGATCGTCGGCCTCATCCTCGTAGCGGCTATTGCGGCGTTTGCCTGGCACTGGGTCGCTGACGATCCGGGCTATGTGCTGATCCACCTGCGCGGCACCACGCTGCAGCTGACCGTGGTCAGTGCGGTGGTCATCCTTCTTCTCGCCTGGGCGGTGATTGCCGCTCTGGTGACCCTGATCCGCTGGCCCTTCGGCGCGCTGAACCGCCGGCATCGCAGGCTGAGTCGACGTCGGCTCGCCGACGGTCTTGTTGCCCTGATCGAAGGCCGTCACGGGGAAGCAGAGCGCGACCTCCATCGCGCGGCTCGCTATCCGTCCGTGCGTGGGCCGTCGTTGCTGGCGGCTGCCGAAGCGGCCGAGCGTCACGGAGAGTCCACGCGTGCGCTCGAAACGCTGGATCAGGCCGCTCAGGAAACGCCACGTGCGGCACGCGTGCTGCGTGCGCGTCTGCTTCGCCGCGCCGGTCGTGCAACCGAAGCGGCAGCTCTGCTGGCGCCGGAGGCAAGCAGTGCATCGCTGACACCCTCGGGCTGGGTGGAATACGCCGAGGCGTCGCTGAAATCCGGCGATGCGCGCAACGCCGTTCGCGCGATCGAGCCACTGCAGAAGTCAGGCGAACTCGGTGCCCGCGCGTTCTCCGACCTCGAGAGCCGGGTGGTTGCCGCGTACGTTGCCAGCGCGCCCGACGGTGCGTCGCTCTCCGCACTGTGGTCACAGCTGCCGAAGGGTCAGCGACGTCTGTCGGCCGCGGTCGATGCCTATGCGCGTCGCGCATCGGGGTTCGGCCAGAGTATGGCGGCGATGGACGAGATCGAAACCGCCCTGCGTCGCGAATGGTCACCGTCACTTATCGCCACCTATGGCGGCATGGGCGCGGAAGATCTCGAACAGCGACTGCGCCGTGCTGAAGGCTGGGTCGATACGCATCCGAATGATGCCGCGCTGCTCACCGCGGTCGGGCGTATGTGCGTGCGTGCGCGACTGTGGGGAAAGGCGAAGCCCTTCCTCGAGCGTGCGCTGGCCATCGAGCCGAATGCAAACGCATGGGAAGCGCTTGGTGACGTTTATGTCGGCGAAGCGCATCCGGAACTGGCCCAGCGTTGCTATCGCAATGCGCTGGCGCTGGCCCGTGGCGAGGCCACCGAAGCCTTGCCGGAGTCGCGTAACCATCGCATCGATACACGCGTCACCGCGGTGGAAGAGCGTGACCAGCATGGAGTGCCGCGGCTGTCCCCGTAAATCGCTTGCGGACGTCTACGTGGCGTCAGCAGGCATCTCGATATCCACGGGATTGCTCGGGTCCTGTTCCTCGGTTTGCGCCACTTCTTCGATGCTGGCGGTTCCGACGCTGGGCGCTACGCGTTGGATGTAGCGGACCCTGTATCGACGTCCGGGGAGGAGTCGGTAGTCCAGTGACAGGTCCACGTCGCGCAGGCGCGTCTCGCCTGCGCTCAGGGTGTCGTAGTAAGCACGAGCGTCGCCCGGTGGGGTGGGTGCTTCCTTGCCGATGAATGCCGCCTTCGCTCCGGCGTCGTCTACGATGTCGAAGATATTGCTCTGGAGATGGCCGCCGGAAGTGAACAAGGGTGACCTGGCTTCGAGGAGATAAACCGGCCCGGTGGTCATGTTTTTCACGGTTACCGAAATGATGGCGTGGCCGTCCGAACGCCCTTGCTGGTGCGGGTCGATCCGCACATAAAGCAGCGGATCCGGATGTGGATCGTCGGTGAGCGATGCGGTAAGGCGGCCAACGCCGATAATCAGCGCGAGGAAAAGAATTCCCCACACCGGGTATGTCGACCGAAGGCTTGGCATGCGCCAGCGACGCTTTCGGGCGGTCGCTTCGAGAGACTGCCGTTGCGGCGCGGGCAGCCCTTCATAGAGGGAAGACCACTCGCGTTGGCGAGCTGGCGCGATATAGAGGCTAAGGTAAGACGGACACCGGCGGAAATCCTCGCGCACTTCACGCCAGCGCTTGACGATATTCAGGGCTAGCGGGGAGGGCGCCGCTGCTGCCTGCTCAATCAGTGCGAGCCGACGCGTGCGAACGCGATGAGGCAGGCCGTTCCACGCCATGCGCTGCGCTTCCACGGCTTCGATCCAGAGTCCTTTCGGACCCAGAGCTGCGACATGCCCAATTTCCTGCCAATGGAAGTGCTCCAGTGCGGCGTCGAACACGGAGGCACGCCTCGTGATAAGCGCTCGGGCAAGGCGATCGACGAGCACCTCTTCAAATATGCCGGGCGCATCGATGTATTGAAGGCGGAGTTCCGCCGTGCAGGCTTCGAGTTCCCGTCGAATATCCGCGTCCGTGCCATGGGCAACTCGCGTGGCCAACCGTTCGACCAGACGCGTGGCCTGTTCCTGCGGGCTCACCGCGATCGGCGCGGGGCGGACGGATAGTTCATCTTCCCCGCGGGACGCCACGAGCTCACTGGCATGGTCGGCTTGCGCAGGTTCGCGCTCATCGGTGACCCACGCACGCGCGGCTTCGTAAGCTTCGCGCAGGCGCGCAAAGGCCGCTGGGTCGGCAGCCTGGTCGATCAACTTCACGCGCGTCGCGTAGGCGCGCCGAACAGCGCGCTCATCGGCATGCGGCGGAAGTTCCAGCATCTCGAGAAACCATGGCATCGACATCCGCTGGGGTTCCCTCAGTCGATCAGGTCGGGAGTGAACGGGTCGCTGGCTTCGACGGCCTGCAAGGCTTCGCGGAACAACGCGGCTTCGCGCGCGACGAGCCGCGGGTCCTGTGTCGCCAGGGTCTGCTCGAAGTGCAGGACCCTTTGCCCGAGCTGATCGCGCGCCTGGCCGAGCAGCTGCTCATAAAGCCGTTCGGCGCGGGCAAGCAGGGTGCGATTTTCCAGCGTGTCTCTCGGGTGCACCTTGAGTGCGATCAGTGTCTCGAGACGTTGCGCGACATCTTCAGATGACAGGCTGCCCTCGTGGCCCTCGATCACAAGGCGGCGCGTTTCCGAGGTTGCCACGACCGTCACTTCCACCTCGAGCAAGCCGTTGACATCGTAAGTGAAGCGCACATCCACGCCGTCCCCATGACCGGGGCCGGAAGCCAGGGGCGCGGTTACTGCGCCCAGCAGGATGTTGTCGCGGACCAGGCGCGATTCGCCCTGATAGACATCGATGCGAATCGATGACTGGCTTGGATCGAGCGGCACGTAACGCTGCACGCGACTGACCGGTACCACGGTGTTGCGCTGGATGATCGGCGAGTACAGGCCATCCGTTCGGGTTCCGCCTTCCACGCGGCGCGAGATCGCCGTGCCGAGGGTGTATGGACAGACATCCGTCATGACCATCTCGTCGAGCGCTTTATCTTTCATCTTCAGCCCGGCCTGGACTGCAGCGCCGAGGGCGACCACTTCATCCGGATTGTGGCCCATCGCGGGGAAGCGTCCGAACATGCGCGTAGCGAGCGCACGAATCATGGGCATGCGCGTCGCACCGCCGGCGAGGACCACGTCGTTTCAGGTCGGCGGCGCGGATGCGCGCATCGCGAAGGGCACGCTCGATCGGTCGCCACAGGCGCAGCAGGAGCGGCTGAGACAGCTTCTCGAAGCGGTCCGGATCGAGTTCCACCCGCGCGTCATTGCCGCGCCAGGAGATATCGAACGCGGTGCTTGCCTGGGTGCCGAGTTCACGCTTTGCTTTCTCGGCGCGCGCGATGAGCCGCTGCATGAAGGCCGCATCGGTGCGCGCCGCTTCGGGGATGCCCTTCTGGAAAGCGATGTCGGCAATCAGCATGACGAAGTCTTCGCCGCCCAGCATGTTGTCCCCAGCGCTGGCGCGCACTTCCATCACACCGTCGAACATCTCCAGAATGGAGACATCGAACGTGCCGCCCCCGAGATCGAACACGAGAAACTGTGTTTCACCCTGCGCATCGTGCAGTCCGTAGGCCAGCGCGGCAGCCGTGGGTTCGTTGAGCAGCCGTTCCACGCGCAGCCCGGCCAGTTCGCCGGCAACACGGGTCGCCTTGCGCTGGGCATCGGAAAAATAAGCCGGCACCGTGATGATCGCCTCGGTGATGGGCACGCCGAGCGCGGCCTCGGCGTCCGCCTTGAGCGAGCGCAGCACCAGGGCGGAAAGCTCCTCCGCCCGGTAGTCCCGGTCGCCCAGGCGCACGGTCCGCGCACTACCCATGTAACGCTTGAACAGCGAGGCGGTCTGCTCGGGGTGTGTCTGCAGTCGTTCGCGCGCGGCCTCGCCGACCAGCACGCTACCGTCCTGGTCGATACCCACGCAGGAGGGCGTGAGCATCGCGCCCAGGGCATTCGGAATCAGGCGCGGCGCGCCGTCGATCCACGCCGCGACGAGACTGTTGGTGGTGCCGAGGTCGATCCCGACGATCATGCTTGTCTGTCCCCTGGTGCGTTGGAGCCCTTACAACGCGGTCAGATTCGCGTAAGCGTAAACCAGCCACTTGCTCCCGGCATCCTCGAAGTTCACCTGGAGGCGCATATGTGCCCCGGCGCCCTCGGCGCTGACCACGGTGCCCTCGCCGAACTTGGGGTGGCTGACCCGCTGGCCGAGCGCGATGGGTGAGGCTTCGACCAGTGAAGCGTTACCGCCGCCGCCCGAAAAGCGATCCGCGTAGGCGGGTCGCGACACCTGCACCCGGGGGCGCAGCTCATCGATCAGTTCCGGCGGAATCTCGCCCAGGAAGCGGGACGGCCGGGCCAGCATCTCGGTGCCGTGCATGCGGCGCGACTCGGCGTGGGAGACGTAGAGCCGTTCGCGAGCGCGGGTGATGCCGACGTAAGCGAGGCGACGTTCTTCCTCGAGGCGATTCTCTTCTTCGGTGGAACGCTGGCTCGGAAACAAGCCTTCTTCCATGCCGACGAGGAAGACGATGGGAAACTCCAGGCCCTTGGCCGAATGCAGCGTCATCAGCTGCACGCAGTCGTCCCATGCCTCGCCCTGGCCTTCGCCTGCTTCCAGTGACGCGTGGGAAAGGAAGGCCGAGAGCTCGTTGAAACCGGCGTCGACGTCTTCCGGGGTCATCTCGAAGCGGCTGGCGACGTTGACCAGCTCGTCCAGGTTCTCGACGCGTGCTTCGCCGTTGCCGCGCTTGTCGTTCTCGTAGAAGTCGCGCAGGCCGGTATGGAGGATGGCATGCTCGATCTGTTCGGCGAGGCTGAGGGCCGTCGGGCTTTCGTCGCCGTCGAGCTTGTCATGACCGCCGAAAGTGCGCGCGAGGTTGTCCACGAGGCCGATGAAGCCCTTGAGCGCATTCTTCGCACGCCCCGCGAGGCCGCCGATGGACGCTTCGGTCAGCATCGCTTCCCACATCGAGGTGCTATCGTTCCGCGCGCGCCGACGGAGCTCGTCGAGCGTGCGGTCGCCGATGCCGCGAGGCGGCGTGTTCACCGCGCGCTCGAACGCGGCGTCGTCATGGCGGTTGGATGCCAGGCGCAGGTACGCCAGGGCATCCTTGATTTCAGCGCGCTCGAAGAAGCGCAGGCCACCGTAGACGCGGTAGGGCAGGTCGCGCTGGATCAACTGTTCTTCGAAGTTGCGCGACTGGGCGTTGGAGCGATAGAGGATGGCGCAGTCGCGCGCACTGCCGGTTTCGGCGATGTGCTCGCGAATACGCTCGATGACGAAGCGGGCCTCGTCCTGTTCGTTGTACGCGGCGTACAGGGCGATGCGCTCGCCTTCGCCGCCGTCGGTCCACAGCTGCTTGCCGAGGCGACCGCCGTTGCGCGAGATGACCGCATTGGCGGCGTTGAGGATCGTCGACGTGGAGCGATAGTTCTGCTCCAGGCGGATCGTCTTCGCGCCGGGGAAGTCGTTGAGGAATTGCTGCACGTTTTCGACTTTCGCGCCGCGCCAGCCGTAGATGGCCTGGTCGTCGTCACCGACCACGAAGGCCTGGCCCGTGCTGCCGGCAAGCACGCGGATCCACGCGTACTGCAGCGTGTTGGTGTCCTGGAACTCGTCGATCAGCAGGTAGCGCCAGCGATCCTGATAGTGCTTGAGAACCTGGGGGTCCTTCAGCCATAGCTCGTGCGCGCGCAGCAGGAGCTCGGCGAAGTCGACCAGCCCGGCGCGTTGGCACTGCTGTTCGTAAGCCTTGTAGATCTCGACGAAGGTGCGCGTGACCGGATGATCGCGGTGTTCGATGGCGTCCGGTCGTTTGCCTTCGTCCTTCCAGTTGTTGATCTGCCAGCTGGCCTGACGCGGCGGGAACCTGGCTTCATCCAGCCCAAGGCCCGCGATGATGCGCTTGATCAGGCGTTGCTGATCGTCCGAGTCGAGGATCTGGAAGCCCTCGACCAGGCCTGCCTCACGCCAGTGGCGCCGGAGCAGGCGATGGGCGATGCCGTGGAAGGTGCCGACGGTCAACCCCTGCGTGCCTCCGGGAATGATCCCGTCCAGGCGCGTGCGCATCTCGCCCGCGGCCTTGTTGGTGAAGGTCACGGCGAGAATGGCCCACGGGGGTACCCGCTCGACCTGGGTGAGCCAGCCAATACGATTGATCAGCACCCGGGTCTTGCCGGAGCCGGCGCCAGCCAGGATCAGATAGTGACCCGGCGGGGCGCTGACGGCCTCGCGTTGGGCATCGTTGAGGGAATCGAGGAGATGGGAAACATCCATCTCCCGATTGTACCGGCTAGGGGGGCCCTAAGACCCCTCGAAGGCGGTCAACGCTTCTGCGCAATGCCCGCAACGGCAACGAGGCCGCCGATAACGATGCCGGCAATGCCGACCCACTGCGGGATCGACTTGTCGTGCGTGGCTTCGAGCTTGGCCGAGCCGATAGAGGCGACCGTGTCGGTCTTCTGATAGCTGCCATTGCCCAGGGTGACCCACAGGCCAAGCCCGATAAGGATGACGCCGACGACGATGAGACCTGCGCGCATGGTGATTCCTCCCGTTCCAAGTGGCGCCGAGGATGCGGGGGCGGATGTGCAGATGGTGTAGGCAAAAAAAACCCCGAGAGCCAGGGGAGCTCTCGGGGCGGGGTGGAAGACCGGAACCAGGGGAAGAACCGGTCCACCTTGAGGGGGTCTCTAGGGAGGCGAGACCCACCGATGGGACGCCGTTGCGTGCGTCCGAATATATAGACGGACAAATGAGGGCAAAGTTGCATCGCGGAGGCAAAAAAAATCAGCCCGTGTTCATGGACTGATTTTTCAACGACTTGGCGCAGGCGGAAATCTATGACTAAACGAAAAACTTACGTATGGACGGCCAAACCGGCCGGAAAAGCTTAGCTTTGCCTTAGTGCGCCTCGTCCCAGTTCGCGCCCACCCCGATATCCACCTGAAGCGGCACGCTGAGTTGGGCTGCTCCGGTCATGTGGGTCTCGATCCCGGCGCGCACTTCGTCCACCGCGTCGGCACGAACTTCGAAGACCAGTTCATCGTGCACCTGCATGAGCATGCGGACATCGTCGCGCGGCGCGATCCACGCGGAGACGGCGATCATGGCGCGCTTGATGATGTCGGCCGCCGTTCCCTGCATGGGCGCGTTGATCGCCGCGCGTTCGGCGCCGGCGCGGAAGGCCTGGTTGCGAGATGTGAGATTCTCGAGATAAAGGCGACGACCGAACAGCGTCTGGACGTAGCCGTCGCGATGGGCCTGTTCGCGCGTGGCGTCCATGAACGCACGGACACCCGGGTAGCGAGAGAAGTAGCGGCCCATGTAGTCGGATGCTTCGCCACGGTCGACACCGAGCTGCTTGGCGAGACCGAAAGCACTCATGCCGTACATCAACCCGAAGTTGATCGCCTTCGCTGCACGGCGCTGGTTGGTCGTGACCTCGTCGGCGGTCACGCCGAAGACCTCCGCCGCCGTCGCGCGATGCACGTCGCCGCCTTCCCTGAAGGCACGCACGAGGCCTTCGTCGTTCGACAGATGGGCCATGATGCGTAGCTCGATCTGCGAATAGTCGGCGGCGACGATGCGCCAGCCCTCCGGCGCAATGAAGGCCTGGCGGATTCGCCGGCCTTCTTCGGTGCGCACCGGAATGTTCTGGAGGTTCGGGTCGGACGAGCTTATGCGCCCGGTGGCGACGGCGCCCTGGTGGTAGCTCGTGTGCACGCGACCCGTGCGCGGATTGACGATGCCGGCGAGCTTGTCCGTATACGTCGAGCGCAGCTTGGCGAGGCCTCGGTATTCGAGGATCAATCGCGGCAGCTCGTGCGTTTCAGCGATGGCTTCCATCGCTTCTTCGTTGGTCGAAGGCTGGCCGGTCGGCGTCTTGATCTTCGCGGCCAGGCCCAGCTCGTCGAACAGAACCGCCTGCAACTGCTTGGGCGAGTCCAGGTTGAACTCGTGGCCTGCCGACGCGTAGGCGAGTTGTTGCAACTCCACCATGCGCTTGCCGAGTTGCTGGCTCTGCAGGCGCAGCACGTTGGCGTCGATGAGCACGCCGGTGCGTTCCATTTTCGCCAGAACCGGAACCAGCGGGATCTCGATGTCTGCATACACATCGCGCAGCGAGGGCTCGGCTTCGAGCTTTGGCCACAAGGCGTGATGCAGGCGAAGCGTTACGTCGGCATCCTCCGCGGCGTAGCGGCAGGCCGTATCGATATCCACCTGCGAGAACGAGATCTGTTTGGCGCCCTTGCCGGCCACCTGCTCGTACTTGATGGTGGTGTAGCCGAGGTAGCGCGTCGCCAGGGAATCCATGTCGTGCCGCGTTGCCGTCGCGTTGTAGATGTACGACTCCAGCATGGTGTCGTGCAGGAGACCTTTCACCTCGATGCCGTAGTGCGACAGGATGTTGATGTCGTACTTGCCATGCTGACCGACCTTCGGGCGCGAGGCGTCCTCGAAGATGGGCTTCAGCGCGCCAAGCACGTGGTCGCGCGGCAACTGCACCGGGGCACCGGGATAGTCGTGGCCCAGGGGGATGTAGGCCGCCTTGCCCGGTTCCACCGCGAGCGACACGCCGACGATATCGGCCAGCATCGCGTCGATGCTCGTGGTCTCGGTGTCGAAAGCAATCAGGGGTGCGGTTTCGAGCTTCTCAAGCCAGGCAGCCAGGCGGTCTTCGGTGACGACCAGTTCGTAAACGCCCTCGGCCGAGAGCGCGGCATCCAGGATCGTGTCCACGGCGGCGGGTCTGGCACTGGCGCCGGGCGCGGCGCCAGTGGCCGATGCAGGGGCGGTGACCGTAGCGCCTGCACTATCGAGGTCCTTCAGCGCGGCCTTGAAGTCGTATCGCGCGTAGAGTTCGCGCAGCGCGTCGGTGTCACGTTCGCGCATGCCCAGCTGCGTCGGACGGAACTCGAGCGGTACGTCGGTACGGATGGTGACCAGCTCGCGCGACAACGGCAGGCGCGGGATCGCCGCGCGCAGGTTCTCGCCGATCTTGCCGCCGACTTTATCGGCGTTGGCGAAGAGGTTCTCGAGGTTGTGGTACTCGCCAAGCCATTTCGCGGCCGTCTTCGGTCCGCACTTTTCCACGCCTGGCACGTTGTCGATGCTATCGCCCATGAGCGTGAGGTAGTCGACGATCTGGTCGGGCCGCACGCCGAACTTGGCGAACACGCCGTCCACGTCCATCGTGGTGTTGGTCATCGTGTTGACCAGCAGCGTATGCGGGCCAACCATCTGCGCGAAATCCTTGTCGCCGGTCGAGATGATCGTGTGGATGCCTTCCTCGGCCGCCTGGCGGGCGAGGGTACCGATCACGTCATCGGCTTCCACGCCGGGCACGCATAGGATCGGAAAGCCAAGCGCGCCGACGATCTTCATCATCGGATCGACCTGCGCCCGCAGGTCGTCGGGCATCGACGGGCGGTTGGCCTTGTACTCGGGGTAGAGATCGTCGCGGAACGTGCGCCCGGGTGCATCGCAGACGAAGGCAACGTAGTCCGAGCCGGCCTTCATTGTCGTGCGCAACATGTTGACGATGCCGAAGAGCGCGCCGGTAGGCTCGCCGAAGGCGTTGGTCAGGGGCGGCAGCGCGTGGAACGCGCGATACAGGTACGACGACCCGTCGATAAGCGTGAGCGTAGGCATACCCCCGATTCTCTCATGGCCGAACGGGCACCGTCCGTTCACGTGGAAAGCGGCATGGGCCTTGCTATCCTCGTCACCCCGCACGGAGATTCCCCATGAACCGCTCGCACGCCCTCGTTGCCGCGCTCGCCCTGGCCCTGGCACTCCCGGTGGCCGCCCAGACCGCCACGGATCCGAAGCTGACGCCATTGCCACCGCCGCCGGCGCTCAACGACCCGGGCGTCAAGGCAGGGGAGCCGGACCGCTCCGGGCAGAAGCCGATCGAGCGACCGGTGCCGTACGATGAAGCTCAGGACGGCCGCACCACGCCGGCGACGTCGGATGCCCAGGGCTCCACGCGTTCGCCCGTGGCGCTGCCCTCGATGCGGGACAACGGCGGGACCGACGCACGTGGCCAGGAGCCGCCCCAGGTGACGATTCGCCAGCAGGGCGACGACCAGGTCCAGGAATATCGCTCGGGCGGCAAGCTGACCATGATCGTGGTGACCCCGAAAAACGGCGTTCCCCAGACCTACATGGCGGATCCCGAGGGCAAGCTGCACGACCCGAAGAACGGCCCGGTCGATCCGGTCTATTACAAGGTCTACGAGTGGGGCGCCGCACCCAAGCCCGTCGATTCGAACTGAGCGGCGGCTTTCAGCCGTCCAGCTCGGGGTAGTGGCGGAAGATGCCCGTGGTGTTGAACGGGATCCGCCGCTCCGAGGCCAGATACGCGGCGATATTCGGCCGCTCTGCCACGCGTTTCTGCAGGTCGCGAAGCAGGGGAACTTTCTGCTTCGACATGGCTTTGGGAAACGCGTACTCCAGGCCCTCCATGATCTGGAAAAGCGAAAGGTCCACGTAGGAATGCTCGCGTAGCGGAAACCTTCCACCACCGCGCTCCAGCGCCTTCTCGAAGTAACCGAGGAACTTGGGAATGCGGTTCTCGCGGAAATCCTTCGAGCGCTTCTTCGCCTCCGCCTTCTGGTCCTCGTAGTAGAGCTCCGAGGCCACGGGGTGGTGCGTGTCGTGCACCTCGGCGACGAGATCGGTGATGGTCAGCTCGAGTTGGTGGGCGTGCAGACGCTTCGATTCACTGTCGGGTACAAGGTCGTGGCGAGGTCCCAGGTACTGGAGGATGTTGGCTACCTGGGCGACGATCAATCGACCGGATTTCAGGAAGGGTGGCGCATACGGCACGGCACCTTCGTGTTCGCCATCAAGGAAGGCTGTCATCACCTCGTCGCCCTCGATCCGCGCGACATCCGTGTATGCGGCACCCGCGTCCTCCAGGCATAGCCGCACGAATTCACCGCGGCCCTGCAAACCGGTCCAGTAATACAGCTGGTAGCTCATCGTGTGCCTCCTGTCGGAAGGCCGCGATGATGCGTGGCCGTCGCTCAAGCCAGCGTGAGTGCGACGTCGCGAAACGCGTTCCAGACCGTCAGTGCCGGCGGGGAGAGGGAACGAGCTCGCCGCCGCAGCAGCGTCACCTCGCGATAAACGTCGGGCGATAGGTGCACCGCGACGAGGCCTGGCCGCAGGGCATCCAGTGACAGCGCCGGTGTTACGGTGACGCCGAGCCCCGCCTCCACCATGCGAAACGCCGTATGCGGATGGCCGACTTCCCACGCCACGCGAACCGGGATGCCACGCGAGGCCAGCGCCGCGTCGATCAGCCGGCGCGACCCCGAGGCGTAATCGAGCAGGATGAGTGACTCGTTCCCGAGGGCTTTCCAGGCGATATGTCGTTTCGCGGCAAAAGGATGATCGGCCCGGCAGACCACCCGGAACGGATCACGCAGGATGGTTTCAACGTCGAATTCGTCGGGCGTCGCCGGCTCGACCGTCAACCCGAAATCCACTTCGCCCCCGCGTACGGCATCCAGTACCTGGGCCTGGCTCTGGTCGCGCAGGATGATCTCGATCCGCGGATGTTCCTCCGCCGAGCGCGCGATGCACTGGGGCACGAGACCGGCAGATAACGTGGGTACCGCCGCCACGCGAACTCGGCCGCGCAAGGGATCGGCCTGGGTACGTACGTGCGTGAGTACGCCGTCGAGTTCGTCGAGCACGCGGGAGGCCGCCTGTTCCAGATAGCGTCCGGCCTCGGTGGGAACGACTTCTCGGGTACTGCGATCGAACAGGCGTACATCCAGTTCGGACTCGAGGTCGGCGATCAATCGGCTGACGGCGGGTTGGGAGAGATGCAGGGCCTCCGCGGCGCGACGGAAATGCCGGTGGCTGGCCACGGCAAGGAAGGCGCGGAGCTGGCGCATCGAGACATTCATGTGATTAATGTATCACTGCATGAGATAAAACGATTTGTCTTATCAGTGAAGAGAGGATGCAATAGCGTCATCCCGCCCTCTGCCGGTCACCCGCCATGCGTCGCTTCCTCCCCGATGGTTTCACCCTCTCGCTGATCGCCACGGTGTTGCTGGCCAGCTTCCTGCCGGGCCGCGGCGCCGTCGCCCAGGTATTCGGTGGCCTGACCGATGTCGCCATCGCCTTGCTCTTCTTCCTGCACGGGGCGAAATTGTCACGCGAGGCCGTCGTGGCGGGCATGACTCACTGGCGGCTGCATCTCACGGTGCTGGCCAGCACCTTCGTCCTGTTCCCCCTGCTTGGGCTCTTGCTGAAGCCGGTGCTGTCGCCGCTGGTAAGTCCGGACCTTTATCTCGGGATATTGTTCCTGTGCACGTTGCCGTCCACGGTGCAGTCGTCGATTGCGTTTACGTCCATCGCGCGGGGCAACGTGCCTGCGGCGATTGTCTCGGCATCCGCGTCGAGCATGCTCGGCATCTTCATTACGCCGTTACTGGTCGGGGTGATGATCGCCGGAACGGGGCAGGGTGGCCTGTCATGGCATTCGGTAGGGGCGATCGTGTTGCAGCTGTTCGTCCCCTTCGTCGCTGGCCAGATCGCCCAGCGCTGGATCGGCGGCTGGGTTCGCAAGCACGCCACCCTACTCACCTTTGTCGATCGTGGATCGATCCTGTTAGTGGTTTACACGGCTTTCAGCGCGGCCGTGTTGCAAGGGTTGTGGAAGCAGTTGCCGCTGCCTGTGCTCGGCGGGCTGATCGTCGTCAACGTGGTCCTGCTGGCGTGTGCCCTGCTGGCGACGCGTTGCGGGGCACGTGCGCTTGGCTTTTCACGCGACGACGAAATCACCATCGTGTTCTGCGGTTCGAAGAAGAGTCTGGCCTCAGGTGTGCCGATGGCGAAGGTGTTGTTCGCCGGGCATCCGCTGGGACTGATCGTGTTGCCGATCATGTTGTTTCATCAGATCCAGCTGATGACCTGTGCGGTGCTGGCGCGGCGGTATGCGATGAAGCTTGAGGTCGGGTCGAATCTTATCGCGAGCACCCATCGCCGCTGAAGCGGCTCCCACAAAAGCGGCTCTTACAATAGCGGCTCCCACGCCCGCCGACCGGTGGGCGGGTTCCCGCAACCCATCCTTCGAAGCGGCGTTTGTGGGAGCCGATTCATCGGCGATTCCGCAAAGGTTCTTAATGGCGGAAGTGGCGAACGCCCGTAAACACCATCGCCATATCATGCTCATCGGCGGCAGCGATGACTTCGTTATCCCGCATGGAACCACCGGGCTGGATCACCGCGCGAATGCCAGCGGCCGCGGCAGCGTCGATACCATCGCGGAACGGGAAGAATGCATCGGAGGCCATCGCGCTGCCCGGCACCACCAGGCCAGCTTCCTCGGCCTTCAGGCCGGCGATCTTTGCACTGACCACGCGGCTCATCTGGCCGGCGCCGATGCCGACGGTGCGATTGTCGCGGGCATAAACGATGGCGTTGGACTTGACCATCTTGGCCACGCGCCAGGCGAACAGGAGGTCGTCCAGTTCGGCGGGCGTCGGCTGACGCTTGCTGACGACCTTGAGTTCGTCGCGCTGCACCTGGCGATCGTCGGCCGTCTGCACCAGCAGGCCGGATCCGACGCGCTTGATGTCGTGGGTATTGCGGCCTTCCCCCAGCGGGATCTCGAGCACGCGCACGTTGGCTTTCCTGGTCGCTTCCTCGACGGCACCGGCATCGACGGCGGGGGCGATCAGCACTTCGACGAACTGACGCTTGAGGATCACCTTTGCCGTTTCGGCGTCCAGCGGGCGGTTGAAGGCGATGATGCCGCCAAAGGCCGACGTGGGATCGGTGGCGTAAGCCAGCTCATAAGCGGCGAGCGGATCGGCAGCGACAGCGACGCCACAGGGATTGGCGTGCTTGACGATGACGCAGGCGGGTGCGTCGAACTGGCGCACGCATTCCCACGCGGCATCGGCATCGGCGATGTTGTTGAACGAGAGTTCCTTGCCCTGCAGCTGGCGGAAGGTCGCCAGCGTGCCCGGGGCGGGATACAGGTCGCGGTAGAAGGCGCCGGCCTGATGGGGATTCTCGCCGTAACGAAGGTCCATCACCTTCACGAAGCGTCCGTTCGACTGCCCGGGGAACTCGGCATGCCCGGCGACCGCCGTATGGCTCTGGTCGAGCGTCACGCCCGAGAGGTAATCGCTGATCGCTGCGTCGTAGTTGGACACGCGATTGAATGCGGCCACGGAAAGCTTGAACCGCGTAGCGCGCGAAAGGCCGCCCTTGCCTTCGATCTCGCTCAACGCACTTTCGTACTGAGCGGGGTCGGTAAGCACGCCGACATCGTTCCAGTTCTTCGCTGCCGCGCGCAGCATCGCCGGGCCACCGATGTCGATGTTCTCGATCGCGTTCTCCAGCGAGCATGCCGGATCGGCCACGGTCCGTTCGAATGGATAGAGGTTCAGCACGAGGAGGTCGATCGGCAAGATGCCATGCTCGGCCATCACGGCGTCGTCAGTGCCCCGGCGGCCGAGAAGTCCACCATGCACGCGCGGGTGCAGCGTCTTCACGCGGCCGTCCATGATCTCGGGGAAGCCAGTGAGGTCGCCCACATCGCGTACCGGAATGCCGGCATCGCGCAACGCCTTCGCGGAGCCGCCCGTGGAGAGGATTTCGACGTTGGCCGCGACGAGGCGTCGGGCGAGTTCGGTCAGGCCCCGCTTGTCGGAAACGCTGACGAGCGCGCGGCGGACGGAAACGAGATCGGGCGTGGGCATGGGCACTTCCGGGGAGGAAAGCGCTCCATTATAGCGGCCCTTTAGGAAATGCCGTGGGCGGCCAGCTTCTTGCGCAGGGTGGCACGGTTGATGCCCAGGGCCACGGCGGCCCGGCTCTGGTTGCCTTCGTGGAAGGCGAGCACTTCACGCAACAGGGGACCTTCGACTTCGCGGATTACGAGTGCGTGAAGACCTTCGCCGCCTTCTGTATCGCCGATATCCGCCAGGTAACGGCGGACGGTACGGCTGACGCATTCGCTGAGGGCACTCTGCATGGAGGTCTCGTTGGCGGCCTCGCCAGCAGTCAGTCTCACAGCGTTCAAGGCATTCCCCTCTCGCAGGCCAGGGCACAGGTCCCCGGTCGGTTCTTTTCAGTATGGCCGCTTGGATTGCGACACGGCCACACCGTAGAAGGGGGGTCGAGCGTCGCGAAGGGAATCGAGTGTACTCGTCCCGGGAGACGATGTGCAGGCTTGTAAAAAGAAATTTTTTCGAACGGTCAGTCGAAGCTGAAGGCGAAGGCGACCGCCCGCTGGCCCGGGTCTTGCACCTCGAACACCATCGCTGTGGTCGCGCCGCCATCCAGGCCATGTGCGCGCACGCCGGCATCGCCGACGTAGTCGACCGGCTCGAAGCGCCGCATGGCGAGTCGCTGGCCGTTGGCGTCCGATAGCACGATGGTGACGACGGGATAGGGCTGCGCGAACGATGCATCGTTTCGTACGCTCGCCGTGATCAGCAGGCCGTCCCGCACAGCGGGATGCTGTTCGACGTCGCGAGCGAGCAGCCGCAGGTGTCCGGGATCCGCGACCAGGGGCAGGCGACAGCCGACGACGGAGCAGCCGGCCTGCAGGGCCGCGCCGATCGTGGGATCGGCGATGAGCGAGTCGCGCTTGGCCCAGGCGAGCTGGGCGCCCAGGCCAAGCAGCAGTGCCACGCAGACCGTCGTCCATACGAGGCTTTGCCAGGCGCGCCGACGCGTCTTGGCGAATTTCGGGGTGAAGGTCAGCTGGGAGAAATCTTCCGCGACAGCGTCGGCATCGACGGGTTCATCACCGGCATGGTCCGGTGCGTGCGGGACGGGCCGCGGCCTGAACACCGCGACCTCGGCCAGGGGTGGTTCCTGGTCGAGTGCGTGTTCCGGTAGTCGTGTGAACGGCTCCGGCGGCAGCTGGGCGGCCAGTGTGCCAAGCGCGTTGAATACCGCTCCGCAATGCCCGCAGCGCACACAGCCGCAGGCGGGCACCAGCAGCTCTGCTTCCAGTTTGTAGACCGTGAGGCACTCGGGACACTGCGTATACATCGTTCGATCATAACGTGCGCGACCGGTAGAATCGTCTACTCGCTTACCGAATGGCCGTCCCGATGCCCTGGCTCGAACTCTCCCTGACGATCCGCGCCGCCGAGCAGCCGCGGGTCGAAACCGCGCTGGAAGACCTCGGCGCGCTGTCCATCACCCTGCAGGATGCGGATGCCGAAACGCCCGATGAAGAGGCCATCTTCGAGCCCGGCGTCGGCGAGCTGCCACTGTGGAACCAGATCGTCCTGAATGCGTTGTTCGACGCCGACACCGACAAGCGCGGCCTCACCGAAGCGATCGCCGACGACCTTCCGTTCATCGAGCCGGCGCAGATCACCTGGCGCGTGGTCGACGACCAGGACTGGACACGTGCGTGGATGGACCAGTTCAAGCCGATGCCGTTCGGCCGGCGTCTGTGGGTCTATCCGTGGAACATCGAACCACCGGTCGAGGGCGACATCGTCGTCGTGCGACTCGACCCGGGCCTGGCCTTCGGTACGGGCACCCATCCCACCACGGCGATGTGCCTGGAATGGCTCGACGGCCAGCAGATGGCAGGCAAGTTGGTTCTCGACTACGGCTGCGGCTCGGGCATCCTCGCCATCGCTGCGTTGAAGCTGGGCGCGTCGCGCGCCGTTGGCATCGACAACGATCCACAGGCGCTCATTTCCTCGCATGACAACGCGGAGCGTAACGGCGTCCATGCGGATCTGGCCGTCTATCTGCCGGGCGAGGCGCCTGTCGAGCTTGCCGATGTGCTCGTCGCGAACATTCTCGCGGGGCCGCTGGGTGAGCTTGCACCAACGTTTGCCGCCGCCATCAAGCCCGGTGCGCCGTTCGCGCTGTCGGGCATCCTGCACGGCCAACACGAGGAGCTTCTCGTGCGCTACGCGGAATGGTTCGACGATCTCGAAGTCCGCACCCTGGAAGACTGGGTGCGCATCAGTGGCCGCCGCCGCGGCTGACACTGTGGGAGCCGCTTCAGCGGCGATGCTTTCCTTCGGCGGGGCCAGACGTCACGGCGCAGAGCCTCCGGTGCCTGGAGGGTAGTGCGCAGAGCCTTCGGTGCCCACCCTCGCTGCTCAGACACCCCTCCGCGTTTCGTACCGGAAGGCCGCTACCGCGGCTCATGTACTTATTTGGCCTACGGCCGCTCCACTTGTCGGGAACTCGCCTCGAGGGTGGGCACCGAAGACTCTCCTGAACCCTGAGGTTCGTGGGGTCGAGCTGACGAAGCGAAGCCGCTTCGGCTGTCGGCTCGTCGCCATCGCCATCGCCAAGAGGGTCCGCTCCAACGCAACGGTCGCGATTCTCCGCGTGAGTCAGCGCAGCGGCGAGGAAGCGCTCACCGAACGGAATGCATGCACCAGCACGACGGCCGTGACGGCCCGCTTCGGCGGCCACACCCACTCCAGCGGCTCTCCTCCCCGCTGACCGTATCGTCGTGAGAGACCTTGGTGTCCACCCTCGAGGCGAGTTCCGGACAAGTGGAGCGGCCGTAGGCCAATAAGAACATGGCTGCGGAGCGGCTTTCCTTTTCGAACGCGGAGGACTGTCTGAGCAGCGAGGGTGGGCACCAAGGTCTCCTTGCGAGACGCCCAAGTGTGCGGCCAACGGGCCATCGCCGCTGAAGCGGCTCCCACATGGCTGAAGGCGAGCGCGCAAGCCCCGGTAATCCGCGAAGAATCAAAAAAAAGGCCGGAGTCGCGCATCGCTGCGCAACTCCGGCCCTTGAGTGGAAACATCACGTCGTAGGCGGCGTTTCTTTCTGCTCGGCCATGCGCTTTTCCAGATAGTGGATGTTCTGTCCACCCTGCTGGAATCCGACGTCGGCCATGATGCGCTGCTGCAGCGGGATGTTGCACTTCACGCCTTCGATCACCGTCTCGGTCAGCGCCATGCGCATGCGCGCAATGGCAGTGGCGCGGTCGGGACCGTGCACGATGATCTTGCCGATCATCGAGTCGTAGTTCGGCGGAATGCGGTAGCCGTCATACAGGTGGGTGTCGACGCGCACACCCGGGCCACCCGGGGCCTCGAAACGCTTCACCGTGCCAGGGCTCGGCATGAAGGTGTCGGGGTCTTCCGCATTCACGCGACACTCGATCGCGTGGCCGGTGAACACGATGTCTTCCTGGCGAATCGACAGCTTCTCGCCGCCGGCGATGAGCAACTGCTCGCGTACCAGGTCGATGCCGGTTACCAGTTCGGTCACCGGATGCTCCACCTGAATTCGGGTGTTCATCTCGATGAAGTAGAACCGGCCGCCTTCGAACAGGAACTCGAAGGTGCCGGCGCCGCGATAGCCGATACGCAGGCAGGCGTCGACGCAGACCTTACCGATCTCGGCGCGCATTTCCGGCGTGATGCCCGGAGCCGGCGCTTCCTCGACCACCTTCTGGTGACGGCGCTGCATGGAGCAGTCGCGCTCGCCGAGGTGGATGGCGTTGCCCTGGCCATCGGCCAGCACCTGGATCTCCACGTGGCGCGGATTCTCCAGGAACTTCTCCATGTAAACCTGATCGTTGCTGAAAGCTGCCTTGGCTTCCTGCTTGGTCATGACGATCGAGTTGGCGAGGTGGGCCTCGGTGCGCACGACGCGCATGCCGCGACCACCGCCGCCACCGGACGCCTTGATGATGACGGGGTAACCGATCTCGCGGGCGATGCGGATGTTTTCGTCCGTGTCGTCGCCCAGCGGACCGCCCGAGCCGGGCACGCACGGTACGCCGGCAGCCTTCATCGCGCGGATCGCCTCGACCTTGTCACCCATCAGGCGGATCACGTCTGCGGTGGGGCCAATGAAGATGAAGCCCGACTGTTCGACCTGTTCGGCGAAGTTCGCGTTCTCGGACAGGAAACCGTAGCCCGGATGGATCGCCTGGGCGTCGGTGATTTCGGCGGCGGCGATGATGCGCGGGATGTTGAGGTAGCTGTCGGCCGAGGGACCCGGGCCGATGCATACCGATTCGTCGGCCAGGCCGACGTGCTTGAGGTTGCGGTCCACGGTGGAGTGCACCGCGACCGTCTTGATGCCGAGCGCGTGGCACGCGCGCAGCACCCGCAGCGCGATTTCGCCGCGGTTGGCGATGACTACCTTCTCGAGCATGACGTGGGGCCTCAGGCGATGACGAACATGGGTTCGTCGAATTCGACCGGCTGGCCGTTCTCGACCAGGACAGCGACGACGGTACCCGAGACGTCTGCCTCGATCTGGTTGAACATCTTCATTGCTTCGATGATGCCCAGCGTTTCACCGGCCTTGACCTGCTTGCCCACGGTGGCGAATGCCGGCGCGCCCGGGGTGGACGACGCGTAGAAGGTGCCTACCATCGGCGCCTTGGTCACGTGGCCGGCCGGGAGACCGGTCTCGACAGGCGCTGCGGCAGCTGCAACGGGTGCCGCCACGGGAGCGGCGGCGACCGGTGCGGCCTGCATCGGTGCGGCGTACATCTGCGGTGCCGCGGTGCCCTTGGGCACGCGGGACAGGCGTACGACCTCTTCGCCTTCCTTGATTTCCAGCTCGGCGAGGTTGGATTCCTCGAGCAGGTCGATGAGTTTCTTGATCTTGCGCAGGTCCATGGGACAAACCTTCTGGTTGAATTTGTGGGATTAAGCCGCGGGCACCGCAAGGCGGAGCAGGGCGGCTTCGAGCGCCAGGCGATAGCTGTCGCCGCCGAAACCGCAGATCACGCCTACGGCCAGATCGGACATGTACGAGTGATGGCGGAAGGCCTCCCGTGCATGCGGATTGGACAGGTGGATCTCGATGAACGGGATCGACACGCCCGCAAGGGCGTCGCGGATGGCGATGGAGGTATGGGTAAACGCGGCCGGGTTGATCAGGATCCAGGCGACGCCTTCGTCGCGTGCCTGATGGATCCGTGCGATCAGCTCGTGCTCGGCGTTGGACTGGAACCAGCTCAGCTCATGACCCACCGCCTGGGCGCGGGCCTGCAGCGAGACATTGATGTCGGCGAGGGTCTCGTGTCCGTAAACCGAGGGTTCGCGAACGCCGAGTAGATTGAGGTTGGGTCCGTGCAGGACGAGGATCCTGGCCACTGTTCACCTGTGCCTTGGGTCCGGGGTTCCGGAACGCCGCGCAGTGTGCGCCTGTCACCCCGAGTTGTCCAGTTCGATGAAGATCGCCGTAGTTCGCTGGAGATCGTGACTTTCCATGCTCGGGAGTATGGAGCGCCGCTGAAGCGGCTCCCACAACGAGACCGCTGCCACTTGGGGCGGTATCACCCCTCGGGGAACAGCTTCTTCCAGCCCTCGATCCCCAGTTCGTCCAGCGTCGCCATGTTCGCCTCGAAGATTTTCGAGGCGTCCGGGAAGGCCGCCACGGCCTTGTCGATGCTGTCCTCGCGGAGGAGATGCAGGGTCGGGTAGGGCGAGCGGTTCGTGTAATTGGTGATGTCGTCGGCGCCGGTGCCCTCGAACTGGAAGTCGGGGTGGAAACTGGCAACCTGGATCTCGCCTGCAAGACCGAGGTCTTCCACGGCCAGGTCGGCCACTTCGAGGAATTCGTTGAAGTCCTCGAAGTCCTCGAGCACACCCGGGTGGATGAGCAACGTCGTGTCGGTGGTTTCCGCGCTCACGTCACGCAGGTGTTCGAGTTCGCGTTTCAGATCGTCCAGCAGTTCGAGCGGCTGGGTAGCGGCGCTGACGATGTAGCGGATCTGGCCTTTCTTATGAACGGCTTTGGCGAACGGGCACAGGTTGAGGCCAATGACGGCCTTCTCGAGCCAGGCCCGGGTTTTTTCGGTCGCCTCGTCGGAAGTCGGCAGATCGGTCGTGGGGGTGTCGTTCATCGTGCGGGAGCCAGCCATTCGTCGAGTTCGGGCCCGGAGAAGGTGCCCACTTTTTGCCGCAGGATACGCCCGTCTTCGCCGATCAGGACGCTATAGGGCAACACGCGTCGTGTATTGCCGAAGGATAGTGAGCCGCCAGGAGCGTCCGCATCGGCCAGCATGACGGGATAGCTAACCGGCCGTGCGGCAAGGGAGCTCCGAACGCTGGCCGCCGTATCTTCGGCCAGTCCCAGCACCACGACGTTGCGGTCCTGGTACCGTTTGTAGGCAGCATCCAGCAGGGGCATCTCCTTCCTGCACGGCCCGCACCAGCTCGCCCAGAAGTTGATCAGCACGCGTTTGCCGCGCCAGTCGGAAAGCTGGCGTGGCTTGCCGTCGACCGTGACAAAGGTGGCGTTCGCCGGCACCTCGCCGACGTCAGCCACCGTGACGCCTTGCGGCGGAGGTGGGTGCTGACGTCGGTGCTCGAGCCACAGGCCGCCTGTCGCCCCGAGGATCGCCAGGACGACGATCCAGAAGGTGGGGCCGCGCGTCATGGCGCCGTGGCGGCCTCTAGTGCCTGCTGCACGGTGTCATAGGTGAGCACGGTGGACAGCTTGTGGCCTTGACCACCGCCCTTCGGATAGACGACGTAGAGCGGAACGCCCACCGAGTGGTACTGCTCGAGGAAGGCGGCGATGGTTGCGTTCACGTCGGTCCAGTCGCCGCGCATGTACACGGTACCGGTGCGTTTGAGCAGGGCCTTGAAGGCATCGGTGTCGAGCACGGCATGTTCGTTGGCCTTGCAGGTGATGCACCAGTCGGCGGTCATGTCGACCAGCACCGGCGTGCCGGCGGAACGTAGTTCGGCGAGCTTCTCGGGCGAATAAGGCACGATGCCGTCGGTCGCGACGGTGGTCGCCGTCTGCGCGGGCAGGCCGTGTACGGTCCACAGTGCCGCGACGGCGCCGACAGCCAGGACGGCGGTGAAGATCCAGGACAGGCCACCGCTGCGGTTGCGCGTGCGGCCGAACCACCATAGCGCCATGGCGAGCAGCACGCCGCCGGCCAGCACCAGAGCCGTGGCATCCGCACCGCGCTGCTTGGTCAGCACCCACAGCAGCCATACCGCTGTCAGATACATCGGGAAGGCGAGCGCCTGCTTGAGCGTTTCCATCCAGCGACCGGGGCGTGGCAACAGGCGGGCGATCGCCGGAACGAAGCCGATCAGCAGGAAGGGCAGCGCCAGGCCGAGGCCAAGCGCGAGGAAGATCAGGAAGGCAACAGCGACGGGAGCGGCGAAGGCGAAGGCAATCGCCGAGCCCATGAACGGCGCCGTGCACGGGCTGGCCACGACAACGGCCAGCACGCCGGTGAAGAAATCACCCGAGGGGCCGGATCGCGATGCAAGGCCACTGCCGACATTACCTAGTGAGCCACCAATCTCGAACACGCCCGACATGGACAGGCCGACGGCGAGCATCACGTAGACAAGAATGCCGATAGCCAGTGGCTGCTGGAACTGCGCACCCCACTGGATGCCGTGACCGGCGGCGCGGATGCCGACAATGATGACGCCAAGGGCGGCGAAGGCCACCAGCACGCCGGCGGTGTACCAGAGGGCGTGCTTGCGCGCCGCACCCGGGCTCTCACCACTTTCCAGCACGGTGATCGCCTTCAGCGACAACACGGGCAGCACGCAAGGCATCAGGTTCAGCACGAGGCCGCCTAGCAAGGCAAGGCCGATCGCAGCGACGAAGCCGAGTGGCGCTTCGCTCTCCGGTACGAGGCCCGGCGGTGGCGGCGTAGGTGCGACTTCCTTCGCGGCGCTGGCGCTAGCGGCTGCGGGCGCGGTTTCCGCAGGGGCGCCGACCGTAGCCGTGCCCGCACCGAAGTCCACGCTGATATGACGCTTCATCACCGGGTAGCAAATGCCGTTCTCGAGGCAGCCCTGGTAGGCGACGTCGAGCTCGGCGGTCTTCGCGTCGGCCGCGCCCTTGAGCGGGACGGGCAGCTCTACCTGGTCGAAGTAGACGATGGTGTCGCCGAAATGCTCGTCATGGTGCGCGACGCCGCTCGGCCAGTCGGGCTCGCCTGCGGTGACACCGGCGGGCGAGGCCACCGTGATTTCGGTCTTGTCGCGGTAGAGGTAGTAATCCTTCGGCATCGTCCAGCGCAGCAGCAGCGCGTTGCGCGACTTCACCAGGGCTTCGAAGCGGAAGGCCTGTTCGGCCGGCAGGGCGGCGGCTTCCGTGCCGGGCACGGCGGCGGGGGCACCCAGCAGCGACGCGCCGGTGGTGGCGTTGGCGGGGGTGGTCGCGGCTGGAGTGGCAGCCGGTGCCGGTCCCGTCGGAATGGTCGACGCGGCGCCGATGGTGAGCTTCAGGTGCTCGGTATTGGGCGGGTAGCAGATCTTGGGCTCGACTTCGTGGCAGCCCTGGTACTGGACGTCCAGAGCGAGAGTGGTCGTGCCGGCCGCCAGCAGCTTGTACGGCACGCTGGCTTCGATATCGCCGTGGTAGATCTCGACGTCACCGAGATACTCATCATGCTTTTTCAGGCCATCGGGCAGCGTCGGCTCGCCCAGCGACACCGCTGCGGCGTCGGCCGCCTTGATCTTGATCCGGCCACGGTAGAGGTAATAGTCCGGCGCAATGCGCCAGTGCAGCCTGACCATGCCGGGCTGGCTGGGATCCGTGGTGAGGTGGAAGGCCTCGGTCACCGGCAGCAGGTCGTCGTCGCTTTGCGCGAACGCGGGCAGGGCAATGAGCAGCAGGCCGAACGCGGCGAGCAGGTTCCGCGTAAGGCGGCGAAGCGACGACATGGCGATCTCCGTGGAGCGATGCGGCGACGAACCGCGTAAGGCGTCGATCATTATGACCGGGCGAACCCGGGTTAGCTTGCGTCGACACTGGCTTCGAGCCAGGCCAGGTAGGGCGCATGCCCCGCGACCACCGGCAGGGCGATGATTTCCGGCACCTCATAGGCGTGACGTGCCAGGACGAAGTGCTCCAGGGCCGGGAAGGCCTCGCGGGTGGTCTTGGCCACCAGCAGGTCTTCTTCGTCGGTGACCACTTCGCCTTTCCAGCGGTAGGTGGACCGCACGCCGGGCAGTCGGTTCACGCAGGCGGCAAGGCCCGCTTCCACGAGCGCCCGGGCGAGGGAGTCGGCAGGTTCGCCGGTCGGGCAGGCAATAAGTACGGCAATGGGTTCGGACATGCCCCGATTGTGGGCCTTCGTCGCCTTTTTTGAACCCGGGGCCTTGAACGGTTTCGTGGCGCCGCCATCTGTCGACCATCCATAGCTCTTCCGAATCAGGAAAGCTTAGGGCTAAAATTCTGGCACTCACCCTGACCAAGTGCTAACAGGGTGGACCTTTTTCCTTGTCCGTCAAACACATGTTTGGAGAAGTCATGAGCAAGCTGCGCCCGCTGCACGACCGCGTCATCGTCAAGCGTCTTGAAGAAGAGCGCGTTTCCGCCGGTGGCATCGTCATCCCGGATAGCGCCACCGAGAAGCCCACCCGCGGCAAGGTGCTCGCCGCCGGCACCGGCCTCCTCCTGGCCAGTGGCCAGCTCCGCCCGATGGGCGTGAAGGAAGGCGACGTGGTCCTGTTCGGCAAGTATGCCGGCCAGGAAATCAAGGTCGACGGCGAAGATCTGGTCTTCCTGAAGGAAGACGACATCGTGGCGGTCCTGGAAGGCTGAGCTCGCGCTCGCCCCGTCCTGCCCGATCTCACCTACTAACCATTTAAGGATTCAAAGACCATGGCATCTAAAGAAGTCCGCTTCGGCGAAGACGTCCGCGCCCGCATGCTGAAGGGTGTCAACACCCTCGCCAACGCGGTCAAGGTCACCCTGGGCCCGAAGGGCCGCAACGTCGTGATCGAGAAGAGCTTCGGCGTCCCGACCGTCACCAAGGACGGCGTCTCGGTCGCGAAGGAAATCGAACTCGCCGACAAGTACGAGAACATCGGCGCGCAGATCGTCAAGGAAGCCGCTTCGAAGACCTCCGACGTGGCCGGTGACGGCACCACGACCGCGACCGTCCTCGCCCAGGCATTCATCCAGGAAGGCCTCAAGGCTGTTGCCGCCGGCATCAACCCGATGGACCTCAAGCGCGGTATCGACCAGGCTGTCATCGCCGCCGTCGCCGAACTGAAGAAGCTGTCGAACCCGACCGCTGACGACAAGGCGATCGCCCAGGTCGGCACGATCTCGGCCAACTCCGATTCCAACATCGGTGACATCATCGCCACGGCGATGGGCAAGGTCGGCAAGGAAGGCGTGATCACGGTTGAAGAAGGTTCGGGCCTCGAGAACGAGCTCGACGTCGTCGAAGGCATGCAGTTCGACCGCGGCTACCTGTCGCCGTACTTCATCAACAACCAGCAGTCGCAGCAGGTTGAGCTGGACGACCCGTTCATCCTCATCCACGACAAGAAGATCTCGAACGTGCGCGAGCTCCTGCCGGTGCTCGAGGCTGTCGCCAAGGCTGGCAAGCCGCTGCTGATCGTTGCCGAGGAAGTCGAGGGCGAAGCCCTGGCCACCCTCGTCGTCAACACGATCCGTGGCATCGTCAAGGTCGCCGCCGTCAAGGCGCCGGGCTTCGGCGATCGTCGCAAGGCCATCCTGGAAGACATCGCTGTCCTCACCGGCGGCACGGTCATCTCCGAGGAAGTCGGCCTGGCGCTCGACAAGGCCACGATCACCGACCTTGGCCATGCCAAGCGCGTCGTGATCACCAAGGAAAACACCACCATCATCGATGGTGCCGGCGATGCCGAAGGCATCCAGTCGCGCATCAAGCAGATCAAGGCGCAGATCGAAGAGACCTCTTCGGACTACGACCGCGAGAAGCTGCAGGAGCGTGTTGCCAAGCTTGCCGGCGGCGTTGCCGTCATCAAGGTCGGCGCTGCGACCGAAGTCGAGATGAAGGAAAAGAAGGCCCGCGTCGAAGACGCCCTGCACGCTACGCGCGCAGCCGTCGAAGAAGGCGTGGTCCCGGGCGGCGGCGTCGCCCTGATCCGTGCACTGAAGGCGCTCGAAGGCCTGAAGGGCAAGAACACGGACCAGGACCTCGGCATCGCGATCACCCGTCGCACGCTGGAAGCTCCGCTCCGCGCCATCGTCACCAATGCTGGTGAAGAGGCGTCGGTCATCGTCAACCAGGTCAAGGCCGGCGAAGGTAACTACGGTTACAACGCAGCCACGGGCGAGTTCGGCGACATGATCGCCTTCGGCATCCTGGATCCGACCAAGGTCACCCGCTCGGCACTGCAGTTCGCCGCGTCGGTTGCCGGCTCGATCATCACGACCGAAGCGGCCGTGACGGAAGTGCCGAAAAAGGACGACGGCCACGGCCATGGTGGCGGCGGTGGTGGCATGGGCGGCATGGGCGGTATGGACTTCTAAGTCCAGCCCACCGGCTCGCTACACGAAGAACCCCGCGAAAGCGGGGTTTTTTTTGGTTCTTCGCGGAATTCCGGGGACGCTGGATGCGGCGCCTGCGACCAGCTCACGCCACGGCGGGTCCGGAGGTCACGGCGCAGAGCCTTCGCTGCTTGGCCGCGTAAGGCGCAGAGCCTTCGGTGCCCACCCTCGCTGCTCAGACACCCCTTCGCGTTTCGTACCGGAAAGGCCGCTACCGCGGCCCATGTTCTTATTTGGCCTACGGCCGCTCCACTTGTCGGGAACTCGCCTCGAGGGTGGGCACCGAAGACTCTTTCCATTCCCGAGGTTCGTGCGGGTCGAGCCGACGAAGCAAAGCCGAGCCCGCGAGGTCGAAGTCGAGCGAGGTGCAAGGTGTGCGGTGCACAAGAGTGCCCGGCTTGAAGCCGAGCGCCCGGCCCCGGTCATTCGCGACGACCCTTCTTTGAGGCCCGGTTACTGACCGGCGCCGGCCTCAGCCTCGTGCTCTGCTTCGCCTGCCTGGCGCGCCACGTCTATGCCTGCGTCGGGTAACGCGTAGCGTGCGAGCAGTGGATCGAGTTTGTTCTTCAGGCGGAGCGAGGCAATGTTGCCCATGGCCGTGTCGGTCTGCTTCGTGGTTGCGTCTTCCGGTGCCGTGTTGGCGTCCGGCGAGCGAGTGAGCGAAGCAAGCTGCCCACCGAGTACCTGGGTGAGGGCGAAGTAGGCGTCGTCATGAATGCCCGCGCGCTCCAGCACCAGGCCTGGAAGCATCCACGAAGCCATGTCGCCGTGCACCGGCGGCGGGCCATCGTTGTGCGCGTCCACAAGTACCCACGGAACCATCTGCGTGTCGAACGATTGGCCGTCGCGGAAGCCTGCATGATTGTAGGTATTCGTCAGGGCCGGAAGATGGTCACCGTAGAACAGCAGGATGGTGGGGCGTTCCCGCTTTGCCAGAAGGTCGGCAAGGCGGCCGAGTTCCGCGTCCGCGTGATGCATGTGATAGACATAGTTCTGCCATTCGAGCTTGTCCTTGCCCTCAACGCCTGCCGGGACCGGAATGGCATCGCGCTCCGCGACATTCGTGTTGTCGGAGCCTTCGTACGGGCCGTGCGCCTCGATGCTGATCGCGAACACCAGGCGCGACGGACCGGCATCCGGCAGTTGCGCCATGATCTCATCCGTCATGGCGCTGTCGGCCATGTAGGTGCCGTCGTTTTTAGCGTTCGCGGGGAATCCCGCTCGCGAGACGAAGCGATCGAAGCCGATGGCCTGAAATGCCGCGGGCCGATTCCAGAAGTTCGGGTTGTGCCCGTGCAAGGCGACGGTTTCATAGCCATGCGAACGCAGTGCGCGCACCATGCTCGGCACGACCTGGTTGTGCAGGTCCAGGTACGGATAACGCATGTTGCCGAAGTACCGTAGCGAGAGCCCCGTCAGCACTTCGAACTCGGTGCGGATGGTGCCGCCGCCGAAGGTCGGAACATGCAGGCCGCCGCCGCTGCCTTGCTGCGTCAGGCGGTGCAGGTTGGGTGCGAGGTCCTCGTCAAAGCCGTTGACCGAAGAAGGGTCGAAGAACGACTCGCTCTGGATGATGACGATGTCCGGCGGTTGGCGGGAGTGCCGCGCCGCTTGCGCCATATGTTCACGCAGGGCGGTGTCGTTGGCGCCGATAAGTTCAAGCGCCGCCTTCGGATCGTCCTTCGGCTTATTGCGCGAGGCCTGCAGGTGAAACTGCATCAGGTTGGAAACAACGCCGTTATAGCCGGCATTCTCCGACGGCGACCACGGCATCATGCCAAGGCGCTGGCCGGCATAGACTTTCGCCCAGCCGGGCGTGCCGGCGAAGAGCGTCACGAAAAGGGCTCCGAGGGCGAACGTGGCGACGATGCGCCGCCCATACGTACGGCGCGCAAAGATGGGGGGCTCGAAGCGTACAAGCAGCGCCACGACAGTGATCAGGGCAACGATGGCAAGGTAAGGCGCGACCGCGCGGGGAAGATAGCCCGAGAGTAGCGACAGGCCACCATTGCTCAGCTGCCCGACGAGGCCGAAATCAGCCGGCAGCAGTGGCGTGCCGAGGTTCTTCATCTTGATCGCGCTCACCGCGAAGACGACACCCTGGGCGAGGAAAGCGATACCGAATGACAGCCACGTGCGCCGGGTGAGCGTCAGCAGCAGGCTGGCCAGCATCAGGCCAGGCATGGCGTTAGCGATCATGTGTCCCGGACGGGCCAGCCACTGGTCCGTACCCACACCGGGGTTCCCGTCGATGAGTCCCGTGAACAGGACGAACATGACGGCCGTAATGAGCGGGAGCGCGATGTGCCCCGCACGATTACGCCAGGTTTTCGATTCGCTAGCCATAGGTGCCGACTTCCGCGCCAAATCCCGATGGGGTAGGGACTGTAACGGAACGGACATGAATCGGTTGTCAGCGGAAGTGACGGACTTTTCTACGATTCTTCGTAAGTTGGCGCTTCAGGCACAATGGGCCCACATGAACGCCTCCACGCCGGCTCCGCGCGAAAGCCCTGAACTACGCGCACTTATCGACCACCGTTACGCGGACGTGATGGCGGCATGTCGCGCTGCCCGCATTCCCGTTCACGACGATGCGGGTGTGGCCGAACGAATCCGTCGGACGCTGCTCGCATCCGACTTCGCTTTCGACGTCTTCCGGCGCCAGCCGGAATTGCTTGCGCCTGCAGGTCTCGAGCGCCTCCGCGCGACGGCTGACGCGGCGACGCGCGGCGGCATGCTGGACCTGCCTGCCGACGAAGATCGCTGCATGGCCATCCTGCGGAGGTTTCGTCATGCCGAAGCGGTTCGTCTCGTGTTTCGCGACGTGAATGGCCTGGACGATATCGACGAAACACTCGCATCGACGAGTGCGCTGTACGAGACCCTGCTCAGCGCTGCCCTGCGCTGGTCGGAGAACTCCCTCCACGCCCGTTTCGGGCGGCCTCGCGACAGCGTCGGCGTCGAGCAACGCATGGTGGTGGTCGGCTTCGGGAAGCTCGGCGGCAATGAGCTGAATTTCTCGTCGGACATCGACCTCATTCTTGCTTATGCGTCAGCGGGCAATACGGATGGCACCCGCTCGTTGGACAATGGCGAATATTTCATTCGCGAGGCGCGGCAACTGGTGCGACTCCTTGCGGAGCCGACGGTCGACGGTATCTGCGCGCGCGTCGATTTGCGTCTTCGCCCGTTTGGCAATGCGGGTCGCCTCGCGCTACCGTTTGCGGCCATGGAGCAGTACTACCAGCGCGAGGGGCGGGACTGGGAACGCTACGCGTGGATCAAGGCGCGGCCGGTAGCGGGTGATCGCACGGCGGGGCGTGAGTTGCAGGACATGCTGCGTCCCTTCGTTTACCGGCGTTACTTGGACTACACCGCGTTCGCGGGTCTGCGCGAGATGAAGTCGCTTATCGACGCGGAAGTGGCTCGCAAGGACCTTGCTGGAAATCTCAAGCTCGGCCCCGGTGGCATTCGCGAGATCGAATTCGTCGTTCAGCTTACCCAGATGATCCGCGGCGGGCGTGATCCGGCACTGCGTGTGCGTGGGCTCCTGCCAGCGCTGCGTGCATGCGAAGCTCGCGGATACATCCCGACGGCGCGCGCGAAGCTTCTCCGTGCGGCTTACCTGTTCCTGCGTCGCGTGGAAAATCGCGTGCAGATGCTGCGCGACGCGCAGACACACGACATCCCCGATGACGAGCTGTCGCGGGAGAGGCTGGCGCTGGGCCTGGACTATTCCTCATGGGATGCCCTGGCCGTTGAACTGGCAGCGCATCGCGCCGCCGTGTCGGCCGAGTTCGCTGCCGTGCTTGTTCCGGAAGCGGGGCAGACCGCGACGGCACCGGTGGCGGACATCGAATTGTGGAAGGCGGCACGCGATGGGGTCACTCAGCGCGGCGACGCTCGAGGCATCGGGTTTTCCGACAGGCGCCGACGCTGCGGAACAGTTGACGAAACTCCCGGAGGCGGCAGCCGTGCGCTCCATGTCCGCCCGATCCGGCGAGCGCCTGGAGCGACTGATGCCGCAGCTTATCGGTGCCGCGCGCGCCAGTACGTCGCCATCGTCAAGCTTGTTGCGCATGGTGCGCCTCGTGCAGGCGGTGGCGCGACGGTCCTCTTACCTCGCCCTGCTGGACGAGCAGCCGAATGCACGTCGCCGCGTCGCCGGCGTCTTCTCCGATAGCGCGTTTCTTGCCGAGCGCGTCATCGCCCAGCCCCTTTTGCTGGACGACGTACTCGATCCGCGTATCGACCAGCTTCCCTTGAAGCGCGCCGACATATCCGCCGAGATCGCGCGCTCGTTGGGTACGCTCGATGAGCGCGATGCGGAGCGCGAACTGGAGCGTCTCAACGAATTTCGTTCGAGCATCGCCTTCCGTCTTGGCCTCGCCTTCAACGACGGCCGCGCTGACGCACCGGCCACGGCACGACGACTCGCGGGCCTTGCGGAAGCCGTGGTCGCCGCCGTGCTTGCCCTTGCGACGCGCGAACTCGCCGCCCAGCATGGGCGGCTCCCCGGCGATGGCGGCGGCTTTGCAGTACTTGGTTACGGAAGCCTGGGCGGCGAAGAGCTCGGTTTTGCCTCCGACCTCGACCTGGTGTTTGTCTATGACGGCAAACTGGCGAACGCGATGAGTGACGGTGCCCGTCCGGTCGACGGAACGCGGTGGTATCAGCGCCTCGCCCAGCGAGTGATGCACTGGCTGAGCGCGCAGACCCATGCCGGCAAACTGTATGACGTGGATACGCGGTTGCGCCCTGACGGTTCGAAGGGCTTGCTCGTCGCCAGCGCGGACGCCTTCGAGGCTTACCAGCGTGACCGCGCGTGGACCTGGGAGCATCAGGCCCTGTTGCGTGCGCGGCCGGTCGCCGGCGATGTGCGACTGGGGGGCGTGCTCGCCGATATCCGTCGCGAGATTCTCGCCGCGCCACGAGATGCGGCGCGTGTCATCGGCGACGTCAGCGCCATGCGCCGTCGCTGGCGCGCCGAGCGTGATCGCTCGGACGCTGCACGCCTCGATCTCAAGCAAGGCGTGGGCGGACTCATCGACATCGAGTTCGTTCTGCAGGGCATGGTGCTGGCCCACGCGTCGGAATATCCGGCGCTGCTCGACACCACGGCGAGCAGCACCCTGATCGATGCACTGCGTTCGGCAGGCCTGTTCACCCAGCCGCAGGCCGATACCTTGCACGTGGCACACACCGACCTCTTGCAGATGGGTCTGGCCTGCACGCTCGATCTACGGTCGCGGATCGCTCAACGCACGCCGGCGCTGGACGCCGCATGCGCCGGTGTAAGCCAGGTGGCGCGCGAGCTGGGCTTCGCGCTGGAAGGAGCGGACGCCACCTCGCCGCAGGCTGTCTGAAGCGGCCGCACGGCGCTATGCTGTCCGGCCGTTCACGGACCTGACCTGCGATGACCCGACCCTCGTTGTTGATCGACACCGACCCCGGCGTGGACGATGCCCTCGCCATCCTGATGGCGCATGAGCACGCCGATGTCGTTGCACTCACCGTCGCCGCAGGTAATGTCGGGCTGGGTCACACCGTTCGTAACGCACGTACTCTGGTCGAGTTGATCGGTGCGGTGACGCCGGTATTCGGTGGTTGCCCGTCGCCCCTGGTGCGCGCGCCAGATGAAGACGCGGCCTTCGTGCATGGCGCCGATGGCTTCGGTGACGTCGGATTCACGGAGCCGAAGCATCCGGTCGAGGCCGAGCACGCGGCGCTGGCCCTCATCCGGCTGACGCGCGAACGGCCGGGCGAGCTGACGCTGGTCGCGCTCGGCCCCCTGACGAATCTCGCCCTGGCGGTACGACTCGATCCCACGATGCCGCAGCGTGTGAAGCGCCTCGTGGTCATGGGCGGCGCGGTAACCGGGCACGGGAACACCGGCAAGGTCCCCGCCGAGTTCAACATCGGCTTCGATCCGGAGGCCGCGCATGTGGTCTTCGAGGCCTTCGCCATGTTCGATCTGGTCGACTGGGAGGCTACCGTGCGTCATGCCTTTCCGGACCAGGCGTACGAAGCCTGGGTCGCCGGGGGTGATGGCCGGGCGGCGTTCTTTGAGAAGATCTTCGGCACCGCGCGCCGGTTCAATGCCGAGCACGAGCGGACCGGCTTCATCGCTGCCGACGCCCTGGCCATGGCCGTGGCGCTGGATCCGGGCATGGTGACCCGTGCTGAAACCCGGCATGTGGCCGTCGAGCTGGATGGCCGGCTGACCCGCGGGGCCACCGTGGTCGACTGGCACAACCGACTGGGCGGCCGGCCGAACGCGCGCATCGTGCTCGAGGTAAACCAGGCCCGCTTCGGCGACCTGGTCGCCGGCGCACTGGGCGCGGTGTAGCCCCCTGTGGGAGCCGATTCATCGGCGATGGGTGCTAGCGGGAACCTGGCCCCGCTGCCGCGGGATCGCCGATGAATCGGCTCCTGCAAGGGATCGCAGGGGGCCGGACTTGATGTCCCGGACCCCGCTGGTTACAATGCCGCTCTTTTCACCCCGCTAATTCTTAGAGTCACGACCATGAAAGAAAACATCCACCCGAAGTACCAGTCCGTCGTTTTCCAGGACCTGTCGTCCGATTTCGCGTTCCTTACGCGTTCGACGATGTCCAGCAAGGAAACGGTCAAGTGGGAAGACGGTAACGAATACCCGGTGATCAAGCTCGATATCTCGAGCCACTCGCACCCGTTCTACACCGGTAAGCAGAAGACGCTGGACGTCGGCGGTCGCGTCGACAAGTTCCGTCAGCGCTACGGCCAGAAGTAAAAAGCTTCCATCCGCGCGCCGCCTGCGGGGTGGCGTTTCGCGAGGATAGACAGACACGGGGCGAGCCCACGGCTTGCCCCGTGTCTTTTTGCGTGTGCGATTTGCGCGTCGGCCAACGGACGTTTGAATGGTCGCTGTGCGATAATGGGGAACTTCGGCCGCACGCGGCGGCCGGTACGACACCTCTCCCCCGGGGTCGTTTTCCCAACATCGCTACGTTTCGCCACCCCCTGGCGGAGCGGTAACAGAGAGAAAGAGGAGCTCGCCGTGTCCGACGCCAAAACCGTCAAATTGGTCGATGAATCCAACAAGCCCGTGAGCGAACTGCCGGTCATCGGCGGCACGCTCGGCGCCGAGTGCGTCGACATCGGCACGCTGTACAAGGACACCGGTTACTTCACGTACGATCCGGGTTACGGCAGCACTGCCAGCACCAAGAGCGCCATCACCTATATCGACGGTGACAAGGGCGTCCTGCTGTACCGCGGCTACCCGATCGAGCAGCTGGCCGAGAAGTCCACGTTCCTCGAGACCTCGTACCTGCTGCTCAACGGCGAACTGCCGAACAAGACCGAGTTCGCGAAGTTCGAGCACGAGATCACGCATCACTCGATGATGCACGAGAACCTCAAGTTCTTCCTGCGCGGCTTCAATCACGACGCGCACCCGATGGCCATGCTGGCAGGTTCGATCGCCTCGCTGTCGGCGTTCTACCACGACAAGCTCGACGTCGATAATCCGGAAGACCGCAAGCTCGCCGCCATCCGCCTCATCGCGAAGATGCCGACGATCTCCGCCGCCATCTACCGCCACTCGATCGGCTGGCCGACGCGCTATCCGCGCAACAACCTCGAGTACGTCACCCGCTTCCTGCACATGATGTTCGAAGTGCCGAGCGAGCCGCTGGAATTGAACCCGGTGGTCGCCAAGGCGCTCGACCTGCTGTTCATCCTGCACGCCGATCACGAGCAGAACGCGTCCACCTCCACGGTGCGCCTGGTCGGCTCGACCGGTGCAAACCCGTACGCGTCGATCGCCGCAGGCATCACCGCATTGTGGGGTCCGGCCCATGGTGGCGCGAACGAAGCCGTGCTCAAGCAGCTCGGCGAGATCGGTACCGCGGACAAGGTCGAGACCGCCGTCAAGCGTGCGAAGGACAAGAACGACTCCTTCCGCCTGATGGGTTTCGGCCACCGCGTGTACAAGAACTTCGACCCGCGCGCCAAGATCATTCGCGAGATGTGCCACAAGGTTCTCGAGGAGCTCGGTGTCAACGACCCGCTGCTCGACGTCGCCATGAAGCTGGAAGAAGCGGCCCTGAAGGACGACTACTTCGTCGAGCGCAAGCTCTACCCGAACGTCGACTTCTACTCGGGCATCATCTACAAGGCGCTGGGCATTCCGGCCGAGATGTTCACCGTGATGTTCGCCATCGCGCGTACGTCCGGCTGGATCTCCCACTGGATCGAACAGCACGAAACCCCGGGCGCCCGCATCGGTCGTCCCCGCCAGATCTACACCGGCGCCGACGTTCGCGACTACACCCCGAGCGACAAGCGCTAAGAAAGAAACACCCCGCGAAAGCGGGGTTTTTTTTGCTCTTACCGATCGAAGGCCGGAGCCGAGGCGTCGAACGCAGCGATGTCTTCCTCGGCCAGCAACGCCTGCACCATCGACGCGTTAGCCCGTCGCATCGGCCGTTCGTCAACGCGATCGAGCGGTGCCTGGCGTAACGCGTCAAGCGGTAGAACGGTGAGGTCGAACGGGATGCCGTCGGCGCCGAACAGTAGTACCGGGTGCTCGGTCTGCTCGTTGCCCGACCAGCGCAAGCGTCGTGTCTGTGTCTCCAGCGGAATGCCTTGTTCCTGCAGGAACAATACCGGCGCCTCGGGATCGTCACTGAATACATGCAGGCAGACGGCCGAATGCTCGTCGGCGGTGCCTTCGAGAACCGCACCCACCAGTCGTGCATCGAATCCACGAAGGAAGCGGAGCGCCTCGACGGCCGCTTCGCGTCGCGCGCGCAGCGCCTGGGGTTGGGAGTCAGCCTTGAAGATGCGCTGGTGCTCGCGCAACGCGTCCTCGATTTCGTGGTTGCGGGGCAGGGCCTGTGCGTCCGCGATGCCAAGGCGCTCGGCGGCCTTTATTTTCGCGTGATGGAAGTCGCGAATACCGTGCTCACTCATCAGGCGCGCCGCCTCCTGGGCAACAAGGGCGCGGTGACGCTGCGTCCGGTCCTGCGCGTGGATCTTGTGGTGCTCGCCTCGTGCCATGACTCACCCCCGTGTGGTGTGTATGTGTACGTCAGAAGATGTCGTAGGCGTGGTCTTGCTGTTCCTCCTGCTGCTTTTGCGTTGCCTGTTCGCGAAGGCGGTCGACGTCCTCGACCTTCATGATCTCGCTCATGCCGCCCGGCGAGAGCAGGCCCGAGCCCGGATCGATCTGCACGTTGGCGATGCCGGGTGGCATGGCCAGCGTGTGCGATGGCTTGTCCTTGAGGACGGCGCCCATGTAGTCCATCCAGATCGGCAAGGCGGCCTTGGCCCCGAACTCGCCGCGGCCCAACGAACTGAAGTCGTCGAAGCCAACCCATACGGCGGTAGACACATCGCCGTTGAAGCCGACAAACCAGGCATCGCGGTGGTCATTGGTCGAACCCGTCTTGCCGGCCAGATCGTCACGGCCGAGGGCGCGTGCGGCGGAGCCTGTGCCGCGCTTGATCACGTCCTGCATCAGCGACGTGACCAGGTAGTCGTTGCGAACGTCGATGACGTGGGGCGCGAGCTTGGGCACCGTGGCCTGCTCGGCATGGGCATCGGCGGGAAGCACGGCGTCGCCGGTGCCGTTGCCGCCGGTGCTGCTGGCGGCGGCGGGCTTGGCCGGAATGAGGGCGGTGGACGGCTGCGTCGGCGGACCGGCCGGCGTCGGGTTGAGCAGGCGTTCCTGGCAGTCGGCGCAGGCGCGTTCCGGGTTGGCGACATAAACCGGGTGGCCGTCCCGATCATCGATACGGGCGATGAAGTACGGCGTGACCAGATAGCCGCCGTTCGCGAACACGGCATAGCCGCGCGCCATGCCCATGGGTGAGACCGAGGCCGTACCCAGGGCGAGCGAAAGATTCTGCGGTAGCGCGTCCGGCGTAAAGCCGAAGCGTGTGACGTAGTCACGGGCGTAACGCACGCCCATGGCATCGAGCAGGCGCACGGAGACGAGATTCTTCGACTGCACCAGCGCCTCGCGCAGGCGCATCGGCCCCGCGAACTTGTTGTCGTCGTTCGCCGGCGTCCACATGCCGTCCGGACGCGACGGGTCAGGGAAGGCAACCGGAGCGTCGTTGACGATCGATGCCGGCGTGAAGCCTCGCTCGAACGCGGCCGAGTACAGGTACGGCTTGAAGCTCGAGCCCGGCTGCCGTGCGGCCATCACCGCACGGTTGAACTTCGAACGAAGGAAGCTGAAGCCACCCACCAGCGCACGTACGGCACCATCCTCGGGGTCGACTGAGACGAGAGCGGCCTGCACGGCGGGAATCTGGGTCAGGTGCCACGCGCCCTTGCCCGGATCGGGTTTCGCTTCGGTCGTGGCTTTCGCGGTGTCCGATGCCTTCGCGTCTTCGTTGATATCGTCTTTTTCGCTGCGAATAAGGCGGATCACGTCGCCGCGCTTGAGGACGGCGTCGACGCGGGTTGGCGCCGCGCCGGCCCGGCCCTCGTTCACGTAGGGGCGAGCCCAGGCGATCGACTCGAGACTCAAGGTGGCGGTTTCCTTCGCGGACAGGTACACCGTGGCCTCCTTCGCGCCGGTCTCGGTGACGATCGCTGGCATCATGCCTGCCACGCTCGTGTAGCCGGCGAGAACGCGGTCGTAGTCGTCGGGACCGGCCTGGGCAGGAAGTTCCTCATGGCCTTCGGGGCCGCGGTAGCCATGGCGGCGGTCGTAGGCCGACAAGCGCCCGCGAAGCGCGTCGTTGGCGGCTGCCTGGCTGTCGCTTGGCACCGTGGTGTGAACCACGTAGCCCTCCGTGAGGGCGTCGTTGCCGAGCTTCTCCAGCACCTGCTGACGCACCATCTCGGCAAGATAGGGTGCATCCACCTCGATCTGCTGCTCGTGCGGGAAGGCGTCGTTCGGCTCCTTGACCGCCTCGTCGTATTCCGCCTGCGTAATGAAGCGGTTGGAGAGCATCTGGCCGAGCACCCAGTCGCGCCGGGCGATCATCCGCTTCGGGTTGTTCAGCGGATTGACCACGGACGGGAGCTGGAAGGTCGAAGCCAGGGTGGCGCTTTCGGCGACCGTCAGCTGGTCGAGGGTCTTCCCGTAGTAATACGACGCCGCCGCGGCGAGGCCGTAGGAGCGGTGGCCGAGGAACATCTTGTTGATGTAGAGCTCGAGGATCTGGTCCTTGGTGAGCTCGTTCTCCATCCGCAGGGCGATGAATACTTCCGTCAGTTTCCGCGAATAAAGCTTTTCCGGGCTCAGGAAGAAGTTTCGTGCCACCTGCTGGGTGATCGTCGATCCGCCCGGGCCCTTGTCGCCGCCGGAGACGATCACGTGGATACCGGCGCGGGCGATGCCGTGCCAGTCGATGCCCGGATGGCTATAGAAATCGCCATCTTCGGCCGATAAGACAGCATTCTTGAGGCGTGCCGGTACGTCGGCGATGTGCACGGGAATGCGTCGGGTCTCACCGAAGGAGGCGATCAGCCTTCCGTCCGAGCTGAGTACCCGGAGCGGAACTTGCATGTGATAGTCGCGCAGGACCGCGACCGAGGGCAGTCGCGGTGCCAGCAGCCAGTAGGCGACGCCGATGGCGCCAGCGACGAAAAGGATGCCGGCCAGGGCGAGGTACAGCGCAATGCGCAGCAGACGCTTGAAGATTCGCATGGAGGGGAAGGGGTCGCCGCCTTGTGGGTCGTGGCGGAGTATAGAGCTAAGGCGGGGAGGCGAAGGGCTGGGGGACGCTCGACCAGTCCTGAAGGGTTTTCGCTAACCCAGTGACAGGATTTGTGAATTAGTGCCGGTAAGGGCCCAAATCGCCCGTTGCCAATCTGTTAAGTTTTAGATCTAATGCCTTCGCGCCGAAGACCAATTCCGACAAAGGCGCGGGGAAGGGGGACAACGTGGGGCTCTTTACACCCAAGGCGGCGCCTTTGATAGGCGTCGACATCAGTTCGACCGCAGTAAAGCTGCTGCAGCTCAGTCAGGCCGGTGGGCGCTATCGCGTCGAACACTATGCCGTCGAGCCGCTGCCGCCGAATGCCGTCGTCGAAAAGAACATCGTTGAGGTCGAAGCGGTGGGTGAGGCTATTCGGCGGGCACTGGCCCGATCCGGATCCAAGCTCAAACACGGCGCTGCTGCCGTGGCCGGCTCCGCCGTGATCACCCGCATCATTCCCATGTCGGCCGATCTTTCCGAGGATGACCTCGAAGGTCAGATCCAGGTCGAAGCGAATCAGTACATTCCCTACCCGATCGAGGAAGTTAGCCTCGATTTCGAGATCGTGGGGCCGGTTCGCGACAACCCCGAGATGAATAACATCCTTCTCGCCGCCTCGCGGACCGAGAACGTGGACATGCGCATTGCCGCCCTCGACCTGGGCGGCTTGACCGCCCGCGTCGTCGACGTCGAGGCGTTCGCCATGGAGAACGCCTTCGCCATGGTGGCCGACCAGCTGGCGGTCTCCCGGGATGCCCTGGTGGCCGTCGTCGATATCGGCGCCACCATGACTACCCTGGCGGTACTGAAGAACCAGCGGACGATCTACTCCCGCGAGCAGGTCTTCGGTGGCAAGCAGCTTACCGACGAGATCATGCGCCGCTACGGCCTTTCCTATGAGGAAGCCGGCCGGGCCAAGCGCAAGGGCGGCCTGCCCGAGTCCTATGAAATGGAGGCACTGGAGCCGTTCAAGGAGTCGCTGGTCCAGCAGGTGAGCCGCCTGCTCCAGTTCTTCTTCGCCGGTAGCGAGTACAGCCGCGTCGACCAGGTCGTCCTGGCCGGCGGGTGTGCATCCATCGAAGGCATCACCGAACTGCTGGAACAGCAGCTGAGCGTGCCCTGCATCGTCGCCAATCCGCTGGCCCGCATGGCACTTTCGAGCCGTGTTCAGGCCCAGACCCTGGCCCAGGACGCGCCCGCGCTGATGATTGCCGTCGGCCTCGCCATGAGGAGCTTCGACTGATGGCACATATCAACCTGCTTCCCTGGCGCGCCGAGCGGCGCAAGCTGCGCGAACGTGAGTTCTACATCCAGCTCGGCATGGCTTTCGGCGCCGCACTGGTGGTGCTCATTGCCTGGTCGTTCTGGATGGACGCGCGTATCGACAACCAGACGGAACGCAACACTTACCTGCAGGGCGAGATCAAGCAGCTCGACGATCGCATCGCAAAGATCAAGGACCTGGAAAAGGTCCGTGCGGGCTTGCTCCAGCGCAAGCAGATCATTGAGCAGCTCCAGGCAAACCGTTCGCAGATGGTCCACCTGTTCGACGAACTGGTGAAGACCATTCCGTCGAGCGCACGCCTGGCGGGCATGAAGCAGTCGGGTGACTCCATGTCACTTGACGGCGTCTCGCAGTCCAACTCCAGCGTGGCCGAGTACATGCGCAACATCGAAGCCTCGCCCTGGATGGGTCATGCCGACCTGCGCAAGACCGAAAATACGCATGACGCATCGCGTATGCCCTACGTGTTCGGCCTCGACGTCCGCCTGAATCATCCGGGCGATACGCCGGACGGTGCCCCGGCAGGCTCGTCCAGCACCGCAGCCCCGGCAACGGCTTCCGCCGGTGCGACGGTTCCGGCACCGCTGGCTGCCGCCGCGAACGCCGCGACCGGTAAGCCCGCCGCTTCGACGACCGCCGCCACGGCTCCGGCTACCGTTCCTGCCGCAGCGCCGCGTCCGGCTTCCGCCACCACGGCAGGAGCCAAGCCATGAAGTTCTTTGACGATCTGCGCAACCTCGATCGCCATAACGTCGGCGGCTGGCCGAAGGCGATCAAGCTGTTCTTCACGGGTCTGCTGTTCGTCATAGTCGTGGCGATCGGCTGGTACGCCGAGATCAGCGGCCAGCAGGACGACCTTGCTTCGGCGGAAACCAAGGAAGTCTCCCTAAAGACGGAGTTCTCGCAAAAGCAGGCCAAGTCCGCCAACCTTGAGGCGCTCGAGCAACAGCTGACCGACATGCAGGACATGCTGCGCACCTTGCTGCGCCAGCTGCCCAGCCGCACTGAAATGCCCGAACTGCTCATCGATATCTCGCAGACTGCATTGGCGGCAGGTATCGAGACCGAACTGTTCCAGCCTGGTCCGGAAACGCCGAAGGATTTCTACGCGGAGAAGCCGATCACGCTGCGCATGGTCGGTACTTACCATCAGTTCGGTACCTTCATCAGCGGCGTTGCGTCCCTGCCTCGCGTCGTGATTCTGACGCTGCATGACGTTTCGCTGTCGCCCAAGGCCGCGGACAAGAACGGCACCAGTTCCGGTCAGCTCGTTCTCCAGGGTACGGTCAAGACCTACCGCTACCTCGAAGACGACGAAGCCGCCGCCCAGGCGACGCCGGCACAGGGGGCCAAGTGATGAACACGACGTACATCAAGTTCAGGCCCGCCGCTTCCATGCTGTTCGCCGCTCTGGCACTAGCTGGCTGCACGAAGGGGACGTCCGACCTGCGCGAGTGGGTCGACGCCGAAAAGCACAAGAAGGGTGAGCCGATTCCGGTTCTTCCGGTCATTCGCACGTTTGAGACGTTCGCTTACCAGGACCAGGGTGCTCGCGACCCATTCAGCCCCAGCACGGCTGAAATGGACACGACCTCGACGTCGGGCCCGCGACCGGATGAAAACCGTCCCAAGGAGCCGCTCGAGATGTTCTCGCTCGACACCCTGAAGATGGTTGGCACGGTCGGTGCTGGTGCCAGTCTCGAAGCGCTTGTCAAAGATCCGGGTGGGGTGATCCATCGCATCCACCGCAATGAATACATGGGGCAGGCCTACGGTCGTGTTACGACCGTCGGGGAGGATCGGATCGATCTGGTCGAACTGGTGCCAAACGGCCAGGGCGGGTGGATGGAGCGTCCGGCAAGCATCGCGGTCGGCGAAAAATAAGAACTCGGGGATGACGCACATGACGACCAACTTCCATCATCTGCCGGGTAGCGCGCGCCATCGCGCGCGCCGCTGGGTGCTCGGCGCCACGCTCGCTTTTTCAGGCGTGTTCGCAGGCAGCGCATCGGCGGCAAACGCCCTGCAGAATGTCAGCTACGACGCACAGCCCGGGGGCCGCATCGAACTGACCCTCGCGTTCTCCGGCGCCGCACCGGATCCGAAGGTCTTCACGACCAACAATCCGCCACGCATCGCCATCGACCTGCCTGACACGACCAACGCGTTTGCCAGCCGCCACATCGACATCGGCAAGGGCTCCACCGCCGGCGTGTCCGTGGTTGCCGCGGGAGGGCGCACTCGCGTCACCGTCGAGTTGTTCCGTGAATCGGCCTACCGCACGCGTGCCGAGGGCAAGAACCTCATCGTCACCGTGAACAACGGCCCGACCGGTGCGACCACGACCACGGCCATCGTCTCCGACCCGACCAAGGCACTGCCTTCGAGCGCCGGAACGCCGGTCTCGAACATCGACTTCCGTCGGGGTCCGAATGGTGAGGGTCGCGTACTGGTAACGCTCGGCAGCTCGGCTTCGACGCCGGAAATGCATCGGGAAGGCGATCACGTGATCGTCAGCTTGGCCGGCTCCAGCCTGCCTGCCAAGCTGGCCCAGCGCCTGGACGTGCTCGACTTCGCCACGCCGGTCCAGTCGATCGACTCGAAGGCCTCCCCGGGAGGCGCACGCCTCGACATCCGTACCAAGGGTGAAATCGAGACGTCGGCCTACCAGAGCGGCAGCGAATATGTGATCGAAGTGGCGGCCAAGAAGGTCACTGTCCCGACCGGCAAGGCCGCGAAGGGTCAGGAACCGACGTATTCGGGTTCGCGACTGACCTTCAACTTCCAGGACATCCCGGTGCGTTCGGCGCTCCAGCTGATCGCCGACGAAGCCAAGCTGAACCTGGTCGCCTCCGACAGCGTGGGCGGCAGCGTCACCCTGCGCCTGGTCAATACGCCGTGGGATCAGGCACTGGACGTGATCCTGCGTGCCAAGGGCCTGGACAAGCGTCGTAGCGGCAACGTCATCTGGATCGCACCGCAGGCTGAACTTGCGAACTACGAGCAGAGCCTCGCCGATGCCCGCCAGAAGGCCGAAGACTCGGCTGAGCTGATCTCCGACTACGTCCCGATCAGCTACGGCAAGGCGGAAGACATCGCCAAGCTGCTGACCCAGGGCGCCATGCAGAGCTCGGGCGGTGGCGGCGGTGGTGCCTCCGGCGGCTCGCGCGGCTTCCTCTCGGCTCGTGGCAGCGTCTCGTTCGACGACCGAACCAACACGCTTCTGATCAACGACACGCCCGACAAGATCCGTGACCTGCGTGAGCTGATCGGTACGCTCGACCGTCCGGTGCAGCAGGTGTTGATCGAGTCGCGCATCGTCGTCGCTACGGACCAGTTCACCCGCCAGCTCGGTGTTCGCTGGGGTGCCCAAGCGTTCAACACGAACCCGAGTGGGCAGGTCCTTGGTACCACGCCGGATCTCTCCAGCGGTACGGGTACCCAGCTCGGTACGTCGGGTCTGGTGACCAACGTAGCCAACCTCAACAATGGTACGCAGGCTGACAAGACGCTCACCTATCCGGGCGGCTACAACGTCAACCTGCCAGTGTCGAACCCGGCAGGCAGCATCGGTCTGGCCATTCTCGGCGCCAACTACATGGTTGACCTCGAGCTCTCGGCCGCGCAGACCGAAGGTCGCAGCGAAGTGATCTCCAGCCCCCGCGTCATCACGGCCAACCAGCAGGAAGCCGTGATCAAGCAGGGTACCCAGATCGGCTACGTGACCTATCAGGCCTCGAGTTCGGGTGGTGGTGCGCAGAACGCCACGGTCCAGTTCAAGGACGCCGTGCTCGAACTCCGCGTGACCCCGACGATCACGGCCGACAGCCGCGTGTACCTGAAGATCAACGTCAAGAAGGACGCACTGGCCAGCCAGACCCCGTCCCCGGGCGGCGGTTTCGTGCCCTCGATCGACACCCGGGAGATCAACACCTCGGTGCTGGTCGACAACGGTCAGACGGTGGTGCTGGGCGGTATCTACGAGATCACCAAGTCCAATACGACGGACAAGGTGCCTGGTCTGGGTGACATCCCGGGTCTGGGCGTGCTCTTCCGCCGCACGAACCGCTCGAACAACAAGGCCGAGCTGCTGATCTTCGTGACCCCGCGAATCCTGTCCGATTCCTTGCGTTAAGCGCCACTTTAGTGAATAGAAAGGGCGGCCTTCGGGCCGCTTTTTTTTGGTTCTTCGCGGATTACCGGGGCTCGGGCGCTCGCCATCGGCCATGTGGGAGCCGCTTCAGCGGCGATGACCCGTTGGCCGCACACTTGGGCGTCTCGCGAGGAGACCTTGGCGCCCACCCTCGCTGCTCAGACAGTCCTCCGCGTTTCGTACCGGAAGGCCGCTACCGCGGCTGATGTACTTATTTGGCCTACGGCCGCTCCACTTGTCCGGAACTCGCCTCGAGGGTGGACACCAAGGTCTCTCACGACGATACGGTCAGCTGGAAGGAAGAGCCAACAGCCGAAGCCGCGTTGCTTCGCCGGCTCGACCCGCATGAACCTCAGGGATAGGAAGAGTCTTCGGTGCCCACCCTCGAGGCGAGTTCCCGCCAAGTGGAGCGGCCGTAGGCCAGATGGATACATGGGCCGCGCAGCGGCCTTTCCGGTACGAAACGCGAAGGGGTGTCTGAGCAGCGAGGGTGGGCACCGAAGGCTCTGCGCCCCGCCCTCGATGCACCGAAGGCTCTGCGCCGCCCGTCCCCAGCGTCCCCGGAATTCCGCGAAGAACCTTTTTTTTGACATCCCGGCACAGGGCGCGCCTGCGGCGGTTGATCCAGGGGATTCGCGCTGTCGATCACCCTCCGGCCCTAAACTTCTGCGGCCGGCTGTGGTCTCATCGTCCCTCCACCCGTATGAGATTTGCCGATGTCCGAGCTGCCGATTGCCACGACGCCCCTCCAGGAAGCGTTCGTCCGCCTGCGTGGGGAGCTGTCCCGCGGCATCATCGGTCAGCCGCACCTGGTCGAATGCCTGCTGATCGCGCTGCTGGCCGACGGCCACCTGCTCGTCGAAGGCGCGCCGGGCCTGGCCAAGACCACGGCGATCAAGGCGCTTGCGACCCGCGTGGAAGCGGATTTCCACCGAATCCAGTTCACACCCGACCTGCTTCCGGCCGACCTTACCGGTACGGACATCTTCCGGCCGCAAACCGGTACGTTCGAGTTCGAGAGGGGGCCGTTGTTCCATAACATCGTCCTGGCGGACGAGATCAATCGCGCGCCGGCCAAGGTCCAGTCCGCCCTGCTCGAGGCGATGGCCGAGCGGCAGATCACCATCGGCCGCCGCACCTGGCCGCTACCCGACCTGTTCATGGTCATGGCGACGCAGAATCCGATCGAGCAGGAAGGCACGTTCGCGCTGCCCGAAGCGCAACTGGATCGCTTCCTGATGCACGTCACCATCGGCTATCCGGATGCGGACGCCGAGCTGGCGATCCTGCGGCTGGCACGCGAACAGGCGCGCGATGCCATGCATCCGGTCACGCCACCGGCGCACGTGCTGCGCCCGGCCGACGTTTTCGCCGCGCGCGATGCCGTGCTTTCCGTGCATATGGCCGCACCGCTCGAGCTCTACATCACGCAGCTCGTCGTCGCGACGCGCAACGCCGCGAAGTACGGGCCGGAACTCGCCCGCTGGATCGCCTGGGGCGCGAGTCCGCGCGCCACCATCGCGCTGGACCGTTGCGCCCGGGCGCACGCCTGGCTCGCCGGTCGCGACTACGTCATACCGGAAGATATCCACGTGATCGCGCACGAAGTGCTTCGTCACCGCGTACTGCCCAGCTACGAGGCCGAGGCGGAAGGCGTGCGCATCGACTCGGTGATCGATCGCCTGCTGGACCTCGTGCCGCTGCCGTGAGCGCCGCCGCCCCCCTTCCGGATGGGCGCGTCCATGTGTCGCTGCCCGAGTTGATTGCCCTTCGTGCGCGGGTGGCGCGTGCGCCGGCGCCTTCTGTTGTCTCGCGTGTCCAGCGCAGCGGACAGCGTCCCGGACGTCTGCACGGCCGCGGCATGGACTACGCCGAATCGCGCGTTTACCAGGCCGGTGACGACGTACGGCGCATGGACTGGCGACTGACCGCACGCAGCGGCGTCGCACATACCAAGCTTTTCGAGGAAGAGCGTGAAGGCCGCCTGCTCATCCTCCTGGACAGCAACGCGAGCATGCGTTTCGGCACCCGCACGCGTTTCAAGTCGGTGCAGGCCGCGCGGGCCGCGGCGATGGCTGCCTGGTACGCCGTGCGCGGAGGCGACCGCGTTGGCGTGCTCGCTTTCGGCGGACAGCGCCAGCTTCTTCGCCCGTTGGGCGGTACGCGCGGGGCCCTCGCCGTAGCCGGCGCGATCGCCGCCTGGGATGCGCTGCCGCCAGGCGGCGATGAAACACTATCGTCGGCGCTGCAGCGTGCCGGGCGCCTCATGCACGGTGCCTCGCGCGTATTGGTCGTCAGTGACGGTTTCGCCGTGGATGCCGCCGCTCGCGGTCGCATGCTCGGTCTCGTGGGCAAGGCTGAGGTGTCCGTGCTCAATGTCGCGGATGTGCTCGAGCTGGAACAGCCTCCACCGGGTCGCTACCCGTTCGCGCATGGTGGCGTGCATTACGACGTCGCCCTCCAGGGTGAGCGGCAGCGCGCGGATTTCGCGCGCTCGCTCGGCGAAGGCGTTCGCCGCCTCTCGGCGCTGGCCACGGGCCTCAACCTGCGCCAGCGGACGCTCGACACCACGGCCGACCCGCTCGATGCGATCGTCGCGCTGCTTGGTGCAGGGAGGGCACGCTGATGCCGACGGCCGGCCCGGAACTGCGCGATATCCATGTTCCGCAGGTGTCGCCCTGGTGGCCGCTGGCACCGGGATGGTGGGCACTCCTCGCCCTGGCGATCGCGGCCGTGATCGCCGGTGTGATCGTGCTTCGCCGCCGGGCGGCGTGGCGCCGTCGCGTCGAAGCGGCTCTGGGCGACCTGCGCGACGCTACCGCGCGTTATGCCGAAGACGGCAACGTGGCCGCGTTCGCTGGTGTCGCCAGCCAGCTCCTGCGTCGCGTGGCGCGTATCCGTGATCCGCACAGCGTGGCTCTCAAAGGCGTGGCTTGGCGCGACGCACTGGCCAATCTCTCGCCGGGGCAGGACGTGCATCGCCTGGCGGCGATCGAGGATGCCATTTACCGCCCGGAGGCGATCCTCGAGGTGCAGCCCACGGCGCGCGATGTCGAGACCTGGGTTCGCGCCGTGTTGCGCAGGAGTGCGTCGCATGTCGCTGCCTGAGTTCGCATGGCCCTGGTTGTTCGCTGCCCTTCCGCTCCCGTGGCTGTTGCGCCATGTCCTGCGTCCGGTGAAGCCGGCGCAGGCCATGAACCTGCCGCAACCCGGGCTGTCCCTGATGGCGGCATCGGTGACGCGCGCACCGTTCGCGGCGACGCTGTTGCTCGGGCTTGCATGGGTGTGCCTGGTGACCGCGGCCGCGCGACCGCAGTGGCTAGGGCCTCCGGAGCCGCAGCAACGCAGTGGTCGCGCCACCATGCTCGCCGTCGATCTGTCCGGCAGCATGTCATTGGACGACATGGAACTGGCCGGTCGCAATGTCACTCGCTTCGCCGCGGTCGAAGCCATCGCCGGCGACTTCATCGACCGTCGTGCGGGTGACGAACTGGGGCTCATCCTGTTCGGGTCGCAGGCCTATCTGGTCACGCCGCTCACCTACGATCTCGATGCGGTGCGCGCACAATTACACGGTGCCGTCGTCGGCTTGCCCGGCCGCGAGACGGCGATCGGCGATGCGTTGGCCGTGGCAGTCAAACGCCTTGCGGACATGCCCGAGCAGGCGCGCGTCGTCGTGCTGCTGACTGACGGCGTCAACAATGCGGGATCCATTGCACCGCGCGAGGCCGCGCGTGCCGCCAAGGCCGCTGGCGTCCGCGTTTACACGATCGGTATCGGCGCCACAGCCATGCGCGTCCCGGATTTCTTCGGCAGTCGCGTGGTGAACCCCTCCGCCGATCTGGACGTGAGCATGCTCACTGACATCGCCAACCAGACGGGCGGTCGCTTCTTCCGCGCGACCGACAGCGACGAACTCGCCCAGGCCTATCGCGCGATCGATGCGCTCGAGCCTGTGCCGCAACAGGGTGCCGCACTCAGGCCCCGATACGAGTTGTTCCGCTGGCCGTTGCTGGTTTCGCTCGCCTTGTTCGGCATCGCCGCGCTGCCGCGCTACCTGGGGCGGAGGGCGTCGGCATGATGGCGTGGACCGGCAACCTGCATTTCATCGAGCCTCGCTGGCTCTGGCTACTCGTGCTCGTACCGCTGGTGGCGTGGTTAATCGGCAGGCGCTCGGCCGAAATGCGCGTGCTCACGCGCCTGGCCGATCCGCTTCTGCTTCCGCATCTCCTCGACGGCAAGCCCGGTGCATCACGTGCACCGGTGTACGCTTTCATCGCTGCCGCCCTTCTCGCCGTGCTCGCCCTCGCCGGGCCGACGTGGGACCGCCAGTCGCAACAGCTTTTTGCCGAGCGCGCGGCGCAGGTGGTGGTGGTTTCGATGTCGCCCCATATGCTCTCGCACGACGTCGTGCCGGATCGACTCAGTCGTGCGCGCTATAAGGTTCGCGAACTCTATGCGGCGAATCGCGATGGCATGAACGCGCTCATCGCCTATACCGGCGAAGCGTTCACCGTCGCTCCGTTGACCACGGATGCACACAGCGTGGACGACCTGCTTACCGCCCTTTCGCCCGACACCATGCCGGTGGCCGGCGACGATCCCGCCAGGGCCATCGACATGGCCGCCGATCTGATTCGTCACGCCGACGTGCAAGGTGGTTCCATCGTGCTGGTAACCGACCACGCGGACGCCGCCGCCGCCGCGGCAGCCGGCCGTGCACGTGCGTCGGGCAACACCGTCTCCGTGCTCGGCCTGGGTACGCCGCAGGGCGGCCCCGTTCCCGCAGACGATGGTGGCTTCCTGAAAGATGCGCAGGGTGCGATCGTCATGGCGCCTCGCAACGATGCGTCACTGGGCGCTGTCGCCTCGGCAGGCGGCGGCCGCTATGTCGTCACCTCGGACGACCAGTCCGACGTCAATTCGCTCGCGTCGTCGCTGCACGGCGACGGTGCGGGCAAGGCCGTCGCGGGTGCGGCATCGGGTCAGTGGCAGGATCGCGGACCCTGGCTGTTGCTTCCCCTCCTGCCGATCGTTGCGCTCGCCTTCCGAAGAGGCTGGTTGCTCGTGCTGGCGCTGATGTTCCTGCCGATGGCACCCGCGCGCGCCGATGGTCTCGCCGACGTGTTTCGCACGCGTGACCAGCAGGCTGCGAAGGCACTCGCCGACGGTGATGCGAAGCGCGCGCAGTCACTTGCCGCCAGTAGCGGCTTGCGCGGCGCGGCGGCCTATCGGGCCGGCGATTACGCCGCGTCGGAGGCAGCACTCGCCCATGGCGCGGACAGCGACTCACAGTACAACCTGGGCAATGCCCTCGCCAGGCAACAGCGCTATGACGATGCCATCGCCGCCTACGACCGCGCATTGAAAGTCGATCCGGCGAATGCCGACGCCGCAGCGAACCGGAAAGCCGTGGCGGATTTCCTGCAGAAACAAAAGCAGCAGGAAAAGGACAAGAAGGACGACAAGAAGGACGGCAAGAGCCAGCAGGACAAGAAGCAGGGTCAGTCCGGTGACCAGGGCAAAGACCAGCAGGGTCAAAAGGGTCAGCAAGGCGACGAGGGCAAGCAGGGCGAAAGCGGCAAGCAGCCCGGGGCGGACGGCAAGGATGGCCAGCAGGGCGAAAAAGGCTCGCAGGACAAGACCGGCGAGGGCGAGGGCGGCGACAAGGGCAAGGACCCGGGTAAGGCGCAAGCACCGCAGGGCGACGCCGAGGCGAAGTCAGCGGCGGATCGGCAGCAGGCGGCACAGGCGCAGGCTGCCCTGAAGCAGCAGATGGATGCAGCGCTTGCTGGCAAACAGGGTAAGCCGGCGGACGACAAGGGCCACGACCTCGGCGCCGCTTCAGCCGAGGACACGTCGTCGAAACTGCCTGCCGACGTGCGACGTGCACTCATGCGCGTACCCGATGATCCGGGTGGCCTGTTGCGGAGAAAATTCATGCTCGAATACCAGCGTCGCCACGGCGCCGAGCCGGAGGAGTGACGATGCGTTACCTGCTGCTGGTGGTCGCCCTGGCGATGCCTTCCCTGGCCATCGCGCAATCCGCGTCGCCGGTCGCCTCGCTCGACCGAAGCACCGTCGGCGCGGGCGAGACAGTCACGCTGAACATCGAGGTCGGAGACGAGTCCGCGGATGCGCCGGACCTGTCGCCGCTGATGACCGACTTCGTGGTCCTCGGCACGTCGACGAACCACTCGCTGAGCATCGTCAACGGACGGCGCGAGGCCCATACGATCCTCGGCGTGGCGCTGCGTCCGCGACGGGAGGGGCACCTTACGATTCCGGCACTCGCCGTGGGCGGTTCGCGTACGCAACCGGTGTCGCTCGACGTCGCTGCGTCATCGGATCCGAACGTGTCGGCCGCGGATCGCCCCGTCGTGCTCGAAGGCAAGGCCGAGCCCACGCAGGCATACGTAGGGCAGCAGATCGATTACACGCTGCGGCTGTACTTCGCGGTGAACCTCGCCGACGGGCAACTCGGTGACCCCACGGCCGAAGGCGCCGAAGTGCGGCGGATCGGCCAGGACGCGAATTACCAGAGCACGCGAGGCGGCCGGCGCTTCAACGTGATCGAGCGCCACTACGCCATCTTTCCGCAGCGCGCAGGCAGCCTTGAGATCCAGCCGCCGACGTTCCAGGGCACGGCGGTCGATCCCACCGACGCTGGCTCGTTCTTTGGCGCCGGCTCGCCGGTCAATGCCGTCGCCGATCGCCTTCGTGTCACGGTCCGGGAGCGCCCTTCGTCGGCGACCGACGGGGCATGGATCCCCGCGCGCGAGCTGAAGCTCTCTCTGGAAGGGATGCCGGCTGACGGTAAGGGCCGCGTAGGCCAGCCGATCACCCTGACAATGCATCTGGACGCCGTCGGCATGCCATTCGAGGCGCTGCCCGCGTTGTCGCTGCCGAAGATCGACGGTGCGGACGTCTATCCCGACAAGGCCGTCACGGGCGGCAGCACCAACGGGCCCTGGGTGACCGGCCGTCGCCAGCAGGGCTTTGCCGTGGTGCCGACGCGCAGCGGGACGCTGCACATTCCCGAAACGACGCTGCACTGGTGGAACGTGGTCACGGACAAGGCGGAAGTCGCCACTGTGCCCGCTCACGACATCGTGGTGTCACCGGGCGTTGGCGGGATCCCGCCATCCCAGCCCGTTGCAGGCGCGGTCGCGACGCCTTCCGCGAGCGCCACGGTGGCGACTGGCGCGGTTACGCCCGGGTCACCGGTATCGACGACGCCGTGGCGTTGGCTGTTCATGGCGGTGGTGGCTCTGTGGCTGGTCACCGTTGCGGCATGGCTGCTTTACGGACGCCGGCGTGGCGCAGTCGGCGCGGTTCCGGCGCCCGTTTCGTCGCCGCCCGTTCGTGAACGGCCCTCGCGGGAGGCCTTTTTCTCCGCGACATCCACGGATCCTGCGGCACTCGACCGTCTGCTGCTCGCCTGGGCACGAACGGTACGCCCCTCCGTGCGTAGCACCGGCATGTTGTCGGCGGCTCTGGGCGCCGAGGACCAGCGCGCGGCCATTGCGATGCTACAGCGCGCCAGGTTCGCTTCCGGGGCGGTGGACAGCGTGGCGTTGAAAGCGGCGTTCAAGCGTGGCTTCGAGTGGTCGGCCGCCCCGACCGGCGACGGCCCGACCGGCCTGCCGCCCCTGTATCCGCGATAGCCTCCGTTAAATCAGGCCGCCCTGGAGCAGGCGCGCGTACATGCTTGTCATCGACGGGCCGAAGGTACAGAAGACGACGCGCTCAGGATGCCAGGCAGACGAGCGCAGGGTGTCGACCGCCACCCGTGCGGCGGCATCGGCCGGGTACCCGTAAACGCCGGCACTGATCGCGGGAAAAGCGACGGAGGCGACGCCCTGTATCTCGGCCAGTTTGAGAACATTCCTATAGCAGGCGGCCAACCGGGCAGGCTCGCCCTGGTCGCCGCCATGCCACACCGGGCCCACGGTATGGATGACGAAGCGGGCGGGAAGAGAAAACCCGCCAGTCAGGCGCGCTTCGCCGGTCGGGCAGCGCACGCCCGGAGCCACCTCGGGCAGGGCCCGGCAGGCCGCCAGCAGCCCCGGTCCCGCTGCGCGGTGGATGGCTCCGTCCACCCCGCCGCCGCCCAGCAGGGACTCATTGGCCGCATTCACGATGGCATCGACCGCCAGGGTCGTGATGTCGGTCTCGATCAGCTCGAAGGCCATGTCGCAAGCTCCTGTGACGGTGGCGCCGCAATTGGCTAGGATGGCCGTACTTCCCTTCGCAGCATGCTCCAGGTTATGGCCGACCAGCTCAAAGTTGAAGACATCTCGTTTGGCTACCTGCTGAACGACGTCACCTTGCTTTTCCGCAAGCATTTCGACCGCCGGGCCGTGCGCTTCGGGCTCACCCGCGCGCAGTGGCGCGCCCTGAAGGCCCTGCATCGGCGTCCCGGCATGCGGCAGAACGAGTTGGCCGAACAGCTGGACATGGAGCCGATCGCCGTCGGACGCGTTATCGATCGTCTTCAGGCAGCCGGTTTCGTCGAGCGGCGTGCCGACCCGAGGGACCGCCGTGCCTGGCGCCTTCACGACACCGAGCAAGCACGAGGTGTCATCGATGGCATGGAAGATATCGCTCGCGGACTTCGCCGCGACGCCACGGCGGGCATCTCACCGGATGACCTCACCATGATGCTCACGGTGCTCGACCGCATGAAAGAGAACCTCCAGAGCCTCGACGGCCCGTCCGAAGAAAGTTGATCGGGCCGGTCAACGGAACGTCCCGACGTGCGTTCGAGTGAGGGATGTCCGAACCAAAACCAAGTCCGCGCTCCCCAGCGCGGCGACCGGACCCCCAGGATTCGGCCGGAGCCCACATGCAACGTTCCCCAGGGAAGAAATTTCTCGTCATAGCAGCACTGGTCGCCATCAGTGCTGGCGCCGCCATGGTCTGGCGTCACGACGCAGGCGGTAAAGACGGCCCGAAGCCTGGCGACAAGGTGGCGGGCGTGCCGGTGACCACAGCGGTCGCGACGCGCGGCGAGATCGACCTGTCGCTGAAAGTGATTGGTCGCGCTGAAGCCTATTCCACGGTGAACCTCCGTTCCCGCGTCAGTGGTCAGCTGGAATCGCTCGCGTTCACCCCCGGCACTCATGTTAAGAAAGGCGATCTGCTCGCCCGGGTCGACCCGCGGCCTCTGAAGGCTGCCTATGACCAGGCCCAGGGCAACGTGTCGCGTGACCAGGCGCAACTGGTGAAGGCCGAGGCGGATCTGGCCCGTTACGAGAACATGCTCGGCAAGGGCTTCGTCAGTCGCGCGGATTACGACCTGTACAAAGCCAACCTGGGTGTCGCCCGGGCCGCGCTGGAAAGCGACCGCGCTGCAGCGCGTGCTGCGCAGACGCAGCTCGATTTCACCACGATCAGCGCGCCTTTCGATGGCGTGACGGGCGCGCCGCTGGCTTATCCAGGCGCCACGCTGACGGCCGACACCACGGATATCGTGGTGATCAACGAGGTCGATCCCATTCGTGTCGCGTTTTCGATTCCGGAAGACAGCCTTTCCGCCGTGCGCACCAGCCTGCGCAATGGCACGCTGCCGGTGCAGGCAAGCATCCCGGGTGACAAAGGTACGGCATTGCAGGGCGAGCTCGAGTTCGTCGACAACGCGGTTGACGCGACCACGGGGACGATCATCCTCAAGGGTCGTTTCCACAATGCGGACGGTCGCCTAACCCCAGGCCAGTTCGCCGACGTGACTTTACCGACGACGCGCCTCACCGACGCGGTCAGCGTGCCGGTGATCGCGCTACAGAGCTCCACCTCCGGTTCCTTCGTCTTCGTCGTCAAGCCCGATAAAACGGTTGAACAGCGCCCCGTTACCACGGGCGCGACCACCGCCGATCGCGCGGTGATCGACAAGGGACTCAACGGCGGTGAGCAGGTCGTCATCGAAGGCCAGATGCTCCTGGTCGACGGCGCGCGCGTCCGCGTCGACAAGGGCTGAGGAGTTCCATGAACCTGCCGGAACTCTGCATCCGTCGCCCGGTGATGACGACGCTGCTGATGGCCGCGCTGGTCATCTTCGGTATTGCCGCTTACCCGCGGCTGCCGGTGAACGAATTGCCGAACGTCGATTTCCCGACGATCAACATCAGTGCCTCATTGCCTGGTGCATCGCCGGAGACGATGGCCTCTTCGGTGGCGACGCCGCTCGAGTCGCAGTTGTCGACGGTCGCCGGCATCGACTCGATGACCTCGTCCAGCTCACTGGGCTCGACGACGATCACCGTGACGTTCTCGCTCGATCGCAGCATCGATGGCGCGGCACAGGACGTCCAGGCGGCTATTTCGGCAGCGCAGCGCCAGCTGCCCCAGGACATGCCTACGCCGCCCACCTATCGCAAGGTCAATCCTGCGGATGCGCCCATCCTGTTCCTCACGATGCGATCGTCGACGTTGCCGCTTTCCACGGTAGACGATTACGCCGAAACGGAACTCGCCCAGCGCCTGTCGATGGTCGATGGCGTGGCACAAGTGAGTGTCTACGGCTCGCAGAAGTACGCCGTACGCATCGCGGTCGACCCGGACCGTCTCGCTGCGACCGGCATCGGCGTTGATAAAATGGTCGATGCGATCGCCGCCGCCAACGTCAACAAGGCTACCGGATCGCTTAACGGCAGGCGACAGTTGCTGTCCATCCGCTCGGACGGCCAGTTGATGCGCGCGGCCGACTACGGACAGATCGTCGTCGCGTATCGCAACGGCGCGCCGGTACGCCTGTCCGATATCGCCGTACCACGCGACAGTGTGCAGGATGACCAGAAAGCGAGCTGGTACAACGGCGCGCGCGCGATCACCCTGGCGATCCAGCGGCAGCCGGGGGCGAACACGGTGGAGACGGTCGACAAGATCCTCTCGTTGTTGCCAGCTTTCAGTGCGACGTTGCCGCCGTCGGTGAAGCTGGACGTGATGTACGACCGCTCCGATTCCATTCGCGATTCCGTGCACGACGTGCAGTTCACCCTGATCCTCGCCGGCATCCTCGTCGTTATCGTGATCTACCTGTTCCTCGGTAACGCGTCGGCCACGCTGATCCCCGCCGCGGCCCTGCCGATTTCGGTATTGGGTACGTTTGGAGCGATGTTCGCGCTGGGCTACAGCCTGGACAACCTTTCCCTGTTGGCACTGACGCTTGCCGTGGGTTTCGTGGTCGACGACGCGATCGTGATGCTCGAGAACATCATGCGTCACATCGAACTGGGCGAAACTCCCTTCGAAGCGGCCGTGAAGGGTGCCAACGAAATCGGCTTCACGATCTTCTCGATGACGCTGTCCCTGGTTGCGGTGTTCATCCCGGTGATGTTCATGGGCGGCATCGTCGGTCGCCTCTTTCACGAGTTCGCGGTGGTCATCAGCGTCTCGATCCTCATCTCGGGTTTCGTATCGATCACGTTGACGCCCATGTTGTGCAGCCGCTTCGTCAAGGCGCATGCGCACGACAAGCGCAGCTTCATCGTGGTCTGGTTCGATCGTGGATTCAACGCGATGACCAACGGCTATACCAGTACGCTCGCCTGGTGCATGCGTCACCCGCGCACGGTGGTCGGGGTCTTTGCGCTAAGCCTCGCCGCGACGGGGTTGCTCTTCGTGATTACGCCAAAGGACTTCATCCCGGCGGGTGACAGCGGCCAGCTTCGCGTCACGACGGAAGGCCCCACCGATATCTCTTTTGCCGCGATGTCCGCACGGCAGCAGTCGCTGGCCGATATCGCGCAGAAGGATCCGAACATCGAGGGCGTCATGTCGAGCGTGGGCGCCGGCGGCGCGCGCGCCACGATCAACTCGGGCTCGCTGTTGCTGCGGCTGAAAGATCCGGCCGCGCGCGGCCACACCACGCCGGACCAGATCATTCAGGAGCTGCGCCACAAGTTTGCCGAGGTGCCCGGCATCCGCACCTATATCCAGAATCCACCTTCCATCCAGGTGGGTGGGCGGCAGTCGAAGGCGCAGTACCAGTACACCGTGCAGTCGACCGACCTGCACGCGCTGTATGACTGGTCGGGGAAACTCGTGACCGCGTTCCAGAAACTGCCCGGGTTCCAGGATGTCACGACCGACCTGGACCTCAACAGTCCATCGATGGTGGTTACCGTCAACCGTAACAAGCTGGCGCCGCTGGGCCTGACGATGGACCAGGTGCAGACCGCGCTTGGCTCGGCCTTCGGTGAGAACCAGATATCGACCATTTACGGATCGGCCACGCAGTACTGGGTGATCCTCCAGGTCGAGCGCCGCATGCAGGACGACCCGGCGGTGCTTTCGAAGCTGTATGTCACCTCCGACAGCGGCAAACTCGTACCACTCAATACGGTTGCCAGCTTCGAGCGCAAGCCGCAGGTGCTGACGGTCAATCACCAGGGCCAGCTGCCGGCTGTCACCGTCTCGTTCAACCTGGCCCCCGGGGTGTCGCTCAGCGACGCCGTGACGAGCATCGATCGCGCAACGACGGAACTCAAGCTGCCACCGACGCTCAGCGGCAGTGTGCAGGGCACGGCCCAGGCCTTCCAGGATTCGGTCAAGGGCATGGGCCTGCTATTGCTGCTTGCCGTCTTCGTGATCTATCTCGTGCTTGGCATTCTCTACGAGAGTTTCATCCACCCGTTGACGATTCTTTCAGGCCTGCCAGCCGCTGCCGTAGGCGCGTTGTTGACGCTGGTTATCTTCAACGCGTCGCTGGATCTGTTCGCCTTCGTCGGCATCATCATGCTGGTTGGCATCGTGAAGAAGAACGCGATCATGATGATCGACTTCGCGCTCGAACGTCAGCGTGAGGGCGGCGTTTCGCCGTACGAAGCGATCGCGGAAGCGTGCAGGGTGCGTTTCAGGCCGATCATGATGACGACCGCCGCAGCGTTCGCCGGTACCCTGCCGATCGCTCTTGGTATTGGTGCCGGTGCTTCGACGCGCCAACCGCTGGGCCTCGCCGTGGTCGGTGGTCTGGTGGTATCGCAGGTCCTGACGCTGTACCTCACGCCGGTGATCTACCTCTACATGAACCGGCTGCAAGAGCGCCTGGCACCCAGAAAAGAAAATGTGGGAGCCGATTCATCGGCGAATATAAATAAAACCGCGGCGCAGCCGCGACCCTGAGGTTGCTGGCCTCGAGTTCCATGGAAGGAAGAGCATCGCCGCTGAAGCGGCTCCCACATAAAGCGGCTCCCACACAAAGCGGCTCCCACGCGTCTGCGGGAGCCGCTGTGCGGACGATCAGTCGTGCGCGCCATCCTTCGCGAACGCGCCGGCCTTCGAACCGAAATCACCGTTCGCCTGGGCTGCCATGTATGCGAACGCCGCGTACACCGCAACGTTCTGCGCGAGCGCCTTCGGGTCGATCTTGTCCAGCGTATCGTTGGCGTTGTGGTGGTAGTCGAAATAATCGGTACCGTCCTGGGTGAGCGAGAGTGCCGCCATGCCCTTGCCGTGCATCTGTGACAGATCCGAACCGCCGCCACCGGGCTTGCTGGTGTCATAGGCGACACCGATCGGCTCGACGACCTTCGCGATCTGCTGGATCGCACCCAGTGCCTCAGGCTTCACGCTTGCGCTCATGCGCCAGATACGGCCCGCGCCGAAATCGGATTCGGTGCCGAGCTGGAACTTCGCCACCTCCTTGGCATGGGCTTCGGCGTAGGCACGGCCGCCCCACAGGCCCATTTCTTCATTCGAGAACGCGATAACGCGGATCGTCCGGTCCGGACGCTGCGGCATGTCCTTGATGAGCTTCGCGGCAGCGGCGGCGATCGCCACGCCGGCGCCATCGTCGATCGCACCGGTGCCGAGGTCCCACGAATCGAGGTGACCGCCGATGGCGACGACTTCGTTCGGGTACTTGCGGCCGGTGACCTCGGCGATGACGTTCGCACCTTCATAGGTGCCGGCAAAACCGACATCGAGGTCGAGCTTGAGCGTGACCGGCTTGCCTTCCTTCAGGATGCGCTCCAGCTGGTCGGCATCCGGCAGCGATAGCGCCGCAGCGGGAATCGCCTGCTTCGGGTCGGTGAAGCCCGTGACGCCCGTGTGCGGTGTGCGGCTGTGTGCATCGGTACCTGCCGAGCGCAGCAGGTAAGCGGCGGCGCCCATTTGCGCTGCAAGAACGGCACCATGCGTGCGCGTGGCCGAGCCCATGCCGTAGTCGTGGCCATCCTTCTGCTGCTGCATGTGCGTGCTGACGTAGACGATCTTGCCCTTCACGGTCGCCGGGTCCCCCGCGCCGCCTTGAGGGCGTCGAGATCGTTGAAGGCGACGACTTCGCCGGTCAGGCCGCCTGCCGGCGTGCCGGCGGAGTAGCCCAGCGCGGTCAGGGCCAGTGGCTGCGGGAACGGTGCGACGATCTCGGCGTGTTCACTGTGGCGCTGCCAGAGCGGGTAGCTCACCTTCTCGGTGTAGACCTTGTCGAAGCCCATGGCCTTGAACTTCGCCACGGTCCAGGCGACGCCGCGTGCATCTGCGGCGCTGCCCGCGAGGCGCGGACCGACTTCCGTGGTGAGCGCGGAGACGAAGTCATAGCCGGTGTTGTCGTTCATGGCGCGGTCGCGGAGCTCGGTCGCGGCGGCTACCGCTTTCTCCGGAATCGTCGTGGCCTTTTCGGCGGCGTGGGCGGAAAAGGCGAGCGCAAGACACGCGGCTAGCGCGTGGAGATGAAGCGTATGGCGCATGGGGACCCCCGGGGACGGAAAGGTCGATTATGGCCCCACGACGGGGTGCTCCGGCCTAGGTAGGAAGTCATGCATGGTATCGCTCAGCTGCCGGGCGGGGCTGTGGCGGGCAGGCTCACGACGGCGCGGAGTCCGCCGTTCTTGCGATTGCGCAGCGTAACGGTGCCGCCGTGGTCCAGCACGATGGCACGGACGGTCGCCAGGCCAAGGCCGATGCCACCGGTATCACGGTTGCGCGAAGCCTCCAGCCGGAAGAACGGCTCGAATACCTGCTGCTGCATGGCTTCGGGAACGCCGGGGCCATCGTCGTCGATTTCCAGCACGCATCCATCACCCGTTGCGCGCAACCTCAGGCGCACACGTTCCCCGTACTTCAATCCGTTCTCGACCAGGTTGACCACGGCACGCCGAAGAGCGATCGGATCACCCTCGAGCGTGATGGGCGCACCCGGCTGTACGGTGACATCGTGGCCGATGTCCGCGAGGTCGTCGACGACACTTTCCACCAGCAGGCGTACATCCAGCCGCTGGCGATGCACACCCAGCGAACGGTCGCGAATGAAATCGAGCGCGGCCGAGATCATCGCCTTCATTTCGTGAATGTCGGCGTCGACTTTCTCCGCAAGCGGCGACGGAAGGCCATCGAGGCGGAAGGTAAGGCGCGTGAGCGGCGTGCGCAGGTCATGTGCGATCGCGGCGATCATCTGCGTGCGCTCCTGCAGAAGGCGGTTGATGCGTGCCTGCATGGCGTTGAACGAATCGACTGCCTGGCGCATCTCGGGCGGCCCTTCGCGCGCCACGGGCGGTGCGCTGGTGTCGCCACCCAGCCGCTGCGCGGCTTCGGAAAAGCGCTGGATGGGAGCGGCAAGTGCACGGGCAAAGAGAAAGGCGACCGGTAAGAGGACCAGGATGCCGAGGGCAAGAAGGAGGAAAACCTGCTGCTCCAGTACCGTCGGGAACGCCTCGACAGGCACCGTGGCGACACGCCAGCGCCCGTCTGCCTGGCGAAGGGCGACGATGGATCCGCCTCCGAGTGCCAGGCGCGTCGGTCCATGGGTGCCCGGTACATCGCGTTCGGTGGCGAAGACGCGTAATCGCTCGCCCGGCACGTTGAAGATGTCAGCCAGACGCATGGCGATGCGCGCGGATGCCGCCTCATCGAACGATGCCGACGCGGCGGGTGGTCCCGCCGTGGAGATCACATCGAGATCGGCCTCACCACGGTGATCGAAGTCGGCACCGGGCGGCGGACCGCCGACACCTGCGCCGGGAAAGGGATGATCTTCACCAAAGGGATGGTTGCCGAAGGGGGATCGCTCGGGTTGAAGGACGGCGGCAAGCTCGAACAGGCTGACGGCAGACGGGCGCTGGGGTGGCCGTATGACCAGCACCGCAAAGCCGATCGTTGCGGAAACCAGCAAGGCTCCGACCATCATGAGGAAGGTGCGCGCGAAGATGGACAGGCGGGACAGGTGGCTCAAAGTCGCGACACCTTCGGCACGAGCATGTATCCCTCATTGCGCACGGTGCGGATCATCTCCGCCTGCACGCGATCGTTGAGCTTGCGACGTAGCCGGCTGATCTGGGTGTCGATTGCCCGGTCGAAGATCTCGCTGCGACCGCCATGGACCAGGTCGAGCAACTGGTCGCGACTGAGGATGCGCTGGGGATGTTCGACGAAGCTGCGTAGCAGCGCGAACTCGCCATCGGAAAGATTGATGAAGATGCCGGTCGGGTCGCGCAGGTCGCGCCGGGTGATATCCAGCCGCCATCCGGCGAAGCCATAGGGCCGCGCATCCTCGACGGCAACCGGCTCATTGTTGCCGGTTCGGCGCAATACCGCGCGGACGCGCGCGAGCAGCTCCCGCGGATTGCAGGGCTTGGCGAGGTAGTCATCCGCGCCGACTTCCAGGCCGATGATGCGATCGGTGTCGCCGCCCAGCGCACTCAGGATGATGACCGGTGGTCCCTTGTCCGCAGCCAGGCGCCTCGCGGCGCTGAGGCCGTCTTCGCCCGGCATCATCACGTCGAGCACGACGAGGTCGGGGCGCTCGCGCTCGATCGCCAGGTTCATCTGCAGTGCGTTCTCGGCCGCCTGCACGCGATAACCGTGACCACCGAGGAACTCCGTGATCAGGCTGCGCAGTTCGGGGTCGTCGTCGACGACAAGGATGAGCGACTGAAGGTCCATGGCCATGCATAGCTTGATACCAGACCAGTCTACGGCGCGTTTGCCAGCCCGGCAAAGAAGCCGACACAAACCTGACACACGCGGACAACCGGCGGTGACGGGCGCCCACTAGCTTGGGCTCACCGTTCGATCCCATGGATGCCACCCGCATGAAGCCCTTTCCCACGCTGCCGTCCCTGCTGTTCGCCTTTGGCGCGGCACTCGCCGTCGTCGCCTCGGCGCAGGAGCCGCCGCATGTCCGTCCGCCGCAGGACCCCCAGGTGGACGCCGCGCTCGACGATTGCTGGATCGACATCGATGGAAAGGCGGATGACCCCGACGACGGTGTCGATGCTGACCTGATGGATCTGTGCATGGCCGACAAGGGATTCGATCCGTCGCCAGGGCCACCGCCCGAGGCACCACCGGGGCGGGGCGGTCCTCCGCCTCGCTTCGCCACCCCCTGATTCGGGAGACGTCCTCCGTTGTCCACCGAGTATCACGACGTGCATGCGCTTTCCGGGCCGCCGGGCGCGAACCTCGCCGCAAGACAGTTCTGGCAGGCATTTTCCAGGCGACAGGCCGCGAGTACCCTGCTCGATGGTTATGCGGGCGAGCGCCTGCGCCTGGCCACGTTCCGGCACAGTCCCCATGTGCTGACCAGCGAGAGCCTGGCCCGCATCCACCGGGGTGCCGCCCTGCTCAGCTACCACCTGGAGGGAGGCGCCACCGTGGAGCAGCACGGCCGGCGCTGCGACATCGCGCCCGGCGACTTCTGCCTGATCGACCTGTCGCGGCCGTTCAGGCTCGAGACCGGTCGGGCCACCGTGCAGACGCTCTACCTGCCGTTACCCGGGCTGCGCGACGCCATGCCGAGGTTCGACCAGTGTTCGGCGGTGGGTATCCATGGCCACCTGAGCGCCGTGGGCTATCTGCGCGTCGTCTTCAAGGAACTCTTTGCCCACGCGTCCGAGCTCACCGAAGCCGTGGCGGACCGTGTCGCCGATGCCGTTCCGCACATGCTTGCGGCGGCTTTCGAGTCGATGGCAGCCGTGGACGTCCCTCCGTCACAACTCCGCCAGCAATATAAACAGCAGGTGCGTCGTTTCGTCCGCGATCACCTGGCCGACCCGGCGCTATGCATCGAGATGATCGGTGCGGGCGTGGGCCTCTCGCCGAGCTACCTGTTCGAGCTGTTTGCCGACGAACCACTGACGCTGATGCGCTGGGTCCGCGCCCAGCGCCTCGAACGATGTCATCGTGAACTCGCGGACCCCGGTTTGCGTCATCGCAGCATCGCGCAAGTGGCGCAGTCCTGGGGCTTCGGCGACATGACGCATTTCAGCCGTTCCTTTCGCGAAACCTTCGGGACATCCCCGCGCGGGCACCGGCAGGAGAGCATCGCAGGAACGTTCGCCAGGCAAGTTCTTTCGGACGTCCATACGGCCGATTAATCGACACGTCATGCCGTACTTTCCGCCACATGCGAACGTCGTCTTAACACTAAATTGAAATTGTGGCGATTGCCACGACTCACGACGTTTCAAGAGCGTCGCCGGGCCGGGTGGGGAATGGCGCCTGCCGGGCGTCCGCCCGGCGACGACGCCAATCCATCTTTTGGGGAGTGCTTCACAGTGCTGATGAATAAAATTCAATGGGGGCGACTGAGCCGGATCAGCCTTGCGCTGAGCGTGGCGCTGGGTAGCGCAGGGGCCATCGCCCAGTCGACTACCGGTAGCATCTTCGGCCAGGCACCCGTCGCCGAAGGCGAGACAGTCCAGGCCAAGAGCACGTCGGGTATCACGCGCGAAGTCGCCGTGGGCACGGACGGGCGTTACAGTATCGGTTCGCTGCCGCTGGGCACGTACACCGTGGCCCTGATGCAGGGCGGCAAGGCCGTCGACGCGCGCAACAACGTCACCCTCCAGGTCGGCTCCGGTACCGAGGTTTCCTTTGCTACGGCCGCAGGTGCAGCCAGCGCCACCGCTCTGGGATCGGTCACGGTCTCGGCCAACGCCTTGCCTGCGATCGACGTCACCAGCGTCGACGCGCGCACGGTCATTACCTCCGAGCAGCTCGCCAAGTTGCCGCTGGCGCGCAGCGCCGAAGCCATCGCCTTGCTGGCGCCCGGCGTCGTTCCAGGGTACAGCGGGTTCAAGGGCGGTACCACCGGCGGCTCGCTGGTATCGTTCAGCGGGTCGTCCGTGACCGAGAACGCTTATTACCTCAACGGTTTCAACACCACGGATCCTCTCAGCGGCTTTGGTGGCATCAGCCTTCCTTACGGCGCCATCGACCAGCAGGAAATCCTCAGCGGCGGTTACGGCGCGGCATTCGGTCGGTCCGACGGTGGCGTGATCAGCCAGAGCGGAAAGCGCGGTACGAACGAGTGGCACTTCGGCGCCCAGGTGCAGTGGACGCCGGGTTCACTCGAGGGCGTCAGTCCCAGCTCGTACTATGTGAGCGGTGCCAATGCGGGCGACATCTATCGTCGCTACTCGGACAACAAGTCCTGGACGACCACGGAAAGCGCGTACGTCGGTGGCCCTCTGATCAAGGACAAGCTGTTCTTCTTCGCTGCGGTGGAAGAAGCCAAGAACGTCGGCAATAGTGTCGGTTCGGTCACCTCGTCGTACAACACGAACTACGAGTATCACGATCCGAAGTGGTATTCGAAGATCGACTGGAATATCACCGACAACAACATCCTCGAACTGACGGGTGCGTCGCAGAAGGATTCGTATAAGGGCAACCTCTACAACTACGACTACGCGACGAACACGACCGGATCGCTCAACAGCTACGACACGTCGACGAAGAAAAGCGCTGACGTCTACGTCGCCAAGTTCACCAGCTATATCACTGATGACCTGACGCTTACCGCCCTCTACGGCAAGCAGAAGATGACCTATTTCAGCGATACGCCGGGATACGATCCCACGTTGACGTACATTGATAATCCGGAGGACCAGAATCCCGCGATCACCGGCGGCAGCAACCTCGTCAACTCGCAGACGGTGCTTACAGCCGATGACCCGAGCCACCGCGCGACGACGAATAACCTGCGCCTGGACCTCTCCTGGAAGATCGGTGACCACACCATCACCGGTGGTATCGATAACCTCAATTCGCACGATATCGACGACGGGCAGACTGCGAGCGCGTGGGATTACGGCTTCGGCGACCCGGGTACGGCGATCAGTGACAGCCCCTTCGTTGCCGCGCCGAATACCGGTGCTGGTGGTGAGAACGGTTACTACGTATCGCAGTACCTCTACAGCACGGCCGCCTCCGTTCGCGTGAAGCAGCGCGCCCAGTACATCGAGGACAGCTGGCAGGTCGACGATCGCTGGCTGGTGAAGATCGGTCTGCGCAACGACCAGTTCACCAACTACAACCCGAACGGCCAGGCATTCCTTCGCGAGACCAGACCGCAGTGGGCTCCCCGCCTCGGCTTCAGCTGGGACGTGAACGGCGATTCGACGCTCAAGGTCTACGGGAACGCGGGTCGTTACTACCTCGCCATGCCCGCGTCCGTGGCCCTGCGTGCCGCTGCTGGCTCGCTCTACACCAATGAGTACTACACCTATACCGGTATCGACGGGCTCGGTAATCCGACCGGTCTCACCCAGCTGGCATCGTCCACGGGCGGTGCCGTCTCGGCGAACAACGAATACGGCCAGTCGCCGGACGCAAAGACCGTCGCTGCAAGCAATATCCAGTCGGAATACCAGGACGAATACCTGCTCGGTTTCACCCAGCAGATCAACCCGGATTACGTCTGGGGCATGAAGGCGCAGGTTCGTAAGCTGCGTAATATCCTCGACGACATCTGCGATACCGGCACCATCACCGACAAGGCTGCCTCGCTCGGATACGACGTCGACCCGAGCACGCTGAACGGTTGTTACCTGTCGAACCCGGGTCGCAGCAACACCTACCGTATTCCGGATCCGGCGGGCGGCTATTACAACGTGAGCGTATCCGCGGACGACTTCGGCATGCCGAAGGCCAAGCGCAGCTACTACGGCCTGGAGACCTTCTTCGAGCACCCGTTCGACGGTACGTGGCAGGCCAAGGTCGATTACGTTTTCTCGCGCAGCTATGGCGATACCGAAGGCCAGGTGCGGTCCGACATCGGCCAGACCGACGTCTCGGCGACGGTGGACTGGGACTTCGGCAAACTCATGGAGAACTCCAACGGTCTGCTCGCCAATGACCGCAAGCACCAGCTGAAGATCTACGGCTCCTGGCAGGTCGCGCCGGAGTGGATGCTCTCGGCCAACATCGCGATCCTTTCCGGTACGCCGAAGACCTGCCTGGGTTACTACGGTGCGGACGAAAGTAATCCGGTCGGCTACGGCAGCTACTACCACTACTGCGGCGGCGCTGCTTCACCGCCGGGCGCGGCCGGTCGCGAACCGTGGCAGCACATCGTTTCCCTCTCGGCCGAATACCGTCCGATGTGGGCCAACCAGAAACTCGGCTTCAACGTGATGATCTACAACGCGCTGGGCGAATCCGTCCCGACGGCGACGTATGTGCAGTACGGCAGCTCGACGGCGCTCGATACCAATTACAACAAGGTCACCTATTTCAGCCAGCCGCGTTACGTACGCTTCGGTATCAACTACGACTTCTGATAGCGAACGCGCTTAAAACCAAATACCAATAATAAGTGCCCGAGCCGGTGACGGCTCAACTCCCGGGCATAACGAGTCTCCCCAGATAGGCCGCCGATACCCCATCGGCGGCCTCTTTTTTTGGCTCTTCGCGAATTGCCGAGGCTCGGGCGCTCGCCTTCGGCCATGTGGGAGCCGCTTCAGCGGCGATGGCCCGTTGGCCGCACACTTGGGCGTCTCGCGAGGAGACCTTGGTGCCCACCCTCGCTGCTCAGACAGTCCTCCGCGTTCGAAAAGGAAGGCCGCTCCGCGGCTCGTGTTCTTATTGGCCTACGGCCGCTCCACTTGTCCGGAACTCGCCTCGAGGGTGGACACCAAGGTCTCTCACGACGATACGGTTGAGTGGAAGGAAAGCCGTTGGGGTGGGTGTGGCCGCCAAAGCGGCCCGTTACGGCAGTCGTGCTGGCGCGTAAATCCGGTTCGGCGCGCGCCTTCTCCGCCGCTGCGATGACGCACGCGAACGATCGCGACTAGCGGGCTGGAGCCCAGCGTTTGGCGATCGCGAAGAGCCGGTAGCCGAAGCGGCGTTGCTTCGTCGGCTCGACCCCCACGAACCTCAGGGTTCGGAAGAGTCTTCGGTGCCCACCCTCGAGGCGAGTTCCCGACAAGTGGAGCGGCCGTAGGCCAAATAAGTACATGAGCCGCGGTAGCGGCCTTCCGATACGAAACGCGAAGGGGTGTCTGAGCAGCGAGGGTGGGCACCGAAGGCTCTGCGCCGCGACGTCAAGGCACCGAAGGCTCTGCGCCGCGACGTCAAGGCACCGAAGGCTCTGCGCCGCGACGTCAAGGCACCGAAGGCTCTGCGCTGCGACGTCAAGGCACCGAAAGCTCTGCGCCGTGACGTCTGGCCCCGCCGAAGGAAAGCATCGCCGATGAATCGGCTCCTACGAGAGCGGGGGCGTCGCGATGTGGATCAGCGGCCTTGTTGGGAGCGGAGCAGGTCGCGGATTTCCGTCAGCAGCACGACATCGGCGGCCGGAGCGGCCGGGGCTTCCTCTTCGCGGCGGGTAAGGCGGTTGATGGCCTTGACGACGAGGAAGATCGCCGCGGCGACGATGAAGAACTGGATGAGCACGTTGATGAAGAGGCCGTACTGGATGGCCACTTCGGCTTTCTTCGCGACCGCGTCGGCGGGCTTGAGTACCCACTTGTAGTCGGAGAAGTCGATGCCGCCGATCAACCAGCCGATGGGCGGCATGATGATGTTTTCAACGAGCGAGGTGACGATCTTGCCGAATGCCGCACCGATCACGACACCGACCGCCAGGTCGACGACGTTACCGCGTAGAGCGAATTTCTTGAATTCCGCGACGAAACTCATCGGACTTTCTCCTTATTGGCTGAACGTGGAACGTAGGAAACTAGCGGGATGGATGTCGGCAGTTTGCGAAGTCAGCTCACGCGCCCTTCGAGCGTGGCCACGCCGTCGAGGGTCGCACGGAACGTATCGCCGCGCACGAGGGCCGAGACGCCAGCGGGTGTGCCCGTGTAGACGAGGTCGCCGGCCTTGAGCTCAAACAGCTTCGAAAGCGCGCTGAGGATCTCGGGAACGTCCAGCACCATGTCGCCCAGTGTGGCCTCCTGACGAAGCTCGCCGTTGATCTCCAGCGCTATGCGCGTGGATGCGTCCGGCGTGACGTCCGATGCCGGGACCAGGGCGGAGACAGGGGCCGAGTGATCGAAGCCCTTGGCGACGTCCCACGGGGCGCCCTTGGCCTTGGCCTGTGCCTGCAGATCACGGCGGGTCAGATCCAGGCCGACGCCATAACCCCACACCAGCTTGCCGGCCTCTTCGACGGAAAGGTCCGAGCCACCGGCGCCCAGGGCGACGACCATTTCCACTTCGTGATGAAGGTCGTTGGTGGCCGAGGGGTAGGGCACATCGGCGCCGTCGGTCACGATGGCATCGGCGGGCTTGGTGAAGAACATCGGGTTGGCCTTGTCGACCGAGGCGCCCATTTCCCGGGCGTGGTCGGCGTAGTTGCGGCCGATGCAGAAGATACGGCGGACCGGGAAACGCGCGGTCTGGCCGACGACAGGGATGCTCGGCTGGGCCGGCGCGGGGATGATCGTATTCATGGCATCAGGTTAGCAGGTGACACCTGTCACGGCAGATGACTGATGCGTGGAAGTGGTGCAGCGTCGGCCCGGATCGCATGATCTTGCCATGGGGTGGGGCCCCGGGGAATCGAGAGACGCATGAATTCGAATGCTGAGCTGCTACGGCAGTTGAAGATCGATAAATCGCACAAGGAAGCCCATGGCGGCGGAGGCGGCGGCAATGGCGTCCGCCTCGCGCTGATCGCAGGCGCCGTCGTGGTGGCTTTGCTGGCCGTGGGTGCGGGGGGCTGGGCCTTCGTCGCTCATCGCCCGGTGGAGGTGAAGACCGCCACCGCCGTTTCGCCGTCGGCGAACGCCGAAGCCGGCGCGGTTCTGCAGGCGACCGGTTACGTGACCGCGCGCCGGCAAGCCACGGTATCCGCACAGATCACCGGCACGCTGACCGAGGTGCTGATCGAGGAAGGCGACCGGGTGAAGAAAGGGCAGGTGCTCGCCCGGCTAGAGGACAACGCTCTTCGGGCCAGCCTGGATGCTGCCCGGGCCAGCGCGGCGGCGGCTCGCGCCACCGTGGTCCAGACCCAGGCCCAGCTGGATCAGAACCTGCGTGATGCCGACCGCGCCGAGGCGCTCGTCGGCCGTGGCCTTGTGTCCAAACAGGTATCGGAACAGGCCCGCACCCAGGCCAACACCTTCCGCGCCCAACTCAACACCGCACGGCGGCAGGCCGATTCCGCCGATGCGCAGGTGAAGGTGGGGCAGGTCAACCTCGACTACACGGTGGTTCGTGCGCCCTTCGATGGTGTGATCACGGACAAGGCGGCCCAGGTGGGCGAGATCGTGTCGCCGCTCTCGGCCGGCGGCGGATTCACGCGTACCGGCGTGGGCACCATCGTCGACATGGAGTCGCTGGAAATCGACGTCGACGTCAATGAGGCCTATATCGGCCGCGTGCAGGCAAACATGCCGGCCGAGGCCGTACTCGATGCCTATCCCGACTGGAAGATTCCCGCTCACGTGATCGCCATCGTGCCAGCGGCCGATCGCGGGAAGGCGACGGTGAAAGTGCGCGTCGCGCTGGAAAACAAGGATGGACGCATCGTCCCCGACATGGGCGTTCGCGTGTCCTTTCTCGAGCATCGCGCGGCCACTCAACAAGCGGCGCCCAAGGGCGTGTTCGTGCCGGCTGCCGCCGTCGTTCAGCGCGATGGACACGACGTCGTCTTCGTCGTTGCCGACAACACAGCGAAGCGCCGGTCGGTGACGTCTGCAAAACAGGGCAGCGGCGACATGCGCCTCGTGAGCGAAGGCGTGACCAGCGGCGAAACCGTTGTCGTCGCACCACCTGAATCCCTCGCCGACGGCACGGCCGTCAGCGTCGCCAAAACCACTCCCTGACGCGTCCGGAGACATAACGATGGCCACCCTGATCGATATCCAGGATCTCTCCAAGGTCTACGAGCGCGGCCGGCAGAAGGTCGAAGTGCTGCACGGCGTGAACCTGAAGATCGAGGAAGGCGACTTCCTTGCGCTCATGGGCCCGTCGGGCTCGGGCAAGACCACCTTGCTCAACCTGATCGGTGGCCTCGATACGCCAACCGGCGGCAGCATCACGGTGGCTGGCGAGCGCATCGATCAGCTCGGTTCCGGTGCGCTGGCCAAGTGGCGTGCGGCGCATGTCGGCTTCGTCTTCCAGTTCTACAACCTCATGCCGATGCTCACCGGCCAGCGCAACGTCGAGCTTCCGCTGTTGCTGACGAAGCTCTCGGCGGCTCAGCGAAAGCAGAACGCTTCCATCGCACTGCAACTGGTGGGCCTGTCCGATCGCGCCACGCACAAGCCTTCGGAGCTTTCCGGTGGACAGCAGCAGCGCGTTGCGATTGCGCGTGCCATCGTGTCCGATCCCACGCTACTGGTCTGCGACGAGCCGACCGGCGACCTCGATCGGCAGTCCGCCGAGGACATCCTCGGTCTACTGCGCGAACTCAATCGCGAGCACGGCAAGACCATCGTGATGGTGACGCACGATCCGAAGGCCGCCGAGTATGCCAATCACACGCTGCATCTCGACAAGGGCACCCTTGTCGAGCAAGCCGTGGCCTGAGCGAGGAATGCCGGCATGAAATACATGCATCTCATCTGGGCGGCGCTGTTCCGGCGCAAGTCCCGGACCTTCCTCACTCTGGTGTCGATCCTCGCCGCGTTCCTGCTGTTTGGCATGCTCGACGCCACGCGTGCGGCCTTCGACTCCGGCGACAGCGTGATCGGCGTGGACCGCCTGATCACCACGTCCCGCTACTCGATCATCCAGTCGTTGCCGGCAAGCCTGCAGACGCGCATGGAGGCGATTCCGGGTGTGAAATCGGTGGGCTACGCGAACTGGTTCGGGGGCATCTACCAGGATCCCAAGAACTTCGTGCTCAGCTTCGCCGTGAGCGACAACTACCTCGATATCTACCACGAGATGGAATTGCCGGCGGATCAACGCAAAGCGTACGAGACCACCCGCACCGGTGCCATCGTGGGTGCCGCACTGGCAAAGCGCTTCGGCTGGAAGGTGGGCGACAAGATTCCCCTGCAGTCGACGATCTTCCCGCAGCGCAACGGTGACAAGACGTGGCCCTTCGACATCGTCGGCATCTACACGCCGGCCAAGGGCGCGGCGAACGGCACGGACCAGCAGTTCTTTTTCCATCACAAGTATTTCGAAGATGCCAATGCGTTCCACAGCATAGGTACCACGGTGGGCTGGTACGTGGTGAAGCTGACGTCCGCCGACAAGGCCGACAGCGTGGCCAAGGCAATCGACGCGCTATCGGCCAATTCGGACCATGAAACCAAGACGCAGACGGAGCAGGCGTTCAACGCCTCGTTCGCCAAGCAGCTCGGCGATATCGGGCTCATCGTCTCGGCGATCATGGGTGCCGTGTTCTTCACCCTTATCCTGCTGACCGGAAACACCATGGCGCAGGCAGTGCGCGAGCGCACGAACGAGCTCGCGGTGCTGAAGACGATTGGTTTCTCCAGTCAGAGCGTGCTCGGCATGGTTCTCGCGGAGGGCATCATGTTGTTGCTGTTGGGTGGCGTCCTCGGACTCGCGTTGGCGGGCGTCGTCGTGCCTATCGTCGCCAAGGGCAGCGGTGGCATGCTCAACCTGCCACCGATCGGTGCGTCCACCTGGATCCTCGGGCTCGTGCTGATGGTAGTGATCGGTGCGCTCGTCGGCGCCCTCCCTGCTATCCGTGCGATGCGTCTCAACATCGTCGACGCGCTCGCCGGGCGCTGAGGAATACGACATGAAATCCATGAAGAAATTCGGTTTCGGCCTCTTCCTTCTCCTGATCGTCGCAGCGTTTCTGGCTTTGTGGATCGCGTTGCCCTGGCAAGGCGTCGCTGCCCTGGCCGTGGTCCTCGCGTTGTGGATGGCGCTGACGCGCCGCGGCCGGCAGACCTGGCAAGTCACCCGTGTGGGGCTGGCGACAGTCACCCAGCGGCTGGGCTCGTCCTCGGTCGTGGTGGTCGGCATTGCCGGTGTCGTCGGGGTGCTCGTTGCCATGCTGGCGATGAGCGATGGCTTCGCCGAAACGCTTCGGTCCACCGGCAACGATCGCACTGCCATCGTCCTGCGCGGCGGCTCGCAGGCCGAGCTCAATTCGATCCTCGATCGCGACAGCGCGAATGTGGTCATGCAGGCACCCGGCGTGAAAAAAGATGCACAGGGCAAGCCGATTGGTTCGGGCGAGCTGGTGGTCGTGGCCAATCTGCCGCGCAAGGGCGACCCGAACAGCGATTCCAACGTTCCCATTCGCGGCGTGAGCGAGGACGTCTGGGCGCTAAGGGACCAGGTGAAGATCGTCGAAGGTCGGAAGTTCCGCCCCGGCCTGGGCGAGATCATCGTTGGCAAAGGGGCAAAAGCGCAGTTCGACGGGATCGATGTGGGCAAGACCCTCCGCCTGGCCGGGCAGACGTGGACCGTGGTCGGTGTGTTCGAATCCCACGACGCACTCGAGTCTGAGCTGTGGGCCGATACGCAAAGCGTAGGCTCCGCCTACCGCCGCGGCAGCAGCGTGCAGTCGGTCACCGTCTTGCTGGACTCGCCGGCCGCCTTCGATACGTTCAAGGCCAGCCTCGTTGCCGACCCTCGCCTCAAGGTGGACGTAAGCACCACGCAGGATTACTTCAGCAAGCAATCCGAGGGGCTGACGAAGGTCTTGCGCGCCGTGGGCATCACGGTCGGTATCATCATGGCGATCGGTGCCATCTTCGGCGCGCTCAACACCATGTTCGCCGCCATCCAGGCACGGGCTCGCGAGATCGCCACGCTACGTGCCATCGGCTTCCGCGGCGTGCCGGTCGTGGTCTCGATCATGCTCGAAACCATGATGCTCGCCCTGCTCGGCGGACTCATCGGTGCGGGCGTGGTGTGGATCATCTTCAACGGTTACACCACCTCGACACTCGGCGCGAATTTCAGCCAGGTCGTCTTCCGGTTCCACGTCAGTGGTGCATTGCTGTGGACGGGCATCAAGTGGGCGCTCGCCATCGGCTTCATCGGTGGGCTGTTCCCGGCGCTGCGTGCCGCACGTGTACCGGTCACCACGGCGCTTCGCGAGCTCTGATCACAGCGCTTCGGGTGCCTCGGGGAGTTGCCCGTCGCCCTGCTCGATGCAAGCATGGGCGTGCATCAACCAGCGACCGCCGCGGTCGAGGCAGGCGTCGTACTCGAGGTAGTCGGCCACCGGCGAGGCGTCACTGCGCGCCGGATACTCGCGGAACGTCTGGCATGAGGCGACGGCAAGTATGCCGATGCCGAATACGGTGCCGCCGCGTGCCACGCAGAGGTAGACGCGCCGCGAACACCGCGGCGCCTTGGTTTCGAGGCGAGACATGGGATGTTCCTCAATCAGAGGAACCCGAGGCTAGGCGCCGATGTCACGGATCGACATCGAATTATTCTGAAAAAACGCATCGCGAAGCTGCAATGAGAACTGCGTCACACTCGCGGCAGTCAGGCCTTGCGCACGCGCATCATCGTGATGATGCCGACACCGACCAGGATGATCGCCATGCCAGCCAGGTCGAACGGGCCGACATGCTCGCCCGCGAGCGCGACGCCGAACAGTACGGCCACGGGTGGGTTCACATAGGCGTAGCTGGTGGCCAGCGCCGGGCGCACCGTCTTCAACACGTAGAGATAGGCGCTGAAGGCGATGATCGAACCGAAAACGATCAGGTAGGCAAGCGCGGCGGTGGCGCCAGCTTCCGGATGTGCCGGAAAGCGCTCGCCGTGGAGCAGGGCGATGATGATGAGTGCCACGCTGGCGCAGAGCATCTGCGCGGCGGTGTTCATCGGCCCTTTGGGCATGTCCTGGCGCTTGGACCACACGGAGCCGAACGCCCAGGCCATTGCGGCGCAGATCAGCGCGATGGCACCGAGCGGTGAGCCTGACAGGCCCGCGCCCAGGTTCAGCACGATGACACCGATGAAACCGAGCAGAAGGCCAGCGGTTTCGCCGCGCGTGGGCCACTCTCCGTAGATGCCACCGAACACGGCGGCGAACAACGGCATGCTCGCCACGGCGACCGCGGCGATGCCTGAGCTCACCGTTTGTTCGGCGAAGCAGACCAGGCCGTTGCCACCGGCCAGCAGCAAGGTGCCGACGATCGCCGCGTTCTTCCACTGGGCGCGTGTCGGCAGGGTCGCACCGCGCACGCGCAATACGGCGAACAACAGGACGCCAGCGATCGCGAAACGAATCGCCGCGAGCATGAAGGGCGGGTAGCTCACCAGCGCATAGCGGATGCCGAGGTAGGTCGAGCCCCAGATGACGTACAGCGCAAACAGGGAAAGCGGCACCATCCACCGCGGATCGGTCGCGGCGGTGGCGGGAGCTGGCGTCGTGGAACAGGCAGGGTCGGACATGGGTGATCCAGGCTGAATCCGGAACGATATCGTCGCCGTGCGGCTGGCGGTAGCGAAACGTTCGAAGGTCAGCCTTGAGCGGCGCTCATGGCATGTTCGGTGGCGAGCAGCTGTTGCTTGATTTCCAGGCCCCAGCGCCAGCCTCCCAGGCTGCCGTCTTCCCGGATGATCCGGTGGCACGGGACCAGCAGGGCAAGCTTGTTGCTGCCGCAGGCGCGGCCGATGGCGCGCGCCGCCTTGGGCACGCCGAGCCTGGCGGCGAGTTCGCCATAGCTGAGGGTTTCGCCACGCGGAATCCGGGTCAGCGCGTCCCAGACGCGCCACTGGAACGCCGTGGCGGCGACGTCGATCGGCGGCATGGCCGGCGTCTCGCCGCGATCCCAGCCGAGATCCCGGGTAACTCGCGCGATCACGGCATCCAGCCACTCGTCGCGGCCTTCGTCGACGCGCTCGCGCCCGGCCAACGGAAACTCTTCGGCGAGTCGTGTCTCCAGTGCGGCATCGTCCACGCCGAGCGTCACCGAGCAGATGCCGTTGGCGGTGGTGGCAACCAGCAGGCGCCCCAGCGGCGTACCTGTGGTGGTGTAACGGATCGAAGCCCCAGCGCCGCCTGCGCGGTAGCTGGCGGGGGTCATGCCCAACTGTCGATCGCTCTCTTCATAGACCCGGCTGCCCGAGCCGAACCCCGCCTCGTACACCGCGTCGGTGACGGCTGCGCCTTCGCGCAGGGCATCGCGAAGCTGGCCGAAACGGCGCGCCCGTGCGTACTCGGCCGGGCTGACGCCGTAGCGACGGCGGAAGGCGCGCTGCAGATGGGTGGGGCTGAGACCGGCGACGACGGCGAGGCTGGCGAGGTCGCTGGCGCCGTCTTCATGCTCGAGCGCGGCACGGACCCGTTCGAGGGCGTCGTCGGTGGCGGGATGCATGGGCTGGACCTGGGTTTTCATCGTGGCCTCCGGTTCGTTGGAGACCAGCGTAGGAGGGACCGGGGACGATCACCATCCGCTTCTTGCGGCGTTAGTGGTGAACCGGGTCGCGCTGATGAATCACGACGAATTCGCCTTCGAGGACTTTCGGGTCCTGCGGGGCATGCGCAGCGGATGGCTGCGAAGCCCTGGGCGCGCCGTTTCGGGCGAGCTTCCACTGGCGCACGGCCAGGAACACGAGGCCGCCAGCCAGAAGTACGCCGATCACGACCACGCCAAACACCAGCAAGACACCCAGCACGGCCAGGCCGGCCACGACGGACAGGGCGCGGACAAGCGGGTTGCGCGAGCGGCGGATGGGCGGAAAGACGAAGCTCATGGGTTAAAAATCCGTATGGCACAATGACATGCGTGGTTCCCCTTTACCTTGGGGCAACCCACCCTCATAGACAAGTGCCATGACGCCTAACGCCGACGCCCCCTCTCTTTGCCTCCTGGCTGACATCCCCGACGGCAACGCCATCGAAGTCGAAGCCCTCGTCGACAGCGAGATCGAGTCCCTCATGGTCTACCGCCAGGGCGATGAGGCGCGCGCCTATTTCAACGTCTGCCCGCATGCAGGTCGCCGCCTCGACTACGCCCCCGGGCGTTTTCTGGTGCGTAACGGGACGATCATCTGCGCGGCCCACGGAGCGACCTTCACGGCCGACAGCGGCGACTGCACGGCGGGGCCGTGCCGGGGCGATCGCCTGCGTGCCGTGCCGGTGACGGTTCTCGACGGGGCGGTGCGGCTGGTCTGAGAAATTTCGCGGGCGGGTGTGCGCCGCTTACCGGTACATGAAGTTGATCGTGACCAGGGTCAGGGTCAGCACGATGAGGGTCAGGGGCAGGCCGACCCGCAGGAAGTCCTTCGCGCGATAGCCACCCGGGCCGGCCACCATCATCAGCGCCGGATGGCCGGACGGCAGCAGGAAGGTATTCGACGACGAGACGGCCACGATCAGTGCGTAGGCAGAAGGATTGCCACCCGTACTCACGGCGACGCTGATGGCGATCGGCACCATCATGACCGTGGCTCCCACGTTCGACATGACCTGCGAGAACATCAGCGTCAGCACCGCGATAGAAAGCTGCAGCGTCCACTGCGGCGCATGGCCGAGCACGGCGAGGACTTCCTGGGCGATCCACGAGGCCGTGCCGGTGGAGTCCATCGACCAGCCAAGCGGAATCAGGCAGGCGGTGACGAAGATCGTCTTCCAGTTGATCGCCTTGTAAGCCTCGTCCATGTTCAGCACGCCGGTGAGCAGCATGCCGACCGCGCCGGTCATCATGGCCACGGAGAGGTCGAGGTGGGTGAACAGGGCCAGGCACTTGGCCAGCACGAAAAAGAACACGGCCTGCCAGATCTTGCCGGGACGCGCTTCTTCCTTGGGCACGTCGGTGACGACCACGAAGTCGCGGTCTTCCTCGGCCAGCATGAGGTCGCGCCACTTGCTGTGGAGCACCAGCGTGTCGCCGGCCCTCAGCGTGACCGCGCGCACATCCTCGCGGAACACTTCGTCACCACGGTTCACGGCCAGCACGGAAATACCGAAGCGCTTGCGCAGGCGGAGTTCGCCCACGGTCTGCTTGATGAAGCGCGAACTAGGCGGGACGACCGCCTCGGAAATACCGGCGCGCGTGGTGTTGAACTGCTCGCCGAGCTGGCGCATGCGCATGGAAACGCGGCACAACTGGTTGTTGGCGAACGCATTGATGGCATCGCGAGGGGCCAGGACGCCGAGCACGGTACCGACCCAGATCATCTGGTCCGAGGGCGGTGCCACGCGGCTTTCGTTGCCGTTCTTGATCGCGAGGATCAACGGGGCGCCGTGTAACTGCTCCACTTCGCCGATGCTCATGCCGACCAGGGGGCTCTCCGCGGTGACCGTGAGCTCGGCGGTCTCACCGACGATGCCGTAGGTGTCGGCAAAGTAGCTCTCGGTGCGACCGGGCGTCACCTTGAGCCGTTCGTCTTCGCGTTCGGGAAGCAGCTTGCGGGTGAAGAGATAGAAGAACAGCACGCCGGTCACGGCGAGAACCAGACCGACCGGGGTCACGCTGAACAGGCCGAACTTGGGAATGGTATGCGCGCCCGGGGGCAGGTTGCTGTTCGCACTGGCGATCAGGTCGTTGAGGACGATCAGCGGCGAGTTGGCGATCAGCGTGGTGTTGGTGGCGGTGAGGATGCAGAACGCCATCGGCAGGAGCAGGCGGGACATCGGCACGCCCGTCCGGGCGGACAGCCGGCTGGTCACGGGAATCATCAGTGCCGCCAGCGCCTGGCTGGGAATGACCGCGCTGAACAGGCTGGTCACGCTGTTGACCACCACGCCCAGTCGCGATTCGACGCCACGCGCCATGCGCATGACGAAGGCAGCGGTAAGGTTGAGCACGCCGGCGCGGTCGAGGCCGGCGCCCATGATCATGATCGCGATGATGGCAATGACGGCGTTACCGGCAAAGCCATTGAACACCTGGTCGCCGGGAATCAGCCCGGTAAGGCCGATCGTCACCACGACGAGCAGGGCCACCATGTCGGCCCGGATCCACTCCAGAACGAGCATGAGCATGGTGAAGCCCACCAGGCCCAGCACGAGCATCATTTCGGGAGTGAGGGTAAGAGCCACTAGCCGGCTATCCGGTTCCGGTCGATTGGGACGTGCGGTGGCATGGTCTTGCCAGGCGGCGATTGATGCCGCAGGAGTATACGCGTTGGGGGTGGCTCCCGGCTGAAGCGGGCCGCTGGGCGGCCCGCTTTTTTACGATCAACGGCTGAGGTTGCTCAAGGCAAGGTCGACGATCGAATCGCCGCGTCCGCTCATCACGGCTTTCAGCGCATAGAGGCTGAAGCCCTTTACCTGCTCGCCGCTGATCTTTGGCGGCATCGACAGCTCGAGGCGATTGCTGACCACGTCGAGCAGGGCGGGACCCTCATGCGAGAGCACTTCGGCGACTGCGGAAGGCAGATCGCTGGCGCGGGTGACGCGACGACCGTGGATGCCCATGGCGTTGGCCATCGCGGCGAAGTCGGGATTCTTCAGCTCGACCCCGGTCTCCAGCAGTCCTGCCGCCTTCATTTCAAGCTCAACGAAGCCCAGGGTGCCGTTATTGAGCACGATGACCTTCACCGGCAGCCCCTGCTGGGCCAGGGTGATGAAGTCACCCATCAGCATGGAAAAGCCGCCGTCGCCAGAGAGCGAGATGACCTGCCGGCCCGGGTACGCCGACTGCGCGCCAATAGCCTGCGGCATCGCATTGGCCATCGAGCCGTGCACGAAGGACCCAAGCAGGCGACGTTTGCCATTCATGCGCAGGTAGCGTGCGGCCCAGACGGTCGGCGTGCCTACGTCGACGGTGAAGACCGCATCGTCCTCGGCCAGTTCGCTGACCAGTCGCGTGAGCTGCTGGGGATGGATCAGGTCGTGGCCCGCCTCGATCGCGGCGAGTTCGTCGAGGTCCCTGCGTGCCCGCGTGTAATGCGCCAGGCAGCGGTCCAGATGGCCGCTCACGCGCTTGGGTTCGATGCGCGGCAGCAGGGCACGGATCGTCTCGCCGACGTCGCCGACAACACCCAGGTCGACGCGACAGCGACGGCCGATGTTGCCCGGGCGCAGGTCGACCTGGGCGATCTTCGCGTCCTCCGGGTAGAACTGCCGGTAAGGGAAGTCGGTGCCGAGCATGAGCAGGGTGTCGCAGTCTTCCATCGCGTAATAGCCGGAGCTGAAACCGATCAGGCCGGTCATGCCGACGTCGAACGGGTTGTCGTACTCGACGTATTCCTTGCCACCAAGGGCGTGCACGATCGGCGACTTCAGCGCGTCGGCGAGGGCGATCAGGTCGTCGTGGGCGCCGGCCGTGCCGCGGCCGCACAGCAGGGTGATGCGCTTGCCCGCGTTCAAGAGGGCGGCGAGCGCATCGAGCTCGCGTTCGGCCGGGATCACCTTGGGCTTGGGTGGCAGCAGGCCGGCGGCGGGCGTCACTGCCTTGACCAGCGCCTTGCGCATGGCCACGTCACCCGGGATCACCACCACCGCGACACCGCGCTGACCGACCGCCGCGCGAATGGCAGAGTCGAGCACGTGCGGCATCTGCGCGGGGTCGGAGACCATTTCGCAGTACACGCTGCACTCGCGGAATAACTCGGTGGGATGGGTTTCCTGGAAATAACCGCTGCCGATCTCGGCACTCGGGATATGTGCGGCAATCGCCAGCACGGGAGTGCGCGAGCGGTTGCAGTCGAACAGCCCATTAATCAGGTGGAGGTTGCCGGGGCCGCAGCTGCCGGCGCAGACGGCGAGTTCGCCGGTGAGCTGGGACTCACCGCCGGCGGCGAACGCGGCGGCTTCTTCGTTGCGCACGTGCACCCAGTCGATGCGGTTGCGTTCGCGCAGGGAATCGGTGATGGCGTTGAGGCTGTCGCCAACCAGGCCGTAGATCCGGCGCACGCCGGCTTCTTCGAGAGTTTCTGCGATCAGATCGGCGACGCTTGAAATGGACATCGGGGGACTCCGTGAGCACGAAGCCCCCCTTATGCCAGTTAAGCGGTCAAGGTGTCGTGGTCAAACCGCGCCATTCGTACAAATAATCCCAGACCCCGTGGCCCAGCCGCGTTCCGCGGCGCTCGAAGTGGGTTTCGATGCGCCAGTCGGGGCGTTCGGCGCTCACGCCGGGGCCGACGCGGTTATGCCAGCCCGTTGCGGCCTCCATGGTCTCGCGCATGTGCTCGGCATACGCTTCCCAGTCCGTGGCCAGATGCAGCAACCCGCCGGGCGCCATGCGCGAGGCGAGCAGGTCGATGAAGGCCGGCTGGACCAGTCGGCGCTTGTTGTGGCGCTTCTTGTGCCACGGGTCCGGAAACCAGATGCGTACTTCGGACAAGCTGCCAGCGGGAATCTCGTGCTCGAGCACCTCGACGGCATCGTGCTTGTACACCCGCACGTTGCTTGCCCCACGCGCCGCAAGCGCATTCATCAGGCGACCGACGCCGGGGCTGTGCACTTCCACGCCGATGTAGTCGCGCGCGAGGTCATGCTCGCTGGCCCAGGCCAGCGCTTCGCCATTACCAAAGCCGATCTCGAGCACGCGCGGGGCCTGGCGGCCTAAGATCGCCTCCAGATCGCGTTCGCTGGCATTGTAGTCAAGCCCGAAGCGCGACCAGTGGTCGTCGAACGCACGTTGCTGCGCCGAGGTCATGCGCCCTTCGCGCAGCACGAAGCTGCGGATGCGGCGGAGGTAGGGCGCGTCGCCCGTGGTGTCGTCGTCTTGCGTCATCTCAGCCAACCAGTCCGTCGACGGGGCTCGACGCCGAGGCGAAGCGTTTGCGCGGAATGCGTCCAGCGTGGAACGCGGCACGGCCCGCCTCGACGGCAAGCTTCATCGCATGCGCCATCAGCACGGGGTTCTTCGCGCCGGCGATGGCCGTGTTCATCAACACGCCGTCGCAACCGAGTTCCATGGCGATGGCAGCGTCGGACGCGGTGCCCACGCCGGCGTCGACAATCACGGGCACCTTCGCGTTCTCGATGATCTCGAGCAGGTTGTAGCGATTCTGGATGCCGAGGCCCGAGCCGATCGGCGCGGCCAGCGGCATGATCGCGGCGCAACCGATGGCTTCGAGGCGTCGTGCAAGGATCGGGTCGTCCGAGGTGTAGACCATGACGTCGAAGCCATCGGCGACGAGCATCTCGGCGGCGACCAGGGTCTGCACGACATCGGGATAAAGCGTGCGTTCGTCGCCGAGCACTTCGAGCTTGACCAGGTTGTGGCCGTCGAGGAGCTCGCGCGCCAGTCGGCAGGTGCGCACGGCATCGTCGGCGGTATAGCAACCGGCGGTATTGGGTAGCAGGGTGAAGAGATCCGGCGGCAGCGCGTCGAGCAGGTTCGGCTGGCTCGCATCCTGGCCGATATTCACGCGGCGGATGGCCAGGGTGACGATCTGCGCGCCGGCGGCGTCCGTGGCGCGACGGGTCTCGTCGAAATCCTTGTACTTGCCCGTGCCCGTGAGCAGGCGCGAGTGGAACGTGCGTCCGGCAACGGTGAGCAGATCGTCGCCAGCGGGGGAGTAGTGGTTCATGCGGGGTCTTCCGTCGGTGGGCGCGGCTCAGCCGCCGCCAATGGCATGGACGATCTCTACCCGGTCGCCATCGGCGAGCAGGTGGGTCGCGTGCGCGCTGCGCGGCACGATCTCGAGGTTTACTTCGACCGCCACGCGCTTGCCGGCATAGCCAGCGGCGTCGAGCAGGGACGACACGGACGTGCCGGGCGCGCAGTCACGCGCATCGCCATTGAGGGTGATATGCATCCGCCGATTGTAACGGGCGGCCGTGGCCGCCGCGAACTGAAGGCCTTAGCGACCGCGCCCGTAGCCGTTGCCGTCGCCATTGCCACTGCGGAGGGGAACGCCCGTTCCCGGCTGATTGCCGGTGCCCATGCCGGTTCCCGGCTGGGACCCGCGATTCGCATTCGCGCCGGTGTTGACGGGAATCGGCTGGGGGTATTGATTCTGGTTCCAGCCGCCGTAGCCGCTTCGGTTGGAGTCGCGATCCTGCCTTGGTGGCGGGGCGACCTTGACGGTGGGTTTGCCGTTGGGCGGATTGGGCTTCTGGCCGACGCTGACCGAGTTGCCGGGTGGCTGGTAGCCGTTGCCACCGTGGCCGCCGTGATCGTTGCCGTTGCCTGGGTAGCCGCCATTACCGGGATAGCCGCCGTTGCCCGGATAGCCGCCGTGGTCATGGTCGTGTCCATGGCCGTAGTTATTGCCGTTGTTCGGGTAGTTGTTGTATCCACCCGAGTAATAGCCCCCGCCACCATAATTGGCAGTCTGGTTGTCATAGCTCCCGTTGCCGTAGCCGTTGCCCTGGTCCTGGTAGCCACCGGCGGGCTGGCCGTTCACATACAGCTGGGCGGGCTGGGGTAGCGTGCCCGTGCTCACGGTCTCCCGGCGAACCGGTGTGGACGGTCCGGAGATATAGCTGACCCCCGGCTTGGGCATGTCCGCCGTGGACACCGTCCGCGACTGGGCCGATGCAACGCCGGCCGCGCCAAGCGCGAGGCCCGCGATGACGGAAAGCGACAGGATTCGATGCATGGCCCGGTCCTCGTAAGAATTCCCTGCCACGATTATGCGCTTGGCGCTGAGGCGTGGCAGGACCCCTTCCGAAGGCATTCAGCCGGGCGCCACCTTTCCCCTGAGTACGCCGACGTATTACCATCCCCTGCCACGCGGGTGTAGCTCAATGGTAGAGCTGTAGCTTCCCAAGCTACTGACGAGGGTTCGATTCCCTTCACCCGCTCCAGCATTGGCTATGCCGCGTGCTCCGGGCCAAGAGGTCATCTGCTATCTGGCCGCACAAATCCTTGATATAATGAGAAAAGATCCGGGATTAGATCTGCCGAAGGAGCATTCCGATGAAGTCGCCTAGTTTGAAAGACAAGGTTGCTTATTACGCAAAAGTTCGCGAGGCCAACTACGTGAACAGCTTGCGGATCGAGGGATTTGACGTTTCCTCCAGGGTGGGGAATAAGAACGCGTCCGCGCAACTGCCGTCGAAGAAGAGTTCACGGAATCGCGGGTGACGAATGACAAGTACGGTATGGCAGGCGATCCGTATTGCTATCCCGGAACGTCGATCCTGGTGAATCTTCTGGATCTCCGGGACGAGAGATCGCTCAACGATGCCGAGCGCGACTTGAGTTTCCGTTCGGCGGTGGTCCTCGAGTTCATTCCCCCGCCTTACGATCTTTCTTATCTGCAGTCCATCCATCGAACTCTGTTCGGTGACGTGTACGCATGGGCGGGCGAACTCCGAGCGGTTGATATAAGCAAGGGCCAAACACGCTTTTGCACAGTAGGTCGCATCGTGCCCGAGGCGGCAAAACTGTTTCGGGGCATCGAAGATCTCCGGTGGTTCGACGGAATGTCGCGTCTTCAGCTTGTGCGCCACGTCTCCGAGGCCTTCGGTGACTTCAACGTTATCCACCCGTTTCGGGAAGGTAACGGTCGGGCACAGCGTATCCTTTTCGATCAGTTGGTTATTAACGCTGGCTACGAGATCAGTTGGGAAGGCGTCGATCCCGAAGCATGGGTGGCCGCAAATGTCGCCGCATACCAAGTCGACTACGCGCCCCTTCGGAAGATTTTCGACAGGTGTATCGGCGACGCCATACCACTCAGTCCCCCATGACCCTCGGCTTCAATTTCTCTGCATGGGAAGTTCAACACCATCGAGTCGCTGCCTTGTCTAAGCGGCGGAATTCCGCTGTCAGCAATCTTCTGAAAACCAAGGCACGCGTAATTGGCGTTGCCCCGAGCGTGAAATATCAGCCAAGGACTCGTAAAGAATCGCGGGCGAATCGCGGCAACATGCGGTTTCCAGGACTCATTCTTCGCAGGTAGACTTTTGCGCAATCACGGAGAGATATGCGATGCAAACGTCACGTCGGAGCATTTCGTCAGGTCGCACGAAGGCAACCCTGCTTTCCCTGTTTTTCTCTCTCGCCGTGTCGCCGCTAGCGGCGCAGGAAGCTCCGGGTGCGGTAGCGCCGCCCAGCGACCAGCAACTGGCCGCCGCGAAATGCATTTCAGGCATGGAGAAGTTTCTCCCGGGTGAGTATTTCTATTGCCTCGCAGCGCAAAGCTACGGTGAGAACAAACACCGCTACGCGGACAAGTTCTTCAAGGATGCGGCTGGCTGGGCCAGCAAGCCCGCGCAGTACGTGCTCGGCGTCATGGCGCTGAACGGCGATCAGCAGCCGGTGAACAGGCCGCTGGCCCTGGCCTGGTTCGCGTTGGCGTCCGAACGACACACACCTCGCTTCCAGGCGCCCTATGACGAACTGAAGGCCCAGCTCAGTCCGGCGGATCTTGCCCGGGCGGACGACTATCTGGTGTCTATGAAGAAGACCTACTCGGATGCCGTCGCCGCGCCACGTGCCGAGCAACGCTATCGAGACGGCGTTCGTCGCCTCGTCGGCGCGGCTGCGTCGGGTACCTACTGCATGGAAGGTGTACGCGATGCCAGCCAGCTCGCGGGCGGCAGCAGCATGGATGCCGGCACGATCAGCTCATTGACCTCGTCGTGCGTTCCCTCGGAAGTCGTCGTGAAGTACGTCGACAGCAAGGCCTCCGACGTTTTTGAAGACTGGAGCGGGCACGTTACCGTCGGTGCCGTCACCCCCGCATTGCCCGCGGGTACCAGGTAGTTCCGGGGTCGATTCGAGCGCAAAAGGTTGGTAAAAGGTTCGCAGGCGACCATGGTGTGTTTAACCGCCGCCCACCGGACCCCTCCGCATGCATCTTCTCCTGCTCGAAGACGACGCCGAACTGGGCGAAGCGATCAAGCATGCGCTCGAGCAGCAGTCCTATGCGGTGACCTGGCTTACCGATGGGCGCCAGGGCGCCGCGGCACTGGCGGACGGCGCCGTCGACCTGGTCCTGCTGGACCTTGGCCTGCCGGGCAAGGACGGGCTCGAAGTGCTCCTGGAAGCCCGCCGGGCGGGGGTGAAGACGCCCATCCTGGTGATGACCGCGCGGGACGCCCCGGAGGCGCGTATCAAGGGTCTGGACCTGGGTGCCGACGATTACCTGGTCAAACCTTTTCACCTGGGCGAGCTGGCTGCGCGTATCCGTTCGCTGACGCGACGGGCGCAGGGCCTGGTCGACAACCGCGTCGAAGTAGGCGGTCTCGTGCTCGACCTGGCGACGACCGACGTCACTTTCCGCGGTGAGCGCATCACGCTCACGCGTCGCGAGTTCGCCGTGCTGCGCATCCTCATGGAACGCGCGGGCCGCATCGTCCGGCGCGAATCGCTCGAAGGTTCCGTGTATGGCTTCGATACCGTGGTGGATCGGAACGCCATCGAGGTGCACGTGCACTGGCTCCGTCGCAAGCTGAGCGCCGAAGTGATACACACGGTCCGTGGTATCGGTTACATGATGCCAAGAGAGCCGAAATGACCTCCGGCAGCCTGCGCACGCGAATCACGTGGTTGATCATCCTGGTTCAGGTGGCGGTACTCATCCCCTTGGGCGTGCTGAGCTACCACAGCGAGCTGCACGAGATGAACCACCTTCTCGATGGTCGCCTGGCTGAGGCGGGACGTACCCTGGGCACCCTGATTGCTTATGGACAGGGAGGGTACGCAGGTCAGGATCCCAGCCGTACGCTGCAGCTTGCGACGGAGGCCCAGCACGGTACCGTCGTGGTATCGGTCCACGCCAGGAACTACGAGCCGGAGGTCGGCTTCCAGGCGTATGACCCACGCGGGCACCTCGTGGCGGCGACCGCGAACCTGGCCGATCTTCCATCGCCGGCCGCAGGAGAGCGCGGCTTCAGCGACATCGATCATGGGGGTGCCCGCTGGCGCCTCTTCACACTGACCAACCGTTTCAACCTCACGATTCGCATTGGTGAGCGCGCGGACAATCGCACCGACATCACCCATGGCCTCATCCTCGAGCATGGACTGCCACTGGTGGTCGGCTTGCCGCTGCTCGCCTTTCTTGCCGGGCTTGCCGTGCGGCGCGGCCTTAAGCCGGTCGACACACTTACCCGCATCCTTGCGCGACGCGAGCCGGGCAGCCGCGAGCGCATTGCCGTCGACGATTCGCCCGACGAGATCAAACCACTCATCGTTACCCTCAACCAGCAGCTGGAACGGCTGGAGGATGCGGTCGAACGCGAGCAGCGTTTCGCGGGGGATGTCGCCCATGAACTGCGCACGCCGCTTGCGGCGACGATGATTCACATGGAAGGCGCGCTCGTCACCGACGATCCGAACGAAATCCAGTACACCGTGCGAAACGCGCGACGAAGCCTGGCGCGTCTGGCGCGTCGCATCGAACAGATCCTCGCCATCGCACGTCTCGAGGCCGGCGCGGCCTCGCAGCACCGTGTGCCACTCGATCTGGTGAAGATCGCCACCGAGGTCGTGGAGGAACTGGCACTGGGTATCGCCGAGAAGGACATCGCGCTCAGCCTCAATCACGACGAGCCCAGGGTGTTCGTGTCCGGCCATGAAGTGGCCTTGACGGCAATGTTCCGCAACCTGATCGAGAATGCGCTCCGCTACACACCGGTCAGCGGTCACGTCGATATCGACATTGCTCGCGAGGGCACCGGAGGCTCGATCAGCATCTGCGATGACGGTCCCGGCATCCCCATCGAGCGTCGCCAGGCAGCCTTTCAGCGTTTCTACCGCGGGGCCCAGAGCAATGAGGCCGGCTTTGGGCTCGGACTCAGCATCGTCCAGCGCGCGGTCGAACTGCACGATGGCGCCATCGCGCTGCTGGAGGCGCCGTCGGGGAAGGGCCTGCTCGTGCGCATATCGATCGCCGCTGATCCCCCGGGCTAGTCGATAGAGCCTCCCGGCGCACAAAAGACTTCCACAAGCATCGGCAAAGACAATGGGCCGATGAGATCAACGCGGAACCAACCTAGACCGTCGCCTCACGGTGTCACGCCGGGCTGTATCGCATGCTGGCGCTAGTTCGCATCGCGCTCTCGCGTCCCTACACCTTCATCGTGCTGGCACTGCTGATCCTGATCGCCGGGCCACTGGCCGCGATGCGTACGCCGACCGACATCTTTCCGAACATCGGCATCCCGGTGATCAGCGTGGTCTGGACCTACAACGGCTTGCCGCCCGACCAGATGTCGGGTCGCGTGATCTACTACTACGAACGCCAGCTCACCACTTCGGTCAACGACATCGAGCACATCGAGTCGCAATCGCTTCCCGGCGTGGGCATCGTGAAGATCTTCTTCCAGCCGGGTGTGGACATCCGCACGGCCACGGCGCAGGTGACGTCCATCTCGCAGACCGTGGTCAAGCAGATGCCGCCGGGGATCACGCCGCCGCTGATCCTCAATTACAACGCGTCCACGGTACCCGTGCTGCAGATGGCGCTGTCCAGCAACGTCCTGTCGGAATCCACGATCCGCGACATCGCACAGAACTTCATGCGGCCGACCCTGATCTCGGTGCCGGGGGTCGCGATTCCCACGCCATACGGTGGCAAGCAGAAGCAGGTGACGCTGGACCTCGATCCGCGGGTCCTGGCGGCGAAAGGCCTTTCCGCCCAGGACGTCGGCAATGCGCTAGTCGCGCAGAACCAGATCATTCCCGTCGGTACGGCGAAGATCGGCACGTTCGAGTATCACGTCCAGCTCAACAACAGCCCGGCCGCGATCGACGAACTGAACGACCTGCCGATAAGGACGGTCAACGGTGCAACGATCACGATAGGCGACGTGGCTCACGTGCGCGATGGCGCGCCCCCGCAAAACAACATTGTCCGCGTGGATGGCAAACGCGCGGTCCTCATGCCTGCGCTGAAGAACGGCAATGCTTCCACGCTCGATGTCGTCGCGGGCGTCAAGAAGCTGCTGCCACTGATCGCGGAAACCCAGCCGGCATCGCTGAAAATGAGCCTGCTCGGTGACCAGTCTGTTTTCGTGAAAGCAGCGGTCACCTCGGTGGCCCGCGAAGGCGTCATCGCCGCGGTACTTACCTCGGTGATGATCCTGCTGTTCCTGGGCAGCTGGCGCTCCACGGTGATCATCGCGCTGTCGATTCCGCTGTCGATTCTTTCGGCCATTGCCCTGTTGTCCCTCTCAGGACAGACCCTCAACGTGATGACCCTCGGCGGTCTCGCACTAGCGGTAGGCATCCTTGTCGACGACGCGACGGTGACCATCGAGAACATCAACTGGCATCTCGAGCAAGGCAAAGCCGTGAGGACGGCCATCATGGACGGTGCGAAGCAGATCGTGACCCCGGCCTTCGTTTCGCTGCTGTGCATCTGCATCGTCTTCGTGCCGATGTTTTCACTCGACGGTATCGCCGGCTTCCTCTTTCGGCCCATGGCCCTGGCGGTGATCTTCGCCATGGCATCGTCGTTCGTCCTGTCGCGCACCCTCGTCCCGACGCTGGCTTTGTTCCTGCTCAAGCCGCATCAGGTGGAGGGCGGGGAAGGTGGTCATCCGGAAGATGCCTATCTAAACCACCATGAGGGCGACCAGCACCAGCACCAGCAACCGAAGAGGCATGTGTTCGTACGTTTAATGCTCGTGTTCCAGGCGGGCTTCGAGTCGGGCTTCAGCCGCGTTCGCGACACCTACCTTGGCGTGCTCACGATCGCCATGGCCCATCGCAAGCGCTTTGTCACCGGGTTCCTGGTCTTCGTGCTCGTGTCGTTCGCCCTTGTCCCTGCCTTGGGCCGCGATTTCTTTCCCACCGTCGATGCCGACTCCCCTTTCCCTGCACGTGCGCGCCCCGATGGGGACGCGCGTGGAGGAAACCGCGTCCGAGTTCGACCATATCGAACAGGCGATTCGCGAGATCATTCCTCCCGGCCAGCTCGAGACGATCATCGACAACATCGGCCTGCCGATGAGCGGCGTGAACCTGGTCTACAACAACAGCGGCACCATCGGATCACAGGACGGTGACATCCAGATCGTGTTGAAGGAAGGGCACCAGCCGGCTGCCGATGTCATGAAGCGCTTGCGTGAAACGCTGCCGCGCCGCTTTGCCGGCACGCAGTTCGCCTTCCTGCCATCGGACATGACCAGCCAGATCCTGAACTTCGGTGCGCCCTCGCCCCTGGACGTATCGATCGCCGGCCGTGACCGGACGGCCAACGAAGCGTACGCGCAGAGGATCATGAAGGAGCTGCGCAAGATCGACGGCATCGTCGACGTGCGCCTCCAGCAGAGCTCCAGCTATCCGCAGCTCAACGTCAAAGTGGACCGCTTGCGTGCGGATAGCCTCGGCATCACCGAACGCGATGTGACCAACAGCATGGTGGCCTCGTTGGCCGGAAGCTCACAGGTCGCGCCCGCCTTCTGGCTGAATCCGAAGAATGGCGTGTCGTACGCCATTGTCGCGGCCACGCCCCAGTACCTGATGGACTCGATGGCTGACCTGAAGGCCCTGCCGGTGACGTCGGCAGGCGATGGCGCCACGCAGATCCTCGGAGGCGTGGCCAGCTTCAGTCGCGGACCCAGCGACGCGGTCGTCTCGCACTACAACATCATGCCGGCCTACGACATCTACGCATCCATCCAGGGGCGCGACCTCGGTGGCGTGGCCAGCGATGTACAAACGGTGCTGGCACGTTTCGCAAACCAGCGCCCGAAGGGATCGCTCGTGAGTCTGCATGGCCAGGTGGGAACGATGAACGAGGCTTTCACTGGCCTGCTATTCGGCCTGGTCGGCGCCGTCGTGTTGATCTACCTGCTGATCGTGGTCAATTTTCAGTCCTGGGCAGATCCGTTCGTGATCGTCAGTGCGCTTCCGGCGGCGCTCGCCGGCATCGTCTGGATGCTCTTCCTCACCCACACCAGTCTCTCGGTACCTGCACTTACCGGCGCGATCATGTGCATGGGCGTAGCGACGGCCAATGCCATTCTCGTGGTGAGTTTCTGTCGCGAACGCTTCGACGACCACGGCGACGCGCTCAAGGCGGCACTCGAGGCCGGCTTCACGCGCTTCCGTCCGGTCTGCATGACGGCCCTGGCCATGATCATCGGCATGCTCCCGATGGCGCTGAGCCAGGAGCAGAACTCGCCGCTCGGCCGGGCCGTGATCGGCGGCCTGATCTTCGCGACCTTCGCCACACTGCTCTTCGTGCCCGTCATCTTCGCCATCGTGCACGGCCGGTCCGTGGCCGCGCCTTCGCAACAACGCCTCATCGGAGAATCGCCTCATGTCGCATGACGCCACCGCCGCGACAGCGACGCGGCCGCCCCGTGTCCGCCTGGCGCTCGCCATCGGGGCCGTGCTTGCCGTCGTCGGCGTTACCGCCGGGCTGTCGTTACGCGCCGCCGAGTCGAAAGAGCTCCACGCGTGGACGAAGGCGCAACTGATCCCCAGCGTGCAGGTCATTTCGGCTTCCGCCCTGAGCGCTTCGCAGGCCCTTACCTTGCCGGGTCATCTGGATGCGTGGATCGCCGCGCCCATCCACGCCCGTGTGGGCGGCTACCTGAAGCGCTGGGACGTGGATATCGGCGAGGAAGTGAAAGCGGGCCAGTTGCTCGCCGTCATCGAAACGCCGGAACTCGACCAGCAGTTTGAGCAGGCGAAGGCTGAACTGGTGCGCGCGCAGGCGAACCTGCGGCTGGCCGACACCACGGCGGCACGGTGGAAACACCTGCTCGATTCCCGCTCGGTCTCCAGGCAGGAGGCGGATGAGAAGGCCAGTGAGGCGGAGACGGCGAGCGCGAACCAGCTCGCTGCCCGGGCCGATGTCGACCGCCTCGCCGCGCTCGAAGCATTCAAGCGCATCGTCGCGCCGTTCGACGGCACGGTAACCGCACGCAACACGGACATCGGCGATCTGATCACCGCCAACACGAACGGTGGTGAGCCTCTTTTCTCGGTCGCCGACACCAGCCGGATGCGGCTTTACGTCCAGGTCCCGCAGGGCTACGCGTCGTCTGTCATTCCCGGCATGAAAGTCACGCTGCTGGTTCTCGGCCATGGCGGCGAAACGGTGCAGGGCACACTGATCGGCACGTCGCGGGCGATCAACCGGTCCTCGGGCACCCTGCTGGCCCAGTTCGAAGTCGAGAATCCGCATCAGGACCTCCTGCCGGGCGATTTCGCCCAGGTCCAGCTGACCACCCACGCCGCGGCCGGTAGCGTCACCGTTCCGGCGACGACGCTGCTGTTTCGCGCCGCCGGTCCGCAAGTCGCGGTGCTTGGCAGCAATAACACGGTGGCACTTCGCGACGTACACATTGCGCTGGATCTCGGCGACAAGCTCGAGATCGATCAGGGCCTGCACCCGCACGACCGCATCGTCGATCATCCTGCCGATTCGCTGGGTGATGGCGACAGCGTCCAACTGGCTTCGCCTTCCACGACGGCGAGCGGCGCGTGACACGCAGGCACCTCGTGACTGTGCGCGCCTTCTGCACGGGTTTGTTGCTGGCACTGGGCGGATGCTCCCTGGCACCCGACTACGTCAAACCGACAGTCGGCACACTGCCGGCTTTCTACAAGGGCGCAATCGATCCGAAGGGCTGGACCCTGGCGCAACCTGATGACGCCACCGCCCGGGGCCCCTGGTGGAATGTCTACAGCGATCCGGTGCTGAACCGGCTGGAAGCTCAGCTCGACGCCGGCAACGCCGATATCGGCGTGGCGTTGGCCCGTCTGGACGCGTCGCGCGCGTATCTGCAAGTGATCGGTGCGCAGGAGAGGCCGCAGGCGAACGTGCAGTTGAGTCCCACGAACGATCGCCAATCCAACCTGCGGCCGCTGCGCGGTTCGGGGCAACCCAACGAATACGACACGCGAACGGTTTCCTTCGGTGCCAGCTACGAGATCGACCTGTGGGGGCGCGTTCGCAATGAGGTGGCCCAGGGCAAGGCGCGCAACCAGGCTGCTGCCGCGGACCTCGCCAATGCACGTCTCAGCCTGCAGGCCCGGCTGGCTGACCTCTACATTGCTCTTCGCGGCGACGATGTCGAGCGGAAGATTCTCGATGACTCCCTGACGGCTTTTGGCGAAGGCCGCAAGATGACCCAGGACCGCATGGACGGTGGCATTGCGTCGGGCCTGGATGTGGCACGCGCGAACGCGCTTTACGCGGATGCCCAGGCCCAGGCGACCGAACTGGGGGTCCAGCGGGCGCTGATCGAACACGCTATCGCCGCATTGATCGGGGAGCCTGCTTCCGGTTTCTCGCTACCCGGGCAGAAGACCACGCTGACGGTACCGACGATTCCGCTCGGCGTGCCCTCTACGTTGCTGGAACGCCGGCCCGACATTGCTGCGGCAGAGCGCCGGGCCTACGCGGCCAACGCGGGCATCGGCGTGGCACGTGCGGCCCTGTTTCCGACCCTGAGTCTCGGTGCCGCGCTCGGCTGGCAGGACGTCGGGCATGGCGACCTGCTGGCTGCGAGCAATCAGTTCTGGAGCCTGGGACCATCCGCTTCGCTAAGCCTCCTCGATGGCGGCCTGCGTCGCGGGCGCGAAGCCGAAGCCCGGGCGGAATTCGCGGCGGCGTCATCGCAATACCGCGCCGTCGTGCTCGACGCTTTCCGGCAGGTGGAAGACAACCTGTCGCTCCTGCAGGCCCTGGCCCGCGAGCGCGCGCAGGAGGAGGCCGCCGCCGACGCAGCCAAAGATTCCGAGACGCTTGCAAACCATCGCTACGACGAAGGCGTCGTCAGCTACCTGGAAGTGGTGACGGCGCAGGCAAGCGCCCTGAAAGCAGAGCGCGCGGCCGAACGCGTGCGGATCCGTCAATTGCAGGCCAGCGTCGATCTCATCCGCGCCACGGGCGGCGGTTGGGGCGGCTGACCTTTACTCGTAACCCGGGAGAATTATCACGATGTCATGCACTAACCGAGTCTTTCGGCACACCCTGGTCGTCATCGCCAGCACCGGCCTGTCGGTCGGATGCAGCGCGATCACCGAGACCAGGACCGTCGGAAGCGCCGACACGTACGTCAGGTGGTCGCAAACGATGGACCACATACCGTTCGTATTCCACCTGGCCGACGGTCGCCTGGAGGCTTTTGACGATCACGGCGGGCCCTGGGCCTCCCCTGGTGCACAGGTAGAGGCCAGCGACGTCGATCGTGTCGAGGTCTATGTCGGCCATTTTGCTGGCCCCTCCGATTCCTTGTGCGCGGGTAAGCCGCAGGCATCGCTTCTCGCGACGGACGCTGCCGGTGCAAACGTAGTGTCGGCCCTGTGCGACAAGTCGCGAACGGTGGTGTCGTTCAGCGACCACGCCAGGCCCAGGGTGCTCGCGGCCAGGGAGGGCTACGTCGCCCACGTCCGCCATCTGCTCTTGAATGGCATCTGGAAAAGCGTTGCGCAGGAGCCGGACCCGAGGCCGTACTAGGTTTCCATGCGGATGGCGCAACCATTCGCGCGGAGACGGGCACTACCTCCTCATGGAACCGGCCCGTACGAACTATCGCAACATCCAGGGACTGCGTGCGATCGCCGCCCTGATGGTGCTGGCCAGTCACCTGTTCTGGGACATCGTGCCCATGCGCACGCACTGGGCGAAGGTGTGGTTCGTGTCGGTCGGTCCGTCCGGTGTCGACATCTTCTTCGTGATCTCCGGGTTCATCATCTACCACGTGACCCGGCGGTCGGCGGCGCAGGTCGCTGTCGTCGGCCGGATGGGTGTCTTCCGCGAGTTCGCGTTGAAGCGCTTCATCCGCATTTATCCGTTGTACTGGATCGTGTTTGCCGCAGCCGCCGTGATGATGATCTGGTTGCCCCCGGCAAGTTCGTTCGTGAAAAAGCCGCAGATCGAGCTGCTTCTCCTGGTCAACAGCATTCCTAATTTCCGCGTGCAGGCGGCCTGGACGCTGACGTTTGAAGTTTACTTTTACGCGGTCGCGGCGCTCAGCATGCTTCTGTTTCCGAAGCGGATCCATACGGGGCTGATCGCATGGTTCGCGGTGGTCGGCACTGTCTCCGTTCTCGCCACGTTGCTGGGCCTGAACATCCCGCTCGATTACGTCTTCGCGCCCCTGGTCCTCGAGTTCATGCTTGGTATCGGCGTCGGGATGCTCATCGAGCGCGGGGAGCATCACTTTCGACTTCCCGCCCTCGTCGTTGGCGTGACGTGGTTGCTCATCGGCTCGGTGCCGATGCACGCGGACGGTGGCCGTGCCGCACTCTTCTACCTGCTTCGCCTGGGGTGCTGGGGCATGCCGGCCGCCCTCATCGTCTATGGTATGGCGGCGTTCGAGCTTGGCAGGGCGTGGGTCGTTCCTGCATGGCTCCAGTACCTCGGCAACGCGTCGTTCTCTATCTATCTCTGGCACGCGGTGGTTTTCATCGCTGTTGCCGCCATATTCGATCGCCTGGGTTGGGTTGGCACGGCTAACCGCTCCTTCCTTGCGCTCTCGATGGGCCTCATCGGGCTTGGCGTCGGCCTTGCCAGCTACCACGCCCTGGAGAAACCCCTGTTGCGTTTGCTCGGGAAACGCCTGACGGGTCGCCCGGTCGCTTCCCACTCGCTGGAGCCATCGATGGCGTCGCCCGGCCACTGACATAACCCTGACATGGCAACGGGGACGATGGCGCCTCCATGACAAAGCCGGGACCGCCATGTCCGAGACGATCTTCGAAGCCCTCCGCGAAAGCCACGCCATCCAGCGTTCCCTGATGCGCAAGCTCATGCGCTCCGAACCGGGGGAGCACCGCGTGGAACTGTTCACTGCGTTGCGCATCGAGCTGGCCGCGCACGAGGCGGCGGAGGAACGGTTCCTCTACGTGCCGATGCTGATGGACGACCGCGGCCTGCATTCGTCGCGCGATGCGCTGGCGGACCATCACAAGATGGACGACCTCGTGGAAGAACTGCAGACGGTCACCCATGCCGGTCGCAAATGGACGGCGAACCTGAGCAAGCTCTCCGACGAACTGCATGAGCACCTTCGTGAGGAAGAGAAAAGCTTCTTTCAACTGGGCGGGAAGATCCTTACCGACCGCCAGAAAACCGGGCTGGCGAAGAAGTATCGCAAGGAATACCTCGTGATGCACAAGCGCCTCGCCAGCGAGTGAGCGGGGCAGGGCAGGATTCGGTCAAGCAAGGGACCATGTCGGCGCGGTACTCTTGGTCCCTATCCGACCTGGCTTTAAGGAATTCCCGTGTCCGATCGCAAGAACGTCGCCTGCTGGCTGACCGACATGGACGGCGTGCTCGTCCATGAAAACAAAGCGCTTCCGGGAGCCCCCGAGCTCATCCGGAAGTGGAAGGACAGCGGCACGCCCTTCCTCGTGCTGACCAACAACTCGATCTTCACCCCGCGAGACCTGAGTGCGCGCCTGCGTACGTCAGGCCTGGACGTGCCGGAAGAACAGCTGTGGACGTCCGCACTGGCAACCGCGACCTTCCTCAAGGACCAGTCGCCCGGCGGCTCGGCTTTTGTCATGGGTGAAGCGGGCCTCACCACGGCGATCCACGAGGCGGGTTTCATCATGACCGACACCGCACCGGACTATGTCGTGCTGGGCGAAACGCGCACGTACTCCTTCGCGGCGATCACCAAGGCGATCCGCCTCATCGGCAACGGTGCACGCTTCATCTGCACTAACCCGGATGCAACCAGTCCCAGCGCCGAGGGCCCCTTGCCAGCGACGGGCGCTGTCGCTGCCTTGATCACCCGCTGCACGGGGCGCGAGCCGTACGTGATCGGCAAGCCCAATCCGATGATGTTCCGCTCGGCGATGAACAAGCTCGGTGCTCATTCGCACAACACCGGCATGATCGGTGACCGCATGGACACCGACGTGGTCGCCGGTATCGAAGCGGGTCTGCACACCGTGCTGGTGCTCAGCGGTATCGCCACCCGGGCCGACGTCGACGGCTATCCGTTCCGTCCGGCGGAGATACTGAATTCGGTCGCCGATCTGCTCGAGGACTGATACGAACCATGAGTGCGATCCTTGAAACGGCAGACCGCCGCACGCTCGACCGTGGCGATGTAAAGACCCTTCTGCTTTCCGCCCTGGGCGGCGCGCTGGAATTTTATGACTTCGTGATCTTCGTGTACTTCGCGAAGACGATCGGCCACCTGTTCTTTCCACCCGGCACCTCCGACTGGCTGGCCCAGCTGCAGGCCTTCGGGATCTTTGCCGTGGCCTACCTTGCGCGGCCGCTCGGCGGCATCGTGATGGCGCACTTCGGCGACCGGATCGGTCGCAAACGGATGTTCACACTCAGCGTCTTTCTGATGGCGGTGCCGACGTTGCTTATCGGCGTCCTCCCGACTTACGCGACCCTGGGCGTGCTGGCGCCTTTGCTTCTTACATTGCTTCGTGTCGTGCAGGGTCTCGCTATCGGCGGCGAAGTGCCGGGTGCATGGGTATTCGTCGCCGAGCATGTTCCGCAGCGTCGCGTGGGACTCGCCGTCGCCAGCCTTTCCGCTGGCCTCACCGCGGGCATCCTCATGGGCTCGTTGCTCGCGGCATGGCTGAACGCCAATCTGTCCGAAGCCGACATGCTCGACCACGGCTGGCGCATCGCCTTCATCCTTGGCGGCGTGTTCGGCTTCATCGCCGTCTATCTGCGTCGCTGGCTCAGCGAGACACCCGTGTTTGCACGCATGCGTGAGCGCAAGGAGCTCACCACGGAGCTGCCTGCGCTGGTCGTGGTTCGCGACCACCTGCCGGGTGTCCTGTTGTCGATGACGGTGACCTGGGTGCTTACCGCGGCGATCGTCGTGGTCATCCTGATGACGCCGACGTTGATGCAGACGGCCTTCCATGTCGCGCCGCCTCGTGCGTTTGCCGCGGGTAGTGTCGCGGCATTCGCGCTTTGCCTGGGCTGCATCGGCGGCGGCATGCTGGTGGATCGCATTGGGTACGCGTGGGCCATGCTCATCGCCTCGGTCGGCCTGGCGTGCAGTACTTATGCGCTGTACTTCGATCTCCAGTCCGGTGGCATGAACCTCTTTCCTCTCTATGCCCTGGCCGGCCTTTTTGCCGGTGTCGCCGGCATCGTTCCCGCCGTGCTCGTCGCGGCGTTCCCTCCGGCCATCCGTTTTTCCGGCATCTCGGTGTCCTACAACGTGGCCTATGCCATCGCCGGCGCCGCCACGCCCGTGCTCGTCGGCTACCTGGCCAGGACCGCCGGTGGCCTGGGTCCCGCGCACTACGTGGCGCTGGTCTCGGTGGCGGGCGTCGCTGCCTCGATCACCATGATGGTCAAGGGCCGGAATCAGCCCCCCCGGTGAGTGCTGGGTCGCCCGCGCCTGTTCACGTCGATTTCATGGGCGTGACAGGCGCCGGGGGCCCGACGATCTTGCCGGTTGAAACCCGGCACCACCTTCGGCATGCTTTTGCATCCGGACCGTTCCCCCGGTCCACCGCCGTCCCCCCTATCCCGCACCAGACCCCATGACTGATGTCATCACCCTAGGCTGGCGCGAACGGCTCGCACTTCCGTCGCTCGGCGTCGCCGTCCTCAAGGCCAAGCTCGATACGGGCGCGCGCTCGTCGTCGCTGCACGTCGAATGGCTGGAGGTCGATGTCCGCGAGGACGGCACCTGGCTGCGCTTCCAGGTGCGTACCAGCCGCAAGGGTGGGGTGTCCGAGCCCTGCGAGGCGAAGGCCATCGGCCAGCGTACCGTGACCGACTCCGGTGGCCACGCGACCACGCGCTGGTTCATCCAGACCGAGATCGAACTCGCCGGGCAGTCGTTCCTGGCCGAGGTGAACCTGACCGACCGGCGGCACATGCTGTTCCCACTTTTGCTCGGCCGGACGGCGCTGAACGGGCGCTTCCAGGTCGATCCCGCGCTTTCCTATTCACAGACCGCGCGCCGCGCTGTCCGGGAACCCACATGAAGATCGCCATCCTGTCGCGCAACGCGCGGCTGTACTCCACGCAGCGACTGGTGGAGGCGGCGCGCAAGCGCAAGCACACGGTCCGCGTGATCGATCCGCTACGTTGCTACATGAGCATTGCGCCGCAGATGTTCGCGATCCACTTCAAGGGCAAACCCCTTGGGCCGATCGACTGCGTGATCCCGCGCATTGGCGCCTCCAGCACGTTCTACGGAACCGCCGTGCTCCGTCAGCTCGAGCTGATGGGCGTGTTTACGCCCAATCCCTCGGACGCCGTGTTGCGCGCCCGCGACAAGCTCCGCAGCCTGCAGATGCTTGCTGTCAAAGGCGTCGACATGCCGGTCACGGCCTTTGGCGACAACCCGGATGACACCGCCGACCTGCTCGCCATGCTCGGCGACCCGCCGCACATCATCAAGCTGAACGAGGGTACGCAGGGTACCGGCGTGGTCCTGGCCGAGAAGCGCTCGGCCTCCCAGAGCGTCATCGAGGCCTTCCGCGGCCTCTACGCGAACTTCCTGGTCCAGGAGTTCATCCGGGAGGCTAACGGCAGCGACCTGCGCTGCTTCGTTGTCGGCGACCAGGTCGTTGCCGCCATGCAGCGCTCCGCGGCACCGGGCGAGTTTCGCGCCAATCTCCACCGCGGCGGTTCGGCCGCCTCGGTCGAGCTGTCCGACGACGAGCGCCGCGTGGCCATCCAGGCCGCGTCGGCCCTGGGGCTGGAGGTAGCGGGCGTCGACCTGCTGCGTTCGTCCCGGGGGCCGTTGCTTCTGGAGGTGAATGCGTCGCCGGGCCTGGAAGGCATCGAGGGGAGCACCGGCGTGGATGTGGCCGACGCCATCGTCGCCCACTGCGAACGCCGTCTCGCCGAGCGGCCGGCCGTCGCCAAGGCCCGCCGCCCAAGGGCCCCGAAGGGATTAACAGCGATTTAAACGAGCCTCGCCTATAAAGGTCCCACTGTGATTCCGCGACGCGGGGTGACGGTATCGGGGCAGTAGTTCTTTGGGCCCGGGCGGGTTTCCCGTCCGGGCCTCTCTTTTACTGCTGTCCGCTTCACGGATTCGGCGTTAAGCTTCCGGTCGCAATACTGATAAGACTCACCCGCGACCGCACAATGGAGTGCCGAATGCGCGTTCTGGTCATCGAAGACAACACCGACATTGCGACCAACATCGGGGACTACCTCGAGGATCGCGGCCATGTGGTCGATTTCGCCGGCGACGGCGTCACCGGGCTACATCTGGCTGTCGTACACGATTTCGACGTCATCGTGCTCGACCTGACCCTACCGGGCATGGACGGGCTGGATGTCGCCAAGAAGCTCCGCCACGAGGCGCACAAGCAGACACCGGTGCTGATGCTCACGGCGCGCGACTCGCTGGACAACAAGCTCGTTGGCTTCGAATCCGGCGCCGACGACTACATGACCAAGCCGTTCGCCTTGCAGGAACTGGCGGCGCGACTGGAAGTACTGGCGCGCCGTGGCAAGGGGCCGCAAAGTCGCGTACTCAAAGTGGATGGCCTCACCTACAACCTCGACACCCTCACCGTGACCCGCGAGGGCAAGTCGATCCAGCTCAACCCGATCGGCCTTAAGCTGCTGCAGGCGTTGATGGAGGCCAGCCCGTCCGTGGTGACGCGGCAGGACCTCGAGCAGCGGGTGTGGGGCGAGGAACTACCCGACTCGGATTCGTTGCGCGTACACATCCACGGGCTGCGTGCGGCCATCGACAAACCTTTCGAGAAGCCGCTGATCCACACGCGTCACGGTATCGGATATCGCATGGTCGATCCGGATGCGGTCCAGACGTAAGCTTCGTTTTCGCCTGATAGTCACCTTTACGCTGTTCGGGTTCAGCCTGAGCGCTCTTTTCGCGTACGCGGCGCTCAACATTCGCGAGCGGGTCGAAGAGCAGCTCATCAACTCGGCCATGCAGGACGAGGTCGACTCGATCAACGAGAAGGTGCGCGCCAATCCGGACCAGCGTCCGGAGATCGAGATCGTCAAGGGCGCGACTTTCAGCGAGAGGACGCTCTACAAAGCGCCGCTCAACTGGCAGCCGCTCGATACGGGCGTGCATGACCTTTACGAAACGGGCAGCGACGGAAAGCCGCATCACTACAAGGTCGCCGTGCGTCATGCGGGCGGCATCATCAACTTCCTCCAGTTTGACGTTTCACGCGACGAGCTCGGCAAACGTCAGCTGATCACCAGCGTGATCGCGGCCGTCTTTCTGTTCGGACTGTTTTCACTTGTCCTGGGTGTGTGGCTGTCCTCGCGCGTGCTGCGTCCGGTGACCGACCTCGCACGGCGTCTCCGCGACTTCCGCCGCGTCGGCAAGGCCGAGGCACTCGCCCCGCACTTCGCCGATGACGAAGTGGGTGAGCTGGCCGTCGCGCTGGACGAGTACGCCATGCGCCTGACGTCGGTCGTCGAGCGCGATCGCGAATTCAATTCCGACGTCAGCCACGAGTTGCGTACGCCGCTGGCCGTGATCGCCAGCACGACGGAACTGTTGCAAGGCTCTCCGGATCTCACGGACAAGCTCCGGGAGCGCCTGAAGCGCATCGAGCGGGCGTCTCGCCAGGCAACCGAGCTGATCGAGGCGCTGCTGCTGCTCTCGCGGGCGGAACGTCGCGGTCCGACGCGCGGCGAAACGACCGACGTGGCCAGGGTCGCTTCCGACGTGATCGAAAGCCAGCGGCCGCAGATGGGTGGCAAGCCGATCGAGATCGAACTGCTTTCCGACGGCACCGTAACGGTCAATGCGCCGGCTTCGGTGCTTTCGGTTGCGCTGACCAACCTCATTGGCAATGCGATCAAGTACACGATGGAAGGCAAGGTGACCGTGCGCGTGCTCGATGGCCGTGTCGACGTGATCGATACGGGTCCGGGTATCAAGCCCGAAGATGCCGAGAAGCTGTTCCAGCGCGGTATCCGCGGCGAAAGCGCCACCGGCGGCGGTGCTGGCCTCGGCCTGGCGATCGTGCGCCGACTGTGTGAGTTGTACGACTGGGACGTATCGCTGCGGCCCCGTTCCGACATGGCTGGCGCGATCTCGACCATCGATTTCCGCTGAGCGAAGACGGACGTGCAGGCGTCCTGTCACAGGGACTGTCACTAAGCTGCCACTTTCCTGCACGACTATCCGACGCTTCCACGGCGCGTGATGGACACCCTCAGGGGAGGTGTGTCGCGACGCGTCCGCGAGTGTAAGGATACTGTCCCTTGTTCAAGCAGACCGTTCTGGCCGTTGCCCTTGGCATGGCCCTGTCTTCCGTTGCCTACGCGACCGACGCCGACACCAATATCACTACCAGCGCCATCGCGCCGCCTGATGCAGGCACCAACGCCAGTGCCACTGCCAGTGCCAGTGCCGCCAGGCGAGACAAGGTGCAGGATCTCGATGCGGTCTCGGTGATTGGTACCGGTGAAACCCGCCAGGTGCAGCGCCTGCGGCCTTCGGATCAGAAGGCACTCCCGCCGGGAACGAGTCTTCAGAAAGTCCTCAACACGCTGCCTGGCGTGAATGCGCAATCGGTCGATGCGCTGGGCACCAACGAACAATCGATGACGCTGAGCCTGCGTGGCTTCAGCGGCACGCGCCTGGGCTACACGCTGGACGGCATGCCGCTGGGCGATAGCGCTTACAACAACTACAACGGTCTTTCGATCAATCGCGCGTTGATCTCGGAGAATTTCGCCGGTGCCGAACTCTCCGAAGGCATCGGTAACCTTGGCACGCCGTCCACCAGCAACCTGGGTGGCACGATCGCCTATACCTCGAACGATCCGTTGAAGACGATGGGTGGCCGCGTCTCGCAGACCTTTGGCAGCGACGCCAACCGTCGCACGTATGCGCGCTTCGATACCGGCGAGTACAACGGCTTCTCGATGTATCTGTCCGGCGCGAAGACCACCTCGGATCTCTGGAACGACCAGTCGGCGTACAACGGCTCGACGACGAAGCAGTTCAACGGCAAGGCTGTGTGGGACCTGGACTGGGCGCGCTTCACGGGTTTCGCCGACACCTCGCGTACGTCGCAGGCGGATTATTTTTACCTGTCGAAGAGTGAGCTGGCCCGCGGGCTTGGCTGGGATTGGGGCGGTTCTGCGCCGAACTGGCAGAAGGCGGTTGGCAAGGCTTACTGCAACGCAGGCACGCTGAATGCCAAGCTCTGCGACAAGAGCGGTGCGGACACCGACGCGGATGGCGCGTTTACTGCGGGGCAGATCCTGCGTAACGACGACCTCTACTACCTCGCCGGTGACTTCTTCCCCAGCGACTCGGTCACTATCCATGCCCAGGTCTATCACCACGAAGACGCGGGCGAGGGTCATAACTGGAACAGTGGCACGTACTCGTATCCGGGTACGCCGCAGCAGTTGCCGATCATCTTCCGCAATACGCTCTACACGATCAATCGCTCGGGCGCCGTGCTGTCGGCGGGTTGGGATATCGCCAACCAGCACATCGAGGGCGGCCTCTGGTACGAGCACAACGTGTCCACGGCATCGCGCTACAGCAGCTATGTGACCGGTCCCCGCGACCTCAGCGGGCCGATCGACGCGACGCCCGACCTGGGCGTGTTCGACCAGCGCACGGTGTGGAACACGCGCCAGGCCTTCCTGCAGGACACGATCCGCTTCCTGGATGACGCACTCACGATCGATGTGGGCGTGAAGAGTCCGCATGTCACCTCGCGTGCAGAGGCCTTGCCCGGTGTAGCGGTCAAGCCGATCCCGGCGAACTCGAACAACCAGTTCGCCACCGGTTCGCTCAGCGCCAGCAAGGCCTTGCTGCCGCAATTCGGCGCGCGCTACAAGCTTGCCGAAGGCCAGGAAGTTTTCACCAGTTTCTCGAAGAACATCGCCATGTTCCAGGGCGGCTTCAAGCTCGGCCCTCAGGCCGTCGCGCAATCCATCTGGGACACGCAGGGTGACCTGAAGCCGGAGAAGTCGCGCAGCCTCGAAGCGGGCTATCGCATCGAGACCGATCAGGTGGCCGCTTCGGTCGCGGCGTACAACGTGCGCTTCGACAATCGTCTGCTCCAGTACAACCCCTGCGACTCGCGTCAGCCGGTCGGCCCCAGCTGCGGTAATCGCTTCTACAACGTCGGGGGCGTGAACAGCCATGGCGTCGAGCTGACCTTCGTCTGGCAGCCGACGAGCAACCTGCGCTGGTACAACTCCGCGTCATTCAATCGCTCGACCTACGCAAGCGACTACGTCCAGGCCGGCGTGGTGCAGCACACCAGCGGCAAGATCCAGACCGATACGCCGACGAAACTGTTCGCTACGCAGATCGACTGGACCCAGGGTCCGTGGTTTGCATCCCTGCGCGGCAAGTACACGGGCAAGCGTTACTACACGTACACGAACGACCAGGGTTTCGGTGGCTTCACCACCTGGGATGTCTCGGGTGGGTATGACTTCGGTGCATTCTCGGTCGCGAAGGATATTCGTCTCTCTGTCAACGTGACCAACCTCACCGACAAGCGCTACGCGAGCAACTTCGATTCCAGCGCTTTCGTGCCGAGCGACCCGGCTGGCACCGCCTACGTATTCCATGCGTCGGCACCGCTGCAGGTGTTCGGCACGCTGGATGTGCGGTTCTGATGGCCCGCTGCATCGTCGGTCTGGGCGTGGCGCTGTTCTTCGGTAGTGCTTCGGCGCAGACCGTCGATGTTCGCGTCGCCGATATTGCACAGGCGCCGCTGCCGCGCTCGATCGACATCGGTGACAAGACGTATGTCGACCAGGGCCTGGTCGCTGCGGGCTCCTTGCCCGCGGGGACGATCGACTTCCTCGGCGACACGTTGGGCTCGTTTTCGTCGCTGATGATCGAGCCGGGTAGCTGGAAGCGTGACGGGGATACTTACACGGGCGTGCTGTGGACGTTGCCGGATCGAGGGCGGAATGATCCTGAGCACAATGTGTTCTTCGATTATCGCGGGCGGCTGCATCGGTTTCGCTTTTCGATGAAACTCCCGGGTGCTGGGATCGCCGCTAAAGCGGCTCCCACAAATGGCTTAGCGAACGGTGGTGTTTCGCTGGTTGTGGATGGTGGGCGGGTGTTGCGCGATTTTGTCGGAAAGCCGTTTACCGGGGCGGAGCCCGTGAACGGCCTGCGTACGGAACGCGGCATCGTGTTGCCCTCGCCGGCGGCAGGTATCGGCGCGGGGAAGGTGTCGCTGGACGCGGAGTCCCTGCAGTTCACCCGTGACGGTGGTTTCTACGTCGGCGATGAGTACGCGGCGAACGTCTACCGGTTCAACGCGAAGGGAAAGCTCGCCGGCATTATCGTGCCGCCGATATCCGTGCGTCCGCTGGATGCGAACGGCAAGCCAGACTTCACGTCGTTGAAGCCGCCCGTGACGGGTAGGCGCAATAACCAGGGCGTCGAAGGCATGGCATTGTCGCCCGACGGCACACGCCTCTTTGTCGTGTTGCAGAGTGCGTTGATTCAGGACACGGCGCCGCGCGAAGTTCCTGCGGATGCGTCAGGTCGCGCTCTGACGCGCGTGCTCGTCTATGACGTCAGCCGTGACGCGACGCCGACGTCGCCCGTGGAGCACTACGTGGTGCGCCTTCCCAGCTACTCGGACCACGGAGACGGAAGCGCGCCCAACAAGACGGCCGCACAGAGCGAGATCCGCGTCCTCGACAACCACACGTTCCTGATGCTCGCGCGTGACGGCAACGGCTATGGAGCCGAGGGTGGCAAACCCATCGTCTACAAGAGCGTGCTTCTGGTCGACACTCTTGGCGCGAGCAACTTGAGTGGCACGCCATACGAGAGCTCGACGGCGTCGGTGCTCGGCGAGGGTGGCTTGTTGCGCAGCGATATCCAGTCCGCGACGTGGAAGCCCCTGGTCAATCTCGTGGATCCCTCTGACCTTGCGCGATTCGGCCTTGGCATCGAGGCGGATGTGAAGGGCAGGGCGCAGCTTTCCGAGAAGTGGGAGGCGATGGACCTTGTACCGGTCCTCGATCCCGCGCATCCCGATGACTGGTTCCTCCTCGTCGGCAACGACAACGACTTCATCGCAAGGCACTGCGTCATGGACGGGCAGAACTGCGATTCAACGATCGACAACGACAACCGCATTCTCGTGTACCGGCTGACCTTGCCGGGCATGCGTTCCACCGCCGCCTCCAACCACCGATAAAGGGTTATGCGCATGATGAAACGTACGGTTCGTTCGCTGCTCTCGGCGACCCTCCTACTGGGCTCTGTCGCCGGCCACGCAAATACGCCAGTCTACGTCGACAGCAAGGAATACAAGGTTCTGGTCGATCCCACGCGTTTCGCCAGCAATCCGTCGAGCGCAGCGGCAACCCTTCTGACGAATCTCTCGGCGCGGCTCTCGACGCTCGGCTTTGATAAAGCCATCACCGGCAACTTCGCCGCGGGCGATCGTGACACGCTGGCTTACTACGACACGCCAGGCACGTGCCCGCTCAACAAGCGCGGCTACTCCGTGCGTACGCGCGCTGGCGACGACTCGGACATCCAGTTCAAGTTCCGCCATGCCGATGAAGAACTGTCCTACTGGACGGACGTGTCGGGCGCGGGCAAGAACAAGGAAACCAAGCTCGAGACCGACGTGACGCCGGGCAATCTCGTGCTGGCGCATTCGACCAAGCAGGATGCAACCACCTCGCCCACCACGGTGGCCGCGCTGATCAAGCTCTTCCCGGGTGCGACCGCGCTTTCGGACGTATCGAGTTCGTCGCTGGCCAAGGTGGCCGGTGTGACCGTCACGCAGCAGGAATACGACGGCCCGGTTTCCGACATCGGCGAATCGGTGGCGGAGTTCACGCTGACCTTGTGGTACATCGACGGCGCCGCGGCCCCGGCGCTGGCCGAGTTGTCGTTCCGTGTCGAAGCGGATTCGAGCAAGTACTTCACCACGCCGGTACTGACGCGTTCGCAGACACTGAACACGGCGATCGGTTCGATCGGCAACAACTGGAATATTGCCAACGATGGCGGCAAGACGAGCTGGCTGTACGCCTATCGGTCGTCGTCGTATCCGAACGGGTTCTGTAACTAGGGAATCGCCGCTGAAGCGGCTCCCACAGGAGCGTTGCCGCTTCGTGTGGGAGCCGCTTCTCATGGGAGCCGCTTCTTATGGAGCTGCTCCTTATGGAGCTGCTCTTTGTGGGAGCCGCTTCAGCGGCGATGCTTTTCCCGATCAGCCCTGCGGCGCACCCTCATGGCAGTCCGCACCATTGCAGACGATCTCGAGCGGTTCTCCCGCACCGGGGCAGGTGCTGTAGAGGTGGGCGTTGTCACCGTCGACACTACGCACGCGGACCATGCGATCGCACTGATGGATGGCAGCGAGGTTCTGCGCCGCGTTGAACATCGGCGCGGTCACACGTGAGTCGAGGGAGGCGGGGCCACCTTCGGCAAGGGCGCTGCCGTCCGCTGCCGGTGTGGCAGCCGAAGGTTCGACGACACGGGCAGTCTGAACGTTATCGGGGACGGATTCCGCAGGCGTCGTCGCGGCAGGAACGTTGTCCGTTGCGACGGGTGTAACGCGTGTGACCGGAGCCGTGGCTTTCGACGCGTGGCCATCGGGCATGCGGAAGGCCGGTGCCGAGGTTTCCAGAAGGTCGCATTCCCGGACGCCGTCCTGGCCTTTGCTCGTGTCGACCTTGTGCAGCATGCTCCGCGCCGCCCACATGCCGACCTTCACTTCCTGCCAGACGTAGTAGGTCTGGCCCGGCTGGGTGTCGAGTGAGAGCGAGGAATTTTTTTCACCCATGGAAGTGATCGTGTGCGGGCCCGGTGGAAGAGCGAGCTGCAGAAAACTCTTCGGTCCGGTTTCACCAACCACGACCCCATCGACGGTAACTGGCAGCTTGATGGCTGCGCCGAGAATTTCGTCACGATAGATATAGACGACGGCTTTGTCGGTGATCGGCGAGAAGGTTTTCGCCTGTGTGCTGGCGTCCCGGCCAGCCTTGTTCACGCTTGCGCAGCCGCTGACGAGGCACGCGATGACGATCGCCGCAACGGCGATATGACGGATCTTCATTTTTTCCCCCTGTTGATTAGCCAGTCCAGTTGGCTCATTCCCTGGCGGGGGCATCGTAGCGCGTCCTTGCGCTACCGAGGAAGGGGGTTCAGAGCGCTTCGAGCCAGCCCCAGCGGTCGGTGGTCTTCCCGCTGAACAAACCGAAATAGAGCTCCTGCAGACGACGGGTGATCTGCCCACCCTTGCCGTTTCCGATCTGCTTGCCGTCGACCGCGCGGATCGGTGTGACTTCCGCCGCCGTGCCGCACATCAGGATTTCGTCGGCGAGGTACAGGTACTCGCGCGGCAGGTCGCGCTCGACCACCTCGATGCCGTCTTCGCGAGCGAGCGTCATCAGCGTGTGGCGCGTGATGCCGGTGAGGATCGAGGCACTGGCCGGTGGCGTGTGCAGCACGCCGTCGAACACCAGGAACAGGTTTTCACCCGCACCTTCGCTGAGCAGGCCGGTTGAGGCCAGCGCGATACCTTCGCCGAAGCCCAGGCGACGCGCTTCACGCGCGATCAGCTGACCCGAGAGGTAATTGCCGCCAGCCTTGGCGCCGGCGGGGATGGTGTTCGGCGCGAAACGCTGCCAGCTCGACACGCAGGCGTCGATGCCGTTCTCCAGCGCCTCGGGACCGAGGTACGGACCCATCGGCCAGGTCGCGACGGCGACATCGGTCGGGCATTCGGCCGAGAGACCGAAACCACCAAGCCCACGGAACGCCACGGGACGCAGGTAGGCGGCTTTGAGGTCGTTCTTCTTGACCACGTCACGGCAGGCCGCGGCGAGCTCGTCGATCGTGTAGGGAATCTCGATGTCGTAGATCTTGGCCGACATGTAGAGGCGCTTGAGATGGTCGGTCAGGCGGAAGATCGCCGCGCCGTCCGGGGTCTCATAGCTGCGGATACCCTCGAACACCGAGGATCCATAGTGCAGCGCGTGTGCCATCACGTGGACGGTGGCATCGCGCCAGGGCTTGATCTGCCCGTTCTGCCAGATCCAATCGGGGTAGTTCTGCATGGGTACGCTCTCCAGGGGACCGCCCATGATAACGCGCGGGGCAGCCCCTGCCATGGCGCGACGCGTCAGAGGGTCAGGCCGGCGGGCGCAGCCAGAGGCAGCCGGATTCCCGCACCACGTTGAAATGCGCGCGCCGGGTGGCGGCCTCCTTGCCGGGGCCTGACGTCACGGCGTCGAGCCCCCCGGCCTCGTTGCCTTCCACCGCCAGCAGAGGCTGGCGGACGAGGGACTCCATGTTCCGGATGTTCTCGACCGCGCCACCGCTGCCGTAGCCATTCCAGAGGATCAGCCCGCCAATGCGATTGGCATCGTGGTTGGCGAAGGCCTGGGCAATGCCCTCGCGCAGTCCGGCGACGTCTTTCGCGCAGAGAAGGCCGGTCGTGGGACCCGCCGGCGCGTCGGTCGCGCTTGTGCTGGCGGCGGCAGGCGCGGGCGGCATGATCGACGTCGCGCCGATGCTGGTGCACTGCTGGTCGGAAAAAATGGGGCGGCCGTCCGTACCGACACAACGATGGATCGTCGTCTGCGCGACGGCAGGCAGGGCGATCAGGAGCAGCAGCAGGGCGAGGGCACGTTTCACGGTGGAGGCATGCGTGGCGGCGGTGCGCCATCATCCGCGTCCGCGCTTCAGCGGAGAGTGACGGCGCGCACGTTTAGCGCGCGGCGAGCCGCTCGAGGACGCTGATCGTCGCCTTCGCCCGGTTGATCGTATAGAAGTGCAGGCCGGGCGCGCCGCCGTCGAGCAGGCGCTGGCAGAGCTCGGCTACCACGTCGGCGCCGAGGTCGCGCACGGCAGCCGCGTCGTCGCCGTGGGCCTGCATGCGCTTGACGATCCAACGGGGAATCTCAGCGCCGCACTGCTCCGAGAAGCGGCGCAGCTGGCTGAAGTTCGCGATCGGCATGATGCCCGGCACGATGGGGATGTTGACGCCGAGCCGGGTTACGTCGTCGACAAAGCGGAAATAAGCGTCCGGATTGAAGAAGTACTGGGTGATCGCGCCGTCGGCTCCGGCGTCCACCTTGGCCTTGAAGTGGCGCAGGTCGAGCAGGGCGTTTTCGGCCTGCGGATGGGTTTCCGGATAGGCGGCGACTTCGATGTGGAAGTGGTCGCCGCTGTGTTCGCGGATGAAGCTGACCAGCTCTGCGGCGTAACGAAAGTCGCCGGGGGAAGCCATGCCTGAGGGCAGGTCGCCGCGCAGGGCGACGATGCGACGGCAGTCGGTGGCTTTGTAGAGATCCAGAAGTGCGGCGATTTCGGCCCGGGTGCCACCCATGCAGGACAGGTGCGGCGCCACAGAGAGACCGTGCTGCGCACGCAGCTGTTTCACCGTTTCGTCCGTGTAGCTCAGCGTTGAACCGCCCGCGCCGAAGGTGACCGAGACGTAGTCAGGGGCGTGTTTCTTCAGCCGGCCGACGGTGGTATCGAGCTGGGCACGTTGCTCGTCGGTCTTGGGCGGGAAGAACTCGAAGCTGATGGCGGGCATGGGCAGGTTTCCCGGAGCGATGGCCCGAGTATATATCTTTCCATCCAGATGGAAAGATGGCTAAAGGAGGCGTGGGAGCCGATTCATCGGCGAATGGCAAATAAACCGCTGCGCAGCAGCGCTCTTCCCGGGTTCCTGGCCCCAGGCCTTACGAAGCAACAGCATCGCCGATGAATCGGCTCCCACAAAGGCAACAAAAAAAGCGCCCCCGAAGGAGCGCCTTTCTCATGTCGCGATAACGCGCTTCGATCAGTAGCGGTAATGGTCCGGCTTGTACGGGCCTTCCACCGGCACGCCGATGTAGTCGGCCTGATCCTTGGTCAGCACGGTGAGCTTCACGCCGATCTGCGCCAGGTGCAGGCGAGCGACTTCTTCGTCCAGCTTCTTCGGCAGGCGGTAAACCGTCTTCTCGTAGGTGTCCTTGTTGGCCCACAGGTCGAGCTGCGCGAGGGTCTGGTTGGAGAAGCTGTTCGACATGACGAAGCTCGGGTGGCCATGGGCGCAACCGAGGTTCACCAGGCGGCCTTCGGCGAGCATGTAGATGGCGTTGCCCTTGGCGAAGGTGTAGCGATCGACCTGCGGCTTGATCGTCTCGCGGGTGACGTCCTTCGCGCCGTTGAGGCGGTCCATCTGGATTTCGTTGTCGAAGTGGCCGATGTTGCAGACCAGGGCGTTGTTCTTCATCGCCGTCATGTGCTCGAGCGTGATGATGTCCTTGTTGCCCGTGGTGGTGACATAGATGTCGCCGAGGCCGAGGGTCTCTTCGATCGTGGTGACCTGGAAACCTTCCATCGCAGCCTGGAGGGCGTTGATCGGGTCGATCTCGGTGACGATCACGCGGGCGCCGAAGCCCTTCAGCGAATGCGCGCAACCCTTGCCCACATCGCCGTAACCGCAGACGACAGCAACCTTGCCGGCAACCATGAGGTCGGTGGCGCGCTTGATGCCGTCGGCCAGCGACTCACGGCAACCGTAGAGGTTGTCGAACTTGCTCTTGGTCACCGAGTCGTTGACGTTGATGGCCGGGACCAGCAGCTTGCCGGCTTCGGCGAGCTGGTAGAGGCGATGGACGCCGGTGGTGGTCTCTTCGGACACACCACGCCATTCGGCCGCGACCTTCTTGAACCAGCCCGGACGGGCGGCAGCGGTGCGCTTGACCAGGTCCTTGATGACCTGCTCTTCGTGGTTGCCGCTGGGCGTGTTGACCCAGTCGCTGCCGTCTTCGAGTTCCACACCCTTATGGATGAACAGGGTGGCGTCGCCACCGTCGTCCACGATCAGCTGCGGGCCGAGCTCACCCGGGTGGGTCAGCATGTCGAGCGTGCAGTCCCAGTATTCCTCCAGCGACTCGCCCTTCCAGGCGAACACCGGCAGTTCACCCTCGGCGAGCGCCGCGGCGACGTCGTCCTGGGTGGAGAAGATGTTGCAGGATGCCCAGCGGACCGAGGCGCCCAGCTCACGCAGGGTTTCGGCCAGGACGGCGGTTTCCTTGGTCACGTGCAGCGAGCCGGAGAGGCGCACGCCCTGGAGCGGCTTTTCCTTGGAATAGCGGGCCCGGATCTGCATCAGGCCCGGCATTTCCTCTTCGGCCATGCGGATACGGCGGCGGCCGAGGGCGGCCTGCGTGATATCGCGGACCTTGAAATCCTGGAAGGCGGTGTCTTTGGTGACGGCGTTCATGGGGCGTAGCTCCGATTGGTTACGGGGGCGCCGTTGTACAGGAGGCCGCGCCGAGCCTGGCCTATGGGAAGACCCCATGGTCGCAGCGCCCCTCGGCGGGCAAAACGGTCTCCCATTGTATCGCGGAATCCGGATGCAGGGATGAACACATTTTTTTCGGTACTCTCGGGGTTCCGATAACTGCAGAGCGCCCGATGGAAGCCGCACGCGATCCCGAATTCCTGCCCCACGACGGCCCCCTGCGCGAGGACGTACGCCGCCTCGGCACCCTGGTCGGCCAGATGCTCGCCGAGCAGGGCGGCCAGGCCTTCTACGAACGCGTCGAGCACGTGAGAACTACCGCAATCCACCGTCGGCGCAGTGGCGCCGCCGTGGACGCACTTGCCGAGCCGCTTACCGGGCTCGAGGCGGCCGACGCCGAAGCCCTCGCACGCGCCTTCGCCACCTATTTCCAGGCCGTGAACACCGCCGAGCGCGTCCATCGCATCCGTCGTCGCCGCGATTACCAGAGGGAAGGCGGCGCGCCTCAGCCCGAGTCGCTGGCCGCCGTGCTCGGTCGCCTGAAGAAAGATGGCGTCAGTCGCGACGAGCTCACGGCACTGCTGGGCCGCCTCGACGTCGAACCCGTATTCACCGCGCATCCCACCGAAGCGGTGCGCCGCTCGTTGCTGGAGAAGGAGCAGGAGATCGTGCGCGCGCTGGTCGACGAGTTCGATCCGACGCGCACGCCGCAGGAACTGCGCGATGACGACGCACGCATCCTCATGGCCTTGTCCGCCGGATGGCAGACCGCGGAAGCCTCGCCGGTGCGACCCAGCGTGCAGGACGAGTTCGATCACGTGGGCTTCTATATCGCCCGGCCGATCTACCGCGTATTGCCGGCGCTCTACGAGGCGCTCGAGCAGGCTATCGCTGAGACCTACGGCGAAGGCGTGACGATTCCCCGCCTGCTGCGTTTCGCGACCTGGGTCGGCGGCGACATGGATGGCAACCCCAACGTCAACGCCGAGACCATTGCAGCCACCCTGGGCGCGCAGCGCTCCCTCGTGCTGGAGCGCTATCTCGACGACACGGCCGAGCTCGGTCGACTGCTCAGTCAGACCGATGACCGCGTGGCACTCGACGACCGGCTTGCACGTCGTCTGGAGCGCTATCGCGAGGAACTGCCCGAGGCGGCTGCGGCTATCCGCCCACGCCATGCGGACATGCCTTACCGGAGCTTCCTGAAGTTCGTTGCGGCACGCCTTGAGGCGACGCTGCACGAGCAACCTGCGGCCTATGTTTCCGCCGAGGAGTTCATCGACGATATCGCGCTGGTAGAGAAAAGCCTCGTTGCGCACGGTGGCAAGCACGCCGGCGCCTATGCTGTGGGCCGACTCCTGTGGCGCGCGCGCACGTTTGGCTTTCATCTGGCCCGGCTCGACGTGCGCCAGGATGCGCGGGTACACGACGAAGCGCTGTCCGCGCTGCTGGACGATGCGGAGTTCGCCAATCATGACACGCCGAGTCGTGTGAAGGCGCTGCGGCCTTACGCCGCTGGCGAGCGCAGCTTCGTCACGGGTGATGACAACGAGGCCGCGACGATGCTTCGCGATGTGTTCGCCACACTCGCCGATTCGCGCAAGCGCTACGGTCAGGAAGCCACCGGCCTGTACATCATCAGCATGGCCGAAAGCGCCGCCGACGTGCTCGCCGTGCTGGCACTGGCACGTCGCGGCGGACTCGTCGAAGACGGCCGCGTCCCTCTCGACGTCGCCCCGTTGTTCGAAACGATCGACGATCTGGCCGGGGGCGCCGAGACGTTGCAGGCCCTGCTCGACGACCCGGTCTATCGCGAGCATCTCAAGGCGCGTGGCGACCGCCAATGGGTCATGCTCGGCTATTCGGACAGTGGCAAGGATGGCGGCACGCTGGCCTCGAAGTGGAGCCTCCAGCGAGCCCAGGTCGACCTCCTCGAGGTGGCGGCGAAAGCCGGCATCCGCGTGGCGTTCTTTCATGGCCGCGGCGGCTCGGCCAGTCGCGGCGGCTCGCGTATTACACCTGCGCTCATGGCCTCGCCACGCGGTTCCGTCGGTGGCGTGCTACGCGTGACCGAGCAGGGTGAGGTGATCCACCGGAAGTACGGCATCCGCGCCCTCGCGGTACGTAACCTCGAACAGACGCTCGGTGCGGTGATGCGAGCTTCGTTGCGTCCCCGCGAAGTCGAAGTGCGCGAGTCCGGCTGGAAGGACACCATGGCGATGTTGTCCGCGGAGAGTCGCAAGGCCTACCGTGCGTTTGTCGACACCGAGGGCTTCGTCGACTATTTCCGCGGCGCCACGCCCATTGATGTCATCGAGCGGATGACGCTCGGTTCGCGTCCGGCACGTCGCCGCAGCATGAAAGGCGTCGAGGACCTCCGCGCGATTCCCTGGGTCTTCTCATGGACCCAGTGCCGCGCCGTCCTCACCGGTTGGTATGGCCTCGGCAGTGCACTCGACGCTGTGTCCAAGGAATGCGGTGACGAGCACCTCGTGCGCATGGCACGTGAGTGGCCGTTCGTGTCGACCATGCTGGATGACGTCGAGATGGTGTTGGCCAAGGCTGATATCGATATCGCCGAAGCGTTCTCCAGGCTGGCCGGTCCGCTGCATGAGCGCTTCTTCCCGATGATCCGTGCCGAATTCGAACGGACGGTGGCCTGGGTCCTGAAGCTGAAGGGTGCGAACGAACTGTTGGCGGGCGATCCGCGGCTGGCGACCTCCATCCGCCTGCGCAATCCGTATGTCGACCCCATGAGCCTGCTCCAGGTCGACCTGCTCAAGCGCTGGCGCGCGACGGACGGCAAGGACGACGCGCTGCTCAACGCGCTGGTCGCCTGCGTCAATGGTGTTTCCCAGGGCCTGCAGAATACCGGCTGATCGATTTGCCATACAAAACACCGGGACGTGACGTCCCGGCGTCTCAGTCGGTCAAGAGAATGCGACCGAGGCCTAAAGTCTGGCCGGACACTGCCGAAAACGCCGGTGTAAGGGCATCCGCAAGGGATGCCCGAAGACATCGCAAAGGCTCGGTATGAACAGCATCGGTAATCGCGCCTTCGGGCGCAGCATGAGCGTGGGCGCCCGCCTGACCCTGCTCGTGGTCGGAATCGTCGCGCTGGGCGTCGCGGTGCTCACCATCGTGGTGACCGCCATGGTCTCGCACGAACTTGAAACCAGGGCGCGCGACGACCTCGAGCGTGGAAACCGCGCCATCATCGCCACGGTCAATACGTTCAGCGGGGCGTTGCTGGCCGAATCGGACCGCTTCCTCGGCCTGTTCGAAAGCTACTACCCGGGCGCGTTCTCGGTGGACGACAAACACCGCGTGATGATGGGAGGCCACACCGTGCCGACGCTGCTCCACGACGGCAAGGCACTCAACGGCGATTTCACCCAGGTCGACGAGTTCTCGGCTCGCGCGCACGTGGTCGCCACGCTGTTCGTCCGTGACGGGCCCGATTTCATCCGAGTCAGCACGTCGCTGAAGAAAGAAGACGGCTCGCGCGCCGTCGGTACATCGATCGATCATGCGCATCCGGCCTTCCCTATGCTGCTATCGAACAAGTCGTACGGCGGTCCGGCCGTTCTCTTCGATCGTCCGTACATCACCCGTTACGAGCCGATCCACGACGCGTCCGGCAACGTCGTTGGCGCCTGGTTCGTGGGCGTGGAAATCACCAGCGAGATGGCGAACCTGTCGCAGGAAATCGCTTCGATCCGCATCGGCCAGAGTGGTTACTATTCGGTGATCGACGCCAGCGCCGGCAAGCGCTATGGCACCTTCATCGTCGACCCGATGACCAAAGACACCGCTGCCCGGGCCGACGGTGCCGCGCTAAAGGTGATGGATGTCGATGGACAGCCGGTCTTCGGACGCATGCTCTCCGGCAAGAAGGGCGAACTGCGCTACCGCGTGAGCATCGACGGTCACAATGTCGATCGCCTTGCGATCTATGCAACCGACCCCGCCTGGAGCTGGCTGGTCGCCGGCACGGTCGACATGGACGAGCTATATGGGCCGGTGCGGCACCTGCGTATGGTTGCGTTCGGCACGGCCGTCGGCATGGTCGCCGTCCTCTGCCTGCTGCTTGTCATAGCGATTCGTGCGCGCATCACGCGGCCGCTGTCGCATGCCGTCGAGGCGGCCCGGCGCCTTGCCGAAGGCGATCTCACAGCACGCCTGGAAACCACGCGCGGCGACGAGATCGGACAGTTGATGCGCTCCATCGACGGTATTGGCGATGGCCTCGGCGATATCGCACGCTCCGTGCGCAAGGCGGCAGCCAGCATGGCGGACAGCACCTCCGAGATCGCCGCAGGCAATGCGGATCTTTCCACGCGCACGGAAACCCAGGCGCACGAGTTGCAGATGACGGCGTCGAGCCTCGATGAGCTCACCCGCACCGTGCGTGACAACGCAGGCAATGCCGCCCGTGCGAACACCCTGGCCGAGCACGCGAGCATCGCCGTGCAGCAGGAGGCCGGCTCGATGCAGGAAGCGGTCGACGCGATGAACGGCATCCAGACCTCCGCCCAGCGCATCGCGGACGTCATCGGCATCATCAATGGCATCGCGTTCCAGACGAATATCCTCGCGCTCAACGCCGCGGTCGAAGCAGCACGCGCCGGCGAGCAGGGCAGGGGCTTCGCGGTGGTGGCCGAAGAGGTACGCAACCTTGCCCAGCGCAGCGCCACGGCGGCAAAGGAAATCGAATCGCTGATCACCGAGTCGGTGGAACAGGTCGATGCAGGCCACGGCCTGGTGACCGAAGCAGGCCGCAACATGGCGACGGTGCTTGGTCGCATTCGCGACGTGGCCGACCTTGTGGGCCATATCAGCCGTGCGACCAGCGAACAGTCCGAGCAGATCGGCCGGATCAATCACGCGGTGTCGCGGATGGACGACTCGACGCAGCAGAACTCGGCGCTGGTCGAAGAGGCCGCGGCGGCGGCGAAGAGCCTGGAGGATCAGGCAGGTGAGCTGGCGCGGGTGGTTGAGGTGTTTCGGTTGTAGAGGCAGAGAGCATCGCCGCTGAAGCGGCTCCCACATAAGGCATCGCCGCTGAAGCGGCTCCCACAGGGAGATGCTTCAGCTCTGTGTGGGAGCCGCTTCAGCGGCGATGCTTTTGCGCGATGGGTGCTCGCGATCAAGCACGGTGCGACATCACCCTTCCAGCTCTTCCCACCGCGCGAACGCCGTATCCAGTTCGGCCTGCACCTTCGCCAGCTCCTCGTTGCCGCGAGCGATCGCTGCAGCATCCTGCTGGAAGTATTTCGGATCGTTCATCGCCGCCGTGCGCTTGGCGATCTCGGCTTCGAGTTCCTCGAGCTTCGCCGGCAGCAGGTCCAGCTCGCGCTGTTCCTTGAACGACAACTTCTTCTTCGGTGCCGCGGCAACAGGCACCGGCGTCGGCGCCGCTGCGGGCGCCACGTTCGACTTCGAATTCGACGCGCGCGCCGCAGCGATGATCGGCTTCTGGCGAAGCCACTCGGTGTAACCACCGATGTACTCGCCCACCTGGCCATCGCCTTCGAGCACCAGGGTGCTGGTCACCACGTTGTCGATGAAGTCGCGGTCATGGGAAACCAGCAGCAACGTGCCGGTGTACTCGCCGAGCAGCTCTTCGAGTAGCTCCAGCGTTTCCACGTCGAGGTCGTTGGTCGGTTCATCCATCACCAGCAGGTTCGACGGCTGGGCGAACAGCTTGGCCAGCAGCAGGCGATTGCGTTCGCCACCGGAAAGGCGGGTGATCGGCGCACGTGCACGCTCCGGCGAGAACAGGAAGTCCTGCAGGTAGCCGATGATGTGCTTGCGCTGGCCGTTGAGCTCGATGTATTCGCGGCCTTCGGCCACGTTGTCCAGCGCGTTCATGGTGTCGTCCAGCGTGGAGCGGTGCTGGTCGAAGTAGGCAATCTGCAGGCCAGTGCCGAGCGTGACCTCGCCCTGTTGCGGCTTGAGCTCGCCGAGCAGGATCTTCAGCAGCGTGGATTTGCCGGCGCCGTTCGGACCCATGATGCCGACGCGATCGCCGCGCATGATCGTGGTCGAGATATCGCCGAGCAGCGTGCGGCCACCGTAGGCCTGCGTGACGTGCTTGGCGTCGACCACCTTGCGCCCGCCCGCCTGCGCAACGGCAAGCGTGATTTTGGCCGTGCCCGACTGCTCGCGACGCTCCGCGCGCTCGTTGCGCAGTGCCTTCAGGGCGCGTACGCGGCCTTCGTTGCGCGTGCGGCGCGCCTTGATGCCCTGGCGGATCCAGACTTCTTCCTGGGCCAGCTTGCGATCGAAGTGCGCGACGGCCTGGGCTTCCGCATGCAGGCGCTCTTCGCGGCGGCGCAGGTAGTTGTCGTAGTCGCCCGGCCAGCTGGTCACGTTGCCGCGGTCGATCTCGACGATGCGGGTGGCCAGCGCACGGAGGAAGCTGCGGTCATGCGTGATGAAGACGATGCTGCCGGTGAAGTTCTTCAGGAAGGTCTCGAGCCACGCGATCGCCTCGATATCGAGGTGGTTGGTCGGCTCGTCGAGCAGGAGCAGGTTGGGGTCGCGCACCAGGGCCTGGCCGAGCAGCACGCGACGCTTCATGCCACCGGAGAGGTCGGCGAAGTCTGTGTCGGCGGGAAGCTCCAGTCGCTCGATGACCTGTTCCACGCGGGACTCGAGGTCCCACGCGTTCAGCGCTTCGATCTTCGTCTGGACTTCGCCCAGCGCGTCCATGTCGCCCTCTTCGAGCGCGTGGTGGTAGCGGGCGAGCAGATGGCCCAGCTCGCCAAGGCCGTCGGCGACCACGTCGAAAACGCTGCCGGTGGTGTCCTGCGGCACTTCCTGGGTCAGGCGGGCGATCCGCGTACCGCCCTGCAGGCGAATCTCGCCATCGTCGGCATGGATTTCACCGGCGATCAGCTTGAGCAGGGTGGACTTTCCGGCGCCGTTGCGCCCGACGATGCAGACACGCTCGCCGGCATCGAGGGAAAGATTGACCTGTTCGAGCAGGAGCGGGCCGCCGACGCTGTAGTCGACGTTAAGCAGTTGGATAAGGGACATGCGCCCATTCTACCCGCCCGGAGGGGTCTTCAGGCCCCTGCAGGAGCCGATTTATCGGCGATCCGAGTCATGTGGGTGCAGCGGGCCCCCCATCGCCGGCATAGCCGGCTCCCACACAAAGCAATATCAGGCGGTATCGACGCGGTAGCGTGTGTGCTGGCGCCAGGTGACGCCGGGTCGCAGGATCGCACCCTCGGATTCCGGGCTGTTGATCTGGTCGGGGAAGGCCTGGGCCTCAAGCGCGAAGCCGGCGAAAGGCCCGTAGGGGTCGGGGCCCCGGCTGGGCTGACCGGTGAGCTTCTGGCCGCTGTAGAACTGCAGCCCCGGGCGATCCGTCTCAAGCGTCAGGCGACGACCGCTGGATGGCTCGGTGACGACCGCGACCGTTCGGAGCGCGGAGCCCGTCGGGCCGCGTGGGATGTAACAGTGGTCGAAGCCGCCAACGAGCCGCAGCTGAGGGTCGGGCCAGTGCAGCCGTGAACCGATAGGTGCGGCCTCACGGAAGTCGAACGCCGTACCGGCCACATGCTGACGGCCGACCGGAATCGCACCGGCATCGATAGCGAGGAACTCATCCGCGTCGATCCGGATCACATGGTCGCGGATATCCGGACGACGGTCGTTGAGGTTGAAATACGGGTGTGCCGTAAGGCTGAGCGGCGTCGGGGCGTCCGACGTGGCGGTGTAGTGCAGGTCCAGCGTGCCGTCGTCGTCGAAGCGGCAGCGAAGCTCGACGCGTACCTCACCGGGAAAGCCGCCGTCTCCCTCGGGCGAGACCAGGCGCATCACCAGCGAGTCACCCTCCGGCTCCACGTCCCAGCGCTGCAGGTGGAAGCCGTGCGGTCCGCCGTGCAGATGGTTACCACCATCGTTGCGGTCCACTTTGTAGTCGATGCCGTCCAGGCGGAAACGACCACCGCGAATCCGATTGGCCCAGCGACCGACCACGGCGCCCATGTACGCATTCGAGTCGAGGTACTGCTGCGCCGTCGCGTGGCCGAGCAGCACCTCTCCCATGCGGCCCTGGCGATCGGGCGATTGCCACGAAAGCAGGGTGCTACCGAGATCGGCGATATCGACCTGCGCATCGCGCGCGTTGCGCAGGGTCCAGCGGTGAAGCGGTCGGCCGTCGGGAAGCTGGCCCCAGGCGGTGGCATTGGATACAGGCATGGATGAAGCGGTCCCTGCGGGCAACGGTCAGGTTGCCGCCGTCTTGCGATGGAGGTCGAGGTATTGGCGCGGCGTGCAGTCGTACTCGCGCCGGAATACCGCATACATGTATTGCAGCGAGGTGAAGCCACAGCGCAGCGCGATGTCGGCGAGCGGTACATCCGAATTGGCGATCAGGTCGCACGCGGTATCGAGCTTGTGCGTGAGGATCACCTGGTGCACGGTCTGCTTGAGCTCGCGCTTGAAGTGTTCTTCCAGCACCGTGCGCGAGACGCCGACATAATCGGCCACCTGTTCGGTCTTGATGCCAAGGCAACCGTACTGGCGGATATAGTGGCTGGCGCGCATCACGTGCGGGCTGCGAATCGGGTGGAACTTGCTCGACGCCTGCACGTTGATACCGACCGGCGGCACGAGCACGCGGGTGCCGGCGCAATCCATGCCGCGCAGCATCTGGTGCAGCAGGTGGGCCGCGGTGCGGCCCATTTCCTCCGCGCCCTGGATCACCGACGTAAGCGGTATGCGCGTCAGCAACTGGGCCATCGGGTCGTTGTCGATGCCAACGATGGCGATCTGTTCCGGCACGGCGATACCGCCCATGACACACGCCTGCAGCAACTGACGGGCGCGCGCATCGGTGACCGCCACGATGCCAATCGGCTTGGGCAGTTCGGCCAGCCAGCTGACCAGTTCCTCTACGGCCTGGCCCCAGCCGCCGGCGCTGGTCGGCGAGCCCTGGTAAACAAGCCCTTCGACCGATTCTTCTTCCACGATGGCGCGGAACGCGTGCTCGCGCTCGTGCGCCCAGCGGCTGGTCGGGTGCGGAGGCAGCCCGTAGAAGGCGAACCGGGTGAGTCCCTGCTCGATCAGGTGGTCGTAAGCGAGGCGGATCAGCCGGGCGTTGTCAGTCGCGATGTACGGCACTTCGGCCGGATAGTTGGCCGGGTCGTGGTAGGACCCCCCTACCGCGACAACAGGGATATGCAGGTCGCTCAGGGTCTCCGGCGCCTCGGGATCGTCGAAGTCGGCAATAACGCCGTCGCCCCGGAACTGGTGGATGTCGCGCATACGGCTGCGGAAGTCCTCTTCCATGAAGAGGTCCCATTCCACACGGGTGCTATTGAGGTAATGCCCAATGCCGGCGATGACCTGGCGGTCATAAACCTTGTTCGCGTTGAAAAGCAGGGCGATGCGATGGGGTGCCATGGGCGTGGAAATTACCACGCCATGCGTTAAATCGGTCATGACGCACCGCGGCAAAGAAAACCACGGGAACGGCAAGAGAAATCGCAATTGCGCCGGATGCCTCGTGATCGTCAGGATCGTTGGGATTCGTCCCCACGTTCGTCAAGGAATTGTTATGTCGTACTTTTCCAACATCCCCAAGATCGCCTTCGAAGGCGCCGGTTCCGAGAACCCGCTGGCGTTCCATCACTACGACGCCAAAAAGCAGGTCTTGGGCAAGAGCATGGCCGAGCACCTCCGCCTGGCCGTTTGCTACTGGCACACCTTCGTCTGGCCGGGCTCGGACGTCTTTGGCGCCGGTACCTTCGATCGCCCCTGGCACACCGCCGGCGACCCGATGGAAAAAGCCCGCGAAAAAGCCGATTCCGCGTTCGATTTCTTCAGCCGCCTGGGCACGCCGTTCTACACCTTCCATGACACCGACGTAGCTCCGGAAGGCGCCAACCTCGCCGAGTACAAGAACAACTTCGCCGCCATGGTCGACGTGCTCGAGAAGAAGCAGGCCGAGACCGGCGTGAAGCTGCTCTGGGGCACGGCCAACGTGTTCAGCAACCCGCGTTACGCCGCCGGCGCCGCGACCAACCCCCAGCCGGAAGTGTTCGCCTACGCGGCGACCCAGGTACGCCACGCCATGGAAGCCACGCACCGCCTCGGCGGCGCGAACTACGTGCTCTGGGGTGGCCGCGAAGGCTACGAGACCCTGCTCAACACCGATCTCAAGCGCGAGCGCAACCAGCTCGGCCGCTTCTTCCAGATGGTGGTGGAGCACAAGCACAAGCTCGGCTTCAAGGGCACGATCCTGATCGAACCCAAGCCGCAGGAACCGACCAAGCACCAGTACGACTACGACAGCGCCACGGTCTATGGCTTCCTCAAGGACTTCGGTCTCGAGAACGAGGTCAAGACCAACCTCGAAGCCAACCACGCCACGCTCGCCGGCCACTCGTTCCAGCACGAGGTCGCGACCTCGATCGCGCTGGGCCTGTTCGGCTCGATCGACGCCAACCGCGGCGATCCGCAGAACGGCTGGGACACCGACCAGTTCCCGAACAGCGTCGAAGAGCTGACCCTCGTCACCTACGAGATCCTCAAGGCCGGCGGTTTCACCACCGGTGGCTACAACTTCGACACCAAGGTCCGTCGCCAGAGCAGCGCGCCGGAAGATCTCTTCCACGGCCACATCGGCGCGATCGACGCGCTGGCGCTCAGCCTGGAACGCGCCGCGAAGATGATCGAGCGCGACGCCCTGGCCGACTTCAAGGCCAAGCGCTACGCCGGTTGGGACGCCGACTTCGGCAGCAAGATCCTGCAGGGTGGCTTCACACTGGCTTCGCTGGCGGACGAGGCACTCTCCCGCGACATCCACCCGAAGCATGTCTCGGGCGGGCAGGAGTTGCTCGAAAACATCGTGAACCGCTATATCTATGGGTGATATGAGACCCGACATGGAAGCTTCGGCACGGTTGTACCTCGGTATCGACCTCGGCACCTCCTCCGTCAAGGCGGTGCTCGTCGACGACGCGGGAGAGGTGCGCGCGAGCGCCACCAGCCCGCTCGAGGTATCCCATCCCAGGCCGCGCTGGTCCGAGCAGGATCCCGCGACCTGGTGGTCGGCGACCGAAGCCGCCGTTACGGAAGTCCTCAAGGGAACCGATGCCCGCCGCGTGGCGGCCATCGGTCTCTCCGGACAGATGCACGGCGCCACACTGCTGGATAAGTCCGACAACATCCTGCGGCCGGCGATCCTCTGGAACGACGGTCGTTCGGACGTCGAATGTGCCGAGCTGGAAAAGGTCCCCGGTTTCCGCGAGATCACCGGAAATCTCGCCATGCCCGGCTTCACCGCGCCGAAGCTGGCGTGGGTGCGCAAGCACGAGCCCGAGCTGTTCGCCAAGGTCGCAAAGGTGCTGCTGCCGAAGGATTACCTGCGTCTCCTGCTCACCGGCGAGTACATGACCGACGCCTCCGACGCCGCCGGCACGCTCTGGCTGGATGTCGCAAAGCGCCAGTGGAGCGACGCGATGCTCGCGGCCACAGGGCTGGACCGTTCCCACATGCCGCAGGTGTTCGAGGGCAGTCAGCCCGCCGGCCGGTTGCGCAAGGAGTTGGCGGACCGTTGGGGCATGGACACCGTGCCGGTGGCGGCAGGCGGCGGCGACAACGCCGCGGGCGCTGTCGGCGTCGGCATCGTTCGTGATGGCCAGGCCATGCTCTCGCTCGGCACCTCGGGTGTGTATTTCGCCGTGTCCGACGGCTTCCGTTCGAGCCCCGAGCAGGCCGTGCACAGCTTCTGCCACGCCTTGCCCGACACCTGGCACCTGATGTCGGTGATGCTCAATGCAGCCAGTTGCCTGGATTTCACCGCGCGGCTGACCGGCCAGAAAGACGTGCCGGCCTTACTCGCCGAGGCGGAGGCCCGTGGGCTGAAGCCCGATGGTCCGATGTTCCTGCCGTACCTCACCGGCGAGCGCACACCGCACAACGACGCCCACGCACGTGGATCCTTCACGGGGCTGGGTCCGGAGACGGACCGCGCGGATCTCGCCAACGCCACGCTGGAAGGTGTCGGCCTCGGACTCCTTGACGGCCTGCTCGCGGTGGAATCCACCGGCCTGGTCGCCGAGGAGATCACCGTGATCGGTGGCGGCTCGCGCAGCGCCTACTGGATCGCGATGCTGGCTGACATTCTCGGCAAACGCCTGATCCTGCGTAGCGGGGGAGAGGTTGGCCCGGCCCTCGGTGCGGCCCGCCTGGCGCATCTTGCGGTAGACCCGCAGGCCACGCTGGAAGCGGTTTGCCCGATGCCCGCCATCACGGCCACGTACGAGCCCGATGCAGCGCGTCATGCTTATTTCCTGCAAACGCGCCACCCTCTGTTCCGCCGTACCTACGAACAGTTGAAGTCCCTGACTACCGACGCCGTTCACGGCGACGATTTCCGCCCCTCCTGAGGGGCGATTACACACACACGGAGATAAGCATGAAGCAGAAGGCTCTATACACGGTGCTGGCCGTAACCATGGCCGCCGCTGGCGTTTTCGCCGCCCCGCAGGCGCATGCAAGCAAGGAAAAGCCGGTCATCGGTTTCTCCATCGACGATCTGCGCGTCGAGCGTTGGACGAAGGACCGCGACTACTTCAAGGCTGCCGTCGAAGCCAAGGGCGGCACCATCTCGGTGCAGTCCGCCGACGCCAATGAGCAGAAGCAGATCCAGCAGATCGAGAACCTGATCTCGCGCAAGGTCGACGTCATCGTCATCGTGCCGTTCAACGCCAAGACGCTCACCACCGTGGTCGCCGAAGCGAAGAAGGCCGGTATCAAGGTCATCTCGTATGACCGCCTGATCCTCAATGCCGACGTCGACGCGTACATCTCGTTCGATAACGACAAGGTCGGCCAGATGCAGGCGCAGGGCGTGGTCAACGCCGCACCGAAGGGCAATTACTTCCTGCTCGGCGGCGCCCCGACCGACAACAACGCGAAGATCCTTCGCGAAGGCCAGATGAAGGTCCTCAAGCCACTGGTCGACAAGGGTGACATCAAGATCGTCGGCCAGCAGTGGACCAACGAGTGGCTTGCCTCGAATGCCCAGTCGATCATTGAGAACGCGCTCACCGCGAACAAGAACAACATCCAGGGTATCGTCGCCTCGAACGACGGCACCGCCGGCGGCGCCATCGCCGCGCTGACCGGCCAGAAGCTGGCTGGCAAGGTTGCCGTGTCGGGCCAGGATGCGGATCTCGCCGCGATCAAGCGCATCAAGGCCGGCACGCAGACCATGACGGTCTATAAGCCGATCAAGACCATCGCCACCGATGCCGCCAACCTGGCCATCGACCTTGCCCAGGGCAAGACGCCGCAGTTCACCTCGAAGATGAACAACGGCAAGGGTGACATCAACACGATCCTGCTCACCCCGACCCTGCTGACCAAGCAGAACGTCGACCTCGTGGTGAAGGACGGCTTCTACAGCCAGGCCCAGGTCGGCCAGTAAGCCAGCGTTAGGCGTAAGATCGACGACGCCCCGCCGCATGGCGGGGCGTCGTCCTGCTAAAGGAAATATTGGTGAGCGAATACCTGTTCGAGATGCGCAATATCGTCAAGGAATTTTCCGGCGTGCGCGCGCTCAATGGCATCGATCTGGCTGTCCGGCCGGGCGAGTGCGTTGGCCTGTGCGGCGAAAATGGCGCCGGCAAGTCGACCCTGATGAAAGTCCTTTCCGGCGTGTACCCCTACGGTACCTGGGAAGGCGAGATTCTTTTCGACGGCAAGCCCCTGCGCGCGGCTTCCGTGCGCGACAGCGAAGCCGCCGGCATCGTCATCATCCACCAGGAGCTGATGCTGGTTCCCCAGCTCTCCGTCGCCGAAAACATCTTCCTCGGCAACGAGATCCGCAAGTTCGGCGGTGTGATGGACTATGACGCGATGTATGCAAAGGCCGATGCCTTGCTTGCGCGTCTGAAGCTGCGCGACGTGAACGTGGCCGCCCCGGTGTCCAACTATGGCGGTGGCTATCAGCAGCTGTTCGAGATCGCCAAGGCGCTGGCCAAGAATGCGCGCCTCCTGATCCTCGACGAACCCTCGTCGTCGCTGACATCGTCGGAAACCGATACGCTGCTGGCGATCATCGAGGACCTGAAGAAAGACGGCGTGGCCTGCGTCTACATCTCGCACAAGCTCGAGGAAGTGGCGCGCGTCTGCGATACGGTCACTGTCATTCGCGACGGCAAGCACATTGTCACCAAGCCGATGAGCGAGATGACCACGCACACGATCATCACGGCGATGGTCGGCCGCGATATCGAGAACCTGTTCCCGAAGGTGGACCACGATATCGGCGAGGTGATCTTCGAGGCGAAACACGTCACCTGCTGGGATCTCGTCAACCCGAACCGCAAGCGCGTCGACGACATCTCGTTCGAGATTCGTCGCGGCGAAATCCTCGGCATAGCCGGCCTGGTCGGTGCGGGTCGTACTGAACTGGTGTCGGCCATCTTCGGTGCCTATCCGGGCCGCTACGAGGCTGAGCTGGTCCTCGAAGGCAAGCCCATCAAGATCAAGAATCCCGAGCAGGCGATCAAGGCCGGGCTTTCGCTGGTGCCCGAAGATCGCAAACGCCAGGGCATCGTTCCGCTGCTGGGCGTGGGTGACAACATCACCCTGGCCACATTGTCCCATTACGCGCACGCCGGCCAGATCGATCGCCAAGCCGAGCTGCAGGTGGTCGACACCGAGATCAAGCGTCTGCGCGTCAAGACAGCCAGCCCGGAACTCGCCATCTCGGGCCTGTCGGGCGGCAACCAGCAGAAGGCCGTGCTGACCAAGATGTTGCTGCCAGGACCGAAGGTGCTGATCCTCGACGAACCCACGCGCGGCGTCGATGTCGGCTCCAAGTACGACATCTACAAGCTGATGTTCGAACTGGCGGCCAAGGGCGTCGCGATCATCATGGTGTCCTCGGAAATGCCCGAGGTGCTGGGCGTGAGCGATCGCGTCCTGGTGGTCGGCGAAGGTAAGCTGCGCGGCGACTTCAAGAACGTTGGCCTGACGCAGGAGCAGGTGCTCGCCGCCGCTATCTCGCATGCCGCCGAGGGGCCCGCACACGCGGCCTGATCCTTACTTAAACTATTCACGCGTTACCAGGAAGCTCCTCCATGCAGTCGCAGCAAATCCAGCAACTGTTCGTCCGTTACAAGATCCTCGCGCTGCTCATCGCCGTTGCGATTATCTGGGTGTTCTTTCACATCAAGACCGATGCGGCCTTCATTACCCCGGGCAACCTCTCCAACCTGTTCCGACAGATGGCCATCACCGGCATGCTTGCCTGCGGCATGGTGTTCGTCATCATCGCTGGCGAAATCGACCTGTCGATCGGCTCGCAGCTCGGTCTGCTCGGTGGCGTGGTCGCCATCCTCACCGTGAACCAGGGCTGGGGTACGTGGCCCGCGATCGGAGCGGTGCTGGTGCTCGGCATGCTGATCGGTGCGGTGAACGGTTACATCGTCACCAAGATGCGCGTGCCCTCGTTCATCGTAGGCCTGGGCGGCATGCTCGCCTTCCGCGGTATCGTGCTTTTCATCACCGGTAGCTCGACCATCGCGCCGGCTCCGGACAACCTCATCGCGATCGGTCAGGGTTTCGTACCGCCGAGCGTTTCCGTGTGGATAGGTGGCCTGATCTTCCTGGCCATGGTTGCGCTAACTGCCCGCCGTCGCGTCCGCCGCGCCAGGCTCGGCCTTCAGCAGGCGGCGCTGTGGATCGACATCGCCAAGATCGTTGCCATCGGCCTCTTCATCTTCGGCTTCGTCCGCATGCTCAACGACGCCAACGGCATCCCGATTCCGGTGATGATCCTGCTTGGCCTGCTCGCCGTGTTCACCTACGTTTCCACGCAGACCGTGTTTGGTCGCCACATCTACGCCGTTGGCGGCAACATGGAGGCCACGCGCCTTTCCGGTGTGAATGTGGCACGCGTCAAGCTGGTCGTGTTCGCCATCATGGGCCTGATGTGCGCCTTCGCCGGCATCATCACCGTCGCGCGCACCGGCTCGGGTTCACCCTCGGCCGGTACCGGCGGCGAGCTGGACGCCATCTCGGCCTGCTTCATCGGCGGCACCTCCATGCGCGGCGGCTCGGGCACGGTCTACGGTGCGCTGATCGGCGCGCTGGTCATGGCCAGCCTCGACAGCGGCATGCAGCTGATGGACGTCGACAACTCCTGGCAGATGATCATCAAGGGCGTGATCCTCGTCCTCGCCGTTTGGGTGGACGTGCTCTCGGGTTCCAACCGCAACGGCTGATTTCTCGCTAAAAGCATCGCCGCTGAAGCGGCTCCCACGCAAAGCGAAATCGGTCGCTCTTTGTGGGAGCCGATTCATCGGCGATGGGTGCTAGCGAAAAAACCTTCAAGGAAGAACCATGAACGACTTGCAAAACCTCCAGGGCACCTGGACCCAAACCCGCTTCGAAGAAAACGGCGTGATCAACCCGCCGGATATTCATGGCGGTAATGGCGCGATCACCACGATCATGGGCGACACCTTCGCCGTCCATCTGCCCGACGGCACGCTTTTACTCGCCGGGCGTTTCATCATCGACCCCACCACCACCCCACGCTCGATTACGTGGATCGACAGCATGGGCGACGACGCCGGTAAGCAACTGCCGGCGAGTTACGTACTGGAAGGCGATTCGTTCGTCTTCATCGCAGCCGATGAAGGCATGTCGCGGCCGACGGAGTTCGTCACTTCGCCGGGGCTGACGTTGCGTGGGTTCGTTCGCCACGCCGCCGGGTAGTCATCGCCGCTGAAGCGACTCCCACACACAGCGGAGCCCGCGTCCTGTGGGAGCCGCTTCAGCGGCGATGGGTGCTGGCGATCACTTCCCGCTATTCAAAGCCCGAGCCATCTTCAGATGATCCTTAAGCGTCGGTAGCGTCTTCGTAGCAAACGCCTGCAGCTCCTTGTTCGAACCCTTCTCCGCCTCGACCTCGAAGATCGCGACGGCCTTCTGGTGGTCGGCAACCATCACCTTCGCGAACTCCTTGTCGAAGGCCGCGCCGTGAAGCATCTGCAGCGCGTTGATGTCCTTCTGGTTCGCCGGCGGCGGCTGCTCGGCGGTGGCGTAGCCGCGGTCGCCCGCAGCGAGCGTCTTCAACTCTTCGCCTGCCTTGGTGTGGTCGGCAATGATCTGCTTCGCGAAGGTCTTGACCTTGTCAGAGCCAGCATGGGTATCGGCCAGCTTGGCCGCTTCTATTTCCGCGAGGCCAGCGCCGCTGGCGTTGGTGACGAAGCCGGCGTCGGTCGGCGTGCCACCCTTCGAATCGGTGTGCTGGGCGAAGGCTGCCAGGGGCACGGCGGCGACAAGGAAGGCAGTGGCCATGAGGCGGGGCAGGGTGCGTGACATGGTGGCTCTCCTTTGAAGAGATCCAGATGTCGCACCCGGCCCATGAAATGGTCGTGACCGAAAGGTTGCGTTGGCCGCAAAGGTTGGTGGCGCAGCCCGTGCGGGGATACTCACGGCTGACTCAATTCGCTGTCGAGCCGACGACCGGCTTACCGTCGACGAAACTCCGTATGGCCGCAACCGTGGCGTCAGTCGCCTCCTCCATCAGCCAATGCCCCGCACCCGGAATCACCAACCCCGTGACATTGCCCGCTGCATTGCGCATCACGATGGCTTCGTTAGGCCCGAACGATTTCTCCCCACCAATGGCCAGGACTGGCATGGGCAGCTTTGTCGCCAACGATGCCTGATTGATCTCGGCGTCCTGCCGAATGGCGCGGAACTGCGAAAACGCCGAATGCATCGCGCCCGGGCGGGCATAGATCTCGGCGTAGTGTCGTCGGGTGCCCTCGTCGACCTTGCTCGGGTCGCCGGCGAACTCGTTCCAGAATCGATCCAGGTAGATGCGCTCGCGTCCGGCGACCAAGCGCTCCATGTCTGGACCGCCGAAATCGAAGTGCCACAGCAACGGGGAGCGCACGATCTGGTCCCAGGGCGGGATGCCGGGAACGGGCGCATCCATCACGACGAGGCGCTCGGTCTTGTCGGGATAACGGGCAGCGTAGGCGTAGGCCACCATGGTGCCGATATCGTGACCGACGACCACGGCCCGGTCGATGCCGAGCTTGGTGAGGACGGCGCGGACGTCGCCCGCCTGGGTCCTCTTGTCGTATCCGCCGTCCGGATGTGACGACAGGCCCATGCCCCTCAGATCGGGCACGACCACGGTGTGGTCCCGGACCAGGTTCTCGGCCAGCGGCTCCCACATGTCACCGGTGTCGCCGAAGCCGTGCAGCAACACGACGGCCGGTCCTTTGCCGCCCACGCGAACATGGATCGTGGCACCGTCGGTAGGAATGTCCTGGACGCGGAAGCTGGCGGGATAGGGTCGGACATCGGCTATCGCTGGCAGGCTGAGTGCAGCGAGTAGCGCCGCGGCGCATAGAAAACGAACCATCGGTTTGCCCCCTGGCGGATTTAGTGCACTGTGCCACAGGCTGGGTACCGTTGGCGTGGGATCGCCGATGACTCGGCTCCCACAGAAGAGCTGGCACGGTGAAACGAAAACGGGCGCCGTAAAGGCGCCCGCTTCTTGTCACGTAGCGATGGACCGCTTACTTCGCGCGAACAGCCTTCGCACCAAGACCGGCTGCATCGCGCAGGATCTCGGCCTTGTCGGTCTTCTCCCACGAGAACGCCGTGAACGTGTTGCCGTTCTTGTCGGTCATTTCGTAGGGCTTGCGGCCGAAGTGGCCGTTCGAGGCGGTCTGCTGGTACATCGGGTGAACCAGGTCGAGCATCTTGATGATGCCGAACGGGCGCAGGTCGAAGTGCTTGCGGATCAGCTTCTCGATCTTCTCGTCGGCAATCTTGCCGGTGCCGAAGGTGGTCACCGAGATCGAGGTCGGCTCGGCGACGCCGATGGCGTAGCTGACCTGGATTTCGCAACGGTCGGCGAGGCCGGCCGCGACGATGTTCTTGGCGACGTAACGCGCGGCGTAGGCAGCCGAACGATCGACCTTGGACGGATCCTTACCCGAGAACGCGCCACCACCGTGACGGGCCCAGCCGCCGTAGGTGTCGACGATGATCTTGCGGCCGGTCAGGCCGCAATCGCCCACCGGCCCACCGATGACGAACTTGCCGGTCGGGTTGATGTGGAACTTGGTGCCCTTGTGCAGGAGCTTCGCCGGCAGCACGGGCTTGAGGATCAGCTCGCGCACGCCTTCGATAAGGTCCTTCTGCTTCACGTCCGGATCGTGCTGGGTCGAGAGCACGACGGCATCGATGGCAACGGCAACGCCATCTTCGTAACGCAGGGTGACCTGGCTCTTGGCATCCGGGCGCAGCCACGACAGCGGCGAATTCTTCTTCTTGCGGACCTTGGTCTGCTGCTCGACGAGACGGTGGGCGTAGTGAATCGCCGCCGGCATGTATTCGGTGGTCTCGTTGGTCGCATAGCCGAACATCAGGCCCTGGTCGCCAGCGCCCTGTTCTTCCGGCTTCTTGCGGTCCACGCCCTGGTTGATGTCCGGGGACTGCTTGCCGATGAGGTTCAGCACGCCGCACGTCTCGCCGTCGAAGCCGACTTCGGAGGAGTTGTAGCCGATGTCGAGGATGACCTTGCGGGTCAGCGCTTCGAGGTCGATCCAGGCGCTGGTGGTGATTTCACCCGCGACGATGGCGACGCCGGTCTTCACCAGCGTCTCGCAGGCCACGCGAGCGCGCGGGTCCTGGGCCAGGATGGCGTCCAGCACGGCGTCGGAGATCTGGTCGGCGATTTTGTCCGGATGGCCTTCGGAGACCGACTCGGAGGTGAAGAGGAAGTTGCTCATCGTGGGTATATATCCTTCTTTACGGATAAAGAGATAAATGGGGGCGCGCCATGATACACGGCCTTCGCCGGGTTTGCAGGGGGAAGGGTACGCCCGGGTAGTGACGATTGCATGGATGTTCAGGCGCTGGGGTGGGGCCGGGGTGGCAATAACTGTGGGAGCCGCTTCGGCGGCGATGCCCGGCGCTGGCCAGGCTTGGGGGCTCGGAGCAAGCACCCATCGCCGCTGAAGCGGCTCCCACAGGGAAATCAGGCCACAAATGATCAGGCCACAAATGATCAGGCCAGACATGATCAGACCAGACATGATCAGGCCAGAGACGATCAGCGCGGAGGCGGCTCAGGCCACCGCGGCCAGGCGCTCCCGGGCGGCTTTTGCCACCGCCACCATGCCTTTCAGGGCCGCGGATACCTCCGGCCAGCCGCGGGTCTTCAGGCCGCAGTCCGGGTTGACCCAGAGCTGGTCGGGACGGAGGACCTGAAGGGCCCGGGCCAGCAGATCGGCCATTTCGACCTCGGTCGGCACGCGGGGCGAGTGGATGTCGTAGACGCCGGGGCCAATACCGTTGGGGTACTGAAAGCGTGTGAAGGCGTCCAGCAGCTCCATGCGTGACCGGCTGGTCTCGATCGAGATGACGTCCGCATCCATCGCGGCGACGGCCTCGATGATGTCGTTGAACTCCGAGTAGCACATGTGGGTGTGTACCTGGGTCGCATCGCTCACGCCGCCGGCGGTGATGCGGAAGGCATCGACTGCCCAGGCAAGATACGCATCCCAGTCGGCGCGACGCAGGGGCAGGCCTTCGCGGAGCGCCGGCTCGTCGATCTGGACGATGCCGATGCCAGCCTTCTCGAGATCGTGCACTTCGTCGCGCAGGGCAAGGGCGATCTGCCGGCAGACCTCGGAGCGCGCGAGGTCGTCGCGCACGAAGGACCACTGCAGCATCGTCACCGGGCCGGTGAGCATGCCCTTCATGGGCCGGTCGGTGAGGGACTGCGCATAGGCCGACCACGCCACCGTCATCGGATTGGGACGTGCGACATCGCCGTAGATGATCGGCGGCTTGACGCAGCGTGAGCCGTAGCTCTGCACCCAGCCGAGCGAGGTGAACGCATAGCCATCCAGTTGCTCGCCGAAGTACTCGACCATGTCGTTGCGCTCGGGCTCGCCGTGCACCAGCACATCGATGCCGGCCTCCTCCTGGAAGCGCACGACGCGACGCACCTCATCGCGGAGAATGCCCGCGTAGGCGTCGTCGTCAAGCTTGCCCGAGCGATGCGCGGCGCGGGCAATACGCAGGTCGTTGGTCTGCGGGAACGAACCGATGGTCGTCGTCGGCAGGTCGGGCAGGTCGAAACGCTCACGTTGCACGGCGGCGCGGAAGGCGAAGCCGGAGCGACGCTGGCCGAACTGCGGGGTGAGCTGGCGAACGCGGGCACGCACGTCCGCACGTACCACGTCGCCCGAGCTCTGGCGGCTGGCGACGATGTCGTGCTGGCGGGTCAGTGTCTTTCGTGCAGCCTCACTGCCGGCGACGGCGTCGGCGTAGCGGCGCAGCTCGGCGATCTTCTGCCGGGCGAACGACAGCCACTCCGCCAGATGGGCAGGCAGGTGTTTCTCTTCGGACACGTCGATCGGTACGTGCAGCAGGGAGCACGAGGTGGAGAGCCACAGGCGGTCGTGGCCGAGGCGGGCAAGAAGCCGGTCCACGCGCGGGAGGATGGTCGCCGGATCGCTCAGCCAGATGTTGCGACCGTCGAGCACGCCGGCCGACAGCACCCGGTCGGCCGGCAGGGCGTCGAGAACGGCATCCAACTGGCCGGGGGCACGGGCGAGATCGACATGAAGGCCGGCGACAGGAAGCGATGTGGCCAGTTCGAGGTTGGCGCCGAGCTCACCGAAGTAGGTGGCCAGCAGCACGCGGACCCGGCCGTGCGTGGCGACGGCAGCGTACGCGCGGCGGAAGGCCTCGCGCCAGTCGGCATCCAGGTCGAGCACGAGGGTGGGCTCGTCGACTTGCAGCCAATCGGCGCCCGCATCCGCCAGGGCGTCGACGACGCCAAGCCACGCCGGAAGCAGCCGATCGAGCAGGGCAAGCGGGTCGCTGCCGTCGATGGTCTTGGCCAGGCGCAGGAAGCTCACCGGTCCCAGCAGCACGGGGCGCGCGGCATGGCCGGCCGCGACCGCTTCGCGATATTCGGCGACGACCTTTTCAGGCCGCGCGGCGAAGGACTGCCCGGCTTCGAGTTCCGGCACGATGTAGTGGTAGTTCGTATCGAACCACTTGGTCATTTCCATCGCGTGCAGGTCGACGTCGCCGTCCTGATGGCCACGTGCCATGGCGAAGTAGCCGGTGAGAGCATCGCGATCGGCGAGCGCGCGGTAGCGCGTCGGGATGGCGTCGACCAGGACGGCCGCGTCGAGTACATGGTCGTACAACGAGAAGTCGTTGACGGGGACGCTGTCGGCGCCCGCGTCGCGGGCGAGTTTCCAGTGGCGGTGGCGCAGTTCACGCGCGACGGCGAGCAGCTCGTCGGCACGGGTCTCTCCCTTCCAGTGGCTTTCGAGGGCGCGCTTGAGTTCGCGGCGCCGGCCAATGCGGGGGAAGCCCGGGTAGGTTACGTGTGGCATGGATGATTCCTCTTCGTGGCAAAGAGGAGGGAAGGGCGGCTGGACACGAACGCACGCGCGCCACCGCGACCGGGCGCGGCAGGCAGGAGCACGTCATGTGGCTAGCCGTCGACCTTCGCCCCCGCGGGCGAACCGGATGAGCACCCCTTGCGAGGAACAGCCCTCGCCAGGCGGTCATCCAGGTCGGACGGAGCATTCGCGCCCATGACGGCGCGTGCGTTCCGGTCGGCGGCAGGTCTTCGGGCTCGTGGATGTGGCACCGGATTGGTGCCGCCTTGCTCGTCGCTTCCCGGATCGCCATCGATCCAGTGCCTGTGACGGACTCGTCTCCATATACCGCTGCGGGGCAGCGCCGGATTCTCACCGGCTTCCCTCTTAGCTTTATCTTTCTATTCGCATAAAGAGATAAAGACCGCTGACCGGCGGAAAATTAGCCGTATGGACGCCCAAAGTCAATCGACGGCGATGCGTCGTCTCCACATCCGCCCAGCGAGGATGTGCCTCCACCCCAGGGAGCGCGCCATGAGCGAAAGGCACATCGTGATGGCGACCGTCGGATCGCAGGGTGACCTGTTTCCTTTTCTCGCCGTGGGGCGGGAACTGCGCGAACGCGGGTATCGCATCACGATCGGTGCCCACGGTATCCATCGCGACGCCGTGGCGGAGGCCGGTCTGGACTTTGTGCTGGCCAGTGGCATCGCCGAGCCCGAAGACAAAGCCGCTTTCGCCGCCCGCGCGTTTCATCCCTGGCGCGGACCGCGCTTCGTCGTGCGTGACCTTGCCGCGGCCGATGTCGCCGACAGCTATGCGGCGCTGGCCCCTGTTTGCGCCGATGCCGATGCGATCGTGACCTCCACACTCGCCTTCGCCGGGCAGATTCTTGGCGAGACGCGACGGATCACGTGGCTGTCGGCGGCGCTGTCGCCTGCGGTGTTCCTGTCGGCGTTCGATCCCCCGGCCACGGGCATCGACCGGCTGGACGCGTTCTTTCGTTCGTCGCCCCGCCGTGGTGCCTGGGTACGGCGTATCAGCGAGACGGTCACCTCACCCTGGACGAAAGCCGTGCGCCGCTTCCGGCAGTCGCTCGGACTGGCGCCGGTGTCGGTCTGGGGCGATCCTTTCCACCGGGGCCAGCACGCGCGCGACGGGGTGTTGGCCATGTACTCGCCTCTGTTGGGGCGGCCGCCGCAAGATGCGCCTGCGCACAGCGTGGTCACCGGATACTGCCGCTACACGCCGTCGGGCGACATGCTGCCGTCGGCATTGCATGGCTTCCTCGACGCCGGGGAAGCGCCGTTGGTGTTCTCGCTGGGCTCGGCGGCGGTACATGCCGGCGAGAGCTTTCTTCGCGAAAGCATGTCGGTTGCGGCAGCGCTAGGTCGACGGGCCGTACTGCTCACCGGCTCGCCCGAGATGCGTGCACGGCTGCCTGCCGTGCTTCCGGACGGGACCTTCGCTGCGGAATATGCGCCGCACGGCGCTTTGTTCGGGCGCGCCGCGGCTGTCGTGCACCACGGTGGCATCGGAACGACGCAGGAGGCCTTGCGCGCCGGCTGCCCCGAACTCGTGGTGCCCCACGGTTTCGATCAGCCGGACAACGCGGCGCGCGTGGTCCGGCTCGGTGTGGGCGATGTGTTGCCGGCATCGCGTTATCGCGCCGGCGTTGCCGCCGAGAAACTACGTGCGCTGTTGATGGATGAAGCCGTCGCGTCGAGAGCCCAGCGCGCAGCGGCGGTGATTCGGGCGGAAAACGGTGCGCGCGTCGCCGCAGACATCATCGAACAAGCCATCGCCCGCCGCCGCACCATGTAAGAGCCGATGAATCGGCTCTTACATGGCAGAGGTTTACGCAGTCACCGCCGCCTTGACGCCATACCGCGACGCCGGTACCGACTTCGACAACTCCGGGAACAACGCACGACGTGCCGCTTCCAGCCCATCGACGAGGGCCGCTGTCTCCACGGAAGGAATCGTCACCAGCTCGCCCGCATCGAAGCCGGCCAGCGAAGCGTCGACCATGTCCTCGGCACTCATTACCCAGTCCGTCGGCAGGTTTTCCACGGCCGAGCCTGCGACAGGCCAGAAGTCAGTAGCGGTGGCGCCGGGAAGTACGGCCTGAACCTTGATGCCCTTGTCGGCAAGTTCGTGGTGCATCGACTGGCTGAGGGCCAGCATGAAAGCCTTGCTGCCGCCGTAGACGCCATTGAGCAACTCCGGAGCAATCGCGACGATGGAGGCGATGTTGATGACGGTTCCCTTGCCGCGAGCGACGAAGCCCGGCACGGCCTGGTAGGCGAGGCGCGTCGGTGCGGTCACGTTGAGGGCGATGAGATCGGTCATCTTCGCGATATCCGCCTGAAGCAGCGGCGCTGTCGCGCCGACGCCGGCGTTGTTCACCAGGAGCGTGAGTTCCGACGTATCCGCAATGACTTTCTCGACGACGCGCAGGTCCGCGTCGAGCGTCAGGTCGGCGGCGACGATGCGAACGCTCCGGCCGGTTTCGGTCGTGATGTGTTTCGCGAGCGCGTCGAGCTTGTCCTTGCTACGTGCGACAAGGACGAGGTCGTAGCCGCGGTGTGCAAGGCGGTCTGCGTAGACGGCGCCGATGCCGGAGGAGGCACCCGTAACGAGTGCGGTGCCGAGGGTGTTGTTGCTCATGACGTCGATTCCTGATTTATGTGTGTATGCACAATAGAGCGTAAAAAAAGGTCAGCCCATCTGTCCCATGCGATGAAAGGCGTCGCGCGCCGCCTCGGCGGCAGATTCGCCTCCAAACTTCGAGACGAACTCGGCCTGGGCCTTGGCCCACAGTTCTCCGGCGTGCGCTGACTTGGCCACGCCGGCGGGAGTGAGCATGTAGACGTTCTGGCGCGGGTCGTCCGCCGATGCCGCCACGGCGACGAAACCGTCGCGCTGCAAGGGCTTCAGTGCGCGAACCAGACTCGTCCGGTCCATGACCATCTCCTCGGCAAGTTCACGCATGCCGATACCCGGCAGATCTTCGAGTACGACGAGGATCGAGAACTGTGAGCTCGTCAGACCGCTGGGCGCCAGATGGCGTTCGTACGATCGCGTCAGTGCCCGAGCCGCCTGACGGGCGGCGAAGCAGTTGCAGAAGTCGTTGCGGCTGGCCATGGGCGGAGCATGCTCGTGCATACGCACATATGTCAAGTCTCAGAATCGGCTCCTGCAACAGCGGGCGGACCTTAGTCGAAGCCCGCTATGGGATGTGGCGCGTAGGCGTTTTCCAGCGTCGCGGTCTCTTCGGGCGAAAGCACCAGATCGATGGCCGCGACGGCGTCGTCGAGGTGATGGGGTTTGGAAGCGCCAACGATGGGGGCAGTCACGCCGGAACGGTGCGCCACCCACGACAACGCGACCTGGGCGCGCGGAACGCCGCGCTCTTCAGCCACCTTCTTCACGGCCTCGACAATCGCCCGGTCCGAATCTTCGGTCGCGTTGTACAGCGTGCGCCCGAAGACATCACTCTCCTGCCGCGTGCTGCTTTCGTCCCAGTCGCGGGTGAGGCGGCCGCGGGCAAGCGGGCTCCATGGCAGCACCGCGATGCGCTGGTCTTCGCAGAACGGAATCATCTCGCGCTCTTCCTCGCGCTGGAGCAGGTTGTAGTGGTCCTGCATGCTGACGAATTCGGTCCAGCCATGCAGGCGCGAGGTGTAGACCATCTTCGCGAACTGCCAGGCATACATGGACGAGGCGCCGAGGTAACGCACCTTGCCGGCCTTGACCAGGTCGTGGAGGGCTTCCAGCGTTTCTTCGACCGGCGTGGTGTGATCCGCACGGTGGATCTGGAGCAGGTCGATGTAGTCGGTGCCGAGCCGCGCCAGGCTGTCGTCCACCGAATGGAAGATCGCCTTGCGTGAGAGACCACCGCCATTGGGACCCTTGCGCCAGTGGAAGAAAGTCTTCGTAGCGATGACGACTTCATCGCGTCGCGCGAAATCCTTCAGCGCGCGGCCGACGATCTCCTCCGATGTGCCATCCGAATAAGCGTTGGCGGTGTCGAAGAAGTTGATGCCCAGGTCGAGCGCCTTTCGAATGAAAGGGCGGCTTGCTTCCTCGTCCATCGTCCAGGCATGGTTGCCGCGGTCGGGCACGCCGTAGGTCATGCAGCCCAGGACCAGCGGGGAGATATCGAGGCCGGTGCGGCCGAGTTTCACGTAGCGCATGGGGGAACTCCGGTGAGGGACTGCGGGAAGTGTGAGCCTTTAAACGAATGGGGAAAATGAAAGTTCTTCAATTTCACGTTCTCGTTTCGGCGCTGGACGCCTATCGCCGCTGAAGCGGCTCCCACATCACGCCTCACGTACCCGGCAGGTCCCGGCTGGTTGTGGGAGCCGCTTCAGCGGCGATGCTCTCCCCCGGCAAGCATCCCCAACAAGCATCCCCCTTGAAATGACTCGTACCATCCCTAACTAAGGGCCCAGCGAAGACGCAACGCCCTTGCCGGCCCTCACCGGCAGGGCGTAGCATCTCCCACTCACCAAGAGAGCCCAGCCATGTTCCGCTGCAAGCATGATTTGATGTACGTCACACCGATCGCCCCTTGGGCGCGTCGCGGGTGCGCGCGTCCCATGCCTGGCGGAGTGTCGTTCACGTAACGACACCCCGGCCTCGAAGAACACGACGAGCACCCGCGAGGGTGCTTTTTTTTGTCTTTTTTCTGCAATTCCTTACCGGAGCAGCGTGCCATGAAGAACAGCCGCGACCCTCGATCCTGACCGTCCTGCTCAGCCAGGGGCGGCGGCAACAGGATCGGGGAGTGCCTCGCTCGACGTACGTATCGAGCCCCTGGCGACCCATCAGGAACCGTTAGCCATGAGTACCACCCCGCGCGACACCAGCATTCCCGTCAGCCACTGGCGCAACCTCGGCATCATTGCGCACGTCGATGCCGGCAAGACCACGCTCACCGAACGCCTGCTCTATAAGACCGGCACGATCCATCGCACCGGCGAAGTGCACGACGGCGCCACCACCACCGATCACATGGAACTCGAACGCGAGCGTGGCATCACGATCGGTGCTGCGGCCGTGCGCGCGAACTGGACGCCTGACGGCGGGCAGCCTCATCGCCTTACCCTCATCGACACCCCCGGCCATATCGATTTTGCGATCGAGGTGGAGCGTTCGCTGCGCGTGCTCGACGGCGCGGTCACGGTGTTCTCCGGCGTGGCCGGCGTGCAGCCGCAATCGGAAACCGTCTGGCACCAGGCGCGTCGCCACGGCGTCCCGTTGATGGCTTTCATCAACAAGATGGATCGTCCCGGTGCGGACTTCGACGCCGTGGTCGCGCAGATGCGCGAGAAGCTCGGTGCGAATCCGTGGGTCGTCGCGCGCCCGATCGTCGAGGGCGAACACATGACCGGTCTGGTCGACCTCGTCAGCGAGCGCATCTGGCGCTTCGACGATGCGGGCATGCCGACGATCCACGCCTGGGACGACGCGGAACGCGCGGCCCATGCGGAAGCGCGCGCCGAACTCGTGGCCGCCGTGGCAGATCGTGACGAGGTACTGGCCGAACTGTGGCTCGCCGATCAACCGATCGACGCGGTCACGCTCACGGCCGCGCTACGTCGCGGCACCCTGGCGCGTGCCGGCTCGCCGGTGCTGCCGGGCTCGGCGTTCCGCAACGTCGGTATCGAACCGCTGCTCGACGCTTTCGTCGCCTACCTGCCGTCGCCGCTCGATCGCCCCGCGGTGATCGCGCACACGGAAGACGGTGACGTCACGGTTGCGCCCGACGCGAACGCGCCGCTCGCCGCGCTGGTCTTCAAGGTGGTCAACCAGGCGCATGGCCCGCTGGCCTTCGTGCGCGTGTACTCCGGTCGTCTGCATGTGGGCGACGCGGTGTGGCGTAGCGGTACGGACCGTGTCCAGCGCGTCGGCCGCCTGGCCGTCGTGCGCGCCGAAGATACCGACGCGGTCGACGCCGCGGAGGCGGGCGACATCGTCGCGATCGCAGGCTGGAAGGACGTCGCGACCGGCGAAACGCTGGCCGACTCGCATCACCCGATGCGCCTGGAAACCATCCAGGCACAACCGGCGGTGTTGTCGTGGCGGCTGTCGCCGGAACGCTCGGCGGACCTGCTAAAGCTCGGCAACGGGCTGGCGCGCCTGGCGCAGGAGGATCCGTCCTTCCGCGTAGGCACCGATCCGGACACCGGCGAGACGCTGGTCTGGGGCATGGGCGAACTCCATCTGGAAGTGATGGTGGAACGCCTTCGTCGCGAATGGGGTGTGCAGGTGCGCACGGGTTCGCCGCGCGTGGCCTACCAGGAGACCCCCGCCTCGGCGTCGGGTCCGGTGGAAGGCAAGGTTGCCAAGCAGACGGGCGGCAGTGGCCAGTACGCACGCGTGGTGCTTTCGGTCACCCCGACGGGCGAGGAGACGAACCGCTTCGAGGACAAGACCACGGGCGGCGTGATCCCGAAGCAGTTCCAGCCGGCGGTGGAGAAGGGTGCGTTGTCGGCCCTGCTCGAAGGTCCCCGCGGTTATCCCGTGGTCGGTGCCCATGTGGTGGTCACCGATGGCCAGGCGCATGCGGTGGACTCCAACGAGATGGCGTTCCATCGTGCCGCGCAGGTGGGTGTGAAGGCGGCGCTGGAGGCGACCGGTACGGTCTTGCTGGAGCCGGTGATGCGGGTGTCGGTGAGCTCGCCGGGTTCGGCGGTGGGCGATCTGCTGGGCGACCTGCAGCGTCGCGGCGGCCAGATCGTGAACCTTGCCGACACGCAGGAACGCACGGAGATCGAAGCCGACGTTCCGCTCGCCCAGCTCGAAGGCTACAGCACGGCATTGCGCTCGCTGAGCCAGGGCCGTGCCTCGGCCACGGTGGCCTTCCACGCGTATCGCCCGGCGGCGGTGCAGGAGGCATCCCGCCGCACCGCTTAAAGAGCTGTCGTAGGAGCCGATTCATCGGCGAAAAGCCAACGGAGCGGTGAAGCCATATGCTCCATCGCCGATAACCCGGCTCCTACATTTGCCCGGATGGGGTTACGCTCCACCCATGATTTCTTACCCCGACGCGTTAGCCCTGCTACTAGGCGAAACCGGCACGCTGCAGAGCGAGCGTGTCGGCATCGATGACGCCCCGGGGCGCTTTCTCGCACGAGACATCATCAGCCCCCTTTCCCTGCCGGTCTTCGATAACGCGGCAATGGACGGCTACGCCTTGCGAGCACCGGCGGAAACGATATCCGCTGGCTCGACGTACGCCGTCGCCGCCATGCATGCCGCCGGCGACGACACCTACGACTACCCCCATGCCGAGGCATGCGAAATCGCCACTGGCGCGCGCATGCCTGCCGGTTTCGATACGGTCGTTCCCGTCGAGCGCACCGAACGCAACGGCGATACGGTCCGCTTCATGGCGGAGGAACGACGCGGCCAGAACGTGCGCCTTTCCGGTGCCGATATCGAGTCGGGTGAGGTTGCGCTACCGCCCGGGAGACGCGTCGATCCCGCGGCGATCATGTTGCTTGCTGCGCTCGGGATCGGTCATCTCGATGTGGTGCGCCGTCCTCGCGTCACGGTGATCAATACCGGCAGCGAGCTCAACGATGGCGGCCCTTTGCCACTGGCCGGCATCCACGATTCCAACGGCCCGTTCCTGGCTGCCAGCCTCGCGCGCTGGGGCATCGACGCGATCGGCCGTACGCGCGTTCCCGATCATGGCGATGCATTCCACGTGGCGGTTCGCGACGCACTGGCGCGCGGCGCCGACCTGATCGTGACGACAGGTGCCGTATCGGCTGGGCGCTTCGACTTCGTGCCGGCGGCCCTGGCTTCCCTCGGTGCCCGCGAACTTTTCCATAAGGTGGCGATCCGCCCCGGCAAACCGTTGCTCGCCGCACGCTTCGATCATGGGCCACTGGTGATTGCCTTGCCGGGAAATCCGATTGCCGTCGCGGTGGGCTATCGCTTCTTCGTTGCACCGGTTCTCCGGGCCCTGGCAGGGCTGCCGCCCGAGCGGCCACGTCGCACGCGCATGGAAGCACCGTCGCCGACGCGCGAGGGTATGCAGCACTTTGGTCTCGGCGAGATCTGCGCCGATGAAACGGGTCTTCCCGTTGCGCGCCTGGCGCCTGCACAAGCGGCGTATCGCATCCTGCCGTACGCACGTGCGAACACCTGGTTATCCGCGCACGGTTCGTACGACGCCGCCGTTGACGCGTGGCCGCTCGATCCGGCAGACGCCGGATGATCATCGGGCTGATCCTTGCCGGTGGCTTGTCCTCGCGGATGGGCGAGGACAAGGCGCTTCTGACCATCGATGGTCAGAGCATGCTCGAGCGCACCACGACGGCCCTTCGCACGATGGGCGCCGACCTCGTTGTCGTGAGCGGTTCACGCCCCGGCGGCATTCCGGATCGCTGGCCGCAGGCCGGGCCCGTCGGTGGCATCGCCAGCGCCGCCGAGGCAATCCCGGATGCCGAACTGCTGGTGGTACCGGTGGATATGCCACGACTCGGCCACGCCGTGCTCGAGCCCCTGATGTCAGAACGAAGCCAGCGGGCAGCGCGGTGGAACGGCCACCCCTTGCCCATGCGACTCACGCTGGACGCCCACGTGCGCGAGCAACTCACCGCGTTGATGCGGCTGACCGGTCGCGACTGCTCGGTATCCGCCTTGCAGACCCGGATCGGCACGACCACACTGCCTCTGGGCATGCTGGACCCTGGCCTCCTGGCCAACTGCAACACTCCTGACGAATGGCGCGAGGTAAACGCATGAGGGTACAGCTGGAAAACGACACGGTCCGCGTACGGATCGACGAGGACGAGCTGGCCGAGTTGCTCGGTAATGTCGCCTTGCTCGGTTCCACCGCCTTCGGCAAAGCCTTCGTCATGCGCTACTCGGTGGACGCCACGGAAGCGGGCGCATGCTCGCTCGAGGGCAATGCCCACGAGTGGCGGCTCAAGGTGCCGATGAGCGAATTGTCGGCCTTGCAGTCACGCCTGCCGAGTAAGGACGGTCTCGTTTTCGACATACCCGGCCACGATACGGTCGCGACCACGGTGCGCTTCGACGTCGACGTAAAAGACAGCCTGCGCCGCCGAAAAACCTAGAAAGCGCACCACGTCGCAAGCTCCCTGTGGGGGCCGCCTCAGCGGCGAAGCTCGTCAGATAATCCGCTGCGGCCGGCTATAAACATTGAACCGTCCCGGCCGCGCAAAGCCGATCAAGGTGAGCCCACAATCGGCCGCCAGATGTACCGCCAGTGCGGTCGGCGCCGATATCGCCACCACGATCGTGATGCCGGCAACGGCCGCTTTCGTCACCATCTCATAGCTCGCACGGCTGGTGATCACGACGAAGCCGTCCTGTGTGTCGATATGGGCCGTGCTCATCGCGCCGATCAGTTTATCCAGCGCATTGTGCCGGCCGACATCCTCGCGCACACACACGATGGCGCCATCGGGCAAGGCCCATGCGGCTGCATGGACGGAGCCGGTAAAGGTATTGATCGGTTGCGACGCACGCAGCGATTCGAGCGCGCGCTCGATCGCATCGACGCCCAACGTCGGACCCGCACCAACGGGATCGGGGTGGCGCACCACGTCCTCGAGTTCGCGGCTCCCGCAAATGCCACACCCACTACGCCCAGGCAACAGCCGCTCTTTGTGGGAGCCGGCTTCGCCGGCGATGCCCTCGTAGGAACCGATTTCATCGACGATCCCTGCGGAGCCCTCCGCTGAAGTCCGCGGCAGGGTCCCATCGCCGCTGAAGCGGCTCCTACAGGTTCTGGCGGTGCGGATGTTGACGGTGATGCCTTCGAGGACTTCCTGCACGTCGATGCGTTCGATATCCGTGATCGAACCGACGCGCCCCTCCGTCAAGGCAAACCCGCGGGCGAAATCCTCGAGGTCGAGCGGCGTCGCCATCATCACGGCGAACGGCTCACCATCGAAGTGCATCGCGATCGGAATTTCCTCTGCCAGACGGTCGTCGTCCGACGTCGCGACACCGCGCTCTACCCGCAACACGGGACGTGTCGCGGTACCCTTCGGCGACGGCCGATCAGACGGCATGCGCGACACGCGCCTTCGGCTTTTTCTTCGCCGGAACCGAAGACACGGTGATCCGCACCGGCACCGACTTGTACGCTGGCGTGCCGGAACGGCGATCGTGACTCTCCAGGGCGATGAGTGCATTGCCCTCGGGGTAGTACATGGCGACCGAGCCCTCGGCGATGTCGTACTCCACTGCAACAAAGCCTTCGACGGCGCGCCGCTTGCCGTCGGCGGCATTCACGCCGGTAGCGACCACGTCGATGCGGTCGCCGTGCCTGAGGCCGCGCGCGGCGAGATCCTTTGCGTGCATGAAAATGACATCGCGCCTGCCGGTCACGCCGCGGTAGCGGTCGTTCAGCCCGTAGATCGTCGTGTTGTACTGGTCGTGCGAACGGATCGTAGTCAACATCAGGTCGCCTTCTTCGGGCGCAGGATCTTCGTCGAGGCCACGTGCGAGAAGGAACTGCGCACGTTTGTCCGGTGTCGCCCAGTCGCGTTCGCTTGCCGCGACACGCAACCGGAAACCACCCGGCTGACGAACGCGCTCGTTGAAGTCGAAGAAGATCGGAAACACTTTCTCGATGTCGTCGCGGATGAGGTCGTAATCACCGGCGAGACGGTCCCATGGCACGCGTGTGCCCGGGAGTGTCGCCTTGGCGATGCCGCGCACGATCCACGGCTCCGAACGAAGGTGCTCCGAGGCCGGCGTCAGGCTGCCTGCCGAAGCGTGCACCATCGACATGGAATCCTCCACGGTGACCGACTGCGGGCCGGTCGCCTGCACGTCCAGCTCGGTACGACCCAGGCAGGGGAGGATGAACGACTGCTTCGCCAGGATCAGGTGCGAGCGGTTGAGCTTGGTCGCGATATGCACCGCGAGATCGAGCCCGCGCATCGCCTCGAAGGTTTCTTCGGTGTCGGGCATGGCCACGGCGAGGTTGCCGCCCAGGGCGACCAGCGCTTTCGAACGCCCGTCGCGGATGGCGATCACCGCGGCCACGGCATCGTGGCCGTGCTCCACCGGTGGCTGGAACCCGTACGTGCTGCGGATGCCGTCGTTGAGTTTGTCGTCGGGCTTTTCGGTGATGCCGACGGTACGGTCTCCCTGCACGTTGCTATGCCCACGGAGCGGACAGATGCCGGCTCCCTGCCGGCCGATATTGCCGCGTAACAGCAACAGGTTGGCAATCTGCTGCACGTTCTCCGTTCCGTGGGCGTGCTGCGTAATGCCCATGCCGTAACAGACGATGACTCGCTTGGCCTTCGCGTAGATGTCCGCGGCGGCTTCGATGTCACCGCGGCTGAGTCCTGATTTCGCTTCGATGGCGTCCCAGTCCGTGGCATCGACATCGTCGACCAGCGCTTCATAGCCCGTAGTGTTCGCCTCGATGAATTCGTGGTCCATCACGCCCGGCAGGCCTGCGGCGATGGCCGCGCGGTCGGCTGCCAGCAGATATTTCATCATGCCCTTGAGGACGGCCACGTCCCCGCCGATCTTCAGCTTGTAATACGTGGAAGCGATACGCACCGAACTGTTGGTGATCATCTCCACAGGGTGCTGCGGCGAGGTGAAACGTTCCAGGCCGCGCTCCGGCAGCGGATTGAGCACGACGATGGGCACGCCGCGCAGCGATGCCTCGCGCAAGGTGGAAAGCATGCGCGGGTGATTGGTGCCGGGATTGTGGCCGATGCAGAAGATGGCGTCGCAATGGTCGAAGTCTTCCAGCAGCACCGTGCCCTTGCCCGAGCCGATTGATTTCGGAAGGCCGACGCTGGTCGCTTCGTGGCACATGTTCGAACAGTCGGGGAAGTTGTTCGTGCCGTATTCGCGGACGAACAGCTGATAGAGGAAGGCCGCCTCGTTCGACGCGCGCCCGGAGGTATAGAACTCCGCCATGTTCGGATCGGGCAGGGCGCGCAACGCATCGCCGATCCGACGGAATGCCTCGTCCCATTCGATCGGCTGATAGGTGTCGCTGGCAGGGTCGTAGGCCATCGGATGCGTGATCCGACCGAGACCCTCGAGGGTGTAGTCGGTGAGGTTCCACAGATCGGCGACGGTGTTCTTCGCGAAGAACTCCGGTTTCACGCGTTTCGCCGTCGCCTCCCAGCTGACGGCCTTGGCGCCGTTCTCGCAGAACTCGAAGGAGGACGTTTCCTTGGGGTCGGGCCATGCGCAGCCGGGGCAATCGAAGCCGGTCGGCTGGTTCATCCGGTGCAGCGCCAGCGTTTCGCGGCCGAAGGCGAGCTGGCCGCTGATAGCGCGGGCCACGGCGCCCAGCGCGCCCCAGCCCCCCGCGGCAGCTTCGTAGTCGGCGACACCTGGAACGTCCGGGAGGTCTTTCTCGCTCATGGCCTGGCCTTCTCTATACGCATCTACGCTAATCCTAAAGGGGACGAAGGTAATTAAGCGCGCCCTTACGAAGGTTTCACGCGCCTTTGGCGGGCTGTCGTTCAACCTCCGCGCCGCTCGGCGTCCTTCCCCCATGACGCCAGGAAGAATGAAGTGTCCCAACAAGAGCTTGCCGCCGTTACCCAGGAACGGCAGATCGCTTGCGGCCTGCCGGTAGGCGACCTGCGCGGCTTTGGCCGGGTGCGGGCCGACGTGTCGGTGGTCGAGCTTTCGCTGGACCGGGAGGCTGGCCTGCTTGGCCCGGCCGATCCTGGCCGGCCCCTTCTCAGCCTCTCGGTAGATGGCAACCCTGTCTGGGTGAGCGCGTACGTGCCGGGGACGAATGTGCTGGAATCCGCCGGCCGCACGGATTCAGGCGAGCTGCGGGTGGTCGATTTCATGGTCCTGGCCGAGGGTAGGCCAGGGCAGGCGGAGGCCATTCCTGCGGGGCGGTTTGTAAGGTTGGTGACGTGTACGGAGGGGGGGGTGGGGTTTGATCTCGCCTGCAACGTGGGCGACATCGCCGCTGAAGCGGCTCCCGCAGTGAATCTGACGGCCGACGGTGGGTGGCGTCTTGGCTGCTCGCGGGAGCTTTCCATGAGTGATGGTTTCGCCGTCGCCTCGGTGCGGTTGGGTGCGGGTGAAAGCGTTGCGATCGTCATTTCCGGTGAAGAGGTGCAGGGCGGCGCTTCCCTGGTCGCTTCGGCCTTGCATGCGCTTGGCGACACCATCCATTACTGGACGTGGTGGAGTGACCGATGCCGCTACAAGGGTGACGATTTCGACACCGTTCTACGCGAGGCGCTCGGCCTGAAGCTCGCCTGCTCGGCAACGGGCCTGAAGGTCGAACACCCGGGTGCCAGCGGGTTCGCCGCCGCCCCTTTGGGCGAGGTGTCACGGGCCGCCGCACGCTTCCTCGATCTCGGCTACCGGCATGAATGCGCGGAATTGCTCGCCGTCGTCCACACGCAGCAAGCGGCGACGGGTCATGGTCGCTGGGCGTGCGACGAGGCCTTCCGCGAGACTCTGGAGCGTTACCTCACTAGGTACGGCGCGGTCGGGCTAGCGGATTCGCTGGCGGTCGCCGTGGATGTGCCCCCGCCGCAATCGCGCATGGCCTGACGGCCGTATCGCCCCGCCCGGGCCATGCTGGGCATGCTGCGATGCACAATAATCATGACGTGATGCAAGTCATGCGTTCTACGCATACCTGATAGTTCCCCGATCGCATTGTTCTACGGTCGCCGGGCCGACAGCATCGCCCCCGCTCCGCCATCGTCCGGCGGATTCCAGGGGGTCCCACCGATGTTCCACCGTTACGTCATCGCCGCACTGCTCGCCGCCACCGCGTCTACCGCTATGGCGCAGACGACTCCCGATGCGCAGGAGCCGCGACAGACCGTACCGGAAAAGCCGAAAGATACCGGCGGTCCGGTGGACAGACTGCGTGATGACGGCATTTCGCTGCGTTTCGTCTGGGCCAACGACTGGGCCGGAAGCGTGCGCGGTGGCGAGCGACTCGGTGCGACCAACGGTGGCGGCGCGGTCGGCGGTGCCGACCTGGACATGGGCAAGCTCGCTGGCATCGACGGCGGCAAGATGCACATCACTTTCGCGCGTTACTACGGCCATAGCGTGGCGGCCGACGATATCGGCGTGATTCAAAAGGTTCAGGGTTACTGGTACCCGAAGCGCCAGTGGCAGCTGGCGCAGTTCAGCTGGGAGCAGCAGTTCTCCGACAGTCACATCAACGTGCTGGCCGGGCGACTCAATGCGACCTGGCAGTTCGCACGCTCCACGTACGGCTGTCGCTTCGTCAGCGCGCCGGATTGCCCCTATCAGCTGACCAACACCAGCGGCGGCTTCAGCGGATTTCCCTACGTAAACTGGGGTGCACGCGTGAAGTACCAGCCCGACGCGCGCTACCTGTCCATCGGTGCCTTCGAGATCAATCCCGACCGCCGCAACAACAACGGTGTCGACTTCGGCATCAACAACGCCACCGGCGTGATGATCCCGGTGGAAGCGGGCTATGAGACCAGCTTCGCGAACGATCCTTATCCAAAGCATCTGAAGATCGGCGGCTGGTACAACTCCGCCGATTTCACCGATCCGGAACTCAATACGAAGGGCCTGCATCGCGGTCTCGTCGGCGGCACCGCGCGTAACTACGAAGGCGGCCGTTACGGTGTCTACGTGCTTGCCGACAAGGTGATCTGGAAGCCGGATCCAAACACCAATACGCGCAACCTGGCGGTGTTCGGTTCGCTCACGGGTCCGCTCGACGACGCCGAAAACTATACTTTGCAATCGACGTTCGGCCTGCTGTGGACGGGGTTGTCCCGTGCGCGCCCGAACGATTCGCTGGGCTTCCAGGGCACACTGTTCCGCTTCAGTCGCAAGGCGGTCGGTTACGAAGACGACGTGATCCACAAGGGCAGCGGGACGAACGATCACTTCGCACGCAACGAGTGGATGACCGAACTGAACTACAGCTACAAGCTGTTCCCGGTGGTCAGCCTCGTGCCGAACCTGCAGTACATCGTGCATCCGGACATCCTGGGCAACACGGTGGGCGTGAAGCGCGTGCCGGCCAATGCGATCGTGATCGGCCTTCGCGTCATGGTGAACATGGGCGGCCCGGGCAGCCAGTGACGCTTCCCTCGCCGCATTCGCGCCATAATCGGATCACCCTGGATATCCGGTGCGTGACGCAACCTTGGACCTGAAACACCTGCAGAGCTTCATCCGCATTGTCGAGTTCGGCAGCCTTACGCGTGCCGCCGCGACGCTGGATGTCTCCCAGTCTCTGCTCAGCCGGCAGGTGCGGCAGCTCGAGACGGAACTGGGAACGCACCTGCTCGAGCGCAATGGCCGCGGTGTCGTCGCGACCGAGGCGGGTCGCGAGCTCGTCGAACACGGGCGCGGCATCCTCCGGCAGGTGGAAGTCGCGCGCCTTCAGCTGGGCCAGGCGCGTGGCGTGCAGGCCGGCAAGCTGGCGATTGGCGTGCCGCCCAGTGTGGGCTCACTGCTGACGGTCGAGCTGGTGATGCGCTTTCGCGAACGCTACCCGGCCGCGCAGATCAGTGTGGTCGAAGCACTCAGTGCGAGCCTGCTGGAATGGCTGCAACTCGGGCGCCTCGACTGCGCGCTGCTGTACAACCCGGCGGTGAACGCGAACATGCGTTTTCGTCATGTGCACTCGGAGGAGCTCTACCTGATCGGCAGCACACGTGACGGACGTACGCTGCCCGATACCGTGCCTTTAGGGACGCTTGGCCAGTACCCCCTGATCATTCCGTCGCCCCTGCATTCGGTACGCCAGCTTATCGAAGCGGATGCCGCACGCTACGGTGTCTCGCTCGACATCCGCCTGGAGATCGATGCCGTGCGTTCGCTGCTCGACCTCGTCGAGCGAGGCGTGGGTTATGGCGTGCTCTCGCGCAACGCACTGCTTGCGCGACGTGGGGAACATCACCTGCGTGCCGTGCCTATCGTGATGCCGAGTATCGTCACGCGGCTTGTCGTGGCCACGCCGACGCAGCGGCCGATGAGCACCATCACCGAGCGCACCCTCGTCCTGGTCGACGAGTTGATCGCCGAGGGTCGGCTCGATCCCCCGGAATAACCTGCTGCATTGCATCAAATGCAAGGCGCACGCTTCGTCATGAGGATTGTGCATAGCAGATAGGCGGCGCATCGCGTTGTTCGGCCGGCCCGCCACGACGACCATCGTCCCGGTCCAAGACCGTGGTGATAGCGATGGCTCATGAGATTCCCTGCTGGTACATGCGTGGCGGCACGTCGAAAGGGCCGTTCTTCCTCGCCAGCGACCTGCCCGGGGACAAGGCCACCCGCGACGCCGTGATCCTCGCCGTGATGGGCTCGCCAGACGAGCGCCAGATCGATGGCCTTGGTGGCGCCCGTACCCTCACCAGCAAGGCCGGCATCCTCTCGGTTCCGGACGATGGCTCGGCCGATCTCGACTTCCTCTTCTGCCAGGTGGGTATTGGCGAGGCCAGCGTGGACACCACGCCGAACTGCGGGAACATGCTGGCCGCGTCCCTGCCGGCCGCCATCGAAGCCGGGTTGATCCAGGGCGATCGTGGCACGACCACGCGCCGCGTCCGCACGGTGAACACCGGTGTCATCGCCGAGATCACCATCGAGACGCCTTTCGGTACACCTGTCTACGACGGTGACGCACGCATCGACGGTGTGCCGCGTCCCGCGGCACCGGTGAGCTGCGGCTTCCTCGACACCGAAGGCTCGGTGAGCGGAAGCCTGCTACCCACGGGCAACCTGCGCGACATCATCGACGGCATCACGGTCACGCTGATCGATAACGGCATGCCGGTGATGATCATCGCCGCGAGCGATCTTGGTCTGCACGGTGACGAGCGGCCGGAAGCGCTCGATGCCGATGTAGCGCTCAAGGCGCGCATCGAAGCGTTGCGCCTGAAAGCAGGCCCGATGATGAATCTCGGCGATGTCAGCAAGAGGCCCATTCCGAAGATCACCCTGGTGTCCCAGCCTCGCGCCAGCGGCGCCATCGGCACGCGCACCTTTATTCCACACGACTGCCACAGCTCGATCGGGGTGCTCGGCGCGGTGACCGTCGCCACGGCGGCGGTGCTTCCTGGCACGGTGGCGAACGACCTCGCTACGACCGGTGAGGGCGATACACGCACGCTGTCGATCGAGCACCCGAGCGGCGAGTTCAGTGTCGAGGTCGGCCTCGACGGCACGCGCGTGATTCGCGCCGCCCTGTTGCGTACGGCCCGCCTCCTGATGCGTGGCAGCGTCCCGATCTCCCCCTCGATCTGGCGCGGCCCCAGCGCCTGATTTCCTTTCCTGGAGCAGTAACCCATGTCCGATACGAAGACCGCGCTCGTCGTGAGCGCCCACTCCGCCGACTTCGTCTGGCGCGCCGGCGGTGCGATCGCACTGCACGCCGCGCAGGGCTGGCGCGTGCACATCGTCTGCCTTTCCTACGGTGAGCGCGGTGAGTCCGCCAAGCTGTGGCGACAGGCCGGCATGACCATGGATCGCGTGAAGACCGATCGTCGTGCCGAAGCCGAGGAAGCGGCAGGTATTCTTGGCGCGAGCGTCGAGTTCCTCGATATCGGGGACTATCCGATGCGTGCCGACCTCGATGTCGTCTTCCACCTGGCGAAGGTGTATCGCGAGCTGCGCCCTTCCTTCGTGCTCAGCCACTCGCTGAAAGATCCGTACAACTTCGACCACCCGCTGGCCACGCACATCGCCCAGGAGGCGCGTGTCGTCGCCCAGGCCCACGGCCACGAGCCGCAGGTGCCGGTGATCGGCGCACCGCCGGTGTTCCTATTCGAGCCGCACCAGCCCGAGCAGTGCGAGTGGAAGCCCGAGCTGTTCCTCGACATCACGTCGGTGTGGGAGAAAAAGCGGGCCGCCTTCGAAACCATGCGTGCCCAGGAGCACCTTTGGGAGTACTACACGCGGGTCGGCTTGCAGCGTGGCGCACAGGCCTCGCGTAACTCCGATTTCAAGATCACCTATGCGGAAGCCTTCCAGCGCGTGTTCCCGCACGTCACTCAGGGCACGCTCGCATGATCGGCGTCGTCGTACGCAACCGGCCCGCCATCAGTGACGACCAGGCGGCCACGTTAGCGGCGATGGGCGTCGCCACCGTCCACGAGGCGCAGGGCCGCACCGGGTTGCTCCAGCCGCCGATCCGCGCGATCCAGCAGGACGTCGCCATCGCAGGTAGTGCGGTTACCGTACTGGCGCAACCTGGCGATAACTGGATGCTTCACGTTGCCGTGGAGCAATGTCGCAAGGGTGATGTGCTCGTGGTCGCGTGCACCACGGAGAACGACGACGGCATGTTCGGCGACCTCCTCGCCACGTCGCTCATGGCGCGCGGCGTGGCTGGTCTGATCATCGATGCCGGAGTGCGCGACACGGCCGAACTTCGCCGCATGGGCTTCCCGGTCTGGTCGCGTGCCGTGCATGCGCGCGGCACGGTGAAGGCCACGCTCGGCTCCGTCAACGTGCCCGTCGTCATCGGCGGCCAGTACGTCAGGCCGGGCGACGCGATCGTCGCCGACGATGACGGCATCGTCGTTGTTCCTTTTGTGACCGTCGACGCGGCCATTGCCGCCTCACGCAAGCGCGTGCTCAACGAGGAAGCCAAGCGCGAGCGCCTCGCCAACGGTGAACTCGGCCTCGATATCTACGACATGCGTCCACGACTGGCGGAAGCCGGCCTGCGCTATCTCGACGACCTGCCGAACGAGTGAACGATGAAATCCTGCCTTCCTCCTGACCCGAATCCCACCCGCCCCGAGCAGGCGATGCCGCCGGGCGCCTGCGACGCGCACTGCCATGTGTTCGGCCCGGCCGATCGCTTCCCCTATGCCGCCGACCGCAGCTACACCCCGCCCGATGCCCCCTTTGAGCGTCTGGTTACCCTGCATGACTTCCTCGGCTTCGAACGGGGCGTCATCGTGCAGGCCAGCTGCCATGGTACCGACAACACCGCCATGCTCGACGCCATCGCTCGCGGTCACGGTCGCTACCGTGGCGTGGCGATTGTCGACGACCATATCGACGAGGCGGGCCTGATCGCGCTGGATGTCGGTGGTGTACGCGCTGTCCGGTTCAATTTCGTCCAGCACCTGGGTGGTCGTCCCGACATGCGCGTGTTCTGGCGCGTACTTGACCGCGTGGCCGAGATGGGCTGGCACGTGGTGCTGCACCTGGACGCCAACGATATCGTCGAGTTGCAGGACGTACTGGCGAAGATCCGCGTACCCTTCGTCATCGACCACATGGGCCGCGTGCAGGCCGCACAGGGCGTCGAACAGGAACCATTCCGCCTGCTGGTGGCGCTGATGCGCGACAATCCCCTGGCCTGGGTCAAGGTATGTGGTGCGGAGCGCGTCTCGATTGGCAAACGCCCCTTCGACGACGCCATTCCCTTCGCGCGCACCCTGATCGAAACCGCGCCGGATCGCGTGTTGTGGGGAACGGACTTTCCGCATCCGAACATCTCCAAAGACATGCCCAACGATGGCGGTCTGGTCGACCTGATGTTCCGCTTCTGCCCGGATGAGTCGCTGCGCAAGCGTCTCCTGGTCGACAACCCCGCGCACCTGTACGACTTCACCTGAGCATCCTCATGTCATTACCCACCGCCGCCAGCACGCTCCCGTCACCGAAGCCGCGCAAGCCCTTCTACCGGCAGCTCTATATCCAGGTGCTGGTCGCGGTGGTGATCGGCGTGATCCTTGGTTACCTGTCGCCCGCGTATGCGGTGAAGATGAAGCCGCTGGGCGATGCCTTCATCGCGCTGATCAAGATGGTGATCGGGCCGATCATCTTCTGCACCGTGGTGACCGGCATCGCCGGCATGCGCGACATGCGCAAGGTCGGTCGCGTCGGTGGCAAGGCGTTGCTGTACTTCGAGATGATCTCGACGGTGGCGTTGTTCTTCGGCCTGGTCGCCGGACACATCTTCCATCCGGGCTCCGGCTTCAACGTGGATCCCACCACGTTGAAATCCGGCGAGATCGGCAACCTCGTCGCCCAGGGGCACAACATCGAGTCGATCGAATTCCTGCTGGCGATCATCCCGAACACCTTCATCAGCGCGTTCGCCAAGGGCGATGTGCTCTCGATCCTGCTGATCTCGGTGCTGTTCGGTTGCGCGCTGGCAGCCACGGGCGACCGCGGCAAGCCGGTTTACGATGTGATCGAGGCGGGCGCGCAGGTCTTCTTCAAAATCGTCCACTACATCACCGCCGTCTCGTCCATCGGTGCGTTCGGCGCCATGGCCTTCACCATCGGCAAATACGGCGTCGTCTCGCTGGTGCCACTGATGGAACTGATCGGCAGTTTCTACCTGGTCTGCGTGATCTTCGTCGTGCTGGTGCTGGGCATCGTCGCGCGCATGGCGGGCTTCAGCATCCTGCGGTTCTGCGCGTATATCCGCGACGAGTTGCTGATCGTGCTCGGTACGAGTTCGTCGGAAGTCGTGCTGGCGCCGCTGATGCGCAAGATGGAAGAGCTCGGCTGCCCGAAGGAGACCGTGGGTCTTGTCGTGCCGACCGGCTACTCGTTCAACCTCGACGGCACCAATATCTACCTGACCATGTCGATCCTGTTCATCGCCCAGGCGCTGAACATCGACCTGACGATCCAGCAGCAGATCACGGTGGCGATCGTCGGCATGCTCACCTCGAAGGGCGCAAGCGGCGTTGCCGGTGCAGCGCTGGTAATGTTGGCATCGACCCTGAGCGTCGTGCCCGTGGTGCCGGTCGCAGGGATGGTGCTGATCCTCGGCATCCACCGCTTCCTCGGTACCGGGTTGGCCATGACCAACCTCGTCGGCAACGGCGTGGCGGCCATCGTCGTCTGCGCCTGGGAGAAAGAACTCGACCGCGAGAAGCTGAAGGCAGTGCTGGCAGCCGCTTAGTCGCCGCCAGGCCCTGCCCGGCAGGAGCCGCTGCCGCGGGATCGCCGATGAATCGGCTCCTACAGAAAGTCCGTGGGCGGTTTGCCGGCCTCGGCGCGCGGCGAATAACCGTACAGGGCTTTGTACGCGCGACTGAACGCCGCTTCGGAACGATAGCCGACGCTCAAACCAACCTGTCCAACCCGTGCTCCCGGTTTGCCTAACAGCTCGCGGGCAAGCGCAAGGCGCCACTCGTTCGAATAACGTTGTGGCGACTGGCCGACCAGGCTAGTAAAACGATCGTAGAAACTTGATCGCGACATCCCGGCCGTGGCAGCCAGGGCATCGACACTCCAGCGCTCGCGCGGGTTCTCATGGATGGATTTGATTGCGCGGGCGATGCGTGCGTCGACAAGGCCGCCGAGCCAGCCGGACGTATGCCCCTGGTGCACCCAACTGCGAAGTGTCCGGATCACCACGAGATCGATCAGGCGGGAAACCATCAGCGCAGCACCCGCCTGAAGGGCGGTCGCTTCCATCATCATGAAGCCGACGACGGGTCCGAGCCACGCAGCGCAGTCCTCCTCCGTGACGTGGATCCGGGGCGGTAGTGCCAGAGCCGTACCGTGGCGGCTTTCTGCGTCGAACCAGAAGCTGCAGTCGATGATCTTCGCCGGCGCGTCGGCTGTCACGACGCGCACTTCCCGGGGCCCGTGAGGCAACAGGAGCAGTTCGCCTTTACGCACCTGCATGGTTTCGGCGCCCTCGGCGTGGACCGTGAGTACGCCTTCCGTGACCACGACAACGTGCGCCGTCCTCGCATCCAGCTGAACCACGTGATTCGCCAAGAGCATCCGCGAGCTGACTTTGTCCCCCGTGAGACGAAGTTGCGCAAGCACGTGAGAGAGCAGGTCAGCCGAAGGCGAGGTGCTTTCCTCGTCGGATGGATGAACAGGCAAGTTTTGCGGATGTTCTGTCATGGCCGGTGGTCTCGTCGGAAGGTATATCTATCCTTCCGAAAAAACCTAACACAGCGGCATCTTCCCAACAGGATTTCTTGATGAAACTTCTTTATCCGACTGCGGCTCTGGCTGCAGTCCTGGCTATGTCAGCCCCCATTGCAGCCGAGGCGGCAACCGCGCACAACGTGGTCCTGGTCCACGGTGCGTTCGCAGGCCCTTCGAGCTGGGACAAGGTTGCCTCGATACTCCGTAAAAAAGGATTCGCGGTGACTGAGGTCGCCATACCGATGACCTCGCTGGAGGCCGATGTGGATGCGACTCGCAAGGTGCTGGAATCGCAAAAGGGTCCGACCATCCTGGTCGGGCATTCGTGGGGCGGAGTCGTGATCGGCGAAGCGGGCGACAGCCCGAAGGTGAAGGCGCTGGTCTATGTCGCGGCGTTTGCTCCCGACAAGGGCGAGAGTGTGCAGGCGCTCTCCAGCAACGGTCCGCCCACCGACGGCCAGAAAGAGGTGCATCCGGATGCGAAGGGCTTCCTGACGATCGACCCCACCGCCTTCCCTCGTCTCTTCGTGGGTGATGTGCCTGCCGCCGAAGGGGCCGCGCTCGCCGGCGAGCAGATGCCGATCAGTGCCACCGCCTTTGGCACGCCGGCTTCGATTGCCGCATGGCATAGCAAGCCGACGTTCTACGCAATCTCGGGCAACGACCTGATGATTCCGCCGCAGGCGGAAGCGTTCTTTGCGCAGCGTATGAAGGCGACGACGGTGACGATCCCTTCAAGCCACGCATCGCCGGTATCGCATCCGGATGAAGTCGCTGCGCTTATCGAGAAAGCAGCCAGGCTGTGATCTGCGCCGGCATCGCGACCATTGAGGCCGCGATGCCGGCCTGTCCTCGATCCGAAACTATCCGCCCAGGTGAGATACATGCCTATGCATTGCATTGATCGACTCAGGCAACTGGGTTTTGAACTTCCGCCGGCGTTTCCTGCGCTGGGCTCGTACAACCTGGTGACGCCGGTCGGTGATCAGGTATTCGTGTCGGGCCTGGGTCCCATCAAGGATGGCAAGCCGATCTGTGGCGTTGTCGGCGATGACGTGACCCTGGGGGAGGCACAGGACGCGGCCCGATTGACGATGCTCCTGATCCTCGCGAGTCTCGAGCAGGATTGCGGCCTCGACAGCATCACACGCTGCCTGCGCCTGACGGTCTATGTCCGGGCCGACGCATCGTTCAGGGATCATCCGAAGGTCGCCGACGGTGCGAGCGATCTGTTGCGCGATCTTTTTGGCCCCGAGGTGCTGCCCGCGCGAAGCGCGATTGGCGTTGCGTCACTGCCGATGGGCATTCCCGTCGAGATCGACAGCATCTTCGCAAGGCGTTCCCTCCAGCCCGATCGGCCGCTCGCCCGGTAGAAGCCGCTTCAGCGGCGATGCTCTTGTGGGAGCCGCTTCAGCGGCGATGGGTGCTCGTCGCCACCTGGCCCGCTGCCGCGGGATCGCCGCTGAAGCGGCTCCCACACGCTGCGCGGCTCCTACACGAGGCACAGCTCTCCCAGATCAGGCGGCGAGGGAAGTTCCGGCTGCCAGCGCGTCGAAATACTCGCGCGTCAGCCGCATCTGCGTGGCGGCATCTTCGGCGCGATTGACGACATCGCGGAACGCGGCGTTTTCCGGGCGATCCTTCGCGTACCAGCCAAGGTGCTTACGCGCGATACGCACGCCCATCTTTTCGCCGTAGAACGCGTAGAGATGTTCGAGGTGGCCGCAGAGGATGTCGCGTACCTCGGTGGGCGTCGGTTCGGCGAGGTGATCGCCGGTGTCGAGGAAATGCGCGATCTCACGGAAGATCCACGGGCGCCCCTGCGCGCCGCGGCCGACCATGATGGCGTCGGCGCCTGTCGCCGCAAGTACCTCGCGCGCTTTCTCGGGTGTCACGACGTCGCCGTTGGCCATGACAGGAATACGCACGCTGGCCTTCACCGCGGCGATCGTCGCGTATTCCGCGTCGCCCTTGTATTTGTCGGCGCGCGTGCGGCCGTGCACGGCAAGCGCGGCGATGCCGGCGTCTTCGGCAATGCGCGCGATGGTCAGTGCATTGCGGTTGTCGCGATCCCAGCCAGTGCGGATTTTCAGCGTGACGGGGATATCGACGGCCTTGACCACGGCGGCGAGGATGCGCGCCACCAGCGGTTCGTCCTGCAACAGGGCGGAGCCCGACCAGACGTTGCAGACCTTCTTCGCCGGGCAGCCCATGTTGATGTCGACGATCTGCGCGCCGTTGTCCGCGTTGTACTTCGCAGCTTCGGCGAGCATGCCGGGATCGTAGCCGGCGATCTGCACGCTGACCGGCTCGGGCTCGCCGTCGTGATCCATGCGGCGAAGCGACTTCGTCGTATGCCATAAGCGCGGATCGGCGGTCGTCATCTCGGACACGGCCAGACCGGCCCCCATGCGCTTGCAGAGGAGGCGGAAGGGCTTGTCGGTGACGCCAGCCATGGGCGCGAGCACCACGCTGGGCGCGATGGAGTAGGGGCCGATACGCATAGGGCCATTTTACGCGATCCGCGCCGGGGCCGTGTCCAGGCCTCTCCCGCCAGTTCAGCGGGCGGCTTTGCCGGTCTTTTTCAGGGCGGCGACGGCGCCCGCGGCGTTCACTTCCAGCAGGCCGTGTTTCTGCTGGCTACTGCTCAGAAGGATGGCGTGGACCGACGCGGGATCCAGCTCCGGCGCGAGCGAAAGCATCAGGGCGACGATGCCGCTGACGTGGGCGGTTGCCATGGAGGAGCCCGAACTGAAGTCGTACCCGCCGCCGGGCTGGGTGGTCAGGATATCGGTCCCCGGCGCACTGACAACGCCGGCGGGAGCGGCAGTCGTCGCGCTGGTCCGCACCACGATGACCCCGGGTGCGCCATCGGGAAAGCCACTCAGCTTGCCGTCGGGCGGCATGGCCGTGATGACGATGCGGCCCTCGCTGAGGATCTTGGCGAGCAGTTTGCTGAGCAGCGGATCGGCCGGGCCGCCGAGGCTGAGGTTGACGATGCGTGCATCCGTATCGTTTACCGCCGCCAGTGCCTTGGCCAGCGTGAACGAGTTGCAACGGGCACCGCCCTGGGCCTCGGGTGGATACCAGCAAGCCTTGTAGACGCTGAGCCTGGCCTTCGGCGCGATGCCGACCATGCCCTGGTGATTGTCACCGATGGCGGCGATGATGCCGGCCACTTCGGTGCCGTGGCTGTCGTGATCGAAAGCCGAGGTGTCGTCGTCGACGACGTTGCGCGTATCGCCGATGTGTCCGCGCAGGTCGGGATGGCTCATGTCCACCCCGGTATCGACGATGGCGACGCGAACGCCTTCGCCCTGGGAGGCGTTATGCGCCAGCGCAGCGTCGGTTTCCACGAACCCGCGCTGCAGGTCGGCATAAGGATCGTTGTACTTGTGCGCGTCGCTGGCGCTGGCGCTGGCGCTGGCGACGCCGCCGTTCGAATACACCGAATAGTCCTGCAACGGCTGCGCGAGTTGCACGCGCTGGTCTTTTTGCAAGGCAGCGATGAGCTGGTCGCGATCGACGCCCGGTGCCGGGTGAAGCACGACGCAATACAGATCGAGTGCCTTGATCGGCCAGCCGCTCACTTCCTGCAGGGCGTAATGCTGCTTAAGGTCTGCAAGCTCGGAAATGGCATGCTGGCCGGCACCGTAATGCGCCGACGGCGTGTAACCGAGCACGCTGGAGCCAGCATGCGTGGCGGCGGGCGTGAGCGGATTGGCCACCGCGAGTACGATGTCGCGGCGACTGTCCATGCGGTTCACCGCGCCCGCTGACGAGGCGCTCACCGTGGCATCCGACGACGGTGTCGGCCGTGCCGGGGCACAGCCCGTCAGTGCTGCAAGCAACGCCAACAGCGGGATGACGCCGATCTTCATGGATTGGCGTTGACCGGTTCGGCAAGGCGAATACCGTGTGCTGCGCGAAGACGCTGCACCGTCTGGGCGGATGCGGTGGCACCGCCGTCCGGCAGCACGGTATAGGCTCCGACGTCGTTCGGGCCACCGATCACCTGCAGCTGCATCGAACGAAGCAGCGTGCTCCAGTCGGCCAGCTTCATGCCCGTATCGGGAACGACATGGATGGCACCTGCCGGCACATGCGCGGTCTCCTGGCTGAGCGTGCGGTACGCGGGCTGGGGCGTACCTTCGGCCCAGAACCGGGCGCCGAGTGCACCCAGGCCAATGGCCTGAAGTAGCACGGCCGCCACCAGCGCGCGAGTCAGCCAGCTGCCGCCCACCGAGCGCGCACGGGTGACTTCGACTTCCGGCGCATCGAGGCGGGCGAGCAGGCGGCGCAGGCCAAGCTCCGGGTCGATCGACACATCCGCCGGCAGCGACATCGCCAGGCGCAAGCGTTTCTGTTGCTCGAATTCCGCGTGGCATCCGTCGCATTCGGCCAGGTGGCTCATCAGCCACTCGGTCTGTTCCTGCGGGGCACTGTCCTGGAGTACCCAGGGCATGGCTTCCCACGCGCGGGCGCACTCACGGCCGGTATCCGTCGGCATCCTCATGGCGCATTCTCCTTGGTGAGGGTGGTGGCACCGGCAAGCCCCGGAAGCACGTTGCGCAGCTTGACGCGCGCATGGAAGAGGCGTGCTTTCACGGTACCTACCGGGCACTGCATGATGACGGCGACATCGTCCAGCGTATGGCCGACGCCGTAGACCAGTTCGACCACGACCCGCTGATCCACCGTAAGGCGATCCATCCCCTTGCCCAGCCAGTCGCGCAGTTCGCGGTCTTCGTCGGGGTCGTGGGAGGGAATGCGGTCTTCGGGAATCGAGTCCTCGTCCACGGGTTCGCTGCCGTGCTGGCGCAGGGCCTTGAGGCCGCAGCGGTAGGCGATGCCCATGATCCAGGTGGAGACACGCGAATCGCCATGGAAGCTGCCGGCTTTCTGCCAGGTGATCCAGAGGCAGTCGTTGATGACCTCCTCGATGATGTCCGCGCGCCGGGTCAGGCGTGACAGGAAGCGGCAGAGACGCCCGTGGTAGCTGCGGTACAGCACGGTGAGCGCTGCACGGTCGCCCGCCGCCATCCGTTGGAGCAGCAGGCGGTCGGTGGTATCGGCGTCGGTATCCGCGTCATTCATGGGTTGGCTGGAGCTGGTCGGGGAGGCCAGCGTAAGTACCCCGTTCGAGGTAAAAGGTTGCGCCGTGCCCCGGGAGCGCCCGGTTAGAGTGTCCGCGAAATCGTCGCATTCCACGGTGAGACGGCTGGGGAGCCCACGGGGCGTGCCGCATGACGGGTCATGATGTGGTTGAGCTCGACCCGCCAGCCCGCATTCTCCCATACCAGGCCGCCATGACCGTACTGGTAACGGGCGTATTCGCGGTTGTAGGGAGTGATGAAGTACTGGGCGGTGCCGACGCCGGCGGACACCGATACATTCCGGACGAGCGGCCAGTGGAAGCCGATATCCGCCGCGCCACGCGGACCGCGGCCCCCGGTATGGACGAGTCGGGCCTCGGAAAGGCCTAGGGTCAGCACGTCGCGATAGATCCAGTTGGCCGCCAGTTCGACGCGATCGTAGTTTCGCGAGTGGGAATCGTTGCCGTAGCGGTAATAGAGCAGGCTGGTCTGCATCTGCCAGTCGGTCGACAGCGTCCAGGCGTATGACGCCTGCGCCAGCGCCTCCACGATCTGACCCGGCGAGCGCGTTTCCGTGCTGGCCGAGAGGCCGAGCGACCAGCCTGAGGGCGTCGTCCAGGAGAGTGCACCTTGCAGGACGGGGGTCTTCGGGGTGACTGCCAGCCCGCGATCGACGAGCTGGTTGCTGATGGCGACGACGCCACCGATGCTCGACGACTGCGCGTGCAGCACGCCGGGAGCGACGCCCAACATCAACGCCGCACTGGCCCCGAGCCAGCCACACGAGACCGTCGGCAGGGTGGCGAACCACCGAGCCGACCGCGTACCCCTTTGCGTTAACCCGGGGTGGCCTTGCCGCATCACGTCGTCATTCAGATGTCGTCAGTGCACGCTGCTCAGGTAAGACAAGAGGTCGTCCAACTGTTTCGCGTCGGTGAGGCCATCGTATTTCATCTTCGTGCCGGGGTTGGCCGTTTTGGCCGGTTGGGACAGGTACCAGTGGAGTTTGTCCGCGGTCCAGGTCCAGTTCGCCTGTTTCAGTGCATCTGAATAGCTGTAGTCGGCGATGCTTCCCGACTGGCGCCCCACGATACCGAACAGGCTGGGGCCCTTCTTGTTGCGACCCTCCTTCACGGTGTGGCATTCGGCACATTCGGACTTGAAGACGTCGGCACCCGCGGCGGCATCGCCCGCCCGGGCGACCGGCGATGCCGCGGCCCAGCCGAGCAACAGGCTGGCCAGGGCAACGCCGTGCAGCCAACGGCCGCGATGATCTTCAGAACGCGAGGCTGGCGGAAAGGGAGAAAGCATTCAGATCTCCTGCATTGGTGGCTGGGGCGCCGGGGGGCGCGCCGAAAACGTTGTGGCCGCGTCCGTCGAACTTCGTGATGCGATACCAGGTGGCGGCCAGCTTGAGGTTGGCAATGGTGGTGTACGAATCGTCCTTGCCGAACGGCGCCCAGAACAGCGTGACGACGTTGCTGGTGGCGTCCGGGTCGCCGAAGGGCGGATAGCGCACGTCGTCGTGGCTGCCGGTGCTCAGCGAGTGCGATACCGAGAGGCTGTAGCTCTGGTGGAACGTGTACGTGGCGGTGAGTGTCTGGTCGCGGACATCCCCGCGGTCGGGTGCTATGACACCGCCGGGCCCGAACAGATCCGCCCCGTAGTGGCGCTGTTCGAGGATGTTGACGTAGGCGAGCTGGATGATGTGTTCGCGATTGCCGAGGTACTGGTACGTGAGGTCGTAACCGAGATCGGTGAGGTTGTCGCTGGGCCCGGACCGGGGCAATGAGCGATGCGTCGTCAGTGCCACCACCCCGGCGGAGAAGAACTGCTTCTTCATGTCCTTCATGTACGCGAAGCGGAAATAACCGGTGTCGTGCAGCTTGCCCGGATCACTGGCGACGTTGTAACCGAGGTGGTCCTGCGTCGACGTCGGCAGCGAGCGGTAGGTGCCGACTTCGCTGTACCAGTTCTGGTCGTAGAGGGCATACATCGTCGCGCCGATGACACGGTCGCCCGGCGCATTCGGGGTGGCCAGGCTGAGCAGCGAGCCGGTCACGCCCACCGGAGAGATGAACGACGCATTCGGCAGTGCGGCGATCGGGTCCTGGAAGCCCGGGCTGTTGTTCACGCTGACGCCGAGCGTGAGGTCCTTGCCACCGAGCTTCAGTTCCTTGGCGACGAAGCGCAGGTCCACGTTGCTCAGCCGGGTGTTATAGGTGTCGTGCCCAGTGCGATCGGCCTCGACTTTCACGAAGCCACCGACCTGGTCGGTGAGGCGGCCAGCGAGGTAGAGATCACCTTCGGTGAGATCCGTCGTGCTCTTGCCCGTCGCCGGATTGGTGTAGGTCTCCTTCAGCTGGCCCGAGACCGGAACCTTGAAGCCCTTGCCGTCGGTATCGGTATAGCCATTGAGCTTGAAGCGCATGCCGTAAGGCGTGAGCTGGGGTCCATAGGAGCCGGCGTGGCAGTCCGCGCAGGCGGAGCCGGTCTGCCGCGCATACGCGGGAATCGCCTGTACGGATGTGCTGGCGAACATCAGCAACGCCGCGACGGCCCAGCCCAGGTGAGCGGGGCGCGCCCAGCGTGAAACGCGTCGGATCAGTTGGGACAACATGACATTTCCTTGTTTTCGTTGAGTCAGCGACGGCGTTTGGGCCACATCCGGCGGAGCACGCCGTCGCGCATGACGAAGTGGTGCCATAGCGCGGCAGCGATGTGCAGGCACACCAGTGCCAGCAGGATCCATGCGGCATCGAGGTGCCAGGCCTGGAGGTTGTCGGCGAGGTCTTCGTCCGCGGCAACGAAGTTGGGCAGCGTGGAGCCGAACAGGTGCACGGGTTTGCCCTGGGCGCTGCTGAGCGCCCACCCCAGCAGGGGCAGGGTGACCAGCAAGGCATAAAGGGCGACATGGGTGACACCGGCGGCGACGCGCACCGGCCATGCCATGTCAGTTGGCGGGTGAAGCTTGCCCAGCCTGAGGCGAACGACCACCCGGACGACGAACAGGGCCAGTACGAACAGGCCGAAATGACGATGCCCCTCGAGCAACCACATGCGTACGGCACGCCCGTCGAGCTGGTCGCGCGTGAGGATGAAGGCGGCCGCCATGACCACGCAGATCACCGTGAGCCAATGCAGGACACGCAGGCGCCGCGGCAGGGGCGCCGCGCGTTCCCTGCCCGACAACGGCTTGTCCCTCAAGGGGATTCGTGGATTCAGTCCCATGCCCGAGCTGCCCTTCGCATCGATGCCAATGCGATTGAGTGCCCGGGGAGCCCGGGAAGGTTGCCGCAACCTTTGATGACAGGCCCGGCACTCAGCTTCGTACGACGCCAAATCAACGAAACAGTGCCTGGCCGACACCATGGAAATCGAGCGCATCCAGTTACAGAAGCACGGCGATAGTCGCGGCATGCTCGTTTCCCTGGAGCAGAACCGGAACGTTCCGTTCGAGATACGGCGCGTTTACTACATTTTTGCCAACACCCCGGACGTGCACCGGGGGCAACACGCCCATCGACATCTGACGCAACTGGCCGTGCCGGTGCGCGGATCGGTGACGATGCTGCTGGACGACGGCAGCGGACCGGCGACGGTCGTGCTCGATGACCCCACGCAAGGCCTTCTCCTGGGCAGCATGGTCTGGCGCGAGCTTTACGACTTCAGCGAGGACTGCGTGCTGATGGTCCTGGCCGACCAGTTCTACGATCCGGGCGACTACATCACCGACTATGCGCAGTTCCTGCGGGAAGTGCGCGGCGTGCGTTACGTGGAAGGCCTGGCCCTGTGACAAGGCGCGTGTAATGGATGTGCCCTTCCTCGATGTACGCGCCATCAACGCACGTCACGCCGACGAACTGAAGGCCGCTGCCGCGCGCGTGATCGACTCGGGCTGGTACGTGCTCGGTGAAGAAGTCGGCGCCTTCGAACAGGAGTTCGCCCAGTGGTGCGGCGCACCTCATGCGCTCGGCGTCGGAAACGGGCTGGATGCGTTGACCCTCATCCTGCGTGCCTACAAGTCGTTAGGCCGGCTGGCCGACGGCGACGAAGTCATCGTGCCGGGCAATACGTTCATCGCAAGTTTTCTCGCCATCACACAGAGCGGCCTGATACCGGTCGCGGTCGAGCCGGACCCCGCGACGTTCAATCTGGATCCCTCCCGTGTCGAGGCGGCCATCGGGCCCCGGACGCGCGCGATCATGCCTGTGCATCTGTATGGGCAGCTGGCCGACATGCCCGCGCTCATGGAGATCGCCCGTCGGAACGATCTCCTGGTAATCGAGGACGCGGCGCAGGCGCACGGTGCCGCCCTGTCGGGCCGACGCGCAGGCACCTTCGGTCATGCCGCCGCCTTCAGTTTTTTTCCCGCGAAGAACCTGGGTGCGCTGGGCGATGGCGGGGCGGTCGTCACCGCCGATGCCGACCTGGCCGGGCGCGTGGGCGCGTTGCGTAACTATGGCTCGCTGGAAAAATACCGGCACCTCTACCAGGGCGTGAACTCCCGCCTGGACGAAATCCAGGCAGCGATGTTGCGCGTGAAGCTGAAGTACGTCGATGCCGACGTCGCGCACCGCCGCGCCGTCGCGCGCCTCTACCGCGAGGGCATCCGACATCCCGACATCGCCTTGCCGACTGTCGTCGCCGAGGAAGGTCACGCCTGGCACCTGTTCGTCGTGCGCAGTGCACACCGCGACGCCCTGCAGGCGCACCTGATGGGGCAGGGCATCCATGCCCAGATCCACTATCCCGTGCCTCCGCACCGCCAGCCGGCGTACGCCGGTGCTCACGACGTGAGCTTGCCCCTTACCGAGCGGCTGCACGATCAGGTGTTGAGTCTTCCCATCGGGCCGACGCTCGACAGCGAGTCGGTGGAGCGTGTCATCGCCGCCTGCATGACCTTCAGGTCGCCACGATGAACCTCGCCCGCGCCGGTTTCTATTCGGCCCTCGGCACCGCGGCACGGCTGCTGGCGGGCCTCGTCGTGATCAAGCTGGTGGCCTGGTTTGCCGGGCCCGAAGGCGTCGGCCGGCTGGGCCAGTTCATGAGTCTGATGTCCTTGCTGGCTGTTCTCGCCGGTGGCGGGATCAGCGCGGGCATCGTCAAGTACGTCGCCGAATATCGTGGCGATCCGCAGAAGTTGTCGCGGCTGCTTGCCGCGGCCCTTTCCTATGCACTGTGCGCGTCATGCCTGATGGGGCTTGCCGCGCTGGTCTTCAGCCGCCAGCTGGCCATCTGGATCCTTGGCGATCCATCGTACGAAAGCCTCATACGCATACTCGCACTGGCCCAGCTGGGTATTGCCGCCGTGAATTACGTGCTGGCCGTCATCAATGGCTTCATGGATGTGCAGCGGCTGGCCTTCATCCAGGTCATTGGCTCGGTACTGGGCATCGTCATCGCGGCGTGGCTGGCCAGCCGCTTCCAGCTCTACGGCGCCTTGCTCGCGCTGGTGCTTGGCCAGCTGGCGTGGCTCGCGGTCGCGCTTCCCTCGTGGTGGCGTAGTCCCTACTTCCGGCAGAGCCTGCCGCGCTTGCGCTTCGACCGGGAGATGAACGGGCGTCTGGCCGCATTCTCCCTGATGACGATCAGTTCGGCCTTGCTCCCGCCCCTGGTGAACATCGCCGTGCGCGATCACCTCGCCCTGCAGTTCGGCTGGCAGCCGGTGGGCAACTGGCAAGCCGTGAGCAAGGTGTCGGACGCCTACCTGCTTTTCCTTACCGCGGCGATCAACATCTACTACCTGCCGAAGCTGGCATCGATCAGCGAGCGCGGCGCGCTTGTCGGCGAGCTGCGCAACGCCTACCGGCACATCCTTCCCGCGGTCATCGTCCTTGCCGGGTTGGTATACGTCGCGCGTGACTGGGTGACGCGGATACTTTTCAGCACGGACTTCACGATGGCCGATGCGCTCTATGCGCCCCAGCTCGTGGGCGACGTGATCAAGATCGCCTCGTTCGTTCTCTCGTACGTGATGCTGGCCAAGGCCATGACCCGCCTGTTCGTCGCGTCCGAGATCGCCTTCGGCATCTCTTACCTGCTGCTCGTTTACCTGTGCACGGCGCATTTCGGGCTGGTCGGTGCGATGTACGCCTTCGCCATCAACTACACCGGTTATCTCATTTTCAACGTGCTGGTGGTCCGGCATTACCTGGGAGGGCTGCGCACATGACCGACAACCTCGATGACGGGATGCGCGCGCCCCTCGTATCCGTACTGATCCCTGCGTTCAACCACGAAAGCTTCATCAAGCGGTGTCTCGACAGCGTGCTCGAGGATCCCTATCCGGCCAAGGAGATCGTCATCATCGACGACGGTTCTACCGACCATACCGCCGAACGCATCGAGCATTGGGTAGCCGCGCACGGTAGCGAGATCCCGGTGGAGTTCGTGCGCCGGGAAAATCGCGGTATCGCCGCCACGCTCAATGAGCTGGCGGCGCGCTCGCACGGCGAATTCCTCCGCATCGGCGCCAGCGACGACTACCTGCTTCCGGGTGGCCTGGAGGCGCAGGTACGTTACCTCGTATCGCACAGGAACAAGGGCGCAGTGATCGGCGATTCCATCGTGATCGACGGCGAGGGCAATCGCCTGTACGACAGCGGCATGAGCGACCTGCACGGCGCGGACAAGAGCCTCTACGATTCGAGCGATGGCATCCGCCGGGCCGTGATCGGTCACTGGGCGATCGGCGGCCCGGTGACCTTGCTACGCAAAAGCGTGCTGGAGACCGTCGCGCGGTGGACCGAAGGGCTTCGCATCGACGACTGGGACATGTTTCTTCGCCTGGCCGCCCGCGATGCCATTGGCTTCATCGACGTCACGGTCTGCGCTTATCGCCTGCATGGCGCCAATTTCAGCAAGACGCGACATACGGCAACCCGTATCGTCAACCTCGTCGAGTCGCGCGAAGTGGCCATGAGCCGGGTCTGCCTGTTCGACGAGCCATACCGCACGCTACTCCGCGCGCAGGCGCAGTACATCGGTGCGAAGATTGCCTTCCTGCAGAAGAGGCATGGACGCGTCGCCCTGCACCTGGCGGCTTATGCGTCACTGCTCGTGCTTTCGAAGCTGCGCCTGCGCCGGGCCGCTCATGCGCACGCGGAGGGCGTGTGAACCGGGTCCTTCGCCAACCCGCCACGTACATCGCGTGGCCGCTGCTGTTCGCCTGCGGTCTCACCGAGGTCGCCTACGACTTTCCGGCGGGCTATCTCCAGGGCATGTTGCTGCTCGTGATGGGTGCCGTCGGTATCATCCTTTTCGATGCCTTCGCCGGTGTCCGGCTGCCTTCCATCGGGCGGTTCCGGGCCCATGATTACGTGGGCAGTCGCGAGGCTCTCGTCGCGCTCGTCTTCGCCGCGGTCGTGATCGTCTTCTGCGGACTGGACCTCGCCCTGTTCCCGGTGCCGTTGATCGACAATCCGGCGTCGTACGCCACGATGGAGCCCGGGCGCGAACACATCCGGCACATATCGTCGCTTTGCTGGACGCTTCCGCCGATCGGCCTTCTATGCACGCGCAAGCGCGGCCTGCGCAACGCGCTGATCCTCATTGGCCTGGTCTTTCCTGTCCTGGTGATCGACCGCAACCGCATCTTCGCGGCGCTGTTCTCCTTTGCGCTGATCATCCTGTTCCGACGTGACGTGCGTCGTCCGTTGCCGTGGAAGTCGGTGGGCGTGATCGGTGTGATCGGCGCCACCGTCTTCTCGGTGCTTGGTGCCGTCCGATCAGGTTCGCTGGATAACGTGGCCTTGCCGTTCAGCGCCCTCTACCGTGCCTCTCCCCAGGGCATCAAGTGGCTGGTGCTCTATGTGAGCGCAGGGCCGTACAACTTTGCCTCCATGGTGAGCAAGGGCTACGCCGACACGAGCATCCTGTATGGCCAGCTGGTCCCGCTCAGCGGGCCGGTCACTATTGCGGCGGCGAGCATTCCCTTCGACGCGACCAACATCAACGTAGGCACCGAGTTCCTTCCGTTCCTGCTCGCCTTCGGGCCGTGGGGAGCGGTGGCTTCGATGATCGCGCTTTACGGCTTGCTGGTCTGGAGCGTGCGCCGGCTCCGCGCCTCCGTGTCGCTGTTCTCGTTGCTGATTTTCCTGCGTGTCGCCTATGTCTGCGTCATGTCGCCCTTCGCGCCGCAGGCCTTCATCTGGACGAACGTCGTGTTCGTCGTTCTCTGTCTCCTCATGCAGCTCTTCGCGGCGTTGCTGCCGAGCCGGCGTGACGGCGTCCATCCCCTGCCTACGAACGAGTCCATGCATGGAACGAGATGAGATTTACCTGATCGACCTTTGGCACATCCTGCGACGCGAATGGCGCTGGTTTGCCTTCGTCCTCGTGGCTGTCCTCGCGCTCACCTTCGCCTGGGTGCAGTCCGCACGCAGCCAATGGGAGGCCACGGCCTGGATACAGATCGGGCAGGTGGGGTCGGGCCCGGTGGGCGTGGATCCGAAGGCCGAACCCCTGTACCGCGTGATTGCACGCGTGCAGACGGACGCCTTCCAGGACGACGTGGTTCACACGTTGGGCCTTGAACGCGAATCGGCGGAAGCGAAACTGTTCCGCAGGAGCCTCAAGACGGACCCCACGCCGTTCGGCAACTTCTTCAAGCTCTCGGTCCGCGGCTATTCGGCGCAACAGGCGAAGGATCTTGCGACCACGGTCATGGTCACCTTGCAGGCCATCCACCAGCGCATCGATGCGCTGCCGCTCAAGCTCGCGCGGGATCGCCTCGACGAGCTCCAGGCCAATCTGCAGATTGCCCTTGCCGACCGCAACCGCCTGATCGCCACGTCGTCGTCGTCCGATCACACGGCGGCTGCGCTTGCCGGCGTCCTGCTTGCCAGCAAGAACGAAGATATCCGCGCGCTGCAGCAGGCGCACAGCGAGCTGCTCGTTCGCCTTGCGCCTAACTACACCTACGAAACCTCGATGCCGTGGCCCATTTACGTGCCGGTGGGGCGCTCGTTTCCGAACGGCCCGCTGAGCATCGGTATCGGTATCGTCCTCGGCCTGTTCCTCGCGGGCGTCGCCGCCATCGGGCGCAATGCCGCGCGGCGCTATTCAACCAAAGCCCGTTCGCCCGGCACTCACTGATATGACGATGCGGACACGAATGATATGAGTGCACAAACGACGCCCGAACCGATCGACGACGCGCGTCTTCTCGACACGCAGCGGGCCTTCGACAGCGTCGCCGCCGACTACGACGGCCCGCGCGGGAACAATGCGCTCATCCAGCGCATGCGCCAGACCCTCTGGGACACGGTGACCGGCGAACTGGGCCAGGGCTCGCGGCTGCTCGACATCGGCTGTGGCACCGGTATCGATGCGGCCGAGTTCGCGAAGCGCGGTTATCAGGTAACCGCGACCGACTGGTCTCCTTCGATGGTTGCGCGCACGCTTGCCCGGGCCGACGAGCCGTCAGTCGGAGGACGTCTTCGCGCCAGGCACCTGGGTGTGCAGGAACTCGGCCGCCTCGATGGCAGCTTCGACGGCATCTATTCCAATTTCGGACCACTCAACTGCGCGCCCGACCTGAAGGACGTCGCCGACCAGTGCGCGCGTCTCCTGCGGCCTGGTGGCGTGATGGTCTTTTCGGTGATGGGTCGCATCTGCCCCTGGGAAGCCGCGCACTACGCACTGCGTGGCCGTTTCCGCCGCGCGGCCGTCCGCGCGGCGCGCGGCGCGACGGCCGTCGGCATGAACCACCACACCATCTGGACGAAGTACTACCTGCCGCGTGAGTTCTACCGGCCCTTCGCCGAACAGTTCCGGCTTGCCAGCTATAGCGCCCTGAGCCTGTTCATGCCTCCGCCGTACATGGTCGAGCGCTATGAGCGCCATCCGGCATGGTACGAACGCCTGGGGCGGATCGACGATCGCTTCGGCAAGTTGCCGCTGCTGCGTGACATGGGCGATCACTTCCTGATCGTGATGCACCGGCGCTGACGCCATGACCGGGCGATCGACCGTGACGGACTCGGTGCTCGAAGGCGGGCTGACCATGCTGCCGGGCGGGGTGTCGCGCGGGCCGCTACATCTTCGGGGCGGACAGGTCGCCGCTTCGTCCGCGAGTACGGCCTATCGTGTCGATCTGGGCGGGCACCGCATTTTCCCCGGTCTGATCAACGGGCACGAACACCTTCAGGTCAACGCCGTACCCGCGTTGCGCGAAGGTGCTCCATTCCCGAACAGTTACGCGTGGATCGCCGCCTTCCAGCGTCACTTCGAAGACGCCGATGTGATCGCAGCGCTGCGTGTGCCCAAGGCCGTGCGCCTGTACCACGGCGCGTTGAAGAACCTCCTGTCGGGAGTGACCTGCGTCGTCCACCACGACCCTTGGCACCCCGTACTCGATGCGGACGACTTCCCCGTGTCCCTGCTTCGCGACCATGGCTGGAGCTACGCGCTGGATGGCCCGGACTTCGGTCCACCGGTGCGTGAAAGCTATCTGGCCACCCCGGCGGATCGGCCGTGGATGATCCACCTGGCCGAAGGCACGGACGCCGTGGCTGCCGCCGAGTTGAGAAAACTGGATGCTCTGGGTTGCCTGGGCGGCAACACGGTCGTGATCCACGGCGTCGGCCTCGATGCCGCCGACACGGAGCGCGTCATCGCACGCGGCGCGGCCGTCGTCTGGTGTCCCGGAAGCAACCGCGCCCTGCTCGGACGCACCCTCGATCCGCGTCGGCTACAGGCGGCGGGACGCCTCGCGCTGGGCAGCGATTCACGGCTGAGTGGTCGTCGCGACCTGCTTGATGAGCTCAGCGACGTTGCTGAGCGCGCGGAACTTTCGAGCACGGCGCTGCTTGACCTGGTCACCACCGACGCGTCGCGCATCTTCCGGCTCGGGCTGCGCGGCGGTCTCACTGCCGGTGCGCCCGCGGACCTGGTCATCGTGCGCGACCGCGACGGTCTGGCCGCGGACAGCCTGATCGGGCTTGCGCGTAGCGACCTCCGCGCCGTGGTCCGTGACGGCATGCCCCGCGTCGCCGACCCGGACTTCGCGGACTGGTTCGCCGCCGTGGGTGTCGACACCGTTCCCGTCCACCTCGATGGCCGCCCGAAACTGATCGCCCGCTCACTGTTCGACGCCGCCGTGATGGCGCTCGAACCGGGCCTCGAGATATCCCTTCCCAACGATGAACGCGAGGACACCCTCGCCATGGAATCCCTGTGCCAGTGACATCCTCCTTGCCGACGCTGGACCCGCTCGAGGCCTATGCGTTGTGGTCGGCCAGTTATCCGGCGCACGCGCACAACCCGGTCATGATGGCCGAAGAGCGCGCCATGCTTGCGCTGATGCCCGAGGTGCTTCGCGGACGCCATGTGCTCGACGCCGGCTGCGGCAGTGGCCGCTATCTCTTGCATGCCTTGCGCCGCGGTGCATCGCGCGTCACCGGTGTCGACCTTTCCCCGGCCATGCTTGCGCGCGCACGTGAAGCCATCGACGAGCATGGCGGCTCGGCGCAGGCCGACCTCCGTCAGGGCGATCTCGTGGCGATGCCGGTACCGGGATCGATGGCGGACCTCACGGTGTGTGGCCTTACGATCGGACACGTCGAAGCGCTTGCACCCGCGCTAGCGGAATTGCGCCGGGCCACCCGGCCCGGCGGACGCATCCTGTGCAGCGATGTCCACCCCATCGGCCACGCCCTGGGCTGGCAGCGTGACTTCAAGGCCGGTGGGCAACGCTATGCGGTGCGCCATACCCGGCATCTCTATAGCCACTGGCATGCCGCCTGCACGTCCCTCGGTCTGGCGATCGAGCGCGTGGAGGAGCCGATGCTGGCCTCCGCCGATATCCCCGCCGGCGCACATTTCGACCCCATGGCCCTCGAGCTTCCCGTGGCTCTGGTCTTCCAGTTGAGGCGCATCGCGTGAACTCATTCGTTACATCGACGCCGGATGCCGGCCGCTCGCCGCGAACACTGCTGGTCAATCCGACGATCACTTCCCGGTCGAGTGCACGTTTTCCGCTATCGCTCCTGCACCTCGCCGCATCGCTGGACCGGAACGGGCATAGCCAGATCGTCGACGGCAACGTCGACCGCGATCTCGTCGGCGCCACGTTGGCGGCGATCGAGGGTGACCGCTTCGATGCGGTCGGTATCAGCGTGATGGGCGGCCCGCAGATCGCGCCATCCATCGAGGTATCCCGCGTCATTCGCGAGCGCTACCCGCAGCTGCCGATCATCTGGGGTGGCTACTTCCCGACGCTGTACACGGAAACGGCGCTTTCGGCGCCGTATGTCGACTACGCCATTCGCGGGCAGGCGGAAGAAAGCCTGCCGGAACTCGTCGCGGCCCTGGCACGCCCTGGCGAGCCTGCCGTTGCGAACATCGGCAGCCTGTCCTGGATACGCGACGGCGCCATCGTGCATAACCCCGATCGGCGCTTCTCGCTTGCCGACAGCGGCATCGTGCTGCCTTACGACAAACTGGGCGACCCGCGCCGGTATCTTGCGCGTACCTTCCTGGGCGAACGCACGGCGGCGCACCAGGCGGCGATCGGCTGCCGCTTCCGTTGCACGTTCTGTGGCGTGAACGCGATGTTCGGCGGCACGACCGCGCTGCCCACGGCCAAGCGTCTCGAACGCGACCTGAGTTACCTCAAGTACGAACTCGGCGCGGATTCCATCCAGTTCTTCGACCACAACTTCTTCGATCGCGAAGTGGACATGATCCCGCTTCTCGAAGTGATGGCAAAGCTGGAGATGCCGTGGTGGTGCTATGCGCGCTCCGATGCCCTGTTGAATCTTTCGGAAAGCACCTGGGAACTGGTGCGCAAGAGTCGCCTGCGCATGGCTTACGTCGGTGCGGAGTCACCCAGTGGCGCCATGCTCAAGGAGATCCGCAAGGGTACGCGACCCGACCAGACCCTGCAGGTAGCCGAACTGTGCCGCCGTAACGGCGTGATTCCCGAACTCTCGTTCATGGTGGCGCCGCCCCAGAACACCCTGGAGGAAACCGAGCATACGTTCGAGTTCATCCGCGAGCTGAAGCGGATCAATCCGGCGTCGGAGATCATCATCTACATCTACACGCCGCTTCCCGAAAGCAGCAAGCACGTAAAAGACCGCGGCAAACATGCCTCCATGCCGCTGCTCGACCTTCACGGCGAACCGGTGGTGTTCCCGTCCACGCCGGAAGAGTGGATGGAAAAGCGCTGGGTGGATTACGCCTGCCACGCCGATGCGCCCTGGCTGACCGACGAACTGCGCCGGCACATCCAGGACTTCGTTACCGTGCTGCGCTGCCGGTTCCCCACCGTGCAGGACCTGCGCTCGCCGTCCTGGGCCAAGCGGGGGCTCAGTGCGATGGCCTCGTGGCGCTACCAGCGCCGCCAGTATGACCGCCCCTGGGAGCTCAACCTGGCCAACCGCCTCGTGCGTCTGCGCATGCCGCAGGTTTCCGGTCTCTAGGCGAGGTATGCCCGTGCACGTCGCCCAGATCAACTTTCTCCGCGCGCCGGCGGACTGCTCGCCCGATGAGCTGTTCGCACGCTGGCCGTCGCTGGCGGACATTCCGGAAGCCGCCGCGGCGTCGGGAACACGCGTTTCGGTCATCCAGGTGGCGACGCAGCAACGCGTCTTCCGCCGTCATGGCATCGACTATCACTTCGTCGACCTGCGCGGCATGCATTCTCCGGCCGCGCGCGCACGTTTCCTCGCCGATCTCGTCGCCGACTTAGGCAGCCAGGTGGTCCATGTGCACAGTCTCGGCTTTGCAGCCGATGCCTTTGCGGTAGCCCAGCGCCTGCCGCGCGTGCCTATCCTCATCCAGGATCATGCGGACCGGCTACCACGGTGGTGGCGGCGGCCGCGCTGGCGCACGTGGTATGCGGCGGCATCCGGGATCGCCTTTACGTCGCCGGGGCTGGCGGGACCGTTCACGCGCGCGGGACTGTTCGCACAGCGCACGCGGCTGTTCGCCATTCCGGAATCGAGCAGTCGCTTTCATCCGGGCGACAGGATGGCGGCGCGCGCCGAGACCGGCCTGGGCGGTGACCCTTGCGTGCTTTGGGTTGGCCACCTCAGTCGCGGCAAAGACCCCTTGACGGTACTGGACGGCGTGGCACGCGCCGCGCAACGCCTGCCGGGCATACAACTGTACTGCGCCTTCGGCCATGCGCCTCTGCTCGACGAGGTACGCCACAAGATCGACAGCGATCCGCGGCTGCAGGGGCGTGTCCATCTGCTGGGCAACCAGCCGCATGCGCGCATCGAAACATTGATGCGCGCGGCCGATCTCTTCGTCTCGGGCAGTCTTGGCGAGAGTTGCGGCTTCGCGTTGCTCGAAGCCCTGGCATGCGGGGTGACGCCGGTCGTCACGGATATTCCGTCGTTTCGCTCGCTCACCGGCAACGTGGTCGGTGAGCTGTGGCCGTGTGGCGATGCTGCCCGGCTGGCGGAATCCCTGGTGCGTGCCGCAGGGATTCGACCGTCGCGTGCGGATGTACGTGCGTTCTTCGACGCCACGCTTTCCTTCGCAGCGGTGGGCCGGCAGTGGGCCGATGCCTATGCCCGGCTGCTCGCCGATCGACGGGAGGGCCGGTCTTGAAGCTCGCGATCGTGGTGCCGGGCGGCATGGATCGCTCAGGCGAGTACCGGGTGATTCCGGTCTTCCTTGCACTTATCGCGCGACTCGCGCGGCAACACGACGTGCATGTGTTCGTCCTGCACCAGGAGCCCTTGCCAGCGACCTGGCCCCTTTTGGGTGCCACCGTGCACAACATCGGTGACGGTTGGCCACGCCTGCGGGCGATAGCCGCCATTCGCGAGGAACATCGACGCGCGCCCTTCGCTTTGATCCACGCCATCTTTTCCGGATCGTGCAGCCTTATCGCGGTCACGGCGGCGAAGCTGCTGCGCATCGTCAGCCTGGTGCATATCGCCGGCGGTGAACTCGTCGCGCTTCATGGCATCGGCTACGGTGGTCGTCGCCGCTGGAAGGGCAGGTTCCGCGAGGCCGTCACGCTTCGCGCGACCGATGCCGTGACGGCGGCAAGCGCTCCGATCGTCGATGCCCTGGCGGCATTGGGTATTCGCGCGCGACGCATTCCCCTGGGCGTCGATATAACCGCATGGCCGCCGCTTCCTCCACGCCACCGTGGTACGCCTAAAGCCCGCCTGATTCACGTCGCCAGCCTCAACCTTGTGAAAGACCAGAAGACGTTGCTGCGCGCGCTGGCGGCATTGCGCGACGCCGGCGTCGACTTCGGGATGGAGATCGTCGGTGTCGATACGCTGGGAGGAAAGATGGACGCCCTCGTGCACCAGCTGGGACTCGAGGATCACGTGCGATTCCTTGGTTTTCGCACGCAGCGCGAATTGCGCCCGCTGGTGGCGGCGTCCGATCTGTTGGTCATGTCGTCCATGCACGAGGCCGGTCCACTCGTGCTGCTCGAAGCAGCGGTCGCCGGCGTGCCGGCCGTGGGCACGGCCGTGGGTCATATCGCGGAGTGGTCCCCCGCGGCTGCGCTGGCCGTCGACGTGGGTGATTGGGTGGGACTTGCCGCGGCGATCCAGCGCGTCCTGGTCGATGAGGCATTGCGCCACGCCCTGGCCGTGGCCGCGCAACGGCATGCGCTCGCCGAGGACGCCGACTACACGGCGCGAACGTTTGAAGCCTTGTACCGGGAACTGTTGGCGCGTCGCGGCGCCGTCGCCTAGGCGAGCGGTGCCGCGGGTTCGAGAGCGGCACGCACGACGTAAAGCGTGTCCATGCGCGGCACCGGCCGGGTAAGCCAGGTGAGCAGGCGACGACGGTGGCCCTGCGTCACCCAGCTCTGGCCCTGCAGCCATACCTGCGTGCGCACCATGTCCGCGCGTTCCTTGATGCTCTCGGCCGACGGTCGCAGGCGATTGAGCACGCAACGTGCCACCTCGGCCAGGCTGCGCGACCACTCGACGCCGGGCAACGCGTGAAGCCACAGGTCCGAGCAGGAGACATCGGTCAGCGTCCAGCGCCGTGACATGGCACGGAGGACGCGGGGGCACTCACGTTCCAGTCGCGACAACACCATCGGCGGTACCGCGTGCGGGTAGTAACGCGCCACCAGGTGCAGCGGCGGCAACGCCCACCATGCCGAGCCCGGGCGGCCGTCGTCCCATAACGCTTGCCAGTCGCTGGCCAGCATCCGGCTGCCGAGGAGCGAGATATCGTTGAGGTGCATGAGCCGCACGCTGCGTCCGCAGACATTGCCGGCGGCGTGCAGGAGCAGGTGGCTCATCAGCGCGCCCATCGACGGATACGCATTCAGGCCCGGCCGCGGACGACGGGGGTAGATGCGTTCGGTGATATCGACCGTGGAAACCGGAAGTCGCTCCTGGATGCGTGTGTGCAGCTCGATGTTTACCGGCGTATCGCGGTGCTCGCCGAGGCCGGCGAAGTCGCTGCCATCGGCAGGCTTGAACACGCGGTGCTTCCACTGCGCGAACGATTCCACGTAGCCGATTTCCAGGAGGAGGGCGGTGACGGGACCGACGTCCTCGTCACGAACAAGCAGGTCGATATCGGCCATCGGGCGATCGCCCGGCGCGTAGATGCCCAGCGCATGCAGCGCCGATCCCTTGAGCGGAACGATCGCCACGCCGACATCGCGCGCACCCTGGTCGATGCGATCCAGCAGGGCTGCGATGCGCCGATGCCGTTGCTCGACATGTTCGCGCTGCGCGACAAGGAACGATCGCCACGCGGGTTTCTGCCACGTCGACAGACGGCTGAGCAACGGCGACACACCATGCGCCACGGCGACGGCGGAAGCCAGTCGCCATTCCAGATCGGTCCATGCCGGCAGCCGGCTGCCCGGCCGGGCCAGGGCGAGTTCCGCGGCGAGGGCTTCGGTCGTGCGATTCAGGCCGCTGCGTACGAGCTTCAGCGAGGGCATCATGACGGTACCTACAGTAAGGGCAGGGCGATGGTCTGCATCGCCATGAACGGCGAGGGCGTGGGCTGTTCGGTACGATGTTCGGATTCGTTGGCGAAGAGGTGGTTCCAGCGGCTCTCGAGCAAGGCGTGCGCCTCGCTGCGACGTGCGGGCGACAGGGTCTCGCGCGACTGGCGCAGGTTGACCTGCTGGTGCAGCAGGTCGCGCATGCTCCGGTAGAAATCGGAATCGTAGGCACCGCGGAACATCATGGCGAGGTCGTTGCTATCGCGCCAATGGGTCTTCCTGCCGAGCTGTGCTTTCACTTCTTCGTAGAATTTCGTACCCGGCAGTGGATACGACACACTCACGCCGATATCGTCGGGCGCGGCCTCGGCCACGAGGTCACGCGTCGCGAGCAGGTCGGTGAGCTGCTCGCCGAGATAGCCCAGCTGGATGAAGAAGCCCACCCGGACGCCTTGATCGGCGAAGCGGCGGCGTGCCGCGATGAGTTCGGCCACGGTCGTGCCCTTGTTCATGCGGTCGAGCACGCGCTGGCTACCGCTCTCGGCGCCGATCCATGCCTCGGCGCAACCGGCTTCGGCGAGTGCGGCGACCATGCGTTCGCTGGCGAGATCGGCGCGCGTCTGGATGGTGAACGGTACGGAGCCGTCGGTCTCGCGAAGGTGTTCGGCGAACGCGCTCACCCAGCCGACATGGAAGCCGAAGATATCGTCGGCCATCCAGATGTGGTCGGGCCGGAACGTGCGCTTGAGATACGTCATCTCGGCGGCGACTTCCTCGGCACTACGTTGCTTGTAATGATTGCCCCAGATCGGCTTGGCGCACCAGTTGCAACGGAATGGGCAACCGCGGGATGCCGCCATGTTGAGGCTGAAGTAGCCGTGGCGCTCCTGCCAGAGCGAGCGGTAGCGTTCGATGTCGACGAGGTCCCATGCGGGGCGGCCGACGACACGCGGGTCCGGGGGTACGGCACCGAGCCGCACAAGCTGCGTTGCGCCGTCGACGAGGGTCGCGACGCCTGGCAGGCCTGCCGCCCAGCTGGCGATATCGATATCCGGTGTCCGCTCCAGACGTTCGACCAGCGCCGCGAGCGCGGCGATGCCTTCGCCGACGAGAACGGCATCCGCGCCCGCTGCAAGGAATGCCTCGGGCTGGTCCGACGCATCGGAGCCGGCGACGATGACGCGCGCACCATGAGCGCGTGCCTCGGCGATCATCTGGCAGGCCGCATCGCGCATGCGGCTGAGGCACATTTTCGTCAGGTAGTTGAAGTTGTCTTCGTAGATCACCACCAGATCGGGGCTCGCCGCCTGCAAGGCACCGGCGTATTCCTCGACGCCCTCGGCAAGCATGGCATCGAACAAGACCAGGTCATGGCCCATGTCGCGAAGGAGTGCGGCCACCTGGATGGTTGCCAGGGGAGGGTAGGGCTTGCCACGTTCCCATTGCTTCGGGTCGTATCGAAGGAAATAGGAGTGGCCGACCTGGATCTTGAGCATGTCGGGGGACCTCGATCGTCGCGTTGGTCGTGAGTGCCCCGCGGGATCGCCAGGGTTGCCTCGAAATCCGCGCAACCTTTCCGTCAGGGCCACGCACCCACGGGTTCACCAGCCGGGATGCCGCATGGCCCAGATCACACCCCCGGGCATTGGCGACATTGGCGCCGATCCCTTCTTCGAGCGCTCGCCTTATCCCTTCGCCATGGTCAAGACCATTCTCGGTGCACGGTTCCGCTTCGACAGCACCCATGCGGCGCTGCTGGAGCCGGTGGCGGCCGCCTACGGTGGCCTGCCCCACGATGTGCCCGGCGCGCGGCTCCCTGCGTTCCACGTGGAGTTGCGCCTGTCACCGCGAAGGCTTGCGGCCGTGCGGGACGAGCCGCCGCCGGTACTGACTCAATCGGGAGCGGGGCTGCTCTGCGGCATCATGGATTCCTCCAACTACGTGATCATCGACCACGCGCATCAACGGGCGCTCGTGGTGATGTCCGAAGACATGCTCGACCGGCCCTATCACGTGCGCTACGAGCTGATCGAGTTTGCCGTGTTCGTGCTTGCGGCGCGTGGCATGGATCTGTTGCCGCTGCACGGCGCGTGCCTCGGATCCGGCGGCCGCGGCGTACTCCTGCTCGGTGCCAGCGGTGCGGGTAAGTCCACGCTCGCCCTGCACGGGTTGCTCGAGGGGCTGGACTTCGTCGCCGAGGACGCGATCTTCGTGGATCCGCGCAACATGGAGGCGCGGGGCGTCGGCAACTTCCTCCACGTGCGCGAGGATGCGTTGCGGTTCATCGACGAAGGTCCGCTGCGCCAGTGGATCGAGCATTCCCCCACCATCCGCAGGCGCAGTGGCGTCGAGAAGTTCGAGGCGGACCTGCGCCAGGGATACGGTCATGTCGCAACGGCACCGCTGCCGCTGATGGGAGCGGTGTTCGTGTCATCCGAAATGGCCGTCGATGCGAGCGACATGCTCGAGCCCCTCGAACATGACGAGATCGCCGCGCGCCTGCTGGTCGACCAGCCGTATGCGGCCAGTCAGCCCGGTTGGCATCGCTTCGTCCACCAGCTGGCGGAGATGGAGGTCCACGTGCTTCGGCGCGGCCGCCATCCACGTGCCTCGGTGGACGCCCTGCGTCGGTTGCTGGCGTCCGACCACGTCGCGAGCGCATGACGATGAAGGTCGCCGCGTCCGGTGTGGATGTGCACGCCCTGGTACGGTCGCTGTTCGCCAACCTTCCCGTGGCGGACCGGTGGAAGGTCGGCCTGTATGTCATCCTCTCGCTCGGCTCCGCTGTCGCCGGTGCGCTCGCCGCGGTGCTGCTGGTACCGCTCGTGCAGCCGGGTGCCCGGCTGGCGCTCGAAGGCCACTGGTTCCATGCGTCGATGAGCATGGGCTGGTGGACGGCCGCGTTCACGGCGGCGACGCTCGCGTTCACCCTGATGCGCTGGCAGGCGTCGTCGCTCGGCGCCCGTCTTGCCGGGCGCTACGGCACGCGCCTGCGCCGCCAGGTGCATGGTCGCCTGATTGCCGCGGACATCGGGCCGCTCGCCGGCGCCAGGTCGGCGGAGATCGCCAACGTGCTCACCTACAACGTCGAGATCGTCGTGCAGGGCTTCGCCGCCTTGCAGCAATTGCTCGTCGCGGGGATCACCGCGACGGTCAGCCTCTCATTGGCATTCTGGGTATCGCCGCTTCTTTTGCTGGTCGCGCCGCCGCTGGCGATGCTGGCCATGCTCGCCACGCGGTTCTATGGCCGCGAACAGGTCGACGTGGCGCGTCGTTATGTGGCGGACATGACACGCCTGTTCTGGCACAGCGAGGATTTTCCGCGCCGCTTGCGCCACGTGCGCTCGTTCGGTCGCGAGGACACGGAGCGCGGCAGTTACGGTGAGGTCGCCGACGACCTGTCGCGCGGCTACGCGCGCCAGCTGGAGCTGATCGCATCGAGCCGGCTGATGCTCGAGCTACTGGCGGTCTGCGGCATCGCTGTGCTGTTCCTCCTTGCCCAGCGCTGGCACGGCATCGACCAGGGGGCCTTGATTGCGGTGTGCCTGCTTCTCGGGCGCCTCCTGCCCTACCTGGTCTCCACTCGGCAGAGCATCCAGCAGATGCGCTCCGCGGTGCCGGCGTTCGAGCTGTGGCAGCGATACATGCATATGCCGGCGTCGGAGCCCATAGCGACGGCGACGTGCGTGCCGATTCCGGATACGGGGATTCACCTCAGGCGCCTTCATGTCACGCCGCCGGTACCCGGTGTCGGACTCGAGGACCTGCTCATGCGCCCGGGCGAGCTCGTTCTCATCCAGGGCGATTCCGGCGTCGGCAAGAGCAGTCTGGTCGACGTGCTTGCCGGCATGACGCGTCCGGTGGTCTTCGACGCGCGCGTGGACGGCCGCGTGATCGACTACGACACGTATCGCACTTACGTTCGTCATGGTGCGTACGTCAGCCAGAGCGTGCGGCCATGGCAGGCCACGGTCCGCGACTGCCTTCGCTGGGCCGCTCCCACGGCTTCCGACGAACGACTGTGTGAGGCGCTCGGCGATGTTGGCCTGGATAAATCCCTCGATACCGCGCTGCACGACACCTCCAGCCGTCTTTCGGGCGGCGAGTTGCAGCGCCTGTTGCTGGCTCAGGTAATCCTCCATGAACCGGCGGTGGCCGTGCTCGACGAAGCCACCGGCGCACTGGACGCGGCCTCCGAGCTGGCTGTCCTGTCCGCCATGAAGCGGCGCCTTCCGCGAAGCCTGCTGATCGTGGTCTCCCATCGGGAAGGTGTCGCCGTGCTCGCGGACCACTGCATGACGGTGGGCCCCACCTTTCGGTCTATTGTCCCTTCACGCGCGGGGGCCTAACGTCTGCCACGTCAACCGGGGGGAAGGCCATGCGTGCCAGCACGACATCCATCGCGATACTCGCCGGGCTGGTGCTCGCCCTGGCCTGCGGGCGTGCCCAGGGCCCCGGGCAACCCGCGTTCGACACCGTCGCCGCCGCGCATCGCAGCGACTTCTGGAGCACCGATCCCTGTGGACCGCATCGTCCGATGGTCGCCATCTGCCGCATGCTGCGCCCCGTTCGCGGCTGAGCCACCAACTGAGCTAGGCTAGCCGTGGATCACAGGGGAATCCTATGCGCTGCCTGTTCGCCATCGCGACCGTCCTCATCCTGGGTGCCGCGCCGGCCCATGCGGGGCGGGTGATCATCGAGGTCGTGGACACCAGCGGGCACCCCGTGGCGAATGCGGTGGTGAGCCTCGCGCCCATGCCCGGCACCACATCGCGGACCATCGCAGCGGCCACGCGCTATGTGGACCAGAAGGACGAAACCTTCCGTCCCTATGTCACGGCGCTGCATCCCGGCGACAGCGTCATCTTCCGCAACAGCGACACCACGCGACACCACGTCTACTCGTTTTCGGACATGGTGAAGTTCGAGTACATGCTCGGACCCGGTGAAAGTTCGCCCGCGCTGCCGATGACGGGGCCCGGCAACGCCGCGGTCGGCTGCAACATCCACGACCAGATGCTCACCTACCTCTACGTGACGAAGGATCCGGACATGGCGACGACCGACGCGCAGGGCAGGGCAAGCATCGAAGGCGTAAACCCCGGGCAGTACCGGGCGCATGCCTGGCATCCGCAACTGCGTCCCGGGGTGACCCTGCCGATCCAGGGCGTCACCGTGGGCGAATCGGCAGCCGCAACGGTTCGTTTCAACCTCGCCCTGCTGCCCGATCCCCGCGGCGCGATGGATCGCGAACACCTGGGCTACTGAGCGGAGCATGCGGGTCCTCGGTTTCCGCACCCGGCTGGCGCTTTTCTTCGTTGCCACGCTGATCCTGGTCCAGGGCCTTACCGCCGTGCTGGCCTACGATGTCGCGCGCCGGCAACTGGTGAAGGAGGGCGGCCACCAGTTGAGCGCGAATGCGGATGCCTTCGTGGCACAGATGAACGACCTCTCTGCCAGCGTTGCCAACGGTGTGCAGATCATGTCGCTGGACTATGGGCTGCGCTCGGCCATCGGTGCGCGCGACAAGGAAACCATCCTTTCGGTTCTGCGTAACCATGGCCGCCGCGTCGGTGCGTCACGCATGCAATTGCTCGATCTGGACGGCACGGTGCAGGCCGATACCATGGAAAGCGCCGACGGCGGGCGGCGCTTTCCGTTTCCGGACCTGCTGACCCGCGCGTTCACCGAGCGGGCCGCGGCTGTCGCGGTGATCGGCGGCAAGGCATTCTGGGTCGTCGTCGTCCCGATTTACGCGCCGCAACCGGTCGGGCTGGTGGTTGCCAGCATTCCGGTCGACAACGCGATGATCGCGCATATGCAGCAGCTCTCGGCCCTGCCTCGCGATGTGGAGCTCGCCACGCCGAGCGAGTCGGGCCACTACGCGGTAGTTGCACGCGGCAGCAGCCAGTCCGAGCTCACCGCGAGTTTTTCCTCCACCGACCGTTCGTTGCCGTCCAGGCCGACGGCGGTGACCATCGGTGGTCGCGATTACCTTGTGCTCGCCCAGTTGCTCCGGCAACCCAAGGGCAGCGGCGCGGTCTACGCGGTGCTCGGCTACTCGCTCGATGACGCATTGCGTCCGTACAAGGCAGTCTGGCGCGCGTGGGTGGCGCTCCTGGCACTAGGCCTGGGTGCGGGTCTCCTCGTTGCCTGGCTGGTCGCACGCGGCGTATCGCGTCCGGTCGAGGCGTTAGCTGCCGCGGCACGGCGCATTGCCGGAGGCGACTACCGCGACGCACCCGAAGTGCGTCGGCGAGACGAGATCGGCGAACTGGCCACGGCGTTCCGCACCATGGGCGATGCGGTTCGCGAACGCGAACTTCGCATCCGTCACCAGGCCATGCACGACGGGGTAACGGGCTTACCCAATCGCGCGGCCGCGGAAGAGGCGATCGACCAGGACCTCGCGACCGCACCCGGTCAGCAGGGTGCCCTCCTTATCGTCGGTGTCACGCGGCTGCCGGACATCATCAAGACGATCGGCCACGCGCTGGCCGACCGACTCATGCGCGACGCTGGCGTGCGCGTGGGACAGGCTGCCCGCACGCACTACGTGGCACGCGCCACGGACACGCAGTTCGCGGTCTGGCTGCGTGGCGCCGATCGGGTCGAAGCGATCTCGGTGGCCTTCCGCGTCATGGACGCACTCGGCCAGCCGTATCAGGAAGCCGAGATCGACGTGGACATGGGCCCGGCGGTGGGTATCGCGCTCTCGCCCAGCCACGGCGAACGCGCGGCCGCCCTGCTACGTCGTGCCGAGGTGGCCGAGTTTGCCGCGGTCGGTTCGGCGCGCGGCGTGGATGTCTACGACCCGAAAGCGGATCCGCATCGCCCTGAACGGCTTTCGCTCATGAGCGAGTTGCGCGCCGCCATCGAAAGCGACGCGCTGGAACTCTACTACCAGCCCAAGCGCCGTCTGGCCGACGGACACATCGACGGCGCGGAGGCGCTCGTGCGCTGGCCGAGGCCGGGTCGTGGCATGGTGTCCCCGGAGCAGTTCGTCGCCATCGCCGAGGAGACCGGCAACGTCGGCCGGCTGACCCGCTGGGTGCTGGCACGGGGCATCGCCCAGGCGGCCGAGCTGGCCTGTGCGGGCAATCCCATGCGTATTTCGATCAACCTCTCGGCGCGCGACATCGGCGACGTGGACTTGCCCGACCGCGTGGCTGCGTTGTTGCGGACCCATCGCCTGCCGGCCACCTCGCTCACACTCGAGGTGACGGAGAGCGCCGTGATCGGCGAACCGGAGGCGGCGCTTCAAGTCCTCCGGCGCCTGGCCGATATGGGTATCGACATGGCGATCGATGATTTCGGGGTCGGTCAGACCTCGTTCGCCTACCTGCGCCGCCTGCCCGTCAGGGAACTGAAGATCGACAAGATGTTCGTCCAGCACCTCGCCACCGATGAAACCGACCGCGTGATCGTCCGATCGCTGGTCGAGCTCGGCCATCGCCTGGGTTACCGGGTGACCGCCGAAGGCGTGGAGGACGAAGCCACCGTCGATTTCCTGAGCGATGTCGGCTGCGACCACGCCCAGGGCTTCCACGTCGACCGGCCGATGACGTTCGCGGCCCTGGTCGCGCGCCACGGCGCGCAAGGCGTGGGATCCGCGTGACCGGATTCCGCCGCGCCTTCGCCGCCATCGCTGTTTGCTTCGCTTCGCCCCTTGCGGGGGCGCAGGACGTGAAGATGCATGCGTATGCCGACCTGTGTCTCGTCGATGCGCCCGACGATCCCAGCTTCGTCAACGGCGGTCCGGGACGGTTACGCTACGGTAACGGTGAAACGAAGGCGCGCTTCGGTGCCGCTGCCCTTGTCGTCACCGCCCAGTTCACCCCGGCGCTGTTCGCCCTGGCCGACATGCAGCTCCAGCAGACAGATCACGCCAGCCCGCAGTTGACCGAAGCCTTCCTGCGCTACCGACCTGTTTCATTGTCGTCATGGCGCGCTTCACTGAAGGGCGGCCTGTACTTCCTTCCGGTCTCGCTCGAGAACGATGGCGTCGGCTGGACCACCCCGTGGACCATTACGCCGTCGGCGATCAACAGCTGGGTGGGCGAGGAGCTTCGCGGTCTCGGCGCCGAAGCCCGTGAGGAATGGCGCGGCGAGAGTGGCACGCTCGGCGTCGGCGGCGGGTTGTTCCGGCATAACGATGTCGCCGGGAATATCCTGGCCATGCGCGGCTGGTCGCTGAGTGACCTGGTATATGGCGTCGGGGGCCGCCTGCGCGAGCCTTCCGAGGAGGGCGGTACGCGGGAACAGTACGCGCCCTTCCAGAGCATCGGCGGCCGGACGGGTTGGTACGCCGACGCCAGCTGGAAGACGACGGCTGGCATGGATATTCGCCTGCTGCGCTACGACAACCGGGCGGACCCGCAGGCCTACCGGCTTTATGCCGATGGCGACAAGCTTTTCGCATGGCGTACGCGGTTCTGGTCCGCGGGGGCTCGGTGGGTGACCGGGCCGGTGACATGGATCGCGCAGGGCATGGATGGCGATACCGAAGTCCAGCCACAGCAGACACCCTTCACTACCCATTTTCAGTCGGGCTTCCTGCTGGCGGGCTGGAATCGCGGCGCATGGCGCCCGACGTTACGCGTGGAGCGCTTCCGGACATGGCCCTCCGGCGAGCGGGGCAGGGCCATCACGGCAGCCCTGAACTGGCGGCCAAGCGATTGGCTCCGCCTTACTGCCGAGTGGCTCAACGTAAACGCCTCGCGCGGCGATCGCGAAGACGCCGGACTCTCGCCGCATGAGCGGGGCAACCAGTTGCAGCTGCTCGCGCGGGTACTCTACTGACATGAACGAGGGCAACGCGTTGGAGCAGGACGTCTGGGAGCGCAAATACCATCTCGCCCTGGAGCGGATGGAACGCGACGAGAGCGACTTCCGCCGGCTTGAAGAAGGCCTGCGGCGCATCGTTGTGCGTCTTGCCGCGCTTGCCCGTGGACAGAGCGCGGAAGCCGATCGCCTGCTCGACCGCCTCGGCGACGACCTGCGGCATGCTTCGGAACCCGAAACACTGGATCCTTTGCTCGATGGATTGGCTGAGGCGGTTGCCGCTCTCGAGCCACGCGTGACGGCGGCCACCGCCGTACGCGAGGACCTGGCCGCTCCCGCCGCCGCCGCCGCCGACGTCGAGGAATCCGCAACCGACGGCAGCCCGGATAGCGCCATCGCGGCCGTACTCGAGGAGATCCTCGGGCGGATCGTGCTCGCGCCGACGCTCGCGATTCGAGCCGACGAGCTCCGCACCGCGCTTGCTCGGGCACAGGGCAGTGATGCCGTCACGTCGGCGGCGCACAACCTGGCCGATCTGGTCAACCTGCAGCGCGAGGCGTTGCGGCAGGACATCGCGCAATTGCAGGACCTGCTTGCCGACGTCAGCGGAAGGCTCGGCGACATGACGCGTTATCTGGTCGCGGAAACAGAGAACGTCGCTGCCGCCGACGAGCAGGGTCGCGGCCTCGACGCGACCGTTCGCGAGGAAATGCGGTTGCTCGCCGAGCAGACGCAGGGCGCGACCGATCTCGACGCACTGCAGGCGCAGGTCAATGCGCGACTGTCGATGATCGACGAACACTTCCGCGCCTTCCGCGTACGCGAAGACGAACGGCTGGCGAGCTATCGCGATCGCACGGAGCGGATGCGTGACCGCGTGGAGGAGCTCGAAACGCAGGCGACCTCGCTACAGGATTCATTGCGTCGCGAGCACGAACTGGCGCTGACCGATCCGCTTACCGGACTTCCGAACCGGCTTGCCTACGAGCGGCGGATGGCCGAGGTCGAAAACGATGTGCGCGAAAACGGCGGCGTCGCTTGCGTGGGCGCCTTCGACATCGATCATTTCAAGGTCATCAACGACAGCTTCGGTCACGCGGCCGGCGATGCGGTGCTGCGCATCGTCGGCCAGACCTTGACGCGTGAGCTCCCCGAGCCGGCCTTCGTCGCGCGATACGGTGGCGAGGAGTTCGTTGTCGTGTTCGCGGGTATCACCGCGGAGGATGCAATCATTGCGGCGCAGGCATTGTGCGAGACGGTTGCAGCACTAGCCTTCCATGCCAGCCAGAAACCCGTGACCGTGACGATGTCGGGCGGCATCACCCGTTTCCTTCCCAACGACACGGCCGCTACGGTTTTCGATCGGGCGGACCGCGCTCTGTACGCCGCGAAACGCGCCGGCCGAAACCGCTGCCTGCTCTTGTAGGAGCCGATTCATCGGCGAACGGCCCCACGCAAGAAGCCCGGCACTAGGCCGGGCTCCTGGAAGCATCGCCGATGAATCGGCTCCTACATGAGCAGGGATCGCCGCTGAGGCGGCTCCCGCGAATCAGTCGCGGCGGGCGAGAAGCATGCCGACGAGGATGCCGACGCCGAAGCCGCTGAGGATCGCGCCGAGCGGGCGATGGGCGATCACATCGCGCGCGGTGTCGACGGCTTCGCCGGCCTTGGCCTGGACGCGGCCGGCGGTCTCGCGGATCGCGCCCTCGGCTTCGAGGCCGTGGTCGCCACCCAGTGCGCCGGCTGCGCGCTGCACGCGTCCACCGATGGTATTGGCCGCGCCCCGGATCTGGTCTTCGTTCATGGTCCCGCTCCTCCGTTGATTGAGGGGGTGAAGGTGACCGGAGGGAAGTGCACGGCGCGGCAAGACGCCGTCAAGCGGACGCTTTCACCGGTTCCATGCGGCGACGCGTCATAATGGTCCACCTCGCGTCAAAGAAGGGGCTCCACGCCCATGGAAGCCACGACAGACCACCGGCCCGGCGCTGGCGCTGCGGCCCACCCCGAGGCCGTCATCGAACGGGCCGAGGTCCGCTTCACCATTCTCACGCCGCGGCTCATCCGGCTGGAATGGAGCGCCACCCGGCAATTCCGCGATAGCCGCACCCAGGTCGTGGTCCACCGGGCGCTGGAGGTACCCCGGTTCCGGATTGTCGAAGACGAGCAGTCGCTCGAAATCGATACGGGCGCGCTCCGGCTCCGCTTCCGGAAAGGCACGGGGCGCTTCGCCTCTGGCAACCTCGACATCGTCGTGCGACAGGGCGAAGGCAACCTCGCCTGGAAGCCCGGCGATGTCCAGCAGGCCAACCTCGGTGGCACCTATCGCACCCTGGATCGTTACGACGGCGATACCTGGCAGGACGGCAGCAAGCTTCCGATCGAGGAAGGATTGATTGCGCGCGATGGCTGGCATGTCGTCGACGACACCGAGGGTTTCGGTATCGACGACGAAGGCTGGGTACTCGACCGCCCGGCCGGCGAGCGCCAGGACCTCTATTTCTTCGGTTACGGCCACGACTACCGTGCGGCACTGGCTGACTTCGCCGCGATTGCCGGGCCGCAGCCGATTCCTCCGCGTTTCGTCTTCGGCTACTGGTGGTCGCGCTACTGGAACTACACGGACGAGGAACTTCGCACACTCGGCGCGCGGTTCGAAAAGGAGCGTATCCCGCTCGATGTCCTGGTGCTCGACATGGACTGGCACACCACGCCCGGGCTGTCGTTGCGGCCGGGCCACGAACACAAGGACGTCTTCGGCGAGCAGTCGGGGTGGACCGGCTACACGTTCAACCGCAGCCTCTTTCCGGATCCGAAGGCATTCATGCGCTGGGCGCATGGCCAGCACCTGCGCGTGACCCTCAACCTGCATCCCGCATCGGGTGTGCTGCCGCACGAAGAGCAGTACGCGGCGATGGCCAAAGCGCTGTCGTGGGACACCTCGACGCAGGCGGGCATCCCTTTCGAGGGGACGTCGCCGTCGTACATGCGCGCCCTTTTCGACACCATCCTGCATCCGCTGGAAAAGGTGGGCGTCGATTTCTGGTGGCTAGACTGGCAGCAATGGCCGGACTCGAAGGCCCATCCCGGCCTGTCCAATACGTGGTGGTTGAACCATGCCTTCTTCACCGAGATGCAACGCGATGGCGATCGTCGTGGGTTGATCTATCACCGCTGGGGCGGGCTCGGCAATCACAGGTATCCGATCGGTTTCTCCGGCGACAGCGTTATTTCCTGGGACTCGCTGGCCTTCCAGCCCCATTTCACCTCGATGGCCTCCAATGTCCTCTACGGCTACTGGAGCCATGACATCGGCGGGCACACGTTTCACAAGCACATCCCGCGACCGGAACGGCACCTCGAACCCGAACTTTATGCGCGCTGGATGCAGCTGGGCGTCTTCAGTCCCGTGCTGCGTACGCATTCGGCGAAAGAAGCGAGCCTGCACAAGGAGCCGTGGCACTTCGGTCCGCCTTATGGCGACGCGATCTTCGCCGCGATCCGGCTGCGTTACCAGTTGGCGCCTTATATCTACAGCGCGGCCCGCCACGCCTACGACACCGGGTTGTCGATCGTGCGCCCCATGTACTACCACTGGCCGGAACACGAAGAGGCATACGCCCACCCGGCGCAATACATGTTTGGCAATGACATCCTGGTGGCACCGGTGACGGCGCCGGTGGGCGAGGATGGTGCTGCCGCTTTCCCGGTCTGGTTGCCGCCCGGCCTTTGGTACAGCCGTGATGGTGCGGAGTCCTTCGAAGGCGGGCAGATGATCGAGCGGCACTACACGCTCGAGGAGATTCCCATCTTCGTTCGCCCCGGCAGCGTGGTGCCTTTGTATCCCGAAGGTATGCGTAACCTCGCCAGCGTGCCCGATGCGCTGATCCTCCAGGTCTTCCCCGGCGATGAAGGCGCTACCGAACTCTACGATGACGACGGCGAGAGTCAGGGTTACCAGCGAGGTGATTTCGCGCGTACTTCGGTACGAAGCCGTCGCGGCGATCGCGCGCAGCGTGTGCACATCGACGCCATGCGTGGGCACTACAAGGGACGCCCGGCCCGGCGTTCCTACATCGTCGAGCTACTCGATGCCGGTATTCCGGAAAGCGTCGAAGTGAACGGCGTGGCGCTGCCTTACAGCGAGCCCCCGGCGCCTCAGACCTGGCTATTCGACACCGCCTCGCTTTGCATCCGGGTCGATCTCGGCTCGGTGCCACTGGACGAACCGCAGGACATCGTTGCGCGCTTCACCCCCGAGCACATCATGCCAGCGGGTCTGTTGCACCGGATGCGGCGTGCCGGCATCGCCGTGGATTACCTCAAGCAGGTGTGGGGCGACATCTCGGCGCTGCCGGACGACGTCGACCTGGCGGGCCAGGCGGCGCGCGTGCTGGGTTATGCGGTGGAAGAGGGCGACGACGAAGGTCGCGCCGAACGCTTCATGGAGGCAGTGCTGGCTTTCGAGGCGCGTTTCCGTGGCCTGACGGCCAGTGTGGATGCCACGCCGATCGACGAGTCTTTCAAGCGCACCTTCGCCAGCCTGCTCGGACGCTGACCGTTGCGTCGCCTGCTCGGTCTCCTGCTCCTGCTCGTGGTCTTCCAGGCTCACGGGCAGGCTGCCGTACGGGTTGGTTCCAAGGCGGACAACGAGGGCGCGGTGCTGGGTCAGATCGTCCTGCAGGTGCTTCGGCACGATGGCGTGCCGGTGGTCGACCGGACGCAGCTGGGGCCCACCTCGATCGTGCGTCGCGCCCTGCTCAATGGCGATCTGGACGTCTATCCGGAATACACGGGCAATGCCGCGTTCTTCTTTCATCGTGAAAGCGACCCGGCTTTCCGTGACGCGCCCAAGGCCTATGCGCTCGCCGCTTCCCTGGATCTTGCCGCCAACCACCTGGAATGGCTGGCGCCGGCGCCGGCGGATAACCACTGGGCGATCGGTGTGCGTGGCGATGTAGCGCGGGCAGCGAAGCTCCTCACGCTCGACGATTTCGCGCGCTGGGTAAATAACGGTGGCGACGTACGCTTGGCGGGATCCGCCGAGTTCGTGGAGAGCGATGCTGCCCTGCCTGCTTTTCAATCCGCCTATGGCTTCACTCTTCGCGGTGACCAGTTGCTCGTGCTCGCCGGAGGCGATACCTCGGCGACGATCAAGGCGGCAGCCGAAGGCATCTCCGGCGTCAACGCGAGCATGGTCTACTCGACGGACGGAGCGATCGCCGTCACCGGGCTGACTGTTCTTGCCGATCCGCGTCACGTGGAGATGGTCTATCAACCCGCCCCGGTAGCCCGCGAAGATGTACTTCGCCGCTACCCCGCCATGCGTGCGGCACTGGAAGCGGCGTTCCGGCCGTTGACGGTCGAGGTGTTGCGCAAACTCAACGCGCGTACGCAGATCGACGGTGAGGATCCCGCCATCGTGGCCCGGGACTATCTCCGCCAGACGGGGTTACTGCCGTGAATCCGCGCGCGCTGCCGGTGATCGTGTTGGCCTGCATCGGCGTCGTCGCCGCCCTCGCCTTGCCTTTCCTCTACGTCACGCCCAACCGCCTGCTCAGCGGCGAACCCCACAGCCCGCAGGCCGTGGCCCTGGCGTTTTCGTGGATCGTCGTCGCGCTATGCGGGGCGGTAAATTTCCGGGGCAGCCGCGTGATCGTCGCGCTTCTCGCATGGCTGCTCATCGCCGGGCTGCCCGTGCTGGCGGCCACGGATGCACGCTCGTTGCTCCTGCCGGCACCGCCGAGCGCGCGTGTGCCCTTGGGCGCGGGCTTCTGGCTGATGTGGCTGTCGGCCAGCCTGCTCCTGCTCGACCGGTTGCGCGAGGTCCGCTTGTCCGCGCGGATCGCCGCCTGGGCAGCGCTGCTCGTGGCGCTCATCGCGATGAGCGTGCATGGCACGCTCGACACGCTGGCCCTCGTTCGCGAATTCCACGCACAGCGTGGTCCCTTCGTCGATGCGCTGCTTACTCACCTCACGCTCGCCGCGACGACGCTCGCGCTCGCCGTGCTCATCGGTGCGCCACTGGGATGGTGGGCATGGCGGACGCGCCGCGCGGACGGTGCCGTGGTTGGCCTCCTTGCTTTCCTGCAGACCGTTCCTTCGCTGGCCCTGTTCGCCCTGCTGATCGGACCCTTTGCCTGGCTTGCCCACGCGTGGCCCGCGCTCGGTGCGCTGGGCTTCGGCGGCACGGGCGCGGCTCCGGCGGTTTTCGCCCTGGTTCTTTATGCCTTGCTGCCCGTGGTGCGCTACACGATCGCAGGCCTTGGCGCGGTACCGGCGGACGCGCGCGAAGCCGCCCGCGGCCTGGGCATGAGCCGGCTGCAGTTGCTTTCACGCGTGCAGTTGCCCCTGGGGTGGCCCGTGCTGCTGGCCGGCCTGCGCATCGTCGCCGTGCAGACGATCGGTCTGGCGGCCGTGGCCACGCTGATCGGTGCCGGCGGTCTGGGACGCTTCGTGTTCCTCGGTATCGGGCAGGGTGCCAACGACATGGTCATGCTGGGTACGCTGGCGATCATCGCCCTCGCGCTGGCTGTCGATCTCCTCTTCCAGGCCATGCTCGCCTTTACGGAACGCCGCCCATGATCGAATTCGACCACGTCCACAAGCGCTTCGGCGAGCACGTCGTCATTGACGACCTTTCCCTGCGTGTCGAGGACGGCGAGTTCTTCGTCCTCGTCGGACCGTCCGGCTCGGGCAAGTCCACGCTGTTGCGCACGGTGAACCGCCTTGTCCACATCGACGCGGGATGCGTGCGCATCGATGGCGTGGACGTCGCCACGCAGGATGTCGAGACACTGCGCCGTGGGATTGGCTATGCGATCCAGTCGGTCGGCCTCTTTCCGCATCGCACCGTCGCGGAGAACATCGCTACCGTACCGCGACTTCTCGGCTGGCCGGAAGCGCAGATCGGATCGCGGGTCGCCGAACTGCTCGACCTGCTCAAGCTGGACGAGCCGGGCATTGCCGGTCGCTATCCCGACACGCTGTCCGGCGGACAACAGCAGCGCGTCGGTGTCGCACGCGCTCTTGCGGCACGGCCGCGCATCGTCCTGATGGATGAGCCCTTCGGTGCGCTCGATCCGTTGACGCGGGAGTCGCTGCAGGCCAGCCTGAAAGCGATCCAGCACGATACGGGCACGACGATCCTTTTCGTCACCCACGACATGGACGAAGCCTTCGGCCTCGGGCACCGCGTGGCGCTGATGCTCGACGGCAAGGTAGCCCAGGTCGGCACGCCGCTCGAGCTGATCCGGCATCCGGTGAACGAGCGCGTACGTGAGTTCGTCGGTGGATCGCGTGCCCGGCTGCGCGAGCTGGCGGTGCGGCGCGTGCGCGACAGCATGCGCAGGGACATCGCGGCCGACGGCGATGCGATCGACGGGGGAGCGTCCTTGCAGGACGCGCTTGGATCGATGCTCACCCAGGGGCGCGACCGTCTGCCCGTGCTCGAAGGCGGACAACCTGCTGGCGCGATCCTCCTGGCCGATCTCGTGGCATCGCGCGAGTGAAAGCGATCGTCGCCCCGCTGCTGCTGGTCATCCTGCTGCTGGTGCTTCCGCACAGCGGAGCCTGGTTTCACGCATGGATGCCGAGCCTCTCGCACCCGCTGTATACGCGCACGTCGTTCTTCGCACTGACGCTGTCGCATCTCTGGCTCGTCGTCGCGGCAACACTCGTCGCCGTGACGGTGGGTCTCACGTTGGGCGTTCTGGCGACGCGCCCGGGTGGGCGACCGCTATTGCCGACAGTGCGTGCGGTGGCCGTGATCGGGCAGACGTTTCCACCGGTGGCGGTGCTGGCGATCGCCGTGCCCCTGCTTGGCTTCGGCGCGGCGCCGACCCTGCTGGCGTTGACGCTTTACGGCGTGCTGCCTGTCCTCGGCCAGACGGTGGCAGGGCTGGACAGCGTGTCGCCTGCGGCGCTGCATGCCGCGGATGGCATGGGCTACGGGCGCTGGCGTCGGCTTTGGGATGTGGAGCTTCCGCTGGCCGCCGGTCCGATCATGGCAGGGGTGCGTTTATCGGCCATCGTCAGCGTGGGCACGGCGACCATCGGTTCGGCCGTGGGTGCGACGACGCTGGGCTCGCCGATCGTCGAGGGCCTCGTGGGGAACAACACGGCGTATGTGGTGCAGGGGGCGCTGCTGGTGGGGGCGCTGGCGCTTTCGATCGATGGGTTGCTTGGTAGTCTGGAGCGGCGCATTCGCCGGAATCGCCGCTGAAGCGGATCCCACATCGCCGCTGAAGCGGCTCCCACATAAGGCCTGCTGTCACAAGGTCAGGCCTGCTGTGTGTGGGAGCCGATTCATCGGCGATGCTCTGTCACGTAACTACCAGATCTTTACCCGCTGCTTCGGATCAAGGTAAAGCTTCTGCCCCGCCTTGGGCTGGAATGCGTCATACCAGGGATCCAGGTTGCGCACCGTCTGCGCGCGGAACTCGCCCGGTGCATGGCCGTCGCCGATCACCTGCGCGCGCAACGCGGCATCGCGTGTCTTGGTGCGCCACGACTGGGCGAAGGCGAGGAAGAATCGCTGGTCGCCGCTCAGACCGTCGATCACCGGCGCCGGCTTGCCGTGCAGGCTCTCCTTGTAGGCGGCATAGGCAATCGTGAGGCCGGAAAGATCGGCGATGTTCTCGCCCAGCGTCTGCTGGCCATTGATGTGCAGGCCCGGCAGTGGCTCGTACTGATTGAACTGGTCGACCAGGCGCTGGCCGGCTTCCTTGAAGTGCTTCTGGTCGGCGTCGGTCCACCAGTTCGCGAGGCGACCCTGGGCGTCGAACTCGGCGCCGGTATTGTCGAAGCTGTGGCTGATCTCGTGACCGATGACGGCGCCGATCGAACCGTAGTTGGACGCGGCGTCCGCCTTCGGATCGAAGAAGGGCGCTTCGAGAATGGCAGCCGGGAAATTCAGCGCGTTCTGCAACGGCAGGTTCACCGCGTTCACGGTCTGCGGGGTCATCCACCATTCGTCGCGATCGACCGGCTTGCCGAGCTTGGCGACCTGGTGGTGGTATTCGGCGAGTTCGGCGCGCTCATGGTTGCCCAGCGCATCGTCGGGGCGAACCTCGAGCTTCGAATAATCGCGCCATGTATCCGGATAGCCGACGCCGACCTTGATCGTGGCGATCTTCGCCTTGGCCTTCTGTCGTGTCTCCGGTGACATCCAGTCCAGCGTGTCCACGCGCGCGTCGAACGCCTTGAGGATGTTCTTGACCATGTCCTGGACTTCCACGCGAGAGGATGCCGGGAAGTACTGCTTCACGTAGATCTGGCCCACGGCGTCACCGAGGTCGGTATTCACGCGGCCAATCCCGCGCTTCCAGCGGTCACGCTGCTTCGGCGTTCCGCTGAGCGTGGTCCCGTAGAAACCGAAGGCGAGGTCGTCGTAGGCCTTCGGCAGCAGGCCGGGGGCACCCGCGTTGATCGTGTGGAAACGCAGCCAGGCCTTCCACGTATCCAGCGGTTCGCTGGCCACCAGCGCAGCGAACTTCGTCACGGTGGCGGGCTGCCAGACGATGAAGGTTGGCTGGTCGTCGAGGTGCGCCGCCTTGAAATACGCATCCCAGTCGATACCCGGCGCCTTGCTTGCGAACGATGTGCGCGGCCACGGGTTGTTCGCCTTGTGGATGTCTTCGCTCTCGACGATGGATGCCTGCGCCTGCGCGATCTTCGTCTCCAGCGCGACGATGGCCTTCGCCTTGCCGGCGGCGTCGGGCGTGCCGGCCTGGGCCAGGATGCCCTCGACGTACGCGGCGTACTTCGCGCGCGTCTCGACCATGTCCTTGTCGGTCTTCAGGTAGTAGTCGCGGTTGGGCATGCCGAGACCGCCCTGCAGCAGGTAGGGCATGTTCTTCGTGGGATCTTCGAGTCCCTGCGCGACGAACAGGCCGAGCAGGTGCTCGGTGTTGAGGCTGGTCGCGTTGATCGGGTCGACGTCGGCGCGCAGTTGTGCACCCAGCGCAGCGGACAGCGCGCCCTTGTCCTTGATCGCCTCGATCGAGGCCAGTGCAGGCTCCAGCGGTTTAAGTCCCGCCTTCTCGATAGCGGCCTGGTCCATGTATGCCTTGTAGTAGTCGGCGATCAGTCGCTGCTCGCTGCCCGCCGCCGGATGGCCTTCGCCCGCGGCCTTGACCAGCTCGGCATTTCGTTTCTCCGCTTTCTGGAACACCTCCAGGAACACGCCGGTACTGGCGCGATCGGCGGGGATCACCGCCGTCTTCTTCCAGTTCCCATTGGCGTAACCGTCGAAGTCGTCGCCCGGTTGCACCGAATGGTCGATGCCCTTGAGGTCGACGCCGACAGGCGCGCCCACCGGGGCGCCCGCAGCAAGCGCCCCGTTGGAAGCGAGGCCGCAGGCGATGGCCGCGGCGAGGATGCGATTGATCGTGGCCATGGAAGGACATCCTTGGGTTGGGACGCCAACGATAGACCTCGCCGCAGCGGCTGTGTCCATGACGAATGGGCTACACGCGAGTGACAGCCGGCGTGGCCGTTGTTGCCGAAAAAGTACCGTGTCGGTTGTGCCCTAATGATGGTCCGGTCCCGCAATGGGGCCGGCAAGGCGGGCCGCGGGTCGCCCGGGCCTGCCTGGACATTCAATTGGCAGCAGAACCTAGGAAGATCATTATGAACGCACGTTTCGAACTCTCCGGCTCGCAGACCGACATCGCCAGCTATCCGCTCTGGGCTCAGGACATGGTGTCGTCCTGCGAGGACACGCGGCGCCAGATCGTCAGCCATGAGATGTGGTCGGCAATGATCGCCGCCACCCTCGACCCGGACACCACCCGCAACTTCATGATCGGCGTATGGCCCGTCATTGAGCGCTTCCCGGGCTACATGTCGCACAGCCTGCTGAAGACCCGTTACGGCCGCAGCGCGGGCGACGACCTTGCTCGCCGCTGGCTGGTGCGTAACATCCGGGTGGAACAGAATCACGCCGAGTACTGGCTGAACTGGGCGGAGAGCGCGGGGGTGTCCCGCGAGGACGTCCTCCGGGCCGAACCGGCCAAGGGCACGCAGGCGCTGGCGCAGTGGTGTGAAGAAGTCAGCCGGGACGATTCGCTTGCCGCGGGGATCGCCGCGACCAACTATGCCGTGGAAGGAGCCACGGGCGACTGGTCGCAGATTGTCTATGAAAGCGTGGCCTATGCGGAAAGCCTGCCGATTACGGGCCGCAAAGCCGGGCTGCGTTGGCTTCAGCTTCACGCCGCTTATGACGATACACATCCGTGGGAGGCGCTCGAAATCGTTTGCACCCTGCTGGGCACCAATCCACCGGTGGACCAGATCGAGCACATCCGGGAGTGCGTCCGTCGCAGTTACGTCAGCATGAGCATTACGCTGGATCGCTGCATGGATGCCACGGCTTCGATTCGCAAGTGGAACGAGGCAGCCGCGTAACTCGCAAGTTGGGCGTCATGTGGCGCACTATCACGACCGGATGAGGACCCGAGGGACCGATGCAACACGTTGAGGCCAGCCACCAATTGCCACTTTCGAGACGCCTCAGGCCACTGGCCTATGCGCTCGTCGCGGTCGTTGGCCTCGTCCTCGCCCTGACCTGGGTAGCGCTCCAGACGCAGGTGACTCTCGCCGGTTTTCTCAACGGCGAGAGTCTTTGGTCCAAAGCGCAGAAGCAGGCGGTCATCGATCTCGATGAATACGCCACGCACGGACGCCCCGCGGACCTTGCCGGTTTTCGGCGAAATTACAGTGTGTTGATGGCCGATCGCTGGGCGCGGGACGCCATCGCCAGCGGGGACTTCGTCCACGCCGATGTCTATGACGCCTTCGCCAGGGGCGGCGTGATTCCCGAGGCCATCCCGGGGATGGTCTTTATCTTCCAGTATTTTTCCGGCTTGCCGTACGTGCGCGAAGCGGTGAGCGAGTGGCGTTCGGTCGATGCCAGCCTGGTCGACCTGGCCGATACCGCCGACCGGCTCGATCGCGCTTATGCGGCAGGCACGCCGCCGACGGCGACCATCGATGCCGAACGTGCGCATATCGCCGCGCTCAATACGTATGTCGAACCGCGTGCCAAGGCCTTTTCGCTGGACATCGCCAATGGCGCCTCGTGGATCGGTCGGGTTCTCTTCTTCACGGTGTTCGGTGTCGCCACGCTCGCGTCGCTGTTATGGCTGCGCATGGCCGGGCGCATCGTCGCCACCATCCGCGGCACCGAGGAACGCTATAGCCTGCTGTTCGACAGCGCGGCCGACGCCATCTTCATGGTGGACGAGGAAAGCGGGCGAATCCTCGACGCCAATCGGCGCGCCGCCAGCTGGGTGGGCTGTTCGCGCGCCGACCTAACCGGCATCCAGCTCGCCAGCCTGTTCGTCGAGGGCTCGGACCACGCCGGTACCGGCGTGCTGCGCAACGCCGACGGCAGCAACCGTCCGGTGGAAACGCAGAGCAGCCTGGTCGTATGGGGTTCGCGGCAGGTCTGCCAGGCGATCGTTCGCGACATCTCCGATCGCGTGGCGATGGAGCAGGAACGCAAGATCGCCGCCGAAGCGCTCGCAAGTATCGCCGAGGGCGTGATCATCGCCGACGCCGATCGTCGCGTGACCACCGCGAACGCGGCCCATGCCAAGCTGACGGGTATCTCGTTGCAGGCCCTGCGCCGGACACGCTTCGACGCAACACGCACCTTGCCCGACGGCCGCCCGCTGCCTTCATCGTTATGGGAAGACATCGCCTCGGGCGACAACTGGCTGGGCGAAGTGGAGAGCCAGCGCGCCGATGGCAGTACGTATCCGGAGCTGATGAGCATCAGCACGATTCGTGACAGCGAAGGGCGTCCCCAGCACTATGTCGCCGTCGTCTCGGACATCACGGCGCGCAAGGCCGATCGCCAGCGACTGCAGCACATGGCCACGCACGATCCGCTCACCGGACTGGTCACTCGCGCCGAGTTCGAACGTCGCTGCGCCGAGGCCGTCACGCGTGCCGCGCACGAGCGCGGTGCGATCGCCGTGCTCTTCATCGACCTCGATGCCTTCAAGGTCGTCAACGACAGCTACAGCCATGCCACCGGCGATGCCCTGCTCATGCGTGTCGCCGAGCGTATCCGCGCACAGCTGACGCCGGACGATGTGGCAGGGCGGATTGGTGGCGATGAGTTCACCGTATTGCTCGCCGACCTTCGCTCTCGCGAAGAAGCCCTCGTCGTCGCGGAAGCCTTGCTCGCCGCACTGGCACGTCCCTTCGACCTGGGCGACTACGAGTTGTTCGTCAGCGCGAGCATCGGCATCGCGGGCTACCCGCTCGACGGCAACGACGCCGTTACCCTGATTGCGAACGCCGACGCGGCCATGTACGTGGCCAAGACGGAAGAGCGAAATGCCCTGCGCTTCTATACGCCGAAGATGCACGCGGATGCGCGGCGCCGCCTCAAGCTGGCTTCGGAGCTGCGGCACGCATTGACGCGGCGCGAGTTCCACCTGGTGTACCAACCCAGCGTGGAAATGAAGAGCGGCCGCATCGTCGCCGTCGAGGCATTGATTCGCTGGCGCCATCCCGAGCGTGGCAACGTCGGGCCAGACGAATTCATCCCGCTGGCCGAAAGTCTCGGCCTGATCCGCCAGATCGACGAGTGGGTGCTGGAGACAGCGTGCGAACAGCTGCGCGCCTGGGACGCTGCGCGGTTGCCGCCGTTGCGTCTGGCGGTGAATGTTTCTGCCGGCTCGTTCGGCCATCCGGATTTTCTTGCGGGCGTGAGCCAGGCCGTCCTGGCTACGGGTATCTCGCCCAAACGCCTGTTGATCGAGCTTACCGAGAGCGCGATCCTGCGCCTGGGCGAAGACACGGAGCGCGCCATGCTCGCCCTGCACAAGCTTGGCGTCGGCGTGGCGATCGACGACTTCGGCACGGGTTACTCCTCGCTGGCCTATCTGAAGTTGCCAGCGGTCGCCTACCTGAAGATCGACCGGTCCTTCGTCACCGGCTTGCCCACCAACGGGAACGACGTCGCGATTACCGAGGCCATGGTGGCGATTGCCCGCAGCCTGGACCTTCATACGATCGCCGAAGGTATCGAGACCGAGGCCCAGCACGACTTCCTGCTGCGTGCCGGTTGTCAGGAGGGGCAGGGCTTCCTCTATTCGCGTCCGCTGCCACCGGACGAGATCGAGCGCCTTCTGGCGCCGAATTCGAAGACGAGTAGCGGTACCCGGCTCTCCCTGGTTCCCCCGCGCCGGGCGTAAGCGGTTCGCTCATACAAGATATCGGCTGGCCCTTCGGTCCACGATGAGCATCCCCATATAACCGGGACGTTACCCGTGCAAGGATCCACCGTGTCCACCCGTGACTCCATTGTTTTCCTCTTCGATGTCGACAACACCCTGATCGACAACGACCGGTTCAGTGCCGACCTCGCCGCGCGCCTCGTGCGTGATTTTGGTGAAGAAGGGCATGCCCGCTATAACGCGATCGACAAGGAGATCCGTGGCCAGGTCGGCTACGCGGACTACCTCGGCGTGCTGCAGCGACTCCGTGGCCAGGACAGCAGCCTGGCTTTCATGGAGATGTCGTTTTTCCTTTTGGACTACCCCTTCGACGAACGCCGTTTTCCTGGTGTGATCGAGGCGATCGACCACCTGCGCACGCTGGGCCGGCCGGTCATCATGTCCGACGGCGACACCGTGTTCCAGCCGCGCAAGATCCGTCGCGCCGGTCTGTGGGATGCATTCCGCGAGGACGTACTGATCTACGTGCACAAGGAAGACATGCTCGATGACATGCAGAAGCGCTATCCGGCCGATCACTACGTCATGGTCGACGACAAGCCGCGCATTCTCGTGGCGCTGAAGAAGCTGCTTGGCGACAAGGTCACAACGGTGTTCGTCAAGCAGGGCCACTACGCGGCTGCCGCAGGCGCTGACCTCATCGAGACGCCTCCGGACATCACGATCGATTCCGTCGGCGAACTGGCAAGCATGAGCCGCGAAGCCTTCCTCATAACGACCTGACGCCGTTGTTTTTGTAGGAGTGCGGCGATGAACTGGGGGCTACGCGGCATCGAACGCCGCGCGCACCCACTCGACGGACTCGCCCTCGAACGCCAGCACATCGAACCGGCAAGGCCTTCGCGCATCGTGTGGATGCCATGCCAGCCATAGATGCGCTGCGCTGATCAGCTTTCGTCGCTTTGCCATGGTCACCGAGCCCAACGCTCCGCCGTACGCCGCGTTGCTCCGATAGCGAACCTCCACGAAAACGAGTGTCTCGCCATCCCGCATGACGAGGTCGATCTCGCCGTGGCGGCAGAGAAAGTTGGCGCGAACGAGGCGCAAACCCTGTGCCTGCAGAAACGATAACGCCGCGCCCTCGAAGTGATCTCCGGTGGCGCGGCGCTCGGTAGTTTTCTTCGTTGTAGCGGTCACGCGGCACTCCCTGGCCGCGCCGGCGGGAATCAGCCGCCGCCGCTTTCCACGTTCGGGGCCGTTGCCGGCGCTTCGAGTTCGAGGCTACCCGCGACCGGGTGGGCCACGCCGTCGGTGAAGCGCGCCCAGATGAGTACGCGTCGCACGCGTCCGAACTCGTCCGCCACCAACTGGCCGGTGGCGCCGGGCAGATAGCTGCCGGGATGACCACGCATCCAGTCGATGTACGGCACCAGGCCCCACGCATCCATACCGAAGGCGAACAGGCGTGCGGCCACGCCCTTGGTCGAGGGAAGCGCGGAAGAGAGGTCGGTCCGGCGTGGCAGGCCGGGCTGCGCGTCGAACAGCCAGGGCGCATCGCAGAACTCCACCCCTTCAAGATCGCGATCGGCCGTGGCGTCGTCGCCGCCGCTATAGACATGCGAGGTGGCGAACACCGGCAAGGTGATCTTTGCCAGGCGCAGCTGTGGCAGGAGCAGGCGTGCCTGCTGCGGCTTCATGCTGATGAAGACGCCGCTGGTAGCGGGATCCTGGTCGGCCGGGGGCGCGGAAAGCTGGGAAGCGAAATCGATGCTCGCCGAATCCAGCGTGGCCTGGCTGGTCACGGTGCCACCGCGCGCCTGCCACTCGGCCTTGAAGGCGTTGCCTGCCCGGCGGGCGAAGTCGTCGGTCGAGACGACGACGATGGCGGTAGTCATGCCGCGATCGGCCATGTGGTCGGCGACCTGGGCACCTTCGGTTTCAGGCAACAAGCCGAACTCGTTCGCGCCGGCCGGCGGCAGGTTCTTGTTGTCGTTGGGATAGTTCAGCGTGAGCATCGGCGCGGGCAGGGCGCCCTTGGCGAAGATGGCGGTCACCCCATCCCGGTTGAGCGGGCCCACCACGAAGCGCGCACCGTCGGCCACCGCCTTGTCATAGGCGGCGACGGCGTGCGCGGCATCGTTGCCGGCGTCGTAGACGACGACTTCCGGGCGAGGGGCATTGGTATGTGCCGCTTCGATGTAGTTGGCGAAGAAGCCATCGCGAATGGCGGCGCCCGCGCCGGCAAGCGGGCCACTGAGCGGCAGCAGGAGGGCGACCTTGGTCGGCACCTTGTAGCCCTCGCGAACGCCTTTGTCGCCGGTGACTGTGCCCACGGCCTGGTCCAGCACGGCGGGGGACCGGTTGACGCTGCCCAGCTGGCTCTGCGCCTCTACCACCCATGGACGCATCGGATCGTTGCCCTGCAGCGCGCCGCCGCGTTCGGCCAGCGGCTGCGCGCCCATGCCCGTCAGGAGCGCGAGGATTTCCCTGCGGTTCTGCTCACGATCCAGACCATGCAGTTGGCTGTCCAGCTCCACACGTGTCTGCGCCGCGCTCCAGGGATCGTTGGACGCGGCCTGTGCGCGGGCACGCAGTTCGGAGAGACGCTGTTCGACCTGGGGCGACACGCGCGACGACGGCTTGCCCGTGTAGGAAAGGGCCGCGGCCGGATCGTTGTTCTTGAGGGCGATCTCGGCGCGCAAGGCATCGAAGCGCAGCGCGTCCTCGCCTTCCAGGTGGGAGCGACGGATATCGGCGACGACGGGCGCCGCGCGGTCGAGCGCGCCCTCCTGACGATACGCCTCGCCGGCGAGCAGCTTGTAGTAGTCGCGATGCGCCGGATCCTGGCCCGCCAATGCGAGATACGCCTGCGCGGCCTGGTCGAACTGGCCCTTGGTGTAGAGCGCCTGCGCCGCCTGCGTGGCTTCGCCCGACGGGGCGGAGCTGTGTTGGCTCACGCCGCCCGGGGTCACGCAGCCGGCGAGGCCAGCGCAAAGCAGGAGGCTGAGTGAGGTGGCGCGGATCGGTCGCATCGCAATATTCCTTGGGCAGCACGGTGGCGCCGCTCAGGCGCCGAAACGTCCGGATCATAGCCCATCGCTTTGCGAGGCCGGTGTGAGGCGGACCCGACGACGGGCATCGGGCGATCAACTGCCGTACAAGGCCTTGCGAGGCGCCCCGGTGATCGCGGCGGCCATCTTCGCGGCCTTGGCCGGCGAAAGTTCTTCCTTGAGGATAGCGAAGACGCGCAGTCCCTCGGCCAGTCGTTCGTCCTCACCTTCCTCGCGGCCGGCGACCATCACCACGAACTCGCCCTTCTGCTGGTTGGGGTCGGCCGTAACCCGCTCGACCAGACTGGCCAGCGCACCGTCGAGCACGGTCTCGAACATCTTGGTCAGCTCCCGGGCGACCACGGCCTCGCGATCGGCGCCGAAGGCCTCGCGCATGTCTTCGAGGGATTCGACGATGCGATGGGACGATTCATAGAAGATGAGCGTGCGCGTTTCGCCGGCCAGTTCGCCCAGGCGCGCGCGACGTGCGCCGGTCTTGGAGGAGAGGAAACCTTCGAAGATGAAGCGGTCGCTGGGCAGGCCGGCTACCGACAGGGCGGCGATCACGGCACTGGCGCCGGGTACGGGACTCACCCGGAGGCCGGCCGCGCGCACCGCGCGCACCAGCCGGAAGCCCGGGTCGCTGATCAGGGGGGTGCCGGCATCCGAGACCAGGGCAACGTCGTCGCCGCCGCGCATGCGCTCGACCAGCCCATCCACCGCCGTGCGCTCGTTATGGTCGTGCAGGGCGACGAGAGGCGTGTCGATGCCCAGATGCTGCAGCAGGGGACGCGTATGCCGGGTGTCCTCGGCCGCGATCACCTTCACCCGTCGCAGCGTCTCGATGGCGCGCGCACTGATGTCGTCGCGATGGCCGATAGGCGTCGCGACCACATGGAGCATGCCGGGGCGGGAGAGGGACATCAGCGGAATCCAGTGGGCGGCTGGACATTCTACGGTGCTGGCCACCTTCCGCTGTCTCCCCGTGGGAGCCGATTCATCGGCGACGCTCTTCTTCATGGGCTCCCACATGTACAATTGGAATTGGAGTCGGCCGGACAGTCGCGTCACGCCTTCGGGCGTATCGAGGAAAGTCCGGGCTCCATAGGGCAGGGTGCCAGGTAACGCCTGGGCAGCGTGAGCTGACGGCCAGTGCAACAGAGAGCAGACCGCCGATGGCCCCGCAAGGGGATCAGGTAAGGGTGAAAGGGTGCGGTAAGAGCGCACCGCGTGCGGGGCTAACGTCGCACGGCACGGTAAACCCCACCCGGAGCAAGACCAAATAAGGGAACTATGACGCGGCCCGCGTCGTTCCCGGGTAGGTTGCTAGAGCCTGGCGGTGACGCCAGGTCGAGAAGAATGACTGTCACGTCGCAAGACGAACAGAACCCGGCTTACAGGCCGACTCCTTTTCTTCCAGGCATCGCGGCGCCGTCTTACGACGGCGCCGCTTTGTTTGATAGGACCTGCAGGAGCCGTGGTTGTCGCATGAACGTGAGTTCAGTCACACATTGGAATTCCCATTTGTGGGCCCCCTGAATCACCGAGTCAGAACATAAAAAACCTCAACGATTCAACCACCTTCCGCCCCTTCCTCAGAAACGGCTGGAATTAGTGATGAACGTGAGCTTTCTCCTTGATTCACAAGAAAAATTTCCTTGACAGTCTCAGGACCCGAGACTATCGTGGGCCCCAGTGTGAAATCGTGGGATTTGGTGGGGCGACCAACGAATATGTTCCAAGGTGAGACAGCCATCACGATCGACGACAAGGGTCGTCTGACGATTCCGACCTCGTATCGGGATCTGGTGGCCGACGCCTGCGCGAACCGTCTGGTCGTCGCTTACAACCCCTTCGATACCGGTTGCCTCTGGATCTTTCCGTACGCGGAATGGGAACAGGTGCGTGACCAGGTCAACGCGCTGCCCAGCGTCAAGGCCGTGCACCGGGCTTTGCAGATGAAACTGGTGGGTGCTGCGGCCATCGTCGAGCCCGACGGGGCGGCCCGCATCCTCCTTCCATCGAGTCAACGCTCGGCGGCTGGCATAGAAAAAAAGGCCGTCCTCCTCGGCATGGGCAACAAGTTCGAGCTTTGGAGCGAACAGGCCCACCTCGCCAAGATCCGGCAAACGATCGGCGAGGACGAGATCAGCGACGACATGGCGGAACTACGGTTGTGACGAACTAATTCGAGGTCTTGGTGAAACGGGAGCGGGATGTGGCGATGGCGGGGCGCGATGTGCACATCCCTGTGATGCTCGACGAAGCGGTGGAGGGCCTCGCCTTGCGCGAGAACGGGCGCTATCTGGATGGAACGTTTGGCCGCGGCGGTCACGCCCGCGCCATCCTTGCACGCCTGTCGGCCGATGGCCGCCTGTTCCTGATGGACCGCGATCCCTCGGCGATCGCCGTGGCCGAAGCCGGTCTCGCAACCGACCCCCGTGTCGCCCTGCGCCACGAGAACTTCGCCACCATGGCCGAGTGGTCCGCGCTCGAGGGTGGCCTTGACGGCATCCTTCTCGATCTCGGCGTGTCGTCCCCCCAACTCGACGATCGCAGCCGCGGCTTCAGCTTCATGGCCGATGCGCCGCTGGACATGCGCATGGACACCACGCGCGGCATCAGCGCAGCCGACTTCCTGGCCGAGGCCGACGAGGTCGAGATCGCCGACGTGCTCTGGCGCTTCGGCGAGGAGCGCTTCAGCCGTCGCATCGCCAAGGTCATCGTCGAACGCCGCGCCACCGCCCCGATCACCCGCACCGCCGAGCTGGCCGATCTCGTCGCGGGCTGTGTCGGTCGTCGTGAGCCCGGCAAGAATCCCGCGACGCGTACCTTTCAGGCGCTACGCATCCGGGTGAACGCCGAACTCGAATCCGTCGAGCGTGGCCTCGAGGCCGCCCTCGACCTGCTCAAGGTCGGTGGCCGTCTCGCTGTGATCAGCTTCCACTCGCTGGAAGATCGCACGGTGAAGCAGTTCATCCGTTCGCACGAAGGCCGGGTGCAGGGCACGCGCCGTGGGCCGCCGCCCACCGCCGCGAACCCGACCCGCCTCAAGCCGGTTGGCAAGGCCATCTTTCCGTCCGATGCCGAAGTAGCCGCGAATCCGCGTTCGCGTTCCGCCGTGTTGCGCGTTGCGGAGAAACTCGCATGAAGGTGTTCGGCGCCATCTGCCTCTCGATCCTGCTGCTGGCGGTCCTCGCCAGCGCGATCGGTGTGGTGTGGACGCGCCACGAGAGCCGGGTGCTCTTTGTCGAGCTCTCGCGCATGCAGAGCCAGAAGGACGACCTCGGCGTCGAATACGGTCGTCTCGAGCTCGAGCAGGCCACCTACGCCGAGCCCAGCCGCATCGATGCGGAAGCGCGCGCCAAGCTCGGCATGGTGACGCCGAGGCCGCAGGACATCCAGTTGGTGCGTCGATGAAGGCGCGCTACGGCAAGCCGGTCGTGCCGAGCCGCCGCCGCGGCCAGGGCCCGAGCCCACGCAAGCGCATGACCGTGATCGTCGCGCTGCTGTGCGTCTGCGCCTCGGGTCTGCTCGTCCGCGCGTTCGACCTGCAGGTGGTCCGCAAGCAGTTCTACCAGGACCAGGGCGACGCCCGCTTCCTGCGCGAGATGCCGATCGCCGTTTCGCGCGGCACCATCTTCGATCGCAACGGTGAGCCGCTGGCGGTGTCGACGCCGGTCGCCTCGATCTGGGCGAACCCGCCGGAAGTGCTGGAAAACGAAGACCGCATCCCCGAGCTGGCCAAGGCCTTGCACGTCGATGCGGAGGACCTGAAGCAGAAAATTGCCGCGCGCGCCGACAAGGAATTCATGTATATCGCCCGCCAGCTGCGTCCGGAGGACGCGCAGGCGATCGTCGACCTGAAGATCCCGGGCATCGCCTCGCAGCGTGAGTACCGTCGTTATTACCCGTCGGGTGCAGTGAACAGCCATATCCTCGGTTTCACCAACATCGACGACCACGGCCAGGAAGGCCTGGAGCTGGCTTTCGATGAGTGGCTGGCCGGCAAGCCGGGTGCGAAGCGCGTCATCCGCGATCGCATGGGGCACGTGGTCGAAGACGTGGAACTGGTGCGCGAGCCGCAGCCGGGCCGTGACCTCACGCTGTCGATCGATCGCCGCGTCCAGTACCTGGCGTACAGCGCGCTTAAAGACGCACTCGAGAAGAACAAGGCCGACTCCGGCTCCATCGTCGTCATGGACGTTCACACGGGCGAAGTGCTCGGCATGGCCAACCTGCCGACCTTCAATCCGAATGCCGTGCGTGGCAGCACGCCGAACGATCGTCGCAACCGCGCGCTGACCGACGTGGTCGAGCCGGGTTCGACGATGAAGGCGTTCACCATGGCGGCAGCCCTCACCAGCGGCAAGTACACGCCCACCTCGCCAATGATCGAGACATCGCCCGGCACCTGGATGATGGGTGGGCACCCGGTACGCGACACGCACAACTGGGGCACGCTCACCCCGACCGGCGTGATCACCAAGTCGTCCAACGTCGGCGCGGCCAAGATCGCCATGACCCTCGACACCGAGTTCCTCTACTCGATGTGGAAGTCGTTCGGCATCGGCAGCAGCACGGGCAGTGGTTTCCCGGGTGAAGCCGCCGGCTACCTGCCTGTCAGCCGCACGTGGAAGCCGATCGAAAAGTCGCGCATGGCGTACGGCTACAACCTCAGCGTGACGCCGCTGCAGCTGGCGACCGGCTATGCGGCGATCGCCAACGGCGGTGCCTTGCGCTCGCCCAGCTTCATCAAGGGTGCCGACAACCCGCCGAACCAGATCATCACGCCGGAAGTGGCGCACCAGCTCGTGCGGATGCTCGAGACCGTGCTGCAGCCCGGCGGCACCGGTTTCGGTTTCGCTTCGGTGGCCAATTACAGCGTGGCTGGCAAGACGGGTACGTCGCACAAGTTCTCCGTGGGCGGCTACTACGCGAAGAACTACATCTCGCTCTTCGTTGGCATGATCCCGGCCAGCGCGCCGCGCATCGTCACCGTGGTCGTGATCAACGATCCGCAAGGTGGCCACTATTACGGCGGCTCCGTCGCTGGCCCGGCGTTCGCCCAGGTGATGCAGGGCGCGGTGCGCCTGCTCGACATTCCACCGGACAACGTCGGTCGCTGGTACGTCGGCGGCCCGAGCGTCGGTGGCCTGATCGGTACGTCGAATGCGCCGCCGCCCGCGGCGGACGACAGCGCGGCGGAAGAGGTGGTCCCATGACCATGCCTCTGGCCGAGCTCCTCCATGGTTTCGTCGAAGCGTCAGCGGCCGGCGAACTCGTCGTTTCGGGCCTGTCACTCGACTCCCGCGAGATCGTCGAAGGCAATGCGTTCGTCGCGCTGCGCGGCGGCAAGGGTCACGGCATCGACTTCGCGGCAAAGGCTGTCGGGCAGGGCGCCAGCGTGATCCTTGCCGAGCCGCCCTTCACTGCGGTCGATGCGGGCGTGCCCGTGATTTCCGTCGAAAAGCTGCGCGAAAAAACCGGCGCGATCGCCGGGCGGTTCTTCGGTGAGCCGTCGATGGCCCTCGAGCTGATCGGCGTGACCGGAACCAACGGCAAGACCTCGACGGTGCAGCTCATTGCGCAGGCACTGGCTTTCCTCGGCCGCAAGCCGGCCACGGTCGGCACCCTCGGCGCCGGCATGCATGGCGCGGTGGTAGAAGGCGAGCGCACGACACCGGATGCGATCAGCATGCAGGCTTTGCTCGCGGGTTTCCGCGACGCCGGTGCATCGCACGTCGCGATGGAGGTTTCCTCGCATGCCCTGGAACAGGGCCGGGTGAACGCCCTGGCTTTCGACGTCGCCGTGTTCACCAACCTCACCCGCGATCATCTTGACTACCACGGCACCATGGAAGCCTACGGTGCCGCCAAAGCGAAGCTGTTCGGCTTCGACGGCCTGCGTGCCGCCGTGATCAACATCGACGACCCGTTTGGCGCGAAGCTGGTCAAGGGCCTTGGCGAAGGCATCGCGAAGCTGCGCACGACCATGGCTGGCGAGAGCACGGATAAGGACGCCGAGGTCCGCGCCGACATCATCGTGACGTCAGCAAAAGGCCTGTCGTTCAACCTGAATACCCCGTGGGGCATGCGCACCGTGCGCAGTGCGCTGCTCGGTCGCTTCAACGTCGCCAACCTGCTTGCCGTCGCTGCCGTACTCGGCGCGCTGGGTGAGCCGTTCGACCGTATCCATGCCGCGCTCGAAGCGCTCGAGCCGGTCAACGGCCGCATGAGCCGCCTTGGCGGGGACGGTCGCAAACCGCTCGTCGTGGTCGATTACTCGCATACACCGGACGCGCTCAAGCAGGCCTTGCTGGCACTTCGCTCGCATACCAAGGGCAAGCTGATCTGCGTCTTCGGCGCCGGTGGCGATCGCGACCAGGGCAAGCGCCCGATCATGGCCGGTATCGCCGAGCGCCTGGCCGATGTGGTCATCGTTACGGACGACAATCCACGCACGGAAGACGGTGACACCATCGTCGCCCAGATCATGGAAGGCTTCGCGCACCGTGACACCATTCGGGTCGAGCGCGATCGCGCGCAGGCCATCGCCCTGGCCCTGGCCGATGCGAAAGCCGACGATGTCGTGCTGATCGCGGGCAAGGGTCACGAAACCTACCAGGAAGGTCCGCAGGGCAAGTTGCCCTTCGACGACCTCGCCATCGCCCGAGAGACGATGGCCAAAAGCACCAAGGGAGTCCGCGCATGATGCGCCTGTCCGCCGTCGCCCTCTGGACCCAAGGCCGCCTGCATGGCGCCGACGTCGAGGTCACCGGCTTTTCCATCGATACGCGCAGCCTGAACGCCGGCGACCTCTTCGTCGCGCTGCCGGGTGAGCGCGTGGATGCCCATGACTTCGTCGCCGCCGCTGCAGAGCGCGGTGCCGTGGCCGCGTTGGTGACGCGTCCGGTCGATGTCGCCATTCCGCAGGTGATCGTCGACGATACGCAGAAAGCGCTCGGTGATCTCGCCAGCGCCGTGCGCGCGGCGACGCGGGTCCGCGTGGTGGGCATCACCGGTTCCAATGGCAAGACCACGGTGAAGACGCTGACCGCGTCCATCCTGTCTCGCCACGGCCGCACGCACGTCAATGCCGGCAACTTCAACAATGAAATCGGCATGCCGCTGACCCTGCTGGCGATGCCGGCGGACACGCAGTACCTCGTGCTGGAGATGGGGGCCGGCAAGCCGGGCGACATCGACTACCTGGCTGCCATTGCACGGCCCGATATCGGCCTCGTCAATTCCATCGCGCCCGCGCATCTTGAGCGGATGGGCACGATCGAAGGCGTCGCCGAAACCAAGGGCGCGCTCTACCAGTCGCTCCCCGTCGACGGCGTCGCGGTCATTTAACGCCGACGACACGCGTTTCGCGGGTTACTTCGCGAACCTCGCCGGCACGCGGACGATTCTTCGCTACGGCCTCGAGCACCGTGCCGACATCGGTGCGGACATCGTCGAAGAGCGGATCGACGGCACGCACTTCGTCCTGTCCACGCCCCACGGCGACGGCGACGTGCACCTGCCGATGGCCGGCCGCCACAATGTCGCGAATGCGCTGGCCGCGGCCGCTATCGCGACAGCGCTCGGTGTGCCGGTCGAGGTCATCGTCGAGGGCCTCGAGCAGGTGCCGCGCGTTGCAGGTCGGCTGAATCTCGAAGCGATGCCAGGCAACTGGACGCTTATCGACGACAGCTACAACGCAAATCCAGGCTCAGCCGCTGCCGCCATCGACACCTTGTCGCTGGCGCGTGGCGAGCGCTGGTTGATCCTCGGTGACATGGCCGAGCTCGGGGCGGACACGATCAAGCTCCACGCCGGTATCGGCAAGCTGGCTCACGAGCGCGGCATCGAGCGGCTGCTTGCCACCGGGATCAAGTCGGCGGCGGCGGTCGAGGCCTTCGGGCCGGGCGCGCAGCATTTCGCCACGCAGGATGCGCTTATCGAGGCTGCCTGCACGCAGATCCACGAGGGTGTTACCTGCCTCGTGAAGGGGTCACGTTCGTCCGGCATGGACCGGGTCGTGGCGGCAATGAAGAAACACGCTGAAGGAGCATCCGATGCTGCTTGAACTGGCGGAATGGATGGCTCGGCACTTCACGTCGCTGCATCTTTTCCAGTACATCACTTTCCGCGCGATCATGGCGGCGCTCACCGCGCTGGCCGTGTCGCTGCTGCTCGGCCCGGCGCTGATCCGCAAGCTGGCTGCGCTGAAGGCGGGGCAGGTGGTGCGCAGTGACGGCCCGCAGACCCATTTGTCCAAGGCCGGCACGCCGACCATGGGCGGCACGCTCATTCTGTTCGCCATCGGCATCTCCACCCTGCTATGGGCCGATCTCGGCAACCGCTACATCTGGGTGGTGCTGCTGGTCACGCTCGCATTCGGTGTCATCGGTTTCTACGACGACTACCGCAAGCTGGTGCTCAAGGACAGCCGCGGCCTCGCCAGTCGCTGGAAATATTTCTGGCAGTCGGTGTTCGGCCTCGCCGCCGCCGTCTTCCTCTACCAGACCCACCAGGCGCCGGCTGAAATCGCCCTGTACGTGCCCCTGTTCAAGCAGGTGGCGGTGCCGCTCGGCCTGTTCTTCGTGGTGATCGGTTATTTCATCATCGTCGGATTCTCCAACGCGGTGAACCTCACCGACGGCCTCGACGGTCTGGCGATCATGCCGAGCGTGCTGGTTTCCGGCGCGCTGGGCATCTTCGCCTACCTCGCCGGCAACAAGCTGTTCTCCGAATACCTCGGTATCCCGGCCATTCCCGGCGCCGGCGAGCTGGCGATCTTCTGCAGCGCGCTGTCCGGTGCGGGCCTCGGCTTCCTCTGGTTCAACACCTACCCGGCCCAGGTCTTCATGGGTGACGTGGGCGCGCTGGCCATCGGCGCCGCGCTGGGTTGCGTGGCATTGATCGTCCGCCAGGAAATCGTGTTGATCGTGATGGGTGGCGTGTTCGTCATGGAGACCGCCTCGGTGATGCTGCAGGTCGCCAGCTTCAAGCTGCGCGGCAAGCGCATCTTCCGCATGGCGCCGATCCATCATCACTTCGAATTGAAAGGCTGGCCGGAACCCCGCGTCATTGTTCGTTTCTGGATCATCAGCGTCGTGCTGGTGCTCATCGGTCTTGCCACGTTGAAGGTGCGCTGAGAATCATGTTTGGCCTCGGCACAAAACAGGCGCAACGCCGGCAGGGTCCGCGGGGGAGTTTCGACCTCCCGTTGCTCCTGGCTGCGCTCGCGCTCGCCGCGATGGGCGTGGTGATGGTCACCTCCGCCTCGATCGCCGTGGCCGACGGTTCGCACCAGGGTGCCTTTTACTACCTCAAGCGCCATCTGGTGTTCCTGTTCCTCGGCGCCTGCTTCGCCGGTGCGGCGATGCGCACGGAGCTGAAAACCCTCGAGAAGCACAGCTTCCTGCTCCTGCTGTTCGGCATCATCATGCTGCTGATGGTGTTCCTGCCTGTGTTCGGCATGCGCATCAACGGTGCGCGCCGTTGGGTGAACCTGCTGGTGACGAGCTTCCAGCCTGTCGAGGCGGTCAAGCTCATCCTCGTCGCGTATCTGGCCAGCTACCTGGTCCGCCATCGCGAAGGCGTGGAGTACGAACTGTTCGGCGTGGTTAAGCCGGTCGGTGTGGCGGGCCTCATCGTGCTTCTCCTGCTTGCCCAGCCAGACTTCGGCTCGGCTGCACTGGTCGTCGCCACGACGGTGGGCATGGTCTGGCTGGCCGGTGCACGCATGCGCAACCTGCTGGTACTGGCCACACCGCTGGTCCCTGCGCTGATCTATGCAGCAACGGCTGAGGACTACCGCATCAAGCGCCTCACCTCCTTCCTCGATCCGTGGAAGGATCCGTACAACGATGGCTTCCAGCTGACCCAGGCCTTGATCGCCGTGGGTCGCGGCGAGTGGACGGGCGTGGGTCTCGGTTCGAGCGTGCAGAAACTGTTCTACCTGCCTGAAGCACACACCGACTTCATTCTTGCCGTGCTCGCCGAGGAGCTCGGCCTGGCAGGCATCGTCCTGGTCATTTTCCTTTATGTCGTGCTGATTGGCCGTGGCCTGTACATCGGCCTGAAAGGCGTCGAGCTCGGCCACCGCTTCTCGGGCTATGTCGCCTATGGCATCTCGCTGATGATGGGCTTCCAGGCCATGGTCTCGATCGGCGTGAACCTGGGCGTGCTGCCGACCAAGGGCCTCACCCTGCCGCTGATCAGCTCGGGCGGCTCGTCCGTCCTGATGACCTGCGCCATGGTCGGTGTGCTCCTGCGTGCCACCTTCGAGATCAACCGCGCCGAAGACGCTCGCCAGTCTGCCGTGCGCATGCCCGCCAATGCCGTGCCGGATTCGTCCGCGCCGCTCGGAGGGATGGCATGAGCGCTCCCGTGCTGATCATGGCCGGTGGTACCGGTGGACACATCTTCCCGGGTCTCGCAGTGGCTGACGAACTGCGCTCGCGCGGCGTGCCCGTCGCGTGGCTCGGCGCCGAAGGTGGCATGGAGACGCGCGTGGTGCCGGCGCACGGCTTCGACCTGCATACCGTCGCCGTTGGCGGTCTGCGTGGCAAGGGCCTGGCGACACGCGTGATGGCGCCACTGATGCTTGCCCGCGCACTGTTCGCTTCGCTGAAGGTGTTGCGCAAGCTGCGTCCGCGCTGCGTGCTGTCGATGGGCGGCTATGTGGCGGGTCCTGCCGGCGTCGCCGCGCGGCTGGCCGGTATCCCCCTGGTCGTGCACGAACAGAATGCGGTCGCCGGCTTTACCAATCGCAAGCTCGCTCCGTTCGCCAAGAAGGTGCTTACGGGTTTCCCGAACGTCCTGCCCAACGGCGAGTGGGTCGGCAATCCGGTTCGCGCGCGCATCGCTGCGCTGCCGACGCCCGACCAGCGCCTCGCAGGCCGCGAAGGTCGTCCGCGCCTGCTGGTGCTCGGCGGCAGCCTCGGCGCGCGCACGTTGAACCTCGCGCTGCCCAAGGCGCTGGCCTTCATGCGTAGCACGCCCGACCTTGCCGCCGGCGAGCCGGAGGTCGTGCACCAGACGGGTGAGCGTGGTCTCGAAGAGGCGCGCGCCGCCTACGCCTCCGCCGGCATCACGAACGCCAACGTCGTGCCCTTCATCGAAGACATGGCCGGCGCCTATGAGTGGGCCGATGTCGCCGTCTGTCGGGCTGGTGCCCTGACGGTAGCCGAGCTCTGCGCGGCCGGCCTCGAAGCCTTGCTGGTCCCCTTCCCGCATGCCGTCGACGATCACCAGACGGTGAACGCGCGTGCCATGGTCGACGTCGGTGGCGCGTTGCTGCTGGCCGATGCCGTGGCCGCTTCGTCCGACGGACACGAGAAGATCGCCCTGCTCCTGTCGCGCATGCTGCACGACAGGCAGCACATCCTTTCCGCGGCCAGTGCGTCCCGTACGCTGGCCAAGCCCGACGCAGCAGCAACGATTGCACGTCACTGCATGGAGGTTTCCGCATGACGCCCGGTCGTTTGCGCGCCCACGACGATTTCATGACCTCGTTCCGCCGTGTCCATTTCATCGGCGTCGGCGGCGTCGGCATGAGTGGTATCGCCGAGGTACTGAAGAATCTCGGTTACAGCGTCTCCGGTTCCGACCGCGCGCCGTCGCCGACCACCGAGCGGCTGGCCAGGCTTGGCGTGGAAGTGCATATCGGCCACAACGCCTCGAACATCGACGGCGCGGACGTGATCGTCACCTCGAGTGCCATCCGCCAGGACAACCCGGAGATCGTCGCAGCCCAGGCCGCACGCGTGCCGATGGTCCCCCGCGCGGAAATGCTTGGCGAACTGATGCGCTTCCGTCGTGGCATCGCCATCGCGGGTACGCACGGCAAGACCACCACCACCAGCCTTGTCGCCAGCGTGCTTGCCGAGGCCGACTACGATCCGACCTTCGTCATCGGCGGACAGCTCAACGCCGCGGGCGCGAACGCTCGCCTGGGCACGGGGCAGTACCTGGTCGCCGAGGCGGACGAGTCCGACGGCTCGTTCCTCATGCTTTCGCCGGTGATGGCGGTCGTGACGAATATCGACGCCGATCACCTGGAGAACTACAACGGCGACTTCGCCCAGGTGAAGAAAGCCTTCCGCGACTTCCTGCACCGCCTGCCATTTTACGGCATGGCCGTGCTGTGTATCGACGACGAGGAAACGGCCCTGCTCGCACAGGACACCTCGCGTCGCATGCTCACCTACGCGATCGACAAGCCGGGTGCCGACGTCACCGCGACGAACGTGCGCCAGATCGGCTTCGAAATGCACTTCGACCTGCACCTGCCCGGCATGGCCGGTACGTTGCCGGTCACGCTCAACCTGCCGGGCCGGCACAACGTGCAGAACGCCCTCGCGGCCGCGGCCGTGGGCTGGCAACTCGGCGTCGAGGCCGAGGCGATCGCTCGTGCGCTGGCACGTTTCGCAGGCGTCGGTCGTCGTTTCCATCGTCGCGGGGAAGTCGAGCTCGACAGTGGCAAGGCCCTGCTGGTCGACGACTACGGCCACCATCCGCGTGAACTCGCCGCCGTGTTCGCTGCTGCACGCGGCGGGTGGCCGGATCGTCGCCTCGTGGTCGCTTTCCAGCCGCACCGCTACAGCCGCACGCGCGATCTTCTCGACGACTTCGCCAACGTGCTTGCCGAGGTCGATGTGCTGGTCCTGACCGAGGTCTATGCCGCCGGCGAGACACCGATTGCCGGCGCCGACGGCAAGGCCCTGGCACGTGCCATTCGCGCACGTGGCAAGACCGACCCCGTGCTGGTCGACCACCCGCGCGACCTGCGCGGCACGCTTTCCGCGCTGGTACGCGACAACGACCTGATCATGCTGCTCGGCGCCGGCGACATCGGTGCGGCGGCTGTCGAGCTGGGTAATGCCGGCCACCTGAGGACGAACAAGTAATGGATGACACACGTTTCCGCCGCCTGATCACGGATGCCGCCGACTTCGGTCGGGTAGCCGTCGTGATGGGCGGCAATTCGGCCGAACGCGAGGTCTCGCTCAATTCCGGGCGCGGCGTACTCGAGGCGTTGCGCTCTCGTGGCGTCGACGCGCATGCGATCGACGGTATTCCGGCCCTGCTCGATGCCGTGCGCGCGGGACATTTCGCGCGCGTGTTCAACATTCTTCACGGTGCCGGCGGCGAGAACGGCGAACTCCAGGGGGCACTGCAGTCGCTTGGCGTTCCTTACACCGGCTCGGGTGTGCTCGGCTCCGCGCTGTCACTGGACAAGATCCGCGCCAAGCAGGTCTGGATCGCTCTTGGCTTGCCCACGCCGAAGTTCCGCGCCTTGCCGCGCGGTGCTGACGTGCACGCTGCGGCCCGCGAGGTCGGTTTCCCTCTGATCGTGAAACCCGCATGGGAAGGGTCAAGCGTCGGCGTGACTCGCGTCTTCAACGACGCTGGGCTGGATGCAGCCGTGGCGCTTGCGCATCAGTATGCCGGCGACATGCTGATGGAGACCCTGATCGAGGGCGAAGGCAACGAAGGTGGCGAATTCACGGTCGGTATTCTCGGCCGCGAAGTGCTCCCGACGATCAAGATCGTGCCCAAGGGCGAGTACTACGACTTCAACGCCAAGTACATCGCCGAGGACACGCAATACATCGTTCCCGGCCTGTCCGGCGCCGCCGAGGACGAGATGCGCAGCCTCGCGCTCACGGCCTTCGACGCGCTCGACTGCTTCGGTTGGGGCCGGGTGGACGTGATGCGCGACCGCCATGGCAAGAACTGGCTGCTCGAGGTGAACACCGCGCCGGGCATGACTTCGCATTCGCTGGTGCCGAAAGCCGCTGCCGTCGCCGGGCTGGATTATCCCTCCCTGTGCTGGCGCGTTCTGGAAACGTCCATGGAACGGGAGGGCACGAAGGGATGAAGGGAGCCGCCGCCACGCGGATCGTCGCCTGGGGTATCGCCATTACATTGGTGGTACTTCCCGTGGTCGGCGTGATGCAGGGCTGGTTCGCCGCCGGTCGCTGGCCGGTGACGAACATCAAGGTCGAAGCGGAGTTCGCGCACGTCAGTGCCGAACAGATCCGCAGTGCCGTGCTGCCCCGGCTTGGCAAGGGTTTCTTCGCGACCGATCTCGAAGACGTGCGTCACGCCATCGGCTCGCTGCCCTGGGTGGAGTCGGTCGAAGTGCGCAAGCGCTGGCCCGACACGCTGCTGGTGCGTATCTACGAGCGCCAGCCGTTCGCGCGCTGGAACGAGGATCGCCTCATCAGCCGCCAGGGTCTGGTTTTCGATGCGCCGGGCGCGGACCAGATGGGCGACCTGCCACGCCTTCGCGGCCCCGACTCGCGCCTCGCCGAAGTAGTGAGTTTTTACGCGCAGGCTCACAAGGCCTTCGAGGGCAGGGCACAGCTCGCCATCGTCGGTGTGAGCCTGAGCGAACGAGGTAGCTGGAGCGTCACGACGGAAAGCGGTGCCGAGATCGTCATTGGCGATCGCGACCAGGCCGATCGTCGTCTTGCCCGCTTCCTCGATGTTTACCCCCAACTTGTCGCCGGTCGGCGTGGCGGTTTCGCCTATGCCGACCTTCGTTACACCAACGGATTCGCCATCCGGTGGCCGGAATCGGAAACCACGGCCACACCCAAGGTCGGAAGCTGAGCTAAACCATGAGAAACAAGAACGACAAACAGCTCGTCGTCGGCCTCGACATCGGAACGTCGAAGGTCGTCGCGATCGTCGGCGAATACGAGCCGGGCGAACCGATCGAGATCATCGGCATCGGCACCCATGTGTCGCGCGGCATGAAGCGCGGCTCGGTGGTCGATATCGAATCGACGGTCCACTCGATCCAGCGCGCCGTCGAAGAGGCCGAGCTGATGGCCGGCTGCGACATCCGCTCGGTCTACGCCTCGATTTCAGGTAGCCATCTGGAAACGCGCAACTCGCACGGTACCGCGGCCATCCGCGACCGTGAGGTCATGGCAGCCGATCTGGAACAGGTGCTCGAGGCCGCCAGCGCAGTCGCCATTCCCGCCGATCGCAAGGTGCTCTACAAGGAGTCGCAGGAATACCGCATCGACGGACAGGACGGCATTCGCCATCCGGTGGGCATGAGTGGCGTTCGCCTGGAGGCCAGCGTGCACCTGGTCACCGGCGCGGCCAGCGCGGTGCAGAACATCTCCAAGTGCATCCAGCGTTGCGGCCTGTCGGTCGACGAGCTGGTGCCCTCGGCGGTAGCCAGCGCGAAGGCCGTGCTGACCGAAGACGAACTGGAACTCGGTGTGTGCCTGGTCGATATCGGTGCGGGCACGACCGACATCGCCATCTACACGCAGGGCGCGATCCGCTACACCAAGTCGCTGCCGGTCGGCGGTGACCAGGTCACCAACGACATCGCGTACGGCGTGCACACACCGACCGCTCACGCGGAAGAGATCAAGATCAAATACGCGTGTGCGCTCGCCCAGCTTGCGCACGCGGAAGAAACGATCCAGGTGCCGAGTGTCGGCGATCGTCCGCCGCGTCGTCTCGCCCGGCAGGCGCTCGCGCAATCGGTGCAGGCGCGCTACGAGGAAATCTTCGAGATGGTGCAGGACGAACTGCGCCGCTCGGGTTACGAGAGCCTCGTCGCCGCTGGCATCGTGTTGACTGGCGGCGCGTCGCGCATGGAAGGCGCGCTCGAGCTGGCCGAAGAAATCTTCCACAAGATGGTCCGCATCGGCGTGCCCCAGCACGTGTCGGGCCTGGGCGATGTCGTTTCCAGCGAGTTGCATTCGACCGGCGTGGGCCTGCTCCTTCATGGCTCGCGGTCGACTGGCGCCTCGCGTAACACGAGTTCCGCCGTCGGTAACGTCGGCAACGTGGTCGAGAAGTTCCGAAGCTGGTTCACCAAGAATTTCTAAAGCAAGACCGGACTGTCGGTGCCCGATGGAAGGGGGGCGCCGGGGCAAGAGGAAGGCCCGCAACCCATGGTCGACAGGAGTCGGACATGGGACATAAACCATAAAAACTAAAAGTTCTGCGGAGGACGGGAAATGTTTGAACTCATCGAAAAGCTGGCACCGAACGCGGTCATCAAGGTCATCGGCGTGGGCGGCGGCGGCGGTAACGCCGTGGCGCACATGGTCAACTCCAACATCGAAGGCGTCGAGTTCGTCGTCGCCAATACCGACGCGCAGGCCATGAAGAGCTGCAACTCGCGTACGCACCTCCAGCTCGGCGGCAATGTCACCAAGGGCCTGGGCGCGGGCGCCAATCCGGAAGTGGGCCGCCAGGCCGCACTGGAAGATCGCGAGCGCATCGAGGAAATGCTCGAAGGCGCGGACATGGTCTTCATCACTGCCGGCATGGGCGGTGGTACGGGTACCGGCGCGGCGCCGGTCGTCGCCCAGCTTGCCAAGGAAAAGGGCATCCTCACGGTTGCCGTGGTCACCAAGCCTTTCCCGTTCGAGGGCCGCCGCCGCATGCAGGTCGCCCTGAAGGGTATCGAAGACCTGTCGCAGCACGTCGACTCGCTGATCACCGTGCCGAATGAAAAGCTCCTTTCGGTGCTCGGTCGCGAAGTCACCCTGCTCAACGCCTTCAAGGCCGCGAACGACGTCCTCCAGGGCGCAGTGCAGGGCATTGCCGACCTGATCACCGCCCCGGGCCTGATCAACGTCGACTTTGCCGACGTCCGGACCGTCATGAGCGAGATGGGCATGGCCATGATGGGTTCCGGCACCGCTCGCGGTGACGATCGTGCGCAGGCCGCTGCCGAGGCGGCGATCAACAACCCCCTGCTCGAGGACGTGAACCTTGCCGGCGCCTGCGGCATCCTGGTCAACGTCACCGCCGGTCCGAACCTGACCATGCGCGAGTTCGACGAGATCGGCCGCGTGATCCACGATTTCGCCTCGGAAGACGCGACCGTGGTCATCGGCACCTCGCTCGATCCGGACATGCAGGACGACGTCCGCGTGACCGTGGTCGCCACGGGCCTGAATCGTGCGGGCGTGGCCTCGAAGCAGCCGGTGCGTCAGCCGGTCCAGCAGCAGGTCGAAATGCGCCAGCGTCCGCGCCCGGTCGTGCTTCGTACCGGTACCGGCAACGAAGTGGTCGATTACGCGCAGCCTGACGTCGTCGCGTCGACGCGGTCGGAGCCGGCTCCGTCGAAGGGCGCCGAGCCGACGATCGACTACCTGGACATCCCGGCGTTCCTGCGCCGCCAGGCAGATTGATTGCAGCGACATGTGACAAAGGCACGTTAAGGACAACGTGAGGCCGACCCGGCAAGACGCCGGGTTGCCCGACGCTCCGCCGCCGAACCCGTCCGGGTGGCGGAGCGTTGCCGTGTCGGCGGGTGAAATGCAGGAACGTTTTCAAGTACTTGAATGTTCTCAGGTTGAGTCGCAAGCCGAATGAGAATGGTTTGCGCTTGATACTGAAGGGACGGTAAAGCGTGGCTTGACTGTACCGCTTGGTTCGTTTATCCCGAGGTTAAGACTGTGTTAGCCTATTCGCCACTTATGGCTGCTGCCGGCTAAGGTTTGACCCAATATGATTAAGCAGCGCACGCTCAAGAACATCATTCGCGCCACTGGCGTCGGTCTTCATACCGGCGACAAGGTGTATATGACGCTCCGTCCTGCGGCGCCGAACACCGGCATCGTGTTTCGTCGTACCGATCTGAACCCGCCCGTCGAACTGCATTCGCGTCCCGAGAACGTCGGTGATACGCGTCTTTCGACCACGCTGATCAACGGCGACGTTCGCGTGTCGACGGTCGAGCATTTGCTCTCGGCCATGGCGGGTCTGGGTATCGACAATGCCTATGTCGATCTCTCCGCGCCCGAAGTACCCATCATGGATGGCAGCGCCGGCCCGTTCGTGTTCCTTATCCAGTCCGCTGGTATCGAGGAACAGGAAGCCGCCAAACGCTTCATCCGCATCAAGAAGCCGGTCATCGTCCAGGACGGCGACAAGTGGGCGAAGCTCGAGCCGTTCGACGGCTTCAAGGTCGGTTTCTCGGTCGAGTTCGACCACCCCCTGTTCAACAAGCGCAACTCGCAGGCCGAAATGGATTTCTCGACGACATCGTTCGTCAAGGAAGTCAGCCGCGCCCGTACGTTCGGCTTCATGCGTGACATCGAGATGCTCCGCGAGCGGAACCTCACCCTCGGTGGCTCGATGGATAACGCCGTGGTCCTCGACGACTATCGGGTGCTGAACGAAGACGGCCTCCGTTACGACAACGAGTTCGTCAAACACAAGATCCTCGACGCCATCGGCGACATCTACATGCTGGGCCACAGCCTGATCGGCGCGTATTCCGCCCACAAGTCGGGTCACGAGCTCAACAACAAGCTCCTTCGCAGTCTCATGGCCGACGTCACCGCCTGGGAAGAAGTCAGCTTCAAGGATCCGGCCAAGGCGCCGATTTCCTACGCCCAGCCTGCCCACGCAGTCTGAGGCGCGGCCCTCCGGGGCCTCTCGTTAAACCCCGAAAGGCCGCGAGCAGTCGCGGCCTTTTTCGTTGGCAACGTCCCACATTTCGCGACGGTCTGCATCGTGACCGCGGTCACGGCATCGTGAAATTTACGTCCATTTTAGGTGTTCGCCGGGAAGCCGCGTGCTATAAAGTTCGCCGGCCCGGTGGATCCGGTGCTGCTTACGGATCGATCGTTTCGATCGTAAGTGTCGAATTATTCTGGAAAATCGGCCTCGGAGGCCAGCTTCAGGAACAGATCCCGCAACGTGGGGTCGGAGAGCGACGCCGCGGCAGCTCGCAGATGACGGGCAGCCGAGGCGGAAAGCGGTTTATGTCGGTCGGGAATGATTTCCTCGACCGGTAGGGGGGCCACTTTCACGGCAACCGAACTGGCTTTCGTGCCGATGGCGCGAGCGGCCTCGAGGATCTGCGTCTGATAAAGGCGCACCCGCGATGCCCAGGCCGAGGAGGGCGCAAGAAAGACGAGCCGGCCGTCGCGCAGGTCCGCGAAGCGGACGTTATCGCGCAGCGGTACCGGCAGTGTCGCGCGCAGCTGGCGGTCCAACGTGTCGAGTTCGCGGGCCCGTTTGGCCAGCGACGCGACAGGGCCAAACTCCGAAATGGACTTGAGTCCATGAGTGGAGCGGCGGCTCGGTTGGTACGGCGGTGGCATGGACCGGCTTCAACTATTCGATGTGGAACGTATGCAGATCATACTCGTGTCTCGTGGCCGGAAAGGGCCGAAAACGCTGGATCTCACTTGCTTGCGCATGCGCTGCAAGATGACTGCCCTGGCCCTGGCCGGTTTCATCGGTATCGCCGGTGTCGGCGCCGCAGTAGCTCTGGCGGTCGCCAGCCCGAAAACGGTCCAGGCGCAGCCGGGCGACCAGAACGCCCAGGTTGCCCGGATCAAGCGCGACGCCCAGCGCGACCTCGACGCTCTTGCGGTCAAACTTGGCCAGCTCCAGGCCCAGTCGGTCCGGCTCAATGCCCTGGGCGAGCGCCTGACCCAGGTGGGCAAGCTCGACGACGGTGAGTTCAACTTCGACGAGGAGCCCGGTCAGGGTGGCCTTGAAGTCTCAGCGGGGGTGGACCCCATTACCTATGCGCAGCCTGAGTCGCTCGGCAAAGGCATTGAGCTGCTGTCCGGCCAGTTCGACGCGCAGCAGGCCCAACTGGAAGCGCTGCGCGACATGCTCATGGACCGCAGCATCGAATCCAGCCTGCGGCCGACCGGTATGCCGGTCAACGGTTACATTTCGTCGTATTTCGGTGGCCGCCCCGACCCGTTCAGCGGTCACAGCGCCCGCCATACCGGCATCGACATCGCCGCGCCGACGGGTACGCCGGTGACTGCGGTCGCTGAAGGCATGGTCACTTTTGCCGGTCAGCGCAGCGGCTATGGCGATGTCGTCGAAATCGACCATGGCAACGGCTATATGACCCGTTACGCCCATAACAGCGCTCTGATCGCGAAGCCGGGCCAGCGTGTCCGGGTCGGGGATGTCATCGCCAAGGCCGGGTCCACGGGCCGGTCGACCGGGTCTCACGTTCATTTCGAGGTCTGGTACCACGATCGCGTCGTGAATCCGCTCGCCTTCGTGAAGAGCCACCGCTGACCGGGCTTGAATCCGGGACCTGCTGCCGCCACCCCGAGGAAAGCCGGGGACGCCCGTAGTATGATCGTCCCTTCGTGCCGGTCGGCTTTACGCCTTCCGGCAGCCCTTTTCGCTTCAGATCCGGATGATCGATGTTCAATCGTGCACTGACGAGTATTTTCGGCAGCCGTAACGAGCGGGTGCTGCGTGACCTCTCCAAGACGGTCAAGCGCATCAACGCCCTCGAGCCGGAATTCGAAAAGCTTTCCGACGACGCGCTGCGTGGCAAGACAGACGACTTCCGTCAGCGTCTCGCTGCCGGCGAGACCCTGGATGCCCTCCTTCCCGAAGCCTTTGCGGTAACGCGTGAGGCGGCCAAGCGCGTGCTGGGCATGCGCCACTACGACGTCCAGATGATCGGCGGCATGGTGCTCCACGGCGGGCGTATCGCCGAAATGCGTACGGGTGAGGGCAAGACCCTCGTCGGTACGCTGCCTGTGTACCTCAACGCGCTGGAAGGAAAGGGTGTTCACGTCGTTACCGTGAACGACTATCTGGCGCGGCGCGACTCGGCGCAGATGGGCCGCCTGTACAACTTCCTCGGCCTGACGGTCGGCGTGGTGTACCCGGGCATGGACCACGCGGACAAGCGCAGCGCTTACCAGTCGGATATCACCTACGGCACGAACAACGAGTTCGGCTTCGACTACCTGCGCGACAACATGGCGCTCAGCAAGGATCAGCGTAACCAGCGCGGCCTGCACTACGCCATCGTCGACGAGGTCGACTCGATCCTCATCGATGAAGCGCGCACCCCGTTGATCATCTCCGGCCCTGCCGAGGATTCCCCGCAGCTCTACATTGCGGTGAACAAAATCGTTCCGGGCCTGAGTCGTCAGGAAAAGGAAGACACCAGCGGCGATTACTTCGTCGACGAGAAGGGCAAGCAGGTCCACATGTCCGAAGAGGGCATGGAGCACGCGGAACAGCTGTTGCGCGAGGCCGGCGTCATCGAGCCGGACAGCGGTCTCTACGATTCGAAGAACCTCGCCGTCGTCCATCACATGAACGCGGCGCTGCGTGCGAACGCGATCTACCAGCGCGATGTCGACTACATCGTCCGCGACGGCGAAGTCATCATCGTCGACGAGTTCACCGGCCGTACGCTGGCGGGTCGCCGTTGGTCCGATGGCCTGCACCAGGCGGTCGAGGCGAAGGAAGGTGTGCCCATCCAGCGCGAGAACCAGACGCTCGCCACGGTCACGTTCCAGAACCTGTTCCGCATGTACAAGAAGCTGGCCGGCATGACCGGCACGGCGGATACGGAAGCCTACGAATTCCAGACCGTCTACGGCCTGGAAGTGGTGGTGATCCCGACACACCAGCCGATGGTCCGCGTGGACAATCCGGACTCCGTGTTCCTCGGCCCGGACGCCAAGTACAAGGCGGTCATCGACGACATCAAGGCCTGCTTCGAACGCGGCCAGCCGGTGCTCGTGGGAACCGCGTCCATCGATGTCTCCGAACTGGTGTCGGGTCTGCTCAAGAAAGAAAAGATCCCGCATGAAGTGCTCAACGCCAAGCAGCATGAGCGCGAAGCGCACATCGTGGCGCAGGCAGGCGCGCCGGGTTCGGTGACGATCGCCACCAACATGGCCGGTCGCGGTACCGACATCGTGCTCGGCGGCAGCCTCGAGGCGCTGCTGGCGACGTTGCCGGAGACAGCCACCGACGCCGATCGCCAGAAAACCCGCGAAGAGTGGAAGAAGCGCCACGATCAGGTGCTCGCCTCGGGCGGCCTGCACATCGTCGGTACCGAGCGCCACGAATCGCGTCGCATCGATAACCAGCTGCGTGGCCGTTCCGGCCGCCAGGGCGATCCGGGTTCCTCGCGGTTCTACCTCTCGCTTCAGGACAACCTGATGCGCATCTTCGGCGGCGAGCGCATTGGCCGTTGGATGCAGATGTTCGGCATGAAGGAGGATGAGGCGCTCGAAGATCGCCTGATCACGCGCCAGATCGAAAAGGTGCAGCGCAAGGTCGAGCAGCACAATTTCGACATCCGCAAGAACCTCCTCGAGTTCGACGACGTCGCCAACGACCAGCGCAAGGTGATCTACGCTCAGCGCGACGAACTCCTCGAGATCGACGATATCTCCGACATGATCGTCGACATCCGTCAGGACGTTGTCGTTGCTCTCGTGCGCAAGTACGTTCCCGCCGACAGCATCGACGACCAGTGGGACATCGCTGGTCTCGATCGCGAACTCGCCAGCGAACTCAACCTTCGCATCGACCTGCCGCAGTGGGTTGAAGGCCAGAAGGATATCGACGCGGAAGCGATCCTCGAACACGTTCGTGCCGCGGTGGACGCGCTGTTCGCCGAAAAGGAAGTGCAGGTCGGTGCGGAAACCATGCGCTCGCTCGAGAAGCACGTGATGCTCTCGGTGGTCGACAACGCGTGGAAGGAGCACCTGGCGAGCATGGACTACCTGCGCCAGGGTATTTACCTGCGCGGTTACGCGCAGAAGCAGCCCAAGCAGGAGTTCAAGCGCGAGTCGTTCGAACTTTTCGGCGAGATGCTCGACCGTATCAAGAGCGAAGTGGTGCAGATGCTTGCGCGAATCCGTATTCGCAGCGAAGACGAAGTCACCGCGATGGAGGCCGAGCAGCAGCGTGCCGTGGAGGGCCAGCGCCTGCAGTTCCAGCATGCCGATGCCCAGCCGTTGGGCGTGGGTGGCGACAATGCGGTAGCAGCCGATCCGGTGATCGCACCGGTGCTCAACGACGGTCCCAAGGTTGGTCGTAACGATCCTTGCCCCTGCGGTTCAGGCAAGAAGTACAAGCACTGTCACGGTCAGCTGAGCTGATAACGAAAAACCCGCCGAGAGGCGGGTTTTTTTTGTGGACTCTTCCAGCGCTTCTACTTTTCGAGCGCTTCTACTTTTCGAGCGCTTCTACTGTGGGAGCCGGCTTTGCCGGCGATGGCTTTCGGCTACACCGCTTCGTTGGCTTTTCGCCGCTGAAGCGGCTCCCACATTTTTCTATCAATTCTTCTATCAGTCCCCGCCGCCCTTGGGCTTCTGGCGGTAAGGCTCGGCATCCACCGTGATGTATCCCGGCTCAGGGGTATCCAGGCGCAGCGCAGTGAGCTGGCCGCCCCATACGCAGCCGGTGTCGATGGCATAGATGCCAAGGCCGGCGAAGCGGCCCAGCGCCGACCAGTGACCACAGACGATCTTCGTCTCGCGCCTACGCATGCCCGGTACTTCGAACCAGGGATACATGCCCGGCTTCTGCGTGCCCGGCGTGCCCTTGCCTTCGAAATCGATCCGGCCAGTGACGTCGCAATAGCGCATGCGCGTGAGCGTGTTGATCGTGGCGCGATGACGCTCGACACCTTGCAGGCGATTGTTCCAGCCGGGTGGCCGGTTGCCGAACAGGTTCTTCAGCAAACGCTGGTGACGCGGGCCGCCGAGCTCACGTTCGACTTCGAGCGCCGCGCGCTGCGCCTGACGCAACGTCCAGCTCGGCGCAAGGCCGGCGTGGATCATCGTCCAGCCGAGGGTTTCGTCGTGGTGCAGCAGCTTCTGCATGCGCATCCACTCGAGTAGCACCGGTGCGTCGTCAGCAAAGAGGACCTCGCGCAGCTCGGGGTTGACCCGCTGCTGCGCGTCTTCACGACGCTGGCCGATCGCCAGCAAGGACAGGTCGTGGTTGCCGAGCGTGATGATGCTCTGTTCGCGCAGGGAATGAATGAGCCGCAACGTCGCGAGTGACTCGCCGCCACGATTGACCAGGTCGCCGCAAAACCACAGGCGATCGTTCGCCGGGTCAAAGCGAATCTTCTCCAGCAGACGCTGAAGTTCGGGGTAGCAGCCCTGGACGTCGCCGATTGCGTAAACGGCCATCAGTCCTGCTGCTCCTTGGCGCCGTCGCCGGCGTGCACGCTATCCATGAGTCGATCCTAGTGGAGCGTGCGCGGTATCGAAAGCACGAAGGCGGGAATGGGAGCGTCGAATTGCGTGCCGTCATCAGCCACCATGCTGTAGCTGCCTTCCATGGTGCCCACCGCTGTCTCCAGGACGGCACCCGAGGTGTACTCGAACGACTCGCCGGGGCGCATCCACGGCTGTTCGCCGACCACGCCGTCACCACGCACTTCCTCGACCTTGCCGTTCGCATCCTTGATGACCCAATGACGGGTCATCAACTGCGCGCCAGTCTCGCCAGCGTTGCGCAGCGTGATGGTGTAGGCAAAGACGTAACGGTTGTCCGTGGGCTGCGACTGGTCGGGGACGAAACGGGATTCGACCTCCACGTCGATCGTGTAGGGGGTTTTGGAGTTCATGGACCGATTGTCGGGGACGGGGGCAAGGCGGGCAAGTATGCCCGCAAGGACCTTCACATCGCGTTGGCAAGCTTCACGAAGTCGCCGGGGGGAAGGGTTTCCGCGCGGGCGCGCGGATCGATGCCGAGATCCCTGATGGTCGCTTCGTCCACCAGGCCCTTCAGTGTGTTCGAAAGGGTCTTGCGGCGCATGGCGAAGGCGGCCTTCACGATCTTGTAGATGTTGGCCGGGTCGCCCTGCGGGAGCTGTTCCGGCGGCAGGGGCACCAGCCGGACTACGGCTGACTCCACCTTCGGCGGCGGCCGGAAAGCCCCCGGGGGCACGTTGAACAACGGCGTCACCTTGCAGGCAAGCTGGAGCATGACGCTCAACCGGCCATAAACCTTGCTTCCCGGCTCGGCGGCCATGCGGTCGACGACTTCCTTCTGCAGCATGAAATGCATGTCCTGGATCGCCGCGGCGTGCTCGACGCAATGAAAGAGGATCGGGCTGGAGATGTAGTAGGGCAGATTGCCTGCGATCCGGAGTCGCTCGGCCCCGAGTTCACGGGCGAGCGCCGTGAAGTCCACCTTGAGCACATCGGAGTGCACGATTCGCAGCTCGCCGATGGCTGCCGCGCGTTGTTGCAGGCCAGGGATCAGGTCAGTGTCCAGCTCGATCGCCGTCATCCGCTTCGCCACGGCAAGCAATGGCATGGTCATCGCGCCTTCGCCGGGCCCGATCTCGACGACGGTCTCGCCGTCTTTCGGTGCGATGGAGGAGACGATGCGGTCGATGTAGCGCTTATCGTGCAGGAAGTGCTGGCCGAAACTCTTTTTGGGTCGTGCGTTCATACGGCGGCCCGATGGTTGGCGAAGACGATGGCGAGTCGCGTCGCGGCAAACAGGCTCGCCGGGTTCGCGCGGCCCTTGCCGGCGAGATCCAGCGCCGTGCCGTGATCGACGGATGTGCGGATGAAGGGAAGGCCGAGGGTGACATTGACCGTGCTGTCGAAGGCTTCGCTCTTGAGCACGGGCAGGGCCTGGTCGTGGTACATCGCAAGCACGGCGTCGTAGCGCTCGCGCATGGCGGGGACAAAGGCGGTATCCGCCGGAAGGGGGCCGAGCAGGTCCATGCCTTCGCCGCGCAGGCGTTCGAGTAGCGGAATGATCGTCTCGATTTCCTCTCGCCCCATATGCCCGTCTTCGCCCGCGTGCGGATTGAGACCGAGCACGGCAATGCGTGGCCGTTCCAACCCATACAGCGATGTCAGTGAACGGCTGACGATGCGTAACGTCCGCGTCAGCAGCGCTGTCGTGACGGCAGCGGGAACCGCCGATAGCGGCAGGTGGGTCGTCGCCAGCGTGACTCTCAGGTCGGGGCTGGCAAGCATCATCACGACGTCGCTGGCAGCGCGCTCGGCGAAGAACTCGGTGTGTCCGCTGAAAGGCACGCCGGCGTCGTTGATGCTGGATTTCTGCACCGGTCCTGTCACCACGGCGTCGAACTCGCCGTTGAGGCAACCGTCCGCCGCTGCCGCCAGCATCTCCAGCACGTGCGACGCGTTGGCGGGGCTCGGCTGGCCGGGCACGTCACGTTCGCCCAGGGGGACGTGATGCACGCGCACGTGTCCGGCGGCTCTTGCGGTGAGGCGGGAGCCGTCGTCGTCAGTGATGGTGAGATCGATGCCGCAGATCGCGGCGGCCCGCCTGAGGAGGTCGCGATCGGTGATCGCGACAAGATCGGCGGCAAGGTCGCTGGCAGCGAGGCGGGCGACCAGTTCGGGACCGACCCCCGCAGGCTCGCCGGCAGTGACGGCGAGCCTGGGCAGGGTGGTCGCGGTCATGACGGCTTACTGGGCGGCGGGCGCGGCCGAAGCCTGCTTGTCGTCCGGATCCTTGAGCTCAGGCACGAGGATGTTCACGTAGGCCGAAGAGCGCTGTTCGCGCAGGTAGCTTTCATAAGCGGCATCGGCCTTGCGGTTACCGATGGCCTGGCGAGCCTGGTCACGCTGCAACTGGTCGGTCAGATCGCTCTGACGCGTACCCAGGCGCTGAAGGACGATCCAGCCGGCGTCGGTCTGGATGGGGTGCGAGACCTCGTTATCCTTCAGGGCGGCGATCTGGGTGGCGATGGCCTGGCCCCAGGCGTCGGCGGCGAACCAGCCCATGTCACCGCCGTTGTTCGCGGTGGTGTTGTCCTTGGAATCTTCCTTCGCGATCTTGGCGAAGTCTTCCTTCTTGTCGACGACGCGGGTGTAGATGTCCTGCGCCTTCTTCTCGGCCTGCTCCGGCGTGACGATTTCCGACGGTTTGATCAGGATCTGACGGGCGTGATATTCGGTGACGATCTGGCGGCCGGCCTGGCGGGTCTCGACCAGCTTCAGGATATGAAAGCCGGTCGGGCCGCGCAGCGCGGCGGTGTTGTCGCCCGGCTTCAGGCCAGTGACCGCGTCGGCGAAGGCCGGCGGCACTTCGTCGAGCCGGCGCCAGCCAAGGTCGCCGCCGTCGAGGGCGTCAGGGGCGTCGGAATAGCGAATGGCGGCGGCGTTGAAGTCCATGCCGCCCTTGATCGCCTTCAGGGTCTCTTCCGCCTTCGTCTGCGCGGCGGCGATATCGCTGGCGCTGCCATTGGCCGGGGTGCTGATCTGAATATGCGCCAGGTGTACTTCGCCGCCCTTGTAGGTCGGGCTGGCGAGCATGTTGTTGACCTCGGTATCGGTCACGTTGACCTGGTCGCGAACGACGCTTTCGTGCAGCTTCTGCGCGGTGATCTGGTCGGACAGCTGCTGGCGGAAAGCTGCGTAACTGTAACCGTCCTGCTCGACCGCGGCGCGGAGCTGCTCGGGGCTCATCTTGTTCTGCTGGGCGACATTGTTGGCCGCCTGGTCGATATCCTGGTCGGAGACCTTGATGTTCTGCTCGCCCGCCTGCTGCACCTGGATCTTCATCAGGATGAGGCGGTCCAGCACCTGCCGCGCGAGCACGTCGTGCGGCGGCAGTTGCGCGGGATTCGCAGCGTACTGCTTGACGATGGCGGTGGTCGCCTCGTCCAGTTCACTCTGCAGGATGATGTCGTCGTTGACGACCGCCACGATGCGGTCGAGCGGCCCGTTACCGTTGGTACCGGAAGCGCTTCCGCCCTGTGCGGGCTGGGCCGAAGGCATCAGCTGGGCATGGGCGGTAGGGACGACGACCGACGCGACGGCGGCGGCCAGCAGGGAGTACGCAAGAATCTGCTTCATCGAATAGGGAGCCTGGGGCACTTGCCCCTCTTATTGATAGCCAAGGATAGCACGCCGCAGATAGCTGCCTGTCTCCGGGTTGACCGAGCCCAGGCCCTTGAATTCCATCTCGAACATGATCGCGTTCGCGGTCTCCCGGGTGTAGTCGCGTACGAAGTGGCGGCCGAGTACGCGGAAGGCGACGCAGCAGCTGTCGTACTCGAAACCCACGGCAGCATCCAGCGTGCGATGCGAATACGTGAAGGTATTGAAGGGCCCGATGCCGCCGGGCGCGTAGACGGGCAGCACGTCGCGGCGGGCAAAGACCCAGCGCGCCAGTGCGCGCCAGCGCTCGGACACAGGAAAGACCACGGATGTGTCGAATTGTTCCATCACGTTCCGCCGATAGCGGTACGAGAAGTTGATGATGCCGTCGCCCTTGATGCGGCGCTGCAGCTGGACCGTGGCCAGGTCCGTGTCATGTCCCTGTTCGAATGGCTGGGCGTCCGTGTTCAGGTAGGGGCTCGGCTTCGTGTTCGGGTTCCACTGATACGAGCTGTTCAACCGCCAGTTGTCGTTGAACTGCATGCTCATCTGGGCGATGTAGTCGGAGCCGGCGAAGTTGGTTGGGGCCACGCCCGGCGACTGCACCTTCTGGTCGCTGAAGTAACGGATCTGGCCGATGCTGGCCGAGAACCGTTCCACGCCGTGGTCATCGAGAAGGCGGGTCGTCAGGGCGGCGGTCAGGTTGTTCGCGTCCATCTGGCGGTCGGCGCCCGAGAACCGGTTGTTGCTGAACAGCTGCCAGAAGTCGAATGACATTTCGCTGGTGTCGAACAGCGGAAGGTTGTTCTGGTTGCGGTACGGCACGTACAGGTAATACAGGCGCGGCTCGAGCGTCTGCGTGTAGTCGGTTCCGAACAGGTGCGTCTGCTTGTCGAAAATCAGGCCGGCGTCCAGATTTGCGATGGGCAGGGATCGGGACGGGTCGCGCTGGGTGTAGTTGTAGTGTTGGTAGTCGGTGTCGAGGCGGTAATCCGTATAGCGGTATTCAACACGAGGACGGACGAACCATGACGCGCCCTGGAAGTCGGCGGCGAGGAACGGGGCAAGATCCAGACGTGTACCGTCGACCTGGCCCGGAAAGCCGGGCGAGACCGGTGCGGGACTTTCCTTGCGGAAGTTCACGATCTCGGTATCGATGCCGCCGTCGAGCCAGCTGAGCACCGGCGCATTGAAGTTAAAGGTGCCGCGCGGCCAGCGGCGGTACGGCGCCACGTAGTTCGGGAGGCCGGCATCGACGTTCTGGTAATCGTCCGCGCCGAGGGCAGCACTCCAGTACTTGCCCCCCTTGGTGATGTACGCGCTGGACGAAAGCAGGGTCACGCCGGTGGTGTAGATATCGTTACCGAAATCCCGGAAATACTGGTTGTCCGAGGCGCGGTTTATGTTGGCGCCGAAGTTGAAGCCGTCGCCGAGACTGGTCGAGTTGGCGATCTGCAACAGCCAGCGCTGCTTGGAGCCGTCGCGGTCGCTCGTATTGCTGACGTCCTGGTCTTTGCCCTTGTCGTGGGCCATGTAGTGCAGGTCGATACTGCCGTTCGATCGCGGCAGCAGGTAACGGAACTCGCCGCCCAGCATCACGCCGCGGTCGGTATAGATACCCGGTTCCACCGTCGCATCGTAGTTCGGCGCGAGGTTGAAGTAGTACGGAATCGTGAAGTACGCGCCCGAGTAGCTGTTGGTGCCGAACGTCGGGTAGAGAAAGCCGCTCTTTCGACGGTCGTCCAGCGGAAAGCTGAAGAAAGGCACGTAGAGGAACGGCACATTGTGGTAACGGATGGTGGCGCTACGCGCCTCGCCGACACCGGTATCCTTGTTCAGGTTCATGGTCTTCGCGCGGAATTCCCACACGGGATTGCCGATGTCGCAGGTGGTGTACGTGGCCAGGTTGAAGCGGCCGTGCTGCGGGTCGATGACCTTGGCGTGGTCGGCGATACCGTTGCCGCGCGACTGCAGTAGCTGGTAAGTGACGTGGTCGGCATCGGCCTGGTTGGGCGTGGTCGTGCCCGTCATGCGGTCGGCGGATACGAGCATGCCCGCTTCCTGGTACCGCACGTTGCCCTTCGCGTCGTAGGCCGTGGAGTCCGAGTTGTACGTCACGTCGTCGGCGCGCATGACCTGGTCGGCGCGCTCGAGGCGGACACCGCCAGTCAGGTGGTAGACGTCCGGCTCCGGGCTTTCGACCTTGACGCCGCTAGTGCCGTCGTCGAGGCCCGAGTGCACGTCGGTGACGGCGGTCTCGCGCAGCGACGTGTCCTTGGTGATCTGGGGCTCGTAGAAACCCAACATGGCGTTGGGACGACACATGTTGTAGTTCACCGGCCGGGGCGGGCAGAAGAACGAGCCCAGCGCGCAGGTGGCGACAGGCGCGGCCTGGGTGGTCGTCCCCGAGGGCGCCACCGTGGACGGTGCCTGGGCGGCCTGGGCGGCACTCGAAACGATGAAGGCGACGGCTGTCGCCAGCAGGCGGCGTTTAGGCAGGATGCTGTTGCGTGGCGTCACAGGCTCGGTCTTATTCGCTCGAAAGGCGGCCAACTTAGCAGAATCGCCAGCCACACCGCACGATGGCAAGTCACCCATAGCTCTGGACCCCTAGAGAGCGCGTCGTCGATCGACGCGCCTGCCCATCGAGCTTACACCGCCGACTCAGCCGCGCGGGCGGCGTTCATGCTGCCACAGCACTTCGCCGTGCCCGCTGCGGCGGGCGAGAACGCGCGCCAGAACGAAGAGCAGGTCGGAAAGGCGGTTCAGGTAACGCTGTGCCTCGGGGCGTACCTCCTCGACCCTCCCCAGTGCGACGACGTCGCGTTCCGCGCGTCGGCATATGGTGCGGGCGAGGTGGCAGGACGCTGCCGCCATCCCGCCACCGGGCAGGATGAAGTTCTTCAGGGCCGGCAGGTCGGCATTGAAGGCGTCGAGCACATTCTCGAGGCGATCGATGTCCCGGGCCTGGACCATGGCCATGCCGGGGATGCACAGCTCGCCGCCGAGGTCGAACAGCTCGTGCTGGATCTGCGCCAGGGCGTCGCGGATATCGTCGTCCACCCCGTCCGCCGCCATGGTCATGCCGATGGCGCTGTTGAGCTCGTCCACCGTGCCGTAGGCGGTGACCCGCAGGGAGTCCTTGCCGGTGCGGCTGCCGTCGCCGAGGCCGGTCGTGCCATCGTCGCCGGTGCGTGTGTAGATCTTCGAAAGTCGATTTCCCATCGGGCCATTCTATCGGTGCGGGTTATCATTCGCCCATGACCTCAACCCAGCCCATCCTCATCGTCGGCGGCGGCCTGGTCGGCGCCAGCCTCGCCATCGCCCTCGATCATGCGGGGCTGCCGGCCATCCTCGTCGAGGCCGCGGCGCCGCGGGTGGACGACCAGCCCAGCTACGACGAGCGCAACCTGGCCCTGGCCCGGGCGACCGTGAACGGGCTGGCATCGATCGGCGTGTGGGAGTTCGCGCAGGACAAGGCCACGTCCATCACGCACATTCATACGAGCCGCGCCGGCGATTTCGGCAGCGTCCGCATGGATGCAGCGGCCGAGGGCGTGGACGCGCTGGGCTGGACGCTGCCGGCACGTGAGCTCGGCGCCGCACTGCTACGCCGCCTGGACCGTTGCCGCCTGCTGACGCGCCTTGCCCCGGCGCGGGTCGAGCGCATCGAACCGGACCCGGCCGGCTGGCTCGTGACCGTGTCGGCCAACGGAGAGACCCGGCAGATCTCAACGCCCCTGCTCGTGGGCGCAGACGGCACGCAGTCAGGCATCCGCACCCAGCTCGGCATCGGCACGCGCGAGCACGACTACGAGCAGGCGCTCTTCGTCAGCACCATGGTTCCCGAACGGGATCCGCGCGGCCGAGCGTTCGAGCGGTTCACCGACGATGGGCCGATCGCCGTACTGCCATTGGCCGATCGGCGCGTCGGCGTCGTCCTGACCGTCGCTACCGCCGAAGCTGACGCCGTCGCCACCATGGACGACGCGGCCTTCGCCGCATTTGCCCAGGAGCGCTTCGGCTGGCGCCTTGGTCGCCTGTCGCGCCCCGGCAAGCGTGCGCCCTATCCGATTCGCCGCGTCGCCGCTGACAGCCTCGTCTCGGAGCGCGCGGTCCTGGTCGGCAATGCCGCGCAAACCGTGCATCCGATCGGCGCGCAAGGCTTCAACCTCGGGCTGCGCGATGCGCTGACGCTGGCCGAACTGGTGGCTGCCGCCGCCGATCCGGGCGCCCCCGGACTGCTGGCCGAATACGCTGCGCGGCGTGCCGCCGATCGCGAAGGGACGATGCTGATGAGCCACGGCCTGGTCCGCCTGGCGTGCCTGAATCAGCCCCTCCTCGGGCCGCTACGGTCTTTGGCCATGCTCGCCCTCGATCGCGTGCCGCCCCTTCGCCACGCACTAAGTCGGCGCGGCATGGGTTTTCGCCCCCACGCACCGTTGGCGGTGCGGGAGAAAACGCCATGAACGATTCCGTACGGAACGAGGCGTCGTCGCGTCGCCGGGGCAGCCTGCTCGATGTCGCCGTGGTCGGAGGAGGCATGGTCGGGGCCGCCGCTGCGCTCGCCCTGGCGCGCTCCGGCTTCTCCGTCGCCCTGATCGACGCCCGCGAGCCCGCCGCCTGGGCCGCTGCCGACGACCTCGACCTGCGTGTCGTCGGGCTCGCACCGTCATCGGTAACGATGCTCGATCAACTCGGTGTGTGGTCGCACATCCGCGAAGCGCGAGCATCCGCCTATGAACGGATGCATGTGTGGGATGCCGAAAGCGGTGCGGCTATTCAGTTCGACGCAGCGGACGAAGGGCGCGACGTCCTCGGCTACATCGTCGAGAACAACCTCGTCCAGGCCACGCTCTGGCATGCGCTGGACGACGCCGGCGTGCGTCGTATCGTCCCCGCCGAGGTCATCGCCTACACCATGCGCGAAGACCGGGCCCAACTGGACCTGGCTGACGGTCAGGTGATTGCGGCACGGCTGGTGGTGGCTGCGGATGGCGCGGAATCCCCGCTGCGGGCCATGGTCGGCATCGGTACACATGGTCGCGATTACGCACAGCGTGCCGTGGTGGCACACGTCGAAACGACCCACCCACATCAGCGCACGGCATGGCAGCGTTTCCTGCCCTCCGGCCCGCTGGCCTTCCTGCCACTTGCCGACGGACGCAGCTCGATCGTCTGGTCGCTGCCGGACGCGGAAGCCGCGCGCGTGCTGGCGCTGGATGACGAGGCGTTCCGGCAGGCGCTCGGCGTGGCCAGTGACTTCCGGCTCGGTCCCATCCGCACGGTCGGCCGGCGTGCCGCGTTCCCGCTCAGGCTGAAACTCGCCGAGCGGTACGAGGTGGGACGACTGGTTCTTCTGGGCGACGCCGCCCACGCTGTTCATCCGCTTGCGGGACAGGGCGTGAACCTCGGGTTGCGTGATGTTGCCGAACTGCGCGACACCCTGGTCGAAGCGCGCGAGGCAGGCCGCGATTTCGCCGCGACGCATGTACTCCGGCGCTATGCGCGGCGCCGCCGCAGCGCCGACGGCATGGATGCGTGGTCGTTCGATGCGCTGGCTCGTATCTATGCATGGCAGGCCTCGCCGCTGGTCACCGCGCGTGGCATCGGCGTTCGCCTGCTGAATTGCATCGGTCCGCTGAAGACCCGGCTGGCGCGTCACGCCGCTGGTCTCTGACGGAGCTGCCCCCGGCTACCCAGGTTCCGCGGCCGGCCCTATGCTTGCCCGCATCCAACAGGGAGTCACGCTCATGCGCCGTTCGTTGTTTGCACTGTCCTTGCTCGTCCTCGGTCACATCGGCGCGGCATCGGCCGCGATGGTCGCCAAGCCGGTCCAGTGGACCGACGCCGGCGTGACCTACAAGAGTTTCCTGGTCTACGACGACGCGGTCACCACGAAGCGACCCGGTCTGGTCATGGTGCCGAACTGGTACGGCATCAACGACATGGCGATCGCCAAAGCCAAGGACATCGCGGGCAAGGACTACGTCATCCTGCTGACCGACATGTACGGCGGTGGCACGCGTCCGACGTCGGAAGCGGAAGCTGGCGCCGCGGTGAAGCCCCTCTACGCGGATCGCAAGATCATGCGTTCGCGCGTATCGCGCGCCTTCGCCGAGTTGAAGGCGCAGGAGAAGAACGCGCCGATCGATCCCGCACGGCTCGCTGCCATCGGTTTCTGTTTTGGCGGCTCCGCCGTGCTCGATCTCGCCCGTGCCGGCGCCGATGTTGCTGCTGTCGTCAGCTTCCATGGCTTGCTTGCCACGGACGATCCGAAGCTCGCTTCGAACATCCACGGCAAGGTGCTGGCTCTGAACGGCGCAGATGACGCGAACGTTCCGCCGGAGCAGCGTACGGCGTTCGAAGCGGAAATGCGCGATGCGAAAGTCGATTGGGCGTCTACCGATTTCGGCGGCGCCGTGCATTGCTTCACCGAGAAGGAAGCCACCACGACGACCGGCAATTGCCGTTATGACGCCAGGGTAGCTAACCGCGCCTACGCAGCCATGCGCGCATGGCTGACGGAAGCTTTCGCGAAGAAATAATTCGCGGGGTGGCTCAGAAGCGCCGCTCGACCGAGTAATCGGCCAGGGCGGCCAGCGCATCGCGGAAGGGCGATGCGCTGATCTCCGCCAGCGCCGTTCGTGCGGCGTTGGCGTGGGAGACGGCACGATCATGGGTGCGCTCGAGCGCACCTGAGTCGCGAATGGCAGCCACGATGCGGTCCAGAGAGTCGAGGCCGCCATGCTCGATGGCGTGGCGCAGGGACTTCAGCTGTTCCGCGTCGGCCGACTGCATCGCATAAATCAGCGGGAGGGTCGGCTTGCCCTCGGCGAGATCGTCGCCGATGTTTTTGCCGAGGGTCTCGGCGTCGGACACGTAGTCGAGCAGGTCGTCGGCAATCTGGAAGGCATAGCCCAGCTCCATGCCATAGCGGCGAAGCGCGGCGACCTGGTTCCCCGGAAGCCCGCCCAGCACACCGCCAAGTTCCGTGGCGGCAGCGAACAGTACGGCCGTTTTCCGCTCGATCACGGCCAGGTATGCGGCTTCGTCAACGTCGGCGTTGCCGATGTTGAGCAACTGCAATACTTCGCCTTCGGCGATGGTGTTCGTCGTATCGGCGAGGATGCGCATGATGCGCATGTCGTCCAGCTCCACCATCAACTGGAACGAGCGGGAATAGAGGAAATCGCCGACCAGCACGCTGGCTGCGTTGCCCCAGAGCGCGTTTGCGGTCTTGCGGCCGCGACGCATGTCCGATTCATCGACCACGTCGTCGTGGAGCAGGGTGGACGTGTGGATGAACTCGATGATCGCGGCCAGCTTCGCGTGTTCCTGGCCGCCATAGCCGGCGGCCCGCGCCGCGAGCACGTGGAGCATCGGACGCAGGCGCTTGCCGCCGCCGGCGATGATGTGGTCGGCGATGGCGTTGATCAGGACGACGTCGGAAGACAGTCGATGCCTGATCAGCGCGTCGACCTCCTTCATGTCGTCGGCTGCCAGGGCGCGAACGCCAGCAAAGTCGAGGGAGGTGGTGCGATCGGCGATGGAATCCATGGACCAGGTTCGTGTGCGACAAATCGGCCCTCAGTATAGGGGCTGGTTGGGTGGATTCGTTGTACACGGCCCGTGGATCGACGAAATCGCCCCGAATGCCGTTCCCGACCCCGGGATGAGCCGCGGCCCTGGCGCCAGGGTCCTCATGCCCCGGCTCTGACCTGCGCCACGTATTCACCTCTCCGGCTGCCAGATACCGCTTTCCTGTGACATGGCTAAAGCTGGCCTGCGGACGAGCCTGCCGACGGCCTGCGTTTCAGCGAGCGCGTATCGCTGGAGCAAGGCTGTGCGCAGACACTGACCTTCCCCCAACGAAAAGGTCACCTCCATGAATGTGCTTGCAACGTCGTCCCTCGCCATCGCGCTCATCGCCATTCCTGTTACCCCGGTCCTCGCCGCCAACGACGGCACCATCGATATCACGGGTCGCATCACGGCGACCACATGCCTGGTGGAGGGCAAGCAGCCTGGTTCCGGCGCCGTCACCAAGACAGTCGACTTCGGAGATATCAGTGCGGGCAATCTCGCCGCCGCGGGCCAGACATCCGGCGACCGGGGATTCCAGATCCATATCGGCGGCAACGCGGAGTGCGTGGATGGTGGCATGGCGAAGATCCGCTTCGACCCCGCGAGCCCCGCACTCGACCGGGCAACCGGACGCCTGAATATCGACGCGGGCACGGACGCTGCGAAGAACGTCCAGATCCAGATCGCAAACCAGGATGGCACACCCATCAATATGTATACCGAGGATTCGCAGGGCGCGACGATCGCCGGGAACGAGGCGATCATCCCGCTGATCGCCCGTTACTACAGCACGGGAAAAGCCGAGAAAGGCGCGGCGAATTCGCGTGTCGGTTTCCAGGTCGTCTATCAGTGATGCATCGTGCCAGGGCAATCCTCTGTCTTGTGCTCGGCGCCGCCTGTGCGTCCAACGATGCGGGCGCAGGCGTTGTCATCGGCGCGACGCGCATCGTATTTCCTGGCGCGAGTCGCGACGTGTCCGTGCGTATAGAGAACAAGGGAGATGAGCCGGCCTTGGTGCAGGCGTGGATCGACGATGGTGACGATCGATCCACGCCAGAGAGCGCGCACGCGCCCTTTGCCATCACGCCACCGGTCTTCCGCATCGATCCCGCTCGCGGGCATGCCCTTCGGATCATCCATGTTGGCGAACGTCCGCCTTCAGGCAAGGAGTCCCTGTACTGGCTCAACGTACTTGAAATTCCGCCCAGCCCCGAGGCGGGAAAAGCTGCGAATACGCTGCAGTTCGCCTTCCGGCACAGGCTGAAGCTTCTCCATCGGCCCAAGGGGCTTTTGGTCGAGCCTGCCGCATCACCCTCACTGCTGGCCTGGTCGATAGAGCGTGAGGGTGACCTGTCGAGGCTACGGGTCAGCAACCCTTCGCCCTACGTCGTGTCGTTCAATGAGGTTGCGATTGGCGTGGACAATACGTCAGGAAAGGCGGTGTCCCTCGGCGGAGGCATGGTCGCCGCAAAGAGCGAAACCACATGGTCGCTGCCGAAAGGTGCGTCCGTGCCACACGGCGCCGTCGTGAGCTTCGCGACGATCAACGACTACGGCGCCGTCATTCCCGCGACGGCAAAAACCGTTGTCGCTGCGCCGGAGAATGATTGAAGCGGGAGGGTGGACGGACGTGCTCGTGGCTGATCGCGATCGCACTTATCGCCGTTGCGCCCCCAGCCCGCACCGCGAATGTTCCATCGCAGGATGGCAAGACCGTCGAGTTCAATCCCGCATTTCTTCCAGGTGACCATGCCATGTCTATTGACCTCTCCCGTTATTCCCGACGCAACCCGGTCATGCCCGGGCATTACGACGCCGACATCTGGTTGAACGGTGAGTGGCAGGCGCGTCGCAGTGTCCGTTTCATCGTCGGCGAGGCCACGTCCGATGCAGCGCCGTGTTTCTCGTCGGCCAGCATCGCGTCTTTTGGCGTGACGCTTGCCGCAAAGACGGACGCCGGTGATGAGATATGCCGGCCGCTGGCGGATGTCGTGCCTGCTTCGACCGCCCGCTTCGATGTCAGTGAACAGCGGCTGGATATCGAAGTGCCCCAGGCCGCGCTCGTACGTCGTCGTTACGGTGTCGTCCCGCAGGCGCAACGTGATGCCGGTGTCGCGTCGGGTCAGCTCGGCTGGCGATTGAACGTGCATCGCAGCTCCGCGGGACGGCGCGCACGGACAGCACGCTTTCTTTCCCATGAAGCCGGCATCAACGCGGGCGAATGGCGCCTGCGCGCTGCCGGATCGTGGAGCGCATCGCGATACGCGCGCCGACACGTGTACCTTGAACGACCGATCCAGACATGGCGCGCCCATTGGCGTATCGGCGAACTCACCGTGGCCGATGGCCTGTTCTCGCCGGTTCGCATGCGCGGGATGACCGTGGCAAGCGACGCACGCATGGACGACGACGCGGATGCCGGCTATAAGCCGACGGTTCGAGGCCTTGCGCGGACGCACGCGCTGGTCCGGGTGACCCAGGGCGGCATCCTCCTGCGAGAGATCTCGGTCCCACCTGGCCCCTTTGTTGTCGACGACCTCCAGGGCCTTGGACGCGGCGGTGACCTGGAAGTCGCCGTTGAGGAGGAAGACGGTAGCCGCACGTCGTTTCGGGTTCCGTACTTCGCGATGCCCGAACTGATTGGCCAGGATCACGCGGCGGTGGCGCTGAGCGCCGGGCGTGCGGTGGTGAAACGAGGTGGGGATTCGTCGGTGATCCAAGGCACATGGCGACGTGGATTTGCCCGCGACACCACGCTGTATGCCGGTTGGCGCTTCCGGGGTAAGGAGCGTTCGGCGTTGGTAGGCGCCGCCGTCGATACCCTGGCTGGTGCCTTCGCGGTCGACGTCATGGCTTCCCGCACGGCGCGCGACTCGCAAACCTGGCGCGTGCGGCACGGGCGGCGGTGGAGCAAGGGAACCAGCACCTGGGTGGGCTTCGTACGCCAGGCAGGGAAGGGGCCGAGGCGCGCGGGCCGTGAAGACCGGATAGACCTCATGATGCAACGTGATCTATCGCTCGATCGGGGCGTCCTCACGGTGAATGCCAGCGGGCACCGTGTGAGGCGGCACATCGACTCGCACCGTGCCCGATCGGAGACGTCGCTTGGACTCGGCTGGACGCGCGCATGGCGTCGGGCCACGCTCGACGTGTCCTTGCGCCACGCCGTCGATGACGTGAGTGCGCACCTCGGCGTCTCGATGCCGCTAGGGATCGCAGCGTCCGCACCACAGCTTACGTTGTCCGGTCACGGCAGCCGCGACGATGCCAGCCATGTGCAACTCGGTGTCGTGGGCTCGACGGGCGTCGAGAGGAACATCGGTTATGGCGCGTTCCTGGGACAGGGGGCCCGGGGTGACCATCGGCTCGGGGTATCCGCCTCGGTCCTGTCCAGCGCAGGTGAATCGAACCTCGCAATCGATCGGGCCGGCGGCGTTCATGCGGAATCGTTCTCGACATCCGGTGCGCTCGTTATTCACCGCCACGGCATCACCCACGCGCAGCGCCTCGGTGAGGCGATGGCGCTCGTACATGCGGCAGGTGCCGCTGGCGCGCGATTGCCATCCGTTGCCGCCGGCCGGCTGGACCGGCGCGGTTACGGCGTCATACCGTACCTCGCGCCCTTTCGGTGGAACGCGGTCGAGATCGACCCGACCGGCATGTCGCTTGATGTAAGCCTCGCCTCGGCACGCCGCCGCGTTGCCCCGACAGCGGGCGCCGTGGTCCTGGTGCCTTTCGATACGGAGGTGGGACGCACGGCGTTACTCGTGACGCGTCGAGCCGACGGCTCCCCCCCGGTGTTCGGCGCCGACGTCCTCGACGGGCAGAACCGCTCAGTGGGGGTGGTCGGGCAGGCGGGGAATGTCTTCATCAGGGACGTCGTGCCGGGCGCGATGGTAACGGTCCGTTGGGGGGCAGGGGCGGACGAACGCTGTGACGTTCGTGTGGAAGCGGATGGCGATGTCGCGCACGGCCTCACGCGACTGAAGGGGGTGTGCCAATGAACAAATGGCGTGCGGGCGTGGCTACCGGAGCTTTTCTTGGTCTCTTCATCGCCCCGGTGTCCGGGCGCGCCCATGGCGAATCCCGATATATCCCGCCCGGACCATCGGCCGACACGCTGCAGTTCGACGTCACCGGCGCGATCGTCCCGTCCTGTGCGCTCGTGACGAACCGCATCCGTATCGAACTGGGAACGGTGTCCGTGTCAGACCTGTCGTCGCTCGGTGAGGGAAGTCCGTGGCAAGGAGCGGCCTTCATCGGGGCAGATTGCGTCGGTGCGGCACATGCATCGGTTTTAGTTCGTGCCACTGCCTCCCCGGAGGACCCTCGCTACCTCGCCACGGCGGGCGGTGCCCGAGGTGTCGCTGTCGAAATGCGCACTGGTCCGGGCCAGCCGGTATTACCTGACGGGACCACGCCCGTGCGATTCGATCTTGCCGGCGCCGCCCCGGAACTCCGCTTCGAGGCCCGCTACGTCCGGGTCGGCCCACTGGTGCCGGGGGATGCCCACGGCACGGCACTCGTCCAGATCACATGGGAATGAGACTGGCGCCCGGGCGCGGGGCGGCTCGGGCTCACGCCGGAGGGTTTGCGATGAGGGCGGGCATCGCCCAAACTACCCGGTCCAACGCCGCCGGTCCGCGCAACGCGCAGGCTGGCTATGATGGCGGGAACGCCTGCCCGGTCCGGGCTGGCGCAAGAAGACACGTATAAGAGGGAAATCCATGGCACGCGGTATCAACAAGGTCATTATTGTCGGCAACCTCGGCGCGGATCCCGAGACCCGGTACACCGGCAGCGGCACGGCAATCACCAGCCTGCGTATTGCCACGTCGGAAGCCTGGACCGACAAGGCCTCCGGCGAGAAGCAGGAGCGCACCGAGTGGCACCGCGTGAAGCTGTTCGGCAAGCTGGCCGAGATTGCCGGCGAATACCTGAAAAAGGGTCGTCAGGTTTACATCGAAGGCTCCCTGCGCACCGACAAATACACCGATAAGGATGGCGTGGAGCGTTACTCGACCGACATCATCGGCAACGAAATGCAGATGCTCGGCGGCAACGCCGGCGGCGAGGGTGGCGGCGGTAACTTCGGCGGCGGCCAGGGCGGCGGCGCCCGTCCGCAGCAGGCACGTGCAGCCGGCGGCGGTGGTGGCGGTAACTACGGTGGCGGTGGCGGTGGCGGTGGTGGCGCAGCCGGCGGTGGCCAGCAGCGCGGCGGCGGCAACTACGGCGGCGGTTCGCGCGGTGGCGACGACTACGGCCAGCCCCGCGGTGGGAATGCACCCCCGCAGCGCTCGGCTCCGCCGGTCAACGAAGGCTTCGACGACGACGACATCCCGTTCTAGGACACACCTTAGACCGTCTTTGTACGGTTTTGACTTACAAACCCCCGATTCGTCGGGGGTTTTTCTTTTTTTAAACTGGACAATTTCGTACTGCGCTCTTTTCCCCACCCTCGCCTAAGCTACACCTTGAGAACTGTTACGAACGATTGATCGGAGTGCTGAGATGCAACTTAGATACCGAACTCGAGGATTCATCATGGAAGGTGGTGAAAGGTACCGAGTCCTTGTTGATCCCCGCTCGGGCATGCCCCTCTTCTATCCGAACCTGTTTGTAACGGCACAGGTGCGTAATCGATCATTGCCAGTGGCGAGCATGGATGCTGTGTGTGCTGCCCTAAATGTACTCCTTACCCACTGCAGCACGTGCGGTATCGATCTGGAGGGCCGAATCAGAGATCGGTGCTTCTTGAACCCCGCCGAGTTGGATGCAATCAGAGACATATGCCAGAAGCGGTTTAGTACGCATGACAGCGCGGTGGTAGTGTCTCTTCGGCACAGCAATGCAAACCAACGGGTACATACGGGAAGCGAGTACGTCCGCCTGACGCACATGGCCAACTATCTACGCTGGCTGTCCCACACCATGCTGGGCTCAGCAGTGGATGAGTCGGCCGCGCGCCAAATTGAACTGGTTCATCGCGGACTGAAGAGTCGTCGGCCCGTCGGGAAACGAAACGCTGAGGTAAAGAGGGGGCCGACTTCTGAACAGGTAGCGACGCTCTGGGAGGTAGTGGATCCCGAAGGGAAACAATCGCCATGTCAAGACGATGGCGTGCGTGTAAGAAACGCACTGATGATGGATCTTCTGTTCTACCTAGGCATCCGTGGGGGAGAGCTCCTGAGCCTATGCGACGTCCCCCCAGATTTGAGTAGTGCGTGGCTTCGACCTCGACCTGGCCGTCCCCAATGGGGTCTGGTCGACGGACGCGCATGCGCCGGGGAGCAATGCCGCCGAATGGTCCATCAACGTACCGGCGTTGCTGGCAGGCGGACGTCTCAGGGTGGTCATTGGCGTGATTCGCGATCCCCTCGACGAGGTACGGCAGTTCCTCGGCGCAGACACCGCCATCATTCATCTGCACCTGCCGCGCGCAGTGGTGTCCGCTAACGACATGCAAGCCAGCGTCCGCACCATCAAGGATGCGGTCAGCGCGGCGGTTATCCGTCTCGAGCCAGACGGGGTGGATCTGTTTTTTCTCGGGCCCTGGGTGTTGGCGGCGGCCCTCGGTCATCGCTGGAACGCCTTGCCGCCGACACGGTTTTTCAACCACGACCGCATGGCTGGCTACCAGCCTTCTTTGGACACTCCCTGAGCAGGAGGACATGGCCGCCGACGGCCACGACAGGCACGGGAACACCTCCGGCCCCATGGGGTGCTAAGCGTAACCGCGCGCCGCTTTCGCTACACGACTGGAACGCGAGCGGCCCGCCCGTGCTCAGTCACCTGCCTAACTGCATCCATCTTGAACTCGTCGGTGTATCGTTTGCCAGTCACAAGGACCTCCTCGGTTGCCGCAAATTATGGCTCCAAGTTGTCTATGAAAGTCTGAGCGGTCCAGATCATGACTTGGTTGGAGGGCTTCGAGCTTCGGCTCAAGGACCAATTCCCTCAGAAGAGTTGAAAACGATGGGAATGTCGGAGAAAGCTTCAGTCCATAGGCAAACAAGACGGTATACCAGACATGACGACGACGGCTCCCAGTGCACAGGCGTACCACGTAGATTTTTCCCTCAACACCTTGGGTTGGAAAGCCTTCCAAGACCTCTGCGCACAGGTTTGCGAGGAAGAGTATTCCTGCACAGTGTCGGTCTATCGGGAGGCACAAGACGGGGGGCAAGATGCATGCTTCTTTCTCTCCGCCGGAACGAACGGCGCATCCCACGAGGCGACGGTCCAGTGCAAATTCAGCAGTAAAGCCGAGCGCCGCCTGAAGGCAAGCGACATATCCGCCGAGTTAGACAGCGTCAGAGAGCTTGCAGCTTCGGGCAAAGCGGACACGTATATCTTCATCACGAGCATGGGCGTGGACGCGTCTGTTGCAACAGCGATACGCGGCAAGCTGTTGGAAGCAGGCGTTCGCCGGCCGCATGTCCTAGGTAGAGAGTGGCTGACAGCGAAAATCAGGGCGAGCGCTCGCCTGAGAGCGCTGGTGCCGCGTGTCTACGGACTTGGCGACCTGGCATCGATCTTGGACGAGCGCGCTGCTAGTCAGACGCGCTCGCTTCTGGGCCATCTGCTTCCGAGCCTGAAGATCTATGTCCCGACAACCTCTCATCGCACCGCGGTCCGACTGCTAGGAAGTCACAAGCTTGTACTCCTCCTCGGAGCACCCGCGACGGGCAAATCGACGCTTGCAGCTATCTTAGCCACCATGGCGATCGATACGCAGGGCTTGGAATGCCTCAAGTGCGAGGGCCCCTTGGAAATGCGCCCTCGTTGGAATCCTCATGACAACAAGCGCTTGTTCTGGATCGACGATGCGTTTGGACCCAATCAACTGCGCGAGGACTATGTAGACGCCTGGACTGAATTCATGCCGAAGATGAAGGCAGCGCTAGACCAAGGTAATCACTTCATACTCACGTCGCGCACGCACATTTGGAACGAAGCGCGGCACAAGTTAGGGACGCGAAACCATCCATTGTTGGAAAATCGAAAGTCTGTCGTAGACGTCGGAAGCCTCTCGCCCGAGGAGCGTCAACAGATTCTCTACAATCACGTTAAATCCGGTAATCAGTCGCACGATTGGCGAAGATTAATCAAGCCATACCTTCCATCGCTGGCTGATGATACAAACTTGCTACCGGAGATCGCCAGGAGGCTCGGCGACGCTGCGTACACGACGCAGTTGAGAAAACTGCCAAGCGATCTGTCTCGCTTCGTACATGAGCCGCAAGAATTTCTCATTGGGACTATTCGCGAGTTGGCTACAGCGCAGCAGGCCGCACTGACCCTTGTATTTTTATTCAGATCGCGGCTGCTCCCCACCGATATCGAAAGCGATGAGGGCCAGCTCGTCGCCGATAAGTATGCAACGTCGGTGGCAGCTATGGCGAGAGCGATCGAGCAGCTAGATGGAACATTTCTCGTTAAACGAAAGGAAGGTGGCCAACATCATTGGTCGTTTGTGCATCCCACGTTCGCGGATGCGATAAGCGGCATTCTCAGCGCGGCGCCCGACCTAGTCGGCCTTTACGTAAGGGGCACGAAGCTCGCCACCCTTCTCGCGGAGGCGGTATGCGAGGGTGCCCCACATGTTGCTGATGCAGTTGTCGTTCCTAAGTCAAGCGGAGATGCTTTGATTCTAAGACTCTTGGAAACGCCCGATGAGAAGAATTCGAACGAGGAGCTTTTCCAGTTCCTAAATCGCAGAGCAACCCCGCACATCGTCCAGAATGTCTTGGCCGCGGAGCCTGGCCTTGCCAGCCGTCGCGGGCAGTCCCCACCGTGGGTATCTGTACGTCGCCGCGCAGAAATCCTGCTCCGTGCCACGGCATTTTCGTTGGGGCTTCTAGAGGACGAGACCAGGCAGTTAACCTGCGAGTTCCTGCACGATGCCGCAACAGAGAGATTTGATGCGTCCTTTGTATCGGAGCAACTGGTCTTAGATATGTTCTCGCCATTTGAGCTGATGAAGCTGACGGTGAGACTCGTCGTGATGCTTGAAGACACAGTGCCGAGCAGAATTTCCGAGATAGAAGAGGAAGCTGATGCCGACGCCGATATTGATGATCAGTTTGAGCCAGTTACATCGTTTCTAAGCGATATGCATGGGCTGGCTATGGACAGTATGGAGCTGACTGACCGTCTGACGGAGCTCGAAAATTATGTCCGTGAAGCCAAGGGTCGCGTAGAGGGCCGAAAATCGACTCAGAGCGAGGACAGCTTCTTCACGTCCATCCCTTCGGCGTCCATCTCCGAGGAGGCCGAATCCAGGTCGATCTTCAGTGACGTCGATGAGTAGCTATTTATTGTGACCCCACGTCCAGAAGGTGCAGCACCACTCACGTTGTGCTGATGTTGACGCCGGCTGGTTTCGGCTTGCCAGGTTCGATGAGTCTTAGCTGGACACCGCGGTCGCGGGCATGCGACCCGTGTCGACCTACCCGGAAGCCCCGCAACGAACAACGCCCAGTGACCTTCCGGAGCACTGGGCGCCGCCGACTTTACTGTGCTTGGCGGAGAGGGTGGGATTCGAACCCGCAGTGCGCGTACGCATGATTTGGAGTCCGCCGGACGAGCCCGATGAATATCAGTCGCGGTTGGGCTGTGAGGGCGTAACGACAATGCCCCGGATGGTGCGGGCATGCGGCCAGTTTATGGTATAGCCGCGCGGCCAGGCAGGAACGAGGTCTAGCGATTCTCTGTGTTACCGAAGAATGGCGGGGGAGTCCCGCCATTCCGCCGATCTAGTCGCGATATTTCCCGACCGGGCAGTCCGAGGGGCGAGTTCGATCCCACACTTCAATAAGCTTGGCCTTGTTGTCTCCATGCCAACGCCTAATGGTTTTCTCCCACTTGGAAAGTTCGCCGTTAATTTTTTGGCAATCCTTTATAGAAAAGTTCGCCGTTTCGCCCGCATAGATGACCCCGTAAGCTTCCCCGTCAAGCAGACATTTCAAAACTAGAGCATCAGGCGGCTTGTTGACGGTACTCGCTGGGTGTCATGTTGCCCAACGAGGCGTGCGGTCGTTGCTCGTTGTAGTCGATGATCCACCAGTGCGCTGCTTCGCGTAACGGTCCGAATAAGCTTGTGACCATGGTCTCAGCCGTAGAGGGTTTTGCGAGAAGTCTTGTGGTTCAGCATAACGTCGCAACTGCCGACCGCATGCACAAGCGATATGCCAGATTTCGATACTGTACGCCTGAGTTCCTTATCGAGAAATCGCTTCGCCTTCACGGTAAGGTGGGCGCCTCTGCATTCTTTTCAGAAGATACGTGGCCGCTCTTCCTGCTAGCGGTCGAGTTCCGAAATCTTGTCGCACATGACGCTACTTACCTGAGTGGTGATAAGTTTCCGGAACTCATTGCCGCCAGCGCGGAGGTGCTGATGGCCTTGGCGACCCTGGCCGGGATGCCGGAGAAGAAAATAACGGCCGCCCTCGCGGCGACGATCACGGGCAGGTAGGGGATGGTGCCGGCATCAGCAACTGCAGCGACGGTCGCCTGCACGACCATCTTGCCGTTTTTGCGCAGCGCAGTAAGGAAGGTATACACCGTTGTGGCCAAACGGCTTATTGACCGCGATACGGCATCGGCATATTTCAGAAAGCTCTCGCTCCTTACACGGGCCCGGCGGGCGTGTTCGCTGGCGACCCTGTGTAGGTGAGAATTCCTTCTGCTAAGCGTGCCGCTGGAGAGAGTTATGGGTACTCGACGTCAGTTTCTTTCAGCGACGGCCGCGATAGCGGGAGTTGCCATCTTTGAGGCGTCGAGGTTGAACGCAGCTATCTCATCGGGGCAAGGCGACAACCCACACCCTGATCCAAATAAGTTCCAGGCGGGCGACTTTATTTGGCCACGAGGCATCAATGACTTCGTCGCCTATGCTCTCGAAGACGAGAACGACGAAGCTAAATCCGCAGCGACATGGATAATGCAGCGCGACGCATTTGTGAAATCAATCCGCGACAAGGGATCAAACGCCACACCAGGGGAGTCAGAAGCGCGAACGTTGCTTGAGACAATGACGTACAGGCAATTTCGCGCCACATATTTCAATGATGCGCCACAAACCGGAGGATTCGTTCCCTACGGATCAAGCCTCTACACCGGTCATGTTGCGATCATTACAGAGACATCGACAGACCCTCTAATCGTTGAGGCGATCTGGGGGGACATCAAGAAAGTCAGGACAATTCGATACGCAGACTGGCTAAAGAGCAGGACGGATGAGCTCGTGTGGCATGGCAGACTCAGCAATGCTTCCGCGATCGATCGAAAGAAGGTGTCCAGCAAGGCCCTCACATACTGCGATATCCCATACAACTTCTGGAACTTCAATCTCGCCGACACATCTTGTTTCTACTGCTCAAAGCTTGTCTGGTCTTGCATTAAGGATACGCTCGGCTACGCAGTCGATGGGAAAGACAATCCTGATAGACATATCTGGTTCTCACCGAAGCAGTTGATGCGAACCACGCCGATCACGCTGCTTAATAACCCAGGGAACTACGGCGGAGGAAAATCGTGAAACGCCTAATTCTCGCAGCGTCCACTACTATCGTGGCCCTCGGATCGGCCATGTCGTATGGCCAAGTTAGCAGTGCAGCGATGGCCGACAAGTACAAGGGCGCCGTCGTCTACTTGACCGTAACGTTTACGTCCGACGTACCCGGTGCGATGCCGTCCGTTAGGCACGGTACCGGTTTCATTATAGATCCGACGGGAGTGATCATGACTGCCTCGCACGTGATCATTCCTGGACCAGACGAAAGGCTAGGTCGGATATCGGGACGCATTCGATCAGCCGATGGTGATGAATATCGCCTACAGACGTTCGTCCCAGGCTTTGATCCTAACCGTCGAGCGGTAGAGCCCCGAAGTCACGCCGCGTTTCTTTTACTTCCAGATATAAGGAACGATTGGCCCATTATTGATGTCGCGTCCAGTCCTCTGCCACGTGTGAAACCCGATTTTCAGCTCGTGGCTCTGACAATTGGACCACCGTTAAATGACGTGCTTGGAGTACCCGGACAGCTCCTAAATAACCGCCCCGCGGAAAACGGGTTCTATCCGACCAATGTTCAATTTGTCGCTGGGGCTAGCGGTTGCCCCATCCTGAATTCTGAAGGACAGCTAGTTGGGCTATGCGAGGCCGGTGACCCGAGCAATGCGGCACTTACGCTTATGAATCCGATCGGTGCCGCGAAGGAAGACATCGACTTTATCAAAGGCATCATGCAGGCCGCACAAGTTGCGGCATCTCGCGGCTCCACTCGCCCCGTATCGATGGTTGCCGTGGTCCCGCCTGGCACAGTTAAAGCAGTGACGCAGCGGTTCTGCGCTGATGAAAGCGCCGGGTCGGTGCTCATCGCCGGCGTCTCAGCGGTGGGCGGTACACCGGGCGCGGAAATAAAGTCCGTCGAAGTCGACGCGAACAAGACCAATTGCGTGAATGTCAGCGCCTCGCTCGCGAATTCTGCGTCCAAGGGCCGCCCGATAAAGCCAGCCTGGATCAGCGTCGACATAAAAGCCAAAGCATCCCAGCCGCTAGCGCCATCGTTGGTCAAGCCAGGGACGATCCCAGACATGGCAACACTATCTCGTGACACGAATATAGGTCTCTGACATAGTCGCGTACGGATGCGACGTCCGCCCGGATTTGAGTAGGGGCGCTGTATCCCGCGCTTCGTCGAGCTTACGGGCAGGGTGAAGACGCTGCCCGCGTCGCGGAGAAGCTAATAGAGGGAGCGGGGGACTTTGAGGAAGTGTCAGTTGAATTACTGGCTCGCCAAGCTCTATCGCGCTTTGGCCGGCAACCAGGACCTTTGCGACGGTGGCCTCTAGGTCATTCGGGCTCGAGTCGAGCTGTAGCGAGCGCATCGCGCAAGCCACGATTCCGTCGGATTTCGCGTCGTAAGATCAATACGTGCGTCGCCGACTGCAAGGGCCCCTGCGGGATGACCACGCAGTGACATGGCCTGCGGGCCGTCCTTATCGTCAACAAGATGCTCGCATGACCGTTGACGCACACCGCGCAGGTCGTGGAGCCCGATTCATCGAGCAGTTAGGCGGCAAGGCCAGACCAGTGCCATTGGTCGCCGTTGGCGATAAGGCAAATGAAAGAGAAGGCAGTGCGATGAGCCCGACGTTGCTCGCCGAGGCCGGCCGCTGGCGTGTCTAGACTCCTTCCCTCAACCGCCATCGAAGCACGGCGTGTCAGGAATGTCGCGCTAGTGTATATGCGAATCCTACAGAGCGAGCTGTCACAGTCTCCGTTGACCTGAGTGTCGCTTAAGGGCTTCCCTGAAAGTTCATGAACCCACCACATGAACGTCCCTATCAAGCGTTCGACGTGTGGTCCGTAGCGCAACTCACGGACGGAGCGCCACCTTAGATCGATCCTGTGCGGCTCCGCACCCCCTTCCGAGGCACATGATTCAGGACCAGTAGTACCGGTCTCGACTCCGGCCAGCGTGGGGCGCTGTCGTCTGTATTCGCGGCGCGTAGAGCCAGGTGCCGGTGGCCCTGGAAGCGCGACGTAATCGCCCTGCGGAAATTCTAGACTCTATGCATATACATATCCGGCAACTTTCTGTGCAGCGCGGTGGTGCGTATCACACCCGCTGTCGGCCTTCCAACCTGACGAACGTGGGTCGTCGCATTCCTCAACGCTCGCTCCCGTTGAGCGCCGCCTTTCGGCGCTAGGCATTTCTACTTGCCTCTTAATGTAGGCATGCCAAACGTTGTATGGCATCGGGTTCTGCGGAGGGGGATATTCGATCAGGGCATGGGCCAATGGGTCTGCGAAGGCTAAGCACAGGTAGTTGTACGCACAATGAGAGGGGCTATGCGAGTTGTTGTTTGCACGGTACTGGTGGTTGTGTTGGCCGGTTGCGCGACAACCAAAGGGCCGCCACCTATCCTCACTGCCCGCGGAATTGAAAGCCCCCCGGCGGATGCTACGTCTGCGAGTCTGGCTAAAAGATTTGCGGCCGCAGCCGATGCTGCTGCGAACCCGCCGTCGGGAGTGACCCCAGTCGCTGCAAGCACTGAAATGTTCCAGGTCGGTGCAGCGCTGGTGTACGCCAATTGCAGCGACTTCTTCGCCGAGGCGGGGCGAAACCAGACGCGGCTAATGGTTTGGAAGGACGCGATAGGAATCATTGGCACGTTGGCGGCGGGGGTCATCGCATTGGATGGTGGAAGCGGGGCTGGTGACCTGGATCGTCTGGCGATCATTACGCTTGGATCGTCAGCCGCCCTTTCGGGCATCGACATTTACACGCGTCGGTTTCTATTCGGAGCCGAGAATGTCGATGCGGTGCGCGAACTGACGCTAAACGCCCTGTCCGCGCATGCCGCCAAAGTCAATGAAGACCCGCCCAAAACGTACGCGGTGGCATCCCTGCAGCTGCTCGATAATCAGGCGCTCTGCTTCCCGCCGAGAATCGCAATGCTGGCAAGGGATGCTATTAAAAACGGCAACGTCGTCGCGTATACCGACGGCGTCAGTCCTGCTCCCGCCCTTGCTGCGGAGAACGATCGGCGCGTTTTCGAAGATATAGGCGATCGGCTCGGTATGGCGGGGCCAATAAGCCAGGACCAAGGCGCAGGCTACTACTGGCTGGTGATAGTTGGTGCCGACCCGAACGACCAAACAACCTTCATCGCCCCATTGCTCAGTAAAATTCCTGATGCAAGCAATCCTTTTACGCCGGCCCGCGCACTAAAGAGTGGCGGCGTCCCTGAAAAGGATTTTATTCGCGGGCGACTTGCCAGGCTGAGTCCGAAAGCGATCAGCGATTTCAAGGCGGTGATGGTCAGGGTCAAGGGTTCGGCTCCTGCCGGGGCAACCGTGCCCGACGAAAAGAAGACCACTCGCGTCAAGGTCGACATCATGTAGTTGCTACTGCACCCATGCGTCGAAAGCGCAGCTTGCGCGGGGCTTCGCCGGCGACGGGTGCAGCCGTTGGCAAGTTCTACGGTGTGGGAGAACGAAGTGGACGATACCGAGCAGCTGATCTATCCCGATTTCGCCTTATTGCCTAAAGCCGCAAGCGAGAGACCCTGCAATAATATATCTTCGCGGCTCTGCGGAAAATGCGTGACCAGCACCTTGGTCGCACCATCGTCGTAAAACCGCTTCAGCGGGCTTGCGGGAGGTGGGCAGCGGCTCCGCAACGGTGCCCAGGCGCGCAGCGTCGGCACCGATTGGCACGCCGAACGCTTCGTCGCCGGCAATGCCGAACCTCCCGCGCACAGTGCCCTCCAGGTCGTTCACCTAGACGTTGCGGATGCCCCACCGCTCGAATACGTACCGCGTCAACGACCGACTGGACCCAGTCGTAGCCAAGACCGACGAGGCGCGCCGCGCTGTCACCGTGTTCCGGACGGCCGCCGTTGCTTTTAGCGTCCACCGATTTTGCCCGCGCGAGCCGTCGTCGGGCACTACAAAACATTCGCGACCTTATGCAGGAATCGCTTGTCCTTCTCTCCCACACCGGCGGTGCCGCGTAACAGCGTTCCGCGGCTCGACCGTTGGGCGCCGGTCGCGCCCAGCAATAGAACCGCAGCAGGGTCGGTTTGTGGCGTTCTCGCCGTGTTTCACTCGATATCTCGACAAATTCCACCCTCGCTGTCGAGTTAGGCTCGGCTAAGACCTTGTTTAAGGGTAATTATTTCCATAGAGTACAAGGATCAGGTGTGCACAACCGTTCTGATTCCGCAACGGCTCTTTCTGCGGTAGCCGATTCATCGGCGAACCCATCCGCCGAACCGTACAAAAAGAAAAGGCAGAGCACCCGCTCTGCCTTTTCTTTTTGTGCGTCACCCACCGTCCCTCACCCAAACGTAACTGCAAACACCTCCGCCCCCGGCTCGAGAAACTCGATCTCGAACGTCCGGTCCTCGATCGGCGCTCCCTGCCGGATCAGCTGATAAAGCCGCTGGCCATCGATCGTCCCATTACCTTCGGCATCGGTATCCGCACCATGGTTGCCCCCTGGCGGTTTCCCATCGAGTCGAACGCGAAAGTGGATCGCCTTGCCACGTGTCTCCGGCCCCGCCACCAGATGCAGGTCCCGTGCGTGGAACCGGAAAAGAACGCGTCCATTCGCCTTGCGCACGGTGGTTGCTTCGGCGCCCATGGTCCAGTCACCCGCGAGGGCCCAGTCGTTGAGATCGAGCGCCGTCGGCGCTGAATAGGCGTGACGCACGTCCTGCAACGGGCCGCCCGGCGAAGCGAATCGCTCCGTACGTGCGTAACCCAGGTACGTTTCGGGCGACTTCACGTTGTCCCAGTCTGGCGCGGCTTCGGCACCCGTGCCATGGACGCTCACGAGATTGCGATCGAAGCCCGATGCGCCGCGTTCGGCGAGAAGCTGCTGTATGGCTCGCTCGGTCTGGTCGACATCCCCTTCGCCAAAGTGGTGATAACGAATGCGTCCTTCGGCATCGATGAGATAAATCGCCGGCCAATACTCGTTCTGGAACGCGTTCCACACCCGGTGGCCATTGTCGATCGCGACGGGAAAGTGGATCCCATGGACGCCGACGGCGTCGCGGATGCTGTCGAGTCGCTGCTCGAACGCGAATTCAGGGGACTGCACCCCGATCACCACGAGCCCCTTTGCCTGGTACTTGTCCGACCAGGCGCGGAGGTAGGGAAGGGGTCGAAGCGAGTTGATGCAGGAGAATGTCCAGAAGTCGACGAGGACCACCTTGCCGCGCAGCCCGGTCGATGTCAGGGCGGGGCCGTTGAGCCATGACGTCGCACCACTCAACGAAGGCATCGACCCTTCGACCGGAAGCGATTCGGCTGGCGCGGGGTCGGCAACGGCGCGACCGGCGCAGAGCGCCCACGCCAGGATGATGGACAGCAACATGCGTACGTTCACGGCACCCTCGATGGTTTGAATCGTTACCCTTACCTAGGATGAACCACCGACGGTTGTCCTGGATTGCATGAAGTGCCACCCGCGGCATACCCATCTAAAGACCGATGACGGAGCCCGGCTGGGTAGGTATGGTGTCGCGGCATCCCCTTTCCCCTTCCGGCCCCTCCGACATGCGAAACACGTTCTTGCTGGGCGTAAGCCTTGCGCTGACCACGGTTGCCTGCTCCCCCTCGGCTCCGCCCGGCCCGCCGCCCCTGACGGACCTGACGCATAACTCAGGCGCCCCCCGCGCGCCCGAGCAACTGGCCGTGACGTTCGAGCATGCCGACCTGAGTTTTCGCGTGGATCCCGTACGGCACTGGATCGAGGGCGATGCCCGGCTGACCTTCGCCGCGACCGCACCGCTGCGCCGCGTGGTGCTCGACCTCGATCGCAACCTGCCCATCGACGCGGTGGATGTCGACGGCACGGCGCTGCCGCGCACCGCCTATCGCAACCCCGAGGGTCGTCTCGAGATCGATCTTCCCCATCCCCTGGATGCCGGCGCGCGCACCACGGTACGCGTGACCTACCACGGCAGTCCGCACACCGCGGTCCACGCTCCCTGGGATGGCGGATTCGTCTGGGCAACGACGCCGGACGGTAAACCCTGGATCGCTACCGCGGTGGAGGGGGAGGGGTGTGACCTGTTCTGGCCCTGCATCGATCACCCGATGGGGCGGCCGAAGCTCGTCGACGAGCACGTCACCGTGCCGGCGCCGCTGGTTGCCGTCGGCAACGGCGTCGCCGTGGGCATGGACGAGGCTGACGGCATGCGCACGTATCACTGGCGCAGCCACGATGTGAGCACCTACGGCGTGGCACTGAACATCGGGCCATACCGTGAGCTCTCCGCGTCGTATCCGAGTCGCTTCGGCAACGCGATCCCGATCCACTACTGGTATGTGGATGACGACAAAAAGGCGCGGGAGCTGTTCGCTGAATTCCCGCCGATGCTCGATTTCCTCGAGAGCGTCATCGGTCCGTATCCTTTTGGCGCCGAAAAAATGGGCGTGGCGGAAACGCCGTTCAAAGGCATGGAGCACCAGACGATCAACGCGTACGGGAACGAGTACGCGAAGATTCCCTACGGCTACGACGATCTCCTGCAGCACGAACTCGCGCACGAATGGTTCGGCAACCAGATGACCAACGCCAACTGGGACGACATGTGGTTGCACGAGGCGTTTGCCTCGTACATGCAGCCCTTGTACGCAGAATCCCTGGGTGGTCGCCAGGCCTACTTCGCCAACCTGATGCAGCTGCGCCGCGGTCTTGCCAATCGCCACCCGATCGTGTCGGGCAAGCCACGCCGCGAGGAAGATGTCTACGAGGACGAACGTGGCGGTCCGGGTCAGGACATCTATTCGAAGGGAGCACTGGTACTCCACACCTTGCGCGGCCTGATCGGCGACGACGCCTTCTTCCGGTCAGTGCGTTTGCTGGTGTATGGCACCGAGCATCCCTTGCCGGGCAACTTTTCGCCGCGGTATGCCACCACGAACGATTTTGTCGATATCGTCGACAAGGTAACGGGCAAGGATCTGCGCTGGTTCTTCAACGTCTACCTTTACCAGGCGGCGCTGCCTGATCTGCAAGTGACGCGCGACGGACAGCATCTGCACCTGGTCTGGTCGGTACCGGGCAAGGGTCCGTTCCCGATGCCGGTCGATGTGCGCGTCGATGACCATGTCGTGACCTTGCCCATGACCGACGGCAGCGGTGACGTCACGCTACCGGCGCACGCGCTCTACACACTCGACCCGGAGTCGAAGCTGCTGAGGCGTGACGTTGCCATGGAGGCATACCGCGAGTACGTCAAGAAAAACAAGGCGAAGGATCGCTGAATCGCGCCGATGCTGCTTATTCAGTCGTGAGGCTTTTCGTGCCGCTGAAGACATAGCCTTCGGCTTCGAGGTCGAGATAGACGATGCTCGCCCTCGGGCCGATCTTCACGCCAGGATGGATGTCCGCGGCGTTCATGGAAAGCGCTGCGACATCCTTCACCGGCACGGTAAAAACGACGCCGAGGAGCTCAAGCGCCTTGATCTCGTCGAGGGAAGGATTTTGCTTGCCATCGTGGATGCGACGATAGCTTGCGTCGGTCAACGCCATGTCGGCGTAAGTCCCGCCCAGCACCACGACGATAGAGCGATGCCTGGCGTCGATGCCGTAAGCGGCATATTCCGCAATCAAGGCAGAAAGCGCGTGTAGGCCGGGATTGAATCCCAGCGACGCGTCATAAACGGTGTTCTGGTCGAAGACGAATTTGTAGACGTGTCCGGGTAGGGGGCGGCCCGGCGCATCGTTCGTCTCGGATATCGCTCGGTCTTGCCCCACAACCTGCGCTGCCGCCGCCGCCGTCGCGCTGCCGGGCAGAAAGCCAAGGGCAACGACGACCAGCAAGCATCGGAGCGCGCCATGCCGATGGGTGCCCGCAGGCTTCTTGTCACGCGTCATTCGAAGCACGGTGTCTCCTCGTCCGTCAACGGCGCAGATAGTTGTCGAGGGCAGCCACCGCCTCGGCGCAGTCGGCGCGTCCAAACCCGATACGGAACCGATCGACAGGCGTCGGAGCGAGCTCGGAGCGATAGTGCTCGGCAGGCAGCAACAAGACCCCCGCACGTTCGACCAGGTCCGTGGCAAACGCTTCGACGCTGCCCTTGCCGAGGTACCGCGGAAAAGCGACGCAGCCGCCGTCTGGCCGATACCACGCGAAATGTTCAGGCCATTTGGCAAAGAATGCGTCCAGCACATCGAGGTTGTCGCCGACGATTCTGCGGTTCTTTTCAAGGATGATCTCGCGCGCCTTCAGGGCAATGAGTGCCAGTTGCTCCGACGGGCCGGAGTTGCAGATCGACAGGTAGTGTTTGTACCGCTCCATCTTCTGCAGGAGGTCGCGGTCGGCACAGGCGATCCAGCCGATACGAAGCCCGGGCAAACCGTAGGCCTTCGACATGACGCCGAGCGAAATGCCGCGCTCATAGATGTCGGCCGCTTGCGGCAGATGTTCTGTGCCTGGCGGCCCGAGCGGGCGATAGACTTCGTCGCTGAAGAGCCAGATACCGCGCTGGCGGCACAGGGCCACCAGCGCGTCGTAACGATCCCGCTCGAGGATCTTGCCCGTCGGGTTATGCGGGAAGTTGATCGAGATCACCCGGGTGTTCGGCCGGATGGCAGCGGCGACACGATCGATGTCGAGCGACCAGTGATCCTCGGGATCCAGCGCGACACCGGTAACCTCGCAGATCGACAGCGGCACGGTTTCCGCGGACTGATAATTCGGTGTCACCACGATCGCGTGATCGCCCGCGCCGAGCAGTACGCGCATGGCGATATAGATGCCTTCCTCGGCACCGGCAAAGCAGAGGATGTCTTCGGCGTTGCGCGTGTCGTAGGTACCGGCGATGGCCTCGCGCAGGGCCGGCGAGCCGTAAGTCTGCGTGTAGCCAAGATGCAGCGACTGAAAGGCTTCCTGGTCGTCCGGCTCTGCCAGCGCCAGCAGTTCATCCACCCTCATGCTCTGCGCGTCTGACGCCGTCAGGTGAAAGCGGGCAGCGAACTCCCAACGGGAGAAGTAGGTTTCGAGTCGGAAGTCGGGCAGGGCAGTCATCGGCGCTCATCAGCAGGCTGATCGTGATGTGGACTATATGTCTATAATGAACAAATGGTCTACCATTCGTGGCAGCAGTCCTGCCCAGCCCCATGGGCGCCGTGCACGTCAGCCGTTACAGTGCATCCATGACTTCCCCGCGTCCCTCCCTCGTGCTCCCCGCGCTTGCCGTGCTCGGCTCGGTCACGTCGTTGTGCATCGGCACATCGTTCGCCAAGAAGCTGTTCCCGCTTATCGGCGCCGAAGGCACGTCGGCGCTGCGCGTCGGCTTTTCCGCCATTGTGCTGCTTCTGTTCTGGCGCCCGTGGCGCTGGCCGCTGAGCCGTCGGGACGCGGGCTTCGTCATTCGTTACGGGCTCACGCTCGGCGTCATGAACCTGCTCTTTTACCTTTCGCTGCGGACGATTCCGTTCGGTATCGCCGTCGCCATCGAGTTCAGCGGTCCGCTCGCCGTCGCCATGATCGCGTCACGCCGGGCCGTCGACTTCGTGTGGCTCGCCTGCGCGATCACCGGGTTGGTGATGCTGTTGCCGCTCGGCCATAACAGTACGCTCGACCCGACCGGCGTCATGCTCGCCCTCGGCGCGGCCGTCTGCTGGGCGCTGTACATCCTCTTCGGTAAACAGGCCGGCCATCTGCACGCGGGGCAATCTGTGTCGCTCGGCCTCGTGGCGGCAAGCCTGGTGGTCGTGCCTTATGGTGTCGCGCACGCGGGCGGAAGCCTGCTGGATCCGATGATCCTCCTGGCCGGGCTCGGCGTAGCCATTGTTTCCAGTGCGATTCCCATGTCACTGGAGATGATGGCGCTCAAGCGTCTGCCCAGTGAGACCTTCGGCATCATGGTCAGCCTCGAGCCCGCCGTGGCGTCGTTACTGGCAATGGTGTTGCTCGGCGAGCACCTTGCGAGCGGCCAGTGGCTGGCCATCGGGTTCATCGTGATGGCTTCCATCGGAAGCACGGTCACCGCGCGCAGGGCGCGGCCTGTGGCAGTCGAGTTGGCCGGGTGAGGTGAACTCGAGGCGGACGTGTAGCCCGCCTCGAGTTCACTTTCCCCGTTACCAGGCCTTACGAATACCGATGGACCCGGTCACCCGACGGTAGCGATGAGCACCGAAGCGTGTTTCCACATCCGTCCAGAGCCGCCATCCGTTGCTGCGCATGAGCGCGACGCCGAGCTTCAGGCCGTAGCTGTTGCGCGGCACGCCGGCATCGAACGACTCCGCGTTGAAGGTCGTGGCATCGAGGTGGCCGAGGCGACGGATCCAGTTTGCGGCGAAGTAGGGCGAGGCGACGTGGCCGTTCGGCGTGTTCCAGCGAGCGGCCGTGCGCACGCCGAGACGTGCGGTGGCGCCTGTGCCACGAAGCGGACCGATGCGTGTGCCGTTGGTCTCACGATGCGTACCTCCGCGCAGGCGGGTGCTGAGGATCTGCGCCTGCGGCTCGATGTACGCGTCGGTCTGGCGGCTGAGCGCGTGGCGCCAGCGGTGTCCGGCTTCCAGGCTTGTCGTGAGCATGCCGCTGCCGTAGCGCTCGGCGGCGAGCCCATCGCCTTCGACACGCTGGTTGACGTGCGCGTACTGTGTCCAGCCGCGTATGTACGTGCCGGTGTCGCTGCGGAAGCCGCCGTACAGCCCTGCAGCCGCACCACGCACGCGGCCCCTTGCAGCGTAATGAGTCAGCAGCGAGGTGCCCCGCGTGTCGGCACGACCGACGGCCGCCATGACGCCGAGGTGAGCCTCGGTATCGGGATCACGGAGCAGGTCGGCACCGAGCGCCAGCTCGCTGGCCGACGACGTGGTGGTCAGCTGCTCACCGATATCGAACGAGGTATGGCGGCGATCGAAGCGCGCCCAGACGTTATGGCGTGCACCATCGCGTTCGTCGTCTTCGCCGGCGCCGGGACCGCCCTGGAACATCTCGAGTGCAGCGGTCTGGTTTGCCCGGTAAGCGCCGACCTCAGGTCGCAGCAGGCGCGGACGTACCACCGGCACCACCGGGTCGACACCCGGTTCGGGCGTCTCGGGCGTGACGGGCGGATCGATGATGGCGGGATCCACCGTTTCCGGCTCCAGCGACGAGCGCAGGTACCAGTCGCCATCGTTCGCCGCGCTGAGCGCCCCCTGGTAGAGGAAATACTCGTGAGCACCCGCGACCACACGGCCGGCAAGTTCAAAGCGACCATGCGAGCTGCCGTCGACCTGCACCAGACGGATGCCGTCGTTGGTGTAGTCGCCTGCGCCGTCGAGCGTATCGACCGCGATCGAGCTGCTGCCGGTCGTGTTGCCCATGATGTGCAGCAGGTCGGACGCCGAGGTATCGTCACCGAGCCGAGTACGCATGCGGAACAAGCCCTGGTTGCCGTCGTAGTCGCCAGCGATGGTCAGCGTGGCGAAGGTACCGGGGGCGGAGGCGAACGTTACGATGCCCTGGTCGCTGTTGAGGCTCCCGATATGGCTGTCGCGCGCGACCGACCACTGGGCTTTTTCCTCCAGCGTGAGATCTCGCACGATGTCGGTACCGCCATGCCACATGGATGCATTGCGCAAGGTGAGGGATGTTTTCGTAGCATCCGGCGTAGGCGCACCACTGACGTCGGCGAGACGGATGTCGCCAATCGCGACGCTCTTGTTTTCCAGTGTTACGGTGATGGGTTTGGTGGACGTGGGGTAGACGTCGATGAAGGCGGGGCCGGCCAGAACTGCACCTCCGCTGATGCGTACCTTGGTCGCGTCGTACAGGCGCAGTGCGGCGGCCTGTTCGCTCTCGATCGAGCCACCCTGGATCGTCAGGGAGCCTCCCTCGCTTACGTCCGCACCATAAGCGGCGACTCCAGTGGTCTTGACCATTGTGCCGTTGGCAATGATCGAAGCATTCACTGCGCTCAGGCCGTTGGCGAACTGCCCCGTCGTCAGGATGTCCACCTCATCGAGGCTTATACGCCCGCCGTCACGGGCGTCAGCACCGTTTGCGGTCCGACCCTCCGTCACGATGTGCGTGCGCGTGGCGTCGACGGAAGGTACGCGTCCGGGGAAATCGCCACCCATCGCCACGATGCCGTACGCTTGGTCGCCGTGCGTGAGGATGTCTGTGTCGCTCACATTGAGCGTACCTGCGCGCAGGTCGATACCGGCGGAATTGAATCCCGACGTCTCAATGTGGGTGCCGCTGATGCTGGCCAGCGCCTTGTTAGCGCCGTCAAACCCATTGGCCTGTGTGCCACTGGTCTTCAAGCGGCCACCCGAGACGGTGACGAAGGCGGCCTCTTCGTCGGAGTGCATCGCATGCGCACCCTTCCCAGCGGTGGTGATGGAGGTGTCGGTCACGACCGCTGTTCCGGTGGACGATACCCGCACTCCCATTGCCTCCTCACCAAGCGTTTCGATCGTCGCTTTTGTCGCGCGCAGCCCGGACGAGGCGCCCTCCGCCGCCAACCCATGGGCCGATGTGTTGCTCGTGGACACGCGGGTCGACTCGGTGGCGAGCTGGGCACCGTCCACGGCAAGCAAGCCGATTGCGGCGTAGCCCGTGGTCGTCACGCTGCCACCAACGAGTAGGCCTTCAACGTTCTCGCCCTCGAACCGAGCACCGTTCGCCAAGCCGCCCCCAGTGACGATTTCCACGTCAGTGAGCTTCACGCGACCGGTTCCCGCGTTCAGAAGACCGTGCGCGCTTCCACCAGCTGTCTGAAGTTTCCCCCCTGTCAGAGTGAGTTCACCCCTCAAGCCCTCGATTTTGATGGCTGACGCACCCTGACCCGTGGTCTTGATGCCGACGGCGGTGCCCGTAACCGTTCCGCCATTTTTGATAAACAACGCCGGCCTGGACGGATTGGTCGTTTCCCAGGATCCTGCGGGTAGGTCGAATTCCGTCCCATCGACAACCCATAGTGGTCCATCCGCGCCCACGGCGGGCTGCGCAAAAACAGCTATCATCGCCGACAGGTACCGGGTTTTTAAGGTTTTTTCCGTGCGCATCCACTCTCTCCTTGTCAGGCGACCGGACAGGGCGTCCGGATCGCAATTTCTGACTGACAAGGCTAGGGGCTGGCTTCCGGGGGCGTAAGGCGATTATTCTGAAAAAAGCGTGCGATTACGTCACGCTTGCTTCACCAGACATCTACGCTTCATCATGATCGTTGCAATCTTGTCGCGTCTGTCTTCGTACGGGCACGTCAGGGATGAAACCATTTATCATCTGCACGCGCGGCGAAAGCCGTGGAGGGCCCGCCATCCGGCGGGTATCCGCCGTCGCGCTTGCGCCTATATACATAACAACTGAGGAGCCAAACCTATGAAGATTGCTTCGATCACTGCACTCGCCTTCGTCGCTGCCGCCATGCTCTCCGCTTGCAACAAGAGCGAAGACGCTACCCCGGCCGCTCCGGCTGCTGCCGCCACGGCTCCGGCCGCTGCTGCAACCGCTCCGGCTGCTGCCCCGGCTGACGCCGCTCCGGCTGCTGCCACGACCGCTCCGGCTGCTGCCGGCACGGCCGCTCCGGCTGCTGCTTCGACCGCTGCTGGTCAGTAAGTAGTACGCAACACCGAACCCGCCGCTCCCCAGGGAGCGGCGGGTTTTTTATTGCCTCGCGATACGGCAGGCTAGGCGGGCTTCGTCCCAACGCCCAGGAATGCCCATGTCGCCTCGCTCGTTGCTTCCCATGCTGGCCCTGTCACTGGCCGTCGCCGCCGGCCTTGCCGCCGCCCAGACGGCGCCGATGACGCCGGATATCCCGGCGAAATTCGATTCGCCTACCGCCGCCAACGACTACATCAGGCGCGTGGTGGAGATCCCGATGCGCGACGGCGTCAAGCTGCACACCGTCATCGTGATCCCGAAGACGGCGAAGCACGCGCCGATCCTGCTGACCCGCACGCCGTACGATGCCGACGGCCGTGCCGCGCGGGCTGGTGCCACGACCATGCGTAACCTGCTGCCCCAGGGTGATGAGCTGTTCGTCGACGCCGGTTACATCCGGGTCTTCCAGGACATCCGCGGGAAGTACGGCTCGGAAGGCGACTACGTGATGACCCGTCCGCTGCGCGGACCGCTGAACTCGTCCGAGGTGGATCATTCCACCGATGCCTACGACACGATCGACTGGCTGACCAAGAACCTGCCCGAGTCCAACGGCAAGGTCGGCATGATCGGCTCGTCGTACGAGGGCTTCACCGTGGTGATGGCCCTGATCAACCCGCATCCGGCGCTGAAAGTGGCCGCGCCGGAGAGCCCGATGGTCGACGGCTGGATGGGCGACGACTGGTTCCACTATGGCGCCTTCCGCCAGACCAACTTCGACTACATCACCGGGCAGAACGCCAAGCGCGGCAAGGGTGAAGAGATCACGCGGGCCGGCTTCGACGACTACACGAATTTCCTCACTGCTGGTTCGGCGGGCGACTACGCGAAGGCTGCCGGCCTCGACCAGCTGCCGTACTGGCGAAAGCTGAGCGAGCACCCCTCGTACGATGCGTACTGGCAGGGCCAGGCGCTCGACAAGGAAATGGCGAAGCAGCCGCTCAAGGTGCCCACCATGTGGTTGCAGGGCCTGTGGGACCAGGAAGACATGTGGGGCGCGATCCACAGCTACGAGGCCATGGAACCGAAGGACAAGGGCAACGACAAGAATTACCTCGTCATGGGCCCGTGGCGGCACAGCCAGGTGAACTACAGCGCCTCCTCGCTGGGAGCGCTCAACTGGGACGGTGACACCGCCCTGCAGTTCCGTCGCGACGTACTCCTGCCTTTCTTCAATCAGTACCTCATGGACGGCGCGCCCAAGGCGAAGACGCCGCCGGTGCTCATCTACAACACGGGCGAGAACCACTGGGACCGTTTCAGCTCCTGGCCGCAGGCCAAGGGCACCAAGCCGCTGTACATGGTCGCCAACGGCGGTCTTTCGTTCACCGCTCCGGACGCATCGGCGGCGAAGTTCGATGAGTACGTTTCCGACCCGGCCAAGCCCGTGCCATATGTGCCGCGCCCCGTGCGCTTCACCGACCGCACCTCCTGGACCACCTGGCTGGTGCAGGACCAGCGTTTCGTGGATGGCCGTCCGGACGTCCTCACCTATGTCACCGAGCCGCTTACGGCGCCGCTCCGGGTCGCTGGCGCGCCCCAGGTCAACCTCTATGCCTCCACCAGCGGCACGGACAGCGACTGGGTGGTCAAGCTGATCGATGTCTACCCGGAGACGAATACGACCACGCCGGCCATGGGCGGCTATGAGCTGTCGATCTCGATGGATATCTTCCGCGGCCGCTACCGCGAGAGCTTCTCCGACCCGAAGGCGATCACGCCGAACACGCCGCTTGAGTACAAGTTCGGCCTGCCGACGGTGGACCACACCTTCCTGCCGGGGCACCGCGTGATGGTCCAGGTGCAGTCGTCGTGGTTCCCCCTCTATGACCGCAACCCGCAGACCTACGTGCCGAACATCTTCTTCGCCAAGCCGTCGGACTACCAGAAGGCGACGCAGCAGGTATGGCACGCACCCGGAACGGCAAGCGCCATCGAGCTGCCGGTGGTGGACGAGGCGAAGCACTAAGGGCTTTGGCGTTCCGTGCACGCCCATGGGGCGATCCTCGACCTCCCCGAGGTTCGAGGATCGCCCCATGGCCCGCCCCATCTGGACCGGTACCCTTTCGTTCGGCCTGCTCAACGTACCGATCCGGCTCATGTCCGGCGAGCGCCGCAGCGACATCCATTTCCGCATGCTCGACCAGCGCAGCAATACCCCTGTTCGCTACGAGCGGGTGAACGCCGATACCGGCGAAGAAGTGCCCTGGAAAGACATCGTCAAGGCCTTCGAATACCAGAAAGGCAGCTATGTCGTCCTCGAAGAGGAAGACATCAAGAACGCCGCCAGCGATGCCCATGAGACCGTGGAGATCGACACCTTCGTCGATGCGGATCAGATCGCCCCCGCTTATTTCGAAAAGCCGTACATCCTGCTTCCGGCGAAGAAGGCCGAGAAGGGTTACGTGCTGCTGCGCGAGACGCTGAAGAAGACCGGCAAGATCGGCATCGCACGCGTGGTCATCCGCACGAAGGAATACCTCGCCGCCGTGTTGCCTCAGGGCGACGCGCTGGTCCTGAACATCCTGCGTTACGAGTCGGAGATCGTCGACGCCGACGACTTCGAGCTGCCGGGCAAATCGACGGCCGACTACCGCATCTCGCCACGCGAAATCGACATGGCCAAGGACCTCATCGACTCCATGTCGAGCGACTGGAAGCCCGGCGATTATCGCGACGACTTCCGCGACAAGTTGCGCGCGGTCATCGAGAAGCGGCTCAAGAGCAAGGGCGTCACGGCGACCATCGAGGAGGACGACCGCACGCCCGAGAATGCGACGACCAATGTCGTCGACTTCATGGCGCTGCTGAAGAAGAGCCTGGGCGCGAAGACGCGTACGCCGGCGAAGAAAACCATCGAGGCGACGAAGAAGGCGGCGAAGTCGGCACCGGCGAAGAAAACCGCTGCCAAGAAGGCACCGGCGAAGACTGCCGCCAGCAAGGGCGCTGCGACCAAGGGCGCTGCAGGCAAGAAGGGTACGCCTGCGAAGACAGCGGCCCGCAAGGCCCCGGCTACCCGCCGCAAGGCGGGGTGACGCCATGGAGCCGCTGATCGTCGACGGCATCGCCATCACCCATCCCGACAGGGAGGTATTCGGCGAAGGCGGTCCGACCAAGGGTGACGTTGCCAGGTATTACGAGGCGGTCGCGCCGCTGATGCTTCCGGAACTCCGTGGGCGACCCTTGTCGGTGGTGCGGTGCCCACGCGGCACAAGTGGCGCCTGCTTCTTCCAGAAACATCATGCCGACGCCCTGGGAAAGGACGTCAAGGCCGTCGCACTCAAGGAAAAGGACGGCGGCAGGGCGGAGTATCTGTATGTCGACGACATCGAAGGCGTGCTCGAACTGGTCCAGATGAACACCCTGGAGTTCCATCCCTGGGGTGCGCGTGTCGACAATCCCGACCAACCCGACCGGCTCATTTTCGACATCGATCCGGCCAACGGCGTGGCATGGAAGGCGGTTGTCGCCTGCGCGCGCGATATCCGCGAACGTCTCCAGGGTCATGGCCTGGAAAGCTTCGTACGCGCGTCCGGCGGCAAAGGCCTGCACGTAGTCGCCCCGTTCCGCCGCGGGCCAGCCTGGGATGCGGTGAAGGCCTTCTGCGAGGGCATCGCTGACGCCATGGTCGCGGACGCGCCTGAGCGCTATATCGCCGAGGCAAGCAAAGCGAAGCGCGAGGGACTGATCTTCATCGACTGGCTGCGTAACACGCGCGGCGCGACGAGCGTGACCGGATGGTCGTTACGTGCGAGGGCGGGAGCGCCGGTGGCGATGCCGTTGCGCTGGGAAGAGATCGCCCGGTTGAAGTCGGGCGGGGCGTTCGATCTTGCCAAGGCGCTGAAGCGGGCGACGGCGCTGGAAGCGGATCCGTGGGAGGGGATCGCTTCGTTGAAGCAGGCGTTGCCGTAAGAATGAAACATCGGTGCGGCAGCCAACAGCCCGCACCGATGTCTTGCTTCGTTATTTCGACTGCATCCGACGCAGCGACGCCATCACTTCATAGCAAGCGCCCATCGTGTGGTAGTCGGTCTTGCCGGCGGGGCTCTTCTCGTCGTCGTACTTCTCGTTCTTGCGATTGAGAATGCGATACCAGGCGCCGTACGTGTGGTCCACGAAGTGTTCCCAGCTGTACGACCAGATCTTCTCGTACGCTTCGTCGTACTTCGCTTCGCCGGTCGTCTCGAACAGCAGCTGCGCGGCGCCGAGCGATTCGGCCTGGACCCAGAAGTACTTGTCGTCGTCGCAGACGTCGCCTTCCGGGGAGAAGCCATACGCGATGCCGCCGTATTCCTTGTCCCAGGCCTTGTCGAGCGCCTCGTCGAACAGGTGCTTCGCGGTCGACACCAGCCAGTCCTTATGCTTCGGCGTGCCCTTGGTGTAGCGCTCGAGCATCATCAGCAGCTTCGCCCACTCGGTCTGGTGACCGGGCTGGAAACCCCACGGACGGAACAGGTGCTTGGGATTGTCGAGGTTGTATTCCCAGTCGATCGTCCAGTCCTGGTGGTAGTGCTCCCACACCAGCTTCTGCGGGGTCAGGCCGGCCTGACGCTGGGTCATGTTCTCGGCGAGCAACAGCGCGCGGTCGAGGTAACGGTCGTCCTTCGTGGCTTCCCACGCGGCGATCATCGCTTCGGTCATGTGCATGTTCGCGTTCTGGCCGCGGTAACCGGTGAAGTGCCAGTCCTTGTCGGCCTCGTCGCGGTACAGGCCGTAGGTCGGCTCCCAGTAGCGCTTCTCGAGCAGGTCCCAGATCTCGCCCTGCCAGGCCTTTGCTTCGTCGAAGCCCACTTTCACGCCGCACGAATAAGCCAGCAACATAAACGCCAGACCGTAGCAGTGGTTCATCTGGTCGTCGCGCTTGCCGTCGGCGATCGTCCAGGCGTAACCGCCGGTTTCGGGATTGAGGTGCACCTCACGCAGGTACTTCAACCCGTGCATGGCCAGTTCCTTGTCCTCGGGTTTCTTGAACTCGAGGTAGGCCATGGCATGGTTGAACACGAAGCGCGTGCTCGATACCAGGTGACGGTGGCTGCGGTCGTACACCGAGCCGTCGTCCTTGTAGTACTGGAAGAAACCACCGGCCGTGTCGACCTCGTTCGGCTTGTAGAAAGCCATGGTCTTGGCGACGTGGTCGCGCAGTACATCCACGTTGTGGAAATCGGGGAGGGGATAGTTCGTCATGCGTGCTTCTCCATGAAGGCCCTGACTTCGGCCTGGTCGGGAATGGCAGTAAACGAGCCCTTGCGGGTGGCGGTGATCGCACCACACGCTGCGGCGAATCGGATCAGGTCGTCGAGGCGGGCCGTATCGTCGACCAACGCATCGAAGGTGGCGGGCGTGACGTGTTCCGCGTCGAGCCGGGCGAGCAGCCCGCCAACGAACGCGTCACCCGCTGCCGTCGTATCGACCGCTTCCACGGCATAGCCCTGCACCGTGCCGCGCGCCGAACGGGAGAACCACTGCATCGGTTCGGCACCGTCGGTCACCAGCAGCAGGCGTGCCTTACCACGCCAGAGGCGTTCGAGCACCGCTTCATCTGAACCGGCACCGGCGTGGATGAAGGCGAACTCTTCCGCGCTCAGCTTGATCACGTCGGCTTCGGACAACGCTTCCCACAGGCGTGGAAGCGGTGCTTCGCTGGCGGGCCACAGGGCCGGACGCAGGTTCATGTCGAAACTGACCAGGGCACCGGCGCTACGTGCACGGCGCATGCCCTCGACCGTGGTCGCGGCAATCGCCGCTTCGGTCAGCGAGTTGGAACACGCGTGGAAAATCGAAAGGTCCTCGAACGATTCCTTGCGGAAGTGCTCGGGACGGAACAGCAGGTCCGCGGCGGGCGGACGATAGAAACTGAAGCTGCGATCGCCTTTCTCGTCGTGGGCGACGAAAGCCAGGGCGGTGCGTGCCTCATCCGTACGGGCGATGTCGTCGGTACCGACGCCAAGCTCGGTCAGGCTCTTGAGGAGGAAATCGCCGAACATGTCGCGTGCGAGCATGCCGGCAAAGCGGGCGTGGGCGCCGAGGCGTGCCGCGGCAACCGCGACATTGGCCGGCGCGCCGCCGGCGAAGGGAACGAAAGCGGGAGGCTGACCGTCGCCGCCCTGGGGCTGTGCGTGGAAATCGATCAGCGCCTCGCCGAAGCAGAGGATGGAAGACATGCTGCGGCCTGTCCTTGGGGCAAGAAAGTACTACACGACGGCCGGCGCGAGGCCGGCCGTCGCCATGGGGCTTAACGCGCGACAGGCACCGAACGGACCTTGGAACCACTGAGGCCGTAGAACACGATGTAGGCGTAGCAGATGAGCGGGATGAAGAAGGCGTGCTGCAGGCCGATCTGGTCCGCAACGACACCCTGGATCCAGGGAATCAACGCGCCACCGACGATGGCCATGATCAGCAGGCTCGAAGCCTTGCCGGTCAGCGGACCCATGCGCTCGATGCCCAGCGAGAAGATCGTCGGGAACATGATCGAGTTGAACAGGCCGATGGCGACGATGCTGTAGACCGCAACCGTGCCCGTGGTGACCATCGTGGTGATGACCAGCAGCATGTTGATGACTGCGAAGGCGGTGAGCAGCTTACGCGGCGAGAAGCGGGCCAGCAGGGCCGAGCCGATGAAGCGGCCGACCATCGCGCCACCCCAGTAGAAGGCGACGTGCGACGCGGCGATTTCGCCGGACATGTTGCCGATCTCGGGCAGCTGCAGGTAGTTGATCATGAAGCTGCCGATCGACACTTCGCCGCCGACGTAGAAGAAGATGCCGAGCACGCCGAAGAACACGTGCGGGGTCTTCAGCGCATCCATCAGCGAGTGGTGGCTGTCGTCAGCCTTCTCGGTGGTTTCTTCCAGCGCGGGCAGCTTGAACAGGTACACGCCGACAGCCAGCAGCACCAGCACGATGGCCAGGCCGATGTACGGGCCCTGCACCGAGGATGCTTCGTGCGCGCGGTAGGTGACCTGCTCGGCGGCCGAGAGCTTGGCGATGTCCGCGCTGCTCTTGACCGCGTTGGACAGGATCAGGAAGCCGCCGAAGAACGGGGCGAGGAAGGTGCCGAACGAATTCAGCGCCTGGGCCAGGGTGAGACGGCTGGAGCTGGTCTTCTCGGGGCCGAGCAGGGCCACGTAAGCATTGGCCGCCACCTGGAGCACCGTGATACCGGTCGCGAGGATGAACAGCGCGCCGAGGAAGAACGGGTACAGGCGCATGCCGGCGGCAGGCCAGAACAGGGCCGCGCCGATGCCGGCGACGATCAGGCCGAGAACGATGCTTTTCTTGTAGCCGAGCGAGGCGACGATCCGTCCCGCCGGCAGCGACATGATGAAATACGCGCCGAAGAACGTGAACTGGATGAGCAGCGCCTGCGCGTAGTTCAGTTCGAACACCGCCTTCAGATGCGGGATCAGGATGTCATTCAGGCAGGTCAGGAACCCCCACATGAAGAAAATCGTAGTCATCACGCCAAGCGCGAGCGGGAAATAGGTGTATCGGGTGTCGCCGGCGCCCGTCTGGTTCGACGAGGTGGGCAATGGCGTGGAAGCGGTAGCCATGGGGCGCTCCATTGGTGGGTTCAGGGTGAGGACGGCGGGCAGCTGCTTTCGCGAACGACCAGCCGGACGGGCGCGATAGTAGAAGCCGTGTCCGTCTCGGGATTGCGAAGTCTTTCAAGAATGAGCTCGGCACTGCGACGGCCCAGGCCACGCGGATCGACCGCGATGGTGGTCAGGGGTGGTACGCATACCGAGGCCTCGGCGACATCATCGAAGCCGGTCAGGGCGAAGTCCTCGCCCGGGCGACGGCCTCGCTTGGTCAGGCCAAGCATAAGGCCCAGCGCGACGGCGTCGTTGTAGCAAACCGCCGCCGTGGGTGCGGGGTCGCGTGCGAAGAGTGCGCCTGTCTGGCGCGCCGCTTCGAGGCGCGTGGGGGCGCTTTCGATCATCCATGCGGGATCGACCTTGAGGTTGGCCACGCTCATGGCGCTGGCGTAGCCGCGGCGACGCTGCTCCACCGAGCTGGACTCGCGATGGCCGCCAAAGAAGGCGATGCGCTGGTGTCCCAGGCCGATGAGATGTTCCGTCGCCAGGCGGGCGCCGTGCTCGTTATCCATCTCCAGCGTGTCCCAGCGATGGGTGCCGTCGTCGTCGGGCAGCTCGCGGTTGAACACCAGCAGCGGCGTATGCATGCCGACAGCGGCCAGTACGCGCTCGCCCTCGCTGCCCTCGGCCGGCGAGAGAATGATGCCGGCCGGGCCATGCTCGACCAGGGAATTCAGCACCGCCTGCTGGCGCTCGGGCGACTCGCCGGTGTTGCCGAGCAGGGTGACGTAGCCCGCACTGGCCAGGGCTTCGTCGGCCCCGGCGGCGAATTCGGCGAAGAAGGGATTGCCCAGGTCGTTCACGACCAGGCCTATGCTCGAGGATGTACGCCGGCGCAGGTTGGCTGCCGCGCGGTTGTAGACATAGCCCTGGCGCTTCAGCTCGGCCTCGACCCGACCCCGGGTGACCGAGTTGACCAGGGGGCTGCCGCGCAACACCAGCGACACGGTGGCACGCGAAACGTCGCAACCCAGTGCGATATCGGCGAGCGTGACCTTGCGGCGCTGCGGGGTGATCCTCGGCATCTTGGCTCCTTCAAACGATCTAAACCGGGCGATCATCGCTCGGCGGCGAAAGGGATGCATCACGCACTGCAACATGCGAGGCTGCCGCATCTTTGCTACTTTCGGTCTGTTTGTCACGATCCAAATGTTCGTGACCACTCGAAACGCGTCCACCCGAGGGGAACCACCGATGTCGAGCACCATCCGTTTGCGCCGTGGCCTGCTGGCCACCGCCCTGTGTCTTGCCCTGCCGGCACTCGCCGCGGCGGCCTCCAGCGACAAGGCCGGCTCGCCCGCCTATGCCGCCGTCGATCCCATGATCGGCACGGGTGGGGATGGCCATACCTTCCCGGGCGCCACTGTGCCGTTCGGCATGATCCAGTTGTCCCCCGACACGGCGATGCCGGACGTCAAGCACGCGTACAAGTGGGCCGCCGGGTATCAGTACGGCGACTCGAGCATTCTCGGTTTCTCCCATACGCACTTCTCCGGCAGCGGCCATTCCGACTTGGGCGACGTGCTCGTCATGCCCATCGCCGGTGACGTGAAGCTGGATCCCGGCTCCCCCGACCAGCCTGGTAGCGGCTATCGCTCGCGGTTCGACCACAAGAGCGAGAAAGCGGAAGCAGGGTACTACGCCGTCACGCTGGCCGACTACGACGTCCGCGCCGAGCTGACTGCCGGGCAGCGCGTTGGCTGGCATCGCTACACCTTCCCCAAGGGCAAGCCGGCCCACCTGCTGCTCGATCTTCGCCCCAGCATCTACGACTACGAGGGCAAGGTGCTCTGGTCGAGCCTGCGCGTGCGTAGCGACGGCACCGTCACCGGTGGCCGCACCACGCGTGGCTGGGCGCCGGGTCGCCAGTTGTATTTCGCGATGCGTTTCAACCAGCCGATGACCTCGCGCAGCCTGAAGAACCGCGAAGACAAGATTCCGTACCGGGGCTTCAGTGGTCCCGGCAACCGCGACCAGGATGTCGACGGCATCAGCGGCCGCGCGCTGGAGGGCGTGTTCGACTTCGGCGACCTCGGCAAGCCCTTGATCGTCAAGGTGGCCGTGTCCTCGGTCAGCGAGGACAACGCGGTCGCCAACCTCGACAAGGACGGCGAAGGCTTCGACTTCGACGCCCGCCGCGCCGAGGCCCGCCAGTCGTGGGAGAAAGTGCTCTCCACGGTCGACGTCAAGGCCCCCGCGGATGGCCGCAAGCTGTTCTACACCGCGCTGTACCACTCGATGATTTCCCCCAGCCTGTCGATGGATGTCAACGGCCAGTACCGCGGTCCGGACAACCAGGTGCACACGGCGAAGGGTTTCGACTTCTACTCGACCTGGTCGCTCTGGGACGTCTACCGCGCCCAGCAGCCGCTGGTCACCCTGTTGCGCCCGGACATGAGCACCCAGTTCGTCAGCTCGCTGATCGCCGCGCGTGAGGCCAGCCCCTTCGGCATCCTGCCTATCTGGGCTTACCAGGGCATGGAAACCTGGTGCATGGTCGGCTACCACGCCGTGCCGGTGATCGCCGATGCCTATATGAAGGGCATTCGTGGTTACGACCCGAACAAGGCGCTGGAGGCGATGGTGGCCAGCGCGACCTACGGTCCGTACGGCGGCCTCGACGACTACATGAAGCTCGGCTACGTGCCGATCGACCACCAGCCCGAAGCGGCATCCAAGACCGTCGAATACGCGTTCGACGACTGGTCGCTGTCGCAGATGGCCAAGGCCATGGGCAAGGACGATGTCGCCGCGACCTTCAGCAAGCGCGCCGCCAACTGGAAGAACAGTTTCGATACGAAGACCGGCTTCCTCCGTGCCCGCAAGAGCGACGGCGCGTACCGCGAGCCGTTCGATCCGTCGTCGGCCGCTTACGGCAGCGATTACACCGAAGGCAACGCATGGCAGTACTCGTGGTACGTGCCGCAGGACGTCGCCGGCCTGATCGAAGCGCTCGGTGGCAAGGAAGCCTTCGTCAAGAAGCTCGACTCGGTGTTCGACGCCAAGGTCGATCCGAAGTCGTTCGCCCACGTCGAGGACATCACCGGCCTGATCGGCTGGTACGCCCATGGCAATGAGCCGAGCCACCAGGTCGCCTACCTCTACGACTACGCCGGTCAGCCCTGGAAGACGCAGGAGCGCCTGGTTCAGATCATGAAGACGCAGTACGCCCCGACACCCACGGGCCTTGTCGGCAATGATGACCTCGGCCAGATGTCGGCCTGGTACATCTTCAGTGCGCTTGGTTTTTATCCCGTGGCGCCGGGCAGCAACCAGTACGTGATCGGGCGCCCGTTCGTCGAGAAGGCCACGCTCAACCTGCCGGGCGACAAGCACTTCGTCGTGTCGGCCGATCATCTCGATGCGAAGCATCCGTACGTGGGCAAGGTGACCCTCAACGGGAAGCCGCTGGACCGCACCTACGTCCGTCACGAGGAAATCGTCGCCGGCGGCGAACTGCACTTCACCATGCAGGCCGAGCCGGCGAAGGACTGGGGCCAGACGCCCGCGTCGCTGCCCTATTCGATGACGCCTTCGGCACCGTAACAGCCCGTCACAGGGCCTTCACGGGCCCTTGGGCATTAAGCACGGCTCCATAGGACGGGTGCGCCTTTCCCTATCCGTTCCACTGCCCAGCCGGGTGGTGGGCGGGGCGGAATGCGCACCCGTCATCGTGTCCAGGGTCCTGTCATGTCCAATCACCGAAGCGAGGCGCCCGGCGTCTACAATGAGGGTCCTACTTGGGCAGGGCGGGTCGTGGAGATGACGAAAGCATGATCTTCCGTACGGGATGGCGGCTACGCCTCGCCGGCCTGCTTGCCGCTGTGCTGGTCATCGTGGCGCTGCCGTACGTGGTGACACGCTCGAGCTCCGAGGACGCCCTCAACTCGCGCGACTGGGTCACCCACACGGCGGACATCAAGGCCACCGTGTACCGCTTCGATGCCATCCTGCGTACCGCGGAAGCCGCCGTGTATACCCGCGTCGCGGGAGCCCCCGACGCGCCGGAGCTCACGGTTCGCATCGAGAGCCCCCACAAGATCCTTCCTGGCCTGGTCGCTAACCTGCGCGAAATGATGCGCGACAACGCGCAGCAGCTTACGCGCCTCGGCGGCCTGGAGATGATCGCCAACGGTCGTATGAGCATGTTCGACAAGGCCGTGCAGCAACTGCAGGCCGGCGACCGCGCGGGCGCGTTTGCCACCATGGAAGATTCCCGTCGCCTGTTCCCGTTCCGCGACCAGGTTAAGGAAATCCTCGACGAAGAGGCGAAGCTGCTCGACATCCGCCGGCAGACCGCACAGGACCTCGCCGCCAGCAATCGCGTCGTGCTGCTCGTCGCCGCCTTGGCGCAGATCGCTCTGCTGGGCATCGTGGTCATCGTATCGGAGCGGCAGATTGCCATCCGGCTTGCGGCGGAGTCGCGTGTGGCCCAGGCGGTACAGCGTTCCCAGCTGATCCTGCAGGCCGTACGCGAGCCGATCGCCATGCTCGACGGCAACCTGCGGGCCCTGCTGGTCAATGCCGCGTTCGCGGAGGTTTACGGCTACGACGCCGAGAACGACCACAACTCACCGCTGGAAGCCATTGGCCATGGCGCCTGGAAAGACACCGCGTTGCTGCAGCGTCTTTCGGATGTGCTGCTGCGCGACCGTGAGCTGTGGGACTACGAGCTCACCCAGCGCACCGTCGACGGCATCGACCGCTTCGTGGTCATCAACGCCCGCCGCATCGAACAGCCGGAGAGCACCGCGCCGGCCTTGCTCCTTACCGTCAGCGATATCACGGCGCGCGCCCTGGTCGAGCAGAAGGTCAGCGAGCTGAACCGCCAGCTCGAAGGCAAGGTGGAGCAGATCTCGGACGTGAACCGTGAACTCGAAGCCTTCAGTTACTCGGTATCGCACGATCTGCGCGCGCCGCTGCGTCACATTTCCGGCTTTGCCGGCAAGTTGGAAACCCAGCTCGGTGACAAGGCCGACGAGCGCTCGCGTCACTACATCGATGTGATCAGCAGCTCGTCGCGTCGCATGGCCCAGCTTATCGACGACCTGCTCGTGTTCTCGCGCCTGGGCCGGGGCGCGCTCCGCCTGCAGACGGTGGACATGCAATCCCTGGTCGAGGAAGCGCGCGCCCTGGTCGAAAGCGATGTCCGCGACCGCCGTATCGACTGGAAGGTCGCTCCGCTGCCGATCGTCATCGGTGACGAGAACATGCTTCGCACGGTCTGGCAGAACCTGCTCGGCAATGCCGTGAAGTACACAGGCAACCGCGAGCGCGCCCAGATCGAGGTCAGTATCGATCGCACCCCGGGCGGCGACTACGAGTTCGCCGTTCGTGACAACGGCGCCGGCTTCGACATGCAATACGCCGGCAAGCTGTTCGGCGTGTTCCAGCGCCTGCATCGTGCCTCCGAATTCCCAGGCAACGGCATCGGCCTTGCCAACGTACGGCGCATCATCGCGCGCCATGGCGGCCGCACCTGGGCCGAAGGCGAGCTCGACAGAGGCGCCACCTTCAATTTTTCCTTGCCGGCCTCGGATGTTCCGGGCTCCAGAATGGGTGACACATGAACCAGCGCGACCTGCGCACGATCCTCCTTGTCGAAGACTCGATGGCCGATGCCGAGATGGCCATCGACGCGCTTCGCGAAGCCAAGCTCGCCAACCCGGTCGTCCATGTCGAGGACGGCGTGGACTGCCTCGACTGGCTGCATCGCCGTGGCCAGTATGCCGACCGCCCCGAGGGCGACCCCTCGGTGATCCTGCTCGACATCAAGATGCCGCGCATGGATGGCCTGGAAGTGCTCAAGCAGCTGCGCACGGAAGAAAAGTGGAAGCGCCTGCCGGTGGTGATCCTTTCTTCCTCGCGTGAAGAGAGCGACCTGGCACGTAGCTGGGACCTTGGTGTAAATGCCTATGTGCTCAAGCCGGTAGATGTGCAACAGTTCTTCACCGCGGTGCAGACGCTCGGCCATTTCTGGGCCGTGCTCAACCAGCGCCCGGACGGCGAGTAACCGGACAACACGAGAGCGCACGAGTAAACACATGGGCCGGCACGACAACAAGATCAAGATTCTCCAGGTCGAGGACAATGCCCTCGACGCCGAGCTCGTGCTGAGCGAGCTCGACCAGGACGGACTCGAGTACGAGGTGTTGCTTGTCGACGACGAGCCGGCGTTCACCGCGGCACTCGATAGCTTCGAGCCGACGATCGTGCTGTCCGATCTCAGCATGCCCTCGTTTAGCGGTGAGCGCGCGCTGCAGATACTTCGGGAGCGCAGCGCCGAGATTCCCTTCATCTTCATCTCGGCGACGCTGGGCGAAGAGGCGGCTATCGTCGCGCTGCGCAACGGCGCCACCGATTACATCCTCAAGCAGAACACGGCGCGCCTGGCCTCCGCCGTACGCCGCGCCCTGCGTGAAGCCGACGAGCAGCGGGCCCGTGCACGCGCCGAGCTCGAGCTGATCCGGGCGCAGCGCTTCGAAAGCCTGGCCCTGCTCGCTGGCGGGCTCAGCCACGATCTGCGCAACCTGCTGCAGCCCCTGCTGCTCGCTGGCGATACGCTCGAAGACTATGCCGATGACCCGCGGCTCGCGCGTCTCGGTGCACTGGTCCGCGACTGCGGACGTCGCGGCCTGGAGATGGTCTCCTCGATGCTGTCGTTCGCGCGCGGCGCGCGCCGCGCCGAGCAGGTGCGCCTGGGTGCACTGCTCGAAGCGCTCAAGCTGCTGATGCAGGGCAGTGTGCCGCGCTCGATCGAGATGAACGTCGACATCTTCGACGCCGACGTCGCCTTCGAAGGCAACCACACCGAACTCCAGCAGTGCCTGCTCAATCTCTGCCTCAATGCCATCCAGGCAATGCCGGACGGCGGACATCTCAAAGTGGAGACGGCGCAGGCGAACCTGCCAGCCGACTTCTTCGTCGAAGGCGAACAGCCTGCACCGGGCCGTTATCTCCGTCTGTCTGTCATCGACAACGGCGCCGGCATGACGCCCGAGGTGCTGCAGCGCCTCTTCGAACCGTTCTTCACCACGAAGGAACTGGGTACGGGCCTGGGCCTTCTCTCGTGCAAGCGTATTGTCGCCAGCCACGGCGGCCTGATGCGGGTGCGTAGCAAGCTCGGCGAAGGCACGCAGTTCCATCTGTATCTTCCGCTGAACCCGGAAGAGGGCACGGATGCCGAGCCGATGGTCATGGAGTCCAGCCTGCAAGGCGAGGCCGAGCGCGTGCTCGTCGTGGTCGAGGAAGCCGTGCAACTCTCGCTGCTGGCCGACACGCTCGATGCGTACGGCTACCAGGCGGGCGCCAGCCAGAGCGGCACGGCGGCCCTGCAGTGGATCGAAGCGCACGGCGTGCCCGATCTCGTGGTCATGGACGCCGACATGAATCTGTTCACCGGCGTGCGTACGCTCGCCGCCTTGCTCGATCACGGTTATACCGGCGCGGTGCTCCTGCTCGCGCGCCCGGACAAGCCGCCCAATCTTGATGAACTGCCGCAGCTGGATCACCTGTACATCCTGGACAAGCCGATCCAGTCCAGGGCGCTGTTGCGGAAAGTCCGTGAAGCGCTGGAGGCGAGTGGCGGCTGAGGTCAGCAAGGCGCCTGAGAGTCAGGAATCGCTGAAAACAGGGGAACGGAACATGACGCATGCACGCTGCAGTCGATCGGGGCTTCCGAAGGCATTGGTGTTCGCCTGCGTGGTGTGTCTCCCGAGTTTCTCAAGCACCACGCTCGCCGACGAATCGCCCGCCCCGGTCGAGGCACGAGTTCCCTTCGCGCCGTCGCCTTTCGCCGGAAGCGACGGGTCCATGCACCTCGCCTACGAATTGCAGGTCACCAATGTCTATGGCGACACGGGCACGTTAAGGCCGCGTTCGCTCGACGTTCTCGACGAGCAGGATCACGTGTTGCTCCATCTGGACGAGGCCGCTGTGGCCGCCACGATCCGACCGGTACCCGACGAGGGCAAGCCGGCGGGCATCGCCGCGGGTAAGCGCGGCACGGTGTTCGTCTGGATCAGCTTGCCGTCCGACGTGGCGCCACCACATGGCTTGCACCATCGGCTTGCATTCACCGACGAGAAGGGCCTGCGCAGCCGCGTCGACGGCGTGCCTGTTACGGTGTCGGACCGCCCGGTACTCCATCTCGGTGCTCCACTGAAGGGCGGCATGTGGCTGGCGCACGAAGGGCCCGGCAACGCACATTCGCATCACTGGGGCAGCCTGGTTGCCGTCAACGGCACGATGACGATTCCGCAGCGTTTCGCGATCGACTTCGTCGGCATCGACAAACACGGGCGCGCATTCAAGCCGGTGAAAGACATACATGCCACCACGTATTCGGATTGGTTCGGATACGGCGCCGACGTGCTTGCGGTCGGTAACGGTACGGTCGTCGCCATGCGCGATGGGCAGGCAGAGAACAAGCCGCTCGAAGCCCAGCCGGAACCGGCTTCGCTCTCGCTCGATGGCCTGTTCGGCAATTACGTCGTCATCGACCTGGGTGGCGGTAACTTCGCCGGCTATGCGCACCTGAAGCGCGGCAGCGTCGCCGTCGAGGTCGGCCAGTCCGTCGCACGCGGGCAGGTGATTGGTGCCCTCGGGCAGTCCGGCAACTCACCGGCGCCGCATCTTCATTTCCAGGTGGCCAACGCGGCCACCTTCGAAGGCTCGGAGGGTGTGCCCTATGTCTTCGACACGTTCGATGGCTACGGTCCGGAAAGCGAAGGGCAGCTGTTCGGCACGGGCGATAAGTGGAGGCCGGCTAAGGTGCAGCATGGATCGCAGCAGCTGCCTTTAAACGACACGGTTGTCGCTTTTCACTAAACACTTCGATTTTTCAGAATCCTTCCATTCCGAACACCATCCCCTCCCCGTAACGTCAACCGAGACGTGTTTCCGGCACCGCCGCGAAACATCTTTCGACACGTCGGGGAGCGCCATGTACTGGGATTACGGAAAGCGAGTAGACGACATCCAACGCCGTATGGTGCGGAATACACGCATTGCCTGCTTTGTGGGTGCCTCGGCGATACACATTTTCGCATCAGGCATGTTGCTGGCATTGCAGACCTCATGCGCCTTCCCGCGCTGCGTTGAAGGCACCGCGTTCGAGATGTTCCGGGCGATGATGCATGTGCCGCTGTTCGTTACGCCGTGGCTGGGCTTGCCGTCGCCTGATCTCGACTTCGAGCGCGATCCGCTGCTGTTCCCGTTCCTCGTGCTGAACGCTGTGTTGGCCGTGGGGCTTTACTGGGGAGTCGGGATTGCTGGGCGTCGTGGTTACCAGTTCTGGGCGACGCGCCAGTACAGAAAGCAACGTGCCGCCCAACGCGCTCGGTAACCCGCCCGGGTCAGTCGATCCCGAGCTTCTTCAGCTTGTACCGCAGCGCACGGAACGTAATACCGAGCTTCTTCGCCGTCGCCGTCTTGTTGTACCGCGACTCTTCGAGCGCCTTGATGATCGTGTCGCGCTCGATATTGGAGATGTAATCCTCGAGCGATCCATCGGTGGCGGCGACGCGCGGAGTCGGGGCGCCGTTTGCGGCGGCGATCACGTCCGGCACGACGGAAGCGGCAGGTCCAGGACCTGCACTGCGCTGCGGTAGCATCAGATCTTCTGCCTCGATCGTCTCGCCTTCGCACATCGCCATCGCGCGTTCGAGGATGTTCTCCAGCTCGCGTACGTTGCCGGGGAACTGATAAGCCTCCAGCGCAGCGAGGGCATCAGCACGCAGGCGGCCTGGCGCGCCGCCGGATTCCGTCGCCAGCTGGCGCAGGATGAACTCGGCGAGCGCAGGCACGTCGCCGCGGCGCTCGCGCAGCGGCGGTACGCGCAGTTCGATCACGTTGATGCGGTAGAAGAGATCCTGGCGGAACAGGCCTTCCTCGACCAACGCGGCAAGATTCTTGTGTGTGGCAGAAAGGATGCGCACATCGACAGGGATTTCGTCGCGTCCGCCGATCGGGCGCACGGCCTTTTCCTGGATCGCGCGGAGCAGCTTCACCTGCATGTGCAGTGGCAGCTCGGCCACCTCGTCGAGGAACAGCGTGCCGCCCTGGGCGGCCTGGAACAGACCTTCCTTGTCGGCATGGGCCCCGGTGAAGCTGCCCTTGCGGTGACCAAAAAATTCGCTCTCCATCAGCTCGGATGGAATAGCACCGCAGTTCACGGGCACGAAGGCACCCGGCGCGCGCGGTCCGAGTTCATGGATAAGCCGGGCGACCAGTTCCTTGCCAACGCCGGATTCGCCACCGATATAGACCGGGGCCTGGTTGCGGGCAAGCTTGGCGATCTTCGAGCGCACTTCAGCCATGGCCGGCGAGTCGCCGATCAGGCGGTCTGCGCCCGGTGAGCCCTTGTTGCCGGCCTCGGCCTTGCGCTCTTCGGAGAGCTTCAGGGCGGTACGCACCAGCCGGCGCAGCAGGTGGATGTCCACCGGCTTCGATACGAAATCGAACGCACCCGCCTTGAGGGCGTTCACGGCGGCGTCGACGTTGCCGTAGGCCGTAATCATCGCCACCGGCATGTCCGGGTGGTTGGCCGCGATCAGCTCGATGATTTCCTGGCCGCTGCCGTCGGGCAGCCGCATGTCGGTGAAACACAGGTCGTAACGGCGATTGGCGAGTGCGCTCCGCGCTTCGTTGACGCTCCCCACGGCGTCGACGTCGAGTTCCATTCGACCGAGGGTGATGGTCAGCAACTCGCGGATGTCCCGCTCGTCGTCGATGACCAGTACGGTCTGCTTGCTCATTGGGTCCGAAGGCTTCGGTGAATGTTCCCAATGTAACCGTCCCGGCGGCGGGAGCAAAGCACGGTGTTCACGCCCGGGCCGCCACGGGTGCTGCCGAGGCGGTGCGCGCAGGCGGCGTGAGGCTGATCCGGAAGCAGCTGCCGCCACCGGCCACGCGCACGTATTCGAGGGCTGCCTGGTTGGCTTCGGTCATCTGCCGGGCGAGGTATAGCCCCAATCCGGTGCCGTATTCGTGGGTGGTGAAGAAGGGCTCGAAGATCTGCGCTGCCACCTTGGGCGGGATGCCCGGACCGCGATCGATGACCTCCAGGATCGGAATGCCCACCTCGGAATGGCGGGCCACCAGCATCACGCGAGCGGGCTCGCCGGGCAGGCGGCCGTAGCGCAAGGCGTTCTGTACCAGGTTCCAGATGACCTGCTGGAGATGCTGCGGATCGGCGACCGCGGCGACGGGCTCGCCGCCGGAGACGGCCCGCAGGATGTCCGAGCCGAGGTCGTTGCCCTGGCGGTACTCGGTGACGAAGTGGTGCACCCACTGGCTCAGGTCGAGGGTTTCCGGGCGTGAGCGCTCGCGACGCGACAGCTGCAGGATGTTCTCGATGATCTCGTTGAGACGAGAGCAGTGGTTGTTGATGATCTCGACCATGCGCAGGTCGGTATCGTTCATATCGGTCGATTCGGCGAGAAGCTGCGCCGAGTAATGGATCGCAGCCAGCGGATTGCGGATCTCATGGGCGATCGACGCCGACAACCTGCCGAGCGAGCTGAGTGTGAGTTCCTCCGCACGGCGGGAGACCAGCGACGTGTCGTCGAGGAAGATGAGTACGTGTGAGTCGTCGTTCGGCGCCAGGCGGGAGAAGCGCGGGATCACTTCCGGGGTGCCATCGGCCAGCATGGTCGCGCTCTCGTCCAGCTTGCCCGAGGTGCGCCAGTGGTACAGGCGCCGCGACAGCTCGGGCGCCAGGGTGCCCAGGTCGCGCTGATCCGCCGAGGGGTTGCCCATCAACATCCAGGCCGACTCGTTGAGCTGGTGGATGCGGTTGCCCTCGTCGACCAGCAGCACGCCGGTCTTCATGCGACGGATGATCAGCTCGTTGACCTGCGACAGGTTGGCCAGGTCGATGCCGCGCTGCTCGGCCAGTGCCTCGGAGGCCCGGATGTTGCGGCCGAGCACGTAGCACAGCGACGTGGTGGCGAAGTAGGCAGCCCCGAACAGGCCGTATTCCGCGAGCTCGCGGTCTGACGAGGTGGCGTCGGCCAGGTCGAAGAACGAGTGGCCGAGCATGCCCAGCGTCGCCATCGCGGCGAAGAACATCGACAACCGGAAGGGCAGGAGCAGGGCGCCCGTGGCCAGGTTGACCGCCAGCATCATCGCTACGCCCATGCGCACGTCGTGCATGAGCATCAGCGCGAGCAGGGCGGCAGCGATATCCAGGGACAAGCCGATCGAGACGATCAGGACCGGACGCTGGAGCGATGCCCGGGTGCGGGCGACCATGACCAGGGCGGCCAGCAGGTAGGCCAGAGCGAACAGGCGGGCGAACAGGGGTTCGGGCAGGTTCGGCCAGTTCAGGTGCTCGGGGTGGAAGGCCAGTGCGGTGTACACCGCCGCCTGCCCGAGACGGAAGTAGTTGAAAAAGAACAGTTCGTGACGTGCGGTGGCCTGATTGGCCGTGGTCCTTGCGGCTGACGTCGACGCGGGCGTGGACACGTGGCTACTTCTCCGCCTGGGCCCCCGGGGCCTGGATGACGCCCAGTATAGGTGCCCGCGCCGCCGCGGCAACACGCTCCGCCGGCAGGAAAAAGGCGCCCACGAGGGGCGCCGGGCCGCCAATGCGGCGGCGCCCCTTTCCATCCGGGGCGCCTTCCGGGAAAATACGCGGCCGTATTGCGTGAAATTCGCGCAATCGCTCCATCCCCCATCCCCGTGCGAGCCGTTCACGGCCTGCACGCGTCCACATGTTTCTCCCGTTCGCTCGAGGTATCGAATGAATTTCCACGAGTACCAGGCTAAAGAACTGTTCGCCAAGTACGGCATTGCCGTACCGCCGGGCAAGGTTGCCAACTCTCCCGACGCCGCTGTCGACGCCGCCAAGCACCTTGGTGGTTCGCAGTGGATGGTCAAGGCCCAGATCCATGCCGGCGGTCGCGGCAAGGCCGGTGGCGTCAAGTTCTGCCGCAGCCTCGATGCCGTCCGCGATGCCGCCAAGGGCATGCTCGGTACCAACATGGAAACCTACCAGTCCGCCGGCCGTGCGCTGCCGGTGAACCTGGTGCTGGTGACCGACGCGACCGACATCGCGAAGGAACTGTACCTCTCGATCCTCACCGATCGTGACACCAAGTCCATCTCGTTCATCGCCTCCAAGCACGGCGGCGTCGACATCGAGCAGGTGGCCGCTGAAACGCCTGAAGACATCCACACCTTCCAGGTGGACTTCGTCGAAGGCCTGCAGCCGTACCAGTGCCGCGAACTCGGGTTCAAGATGGACCTGAATCCGAAGCAGGTCGGCCAGCTCGTCAAGATCATGCTTGGCCTGTACAAGCTGTTCAACGAGAAAGACCTCGCCCTGGTCGAGCTGAACCCGCTGGCTGTTCTCGAAGACGGCAACCTCGCCGCCCTCGATGGCAAGGTCAACTCCGACGACAACGCCGAGTTCCGCCACGCCGACCTCGCCGCCATGCGCGACCTCACGCAGGAAGACGCCGCCGAAGCGGCCGCCGTCCAGCACAACCTCAACTACGTCACGATGGACGGCACGATCGGCTGCATGGTCAACGGCGCCGGTCTGGCCATGGCCACGATGGACGTGATCAAGCTGGCAGGCGGTGAGCCGGCCAACTTCCTCGACGTTGGCGGCGGTGCCACCAAGGAGCGCGTCTCCGAGGCGTTCAAGCTGATCCTCTCGTCCGACAAGGTGAAGGCCATCCTGGTCAACATCTTCGGCGGCATCGTGCGCTGCGACCTGATCGCCGAGGGCATCATCGCCGCGGTGAAGGAAGTGGGTCTGCAGATTCCGGTGATCGTGCGCCTGCAGGGCACGAACGTCGATGAAGGTCGCAAGCTCTTGGCCAACTCGGGCCTGGCGATCACGCCGGCCGACGATCTTAACGATGCGGCCCAGAAGGCCGTGGCCGCAGCGGCCTGAGGAGCATATTGAAATGAGCGTCCTGATCAACAAGAACACCAAGGTCCTCGTCCAGGGTTTCACCGGACAGCAGGGTACCTTCCACGCCGAACAGGCGATTGCCTACGGAACCAAGGTTGTCGGCGGTGTCACGCCGGGCAAGGGTGGTTCCGAGCACATCAACTTGCCGGTCTTCAACACGGTGCGTGACGCGGTCGACCAGACCGGCGCCGACGCGTCGGTCATCTTCGTGCCGCCTCCGTTCGCTGCCGATTCGATCCTCGAAGCCATCGCTGGTGGCATCAAGATCATCGTCACGATCACCGAGGGCATTCCGGTACTCGACATGATGCGCGTGAAAAACGTGCTCAAGTCGCACCCGGACGTCGTGCTCGTCGGTCCGAACTGCCCGGGCGTCATCACCCCGGGTGAGTGCAAGATCGGCATCATGCCGGGCCACATCCACAAGCCGGGCAAGGTCGGTATCGTTTCGCGTTCGGGCACCCTGACGTACGAAGCGGTCTTCCAGACCACGAACGAAGGCCTCGGCCAGTCGACCTGCATCGGTATCGGTGGCGACCCGATCAACGGCCTGAACTTCATCGACTGCCTGAAGCTGTTCCAGGACGATCCGCAGACCGAAGGCATCATCATGGTCGGCGAAATCGGTGGCAGCGCCGAGGAAGACGCAGCTGAGTTCATCAGCCAGTACGTCAAGAAGCCGGTCGTGTCGTTCATCGCCGGCGCCTCGGCTCCTCCGGGCAAGCGCATGGGCCATGCCGGTGCGATCATCTCCGGTGGCAAGGGTACGGCGGAAGCCAAGTTCGCCGCGCTCGAGAAGGCAGGCGTGACCACGGTCAAGTCGCCCGCCGACCTCGGCAAGACCCTCGCCGGTCTGATGAAGTAATACCCACACACCCCGGTGTGTACCGAAAAGCCGCGCCCTTCGGGGTGCGGCTTTTTTTTGGTTCTTCGCGGATTACCGGGGCTTGGGCGCTCGGCTTTCAGGTCGGGCATTCTCCCGCATCCCGCATCCCGCATCCCGCATCCCGCATCCCGCACATGGCTCGCCTTTGGCCTCGCAGGCTCGGCTTTGCCATCGACTTCTACACTTGGGCGTTTCGCGGGGAGACCTTGGCGCCCACCCTCGCTGCTCAGACAGTCCTCCGCGTTTCGTACCGGAAGGCCGCTACCGCGGCTCATGTACTTATTTGGCCTACGGCCGCTCCACTTGTCCGGAACTCGCATCGAGGGTGGACACCAAGGTCTCTCACGACGATACGGTTAGCTGTAAGGAGAGCCAACAGCCAAAGCGGCTTTGCTTCGTCAGCTCGACCCGCACGAACCTCAGGATTGGAAAGAGTCTTCGGTGCCCACCCTCGAGGCGAGTTCCCGACAAGTGGAGCGGCCGTAGGCCAATAGATACATGAGCCGCGGAGCGGCCTTCCTTTTCGAACGCGAAGGGGTGTCTGAGCAGCGAGGGTGGGCACCGAAGGCTCTGCGCCGCTACGTCCAAGCACCGAAGGCTCCGCCCCGCGCCGACCTTTTTTTATACCCAGAATCCATATCCCGATGTCGATTCGCAGCCGTTCGATTCGTCGTACACAATGAGGACTCCTCCTCGCCACAGGAAACTCCCATGCCTGGCACCGTCCGCCTGCTCCGTGTTTTCACCTGTCCCCCGGAGCGCGTCTACCGCGCCTTCCTCGACGCCGCCGCCAATGCCAAGTGGCTCCCGCCAGATGGCTTCACCTGCTCCGTCCACGAACTCGACGCACGGGTCGGTGGGCGCTACCGGATGACGTTCACCAACTTCTCCACCGGCAACGGACACAGCTTCGGGGGCACCTACCTCGAACTCGTTCCGAACGAACGTATCGTCCACGACGACCGTTTCGATGATCCCAATCTCCCGGGCACCATGGCCACTACGATCACCCTGCGTGCGGTCTCGTGCGGCACGGAAGTGCAGATCGCGCAGGAAGGCATTCCCGACGTGATCCCGGTCGAACAGTGCTACCTGGGCTGGCAGGAGTCGCTGACCCTGCTGGAGCGGTTGGTCGAGCCGTCCATCCCGGGCTGAGCGTTGGTTTCTAATGAAACGGACATTTAGACGTCCAAACACTTGACACGGCCATCCATGGCCGTGTTACGGTGGCGCATCGCAGCAAATTGCAGGGGCCGCCATGCGCCACCCTCACATCGCTATTTCTTCCTCACGACTCGCTTGCCTTCTGGCTGCGCGATGTTGCTGTAGCCGCTGATCCAGCGGCTCCCGCTCGCGGCATTCAAGCCGTTCTGAGCGTCCTCGACTAGTCGTGTTCCGATTTTCCAACGCCTTGCAGGCGTAACGGGCGCATGCGCTCGTCGTTCGGCCAGTCGCTGCAAACGATTCATCGCCCTCGCAAGGGGAAGGCGATGCGGTCGGGGCTTGCCTCCATTCCGTCGATCAAGGGTTTTCATGCGTAACTCGTCGTTGCAGCGGTCGCTGTTGGCTACCGCTTTGTTCGCTGCGCTTTCAGGGGGCGCGTTGGCTCAGTCCACCACTGGCTCGATCTATGGCCAGGTGCAGGCGTCAGAGGGCGACGTGGTACGCGTCGTCAACGACACGGGTCTCTCCCGCGACGTGCCTGTCGACGCGAAGGGACGTTATTCCGCCGCGCAGTTGCCGCTCGGCACGTACACCGTCTCGGTGATTCATGGCGGTGCTGCCGTGCAGAGTCGGGAAAACATCGCATTGCGCGTTGGTTCCGGCGTGGAGGTGTCGTTCGGCTCGCCGTCGGCGCAGGACCTCGGTGGCGTCACTGTCTCCGCGAACGCATTGGCGAAGATCGACGTCTCGACCGTGGACTCGCGCACGGTGGTCACCTCCGACCAGCTCGCAAAGCTGCCCCTCGGACGGAGCTCCGAAGCAATCGCCCTGCTTGCTCCCGGAGCCGTGAACAACAGCGGTAGTTACCTGAGCGCCACCGGTAACTCGCTGGTCACCTTCGGCGGTTCCGCGGCCAGCGAGAACGCCTACTACGTCAATGGCTTCAACACGACCGATCCACTTCGCGGCTTCGGTGGCATCTCGCTCCCCTATGGCGCGATCGACCAGCAGGAGGTCTACACCGGCGGCTACAGCGCCCAGTACGGCCGTTCGGACGGCGGCGTCATCAACGTGGTGGGCAAGCGCGGTACCAACGAGTGGCATGCGGGTGCGCAGCTCATCTGGGAGCCGAATGGCCTTCGCGCCGATGGCAAGAACAGCTATTACACGAACGGACTACCGCCTCAGCCGAAAGCCGGTGCGCTCTACCAGCCGAACCGCGCCAACACCGAGACCTCCACGACGGCGAGCATCTACGCAGGTGGCCCGCTGATCAAGGACAAGCTCTTCATCTTCGCGGCCGCCGAAGTGGAACGGCAGACCGGCGACGCCGTGAGCGACGTGACCCTCCCGCAGTCACCCGACCGCTCCTACCGTTACCAGCTACCCCGCTGGTACGCGAAGCTCGACTGGAACATCGACGAGAGCAACATCGTCGAGGTGACCGGCGCGTCGGACAAGACGCATCGCTCGGGTACGATCTACGACTACGACTACGCCAACCAGGCGCGCGGTGAACGTATCACCGGCGCGAACGACGAGAAGTACGGTGGTGACGTCTATACCGCGAAGTACACGGGCTACATCACCGACAGCCTCACGATCAGTGCGCAGTACGGCAAGATGAAGACGGTGAGCGATGTCACGCCCTCGGGCTACGACCAGGATGCCGTCTACATCGCCGGTCTCGACTTCCAGAACCCTGCCTATACCGGCGGTACCGCACGGCAGAACGGGCAGACCATCGCTTCGCTGACCGATCCCAATCGCGGCAACGAAACCACCAACACGCGCTTCGACATCCATTACGTCATCGGCGACCACACGATCACGGCGGGTATCGACAACCAGCAGGCGAGGGCGCGCGACCAGGGCTCCGAAAGCTCCGGACCCGGGTATATCTGGACGTATGCACAGGGTGATCCGACGCTGCCGATTTCGACGGGGTTGGGTGTGGACGCTCCCGGTAACTATCCGGGCGGCGCGCAGGGGTACTACGTGTATCGCGGCGTGTCGTCCAGCCTCGCTACCGTCCGGTCCAGCCAGCGCGCGCAGTACATCGAAGACGCCTGGCAGGTGACCGATCGCTGGTTGCTGACGCTGGGCCTGCGCAATGACCAGTTCACCAATTACAACGCCGATAGCGACATCTACATCAAGCAGACCTCACCGCAATGGGCGCCGAGATTGGGCTTCAGCTGGGACGTCTTCGGCGACGCGACGTTCAAGGTTTACGGCAACGCGGGCCGCTACTACCTCGGCTTGCCGCTGAACCCGGCATTGAATGCAGCCGGCGGCGCGCTCAGCACGTCGCAGTACTTCACGTACACGGGCATCGCGGGGGATGGCCAGCCGACCGGCCTGACGCCGATCGCCCCGGGCGTTCCCGTCTCGGCGAACAATAATTTCGGCGAGCTGCCCGACCCGAAGACGGTCGCGGCCAAGGGCATGAAGGCGGAGAACCAGGACGAGTTCATCCTCGGGTTCACCAAGACCCTTGGAACGGACTGGCTTTACGGCGCGAAGCTGACGTATCGCCACCTGCGCAATGCGATCGACGACTACTGCGACATCGACCGCATCGTCGCCAAGGGCCAGTCGCTGGGCCTGGACATCGATACCAACCAGACCAACAGCTGCTACCTGTTCAATCCCGGGCAAGCGAACACCTTTACATTGCTGGACACCGCGGGAAACCACGTCGAGGTGCCGGTGACCAACAAGGAACTCGGCTTCGACAGGCTCAAGCGCCAGTACTACAGCCTGGAGCTGCTGTTCGAGCATCCTTTCGATGGCACCTGGTTCGCGCGCGCGAACTACGTGTTCTCGCGAAGCTACGGCAACACCGAAGGGCAGCTACGCTCCGACCTCAACCAGACCGCCGCCTCGACCAGCGAGGACTGGGACAACGGTCCGATCATGGAACACACGAACGGTCCGCAGAGCAACGACCACAAGCACCAGTTCAAGGTGTTCGGCTACTGGCAGATCGCGCCGGAGTGGCTTGCCTCGGCGAACGTGAGCGTGATTTCCGGTACGCCGCGACATTGCCTTGGTTACTACGGTCCGGACCATTCGGATCCGGCTGGTTATGGCGGCGACTACCACTTCTGCGATGGCTTGCCTTCGCCGCCGGGAGAGCAGGGCCGGTTGCCGTGGATCCGCCAGATCGATCTTGGCGTCACGTGGCGTCCTTCGTTCGGCGAAGGCAAGCTGGCTTTCAGTGCGAATGTGTTCAATGCGCTCAATGAGCAGCGGGCGTTGCAGAAGTATCCGTATTCGGAGGTCGGGCCTGGGGTGCCGCAGCCAGCGTACGGGGTGATTACGCAGCGGCAGGCGCCGCGCTATGGGCGGCTTAGTCTGTCGTACGATTTCTGAGTTTTCGCGAGCACCCTTCGCCGATGAATCGGCTCCCACACAAACACCTCACCCGCCCTTGTGGAAGCCGATTCACCGGCAATGTGGGAGCCGCTTCAGCGGCGATGGCGCGGCGCTCACAACCCCGGCAAATTCCACGCATCCCGCAACCTCACATACTCGCCCTTCGGCAACAGCACGAACACCGGCTTCTTCTTAGGATCCAGCCACGCGAGAAGCTTTTCCATCGTCTCGTCCGTCATCGCCGTACAACCTGCTGTCGGCGAAGTGGGCGAGCGCCACAGGTGCGCGAAGATGCAGCTTCCCGCACCGCGATGGCCTTCAGGGTTGTGCTCGATGACGAAGCCGATGCGGTAGGCGTGATCGCCCTTGAAATGAAGGTCGCGGCGCATGGGCTCGGTGGCGCCGTCGACGGCCTTCTCGCCAACCTGCTTTGCATCGACAAGCTGGTTGTAATACGGCGAACTGGTGACATCCACACAGTAGTCGGACGCAGTAAGCCCGCGATACGGTAAGGCGGTGCCATTCGTGTCGGCGTAGCCGAAAGCCTCACCGACACGGAAGATGCCCGCCGGGCTACGGCCGTCACCTTCGACCTTGGCCAAGCCATCGTGCTGTACGGGATGGAGGCCAACGCCCCACGCACTGCCACGCTTGCCGATAGTGACGTCGGAGGCGGTTCCGATCGGCACCCAGGTCGTGCCTTGGCGCTCATACGCGCGCAGGCTTCCATGGTCGGCATCCCAGCCGTCGGTGGTGACGACAATCATCTGCCGCGATACGGACCACGCAGCGGGCGCTTCGAAGGCGGCTGCCGCAGCGGTCAGGCCCAGCGCGACAAAGCCAAGCAAGTGAGGGAGAAATCGACGTGACGACATGGCTTGGTTCCGGAAGGTTCGTCGGGAAAGCTGGCTGCGAGCGGTAGTCAGAGTGCCTCCAGGCCTCGAAGGTTCCGGATGCCGAGACCCGGGGCGTCGCCAACGGTGATTCGCGGCCCGTCGAAGCGAACATTCCCTTCCGCCGGGTCGAAAGTACACAGTGAGGGGCCATCGAGATCGATACGCGTGATGACGTCAGCACGAGCGATGGTGACGTGCACGGCCGCAGCTACGCTGATGCTGGATTCCATCATGCAGCCCATCATGCAGGGTATGCCGTGTGCGGCGGCGATGTCGGTGATGCGCAACGCACCGGTAATGCCACCGGCCTTCATCAACTTGATGTTGATGATGTCGGCGGCGCGCAGGCGGATCAGTTCGGTCACGTCGCGCGGGGAGAAGACGCTCTCGTCGGCCATGACCGGCGTGTTTACGCGTTCTGTGATGTAACGCATGCCTTCCAGGTCGTGGGCCGGGACGGGCTGTTCGACGAGGTCGAGCGGCACCGCCGCATTTTCCAGCAAGGTAAGCACGCGGACGGCATCTTTGGCATTCCAGCCCTGGTTGGCGTCGAGGCGGAGAATCGCGCGTCCGTCAACGGCATCGTGGACCGCGCGAACGCGCGCGACATCCGTCGCGATATCCTTGCCCAGCTTGATCTTGAGCGCGGTGTAGCCCTCTTCGACGGCGGCGAGCGCGTCGGCCACCATGACGTCCACCTCGTTGACGCTGATCGTCACGTCGGTCGTAAGTGTTGGCACACCGCCACCGAGCAACGAATAAAGCGGCGCCCGGTGCATCTGCGCCCAGAGATCGTAAACGGCAATCTCCACCGCCGCCTTGGCGCTGTTGTTGGCAGCGATTGCCCGCTGGATCAATACGACAACGCGGTTGAGGTCGGTGATGTCCTCACCGATAACGCGCGGTCCGATGTGATGTCGTATGGCGTGGATGATGGATCCGTGCGTCTCGCCGGTGATCGCCGCCGTCGGCGGAGCCTCGCCGTAGCCGATGCGGCCGTCGTCGGTATGCAGCATCACGACGATATCCTCCACCTGCTCCACGGTGCGCAGGGCTGTTTTGAAGGGTGTCTTCAGTGGCACGCGAAGCATGCCCAGCGTGATGTCGGTGATTTTCATGGGCGGACGCGGACGATGCTGGTCATGCGGTCGACGAAGCTGGTGTCGTTGTCGAACATCAGCGGCAACAGCGGTGTCACCGACACTTCGTTGAGCTTCACCCGTCGCATGCTTCCGTCGGCCTGCCGGTAGCTGATCCCGCTGACATCGTGGATCACATAGGGCTTGCCGTCGATCCTGCCGATCACCATCAGCACGTGTCCCGGGATATAGACGAGATCACCGACGTCGAGTGCCATTGCGGCCTTCACGCGCGCGTCGTGGCCGTCTTTCTCCGTGTACAGGGTGTGCGTCATGCCGGGGCTCATCGCCTGGTCGCCGGTATTCCGCGGCATCTGCACACCCATGCTCCGGTAAACGTCGGAGACAAAGCCGCTACAGTCGCGACCGTTGTACGCGTGGCCCCAACCGTATCGCTCGCCAAGGAACTTGAAGGCCTGCCGGACGATGTTGGCGCGGGTGAGGGGCAGGTAGGTAGCCGACGAGTCCTGGTTGCGTTGGAGGAGGGCCGCCCGGAACGAAAGTGCGCCTTGTGTGTCGCGCACGGGCAGGCTCAGCACCCACGACGTGTACGGACTCTGTCCGTTGACCGGTTTGTCCGCGGGTAGCGATGTATCCAGCGGCACACGCGTGCCCATGTCGAGCTGGAGCTCCGAAAGCGCGGGCGACTCGGGCGAGTACACGGTGAGCGGTTTCGCGCCGGTGATGACGCGATAGGGGGTGGCGTCGACATGCGCGAAGACGCGGGTCGCATCGCCGAGCGCTACATCGTCGGCACGCGCCCAGGCAGCGTAGCGCGCACTCACGACAAAGACCCATCGCCCATCCGCGCTGAGGTGCACGACGACCAGCGGATCGCCCGGGAAGAGCACGCTTTCCTGGAAGCGGTCGATGTCGGTATCGCCGCCATGGCTGAAGACGCGCAGGTCGGTCGGGAAACTGCGTAGCGCCGTGCGCCGCACGGCCACGCCGTAGCGCGGCGTGACCTGTTCGGGAATCGCTTCGATGGCGACGCTCGCCACGAGTCGGTCGAGCGCGGCGGTATCGACAGCATGACCGTCGATGTCCACCAGCGGCCGCGATGGACGGGTGGAACGCTTCATGATCCATGCCCGGACCTGCGCGCGCGGCAGCGTGGCGGGGAGGTGGCGTATGTCGTAGACCGACGGATCGAGGCGCGCGACGCGGTCGTTCAGCACCGCGATGGCTGCGGGATCGAGCACGACCTTGTCAGGATTCGTGAGTCGCGCTACCCACGTATCGGCGGAAAGATCCGCTTCGGTGATGCCAGGAATGCCCGATGCCGCAACGTCCTGGGCGAAGGCGGCCGGAGCCGGCGAGGCGATTGCCAGCAACAGGGCCAGCAGTGAAAAACGAATCGAAGTCATGCAGTAAACCTTTTCATGAAGCCAGCCTCGACAACACGGCGGCTACTACCAATCCGTAGCCTGTTCCGAGGATATAACCCAGAAGCGCGAGCAGGATGCCGACCGGTACCAGAGATCGAGAGTACGTTGCTGCCAGCACGGGGGTTGCCGCCACACCACCGATATGGGCCAGCGATGAGATGCCGCACAGATAGAGGTCGAAGTGGAACACGCGTGCAAAGAGGCAAAGCAGGATCGCGTGGATCGCGATCACCGTGACGCCGCACAGCAGGTACACCGGTGCGGCCGCGATGCCGGCGAAGCTGCTCTGTGACGCAAGCACGGCTACCACGCAGACGAGCAGCGCGCTCGAGACGGACTGAGCCCCGGGCATGCGTGCGAGCGGGGTGTGAGCGACGACCAGTCCCGTCATCGTCGCGATGAGGATGGTCCACGTGGTTGGCGAGACCATGCTTCCCACGGGAAGCCGACTACCGGCAGCGGCCGCCAGCACCGCTGTGGAAAGCGCGAGGCCAAGCCACAGCAGCACGCTGTCCACCGTGGCGGGCGCGCGTGGCGCCGTCTCGGCCACAGCCATGTCCGCACTGGAGACCGCTCGCGTCCACCGGTTGAACGCCGGGGCAAGGCGTGCGACGGCGAACAGCACCACGACCCACATCGAGTAGCACAGTGCATCGGTGAGCAGGGTGGTGGCGAGCGCCGTATCCGACATGCCGATCGCTTGCTTCACGGCGATCATGTTGGCCGTACCACCCACCCAACTACCGGACAGCGACGCCAGCGGCATCCAGCCATCGCCTGGGATCCAGTGCCGGAACAGCAGGTAGGCCAGGACAAAGGCGGCGAACAGGCTGATCGACGTGCAGATGAAGACGCCAAGCACGCGCGGCCCCAGGGCGAGGATCGCGCGGAGGTCGCAATTGATCATCAGCAGGAAGAGGAGCGCGGGTACCAGGCGTGAAACCAGGACTCCCTGGGCGGCGTGGATGTCCGGACTCGCCGTCCATAACCCGGCGACCGATAGCGCGGTCACGCTGAGGTAGGTCAGGACGATGGGAGGCAGTACCTCGAATGCCTTCCAGCGAAAGCGACGTTCGATCGCGGGCCAGAAGCCGGCGACGAGCAGCATGACAGCCAGATACGGCCAGACCGATTCGATCACGCCAACCCTCCCCGGGTAAAAACGATCGTCCCGGCATGGTACCTGCCCTGCGCGGGCGGGCGGCAATGGGCTAACCTCCCCGGACGTCGCGAGGGGCGGCGCGTCACCCCGGGGGCATTGGCAATGCGTATGTCTGGCGTTGGTTTTCTCGCGTGCGGGTTGCTCGCGTCGCTTGCGTGTGCCGAATCCCGCGCGGCGGATGCGCCCCGCCTTTCTTCGGCCAGCACAGCGGAAGCAGCGGGGATGACGAATATCCGCACCCTCGTGCCTGATATCGACGAGGTCATGCATTACGCCAGCGCAGACAACTTCACGGGTGCCGTGGTGGATGGGTATGAAGCCCCCGCCTGCTACCTGCGTACCGCCGCCGCGCAGGCGCTCGCGCGTGTCGAGGCGACACTACGCAAGCACGGATACCGCCTCCGGCTGTGGGATTGCTACCGTCCGGTGCGTGCCGTGGCGGCCTTCGTGCGCTGGGCCGGAGACCTTTCGGACACGCGCACCAAGGCGGCCCACTATCCGAATCTCGACAAGGACAAGCTGCTTGGCGAGTACATAGCGCCGGTCTCCGGGCACAGTCGCGGCGCCACGGTCGACCTGACCCTGATGCGCTGCGAGGACGGCACCTGCCAGCCGCTCGACATGGGTACCGACTTCGACTTCTTCGATCCCATCGCCCATACCGATGACCCGCGCATCAGTCCTGCCCAGCGGGCGAATCGCCAGCGCTTGCTGCGGGCGATGGCCGCCGAAGGCTTCGTCAACTATCCGCAGGAGTGGTGGCACTACTCGCTGCCCTCCGCCGCCCAGGCCGACCTGATCTACGACGTGCCGGTCCGCTAGGCCTTATCATGTGCAGTCCCCGCGACCGCACGGATCCCCCATGTCCACCTTTCGCTTCGCCCTGGCCCAGTTCGATTTCCCGGTAGGCGCCACCGCCGACAACGCGCGACGGGTCAAGGCGCTGGCCGACGAGGCACGCGACCGCCTGGGCGCCTCCCTGATCGCCTTCCCCGAGCTGACGCTTTCCGGCTACCCGCCTGAAGACCTGCTCCAGCGACCGAGCTTCCTGGATGCCTGTCATCGTGAGCTCGAGGCCCTGGCGCCCACGATCAAAGGCATTTCCGCCATCGTCGGCTACCCCGATTCCCGCGGTGAGGTGTTCAACGCAGCCTCGCTGATCCGTGAGGGCAAGCTGGAGTGGACTTACCACAAGCAGGAGCTGCCCAATTACACGGTGTTCGACGAGAAACGCTACTTCCAGCACGGCGAAGCCACGCGCGTGTTCAACATCGAAGGCGTCAACGTCGGCATGCTGATCTGCGAGGACATCTGGGAAGCGGAACCCGCCGCCCGTGTCGCGCAAGCCGGTGCCGAATTGATCCTCGTCATCAATGCATCGCCGTGGGACCGGCGACAGGCGGCGACCCGCGAGGCCCTGCTCAAGCAGCGTGCGCGTGAGACCGGCCTGCCGATCGCCTACGTGAATCTGGTCGGCGGCCAGGACGACCTGCTTTTCGACGGTCACTCCCTGCTGGTCCAGGCCGATGGCGAGGTGCTTGCGCGTGCTCCGTCTTTCGAGGAAATGCTGCTCACGGTGGAATTCGATACCGAAACCAGACGCCTCGCCGCGATCGACTGGCCGGCGGCGGATACGCGTTCGCCCGAGGCGCTGATGTACGCGGGCATCGTTCGCGGTATCCGCGATTACATCGGCAAGAATCACTTCTCCGGTGTGCTCCTGGGCCTGTCCGGCGGTATCGACTCGGCGCTCACCCTCGCCCTCGCAGTCGACGCACTGGGCAAGGACAAGGTCACCGCCGTGATGATGCCCACGGTGTACACGTCCGATCTTTCGTTGCGTGAAGCCAAGGCTCAGGCGGAACATCTCGGCGTCGAGTACCACGTGTTGCCCATCGAAGGCATCTATGAGGCTTTCACGGGCGCGCTGACGCCGGTGTTTGCCGGCCGCGAGCCGGATATCACCGAGGAAAACCTGCAGTCGCGCGCGCGGGGCGTGCTCCTTATGGCCATGTCGAACAAGACGGGCAAGCTACTGCTGTCGACGGGCAACAAGAGTGAGATGGCGGTGGGTTACGCCACGCTCTACGGCGACATGTGTGGCGCGTACGCGCCGCTGAAGGACGTCTACAAGACGACGGTGTTCGCCCTTTCGCGCTGGCGTGCGGCGATCGATGGTGCCATCCCGACCGCCGTGATCGACCGTCCGCCCTCGGCAGAACTGCGTCACGAACAGACCGATCAGGATTCGCTCCCGCCTTACGATGAACTGGACGCGATTCTCGAGCACTTCATCGAGGGCGAGGCCTCGGCCGAGGACATCATCGCCGCCGGCCACGACGACGCCACCGTGCGCCGCGTGATCCGCATGGTCTTCATCAACGAGTTCAAACGCCGCCAGGCTGCACCTGGCCCGCGGGTCACCACCAAGGCCTTCGGCCGCGAACGCCGGTATCCGATCACCTCCGGCTGGAGGTGATTCGACCTTGTGGGAGCCGCTTCAGCGGCGAAAAGCCAGCGGAGCGGTTTAGCGGGTGAGTCCATCGCCGGCACAGCCGGCTCCCACACAGAGCCGGCGGCACCCGGACAGGCAAAAAAAACCGGCTTTCGCCGGTTTTTTTCTCATACCTGATGGATCAATGGTGACCCGAGAACGGAATCGCCTTGCGCCAGATCGACGGGCTGTGCGGCCAGGATTCGTCGGTCAGGTAGGGGTGGTTCGGGTAGTTCAGCGCCAGCACCTTGCGGCTCTGCTCGGCCAACGGCTTGCGGTCGAGTGCAATGTAGCTGCGCGTCAGGATGGCCAGGGCGTCGGCCGTCTCCGGCGACTGCTGGTAGTGCTCGATCACGTACTGGGAGCGGTCTGCCGAGGCGATGTACGACTTCGTGCGCAGGTAGTACTCGGCAACGTTGATCTCGAACGTGGCCAGCTGGTTACGCAGGAAAATCATGCGCTGGCGGGCGTCCGTGGCGTAGGCACTGTTCGGATACCGGCGGGTGAGCTGGCTGAAATCGTCGAACGAGGTCAGGTTGAAACCCTGGTCGCGGCGGGTCGAGGCCGAGCTTCCACGCTGCAGGTAGCGCTCGATCACGCCACCGGTACGATCGAAATTGATCATGCCGCGCAGGTAATAGGCATAATCTGCATGCTTGTGGGTCGGGAACGTCTTGATGAAGCGATTAATCGTGGAGTAAGCGTCGTCCGGCTTGTTGTCTTTGTACTGCGCGTAGGCCAGTTCGATCTGGGCCTGCTCATTGACGTCACCGGACGGGAAGCGCGCAATCAGGCGCTGATAGCCCTTCTCGGCGGCTGAATAGTCCGAATATTCCAGCGAATTGTGAGCCGAAGCATAGAGCCGGTCTTCCGGCATCGTGTCGATCGTCTCCTTTTTGCTGCGGAACATCGAGCAGGCGCTCATCGACAGGGCGAGGACGAGCAGAATGGTGATCTTAGTTGCACGCATTGAGAGAGTTCGGATGCTTGAGCGAAAAGGCATGATAGCCGAAACCGGCCATGGGCCGGGCGGGGCGGTATGACGACGTTACGACATGAAGCCATTGTGCCGGTAACGGCCGCTGGACGGCGTTTCGACCAGACCGTGGCCGAGATGTTCCCCGATTATTCCCGATCCCGCCTCACCGGGTGGATCAAGGACGGCAAAGTGTTGCTGGACGGGGCCCGCGCGGCGCCGCGGCAGCTGGTCCGGGGTGGCGAGAAGGTCGATCTGGAAGCGGAGCTGGAGAACGAGGTCCACGCGCAAGCCGAGGATATCGCCCTGGATATCCGGTTCGAGGACGACGACCTGATGGTCGTGGACAAGCCGATGGGGCTGGTGGTCCATCCGGGTGCGGGTAACCCCACTGGGACGATGCTCAACGCCCTCCTGCATCACAACCCGGGCCTGGCCGAGCTGCCGCGCGGCGGCATCGTGCATCGCCTGGACAAGGACACGGCAGGGCTGATGGTCGTCGCCAAGACCCTTGCGGCCCATACGCGACTGGTGGAAATGCTCTCCCTGCACGAGGTTCGCCGCCAGTACGAGGCCGTCGTGCTGGGCACGATGGTGGCCGGCGGTACGGTGGACCAGCCGATCGGGCGTCATCAGCACGACCGCCTCAAGCAGGGCGTTCGCGATGTGATCGACGGCGGCAAGGAGGCCGTGACGCATTACCGCGTGCGCGAGCGCTTCCGTGCGCACAGCGTCATCCAGTGCAACCTGGAGACCGGCCGCACCCACCAGATTCGCGTCCACATGGCTCACATCGGCCATCCGCTGGTCGGCGACCAGCTCTACGGCAACGGCCTGCGCCTGCCGCGGGGCGCCAGTCAGGAACTGATCGATTCCCTCCGTGGTTTTCGTCGTCAGGCCCTGCATGCGGAAAAACTGGGCTTCGACCACCCCATCACCGGGGAATACCTCGAGTTCGACTCGCCGCGCCCGGATGACCAGGATGCGCTGATCGAGGCACTGCGGGCTGACACCGTGCTCCATCCGATCGAGGACTGAGCATGGGTGCCGAATGGATTGTTCCGGACTGGGCGGCGCCGGCAGGCGTGGGCGCAGCGGTGTCCACGCGGCACGGCCCGGGCGTTTCGGAAGCTCCCTATGACCGCCTCAACCTTGGGCTGCGCTCCGGGGACGATGTCGCCGCGGTGGAGATCAACCGCCGCGGGCTGGCGGAGGCCCTGGGCCTGCCCGCCGCGCCCTTGTGGCTAAGGCAGGTGCACGGTATCGCCGTGGTCGAGTCCGGCATCGCCGGATGCGACAGGGATGACGAGCCGGTAGCAGACGCCTCGGTGGCCCGTGGTCCGGGCCATGTGCTCGCGATCCTTACGGCCGATTGCCTGCCGGTGCTGTTCGTGTCGGCTGATGGCCAGACGATTGCTGCCGCCCATGCCGGCTGGCGTGGACTGGCGGCGGGCGTCCTGGAGAACACCGTTTCCGCGATGGCCGGCCAACAGGTGCAGGCCTGGCTCGGCCCGGCGATCGGGGCGTCGTCGTATGAAGTGGGGGAGGAGGTCCGTGCCGCCTTCGTCGACGGGGACGCGGGTGCGGCGGGAGCCTTTGCTCCCACGCGGCCGGGCCACTGGCATTGCGATCTGTACCAGCTGGCGCGGCGCAGGCTGGCCGGGGCCGGCGTGTCGAAGGTGTCAGGGGGCAACTTCGACACCTTCACCGACGATCGGCTCTATTCGTATCGCCGCGACGGGGCGAACAGCGGGCGGTTCGCCTCGCTGATCTGGACCGGAACCTAAGGCGCCGTCATCGGCGTCTGCACGTAGATCTCCGGCTTCACCTTGGGCGGCTCGGTGAGCGCCTGCAGGAAGGCGTTGCGCCAGGTGGTGATGTCGTTGCGTTCGAGCACGTCCATCATCGACTGCCACCGCATGCGGCGTTCCTTCAGTGGCATTTCGAGCGCCCGTTTGAGGGCCTCGGACACTTCGTCCAGGTCCGACGGGTTAACCAGCAGGGCTGCGTCGAGCTCCTGTGCGGCGCCGGCGAAGCGCGACAGCACCAGCACACCGGGATCCTGCGGGTCCTGGCAGGCCACGTACTCCTTGGCGACCAGGTTCATGCCGTCGCGCAACGGTGTCACGAGGCCGACCTTGGCCACGCGGAAATACCCCGCCAGCACTTTGTGGGCGAAGGATTTATTGACGTAGCGGATCGGCACCCAATCGGGCTCGGCGTACTGGCCATTGATATGGCCGGCACTGCGTTCCAGTTCGCGACGCAGCGACCGGTATTCCGGTACATCCGAGCGCGACGGCGGGGCGATCTGCAGCAGCGACACGCGCCCGCGCATTTCCTTGTAATCACGCAGCAGCCGCGCGAACCCTTCGAAGCGCTCGGGCAGGCCCTTCGAGTAATCCAGGCGATCCACACCGATGATCAGCGAGCGGTCGTCCACGCTGGCGCGAAGCTTGGCCACGGCGCCGCTATCTTCCGCGCGATGAGCCAGCTCCACCGCCTCGGCGGTATCGATGCTGATGGGAAAGACGCCGGCGCGGAAAATGCGCCCGTTGGCCGCACGGATGCGCCCGCCCGTGCGCATGGCGGCGCCCAGTTCATGCAGGAAGTAATCCTCGAGCGCGCGCAGGTCGCGTTGCGTATGCAGGCCCACAAGATCGTACGAAGCCAGCGGCTCGAGCAGTTCGCGATGTCGCGGCAGGGTAATGAGCAATCCGGCCGCGGGTAGCGGGGTGTGCAGGAAGAAACCGATTCGGTTCTCGACACCGAGCTCGCGCAGCATCGCGGCGAGCGGGATCAGGTGGTAGTCGTGCACCCAGATGATGTCGTCTTTCTTGAGCAGCTTGGCCACCCGCTTGGCGAACATCCGGTTGACCCGGAGGTAGCCTTCGAGATGGTCGCGGCGATAGTCGACGAGATCGGCGCGGTAGTGGAACAGCGGCCACAGCGCGCGATTGGCGAAGCCGCTGTAGTAATCGTCATGGTCCGCCTTGGACATGTCGATCGTGGCATAGCTGATATGGCCATCGGCCACCTCGTGCAGTTCCTTGCCGGTCTCCGCGGCGATGTTGCCGCTCCAGCCGAACCACAGGCCGCCCATTTCCTGCAGCGCCGCATTCATCGCGGATGCCAATCCGCCGGTCTGCGTCTGCTTGGGGAGTGCAACGCGATTGGAAATGACGACTAGTCGGCTCATGTTGCGCTTGCGGCTCCTTGCGACAGCCTGGCTTTCACGGAATCCAGCCAAGCATGGACGTCCGCCGGGCTAGACAATGTGAACGTCGCTTGTGACGGTGTTCTTGCGCCAATACGAACGGAGGCGCCGCCGCGCGCGTTGACCAGGGTGAAGCCGTGTTCGTCGGTGAGGTCGTCGCCAAGATAGATCGGGCGGCGGCCCCGGAACGGCGCCTCGTCGAGAAAGGCGGCGACCGCGACACCCTTGTCCATGCCGCGTGGCTTGAATTCGAAGACGTAACTGCCCGGTTGCAGCTCGAAGCCCGGAAAGCGGGCGACGAGCTCGGGTGCGCGACGGGCCAGTTCGGGCTCGTAGTCGGGACGTTCGCGGCAATGCCAGGCGACCGACCAGCTCTTGTCTTCCACGCGCACACCCGGCCATTCGGCAGCCATGGCGTGGGCAGTGTCGCGAAGCGTCGCCAGTTCCACCGGATCCACAGGTAGCGTGACCACCCGGCCTGCGGCATCCCGCCGCTCCATGCCGTGCTGGCCGGCGGCAGCCCAGTGCGGACGGCGGAAGATGCGATCAAGGCCGCTGATGGCGCGGCCGCTGACCAGGGCCAGTGCACCGCCCAGCGCCGTATGCAGGCTATCGAGCGTCTCCAGCAGGCCGTCGGCGAGGGCGACAGCTTCAGGGTCGTCGGCGAAGGCGAGCAGGGTGCCGTCCGCATCGAGGAAGAGGGCGCAGTCGTTGTCGATCAGGTCCGCAGCGGGGCGGGGCAGGATGTCGCGGCTGGCTGTCACGGGGGCTCCATGGAACGGCGATGCCCTGAGGATGCCGGTTACGGTGTGAAAAAAGCGGAGGAAGACACGCTGCGCCTGGTCTTCACCGTTGAAGGAGCATGCTCGAACCCGCATCTGTGAGGCCAGAGGCGGTCGCGGGGAGGGCCCGGGGCGCGCCAACACCTTTGGGAGACACCATCGATGCGTATGGACAAACTCACGTCGCGATTCCAGCAAGCGCTGGCCGACGCCCAGTCGCTGGCCGTCGGCCGCGACAACAACATGCTCGAGCCGGCGCACGTACTGGCCGCGTTGCTGGACCAGCAGGGTGGCTCGACCGGACCGCTGCTGACTCAGGCCGGCGTGAATGTGCCCGCGCTGCGGCAGCGCGTCGGCGAGATCCTGGACCGGCTACCGCGCGTCGCGGGCGAGGAAGGCAACATCAACCTCGGCAACGACCTCAACCGCCTGCTCAACCTCACCGACAAGCTCGCCCAGCAGCGCGGTGACCAGTTCATCGCCAGCGAGCTTTTCGTGCTTGCCCTGCTCGAGGACCGCGGCGAAGTCGGCGGTGCCCTGAAGGCGGCCGGTGCCACGAAGCAGCGCCTCGAGGCGGCGATCGACAAGCTGCGTGGCGGCGAAAAGGTGCAGTCGGAAAATGCCGAAGAGCAGCGCCAGGCGCTGGAGAAGTACACCATCGACCTGACCGAGCGCGCCGAAAGCGGCAAGCTCGATCCGGTGATCGGTCGCGACGAGGAAATCCGTCGCACGATCCAGGTCCTGCAGCGCCGGACCAAGAACAATCCCGTGCTGATCGGCGAGCCCGGTGTGGGCAAGACCGCCATTGTCGAGGGGCTGGCCCAGCGCATCGTCAATGGCGAGGTGCCTGAAGGCCTGCGCGACAAGCGCGTGCTCTCGCTCGACATGGGGGCCCTCATCGCCGGCGCCAAATTCCGCGGCGAGTTCGAGGAGCGCCTGAAGAACGTGCTCAACGACCTTTCGAAGCAGGAAGGCAGGGTCATCCTGTTCATCGACGAGCTGCACACCATGGTTGGCGCCGGCAAGGCCGATGGCGCGATGGATGCGGGCAATATGCTCAAGCCCGCGCTCGCCCGTGGCGAGCTGCACTGCATCGGCGCGACCACGCTGGACGAATATCGCAAGTACGTCGAGAAGGACGCGGCACTCGAGCGTCGCTTCCAGAAGGTCTACGTAGGCGAGCCCAGCGTCGAGGACACCATCGCGATCCTTCGTGGCCTGAAGGAGCGCTACGCAGTGCATCACGGTGTGGAAATCACCGATCCGGCGATCGTCGCTGCCGCCACGCTCTCCGCCCGCTACATCCCCGACCGTCAGTTGCCGGACAAGGCCATCGACCTCATGGACGAAGCCGCATCGCGCATTCGCATGGAGATCGACTCCAAGCCGGAGGAACTCGACCGCCTCGAGCGTCGGCTCATCCAGCTCAAGATCCAGCGCGAGATGCTGAAGAAAGAGCAGGACGACGAATCGAAGCAGCGCCTGGCCACGCTCGAGTCCGACATCGAGAAACTCGATCGCGAGTTCTCCGACCTCAACGAGGTATGGAAATCGGAAAAGGCGATGCTCCAGGGCACGACCAAGGTCAAGGAACAGATCGAAAGCGCGCGCCTGGAACTCGAGGCCGCACAGCGTCGCCAGGATTACGCCGCGATGAGCGAAATCCAGTACGGCCGCCTGCCTGCGCTGGAAGCCCAGCTCGCCGCTGCGCAGCAGGCCGAGAAGCAGGAGTTCACGCTGCTGCAGGATCGTGTTACCGCCGAGGAAATTGCTGAAGTGGTCGCGCGCTGGACCGGTATCCCCGTGGCGAAAATGCTTGAGGGCGAGCGCGAGAAACTTCTGCAGATGGAGACAGCGTTGCACTCCCGCGTCGTCGGCCAGGAAGAGGCGGTGAAGGCCGTCTCAGACGCGATCCGCCGTGCGCGTGCGGGACTCTCGGATCCGAATCGTCCTTATGGCTCGTTCCTGTTCCTCGGCCCGACGGGCGTGGGCAAGACGGAACTGTGCAAGGCACTGGCGGACTTCCTGTTCGACACGCAGGACGCGATGATCCGGATCGACATGAGCGAGTTCATGGAGAAGCATTCCGTGAGCCGTCTCGTCGGTGCTCCTCCGGGTTATGTCGGGTATGAAGAAGGCGGCTACCTCACCGAGGCCGTCCGTCGCCGTCCGTACAGCGTGATTCTCCTGGACGAAGTGGAGAAGGCGCATCCGGATGTGTTCAACATCCTGCTCCAGGTGCTCGACGATGGCCGACTCACGGACGGGCAGGGTCGTACGGTGGATTTCCGCAACACCGTCATCGTGATGACGTCGAACCTTGGCTCGAACCTCATCCAGGAACAGGCCGGCGACAGCGAAGCCGACTACATGCAGATGAAAGCCTCCGTGCTGGGTGTGGTGCAGGCGCATTTCCGTCCCGAGTTCATCAACCGTCTCGACGACCTCGTCGTATTCCGTCCGCTCGACAAGAAGCAGATCCGCTCGATCGCCCGCATCCAGTTGGCCTACCTCGGCAAGCGCCTGGCGGAACGCCAGCTCGGTCTCGACGTGACGGACCGTGCAGTGGACCTGCTCGGCTCGGCCGGGTTCGATCCGGTCTACGGGGCGCGTCCGCTGAAGCGTGCAATCCAGCAACAGCTGGAGAATCCGCTGGCGCAGCAGATCCTACGCGGCGTGTTCACGCCGGGCCAGACGGTGCGCGTGGATTCGGACGGCAACCACCTCAACTTCGAGGCGGTGTAGAAAACAAGCCATATGTAACGAGCCGATATGTGGGAGCCGAGATGTTGGAGCCGATTCATCGGCGATGGGCTTACGGCTAAACCGCTCCGTTGGCTTTTCGCCGATGAATCGGCTCCCACATTTGAATCGGCTCCCACATTGCCTGTTCAGAACCGGAAACCGACCTTGGCGTAGTAATACCGCCCGTTGAAACCAAACGGTGACAGCGCCGAATACTGCAGGCCGCTGGCGAAGTCCTCGCCCGTGTTGTTCGCCTTGACGCGGGTCGGATACTGGTTGGTGACGTTGTCCACGCCCAGGCTGAAGTTCCACGCATCGATCGCGTAACCCAGTGAGGTATTCAACAGCCACCGCGCCGAGAACACCTGGTCGGTGGTCGGGTCGGAGTTGACGCGGGTGACCGAGCCGTAACGGGTGAGGTCGCCATGCACGTTGAACCCGGCGATGGCCCAGTCCGCACCGAACAGGAACTTCGTCCGCGGTGTCGCCTTGGTCAGGATGCCCTGGCTCGACCGGCCGAACAGCTCGATGGGGTCGGTCGAATTGGCCTGCAACACTTCCGGCGTGGCACCGACCGACAGCACCTTCACCTGGTTGTAGTTGCCACTGGCGAGCAGGTTGATCTGGCCCCACGAGGCCGTCGGGATCCGGTAGTTCAACACCAGGTCCGCGCCGCGTGTACGCGTTGCGGCCGCATTGGCGAAGTACTGGATGGCCGTGACCTGCTGGCCCGGCACGATGCTGTTGAAAGTACGCGGCGAGCAGCGGATCGGTCAGGCTGATCGTGTCGGAGTAAAGGATCTGGTGCCAGATGCGGATCTGGTAGACGTCGAGTGTCGCGCTGAAATCCGCGATCGGTTCCCACACCGCGCCAAGACTGTAGTTGGCCGATTTTTCCGGCTTGAGCGGTTTGGCGCCAAGCGCGACGGCGGCAGGGTCCGACGTGCGGTACGTGCCTGTCTGAGCCAGCTGGCCCGTCGTTGGATCGATGATCGTCACTACCGACTGGTAATTCTGCTGGGCAAGCGATGGTGCACGGAAGCCATTCGATATCGTGCCGCGTAGCGCAAACGTCGGCGTGAACTGGTAGCGCCCGGAGATCTTCCCGGAGCGCGTCGATCCTGCATCGCTGTAGTGCTCGTAGCGGCCGGCCACACCAGCGGAGAATTTGTCGGTGATGTCGTTTTCGAGATCGACATAGAGGGCTTCACTGTGTCGCGTGAAGCTTCCTGCCGCGTCGGGGGACAGGCCGGGAAAGACCTGTGAACCGCCAGCGTACGGCGTCGTGGTGCCGGGGATGAGCGTGTTCTGGTCGAAGAAGTACGAGGTCGGGTCGCCGGCATCGATCTGATATTTCTCCTTGCGGTATTCCGCCCCGAAGGCGAGCGTAAGCGGATTCTGCAACCAGCTGACGGCAAGGTCCTTGCCGATGTCGACGTTGGCCAGGGCCTGCGAGTTCTTGAACGTTCCCGCGTTGAAGTAGGTCGGCGACGAACCCGTCGTGTAGTACAGGTTTGTATTGACGCTGTTCTGGATGTCGAAGCCGAGGTTGTTGATGCCGTAGTTGCCGGATGCATCCCATCGCCATCCGCTATCGGTCACGCCTTTCACGCCGAGCACGGCGGTGGTGTCATTGGTGTGGTTGACGATCTGCGGAAGAAAGCCGTTCGGGTAGATCTCGGGAACGTTGCGGGCGTTCGCGGCCGCACGGTAGTAACCGTTCGAGGTCACATCACGGCGGCTCATGCTGAGGAAGCCATAGACGTCGATGTTGTGCGCGACCTCGTACTGGAAGTTCGTCAGCGCCTGATAGGTCTTCACTGCCGGGTCGCCGTAACGCTGGTGGGCCACGTTGCCGTCGGCGGCTTCTTCAGGCGTGTACAACGACAGTGGCGAGCGCCGGTTGGTATTCATCGAATCCTGGTAGTTCCAGGCGACACGCAACCAGCCCTTGGCGTCCGCCCCCTTGCCACCCAGGTCGATGCCCATCGAGCCGTCGGTGCCGTTGGTATCACCGTCGCCCTTGCTCATGGTGCCGCCGTTGACGTTGATGCTGTTCTTGCCTTCGCCCGCGCCGTGCTTGAGCACGATGTTGATGACGCCGGCGATGGCGTCCGAGCCGTACTGCGCCGCCGCGCCATCGCGAAGTACTTCGATATGGTCGATCGCGGAAATCGGAATGGAGTTGAGGTCGGCGGGGGCCGCGCCGCGACCGACCGAGTTGTTGTAATTGACGAGCGCCGAGGTGTGATAACGCTTGCCGTCGACGAGCACCAGCGTGTCATCCGGCGACAGTCCGCGAAGGCTGGCCGGCCGCACGGCGTCGTTGCCGTCGTTGATCGCCGGACGCGGGAAGTCGAGTGAGGGCAGCAGTCGCCCCAGTGCCGTGGCGAGGTCGGTCGCGCCGGAGGAGGTCAGGTCCTTGGGTGAAAGCACGTCGATCGGCGACAATGATTCCGCTTCGGTACGGTTGGTACTGCGCGTACCGGTCACCACGACCTGGTCGAGCTGGCGCGCTTGCTTGGCGTCCGGGGGCGGTGTGGCGTCCTGGGCGTAGCCGGGCGTCACGATCATGAGTCCAAGGGCGGGAAGCCAGAAGCTGGCCGCCGGCTTGCGTCGAGAGGTCTTGCCTGTCGTCATCGATGGATCCCCTAGGCGAGCTACGCACGCAGGGCGGGAGTGCCCCGCGGACGCGGTCGAAATGCCGCGCTGGGATCGACGCTAGGCATTCTCGCTGCAGCGCGTCAACCGATTCGTCATGCCTGCGCCATAATGGTGAAACAAAGGCACGAAAACAGCTTATTTAAAGGGCCTGGCACGGAACTGGCTTCTTTCTCCCTATTGGTGCAATGCAAAAGTATTCCGGCCCGGAGCTTGCGGGTCGATAATCCCCGGCTGACGTTCAGAGAACTATCCATGCCTATCTATGAGTTCCAGTGCAAAGCCTGCGGACACCGCTTCGAGCGCCTGCAGAAGATGGCCGACCCGGATCCGGCGGTCTGCCCGAACTGCGGCGAACCGCAGGTGGGCCGGATGTTGAGCGCGCCGCAGTTCCGCCTTGCTGGCGGCGGCTGGTACGAGACCGACTTCAAGAAAGACGGCGACAAGAAGAAAAATCTTGTCGAGGGCTCTTCGGGTGGCCCGGCGCCTGCGTCGGCGCCGGCCGCCGCCCCCGCGCCCGCCGCGGCACCCGCTCCGGCGCCTGTGGCATCGCCAGCCCCGGCGGGTAAGGGGGGTTCTGGCTCCGCCTCTTCCTGAACTTCGCAAGTTCATTCAAAGGGCGTTGCAATTTCTTGCGCTAGCGTACGCACCCTCTGGACCAACAAAGGAGTGTGTATGCGCGGATGGCTGGGTGGCCTTGCCCTGATGGCGATGGCAGTGACAATGGGTGCGGTCTCGCCGGCGGCGCAGGCCCAGCGCGGTACGATCGATTGCGGCAGCGGTAACAACAAGCCGGGGCGCTGCCCCGTGCGGTGGCGCGACGCACAGTTGGTTCGCCAGGATTCCAAAGCCGCCTGCGTGCGTGACCGGACCTGGGGCTTCGACCAGCAGGCCAACGCGATCTGGGTCGACCGCGGTTGCCGCGGTATTTTCGCGGAGGCCGGCGGCTGGGGCGGCGGTCGCCCGGGCGGCGATGGCCGACCCGGCTGGGATGACGGTCGGCCGGGTCGGGATGACGACCGGCCGGGCCCTGGTTGGGGCGGCGGACCCGCGCGAACCATCGACTGCGGCAGCAAGGACGGCCGCTACGGCCATTGCAACGTCGATGTGCGCTACGCGCGTCCACGGCTGATCCGCCAGGACTCCAAGGCGCGCTGCGAGGAAGGCTACAGCTGGGGCGTCGATCGCGACGGCATATGGGTCGACAACGGCTGCCGTGGCATCTTCTCCGTGGGCGGTCGCTAAGCGCCCGAACGCAAGGCGATACCCCGGGTCGTGGTACGATCCGGGGTCTTTTCCTACGAAGCTTCAAGCGCATGCGCAGCCATTTTTGCGGACTCATCGACGAGTCGCTGATCGACCAGAACGTCACCCTTTGCGGTTGGGTGAACACCCTTCGCCTGCAGAGCCACGTGGCCTTTGTCGACCTGCGCGACCACGAGGGCATCGCCCAGGTGGTGATCGAACGCGAGAACGCCGGGGCCTTCGCCATCGCCGGCGAACTGGGCTACGAATACTGCATCAAGGTCACCGGCCAGGTGCGCAAGCGCCTGGCGGCCAACGACAAGCTGAAGACCGGCACTGTCGAGCTCATCGCCGACAAGGTCGAGATCCTCAACGCCGCCCGTGACCTGCCGTTCGCGCTGCACGAAACGCCGAACGAAGACATGCGGATGACCTACCGCTACCTCGACCTGCGCCGTCCGGAAATGCAGCAGATGATGCGCACCCGGACCAAGCTGGTTCGCGAGCTGCGTCGTTACCTGGACACCGCCGGTTTCCAGGACATCGAAACCCCCATCCTGACCAAGGCCACGCCGGAAGGCGCGCGCGACTACCTCGTGCCGAGTCGCGTGCACCCGGGCCAGTTCTACGCGTTGCCGCAGTCGCCGCAGCTGTTCAAGCAGATCCTGATGATGGCCGGCTTCGACCGCTACTATCAGATCGCCCGTTGCTTCCGCGACGAAGATCTCCGCGCCGACCGCCAGCCGGAATTCACCCAACTCGACCTCGAGTTCGCCTTTGTCGAAGAGCGTGACGTCCAGGATTTCGTCGAGAACCTGATCCGCCACGTGTTCCGCGAAGTACGCCAGGTCGAACTGGACGCCAGCTTCCCGCGCATGACCTACGAAGAAGCCATGCGCCGCTTCGGTTCGGACAAGCCCGACCTGCGTAACCCGCTTGAGCTGACCGACATCGCCGAGGCGGTGAAGCACGTCGAGTTCAAGGTCTTTTCCGGCCCCGCCAACGATCCGGCCGGCCGCGTGGCCGCCCTTCGCGTGCCCGGCGCCGCCGAGCTGTCGCGCAAGGATATCGACGGCCTGACCGAATACGCCGCCAAGTACGGCGCGAAGGGTCTTGCCTGGCTGAAGGTGGACGATCTCGCCAAGGGTCGCGAAGGCATCAATTCGCCTGTCGCCAAGTTCCTCGACGACGCTGCCCTCGAGCAGGTGCTGTCGCTCACGGGCGCGGTTTCCGGTGACATCGTGTTCTTCGGCGCTGGCGCCTGGAAGACCGTCACCGACTTCATGGGCGCGCTCCGCCTCAAGCTCGGTCGCGACCGTGGCTTGGTCGAGAACGCCTGGAAGCCGCTGTGGGTCACCGACTTCCCGATGTTCGAATACGACGCCGAAGAACAGCGCTACGTCGCCCTCCATCATCCGTTCACGGCGCCCAAGGTCGACGACATCGCCGATCTGCGCGCCAACGCCGCGGTGTCCGTGAGCCGTGGCTACGACATGGTCCTCAACGGCGCCGAGATCGGTGGTGGCTCCATCCGTATCCACCGCCCCGAAATGCAGAGCGCCGTGTTCGAACTGCTCGGCATCAGCGCGGACGAGGCTGAGGCCAAGTTCGGCTTCCTGCTCAAGGCGCTGCGCATGGGCGCGCCGCCCCATGGCGGCCTGGCCTTCGGTATCGACCGCATTGCCGCCCTGATGGCCGGCACCGAGTCGATTCGTGACGTCATCGCCTTCCCGAAGACCACCAGCGCCCAGGACCTCATGACCGACGCACCGTCGCCGGTCTCGGACCCGCAGCTGAAGGAACTCCACGTTCGCGTCGCCGTGGAGCCAAAGGCCTGACCGGCGCCGCACACCGATGACCGACAACCTGCCCGAGGTCCTGCTGCTCCACGGCCTGTGGATGCGGGGATTCGCAATGGCGATGCTGCACCGGCGCCTGCGCGAGGAAGGTTTCAGCGTTCACCAGTTCGAATACATGAGCGTCGCTGCCCCGCCGGAGCAGGCGATCAATCGCCTGCGCAAACGCATCCGCAGCCTCGGTCCGGGGCCGGTGCATGTTGTCGGCCATAGCCTTGGCGGCGTCCTGGCCCTGCTTGCCTGCCGGGATGACGATTTGCCGCAGGGGCGGATCGTCTGCCTCGGCTCGCCGCTCAACGGCAGCGGTGCCGCGCGCGGCCTGACCCATCGCTGGGGCGGCGACATGCTCCTGGGTCGCTCGCGCGAACTCCTCGAACATGGCCTGGACCGCTGGGACGGGGCCAGAGAGGTCGGCATGATCGCCGGCCGCATGCCCGTTGGGCTGGGTGCCTTCGTGGGCGCGCTGGGCGATGAGCACGACGGCTCGGTTGGCGTGGAAGAGACCCGTTTGCCCGGGCTGGCCGGCCATTGCGTCCTGGAGACCAGTCACACCGGAATGCTCGTGTCCGCCGACGTGGCGAGGCAGGTTGCTGTTTTCCTTCGCGACGGCCGGTTCGACACCCCCTTAGCCCCTTAACGTGATTGCGGCTAGAATCGCGCCCTCGTCAGTCCGGTAGAGCCAGGAAACGCACATGGGTAGAGGCCCGTCCATCGAAGGTCGCAAGAACGCCGAAGACGCCAAGCGCGCCAAGGTGTTCACCAAGCTGATCCGCGAAATCACCATCGCCACCCGTGGCGGCGTGCCCGACCCCAACGGCAATCCGCGCCTGCGCGCCGCCGTGGACAAGGCCCTGGCCGCCAACATGACCCGGGACACCATCGACCGCGCCATCAAGCGTGGCTCGGGTGCCGAGGGCGGCGCCGACATGCACGAGATCCGCTATGAGGGCTACGGCCCGGCGGGTACCGCGCTGATCATCGATTGCGTCACCGACAACCAGACTCGCACGGTCGCCGACGTCCGCGCCTCGCTGACCAAGCTTGGTGGCAACCTGGGTACGACCAACTCGGTGGCCTTCCAGTTCACCAAGGTGGGGCAGGTCGTCGTCCACACCGGCGGCGACGCCGACGTCGAAGCGAAGCTCGAAGAAGCGGCCATCGAAAACAACGCCGAAGACATCGTGATCGAGAACGGCGTCGGTAGCGTGCTGCTTGCCGCCGATCCGATCGCCGTCGAAGCCATGCGCAAGGCGCTTGCCGCTGCGGGCTTCGATATCGATGGTTCGGACGTCGTCATGCGCCCGAACGGGCCGCTGGTCACGCCCACCGGTGAAGCCCTCGAGCATTTTGAGAAGTTGCTCACGCGCTTGAACGATCTCGACGATGTCGACGAGGTCTATCACAACGCCATCCTGCCCAGCCAGGATGCGGAAGACGCGTGAGCTCGTGAATCCCTCGCTGTCATGACCCGCATTCTGGGTATCGATCCGGGCAGCCAGCGCACGGGTGTAGGCGTGATCGACGTGGCCGACAACGGCAAGTTGACTCACGTCTGGCACGGCGCGCTGGTGATCGCCGGCGAAGCCACCTTTCCCCTGCGTCTCAAACGCATCTTTGACGAACTCTGCGCCATCATCGGTACGCACGGTCCGGCCGAGGCTGCGATCGAGCGCGTGTTCATGGCGCGCAATCCGGACTCGGCCCTCAAGCTGGGTCAGGCACGCGGCGCAGCCATCGTCGCCATGGTCAGCCAGGGAATCGTCGTGCACGAGTACGCAGCGACCGAGGTCAAGCAGGCGGTGGTCGGAACCGGCCGCGCCGACAAGGCCCAGGTCCAGCACATGATCGGGATGCTCCTCGGTATCAAGGGTCCGCTCCAGGCGGATGCCGCCGATGCGTTGGCGATCGCGGTCGCCCACGCGCACACCCGTACGAGTCTTGAACGCGTGGGTATCCCGCGCACGGCATGGAGACGCCGATGATCGGCCGACTGCGCGGAACACTCATCAGCAAGCAGCCCCCCTCGTTGCTCATCGAGGTGGGTGGCGTCGGTTACGACGTCGACGCCCCGATGTCCACGATTTACGACTTGCCAGCGACCGGCAAGGAAGTGACGCTTCTTATCCATTACGCGGTGAGGGAAGACGGCGTCTCGCTCTACGGCTTCCTTCGTGAACCGGATCGCGCCATGTTCCGTCACCTGCTCAAGGTGAGCGGGATCGGCGCGAAGATTGCGCTGGCCGTGTTGTCGGGGGTGTCGACCGACGATCTGTCCCGGCTCGTTCATGCGGGCGATGTCGTCGCACTCACCAAGATTCCCGGTATCGGCAAGAAGACCGCCGAGCGCATGGTGGTCGAGCTGCGTGACCGCGTCGATGCAGTGGGCGTGCGCCTGCCCTCGACCATCGCCGGCGAAGCCATGCCGGCCGATCCGGCGGCCGAGGCTACCGTTGCGCTGCAACAACTCGGCTACAAGCCCGTGGAAGCCTCGCGCCTCGTGCAGAAGGTCGCCGCGGATGGCGATACTGCCGAAGCCATTATTCGCAAGGCGCTACGCGCCGCGCTGGGAAGTTGAACCATGGGTCAGCATAACCACGCTGAAGAGTTGCGCAACGCGCACGGCAAGAAACTTGCCGCGCTTGCGCTGGGTGCCATTGGCATCGTCTTCGGCGACATCGGTACGAGTCCCTTGTACACGATGAAGGAAACACTCGGCACGCACGGCATGACGCCTCAGCCACTGGCGGTACTCGGCGTGTTGTCGCTGATCTTCTGGTCGTTGCTGATGGTGATCTCGCTCAAGTACGTCACCTTCGTCATGCGCGCCGACAACAAGGGCGAGGGCGGCATCATGGCGCTCATGGCCCTGGCGCAGCGCAGTGTGAGCGGCTCGCCACGCGCTCGCTGGGTGCTCGCCGCCATCGGCATCTTCGGTGCGTCGCTGTTCTACGGCGATGGCGTCATCACGCCGGCCATGTCGGTCCTCTCGGCCGTCGAAGGCCTTGAGGTTGCCGCGCCGTCGCTCGAAACCTATGTGTTGCCGATCTGCCTGGTCATCCTTGTCGCGTTGTTCGCCATCCAGCGTCATGGGACCGAGATCGTCGGCAAGGCGTTCGCGCCCGTGATGATCGTCTGGTTCCTCGTGCTTGCGTGGCTGGGACTGCGCCAGCTCGTCGACCATCCGCAGGTGCTGTACGCCCTGAATCCCATGTATGCGGTGCGCTTCTTCATGGAGCACGGCAAGCAGGCCTTCATCGCCCTCGGCGGTGTGGTGCTGGCGCTGACCGGCGGCGAAGCGCTTTATGCGGACATGGGTCACTTCGGCAAGAAGCCGATTCGCCTGGCCTGGTTTTTCTTCGTCCTGCCGGCGTTGCTGATCAACTACTTCGGCCAGGGTGCGCTGCTTCTGCACGATCCGAGCGCCATCGAAAACCCGTTCTACAAGATGGTGCCGGAGAATCTGCTGTACCCGATGATCGCCCTGGCCACGGCCTCGGCAGTCATTGCTTCGCAGGCCGTGATCTCGGGTGCGTTCTCGATGACGCGCGAGGCGATGTCGCTGGGCTATTCGCCGCGCATGGCCGTGGTGCATACGTCGCATGAGATGTCCGGGCAGATTTTCGTGCCCTGGGTGAATCGCATGTTGCTCGTCCTCGTGGTGCTGGCGGTGATCGGCTTCCGTTCGTCGAACAACCTCGGCGCGGCCTACGGCATCGCCGTGACCGGCACGATGACGATGACCACGCTGCTGGCGCTCGTCGTGGCGCGTTATCGTTGGCATTGGCACTGGTCGGCAGTGATCGCCGTGGGCGTGATCTTCCTGATTACGGACCTTGCGTTCTTCGGCGCCAACGCCCTGAAGATCGCGCACGGTGGCTGGTTCCCGCTGGTGCTTGGCGTCGTCATCTTCACCGTGATGACCACGTGGCGCCGGGGCAGGGACCTCGTGGTTCGCGAGATCAAGCAGTCCGGGCTCGCGCTCGAGCCCTTCGTCGCCAATATCTCCGATCACCCGCCGCTGCGCGTTCCTGGTACGGCGGTGTTTCTGACGGCCAACCAGAACTCGGTGCCGCACGCGATGCTGCACAACCTCAAGCACAACAAGGTGCTGCACGAGCGCAACGTGCTGCTGACCGTGGAGATGCTCGAGACGCCTGTCGCCGACTACGATGAACGGATGGAAGTCATCGAGTATGGCGGCGGTTTCTTCGGCCTGCAGCTCCGCTACGGCTTCGCCGAGGATCCGAACATCCCGTTCTCGCTGAGCCGGGCCGGCGCCAAGGGCCTCGACTTCGACATGATGGACACGACGTTCTTCCTGTCGCGCGAAAACATCGTCGCCGACGCGCGCCGTCCGGGCATGGCGTTGTGGCGCGACAAGCTGTTCGCCTTCCTGGCACGCAACGCGATGCCGGCGACGGCGTTCTTCCAGATCCCGGGCAACCGCCTGATCGAGCTGGGCGCGCAGGTCGAAATCTGAGCGCGAGAGCCCGAAAAAAATTTCGTGGCTCTCGCGCGCCTGAGTGGGCCCTCTCACTATCTTTCTGCGAGAGCTTTTGCGATCTCGGTCAGGTGGAATTGATTCGCGGTCCGTTGCTCGGGATGGTTCGGCTGGAGCCTCAGTGAGTAAATTTTTCGCTCATTGGCCCATCCCAAGGTGACCCAAGTGTTCCCAGACGAATCCCGGGCCGTTCTGACGCTTCCCGGCTGTCCGTGAATGTCAACATTGATCCATTCCTTGATGAGCGTTATTGATTCCCGTCCCGCGGCATGATCGGTCTCGTTCAGGACAATGACGCCAAGATCGGGCACATCGAACGTTCGCGTGACTCCGGTCCAGCGTCCGTCAACGAATCCCCCGGATAGGCGTACGTCCATAAGAGTCGCCGGCGAAAGGTCCGAGGTGCCAAGGCCGATGGGACTTACGCTCAGGTCGGACTGGACCTCCTCCAGTGAGCTGAATGAGCGGTCGTGGCGAGCAATTTCTTTAGACTGATTCGCGATGCCGGCGTTGGTCGACGCTCGCAGGTCGACGAGCTCTTCCGCCTCGATATCGAAGAATCCGTTCTGCTGCTGCTGATCGATCTGAGTGCGGATCGCGTTAGCCTGCTTTTCGGTGCTCCAGGAATCCGAGAGAGGGACGATATGTAGGCCGGGACGGAGGTCGGCCTTGGTCAGGTCAACACCGTCCTCCTGCGCCTCCTCCAATTGAACGGCTGAGAACTGCGGCGTGAACATTGTTTTCGGATCGTTTCCACTGGCGGCTGTGCTTTCGCTCAAAAGCAACAATCCAGCCACTGTTACAACGATGAGACCGTTCTTTCCATCATTCATCTCACCACTCCCTTAGGTTGCAGTTGGTTGCTATGGTTTGCGCTACATGGTTTACGTGCCATTCGTCAGTGAAAAAATGCGTGCCCGTGACGGTATTGCGCGTCGCGTCCATGAGATCTCCAGCGTACGATCGCCATGTGAATGCTCTGGGAGAGGCTAGGGTATGGCCTCCGACCGCACCGAATCCTACGTGCGTGCTGAAAGTGTTCATCCAGTAGCCGTTGAGTTTGGGCCTGTCGTAGGTGACTGACTCATTGACTATGCCCGCCACGCAATTTGCGCGACTAAGCCATTTGATTTCGGCGCAGGCATCTGTCGCGATAGTTCCCGCAAGCGCTGCCGCTATCAGTCTTGCTTTCATTCATTACTCCTCTCGGGGGGTGGCCTGTGTAAGGCAACCTGACGATAGGAGGACGGGCATCCGCACGGCAGTCGTCGCTGCCGAACGACTCTTGTCAGCTGAGCGCGCTGCTGCCTGAGGGCGCAGTGAAAAGGGTGATGGTGGCGGCTGAGCTTTTTGGTGTTCCTCCTATCGCCAGCTTGCCCACCCGGCGCGCGGGTCGCCGCACCCCCAGACCTGCCATAATGCCGCCATGTCCGAGCACCGCATTATTTCCGCCACCGCTGCCATGGACGACGATGCGCTGGAAGCCAGCATTCGTCCGAAGCGCCTGTCCGAATATCTCGGCCAGGAGACTGTGCGTGAGCAGATGGCCATCTATATCGAGGCGGCGCGGCGCCGGCAGGGTGCCCTTGATCACGTGCTGATCTTCGGGCCGCCGGGCCTGGGCAAGACCACGCTGTCGCATGTGATCGCCAACGAGCTGGGTGTGAATGTCCGCTCTACCTCGGGTCCGGTGCTGGAGCGCGCGGGGGATCTCGCCGCGCTGCTGACCAACCTCGAGGCGAACGACGTCCTCTTCGTCGACGAGATCCATCGCCTGTCGCCTGTGGTCGAGGAAGTCCTCTACCCGGCGATGGAGGACTTCCAGATCGACATCATGATCGGCGAGGGTCCCGCGGCCCGCTCGATCAAGCTCGACCTGCCTCCGTTTACCCTGATCGGCGCGACGACCCGCGCGGGCCTGCTGACGGGCCCGCTGCGCGACAGATTTGGCATCATCCAGCGGCTGGAGTTCTACAGCGTGGATGAGCTGACCGCGATCGTCCGTCGCGCAGCGAAGATCTTCAATATCGAGTGTGATCTCGAAGGTGCTGTGGAAATCGCCCGCCGCTCGCGCGGCACGCCCCGTATCGCCAACAGGCTACTTCGCCGCGTGCGCGATTTCGCCGAGGTACGCGGCGACGGCAAGATCACCCACGCTCTGGCCCGTGCTGCCACGGACATGCTTCGGGTCGATGCCCTGGGCTTCGACGACCTCGACCGTCGCCTCCTGAAGACCATCATCGAGAACTTCGAGGGTGGCCCGGTCGGCGTGGAATCGCTCGCGGCGGCGCTCAGCGAAGACCGTGGGACCCTCGAGGATGTGGTCGAGCCCTACCTGATCCAGCAGGGCTACCTGATCCGCAGCGCCCGAGGCCGCATGGCCTCCGCCAAGGCCTGGCGCCATCTCGGCCTGACCCCGCCACCGCGCCAGACCGTGGCCCCGGACCTGTTTTCGGACGACGCATGACCGTTTTCAGCTGGCCCGTAAGGATTTATTGGGAAGACACCGACGCCGGAGGCGTCGTCTACCATTCCAACTACCTTCGCTTCATGGAGCGGGCCCGTACCGAGTGGCTTCGCGCCCAGGGTATCGACCAGGTGGCCCTACGCGATGCCACCAGCCTTGGCTTCGTCGTCCGGGACATGCAGCTGGATTTCCTTCGCCCGGCCCGTCTGAATGATGAACTCCTGGTCAGCGTGGCCGTCAAAGAACGTCGTTCAGCCAGTATGCTGTTCGATCAGGTGATTGTGCGCGGGGATACGACACTGGTGCGCGCTACGGTGCGCGCGGCTTGCGTAAACCTCGACACGATGCGTCCTGCCCAGATTCCGGTGGACCTGTTCCCCAACGAATTTCCTTTTACCTAAAGCCATAGATACCGGCGGAGAGCCTTCAAGCGATGAACGGTGGACTGAACATTTTCAAGCTGGTCGCGGAAGCGAGCCTGCCCGTACAACTGGTCATGCTCCTGTTGCTGGCGTTCTCGTTCCTGTCCTGGGTGATCATCATCCGCAAGTACAGCCAGCTGAAGACCGCCCACGACAACGCCGAGACCTTCGAAGACCGCTTTTGGTCGGGCGCCGACCTGGCCGCCCTGTTCCGTGAGGTCGGCAATCGCGAGGGCCAGCACGGTATCGAGAACGTCTTCGAGGCCGGCTTCCGTGAATTCGCACGCCAGCGCCAGCGCCGCGTGTCGGACGCCGACCGCATCATGGAGGGCTCCGAGCGCGCCATGCGCGTGGCTGGCACCCGTGAAATCGGCAAGCTCGAGCAGAACCTGGAATTCCTTGCCAACGTCGGTTCGATCAGCCCGTACATCGGCCTGTTCGGCACCGTCTGGGGCATCATGGGCGCCTTCCAGGGCCTGGGCGAGATGAAGGACGTGACGATCTCCGTGGTCGCCCCGCACATCTCCGAGGCCCTGATCGCCACGGCCATGGGTCTGTTCGCGGCGATCCCGGCCGTCTGGGCGTACAACCGCTTCGCTACCAAGGTCGAGCGGATTGCGTCGCGCTACGAGGTATTCCAGGAGGAATTCTCCTCGGTGCTGCAGCGCCAGATCCACGCCGACGACGTGGCCTGAGCCCGCGCCATGGCCACGCGTAACGTCCATCGCCGCCAGAAGCGGAAGCTGAAGTCCGAGATCAACGTCGTGCCGTATATCGACGTGATGCTCGTCCTGCTGATCATCTTCATGGTCACGACGCCCATGATGAACCTCGGTGTCGACATCCAGCTGCCGCAGACCAATGCCAAGTCCTTGCAGGACAAGAAAGACCCCGTCGTCGTCTCCGTGGACGAGGCTGGCACGATCTACCTCACGGCTAACGGCGCCAAGCGCGAGCCGGTGAGTGCCGACGAGTTCAAGAGCAAGATCACCGCTTTCCATGACGCCAACCCGGAACTCCAGGTGCTGGTCGCCGGCGACGAGCGCGTGGGCTACGGCAAGGTCTATTCGATCCTCCCGATCCTTCAGGAGGCCGGCGTCTCCAAGATCGGCCTGATGAGCCAGCCGCAGTCGGCGCAGAATGGAAAACCGTAACGGCACGCCCCGCGCGGTCGTCCTCGCCGCGCTTCTCCATCTGGGCATCGTGGCCTTCCTCGGCTTCGCGATCATCCCCTGCACGGACTACGAAAAGTGGGCCGAGGCTCTGGGTGTGCCTGCGGAATGGAACCCGCTGAAGTGTCCGGCGCCGATCCAGCTGCCGGGCCAGATCATCGAAGCGACGTTGATCGGCCCGACCGGCGCGCCACCGCCGAAGCACACGGCCAAGCCCGTGCCGAACACGGTGCCGCCCCCTCCCGCCCAGCCGACCCCGACGCCTCCCGAGCCTGAGAAGAAGGTCGAGACCCTGCCGCCGCCGCCGAAGACGCCGGCGCTGAAGGATCAGGAGAAAGTGGTCGATGACGCCGTGCAGAAGGCCGAGAACGCCAAGCAGCTGCAGGAAGAGCAGCAACGCCAGCGTCAGGCCGAGCTCGACGCCCAGCAGGAAGAGAAAAAGAAACAGAAGCAGAAGGAGATCGACGAGATCTTCAAGCAGCTCGATGCCGCCAAGTCACAGACCAAGCAGGCCGACAGCAAGAAGAAGCAGGCCGATCAGCAGCTGAAGGACCTCGAGAACGCCAAGGACGACGGCCGTGAGGACCTGCCCTATGCCGAGAAGGTCCAGTCGGGCCAGAACGGCAAGGACAACAGCAAGCAGGCCCTGTACATCGCGGCGATCCAGAACGCAGTGACGCCGAACTGGCTGCGCCCGGACAACATGCCCAACGCCCCCTGCATGGTGCACATCACGCAGATCCCGGGCGGCCAGGTGCTCAGTGCCAAGGCCGACTCCAGTTGTCCTTACGATGCCTCTGGCAAGGCTTCCATCGAGAACGCGGTGCTTCGTGCCCAGCCGTTGCCGTACGCCGGTTTCGAGGACGTCTTCCAGAGAAACCTCACCTTCACGTTCCGACCGCAATGATGACTTCCGCCCCGACCCGGTAGATTCCGGGCGGGGCGGTTCAGATTCGGGTCATGCTGGCCGGGCCCATCGCGTTACCATGCCGTCGCCGTCCCACATTCCCAGGTCGCAATGAATCCGCCCATGCGCAGAATGCTTTCCCGCCTCGCTCTCCTCCTGGTCGTGCTGACCGCCTTTGTGGCTGGTCCCGCCGCGGCCCAGTCACTCAACGTCGATATCGTGGGTGGTCTGAAGACCGCGACGCCTATCGCGGTCGTGCCCTTCGCCCAGGCTGGCGGCGCGCCATTGCCGACCGATATCGCGGACGTCATCCGCGCGGATTTCAACCGCTCGGGCAAGTTCCGCTCGCTCGACAAGGCCGACATCGTCGAGACCCCGTCGCAGGGTTCGGAGATCAAGTTCCCGACCTGGCGCCTGCTCAAGCAGGACTTCCTGACCATCGGTCGCATCAGTGATGCGGGCGGCGGCATGCTCAAGGTCGAGTACGAACTGTGGGACGTGAACAAGCAGCAGAGCCTGCTGGCGCAGTCGTTCACCGCCCCGGCGGGTGACCTGCGCGGCGTCGCCCACCAGATCGCCGACCAGATCTACGAAAAGATCACCGGCGTTCGCGGCGCCTTCTGGACCCGCATCGCCTACATCACGGCCGTGGGTACCGGTAACAACGCCACGTATTCGCTGATCGTTGCAGACTCGGATGGCTTCAATCCGCAGACCGTGGCTCGTTCGCGCGAATCGCTGCTGTCGCCGTCGTGGTCGCCGGACGGCAACAAGATTGCCTACGTCTCCTTCGAGAGCGGCAACTCCGCCGTGTACGTGCAGAACATCTCCACCGGTTCGCGCAGCCTGATCGCTGCCCACCCGCGTGGCATCAACAGCGCACCGGCCTGGTCACCGGACGGTAGCAAGCTCGCCGTCAGCCTTTCCTATGTGGGCAACCCGGAGATCTTCGTGATCGACGTGGCCAGCCACGCCGAGACGCGCCTCACCAACAACTTCTCGATCGACACCGAGCCGACGTTTACGCCGGACGGCCAGAGCATCCTGTTCACGTCGGATCGTTCGGGCAAGCCGCAGATCTACCAGATGTCCGCATCCGGTGGTGCCGCTACGCGTGTCACCTTCCAGGGCGGCTTCAACGCCAGCGCCTCGGTGAGCTTCGACGGCAAGCAGATTGCGATGGTGCAGGGCAACGGGAACGTGTATCGTATCGCTATCATGGACCGCAGTCTGGGCGGGCAGGTGCGCTTCGTTTCCCCGGGTAACGTGGACGATTCGCCCAGCTTCGCGCCAAATGCCAGCATGCTGCTTTATGCGGCATCGCAGGGTACGCGAGGTGTCCTGTATGCGGTTTCGGCAGACGGTCTGGTACGCCAGCGTCTCGTCCTCTCGGACGGTGACGTGCGCGAGCCGTCCTGGGGACCTTATAGACAGCGTTGATGGCGCGCCCGATCCGGGCCGCGACGTCAGCAAAGTCCAGGGAAGGGGCGCGGGTGTTCCGCGCCTTTTCTGCGGACGCAAGGTTTACCGGCAGTTGCTTTGAAGGCAGTGGCCGGAACGACAACGCAGGGTGCGGGACAGCACCCCGTTGGCGTAGATGTAAGTAGAAAAACAGCCGGACAACCGGCGGTGCCTGTCCCGAAACCGTATATCGACTGTCGGAACTCAACTGTTGAAGGAACGTCCCATGAATAAGACCGTTAGCGTCACCCTGGCCGCCCTGCTTTGCGTGGGCGCGGTCGCCTGCAACAAGAAGCAGGTCAAGACCCCGCCGGCACAGCCGTCGGAGCCGGTTGCCCAGACCCAGGCCCCCACCAATGACGGCAAGTACCAGCCGTCTGATCTCGATACCGATGCCTGCCTTCGTCAGCGCGTTGTGTACTTCGATTTCGACAAGAACGATGTGAAGCCGGAATTCCAGCAGATCATCGCTTGCCACGCCAAGTACCTGCAGGACCGTCCGCAGTCGGCCATGACCCTCGAGGGCAACACCGACGAGCGCGGTACGCGTGAGTACAACCTCGGCCTCGGCGAGCGCCGCGGCAATGCCGTCTCCAGCGCCCTCCAGGCTGCTGGTGGTTCGGCTGGCCAGGTCAACGTCACGAGCTACGGTAAGGAAAAGCCGACCTGCCGTGAGCACAACGATGATTGCTGGTCGAAGAACCGTCGCGTTGAGATCGTCTACACCGCGAAGTAAGTAATGAAGAAGCTTCTGGCTAACAGTGTTATGGCCAGGCTTGGCGTGGCGGGCGCAATTGCGTCCGCCACGCTTTTTGGTCTGCCCGTCCATGCGCAGGACTCGCGTTTGAGTCTCGCCGACCGCGTGTCGCGTCTCGAACAGCAGTCGCAGAAAGACGCCGGTACGACCACCCTGGTCAATCAGGTCAACGATCTCCAGCAGCAGCTTTCGCAGTTGCAGGGTCAGATCGAAGAACTGCAGCACCAGAATCAGCAACTCCAGGATTCCCAGAAGGCCCAGTACGCGGATATCGATTCGCGCCTGAGCCGTCTTGAAAAGGGTGGAGCAGCGCAGGCCCCGTCGCCCGCCGCGCCCGCCAACCCATCGCAGGGCCCCGTTCCTGTCGCGCCCAGCGTCGCCTCCGCTCCGGCTGTAGCGCAGCAGTCGACATCGCCCGCTGCACCGGCGACGGCCGCCAATGCAACCGAGCAGGCCGCCTACGACGCCGCATTCAAATCGCTGCGGGCGGGTGACTACGTCACGGCATCGCGCGGCTTTCGTGACTTCCTTACCAAGTATCCGGACAGCGCGCTCGCGCCCAACGCCTATTACTGGCTGGGTGAGTCCTATTACGTGACGATGAACTATCCGGTCGCTATCGAAGCTTTTCAGCGCCTGGTCAAGCAGTACCCCCAGAGCGACAAGGTCTCCGACGGCCTGCTCAAGGTCGGCTACTGCCAGATCGAGCTGAAACAGCAGGACGCAGCCATAGCGACGCTGAAGCAGGTCTCGGCCAAGTATCCGGGCACCAAGGCCGCTGGCCTCGCACAGGAACGCCTGCGTCGCCTGCAGCGCCAGACGGCCAACTGATCCCATGAACGGTAACACCGCAACTCCGGCGGACGTTCCGCCGGTCGCGCCCGTCGGGGAACGCCTGCGGATCACCGAGATATTCCATTCCGTCCAGGGCGAGGCCGATGCCATCGGCTGGCCGACGGTATTCGTGCGCCTCACGGGTTGCCCGTTGCGCTGTGTCTGGTGCGACACGGAATATTCGTTCCACGGTGGCCAGTGGCACGACATCGACGCCATCCTCGAGCACGTTGCCAGCTTCGGTGCAAAGCATGTCTGCGTGACGGGCGGCGAGCCCCTCGCGCAGAAGCGCTGCCTGACCCTGCTGCGCAAGCTCTGCGATGCGGGTCACGAGGTCTCCCTGGAGACGTCCGGTGCGCTCGACGTCTCCGGGGTCGACCCGCGTGTCCGCAAGGTCATGGACCTCAAGGCTCCAGATTCCGGAGAGAGTGCCCGCAACCTGTGGTCGAACCTCGATCACCTGCAGCCGCACGACCAGGTCAAGTTCGTCATCGCCAGTCGTGGCGACTTCGAGTGGTCACGCGACGTGGTCCGCGAGCATGCACTCGAACAGCGGGTGATGCCGCTCTTTTCTCCGGTGTGGTCGAAGGTACAGCCCCGTGAGCTGGCCGAATGGATCCTCGCCGAACGCCTGCCGGTACGATTCCAGCTGCAGCTGCACAAGCTGCTCTGGAACGACGCGGCCGGCCACTGACAAAACCAAGGTAACGCCATGAACGCTTCGAACCCCTCCCGCAAGGCTGTCATTCTCGTGTCCGGTGGCATGGATTCGGCGGTCACGATCGCTATGGCGCGCGAGCAGGGTTTCGAGGTGTATGCGCTGAGTGTCGCCTACGGACAACGCCACAGCTCCGAGCTGGAGGCTTCCGAGCGAGTCGCCACCATGCTCGGTGCCGTCACACACAAGACCGTGCACGTCGACCTGCGCAGCATCGGCGGATCGGCCCTCACGGCCGACATCGACGTGCCGGAAGATGGTGGCACCGGCATTCCAGTGACGTACGTGCCCGCACGCAACACGATCATGTTGTCCATCGCGCTGGGCTGGGCCGAAGTGCTGGGGTCGAGCGACATTTTCTGTGGTGTCAACGCCGTCGACTATTCCGGTTACCCGGATTGCCGTCCGGCCTTCATCGAGTCTTTCCAGTCGCTGGCCAACGTCGCGACCAAGGCGGGCGTCGAAGGTGCCGGCATCCGTATCCATGCGCCGCTGATGGAGATGGGCAAGGGCGATATCGTGCGCGAAGGGATGCGCCTTGGCGTGGATTTCGCTGCCACCGTGAGCTGTTACCAGGCTGATGCCCAGGGCCGTGCGTGCGGTCATTGCGATGCCTGCCGCCTCCGTGCGGAGGGCTTCGCCAAGGCCGGTGTACCGGATCCCACGCACTACGCGTGAGGTATCACTGGGGGCCAACGGTTCCCGTCGATGGGTCGGGAAATCGTCCGCGATCGGCGCGCAGGACGCGAAGCCTCATTCGAAATCCCTTTGGCGCCGCACTCCGCGGCCGGGGCGATTCCAGCCTGATCACCTCAGCCGGCCGACGCGCGCAGCAATGGCCCGATGTATTGCTGGACGATCCACCACACGCCGCCCAGGGTTCCGGACAGGGTCGCCAGCAGAAGAGCCACGGCGCATCCCAACACCCACGTCTTCGTAGCCGTGTGACTAAGGCGTTCCTCGACAACGCCGAGACGCCCCTCGACACCGCTGAGACGTCCCTCGACACCGCAGAGCCGGTTGTCCACGGCGTCAAAACGGCAGTCGATCGCGTTCATCCGGGTGTCGGTAACGCCGAGGCGAACCGGGATCTCGGCATTCTGTTTTGCGAGAAGGTCCATGCGACTGGCCAGATCGCCTACCGAATTCACCACCTGGCGCAAGCGTTCGTCGAGGACGGCCAGCCATTGGCGGAGGGGGATGTCGCACGAGCAGTCGTCTCTGGACGCGCTTTGGGAAGCTCCCAGCCGGAGGTCATCGTCGTGTTTCGTCGTATACCGGTGCATGTCGGCGCCATGGCGTGGAATTAGATGCACGGTAACGCGTGCGCACAGGCCAAAAAATGAGAATTCAGACCGATTTTTCGTCAGCAAAGAACGCGTTGCGCGTAGGACGAAAGGCGCGAATGGTGGGTCGTGCCGGATTCGAACCGGCGACCTACGGATTAAAAGTCCGCTGCTCTACCAACTGAGCTAACGACCCATGCGCGTGAAGCCGGCTAGTTTAGTGGTCGCGAGGGGGCTGGCACAACCCGAGCGGCCCAGCGGTTCAGGTCGTTGCGATGATGGCCTCGACATCGCGGCCAGCCTGGCGCCAGGCTCCGATGCCGCCGGTGAGCGGGCGCACGTTGGAAAACCCGAGTTTGCTCAGCCGCTCGGCGACCTTCGCGGCCGAGACCTCGTTCGGGCAGGAGCAATAGATGACCACCGACGTGTGCTTCGGAAGCGTAGCGATCGCCGCGTCAGCCGTGGCCAGATCGAACAGGCGGGATCCGGGAATCACGAACGGATCGTCCCTGCGGCTGAGGGCCGAACGCACGTCGACGATGAGGGCGCCGGGCTCGTTGGCCAGCAGCACGGAGAGTTCGTCGACCGAAATGCGGCTCTTGCGTAGCTGGGTAATGAGCAGGGCCCGGCGGCTGTAGCGAAAACCGACCCACAGCAGCAGCCCGATCAGCGCGACAGCCGCCATGCCCAGACCGAACTGCTTCAAGGTGGCCAGGACGGCGTCGATCTGCCGATAGAACAACATGCCGACCGAAAGGCCAACGGAAATCCACAGTGCCGCACCCAGGAGGTCGTACAGGGTGAATCGCGAGAAGCGCGTATCACCGGCACCGGCGATGGGAATGGCGACAAGCGACAGACCAGGAATAAATCGCGAAACGAGGAGCAGTTTGACGCCACGCTTTTCGAAAAATCCGCTGGCACGCCGCACGCAGGTGTCGGGTGAGAGCGAAATTCGGCACAGGCTGTCCAGCACGCGGTAGCCGAAGCGCCGCCCGGTGAGGAACCACGCGGCGTCACCCGCGAAGGCGCCGGCAAGAGCGCCGAGGAAGGTTGCCAGGATAAGGACGGGGTCTCGTGCGGCGACCAGCGTGCTGCCTACCACGATGAGGGTGGGCATCGCCGGCACCGGAAGGCCAATCGCACCCGCGAATACCCCGACGAACGCTACGACCGGCGCCGTATCAGACCAATTGACGCTCGCCACGACAGTGATCCTCGGAAAGGTCCGTGTACTTCCGTAAAGATACGCCGGTCGGGTCGTTGCCGACAGATGGTCGTCGATTAAAGGGCTGGATGTCGGGTCAGTGCCGAGGGTGCACGTAGCGGCGGGCCGACCGCCGTGCCCTCCAGATCGACCCAGAAAAGCGTGCCGCGACCGGGGCTGGAGCGGACGCCGATAGTCCCGCCCAGCGTGTCGGCGATGCGCCGGGCGACGGCCAGCGCGATGCCATAGCCGGCGTGGCCGGGAAGGCGGGTGAATTCCTCGAAGACGCGCTCCTGCTGGGCGGGTTCAAGGCCCATGCCGTTGTCCCGGACCTCCAGGCGTACGGCACTACCACGCCGCCGCAAGGCGACAAGGACGCGGCCGTTCGGGGTGCTGATGACCGCATTCGCAACAAGGCGATGGAGCAACTCTCCCAGCAATGCCGGGTCGCCATGAAGGGGCAGTCGGCCGCCGCGCCAATGAATGTCCACGCCCAGCCGACGGGCGTCCTCTTCTATGGCTGCGCGTTCGCGCACGAAGAGATCCGACGCGATAAGGTCGACCGGGTTTGGTTCCACCGCGCCCGCGTCGAAACGCGCCATCGCCAGCAGGCCGTCGAGCAATTCGTTGAGTCGCGTAAGGCTCGTGCGCATCTGTCCGAGCACCGCACGTTGGCGGAGGTCTTCGCCCGGTTGCATGCCGGCAACGAACAGGGAGAGGGCCTGAAGCGGCTGGCGAAAGTGATCGCCGACCTGCTCGATGAAGCGGGTGTGTCGCGCAATATCCTGCAGGCGCTGCCGCAGTGCGTCGGCCATCGCGGTGTCGTGGCGCCGTCGAAGCTCGACCAGTTCATCGAGAAGGGCATCGATCGCCGCGAGTTCGCCGCCGGCACGCGAGGTAGGGCCGGACTGTCGGGGATGAAGAAAGGCGTCGATGCGATCCCGCATGCCCTCGATGGGTTCGATCACATTGCGTTCCAGCGCACGTCGCGTGAACAGGAAAACCGCGAGCACACCCGAGCACAGCAGCAACGTCATCATCGCCGCAGCGATACGACGTTCGCGCAGCGACGTGGCGTCGGAAACGGTTTCCAACTCGCCCAACGGCGTATTCAACCGGACGCGTAACGCGCGGCCGTTGGGTACATGGCGGCCACTGTCGATCACCAGGTCGGGCGCATCGTCGCGACGAAGCGTGAGGCTCTCGGTGGGCGCGCTGCGCGACAGTGCCTGGGTCAGTGCATAGCGAACGGCGTCGTCGCCTGTGGCGGCGTCCATCGCCGCACTCAGGCGGATCGCCTGGATGCGCGCGACTGTCCGCGCTTCGCCAGACAACGCCCGCATGTGCAGGACGCCCAGCGAACCGGTCAGGGCAAGCGCGACGAGCGTCATCGGCAGCAATCCCCGAAGGATAAGCTGTCGATGCAGGGGCGCAGGCCTTGCTGGCAAATACGGCGACGCGTTCATGAGGGGGCCTGTAGCGCACAAACTCATGACGAATCTATGAAACGCGCGTTCGTCGCGCGATAGACAAGGGGACCTAGGCTGCCCGTCTATTGCTTGCAGCCTATGTCCGATGGCGTAGCTACTTGCCCTGCAGTTGTTTCACGACGGCAGTGTGGTCGGCTTCGATTTTGTGGAAGCGTGCCTCGCGCGCTGCCTCGCTCACCCACTGCGCGCTGGTGGCGCGCCGCTTCTCCAGCGAGTACTCGATGTCGACAAAGGGCACGAGCACGGCGTTGTCGGCCCGGGCGAAGCCGCTGATGTCATGGATCAGCTTCAGGTTGGTTTCTTCGCGTGCACCGTCCTTGCCCTTCCCGTAGCTGGTAATGAAGGTTGCCACCCGCTCGCGAAGCGCGAGTGGCAGATCGTTGCGAATCACGATCACGGCGTGGGGAATGAGTGACGATTTCCACAACAGGCGCAGGCGTGCGTACTGGTCCGGAAAGTGCTGCTTGAAACGCTCCAGGTCCGCAGTGTTGTTGGTGGCGACATCGGCTTCGCCGTTGGCTACGGCCAGCGCGTTGTTCTGGTGGTTGTCGATGTGCACGCTGGCGAAGAAGGTGTCCGAGTCCACGTTGCGCGCCGCGAACAGTTGGGTCTCCGGCACCAGGTAACCGGACACCGACAGCGCCTCACCGCGGGCGAATCGCCATTTGCCTGGCCGCGCGAACAACTGGTCCACCGTGCGCAGCCTGGAATCGGCCGCGACAAGTACGACGGCGTAGTAGCCCTTCGAGCCGTCCCCGCGGGTGAGCTGGCCGATCACCTGCATGTTCTGCCCGGTCACGGCATCCAGGGCGAGCCGTCCGGACAGAAAGGCGATGTCGACCCGCTGTTCGCTGATCGCCTGGGCAATGCCTTCGTAGGTCGTGACTGACACCGCGCGCACCGGACGCGCGAGCGCCTTGCTCAGGTCGTCGAGCATGGGTCGCCACGCTTCCAGCGACTCCGCGGGGCCTCCGATCGGAAGGATGCCAAAGGTAAGGGGCGCATTCGGGTCGACGTCGCCCTGCGCAGGGGCGGCCGTTACAACGCGCCCCGTGCAAAGGGCACAGAGCAGCAACGCGCCCAGCCACAGGCGCACACGCCCTCTCGCCGCGCTCTTCACGCCTGCCCACATCGCGCCTGCCTCGCGTGGATGGTGTTTCGGCTAGTCGCCCAGGTGCTGCGCGGCGACCAGTGCCTCCAATCGGTTGCGCACATGTAACGCACGGAAGATCGCGGCAAGGTGAATCTTGACGGTGCCCTCGCTGATCCCCAGTTCGCGGGCAATCAACTTGTTCGGACGTCCTTTGGCCAACAGCTTGAGAACGTCGATCTGGCGATCCGTCAGGACCGTGGCCAGACGTTCCTTGGTCGTGAGCCCATCGCTACCGTTGGTCGTCGAGAAGAAGGGGGCGGTGGTCGTCGACGCGGCGGCCTTCATCGCCTCGGGCGGCACATAGATGCCGCCACTAACGACCAGCCGCACGGCGTTGATGATTACGTCGGGCGGTGACGACTTAAGGATGTATCCCTGGACTCCGAGGTCGAGGACATGCCGGATCGCAGCAGAGTCCTCGGTACCCGAGAGCACGATTACGGCGCGCTTGCGAGCGGTACGCGTGCCGATAAGGTCGGCCGCGTGGCGGCGCTCCTCCTCGGTCAACAATTCGTCCCGGTCCTGAAGCGTGACGTTATCACTGGCATCAGCCAGCTTCTCGACCGCTTCACGGATATGGTCGACATTCCCGTTCGCACCTGGCATCGCCATGTCGATCAGCGCGAGATCGGGAAGGGGCAGCCGGTCGAGCTGCGCGCGAAGCTGGTCAACTGTCTCAGCCTCGACGAACTCCATTTTCTCATGTAGCGAAGCACCGTACTCATTCAACTTGAGCTTGACGCCCTCGATGATGAGCCGATGATCGTCCGCGATCAGAACACGCATGCCACTCCTCCGCCCGCACTGCCGCGAGCATCCCCGTTCTTGGGAACATAGCCCCCCGCGCGTCTCGCGGCAAGCCAGCCATCCGGCTCAGACGGGTGCATGATGGACGGTCCAGGCAGAAACCATTACATCGTGCAGCCGTTCGGGCGAGACCGGCTTGTAGAGAACCTGCGTGGTGGTCTGGTCCACATTGCTCAGGAAATCGCCCCGGGTCTCGCCGGTAATCAGCACGCGTGCAAACGGAGGCGGGTCGCCGGGACGTCGCCGGTAGTACCGATCAAGCAGGTCGATCACGTCCAGGCCGGTGCCCTCGCGCAGGCGAAGGTCGGAAATCACGATGTCGGGTGGCTGCATCCACTGGTGCACCGCTTCCATGGCCTGCTGCGCGTCTTCGGCGGTCATCACCTCGCAACCCCAGCTACCGAGCAGGAAACTGATGCCCGCGAGGATGCTGGGTTCGTCGTCGATCACCAGGACGCGCATGCCGACGACGTCCCGTGGCGCTAAGGAACCCGCAGCGACCGGCGCCGGCGCCTCGATCATCCCTGGCTGGACCTCCGGCAAGGTGATCGAGAAGAGGGTGCCCCTGCCAGGCTGCGATCGGACGGTCGCACGCGTGCCGAGCAGTCCCGCAAGACGCTGCACCGTGGACAAGCCCAGGCCCAGGCCCCGTCGCGTACTCTCAGGGCGTCCGGCTTCCGGCCCGCTCTCGACCCGGTAGAACTCATCGAAGATGTGTTGCAGGTGCTCGGGGCCAATGCCCAGGCCGGTATCCCACACATCCACGCGAACCGTGCCATCGAGGCGCCGGCGCGCACCTACCAGCACACACCGCCGCAGCGTGTATAGCGCAAGGCATTGCTGACGAGGTTGTTGAGGATGCGCGCGACCATGGTGCGGTCGCAGCGGACCCACAGGCCCGTGGTCCGTACGACCAGGCGCAGGTCGTGCTGTTCGGCCACCATGCGGAAATTGACGCTGACCTCCTCGAACACCGCGTCCAGGGGAACGTCGCGAAGCACCGCCGGCATGGCGCCGGTTTCGAGGCGCGAAAGGTCGAGCAACTCACTGAACAGGTGATCGAGCGCCTCGACGCACTCCTGGATGTGCGCGATGCGGTTGAGCCGCACGGGGTCGTACTCGTCCACGGCAAGGCCGGAGGAGAAGAGGGTCAATGCGTAAAGCGGCTGGCGCAGGTCGTGCGATGCAGCGGCGAGGAAGCGCGCTTTAGCAACGCTTGCGGCCTCCAGCGCAGCGTTCTTGCGGGCCAGTTCATCGGTGGCCATGGCGATTTCGCGCTCCATGCCGATCTGCGCGTGCAGCAGCTGCGAGGCGGCGCCATTGAATCCGCGCTGAAGGTCGCCGATCTCGGTATCGTCCGTTACGGGAACGACCACCGTGCGATCGCCCAGGCCCAGCTGGCGCACGGCAATAGCAAGGTTGCGCAGCGGCGCACTCAACCAGCGTGCCGTGGACCAGCCGATCATGGCCGCGATAAAGAGGCTCAGGGCAAGCCAGAGCAGGGCGTTATGGACGCTCGTGCGCTGGGCCGCGATGGCGTCCTCGACGCTGACATCGACCGTGACCGACCCGACGACCCGATGGGTGACCGGGTCCAGCACTTCACGCGATACGGTGAGGTTATCGTCGTCGTCGATGGTTCCGTTCACGCGGTCCGCGATGATCTCACCGTCCCGGTCGCTTATGCGTACGCGGGCCACCTGCGGCAGCTGCACGATCGATTGCGAGATATGCGAGATCTCCCGCCGTTCGCCGTTTCGCAAAGCGTCGCCGGAGACACTCGCCGCCTGCTGAGCGATGGCGTCAGCGGTGGAGCGACCCATCTCATGCAGGGTATCCATCTGGTGGCGAGTGAGTAGCGTAACCAGGAGGATGGCGCTGATCGCCGTGGGTACGAGAGCGACACAGGTCAGGCGCTGCACCAGCGAAGTGCGGCGCCAGACCCGTTCCAGCCACGTAACCGATACGTCGCGCATGTGCCTCCCCTTGCGTGCCCCTCCCGGGCGACGCGAGGCTACAGCCTAGCGCAGTTCAGCGGCCGGGCGTCAGTCGCGGCGACGGCGGCGGTCGCCCAGTCGCTTGATCGCGAGGGGCAGCACGCTGAGCGCGGCGAAGGCCAGCAGGGGGAGCAGAATCCTGCCGTCGAGCAGGGTCGCGGCGGTGAATGGCGCATTGCCACCCACGGTGTCGCCCAGGCCGGCGCCCACGGCGCTTTCCACCACCAGCGACGCCGTGCCGCCCAGCCATGTCGCGCCAAGGAACAGCCACAAAGGGCAACGAAGCCAGGCCAGGGCCACGGTCATTGCACCCAGGGGCACGATGGGGATGAAACGCAGGGCGAGCGTGTAGCTGACCGGGTGGGCGGCAAACCCGGTGCGCAGGCGTTCGGCGAGTTCAGGCGGCTGGCGACCGCCGGGTCCGAACGCGTACCGGCTGGCCAGGAACAGGAGGAGGGAGCCGAGTACCAGCGCGCCGGACGATAGCGCCGTGCCCTGGGCGATGCCGAACAGAAGGCCACCCGCCATGACGATCACGATCGTACCGGGCACGCCGGTCGCAATGGCCAGCGTGAGCACCCCCGCGTAAGCCAGGCGGGACACCAGCGGATGTTCGGCAATCGCACCGCGCAGCGCGCCTTCCTCGGCGAGCAGGCGGGAAGGGTGGAAGCGGTCGAGCGCACCGCTGCCGAGCATGACCGCGCCGGCGATCAGCAGCAGCACCAGCGGCAGTGCGGCGCGCCAGCGGCTCATCCGGGCAGGGAGGTTATCAATAGCTCGCGCCCGACTCGCCGTAGCGGCGAAGCACATCGCGCGCAGCATCACGGCAAATGTCGCGACGCACGGCAATGCCTCGGCGCTCGAGTTCGCCGATCCAGTCGGCCGGCAGCGGACCCTCGTCGAACGGCGTGAGCTCCTCGACGTCTTCCGAGCGCGCGCCGATGAGTAATTCGTCGATACCCGCCCACACCGTCGCGCCATAGCACTGGCAACAGGGTTGCGAGCTGGTGGCGAGAACGAAGCGGCTGCCGTCTTCATTGAGGCGGAATCGCTGCAGTCGCTCCTGCGCGGTCATATAGGCCATCATTTCCGCGTGCGCCACCGAGCAGGCATGCGGCACGACGCGGTTGACTCCCACCGAAACGATGCGGTCGTTGCCGCCGAACACCACCGCGCCGAAGGGGCCGCCGGTTGCAAGGTCGATATTGCGCGCCGACAGATCGATGGCGAGCGCGACCTTGGCCTCGTCCCCCGCGTACGTGCGCGATGTGTCCACGGCGTCGTGGACCCAGGCGGGAAGCGTGAGATGGACTTGTGCGTAGAGCATCAGGCCTGCTTCGCCCAGGAGTCGCGCAGTGTCACGACGCGGTTGAACACGGGCGTGCCTGGCGTATGGTCGTGCATGTCGGCAACGAAATAGCCGAGGCGCTCGAACTGCATGCGATCTTCGCGAGCGGCGTGCGCTGCAGCCGGTTCGACAAAGGCGTGCACGACCCTGCGCGAATGCGGGTTGAGGTGGTCCTTGTAGGTCTTGCCATCGCTGTCGTCGTCCGGATCGGCGGCGTCGAAGAGGCGGTCGTACAGGCGCACCACGGCAGGGACGGCATCATGCGCGCTCACCCAATGGATGGTGCCCTTGATCTTGCGGTCCGCACCCGGCATGCCCGTCCGGCTTTCCAGATCCAGCGTGCAGCGGAGCTCGGTGATCTCGCCGCTGGCGTCCTTGATCACTTCATTGCACTTGACGATGCCGACGCCGCGAAGGCGTACCTCACCCTCCGGCTTCAGGCGATGAAATCCCTTGGGCGGCACTTCGGCGAAATCGTCGCGCTCGATCCACAGTTCGGGTGAGAACGGGACGCTGCGCGTGCCGAAGCTTTCGTCCTTCGGGTGATTCGGGAAGGTAAGCGATTCGTGGTGGGTCGCGTCGAGGTTGGTGATGACGAGCTTCACCGGATCGATGACGGCGAGCCGCCGCGGTGCGGCGCTGTCGAGATCCTCCCGCACAGCACCTTCGAGCACGCTCATGTCGATCGTGCTGTTCTGCTTGCTGATGCCTACGCGTTCCCAGAACAAGCGGATGCCTGCGGCGGTGAAGCCGCGACGACGTACGCCGGCGATCGTCGGCATGCGTGGGTCATCCCAGCCGTCGACCAGGTTCTCGGACACCAGGGTGATGAGCTTGCGCTTGCTCATCACGGTGTAATTGATATTGCCGCGGGAGAATTCGATCTGGCGGGGCTTGGTCGGCGCCGTTGGCAGGCCGGCATCGACCAGCGGCTGCCACAGTTCGGCATCGTGCGCGAGGTCGACCTTGTCTACGCACCAGTCGTACAGCGGGCGATGGTCTTCAAATTCAAGCGTGCACAGCGAATGCGTGATGCCCTCGAGCGCATCGGAGAGGGAATGCGCGAAGTCGTACATCGGGTAGATGGGCCAGGCGTCGCCGGTGTTCTGGTGATGCACCTTGCGCACGCGGTAGAGCGCCGGGTCGCGCAGGTTGATATTGCCTGCCGTCATGTCGATCTTCGCGCGGAGGGTCTTGCTGCCGTCGGCGAATTCGCCTGCGCGCATGCGCTGGAACAGGTCGAGGTTTTCGTCGATCGAACGGTCGCGGTAGGGTGAATTGCGTCCCGGCTCGGTCAGTGTGCCGCGGTACTCGCGCACCTCTTCGGCCGACAGGTCGTCGACGTACGCCACGCCCAGACGGATCAACTTGAGTGCCGAGCGGTAGAACACCTCGAAATAGTCCGAGGCGTGACGAAGTTCGGCCCATTCAAAGCCGAGCCACTTCACGTCCCGCTGGATGGCATCGACGTACTCGACGTCTTCCTTCGACGGGTTGGTATCGTCGAAACGCAGGTTGCAGGTGCCCGCGAACTCGGCCGCGAGGCCGTAGTTGAGGCAGATCGACTTGGCGTGACCCAGGTGCAGGTAACCGTTGGGCTCCGGCGGGAAGCGGGTATGGATCACCTTGTGCTTGCCGGTGGCCAGGTCCTCGCGGACGATCTGGCTGATGAAATGCTGCTGCAGGACGGGCGTTTCGGTCGACATCGCGAAGGACTCGGAGGCTGGGGTACGGCAAACGACCGAGTTTACCTTAGGCGCGTAGCGCTTGCCGCCGGACGGCCGCACAGGTAGCTTCCTATCATGCGTATCGCCTACCACGCCGAATCCCTGATCGACGCCCATCTGGTCAAGAATGCGCTCGAGCAGGCGGAGATTCCCGCCTTCATTGCCGGAGAGTTTCTCACCGGTGCGATCGGGCAGCTTCCGGCGCGGGATTTTCTCGCTGTCATGGTCCCCGAGGCGGCCGCCGAAGCGGCCGAGGCGATCGTCCGCGTCATCGACGGCCAGCTGGCTGAGGCACGTGCCGCCGCAGCCTCCGACGACGATTTTGGCGCCATTACCCTTCCGGCCTGAGCGTCGCGTCACTTTTCCAGGATCAATCCCATGCAGGCCCATGTTTCCAAGGCCATCACCGACCTTGTCCGCGACGTACCGGATTTCCCGCGCCCGGGGATCATGTTCAAGGACATCACCCCCATGCTTGCCGATGCCGCCGCTTTCGGCGCTTGCATCGATGCGCTCTGCGCACCCTGGCAGGGGCTGGGGATTGGTGCCGTCTGCGGCATCGAATCGCGCGGTTTCATTTTCGGGGCAGCCATGGCCAGGGCACTGAACGCAGGCTTCGTCCCGCTACGCAAGGCCGGCAAGTTGCCGCCGCCGATAGTCGGCGTCGATTACGGGCTCGAATACGGCCATGATCGCCTGGAGATCGGCACGGAGGCCTTGTCGCCGGGCGAAAGGGTGATCGTGGTCGATGACGTGCTGGCCACGGGCGGAACGCTGGAGGCGGGCCGGCGTCTGGTCGAGCGCCTTGGCGCCGAAGTCGTCGGTGCCAGTGTCGTCATCGAACTCATCGCGCTGCAGGGCCGGTCGAAGTGGTCCGGCCCGGCACCCCTGCATGCCCTGATCGGCTGCTGAGCCGGCTCGCCAGCCCTAGTGCCGGGCGTTGTGGATCTCTTCTACCAGTACGATCTCGCAGCCGCCCGCGCCTGTGTCCTCGCGGGTAAGCGAGGTGTTCCAGTGCCAGCCGTCGTCGCGCTTGACGTCGACGAGGAAGCCCTCGAAGTGGATGACCTCACCCGGGTGCACATCGCTGAGCTCGCGGGCGACCTGGTCGTTTGCGGGGATCATGTGCATGTTGGCGCTGGAATCCTCGATCTCGTGACGCGGGATCGGGAAGGTATCCGTGTACCAGAAGTAGAACCGGTTGGACTGCGAAATCCGGATCTTGTCCAGCACCGAGGTATCGGACATCCGCCCCCAGCCCAGGGCCAGGTCGGTCGGCGCGATCGGCGCCAGGTCGTCGAGCTGATAGTCCTCGCGGGACAGCACGCGCCCGGTCATGGCGAACTTGGCCCGTGGCTCGAGCGAGAAGTGTCCGCGCGACAGCTGGGGCCCGGCCTGCAGGTCGAGCTGGGTCGGCACGTCGCCCGCGAGCACGCCGGGCGCCGCGTGGACCGGCCGCTTGTGCCACCACGTGTACGCGCCCAGGCCGCAAAGCAGGAGCAGGACGACTAGCCAGACGCGCATGTATCAGGAAACCCTCAGGAGGATGGAGAGGCAACGGCCAGGGCGCTTTCCGGTTGACGTGTGGCGCATTCGCGGGCGTTGAACAGCTCCGCCGGTACATCCCGGATCACCTCGGCCAGGGCGCTGAAGAAGGGCGTCATCGCCGAACTCTTCCGCCACACCATCGCGATGCGCCGGCTCGGCGCGGGGCTCTCGAACTCGATCAGGCGCACGTTGCCCGACTGTGCCACCGGCGGCTTAACGGCCAGGATCGGCATCAGCGTGATGCCCACGTTGGCCGAGACCATCTGGCGCAGGGTCTCCAGGCTGGTGGCGCGGAACCCGGTCTTTTCGCCCGCGCCGGCCAGGTGGCAGACCTCGAGCGCCTGGTCGCGCAGGCAGTGGCCGTCTTCGAGCAGGAGCAGGTTCTGGTCGGAGAGATCCTCCATCTTCAGGCACTGGCGGCCGGCGAGAGGGTGGTTGTCCGGCACGGCCAGGACAAAGGGTTCTTCGAACAGGAATTCGACATGCAGGGAATCGTCATGCATTGGCAAGGCCAGGATGCCGGCATCCAGGGTGCCTTCGCGCAACATCCCGAGGATCTGCTCCGTTTTCTCCTCGCGGAGCAGGAGCTCCAGACGCGGAAAGCGCTGGCGCAGGTGCGGGATCACATGGGGAAGCAGGTAGGGACCGAGGGTCGGGAAGATGCCCAGCCGGATCGTCCCGGATTCCGGATCCCGGGTGCGTTGCGCGATCGATTTTATTTCGTCTACCTGCGAGAGCACGCCGCGAGCGCGCCGGGCGATCTCACGGCCTGTTTCGGTAAGCAGGACTTTTCTTGGCGTCCGCTCGACCAGGGCAACACCCAGTTCGTCCTCGAGCTTGCGGATCTGGGTGGAAAGCGTCGGCTGGCTGACAAAGCTCGCTTCGGCGGCGCGGCCGAAATGACGGTGCTCGGCCAGGGCAACGAGATAGGACAAGTCACGCAGGTTCATGGCGACGGGCTCAGCTCGGTTTCAATAGAGCCAGCCTATCACAATGATGTCTACAATCGATTTGAGATATATGTTGCACCGCGCTAACCTTCACTTTCAGTCGCGGCAACCTAAGCGCGCACAGAGTTCATACCACCCTCAACGGAGAGTCAAACGTGCTGAGCATTGGCGATAAGTTCCCCCAGTTCAACCTCAAGGCTGTCAACGGCGGCCCGCTCGCGAACAAGATCGAAGACGCCTTCATGGACGTCTCCGACAAGTCGTACGAAGGCAAGTGGAAGCTGGTGTTCTTCTACCCGAAGGACTTCACGTTCGTCTGCCCGACCGAGATCAAGGGTTTCAGCGACCTCAACGAGAAGTTCGCCGACCGTGACTGCCAGGTCCTGGCTGTGTCGACCGACTCCGAGTTCGTCCACCGCGCCTGGCGCATGGACCACGCCGACCTGAAGGATCTCCTGTTCCCGATGGTTGCCGACATCAAGAAGGACCTGACCACGGCCCTCGGCATCCTGACCGACGAAGGCGTTGCCCAGCGCGCTACCTTCCTGGTCGATCCGAACGGCGAGATCCAGTTCGCCTACGTGACCGCCGGTTCCGTCGGCCGCAACCCGGACGAAGTGCTCCGCGTCCTCGACGCGCTGCAGACCGACGAGCTGTGCGCCTGCAACTGGAAGTCCGGCGACGAGACCCTGAAGGTCGCCTAAGGTTCTACCGGTCGTAAGTCCCGCGCCGCAACGCTCCCTCCCCCGCGCGGCGCGGGCAACCCGAGAGGCGGTGAAGTTCGCTTCACCGCCTCTTTTCTAAGCCTCTCATTGCCTCACCGACACGCCCCCGTGTCCCGCGTGAACCGGTGCCGTGCGCGCCGAGCCATTCCGCGCCCTATTCCTCATCCAAGACAAGGTGCATCCCATGAGCGTCGCCGATCTTCGTAGCAAGCTTCCCGAATACGCCAAGGACCTCAAGCTCAACCTCGACTCCGTGTTGAGCGAAGCGGGAGCCCCGGGCCTCAACCTCGCCCAGATCTCGATGGTCGCCCTTGGCGCCGCGTTCTCGGCTCGTTACAAGCCGTTGACCGAAGCCATCGCCGCCTTCGCTGCCGAGCACGCCACGGCCGAACAGCTGACCGCCGCCAAGGGTTCGGCCGCGATCATGGGCATGAACAACATCTATTACCGCTTCCAGCACCTGGTCAGCCACCCGGAGTACGCAACGATCCCGGCGAAGCTGCGCATGAACGTCATCGGCGCCTATAAGGGCGATGCCAAGAACGACTTCGAGCTGGTCTCGCTGGCCGTCTCGGCGGTCAACGGTTGCGGCATGTGCATCGACTCGCACGACAAGGTGCTGCGCGACGGCGGTATCTCCGTGCAGGCGATCCAGAGCGCGGTCCGCATTGCCTCGGTGATCCACGGCGTTGCCGTCGTCCTCGAGCAGGCCGACGCTGCGGGTTGATAGCAGGCCATGTGGGAGCCGCTTCAGCGGCGATGCTCTACAAGAAAGGCCGCGTTTAACGCGGCCTTTCCTCGTTCTGGGCGACGCTCCACGAACAATCACTTCGGGAGGGTTGCATCATGAGCTACGTCGACGGTTTCGTCCTGCCCGTTCCACTGGACCGCATGGGCGAATACAAGAAGATGGCCCGCAAGGCAGGCAAGATCTGGATGGAATATGGTGCGCTGGCCTACAGCGAATGCATCGGCGATGACGTCAAACCCGGCAAATCCACCTCGTTCCCGCAGGCCGTGAAGCTGAAACCCGGCGAGACCGTGGTGTTCTCCTGGATCGTCTACGAGAACAAGCGCGCCCGCGACCGCATCATGAAGAAAGTCATGGAAGATCCGCGACTTGCCGAGTTCATGGACCCAAAAAAGCTGCCCTTCGACGGCAAGCGGATGTTCTTCGGCGGGTTCAAGCCGATCGTCGAGATGTGACGGTGCCGCGTCCGGAATGACGCGCCGCAACGAGGACAGGGGTGCCTTCTGGCACTGTGTCAAAGGTCATCCCTGTTCGCAGGATGGGTACTTACCCACAGGGGAGTCCCACCCACCATGCGTCGTTTCGTCCGTCCTCTCATTCTTACCGCGCTCGCCACCTGCTGTGGCGCCGCGTTCGCCGCCGGCACGGACGCCGCCGCGCCGCTGGGCCATCTGCCCACCTGGGCTCAGCCCGAGAACTACAAGCTCGCCTTCAAGGTCGACCCGAAGCAGGAGAACTATTCCGGCTCGACGATCATCAAGATCAAGCTGGGCCAGGCCTCCGACTTCATCTGGTTGCACGGTAAGGACCTCAAGGTCTCCAAGGTCACCGTCACCGATGCCGCTGGCAAGAAGCACGTCGGCAAGTACACCGTCGCCGCCGAGAAGGAAGGCGTCGCGCGCATCGACCTCGGTGCGAAGCTCGAGCCGCAGGAGATCACCCTTGCGATCGAATTCACCGCGCCGCTGAACAAGCAGCTGCAGGGTCTGTACAAGGTTTCGCACGAAGGCGTGCCGTATGCGATGACGCAGATGGAGCCGGTCTCCGCGCGCTATGCGTTCCCGGGTTTCGACGAGCCGTCGTTCAAGGTGCCGTTCGATCTCAGCCTGACCATTCCAACCGACGACCAGGGCGTGGCCAATACCGCCCAGGTGAAGGAAGAAAAGGCCGGTGCCGGCTGGAAGACGCTGACGTTCTCTACCACCAAGCCGTTGCCGACGTATCTGGTCGCCTTCGCCGTCGGCCCGTGGGACGTGGTGAAGGGTCCGGACATTTCCCCGACCGAATTCCGTCCGACCGCCACGCCGCTGCGCGGCATCGCCGCCAAGGGCGAGGGTCATCGCATGCAGCACGTGCTCGGCGAGACCAACTCGATCATCCACACGCTCGAGGACTATTACGGCTTCGGTTACCCGTACGACAAGCTCGACCTGCTCGCTGCGCCTGACTTCAGTGCCGGCGCGATGGAAAACGCGGGTCTGGTGACCTTCCGTGACTGGCTCCTGCTGATCGACCCGGACTCGGAAGCGAAGTACGTGCGGGGCTCGTTCAACGTCAACGCACACGAACTGGCCCACCAGTGGACCGGCGACACCGTGACCATGGCCTGGTGGGACGATCTCTGGCTCAATGAAGCCTTCGCGACCTGGATGCAGCAGAAGGTCACCACCAAAGTGCACCCGGAGTACCGCGCCGACCTGGATCGCGTTCGCGGTGCGCAGGGCGCCATGAACAACGACAGCCTTGTCAGCGCGCGCAAGATTCGCCAGCCGATCACCGGCAATGGCGATATCGAAACGGCGTTCGACGGCATCACCTACCAGAAGGGCGCCGCCGTCCTCGGCATGTTCGAGGGCTATGTCACCGATCCGGTATTCCAGAAAGGCATGCGTGCCTACATCCAGAAGCACAAGTTCGCCAACGCGACGGCCGACGACCTGATCGATTCGATCGCCGAGGCGGCCGGACAGGGCGATGCGTTCAAGAGCGCGTTCCGTAGCTTCCTCAACCAGTCGGGCGTGCCTTACGTCACCACCGAGGTGAAGGTGGAAGGCGGCAAGACCGTCCTGCATCTGACCCAGAGCCGCTACCTGCCGCTGGGCAGCACCGGCGACGCCAGCCGCGTGTGGGGCGTGCCGATGTGCGTGCGCTACGGCACGCCCGGCGGTGCGAACAAGGTCAAGTGCGAACTGTTCGACCAGGCCACCGGCACCATGGTGCTGGACGATGCCGCCAAGGGCACCTGGGTACTGCCGAATGCCAACGGTCGCGGATACTACCGCTTCGCCCAGAACAAGACGGATCTCGCCGCACTGAGCAAGGTCGTCGGCACGTTGAGCGACGCCGAACAGCTGGCCTATGCGGACGCCGTTCGCGCAGCGTTCCTGCATGGTGATCTCGACGCCGGCAACGTGCTCGCCGCGCTCAAGCCGATCACGGCGTCGAAGACCCGCGAAGTCTTCACCGCACCGATGGCGACGTTCAACTGGATCTTCAACAACGAAGCGGTCACCGACGCGCAGCGTGATCACCTCCGCCAGTGGGCAGTTGACGCCTACCTGCCGAAGCTGAAGGAGCTGGGTTATCGCAAGAAGGCCGGCGAAGCCGACAACGACACCATCACGCGTACCACTCTCGCCGGCTTCCTCGGCGACGACGACATCGCTTCGAAGGAAGTTCGCGCCGAGCTGCTGAAGCAGGGCGATGCCGCATTGCAGGTGAAGGACGGTCATCTCGATCTCGATGCGGCCGATCCCGATCTGCTCGCCGACTCGCTTGGCGTGGCGGTGCAGGAGCGTGGTGCTCCGGCTGTCGATGCCTTGATCGCAGAGATCCCGAAAACCTCCGACCCGGCCAAGCGCAATGCGATGCTCTCGGCGCTTGCAAGCACCAAGGACGTGACGCAGTCGAACAAGGTGCGCGACTTCTCGTTGAGCAAGGACGTGAAGGTGGGCGAGATGGCTGCGCTGCTGCGCGGCGATCGCGACTCCGAAGCTGGCCGCAACGAGCTGTGGAAGTGGTACACCACGAACTACGACAAGATCGTCGCGCGTACCGGCAGCTTCGCGGGCGGCAAGCTCGTCACGATGGCCGCCGGCGGTAGCTGCTCCAAGTCCGAAACCGATCGCATGAACGAGTACTTCAAGCCGAAGCTCGCACAGGTGAGCGGCGCGGAACGTGATCTGGCCCAGACCAGCGAGTCGACGCTGCTGTGCGCGGCGCTGAAGGCGAAGCAGGACCCGAAGGCGATCACGCGCTGATCTTCTTCGTGGTGTGAAAGCGAAGGCCGGGCGAGTGATCGCCCGGCCTTTTTGTTTCCGATCAGCGAATCTGCAGCGTTGCGCGCTTCGCGCCGCCGGAGCCGCTAGGAAGAACCACTACCTCGAAGTTGCCGCCCTCGCGACCACTTGCATCCCAGGTGCTGCGATGGCCGATGATCGTTGCGCCATTCGGGCATGGCCCAAGTCGGCCACGAACGTTGCCGCGATCGTAGGTGTAGGCGTGCGCCGCTGCATCGTGACGTCCTTTGTCGTGAGCGAACATATGCGCCTTTCGCGGGCCGCCGTTCTCTGTTCTCTTGATCTGCACCGATCAGGAGTCATTCCTATGCAAGTTGCCACCTCAGGAGCAGCGGCCGGTCCGCGCCTCGTATCCATCGCGAGGGCACAAATGTGTAGTGCCGAGCCTGCCGCCGCACAAGCGTTCGGTATTGGTTCAAAGGACATCAACTTCGCGAGCATCACGCCCAAGGCACTTCATGCGTATATCGACGAGAAGGTCATGAGTGGAGACATAGGTGAGACGGAGATGCTCCAATGCTCGTCGCTCTTCTGCTCGATACCCGACGAATGGTATAGCGACTCTCCTGACGTTGCCGTCGACGTCGCCTCTCGCGTCGAAAGTATGGCTGACTTCGCTCGTGCTCACGAATCCACCTCGCAGACGAAGTTCTACGAAGAGATGCTTGACTGGATGAGAATGTCGGAAGCGAAGTCCGTACATATTTCAGCGGTCGCCTGATAAAGGGACTTCTGGTCGATTTTGTAGGAGCGCGTCGCTCGGTGGCGTCAGATCTGACTGCGATCGCGCTAAAACGCCTACCGCACCGACATGTTCTCTGGTCTCTTTGACACAACTCATCAAGAGGACTGTCTCATGCAGAACATTCGTCCGGTACTTGGGCCAGGTGTGTACACGGTAAGCAAGACAACGATGCAGCGGCCCGCCGACGTACATCCCTCCGTTCGCACACCAGGATCCATGCCGGTGGGCGCCATCGACTTCTCGCGTGTGACGCCCAGGCAGCTCCAGGCCTACATCAATGCCATGATCAAGAACAACCACATGACGGCAAGAGAAGGCTCCGCGCTGAATACATCGATTCCGCGCGAGTGGTACACACACCGGCCCGATGTTCCGGTGGACATAACATCGAACATCAAGGGAATCATGAGGGCCGCTCACGGCGATGGCTCTAAGCCACTCGCCGCGTTTTACGCGAGCCTGATGGGTCGCATGAAGCTCATGGAAGCCCAGAGCCTTCCCATCTCGGTCGTCGCCTGATGCGCTAATCTTGACGCATGCCGCCACGATCACCCTTGCCGACGCGACCCTCTCCCGCCACCGCACGCGATGTGGCGGAGGCTGCAGGGGTATCCATATCAGCGGTCTCGCGCACGTTCACTCCGGGTGCCAGCGTGTCTGCGAAGACCCGAGAGCTTGTCACCGAGACGGCGGAACGGCTCGGTTACAAGCCGAACCGGCTTGCGCGCAGTCTGATGACGGGGCGTACCGAGTTGATCGGCCTGGTCTCCAACCATTTCGCCAACCCGACCTTCATGGAGGTCTTCGATCTCTTCACCCGTGAACTCCAGGCGCGTGGCTTGCGTCCATTGCTGGCGAATCTGGGCGAGGACGAAGACGGCAAAGCCGCACTGGACATGCTGCAGCAGTACAACGTCGATGCCGTGCTGATCGCTACCTCGGCGCCGCCGGCGGGATTCGCGGCTTCGTGCCGTGCGGCGGGGCTTCCGGTACTGCATGTGTTCGGTCGGGCAGGGCGGTCGTCGCCCGCGCCCGTAGCTACGGTGGACAACGTCGAAGGCGGCCGGATGGTGGCCGAAGCGATGCGATCGCATGGGTTGCGTCGTCTCGCTTTTCTCGGCGGTTCCCAGCACGACGCCTCGACGATCGATCGCTGCAAAGGCTTCGCTGAAGCAGCGGGATCGTCGCTACGACAGACCCTGCATGCGGGAAACTACACACACGAGCACGGCCGTGTGGCGATGCATGCGCTGCTTGATCGTGGTGACCGACTCGACGGCGTCTTCTGTGGGGACGATGTGCTGGCGCTCGGGGCTATCGATGCCTGTCGGGAGCGCGGTGTCGATGTGCCGGGCGAGGTGAGCATCGTGGGCTTCGACGACATGCCGCTGGCGGCGTGGGCGTCGTATTCGTTGACCACCGTGAAGCAGCCGATTCGCGAGATGGTTTTGCATGCCATCGAACGCATTGTTGCGTGGATGGAGAATCCGGAGGCGGTGCCGCGGAGCAAGCTGTTTGCTTGTGAGCTGGTGGTTCGGGGGAGTTTGCGGCGGAGGTGAGTGGCTTCGGCGCCCCGAATCGCCGACATGGTCGGCTCCCACAAAGAGCGGTGGGGCTATGGGTTAGTCGATGGTGACCCAGCGACGTTCGCGATTCGACAGAAGCGCTGCCTCGATGATGCGGTCGACTTCGTAGCCGTCGCGGAAGGTGGGCCAGACGGATTCGCCGGTTGCTATAGCCTGCAGGAAATCCCTCGCCTCGATCACGATCTGGTCGTTGTAGCCGGTGCCATGACCGACGCCCTGGTTGAAGGCGAGGTAGTCCGGATGGGCCGGGCCCATCAAAAGTTTCTGGAAGCCGCGCCGGGATGCATCGCGTGCGGCGTCGTAAAGCCACAAAGCATTCTGGTCTTCCTGGTCGAAGGCGATGGCGCCGCGGGTCCCGGTAATACGATAGGTGTAGCCCATCTTTCTCCCGGCGGCCATGCGGCTGAAGCTGATGCTACCCGTGGCGCCATTGGCGAAACGCACCAGCATCTGGCCCTGGTCGTCGTTCTCCACAGCTTCCCACCCATCCGGCCCGTCGCGGCGGGCGTGCACGATGTTCGTGTCGGCGACCAGACTGGCGATCGGGCCGACCAGGCGCAGGCAAGCGTTCACTATGTGCGGTGCGACGTCGCCCAGGGCACCGGCTTCCGTGCCGGTGGCGATACGCGTGCGCCAGGACGCGGGAAGGGCGGGATCGTGAAGGTAATCCTCCACGTGTTCCGCGGTGACCTGGATGACGTCGCCGATTTCTCCCGAGGCGATGATCTGCCGTGCGAGCCGGCTTGCCGGCGTCCGGATGTAGTTGAACCCGATCATGTTCGGCAGTCCGGCACGTTCAATCGCCTCAGTCATGCGCAGGGATTCGGCAGCGCTGGCACCGAGTGGCTTCTCGCAGAACACCGGTTTCCCGGCGGCGATGCAGGCCATGACCATGTCCAGATGGGTGCGAGGCGGCGTGGCGATCACCACGGCGTCGACGTGAGGATCGGCGACCAGGTCGCGCCAGTCGCCCGTGGATCGGTGCCAGCCCCAGCGCAGCGCGTGCTCGGCGGCCCCGTCGGCGGTCGACGTGGCGATCATCTCGCAGACCGGGCGCAGCGATGTCTCGAAAACGGCGCCGACGCCCTTGAAGCCCACTGTATGCGCCTTGCCCATGTAGCCGGCGCCGATCAGGCCGATTCTTAGCTCGCTCATGGTCTGGCTTTTCCTGGCGGTTGATGAGGCCGACTCTAGGGATGTTGCAGTGCAGTTTGCAAGCGCTTGCAAAACGGCCTAGCGTAGTCACCGAACCGGCAATCAGCCCGTCCTGACCACGCAACCGTCGCCGCCTTCGCGGCAGGAGCCAGCCATGCATGCCTCCGCGCATTCCTTCCCTCGCTCGCCCACCCGTATCCGCGTGTTCACCGAGGATGCGCTCGACACCGACGCGATCGTTAACGAGCTGCTGGATGGTGTCGGTGCCATCACGCTGCGGGGGCTGTTCACGGCAGCGGAGATTGCCGAAGCCCGTCACATCGTCATGCGCGAATCCGACGCGGACGAGCGCGGCCGCAAGGTCACGCATTTTCAGGGAGACGCCGAAAAGGTGGGACGAATCAACCTCCAGCGTCGCGTCTGGAACCTCCTGGCCAAGGGCGAGATTTTCTCTCGCATGGCAGCGCATCCGGCGATCATGAAAGTGATGCGCGCCTTCATCGGCAGCGAGTTCATCATGGGCTCGATTGCGGCCAACCGCATTCTTCCCGGCGGACCGGGGCAGGAGCCACATATCGATTACCCGTACTGGGATTTCCACTCGCCGGAAACGCATCCGGCGCGTATCAACGCCACGTTCCCGCTGAATGCCCAGGCGACGATCATGCTCGATCCCTTTACCGAAGAAACGGGGGCGACCGCTTTCGTGCCCGGTACGCAACGCGAATTGCACTACCCCGATGAAAGCGATCGCTTCTTCGAGCGGTGTGAACGCATGCTTGGCGAACCGGGCGATACGGTGATTTTCTTCGGTGCCGTCTGGCACTGTGCCATGCCTAATCGCAGCCAGATCGATCGTTCGGCGATCATCACGCAATACCTGCCCAAATTCGTCAAGCCGATGGAGGACATGCCTGCGGCGTTGCCGGTGGAGTTCGTGAAGAACGCCAGCCCGGATATCCGCCAGCTGCTGGGGCTTAACTATCCGTATCCGGAAGTGCTCGACTCGGCGCGTGGCGGCAATGCCGAAGGGCGTGATGCGATGAAGACGCGCTAGGAAGTGGGTGGCCAGCGTTCTGTGGGAGCCGATTTATCGGCGATGGGTGCTCGCGGTGACTTGGTTATCGCCGATGAATCGGCTCCCACAACGGCAGCAGGGTCATCTCGTTTCGGATTGCTTCCGTACGAAGGTCACCACGTCCCGCAGCACAGGCGCCTTGTGCTTTCCCGTACCTAGACCAAACAACACGCCCATGTGCCCCGTATCCGGATAGAGCTTCACCTCGACGTGTTCACCTCGCGCCTCGTAGTGCCGCTGCAACGAAAGCGCATTGGAGGGTTTGACGGTGTTATCCGTCTCGCCCTGCAGCAATAAGGCCGGTGGTTCATCTCCCTCGACGAAGTTGACCGGTTGCGACCGGGCCTGTTGTTCCGCTGTTTGACCGAACATGTCGATGAAATCGTCGTTGGTCAGTGGCAGGAAGTCGTAAGGACCCGCTAGCCCGATAAAGCCGGCGAGATCGCGGGGCTTCATTCCCACGGCGCCGAGCCAGCGGGCGTCGGTAGCCAGCAGCGCGGCGATGTGTCCGCCCGCCGAATGCCCCATCACGAAGAGGTGGGTGGTGTCGCCGCCGAAGTCGCCGGCATGATCGTGCGCCCAGCGAACGGGTTCGGCGCCGTCGTGCATGAAGCCGTCGAGCCGTACCTTCGGCCATTGGCGATAGTCGGGCACGACCGTGACGACGCCCTGCGCGGCCAGCGCCTCGCCCACCCAGCGGTACCATTGGCGCTTGCCGCTCTTCCAGCTGCCTCCGTAGAAGAACACCACGACAGGGGCGTTGCGTGCGTTCGGGGGCGCATACACGTCCAGCGAGAGGCCGTCGGTCACGTCGAAGACGATGTTCTGGTGAGCCATGGTGCCGGCCGACGGCTGGCGCGCGTTGACGACGCTGAACAGGGCGGACTGGCAGCCACTGAGAAGCAGGGTGCCGAGGGTAACGAGAAAGAGTCGGGTCATGCCGATAACTTACGGAACCGACGTGAAGGCGGATGCACGCCAGGTCGAACTCAGTGTGAAGCGGCACCGGAATAGCGGCGGATGAAGGCCATCGTGTCGGCCAGCACCGGGGCCCTGTCCTTCAGCGGGCCAAAAGCCAGCAGCAGCTTCTCGTGGCCCAGCGTCGGATAGAGCTTCAGTTCCACTGGCTCGCCTTGAGCCACGTAGCGACCCTCCAGGGAGATCGCTTCCGACGGGTAGACGATCGTGTCTTTCTCGCCCTGCAGGAGGAGGGCGGGCGGCTCGTCGCCATCGACGAAGTTGATGGGTTGGGATCGTCCCTGCTCGTCGGGTGTGCGCCCGAACATGTCGTAGAACTCGGGTTCGTCGAAGGGAATGAAATCGTAGGTGCCCGCAACACCGATGAAGCCGGCCAGGTCCCTCGGCTTCATCCCGACGGCTGCCAGCCACTGTTTGTCCATGGCCAGCATGGCGGCAATCTGCCCGCCCGAGGAATGTCCCATCACGAACAAGTGCGACGGATCGCCGCCGAACTCGCTCGCATGGTCCCGTGCCCAGCGAACCGCCTCCGCGCCATCGTGAAGGAAGCCATCCCCTCGCGTTCGAGGCCACAGGCGAACGTCGGCCACGATCGTTACCACGCCTTGCGCCGCCAATGCCTCGCCCATCCAGCGGAACCACTGCCGTTTGCCGCTCTTCCAGCTGCCGCCGTAGAAGTAGACGACGACGGGCGCGTTTTCGGCGCGAGCTCGCGCGTAGACATCGAGCGCCAAGGTGGACGACGTGTCGTAGGTGATGTTCCGGTGCGAGACGACATCGTTCGCAGGCTGGCGAAGGTTCACCGTCCCGAAGAAGGCGGCCTGGCACCCGGCGAGAAGCGCGAGAAGGAAGATAAGGGTGGCACGAACGATCATCCGCCTAGTCTAGGCGAGGAGGCCATGCCATCGACGTTAGAATGCGCGCATGACCGACATTCGCACGATCCTGCGCCAGGCGACGGAAGCCCTTGGCGACCGCCTCGAAGCCGAGCTGCTGCTGGCACACGCGTTGGGCGTCAATCGCGCGTGGTTTTTCGCTCACGCGGACGACCCGTCGGACGACGTCACATGGGAAGGGTTCCAGTCGCTCGTGCGTCGCCGTGTCGCCGGTGAACCCATCGCGTACATCACCGGCACGCGTGACTTCTGGTCGCTGACGCTCGAAGTGTCACCGGCCACGCTGATCCCGCGGGCAGATACCGAGCTGCTGGTCGAGCTTGCGCTCGAGAGGCTGCCCCAGGCGGGACGCGTTGTGGATCTCGGCACCGGCAGCGGGGCGATCGCACTGGCGATCGCGAAGGAACGTCCGGACGCCACCGTTTTCGCCGTCGATGCCAGTGCCGACGCACTCGCTGTCGCTCGTCGGAATGCGCAACGCCTGGGGCTGGAGCGCGTTACGTTCGCACACGGTGACTGGCTGGCACCCCTCGGCAACGAGTGCTTCGACCTGATCGTGAGCAACCCGCCGTATATCGAATCAGACGACCATCACCTTGGCGAAGGCGACCTTCGTTTCGAGCCGCTCGGCGCGTTAGCCTCGGGGCCGGACGGCCTTGATGACATTCGCCGCATCGCCGCAGCGTCGGTGCCCCGGCTCGCGCCGGGAGGCTGGCTGTTGCTTGAGCATGGATGGAACCAGGGAAAAGCCGCGCGCACGATACTGGCGGGGGCGGGCTTCCTGGATACGTTCACCGCCCAGGATCTCGAACAGCGTGACCGCGTGAGCGGCGGCCGCAAAAAACCCTGAGCGAATCGAGCCCTGGAGCGCGAGATCAGCCCGCGCTGGCCACGGCGCTCGCAATGAACTGCGGGAACCGCGTCACGATGGCATGGCGGATCTGCGGCAGATCAAGCCCGGCCATGGTCAGCACTTCCTCGCGGCTGCCGTGTTCCAGATAAACATCCGGCAGGCCGAGATGGAAGATCGGCAGGGTCACGCCATTGGCGGCCAGCAACTCGGCAACGCCGGCACCGGCACCGCCTGCGATGGCGTTGTCCTCGATGGTGACAAAGGCCTTATGCGTACGCGCCATCTCGAGGATCAGTTCCTCGTCCAGCGGCTTGACGAAGCGCATGTTGACCAGCGTGGCATCCACTTCGGCGGCGATCACCGCAGCGGGCGCGAGCATGGTGCCGAAGGAAAGGATCGCGAGCCCGTGATGACCACGGCGACGAACTTCAGCCTTGCCGATCGGGAAGGTTTCCAGCGCTTCGACCATCTTCGCGCCCGGGCCGGTACCTCGCGGGTAACGAATCGCGGCAGGCCCGTTGTAGTGGAAGCCGGTGCTGAGCATGCTCCGGCACTCGTGCTCGTCCGCCGGCGCCATGATCACCATGTTCGGCAGGCAACGCATGAAGGAGAGATCGAAGCTGCCCGAGTGCGTGGCGCCATCCGGTCCGACCACGCCCGCGCGATCGATCGCGAAGGTCACGTCGAGGTTCTGCAGGGCGACGTCGTGGATGGCCTGGTCGTAGGCGCGCTGGAGGAAGGTGGAGTAGATGGCCACCACCGGCTTCGCACCTTCCACGGCCATGCCCGCTGCCAGCGTCACCGCATGCTGCTCGGCGATCGCGACGTCGAAATAGCGTTGCGGATATTCCTTAGAAAAACGGACCAGGCCGGAGCCTTCGCGCATGGCCGGCGTGATGCCGAGCAGGCGCTCGTCCGACGCGGCCATGTCGCACAGCCAGTCGCTGAAGATGTCGGTATAGGTCGGCTTGGCCGGGGCGCCCTTCTTCACGAGACCGGCGATGGGGTCGAACGGGCCGACGGCGTGGTATTCGATCGGGCCTTTTTCGGCTGGCTCGTAGCCCTTGCCCTTGGTTGTCATCACGTGGATGAGTTGGGGGCCGGGGAGGTCCTTGACCGTTTCCAGTGCCTGGACCAGCTGGATCATGTTGTGCCCGTCGATCGGGCCGGTGTAATGGAAGCCGAGCTCCTCGAAAAGGGTCGACGGTACGAACATGCCCTTGGCGTGTTCTTCCCAGCGCTTGAAGAAGCGGCCGAAGAAAGATTCGCGCGGCATGGCTTTCTTGGCGCGTTCACGCCACGCATTGAGCGTGCGGCTGGACATGGCGCGGGCCATCATCTTGGTCATCGCGCCGACGTTTTCGCTGATCGACATGCCGTTGTCGTTGAGGATCACCAGCATGTTCGGCTCGACGTCACCGCCGTGGTTCAGCGCCTCGAATGCCATGCCGGCGGTCATCGCGCCGTCGCCGATCACGGCGACGACCTTGCGGTTGTCACCGCGCCGCTGCAGCGCGATGGCCATGCCCAGCGCGGCCGAGATCGAGGTCGAGGAGTGGCCGACACCGAAGGTGTCGTACTCGCTCTCTTCGCGGCGTGGAAAAGGGGCGAGGCCGTCCTTTTTCTTGATCGTCGTGATCCGGTCGCGGCGACCGGTGAGGATCTTGTGCGGATAGCACTGGTGACCGACGTCCCAGACCAGGCGGTCGCGTGGGGTGTCGAACACGTGGTGCAGGGCGACCGTCAGCTCGACCACACCCAGGCCCGCGCCGAAATGGCCGCCCGACGAGGCGACGGCCTCGATCAGGTAGCGGCGCAGTTCGTCGGCGATTGCCGGCAACTCGTCATCCGGAAAGCGTCGGAGGTCCTCCGGCGATTCGATCTGCGCCAGATAAGGGTAGCGGGAGAGGTCGTTCATGCCCCTATTGTTCGCTTACGGACGGGCCGGGGCAAGGGACGGGGTGTGAATCTTTGCGGGCAAACTGCGGCCGGGCTCAGGCCGGGCGGCGGTCGCGCGGCAGGTGACCGACCAGAAATTCCATCTGGTCCGCCAGGATATTGCGGTTGGAGAGGATCAGGTGCTCGACCCAGCTTGGGCGGTAGGGCACGGCCAGCAGCGGCATATTCGCTTGCTGCGGCGTGCGGTTGCTCTTGCGCAGGTTGCAGGCCAGGCAGGCGCTCACCACGTTCTCCCATTCGTCCGCACCCTTCTTTGAGAGGGGCAGGACATGGTCGCGGGTGAGCTCGTGGCGGGTGTAGTGGTGGCCGCAATACAGGCAGATATGGCGGTCTCGGGCGAAGAGGGCGGTGTTGGTGAGGGCCGGCGCCGGGTCGATGGCGTGTTCGCGGCAGTGGCCTGTGCTGGCAACGATAGGATGGAGCTCGAGACTGCTCTGGAGTCCACTGGCACGGCTGAGGCCGCCGTGGACGGTCAGACAGGGGTCGCCGAGTGTCCAGGCGACCACGCCACGGACATACAGGCAGACGGCGTCCTGCCAGCTGATCCAGTCCAGGATACGGCCTGCCGCATCAAGGGAGAGCACGCGCGTGGTATTCAGCGCGGTCACCCTGGGCAGGTCATCCTGAAGCACTTCCATCGTCATCGTGTCTCGTCCTTCACGTAAGCGAAAGAGCGTTCCAGCCAGTCGAACTCCGTGCGGATCGAGGATCCGATCCGACCCCACAAGGGGCGTTGACCCGAGCATAGCCCATTATTGCTACAGAAAAGCACCGCCGCGGCCCGCTTCTTGCGGGGCTGTCCGGGCCGCGAAGCGCTGATATAGTGGGGGTTCGATAGAGTCCCGACGGGTTTGGAAGGGGGGCCGGGGTGGCTTCCCAGGTCCGGCGGGTATTGAGAGGGTTTCACTGTGGCAGAAGTGCTTTTCTACGAGCGTCCGGTTCCGCTGAACCGCACCGCACACCGCGACCTCCGCATCAAGGCGGTCAACAACATCCGTTTCGCCGCCACCGCGCACTCCGTCCCGTTGACGGGCGTCGAGTTCGCGCCCGCCGCGCGTGACTTCCCGATCCTCTTCGCCGGCAACACGATCGAGGAAGCGGGCCCGATGGCCCTCCTCGGCCTCCGTCAGGGTGAAAACCTGCTGGTCGGCGAGAACGGCTTCTGGGAATCGGGCCTGTACATCCCGGCCTTCGTCCGCCGCTACCCGTTCGTGCTGGCTGAAAAGCCGGTCGGCGCCGAGGGTGACGACTTCACCGTGTTCCTCGACGAAGCCTACGAAGGCTTCAACGAGACCGAAGGCGAGCGCCTCTTCAATGAAGACGGCACCGACGCACCGGCCCTGACCAACGCCGTGAAGTTCCTCGGCGAGTTCCAGGACCACGTCGCCCGCACGCAGTGGTTCATGGGCAAGCTTCGCGAGCACAACCTGCTTGAAGAGCGCACCATCACCCTGCAGAAGGAAGGCAAGGGCATCAACCTCAACGGCCTCTTCGTGATCAACGAAGAAAAGCTGCGCACGCTCGACGAGAAGGTGGCCCACGAGTTCCTTCGCGAAGGCGCGTTCGGCTGGATCTACTCGCACCTCGTCTCGCTGGCCAACATCGACCGCATGGCCGCGCGTCTGGATGCACGTGAATCCAAGGACGAGCCGGCCAAGGTCTGATCGACCCCGGTTCGTGCGAACGAAAAGGCCACCCTCGGGTGGCCTTTTTTGTGGTTCATCGCTGATGACCGGGGGAGGCTCGCACGAATGTGGGAGCCGCTTCAGCGGCGATGCTCTCCTCAGCGCACCGGCTTCGCCAACCGCATCAGGTCGGTATCGAAGCCATGTGAAACATAGAGGTCCCGCGCCTTCTCATTGCCCGGCAGCACGGCCAGCGTCACGAACTGGCAGTGATGTTCCTTCGCCCAGCTATCGGCGTACTCGAGCATGAATTTGCCCGCGCCCACGCCTTCGTATTTCTCCGCCACCGCAATATTGGCGACGTGGCAGTTATCGCGATGGGTGAAGAAATCCTTGGTCTTCTGCAGCTGCAGGAAGCCTACCTTCTCGCCGTCCTCGTTCTCGACGACGAAGATGTAGCTGTTCGGCGGCTGGTCGTCGAGGTGATGGACCAGATCGGCCTCGATGCCCTTCAGGCAATCGGTGCGCGTTCGGCCATTGGGCAGCGGGAAGCTGATAAAACGGGGCACCAGGTCCAGGATGAAATCGTCGTCGTCGCTTTCGGCGAGACGGATCAGGAACGGGGAGTCGCTCATCGTATCGGGCACCGTCGCAGCTGAAGGATTCCGGAAAGAGTCTGTTTTCTACACCTTCGCGCTGGCCGACGGAAGCCCCGGTGGCCCGGACGGCGGCGAACAAGGGAATGTGGGAGCCGCTTCAGCGGCGAAAAGCCAACGCAGCGGTTTAGCCGCGAGGCCTATCGCCGATGAATCGGCTCCCACATGGGGCATCGCCGCGAAAGCGGCTCCCACAACAGCCGGGGCTTAGAGCAGTTCGGGCAGGGTCGCCACGCCGGCTTCGATCGCGGCCTTGTGCACGTGGATACGCGGCAGGATGCGGGTGAAATAGAACGTCGCGGTGTCGCGCTTGGCCTGCTTGTCGTTCGCGGAGAGCGAGGAGGTGCTGGCCGCGAGCACGCTGCGCGCCCAGAAATAAGCCAAGGTCACGTAGCCGGAGAAGTAGAGGTAATCGACGGCGGCGGCACCGAGCTCTTCGGGATTTGCCTGGACCCGCTGCGCGATGGCTTGGGTCACGTCGCCCCAGGTCTTCGTCGCCACGGCGAGTGGTCCGATGAAGGCCTTCACCGCGTCGGTTTCCGCGTTGGCCTGGCAGAAGGCGGATATCTCGCCGAGGAAGTGCTTCAGACCGGCGCCCTGCAGCTGCATGATCTTGCGACCGAGCAGGTCGAGCGCCTGGATGCCGGTGGTGCCTTCGTACAGGGTAATGATGCGGGCATCGCGGACAAACTGTTCCATGCCGTGCTCGGCGATAAAACCGTGGCCGCCGAAGATCTGCAGGGCTTCCTTGGTGCACTCCTGCGCCGCTTCGGTGAGCAGGCCCTTCGCGATCGGAATGAGGAAGGAGAGTAGTTCGCCGGCGGTCTTCCGTGCCTGCGGATCGGCGTCGCGGGATTCGATATCGCTCTGCAGGGCGGCGTATGCAGCCAGTACGCGGCCGCCTTCGACGAAGGCCCGCTGGGTCAGCAGCATGCGGCGGACGTCAGGGTGTACGGTGAGCGGGTCGGCTGCCTTATCGGGGAATGCCGGGCCTGACAAAGCGCGCATCTGCAGGCGCTCGCGGGCGTAATTGAGGCTGTTCTGCAGCGCGCGTTCGGAGACGGCCAGGCCCTGGATGCCGACGGCAAGACGCGCCGCATTCATCATGGTGAACATGGCCATCAGGCCCTTGTGCGCCGGCCCGATCAGCCAGCCCTCGGCACCGTCGAAGTTCATGACGCAGGTGGCGGAGCCCTTGATACCCATCTTGTGTTCGATGGCGCCGGCGGCGACGGCGTTACGTTCGCCAAGCGAGCCGTCCGCCTTCATTTTGAACTTGGGCACGACGATCATCGAGATCCCGCGGCTGCCGGCCGGGGCATCCGGCAGTCGAGCCAGAACGAGATGGATGATGTTCTCGGAGAAATCGTGCTCGCCGGCGCTGATGAAGATCTTCGTGCCGGTGACACGGTAGCTGCCGTCAGCCTGCGGCTCGGCGCGGGTCTTGAGCAGGCCAAGGTCCGAGCCGGCCTGGGGCTCGGTCAGGCACATCGTGCCCGTCCAGCGACCCTCGACCAGCGGCTTGAGAAAGGTTTCCTGCTGCCACTCGGTACCGTGATGCTCCAGGGCGTCGGTAGCGCCGTGCGAGAGCAGGGGATAGATGCCCCAGGCCAGGTTGGCCGAATCGATCATTTCCTTGGTCATGGCGCCGAGCACGGCGGGCAGGCCCTGGCCGCCGAACTTCTCGCGCGCCGTGAGGCCGGCCCAACCGCCTTCGGCGTACTGGCGATAGGCTTCCTTGAAGCCCTTCGGTGTGGTTACCGACGCGGTGGCCTTGTCGTAATGGCAGCCTTCCTGGTCACCCGAGGCGTTCAGCGGTGCAAGTACCTGCTCGTTGAAACGCGCGGCCTCTTCGAGCACGGCGTCGAGCAGGTCGCGCGAATGGGCCTCACCGCCCTCGAGCTTGCCGAGCACGGTATCGGCACTGAGCACGTCGTAGAGGGCGAAGCGCATGTCGTTGAGGGGGGCTTTGTAGATCGTCATCGTGAATCCTGGCAGGCGCGGCAAGCGCGGCTATGGAGTAATCAGGGAGAGCGGTAGGTATCGGGAATGCCGGGTACCGGCGAGAGCCAGTTCTTGCCGTGCACGTCGAACGTGCGCGACTTGTCCTCTTTTTCCGGGGTGGCCGAGATGCGGCCGTCGATGGCATAAGGCAGGGAGCCGTTGCTGCCCTTGGCGGCGAGTTCGGCCAGCGCCTTGGACATCTCGGCCGTGGGCAGGATGTCGATGACGGTCACGTCTGCAGCGAAGGAGGGGATGTCCTGGTCGATTTTCGCGTCCATCAGCACGCCGCCCAGATCGCCGACGCGCAGCGTTCCCTGGAAGCGGTCGAAGGACATGCCGCCGTAGCTGTTGTTACGCAGGCGCAGCGTCACATGCCAGGTATCGCCCGGTTTGGCGCGTACGTCCTGCAAGGTAACCGCTGGTGGATAGACGCTTTTTTTCTCGGGGCCACAGGCCGCCAGTAGCGCTGTCACGGCCAGCAGCGCCGCGCGGAAAAGCGTGATGCGAGCGATCGGGGTCATTCCCTGGATTTCCGGCAGTGGGTGTCGAACAGTCGTTCGATGGTAGCGCCGGCCGGGCCCCGCGCGCGAGACGTGCGTTTCAAACGCGGTTCCCAAGGGCCGGTCGAGCAGGCATCATCCGTACTGACCTTTCTGCGTGCTCTCCCATGACCCGACGTATCGCTGCCCGACGCTCTCCCATCCACGGAAATGGCGTTTTCGCCACCGCCCCGATCAAGTCCGGTGACGAAGTCGTCGAGTACAAGGGCGATCGCATCACCCACGCCCAGGCGGACAAGAAGTACGGCGACGGGGGCGAAACCGGCCATACCTTCCTGTTCACCCTCAACGAGCGCTTCATCGTCGACGGCAACAGCAACGGCAACACGGCGCGCTGGATCAACCACAGCTGCGATCCGAACTGCCAGGCCGTGATCGAGGAAGCGGTCGAGGGGAAGCCGTCGAAGAACGACCGCGTGCTCATCGAAGCCATCCGCGATATCGCACCGGGTGAGGAGCTGACGTACGACTACGGCATCACGCTGGACATGCCGCACACGGCGCGGCTGAAGAAGGTCTGGGCCTGCCTGTGCGGCTCGCCCGACTGCATCGGCACGATGCTCAAGCCGAAGCGCAAAGCCGCCTGAGCCCTCCTCCGGCACGGATGCTCCCGCAACGTGCCTGGTAGGAACCGTTCATCGGTTAGAAGCTCCTTCACGTTTGCCCACGAAGCGCCAACACGGGCGCGACGCCGCCCTCATGCCACGGTTTCCATCCTCGGCTTACTTTCCGAGGAGAACCCGCATGACAGACAAACAGCTCAACGGCCGCCGCATCGCGGTCGTGGCCACCGATGGCTTCGAACAGTCCGAATTGACCGAACCCAAGCGCCTGCTCGAGGCGGCCGGCGCGACCGTTGACGTGATCTCGCCCGGCGACGCCAACGAGATCAAGGGCTGGGACAAAAAGGACTGGGGCAAGTCCGTAAAGGTCGATGTGCACCTGGACAAGGCCGATGCCGGGAAGTACGACGCGGTCGTCCTGCCGGGCGGCGTCATCAATCCCGACAAGCTGCGCACCGACGAAAAGGTCCTCGATCTCGTCAAGGCGATTTCTGCCGCGGGCAAACCGGTCGCGGCCATATGCCATGGCCCCTGGACCCTGATCAACGCTGGCCTGGTAAAGGGCAAGAGAATCACCTCCTGGCCCTCGCTCAAACAGGACCTGGGCAATGCCGGCGCGACGTGGGAAGACAGCCAGGTCGTCCAGGACGGCAACCTCATTACCAGCCGTAAGCCTGATGATATCCCTGCGTTCACGGATGCCTTGATCAAGCTGCTGGCTGCCTGACAGCTCCGGGTGGGAGCCGCTTCAGCGGCGACGCCCTGCGTCAATCGTCCTCGATATGCGGCTTCCACTGCTCCGCCAGCTTCCGTTGCACCCCGGCAGGCACCGCGTCGTAATGGCTGAACGCCATCGCATAACGCCCCTGTCCGCCGGTCATGGCCTTCAGCTGCGTCGAGTAGTCCGTGAGTTCCGCGAGCGGCACGCGAGCCTTGATCAGCGTCTCGCCGCCACGTAACGAATCGGTGCCCATGATGTGCGCGCGCTTCGATGCCAGTCCGCCCGTCACGTCGCCGACGTAGCGTTCGGGAATCGATACCTCGAGGTCCACGACAGGTTCCAGCACCTGAGGATGCGCACGCGATACAGCGTCGAGGAACGCCTTGCGACCCGCGCTGATGAAGGCGACTTCCTTCGAGTCGACGGGATGATGCTTTCCGTCGTACACGATGACGCGAACATCCTGGATCGGATAGCCCGCGATCGCGCCGCCATCCAATGCCTGGCGCACGCCTTTCTCGATAGCCGGCATGAACTGGCCGGGAATCACGCCGCCCTTGGTCTCGTCGTCGAACACGAAGCCCCTGCCACGTTCGAGTGGCTCGACGCGCAGGAAGACTTCGCCGAACTGCCCGGCGCCGCCCGTCTGCTTCTTGTGCCGGTGGTGGCCTTCGGCACCGGCGGCAATCGTTTCCCGGTAGGCGATGCGCGGTGGATGGGTGATCACATCGACGTCGTAGCGCGCCTTCATCCGTTCCAGCATGAGTTTCAGATGCAGGTCGGACAGCCCGCGAATCACGGTCTCGTTGAGTTCCTTGTGATGTTCGACCCGAAAACAAGGGTCTTCCTCGGCGAGTTTCGAGAGTGCCTGGGAGAGTTTCTGTTCCTGCCCTTTGTGCGCTGGCTCGACCGCGAGGCCGAACATCGGTGCCGGAAATGCGGAAGGTTCGAGGTGGATTCGCGACTCGTCGGCAGCGTCGTGAAGCACGGCATCGAAATGGATGTCTTCGATCTTGGCAACCGCGGCAAGGTCGCCGGGCAATGCTTCGTCCACCTCGATATGCTCGCGCCCCTGCAGACGGAACAGATGGGCGACCTTGAACGGCTTGCGACCGTCGTCGACGAAAAGCTGGGCATCCTTGCGCACCGTGCCCTGCCAGACGCGAAACACGCCCAGCTTGCCGACGAAGGGATCGTTGACGATCTTGAACACGTCGGCGACCACATGGCGCGAGGCGTCGGCAGCGACGTCGAACGGCGCGCCGGCATCGTCGCGGAACGGCGGCGGGTTGGTCTCGGTCGGGCAGGGCAGGATACGTTCAACCAGCTCCAGTAACTCGGTGACGCCGATTCCATCGCGAGCACTCGTGAAGACGATCGGTACGAGATGTCCGTCTCGCAGGCAGTGTTCGAGGGCGCCGCGTATTTCGGTGGCGGACAGCGCGGACTCGCCGGCTTCGAGGTAATGCTCCATCACCTCGTCGTCGATCTCGACGACCTGGTCGATGATGCGCTGGTGGGCCTCCCCGGGTGATGAGAAGTCGGTGTCGCCCGCGGTCTGGAAAAAAGCGTCGCGTACCGAATGTCCTTTCGACGCGGGCAGGTTGAGGGGCAGGCATTCGTTGCCGAATTCCTCGCGGATCGTATCGACCAGCCCGGCCAGATCGAGACCTTCTGCGTCGATCCGGTTGATCACGACGATGCGCGCCATGCCGCGTTCCTTTGCGTGGGCCATCATCGTGCGTGTGCCGTGCTCGATGCCGTTCGCACCGTTGACCACGATCGCCACGGTGTCGACGGCAGCCAGGGCGGCGAGCGCGGGTCCGCGGAAGTCGGCGTATCCGGGGGTGTCGACGAGGTGGATGCGGTAACCGTTGCGTTCGATCGAGACGATCGAGGTATCGATGGAGTGGCCCCGTGCCTTTTCCATGGGATCGGTGTCTGAGACCGTACTGCCGCGTTCGACGTTGCCCGGGGTGGTCAGTGCGCCGCCGGCGTGGAGCAGGGCTTCGAACAAGGTGGTCTTGCCTGCGCCGGCGTGGCCGGCAAGGGCGAGGCTGCGGATGCGTTCCGTGGATGGCGACACGATGCGACCCTCCTTCTCAAGGTCGTCCGGGCAATCCGGACGCTCATGGCGGTGGTGGTTCAGGCGCGCCAACGCCACTTCCAAGGGTTCTCCGAACCCGGGCCGGACGCAAGGGGAATCTTCGCCCATCCACGCGGTCTCTAAGCCGGGGCTTACGCTGTGCTCAGCGGCGCGCCACTATCCTGTCCCACTTCCGAAGGCCCCATGGGGACTCCCGCTCGCGTGCAATATCCCGGTAAGGCGCCACCGCCCTTCGTCGAACCCCACCGGCTCGCGCCGGAGGCGTCGTCGCGCGGGTTGGTTCCGATCGACGCGGCGACCCTCGTGGCGCTCCACGCCATCGGCCGCCGTCCGCCGCCTCGTGACCGGGTTCGCTTCACGCTGGCGCTTGCCGCCGCCCTGATCCTGCATATCGTGCTGATTTTCCTCGTGCGCTACGAGATGCAGCCGCGGGTACTGGTCAGCTTCGCCAAGCCTGACGACCGTCCCGACGTGCTGGAAGTGCGCTTCATCGAACCGACGCGCCCCGCGCCACCGGTCGCCGACGTACCTCCTCCGCCTCCCGTTTCGGAGCCTCCCCCGAAGGTGCGCTCGCCCGAGGCGACGCGGCCCGAGCCGCCGCGTCCGAAAAAAAAGCCGGAGGACGAGGTGCCGGTCGACACGAATACGCCGGCGCCGGCAGCCGCCCCGGCCTCGCAACCCAACCTGTTCGGTGCCGACGGGTCCGTGGCCATGCCGACCTCGGGCGCGGGATCGAAGCCGGACTTCGTGCCGCGCAAGCCCACCGACGACACCGGGATCATGTCGCACAAGACCACGGTGACCTACACGCAGACTCGCTTCGAGAAGGACTGGGCGCCGCGTGACGAAAACGCCCTGAGCAAAGGCGTTCGCCAGGTGATCGAGAAGACCACGGTGAAGCAGACCGTCGACCTCGGCCACGGCACCCGCATCAATTGCGCGACGGTTTTGTTCGTCCTCCCTGCCGGATGCAGCGGGGAAGACCCCTCCAAGGCCTCGAAGAAGGACGGCGACGTCCGCCTCAACATGGCACCGGCGAACCTGTTGGCGAAAGACCTTCCCGACCAGCCGACGCCGCCGACCGAAGCACAGTGCATCGCCGCGTTCCGCGCCGACAAGCCACTTCCGCAAGGCTGCGCCTCGGACATTCCGTTGAAGGCGATGGATCAGGAGAACGCCGAGCGGGAACGTCGCGCCGGGAAGTAGCGTCGCGGGTCGACGTGGCGATTGTCTGCGGCGCCCGCAGCATGGACACTAGTCGTCCATGCATACCCCTGGCCCGCCGGACAGCGATCGATCGATCGCCGCGAATTCGCTGCCCGTCTCGCCCCGCGAGGCGGCGATGCGCGCGCTCGTCTACCGGCGCCTGCTTCGCGAGAAGCCGCGGGAAAGCCTGCGGCGTATCACCGGCTGGGTGGGCACGATCCTTATCCACCTGGTGTTCCTGTTCGGGATGATTCTCGGCCCGGCATACGACATGTTGCCGCCACCACCCGAGCCTGAAAATCCCGATGCACTGCAGGTGCGCCTGCTCGACAAACCGCCGCCGCCCGTGCCGCCCGTGCGCGGCACGCCGTCGACAGCGCCCGTTGCGAAGGTGAAGCACACGACGACCTGGGACACCAAGGCCAGTCGCGCCGCGCGCGGGTCCCACGCGGCGGCGGTGGCCTCGGCAAAAACGCAGACGCCTCCCGCAGTCGCCGTACCCGCGGCACAGCCGCCGAAGGTCAAGGCAGCCCCGAAACCCGTCGCACCGCCGCCGAGTGTCGCGGCCGTGGTTGATCATCCTGTCGTCCAGCCGAAGGCCCCGCCGCCGCAGCGCGACCTCGAGAAAGTCCCGCTGCCGACGCCCGCGCCGCCCGATCTCGCGGTCGACACGCCGAAGCCCCAGGTTGTGCCGCCGGCTTTCCAGCCTGAGCCGGTGCGTCCGCCAAGGGACGAAGGCTCCCAGGCCATGCCGCCGCCGGCCTCGCTGTCGATTCCGCCGACACCGGCGGCGCAGATGACCGTGACGCCGACGCCGCCCACGATCACGGCGGAGCGCACGACGCCCGTGCCGACCCAGGCGATGACCCTGGCCACCGTGCCGCGCCCGGAAGTCGAGGAGAGTTCTGCGCCGCCGACGCCGCAGGAAGCACCGTTGCCCCAGGTTGCACCGGAGCCGGCTACGCCAACGCCGGACCTGACGGTCGACACGCGTCCCGTGCCGCCGAAGGTAGCGGTGCAGCCTATACAGGCGCCGCCAGTCGAGGCGCAGGCAGAACTCGAGGCCGTTCCCCTGCCTGACGCGACGACGAAGCCTTCGGTATCGGCGCCGGTCGCCACGGTGGACCGTCCCACTGTCCAGGCGCCCGCCGTATCTCCCGGTGAAATGCAACGCCCGGTAGTGGGCGTCGACACGGCGCCCTCCGCGCCAGGTCAGGCGCCGGGTGACACGGCGGCCGGCGAATCCACGGCCCAGGCCGCGGCGACCCAGGGCAAGCAGGGAGAGAATCAGGCGGCCGAGCCGGTCAAGGGTCAGCCCGCCGGAAAGGTCTCGCCCGGCAATGCCGATGTCGCTGGCTCGAATACACCGGGTGCCGCACAGGAATCCGGTAAGCCAGGCGCCGCCAAGGGTGCGGACCAGGGCGAACGGCTGACCGGCGCGAACGGTACGTCCAACCGCGACGACGGCGTCGTTGGTGGGCAGGGTGACAAAACCGGCCAGGTCGGCGCCTACACGGAGCTCAAGCCGCGCGGGAACCTCACCGTGCAGAACGGCCCCCATTTCCACGTCGACTACAAGCCGACACGGTTCGACGGTGCGTGGACACCCAAGGGCGAATCCAGCGTGGACACCGCGCTTCGTCACGGCGTTGAAGCGTCGACGGCGCACTTTGCCGTGCCACTCCCGCGCGGCATTCGCCTCAACTGCACGGTCGGTCCCGGCACGGCCGGTTCACAGGGTGCGGGCGGCGCGAAGGCCGGCGCGGCGATGAACGCGATTTCGATCTTCACCCTGGGCTGCGGCGGCGACGGTCCGCCGAAGGCGATGAACGCGGACGCCACGGCAAAGAACCAGACCATGGCACCGGCAAAGCCGCTGGCCGAGAACCTGCCGCCGGCGAATTCGGCCACGGTCGCTGCCGCGCCGGTGGCCCTCGACAACACGGCGTACTGCACGGCGGCGCGCGTTGCCGGCGGTCCGCTACCGCCAGGCTGCGAGGCTTCAATCAAGATCAACGTGCCCGCGCCGAATGCGGCGAGCGGCTCGTGGGTTCCCGCCAGCGATCAGTTCAAGTAGGCAGGCGCCGGATCTCGGTGCCGGCGATCATGTCGTGGATGGCACGGCGGCGCCGGTCGAACCATGCGGGTGCCAGCAGCACGAGCCAGCCGATGATCGGAGCCCAGAGGGCGGCCTTCAGGGAGGTCACCGGTGCAATCAGGACCAGTGCGAGGGGCAGGGCGGCGACGATCAGCCGGACGAGGGCCTTTTGCCAAGGAACCGGACGCCCCTCGGCGTCGGTCACCCGGATCCGCCACGGTCGCATGCCCAGTGTCTGCCCTCCGCGCACCCACGACATCAGATAGTAGGCGCCCACGACGAGACCCTGTAACGGCTGGTACCACCAGGTGAGCATCCGCCCGTGCTCGTCGAAGAGCCTGCCACCGGTGGCCATCTGCGCAAGCAAGCCGACGACCATCACGATCGCTATCACCGCGAGCACGTCGTAGACGATGGCCGCGAAGCGGCGCCAGGCAGGAGCGGACGAGGTCGGGGTCATGCGATTCCGTGGCGGTGGCGACGCGGCATTGTAGACGGGCAACGACGCGCAGGTTCCGACCCACTCATGCGACCATCCCTGCATGCCAGTCGAACCCGAATCATCGTCCGTCGCCGAACTCGCCGCCGAAGACGCGCGTCTCATCGAACGCTTCATCGAGCGCATCTGGGCAGAGGACGGCCTTGCCGACCGCACGCTCGAAGCTTACCGGCAGGACCTGCAGGGCCTGGCGCGTTGGCTCGGTACGCGCGGACGCTCCCTGGCTGCGGCCGGACGTGAGGATATTTCCGCCTATCACGGCAGCCAGCCCGTGGCTGTGCGCAGCATGGCGCGGCGTCAGTCGGCATTCCGTCGCTTCTTCGCGCAGCTCGCCCGGGACGATGGTGCCCGTGAGGATCCGACGCTGCTCATGCAGCGACCACGTATGCCGCGCAGCCTGCCCAAGGCGCTCGCCGAGCGCGAGATCGAAGCCCTGATCGTCGCGCCTGACCTTGGCAACCCGCTGGGTCAGCGTGACCGCGCCATGCTCGAACTGATGTACTCATCCGGTTTGCGGGTATCCGAACTGGTGGAGTTGCCGCTGGCGGGCCTGAATACGCGACAGGGGGTGCTTCGGGTCACCGGTAAGGGCGGCAAGGACCGCCTTGTCCCCGTCGGTGAGGAAGCCCTGAATCACGTGGAGACGTATCTGCGTGAGGCGCGTCCGCAACTGGCCAAGGGCCACGGCCAGCCTGCGGCATTGTTTCTCTCCCGTCGCGGCGACGGAATGACCCGGCAGATGTTCTGGACTCTCGTGAAGCGCTACGCCATGCAGGTAGGCATCCCGGGCAAGCGCGTCTCACCGCACGTGCTCCGTCATTCGTTCGCTACCCATCTGTTGAACCACGGCGCCGACCTGCGTGCGCTGCAGATGCTGCTCGGCCACAGCTCGCTGAGCACCACCCAGATCTACACGCTGGTGGCCAAGGAAGGGCTGAAGCGACTGCACGCCCAGCATCACCCGCGCGGCTGAGCGACCGTGGCACAATCGGGGGAACCGATGGCGTGGCGTGTGTTCCAACACCTGCCCGCTTTCCCCCCGGTAGCAGATTGGAGTCCGCTATGTTGAAGAAGATCCTCCCGGCGCTACTGGCTGGCGCTTTCGCCATGACGGCCAGCGCCGCCGACGACCAGGCCGCCGTGCGCGCCGCCGTCGAAGGTATTGGCCCTGGCATCGAAGTGCAGAGCATCGCGCCCGCCCCGATGCCCGGTTACTACCAGGTGATCGCCTCCGGCCGCATGGTCTACGTCAGCGCAGACGGGCATTACCTGCTTACCGGCAATCTCGTCGATCTCAAGACCAAGAACGATCTCAGCGCGGCGGCCTGGTCCGGCCTGCGCAAGACCGAGCTGGCGAAGGTGCCCGAGTCCCAGCGGCTCGTGTACTCGCCGGCCAACCCGAAGCACACGATCACCGTGTTTACCGACGTGGACTGCGGTTTCTGCCGGCAGTTGCACTCGCAGATCAAGGAGTTCAACAAGCAGGGCATCGCCGTCGAGTACGTGTTCTGGCCGCGCGAAGGCGTGAAGACCACCGCTGGCAACGACACCCCGTCGTATACCAAGGCCGTTTCGGTCTGGTGCGCCGCGGACCGCAAGAGCGCTTTCGACGCCGCGATGTCCGGCGGCGCCGTCAAGGCCGCCAGCTGTGCCAATCCGGTCAAGGACGAGTTCGAGCTGGGCGAGCGCCTGGGCGTCAACGGCACCCCGACCATCGTCAACGAGAACGGTGACGTGATCGGGGGCTACCTGACCCCTGAGCAGATGCTGAAGGCGCTGACTGCCCCGGCGGGGTCTGCCCGTAACGGCTGAGGCGGGGCATCGCCGCTGAAGCGGCTCCCACATGAGGCGGCTTGACTGGCAGGGCTGGCAGCTTTGACTGGCAGGGCTGGCGGCTTTGACTGGGTGGGCTGGCGGCTGTGACTGGATAGGCGGGCCCTGTGTGGGAGCCGCTTCAGCGGCGATTCCTTACGCCCGATGCTGCCGCGCAACATCATGTAGAATAGGCGTTTTCCTGCAGCGCCTTTTCCCCCCGCATGATCGCACTCGACGGGCAGAGCGCCCTTTCTCCGTTTCGCCTCGAACGACTGAATGCCCACCTGGATGCCCTGCATCACGGGACGCGCGTCCAGGCCGCCTGGTTCACTTATTTCGTCGACGTCGCCGTCGCACCGGAAGGCGAGGCGCGTGCGCGCCTGCTGTCCGTGCTCGAAGCGAAGCCGGGTACCCCGGACGAGGCCACCTTCTGGGTCGTGCCGCGTCTGGGCACGATCTCGCCCTGGTCCAGCAAGGCCACCGACATCCTCCATGGCGCCGGATTCGACGTGCGCCGGGTGGAACGCGGTACCGCGTGGCGGGTCACCGGCATGCCGGATCCCACCGACACCAGCTACGCCGCCATCATGGGTGCGTTCTGCGATCCGATGGTGCAGTCGCCGCTGGCCTCGCTGGCGGATGCTTCCGGCCTGTTCCTGGCCGGTGAAGCGGGCCCGCTTGGCCACATCGACCTCGGTCTGGATCCGCGTGCTGCGCTTTCCGCTGCAAACCAGCAGCTGGGCCTGGCCCTGGCCGACGACGAAATCGACTATCTCGCCGAGCGCTACGCCGAAATGGGCCGTGCGCCCACCGATGCCGAGCTGATGATGTTCGCGCAGGCGAACTCCGAGCACTGCCGCCACAAGGTGTTCAATGCGACCTGGACGCTTGATGGCCAGACGCAGGAAAACTCCCTGTTCGGCATGATCAAGAACACGCATCAGAAGTCGCCTGCGCACACCTTGTCCGCGTATCACGACAACGCCGCAGTCATTGAAGGTTACGAAGGCAATCGCCTCTTCGTCGATCCGAAAGATGGCGTCTTCCGCACCGTCGCCGAATCCGCGCCGTTCGCGATCAAGGTCGAGACGCACAACCACCCGACGGCCATCGCGCCGTGGCCGGGCGCCGCGACCGGCGCCGGTGGCGAGATCCGTGACGAAGGTGCGACCGGTCGCGGCGGCAAGCCGAAGGCTGGCCTCACCGGTTTCTCCGTGTCGCACCTGCGCATCCCGGGCCTGCCGCGCCCGTGGGAGAAAGATCGCCCGCTGCCGCCGCGCATGGCGTCGGCGTTTGAAATCATGCGTGACGGCCCGCTGGGCGCCGCTGCTTTCAACAACGAATTCGGTCGTCCCGCACTGGGCGGTTACTTCCGCACGTTCGAACAGGAAACTGGCGACAAGGGCGTCCGCCGTGGTTACGACAAGCCGATCATGATCGCCGGCGGTCTCGCCGCGATCCGTCCGGACCACGTACAGAAGCGGAAGGTTCGTCCGGGTGACAAGGTCATCGTGCTTGGTGGTCCGGCCATGTTGATCGGCCTGGGTGGCGGTGCCGCTTCATCGGTCTCGTCCGGCACGTCCAGTGCCGAACTCGACTTCGCTTCGGTGCAGCGCGATAACGCCGAGATGGAGCGCCGCTGTCAGCAGGTCATCGACAGCTGCTGGGCGCGCGGCGACGAAAATCCCATCGTCAGCATCCACGATGTCGGCGCGGGCGGCGTCTCCAACGCGATTCCCGAGATCCTCAACGACGCCGGCGTCGGCGGCATCATCGACCTGTCGGCGCTGCCATGCGATGACCCGACCCTCTCGCCGATGCAGGTCTGGAGTAATGAATCGCAGGAGCGTTATGTCCTGGCGATCGGTGCGGAAGACCTCCCGCTGTTCGAAGGCTTCTGTGCCCGCGAGCGCTGCCCGTATGCAGTGGTAGGCGATGCGACGGCGGAAGCACGTCTGATCGTCAAGGACCCGCGCCGCGACCTCACCGTGATCGATCTCGGCATGGACGTCTTGTTCGGCAAACCGCCGCGCATGCATCGTGACGCCGTGCGCGTTAAGCCGCGCGTCGATCTCGTCGCCGACCTCACCGGTATCGGCATGGACGAAGCGCTCATGCGCGTCCTGCGTCTGCCGGCCGTCGGCAGCAAGAACTTCCTGATCACCATCGGTGACCGCACCGTCGGCGGCCTCAACGCACGTGACCCGATGGTCGGTCCGTGGCAGGTGCCGGTTGCCGATGTCGCCGTGACCATGACCGATTTCGACGGTTATACCGGCGAAGCCATGGCCATGGCCGAGCGCGCGCCGATCGCCCTGCTCAACAGTGCCGATGCCGCGCGCATGGCCGTGGGTGAAGCGATCACCAACATGGCAGCCGCGTCGCTGAAGCTCGACGAGGTGCGCCTGTCCGCCAACTGGATGGCCGCCGTGAACCATCCGGGCGAAGACGCCGCTTTGTTCGACGCGGTGAAGGCCGTCGGCATGGAGCTGTGCCCCACGCTCGATATCTCGATCCCGGTCGGCAAGGACTCCCTGTCCATGCAAACCGTGTGGACGGATGAGACCGGCAAGGCGCAGAAGACCGTCTCCCCGGTCTCGCTGGTCATCACCGGTTTTGCGCGCGTGGACGACGTCCGTCGCACGCTCACGCCGCAGATCAAGCTCGATCGCGGCGACAGCGAACTGTGGCTGATCGATCTCGGTGCGGGTCGCGATCGCCTTGGCGGTTCCTCACTCACCCAGGTGTTCAATCGTGCTGGTGGCGTGCCGCCGGACCTCGATGACCCGAAGCGCCTGCGCGCGATGTTCGAGCTGATCCAGGAAGCCAATGCGGCTGGCCTGCTGCTCGCCTATCACGACCGCTCCGACGGCGGCGCCATCGTCACCTTGCTGGAAATGGCCTTCGCCGGTCGTTGCGGACTCGAGCTGCGCCTTGATGGCTGGGCCGAGGCGACACTGCGCGCCCTCTTCAACGAAGAGCTCGGCGCCGTGGTGCAGATCGCGGCCGCCAACCGGGAAGCCTTCGAGCAGTTGCTGGTCAAGTACAACCTCGCCGGCATGAGCCACCACGTGGGCCGCCCGAAGGAGAAGCTCGGCATCAAGCTTCACCTCAACGGCGAGACGGCGTTCAAGTGGAACTTCACCGAGCTGTTCCGCGCCTGGAACGAAACCAGCTACGCAATGCAGGGTTTGCGTGACAACCCGCAGAGTGCGGACCAGGAAAACCACTGGCGCCTCGACGATGCCGACCCGGGTATTTCGCCGAAGCTCACCTTCGATCCCGCGGAAGACATCGCTGCGCCGTACATCAACACCGGCGTGCGCCCGCGTGTGGCGATCCTGCGCGAGCAGGGCGTCAATGGCCAGGTCGAGATGGCGGCGGCTTTCAGCCGTGCCGGTTTCGACGCTGTCGATGTCCACATGTCCGACCTCGCCAGTGGCCGCCACCACCTGAAGGATTTCCGCGGCTTCGCAGCCTGCGGTGGTTTCTCCTACGGTGACGTCCTCGGTGCAGGGCGTGGCTGGGCCACGTCCATCCTCTACAACGACGCGTTGCGAGAGCAGTTCGCACGCTTCTTCGAAGACGGTACCAAGTTCGCCCTCGGCGTGTGCAACGGCTGCCAGATGATGTCGCAGCTGAAGGACATCATCCCCGACGCAAAGCATTGGCCGCAGTTCCTGCGCAACCAGTCCGAACAGTACGAAGCGCGGGTTGCCACGCTGGAGATTCTCGATTCCTCCAGCGTGTTCTTCCGTGGCATGACCGGTTCGCGTATTCCGGTGGCCGTTGCGCATGGCGAGGGCAGGGTCTACTTCCCGAACGTGTGCAGCCCGTCGAAGAGCCATGGCTCGGCACGCTTCGTCGACAACCGCGGCAAGCCGACGGAGAGCTACCCGCTCAATCCGAACGGTTCGCCGGGCGGCCTCGCTGCCTTCACGGCGGCCGACGGTCGCGTCACGATCATGATGCCGCACCCGGAGCGTGTGTTCCGTACGGCCCAGCTGAGCTGGCACCCGGAGAACTGGGGCGAGGACTCCCCGTGGATGCGTATGTTCCGCAACGCGCGCGTCTGGGTGGGATGAACGCTCTCACCAGCATCGTCATCGTGCTTGCCGATAGCGGGCCGTTTACGCGCGAGTGCGTGGATCACGCGCTCGCCAGTGAGGTTCCCGTCGAGATCATCGTCGTCGACAACGGTTCAACCGACGGTATCCCCGAAGCACTCGATCGTGCCTACGCGGACGACGATCGGGTTCGCCTGGTCTACAACCGGGCGAACCTCGGTTTCGGGCCAGCGGTGAATCGTGGCGCCGCGCAAGCGCGTGGCGATCGGCTCCTCGTACTCAATCCGGATTGCCTCGTCGAGCCGGACACCATCGCTCGCATGGCGGCGCACATCGACGTCCACACGGGCATCGTCGGTGCCGTGGTCTGCGACAGTGCCGGTCATCCCGACGCAGCGTCGCGGCGGCGCGATCCCTTGTTTCGTCGTTCGTTGACTACCCTGCTCGGCAGGAAGGGTGACGACGGCATCGACATCACGGGGCCCATTCCGGACGGCGCCGAAGACGTCGAAATCGTTTCCGGTGCGATCCTGCTGGTGCCGCGCGCCGTGTTCGATCGGCTCGGCGGCTTCGACGAAACCTTCTTCCTGCACTGCGAAGACATGGACCTCTGCCGGCGCACTCGCGACGCCGGCTATCGCGTGGTGCTGGCGGGCGACGTTCGCGTGCTGCACGGCAAGGGCGGCTCGAGCCGGCACCGGCCGGTCTTCGTCAGCCGGCACAAGCATCGCAGCATGTTCCTCTGGTTCCGTCGCCACGACCCCGCCGCACGAAATCCGCTGTTGCGTGCGGTCGTATGGGCGGGCATCTGGGCGCACTTCGTGCTGAAGATTCCGGGCCAGCTTGCGCGGCGTCGCCGTCGGTGAGCCACGCGTCATCGCGTGACAGCGGACTCGCCACGCTCGGTCTTCTCGCAGTCACGGCTATCTGGGGATCCACCTTCGTCCTGATCAAGGACGTCGTCGGGCGCATGTCGGTGACCGACTTCCTCGCTGTTCGCTTCCTGATCGCCGCCGTGACGATGCTGATGCTGTTCGCACGGCCGGTCTGGCGCCTCAGTCGTGCGCAGATGCTGCGCGGACTGGCTCTGGGCGTGCTCTACGGTTTCGCGCAGTGGCTGCAGACCGAGGGGCTGGCGCTTACCTCGCCCAGTGTCAGTGGTTTCGTCACCGGCATGTACGTCGTGATCACACCCATCCTCGCGCTGCTGATCTTCCGCCAACGCATGCCAGCCACGACTTGGGTTGCCGTCGGGCTGGCGATGGTGGGGTTGGGGGTGCTCGCGTTGAACGGCTTCGAGGTGGATCTCGGCGTCCTGCTGACTCTCGCCTCGGCCGCGCTCTATGCCCTGCACATCGTGGGGCTGGGCCACTGGTCGAAGTCCGGCGAAGCCTTCGGCATGTCGGCGGTGCAGATGGTCGGCATCGCCTTCGTCTGCGTCATGGCAACGCTCCCGCATCACGGTCCCGCCTTGCCGCCGGACACGAACGCCTGGATTGCGGTGCTCTATATGGCGCTGATCGCCGGCGCCTTCGCCATGCTGGTGCAGACCTGGGCGCAGGCCCATATGCCTGCGACGCGCGCCGCCATCGTCATGACCACCGAACCGGTGTTCGCGGCAGGCTTTGCCGTACTGCTGGGCGTGGATGTACTGACGACGCGGATGATCGGCGGCGGCGCGCTGGTGCTGGCCGCGATGTACATGGTGGAGCTGGCGCCGCGCTTGCGCCGGAAGAAACCGGCGGAAGCGCTGCACCACGAGGTGTAAGCCGGGCGCGTTACTTCGCGCCCTTGTCCACCGAGAACTTGTACGTCATGACATTGCGGTACGTCTTGCCGGGTTCCAGTCGTGCCGAGCCGAAGTCCGGATGGTTGGGCGTATCCGGGAAAATCTGCGGCTCCAGGGCGAAGGCGTCGCCCTGACGATAGACGCCACCGGCCTTGCCCGACGTGGTGCCGTCGAGGAAGTTGCCCGAATAGAACTGCAAGCCCGGCTGGGCGGACCACAGCGACAACACGCGTCCGGATTTCGGGTCGCTCACCCGTGCTACCTCACGCGGCTGCGCTGCTTCTTTCCTGGAAATCACCCAGTTGTGATCGTAGCCGCGGCCGAAGACGATCTGCTCTTCCTTCGCATCGCGGACGTCCTTGCCGATGGGTTTGGCCTTGCGGAAGTCGAAATCCGTGCCGGCGACGTTGCGTACCTCGCCCGTGGGAATGGCCGTCGCATCCGTGGGCAGGTAGGCATCGCCCGCGATCATCAGTCGCTGGTCCATGACGCTGCCGGAGCCTTCACCGGCGAGATTCCAGTACGTGTGGTTGGTGATGTTGACGATCGTGGGCGCGTCGGTGGTTGCGGTGTACTCGATGGTGAGTTCGTTCTTGTCATCGAGCGAGTACTTCGCCGTGGCCGTGAGCTTGCCGGGGTAACCCTGGTCGCCATCCGGGCTCACATACGTGAGGGTGACGCTGGGCGCTGCGCCCGATTCGACCTTGTCGACGCTCCAGATCACCTTGTCGAAGCCGACCTTGCCGCCGTGCAGCGAATTGGGTCCGTTGTTCACCGGCACGTTGTATTGCTTGCCATCGAGCGTGAACTTGCCCTTCGCAATGCGATTGGCATACCGGCCCACGGTGTCGCCGAAGTACTGGGGCATGGCGAACGTGCCTTTCAGATCCGGGTAGCCAAGCACGATGTCCCCCGGTTTGCCGCTTCTGTCTGGGACGTCGAGCGCGTACAGAGCGGCGCCCAGCGAAAGCACCTTGGCGGTAATGCCGTGGCCATTGGTCAGCGTAATAAGGGTGACGTCCTTGCCATCCGGCGTACTACCGAACGACGCCTTCGACGCTTCACCGGCCGAGGCGGCCGTCGCACTGGCCAGCAGGATCGCCGTGGCCAAACCCGTTCCGAACTTTCTCATGATCCACTCCGGTTGCCAGCAATCTCCCGACAAGATCATATTTGTCAGACAAATAACAAGTTGCGGTGCGTCATCGCCCCGCAGTCCAAGTCGGCTACGATTGACGTCCCGTTTGGTCCGGTGTTGGAACATCCATGGCTCTGAAGGCAGGGGGAACGCGCAACCTTCACGCGCGTGTGATCGAAGAGATCGGCGAGTCCATCGTCAGCGGCGTACTAACGCCCGGCGAGCCTCTGCCGGGCGAATCGCAGCTGGCCGAGCAGATGTCGGTAAGCCGGACCGTCCTTCGCGAAGCGCTGAAGGTGCTGGCCGCCAAGGGCCTGATCGAGACCCGACAGAAGACCGGCATGCGCGTGCGCGCTCCGGCGTTCTGGAATCATCTCGACGCCGACGTGCTGTCCTGGCGTTGCGCGGCGATGCCGACCGAGGATTTCGTCGAGAAGCTGGTCGAGATGCGCGAGATCATCGAGCCGGCCGCGGTCATGGCGGCGGCGCGTCGTCGCTCGCCGGAACAACTGCTGGTGATCGCCGCGGCGCTGGACGAGATGGAAGAGGCCGTGGATCTCGATACCTGGGCCGCCGCCGATCTGCGGTTCCACGATGCCGTGCTGATGGCCACCAACAACGAACTCCTGAGCTCGCTGTTCTCGGTCATCGAAACGGCCCTGGCCACGTTTTTCCTCATGTCGGCGCGCACCGCGAAGAACTTCAAGTACTCGCTTCCGCATCATCGTGCGGTCTACGAAGCCATCCGCCGCCGCCGGCCCAACGAAGCCGAAGTTGCCATGCGCACGATGATCGCGGATTCGCGCGCGAATATGCGCAAAGGCAAACGCCGCGCCTAGGCGCTCCTGTCTGCTTGAATCAGCAGCAGCGCCCGCCGGTCCCGCGATACCTCGCCTCCTGCCGTTCCCGGAAAAACTCCCCATAGCTGGGAATCTTTTTCTCGGGATGATGCTCGCGCAGATGTCTTACATAGACGTCGTAATCGGGGACGCCGCAGCAGAGGCGGGCGGTTTGCACCGCCCACTTCCAGAACGCCGGCGTCTTCATGGCGCAACACTCGACAGCGCCACATACGGCTCTTCGTGCGCGGTCGGATGATTCGCGCGCCAGGCGCGGGCGATGGCGCGAAGCGAGAAGAACAGCATGGTCAGCACCAGCAGCATGAACAGGCCGGTGAGGGCCATGTCGACGCGGTTGTTGGTGACGATGCGCTGCATCTCCTCAGCGGTCTTTGCGGGTGCGAGCATCTTGCCCGAGGCCATCGCGTCGGCATACTTCTGCGCGGCGGCGGTGAAGCTGATCTTGCTGTCGAAGAGTTTCTGCCAGGCGGCGGTGAGCGTGCAGATGACCAGCCATGCGGCGGGCACGCCGGGCACGAGCACATAGCGCTCCCGCTTGAGTTTCACGGTGACCAGGGTGGCGAGCATCAGTGCAATCGCGGCAAGCATCTGGTTGGCGATGCCGAACAGTGGCCACAAGGTGTTGATCCCGCCCAGCGGATCCACGGCGCCCTGATAGAGAAAGTAACCCCACAAGCCCACGCAGATCACGGTGGCGATGATGTTGCTGACCCAGGACTTGGTTTCCTTCAGGGGCGCATAGGCCATTCCCGACAGTTCCTGGATCATGAAGCGGCCAACACGCGTGCCGGCGTCCACGGTGGTGAGGATGAACAGCGCTTCGAAGAGGATCGCGTAGTGGTACCACATGGCCATCATGCCCTCGCCGGGCAGGATCCCGTGGAGCAGCTGCGCCATGCCGACCGCCAGTGTCGGCGCGCCACCGGCGCGACCGAGGATGGTGCCTTCGCCGATGTTCTTCGCGGTTTCGGTCAGCTCCTGCGGGGTGACCAGGAAGCCCCAGGTGCTGATGGTCTGCGCGGCCTGCTCGACCGTGGTGCCGACGAGGGCACCGGGCGAGTTCATGGCGAAGTACACGCCGGGGTGCAGGGACGATGCGGCGATCAACGCCATGATGGCGACGAAGGCCTCCATGAGCATGCCGCCATAGCCGACCATGCGCGCTTCGCCTTCGTTGGCGAGGAGCTTGGGCGTCGTGCCCGAGGCGATGATCGAATGCCAGCCGGACACCGCTCCACAGGCAATGGTGATGAACAGGAAGGGGAACAGGTTGCCGGAGAAGACCGGGCCGGTGCCGTCGATGAACTTGGTGACCGCAGGCATCTGCAGGGTCGGCGCGGCCAGGAAGATGGCCAGGGCGAGCAGGGCGATCGTACCGATCTTGAGGAAGGTGGACAGGTAATCGCGTGGTGCGAGGAGCAGCCACACGGGTAGCACCGAGGCGAAGAAGCCGTAGCCGATCAGCAACCACGCCAGCGACTTCGCGTCGAAGTCGAACAGGGCGGCCATGGCGGGAGTGTCGTTAACCGTCTTGCCGTACCAGATCGACGCGAGCAGCAGCACCAGGCCGATGATCGAGATCTCGAGGATGCGGCCCGGCCGGATGTAACGGAGGTACACGCCCATCAACAGTGCGATGGGGATCGTGGCGGCAACGGTGAACGTGCCCCACGGGCTATGCGTGAGTGCCTTGACCACGACCAGCGCCAGTACGGCCAGCACGATCATCATCAGCACCAGCACGCCCACCATGGCGATGACGCCCGGTACCTCGCCGAGCTCCTCGCGCAGCATGTGGCCGAGTGAGCGACCGTCGCGACGAAGCGAGAGGCCGAGGATCATGAAATCCTGCACCGCGCCCGCGAAGACCACGCCAACCAGGATCCACAGCGTGCCGGGCAGGTAGCCCATCTGGGCGGCGAGGACCGGACCGACGAGTGGGCCGGCGCCGGCAATGGCGGCGAAGTGGTGGCCGAAGACCACCCAGCGGTCGGTGGGAACGTAGTCCAGGCCGTCGTTGCGCAGGACGGCGGGTGTGGCGCGGGATGGATCGAGCTGGAGGACGCCGGTGGCTATCAGTCGGCTGTAGAAGCGGTAGCCGATGAGGAACACCGCGATGGACGCGGTGACCAGCCAGATGGCATTGATCGGTTCGTCTCGCCGAAGGGCGACGACGCCAAGGCACCAGGCGCCGACGATGGCGATGGCGGCCCACAGGATCTTCCCTGCGGGACTGGGTTTCGGGATGGCGCTGTGCATGGTCTGGAGCTCCCCTCGCGGATGGCACAAGGGTCGTCCCCCCGGTCCCGGGGGTCAATGCATGGGGCGGTCATGACGTATTAGCCATTGGTCGAATAGTCGTATGCTCAACCCATCCTCCATCCCCATGGCGACAGCGATGATTCACGAGATCCTGAAAATGGGCGACGAGCGCCTGCTCCGCATCGCACCCCCTGTTCCGGACGCAATGGTCGGCAGCGCCGAGCTGGATGCCCTGATCACCGACATGTTCGACACGATGCACCATGCCGGCGGCGTAGGCCTGGCCGCGCCGCAGATTGGCGTGGACCTCCAGCTGGTCATCTTCGGGTTCGATAGCAGCGAGCGCTATCCGGATGCACCTCCGGTACCGCAAACCATCCTCCTCAATCCGGTAATCACCCCGCTGTCGCAGGACATGGAAGAGGGCTGGGAGGGCTGCCTGTCCGTTCCGGGGCTTCGTGGCGCCGTGAACCGCTACTCGCTCATCCGCTACCAGGGCATTGGCCCGAAGGGCGAAGTCATCGACCGGACCGCCGAGGGCTTTCATGCGCGGGTGGTCCAGCACGAGTGCGACCACCTGATCGGGCGGCTCTATCCCTCGCGCATCACGGATTTCGCAAAGTTCGGGTACACCGACGTGCTCTTTCCGGGCATGGATATCGGGGACGATTGAGAATGGCCGCAAAAACCGCTGTGCGCGAGACGCACAGCGGATCCGTTACTCGGCCTCGGCAAGGGCCTCGATGATCACCAGGAGCGCCTTACGGCGTTCCTTGGGTAGCCGGCTGACCAGCCCGACAAGGCGCAGCTGTTCCCGCGAATCGGCGCGATAAAGGGCGGGGCTTTCACGCACCCCGGTGGCGCCATTCGGTGCCCCGCGGCCTGTGGCCAACCACTCGAAATTCACCCCGAAGCGGGTCGCCATGTCGATCTGGCGCTCCAGTTCGGGCAGGCCGAGATCACTTAACCACTTTCGGGCGGTTTCCCGGCTGACGTCGAACAGGTCAGCCAGCTGGGTGATACGGCCGCGGCCTTTCTTCACGCCGGCCATGTCCAGCGCGACATGCAGACGTTGGGAAAAACCTCGGTTGATAGGTGGCATGACAACTCCGGTTGAACGCTTTGGCGCTTCAAGACCCGGTATTGTTGGATAGCCCGGACTAGCAGCGTAAGCCTTTTGCAGTTGCCAAGTCGTGCAATTTGCGACTGTTTTTTGTTTTGGCTGTCACTAACGGAACGAGTTGACCGATTTTCTCATTTCATCGGCCGCTCGATGTGCTACTTCCGCGAAGTCCGAACCGGCACTTGCGTAAAGGATGGCGCGCGAGGATGAAATCATCAGGCCGGTGCCATCGGCGGTCCGTCCATGGGCCATGACCGCCCCGATGTCGCCCCCTTGCGCCCCGATGCCGGGGACCAGCAGGGGCATGTCGCCGACGACCGCACGAACCTGCCCAAGCTCTTCCGGCCAGGTTGCACCGGTCACCAGCGCACAGTTGCCGTTTTCGTTCCATTCCCGGGCAATCGTCTCCGCCACGCGGATGTAGAGCGGCTGGCCGCCGCAGTCGAGCGCCTGGAAGTCCGCGCCACCCGGGTTGGAGGTACGGCAGAGCAGGACCACACCCTTGTCCGCGCGCTCCAGGAAGGGCTGGATAGAGTCCCGGCCCAGATACGGGTTCAGCGTTACCGCGTCGGCGTCGTAGCGTTCGAACGCCTCGGCGGCGTAGTGCTTTGCCGTGGAGCCGATGTCGCCGCGTTTGGCATCGAGGATCACCGGGATGCCCGGGTGCTTGTCGTGAATATGGGCGATCAGCCGTTCCAGGACGCCTTCCGCACGCTGTGCCGCGAAGTGGGCTATCTGGGGCTTGTACGCGCAGACCAGACCGGCCGTGGCATCGACGATGTCCCGGCAGAAGCTGAAGATGCCTTCGTCGCCTGAAAGTCCGGCGGGAAGGCGACCCGGTTCGGGATCGAGTCCGACGCAGACCAGTGAGTCATTGCGACGCCAGGCGTCCTTCAGGGCGGTCATGAAGTTCATCGTCGGCTCGCTTTGTCGGTGTTCTGAAAATGTAGGAGCCGATGAATCGGCTCCTACAGGGTTGCGGGTCTTGTCAGACCAGCTTCTTGTATTTCACGCGCTTGGGGCCGGCATCGTCGCCGAAGCGGCGCTTCTTGTCGGCTTCGTACTCGTTGTAGTTGCCCGGGAAGAACTCGACGTGCGAGTCGCCTTCGAACGCGATGATGTGCGTGGCGATGCGATCGAGGAACCAGCGGTCATGGGAGATGACCACGGCGCAGCCGGGGAACTCGAGCAACGCGTCTTCCAGGGCGCGCAGCGTTTCGACGTCCAGATCGTTGGACGGCTCATCGAGGAGCAGCACGTTGCCACCCTGCAGGAGGGTCTTGGCCATGTGCAGGCGGCCACGCTCACCACCGGACAGGCTGCCGACGATCTTCTGCTGGTCGGTGCCCTTGAAGTTGAAGCGGCCGATGTAGGCGCGCGACTGGATCTCGAAGTTGCCGATCTGCAGGATGTCCGAGCCGCCCGACACTTCCTGCCAGACGTTGTTCTTCGGGTCGAGCGCGTCGCGTGACTGGTCCACGTAGGCAAGCTTGACCGTATGGCCGTGCTTGACCTCGCCGGTGTCCGGCTTCTCCAGGTTCATGATCATCTTCATGAGCGTGGATTTACCGGCACCGTTCGGGCCGATGATGCCGACGATGGCGCCGGGCGGAATCTTGAACGAGAGGTCTTCGATGAGGACGCGGTCGCCGAACGACTTGGTGACGTTCTTGAACTCGATCACTTCCTGGCCCAGGCGCTCGCCCGGCGGAATGAAGATCTCGTTGGTCTCGTTGCGGCGCTGGTACTCGACCGAGTTCAGTTCCTCGAACCGGTTGATACGGGCCTTGCCCTTGGACTGGCGACCCTTGGCAGCCGTGCGGATCCACTCCAGTTCCTTCGCCAGCGCCTTCTGGCGCGACTTCTCCTGGTTGGCTTCCTGCTGCAGGCGCTCGCCCTTCTGCTCGAGCCACTCGGTGTAGTTGCCCTTCCAGGGAATACCGCGGCCGCGATCGAGTTCGAGGATCCACTCGGCGGCGTTGTCCAGGAAGTAGCGATCATGGGTGACCGCCACGACGGTACCGGGGTAGTCGTGCAGGAAGGTTTCCAGCCAGTCGACCGACTCGGCGTCCAGATGGTTGGTCGGCTCGTCGAGCAGGAGCATGTCGGGCTTGGACAGCAGCAGGCGGCACAGCGCCACGCGGCGCTTCTCGCCACCGGAAAGGGGGCCGACCACGGCGTCCCAGGGCGGCAGTCGCAAGGCGTCGGCGGCGACTTCGAGCTGGCGCTCCAGTGCATGCGCGTCATTGGCAGCCAGGATACCTTCGAGGGCTTCCTGCTCCTTGGCGAGCTTGTCGAAGTCGGCGCCTTCTTCCGCATAGGCGGCATAGACTTCTTCCAGGCGCTTCTGGGCGTCGAGGATCTCGGCTACGCCTTCCTCGACCACTTCGCGCACGGTCTTGGTCGGATCGAGGTCGGGCTCCTGCGCGAGGTAGCCGATCTTGGTGCCCGGATTGGCGCGTGCCTCACCCTGGAAGTCGGTGTCGACGCCGGCCATGATCCGCAGCACCGTCGACTTGCCCGAGCCATTGATGCCCAACAGACCGATCTTTGCGCCGGGGAAGAAGGACAGGGAGATGTCCTTGATGATCTGGCGCTTCGGGGGGACGATCTTGCTCACCCCGTTCATGGTGTAGATGTACTGCATGGATGCTCCGTAGGCCAAGGCCGCGCCCCCGGGGTTGATGCACGCCGGGTGGGCAAACCCCGATTATAGCGAACCCCTACGCTGTGCGCGGGGCTTTCGGGCGGCGTTTGGGGTGACGTTTACGCGGCAGGCAGGCCCTCTACCCACAGACCCCGGCCGGGGTGGGCTCGCAGACTGGGCGGCCCCGTTCTGGAGCGTCTTCTCATGGCTTTGGGCCCCCGTTTTGTCGCCGTTCTTCTTGTCCTCACGCCCCTGGGCGCACACGCCAGAGCCACTTCCGGCATGGTCGAGCAGTTCGACGCCGCCGTAGCAGGGCTGTCGCTTCGCGACTCGTCGCCTGATGAGGCACGTACCCGTGTCACCCGTTCAGCCGCCGATCTCGAGGTCGGGCGGCGGCTGAACATAGCCGTGGATTTTCCGGGCGATGTCCCGGCCACGATGTACAGCGGCCTGCTGCACGGCGAGGCGGCGGTATTTACCCGGTCCGGCCAGCACCTAGACGCCACCGTGATGCGTAAGGGAAATATCGAAGTCGTTTCGTTCGATGCCTCGACGGCCCCGGCCGCCGGCCTTTCCCCTACCACTCCCGCGCGCACGTCCCCGCGAGTCCGTCGCTCGGTCGGACCGGGTCATTTCGAGGATCCGGCGGCCTATAACCTCCACTTTTTCTTCCTCAAGCATGACGACCTGGCCGATCGCACGCTTCGCGAGTTGCACGCCAACTACGTGGCCTGGTGGCTCGCCGACTTTTCCCTCCGCGTCCTTCCCGTCGAACCCATACGCATCACCTACGCGGAGCGGGCGTTGTGGCTCACTTCCATGCCTTACGGTCGCATCGACTCGCTTGATAATTTCGAGCGCATGCTGAAGTTTCTCGACCACGAGCACAATTTCGACATGGACCGCACGTACAAGCGGAAGTACGTACTCCTCACCGCCGAACGCCCCATGCCGGGTACGGCCGGCGTCGCCTTCGAAGGTGGTAACGAGGCCATCGCATCCGTTGCAGGACTTTCCAGAATCGTGGCCCATGAGATCGGGCATATGCTCGGAGCGACTCACGAGCAGGCAGAAATCCGCGGCTGGTGGGGATGCGATACCAATATGGTTCCCAACGTCAGCACGTTGCGCGGCGACTGCCTGGAGTACAGTTCGGCCAACCGGCGTGCCATCCGGTCTTACATGAGGCACGGCCCGAACCTCACCTTGCCGCGAAGAATGGCCGATGCCCCCGCCCCCGAATGATCGCTTCCGGGCCGCCCGATAGCGGGGCGGCCCTTCCAGTGGCCCAGTGACGGCTCGCTACGGAGTGAGGTATCCCTTGAGGTCGACGTACCGCTGGATCCTGGCGATATTGGCCGCCGAATACTGGTAGCAGTTCGCAAGCAAGGGTGCGTCGTTCAGATACATGTTGGTCCGGCAGGGCCACCATCGATGCCATCCACGCCATTCGGCGTCGATGTGTTCGGCACCGAACAAGTGGCCTAGCTCGTGTGCGACGACGCTGTAGGGGCCGGACAACGAGGCGACGGCTATGCCCCTGGTCGGAATAGCCTGCCCCAGAAGACGCTCGGACGGGCGATTCGCTGTGACCAGCACATATTTATTCTTCCATGTGTTCCTGATTTCCCGGCTGGCCACGAATCGGTCGACCGCCTTCACCCAGGTGTTGAGGAACGACGGTGTGCCATAGGGCTGGTCGCTGACCCCGGGGATTCCCTGGGAGTAGGTGACCTCGATCGCGACATCCTCCGGAAGAACATTCGATTCCATGTCGCGCAACCACCAGGCGACATAGCCGGCATGGATCTCCCGTGTGCGGCTTGAACGTAGCTCATCGTGGAGAAAGATCCGGACCCTGATCGGCGCGAGTGGATCCGACCAGGGCATCGGCACGGGCGGGGTGCCTAGATATTCCACGTCGCCCTCGTAGCCATAGCTGGGCTCGCGTCGTTGTCGTCGGCTTCCCATGCCGGGGCCCGCCGGCACGTAGGCATGTTCGACCGCCAGCGCGTTCATGCCCAGGGTGGTGACGTGCACACCACTTCCTGTGACCACGCTGATATCCATGCCCTCTGCGGACCGGGTAATCGTGGCCGCGCGACCATCGAGGGTGCCAGCAAACATCGTTGCCGGGGAGTCATCCGGGAACACCACTGCGCTACGCAAACGCGATGTCAGGATCAGCGTTGCCAGGTGTCCTGGACCGCTGTCTCCCTCGGACGGGGGGAGTTCGATGCTGACGGGGAAGGGGCCGAAGGCCAGCGAATCGAAGCGCGTGATGAAATCGATGACCGGCGTTTCCACAAGGGCCGCTTGCGCAAACGCCGATGCATGAGCGACGAGCGCCAGCATCACCCATGGGCCCCGGCGCACGCCCACGTTTATCGGTCCTCCGACCAGCGTTGACCAGCAACGAACCCATCGCCCGTCTTGATGTAGTCGTTCATCAGACGCTTGTTTGCGCTCGAATACCCGTAGCAGTTCGAGCGAAGAAGCAGGCTGGGCGCGTACATGTTGGTTTCGCACCACCATCCACTGAACCGAACCTCCGCGTTGCTGTGATTCGCACCCAGCAGGTGCCCCAGCTGATGCGCGACCTCGGGGTATCGCCCGCTTATCGATGCGATGCCGTCGGATCCTTTCTGCCAGGAGCGGCCGTAGCGGCCGGGATCGGTGAGACCTTTCACCAGGAGAACGAACTTATGCTTGTATGTGCGCGGGATGCGCTGTTCGGTCGCATAGGCTTCGATTACGTCCGACCAGTCGTGAAGTGAATCGGCTAACTGGTATCGCGTATCGGCGACACCTGGAATGCGCTTGCTGTAGAGGACGTCGACCTTCTTGCCGTGAACGATGTTGCGCTGGAGATCGGCCAGCCACCACGCGATGTAGCCGGCATGGATGTGTTGTGAGGAGTCGCTCACATCGTCGTGGAGCATCAGGTGGAAGGTGAGCCGATTCGGTGCGAGTTCGTCGTCCGTGCTTCGGCGCGAACGCGACTGGGGCGCTGGCGCCGTGTCGACGACCGCAGGCGGGCTGCCATGGGAATCTCCCCCGCGAAGGATCTCGTGCTCGACAACGTCGCTACCCAGGGTGAAGCCGGTGATGTCGATACCGTCCGCGGAGCCCGACGTAATGTCGAGGTGGTTGCCCGACCGCGTAGCGACAACCGGCAGCCCGTGCCACGACGCGTCGTACATCCTGCCGTGGCTGCCGTCGGCAAACGTGATGTCACCACCGAACTCGCCAGAGACGACGAGATCGTCGCTGTCGTTTGCGACATGGGTCGCGGGGGCAAAGGATTCGCTGAGATGGACGTGAGCCGGGAAGGCGGTCGTGATGGCGGTGTCGAACCTGGCAACCGCGTGGGAAGGCACGGCGTCATCCACAGCGGCATCGACATCCAGAAGGAGTTGGCCATCGCCATGCGAAATCGTGGCGGATGTGCCGTCCCACGAACCGACGTAGGTGTTCATGGCACTGCCATTCGGGAGTTCCACGGTGGCGTCGAGCTTCGATTCAACGACGAGGCGGCCGTTCGATGTCACGCCTTCTTCGTTGGTTGCGTCGACCGGGAAGGCCGGTTGCGGCAAGCCCCGCGCAACGACTTTGTTGAACCGGGCGAGCGAAGCGGAAGCGTCCCATGTCGACGCATGCGTGGCGGTGGCCGACAACAGCGCCGCAATGCTGAGAGAGAGGGTAGTACGGATTTTCATCTGGATTCTGCCTGTCGAACGTTGGGGAGGTCGGTAACGCTAACGTCACCGACCTCCCCTTTTTCGCAGGCCTACAAGGGTCGCGGCGCAACTGCAGGCAAGACAGGAATTACCCTGGTCCAGTTGCCTACTCGCCGAACTCGACCTGCAGCGCTTCCTTCGTGTGCAGCCGAATCAGTTCGTCGTTCAATCCGGAATAGATCCGGCAGCTGAAGAGTCCGGGCGTGTAATCGCTCATGTTGGTCACGCATGGAAAGCGCGTCTGCGCGTACTCGTGTCGGGCGTCCAGGGTGTGTCCGAATTCGTGCGCGACGATGTGTCGTGGGCCGGTACCACTGGCTATCGCGACGGTATTTTTTGTTATCGCGACGCCATACGAGCCGCCCCAGTTCGCGGATCGCTCATCGACGAAGAGCATGGTCTTGGTCAGTCGCCATGGTGTGGCCCCGATGCTCCAGAGATAGTCGGTGGCGACGCGCCGGAATCCGACGAGCGCGTCGGCGGATGTGCCCTGGTGGTAATCGAAATCGGTCACGCCAGGGATGCGGTCCTTGATGATCACTTTCACCGGAATGCCGGGCTTGATCGTGCGCTCCATGTCACGCACCCACCAGGCGATATACCAATTATGGAACTTCGCGTAATTGGACTCGCCGGACTGATCATGCAGGAAGATCCAGAACTGCAGCTCGCGCGGCGGTGCGGCGGAGGTCAGGCGAGCGGAGGTAGCACCGGGGGATGCCGGTGGCACGTCGATGGCATCGTCCACTTCCATCCGGACGGCGCGACGGACCCGTCGCGCCGTCGTCGGGAGGGTGGCCGCGTCGTCGAACACAGACACGCTCACGGTATCCCCGATACGGGTGAAAGTGGCTTCCCGTCCGTTTGCCGTTCCGACGTAAGTCGTCGCGTGGCTGCCGTCGGGGTAGACAACGTCCGTCTCCAGTTTTTCTTCGACCACGACGTTGTCGACGCCTACCCCGCGCTCATCGTCGGTGGGGCGGGGCAGGGCGAACTCCTGGGGTAATCCGGCGGCTACGCGTTGGTCGAAAAGCTCGGCCGGCGGCGAATGGGCGAGGGCGGCGGTCTGCCATGAGGCGAGGGCTAATCCAACGGCCAGGCCGAGAATTCCGAGTGTGGGCTTCATAGGTGCTTCCAATGCGGGTGGGAGGGAGGGGCGAGGTGGCGCCCCGCTAGGAACCTACGCAAACCACAGGGCGCGGGCTGTAAGCCTTGGCTGAGGCGGGAGTCGGCGAGTGCCTTGGTGTTTGAAACCTATGCGCACTTGCGAGTCTCAGCTGTAGACGAAGGCCGGGCCTGTAGGCGTCCGAGAAGGTTGGGTGCCCGCGGTTCGCCCGCTTGGCGCAAGGGCCGCGCCCGCTGGGCGACGTATCGTCAGCGCATCGCATCGCACGGTGGAACGGCACGATGGACAGGACGATCAGGCATTCCGTCGCGAGGCGGATGGCACGGGGTTTCGTGCGGCTGGACATGGCGCTCGCAGTCATGGCGAAAACGCGTGGAAGGCTCGCTTCCATCGCCTACGAGTTCCTTTGCTTTGGCCTCAAGCAGGCTTGGGCCTGCCTGTTTGGCGGGTGCATGGTGGCCTTGCTGCTGGCGTCGGCCCTGTACTGGCCTAAGGGCGCCCCGATCGCGCGGTACGATGCGCTGACGCTCGCGGCCATCGCGATCCAGGTCGTCCTCATCGCGTGCCGGATGGAGACCCGCCGTGAGGCCCTGGTCATCTTCGTCTTCCATCTCGTCGGCACGGCCATGGAGGTCTTCAAGACCGCCAGGGGCTCGTGGGTGTATCCGGAGGCGTCGTTGCTCCACATCGGGGGCGTGCCCCTGTTCACCGGCTTCATGTACGCGGCGATCGGCAGCTACATCGCGCGGGCGTGGCGGCTGTTCGACTTCCGGTTTACCGACCACCCCCCGTTGTGGGCCGGCATGGTCCTGGCCGCGGGCATCTATATCAACTTCTTCACCCATCACTATGTCGTGGACGCGCGGCCGGTCCTGTTCCTGGCCATGGTCCTTCTGTTCGGGCGCACATGCATCCACTTCCGGATACGGCGGGTACACCGGCGGATGCCCCTGCTGGCCGGGCTGTGCCTGGTCTCAGTGTTCATCTGGCTGGCCGAGAACGTCGGTACTTTCGCCAGGGCCTGGGTTTATCCCGCCCAGAAACACGGTTGGCAGCCCGTGGCACCAGCGAAGATGGGCGCCTGGCTCCTGCTGATGACGATCAGCTATGTGCTGGTCTGGGCGGTGCAGCCATGCGTGCGGGTGCGGCAACCCGACGGGTCGCAGGAGGTCTGAGACACGGAGCAGTGGTTGCAAACTCCCGCGAGCGCTACACTTTCGGTCTTGTTCCCACCTGTCCCCATGAGGTCGAGATGTTCCCGAAGGATGCAACGATCGCCGGATACGACGACGAACTGGCCAAGGCCATCGCTGACGAGTCCCGTCGCCAGGAAGATCACGTCGAGCTGATCGCCTCCGAGAACTACGCCAGCCCGCGCGTGATGGAAGCCCAGGGCTCGAAGCTGACCAACAAGTACGCCGAGGGTTACCCGGGCAAGCGCTACTACGGTGGCTGCGAGTACGTGGACGTGGCCGAAAGGCTCGCCATCGACCGCCTGAAACAGCTCTTCGGGGCTGATTACGCCAACGTGCAGCCGCATTCGGGTTCGCAGGCCAACCAGGCCGTGTACTTCGCCCTGCTCCAGCCGGGCGACACCATCCTGGGCATGAGTCTCGCCCACGGCGGTCACCTGACCCACGGCGCCAAGGTCAACCTCTCCGGCAAAATCTTCAACGCCGTGCAGTACGGTATCGATCCGGTCTCCGGCCTCGTCGACTACAACGAAGTCGAGCGCCTCGCGGTCGAGCACAAGCCGAAAATGATCGTCGCCGGTTTCTCGGCCTACTCGCAGATCCTCGACTGGGGCCGCTTCCGCGCCATCGCGGACAAGGTCGGCGCCTACCTGTTCGTCGACATGGCGCACATCGCCGGCCTGGTTGCCGCGGGCGAGTACCCGAGCCCGATCGAACACGCGCACGTGGTCACCTCGACGACGCACAAGACCCTGCGCGGTCCGCGTGGCGGCATCATCGTCGCCAAGGGCCTCGGCGAGGAGCTCGAGAAGAAGCTTCAGTCCATCGTCTTCCCGGGCATCCAGGGCGGTCCGCTGATGCACGTGATCGCCGCCAAGGCAGTCGCGTTCAAGGAGGCGCTCGAGCCCTCGTTCAAGACCTACCAGGCCCAGGTGGTGAAGAACGCCAAGGCCATGGCGAAGACGTTCATCGAGCGCGGCTACAAGATCGTTTCCGGCGGCACCGAAAACCACCTGATGCTGATCGACCTGATCGGTCGCGACGCGACCGGCAAGGACGCGGAAGCGGCGCTGGGTAAGGCGCATATCACGGTGAACAAGAACGCCGTGCCGAACGATCCCCGTTCGCCGTTCGTCACCTCGGGCCTGCGCGTCGGTACGCCGGCGATCACCACCCGTGGCTACGACGAAGCGGCAACGGTCGAGCTCACCCAGTGGATCTGCGATGTCCTCGACGCCCCGGGCGACGACGCCGTCATCAAGGCCGTGCGTGAGAAGGTCACTGCCCAGTGCGCCAAGTACCCGGTTTACGGCTGATCGATGCATTGTCCGTTCTGCCAGCATGAAGACACCCGTGTCATCGATTCCCGTCTTACGGAGGACGGTGGCACGGTGCGGCGTCGCCGTGAGTGTCCGCAATGCAGCGAGCGTTTCAATACGTTCGAAACGGCCGAACTGAAGCTTCCGGCGATCGTCAAATCCGGCGATCGTCGCGAGCCTTTCGACGAACACAAGCTGCGCGTGAGTTTCGAGCGCGCACTGCAGAAACGCCCGGTCTCCAGCGACGCCGTCGACGGTGCCGTGCGTGCGGTCGTCAACGACCTGCGTCGTTGTGGCGAACGTGAAGTCCCGTCGCGCCAGGTGGGTGAGCTGGTGATGCGCGAACTCAAGGCGCTCGACCAGGTCGCCTATGTGCGCTTCGCTTCCGTCTATCGCCGGTTTGAAGACGTCCACGCCTTCCGCGAGGAGATCGAGAAGCTCGAACGCGACCTGCCGTCGCTCGAAGGCCTGCAACTGCCGCTGCTGGACGCAGCCAGGCGCGGGCGCAAGAGCTGAGCATGTCGCGGCCGTTCTTCCCCGCCATGGATCACGTACATATGGCGCATGCCCTGCGCCTGGCCGAGCTTGGCCTGCACACCACCCAACCGAATCCGCGCGTGGGCTGCGTCATCGCGCGCGGCGAGACCGTGCTCGGAACCGGCTGGCATCCGCGCGCTGGCCAGCCACATGCGGAAGTCTTTGCGTTGCGCGAAGCGGGCGAGGCTGCACGAGGCGCCACCGCTTACGTCACGCTGGAACCCTGCGCGCATCATGGCCGGACCCCACCCTGTGCCGACGCGTTGATCGCGTTTGGCGTGGGGCGCGTCGTCATTGCTCATGAAGACCCCTTCGACAAGGTCGACGGCGCCGGTATTGCGAAGCTGCGTGACGCCGGTATCGGCGTCCAGGTGGGTTTGATGCGCGACGCCGCGCGCGAACTCAACATCGGTTTCTTCAGCCGGATCGAGCGGCAGCGTCCCTGGGTTCGCGTAAAGCTGGCGATGAGCCTCGACGGACGCACCGCGCTCGCGGACGGTTCCTCCAAGTGGATCACCGGCGAGGCTGCGCGCGCCGATGTCCAGCGCTGGCGCGCGCGTTCGTCGGCGATTCTTTCAGCTAGCGGCACCGTGCTCGCCGATGACCCGCATCTCACCGCCCGGTTGCCTGACGGCGAGGCGTTCGTTCCGCCCTTGCGCGCGATCGTCGATACGCAGTTGCGTACGCCGGCGGGTGCACATGTGCTGGATGGCATCGCGCCTACCGTGCTGTTCCACGCCGACGATGCCGTGGTGCCAACGCACCTGTCCGACGTTCGCCGCGCCACCATTCGCCGGGAAGACGGCGGTGGCCTGGACCTTCGCGCCGTTCTGCACTGGCTGGCACGCCACGACGTGAACGAAGTGCATGTCGAGGCGGGCCCGGTGCTCTGTGGCGCACTTCTGGCCGCGGGGCTGGCGGACGAACTGCTTGTCTACATCGCGCCCATCCTGCTTGGCCACACCGGCCGGCCGATGCTCAACCTGCCGCCGCTGGACGATATGGCGTCGCGCTGGAAGCTGCACACGGTGGACCGCCGCCAGGTGGGCGACGACATGCGCCTGCAACTTCGCCCGGCGACATGACCGTGTTGTCCCACGTCCGGTGGGGCATCGTTGGCTGCGGCGCGGTGACCGAGGTCAAGAGCGGCCCGGCCTTCTCTAAAGTTCCTGCTTCCTCGCTGGTCGCCGTCATGCGTCGCGACCGCGACAAAGCGCGTGACTACGCCGAACGTCACGGCGTGCCTCGCTGGTATGACGATGCGGCTGCGCTCATAGCCGATCCGGACGTCGATGCGGTCTACATCGCCACGCCGCCGTCCAGTCACCGCGAGTACGCGCTGATGGCCATCGCTGCGGGAAAGCCCGTCTACGTCGAAAAGCCCATGGCGATCGACCATGCGGAATGCCTGGCGATCGTCGAGGCGGGCAGGGCGGCCGGCGTTCCGGTCTTTGTCGCCTATTACCGTCGCATGCTTCCGCGCTTCCGCCGCATCGCCGCGATGCTGGCCGAAGGGGCCGTCGGCACGCCTCGCTTGGTTAACGTGCTCCTGCATCACCCCTTCGAGACGCGGTACCACGACCCCGATAACCTGCCTTGGACTGTGCGGCCCGAGCTTTCCGGCGGTGGCATCTTCGTCGACATCGGCTGCCACACGCTCGACATTCTTGATTTTCTGCTCGGTCCGATCGTCGACGCGCGGGGCATGGTCTCGAACCAGATGGCCGCCTATCCGGCCGAGGACACGGTGGCCATGGCGTTCGCCTTCGGCTCCGGCGTACTTGGCACCGGCCTGTGGAATTTCTGCGCGGACCGACGCGAGGATCGTGTCGAGATCGTCGGCGACCGTGGCCGGCTGGTCTTCGCTACCTTTGGCGATGGGCCGATCCGTCTTGAAGCCGACGGGAGGGTGGAGGACATCCTTATCGCCAACCCGGAGCACATACAGCAGCCGCTGATCGAATCCATCGTGGCCGAGCTCACCGGAAAAGGCGTCTGCCCCTCGACGGCCGAAAGCGGTGCAAGAACCAGCTGGGTCATGGACCAGGTGAAATCAAGCAATGCAGGAGCCGATTCATCGGCGAATCAAGCAATGTAGGAGCCGATTCATCGGCGAATAGTAAATAAACCCGCTGCGCAGCAGCGCTCCCAAGGGTCCTGGCCTCAGTTCCCACCAGAGCAAGAGCTCGCCGATGCATCGGCTCCCCACAGAAAGCCCGCAGGGTGAAGTGGCCCGGCGGTTGCAATTCGGGCACCGGACCCCATGGTATTCTCCGCCGGCCGGAACCCCTCGGGGAACCGGCCTCCACAGCGTCTTCAGGGCGGGGTGCAACTCCCCACCGGCGGTAGGTTTCCGCAAGGAAACGAGCCCGCGAGCGCTCCCGGTTTCGGTCGGGAGGTCAGCAGATCCGGTTCGATGCCGGAGCCGACGGTTACAGTCCGGATGAAAGAAGACGGCGATCGTGCGTTCCTCCGGGGACGTGTGACGCCATGCGCCTTGGGGCGTTTTTCGCTCATTACCGCGGGAAACGTTTCATGAAAAACCAGCTCTCCGTCACCGTCTCCCCGCCGGGAGGCCACTGACATGTTCACCGGCATCATCCAGGCCGTTGGCCGCATTGCGCGGCTGGAACCCCGTGGCGGCGATGTCCGCCTTGTCGTCGACACCGCGGCGCTCGATATGGCCGACGTTGCCCTGGGCGACAGCATTTCGGTCTCCGGCGTCTGCCTGACCGTGATCGACTTCGATGCGAAGAGCTTCGCCGCCGACGTCTCCAACGAAACCCTCGCCCACACTACCCTCGGCAAGCACAAGGCCGGCGATACCGTGAACCTCGAGAAGGCCCTGCGCCTGGCTGATCGCCTGGGTGGCCACCTTGTGTCCGGTCACGTGGATGGAGCAGGCAAGGTCGTATCCGTGGTCCCCGACGGGCGCTCGCTGCGCTGGACGTTCGAAGTGCCGAGCGACATCGCGCGTTACATCGCCCACAAAGGTTCGGTCTGCATCGACGGCACCAGCCTCACGGTGAACGAAGTGAACGGAAATCGCTTCGGAGTGAACCTTATCCCCCATACGGTGGAACATACGACGTTCGCCGCGCGTCGCCCCGGCGACGGCGTGAACATCGAAGTGGACGTCGTCGCCCGCTACATCGAACGCCTGCTTTCCAGTGGTGACACCCCGCGCCTCGACGAGGCCTTTCTGAAGCAACACGGTTTCGTCTGACCCGGACCCCTCATGCCATTCAATACGATTCCTGAAATCCTCGAAGATTTTCGCCAGGGCCGCATGGCCGTCATCCTCGATGACGAAGACCGCGAAAACGAAGGCGATATCGTCATGGCCGCCGAAAAGGTGCGCCCGGAAGACGTCAACTTCATGGTTCGCGAGGCGCGGGGCCTGCTGTGCCTGACGCTCACCGAGAAGCACACGCGCCAACTCGGCCTGAAGCCGATGGTCAGCGACAACAACTCCCCGTATCACACAAACTTCACCGTCTCGATCGAGGCGGCGGAAGGCGTGACCACGGGCATCTCGGCCCATGATCGTGCGCGCACCATCCAGGTAGCGGCGGCAGCGGACGCCAAGCCGGCAGACATCACCATGCCCGGCCACATCTTCCCTCTCACGGCGCAGGCGGGTGGCGTGCTCAGTCGCGCCGGCCACACGGAAGCAGGCTGCGACCTGGCGACCCTGGCCGGCATGCAGCCCTCGTCGGTGCTGATCGAGATCCTGCACGACGATGGATCGATGGCCCGCCGTCCCGAGCTGGAGATATTTGCCGCGAAGCACGGCTTGAAGATCGGCACGATTGCCGACCTGATCCGCTACCGTCTCGAAACCGAGAAGACGATCGAGCGAGTGCACGAGGAAGACGTCGACACCGAGTTCGGTCCGTTCCGCCTGGTGGCGTACCGCGATGGCATCCGCAGCGGGCTGCATTTCGCCCTGGTCCGCGGCGATGTGGCCGACGGCGAGCCCGTGCTGACACGCGTCCACGTGCGTAACACGCTGTCGGATGTGCTTCACCTCAAGCGCGACGATCTCGGCCAGACGGTCACCGAAGCCCTGCGCAAGATCGACGCAGAGCAGCGCGGCGTGCTGGTAGTGCTATCGGGTGAAGACACCCCGGACGCCCTGCTCGCGCGCCTGCGGCGGGATGTGGTGCCGGCGCCGGCAAAGAAGGACGACCAGGAATGGCGCCAGACCGGTCTCGGTGCGCAGATTCTCGCCGACCTGGGCGTCAAGCGTCTCCGCGTCATCGGCACTCCGCGTAAGCTGGTCGGCATCGCAGGCTTCGGCCTGGAAGTGGTGGAGCAAGCTGGCTGATGACCCCAACCTACGATATCCGTCTGATCGCCCCCTCCGGATACCCGCACAACCCCGAGGCCATGGCTCGCGGTATCGCCCGGCTGGAAGAAGCCGGGCACACAGTGCAAGGCAAAGACGTGCTCGAGCGGCGCGAACTACGCTTCGCCGGCAGCGATGCCGAGCGGGCCGCGGACATCAATGCCCTGGCCGATGTCTCCAGGCCGTTGCCCGATGTGGCGCTCGCCATCCGCGGCGGCTACGGCGCGCATCCGCTGTTGCCCCTGCTCGACTATGACGGCCTGCGTGACCGCCTCGGCGACGCGCCGCTGGCCCTGGTCGGGCACAGCGACTTCACCGCCCTGCAGTGCGCCCTGTTTGCCCGAAGCGGCCTGGTGACGCTCGGCGGTCCGATGCTCGGCGCCGACTTCGGTGCTCCGGAACTCGATACCCAGACCTGGGACCACTTCTGGACCACCCTGGCGGCTGAGGAAGGCCGTGCCAGCTGGAGCACGCAGGATGCGCAGGCGCTGGATGTCGAAGGCACGCTGTGGGGTGGCAATCTGGCCATGCTCACCAGCCTGATCGGCTCGCCGTTCTTCCCCCACATCGACGGCGGCATCCTGTTTGTCGAGGACATCGCCGAGCCGGCCTACCGGGTCGAGCGGATGCTGTACCACCTGTTCCACGCCGGGGTGCTCGGGCGGCAGAAGGCGCTGGTCATCGGCGACTTCACCAGCTACCGGACCACCGAATACGACAACGGCTACGACCTGGACGCCACCTTCGAGCGGATCGCCGCCGTGGCCGGCATTCCGATCGTCCGCGGGCTGCCGTTCGGGCACGACGCGGCCAAGTTCACCCTGCCTTTTGGTGCGCCGGGGCGGCTCGTGGTCGCTGCCGGAACCGCCACACTTACCTTTAACGGCCACCCCAGGCCGAAAACCTCGTAAAATAACCGGCCGCCAGCGGCCCGCCCCGCCACAGGACACCCCATGAAGATCATCGAAGGCGATTTCGCCACCCCCAAGGGCCGCTTCGCCATCGTTGCAGGCCGTTTCAATGCATTCGTCGTCGAGCCGCTGGTCGAGGGTGCGCGTGATGCGCTGGTTCGCCACGGCGTGAAGGACGACGCGATCGACCTGATCCGCGTCCCCGGCGCGTTCGAAATCCCGCAGGCCGCCTACAAGATCGCCGGTTCGGGCGAGTACGCCGCCGTGTTGGGCCTTGGCGCGGTCATTCGCGGCTCCACCCCTCACTTCGACTATGTCGCCGGTGAAGCTGCCAAGGGCCTTGGCCAGGCGGCCTACGCCTCTGGCGTGCCGGTGTCGTTCGGCGTCCTCACGACCGACAGCATCGAGCAGGCCATCGAGCGCGCTGGCACCAAGGCGGGCAACAAGGGCGTCGACGCCGCCATGGTCGCGATCGAGATGGTCAACCTCTACGCGAAGCTCGGTAAATGAACAAAACACCTCCGCACGGCATCGACCTCGCCGCACGCTCGCGCGCCCGCCGTCGTGCCCTCCAGGCGCTGTATGCCTGGCAGGTTGGCGGCAGCAAGATGGGCAACGTGATCGAGCAGTTCCGTCACGAGCAGGACATGGTCGTGGCGGATCTCGAATACTTCGAGGACATCCTGCGCGGCGTGGAAAAGCACGTGCAGGAACTCGACGACGGCATCAAGCCTTTCGTCGACCGCGAAGTCCTGCAGATCGATCCCATCGAACTGTCGGCGCTGCGCATGGGTGCTTACGAGTTGAAATATCGCCCGGACGTGCCCTACCGCGTGGTGATCAACGAGGCTGTCGAAGCGACCAAGCGCTTCGGCGCCGATCACGGCCACAGCTATGTGAACGGTGTTCTCGACAAACTCGCGACGCACTGGCGTACGGCCGAGAAGCGATCCTGATCGTGCCCCGAATCCCCGCGGGCTAAGGAAGCTGCATGGAATTCGACCTGATCGAGCGCATCCGCCGGCATACCGACGTCCATCGTGACGACGTGCTCACCGGTATCGGCGACGACGCTGCCGTCGTCGCCGTTCCCGCCGGCCGCGAACTGGCGATTGCCGTGGATACCCTCGTGGAGGGTGTCCATTTTCCCGTAGGCACCGCCGCCGCCGATATCGGCTGGAAGGCGCTTGCCGTGAACCTTTCCGACCTCGCCGCCATGGGCGCCACGCCTGCCTGGGCCTTGCTCGCGTTGACGCTGCCCGACAGTGACGAAGCCTTCGTCGACGAACTCGCGCGCGGCTTCGCTGAACTGGCCACGCCACTGCGCCTTGCGCTGATCGGCGGTGACACCACGCGTGGCCCGCTGACCGTCACCGTTGCGGTGCACGGTTTCACGGCACCGGGTGAAGCGTTGCTTCGCTCCGGCGCACGCGTAGGCGATGTCGTGATGGTCACCGGTACCCTCGGCGATGCTGCGGCCGGCCTTCGTTGCCTCGCGGAAGCCGACGCCTCGCCGTATGCGGCCCTGGTCGATCGCCTCAACCGACCGACGCCACGCTTAGCGGCCGGTAACGGTCTGCGTGGTATTGCCACGGCGTGCATCGATGTTTCCGATGGCCTCGTGGCCGATCTCGCCCACATCTGCAAGGCCAGTGGTGTCGGTGCGGAAATCGATGCGGCCATGTTGCCGCGTTCGTCCGCACTGCTCACGCACTTCGACGACGCCGATACGATCGACTTCGCGCTGTCCGGTGGCGACGACTATGAGCTGTGCTTCACTGTCCCCGCGGATCGCGCTGGCGAAGTGTCAGCGAACATGGCCCGCCTCGGCGGCGGTGCGACGCGTATCGGCCGTATCGTCGAAGGAAGCGGCGTGCGCGTGCTCGATCTCGACGGCGCGGAAATGCCGCTGTCGCGCACGGGCTGGAATCACTTCGTCGCATGAGCACGAAATACGTCCTCGATCCTGCCGACCGGCGACGACTGCTGGCGTCACCGGCGGGATGGATCGCGTGCGGCTTCGGCTCCGGCCTCACGCCGAAGGCGCAGGGCACGTTCGGCTCGTTCGCGGCGATCCTGCCGTGGCTGCTGTCGCGCGGTCTGTCCGTGCCAGCGTGGCTTGCTGTCATCGTCGTCGCGTTCGCCATCGGTGTCTGGGCGTGCGATGTGGCGGGGCGCGTCATCGGTGTGGACGATCACCGTAGTCTGGTCTGGGATGAATTCGTCGGCCTGTGGATCACGTTGCTACCCGCGCTGCTGGCGCCGTGGTGGGCGGTAGTCGCCGGCTTCGCGCTGTTTCGTCTTTTCGATGTCTGGAAGCCCTGGCCGATCGCGTGGTTCGATCGTCGCGTGAAGGGTGGCTTCGGCGTCATGCTCGATGATGCGATTGCCGGCATCTTCGCTGGCATCGTTCTCTATCTGGTCCTGCTTCTCGCTCGCTGAGGAATCCCCATGGAATACCGTCGTCTCGGTTCGACCGGTCTGCATCTTTCCGCGTTGTCGTATGGTGCGTGGGTCACGTTCGGGCGGCAGGTGGGCCGTTCCGAAGCGCGCGAGCTGATCGCGCTGGCTTACGACCATGGCGTAAACTTCTTCGACAACGCCGAGACCTATAACGCGGGTGATGCCGAGCGACTGATGGGCGATGTGATCGCCGATCTGCGCCTGCCGCGGGATGCCTGGTGTGTGTCGAGCAAGGTCTACTTCGGCGCAGTGAAAGATTCGAAGCCGACCCAGCGCGGTCTTTCCCGCAAGCATGTTTTCGACGCTTGCCACCAGGCGCTCGAGCGCCTTCGCGTCGACTACCTGGACATGTACTTCTGTCATCGCCCCGATCCGGATACGCCGGTGCTGGAGACCGTGTGGGCCATGGACACGCTGGTACGCCAGGGCAAGGTGCTCTACTGGGGCACCAGCGAATGGCCGGCCGAGCTTATCGACGAAGCACATCGTGTCGCGCGCGAGAACCACCTCATTGCGCCTTCGATGGAACAGCCGCAGTACAACCTGCTGCATCGTGATCGCGTCGAGGAGGAATACGCCTCGCTCTACGAGAAGTACGGCATGGGTACGACGATCTGGTCGCCGCTGGCCTCGGGTCTGCTCACCGGCAAGTACAACGAAGGTGTGCCGGGCGATTCGCGCCTGGGGCAAGCCGGTAACGCCTGGCTGCGCGACGCGCTTCTCGAAGACGACGGTGCGAAGCTGAAGATCGTTCGTGCGCTCGCGCCGATCGCCGCTGAACTTGGACTGCCGCTGGCGCGCTTCTCGCTGGCGTGGTGCCTGAAAAATCCGCACGTCTCGACGGTGATTCTGGGTGCCAGCAAGAAGGCCCAACTCGAGGAGAACCTCAAGGCGCTCGACGCCGTGAAGCTGCTCGACGATGCCGTGATGGGCAAGATCGACCAGGCCTTGCGCCCAGCTTCGCCCTGATCGTGCGATAACCCGGCCGAGCCGTTGTGGGAGCCGATTCATCGGCGATCCCGCGGCAGCGGGCCAGACTAGGGTAAGCACCCATCGCCGCTGAAGCGGCTCCCACATTGTTTTGCTCAGATATCGCCGTAGAGGGCCTGTAACGCGGCGATGGCGGCTAAGCCGGCTGTTTCGGTGCGCAGGATGCGGGGGCCGAGCTTCAGCCCGGTGAAGCCGGCAGCGGCCAGCGCCGTGCGATCGCGCTCACCGAAGCCGCCTTCCGGACCGATCGCGAGCATCGCAGCGTCGATGAGGTGCAGTTCGCCCGGGCGCTTCGATCCTTCGGGCAACAAGGCAAGGCGCATCGGCCCGCCGTCGATTAACGAAGCCAGCCAGCTGGCGAGCGGTTGGGCAGCCTCGATAACCGGCACGCGTGCTCGCCCCGACTGTTCGCACGCACTCGACGCCACGGCGCGCCAGTGCGCAAGCCTCTTTTCGCTGCGTGCGGCATCCAGCTTCACTTCGGAGCGCTCGGTCAGGATCGGCACGATGCGGGCGATACCCAACTCGGTCGCCTTCTGCACGATCAGGTCCATCTTCTCGCCGCGCGCCACGCCCTGGGCCAGGGTGAGCGAGAGGGGAGATTCGTTGGCGACCACGCGACCTTCGCCCACCGCAGCGACCACCTCACGCTTGCCAACCGAGACCAGGGTGGCGTCGAACTCCATGCCGTCGTCGCCGGCGAAGAGGACTACCGGGGCGCCGACCTCCATGCGCAGGACGCGGGCCACATGCTCGCCGGCCTGGGCGGGCAGGATGACCTCACGGCCGCCGGCGAGCGGTGTATCGACATGGATGCGGATGGTGCGCATGAATGAGCCTTGTGTCACGGAACGTCCATTGTAGCGAGCAGCGGGGATCGCTATCGTCGGCTGAATCACGACGGAGCCCGTGCATGCCCATCGCCTGGTATTTCGATTTCGTCTCCATGTTCAGCTGGCTGCAGTGGCCAGCCGTGCGCGAGTTGTGCAAGACGCACGACGTGTCCCTGCGGCCCATGCTTTTCGGGGCGCTGCTGAAGCAGATGGAGCAGCGCGGCCCCGCGGAAATCGAGGGCAAGCGCGAGTTCTCCTACCGCTACGCCCTGTGGCGCGCCCGGCAGGCCAACGTGCCGTTGAAGTTTCCGCCGACCCACCCCTTCAATCCGCTGCCGGCACTGCGCCTGTGCATCGCCGCGGGCGGCACCGTGGAGGCCGTGGGCGCGATCTTCGAATGGATTTGGGCCCATGGTCGCGCGGCGGATACGCCAGAGGCGCTGGCGCCGCTGGCTGCCTCGCTCGGCATCACCGATCTGCGTGCGGCGCTATCGGCGCCCGAGGTGAAGGCCGCCCTGCAGGCCAACTTCGAACTGGCCATGCAGCAGCGCGTCTTCGGCGTGCCGACGTTGGCGATCGGGACTGAGCTGTTCTGGGGTGCGGACGCCCATGACTTCGCCATGGACTTCCTGGCCCACCCGGACCTTTTCGACGACGAGGAAATGGCCCGCCTGGGCGATCTTCCCGTCGGCCTGTCGCGGATCTAGGCGACGGCCTTTTCGATGCCGGCGATGGCGGTGTCGACCATGAAGTCGATCTCGCTTTCGGTGATGACGTACGGCGGCATGAAGTACACGATGTTGCCGAGAGGCCGCAGTAGTGCGCCGTGTTCGAGGCCATGGCGGTAGACACGAAGGCCACGGCGGTCGGCAGCGGGGAAGGGTGTGCGCGTCGCCTTGTCCGCCACCAGTTCGATGGCGGCGATCATGCCCGTCTGGCGCACGTCGGCCACGTGCGGATGATCGACCAGCGGTGCGATCCGCCTGGCCATGTGTGCGGCGAGCACGCGGTTGCGTTCGAGTACGGGATCGTCGCGGAAGATCTTCAACGTGGCGGTGGCGGCACGGCACGCCAGCGGATTGCCCGTGTAGCTATGTGAGTGGAGGAAGGCTTTCCCGGCCGCGTATTCGGCGTAAAACGCCTGGTAGACGTCGTTCGTAGTGACCACGGCCGAGAGTGCCATGAATCCGCCCGTCAGGCCCTTGGACAGGCACATGAAGTCGGGCGAGACACCCGCCTGCTCACAGGCGAACAAGGTGCCTGTGCGGCCAAAGCCGACGGCAATCTCGTCGGCGATAAAGTGCACCTGGAATTCATCACACAGCGCGCGCAGGCCTGTGAGATACGACGCGTCGTACATGCGCATGCCTCCAGCACACTGAACCAGCGGCTCGACGATCACCGCACAGGTTTCGTGTGCGTGGCGCTCGAGCAGGCTGCGCATATCGCCAAGGCGTCGCGCGGCGATTTCCTTCGGTGTTTCGCCCGGCTCGCCTTCGTAGCTATCGGGGGAGGGCGCCAGTTCGGGGGTCAACAGCAACGGTGCGTAGGTTTTGCGATAAAGCGCGACATCGCTGACGGAGAGCGCGCCCAGCGTTTCGCCGTGGTAGCTGCCGGTGAGGGCGATGAACCGGGTCTTCTCCCCGTGCCCCTGGTTGAGCCAGTAGTGGAAGCTCATCTTCAGGGCCACTTCGATCGCGGCCGAGCCATTGTCGGCAAGGAAGACGCGATCGAGGCCCTTCGGGGTGATGCGCACCAGTTCCTCAGCCAGTTCCACCGCGGGCTCATGGGTGAAGCCGGCGAAGATGACGTGTTCGAGGCGATCGAGCTGGTCTTTCAGGGCACCGGCGATGCGCGGCTCCGCATGGCCGAAGATATTGGTCCACCAGGAGCTGACGGCATCCAGGTAGCGTTTGCCATCCGCGCCCACCAGCCATGCCCCTTCGCCACGCACCACGGGTACCATGGGCAGGGTTTCGTGGTCGTGCATCTGGGTGCACGGGTGCCAGAGGACGGAAAGGTCGCGCGCGACGAGCGTGTCGGCTGCCGGAGGAACGAGAAGGGCATCGGTCATCCGCCCATGATCGCCCTCCGCTGTCCGGTCCTCAAGTCGCAGGTGAGGTGATCGTTTGAAGTGGTTTCGTCGGATCGGCCTGGTTGTCGTCCTGCTGGCGTTCGCCGCCGGTCTGTTCTACTGGTTCATGCCCGCCGGCGTGGCCACGTCCCTGCTCGCCCGTCGCGCGCACGGCTTCGTGCTCGATGACGTCTCGGGGACCGTCTGGAACGGCCGGGCCGGTAAGGTCACGACGATCGACGGCCGCGAACTGGGCGCCTTGCGCTGGCGCCTCGGTCGCGACGCGATCCTCGGTCGCACCCATCTCGACCTGCATCTCGACGGCCGTGCCGGCCGCTTCCAGGGGCACCTGGAGAAGCCCGATGCGGACCACATGATCTGGACGGGCATCGACTTCCGCCTCGACGCCGCAGCCCTGGCCGGCCCGGCGCTTCCGCCTGAACTGGTTCCGGTCGGGGTCATCGAAGGCAAGGTGCCGCGGGCGGAGCTGCAGGGGAACTGGCCGGTGGCACTCGACGCCGATGTGCTCTGGCGGGCCGCTGCGGTGAAAACGCCTGAAGGCCATATCACCCTGGGTGGCGTTGCGCTGAAGGCCGGTAGCCAGGCGGGAATCCTGCGCGCAACGCTTTCAGACGACGGGCAGGGCTCATTGCTGGTTCACGCAGCGCTTGCCGCGTCACCACTAGGCTGGCGACTCGATGGACAGCTGGTGCCGCGTATCAAGGACACTGCGCTTTCTCATCTCATCGCACGCTTCGGCCCCCCGGGGCGCGACGGTGCCGTCAACCTCCAACGCAAGGCGGGGCTTGCGCCCTCGATCACCACGCCATGACCGACACCCTCGATAAGGCCCTTGCAGCCGCTCGCGACGCCGCCGGCGCAGCGGCGGAAATCATCCTGCATTACTGGCGTACCGGTGTGGACGTCATCGTCAAAGGCGACGACACGCCCGTGACCATTGCCGACCGCGAAGCCGAAATGGCCATTCGCGGCATCCTGGCCAAAGCACTGCCCGAGGCAGGCATCTATGGCGAGGAATACGGCGCGGACGATACCTCGCGCGACTACCTCTGGCTGGTCGATCCGCTCGACGGCACCAAGAGCTTCGTCCGCCGCACGCCTTTTTTCTCGACGCAGATCGCGCTCATGCATCGCGGCGAACTCGTCCTTGGTGTTTCCTCGGCCCCTGTGTACGGCGAGCGCATGTGGGCGGTGCGCGGACGCGGCGCCTGGCTCGACGGCGAGCCGGTGCACGTCGCCACCACGGCATCGATGGCCGACGCCTCGATCTCCACGGGCAACGTCAAGACGCTTACCGCCGACGCCCGGTGGAACACGCTCGGCGCGATGATTCGCGAGAGCAACCGCATTCGTGGCTACGGCGACTTCTGCCACTACCATTTGCTCGCGCGCGGCAGCCTCGACCTCGTGATCGAGTCTGATGTGAACATCCTCGACATTGCCGCGCTCGCGGTGATCGTCCGCGAGGCAGGCGGTGTATTTACCGATCTCGACGGCGCTGCGCTCGGCCTGGAGACACGGGGAGTGCTCGCAGGTACGCCGGCCATCCATGCCGCGGCACTCGCGAGACTGACCGGGGATACAATCGACCGATGAACAAGCCTCCGAAGATCCTGGCGACGCGCGACGCGCCCGACAGCCACTTCCGCCGCGTGGAAGACGTGGACCTCGAATTTTCCAACGGCGAACGCCGCACTTACCAGCGTCTCAAGGGCGGCGGATTCGGTGCCGTGCTGATTGTCGCCATGCGCGATCCGGAAACCGTGCTGCTCGTGCGCGAATACGGCGTCGGCGTGGACCGCTACGAACTCGGCGTGCCGAAAGGCCGCCTCGATCGCGACGAGACCGCCGAACAGGGCGCGAATCGCGAGCTGAAGGAGGAGGTCGGTTTCGGTGCGCGCAAGCTGAAGATCCTTGGCACGCTGTCTCTGTCGCCGTCGTACATGACGCACCTGGGTCATGTCGTGCTGGCGGAAGACCTGTACCCGGAACGCTTGCAGGGCGACGAGCCCGAGGAGCTGGAAGTGGTGCCCTGGCGCATGGACGAGCTGCATCACCTGCTCGCCCGCGACGATGTCACCGAGGGCCGTTCCATTGCCGCCCTCTTCATGGCCCGCGAGTACCTCGCCGGCCGCTACAAACCCGCATGACCGCGGCACCCTGCGCTCGCTGGCTCGATCCCGTCTGCGCCATTGCGCAGCGCGCAGCCGAGGCGATCCTGACCGTCTATTCGCAGGATTTCGAGGTCATCTGCAAAGATGACAATTCCCCGGTCACTGCGGCCGATCTCGCCGCCCAGCACGTGATCGAGGAGGGCTTGCGAGAACTCGCCCCCGGCGTCCCGGTGATATCCGAAGAGGCGCTGGCTGCCCCCTGGTCCGAACGTCGCACCTGGCGTCGCTACTGGCTGGTGGACCCCCTCGACGGCACGCGTGAGTTCGTCAAGCGCAACGGCGAGTTCAGCGTGAACATCGCGCTGATCGAGGATCATCGCCCCGTGCTGGGCGTCGTCCTGGCGCCGGTTACCGGTGACCTTTACGCGGCGGCACGTGACTGCGGCGCGTGGCGTCAGAGCGCGCCCGGTGCAGAGCGGGTTGCCATACGTACACGCCCGGCGGGTGGCCTGCTTCGTGTCACCGGCAGTCGCTCACATGCTGGCGTGCGCGCTGCAACCCTGCTGGATCGCCTCGGTGAGCACGAGACCTTTGCACTGGGTTCGTCGCTGAAGTTCTGCGTCATCGCGCGCGGGGACGCGGACATCTACCTGCGCCTGGGTGCGACATCCGAGTGGGATACGGCTGCCGCGCAGTGCGTGCTGGAGGAAGCCGGCGGTGCCGTACTCGATCTCGCCGGCCGTCCGTTCCGATACAACACGCGCGACTCGCTGATCAATCCCGAATTTATCGCTTGTGGCGATACATTGATCGACTGGGCGGCACGTTTGATGGATCCGGAGGACATCGCATGACGCGTCCTGTCGATGAGCTCATCGCCATCATGGCGCGTCTGCGCGATCCGGAAAACGGCTGCCCGTGGGACGTGAAGCAATCCTTCGCGACCATCGCACCGTACACGATCGAGGAAGCCTACGAAGTCGCCGACGCGATCGACCGCAACGACATGGTCGACCTTCGCGACGAGCTGGGCGATCTGTTGTTGCAGGTGGTGTTTCATTCGCGCATGGCGGAAGAAGCGGGGCACTTCGCCTTCGGTGATGTGGTGGCGGGTATATGCGACAAGATGGTTCGTCGGCACCCGCACGTCTTCGAAGATGTAAAGCACGAAAACCTCACGGCGCAATCGCGCGACTGGGATCGGCTGAAGGCTGAAGAGCGTGCGGCGAAGGGCGGTGAAGACACGAGCGCGCTCGCCGGTATCTCGCATGGACTGCCCGAATGGCAGCGTGCGGTGAAACTGCAGAAGCGTGCCGCGAACGTCGGCTTCGACTGGCCCGATCATCGGCCGGTGCTCGACAAGATCGTCGAGGAAATCGAAGAGGTGCGGCACGAGTTCGAAAATGGCGCCGATGAAGAGCGGCTCGCCGACGAGATCGGTGACGTGCTGTTCGTCGCGGCCAATCTTGCCCGGCATGCGAAGGTCGATGTTTCGCGTGCGTTGCGTGGGGCGAACGCGAAGTTCGAGCGCCGGTTTCGTGCCATGGAGGCGATCGCGGCATCCGAGGGACGGACGCTGGCGTCGTACCCGCTGGCGGAGCAGGAAGCGTTGTGGGTTCGGGTGAAGCGCGAGGGAGTTTGACCTCCTGGCGCTTGCGCGCCATCGCCGCTGAAGCGGCTCCCACACCATCGCCGCTGAAGCGGCTCCCACAGGATCGCCGCTGAAGCGGCTCCTGCAGGGTCGCCGGACCGGGTTGTGTGGGAGCCGCTTCAGCGGCGATGGGTGCTCGCGGTAACGCACACAAAAAACGGGGCCCGAAGGCCCCGTTTCTCTTACTTGCTGCTCGAACCCGGCGCCGCAGCCGCACGCTGCTGCATCCGAGCCTTGAACGCTTCCATCTCCTGGTGACGCTTCTGGTCCTGCGCGAGGTTCTCGTCCAGGCTCTTGCGCAGGGTGGAAATCGCGGCGTCGACATTGGTCGGCTGCATCTGCGCACGGGCAAGGTGGCGATAGGCGTAATCGCGTACGCGCGGATTCTGCGACTTGGCGAGCACGTCGTTGTACAGCGCCGGCAGTTCCTTGCTACGGCCGGTCAGCACGTAGAGGCGCTCGAGGCTGTGCAGGTCGCCGATGGCGCCGCCTTGCTCCTTGCCACGGCCGTGCCCGGCCCACTCGCCACGGCCATGCTCACCGCCGCGACCGTCGTGGTCACCATGGCCCCACTTCGGGCCACCGGCTGGTCCGCCGGCCTGGGCGGAACGTGCGGCCGGAGCCGAGGGGGACTGCGGGGCGGCATCCTGCGCGAACGCGAAGGCGGTGGAGCCGGCGAGGAGCAGGGAAGCGGCACTGGCGATCAGGGTCTTGCGTTGCATAGGTTGTCTCCCGGTTAGGTGTTGCACGGGGAAAAACGTGCCGCCTCGCCACCGGTTGACCGGCTTGTTGCCGCCCGGTCAGCTTCGTGTGAAGAAATGAGAAGGTTGCAACCTTTTTCGGCTGGCCGGCATCCATCACCGGTACACCGAATCACTACAGGAGCAAAAACATGCGCCAACTGATCCTCGCCGCCCTCCTGCTGGCGCCGGCTGCCGCCATGGCACACAGCGGTGAATGCGCGTTCCACGCGGACCGCAACCTCGACCTCAACCTTTCCGGCGTGCGTAACGTCACCTTCGTCGTCAATGCTTACGAGCTTCACGTGGAAGGCAGCGCACCCGCCGGCAAGGGCACCGTTCGCGGCAAGGCCTGCGCCTCCAGCCAGGACGTCCTGGATCGCCTCGAGGTTACCCAGCACCGTGAAGGCGACACCCTGATGGTCGAGTTGAAGGATGACCGCCGCGGGGGCTGGAGCTTTGGCTCCAACTACAGCGACCTGAAAGTCGATGCCGCCGTACCCGCGAACATTCCTGTAACGGTCAACGTGGGATCGGGCGAAGCCAAGGCGCGTGGTCTCGCCTCCCTCGACAGTTCGGTCGGTTCTGGCGAACTCGAGGCGCATGACATCAAGGGCGCTTTCAACTCGACGGTGGGCTCGGGCGAGCTGAAGATCGACAACACCGGCCCGGTCAATGTCAGCACGGTCGGTTCGGGTTCGCTCACCGCCTCCGGCATCAACGGCGGAGTTCACATTGCCACCGTGGGTTCCGGCGAAGCCAAGCTTCGCGATATCACGGGCGACGTTTCCGTGGGAACGGTCGGCTCCGGCGAGATCGATGTCGATGGCGTCAAGGGCAACCTCACCGTCAACACGAAGGGTAGTGGTGACGTGTCGCAGCATGGCGTCACCGGTAAGGTCGACGTGCCGCGCGACCGCTAACCCATCGCCCGGGTGCCGGGTATGCACACCCCGGCGACGTGCGCACCCGATATGATCCCGTCCTTACCGGCGGGATCCTATCGATGAAGTGGTTGCCCGAATCGTTGCGCGCCCTGCGTCGCGACGCATTCTTTCTTGTGCTACTGGCGGTACTCGTGATCCTCGGGATCGCCAAGCCATCGCGCGTCCCGGAATGGCCGTCCCTGGTGGATTGGCCGACGATCGCTGCGCTGGCCGGTCTGCTGCTGCTGACCAAGGCCGTGGAATCCAGCGGTGCGCTGAACGTGGCGGGCCATTGGCTGATCGAGCGCACGTCGACCCGTCGCATTGCAGCGCTTGGGCTGGTCGGCGCGACCGCACTGCTGTCGATGCTGCTTACCAACGACGTTTCGCTGTTCGTGATGGTGCCGCTCACCCTGAGCATGTGTCGCATCGCGCGCATGCCAGCGACGCGCCTCGTGGTGTTCGAAGCCCTCGCGGTGAATGCGGGATCGATGCTTACCCCGATTGGCAATCCGCAGAACCTGTTCCTCTGGCAGCAGTGGAACAATGGTTTCGGTGGGTTCGTCTGGGCTATGTTGCCGCTGGTCGCGATCACCCTGGCACTCCTGCTGGTGGTCACTGCGCTGGCGTTCCCTGGCAAGGCACTGCAGGTGCACGAGGAGAGCGAGCACCGCGTCGACCGGCAGATGCTGATCGTGGCGGCCGTGCTCTACGTGCCCTTCCTGATCCTGGCCGATCTGCACCACGCAGCGTGGGGCTTGCTCGGCGTGTTGGTGGTCTTCCTGGCGTTCCGTCGGCGCATCGTCGCGAGTATCGACTGGGGCCTGCTGCTGACCTTCGTCCTGATGTTCATCGACCTGCGCATGCTGGCAGGGCTCGACGGCGTGAAGCATTTTCTGGGAGGGCTCGCGCTCGATCAGCCGTCGCATCTTTATGCAACCGGCGCGCTCGCGTCGCAGGTGGTCAGTAATGTGCCGGCGGCGATCCTGCTCGCGGAATATTCAAAGGACTGGCGCACGATCGCCTGGGGCGTCAACGCGGGCGGCTTCGGTTTCGTGCTGGGCTCGCTGGCGAACCTGATCGCCTTGCGGCTACTCGGCGAGCGCAAGGCGTGGGCGACGTTTCACCTGTGGTCGCTACCGTTCTTCGTCGTGATCGGCCTGATCGGCTGGGCGTTGCTGTAAGAGCCGATTCATCGGCTCCCTCACAAAGCGAGAGACATCAGGTCTTGCGGTTGCCCTTGGCGCCGGTATTGCTGTTGCCCTTGTCGAACTTCGCGATGAAGTCGCGCACGTCCGGGTAGACCACGTCGCGCCAGCGGCGGCCGCTGAAGATGCCGTAGTGACCAGCGCCCTCCACGGTGATGTGCTTCTTGAGCTTCTTCGGGATGCCCTTGCACAGGCCGTGAGCGGCTTCGGTCTGGCCGAGGCCCGAGATATCGTCGAGCTCGCCTTCGATCGTCAGCAGGGCGGTGTTCTTGATCTTCGCGGGCAACACGCGCTCGCCATGGACGTCCCAGGTGCCCATCGGCAGGCGGTGTTCCTGGAACACGGTTTCGATGGTGTCCAGGTAATACTCGGCCGGCATGTCGAGCACGGCGTTGTACTCGTCGTAGAACTTGCGATGCTGCTCCGCGTCGTCGAGATCGCCCTTGCGCAGGTTCTCGTAAAAGTCCCAGTGCGACATGACGTGACGGCTCGGGTTCATCGCCAGGAAGCCGGCATGCTGCAGGAAGCCCGGATAGACCTCGCGGCCGGCACCCGGATACTGGTACGGCACCTTATGGATCAACTGGTTGCGGAACCACGACAGCGGTCGGGTCGTCGCAAGGTTGTCCACACTGGTCGGGCTCTTGCGCGTGTCGATCGGGCCACCCATGAGGGTGAGCGTCAGCGGCGTGTCTTCACCGCGGGCAGCCATCAGCGAGACGGCAGCGAGCACCGGCACGGTGGGCTGGCACACCGACACCACGTGCGCGCGATGCACGCCGACGTGGCGGATGAATTCTTCGACATACGAGACGTAATCGGCCAGCGAGAACGAGCCCTCGTCGGTCGGAATCATTCGCGCGTCCACCCAGTCGGTGATGTACACCTTGTGGTCGCGCAGCAGCGTGCGCACGGTATCGCGCAGCAGGGTGGAGTGATGGCCGGAAAGCGGCGCGACCACGAGCACGGCCGGGTCGTTCTTCATGCGGTCGACCGTGGCCTGGTCGTCGGAGAAGCGCTTGAAGCGCTTCAGCGTGCAGAACGGCTTGGCCATGGCGACCTGTTCCACGATGGCGACATCGTGACCGTGCGCCTGAACCGTGTGGATGCCGAACTCGGGCTTTTCGTAGGCTTTGCCCAGCCGGAACATGAGCTCATAGCCCGCGGCGGCGCGGTCGGCGCCAGGCATGCGGGCAAACGGGCTGGCGATGTCGCCAAACATCTTCGCGCTCGCTTCAGCCCAGTAGGTGAGGGGGCTGAGCATCGAGCGTTGGAATTCGTGCATGAGATAGAGCATGCAGGGTCCGGGGGGCGGGGAGGTGGCGCATCATAACCACTTGCGCCGCGTCATGTGTAAAGCCCCTGTTTTTGCTCGATTTAAGCGCCGGCCTTGCGGCAGACCAGCAGGACTTCGTCCACCCCGGGGGCCGGCGCGAAGCCCGGCGTGAAGGCCAGCGGCTTCTGGAAACGGACGCCGAGCGGCATGAAAACCTTGTTGTACCACCACATGGCGCGTGCCCGCTGGTTGGTCAGGTACCACTGGCCGAGGTCGAGCAGCTTCGACGACTTGGGCTGCATGCCGTAGACGGCGCTGCGTTCGATGGTGAAGCCGTGGCGGCCAAGCAGGCTGCGGATCGCTTCCGGCTCATAGCGACGGAAGTGGCCGACGAAGTCGTCGAACGCTGTCCAGGCCTCGGGATGCAGCGGTACCGATAGCAGCAGGCGGGCACCCGGCTCGGCCACGCGCGCGAGTTCGCCCAGGGCGCCCTCGTCATCGACCACGTGCTCGAGGATATCGAAGGCGCAGACGAAGTCGAAACTGGCATCGCGAAAGGGCAGCGCGCCAATCATGGCGTTGGCGACCCGGGCGCCGTGGCGCGAAAGCTCGGCCAGGGCCGGCCGGCTGAGGTCGACGAATTGGGTATCCGCCAGCGGCAGCCGGGGGCGAAGGCCTGGTGCCACTTCCAGCCGGCGCGAGGTCTGTGCTGCCAGTTCGGAGACCAGCGGCCAGGTGTTGAAGCGATCCGGCGAAAACAGCTTCGCTTCCGCCCAGAGCGCGTCGTAGAAGCGCTTGTTGCTGCCGATCAGGTCGGCGTCGGTACGCGGGGCGGGAGGGCCCGAGGTAAAGGATGCAACAGTCATGCGGTACCTCGGGCGGTGAAAAACGGCGGATCAGCGCAGGCGTGCAAACTCGCGAAGCAGGGGCAGGCGACGTACGCGCACGGCCGTGGCACGGAACACCGCGTTAGCCAGCGCTGGTGCCGCCGACGGTACGCCGATGACGCTGGCGCCGGTCGGCTCGGCGGTCGACGGCACGATGACCGTTTCGATCTCGTAGGGCAACGGCTGCGTGGTGGCAATCGGATAGTCGCGGAACCCGGTCTGCTGCACTTTGCCATCCTTGATCGTGATGGCGAGGTTCAGGGCAGTGGAAAGGGCGTCCATGGTCGCGCCCTGCAACTGGGCTTCGAGACCCAGCGGGTTGATCGCGCGACCGACGTCGGCCACGCAGACCACGCGGTGGATATCGATGCCGTCCGCTGTGGGAGCCACTTCGATGGCGTGGGCAACGTAGGCGCCAAACACATACGCGCAGGCAATGCCCAGGCCATTTTCGCTGCGCAGCCAGCGACTCCAGTCGATCTTCTCGGCAGCCAGCTTGAGCACATTGGCCAGGCGCGCGGTATCGATCGGGCCACCGCGGCCGCTGTACGGCAACTGGCGCGCGTCACCGAGCATGGCGAGGCGGAAATCCAGGGGATTGGCCTTCACGGCATGCGCGAGTTCGTCGATGAAACTTTCCGAGGCGAAGGTGGGCGTCACGTGGGGCGAGCCGCGCCACTCGCCACGGGCAAGCTTCGAATCGAGCGGATACCAGTCGGTGCGGAAGTTCGGGACCAGGCCGGCGGGCAGGGCGTCCGCGACCAGCTCGGACTGCCAGAGGCGATTGTCTGGCGTGGCCCGGCCAACGAGGGCCGACGGACTGGCCATGCGCTGGTGCCAGCCGACGATTTTCTTGCCCTTGTCCAGCGAGGCGTTCAGACGATGCACCGCCATCGGTCGGTAGTAATCGCGGGCAAGGTCGTCGTCGCGTGTCCAGAGCACCTTCAGCGGGCGACTGCGGATCGCGTCGTCTTTCTTGGCCAGCGCAATGGCCATCGCCTCGGCGATGTAATCCTGCTCGAGCCTCCGACCGAAGCCGCCACCGCCTCGCGGCACCTGGATGTCGATCTGGTCCGGGCGGAAGCCAGTCATTCGCTGGACCACGGTGTAGGCCTGGCGCGGCGACTGCGTGGCCGCGATCACGGTCACGCTCGTATCCGGGTCCAGTCGCACGACGCAGTTGGGCGTTTCCGCGGTGGCGTGTGCCACCCACGGCTGGAAATAGGTGGCCTCGAGCGCACGCGCCGCCTTCTTGCGTGCCAGGGCGATGTCGCCGTCTTCGCGCACGATGGTGGGCGTGGCGCTGTCGTCGCCAAAAAGCTCGAGGGCTTTCTGCTCGAGTACCGAAACGGAAGGTTCGGGGTTGTCGCCGGGTTTCCAGGTGGCTTTCAGGGCCTCGCGGCCGGCCAGGGCCGACCAGGTGTCCTGGGCGAGAACCGCAAGGGCTGGCGCCTGTGCCGCCATCCCGGACACCTGCCCCTGCTCGGGCGTGATGTCGATGACGTCGTAGACGCCGTTGATCTTTTTCGCCGCGTCGCGGTCCGCCGTGTCCAGCGTGCCGCCCGGGTAGGGGCAGCGAGCGATCACGGCGATCACCGGGTTGCCGAGGCTGTCGTCGAGCGCGTAGCGCAGGTTTCCGGTTACCACGGCCAGGGCGTCGACATCTCCGGCGGGCTGGCCGATCAGCGTGTAGCGCTCGGGCTGTTTCAGGGGCGGCATGGTGGTCGGCGCGTCGATGCCCGCGGCGGCGGCAGCGAGATCAGCGTAGGAAATCTTCCGCCCGTCCGCGGCGACGGCCATGCCGTTTTCACCACGGAGCTGGTCGGCGGGCACGCCAAGGCGGCGCGCAGCGGCCTGAAGGATCAGCCAGCGGGCCAGTGCGCCAGCCTGGCGCAGGTCAGCCCAGGCCGCGGGAATGCTGGTGGCGTCGCCGCTACGCTGGCGCCCGTAGGTGAAGCGGGGCTCGCCGTTGCCTTGCTGGACGCCAAGGCCGAGCGGCTCGACGACCACGCGACTCCAGTCGGCACTCATTTCTTCGGCGATGATTCGCGCCAGCGAGGTGGACGTGCCTTCACCGTTGTCCGGATCGCGCACGCCGATGAAGATGCGACCGTCCGCGGCGACACGCAGGTAGGGGCCGACCTGGCTCCAGGCATCGCCGAGGAGCGCGACCGGCGTGGGGCGCTCGAGCGCTTCGGCCGTGCCGATGCCAATGACAAGGGCTCCGGCAGTACCGGCGGCGTACCTCAGGAACCGGCGGCGGGACAGACGGATTTCGCCGCTCATGCCTTGGGATCCTTCATCGTGCCGGCGGCACGCTTGATCGCCTTGCGGATGCGGCCGTAACTGCCGCACCGACAAAGGTTGCCAATCTTGTCGATGTCGGCGTCGGAGGGATTCTTCTGGCGCGAAAGCAGGTCCACCGCGGCCATGATCTGGCCGGGTTGGCAGAAGCCGCACATGATGGCGTCCTCGTCGATCCATGCCTGCTGCACGGGATGCAGCTTGCCGTCCGCGCCGGCCAGGCCTTCGACCGTGGTGACGCGCTTGCCGCTCATCTTTTCCATTTTCGTCTGGCAGGCGGCGACCGCCTTGCCGTCGACGATCACCGTGCAGAAGCCGCAGTCGCCCTGGTCGCAGCCGTACTTGGCACCGGTGAGACGGAGCACGTCACGCAGGTACCAGAGCAACGGCATGCCAGCCTCGCCGGTATGGCGATAGCGTTTGTCGTTGACGATAAGGTCGATGCCTTCACGTACGGGTTTGGGCGCCACTTGACCGGCATCCTTGTTGGGGACGGGTACGGGAGACGTCGGGCCTTGCTGTGCCATCTGCTTTCCTCAGCTGAACCGAGCCATTGTGGCATCGGTGCCTTTGTTCAGCGAGCCACTTTACTGAACAGACGTCGCCAAACCGCATACACGGGCAGGCCAGCGAGGACGACAAGGCAGACCACGCCTGCGCTGAGCGGCTTGTCCAGGCTGTAGGCGACGACCACGCCGATCACCACCACGAGGAAGATCAGCGGCAATAGCGGGTAGGCCGGCGTGGCGAACGCCGGGCGCTCCTTGCTGTGGCGGCGGTACCAGAACAGGGTGGCGATGGTGACCGCGTAGGCCGCCCAGTCGCCGAAGGCGGCGAAGTCCAGCAGCTGGCCGTAATTGGCCAGCAGCACCAGCACGATGGCCCAGGCGGACAACATCATCAGGGCGATGTTCGGCGTGCGGTAGCGCGGGTGCAGGCGGGCCACACTGCTGAAAAACAGGTCATCCTGCCCCATCACCTGCAGCACGCGCGCGCCGGCGACGAGGGTGATGTTGCAGAAGCCAAGCGTGGAAATCGCGATACCGATGGCGATCAGCTTTGCGCCCGCCGCACCGAACACGCGGCTCATGACATCCGCCGCCGGTGCGTTGCTGCTGGCCAGCCCGTCGTGGCCGAGCACGGCCAGATACGCGTAGTTGACCAGCACATAGGCGGCAATCACCACCAGCATGCCGACGACCAGGGCGCGCGGCAGCGTCCGCTGCGGATCGCGCACTTCACCGGCCAGGTTGTTGAGGTAGCTGAAGCCGGAGAAGGCGAAGAGTACCGGCAGGAGGGCGCCGGCCAGGGAGCCGGTCACCGCGGTCGGGCTGGTGGCGAGTGCCTGCGTGGCGCCGGTGCCCGCGAAGGCCAGCCCGGTGACGACGAGAACGGTGATGGCAGCCAGCTTGAGGATCGCAAAGACGTTCTGCACCTGGGCACCGAAGCGGATGCCGAACAGGTTCAGGCCGGTCACGAAGACCAGGGCGCCAACCGCGAGCGGCTTGACCAGGTTGGGCGAAAGGCCGAAGACCGAGGTCGCATAGCTTCCGAAGATGGTCGCCACGGCGGCGCTGCTGCCGCTGTAGATCACCAGCAGCATGGTCCAGCCGAAAAGGAACCCGGCCAGCCTGCCGAAGGCCTCGCGCAGGTAGACGTAGCTCCCACCGGCCTCCGGGCGACGCGCCCCGAGCTCGGCGTAGCAAAGGCAACCGATGAGCGTGAGCAGGCCGCCCGCGACCCACAGTCCCAGCAGCACCCAGCCGGAGGCGGTGCGCTGCGCGACGATACCCGGATTGAGGAAGATGCCGCCGCCGATGATGCCGCCGACGACGATGAGCGCGGCATCCATAAGCGTGAGGCGACGGGCGTATCCGGGATTTTCCATAGGGTATCGGTGGCCTTCTCAGAAGAAATGAATCATGCCATGTGAGAGCCGCTCCAGCGGCGAAAAAAGGCAATGTGGGAGCCGCTTCAGCGGCGAAAAGCCAACGGAGCGGCTTAGCGGGAAAGTCCATCGCCGGCACAGCCGGCTCCCACACAGAGCGGACTCCCGCACCGGGCCGGCTCCCACACCGAGCCGCATCCCTCAGGCTCCGGCTCCGTACATTGCCTTTTTCTCGTTGCAGCGCAACACTTCGGGGGTTTTTCACTGCAAAGAATCCCGTGAGCGAAATCGTGAACGCGCCGTTGCCTGACAACGCGCCCTGGATCGTCATGAAGTTCGGCGGCACCTCGGTGGCTACCGCCGCACGCTGGCGAAATATCCTCGAGCTGGCCGCCAGCCGCCGCGCCGAAGGCGCACGCGTGCTGATCGTGGTCTCGGCCCTGTCCGGTATCACCGACGGGCTGAAACAGCTGTGCACGCACGCGGAATCCAAACGTCGCTCGGATGCGGCCGCCGCCCTGGCCGATCGCCACCACGCCCTGCTCGCCGAGATGTCGCTTGGCCTGCCGGAAACGCTGGGCGCCCGCCTTGCCGATCTGGCCGGACTCGCTGAATCGGGTGCGGCCGAGCTGGGCGAACTGGCCTGGCAGGCACGCGTGCAGGCGCATGGCGAGCTGATGTCCAGCGCACTGGGTGCGGCTTTTCTCAGTGCCAACGGCTTGCCGACCACGTGGCTGGATGCGCGCGACTGCCTGCATTCGGTAGCGCTGCCCAACCAGAATGAGCGCACGAAGTTGCTCTCGGCGATGGTCGAGCCGCATCACGACGCGGCCTTGTCAGCGGCGTTGGCAGCGCGCGGCGAGGTCTTCATCACACAGGGCTTCATCGCCCGGGATGACGCTGGCCGCACGGTGCTGCTCGGTCGCGGCGGCTCGGACACCTCGGCAGCGTACTTCGGTGCATTGCTGGCGGCCCTGCGCGTGGAGATCTGGACCGACGTGGCTGGCATGTTCAGTGCCAACCCTCGCCAGGTTGCCGGTGCGCGCCTGCTCCAGCGCCTCGATTACGAAGAGGCCCAGGAAATCGCCTCCACCGGCGCCAAGGTGCTGCATCCGCGTTGCCTGTCGCCGTTGCGCGAACCGCGTGTGCCATTGCTGATCAAGGACACCAACCGTCCGGAACTGGAAGGGACGTCGATCGGTCCCGAGGTGCGCGAGCATGCGCCGAGCATCAAGGCGATCAGCGCGCGCAAGGGCATCACCCTGGTATCGATGGAGTCGGTGGGCATGTGGCAGCAGGTCGGCTTCCTTGCCGACGTGTTCGATGCCTTCAAGCGCCACGGCCTCTCGGTGGACCTGATCGGTTCGGCCGAAACCAACGTCACCGTGTCGCTGGACCCCACCGAGAACCTGCTCGATTCCGACGCGATCGCCGCGTTGGCGGCGGACCTGGCGCGCGTGTGCCGGGTGAAGGTCATCGCGCCCTGTGCAGCGATCACCCTGGTCGGTCGTGGCATGCGTTCCATGCTGCACAAGCTGTCCGGTGTTCTGGCCGAGTTCGGCCAGCTGCGCGTCCACCTGATTTCGCAGTCCTCGAACAACCTCAACATCACCTTCGTCGTCGACGAGGACGTGGTCGACGACATGCTGCCCCGATTGCATGAATTGCTGATCGGTGCGGGTGCCCTGCGCACGGACGACAGCATGGTGTTCGGACCTTCCTGGCAGACGCTTTACGGCGCCGGCGAGCCTGTGCTGCCGGCGGCGGCATGGTGGCAGGGCGAGCGCGCGAAGCTCGTCCAGCTGGCCGACGAACGCACGCCGCGTTACGTCTATCACCTGCCCACCGTCCGCGCGCAGGCACGGCGCGTGAAATCGCTGCGTGCCGTGGATCGCGCGCACTACGCGGTGAAGGCGAATACGCATCCTGGCATCCTCAAGGTGCTGGCTGAGGAAGGCTTCGCGTTCGAATGCGTCTCGCCCGGTGAGCTCGCCGCCGTTTCCGCGGCGGTGCCGGACGATGTGCCCCTGTTGTTCACGCCGAACTTCGCCGCGCGCCGCGACTTCGAAGCGGCCCTGAAGACGCGCGCGACCATCACGATCGATGCCCTGCATCCGATCGAACACTGGGGCGAGATGTTCGCCGGCCGCGACATCATCCTGCGCGTGGATCTCGGCCGCGGTCTCGGGCACCACGACAAGGTGAAGACCGGAGGTACCGGCAGCAAGTTCGGGGTGCCCATCGAGCATCTCGACCGTTTCCTCCGCTTGGCCGACGAAGCCGGTGCACGGGTGATCGGGCTGCATGCGCACCTGGGTTCGGGCATCCTCGATGCCGCTCATTGGGGAGAGGTGTACTCGCAGCTCGCCTCGCTGGCCGAGCGCATCGGCACCATCCGTGTGCTCAACATCGGTGGCGGCCTCGGCGTGCCGTCGCATCCCGGCGAAACGGCGCTCGACATGGCGGCTCTGGACCGGGTGCTCACGTCGGTGCGCCAGGCTTATCCGCAGTTTGAACTGTGGATGGAGCCCGGCCGTTACCTCGTGGCCGACGCCGGCGTGCTGCTGGCCAAGGTCACCCAGGAAAAAGAGAAGGGCGCAGGCATGCGCTACCTAGGCCTCGACACCGGCATGAACAGCCTCATTCGCCCGGCGCTCTACGACGCCTGGCATGAAATCACCAACCTCAGCCGCTACGGCGAGCCAGCCACCACGATGTACCAGGTGGTCGGTCCGATCTGCGAGTCAGGCGATATCCTCGGTTCGGACAGACGCCTGCCCGAGTCGAAGGAGGATGATGTGATCCTCGTGGCACAGGGTGGCGCTTACGGCGCCGCCATGGCCTCCCGCTACAACCTTCGTGACGAAGCCGACGAGGTGCTCCTGCCGTGACCGATGTGATCAATAAGGACATGCCCATTCGATCCGCGCGCGAGCCAGCGCTTCCGCTTCGTTCGGCATGGTTTTGCCGATGGCGTCGCCGAGCTCGTCTACGCGTTCGACGACGGTCCGGAGCTGACCGAGCGCGTGACCTTCCCGGGTGCGCCCGCCGTGCCTGTGGCGCGTAAGGCGGCATTCGCCGCGGCGCTGCGCCTGTTGCATCTCGTGGCCGGTGTCAGCTACTACAAGGCGGGTATCCCCGAGACGATCGTCGTCGAAGGCGAGTCGCTCGACGAAGACAGCGCGTCGATGCTCAATGCGCTGTACCTGCATGGCCTGGCCGAGTTCGCTTATCGCAACCGGCTCGACCTGCGCTCGCGCATCGCGTTTCCGTTCGAGCGCAAGGCCGCTTCGCATGCACCGGCGATCGGCCTGCCGAAGCGTTCGCTGCTGCCGATCGGCGGCGGCAAGGATTCGGTGGTCGCCGTTGAAGCGGTGAAGTCGATCGGCGCCGACGCCACGGCGACCTGGGTGGGCAATTCGCCACTGATCGCCGAGTGCGCGGAGCGCACGGGCCTGTCGACGCTGAACATCTCGCGCGAACTCGCGCCGGGCCTGTTCGAGCTCAATCGCCTCGGTGCGTGGAACGGGCACATCCCGGTCACTGCGATCAACTCAGTGATCCTCACCGTGGCGGCCGTGCTTTACGGCTACGACTCGGTAGTGTTCGCCAACGAACGCTCTGCCTCGGTCGCAACCCTCGAATACGAGGGGCAGGAAGTGAACCACCAGTGGAGCAAGGGCTTTGGTTTCGAGAAGACCCTGCACGACTACATCCACACGCATGTCGCCGCCGACCTCGACTATTGCTCGCTGTTGCGGCCGTGGTCCGAGCTCGCTGTCACCAGCGCGTTCGCCCGGCTTGGCGGCGCGTACTTCGACGTGTTCTCCAGCTGCAACCGCAACTTCCGCATTCTTGGTCCGAAACCGGCGGATCGCTGGTGCGGACAGTGCCCGAAGTGCCACTTCGTTTTCCTCGCGCTCGCGCCGTTCATGGCCAAGCCGCGACTGGTCTCGATCTTCGGGCGTAACCTGCTCGACGACGATGCGCTCGCCGGCGCATTCGACGCGCTGCTGGAATACAAAGACCACAAACCCTTCGAGTGCGTGGGCGAGGGGGCGGAAGCCCGCGCTGCGCTGGCCTCCCTGGCCGAGCGCCCGGAATGGCGTGAGGATGCGCTGGTTGCGCGTTTCCGCCGCGAAATCCTGCCGCAGCTGGATCGCGACGAACTCGCGCTTGAGCCATGGCTGAAGCCGGGTGCTTCGCATCTGGTTCCGCAGCGGCTGGCGGGAGCGCTGGATGCGTTGGGCTGATCTCGCCGGGCGACGCGTCGCCGTCTGGGGTTTCGGTCGCGAAGGGCGCGCCGCGCTGAATGCGCTGGCGCGGCACGCGCCGGGGCAGGTTGTCGACCTGTACTGCGCGGCCGATGAAGCGGATTCGGCGCGTGCTGCGTTTCCGGCTGTGCGCGTGCACGACGCCGCGCCCGATGGCGATGCGCTGGCCGGTTACGACGTTGTCATCAAGTCGCCCGGTATTTCCGCGTACAAGCCGGAACTGCTCGAGGCGCAGGCCCGCGGCACCCGGTTCACTTCCGGTACCGCGCTGTGGTTCGCGGCGCACCCGACAGCGAACACCATCGCGGTGACGGGGACCAAGGGCAAGAGCACCACCTCGGCATTGATCGCGCACCTCGCCCGGTCGATAGGCGTGCGTACGGCGCTCGTTGGAAACATCGGGCTGCCCCTGCTCGAGCTGGATGATGAGACCGCCGACCTATGGGTCATCGAGCTGTCGAGCTTCCAGACGAGCGAAGCATCGGGCGTGAGCCTCGGCGTCGTGACCAGCCTGTACGAAGAACACCTGGACTGGCATGGGTCGCGAGAGCGCTACGTCGACGACAAGCTGAAGCTGTTGGCTTTGTCGGCGAAGGTGCTGGTCAATGCGATGCAACTCGCGTTACTGGCGCGCGCCGCCGAGCATCCCGCGTTGCATACCTTCGGCGACACCTCGCACTGGCATGTTGCGGATGGCTGGATTCGCCGCGCTGCCGAAGATGTCATTCCGGCCGATCGCGTTTCCGCTCCCGGCCTGCACAATGCGATCAACGCATGCGCTGCGCTGGCCGCGCTGGAGATCATGGGGCTCGATGCGCGCGCGGCTGCACCCGCGTTGTCGAGTTTTGTACCGTTGCCGCATCGCTTGCAGCCGCTGGGCAAGCGCGATGGTCTCGACTGGATCAACGACTCCATCAGCACGACGCCGCTGGCGAGCCTCGCCGCGTTGGAAACCGTCGGCAACGCGCGCGCCGCGTTGATCGTCGGCGGCCACGACCGGGGACTCGACTGGACGCCGTTCGTCGAAGCGATGCGCGTGCATTCGCCCGAGGCGATCGTTTGTCAGGGGCGCAACGGGCCGCGTATCGCCGATGCTCTGGAAGCGGCCGGCGTGCGCAATGTCTATCGCGCCATCGATCTCGCTGCCGCGATCGGCGCGGCTCGCGACGCCCTTAGGGGTGACGGTGTTGTCGTGCTGTCCCCCGGCGCGCCGAGCTTCGATCAGTTTCGTGATTATGCCGAGCGCGGTAAGCGCTTTGCGGAGTTGGCTGGCTTCGAGTCAGACGCGGCTCACATTCAGGGTCTCGGCGTTTCCTGATCCTTGTTGAGCGCACCCTGAGCAATGCGGGCGCGTAGCTACGCGCTTGGAATGACTTCGCCTGCATAAGCCGATAGATGCCCTTCCTTAGTCTGGATGCCTCATTCAGGAGGAAGGCTTATGAAGCGAGAACTCAGGTCATCCGTCTGCGCATTGCTGGCCCTGTCGTCATTCACAGCGCCGACCACGGGTGTCGCGATGCCAGTGGCGCAATCGTTGAAAGGACCGGATTCACGGACGATTCCGAACGACACATCGACTACGCCGGGCTCTCGGAGTCAGTTGATGATTCGGTGAAGCTCATCTCGCTCCTTCGTGATGTCGAGACCACCAGTCTCCGCGCCGGAATGAGAGAGGATCATCGATACCGCATGGGCGGTATCCTGGTGCAGAACTACATCGAAGGAGAACTTACTCAGTACGTCAAGGAAGCTGACGGCGTCGGTGAGTGGCGATCGATCCGCGGATCCATACTTCGGTGGGACATCTGGGCGTGATTGCGTAAATATCTACGGACAACCCAATGTCGCGGTCTACGACGGAGGCGCACGTGATCACTGACGCACTGACCGGATCAGTCGTGCGTGGCGCTCAACAACGTCCCGACGACAGCCGCCAACGCCGCATACAACTCCGGCGGAACGTCGTCGCGCAGGCGTACGGCAGCCAGCAACGTTGCAATCTGCGGGTCCAGTTGCGGCGCCAGGCCAAGTGCCTGTGCACGCTCGAGCATGGACTTCACGCCCGCTGCGTCGATGCGCTGGTTGCTGCCATTGCTGGTGGGCGAGGCGAGGCGGAGCGTCACGCTGCGGCGGGGTGAGGGAAGGGACTGGTTCATGCGCGTGCTTCGAGGAGAACCGCGCTGTACGCGCTGGTCGGGACGGGGAGGCCGTGCATGCAGGCGAAGTGGTCGAGCTGCAGGCCGCTCTTTTCGAGTTGCCGACGCAGCGACATGAATTCGGTTTCCAGGCGCGACACGGTCTCGCCATGCTGGGCCCACAGTCGTACCGAGACACGCGGTACGCGGAGCTGGATTTCTCCCTGCACGGCGCCGAGTGTCGGCGGGTCGATCGCAAAGCCGACAGTCCACATTCCTTCCGGATCGGACGTGCTCGGCTTGCCTTCTTCGATCCGCAACTGCAGCACGTCGTAGCCGCGCACGCCCGCCAGCGGAATCTCGATCATCCACAGCCCGGACTGGGGTTGCGACTCCAACTGGCCGATCTCGACGCGGGACAACGCCGCGCGTACATCGCCGCGTAGCTGGCCGACCAGTTCGTCGACGTTGTCTTCGGTGACCGCTGTCTCGGCGAGAACGCCGGCGCGTGGCTGGGCCACGAGGGCGCGTTGCGCGAGGGGCGGCGGTGTGTCGTTGAGGGGGCGAGCAGGCGGGGTGTCGGCACCGGGACGAGGCGCGGGTCGGGACGCCGGCAGATCGGCGAGCGCGCGACGAAGCGACATCAATGCCGCCTTGAAGTCGTCGGCGGCAGGCGTCTCTTCCTTTGGATCGGTGAGATGGGCTTCCAGGAAGGCACCGCTCTTCGCGATGGCTTCCTTCATGCCCAGTGGCGAGCTCACCTCGTCCGGTTTGCTGATCGCGGCTTCCAGGGTGGCCAGGGCGGCGCGCAACGGCGCAGGCAAGGTGCGGGCGATCGGCCGGCTGGCCAGCGCCGAGAGCACACCCAGTAACTGGGCATAACCGTTCTGCAGGGGCAACCGCTCACGCAGGCCCTGCATGGCGACCTGTTCGTCGACCTTGCCGGGCATCACCTCGAGCTGGGGCTGGGTGCCCTGAGTCAGGACACGAACCTGGAACTGCTGGGGCAGCGAAGTACCCGCTGCATCCGCCTCGACGGTCAGGCCGCCGATGTCGAGGAGCAGCTTGCCGATATCGGTCTGCCCCAGGATCCGAGCCGTCAGCAGGGTACCCACGCGCCATGTATCCGCCGCCGCGGTCGTACCGGAGACCGCGCCAGCCCAAAGCTGGGCAGCGATACTGGTCGGCTGGATGATCAAGGGCAGGTCCTCCCGAGGGCCTGGGCGAATCCGGCTGGACGCGCTCCTGTGGCTTAGGAGATCGGCGGAATCTTGCGAAACTTTAGGGCGGGGGCTGGGCCGGCTGCCGCCGGACCGCCGATGAATCGGCTCCCCCAGAGTTACGCTCTGGCTGCCGGGAGCTCCGGCGACGGGTCCACGCTAGAATAGGCGGATGACCCAGCTTCCTTTCGACCTCCTCGCCACCGATGGCGCGGCCCGGCGTGGCCGTCTCCGATTCGGCCGTGGCACCGTGGAAACCCCGGCCTTCATGCCGGTGGGCACCTATGGTTCCGTCAAGGCCATGACCCCCCGCGACGTGCTCGACACGGGCGCGGAGATCATCCTCGGCAACACCTTTCACCTGTTCCTGCGCCCCGGTCTGGAGATCGTCGGTGAATTCGGCGGCCTGCATAAGTTCATCGGCTGGGACAAGCCGATCCTTACCGATTCCGGCGGTTTCCAGGTGTTCTCGCTGGCGCACAAGCGGAAGATCACCGAGGAAGGCGTGACCTTCGCCTCGCCGGTGGACGGCTCGAAGGTGTTCCTCTCGCCCGAGGAGTCCATGCGGATTCAGAAGGTCCTGGATTCCGACGTAGCGATGATTTTCGACGAGTGCACGCCGTACCCGGCGACGGAGAAGGTCGCCTCGGACTCCATGGAGCTCAGCCTGCGCTGGGCCGAGCGCTCGCGCCAGGCCTTCGACGACCTCAAGAACCCGAATGCCCTATTCGGCATCGTCCAGGGCAGCACCTACGAAAACCTGCGCCATCGTTCGGCCGAGCGGCTGATCGAGATCGGCTTCGATGGCTACGCCGTGGGCGGTCTCGCGGTCGGTGAGCCGGAAGCCGAGCGCAACCATACGCTCGATCTGACGCTGCATATGCTGCCCAAGGACCGCCCGCGTTACCTGATGGGTGTGGGCCGGCCGGAGGACATCGTGGAGGCCGTGCGTCGCGGTGTCGACATGTTCGACTGCGTCATGCCGACCCGCAACGCCCGCAACGGTTTCCTCTTTACCCGCGAGGGCACTTTGCGCATCCGTAACGCGAAGTTATCGATGGATACCCGCGTTATCGAAGAAGATTGCGACTGCTACGCCTGCGCCAACGGCTTCAGTCGGGCCTACCTGCGCCACCTGGACCGCTGCAACGAGATCCTCGGCAGCCAGCTGGCCACCATGCACAACCTGCGTCACTACCAGCGGCTCATGGCCGGGCTGCGCAGCGCGATCGAGACCGGGACGCTGGACGATTTCGTCGCCGACTTCTATGCGGCACGGCGCAAGGCCGAGGTCGACGGCTGACCCAGCGGGCTTGCGGCCGCTACACGGCGCCCCCAAGCCTTGGCGGGGCGCGGTACATAAGCGCCGGGGTGCGTGGCATAATCCACGATCTTTTTACGTGAGCAGCCGCTTTTCCGTGGCTGTTCCATGACTTGCGAGAATTGACGATGAGCCTTCCGACCTTCGCCGCCATTGCACAGGCCGCTGCTCCCGCCGCCTCCCCCCAGGGTGGGGCACTGGGCCTCTCGCCGCTGATCATGATGGCGGTGCTGTTCGGCATCTTCTATTTCATGATGATCCGCCCGCAGATGAAGCGTCAGAAGGAGCACCGCAACCTTCTGTCCGCGCTCGCCAAGGGCGACGAAGTGGTGATGGGTGGCGGTCTCGCCGGCCGCATCGAGGACGTGGGTGAGTCTTTCGTCCGCGTGGAGATCGCCCCGGGTACCGTTGTCCAGGTCCAGAAGGGCTCGATCACCCAGGTCCTGCCGAAGGGCAGCCTCAAGAAGTCCTGAGCTTTGTCTCAATGGCGTCAGCCGCGGCCGCTTGTGGCCGCTTTTCATGGAATGGCAAGGCATGAGTGATTTTCCACGCTGGAAGTACGCGCTGGTTGTGATCGTGTTGCTGCTCGGCATCGTTTACGCGTTGCCGAACGTCTTCCCGCCGCAGCCGGCGGTGCAGATCTCGGGCAACCGCGGCGCGACGGTCGACGCAGCACTGAAGACCAAGGTCGAGGGCATCCTCGCCACGGCGAAGACGCCGGCCTCGGCGATCGATGTCGATACGAAGACCAGCCGCCTGCTGGCGCGCTTCGCCACGGCGGACGCACAGAGCAAGGCGTCTGACGCACTGCGTACGACCCTGGGCGAAACCTATACCGTCGCGCTCAACCAGGCCTCGACCGTGCCGTCGTGGCTGCAGTCGATCAACGCCTTCTCGATGCCGCTCGGCCTCGACCTTCAGGGTGGTGTGCACTTCCTGATGGAAGTGGATCAGGGCGCGGTCATCGATGCGCAGGAAACGCGCTACGCCGATGACATCCGCGCGTTGCTGCGCGAGAAGAAGGTGTCCTACGACGCCGTCAATCGCAATGCGCGTGGCCAGGGCGTCAGCGTCGTGCTGCGCACGGATGCGGACCGCCAGTCGGCGGCTTCGCTCATCGCTACCGACTATCCGGAACTCACGGCTACCGACGGTGCGGCCACGGGCAATCGTTTCATCCTCAACACGGTGATCAAGCCGGCCAAGCTGCGCGAGCTCTCGCAGAGCATGATCACGCAGAACCTGACCACGCTGCGCCAGCGCGTGAATGCGCTGGGTGTATCCGAGCCGCTGATCCAGCAGCAGGGCGCCAACCAGATCGTGGTGGAACTCGCCGGCGTGCAGGACACCGCCGAGGCGAAGAAGATCATCGGTGCCGTGGCCACGCTGCAGTACCGCGCTGGCCTCTACACGCCGCAGCAGGCGGTGGATGCGGCCCGCTCGGGCAGCGTACCGCCGGATGCCAAGCTCTATTACGGCCGTGACGGTCGTCCGTACCTGCTCAGCAAGACCATCATCGCCACCGGTGACGAACTCACCTCGGCCGTTTCCGGTCGCGACCAGCAGAACGGTTCGCCCAACGTCAGCGTTTCGCTGAACAGCGCGGGCGCGCGCAAGATGCAGGACTTCACCAACGGCAATGTCGGCAAGCCGATGGCCGTGCTCTATATCACTCGTACGACCGATACAAAGACGATCGACGGTAAGGAAGTGAAGACGCCGAAGATCACCGAAGAGGTGATCAACTACGCGAACATCAGTTCCCCGTTCGGCAAACAGTTCTCGACCAACGGCCTGCCGAGTGATTCGGAAGCCTCGGAACTGGCGCTGCTGTTGCGCGGCGGTTCGCTTGCGGTGCCCATCGACATCGTCGGTGAAAGCGTGATCGGTCCCAGCCTTGGTGCGGACAACATCGACAAGGGCTTCAAGGCGGTCATGCTCGGCCTCGGCCTCGTGCTGGTGGCCGCGGCGATCTACTACAAGCTCTTTGGCCTGGTTGCCGACGTCGCGCTGTTCTTCAACCTGGTGCTGCTCATCGCCGTCATGTCGATGATCCACGTCACCCTGACGATGCCGGGCATCGCGGGTATCGTGCTGACCCTCGGTATGGCGATCGACGCGAACGTGCTCATCTGCGAACGCATCCGTGAGGAACTGCGCAACGGCTCATCGCCGCTGGCGTCGATCCGTACCGGTTACGACAAGGCCTGGGCGACGATTCTCGACGCCAACGTGACCCACCTGCTCGCCGCGCTCGGCCTGATGACCATGGGCTCGGGTCCGATCAAGGGCTTCGGTGTCACGCTGTTCATCGGTATCCTCACGTCGATGTTCACGTCGGTGACGGTCACACACGCCATCACCGCGCTGATCCATGGCGGCCGCAAGCTCAAGACCCTGTCGGTCTGAGGAGGAAGCCATGGAAATCTTCAACCACAATTCGAACTTCAACTTCCTCGGCCTGCGTCGTTTCAGCATCGGTCTCGGCATCCTTCTGATGCTCGGCTCGATCGGCCTGATTCTTACCAAGGGTTTCAATTACGGCCAGGACTTCGTCGGCGGCGTTGCCGTCGAGGTGGAGTACCAGAGCCCGATCGATCCGGCCGACGTTCGCTCGGCCCTGGAGAAATCCGGCCTCGAGAACCCGCTGGTTCAGGCCGTTGGCGGCACGCGCGACTTCACCATCCGCATGCAGCCCAAGGACGACAAGAACTCGGTCTCGCTGACCGGCGACGAAGCCGCAGCCAAGGTGGCGGGCGATGTCATCGCCGCGCTCAAGGTCACTCGTCCGGACGTGATCCAGAAGAGCCGCTCCTTCGTCGGCCCGCAGGTCGGTGAAGAGCTGCGCAGCGACGGCGTGGTCGCCGTGGCCTTCGTCATCATCGGCATCATGGGTTACCTGTGGATCCGCTTCGAGTGGCGCTTCGCGCTCGCCGCGCTGGCCACCGAAATCCACGATGTGCTGGTCACCCTTGGCATCTTCGCGATCACCCAGCGTGACTTCGACCTGACCGTGCTTGCCTCGGTGCTCGCGGTGGTCGGTTACTCGATCAACGACAAGGTGGTCGTGTTCGACCGCGTCCGCGAACTGTTCCGTGCCAGCCGCAACGCCACGCCGGAAGAAGTGCTGAACCGTTCGATCAACAGTACGCTGTCGCGAACGATCATCACCTCGCTGTTCACCGGCATCACCATGGCGGCGCTGTTCTTCATCGGTGGCCCGGTCGTCCACGGCTTCGCGATCACCATGCTCATCGGCATCCTGGTCGGCACGCTGTCCTCGATCTTCATCGCCAGCCCGATCCTGCTGTGGCTGGGCGTGTCGAAGAAGGACCTCATGCCGCGTACCAAGGAAGATCCGGAGCTGGAGCGTCGCCCGTAAGGATGTCGCTGGCCGCTGAAGCGGCTCCCACAGTGGTGTGACAAAAAGAAGGCCGCCGGTTTCCCGGCGGCCTTCTTTTTGTGACACCCCGTCCCTGAGTTCAGAAGTCGTCCCTGTCCTCGATGGCGCCTTCAGCGTCGTTGGCCAGCGTGAGCACGACATAGGCGGAGCCTACGAGCGACGCGCAAAGCCAGGCGTAGACCATCTGTATCGCTGTCCGGGGGATCGCGGCGGCAACCCTGGGCGCGAGCGCCAGCCCGATGATGCCGGCGATCGCCAGTACGGCGGATACGGTCCACGCCAGACGCCGGGAAGGCGACGTGGTGGTGATGAGATTCATGCTGATACTGCCCCTGTTCCCCTGTTTCGCGGCCGTCGTGAATTCTGTGTGAGGCCGCTTGTTGTAGGAAATACCCTACAAGAACTTGAGGGGCAAGTGCCGCTTGGCTGAACAGTGCCCGTGACGTGTATCCCACTTTTTGAGGTAGGGCCTGCAAGGCCCCGGCTGGGCTAGAATTTGCAACCCCGACGAGGCCCCACCCATGGCAGAACGCGCATTTCCCGGCTTTACCTTACGCAGCAGCACGACCAAGGACGGCGCGCGCTTCAAGGCGCTGCTGTCATCGCATCCGTCCGGCCGGGGCTTCCCCAGCTACTTCACGGTCTACGACAACCGCAGCTTCCGCGACGAGGAGAGCGCCAGGGTCGCCGCCGAGAAGGCGCTAGGTCTGGTCCTGGAGGTCGATGAAGAAGGGGCGCCGATTTTTGCCGAGGACGAGACGGGTTTCGACGACGACAAACTCGGTGAGCCCGTGGCGGAGGATGAGCAGGACGACGACGAGGAAGACGAGGACGACGAACGGATTCACCCCCGGGACGAATGACGTCCGCCCGATGCGGCAGGTTCAGTGCGGCATGGCGTCGCCAACGGCCTTGAGCAGGCTCCGGCGGTCGTAGGGTTTCGCCAGGAAGGGCACCAGCTTGCCCAGCCGGTCGCTGGCGTGCAGGGCGTCCCCTGAGACGACGACGCAACTGACCGGGCTTCCCCGCCGCTGCAATTCGCGGACAAGGTCGATCCCGTCCATGACGCCGGGCATGTTCACGTCGGTCAGCATGAGCTCCACTTCGGGATGGATCGCGAGCTGGGCCAGCGCCTCGTTAGCGTTCATGGCCGTAAGTACCTGGTAGCCCTCCAGCTCCAGCATGTAGCTGGTGATGTCGAGCACGCTGGGGTCGTCTTCCACGACGAGTACATGTCCAGTGGCGGTCATGGGTAATCCGTGAGGGCGATGACAGGCACTCTCCACCAGAGATCGTCGGGGCGGCGTGACAGATTTGCCTTGACATGAAGCCATGCCGCGGCGCGTCATATCGAAGCAGAGGACAAGGGGATGACGGGCGCGCCATGAGTAATGGGGATGGGCGATACAGGCAGTTCGTCGAGGCCTCCGCCGATTGCATGAAGGAGCTCGACCGCGACGGGGTTATCCGGTTCGTGGCCGGACTTGGCTGCGCGGCGCTGGCGCCCGATGGCATTGAACATCTGCTGGGCACGCGCTGGCTCGAGTTGTGGCCCGTGGAGGCACGCGACATGGTCGCGCGGGCGCTGGACCGGGCCGCGACCGGCGAGCGCGTGGACTTCGTCAGCGCACGGCAAACCTCCGCGGGCACGTCCCGCTGGTGGGAGGTGACGGTTTCCCCGGTCGTGTGTAACGACGTGCTCGACCACTTCATCGTGATCAGCCGCGACGTCACCGAGCGCGTCGCCCTGCAGGCGGCGCTCGAGGCAATCAACGAACTCCTGCAGGATCGCCTCAACGAGTCGGTCGCGCGGTCGGCGAGTGCGACGACACAATACGGCACCCTCATGGAACGGCTGGAGTCCGAGCATGGGGCGCGGCGCGAGGCCGAGAGCACGCTGGCCGGTGTGAGTGAGCAACTGGCAATGGCCAACCGCGGGCGTGACCTCGCCGAAGCCAGCGCGCGCCAGGCCCAGAAGCAGCAGGCGATCGGTCAGCTGGTCAGCGGTATTGCCCACGACTTCAACAACATGCTGCAGACCGTCATCGTCAGCCTGTCCGGACTTCAGGACGACGTGGACGAGCTCGCGCCCCGCCACCGGCGGATGCTCACCTACGCGGTGGAGGGTGCCCGGCACGCGACCGCTCTCACGCGACGGCTCCTTGCCTTCGCCCGGAACCAGCAAGCGCGCCCCGAGCCCTTCGACCTGGGCGACGTCGTGGAGGGATTCACGGACTTCGCGCGTCACGGGATGAGCGGGCGCATCGCCATCGAGGTGTTCCGGCAACCCGGGCCCCTGCCAGTCTGGCTCGACCGTCACGGGCTTGAGCAAGCGCTCATGAACGTATGCCTCAACGCACGCGATGCCATGGAGGGCATGGGCAAGATCGTGATCGAGGTAGGAGAACGGATGGGGGGTGGGTCCACGGGCGATGTACTGCGTGAACGCGCGGACACCCGTCAGATTTTCGTCAGCGTGACGGATACCGGCGGTGGCATGGGCGAGGACGTTCGCCAGCGCCTGTTCGAACCGTACTTTACGACGAAGGAGGGTGGCTCCGGACTGGGGCTGGCCCAGGTGTACGGCACCGTGGCGCAGGCAGGCGGCGGCATCGAAATCGAAAGCGAGGCCGGTGTCGGCACGCGCATCCGGCTGGTCTTTCCGCGTTATCCCGAACCGCTCGAGCCCACGGAGTGAATCGTGCAGAAACCGTGACGAAGTTCCTTCATTTTTAACGACACCGGCCGATAAGAAAAACGACTGGGAGGAAGTACGTCATGTTGGTCATCTTCGGTTTTATCGTTGTCCTGGTCTCGGTGCTGGGCGGCTATGTGCTCTCGCACGGTTCGATCGCTGCCCTGTGGCAGCCTTACGAGCTGCTGATCATCTTCGGCGCCGCCGTGGGTGCGTTCGTCAGCGCCAACTCGATCGACATCGTGAAGGGCGCGGGCCGCGATGCCCTGGGCCTGTTCAAGGGTCCCCGCTACCGCAAGCAGGACTACATCGACCTCCTCTCCCTGCTTTACGACATCTTCACCAAGATGCGTAAGGAAGGGCAGCTGGGCATGGAGTCCCACATCGAGGATCCAGCGAACAGCAGCCTCTTCGCGGCCTATCCGCGCCTGATCGCGGAGCACCACCTCATCGATTTCATCACCGACTGCCTGCGCCTCATCGTCGGCGGCAGCATGGATCCCCACGAACTCGAGCAACTGCTCGATGTGGAGCTGGAGACGCACCACCACCAGGCGCTGGCACCGGCCCTCGCCGTGCAGAAGATGGCCGACGCCCTGCCGGGCTTCGGTATCGTCGCCGCGGTGCTCGGTATCGTCATCACCATGAAGTCGATCGACGGCGATGCCGCCGTGATCGGCGAGCACATCGCTGGCGCACTCGTGGGCACGTTCCTTGGCATCCTTCTCTCCTACGGGTTCATTGGCCCGCTATCGGCGGCGATGGAAGCCCGTGTGGGCACGGACGGCCGCGCATTCGAGTGCGTAAAGGTCGGGCTGCTGGCCAACCTGCGCGGCTATAACCCGATGGTCTCGGTCGAGTTCGCGCGTAAGTCGCTGCAGACCACGTCGCGGCCGACCTTCCAGGACCTCGAAGCGCATCTGAAGAGCGCGCGGTAAGTCCCGATGAGCGACCTCAAGCAAGTCATCATCGTCCGCAAGAAAAAGGCGGGTGGCCATGGCCACCACGGCGGCGCGTGGAAGGTGGCCTACGCCGACTTCGTCACGGCCATGATGGCCTTCTTCCTGGTCATGTGGCTGGTTGGCGCCGGCACCAAGCAACAGCGCGCGGCAATCTCCGAATACTTCAAGAATCCGAGCATGACCCAGGGCCAGTCCACCATGGCGCCCTCGGGCAAGATGGGGCCGGGCGGGGCGAGCACCAGCATGATCAAGCTGGGCGGTGCCATGGACCTGCCCAAGGGGCCGGGGGACAACCAGGCCTTTGCCAAGCCCAGCGGATCGGATATCGACAAGCTGGCCAAGGAGAAGGAAAAGCGCCGGCTCGAGCAGTTGATGAAGGACCTGACCGAGGCGATCGCCAAGAGCCAGGCCATGGCCCCTTACAAAGACCAGCTGCTCATCGACATCACCTCCGAAGGCCTGCGCATCCAGATCGTCGACAAACAGAACCGTCCGATGTTCGACACGGGCAGCGGTGCGCTGAAGTCCTATACCGTGCAGATTCTTCACGAGTTGGCCGGCTTCGTGAACCAGGTGCCGAACAAGATCAGCATCTCCGGCCATACGGACAACGCACCGTATATTCGTGCGGACAGCGCCTACGGCAACTGGGAACTTTCGGCAGATCGCGCGAACGCCGCGCGCCGTACGCTCACCGAGGGCGGCATGCAGCCTGACAAGGTGGCGCGTGTCGTCGGCCTGGCGGCATCGGTGCCATTCGACAAAGCCGATCCGTCATCGGCGATCAATCGTCGTATCAGTATCGTCGTGATGACGAACGAGGCGGCGCGTGCCGCGTTGTCGACGGAAGTGGCGACGGAAGATACGACGCTGCCTGCCGTGCCCACGCTGCATTCGGCGGAAGCCGATCATGTGAAGGGAGGTGTTTCCGGCGCGCCCTCTGCGACGCCGTCTTCGGCGGTCGGCAGCGCCATGCCCGTGGCCGTGGAAGGCACGCCGGGCGGCTGATCCGGGCCACTTGCAACCGTCACCTTCCCCGGTCAGTATCGGGGTACAGGGGAAGGAAAAGCGCAATGGAAAATCACAGTAAGTTCAGAGTGGTGGCCAAGGCGGTGAAGTATCACGACGACGGCGGTGGGCAGGTTTACCGGTCGAGTTACCGGATCCTGGATCACGTTGGCGAAGAGATCGAAACCAGCACCGGCACCAACGATTTCGACGACATCACCAGTGCCTTCAATGAAGCGTTCGCCATGGGTCATGAGCGCTTGCGTGCACTGAGCACCGAAACGATCCAGTGAGCTGATTACGCGCGTCGGGAATCCAGGGTTTCGCGCAACTCGTTCAGTTGTGCTGGCGTCCCGACGTTGCGCCAGAAGCCACCGTATTTTTCACCGGAAAGCCGGCCCGCCGCGATGGCCCGCTGGTACATCGGCAGCAGCTTGAAGCGCCCCGCGACCTCGTCCTCGACGATCTCGCGCCGGTAAACGCCAACGTTGCCGAAGGTCAGGCGCTCCGCGCCGGCCGGCCCGTCGCCTTCATATAGCCGTCCATCCATGAGAGCGAAATCGCCCCTCGGGTGGAAGTCGGGATTATCGACCATCACCAGGTGCGCGACGCCCGACGGTTCGCGCGGCAAGGCGGCATAGTCGATCTCGCTCCAGATATCCGCACTCACCACGATGAACGGTTCGGGCCCGAGCAGGGGCAGGGCCTTATGCATGCCGCCGCCGGTCTCGAGCGGTGCGGGGCCCTCGTACGAGTAGCGGATACGCACGCCCCAGCGCGAGCCATCGCCCAGCGCCTCGGGAAACTGTTCCGCAAGGTGCGAGGTGTTTATGACGATGTAACGCACGTCCGCCGCGACGAGCTTCTCGATGTGATGGACGATCAGCGGTTTCCCACGGACGTCCAGCAGGGGCTTGGGGGTGTGCGTCGTCAGCGGACGCATGCGCTCGCCGATGCCGGCGGCGAGGATGAGCGCATGCCTCATGCGTTCACCGCGACGCGGATGTCGCGCTGGCCGATCTTCGCCTCGATCAGATCGGCCAGCGGGGCAATGTCGGCATGGCGGCGCGCGGTGTTCAGCACGTAGCTCAGGACACGTGGAAGGTCGTTGAGGTAGCCGGGCTTGCCGTCGCGATAACACAGGCGGCAGAAGAGTCCGAGGATCTTGATGTGCCGTTGCAGGCCGGTGAGATCGAACCAGCGACGGAATCGATCCGTGTCCACCTTCTCCTCGAGCAGACGCGCGTCGAGCAGGCGCAGGCGATACGCCTCCACCCATCCCTCCACCCGCTCGTTCTCCCACACGACATACGCGTCGCGCAGCAGAGAGGCGAGGTCGTACGTGACAGGCCCCGACATGGCGCCCTGGAAATCGATTACCCCAGGGGAGCGTTCCGTCGTGACCAGCAGGTTGCGGCTGTGAAAGTCGCGATGCATGAAGGCGCGCGGCTGTTCGGCGATGGCGTGCATGATGGCGGTGAACGCATTCTCGACGACGTCCCATTCGCCGCACTCCAGCGTGATGCCGAGGTGTCGTTCCAGCAACCACGCCGGCATGATCTCCATCTCCATGGTCTGCCACGCGTGATCGAAGGCAGGCAGGCCCTCCGTGCTGACATGCATCTGCATGCGAAGGAGGGCGTCGAGAGCATCGCCATACAAGGCATCGACCGTGGTGTCGTCGAGTTCCGGCAGGTAGGTTCGCGTGCCCAGGTCTTCGATGAGCAGGAAGCCCTGCTCGAGGTCGGCGACCATCACCGTGGGCACGTGCAAACCGGCGTCAGCGAGTCGCTTGCCGATGGCCACCCACGGCGAGGGATCTTCCTTCTCCGGTGGTGAGTCCATGACGATCACCGGCTGCCCGTCCACGTAGCCGCGCCAGTAACTGCGGAAGCTGGCATCAGCTGAGGCGCTCTCCAGCGTGAGTTCGTGCTGGCCGGTAGCGTGGCGTGCCCAGGCAAGGCGGGCTGCGGCGCGGTCTTCGATGTCGATCATGGGGGCTCTTTGGAACGGGTCTGCGGACGAGCTTAGAGCCTTTGCGCAAGCCTGTCATAGCACCGGGTTGGTGCACGACGAACGGCAGGTTGTTGTGCAGTGCAACGTGTGGTTATCTTGGACCGACGGGGCTGCTATCGGGGATGGGTGGATGGAAGACGACTGTAAATCCGCGTCCATGACGCGTCGTGATCTGTTGCGCATGATTGGCGTCGCTGGCGGCGGCGCGCTGATGTACCAGGCGATGAATAACCTCGGATTCGCCGCGGAATCGCCGTATCGACGAGTGCCGGGTCTGCAGGGAACAGGCAAGGGCACGGTGCTTATCCTCGGCGCGGGCCTGGCTGGCCTGGTCGCCGCCTATGAGTTGGGTAAGGCCGGCTACAAGGTCCAGGTCCTCGAATACAACGCACGCGCCGGCGGTCGCAACTGGACGCTGCGAGGTGGCGACGAGTACACAGAGCTTGGCGGAAACAAGCAGGTCTGCACCTTCGACAAGGGGCTGTACTTCAACCCGGGACCCTGGCGCATTCCCTACCATCATCACGGCGTGCTCGATTACTGCCGCCAGTTCGGCATTCCGCTCGAGCCCTTCGTGCAGGTCAATCACAACGCCTACCTGCACAGTCCCGACGCCTACGGCGGAAAGCCGCAGCGGCTGCGCGAAGTGCAGGCCGACCTCAATGGCGGCGTGGCCGAATTGCTTGCCAAGGCGAGCGACAAGGGCCGTCTCGACGACATGGTGAGCAAGGAGGACCGCGAGATCCTTCTTGAAGCCTTGCGCGAGATCGGTGGGTTGGACAAAGAGTTTCGCTACGCCGAAGGCCGTGCGAGCAGTGAGCGCCGCGGCTTCGCCAAACATGCTGGTGGTGGCCCGGATGGCAAGCCGGCGTTTTCGAAGCCGAACGATCTGTCCAGCGTGTTGCAGGCGAAGCTATGGTCGGCGTTGAGCACCAACGAACAGCACGAATACCAGACGACCCTGATGCAACCGATCGGCGGCATGGACGCGATCTCCAGGGCCTTCGTCGAGCGTATCGGCAAGGTCGTGACCTACGATGCGAAGGTCACCGCAATCGCACAGGACGAACACGGCGTCACTGTGACGTACGAAGACGCCCGCTCCGCCGGCCAGCCGCGGCAGGCGAAGGCGGACTGGTGCGTGTGCACCATACCGCTGTCCATCCTCAGCCAGATTCCCATCCAGGTCTCGCCGGCCAAGGTCGAGGCGATCTCGGCGGTGCCGTACTGGGCCTCGTCGAAGATTGGATTGCAGTTCAATCGCCGCTTCTGGGAGGAGGACGAAGCCATCTACGGCGGCATCACCAGTACTGCGCTGCCGATCGGCATGATCTCGTACCCGAGTCATGGGTTCGGCACGAAGAAGGGTGTGCTGCTGGGTTCGTACACCTTCTCGACCGAGGCCTTCGAGTTCACGGCGCTCACGCCGTCCGAGCGCGTGCGCCAGACCGTTGCACAAGGCGCGATCATCCACCCGCAATACACGACCTCGTTCGAGAACGGCATGGCCGTGGCGTGGCATCGCTCGCCGTTTACCCTCGGCTGCTTTGGCGGCTGGAACGATGCGAGCCGCGCGAAACACTATGCGGACATCTGTTCGATGGACGGGCGAATCGTCCTCGCCGGTGAGCACGCGTCTTACCTGCCGGCCTGGCAGGAGGGGGCGATCCTGTCTTCGCTTTCAGCGATCGACGCACTGCATGCACGCGCCGTCGCGGGAGGTCGCTCATGAAACGGTTGCTACCGACTCTCGCACTGCTTGTCGTGGGTGCGGCACATGCTCAGACCAACGACGCAGCCTTCATTGCCGACAAGGACATTCCCCACGCCACGGGTGAGCAGCTGTTCACGCACATCTGCCAGGGCTGCCACATGCCCGACGGCAAGGGTGCCGTGGGCGCCGGCCATTACCCGGCACTGGCGAACAATCCCAAGCTGGCCTCCGCGGCGTATCCCGTGGTCATGGTGGTCAACGGGCGCGGTGCCATGCCGTCGTTCGGTAGTGGCTTGTCCGATGCCCAGATCGCCGACGTCGTGAATTACGTGCGCACGCACTTCGGCAATGCCTATACCGATACGTTGAAGCCCGAGGACATCACACCCTTCCATCCCGCCAAGCCGCCCGAGGAGGGCATGTGACATGCTGAAGAGAATCGCTTTCGCTCCCCTCATGCTCATGGCCGCGATGCCTGCCTTTGCCGCCGACGTCGTGCGCCATAAGATTCCCAACAGCACATTCCCGATTTCGGCTGCCGTGGAAGTGCCGGCCGGGAAAACGCTGGTCTTCCTCAGTGGAGCGGTGCCGCCGGTCGCGGATACGAACGCCCCGAAGGACACGCCGGCTGCCTACGGCGACACCCGGACCCAGACGGTCGGTGTGCTGACCTCCATCGACAAGCAGCTCAAGGGGATGGGGCTCTCACTGGGCGACGTGGTGAAGATGCAGGTGTTCCTGGTCGGCGACCCGGCCAAGGGTGGCAAGATGGACTTCGCGGGCTTCATGGCGGGCTACACGCAGTTCTTCGGTACCCCGGCCCAGCCGAATCTTCCGTCGCGCTCGGCGATGCAGGTAGCAGGGCTGGCCAGCCCCAATTTCCTGGTCGAGATCGAGGTCACCGCGGTCCGCCCCTGACGCCGATGCCGGGGCGGTGGTACTAAGCCGCCGCTCCGGCGTGTACGCTTCGTTTCTTTTGGACGCCCGGGCGCCCCATGGCTCTTACTCCTGATCCACGGATCGGCATCATCGGTCTCGGTTACGTCGGCCTGCCTCTCGCCGTCGAATTCGGCCGGCACTTCGATACGCTTGGCTTCGATATCGACCCGGCCCGGCTCGACCAGTTGCGTTCCGGTCGCGACCACACCATGGAAGTCACCGCTGACGCGCTCTCGGCTTCCGCCCGTCTGCGCTATAGCGGCGACGTGGCCGACCTGGCTGATCGCAACGTCTACATCGTCACCGTGCCCACGCCGATCGACGAAGCGCAGCGTCCGGACCTCGAGCCGCTGGAGAAAGCCTGCCGCATGCTCGGCGGTGTCATTCGTCACGGCGACCTGGTGATCTTCGAGTCCACCGTGTACCCCGGGACGACCGAGGAGATCTGCGTACCGATCCTGGAAGCCGGCTCCGGCCTGGCCTTTAACGTGGACTTCCACTGCGGCTACAGCCCGGAGCGCATTAACCCGGGCGATCACGCGCGCCGGGTTGTCGATATTCGCAAACTGACTTCGGGCTCCACGCCCGAGGCCGCCGACCGCGTGGACGCGCTGTACCGGACGATCATCCTTGCCGGTACGCATAAGACCTCCTCGATACGCATTGCCGAATCGGCCAAGGTGATCGAGAACGTCCAGCGCGACGTCAATATCGCCCTGGTCAACGAACTCGCTTTGATCTTCAATCGGTTGGGCATCGACACGGGTGAAGTGCTCGAGGCGGCGGGCACGAAGTGGAACTTCCTCCCGTTCCGTCCGGGGCTCGTCGGTGGTCACTGCATCGGCGTCGATCCCTACTACCTCACGCACAAGGCGGAAGTCACCGGCTACCACCCGGAACTGATCCTCGCTGCGCGCCGGATCAACAGCCGCATGGGTACATATGTGGCCGATCGCGTCATCCGCCTGATGAGTGAGCGTCGCCTGCACATCGTCGATGCGCGCGTGTTGGTGCTTGGTTTTGCTTTCAAGGAAAACTGCCCGGACCTGCGCAACACGCGCGTGATCGATATCGTGCGCGACCTGAAGAAGTCGATGGCGAACGTCGATGTCTACGACCCGTGGGTGGACAACGAAGAGTGCGCACGCGAGTACGACGTACGCACGATCGAGGCGATCGAAGAGGGTGTCTACGACGCGGTGATCATTGCCGTCGCGCACGATGAATTCCGCAGCTTCGGCCCCGAAAAAATCCGTGCCTTCGGCAAACCCGGCGCCGTCGTCTACGACGTAAAATCCGTGCTCCCCCAGGAAAGCGTAGACGGAAGGCTCTGATCTCAGATTGAACCTGCAGGAGCACAGATTGCATCTGTGGGAGCCGCTTCAGCGGCGATAACTGGCTTGCCGCAAATCCCATCGTCGGCATAGCCGGCTCCCACATTCTCCGCTGTCGACGGAGCGCAATAACTTGCGCCTCCTTCGCCTTTCATCCACCTTTCTGAATGCCGTCATGGCGCGATTTCCGTAAGTATTGACTCGCCTCTCCGGAACAGCGACGTTGTGTTCCCCACAGAGGAGACCAGCATGACAATCAAAGCCGGAAGCAACACCCAGAATCGCTCACGAGTCCTTGCACTGCTCGTGATGGGCGCCGCCTTCATGGCACCGCTGGCCGCTAACGCCGACGACCATCATCCGCCGGTGCATCATCGTCACCAGGTCTGTCATAACGCTCGCGTGTCCGACCATCACGGTCATTACCACACCACCCGCCAGTGCCACTGGGTAAATCGCTGATCGTCTGATCGGTGAAAAAAAGAGCCGGCATATTGCCGGCTTTTTTTTGCGCTATCTATTTCTGTGGGAGCATTTCTGTGGGAGCCGATTCATCGGCGATCCCGCGGCAGCGGGCCAGCATCCCTCAGGACAGGTTGTACCCCCGCTCCTCGTGCAACGCGAGATCCAGGCCGATCTGCTCCTGCTCTTCATCAACCCGCAGGCCCATCGTGACCGCAATGCCCTTGAAGATGACGTAGCTGAGCACGGCGCTGTAAACCACGGTGAACGACACGCCCTTGAATTGAATCCACAGCTGCAGGCCGAGGTCCGTGACGGTGCCAAAGCCACCCAGCACCGGTGCCGCCAATGGGCCGGTGAGTAGCGCGCCGATGATGCCCGCAATGGCATGGACACCAAAGACGTCGAGCGAGTCGTCGTAACCGAACTTTCGCTTGAGGCTCGTTGCACTGAAGAAGCAGACGACGCCGGCAACGAGGCCGAGCACGAGTGCGCCGCCCGGTCCGCAGGTTCCTGCGGCAGGTGTGATGGCGACAAGGCCGGCGACGGCACCCGAGGCGATGCCGAGCACGCTTGCCCTGCGGTGGATGATCCATTCGATGGCGGTCCAGCCGATCGCCGCCGCAGCGGTAGCGACCTGCGTGACCAGCATGGCCATGCCCGCACTGCCGTTCGCAGCGACCGCGGAGCCAGCGTTGAAGCCGAACCAGCCGAGCCACAGCATGCTGGCGCCGACGAGGGTGTAACCAAGATTGTGCGGAGGCATCGCCGTGGTCGGATAGCCCCGACGCTTGCCGATCACCAGGCAACCAATCAGGCCCGCGATGCCCGCGTTGATGTGCACGACGGTACCGCCAGCGAAGTCGAGCACGCCGAGATCGCCCAGGAACGAGCCCGGACCTCCCCAGACCATGTGCGCAACAGGCAGGTAAACGAGGGTGAACCAGAGCGCCGTAAAGACGAGCAGGGCGGAGAACTTCATCCGCTCGGCGATGGCACCGACGATCAGGGCAGGCGTGATGATCGCGAAGGTCATCTGGAACATCACGAAGACGGCTTCGGGAACGGTCTGGTAGAGGCTGCCCGGCGTGAGGCCGGCGAGCATGCCGTGGCCGAGGCCTCCGATGAAGGAGTGCAGGTTGGTGGTGCCGGCCGTCATGCCGGTCGTGTCGAAGGCGAGCGAGTAGCCGTAGACCACCCACAGGACGGTGACCAGGGCGGTAATGGCGAAGCACTGCATGAGGACTGAGAGCAGGTTCTTCGCCCGCACCATGCCGCCGTAGAACAGGGCCAGGCCAGGGATGGTCATCAGAAGCACGAGCATGGTCGCCGTGAGCATCCAGGCGGTGTCGCCGGAGTCGAGTTTCGCTGGCGCGGTGGCCTGGGCGAAGGCGCTACAGGGAAGGGCGGTCAAGGCCGTCGCGGCGGCGAGCTTGCGCAAGAAGGTGTCAGAGCGCATCGGCGTCGACCTCCTGCGTGCGGATACGGATGGCCTGCTCCAGGTCGATGACGAAGATCTTGCCGTCGCCGATCTTGCCGGTCTTCGCTGCGTTCATGATTGCCTCGACGGCGCGCTCGAGCTGCTCGTCCGTTACGGCGATCTCGATCTTCAGCTTGGGCAGGAAGTCCACGACGTACTCGGCGCCGCGATAGAGCTCCGTGTGCCCATGCTGCCGGCCGAAACCTTTGACCTCGGTCACCGTCATGCCCTGCACCCCCGCCTCGGCGAGGGCTTCCCGAACGTCGTCCAGCGTGAACGGCTTGATGATCGCGTTGATCCACTTCACTACCGTTGCTCCCCATGGTTGGACTGGAGCTTAGGGAGCAGGATGCGTGCCAGAGGGCGGTGAGACGCTACAGGCCTTGTGCGGTGCGACATCGTGTGAGGCGGCTGCGGCGCAACTCGTACCGATTGCACCGTAAGAGGGATATGAAATCCCAATAACGGTGCAACGGCCTGCTTGTGTGGGAGCCGATTCATCGGCGATCCCGCGGCAGCGGGCCACTCCGCCGCAAGCACCCATTCGCCGATGAATCGGCTCCCACAGGGCGCTTCGCCGATGACTCGGCTCCTACGACGAGAGGATCGGAAGGCGGACGCGGACTCTGAGACCGCCGGAGGCGCGAGCCTCCAGCGAGATGTCACCCCCGTGTCCACGTACTGCGGAGCGTGCCGCCGCGAGGCCCAACCCAACGCCACCGGTCAGTCGATTGCGCGAACTCTCGACCCGGAAGAACGGGCGGAAGACCTCCTCGCGGAGGTTCTCCGAGATGCCGTTGCCGTCGTCGTCGATGAGGATTTCAACCCGTTCGTTGTCCGAGGTCAGATGCACGTCGGCGCGCGTGCCGTACTTGATCGCGTTGTCGACAAGGTTCGCGATCGCACGACGCAGCGTGAGTGGACGACCCACGTAGGCAACGGTCTCGCCGGCGTGGAAGCTGACGTCACCACCCGCGTCACGGAAATCGTCCAGAACGGTATCGATCAGTTCGGACAGGTTGAAGCGCGTTGCAGCTTCCTGCTCGCTGTCGTCGCGGAAGAAATTGAGGGACGCATTCACCATGGCTTGCATTTCGTCCACATCGCGAAACAGCTTTCGTTGCTGCTCTTCGTCGTCGATGAACTCGCCACGCAGGCGCATGCGTGTGAGTGGCGCACGCAGGTCGTGCGAGATCGCAGCGAGCATGTGCGTGCGGTCGGCGACGTAGCGCTGCACCCGCGCCTGCATCTCGTTGAATGCCTGGCCGGCGAGCCGTATCTCAAGCGGGCCGGTGGCTTGCACCGGTGGCGCGTTGACGTCGGTGCCGAAGCGTTGCGCCTGCCTCGCGAACCGTTCCATGGGCCGGGCCAGGCGTCGGCTGGCCAGCGCTGCGACGACCAGGCTGCAAGCCACGATGAAGGCGCCGGTCAGGACACTGCGCGTCCCACCGCCTAGTCCCCAGCTACGCTGCGGCGTCACGAACAGAACCCATGAATCATCCGACAGGCTGATCGCGAGTCCGTAATGATCTTCCGGGCGTCCATGAAGGTCGGGGTCGCCGGGTTGGTACGCCAGCACACGTGCTTCAGGGCGTTGAAGCAGGGTCCTGACCTTTTCCCGGCCGACGCGAAACGTGGAGGTAGCGATAGGTATCGGTAGTGCCGCGTCGTCAGGTAGCCACGTCGCCCGATAGGTCGGATTGTCGGCCGATGCGGCGAGTCGTGGTCGCAAGGCGGCTGGCATGCCATCCAGTACGCGGGTGATGGCAACGGCCTGGTCGATGATGCCGGTTTCGTCGATGCCTGGTTTTGCCCATACCCCCGCCACGGCGACAAACGCGGCATTCATCCCCGCCGCGATGATCACGGCGATGACGATATTGATGGCGAACCACCGTCCGATGGTGTCGTACGCCCAGCGCCGGGAGCGGGTCATTGTCGTTCCACGCTGGAGGCGAACAGATAGCCCACGTTGCGCACGGTGCGGATGATTTCGGGATCCCCGGGATCTTCCTCGATCTTGCGGCGCAGCCGGCTCACCTGCACATCGATACTGCGATCGAAGGCTTCATGGGTCGGTCCGCGCGACATGTCGATCAGTTGCTCGCGCGTCAGCACGCGTTGCGGATGCTGCGCAAACGCGACAAGCAACTCGAACTCACCACCTGAGAGCGGCGTCAGCGTGAAGTCGGACGAACGCAACTCGCGCCGCACGATATCCAGTCGCCAGCCGCTGAAACTCAGCATGGGCGAATGACTGGCAAGCGATGCCTGGGCGGCAGGCAAGTCGCTTCGACGTAGCACGGCGCGCACGCGAGCCAGCAGTTCACGCGCATCGAAGGGTTTGGTCACGTAGTCGTCAGCGCCCAGTTCGAGACCGACGATGCGGTCGGTCGCCTCCACCACGCCGGTTACCATGATGATTGCCATCCGCCCGGCGGCGCGGAGACGCTTGCACAGGCTGAATCCATCTTCGTCGGGAAGCATGACGTCGAGCAGGACGAGGTCGTAGGAAGCCCTGGCGAGGCGGGCATCCATCTCTTTGCCAGACGCCGCCATGTCGGTTTCGAATCCGTTCCTCTGGAAGAACCGCTGCAGCAGGGAGCGGATTTCCTCGTCGTCGTCCACGATGAGAAGGCGTTGCATGGGTGGGCCGGTTCCGTTGTACGTGGCGCTATATATATCGGTTCGGGGTGCCGCGATGTCATTTATTTCCAGCCGGAAACACTATGTCCGGCCAGACGCGAAGTGGAAAAACGCGATACGCAAAGGGTCGTCACTCTCTGGCGAAGTCCGCCCACCCGAGAGATTCCGATGCCTGTTTCGACGCGTTCCACCCCGACGTTCCTGGCCGTGTTCTCGGCGCTGGCGTTGTCGGCCTGTTCCCACGGTGTCAGGAAGAATGAGACGGTCACTGTCGACCCGCCGCGCGGCGAGCCGGTCAACCGCAGGGTATTCGCGTTCAACAAGGCCGTGGACCACGCGGTTCTTCGTCCGGTGGCGCGCGGCTATTCCCATCTGGGCCAGCCGGTGCGCAGCGGTGTGCGTAACTTCGCGCAGAACCTGCAAGAGCCCGTCGTCTTCGCCAACGACGTCCTCCAGGCCAACTTCCTGCGGTCGCTCAATACCGCAGGCCGCTTCATCGTGAACAGCACCGTGGGTGTGGTCGGCATCTTCGATGTCGCCGAGCGCTGGGGCATGCCTCATCACAATGCCGATCTCGGCCAGACCTTCGGTGTCTGGGGCATCGGCCCGGGTCATACGGTGGAGCTTCCCGTCTTTGGTTCGTCCAATGTGCGCGACTCGGTCGGGCTCATCCTGACCTTCAGTTTCAACCATCTCGGTGAGAACTCCGACACTGTCTCCACTCTCGAGGACATCAAGACCATGGGTGGCATCGTCGACGGGCGCTCGCGTGCCCTGCCGATGACGGACAAGCTGGAGCAGTCGCCTGACTATTACGCCGCGCTGCGTGATGCCGCGGCGGCGCGCCGGGTCGCCCTGGTCGAGGACGGCCGCGAAGGGCGGGTGCAGGACGCCCTGCCAAAACGCGACGGACGGGCGGCGACTGGCCTGCCGGTCAACCCCTGAGGCCACCGCCATGTCCGTTCGCCTGTTATGCGACACCGCGCGGGTAATGGCCGCTGCCCGCCATGTCGAGCCGAACCGGGCGCGGCGCCGCGCCTGGTACGTCGAAGATCCGATCGCCGCGCTGGGATTCCGGACGGCGGAGGACCTGGTGGAGGCGGGGGAAACCTCGCGGCTCATCGCCCTCATTGAAGCGATCCGGGCCCATGAGCGTAGCGGCTGAGCGCGTTGCACCCGTGGGGCTCCCTGCCGCCACATTGCATCGTGGGCTGGAAAACAGTACCATTTTGGTCCGGTATTGACTGTGCCCCTTCCCCGATGCTCCGTGTCAGCCGATTGACCGATTACGCCACCGTGGTGATGACTTGCATCGCCGCGCACCCTGCCGACGTTCTGAGTACCGCCCAGATCGCCGATGAGGCGCGCCTGGAGCTTCCCACGGTGTCCAAGCTGCTCAAGCTGCTCGGCCATGCAGGACTGGTGGAATCGTTTCGTGGGGTCAACGGCGGTTATCGCCTGGCGCGTCCGGCGGAGGCCATCAGCCTCGCGGACATCGTCGAGGCGATGGAAGGTCCGATCGGGATGACGGAATGCAGCGTGGCCCAGGGCCAGTGCGATCGTCAGTCCCAGTGTGGTGTCAGCGACAGCTGGCGCTCGGTTTCCGGGGCTATCGGCGGCGTACTACGCGCCATGACCCTGGCTCAGATGCTGGCCGGGCGCCCCACGGCGCCGGCAAAGGACGCGACCCAGGTCGCGCAGGCGAACGCATGAACGAGAGTGAGAACATGACACGTGACGTGGCAGCCCCGGTGCGTGACAACGCCGAAGTCGTCGAGGCGCTCAATCGCCGCTACGAGGCCGGTTTTGTCACGGACATCGAATCCGACAGCCTTCCGCCCGGCCTGAGTGAGGACATCGTCCGCCAGCTCTCCGCGATCAAGGGTGAGCCGGAATGGATGCTCGAATGGCGTCTGGCCGCCTACCGGCACTGGCTGACCATGCCGGAGCCGGATTGGGCAAAACTCGACATCGCGCCGATCGACTACCAGTCGGTCAGCTATTACTCGGCGCCGAAAGCCGGCCCCAAGTCGTTGGCTGAGGTGGACCCGAAGCTCCTCGAGACTTACGAGAAGCTCGGCGTGCCGCTGCATGAGCGCGCGCGTCTGGCCGGTGTGGCCGTCGACGCGGTGTTCGACTCGGTCTCGGTCGGCACGACCTTCCGCAAGGAACTGGCCGAAGCCGGGGTGATCTTCTGCTCGATGTCGGAAGCGATCCGCGAACACGGTGACCTCGTTCGCCAGTACCTCGGCAGCGTGGTGCCCACGGGAGATAACTACTTCGCCGCGCTCAACTCGGCGGTGTTCTCCGATGGCAGCTTCGTCTTCATCCCCAAGGGCGTGCGTTGCCCCATGGAACTGTCGACCTACTTCCGCATCAACGCGATCAATACCGGGCAGTTCGAGCGCACGCTGATCATTGTCGAGGACGACGCCTACGTGTCCTACCTCGAAGGTTGCACGGCGCCGATGCGCGACGAGAACCAGCTGCACGCGGCGGTGGTCGAGCTGATCGCCCTCGAGCGCTCGCAGATCAAGTATTCCACCGTGCAGAACTGGTATCCGGGTGACGAGAACGGCGTCGGCGGTATCTATAACTTCGTGACGAAGCGTGGCGACTGCCGCGGTGCGGATTCGAAGATCTCGTGGACGCAGGTCGAGACCGGTTCGGCGATCACCTGGAAATACCCCAGCTGCGTGTTGCGTGGCGACCGCTCGGTGGGCGAGTTCTACTCGGTGGCACTGACGCATCATCGCCAGCAGGCCGATACCGGCACCAAGATGATCCACATCGGCAAGGGCACGAAGTCGAAGATCGTCGCCAAGGGCATCAGCGCAGGCCGCAGCTCGAACAGCTATCGCGGCCTGGTGAAGATCGAGAAGGGCGCCGATGGTGCGCGCAACTACACGCAGTGCGACTCCCTGCTCATCGGCAAGAAGTGCGGCGCACACACCTTCCCGTACATGGAAGTAAAGAATCCCAGTGCCATCGTCGAGCACGAGGCGACCACGTCGAAGATTTCCGACGACCAGCTGTTTTATTGCCTGTCGCGCGGTATCGGCGAGGAAGATGCGGTCTCCATGATCGTCGACGGCTTCTGCAAGCAAGTGTTCCGCGAACTGCCGATGGAGTTCGCCGTCGAGGCCAAGAAGCTGCTCGAAGTCTCGCTCGAAGGCGCGGTGGGCTGAGCATGGGTATCGCTGGCTCCGCACCGGGCCTGACCGATCTGCGCGCGCTGCTGGCCGCGCTGGATCCCGAAGTCGACCCGGTGCCCAAGCGTTTCCTGCACGCCTCCCATGAGAAGGCGCGCGAGCGCATGGCCGACGCCCTGATGATGTTCCGCGAAGCCGAAGGCACCACGCTCATCGTCGACGTGGACGAAGACAACCTCGGCAACGAGCGCATGCTCTGGGCGCGCATCACCCTGCGCGTGCAGTCGAGTCTTACCGCGGTCGGCATGATGGCCGCCGTTTCCGCCGCGCTAGCCAGGCGCGGCATTCCCTGCAACCCCGTATCCGCGTTCCTGCACGATCACATCTTCGTGCCCTGGGAACGCCGCGACGACGCGCTCGACGCGCTGTCGCACCTCACGCCATGACGGACAGCACCATGCACATGCTTACGATCGACAACCTCCACGCCCGCGTCGAAGGCAAGGAGATCCTCAAAGGCCTCTCGCTCGCCGTGAAACCCGGTGAAGTGCACGCGATCATGGGGCCGAACGGCGCGGGTAAATCCACGCTGGCCAACGTGCTCTCAGGTCGCGATGGTTACGAGGTCACCGACGGCTCGGTGAACTTCGATGGCCGCGACCTGCTGTCGCTGGAACCGGAAGAACGCGCCGCCGTCGGCATGTTCCTCGCCTTCCAGTATCCGGTGGAAATCCCCGGCGTGAACAACACCTACTTCCTGCGTGCCGCGCTCAATGCGCAGCGGAAGTTCCGTGGGGAGGAAGAGCTGGATTCCATGCGCTTCCTCAAGCTGGTTCGCGAAAAGCTCAAGGTGATGCAGATTTCGGACGATCTGCTTCATCGCGCGGTGAATGAGGGCTTCTCCGGTGGCGAGAAGAAGCGCAACGAGATCTTCCAGATGGCCGTGCTCGAGCCGAAGCTGGCGATCCTCGACGAGACCGATTCCGGCCTCGATATCGACGCGCTGAAGCAGGTGGCCGAAGGCGTGAACGCACTGCGCTCGCCGGATCGCTCGTTCCTCATCGTCACGCACTACCAGCGCCTGCTCGATTACATCGAACCGGACTTCGTGCACGTGCTTGCCGGTGGCCGTATCGTCGAGAGCGGCGACAAGAGCCTGGCCCTGAAACTCGAAGAGCAGGGCTATGCCTGGCTGGCCGACACCCATCCGGAACTGCGTAAGGCCGACCTCGCCGGAGCACCGGCATGACCCAGGCGCCGTCCCCGTTCGTGCGGGCGGCGCTGGATGCCGCTCTGGCCGTGCCGTCCAGCGGTATCGCCTGGCTCGATGCCGCGCGCCGCGAAAATCTCGAAACGCTGGCTGAGACCGGCCTGCCCGAATCCCGTAACGAGTCCTGGAAATACACGCCGCTCCGCGCGCTGGCTCAGCGCGCGTTCTCGCTCGCCGATACCGGCATCGCCGGTGGTTTGGTTGTGGATCCCGCGCTGTACACGCTGCCTGGCGTCGACGGAGCGCGCATTGTCTTCGTCGACGGCGTGTTCCGCAGCGATCTTTCCGCGCTCGATGCGGGGGAAGGCATCTCGCTGGCGCCGTTGGCCGTGGCCCTCGCCGCGCAGCCGGAGCCGCTTCGCTTTGCCCTGGCCAATCGCTATCGCCGTGGCGCTGCCGATGCGTTTGCCCATCTGAATGCAGCGCTGGCCGTCGACGGTGTGGTGCTGCATGTCGCTGACGGTACGGATGTCACCAGGCCCGTGCATGTCGTGCACGTGTCCAGTGGTGCGCAGGCCGATACGGCGTGGCATGTACGCGTGCTGATCGACCTCGGGCAGGGTGCCCGTGCCGACGTGGTCGAGCATTTTGTTTCTCTCGGCGATGCAACGCAGCTGGGTACCGTCGTCACCGACGTCGTCGTGCGCGAGAGCGCCACGTTGGGGCTCGTCATGCTGCAGGATGCTTCCGCGTCGACCACCCTGGTCCGTCGTAGCCATGTCCGAGTCGAGACGAACGCTGCGGCGACCGTGCATGCGCTGGAGCTCGGCGGTTCGCTCGTTCGTCATGAGCTGACCACCGAACTGGTTGGTGATGGGGCGCGCTTCGATTCCCGCGGCGTGTTCGCACTGAGCGGTCGCCAGCACGTGGACACGCAGCTCGAGGTGCGCCACAACGCGCGCGACACCGCATCGGATGCCCTCTGGCGCGGTATTGCCGATGGTCGTTCGCGCGGCGTGTTTCGCGGCGCCATCGTCGTGGCCGAGGGTGCCGACGGCAGCGATGCTTCGCTGAGTAACAAGAACCTGCTGCTCTCCGCCCAGGCCGAGATCGACACCAAGCCGGAACTCGAGATCTACGCCGACGAGGTCAAGGCCGCGCATGGCGCGACCATCGGTCAGTTGGACGAACGGTCGCTGTTCTACCTGCGCTCGCGCGGTATCCCGCTGGCCCAGGCACGCAGCCTGCTCACGCTGGCCTTCTGCCGCGCCGCCCTTGAGTCCTTGCCGAACGAGGCCCTGCGTGAGCACCTGGGTGACCTGCTGGTCGCGCACCTGCCCACCGGTCCGTCCGCCGAATAGCACCGAATAACATCGAATACCGGAGCCAAGCCATGAACGCCAAGCCCGAGCCAGCGGTGTTGCCGCTCGATGTCGAGCGCATCCGCGCCGATTTCCCGCTGCTGTCGCGCACCGTCCACGGTAAGCCGCTGATCTATTTCGACAACGCCAACACGAGCCAGAAACCCGTGTCGGTGATCGAAGCGGTGGACCGTCACTACCGCGAGCACAACGCCAACGTGGCGCGCGCCGTGCACACGCTTGGGGAGGAAGCTACCGCTTCCTACGAGGGCGCGCGTGATGCCATCGCGCGTTTCGTCAATGCCAATTCGCGCGACGAAGTCATCCTGACGTCCGGCACCACGCAGGCGATCAATCTCGTCGCGTACAGCTACGCGATGCCACGCATGAAGCCGGGCGATGCGATCCTCACCACGGTGATGGAACATCACGCCAACATCGTGCCCTGGCAGCTCGTCGCGGAGCGCACGGGCGCGACCGTGAAGGCCGCACCGATCGACGCGAACGGCGAGCTTATCCTCGAGAAGTTCTTCGAGATGCTGACGCCCGAGGTCAAGCTGGCCTGCGTCGGTCACGTCTCTAACGTGCTGGGCACGGTCAATCCGATTCGCGAGATCGCCCGTGAGTGCCGCAAGCGTGGCATCCCCCTGTTGGTCGATGGCTCACAGGCGGCTCCGCATCGTCGCATCGACGTGCAGGCGCTGGGTTGCGATTTCTACGCGATCACCGGCCATAAGATGCTCGCGCCGACCGGCACGGGTGCGTTGTGGGCGAAGCGCGAACACCTCATGGCGATGCCGCCCTTCTTCGGCGGTGGCGAGATGATCCGCGAGGTTCGCTTCGAAGGAACCGTGTTCGCCGATCCGCCGCATCGTTTCGAAGCCGGCACGCCGAACATCGCGGGTTTCGCGGGCATGGCGGCGGCGATCCGCTACATCGAAGACATCGGTTTCGATCGGCTCGCGGCGTACGAGCAGGACCTTCTGGCGTACGCCACGCAGGCCGTGGAGAGCCTTCCCGGCGTACGGATCTTCGGTCGGGCGAAAGAGAAGGAACCGGTCATTTCGTTCCTTATCGAAGGCGCGCACGCGAACGACATGGCGACCCTGCTCGACCTGCAGGGAGTTGCCGTGCGTTCGGGCCATCATTGCGCGCATCCGCTCATGCATTTCTTCGGTGTCCCCGCGACGCTGCGCGCCTCGTTGGCCTTCTACAACACCAGGGCCGAGGTCGACGGTTTCATCGAAGCCATCGGCAAGGTGCGCAAACTGCTGCTGTAATAAGCAGCGGCTCGCGCTGGGCCGGCCTTCTGTAGGAGCCGATTCATCGGCGAGCTCTTGCTTTGTCTCGCCCCTGTAGGAGCCGATTCATCGGCGAGCTCTTGCTTTGTTGGGGGGTGCGGCAAGCAACCTGGGAGGAGCCGCTGCGGAGCAGCGGGTTTAGTTATTATTCGCCGATGAATCGGCTCCTACATGTACCTATTAACCATGACACCGACGCATACCTTTCGTAGCGCTACCCCCGCCGACGCTCCGGTGATCACTGCCCTGGTCGAGTCCGCTTACCGCGGTGACGCCAGCCGGGTCGGTTGGACAACCGAGGCTGACTTCCTGCACGGTCGGCGCACCGATGTCGTCGAGATCGAGGACCTGCTCAGCAGCGAAAACGGTCGTTTCGTTCTCTTCGAGCGCGAAGGCGCAATCGGTGCCTCCTGCTATATCGAACGTCAGGGCGCGGTCTGTTACTTCGGCATGTTCTCCGTGCACCCGCCATTGCAGGGTTCGGGTATTGGCCGCCTCGTCATCGAGGAGGTCGAACGGATCGCACGGCACGAGTGGGGCAGCGAGCGCATCGAAATGACCGTGATCGATATCCGCGCGGAGCTGATCGCCTGGTACGAGCGTCGCGGCTACGTCCGTACCGGGCGTACCAAGGCGTTCCCGTACGGCGACGAACGCTTCGGCCTGCCGCAGCGCGACGATCTCCGGTTCGAGTATCTGGTCAAGGACCTTGCACCGTGACCGACTGGACCCGCGTCGGTACGCGTAGCGAACTCCTGCCCGGGGAGTTCCGGGTGGTGTGGGATGGCGATACGGCCATTGCCGTCTACAACGTCGATGGCGCGCTCTACGCCATCGAGGATGTCTGTACCCATGACGGCGGCGAACTGGCGGGAGGACCCGTGACAGGCTTCGAGGTGGAGTGCGTGCGCCATGGCGCGCGATTCGACCTGCGTACCGGAGAGGTCACCTGCCCGCCGGCCTATGAGCCGGTCACGGTGTTTCCCGTCGAAGAACGTGACGGCGCCATCTGGACCCGTGACGACCGCTGATCCCGGTCACAGTCATAGCCTGAAGGCTATGGCGCCCAAGGCCTTCACGCCCTAAGCTTTACCACGGCAACACTCGTACCGGGGAATCCATGTTTTCGAACGACCGTCGGCGCATGGCGCTCGCGTTCGCGCTCCTGTTCGTCCTGTACCAGGCGGCCGAAGGCATCGGCGCTCGCCTGCTTCACAGCGTGTCCGTCCAGGCAGGCTTCCTGCTAGCGATGCTCGCCGCCGCGTGGCCGCTCGCCCGCTGGCTCGGTTTCCGGGGCTACGAGGCTTATGCGCTCGAGTGGCGTCGCGCCGCGCCTCTCATGCTGGCCGGTGGTCTCGCGCTTGCCTTGCTGATGAAGTACGTCGCGGTCTGCGTAGGCATGGCCCTGAACGTCTACGCGGCGCGGGCACCCGCGTCGACACCCTCCGCGGCGGTGTCCTTCCTGTCATCGATACCCTGGGCGCTCCTGGTGACCCTCGTACCGTCGCTGGCCGAAGACCTGCTCACGCGCGGGTTTCCCTATCGCGCTGCGCGCCTTCGCTGGCAGCCGTGGATGTTCGTTCTCGCATCCAGCGTGCTCTACGTCCTGGACCACATCTACCGGCTAGGGCATGGGCCGACCGAGTGGGCGACGCTGTTCTGTTTCGGCCTGGCCTATGGCACGGCCGTGGTTCGCACCGGCTCGCTGTGGATGGCCGTCGGCATGCACTGGGGCTGGAACCTGGCCAATGTGCTGATCGGCGACATCCTCCCGCACGACGTGCTCTCGACAGCCTGGGCGCCATGCCTCTCGGCGGCGGCGCACCTGGTCATGCTGGGCGTGTTGTTCGCGATTCCAACGCAGCTCGAACGCGATGCACTGGATGCCGACCTGGCCTGAAGGATCGCCTCAGAAGTGGTAGACGAAGGCCAGGGTTTCGGTGACCTGGCGGGTCGCTCCGAAGCGGCTTACCAGCGGACTCGAGCCGGCATCGCCGTAGAGTTTCGCGTACTTCACGGCCAGCGCGAAGCCGGTCTGCTTCGAGGTGGGAATGAAGGCGTCGTACTCGATGTCCGCCGATTCGCCGCCGGCGCCGGGACGCCATGCCCGCGTGCCGAGACTTTCTGCCTCGGTGGGCGTGATGCCGAAAAACCGACGCATGGCCGGGCCGTTCATGCTCTCCACCTGCACTTCCAGCGAATGCTGGATGTACCAGACGTCAGGGAGCTGGTAGTCGACGTAGAACGCCGCATAGGCACCTGCGCCATCGGTGTCGTGCGCGACGTGGCTTCCTATGCTGAATTTCTTCGTGAATGCGTATTCGAGGTAGCCACCGCTCTGGAAGCGCGGCGATAGCGAGGCGACCTTGCCGCCGAGTGGGCCCAGGTCGTCACGTGTGCGGCCCCACAGCCAATTGGCGTAGAGGCCACCATGCCAGTGCTCGCCGTGGATGAGGTCTACGAGGAGGCCATCCGCCGTGGACAGTTCGCCGAGCCCGGGAATTTCCACGTCGACATACGGGATGCCCTGGTTGCGGTGGTCTTTCGAGCCCAACCAGGCCGGCATCCGCTGCACGCCCGCGCCAAAGGCGTACGTGGGTGCTTCATCGTCTTCGGCATGGACGGCCGCGGAGGCCACGAGCAGGGACAGGGCGACGAGACACGAACGACGCATGCGAAAAGCCGGGACGGGGAAGCGTAAAGCATGCCACACGTAGCTTAATTTACGCTTTCATCACGGGGAAAGGAGTTGGAAAGGCAGTCCACGTAGCCTGCGCATCATCCTGAAAAACGGCTGCTTACGTTGTGCTGAGCTCACCTGCCTGGAACATTCTCTGCGACTTTGACGGCACGATCGCCGTCGAGGACGTCATCGACTCATTACTGGACCGCTACGGCCGTCCGGGTTGGGAAATCCTCGAGCGCGACTGGCGCGCCGGCGTGATCGGTTCGGCCGTCTGCATGGCTGGCCAGGTCGCCCTGCTCGACATGAGTCGCCCGGAACTGGATCGTCATCTGGCCGGCCTGCATATCGACCATGGTTTCGCAGGTTTCGTGAAAGCCACGATCGATCTCGGTATTCCGATGGAGATCGTCAGCGACGGTCTGGACCAGGCGATCCACGCCATTCTTGCCAACCACGGTATCGACAGCCTGCCGACCGTGGCCAACCATCTCGACCAGGCTGGCCCGCGTGCATGGCAACTCACCTCGCCATACAGCGTGGCGGGGTGCCGCAGCGGCACCTGTAAGTGTGCCCGTGCCGAGGTGGCAAAGGCGCGCGGCGGCAAGACCCTGCTCATCGGCGACGGCGCTTCCGACTTCTGCGCGGCCGATCGCGTTGACTTCGTCTTCGCCAAGAACCGCCTCATCGAGCACTGCCGCGCCGCCGGTATCCCCTACGTGCCGATCGCCAGCTTCGACGAAGCGATCGAACTGCTCCCCGCTCTGATCGACGGCACCTTGCTGCCGCAGACCGCTATGCCCATTACCGCGACGAACGTCCAGGAAATCCCCGCATGACCATCTTCTCCAAGAACCCGCAGGTCGTCATCGACGACGCGACCCTGCTCGCCGACGAGGCGAAGTACTGCTCCTTCGGCGACACCGTGCACTACGTCGATCCGCCGAAGATTTTCCGTCACGCTGAAGGCAGCTACATCTACGACAGCGAGAACATCCCGTTCCTCGACCTGCAGATGTGGTACTCGGCCGTGAACTTCGGCTACGGCAACAAGCGTCTCAACGACACCCTGAAGGCGCAGATCGACCTGCTGCCGCAGGTGGCCAGCCAGTACCTGCACCAGGGCAAGATCGAGCTCGCCAAGACCATCGCGGTCGACGCCAAGCAGAAATTCGGTCTGGACGGCCGCTGCCACTTCAACGTCGGCGGCGCGCAGGCAGTGGAAGACTCGCTGAAGATCGTGCGCAATGCGCGCGGCGGCAAGAGCCTCATGTTCGCCTTCGAAGGCGGCTATCACGGCCGTACGCTTGGCGCTTCCTCGATCACCTCCAGCTACCGCTACCGTCGTCGCTTCGGCCACTTCGGCGAGCGCGCGCAGTTCATCCCGTTCCCGTATCCGTTCCGTCGCCCGAAGGGCATGACGCCGGAAGAGTATTCCGATGCCTGCGTGGCCCAGTTCGCCCGCCTGTTCGAAACCGAATACAACGGCGTGTGGGATCCGAAAGTGGGCGAGGCCGAATACGCCGCGTTCTACGTCGAGCCGATCCAGGGCACCGGTGGCTACGTCATCCCGCCGAAGAACTTCTTCATCGACCTGAAGAAGGTGCTCGACAAGTACGGCATCCTGATGGTCGTCGACGAAATCCAGATGGGCTTCTGGCGTACCGGCAAGCTGTGGTCCATCGAGCATTTCGGTGTGAGCCCTGACGTCCTGGTGTTTGGCAAGGCGCTGACCAACGGCCTCAATCCGCTGTCCGGCATCTGGGCGCGCGAAGAACTGATCAACCCGGAGATCTTCCCGCCGGGCTCCACGCACTCCACGTTCAATTCCAACCCGCTGGGTACGGCGCTGGGCCTGGAAGTGATCAAGATGGGTTACGAGCTCGACTACGGCACCCGCGTGGCCGAGAAGGGCAAGCACTTCCTCGACGGCCTCCGTGACCTGCAGAAGCGCCACAAGGAAATCGGTGACGTGGACGGCCTCGGCCTTGCACTGCGCGCCGAGATCTGCACGGATGATGGTTTCACGCCGAACAAGGCGCTGCTCGACCGCATGGTCGACATCGGTCTTGCCGGTGGCCTCACGCACAACGGCAAGAAGATCGGTCTCGTGCTCGACGTCGGCGGCTGGTACAAGAACGTGATCACGTTCGCCCCGTCGCTCGATATCTCGCACGACGAAATCGACCTGGCTATCGCGTTGCTCGACCAGCTGCTGACGCTGGCCAAGCGCGGCTGATAACCCTCAGCCGATTGCTATGTGTGGGAGCCGCTTCAGCGGCGATTGGAGTCGCGGCATCTCCGCTTCGTTGGCTTTTCGCCGCTGAAGCGGCTCCCACATGGTTTTCGGCTCCTGCCAGGCAGGGTGCTTGCTCCTGTGGGAGCCGATTCATCGGCGATGCTCTTGCCGCCCTCACCACCGCCCGATCAGATGCTGCACCAGCAAACTGGTCAACGCGACGGCAGCCCAAACCCCCAGCCCCAGCAGGATTGGGCGCGGCCCCGTAGAGGCCATCCGACGCAGGTCTGCCGACAGGCCGATCGCCGTCAGCGCGACGATGATCAGGCACTCCGCGATGAAATGAATCACCGGCAGGGCGACCTCGGGAACGAGGCCGGCCGTGCGAATGCCTGACGCCACCAGAAACCAGACGATGAACCAGGGGAAGATTTTCGCCAGGCTGAAATCGCTCGCGCCGCTGCGCTTCTCGCGCCAGGCGACGATAAGGGCAAGACCCAGGCTGATCGGAATGATCAGCGTGGCGCGCGTGAGCTTCACGATGGTCGCGAAGTCACCAGCCGCGTGGCTGTAGCTGTAGCCGGCGGCAACGACAGACGATGTATCGTTGATCGCGGTCCCGGCCCATAGACCGAAACCAAGGTCCGACAGGCCCATCCAGTGACCCAGCGCAGGAAACAGCAGGACCGCGACCAGGTTGAACAGGAAGATCGTCGAGATGGCGAAGGCCGTGTCGTGTTCGTCGGGCTTGATGATCGGAACGACCGCAGCGATGGCCGAGCCGCCGCAGATGGCGGTGCCCACGCCGATGAGGAGCTTCAGCTTGTCGTGCACGCCTAGCACGCGGCCAAGGATCCACGCGGCGAGGCCGGCGGCAGCGACGGTAGCCAGTGTCACCGAGAGGGATTCCATGCCGGTGTGGGCCACCTGCGTGAGGCTAAGCCCGAAGCCGAGCGCGATGATCGACCACTGCAGGACCTGCTTGGAGGCAAAACGTATGCCGGGCTGGAAGCGCGCTTCCGGCGGGGCGAAGTGGCGTACCAGGATGCCAAGCACGATGCCGCATACGGCACCGCCGATAAGTGGCACCAATCGACCAAGGCCGAAGGCCACGCACGCAACGGACAGGGCCAGCAGCACGCCGGGAAGGCGCGAGGCGGATGGAGGGGGCAGGGTGACTGCGGACACGGCGGGGTCTTCCACGGGACGATGGAATCATTGTCCGGCGAGGCCACGGATAAGAATATTGAAAATGCCTGATCGGGTGTATAAATATAACTTATGCATGCCGTCAGCCCGCGCCAGCTCGAAGTCTTCGTCGCCGTCGCCACGGCGGGCAGCGTTCGCGCTGCGAGCGAACGTCTTTTCCTCAGCCAGCCGGCAGCGAGCATGGCCCTTGCCGAGTTGGAGCGGCAGATCGGCTCCCAGCTATTCGCGCGCGAGCGCGGTCGTCTCCGGCTGAACGACCGCGGGCGCGAACTTCTGCCACTGGCCCGGGAATTGATTGAACGGCACACCGAGTTCGGTCGCCGCGCGGAAGGATCGGTGGCCGAGCTCAGTGGTGACATCGGTATTGGCGCGAGCAACACCGTTGGCAACTATCTTGTCGGCGACCTGCTGGGACCGTTCGCTGCCGGGTATCCCGGCGTGGCGCTACGGCTGGGCGTTGCCAACACCGCCCGCATCGCCCAGGGCATCCTCGACCACGCTTTCGATATCGGCTGTGTCGAAGGGCCGGTCAATCATCCGGCCATCGAATCCCGCCCGTGGCGCGAGGACCGCCTCGTCGTGTGTGCACCTCCCGATCACCCGTTGTCCGGAAAGGCGCGGTTGAAGCGCGAGCATTTTGCCGGCGAGCGGTGGGTATTGCGCGAACGTGGGTCAGCCACGCGCGCGCTCAGCGAGCAAGCGCTTGCCGCGCTGCCAGAGGGCAGGGTGGTGCTCGAGCTCGATCAGTCCGAAGCGATCAAGCAGGCCGTCATCGCCGGGCTGGGAATTGCTTGCCTGCCGGAGGTGGCGATCGTGGATGCGGTGAAGACGGAGCGGCTGGTGGTCCTGCCAACACCGTTCCTGGACCTGAAACGGACGTTGTCGATCCTCTTGCATCGACAACGTTATCGCGGGGCTGTGCTGGAAGCCTTCCTGGCGACCCTCTGACTCAGCCGAGCACGCAGCGGTTCTTGCCCGAGCGTTTGGCCTCATACATGGCGGCGTCGGCGGCAACGACGAGTCGGTCGTACGCGTCGCCGGGGACGAAGAGTGTCACGCCGATGCTTGCTCCGATCTTGACGGCAAGGCCGCTGCCATTGACCTCGAGGGTATACGGCTCGGCGATCGCGTCGCACAACGTCTGGCATCGGGCGAGAGCGGCCTGCGCGTCGGTGGCGTCGTTCAGTAGTACGGCAAACTCGTCACCGCCGAGCCGGGCGACGGTGTCGGAGCCACGGGTGCGGCCGCCAAGACGACCCGCAATGGCCTTCAGCAGTGCGTCGCCAGCGGCATGCCCGTGACCGTCGTTGACGCCCTTGAAGCCGTCGATATCGATATAGGCCAGTGCGAACGAGCCACCGGCGGTATCTCCTTCGGCGATGGCGGTCTCGAGGCGCTCGCGGAACAGCACGCGATTGGGCAGTCCGGTCAAGGCATCGTGCGTGGCCTGGTGACGTACGAGCTGCTCCATGCGCGTGCGTTCGGCGACTTCGCTCGTGAGCTGCTCGTTACGCGACGATAGTTCGTCCAGCGCCTGCTGCAGCAGCGCGCGCGCCCTGTACAGCTCCAGGAAGATCTTCACCTTAGACTGCAGGATCACGTCGTTGATCGGCTTGGCGATGTAATCGACCGCACCCGCCGTGTAGCCCTTGATGCGGTTGATGTCATCGGCGTAAGCCGCGGTGACGAAGATGATCGGTGTCTCGCTGAGGTGATCCGACTCGGAAATGAATTCGGCCACTTCGAAGCCGTCCATCTCGGGCATGTTCACGTCCAGCAGCACGAGCGCGAACTGGTGATCCAGGCATAGCGCGAGCCCTTCGTTTCCGCTCGCGGCCTCGTAGATGTCGGCATCCGTGCGTGCGAGCAGGCGCCGCATGGCGACAAGGTTGGCGGGCGTGTCGTCGACGACGAGGATCTTGGGGCGATTCGAATTCATGGAAGACACAGTTCGTTGAGCTTGGCCGCGATGGCCTCGAGGGAGAGGCAGGCATCGGCGCCAGCGGCCTCCAGGCCGGCAAGTGGCATGGTGTCCGCTTCAGCGGTGAGGGGATCCTGCACGATGGCGTAGCCACCGGCACGACGTACGGCGACGAGCCCCTGGGCGCCGTCGGAGTTCGCGCCGGTCAGCAGTACGGCGATCAATCCGTCGTGCCAGGCATCCGCCGCAGTCTCGAAGAGGACATCGATCGATGGTCGCGCGTAGGCGACCTTCGCGTCGACGCTCAGCGAGAAGTGAAAGTTGGGTTCGACCAACAGGTGGTAGCCGCTGGGCGCCACGTGAACCACGCCCGGATCGACTGGCGCGCGTTCACTGGCTTCGACCACGGGAAGCGTGGCGTAGCGACCCAGCAGATCGACGAGGATGGATACGTCGGCCGAGCCGGTGTGGCAGCAGATGACCACGGGCACGCCAAGGCGCGGATCGATTCCCGGCAGCAGGCGCTGCAGGGCGGTGAGGCCTCCCGCGCTGCAACCGATCACGATGGCTCGTGACGTCGTCATCGTACGAGGGCCCTCGCACCGGCACCACCTACCTGATAGATGCGCAGGCCGTGATCCACATCGGCGAAACCGGTGGCGGCGGGGGAGAAGTCGATGTTCTCCCGCGTGCCCAGGCAGAGGAAGCCGCCGCGCACGAGGCTGTCGCGGAACAGGCCAAGCGTGCGGTCCTGCAGGGGGTTGCTGAAATAGATCAGCACGTTCCGGCACAGGATGAGGTGCGCTTCGCAGAACACTTCGTCTGTAACCAGGTTGTGGTTGAAGAACGTAACGTTGCGACGCAGTCGCTGGTCGAGCTTGATGAAGTCGTAGCGGGCGCTGTAGTAGTCGCTCAACGAGTGGCTGCCACCGGCTTCCATGTAGTTTCGCGACCAGTCGCGAGCGTCACGCGTGGCATAGATGCCCTCGGCGGCGATGGCCAGCGCGGCATCGTTGAAATCCGTCGCGTAGATACGCGACCGCTCGTAGAGCCCGGCCTCTTCGAGCAGGATCGCCAGCGAATAGACCTCTTGTCCGTGAGCGCAGCCTGCCTGCCAGATGTTGATCTCCGGGTACGAGGCGAGGATGGGAAATACCTTGTCGCGAAGAGCGCGGAATACCGGCGGGTCGCGGAACATTTCCGAAACCGGCACGGAAAGGCCCTCGATCACGCGGGTCACGAAGCCCGCCTCATGCAGGAGCCGGCTGTTCAGTTCGCTGATCGACGCGACGCCGTGCGTGCGCACCAGCTGCTGCACGCGACGCTTCAGCGAGGCCGGGGCGTATTCGCTGAAGTCGTAGCCGTGGCGCAGCTGCATGGCGCGCACGAAAAGCTGGACCTCGATGTCTTCGACGTCCACGTCAGCTCCTTGTGGGCAACCAGACGCGGATCATCGACAGCAGGCGATCGACGTCGATCGGCTTGGACAGGTAGTCATTGGCGCCGGCCTCGAGGCATTTCTCGCGATCGCCGCGCATGGCCTTGGCGGTAAGCGCGATGATCGGCACTTTCGCAACCTCCGGACGGGCGCGGATGGCGCGCATGGTGTCGTAGCCATCCATCACCGGCATCATGATGTCCATCAGGACCAGTTCGATACCCTTGTCGGTATCCATGGTGTCGAGCGCCTTCTGGCCGTCCTGGGCCATCACGACATCAATGCCCTTGGCTCGCAGCACCTTGGACAACGCGAACAGGTTGCGCATGTCATCGTCGACCAGCAGCAGGCGACGGCCGCGCAGGCTGGCTTCGTCGACACCGCCGGCCGCGGTCGCGGCTTCATCGCGCGCGCCTCCGCCATGGCGGATCGAATGCAGGAACAGGCTCACTTCGTCGAGCAGGCGGTCCGGCGAGCGCGCACCCTTGACCACGATGCTGTCGGTGTACTGGCGGATCTTCATGCTCTCTTCGCGGCTCAGGTCACGTCCGGAATAGACGACCACCGGCGGGGTATGGCCACCGCGCGAAAGATGTTCGAGGAACTCGATGCCGGACATGCCCGGCAGGCCGAGGTCGAGCACGATGCAATCGAAGACGGTGTGCGAGGTCATGGCCAGCGCCTCCTCGCCGGATGCGGCTTCCTCGATCACGACCGAGTCGTCCTTGAGCAAGGTGCGTACCGCGGTGCGCGCGTTCGCGTCGTCGTCGACGACGAGCAGGTGACGCGTGCGACCTTCGGCGAAGTGGAGCAGGCGGTCGAAGGCACTGGCGATGGATTCGCGGCTGACCGGCTTGGTAAGGAAGCCCACGGCGCCCAGTTCCAGGCCACGCGAGGCGTCGTCGGTGGCCGAGATGAAGTGCACGGGGATGTGCCGCGTGGCAACGTCGCCCTTGAGGCGCTCGATCACGGTCCAGCCATCCATGCCGGGAAGCATGACGTCGAGAAGAATGCCGGTAGGGCGATAGCGCCTTGCCAGTGCGAGGCCGGATTCACCATCGCCGGCGGCCAGGACGCGGTGACCTTTCCGATGAACCATGTCGGCGAGGATGCGCGCGAAGGCAGGGTCATCCTCGACGATCAGGATGACCGTGTCTCCCGGGCCGATGGACGCACGATCGTCGTCGATGGTGTCGGCGAGGAGGCCGGGTGAGAGCGGCAGGGTGGCTTCAGCGGCGGCCTGCTGAAGGGGAGTGGCGTCTATCGCGTTGCCCGTGTCGGGTGCTTCCTCTGGCAGGTAGACGGTGAAGCTGCTGCCACGGCCCGGTTCGCTGGCAAGCACGATGTCGCCGCCGAGCAGCATGGCGATGCGCCGCGATATGGCCAGTCCCAGCCCGGTGCCGCCGTACTGGCGGCTGGTGCTGGCGTCCACCTGCTCGAAGGCATGGAACACGCGCTGCATCTTGTCGGCCGGAATGCCGATGCCGGTGTCGCTCACGACGATGGCGATGGTCGATGAGGGGGCGAGGCCGGCCGGCAGCACTGCGCCGGGAGCCGGCCGCGAAATGTGCACACCGACCGTGCCGCTGGCGGTGAACTTGAAGGCGTTGCTCAGCAGGTTGTTGGCCACCTGTTCGAGCTTTGCGCCGTCCGTGCGGATGGTGGCGGGGAGTGTGGGGTCGACATTGACGGTGAACGCCAGCTTCTTTTCCTGGGCCACGTGGTTGAACGTGCGAGCCAGCGTGCGTGCCAGGTCGGCGAGCGGGAAGGTGTCGACAACCAGTTCCATCTTGCCGGCTTCGACCTTCGAAAGGTCGAGGATGTCATTGATGAGGCGGAGAAGATTGGAGCCGGCGTCGTGGATGATGCGGGCCGATTCCACCTGTTCGCCCGAAAGGTTCTCCTCGTCGTTGTCGGCCAGGCTGCGTGAGAGGATCAACAGGCTGTTCAGCGGCGTGCGGAGCTCGTGCGACATGTTGGCCAGGAACTCGGACTTGTACTGGCTGGCACGTGCCAGCTCCTCCGCCTTTTCCTGCGTCTCCACCTGCAGCGCCTGGAGGGCGTCCTTCTGTTCGTTGAGCGTGACACTCTTCTCGCGGAGCTCCTCATTCGAGGCATGCAGCTCTTCGGTCTGCACCCGCAGCTCTTCCTCAGAGGCGACCAGACGCTGGGACTGCTCCTGCAGTTCGGTCGTCTTCGTTTTCAGTTCTTCGTTGGTCGAGCGCAGGTCTTCCTGCTGGCTGCGCAGGGCCTCCTCGGAGGCGCGCAGCTCATCGGCCTGGCTCTGCGTCCGCTCGAGCAGCGCGCGCGTGCTGATGGCCCGGCCGAGGTTCTCCAGCGAGAGCGCGACGATCGGCATCAGCTCTTCGAGGAGGCGGTCTTCGATCGGCGTGAGATGGGCGAAACTGCCGATCTCGAGGACGCCGAGCAGATGATCACGCGAGGCGACCGGCATGACGACGATGCTGCGAGGCGTACCTTCGCCCGTACCCGAATGAATGCGGGTGTAGTCCTCGGGAACGTCCTGCAGGACGATCGTCCTTCGCTCGATCGCGGCCTGGCCGACCAGGCCTTCGCCCAACTGGTACTCGGGAGTGATGTGGCGGCGCTCCTTGAAACCATACGCGCCGAGCCGCTCGAGGCGGGCGTGTTCCTCGTGGAAGAGATAGAAGATGCCGACGCCGGCCTTCATGACCGGAACGAGTTCGGAAACCAGCACATCGGCGAACTCGCGGTAGGTCGTCGCGCCCTGCAGCTTGTTGGAGATGTTGGTGACCGTGGACTTCAGCCAGGTCTGGCCGGCCGTCTCGATGGACATCTCCTTGAATACCTGGAGGGCCCGCGCAATCTCGCCGATCTCGTCGCGGCGGGTGAGCTGGCGCACCTCGATGGTGTGGTCGTGCGCGGCCAGGCGCGTCATCAGCTCGGTCATGCGCACGATCGGGCGCGTGATCAGTCGGAAGGTCATGCCGATGACGAACAGGCCGAACGCCAGGCAGGCGAGCAGCGAGATGACGTCGATGTACTTCGTGGCCGCGAGCACGTCGTCCAGCGCGCTGTTGCGCTTGTCGAGTAGCACGGTCTCGGTGGCCGACATATCTTCGATCAGCTTGCGCACGTCGGTCATGACGACCGTGCGGTGGGCGAGGTATTCGTGACGGATGGCCTCGCGCGCCTGTGCGCCCTCGGGCGTGGCGGCATTGCCAATGGCCCGCGTGGGCTCGAGGGCATATTTGGTGACCTCGGCCTTCCAGCGGTCGAGCATGTCCTGCAGGCGGTCGATGCGCGACTGCTGCAACGGATTGTCGATCGTCAGCTGGCGCAGGGTGGCCATGCCCTTGACCAGGCCGCGGTCGGCGTTCTGGAAGTCGTCGTATTCAGCATCGGACTGGTTGAGCAGGTAACCGCGGGTTGCAACCTGCCGCTCCTGCGCATCGTCATTCACCTCGGCCAGGGTCAGCAGTACCACGTAGGTATGGCTCGACCAGGCCCGGGTGTCGTTTTCACGCCACAGCGAGCCGAGATTCGCGATGGAGGCCACGACGAACAGGGCCAGCAGGGCACCAATAGCGATGACAATCTTGCGCTGCAAGGGTTGGTCGGCGAGCCAGCTGCGCTTCTTTTCGTTCGGGGACATGCGATGACCGGTCAAGGGTTCAGGAAGTAACCATGCCACTGTTTCGTGGCGCTTTGCACTTTAACGGCCGTTGCTCAGCCGGGTTGAGCGCCGGGTCGCAACCAGGGTGGCGGGACCAGGCTGCCGCGGCGGACCGCCACGGCAAGACATACGGATGTCACGAGCGAACAGATGCAGAGCGCCACCACCGAGGCTTCGGCGCCGAACGCGCCCCCCGTAAGCCAGTCCGGCCCCTGCGTCTGCGAGGCGAGCAACCCTCGCTGCTGGAAGCCCGACACAGGGATGCCGTAGAACGGTCCCTGTGCGACGTTCCAGGCGGCATGGGCGCCCATGCAGACCCAGAGGGAGCGGGTCAGGTGGTAGAGCAGGCCGAACAACAGGCCTGCCTCCAGCGCGATGGCCAGGGCGCTCCACATCGTGGCATGGGGGTTCCACATATGCAGGCCGCCGAACACCGCGGCCGAGATCAGCAGGGCAGCCCAGGTGCCCAGGCCTTCCTCGATGATGCGGAAGAGTACGCCGCGGCTGATGATTTCCTCGCCGACGCCCGCGCCGACACCCATGACCAGGACGGGGCCGATCCAGTCGACGTCGCGATTCACGCCATCGACAAGGAAGGCGCCCAAAGCCCATAGGGTCGCCACGATCAGCGAGAAGCAGAGCGCGCCGCCTGCGAGGCCAAGCAGGACGTGGGGTGCGGCCTTCACGGGTGCAAGCTCGGTCGCCCTGCGTCGCTCCACCACCCGCGCCAGCAGCCAATAGGCCAGTACGATCGGCCACAGCCGCAGCACCTCCATCAGCAGCGTCGTGTCGCGGAAGGGAACGAACCCTTCGGGCAATCCGAGCGCGGCCCACATGAGGCCTTCGATCCAGTGAAACGCCTTCAGCAACGTGAAGAAGACGACCAGCCTGGCCAGTGGCGACTGAAGCAGGCGCGCGGCGCGACCCGGCGGTGTGACGACGTTCTCGGCAGCGAACATGGATCTCTCGGCGTGGGACTTGCGGCCGCAGTCTACGCAGGCATGATGGTGCTCCGATACAAGAAGGCCGGCGGCGCGTCCGCTAACGTGGCAGCCGAGGGCTGTCGCGCCCGTCACTACCTGGAATTGCACGATGGCTATACCGTCCGAGAACGATCCGTCGAGCCCGATGAATCGCCGTGAGCAAACGTTTCCCCACCTCAGTGAGGAGATGTCCACGAGGCTCGTGAAGTACGGCGTCGAGGAGATCGTGCCCGCTGGCACCATGCTGTTCAGGCGTGGGGAGCGGCGCGTCGACTATTTCTTCGTGATCGAAGGGGCGATCGAGGTCTACGACACCGCCGAGGACGGCGCCCCGAGGACGGTAGTTGTGCACGGGCCCAACCAGTTCACGGGTGAGGTCGACCTTTTCAGCGAACGCAAGATCATGGTCAACGGCCGCACGGGCATGGAGACCCGTCTGGTTCGCATGAATCCAACCAGCTTCCGCAAGCTGGTTTCGGGCGAGCCGGATATCGGCGAAATCATCATGCGGGCCTTTATCCTGCGCCGCGTGGGGCTGATCCAGAGCGGGCAGGGGGGTGTGATCCTCGCCGGTTCCTCGCACGCCTCGGACACCGCGCGCCTGCGCAGCTTCCTGATCCGTAACGGGTATCCCTACCGGTTGCTCGATACGGACGTCGACGAGGACGCGAAACACCTGCTCGACGGTTTCGGACTCGATCCCAACGAATGCCCGGTGGTGATCATGCCGGACCGTCGCGTGCTGCGTTGTCCGACCAACGGCGAGCTCGCCGACGACCTTGGCATCAGCATCGAACTGGACAAGGACCACGTGCACGACGTGGTCGTGGTCGGTGCCGGCCCCGCAGGCCTGGCCGCCGCCGTGTATGCGGCCTCCGAGGGCCTGGATACGCTCGTCATCGAGTCGCTGGCGCCGGGCGGGCAAGCGGGTACCAGTTCGAAAATCGAGAACTACCTGGGATTCCCTACGGGCATCTCGGGGCAGGCGCTCTCCGGCCGTGCCCAGGTGCAGGCGATGAAGTTCGGCGCACACATGGCGATCGCGCGGACCGTGGAAAACGTGGACTGTGGCGGCCATCCCTATCGGCTGACGCTTGACGACGGCAGCGTCGCTACGGCGCGCTCCATCGTGATCGCCACGGGGGCTCGCTATCGCAAGCTTGAGCATGTCGACTACGAGCGCTTCGAGGGCCAGGGCATCCACTATGCGGCGACCGCCATGGAAGCCCAGCTCTGCGCGGGTGAGGAGGTCGCCGTGGTGGGCGGTGGAAATAGCGCAGGCCAGGCGGCGATGTTCCTCGCGCGTACCGTCGCTCACGTACACATCCTCGTGCGCGGCAATGGCCTTGCAGCGACCATGTCCGACTATCTCGTGCAGCGCATCCAGCAGTCGCCGCGGATCACGCTGCACACGCACTGCCGGGTCGATCACCTGGACGGCGATGCCTATCTTCGCGAGGTGGGCTGGGCGTGCCAGGTCGATGGCAGGCAGGAACGCAAGAAGATCGGTGCCCTGTTCGTGATGATCGGCGCGGAGCCGAATACCGCCTGGTTGCAGGGTTGCCTGGATCTGGACAAGAAGGGCTTCGTGCTCACCGGTCGCGATGCGGACGGTTACGCCACGCCTTCACCGTATGCAACCACGCTGCGCGGTGTATTCGCGGTTGGCGATGTTCGTTCCGGCTCGGTGAAGCGCGTGGCCTCCGGCGTGGGCGAGGGCTCGGTGGTGGTGCAGGCCATCCACCGCTTCCTCAATCCGCCGATCTGATTCTGTGCGAGCCAACTGAATCCTGTGGGAGCCACCTGAATCCTGTGGGAGCCGATTCATCGGCGATGGGCCTTGCCGCTACACCGCTTCGTTGGCTTTTCGCCGATGAATCGGCTCCCACAGGTTTTTTTATTCGACCACCGAGGCGGCGTGTTCGCGTGTGGCGGCGAAACGCACCATTGGCCAGCGTTCCTGGGCGAGCTGCAGGTTCACGCGCGTCGGTGCGAGGTAGACGAGCTCGCCTGCGCCGTCGATCGCCAGGTTACCCGCGTTCTTCTCGCGGAATTCCTCGAGCTTCTTCGGGTCGTCGCAGTGGATCCAGCGGGCAGTGGAGACACCCACCTGCTCGAACGCGGAGTCCACGTTGTACTCGTCCTTGAGGCGGTAGGCGACGACGTCGAACTGCAGCACGCCGACCGCGCCCAGGATCAGGTCGTTCGACATCAGCGGGCGGAAGAACTGCGTTGCGCCTTCTTCGGACAACTGTGCAAGACCCTTCTGCAGCGCCTTCATCTTCATCGGATCGCGCAGGCGTGCACGACGGAACAGCTCCGGCGCGAAATTGGGGATGCCGGTGAACGATAGCGGCTCGCCTTCGGTGAAGGTGTCGCCAATGGTGATGCTGCCGTGGTTGTGCAGGCCAATCACGTCACCCGGATAGGCACGCTCGACGATCTCGCGGTCGGAGGCCATGAAGGTGAGCGCGTTTGCGATGCGCACTTCCTTTCCGGTGCGCGTCTGCTGCATTTTCATGCCCGCGGTGTACGTGCCCGAACAAACGCGCATGAAAGCCACGCGGTCGCGGTGGGCCGGATCCATGTTCGCCTGGATCTTGAAGACGAAACCGGTGAGTTTTTCTTCCTCCGGCTTCACTTCGCGGGTCAGCGTGTCGCGCGAACGCGGCGACGGCGCGTGTTCGACGAAGAAGTCGAGCAACAGCTGCACGCCGAAGTTGTTCACGGCCGAGCCGAAGAATACCGGCGTCTGCTTGCCTGCGAGGTAGGCTTCGATATCGAACGGGTTCGATGCACCGATCACCAGCTCGAGTTCTTCGCGCAGCTCGTCCAGCGCCGCCTGGCCGATGCGCGCGGCGAGGTCCGGATGGTCGAGGCCCTTGAAGATGGTCGAGTCCTGGCGGGTGGCATTCTTGCCCGGTTCGAAGACGTGCACTTCGTCGAGCAGCACGTGGTAGACGCCCTTCAGGCGGGAGCCCATGCCGATCGGCCAGGTGAGGGGTGCGCAAGCGATGCCGAGCACGGATTCGACTTCGTCGAGCAGCTCGATCGGCGACCGGCCCTCGCGATCGAGCTTGTTGATGAAGGTCATGATCGGCGTGTCGCGCAGCCGGCAGACTTCCATCAGCTTGATGGTGCGCTCCTCGACGCCCTTGGCGCAGTCGATCACCATCAGGGCCGAGTCGACGGCCGTGAGCACGCGGTACGTATCTTCCGAGAAGTCTGCGTGGCCCGGGGTGTCGAGCAGGTTCACGATGGCGTCGTCGTACGGGAACTGCATGACCGACGAGGTCACCGAGATGCCGCGTTCCTTTTCCAGCGCCATCCAGTCCGAGGTGGCATGGCGCGCGGCCTTGCGGCTCTTCACCGAACCGGCCATCTGGATGGCGCCGCCGAAAAGCAGCAGCTTTTCGGTCAGCGTGGTCTTGCCGGCGTCGGGATGGCTGACGATGGCGAAGCTGCGCCGACGGCGGGTTTCGGTAAGGTGTGAGGACATGGTCTTCGGGCCGGGATCGATAGGCTAACCGCTTATTCTATCAGCGAATTGGTTTGGGGGAGCCCCACGGTTGCCGATGTTGTTGTGGGAGCCGCTTCAGCGTCGATGCCTTGGCCCCTGTGGGGGCTGCTTCAGCGGCGATGAAGCGCCCGGCGTCTCCGCTGCGTTGGCTTTTCGCCGCTGAAGCGGCTCCCACATTCCTTTGCGCTCAGCCGGGGAACGCCTCTTCCAGCCATTCGGGCACGGGAATGCCCTTGCCACGCAGGAATGCCGGGTTGAACAGCTTGGCCTGGTAGCGCATGCCGCCGTCGCAGAGCACCGTGACGATGGTGTGCCCCGGCCCCAACTCGCGGGCCAGGCGGATCGCACCGGCCACGTTCACGCCGCTGGAGCCGCCCACGCAGTAGCCCTCGCGGTGAAGCAGGTCATGCAGCAGGGGGACGGATTCGTCGTCCGGGATCGACCAGGCTACGTCGATGGGCGCGCCCTCGAAATTGGCCGTGATCCGGCTGTTGCCGATGCCCTCGCTGATCGAGCTGCCTTCGCCGACGAGTTCGCCCGTCTGGACATAACGGGCGAAGACCGAGCCGGCGGGGTCCGCCAAGGCGATCCGGACGCCGGGGTGCCGGGCCTTCAGCGCCCGGCCGACGCCTGCCAGGGTACCTCCGGTGCCAGCGGCGCAGACAAAGCCATCGATCCGGCCGCCCGTCTGTTCCCAGATTTCCCGACCTGTGTGGGCTTCGTGCCAGTCGCGATTGGCCGTGTTATCGAACTGATTGGCGAACCAGGCGCTACCCGGGTCGGCGGCATTCATCTCCTCGGCCAGCCTGCGGGCGGTCCGCGCGTAGTGGCCGGCATCCGTGAAGGGCACAACAGGCACCAGCCGCACGCGGGCGCCGGCAACGTGAAGCGCGTCGATCTTTTCCCGGCTCTGGGTATCCGGCATGACCACGAGGGTGCGGTACCCCCGGCTCGCGCCCAGCAGGGCCAGCCCGATGCCAGTGTTTCCTGCCGTGCCTTCGACCAGGGTGGCGCCTGGACGGAGCAGGCCCTGACGCTCGGCGTCGTCCAGAAGGCCAAGCGCCGTCCGGTCCTTGACCGAGCCGCCCGGGTTGAGGAACTCGGCCTTGGCGAGGATCTCGCAGCCGGTGGCCTCCGAGGCATGCCGTAGGCGGAGGAGAGGCGTATTGCCGACGGCGGCGGCGAAGCTGTCGTGTGTAGTCATGGCTCCATGCTAGCGCGGCAGGGAGCCCGTGCGGAAATTCGTCGGTAATCCCATCAAAGCCCCTGTGGGGCGGCCTTTGCCCGATCGTTGATGTGAATAATCGCTATCTATCGCAGGGCCTTCTAGACATCTGGACGTCTAAACGGCTGTTGACACTGTCTGTATCCGGGCGTATCGTCGGTTTCACTCATCGAGACCGGCTGAGGGACAGGCCCTTTGAAGCCGGGGCAACCTGCGGATTTCCGCGACGGTGCCAACTCCTGCGGGGCGTGTCTTCACGTCAGCCGATAGATGGGATGTCCTTAGCGGGCATGCGTTCGCGCATCCGCTTCCGGACACCTCCGACTGCCGGTTCCCCGCGGGGCTCGATCCCGAATGCAGGAACCCGGACATGTCAGCAGAGCCCCTCACCGTGATCTCCCTCCCCGAAGCGGTTGTCTCCCCCGCGCCGCGTAGTGCGGCCGATCTCACCGAGCAGCGCGGCAGCCGCCGGGTGGCGTTCACGCCCAAGTACGGCAGCGACGCCGTCGAGGTGGACGTCCATTACCTCTGGTGCGGCGCGCCCCATGCGCCGACGATCATCGTGCAGGGCGGCATCTCGGCGGACCGCGACGTGTGCACGGGCCGCGAGCGGTCCGCCGGCTGGTGGCAGGAACTGGTCGGCCGTGGTGCAGCCATCGACCTCGACCACTACCGCGTCCTTTCCATCGACTGGCTGGTCCCGGCTGACCTGGCAGGAACCGATTCCGTGTCGAGCGAAGACCAGGCCGCCGCACTGGCGGCCCTCGTCGACGAACTGGGCATCGGCCGGGTTCACGCCTTCGTGGGTTCGTCATACGGTGCGATGACCGCTCTTGCCTTCGCCGCGAATCATTCGGAGAAGCTGCGGTCGCTCATCCTGTTGGCCGGTGCCCACCGTCCGCACCCCCTCTCGACGGCTCAGCGTTCCATCCAGCGGAGCATCGTCCGCCTGGGCGTGGAGTCCGGTCGTACCGACGAAGCGTTGGCTCTGGCACGTCAGCTCGCCATGACGACGTACCGCGGCAGCGAGGAGTTCTCCCGGCGCTTCGCTGCCGGCCCGGAGCTGCGCGACGGTCGCTTCCATTTCCCCGTGGAGGATTATCTCGAACACGCCGGGCGTCGTTTCGTGGAGCGCTTCGAGGCAGAGCGGTTCCTGGCGCTGTCCGAGTCGATCGACCTGCACGACGTATCGCCGGAGCGTGTTACCGCGCCAACCACCCTGGTCGGATTTCCTTCTGATCGCCTCGTACCGCTTGCCGACCTCTGCGAACTGCAGCGTCGCCTTGCTGGCACTGCAACCCTCGAAGTCGTGGAATCGCCCTATGGCCACGATGCCTTCCTCAAAGAAACCGTGCAGCTCGCTCCCGTGCTGCGTCACGCACTCAACGACTGTCGCGGAGACCACTAAGTCATGACCGATTCCCGTCTTTGTACCCGCGCCGTGCGCGCCGGCATTGAATCCGATATGCAGCACGGCGCCGTCGTGCCACCGTTGCACCTTTCCACCAACTACGCGTTCGAGGGTTTCGGCCGCAAGCGCGCCTATGACTATTCGCGCAGCGGTAACCCCACGCGCGACCTGCTTGGCGAGGCGCTTACCGAACTCGAAGAAGGTGCCGGGGCCGTCGTCACGGGAAGCGGCATGTCAGCCGTTGCACTCGCCCTCGAGCTCGTTCCCGCTGGCGCGCTGGTGCTCGCCGCTCACGATTGCTACGGTGGCACGTGGCGCCTTCTCGACGCCTGGGCGAAGAAGCAGCGCTTCACCGTTCGCTTCGTCGACTTCACCGACCCCACGGCGCTCGCCGAGGGCCTTGCCGCCAAGCCGGCGCTGGTCTGGATCGAAACACCGTCCAATCCACTGCTGCGAATCACGGATGTACGTCACGTGTCGCAGGCCGCGCATGCCGTCGGCGCGCTTGTCGTCGTCGACAACACCTTCCTGTCGCCAGCGTTGCAGCAGCCGCTGAAGCTGGGCGCCGACATCGTCGTGCACTCGACGACGAAGTACATCAATGGCCATAGCGATGTCGTCGGCGGCGCGGTCATCGCTGCGGACCAGGCCGTCGCCGAACAGCTGAAGTGGTGGGGTAACTGCAACGGGCTCACGGGATCGCCATTCGACAGCTTCCTGACACTCCGTGGCGTGCGCACGCTTGCTGTTCGCCTGCGTGCCCACGAAGAGAATGCGCACCGTATTGCCGAGCGCCTGGACAATCACGATGCAGTATCCCGTGTTTACTACCCGGGCCTCGCCTCGCACGCCGGCCACGCACTCGCGCAGCGTCAGCAGAAGGGTTTCGGCGCCATGCTGAGCTTCGAGATCAACGGCGGCAACGATGCGATCGAAGCCTTCGTCGATGGCCTGCGCTACTTCTCGCTGGCCGAATCGCTCGGTGGTGTGGAGAGCCTCGTCGCTCACCCGGCCACCATGACACATGCATCCATGGCTCCCGAGGCTCGTGTCGTTGCAGGCATTTCGGACAGCCTCCTGCGCTTGTCGGTCGGCATTGAAGATGGCGACGACCTGCTGGCGGATCTCGATGCCGCTCTCGCCCGTGCGTCAGCCGTCGCCTCGGTCACCTCGAAACGCAAGGTCGGTGCATGAGCGCGGTGGTGGTCGCGCCGCTAGCCGCCGCTTCGCCGCGCACTGCGGTTGTGCTGCTTGGCACAGGTGTCGTGGGTCGTGCGTTGCTTACGCTGCTGGCGACGCCTGCGGCTCGCTCGTTGCGCCTCGTCGGCGCCGCCAATTCGCGACGCCAGCATGCCTTCTCCGCGGGCGTCGTTCCCGCGGAAGTCGCCGATCGTCTCGGCAAGGGCAGGGACGGGCGCGAGAACGGAGCGCTCCTCGCCGCGCTCGATGAAACCGGCGCCGAGCGCAAAGTCGTCATCGACGCCACGGCGTGCGCGATCGAGGCAAGCCGTCATGCCGAATGGCTTGCCGCGGGGTACCACGTCGTGACCGCCAACAAGGCGCTCGCTGGAGGGCAGCTTTCCGGGTGGCGCTCGCTTCAGGCCGCCACGGCGAATGGCAGCGTGTATGGCGATGCCGCGACCGTTGGCGCGGGGCTGCCGGTGTTGTCCACCCTGCGCCGTCTGCGCCAGTGCGGTGACAGCCTGCTGACGTTGGAGGGCGTTTTCTCAGGCTCTCTGTCGTGGTTGTTCAACCAGTACGACGGAAGCCGTCCCTTCTCGGCGTTGCTACGTGACGCCCGTCGCCTGGGTTTCACCGAGCCCGATCCGCGTTCAGATCTGTCGGGCGAAGACGTGGCACGCAAGCTGTTGATCATCGCGCGCACCGCGGGTTTTTCGCTGGGTAGCGATGAAGTGGAAATCGAGAGCCTCGTGCCTGAAGCCCTTCGCACGTTGGATACGAAGGCGTTCCTTGAGCGCCTCGAAGAACTCGACGAGCCGCTGCGTCAGCGGCAAGCGGCGGCGAAGGCGAACGGCAAGGTGCTGCGCTACCTCGCCCGCCTGAACCAGCGCGGTCGTGCACGCGTCGGTCTGTTTGAAGTCGGCCCCGAGCATCCCGCATCACGCCTGTCCGGGACGGATAACCAGTTCGCGCTGACCACCACGCGCTATCACGCCACGCCCCTGGTGATTCAAGGCCCGGGTGCTGGGCCGGAGATTACGGCGCAGGCGCTGTTAGGAGATGTGCTCGCTTTGTAATGGTGCGCGCATGTCTCTGACTTCGTGCGTGTGTAGGCCGAGGCCGCGTATTTGCGTCAGATCTCCGGCCGAGTGCGGCTGCGCCCTTGCACGAGGATCCTTCCAGGAGTAAATTCGATCTCAACATCTGACCGGTGGCTGGTCCACCTACTAGGATGTCTCCGGGGCGCTTTCGAGCGCCCCTTTTTTATAACCGTACGATGCCCTGCGCATCCTGCGGGCTGGCGCGCCGGAACAGGATGGGCGCGAGGCGTGAGAAATATTTTCCGCCGCCCGATTTTTGCATGTACCGGTTTGGCTGCTCCTGCTGGTACAGCAGAAAGGCAACGAGGTCTGCCGCTTGAATTAGCAGTGAGTGAGCGGAGTCCCTGAAGCAGGGATCTTCAATGATCCTTCTCATCCCCTCTGTCCCATGGCTACGCTCAGTTAGTCCGGTGCCATTCGTGTAGGCGCGCATATCTGCGTACATAGATATCAGCTTTGTCGAGGGGTGGCCGTCGGCAAAAATCATTCCACACTCGCCCATAGCCGTGGCGCTGGGAAAGGTGTTTTGGATGAGAGTGTTTTCGAATCCCTGCACGAGCGCTCGCCACGCGTGTTCGAACACATCGTACGTTTCCGGCTTGTCTTGTTTGTCCACGATCACATTGATGACTAATAACCCGGGCATTTTCGCCAGTTCGTCAGTGAAGTGACCGAGGATAGCGACGCGGTCATGTTTGGGAATCCTGACTAATACACCGGGGTTGGTCAGGAATCTGGCGGAATGTATCTCCTCGCGCAACTGGAGACCGAACGTGGAGCGCATGCGTTGCCTGAAGGCTATAACGCGCTCCATCGTGGATTGCCAATGAACTTCGTTGAGAATCACGCCCGAAAGCGTGAAGTAGCGCGTTGGCGAGTTGGTCATGCCGGGGTCGCCGCTCTCGTCGACGTACATGAGGTACATGCAATGTCCTTTCTTACTGAAGAGGAGTCGCCGTTGTGGGACTCGTAGACTCCAGAGTGAGCAAGGGGCATCGCTGTCGAAAGAAGGCATCTGCCCGTTCGGGCTGATGTTCCCGCGGCACTAAATGTGAGGTATGTCTTGTGGTCTCGGACTTGCCGAGCGGACATAAAAAAATCGCCCCGAAGGGCGATTTTTCGTATCAGCGCTGGCCACTCGCTCTGGCCGCTTCATCCGCACTTGGCGGAACGACCGGTTCATCGCCGTGCATCTCATCGTGGTTGAAGCGGGCGGCTTCGACCATCGGCGTACGCCAGCCGGCGGAGATACCCCAGAAGTAAAAGACGATGCCGATCACCGCGACGACCGCGAGGTCGTAGCCGTACGGAATGTAGTTGTGGCCGCCGAACGTCGTGCTGCCCGAATAGGAAACCAGGGCGATCGTCGGCAGGTAGGCGATCAGCCACCACGCACCGGAGAGGTGGCGACGGAAGTCTTCCCATCCACTCTTTGCCGTGTAGTAGAAGTACAGCGGCAGCGCGACGACCATCAGCAGGATGATTTCGCCGGTCAGCGGCCATTTCGCCCAGTACAGCAACTCGGTGGCGAAAATGAAGGCGAGGGCAGCGAACACCGGCAGGGCGGGGATACGTAGCGGGCGCTTCATTTCCGGTGCGGTGCGGCGCAGGGTCATGACGCTGACCGGGCCGGTGAGGTAGGAAATGATCGTCGATACCGAGATCACCGCCGCCAGCGTGCCCCAGCCGCGGAAGAAGAACAGGAAGAGAAAGCTCACCACCAGGTTCAGCCACATTGCCGGCCGCGGGATGCCGAAGCGCGGATTGATGTGACCAAAGATCTTCGGCAACTGACCGTTGCGCTCCATGGCGTAGATCATGCGCGCGGTGGTCGCCGTGTAGGTGGCACCGGTGCCGCTGGGGCTGATGAAGGCGTCGGCATACAGCAGGATCGCCATCCAGTTGATCATCAGCGCCGTGGCTAGCTGGGCGAACGGCGAAGCGTATTCGAGGCCGGCCCAGCCCTTGCTGAGCTGGTCGGGCGGCACGGCGCCGATGAAGGCGATCTGCAGCAGCACGTAGACCACGGTTGCCAGCAGGATCGAGCCGATTACGGCAAACGGCACGTTGCGCCCGGGATTACGCGCTTCGCCGGCGAGGTTCACCGGACTCTGGAAGCCGTTGAAGCTGAAGACGATGCCCGAGATGGCCACGGCGGTGAGGATCGACGAAATATCGATGGCGTGCGTGCCGCCGTTCGCGCCAATGTGGAAGTTGCCCGGGTTGTAGCTGGTGTAGATGAGCGCGATACCCGTGGCCGCCGGAACGACGAGCTTGAACACCGTGATCGCCGTGTTGCTCTTGGCGAACAGCTTGACGCTCCAGAAGTTCAGGAAGAAATAGACCATGACCAGTACCGCGGCGATGGCCAGGCCGGGCGGAGTGAGCTCGCCGTGGCCGTTGGTCACCACGTAGAGGCCCTTGGTCCACGGCGCCCATTCCCAGGGCCAGGAGGCCATGTACTGGACGGAGGCTTCGGCCTCGACGGGGATGACCGAGACGATGGCGATCCAGTTGGCCCAGCCGGCGATGAAGCCGACCAGCGACCCATGCGAGTAGTGGCCATAGCGGACCATGCCGCCGGATTCGGGGAACATCGCGCCCAGTTCCGCGTAGGTGAGGGCGATGAACAGGATGATGACGGCGCCGATGATCCAGGCGTAGACGGCACCAGGGCCGGCTAGCTGGGCGGCGTGCCAGGCGCCGAATAGCCAGCCTGAGCCGATGATCGAGCCCAGGCCGGTCAGCAGCAGGGCGAAAGCGCCGACGTCGCGGCGAATTGCGTGGTGGGACATGGTGACTCCGGTCGGACGGGACGGGGGAACCCGGCCCATGGCGGCACAAGGGCGGGATGATGACAGCCCTAGCCGCGCATGTCAGCCAGCGGACGCCGTCGCGCAACCGGGCCCGCGTCGATATACACTGGCCGACGCGGTAGGGCTAAAGGGGTTCGGATGCGTTCGAAGGTGGTCGCCAGCGGCGTGTTGTTCATTGCCATGACGGTATGCGGCGTTGCCGCAGCCGATGAGCAATGGAACGACAAAGGCCGGCTGATCGATTCAGAGTCCTACGACCGTACCGCCAAGGGTTTTTACTTCACTCTCTACCCTGGCGAGGACCCGGTCGAATCCGTGCGGCGGTGCGCCATCACGATGCGCGAAATGGGTCATCTGGCGTCGGTCTCGTGCTTTGCCTATACCAGCAAGCAGCGCTTCGACACCCGCCGCGGCAAGCTGCGCGTCTGTTACACAGCCGTCGCGAACTGGTGGGGCGAGGACGAACCGGTCCGCGTCGAGACCGTCGATCGCCTGCCGCGGATGTGCCCGACCCGGTAAAAGCCAGTCATGTGGGAGCCTGCTATGCCGGCGATGACCTCCCAGCTAAACCGCTCCGTTGGCTTTTCGCCGCTGAAGCGGCTCCCACAGACAGCCGGTTTCGCCGCTACCTGTCAGCACTCGATGACATTGACGGCTAATCCCCCGCGAGAGGTTTCCTTGTACTTGTCCTTCATGTCGCGGCCGGTGTCGCGCATGGTGGCGATGACCTTGTCGAGCGACACATGGTGCTTGCCGTCGCTCTTGAGTGACATGCGGCTGGCGTTGATCGCCTTGACCGCGCCCATGGCGTTGCGCTCGATGCAGGGAATCTGCACGAGCCCGCCGATCGGGTCGCAGGTGAGGCCGAGGTTGTGTTCCATGCCGATCTCGGCGGCGTTCTCGACCTGGCGCACGCTACCGCCCAGGGCGGCAGTGAGTCCGCCCGCGGCCATCGAGCAGGCCACGCCTACTTCGCCCTGGCAACCGACCTCGGCACCGGAGATCGAAGCGTTCTCCTTGTAGAGGATGCCGATGGCGCCCGCCGTGAGGAGAAACTCAACCACGCCGTCTTCCGAGGCGTTCGGGCAGAAGTGCCGGTAGTAGTGCAGGACGGCGGGGACGATGCCCGCCGCGCCGTTGGTTGGTGCGGTGACCACACTGCCGCCGGCGGCATTTTCTTCGTTCACCGCCAGCGCGTACAGGTTCACCCAATCGAGGATGGTGAGCGGGTCGCGTAGTGCTGCTTCGGGTTGCGCCCGCAGTTCGGCGACCATCGACGGGGCGCGCCGCTGAACCTTCAGCCCGCCGGGAAGCATGCCTGGGGAGCGCAAACCGCGGGAAACGCAGTCCTGCATGGCTTTCCAGATCACCAGCAGCCCGGCGCGGGTTTCCGCCTCTGGCCGCCAGATGCTTTCGTTTCGCATCATCAGCTGGGCGATGGTCAACCCGTGCTCTTCGCACAGGGCGAGCATCTGGTCGCCGCTGCTGAAAGGGAAGGGCTGCTCGCTGGTGTCTGCGACGATGCGGTCTTCGGCCGCCTCGTCCGGATTGACCACGAAGCCGCCGCCCACCGAGTAATAGTCGCGCGTGGCCAGCTCGTTGCCGTCTGCGTCGTAAGCGGAGAAGCGCATGCCGTTCGTGTGGAACGGGAGCTTCTGGCGCTTGTTGAAGACAAGGTCGGCCTTTTCGTCGAAGGCGATCTCATGCCGGCCAAGGATGCGGATGCGCTTGCTCGAACGTATGCGTTCCAGCGTCGCGGGGATCTCATCGGGGTTGACCTTGTCGGGCCATTCGCCTTCGAAGCCGATCAGCACGGCTTTGTCGGTACCGTGGCCGCGACCCGTCATGGCCAGGGAACCGAACAGCTCGCAACGCACGCGCGCCACCCGTTCAAGCACGCCTTTCTCCGCCAGCCAGTGTTCGGCGAAGCGTGCGCCGGCACGCATCGGCCCCACGGTATGGGAAGAAGACGGACCGATACCGATCTTGAAGAGGTCGAAAACGCTGACTGCCATGGCTTGGGGAGTTGGCTACGGGGAGTAGCCGGCTATTCTACGCCTGCCTGCCACTCACCCCATACACCTGCGCATGTCCGAGCTCACCCTCTTCCAGCGAGACGATTGCCACCTGTGTGACCTGGCCCTTGATGTGCTGGCGCAGGCACGTGCACCTGATTTTACCTCGGCGTGGATCGATGACGACGACGGGCTCGAGGCGCGCTACGGGGCGCGGGTGCCAGTGCTGCGGCGGGGTGATGGGGCGGAACTGGACTGGCCTTTCGATGTCGAGAGCCTGAGGGCCTTCATCGCTGGGTAGGAGCCGATTGATCGGCGATGCTCTTCTTTCGTTGGGAACCGAGGCCAGCAACCTTAGGGAGGGGTTGCTGCGCAGCGGAATTATTCATTATTCGCCGATGAATCGGCTCCTACATTTACCTTACGGAGGCGCTTGAGAATTTCCTCGCGCGCTTCGCGCAGGATGGAGTCCCGGTCGAGGCCAGCGACGATGTCGGCGACGGCGCGTTTGGCGCCGAGCTCGCCCCAGGACTTTCCAGTGATGAGGTAATGCTCAGCCGCGCGGCCGATCAGGACCGTGGCGTACCAGCCCAGTGCGCCCTGCGCCGCCGCCGTGACGATGACGGAGAGGCCGCCGCTGAGTCCCTTCAGGGCGGAGGCCACCAGTTGTACGCCCCACACCGCGCCCATCAAGGCAGCGAGCTGGGTGGTGATCACAGCGACCAGGCGCCCCGATTCGCTGCGGGTGAGCGGCAGTCCGTAGACACGACCCAGTTGCACGACCATTGCCGCATCCAGGCCGCCTGCCAGCAGGAGGTCGGCCACGGGCAGGGGATTCAGCGCCACGCCCACGGACTTCGCGATGCAGTACTGGCGGATGACACCCGATGCCACGTCGCGACGCGTCGCAGCGACACGTTCGGTGACCTGATCGGTGAGCCGCCCGGCAAACAGGCCGGCGTTGATCGCCGAAAGGGTCTTGCCTTCGCGTTCGGCGATGGCGAGCAGTCTCGACTTCAGCGCGGCAACCTCGGCCGGCGCGACTTCGGACGTCCGTCGTTCATGTCCGTGCGCGTCCGTCTGGACGACCTCGCGTGCGCTGGGACGAGCTGCGACGGCGATCACATCTTCGCGCCGCACCAGGCCGGTGGAATGATGGCGTAGCTGTTCGAGCAGGCCTTCGCGTTCCTCGTCGGCGTAGCGATCAGCCTTGTTCAGTACGAGCAGCAAGGGGCGTCGTGTCGATGCAAGTACGCGCAGGGCGTCACGTTCCTCTCTCGTGAGGTCGCCATCGGCGACGAACACGATCAGGTCGCTGACTTCGGATACCTCGAACGCGAGTTTCTCACGGGCTTCACCGCCGAGTTCGTTGATCCCCGGCGTGTCGATGAGGACCAGGCCAGCGCGACTTGCCTCGTCCAGACGCGCCGCATCCGCCTCCGTCGTCGTACCGTGCAGCACGCCTACCGCGAACACATCGCGGCCGAGCAAGGCGTTGCCCAACGCCGACTTCCCTACTGAAACACGGCCAAATACGGCCACGTGAAGTTCTTCGCGCTCGAGGCGATCGAGCATGGTTTCGACACGGCGAAAATCCGCCGCCATGGCCTCGCGCACGTTGCCGGGAATCGCGGGATCGGCGAGCAATCCGCGCAAACTTTCAGCCACCGGCCCGCCGCGCGTGTCCATCGCGGACGCACCGGCAACACTCGCCGCGCCGCGACGGAAGCGGTCGGCGAGACCGCGAATGCGTTCGCGGAAGCCCGCCATGTCCCGGCTTACTTCGGCAACAGGTTCAGCGAACCATTCACCAGCACTTCGTCGGCGATGGTGGAGGTGTCCTTGTATTCACCGCTGCCGACACCGAAGTCCAGACGCTTCAGCGTGCCCGTGACGGACAGACGTGCGCCGCCGGCGTTCGGCGAGAAGGCGACCTTCAGCGCCACCGGCTTGGTCACGCCGTGCAACGTCAGGTTGCCGTTGGCGATGATGTCGCCCTTGGCGTTCTTGCTGAAGCCCGTGGTGACGTAGTGCGCGGTGGCGAATTTCTTCACATCGAAGAAATCGGATCCCGGCAGCGCGCCGTCGCGATCACCGTCGCCGGTCTTCGCGGTTGACGTATCTACCGTGACATCGAACTTCGACGCCGCGAGGTTTGCAGCGTCATAGCTGATCGCGGCGTCGAACTTGCCGAAAGTGCCATCGAACTGCTGGCCCTGGAACTTGCCACTGAAGCCGAGCGTGCTGCCGGGGCCTACCTTGTAATCCGCCGCCGAAGCAGCAAACGGAAGCGCGAGCGCGAGGGCAAGAACGGATAGGCGGCGGGTGGTCGGGATCATGGCGTGTCTCCGGGAGGTGTGTGGGATGTCCGTTTCGCACGGCCAAAAGGCAGCATGCGGCGGAGCGTATCGTCGCGATCGATGAGGTGATGCTTGAGCGCGCCACCGATATGGGCGACGAGCACCAGCAGCAGGAACCAGAACAGATAGACGTGGACCGTACCAAGGATATCGGACAGCTCCGGGTTCTTTTCCACCAGTGCCGGAAGATTGAACTGCTTGAAATACTGCAGCGGAAAACCATGCGCGGAGTTGAACGCCCAGCCCGACAGCGGGATGGCCGCGATGAGCAGGTAGAGGAGGCCGTGCACCGCTTTCGCGGCAAGGTGCTGCCAGCGCGGCGCCGGCACGTCCGGTGGCCGCCGGTCGATAGCGCGCCAGAGCACGCGAAGCAGGAACAGGGCGAGCACGGTGAGGCCGACCGACTTGTGCAGGGCGAACATGTTGATCTTCTGCAGTGACGGCTTCAGGCCGTCCATCCAGAAAGCGAAAGCGCCGTTGCCGAGGATCAGCAGGGCCATCAGCCAGTGGAAGGTCTTGGCAGCCGTGCTCCAGCGGGTGTGGTCACTGCGCAGGGGCATCGGTTTTTTCCTTGTCGTTGGAGGGGGTGCCTTCGCCGCCCCGGATCGCTTCGATTTCGAGCCACACGGCTACGTTAGTGCCGATCGAGTTGCGATTGGATGTCATGCCGTAGGCGGTCCGATCGACGGATACCTGCGCGGAGAAGCCGGCAACCGTGTGCAGGCCGTAGATGGTCTTGCCGACGCGGTTGACCCGGAACGGAATGTCGAGGGGCAGAGTGATGCCGCGCAGGCTCAGCTTGCCGTGGACGACACCCTCGTCATCGTTCTTCTTTTCCACCGAATCACTGACGTAGCGCGCCGTGTGCCCGCGGTCGGCGTCGAGCAGGTCGCGGCCACGGACGACCTTGTCCCAGTCGGTATCCCCCATGTCGACCGAGGTAAGGTCGATAGTGGCGTCGACGGAGGATTTCGACCAGTCGTCCCGGTCGAAGCGGATCGTGCCCTGGGTGACCCGCAGTCGGCCGAATGAACGCGAAAAGCCGTTGTGCTCGACGTTGAATATGACCTGGCTGTGGACCGGATCGAGCTGGTAGCTGAGCGCCTCGGCGCTTGCTGCGATCGGCGCGAACATCAGGCCAAAGAGGAGGAGGGAACCGGCAAGACGCATGGGTAGAGGCCTTTTCCGACGGCGCCCTGGGGCGACCAATGACGAGCAGTGTGGACGACGGCCGACCCCTTGTCAGCCCATTCGCGGGGAACGCATTGTTCACTCAACGATCCCGAAGCGCCTCGCCGGTCAGTTCGGCAAGTCGGCGCAGGCGGGAGGGGCCGGCGTCGCCAAGCAGGTCGCGCATCCGCGCGCCCGCATCGGCCTGGTCCAGGGCCTGTCGTTCCGCCAGGCTGGCGGCAAGCGCACGGCCAAGGCTGTCGAAGATCAACGCATAAGCGAAGGCGTGCAACACCCCTCCACCGAGCGTGCCAAGACCCGGAAACGCCTTGAGCGCATTGCCGGCGACGGCAAGGACCACCGAGGTGCCCGTGCGCAGCGTCAGCCGTGCCTGGCGCAGGAGATTCTCGATCTCGAGTTCGGTCACGCGCACGTTGTAGAGCCCAGCCAGCGCGCGGACCATGCCGGTCGCCAGCGCGCCCTGGATCACCAGATCGGTCCCTGGCGCGACGGCCGCCATCGCACCCACGATGGCGCGCCGCGCGTAGCGGCGTACGATGCGCTCCGCTTCGGCGGCACGCCAGGTGGCCTCCATCTCGGCGGTACGTTCGTGCAAACCTGCGAGTACCGCATTTTCGCGCGGCCCTTCCAGGGCGTCGACACCCGGCGCGAGCATCCGGCGAAGTTCATCCGGCAGCGTGCCAAGATCGGGCCGGCGCGTTCGTCGCACGTCCTCACTTGACCCATCGGCGAGGCGGCGGGTGAAACGCTCCTCGCCGCCAGCGCTGACCGCGATGATCGCATCGGGTAGGCCTTCACCTTGTTCGCGCAGGCGCGCCATCAACTGGGAGCGCTCATCAGCGGTCCATTGGTCGGCCTTGTTCACGACCAGGAGCAGGGGCTTGCCGAAATCACCCAGCCAGCGGAGCTCTTCAGCCTGGGTGCGGGTGAGGTCGCCCGCACAGACGTAGAGCACGGCGTGTGCCCGCAGCGCTTCGCTGCGCGCCATGCGCTCGCGATGTTCGCCATCGGCCTCGGCCGAGCCCGGCACGTCGGCCAGGGTCCAGTGCTCGCCCGTGGGGCTGTCGCCCTGGTAATGGGTGACCTCCCGCGTGGTTCCGCCACGCGCATCGCTGAGCGGTGCCGTTCCGGGAACGAGTGCCGAAATCAGCGTGGACTTGCCCGTCGATATCTCACCGAAGACAGCGAGATAGATCGACGCGGATGCGCGGCGGCGGTCGAGTTCGCCGAGCTCACTACGAAGTTCCTCAACTCCGGGATCCGATTCACGAAGCGCGGCGATGCGCGATTCCAGCGAAGCGCGATCGGGAGCGACGACTGGTGGACGCGGTTTGCGCGGGCGAAGGATCCACACGGCGGCGGCAAGACCGAGAGCGACCAGCACGACGAGCACGCCACCTATCAGCCAGCGTAGCCCCTCGGGGAGCGTCATGAAGCGTTGCGCCAGCGACAGCGCGCGCTCCAGCGCCGCGAAGAGGAGCCAGGCCAGGGCGGCAATGCCCATAGCCGCGATCAGGAGACGAAGTCGGCGTGACATGGCCTGCATTCTAGAGGCAAGTGCACCGGCGAATGACTACGGTGGCCAGCGGCGTCATGCCTGTTCCGTTCTGGCGGCGCTATGGCATCATCGGGATTGAACAAGGAACAAGCGTATGCGCCACACGCTCTTCGCGAGATGGATTCTCGTGACCGCGGTCTTCCTGGCCGCTGTCGCTCCGGTCAGGGCGGTCACGCCCATGCCTCCGGTACCAACCCCGCAGTTCAGGGGCTTCGGCTTGCACGAAGGCCTTCCCAGCAGCAAGGTGAAGGCGGTGGCGCAGGACGCCCGTGGCTTCATCTGGGTAGCGACTGCGACGGGCCTGGCCCGTTTCGATGGCGTGGAGTTCGTCGTGCCCGGCATCGGGGCCGAGCGAAATCACACGATGCCCGCTGGCGCGCTATCGGCGCTGTATGTCGACCGCGACGATCGCATCTGGATCGGTGGTCCGGACATTGGCCTGGCGCGCTACGACCCCGTCACGGGCGGTTTCGTGCAGTGGCGCGACGGTCTTTCGGATGACGACGTTCGCGCAGTAACCCAGGCGCGGGACGGTTCGATCTGGGTGGGTACGTCGATGGGCCTCGATCGCATGCGGCCGGACGGCAGCGGATTCGAGCATATGTCGAGTCGTGCGGGAGAGCTGTCGTCGTCCACCATTCGCGCGTTGTACGCCTCGGACGACGGTCGCGTGTGGGTGGCCGGGGAAAACGGCGTGGACGTGATCGACGGACATGGTCTGGCGGCGCCCATCCCCTTCGCCGATGGCGTGTCGCCGCGGGTGAATCGCATCGACGGCAGCGGCGGCGAGCTGCACTTCGCGACCGATGCCGGTCTTTACCGGCTGGAGGACGACGGTCGCATTCATCATGACTCACGCGTCGCGTCGCAACACATACGGGGTTCGCTCGTCGACAGCCACGGCACGGTCTGGATCGCCACGCTCGACGGCCTGTCGATGATCGATCGACATGGCCGGCCCCACGCCGTCGCCGACTCGTGGACGGCCCCGGGAGGCCTGCCGGGTCGCACCGTAAGCGACATGATCGAAGACCGCGAGCACGGCTTGTGGTTCGCGCTCAGCGATGGAGGCCTGGCATACCTCGGCCCCGGCTGGGAAGATTTCACGCGATTCGCGCATGTGGCTACCGACCGCTGGAGCTTCCCCGGCCGGGCGGTCACAGCGGTCGCCGCGCGCGGCGACAGCGAGCTGTGGGTGGGCGGTTTCCGCGGTTGGATCCGGCGCTTCGATCCCGCGACCGGACGCGCAACAGGGGGCTTCGATCTTGGCCCCGCTCGTGTGCAGAGCCTGTTGGAAATCTCCGGTGGCGGGCTCCTCGCGGGTAGCGTGGAAGGCCTCACACTTGCCGACAACCAAGGCGCGCGTCCCTTGTTTCGTGGGGTTATCGACCGTGCGGTCACCTCGATGGCGGCGGCATCCGACGGCACGGTCTACATCGCGGCAATCGGCCAGGGCCTCTTCGCCGTGGACCGTGATCTCGCGACCGCTACTGCGATTCCGTTCGCCGACGCGCGCCGCGGCGCAGCCGACACGCGACAGATCGAGATGGTCGAAGGCGTGCTCTGGCAAGCCAGCGTTGCGGGCCTGGCCCGGTTCGACCGGGACGCAAGGCAGATGCTCTACATCGAGGGCGTCGCGCCCGGGCGTGTCAGTGCGTTCGAACCCGATGGCGCGGGCTTCTGGCTGGTCCGCCCGACAGCCCTGGAACATTACGTATGGGACGGCAGGCGGGCGCGGCTCGAACGCAGCCTGGGTGGTGCGCAGGGTTACCCCTCGGCTGACATCCTCAATGTGCGGAAAGACGTCCTGGGCCGACTCTGGCTCTACGGGCAGACCGGCGTCTGGCGCTTCGATCCCCGGGCGCACGGCTTCCGCCCCTTCGGCCTGGCCGACGGCCTGGCCAACGGTGAATTCACCAACGCGACGACTGTGCTTCTTGCCGACGGCACCATGTACGGCGCCACGCTGGGCGGGCTGGTCGGGTTCCGGCCCGACCACCAGCGCGACCACCCGCGTCGTCCGGTCATCGTTGTTCTTGGCGCGAGCGCCTCACACGGAGGAAGCCGCCGGTCGCTACCCATCGTCGACAACACGTTGCACATGGACTGGGACGACCGCGACCTCACGGTGCGCACGCGCGCGTTGTCGTACGTGAATCCGGAGCGGAACCATATTGAGTTCGCCCTCGATCACGAGGGGGCGACCGCCCTCCTGCGCACTGGAATGCAGGGAGAACGGACGTTTGGAGCGCTCGCTCCCGGCAACCACCACCTGACGATCTCGGGTGTGGCGCACGATGCGGAAGAGGCTTTGCCGGTCCCGTTGACCATCGTCGTGGATGCGCCACCCTGGCTGCGCTGGTGGGCCTGGCTTATCTACGCCCTGGTGCTGCTCGCGGTCGTGTGCGGCAGCGTCGTCGCGGGGCGGCGTCGCGTGCGACAGGCATTGCGGCTCAGGCTTGCCGAGCAGCAGCAACGGTTGGCTGAAGAAGCCAACGCCGCGAAAACCGAGTTCATGGCCACGTTGGGCCACGAAATCCGCACACCGATGACCGGCGTGCTCGGCATGGCCGAACTCATGGCGCAGACGCCGCTGGATGCCGCGCAACGCGGGTACATCGACGCCGTGCGTCGATCCGGCACAACCCTGCTGCGGCTGGTCAACGACGCGCTCGACATTACCCGCATCGAGTCGCGCCGCTTACTGCTCGAGAGCGAGTGCGTCGCGTTACCTGCACTTGTCGATGAGGTGATTGCCCTGGCGGCGGGCAGCGCGCAGGAAAAGGGCCTGGCACTCTCGGCGTCCATCGACGCCGGGGTGCCCGGTGCGATCCGTGGCGACGCCATCCGTCTGCGCCAGATCCTGCAGAACCTCGTCAACAACGCGGTGAAGTTCACCACGGAAGGTTCGGTCCGCGTCCACGTGCGTCGTGACGACGTAACGCTGGTGATCGAGGTTGTCGACACAGGGCCAGGTATTTCCAGCGAGTTGCGGGGACGACTGTTCTCGCGTTTCGAACAGGGCGGCTCGCCACAGCGTGCCCAGGGATCCGGACTCGGTCTGGCCATCTGTCACGAATTGAGCGCGCTCATGGGCGGAAGTATCGGTGTCGCCAACCGCGTCGGTGCAGGCGCTGTCTTTACGGTGAGTCTTCCCCTCCACGCATGCGCATGCAAGGGACGCTTGTGCAGGGTAGCGCGCTCGCTGGAGCGGGCCGATACGGCGCGCCGGTTGCTGCTTGTCGAGGATGATCCGGTGGTCGCCGAGGTCATGGTGGGTCTGCTGGGACAGCGTGGCCATCGTGTCACGGCCGTCGGCGACGGTCTCGCCGCGATGGCCGAACTGTCACTGGGCGCTTACGACGTGCTTCTGCTGGATCTGGACCTGCCTCTGGTCGATGGCTTCCAGGTGGCACGCATGGTGCGTCGCCTGGATGGCTGCGCGAGCCTTCCCATCGTGGCGGTGACGGCGCGTTCGGCAGGTGACGAATTAAGGGCGACCCGCGATGCCGGCATGAATGCGCTACTGCGTAAGCCCATGACCGGCGAAGAGCTGGATGCGGTTCTCGACGCGGTGTCGGCGCCCGCAGCGGAACGCGCTAGCCGAATCGCCTGAAGTAGGTGAGCGCGCCAACGACGAGCAGGCTGGTCGGGAGGAGATTCGCCAGCAAGGGCGGCATGCCGTACACGGTGCCGAAGTTCACCATGGCGCCCTGCAGGAAATACCAGCCGATGGCCATGATCACGCCAAGGAACAGGCGCTTCCCGAAGCCACCCGAGCGTAGCGAGCCGAAGGCGAACGGCATGGCGCAAAGCACCAGGATCAGCGTGTTCACCGCGAACAGTGCGCGTCCCCAGAACGCTACCGCGTAGGCGCCGGGGTTCTGTCCGTTGGCTTGCAGGTAGCGCATGTTCCGGCGCAGGTCGGCCATCGACAGGTATTCGGGATGGATGACCGACTGTTCGAGGACGTGGGGATTCAGATGCGACTCCCAGGTCTGGGTGGCCTGCTGGGTAGCATGCGTGCCCTTTTCGTCCAGCGTCGTTGTCCTGACGTTGGTCATGATCCAGCGATTGCCGTCATGGATGGCGCTGTCGCCATGAGAAAATTCCAGCACCTGGCCGTCCGGGGTGAAGGTGTAGACACGCACATCCACCAGCTTCACGGTGGTGCGGTCCGATTCCTGCAGCGCGATGGCCGACTTGGCGTTGATGATCTTGCCGTTGTCGCGCGCCCAGAGGCCGCTGGCGGTCGAGCCGAGATTGCTCGAACGCATGCGTACCTGGATCGCCTGCGCGTGCTGGTCGCCGTAGGGTCCGGCGGTCTCGCCCATCACGACCACGCCCAGCGTGAGAACGGCGATAACGCCGGCGGCCGATGCGGCAATGCGCAGCTTCGACATGCCTGCCGCGCGAAGGGCTGTCAGTTCACCCGTGGCCGCCAGGCTGCCCAGCCCGAGGAGGCCGCCGATAAGGGCGGCGTTGCTGAACATCTGGTAGAGGCGCCGCGGCACCGTGAGCATGATGTAGGCGATGGCGTCGTACAGCGTGAAGCCGTTCTTGCCGATATTGCCGAGCTGCTTGACGAACTGGGTCAGCGCATCGAAGCCGGTGAGCACCAGCCAGACCAGGAGCAGGGTGCCGAGCACGGTCATGCCGATGAGACGGTCGGCCCGCTTGATCGTCAGCGAGGCCATCAGGTGGCTGCCTTCACTTGGCGCGGCGAGTTCTGTCGCCAGAAGAGCCAGGCGGCCACGCCGAACACGATCACATGGAGAATCCAGACTGGAACCGACGTGTGCAGGTGCCCCTTGATGATCTGGGCACGGGCGATGAGCTGCCAGATCACGTAGAGGAAGTAGGTGAGTACGGCGATGAGCAGCCGGCCATAGCGGGCGTCGCGAGGCGCCTGCCGGGACATCGGCAGCACGATCATCATCAGCACCAGGGTGCTGATCGGCGCGGCGAAGCGCGAAACCAGTTCGCCAAGGCCGTCGGCTGTCGGCTTCTTGAACAGGTCCGTCGTGGTCGACTCGTGGGCCGGATCGGTGTCGTCGTCATCGTCGGAGATGTTCGACAGCGAGAGGTCGTTGCGTTCGTACTTCATGCGACGCCAGTTGTCGGTACCGAGCGGGATTTCAAACTGCCAGCCGTCGAACAGGGCGAGGAAGCGGTTCACGCCGTCGCTCTCCTGGTACATATGGCCACTCTTGGCGTTGACCACGCGCACCTGCGGCTGATTGTCGCTGTCTACGCGGTCGGTGGCGATGAAGGTCTTGCCCAGGACCGTGCCATCGCGGCTGAGCGTGTCGACGAAGATGATGCCGCCCTTGCCCGGCAGTTCGGTGAAGCGGCCGGCATCGAGGCCGGCGGCGATCACGGACTTGTTCGCCGCGGCGATGACCGTGTCGGCGGTGCGCGCCGAGAGTGGTCCGAGCCATAGGGAGACGAAGCCAACCAGGATCGTGGCGATCACGGCGAGCAGGGTGACGGGGCGCAGCAGGCCGCGCGGGCCCATGCCGGAGGAGGCGAGGACGTGCATCTCGCTCTCGCGGTACATCCGGCCCAGGGCGGTGAGCGCGCCCAGGAAGACCGACATCGGCAGCAGGGTAGAGAGCAGGTCGACCATCTGCAGGCCGAGCACCTCGAACATGACACTGGGCTGGATACTGCCGTTCGCGACCTTCTGGAGCACGGTGGCGAAGGCGCCACCCGCGAAGATGACAAGCAGGACCACGGCCGTCGCAATGACACCGTAGGCAAGTTCGCGCAGGAAGTATCGGTCGAGGATGCTGAGCATTTGGTAGAATTGGCGGTTCGTGCCGCGTCAGTCCTGGCCGGCAAACCACAAGTCTAGCCTGTCCGGGCCCCGGCGGGCTTTTGCAGGACAGTTAGCTATGACGGTTCAGTTCAGCCTCGGTTCCAACGCTCCCGAATCCACCGCGACCCCGGTCGCCGTGGTCGGCGTCTACGAGAACGGTGTCCTGACCAGCGCCGCCGCGCGGATCGATACCGCCGCCAGCGGGGCGATCAAGCGTCTGGTCGAGGCGGGTGACATCACCGGCAAGGTCGGCAATATCGTCACCCTGCTGCACCCGGCCGGCGTCGCCGCCGCCCGCGTGCTGGTCGTGGGCCTCGGTGCCCAGAAGACCTTCGACTCGGCCCGCTACCAGCGGGTGACGCTCGAGGCCGCCCGCGCCGTGGGCCGTCTGCCTGTCACCGAGGCCGTCAACTGGCTGCCCGAAGTCGAGGTTCCCGGCCGCGATGCCGCCTGGCGCCTGCGCGTGGCCGCGCTCGCCACGGACCACGCTGCCTACCGTTACACCGCCACGGTGAAGCCGCGCGACAAGGCGCTGCCGGAGCTCGCCACCATGACCCTGGTCGGCCCCGCCGACGGAGAGTCGGGCCTGGCCGAAGCCCGCGCGATCGCCGAAGGCGTCCGCTACGCCAAGGAACTGGGCAACCTGCCGCCGAACATCTGCAATCCCGACTACATTGCCGACCAGGCCAGGGCCTTTGCCGATGCCAACGAGGGGGTGACCTTCGAGTCCCTCGACCGTGCCGACATGGAGCGCGAGGGCTTCGGTTCGTTGCTGGCCGTGGCCCGTGGTTCGGCCAATGCGCCGCGCCTGGTCATCCTGCAGTGGAACGGCGGCAAGGACGGCGAGCGCCCCTACGCCTTCGTCGGCAAGGGCATCACCTTCGATACCGGCGGCGTCAGCCTCAAGCCGGGCCCGGGCATGGAGGAGATGAAGTTCGACATGTGCGGCGCTGCCGGCGTGCTCGGTGCCTTCGTGGCCGCGGTCAAGCTCAAGCTCGCGGTGAACCTGGTCTGCGTGGTCCCGGCCGTGGAAAACATGCCGGACGGTGACAGCTATCGCCCAGGCGACGTCCTGACCAGCCTGTCGGGTATCACCATCGAAGTGCTCAACACCGACGCCGAAGGCCGCCTGATCCTTTGCGATGCGCTGACCTACACCGGCAAGCGCTTCGACCCGCACACCATGATCGATGCCGCCACCCTGACCGGTGCCTGCGTGGTCGCCCTCGGCAAGCATGCCAGCGGCCTGATGACCAAGGACGAGTCGCTCTCGGCAGAACTTCTCGCTGCGGGCGAGTCGACGCTGGATCGCGCGTGGCGCCTGCCGCTCTGGGACGATTACCAGAGCCAGCTCGACTCGGGTTTCGCCGACGTGGCCAACATCGGCGGCAAGTACGCCGGTGCCATCACCGCCGGTTGCTTCCTGGCCCGTTTCACCGAAGGCCGCCGCTGGGCGCACCTCGACATCGCTGGCACGGCGTGGGACGAGGGTCGCAAGGGCATGGCCACGGGTCGTCCGGTACCGCTGCTGACACAGTGGCTGCTCGACCGCGTCGCCGCCGGCTGATCCCGCCCGTATGCCGCGCGCCGACTTCTACCTGATCGACAAACCGCGGTTTCGCGAGGATCCCCTGCTGCTGGTCTGCGAGCTGGCCAAGCGCGCGTTCGGGGCCCAGCAGCCGACCCTGATCCTCACCCGCGATTTCGAGCAGGCCGAGGCCATCGACGAATACCTGTGGTCATTCGACGAGGACAGCTTCATCCCGCACCAGCTCGCCGGTGACGACGACGACGCGAACACGGCGGTGCTCATCGTGCCGCCTGGCGTCGAAGTGGCAGACCGGCCCATGGTGATCAACCTGCGCGATGTCTGCGCGCCCGGGCGTTTCGATCGGGTGCTCGAGGTGGTCGCGGCGGATCCGGCGGAGCGCGAGGGCTCGCGGGTTCGGTGGACGGAGTACAAGAAGGGCGGGTTCGAAGTGAACAAGCACGATATGTAAGAAAGAATCCCGCCAGTTGGCGGGATTCTTTTATGGCTCGCCTTCGGCCATGTGGGATGGTAGGTGTGGCGAGCACCCAATCGCCGATGAATCGGCTCCCACACAAGCTGAGACCGGCAGGTCCGACGTCAGCCGCCCAGCTTCACCACCTGCTCGCGCATGGCTTGCGCCTGGTGGGTCCAGTCGGCGATGCGCTGGCGTTCCTGTTCGACCACCTCGGCAGGTGCGTTGGCGACGAAGTTGGCATTGCCGAGCTTCGCTTCGCACTTGCGCACTTCACCTTCGATGCGGGTGATCTCCTTGGCCAGGCGCGCTTTCTCCGCACCCACGTCGATCAGGCCCTCGAGCGGAATCAGCACGCGCATGCCGCCGACCACGCCGACGGCGGAAGCGGGTTCCGCGCCATCGACCCAGACCGGCGTTTCCACGCGGCCAAGGAAGGCGATCTGCGCGGCAAACTTCCCGGCGCGTCCACGATCGGCGGTATCGCCGTCGGCGAACAGCAGCGGAATGATCTTGCCCGGGGCAATATTCATCTCGGCGCGAATACGGCGCACGCCGGTGAGCACGTCCTTGACCCATTCGATCTCGGCGGTCGCCGTGGCGTCGCCTTCGATGTCGCTGGCCTCGGGGTAGGGGCGCAGCATGACCGTGTCCCCTTCGATGCCGAGGATCGGGCGGACGTTCTGCCAGATTTCTTCGGTGACGAAGGGAATGATCGGATGCAGTGCACGCAACAGCGTTTCCAGCACGTGGACCAGCGTGTAACGCGTGGAGGCCACTGCCGCGGCATCGTCGCCGGCAAGTGCCGGCTTCGAAAGCTCGAGGAACCAGTCGCAGAACTCGTTCCAGGTGAACTCGTAGAGCGCTTGCGCGGCAAGGTCGAAACGGTAGCCCGCGAGCTGCTCCTTTACCGTGGCCAACGTGTCGCGCAGGCGCGTGAGGATCCAGCGCTCGGCTTCGGTGGTCGGCTTCGTCGGAGTGACTTTCGCGTCTTCGCCGAGGTTCATCAGCACGAAACGCGACGCGTTCCAGAGCTTGTTCACGAAGGCCTTGTAACCCGCCGCGCGTTCGAGGTCGAATTTGATGTCGCGACCATGCGTGGCGAGCGAGGCAAAGGTGAAGCGCAGCGCGTCGGCGCCGAAGGCGGGGATGCCCTCGGCAAATTCCTTGCGCGTGGCCCTCTCGATCTTCTCGGCCATCTTCGGCTGCATCAGGCCACGCGTGCGCTTGGCCAGCAGGTCGTCCAGCGTGATGCCGTCGATGAGGTCGAGGGGATCGAGCACGTTGCCCTTGGACTTGGACATCTTCTGGCCGTCCTTGTCGCGGATCAGGCCCGTGACATAGACGTCCTTGAATGGCACTTCGCCGGTGAAGTGGTCGGTCATCATGATCATCCGGGCGACCCAGAAGAAGATGATGTCGAAACCGGTAACGAGAACGTTGGTCGGCAGGTAGCGATCGAAGCCGCGCTCGGCCTGCGCCTGCGGGTCGGGCCAGCCCAGCGTCGAGTGGCTCCACAGCGAGGAAGAGAACCAGGTCTCGAGCACGTCGAGGTCGCGGCGCAGTGCACCGGTATAGCCGAGTTCCGCCGCCTTCGCCTTTGCCTCGATCTCGTCATGCGCGACGACGATGTTGCCGTCGGCCGTGTACCAGGCGGGAATCTGATGGCCCCAGGTGAGCTGACGGCTGATGCACCAGTCCTGGATATTGCCCAGCCAGTGACGATAGGTGTTGATCCAGTTCTCGGGCACGAACTTCACGTGACCCTGTTCGACCAGCTCCATGCCGCGCGCCGCCAGCGTGTCCATCTTCACGAACCACTGCCAGGTGAGGTACGGCTCGATGACCTGGCCGGTACGGTCGCCACGCGGAACCTGCAACTTGTGCTTCTTCGTCTCGACGAGCAGCTCGGCGGCCTCGAGATCGGACAGCACGGCCTTGCGCGCGACGTAGCGGTCCATGCCACGGTATTTCTCCGGCGCCGCGTCGTTGATCTTCGCGTCGTCGGTGAGGATGTTGATCATCGGCAGGTTGTGGCGCTGGCCGATGGCGTAGTCGTTGAAGTCGTGGGCAGGCGTGATCTTCACGCAGCCGGTGCCGAAATCTTTCTCGACGTACTCGTCGCCGATGATCGGGATCTCCCGATCGGACAGCGGCAGTTTCAGCATGCGGCCGATCAGGTGCGCGTAGCGCTGGTCTTCCGGATGCACGGCGACGGCGACGTCACCCAACATGGTTTCCGGGCGCGTGGTGGCGACAACCAGTTCACCCGAGCCGTCGGCCAGCGGATAACGGATCGACCACATGGAACCGTCTTCCTCCTCGCTGACCACTTCGAGGTCGGAGATGGCGGTCTTCAGCACCGGGTCCCAGTTGACCAGCTTCTGGCCGCGATAGATCAGGCCTTCCTCATGCAGGCGCACGAAGGTCTCCACGACGGCCTTCGACGGACCCGGGTCCATGGTGAAGACTTCGCGGCTCCAGTCGCCCGAGACACCCATGCGGCGCATCTGACGACCGATGGTGTCGCCGGATTCGGCCTTCCACTCCCAGACGCGGCCGATGAAGGCGTCGCGGTCCAGATCCGAGCGCTGCTTGCCTTCCGCATTGAGCTGACGCGTGACCACCATTTCGGTGGCGATACCGGCGTGATCCGTGCCCAGCTGCCACAGGGTGTCGTAACCACGCATGCGATGGTAGCGGACCAGGGTGTCCATGATGGTGTGCTGGAACGCGTGGCCCATGTGCAGCGTGCCGGTCACGTTGGGCGGCGGCAGCATGATCGTGTAGGGCGTGCCCTTGCCCGACGGCTTGAAGTAGCCGTTGGACTCCCACTGGGCATACCACTTCGACTCGATCTGGCTGGGCTCGAAACTCTTGTCCATGCGTGGGCTCTCGGCTCGCGACGAAAAGACTGCCATTGTAGGCGATACTTGCGGGATGACTGCATCCGATGTGGCCGCGATCCTCGGCGCGGAGGGCCCGTTTGCCCGTGAAGTACCCGGTTTCGCGCCCCGCGAGGCGCAGGAGCGCATGGCGGGGGCGGTGGCCACGGCCATCGAAGACCGCGACGTCCTGATCGCCGAGGCCGGTACGGGCACCGGAAAAACCTTTGCCTACCTGGTCCCTGCCTTGATGTCGGGGCGGAAGGTCATTGTTTCCACGGGCACCAAGGCCCTGCAGGACCAGCTGTTCTTCCGCGACCTGCCACGCGTCCACGCCGTGCTCGGCAGCCGCGCGAAAACCAGCCTGCTCAAAGGGCGGGCCAATTACCTGTGCCTCTATCGTCTGGATCAGGCGGTGCGCGAGGGCAACCCCGATCGCCAGCTGGCCAGCCAGCTCTCTGCGATCCGCGCCTGGTCGGCGCGTACCCGTCGTGGCGATCGTATGGAGATGATCGACATCCCCGAGGATTCCCCCGTATGGCCGCGCGTCACATCCACTCCTGAGAATTGCCTTGGAACGGAGTGCCCGTTTTTCGACGACTGCCATGTGGTCAAGGCCCGTCGCGAAGCAATGGAGGCTGATATCGTCGTGGTCAATCACCACTTGTTGATGGCCGATCTGGCGCTGAAGCAGGAGGGTTTCGGCGAAATTCTCCCTGGGGCAGACGCCTTCATCCTCGACGAGGCCCACCAGATACCCGAGCTGGCTGGTCAGTTTTTTTCGCAGAGCGTCAGCGCCCGCCAGATGACCGACCTTGCACAGGACGCACTGGCCGAAGCGCAAGGCGTGACCGGCGCGACGAGCCAGCTGCTCGAGCCGGTCGAAGTAGTTCAGGACCTGATCAAGCGTCTGCGCCTGGCCATGGATCCGCTTCCGTCACGCGGCCCGTTTGGCGCGCTCGACCGCGACGAGGTGGTCCACGAGCTCCTGGGCGAATTGCGTGACGTCATGGCCGCGCTGTCCGACCTGCTTTCTTCGCTCGGCGAACGTTCGCGCGGACTGGCCAACGCGTTCGAGCGTGCGCAGATGCTCAGCCTGCGCCTGGACCGTATAGCCGAGGAGCATTCGGCTTCCGATGTGCGCTGGTACGAAACCTGGCCGCGTGGTTTCGCACTGCACGCCACGCCTCTGGACCTCGCCACGCCGCTTCGCGCGATGCGCATGGCAACCGACGCCGCATGGATCCACACCTCGGCCACGCTGTCGATCGCGGGCGACTTCGCTCACTTCGCCAGACAGCTCGGCATCGAGGATCCGCAGACCCTGCATGTCGAGAGTCCGTTCGACTACCAGCGTCAGGCGCTCGCCTATCTGCCGAAGGACCTGCCGGATCCCTCGGCGCGGGATTACACCGATCGCGTGATTGCGGCGATACGTCCCGTGCTGGACGCATCCGACGGCCGGGCGTTCCTGCTCTTCACCTCGCACCGTGCGTTACGGCGTGCGGCGGAACTGCTGGAAGGTCGCGTGCCATGGCCGCTCTTCGTCCAGGGCACGGCACCGCGTCATCGCCTGCTAGAGGAATTCCGGGCCAGCGGCCGAGGCGTCCTGCTCGGCGCCGCGAGCTTTTGGGAAGGTGTCGACGTGGCCGGCGAAGCCCTGAGCGTCGTCGTCATCGACAAGCTGCCCTTCGCCATGCCGGACGATCCCGTGCTGCAGGCGCGGCTCGAGGCGCTCGAAGAAGCGGGCATCAATCCGTTCATGGGCTGGCAGGTGCCCACCGCGGTTATCGCGCTGAAGCAGGGTGCGGGCCGCCTGATCCGCGACGTGCACGATCGTGGTGTCCTGGTGCTGTGTGATCCGCGACTCAGCACCAAGGGTTATGGGCGCCTGTTCCTCGCCAGCCTGCCGCCGATGCCCCGCACGCGTGAGCTCGCCGACGTCACCACTTTCTTCGCGCCGGTCTCGCCCGAGGCCTGAACCGGCACGGTTTCGCCCTGCCTTGCCCGCCCCCTGCCATCGCGGGCACAGGTTGCGCACCTATTTCCCGCCCACCATCGCTCCCACCGACACGAAGGGAGAGACCGATGTTTCGCTGGATGCAATCGATAACCGCCAAGGTGCTTGGCATCGGGCTGCTGGCGCTGCTCATGCTGATTCCGTTGACGCAGGCCGAACGTCTGGAGGCCTCGGCCTTCGGCGTGAAGTTCTACCAGCCCGGCGGCGTCTATCAGCAGAACGATCGCGCAGGCAAATACCTGGCCCTCGGCGGCGTGCTCACCCTGGTTTACGCCATACTGTATGGCCTGATCGGCGCGGAACAGTACGCGCTGCTGATCGGCTCGGTCGTGCTCGTGGCAGTCATCGCGCTGCTGATGTACCTGACCCGCCGGATCGACTGGTACGCCCAGGGCGTGCTGCCCCATGCCACGACGGAAACGCCATGAACTTCCTCGCCATCGAAACCTCCACGGAAGCCTGCTCGGTCGCCCTCGTCCACGGTGACGAAGTGATCGAGCGTAGCGAGATCGCGCCCCGCCGCCACGCCGAACTGGTACTGCCGATGGCCGATTCCCTGCTCGCGGAGGCGGGGCTGAGTCGGGCCTCGCTCCACGGCATCGCCGTCGGTCGCGGGCCGGGCGCATTTACCGGCGTGCGGCTGGGCGTGTCGCTCGCGCAGGGGATGGCCATGGCACTGGATGTGCCCGTCGTCACCGTTTCGTCGTTGCAGGCGCTGGCGCTGGAAGCGCCTGAAGACGACGCCCCGATACTTTCGGTGATCGATGCGCGAATGGGCGAGATCTACGTTGCAGCCTGGCGCCGCGAGAACGATGGCAGCGTCACGCTGATCGATCGCGAACGCGTGGACACCGCTGCGGCGTTAGTCCTCCCGGAAGCCGTGGCATGGCACGTTGTCGGCACGGGCTGGGCGACTTACGAGGCCATTCTCCGGGAACGCATCACCGCGCCGATTCGTTCGGCGGATGGCGCACGCTTTCCGCAGGCACGCCATATTGCCGAAGTGGCGGCGCGCGCGTTCCGCGACGGGGAAGCGGTGGCGCCCGAGCTGGCGTTGCCGGTGTACCTGCGTGACAAGGTGGCGTTGACGCTGGTGGAGCAGGGGCGGGCTTGAGGCCAGCACCCTATCGCCGATGAATCGGCTCCCACAAAAAGCCGTATGTGGGAGCCGCTTCAGCGGCGATTGTGGGAGCCGCTTCAGCGGCGATGGCGCGGCAGCGCCCCAACTCAGGCAGGCGCAACCGGGATCTTCGTCGCTTCCCCACCGCCCTCGGCAAACGCGAGGCATACGATGCCGGCAACGATCACTGCCGCACCGATGATCTGCGTGACCGTTACCGGCTCGGCGAAGACCCACCACGAAAGCGCCATGGCAGTCACGACCTCAAGATGCGAAGCCGCAAACGCCGGGCCGATCGGCGCGTGCTTGAGCAGGCTCATCCAGGTGACGAAGGCGCCGATGTATCCGGCGATAGCGCCGTAGACCCAGGGGTGCGCGAACACCCGCGCCAACCACGCCGTGCTCATTTCAAGCGGTAGCGCATGCGCACCCGCAGCCTTGAAGCAGAGCAGGTTGAGCGTGTCGAAGGCCAGTAGCAGCGTGAAGCCGATCAGGTAAAAACGCTTCACGAACCTACTCCGACGATGGCGACGCCAGCGGCCACCAGCAGGATGCCGGTGACGCGCAGGGGCGTTAACCGCTCCCCAAAAAGAACGCGCCCCGCGATCATGATCGCAACGATATTGATCGCACCCAGCAGCACGCCTTCGGAAAGCGGCACCAGCGAAAGAAAGGCGATCCACACCAGGAACACGGCCACGTAGCAGCCAACGCCCACCCAGATCCACGGGCGCGCAAGCATGTAGCGCCAACGCGTGAGCCCGTCGCCGGCGCGATCGTCACTGGCGACCGCCTTGAAGATCAGCTGTCCTGCGGTGTCCAGTAGTACGTAGGCGATAAGTAGCCCGAGGGCCAAGCCGCGCATCGGCTCAGGCGGCCATACGGGAAGGTCGCACATCGCGGGCGACGCGGCTGAAGAAGTCGGCCGTGCGCTCGATCAGCATGCGGCGTTCACGGTCGATCGTGATCATGTGATAGCTGTCGGCCAGTAGGAGCATTTCGATCGGCCCGCGCACGCGACGCGCGACAAGGTCCGCGTTGGCGACGCTCGCGACGTCATCGTCGGCCGCATGGGCGACGAAACATGGTGCCACCACGTCGGGCAGCCGGCGGCGTACATCGCGGGAGAGCTTCACCATTTCCGCGAGTGCGTCCCAGGGGTTACCGGGCAGGCCGGCAGCCGAGCTGTCCCCGGAGAACATCGAAGCGCTTACCTGTGCGCGCAGGCGCTCGTCGCGAATGCCATAAGGCGGCTGCTCGATGAAAACGCGGTTCCGGCCGATGCCGAGGCGCTTGAACATGGGGAGCATGAAAGAGAACCGGCCGGTCCAGGGAATCGACCAACCGTCGTAGCGGAACGTGGCGCCGAAAACGCCGACGCCGTCGACCCATTCCGGACGAACCGCAGCAAGGCGAAGGGCGAGCAGGGCTCCCATCGACAGGCCAGCGACGAACACGCGGTCGACCCGGCCACGAAGTTCTTCAGCGGCGGCCTCGACGCTGGCGTACCAGTCTTCCCACGTGGTCGCGAGGAGATCTTCCTCCGTGCCGCAATGGCCGGCCAGACGCACGCCCACGACGGTGAAACCCGCACGATTGAGGCCCTTGCCAAGGATGCGCATCTCGGTGGGCGTGCCCGTCAGCCCGTGGATCAGCAAGACACCGTCGCGCCCGCCTTCGAACTGGAATTCTGCCGGGTTGCTCACGCGGACGCCTCATAGCCTGGATTGCTCATGAGGGCATCGTCTCAGCGCGTGGTTTCAGCTGGCTTTCCTGTCGCCGCGGGGAACCGCACCTCGACCCGGAGGCCCCCGGAGGGGGCATGCAGGAAGGCCACTTCGGCGGCGTGCCGCTCGGCAATGCTTTCGACGATGGCCAGACCGAGGCCCGTGCCATCTTCGTCCCCGCCGGGTACGCGGAAGAAGCGCTCGCCCAGCTGGGTGAGGAAGGCATCGGCGACGCCGGGACCGTCGTCGTCCACGCCAAGCACGAACTCGTCCACGTCGCGGGAAAGCGACACCGTGACGGTGCAGCCGCGACCTGCGTAATGGAAGGCGTTGTCGACCAGGTTGTCGATGATCTCCTGAACCTGCAGCGCATCGCCGCGTACGAAGCAGGCCCCGTCGATGCCCTCGTAGCCGAGGTCGACGCCCAGCCCGAGCGCCTGATGTACGCGCATGGACACAGCCTCGGGGACCACCGCGGAGAGGTCGATCACCTCCATGCCGTCGTGGTCGGGCAGGTCCGGCGCCTGGGTGCGGGTGAGTGCCAGCAGCTGCGCTGACGTTCGCGCGGCGCGCGCGGCGAGCCGATGGACATGACTCAGCGCGTCGGCGCGCTGGGTGGCATCGGCAGCGGTGTCGAAGCATTCCACGTGCAACTGGATGCCTGCCAGCGGGGTACGCAACTGGTGCGCCGCATCGGCAATGAACCGTTCCTGCAAGCCGAGCATGTTGCGCATGCGCGCAAAAAGGTCGTCGATGGTCCGGGTAAGGGGGAGGATTTCGACCGGGACATCTTCCTCGCCGATCGGGCCCAGGTCGTGCCCGCGCCGGCCAAGGCGTGCGGTGAGCGGCTCGAGCACGCGCAAACCGTGGCTCACGCCGAACCACACCAGGCAGAGCACGGCCATGATCAGCAGGGCTTGCATCGGCAGGGTGAGGAAGAGGATTTCACGTGCACGCATGTGCCGGTCGCGCAGGCTCTCGGCGACCGTGATGGTCAGGAAGTCCCCGGTCTCGTGGCGGTTGCTCACCCGCATGACCGCCGCGCGGAGCGGTTTGCGACCCAGCGACGTGTCATACAGCCGCGGCGGCCCGTCGGCGGCCACGGCGGCATCCGGGCCCGGTAGCTCCGCGTTACCGATGAGCCTGCCGTGGTGATCGCTGAAAACGGTGTAGTAATTGCGCCCGTCGGGGTCGTACTCGAGGAGGAAGCGCGCCTGCGCAGTGAGCTCGCCGCGTAGTGCGTCGTTGCCGATCATTTCGGACAGGGTCAGGGCGGAATCGGACAGATCCGAGTCGTGGACGCGGTTGGAATACGCCAGCGCGACGAAATAGCCGATGACCGCATCGAGCAGGAGTACGCCAAGAACCGGTACCAGCAGGAAGGTGAGCAGTCGACGGCGCAGGCTGGGCTGGGACGGACGATGCCCCGCGTGACGTCGCTCAGGCATCCGTGGATTCTTCGAGCAGGTAACCCAGGCCACGGATCGTACGCACGCTCGTTCCGGATCCACCAAGCTTGCGCCTAAGGCGATGCAGGGCGATATCCAGGCCGTTGTCGGTGAGGTCTTCGTCCCAGTTGCAGAGCGCCTCGACGAGCTGCGCACGACTGGTGACCTTGTCGGCGCGGATGGCGAGGGCTTCGATCAGGCCGAACTCGCGTGCGGTCAGATCCAGTGGTGCATCGCCGATCCAGGCGCGGTGACCGGGAATATCCAGGCGAAGTCGGCCGATACGAAACTCCGGCGTGCCGTTACTGCTACGGCGGCGAAGCAGCGCCCGCACACGCGCATCGAACTCGGCCAGCGCGAACGGCTTCACCAGGTAGTCGTCGGCACCCAGGTCAAGGACGCGCACGCGTTCCTTTAGGCCCTCGCGGGCTGTGACGACAAGCACCGGCAGGCTGGCTCCGCGCTTTCGTGCACGGGCCAGTACGTCGCTGCCGTCGAGCAGGGGCAGGCCGAGGTCGAGCACCAGCAGGTCGTAATCGTGATCGCGCAGGGCGTTGTCGGCGCTGGCGCCATCGGGAACATGGTCGACAGCGTGTCCGCCCTGTTCGAGGGAGGAACGCACGGCCGCGGCAATGGCGGCGTCGTCTTCGGCTAGGAGGATGCGCATGGTGGGCAAGGATACGCTTCGTGGGGAGGCCGACGCATGCTGTCGCGGCAGCATTTAGGGCTCCGTTCACGTTGCTTCAATTGCGAACGATTCGCATTGCTGTTAACCTCGGCGGGCTTCCCGACCACCGGCTACAGGGGCCCTCACTCGCATGCGCGACACCGTCGACCGGCAACGCCGTGCGTTCTGGCTCAAACACCTGCACCGCTGGCACTGGATCAGTTCGGCCATTTCGCTCATGGTGCTGCTGTTGTTTTCGGTTACCGGGTTCACGCTGAACCACGCCGCGCGGATCGAAGCTTCGCCGCATGTGGAGCGGCATGAGGCCACCTTGCCGCCGGATCTGCTGCGGCAGCTAGCCGACCCGCACGAGGAATCCGCTCCCGTGCCCTCGCCGATCGCGACATTCGTGGCCGAGCAGACAGGCGCGCGCATCGAAGGGCGGGCGGGTGACTGGAGCGATGGAGAAGTGGCTGTGTCGTTACCTCGCCCCGGCGGTGATGGCTGGGTCAGCATCGATCGCGAAACAGGCGACATCCAGTACGAAGTCACCGACCGCGGCTGGCTTGCCTACATCAACGACCTGCACAAGGGCCGCAATACCGGGCCCGTGTGGAGCTGGTTCATCGACGTGTTCGCGCTGGCCTGCGTCGTCTTCGCGCTCACCGGATTGCTCCTGCTGCAGTTGCATGCCGGACAGCGCCGCATGACCTGGCCGATGGTGGCCCTCGGTCTCGTGCTTCCGGTCATCGTCGCTCTTCTTTTCATTCACTGACGGATCTGCCCATGCGTCGTCTGATTCCGCTCCTGCTTTGCCTTGCCGCTGTCGCACCGGTTGCCGCCGCCGACCTGGACCTCACCGTGGAAATCCCCACGCTGAAGGTGGCCGAATACCATCGCCCGTATGTCGCCGTATGGGTCGAGCGGGAGGATCACTCCGTCGCCGCCAACCTCGCCGTCTGGTACGACATGAAGAAGGCCGACGGCGAAGGCACGAAGTGGCTGAAGGACATGCGCCAGTGGTGGCGTCGCAGCGGTCGCGACCAGACAATGCCGATCGACGGCGTCTCGGGCGCCACGCGCCCCGCCGGCCAGCATCAGTTGCACTTCGCCGACGGCAAACCGCCGCTGGCCGTCCTCGCGCCGGGTCACTACGAACTGGTGGTCGAGGCCGCGCGGGAAGTCGGTGGCCGCGAAGCCCAGCGTATCGCCTTCGACTGGCCCGTGAAGACACCTACGCACCTGTCCGCCAAGGGCACGGAAGAACTCGGTCAGATCAGCCTCGACCTCAATCCGTAATCGGAGTCACCCATGAAGCATGCATTCGTTTGCGCCGCACTCTGCGCTGCCCTGGTTCTGCCGGTCGCCGCACAGGCACACAAGATGTGGATGGTGCCCTCGGCCACCGTGATCTCCGGCGACGACGCCTGGGTGACGGTCGACGCCGCGGTCTCCAATGACCTCTACTACCCCGATCACTTTCCGGCCCAGCTCGACCAGCTCGTCATCACCGCGCCGGACGGCACGACGGTGAAGCCCGAGAACGCGTCGACCGGCAAGTATCGCAGCACGTTCGATCTCGCCGTTCCACAGAAGGGCACGTATCGCCTGGCGCTGGTCAACCAGGGCCTGTTCGCCAACTACGAAGTGGACGGCCAGAAGAAGCGCTGGCGCGGCAAGGCGGACGAGCTGAAGACGGCCATCCCGGCCAATGCGAAGAATGTTCAGGTCAGCGAGATGTCGTCGCGCGTGGAGACCTTCGTCACCCAGGGCACGCCGAGTGACGGCGCGCTGAAGCCGACGAACAAGGGTCTCGAACTGGTGCCGGTGACGAAACCGAACGACCTCATGGTCGGCGAGAAGGCGACCTTCCAGCTGCTGCTGGACGGTAAGCCTGCCGCCAACCTCAAGGTCGTCGCGATCGATGGCGCGACGCGTTATCGCAACGCCCAGGATGAAATGGATACGACCACCGATAAGGACGGCAAGTTTTCCTTCACCTGGCCGAGCGCCGGCATGTATTGGGTCAACGCGTCCAGCGAAGACGACAAGACGTCGGTGAAGGAAGCGAAGCAGCGTCGCCTGGGTTACACGGCGACGCTTGAAGTGCTGCCGCAGTAAGCCTCATGCGTCACATGGCAACGATAATCCGGCAGCTTTTCCGTTCCCGCTGCAGCTGGGTGTTCATCCTGATGCTGGCGTCCAGCGCAGCCATCGGCAAGGACGTTCGTCGCTTCGAAGGCGAAACGATGGGCACCACCTGGTCGGTCAACGCGGTGCTGCCCGATGGCGCGAACGACCGCGTCATCGAGGCGGGCATCCAGGTCGAGGTCGATCGTGTCGTTGCGCAGATGAGCACGTATGAGCCGGACTCCGACCTGAGCCGGTTCAATCGCGCCCCGGCGGGCACGTGGCAGGTCTTGCCGCCGGAGTTTTACACCGTGTTGCGTTATGCGCTGGACCTGGCGAAGTCATCCGGTGGTGCATACGACCCGACCGTCGGTCCCCTGGTGAACCTCTGGGGCTTCGGGCCGGACAAGCGTCCGCGTGAAGCGCCGGACGCCGCGACCATCGGCGCGGCGAAGGCACGGGTAGGCTGGGCGAAGATTCGTCTTGACGATGCCGGGCACCGGGCGTTCCAGCCGGGGGGCGTGTATGTCGACCTCTCGTCCGTGGCCAAGGGCTTCGGCGTGGACCAGGTGGCGCATTACCTGGACCGCGTGGGCGTGCATGCCTATCTGGTCGAGGTGGGCGGCGAGCTCCGCGGTCACGGCCACAAGCCCGATGGCTCACCCTGGCACGTTGGCATCGAACGTCCGGGGGCAGCGGCGCGTGCCGTGGACAATCCGGATGAAGTCGAGCGCATCGTGTCGATGACCGACCGCGCCATCGCCACCTCAGGCGACTACCGGCATTTCTTCCAGAGTGGCGGCACCTTCTTCTCGCACCATATCGACCCGCGCACGGGCTATCCAGTCACGCACCGTGTCGCGTCGGTCAGCGTCATCGCGGTGGACTGCATGCTGGCCGATCCCCTTGGCACGACGCTTACGGTGCTCGGTCCGGACGAGGGCATGGCCTATGCGAAGGCGCACGGGATTGCCGCGCTGTTCATCCTCTACGGCGAGGACGGCACGTTCAGCGAACAGATGTCGCCTGCATTCGCAGAGGCGCTGAAGCGGTGAAAGCCACCCTCGGCCAGATCGCTATCGGAGCCGTGTTGCTCGCCGCCACGGCGTGGTTCGCGAGCATGCACGACTTCGCCGGTATGCATGCGGATTCCTTTCCGCGTACGGTTTGGGCGAGCATGCTCGGCGCCGGGTGGGTGGCGATGACGGTGGTGCTCGCCCGGCGTAGGCGTGAGTCAGGTACGACCGATGACCCCGGCACGACCGATGCGGCGTCGGCGAGCACCGAGCCGGAAACGATTCTTGTGATCCACGCGTCGCAGACAGGCTTCGCCAGCGAGTTGGCGAAGCGCACCGCCGATCTCCTGCGTACAGGTGGCGTCGTCGTCGACCTGCGCTCCATCGCTTCGTTGACGCCCACGATGCTCGGGCACGCCACGCGCGCGCTTTTCGTCGTCAGTACAACGGGGGAGGGCGATGCGCCCGACATGGCAACGGCTTTCCGCCGCGAATCGATGGCCTTACCGTTGCCCCTGCATGGGCTCTCCTATGGCGTGCTCGCCCTCGGCGACCGCGATTACGAGGACTTCTGCGCGTTCGGCCACGACCTGGAGCGCTGGCTGCACGCGAGCGGTGCGTCGCCCCTGTTCGACCTGGTAGAAGTGAACAACGGCGACGAGGGTGCGCTGCGGCACTGGCAGCACCATGTCGCGCAACTTGCCGACGTCGCGACACAGCCGGACTGGTCGCGCCCGGCTTACCAGGCATGGCGACTGATCGAACGCGAGCTACTCAACCCCGGCAGCGTCGGTGGCCCCTGTTTTCACATCTCACTCGTGCCGGAGGATGCCGCGTTGCTGAACTGGCACGCGGGCGACATCGTCGAAATCGGGCCACGCCTCGCAGACGGCGAGCAGGCGTCGCTACCGCACCGCGAATACTCGATCGCCTCCGTGCCGGCAGACGGTGCATTACACCTCGTCATCCGGCAGATGCGCACGGCGGAAGGAACCCTGGGTCTGGGCTCGGGCTGGCTGACCGAGCACGCGCCGATCGGTGCCACCATCGACCTGCGCGTTCGTCGCAACGAAGGCTTTCACGCGCCTGACGACGATCGTCCGGTCATCTTCGTCGGCAACGGTACGGGCATCGCGGGCTTGCGCGCACTGCTCAAGGCACGCATGGCTCGTGGCCACACGCGCAACTGGCTGATTTTCGGCGAGCGTCACGCCGGGACAGACCGCCTGCATGTCGACGAGGTCGAGCAGTGGCACGCGCTAGGCGGCATCGAACGCCTCGACCTGGTCTGGTCGCGCGAGTCGCATGGCTCGCGCTACGTGCAGGATCGCCTGCGCTCGCTTCGTGATGAAGTTCGCAGCTACGTGGACGAAGGCGCAAGCATCTACGTCTGCGGTAGCCTGGCCGGCATGGCCCCGGGTGTCGACGCTGCCTTACGACACACCCTCGGCGACACGCGCGTCGACGAACTCGCCGCCACGGGTCGCTACCGACGCGACGTCTACTGACATCGCACGGCTCGCTGTTGGCCAACCCGGCCGCGACTCGCGGAGCATCGCCGCTGAAGCGGCTCCCACAGTTGAGACATGAGCCGCGCAGCGGCTGTCCTTAGACAACCACCAGCCGCACCTTGCCATCGACGACGCCCTCAACGCGCAACGCAGTCAGGTCGGTGATCCACTCGACGTGTTCGGGGATTTCTTCCGGGTGGTCGCCCGCGATCGCGATGACGCGTGCGCCTGCGGCGAGGCCCGCGTCGATACCGGCCTTGGCATCCTCGAAGACCAGGGTGTCCTTCGGGTCGGCGTTCATGCGCTTCGCGCCGAGGAGGTAACCCTCCGGGTCCGGCTTGCCGTTGGTGACGATTTCGCCGGTGACCATCAGTGGCGGCGGAACGATGCCTGCTGCACCGAGGCGGGCTTTCGCCAGCACCGTGTCGGCTGAGGTGACGATGGTCCATGCCTCTCGCGGAAGCGCAGCGAGCAACGCGTGGGCGCCGGGAATCTGCACGATGCCGTCTACGTCCTCGACTTCCTCGCGATACAGTCGCTCGAACACCGCGTCGACATCCATGCCGGGCTTCGCGAACATCTTCACCGAGTCCATCATGCGAACGCCGTGCAGGCGGGGCAGCACGACGTGCCAGTCGATGCCGTTTTCATCGCACCAGCGCTTCCAGATTTTCTCCACGACGACGCGCGAATCGATCAGCGTGCCGTCCATGTCGAAAAGCAATGCACTGGCCTCGATGACCGTGCCCGATTCAAGTCGCATGACGCCTCCGGAAGGGGGAAAGACTCAACACGTGGGGACGTGTGCCGCCTCTCACCATACCGGAGGGCGTCGATTCCGTCAGCGTGCAGCCTGTGCCGCATGGTTACGAACGGCCTCGGCGAGGATGTCGTTCACTTCCTTCGTGGCCTGCCGCGCGGCTTCGGCCTGGCGACGGCCCCATTCGGCCTGAGTCTTGCCGTGCATCGCGCGCTGCTCGCCGATCCGGGCCATCTGCTGCGCGATCGCGGACTGCTCGTGACTGAGTGCGGCGTGGCCTGCTGCGTACGCGCCGGCATCGCGCGGACGGCCGGGATCACTCTCCCGCATGGCGAGTTCGGCCTGGCGTTCGCCGAGCTTGGCCATCTGCTCGTTCAGGACGGCCTGCTGGCGATCGAGTTCTTCCATCTTGTCGGCACTCATGGCGCCCATGTCGGCGGGTCGCTCGCTGCGCGCGAAGGCTGCGGTGATCCGCTTGACGTAGGCTGGGTCGCGTAGCACCCAGGCCTGGTCGCCGTTGCGGAACCATACGTAGTCGTTCGAATGGTCCCACTGTGCTTTTGCACGGCGAATGTCGCTGTTGCTTCCGTTCATCACGGTGACGTCGTCGCCGAAGAACACCAGTGCGTGCGAGGGTTCATCGCCGTGGATATCCACGGTCTGCGTGGCCGACGCGGACAGCGTCGGCGGCATGGCAGGCATCGGTGGCATCGAGGGCATGGGTGGTATCGCTGTTTCGGCCATGGGCGCGGGAGCTGCAGGAGCGGCGGGTGCGGCCGGCGCTGCGGGTGCCGCTGGCGGGGCAGGTGGTACCGACGTGTAACCGTCACCGCGCTGTCCGTCGCTGCCTGCGGCGACCACGCGCCAGGGCATCACGCCGATCGCAGCGATGGCGATGATGAGCGAGATGGTGAGCACGCGCGGCGGCGCGTCGGTGGCGTTACCTAGCATGTCGAGTCTCCTTTTCAGGTTCTGGAAGGTGGGCGAGGCGCCGGGCAGTGCGTGGTGCGGGTGCGGCGCGACGCCAAGGCGGAGCAACAGGCGCCCATACGTCTTCGGGGCCTGCCGGCCACGCGACACGACCAGCGCGTCGCAGGCGGCTTCGCGGCACAGGGCGTACTCGCGCACCGCGAAGTGAACGAGCGGATGGAAGAAGAACAAGGTGCGCGCGACCGCGGGAATCCAGCCCAGGACCAGGTCGCCGCGACGAACGTGCGCCAGCTCGTGCATGAGAGCCATGTCGAGGTCGTCATCGCCCAGACGATCGTCCTGCGGCAGCATGATCGTCGGATGCCACAGGCCGATCACCTGCGGTGAGTCGACCTCGGCGGAGACCGCCAGGCGTGGTGATCGGCGCAGGCCGAGTTCGCGTGCACGGCGGGCGCAGAGCGTTTCGACCCGGACGTCGTCGTGCGGCATCGCGCGGCGAATCACGCCGCTCAGCTGGCCCCAGCGCACGGCGGCCACGGCGCACTGCGCCAGGACGGCGGCGAGCCAGAGTCCGAGCAGCGCGTAGGTCCAGGAGAACGTCCAGCCTTCGGTCGTCTCATTCGTCGTCAACACGGTGCCGATGTCACTGAACGCGGTCGTAGTCATCACGGCGCTGGGTGTCGGCGGGGTAAGAAGCGGCAGGGCAAGGAGGGTGGGGCAGGCGATGCCGGCGATAAGCTGGGCACCGAGAAGCCACCACAGCGTGCTGCGCGCCGCAGCGGATAGCGAAGGCACGAGCCTGCAGACGGCGTAGACAATGGCGGCAAGCAGAAACGCCTGCACGGAGGCGTGCGCGAGACGGGAGAGCAGGGTGTCGAGGAAGGCGTCCATGTCAGCGTCCCCTGCGGCGCGACTGCAGCGTGTCGACCAGCGCCTCGAGTTCGGCCAGTTCGGTGTCGCTGACCTGACCGCGTTCGGACATCCAGGCGACGAAGGGCGATACCGAACCCTGCAGGGTCTTTTCGACGAAGCGCGCCACCGCGCCGGTCATGACCTCGCCCGATTCATTCGTCGCGCTATAACGGAACGTGCCTTCGATCTTGCGACGGGCGAGGTAGCCCTTGGCACGCAGCCGTTCCATCATCGTCAGCACGGTTGAGCGCGCGAGACCACGGCCTTCGCCGTAGCCGACACACACCTCCGCCACGGTGCTCTTCGGCGTTTCGCCGATGTACTGGAGAAGCGCGAGCTCCTGGTCGCCGATGGTCTTCTTGCTCATGCCCCGCACTCCTGACTACAGATGTAGGCAGGGTGCACCTGACGACATGTGTAGTCAAGCGTGACCTTTGGCAGGGGCCATGAAAAAAGCTTCTTCGCGCTCTACCGAGGCCCCGGCACCTGGGCTTTCAGACCTGGCTTTCTCTCGCACCTCGCACCTCGCACCTCGCACCTCGCTCGGCTTCGCCATCGCTTTCTACACTTGGGCGTCTCGCGAGGAGACCTTGGTGTCCACCCTCGCTGCTCAGACAGGTCCTCCGCGTTCGAAAAGGAAAGCCGCTCCGCGGCCATGTTCTTATTGGCCTACGGCCGCTCCACTTGTGCGGAACTCGCCTCGAGGGTGGACACCAAGGTCTCTCACGACGATACGGTCAGTGGGAAGGCGAGCCGTTGAGCTGTGTTGCTGCCGAAACCGGTCCTCACGGCCGTCGTGCTGATACGTACATTCCGGCGCGCTGAGCGACTTCCTCGCCGCTACGCCGCCTCGCGCGAACGATCGCGACTGGCGAGACGGTTGACCGCTTGGCGATGGCGATGACCCGACCGCCGAAGCGGCTTTGCTTCGTCGGCTCGACCCCACGAACCTCAGGGATGGGGAGAGTCTTCGGTGCCCACCCTCGAGGCGAGTTCCCGACAAGTGGAGCGGCCGTAGGCCAGATAGATACATGGGCCGCGCAGCGGCCTTTCCGGTACGAAACGCGAAGGGGTGTCTGAGCAGCGAGGGTGGGCGCCGAAGGCTCTGCGCCGCGACGTCGATGGGCACTGAAGGCTCTGAACCCCAAACCAAAAAAAGCCCCCGCCGTGAGGCAGGGGCTTTCGGGTACCTCGTCAACCGCAGCGGCTCAAGCCACTGAGAGAGATCAGGCTGCCGCGTCCTTGAGCTTCTTGAGCGGACGGACCTTGACCTTGACCGAGGCGGGCTTGGCTGCGAACCAGCGCTCTTCACCCGTGAACGGATCCTTGCCCTTGCGCTTCGGCTTCGCAGCGACGGCAACGGAGGTGATCTTCAGCAGGCCGGGCAGCGTGAACGTGCCAGCGCCCTTCTTGTGAACCGACGCGGAGATCGCGCCTTCGAGCGAAGCCAGCACGGCCTTCACGCTCTTGCTGTCAATGCCGCTCTGCTCGACGATGTGCGAGACGAGCGTGGACTTCGAAAGCGGATCCTTGATCGGCTTGAGCGCGGCCGGGGCCTTTGCAGCCTTCACGGCAGCCTTGGCGGGAGCCTTGGCAGCCTTCTTCGCCGCCGTTTTTTTGGTCGTGGCCATGGTTATCCTTGTCACTGAATCGAATGAGGCGGCCTTTCCGGCCGGTGCCCAGCGGGCGACTCACTCTAGCGTTGCTTTGGTCCGCTGAAAATAGGGTTCGCAAAGATTTTTTGCATTTGGGAGCCTTTTTTTCAGGCACCCCGTGACGCAATGCGGAAAAACGGTGGTTTCAGACGCCTTCAGGCCACCCTGCGAGAATCTTGTCGAGCGTCAACGGGTAGTCGCGGATCCTTACGCCGCAGGCGTTATACACGGCGTTGGCGATACATGCCCCCGCGCCGGAGATGCCTACCTCGCCCAGTCCCTTGATCTTCAGCGGATTCGCCTTGTCATCGAGCTCGGACAGGAAGATGGCCTCCATGGGGCCGATATCCGCGTTCACGGGGACGTGGTATTCGGCGAGGTCGTGGTTGACGAACGCACCGTAGCGCGCGTCGAGGACCATCTCTTCGGAGAGCGCGGAGCCCACGCCGAAAATCATGCCGCCGAGCGCCTGGGATCGTGCTGTCTTCGGATTGAGGATGCGACCCGCGGCGAAGACGCCCAGCATGCGGCGCAGGCGGATCTCGCCGGTGTCCCTGTCCACCCCGACCTCGGCGAAGAAGGCACCGTAGGAGTTCTGGTTGTAGTTCTTGTTATTGCTGCCTGGCTCGACACCGCCGTCAGCACAGACATCCCCTCCGCTTGCGAGGGCAGCGAAGCTCACGCGTTTTTCCCCGTCGGTCACATGGCCGTCCTCGTAGCGCGCGCATTCCGGGTCGATGCCGGCCGAATGGGACAGCTTCGTACGCAATTGCATGCATGCGTCATAAAGGCCGGAACCCGCGCTGGCCGCGCCGAAAGATCCCCCGGAGCCTGGCGTATCAGGGAAGTCCGAATCGCCGAGCAGCACGGTCACGCGCTCCATCGGCAGGCCGAGCAGGTCCGCCGCAATCTGCGTGAAGACGGTATAGGAGCCTGTCCCGATGTCGGTCATGGCCATGCGCGCGGTGAGTTGTCCGGAGGCATCCAGGCGGACATTCGCCTTCGATGCCTGCAACATGTTGCCGCGCACCGCCGACGACATACCGATGCCGACAAGCCAGCGCCCGTCGCGCACCTGTCCTGGGCGAGCGACGCGCTTGTCCCAGCCGAAGCGACGCGCGCCTTCGCGCATGCATTCGACCACCTGGCGCGACGAGAAGGGAACGCCGAGTTCGGGGTCGACGGCAGGCTCGTTGAGGACACGAAGTTCGATCGGGTCGATATCGAGCTGCACGGCGAGTTCGTCCATGGCTCCTTCGAGCGCAAGCAGGCCGACGGCCTCACCCGGGGCACGCATCGAGATGGCGGGTGGCAGGTCCAGGTCGACCAGACGGTGCGTGTTCAGCCGGTCGTCGCCCGCGTAACGCGAGCGCGTGCCGAGCACGGTCGGCTCGAACTCGTCGTTACCCGGCTCATTGCCGGACCAGGCTTCATGGGCCTCGGCGAGGATGCGGCCATCGGTATCCGTGCCAAGGCGCACCCGCTGGATCGTATTGGTGCGATGGCCGACGACATGAAAGAGCTGCTGGCGGGTAAGCACCAGCTTGACCGCCTGGCCGGTAGCCTTTGCGGCGAGGGCCGCCAGCACCGCATCCGGCTGCACGTCGAGCTTGCTGCCGAAGCCACCGCCGATATATGCCGAAAGCACCCGGACCTTCTCGGGTGCGAGACCGAACGTGGCGGCGAGCGCCTTCCGGCCGGGCGTTGGCATCTGGTTGGACGTCTGAACGGTGAGCCTGTCGCCTTCCCAGCTCGCTATCGTCGCGTGCGGCTCCATGGCGGCGTGGAACTGGAATGGCGTCGTATAGACGACGTCCAGCTTCCGCGGCGCCGCGGCGTAGGCGACATCGAAGTCACCCTTGTCCGTGTCGGTCTTCGCGTAAGGAAGATCCTTTGGGATACGTGCGTCCTTTTTGCCGACGGCGAGATCGAAACGACCGGGCCGCGCATCGTATTCCGGACGAATCAGCGATGCCGCATGGCGCGCCTGCTCGTAGGATCGCGCGACGACCAGCGCGATCGGTTGGCCGTAGTGCTTCACGACATCGCCGGTGAGTTGCGGAATGGCGTCATCGGAGCTCGTGTCCTGATGCGGCGCGTTCTTCGCGGTGAGCACCTCGATGACGCCGGGCGCGTGCTGCGCTGCCGAGGCGTCGAGACGCCGGATGCGTCCGCAGGCGATCGTGGCAAGGACAGGAAAGGCATAAGCTACCGCACCCATGCCGCCATGCTCGGCCGCGTATGCGACCTTGCCCTGAACCTTCAGTGGTCCATCGACGCGGTCGACGGGTTTTCCGGTGAAGCCTCCGGGGCGCTCGTCGAGCGGCGTGACGCCGACGATCGTATCCATGCGTATCGTCATGCCGATGCCCTCCCGCAAGCCTCTACCAGCACGGCACCCAGCGTGCGCCGTACGAGTGGCACCTTGAAGTCGTTATGCCCGTAGCCCCTGGCGTCGGCCAGCGCAGCGCTTGCCACGGCACGTAGCGAGGCCTCGTCTGAGGCGCTGCCGCACAGCGCTGCCTCCAGCGCGTCGTCGCGCCAGGGCATGGCCGCCACGCCACCAAACGCGACGCGCGCGGATGCCACGGCATCGCCATCGAGTTCGACGATAGCGGCGACCGAGACGAGCGCGAATGCGTACGACGATCGGTCACGCACTTTGCGGTACACCTGTCGCCCGGGAGGCGGCGGGGGCAGGGTCACATGGGTGATCAGTTCACCTGGCTGCAACGCGTTTTCGACCTCCGGCGTATCACCGGGCACCCTGTAAAACCCAGCGATCGGAATGGCCCGCGTCTCGCCACCGGGCGTGAGTGTGTGAATCACGGCATCCAGCACGCGCATGGCCACTGCCATATCGGAGGGGTGCGTGGCGATGCATGATTCGCTGGCGCCGAGGATCGCGTGGATGCGATTGAATCCACCGATCGCCGCGCAGCCACTACCGGGGTTGCGCTTGTTGCAGGGCATCGCCGTGTCATAGAAGTAGTAACAGCGCGTGCGTTGCAACAGGTTGCCGCCAGTGGTCGCCTTGTTGCGAAGCTGCCCGGATGCGCCGGCCAGCAGCGCGCGCGACAGCACCGGGTAGCGTTCGCGGATGCGGCTATCCGCAGCGAGATCGCTGTTTCGTACCAGCGCGCCGATGCGCAACCCACCCTCAGGTGTCGCTTCGATCTCATCGAGGCCGAGCCGGTTGATGTCGACCAGATGCTCCGGCGTTTCAATGCCCAGCTTCATCAGGTCGAGGAGGTTGGTGCCCCCCGCGATGTAGCGCGTTCGGCGCTGTGTGACGGCGGTGCGGGCGGCGGCGCCCGGCGACGTGGCGCGCTCATACGTGAACTGCTTCATGCGTCGTCCCCCGCGGCATCGGCAATGGCCGCGACGATGTTCGGATACGCGCTGCAACGGCACAGGTTGCCACTCATGCGTTCGCGGATTTCGTCGTCGGTGAGGGAGGCCGCAGTGGCGAGGTCTTCAGTCACCACGCTCGGCCAGCCGGCACGAATTTCCTCGAGCATGCCCGTCGCCGAGCAAAGCTGGCCCGGCGTGCAGTAACCGCACTGGAAGCCGTCGTGGGCGACGAAAGCCGCCTGCAACGGACTGAGGACGTCGCCTCGCGCCAGGCCTTCGACCGTCGTGAGCGCGTCACCATCATGCATGACGGCAAGGGTCAGGCAGGCGTTGATACGGCGCCCCTCGACCAATACCGTGCAGGCACCGCACTGGCCATGGTCACAACCCTTCTTCGAGCCTGTCAGGCCGAGATGCTCGCGCAAGGCATCGAGAAGGGTCACGCGGGGATCGAGATCGAGATCGCGATCCTCGCCGTTGATGCGCAAACGGATGGGGACAGTGTCTATGCCGGGAACGCGCGCGAGGGTGCGGATCGCCGCACTACCGGAAGTCGCGTCGTGACGGGCCGCACTGGCGGAAGATCGCTCGGGTTTCTGTTGCATGCCCTTCTCCGTGGGGTTCCCCACGGTTGTAATCAGAACGACGTGAACACGGCGGAGCGAATCGCGCCCCCCGGCTTGCCAAGACCTTTACATACGCCCGCGCTCGGGGTCCAGGCGGCCAGCCGCGATGGCACGAATGACGTCGGCTTCGGTATCCAGGTCGTCGGCAAAGGCGTCGGCGCGGATGATTTGGGGAACAGCCTCCTGCCATAGGGCGCGAAAACCGGTATCGCCACGGAGCAAGGTGGCGCGTGCGAGTGTCGTGGCGCGCAGCACGGCGGGCACGCCCATGGCGTCGCCATAGCCGGTAACGGTGTCAGCAGAGCCATCGTGCGCGCTGAGCAGTCGCTGCAGGTGGCCCTCGTCGAGCGCCAGCTGATCGACGAGCACGACAAGGATAGGGTCGGTGCGCCCCGCCAGGGCATCGGCCGCCGCATGAAGGGACGATGCCATACCCTCGGCCCAATCAGGGTTGAACACGGCAATGGCGCCGCCCAGCTGGCCGCACATGCGTTCCGCGTAAGCTCCGACGATCGCCACGGTCTGCCCCGGGCGGGTCGCCGCTACCAGTCGTACCGCGCGGGCGAGCAGCGTTTCGCCTTTCACGGTCAGTAGCTGCTTGGGACGTCCGAGGCGCTGGCTGCCGCCGGCGGCGAGGATCACCGCATCATGGGTGCCCATCACGGCAGCCGCGCGCGGTCGCGCTGGCACACCTGGGCAAGGATGGACAAAGCGATACCGTGGGGGGTCTGTGCGCCGATCGGCAGTCCGGCGGGGAGGTGAAGCTTTTGCAGTTCATCTTCCTCGATGCCGTCGTCCCTGAGACGTTCGACACGCGCGCCAATCTTGTTGCGACTACCGAGGATGCCCACGGCAAACGCCTCTGAGTGCAGGGCGTGCGCCGCCACGGCGTGGTCGATTTCAGCATCGTGGCTCAGTGAATACACGGCTGTGCGGTCGTCGAGCGCCAGATCGGCCAGGGCGGCCGGAAGGCTCCGCGAGTCGTATCCGGCAAGGGCGACCCCCGGGGGTGGTTCGGTCGGCCCATGAGGCCTCAACAGGACGATCTCCACACCCAGCGCGGGTGCGAGTTGAGCGACAGCCAGGGTCACCGGATCGCCGCCGATGGCGACCAGCCGCAACGGCGGACGCTGGGGGCGCGCGTAGTGTTGAACGTCAGGTTCCCGGGTACCGTCGGAGATCTGCCAGGCGCCCGTCTCACGATCGGTCAGGACGGTGACAGTACGCCGTTCGCGGCGTGCAATGGCAAGGGTATTCACATACCGCGACGGCTCGCGCAGTTCACGAACGAAGATGCCGATCCGGCCACCGCAGCTGAGCTGGATGTCCAGGACCGGGCTGCCTACGCCATAGTCGAGGAGCCGCGGGCGGCCCTCCGCCAAGGCCAGGGACGCCTCTTCGGCGACAGCCGCTTCAACGCAGCCGCCGGACACGTACCCCGCCACCCGGCCGTCTGCGGCGATCGCCATTTCGCTGTAGAGCGGGCGCGGCGACGGCCCTGCGACATCGACCAGCGTGGCCAGCGACACCCGGCCGGCGTGGGCGTACTCGCGAAGGGCCGGCAGGAGGTCCTCGACCAGCGCGTAATCCGGCCACGCCGGCCACGCTGCTGCGACGAAAGGATTCAAGGCGTTCATGCCCGAAGTCTGGCACGATTGCATGTGAAGGGCTTGCGGGGCAGGACACACCCCGCTTACGCACATTGTGCTTTCCTGAGGCGACATGTCCCCACTTATCGACCGTCACGGACGTACCAAGCGCAAGCTGCGGATATCGCTCACCGATCGCTGCAACTTTCGCTGTACGTACTGCATGCCCGAAAACCCGGACTGGCTCCCCAGGGCCAGCCTGCTGACGCGTGCGGAAATCGTACGGCTGGCAGGTCTGTTCGTGGACCAGGGTATCGACCAGATCCGACTGACGGGCGGCGAGCCGCTGCTGCGCCGGGACCTGCTGGAGTGCGTGCGCGACATCAGCGCTCTTCGCGAAAGGGGCCTGCAGCGACTGTCGATGACCACCAATGCCTCCCGTATCGCGCCAAAGGCCCATGCCCTGGTTGCTGCGGGCGTGGATGATTTCAACGTGAGCCTGGATGCAGTCGATCCAGCCACGTTTCGTCGCCTTACCCTGCGTGAGATCGCACCCGTGCTCGATGGCATCGATGCGCTTGTCGATGCGGGAGCCAAGGTCAAGCTCAATGCCGTCGTCATCCGTGGCGACAACGAAAAGGACATCGTCCCGCTGCTGGAATGGGCGATGCTTCGTAAGCTTCCCCTTCGTTACATCGAATACATGCCCCTGGATGCGCCGGGGCACTGGAAGCGCGATGCCGTCGTCTCCGAGGCCGAAATACTGGCCGCGATCCGCGAGCGCCACGAGGTCGAGGATCAGCCAAGGGGACACGATCCCGCGACGCCTTACCTCGTCGACGGCCACTACCCGCTTGGCATCATCTCCACGGTGTCCAATCCGTTCTGCTCGACCTGCGATCGCCTCCGTATCACCGCAACGGGCGAACTGTTCACCTGTCTGTTTTCGCCGCTCGGCACGCCGCTCGGCGCAGGCATGCGCGAGGGCATCGCCGATGACGTGCTTGCCGAACAGGTGCGCCGCGCCGTCTGGCTGAAGGACGCGGGATACGCCTCACGGCCGGGCCCGGTGGACAGGCCGCTGACCATGCATGCGATGGGCGGATGAGCCACTTTTTCCGGATACGCCATGAAACCGATTGTCTTTGAATTTTTCGCCGCGCTCGAGCGGCTGGCCGGAACCTCTACCCTCGAGGTCGAAGGTCCGGACGACACACGCACGGTCGCCGACGCCATCGCCTTGTTGGCGCGCGCCCGTCCCGAGCTGGCGACGTCGCTGGACCGCTGCGCCTGCGTGTCCGGAGATACGATCGTTCGTCGCGCTGATCCGCTGCCCGCCGATGGGCGCATCGCGCTGCTCCCGCCCGTGGCCGGAGGCTGAGCATGGAACGTCACGTTCTTTCCCATGATGCGGTGATGGTCGAGCCATTGCTTGAACTGGACGGCCACCCGGAGTGTGGTGGTCTCGCGCTTTTCGTCGGTACGGTTCGCGATCATCATGAAGGCCGTTCAGTGCGGCACCTTACATACACGGCGCACGAGCCGCTCGCGGCAAAGATCATTCGCGAAGTGGAGGCAAGCACACGCGAGAAGTATGGCGTTCCGTACGTGCGCGTCGTGCACCGCCTGGGTGACCTCTCGATCGGCGATATCGCCATTGTCTGCGTCGTGCGCGCGCCACATCGCGCGGAAGCGTTCGACGCATGCCGCTACGCGGTCGACGCGGTGAAGCACGGCGCGCCCATATGGAAGGAAGAGTTCTATACCGACGGCAGCAGTGCCTTCGTCGAGGGATGTTGCATCCGCGACGATCTCGATGACGCACCTTTGCCGTCACATCGCCACCATTCGCATACGAGTCACGGATGAAAGACGTCAGCCAGAAACCGGATTCCCTGCGCGTCGCCCGCGCAACCGCCACCTTGCATGCACCGGCCCACTGCATCGAGCTGCTGCGCAGTGGCGACACCGAAAAAGGTGATCCCCTCAAAACCGCGCGAGTTGCTGGCATCCTCGCGGCCAAGCGGACCGATGAGCTCATTCCGCTGTGCCACCCCTTGCCCATCCATCGGGCCGACGTGACTTACGAACTTGAAGAAACCTCGGTGCGGGTCATCGCCGAAGTGCAGACCATCGGCCCGACGGGAGTCGAGATGGAAGCGCTGACTGCCGCGAGCCTTGCCGCGCTGACGCTTTACGACATGCTCAAACCCTATGCCGAGCCGGACGAACTGCACATCGAAGACTGTCGCCTCGAACGCAAAATCGGTGGCAAGTCGCACTACAAGCGGGCGTTGTCCACGCCGCGCAGTGCCGCGGTCGTAGTCCTCTCCGATACCGTGGCAAGTGGCAGCAAATCCGATACGGCAGGCGTCTGGGTACGCGACGCGCTGGCCGCGGCCAACTTTGGTCCGGTCGAGTACGCGGTCATCGCCGATGACGCGGCCGTGCTGGGCGATCTGCTCGGCACCCTCATCGCCGCCGATACGGCCATGATCATTACCGTGGGCGGCACGGGCCTGGGCCCGCACGACATCACCGTCGACACGGTCAAGCCGATGCTCGATGTCGAGATCCCCGGCATCATGGAAACCGCCCGCGCCTTCGGGCAACAGCGCATGCCCTTCGCCATGCTCTCGCGTGGTGTCGCCGGCTATGTCCGCGACACCTTGCTGCTCACGTTCCCGGGAAGCCGTGGCGGGGCCAGCGAGTCGCTGGCGGCCACCTTGCCGGGTCTCATCCACCTGCTGGAGACCGGTCGCGCGGGTGGGCAACACCCGGGCGGCTACGGCGAGGCGCACTGATATGGCTTTGCTGCCGCTCGCCGAGACCTTCGAACTCTACCGGCAGTGGGTGGGTCCGTTGCCCACGCATCGCCTTCCCGTCGAGCACGCGCTGGGTGCCGTCCTGGCCGAAGACGCGACCGCACGCATCGCGCTTCCGCGCTTTACCCAAAGCTCGGTCGATGGCTACGCGGTGCGCGCCGGGGATGGGCTGGCGCCGCGTGAGCTGATAGGAACCTCCGCAGCCGGCGAGCCGACGGATGTCTTGGTCGGTGACGGGCAGGCGGTTCGTATTCTGACGGGCGGTGTCGTACCGCAGGGCGCCGACGCCATTGCGCGCCAGGAAATCGTCCAGCGAACGGGGACGGGCATCGTGCTCAGCGAAGCCGTGCGCACCGGCGAAGCCATCCGCTATGAAGGCGAGGAGCTCGCCGCAGGCAGCGTGATCGCTCATGCGGGCCAGCGCGTGACCGCTGGACTCGTTGCCGCCTTTTCCATGGCAGGCATCGACCGTATCGAGGTCTATCGTCGGCCCCGTGTCGCCGTGCTCATCACCGGCGACGAGGTACTGCGTGTCGGCGAGCCGCTCGCTCCCGGCATGGTCTATGACGCCAACGGTCCGCTGCTTCGCGCGTGGTTTGTCGAACAGGGCTATGGCGAGCCGGTCGTGGCCTATGTGCGCGACGACGAAGCGGCTCTCGAGGAAGCCCTGAGTGCCGCGCTGGATAGTGCGGACCTGGTGGTCACCAGCGGTGGCGTCTCGGTCGGCGATCGCGACTTCGTGCCTTCTGTCGCCGATCATCTCGGCGTGCGCAAGGTGTTCTGGAAAGTGGCGCAGAAGCCTGGCAAGCCGCTGTGGTTCGGCATGCGCGAGGGCAAGGCATTGCTGGGCATGCCGGGGAATCCCGCCGCCGTACTGGTTTGTCTGGCGGTGCATGCGCGTGCCGTGCTCGGCCACCTCGAAGGCGAGACGGCGGCTCAACCCAAGTGGCGCGGTGGTGTCCTGAGTGCGGCCGTCGAGGCGGACGCGGAGCGCGACCGGTTGGTCCGCATGCGCCTGACCAACGAGGACGGCATGGTCATGCTCGAAGCGTTGCCGCGCCAGGACTCGCACATGCTGAGTAACCTGGCTTCGGCGCACGCCCTGGTATGGCTACCCACCCGCGCGGCGGCTTTCGCCGCCGGCGAGCGGGTATCGTGGATCCCGATCTGACCTGTTACCAGGCCTTCACGTCAGTGACCACGACGGTGTAGTCGGACATATCCGCCGAGTAACGGAACAGGCGGCCGAGGTCGAAATCGACGCTCTTGCCCGGCTCGATGTTGGAGGTGCCTGCCGGCCAGCCCTGCTTGCTCGCAACGACCTTGCCGGTGGAATCCTTCGCGTCGATACGGATCTGCGCGGCGGCGGCTTCGGGGCACTTGTTGACTAGGTTGCCCTTCATGCTGAAGCGCGGCTGGCCCGAACCCTGCTGCACCTTGACGGAGAAACCGTCGATGGTGAAATCCTTGGCGGCGCAGGCAGCGTGGGCGGACAACGGAGCGGCGATGAACAGCGCGGCGGCGATGGCGATCTTCTTCATGGGTGTTACCTGTCGTCGATAGGGAAAGGCTCGCACCTGAGGAGGGCGCGTAGCTTTCGTATCGGCAGGTTTAATTCTGACTTTAGGCCGGATTTGCCCTACGCGTTCAGACGGCCGCGGCGAACAGGTCGGGCGTGACCTCAATCTCGGGTTCGAACCAGCGCTTGACCGGGGCGAAACTCCGGCGGTGGGCGACGCAGGGACCCAGGCGGCCCAGGGCTTCCAGGTGTTCCGGAACGCCATAGCCCTTATGCCTGGCGAAGCCATAGCCGGGATGCTCGGCGTCCAGGGCGTGCATGTGCCGGTCGCGGCTGACCTTGGCCAGGATCGAGGCGGCGCTGATCGCCGGCTCGGTAGCATCGCCGCCGATAACGGCTCGCGCCTCGCACGGTAGCGTCCGAGGCAGGCGATTGCCGTCGATGAGGGCCATCTGTGGTGCCAGCGAAAGCCCCATCAGCGAGCGCGTCATGCCGACCATCGTCGCCTGGAAGATATTGATCCGGTCGATCTCCTCGCGTTCGACGAAGATCACCGTCCAGGCCAGCGCACGCTCGACAATCCGCCCGTAGAGCTTTTCGCGGACGTCTTCGGCGAGCTGTTTTGAATCGTTGAGGCCACGGATCGGCCGCGCAGGGTCGAGGATCACGGCTGCGATGACCACCGGTCCGGCGAGCGGGCCGCGACCTGCCTCGTCCACCCCAGCGACGATGAGGTCGCGGGCGAGCTGGCTGCTGACGTTGCGCTTACGGGGCATGGGCTGCGGGGACCAGTTCGGCAACGGCGTCGGCGGCGTGGTCCGCCGCGCGACCTTCCAGGCCGCCGCGCAATTCCTGGTGCAGGTACTCGAAAGCAGCGACCACGGCACCGCGACGCTCGCTGTCCCCGAGCAGGGCCAGGGTCGCTTCCGCCAGGTTCTCCGCCGTGCAGTCGTCCTGCATGAACTCCGGCACCAGCAGGCGCCGGCCCAGGCCACAGGCGCGGGCAAGGATGTTCGGCAGGCTGTACACGTCGGTCTTGAGCATGCGCAGTGCCTTGGCAATGCGATAACTCGTGGGAGACACACGGTAGCCAACGACCATCGGGCGCTTCGCCAGCATGGCTTCCAGCGTGGCCGTGCCCGAGGCGAGCAGCACCACGTCGGCGGCAAGCATGACCTCGTGGGCCTGGCCGTCGGTGAGTAGTGGTGGCGTACCCGGGAAGTCGGCAAGGAGGGTCTTTAGCCGTGCGTGGACGCGTTCGTTCGCGGCAGGGACGACGATGCGCAGGTTGGGCATGGCGATGGCCACGCGTTTCGCCGCCGCGATGAAGATGGCGCCGACCCTGTCGATTTCGCTTGGCCGGCTGCCGGGCAGGACGGCGAGCACCGGCGCGTCGTGCGGCAGCCCCAGCGCGTCGCGCGGGCTGGCCCGGTCGGACACCATCGGGAAGCGGTCCGCGAGCGGATGGCCGACGAAGCGTGCATCGATGCCGTGCTTCGCGTAGATCGGCGGCTCCATCGGGAACAGGCAGAGGACGCGGTCGGCCGAGAGGCCGATCTTCTCGGCGCGCTTCTCGCGCCAGGCCCAGACGGACGGGCTGACATAGTGCACCGTACGCAGGCCCGCGGCCTTCAGCTTGCGCTCCACACCAAGATTGAAGTCCGGCGCATCGATACCGACGGTGACGTCCGGGCGCGCGACCATAAGCTTGCCGAGGAGGTCCTTGCGCAGGCGAAGCAGGCGCGGCAGGTGTTTGACCACCTCCGCAAAACCCATAACGGAAAGTTCGCGGATGTCGTACCAGGACTCGAAGCCCCGGGCCATCATGCGTGGGCCGCCGATACCCACGAAACGGGCGCCGGGAAAACGGTTGCGCAGGGCGTCGATGAGTTCCGCACCCAGCTGATCGCCGGAGTCTTCGCCGGCGATCAGGGCGATCGTCGGCGCGGCAGGGGAGGGAGTGGTCGGCTGCATGACGTCAGCGGGCGAGCGAGCGCTCGCTGCGGTCCAGGAATTCGAGCATCTGGCGCACGTCTTCGCTGGTCTCGGCCTGGACAAGCAACTGCTCGCGCGCCTCGGCCAGCGGCAGGCCGCCCATGTACAGCGTGCGATAGGCGCGCTTGATCGCGGCGATGCGTGCGGTATCGAAACCGCGGCGTTTCAGGCCTTCGCTGTTGATGCCGCGCGGACGGCCACGTGTTTCGTTGGCCATCATCACGAAGGGCGGTACATCGGAGCCGACCAGGCAGCCCATGCCGATGAAGGCATGGGCGCCGACCTTGCAGAACTGATGCACGCCGGAATAGCCGGACATGATCGTCCAGTCACCGATCTCGGCATGCCCGGCGAGCGCCGAGTAGTTGGAAAACACGACATGGTCACCGACCTGGCAGTCGTGGGCGATGTGCACGTATGCGAGTAGCCAGTTATCGTGGCCGATGCGCGTGATGCCACCACCGTCGGCCGTGCCACGGTTGATCGTGACGAATTCGCGGACGAGGTTGCGATCACCGATGATGACTTCGCTTCGCTCGCCCTGCCATTTCTTGTCCTGCGGCGGGCCGCCGATCGATGCGAACTGCGAGATGCGGTTGTCGCGGCCGATGGTGGTCGGCCCTTCGATCACCACGTGCGGACCGACAGTCGTGCCTTCACCGATGACGACGTCCGCACCGATGACGCTGAACGCGCCGATGCTGACGTTGTCCGCGATGCGCGCGGAGGGGTCGATCTGCGCGGTGGCATGAATCATTTATCGCTCCTGGCGGCGCACATCAGCTCGCAGGACGCGACCGTCTTGCCTTCCACGAGGGCCCGGGCCTCGAACAGGCCCATCCCGCGAAGCAGGCGCTTGAGCGACACCTCCAGGCGCAGCTGGTCACCCGGTGCGACGACGGCCGAGAAGCGGGCGTTGTCGACCTTGACCAGATAGAACAGGGGGCTGCCGCCCTGGCCTTCGATCTGGCTGGTGAGCTGGGTGAGCAGGCCGGCGGTCTGCGCCATGGCTTCGACGATCAGCACGCCCGGCATGACCGGGTGACCGGGAAAGTGACCCTGGAAGAACGGCTCGTTGATCGTGACGTTCTTCAGCGCGGCGATGCTCTTGCCCGGATCGAGTTCGATCACCCGGTCCACCAGCAGGAACGGGTAACGATGCGGCAGCAGTCGCTGGATATGTTCCACATCCACCGGAAGCTTCACGGCAGCGTTTGTATCGGTCATTGCCCTTTATCCTTTTCCAGCGCCGACAGGCGGCGCGCGTACTCATCGAGATGTTTGAATCGCGCCGCATTGCGCCGCCACTGGCGGTTGTCCTGCAACGGTGTGCCGGACGAATACTCGCCCGGCTCCCTGATCGATGCGGTGACCAGGCTTTTCGCGGTGATGGTAACCCGGTCGGCCAGTTCGAGGTGGCCGAGAACGCCGGCGTTACCGCCGATCAGGCAGTAGCGGCCGATCTTCGCGCTTCCTGCTACCGCGGAACAGCCCGCCATGGCCGTATGTGCGCCGATGTGGACGTTGTGGGCGATCTGGATCTGGTTGTCGAGGCGGACGTCCTCCTCGAGCACGGTGTCGTCGAGCGCGCCACGATCGATGGTGGTATTGGCGCCGATCTCGCAATCGTCGCCAATGCGCACGCCACCCAGCTGCGGGAGCTTGACCCAGTGATCGCGATCGAAGGCGAGGCCGAAGCCGTCGGAGCCGATCACTGCGCCCGGATGGACCAGGACGCGCTTGCCGAGGGTGACGCGGATGACCAGGGTCACCCGGCCGACCAGGCGCGAGTTGGCGCCGACCACGCAGCCCGGGCCAATGGCACAGTGCGGCCCAAGGATGGCGCCTTCCTCGATGACCGCACCATCGTCGACGACGCAGCAGGGCCCTACGCTCGCCGTGGGATGCACGCGGGCAGAAGGCGACACCACGGCGCTGGCATGGATGCCGCGCGGGGCGGCAGCCACGCGTTCGAACAGCGAGGCGATCTTCGCGTAGGCGACATAGGGATCTTTCGCCACGAGCGCGGCACCCTTGCGCAGGGCGAGCGATTCCTCGGCGAGCACCACGATGCCCGCCTGCGACTCGGCCAGTTGCGAGGTGTACTTGGGATTGGACAGGAAGGTGAACTGCGAGGCCGTCGCCGTCGACAAGGTGCCGACGCCGTCGACGACCGTGGCCGGATCGCCATGGGACTGGAGGCCGAATCGTTCAGCCAGCTCAGCCAGGGTGTACTGCGGATTTCCGCTCACGGGGCACTCCATAAAAAAGGGGTGGCGGGCCGGAGCCGCGCCACCCCTCGATTCTAGCGGCTTGTAAGCCTTACAGCTGGCTGCCGAACGTGAACTGGATACGCTCGACGAAGCGGCCGTCGTCGGACTGCTTACGGAAGGGCACGGCGAAGTTGATGATCAGCGGACCGATCGGTGCCTGCCACTGCAGCGAGAGACCCGTCGAAGCGCGCAGCTCGCTGGCCTTGAACGTCGAGAAGGACGAGTACACGTTACCGACGTCGACGAACCAGGACACGCGGGCGGTGTTGATGTCCTTCAGGAAGGGCAGGGGCAGGAACATCTGCGCCGTGCCGAGCGTCTTGAAGGCGCCACCGACCGGCTGGCCATAGCTGTAATAGCCCTGGCAGTTGCCGCTCTTGTCTGGCTTGGCATTAAGGCTGGTGCCGTCGCAGAGGCGGGGACCCAGGGTGTTGTCCTGGAAGCCGCGAACGTCGCGCACACCACCGGCGTAGTAGTTCTCCCAGAACGGGAAAGCCACCTTGTCGCCCTTCGAGTAAATCTTGATCGGGTTGGCCGGATCTTCCGGGTTGTACGCGTAGCCGTCGTTGTCGTACTTCTGGCCGTAGGTTTTGCCGTAGCCCACCTGACCGTCGAGGTAGAGCACGAAGCCCTTGCCGATCGGCCAGTAGTGGTTGGCTTCGCCGAAGATCTTGTAGTACTGCACCGTGGAACCGGGCAGTGCGCCGTCGACCGACAGCGTCAGCTGGCCACCGCGGGTCGGGGCCCAGTAGCTGTTACGGGTGTCATGCGTAAAGCCGAGGCTCGAGGTCCACGAGTGAATCGTCTTGTTGCCGACGGCCTGCTGGTAGGCGACCAACTGGCCGGGCGTATAGACCGAGGTGTTGATCAGGTTCGAGCTGACGCCGAGGCTGGTGGTCAGCGAGTCGAAGTCGGAGATCGGGAACGACAGCGTCGTCTGGAACGACTTGGTGCTGTAGGTGTAGTTCGCGAGGTCGGTGTCGCCGTAATCGAGCTTGCTGTAGCCGACGTTGTAGCCGATCTGCACGCCCGAATCGGTGAGATACGGATTGGTGTAGCTCGCGTTGATGCGCTTGTAGTACGTGCTGGTTTCCGCGCCGATGGAGAAGCGGTCACCCGTACCCAGGAAGTTGTTCTGCGAGACCGACGCCGACAGGATGATGCCCGAGTACTGCGAGTAGCCCACGCCGAACATCAGCGAGCCGGCGGACTGTTCTTCCACCTTCGCGGTCAGGTCGACCTGGTCGACCGTACCCGGCACGAGGGCCTTGTCGACGTCGACGGTCTTGAAGTAACCAAGGCGCTGCAGGCGGGTCTTCGAGCGATCGATCGCGCCCTGCGAGTACCAGGCGCCTTCGAGCTGGCGCATTTCACGACGCAGCACCTCGTCTTCCGTGCGGGTATTGCCCTGGAAGACCACGCGGCGCACGTACACGCGCTTGCCCGGCTCGATGAAGAGCGTGAGGTCGGCGGTGCGCTTGTCCTTGTCCAGCTTCGGCACCGGCGTCACCTTGGCGAAGGCGTAACCGATGTTGGCGAGGATGGCCTTGATCGCGTCGGTGCTGGCCTCGATGGCCGCACGGTTGAAGGTGTCGCCCTTGTGGATGTACACCAGCTTGCGCAGGGTGTCTTCCGGAAGGATGAGCTCGCCGAGCAGGTGCACGTCGGAGACGGTGTAGACCTCGCCTTCCTTCACGCTGGCGTCGATGTACATCGCACGCTTGTCCGGGCTGATCGCCACCTGCGTGGAATCGACACCGAAGTCGGCGTAGCCGCGATTCATGTAGTAATTGCTGAGCTTTTCCAGATCGCCGGAAAGCTTTTCGCGGGAGTACTGGTCGTCCTTGGAGTACCAGGACAGCCAGTTGCTCGTGTTCGACTCGAAGCCATCGCGGATGGCCTTGTCGGTAAAGGCCTTGTTGCCGACGACGTTGATCTCCTTGATCTTCGCCGCCTTGCCTTCACGGATTTCGATGTCGATCGCCACGCGGTTGCGATCGAGCGGCGTCACATGCGGAATGACCGACACGTTGTACTTGCCGCGGTTGTAGTACTGGCGGATGAGTTCCTGCTGGACGCGATCCAGGGACAGGCGGTCGAAGGTTTCACCCTCGGACAGGCCGATCTCCTTGAGGCCCTTGCGCAGGTCGTCTTCCTTGATGTCCTTGTTGCCGCGCAGCGTGAGCTTGGCGATGGCCGGGCGCTCGGTGACCTTGATCACCAGGATGTCGCCCTGGCGTTCAATTTCGACGTCGCTGAAGAACTTGGTCTGGTACAGGGCGCGAATCGCGGCCTGGGCTTTCTCGTCGGTTAGGGTCTCACCCTTCTCGATCGGCATATAGCTCAACACCGTGCCCTGGGCAATGCGGGTGAGACCGTCGATACGGATATCGGAGACGACGAACGGCTCAAAAGCAAGCGCATTAGCAGACAGGGAGGCGAGCAGGATCAGGGCGGCGATACGCTTCATCGTCGATTCCGTTGGGTTAAGACCAGAAGCCGGCGGACGAGGCCGGCGACCGAATAGGAGCACGCGCAGGGCTCATGCCCGACGTCGTCTGGCCCTGGGCGCGCGAGCGCCCGGGACCGGGGTAATACGGATGCCTCGTCACGAGACGATCATTCGCTGGATGTCGTTGAAGAACGCGAGCCCCATCAGCGTAAACAGCAGGGCGAGCCCAACATACTGGCCGGCGATCATGGTGCGTTCGCTGACCGGGCTGCCTTTGACCAACTCGATAAGGTAATACAGCAGGTGTCCACCGTCCAAGACCGGGATGGGCAACAGGTTCAGAATGGCCAGGCTCAGGGAGACCAGGCCGAGGAAGTTCAGGAACCACCCCAGGCCGCGGTTGGCCGAATCGTTGGCGACCTGGGCAATCCCGATGACGCCCGAGAGGTTCTTGGTCGAGGCCTGTCCGGAGAGCATCTTTCCGATCAGGTTGAAGGTGTTGACCGTGCCACCCCAGGTGGCGTGCAGCGATTCACTGAATGCGCGGACCGGGCCATAGCGGAGCGTGGCGGTCTCTGGCGGGCGGGCGCTGATGCCGATCATCCAGCGGGTCGGCTCACCGCGCTCTGATTTCTTCTGGGCGGTGATGTCGAGGGTTCGCGTGCTGCCATCGCGCTCGATCGCCACGGCCAGCTTCGGCGAGATCACCGCCTGCTCGGGAACCAGCTTGGTGAAGGTGTCGAAGTCCGCTACCGGCTTGCCGTTGACGCTGACGATGCGATCGCCCGGGTGGATGCCGGCCAGGGCGGCGGGATCGCCCGGCACGACGTCGCCCACGTAAGGCGTTGTCTGCAGGGTCAGGCCGAGCTGGGTGAATTTCTTGCCGATGTCCCCTTCGGCGGTGAGCTTCTGCAGGGGCAGGACGACGTTGCGCTGAATGCCGTCCGTGCCTTTCACGCTTACCGGCATGGGCTCGTTGCCGAGCAGGCCGTTGGCCAGCGCGTCGAAGGCGTCACTGCCGGTGGCTACCGGTTCGCCATTCATGGAGATCAGGCGGTCGCCGGGGCGGATGCCCGCCTGGGCGGCGATGGTTTCCGGGGCCGCATTGACGATGGGCGCCACGTCGGGCTTGCCGATCATGTACATCGCCCAGAACGCGGCGACGGTAAAAATGAGATTGAAGGCCGGACCTGCCGCGACGATGGCGATCCGCTTCCACACCGACTTGCCGGTGAATTCCTGGCCGCGGTCCGCGGGGTCGACCTCGCCTTCGCGGGCGTCGAGCATCTTCACGTAGCCGCCGAGGGGAATGGCGGCTATCTGGTACTCGGTGCCGTCTTTCGCGACGCGACGCCACAACGGACGGCCAAAGCCGACCGAGAAGCGCAGGACGCGCACGCCGCAGCGGCGCGCGACCCAGTAATGGCCGAATTCGTGGAAGGTCACCAGCACGCCAAGCGTGACAAGTAGCCAGAACACGGAACCTAGGAAGGGGCTCATCGGGGAGGGAGGGTCTCGAAAAAAGTCGTTGGGTAGAGCGAGTTTAGCAGTAAGCGCGGTGCAGCACGTTCCGCGCCGACCGCCGCGCGGCGGCATCGCGCTCTACAAGGGTCTGGACATCGACCACAGGTTCGGCCGGCAGTTCCTCAAGAACGCGTTCGACGAGCTCGGCGATCCCCAGGAACGGAAGCGTTCCGGCAAGAAACGCTTCCACGGCGATTTCGTTGGCGGCGTTGAGGATGGTCGTGGCGTCGCCTCCCGCCCGCAGGGCCTCGAAGGCAAGCGCCAGGCAGCGAAAGGTCTCCAGGTCCGGCTTCTCGAAATCCAGGCGGGCATGGGCCGCAAGGTCCAGCGGCGCGACACCGGCATCGATGCGCTCAGGCCAGGCGAGCGCGCAGGAGATCGCCGTGCGCATGTCCGGGTTGCCGAGCTGGGCCAGCATGGAGCCATCGACGTAGTCGACCATCGAGTGGACCAGGCTCTGCGGATGGACCACGACCTCGATGCGGTCGACCGGCGCGGCGAACAGATGGTGCGCCTCGATGACCTCGAGGCCCTTGTTCATCAGCGTGGCGGAGTCGACGGAGATCTTCCGGCCCATGGACCATTTCGGATGCGCGCAGGCCTCGTCCGGGGTGATCGTGCCCAGGTCGGCGCGCGTGCGGCCGCGGAACGGACCGCCGGAGGCGGTCAGTACCAGTCGGCGCACCCCCGCCCGGGCCAGCTCGGGGCGCCCGCCCGGGAGGCATTGGAAAATCGCGTTGTGCTCGGAGTCGACCGGGATGAGGTCGCCGCCACCCTGGCGCAGGGCCTCGAGCAGCAGGGCACCGCCCATGACGATGGATTCCTTGTTCGCCAGCAGCAGGCGTTTGCCGGCGCGTGCGGCAGCGAAGGTCGAGTCGAGGCCGACGGCACCCACGATGGCGGCGACGACCGTGTCGCAAAGCGGGCCAGCCGCCGCGGCGGTGACTGCGTCGGCGCCGGACGCTACCTCGCAACGCACGCCGGCGGCGGCCAGCCGGCGGGCGAGGTCAGCTTCCATGGCAGGGTCCGCGATGATCGCCAGGTCGGGACGAAAGCGCTCGCAGAGGGCGGCCAGGGCCTCGCTGCTCCGGTTGGCGACGAGGACGCTGGCGCGAAAACGATCCGGGTGGCGAGCGATGACGTCCAGCGTGCTGCCACCGATGGAACCGGTAGCACCGAGTACCGCGACCTGGCGAATGGTCATGGCCTCAGAGGCCCAGAAGCAGTTTGCCCGCCGCGAAGACGGGCAGGGCGGCGAAGACGCTGTCCAGGCGATCGAGGAGGCCACCATGGCCCGGGAACAGGCTGCCGGAGTCCTTCACGGCCGCATGGCGCTTCATGAGGCTTTCGAACAGGTCACCGACGACCGCAAAGCCGACCGTGATCACGCCGAGTACGCCGAGGCCGACCAGCTGGGACGTCTCGCGTACACCGATCAGGTAGCCGCCGAGTACGGCGATGAACGAACCGGCGACGATGGCGCCATACACGCCGGCCCAGGTCTTTCCCGGGCTGATGCGCGGCGCCAGCTTGCGCCGGCCGAAGTACCGACCGCTGAAATAGGCGCCGGTGTCGGCGAACCACACGACAACCAGGGCGAGCAGGGTCCACCAATGGCCGTGGTCGCTGGCGTGCATCGCCATGGCGGCGGCCAGGGTTGGCACGATCACGAGGACGCCGGTGCCGAGCTTGAGCATGCGGTTTTCGGCATTGGGCGCCGCGGCAAAGGTGAAGTGACGCAGCCAGAAGCAGCATCCGATCCACCACGCCACACCGGCCAGGGTCAGTGCGGTCAGCAAGCCCGGCGTCCAGACGAGAAGCAGGGCAAGCAGCATCACGGCCGCAACGGCGGCGACGATGCCGCGGCCGACAGCGGTGCGGCTGCCGGCAAGCTGGCTCCACTCCCATGCCGCGCCGACGAAGACGAGGGCGACGACCGCAGCAAAGAAGCCGGTCGGCGGCAGGAGGATCAGCGCCAGGACGACCGGGATCAGGGCGGCGGCAGTGAGGATGCGTTGCTTGAGCATGAGTTTCCGGCGTTAGCCCGCGGCTACCTGCTCACCGGTGCGGCCGTAACGGCGCTCGCGGCGGGCATAGTCGTCGACGGCTTCGGCAAGGCAAGCCTGGTCGACATCGGGCCACAGGGTGTCGGTGAAATAGAGCTCGGCATAGGCGAGTTGCCAGAGCAGGAAATTGCTGACGCGGTGTTCGCCGCCGGTACGGATGAAAAGATCCAGTGGTGGTTGGTCGGCGAGGCAGGTGTAGCGGTTGAGCCGTGCCTCGTCCAGCTCGGCCGTGGTGAATTCCCCACGGGCGATCGCTTCCACCGCCAGGCGGGCAGCGTTGGCAATGTCCCAGCGGCCGCCGTAGTTCACGGCGACGTTCATGTTGAGCGCGGTGTTGCCGGCCGTACGTTCCATGGCGCCCAGCATGCGCGCCCGCAGTTCGGGGGCGAACGCGTCGAGGTCGCCAACGAAGCGTATGCGTACGCCGTTACGGTGGAGTTCGTCCACTTCCTTGTCGATCGCCTTGAGGAACAGCTCCATCAGCGCCGAGACCTCGGTGGCCGGGCGCTTCCAGTTCTCGCTGGAGAAGGCAAACAGGGTCAGTGATGCAATACCGCGGCGCAGGCAGAACTCGACTGCTTCCTTGACCGCCTTCTGGCCGGCATGGTGGCCGAAGGTGCGCGGCCGCAGGCGCTGTTTTGCCCAGCGGCCGTTGCCGTCCATGACGATGGCCAGGTGACGGGGAACCCGCTCGTCGGGCTTCGCTGCCATGGGAGCGCGATCCGATGGCGCGTCAGAGCGCCATCAGCTCCTTTTCCTTCTCGCTGACCACGGCATCGACTTCCTTCACGAACTTGTCCGTGAGCGTCTGGATGTCGGCGTCGGCACGCTTCTGGTCGTCTTCGGTGATGGCCTTGTCCTTGAGTAGCTTGGCCACATGCTGGACGGCGTCACGGCGGACGTTGCGAATGGCGATCTTGGCGGCTTCGCCTTCCTTCGACACGCTCTTTGCGAGCTCCTTGCGGCGCTCCTCGGTCGGCGGCGGGAAGTTGAGGCGGATGTCCATGCCCATGGTGGTGGGCGTGATGCCGAGGTCGGAGGCCATGATGGCCTTCTCGATCGGGCCGACCATGGCCTTGTCGAACGGCTTCACGGACAGTGAGCGCGCGTCCGGCGTGGACACGTTGGCCACCTGGGCGAGCGGTGTCGGCGTGCCGTAATAGGGCACGACGATGTTGTCGAGGATGGAGGGATTCGCGCGACCGGTGCGGATCGTCTTCAGGTCATGCTTGAGCGAGTCGATGCTCTTGCCCATGCGGGTCTGGGCATCGGCTTTGATGTCGTTGATCATGGGCGGGATTCCGGTGGATCAGGTCAGCAAAAGAGTATAGCAGCGCGCGCGCCGGGGCCGTGCCGCAGCGCGCCAAGGGCCGTGGACCGGCCCGCGGGTGCTCAGCCAGCGTCGACGAGCGTTCCGACGGACTCGCCCTTCATGATCTTCATGAGGTTGCCGGGCTGGGTCATGTCATAGATACGCAGGGGCAGCTTGTTTTCGCGGCAGAGGGCGATCGCCGCGGTGTCCATCACTTCGAGGCGGCGCTCGATCACCTGGTTGTAGGTGAGGTGGTCATAGCGCGTGGCGGTCGGGTCGCGCTTCGGATCGGCCGAATAGATCCCGTCCACCTTGGTGGCCTTGAGCAGCAGGTCGGCGCCGACTTCGACCGCACGCAGGGCGGCAGCGGAATCCGTGGTGAAGAACGGGTTGCCGATGCCGGCGGCGAACAGGGCGACACGGCCCTTTTCGAGATGGCGAATGGCCCGGCGACGGATGAAATCCTCGCAGACTTCGTTGATCTTGATGGCGCTCATGGTGCGTGCTTCGCCGCCGAGTTTTTCGATGGCGTCCTGCATGGCCAGAGCGTTCATGACGGTGGCGAGCATGCCCATGTGGTCGCCGGTGACACGGTCCATCCCGGCGGCGGCGAGACCCGCGCCACGGAAGATGTTGCCGCCACCGATGACCACGCCGATCTGCGCGCCCGCGTCGCGCACTTCAAGGATTTCCTTGGCCAGCCCACCGATCACCTTGGGATCGATACCGTAATCCTCGGCTCCCATCAGCGCTTCACCGGAGAGTTTGAGCAGGATGCGGCGGTTCTTCAGCGGGGTGCTCATGGGGTATCTCCAGTTTGTATGGGGCAAAACAGCCGTAGTTTAACGCGCACAGCCTTGTTACAGCTATGTGAATAAGGAAATGTGGGAGCCGCTTCAGCGGCGAACGAGGCAATGTGGGAGCCGCTTCAGCGGCGAAAAGCCAACGGAGCGGTGAAGCAGCTCGGCTACGACGTGCGAAGCATCGGAGAGCCGCGAGGGGCAAGGCCCTTGGGGCCGCACAAAAAAAGAGCCGCGATCACTCGCGGCTCTTTCGGATATTGCCAGGAGGGAAGGCTTACGCCAGACCGGCCTGCTTCATGACTTCGGCGGCGAAGTCGTCGACGGGCTTCTCGATGCCTTCGCCGACAGCCAGGCGCTGCACCGTGACGATCTCGGCGCCGGCCTTCTTGAGGGCCTCCGCAACCGTGATGTCACCGTCCAGCACGTAAGGCTGGCCGACCAGGGTCGCTTCGGCGAGGATCTTGTTGATCTTGCCGGTAACGATCTTGTCGAGGATGTCGGCCGGCTTGGCCTTTTCCTTTTCCGACATCTGGCTCAGCGCGATGTCCTTTTCCTTCTCGACGTAGTCGGTCGGGACGTCTTCGACCTTGATGAACTTGGGGTTCATCGCGGCGACGTGCATGGCAATGCCCTTGGCCAGCTCGTCCGAGCCGCCCTTGAGCGCAACGAGCACGCCGATGCGGCCGCTGTGCGAGTACGCGCCGATCGGGCCGTCATTCTCGACCTTGGCCATGCGGCGGACTTCGAACTTCTCGCCGATGGTCAGGGTAAGCGTCTTGGCGCCTTCCTCGACCGTGACGTCGCCCAGCTTGGCGGCGTTCAGGGCGGCGACGTCGGCCACGCCCGACTCGAGCGCGACGTTGGCGACGTCCTTGGTGAACTGGATGAACTGCTCATTGCGCGAGGAGAAGTCGGTTTCGCTGTTGACTTCAACCAGGACGGCCTTGCCGGCCTTCTGCGTGACGGCGATCAGGCCCTCGGCAGCGACGCGGTCGGCCTTCTTGTCAGCCTTGGCGAGGCCGTTCTTGCGCAGCCATTCCATCGCCGCTTCGATGTCGCCGTTGTTTTCGACGAGTGCCTTCTTGCACTCCATCATGCCGACGCTGGAACGCTCGCGCAGTTCCTTGACGAGGCTTGCGGTGATCTCAGCCATGGTAATTCCTCAATATTTTGATAAGCGCCGCGACGTTGGTGTCGCGGCGCCGGATGAAACGGAAGAGCTCGACAGGGTGGGGCGCTTACGCGCGGCCACGACCACCGTCACGGCCGCCTTCGCGACGCGGGGCACCCTTCTTGTCCGGGGCGCCACGACGATCGCCACGCGGGGCGTTGTCCTTCGCGACCGGGTTGCCTTCTTCGTCGAGCTCGACGAACTCGTTGGCATCGCCACGGGCAGCGTTCGGCGAAGCGGCCTTGCCTTCGAGGATCGAGTCGGCAGCGGCGCGGGCGTACAGCTGGATCGCGCGGATGGCGTCGTCGTTACCCGGGATGGCGTAGTCGACGAGGGCCGGGTCGTAGTTGGTATCGACGACGGCGACGACCGGGATGCCGAGCTTGCGGGCTTCCTGGACGGCGATGTCTTCGTGACCGATGTCGATGATGAACAGGGCGTCCGGCAGACGGTTCATGTCCTTGATGCCGCCCAGCGAGTTCTGCAGCTTGTCGCGCTCACGGCGACGGGCCAGCACTTCGTGCTTGACCAGCTTCTCGAACGAGCCATCGGTTTCGGCGGCTTCGAGTTCCTTCAGGCGGGCGACCGACTGCTTGACCGTGCGGAAGTTGGTCAGCATGCCACCGAGCCAACGGGCGGTGACGAACGGCTGGCCGGCGCGTGCAGCTTCTTCGGCCAGCGACTCACGGGCGGAGCGCTTGGTGCCGACGAAGAGGACGGTGCCGCCTTTCTGGGCCAGGCCCGAGAGGAAATGCATCGCGTCGGTGAAGAGCGGAAGCGTCTTCTCGAGGTTGATGATGTGGATCTTGCCGCGGGCGCCGAAGATGTACGGAGCCATCTTGGGGTTCCAGTAACGGGTCTGGTGGCCGAAGTGGACGCCGGCTTCCAGCATTTCGCGCATGGTGACTTGTGCCATGGAATAACTCCTGGGCGAACCGCATCGAGCGGTTCTATGGGGGTTGGGACCTCCACGCATCCCCGGCTTCGACCCGGCCCTGTCGGGCCAGGCACCCCGAAGGCGGTGCCGATGCGTGTGTGGCGTTAAAAGCGATGCTTTCGTGGGGCCAATGCTGGCTCCATACGGTTACAATCGCGCTTCGTATTGCCGCCGTGGCCACGTAAAAGTGGCTTCGCCGGACAGCAAAACTCGCTAATTGTAGCCTCCAGACCCGCCCGGCCGCAAGCCGAGGGTGGATTTCCGGCAGGGGCGCCGCCACCTCGGGTGGCAGGCCCAATCCCCTGAGGGCGAAAGGAAAAGAGAGAACCATCATGGCTGTCGTACCGAAGACCCCCGAAGAGATCCAGCACATGCGCGAGGCCGGCCGTCTGGCCGCCGAGGTGCTTGCGATGCTCGTGCCCCACGTCAAGCCCGGTATCACCACCGAAGAGCTGGACCGCCTCGCCCACGATCACATCGTGAACGTGCAGAAGGCGATTCCCGCCAACGTCGGCTACCGGGGTTTCCCGAAGACCGTGTGCACGTCGGTCAACCATGTGATTTGTCACGGAATTCCGACCGAAACCAAGGTCCTGAAGGATGGCGACATCGTCAATATCGACGTCACCGTCATCAAGGACGGCTGGCACGGCGACACCAGCCGGATGTATTTCGTCGGCACGCCGAGCGTGCTGGCCAGGCGTCTGGTCGACACCACGTTCGAGGCCATGATGCAGGGCATCCGCGCCGTGAAGCCGGGCGCCACGCTGGGCGACGTCGGTGCGGCCATCCAGAAGCATGCCGAGGCCGCCGGATTCTCGGTGGTCCGCGAGTATTGCGGCCACGGCATCGGCAAGGTCTACCACGACGAGCCCCAGGTGCTTCACTACGGCCGCAACGGCACGGGCATGGAGCTCAAGCCAGGCATGACCTTCACCATTGAGCCGATGATCAACGCCGGCAAGCCGCAGACGAAGTCGCTGCCGGATGGCTGGACCGTGGTCACCAAAGATCACTCCCTCTCGGCCCAGTGGGAACACACCATCGCCGTGACCGACGACGGCTTCGAGATCCTGACCCCCTGGCCGGACGCCGCCTGACGCTCCATCCACCGCAGAGGGCTCCGACGTGACGCTTCCGCCGCTTCCACGCCTGCCCGCCGTCGTACCGCGATCGGGCGTCTCGCCCGAGGCGCGCCGGTCGCTGCGTCAACTGCTGGGCGATGTGGATCGGTCGCTCGCCGTCGCGTTTCGCGAGGGCGAGGACGCCTCGGCCCTGGCTCGCCGCCGGTCGGAGATTGTCGACCGCATCGTTGTCCACACCTGGGGCGCCTGCCTGGGTGACATGGCCGCCGGCGCCCTGTTCGCGGTCGGCGGTTTCGGCCGCGGCATGCTGTTTCCTGCGTCCGACGTCGATCTGCTCGCCCTGGTGGCCGAAACCTCGCCGGCGCTGCACCGCGCACTGGAAAGCTTCTTCGGCTGCCTTTGGGACATCGGCCTGAAACCCGGCCACGCCGTACGCACCGTGGAGCAGTGCCGCGAACTCGCGGCGACCGACGCGAGTGTCTTCACCAGCCTCCTCGATGCACGCCGCCTGGCCGGCTGGCCCATCCTGGCCGAAAGCCTTCGCGGCATCCTCGACGATCCGGCACTGTGGCCACCGCGTCAGTACCTTGCCGCTCGCCTTGCCGAGCGCGACGCCCGCCACGCCCGTTACGACGACACGGCACAAAACCTCGAACCCAACCTCAAGGACGGCCCCGGCGGACTGCGCACGCTCGACGCGCTGCGCTGGCTCGGGAGACGCCTCGCCGACGCCCCCGATTTCGACGACATGGTCGCGGAAGGGCTGCTCGAGCCCGTCGAGGCCACGAAACTGGCGCGAGCCGAGGAAACCCTTCGTCGCTATCGCTATGCCCTGCACCTGGAAGCAGGGCGGGCGGAAGAGCGCCTGCTCTTCGATTACCAGCGCGGCCTCGCCATGCAACTGGGTTTCGAAGACGAGCACGCCAAGAACCTCGGCGTCGAACAATTCATGCAGGGCTATTACCGCGCTGCCACGCAGATCGAGCGATCGGGGACCCAGCTGGTCGAGCGCTTCGAAGAAATGCTCGATCCCGCCACCGAGGCCCTGCCGGTGGGCGCCGACTACGTGCGACATGGTTCGCGCATCTCGTTGCGCAACCCTCATCTGTTCGTGCGCCGCCCTGCATCCTTGGTTGAAATCTTTATCGCGCGGCTGGACGAGCCCGGCATTACGGGGTTCACCGCCGAGACCATGCGTCGGATCCAGCATGCCGTTTCGTTGCATGGCGAATCGCTCGCCGATGACCCGCAGGTGCTCAGCGCGTTCCTGGCCCTTCTCAGGCGTGGCGCGCCCGCAGTCGAAGCCTTATGGCGAATGAATCGACACGGCCTGCTCGCCGCGATCCTGCCGGCGTTCGGCAAGGTGGTCGGGCGCATGCAGTACGACCTGTTCCACGTGTACACCGTGGACGAGCACACGCTGCGCGTACTGCGCAACGTCGCACGTTTCGCCGATCCCGCGGCGCGACGTGACTTTCCCATCGCCTGTGAAATCTGGCCCCATGTCGAGAAGCCGGAGCTGATGCTGCTCGCGGCGTTGTTCCATGACATTGCCAAGGGCCGCGGCGGTGATCATTCGATGCTCGGTGAAGAGGACGCGCGGGCCTTCTGCGCCCGGCTGGGCCTGCCCGGGGACGATATCGACCTCGTCGCCTGGCTGGTTCGCCATCACCTGCTGATGAGTACGACGGCGCAGCGACAGGACATCACCGACCCCGACGTCGTGCATCGCTTCGGTGCCGCGGTGGGCGATTGGGAGCACCTCGACCACCTGTACCTGCTGACGATCGCAGACATCATCGGGACCAGCCCCAAACTATGGAACGCCTGGAAAGACCGCCTGCTCGCCGACCTGTACACGGCCACGCGTTTCGCCTTGCGCAGCGATCTCACGCCACCGGCCCATGCGGGCATGCGCCTTCGGGAAACGCGCGAGCGGGCTCTCGCCATGCTGGTGGCGGAGCACGTCGCGGCCGATGACATCGCCAGTGTCTGGGCCGAGTTCCCCGACACCAGCTTCCTTCGTCACCGGCCCGAGCAGATCGCCTGGCAGACGGCAGCCATCCTGCGCGCCCGGGGCGTCACACCGCTGGTCGAAGTGCACCCGTTTTCGGTACGCGGAAGTACCGAGCTTTTCATCTACACCCCCGACCGCGACGGCCTGTTCGCCACGGTGACCGCCATGCTCGACCGCCTGCGCTTCTCGGTCGTCGAGGCACGCATTTTGGTTTCGAACACCGGCAAGGCGCTGGATACCTTCCTGTTGCTCGAGTCCGACTCGCAGGCGCCGGCGTCGCTGCAGCGTGCGGAGGAACTGCGCGCACGCATGCTTCGCGCACTCGACCAACCGGCTGGGCAGGGACCGCCGAAACGCAGCCTTTCGCGACACCTTCGCCACTTCCAGATGACACCGCGCATCGAATTCGTCGACGCCGGCGAACGCACGCAGCTCGCTCTGGTATGCACCGACCGGCCCGGCCTGCTCGCTGCCGTCGCCCAGGCGCTGGCCGAAGCCGAGGTGCGCGTGCATGATGCGCGTATCGCGACGTTCGGTGAGCGCGTCGAGGATTTCTTCCAACTCACCGATCGCAGCAACGCGCCGCTATCTCCGCAACGCCGTGAGATCCTGCGCGATTGCCTGCTTCGTCATATCGGTTTCGAAAACCCCAGGAACAGTTTGAATGCAGATGCAAACGCTTGAGTCCCTTATCGACGACGCTTTCGAGCGTCGCGCCGACCTCAACCAGAGCGAAATCGAAGGCAGCTTGCGCAACGCCGTCGACCAGGTGCTCGACCTCCTGGAATCCGGCGAGCGTCGTGTCGCCGAGCCGGACGGGAAAGGCGGCTGGACGGTCAATGCGTGGCTGAAGAAAGCCGTGCTCCTGTATTTCCGCATGAATGGCAACCGCGTGATGGATGGCGGCCCTTCGAGCGCTTTCGACAAGGTGCCGCTGCGCTTCGCCGAGGGCGACGCCACCGAGTATGCCAACCTTGGCGCGCGCGTCGTGCCCGGTGCCCTGGTCCGTCGCGGCGCACACATCGCGAAGGATGCGGTCCTCATGCCCAGCTACACCAACATCGGTGCGTTTGTGGGCGCAGGCAGCATGGTCGATACGTGGGCCACGGTGGGTTCCTGCGCGCAGATTGGTGCTGGCGTGCATCTCAGTGGCGGTGTAGGCATCGGTGGCGTACTCGAGCCGTTGCAGGCAAACCCGACCATCATCGAGGACAACTGCTTCATCGGCGCGCGTTCCGAAGTAGTCGAAGGCGTCGTCGTGGAGAAGGGTTCGGTGATCGGCATGGGCGTGTTCCTCGGCCAGTCCACGCGCATCTATAACCGGGCCACCGGTGAAGTCAGCTACGGCCGTGTGCCGGCTGGCAGCGTGGTCGTCGCCGGAAGCCTGCCCGCGAAGGACGGCAGCCACAGTCTGTACGCGGCGATCATCGTCAAGCAGGTCGACGAAAAGACCCGCTCGAAGACCGGCATCAACGAACTCCTGCGCAGCGGCGAATAAGGCATGGCTGTCTTCGTTTATGGCCTGCCCACCTGCGATACCTGCAAGAAGGCACGCAACTGGCTCACACGGTTCGAGGTGGACCATGAGTTCATCGACTATCGCGCCCAGCCGGTGCCGGCCGCGACGCTGAAGGCATGGTCGGAGAAGGTCGGCGGTTGGGAAAAGCTGGTCAACAAGGCGTCGACCACGTGGCGCACGCTGTTGCCGCAACGCAAGGACCCACGGTCCGATCCCGAGTGGACGCTCCTGCTCAAGGAATACCCGGCCCTGATCAAGCGGCCGGTGGTGGTCGACGGCGACGAGGTCACGGTCGGTTTCACCGACAACGCCTTCAAGAAGCACTTCGGGAAGTAAGGTCATGTCGGACGTCCTCCAGCTCACGCGTGATCTCATCAGCCGTCGTTCCGTCACGCCGCAGGATGCCGGATGCCTTGACCTGATCGCCGGTCGGCTTGCCTCGCTCGGTTTTCATATCGAGCGCCTGCGCTTCGCCGACGTCGACAATCTGTGGGCTACCCATGGGAGTGAAGGCACCGTCCTGGCATTCCTTGGGCACTCGGATGTCGTGCCACCCGGCCCGGAGGACGCCTGGCGCTTCGCACCGTTCACCCCGACGGAGCGTGACGGCATGCTCTACGGTCGTGGCGCGGCGGACATGAAGGGGTCCGTCGCGGCCATGGTGGTCGCACTCGAAGGCTTTGTCCGGGCGAACCCGGATCATCCCGGCACCGTAGGCCTGTTGCTCACGAGTGACGAAGAGGGCGTAGCGCTGCACGGCGTGCGTGAAGTCGTCGGGCACTTCGCGAAGACGGATCAGCGCATTGACGCTTGCGTCGTCGGCGAGCCATCAGCGAAAGCCACGCTCGGCGACCTCATTCGCGTGGGGCGTCGCGGATCGCTCTCCGGGACGTTGACGGTGCATGGCATCCAGGGCCACGTGGCGTATCCGGAGAAGGCGAAGAATCCGATCCACAGCTTTGCGCCCGCCCTGGCGGCGCTTGCCGCAGAGCGCTGGGATGAAGGTAACGCGGATTTCCCGCCGACGTCGTTCCAGGTTTCCAACATCAACTCAGGCACCGGTGCGAACAATGTCATCCCGGGCGAACTCGTTGCGCTGATCAACTTCCGCTTTTCCACAGCGAGCACGGCGGACAGTCTTCGTGAGCGTGCCGAGACGATCCTCCGCGCACATGGCGTGGAATTCTCGATCGACTGGCATCTGTCCGGCCACCCATTCCTCGCCACGCCGGGCGGGAAGCTACGTGAGGTCGTCGTCGGCGTGTGCCGCGACCTGTGTGGTATCGATCCGGAACAGAGCACCGGCGGTGGCACCTCGGACGGTCGCTTCATCGCCCCCATGGGTGCCGAGGTGATCGAACTGGGTCCGGTAAACGCGACCATCCACAAGGTGGACGAGTGCGTGTCCGTTGCCGACCTCGAGCGCTTGCCTGACCTGTACCAGGCCATTTGCGAGCGCATGCTGCGTTGATCACCGACGCCTGTCGGCGTCTACCCCTGCTACGTCGCTAGCTGTCTATGTCCGAAGCTCTTCCGGCTCGATACCGGGCGGACGCAGGAATACGACATGAGGGTTTACGGACGCGCTGCCGCGGCAGTGCTGGTTTTCGCGGGAAGCTGCCAGCCGGCCGCCGCCATGACGCGTGATGTCACCAGCGTCGCCGGCGTAACGATCCTGAACGTAAGCAATGACGACGATCTGGTCGAAGTCGAGTTGAAGATCGAGGAATCGCTCGACGAGGGACAGCGAGTGGCTCTGACGGGTCCGTTGTCCATGCTCGGCGTTCTCAAGCCGGACGATGTCTACGCCTGGCCGGCGACCAATACCATCGTGCTCGACCCGGGCGCGGGACTTGGCATCTTTGGTTTCAACGCAACCGATCTCGCTAATCGCCATGCGGTTCTGAGTCGCTGGAACTGGAGCGATCGAGCGGAGGTGGATACGGGGCTGCGGCCCGTTCGCTCAGCCAATACCTCGACCCGCTCCATCGACGTTAGCTTCGATCTATCGGCAGCGACGCCGTCGTCCGTCTGCCGTGCGTTTCGCCGGAAGATGACCTCGACGGTGTTCGGGCAGCGAGTGCCGCCGCACGATGAATTTCGTGTTTTCGCGCGCGAACTCCGCCGCTGGTGCCAGTACGGCAACCTGTCGGTACACACGGCCGCGCTACCGCAGTTCACCATTGCTCCCTATCGCGCCACCGACGAACCGCGACTGAGCCTCGTGACCGAATGGGCCCTGCTTCGCAACAGTGATCCTATCGATTTGCGCGGAACAACCTTCCTGTTCTGGGCAAAGACCGTAGGCGAGGGCGGCGGCAGCGGCTTCGGACGGCGCGAGGGCACCGAAGGTTACTTCGATGCGGCACAGGGCGGACTGCGGCGCTTGCTCGACGCGTCCATCCACAGCGGGTGGGGGCCGATCGAATACGACGGGAGGGTGTCCGCATGGCCCATCGACTCGTCCTTCCCTGGTACCGGGAAAACGGGACTCTTCGTTTGCGATGAACCCGATGGTGAGGAGTTGTTCGGCTGCCCGCGCCAGCCGAGGCTGAGAACGCTGTACCCAGCCGACTCCATCGACGGCAAGGTTTCCGTATCCCGTGCGGAGCGCTTCATCGTCGGCGGTAATGCGCAGGCAGGCGTGTCGATCGATTCGACCGGCAAGGTGACGCCGAGCATGACCTTCAGCCTGAACCTGATCCGCTCGACGACGGAGACGGCGCAATCGGAAATGCACCTCGTGCAGACGCGGAGCAACACCGGCGTGACCTTTTACCGATCCACACGCTGGACCCCCGATGTGCCGGCGATCTATCGGTGGATCAACGCGCGCGCTCATCACGGCAGCCTGGTGCAGGCAACGCCGCTTGCCGGCACGTTGAATCCACAATATGAAATCGTCTGGGAGCTTCCCCTGAGCGGCAATGAAGGCCGGAAGCTCTCGTACAACGTGATCTACGAGGCTGGCTGGAACACGTGCTTCAACGGTCCCAACTGCACCGGTCATGTGCAGCCGCCGGACAGGACGCTTCAGTCCAAGGGTCGCGTCGGCTGGAAGGACCGCCTCAAGCTGGTGATTCCTTACAGCTGAACCTGCTCAGCGGTGCTTGGGGAACACCGCGATCATGCCCGCGTAAGGCTTGGTCATGAAGGCAGGCGCGCCCGCGTAGCCGTCGTCGGGCGTGAAGGCCTGCGAGATCGTGCCGTCGAGGAACAGGGCGTCCCGGCAACCGATCTCGTCGCGGAAAAGTCGGGCGAAGCTGTGGAAGTTGACTGGCGCACGACTGACCACGAAGACCACCTCATGAGGTGTCTTTGCACAGACGCCGCTGCGCCATTTCATGCTGTCCGAACCATTGTCGAACTGCGGGTTGATCTCGCCGTCGATGACCAGCATGGGGCCCGACTGCGTAGCCCAGCGCGGCTTGCGACCCGCGTCGCGAAACGCTTCGCTCGTGTGCACCTCGGCGCTGCCATCGTCGTAGACCGCGAAGACGCCGTTGGGCAGTAGCGAGAAATTTCCCGAGCGAGGATTGCCGTGGATCAGGTTCAGCGGGACGAGGGCTTTCCCGTTCTCGACATACAGCCCGAGCGGTTTGAACTCGCGGTCGTAGATGCCTGCATTGGTGGCGAACGACAGGGGGCGATCCTTGCCGGCGGTCCAGGTCCGGAGCGCATCGATCGTACCGAAGGGCTGGTCGGTATCGGGATTGCGCCAGTAGAGCTCGATGTCTTCGCGGCGCGTATCCACGGTGACAGCAAAATACGACTGGCTGTCGAAAACGAGTTCGCGGCTGTCGACGGCGTCCGCGGGTGCCACACAGCCCATGGCAGTCGCTGCCAGGGCGGCCGCCATAGCGATACGGGCGAACAGGGGACGGGTCATGCGGGAAAGCGACGGGTGGGGCATCCGTCGATGTTCGCCGGGTCGTCGCGCCCATGCAAGGGGCGAAACGCCGCCTTCGCATGGGGAGGGGGTAAACTTCGGGTTTTTTCCCCCTCGTTGCCATCGCCATGCCCTATACGCCCATCGTCGCCACGCTCGGCTATGTGATGTCGCCCGACGGCCAGCGCGTCCTCATGATCCACCGCAACGCCCGCCACGATGATCAGCATCTGGGCAAATACAACGGCCTCGGCGGAAAAATGGAGCCGGACGAAGACATTGCCGCCTGCATGCGTCGCGAGATCATGGAGGAGGCCGGTATCGAGTGCCTCGGGATGCGCCTGCGCGGCACGCTGAACTGGCCCGGCTTCGGTAAGAACGGTGAGGACTGGCTCGGCTTCATTTTTGTCATCGACCGGTACGCGGGAACGGCCTTCGAATCGAATGCCGAAGGCAAGCTGGAGTGGGTGTCGCTGAACGAGCTCGATGCCTTGCCGATGTGGGAAGGCGACCGTCACTTCCTGCCACTGGTGTTCGATGCCGATCCGCGGCCGTTTCATGGCGTGATGCCGTACAAGGACGGGCGGATGGTTTCCTGGAACGTGACGCGGCTCTGAAGCATCGCCGGTCCGAGCGTTGTCGATAACAGCATCGCCGATGAATCGGCTCCCACAACAGCCGCTCATGTGGGAGCCGATTCATCGGCGATGGCCTGAACGCTCATGTGGGAGCCGATTCATCGGCGATGGACCCGTCAGGGGCCGCCGATTGCCAGGGGCCGCCAATCCGGCGGCCCCCAACCGATCAGCCAGTCGTTTCGATCCGTTCCACGCGACGCAACCCGCGCGGCAACACGCCGCCACGCGTTGCACGGCTACCACCGTACTCGACGAGATCCGCCCACTTGAGCGTCAGCTTGCGCTGCCCTGCGTAAAGCGTGACTTCGCCCTTGCCCTCGGCAACAACGGCAACACCGACCACGCGCTCCTCGCCCGAGACCAGCTTGGCCTTCGGAATCTCGATGAGCTTGTTGCCCTTGCCCTTGTCCAGCTCTGGCAGCTCGGCTACCGAGAACATGAGCAGATGGCCTTCACCCGTGACCACGACGATGCGGTCGCGAGACGGATCCGCCGAGATCGCGGGCGCCAGGACGCGCGCGCCGTCGCTGAGCGCGATGATCTGCTTGCCGGCCTTTTGCCGACCCGTCAGTGCTTCGAAGCGGGTGACGAAGCCGTAGCCGAAGTCCGTGGCCAGCACGATGCGGGTGTCGTTGTCGGCCGTGACCACCGCGTCGAAACGTGCGCCAGCCGGCGGGCTGAACCGTCCGGTGAGCGGTTCGCCGTTGCCGCGCGCGGATGGCAGCGTGTGCGCCGGCGTCGCGTAAGCGCGACCTGTGGAGTCGATGAAGGCAACCTGCTGCGTCGTACGCGCGCGGGAGATTGCCAGGAGGCTGTCGCCATCGCGATAGGACAGCGCTTCGCCATCGATATCGTGGCCCTTGCCGGCGCGTACCCAGCCCTTCTGCGACAGCACGACAGTTACCGGCTCGGAAGCCACCAGCGCGCTCTCGTCCAGTGCCTGGGCGACGCTGCGCTCGATCAGGGGCGAACGACGCTCGTCGCCATACTTCTCGGCGTCGCTGCGTAGCTCTTCCTTGATCAGGCTCTTCAGCTTGGCGGGCGACTTCAGTAGTACGTTCAGGCGCGCGCGCTCTTCCTCGAGCTTGTTGGATTCTTCATTGATCTTCATTTCCTCGAGGCGAGCCAGCTGGCGCAGCTTGGTCTCGAGGATGTAATCGGCCTGCTCATCGTCAAGACGGAAGCGGGCGATGAGCACCGGCTTGGGCTCTTCCTCGGTACGGACGATGCGGATCACTTCATCCAGGTTGAGGTAGGCGATGCGCAAGGCGTCGAGCAGGTGCAGGCGACGCTCCACCCGGCCGAGACGGTGATTGAGCCGGCGCGTGACGGTATCGGTGCGGAAGCGCAGCCATTCGGTCAGGACCATCTTGAGGTCTTTGACCTGCGGCCGGCCGTCCAGGCCGATCATGTTCATGTTGACGCGGAAGCTCTTTTCGAGGTCCGTGGTAGCAAAGAGATGCTGCATCATCTCGTCCGCATCCACGCGGTTGGAGCGCGGCACGAGCACCAGGCGGATCGGGTTTTCGTGGTCCGACTCGTCGCGCAGATCCTCGATCATCGGCAGTTTCTTCGCGCGCATCTGCGCGGCGATCTGCTCGAGGATTTTCGAAGGGGATACCTGGTGCGGCAGCGCGGTGATGATGATGTTGCCCTCATCGCGCTCGTAGATGGCCCGGGCGCGAACGGAGCCACCGCCGGTCTGGTACATGGCCATGAGCTCGCGGCGCGGCGTGATGATCTCGGCCAGCGTCGGGTAATCCGGGCCCTGCACGTGCTCGCAGAGGTCGGCGATGGTGGCGTCCGGGTCGTCCAGCAGGCGAATGCAGGCGCTGGCGACCTCGCGCAGGTTGTGCGGAGGGATATCGGTGGCCATGCCCACGGCGATGCCCATCGACCCGTTGAGCAGCACATGGGGCACCCGTGCCGGCAGCCAGGAAGGCTCGTCCATGGTGCCGTCGAAGTTCGGGACCCAGTCCACCGTGCCGTGCTGGAGCTCGGAGAGCAGCACCTCGGCAATCGGGGTCAGGCGCGATTCCGTGTAGCGCATCGCGGCGAAACTTTTCGGGTCGTCCGGTGAACCGAAGTTGCCGTGGCCGTCGACGAGGGGGTAGCGGTACGAGAACGGCTGGGCCATCAGCACCATGGCTTCGTAGCAGGCCGAATCACCGTGCGGGTGGAACTTGCCGATCACGTCGCCGATGGTACGCGCCGACTTCTTCGGTTTGGCGGTGGCCGACAGGGCCAGTTCGCTCATGGCATAGATGATGCGGCGCTGGACCGGCTTGAGGCCGTCACCCACGAAGGGCAGGGCGCGGTCCAGCACCACGTACATGGAATAGTCGAGGTACGCCCGCTCGGCGTAGTCCTTGAGCGGGATCTGTTCGTAATTGGCTTGCAGATTCATGGGCTTGGCTGTCCGGCTGGCGCGCTAAGGCGCGTCGTTAACCGGACGATGTTGCCAGAAACCCGTCTCACAGGTGTAGACCATAGATAAATGGGGGAGCCGATTCATCGGCGAAAAGCCATCAGGCCATGTGGGAGCCGATTCATCGGCGAAAAGCCGACAGCGCAGTGAAGCCGCGCCCTCAATGGCTCACCGCAAAGCCTTACCCCCATCCACATCCTTCAGAAACCCGATCAACCCCGAAAAATACGTCTGCTGATCGTCATACATCGCCAGATGCCCGCCCTTCGGGCAAAGCAGAAACCGCGCATTGGGCATCTTCTTAGCCATGGCTTCCATGTATTTCGGGTCCATCGTGTCGTATTGCGCACCGATCACCAGCGTCGGCACCTTGATCGTCTTCAGCTCCTTGCTGCGATCCCAGTTCAGCAGCTTGCCGCTCGCGCCGAGTTCGCTGGGACCCTGCATGGATACATAGATCTGCTCGTTGAGGTGCCCAAACGAGCGCTGCACCGGCTCCGGCCACTGGTCGGCCGGCATGCGCAGGATGTGCTTCTCGTAGTGCAGGGGCATGAGGAGGGCCATGTAAGCCGGATCATCCGTCTTCTTCTCCGCCTCCATGCGCTTGATCTCGGCGAGTTTCTTCTGGTCCATCGCGGGCATCAGTACCTTCGTCGCGTACTGGTTGTACGCCGGGATGCTGTCGACCATGTTGGAAATGATCAGGCCCTTCAGGTGCTGCGGGTATTTCAGGGCATATTCGATCGCGAGCACGCCGCCCCACGAATGGCCCAACAGGTAGAAATTGTCCTTGTCCAGGTGGAGGGCCTGGCGCACCTGCTCCACCTCGTCGACGAAGCGGGGGATTTCCCACAGCGACTCGTCGGTAGGCTTGTCGCTGAACGCCGAGCCAAGCTGGTCGTAGTAGTAATACTCGATGCTCGCGCCGGGGAAGTAGCTGTCGAAGGCCTCGAAATACTCATGCGTGGCGCCAGGGCCGCCATGCAACAAGAGCACCTTGATGGTCGGGTTATTGCCGACCCGTTTGGTCCAGACGCGAAACTTGCCCTTGGGAGTGTCGATCGTGATCATTTTCACGCCGCCCGACAGGATGTCATCGTGCCCGGCGTGATCGAAATACGAACTCGGAGAGATAGGAGCGGTGTCGGCCGGCGCGGCGAACGCGCAAGCGGCGACGAGCAGCATCGTGACGGTAGCAAGCAAACGGCGCATGGCGTTGTCCCCCAGTTGATGGCGCCGACTATCGCCGGCCTCCGCCACGCTGGCAAGTCGTCACAAGCCTTGCACCGCCCCAAAGGTTCCCTGACAGGCCCACCCCACGTTCACCCGACGGCCAACCGGGTCCTGTTTACATAGTGCTTTTCAAGCGGGACCTGGCATGCGGAAAGACATCTCGGCAGACGGGCTGCGCGGCCTCGCTGCAGTCAATGTGCTGCTCTGCCATCTGTTTCTCGCCTTCCTGCCCGGCGGGTTCGCCTTCATCTACCCCGACACGACCACGCCGGACGCCATGCGTGGCGTCGTCGACCATATCATTGGCTTCGCGCCACTCTCCGTGTTGTGGAACGGACAGTTCGCGGTGTGCATCTTCTTCGTGCTCAGCGGCTATGTACTGACCAAGGCCTATATCGAGCGCGGCGATGCCATGATCTTCCGGCTCCGCGCCTCGCGCCGCTACCTGAGGCTATGCGTGCCGATCTTCGGGTCGGTGATGTTCGCCTGGTTCGTCATGAGCATGGGCTGGTCGCATGCCAGGGAAGCGGGTGCCCTTTCCGGGTCGCACTGGATCGCGAACTTCTGGAGCAAGCCGCCGGACTTGCTTGAGGCCTTGCGCGACGGTGTATACGGCACGCTGCTCGGTGGCTGGTCGCGGTTCAACCCCACGTTATGGACGATGAAGATCGAGCTGCTCGGCTCTATGTTCGTGTTCGCCTACCGGTCGCTGACACTGCCCGGGCGCTCCGGCGTGGTCAACTTTGCTGTCGCCGTCGCCTTGCTGGCCTGGTTCTTTCCGCACGACTGGCCGTACTACACGGCGTTTCTTGCCGGTAGCCACGTCGGTGAGGCGCGCCTGACAACGTCGAAGCCATGGCTCGCCTTGGCACTTATCGGCGCCGTCATCTGCGGCGGTTTCGACGTGTCGCCGTGGTACGACTGGACGCATGTCGTGCCGCTTGCCGACAACGAGCGAAAAGCCCTGTTCAACGTCGTTGGTGGCGTGCTTCTGCTGTATGTCGTGCGGTGCGGGCTGCTCGATGGCGTATTGCAGAGTCGACCCGCGCAGTTCATGGGACGTGTCTCGTATGCGTTCTACCTTGTGCACCTGCCAATCCTGCTCAGCTTCTCGGCGTGGTTCTACGTGATGGTATCGAAGACGCTGGCGCTCGGTGCCGTGCCGGCTGCACTACTCACCATTCCCGCGACATTCGCTGCCGTCATTGCGGCGGCCGTCGTCTTTGATCGGAGCTTCGATCGCTGGGGTATCGCCCTGTCGCAGGCCGTCTTCCCGGCACCCCGGACGCGGCCGAAGACGGTTGCCGTACGAAGTGTCGACGGTCTGCGGCGCCGACTGCGCTACCGACGTCGCCGCGTCGTCGAGCGCGGCGGCGACGTCGGGCAGCGAAAGATCAAAGGCTGAAGTTCGCCTCGACGGGAAAATGATCGGACGGATAACGACCGTCCTTCGAGGTAGTCACGGTCTGCACCGACGTGGCCTCCACGCCGCGATAGAGAATCCAGTCGATCCGCTTCGTGGGCTTGCCGGTGAAGTCGTGGAAGGTGTCTTCCGGGCCTTCACGTTTCGGCGCGGCGGACCATGCATCCTTCAGCGCGGCCGTAAGCGTGGCATGCGCTTCGCTCTCCGGCCCGGTGTTGAAGTCGCCCGTGATGATGACCGGTACGCCGGCCGGTAGCTTCCCGATCCACGTTGCCATTTCGCGCGCACTGCGAGAGCGGGCGTCTTCATCCTGGTCGCGGTACGGGTAATGCGTGTCGAGCAGATAGAAGCGCTTATGGTCAGAAAGTCGTTCGAACAACGCCCAGTTCACCATGCGCGGGAAGATGTTGCCCCAGGTAATGCTCGCGACCTTGTCCGGGGTATCGGAGAGCCAGTAGTCCCCGCTTTCGACGAGTTTCAGACGATCCTTCCTGTAGAAGATGCCCATGTGCTCGTCGGTGTGCGCGCCAAAACGGTCGCGGCCGAACCAGGTGTATTCCGGGAGTCGTGCGACCGTGTCGTCACCTTGCTCCTTCGCCAGCTCCTGCGTACCGATCACGTCCGGATGAAGTTGCCGGATGGTATCGGCGAACAGGTCCTTCCGTGCCTCCCAGCGGTTCGGGCCGTCCTTTCCGGTAATAGTGCGGACGTTGAAAGACATCACCCTCAGTTCGTCGGCGATGGCCGGCTGGGCGATGGCTGCGGTGAGGGCCGCGAGAAGGGCGAGTCGGGACATCCGGATCATGCGTGGAGGATTCCTGGGGGCGGGAAGTCCTCCGAATATAGCGACGTAACGAGGTCATTTCCGTTACCTGGGTCGCCCTCCAAGCGACACCATGTCGCGCCCCGGGTCGCCCGCGTTGGCGTCCACGGGTCTGGCTAATCGGTCAGAATGAGGCGATTGTGCGCAACAGCGGAGCGGATATGAACAACCCTGAGCCCGAAACACCACGCCCCGGCGCCAACGGCCGTCGCGTCGCGCTTGTGGTCCTCCTGATCGCTTTCGTGGCCTCGGCAACCACGGCGATGCTGGCATTCACGGCATCCCACCGTGCGCGCACGGCGGATGCCACGGCGCAAGCTGCGGACATCGCCGACCTGCATGCGACGCTTGCTGAATGGCAGGCGCAGGTAACCGAAGCACAGCAGGCCGGGCATGACGACGCTCCGCAGCGCGTGCTTACGCTAGCGTCGCGTGCGGCGGCGCTATCCGCCTGGAAGCCACGAACGCCGTGCGGCCAGTTGGGCCGCGAGCAGCTTCGTGTAGCTATGGACGCGCGGATTCGTCGCATCGACGGCGTGCTTGCCAGAAAGCCTGCTGGGCTGGATCGCGTCGATGAGCAGGCGAGCCTCGAAGATGCGCTTCATCAGTGCGAAGTTGAGCCAGGGCGTGATGTGAATATTTAACGGGCGGATGGCAGCCGCTTATCCGCCCATCGAGCCAAAGTGCACATAGCCCGCGAGTGCCTTAAAGATTCCCCAAAGGACGGCGAGCACCGCAGCGCCACCGAACACGGAGAACTTCCAATTGACCATAACCTCTACTTTGCGCTCGACGATCTCGACCCTTCTCTCGATCGACTCGGTCGTGGTTGTCAGGTGCTTGACGTCGACTCTCAGCTCGGTCACGCCCACCTTAAGCTCGGTCACGTCGCGCCGCATCTCGCTGAGATCGCTCCACATTTCCCGGAGATCGCTCTGTATCTCCCGGAGAACAACCATCGCGACGTCACCGCCAAAGGACTGGGCGAAGGCGGGGCCCTGCGACGGAAAGGTGGCGTTCTTCGGCGTTTCGGTAAGTGCTGTGGACATGGGTTACCTCATTTCCTGAGCGCGGCTATACGGCGCGCTTGCCTTATAAACCTCACTCAAACATCTTCGTGGCGACGGTATGCCGATTGAGCGATTCGCCTTAATCAAAGAAGCCAGCGAGGGTCTTCGCGCCGCCATCGGCGAGCCAGACGAAAAGTCCGCCGCAGCTCACCAGGGTGGCAAGGCTCGTCGACGCAACGCTCTTCCAGGTAGGAAGGTGGTCAATCCGTGCGTCGATTCGAGTGAGCTTGCCGTCAGCCTCGCGCTGTTGGATTTCCTGCCGGACAAACCGGTCCTCGGCGCGATTGAAGCGTTCCTCTGTCAGATCAAACCGATCCTCGACTCGATCGAGGCGTTGTTCGACAACGACGAGGCGCGCTCCGATGGCTGACGTCTGGATTTTCAGTTCAACGATGTCTTCGCTGACTTTGTCCAGACGTTTGTCCATGTAGCCCAGACGCTGATCCATGGTGTCCAGACGCTTATCCATGGTGTCCAGACGCCCGTCTATCGACTGGAGTCTTCCGTCGATGCTCCTGAGCAGGGTTTCGATAGTCACCGGGTTGTTCTCTGTGGGGTGTGCTTCGGGAAAGTCAGCGTAACGAGTCGAATAGCCGCCTGAATTGAGAATCGAGACCGATCTCGAAGTTTCAGTTGTCGCGTTCAGGATGGTCATGAAGGATCTCCGCAGGGCCGAATCAGATTCGCCCGGAGAGGACCGGACTGTCTGTAGCGCGCGCCCACGCCATGATGTCGGTAGCCGCCGCGGAGCAACGGAACGCGAAAGGCCCGCTCGTGGGCGGGCCTTTGCCTTCATCAACAGAATTTTTTCTGGTCTCGTCGACTCAGGTCTGGCACTGAACCAGGATGTCCCGCTTCGGCATGCCACCCCCCGCAGCCTTATAGGGGCTGATGCTGTAGTTGACCTGGGAACCTTCGTTGCGATCCAGTACTTCGTAGGGTCCATGGCAAAGGCCCGACGCTTTGTTGTAGCAGTCGCCGATGGTTTGAGAGCCTGAATCGCAAGACACGACAAGGGCCTGATCGCCGTCGGCCAGCTTTACCTGCCTGGACCCCGCGCAACCGGCCAGGAGACCGACGATGGAAATCAATAGAGCGACTCGTATACCTGCCATGTGACGCTGCCCCCCCGATCCGTGCGGTCGACAAATGCGCCAGCGGCAACCGACGCGACGAAATACATGTCGTTTGTAGCAGGGCGGGGGGAGATCACGCAACGCTGTGTTCGCTGAGGAGGCGGAGCGTTGCGAAATGGTGGCTCGGGACGGAATCGAACCGCCGACACGGGGATTTTCAATCCCCTGCTCTACCAACTGAGCTACCGAGCCACGAGTGCCTGCAACGAATGTTGCGGCGAGTGGAGCCGCGTATTAAATCCGTTGCGGGCGCCGACGTCAAGCCTCTCTTTCGGGCGGAACATACCCAGCGGGCTGTACGACATCGCCGCCGAAGAAGTACTTCTCCATTTCGCCGCTGAGGAAGCCGCGGGTTTTCGGGTCCAGTGGCGACAGGCGCATCTCATTGATAAGCATGGTCTGGTGGCTCAGCCACTGCGCCCATGCTTCCTTTGAGACGCCCTCGTAGATGCGCTTGCCGAGATCGCCGGGCCAGGGAGCGAAATCGAGTCCTTCGGCCTCACGGCCGAGTTTCACGCAGTGAACCATGCGCGTCATGGGGATATCTCCGGAAGGTTGTGCAGCAGCGTGCGCACCGGGGCGGGCAGGCCGAGCGAGGCGATTTCATCCCGGTCGCACCAGCGACGGTCGGGGCGGTCGGCCACGGCGGCAAGCGGGGCCGCATGGTCGAACAGGATGGGGGAAACGTCCAGTCGGTAGTGACTGAAGACGTGGGTAAAGGCGGGCAGGGGGTCGGCGTCGCCGACGCGGGCGATACGTGCCGCGACGGAAATGGCTACCGTCGTATCGTCCGCCTCCGGCAGGCTCCACAGGCCCGACCAAACGCCCTGGGCGCCGCGCTTCTCCAGCAGGATGCGACCGCGTGAGTCGCGCAGCAGCAACATCGAGAGCGCGCGCGTCGGAATCTTCTTACCGGGCCTGGCAGTCGGGAGAGTGGCGGTGAGGCCGTCGCGCAACGCTACGCAGCGCGCGGCCTGAGGGCACAGCGGACACAACGGTTTGCTGCGCACGCAGACCGTGGCGCCAAGATCCATGATCGCCTGGGTGAAATCCGTCGTGCGTTTCGCTGGCGTGTGCTCGTCCGCAAACAACCACAACCGCTTTTCAACGGCGCTTTCGCCGGGATGTCCGACAACCCCGTGGTAGCGAGTCAGCACGCGCTTTACGTTGCCGTCGAGGATCGGGAAACGCAGGCCGTAGGCCTGGGCGAGGATCGCGCCGGCCGTGGAGCGACCGATGCCCGGCAACGCGAGAAGGGCATCGAGATCGCGCGGCAATTCACCATCGTGGCGCTCGACACATAGCTGCGCGGCCCGATGCAGGAAGCGCGCCCGGCGGTAGTAGCCAAGCCCCGACCACAGCGCCAGCACGGTGTCTTCCTCGGCTTCGGCCAGCGAGGCGAGGGTAGGCAGCCGCTGCACGAAGCGTTCGAAGTAACCGATGACCGTAACCACCTGGGTCTGTTGCAGCATGATCTCCGAAAGCCACACGCGATATGCATCGCGCGGATGCTGCCAGGGGAGGTCCTTGCGGCCGTGATGGTCGTACCAGCGAAGCAGTTCCGTGGCAAACGTGTTCATGGCGACGCGGCCGGGGGAGCGGCCGTGCCGCTGGCAGCTGGCGCCGTGGGTGTCGCCCGGACCTGCAGGCCCTTGATATGCACGCTGCCGACGTCGACCTGCGTGGCCTCGATGCTGCCCTCTACAGGAGGCAGCGTGGGAGGACGTCCGGCTTGCATGCCCGCCCACCAGTCGGCCAGCGCGATAGGCGGCATGTGCAGATCCGCGTGGTCGTGCTCACCGTCGACCTTCAGGGCGATCGACAGGGGGTCACGCTGGTTGGCCGGAGCCACCCCGAGCACGATGTCGTAAGGTGCCGTGCCCGGGCGTGTGAGCTGTCCGGCCAGCGACGCGCCGACATCGGCGCCGCCTCGCCAGGTGGCATCGCCGCGCAGCTTCGCCCCGAAGCGATCCTTGCCAGCAAGGTCGACGTCGAGACCGCCCAGCGTCAGAACGCCGCGAACGAGCGACGGGGTCGTCGCGAGGTCGAGTGTGTAAATAGCTTCTTCCGACGTGCTCGCATCGACCGATAGCGTGAAGCGGTGCCCGTTGGCGAGTCGGCCGGCATCGATATCTACATTGGAAAGCAGGAGGCGATTGCCGCGTAGAAGTGTGCTTCGCGAGACGCGGAAACCTGCATCGATTTCAGGCAGGATCGCACCCGCTGTGGATGACCGGGGCGGAAGAGTATCCAGGTAGGACGAGACGGCATCGAGATCGATGCGTGCTCCCTCGATCTCGAGCCGCGAAATAGTGGCCTCCCCACCCATGAGGGTGCGCCACGGAAGCACGATCTTGCCCCGCGAGGCGACGATCAGCGGGGTGCCGCCGTCCGCGCCGCGCAGCGTTATCCCGTCCAGTTCCAGCGACGGTTTGGGAAACAGCGTGGGGCTGGCAGGATTGGCCAGCGTGAGTTCGAGGCCGGCGACGCGCGCCCGCGATTGCAGCAGCGCCGTGAAGCGCTCCGGTTGGAGCACGACGTACATCGCGATCAAGGCCGCGACGACGATAGCCACGACAAAACCAGCAACGACAAGAAGCCCGAGCCGCAGTCGACGGTTCATCGCCGGGAGGCCTGCCATGCGACGCTCACTCAGCCACCGAGGCTCGCCGGCAACAGGCCGTCGACGAAGGCTTCCGCATCGAAGACGCGCAGGTCGGTCGCCGTCTCGCCAAGTCCGACATAGCGAATGGGCAGCTTGAATTCGCGTGCGAGAGCGAACATCACGCCACCCTTGGCGGTGCCGTCGAGCTTGGTGACGACCAGGCCCGTGACGCCAGCGGTGTCCCGGAACTGGCGGAGCTGGCTGATCGCGTTCTGGCCGGTCGTGCCGTCGATCACCATGAGCACTTCGTGCGGAGCGGCGGCATCGAGCTTCTTCATCACGCGACCGATCTTGCCGAGTTCGTCCATCAGGCCGCCCTGCGTGTGCAGGCGACCCGCCGTGTCGGCGATAAGGACCTGGGTACCGCGCGACCGGGCGGCCTGCAGTGCGTCGAAGATCACGCTGGCGGAGTCGGCATCCTGTCCCTGGGAAACCACGGGAACCTTGTTGCGCTCGCCCCAGGCCTTCAACTGCTCGACGGCGGCGGCGCGGAAGGTGTCGCCCGCGGCCAGCATCACGCTGCGCCCTTCATCCGAGTAGCGGCGCGCCAGCTTGCCGATGGTGGTGGTCTTGCCGACGCCGTTGATACCGACGGTGAGGATGACGAAGGGCGTGGACGTCGAGACGTCGAGCGGCTTCTCCACCGGCTTGAGCAGGGCGACGAGCTCGCGGCGCAGGGCCTTCAGGAGGTCCCCGGCGTCGGCGAATTCGCGCTTGTGCATCCGCTTGCGGAGATCTTCGACCAGGTTGCTGCTGGCTTCCACGCCGACATCGGCGGTGATCAGCGTCGTTTCCAGTTCGTCGAGCAGGTCGTCGTCGAGTTTGGGGTGACGAACGAAGAGGGTGGTCAGGCTCTTGGCGAACCCGCTGCCGGAAAGTCGTTCGCGCCAGCTGCGTTTGGCCGGCTGCGCCGCTTCGACGATCGAGGCTTCCTCGACATCCGGCTCGACCTCGGGCGCCTCGGGCTCGGGCAGAACGGTTTCGGCGAGCGCTTCGGCGACGGCCGGGCCGGCGTCGATCGAGGCGGTATCCGCAGCCTTCTCCGGGCGATCTTCGGGCGGCGCGACGTCGGGCGTCGCGGCGGGTTCGACGGGCTTCTTCTTCCAGAACTTGAGCATTGCGCCAGCGATTCAAAGACAATAGGCGAATGCTAGCACTCCCGCCCTCACTGGCCGCTGAGCGATGAACGCGTCCGGCCGCGTCCGCATCATCGGTGGAACCCTGCGCAACTCCCGGCTCGACGTCCCCGATCTGCCGGGGCTCCGGCCCACGGCCGATCGCGTCCGCGAAACCCTGTTCAACTGGCTTCAGCCGGTGGTGGGCGGGGCTCGCTGCCTCGATCTCTACGCGGGAACCGGGGCACTCGGCATCGAGGCGTTGTCCCGCGGCGCGGGGTCGGTGACCTTCGTCGAGCGCGAGGCGCGACTGGCGGCCGCCCTTAAGGCAAACCTGGCGCGGCTGAAGGTCAGTGCGGAAGTGATCGCCGACGACGCGTCGCGCTGGCTCCGCGGCTCCGGTCGGCCTTTCGACGTCGTCCTCCTCGACCCGCCGTTCGCCCTGGATGCCTGGGCTGACACCGCCCGGCAATTGGAAGACGGCGGCTGGATCGTCGCCCGCGGCTGGATCTACGTGGAGGCACCCCGCGGCGCAGTACTCAGCTTGCCTGCCAACTGGCTTCCGCACCGCCAGGGTCACGCCGGGGAGGTCGCCTACGCCCTCTATCGCCGCACCCCGGCTGATCCGTTAAGCTAGCCCGCGCTTTCCTTCGACCCACCTACATGACTCCTCTGCCGGCCAATCCGCGACTTGCCGTTTATCCCGGCACGTTCGATCCGATCACGAACGGTCACGCCGATCTCGTATCCCGTGCCGCGCCCCTGTTCGACCGCATCGTGGTCGCCGTGGCGGAGAGCCGGAACAAGGGGCCTGGCTTCAGCCTGGGTGAGCGCATCGCGCTGGCCCGCCTGGCGCTGGCCGACCTGCCCAATGTGGAAGTTCGCGGGTTCGATTGCCTGCTCGCCCATTTCGTCGCCGAGATCGGCGCGGGCGTGATCCTGCGGGGCCTGCGGGCCGTGTCGGACTTCGAATACGAATTCCAGCTTGCCAGCATGAACCGTCACCTGATTCCCCAGGCCGAGACGCTGTTCCTGACCCCGGCCGAGCAATACAGCTTCATTTCCTCCTCGCTAGTGCGTGAAATCGGTCGCCTGGGTGGCGATATCTCCGGCTTCGTGCATCCGGCGGTGCAGCAGGCCATGCGCCAACGCTGGCGCAACTCTTGAAAACAAAGGTGATCATCATGCGTAAGTTCGTCCTCGCCGCGTCCGTGGCCCTGACCGCCGCCCTGGCTCTGTCCGCCTGCAACAAGTCCGAAGACGCCGATCAGGCTGCGACGACGCAGGAAGCCGCTGTTGCCAAGCCGACCAACCCGACCGATACCAAGGCCTGGAGCCAGTACTTCGGCCAGATCGTGCGCAAGAACATGCAGGGCATGACGGCCGACCGTCCCTTCCCGTACTTCGTTCCGGCTGGCGACGACCAGGCTGGCCAGGACGGTCGCGCCCGCCAGCTCGAGAACGTCCAGGGCACCGTTGCCCGCGGCGTCACCCCGGGCAACATGCTCGTCTTCGGTGGCCCGGAGTCGGCCAAGACCGCCGACCTCATGGTCGAAGCCTTCAAGGGCGCGAACGCGGGCTCGTTCAAGAACGTCATCATCCTGTTCATCGGTGACCAGGCCGATCAGCAGCGCGTTGCCGACGCCTTGGCCCCGACCGGCGCCACGTACCGCTTCGTCGCTTACTGATCGACGGTTCCGGTGTCTGAAGAAGGGCGTCGCATCTGCGGCGCCCTTTTTTTGGCTGATGTAGGGGTAAAATGACCGGTATGTCCCTGATCATCCTCGACACCTGCGTCAACTGCGACGTCTGCGAACCCGTGTGCCCGAACAAGGCCATCTCGCTTGGCGAGGTTTACTACGAGATCAACCCGGACCTGTGCACGGAGTGCGTGGGTCATTTCGACGTGCCGCAATGCGTCGAGGTCTGCCCGGTAGAGTGCATCCCGAACGATCCCGACCGCGTCGAGTCGCGTGACCAGCTCATGCTCAAGTACGAGCACCTGATGGCGAAAGCCGCCTCGTAAGCCCTTGCCCGGCGTCATCGGTTAATCTCACCGATAGCGATATCTTTATTCCGGAGCGAAACCCCATGGTCCATGCCCCGTCGTGGCGCGTGCTCGCCGCGAGCCTCTTCCTTGTTGCCGGCGCAGGCAGCGCTGCCGCACAAAATCCGTCGGTTCCCTCGAAGGGTCCTGGCCACGCCGCCATCGCCAGCGCCAACTACCTCGCCACCAACGCAGGGTTCGAAGTGCTGGCCAAGGGCGGCAATGCGTTCGATGCCGCCGTTGCGGTCTCGTCGACGCTTGCCGTGGTTGAGCAGCAGAGCTCGGGCATTGGCGGTGGCTTCATGGCCCTGTTGCACCGCGCTTCCGACAACCGCGATGTGTTCATCGACGCCCGCGAAACCGCGCCCAAGGCTGTCGACATGAAGGTCTATGTCGGCAAGGACGGTCAGCCCAACCGCGATGTCTCGACCAACGGCCCGCTGTCCGCCGGCATTCCGGGTGAACCGGCCGGCTTGGTATGGATGGCATCGCACTACGGCAGGTTGCCGCTGTCGGCGTCGCTCGCGCCGGCGATCCGCATCGCGACGGAAGGCTTCCAGCCGGACGCGCGTTTCCTCGGAACCATCGAAGATCGCAAGGACGTCCTCGCGCGGTATCCGGCTTCGGCCGCAGTGTACCTGCCCGGCGGCAACGTTCCCTCCGCCGGCTGGACCCTGAAGCAACCCGATCTGGCGAAAACCCTGCAGCGACTTGCGGCGAAGGGCCATGACGGCTTCTACAAAGGCGAGACGGCGAAACTTCTCGTCGATGCATCGCGTAGCGGCGGTGGCAACTGGACCGCCGCCGATCTCGAGGCCTACCAGGCCAAAGAGCGCGAACCGCTCAGCGTCAACTACAAGGGCTATCGCATCGTCACGGCCCCGCCACCGTCGTCGGGCGGCGTTGCCATTGCTGAAATCCTCAACATCCTCGGCGGCTTCGACCTCACAAGGCTGGACGTCGCCCATGCCACGCATCTCACCATCGAATCGATGCGCAGGGCATTTCGCGATCACAACGAATATCTCGGCGATCCCGACTTCGTGAAGATGCCCCTCGACATGCTGCTGTCGCCGTACTACGCCGACGGCCTGCGTGCGACGATCTCGCCGGACAAGGCCACACCGTCCGACCTGCTTCCGACCTCGATGGCACCCGAGCCTGGCATGCACACCACCCACTTCTCGGTCATCGATGCCGACGGCAACATGGTCGCCTCGACGCTCACGGTGAATCTCGAGTTCGGTTCGGCCTTTGTCGCCAAGGGCACCGGGGTGGTGCTCAACGACGAGATGGACGACTTCGCCCTCGTGCCAGGTCAGCCCAATGCCTTCGGCCTTCGCGGTGCGCTGGCGAATGCGCCGGAGCCCGGAAAGCGCATGTTGTCGTCGATGTCGCCCAGTTTCGTCTTCGGCGCCGACCGCACGGCGGTGATCGGCTCGCCTGGCGGGTCGACCATCATCACGCAGGTGCTCGAGGGAATCCTCGCCTTCATCGACGGCAAGAGCGCGTCGGAGATCACCGCGCAGAAGCGTTACCACCACCAGTACCTGCCCGATCGCGTCGATGTCGAGGCCGGCGTCTTCGATGACGCCACGACCAAAGCGTTGACGGATATGGGGCATGTGCTGAAAAATCGCTCACCGTGGGGCTTCATGAACGTCGTCACCTGGGACCACCGCACGAACAAACTCGATGCGGCCAGCGACCCGCGCCGCCCGTCAGGGCTCGGCAAGGTGCAGTAAGGTTGTCCTCATGAAGCTCTGGTCACTTATCGGCAATTCCCAGCGGCTCGACGGCGGCGCGATGTTCGGCAACGCGCCGCGCGTCATGTGGTCGCGCTGGGTGGAGCCGGATGCGGAGAATCGCATTCCGCTGGCTTGCCGTTGCCTTCTGGTTACCGGCCTGGATGGCAGGAACGTGCTGTTCGAGACGGGCATCGGCGCGTTCTTCGATCCCGCCATGCGCGAGCGCTTCGGCGTCGTCGAGGATCGCCACGTGCTGCTCGACTCCCTCGCCGAGGTCGGTCTTCGCCATGAGGACATCGACGCCGTGGTGCTGTCGCACCTTCACTTCGATCACGCTGGCGGCCTGCTTGCGCCTTGGGTCGAGGGGCAGCCTGCCACGTTGCTGTTTCCGAATGCACGCTTCCTCGTTGGCGCGGAACACTGGTCGCGCGCGCGCGATCCGCATCCGCGCGACCGCGCCTCGTTCATTCCCGAGCTGGTGGGTCTGCTCGAAGCAAGCGGCCGGCTCGAACTCGTCGAAAGAGGGCAAACGTCCTCACTGGGCGATGCCGTACGTTTCGACTTCTCCGAGGGCCATACGCCGGGGCTCATGCTCGCCGAGGTCGGTGGCGTTGCGTTCTGCGCCGACCTCATCCCCGGTCGGCCCTGGGTGCATCTGCCGGTAACGATGGGCTACGACCGCTGGCCGGAAAAACTGATCGACGAGAAACGGGCATTCCTCGACGACAAGATAGAACGTGGCGTAAAGCTGTTCTTTACCCACGACCACGATTGCGCCATGGCGTCCGTGGAAAAGGACGGTAAAGGCCGCTATGCGGCTGCCGATACGCATGAACGACTAAGCGGCATCGAGGCGTAAGGACGCCGGTGACGGGCACGGGGGCAGGATGAGGTCGAAACAAACGATGAAAGACGGCGGTATGGCCTGGGGCTCGCGTATCGCGGGCGCCGTGCTGCTGCTTGCGGGGCTGGGTCTGATCGCCTGGAACGAACACCGCGTCATGGACTACGGCGCGGCGGTGGCACGCCACGGTGCGCCCGTTCTCGACCTGGGGACGGAGGGCCGGCCTACCGCGGGGCAATACGGTTCAACCACCCGCGTCAGCGGAACGCCGCAGATTCTCGATGCCCCTCGCGATCCCGAGTTCAACGTTCGCGCGGACTCGCCGATCCTCATTCGTCACGTGGAAATGTTCCAGTGGCGGGAGATCACGGTCGGTGGCAGCACCCACTACGAGCTGGACTGGGTCGATCGTCCCATCGACGCGAGCAACTTCGCCAAGCCCGCCGGGCACGTGAATCCGGGTGCATTCCCCATCCAGGGACGTCAGTTCGAAGCAGGCGAGGTGAAGCTCGGTAATTTCAAACTGTCCACGCCGATCATCCGCGCGTTTCCCGGGCGGATCGATATCGCGCCCGACGAACACAAGTTGCCGGCGAACCTGGCGGCCACCTTCCAGCGTGTCGACGACAGGCTGGTGACCAGCAGCAAGCCATCGAATCCGCGCCTGGGTGACCTGCGGATAAGCTGGGAGGCGGTGCCCGTCCAGTCGATGACGGTGCTGGCGAGCATCGAAGGCGATACGCTGATACCACGCGCAGCGAACGACGGCGACCCCGGGTTCGACGTGCAGGTAGGCGATCGCAGCCTGCTCGACGTCCTGCCCGCGATGCCTGAGCCGCCCCAGGCAGTTCTGATGGTTCGCCTCGCCGCGTTCGTCCTGGCTGCGCTGGGTGCGTTCCTGCTGGCCTGTACGAGCCGTTTGCGCAGAGATGCCCTGTTCGCCGTGGGCATGGGCGCGGTCGTGGTGCCAGCCGTTGCGGGAGCGATGTGGCTGGCTGGCGATGCGATGACGGCAAGCGTATGGTTGCTCGTTGCCGTGCTCGGCGCAGGCCTTGCTATCTGGCGCGTGCAGCAGCGTTCGATGTCGCAGCCCGACTGACCCCTTAAGGAGCACGATCATGCGCATCACCGGCCTCTATGCGGCACTGCTGACCTTGCTCATCCTCGGGCTGGCCGTGCGTGTGATGCTCATTCGCCGGCGTACCAGTATCGGGCTGGGCGACGGCGGCGACCGTAGTGTCGCCTGCGCCATCCGCGCCCACGGGAATGCCACGGAGTATGTGCCGTTGGCGTTGATCCTTCTGCTGGTTCTCGAACTGGACCAGACGGTGCCGTTGCTGTTGCATGCGTTCGGCATCGCACTCGTGGTCGCGCGTGTCGTGCACGCGCTCGGCCTGTCGCGTGCGGCCGGCAATTCGGCGGGTCGCGCCGTCGGCGCCGGGCTGACCTTGCTGGTCATCGGCCTCATGGCCCTGATGCTGCTCTGGCAGTACGTGGTCATCCACGTGATCGCCGCCAGCGTGACCTGACGGAGCTCTTTGTCGGAGCCGCTTCAGCGGCGATGGGTGCTTGCGACACCCAGGCCCGCGTCAGGCTTCGGCTTCTACGACGGCGGTGCCATCGGCGAAGGCGTAGACGTGGTCGGCCCAGCTCGCGGCTTCGACGTACATGGCGGCCATCGTCTGCAGGTGCTGCGTGCGCAGGGCCGAGTCGCTTTCCAGCTCGCCCTGTTCCCAGTGGCGGATCTGGTCGAGCAACGGTGCGAACGGACCGGCGCCTTCCAGTAATGCCTCACGAATTTCGATCGCCAGGGGAAGGTGCTCGAGCACGTAGGCCATCGACACATTCATCAGGGTATCGAGCAGCGAGAACAGGCCGGCCGTGAAGGCCATTTCCTGCAGTTCGGGCTTGATGGTGCGCGCGAGCTTTTCGCACATGTGCGCGCGGATCAGGGCCAGGCGCAGGAGCTCCGGCGGACGCTCATCCATACCGGACACGGCCATGGTGAAGATCCAGTTGCGCATGCGATTCACGCCGAAGAACACGGCGGCCTGCTCTACCGATTTGAGCTGGCGGGGCAGGGCGAAATAAGCCGAGTTCACGCAGCCGAGCAGCTTGTAGCTCAGGACGGCGTCGTCGCGAATGATCTTGCCGAGCTCGACCGGGCCATTTTCCGGATCCTGCAGGGCGCCCATGAGACGCAGCACGCCGAGCTTGCTCGGCGCGAGGCGCGGCATGTCCACGCGCTCCGGGCGAAGCAGGTATTTGCCCTGGAAACCGTCGACATCCTGATCGGCGTAGTCGACGAAGGTTTCGTGGGAGTCGATGCCGGTAACGATGACCTTGACGCCGAACGCATGGACGTAGTCCATGTGCGCACGCGCCGCGACGGGGTGGCGATGATCCACCGCGACCTTGGCGAACTGCACGATGCGCAGCAGCGCATCCACGCCGGCCCGGTGCTCGGGGTCGGCGGGGAGATTGAAGTCCTCGAGCATGAACAGGCAGCCATGGCCCTTCAGCTCACGCAGCTTCTCCAGCAACTGGTCGTCGGTACCGAGGTCCGCACTGATGCTGGCACCGAGGCGCGCGTTGTGACGAAGGATGTCCGAGTGTTCAAGGAGCAACTGCGGCGACATGTGCAGGAAGGCACGATTGTCGCGAACCAGGCGCTTGAGGCTGCCGTCGGCGATCGCGCTCAGCGTGGCCTGCGTGTGTGCAAGCGCCGCGGCGTCGATATCGCTGCCGATCGGGCGGGGGAACAGAAGCTCGTAGGCGAACAGCGCCTGCTTCCTGTCCAGAATGGGTACGCGGACGATCGGGAGGATACCGTCGTCATTCACCGCTGTCGGCTGGGGGGTCACTGCCATTGCTATGTTGGTGCGCCGTCTGGGTGAGCGTGGGGATGCTTTTAGGTGTGGGTCAAACCTGCGCGATGGTGGCGGACCGCAGTTTTACCCGCGTGGTCCCGCCGTTCGGGCCGTAGGTGGATCCACCCGGCGAATCGCCCGCGAGCAGCGCAAGCGCCTGGCGAACGTGACCGATCCGCTGGCCGACGATGCGGCCGTTGACTTCATTCAATTTACGACACTCGACCAACTGTTCGATCGTGTGCGTCCAGCGTGGATCGTTCAGCGTGTCGACGCCGGCCGCATCGCCGACATGCCGACGCTCGGCGTCGAGTTTCTCGATGCGGTCGAGCTGCTTGCCCTTCACCCGGCTGACTGTGTCGAGTGCATGCGTGTCAGCCTGGTCGAGCGCCATGCGCTCGTCGATCAGGGTGGCGTGCAGCGCGTCGACCTCACGGGCGAGGTCGCCCATGACGGCGCGGACTGCCGCGTCGAAGTCGGAGCCGAGCGAATCGGTCATGCCTTGCCGCCGATCTGGCCTTCCATCGCAAGAAACTTGCTGGCGATGGCCTGGGAATCCGGCTTGTAGGTGCCGTCCGCCAGCTTGCTGCGGATTTCATCCACGCGCTTGCTGTCGATGCCATCGCCACGGCTGGCGGCGTCGAGCGCCTTGGCCGAGTCGGTGATCTTGACGCTGTCGTCGCTCGGACGCACGGAGCTGGCGCTCTGCGTCGAGGCGGCGGAGCCGGCAGCCTGGTTCTGGGTGCGGAGCTGCACCTGGGGCTGCGGAGCCTGGATACCGGGTTTGATTGTCGTCGTCATGGTGTGTCCCTCGGAGCTGGTGTCCTACAAACCCCTTATCGGCGGCCTGTCGGCGAACTTTAACTGGCCCTAGGCCTGGAAGTGTGACCGGGTTTGGATTTTGTTCATGGCAGTACCGCGACGGTGCCCGGACCGGTGACCACGGCGTCGAGCACCTTCCCGGAGGAAGCATTGCGAACCTTGAGGCGGGTGCCGGTGTCGCCGGCGCCCATGGCCACACCGGCGACGCGGATGACCACGCCCTCGACGTCGGCCTGCATGCTGACCGAATCGCCAATCCGGACGGACTGGCGGCCAGCGAGCATGCCGGGTGTCAGCACCGTGCCGGCACTGAGCGGGCGGGCGAGGGAACGGCCCTGGATCTGGCCGAGCTCGGCGACGTAGCCATAAGAGAGGCTGGCGACGTCGCGCTCCTCGGCGCGGACATCGCCGGCACCGATGCCGTCGCCGCGAGCGAGCGGGCGCGTGGTGACGAGCACGTTGGAGAACATCTTGACCCTGACCGGGACGCGTACCGTCCAGCCGCCCGGTACGGGACAGTGGACGGCCACGCTGACGCGGGCGCCGAGCGGCCGGTTCCCGGGCAGGGAGGCCTCGAGTGGCTGCGGACAATCCGCCAGTCGTAGACGGCTGTCGAGCGGATCGGCCTCCGCCGTCATGCGTGCGCCGGGAAGGGTGCGGTTCTGCTGCAGCCAGGTCACCGCCGCCGTGCGCACCGCGTCCACCGGCTGCCCGGCTTCCGCGCAAGGCGAGAGCACGAGCAAGGTGGCCAGGGCGACGCCTTGGGCGAGGGCGGCCGGCTTCACGCGGCGCGTTCCGCCAGCGAAGCGGACAAACCCTGCGTGATCGCGTCCAGTTCCCGGTTGAGCTCGGCGACCATGTGGCTGGCGTCGGCGTGACGGCCTTCGCCCAGGGTGATCGCGTATTGCGAAGCGAGCGCGGAGAAGCGTTCGCCTGCGGCACGAATGCCGTCGGTCGGGCTGTCGGGGCGGCGCACGCGGAACTGGTCGATGCAACGCATCAGCGGTGTCGTGTCGAGCCAGCGACGATCGAGGCTGGCCGGATCGCGCGAGGCGAGCTCCACGGCGTAGCGTAGACCCTGGCTGGCTTCGCGGATCATCTGGCTGAGGCTGGCGGCATCGAGGTCGCCCTCGGTCTCAAGCCGGCTAAGGCTCAGGCGGTGCGCCAGTACGGCAGCGCGCGCCGCGGCATCGGCCTGGCGGCGTGCATCGTTGGCGACACGGCCAAGCGTGCCCTGGGTGGCCTGGATGGCCGTGATGCGACCCTGCAGCGCGCCCATGCCTTCGCGTGCGGCATCGATATTGCCGCGTGCGCCACGAGCGGCTTCGTCCACGCGCCCCATCGAAGCCTGCATCCCGGCAATGCCGGACTGTGTCTGGTCGAGGCGGCGCAGGCTGTTCTGCACGGCGTCGTCGAGCTGGCCGGCGAACTGGCCGACGGCCTCGGTGGTCTGGTCGATCTCGGCGGTGGCCTGGGTGGTCTTCTCAGCGAGTTGCTTCACCTCGTCGGCGACGACGGCAAACCCACGGCCCGCCTCACCGGCACGTGCTGCCTCGATCGCGGCGTTGAGCGCGACGAGATTGGTCTGGTGGGCGATGTCCTGCACCGTCGCGGTCAGCTTGCGGATCGCGGTGAAGTATTCGGAGAACTGTGCGTGGTTGCGGCTCATGCCCGACAGCGCGCTGCGGAGCAGGCGTAGCTGGCCGTCGAGGTCACCGGCGGTCGCCAGGCCCTGGCTACCCGAATCGCCCATGCCCGTTGCGCCGGCGTAGGCCTGGTCGAGCGCTGTCGAAATCCTGGCGCTGGCCTCCGTCAAACGCCCGGCGGTATCGCGCGCGCCTTCCACCACCTTGCCCAGTTCCAGCAGGGTGCCACCGAGCGCCTGGGCGTTGGTCAACACCATGCCCTGTTGCTCGATCGCCTGGATGGTGGTCGCGGGTGCGGTCCGCGGCTCGGCAGGCTTGAGCAGGGCGCCAAGGGCGCTGGCTGCGGCCGGATACTGCGCGGAGAGGGCGCGAACGCGCGCCGCATCGCCCTGGGCGGCGGCGTGGGCGAGGAGGCGGACGTGCTGGCTCCAGAGGAGGGTCATGATTTCGCTTTCATCGGATGGTCGCTCCACTTAATCGGTCGGGAGCGTCAGGACTTGAGTCATGCAATCGGCGTGCCATTCACCCGACTACAGAAACCGGCGCTCCCGCCGATACGGTTCGCGACACCTTCTGTAGATGCCTCGCACGTCATGGCCCGACCGCTGCTCGACACCGTGGACACCTTTACCCGCCTGGCCGGTCACAACCGCGTGGCCATGCTGTTGTTTCGCCTCGGCGACCGCCAGGCGTTCGGCATCAACGTGTTCAAGGTGCGCGAAGTGCTTCGCCGGCCACGCCTGGAGCGGATGCCGAGCATGCACGCACTGGTCTCGGGCAGCTTCGACTACCGCGGCAGCACCATTCCGGTCGTCGACCTTGCTGCTGCCATGGGCTATCCGCCCCTGGCCAGCGTGGAAAGCGCGCACCTGATCGTCACCGAGTTCAATCTGTCGGTACAGGGCTTCCTGGTATCCGACGTCGATCGCATCGTCCATGTGGACGGTGCCAACCTGACTGCTCCGTCGGCCGCGCTGGGCTACGGGGCGCGGGTCAATGCAGTCACCCGGCTCGATGGGGATCTGCTCGCCGTCGTCGACGTCGAACAGGTGTTGGCGTCGGTGGCGCCCTCGACGGCCCAGCTTTCCGATCGTGTGCAGCAGGCCGCCCACGTGCAGCAGGCCGGCAATCGCCGGGTATTGGTGGTCGACGATTCGGCGGTCGCCCGCACCCAGCTGGTCGATCTGTTCCGCAAGATGGACCTGGAATGCGTGATCGCCAAGGACGGTCGGGAAGGTCTCGACAAGCTGCGCACCATGGCCATGGGCCCGGCCGATGAACGCGTCGACCTGGTCGTTTCCGATATCGAAATGCCGCTGATGGACGGCTACGCGCTGACCACCGCGATCAGGGAAGACGCCCAGCTGCGTCACATGAAGGTGCTGCTTCATAGCTCGCTGAGCGGCGTCTTCAATGAAGCGATGGTGGCCCGCGTTGGCGCGGACAGGTTCATCGCCAAGTTCCAGCCGGATATCCTGGCGACGGCTGTGCTCGACCTCCTGCCGGCCTGATAGCCGCCTGGCGACTGGCGACGGTCATCCGTCACTGACCGGATCGCCGCAGGCGCCGGAATTCCGGCACCCGCAAGAAAACGCCCGGCACGATATACCGCAAACGGCGCCACGGCGCCGTTTCGCGTGTCTGGCCCTGCGTGGCACGGCTCTTGCTCAACCCCTCGGGCCAAGCTAACGAGGGGGCCAAGCCCATGATCGACAAACCGGATCCGCTGTTAGGCGTACACGCCCAGGCCCTTGGCCTGTGGCAGCGCCGTGCGGAAGTCATTTCGTCGAACCTGGCCAATGCCGACACGCCGGGCTTCCTCGCGCGCGACCTCGATTTTCGAAAAGCGATGACCGCAGCCAGCGGGACCAGCGACGGCCCGGGCCTGCAGATGGCGGCGACCGAATCCGGCCACATCGGCGGCAACGCGGCCTTCGCCGCAACGGACGCCGACAAGCTCGCCTACCGCGTCCAGACCCAGCCCACGATGGACGGCAATACGGTGGATACCCAGGTCGAACAGGCCCAGTTCGCCGCCAACGCCATCCATTACCAGGCCTCGCTCAGCTTCATCACCGCGCAGATCCATGCCATGCGCATGGCCATTACAGGATCCAGCTCATGAGCCTGCTCAAGATCTTCGACGTCGCCGGCTCGGGCATGGCGGCACAGTCCGCCCGACTCAACACCACGGCCAGCAACATGGCCAACGCCGACAGCCTCGCCAGCAGCGAGGCCGGCGCGTACCACGCGAAGCAGCCGCTGTTTTCGGCGGTGCAGCAGCAGGTCAACGGGCAGATGGAAAGCGGCGGTGTCCGCACGCTCGGCGTCACCGAAAGCCAGGCGCCGATCCAGGCGCGCTACGAGCCTTCCAATCCGCTCGCCGACGCGAACGGCAACGTCTATTCAAGCAACGTCAACACGGTCGACGAGCTGGTCAACATGATCTCCGCGTCGCGCTCCTATCAGAACAACGTCGAAGTCATGAACAGCGCCAAGCAGCTCATGCAGAAGACGCTCGACCTCGGCAAGTAAGGAATTCCCATGGTAGACGCCGTCAGCGGTAACAGTTCCTCGTCTTCATCGTCTTCAACCGGCCAGTTGCAGCAGCAGACGCTGAGCCAGTCGGACTTCCTCAAGCTCATGGTCACGCAGATGACCAATCAGGATCCGACCAAGCCAATGGATTCCACCCAGATGGTGGCCCAGATGGCGCAGTTCTCGCAGGTTGCCGCGACGCAGGAGCTGCAAAGCTCTTTCGACACGCTCGCTTCGGGTCTTACCGGCGATCAGTTTGTCCGCGCCGCGGCACTGGTGGGCCAGGAAGTGCTCGTCCCGTCGAACGCCGGCAAGCTCGAGGATTCCTCGCTCAATGGCGCGGTGAACGTGGGTAGCTCGGGCACCTACGTCAACGTGCAGATCAAGGACACCGCCGGCAACGTCGTTCGCACGATCGACCTGGGCCAGCCGGACGCAGGTCTCGCCCAGTTCAGCTGGGACGGCAAGTCCGATGACGGCACCCAGTTGCCCGACGGCACATATCAGATGTCCGCAACTTCCGGCGGCACGGCGATCGATACCTTCGTTCGCGGAAAGGTGGAAGGCGTCGGTGCCTCGGGTACCGATGGAACTTACGTGCAGGTGGCCGGCTTCGGCGGCGCCCTGCTCAGCCAGATCGCGCAAATCCTGTAACTCCAGCAAGGAACCTCCACCATGCCATTCGACATCGCCCTAAGCGGCATCAATGCGGCGTCTTCCGACCTGGAAGTCACCGCGAACAACATCGCCAACGTCAACACCGTCGGTTTCAAGGGCTCGCGCGCCGAGTTTTCGCAGGTCTACTCGGCAGCAGGAAACAATCTTTCCGCTCAGGTCGCCGGCAGCGGCGTGCGTCTGACCAATATCGCCCAGCAGTTCAGCGACGGCGCCGCGACGCAGACCGGTAACTCCTACGATTTCGCGATCAGCGGCGCGGGTTTCTTCACGCTGCGCGACGGCTCGGGCTATTCCTACACCCGCGCTGGCAACTTCCATCCCGATGACAACGGTAACGTCGTCAACGCCACGGGCCAGAACGTGCAGGTCTACCCGCCGACCGCCAACGGCGGCTTCGACGTCAGCAGCCTCGCCGACCTGAAGCTGACCACCGGTTCGGCGCCTGCAAAGGCCTCGACCGCCATCGGCCTGACCGCGAACCTGGCAGCCAGCGCCACGGCGCCGACCGGCGGCGCATTCGATCCGACCAACGACAAGACCTACAACACGTTGTCGACGTTCCAGGCCTACGATTCCCTTGGTGCCTCGCATACGGTCAACATGTACTACGTGAAGGATGCGACCAATCCGAACACGTGGAACACCCACATGACCGTGGACGGTACTGAAGTGGGCACGGCCCAGCAGATGACCTTCAGTGCGGGCGGTGCGATCACGACCCCGGCCGGTGGCAAGCTCAACTACGGCGCCGTTTCGCCCAACCCGGGTGCCGCACCGCTGAACCTCACCGTCGACATGAGCAAGGTCACCCAGTTCGGTGACAACTCCTCGACCACGGCCGTGTCGAACGACGGCTACGCCGCCGGTACCTTCTCCAATATCGACGTCGCCAAGGACGGTACGGTCTCGGCGAAGTATTCCAACGGCGTGAGCACCCCGCTGGGCCAGCTCGCCATCGCCACGTTCGCCAACGACCAGGGCCTGCGTCAGCTGAACGACACCAACTGGGCGCCGTCGTCGGAATCGGGCCAGCCGATCCGCGGCACGGCCAACTCCGGTGATGTCGGCAGCGTGCAGTCCGGCTCGCTCGAGGCGTCGAACACAGCCGACCTGACCGCGCAGCTGGTCAACATGATCAAGGCGCAGCGCAACTACCAGGCGAACGCGCAGGTCATCTCGACCGACAACACGCTCACCCAGACCATCATCAACATCCGCAACTAAGCGTGATCGCTGGCGCGGCCTTCGGGCCGCGCCGGTACGTTTCCGCCGTCGAACAGGGATACCGCCATGGACCGCTCCGTATATGTCGCGATGACCGGCGCCACGCAGATCATGCGCGCGCAGGACGAAGTGGCACACAACCTGGCCAATGCCAATACCACCGGCTTCAAGTCGGAGTTGTCGGCGTTCCAGAGTCTGCCGGTCCAGGGCGACGGCATGCAGACGCGCATCAACGGCGTGGCCCAGGGCACGGGTTGGGACACGACCCCCGGCGCCCAGATGCAGACCGGCAACGATCTGGATATCTCGGTGCAGGGTGACGGCTGGATTGCGGTGCAGGGTGCGGATGGCAACGAGGGTTATACCCGTGCCGGCAACCTGCGTATCAATGCCGACGGTTTGTTGACGGACGCTCGCGGCAATGCCGTGGTCGGCGGGGGCGGTCCCATCACCATCCCGCAGGCCTCCAGCGTGAAGATCGGCACCGACGGCACGATTTCCGTCGTTCCCCTCGGTGAATCGCCGTCCACGATCGCAACCACGGACCGCATCAAGCTCGTTAACCCGGGCAACGACCAGCTGACCTACGGCAGCGACAGCCTCATGCACATGAAAGATGGCAGCACGCCCCAGGCGGACGCCGATGTGCGGGTGGTCTCCGGCACGATCGAATCGAGCAACGTCAACCCTTCCGACGTCCTCGTGAAGATGATTTCCCTGTCCCGCGAGTTCGAAATGCAGGTCCGTTCCATCAAGACTGCCGACGACAACGCCCAGTCGGCATCGAAATTGCTACAGGTGGGTTAACCACCGCCACGCGACGCATTTCCGTCGCCGGCATGTAAAGCGCCCAAGCGCAGGAGTCAACGATGTTCTCGTCCCTCTGGATCGCCAAGACCGGCCTCGATGCGCAGCAGACGCGCATGGACGTCGTTTCGAACAACCTGGCCAATACGAACACGACGGGCTTCAAGCGGGCCCGCGCCGAGTTCGAGGATCTGACCTACCAGAACCGCGGCCAGGCCGGTGCACAGACGACCGAACAGACGCAGTCACCGACCGGCTTCATGATGGGCACCGGCGTGCGTGTCGTCGGCACCCAGAAGATGTTCGACCAGGGTGGCTCACAGCAGACCGACAACCCGCTCGACGTACGCATCGACGGCCGCGGCTTCCTGCAGGTGACCCTGCCGGACGGCACCGTCGGCTATTCGCGTGACGGTTCGCTCAAGCGCGACCAGGACGGCCAGATCACCACCAACGACGGCTATCCGCTCGAACCGTCCATCACCATCCCGGCCAATGCCAGCGCGATCACCATCGGCAAGGACGGCACGGTGAGCGTTACCACCGCCGCCAATGCGACGTCGCAGCAGATCGGCACGATCCAGCTTGCCGACTTCGTCAATCCCGCCGGCCTGCAGCCGCGCGGCGACAATCTCTACCTGGAGACCGCGGCCAGCGGCGCTCCGCAAACGGGCACCGCCGGCCTCAACGGCCTCGGCACCCTCGACCAGAATGCCCTCGAAGCGTCCAACGTGAATGTCGTCGAGGAAATGGTGAACATGATCGAGACCCAGCGCGCCTACGAGATGAATTCGAAGGCGATCTCGACGGCCGATCAGATGCTTCAGTTCATCTCCAACAAGACCTGAGACACGTCATGAATCGTTCCTTCGCTCGCATCCTGCTCGCCGCGCTGCCGTTCGCCGCCCTCACAGGCTGCGCCATCGTGCCGCCGACGCCGAAGCCGATGTACACGGCCACGTTGCCGCCGGAACAGACGGCCGCACCGCAGGCGACCGGCTCGATCTACGCGGATCAGACCTCGCTGGAGCTGTTCTCCGATCCGCGCGCGCATCGTGTCGGCGACATCCTGACCATCTCGCTGGTGGAAAGCACGCAGGCCAGCAAGAAGGCCACGACCGCGACCAGCAAGAAGAACGGCAACAACATCACCGCTCCCACGATCCTCGGCCATGGGCTGAAGATCGGCGGCAACACGGCGAACAGCACGCTCGAAAGCGACAACTCGTTCGCCGGCGATGGCTCGTCCAGCCAGAGCAACGCGCTGACCGGCCAGATCACCGTGACGGTGGCGCAGCGCCTGTCCAATGGCGCGCTTATCGTGCGCGGCGAGAAGTGGCTGACCATCAACCAGGGCGAAGAACTGGTGCGTATCTCCGGCATCGTTCGTGCCCAGGACATCGGCAACGACAACATCGTGCCGTCCAGCCGCGTCGCCGACGCGCGCATCGAGTACGTGGGTAAGGGCACGCTGGCCGATTCGAACACGCGCGGCTGGTTGTCGCGCTTCTTCGACTCGAAGTGGATGCCGTTCTGATGAAGACCTTCGCACTCCGTTTTCGCAGTGTCGTCCGCACGGCCGTGGCCGTGCTGGCCCTGGGTGCCATCGCTCCGGCACAGGCCGATCGCATTCGCGACCTGGTCCAGGTTGGCGGCGTGCGCACCAATCAGCTGATTGGCTACGGTCTCGTCGTCGGCCTCGACGGCAGCGGTGACCAGACCAGCCAGGCTCCCTTTACCACGCAGAGCCTGGAGAACATGCTCCAGCAGTTCGGCGTGACTGTGCCGGCGAACGTGCGTCCGCAGCTGAAGAATGCCGCGGCCGTCACGATCACCGCCGAGTTGCCGCCATTCGCCAAGCCGGGCCAGCGCATCGACGTGACCGTCGCTTCAATCGGTAATGCGAAGAGCATCCGCGGCGGCGAACTCCTCATGTCGCCGCTGAAGGGTGCCGACGGCACACATCTACGCGATCGCCCAGGGCAGCGTCATCGTCGGTGGCGTGAGCGCGCAGGGCAAGAGCGGCTCCAGCGTGCAGGTGAACATTTCCGCGAGTGGTCGCATCCCTGGCGGTGCCAGCATCGAACGCAGCGTGGCTTCGTCGTTCGACAAGGGCGGCGACCTCATGCTCAACCTCAATACCGCCGACTTCACCACCGCCGCGCGTATCGCCGAAGCGGTCAACCACAATTTTGGCTCGGGTACGGCTAATGCCATGGATTCGGGCTCGGTTGCCGTACGCGCACCCCTGGATCCGTCGCAGCGTGTCGCGTGGTTGTCGACCATCCAGTCCCTGGAAGTCACCCCGGGCGATGCGCCGGCGCGCATCATCGTGAACTCGCGTACCGGTACGGTCGTGATCGGTTCCGACGTCAAGGTTGGCGCGGCCGCCGTCGCCCACGGTTCCATCCAGGTCACGATCAGCGAGCAGCCGCAGGTCAGCCAGCCCAACGCGTTCTCGCGTGGACAGACGGCCGTCGTGCCGAGCAGCCAGGTCGCTGTGAGCGAAGATGGCGGCCACATGTTCAAGTTCGGCCCGGGCACCAGCCTCGACGCCATCGTGCGCGCCGTGAACCAGGTCGGCGCCTCGCCGAGCGATCTCATCTCGATCCTGCAGGCCCTGAAGGAATCGGGCGCGCTGCACGCGGAACTGGTGGTCATCTGACATGGCTAACACGGTCGACGCACAGAAGCTTGGCACTTACTCGGACATGTCCGGGTTTGCCGGACTGCGCGCGGCTGCACAGCAGAACTCCAAGTCGGCACTACCTGCCGTCGCAAAACAGTTCGAATCGATCTTCACCCAGATGATGTTGAAGTCCATGCGCGACGCCAGTTCCGCGATGGGCGACGACATGATGGGTTCGCAGGCAGCCAACTCCTACCGTGACATGTTCGACCACCAGCTTTCGGTGACCCTCTCGCAGGGTAAGGGCATCGGCATCGCCGACATGCTGATGCGGCAGCTCGGCGGTACGCCGTCCGTGAAGTCCGACTCGGCCGACAACGGCCTGTTCACCGGCGTGACCGGTGACGCCAGCACGGCGGATGCCGTGTCTTCCAAGTCGGACCAGGACAGCGGCCTCATGGACTCGCTCGAGCGCATGCTTGGCAAGGCAGGCCAGGCGGTGGGCGACGGCGCAAACGCCGTGGCCAACGCGGTCGGCAAGATGTCCATCTCGAGCCCCGAAGACTTCGTGCAGAAGCTCGCGCCGCACGCGATCGAGGCGGCGAAGAAGCTGGGTGTTTCCGTGCGCGCACTGCTCGCCCAGGCCGCCCTCGAAACGGGCTGGGGCAAGCACATGCCGGCGCAGGGCACGACGGCGAGCAACAACATGTTCGGCATCAAGGCCGGCAGCAGCTGGGACGGCAAGCGTGTCAACGTCCCGACGCTCGAATACGAGAACGGCGTGGCCGTGCGCAAGAAGGATGCGTTCCGTGCGTACGATTCACCGTCGGACTCGTTCAAGGATTACGCAAACATGGTCGCCAGCAGCCCGCGTTACGCGAATGCTGTCGGCCGTGGCGATGATATCGCCGGTTTTGCGAAGGCACTCACCAGCGGCGGTTACGCCACCGACCCGAGTTACGCGCAGAAACTCACCGATATCGCCAACGGGCCAGTGATGAAGCAGGCGCTTGCAGCGCTCAAGCAAGTCGCCGGCGATCTGTAAGCACGGGCCCATGAAGAGTTAAACGAAGGAATAGACGATGGCCGATCTGCTCTCCACCGGTGTATCCGGGCTACTTGCCTCGCAAGTGGGCCTGTCCACCGTTGGTCACAACATCAGCAACGTCAATACCGCGGGTTACACGCGGCAGACGACGACATTCAACGCGCGTACGCCCGAATTCAGTGGCGGCTATTACGTCGGCCAGGGCGCCGATGCGATCAGCGTGCAGCGCGCGTACAGCCAGTTCCTGACCCAGTCGGTGTGGTCGGCGAGCTCGGGGCAGAGTCGCGCATCGCAGTATGCCAATCTCACCGCTTCGGTGAACAACGCCGTGAGCGGCTCGGCAAACCTGCAGACGGCACTCGACGGATTCTTCGGCTCGGTGAGCGACGTGGCTAACGCGCCGATCGACACCGCCAGCCGCCAGGCCATGATCGGCAAGGCCAACACACTGGTCGCGACGTTCAAGTCGCTGTCGTCCCAGTTCCAACAGCTGGACCAGCAGACCAACCAGCAGATCAGCGCTGCCGTCGACAGCATCAACTCGCTGGCCAAGAGCATCGCCGATCTGAACGGACAGATTCAGAAGGCCTATGCGGGCGGCGCGGCGCCGAACGACCTGCTCGATGCACGCGACCAGGCTGTGTCGCAGCTGTCGCAGGTGGTTGGGGTAAACGTCACTCAGAACAGCGACCACATGTATACGGTGTCGGTGGGAAACGGGCAGCCGTTGGTCAGCGGCACCAATGCCACCACGCTTAGCACGGCCAGCAACCAGTACGATGCCTCGCGCCTGGAAGTGGTCGGCCCCGGCGGTTCGGTCATCAGCAACCAGCTCGGCTCGGGATCGCTCGGTGCGACCTTCGACTTCCGCACCAACGTGCTGGACCCGGCGCGTAACCAGCTGGGCCGCGCGGCCATCGCCATGACGGATGCCTTCAACAAGCAGAGCGCGCAGGGCATCGACCTGAATGGCGCCGCGGGCGGCGATTTCTTCAGCATTTCCGACCCCGCCGTGTTCAACAATACGTCGAACACGGGTACGGGCACGGTATCGGCCACGGTCAGCGACGTGTCGAAGCTAGATGCGTCCGACTACATCATGCGATTCGACGGTACGAACTGGTCCGCGACGACGACGGCGGGTGTCAGTGTCCCCATGACGGGCGCTGGCACGGCCGCGAGCCCGTTTGTGATCGGCGGCATCAGCGTCACCGTGGGCGCTGGTGCTGCCGCGGGCGACAGCTTCCAGATTCAGCCGACGCGCAATGCGGCGTCCACGATGTCCGTTGCGATCAGCGACACCAACAAGATCGCGGCGTCGGGTCCGCTCGCCGCGACCAAGGGTGCAGGCAACACCGGCAAGGGCGTGCTCGGCAATCTTACGGTCACGGACGTCACCAACCCGGCGTTCAATACCCCGGCCACGATTACCTTCACCTCGCCGACCAGCTATTCCATCAATGGCGGCGCCCCGCAGGCTTACGCCGATGGCGACACCATCACCGGGCCGGGCTGGACGCTAAAGCTAACCGGTGCACCTGCCGCTAACGATACGTTCTCCGTAAAACCGGCGGGTTCGGCCAGCGGTGACAACGGCAATGCACTTGCGATGGCGAACGTGGCCACGAAGGGCGTGCTCGACAACGGCGTCACCACGGTGGGCAAGTCCTATAGCCAGCTGATCGCCCAGGTGGGTACGGCGGGTGCGCAGGCGAACACGGCACTGACGGCGCAGCAGAGCATCCTCGACCAGGCGACGGCGTCACAGCAGAGCCTGTCCGGCGTGAACATGGACGAAGAAGCGGCCAACCTCCTGCGCTTCCAGCAGTCATACGCAGCGTCGGCGCAGGTGATCAATACCGCCAACACGATCTTCAATTCTCTCCTCTCCGCAGTGCAGGGCACCTAATGCGTATCTCGACATCCTGGAGCGCGCAGCAGTCGGTCAACACCATGCTGGATCGCCAGTACGACCTGTCGCAGACGCAGCTCGCGCTCGGCAATGGCAAGGCCATCCAGACGCCCGCGGACAACCCCGCCGCAGCCGCTCGCGCGATCGACGTGAGTTCGGCCAGCGCGCAGAACGACCAGTACACGCGCAATATCCAGTCGGCGAACACCAAGCTTTCCGCCGAGGAGAGCACCATTTCCTCCGCCAGCGACATTCTCGATCGTATTCGCACGCTCACGCTGGAAGGCATGAACGGCACGCAGACCGATGAGTCGCGGCAGTCGATCGCTACCGAGCTGCGGCAGACGCTGGGCCAGCTCGTATCGTTGGGTAACACCAAGGACGGGCAGGGCGAGTACATCTTCGCCGGCAGTCGTACATCCACCCAGCCGTTCACCCAGTCCGACCTGAGTGTGAGTTACGGCGGCGACCAGAACCAGCGCATGGTCGCGGCGGCGGCAGGCTTGCAGGTGGCGACGGGTGACAGCGGGTCCGACGTGTTTATGTCGATTCGCGGTGGTAACGGCACCTTCGTGACATCTGCGGGTGCGACCAATACGGGTACTGCGGTCGTGGGTGCCACGTCGGTGACGGATGCGTCGCAGTGGGACGGCGGTAGCTATACCGTCAATTTCACCTCGGCGACTACCTACGAAATACACGACGCCACGAACCCCGCGGGTCCGGCGCTCTCGACGGGCACGTACTCCGGCGATAGCGGCACGATCAACTTCAAGGGTGCGCAGCTCAACGTGACGGGCACGCCGGCTGCCGGCGATTCCTTTGCCGTCGGACCGTCGTCGTCGCAGGATGTCTTCTCGACCGTGGCGGGCATCATCAACGCCTTCGAAACGCCGGGCGGCGGTACGGGCATGAGCAACCAGCTCAATGCGCAGTTGCAGAACCTCGACCAGGCACAGACGAGCTTCACCGATACGCGCACGAAGATCGGCGCGCGCATGAACATCCTCGATCAGCAGACGCAGATCAGTGCCGATACCTCGCTGCAGTATTCCAGCACGTTGTCCGACCTGACCGAACTCGACGTCGCCAGTGCGGCGAGCAAGTTCTCGCAGCAGCAGGCGGCCCTCGACGCTGCCCAGCAGTCGTACGTAAAGATGCAGAACCTGTCGCTGTTCAATTATCTGAAGTAAGCGCTAGAGATGTGGGAGCCGCTTCAGCGGCGATGGCTGTGAAACACCGAGGCGGCCGCAAGGCCGCCTTCGCTTTTTGCAGGAGCCGATTCATCGGCGAGCTCTTCCCTCAAAATCAGGCCTAAACCTGCGGCCCGAAGTGCCGATAAGGAACCCGACAGAGCCTGGGGCGCAGTTTCTTCCGGACCCTGATCAAGAAAGTTGTTGACAGGCAGAAAAAGTTCTCAAGTTTCTCCCCGGCGTGCCGTAAACCTCTCTGAGGCGGAAGGCTTCCATTACGGAACCCCGCCGGACTACGCCGCACAACCTCCGGCATTTCGGTTCCGCTTACAAAGGATTATTCCCATGGCTCTGACCATCAACACCAACATCATGTCGCTGAACGCTCAGCGTAACCTGGGCGCTTCGCAGACGAAGCTCGCCTCGGCCATTGAGCGTCTGTCGTCGGGTAACCGCATCAACAGCGCGAAGGACGACGCCGCCGGCCTCGCCATTTCGACCCGCATGACCACCCAGATCAACGGCCTCAACCGCGCCGTGCAGAACGCCAACGACGGTATCTCGCTGTCGCAGACGACCGAATCGGCCCTCGACGAAGTCACGAACAACCTGCAGCGCATCCGCGAGCTGGCCGTTCAGTCGACCAACGCTTCCAACTCGGACAGCGACCGCTCGGCCCTCGACGCCGAAGTGCAGCAGCGTCTGTCGGAAGTCACCCGTATCGCCACGCAGACCAACTTCAACGGCATGAAGGTCCTGGACGGCTCCGCCCAGAACCTCAGCTTCCAGGTCGGCGCGAACGTCGGTGAAGTCATCAACGTCAACCTCAACAGCGGCATGAAGGCCAACCAGGTCGGCCAGCTGGCCACGGGTTCGCTCGCCGCCGCCACCTTCCCGAAGGGCCTGACGCTCGGCACCGGCGACCTGACGATCAAACTCGGCGCTGGTACTGCGGTGAATGTTGCCGCTGGCAACTATGGCAGTGTTTCTGACCTGGCCACGGCGATCAACAAGGCTGCTGGCTCCAGTGTCGCCTCGGTTGACGGCACGACCGGTGAGCTGAAGGTCACGGCTGACGCGACCAACACCATCACGTTCGGCGGCGCCGCTCAGGCGACGCTTGGCCTCCCGGCGACGGCTATCGCCGTATCCACCTCTGGCGCCTCGACCGCTGCTGTCGCCAAGACCGCGACCAGCATCGACCTCAAGGCGGGCGAAGCCTCCTTCACGGTCGGCGGCCAGTCGTTCGACCTCGTCGGTTCGTTCAAGTCCGAGCAGGACGTGGCTGACGCGATCAACTCGAAGTCGGGCAAGGGCATCAATGCCTACGTCTCGACGGACGGCTCGCTGAAGTTCTCGTCGGCTTCCGAAATCTCCATCACGGCGACCGGTGCGGGTGCCACGGCCCTCGGCATCACCACCCAGGACGACAAGGTCAGCACGACGCAGACCCTGGCCGACTCCAGCGTGAAGACGGTCGACGGCGCGAACGACACGATCAATCGCATCGATGCCGCCCTGCAGTCGGTCTCCAGCCTGCGTTCCACCCTCGGCGCGGTGCAGAACCGCTTCGATTCGACCATCTCCAACCTGCAGAACATCTCGCAGAACCTGACCTCGTCGAAGTCGGCCATCACCGACGCCGACTTCGCTCAGGAAACGGCGAACATGTCCTCGGCTCAGATCCTGCAGCAGGCCGGCGTCTCGGTCCTCGCCCAGGCCAACCAGAGCCAGCAGATCGTCACCAAGCTGCTCCAGTAACAGCCTTGGCAGGGTAATTGCTTAGTTGTCCGCGGCTGGTCCTCGCAAGGGGGCCAGCCGTCGACAAATTGGCGCCCAGGGCAGTGAGGCGTCCACCAGGAGAGCTTCATGGCCACGACCCCCATCACACTCGGTTCCAGCTCAATCGACGTCGCGTCGATCGTCACCAACCTCGTTGCTAACAAGCGCGCGGCGACGGACAAAGCGCTGGCCGATCAGGCCACGGCCAATACCACCCAGGTTTCCGCGATCGGCAACTTCACGTCGTCCCTGACGAGTTTGCAGAACGCGATCAAGGCGCTCACCGACGGTTCCGCGTTCAGCACGCAGAAGACCTCGGTCGGCGACTCGACCATCATCGGCGCGAGTGCCGACGCTACCGCCCAGCCGAACGACTACAACATCGTGGTCAGCCAGCTGGCCACCGTGCAGAAGACGACCTCCGCGGGCTTTACCGACGCGACGTCCGCGGCTGGCACGGGTTCGCTCACGATCTCCATCGGCGGCAAGTCGATGAACCTGAATGTCGCGACCGGCGCGAATTCATTGCAGAACATCCGGGATTCCATTAACAAGTCCTCGGACAATCCTGGCGTTACTGCCAGTATTGTCACCGGTACGGACGGCGCGCATCTCGTGTTGACGTCCACGGCTACCGGCGCGGCGAATGCCTTCACGGTGACTACCAGTGGGGGCGACGGTAACCTGTCCAAGCTCGACTTCGATCCGGCCACGGACACGGCGACGACCAAGGCACAGGATGCCGCCTTCACCATCGACGGCACGCCCGCTACCAGCACGACCAACTCGGTCGCCGGGGCGATCGACGGCGTGACGCTCACCCTGTCGAAGGTTGGCTCCAGCTCGCTTACGATCGCCAACGATCCGTCGGCGGTGTCCGGGGCCCTGCAGAGCCTGGTGACCTCCTATAACGCGTTCGTGTCCACGTACCAGTCGCTGACCAAGTACGACTCGACCACCAACGAGGTCGGCGCGCTGATCGGCGATGCCACCGTGACATCGCTCAAGAGTCAGGTGACCAGCCTTATCGGCTCCCAGCTTTCGAGCAACGCCCCGGGTCCCACCTCGCTGAGCAACCTCGGCGTGTCTTTTCAGGTGGACGGCACGCTGGCCTTCGACCCGACCAAGCTGACCTCAGCGCTCGCGTCCAACCCGAAGGCCACGCAGAACCTGCTCAGCGGCACGAACGGCATCGCGCCGAAGCTCGACGCCATGATTACCAGCTGGACCTCGTCCAGCGGCATCCTGACTGAGCGCACGACCAACCTGAACCAAAAAGCCAAGGACATCGCGCAGCAGCAGAGTGACTACGAGGTCACCATCCAGGCCTACACGACGCGGCTGACCACGCAGTACACCGCGCTCGACACCATGATGACCAAGCTGAGCAGTACGAGCAGCTTCCTCCAGCAGCAGTTCGATTCGCTGACTGCCTCGAAGAGCTGACCGGACACCCCAGGACAAACTAATGGCACTCGGATATTCCCAGGGCGCAGGCGCCTACCAGCAGGTCCGTACCGGTGGCGGCGTCGAAACCGCCGACCCGCACGGCCTGGTCACCATGCTCATGGATGGCGCCCTTGAGCGCATCCGTTTCGCACGCGGCTGCACGGTCAACGGCAACGTCGCTGGCAAGGGCGAGGCGATCTCCAAAGCGATCGAAATCGTCGGTGCGCTGCAGGGTGGGCTGAACCACAACGTCGAAACGCCGCTCGTCGGCCAGCTGGACAGCCTGTACGACTACATGAGCCGCCGGCTGCTCCACGCCAACCTGCACAACGATATCTCCGCGCTGGACGAAGTCAGCAGCCTGCTTGGCCAGATCCGCGAAAGCTGGGTCGCCATTCCGGCCGAGGCCCGTCAGGCTGCCGGGACCGGGGCGTGAACGACACCGTCTGGTGTGACCTCGACCGCGTGCTCAGCCTCACCGAGGCGATGCACGCCGCCGCGAGCGAATCTCAATGGGACGACCTTGCCGCCCTGGAAGCCGAGCGCGAGCCGGTCATCCGCAGCGGCAGCATGCGCGACACCCCGGAATCCATCGAGTCGCTCAAGGCGATCATGCTGACCGACGGCCTGATCAAAGACCTCGTGTCCGCGGCGCGCGACGAGGCGGCTGCGGCGTGGGATGCCTCCCGGCGCGTGCGCCGGGCCGTCGCCGCGTATAGTTCGTTCTGACCGACGTATCCTCTGGCAGGGGCGGGACGCATGAGTGACGAAGGCTGGGTCGAATTCTCCGAACGCGTCGCCTGGGACGCCCGTTTCCACGCCACGTGCGAGCCGGGCCCGCGCCCGGATGCCGCGGCGCTGGCGCTGATCAACGATCGCAACGCCAGCGTGCTGGTCGCGGTCTCGGCCCTGATGGACCGCCGCAGCGACACCAGCGAGGATGACAGCCCGCTCACCCAGGAAGTTGCCAGGCTCGACGCCAAGCTCAACGTCTTGATGGAGATCGTCAACCGCCTGCTGCTGCCGCAATCGGGCCTGCCACCGCGCATCGCCCTCCGCTTCAATGCCTCCGGGGCTGTGTTGCCCTGGGACGGCCTCCCGCCGGTCGGCCAGACAGCCCTGCTGAAGATCCACTTCGACGCCTGCCGGGCGTTACCTCTGGAGCTGCCAGGCGTTCGCCTCGCCGGTCCGACGGACGGCAAGGGATTTCTTGGCTTCGAGGGACTTACCGAGCCCGTCCGCGACGGCATCGAACGGCTGGTTTTCCGCCAGCACCGGCGCCAGATCGCCGAGGCCAGGGCGCACGTCCGCCCGCAAGAACCCTCGGAAGGGTGAAGTGACATTTTACGTCACGTGACGTTTGAACGTCGCGTGGCGCCCTGCGTCACATTCGTGACGCGTGTCGTCAGCGTTGACGCTCAGGGCCGTCTTCACGCCGCCCACACTTGCCGAAAAGGTTTTCTTCACAGTGGGGGAGGCCGCGACAGAGCGTGAGTTCTTGCCGCGAGGCGCCGGAATTCCGGCGTTGGCACGCTCCTTGATTGATACCTTGCAACGAAGCCGACGGGATTCCACCGCGAACCCTGCTCCGGCCCTTCGATCACACGCAACGTGAGGTATTTCAGGTGAAGTCTTCCAACTTTCTGGTCATCGAATCCGACGCCGCTCGCGCCGACAACGTCATGTCCGCGCTGGCCTTCCTGGGCTACCGTCCGGTCCTGGCGAGTCGCATGTCGACGCTCGACGCGAGCGAGAGCTGGCGCGGTGCCTTCGTCGGCACGGTGGAAGACGAGATCGAACTGGAAGGCTACCTGGCCAGCCTCGGTCGCCACGGCCGTAACCTGCCGCTACTGATCGCCGCCGACTCCCCGATGGCCACGCCCCTGATCGCCGGCGACGATGCCCGCAGCCAGAACATCGAGTTGATCGACGTGCCGCTGCGTTACGAGCGTCTCTCCGAAGCCCTCCGCGCGCTGCATTCGCGTGTCGAGCCGACCCCGTCCAGCCGCCGTCTCGTCGGCCAGTCCGGCCCGATGCAGCGTGTCAACGCGCTGATCCGCCAGGTGGCTCCGTTCGATTCCAGTGTGCTGGTGCTCGGTGAGTCCGGCAGCGGCAAGGAGTTGGTCGCCCGCACCATCCACGATTGCTCGCCGCGCAGGGACAAGCCGTTCGTCGCGATCAACTGCGGCGCCATTCCCGCCGAACTGCTCGAAAGCGAGTTGTTCGGCCACGAAAAGGGTGCCTTCACCGGCGCCATCAGCACCCGCAAGGGCCGCTTCGAGATGGCCGAGGGCGGCACGCTGTTCCTCGACGAGATCGGCGACATGAGCCTGCCGATGCAGGTCAAGCTGCTCCGCGTGTTGCAGGAGCGCGTCTTCGAGCGCGTCGGTGGTAACCGCGCGCAGCGCTGCGACGTGCGCATCATCGCGGCCACGCATCGTGATCTCGAGTCGGCGATCGAGCGCGGCGGCTTCCGCGAAGACCTCTTCTATCGCCTGAGCGTGTTCCCCCTCGAGATGCCGGCCCTGGGCCAGCGCCTGGAAGACCTGCCGGCCCTGATCTCCGAGTTCAATCAGCGCCTGGTGCAGCGTGGCCTGTCGTCCGTCCGCTTCTCGCCCAGCGCCATGAACGCGCTGTGCCAGCATCCCTGGCCGGGCAACGTGCGCGAACTGTCGAATCTGGTCGAGCGCATGGCCATCCTCATGCCGCACGGCGAAGTACGCGCCGCGGACCTGCCGGAAAAATATCGCGGTGCGCAGCCGGTGGAAGAAGTATCCGGTGCCGCCCTCATCGCCATGATGGAAGCCGAGCCGGAGCCGGTGACGGAAAGCTTCAGCTTCAGCGAAGGGGACCCCGCGGTGCTCCCGCTTGGTGGCCTCGACCTCAAGGATCACCTTGCCGGTATCGAGATCGGGCTGATTCGTCAGGCGTTGAATTCAGCCAACGGTGTTGTCGCCCATGCGGCCAAGCTGCTTCGCGTGCAGCGCACGACGCTGGTCGAGAAGCTGCGCAAGTACGGTTTGTCCGAGACGGCGCAGGTGGGCTGATCGCCTGCGTCACAAACGTGTTCGGTTGGCATAGCTCGTGCATCGAGTGTCATTAAGCCGATAACGCGTTGGAAAACCGTCATGACCACCATCGATGTCAACAGCCTCCTGCTCCAGATGCGCCGCATCAGCGCGCAGACCGAGATGCCCGCCATACGTGGCGTGGGCGAGGCGGCCGGCACCGAGAAGAGCTCCTTCGGTGATCTGCTCAAGCAGTCCATCGACGGCGTGGCCAAGACCCAGGAGAAGGCGGGCCAGATGGCCGCCGGATTCGAGCGAGGGGATCCCGGCATCGATCTGGCGCAGGTGATGATCCAGGGTCAGAAAGCCGACCTCTCGTTTCGCGCCATGACCGAAGTGCGCAACAAGATGGTCGATGCCTACAAAGAAATCATGAACATGTCGCTCTAAGCGGCATGCGTCTCCCGAAAGGACTGAAGTCGAACCATGGCAGATAACGGCGTAGCCACCACGGACAAAAACGACGGCAAGCGCATGGACTCGTTGAAGTCGCTGGCGCAGACGCCGGCGGCGCGTCAGCTTTTCATGCTGGCCGGTATCGCCGGTGCGGTCGCCATCGGCATCGCCGCGGTGATGTGGTCGCGGGCGCCGAACTACGGCCTGCTTTACGGTGGACTGGAGCAGAAAGACGCCGCCGCCGTAACCCAGGCACTACAGACGGGAAACACGCCTTACACGCTCAGCGCCGACGGTAGCTCCATCTTCGTCCCGGCTGCCGACGTCGCTGGCGTGCGGCTCAAGCTCGCAGGGCAGGGCCTGCCCCAGGGCAGTGCCGCCAGTGCCGTGCCGCAGGCAGACTCGCCGTTCGGCATGAGCGACATGGCCGAGCGTTCGCGCTACCAGTCCATGCTCGAGAACGATCTCTCCAGCACCATCGCCGGCTTGCAGTCGGTGCGTGCGGCCCGTGTGCACCTTGCGCTCCCCAAGCCTTCCGCCTTCGTCCGTGACAACAAACCGGCCAGTGCCTCGGTCGTGGTTTCGCTGTATCCCGGTCGTCAGATGGACCAGGGCCAGGTCGCCGCCATCGTCCACCTCGTGGCCGCGAGCGTGCCGGATCTCGACACGCGGCAGGTCTCGGTGATCGACCAGGCCGGCAATCTCCTGACGGTGAGCGATCCGGATAGCGCCTCGGCCATCGGCGATAGCCGCCTTCGTTTGTCCAACCGCATCGAAGCTACGTACACCCAGCGCGTCGAAGACCTGCTTACGCCGTTGGTCGGTGCCGGCAAGGTGCGCGCTCAGGTCTTCGCGGATCTCGATTTCTCGCAGACCGAGAAAGCCAGCGAAACCTTCAATCACGACAACCCGGCGCTGCGCAGCGAGCAGACCAACAGCGAGACGCGGACCGACGCTGCCAACAACGGTGGCGTACCGGGTGCGCTGAGCAATCAGCCGCCGAACACTGGCGCGAACGCGACCGCCGCGAACCCTGCAGCGGGTGGGGCCGCAGGTGCCAAGGCCGGCCAGAACGCCGCGACGCAGACCGCGCAGACGCCGACACAGAAGACCGATAGCGCCACGCGCAACTACGAACTCGATCGCACGGTCAGCCACGTTACCGATCCTGCCGGCAAGGTCGCGCGCCTCTCCGTCGCCGTCGTCGTCGACAACAAGCAGGTGCCCGATAAAGACGGCAAGAACAAGAGCGTGCCGTTCTCGGCGGAAGAAATCGCCCGCCTCACCGAATTGACCAAGAACGCCGTCGGCTTCAGCGCCGCGCGCGGTGACAGCGTCAGTGTCATCAACGAAGCCTTTCGCGGCGCCATCGCGGACGACGAGCCGCAGTCCACGCCCTTCTGGGAGCGGCCGGGCATGCTCGACCTGATCAAGCAGGGCATGGGCGTGATGATCGCGCTGCTGGTCGGCTTCTTTGTCCTGCGTCCTATCCTCAAGGGCCTGCTCAAGCCTGCGCCGCTGGCGATGAACAATGTGGCGCTCGCCGGTCCGATGCCGACCGTGTCGGTCATGGTCGACGACGACGACATGACGCCGGACCGTGTTAGCACGTCGCCGCAGCTGGGTTCGCCCGCGCTGCTGGCCTATGAACAGAAGGTCGGCCTGGCCAAGCGCATGGCCGCCGAAAATCCCAAACAGGTTGCGCAAGTCGTGAAGAGCTGGGTATCCGACGATGGCGCTTGAACAGAAAGAAGCCCTGACGGGCGCGCAGCGCGCGGCGATCCTCTTGCTCACCCTGGGTGAGGAAGACGCCGCCTCCATTCTCAAGCACCTCGGCGCACGTGACGTGCAGGCCGTCGGTACGGCCATGGCCGCGCTGAAGAACGTCTCCAAGGAGCAGGTCGAGACCGTCCTTACCAAACTCCAGGAAGACGTCGGCCAGCACACCTCGATCGGCGTCGGCACCGAGGAATATATCCGCCGCATCCTGGTCAACGCGCTCGGCGAGAACAAGGCGGGCGGTCTTATCGACCGCATTCTCCTCGGCCGCAGCAGCAAGGGCCTGGAATCGCTGAAGTGGATGGAAAGCCGCGCCATCGCCGAAATGATCGGCCAGGAACATCCGCAGATCATCGCGCTGGTCATGGCTCACCTCGAAGCCGACCAGGCTGCTGAAGTCATCGGCTACCTGCCGGCGCGCACGCGCAGCGACGTCGTGATGCGCATCGCCACGCTCGATGGCGTGCAGCCGCACGCGCTGAACGAGCTCGACGAAATCATGGAGCGCCAGTTTTCCGGCAACTCCAACAAGCTGAAGTCGGCCAGTGTCGGTGGCCTCAAGGCGGCCGCGGACATCCTCAACGCGATGGAGACCTCGCGCGAAGCCGAGCTGATGGCTTCCATTCGTGGCATCGACACCGGCCTGGGCGAGCGTATCGAAGAACTCATGTTCGTCTTTGACGATCTTGCCGATCTCGACGACCGCAGCATGCAGACCTTGCTGCGCGAAGTACCGTCGGCGCGTCTCATCACCGCGCTCAAGGGTGCGGAAGTCGCGATTCGCGAGAAGATCTTCGCCAATATGTCCAAGCGTGCCGCCGACATGCTGCGCGACGATCTCGAGGTCAAGGGTCCGGTTCGCCTCTCCGAGGTGGATGCGGCGCAGAAGGAAGTGCTGGCTACGGCGCGTCGTCTTGCTGACGCCGGCCAGATCAATCTCGCCGGTGGCGGGGAAGAATTCGTCTGATGAGTCTTACCTCGATCCTCGCCCGCGAACGCTTCGACCAGTTCGAACGCTGGGAGCTGCCCGTGGTGGGTGGTCCGGAACCGCATGTCGCACGCCCCGACGTCGAGGACGAAGGTCCACGTCGGCCTACCGTCGCGGAGATCGAGGCGATCGAGCGGCAGGCGCGCGAGGAAGGATTCAATGCGGGGCTGACGGAAGGCCGCGCTATGGCCGCACGAGAGCTGGCGGAACAGGTCGCGCGACTGGATGCCCTCTTTGCTGCGGTCGAGCGGCCGTTCGCCGAACTCGATCACGACGTTGCCGCCGACCTTGCTGTGCTGGCCACGATCATCGCCGAGCGTGTTCTGGGCTATGAGATCACCACGCAGCCGGAGAAGATCCTCGACGTAGTCCGTCAGGCGGTCGACGCGCTGCCAGCGGCCACACGCCATATCAAGATTCATCTGCATCCCGCCGATGCGGCGATCGTTCGCGATCACCGCACCGGTACCGAACACGACGGCAGCGTGGTGGACGATGCCGCGCTGGAGCGGGGCGACGTGCGCCTGGAGAGTGAGCAGTCCCGGCTCGATGCGCGCGTGCGTACCCGCCTGGCTGCCGTGATCGACAGTGTGCTCGAAGGTCAGGTCGATCCCTCGTGACTGCCGAGAGCCACACCGCCGCCCGCATCGCGCACTGGCGTGAATCCCTTGCCGCGCAGCGCGCAAGCGCCGAACGCGTTCGTCCCTTGCAGGCCGAAGGCAAGTTGCGCCGGGTGGTCGGGCTCACGCTCGAGGCTGTCGGCTGCGAAGCGCCGGTGGGTGCCCGCTGCATGGTCGCGGGTGCCGATGGCCGGCAGCTCGAGACCGAGGTAGTCGGGTTCTCCGACGGCCGTCTCCTGCTCATGCCCACGGGCGAGATGCACGGCGTGTTGCCCAATGCGCGCGTGACGCCGGTAGCGGCTATCTCGGGTGTGCCCGTCGGTGATTCGTTACTCGGTCGCGTCATCGGTCCCGATGGCGCGCCGCTGGATGGCCTCGGCCCGCTGCTGGCGCGTGAGCGTGCGCCACTACGCCGCGATCCCATCAATCCGATGATGCGTCGGCCGATCGATACGCCACTCGACGTCGGGGTGCGGGCCATCAACTCCCTGCTCACCGTCGGCCGGGGTCAGCGTATCGGCCTCTTCGCAGGCTCCGGTGTGGGTAAGTCCACGCTGATGGGCATGATGACGCGCTTCACCGATGCCGACGTCGTCGTGGTCGGGTTGATCGGTGAGCGCGGTCGCGAGGTCAAGGAATTCGTCGACCACACGCTGGGCGAGGAAGGGCGCCGTCGTGCAGTCGTTGTTGCCGCACCGGCGGATGCGCCTCCACTGAGTCGCTTGCGCGGTGCCCAGGTCGCTACCGCCGTGGCCGAGCATTTTCGTGACCAGGGCCTGCGTGTGCTTCTGCTGATGGACTCGCTCACCCGTTATGCGCAGGCACAGCGTGAAATCGCGTTGGCCATCGGCGAACCGCCGGCGACGAAGGGCTATCCACCGTCCGTGTTCGCCATGCTTCCCGCACTCGTCGAGCGCGCCGGTAACGACGCTGAAGGTCGCGGCTCCATTACGGCGTTCTATACCGTGCTCACCGAAGGCGACGACTACCGCCACGATCCGATTGCCGATGCGGCGCGGGCCATCCTCGACGGCCACATCGTGCTGTCGCGCGACCTGGCCGAAGCCGGTCATTACCCGGCGATCGACATCGAGGCGTCGATCAGCCGTGTCATGCCGGCCGTGGTCAGCAAGGAGCACATGCGCTCGGCCCAGCGCTTCCGCCAGGTCTACTCGGCGTACCGCCAGCAGCGCGACCTCATCGCAGTGGGTGCCTACCAGAAGGGCAGCGATCCACGTACCGACGAGGCGATTGCATTCTATCCACGGTTGTCGGCCTTCCTTCAGCAGGAAACCGACGAGCCGGTGAATCTCGCCGATGCCGAGTCCGCCCTCGCTGATACGACGAAGGCCGGCTGATGCCCTCGCGCGCCGACCGCCTGCAACCCGTCGTCGACCTGGCCGAAGAAAAGGCCGAGGACGCCTTGCGCGTGCTCGCCACTCAGCAACGTGCACTCGCCGAAGCCGAGCATCAGCTGGTCGAGCTACGTAAATACCGCAACGAATACGCCGAGATGCCCGACGGCATCGGCATCAGTGCCTTGCTCAACCGGCAGCAGTTCCTGCAGAAGATCGACATGGCCATCGTGCAGCAGCTGGGTGAAGTGCAGCGCCGCGAGCAGGCACTGGAGCACGCACGCCGGCTTTGGACGGATGCGCGGGGTCGCGCGAAGGCGCTGGACTCGGTCACTACGAAATATCGTGAGCAGGAACGCAAGTCGGACGATCGCCGCGAGCAGGCCCAGGCAGACGAACGCTCGCAATACCGCCGCAATCCCCGGAGCGAGGCATGACGCACGCGTGCGTGAGCCAGCTCCTGAACGACCTCATCGAGTATCCCGCATGAACAACGCCACGATCGCACTCAATGTCGCCCGCCCGCCCGCTCCCACGCCGTCGTCGACGTCGTCGGTCGGCAATACGTCTTCTGTCACGGGCAACGGGAATGACGACACGGTGTCGAACAAGCGCTTCGACGCAGCGATGAACGCGGCGCACGCCGATGCCCGCAAGACCAAGGACGAGCCGTCCGACAAGGGTGCGACGACCTCGACAGGGTCCACGACGCCTTCGGGGGGGAAAGACCCGGCTGCCGACAAGACGTCATCGGCCCAGGCCTCTGACAAGAAGTCGGATGATGACGCGACGAAGAAGGATGATGCGGGCGACGCTGACACGTCGCTCGCGACAAGCGTGCTCGCGCTGATCGGCGTACCGCCCAAGTTGGGTGATCTCGCGGCGAAAGCGCTCGCGACGGCGACCACCGCCGCGGGCAAGCTCGGTGGTGCGCTCGGCGCGCTCACCGGTACGGGTGCGACGCCTGGCCTCCCCGCCGCCGCGGACGCCACGGCCGTGGCAAAAGATGGCGCTACGACCGGCACTCAGCTCACCGATGCCCTCGCCACGACGCCGGTGCCGGTCGCTGCCGTCACGGCTTCGCCCTTCGCCAGCCTGCTTGCGGTCCAGGGCGGCGATCTCGCGGCGACGAAAGACGACACCTCGGCGACCGATCCCGCCAACCTCAGCCCCATGCCTCTCGCCCACGCGCCGGCCATGAACGGCGTGACCGCTCCGGCCGTCCAGGTTCAGGCGACGCAGGCCGCCACCTCGCCCCAGTTCAGTCAGGAGCTGGGTGAGCAGATCGCCTGGATGGGCTCGGGCGACGTCAAATCGGCGCGTATCAAGTTGCACCCGGAAGAGCTCGGCAGCATGGACGTTCACGTGACCATGGACGGCGGCAAGGTCAACGTCGCCATCCTCGCGCAGCATCCGGCGGCAGTGCATGCGGTGCAGCAGACCCTTTCCCAGCTGGACACCATGCTCGCGCACCATGGCCTGTCGCTCGGCCAGGCCGACGTCGGTCAGCGTGACCCCGGCCAGAATCCCGCCCAGGGTAACGCGGCGGGCGGGCAGGGCGGTGCGGCCGACGATGCGGCGACCACGGAGACGGTGGCGACCTCGCGCGTGTCGCGTAGCCTGGTCGACGAGGTGGCGTGACGCCGTTCGCGTGACGTGATGCTGACGGGTGTCAAAGTTTCGGCTCGCTCGCCTCGTCCGCACCGCGACGAGAACCGCGTCACAGCGCCATCTTTCCATTCGGCTGGGCCGCGACGCGCGCCGATGGCACGTGGCTTGCAACAATACCCGCAAGCCCCACGGGCACGATCGTTTACGTATTCGCATTCCAGAGGTTCCACGCATGGCCGCAGCACCCAAAGATCCCGCCGAAGTCGCTCCCAAGAAGAAGGGTAAGGGCAAGCTGATCCTGATCGCCGCCCTGGTGGTGCTAGCCGCCGGTGGCGCGGGTGGCTATTTCATGATGAAGGGTGGTCACGGCAAGGCCGGCCCGGCGGACGCGACGGAAGTCGCCAAGTCCAAGCCGGCCGTTTATCTGCAGCTCGACCCCGCTTTCGTGGTTAATTTCCAGGACGAGACCGCTCTGCGGTTCCTGCAGATCGGCGTCAACGTGATGTCCCATGACCCCGAGGCGATCGCCGCCGCCAAGGAAGCCGATCCCGAGATTCGCAATGCACTGCTGATGCTGTTCTCCGCGCAGGACGTGAAGACGCTTTCCGACGTGAAGGGCAAGGTCAAGCTGCAGGCCGCCGCGCTGGCTGAAATCCAGCGCGTGCTCAAGGAAAAGATCGGTCGTCCCGGCGTGGACGCGGTCTACTTCACCAGTTTCATCATGCAGTGACGGGACGTATCGGCCATGAGTGACATCCTTACCCAGGAAGAAATCGACGCCCTCCTGGCCGGCGTGGAAGGTGGCTCGGTTGAAACCGAGATCGAGCTTCCGCCGCCCGGCGGCATCCTGGACTACGATTTCACCCAGCAGGATCGCATCGTGCGCGGCCGGCTGCCGACGCTCGAGATGGTCAACGACCGTTTCGCCCGCTACTTCCGCGCCAATCTCTTCAACGTGCTGCGGAAGTCCTGCGAAGTCTCGGTGCTCGGCGTGAAGATGACCAAGTTCAACGAGTACGTGCACTCGCTGGCTGTGCCGAGCAACCTCAACCTGATCCGCATCAAGCCGCTACGCGGCACCGCGCTGATGGTGTTCGAGCCGCGCCTGGTTTTCACCGTCATCGACAATTTCTTCGGCGGCGATGGTCGCTACCATGCGCGCATCGAGGGTCGGGATTTCACCCCCACCGAAAACCGCGTCATCCAGATCGTGCTGCAGGAGGCCTTCACGGCCATGGCCGAGGCCTGGGCGCCGGTGCTGAAGATGCAGTTCGAGTTCCTCAATTCCGAGATCAACCCCCAGTTCGCCAATATCGTCAGCCCGACCGAGACCGTTGTGGTGTCGCGCTTTCACATCGAACTCGATGGCGGTGGCGGCGAAGTGCACCTGACCCTGCCGTACTCGATGGTCGAGCCGATCCGCGAGTTGCTGGATGCCGGCGTGCAGAGCGACCGTGCGGAACGTGACGAGCGCTGGATCCAGAACCTGCACGAGGAAATCCTCGACGCGGAAGTGGAAGTCACCGCGATGCTTGCCGAGGCGCGCCTCACGATTGGCGACTTCCTGCACCTGCGCAAGGGCGATGTGATTCCGATCACCTTGCCGGAATGCGCCACGATCTTTGCCGAAGACGTGCCGATTTTCCGTGGCCGCATGGCCAATTCCAGCGGTAACAAGGCCATCCAGTTCGATTCGCTGATGCGCAAGCGCGGCGAGAGCAAGGCTATGCCGGTGACTACGACCGAGCCGATGCCTGAGTTGGTTTGAAGCCTGAGCATGGTTGATGCCTGGGCATGTCCGAAGCCTGAAGAGCATCGCCGCTGAAGCGGCTCCCACAAAAGAGCGCGCTCTCGCAGAAGAGTCGGCTCCGCTTTGTGTGGGAGCCGATTCATCGGCGATGGGTCCTTGCCCCAGTCCGCCAACCTGACGTCAATTGACCGTCCCGGTGCGCAACTGCCGTCACGCGTCAGCTTTCCGTCTAGCGTCAGTTTCCGGTCGGCCGGCAAGGTTCGCCGCACCCTGCCAAACGCCTGAAAAAACACAAAAAATTCACTGTCCCCGGGTCGCCGGATCCATGGCACGCCGTTTGCTTCTATGGGTTCATACCCCAGCAACGCGAACACCGGAACGGACATGAACGAACCTACGACGCTCGAAGAGATGGAAGGCGCCAACGAGGCCAACCTGCACAAGTCCATGGGACTGGGCGCCGAGGTCAATCTCGACGTCATCCTGGACGTGCCGGTCACCATGGCCATGGAAGTGGGCCGTACCAAGATCAGCATCCGCAACCTGCTCCAGCTCAACCAGGGCTCGGTGGTCGAACTCGACCGTGCCGCCGGTGAGCCGCTGGATGTGTTCGTCAACGGCACCCTGGTCGCCCATGGCGAAGTGGTCGTCATCAACGAAAAATTCGGTATCCGGCTGACTGACGTGATCAGTCCGGCCGAGCGCGTCCGCAAGCTGCGGTGATTGCCATGCGCCGTATCGTCGCCGCCCTCGTCGGTGGCTTCCTTTCCTGCGCCCTGATGGCGGACCCGGTGCTCGCTCCGGCCGCCACGCCCGCGGTGGACTCGGGCGCGGAACTGGTTCGCGTGCTGATCAGCCTGCTCGGCGTCGTCGCACTCATCTTCTTCGTCGGCTGGCTCAGTCGCCGCGCCCAGGTGCGCGTGCGTCCGGGCGGCCGGAAGATCCGCGTCATCGAATCGATGCCGGTCGGCATCAAGGAAAAGGTCATGCTGCTCGAAGTCGGCGGCACGCAGATCCTGGTCGGCGCCTCGCCCACCGGTGGCCTGCGTACGCTGTATGTCCTGGCTACGCCGGTGCAGGAGGACGCTACGTCGACGGCCAACGCGCCGACGATTCGTGGCTTTCGTGATGTGCTTAACCAGTGGAAGCGGCCGTGATCGGGGCGGCTATCGCGGGCGCAGCCCGCTCCCATAAAAAGCAGGTGCCCAGCGAGCCGTCCCGTAAGGTGCGCTGCTGGTCGCTTCTCGCGCTCCTGTTGCTGCTTCTGCTGCCGATGGCTGCCTTCGCTGCGGATCCGCTGCCGCCGCCGGGTATCCAGCTGCTGAACGTGCAGCCGGGTGCCAATGGCAGCCAGAACTGGTCGCTGTCGATCCAGATGCTGGCGCTGATGACGGCGCTGACGGTCCTCCCGGCGATCCTGCTGATGATGACCTCGTTCACCCGCATCGTGATCGTGCTCGGTTTCCTGCGCCAGGCGCTGGGTACCAACAGCACGCCGCCTAACCAGGTAATCATCGGGCTGTCGCTGTTCCTCACCCTGTTCGTCATGTCGCCGGTGATCAACAAGGCTTACGACACGGGTATCAAGCCATACATGGACGGTCAGATGACCGTGCAGGACGCCGTGCCGCTTGCCGCCGCGCCGTTCCGTCACTTCATGCTCGACCAGACGCGTGAGCCCGATCTGCAACTGTTCACCAAACTGGCGGGCGAGCAGCCGTATGCGAACAAGGACGCGGTGCCTTACCGCGTCGCGCTGCCTGCATTCGTCACCAGCGAGCTGAAGACGGCCTTCCAGATGGGCTTCCTGCTGTTCATCCCGTTCCTGATCATCGACCTGGTCGTGGCCAGCGTGTTGATGTCGATGGGCATGATGATGGTCTCACCGATGATCATCTCGCTGCCGTTCAAGATCATGCTGTTCGTCCTGGTCGACGGGTGGACACTGCTACTCGGCACGCTGGCCGGGAGCTTCTACCAATGACGCCGGAATCGGTCATCGCCTTTGGCCAGCAGGCCCTGCATGTCGCCTTGCTGGTCGGCGCGCCGCTGCTGCTCACTGCGCTCGCGGTGGGCCTGATCGTCGGCATGATCCAGGCGGCCACGCAGATCAACGAACAGACGCTCAGCTTCATCCCGAAGCTGATCTCCATGTCGCTGGTGATGATCATCACCGGGCCGTGGATGCTGCGCACGCTGGTCACCTTTACCCGCACCCTGATCGAAAGCCTGCCGCAGGCGGTTCGTTAATGCCGATCGACCTGAACCAGCTCGAAGGGTGGGTAGGCGGGGCATGCTGGGCACTGGCCCGCATCTCCGGCCTGCTGCTCGTCTCGCCGGTACTGGGTGCGAACACGATCCCGGCCCGGATCAAGATGGGCCTGGCCATCATGCTGACCGTGCTGCTGGCACCGCTGGCACCGATGGAGCTTCGGCCGCTGTCGGCACAGGGCGTGGCGACGCTGGCCCAGCAGGTGCTGATCGGCGCGGCGCTCGGTTTCATCCTCAAGCTGGTATTCGAGGCCGTGGCCTTCGGTGGCCAGTTCGTTTCACAGGCGATGAGCCTTGGCTTCGCCGAGGTACTGAACCCCGGGCTTGGCGGTACCACGCCGGTGCTCAGCCAGTTCTACACGATGATCGTCACCCTCCTGTTCCTGGTGATGAACGGCCATCTGCAACTGATCAACCTGCTCGCCGACAGCTTCCGTACGATGCCGGTGAGTGACCACGGTATCGGCGCGGATGGCATCTGGGGTGTGCTCCAGTTCGCCACCCACCTGTTTGCCGGTGCCGTCCGCGTCGCGCTGCCGGCGCTGACCGCCTTGCTCGTGGTCAACCTCGGGTTCGGTGCGATCAGCCGTTCCGCACCGTCGATGAACCTGTTCGCGGTCGGCTTCCCGATCACCATCTGCCTCGGCATCATCGCCGTCTGGCTCGCGCTGCGCGGCCTGCCGAGCGCCTGGGATTCCCTGCAGACGGACGCCTGGGAAGCCATGCGTTCCATGGTCGGGAGGTCCTCGCCGTGAGTGAGTCCGACCAGGAAGACAAAACCGAATCACCTAGTGACAAACGCCTTCGCGAAGCCCGCGAAAAGGGCGACCTGCCGCGCTCGCGCGATTTGTCGACCGCCGTGGTGGTGCTCGCCGGCGTGACTTCGATGATCGCCTCGCGTGAGCAGATGGCCGTCCACGCTGCCAACATCATGCACGTGGGTCTGCGCTACGGCCGCGAAGACTTGTTCGCGGCCAACGGGATCAGCCGCGCGCTGATGACGGCCGCGGGCGAGGGCCTGAAGATGCTGGGCCCGGTATTCACCGTCACCGCGGTCGCCGCCGTTGCCGCACCCGCGCTCATGGGCGGCCTTAATTTCTCCTTCGAAGCCCTGGTGCCGAAGTTCGATCGCCTGGACCCGATCAAGGGTTTCGGCCGCCTGGTCTCGATGAATGGCCTGGTGGAACTGGGCAAGTCCGTGTTGAAGCTGTTCCTGATCGGCGGGGCCCTGGTGTGGTTCCTCAACCGCACCACGAAGGAGATGTACGCGGTGGGCAGCGGCCCGGTCGCGGACGGCATCGCCCATACCTTCAGCGTGCTCGGCCATGCGTCGCTGATCTTCGCTTGCTCGTTGGGGCTGATCGCCCTGGTCGACGCGCCCTGGCAGGCCTTCAGCTTCACCAAGAAGATGCGCATGACCAAACAGGAAGTGAAGGACGAGCACAAGGAAAGCGACGGTAGTCCCGAACTGAAGTCAAAGATCCGTCAGATGCAGCACCAGATGTCGCGCCGGCGAATGATGGAAGACGTTCCTACGGCGGACGTGATCGTGGTGAACCCGACCCACTTCGCCGTGGCGCTGAAGTACGACGAAGTAAAAATGGGCGCGCCGCGGGTCGTGGCAAAGGGTGTGGACGTCCTGGCCCAGCAGATTCGCGACGTGGCCGGCCATGCGAAGGTTCCTGTCGTCGAAGCGGCGCCGTTGGCACGCGCCTTGTATGCAACGACGGAAGTCGGTCGCGAGATCCCCTCGGCGCTGTATGTCGCCGTGGCCCAGATCCTGGCCTACGTGTTCCGCCTCAAGCAGGCGATCGCCGTTGGCGACCTCCCGCCCGATCTGCCCGAGCAGGAGATCGATCCTGAACTGCTCGGCCCTTACCGTATGGATAACTGACGATGGCAGCGACGACCACCCTCATGGGCACCTTCCGGCAGATCGGCCGGCGGGGTATTGCCGCGCCGGTGGTGATGCTGGTCATGCTCGGCATGCTGATGCTGCCGCTGCCGCCGTTCATGCTGGACCTGCTGTTCACCTTCAACATCGCGTTGTCCCTGGTGATCCTGCTGGCCACCATGTACGTGATGCGGCCGCTGGAGCTGGCTTCGTTCCCGACAGTGGTGCTGTTCGCCACCTTGTTGCGCCTGGCGCTGAACATCGCCTCCACCCGCGTGGTGCTGCTGCACGGTCATAACGGCCCGGGCGCGGCCGGCAAGGTGATCGAGGCCTTCGGTGAGTTTGTCATCGGCGGCAACTTCGCCGTCGGCTTCGTGGTCTTCGCCATCCTCACCATCATTAACTTCGTCGTCGTCACCAAGGGCGCGACGCGAGTGTCCGAAGTCACCGCGCGCTTCACCCTCGACGCCATGCCCGGCAAGCAGATGGCGATCGATGCCGACCTCAACGCCGGCCTGCTCACCCAGGAACAGGCGCGCGAGCGCCGCCAGGAAGTGCGCGAGGAAGCCGACTTCTACGGCTCGATGGACGGTGCGTCCAAGTTCGTCCGCGGCGATGCCACGGCGGGCATGCTGATCCTCGCGATCAATATCATCGGCGGCTTCTTCATCGGCATGCTGCAACACGGTCTCTCCGCTTCCGAAGCCGCGCGCACGTACACGCTGCTGACGATCGGCGATGGCCTGGTCGCCCAGGTACCCGGCCTGATGCTCTCGATCGCCACGGCGGTCATCGTTACCCGTGTCTCCAAGTCCCAGGAAATGGGCAAGCACGTCATGGGGCAGCTCTTCGGCCAGCCGAAGGCACTTGCCGTGGCTGCGGCTGTACTCGGGGCGATGGGCCTGGTCCCGGGCATGCCGAACCTGCCGTTCCTGCTGCTCGCCGCGGGCGCGGGCTTTGGCGCATGGAAGCTCCAGCAGAACAAGGATCGCCTGGCCGACGCCGGCGCGGTCGGTGGCCCTGCTACGCCGGGCACCGAGCTCGCGCTGGAATCGACGCCGCCGGGTGAGCGCCTCGAGCTGTCGTGGGAAGACGTCGCCCAGGTCGACACGATCGGCCTGGAAGTCGGCTACCGCCTGATTCCGCTGGTGGACAAGGCCCAGGGCGGCGAACTGATGGCGCGGATCAAATCCGTGCGCCGCAAGCTCTCGCAGGAGCTCGGCTTCCTCGTGCCTTCGGTACACATCCGCGACAACCTCGATCTTTCGCCGCATGGCTATCGCATCTCGCTGATGGGCGTGCCGATGGGCGAAGCCGAAATCCATACCGAGCGCATGCTGGCGATCGATCCGGGCCGCGTGCACGGCACGGTCAATGGCATCGCCACGCGTGATCCCGCCTTCGGCCTGGATGCCGTCTGGATCGAGCCGGGCCTGCGCGAACATGCGCAGACGCTGGGCTATACCGTGGTCGACCCGGCCACGGTCATTGCGACCCACCTGTCGCACATCCTGCAGAACCACGCCCACGAACTCATCGGCCACCAGGACGTGCAGCAGCTGCTCGACCGTCTCGCCCAGCAGACGCCCAAGCTTGTCGAAGATCTCGTGCCCAAGCGCTTGTCGCTCGGCGCGGTGGTCAAGGTGCTGCAGAATCTGCTCGCCGAACGCGTTCCCATTCGTAACTTCCGCGGCATCGTCGAATCGCTGGCGGAGCATGCGGGCCAGAGCCAGGATCCCGGCGTCCTCGCGGCCAGTGTGCGTGTGACGCTCGGCCGGCAGATCGTGCAGGAGATCGCGGGTCTCGGAACTGAGGTTCCCGTCATTACTTTGGCGCCGGAACTGGAGCAGATTCTTCTTCAGTCCCTGCAGGGCGGCGGTCCCGCCGGCGCGGCTATCGAGCCGGGTCTGGCAGATCGTCTTCAGCAGAACGTGGCCGAGGCGGCGCGACGTCAGGAAGCGGCGGGTGAACCGGCCGTCCTGTTGGTCTCGCCGGCGCTTCGTCCGTGGCTTTCACGCTTCACGCGGCATGTGGCCCAAAACCTGCATGTACTCGCCTACAACGAGGTACCGGACAACCGTCGCGTCAAGCTGGTGACGGCCCTCGGTCGATAGGGATGAGGATCTAACGCATGAAAATCAAACGATTCGTTGCCGCCGACATGCGCCAGGCCATGCGCCAGGTCCGCGATGAGCAGGGCCCGGACGCCGTGATCCTGTCCACGCGTCGGATGGACGACGGCATCGAGATCATCGCGGCGCTCGACTACGACGAAGCGCTGGTCCGCGAAGCGGGCTTTGCCTTCGAGCCGCCGACCGCGGAAGAAACCGCTGCCAAGCATGCCGCCGCGCTGGCTCCGATCCGCGCGACACGTGACAGCGACCGCGCCGCTCGCATCGACCAGGCACGCGCCGCCACGGCCGCAGCCGTCGAGCGCGCTGCCAAGGGTGGCCCGATCAATCCGAATGCGCCGCAGCGCCAGTCCAGCGCCGCGCTCGCATCCAGTGTGGCCGATGTGGTTCGTGCTGCTACGGCGAACCCGAACAGCGATGCAGCCGTGAATGGCGTGCGCGCCGAGATCAACAACCTGCGTGAGATGCTGGAAGTACAGCTCTCCACGCTGGCCTGGAACCAGATGGACCGCGAGCAGCCGCTGCGCGCCCGCGTCCTGCGCGAAATGACCCGCCTGGGTATCGACGGCGACGTGGCGCGTGCGCTGTGCGCCGAGCTGCCGCCGGGCATGACCTCCGAGCAGGCGCGTTACCTGCCGCTGGGCATCCTCTCGCGCAACATCCGCACCAGCGGACGTAACTTCGATACGGTCGGCGGCGGTGTCACTGCGCTGGTCGGCACCACCGGCGTCGGCAAGACGACGACGATCGCCAAGCTCGCGGCTCGCGCCGTCCTCCGCCACGGTGCGTCCAACGTCGCCCTGATCAGCGCCGACCAGTACCGCATCGGTGCTGGCGCGCAGCTGGAGCACTACGGCCGCCTGCTCGGCGTGCGCGTGTATAACGCCCATGACGCCGACAGCCTGCGCAACGTGCTTCTTCAGCTGCGCGGCAAGCACACCGTGCTGGTCGACACCGCCGGCATGGCCGGCAACGATCCCAAGCTGCAGCAGCAGTTCGACACGCTGCGCGCCACGTCGAACCTCCGCGTCTGCCTGGTGCTCGCCGCCAATGCGCAGGCGCAGGCCATCGACAATGCGATCCGCTCATACACGCCACTGTCGCCGCAGACCGCCATTCTTACCAAGCTCGACGAGGCCCCGCTGATCGGCGGCGCACTGTCGGCACTGATTCGTCATGCGATGCCCCTGGACTACACCACCGACGGGCAGCGCGTACCTGAAGATATCGCCTCCGCCGATGCGCGCAAGCTGGTCTGCCTCGCAGCCCAGTTGCTCAAGCAGCGCAACGAGGAGCCCGACGACGCCATCCTTGCCGATCGTTTCGGCACGGCAGCGCCCGCGCTGGCCTGACCGGGAACCCGCAGAACGTGACTACCGCAACCGCACACTCTTTCACGGCAGTGAACTCCTTCATGACCACACACGTCGATAGCACCCAGGCCGCCGGCCTCAACTGGCTTGACGACCGTCGCCCCACACGCAGCATCGCGATCGCGGGCGGCAAGGGCGGTGTCGGCAAGACCACCGTGGCGGTCAATCTCGGTATGGCCCTGGCCATGGGCGGACGCGACGTCGTCCTGCTCGACGCTGACCTCGCCATGGCGAACATCGACGTGCTGCTGGGTCTGCAGCCGACCCGTCACCTCGGGCACATGCTCGAGGGCGAATGCCGCATCGAGGACCTGATCCTCCAGGCGCCGCACGGCCTGAAAGTGATTCCGGCCACCTCGGGCGCGCGCCGCATGGCCCAGCTGCCGAACATCGAGCACGCCGCGGTGATCCGCGCGTTCGACGAATACCCGATCGCCCCTGAATACCTGATCGTCGACACCGCGGCCGGCATTTCCGACAGCGTGTCCATGTTCGCCGCGGCTTCCGATGAGGTGGTGGTGGTCGTGTGCGACGAACCGGCCTCGCTGACCGACGCCTACGCCCTGATCAAGGTCATGAGCCGCGAGTTCGGCGTCAACCGCTTCCGGATCGTGGCCAACATGGTTCGCCACGCCCAGGAAGGCCGCCAGCTTTTCGAGAAGCTCTCGCGGGTGGCCAACCGGTTCCTGGATGTCTCCCTGGATTTCATGGGGATGGTCCCGCACGACGAGTACCTGCGCCAGGCCATTCGCCGTCAGTCGGCCGTGGTCGACGTCTGGCCGAGCAGCCGATCTGCCGTCGGATTCAAGAATCTGGCCAGGTCGGTCGATACATGGGGTGAACCCGAACCCCGTGCTCAGGGTCGCATCGGCTTTTTCGCCGAGCGGTCCCACCTGGGAGGAGGGTTGCCACTGTGAGCGTTGCGACGGAATACCTTGAAGTCACACGGATTCCTGCAGATCAACTGGTGCGCACCCACGCACCGCTGGTCCGCCGGATCGCCTATCACCTGATGGGCCGGCTACCGCCGAGCGTGGATGCGAACGACCTCATGCAGGCCGGAATGATCGGACTGCTCGAGGCCGCAAGAAATTACTCGCCGACTCGCGCGGCCAGTTTCGAGACCTATGCGGGTATCCGCATACGTGGCGCGATGCTGGACGAACTGCGCAAGACGGACTGGACCCCGCGCTCCGTCCATCGGAAGTTGCGCGAGGTGGCTGAGGTAACGAGACAGATCGAAAATGAGACAGGTGGGGATGCCGAAGACGCCGAGGTGATGAAGCGGCTTGGTATCGACGCCATGGAATACAACCAGATTCTGGCCGACGCGGCGAGCGCGCGGTTGCTCAGCCTTACGGCGCCGGAAGGCGACGAAGGCGCAGCGATCGATGTCGCAGACCCCGACGCCGCAGGTCCGGAAGGGATCTTCGAGCAGGACGGCTTGCGCGATGCGCTGGCGCAGTCCATCGACGGCCTGCCCGAACGCGAGAAGCTGGTGATGTCGCTGTACTACGATGAAGAGCTCAACCTGAAGGAAATCGGTGCGGTACTCGGTGTCAGCGAATCGCGGGTGTGCCAGATCCATGGCCAGGCCCTGATTCGCCTCCGCGCTCGCATGACAGGTTGGAAAGAAAAGCATTGACGGCATTACGGTGCCGTCGCCGGTAAGAAACGCGCAGTCAGGCGGAGACGAGTTTTGGACAAGAACATGAAAATCCTCGTGGTGGACGATTTCTCCACCATGCGACGCATCGTCAGGAACCTCCTGGTCGAGCTGGGATTTACGAACACCCTCATCCAGGAGGCTGAAGACGGTACCGCGGCGCTCGTGATGCTGCGTGCCCAGCCCTTCGATCTGGTCGTGACCGACTGGAACATGCCCAACATGACGGGTATCGACCTGCTTCGCGCCATCCGCGCGGATGCCGCGCTGAAGTCGATGCCGGTGCTCATGGTCACGGCGGAAAACAATCGCGACCAGATCATCGCCGCCGCGCAGAGCGGCGTGAACGGCTACGTGGTCAAGCCATTCACGGCGGTCACGCTGAAGGAAAAGCTCGACAAGATCTTTGAACGACTCGCCGCGGCTGCGGGCTAAGGGAATGACGATGAACACCATGCTTACCGCCGGCCACGAGGTCGTTCCCGAGCTGCGCGAGCTGCTCGATGCCGATGACAGCGTCGCCTTCGAACAGGCGCTCGACCGCCTGCTGCGCAGCCGTGAACAGCACCTGTTCCTGGCCTTGGGCCACCTGGCGCGCGATCTCCACGAGTCGGTGCGCCGCCTCGCTTCCGACATCTCCAGCGATGGCGTGCCGGGCAACATGAGCGATGCGCGTAAGCACCTGCGCGACGTCCTCGAAATGAGCTCCCAGGCAGCGCACCGCACCCTCGACTTCAGCGACAAGCTGCGTCCGCAGGCACAGGCGCTGGCCAAGCAGGCCGACGAAGTGCTCGTGCTCGATCACGCTGATCCGTCCTTTGCGCCGAACGCTACGGCGCTCGCCGTCCGCGTGGGCGATTTCGCGCAGAGCTGCGACATCGGCCTGGGTGAGATGGTCGAAGCGCAGTCCTGGCAGGATCTCTCCGGCCAGCGTGTCGCCCAGGTTGAAGCCTTCATGGCCAAGGTGGAATCGTCCCTGATTGAACTGGTGCGCCTCACCGGTTCGCTCGCGGGCGGCACCCATGCACCCGCCGCGGACAAGGTCAGCCAGGACGAAGTGGATCGACTGCTCAGCGAATTCGGGTTCTGAGCGCCGTATGAGCGTGGAGCTGGACAACGAGCTACTCAATGTCTTCCTGATCGAAGCACGCGAACTGCTCGAGAGCCTGGGCGAACAGCTCGTGGACCTCGAAGCATCGCCGGGAGACGCCGAGCTGCTGAACGCGGTCTTCCGCGCGTTCCATACCGTGAAGGGCGGTGCGGGCTTCCTTGGCCTCAACGCCATGGTGGAGCTGTGCCATCGCGCCGAGGACCTCCTCAACGAGGCCCGTAACGGTGCCGTGGTATTGAACCCCGGCTTCATGGATGCGTTGCTCGAATCGCTGGACCTCCTCAACGATATGATGCGTGCGGCCGACGCGGGCGTTCCTGCCGAACCCGCACCGCGTTCCGTGCTCGACCGCCTGCTGATTCCCGGTCGCGCCGGTTCGGCGCCACCGGTAGCCCTGTCACCGGCGGCGACGCCGGCGCCAGCGGTGTCGGCTTCGTCCGCAGCATCGTCCCAGCGTGCTTACGATCCGATCGAAGACGAATTCGAAGCCATGCTCGACGCCGCGCGCAACGATCGCGCGCCGACATCGACGCCCTCGGCCACGATCAACGACGACGAATTCGAAGCCCTCCTAGACTCCCTCTACGGCACCGGCGCCCCCGGCGCCGACACAGCAATTGTGGGAGCCGATTCATCGGCGAATTCTCCTGTCGGAGCCGCTTCAGCGGCGATGCCCCCCGCCGACCCCAACGCCATCAGCGACGACGAATTCGAAGCCCTCCTCGACAGCATCCACGGCACAGCCGCCCCCGGCGCCCTGAACACGCCGGCCGTCGTAGGTGCCGATCCATCGGCGAAGCCCCCTGTGGGAGCCGCTTCAGCGGCGATGCATTCACCGCCAATGAAGCCCGCAGCAACCACGGAAAAACGCACCGCCTCCACCGCCGACACCACCGTCCGCGTCGACACCTTCCGCCTCGACAGCCTCGTCGATGCCGCAGGCGAGCTCGTGCTCGTCCGCAACCGCCTCACCAACCTCGCGCCCCGTGGCACGAACGACCCGATGGAACGCGCTATCGGCGAACTCGAGCGCGTCGCCGAAGATCTGCAGAACGCCGTCCTGCGCATGCGCATGCAGCCGGTCGGCAAGTTGTTCTCACGTTTCCCGCGCATCATCCGTGACCTCGCACGTCAGCTCGGCAAGGACATCGAACTCGTTACCGAGGGCGAAGACACCGACATCGACCGTACCGTGGTGGAAGCGCTGGCCGATCCTCTGGTTCACCTGCTTCGCAACGCGGTGGACCACGGCATCGAAATGCCCGATGTCCGCGAGCGTTCCGGTAAGCCGCGTTCGGGCACCGTGCGCCTGGCCGCCGGCCAGTTCGGCGACCGCATCGTCATCACCGTGACCGATGACGGCAAGGGCATGGATCCCGAAGTCCTCCGCCGCAAGGCCGTGGAAAAGGGCTTGATGGACGAAGAGCAGGCCGCACGTCTCGACGAGCGCGAGTGCTTTGAGATCGTCTTCCGTCCCGGCTTCTCCACCGCGGCCGAAGTCTCCGACATCTCCGGTCGCGGCGTCGGCATGGATGTGGTCAAGACCAAGATTGTCGAGCTCGGCGGCACGCTGTCGATCGATTCGCGTGTCGGCCACGGCAGCACGGTGCGCCTCTCCGTGCCGCTTACCCTCGCGATCATGCGCGTGCTCATGGTGCGCGTCGGCAATCGTCTGCTGTCGCTGCCGCTGTCCAACGTCACCGAAGTCTTCGAGCTCGTTCCGGGGCAGATCCAGGAACTCGACGGCCGCATCGTCGCCTCGCACCGGCAGCGCGCGCTTCCGCTCGCCGACCTCGGCAACTGGGCTGGCGCGGCGGGGAAGGGCGGTCATGTCGTGGTCGTGCACATCGGCCACCAGACACTGGGCTGCCTGGTCGATGAAGTGCTCGGTCGCGAAGACGTCATGGCCAAGCCGCTTGGCCCGTTCCTCAAGGATGTTCCCGGCGTCGCGGGTGCGACGATCACCGGCGATGGCCGCATTTCGCTCGTGCTCGACCTCGCCGGCCTCGCCGACGACGCCGGGCAGGTGCTGCCTTCACTAAGGATGGCTGTCTGACATGGATATCGTGAGCGTCGTCGGAACGATCCTGGCCTTCGTGGTCATCATCGTGGGTACCATCCTCAAGGGCTCGAGCCTCGACGCCCTGTGGAATCCGGCTGCGTTCGTTATCGTCTTCCTCGGCACGCTCGCCGCGTTGCTCGTGCAGACACCCGGCCCCGTGCTCAAGCGCGCGTGGACCATGCTGCCGTGGGTGTACCGGCCACCGGATATCGAATCGGAGAACCTCGTCAGCCGCATCGTCGGCTGGAGCGAAATCTCCCGCCGTACGGGCCTGCTCGGCCTGGAGCCGGCGATCGAGCGCGAATCCGATCCCTTCATCCGCAAGGGGCTGCAGCTTCTGGTGGACGGCACCGAGCCCGATGCCATGCGCTCCGTGCTCGAAGTGGAAGTGTACGCACGCGAGCACACCGACATCGAGGCCGCGAAGGTCTACGAGAACGCCGGTGCCTACTCGCCGACCATGGGCATCATCGGCGCCGTCATGGGCCTGATGTCGGTCATGCAGAACCTTGCCGATCCCAGCAAATTGGGCCACGGCATCGCCGCGGCCTTCGTCGCCACCATCTACGGTATCGGCCTGGCCAATCTGCTCGCGCTGCCGATGGCGTCGCGATTGAAGGGCCTCGCCCGCCAACGCTCGCAGATGCGCGAGATCCTCGTCGAAGGCCTGGTCTCGATCGCACAGGGCGACAACCCGCGGCACATCGAAAGCAAGCTTCAGGGGTACCTCTCGTGAAGCGCCGCCACCACGAAGAACACATCAACCACGAGCGCTGGGCTATCCCCTATGGGGATCTCATCACGCTGCTGCTGGCGTTGTTCGTGGTGATGTACGCCGTGTCGGCCGTGAACGAAACCAAGTTCCGGGTCATGGCGCAGTCGATCAACGAAGCCTTCAACGGCACCGGCAAGGTGATCGAGCCGATCCGCGAGGCCACGCCTGCGGCGCAGGTGCCGCTGCCGAACCAGTCACGCGCACCTGTCGCCGCACCGATCGCCAAGATCGACGTGCCGATTCCGCCGCGCAACCTGCCGCTGCCCGGCCACGAGGGCGCGGCGCCCACGCGCCAGGAATCGGCCAACATCAACACCGCGACGGCGGCGAACACCACGGTCGGCAAGACCGAGGACGCCAGCCTCAGCCAGATTTCCGACGAAGTGCAGCGCGCGATGAAGCCGCTGATCGACAAGAACCTCGTCAGCGTGCGCCAGACCAAGGACTGGCTCGAGATCGAAGTCCGCACCGATATCCTTTTCCCGGTCGGCGTGGCCAAGCTGCAGGGCACCGCTGAAGACGTGCTACGCAAGCTCGCCGGCATCCTTGGCCCGTTCCCGAATGCCATGCGCATTGAGGGCTACACCGACAACACGCCGATCGCGACCGCCACCTTCCCATCGAACTGGGAACTCTCGGCGGCACGCGCGGCCACCGTCGCGCGCCTGCTCACCACGAGCGGCGTGGACCCGCACCGTGTCGGCATCGTCGGCTGGGGCGAGTTCCGCCCGACCACCGACAACGGTACCGACGAAGGGCGCAATCGTAATCGCCGCGTGCTCATCGTCGTGATGAGCGACAAGGCCGAGCCGGCGCGCTTTTACAGCGACGCTGACCGTTTGCCGGTTGTCGGCGCCGTGGCGGCGCCCGTGACTAACCCTGTAGCAGGGGCTCGCTGATGCGCGTCTGGGCGATCTCGAATCAGAAGGGCGGTGTCGGCAAGACGACGACGACGGTCGCGCTCGGCAGTCTGCTCGCCGCCTCCGGCAAGCGCACGCTGCTGATCGACATGGATCCGCATGCGTCGCTGTCCGGCTATATCGGTGTCGAAGGTGGGGCGCATGGCAGCGTCTACGACCTGTTCGGCATCGGCGGTAATCCACTGCCGCCGGGTACCCTCGTGCATGCGACGAAGTGGGATCACCTGAGCGTGCTGCCGGCCTCTGCGGCCATGATCACGCTGGATCGCCAGCTCGGTACGCGTCCCGGCATGGGCCTGATTCTTTCCCAGGCGCTTGCTGAACTCGCCGTCGACTTCGACCATGTATTGCTCGATTGCCCGCCGACGCTCGGCGTGCTTATGGTCAATGCGCTTGCGGCGAGCGATCGCCTTCTCGTGCCGACGCAGACCGAGGCGCTCGCCCTGGCCGGCCTCGAACGCATGCTGCGCAGCCTGTCCATGATCGAGCGCTCGCGTGGCCGCCCGCTGCCGCGGACCATCGTCCCGACGATGTTCGACTCGCGCACGCATGCCTCGCGTGCCTGCCTCGAGCAACTGCGCGAGAAATACGGCGAGGGAGTCAGCGAAGCCGTGATCCCGACCGATACGCAGATCCGTGAAGCCAGCGCAGCTGGCGTGCCCTTGGCCTCGTGGCCTGCCGCGCGCCGCGGTGGCCTTGCGTATCGGCAGCTTCTCGACGAATTGCTGGCCTTGCCGGCAGCCACCGTCGCGGACGCGGCCGCGTGATGCGCGCCTTGCAGGATGCCGAGCAGATCGTCGCCGACTACCTGGCGGAATTGCTGACACCTGCGTTACCTCCGGCCGTGCCTGATGCCGAGGTCAAAGTCGTCTCGATCGATCCCTGGCGGACGATGCTAAATCCTGAGTCGCCGGCACCGGCCGACGCTCGCTACCTGCTGTGCCTGGCCGCGGGCGTGCGTCTCGCCGTACCGATGGCCGACATAACCCACATGCTGCCGATGCCGCCGCTGACGCCGCCGAACACGACGAACCCGATCTGTCTCGGCCGCTGGCGCCATCCGAGCGGTGAAGCACGCGTGGCTGACCTGGCGGCGATTCTGTCGCCCGACATGGCCGGTGCGCAGGCATCTACGCTGGTGCTCCTCGGCGACCGCGCCTGGGCGCTCGCGTGCATCGTCAACGACGAGCCGGTCGAACTCGACGCCTCGGCCATTCAATGGCGCACCGGTGCAACCACGCGTCCATGGCTTGCCGGCATGTCTCAAGAACCCAAATGCGGCGTGGTAGCTACCACGGCGCTGATCGATTGGTTGGAAAAGGAGCTGGGCCCGTGACCGATACCTTCCGCGACGGGCGTGGCGCCTGGCTTGGGTTTTCCCTGAAAGGACAGCGCTATGCGGTGTCGCTGGCCAGCGTGCGCGAGGTCATTCGCTGCGGCGACATCACGCCCGTGCCCGGCGCTCCCGAAGATGTCCTCGGCATCGTCAACCTGCGCGGCCAGATCGTGCCCGTGCTCGACGGCCGTCGCCGCTTCGGCCTTGAAGGCCGCATCGACGTGGCCGATGAAGACGCCCAGCGCGTCATCGTCTTCGACGACTCCGGCAGCATCGTCGGCATGCGCATCGACGTGATCGGCGACATGCTCGAGTTCAACCCCGCGGATGTCGCACCCCCGCCGCCCGGCCGCGCCACCCGACGCGACGACCCCGTCAGCGGCGTCATCACCCGCGACGATGGCTTCATCGCCCTTGTCGACATCCCGAGGCTCTGCCGGGCCTGAGGCTCTGCTGGGTCTGCGGCTCTGCTGACCCAGGGCCTGCTGGCCCCAGGCTCTGTGTGGGAGCCGGCTACGCCGGCGATTGGGTTCACCGCTACATCGCAAGACATCACGCTTCTGCCCGCACCCCCTTTGCGCTACCGTGTCCCCGCTCTCCAGGGAATCACCGAATGAACCCCGTCATCGGATACGTGCTGATCGCACTCGCCGTCCTCAACCTGGTCGGCCTCCTGCTGCTGTTCCGCCGTCTCGGCACAGCGCCTGTCACCGCCCCGGCCGCGACGCCCGTCGCTCCGGCCACAGGTGCCGCGACCGCCTACGAAGACATCCGTGACCTCCGCGACGATGCCACACCAGCCGTCCCGCCCGACGCGCTCGCCGCGATGCTTCGTCGCCTTGAAAACCCGGCTTGGCGATATCGAGGAGCAGGTCCGTCGCAATCCCGCCGTGACAGTCGCCGGTGAACCCGGTGCCGCGACCGACCGGGCGCTTGCGCTTGCCCAGCGTCTTGCTCGCCAGGGTGCCTCGGCGAAGGACATTTCCGAGACGTGTGGGATCTCGTTGACGGAAGCGGAGTTGTTGCAGCGGTTGCACGCGCCTCGCTAATGCACTGTGACGCTCGTCACACTCGGCCTCATCGCGCCGGGACGTCTCGGCACCGAACAGAAGTCAGCGTTGTGGATGTTCATCGCTGTCGTGATGTCAGCTGATGCCGAGCGGTGAGGCAACCTGGTTTTCGCCGATGAATCGGCTCCCACAGGGGTTCCCGCGTTAGCGTTCGAGCCGGTAATTCAACGTGGCCCGACTAAACTCCGTCGCGTTCTGCGCTTCGAAGTTCCACTTTTTGCTGAAGATATACCTCAAGGTAATCACCTGGCCCGGCTCGAACAGGCCGACGCCGTAGCTCAGGTAGAGACGCGGAGATAGGTACTTGCCCACGGTGAACGCGGACGTGCCGCCGAGGGCATCGTTGCTCGACACGCCGATGTCGTCGACGCCGATTTTCGAGCCCACACTCTTCGCCAACAGGTCGCCTGCCGCGGAACCGAGTGCCTGCGCTGCCGCGCCGACCATATTGCCTTCGCCACCGCTTACCTGCGACAGGGGCTTGCCAGTGACGAGATAGGACAGGGCGTCCGACTGTTCCATCACCGGGTTGGAGAACACGGTGAGGATCGGACGCTGCGCTGTGCCTGAAACGTAGAGGCCAACGGTCTGGCCATCGTCGATCGTGGCGTTCGGATTGAGCGTGCGTGCCGCGCGGATGTTGAGGCGAGGGTTGTCGATCGGCGTGGAGGCAAACAGCAGCTGGCCCTGCTGAATTTTCAGGTCCTGTCCGTATGCCTTATAGGTTCCGTCGACGCCAATCTGACCTTGGCCGGTAGTGGCACGGCCCGGTCGCTCGCGTACATCGAGCTGGCCGGTGATGCGGCCGTCGATGCCGAAGCCGACGAGGTGGACTTTCTGACCGAGGTCGACACGAATGTCCGCGGAGATCGGTGACGCCTCCGCAGCGGCTTCCTGCTGCTTGTCGTCAACGACAACGACGTCAGGCGACGCCTTCGTCGCGCCAGCGCCGGGCAGTCGTTCGACGTTGACGTCGGCAAGGTCGATGTTGAGCTTGCCGGTGACGTTCATCCCCTTGGCGTCCTGCACGATCGTGATGTCGGGCGAGACGATGGCTTTGGCGGCGGGAATATCGACGGCTGTGAACTTCGAGCCCTGAACGCCGAGCCGGATCTGCGCGCCGGCGCCGAGCGCAGCGGTGCCCTTGATGCCGAGCGTGCCGTCACCCGAAGCGATCGTGCCGTCAACGGCATAGTTCTTCGCGTCCGTCGTCGTGACGCTGATGCGTCCGTCCTTGAGCTTCAGCCCCGCGCTGGGCACCTCGGTAGCGAAACCGGCAACCAGCGCCTGGCCCGTGATCGCCGGCGCGGCGATGGTGCCGCCGAGATTGAAGTTCGCATCGAGGCCACCCTTTACATCGGCAAGCTCGCTGGTGAACAGCTCGATGACGCCCAGGTCCGTGAGATGCAGGGCGACCGTGCCACCGAGCGCTTGCTGTGCACCACTTATCGAGACGTTGCCGTCCAGCGTGCCGCCCTTGTTGAGCGAAGCACGCACGGTGACATGTTGGTTGTCCGGCGAAAGCTGTGCGTTGGCGACGAGGTTGTCGTAGACCAGCAGCGGATTCTCGCTGCGATCCGTATACGCCACCGAGCCGTGCGCGCTGGTGATGTTCGCCTGACCCGACAACGCGCCCGCCGCCGTGCGACGAATGCTGCCGTCACCTTCGATGATGCCGTCCGCGCGCATGGGGCTGTCCGACGCCTCGGCTGCCGTCATGATCAGGGCGAGCGGCACCTGACGCAGGCGATAGCTGGCATCGAGATTGCCGCCCTTGTCCTGCTTCGCGGCGACGCAGAGCAGCGGCTCGCCCGCCGTGAGGCAGAGATCGCTGAGGCTGGCCGCGCCGTCTTTGTAAGCCAGCTGGCTGGCGTTCTGCAGGCGCCAGCGGGGTAGGCCCTGGTAATCGATGTTGAGCGTGGAGAGCGTGCCGTTCCAGGCACCGTCGCGCAGCGAGCCGGAAAGCTGCAGGTCCGCAGCAAGCGGGCGGCCCGTCGCGTCGATGCTGAGCTGGTGTTTGTCCTGCGTCCCGTTGGCGTTCACAGAGAGGCGGTCGAAGACGAGACCGCCCGACACGACATGCGTGCCGACGATGTCGACCTTGCCCCCGGGCGTACTCACATCAGGGATATCGGCGTTGACGGTGAGCGCGTCGACTTTCTGTCCAGCATAGACAAGAGCACTGCCACGCACGTTCGCCTTCACCGCCAGCTTCGGCACGTTACCCTTCGCGGAGATATCGCCCTGGATCCGCCCGCCGGCATCCGGTAGCCAGTCGCCGAGCGATGCGATCGCGAGATTGAGCGTGGCATCGTTGGCGGTGTCGCCCCTGGCGTCGAGGTGAATCGTGCTGCCGCCCGAGGCGACGTCCAGCGTGCCGTTGACCACTTCGTTGGGCTTGAGCGTGAGCTTGCCGCTGCCGCGCAGCTGGCGCTGCCGAAGCGTGCCGTCGAGCCTGCGCAGGTCCAGCGTGCCGAGAGGGCCGTCTTTCGCCATCTGTCCTTCGGTGGCGATATCGAGATTCAGCGCGCCCGGCCATTCGGCAAGCAGCTGGCTCGGGTCGAAGCGCTCGCCCTTCAGCTCGACATTCCAGGCGAGCTGGGGCTGCAGCGTCAGCGTGCCGCTGGCGGCGAGATTGCCGTTGGGCTGATTCAACGCCACGGTATGCAGGGCGATGGCATCCGGCTTGCCATCCACGTCCAGCGTGAACTTGCCGACGTGTCCGGGCGGACCGATGTCGACGTCGCCCGCGGCGTGGTAAGCGTCTGCGCTGCCTTTGAACGTGAGCTGGCCGACACTGGCAAGGTCCTGCCCGGCGACGTTCGCGGGCACCAGGACATCTTTCCAGTTCAGCGCGAGATCGGCGGAAACCGGTTGGGCGGCGAGTTGAACAGTGCCACGTGCGGTTAGCGAACCTTTGACCTGCGGCGAGCTGACGGTGAGCTCGTCGAGGGTGAGCTGCTTGTACTCGTGATCGAACGCGGCCTTCACCGGTGACAGTCGCACGGCGTAGTCGTTGAGATCGATATCGCCGGTCAGGTTGGCGTGGTACCGGTCGCCGGAGCCCTGCAAGGCGACACCAAGCGCCTGCAGGCTGCTGTCGCCGATGAGCGGTTTCGGATCGAAACGGGGCGCGTCGATCTTCGCAGTCCAGGCGAAGTCCCCGCTCTGTACGAGGTTGGCATCGACCTGCGCGACGAAGGGCAGGGTGAGCTTGACGATGGTGTGCGCCTTGGCACCATCGCTATGCGCTTCGAGATCGCCGGCGTAGTCGATGTCGCCGAGCTTCCAGCGGAAGCTGGCCTTGCCGTCGCCCTTGTAACCCTTGCCCACCGCGAGCGTGCCGCCGAGATCGGCCTGTCCGTCGGGCGCACGTAGCGCGAGGGTCTGCAGCGCAATGCCCTTCGATGTCCACGAACCGACCAGGTCGAGCGAGTTGGATTCAAAAACAGGCTGGCCGGCCTGGGTGACTTTCACGTGGCCGACCTTCACCTTGTCGAGCACGATGTCCAGCGGCGGCTCGAGCGAGAAGGGCTCCGAGGCTGTGTCCGGTTCCGGCTGGCTCGGTGGCAGCGCCACGTCGATCCCATCGGCCGTGAGGTCGTAGACGTGCGCACGCTTGCGTAGCAGGGAGCCGAAGGAGAAATCGACGTGCGCGCGAGCCACGCGAACATCCATGCCCTTGCCGTCGCGGTAACGCACACCGGCGAGATCCAGCGGACCGGCAAGCCGGCCTTCGGCATGCTCGATCGTGAGCGCGTTGTACGTGAACCCCTGTGCGCGAGAGAGGGCGAATCGAAGGCCGGAGGCACTTCCCACCAGCCACCAGACGCCAAGCACGACGACCAGAAGCAGCACACCGAGGGCAGCGCCGGCGCGGATCAACCATTTCATGCCGGTGCTCCTCACAGGTCGGGCCCGATGACGACGTGCAGATGGATACCGTGCGACTCTTTGTTGCCCACAGGTACGGCAAGGTCGGCGCGGATCATGCCGACCGGCGAGAGCCAGCGCACGCCCAGGCCGGTGCCGACAAGCGGCTTATAGTCGGTGCCACTGAATGCGTTGCCCGCGTCCACGAAAGCGGCCATGCCCCAGTTGCGTGTGAAGTAATGCTCCACCTCGGTGCTGCCGACGAGCAGGTTCTCGCCGCCGATGACGCGGTCGTAGGAATTCTTCGGGCCGATGCTCTCGAAATCGTAGCCGCGCACGGAGCGGTCGCCACCGGCGAAGAAACGCAGCTGCGGAGGCAGGGCGCTGAAATCGTCTGTCCAGATCTTGCCCGCCGTGCCGCGGAGAATCAGGCGATTGCGGCCCCAGAAAGACTGGATCCACTTGGCGTCGCCCATCAGCTCCGAGAAGCGTGCATCGGAAAGCAGGGTACCGGCGGTGCTGCGCGCGGTGAGCGTGAGCGACCAGCCGCTGCGTACGAAGGTCGGGTTATCGCCCTTCTTCCGGCTTAGCGTGAGTTCGGGGTAGAGCAGGGTGCTCTGGCCATGATCGAGGCCGAGGGCGTTGTCGCCTTCACCGCCGCGCTTGCCGACGGTGAACGTGCCGGACAGCACATTGATGCCGATGGTGCGGGTCCATCCGTGCCACAGCCGCGTTTCATTGGCGACGAGTTGCACGGTGCGCGACTTGGACGTCACCGTGTTGGCGTCGCGGTAGTTCGCACCGAAGTTGAAGCTGCGTTGGTTCGGGCCCGGCATTGGAATCTGGTAAAGCGTAGAGATGGTCTTCAGCCGTTCCGCCACCACCAGTTCGTTCTTCCACTTGTGGCCGCGGTCGTTCACCCAGCGCTTCTCGATACCACCGCGCAGGCCCGGGCCGGTATCGGTTCCGAAGAACGGGCCGCCGGTGTAGATCGTGCGCTTGGCCGGCGCGAGCTCCACGTTGATGTCGATCGTGCCGTCCTTTGCGTTATCCGTGTCGGGCATGACGTTGACCACGGCGAAGTAGTCGGCGCCATTGAGCGCCTGCTGCAGGTCGAGAAGTTGCGTCTGCGAGAAATAATCGCCGCTCTTGAAGGGCACGTAGCGGTCGAGGAATCCATCGCGGAACTGCGAGTTCTCGAAGTGGATCTTGCCGTAGCGGTATCGCTTGCCCGTTTCCCAGGCCAGTTCCACGGTGGCGCTGTGTTCGGCGCGGTTCACTTCGACCCGATGGGTTACCAGCTTGGCGTCGAGGAAGCCAGTTGCGGTGAGCGCTCCGCTCACGGCGTCGCGCGCTGCATCGTACTGGCCGTCGTTGAGAGGCTTGTCCTTCAGGCCAGTGACACCGCGCATGGCGCGGGCGATCGGCGGTAGCTTGGCCGGTTCCTTGTCGATGCTGACGTTCACCGCTTTGACCGTGACCGGCGTGCCGGGCACCACATGCAGCGTGACCTGCCAGTCGCTTCCGACTTGCTTGATGTCCCCGGTAGCCGTGGCCTCGTAATACCCGTAGGGCCGAAGCGCAGCCTGCACCTCGTCCGGGGCCTTGTCGTAGAGCCGTCGGATCTGCGCCGCGGTGGCGTCACGCTTGGCGTACTGACTGAGCTCCACGCCGGCGACGACGGCGTTCTTCAGGTTTTCGTCGACACCGTCCACGGTGAGGACGACACCGGCATGGGCGAGGCAGGGCAGGAGGAACCACGGCAGAAGCAGCAGTCCATGGCGTCTGGTTCGGCGCATGAGCATCCCGTTCCGTTCGTGGTCCAACGCCGTGGGGCACGGCGGCGAGCGGGGGCGCCTCCGGCGTCCCCTGACATGAAGTCTGGGCGTAACTTACCGCGCGTAGCGTGCAGGGTCGATACACATACGTGAAAGACCCCCCCGCTTGTTCAGCCTGCCTCGTCACCCGCCGTGTGCGCAATCCAGGCGCCGACCAGTGCCGACACGTACGGAATGGACTGTGCGGCGAGGATGAACATCCACAGCACGCTCTCCACATAGTTCGTGCCGTAGTGCAGCGCCATGCCGATCACCGCGCAGAGCAGGGCGATCGCCATGAGACCTTCCTCACGCACCGGGGCAAAAGCGGCAAAACTGCTGCCACCCATGCGACGGCTCTTGGCGGTCACCACGAAGGCCGTTTTCTCGCGCGTCAGGCCGTGCAGGATGCCGCGTGCGATAGCGTGCGACAGGCCCATGCTAGCCACGGAGGCCATGATGGTGTCGTACCAGCTACACGGGACACGGGCGCGATACAGCACGAAACCGAAGATCGCCTTGGCGAAGAAGAACCCGATCACGGGGATCAGGAACAACTGCATTGGCAGGTTGAAGTACTGCGGCGCGTAGATCATGCCGGCCGTCCACAACAGGCCCATCATCGTGAAGATGAAGTGCAGGGCGTCGGCGAACCAGCTGAACCACCCGGTGAGGAAGTGGAAGCGCTGGCCGGCCGAGAGCGGCCCCTTGCGGGTCATCCAGCTCCAGCGACCCTTGAGGATCTGCATGGCGCCGAAGGCCCAGCGGTAGCGCTGGCTCTTGTATGCCTTGAAGTCGGCAGGGGTCAGGCCCTTGCCCATCAATTCATCGACGTAGACCAGTTCGTAGCCCGCATGCATCAGGCGCAGGCCGAGCTCGGCGTCCTCGCAGATCGTCCACTCGGACCAGCCGCCGGTGCCTTCCAGCGCCGAGCGACGCACCATGGTCATTGTGCCGTGCTGGATGATCGCGTTGCGCTCGTTGCGGTGATGCATGCCGATGCGGAAGAAGCCGTCGTATTCCCAGGCGGTCATGCGGCGGAAACGGTTGTTCTCGAATTCGCGATGGGCCTGCGGGCACTGCACCACGGCCACCTTGGAGTCGTGGAAGTAGCCGGTGAGGGCCGCCAGCCAGTCCTCGCGGACCTCGTAGTCGGCATCGATCACGGCGACGACGTCGGCGCGCTCGTCCGTGGCGGTGAGGCCGAAGTTCAGCGCACCCGCCTTGTAGCCCGGCCAGGGCTCGAGGTGGAAGAAGCGGAACTTCGGACCGAGCTGTTCGCAGTACGCCTTCACCGGTTCCCACACCGCGGGATCCTTGGTGTTGTTGTCCAGCACCAGGACTTCGAAATTCTCGTAGTTCAACCTGGCCAGCGAATCCAGGGTGATCTGGACCATTTCCGGCGGCTCGTTGTGGCACGCCAGGTGGATGGAGACGAAGGGCTGCTTCTCGACCGGGTCGTACGGCAGCATGCCGGCATGGCGGATCCATTCGCGACGCCACAACACTTCGGTGAACTCGAAGCCGTTGATCAGGAGAATGGCGAGGATGGCGATCTGCGCCGGGAACAGCAGGATCAGCATGGCCCAGTCGAACGGGCTCAGGTAGAAATTGAACGGCAGGGTGGCCGACCAGACGATCAGGCCGCAGGCCAGCTGCAGCAGGGCCATGAAGAACAGGCGGCCCATCAGCTTGAAGCGGCGGAAGCGGCTGCCGAACCAGACCATCGGGAAGAAGGCCAGCGCCGAGGCCGCGAACGCCTTCCACGGCCAGCTGGTGTCTTCGGTCACCGGGCCCTTGAACGGGAATTTCAGCTGGCGATCGGCATTGAACATGCCCCAGTACGCGCCGGTGCGGCCTTCGCCCAGGTTTTCCTTCCACGGCTGGTCGATGGCTTCGAGGACGTAGTAGTCATCGATGCCCTTGCGCTTGGCGACGTTGAAGAAGTCGCGCAGGAAGATCGCTTCGTTCGAAATGGTGGGGTAGGCGTACTCGTGGCGGTCGCCGTTCGAGGGCCAGCCAATCTCGCCGATGACGATGTGCTTGCCCGGGAAACGATGCTGCAGGGCCTGGAAGCTGCCGTCGGTGTCCCTGGATCCATCTGCTTCGCGCGTGCCGATCGAGTCGGGTACGGCGTCCTTGCGGTCGATGCCGTTCCAGTAAGGGAACAGGTGGACGGTGATGAAGTCCACGTGGTCGGCCAGCTCGGGATTCTGCATCCAGATGTGGAAGGGTTCGGCGATGGACACCGGCTGGCGCACGGCGGCGCGCACGCGATCCAGGTAGGCCATCATCTGGTCGGGCTTGAGATCGCCGCGATAGAGCACCTCGTTGCCGACGATGACACGCGAGATGGTCTTGGGGAATCGATGCGCCTGGGCGATCAGCGCGTCGATCTCGCGCTCGTTGTTCTCGATACGGGTATCTATGTTCGCGCCGGCCATGACGTCCAGGCCTTCCTTGTCGGCCAGCCGGATCGTCTGCGGGTTCTCCAGCATCGAATAGGTGCGGATGCGCGGCGAGTAGCGATGGACCAGGCGAAGGTCGCCCGTGATCTCGGGGTCGGTGGAGAGATCGCCCCGCATCGGATTCTGGTAGCGCTGGTACGCCGTGAAGGCGAAACCGGAGATGGGTCCGTTCCAGTCGTCCGGGCCACGCGGGATATTGCCCAGGAACCACAGGCCCACGTTGAGGCCCGCAACTAGGACCGCCAGCAGCAGCGCGGTAAGGATCGGATGGCTTCGTTCGGTCGTGGTAACAGCGCTCAAAAACAATCCCCGGACCGGTCGGCCCCCAAGTGGCATCAAGTGAGGTAACCGGGGGAGCTTAACGAACAGGGCGTTACGTCTCAACGCATAACGGGTCGACCGGTCAGGCTGAACTCAGAGAGTGGGGTGTTCGGGGCCTGTCTGATGTCCGCGCCGCTGGGCTACCCAAGCCCCTGTGGGAGCCGCTTCAGCGGCGATCCCGCAGCAGCGGGCAGGGGTGGGGCGAGCACCGATTTCGCCGCTGAAGCGGCTCCCACATGAGGGCCGGGAGCGCTTACCTCAGCAGCGAGCGGAGCATCCAGGCTGTCTTCTCGTGGTCCTTCAGGCGGCCCGTGACCATGTCGGCGGTGCCTTCGTCTCCGGCAGCCTCGGCACCCTTGATGGTGTCGCGAGCCGTTGCGGCGGCAATTTCATGGCCTTCGACCAGCTGGGCGACCATGTCCTTCCACTCCGGTACGCCAGCTTCTTCCTTGATCGAGGTGAGCTTGCCGAACTGGCTGTACGAGCCCGGTGCGAACACGTCGAGGATGCGGATGCGCTCGGCAACTTCATCGGCAGCCAGCCACAGGGCGTTGTACTGGACCTCGAACATGGCGTGCAGGCTGTTGAACTGCGGGCCCGTCACGTTCCAATGGAAATTATGGGTCTTCAGATAAAGCGAATAGGTGTCCGCGAGGAGCTTGGACAGGTGCTTCGCGACCGCTTCACGGTCTTTCTTGGCAATACCGATATCGATGGCCATGTGACGACTCTCCTTGGTTTTTTCTTTCTTGAAGCAAAATCTTAACGGGCGGGGCGGTCTACGTGAAATGAAACGTTCCGATGTCGTCGATAGACGCACGCTATTATTGTCGTTCCCATGAGTACCTCCACAAGCCCCGCACGACACCCCTCCCCGGATCCGCGCCTGCGCGAGCTTCGCGATGCGCTGGGCCAGGTCACCAGCCGTGACTACGGCCGGCTGTCCGGCCGCTGGCGCGCCCTCTCGCGCAAGCCCGAACCGGCGAAGATCGACGCGCTCGCAAAGGACATCGCCACCTCGGTGGCGCGCCGAGCGGCGCGCGCGGCTTCCAAGCCGCCGATCAACGTCGATGAGTCGCTACCGATCGCCGCACGGGCCGAGGACATCGTCAAGCTCATTCGCGAGAACCAGGTGGTGGTGCTCGCCGGTGAGACCGGATCGGGCAAGACCACCCAGCTGCCCAAGCTGTGCCTTGCCGCCGGACGAGGCGAAGCGGGGATGATCGGTTGCACGCAGCCACGCCGGCTGGCGGCGCGCTCGGTGGCGACCCGCGTGGCCGAGGAGCTCGGCACACCGCTGGGCGACAAGGTCGGCTTCCAGGTGCGCTTTACCGAGAAAGTCTCGGACCAGGCCCTGATCAAGTTCATGACCGACGGCATCCTGCTGGCCGAGACCCAGTCGGATCCCTGGTTGTCGGCTTACGACACGATCATCATCGATGAGGCGCACGAGCGCAGCCTCAACATCGATTTCCTGCTCGGCTACCTCAAGCAACTGGCGAAGCGCCGGCCGGAGCTGAAGATCATCGTCACCTCGGCGACGATCGACACCGAGCGCTTCTCCGCGCATTTCGACAACGCGCCTGTCGTCGAGGTGGAAGGTCGCACCTATCCGGTCGACGTGCGCTACCGCCCGCCGGGCGAACGTGGCGAGGGCAACGTCGCCCAGATGATCACCGATGCCATGGACGAGATCACCCGGGAGGACCCGCGCGGCGACGTGCTGGTGTTCCTGCCTGGCGAGCGCGAGATCCGCGACACCCATCTGTTGCTTTCGCGCAAGCAATACCGTGAAACCGAGGTGCTGGCGCTTTATGCCCGCCTCTCGGCCAACGAACAGGACCGGGTGTTCAAGCCGGGGACCAAGCGCCGCATCGTGCTGGCCACCAACGTCGCCGAAACCTCGCTCACGGTACCGCGCATCCGCTATGTGATCGATCCCGGCACGGCTCGCGTGAAGCGCTACAGCCAGCGTAGCCAGCTCGAACGTCTGCATATCGAGCCGATCTCGCAGGCGGCGGCCAATCAACGCAAGGGCCGTTGCGGCCGCGTCGGGCCGGGTATCTGTTACCGGCTTTATGACGAAGCGGACTTCAACCTGCGCCCCGCCTTCACGGATCCGGAGCTGTTGAGGTCGTCGCTGGCGAACGTCATCCTGCGCATGCTCGCCCTGGACCTGGGCGACGTAGAGCAGTTTCCTTTCCTCGAAGCACCGGACCCGCGCGTGGTGGCGGACGGTTACCGTCGCCTGGCAGAGATTGGTGCCATCGACGAGAGCCAGCGCCTGACCACGATCGGGCGTACGGTCGCTCGCTTGCCCATCGACGTGCAACTGGCGCGCATGCTGGTTGAGGCGCGCCGTCTGGGTAGCCTCGCCGAGCTCACGACCATCGTGGCCTTCATGAGCATCCAGGACCCGCGCGAGCGTCCGCCAGAGGCTCGCGGCCAGGCCGACGCGGCACACGCGCAGTTCGCCGATCCCAAATCGGACTTCGTCGGCGTGCTCAATCTGTGGCGCGCCCACGGCGACGCCGCCGAAGAACTCACCTCGTCGAAGTTGCGTGACTGGTGTTCGCGCCACTTCCTCAGTTTCATGCGCATGCGCGAATGGCGCGAACTGCACCGGCAGCTCGTGCTGGTCACGCGCGAGCTCGACTGGGGCAGCAAGGCGCCGGCCGCCACCGGTGCTCTCGAAGGCGATACGCTTTTCGAAGCCGTTCACCGCAGCCTCCTCGCGGGCCTGCCAACCCAGGTGGGCCACAAGGACGAGAAGGGCATCTTCCGCGGCACCCGCGAACGTCGCTTCCAGGTCTTCCCCGGCTCTGCACTGGCGAAGGCGCCTCCGGCATGGATCTTCGCCGGGCAGATCATCGATATCGGCGGGCGCGTCTGGGCCATGATGGGTGCCCGTGTGGATCCCGCATGGATCGAATCGCAGGCCAGCCATCTGGTCCGTGCCACGGCGCGCGATGCGCACTGGTCGCGCAAGCGCGGCACCGTGATCGCCTACGAGCAGGTCACCTTGTTCGGGCTCGTGCTGGTCGAGCGTCGCCCTGTCACGTTCCACAAGCAGGACCCCCGGCTCGCCCACGAGATCTTCGTGCGTGAAGCGCTGGTTCGGGCGGATATCGACAGTCGTGCCGATTTCGTCCGCGCCAATGCACGCGTCCTCGAACAAGCCCACGACATCGAGGCCAAGCAGCGCCGCGCCGGCCTGCTGCGTTCGGAAGAGGAACTCTCCGCTTTCTTCGACGGCAAGTTGCCGGAGGAGATCGCGGACGTGCGCGCACTGGACGCGTGGTACCGCAAGGCGGCGCCCGGCGAGCAGGCCGCTTTGCGCTGGACGCTTGCCGATGTGATGGACAGCGGCACCGGTCTCGACCCGAAGGCCTTCCCTGCGTCGCTCGATATCGACCAACATCGCTATCGACTGGAATACCGCTTCGTCCCGGGTGACCCGGCCGATGGCGTCACCATCCAGGTGCCGCTCGCCTTCCTCAACGCCTTGCCCATCGCGCGCGGCGAATGGCTGGTAGGCGGTCTGGTCGTGGACAAGGTCGCTGAACTGATTCGTGCCTTACCCAAGGCACTCCGTCGCAACTTCGTGCCGGCGCCGGACTTTGCCCGCGCGTTTGCCGAAGCGGAAGCGCCGCGCGACGAGCCGTTGGCCCGGGCGCTGGCACGTTTCCTCAAGCGTACGACGGGTGTCGACGTGGATCCTGCGGCATTTGCGAGCGCCAAGTTGCCGGCGCATCTGCTCATGCGCTACCGCATTCACGACGAGAACGGACGCACGCTGGCAGAAGGGCGCGACCTGGCCGGCATCCGCGCCGGCTGGGAGGACAAGGCGCGCGAAGCGTTCTCGCGCAAGACGGATATCGAGCTCACTCGCGAAGACATCGTCGCCTGGGACTTTGAATCGATTCCGAAGGAAGTTCGCTCCGAAGGTGGCCTGACCGCGTATCCCGCCCTCGTCGATCTTGGCGAGGCGGTTGCCCTGCGCGTGTTCGAACGGGCCGACGAGGCGGCGGAAGCGCATGTCGGTGGCGTCGAGCGCTTGCTCCGGCAGGCGCTGGCTCCCGAGTTCAAGCGTGCGCGGCGGCAGCTGCCGATCGCGAATCCGTTGTCGCTCAAGTACGCCCCGATGGGTAGCGTGGAAGGCCTGCGCGAGGATCTGGTCGAGGGGGGTTTCAGCGACCTGATTGCCGATCGCCGCCTGGATGCCCGCACGCAGGGTGAGTTCGAAGCCCTGCATGTGCAGCTCGGCCGGGAACTGTTTGCCGCCGCGATGACCCGGCAGAAGCTGGCCGAGCCGATCATCGAGGCCCAGGCCGAGCTCCGGCCGTGGATGGAGCCGCCGCTGATGGGCTTTGCCAAGGCCAGCTACGACGACCTTCGCGAGCAGCTCGCCGGCCTGCTGCAGCCCGGCTTCCTGCGTGAGCTGCCAATCTCGCGCCTCGCCCATCTCCCGCGGTACCTCAAGGCCATGCGCCTGCGCGCGGAACGCCTGCGCCAGGACCCGGCGCGCGATCAGTCGCGTATGCTGCAGGTGTTGCCGTACTGGCGCGCATTGCTCAATGCGGGGGGTACCGCCCTGGATGCGGTGGTCTGGAGCGAACTGCGCTGGTTACTCGAGGAATGGCGCGTGTCGCTGTTCGCGCAGGAGCTGAAGACTGCTGAGCCGGTGTCGGCCAAACGCCTTGCACGCGCGTTGGACGTGGCCCAGGCAGCACAACGATGACCACCCGGAAGGACGACGCGACGATGAGCGAGCCCCGCTCCCCCGACGCCAAGGCTGCGGCACTGCCGCTGACCGACCGTGCGCGCGAGGCCTGTGCGTCATTACCCGTGGCGGCGCGTGCCGAAGCGGAAACCGTCATCGAGCTCCTGCGGCTGCTCGGCTGTGATGACGAGACGTGTGCATCGGCGCTGTGGTTCTCATTGATCAACGGGGCGCCGGGCGCCGCGGACGAAGCGTCGAAAACTTGGAAGCCGTCGCTTCGCCGCCTCATTGAAGGTCAGGGCGAAGCCGAGAAGGTCTGGGCGCTGCATGCGCAGAAGGGGCCGGTCGGTGGTGCAGAGGGACTGCGCCGTCTTCTGCTGGCGATCATCCGCGACCTCCGCGTGGTCTTCGTGCTGCTCGCCCGTCAACTGGCAGCCATGCGCACGGCCATGGCCCTGCCAGACCACGAACGTCGCGAACTGGCCCAGCTCACCTCCGACATCCACGCGCCGCTGGCGAACCGGCTGGGCATCTGGCAGCTGAAGTGGGAGCTGGAAGACCTCGCTTTCCGCTACCTCGAGCCGGACACCTACCGGCGCATCGCGCGGTTGCTGGACGAGCGCCGTACGGATCGCGAAACCTTCATCGCCTCGAGCCTGGCGACGCTACGCAGCACGCTGGAGGGCGCGGGCGTGCACGCGGAACTGGCGGGCCGGCCGAAACACATCTTCTCCATCTGGAAGAAGATGAAGAAGAAGGGCTTGGAATTTTCCGACCTCTACGACATCCGCGCCGTGCGCATCCTGGTCGACAGCGTGGCCGACTGTTATGCCGCGCTGGGCCTGGTGCACAGCCTGTGGCCGCACCTTCCGGGTGAGTTCGACGACTATGTGGCCCGACCCAAGGGCAACGGTTACCGCTCGCTGCATACGGCGGTGATGGGGCCGTCTGGCAAGACGCTCGAGGTGCAGATCCGCACGCACGAGATGCACCGGGCGAACGAACTCGGCGTCGCCGCGCACTGGCGTTACAAGGAAGGCGGCGGTGCCGATGCCGAGTTCGAGGCGAAGATCGCCTGGATGCGCAAACTGCTGGAGCCACGCGGCGAGGACGAGGCCGAGCTGGCTGCCGGCTTCGAAACCGAGCTCATGGAAGATCGCGTCTACGTGCTCTCGCCCAAGGGCGAAGTCATCGACATGCCGCGCGGCGCCACTGTGCTCGACTTCGCGTATCACATCCATACCGAAGTCGGGCATCGCTGCCGTGGCGCCAAGGTCAATGGCCGCATCGTGCCGTTGACCACGCAGCCGCGCAGTGGCGACACCATCGAGATCCTGACGACGAAGAGCTCCGAGCCGAGCCGTGACTGGCTCTCCTCGCACCACGGTTACCTCAATACGTCGCGCGCAAAGGAGAAAGTACGCGCCTGGTTCCGTCGCACTGCGCATGACGCGAACATCATCGCTGGCAAGGCGGCACTCGAAAAAGAGCTGCGCAAGCTCGCGCTCGACGATGTGGACCTGGCCAAGCTGGCCACGCACTTCCGTTTGAAGGGTGTCGAAGAACTCTTTGTCACGATCGCGCTCGGCGAGGTCTCGCTGGGGCAGATCGCCCGCTCGCTGCAGGAGCCCGTCGAGCAGGAGATCACCCAGTCGGGTACGCCCGTGGCATCGCGCGCCGCACAGCACGACCGCGGTGCGCTCTCCATCGAGGGCGTCGGCAACCTGCTGACCACGCTGGCGCGTTGCTGCCAGCCCCTGCCCGGGGATCCCGTGCGCGGCTTCATCACGCGCGGACGCGGCGTCTCCGTCCACCGGGCCGACTGCGCCAGCCTGTCACGTCTTGCGCGGAAGAATCCCGAGCGGGTGATCGACGTGAGCTGGGGCAGGGTGGAAGTGCAGAACTACGAGATCGACATCGAGTTGCGCGGCTATGACCGCAAGGGCCTGCAAAAAGACGTAGCCACCACCATCAGCAATACCGGGCCGCATATCGTCGCGTCGTCCAGCCGCGTGCACGTGCAGACCGGCGAGGTGGAGATGCGCTTCACGCTGCGAGTGAAGGATTACGAGCAGCTGTCGATGGTGCTGGGGAGGCTTGGGGCGTTGCCGAATGTCACCGATGCCCGCCGTTTGGGCGGTAGGTGACCTGCGGGAGCCGCTGACTTCAGCAGGAGCCGTTCTCTGTGGGAGCCGCTTCAGCGGCGATGAACCTTGCCCGCTGCCGCGGGATCGCCGCTGAAGCGGCTCCCACAAGAAGCAGCGGCTCCTGCGAGAAGGCGTCGGTTAGAGCCCGCCCATCATCATCGCCACGCCCCAGTCCTTGATCGGCGCCGCAACAAGCATGCGTGCCAGGATCAGGGCGAGGATGACCACCGTCGGCGAGAAATCCAGGCCGCCCAGCGTCATGCGACCGCGCAACGGGCGCACCAGGGGATCCGCCAGGCTGGTGACCAGCCGCGCCACCGGGTGGTAGCGATCGGTCGAAAGCATGCTCATCAGCGACCAGACGAACACCAGAACCACCCAGGTCAGCAGGAAGAAGTCGAGCGTCTCGCCCAGGCTGACGATCACCAGGCCGAGCACGTTCGGCATGATGCCGGCCATCGCCATGACCAGCAGCCACTTCACGCATTCCAGCAGGAAGACCGCCAGCAGCGCCCCGGTATTCACCCGGCGGATGCTGGGCAGCACCTTGCGCACGGGGCGCAGGATCGGGTTGGTGAAGCGGTAGAGGAACTGGCAGATCGGGTTGTTGAAGTCCGCGCGGAAGGCTTCGGCCAGCAGCCGCAGCACGAAGAGAGTGACGAGGGCCCCGAAAATGAAGTCCAGGATCAGGGAGCCCGCGTTGGTCAGGTAGTTCACGTGTTCGATTCCATGTCTTCGGAAAGTTCAAAGCTGCGGCGGCGAGCGGAGTCGACGGCACGCGCCACGATGGCAGGGAAGTGGTCGTCGCGGAAGCTGTCGAGCGCCGCCTGGGTGGTGCCGTTGGGCGAAGTGACCCGCTGGCGCAGCGTGGCCGCGCTTTCGCCGCTCTCGATCAGCATGCGGCCGGCGCCGAGGGCGGTCTGGGCGGCGAGGGCCCGCGCCGTTTCACGCGACAGACCTTGAGAAAATGCCGCGTTCTCGAGGGCTTCGACCATCAGGAAGAAGTAGGCCGGGCCACTGCCGGACAGGGCGGTGACGATGTCCAGTTGGTCCTCTTCCGGTACCCACACGGTGAGGCCGGCGGCGTCGAGGACATGCTGGGCTTCGGCACGCTGCGGTGCGCTGACCCGGCCGTTGGCGAACAGGGCGGTTGCCCCGGCACTGATCATGGCCGGGGTGTTCGGCATGCAGCGGACGACGGGTAGGGCACCGTCCAGCCAGCGTTCGATCTGGGCGATGCGGATACCCGCAGCGATCGAGATGATCACTGGACGGTACTTCTGAACCACCGGCCGCAGGCCCCGGCAGACATCGGCCATCATCTGCGGCTTGACCGCCAGGACGAGGATCGACGCGCCTTCGGCGGCGTCCAGGTTGTCGGTGTAGGTGGCCACGCCGTACTCGCGGGAGAGCTCCTGCAGGGCCTCGGCGCGCGGTTCGGCCACGGCGATGCCGCCAGGTTGGGCGCCGTGGCGGATCATGCCGGCGATCAGCGCCGTGGCCATGTTGCCGCCGCCGATAAAGGCGATCCGATTCATGGGGGTGTCCGCTCCATACGCGACGTCTTTCACAGTCATCGAAGCATATATGGTGCCGCGCCTTGCCGCCGACCCCCGGGCGTGTTTACCTATGCCCACAAAGATAGGGGACCCAAATGGATATCGCCGAACTCCTTGCCTTCTCCGTGAAGAACAAGGCCTCCGACTTGCACCTTTCTGCGGGCCTCCCGCCGATGATCCGCGTCGACGGCGACGTGCGCCGGATCAACATCCCGGCCCTGGAGCACAAACAGGTCCATTCGCTGATCTACGACATCATGTCGGACAAGCAGCGTCGCGACTTCGAAGAATTCCTCGAGACCGACTTCTCCTTCGAGATCCCCGGCCTGGCCCGTTTCCGCGTCAACGCCTTCAACCACAACCGTGGCGCGGGCGGCGTGTTCCGTACCATTCCGTCGGAAGTGCTCTCCCTGGAAGACCTCGGCGCGCCGAAGATCTTCCGTGAGCTGATCGAGCAGCCGCAGGGCCTGATCCTGGTGACCGGGCCGACCGGCTCGGGCAAGTCGACCACCCTCGCGGCCATGGTCGACCACATCAACAAGACCGAATACGGTCACCTCCTCACCGTCGAGGACCCGATCGAATTCGTCCATACCTCGCAGAAGTGCCTGGTCAACCAGCGCGAAGTCCACCGCGATACCCATGGCTTCAACGAGGCCCTGCGTTCCGCACTCCGCGAAGATCCCGACTACATCCTGGTCGGCGAGCTTCGCGACCTGGAGACCATTCGCCTGGCCCTGACTGCCGCGGAAACCGGCCATCTGGTGTTCGGTACCCTGCATACCTCGTCGGCGGCCAAGACCATCGACCGCATCATCGACGTGTTCCCGGCCGGCGAGAAGCCGATGGTCCGCTCGATGCTTTCCGAGTCGCTGCGCGCGGTCATTTCGCAGTCCCTCCTTAAGAAGGTCGGTGGCGGCCGTATCGCGGCGCATGAAATCATGACCGGCATCCCGGCGATCCGTAACCTGATCCGCGAGGACAAGGTCGCGCAGATGTATTCGGCGATCCAGACCGGCCAGCAGTACGGCATGCAGACCCTCGACCAGAACCTGCTGGATCTGGTCAAGCGCGGCCTCATCACCCGCCAGGAAGGCCTGATGTACGCCAAGAACAAGGAAAGCTTCCGCTAAGTCGGTTCGGGCAGCCGTTCTGCCGTGGGCAGAACGGCTGCAGACCGTGAAGGCGGTCGCTGCAGGTCCCATCGCGGCGGTATATGATCGCCCCAGGGGCGCCGGCCCGGTCCGGCCATGGGGATACACGCGATGAGCGACTTCGATTTCACCTCTTTCCTGAAGCTGATGGTGCATAAGCAGGCATCCGACCTGTTCATCACCGCCGGCGTCGCGCCGTCCATGAAGGTGCAGGGGCGCATCGTCCCGATCACGCAGAGCCCGTTGTCCGCGCAACAGTCGCGCGACATGGTGCTTAACGTGATGACTCCCGCCCAGCGCGAGGAGTTCGAGAAGACCCACGAGTGCCAGTTTGCGATCAGTGCATCGGGCGTCGGCCGCTTCCGCGTGTCGTGCTTCTACCAGCGCAACTGCGTCGGCATGGTGCTGCGCCGGATCGAGTCGAAGATCCCGACGCCGGAAGAGCTCAACCTGCCACCGGTGATCAAGCAGCTGGCGATGACCAAGCGCGGCATCATCATCTTCGTCGGCGGTACCGGTACGGGTAAGTCCACCTCGCTGGCCTCGATGATCGGCTACCGCAACCAGAATTCCACCGGTCACATCATCACGATCGAAGACCCGATCGAATACGTGCACAAGCACGAGGGCTGCATCGTTACCCAGCGCGAGCTCGGCATCGATACCGACAGTTGGGAAAACGCGCTGAAGAACACCCTGCGTCAGGCTCCGGACGTGATCATGATCGGCGAAGTGCGTACGCGCGAGACCATGGAACACGCGATCAACTTCTCCGAAACCGGCCACCTTTGCCTGTGCACGCTGCACGCGAACAACGCGAACCAGGCACTGGATCGCATCCTCCACTTCTTCCCGGAGGATCGCCGCAGCGCGCTGTTCATGGATCTTTCGCTGAACCTCAAGGGCATCGTGGCGCAGCAGCTCATCCCGACGCCTGACGGCAAGGCGCGTCGCGTCGCGGTTGAAGTGCTTCTCGGCACGCCACTGGCCCAGGATTACATTCGCCAGGGCGAGGTGCATAAGCTCAAGGAGCTCATGCGCGACTCCAATCAGCTGGGCATGCGCACCTTCGACCAGAGCCTCGTGGAGCTTTATCACGCCGGCGAGATCTCCTACGAAGACGCCCTGCGCCACGCCGACAGCTCCAACGAAGTGCGCCTGCGCATCAAGCTCGCCCAGGGCGGCGACGCGCATACGCTGTCGCAGGGGCTCGAGGGTGTCGAGATCGACCAGGCCAACGACAAGCAGACGTTTGGCGGCATGCTGAGCCGCTGACGCGTTGTTCCATGTGGGAGCCGATTCATCGGCGATGTGCATCGCGCACAAAAAAGAGGGCGCCACGAGGCGCCCTCTTCTCATTTGTAACGACTATCCGAGAGCAGCGATTACTTCGCAGCTGCCGAAACAGTCAGACCCGAAGCATCGACGCTCTTCACGCCCTTGACGGCCTTGGCAATCTTCTCGGCGTTGCTCTTTTCCTTAGCCGTCGAGACCGTACCAGTCAGCGCTACGACGCCTTCGGTGGTGGTGACCGAGATATCGCTACCCTTGACCGCCTTCTTGGTGGCGAATTCCGACTTCACCTTGGTGGTGATCCAGGTGTCGTCGGTCTTGCCAGCGACGGTCTGGTTGTCAGCCTTGGCAGCGGCCGGGGTGGAGTCCTGCGCATTCACCTGGGCGAACGGGACCGTACCGAGACCGGCGACGAGGGCAGCAGCGAACAGGGCCTTGCGGAGGTTGGCATGGTTCATGGTGAACTCCTTTTTACGAATCTGTTTATGGGACTGGGGAACGGCGCCACGGGCTGTGGCTGCCTGTCCGGGACCTATGGAAACAGCGCATCCGTGAACGATTTGTGCCCAAACAACAGCTTCGTTCAGGATTTGCCGAAGTCGCGTCCAGGTGCCGTGTGGGAGCCGCTTCAGCGGCGATAACGGGCCGTCGTCAACCTCCTGACGGCGCAGCGCAGAGCCTTCGGTGTCCACCCTCGCTACTCAGACACCCCTTCGCGTTTCGTACCGGAAAGGCCGTCGCGCGGCACATGTATCCATCTGGCCTACGGCCGCTCGCCCAAGCCCCGGTAATCCGCGAAGAACCAAACAAAAAGCCTGGGTCCGGTGTAGCCGGACCCAGGCTTTCTTTGCCACTAAATACCGAGAAGTCGGCTTACTTGTATTCGACCGCGCCGGAGATCACGAGACCCTTCTCTTCCATGTGCGCTTCGCCAGTGACCTGGACCACGCGAATGGCCTGGGCCTTCATCGCGTCGAACTGCGCCTTGGAGCGCTGCGCTGCTGCGGTGTCGTCGGCCTGGCTATCCGGGGCACCGTCAGCGCCCGCAGCCGTGGTCATCGCGTTAGCGTAGGTCTGGGCCTTCTCGGCCATCACGTCGACCCATGCGCGGTACATGTCGCCATTGAGGTGCATGCGGCTGAGGCGGCCGGCATCGCCGGTGCTGGCCATGAGCACTTCATCGAGCTTGGCGTCTTCGCCCGGACCGACGCCGATGGCGATCGCCTGACCGTTCATGGCGGCCCAGCCCGGCATGCCGAGCATGCCGACGATGTTCGCCGGCAGGGCAGCCGGCTTACCGTCGCCAGCGAGCTTGAAGTCACCACCGAGCACAGCCTGGCCCATGGCCAGCAGGCCCGGGGCGTTGCGCGTGGCAAGCACGACGCGTCCGGTGATCTGCGGCATCTGCGCCGCGGAGGCCGCGGGCTTGAACGAGTCGATGACGATGCGTACGCCACGGATGTCACCAAACGGCGGAATCGCCGCCTGCTGCATCGTCGAGCCCATCTTGGTGAAGCTGTCGTTCATGCTGGCGAAGGCCGGGCATTCGAACGGCTTCGCGGCCACGGCTTCGGACTGCGTCGTCATGAACGTGCGGATCTGCTCGACAGGCAGCGCGAGGCTGACGTCGAACGGTGCGCTGGCGTCCTGGCCGAGGCCCGGCAGCTCCACCTTCAGACCCGAGAAGGCCTTGGTGATGTCGTCGGCAAGCGTGATGTCGACGCGCTGGGCCTGGTGGTGCAGGTCGAGCTTGGTATAGCCGAAGCTGATCGACGGCACGCGCGCAGCGATGCGCGAGGCTTCGGTCTGGCAGCTCGGCGGAAGCACCGGTGCCGGCTCGCCCGTTTTCACCGACTGCTGCTTGATGAAGGCGGCGAAGAGGGGATCCTTGCCCGTCGCGATCAGCGGCAGGAGTCGGGTCAGGTCGACCTGACCGACAGCGTAGTCCTTGTAACCCTTGTCCTTGGCGAGGTCGGCGAGGCGGCCGTCTTCCTGCAGGCTCTTTTCCGGACGGTCGGCACCGAGTGCCTGGCGGATCGTCGGCTGCGGCGCATCGGCGGGCAGCAGCGAGACCACGGCCTGCTTGCCCACGGTGGCGATGACCAGCTGGATGCCGGTGTCCGAAATGGCGACATGGCGGTAAGCCTGGCCGCCGGCATCGGCGGTCTCGAGCTTCTTGCCGTAGGCAGTCTCGAGACGGCCGACAAACGCTTCCCAGGCGGCGGGATCGGCCAGCGAGACGCGTGCGACGGGGCTGAGGCCGAGGCCATAGATGGCCGAACCGGTCTTGATGTCGAGGCCGAGGTTCTTCAACGCGGCTTCGGCGGTCTTGCCGTCGAATTCAGCGGCCACAGCCTTCATCAGGTGCGAGCCGTCGACGTTGCCCTTGGCTTCCATGTCCTGGGCCAGGGCCTTCATCTGGGCGACCTGCCCGGGCAGCTCGGTGTTGACCTGGCTGAGCATGGCCTCATAGGCATCGTCGTCCAGCTTGTCGAGGCTGGCCGCAACGTACGGTGTGTCGGCCGGCACGAAGGCCAGCGGGGCGTCCTTGTCCTTGTGGCCGCAGGCCGCCAGCAGCACGCTGACGACGCCGAGCGCGATGAGTCGCTTCGTCGGTCGCATTTCGTATCCCATTGTTTGAGTTGTCCCTTGGTCGGGCCATTATGCCGGAAGCGGACCCCGGCGCGGGATCAGCGTCCCATCACCTCGGCAAGCACCGCCATTCTCACGAACACCCCATTGCCCACCTGCTCGAGAATGCGCGACTGCGCGCCGTCGGCGACCTCGGTGGCGATCTCGATGCCGCGGTTGATCGGGCCCGGATGCATGACCAGGCAACCCTTCGCAGCGCGCGCGAGGCGGTTCGTGTCCAGGCCGAATCGCTCGAAGTAGGCGGCTTCGTCGGGTAGATCCGTGGTGGCCATGCGTTCTTTCTGAAGGCGCAGCATGATCACCGCGTGCGCGCCCTCGATGGCTTCGTTGAAGTCGTCATGCAGCGTGACGCCTTCCAGTTCGCCCTCCGTCGGCAGCAGCGAGGAAGGACCGACCAGGCGAATGTCCTTCGCGCCGAGCGCCGCAAATGCGTGTACGTCCGACCGGGCGACGCGCGAATGCCGTACGTCGCCGCAGATCACGATGCGCAGCTTGCGAAAATCCGGATGATGGTTGCGGATAGTCAGCGCGTCGAGGAGGCCCTGCGTCGGATGGGCGCGGTTGCCATCGCCGGCATTGACCACGGCCACGCCGCTCATCGCATGCTTGACCAGGGCGTCAGGCGTACCCGACTCCTTGTGCCGCACGATGATCGTGTCCAGGTGCATCGCTTCGAGCGTGTGCAAGGTGTCGAAGAGTTCTTCGCCCTTCGCCGTCGACGAGAAGCCGATATCGAAGTTGATCACGTCGGCGCCGAGCCTGCGCGCCGCCAGCTCGAACGAGGTGCGCGTGCGCGTGGAGGGCTCGAAGAACAGGTTGAGCACGGTACGCCCGCCCAACAGGTCGAGCTTCCGCGTGCCGTGGGCGGTCGCTTCACGCATGCTGTTGGCGCGATCGAGCAGGCGCTCGATGGTTTCGCGCGGCAGGTTCTCGAGGGTGGTCAGGTGGCGCAGGCGTTGTGACATGACGTCGACGTCCTCAAGGTGGAATCAGGGTTGGGCTAGATGCGTTTCGAGAATGACAGCCGCGGCTTCGGCATCGATCGACTTCACATCGGATTTCTTGCGCGTGCCGGCTGCGCGGGCCGCAGCGAAGCGTCGCGCGGCTTCCTGTGAGCTCATCCGCTCATCGGCGAATGCGACCGGCAGGCCATAACGTTCGCCGATGCGTTCGGCGAACCGGCGCGCGGTGCGCGTCATCGGTTGTTCCTTGCCTTCATTGTCGAGGGGCAAGCCGACAACCAGTTCGGCGGGCAGCCATTCGCGACGTAGCGTATCGAGGATTTGCCAATCCGGCTGGCCATCACGGACGGGTATGGCGGCAAGCGCACGTGCGGTGCCGGTGAGGCGATTACCAACGGCCACGCCGACGATCTTCGTCCCGACGTCGAACCCGAACAGACAGCTCATCGTGCCCCTTGCTCAGGCGTGGCCGGCATAGCCGGCGATCTGGGAGGGGTCGGTCACACCCAGCTTGCGCGTGGCGGCGGTCCAGCGTTCGTCGAGTGGCGTGTCGAAGATGATGCGTTCGTCCGCTCGGGTGGTCAGCCATGCGTTGTCCATGACTTCCTGCTCGAGCTGGCCGGCTTCCCAGCCCGCGTAGCCCAGGGTGACGAGGGCGCGACGCGGGCCTTCGCCCTTGGCCATGGCGACCAGGATGTCGCGCGAGGTCGTGACGGACCAGTCTTCGTTGACGCGGTAGCTGGAGTCCCAGCGGCCCGGCTCGCGGTGGAGGACGAAACCGCGCTCCTGCTGCACAGGGCCGCCGATGAGTACCGGGTAATCCACGATCTCGGGGTCTTCGCAGTCGAGCTTCATCTGCGCGAGTACATCGCCGAGGCGGTACTCGGAAATCTGGTTGATCAACAGGCCAACCGCGCCGTCTTCGCCGTGCTGGCAGAGAAAGGCAACGCCTCGCGCGAACGGCGGTTCGGCGAGGGAGGGCATCGCGATAAGGAACTGCCCCGCGAAGGTGTTGGCGATCGTCATGGCTTCATTGTAGCCGCTACGAACATGACTCGTGCGCGAATGTTCAGCGCCGGAAGGCTACTGTGCAGGCCTATGCCGAAGGAGGTTGCCTGATGGGGAAGATGATGTTTGCAAAGGCTTTTGTCGTGATCACCGGAGTCGCCGTGGCCTCAGCCGCACTCGCTTCGTCTCCTTCTGCCTGGAAGGACTATGACCAGCGGCTGACGAAGGCCTGCGTAGCCGCGAGCGGGCTGAAGGACGTCAAGCCGGTGGGTGGGCCGATCCAGTATGACGACCGGGTCCCCGTCACGGCGCTGGTCCTGGCGGGGCGCTATCCGCAGAAGCACATGAACAACCGGCCCGGACGGGAGTTGTGCGTCTGGGACCGCAAGGCGGAGAAGGCGTACGTCAGCGAGGCCGACCAGCTGTTGCCCAAATAGGCAAAAAGTCCCCACTGAGCCCTTCAAACCCTCAGTAATTCCTCAGCACGTTCCCCGGCAAAAACTGCCAGGTACGCGTGATGTACAACTCGTCGACCCGCGTCTTGTCCGTCGGCAGGGACGGGAAGGGCGCGGCGAGACGCACGATGCGCTGCGCTGCCTCATCAAGCAGCTTGTGCCCGGAACTCTTGATCACGTCCATGCTCTTGATCGTGCCGTCGCGGTTGAGCCCTACCGTGAGTACGAGCTCCCCATAGACGCCCTGGCGGCGTGCCTCGTCGGGGTAGTTGAGGTTGCCCACCCGCTCGACGCGACCCACCCAACCCTTCATGTAGGCCGCGTAGACATACTCGCGAGTATTCGACGAGATGAATTTCTTTTTCGGGCGCTTCGCATAGGCCTGCGACTGCTCGCGCACCTCGGCCGAGAGCTTCGCCATCTCCAGCTTGCGCTGCACGTCCTCGTCCGAGACCGGGACGGGACGCTCTTTCTGCTCGGCCTGCTCCTTCGTGGAATCGACCGTAAAACCGGTCTCACCCGACGTAGTCAGCAGCTGGGCCGGCGTGCGCTCGGTGGGCGCGGGCGCCTGCGCCTCCTTGGGTTCCGCCGTCACGCCCTGGGTGGGCGTGGGCAGCGGGCCGGACACGGGCTCTGAAGGCCGTGCGGCCTTGTCCCGGTCGCCGCCGCCCGAATTGCTGGCCTGGGCAAGGAAGTCGGCCTTGTCCGGCTGCTCCTGGTTAGCGACGTCCACGAGCGTGACGTCGAGCGTGGGAACGCTCGGTTTGGGCTTCTCCGCGTCGAAGGTGATGCCAAGGATGACGACACCGTGCAGCAGCAGCGAAAACAGCAGGGTCGCGCCGAACAGGTCGGCGCCGGTGGTGCGGGTCGTCATCGGGCCTCGATTGCGTCGAACATCAGCCCCGCGATGTTAATGCCGAACTGGGCATCCAGTTCGCGTATGCACGTCGGAGATGTGACGTTGATCTCGGTCAGGTAGTCGCCGATGACGTCCAGGCCGACGAAACGCAGCCCGCGGCGGACCAGTTCCGGACCGACCTGGGCGGCGATCCACCGATCGCGGTCGGAAAGCGGGATGCCCTCACCGCGACCACCGGCCGCCAGGTTGCCGCGGAATTCGTCGCCCTGCGGGATGCGGGCGAGGGCGTAGGGCACGGGCTCGCCGTCGATCAGCAGGATGCGCTTGTCGCCAGCGGTGATCTCCGGGATGTACTTCTGGGCGATGGCGAAATGGTGGGCGCCGTCGAGCAGAGTCTCCAGCATGGAGTTGAGGTTCGAGTCGCCGTGCTTGACCCGGAATATGCCGCGCCCGCCCATCCCGTCCAGCGGCTTGAGTACCGCCTCGCCGTGCTCGGCTACGAAGCGTCGTAGCTCACCGGCATCGCGCGAAACCATGGTCGGGGCGATGCACTGGGGGAAATCCAGGGCGAACAGCTTCTCGTTGCAGTCGCGCAGGCTGCGGGGGTCGTTGACCACCTTGCAGCCGGCTCGCTGGGCGCGTTCCAGGACCATGGTGTCGTAGATGAACTGGGAATCGACCGGCGGGTCCTTGCGGGCCAGGACGATGTCGATCTCTGCCAGGGGGCGCCATGACGACTCGCCGAGGGTGAACCAGTCCTTCGGGTCCTCCTTCACCGTGAGCGGGCGCAGGCGGGCCCAGGCCTCGCCGTTGCGCAGCGCCAGGTCGCCCTGCTCCATGTAGAACAAGGTGTGGCCCCGGCGGGAGGCTTCCAGCAACATGGCGAAGGTGGAGTCCTTGGCGATCTTGATGGCGCGGATAGGGTCCATCAGGACGGCAACGGAGAGCGACATGGCGGTGTCCCGGAAGAGCAGGAAAGGTGCCAAGTCTAGTGGGGGAGGGCTCGCAATTTCACAAGGATTTGTCCCTTTAAGAACAATTCATCTTGACGGCGACCCGGCCAACCATTAAACAGCGAACGGGAGGAACGCCGAAGAGCGGGCCACCGGAGCCCAGGTTCCGGACGACGACCCAGCGCACGGATAAGCCGGCACAAACCAGCTATCCTGCGGTGGGATTTGCGGTTTTTTTGTGCGTGCTACGGGGGCGCAGTGAACGAAAACGGACGTGGTACCGATCTGACCGGCTTGCGGGTCATGGTCATCGACGATTCGAAAACCATCCGACGCACGGCCGAAACCCTGCTGAAGAAGGAAGGCTGCGACGTTCTTACCGCGGTCGATGGGTTCGAGGCGCTGGCAAAGATTTCCGACCAGAAGCCGAACATCATCTTCGTCGACATCATGATGCCGCGCCTGGATGGCTACCAGACCTGCGCGCTGATTAAGAACAACGCCCAGTTCCGCGGAACGCCAGTGATCATGCTGTCTTCCAAAGACGGCCTGTTCGACAAGGCGCGTGGGCGCATCGTGGGCGCGGAGCAGTACCTGACCAAACCCTTCACCCGCGACGAGCTTCTCGGCGCGATTCATCGCTATGCGACGGCAAGCTGACTCAAAATCCGCTTAACGACGTCCAGGGGGACGTGTGGCAAACATCCTGATCATTGACGACTCGCCCACCGACGTACGCGTGTTCACCACGCTGCTGGAGAAGGCGGGTTTTTCCGTTTCCAGTGTCGACAACGCCGAGTCGGGTATCGATCGCATCCGTGCGAGCAAGCCCGACCTGGTCATCATGGACGTCATCATGCCCGGCATGAACGGCTTCCAGGCTACCCGTACGCTGAGCCGCGACCCGGCCACGGCGGACGTGCCCGTGGTGATGATCACGACCAAGTCCATGGAGACGGACCGCGTATGGGGGCTGCGCCAGGGCGCGAAGGCCTTCATCACCAAGCCGGTGAACGAGAAGGAACTTCTCTCGACCATCGCCAGCCTGCTTCCGAACAAGCACTGAGGGCGCCATGAGCGAGAACACGGCATTTACGCCTTTCGAACTGCTCGCCCACTACGAACGCGCCTGCCTGGCGCACTCGGCGGGCGCGCCCGAGCGGGTCGAATCGCTGGGCCTGTGGCGCGGCATCGGCTTCCGTATTGGTCGGCGCGCCTTCGTCAGTGGCATCGAGGAGATCAACGAACTGCTCGCCGTGCCTCCGCTCACCAATGTGCCGGGCACGCAGCCCTGGTTGATGGGCGTGGCCAACGTGCGCGGCAACCTCGTCCCGGCGATCGACCTGGGTCGGTTCCTGTTCGACGAGCGCACGCCTTCGTCCGAGCGTACGCGCCTGCTGCTGGTTCGCCAGCACGGCGGAACCGTCGGCCTGCTGGTCGACGAAGTGTTCGGCCAGCGCACCATGGACGAGGCGCAGCGCGGTACCGGTAGTGAGGAACACGATCCGCGCCTGGCGCGGTTCGTCGCGGAAAACGTACAACTGGGCGAGCAATCGTTCGGGCTTTTCAGCATGAGCCGCCTGGCTCGTGCGCCGGATTTCCGGCAGGCGGCGCTCTAAAGCGTCTCCAAGGGGGGACGGGACGGCCGGATGGTCGCCCCGCACCAGGATCGGCGGGGACGGGAACGTCCTTGCGATGGGAACGGAGGGGCGGCCAGTGCGGCCGCTTCGTCATGCCGACGACCTCATTCGGGGCGCCGGTGACTAGCTTTGCCAGGTTTGGTCGAGGTGAGTATGAGTACGACAACAGGGGGCGCAGGCCGGGAACGTGGCTACACGATGGTTATCGTGGCACTGCTTCTGGCTATCGGTTTGGCGTCGGTCGACTTCTGGTGGCTGAATATCAAGAACGGTGAGGATCGCGAAGCCATCGCGCTGACGACCCAGGTGCAGGTGCTTTCGCAGCAGACCGCGAAGTACGCACTCGAGGCGTCCGACGGCAACCGCGATTCCTTCCGCGAACTGGCGGCCACGCGCAACACCATCGATTCGGCGGTGCAGCGACTGGTCAAGGGCGACGACAAGACCGGCATGCCTTCCTACGCCGAGAATGACGCGACGCCGTCCGGCCGTTCGGTGGGTGCGCTGGCCAACGCCTGGCACCAGTTGGACGCGGACATCGGCAAGATCCTCTCGAACAAGGACCTCGTCCTGAGCTCGGGTGAGCGCGCCGACCTGTTCTCCAAGCAGATGCCTCTGCTGAACTCGCGTACGGACGAAGTGCTGAACATCGTCCAGCAGAAGAATGCATCGTCCGAACAGACCTTCACCATCGCCCGCTGGATGCTGATGGCTGACCGCATGATCCGCCGTGTGCAGGAAATCCTGCAGGGTGGCGACGGCGCGCAGTCCGCGGCCGACGGTCTCTCTCGTGACGCGCAGCTCTACGGCGCGGTGCTCAAGGGCCTGATCGACGGTAACGCCGATGGTGGCGTCCGCGCGATGACCGACACCAACGCACGCAAGATCCTCGAAGGCATGCAGACCTCCTGGGGTGACCTGGTAGATCCGGTGGCCCAGCTGGTCGCGGCATCGCCCAACCTGCAGGACGTGAAGCGCGCCGGTAACCAGGCCTCGCTCGATTCGCAGACCGTGTTGCTCCGCGCGAACGAGTCCGCAGATCAGATCGCGAAGAAATTCCGTCTCTTCCCGAACGTGGGCTGGGGTCTCGTCGGCGCGCTCGCGACGGTTGCCTTCGCCCTGCTGCTCGTCGTCACCCTGGTCCGCGACCAGCGCCAGCGCCTCGAGAGCACGTCCGAACTGAACCAGCGTAACCAGACCGCGATTATGCGGTTGCTGGACGAGATGGGCACGCTCGCCGAAGGCGACCTGACCATCAAGGCCACGGTGACCGAGGACATCACGGGCGCCATCGCGGACGCCATGAACTCCGCGGTCGACGAGATGCGTAACCTCGTGACCACGATTAACGAGACGGCGGTTCGCGTCTCGGCGGCGGCACAGGAAACGCAGGCGACCGCGATGCACCTGGCCGACGCAGCGGAACAGCAGGCGCAGCAGATCACCTCGGCGACCTCCGCGATCAACCAGATCGCGACCTCCATGGATACCGTGTCGAAGGATTCCGCGGAATCCGCGGACGTGGCGCAGCGCTCGGTGCAGATCGCATCGCGCGGTGCGGAAGTGGTGCGCGAGACGATTCAGGGCATGGACTCGATCCGTGACCAGATCCAGGAAACCTCGAAGCGAATCAAGCGACTGGGTGAATCGTCGCAGGAGATCGGCTCGATCGTGGAACTGATCAACGACATCGCCGAGCAGACCAACATCCTCGCGTTGAACGCGGCCATCCAGGCGGCGTCGGCCGGTGAGGCAGGCCGCGGTTTCGCGGTCGTCGCGGACGAAGTCCAGCGCCTCGCAGAACGTTCCGCGAGCGCGACCAAGCGAATCGAAACGCTGGTGCAGACCATTCAGTCCGATACCAACGAGGCGGTCAGCTCGATGGAACAGACCACCGCCGAGGTGGTCGCCGGTGCGCGACTGGCGGAGGACGCGGGTACCGCGCTGGGTGATATCGAGCGCGTATCGAACGATCTGTCGGCGCTGATTCAGAACATCTCCGCCGCGGCACGCCAGCAGTCCGCTGCGGCGACCGATACCTCGGCGACGATGAACGTCATCCAGGAGATCACGTCGCAGACGTCGTTGGGCGCAAGCCAGACGGCCGAATCGATCGGCAACCTGGCCCAGCTCGCGAATGACCTGCGCCTGTCCGTCGCGAACTTCAAGCTGCCGGGCTGATGCCGTGAGACTTCAAGACCATACCGATTTCACTACGCTGCATTGGGTCAAGGCGGAGCTCGACGACGCCCTGTCCAAGGCACGCCAGGCCCTCGAGTCGTATGTCGAGGATTCTCGCGACGCCTACGTCATGCACACTTGTGCCGCCGACCTGCACCAGGTCCACGGGACGCTGCGTATGGTCGAGCTCTACGGCGCCGCGATGGTAGTCGGCGAAATGGAGCAGCTGGTCGCCGCGCTGATCGACGACCGCGTCGCCCACCGCGATGACGCCTATGCCGCACTGATGCGCGGCATGATGCAGATGCCCGATTACCTCGAGCGCCTGCAGAGCGGCCACCGCGATGTGCCGATCGTGCTGCTGCCCCTGCTCAACGATCTTCGTGCGAGTCGCGGCGAGCAGTCGCTTCACGAGTCCGCCCTGTTCACGCCGAATCTCGACACGATGCTGCCGGTCGGCGCACCCGGTGCGAGCGATCCGTCGGTGGCCGAGGCGCATCGCGCCGAGCTGGCCGAACTGCGCGTGCGTTTCCAGCAGCAGTTGCTTGCCTGGTTCCGCGGGCAGGGTAACGAACGCCAGCTTCTCGGCATGCGCGCCACGCTCGATGCGATCGCCGCGCGCTGCTACACGATCGCCGGCCGTCGCCTCTGGTGGATTGCCGCCGGCGTGCTCGAAGGCCTCGAACGCGGCGTGTTGCGCGCTCATGAGAAGGATGTTCGCCAGCTGATCGGCCGCGTGGATCGTTCGATCCGCGAGCTGGTGGAAGGCGGTGAGGAAGTACTGCTCACCGGCGAGTCCGACGATCTCGCGCGCAAGCTGCTGTATTACGTCGCGCAGGCGAAAACCGGCAGCGACCGTATCGAAGAGCTGCGTCAGACCTATCGTCTCGACGGCCTGCTGCCGCGTGCCGCCGAACTCGAACATGCCCGTGGCTCCATGTCCGGGCACAACCGCGCGCTGCTCGACACCGTGTCGGTGGCGATCAAGGAAGACCTGCTGCGGGTAAAGGAATCGCTCGACCTTTTCCTGCGTCGTCCTGACGGCGACCCCGCACAGCTCGGCCCGCAGGCTGACGTGCTGGACCGCGTCGGCGATACGCTGGGCATGCTTGCCCTCGGCGTGCCGCGTCGCGTCGTTGGCGAACAGCGCCGAATCCTCGGCGAGATCGCCACGGGCCAGCGCCTGCCGGACGAAGAATCGCTGCTCGATGTCGCTGGCGCGCTGCTCTATGTCGAAGCGTCGCTGGATGACCACATCGAACGCCTCGGCGCGGAAGGCGACGTCGAAGCCCAGGTTTCCGATTCCGGTCCGTCGCCGTTGCCGCGCAGCGAAGCGCGGCACATCCTTTCCACGCTGATGCGTGAAGCGACCGCCAATACGTCGAAGGTGAAGGACGCGATCGTCGCCTTCGTCGAATCCTCGTGGGATCACTCCCAGCTTGAGGGGACGCCCGAACTCATGGGCGAGATCGGCGGCGCCATGAACATGCTCGGTGCTCCGCGCCCGGCGGAACTGGCCGACGGCATTGGCCTGTTCATTCATCGCGAACTGCTCGGTGACCGTCGCGTACCCAATGGTGCGCAGATGGATCGCCTCGCCGATGCGCTGGCCGCACTCGAGTACTACCTCGAAGCCGCCCGCGAACATCGTGGTGGCCTCGAGCACATCCTCGACGTCACCCAGCAGAGCCTCGCCGAACTCGGTTACTGGCCCGTACCCGCAGCGGAAGAGCCGGAATCGCTCGGTGACGCCGCGCTCGAAGCCATCGACAGTGCGGCTATCGAGCACATCGCCGTGCCGTCGACCAGCGTCGACGCAGGCGAGACGGTCTCCAGCTTTGCCGAGACGTTCGACCTGCTTGACGAGCCGCCCACCGAGGCGGAGATCGAAGCGGCGCATGTCCATGCCGGCGAAGCCGTGACGCACGATGCGGCTGCTGCCGCAACGGGCGAAGAAGACTGGGTCGAGATCGAAGAAGAAGTCGAGCAGGAAGTCGGTGGCAGCGGCAATGCCGAGTTCGCCGGTTTCCAGATCACCGTCGACGGTATCGACGACGAGATTCGCGAGATCTTCCTCGAGGAAACCGAGGAAGAGATCGGCAACCTGCTCGCCGCACAGGACGCCTGGCTGAAGGATCCGGAACGGATCGAGGCGCTGGTGCCGATTCGCCGTTCGTTCCACACCTTGAAGGGTTCCGGCCGCCTGGTCGGTGCTCGCCTGATGGGCGAGTTCTCCTGGAAGGTCGAGAACATGCTCAACCGTGTGCTCGATCACACCATCACGCCGCACGACGGCGTGCAGGCGCTGATTCGCCATGCGGTGGATGCACTGCCTCAGTTGAAGTCCGCGCTGGAAGGCGAGTCGACGCCGGGTGCGCCGATCGCCGCCATCATGGAGACAGCCGATCGTCTGGCCATGGGTGACAGCGCTTTTGTCGAAGATGTCGCCAAGAGCTCGGTCCACACCGTCCGCACGAAGGTCAAGCGTCGCGTTCCGCGCGACACGATCGCCGCGGTACCGACCGCCGCGTTCGCCGGTTACGGCCACACGCCGTCGGAGCCGGTGGAAGCCGCCCCGATGGATCCGCCGTACATCGCGCCGCCGCTTCCGCCGGTCGATGCGGTGCTGCTGGACATCCTGCGAACCGAGGTGGCCCAGTACCTGCATGTGATCCGCGCCAACCTCGCCCTTGCCGGCGACGGCGATCTTCCCGTGGACGACGGCCTGCTGCGCGCGGTGCACACGTTGCATGGCGCCATCGGCATGGTCGACATCCCGGTGCTCATCCAGGTCCTTGCGCCACTCGAAGGCCTGATCAAGCGCGTTCGTGCCAGCGGCGTGCCGCTGCGTCCGGCAGGCGTCGATGCCCTTACGGATGCGGCCGACCTGGTCGACCACGTGATGGAGCAGTTCGATGCTCCGGATCCGCGCGTGCCCGATGTTTCGGCCCTCGCCGCGCAGATCATCGCGTTGCGTGACGAGCAGCCGGAAGCCACGGTTGCGCACATCCTGTACGAGCCGGATCCGCAGCCGCTGGAAGACGAAGTGGCGCCGGAAGCGGAAGCATCGCCGGAAGCTCCGGTCGTGCACGACGAGGCACCGGTTATCGTCGAGAAAGTCGAGCCGTTTGCGGAGTTCGAGGGCATCGACGAGCTTGAGATCGTTGAAGCGCACGACATCGCTGAAGACGTTCCGGTTCTCCACGCCACCGAGGTGTCGCTCGATGACGTCACGTTCGACGAGGACGAGCTGGAGGCCTTCCTGCGCGACAGCGCCCCCTCTGTTGAACAATCGCCCGTCAGCGAACCGGTTGCCGTGTCCTTCGTTGCCGAAGAGCCTGTGGCCGAGGAAGCTTCAGCCGAGGAATCCGTCGCCGACGAACCCGTCGCCGAGGAAGCCGCGGCCCCGATCGATATGTCTCTCGAGGCCGAACTCGAAGCGATGCTGGCTGGCGAGCTCGCTGCTCGTGAGGCGGCCGCGGCCCAGCACGCACAGCAGCATGCCGTCAGCGAGCCGGTCGAGTCCGTTACGGCCGCCGATGCACTGGACGAGAACGATGCCATTCCCGGCATCGAACTCACCCCGATCGACACGACCGACGAGACCGCCGATCTCACTGCCGAACTGCTCGCTTCTTTCGAGGGCTTCCAGATCGACAAGCCGGAAGGCGACGTCAAGCCGATCCTTAAGTACGACGCGGAAGAAGACGCTGCCTGGCGTTCGCTGATCGGCAACCTTGCCGATGAAGCGCCTGCCGTCGAGGCGCCTGCCGCGGAAGAAGCCCTGCCGCAGCCGATGTCGCACGACGGCGACGTCCTGCACGGCGACGACGGCCTGGTCGATCCGCGTCTGGGCGACGATGAAGAAATCATCGACGAAACCGCGTCTGAGGAGGAAGGATTCCTCGCCGATGAGGCCTTCGCGCTCGATACATCTTCCGCCGAGTCTGCACCTGCAGAGCACACGGAACTCACCGAGCTTGCCGACATTGACGAGACCGTGGGCGTCGACGACGAAAACGTCGTCGAACCGTCGCACGAGCCCGTGGTGATCGAAGACCAGTCGCACGAACCCGTCGCCACGCCGGTGCACACGCCGGTCGAGCAGCCGGTCGTCGCCATGGTTCCCGAGCTTTCGCCGTACGCCGATATCGATCCCGACCTGCTCGAGGTCTTCGTCGAGGAAGGACGCGAGATCCTCGATCACGCCGATGGTGCCCTCGCGGCATGGCGTATCGAACCGCAGATGGCGGAGCACATCACTGCTCTGCAGCGCGACCTGCATACGCTCAAGGGCAGCGCGCGCATGGCCGGTCTGGCCGTGTTGGGCGATCTTGCCCATGCGATGGAAGCCTTGCTCGACGCGGTGGCCGGTGGCCAGCGCGACAGCGATCGCCCGTCCATCGAAGCGACCGAGGTGGGTTTCGACCGCCTGCACGGCATGATCCAGAGCATCGCCCTGGGCCGCGCGATCACGTTGAACGATGCCGACATCGAGCCGTTCGCACGCCTCGCCGGCGCCCCGATCGCGCCGGACACGCTCACGGCGGAAAGCTACCGCGAAGAGCGCGAAGCCGAGATCATGGAGCCGTCGCCGATTCCCACCTTCGAGCCGATGGCGGATATCGAGACGATTCCCGTGCTCGATCGCGACCTGCCGGAACTCCTGCCGGAGTTCGAGGAAGAGGAACTGCAGCGTTCGTCGCAGGAGCAGATCCGCGTTCGCGCAGACATGCTCGACACGCTCGTGAACCATGCAGGCGAGGTGTCGATCTACCGCTCGCGCCTGGAACAGCAGACGGCCAGCTTCCGTTCGACGCTCACCGAGCACGAACAGACGGTCAGCCGCCTGCGCAGCCAGCTGCGCATGCTCGAAATCGAAACCGAAGCGCAAATCATCGCGCGCTATCACCAGGAACATCGCGAAACGGGTGCGACGAATTTCGATCCGCTCGAGCTCGACCGCTTCTCGCAGCTGCAGCAGTACTCGCGAGCACTGGCCGAGTCGGTCTCCGATCTCGTGTCCCTGCAGACGATCCTCGATGAGCTGACCCGTCAGTCCGAAAACCTCCTGCTCCAGCAGCAGCGAGTGAACGCGGAACTGCAGGAAGGTCTCATGCAGACGCGCATGTTGCCGTTCGACGCGATGGTGCCCAACCTGCGCCGCACGTTGCGCCAGGCGGCCGGCGACGTTGGCAAGCGGGCCCAGCTGGTGGTGGAAGGCGCCAACGGCGAAATGGACCGCAACATGCTCGACCGCATCAAGGCGCCGTTCGAGCACATGTTGCGCAACGCGGTTGCCCACGGCATCGAGTCGCCCGACACGCGCGAGGCCACCGGTAAGAACCCGGAAGGCACCGTTCGTATCCAGGTGTCCCGCGAAGCGACCGAGGTCGTGGTGCGCCTGTCCGACGACGGTGCCGGCATGGATCGCGATGCGATTCGCGCCAAGGCCATCGAACGCGGCCTGCTGCGTCCGGAAGCCCGTGTCTCCGACGACCAGATCTTCCAGCTCACCCAGGTGCCTGGCTTCTCCACGGCGGAGAAGGTCACTCAGGTTGCCGGTCGTGGCGTCGGCATGGACGTCGTCGCCAATGAGATCAAGCAGCTCGGCGGCACGCTGGGCATCGAGTCGCAGAAGGGCGTCGGTACGACGTTCGTGATGCGCCTGCCATTCACCCTCGCGGTGACCCAGGCCCTGATCGTTCGCATCGGCGAAACCAACTTCGCGATCCCGATGACGTCGGTACACGGTGTGGCGCGCGTGGCTCCCAACGAGCTGGCGCATCGCATGGCCGACGCCGAGCCGAGCTTCGATTACCTGGGCGACGACTACACCATCCACGACCTGCCGCAGCTGCTTGGCGTGCATGTCATTGCCTCGCCTGAGGAAGGTGACGTTCCGCTGCTGCTTGCCCGCTCGGGCGACCTGCGTGCTGCGATCCGCGTCGATGCCGTGCTCGGTTCGCGCGAAATCGTGGTCAAGCCGGTCGGTCCGCAGGTCAGCTCGGTGCCGGGTATCCTGGGTGCGACGATCATGGGCGACGGTTCGGTGCTGATGATTCTCGACCTCGCGCCGATGGTGCGTCACGGCGTTGCACGCCGTGCATTCGAAGCCGAGGCGGAGATTCCACATGCACCGCGCGTGCAGGACGAAGTCCGCGTGAAGCCGCTGGTGATGGTGGTCGACGATTCGATCACCATGCGCAAGGTCACCGGCCGCGTACTGGAGCGCCACGAGTTCGAAGTCATGACGGCGAAGGACGGTATCGATGCGCTCGAGAAGCTCAATGAGCGCGTCCCCGACCTGATGTTGCTCGATATCGAAATGCCACGCATGGACGGCTATGAGCTGGCAACGCAGATGAAGGCCGACGAACGCCTCGCCGGCGTGCCGATCATCATGATCACGTCGCGTACCGGCGATAAGCATCGCCAGCGCGCTTTCGATATCGGCGTCAATCGCTACATCGGCAAGCCGTACCAGGAGAACGACCTCATCGTGCAGATCAACGACGTTCTCGGAGAGACTCATGGATGATCGCGAGACATCGGTCGCACTGCTGTTCGACGATGCGGGGCTGGCCGCACACCTGCGCGACGCTCTCGTCGCGCACGGTGCGCGCATAGTCTACGAATCGGACCTGCGGGCTTTCGCGCCGGCCGAGCTGGTCGGCTCGTCGGCCGATGTCGTGGTCGTCGACCTCGACGACCCCAGCGACACTGATCTCGACCGTCTCTACGACACCGTCGAGGGCGGTCACCCGCGGCTGGTCTTCAACGACGCGGACGCCAGCCGGAATCTGGAAGGTTGGGATCGCGCCCGCTGGGCGCGTCACCTTGCCGCCAAGCTCGTTGGAACGGACCCGCTGGATCCGCCGAGGCCGGAAGACGCGCGTGCGATCGAGCCGCGCATCGAAGCGATCGCCGGTGTCGCCGCACCGTCCGAAGAGCGTTTCGACGAGGTGCTGGTCGACGATCTCGCTATTACCGGGAGTCACGGCTATGCCGAGACGCCGACGGTCGCCAGCGATGACGTTACGGACTACATCGTCACGAACGACGAGCCTGCGACATCCGGCGCCGATGATCTGGCCGATACGCTGAACTTCTCCACGCCGCTGGCCGACGATCCGGAGGACGGCGAGGGTACGGATCCGCAGGCGCTCGCGGCTGAACTCGAAGCCCTGCTCGCAGACAGCGATGCGGCATCGATCAACGGTTCCGACGGCCTCGAAGACATTCCTTCCGCGCCGCTGGAGCTCACCGAGCTGGCGTCGCTGGATCTGTCGGGTTTCGAAGTGGTCGACGAAGCGCCGCCCCCGGCGCCCGCCGTGGAGCGGGAGTTCGACATCAACCAGTTCAGTCTCGCGGACGATATGGCGGCAACGCCGGAGCCGATCGACGCTGGTGTCTCGTCGGTCCAGATCGAGTCCCGTGCCACCGAATATGTTCCGCCGCCGGCCCCGGAATGGGACCTGCTGGATCACGACACCATCGTCATCGAAAGGCCCGCGCCGGGTAATCCTTCCGATTTCGGCATCGAGACGATCAGTGCCGCGGAATTCCTCGCGCAGGACGTCGTCGACGACGGAACCCATGGTCTCGAGGCGGGTTTTTCCCTCGAACTGGTGTCGATGGAAGAGGCGATTGCCCCGCGTACCGATGGCGACTTCTCGCACGAGATGTTCCTGGAAGGCAGCTCGCGAGCGGTCCGCCGAATCGTCGCGCTGGGCGGCGCACGCGAGAGCGAGGCAACCGTGGCGACGTTCGTTGCCGCTTTGCCGAAACGCATGCCGGCTGTGATTCTGGTTGCAGTCCATCACGATGCCGATCCGAACGGCTTCGCGCAGCGCCTGGGGCGCGCGCGCGTTGCTACCGATGGTTCGCACACCGAACACGGTGAGATCCTCGTTGTACCGCGTGGCTCGCATGTCCAGATTCGTCGCGACGGCAGCGTTACCGTGCGCGAGGATGGCAGCCCGGCGTCCGCGCCGGGTCCCTCCATCGACGGCATCTTCAGCACGCTTGCGGGTGGCTTCGGCTCGGACGCCCTGGCGATCGTCTTCGCGGGGCAGGGCAACGATTCCGTGGCCGGTTCCCAGGCGGTGTATGACGCCGGCGGCCGCGTATGGGTCGAAACCGTCGCTCCCGACGTGGAAGCAGGACACATGGTTGCCGGTATCCGCGAGGAACGCGTGGCCGGCTTCGCCGGTGACGTCCACGCGCTGGCGCAGAAATTGATCGAGGAATTCCCATGAGCGAGCCGTTACCGCGCGAAATCCGCTGCGTCCTGATTCCCAGCGGTGGTGTTCGCCTGCTGTTGCCGAACGCCGCCGTAGCCGAAGTGATCACCCTGGCCGGCGTCGAGCCTGTCGCCGATGCGCCGGAGTGGCTGGTCGGGCGCATCGCATGGCGCGGCTGGCGGGTGCCCCTGGTCCGTTTCGACCATGTCGCCGCGCTCCCGGAAGACGGAAGCAACCAGGCGTCGCGCGTGGCCGTCATCAAGGGCGTGTCCAATCATCCCGACATGCCCTATCTCGCGGTGCTGACCCACGGCTTCCCGCGTCTGACCACCCTCAACGCGGAACTGCTCCTGCCGACCCACGACGGCCACGACCTTCCTTTCGGCGTCCGCGCCCGTGTCCTCGTCCGCGACGATACCGCCGTGATCCCCGACCTGGAAGCGCTGGAAGACACCCTGGTGGGCATGCTCGCCGAGGCCTGATGCGCGGGAATTGTGTGGCACCCCTTGACGTGTAAATGAGAATCGTTATCATCAGAGTCGAACCCAGACACACGGAGTCGAGCCATGTTGATGAGAACGCTTCCCCTGACCGACAACGGCGGCCGTGACAAGGTCGTTGCGCTGCGCGCCGCCCCCTCTGTGACCCGTCGCATTGAAAGCGCGCATCTGCTGGACGGCTCGCGTGAGCTCGTCATCGAGCACCAGGGCAACGAGTACCACTTGCGCCTGACGCGCAACGACAAGCTCATTCTTACCAAGTAAGGGCCCGCTCCAGTAGGCCTGCTCCACCAGGTACATTCTCCCCGACGCCAAGCCACGCAGGCCCTCCCAGGCCGCCCAGCCAGGCATCCCATTCCGGCAGTCACCCGGGAGACACGGCATGTTCGGCTGGTTAGCTTCCTTCGGCATGCACTCGCGTGCCCGTTCAACCCCCACCACGCGCTGGCTCGCGATCACCCCGCGCACGCTGGTTGAAGGCCTCGGCCAGTTGGGTGGCGTGCTGTACCTCTCACCAGGATCGGCGGCGTGTCCGCTGGCGGAGCAGGCGCCCTCCGGCTGCCTGGTCGAATCGTCGGACCTCGCTCCGCTTCTGGCAACGCGTCATGCCGGACTCACCTGTGCGATCACGGCGGAAGGTCCGCGCGAATGGATCGACTGCGTAGGCACGGGTGGCGAGGCGCTCGCTCGTATCTATCTTCTTCCCGATACCGACTACCTGGCGTGGGACGGCCTCTTCGCAGGCGCGACGCCCGCCGAAGCCCCGGACCGCGAACTGCCGGATCGCGAATGGCTGCGTGCGTCGCGTGCGCGCGTACTTTCCTTCACTCGCCTGCGGCTGGTCGGATTTACCGTGCTCGGTGCCCGTGATGTGCCGATCTCCTCGCTGGGCCGCGGGGTGGCGCGCGACATCGCTGTCTCCGAGTCGGTGGGTATCACGGTCTGACCGGCCGTCTGTCCGGTCGGCGCAGTGTCCGGACATTCTGTCCGCGGACACGGCTCCGTTCGCCGGAAAGTGATCTAAGGTATTGTTTTATAATGATCTAATGGCTTGGCACGCGGCTTGCTCTGTTTTCTTCAAGAGAATCCAGGGAAGCCAGCATGATCCGCGATACCTCCGCTACGGACCGCCTCGTCGCAGTCGGTTCCACCCGTAACCGTAAGCTGATCTACATCGGCGCAGGCGTCGTCGCCGTCGCCGCACTGGCTTTCGCGGTCCCTCACGTCGCCACGATGTTCTCGGCCGATAGCTCGGTGAGTGCCTCGCGTCTTAGCTTCGCCACCGTGACGCGCGGCCCCTTCGTGCGCGACATCGCTGCCGAAGGCAAGGTTGTCGCCGCCGTGAGTCCCACGCTTTACGCGACCTCCGCCGGCGCGGTCGTGCTGACCGTGCATCCGGGCGATGTGGTGAAGAAGAACCAGGTGCTCGCCGTCATCACCAGCCCGGACCTCGCCGCAAAGCTCGCGCAGGAGCGTTCCGCCGCCGATGCCGCGAAGGTCGACTTCCTTCGTGCGCAGGTCGACGCGACGAAGAAGCGCTCCGAGCTGCAGAAGTCCTATGACAACGCCGTGATCGACCAGACCGCCGGCCAGCGCGACCTCAAGCGTTATGAAGGCGCCTTCGCCAAGGGCGCGGTGCCCGTTGCCGACGTCGACAAGGCGAAGTCGACGCTCGACAAGGCCGACGTCACCGTCAAGCACGCCAAGTCCGATCTCACTACCGACAACGGCAGCCTGACCTTCGATATCGAGGCAAAGAAGCTCGCTTATGACCGCCAGGTGCTGCTCGTGCAGGATCTCGAGCGCCAGGTGGAAGAGCTCAATGTGAAATCACCGGTCGACGGCCAGGTGGGTCAGGCGTTCATCGCCGAGCGCGCCACGGTGGCGAAGGACGCCCAACTGGTCAGCGTCATCGACCTCTCCGCCCTGCAGGTGGAAATGAAGGTGCCCGAGAGTTTTGCACGCGACCTCGCGATCGGCATGCCCGGCGAGATCAGCGGCAACGGCAAGGTGTGGAATGGCAAGGTGAGCGCGATCTCCCCCGAAGTGGTCAACGGCGAAGTGGCTGCGCGCCTGCGCTTCGACGGCGCCACGCCCAGCCAGCTTCGCCAGAGCCAGCGCCTTTCCGTCCGCGTGCTGCTCGACAAGCGTGACAACGTGCTCACCGTGCAGCGCGGTTCCTTCGTCGACGAAAGTGCCGGCCGCTACGCTTACCTGGTGGCAGACGGCATGGCCGATCGCCGCGACATCCGTGTCGGCGCAAGCAGCATCGACAAGGTCGAAATCCTGAGCGGCCTGAAGGAGGGCGACAAGATCGTCATCTCTGGTGCCGACACCTTCGGTGACGCGAAACACGTCGCCATCAGCCGCTGAACCAACGACATTCCCTTACCAACGAAGGAACCGCCATGCTCAAGATGACCCATCTCGCCAAGGTCTACCGCACGGAAGTCGTCGAGACCTACGCCCTGCGCGACTTCAACATCGACGTGAAGGAAGGCGAGTTCGTCGCCGTCACCGGCCCGTCCGGCTCGGGTAAGACCACCTTCCTGACCATCGCCGGCCTGCTTGAAACGTTCACGGGCGGCCAGTACCACCTCGACGGCGTCGAAGTGAGCCAGCTCGACGACAACGCCCGTTCGCGCATTCGCAACGAGAAGATCGGCTTCATCTTCCAGGCCTTCAACCTGATTCCCGACCTCAACGTGTTCGATAACGTCGAAGTCCCGCTGCGCTATCGCGGCATGAAGGCTGCCGAACGCAAGCAGCGCATCATGGATGCACTGGAACGCGTCGGTCTCGCCTCGCGCGCCAAGCACTATCCGGCCGAACTCTCCGGCGGTCAGCAGCAGCGCGTCGCCATCGCGCGTGCCCTTGCCGGCTCGCCGCGCCTGCTTCTGGCGGATGAGCCCACGGGTAACCTCGATACGCAGATGGCCCGCGGCGTGATGGAACTGCTCGAAGAAATCCATCGCGAAGGCGCGACCATCGTCATGGTCACCCACGATCCCGAACTCGCCGCACGCGCCCAGCGCAACGTGCACGTGATCGACGGCCAGGTGGTCGACCTCTCCGAAGAACCGCGGTTCCACACACAGCCGCACGCCGCTCTTTCCTGATCCGTCGGTCCAACGTTCCGGGGACACCCATGTTCAGTTATTACCTCCAGCTCGGCCTGCGCAGTCTTCGCCGCAACCCGGTCCTCACCGGGTTGATGGTGATGGCGATCGGTTTCGGCGTCGCCGCGTCGATGACGACGTATTCGGTGTTCCGCGCGACGTCCCGGGATCCGATCCCGCAGAAGTCGAGCCAGCTGTTTAACACCCAGCTGGACAACTGGGGCCCCGATCACATCGAGAAGAGCGAACCACCCCAAGCGTTGAGCTACAAAGACGCCACAGCCTTGCTGCGCGCCCATAAAGCCAAGCGGCAAACGGTGACGTACCCGATTGGTGTTTCAGTCATTCCGGACAATGCCGGCCGCTTGCCGATCCGCGAGGGCGCGTATGCCACGGGTGCCGAGTTCTTCCCGATGTTCGACGTGCCGTTCCTGCAGGGTGGGGGCTGGACGCTTGAGGACGACGAGAAGCATGCCAGTGTCGTTGTCATCGCCAAGTCCCTCAACGACAAGCTGTTCGACGGCGGGCAAAGCGTGGGCAAGGAGCTCAACCTCGACGGTCACCTGTATCGGATCACTGGCGTGATCGAAGACTGGGCGCCGCAACCGCTTTTTTTCGACGTGCCCAATACCGGCGGCTTCGACGACGGCGCGAAGGTGTACGTGCCGTTCAATCGCGCCGTGGACCTCAAGCTGCCAAACGCAGGTAACAACAGCTGTGTCGCGGAACCTGGCGAAGGCTGGGACAACTACCTTCGCTCCGAGTGCATCTGGCTATCGCTGTGGAGTGAACTGCCCACCAAGGCGGACGTCGACGCCTACCGTCAATACATCGAGGGTTACGCCGCCGACCAGCAACGGGCCGGTCGCTTCAGCTGGGCGCCGAACGTCAAGGTGCGTGACGTGATGACCTGGCTGGACGTGCAGCACGTCGTGCCGAAGGAATCCCAGGTTTCACTGATCGTTTCGCTTGGCTTCCTGGTGATTTGCCTGGTCAATACGATCGGCCTGCTGCTCGCCAAGTTCATGCGTCGTGCCCCGGAGATCGGCGTGCGTCGCGCCCTCGGTGCGTCGCGCAAGGATATCTACGCGCAGTTCCTCATCGAAGCGGGCACGATAGGTATCGCCGGCGGCGTCCTCGGACTGATCCTTACTGGCATAGGCATTCTGGGTGTCGGCCTGGTGTTCCCCGAGCCTGTCGCACGCCTTGCGAAGCTCGATCCGGTGCTGATCATGCTCACGCTGGTCGTTGCGATCGTCGCCTCGCTGATCGCCGCCTTTTATCCCACATGGCGCGCCGCACAGGTCCAGCCGGCCTGGCAGCTGAAATCCAATTGAGGACATGATCATGCAGATCAAGCCCATTCTTTCCGCGTTGCGCCGGCACAAGTCGGGCACGATCCTCATAGCGCTGCAGATTGCGCTCACCCTGGCCATCGTCTGCAATGCTTTGTTCATCGTGCACGAGCGCGTCGACAAGGTGAACCGCACGACTGGCCTGGACGAGACAAACCTCATTGCGGTCTCGAACGATTACGTTGGCGCGCCGGACGACTTCACGCCGATCATGAAGACCGACCTGCAGACATTGCGTTCGCTTCCCGGTGTCGTGGATGCATATGTCACCAACTCCTATCCGTTGCGACAGGGTGGCTGGTCTACCGGTGTGCAGGTCGACCCGGATTCGAAGAAAGCGATCCTCCAGTCTGCCCTGTACTTCGGTGACGAGCACTCGCTGAAGACGCTGGGCGTGCGCCTGATCGCGGGAAGGAACTTCAACGCTGGCGAAGTCGTTACCGTCGGGCGCCAGCAGCAGCCGGGCACCGCACAGGTTATCGTCACCAAGGCGCTGGCGGACAAGGTGTTCCCGGAAGGTAACGCGCTCGGCAAAGCAATCTACCTCGCCAAGGGCAAGCCCTCGACGATCATCGGCATCGTCGAAAAGCTCACGACGCCGTGGATCCAGAACGACTTCGTCGAGGGTGATTACGTCACGATCATGCCGGTCATGTTCAACAGCAGCTTCCAGCAGTTCCTCATCCGCACGCAGCCTGGTCAGGAAGACGCCGTGTTCAAGGCTGTCCCTCCCGCCCTGTACGCCTCTAATCGCATGCGTGTGCTGCCGGATAAAGTGGGCATTCGCAAGTTCGAAGAGGTGCGCCGCCGCGCCTATGACGCCGACCGCGGCATGGCAATCCTGATGAGCGTGGTCTGCGGCGTACTGCTGGCCATCACGGCAGCGGGTATCGTCGGCCTGTCGAGCTTCTGGGTCGGTCAGCGCCGCAAGCAGATCGGCGTGCGGCGTGCATTGGGTGCGCGGCGCAGTGACATCCTCAGTTACTTCATGACCGAGAACTTCCTGATCGCCCTGGTCGGCGTCATCGTCGGTGTGATCCTGGCGGTGGGCTTGAGCCAGTGGATGTTCACGCACTTCGAGATGAAGCGTCTGTCGCTCACTTATGTCGCCATCGGCGTGGTTGCCTTGCTCGCACTAGGCCAGGCGGCGGTGTTCGCACCGGCGCTGCGTGCGTCGCGGGTGTCGCCCGTCGAAGCGACGCGCAGCGTCTGACGTTACATCACGGAGAACGGAATGTTTGGTTACTACATGGAACTCGCGCTCCGCAGCCTCAAGCGGAGCCGGGCACTGACGGCACTGATGATCCTCGCGATCGCCCTGGGCATCGGCGCGTGCATGACCACGCTCACCGTGTTGCACGTGCTGTCGAGCGATCCCCTGCCGGGACGCAGTGCATCGATCTTCTTCCCGCAGATGGATCCGCGCGATATGAAGGACTACGCCTCGGACCAGACGTCCCCGGGTCAGGAATTCCCCCGGCAGCTCACCTGGGTCGACGGTATGAATCTGCTCCGTTCGCGGCGGGCGGATCATCAGGCCCTGATGGTTGGTGGGCAGATCGCGATGCAGGGTCCTGACGAGCGCACCGACCCGTTTTTCTCGGCGTCGCGTTACACCACGACCGATTTCTTTCCGATGTTCGAGACACCATTCCGCTATGGCAGAGCATGGACCGCGGCGGAAGACGATAATCGCTCGCGGGTCGCCGTAATAGGCAGCAATCTTAACGACAAGCTCTTCCACGGCGAGGACAGCACCGGCCGCATGGTCCACGCCGACGGCCACGACTTGCGTGTGATCGGCGTCCTCAAACCGTGGCGGCCGGCGCCGCATTTCTTCGACCTCAACGTGGGAACGTATTCAGGACAGGATGACGTTTTTATTCCCCTGTCGACGGCGCGCGATTTCCTGCTCACACGGGCCGGTGGCATTCAGTGCTGGGGGAAAGGTTCGGCCGACGAAGCCTCGCTGGAGACTTCCGATTGCGCGTGGCTGCAGTTCTGGGTCCAGCTCGATACTCCGGCAAAGGTGGCAGCCTACCGTGACTTCCTTGCCCACTACGTGGCAGAGCAGAAAGCCATCGGTCGCTTCGAACGTCCGGCGAAAACACGCATGCTCGACCTCATGGGCTGGCTCGACCACGAGAAGGTCGTGCCGAGCGACGTGCGTCTGCAGGTGTGGTTGGCACTCGCGTTTTTTCTTGTCTGCCTCATCAATACCGTGGGATTGATGCTGGCGAAGTTCATGCGTCGCTCGGGTGAAGTGGGCGTCCGCCGCGCGCTCGGCGCGTCGCGCACGAGTGTGTTCGCGCAGCTGTTGACCGAGGCCGGCATGGTCGGCCTGGCAGGTGGCCTCGCCGGTCTTCTGCTGTCGTGGCTGGGCTTGTGGGTGGTCAGGTTGCAACCCGTGTCCTACGCTTCGCTGGCCCATCTGGACGTGCTGATGCTCGGCGCAACCTTCGCGGTTGCGATCGGCGCGACGGTGGCCGCAGGTGTGTTGCCCGCCTGGCGTGCCTGCCGCATCACTCCCGCGCTGCAACTGAAGAGCCAATAATATGCTGAAGGACATCGGTCCGATTCTTTCCGCCTTGCGCAAGCACCGGCTCACCGCCAGCCTGGTCGTGCTCGAGATCGCCCTGACCTGTGCGATCGTGTGTAACGCCATTTTTCTCGTCGGTGACCGCTTGGCTCTCGCGGATACACCCAGTGGCATCGACGAAGCGAACGTGGTGCACATCGTCGCTTCGGATATGGGCAAGCACGGCGATGACCACGCTCGTGCCGAAGCCGACCTCGCCGCGCTTCGGGCCATTCCCGGGGTGGCGGCCGCCACCATTTCCAACAGCGTGCCGTTCGGCGATACCAGTTGGGGTAGCACGCTAAACCTGGCACCCCACCAGCAAGCGTCATCTGTGGATGTGAAGAATTTCTATGGCGAAGCCGTCGGCGAAACGCTGGGCACGCGTCTTGTGGCTGGACGCTATTTCAACCCGTCCGAGTACGTCTGGCTGGACGATCTGGTAACCGGCAAAGCCAAGCCGTCGCCCGTCATCGTGATCACCCAAGGTCTGGCCCGACATCTCTTCGGTGACGCCTCGCCGCTCGGCCGTTCGGTCTGGGTGGGTAGCAGCGACACGGAGATGCGCGTGATCGGCGTTGTTGAGCGCCTCGCGGCTGCGGGCGGTGTGAATCGCGCGGTTACGGAGTACACGACGCTCATGCCGTGGCGCGAGATTTCGGCGGGCGGCAACTACGGCGCTTTCATTATCCGGAGCATGCCAGGGCAGGCCGACCGGGTGCTTGCACTCGCCGTCGAAAAGTTAAAGCAGATCGACCCGCGGCGCGTCATCGTCAAGAAGGAGACCTACAAGGCTATCCGTGACGATCGCTTTGCCGGCGATCGCGCCATGGCCGGCCTGCTGGTGGCCGTCTGCGTCATCCTGCTCATCGTCACTGCGCTGGGTATCGTTGGCCTGGCCAGCTTCTGGGTAGGCCAGCGTCGCCGCCAGATCGGCGTACGCCGTGCCCTTGGTGCTCGTCGGGTGGATGTTCTGCGTTACTTCCAGACGGAGAACTTCCTGCTGGCCACAATGGGCATCGTGCTCGGTATGGCCCTCGCCTACGGAGTGAATCTGTTCCTGATGCGAGAGTACGAACTGCCGCGCCTGCCGCTTGTTTACCTGCCCGTGGGTGCTGCGCTGCTGTGGGCGTTGGGGCAGGCGGCTGTACTTGCCCCGGCACTACGCGCCGCATCGGTTCCCCCGGTCGTGGCAACCCGTGGCTAGAATGGACCCCAGGAAAAAAAGTGCCGAAGGCATTACAACCCTTTCGGCGGGGGAAGCATCCATGGCTGCATGCGAAGGGTACAGATGCGCTGCGTATTGATTATTGACGACAACCCCGCCGTGGGCGAGGCGCTTTCGCTTGCCCTTTCCCTGCGGGATATCCGTGCCCTGGTGGCGATGACGCCCGAAGATGGTCTCGCCACGCTTGCGACCGAGCGCGTGGACGTGGTCATCCAGGACATGAACTTCACGGCGGACACCACTTCAGGGGAGGAGGGCGTTGCGCTGTTCAAGGCGATCCGTGGCCGCCACACCGACCTGCCCGTGATCCTGCTGACGGCATGGACGCACCTGGACACCGCAGTCGAGCTGGTGAAGGCGGGTGCCGCCGACTACCTCGCCAAGCCCTGGGACGACACCAAGCTGCTCGCGACGGTGGAGAACCTCCTCGAACTCTCCGAGTCCACGCGTGAAGTGACGCGGGCCCGTGTCGAGCGCCGCAAGCGGCGCGAGATCCTCGAAGGTCGCTACGACCTGGACGGCCTCGTGTTCGCCTCCGAGGCGATGAGCCGAACGATCGAGCTGGCCTGCCAGGTGGCGCGTTCGGACGTGCCCGTGCTGATCACCGGCCCCAATGGCTCGGGCAAGGAGCGCATCGCTGCGATCGTCCACGCCAACTCGGCCGTCCGTCGGGGGCCGTTCGTCGCAGTCAATTGCGGTGCGCTCCCGGGCGAGTTGATTGAGGCTGAACTCTTCGGTGCCGAGGCCGGTGCCTATACCGGTGCGAACAAGGCTCGCGAGGGCCGTTTCGAGATGGCCGACGGCGGCACGCTGTTCCTCGACGAGATCGGCAACCTGCCACTACCCGGCCAGATGAAGCTCCTGCGCGTGCTGGAGACCGGCCAGTTCGAACGGCTGGGCTCGGGCCGCACACGCCAGGCGAAGGTGCGCGTGCTAAGCGCGACCAATGCCGACCTCAAGGCCATGATCGCCGCCGGTACCTTCCGCGAAGATCTGTACTACCGCCTCAACGTGATCGACGTGAACCTGCCGGCGCTGGCCGATCGCACGGACGACATCCTGCCACTGGCGGAGTTCTTCCTCGCCGGTCAGGCCGAGCTAAGTGAAGACGCGCGCGAGGCACTGCTCGCCCATCCCTGGCCGGGCAACGTGCGCGAACTGAAGAACGCCATCGCCCGCGCCGCACTGCTTGCCAGCGAAGGGCGCATCGAGCCCGGCCACCTGAACCTGCCGCCGCCCGCGCCCAGTGCGAGCCGTAACCTCGACGAGCCGACCCGCGAGTCGGTCGAAGCGGCACTGGCCTCCGCCGGTGGCGTGGTCAGCCGTGCCGCGAGCAACCTGGGCCTCTCGCGACAGGCGCTGTACCGGCGCATGGAGCGTTACGGACTGGCGGTGTGATCTGCTAGCGTCCCTGCCATGAAGACGCTCTCGCTCGAAGGACGGATGACCCTGGTCGTCGCCGGCTCGGCGATCGTCGGTGCACTGGTGTTTGCCGGTGTATCGATCTGGCCGTTCCCCCAGCTGGTGGCGTGGATGCGCGAAGCACCCGCCGCGCCAGGCAAGATTCCCCATGCCGTACCTGTCGAGTTTTTCGACGGGGGCACGGCGCTGCTGATCTGCCTCCTGGTACTTGTCCCGCTTTCCGTATGGGTTGCCCACGCCCTGGTGGAACCGCTGCGTCGCCTGATTCGCGCACTGGAAAGCGCCGTCGCCAGTTACCGTGACGGCGATTTCAGCATGTCGATCGGCACCACGCGTCGCGACGAGCTGGGCGACCTGATCCGCATGCACAACGCGCTGGGCCAGACCCTGCGGGATCAGCGCCAGCATCTGGCCCAGCGTGAGCTGTTGCTGGACACCGTCGTGCAGAACACGCCGGTCGCACTTGTCCTGACCGACGCCGCCGACAACATCACCTACGCGAACATCGCGGCGCGCCACCTCTTCAATGAGGGGCGTTCGTTAGCCGGACTCGATTTTTCGACGGTGCTGGCGACCATGCCCGAGAGCCTGCGCGACGCAGCTGCCACCGGCGAGGATGCCTTGTTCTCGGTGGAGATGGAGGGTAGCGAGGAGACCTTCCATCTGTCCCAGCGCGGCTTTCGCCTGCAGGGGCGTCCGCATCGCCTGCAGCTGTATCGACGCATGACGCGCGAGCTCTCGCGCCAGGAAGTGCATACCTGGAAGCGCGTGATCCGCGTGATCAGCCATGAACTGAACAACTCACTGGCACCGATTTCTTCACTGTCGCATTCCGGAGCGGAGCTTGCGCGGCGCGGCGACCTTGCGCGCCTGCCGGGTGTGTTCGCCTCGATCGGCGATCGCGCGAAACATCTGCACACTTTCATTTCCGGCTACGCGAGCTTCGCCAAGTTGCCAACACCGCTGGCGCGGGCGGTCCCCTGGGGTCCGTTCCTCGACGCGCTGGGGCTGCACGCGACCTTCCGCCTGGCTGGAACGCTGCCGGATCATCCGGGTTGGTTCGATACCACGCAGGTCGAGCAGGTCCTGATCAACCTGATCAAGAACGCCCACGAGGCAGGGGGCGAGTCGAGCGAGGTCACGCTCGCCGTGCATGCGTTGGGACGCGAAACCCTGATCGAGGTATCCGACCGGGGTCCAGGCATGAGCGAGACCGTCCTGGCCCAGGCCCTGCTGCCTTTCTATTCGACCAAACGTTCGGGAACGGGCCTGGGACTCGCCCTGGCCCGGGAAATTTCGGAAGCCCACGGCGGGCGCATTGCGCTGGCCAATCGCGAAGGCGGTGGGCTACGCGTCACCCTGGTACTCCCCGCCGGAACGCCCTGACCCGCTTCGCCTATACTCCGGGACATATTCGGATGAGGGAGTGCAAGGGATGGGAAGCGTCGTAGCGTTGGTTGTCGTCGTAGTCGTCGTGATCGTGCTGGCCAAGCTGATCCGCATCGTGCCCCAGGGCTACGAGTGGACGGTGGAGCTGTTCGGCAAGTACACCGGCACCCTTAGCCCGGGCCTGCATTTCCTCATTCCGTTCGTCTATGCCATCGGGCGCAAGATGAACATGATGGAGCAGGTGCTCGAAGTCCCCTCGCAGGACGTCATCACCAAGGACAACGCGGTCGTTCGTGTCGACGGCGTCGTCTTTTACCAGATCCTCGACGCCGCGAAGGCCGCTTATGAGGTCGCCAACCTCGAGGGCGCGGCGCTCGCGCTCATCATGACCAATATCCGCACGGTGCTCGGTTCGATGGATCTCGACGAGAGCCTCAGCCAGCGTGACGCGATCAACGCCAAACTGCTCGGCGTGATCGACGAAGCGACCCACCCCTGGGGCGTGAAGGTCACCCGTATCGAGATCAAGGACATCTCGCCGCCGCGCGACCTCGTCGATGCCATGGCGCGGCAGATGAAGGCCGAGCGCGAAAAGCGCGCCAACATCCTCGACGCCGAGGGCTATCGCCAGGCCGCCATCCTCAAGGCGGAAGGCGAGAAGCAGTCGGCCATCCTGTCCGCCGAAGGCAAGAAGGAAGCCGCCTTCCGTGAGGCCGAAGCTCGTGAGCGCCTGGCCGAGGCTGAAGCGAAGGCGACCACCATGGTCTCCAACGCGATCGCCGGCGGCAGCGTCAACGCGCTGAATTACTTCGTCGCTAACAACTACGTCGACGCGTTGAAGGAAATGGCGCGTTCGCCGAACCAGAAGATGCTCCTGCTACCGATGGAATCCGCCGGCATCCTCGGTTCCCTTGCGGGTATCGCCGAACTGGCCAAGGATTCCCTGACCGCTCAGCGTGCGCCGACCACGCCCGTCGCCGGCGACCGTCCGCCGTTACCGCCGCGTTGATGCCATGACCGAACTGGCCCTGCACTATTTCTGGTGGATCGCTGCGCTGGTGCTGATCGGTGGCGAAGTCATGCTTCCCGGCTACTTCATGCTGTGGATCGGCATTGCCGCTGCTGTCATGGGCGGCTTCGTATTCGTCATGCCGGAGATGAGCGCGCTGACCCAGGCGATCGTGTTCGGCGTGCTCGCTTTCGTGTCGTGTTTCGCCTACTGGAAGTTCGTCCGTCCGCGGCTCGAGCGCATCGTGCCGGTCGGCAACGAGCGCCTGAACCGTCGCGGCGACCAGCTTATCGGGCAGCGCTTCTCGTTGTGCGAACCGATCGTCAATGGTCGCGGCAAGGCGCGCGTGGGCGATGGCATGTGGCTGGTCATCGGCCCGGACCTCCCTCTGGGCGCGACGATCGAAGTCGTCGGCATCGACGGGACCACCCTGCGCGTCAAGGCGGTGGACGTTGCCTGAGGCCGTGCCGCTGAGCGTACCGGTGAGTTTCGCCACCACGGCGATCAACACTCGCATCGCTTTCCTGACCGAACTCGCCCGTCGTCTGCATCAGTACGGCACCACCGCGCCTCGCCTGGAAACGGCGATCGCGCGTTCGGCCCAGCGCCTCGGTCTCTCCGCCGAAGTCTGGTCGAGTCCCACCGCGATCATCGTGTCCTTCGCCGACCTGGGGCAGGGCGACGACGGCGTGGCGCAGGTCACCCAGGTGATGCGCCTGCCGCCGGGCGACGTGAATCTGGCTCGCCTGTGCGAGGCTGACCGCATCGCGGATTCGGTGATCGACGGGCAGATGGAACTGCGCGAGGGCTTCCATCTGCTGCGCAAGCTCGGTGCCCCCGAGACGTTCCTGTCACAGCTTGGCGTGATCGCGAGTTACGGGCTTTGTGCGGCCAGCGTCGTCGCCTTGCTGTTGCACAGCTCCTGGCCCGACCTGATCACAGCCGGCGTGATCGGTGTGCTCATCGGCCTGATCACGGTGGCCTCGGGTAGTCGTCCTCGCCTTGCCGCCGCGAGCGAAGCCATCAGCGCCATGGTGGCGACAATCATCGCCACGGTGGTCAGCGCTTATGTGGTGCCGCTGGCGTTGAAGTCCGTGATCCTCGGCAGCCTCATCATCCTGATGCCGGGTATGGCCCTGACCACAGCCGTGCGCGAAATCTCCAGCCAGCACCTGGTGGCAGGCGTCGCGCGCATGGGTGGTGCGATTGCGACCCTGCTTAAGCTCACCTTCGGTACGGTGGCCGCGAGCCAGCTCTGCGAGGCGGTGGGCATCATTCCGCGCAGCTACGCCCTGCCGCCCTTGCCGGGCTGGGCGGACTGGCCATCGCTCATCCTCGGTGCCTTCTCGTTCGCCATCCTCTTCCGTGCCGCAAAGCGCGACTGGCTGGTCGTCATGGGCTCGGTGGTGCTGGGCTATCTGGCCACACGGTGGGGCGGCAGTATTTCCGGCTCGCTTCCGGGGGCGCCGTTCGGCGTTTTTGTCGGCGGGCTGTTACTCGGGTCGCTGAGCAACGTCTACGCACGGTACGCGCAGCAACCCGGTGCGGTGGTACGTGAGCCCGGGATCATCCTTCTCGTGCCCGGCTCGGTCAGTTTCCGCAGCGTCTCCTACCTGCTGGATCGCGATGCGTCGCTGAGCATGGATACCGGGCTTCTCGGTATAACCCTGCTGGTTTCTCTCGTCGCCGGCCTGTTGTTCGGCGACCTTATCGTGGCGCCCCGCCGGTCGCTATAAGGCATTGTGGGAGCCGATTCATCAGCGAATAGTGAATACGCTCGCTGCGCAGCAGCGATCCTCGAGGTTGCTGGCCTCGCTCCCACCAAAGAAAGAGCTCGCCGATGAATCGGCTCCCACAGACAGCTTAAAAACCCCCCGCGTTAGCGGGGCGGTTCGTTTTCCGCATTAATGGCGGGGATCAGACCAGCAGGTCGGTTTCTTTCTTGCCGGCCTTCAACGCTTCATTAAACCAGCGCGGGCGCTTGCCGCGGCCGGACCAGGTCTGTTCGGCGTCGTCGGGGTTGCGGTACTTCGCGGCGACGGTGGTGCCGGCGCGCTTGGATTTAGGAGCGCGCGCACCGAATACATCGTCGAACGTGAACCCCTCCGCCTTCAGCAGCGCATTGATCTTCTCGCGAAGCTTGGCGACCTTTTCCTTGCGCAGTTCGGTCTGGCGGACCTGTGCTTTGGAAATCAGCTCATTGAGCTGGTTGTGATTGAGGTTCTTGATATCGACAGCCATTGGAGTCTCCCGTGGAGGATTAACGTTCGCGCCGGGATTTTTAGCTGGTTATGCGCCAAAAAGCAAAATGCCGGATGTTTCCATCCGGCATTTTCTTCGATTACCGGGTTTTCACCTACACGGATTAGTGGCAGATAACCTCGCCATTAATCGGCCGATTACAGGGCGCCGAGAAGAGCCAGCAGTTCCTGGTGCGACACGTTGCGGCTTTCGGTGTCGGTGCGGGCGCGGTACTCGAAGGTGCCCGCCTCCAGACCGCGTGCGCTTACGACGACACGGTGCGGGATGCCGATCAGCTCGATATCCGCGAACATCGAGCCGGGGCGCAGCCCGCGATCGTCGAGTACGGTGTCGACACCAGCCTGCGAAAGTTCTTGGTAGAGCGACTCGCCGGCTTCGGCGACGACGGCGTCGGTGTTCTTCGGGTTGATGACGCACACCGCGACGCGCCACGGCGCCATGGCATCCGTCCAGATCATGCCGGCCTCGTCATTGCGCTGTTCGATGGCGGCAGCCACGATGCGGCTTACGCCGACGCCGTAACAGCCCATGTACATGGTGGCTTTCTTGCCGTTGCTGTCGAGCACGTCGGCGCCCATCGCTTCGGCGTACTTCTGGCCAAGCTGAAAAATGTGGCCGACTTCGATGCCGCGCGCGAGGCGGATATGCCCCTTGCCATCCGGCGACTGGTCCCCGTCGACGACCTTACGGATATCCGCGATGCGATTGATCCGCGCGTCGCGCTGCCAGTTGGCGCCGGTGTAGTGGGTGCCATCCTGGTTGCCGCCGCAGACGAAGTCGGCGAGCAGGGCCGCGCTGCGGTCCACGATGACCGGGATCGATTCGGGCAGGCCGACGGGACCGATGGAGCCCGGACGGGCGCCGGTCGCGGCGAGAATTTCCGCTTCCGTCGCGAGTTCGGAATCGTCCGGCAGCTCGGGCAGGTGTGCCGCCTTCACTTCGTTGATCTCGTGATCGCCGCGCACGCACAGGGCAACCAGGCCCTCGCGGCCACGCACGAGGATCGTCTTGACCACCTGGCTGGCCGGCACGCCGAGGAAGGCGGTGACCTCGTCGATCGTGCGCTGCTTCGGCGTGTCGACACGGGCGAGTTCGGCCGAGGGAGCGGGGCGCTCGCCGGCGGGCGCCAGGGCCTCTGCCTTTTCGATGTTGGCCGCGTACGACGAGGCATCGGAGAACGCGATGGCGTCTTCGCCGGACTCGGCAAGTACCTGGAACTCGTGGCTGGCGCTGCCGCCGATGGCTCCGGTATCGGCGTCCACCGCCCGGAACTCCAGCCCGAGGCGGGTGAAGATGCGCGAGTAGGCGTCGTACATCACCTGGTAGGTTTCGCCGAGCGATTCCGGGGTGAGGTGGAAGGAGTAGGCATCCTTCATGAGGAACTCGCGCGCACGCATCACACCGAAGCGCGGACGGATCTCGTCGCGGAACTTGGTCTGGATCTGGAAGAAGTTGAGCGGCAGCTGCTTGTAGCTTTTCAGCTCGTTGCGCGCGAAGTCGGTGATGACTTCCTCGTGCGTGGGGCCGTAGCAGAACTCCTGCTCCTTGCGATCCTTGATCTTGAGGAGCTGGCCGCCGAACTTCTCCCAGCGGCCGGTTTCTTCCCACAGCTCGCGCGGCTGCACGGATGGCATCAACACCTCGATCGCGCCGGCGCGAACCATCTCTTCACGGACCACGTGCTCGACCTTGCGCAGCACGCGCAGGCCCAGCGGCGACCAGGTGTAGAGGCCTGAGGCCAGCTTGCGGATCATGCCCGCGCGCAGCATCAGCTTGTGGCTGGCGACTTCCGCGTCGGCGGGGACTTCCTTGACGGTGGCGAGGTGGAACTGGCTGAGGCGCATGCGGGATGTCTTTCGGGTGAAAGCGGGGATTATAGGCTGGCTACTCGCCCCGCGAGCGGCTGATTACTTGCAGTAGAGCGTTATCTGCGCCTGGGTGGTTTCGACCTGGCGTGCCCGGCCGGCATCGTCGAGGGTGCGCGAACCGCCCTTGCCATCGTCCACGGAGACGACTTTTTCCTTGCTGAGCGTGTCGGCGTTCTTGTGAAGCTGGTCGCACAACTTCGCCCGATTGGCCGGCGTATCGGATACCGGGCCCGCCGGGGCGGGCTTCGCGGCAGCCGTCGACGCCGCGGCAGGTGCTGGCTCGCCCGCGGGGGGCACCACGACACCGCTGGTCTTGATCTTCTCGACCTTCGTGCCTGCCGGCGGAGGGGAGTCGGAATAGTGCGTGACGCCCTGGGCGTCCTTCCACTTATAGGCCTGGCCGAACGCCAGAGGACAGACCGCCACGAGAAGGGCGAGGACGAGGTAACGGCGCATGCGGGCCATCCGGCAGGGTGAATAGTGGCGCAAACAACTATCACCGGAAGGTTGGGCACGCAAGCGACGATGTCGCGTTTCGTGCGCCGCAGCCCACGCAGCCGGTCGCCTGACGCTTTGCGACGCCTGGGCTACACTGTCCCCCCACGTCACGGCATTGGCCCATGAGCGATCCGATCCAGGCCCAGGGGCCGCGACATCGCGGCATTTACCTGCTCCCCAATCTGTTTACCACCGGCGCCATGTTCGCCGGTTTCTACGCGATCGTCTCGGCGATCGGTGGGCACTACCAGACCGCCGCGCTGGCGGTTTTCGTCGCCGCCATCCTGGACGGCATGGACGGTCGCGTCGCGCGGATGACCAATACGCAGAGCGAATTCGGCGTCCAGTACGACTCCCTGTCGGATCTGGTCAGTTTCGGCCTGGCCCCGTCGCTGGTGATGTACACGTGGTCGCTGTCCTCGCTGGCCGCCTACGGCCCGGTGTGGGGCAAGATCGGCTGGGCCGCCGCCTTCATCTACGCCGTCTGCGCGGCGCTGCGTCTGGCCCGTTTCAATACGCAGGTGGGCGTGGCCGACAAACGCTATTTCCAGGGTCTGGCCAGTCCGGCCGCCGCCGGGCTGTGCATGTCCTTCGTCTGGACGATGGAAAAGTTCGATATTTCCGGGCCGTCGGTGGCGTTCTTCGCCATGCCGCTGGCCGTGATCGCCGGCCTGCTGATGGTCAGCAACGTGCGTTACTACAGCTTCAAGGCGTGGCCCAAGGGGGATCGCGTGCCCTTCATCTGGTTGATTGCCGCCGTGCTGGTCGTGGTCCTGCTACTGATCGACACCGCGCGCGTGCTGTTCGCCGTGGCCGTCTTCTACACGATTTCCGGTCCGATCCACACCTTGTGGGGCCGTGCCACGCACCGCCGTCGCGTCCGCCGGCATGCCAAGGTATCGGAGTAAGTACAGCAACCATGCCAGCCATCGCCGACCGCCGCGAACGTCTCCTTCGTGTCATGGGTGTCACTCCGTGGCGCCTGCGGGTGGGCGAGGTCGTTGCAGGCGACGACGCACAGCCGGCGAATGCCGACCCGGGCCCGGGCGAGCATGTCGGTTGCGTCGTGATCCTCCCGGCCGGGAGCAGCGCCCGCGAACTCGACCTGCTGGGAAAGGCCCTGCGTGCTTTCGGTCCGGTCACCGGCCGTGCGGCGCGCCTGGAGGTCGGAGAGCGTGGCCTCGGCCAGGTTCCGGTCGCGGGGGCCTATCTCGTGTTCGGCGAGGCGCAGGCTCGTGCCCTTGGCAGGGACCTGCCGGCCGCCGTGCTGAGCGCCGCGCAGATCGTGCTGGTCGATCCACCCTCGGCGATCCTTGCCGACTCGGCCGCCAAGCGACGCCTGTGGAATGGCCTGCGCGCGCTTGGACGCGCCTTCGTCACGGGCTGACACCATGGTCGCCGTGACCCGCCCCGCCACGGAAGTACGCGCGATGCGTCGCGAAGATCTCGACGCCGTCGTGGCGATCGAGCACGCGTCGTACGAGTTTCCCTGGAGCGCGGGCATCTTCCGCGACTGCCTACAGGCCGGACACAACTGCTGGGTGCTGGTTCACGAGGGCGAGATCGCCGGCTACGGCATCCTCTCGGTGGCCGCCGGCGAGGCGCACGTGCTCAATGTCTGCATTGGCGACGCGCACCGCGGGCTGGGTTATGGACGCCGCATGATGCGCCGGCTTATCGATCTCGCCCGCTGGTACGGTGTCGAACGGATCTTCCTGGAAGTCCGTCCGTCGAATCCCGTGGCCAAGACGCTTTACGACACGCTCGGCTTCACCGAGATCGGTCGCCGCCCCGCGTACTACCCCGCCAAGGGTGGTCGCGAAGAGGCGATCGTCATGTCGCTGGAAATGCACATTTCCAGCTAGCCAGGCCTCAGCCCTCGCGCAGCAGGGCCATGGGAGAGGTGCGTAGCACACGGCGCGTACCGAGCAGGCCGATCAACATGACCACCAGCGCAGCCAGCACGGCGGCGCCGACCAGTGGCCAGACCGGCGGCACGAAGTGCTCGATGTGGAACACGGCATTGCCCAGCCAGAAACCCGCGCCGCTGGCGCCGAGCGCCGCGGTGAGGCCGGCGACCAGGCCGAGCAGGGCGAACTCGCAGGCCGCGGCGGCCCGCAGCTGGGCGCGCGTGGCGCCGAGCGTGCGTAGCAAGGCAGCCTCCTTGCGTCGCTCCTGCGCGCTCGCCGCAAGGGCGGCGGCAAGCACGAGGGCACCGGCGAGCAGGCTGAAGCCGAGCACCCAGCGCACCGCACCGCCGACGCGGTCGACGATGTCGCGAACGCGATCGAGCAGGGCATCCACATCGATCAGGCTGAGATTGCCGAAGTCGCGCGAGACCTTCGCCAGGTCGTCGGCGTGGCCGCGCGGAAGGTAGAAGCTGGTCAGCCAGGTGTGGGGAAGTTCGGTCGCATGCGCCGGGTCGATCATCAGGAAGAAGTTGACCCGGAACGAACCCCAGTCGACCTGCCGGACGCTGGTCACGCGTGCATCCACGGTGCCCTCGCCGACCTCGAAGCGCAGCGTGTCGCCGAGCTTGAGATGGAAGCGATCGCGCCATGAGGTATCGACCGACACCTCGGCCTGCGCGGGCGACGGACCCGGCCACGCGCCGGCGACCACCTTGTTGGATGGCGGCAGGTCGTTACTCCACGACAGGCGCAGCTGACGGTCCGCGGCGTCTTTGGCCTGGCCGTCGACGAACGCGATGCTGTCGATCGACTTCCCGTTGATCGCCGTGAGCTTGCCGACGGCGAGGGGCATCATGTTGGTCTTGGTCGCGCCCATGCGCTCGAGCGCATGGGCGAACTCGTCGCGTTGTTCATCCTGGAGGTTCAATGCGAACCAGTTCGGCGTATCCGCCGGGAGCTCGCGTCGCCAGCCATCGAGCAGGGACGGTGCGATGACGGCAAGCAACAGGAGTGCGCATAGGCCCAGCGACAACGCAGTGGCCTGGACCAGGGAAAGGCCGCGGCGTCGGGCGAGCGCAGCAAGCCCGAGACGCAGGGCAGGATGTGCCCCCGGCGCGATGCGCCGCGCGAGCACCAGGAGCAAACCGGACAGCAGCGCCGCCACCACGGCGACACCGGCGAGGCTGGCGGCGAGGATGCCGGCGAGCTTCGCCGAATCGCTTTGCAGCCAGACCAGGGCGACCGCGGTCAGCACCGGTACCAGGTAGAGCGCATCGAAGCGGCGTACGCGGCGCTGCATGGACTCGCGGAAGACCGCGACGGGTGGCACCTCGACAAGGCGCACGAGCGGCGGCAAAGCGAAGCCCGCGAGCACGGCGAGGCCCATGGCTGCGGCGGCGAATGCCGGCCCAAGAGGCAACGTCGTAGGGATGTTGTCGAACAACTGGCTGGCGAAATACCAGGCGCCTTGGGCGAGTCCGAGCGCGATCGCCATGCCCACGGCGGCGGCTGGAATTGCCAGGGCGGCGAGCGTCATTACAAGCAGGGCAGCGATGCGTCGGCGCGGGGTGCCCAAGGCACGCAGCAGGGCAACTTCGGCGGCCTTGCGACGGGCGTACCGCGAGGAGGCCAAGGCGATCGCGACGCCGGCGAGCAGGGCCGAAAGCAGGGCCGTAAGGCGCAGGAACGCGCTGGCGCGATCGAATGCCGAGCGCATGCGCTCCTGCATCTTTTCAGGGGTGATCAGCTCGCCGCCATGCGGTAGCGAACCCTGCTCCACGGTGGCGCGCCATGCCGCTACCCCCGCAGGCGGGCCGGCCACGAGCAGGCTATGACGTGCGCGACTGCCAAGGGAGAGCAGCCCGGCGTCGCTGGCATCCTCCAGGCTCATGAGCGCGCGCGGAGCGAGGGCGAAGAGTTCGCCACCGTCGGGCTGCCGGATCAGCTCGGCGGCTACGGTAAGGTCGCGGCCGCCGATCTGGAGCTTCTGCCCTGGCTTGATGCCGAGCCCAACGAGGGCACGATGGTCGAGGAAGACTTCGCCGCGAGCGGGGCCATGGCTAGCGTGGTCGCTTCCTGCCGCGTCGCGTACTTCGAGGGTGCCGCGCAGTGGATACGCGGCGTCGGTTGCCTGCACGTCGAGCAGCTGGCTGTGTTCGCCGACGAAGGCGACGCTGCGGAACGCGGCACCGCGGGTGGTCTTGAGGCCGTCGTTCCTGGCCGATTGCAGAAGTGGCTCAGGCAGCGGCGCCGGAGCAGAAACGCCCATATCGCCACCGATCAACTCGGCGGCGCTAGCCAGGATGCCGCGCTCGATGCGCGTCGACAGCGTCGCGACCACGCCCAGCGCGATGACCGCCAGCACAAGCGACGCTGCCAGTGTGCGCAGCTCGACGAGGTGCCATTCGCGCCGCAGCGTGCGCAGGGCCAGCCGGGTGACGTTCACGCGGGCACGCCCAATCGGCCTTCATGCAGTTCGGCCGAGCGCGCACAGCGGGCGGCGAGGCGGGCATCGTGCGTGACCAGGATCAGGGTGGTGTTGTGTTCGCTGTTCATGGCGAAGAGCAGGTCGCCGATGTGTTCGCCCGTGTGCTGGTCGAGGTTACCGGTGGGTTCGTCGGCGAAGAGGATGCGTGGCCGGTGCACGAAGGCGCGGGCCAGTGCCACGCGCTGCTGCTCGCCACCGGATAGCTGGGCCGGGTAGTGGCGGCGCCGCGCGCCGAGGCCAACCGAATCGAGCGCGGCATGGGCACGGTCGCGCGCCGTATTGTCGCCTTCCAGTTCCAGCGGCAGCATCACGTTCTCTTCGGCGGTGAGGGCCGGCAGCAGGTGGAAGGACTGGAACACGAAGCCGACCAGGCGGCGGCGAATGGCTGCGCGGGCTTCCTCGTCGATCGTTTCCAGCGGCTGGCCGTCGAGTCGAACGCTGCCCGAGGTGGCGACATCGAGTCCGGCCAGGAGGCCCAGGAGGGTGGTCTTGCCCGAGCCGGACGCCCCAACGATGGCGAAGCTTTCACCGGCGGCGACGCTGAGGTTCACCCCGGACAGGATGTCCAGCCGTCCCTCCGGGCCGAAAACCGACTTGCTAACATCGACCACTTCAAGAAGACCTCGGGAAGAATCGCTCATGCGTCGTTGCCTGTTCCTGTTGCTGTTCGTCTGGTGCGCCATCGCCTCCGCGGCGGATTCGCCGCGCAAGGTGCTGGTGCTCGGGGACTCGTTGTCGGCGGCGCACAACATCCCGGTGGAGGCCGGGTGGGTGCGTTTGCTGGACGCTCGCACATCGAAGATGGCGACGCCGTGGTCGATGGTCAATGCCAGCATCAGCGGGGAAACCTCGTTGAGCGGGCGCAACCGGTTGCCCGGCCTGCTGCAGAAGCAGCATCCCTCGGTGGTGGTGATCGAACTGGGCGCAAACGATGGCCTGCAAGGGCTGCCCCTCGGACAACTCGCCGGCAATCTCGATACCATGATCGACGCCGCCAAGGGCGCGGGGGCAAAAGTCCTGCTGCTGGGCATCGAGCTGCCGGTCAATTACGGCCCGCAATACCGCGACGGCCTGCGCAAGGTGTATACGGACGCCGCAAAGAAACATGACGTTGGCCTGGTGCCCTTCCTGCTCGATGGTGTCGCCCTGGATCCGGCCCTGATGCAGGACGACGGGCTTCATCCGACAGCTCAGGGAGAGCCCCGGGTTGCGGACAATGTGTGGAAAGCGCTTACGCCGTTGCTCCACTAAACGACACGGCCTGCACGTAGTCATACGCAAAATGAATGCTCGTTTTCGGTCTTCACACGGTTCTCACTGGTCCGGCCGTTAACTCTTCACATTTGTGAATCACAGAGGAGTGGCAACGATGAGCAACCGCGACGAACAAGCCGGCCTGATCCTTCTTGTCGAGGACAATCGCCAGATCGCCGAGATGGTGGGCGAATTCCTTGAGCGTCGGGGCTACTCGGTCGATTACGCTGCTGACGGCGTCAGCGGCCTCCACCTGGCGGTCTCGAATAGCTACGACGTCATCGTGCTGGATCTCATGCTCCCGGGCATGGACGGCCTCGACGTGTGTCGCAAGCTTCGTAAGGACGGCAAGAAGTCGACCCCGGTCCTCATGCTGACGGCGCGCGACACCCTGGAAGACAAGCTGGTGGGCCTCGAGGCCGGCGCCGACGATTACCTGGTCAAGCCGTTCGAAGTGCGTGAGCTCGAGGCTCGCCTGCGCGCGCTGATCCGTCGTGATCGTCGCCAGGTGTCCTCCGAAGTGCTCAACGTGGGCGACATGACGCTGGACACGGCGACGCTGCGCCTGACCCGTGGTGGCCAGGAACTCACGGTGTCGCCAATCGGCCTGAAGTTGCTCGCGATCCTTATGCGTGAATCCCCGCGAGTCGTCAGCCGTCGCGACATCGAACGCGAAATCTGGGGCGACACCTTGCCCGACTCCGACACCCTCCGCTCGCACCTGTACAACCTGCGTCGCGTGATCGACAAACCGTTCGACCGACCGCTCCTGCACACGATCCACTCGGCGGGTTATCGCCTGGCCGACCTCGATTCCGAAGTCGCGGCTTCGCAGACGGCATGAAGGCTTCGCGGCTCCGGATGTAAACGATGGAAGGCAGCAAATCGCAGGGGACGAAGCGTCGGCGCGGATCATTCCGCGCGCGGATCGCGATCGTCTTCGTTCTGCAGACCGTGGTCGTCGTCATCGCTTCCCTGATGGCGGCGAACAACGTCGCGCCGATCGGTGCGGCGATCGCGATCATGCTCTCGTCGGGCGCGCTGGCGTGGCTGGCGGTGTCCCGCGAGTGGGTGCCCATCGCCGCGCTCGCACGCCTTCTGGATGGCTGGGACCCCGACAAGCCGGACATGGCCCAGCTCGACGAAGAAAACGGCAAGCGTTCGAACAACGACGTGGGGTCACTTATCCGTGGCCTGCACGGGCTTGCCTCGCGTATCGACGGTTTCGGCGAACGCGAGCGCAACTTCACTCGTGATGCCAGCCACGAGCTGCGCAGCCCGCTTACGGTTATCAAGATGTCTTCCGACATGCTGGCGGACGAGACCGATCTTTCGGATTTCGGTCATCGCTCGCTGGAGCGGATCCGTCGCTCCACGCGCGAGCTGGAAGCACTGGTCGAGGCGTTCCTCATTCTCTCGCGGGAATCCGACCAGGGCCTCGCCGAAGAGGACTTCGTGGTCAACAAGGTGCTCCGCCAGGAAGTCGAATACGCCCGTGAACTGATCGCCGGCCGTCCCGTGGAGCTCATCCTCGACGAGCCCGCCAGCTTCGCCTTGCATGCATCACCGCGCGTGTTCGCCGTGCTCTGCGGTCAGCTGATTCGTCACGCCCTGCAGCAGACCGACCAGGGCGTGATCGTGGTGACGGTGATGCCTGGCAGCGTCAGTGTGATCAACCCCGCAGTGGACATGCCGGAGGAGGGCAGTCGCCGTCATGCTGCGGTCGATCGCCACGGTTTCGACCTGGCCATTGCCCGGCGCTTGTCGGATCGTTTCCAGTGGCCGTTGGAATTGCGTTCGCTACCCGGCGCCAATCGTGTGGCGAGCGTGCGCTTCCCGCATCCCCAGCCCGTCGAAGCCTGAATAGAGCTGCGTTTAACGCATCAACGCGGCGATGCGCTCCGTATTGAGTGCCCCGCTGAACGCCTTGCGCGTTCCATCCGCCCGAATCACCAGCGTCCGTGGTGTCTCGCCGCCCCAGCCCGGGTCGATGAGGTAATTGATCCGGTCCGGCGTCGCGTCGGCGTACGCCCGTGACGGCACGCCATCGAGTCCGGCCGCTTTCAGTCGAGCCGCCAGGACGTCACGCTGGCCCATCGAATCGGTCGCGATGAACGCCAGGTCGACATCCGCATGCTGGCGTTGCCAGGTGGCCAGTGCCGCGAGATTCTCTTCGCAGTAGGCGCAATCGAGGGCCCACAACGCGACGATGCGTACGCCTTTGGCGGGCGGTGCCACCAGGGCTTGCACGTCGGTCGACGCGAGCGCGACAGGCGGCGCCGCGAAAGCAGGCACCGTAGCTGTCAGCGCGGTCAGGAGGATCAGGTGCTTCATCATGGCAGCGCCTCCGTCGGTACCAAACGGAACTGTCCTTCAGGATTCCATGCCACGAAAGCACGATGACCCCAGAGCACCAGTTTCGGCCAGCCCGATGCATCGGCGGTGTGTGCAATCTGTCGTGCCTCGCTGAAGCTCGCACCGCCGTCGGTGGACTCGCGCAGCATCAGGTCGAGACCTTCCGGCGACACCTGGTGATACGCGATCCACACGTGCTTGCCGTCGGCGAGAAGATCCGCGTGCGACGCACCGGCGGTAGCGACGGTGGTGAGATGCGCCGGGGGCGAGCCCGGGATCAGCTGGCCGTACCAGATCGTCGCCTTGCCGTCGGCCGCACTGAACCACACGGCGTGACGCGTGCCTTTCGCATCGATCGACAACGAAGGGCCGTGGTGAGGGCAACCTTCGATGTGCCACTGAGTGAAGGTCGCACGCTCCACTTTCGGCGATGTACCGCCGACCGGCAAGCTGGCGAAGGTATGGTCACGAATGTTGTCGCCATAGATGGCGCGGAAGAACGCATCGACCGACCCATCGGGTGCGCGCGCCAGGGCGATACGACAGCACTCGCAGCTCTCGTCGACGATCTTCCGCTCCGGGGCGAAGTGCGCGCCGCGATCCGTCGACCAGCTGTAATACGTTGCCGCACCGAGATACGGTTTGCCCGCCACCTTGGCGGCTTCGACATCACGCTTGTCGATCCAGGCAACGATGATGTTGCCCTTGCCGTCGACAGCGAGCGAGTCGAAGCGATGCGTGATCTCGGCGCGATCCGTGTGCACGGTTTTCGGCGTGTCGAAGTGGGCGCCGCCGTCGAGGGAGCGCGAGAAGCGGACGAAACCGGTCCACGGCAGCTTGCGCGGTTGCGACCAGCTGACATACAGCTCGCCCTTGGTTCCCAGCGCGATCTTCGGCCGGTTCTCGCCTTCGGCATAGATCGGCTCGCCGGTGGGATTGACGATGGTCGACACAGTGAAGGTGCGGCCCATGTCGTCGGAGCGACGTGCGCGCACGTGCTCTCCCACGGTATCGACCACCCAGAGATGACCGCTGGCATCGAGAGCCGCATCGAAACCGAGCGGCGCCTCGTGGCCCATGGCCATGCCATGCATGTCGTCGGCGTGACCGGAGGCGATTCCGGCAAGGAGCAGTGCAGCCAGGAAGGAGAGGCGGCGCATGTTCAACGCTCGTCCGGACGTTCGCGCACCGGGTGCTTGCTGAGCTTCCGCTGCAGCGTACGCCGGTGCATGCCGAGGCGCCGTGCCGTCTCGGAAATATTGCCTTCGCACTCGGTGAGGACGCGCTGGATGTGCTCCCACTCCAGGCGACGCAGCGGTAGCGGGGCGTCCGGCGCGTCGACGAGATCGTCGGGGTCGGCAGGGCCGGAGTCGCCGTCGAGCAGCGCGCGAACGACGGCATCCGCGTCCACGGGCTTGGCCAGATAGTCGTGTGCACCACGCTTGATCGCTTCGACCGCGGTCGCGATCGAGGCATACCCAGTGAGCAGCAGGACACGGATGTCCGGCACCAGCGACTGCAGTTCGGGAATCAGGCGCAGCCCGTTCTCGTCGCCCAGCTTGAGGTCGAGCACGCAATAGCGCGGCTGGTGGCGACGGGTGAGGGCGCGCGCATCGTCCGCATTGTCGGCGGTGATGACTTCGAAACCTCGCGAGGTCATGGCGCGGCCGAGTACGCGTGCAAAGGTCGGATCGTCATCGACGATCAACAACGGGCGCCCGCCGGGCGGGACGAGTTCGTTCATGCCGGATCTCCAATCACTGAAAGAGGCAGGCGCAGGCGCATCTGTGCACCGTGGCCGGTATTGCTGGCGGCGAGTTCGCCTTCGAGACGCTCCGCGGTCGCTTCAGCCAGCGCAAGGCCGATGCCGAGGCCGGTCGCTTTTTGCGACAGGCCGAGCGTACCGAGGTCGTCGAACTCGTCAAATCCGGGGCCCTCGTCGGTGACGACGAGTTCCAGCCAGCGGTCGTCACGGCGGATGGCCAGCGAGACGGCGGCACTATCGTTCATCGCCGAGGCATCGGCGGCATTGTTGAGCAGGTTGATCAGCGCATGGCGCAAGCCCGGTGGCGAGCGCAGGCGCAGGCGCGCTGCGTCGCCGGCGACATGGAGCGTCACCTCCGCTTCGGGACGCAGCAACTGGAAGCGCTCCATGCAGCCATGAATGAATTCATCGAGAGTGATCCTCTCCGGTACCTGCGACAGCTGTGCCTGCCCGAAGGCGACCATCTCTCTAAGAATGGTCCGACAACGCTCCACCTGGCCCTGGAGCAGATCCAGGTCGTCGCCGAGTGCATTGTCGCTCGCATGCTCGCGGCGGATCTCCGGCAGCAGCGTGCGCATGGTGGACAACGGGGTGTTGAGTTCGTGCGCCGCACCGGCCGCCTGCGTGGCGATGGCGAGGATGCCCTCGTCACGCAAGGCGCGTTCGCGCACCCGCTGTACCTCACCCTGTTGATGCCGGATGGCCTTTGCGAGGTTACTGATGAACACGCCGAGCAGGATCGCCATGATGACGAAGTTGACACCCATGCCCGCGACGTAGAGGTCAAGATCCAGGCTGCTGTTGCCCAGCGTCGGCAGCGGCAGGTGGTACGGAACGAGAAGGACGTAGGCGACGCCGGTGAGGATCGCCACCAGCGACACGCCGGCTATCGACAGCGCGGCGGCTGAAAGCGCAATCGGTACCAGCAACAGGGTGACGAACGGATTGCTCGCGCCGCCGGTGAAGTACAGCAGGTAGCCGAGCAGCAGCGTATCGGCCGCGATGTGCACGATGGCTTCGCCTTCGGTCACCTTCCACGGCATGCCCAGGCGGAACGAAGCGGCCGCCGCGAATACGGCGAGCATGCACACGCCGATCATCAGCGGGAGCAAAGGAACATCGAGGTTGAGCAGGGTGACGCAGGAGAGGATCGCCACGCTCTGCCCCGCGATGGCGCAGAGGCGGAGCCAGGCAAGGGTACGCGCGAGTGCGAAGGGACCGGAGCGGGATGACGGCGAGTGCAGGTTGTCGCTCACGAGGGTCTCTTCAAGAAGGAAGGGCCGCCCGGGGGCGGCCCTTCGGCGCGTTACAGGTCTTCGTTGTGTACCGGCGGGAACGGCGGCACGTTAGCCAGTGCATGGTTGAGCGAAAGCTTCTTCATCAGCGGGAGCATGGCCACCGCGATGCCCGTGCAGAGGATGCCGACCATGCCGAGCTTGTTGAACAAGCTGGTGTAGATGGTCAACGACTGGAGCGGATCGGTGATGTTGTCAGGGATGGCGGCGTAATTGGCAACCACGCTGCCCATGTACTGGGCCACGCCCGACGCGACGTAGTACGCACCCATCATGAAGCCACCCATGCGAGCTGGCACGTAGCGGGCGATCATGGCCAGGCCGAGGCCGCTCACCAGCACTTCGCCCAGCGAGTACAGGCCGTAACCCCACACCATGTACCAGGACGAGATCTTGCCAGCGATCGCGGTCGTTGCGCCCAGGCCATACATGAAGAAGCCAGCGGCGACGGCGGCGAAGCCGAGGGCGAACTTGGCCGCGACGGGGAAGTCTTTCCCGTGCCGGCCGAGCGTGTTGTACAGCCACACCAGGATCGGCGACAGAATCACGATCCAGATCGCGTTGAGCGACTGGAACTGCTCCGGAATCCACGTGAGCATGTGCCAGCCGAACAGGTTGAACTCCAGGTCCACATTGCGCTGCGCGAACAGGTTCAGCGAGGTCGACATCTGCTGGTAGAAGATGAAGAAGAAGATCGTCTGCACCGTCAGCACGAGCGCGGCGATGAGGCCGGCGCGTTCGCCCTGTGCACTCGAGCGGATCAGGTGCACGAAGATGCCGAGGATGACGACACCCGCGATGTACACGCAGGCCTGGGCCACGCCCTGGTTCTGCAGGATGTACGCCGAGGCGGCGATGATCAGGATGCCTGCGCCGATGATGGCGAGGATGTTCTTGATCAGCGGCGGGTGCTCGTCCGGCTCGGAACCGACATGGGCCAGCGTGCGGCGCATGAAGAAGTAATTGACCAGGCCGAGGATCAGGCCGATGGAGCAGACGCCGAAGGCGGTATGCCAGCCAAGCGCGTCGCTGTAGTGCGTGCCGACGTAGTCGCGGATCCACGGGGTCAGCAGCATCGAGATCGTCGAGCCGACGTTTACCGCCATGTAGTAGATGGTGAACGCGCTATCGATCTTGACCTCGTCGCCCTCGTAGATCTTGCGCACGAGGTTGCCGGCGTTTGGCTTGAACAAGCCGTTGCCGAGGATGATCACGCCGAGTGCGATGTACAGGAACCAGGTGCTGTTCGTCGGGATCCAGAGCAGGGCATAGCCGAACATCAGGATCACGGCGCCGGTAAGCATCGTGCGACGCGTACCGAGGAATTTGTCGCCGATCCAGCCGCCGATGGCGGGTGTGGCGTAGATCAGGGCCGAGGCGGCGCCCCAGACCAGGTTGGCATCAACATCGGGAAAGCCGAGCTTCTTCACCATGTAGGTGACCATCAGCACCTGCATGCCGTAGAAGCCGAAGCGCTCCCACATCTCAATGAGGAAGACCGTGCTGAAAGACTTGGTCTGTGAAACGGGCGGGTTCTGGATTGCCATGTATTTTCCGGAAGCATTGGAAACAGCGAGCCGGGTGGTGGAACCCAGGCTCCCGTCGCCGTGACCCTGAACGAAGTCACAACCGTTCAAGCGTAATACAAATGTTCCGCCGGGTTGTGCTGCAGCGCCAGAGGGGCGCGGCGATACGCCACGGCGCAAGGAATAAGCGGCTGCGAAGGCGGGCTATGGCATCATACGAGGCCTACCGCCACTTCCAGCCCAGAGCCATGGTCCTGAATTCCGTCCTTTTGTCCGCTTCGGCGACCTGACTGCCCATGGCATCCACGATTCCGCGCGGGCCGCGGCAGGTATTTTCGGCGTTCCAGTGGTCCATGAAGGGCCTGAAAGCGTGCTACGAGCACGAGGCCTCGTTCCGGCTTGAGGTTTATCTTGCGGTGATCCTCGTGCCGCTCGGTCTCTGGCTGGGCAACGGCGGTATCGAAAAGATCCTCCTGATCACCTTCCCGATCCTCGTTCTTGCCGCCGAGTTGCTCAATTCGGCCGTCGAGGCGGTGGTCGATCTGGTCAGCCCCGAGTTCCACGAACTGGCCGGCCGTGCCAAGGACATGGGCTCCGCGGCGGTGTTTTTCCTGCTGCTGATGGTCGGCATCAGCTGGGCCCTGATCCTGGTCCCCCACTACACCCACTAAAGCCTGCTTCCTGTGGGAGCCGATTCATCGGCGATGCTCTTCCAGCAATTCCCTGCGAACCGACCGGGTTTGGGTTAACTTGTTCCCGCGCACCCCAAGGAATCGCCGCCATGAAGACACTCGTCCGTGCTTTTGCCCTCGTCCTGCTCGCCGGTTTTCTTTCCGGTTGTGGTTACAACGCCATCCAGCGCGAAGACGAGTCAGTCAAGGCCGCCTGGTCCGAAGTCCTGAACCAGTACCAGCGCCGTGCCGATCTGGTGCCCAATCTCGTCAACACCGTGAAGGGCTATGCCCAGCACGAAGAGCGCGTCCTCACCGAGGTGACCAACGCCCGCGCGAAGGTCGGCCAGACCCAGATCACGCCCGAGCTCGCCAACGATCCCGAAGCCCTGGCCAAGTTCCAGGCCGCCCAGGGCCAGTTGTCCGGCGCGCTCTCGCGCTTGATGGTGGTCAGCGAAAACTACCCCCAGCTCAAGGCCGACGGTTCCTTCCGTGATCTCCAGGCCCAGCTCGAAGGTACCGAGAACCGGATCACCGTTGCGCGCAATCGCTACGTGGCATCCATCCAGTCGTACAACACGCTGATCCGTTCCTTCCCCAACAACCTGACTGCCAAGGTCATGGGTTACAAGGTGAAGCCGAACTTCAGCGTCGAGAACGAGAAGGCGATCTCCACCGCGCCGACCGTCGACTTCGGTTCCACCCCGGCTCCGGCCCAGGCACCGGCTCCCGCGGCCAGCCGCTGATGTTCCGGGTCACGGCGCGGCTTCTGCTCGCCGTCGCCCTGCTGGCGTCGCCACTGGCGGTGCTGGCAGACGGCGATGCCGCCGTGCCGACGCTGCAGCGGCACGTCACCGACCTCACCGGCACCTTGAGCGCCGACCAGATCAGTCAGCTGGACACGAAGCTGGCCGATCTGGAAAAGCGCAAAGGTGCCCAGGTGGTCGTGCTGATGGTGCCCACCACCCAGCCGGACGCCCTCGAGGACTACTCGCTCAAGGTGGCCGAGGCCAACAAGGTCGGGCGCAAGGGCCCCGACGACGGCGTACTGCTGCTGGTAGCGAAGGACGATCGGCGGGTGCGCATCGAGACGGGCTACGGCCTTGAAGGCGCACTGCCTGACGCCATTGCCTCGCGGATCATCCGTGAGTACATGGCGCCCAAGCTGCGGACCAATGACTACTACGGCGGCATCAGCGACGCGCTCACGGCGATCACCCAGATCGTCGATGGCGAAGCCCTGCCGCCGCCGGTCAATCCTGACGAAAGCCACGAGCGACGCCGCGGTGGCGGTGGCAGCCTGTTACTGCCGCTGATCTTCGGCGTGCTGTTCCTGCGCGGCATTCTCGGGCGCGCACCACTGTGGGCGCGCATGCCCGTCGGCGGAGCGGTCACGGGTGGCCTTGGCTGGCTCTTCATGCACTCTGTCTTTGGCGGTGTCATCGGTCTCGTGGCCGGTGCCCTGTTCATGGCTATCCCGGGCGGCGCCGGTCGGTCCATCGGCGGTGGCGGCTGGGGTGGCTTCGGGGGCTGGGGCGGTGGCGGTGGCTTTGGCGGGGGTGGTTTCGGCGGCGGTGGTGGAGGGGGCGGCGGCTTCAGTGGCGGCGGCGGTAGCTTCGGTGGCGGCGGCGCGTCGGGGAGCTGGTGATGGACATGCAACGGATCACCACCAACCTGTTCGGCGCCTGGTTCCAGATCGGTCGCCAGTTCGGACCGGAGACGCTCGACGCCATCGCTGGCACGGTCTCGGCGGGAGAAGCGACGCACCGTGGCGAACTGCGCGTTGCCATCGAATCGCGACTGCCGCTGTCCGCCGTGACATCGGGCGTCACGGCCCGTGACCGCGCGGCCATGTTGTTTGCGCACCTGCGCGTCTGGGACACGGACGATAACTGCGGTGTGCTGCTGTATGTGCTGCTCGCAGAGCATCGCATCGAAATCATCGCCGACCGAGGTATTGCCAAGGCGGTCGGCCCCGCCGAGTGGGAGGCCATCGCTGCCCATATGCGGGACGCGTTTGCCGAGGGGCGCTTTCGTGAAGCCGTGCAGATCGGTGTGGCCGAAGCCGGTGCCTTGCTCGCACGGCACTTTCCGGCCGACGGACGCCCGCGCGAGAACCAGTTACCCGACCGGCCGCTGGTGCTGTAACCGATGCGTTACGCACCCGTGGCGGGGCAGGCATACGCCATTCGGGGAATGGCAGGGCCGCTCTCGCCGGAGCACGCTCGTCAGGTCATTTCCGTCCGGTGCGACGCATGAAGACTTTCCTGCTGCTCATTCTCTTGCTTGGTCCCTCACTGTCCCTGGCGCAGTCGGCGAACGACGAAGCGGCACTCACGGCGTTACCGCAGGCTTTCATCGATGCGTGGAATCGCCACGACGGCCACGGTCTCGCGGTACTCACCGAACGCGACGTGGATTTCGTCACGGTGGACGGCAAATGGATGCGCGGGCAAAAGGACTTCGAGACCTATCACACGCGCATCCTGGGCGATCGTTTCCGCCTCTCGGTGAATCGCGTCATGGGTACGAACGTGCGTTTTCTCGCGCAGGATCTCGCGTCCATTCATTACACGTGGCAGATCACGGGCGCCACCGATGCGGCCGGCAAACCCGTGCCGCCACGCTCGGGCATCATGGTTCTGCTGGCGCGCAAGGAACATGGACAGTGGCTGATCGCGGTGGGCCAGAACACCAATGGCGCCCCGCCGCGCGCCGAGGGCGCAGATATCGTTTCACCGCTGGCGCTGGTGCCCTGACGCCAGCAGGACGCTACACCGCGACAGGTGCCCTGATCGCCGGATACGGATCGTAATCCACGATGGCGACGTCTTCGAAACGGAAGTCGAAGATCGACTTCACTTCCGGATTAAGCGAGAGCTTCGGCAGCGCGCGTGGCTCGCGCAGCAGCTGTTTGTCCGCCTGCTCGATATGGTTCGAGTAAAGATGCGCGTCGCCCAGCGTATGCACGAAATCGCCCACTTCCAACCCGGTCACCTGGGCGATCATGTGGGTGAGCAAGGCATAGCTGGCGATGTTGAACGGGATGCCGAGGAAGATATCGCCCGAGCGCTGGTACAGCTGGCAGCTCAGTTTCCCGTTGGCCACGTAGAACTGGAACATCGTGTGGCAGGGCATCAGCGCCATTTTCGGCAACTCGCCGACATTCCACGCCGAGACGATCAGGCGGCGCGAATCCGGATTTCGCTTGATCTCGTCGACCACCCAGGCGATCTGATCGACCACCTTGCCGTCCGCGGTCGGCCACGCGCGCCACTGGCGCCCGTAGACGGGACCGAGGTCGCCGTTGGCGTCGGCCCATTCGTCCCAGATGCTGACACCGTTTTCCTTCAGGTAGGCGACATTCGTATCGCCCTGGAGGAACCAGATCAGTTCATGGACGATGGAGCGCAGATGCAGCTTTTTCGTCGTGACCAGGGGAAACCCCCTGGCCAGGTCGTAGCGCATCTGCCAGCCGAAGACACTGCGTGTGCCGGTGCCGGTGCGATCCGATTTCTCGGTGCCGTGGTCGCGCACGTGGCGCAGGAGTTCGAGATAGGGCTGCATGGCTCGGGACGATATCAGGTCGCGGTCGCGGGGGTGCCCGCGACAGGGGCGACGGGCGCGTAAGGCGCACGACGCGACATGACCAGCCACAGGATGCCGAGGGCGATCAGCGGCAACGAGAGGATCTGCCCCATCGTCACCCAGCCGAAGGCCAGATAGCCCAACTGGGCATCGGGGACGCGGACGAATTCGATGATGAAGCGGAAGCTGCCGTACATCAGCGCGAACAGCCCCGAGACCGCATAGCGACGTCGCGGCTTTAGCGAGAACAGCCACAGCACCGTGAACATCACCACGCCCTCGAGGGCGAACTCATAGAGCGGATTCGGGTGGCGGGGCAGGGCATCAGGCGCGTGCGGGAAGATCATGCCGATGGGCAGGTCCGTGGGCTTGCCCCACAGTTCGCCATTGATGAAATTGCCCAGGCGGCCGAGGCCAAGGCCCAGGGGGACCAGCGGCGCGACGAAGTCGATCGTGTCGAAGAACTTGACGTGGTTGCGTCGCGACCACCAGATGCCCGCGACGACGACGCCGAGCAGGCCGCCATGGAAGGACATACCGCCGTCCCAGATGCGGAAGATGGCGAGCGGGTCGGTCCAGATCCAGGAAATGGCCGTGTAGAACAGCATGTAGCCCACGCGGCCGCCCAGCACCACGCCCATCATGCAGTAGAACATGAGGTCGCCGAAGCGGTCGGCGCTGACAGGCAAACGGCCCTGGCGGCGGCGATACTCGCCCAGTGCCCAGCCGCCCAGAAAGCCGCCGAGGTACATCAGTCCGTACCAGTGGACCTGAAGAGGCCCGAGGGACAGCGCGACGGGATCGATATTGACGACGAACGGAGTTGCCATGGAAGGCCCAGGAAGAACGCAGGCGCCAAGTGTACCGCCCTCTCAGTGCCGCACATCGCCTTGTGGCCGGAGCCGGAATCGGCTATATCCCGGCGTGGGCGCTGTCCGGGGAGGACGGCGTGTAAAGGATGTACCCAACCGTGGGGAGTCGAACATGATGTACCGCCTCGCGCGGCCGTTGCTGGCAGCGCTGTGTCTCGCCGCGTGCGCCACGAGCGCCGCTGCCGCCGACCTGATCCCGACGGCTGATTTTGCCCGTCGGCTGCCGATGACCATGCCCCGCCTGTCGCCGGACGGCAAGCATTTCTCCGTGGTCTACCACGATGCCGACGGCAAGACGCACGCCATCGCCATCTATGCCATCGAAGACCCAACCAAGCCGGTGGGCCTGATCCGGATGCCTCCGTACGAGCTGCCGGCCAATATCGTCTGGGCCAGCTCCACGCGCCTTGTCGTAGCCCGTGGCAAACAGGACGGCTCGATCGGCAACACGTCGTACACCGGCGAAATCATGGCCATCGACATCAATGGCAAGAATCCCGATTACCTCTACGGCTACGAGGCCGTCGGCAAGCGCTCGGGCACGCGCCAGACCGACTCGGGCTGGGGGGAGATCGAGGGTGCGCCGGTGCAGAGCAACGGCCACTTCTACATGCGCGCCACATCGTGGTCCGACAAGGATCGCAGCACGCTGTTCGACGTCGACGCCACCACGAGCACCCGCAAGCAGATGGCCGACATCGGCATCGGCGACATGAGTTTCCTGATCTCTCCCGAAGGCGTCGCCAAGTTTTCCTACGGGACGGACTCCGACTTCAAGTACGTAGTTTTTCACCGCGAAGGCAGTGGCTGGGCCAAGGTGCCGGAGAACGGTGAACTGCAGCGCTTCGTGCCCATCGCCTCGGTAGCCGGCAGCAATCGCATCTACGCGCGCTACAGCCCCAACGGCATGGGCGGTGAGTTCGTCGAGCAGGACGAAGACGGCGGCAACCGCCGCGTCATCAGCAAGGATGATTTCAGCCTCGTCACCTCCAACGGACTGTGGACGCCCGTTCCGCTGCGTCCGTTCGGAACCTATGCCGAGAGCGGTATCCCCAAAGTGACTTACGTCGATCCGGAGGAGCCGATCTCGAAGCTGCATCGGGCGCTGTCGCTTAAATTCCCCGGCAACTTCGTCAACTTCATCGACTTCAGCGAGGACGGTAGCCAGCTCATGTTCGGCGTCTCGGGTGATCGCGACCCGGGCCGCTACATGCTGATCGACACCAAGACGTACAAAGTGCGCAACCTGTTCACGGTAGCGCCCTGGATCGATCCAGCGAAGATGGCAGAACGTCGCCCGGTGCGCTTCAAGGCCAGTGACGGCACCGAACTCGAAGCCATCCTAACGTTCCCCAAAGGCAAGTCCGAGGCCAGCCTTCCGATGGTTCTGCTACCGCACGGTGGGCCGATCGGCATCAAGGACGACTGGTTCTACGACGAGGACGCCCAGTTTCTGGCAAACCGTGGCTATCTCGTGTTGCAGGTGAATTATCGCGGCTCCGGAGGCCGCGGCAACGGCTTTGAGCAGTCCAGCTACCTGAAATGGGGCACGCGCGTCCAGCAGGACCTCACCGACGGCGTGAAATGGGCCATCGACCAGAACTACGCCGATCCCAGGCGCATCTGCGTCTACGGGGCCAGCTTCGGCGGCTACTCGGCCATGATGACCGCCATCCGGGAGCCGGGGATGTTCAAGTGCGCCGTGGGCTACGCCGGCATCTACGACCTCGACATGATGTTCAACAAGGGGGACATCAAGACGACCAAGTTGGGCCGCAGCTACCTGACCACCGTGATCGGCCGGGACGAGGCCGAGCTTGCAGCAAATTCGCCGGACCACCTTGCCGACAAGATCACCGTACCCGTGCTGCTGGTTCACGGCGAAGACGACGAGCGTGCGCCGTTCGCCCAGTTCAAGGCCATGCGCGCCGCCATGGACGCCGCACACAAGCCCTATGAGGTCCTGACCAAGTCCGGTGAAAAGCACGGTTTCGTCAAGCCGGAGAACGTCGAGGAGTTCTATAACAAGCTGCAGGCATTCCTCGACAAGAACATCGGTGGTGGCGAGAGCACCACCGCGTCGAACTAAGCGATGGGTTGGCCGGCGGGGGTCCCATGACTTCCGCCGGTTGCCCCCGTCACGCCCCCCGCGTTATCTTCGGCGGATCGTCGACCCCGGGTGGGGTATGGCGGGGCTTGGGAGGCTTCAGGGTATGCACGTCAGTTCCGGGCACAAGCGCCTCGTCGCAGGGCGACGCGTAGCGCTTGCCGTAGCGCTCGGAGCCTGCTTGCCCACGACCTGGGTGCATGCCCAGGAGGCCAGCTCATCGGCGGAAATGCTGGCGCCGGTAAATGTCAGCGTGACGGGTTCGCGCATCCGCGGTACCGACGTCGAAACCGCGCAGCCCGTTTTCACCATGGATCGCCAGGCGATCCGCGATACGGGGCTGACCAGCCTGGCCGATATCATCGGCCGCATCCCGTCCGCCGGGACGCCGGAAGTCACCCCGCAGGACACACTTTCCTCCAGCACCGATGCCGGCGGCCGCTACGCGAACCTCCGTAACCTCGGCGCGGTGCGTACGCTGGTGCTGGTCAACGGGCGCCGCTGGGTCACCACGCTCAACGGCCTGACCGATCTCTCGACCATTCCCGTGGCGATCGTCGAGCGCATCGAAGTGCTCAAGGATGGCGCCTCCTCGATCTACGGCTCCGACGCCATTGGCGGTGTGGTCAACATCGTGACGACCGAGCGCTTCGAGGGCGCATCCGCAGACGTGTTGTACGGCGTGAATGGCAAGGGCGACGGCAGCCAGAAGAACGGCACGTTCACCTGGGGAAAGAGTACGGAGCGATCCTCGATCATCCTCGGTGCCAGCTATGAGGACGCCGACGACATCGACGACAGCAAGCGCGCGCTCACGCGCACGGACGATGGCCCGCGGCATCCGGACGATGGTTTCGGCATGGGGCCGTATGGCGGCGTTGTCGATCCCAGGGCGCCCGGCAACCGCTACGTCATCAACCATCCCGGTGGCGTGGTCGGCAACACCGCCGATCTGGCCAACTATCACCTCTACGACGTCAACAGCAACGCGGATAAATATTCCACGGCGCAGGACATGACGTTCCGCGCAGGCAGCAAGCTACGCAACCTGTTTGCGACAGGGCGCTACAACATCACCGACGATATCGCCCTGCGCGGCATGGCGAGCTATGGCGTGCGCGATACGCGCAGCCAGGCCGCCGGGTATCCCTTGCAGAGTGGCGCGGCCCGGAACAGCGACCTCGTCATCGACGCCGACAACGCGTACAACCCGTTCCCCGGCTACGACACGGACTTCTTTCGCCGCACGACGGAAATGCCACGCATCAGCTGGGCGAAGAGCAAGACCTTCCACGTGGATGCCGGTGCCGAAGGCAGTTTCCTCTGGAACGATCGCACCTGGAACTGGGATGTGACCTACGGTTATTCCGAGGCGAGTGACAGCCGGACCGACAGCGGCAACATCAACCTGGTCAATGCGGCGAAGGCGCTCGGACCCACGGCGGTCGTTAATGGCAATGTCGTCTGCGCCAACGCAGCGGACCGCGCCGCGGGTTGCGTACCCTGGAATATTCTCGCCGGTCCGGGCGGCACGCCCGACGCTGTCTGGAACTACGTGCAGTCGACGACGACCGCCCACCAGGTGACGCGGACCAACGACATCGTCGCGAACCTTACCGGGGGTGTATTCGACTTGCCCGCGGGTACGGTGCGCGTGGCGGGTGGCCTTGAGCATCGCGATGAGAATGGGCGTTACGAGCCCGATCCCTCCGACTCCGCCGGCCTGACCACCCAGCTGGCAAGCAATCCCACCAACGGTGGCTATATCGTCAACGAGGCTTACCTCGAGCTCGACGTTCCCTTGCTGGCGGACCTGCCGCTGGCGCGCGAACTCGCGGTGAACGCTTCGTCGCGTTACTCGCACTACAGCGCGTTCGGCGGTCGTACCAACAACAAGTACAGCTTCCGCTGGAAGCCGTTCGATGACCTTCTGCTACGCGGCACCTACGCCGAGGGTTTTCGCGCTCCTACCGTCGCGGACCTCTACGCAGGCTCGGCCGAGAGTTTCGAAAGCTTCCTCGATCCGTGCGATAGCGCCTATGGTGCGGCGGCTTCCGACGCCGGCGTGCGCGGGCGCTGCGCTGCCGCTGGCGTGCCGGCGAATTACCGGCAGATCGACCAGTCGGGCGCGCAGGTCAATTCTTCCACTGGCGGCCAGAACCCGGTCGCGTTCCGCACGGGCGCCAATCCCGCGTTAAAGCCGGAGTCGTCAATCACGCGTACCGCCGGCCTCGTCTATAGCCCCAGCTATCTCGATGGCCTCGACGTCACGCTCGACTATTACAAGGTCGATATCCGCGATGTGATCACGCCGCTCCTTGCCGGTGACATCCTCAACTTCTGCTACGTGAGAAACGATCCGACTTACTGCGGACGTTTCACGCGCGCAGCGGATGGACACATCACGTCGCTGGACGAAAGCCTGGCCAACCTGGGCTCGCTGCGTACGGAGGGCTACGACCTGGGCGCGCACTATCGTTTTCCAGAGACACGCTACGGCGAGTTCACGCTGCTCTCCGATAGCACGTACCTGAAAGACTTCACCCAATCGAGCAGCCCCGGCAGCCCGCCGCGTCAGCTGGCCGGCTACATGAACGGTGTGCAGGGGCTGTACCGCGTGCGCTCCAACCTGTCGCTCGACTGGTCATGGCGGCGCTTCGGTGCGACGTGGACCGTGCGCTATTTCGACGGGCTGAAGGACTCGTGCTGGTCATCGACGGTCGAGTGCAATCGCCCCGACGAAATCAACGCGATCACCGGCGTCACCGGCGTGAGCCGCAAGGGTTCGGTCGCCTTCCACGATGCACAGCTGCGTTGGCAGGCGCCGTGGAACGGCAACTTCCGCCTGGGTATCAACAACGTGTTCGCTCGCAAGGGTCCGTTGTACTACAACGTGTCCAGCGCCGGCGGTGGCAGCCCGCCGTACAACCCGGGCTTCGACATCGACCGCTACTTCTACTTTGGGTACCAGCAGAAGTTCTGACGGGTGCTTACCTGTCTCAGCGTCCCGAAGAGGCAGGGGAAGCCTCAACGCGACGAAGCATTCTCAGCAGTTCGCCCCCTACGCCGCCTTCCGCCCCGAACATCGCAACCTGTACCCCGATGGCCAGCGGCATCGCCTGGCCAAGGGAGCGCAGGCCCAAGCGCGTCAGCGCGATGACCTTTGCGCGCACGTCGGTCTGGCTGCGCGTTCGCGAAATCATTCCTTTCTGCTCGAGAGCCTTGAGCATCAACGAGACCTGCATGGGATGCATTTCGGCCGCCGACGCGACCGCCGCCTGGGTCGTTGGCTCGCCTGACTGGCAGAGCCAGGCCGCCATGGCCAGGGTCGTGAACTGCAGATGGGTCAGGTCGACCGGTGCCAGCACCCGGTCGATCTCGCGTTGGTAGCGGTGCACGACCCGCCACAAGACGAATCCGACAGCGCTCTCCGGTGCGCCAAGCGACACGTTTGCGAAGAGCTTCTTGAGGGCAGCGGCGTCTGCATTCATGGACGGAATCGTAACACCGTCTTTATATAAATGTATTTACTATTAGCGCACCTTCCTTCCGACTCGCGAGGAACCAGCGCATGACCGCAACGAAGCTCGATATAGCCTTCTGGAACTACGACCGCACGCGTGCACTGGCCGATGGCACAGTGGCGATCGACGGCGCGGATGCCACCTTTCACAGTTCACGTATCGTCACCGATATTTTTGAAGGAATGATTCGAAAGCGCAGCTATGACGTGTCGGAGCTGGGCATGACGTATTTTCTGCGTACTTTCGACGCTCAGCACTCGCCATTCCTGGCGCTGCCTGTCTTTCTGGTCCGATCGTTTCGGCACGGCGCCATCTACATAAACAAAGCGAGCGGTATCAAGCGGCCTGAAGATCTCGCGGGCAAGCGCATTGGCGAACTGGCTCTTTACGGGCACGACGCTGGTGTGATGCCCAAGGGCATCCTCTCCGACGAATTCGGTGTGAAACCGGAACAGAGTCGCTGGCTTGTCGGCGGTATCGACTTCCCGATGGATCCGGTGGACTTTGTCGCTCGCCCGGTGCCGCCGGGCGTGGAGGTCGAGTATGCCGCGGCGGGCACTGATCTGGGCAAGATGCTGGAGGCGGGCGAGATCGATGCGCTCATCTCGGCGGATATTCCTAAATGCGTGCTCGATCATTCGCCTCGGGTCGGCCGTCTGTTCGAGAACTATGAGCACGTCGAACGGGATTATTTTCGTCGCACCGGCATTTTCCCGATCATGCACGCGGTGGTGGTGAAGCGGGAATTGGCCGAGGCCGAGCCTGACCTGGTCAAGTCCATCTACAAGGGGTTCTGTGACGCGAAGAATCACGCGATCGACGGGTATAGAAAGGGAATGACGTTCAACAACATGGACATGATGCACCCGTGGCTGACGGGGCTAATCGGCGAGAATCGCGAGTTGATGGGGAGCGATTGGTGGCCCTACGGGGTTGCGTCTAACCGTGCGGCGATCGATGCCGTGCTTCGTTACCATCATGAGCAGGGGCTCACGGAGCGCCGGTTCCGCGTTGAGGACATTATCGCCCCCGGGCTACTGGACACCTGATCCGGTCGCGCACCGAACGTTCACGGTGCGTGCGCTCCGGCTTGATGCGGTTCATTCCATGGTGCACGGATTCCAGGGAGACCGACCATGCCCGCGACTGCCACCCAATCCTTTAAGCGCACGGTGATGTCCGCCGTCAACGGCTTCAGTGACGATGAACTCATGACGCGTGCCGCGGCGCTAGCCTTCTTCGCCGCACTCTCGTTTGCACCGGTCCTGCTGTTGCTGGTCTGGATCATCTCGATGCTGCACGCCGGTTGGCAGGATCAGTTGTCGGATGCGCTCGCGAGCGTGGTCGGAAGCAAGGCCGCCGAGGCACTGGATGGCGTGATCAAGAGTGCGAAGGAACACCCGCGCCTGGGCGACATCGCGGGGATCATCGGGCTGGGGGTAACCATCTTCGGTGCGTCGGCGGTATTCGCCCAGTTGCAGGGCACCCTGGACCGCGTCTGGCGCGTGAAGCCTAAACCGGGCGCGGCGGTCACCGCGTGGTTGCGAGCGCGCGGACGTGCCTTCGCGCTGCTGGGTGGCCTCGCTTTCGTGCTCGTGGTGTCGTTCATCGTCAGCGCGGTGATCCAGACCTTGATCCGCGGCGATGGAACCACATGGAAAGTCATCGAGTACGCCGTCTCGGTTCTGGTCTTCGTTGGCGCGTTCGGCATCATGTACAAGGTGCTGCCGGACGCCGTGATCGACTGGAGCGATGCCGTCATCGGTGCCGTTTTGACGACTGTGTTGTTCCTTGGCGGAAAGTTCGTCATCGGTCTCTATATCGAGCACAGCAACGTGGGCGGCGCCTATGGTCCGGCCGGAGCTTTTGTCGTGCTTTTGACCTGGATGTATTACTCCTCGCTCATCGTGCTGATGGGCGCGGAACTGACACGTGGAGTAGCAGACGCGCGAGGCAAGCCGATCCGGCCGAGTGTGCATGCAGTGGAAATTGAAGCGGCTCCCGCAGAGGTGGGGAACGTTCAACGCCCCGCTGCCACCGCGGCGGCGCGTACCGGTCGCCGGGCAGTCTCCCGCACCGTCACGCCGGTAGGCGCGGCCGCTTGCCTGGTTGGCGCGGGAGCCCTGGCTGGTGCGATTGTCGCTGGCCGGCTGCGTCGCCGCTAGTCAGGAGACGGCCGGGCAGCGATCAAATCGTCCGCGTTGCCTCGACGGGTGGCACACGCGACGCACGCCGTGCTGGTGACAATACCGAGAGCTGGCCGAGTAGCAGAAGAATCAGCATGCCGCAGCCGACATAAAGCAGTGAGAGGCGCGAGGTCTCAAAGGCACGCATCATCCACGCATTCAGGACAAAGGCGAGCACGACGCCGGCAAGGGCGCCGGCCGCGCTGATAAGCCCGTTCTCGGTAAGGAAGTACACGAGGATGTCGCGCCGCGTCGCGCCCAGCGCACGACGGATGCCGATCTGCCTACGTCGCTGACCCACCCAGAAACTCGTAAGTCCGACGATGCCGGCGGCCGTCACGATAAGCAACGTAACGCAGATACCGGCGAGCATCCAGGCCAGGCCGCGATCGCTTCGGTAGGCGATCTCACGGACTTCGCTGAAAGGCATGACGCCGTGTGGCTGCGGGATCACGCGGCGGGTGCTGAGTGCCTTGAGTGCATCGGGCACGGTGTGCAGCAGTGGCTGAAGTCGGCCAGGCTGAGCCCGGATCACGAAGAATGCGCTGTTATCGGTGATCCGCAAGGGGACGAAGATGGCGTCCTGCCAGCGAATGTCCTCGGTGGCGTTGGTTTCCGGTGTTTGCACGTGCTCGACGATGCCGATGATCGTACTCGGCCGCGCGTCGCTTGCGCCGATGTAGATCGCTTTGCCCAGGGGCATGCCCGTCGGGAAACGCGCGCTGCGCGAGTGCCCGCGTCACGATGATCGTCGGGCTGTCCGCGCTGGAGCTGATGGCTAGCGCGCCGATTTCATCCGACCGGAAGTTGCGTCCTTCGGCAATCCGGACGCCCAGGGTGTTCAAGGCATGGTCGTCGACGAAATAGAGCGAAGCGCCGTCGCTGACGAAATGCTTGCTCGTCGGGTCCAGCCGGATGCCGCTCTGCCAGCTTGCACCGAGTAGCGGAAAGGCGTTCGTCGCATAGGCATCTGCCACGCCAGGCAGTGCGCGCAGCATCGCCACATCGGCCGCCTGGCGTGCGGGCACTTCCGCAGCCGGTGCGACCCATTTGTTGTTGACGACCATGAGCTCGCTTTCGGCGATGCCGGTGTCGCGCGAGAGGCGTTGCAGGCGCTGCTCGATGACGAAGAGCGCATTGCAGACCACGGCAAGGGTCAGGGCTATCTGCAGGGCGATGAGAATGGCACCGGCCTTGTGATAGCGCAGTGCGGCGAGGATCGGGCGGAAAGGTGGCATGAGGGGCTCCGGGTCAGCTGGCTTTGAGCTGCCATGCCGGCTGCACCCTAGAGGCGCGCCAGGTGGGATAGAACGCCGCGACCAGGGTGCTGGCCAGGGCGACGAGGACGGTGAGACCAAGCAAGGGCAGGCTCATGTGGACGAGGTCGGCAATGGCCGGGTCAAATACGACGCCGATGCATAAGGTGCCCAGGCCGGTGAGGATCACGCCGAGGACGCCACCGGCAAGGCCGACTGAGGCGGCCTCGAGCAGGAACTGCGTGTAAATGGCGCCGCGTGATGCACCGAGTGCGCGGCGGATGCCGATCTCCGGCGCACGGCGCATGAATTTCGCCAACAGGAGACCGATCACGTTGACCAGGCAGATGACGAGGAAGGCGGCGGAGACCAGCAGGCTCATGCGTGCCTCCGGCGGTACGACATGGCGGACGTCCAGCCATTCCATGACGTTACGCAGTCGTACGTTGGGTGGCCATGAGAATCGGCCGCTACGCGTTTGTTCGGCCGAGTAATCGTGCAGGAATTGCCGATACGCCGTAGCGCTCGCCGCATCGGGCAGCTCGGCCCAGAACGTCACGAAGATGCACTCGGAATGGTAGAAATTCTCCCAGCCGGGCTTGAACGGCGTGTTGCATATGTTGCCGCCCGCCGGCCGGAGGCCGTCGGCAATCGCACGTGCGAACGGCATGTAGATCTCACCGAGATCACCGAAGCCGCGCTTTGCGTCGAGGTCGAAGAAGCGTGGACGTGCGTCCCAATGGTCGGTGACGCCCACGATGCGGAATCGCTGGCCGTCGAGGTCGATGTCGCGCCCGACGCTGTTGGCACCGCCGAACACGCGATCGTTAAGGCTTTTGCCGATCACCACGACACGGGCGCTTCCGGCATCGTCGGCTGCGGACCAGGGGGCGCCGAAGAGGAAGGGCACGTCGAACATGGGAAACATGTCCGCCTGCACGGCATAGCCACGTGCAGGCGAGGCCATCGCGTTCGGATCGTCGGGAATGATCGAGACGCCGATCGGATAGAGCGCTGTCTGCCGCTTGGCTTTGTGCGCATCGACCAACGCCGTCGCGTCGCGCCAGGTGAGCCAGTTGAGTAGCTCGCCATCGCCAACTCCGGGGCCATAGTTGTCGATCTGCGCGATAAACAGTTGAGACGACTTCTCCGGAATGGGATCCCCCGACGTCGCGCGGAAGACGGCGTAACTGGTCATCGACGCCGCGACGCCCACCCCGATCACCAGCACCATCAACAGGGTGAGGACCGGATTGCGCCTTAGGCTGCGAAGCCCGAGTTGCACGTAATAACCGAACATTGTTGGCGATCCCTGTGGTGTCGTTCCCAGGGGAGGGTAGCAAGGTGCATGCCACTCACTTTGCGGGGCCGTACGGTCATCGGCGCCCCGGCGGCCCTGTCCGCGGACAAAAAGCCGGCGGACAGGCCGGACGTGGCGCCCGCTCGGGAGCGAATCAAACGGCCGTTAGTTTCTTCATCACACGCGGAGGACTACTATCCGGTCCGCAAGGGCCGCCGTGTGCGCCCGCTTTACCTCTCATCCGAAGGAAGCTACATGTCCGTTCACCTGGTTGCCGCGCTCGACGAAAACTTTGCCATCGGCAAGCAGGGAGGCCTGCCCTGGCACCTCCCCGAAGACCTGCGCCACTTCAAGCGCCTGACCACCGACAAGTCCGTGCTGATGGGCCGCAAGACCGCCGAATCGATCGGCAAGGCCCTTCCGGACCGGGTCAACTACGTGCTGTCGCGCAAGGGCGAGGCGCCGTTCCCGGGCCAGATCACCGTCCGCTCGGTCGCCGAAGCACAGGCCAGCTGCAACCACGCCGGCCTGATGGTCATCGGCGGCGGCGAAGTCTTCCGTGAGGCGCTGCCGTACGCGCGCACCCTTTACCTGACCTGGGTCTACGCTGCCGTCGACGGTGCCGACGTGTTCTTCCCGGGTATCGACTTCAAGGAATGGGCCGAAGTGTCGCGCGTGCACCACAAGGCCGACAAGGAACACGCCCACTCCTTCGACATGGTCGAATACGTCCGCAACGTATGATGCATGTGGTTGCCGGCGTCCTCGTCGACGGCGCCGGACGCATCCTCATCGCGCAGCGACCGCCGGGCAAGCACCTGGCGGGCATGTGGGAGTTTCCCGGCGGCAAGCTGGAGCCGGGAGAAACGCCGCTCATGGCGCTGGAGCGTGAACTCGACGAGGAACTCGGCATTGCCGTGGATCCGCTGTCGTTCGAGGCGCTGATTCGTATTCCCTGGAACTACGGCGAGCGCGGGATGCTGCTGGAGGCGATCCTCGTGCGCGCCTGGACGGGTGAGCCGAAGGCGCTGGATGCGGCGGAGATTCGCTGGCTGGATCCCCGGGACATCGATCCTGCCTTGCTTGCCCCGGCCGACCGGCCGATTCTGGCCGCGACGCGACTGCCATCGCACTATCCGATCACGCCGCCCGAGGTGTCGGCCGATGAGGCCTTGGGCCTGCTGACGAGCGCGTTGGCTCGGGGCGAGCGGTTGCTTCAGCTGCGTGTGCCTGGATTACCCGTGCATGTGGCGCGCGCGGTGGCTGCCGGGGTGCTGCCGGCGGTGAGGGCCCACGGCGCGACCTTACTGCTCAATCGGGATATCGAAGGGGCCCTCGAACTTGGCGAAGGCGCAGGCGTCCATCTGACGGCATCGCAACTTCACGGGCTTGAGGCCAGGCCCTTGCCGCTGTCACAAATCGTCGCGGCGTCCTGCCATGACGCAGCGGAGCTTGCGCGCGCCTCCGCGCTGGGTTGCGACTTCGCCACGCTATCGCCGGTGAATCACACGGCGAGTCATCCCGATGCCGAACCGCTCGGATGGCCGCGCTTCGCGCAGCTGGCGGAAGCGGCCTCGTTGCCGGTGTATGCGCTGGGTGGGCTGGGGCCGGAAGACGGGATGGATGCGCAGCTGCATGCGGCGCAGGGGGTTGCGGGGATTAGTGGGTTTTTGTGAGGCGATAGGATCGCGAAGCGATCCTTACTTCGACTTCAACCGAGCCACCAGCGCCTTCAACACCCCCTGCGTCTCCTCCGCAAAGAAGTCGTCGATGAACCCCGGATCGAGCAGATCGGTCGTATCGCCCCAGACCTCGACCAGATCCGCCCGCGCGATCGCTCGCGTGCGCAGCATGGCCTTCGGCGGCAGCTTCAGCATGTCGGTCATCCAGATCACCGCGCGCTGCACCACCTGCTCGACCGTGGCCAGTTCGTCTACCAGACCGATGGCGTGCGCCTGCTCGGCATCGACCATGGCACCGGCGACAAGCAGGCGCTCGGCCCGGTAATTACCGACAATGCGGCGCATGGCGAACTGAATCGGCTCGGGTACCGACAGGCCCACCTGCACCTCGTTGAGGCCGATCTTGTATGGCCCGTGCGCCATGATCCGGTAGTCGCAGAACAACGCGACCACGGCGCCACCGGCAGGGCTGTGCCCGGTAACGGCGGCAACGGTAGGAATGGGTGACGCAGCGATCGCGCCGCAGAGCGCGAAGAATTCGTTCCAGAACTCCTGCACGCCCGCACGATCGCGCTGGATCAGCGCAGGTACGTCGACGCCCGCGGAAAACATGCCTTGCGCGCCCGAGAGCACGATGCCGCGCGCACCGCTGGATGGTGCTTCGACGATCGCTTCGCGCAGCGCGCGCACGAGGTTGATGTCGAAGGCATTGACCGGCGCGCGTGCCATCCGGATTTCATGGATGTCGCCGTCGTGGGGAAGGATGTCGAGCATGGGCACGTGTCCGTGATGGTGTTGAGGCGATTATGACCGGGCAGTGCGGCAAGGGCATGCCGCACTGCGGTCGTGCCGGGCCTTACGGGTGCGGAAGGTCGGCGTCCGCCCAGATGTAGCGCAGGGCGTAATCGAGGTTGACCGAGCCGTTCGCGGGTACGTCGACCTGAAACTCCAGCAAGTCCGGCGTCGACTTGGTCGGTTTGACCGACGAGGACGTGACGGTCCACGCACGCCAGCGGCTCGGGTGCTCTCGCACCGTGATCGTGCGCTTGCTATCCCCTGCATTGGTGAGGGTCAGGCGGGTGCCTTCGTCGATCCGGCGGGAGGCAGCGTCCGCGCTGAACGAAGTCTGCTCGCGCGTGGCGGTGAGGTCGATCGCGTTCCCGAGTGAGATGGTCGCGTCCTTGTTCTTCGGCGTGTCGTCCAGGCGACCCTCGCCGAGCAGCTCGGCATTGCCGTCGCGGTCGGTGGTCAGGACGCGCACGTAACCCGACGGCAGGGTATCGAACGCCTTGAAGCGCAGGTTCGAGACAATCTGCGTGGTCGGCGGCATGCCGATGTCGCGCTCCATGCGCGGCTGGTTGCCGTAGTAGCGCATGTTGGTGTCGTACACGGCCTCGCGTTCGCAATCGAGCACGCGACTGTCGTACAGCGGTGTCTGCGTCACGCTGCCGTCGGGCAGGTCGACCGCGGCGGGAAGCGTGTATGTACGCAGGTCGCCGAGCGTTGCCTGGTGCGGTTCCGCGTAGCCGGCATCCATGGCCATCGGCGCCGGTGCAGCGCGGGCCATGAAGACCTTCGGCTGCGGTGGGGCCTTGGCGCGTTGCGCATCGCCGGCAACCAGCTTCAGGGAGACATCTTTCCAGTCCCGGCCGCTGCGGTTGGCGATGCTCGCCGAGGCGTCGAAATTCATCTTGCAGGTGGCGCCGGGAGCGATGGTCGCGACGTACGCACCGCGCCAGCCCAGCCCGGAGGTCGGATAGTCCAGCTGTGCGGTGGTGTTGCCTGCGCTGCCGCCGGTCACGCGCACCTGCAGCGTGGAGCCGCGGGCGAAGTCGGTGGCGTCCGCCGCGCGCAGTGCCGAGTAGTTCTTGATCAGGCTGGCCTGACCGCTGGCTTCGCGGATCACCAGCGTGTCGCCACCGCGTACCAGCGTGCCGCTGGCGATAGGTTGGCCCGTACTGCCGATGGCTGTCACGTTGTGGCCGACGAGGCCAGCGACGGCGCCCTCGAAGCCCTGGCCGAGCAGCAGGCGCTGCGAAACCACCCGCGTGCCCTTGCCAGGGAAGCGCAGGGAGAGCGCTTCGCTGTCCAGGGCGGAAGGGAGGCCGTCGATGGAAAGGTCCTGCGCGCCGCCTTTCAGCTCGAAACTGCGGCGTTCATGGACGACGGCGTAGCCGTCGCCCGATACCGCTTCGCCGTTGGTGGCGAAAAGCTGGTCGCCCTCCGCGCGGTAGAGGGTGAGCGCGGTGCGCTCGTCGGTGGCGGCGAAGGCCGGCAGCACGATGGCGCTGGCGATCGCGAGAACGAGTAGGCGACGCGACATAAGGTCTCTCTCCGTGATGAACCCGCAAGATCATACCGGGGAGAAATGAACGCTGTAGCATCGGGCAATGTGGGAGCCGCTTCAGCGGCGAAAAGCAATGTGGGAGCCGCTTCAGCGGCGAAAAGCCAACGAAGCGGTGACGCCGTAAGGTCTATCGCCGATAAATCGGCTCCCACAGAAAACTCTCAGCCGCCCTGCGCTTCGGCGACGGCGTCGCGGATCACCTGCGGCAGCGGTACCGGCCGGCCGGTCTTGGTGTTGATCCAGACCATGGTGACGCTGCCGTCCGCGTGGATCTTCGTCGCATCTTCGGAATTGACGATACGGTGGCCGACGGTCATCGAGCTTGTGCCGAGACGGTTGACGAACAGCTCGATCTGGATATCCGCCGGCCATTCGATCGGCAGGCGGTAGTTGATCTCGCTGTGCGCCATCACTGGCGCGCTCTCTTCGCTGTACCAGCTACCGGGCAGCGTGCGCAGCCACTGCAGGCGTGCTTCCTGCAAGTAGACCAGGTAGTTCGCGTTGTTGACGTGGCGGTAGGCATCCAGGTCCTGCCAGCGGACGTCCATGGGCGTGATGAAGAGCGGAACAGGCGTGTTCGAGGCGTCGGTGCTCATGCGGTTTTCTTCTTCTTTGCGGCCGGAGCCGTCTTCGCTGTGGATTTGGCAGGTGCGGCTTTCTTCGCGGCAGCAGGCCCGGCTGCCTTGGCTGGCGCCTTAGCGGCTGCCTTAGCTGGCGCCTTGACGGAAGCCTTCGCGCCGGCCGCCTTTGCAGGCGGCTTGCCGCCACCCTTCGCCACCGGCGCGGCAATCGGCACCAGATGTGACTTCAGGAAACGGCCGGTGTGCGATTCCTTTGTCGCCGCGACCGTTTCCGGCGTGCCGCTGACCAGGATGCGCCCACCGCCAGAACCGCCCTCGGGGCCGAGATCGATCAGCCAGTCCGCCGTCTTGATGACGTCAAGGTTGTGCTCGATGACGACAACCGTATTGCCGTGCTCGACCAGCTTGTGGAGCACGTCGAGCAGCTGTTCGATATCGTGGAAGTGCAGGCCAGTCGTCGGTTCGTCGAGGATATAGAGCGTGCTGCCCGTGTCGCGCTTGGACAACTCCTTCGACAGCTTCACGCGCTGCGCTTCACCACCGGACAGCGTCGTCGCACTCTGGCCGAGCTTGATGTAATCCAGACCGACCGCGCGCAGGGTTTCCAGCTTGCGTGCGATCACCGGCACAGGCTCGAACAGTTTGAACGCGTCTTCCACGGTCATGTCGAGCACGTCGGCGATGGTGTGGCCCTTGTAGAGCACCTCCAGCGTCTCGCGGTTGTAGCGCTTGCCGTGGCAGACATCGCAAGGCACGTACACGTCCGGGAGGAAGTGCATCTCCACCTTGATCATGCCGTCGCCTTCGCAGGCCTCGCAGCGGCCACCGCGCACGTTGAAGCTGAAGCGACCCGCCGAGTAACCGCGCTGCCGCGACTCGGGCACCTGCGCGTATAGCTCACGCAGTGGCGTGAACAGGCCGGTGTAGGTGGCGGGATTGGAACGCGGCGTGCGGCCGATCGGCGACTGGTCGATGTCGACCACTTTGTCGAACAGCTCGAGGCCCTCGATCGACTCGTACGGTGCCGGCTGCTCGCCCGCGCCGTTGAGTTCCATCGCCGCGAGGCGATAGAAGGTGTCGTTGATCAGCGTGGACTTGCCCGAGCCTGAGACGCCGGTGACGCAGGTGAACGTGCCGACCGGAATGCGGACGTCGACGTCCTTCAGGTTGTTGCCCGTCGCGCCCTTGAGCTCGATCCACTGGTCGTCGCGGGGCTGGCGGCGTGTCTTCGGCACGCGGATGCCGCGCTCGCCGGTCAGGTACTTCGCCGTGACCGACCGCGGCGAGGCGAGGATGTCTTCCAGTGTGCCCTGGCCGACGATCTCGCCGCCGTGCACGCCCGCGCCGGGGCCGATGTCGAGGACATGGTCGGCCGCGCGGATGGCATCCTCGTCGTGTTCGACCACGATCACCGTGTTGCCAAGGTCGCGCAGGCGGGTGAGGGTGCCGAGCAGGCGCTCGTTGTCGCGCTGGTGCAGGCCGATCGACGGCTCGTCGAGCACGTACATCACGCCCACGAGGCCGGCGCCGATCTGGCTGGCCAAGCGGATGCGCTGCGCCTCGCCGCCGGACAGCGAGTCCGCCTGGCGATCGAGCGTGAGGTAGTTGAGGCCGACATCGTTGAGGAAGGTCAGCCGCTCGCGAATTTCCTTGACGATCTTCACCGCGATCTCGCCGCGCCAACCGGGCAGCTTCAGGCCTTCGAAGAAGCCCAGCGCGTTGTCGATCGCCAGCGAGGTGATCTCGGGAATCGCGCGGTCGGCGACGAACACATTTCGGGCCGACGGGTTCAGTCGCTGGCCGCCGCAATCCGGGCAGGGATGATCCGCGATGTAACGCGACAGTTCTTCGCGCACGGCCGCCGACTCGGTTTCGCGATAGCGACGCTCGAGGTTAGGCAGGATGCCCTCGAACTTATGCTCGCGGGTGACCTTGCCGCCACGGTCCGTGATGTAGCGGAACGGAATCACATCCTTGCCCGATCCGTTCAGCACCGCGTTCTGCATCGGCTTGGCCAGCTCGCGCCAGGGGGTCTCGGGATCGAAGCCGTAGTACTTCGCCAGCGAGATGATCAGCTGGAAGTAGTGCGCGTTGCGGCGATCCCATCCACGAATGGCGCCGCCAGCGAGGCTGAGCTCGGGGTGGCCGACCACGCGCGACGGATCGAACACCTGGGTCACGCCCAGGCCGTCGCAGGTCGGGCAGGCGCCGACCGGCGAATTGAAGGAGAACAGGCGCGGCTCGAGTTCGGGCAGCGAGTAGTCACACATGGGGCAGGAGAAGCGCGACGAGAACACCTGCTCCGGCGCCTTGGCATCGTCCATGTCGACAAGAACGACAATGCCTTCACCGAGACGCAGCGCGGTCTCGAACGACTCGGCCAGACGCTGCTTTATGTCTTCGCGCGGACGGAAGCGATCGATGACCGCTTCGATCGTATGTTTCTGACGCAGGGTCAGTGGCGGCACGGCATCGAGGTCATACACCTCACCGTCCACGCGGGCGCGGACAAAACCCTGGGCACGGAGCTGGTCGAAGACCTGCACATGCTCGCCCTTGCGCTCACGGATCACGGGCGCCAGGAGCATCCAGCGCTTGTCGGCGTCCAGCGCCATCGCGGTGTCGACCATCTGGCTGACGGTCTGTGCTTCCAGCGCGATGCCATGGGTCGGGCAACGGGGCGTGCCGACGCGCGCATACAGCAGGCGCAGGTAGTCGTACACCTCGGTGATCGTACCGACGGTGGAGCGAGGATTATGGGAAGTCGACTTCTGCTCGATCGAGATGGCCGGGGAGAGGCCTTCGATCGTGTCCACGTCCGGTTTTTCCATGATCGAGAGGAATTGCCGCGCGTAGGCGGACAACGACTCGACATAGCGACGCTGGCCTTCGGCATAAATCGTGTCGAAAGCCAGCGAGGATTTACCGGACCCGGACAGCCCCGTGATCACGATCAGGCGATCGCGGGGCAGGTCGAGGTCGATATTCTTGAGATTGTGCGTGCGGGCGCCGCGGATGCGTATGCTGTCCATGTGCCGACATAAATGGGGGAAGCCGCTGACTATACCAAGGGTTTTCCGCCTTCATTCCGCCTCGACTTGTGACGGTTCAGCACAGGTGATTTGCGGGATCGGTACCCGGCCGTGAAGGCGTACCCGGATGCCCCTGACGCGGCTACCATGGCCGTCACCCCGGGGAGGGGTGTGCCATCCATCCCAATGAGGAACGTGACGCATGCGTAAGTGGACAGGGATCGCCGCCGGCCTGGTGCTGGCGGGTTGTACGGGACAGGCGCTCGCGGCGCAGCCCAGCGATCAGCAGGTACGCCAGCTGATGGACGCCGTGGGCATGGGCCGCATGCTCAGCCAGATGAACAGCCAGATGGCGGGCGTCATGCAGAACGCGCTGCCCTGCGTGCCGGCCAGCTACTGGCAGGGCTTCGTGGACGCCAACGCCACCAACCAGCTGATCGGCCGCATGGTGCCGGTGTACCAGAAGCATTTCACCGCCGAGGACATCGACGGCCTGCTCAAGTTCTACCGTTCGCCCCTGGGCCAGAAGGTGATCACCCAGATGCCGGCGACCATGGCCGAAGGCATGCAGATCGGCAAGGCGTGGGGCCAGGAGCGCGGCCAGCACATGATTTCCCAGCTGCAGAGCCAGGGAACGCTGAACCCGCAGGGGCAGTGCCCGGCGACCGGCACCGCCGCAAAGCCGGCGGGTTCCGCCCCGGCGCCGGCCCCCGCACCCGCGAAGAAGAAGTAAGTACACACCTTGTGGGAGCCGCTTCAGCGGCGATCCGCGGCAGCGGGCCGGGTTGAGGTGAACCCTGTCGCCGCGGAAGCGGCTCCCACAGAAATCGATACCTGAGTATCCTGTTGATCTATATGGAATTATGGCGAGTCGTCGACCGGCCGCAGAGCCGGCTCCGCTTCGCCTTAACCATCTGATTGACCTTGCCTTTTCCCCTTGGCTATAATTCGCAGTTCGCAACACCCGCAAGACCCTAAAAAGAACTACATAATCAGCAACAGGAAACAACCATGAGCTACGCAGTCATCAAGACCGGTGGCAAGCAGTATCGTGTGATGGCAGGCGAAATCCTGCGCGTCGAACTGCTCACCGCCGAAGTCGATTCCACCGTCCAGTTCGACCAGGTCCTCCTGGTAGGCGAAGGCGAGTCGGTCACCATTGGTGCCCCCTTGGTCGCCGGTGCCACCGTCAGCGCGACGGTTCGCGCCCACGGCCGCGCGGATAAGATCCGCATCGTCAAGTTCCGTCGTCGTAAGCACTACAAGCGTACGCAGGGACATCGTCAGCATTACACCGAAATCCAGATCACTGGCATCAACGCCTGATCTGCGGAGGATATGAGTCATGGCACATAAAAAAGGCGTAGGTTCCAGCCGCAACGGTCGCGATTCGAACCCGAAGTATCTCGGTGTGAAGATCTATGGCGGCCAGGCTGTTGAAGCCGGCAACATCATCGTTCGTCAGCGTGGCACCAAGTTCCACGCTGGCGTGGGCGTCGGCCTCGGCCGCGACCACACCCTGTTCGCCCTGATCGACGGCACGGTTGCCTTCAAGGTCCGTGGCGAAAAGGGTCGCAAGTTTGTCGACGTCGTCACGGCGTAAGCCTGTTTCGACGCGATGACGAAGGCCCCGCCCACGGCGGGGCTTTTCGTTTGTAAAGCAGTATCACTTCTTCACCAGGTTCCCTTCCCATGAAATTCGTCGACGAAGCACAGATCAGGGTCACGGCCGGTACCGGCGGCAACGGCTGCGTCAGCTTCCGTCGAGAGAAATTCATCCCCTTCGGCGGCCCCGATGGCGGCGACGGCGGCAATGGTGGTTCGGTCTGGCTCGTTGCGGACGAAGGCCTCAATACGCTCGTCGACTTCCGCCACATGCGCGCCTTCAAGGCTGAGCGCGGGCAGGGTGGCATGGGCAGCCAGATGTACGGCAAAGGCGGCGAAGATTCCGAAGTCCGCGTGCCGGTCGGTACGATCGTGATCAACGTCGACACCGACGAAGTCATCGGTGACCTGACGGCGCATGGCCAGCGCCTCAAGGTGGCGCAGGGCGGTCGCGGCGGCCTCGGCAACATCCATTTCAAGAGCTCGGTAAACCGTGCTCCGCGCAAGTTCACGCCCGGCACCCCCGGTGAAGTGCGTGACATCAAGCTCGAGATGCGCCTGCTCGCGGATGTCGGTCTGCTTGGCTTCCCCAATGCGGGCAAGAGCACCTTCATTCGTGCGGTATCGGCAGCGACGCCGCGCGTGGCGGACTACCCGTTCACCACGCTGCACCCGAACCTGGGTGTGGTGCGTATCGGCTACGACCAGAGCTTCGTGATCGCAGATATCCCGGGCATCATCGAAGGCGCGGCTGAAGGCGCGGGTCTGGGCATCCAGTTCCTCCGCCATGTGTCGCGCACCAGCCTCTTGCTGCACGTGGTCGACATCCAGCCGATCGACGGTTCCGATCCGGTGGAGCAGGTGCGCACCATCGAGAAGGAGCTGGCTGAATTCGATGCCGAACTGGTTACCCGCCCCCGTTGGCTGGTCATCAACAAATCCGACGTATTCTCCGACGAGGCCGAACTCCATCGCGTGGCTGACGACATCGTCGCTCGTCTGGAGTGGAAGGACCCCTGGTTCCTCGTATCCGCCGCCGGTGAACTCGGCACCTGGGACGTCTGCCTCAAGGTGCAGCAGTTCTTCGATGCGGAGCGCGAAAAGCAGCGCGAGAACAAGGAAATGTCCGACGACGTGCGCATGCGCGGCGAATAAGTAAATGTAGGAGCCGCTTCAGCGGCGAAAAGCCAACGAAGCGGTGTATCAGGGGCTATTGTTCCCCTCGTGTGGGAGCCGCTTCAGCGGCGATGGGGTGCTTGCCACAGACTGGCCCGCTGCCGCGGGATCGCCGATGAATCGGCTCCCACAAAAATCGGGTGCCCCAGAAATCGGCTCCCACAAAATCGGAAGCAACAAAAAAGCCGGCTTGCGCCGGCTTTTTTGCGAACAACGATGTCGCGCAGGCAATTACGCCAGGTCGCGGATCTTCGCGTTCAGGCGGCTCTTGTGACGGGCAGCCTTGTTCTTGTGGATGAGGCCGCGTGCAGCATAGCGGTCCATCACCGGCACGGCGACGGCGTAAGCCGTGACTGCGCTGGCCTTATCCTTGGCGTCGATCGCCTTGACGACCTTCTTCAGTGCGGAACGCACCATGGAACGCGCGCTGACGTTGCGCAGACGGCGCTGCTCCGACTGACGCGCACGCTTCTTCGCGGACTTGATGTTGGCCAAGGTGAAGCTCCAGAGTTCTGTTGGTTTTAAGAAAGACGCCCATTTTGAGGCCAAAGACGGGTCGCGTCAATAGCTTAGAGCCCGCGTGAGCGGGTCTGTTGGGCGGGGCGGGCACACTGCCCGTGAAATTCCAGACCGCAGACTGTCCTCCGCTAGGCCGCCGCTGTCAAACTAGGGGTTTGCAGTCACCCGGACACGGATGAAAACCCCCAGCCTTCTTCGCGGCGCGCTGTCTTTCAGCGGCATGACCATGGTTTCGCGCGTGCTCGGCCTGGTCCGCGACATGGCGATCAACCACTCGTTCGGCGCCAACGCCGCCACCGACGCTTTCTGGGTGGCCTTCCGCATTCCGAATTTCATGCGCCGGCTGTTTGCCGAGGGCTCTTTTTCCACGGCGTTCGTGCCGGTGTTTACCGAGGTCAAGGAGACTCGTCCCCACGACGACCTCAAGCAACTGATGTCGCGCACGGCGGGCACATTGGGCGGGGTGTTGCTCCTGGTCGTGGCACTGGGCGTGATCTTCGCGCCGCAGGTGACCGCGCTGTTTTCGCCGGGCGCTGTGGAAACACCCGAGAAATTCGAGCTCACCGTCAACCTGCTGCGGCTGACTTTTCCTTTTCTCCTGTTCGTCTCGCTGACGGCCCTTAGCGGCGGCGCACTCAACAGCTTCCATAAGTTCGGGCTCCCAGCGCTCACCCCCGTGATTCTCAACCTGTGCATGATTGGCGGCGCCCTGTGGCTCGCGCCGCGGCTGCACACGCCGATCATGGCGATGGGCTGGGCCATCCTGGTCGCCGGCATGCTCCAGCTGGCCTTCCAGTTGCCCACGTTGCGCCGCCTCGATCTGCTCGCGCTCCCGCGGTGGGGCTGGAGCTCGCCGGACGTGCGCCGGATCATGCGGCTGATGGTGCCGACCCTGTTCGGTTCCTCAGTGGCGCAGATCAACCTGCTGCTGGATACGGTGATCGCCTCCCTGCTGGTAGCCGGCTCGCAGAGCTGGCTGTCCCAGGCAGACCGTTTTCTCGAGCTGCCCCTGGGCGTGTTTGGCGTTGCGCTCGGCACCGTGATCCTTCCCTCGCTGTCGCGGCATCACGTGGGTTCCGACAAGGAGGGCTTTTCGCGCGCGCTGGACTGGGGCCTGCGCACGACCCTGCTGATCGCGGTGCCGGCGATGTTCGCCTTGATGATTCTTTCGGTGCCCCTGGTAGCGACGATCTTCCAGAACGGCGCCTTCACCGCCTTCGATACGCGCATGGCCTCACTGTCGATTTCGGCCCTGAGCTTCGGCCTGCCTGCCTTCGCCCTGGTCAAGGTGATCCTGCCGGCGTTCTACGCCCGCAAGGACACCCGCACCCCTGTCCGTGCAGGTGTCGCCTCGCTGGTGGCCAACATGGTGTTCAACGTGGCCTTCCTGGCCCTACTGTTCTACCTGTGGGCGAGCCCGGCGCAGAAGGCTGGTTCCTGGTTCGAGGCGATCTCCACCATTCCCGGCCTGCACATGGCCCTGGGTATGGCTAGCGCGCTAGCCAGTTACCTCAACCTGGTGCTGCTCTGGCGCTGGTTGGGCAAGGCAGGTGTCTACGAGCGCCAGCCCGGATGGGCACGCCATCTGCTTCGCCTGGGCGTAGCCTGCGCGGCGATGATTGCCGTCCTGCTGGCCGGTCTGGTCCTGTGGCCGGAGTGGACCGATGTCGAGAAATGGCACCGTGTCTGGCGTCTCGTCACACTGGTCGCGGCCGGCGGCGGCACCTATGTCGTGGCGCTGCTCGCGATGGGCTTCCGCCCTCGCGACCTGCGCACCCGCTGAGCCACGCAAGGCGAGCCGGCGCGTCGCATTGTGCGGCGCAATGGCCCGGCTATACTGGCCCGATGGCTTTTATTCCGCATCGCATCCAGGACGCCCACGCATGACGCTGCGACTCCATCGCGACGTCGACGGACCCTGCCTTGCACCCGAGGGCAGCATCGTCGCGATCGGCGCTTTCGACGGCCTGCACCTGGGCCACCAGACCATCCTCGACGAGGTGCGTCGCCGCGCCGAGGCACGGGGTTTCGTGCCCGCCGTGATCACCTTCGAACCCCTGCCGCGTGCCTTTTTCTCGAAGGAACCGGTGCCGCGCCTGTCTGGCGTGCGCGAAAAAGCCGAAGGCATGGCCGCCGCGGGCATCCGTGAGCTGCTGTCGCTGCGCTTCGACGAGGCACTCACCGCGATGTCCGCCGAGGACTTCGTGCGCCGGGTGATCGTCGGCCGGCTCGCTGCCCGCGAAGTCTGGGTCGGCGAGGATTTTCGCTTCGGTCACCGCCGCGGTGGGGATTTCGCGTTGCTGAAGAGCATGGGTGCCGAGCTGGGCTTCACGGCCCACGCCGTGCCGCCGGTGCTGGTCGACGGCGAGCGCGTGTCCTCGTCGAAGGTGCGCACCTTGCTCGGCGAGAGTCGTTTCGCCGAAGCGGCGCGCCTGTTGGGTCGGCCCTTCGTGATCGACGGTCACGTCGAACACGGCCAGCAACTCGGTCGCACCCTTGGATATCCGACTGCTAACGTCCATCTCAGTGAGAGGGTCAGCCCGGTGCAGGGCATCTTTGCCGTGCGCATCGGCGTCGGTGAGGGTCCCTGCAGCTGGCCGGGCGTGGCCAGCCTGGGCTATCGGCCCACGGTGAACGAGGTGCGCGAGCCCCTGCTCGAAGCGCACCTTTTCGACTTCTCGGGCGATCTTTACGGCCAGCGTATCGGCGTGGAGTTCGTCCGCAAACTGCGTGACGAAGAAAAATTCGACGACCTCGATGCCCTGACCGCGCAAATGCGCCAGGACGAGATGGCCGCCCGGCAGGCTCTTGGGATGAACCCCATACTTGCCCCAGAAACCCACGGTTGACAGCGATGACCCAGGATTACAAGAACACCATCAACCTGCCGCAGACGGCCTTCCCGATGCGCGGCGACCTGCCCAAGCGCGAGCCGGGCTGGCTGGCCAACTGGGAGCGCGTGAACCGCTACGCGCAGATCCAGGAAAAGGCCGCCGACCGCGACAAGGTGTTCGTGCTGCACGACGGCCCGCCGTATGCGAACGGCGCGATTCACCTTGGGCATGCCGTGAACAAGGTGCTCAAGGACGTCGTGGTCAAGTCGAAGCTCATGGCCGGCTACCGTGCGCCCTACGTGCCGGGCTGGGACTGCCACGGCCTGCCGATCGAGATCGCCATCGAGAAGAAGTTCGGCAAGGCGGGCGACAAGCTCGACGCTGCCGCCTTCCGCCAGAAGTGCCGTGAGTACGCGATGGCGCAGATCGACCTGCAGCGCGTCGACTTCAAGCGCCTCGGTGTCCTCGGCGACTGGGAAAAGCCGTATCGCACGCTGGATTTCACTTACGAAGCCGACATGATCCGTGCGCTCGCACGCATCGTCGAGAACGGCCACGTCGTGCGCGGCGCGAAACCCGTCTACTGGTGTTTCGATTGCGGATCGGCGCTGGCTGAAGCCGAGATCGAATACGCCGACAAAACCTCGCCTGCCGTGGACGTCGCCTATGACGCGGTAGATCCGGTTTCCTTCGGCGCGCTGTTCGGCATCGCCGCCGGCGACGCCATGATCGCCGTGCCGATCTGGACGACTACGCCGTGGACGCTGCCGTCCAGCCAGGCCGTGTCGCTCGGTGGCGAGATCGAGTACTCGCTGGTCGAAGGTCCCGCGCGCAACGGCAAGCCGCTGCTGCTCGTCGTCGCCTCGGCGCTGGCGGAGAAGGCGCTTGCGCGCTACGGCGTGGAGTCCGTGAACGTGCTCGGCCGCGTGCAGGGCGCCGTGCTCGAGAACCAGCCGCTGCGTCACCCGTTTTACGACAAGCACGTGCCGGTGATCCTCGGCGAGCACGTGTCCGACGAAGACGGTACCGGTGCGGTGCACACCTCACCGGACCACGGTGCGGAAGACTTCACGGTCAGTCAGCACTACGGCATCGGCACGCTCAACTACGTGGATGGCCGCGGCGTCTATCGCAGCGACCTGCCGCTCGCGGGCGATGTCTCCTTCGCCGGCATGCATATCTGGAAGGCCAACGACGCCATCGTGGACCTGCTGCGCGATCGCGGCGTGCTTCTCGCGTCGGCCAAGCTCACGCACAGCTACCCGCATTGCTGGCGCCACAAGACACCGGTGATCTTCCGCGCCACGCCGCAGTGGTTCATCGGCATGGAGCAAGCCGGCCTCCGTCGTACCGCGCTCTCGTCGATCAAGTCGGTGCGCTGGGTTCCGGGTTGGGGTGAGGAACGCATCGCCGGCATGGTCGATGGCCGTCCCGACTGGTGTATCTCGCGCCAGCGTACGTGGGGCGTGCCCATCGCGTTGTTCATCGACAAAGACACCCACGAGCCGCACCCGGACAGCGTGCAGCTGCTGGAGAAGGTCGCCCAGCGCGTCGCTCGCGAAGGCATCGACTCCTGGTTCTCGCTGGATGCACGTGAGCTGCTCGGCGACGACGCGGACAAGTACGAAAAGGTCACCGACGTCCTCGACGTGTGGTTCGACTCGGGCGTGAGTCACTTCGCCGTTATCGGCGCACGCCCCGAGTTGCAGGCCGGCGACGCCAGCGAATACAAGGTGATGTACCTGGAAGGCTCCGATCAGCATCGTGGCTGGTTCCAGTCCTCGTTGCTCACCTCGGCGGCGATTCATGGCCGTGCGCCTTACGACCACGTGCTCACCCACGGTTTCACCGTGGACGCGCAGGGCCGCAAGATGTCGAAGTCGATGGGTAACGGCATCGAGCCGCAGGACATCATGAAGACCCTCGGCGCGGACATCCTGCGCCTGTGGATCTGCTCGACCGATTACCGTAACGAGATGTCGCTGTCGGACGAGATCCTCAAGCGCGTGGCGGACACGTACCGTCGCGTACGCAACACGGCGCGCTTCCTGCTCGGCAACCTCGACGGTTTCGATCCGGACAAGCACCTGCTGCCGACCGCCGGCTGCCTCGACCTGGATCGCTGGGCCGTGCAGCAGGCTGCCGATACGCAGGCGGCGATCGTTGCCGCGTACGAGCGCTACGACTTCCCGGAAATCATCCAGCGCGTGCAGAATTTCTGCACCAACGAGCTGGGTGCGCTGTACCTCGACATCACCAAGGACCGCCTGTACACGATGCCGACGGACAGCCGTGGCCGTCGCAGTGCGCAGAGTGCGATGTATCGCATCCTCGAAGCCATGGTGCGCTGGCTGGCACCGGTGGTCACGTTCACCGCCGAGGAAATCTGGGCGAGCATGCCGGGTTCGCGCAGCGAGTCCGTTCTGTTCGAAACCTGGTACGACGGCCTCGACGTGCGCGTCGATGGTGATGCCCGTGGCTGGTGGTCGACCCTGCTGGGTGTCCGCGCCACGGCGTCGCAGGTGCTGGAGCGCATGCGCAAGGATGGCCAGATCGGCGCCTCGCTCGATGCCACGCTGACGATTCATGCCGACATCGCCACCCAGGCGGCGCTGGCCGAGTCCGCCAGCGAACTCCGCTTTTTCTTCATCACCTCGGAAGTCACGCTTGCGCCGTTGGAAGGTCGCCCGGCCTCGGCGGAACGCGTCGAGCTCGATGGTGGCGAGGTTTACGTCTCGGCAGCGGTGAGCGACGCCACGAAGTGCATCCGCTGCTGGCAGCATCGCGCGGATGTCGGCGTGGATCCCGCACACCCCGAGATCTGCGGGCGTTGCGTCGAGAACGTGACAGGGCAGGGCGAAGATCGCCGCTGGTTCTGAGGAAAATACCTGAATGACCGTACGCCCCAAACCCAACGCGCTTTCGTGGCTCTGGCTTGCCGCCGGGATGATCGTGCTCGACCAGCTCACCAAGTGGTGGGCCCTGAGGGCGCTGCAGCCGGCGGAGACCCCGCACCCGGTGATCCCGGGCATCCTCAACTGGACGCTCACCTTCAACACCGGCGCGGCTTTCAGCTTCCTGGCCGATAGCGCCGGCTGGCAGCGCTGGTTCTTCGTGCTGCTGGCGGTGGCGATCAGCGGCACCCTGAGCGTGTGGCTGTCGCGCACCCCGCGCGGCGACTGGCGTACGGCAGCCCCGCTGGCCCTGATCGTGGGCGGCGCGTTGGGTAACGTCATCGACCGGCTTCATGCGGCCAAGGTGACGGATTTCATCCAGGTGTTCCTGGGGAGCTATCCGTTCCCGGTCTTCAACGTGGCGGATTCGGCGATCAGCGTCGGGGCGGTTTCGATGATCTTGTTCAGTTTGCTCAGTGGGCAGGACAAGCCGGCGACAACCTGACGGTTGAGCATTCGGGCCGCGCTGGCGCGCGGTTCGCCGCTGAAGCGGCTCCCACAGAAAGCCGGCTCTTTGTGGGAGCCCCTTCAGCGGTGATGCTCTTGCCTGATATGAGCCGATTCATCGGCGATGGCCCCGCAAACGCGCCCACCTGCCACCCATGCGATAATTCCCGGGTCCCGGCGCCCAGGCGCCACAGCTCATTCGAGGTCCCCCTTGGACATCCTGCTCGCCAATCCCCGCGGTTTCTGCGCCGGTGTCGATCGCGCGATCGCCATCGTGGAGCGCGCTCTCGAGTCCTACGGTGCGCCGATCTACGTGCGGCATGAAGTCGTGCACAACCGGTTCGTCGTCGAGCGCCTGCGTGCCGATGGCGCCGTCTTCGTCGAGGAACTGGACGAAGTGCCCGATGGCTCCACAGTCATCTTCAGCGCACATGGCGTGCCGAAGGCCGTACGCGAGGAAGCCGATCGTCGCCGCCTCAACGTGTTCGACGCGACGTGCCCGCTGGTCACCAAGGTGCATATGGAAGTCGCACGCCTCGGCCGTGCGGGCCATGACGTCATCCTGATCGGCCACGCCGGGCATCCGGAAGTCGAAGGCACGATGGGGCAGTGGAACCCGGCCAACAGCGGCAATATCTATCTGGTCGAATCGGTAGAGGATGTAGCCGCCTTGGCGCCGACGCAGCCCGGCAAGCTGGCCTTCGTTACGCAGACCACTCTGTCGGTGGACGATACGATCGCCATCATCGGCGCACTCCGCGCGAAGTTCGTCGCCATCGAAGGCCCGCGCAAGGACGACATCTGCTACGCCACGCAGAATCGCCAGGACGCCGTGCGTCGTCTCGCCGAAGCGGTGGATCTGGTCCTCGTCGTGGGTTCGGTCAATAGCTCCAACTCGAACCGCCTGAAGGAACTGGCTGAAAAGCAGGGCGTCACGTCCTTCCTGATCGACGGTGCGGAGCACATCGAACGCAGCTGGCTCGAAGGCAAGACGCGCATCGGCGTGACCGCTGGCGCCTCGGCGCCGGAGAAACTGGTGCAGGAAGTGATCGCGCGCCTGCAGTCGTGGGGTGCCGGCAACGTCCGCGAACTCGACGGCGAGGCCGAAAACATTACCTTTGCGCTGCCTAAAGAGCTCCGTCTGGCCGGTTAAGGCTTGCGCCCCGCTCCAAGCTTCCCTAAAATCCCCGTTCTCGCCGAAATAGCTCAGTTGGTAGAGCGCGTCATTCGTAATGATGAGGTCGTAGGTTCGATTCCTATTTTCGGCACCACCATTTCTCCCGAACTGCCGTCGAGCGGTCCCGGAGGCACAAAAAAACCCGCCGATGCGGGTTTTTTTGTGCCTCTCATCCGGGAAACATCAGGCAGCGAGTCGCGCGTCCTCCGCGAGGTAGCGCAGCCCGATGGACAACGCCATGTCGTAGCCGGCGCCGGCATTACCGGGTACGACCACGCTGACCAGGGACGGATGGCCCGGCACCAGCGCCGACGCATCGGCCTCGTCACTGCCGTCGTGAATTTCGATATAGGGCACGCCGAGGTGGGCGAGGGCATCGCGCAGCGCGGCGACGTCTTCCGCTGGCACGTCGTTGGCGTCGACATCGAGCAGCACGAGTTCGGCGTGATCGCCGGTTGAACGGTCAAGGTATCCGGTGAGCTCGACGAAGTCGTGGCAGGGTCGCCAGAGCAGGTCGATGCCCGCGGCTTGCGCCCGCTCCCACAGTCGCCACATGGCATCGTCCGCCAGGGTTGCCTCGACCGCGTCATGACGCGGGCCCGTGATCACGACGATCGACATCGTTCGCTGCTCCAGTAAGTCGGGAATGCAGTATCGGACGGCGATGCGTAAAAACGCTGCGTCAATCGGGCGCTTTCGGGGTAACGACGGCGTAAAGAAATGCTAACGTCCTTTGGAAATCCATCAGGGAAGCATCGTGGACGGAGCACAGGACATCGCCATCGTTACCGCACGCCTGCGGCTCGATCGGCTCGTCGAGGCGGACGCGGCCGCACTTTTCGCTTATCGCGGCGACGATGCCGTCGCCCGCTATCAGGGCTGGAAACCCGCGGATGTCGCAGCAGCCGCGGCCTTCATCGCCGATCAGGCGCTGCTCGCCTTCGGCACCGCCGACAGCTGGTGCCAGCTGGCAATCAGGGACAAGGCCACCGGCGAGTTGTTCGGCGACTTCGGCGTGCATTTTCCCACCAGTACGGACGATCCGATCGAATTCGGGATGTCGCTGCGGCCCGAGCGGCAGAGCCAGGGTTTCGCCCGCGAGGCCATGGCAGCCGGGCTCGAACTGGCCTTCGGGGAATGGGGCTACCGGCGCGCTGTCGGCTCGGTCGACCCGCGCAACGTGTCCAGCATGGCCCTGCTGCGGTCTCTGGGTTTTCGGCAAGAAGCCCACCACGTGGAGAGCTATTTCTTTCGGGGTGAATGGGTCGACGATGTCATTTTCGCCATGTTGGCGCGGGAATGGCCGCCAGGCGGCTGAGTCTGGCGCCACCGGGGGCGCCCGCTGTTGCACACACGGTCTTCATCGGCAGGGTGCGACATAAGCCGGAGCCTTGCGCGGAAACCACCATGAGCGAGCGGTACGTGCGCATCTATGTCGTCCAGCCCCCCGAAGTCGGGGCGGAGTGGGCGGTGCGTGTCGACTCGGACAAACCCGTGCGTTTCCGCCACGAGAAAGACGCCTTGAGCTATGCGCTTCGGCAGGCGCGGTCCCACACCGGGCAGGGTGTGTCAGTGGAACTAAGGGTAGAAGACGACCATGGCCACTGGCGGTCCATGGCGCTCTGACCGACAGGAACGGACATGCACACACCAGTTGAGCACTACAGGGGTTACGACATCCTCTGCAGCGCGAGTGGCTACACGCTCCTGCGCAACGACGTTGAAGTCCTGACCGTCGGCCACCATGACGCGAGCAAACCGTTGCAGGACTGTGCCCACCTCGCTCGCCTGCTAGAACAGGCCAAGCTAAGCGTGGATCGCCTTCTCGAACGAGCCTGACGGATGCCGTCGGTCAGGCCGCCGCGAGGCGGGCGAGGGCGGCGGCGCTGGGTGGTGCCAGATGGCCGAGCGCGGCAGCGGGCAGGAAGCGCCAGTCGGACAGGCGGCGTGGCAACCGCGCGCTGGCGAATGCTTCGCGCAGGCCGGCTACGGCAAGGTCCGGGGATTCGAAGCGACCGACCTCGACATCACTGCGCAGCGCGCGCCAGCGATGGCCGTGGTGAACGATGCGGAACAGACCTTCCGTCGATGTAAAGACATATTGCGCAAGCACCGGAACACTCCTTCGTGACCGGTGTATTGTCGCCGCGCGGTCGTGACCGCTTTGTTATCCCGAGGCTACGGTGTGGTGTCGGTCGTGGCCACACTGAGCCGAAGGTTATTTCGCCGACGCTGCCATCACATTGTTGATGGAGACGAGCACTTCGCCACAGCTGCTCTGCGCCAGCTCAGTGAGGTCGTCGTTGTTGTTACGCAGCTTCTGAACGAGGTCGCGGGCATTCTGCTGCCCTCTTACGTAATCGCCACTGCCGGTGCCGCCGGGCACCAGCACGTTCACCTTGGCCCGGAAAGCGTCGATGGTCGAGCCGGGGAGACCGCAGACGAACTGGCCGATCACGTCGGTGCGGCCGGCTTCGCCCAGGGTCAGGCCTGGCAGGGTTCTCGCGGAAACGGAAGCGACGGGAGCGAGCAGGCAGGCTGCAATCAGAAGTGCGCGAACGGAACGCATGAATTTTCCCCTTAGAGAAGCTGGCGGCGGCTGAAGCATGAGACCGCGCCGGGCGCCGCGCAAGCCCGGCCCCGTGGGGAATGTGCGCTGCTCCACAGACCGCTCCGCTTGTCGGATTTCGCCTACCGCTCGTCGTCGGGCGCTTGATTGACGCCCCCGGGTTGCTAGCCTGAAGGTAGGGAATAGTAGGGGGACGCCTTCGTGGCAAAGATGCAATTCCCGTCGCGCCGAGCGCGGCGTGTCGCTGATCGAGGTTCTGATGGCCGTGCTGATCTTCAGCATCGGACTCATCGGCTTGGCCGGGTTACTGATTGTTTCGACCCGGTCCAACCAGTCGGCCTTCGTCCGTACCCAGGTGACCTTCCTGGCCAATAGCATGGCCGACCGTATGCGTGCCAATCCTTACGGCCTGTGGGAGGGCGACTACACGGATACCTTTCCTGTGACAGGCACCCTACCCAAGTGCGACGCGACGAACGCTTGCGTTCCTAAGGATGTGGCCCTGCGCGACAAGATGCTTTGGGGTACTCAGTTGCAGACCTTCCTACCCGGCCTGGGCACGACATCCATTGCCTGCACGGCTGCCTCCGGCACGTCATACAACCCTACCGCGCAGATTGGCCTTCGGCCTCCCTACGGCGGTAAGTGCACGATGATCATCACCTGGGCCGAACGCGGCACCAGCGGTGCCGACGACAACACGGACAGCGCCAGCCTGCAGTCCTTCACCTGGGTGTTCGAGCCATGATGACGCGTTCCCTTTTTCGCCGGGCCGCGCGCGGCGTCACCCTTATCGAACTGATGGTCGCGATGGTACTGGGCATACTGGTAGCGGGCGGCATCATCACCATCTTCCTGTCGACCTCCAGCAGCAACCGCGTGCAGACCCAATTGGCGCGTATGCAGGAGGACGGTCGTTTTGCCATCGGGCAGCTCGACGACGACCTTGCGATGGCCGGTGGCCTTTATTGCAACAACACGGGCGGTATCGCGCAGGTCTCCTCGTCGAATGTTGCCCTTGACGGCCTGCGTGCGCCGAAGATTTTCGCGTCGAAGTTCATATCGGCGCTGTACGAGAACACGACGAGCTGGGGCGCTACTTCGGGAAAGAACACGTATCCCGCCGCGCCCACGACGCCCTATACGATGCCGTCGTTCATGTTCATGCGCGGCTACAACTGCACGGGTAGCGTCGCTTGCACGCCGATCCCGGTGGGCTTCCTGGGCGGCACGCTGAACACGGCCGGTACTGCGGTCGGCAATCGCGTCGTGGGCACTGACGTACTCACCGTGCGCTATCTGAATGCGGCACGTGGCTGGCGCCTCGGTGCGACGAGCACCGTGCAGGCCAACACTGACGGAACCTTGAAGACGATCACGCTGAGCCCGGCGGCCGGCGAGCCCCCGAAGTCGCAGTTCGTGGGGCCGATGGCGATGATGGCGGACTGTTCGACATCCCAGGTCTTCCAGGTCACCGGTGCGGGCACTAACACTCTCACGCCGGACGCGACCAATAACATGGCAGCGCCGCTCGCCCTGCAGCCCCAGTCGGCGCCGCGGCTGTACGACTTCAACACCGACATGCAGAACGTCACTTACTACGTGCAGGTCGTGACGGACGACGGCACGGCGACGGGCGTGAAGACGGGTGCGCTGATGCGTCGCATCAACGGTACGACCTCGACGGTGCCTGACCAAGAACTTATTCGCGGTGTCGAGCGGCTGACCTTCCGCTACGGTATCGAAGATACGACCGGTGGTGTGCGCTTTCTTACCGCCGACCAGGTCGACTCGCGCAATAACGGTGCGATCACCTGTCCTCCGACTGTCGCCAGCAGCAACCTGACGATCACCGACCCGGGTTGCCTGTGGCGGGCTGTGAAGAGCATCGAGGTATCGCTGCTGCTGTCGAGCCAGATAACGATGCCGACCATGACGACGCCGGAAACGGCCTTCCTGTACACACCCGACACGGCTAGCGGAAACCCAGCTCCGGTTTACCCGACCGAAGCCAGCACAGCCAAGCTCGCCATCCAGCCCGTGACCCAGGGCTTCGACAATAAGCGCCTGCGTCGCCAGCTCACCTCGCTGGTGATGGTACGCAACTACAACCCCTGATACCGATGCGTCACGGAGACACCATGAAACATGCCCGATTCCGGCCCCTGCAGCGCGCCCCGCGGGCGCAGCGCGGCGTCGTGCTCGTCGTTGCGCTCATCTTCCTGATATTGATCACGATTCTTGCCATGTCGGCATCCGGTACGTCGTTGATGCAGTTGCGTCTGGTGGGTGGCCTGCGTAGCTCGCAGATGGCTGACTTCGGTGCGGAATCTGCGGCACGCGGCGCCGAATGGCGGTTGTGGACAGCGAGCATCAATACGCCGCTGGCCTGCACGACGACGGGCCCCAATTGCTACATCTACGACGCATCCACCCCGAACACCACCGTGGATACGTTCCGCAATTCGCCAGGCTGGATCGCGACCGGCGGCACCACGTACTCGGCGGGCACGATGACCACCGTGAGCACCGATAAGACCTTCAAGCTAACCAAGGATCCGGTCTACGTGATCGAGGATCTTGGCGTCGAGGTGCCTCCCGGTCTTGGCTCGCAGCACGAATCCGGGCAGACGGCTGCAGGTACGGGAAACACCAGCGTCGATAGTCATGTTTACCGCATCACCGCCCGCTCGACCGGCGCGAACGACAACACCGTTCGCGTGCTCGAGACGACGTTCGCGGCCAAGGCCAACTGAGAGATTCCGTCATGAGCGCATCCCATCGCCTGCTAACGCTCGCCACCGCCATGGCCCTCACGGGCATCGGTGGATTCTCCGGTCAAGCCGCCGCCTCTGCGACCAACCTCAGCACGACGCCGCCCGACCTGACGACGTCCGTCGCGCCGAACATCGCGGTGACCTTCGATGACTCAGGCTCCATGCAGAGTTATTACATGGGTGATAACCGTCCCTTCGACCAGAAAGGCTGGAGTACTACTAGTCCCTGGATGTGCGCAGGTGTGATCGACCCGCGGATCAAGGACACCAAGAACAACGCGTCCAAGCCGATGAATGGCGTGTACTACAACCCTAATGTCGCGTACGCGACGGCGGTGAACGCCAACGGCACGCCGATGCCCAATGCCGATGCAACACTCCAGGCGGTCTGGTTGAACGGCATCGATATCAATCGCCCCGATAACAGGCAGACAGCGCAGGCAGCCGCGTTCCTTAGCAACCGTAACAGCCTGGCGGATTACAACGACGCTCGAGTCAGTAATCTCACCGGCACCATTCGGACGACGGACAAGGACGGCAACGTCACGCAGAATGACCGGTGGGGATGTACCGCCGGGGCTACAAATCCGTTCGATGGCACCCTGAAAGACCCGGATACGGGTGCCACGCCCACCGGCGGTCCTTATTACTGGCGCCTCAAGTCGGGTGTGAACATCACCAATTCGGACGGCACGGTCAACGCGTCGACTTCTGCGCTTTACAAGGCGAGCAACTGGGAGGCGGTATCGGTTCCGGCCTCGCAGTACCAGAACTTCGCCAACTGGTTTGCCTACTACCGCACCCGCAACATGATGACGCGTACCGCGCTGTCGCAGGCGTTCTCGAAGATCGGTAACTCGGTGCGTATCGCCTGGCAGAACATGGCGAACGCTAACGGTAACTCCACCGACGGCACCAAGGCCAACGCCGATTACGACACAAAGTTCGGCTCCACGGCCGTCCTGCAGGATATCGGTGACCTCAATTCCCCCGTGCGCGCCAGTTTTTACCGGTGGATGTTGCAGGTCGTCGGCGGCAATTCCACGCCGGCACGTGCGGCCACGATTCGTGCGAGTGACGTGTTCCGCCAGCCCCTCACGAAAGACAAGAACGATCCTTATTGGAACGGGCAGACCGCTTCGTCCGACTCGGCCGACCTTGTGTGCCGGAAGAATTTCCACATGCTGGTGACCGACGGTTACTGGAACGAAGGCGATCCCTCGCTTCCGGCAGCCGTCAACGGTACGCCAGCGCTGACCGACGCCAATTCCGCGGTACAGTCGCAGACCCTTCCGGACGCGCGGTCGTACTCGCCGGGCGATAGCTTCTCGAAGATTTACGGCAACGTCGCCGGGGATCTGTATACCTCGTCGATGGCGAATATTGCATGGTTCTATTGGGCAACAGATCTCCAGCCGACGTTGACCAACGGCGTGAAGCCGTATTGGAAAGACCTTACCGCCAGCACGCCGGTTGTCGTGACCAACCCCGGCGCGAACGACACGGTGTACTGGAATCCGGTCAACGATCCCGCCATTTGGCAGCACGTCTCTCAGTTCTTCGTCACCCTTGGCGTGGCGGGAACCCTGGATTATCCGGGAGATTACCCGGCGCTCCTGGCAGGCACGAAGTCGTGGCCCCGACCGGTGAACAACTCGCCGGAAGGTGTCGACGATACCTGGCATGCCGCTATCAACAGCCGTGGCGGGTTCTTTAATGCGTCGGATCCGACCACGCTCGTCAGCAGCCTCGTCAACATCATCAATTCGGTGATTGCCACCTCATCGAGCGCTGTGGCTCCGGCGCTGAGCGCTGGCGTGCTCGGCCCTAATGCACTTACCTACGTACCGAACTTTTCGTCGGTCGACTGGTCGGGCACGCTGACAGAGTACCCGCTGACCTCAACGGGTGGTCGCGGGACCTCTGACTGGGAAGTTTCAACTCTGCTCAAGGGGCGCACGAATCGGGCGATTGTGACGAGCGCGGGCCCTGGCGAAGGTAACGGTGTGGAGTTTCTTTACACCAACCTCACGTCCTCGCAGAAGCAGATCATGGATTCCAGTGACGGCAGTGCTACGACTGCCTCCAGTGACGGCAAGGGCACGAACCGCGTCAATTGGGTTCGTGGCGTGCAGACCGATGAGGGTAGCCTGCTGCGGACGAGGGCCTCGGTGTTCGGCGCTGTTGTCAACGCTCAGCCGCTTTACGTCGCCTACCCCTCCAGTGGTTATCGCGACTTTTTCCCGCCGGATCCGACCAAGCCGACCGTGCAGTCGCCGGAAACAGCAGCCTATAACGGCAGCACGCCGGATCCGACGAAGAGCTATTCGGCCTTCGTCGCTGCGAATATCAATCGTATGCCGACGATTTACGTCGCGGCAAACGACGGCATGCTTCACGCGTTTGATGCCCAGTCCAAGGCGCAATCGACGACGGCCGGCTCGGAGCTGTGGTCGTATGTTCCGGACGCCGTGTATCGGAAGCTTTGGTTCTTCTCACAGAAGGACAACTTCAAGTACCGTCCGACCGTGGACTCGACGCCGATCGTGCGCGATGTCTATTTCAGCCAGAACGCCAAGTCGGCCGTAGGCTGGCATACCATCCTCGTCGGCGGCCTTCGCTATGGCGGTCGTGGCATCTATGCCCTCGATGTCACCAAGTCGGGTACGACTGACGCAGCGGGCGCCTCCAAGAAGGTGCTGTGGGAGTTCAACGCTAACTCGCTGAACGACAACGGTACCGCCAACATCGGCAGTAATCTCGGCTACACCTTTGGGCAACCAAATATCGGGCGACTTTCGACGGGCCAGTGGGTGGTTCTTGTGCCGGCGGGCTACTTCCCGACCGACAGTACGGATCCCGAATACGGGGCTGCGGCGGCTTCGGCCACCAACAGCTCGCTGTTCATCCTGGACGCGCAGACCGGTAAGCTCATCAAGGAACTGAAGACGCCGACCAGTTACGGCGGCGTGACCACGCCCAGCTACGGTCTCTCGTCTCCGGTGCTCGGTGACTACGACAACGACCAGATCGACGATGTCGCCTTCGCCGGTGACCTGGTCGGCAACCTATGGCGCTTCAACCTCAGCGACTTGAACACGGTGGACCTGATGTTCAGGCCGACCACGAACGAGGAGCAGCCGATCACCGTCATGCCTCGTTTGTTCCCGGACCCGAATTCGCAGAACTTCATTGTCGTGTTCGGCACGGGCAAGTTCATTGGTGACGACGACCGTACGAGCACCGGTGCGAAGACCCAGTCCGTCTACGGTATCCGTGACCTCGGACAGACAGTCAAGACAGGCCTTCCGTGGACGAAGGACAAGCTCGTCCAGCAGATCCTCGACCAGACCTCCACGGGCTTGCGTGGTCTCACGACCAACGCGGCTCCGACCAGCTCCAAACCGGGTGGGTGGTATTTCGACCTCATATCTCCCGGTGAGAAGGTGGTGGTCACGCCGACGGCTCTGTTCAACACTAACCGTGCAATCATCACGACCCTGATTCCGACGACGCCCGATCCGTGCAACCCGGGCCGTGCGGGCGCCATCATGGTGGTCGACTCGTCGACCGGCGGTGCGGGTGCAGGCGTCAGCGGCGGCTCCTACCCTGCAGGCTCGCCATATACGGTGGCTGGTTCGCGAGTGGACAATCCGCCCGCTACTGGTGGCTTGCCGGCAGCGACGGGGCTTGGTGGCGGGAGTGTCATCGTGCCGGGCGTCACTGTCACAGGTAGCGGCGGCACGTCATTCTCGGCAGGTTCGCCCATCTGGCGCCGTCGTTCCTGGAGGATTCTCAATGATCAGTAACATTCGCCGGACGCGCGGTTTCACGCTAGTCGAGCTGATGGTCGTGGTGTTGGTCATGGGTATTCTCGCCGCCATCGCGATCACCTCGTACTCGCGCTACGCCTATCGCGCTCGCCGCGCCGATGGGCAGGAGCTGCTCATGCGCGTCGCCAATGCGCAGGAGCGTTACTACGCCACGTTCAACAAGTACGGCGACGATCCGGTCACGGGCGATCTGAAGCTCGGTAGCGCGACCTCCGAGAAAGGGTATTACACAGTCGCGATTACGAAAACAGACCTGACCAAGGACTACACGGCTACGGCGACTCCTGTGGCGGGAAACTTGCAGCAGAAAGATGTGTGCGGTGCCCTCAGCATCAACTCGCAGGGCGTGAAGCTGCCGGCATCTACCGATACCGCGAAGAACAGCAACGGGCGTTGCTGGTGATGGTCCGCACGGGGGGAAGGGTGATGACTCATCGTTCGCGCATGGCGGGCCTGTCTCTGATCGAGTTGATGGTCACGATTTTTGTCGTCGCCATTCTCATGGCTGTTGCTGTTCCAAGTTTTCGTGCAGTGATAAATCGTGGCACCGTGGCTTCAGCGGTGAACTCGCTCAGTGCGGACATGCAGTTTGCCCGTGGGGCGGCATCGAGCCAGCATCGTTTCGTCTCCATTTGCCGCAGCACGACGGGTACACAATGTGACATCCCGACGGGTACGACGTTCGACTACGACGTGGGCTGGATCGTCTATTCCTATGACGTGAGTTCCACGGGCGCGAACCAGGTGTATACCGCCGGCTCGTCCAACATGACGATCCTGCGGGCCACACCGCAGCGCGCGGGTGCATCGATTCGCGCAACGGACGGGAATGTCTTCACCTTCAACCAGACCGGACAGTTCGTCACGGCCACGGGCCGTACCACGCTGACGTTCATCGCCTGCCCGCGCAAGTCGCCAAGCGACATCACCAACACGGTAGGCACCAATGCGGCCGGCCGGCAGGGGTCTTCCCTGGTGCTCCGCCAGTCTGGGTCGCTGACCGTCACGACGCTGCCGCTTACCGCGACGACCTGCCTGCCCTGATCTGCAGGCATTGACGGGAGGGAGCGCCGGCCTTAGAATGCCGCGCTCGATGGGCGGTTAGCTCAGCGGTAGAGCACTGCCTTCACACGGCAGGTGTCACAAGTTCGATCCTTGTACCGCCCACCATCAGATCCCTCGAAAACCCGGCCTTGCGCCGGGTTTTCGTTTTTTCAGGCTACCGTAAGACCTCCCCAGTACAATGCGCCGGCTGACTCACCGGATACCGCCATGCACGAAGTCCTCGCTAACCTTCACGTGTTCATCCTGACCCCGTGGAAGATCATCGGCTTGCTGGGCACGCTGCTCTTCACCGCACGCTGGTTCGTCCAGTTTTACGCCACGAAGAAGAACAAGAAGGTCACGGTGCCCATGTCGTTCTGGTACCTGTCGTTGAGCGGCAGCGTGTTCACGCTGGCGTACTTCATCTGGGGCAAGAACGACTCGGTCGGCATCATCCAGACCGCCTTCCCGATGCTGGTGTCGTTCTACAACGTATTCGCCCACCTGAAGCACCACAACAAGGAAGAGATCAGGCCCGGCGGTCCCGAAGAGACCTGATCCCCCGGGTAGCTCGTCAGTCCGGGTCGTAGTCGAGGTAGGGCGCGAGCCACCGCTCGGCCTCGGTCCGGTCCCAGCCCTTGCGCTTGGCGTAGTCCTCGACCTGCTCGCGGCCGATACGGCCGACCACGAAGTACTGGCTGTCCGGGTGCGAGAAGTACCAGCCCGAGACCGCCGCGGTGGGGTACATGGCGAAGCCTTCGGTGAGCTGCACCGTCGTATGCGTGGTGGCATCCAGCAGTTCGAACAGCGTGCCTTTCTCGGTGTGCTCGGGACAGGCCGGGTAGCCGGGGGCAGGGCGGATGCCGCGGTAGCCTTCGGCGATCAGCGTGTCGTTGTCCAGGGCCTCATCCGGCTGGTAGCCCCAGAACTCCTTGCGCACGCGCTCGTGCAGCCGCTCGGCGAAGGCTTCCGCAAGACGGTCGGCCAGGGCCTTGAGCAGGATGGCTGAATAGTCGTCGTGCTCCGCCTCGAAGCGGGCTACGTGTTCGTCGATGCCGATGCCGGCGGTGACGGCGAAGCCACCGACCCAGTCCTGCACGCCGCTATCCTTCGGTGCGATGAAGTCGGCGAGGCAGAAGTCCGGGCGCTCCACGGGCTTGTCCACCTGCTGGCGCAGGTGGCGCAGCGCCGCGATGGGCTTGCGCTTCGCCGTAACGGTCTCCGCATACACCTCGATGTCGTCACCCGTCTGCGCGGCGGGCCAGAATCCGATTACGCCCTTGGCGGTGAGCCATTTCTCAGCGATGAGTTTGTCGAGCATCGCCTGGGCGTCGTTATAGAGCTCGGTGGCCTGCGTGCCGACCACGTCGTCGGTGAGGATGGCCGGGAACTTGCCCGCCAGTTCCCAGGCATTGAAGAACGGCGACCAGTCGATATAGGTCCGCAGTTCGGCAAGGTCGTAATCCTCGAAGGCGGTGATGCCCGGTGTCTTCGGCGTCGGCGGTACATAGGCCTGCCATTCACCGACGTAGCGCTGCGCACGCGCTTTGGCCAGCGTCACGAGCTGCTTGCCGGTGCCGCGGCCTTTATGGCGCTCGCGCACCTCGGCGTAGTCGGCACGGACCTTGATCATGAAGTCGTCGATGAGATCCTTGCTGACCAGCGACTGTGCGACGCCCACGGCGCGCGAGGCGTCTTTCACCCACACGGTGGGCGACTTATAATGCGGCTCGATGCGCAGCGCCGTATGTGCGCGCGACGTGGTCGCTCCGCCGATCATCAGCGGCACGTGGAAGTTCTGGCGCTGCATCTCACGCGCCACCTGGCTCATCTCTTCCAGTGACGGTGTAATTAACCCGGAAAGACCGATGATGTCGGCGCCGACTTCGCGCGCGGTGTCGAGGATCTTCTGTGTCGGCACCATGACGCCGAGGTCGAATACCTCGAAGTTATTGCACTGGAGCACCACGCCGACGATGTTCTTGCCAATGTCGTGGACGTCGCCCTTCACCGTAGCCAACACGATCTTGCCGTTGTTCTTCGCGCTGTCGCCGGAGATCTTCTTCTCCTCCTCGATGAAGGGAATCAGGTGGGCCACGGCCTTTTTCATCACGCGTGCGGACTTCACCACCTGCGGCAGGAACATCTTGCCGGCACCGAACAGGTCGCCGACGATGTTCATGCCGGACATCAGCGGGCCTTCGATCACGTCGAGCGGACGCTTCGAAATCAGGCGCAGTTCTTCCGTATCCTCGACCACGAACTGGTCGATACCGTGGACGAGCGCATGGCTCAGGCGATCGATTACCGGCTTCTCGCGCCAGGCGGCGGTCTCGACGGCGACCTCGGCCTTGCCGCCCTTGTACTTGTCGGCAATCTCCAGGAGGCGCTCGGTGCCATCGGCACGGCGATTGAGGACCACGTCCTCGACGCGCTCGCGCAGCTCTTCGGAGAGGTCGTCGTAGATCGACAGGCCACCTGCGTTGACGATGCCCATGTCCATGCCCGCGGCGATTGCGTGGTACAGGAACACGGAGTGGATCGCCTCGCGAACGGGGTTGTTGCCGCGGAAGGAGAACGATACGTTGGAAACGCCGCCGGAGATGTGCGACGACGGGAACCGCTTCTTCAGCTCACGGGTGGCTTCGATGAAGTCCACCGCATAGTTGTTGTGCTCTTCAATGCCCGTCGCGATGGCGAAGATGTTCGGGTCGAAGATGATGTCTTCGGGTGGGAAGTTCACCTCGTCGACCAGCAGCTCGTAGGCGCGTGAGCAGATCTCGATCTTGCGCTCCTTCGTGTCCGCCTGGCCTACTTCGTCGAAGGCCATGACGACGACGGCGGCGCCGTACTGGCGCACCTTGCGCGCATGTTCGAGGAACAGTGCCTCGCCTTCCTTCATCGAGATGGAGTTGACGATGCCCTTGCCCTGCATGCAGCGCAGGCCGGCCTCGATCACGCTCCACTTGGAGGAGTCGACCATGATCGGCACGCGCGCGATGTCCGGCTCGGAGGAGATCAGGTTCACGAAGCGCGTCATCGCGGCTTCGGAATCGATCAGGCCTTCGTCCATGTTGATGTCGATGATCTGCGCGCCGTTTTCCACCTGCTGGCGCGCGACGACCACCGCCTCTTCGTAACGGCCTTCCTTGATCAGTTTGCGGAACTGCGCCGAGCCGGTGACATTGGTGCGCTCGCCGACGTTGATGAAGTTCAGGTCGGGCGTGAGGATCAGCGGCTCGAGGCCGGAGAGTCGGGTATGGCGAAGAGTGGTCATGCGGCTTGCGTGGCGTCCTGGCGTACGCGCGGCGGGTAGGGCGCCACGGCGGCGGCGATGGCCGCGATATGAGCGGGCGTGGTGCCACAACACCCGCCAACGATATTGAGCAGGCCTTCGGCGGCGAAGCTCTCGATAGTGGACGCCATGGCCTCGGGCGTCTCGTCGTACTCGCCGAAGGCATTGGGCAGGCCCGCATTGGGATGGGTGCTGACCGCGCTGCCTGCGATGCGCGAGAGCATCTGCACGTGCGGGCGCAGGTCCTCCGCGCCGAGCGCGCAGTTGAGGCCTACCGACAGCGGCCGGATGTGTTCCACCGAGTAGAAGAACGCCTCGGCCGTCTGGCCGGAGAGCGTCCGCCCGGAACGGTCGGTGATCGTGCCGGAGATCATCACCGGCACGCGTGCGCCGAGCTCGTTGAACAGCTCGGTGAGCGCGAACAGCGCCGCCTTGGCGTTGAGCGTGTCGAAGATGGTCTCGACCATGATCGTGTCGGCGCCGCCTTCGATCAGCGCGCGCGCCGACTCGATGTAATTGGCGGTGAGCGCCTCGAAGCTGATGTTGCGGAAGCCCGGGTCGTTTACATCCGGCGAAATGGACGCCGTGCGACTGGTTGGCCCGAGTACGCCGATGACGAAGCGCGGTTTGTCCGGCGTGAGCGCGGTCATGGCATCGCAGGCTTCGCGCGCGATCCGTGCGCCTTCGCGATTGAGCTCGGGCACCAGGTGTTCGAGGTGGTAGTCGGCCTGGCTCACACGCGTGGCGTTGAAGGTGTTGGTTTCGACGAAGTCCGCGCCGGCTTCCAGATAGGCCGTGTGCACGCCGCGGATAATCTCCGGCTGGGTGAGCAGAAGAAGGTCGTTGTTACCCTTGAGGTCGCACTCGCCCGGATGGTCGTGGTGGTGCTGGTGCAGACTGTCGAGGCCGCCGGAGAAGCGCTCGCCGCGGTAGCCGGACTCGTCCAGCTGGTGACCTTGCAGCATGGTGCCCATGCCGCCGTCGAGAATCATGATCCGCTCGGACAGCGCCTTCTCTATGAGGGCGACGCGGTCGGGGTGGAGCCAGGGTAGGGTGCTCATGGCGGTCTCCGGTCAGGGCTTGCGTGCGAGCAGGCTGATCACTTCGAAGTGCGGCGCGCGGCGCTCACGGCTCAAGCGCTCACAGCTGACCACGTCCAGCCCGGCGGCCGTCGCCATGGCGACCAGACCGTCGCAGGTAAAGCCGAGGTTGCGGTGGTCGAAGGGCTCGATCACGGCGCGGTGTTCGTGTTCGCCAAGGGTAGACACGAGAAGCCGTCCACCCGGCTTGAGGACACGGGTCACCTCGGTGAAGACCGCTTCGGGCCGTTCCGCATAGGTGAGGGCGTGGAGCAGCAGGACAAGATCGAAGCGGTCGGCTTCCAGGTCCAGCGCGTGCATGTCGCCGGTGCGCACGTCGACATTGGTGAAGCTGGCCAGGCGCTGGCGTGCAGCGTCCACGACGCGCTCGGAGCTATCCACGCAGACGATCGAATGCGCGTGCGGCGCGAGGAGCTCGGCGGTGACGCCATCGCCCGAGGCGATGTCCAGTACGTCGCCCGTGGCGAGCAGCTGCAACAGGGAGCGCGCCAGGGTTTCCCAGGTACGTCCCGGCGAATAATGGCGCTCCATGTCGCCGGCCACCGTGTCCGCCCAGCCCTCGGTGCGTGCACGCTGGGCAAGGACGGCCGGCAGGCGCTCGGCATCCTCACGGAGCAGCGCATCGCTCAGGGTGTCTCGTAGGGAGGCGACCAGCGCGGCGAGGGTAGGGTCGGCCTCGGCGTTGGCGCGATAATAGGCGGACACGCCTGCCCGGCGGTCGCGCACCAGCTCGGCTTCCTTGAGCTTGGCAAGGTGGGTCGAGACGCGTGGCTGGGCCAGGTGCAGCACGGCGGCCAGCTCGGCCACGGTCAACTCCTCGCGGTCCAGCAGGGCGAGCAAGCGAACCCGGGTCGGGTCCGCCAACAGGCGAAGCACGGTGGAGGCCGTCGACAAATCCATGCCGAATCCTTTTATCGCGATAGAGAGATACATAAGGATGATGCCCCGCCGCCCCAGCGTCAAGGCCGATGTTGCAGTGCATGGAGGCAATGACTCGAACGGCCGTTAGAATGGGCGGCTTGTCTCTACCCCAAGACTTGCCGACCTTCCGGGCCGGCCCGAGGAATGCTCATGGATTTCCGTTTTACCGACGACCAACTGTCGATTCAGTCCATCGCCCGCGACTTCGCCCAGAAGCGCATCGCCCCCGTCGCTGCCGAGCACGACGCCAAGGGTGAATTCCCCCTGGAGAACATCCAGGAGATGGGCCAGCTGGGCCTGATGGGCATCGAGGTGCCTGAAGAGTACGGCGGTGCGGGCATGGACCCGGTGGCCTATGTACTGGCCATGGTCGAGATCGCGGCGGCCGACGCCGCCACCTCGACCATCATGTCGGTGAACAACTCGCTGTTCTGCAACGGCATCCTGAAGAACGGTAACGAAGAGCAGAAGCAGAAGTACGTGCGGGCCATCGCCTCGGGCGAAGCCATCGGCGCTTACGCGCTTACCGAGCCGCAGTCGGGTTCGGATGCCTCGAACATGCACACCCGCGCGGTGAAGAACGCCGAGGGTGACTGGGTGATCAATGGCAAGAAGAGCTGGATCACGTCCGGCCCGGTGGCTCGCTACATCGTCCTGTTCGCCGTGACCACGCCGGGGATGGGTGCTCGCGGAGTGTCCGCTTTCATCATCGACACCAAGCGCCCGGGCTTCATGGCCGGCAAGACCGAGCCGAAGCTCGGCATTCGCGCCTCGGCCACCTGCGAGATCGAGTTCCACGACTACGTGTGCCCGGCCGAAGACATGCTCGGTGCCGAGGGCAAGGGCTTCGGCATCGCCATGGGCGTGCTGGACGCCGGCCGCATCGGTATTGCTTCGCAGGCCATCGGTATCGCCCGCGCTGCGTATGAAGCGACCCTGGTCTGGTCGCGCGATCGCAAGGCCTTCGGCCACCCGATCGGCACGTTCCAGATGACGCAGTCGAAGATTGCCGACATGAAGTGCAAGCTGGACTCGGCCCTGCTGCTGACCCTGCGTGCCGCATGGGTGAAGGGCCAGGTCGAGAAGACCGGCGGTCGCTTCGGCACCGAAGCCTCGATGGCCAAGCTGGTCGCCTCGGAAGCGGCGATGTGGATCACGCACCAGGCCGTTCAGATCCACGGTGGTATGGGTTATTCGAAGGAAATGCCGCTGGAGCGTTACTTCCGCGATGCCAAGATCACCGAGATCTATGAGGGTACGAGTGAGATCCAGCGTCTGGTGATTGCGCGTGCGGAGACTGGGTTGCGCTGAGGCACTGCCTGCCCACCGGCTTCAATACGAAAACCCCGGCATTGCCGGGGTTTTCCTTATATCGATCAAGCGGCGGTGAATGCGAGCTTGCGGGCCTCCGGCATGAGAGCCTCAAGGCTGGGACCGCAACCGGTTATCAGTGTGACCGCGTAAGGAGCCATGTCCGGCATGTCGCTGAAGTCGAGGAAGTTTCCTTGCATGGCGGCGATCCTTGCGATGAATTCTGGAAGGCAGTGTTCAACGTTGTCGAGGATGCCGCCAGTGAGTTCACGTTCTCGCGCTTCAGCCATCAGGCGGCCGAGCAGGTTGCCGGGTCCCAGCCTCATCCAGAGAGCGTCCGGAGGGGTTGCTGGGATGTCGCTGAAGTCGATTTTGCTTTCATCAATGGCAGCGATTCTGGCGAGAACTTCCGGAGGTAGATCTTCCTCGGTATGCGTGGTGGCACCTGCGAATGCATGTTGCCGTGCCTTTGTCATCAGGAAGCTGAGAGGCGTATCGGCCTCAAGCTCGTAGATGACGAAGCTTCCAGTATTCAAGGGATTCATGACGGTTTGCCTCCCGGGCGGAGATGAGTCGGATGGTTTGGCCTCGCAAGGTGTAGACGACGAAGAGCTCTCTTCCGTTCGCGAGTCCAACGGCTGCGAATCGGACTTCGCGGCCGTGATAGTGGTGTCGGATATCGATGTAACTGAGGTCAGAAAAGACGTCGCAAGCCTGAGCGAACGAGACGCTATGCTTGAATGAGTTCTTGCGGGCCTTTGCGGCGTCCCACTCGAAGGTCAGGGCCATGGCCGGCCCCGCACGCACATGGAACAACGTTTGAGGCGCGCATGGGAATAGAAGGATTCTGAATTTTCTTCCATGGTGAGATCCGCGTGTCGGGATCACCAAGGGTTGATTCAGTGGGTTTTGCGTTATGTCGGGTGAGGGAGGCGGGGAGGGTAGGTGGGTTCTTTGGGAGTGTGAGGCGGTTGGGTGGAGAGCATCGCCGATGAATCGGCTCCCACAACAAGCAAAAAAGGCAAAAAAAAGGAGCCCGGCGTTTGCCGGGCTCCTTCGTTTTCCATGTAGTGCTCTTACGTTCGATCCGTTCCGCGATGCGTGTCCGAATCGAAGGCTCTTACATCGCCGACATTCGGTGCGTGCGGCTGGAGGTTGGTCGGTCCACCATCGTGCGGGCCGTTGCCATCACCACCGCCGTGCGGATCGCTGTCGTCGTGACCGACGTGCGGCATCTTGGTCGAGACCTCGTCCAGCTTGTCGCCCAGCATGCGGCGAACGCTGACGTAGAACACCGGGATCAGCAGCAGGCCGAGGAAGGTGGCGAAGAGCATGCCGCCGATAACGCCCGTACCGATCGCATGACGGGAGTTCGCGCCAGCGCCGGTGGAAATCGCCAGCGGGAACACGCCGAGGATGAAGGCCAGCGAGGTCATCAGGATGGGGCGCAGTCGCAGGCGGGATGCTTCGACCACGCCTTCGCGCAGCGTCTTGCCTTCCTGCTGTTTCTCCACCGCGAACTCGACGATCAGGATGGCGTTCTTCGCTGCCAGGCCGATGACCGTGATCATGCCGATCTTGAAGTAGATATCGTTCGGCAGGCCACGAAGCATGGAGGCGACCACGGTGCCGAGGATGCCGAGCGGCACCACCAACAGCACGGCAACCGGGATGGACCAGCTTTCGTACAGGGCGGCAAGGCAGAGGAACACGATCACGATGGACAGGGCCAGCAGCATCGTCGACGAGTTACCTGAGAGGATTTCCTGGTACGACTGGCCAGTCCAGTCATAACCGAAGCCCTTCGGCAGCTTGTCGTTCACGATGCCTTCGACCACACCCATCGCCTGGCCGGTGGAGAAGCCCGGCGCTTCGTTGCCGACGATTTCCACCGCCGAGTAGCCGTTGTAGCGGTTGAGTGTTGGCGCCGCCATCGTCCAGTTCGAATGCACCACGGTGGATAACGGGATCATCGAGCTGTCGGTCGCGGTGGAAGCGCTGGCGACCGAGCCACCTGTCGTGCTTGTGCTGGTGGAGGTGGACGTCAAAGTGCTGGGCGTGAAGATATGCGCGAACGCATCCGTGCCCATGCGGTAAGGCGCGTCGGCCTGCAGCATGACGCGCTTCACGCGGCCGCCGTACTGGAAGTCGTTGATGTACACCGGGGCCAGCGTGAGCTGGATCGCGGTATAAATATCGCTGACATTCAGGCCCATGGTCTGTGCCTGCGTGCGGTCGACGTTCAACTGCAGCAGGGGGGCGTCTTCGAGCGTGTTCGGACGAATGCCGACAAGCGCCTTGTTCTGCGCGGAGGCGCCGAGCAGGGCGTTACGTGCCTGGGTCAGCTCGGCACGGGATTGCCCCGCACGTGCCTGCAGGTACATGTCGATACCGCCGAACTGCGAGAGGCCGCGGATCGTTGGCAGGTTGACCACGAAGATGGTCGCGTCGCGAACCGCCTGCATCTTGCCATTCAGCTGGCCGATGATCTGGGTGGCCGTGTAGTCACGGGTGTCCCAGTCCTTCAGCTTGATGAAGGCCATGCCGACGTTTTCACCGGTACCCACGAAGCTGAAACCGGAGATCGCGAACACGCCTGCGATGGAGGGATCCTTGAGGACGATCCCGCGCACGCTGCCCATCACGCTTTCCGTGCGGGCAATGCTCGAACCCGGCGGCAACTGCACGATGGCCAGTGCGTAACCCTGGTCTTCGTCGGGGACGAAGCTGGTCGGCAACCTGGCGAACAGGAAACCGCAGACGACGGCGATCAGCACGAACACGATCATCCAGCGCGGGGCGTGACGAATCGCGCTGCCGATGTGGCCGGAGTAGGTGTGCTGGACCTTGTCGAAGCCCTGGTTGAACTTGCGGTAGATGATGTTCTTCCGCTCGCCATGAACCGGCTTGAGGATCGTTGCGCACAGCGCCGGCGTGAACGAAAGCGCGAGGAAGGCCGAGAAGCCCATCGACACCGCGATCGTCAGCGCGAACTGCTTGTAGATGATGCCCGAGGCGCCAGGCTGCAGGGCCGAGGGCACGAACACCGCCGCCAGCACCACGGTGATCGCCACGATGGCGCCGGTGATCTGGCCCATGGCTTTGCGTGTGGCTGCCGGGGGATCGAGCCCCTCTTCCGACATGATGCGTTCGACGTTCTCGATCACCACGATCGCGTCATCGACCACGATACCGATCGCCAGCACCATGCCGAACAGGGTGAGCTGGTTGATGGTGAAGCCGAGCGGCGAAAGACCCAGGAACGTGCCCAGCAGGGCCACCGGGATGACCAGGGTCGGGATGATCGTCGCGCGGAAGTTCTGCAGGAACAGCAGCATCACGAGGAAGACGAGGATGATGGCCTCGACCAGCGTGTGCACCACTTCCGTGATCGAGATGACCACGAACTGCGTCGTGTCGTACGGGGCGAACCAGGTGACGCCGTCCGGGAAGCTCTTGGCCAGATCCGTCATCTTGGCGCGCACGGCGTTGGCGACGTCCAGCGCGTTCGCGCCGGGCAGCAGCTGTACACCGAACGAGCCGGTGGCCGTGCCGTTCCACTGGGCGTTGAAGCCGTAGGTCTGCGGCCCGAGTTCGACGCGTGCCACGTCCTTCAGGCGGACCACGGTGCCGTCGTTGTTCGCGCGCAGGATGATGTTGGAGAACTCTTCCGGCGACGTGAAGCGACCTTCCGCGGACACCGTCGCGCTGAAGCCCTGGCCGTTCGTGGCCGGATCGGTACCGATGGAGCCGGCGGCGAACTGTACGTTCTGCGTGCTGAGAGCATCACGCAGGTTCGTGGCGGAAAGACCGTAACCACGCAGCTTGTCCGGGTTGAGCCATACGCGCATGCCGTACTCGGCACCGAGCTGGCGCGTGCTGCCCACGCCCGGGATACGGGCGATCTGGTCGAGCACCTGCGACGAGACGATGTCGGTCAGGCGGTTGCCGTCGATGGCCGGATTGTTCGAGGTGAGGGCGACGAACATCAGGAAGTCGGGGTTGGACTTGGCCACCACGACGCCCTGCTGGGTCACTTCCGAGGGCAGGCGAGGGGTCGCGAGCGACACCTTGTTCTGCACCTGCACCTGGGCGATATCCGGATCGGTACCCGTTTCGAACGTCAGCGTCACGGTAGCCGTGCCGCTGGAGCTGGAAGCGGAGCTGAAGTAGAGCAGGTGATCGATACCGGTCAGCTGCTGCTCGATCACCTGGGTCACGGTTTTTTCGGTCGTGTCCGCGCTCGCACCCGGGTAGGTCGCCGTAACGACGACCTGTGGCGGGGCGATGTTCGGATATGACTCGATACCCATGTTCAACAGGGAGATCGTGCCGCAAAGGCTGATCAGGATCGCCACGACCCACGCGAAAATGGGGCGGTCGATGAAGAAAGTCGGCATGAGGTAACTCCCTTACTGCTTACCGGCGGGGGCGGCCGACGAGGCTGCCTTTGCCGGAGCAGGGGCGCCGGGGGCACCGGCGTCCTGTGTGGCCTTGGCCGGGGATGGATTCACCGGCGCGTTTTCTTTCGCCTTGGCCAGGCCGTCGACGATGATCTTGTCGCCCGGCTTCAGGCCACCGGTGACAACCCAGTTCGAACCGCTGATGCGGTCGGTGACGATCGGGCGGCGCACGGCGGCGGAGGGGATGGTCTTCTCCTCGCCCGTCTGAGGGTCCTTTGCCTTGGCGTCGCCGACGACCAGCACGTAAGCGCTGCCCGGATCGCGCAGCACGGCGGCCTGGGGCACCAGGTAGACGTTGTGCAGGTTGCCCAGGTTGGCCTTGACCGTCACGAACTGGCCGGGAAGCAGGCGGATGTCGGGATTGGCGAGCTGCGCGCGCAGGTTCACCGTGCCGGTCTGCGGGTTGACGGTGGCCGAGGAGAAGTCGAGCTTGCCCTTCTCGTTGTAGTCGGAGCCGTCCGGCAACTGGATGCTGACCGTGGACTGGTCCGTGGCAGACAGCGTGGCATCGCCCGACGCGGCGGCGCGGCGCATGGTGTCGAGGTCCGTGACCGACATGCTGAAGTTCACGTAGAGCTGGTCGATCTGGTCGACCTGGGTCAGCAGCGTGGTGTCACTCTGGCCGACGAGCGCGCCCTCGGTGACCTGCTGCTGGCCGGCACGGCCGTCGATCGGCGAGACCACGTCAGTAAAGCCGAGGTTGATCCGGGCCGACTGGACGTTCGCTTCCGCCTGCTTCACCGAGGCGTCCGCGGTGCGCTGGGCGGCTTCGGCGGTGTCCAGGTCCTGACGGGAAACATAGTTCTTGCCGATCAGGCCGCGGTTGCGGTCGGCGGTGGCCTTGTTATTGGCCGCCGTCGCCTTGGCCGAAGCGAGCAGGGCGAGCTGCGAGTTCAACTCGGCGGTGAGCGGCTGCGGGTCGATCTGGAACAGCTTCTGGCCGGCCTTCACGTCCGTGCCTTCGGCATAGAGACGCTTGAGCAGGATGCCGGGGACGCGGGCGCGTACGTCGGCGGTCCGCAGGGCCGAGATGCGACCGACCTGATCCTGGATCAGGGGAACGGTCTGCGGCTGGGCGCTGATGATGCCGACAGGTGCCGGCGGCGGTGCAGGCGGTGCCTCCTGCTTATGGCAGGCGGCGAGCGCCGCAGCGAGGCTGAGGGCCAGCAGGGGGGTGCGCAGGGGCAGGGGATTCATGAGAACTCCGTTCCTATTCCAGGTTTCTTGTTCGTAAGCGCCGGGGCATCCGGGAGGATGTCGTACGCATGCATAAATACAGTTACCGCGTGTCGCGCCCAGTCGTCCTGTGCCTTTTGTCCCCTGGCGTGCATGCCGAAGAGGCGACGATCCCCTTCGAGCCCGTGAAGCATGGACAGGAATAGCTCCGCGGCGACCTCGGGGTCTTCGCGGCGCATCGTTCCGTGGTCCATGGCTTCAGCCATGCAACCGGCCAGCCGGGCCGCGACGGTGTCTATCGCGGTCCGGAAGAACGTACGCGCCGCGGCCGGGAATCGCGGGGCTTCCGCGATCAGCATCCGGCCAAGGGCCACGTGTTCCTGATCCATCACGTAGGTCTGGTGCGCCCTGGCCAGCGCGAGAAGCGTGTGGCTCAGACCGCGACTTTCCGGGGTGAGGGTGGCATGCAGGGGTAAGACGAGTTGTTCGACGGCGGCGTGGAACAGGGTGTCCTTGTTTTCGAAGTGCGCATACACAGTTTGCTTGGACACGCCCGCCTCGCGTGCCACAGCGCCCATGCTGACGCGGTATCCGTCACGCAGGAACAGCGCGCACGCCGCCTGGAGCACCCGTTGCTGACGATCGGAGGTCGGCCGGGGATCCAGATTCGACATTTCGTGTACCTGCTGGACTATACCGTCCAGTTTAGAATCTCCCTTCGACCAGCGTCAACGGTCATGAACAACATTCGCGTGCGAATTGTTGCGTTGCACTTGGCCGCGGGTGGGGAGCATGCCCGCTTCACCTCGTGAGAGGGTGCGCAATATGTCGCGGCGCACTGAAAAACAGGCAACGGGCAACGCGTGATGGTGTGGCTACATGCCATGGGTGAGAGCTATGCTTTGACGGTTTTCCTCTCTCTCCCCACATCGATATTTGCCCATGAATGCGATTCGCGCCGCAGCAGACGGCCAGTTTCACGCCGTTGTTTTCGATGAACTGAAGAAGATCAGCTACCCGGCGGAGCGCCTCAATGAGGCCCGCTTCTTTATCGAAGCCTTTTTCGAGCGCATTGCGCCGGCCGATTACGCGCTGCACGCGCCCGATCGTTGGGCCGCCCTGATCGCCGACCTGCTCACCTTCGCGCGTGAGCGCCAGGTGGGTAAGGCCAAGGTTCGGGTCTACAACCCAGGCGTGTCAGGCAGCCGCGCCGTGATCGAGGTCGTCACCGACGACATGCCCTTCCTGGTGGACACCGTCTCCATGGTGGCCGCCGCCCACGCCGACATCCAGGTGATCATCCACCCGGTCGTCCCGGTGGTGCGCTCATCCGCCGGCGTGCTGGAGTCGATCGGCTCCGGTGAGCACACCGAGTCGATCATGCGTTTCGAGGTCGATCGCCTCGACGATACGGAGTTGGACACCGTCAAGGCCAACCTCGAAACCGCCCTTTCGGACGTACGCGAAACCGTGGACGACTGGCGCGCCATGCGCGCCAAGATGAACGAGGTGGCCGACGACCTTGGCAAGCGCTCCCTGCCGTATACGGCGGACGAAGTGCGCGAAGCCACGGAATTCCTCCGCTGGGTGGCCGATAACCACTTCACCTTCATGGGCTATCGCGAATACGAGGTAGCCCACGGTGTGGGCGACGACGTGCTGCGTACGGTCGAAGGCTCCGGGCTGGGCATCCTGCGCGCTGCCGAGCGTTCGCTCGCCCCACGGTCGCTTCGGACCCTGGTTGCCAGCGAACTGCCGCGATCGGGTTCCACCGACGCCATCATCCTGACCAAGACCAATGCGCGCTCGCCAATTCACCGCGCGGGCTACATGGATTACATCGGCGTCCTCAAGTTCGACGAAAAGGGCCGCCCGGTTGCCGAACAGCGCTTCCTCGGCCTGTTTTCCTCCAATGCGTACATGGCTCACCCGCAGCACGTGCCGCTGGTTCGCGACAAATGCGAAGCGGTGATGACGCGATCCGGCCTGAAGCGCGATTCGCATTCGGGCAAGGCGCTTCGGCATATCCTCGACACCTTGCCGCGCGATGAACTGTTCCAGTGCAGCACCGACGAGCTCTACGCTCTGGCCATCGGCCTGCTCGAGCTGGCCCAGCGCACGCGGACGCGCTTGTTCATCCGTCGTGACAGCTACGGCCGCTTCTTCTCGTGCCTGGTGTTCATTCCGCGCGACCGCTTCAATACGGCCGTGCGCGAGCGCGTGGAAGGCGTGCTGCGCGAAGCCTTCCATGGCGAGCACGTGGACTCCGCGGTGCTCATGGGTGAAGCCGCACTGGTTCGCCTGCACGTGGTCGTGCGTCCGCGCATCGGTGACCATCCGATCTACGACGCCGCTTCCATGGAAGCGCAGATCGCTTCGATCGCCCGTAACTGGAACGACGAGCTGCGTGACCGCCTGATCGAAACCGCCGGCGAACAGCAGGGCATCATCCTGGCCAATCGCTACGGCAAGGTGCTTCCCGCCGGTTACGTGGACGAAGTGACACCGCAGGTCGCTGCGGCCGACGTGCGCGCACTGGCTGGACTCGATGGCCCCGACGCGATCAGCATGTCGTTCTATCATCCGCAGAATCGTCCGGAAGCGCTGCGTTTCAAGGTGTATCGCTCCGGTTCGGATATCGCCCTGTCCGAAGTGCTGCCGCAACTGGAGAACCTCGGCCTGCGTGTGCTCACCGAGCACATGTACGAGCTGAAGCTCGCCGACAGCGCGCTGTTCATCCAGGACTTCGAAGTGCAGCCGGTCGACCGCCTCGCGTTCGACGTGGAGCAGGTCGGTTCGATCTTCGAAGATGCCTTCGAGCAGATCTGGCGCGGCAATGCGGAGAACGACGGCTTCAACCGTCTCGTCCTCGGTGCCAAGCTCGGCTGGCGTCAGGTGGCCATCCTGCGCAGCTACACCAAGTACCTGCTGCAGACCGGCGTAGCGTTCTCGCAGGCGTACATGGAAGACGCGCTCAACCACTATCCGGCCATCGCCGGTCTTATCGTGGAGCTGTTCAACGCGCGCTTCGATCCACGCCGCGAGAGTCTGGCCGCCGCCGAGCGTGAACGCGCCGAAAGCCTGCTTTCGCACGAGATGCATGCGCTCATCGGTCCGGAAACGCTCGCTGCGCAGCCCGGCCTGATCGGCAACCTGGTGGCCTCGCTCGGGCGTCCGCGCGACGAGCAGGCCAAGGCGGTCGAGGAGGCGCTCAACGCACTGCTGGACAATGTGTCGAGCCTCGACGAAGACCGCATCCTGCGCAGCTTCATCTCGTTGATCCATGCCACGCTGCGTACCAACTTCTTCCAGTCATGGGACGGCGCCTATCGTCCGTACCTGAGCTTCAAGTTCGACTCGCACCAGGTCCCCGAGCTGGCCAAGCCGGTGCCGTTCCGCGAGATCTTCGTCTACGCACCGCGCGTGGAAGGCATTCACCTGCGTTTTGGCTCCGTCGCTCGCGGCGGCCTGCGCTGGTCGGACCGCCGCGAAGATTTCCGTACGGAAGTCCTCGGCCTGGTCAAGGCACAGATGGTCAAGAACACGGTCATCGTGCCGGTCGGTTCCAAGGGCGGCTTCTTCGTGAAGCGTCCGCCGGTGGGTGGCGACCGCGATGCACAGCTGGCCGAGGGTATCGCCTGCTACCGGATGTTCATCAACGGCCTGCTCGACATCACCGACAACCTTGTCGAGGGCAAGGTGGTGCCGCCGCACGACGTGATCCGTCACGACAATGACGACCCGTACCTGGTGGTTGCCGCGGACAAGGGCACGGCCACGTTCTCCGACATCGCCAACGCGATCTCGACCGAACACGGTTTCTGGCTCGACGACGCGTTCGCTTCGGGCGGCTCCAACGGCTACGACCACAAAGGCATGGGCATCACGGCGAAGGGCGCATGGGAGTCGGTCAAACGCCACTTCCGCGCACTGGGTCGCGATTGCCAGACCGAAGACTTCACCGTGGTCGGCGTGGGCGACATGTCGGGCGACGTGTTCGGCAACGGCATGCTGCTGTCGGAGAAGATCCGCCTGTTCGCCGCGTTCGATCACCGTCACATCTTCCTCGACCCGAACCCGGATTCGGCGAAGTCCTTCGTCGAGCGCGAGCGCATGTTCGCGCTGCCGCGTTCCTCGTGGGACGACTACGACAAGTCGCTGATCTCGGCGGGCGGCGGCGTGTATGCGCGCAGTGCCAAGTCGGTTCCCGTCTCGCCGGAAATCAAGGCCGTGCTCGGCATCCGCAGCGATGCTACGCACATGGCACCGACGGACCTGCTCTCGGCCATCCTGAAGGCACCGGTCGACCTGCTCTGGAACGGTGGTATCGGTACCTACGTCAAGGCCACCAGCGAAACGCATGCGGATGTCGGCGATCGTGCCAACAACGCCCTGCGCGTGAACGGCAACGAGTTGCGCTGCAAGGTGGTGGGCGAGGGCGGTAACCTGGGCATGACCCAGAAGGGTCGCATCGAGGCCGGCCAGGCCGGCGTGCTGCTCAACACCGACTTCATCGACAACTCCGCCGGTGTGGACACCTCCGATCATGAGGTGAACATCAAGATCCTGCTCAACGATGCCGTGCAGCGCGGCGAGCTGACCTTCGAGGGCCGCAACAAGCAGCTCGCCGAGATGACCGATGAAGTCGGTCGCCTCGTGCTGTGGGACAACTACCGCCAGAACCAGGCGATCACCGTGATGGAGCACCAGTCGGTTCGCCGCCTCGGCTCGATGGCTCACTTCATCAGCACGCTGGAATCCGAAGGCATGCTCGACCGTGCCGTCGAGTCGCTGCCGACCGCTGCCGAACTCACCGAGCGCAAGCTGCGCGGACAGGGCCTGACGCGTCCGGAACTTTCGGTCCTGCTTTCGTACGACAAGATCCGCCTGTTCCAGCAGCTGCTGGATTCGGATGTGCCGGAAGATCCGTACCTCTCGCGTGAGCTGGTGCGTTACTTCCCCGTGCCGTTGCACGAGAAGTATGCCGAGCACATGCAGCGCCATCGTCTGAAGCGCGAGATCATCGCCACCGCGGTGACCAACTCGACGATCAATCGCATGGGCGCCACCTTCATGATGCGGATGCAGGAAGACACGGGCCATGGCCCGGCGTCGATTGCAAAGGCGTATACGGCTGCCCGTGAAATCCTCGATGCCCGCGAGCTCTGGGCCGAAATCGAGGCGCTCGACGGCAAGGTCGCCGAGGACACGCAGATCGACGCGATCCTGCAGATCTGGTCGCTGCTGCGTCACCTGACCCGCTGGCTGCTCAATCGTCCGGGCGGCACGCTGGACATCGCGGCCAATGTCGACCGCTACGCCAGTGAAGTGACCGTGCTGCGCAAGGCCCTGCCGGATGCGCTCACCAACACCGGCCGTGGCGACTTCGACGCAAGCCGCGAGAAGTGGGAAGGACTGGGCGTGCCCGACTCGCTGGCGGTGCGCCTGGCACGTGTCTCGGTGCTGCGTGCGGCGCTGGACATGGTCGAGGTGTCGAAGCAGAGCGGCAAGGACATCGCCACCGTCGCCAAGGTGTTCTACGAACTGGCCGAAGCCCTCGACCTCGAGTGGCTGCGTGGCCAGATCGAGGCGCTCAACGTGGAAGGCGCGTGGCATGCACAGGCCCGCGGTTCGTTGCTGGACGAGCTCAACGCCCAGCACCGTGCCCTTGCCCTGCAGGTGATCTCGGTCGCCGGCGACCGTACCGATGTCAGCCCGGTCCAGGCCTGGCTGCAGCGCGACGACGCCACGCTCAAGTACACCCGCGCCATGCTGGCGGAAATCCTCACCCAGAACGCGGACTACCCGATCGCCTCGGTCGCCGTCCGTCGCCTGGCCCAGCTGGCGCAGATCCCGGTCTGATCCGCCTGGCACCGAAGCGGCTCCCCTGCCTGATGTGGGAGCCGCTTCAGCGGCGATGGGTGCCAGCGCACCCGTTGCACCCTAGCCGCCGTCCATCCCGAAGGACTAAGCTCCCGGCTGGTCCTTCAAGCCGACATCCATGCGCCTAGCCTTTGTCGCCAGCGAAACCGACGTCGCCCAACGTGCGCGCACCGCCCTGGTGAAGCGTTACGGCAGTGTGGAACCCGGTGACGCCGAAATTATCGTCTCACTCGGCGGCGACGGCTTCATGCTGCGCACGCTGCACACCTATCGAACCCTCGGCGTGCCGTTTTACGGCATGAAGCTCGGCCGCCTCGGTTTTCTCATGAACCAGCACGACCTCGATGCACTCGCCGAGCGCATCGAGCGGGCGCATCCGGCTGTGCTCCACCCGCTGGAAATGCACAGCACCTGCTGCGATGGCGCCGAGCACCGCGCACTCGCCTTCAACGAAGTGGCCATGCTCCGCCAGAGCAACCAGGCCGCGCACATGCGCGTCAGCCTCAATGGCGAGGTGAAGCTCGAGGAGCTGGTCTGCGATGGCATCCTCGTGAGCACGCCAGCCGGGTCTACTGCCTATAACCTCTCGGCCCATGGCCCGATCCTGCCGCTCGACGCGAACGTGCTGGCGCTGACCCCGATCAGCCCTTTCCGCCCGCGCCGGTGGCGGGGCGCCATCCTCCCGCATGCCACCCGCGTGGGGTTCGAGACCAAGGACCCGAACAAGCGCCCCATCAGCGCGACAGCCGACTTCCACGAAGTCCGTGACGTACGCAAGGTCGAGGTCAAACAGTCGCGCCGCAACGCCGTTCGCCTCCTCTTCGACCCCGAACACAACCTGCAGCAGCGCATCCTCGACGAGCAGTTCGCCCTGTAAAAAAAGAAAAGCGGCTGCGTGCATTAGGATGGTGTCCAGACCGCATCACGGACATCCCCGATGAACGCCCCCGACGAAGACACCCAGACTGCCCACTCCGACGCTTCCGTGCACGACAACCGTCTGGTCGTGGCCATCTCGTCGCGGGCACTGTTCAACATGGAAGACGGCCACGAACTGTTCGAGCGTGACGGCCTGGACGCGTATCGCACGTACCAGATCGAGCGCGAGAACGAGCTCCTGACCCCAGGCGTCGCCTTCCCCCTGGTGCAGAAGCTACTCGGCCTCAACACGCTGTCGGGCGACGTGCCGCCGGTGGAGGTGATCCTGCTGTCGCGCAATTCGGGCGATACGGGTCTGCGTATCTTCAATGCCATCCAGCACTACAAGCTCAACATCTCGCGTGCGGCGTTCACCAGCGGTGCGCCGACGTCCGATTACATCGCGCCGTTCCGGGCGGACTTGTTTCTTTCTGCCAATGCGGAAGACGTGGGTCGCGCGTTGAGGGCGGGCGTCGCTGCCGCCACCATCTTGCCCTCCACGGCGCCGCAGCGCTCCAGCGAGCAATTGCGAATCGCCTTCGACGGCGACGCGGTGATCTTCGGTGACGAGGGTGAGCGCGTGTCGAAAGAGCAGGGACTCGACGCTTTCCATCGCAGTGAGTCCGAACTGTGGGCGGAGCCTCTGTCGGGTGGGCCGTTCCGCGGATTCCTGTCGGCGTTGCATCGTCTGCAGGCGGCGTTCCCGGCAGAGACCTCGCCGATCCGTACGGCGCTGGTCACGGCTCGCTCTGCTCCGGCTCACAAGCGCGTCATTCTTACGCTTCGCCGCTGGGGCGTCCGCATCGACGAAGCGCTGTTCCTCGGCGGCCGTGACAAGGGGCCTTTCCTCGATGCCTTCGGCGCCGACATCTTCTTCGATGATTCCCCGGCGAATGTGGAGTCTGCGAGGCGGCATGTGGCAACGGGCCATGTGCCGCACGGGGTTTCCAACAACTAGCCGGCTGCCGCCGGATCGCCGATGAATCGGCTCCCACAACTGCCGCTTTCTGTGGGAGCCGATTCATCGGCGAAATCCCGTTCGCCTGGACCCGCCCGCTTCAGACAATATTCGTCCACCTCCACCAATCAGTCTTCTTCTCCTCGCGCACGAAGGTGAACAAGCCAGCGCCCAGAATGAGCACGATGCCAATCAGCATCGGCCAGTCCAGATGGTCGTGGAAGATCAGGTAGCCGAACAGGATCGCCCATAGCATCTGGCTGTACTGCGTAGGCGCCACGCGAGCGGCAGGTGCGTTCTGGGTCGCAAGCATGAGTAGTACTGCTCCAGCGGCAGCCAGCAGGCCGTAGCCAAGCACCAGGAACCACTGGTGCGCGTTTGGCCAGACAAAATGCGGCAGCATCATGATGAATCCGGCGAGCATCGGCCCCACGACGCCAGCGCCGTACAGCGTGATGCGCTTTTCCGTGGCCCCCGCCATGCGTAGCGCGATGATCGAAAGGGCGCCCGTGATGCCGCAGATGATGGCGGCGACATGGCCCGTGCCGAGATGACGAAAGCCGGGCCGTAGCACCACGAGCACACCGAGAAAGCCGACGAGCACGGCCGACCAGCGCCGCCAGCCCACATGCTCGCGCAGGAATACCACCGAGAGGATAGTGACGAAGATCGGCAGAAGGAAAATCAGCGAGAACGCCTCCGCCATGGGCAGGGCCGTGAAGGCCATCACGGCCGTGATATTGCCGATCGCGCCGGCCATGGCGCGCAGCAGCCACAGGCCTGGCAACTTCGACATCACGATCTCGCTCCAGCGGTCGCCGGGCTTTTTCAGGAACGGGAAGGCGGCCATGGCCAGGACGGCGCCGAAAAAGACTGCCTCGTAGGGTGGCAGGGATCCTTCGAGGGATTTTACGAAGGCGTCGCTCCACGCGTAGGCGGCGTAGCAGGCAAAACCGAGAAGGACGCCTTTGAACATGCGGGGATCCAGGGGGCGAGGGCAGCCCCATTATGCAAACGTTTGCATATCGCTGCCCAACGAGCACGTTATATAGTTCACTATATTCCGCTTTCAGGGGGCTTCACATGCGTTTTCCACCACGCCGCCTGTGGGTGCTTGCACCGCTTGGACTGCTCGGCCTTCCGGCTGCATCCGTTCTCGCCCAGGACGCCACGCAGAAAACGGACCTCGAGGGCTATACCGTCGAGGCCGGTCAGGCGTCCTATCGGACCGACAAAGTCGGCATGGGCCCGCTGGGCGACCGCTCGCCCCTCGATACGCCCTATTCGGTGCAGGCCGTGAATAACGACCTTGCCCGGAACCAGCAACTGCAGAGCGTGCGCGAAGCCTTTCGCTTCCTGCCGACGGTGCAGGGCGAGAACATCCGGCCACAGAGCCGTGGCCTCCAGGCTGGCGTGGTGCAGAACACCCGGATCGACGGCTTGAATATCGCCGCCACGACGGATTACCCGATCGAGCAGTTCGAGCAGATCGAGGTGCTGAACGGCCTCGCCGGCGCGCTCTACGGACCGGCCAGCCCGGCGGGGACCTTCAACTACATCTTCAAGCGACCCACCGATGCGCCTCTGCGCGAGTTCGACGTGCGCTACAACTCGCGCGGGTCGGCCCTGGCTCATGCTGATTTGGGCGGCCGTTTCGGCATGGACGACCGTTTCGGTTACCGGGTGAACGTACTGGACCAGAACGGTCCGGGCTACGTGGATGGCAGCCGACTCGCCCGCCGCCTCGGCAGCGTGGGTTTCGACGCGCGACTGGGCGAAAACACCGTGCTCGAGAACGACGCGAGCTACTACCACTACACGTCGACCGGCTTCCCGGGGACGTTTTCACTCGGTAAGGGTGTCGTCCTGCCCTCCGCGCCGGATCCGACGCGCAAGGGATACGGACAGACCTGGGGCGGTGACGACAACATCACCCGCATGGTCAGTTCGCGATTGCGCACCGCGTTCAACGACAACTGGACGTTCCGCGCCGGTGTGTTGAAGGAGAGTAACGACCGTCGCTCGACGGTGCCGACCAATACCCTGACCGACAACGCCGGCGACTACACGACGACCGCGGCAACAACGACGTACAGCTACGACATGATTGTCAGCAATATGCTGGCCCTTAACGGTCGTTTCGACACGGGCCCGCTCACTCACGACCTCGTCGTCGCGAACAACGGTTTCTACTGGAGTCGCTACACACCGCTCACGACAGGTCCGGTGACGGTCGGGCGCGCGAGTCTCGCCGACCCGGTTTCCTTCGCGAAGCCGCCGTTGCCGGACTTCTCGCAGCGCTACAAGTCGATGAACACGAAGCAGCAATCGGTGACGCTCGGTGACACCGTCGGCTTCGACGAGCAATGGTCGGCGCTCGTGGCTGCCAGCGACAGCTGGTTGTACGTTCGCAATTACAACCGGCAGGGCGCGACGACGAGTTCATACGACGCCCATGGCATCAGCCCCACCGGCAGCGTCATGTTCAAGCCGGTGCCCACGCAGATGGCGTACGTCACGTATGCGGACAGCCTGCAGCAAGGCGATATCGCGCCTGCCGGCACGGCTAACGTGAACCAGAGCCTGTCGCCGTATCGCAGCCGGCAATGGGAAGCGGGTTACAAGGCGCGTGTGGGCGTCATCGATCTCGGCGCGGCGCTCTACCGCATCGAACGCCCTTACGCTTACGTCGGCGCCGACAACGTGTTTGCGCAGCAGGGCAGGCAGGTGAACCGTGGTATCGAACTCACGGCGAACGGCGATATCGGGCGCGACGTGACCGTCTTCACGGGTGTCTCGTTGCTGGACCCACGGCTGTATCGCACGGGCTCGACGACTACCAGCGACAAGCAGATCCTCGGCCTGGCGCGCGTGGTCTACAACTCGCTTATCGAATATCGGATGCCGTGGGTGTCCGGCCTCACGCTGACCCTCAACGTGAATCACGCCGGCCGGCGCGCCGGCGATTATGCCAACAGCTACTTCGTCAAGGGATATACCGTGGCCGACATCGGTGGACGCTTCCAGACGCGCATTCATACCTACCCCGTGACGTTCCGTCTCGCGCTGGATAACGCGACCGACCGGCGTTACTGGGCCAACGTCACGCCCGCAGGGCAGAACGGCTACAACGCCGCCGGCAGCGCGACGGCGACGCTGGGCGCGCCACGGACCGTGCGCGCTTCGGTGCAGGTGGACCTGCTATGAAGACGACGGCATGGATCCTGGTTGGCGCGCTGGCGGTGTTCCCTGCGATCGCGACCAGCGCGACCGCGGCGACAACGATCACGGTCTACGCGGCGGGCAGTCTGACGGGGGCCCTCGCGGACATCGCAAAGCAGTACACCGCGGCGACGGGTGAGCCCGTGCGCATCGTCAACGGTCCCGCTGGCCTCCTGCGCGAGCGCATCGAGAAGGGCGAGCCGGCTGATGTCTACATCTCCGCCAACATGGCTCACCCCGAAAAGCTCGCGGCCGAAGGCAAGGCGACGTCGCCGGTGGTATTCGCCCGTAATGCGCTTTGCGTCCAGACGTTGCCGGATGCCGGGATCACCAGCGCGAACCTGCTCGATCGCCTGCTGGCGCCGGGTATGCGCATCGGCACGTCGACCCCGGGAGCAGATCCCGGTGGCGACTACGCATGGAAGTTCTTCGCCCGTGCGGAGACCGTGCACCCCGGCGCGCGCGCCAACCTCGAAGCCAAGGCGAAGAAGCTGGTCGGCGGTCCGGTCGCGCCGACGATCCCGGGCAACGTCGGTGCGGCGAAGTATTTCCTCCAGCACCACGATGTCGACGTCTTTTTCGGCTACTGCAGCTCGCACGATGCCACGCCCGATCCCGACCTGGCCAGGGTCGAGGTTCCCGCCAACCTGTCATTACCCGTCGATTACGGGATGAGCGTGGTCCTGCGCGGCGGGGATCCCGCACAGCGGGCGGCGGCGTACCGGTTCGCGCTGTACGCCATGTCGCCCGGCGCGCAGGAACGCCTCCCGGTCTATGGGTTCCGCGCCGTGGCAGCCCCCGAACACTGAATGTTGCGGCCCGGCATGACCGGGGAGGGGGGCGGGGCTACAATCGAAGGCTTCCCCGTAGCCGACTTACGAGTACCCGCATGGCTCAGCGTCTCGACCCCCTCGATCTGTACGACGTCCGTTCGCTGCTCACCGACGAAGAGCGCATGGTCCAGGACACGGTCGGCCGTTTCGTCGACGAAAAGGTCCTGCCGATGATCGGCGACGCCTTCGACCAGGCGCGTTTCCCGGCTGAACTGGTGCCCGAGATCGCCGCGCTGGGCCTGCTGGGCGCCACGCTGCCCGAAGAATACGGTTGCGCCGGCATGAACGCGGTCAGCTACGGCCTGATCTGCCAGGAGCTGGAGCGCGGCGATTCCGGCCTGCGCAGCTTCGCCTCCGTGCAGAGTTCGCTGTGCATGTACCCGATCTACGCCTACGGCTCGGAAGAGCAGAAGCGCGAATACCTGCCGCGCATGGCCGCCGGTGAAGTCATCGGCTGCTTCGGCCTGACCGAACCCCACGGTGGATCCGATCCGGCCAACATGAAGACGGTGGCGCGCAAGGATGGCGGTGACTGGGTCATCAATGGTGCCAAGATGTGGATCACCAACGGCAACCTCGCGCACATCGCGATCGTCTGGGCGCAGACGGACGACGGTATCCAGGGCTTTGTCGTGCCGACCGATACCAAGGGCTTCGCCGCACAGGTCGTCCACAAGAAGATGAGTTTGCGTGCCTCCGTCACGTCGGGCTTGTTCTTCGACGAAGTCCGCGTGCCGGATAGCGCCCGCCTGCCGAACGTGAAGGGTCTCAAGGGTCCGCTCGGTTGCCTCAACCAGGCCCGCTACGGCATCACCTGGGGCCCGATCGGTGCGGCGCAGGCCTGCCTGAAGGAAGTGCTCGACTATTCGGAGCAGCGCATCCTGTTCGGGCGTCCGCTGGCGGCGAACCAGGCCGTGCAGATTCGTCTGGCCGACATGGCTCGCCGTATCACCACGGCTCAGTTGCTCTCGCTCCAGCTCGGTCGCCTGAAGGATGCCGGCCGCCTGCAGCCAACCCAGGTCTCGCTGGCCAAGTGGAACAACGTGCGCATGGCGCTGGACATCGCGCGCGACTGCCGCGACATCCTCGGCGGCGCAGGCATTACCACCGAACACTCGGCGATCCGCCACGCGCTGAACCTGGAATCGGTTATCACGTACGAAGGTACCGAGACCGTGCATCAGCTGGTGGTCGGGCGCGAACTGACGGGTATCAACGCGTTCTGAGGAGCGTCGTATGTCACCGATCCTGCGAGGCGAGCCGTTTTTGGAATGGTTCTCCGATGACGGCAGATTTCCGAATCATCCGGACTTTCCCGTCCTCCACTACGTTGCCGTCATAACTGACGGTGACGTGGATGCTCTTCTGGTCGAGGCCATCTTCGACGCCTGTGAATGGGTCCCGCTGTGGACAGGTAGCGTTTTCGCATACCACCACTACCATTCCAACGCCCACGAGGCACTCGGCGTAGCAGCGGGCTCCGCGAAACTAATGCTTGGCGGGCCTGGCGGCAGCGAAGTTCAAGTATTTCAAGGAGATGTCCTCGTATTGCCCGCCGGCACCGCTCATTGCTGTCTCGAGGCGAGTGACGATTTTCTTGTCGTGGGCGCCTACCCACCGGGCCAGGAAAATTACGACATTCTTCGGGGTGAACCGGATGAGCGGCCGGCTGCATTGGAGCGCATCGCCGGGCTGCCCACACCCATCACCGATCCGATCGGTGGTGACGACGGCCATCTTCCGGCGATCTGGGTCAGGCTGTAGCAGGCCGATCCTTGACCCACGAATGCTTTTTCTTTCTCTTTGAGTCTCCCCATGTCTGTCCCGCATCCCATCCCCGCCCGCCACAAGGGCTTCAATCGCGCTGAAATCGTCGACCAGAACTTCGTCGAGTTCGTCCAGTTCTGGGACGGCGACGTAGCCCCGGCACCGCGCGACGACGAGCCTGTCCTGCCGGGTAGCGCGCTCGATGCGCGCGGCTTCCGCGAACTCCTCGAATCGCAGCTGATCAGCCGCCATCTCGACCTGATGGCGCGCGTGCTGCGCGTGCAGAACAAGGTGTTCTACACGATCGGTTCGTCGGGGCATGAAGGCAACGCGATGGTGGCACGGCTGACGCGCCACACCGATCCGGCGTTCCTGCATTACCGCAGCGGCGGCTTCATGGCCGAGCGTTTCCGCAAGCTGCCAGGCATGGATCCGATCATGGATTCCGCGCTGTCCTTTGCCGCGAGCAAGGATGACCCCGCCTCAGGCGGTCGCCACAAGGTGTGGGGCAGCAAGCCGTTGTGGGTGCTTCCGCAGACCTCGACGATCGCCTCGCACCTGCCCAAGGCGCTCGGCACGGCCGTGGCGATCGAGCAGGCGCGTCGCATCGCGCATAAGCTTCCGATTCCGGACGACTCGATCGCCATCTGTTCCTTCGGTGACGCGTCGTCCAACCACGCCACGGCGCAGACCGCGTTCAACGCCGCAGCATGGACGGCCTACCAGAAGCTTCCCGCACCCGTGCTCTTCGTCTGCGAAGACAACGGCATCGGTATCTCGGTGAAGACACCGGGCGGCTGGGTGGCGAACAACTTCCGTCACCGTCCCGACCTCGATTACTTCTATGCGGACGGCCTGGATCTCGCCGGCGGCTACGCCGATGTGCAGAAGGCTGTGGAGCATTGCCGCCGCACGCGCCGTCCTACCTTCCTGCATCTGGGGACGACGCGCGTCATGGGTCACGCGGGTACCGATTTCGAGATCGAATGGCGTTCGATCGAAGAGCTGGTGTCGCTGGAAGCGACGGACCCGCTGTTGCGCAGCGCGGCCATCGCGCTGTCGTCGGGCCTGTACGACCGCGACAGCTTGCTCAACCTCTACAACGACACCCGCAATCGCTGCTTCGCGGCCGCGGAAGAGGCGGATCGTCGCCCACGCATCAGCACACTTGAAGAGGTGATGGCGCCGTTGGCGCCCTATACGCCAGCGGCCGTTCGCGCGGAAGCCGAGCGTCCGGCGAATGCGGCCGAGCGTGAGCGCGTCTTCGGTGGCGTCGACAAGTTGCCGGAGAAGCAAGCGCCGCGACACCTCGCCATCCAGATCGGCCAGGCACTGCACGACCTCATGGCGAAGTATCCGGAGAGCCTGCTGTTCGGCGAAGACGTCGCGCAGAAGGGTGGCGTCTATACGGTGACGAAGGGTCTGCACAAGGCCTTCCGCAACGCGCGCGTCTTCAACACGCTGCTCGATGAAACGATGATCCTCGGGCTCGCCCAGGGTTACGCGAACATGGGCATGCTGCCGCTTCCCGAGATCCAGTATCTCGCGTACTTCCATAACGCCTGCGATCAGATTCGCGGCGAAGCGGCCTCGTTGCAGTTCTTCTCGAACGACCAGTACCGCAACCCGATGCTCATGCGCGTGGCCTCACTCGGTTACCAGCGTGGTTTCGGCGGTCATTTTCACAACGACAATTCGATCGCGGCGCTGCGCGACATACCGGGCCTTGTCGTCGGCTGTCCGAGCCGCGGCGACGACGCGGCGACCATGCTGCGTACGTTGTCGGCGCTGGCCAAGGTGGACGGACGGGTCACAGCGTTCTTCGAGCCGATCGCGCTCTACATGACCAAGGACCTGTACGAGCCGGGCGACGGCCAGTGGCAGTTCGCCTATCCGGCTGAGGGCGAAGCGATGCCGCTGGGCGAGGGTCGCGTCTATAACGACGCCGCGGACGACCTGGTCATCTTCACCTTCGGCAACGGCGTGCCGATGAGCCTGCGTGCGGCGAAGCGTATCGAAGCGGCACATGGTTGGAAGGTGCGCGTTGTCGACCTGCGCTGGCTGGTACCGCTCAACGATGGGTTTATCGCGGCGCAGGCAGCCAACGCGAAGCGCGTCGTCATCGTCGACGAAGGTCGCAAGAGCGCGGGTGTGGGCGAGGGCGTGATCACGGCGATCGTCGAAGGCGGCCTGGGGCACCTGCCGCTGCGCCGCGTGGTCGGCGCGGATACCTTTACCCCACTGGCCAGCGCGGCTTTCCTCGTCCTGCCGGGCGATGACGACATCGTCGCCGCCGCCGCGGAGCTAGCACTCCTGTAGGAGCCGATTCATCGGCGATAAGCCTATGTGGGAGCCGCTTCAGCGGCGAAAAGCCAACGAAGCGGCGACGCCGCGCCCCCCATCGCCGATAAACCAACTCCCACAGTGAAGGGCGCCGCAGGCTACCGGGTCTTGGCCTCGGTCCTCCGGACCAGGGTCGGCCCAGCGGGGCCCGAGCAGATCACCTGGTTGCGCCCATTCAACTTGGCGGCGTACATCGCCGCGTCGGCGCGCTCGGTCAGCGACTGCACGGTGTCCGCTGGCGAGCGCATGGCGACGCCGATGGAGACCGTGAGCAGGTCATCGGTCTGTGCCTGGCCCGTATGGACGTCCAGGCGATGGACGCGCCTGCACAGGCGCGTGGCGACCTGCACGGCATTTTCCTTGTCCACGCCCTGTAGCAAGGCAATGAACTCCTCGCCACCGAAGCGACCGAGCAGGTCGGTCGGGCGCAATTCGTCGCGCAGGGCGGCAGCGACAGCGACCAGCGCGCGATCGCCCGTGGCATGGCCGTAGCAGTCGTTGAGCGACTTGAAATGGTCAAGGTCGAGGAACAGCAGGGCGATCGGACGTGACATGCCCTGCTCGAGGGCCTGCAGGGCCGCGTCCGTCCACGCCCGGCGATTGAGTACGCCGGTGAGCGGATCGCTGTCGGCCAGTTGGCGCGCCTTGTCGCGATCATGGCGAATGGTGAGCGCGCGGTCGGACAGGCCGATCGACAGCACCACGGCTTCGAACGCACCCACGGCGATCGCGGCGTCGGGCAGCCACGGCGCGCCGGACAACATGCCCTGCTGTTGCGCGCCGCAGAGCGCGGTGAGGACGAGCAAGGGAGTCCAGCCCACCAGGAAGAACCACGCATGGCGTGAGCCGCGTAGGGCGGCCGTCGTACCGACCACCAGCAGAAGCAACGCGCCGAGCAGGAGCAACGGCTGCAACAGCAATTGCGAGGTGTCGACCAGGACGCCGATGCCCGTCGCGCGCAGTACCGTCAATACCGGCATGCCGATGGCGAAGGCGAGCACCGGGATACGCAGCAGCGGAACGTAATCGTCCACCTTGGCGAAGCGCAGCATGAACAACGCGGCGAACGAAACCGAGAGGCCTGTCGCAGCCGCGCCGAGGCTGTCGGCTAACCCGGCCAGTGACTGTATCTCCAGGGGATGGAAAACATAGCCGGATTTCAGGCCCTGGATCAGCGCATAACAGAGCAGGTAAGCCACGTACCAGCCGAACGTCATGTCGCGCAGGATCAGGGCAAAACACAGCGCCATGAGCGCCATGGTCATCATGACGGCGAAGCAGGCCGTGGCGAACACCACCCACCCACCGTCTTCGCGCAGATAATCGCGCCACGGCTCAATGGTCATGGTGACCGCGCCAGGTGGCATGGAGCCAGGCTCGAACTTGAGCAGGAGTGGTCGGGAGGCCGGCACCGAAGCAGGTATTTCGAAGATCAGGCGGCCATGGCCGTGTAGCGCGGGCCCGAAATCCTCGAGCGCCGTGGTCGCTATTGGGCCATGTTCGTCGTACAGCGTCACTGCGCCCAGGCCGGGTGTGCGGATGCTCAGCACCCGGTTGCCCGTTGTCCACGGGGGCAGGGTACGCAACAGGACCCAGGTCCCCGAAGGCGAATTCGGGAACACCTGCATGCGCGAAGGATCGAACGCGGGAAGCGGACGGCTTTCGGACTCGCGGAGCACCTCGGCAGGCGTATCCGTCGGCTGTGCCTCGCGCCAGTTGCCTGCAAGGGTGTCGGCCGAGGCTGCGCCGGCGATGAGCAGGCAACAGACTACCGTCGCCCGAATCAGGCGAAGAAGTGTTCCGTTGTGCCCCCTGTCCGAAAAGCGCATGCCCAATCCCAAGACATATACACGGCGCGTCGCTATGGACGCGTGTCCCACCATGCACGCATTGTGCCGCTGGACGGCCGAGTCTGTCGCCCCGACCGTTCGGGTCAGGTGAAGGCCGCGGTCGGAGTCAGTCCGGGGTAGGCGCCACCACGCCGCCAAACCGCTCGAGCAGCTGCATCTGGGCGTCCCGCACCGGCTGGCCGGCGGCGGGCTGCGTCAGCACATAGGTGCCGTCGGGCTGCTGCAGCCACGAGGAGTGGTTGTCGGCCAGGTAGGTATCCAGTTCCCGGCGGACCCGCTGCTTCAGTTTCTTCCCTTCGATGGGGAAGCAGGTTTCCACGCGGCGTTCGAGATTGCGCTCCATCAGGTCGGCGCTGGCAAGGAAGAGATCGGGCTCACCGTCGTTGTGGAACCAGTACACGCGGCTGTGTTCCAGGAACCGTCCGACCACGGAACGCACCCGGATGTTCTGCGACACCCCGGGGACGCCCGAGCGAAGGCAGCACATGCCGCGCACGATAAGCTCGACCTTCACCCCGGCCTGGCTGGCCCGGTAAAGGGCACGGATCACCTTCGCGTCGGTGATCGCGTTGATCTTGCAGATGATCTCGGCCTTCTTGCCGGCCGCCGCGTTGGCCGCTTCGCGCGCGATCAGGTCGAGAAGTCCCTTTTTCAGGGTGAATGGCGCATAGAGCATGCGCTTCATCTTCAGCGCCTTGCCCATGCCGGTCAGTAGGCGGAACAGACGATGCACGTCATCACAGAGGGCTTCGTCCGAGGTCAGCAGGCTGTAGTCGGTATAGAGGCGCGCGTTGCCCGAGTGGTAATTGCCCGTGCCCAGGTGTGCGTAGCTGACCAGCTTGCCGTTCTCGCGGCGCTGCACCAGCATGAGCTTGGCGTGCGTCTTCACGCCTACTACGCCATAGGTGATCACCGCGCCGGCCTGCTGCAGGCGCGAGGCAAGGCTGAGATTGGATTCTTCGTCGAAGCGGGCGCGCAGCTCGACTACCGCGGTGACTTCCTTACCCGAACGCGCGGCTTCCACCAGCGCGTCGACGATTTCCGAGTTGGCGCCGCTCCTGTAGAGCGTCTGCTTGATCGTCAGTACCTGGGGGTCCTTCGCCGCCTGGCGAAGGAAGTCCACCACTGGGGAGAACGATTCGAACGGGTGGTAGAGGAGGACGTCCTGCTTGCTGATGACGGAGAACATGTCCTCGGCATTCGCCAGAACCTTGGGCAGGGCAGGCACGAAGGTTGGGAACTGCAGTCGCGCGTACTGCGGCTGCAGCGTCATCTCGAAGAGGCGGGCCAGGTTCACCGGGCCGTTCACTTCGTACAACGCCGCGGGTTCCAGCGCGTACTGCTTCATCAGGTAATCGACGAGCGGCTTGGGGCAGTTGTCCGCGACTTCCAGGCGCACGGCGTCGCCGTAGCGACGCGAAAACAGTTCGCCGCGCAGCGTGCGCGCGAGGTCTTCGACGTCTTCCGGGTCGATGGTCAGGTCGGCATTGCGGGTCAGCCGGAACTGATACGAACCGATCACGCTCATGCCGGGGAAGAGGTCGTCGGCGTGCGCGTGGATGATCGACGACAGCAGCACGTAGTTGTCGCCGCCCTCGCAGATCTCGTCCGGCATGCGGATGAGTCGCGGCAGGATGCGCGGCGCAGGGACGATGGCCAGGCCGGAGTCGCGGCCGAAGGCATCGGTGCCTTCGAGCTGGACGATGAAGTTCAGGCTTTTGTTGACCAGTCGTGGAAACGGATGCGTGGGGTCCAGGCCGATGGGCGTGATCAGCGGCGCGACTTCGTGGCGGAAATAGCGGCGGACCCATAGCTTCTGCTTGTGCGTCCACTGGTTGCGCCGGACGATGCGGATACCCTCGTCGGCCAGCGCGGGAAGAATCTTCTCGTTGAGGATGGCGTACTGGCGTTCGATCTGCCGGTGCGCGATCTCGGCGATTTCAGCCAGCGCGCGGCGTGGCGGGATGCCGTCGGCGCCGATCATTTCGTGATCGAAGGCGATCTGCTGTTTCAGCCCGGCGACGCGGATCTCGAAGAACTCGTCCATGTTGGACGAGAAGATCAGCAGGAACTTCAACCGTTCGATGAGCGGCTTGGACTCGTCCAGTGCCTGGTCCAGCACGCGGATATTGAACTGCAACTGCGACAGCTCGCGATGGATGTAGAGGCTGCTATCGCTGAGATCGATGGCAGGCACCTCGGGCGGCGGAGCCTGCGGGGGCTTCGCTGCGGGCGCCTTCGGCAGGGCGGTCGACTCGTTGGTTGGCGTCATCGTATCCAGGGCGTCGTCCTCATCGCGGATCGCGACGCCTCATGGTACGCCGCCCGGTGAGCATATGACGGCGGTTTGACACCACCATGACATCATCCGGCACCGTGGCTACCCGAGGCTGTGACCACCCGGGACCGTGGGCCGTTGCGGGAGCCGATTCATCGGCGATCCCGCGGGAGCGGGCCAGGTCGAGGCGAGCACCCATCGCCGCTGAAGCGGCTCCCACAGTTAGACGAACAGTGGCTCGGGTTCGAGGGTGACGCCGAACTTTGCCTCGACGCCTGCGATCACCTTCTTCGCGAAGGCCCAGAGCTCCGGGCCGGTGGCCTTGCCGTGGTTGACCAGTACGAGGGCGTGACGGTTCGAGATGCCAGCGTCGCCGTCGCGCTCGCCCTTGAAGCCCGCCGCCTCGATCAGCCAGCCGGCGGAGATCTTCGAGGTGCCACCGGTATGTGGCCACACGGGCAGACCAGGATGGGCAAGTGCCAGGGCGTCGGCTTTCGGCGCGCTGATGATCGGGTTCTTGAAGAAGCTCCCCGCATTGCCGATCACCGCCGGGTCGGGCAGCTTGCGTGAGCGGAGGCGAACCACGGCTTCGGCAACGTGGTACGGCGTGGCGCGCTCCACACCCATCTTCGCGACTTCTTCGCGGATGCCCGCGTACTCGAGTGACAGCGGGCGCTCGCGTGGCAACGCGAAGGTCACGGCAACGACGATCCAGCGCCCCGACTGTTGCTTGAAGGTCGAGTCGCGATACGAGAAGGCACATGCCGCCTTGTCGAGGACGACGAACTCGCCCTTGTGCGTGTCCCAGGCCTCGACGGTATCGATGAACTCGGCCACCTCGACGCCATACGCACCGATGTTCTGGATCGGCGACGCGCCGACCGTGCCGGGAATGAGGATCAGGTTCTCGAGTCCGGCATAGCCCTGGCCCAGCGACCAGCGCACGAAATCGTCCCAACGCTCGCCGGCGGCGACGCGGATCAGCACGCGATCGTCGCGCTGGAACGTCTCCACGCCGCTCGTCGCCATGGCCAATACGGTGCCGTCGAAGTCACTGCCGATGAGCATGTTGCTGCCCTCGCCGAGCACCAGCACCTTGCCGCCCCGGACGGCCGGATAAGCGAGGATTTCCGGAAGCTTCGTCGGGTCGCGCACTTCGGCCAGCAGCTTCGCCCGCGCATTCACCCGCAACGTGTTGCGACCGCCGAGCGGCGCATCGCTGGTCAGCGTGAAGCCGCCCATGTCGATCGGCGCGTTGTTGATCATGCGATGACTCCGCGCCTGCGGATCTCGGTGACAGCCTCGGCGATGAGTTTCGGGCCGCGATACACCAGGCCCGAATACACCTGCACCAGCGAGGCGCCGGCCTCGATTTTCTCCACCGCACTGTCGCCGTCGAGAATGCCGCCGACACCGATGATCGGCAGCTTGCCGCCGAGACGCGTGGCCATGCCGCGCAGTACGGCCGTGGACTTCTCGAACAATGGGCGTCCGGAAAGTCCGCCGGTTTCATGCGCGTTCGGATCGCCCGCCACCGTGTCGCGGTCGATCGTCGTATTGGTGCAGATCACGCCGTCGATGCCCGAGGCGACCAGCACCTCGGCGATGGCGTCGAGTTCGGTATCGGTGAGATCGGGGGCGATCTTCAGCAACATCGGCTTGCGCTTGCCATGCTGCCCGGCAAGTCGCTCCTGTGCTTCGCGCAACGTGCCGATGAAGCGGCGCAGCGTTTCTTCTTCCTGCAGGTCGCGCAGGCCCTGCGTGTTCGGCGAGGAGATATTCACCGTCACATACGTGGCCAGCGGATAGGCGCGCTCAAGGCACAGCAGATAATCGTCGATGGCACGCTCGTTGGGCGTGTCCTTGTTCTTGCCGATGTTGATACCGAGCACGCCGCGGAAGCTGGCTTTCTCCACGTTTCGCACCAGCGCATCGATGCCGCCGTTGTTGAAACCGAGGCGATTGATCACGGCCTCATGGTTTGGCAGGCGGAACATGCGCGGTTTGTCGTTGCCAGGTTGCGGCCGTGGCGTCACCGTGCCGATTTCAACGAAGCCGAAGCCCAGCGCCGCGAGGCCGTCGAGGTGCTCGCCGTTCTTGTCGAGCCCGGCGGCGAGGCCGACGGGATTCGGGAAATCGATGCCGAACACGCGAATGGGCAAGGGCGCGGGCGGGGTCGCGATGTACCGGGACAAACCACTCCGCTGGGCCACGTCGGACGCATACAGCGTAAGGCCGTGCGCCGTCTCGGCGTCGAGGGCGAACAAGAGGGGGCGGAGCATCTCGTACATTGGCGGGTTCGTCAGGGCGTGGGATGGCCCGCGAACACGCGGGTATCGTAATCGTAGGCAACCGTGCCGTCGTCCTGCGTCGCGTCGAACAGCGAACGTAGTGCGAACAGCAGCGGTTCGTGATTGGGGTGACCGGCCTTGGGCATGTAGGAAGACGACATGGTCCGGCCGAGCAGGCCATCGTAGTCGAGCTTCTGCTCGTGCGGGAACGATGCCATGCCGCGGTAGCCATGGCCGTACCAGTGCGCCATCGCGTCGTCGTCGGCGTAACGCTCGGCGACGCTGACGTAATCGATGCCGTATTCGTGAAGCAAACGCTCGTAGCCTTCGAGGAACGGCGTCCCCTTCAGGCGGCGCGTGTTCCAGAACACCACGGCCAGGCCGCGGGGGCTCAGTATCCGCGCGAACTCGCGCTTCACCTTGTCCAGGTCGAACCAGTGGAAGGCCTGGGCGACCGTAACCAGATCCGCGCTGCCATCGGCCAGGCCGGTGGCTTCGGCCGTACCGTCGACGGCATGGAAACGGCCTTCGCCGCCCAGCCACTGTACGGCCGCCGCGCGCATCGCGGCGTTGGGCTCGACAGCGGTCACGCGATGACCGCTGTCGAGGAACAGTTTGCTCGAAATGCCGGTGCCGGCGCCGATATCGGCGACGGTCCAGTCCGGCGCGACGCCAAGGCTACGCAGCCAGCCGACCAGCGCTTGCGGGTAGTCCGGCCGGTAGCGGACATAGTCCTCGACGCGGTCGGAAAAACGATCCGTGGAGCGCAAATCGGTCATGGCCTTACCCGTTCGTCAGAAATCGAACTTGATGCCCTGGGCCAGCGGCAGCGCGTCCGAGTAGTTGATGGTGTTGGTCTGGCGGCGCATGTAGACCTTCCAGGCGTCCGAGCCGGACTCGCGACCGCCGCCGGTTTCCTTCTCGCCGCCGAACGCGCCACCGATTTCCGCACCCGAGGTGCCGATGTTCACGTTGGCGATGCCGCAATCCGAACCGGCCGCCGACAGATACTGCTCGGCTGCCTTGAGATCCTGCGTGAAGATGGCCGACGAAAGACCCTGCGGTACGGCGTTCTGTTCGGCGATCGCTTCGTCCAGCGTGTCGAACGGCATCACGTAGAGGATCGGCGCGAAGGTCTCGGTCTGGACGACGGCGTCGGTGTTCTTCAGGCCGGTGATGATCGTCGGCAGGACAAAGTTGCCCTTGCGGTCGTCCAGGGCCTTGCCGCCCGTGCGCACGGTGCCGCCGGCAGCCTTGGCCTGATCGATGGCGGCGAGGAAGGCGGTCACGGCTTCCGGGCTGTTCAGCGGGCCCATCAGCGTGGTCGACAGTGTCGGATCGCCGATCTTCTTTTCTACCTGGCCATAGGCCTTGACCAGCGTGTCGACCACGGCGTCATGGATGGAGGAGTGCACGAGTACGCGGCGCGTGCTGGTGCAGCGCTGGCCGGCCGTACCGACGGCACCGAAAACGATGGCCGGGATGGCCAGCTTCAGGTCGGCGGACTTGTCGAGGATGATGGCGTTGTTGCCGCCCAGTTCCAGCAGGCTGCGACCCATGCGGCGCGAGACGCGCTCGCCAACCATGCGGCCGACCTTGGTCGAGCCGGTGAAGCTGATCAGCGGGATGCGCTTGTCGTCGACGAAGGTCTGCGCCAGCTCGGTGCCGGCATCGTTGAAGAGGAAGAACAGGTCCGGGAAACCGGCGTCCTTCAGGGCTTCGTTGCAGATCTTCATGGTGGCGATGGCCGAGAGGGGGGTCTTCGGCGACGGCTTCCACAGGCAGATATCGCCGCAGATGGCGGCGAGGAAGGCATTCCAGGCCCACACGGCGACGGGGAAGTTGAAGGCGCTGACGATGCCGACCAGGCCGACCGGATGCCACTGCTCGTACATGCGGTGGCCCGGGCGCTCCGAATGCATGGTGTAGCCATAGAGCATGCGGCTCTGGCCCACCGCGAAGTCGGCGATATCGATCATTTCCTGAACTTCACCGTCGCCTTCCGGCTTGATCTTGCCCATTTCCAGGGCAACCAGCGAACCGAGGGCGTCCTTGTGCTTGCGGAGGGCCTCACCACACAGGCGCACGGCTTCGCCGCGGCGCGGCGCGGGCGTGGTACGCCACACCGCATAGGCTTCCTGCGCACGCTGCACGATCGTCTCGTAATCGGCGCCGCTGGTGGCCTGCACCGTGGCGATCACTTCGCCGGTGGCCGGGTTCACCGGCGAGAGCGTGCCGGCGCCCGTGCTGCTGGCCCACTCGCCGCGGCCGAGGTAGGTACCGGATTCGTTGGCGGTGAGGCCGAGCGCTGTGAGGATCTTGCCGGACATGAAGCTCTCCCTTGAAGACGGGTAAAACCGGGATTCTAGCAAACGCACCCTTCACACCCCGTTGTGCGGCGCGGGACGGATGTCTGCGTGGCGTCGCGATCGGCGGAACTTACGACGACTGTGCGGTCACTGGCGCAAGTCTATGCTGAATCTGTGTTTTTCTCACAAGGCTGGTAGCGCTCATGTCCCGGATCTATGAGATTCCCTATCACCCTGATGATGGACAGTCCTGGCCCGTATGCGTCGACGGCCAAGTGCTTTCCCGCTTCGCCAGCCGATTTGAGGCCCTTCGCTCGGCTGTGAACCAGGCCGCTGCCGAAGGCGGGGACGCCAGTATCGGCGTCGAAGGGGCCGACGGTCTTTGGCGCCCTTTTGGGAGCGATGCCAAGCGACCTGCGCGCGTTCCGCCCATGCCAGGGCGCCGGTTGCGGGCCGTTCGCTGATTTGCGCTTTATCATGTCCCGGTCGTCTCCACAGCCGGTGTGCCCATGATTCCAGACATCACCGAGGCGCGCGGCGCCTGCCACTGCGGCGCCGTACGTTTCACCGTGAAGCTCTCCGACGGTCTGCGTACGGCGCGACGCTGTAACTGCTCGTATTGCCGCATGCGCGGCGCGGTGGCGGTGTCTGCCGAACTCGACGGGATTGTGATCGAGCAGGGTAAGGAAGCCTTGAGCGTGTACCAGTTCAACACAGGTACCGCGAAGCACTATTTCTGCTCAACCTGCGGCATCTATACGTTTCACCAGCGTCGTTCCAACAACGCGCAGTACGGCGTGAACGTCGCCTGCCTGGAAGGCGTGAGCCCGTTCGACTTCGACGAAGTGGTGGTGCTGGACGGAACGAACCACCCTGCCGATACGGGGCGCAGGGCAAGTGAGCAGGTGGGCATTCTGCGTTACGTGCGGACGGATTCGTGACCCTGCTTTCGGAGCGAGGGTTTCTGTCCCATGCCCGCCTCCGGTATCCTCACGCCCTTGGCCCCGTAGCTCAGCTGGATAGAGCGTCCCCCTCCTAAGGGGAAGGTCGCCCGTTCGAATCGGGCCGGGGTCACCACAGGCAAGGCGGCAACTGCCCGAACGTCGCAATTTGCAAGGCGTTCGCTGTCCTCTCGGGTACGATCCATGGATCGCTCACCCGGGAGAACCCCATGACCCGCACCTTCGACGCCATCATCGTGGGAGCCGGACAGGCCGGGCCGGCGCTGGCCGGTCGCTTGACCGGGCTGGGCAAGACGGTCGCGATCATCGAGCGCCATCTGGTCGGGGGTACCTGCGTCAATACCGGCTGCAAGCCGACCAAGACCCTCGTGGCCAGCGCCTGCGCTGCACGGTTCGCCCAGCGCGGAGCCGATTTCGGGGTCAACGTGGGCCCGATCAGCATTGATATGCCGGTCGTGGCGGCGCGCGCGCAGAAGGTGATCCTCGATTCGCGCAAGGGTAACGAGGACTGGCTGGGCTCGATGCCCGGGCTTACGCTTATTCGTGGTCATGCACGTTTCACCGGACCCCGGCAGATCGAAGTGAACGGTGAGACCCTGGAAGCACCGCAGGTTTTCCTCAACGTGGGCGGGCGAGCGAATGTGCCGGACTTTCCTGGCATCGACGAGGTCGACTACCTGACCAATAGCACGATCATTCCGCTGCAGGCCGTGCCCGGGCATCTCGTGGTCGTGGGCGGTAGCTATATCGGGCTGGAGTTCGCCCAGATGTACCGGCGCTTTGGTGCCGAGGTGACCGTGGTGGAGATGGGCCCGCGACTGGTGGGTCACGAAGACGAAGACATCTCGGCCGAAATCCGCGCCTTCCTCGAGGCCGAAGGCATTACCGTCCGCACCGATGCCTGTTGCATCACGCTCGGCAAGCACGATCGTGGCGTGAAGGTTGGCGTGGATTGCACCGAGGGCGCTCCGGAAGTCGTCGGCACCCACGTGCTGCTCGCTGTCGGCCGGCGTCCGAACACGGATGACCTGGGGCTCGACAAGGCCGGCGTCGACACGGACGAGAAGGGCTATATCAAGGTCGACGATCACCTCAAGACCAGCGCCGAAGGTGTCTGGGCCATGGGTGACTGCAATGGCAAGGGCGCCTTTACGCACACGGCCTGGAACGATTACGAAATCGTGGCGGCGAACCTCCTCGACGGCGATAAGCGCAAGGTCAGCGATCGCATCCTCGGGTATGCGCTCTATGTCGATCCACCGTTAGGGCGTGTCGGCATGAGCGAGACGCAGGCGCGCAAGTCGGGGCGGCCGTTGTTGGTATCCAAGCGCCCCATGACGCGTGTCGGGCGTGCGGTGGAAAAGGCTGAAACCTGGGGCTTCATGAAAATCGTGGCGGACGCGGAGACAAAGAAGATTCTCGGCGCAGCAATTCTCGGCACAGGCGGCGACGAAGCGATCCACGGCATTCTCGACATGATGAATGCCGATGCATCGATCGGAACGCTGCAGTGGGCCGTGCCGATTCATCCGACCGTGTCGGAACTGATTCCCACCGTGGTCGGTGACCTGAAGCCCGCGGAATGACCGCTCGTTGTGGGAGCCGATTTATCGGCGATGGGTGCTTGCAGCAACCTGGCCCGCTGCATGGGTTCGCTCAAGCGATATCGGTGCCGGGAACGGGTTTGTGGAAATCCTCGGCAACAAGATTCTGCGTCAGGCGAAACACGCCTTCAGCGACGCGCCGGGAAAGGACCACATCGACGATGGTGGTTTCGTGCGGGCCGAGTGCATCGAGAAAGTCATCGGTGCGCGCGGTGCTCGCCAGCAGGTGACGGATCAGCCCGGTGAGGTCGACGGGTTCGATGCGGACGCCGTACGGCCGATGCGGTAGCAGTGGATCGCGCAATGTCTTGTGCGGGTCGCGTGGATCGACGATAGCCGACTCACCGGCAAGCACGGCGCGATTGAGGAACATGGCAACCGTGGCCGGGCTGCGCGAGTTGGCTTGCCGATCGAGCATGAAGCCCTGGGGCAGGTGATCGGCGGAGGCCTCCGGGCCAGCGGTCAACTGGAACTGTGCGTTGACCAGCGGCTCACCGCGATCGTCGACGAGCCGAAAGATCAGCAGGCTCCGCGGATCGTGAATGTGCACGCGAGGCGTGAAAAGCGCCGGCTCGAGTTCCACGCGGTTGCCATCGCGCGCGGCATTCTCGCTGGCGAATGCGTTGCAAAGGGCCGTGTACTCAGCTGCCGAGGTCACGCCAAGGCAGCGCATGATCGCATCGAGGGTAAGCGGTGACGGGGGCTTCGACGCCATGATCCCTTGCTTGCTGCCTGAGTGGGGAAGGCCGGCCAGCATCTTGAAAGCCGTCCGTGGCGCGCGTGTCAGTGTCATCGACAGCGTTGCCGATGCGCCGGACTGCGCGAGCACGCAATGCGTGGCATTGAGGTTGGCGGCCGCCAGGCGCACGACGCCGTCCGAACCATCTTCGCCCGTATAGGAGTTGACCACGTCATAGAGGCTGCGGTCGGGACGGTCGCCGATCAGTGAGAACAGATAGGTGCCGCCTTGCGCGGCATCCTTGCCGTGGATCACGTCGAGGTTCTGCGCCAGTGACTCGGGACTGCCGAGCTCCAGCCAGTTGAGGATGCGTTGGCCGGGCTCGACGCCGTCGAACCACGCCTTCAGGCGACCCACGGCGCTCTTGCCCAGTTTGGCCAGTGCGGAGCCGAAGTGAGCCGGCGCGAGCATGATCGCGCGGGAAAGCCGGATCGGCGCGTACAGCGTCGGGTGTTCACGCTGTGCCCTGAGCCAGGCCATCACGACGGGGCCGCCGGTGGAATGGGTGATGCAATCGAATTGACCGTCGGGCAAGGCCAGGCCCCGGAGCGCATGGTCGAAGGCGCGAACGATATCGTCCATGCCGACACTGTCGTCGAAGGTGATGTATTCGGAAAGGTGGATATCGAGTACCCGGAGAGGCGCACCCGCCTGGGCGGCGCGGTCGCGCAGGGCTGCCGGGAGGTCACCGTAAGTCGACGTGCTGGTAACGCTCCAGCCGTGCACGAACACCAGGGTGGACATACATCGTTACCTTTCGCGAGGGCCGGGCCGAGCATAGCCCGGCCCGGCGGGACGCGGCGTGTCACACGTCGCGGATCACCATCAGCCTGATGTCGCTCATGTCCTCGATCGCATAGCGCACGCCTTCGCGACCGATGCCCGACGATTTGGCGCCGCCGTAGGGCATGTTGTCCACGCGAAAGCTGGGCACGTCATTGACGATGACACCGCCTTGTTCAAGCTCGTCCCACGCGCGCATGGCGCGGCGCAGGTCGTTGGTAAACACCCCTGCCTGCAGCCCGAAGTCGGAATCGTTCACGGTGGCGATGGCTTCGTCGAAACTTCCCACACGCTGAAGCAGGGCCACAGGTCCGAAGGCTTCCATGCGTTGTAGCTTCGCATCGTGCGGTACCTTTTCGAGCACCGTGGCTTCGAGCATGGCTCCCTTGCGACCTCCGCCGCACAGGATCTTCGCGCCGCCTTTCTTCGCCTCGTGTATCCACGATTCGAGACGCTCCGCGGCCGCCTCGTCGATCATCGGGCCGAGGAAGGTATCTTTCTTCTTCGGATCACCGGCCTTCAGTGCTTTCACCTTCGCCACGAGCTTGCGTCGCAGCGCATCGTAGATGTCGTCGTGCGCGAGGATGCGCTGCACGCTGATGCAACTCTGGCCGGACTGGTAGAACGCACCGAAGACCAGACGCTCGACCACCGCGTCGAGCCGGTCGCCCTGGTCGCCGTCGACAATGCACGCCGCGTTCCCGCCAAGCTCCAGGGTGACCTTCTTGTGCCCGGCCTTTGCCTTGAGGTCCCAACCGATCAGACCGCCCGTGAACGACAACAGCTGGAAGCGCGGGTCGGTGACGAGCGGTTCGGCATGTTTGCCGTCCAGGGGGAGGATGGAGAATGCTCCCTTTGGCAAATCTGTTTCGGCGAGTATTTCGCCCATGATCAATGCGCCCAGAGGGGTTTTTTCCGAAGGCTTCAGCACGAACGGGCAGCCTGCGGCGATCGCCGGGGCAACCTTGTGCGCGACGAGATTCAACGGGAAGTTGAAGGGCGTGATGAAGGAGACGGGGCCCAGCGGTACGCGGCGCGTATAGCCGTGATAGCCCGCACTGCGCGCGGAGATCTCCAGGTTGATGGTTTCGCCGTTGATCCGCACCGATTCCTCGGCGGCGATCTTGAAGGTTTCGATGAGCCGGGTTACTTCGCCGACAGAATCGTTGATCGGTTTGCCTGCCTCGACGCAGAGCGCGTAAGCCAGTTCGTCCTGGCGTTCGCGGAAACGTGCGACGCAATGTTCGAGCACGGCCTGGCGTTCGTAGGGCCGGAACTGCTTCATCGGCAGCGTCGCGTCATGCGCGGCGGCGATGGCTGCTTCCAGTGCGGCGTCATCGGGCAGGGCGACGCGAGTGGCGACCTTGCCGGTGTACTTGTCGAAGACCTCGAAGGTCTTTCGTGACTTCTTCGGTTTGTTCGCGACGTAGTACGGGTAGCTCGACTCGAGCATGGTCTGGTCTCGTGGCGGCGATGATGCGAATGATCACGTCTGGTGCGTTCAGCGCCCGTGTAGGAGCGGCGTCAGAGGCGGGTCAGTCTTCCCGGCGGACCTTGAGTTCGCCGTCGCCCAGCATGATGCGCAGGCGGTCGCCCACGGCGACATTGCCGGCATGCCTGACGACGGCATCGCGCTGGTCGAAGACGATGGCGTAGCCGCGCTCAAGCGTGGCCAGGGGGCTCACTGCGTGGAGGGTCCGCGCCTGCTCGGTGAGTCGCAGGCGATCGCGCTCCAGCCGGCGCGACATCGCCGTGGCCATGCGCTGGCGCAACTGGGCGATGCGCAGGTTCGAGGGCGCGAGGCGACCCTTCGGATGCTGCGCGGTAAGGCGCGCCTGCAGGCGGTCGAGGCGGGCGCGGCGCAGGGCGTTGGCCTGGCTCACGGACACCAGCAGGCGTCGTCGCAGTCCTTCCAGCCGCTGTGCATCACGTGCAAGACGCGCTTGCGGACGCTGCGCGTTGAGGCGCGCCTGCCAGTGATCGGCGCGCTGCGCTGCAGCCTGAAGGCGACGCGTCATGAGCGTCGCCATACGCTGGCGAAGCCGGTCGAGCTGGCGCGCGAGATCGGCGCCATCGGGTACCAGCAGTTCGGCGGCGGCCGACGGTGTGGCGGCACGGAGGTCCGCAACGAAGTCCGCGATGGTGAAATCGACTTCGTGGCCCACGGCCGAGACGACCGGCACCGCGCTGGCGTGGATCGCCCGTGCCACGGCTTCGTCATTGAAGGCCCAGAGGTCTTCGAGCGAGCCGCCACCGCGGGTCACGAGCAGTACGTCGTAGCGTCCGCTGGCGGAGGCACGCCGAAGCATGGCGGCGATCGCGGGTGGTGCTTCGCGGCCCTGCACAGGCACAGGCAGCACGTCGACCTCGGCGAGGCCGAGGCGGCGGCCGAGCACGCTCAGTACATCGCGAATCGCGGCACCGGAAGGCGAGGTAATCACACCGATCCGGCGCGGAAAGGCGGGGAGTTCGCGCTTGCGCTCCTGGTCGAACAAACCTTCCGCGCCCAGGCGTGCCTTGAGCTGCTCGAATTCGCGCTGCAGGGCACCTTCGCCTGCCGGTTCCATGTGGTCGGCAACCAGCTGGAACTCGCCGCGCGCTTCATAGAGGCCGACCTTGGCGCGCATGAGCACATGCATGCCGTCGGTGGGACGGAAGCGCAGGCGAGACGCGGCCATGCGGAACATCGCGCAGCGAACCTGCGCGCTGGCGTCTTTCAGCGTGAAGTAGACATGCCCGGATGCGGGGCGCGACACGTTGGAAAGCTCGCCCTCGATCCACACGCCCATGGGCAGGGCGTCCTCCAGCAGATCGCGCACCAGCCGGTTCAGGCCGGATGGCGTGAAGATCTCGGGGGTCGGGCGGTTGTCGAAGTCGGACATGGACCGGAGAGGTTATCACGCTGCCCCGTAGTGTCGACAGGGCAGGGACTTACCGGCGCTTTCTCGACGAAGCCTTACATCCGGAAGACGCCGAAGCGGCCCTGTTCGATCGGCGCATTCATGGACGCGGAAATCGCCAGCCCGAGCACGCGCCTCGTGTCCGCCGGATCGATGATGCCGTCGTCCCAGAGGCGCGCGCTGGCGTAGTAAGGGTGGCCCTGGCGCTCGTACTGGTCGCGGACCGGCGCCTTGAAGGCTTCCTCGTCCTCGGCGCTCCATGTGCCTCCGCCGGCTTCGATGCCGTCCCGACGCACCGTGGCCAGCACGGAGGCGGCCTGTTCGCCGCCCATCACGCTGATGCGCGCGTTGGGCCACATCCACAGGAAGCGTGCGCCGTAGGCGCGGCCGCACATTGCATAGTTGCCTGCGCCGAAACTGCCGCCGATGACGACTGTGAATTTCGGCACGTGCGAGCAGGCCACCGCGGTGACCATCTTCGCGCCATCCTTCGCGATGCCTGCATTCTCGTATTTGCGGCCGACCATGAAGCCGGTGATGTTCTGCAGGAACACCAGTGGCACGTTGCGCTGGTTGCAGAGTTCGATGAAGTGCGCTCCTTTCTGGGCGGACTCACCGAACAGGATGCCGTTGTTCGCCACGATGCCCACGGGGTAGCCGTGGATATGCGCGAAGCCGGTCACCAGCGTCTTCCCGTAGCGTGCCTTGAACTCGTGGAACTCGGAATCGTCGACGATGCGGGCGATCACTTCGCGGATATCGAAGGGGCGACGCGTGTCCTCGGGGATCACCCCGTAAAGCTCCTCGGCTGAAAAGCGCGGCTCCAGCGGCGCGCGTACCGCGAGCGGCATCTTCTTCGTCCGGTTGAGCGAACCGACGATGTCGCGGGCGATCGCCAGCGCATGCGTATCGTTCTCGGCAAAATGATCGGCCACGCCGGAGATGGACGTGTGGACGTCAGCGCCGCCGAGTGCTTCGGCGTCAACCACTTCACCGGTCGCCGCCTTCACCAGCGGAGGACCACCAAGGAAGATCGTGCCTTGTTCGCGGACGATGATGGTCTCGTCGCTCATCGCCGGCACGTAGGCGCCGCCAGCGGTGCATGAACCCATCACCACGGCGATCTGCGCAATGCCTTGCGCGCTCATGCGCGCCTGGTTGTAGAAAATCCGGCCGAAATGTTCGCGATCGGGGAATACCTCATCCTGCAACGGCAGGAACGCACCGCCCGAATCCACCAGGTAGACGCAGGGCAGGCGATTCTCCATCGCGACTTCCTGCGCACGCAGGTGCTTCTTCACCGTCATCGGGAAGTACGTGCCGCCTTTCACTGTCGCGTCGTTGGCAAGTACGACCACTTCCTGGCCCATCACGCGGCCGATGCCCGCAATGACACCAGCGGATGGTGCAGCGTCGTCATACATGCCATGCGCGGCGAGAGGGGCAATTTCGAGGAAGGGCGAGCCGGGATCGAGCAGCGCGCGGATGCGTTCGCGCGGCAGCAGTTTGCCGCGGGCGACGTGTTTCTCGCGGGCCTTGGCTCCGCCACCCTCAGCCGTACGCCTCAGTGTTTCGCGCAGTTCGTCGGTGAGTGCCCGCAGCTTCAGGCTGGCGGCCTGGAAGTCGGCGGAGCGGGGATCGATCTGCGATTCGAGAATGGGCATGGGGGCGTTCGCGCGGGGACGAAACGACCATGATAGCGGGGCGGAGCCATCCGCAAACGCTGCGCCGCGCCAAATCGATCCGTGTGGGAGGCGATTCATCGGCGAAGGGTTGTTCGCGGTGAACTGGCCTGCTGCCGCGGGATCGCAGATGAATCGGCTCCCACAAGTGGGGCAAAAAAAGGCCACCCGGAGGTGGCCCTTTCTTTAAGCGATAAACCCGAAGGCTTACTTCTTGGTGGAGCTGTCGTCCTTCGCATCCTTTGCGTTGGACGCAGCGTCCTTGGCCTGGTCAGCCGACTTGTCGGCCTGATCGGCTGCGTTGGATGCGGCATCCTTCGCGGCTTCCGGCGTGCCGCCGGCAGTCGAAGCGGAGGCAGCGGACTGAGCCTGGCCGGCAGCGTCCTTGGCCTGGTCGGCGGACTGCTGAGCCTGGTCGGCGGCCTGCGTGGTCGCGGCGTTCTGCGACTGATCGGCGGCCTGCTGTGCCTTGTCTGCCTGCTGCTGTGCATCTGCAGCCGACTTCTGGGCGTCCTGCGCGGAATCCGTCGCGCCGTTGCTGCATGCTGCCAAAAGCGCGACGAGCGCAGAGGCGAGAAGGGTACGCGTCAAATTCATTGTGTTTCTCCTTAGCCGTGGAATGCCGTGAGGCGGGCGTATTAATAGCCTAGTTGTTATCACTTAGCTACATATCGAAAGGGCGTGCTTCAGGGCTCGTTAAAACCCATGGACAACGCGTGATGGTTAGTAAAAAAACGCCCACCCGGTTTGTCGACGTCAGGTTCACACCAGTTCGATGGCGATCGCCGTAGCCTCGCCGCCGCCAATACAAAGCGCTGCGACACCCCTTTTTGCCCCACGGGCTGTCAACGCATTGAGAAGAGTCACCACGATGCGGGCGCCGCTTGCGCCAATCGGATGGCCCAGGGCGCAGGCGCCGCCGTTGACGTTGATCTTCTCGTGCGGCACGCCAAGCTCGCGCATGACCGCCATCGGCACGACAGCGAATGCCTCGTTGATTTCGAACAGATCCACGTCTGCCGCTTTCCAGCCCGCCTTTTCAAGGACCTTCGTGATGGCACCCACCGGGGCGGTGGTGAACCATTCGGGCTCCTGGGAATGCGTGGCGTGCGCGACGATACGCGCCAGTGCGGTAATTCCACGTGCCTTGGCGTCATCCGCATCCAGCAGCACGAGTGCGGCGGCACCGTCGGAGATGCTGGACGAACTGGCTGCCGTAATCGTGCCGTTTTCCTTGCGAAACGCAGCGCGAAGGGTCGGGATCTTCGCGGTATCGGAGCGACCCGGTTGTTCGTCTTCGGCAAAGTCCTGCGGTCCCTTGCGGCCCTGCACGGTCACCGGGACGATTTCGTTGGCGAAGGCATTCGCTTTCTGTGCGGCCTGCGCGCGCTCCACCGACGCGATCGCGTAAGCGTCCTGCTCTTCGCGGGTGAAGGTGTACTTGTCGGCGCACTTCTCGCCGAACACGCCCATCGACTGGCCGTCGTACGGATTAGTCAGGCCGTCCCACGCCATGTGGTCGACCAACTGGCCGTCGCCGTAGCGGATGCCGGTACGCGCGTTGACCATGTGCGGGGCATTGGTCATCGACTCCATGCCGCCGGCCACGACGACGCGTGCCGAGCCCACCTTGATCAGGTCATGGGCAAGCATCAGGGCCTTCATGCCCGAGCCGCACACCTTGTTGATCGTGGTGCAGCCGGCCGAGACCGGGAGGCCCGCTTCGAGCGACGCCTGGCGCGCGGGCGCTTGGCCGAGATTGGCGGGCAGGACGCAGCCCATGATCACTTCGCTCACGTCGGTGGGAGCGATACCGGACTGCTCGAGGGCGGCGCGGATGGCAATGGCACCGAGTTTCGGCGTGGGGACACCGGTGAACTGGCCAAGGAAGGAACCGATGGCGGTGCGCTTGGCGCCCGCGATGACGATCTCAGACATGGGAACTCCGTGGGACTCGCATGGCCGCCCCGGGGGGCGGAAAACCGGTCGAGTATCGCAGTGGCGGCCGGGGTGGGGCAATCTGCGCCGCGGCAAGCACTGTGCGCTGCGGCACGCCAGATGGCCCGGGGCTGTGCCAAGATTCGACCCAGGTGCGCTGCCCGGGGGATGCCGGCCGCGCGACATTGATGTCGAACCGAGGGGTTAAAACGTGATTCAGAGGAATCTTCCGCGTCAGCGAGAGCTGGCGCTTGCCGTGTGCATGAGCCTCGGCCTGGCTGCCTGTGGCGGCGGCGGTGGCTCCAGGAGCAGCGGGACCGGGACGGGCGTCGTCGTCGCGCCGCCGCCGCCCCCCACTGCACCTACGACGCCTACCCAACCTGATCCGCCGATCGACGCGCAGCTGAGGCTGACCGGCGCCGACGTGGCCCAGGCGGCCGGTTTCACTGGCAAGGGTGTGACGATCGGGATCATCGACAGCGGGGTGACGGCCGCGCACCCGGCGCTGGCGGGAAGGGTCATCGACAAGCTGAACTACGTCGACCCCAGCACCAATAATCTCAGCGTTGACGACGTGGTCGGACACGGCACCGCCGTGGCCCAGATTGCCGCAGGGCGCGCTTTCGGCAAATTCGCCGGCGGTGTCGCCCCGGACGCGACGATCGTCTCGGCGCGAATCATCAACGACAAGGAGCCCACCGACGACGGTTCCGGTCAGGGCAACCAGGTGACCAGCGCCGATCCGCTGGGTTCGATCAACGCGGCGGTCGTCGCGGACGGCGCGAAGGTGCTGAACAACTCCTGGGGCGGTGTCTATTGGGACGCCTCGGACACGACGGCGACGAAGAGTTTCCACGACGCGTATGCGCCCATCACCGCGGGTCACCTGGTCGTCTTCGCGGCCGGCAACAGCAGCGATGCCAACCCGTCCACGGTCGCTGCGCTGCCGTCGCGCGCACCGGATCTCGAGGCGGGCTGGCTCACGGTGGTCGCGCTGGACAGCAACAACCCGACCCAGATCGCGTCGTACTCGAACCGATGCGGCGTAGCAAAGAATTACTGCCTCGCGGCGCCCGGGGCTGTCATCACCGCCTCGGCCACCTCGACGACGACCAACGTTTCCTATCAGGTGTGGACGGGCACTTCCCTGGCCGCGCCGCAAGTGTCCGGTGCCGCCGCCGTGGTGATGCAGGCGTTCCCGACGCTCGGCACCAACGCGGTCCGCCAGATCATCCTGGGTACGGCGGACGATCTCGGCGACCCCGGTCCGGACGCCATTTACGGTTACGGGCGCCTCGATGTCGGCCGCGCAATCCGCGGACCGGCGACGTTCGACTGGGGTAACTTCGACGCCGTCACCGCCGCGGGGCACGATACCGCCTTCCTCAACGACATCAAGGGTGCCGGCGGACTCAATGTATCGGGCGGCGGCAAGCTTACGTTGTCCGGTACGAATACCTACGCGGGCGCCACGAACATCAGCGGGGGAGCCACGCTGGAATCCATGCTCGCGGTGCCAGGCGCCGTGGGTATCGGCGCAAACACGAACCTCATCGCACATGGCGATATCGGCGGCCGGGTCAACAACGCGGGCCAGCTGACGACGCTGGATACCTCGACCCACATCACCGGCGACTTCACGCAGACAGCCACCGGCCGCCTCTCGCAGAAGTTGGGTGCGCCCCTGATCGTCAGCGGAAACGCCACCCTGGGCGGTGACTTCTACGTCGCCGGCGCGATCTCCGGTTACACGGTCACGTCGCACCAGCAAGTGCTCACCGCCAACGCGATTTCCGGCGTGTTCGCCACCAAGACCAACGGCGCTGGCGTGTTCCTCACTTCGTCTCTGCAGTATCTGCCGAAGGAAGTCTGGGTCGACACGACGCAGCTGAGCGTCACCCAGGTGGCGGCAACAAGCATGTCGCAATCGGTCGCTGCGGTGAACTCGGCGCAACGGCTGGACGGTGCATTCGCGCAGATCAACGCAAGCCTCTCGAGCGTCTCTCCGACAGCCGCCGCACTGGACGAGCACACGCTGATTGCTGCAGGCAGCATCCAGCAATCGTCGACGCAGCAGGTGGCGCAGGCGTCGCTGGAATCACTCTCCGGCCAGCTGTACGCAGCCAGCACGGCGGTCACGCTGGCTGGCATCGAAGCGGGCAACGATGCCCTGATCAATCACCTCGACGCGCAGGGGCCCAACGGTGCCTGGACGCAGTCGTTAGGCTCGCAGGGTGGTCTCAGCCGCGCGGGCTTCGGTAACGTCGGATTCAATGTCGGCGGCAACCTGGTGGGCAACGACATCAAGCTGGGTAACAACGGCTTCGCTGGCGTCGCCGTGAGTCAGATGCGCAGCACCGGGCAGCTCTCGGGCAGCATGGATCGCCAGACCAATCGCGCGACGGAAGGCATGCTCTATGCCGGTTCGCGCGGCGCCAACTGGTACGGCGTCGGTCGTTTCGGCTTCGGCAGCTTCCGCGGCGATACGCAAAGGCTGCTCCGCCTTGGCGACCAGGCTGCGTTCGCCGGTACCGACAACAACGGTCACTACAACGTTGCCTATGGCGAGTTCGGCTACCGCACGAACGTGGGTGCGTTCACGCTCACGCCGTATGCGAATGCGGAGTTCGCCAGCATTCGTCGCGCGGGTTTCCAGGAGGCGGGCGGTGACGGGTTTGGTCTCGCAGCCGATGGCCAGACGACGTCGCGCTGGCAGGCAGGCTTCGGACTGCGTGCAGGAAGCACGTGGCTTACCTCGTACGGCAAGCTTCGGTTCGATGCCAAGTTGGGCTGGCAGAACGCCTTCGCCACCAAGGGCGAAGTGTTCTCGGCCCGCTACAACGGCATCGCGCAGTGGGCGCCGGTGGATGGCATCGGCCTGTCGCGTCGGGCGGGTACGGCGGGCTTCACGATGGCCATGGACCTGAGTGAGCGCACCCAGGTTGGTTTCGATGTGGACCAGCGATTCGCCGATCGCGACCATTCGCGTTCGGCGACGGCGAGCTTCCGGATGGCCTGGTAACCAGGACAAAAAAAGGCCGCTTCCACCTTCGTGTGGAAGCGGCCCATGTCGCAAGACGAACTGTGCCTGTTAAGACTTGCCGTGGAACAGTTCGCGTCCGATGAGCATGCGACGAATTTCGTTGGTGCCTGCACCGATCTCGTAGAGCTTTGCATCGCGGAGCAGACGCCCCGCGGGGAACTCGTTGATGTAGCCGTTACCGCCGAGCGACTGGATCGCTTCCAGCGCGACCTTCACTGCATTGGTCGACGCATTCAGCAGGCAGGCTGCCGGATCGATGCGCGACTTCACGCCGTTGTCGAACTGCTGGGCAACCATATACGCGAAGCCGCGTGAAGATTGCAGTGCGGTGTACATGTCGGCCACCTTGGCCTGCATCATGCCGAACGTGCCGATTGGCGCGTTGAACTGCTTACGCTCGCGCACGTAGGGAAGGACGAGGTCCACGGCGGCCTGCATGATGCCGATGGGACCGCCCGAGAGCACGAGGCGCTCGGTATCCAGGCCACCCATGAGCACGCGCACGCCTTCGTTCACCTCACCGACGATGTTCTCGGCGGGAATCTCGCAGTTGTCGAACACCAGCTCGCAGGTGTTCGAGCCGCGCATGCCGAGCTTGTCGAGCTTCTGCGCGGTAGAAAAACCCTTCATGCCTTTTTCGATGATGAAGGCGGTCATGCAGCGGCTGCCGGCCGGGCGCGGCGCCGTGCGCATGTAGACCAGCAGCACGTCGGCATCGGGGCCGTTGGTGATCCACATCTTCGTGCCGTTGGCCACCCAGACGTCGCCGACGAGTTCGGCGCGGCAGCTCATCGAGCCGACCACGTCGGAGCCGGCACCGGGCTCGCTCATCGCCAGCGCGCCCACCCACTCACCGCTGGTGAGCTTGGGAAGGTACTTCCGCCGCTGCTCGTCGTTGCCGTTGTGGTAGATGTTCTGCACGCACAGGTTGGAGTGCGCGCCATACGACAGGCCGACCGAGGCCGAGGCACGGGAGATCTCTTCCATCGCGATCATATGAGCGAGGAAGCCGAGGCCGGAGCCGCCGAATTCTTCCGGCACGGTCACGCCGAGCAGGCCCATTTCGCCGAACTTCAGCCAGAGGTCTTCCGGAAATACATTTTCGCGGTCGATGCGATCGGCACGCGGGGCAATTTCCTTCTCGGCGAAGGCGTGGACGCTTTCGCGCAGGAGGTCGAGGTCTTCACCGAGGGAAAACGGGCGCATGCGTGGAACTCCGGGGGGATACGGGGAGAAAGCTTCCCATCGTAACGCGCCGGCGCCCCCAATCCACGGCGCGACGCAGCAATCAGGCCCGTGACAGGGCCGCGATACGGTCGTGGACGCGAACCAGGAGCAGGTACTGACGGTCTACGAGGCGCACGGCCTCGGATGCCTCCGCGATGACGGGCGAAAGGCCGCGGAGCAGGGCCGCCGTGCCGAGCGCAGGGGCCGGTGAACCGGCGCGAACGTGTTCGGCCAGCGCGTCGAGGCCGTGGGCGATCGCCCGGGCGGCGTCTTCAACGGCAGTGGCGTCGGCGGCGGCCAGCACCTGCCGGTGCGCCCCCAGCGTGGACAGGTGCGCCAGGCCCGCTTGCATGGTAGTGAGAAGGCGCAGGGCGCACTCACCGTGTTCCTGGGGGTGCCCTGGCTCGGCGAGCAGTTCGGTCACATTCCCGGCCACGGCCGCCTGGGCGGCGTGGGCATCGCGCCGGGCGATGCGATAGGGCAGGTCATCGGCCTTGCCGGTACGGTATTGCGCAGCGATGTGCTGCAGATAGCGCGCGTAAGCCAGGAGGGCATCTGCCACCACGTCGTCGAGGCGGCGGACACGCCAGTCGGGCAGGACGAAGCGGATGGCCAGGGCGGCGACGATGGCGCCCAGCAGGGTATCGAGAAGGCGGGGGCCGATGGCGTCGTAGCCCGCTCCGACGCGGTCGAAGCACAGCAGGACGAACAGGGTGATGACGGCGGTAGCCAGCGCGTAGCGGTGGAAGCGAAAAGCAAAGAAGCCGGCGCCGGTGGCCACGAGGACGGGCAGGCGCCAGTCGCCGCCGGGCAACAGCCGGAGCATCGCCCAGCCGGCTAACAGGCCTGCGGTCGTGCCAAGCACCCGTTGGACGAGGCGCCGACGCGTGCCGCCGTAGCTGGGCTGGCAGACGAAGAGGGTGGTGAGCAGGATCCAGTACCCGTGCGATGGATGCAGGGCCAGCATCAGCAGGTAACCGCCGCACATGCCGGCGGCGAGCCGCACGGCATGCCGGAAGTGCATCGAGCGGCGATTGAGCCTGAGCCGGATGCGGGCAAAGGCGTCGCCCAGCGAAGACGGTTCGCTTCCTTGCAGCGACGGGTCCATGTGCTCCGGCAGCGTGCCTTCGTCCTCGATCGCCGCCTGCAGGCGTTCCATGTTGGTCATCAAGGCCGATAGCGCGTCATCGATGGCTTCGTCAGGCGGATCGTTACGGCGGCGGTACGCCATGGCCTCGCGCAGGTCGTCGAGCGCGGCGCGCGGCAAGGCGATGGAGGTCAGCGGGGCGATCCGTCGGATGGCGTCGGCGCGATCTCGACACGCGATCGCCTGCAGGCGGAGCAGGTGGCCGAACCGGAACATAAGGTCGCTGTGATACAGCGCGTCGGCGAGCTCGTCGTACGGGTAATGTGAGGAGCTGATGCGCTCGTGGATGTCCTGGGCGACGAAGAACATTGCCAGTCGTGCGGCGTGACGTCCGCGTGGCTGGCGCCGACCCATGCGGTCGAGCAGCGCGGTGCGCGCCCCAGTGAGCGCCTCGACGGTTCGCAGGTGGCGTTTCGATAGCTCGATTTCCAGCGCATCGCGATCCAGCCCATGCACCGGTTCGAACAGGGCAGCCTTGGTTTCGATCAGCGCGGCCAGGGACTCGAACAGACGGGCGAGGGCGTGTCGCACGGCACGTTGCGGGGCAAGCGCGCTCCAGATCAACGACAGCAGTCCGTACCACGCGGCGCCGGCGAGGACAGCCAGCGTCCCTTCGTCGCCTGTGCCGGCGGTCGCGGCGTCCGAGGCGATCATGGTGTAGACCGAGAGGATGAGTGTTGCTGTGGCGATCGTTGCATAACGACCGCTGGCGGCGCCGAGCATGACCAGGATGAAGGTGCCGAGCGCCAGCGCTATCGCGAAGAGCGCCGGCGTGCCGATCAGCGCTTTCACGCCGGCGGCGGCACCGGCGAAGCAGATCAGCGTGACCACGAGCCCGCGGAGGCGGCCGCGCCATGCATCGTCGGTTTCTGCCAGGGCACAGGCGATCGCGCCGAGCAGGGCGGGGACAATGGCGCTGGCCGGGCCGATGAGGGTGCACCAGGCCGTGATGCCGGCCAGCGCGAGGAAGGTGCGCAGGACGTCGGCGAAGCGGTCGGATTCGGCCAGGTGGCGTAGGGAGGGCATGGGCGTACTTTAGCGGCGATGGGTGTTCGGCAAAGCCCTCAGCAAAGCCCGCCATTGACCGCCAGCACCTGCCGCGTGATGTACGCCGCCTCGGGACTGATCAGGAACCGCACCGCCGCAGCCACTTCTTCCGGCGTGCCGGTCCGTTCCATCGGGATGACCTTCAGGATCTGCTCCACCGGCACCTCCGGATCCAGCATGTCCGTATCGATCAGGCCGGGGGCCACGCAATTCACAGTGATCCTGCGCTTCGCCAACTCGACGGAAAGTGCTTTCGCCGCACCGATCACGCCGGCCTTCGAAGCGCTGTAGTTCACCTGGCCGCGGTTACCGATCATCCCGGACACCGAGGTGATACAGACGATGCGCCCCGGCTTGCGGCGGCGGATCATCGGCATGACGAGGGGGTGCAGGACGTTGTAGAAGCCATCGAGGTTCGTGCGCAGCACCTGGTCCCAGTCCTCGGAGGTAAGGCCGGGAAAAGCGCCATCGCGCGTGAGGCCGGCGTTGCAGACCACGCCGTAATAGGCGCCGTGTTCGCCGATGTCTGCCTCGAGCGCGGCCGCCGAAGCCGCACGGTCGGAAATGTCGAACTGCACGATGCGCGCGTTGCGGCCCTTGCCCAGGATCTCGGCCTGCACGGCCTCGGCTTCTTCCCGGCGTGAACGGCAATGGACGACGATGTCGTAGCCGGCGTCGGCGAGGTTCAACGCAATGGCGCGACCGATGCCGCGGCTTGAGCCGGTAATGAGGACGGTGTCGTTCATGGCGCGGTTCCCTTGGAATCGAGTGCGTTACGTGGATCGAGGAAAGGCGTCGGATCCGGCGGGCTGAACACGGTCAGGCGCGCCTCGGCTTGGATGCCCGTCGTGTCGACGCGGCAGGTGAACGACGCCATGCCGTCGTCGTCATGGAAGGTCCGGAGCGCCTCGATGATGAGTTTCGAGCCTGGCGGAAAGGCGTCTGCATCCACCCGGTAGCTGCGCGTGCCTAGCAGGAAGCCGGGCCGGATCGCGCCCGCGGCGGCAAGCACCTGGCAACCGTTCCATGCCGCGACGGCCTGTGCCATCAGCTCGATGCCGGCCCAGCCGGGAAGTCCGCCGGCCTCGATGAAGGGATCGCCACGCCGGATGACACGCTCGCAGACAATACGGTCGGCGTCCCACTCCACCACGCGGTCGAGAAGGATCATGCGTCCGGCGTGGGGCAGTAATTGTTCGACGGGCCAGATCGTCATGGGGCGTTCGCCAGGATCAGGCTCGCATTGTTGCCGCCGAACGCGAACGAGTTGCTCATGAGGTAGCGACGCCCCGGCGGCAGGCGGCTGTCGCCATCGGTAAATGCAAGCGGTGGTAAAGCCGGATCGGGCTCGCCATCGCAAGCATGCGGCGGGAGGCGTCGCTCGGGGTCGGTGAGGGTGAGCCAGCAGAACGCCGCCTCGAGGGCACCCGCAGCGCCCAGCGTGTGCCCGGTGAGTGCCTTGGTCGAGGAGCAGGGCACGGGCCTGCCGAACGTCGCGGCCACGGCGCGGCTCTCCATGGCGTCATTGTGTTCGGTGGCGGTGCCATGCAGGTTCACGTAATCGATCATGCCTGCATCCAGGCCGGTAGACGACAGCGCCCTGGCCATGGCGGCGCTGGCACCGCGACCTTCCGGCTCCGGTGAAGACATGTGATACGCGTCCGAGCTCGCGCCACCGCCCAGGAAAACGACGGGCGCCTGCTCGCTCGTCATCAGGAACACGGCGGCCGCTTCACCGATCGTGATGCCGTCCCGGTCGCGGGAGAACGGCTGGCAACGCCCTTCTGCGGTGGCTTCGAGCGCGTGGAAGCCATTCGTGGCAAGACGGCACAGCGTATCGGCGCCGCCACAGATGACGGCGTCGCAGAGGCCGGCCTTCAGCAGGCGCTGGGCGCTGAGTAGCGCGCGAGCGCCCGACGTACAGGCGGTCGAGATGCCATAGGCGGGGCCGGCACTGCCCAACCATTCGGCGAGGAAGGCGGCGGGAGCACCAAGCTCCTGATCGGTATATCGATAATCCGCCGGCCAGCTGCCGGTGCGGCCACGTGCGGCGATGCTGCGCGTCGCCTCTTCGATGCCCGTCGTGCTGGTGCCGATCACGATACCCACGCGCCCGGCACCGAAGCGAGCGATCGCTGCACGCAGGTCGGCCTCGATCTCCTGCGCCGCGAGCATCAGCAGGCGGTTATTACGCGTGTCTCGATGTTGAAGGTCCGCCGGCAATGGCGGCAGTGTCGCGCTCGCGTCACCCACCGTCAGAGTCCTTCCGGGCACCCAGCCTTTCCGATCATGCACGCCATGCGCAGCGGCGGCGAACATCGCATCCGCGACGGCGCGCTTGCCCGCGCCCAACGAGCAAACGACACCCAATGAATTCAGGTATGTCGCCATGGCGTCAGCCCGGCTTCCGGGCAGCAATGTTGACCAGTGTTTCGTCGCGCTTGCCCACCGGCGGCGCCGCCTTGATACCCCATCGCTCGAGCAGGCCGAAATCCTTCGCGCGGCTCCACCAGAGGTAAGGCAGGGACACCTGGGCATCGGTAAAGTGAAAGCCGCGAGCGCGCAGCATGGCGATGTATTCGTCGGCGCTCTTCTGTACGTGCATCGGATGACGGAAGAACCAGCGGATCACCCAGCTGTCGATATATGCCTTCGTGGATTCGGCGAACAGCAACAGACCACCCGGCTTGAGGACACGCCAGAACTCGTCGAGTGCGCGGTCCTGCTCGACCAGGTGGTGGAAGGTCTGGTGGCAGAAGACGGTATCGACGCTGGCATCGGGAAGGTCGATCCGCGCGCAGTCGCTGGTGAACAGCGCTACGTCGATGCCTTCGCGCGCCGCTTCGGCACGCGACAGCTCGATGCTGTGCGGGTCCGCATCCAGACCGAGCATGCGTGCAGGCGCGAAGACATCGCGCAGGTAACGGAACGAACGACCCTGCCCACAACCGACATCGAGCAGCGTGCCACCCTTTGGAAGCGGCTCGCCGGCCAGTCGCTTGAGATCGTTGATGGCCACGCGCAGGACGTGGTGCTGCCAGGTGTGGGTGCGCAGGAAGACGAAACCGATCCGGGTTTCCTCGACATAAGTGGCGCTGGCGTACTTCATCGGTGGGGCGTCCATGGCAATTCAGAGTGACGGCTGGCGCGCGAGATGGCGCTCGATGTCGTCGGTGAAAACGGAAGGTGACACCAGCTGCATCTCACCATCGGCGAGGCGGACCGCGACCTGGATAGTGCTGGCGCGGGTCAGTCGCTCGCCGGTGGCAGCGTCACTGAGGGTGTAGTGGATCTTCAGGCGGTTCTGCCACTCGACCAGTTCGGCCCGCACCACCAGCTTCTGGCCGAAGCGCGCGGCCCGCGCATAACGCAGTTGCAGATCGATGATGGGCCAGGCATAGCCGGTGTCCTTCATGCGCACGTAACCGTGGCCAAGCGCGTCGAGCAGCGCGCAACGAGCGACCTCGAGGTATTTCACGTAGTGACCATGCCAGACCACTTCCATCGAATCGACGTCGAAGAAGGGGACGGTCATGTCAGTGTCGACGGCAAACACACCGTTAGCGCGCATCCTGGGCTCCGTTCGTACCGTGCCAGTACGCGTGAAAGTTGAACCATTGCAGCGGCGCCGCAAGGCAATGCCGCGCCAGCCACTCGGCGTAACGGCCGACGGCGCCGACGATCGTGGCATCGCGGGTCGACCGCTCCCACGTGGAAGCATCGTCGAAGTGCCGCAGGTGGATGGTGTAACGGCCTGCGCGCTTGATGCAGCAGACGACGTTGACCGGACAACGCAGCATGGCCGCCATCAGCCATGGGCCCTGCGGAAACGCGGCGGGTGCGCCGAGGAACTCGGCGTTCACGCTGCGTCCGCCGTGCTCGGGTACGCGATCACCCGCAATGGCGACCCACTCGCCACGTTCCAGACGCTGCGACAGGTCCATCATGGTTCCCGTATCCAGGTCGCCCACATGGAGCAACCGAAGGCGGCGGTCGCCTGATTCGCCGAGCAGGCGATTGAAGTGCGCTGCATGCGGCATGTGCATCAGTACATTCAGCGGGACGCCTTCACCGATCTCCGCCATGGCACGGCATACGTCGAGATTGCCCAGGTGCGTGCACACCAGGAGCTGGCCCCGGGCACCCGAAAGCAGGGCATCGCGCACGCCATCGGGATCGTCCATGTCCACCGAGGACAGGCGCAGCTTGCCGCGCCACACATCGAAGCGATCGAGCATGCATTCGCCGAAAGCGAGGTACTGGGCTAGAACCGCCCGTTTGCGCGGGAACAGGTCGGCACGGCCGCTCCATGTCGCCAGTCGCTGCTGGTAGTCCGCCACGGTGCGCCGCGTGGCGCGACCCGTGACGAAGAAGTACAGGACGATCAGGTAGATCACCGGCGCGACCGGTCGGCGTCCCAGAAGGCGCACCGCTATGGAGGTCAGCTTCAGCCCGAGGAAGCTCCCGCGTTCTTTCCGGGCCGACCAGTGCGCGGCCGGGTTTGTGGAGTCAGGCATGCGCGCCTTCCAGGCGCAGATGCGCCGATGAGTAGTGCGCGTCGCCCGTGCGATAGGCGAAATGCAGCCGCCCGCGTAACGCATCGTGGCGTAGCGTGAGTTCGACACGATCGCCCGGGCGCAGCAGCCGCTGGAACTTCAGGGCATCCATGCCGCGGCAGATGGTGGAGGTGCCAAGGCGCGGCGCGGCCAGCTCGAGCGCCCAGCCGATCTGGATCACCCCCGGCAACACCGGCGCGTCGGGAAAGTGTTCGGCAAAGCAGGCCAGGTCGAGCGGCAGCTCCAGCTCGATCACGTGAGTGTCGCCGTCGAGGCGCTCGCCGAGCACGCGTGCTGCGGTTGGCAGCGGGGCCTGCAGCAGGGCATCGACCCGGGCCGCTTCCGGCAACACGTCGACAACGCGCCACACCATGGGCGTCGACAAGGCATCGTCACCGGCAGCGTGCTGGCCGAGTTCGTTGGTCAGGCCGGCACGGCCGTGTCGCAACAGCGCCGTGCGCCCGGCCGTGGTGAGCTCCACGACCATGCCCGGGCCGAGCTTGCCGGCGTATCCGCCCGCCGCGCCGGCGACCCACGGGTGGGAAAGCAATCGCTGGGCCGCGCCATCCATCGGCGCCTTGTTGATCCGCCGCCGCAGACGCTGCCTCAGCATCCATTCGCCGAGAAAAAGGACGCCCATCACCGAGTAGGCAAGGATCCCGTTGTAGAAGGTCCACCAGGACAGCGGCCCCCATTTGGCCAGTAACCCCGAGACGGTTCCATTGACGAAGAAGAAGGCCACCCACACCCAGGTGACCTTGCGCGTGTAGCGCACAGCCACCGGCGGCAGGTCCGGCTCGGTCACCCGGGCGATGCGCTCGATCATGGGCGGCCCGAACTTCAGGCTGAGGCCGAACGCTGCCAGCAGCAGTGCGCAGATCAGGCTCGGGTACCAGCGCAGCAGGTCGTCTTCGCCGCCGAAGGCGAGCACCGCGCAATAGACCAGCGTGACGCCGAGCATCCACCGCCCGCCGGGCTGGCGCCACAGGGCCGGCGCACGCACCAGCCAGAGGCTACCGAGGATCAGGCCGAAAATCGGCGTGGAGACGTGGTCCATGCCGAAGTAGACGATGAAGGGATAGAGCACGCCGACCAGCAGCAGTGCCATGTCGCTCAATTTACGCATGGGGCCCGGTTCGCTTCGACGTAATGGGCAAGGCTGAGCACCGTTTCGAAGTGACGTCGCGCATCGCGCGAATCCGAGGCGATTTTCAGGCCGTAGCGATTTTGCAGCGCGAGCGCGAGTTCCAGCGCGTCGACCGAGTCCAGGCCCAGGCCCTGGCCAAAGAGGGGCTGGTCCACGGCGATATCGTCCACCTTGAGGTGGTCGAGGGCGAGCGTTTCGATGATGAGACCGGCGATGTCCCGTTCTAGGTCATTCATGCCTTGAGTTCCCTGGCGTAGAGTTGATGGAGATGTTCGTTGAGGCGACGCGAAGCTATCGGCGGAGGTGCGTGTTCGCTGAAGGCCGCCACGGCAATATCCTCGCCGACGCGGATATGGACGCGTACCCGGCGCGCCGGCACGCTGTACCACGGCTCTGCCTTGGTCAGCGTGGTGGGCACCACCGTGATGAACACCGGGGTGACGATACGCGCGCCGCGCACCGCGATGGCCGCGGCGCCACGATGGAAGACGGGATCCTGGCCGGGCGTGGTGCGTGTGCCTTCCGGGAAGATGATCAGCGTCTGGCCATCGCGGAGGACGTCGGCGGCCCGTTCGAGCATCTCGCCGCTGCCGTCGTTGCTGATGTAGCCGGCCGCAGTGACGGGCCCGCGCATGCACGGGTTTTTCCAGAGGCTGTGCTTGACCACGCAGTTCGCCTCGGGCACGTGGCCGAGCAGGTACACCACGTCGATCAGCGACGGATGGTTGGCGACGATCATCTGGCCGGGCTGGCCCAGGCGCGACACGCCGTCGAACTGGAAGTCGACCGTGCGGGTGCGGTACATGAACTGCGAGTGCAGCCAGAAGGCGCGCCCCACCGTTCGACGCGCACGCCGCCGACGCACGGCTTCAGGCGCCGGCCATGCCAGCACCACAGGCAGCACGGCGACGCGCAGTACGATGCCGCCGATGCCGAAGAGGGCAAAACTCAGGGCGGTGCCGATAAAGCGCCAGGCCCAGAAGTCGCCCCGGCGTGTCACGGTATCGGCTGCCAGGTCCATCGTCGTGTCTTCCACGGGTGGTCGAGGGTCGCGCCATCGTGCAGCGCGCGAACGAAATGCAGGGCGTGCGGGCCGTCGACAGACGATGAGGCCTCCGTATTACCACGAAGCGACAGTCGCCAGCGCGGGCCGGGAGCTGGGCCATCGGCGCGCGCCACGCGCAGCGCGAGGGCGTAGGAGAACGGCACGTCATCGATCCAGCCGTCATAGGCCGCCGCGGGACGCTCTTCGGCGATGACGACGATCACGGCAGCGGCTCCGTCGCCGAGCAGGGCGGCGGCTTCGACGATGGCGTGCTCGAAGGTGTCCGCCTCGCCGGCGATCGCTACCGATTCGCCACGCTGGTCGCGCAGGATCGACCATTGTCCCGCAATGGCGTTGTGCACTGACAAGCCGAACTGGGTTGGTGACAGCGGTGCTTCGCGGCCGACCTCGTCGAGCATGGCGAAGGTGCGCGTTGTCTCGCCATGTCGCGAGGCATAGACGAATGGTAGTTGTTCGTCGTTCCCACACATCGGCCACGCGGTGTGCATGACGATGCGTGCAAGCCGACTGAGCCGCCGCCGCTGCATCGGCGCCACGAAGTCGCAGGTCGGCTGCTCGCCGGCGTCGTCGAGAGAGCGTGGCACTGCCGACCAGTCGGCCCAGTCGGATGGCTCTTCGACGCCGGGAGCCCAGGCGCGCCAGCGCTCGATGGCCAGTTCGATCATGCGGACTCCCCGGCATGGCGGCGGAACACCAGGGCGGCGCAGCTTCCGCCGAAACCGAACGTGTTCGACATGACCGAATCGACCGGTGTCGCGAGCTCACCATCGACCAGCGGTGCATCGGCAAAGGCGGCGTCGCGGTTCAGCGGGGCGGCCCCGCCCAGCAGCACGCCGTTCTCCATCATGGCGATCGACGCGATGGCATCGATGGCGCCCGCCGCCGCCGGCGCATGACCGATCAGCCCCTTGATCGACGACATAGGGGGGACAGCCTGCCCGTGCTCGCCGAACACCTGGCATAACGCCACCCATTCGGCGATGTCGCCCAGCACCGTGGCGCAGGCGTGCGTGTTGACATAGTCGGGCAGCATGCCGGCGTCATCGATGGCCTGGCGCATCGCCTCGGCCATCCCGTCGGCCGCCGGACTGACCATGCCATCCGGGTCCGATGCCGCACCGTAACCCACCACGTCGGCGAGGATGCGCGCGCCGCGGGCACGGGCACTCTCGAGTGATTCCAGTACTAGCACGCCCGCACCGCCGCCGAGGACGATACCGTCGCGATCCGCGTCGTACGGGCAGGTGACGCGCTCGCCCGCTACGCTCGTCGTCGACAGCGCGTTCATGACGTCGAAGCACATCGCGGCTTTGTCGTGCAGTTCTTCGGCGCCGCCGCAGATGACGATTTCCTGCCTGCCGAGCTGGATCAGTTCCATCGCCTGGCCGATAGCATGCGTCGCACTGGTGCACGCGGAGCTGATGGTGAAAGCACGGCCGCCGAAACCGAACGCATGGGTGAGTGTTGCCGCGACGGCGCTACCCATGCTGCGTGGCACGATGAACGGCGACAGGCGCGATATGCCGCGCGCGTGAAACATGTCCAGGCCCGCTTCGTACTCGGACAGCGCGGCAGAGGCGCCCATGAGGATGCCGACATCGCGCTCGCGGATACGCGTCTCGTCGAGTCCGGCCTCCTTCAACGCCTCGCGTGTGGCATGCCACGCATATTCCGCCGCCTGGGGAAGGTAGCGGCGCAGTTTACGCTGCGGCGGCTCGAGCGCGTCGGTATCCGCGGGCGCCGCCACGCGGCAGCGCATGCCCAGCGCCGCAAACTCGGGCATGTCGCGAAAGCCGGCACGGCCGGCCCGCAAGCCATCGAACAGCGCACGGCGGTCGGGCCCGAGGCACGACACGGCTCCCATGCCGGTGACGACGACCCGACGCATCAGTCGTGGGCTCTGAAGATCAGTGACGTGTTGATGCCGCCGAACGCGAAGTTGTTGTTCATCACGTAGCGGGTGCGGATCTCGCGGCCTTCGCCGGTGAGGTAATCCAGCGGCGCGCATTCGGGATCGGGGTTATCGAGGTTGATCGTCGGGGCGAACCAGCCGCCACGCATCATCTCGATAGCCCACCAGGCCTCCAGCGCGCCGCAGGCGCCCAGCGTATGCCCCACATAGCTCTTCATCGAACTGATGGGCACGCCGGTGCCGAGCACGTCCGCCGTGGCGTGGCTCTCGGCGACATCGCCGCGATCGGTCGCGGTGCCGTGGGCGCTCACATAGCCGATGGACGTGGCTGGCAGCCCGGCGTCGGCGAGCGCCATGCGCATGGCGGCAGCCATGGTTTCACGCGTCGGCTGGGTGATGTGCTGGCCATCGGAATTGGTGCCGAAGCCGACGATTTCCGCGTGGATGCGCGCGCCGCGGGCGACCGCGTGCTCGTATTCCTCGAGGATCAGGGTCGTTGCGCCTTCACCGACCACGAGGCCATCGCGCTTTGCATCGAACGGGCGCGGCGTGACTCCGGGCGTATCGTTACGCGTACTCGTGGCGAAAAGGGTGTCGAAAACGGCGGCGCCGGGACCCGACAGTTCTTCCGCTCCGCCGCAGACCATCAGCACCTGCTTGCCCTGCTGGATCGCCTCGAAGCCGTAGCCGATGGCCTGGCTTCCGGACGTGCAGGCGCTGGAGGTGGTGATGATGCGGCCCTTCAGGCCGAAGAAAACGCCGACGTTCACCGCCGTGGTGTGCGCCATCATCTGGATGTAGCTGGTCGCCGTGACGCCCTGCATGGAGCCGGTCTCGAGCATGCGCCCGATGGTCTTCGCCGGTTCGATGCTGCCGCCCGACGAACCGTAGGCCACGCCCATACGGCCATCGGTGATGTCCGTGTTACCCAGAAGGCCGGCATCGGCCAGTGCCCGCTCGCTCGCGGCCACGGCCAGTTGCGCGACGCGACCCATCGAACGTACGTGCTTGCGTGACCACGTCGACGGCATGCTGAAGTGATCGACCGGACAGCCAAGTCGGCCGTTCAGCGCGTCGAAATAGTCCCATTCGTGCATGCGGCGCACGGCGTTGCGGAACTGGCGCAGGCGCTGTTCGATGGCGGCCCAGTCGTCGCCAAGCGGCGTGATGCCGCCCATGCCGGTGACCACGACGCGCTTCATGGCGCGCCCGCCGGCGAGGTTTTCTGCATGGTTCATGCGATTCGATTCTTCGGTGCGGGGACGCTCACCGGCGCGAGCAGCGCGGTGAAGCCGATCCCGAGGAGCAGGGTGAGACCAAAATGACTCAGGGCCGGCATCGTGCTGAGCGCGAGCAGGCCGAAGGAAAGCAGGGCGGTGACCGCCGAGAGAAGCACGCCGGCGTACGCCGCGCCCGGGATATGGGCTGCGTGCGGTTCGCCTTCGCGAAGGAACACGGCATAGTTGGCACCGACGCCGAGCACCAGCATCAAGGCCATGACATGGAACAACGTCAGTGGCTCGCCGAGATAACCCAGCGCGGCCACGCTCAGCACGATACCCGCCGCTGGCGGCAGCAGGACACGCCACGCGGTGCGGTGGCCGTAACGCCACAAGAAAGCCAGCCCGACCAGGGTGAGTGCGCCACCGAGCCAGACGTCCGCATAACCGCGATAGCGGCCGAACAGAGCCGTGATACTCGCCGGCTTGTCCACCAGCGAGACGCCCGGCAGGCCGTCGGAGGCGGTGCGCAGGAGGCTCGCGTCGTCCTGTCCCTGCGGCACCACGATGCTGCCGACACCGTGAGGCCCGCCACTCATCCAGAGGTAGCGGAACGGCGTGTACGCGGGCATCGCCATCCAGTCGTCGATCGTAAAGGCGCGGCCGGGATACGCGGAAACGAAGCTCGCACCGCCCTCCGCGCGGAAGCCGGCCTGCGCCAGCCATGCGCTCATGCGCTCGCGCGGCGTGAACAGCGGATCGAGCGCGGCGATGTTCTGTTGCTGACGCTTCGCGGACGGCAGCATAGCGGTGATGCCCGTCCAGCCGACGAGCTTGCCGTCCGTCACCCAGGTCTGCAGGCGATCGGTCAGTGCTTCCTCGCGCTGGAGCACTTCCTCGGCGTCGGCGCCCTCTACCAGCCAGAACTGGCTACCGCCGCCGAAGCCGGCGACGTCGCGTATTGTCGCCGTCTGCGCTTCCAGTGTTTTCGGCGGCGAGATGAGCAGATGGATGTCGTCGTCGTGGCCGAGGCGGAGCCAGCCCGGAATCGCGACGAGGCAAAGCACCGCTACACCGAGCAGCGCACGGCGCCCCGACGCGATGCGCTGCCAGCCGAGCGCGAGACGGACGAGTGCGGGAGAGAGGGGTGCGCGTGCCGGCTTCTGGGCGAGCGCCGGCAGTAGCCAGAACACGCTGGCGCAGGCGATGGACATGCCCGCTATCGCGAAAACTGCCATCTGACGAAGCGCGGGGAAGGGCACGACGGCAAGCAGCGTGTAGCCGAGCAGGGATGTCGCCAGTGCAAGCAGCAGCGCAGGACGCACCTGGCGTACACCACGCTCTGCATTCCACTGCGTGCCCGCATTCGCACGGGCACACAGGTACTGAATCGAGTAATCCACGGCCTCGCCCAGCAGCGCTGCACCGAACACCAGCGTAAGCAGGTGCAGTTGCCCGAACACCAGCACGGTGGTGGCGATAGCGCCGATCACGCCGAGTGCGGTCGAGAGGAAGGCGATCAACAACGGGCGCAACGAGCGGAACACCAGCAGCAACAACAGAGCGATGCCGACGGTGGAGGCAATGCCGACCACGTGCGTGTCGTGCTCTGCCGCCGCGCGTGCCGACGCCGCGTAGAAAATCGCACCGGTGCGCAGCAGCGCCGTACCGGGATGCTTTGTCACCACGCTGGCTTCGGCACGTTCGAGCGTCGACAACGCCTTGCGCTGGACGACGTCGTCGTACGAGGAGCCTTTCAACGTGGCGATGACCAGCACGTAGCTCCCGTCGTCGCGACGGGCGGTGAGCAGATCGTCCTCGGGCACCAGGGCCGAACGATTCCACGGCTGGCGATCGAGCCAGTGCTGCATCCAGCCGAAGGGGTCGTCGGTGAGCTTCGCGCCGACGTTGGCGCCGAAGGGCTGGTTGAGGCGACGCTTCAGTGCGTCCACCGGGTCGAAGCCCGGCGTGGTCAACACAGCGCGATCTTCCGCCGTGAGGAGGTGGAAGCGGAACGGCAGGAAGGGCGTGACCAGCTGGTCGAGATCGAACGGCGGCAGTTCGGCGATCACCGAAGCGAATACCGGGTCCTTGTTCAGCTCGGTGCCGAGATCGCGCGCGGCATCCTTGGCGGCGTCATCGTCCTTGTTGTGGACGAGCAACACCATCCGATCGCCACTGGCGCGCGCCAGTCGCTCGACAGCTTCCTCAGCGAGCGGATGGCGCTCTGTCGCGGGGAGCAGGGTGAGCACGTCGGTTTGCAGCGGGGAGGTTCCCCGGCCGAACAGTAGCCATGCGCAAAGAAGGCAGACGACCAGCGACGCGAATGCGAACAGGCCAGCGCGTCGCGAGGTCGACAACGACTTCATGGGATGCCGAGCACCCTGGTTTCCAGCGGCGTCAGTGCGCCGGCGTCGCGGGTATTGGCGAACGTGATCACCGTGCGCTCGCCGCTGGCAAGATCCACTTCGATGGACTGCAGGAAGTCGTCGCCCTTGAGCGTAATGCCGGCAAGCACCTTCGCTACTCGCGCCTGACGCGGCACGAAGTGCAGGGTCCAGTGTCCGACCGTGCCTTCCGCCGTGATAGTGAACTGGCGCTTGGCGTCGTCGGACTTGCCGGCGAGTAACGATTGCAGCATCCCCGAGACCTGGCTGACGCCACGATTACCGTCGCGGACGCGCTCCAGCTTGCCCTGCGCGTTCAGGCGTGAGGTATCGCCCGAGGTAAAGACCAGCGTGTCGTCGAACGGGTCGCGCGTGTGCCAGACCATGCCGTGACCGATAACGAACAGCAGGTCGCCATGGCTGAGTTGGGGCTCGGCCAACGCGGGATTCTCACGGCTCTGGGTGAATTCGGCACGGACCTGCGGGTGCTTTGCGAGGTGACCGAGAATGTCGTCGGTGAGGGTGGGCGATTGGGCATGCGCGGTGAACGCGCAGAGCAGGGCAAAGAGGGCGATCAGGCGACGCATCAATGAGTCCCGTGATTGAACTTGCGAAAGAGGAGACGAGGCGCACGCGGCAGCATGCCCAACAACAAGCGTGTATGCATCGCGGTGATCCTCGCGTTATCGCGCCACATGCGGAAATGCGACAGCCCGTTCTCCGGATAGATCACGCGCGTCGGCAGGTTTCGCACGGGGACGCCGCGCCAGAACAGGCGCACGGCGATTTCGGTGTCGAAATCCATGCGGGTCGGCAAGGGCTTGCGCTGGATCTCTGCATGCGTGGCCTCCAGCGGATAGAGCCGGTAACCGCACATGGAATCCTGAATGTCGAACGACAGCGTCTCGGCCCAGACGCAGGCATGCGTCAGGTAGCGGCCGTAGAGGCGGGCGCGTGGGACAGAGTCGTCGTAGATCGGGCGTCCGCAGACCATCGCGTCCGGCGCGGCTTTCGCCTCGGCCAGGAAACGCGGTACATCGGCGGTGTCGTGCTGGCCATCGGCGTCGATCTGCAGCACGTGGCTGTAGCCGGCGTCATGGGCGGCGAGAAAGCCGGCACTGAGGGCGGCCCCCTTGCCGCCGTTGGCGGGCAGGCGGATCAGCGTCAGGTCGTCACGGCCCGCGACGAGTTCGTCCAGGATGGTCCGCGTCTCGGCGTTCGAGCCGTCATCCACGATAAGGACGGGCAGCCCATGCCCGGCGAGCGCGTTGGCGGTCGCCGAAATGGTCCTGCCATGGTTGTAGATCGGAACGACCGCGCAGGGCGCGAACGATCGCGCCGCGGTGTCGCGCGTTCCGGGCCTGCCCGCCACCGGTCCGCTCAGCGGGCAACAAGGGTCTGCACGGTGGCGACGACGTCGCCCACGGTGCGTACGCTCTTGAAGTCCTCGGGCTTGATCCGGGTGCCGGTCATGTCCTGCACCTGGATCGCCAGGTCGATGGCGTCGATGCTGTCCAGTTCGAGGTCCGTGAAAAGGTTGGCCTCGGGAGTGACCTTGGCGGGGTCGATCTCGAAGGTCTCGTGCAGGACGGACCGCAGACGCGCGAGCACGTCGTCGAAGGTGAAGGTTTCGGCTGGGATCGCGCTCATAAGCTCGGTAAGTCCATTTCATCCCCGGACGGTCACGGTCGCCCAGGGCACAAGGGCAGCCACGCCGTCGTCGAGGCGACGAAAGTCGTGATCGGAAAGTTCTGGTTTGTTGCCGCCGCGGACGGCGTCCCCCTTGACCCAAAAGCTCCGTGTAGGCAAAGCCTTACAAGACAGCCCGGGGTGACGAAAGTGTAGCAGATCGTCGCAGGAGCGCGACCCTGGAGGAGGGCTGTCGCTCCCACAAAGGGCGGGCGTGTGGGCTGACGGGCAAACCGTGCCCTCAGATCGCCCGGAAGTGAAGCAGATACATGTCGGGCGAAGCCGCCACCCCGTCCGTCCGGTCCGCGAAATAGCGCGCCGTCAACTGCGCCGGAGATACGCATTCCACCAGCTCCATCCCGACATCACGGCACGCCTCGATAAAATCACCCGGATGAAACCGGGTAATCATCTCCTCCCCGCGCCGGGCCACCATGCGTTCGACCTTCCGAAATCCCGGCAACTCGGCTTTGGACATGAACCGGGGATCGATCCGGATGTCGACGACGAGTTCGGAAGCGGCGGGGAAGTCCCTGGGTATGGCTTCGACCAGCCGGAAAAGGGCGTCCCGCGGCAGGTAATAGGACAGGCCGAGCATCGAGACGAACGCCCTCCCTATGGGTGCAAAGCCGTGGCGGACAAGAACATCGGAAAGCGATTCACCCGAAAGGTCGGCCGGAATGAAATGGACATTGGTCGGTGGCCGGACGCCAAGGCCGTCCAGCCGACGCTGTTTGCACTGCTGGGTGTCCGGGTGGTCGACTTCCCAGACATGACGTGGGCGCGCGGACTTTTGCTGCCTGAGCCCGAACGAGTCGAATCCTGCGCCGAGGATGATGTAGTCCGTATCGTGATTGGCGATAGCACGGTCCAGCGCGTCTTCGACGAACCGCGCGCGACCCACGATCGTGGCCTGAGTGGAGCGAACCGTCCGGTAAAGGCCGTCGAACACGAGCCTGCTTATCCACCGGGCCCGGCATATGAACCGCCACGCAGGACTGGTCAACGAGATCGCCCAGGGGTCATCGAAGACCTTCGGCTGGTCGTAAAGGGTGTGCTTTGCGCGCACCGCAGCGACGATCTCCGCGGTCTTGCTTGCCCGGCCTCTTTTCATGGCGACATCCTGGTTGTCTTTGCGTTACCGAATCATTTCGGCTCGATCGGGCGCACATGAGTCGCGTACATCGGTCCATCCACACCTTCGCCCAGATCGAAGGACACCCGGTCGCCCGCTTTGAGCGTGGATCTCAAAGCGGGCGGGGAAGGTGTTTCTCGCGCGTCAGCCCTGGCTTCGGCGTCGAAGCAGGCGCGTGGCCATCTCAGGCTGACCCTCGCGTCGTTAGCTGACCTTAGGGATTTCTCACGTCGTTTCATGATTCACATCCTCCAACGTTCCTGTGACCGATGGAAAGTGGAGCGCACCCATGCGTGCGCTGCCATGTTCAGAGAGCCTGCACGTCCTCGGCCTGTGGGCCCTTCTCACCCAGGGTGACTTTGAATGAAACGCGTTGACCCTCGGCGAGCGACTTGAAGCCATTCCCCTGGATCGACTTGAAGTGAACGAATACGTCGGGCCCTCCTTCGCGGGAGATGAACCCGAAACCCTTTGCATCGTTGAACCACTTCACTGTTCCCGTAACCCGATCTGCTTCCGACATGACGCCTTCCTCGATGTGATCTTTGCGGCAATCGCGCATCCATGGCCTTCGAGCCGCCGGACGTATCGCCGACTTCATCGTACGCCCGGCGTCACGGTGCGGTACGCAATGCACATAGGCCAGGGGTCGTAGGCGCCAGGACGGAATCGCTCGTCGAATCAAGGTAGTGGATGTCTCCTGGCCCGTAGCGAGTAGCGATTGCCCATTGCAACATGGTGAACCTGCCAAGGGGGCGCTAGTTGTCTGGTCGGTCTGGCGGACAACCGTCCGGACGGCCATACACCGTCCGCGGACACCAAGCGCTTTCCGCTACTTCCTTGAGAAACCGCACAGGAAAGCGCCCCGCGAGAGATGCGGGCCGTTGGCACACTCGATGCAACCGTAATCACGACCCCGATTCATTCATCGTCCAAGGAGAACGACCATGAAATTCGAAACCGCCCTGCTGAAGACCTTCTTCGTCGTCGCCGCCCTGACCTGCCTGTTGACCTTCGGCGCCATGGTGACGACCGCCGCCCCGATCGCCACGCCGTCACTCGTCGCTGCTGCACGGTGAGGCCCGGAGACAAAAAGGTTCTTCGCGGATTACGGGGGCTTGAGCGCTCGGCCGTCAGGCCGGGCATTCTTCGCACATCGCACATCGCACATCGCACATCGCACATCCCACATGGCTCGCCTGCGGCCATGTGGGAGCCGCTTCAGCGGCGATGGCCCGTTGGCCGCACACTGGGGCGTCTCGCGGGAGACCTTGATGCCCACCCTCGCTGCTCAGACAGTCGTCCGCGTTTCGTACCGGAAGGCCGCTAACGCGGCTCATGTACTTATTTGGCCTACGGCCGCTCCACTTGTCCGGAACTCGCATCGAGGGTGGACACCAAGGTCTCTCACGACGATACGGTTAGCGGGAAGGAGAGCCAACAGCCGAAGCGGCGTTGCTTCGTCGGCTCGACCCTCACGAACCTCAGGGTCCGGGAGAGTCTTCGGTGCCCACCCTCGAGGCGAGTTCCCGCCAAGTGGAGCGGCCGTAGGCCAGATGGATACATGGGCCGCGCAGCGGCCTTTCCGGTACGAAACGCGAAGGGGTGTCTGAGCAGCGAGGGTGGGCACCGAAGGCTCTGCGCACTACCCTCCAACCCCGAAGGCTCTGCGCCGCTACGTCTGGGCCCGCCGCGGCGCGAGCTGGCAGCACGCAATCGCAGAGCGACGGAAGCGACGCCTTCAGCGTCCCTGGTATTCCGCGAAGAACCAAAAAAAGCCGCCGGATCACTCCGGCGGCTTTTTCATTGCCTATGACGCGTAGCGATTACTGCCCGCGCATACGACCCTGGAAGCGGGGAGCGCCGTTGCCCATGTGGGGCAGGCGGATCTTGCCGATCGCGCTGATGCGCTCTTCGGCCATGCGGTCCGCGGCCTTGTAGGTCGGGATGTTGTCGCGGGCGGAGATTTCGAAGATGCGACCGACGTTGTAGTAGATCGTGCGCATCATGCGCATGGCACGCTCACGGTTGTAGCCGTCGATTTCCAGCGAGACGTTCATCACGCCGCCGGCATTGACCGCGTAGTCCGGTGCGTAGATCACGCCGCGGCGGGCGAGTTCGTCGCCGATCGCGTCGGTGGCCAGCTGGTTGTTGGCGGCGCCGCAGATGATCTTCGCCTTGATGCGATCGATGGTCTGCTCGTTGACCGTGCCACCCAGGGCGCAGGGGCTGTAGACGTCGGCGTCGACGTCATAGATTTCATCGAGACCCACGGCTTCGCAGCCGAGTTCGTCGACGCAACGCTGCACGGCATCCTTGTTGATGTCGGTAACGAACACCTTGGCGCCCTGCTCGCGGAGCAGCTTGATGAACTCGCTGCCGACGTGGCCGCAGCCCTGCACAGCGTAGCTGTACTTGCCCACGTCTTCGTTGCCGTGCTTGGTCTGCAGCGCGGCCATCAGCCCCTGCAACGTACCGAACGCGGTGAACGGGGAGGGGTCGCCCGAGCCGCCGTGGACCTGGTGCACGCCGGTGACGTACTCGGTTTCACGGTAGACGTATTCCATGTCGTTGACGTCGATGCCGACGTCTTCAGCGGTGATGTAGCGGCCGTTGAGCGAGTTGACGAAGCGGCCGAAGGCGCGGAACAGCGCTTCGGACTTGTCCTTGGAGGGATCGCCGATGATCACGGCCTTGCCGCCGCCGAGGTTCAGGCCGGCAACCGCGTTCTTGTAGGTCATGCCGCGCGACAGGCGGAGCACGTCGTTGACCGCGTCCTGCTCGGTTTTGTACGGCCACATGCGCAGGCCGCCCAGCGACGGACCGAGGACCGTGTTGTGGATCGCGATGATGGCCTTCAGGCCGGCGTCCTTGTTATGGCAGAAGACGACTTCTTCGTGGCCCGTGTTGGCGATGGTTTCGAAAATCATCGAACGCAAACTCCAGTTACAAGCGGCAGCAGCACCGCGCTTCTAGGTGAAGACCCGTGATGGGGATCACGAGTCGATAATGACCGTCCAAAAAAATCGCCCCGGCCGGATGGCGGGGGCGAGATGTCGTGTCAGCTGCCTAGTTTAAACCGTTGTTCGCGTCCGTGTAGGTGCGGCGCAGCAACGCGGGGTTTAGCGGTGCCAGTGCGGGTCGCGGACCCAGGTCTCACGCTGGATGCGATAGCCACGGCCGTACGGGCGCCACACCGGCGGGCGATAGACGTAGCCTGGACGATAGGCGTTCCAGCGGCCGCCGACCCAGACGTAACGGCCGCCGTACCAGTTCCAGTAGCCGGGCGCCCAGGCATAGCCGGCGCGCGGGGGAGGAACCCGTTCGAAGCGCGGCGGGGGCGGGCGGGTACCGACGGTAACCACTTCGACAACTTCCCGCGCGGCGGCGGGTGGGGTGTAGCTCGCTGCACCCGCAGCCAGGCCAAGGGCTGCCAGGGCAACGAGTTTGCGGGTCAGGGTCGTCATATGGGCTCTCTCCTCCGGGACGTCCGCGAATGCGGATTCGTGCGCCAGAACGCGGTTTCCTTGCGACGGGTTGACCGGGCCTGTGTCGTAGTATTCAGCTTCGTGAAAGCTTACCCCTCCCTTATCCATCGGTCCCCCCGCCCATGAAGCCACCCCGCCGTTTCGGCGCGCGCACTGTCGCGACCCTGCTTGGCATCCGCTTCGCCTACCGCTTCGGTAGCCGCCTGGCGCCGACCCGGACGGTGGCTCACGCTGCCCGGGTCTTCCAGACGCCGCTGCCGAGCAGCCGCGAGCGGGCGAGGCACGCGCTCGCCACGATGTCGGCGCGCAAGGAATACGTGGAGGTGGCCGGCGAGTCGATCGCCACCTATGTCTGGGGCGATCCGTCCACCCAGCCTTATGTATTGCTGGCACACGGCTGGTCGAGCATGGGCCTGCGCTGGGAGAGCTGGGCACCGCTGTTGCTTGCGCGCGGCTGGGCCGCGGTTTCCTTCGACCAGCCGGGACACGGCCAGAGCGGCGGCACGCTGTGCACGCTGCCGGACTTTGCGCGCACCGTGGCAGCCATCGGACGTCACTACGGCGACGCCGAGGGGGTGGTTGCTCATTCGCTGGGCGGCGCCGCCGTGACGCTGGCGCTGGGCGAGGGCTGGAGCGCGAAGCGCGTGGTCCTGATCGCGCCGGCTGCCGATCCGATGGCGGCGACGCGGCGTTTCGCCCGCTTCGTCCGGCTTGCCGAACATCTCCGCGAACCGCTGCACCGTGTGCTGGCGGCCCGTACAGGAGTGACGATCGAGGCGTTGCATGTCGACAGGCACGCACCGCAGCGGACCCAACCGGCCCTGATCATTCACGACGAGGCGGATCGGGACGTGCCGGTGGAGGAGGGCGAACTCTACGCACGCCTCTGGCCGGGCGCGGTCTTGCTGAAGACCCGGCGTCTGGGCCATCGCCGGATCGTCGACGATGAAGGTGTCATGACGACGGCGGTCGCCTTTCTCGGTGGTGCCGAGGTCAGCTGAGCTACCATCGGCGTCTACCTCACGGAGCGGTCCCATGACAGCTACCTGCGCGATCTGTGGAGCGACGCACGAGGAAGACGAGCTGGAACTCAGCTACGGCCGGCCTGATGCCATTTTCGATATGCCCAACGACGAACGCTCGCTCGACGTCTACGAGAGCGACGATGCCTGCGTGATCGACGACGAACGCTTTTTCCTGAGAGCAACGCTGCCGTTGCCCGTGCAGGGGCGCAAGGACGACTATCACATCGGCGTCTGGGTCGAGGTCAGCGAGGAGCAGTTCCACCGCGTCGGCGATCTCTGGGACGATCCGGAACAAGCCGCCGAGCCGCCCATGTCGGCCACGCTGGCCAATGAGATCCGGAGCCACGAAGGAAGCCTGGGCGAGCGCGTCCTCATGCAGCTGACAGGGCCGAACACGCGGCCGCAGGTGTTCATCGTGAACCCCGAACTTCCCCTGGGGCACGAGCAAAGGGCCGGCATCACGACCCATCGCGCGAGCAGCTACTCGGTCGGATTGAGCTGACGTCCCTAGGGCGCGGGTTCGCTGCACTGCACCAGAGCCCGCGCGACCTCCGGCGTTAGAATTGCGGGGTTCCCCACCCCGCAGTCGATCTTCCCCGGAGTTTCCATGAGCTCGCAGCCCAAGCACATCCCCGCCAGCCACACCGACGCGGAGGCGACGCCGTTGCGCTTCGTCACGGCGGCGAGCCTGTTCGACGGGCACGACGCGGCAATCAACATCATGCGCCGCATTATCCAGAGCCAGGGCGCCGAGGTGATCCACCTGGGTCACAACCGCTCGGTCGAGGACGTGGTGCGCGCGGCTCTCCAGGAAGACGCTGACGCTATCGCGCTGTCGTCCTACCAGGGCGGTCACGTGGAGTACTTCAAGTACATGGTCGACATGCTTCGCGAGCGTGGTGCCGGTCATATCCGCGTGTTCGGTGGCGGCGGTGGCACGATCACGCCCGAGGAGATCCGTGAGCTGCAGGCGTACGGTGTGGAGCGCATCTACCACCCGAACGACGGCATGAAGCTCGGCCTCACCGAGATGATCGAAGACGTCATGTCGCGCACGCGCGCCGCAGCCAGCCAGCGCGTGGAAGTGGCTCCGGTCACGGCTTCGGTGGAAGATGAGATCTCGATTGGCGCCATGCTCTCGGCGATCGAGGAAGATCTGCTTCCCGAAGCCGAACTCGCCCGCCTGCGCAAGGAGTGGCAGCTTGCCGGCAACAAGACACCGGTCCTCGGGCTGACCGGCACCGGCGGCGCCGGCAAGTCCAGCGTGGTCGACGAACTGCTCCTGCGTTTTCTGCATGCGTTCCCGCAGATCCGCATTGCCGTGCTGGCCGTGGATCCCACGCGTCGTCGTAGCGGTGGTGCGCTGCTGGGTGACCGCATCCGCATGAATTCGCTGCGCAGTCCGCGCGTGTACATGCGTTCCATGGCCACCCGTCGCCAGCATGCGGCCACGTCCATCGTGCTGCACGACTGCATCGATTTCCTGAAGTCGCAGGCATACGACCTCGTCATCGTCGAAACGGCCGGTATCGGCCAGAGCGATTCCGAGATCGTCGACCTTGTCGATTTCCCGGTCTACGTGATGACCAGCGAATACGGTGCGGCCAGCCAGCTCGAGAAGATCGACATGCTCGACTTCGCCGAGTTGGTCGTGCTCAACAAGTTTGACAAACGCGGCGCTGAAGATGCACTGCGCGACGTGCGCAAGCAGTGGAAGCGCAACCGCACCGCGTTCCAGATGGCCGACGAGAACGTGCCGGTCTACCCCACCATTGCCAGCCAGTTCAACGATCCGGGCGTGACCTGGATGTTCGCCAACCTGTGCCGTCTCATGCGCGGCAAGCTGTCGCTGCCCGAGGCAGCGTGGACACCGGACATCGACACGACGTTGCGCGAACCGCGCGCTACCGTGCTGATTCCGGGCAACCGCGTGCGCTATCTCGCGGAGATCGCCGAGCAGGGCCGGGGCGTCAACACGGGTATCGCGAAGCAGGCCGAGGCGGCAAGCAAGGCCCAGCATTACTTCGAATCGTTGAAGGACATCGGTGACGCCTCGTTGCCGCGCGCGTTCGACCTGTACGACCACGACGCGCTCAGCGTCGAAGGCGACCGTTCGCTTTCCACGCTGCGCCAGCGTTACAACGAGGCCGTGCGTGAACTTACCAGTGAAGCGATTGCCCTGCTGCGTGAGTGGCCGTCGCGTTTCGCATCGGTCACGGACGAGTTCACCGAATACCAGGTGCGCGACAAGGTCATCCGCGTCGAGAACTATCGCACCTCACTCAGCCACCAGAAGATCCCCAAGGTGTCGCCGCCGAAGACGAAGGACTGGGGCGAACTGCTCTCCTTCCTCATGCGCGAGAACCTTCCGGGCTACTACCCGTACACCGGCGGCGTGTTCCCGTATCGCCGCGCCGGTGAGGATCCCACCCGCATGTTCGCGGGTGAGGGCACGCCGGAGCGCACCAATCGTCGCTTCCATTACCTGTCGCTGGGTGGCGCCGCCGCGCGCCTGTCCACGGCGTTCGACTCGGTCACGCTATACGGCGAAGATCCGGCACCGCGCCCGGATATCTACGGAAAGATCGGCAATTCCGGTGTTTCCATCGCCACGCTCGACGACATGAAGAAGCTGTACTCCGGCTTCGACCTGTCCGCGCCTTCCACGTCGGTATCGATGACGATCAACGGTCCGGCGCCGATCATCCTCGCCATGTTCATGAACACGGCGATCGACCAGAACGTCGAGAAGTACCTCAACGAGGACCCGTCGCGCTGGGACGCCGCCAAGGCGCGTATCGCGCAGCTTTACCCGGACGGTAACCGCCCGACCTACACCGGTGGCTTGCCCGAGGGCAACAACGGTCTGGGGCTTGGGTTGCTCGGCATCTCGGGTGAGGAAGTGGTCGATGCTGAAACCTACGCACGGATCAAGACCTTCACGCTCGCCAACGTGCGCGGCACGGTGCAGGCCGACATCCTTAAGGAAGACCAGGCGCAGAACACGTGCATCTTCAGTACAGAGTTCGCCCTGCGCATGATGGGTGATATCCAGCAGTACTTCGTCGACCACAAGGTGCGCAATTTCTACTCGGTGTCGATCTCCGGGTATCACATTGCCGAAGCTGGCGCGAACCCGATCAGCCAGCTCGCCTTCACGCTGTCGAACGGCTTCACCATCGTCGAGTACTACCTCGCACGTGGCATGAAGGTCGACGACTTCGCGGCGAACCTGTCGTTCTTCTTCTCCAACGGTATGGACCCCGAGTACACAGTGATCGGCCGCGTGGCACGTCGCATCTGGGCCCGCGCCATGCGTGAACGCTACGGCGCCAGCGCGCGCAGCCAGATGCTGAAATACCACATCCAGACTTCCGGCCGCTCGCTGCACGCGCAGGAAATCCAGTTCAACGACATCCGCACGACGCTGCAGGCGCTGTACGCGCTGTTCGACAACTGCAACAGCCTGCACACGAATGCCTATGACGAGGCGATCACCACGCCGACCGAGGAAAGCGTGCGCCGCGCGGTGGCCATCCAGCTCATCATCAATCGTGAGCTGGGCCTCAACTTCAACGAGAACCCCTGGCAGGGTAGCTACGTGGTCGACGAACTGACCGACCTGGTCGAAGAAGCCGTGTACAAGGAATTCGAGGCGATCAGCGAGCGCGGCGGCGTGCTCGGCGCGATGGACACGATGTACCAGCGCGGCAAGATCCAGGAAGAGTCGATGTACTACGAGCACAAGAAGCACGATGGCTCGCTTCCGCTCATCGGCGTCAACACCTTCCTGCCCAAGGATCACGGCGGCGAGATCTCCACGGAAATCGAACTCATCCGTTCCACGGAAGAAGAGAAGGGCCAGCAGATCGAAAACGTGCTGCTCTACGGTCGCGCCCGCAACAGCCTCGCCCCGGAAAGCCTGCGCACCCTGCAGAAAACCGCCCGCGAGCGCCGCAACGTCTTCGAACAGCTCATGGACGCCGTCAAGAACAACTCCCTCGGCCAGATCAGCCACGCCCTCTACGACGTAGGCGGCGAATACCGCCGCAACATGTAACGAACGAACGAACCGGCTTTTTGTAGGAGCCGATTCATCGGCGAAGCCTTCTGTGGGAGCCGCTTCAGCGGCGATGGGTGCTCGCGCCAGGGCCAGGATTCTTGCCCTGCTCGCGAGCCTCGTCTCGCTAGTCAGCCATGCCCAGACCCCACCCCACAACACGTTCACCCTCGCAACAGCAGCCCCGGCAGAAATCCGCCACATCAACGTCTACACCCCTCCAGGCTACGACGCATCCACTAACCGCTACCCCGTCCTCTATATGCCCGACGGCGGCCTGCAGGAAGACTTTCCGCACGTGGCGAAAGCGGTCGACGAAGGCATCCGCGCTGGGGAAATCCAGCCGCTGATTCTCGTCGGCATCGAAAACACCGAGCGCCGCCGTGACATGACCGGACCGACCACCGTCGACTCCGACAAGGCCATCGCGCCACACGTCGGTGGCTCGGCGGTCTTTCGTGCCTTCATCGCGAAACAGCTCATGCCGGAGATCGGCCGCCGTTACCGGGTGAACACGCACCGCGGCATCATCGGCGAATCGCTCGCGGGCCTGTTCGCCGTCGAGACATTTCTTCGCGAGCCGGGTTTGTTCGATACGGTTATCGCGATCAGTCCCAGCCTCTGGTGGAATGACGGCTCGCTGGTTCGTGAGGCGCCCGTCCTTCTGAAGAACCAGCCGCAAGGCGCGCGGCGTCTTCTCCTGACGTCGGCGGACGAAGACAATATCGCGCCGAACGTGGCCAGGCTCGCCGAGGTGCTGAACACTGGCGCACCGAAAGGTCTCGACTGGAGCTACGTACCTCGGCCCGAGCAACACCATGACACCATCTACCTTGCCTCCGAAGCGTTCGCACTTCGTCGCGCTTTCCCTCCGAAGAAACCTGCGGATGTGGGTCCGAAAGGCGAGCATCGCGTGCTCTTCATCGGCAACAGCCTGACCTACGTCAACAACCTGCCTTCGGCGTTCGCGTCGCTCGCGCCCGCTGGCATGCGCCTCAGCGTCGATATGATCGCCCGCGCCGGCGCCGCGCTCGAGGACTACGACCACGATCCCGTGGTCATGCATGCATTGGCGACAGGGGGCTACACCGACGTGGTGCTGCAGGAGCGCGGCGGCAACGCGACCTGCACGCCGGGCTGCGAACAGCGCCTGGCCGCGTTCGAGCGCACGGATCAGGCCACGGTGGCCCTCACGAGCGATGCACGGGCCGGCGGTGCTCGCGTTTACTACCTCGGCACGTGGCAGCGTGCGAGCCGCGAGATAAGCGAAGGTGAGGTAAGGGGCGAGCAACGCATCGCGACGCTCGCGGGCATCCCCCTCATTGAACTCAGCGAGACGCGCAGGCGGCTCATGGAGACGTATCCGGACGCTGCCTGGACGCACGCGGATGGTGAACATCCCGGCCAGGCGATGACGGCCTTGATGGCCTTGCGGACGTGGCGCGCTGTCATGGGTGAGGTGTCGACGCGGACTCCCTGCGTACCCGGTGCGCTGTGGGACCACGCACCGAAGCCGGAGGATGTCTTGCATGTCGACATGGGAACGACGCCGGCGACCTGTCTGGTCGACGCGTCAATGGCGGCCAGGCTCTCCGCCGTCCCATAAGCGGTTGACGTGACGTATGTCCTCATATGAAGCTTCGTCCGATGCACTGACGCAGGAGCCAGGGGAGGCGAAACATGGACGGAAACGATCCAGAGGGCAATGAACGCCGCGCGGAATGGTCGCCGTCACCGACATGGGTTCGCGTTGGCGCCCGCATCGGGCCCGTCGTGGCTCTTGCTCTATTCGGTGCGGGCTATCTGTGCGATGTCGCAGCCATAGGTAGCGCGGCGTGGATCTATTTTCTCCCGACGCTGATGATCGCTATTCCTACCGGTCGGACAGTCTACGAGGTAGGCCGCTATGTGGCTGCCCGCCGTTCGGGAATGGTCGTCGCCGTGATGCGGATTGGCCCAGTCGACGTGGTACCGCGGCGGAAAGGTTGGCGCGTTCGTTGGAAACGCTATATTCACCCGCTTCCGCCCGGATATGTGCACGCACTTCCCGACCCATCCCGGCCTCTTCGCATGCCGATGATCCGCTTCGCCCTGGGCGGCGCTGTGGCGACGGTCGCCCTTGCCACTCTCGTGGCGTCGTCCATTCCACTGCTTCACACATATGTCGAACGCTGGTCGATGGCTGGGCTCGCTCTCGTGCTCCTGATTCCGCTGTCGAGCCTGTTCCCGAATCCCTCGATCGCGGCCAGCCCGGTCCTCGAGTCTGGCGGCGTCATGGCATGGCGCTGGTGGAGGCATCCGCCAGCGGATGCGTGGATGGCTCGAACGCTTGCATTGTCCCGCGTGCTGCGTGGCACGCCGATTTCGGCATTGGGTCCAGAGGACATCGACATCCTTCTCGACGATTCGGTAAGCGGCGCCTGGTATGCGTTGAAGCAGCACCAGCAGCGCGGTGAGTGGACGCAGGTGACCGATGTCGGGCGCCGGATGGACACCTTGATTCCCGGGCACCGATATGCGAAGTCTGCGCTTGCCGAGCTGATCGACGTGACACGTTCCGAGATCGCGTTCGCGGCCGCTGTCACGGATCGCGACGCTGCACGGTTACCAACCCCCGATGCGCTTCGGCGGTCGCGGTGGGGCAACTCGCCCTTAGCTGCCAGGTGCGCTGCGTGGCGCGCGCACCTGACCGGAGATATCGAGGCTTGGCAAAGCGCTATGGATGAGTGCATTCGTGTCGCGGAGAATTCGGTGGATCGCTCGCTTGCAGCCAGCGAGCGATTGATTGCTAAGCAGCTATACGGCGACGTCGAACCCATGCCGGGCCGCCGATAGCCGAGTGCCGTTAACGATTCACGAAATCGATCTTCGAAAGCCCGTTCACCTTCGCCTCGGCGAGAACCTTTGCCAAGTCCTCATAGGAGGCGTTGTCCGACGCGCTGATGTGAATCGCGGGCTTGTCGCCTTCGCGCAAACCGAGCACCTGCATCTGCGTTGCCAGCGCGGCGTCCGTCACCAGCACATGGTTCCAGAACGTCATGCTGCCTGCTTCGATGGTGATGTCGATGGGCTCCTGCATCGCCGTGGGCGGTTGCGTGCCGGGCGAGGGCAGGTCTAAGCGAGCCTTATGAGCGACGACCGGTGCCGAGATCATGAAGATGATCAGCAGGACCAGGAGGACGTCGACGAGCGGGGTCACATTGATGCCCGAAATTGGGGCAGCGTCTTGCCGTGCAGAGAAAGCCATGGTGCCTCCTACAGACGTTATCGATGGAGTGGTGCCCTGGTGCCGGACCATGGGGGATGTCCGGCGAGTCCAGCCTAGGTGCCGACTGGCCCTTCCCGCAAGCGGCGGCAAGGGTGCATGATGCCGCGATAAGTCAACCTTGAACCAAACCCGCCGTTCGTAGTCCCATGGGGGCTAGGTTTTTGGCAGGAGCGTTACGTTGAGTAGTCAGTCATCAGGTTCGAAATGGGTTGCAGGTTTGCTGATCGTCGCGATTCTGGTCGTGGTCGGCATCTTCGTTTACAGGGAGAAGCAGGCACATGATGCGGGTACCGCACCGGCCTTCTCCAACGGTCCGGTCGCGTCCTCCTCGTCGACCACCGTGCATGATGCGCCGCTCGTGCAGCACCCGATCGGCCCGGCCGGCGGGTCCACCGCGGGCCTGCCGCCGCTCGACCAGAGCGATGACGACGTGCTGGCGGGGCTGATGGCCCTCACCAGCGATGGTGCGCTGAAGTCGCTGCTACGCCCCGAGGCCATCGTCTCGCGCATGGTTTCCACCATCGACGCCCTTCCGAAGCAGAGCGTCGGTATGAATGTCGTGCCGCTGCGCACGCCGACCGGACGTTTCCAGGTGGTTCCCGACGACGGTAACTTCGTCGCTTCGAAGACGAACACCGAGCGCTATGCCACCTACATGTATGTGGCGGACCGCATGGACACGAAGGCCGCCGCGGCCTGGTACAAACGCAACTATCCCCTGTTCCAGCAGGCTTATCGCGACCTCGGTACGAACGGTTACTTCAATGATCGGCTGATCGAAGTGATCGATCATATGCTTGCTGCGCCGGAGCCGAAGGGCAATCAGCAGCTGCTTCCGGAGAAGGTCGGTTATGTCTACGCGAACCAGGCCCTGGAGCAGCTGTCAGTCGGCCAGAAGTTCATGATCCGCCTTGGGCCCGAGAATGAAGCGAAATTGAAGGCGAAGCTTCGGGCGCTGCGAGGCGAAGTGGCTAACCAGTCGGCCGATGCTCCGCTGGAGGATCGAAGCGCTGAAGCGCCTCCCCGTAGATAGTGTTGCCGTAATACTCGCGTTCGCGCTCATCCGGGAATCGGCCGAAATCGATATAGGGCGCGTTGCAGGCCGGGCATCGAAGCGGATTCATGCGCTGGAAGCGACCGCTACACGTGGTGCACGGCGGCAGCCGCATCTCGAAGCGTGTCGTGGCAGCGAGATCCGCTGGGCCCAGCACCGGCGGTGCATCCTGCAGAAGCGCGCTGGCGACGAGGGTATGGGGGCCGCCGTCGCAGTAAAAGTAGGCGAGCTGGCTGAAGCCGGCGTGGAACGAATGCAGGCGAAACCCCGCGTGGCACTGGTCGCAAAGGCACAGCAGCGACACGTTGCCCTGGGTTATCTGTCCCGAGTAATGCAGGCCGCGAGCGAAGAGTCCCTTGCCTTCGAAGATGGCGTTGTCTGCGGCCGATTCCGGCAGCATGAAGGGCTGCAAGCGAACGCCCCTCGCGCCATTCCGAAACGCCTCGAGAGGATCGTCGTCGCGTGACACCGTGAGCAGCCCATCGGGCTGTACGGCAAAGGCGGCGCTCACTCGCACCGACAGATGAAGGTAGCGATCACCCTCGTCGTAGGCAGATGACAAGTCGAATGAGCGCGTTGTACCAGCGCTGTCGGCGAAGTTCAGGCGCATGCCCGGCTTGAGTTCGACCACCGGCATTTTCTCGGCGGGCAGGTCGGCCACGGCCAGCGAGAAAAGCTCGACATCGCCCGCAGTAACGCGAAGGAGAGGGGCAGGACCCGTCGGCTGCCTAGATTTGAAGGGCCACATGGGCAGTGTCCTTTTCGCTTGAAAGGTGACAGGCAGCTACCACTTGACTGATATCTCCTTGATTTCGTCATTCTTGTATGCGGTCACGACGGCCCTTCCGTGGCTGTTGCCGACGAACATCTGGCGCACGACGTATTGGTATTGATCCCCGTTCTGCAGTTGCGCGGCGGTGATTGCCGTCTTCGCCGCGTCACCATGGAACAGGAACTGTATCCCCATCGCGATGAGTACGGCCATGGCGATGCCGCCGCCGAACCAGAGCAGCGGCGGCCTGGCCGCGAGCCCATGCTCCTTCAGCGCCTGTCGCACTTCCTGCCGACGTAACAGCAGGTAGGCCCAGGCCAGAGGGGGCAAAATAAGAACAGGCGAGACCACCATGGGTAACGTCGTCCACGGACACAACTTCAGCTCGAGAAGCCACAGCGGCAACGGTTGAATCGCCGGAAAGACAAAGATGAGTACCAGTATTGAGGCAGCAAGGATCGCCGCGCCGAAGCGCGTCGCCCATAGCGCGGTGTGGAGATTGCCGCGCTTGAGGTAGATCCCGGCGGCGATAGCGAAGACGCTGACTGTGGAACCGTACGCCTGGCTGGTCAGGATGCAGACGACCCAGAAAGCGACATCGATCGCACCGACGACGATGAGGATCTTGCCGGCTTTTGTCAGGGTGCGGCGGTAGTCGTCCATGGGCGTTCCTTCGCGGTGACGTGTACGTCTGACAGCATCGCCAATGAATCGGCTCCTACAGAAGACCTGCGCAGGTTTTGTGTGGGAGCCGATTCATCGGCGATGCTTCTGCTTCTGGCTACGTAGGGCTTACGGCGTGGCCGGCTTCGACGGATCGCGTACCGGCACGCTGATATTGCACAGGTCGATCTTGCCCGCCGGGCGGGTATAGAAATCGTCCTTGCGATTGCGCTTGGCTTCAATCACGGCGGCAAAGGTCTTGCTGTCCGTGCGTAGCACCTGGATCGGCGTGCGCTGGGCTTCGGGCACATCGGCCGCGAGGCGCACGCTCTTGATCGTCACGCGCTGTTCGGGCTTGTCGTAGAAGCCCATCGGCTCGCCACCGCGCGGATACGCGGCGAGGAATTCCATGCCCTTGATGACCTTGCCGGCGACGGCGAGGTTGCGGTCGAGATTGCGGGGGGGCTGGCCGATGATCGCGTAAAGCGAGCTGCCATTACCCGTCTCGGCGCCGACATCGCGAGCCACGCCGACGGTGCCGTAGCAGTGGGTGATCCAGGCTTCGCCGGCCTTCGTGTCACGCGCCACGGGGAAACCCTCCGAGAAGCCCACTTCCGGGGCGTAGACGTCGCCATCGGGCAGCTTCGTGAAGGGAATGGCCTTGCCGCCCAGCTTGCGCGTGAACTCGGGCGTGAGGGTCTCTTTGGCGGTTCCCAGGCTCTTGGCCTTCTTCTTGTCGTCGCCATCGGGGTCGCCCCACTGGGTGACGAAGTTATCCTGGACGCGGATGACCTGGGTGCCGTCGAAGTAGTGTTCGCGGATGAGCGTGCGGATGTTCGCTGCGTGTTCCGGCGACCAGTCCTGGGCCAGCTCGATCACCACCTGGCCCTGGGGCAGGTCCATATAGACAAGATTCTGCGGGTCCGGGGTGCGCCATTCGGCGGCGGTCGACTTGGCCAGCAGCTCCTTCGCCGTGGGCGTGTGCGCCTTCTTCGCCTCCTCGGCAACGGCGGGCAGGGCGAGGGCAAGGGCGAGAACAAGGCAGGTGCGAGCGAGCATGGGATCCCCGGAATGAGTGCTAACGGACGAAAAGTAGCAGAGCCAGTTGTGATGCGCTCGGGTTGAGCCCCATGATGTGTCATTCGTCATCGGAAGGCAGGCATGGATCCCTCCGTACTCGATAATCCGCTGTGGTACTCGCTCACGGGTGAGCACGCAGCGCTGGCCCGGCGTTCGGGCGATGCGCTCTGGTATGGCGACGCCTACGCACCCTTCGTGGCGGTGGAGAGCCCGGCTGCCCGGGTGATCGACGACCCGCGGCTGGTGGGCCGACGCTATTTCCTGGGCGTGGCGCCGGACATGCTTCCTGAGCGCTGGCTGCGGGCCCCTGTCGACACGGGCCACGCGGTACCCGACACCTTGCAGCTCGTCCGGTCCCTGGACGCGCCGGACCTCGATACCGAGGAGACGGTAAGCGTGCTGGGCAACGAGCACCGAGAACGCATGCGTGCGCTCACCTCGTTGGTCTATCCGGAATTCTTCCGCGAGCACACGGCGGCACTGGGCACCTATGTCGGCGTGTTGCAGGAGAGCCGGCTGATCGCCATGGCCGGGGAGCGCATGGCGGTACCAGGTGCGCGCGAAATCAGTGCCGTCTGCACGCACCCGGAGTTCGCCGGTCGAGGTTTGGCGCGTGCACTGCTCGTGGCATTAGTGAACCGACATCGCGCGCAAGGACTGGTTTCCTTCCTCCACGTGTCCGCCGGTAACGAAGGTGCCACGAGGCTCTACGAGAAGCTTGGCTTCGTCCATCGGGCGACGTTGACGCTAACCGCCGTGGATATCGCCAAGTCGCATTAGGCGTCCACGCCGAGCAAGGCCTTCGGCTCGAGGTATGCCTCGAGACCGAAGCTGCCGTATTCCCGACCGAGTCCGGACTGCTTGAAGCCGCCGAACGGTGCCTTCGGCTCGTGCGAGATCGTGTTGACCAATACGCGTCCGGCGTCGATCCGCGAGGCAACACGGCGCGCGCGTACGGGATCAGCGGAAAGGACATAAGCCTGCAGGCCGTAAGGCGTGTCGTTGGCGATCGCGATGGCATCTTCTTCGTCGTCGTAGGCGATGATCGAAAGCACCGGTCCGAAGATTTCCTCGCGAGCGATGGTCATGTCATTGCGTACATCGGTGAAGACGGTCGGGCGCACTAGCCAGCCACGTGCATGGCCTTCCGGACGGCCTTCGCCACCGGCGATCAGGCGTGCGCCTTCTTCGATGCCCTTGCGGATGTAGCCCTGCACGCGATCCCACTGCTTGCGGCTGACCATCGGGCCGACGTCGGTGGCGTGGTCGGCGGGGTCGCCGGAAACGACCGCGTTCGCCGCGGCAGCCATGCGTGTTTCGAAGTCGGCCAGGCGTGCGCGTGGCACGAGCAGGCGCGTGCCCCCGATGCAGGCCTGGCCACTGTTGGCGAAGCCAGCCATCACGGCCAGGGGTACGGCAGCGTCGAAGTCGGCATCACCGAGGATGACCACGGGCGACTTGCCGCCGAGCTCCAGCGTCACGCGCTTGAGGGTATCGGCGGCCGCCCGGACGATGCCCTTGCCGACGGCGGTCGACCCGGTGAACGAAATCTTGGCGATGTCCGGACTGTCGACGATGGCTGCGCCGACCACGTCGCCACGGCCAGTCACGATGTTGAACACCCCGGCCGGCGCGCCCGCGGCATGCAGCGCTTCGGTAACGACGCGCGTCTGCAGGGCACTCATTTCGCTCGGTTTGATCACCGCAGTGCAACCGGCGGCGATGGCCGTAGCGAGCTTGCCGCAGATGAAGCCGGCGTTGCTGTTCCACGGCGTGATGAGACCCCCCACGCCAACCGCCTGCATGACCACCGTCGCTGTTCCCATCCGGCGCTCGAACTCGAAGTGCTCGAGCGTCTCGATCGCATCGAGGAAGACGCTCGAAGCATGCCCGACCATCCAGCGGCCGCGATTCACGGGCGCGCCGTATTCCTCGAGCACGGCGGCAAACAGATCGTCACCGCGCGCTTCGATGGCGGCGTGCATGCGGCGGAGCAGGGCGATGCGCTCAGCCACCGTTGTTCGGGAGAACGCCGGGAAGGCGCGCTTCGCAGCCGCGATGGCGCGGCGGGTGTCGTCTTCGTCGGCAAGACGCACGGTGCCGATGACTTCCTCGGTGGCCGGGTTGAACAGGTCGAAGCGCTCTTCGCCGTGCGGGGTAACGAACGCGCCGTCGATGTAGATCTGGTCGATCGTATGCATGGGAGTTCTCGGGAAGGGAAGGAGGTGGGTGCGATGGAAAGGATGGGCGCAAAGGATTAGCCTGATAAGCCGGACAAATCCGGATGGGGCATGAAGCAGGAGCGGACAATGCGATCGGGACTGACGGAATTCGAGGCGGTGCTGGCGGTGGCGCGACTGGGCAGCTTTCGCGCGGCCGCCGCCGACATGGAGATGTCGACCTCGGCGCTGAGCCAGTCGGTGGCCTCCCTGGAGGCGCGGCTGGGGACGCGGCTCTTCCACCGGACGACCCGCAGCGTCCGCCTGACGGACGCGGGGGAGCGCTTCGTCGCCGACCTGGCACCGGCGGTGGCGGGCATCCGCGACGCCATCGACCGGGCAGGCGACGAGGCAGCGACGCCGAACGGTACCTTGCGGCTCAACTCGTCGACGGGCGCGGCGCGCTGGCTGATGCTGCCTTTCCTGATTCCGTATCTGCAGCGCTATCCGGACGTCCACCTCGACCTGGTCATCGAGGAACGGATGATCGACATCGTCCGCGAGGGCTTCGACGCGGGGTTCCGCACCGTCGATACCGTGCCGGGCGACATGATCGCCGTCCCGCTGGGACCACCTATCCGCTTTGCCGTCGTCGGCTCCCCGGCGTACTTCGCGACGCACGGCCGGCCGCATTCGCCCGCGGACCTGGCGGCGCATCGCTGTATCCGGGCGCGCATGCCGGCGGGCCACATCTACCACTGGGAATTCGAACGGCATGGCGAGGCGGTCAGCATCGATGTCGAGGGGCAGCTGACCCTAGGCCAGCCCGACCTGATGCTGGAGGCGGCGCGCGCTGGGCTGGGGCTGACCTACCTCACCGAGTTCAACGTCTCGGAGGATCTTGCGGCAGGGTCGCTGGAGCGAGTGCTGGAAGACTGGACGCCACCGTTCGATCGCCTGTGCCTGTATTACCCGGGCCGGCGCCATGTGCCCGCTGCTTTGCGGGCATTGATCGACCTCATCAGGGAGACCGGCTGAGCGCATGGGCCAAGGGTCATGGCAAACCTTTGCGGATTGGGCGGCATCCTATCCGCAAGATTCCACGTCCCGGATGACCCATGCATCGCCGCTTCGCCCTGTTCGCCACGCTTTGTCTCGCTGCTTTCTCGGCCCGCGCCGAGGTGACGATCGACGGCCGCATCGACCCGACGGAGTGGGCGGGCGCGCAGCACATCACCGACTTCCGCGACACCCAGCCCAAAACGGGCAAGCCGGGTAGCCAGCCGACCGAGGCCTGGGTGCTCTCGACGCCGAAGGGCCTGGCCGTGGCCATCCGCGTCACCCAGTCCGCCGACGTGCCGCGCTCGAAGCAGCAGACGCGCCGTGACGAAGACGCGCTCGTGGATCGCATCAACGTGATGGTGGATTTCGACGGCGACGGCCGCGTGGGCTACGACTTCGAAGTGCGCTCGCTCGGTGGCGTTGCCGATGAGGTCATCACCAACGAATCGGACTTCAGTTACGACTGGGACGGCCGTTGGGATCATGCGGTCACCGAAGATGCCGAAGGCTATTCGGTCGAGATCCTTATTCCCTGGTATATCGCGCCGATGCGCAGTGCCGGCGACGGCAACCGCCACATTGGCTTGTACATCGACCGTGTCATCGCCGCGACGGGCGAGCGCATGGCCTGGCCGGCGATCAGCTTCGACCAGGGGCGATTCCTTTCGAGTTTTCAGAAAGTCTCGATGCCGGCGTATTCGCAGTCGTTGTTCGCCGTGACGCCGTACCTGGTCGGGCGCGTGGACCGTGCCCACGGCGGCACCTCGTTCCAGGAGGGTGCGGATATCGTCTGGAAGCCGAACGGGCAAACCCAGCTCACCGCCACGATCAACCCGGACTTCGGCCAGGTCGAGAGCGATGACCTCGTCGTGAACTTCTCGCCCGAGGAGACCTTCTTCACCGATAAACGTCCGTTCTTTACCGAGAACCAGGGCATCTTCGACTTCAGCCTGCTCGACGATTACTCGCAGCTGGTCTATACGCGGCGCGTGGGTGGCGAGTCCGATGATGGCCACGGCCCGGCGGATATCTCCGCCGCGGTAAAGGTAAACGGCAGCGTGGGCGATACCAGCTACGGCATCCTCACCGCGCAGGAAAAAGGCGACGACGGCCGTACCTTCGGTGCGTTGCGGCTGACCCAGACCGAAGGCACGCAGACCTTCGGCATGCTCGCCACACGGGTCAATCACCCTTACCTCGATCGCGATGCCAACGTGCTCGGCTTCGACCACCGTTGGCAGCCGAGTGAAACCTTCACCGTTACCAGCAACATCGTCGGCAGCAAGATCGACCAGCCACAGGCTAATTCGTCGGGCCTCGGTGCGACCAGCATCGTGTTCTGGGAGATGACACCGGTCTGGAGCCAGCAGTGGCTGGGCATGTATTTCGGCCATCGCCTGGACATCGACGATTTCGGTTATCTGCCGCGCAACGATATGGAATACCTGCATTGGGAAGTGCGGCAGCGACAGACCGACCTGCCGGCGGACTCCGCGTACGCCTCGCATCTCTGGCGCTACCGCGTTTCCGCCCAGGACAACACCGAAGGCCGTCGCATCTCCCGTCGTTTCCGCATCCAGCGTGACAGCCGGCGTCGCGACGGCGGCGACGAGGAATGGCGGCTGGATGCCTTTACGGCGGCCTATGACGACCTGCTCACCCGCGGCGGTAATCCTTTGCATACACCGCCGACCGCGAAACTCACCTATGAGCGCGAGAGCCCGCGTATCGGTCACTGGAGCTGGAAGGACGAAGGCTTCATCGGCGGCAACCAGCTCACCGGGTATCACCGCCTTTCGTACTACTTCAAGTTCACGCCGACCTATTTCATCACCGATGCGTTCAGTGTCTTCGCTGGTGCGAGTTACGAGTGGGACCCGAACTGGCTGATCTGGCAGGATCGTGGCGCGGGCGTTTCCAACCTGGTCGGCTCATACGACGGCAGGACGGTCGGCATCGACAGCGGCGTGAACTGGAACTTCGGCAACAAGCAGGAGCTGCGCGTGAAGCTGCAGACCCTGGCCGTCGGCGCGAAGCTGCGCCAGGCCTATGAGATCAATCCGGAAGGACGCGCGGTGCCCACCGACGAGCACGTCGATGGCCTGGGCGTCGCCAACCTGGGATTCCAGATCCGCTACCGCTATGAAATCGCGCCGTTGTCCAACCTCTATATCGTCTACAACCGGGGTGGCTACGAGCAGGACACCGAGGACGAGGTGGGTTCACAGTTCCGTCGCGGTTTCGGCCTGAAGGACATCCAGGAAGGACTGGTGAAGGTGGCCTACCGGCTGGAGTTCTGACCCTCTTCACGTGGGCTATGGCATTTCTGCGCCATGTCAAAGGCCCCGAAGCAAGCCGTCCGCGACCCGAACAATCCCGTTCCCGGCCGGAGCATCGGCGAGCACGGCATCATCGGCAACCTCGACACCACCGCGCTGGTGGCCAGCGACGGCACCATCGACTTCATGTGCTGGCCGCACATGGACAGTCCCACGGTGTTCTCCGGCCTCCTCGATCCGGACAAGGGCGGCGAGTTCACCGTGACTCCCGCCCTGACCGACGCACGCACGATGCAGCTGTACGTTCCTGAGACGAACATCCTGATGACGCGCTGGATGGCCGTCGCCGGCAGCGTCGAGCTCACCGACTTCATGCCGCATCCGGAAACTGAACCACGCGTGCCGGTCAGCGTGTTGCGTTGCATCCGCGTGCCACGTGGCAAGGTGCGCATTCGTGTGAACTGCCGCCCGCGGCTTGGCTACGCGCGGAACGTCCCGCAGGTAGAGGATTATGGCGAGACCGTGGTCTTCCACGACGGTCCGCAATCGCTTCGCCTTGGCTCGAATGTGCCGGTGATGATCGACGACGACCAGGGCGGGGCGCACTCGGAGTTCGAGTTGGGTCCGGGTGATGAAGTCTGGTTCGTGCTTTGCGACGAGGCGCACGATCCATTCGATATCCTCGAATGCAAAGCCGCCTTCACCGACACGGCCGAGGCATGGCGTCGGTGGACGCGCAAGTCCAACTATCGCGGCCGCTGGCGCGAACGCGTCGACCGCTCGGCGCTCGTGCTGAAACTGCTGACCTCGCATCGCCACGGCTCAGTGGCGGCCGCCGCGACGTTCGGCCTGCCCGAAGCCACGGGCGAGGGGCGGAACTGGGACTACCGCGCCACCTGGATTCGTGATGCCTCATTCACCGTGTACGCCTTCATGCGACTGGGCTACATCGAGGAGGCCGAGCACTTCCGCCGCTGGATTGAAGCACGGCTGACGGACCTGGACGATCACTCAGAGCTTCGCATCATGTACGCGATCGACGGCAGCGACGCGGCGGACGAAGACGTGCTCGAGCATCTTTCCGGCTATGCGGATTCCAGGCCCGTGCGCGTCGGCAATGCCGCACGCAGCCAGTTGCAGCTGGATATCTTCGGTGAGTTGATGGATAGCCTCTATCTCGCCAACAAGTACGGGCGCGCGATCAGCCGCTCCGGCTGGCTGCACGTGGTGCGAATGGTCGACCATGTCACCCGCCACTGGAAAGAAGCGGACGAAGGCATCTGGGAGATCCGCGATGCCAAACGCGAGTTCCTCCATTCGCGGCTGATGTGCTGGGTCGCGCTCGACCGCGCTGTCCGGCTGGCGAGCAAGCGATCCTTGCCCGGGCCGATCGTCGAATGGGCCACGGAACGCGATCGGATCGCCGAGGACATCTGGGCCCACTTCCGGCATCCTGAACACGGTTACTTCGTCCAGTCGAAGGGTGGCACGGACCTCGATGCCTCGCTGTTGATGATGCCGCTGGTCCGTTTCGTCTCCGCAACTGATCCGGTCTGGCTGGCGACCCTGGATGCGATCCGGGATCAGCTTACCGATGACGGCATGGTGTTCCGCTACCACAACGACGACGGATTGGAAGGCGGAGAAGGTGCATTTACCACATGCACGTTCTGGTATGTCGAATGCCTGGCGCGTGCGGGGCGATTGCACGAGGCGCGCGAAATCATGGCGCGGGGCGTGCTGTATTCGAACTACCTCGGTCTGTTCTCCGAAGAGTTGAGTCTTCGTGGCGAACAGCTTGGCAACTTTCCGCAGGCGCTCACGCACCTTGCCTTCATCAGCGCAGCCTTCTACCTGGATCGCCAGCTCACGGACCCCGACGGGCAGACCTGGCAGCCCTAGACGAGCTGCAGGTCGCGAGGCTTCGCACCGGGGAACACGGTGGCGAGGTTGGCGTCGGAGAGGCCGTAGGTGCGGCGGAGGAGGCCCCCGAGAACGTCGCGGTAGTTGTTGAGTACGGGGTAGTCGCGGTTCTGCAGAAGACTTCCCGCGTTCACTGCCACCTGCTGGCCGGCGACACGGCCACCGTTGACCTTGCCGCCGAGCACCCAATACGTCGTGCCATGCCCATGGTCGGTGCCCTTGTTTCCATTTTCGCGGAACGTCCGGCCAAACTCGGACACGACCACGACAACGGTGTTATTCCATTCCGCCTCGCCGAGTCCATCGGCGAAGCTGGCGAGCCCCTGTCCGAGGTTGTCGAGATTGCTGGCCAGCTGGCCATCGGCGCCGCCCTGGTTCACGTGGGTGTCCCAACCGCCGACGTCGACGAAGCCAAGTCGGAAGCGATCGCGCATGAGCGTGGCCATGCGTTGGCCCTGTTGTGCGAAGCCGCGCGCGTTGACCGCCCCACGACTCGCCGCGACCATTTCCGTCTGCAGGTCCTGTGCGACCTGCTGGCGCAACTGCAGGCCGTCGGTCGCCGCTGCCTGCAGCGACGTGCCTTCGTACATGCTGGCGAGGATTTTCGACTGGCGGTCATCGAAGACCGCTTTGCTGCCACCCTTGAGCGAGATGTTCGGGATATCGCCCGCGCCGCGGAACGACAGCGGCAAGGCATCCGTGAAGGCGATCGGCGGCGAGCCGCGCAGCACGCCGGAGAGGCGTCCCATGAAGCCTGAGCCGTAGCTGCGCGCGTCACCCGCTTCGCCTGCTTCGATGTTGTCCTGCGTTTCGAAGTGGCTGCGCGATAGATCGTCCGTGCCCGAGAAGGGGACGAAGGCGAGCTGGCGCTTGTCCCATAAGGATCCCATCGAAGCGGCGAGTGCCGGCGTGAGTCCCCAGTTCGCGTCGAGCGCGCGCACCGATTTCGGGTTGCCCGGGTCGGGCCTAGCCAACGCGATCGTTGGCCGCGACTCGTAGTAGAAGTCGCTCGAATAGGGCACCAGCATGTTGTTCGCATCGTAGCCGCCGCGTAGGAAAACCAGCAGGAAACGGGGCGACGACGCGGGCGCGGCGAACACCTTGCCGCCCAGCATGAGGGCAGGCACGGCGGCGGTAGCGGCGAGCAGAAACTGGCGGCGATCCATGGGAAGCCTCAGCGGTAGTTGAAGTCGGGAGACGCGAGCAGGAAGGTGTTCCATTCCTGCTGCGACGTAGCCTGGGTGAGCGCATCGCGCGTCTTCTGCGCCAGGAACGGTTCGATGGTCGCGTAATACGTCGGCGTGGTGAGCTGCGGGAAGCCGCCTCGCGTATGCGTGCCGGCCTCGTCGAGGTCGAACAGATGGTTGGCGCCACTGCCGATCGACCTCGCGATTTCGAAGCGCTTCGCCACCTGACCCGAACTCGACCATTCGGAGTCCGTGGTTGGCCAGCCGTCGGGCGTGATGCGACCAAAGGGCGCCTGCCCGAGTTGATTGATCCAGTTCACCAGCGGTCGCGGATTGGGCACGGGCTTGCCGTCGTAGGCGAGGCGCATGGTCGAAACGAGGAACTGGGTCGGATCCTTGTAGCGCTTCCCGAGCGACGCGGTGAACTCCTTCGAGGTAAGCATGGTGTCCATCACCGCGGCAATGTCGCCGTCGGTATGTCGGAACGTCTTGGCCATGGCCTTGACGAGTCCGGGCGGTGGATCGTTGGCGACGAAGTACTGCGCCAGTTTCGTCGAGATGAAGGTCGCGCACGCGGGCTGGCTCACGATGAGGTCGACGGCTTTCTCCACTTCGTCGAAGCCACCGCCCTTGATGGTCTTACCGAGCAGCATCTTGTCGCCGAAGTCGTGCCGGTTCGGGTTGAACTCGAACACGCCTTCCTGCACGTAATAGGCCTGCAGGTCGGGTTTCAGCTTGCGTGGCTGGCCGTCGAAGTTCACGCCGACGCCGGTCAGCACGCGTGCGAGGTTCTGCACGTCGTCCTGGCTGTAGCCGCTGCCAACGCCGAGCGTGTGCAGTTCCATCAGTTCGCGCGCGTAGTTCTCGTTGATCTTGTCGCGCGCGTTCTGCACGTTGTCCAGGTATTCGAGCATGGCCGGGCTTTTCAGCGTGGCCATGACCAGATCGCGGAACTTGCCCAGCGCGTGCGGGCGAATGGTGTTCTGCGCGTAGTCGGCGACTACCCAGCGGACGCGACCCTTCTGTTGGAAAACGCTGAAATGGTTGAGCCAGAACCAGACCATCTGCTCGCGTAGCTGGTTCTCGTCGTAGATGGCGTAAAGCAACTCGCTGGCCTGCGCTTCCTGCGCGTACTGGTTGCCTTGCTTCTGCAGGGCCTGCTTTGCCTGCTGCTTGCCGTCGCCGTCGGGCATGGCATTGATGTCGCGATACTGGTCCCGTACCTGCGCCACGAGCGTCGCCATGGGTATCTTCGAGACATCGAAGCCGTCGATCTGTGCGCGCATCTCCGCAGGAAGGCCGTCGGTCTTCGGATGCAGCTGGCGGTCGAGGAAACGACGCCGACCCAGATCGCGGTAACTGGCGATCGTGGCCGAGTCCACGCCGAAGGTCACCCGATCCAGCCAGGCGATGTCTTCTTTCGAGAGAGCGTCGTCGCGTGCCACGGCGGGCAGCGCGATGAGAGCAAGCAGTACGGCGGTAGCCAACGCTCGCATGGAATCTCCGGTTTCGGTGGGACGTCCACCTTAAACGGGGGCGAGGGCCGAAGGTTTACCCCCAGCTAACCGCAAGAACCTGTAGCAGCTCCCACATTACATCTCTATTTCGTCTTCGCCGATGAATTCGATGGCGGCCTCTCGGCTGCCGGCGGTTTCCTCGGCGACCTCGCGGACGCGCTCGCCGACCTTGTCGTTCGGCACTTCGACTTCCATGGTGAACGTACGCGAGCCGACATCGTCGGACAGTTCGCTGGAGCTGGAGTCGTCGCGGACGCCCATGCCGAAATCGTCGATCTCCTCCACGCGTTCCACGCGGTCGATGCCATGGATGGCGTTGAGCACGTCGTCGAAGATGTCACGGTCGCCGGTAATGCGGAGCTGGATGCGGGGCATGAGGTTCTCCTGGATCGATGGCATCCGATGCTGCGACCGGGCATGTATGCCCGAAGTGTAGGCCCGGCTAACATGTGCGTTTTCGGCGGCCAAGCACCATGCCCAAGACTTACGACAAGGCCTATTTCGACAAGTGGTACCGCAGCGCGGATCACGCCGTAGGCTCCCCGGCCGAACTCGGCCGCAAGGTCGCCATGGTGCTGGCCCAGGCGGAGTTCTACCTGGGTCACCCGGTGCGGAACGTGCTGGACATCGGCTGTGGCGAGGCACCCTGGCGTGCCGTGCTGCGCAAGATGCGTCCGGGTATCGAGTACCGCGGCCTGGAGACTAGTGAATATGCCGTTGCGCGCTACGGCCGTTCCCGGAACATCGGCTACGCGCGTTTCGGCCAGCTTGCCGAGTTGCGCTTCGATACCCGATTCGACCTGATCGTCTGCACCGACGTGCTTCATTACCTCAAGCCGGCGGAGATTCGCGCTGGCCTGACCGGTGTTGGCGAGATGCTCGAAGGCCTGGCCTTCCTGGAGCTCTATACCCGTGAGGACGACCCCGGCGGCGATCGCGAGGGGTTCCTGTCGAGCCCGGCACGCTGGTATCGCGAGGCCTTCAACGAGGTCGGGCTACTTGCCGTGGGGTCGCAGTGCTATGCCGGACCGCGGCTGTCGCGACACGTGGCTTCGCTCGAACGGCTCTGATCTCCGAGCGTCTCAGGAGCTCATGAACCAGCCGGCGGTCGCCAGGGCGTTATTGGCAGCGTGGGCGACGAAGCCCGGCCAGATCGACCCGCTGCGCACGCGCAGCCAGGCGCAGAACACGCCGACCAGGATCAGGTTGGGCACGGCGTACCAGAGCCAGTCGAGGTCGGGCAGGTGCACTGCACCGAAGATGATGGCCGATACCGCGATGGCCCAGCCGTCGCCCAGACGCGTCCGCAGCACCGAAAGCAGGGCGCCGCGGAACAGCAGCTCCTCGACCAGGGGACCTACCAGCACCACAACCGGAAGCAGGGCGACCCTCATGCCGACGTGGGCGCGGTCGGCGATGTCGGTCACTGTCTGGCTCACGTCGTGGTCGCCCGCCAGGAACTGGGTCAGCAGGCCGCCGAGCAGGGGCGCGAGGACGCCGAGCGCCGTGCCGATCGCGACATAGCGCCCGGAGGGTGGGGTAAAGCCGAGCCCACCGGCGCCGCCGTCGAGCGTTTTTGCCGCCCAGCGTCGCACAACCCATGTTACGACCACCCCCGCGGCGCAGATGAGGGTGAGGATCACCACGACGATCAGGCGGTCGGGCTGATCGGGCACGGCCGCCGGGAACCACCGGGCAAGGAGCTGCGACGTACCGCCGAAGGCCCCGCCAAAGCCCGCCTGCAGCGCGAAATAGGCAAGGATGGTCAGGGCGGTCTCGATCGTGCCGGGTGTCCGGGTCGGAACCGGCAGGTCGGGGGGCACGGAGGAGGTGTCGATGGGAGGGGAGGCAGGCAAGAGATCGTGAGGCATGAACCACCGTAGCCGACGGGCAGGGCCATCGCAACGGCGCTTCTGGCACAGACCGTCATGTGCCCCCTGTATAGTGTTGCGTCCCTTCCGGAGGAAACCGGGCGCCTCCCGCGCCGACCCATGTTCGCTTTCGACTGGCTTGCCGACCCATCGGCCTGGGCGGGTCTTCTCACGTTGATCGTGCTGGAGATCGTGCTCGGTATCGACAACCTCGTTTTTGTCGCGATCCTCGCCGACAAGCTGCACGCCCGCCAGCGCGACCAGGCGCGGCTCATGGGTCTTGGCCTGGCGCTGGTCATGCGCCTGTGCCTGCTGGCCGCCATGTCCTGGCTGGTTACGCTGACGCGCCCGTTGTTCAGCTGGAACGGCTTCGGCCTGTCCTGGCGCGACCTGATCCTCGTGATCGGCGGCGGCTTCCTGCTGTTCAAGGCCACGCTGGAACTGCATGAGCGCCTCGAGGCCGACGACGGCAACGATGGCAAGCCAGCCCGTCGGGCCAGCTTCTGGCTGGTCGTGGCGCAGATCGTGATCCTCGATGCCGTGTTTTCGCTGGATTCGGTCATCACCGCGGTCGGCATGGTCGACCACCTGTCGATCATGATGATCGGCGTGGTGATCGCCATGGGCCTGATGATCACGGCGAGCAAGCCGTTGACCGTCTTCGTCAACGCACGCCCGACGATCGTCATCCTCTGCCTGTCCTTCCTGCTGATGATCGGTTTCAGCCTGATCGCGGAAGGCTTTGGCTTCCATATTCCCAAGGGCTACCTGTACGCCGCGATCGGCTTCTCGATCATGATCGAGGCGTTCAACCAGACCATGCGGCGCAACCGTCGTCGCTCGCTGCTGGTGGGCGGCCGCATCATGCGTGACCGCACGGCGAAGGCCGTGCTGCGCCTGCTGGGTGGTTCGCCGGACGATGAAGGCGACAACGGCAAGAACACGCCCGCGACGGAAACCACCGATTCCGCCGTGTTCGGCAAGGACGAGCTGGAAATGGTGCAGGGCGTGCTCGATCTCTCGCAGCGACCCGTCCGTTCGATCATGACGCCGCGCACGGAGATCGTCTGGGTGGACCCGGGCGAAGACCTGCCCACGCTGCTGGCCGAGGCGCGTGAGTCGGCGCACCACTGGATGCTGGTCGCCCATGGCGATCTCGACCAGTTGATCGGCGTGGTCTCGTCGCGCGATCTGCTCGCTAGCCTCGCCGACCACGGCCGCCTTGAAACCGAGCGTGTGGTGCGCAAGCCGATCACGGTGCTCGAATCGCTCAGTGTGTTGCGCCTGATCGACGAGTTTCGCCGCGCACCGCTACAGGTCGCGCTGGTGGTGGACGAGTACGGCAGCATCCTCGGCCTGGTGACCCCGGCCGATGTACTCGAAGTGATTGCGGGCGAATTCCCCGACGAAACCAGCGAGGGCGACCCTTCGGCGGTCAGCGAACCCGATGGCGCCTGGCTGCTCGATGCCAGCCTGGATGTGCGTCGCGTGGAGCATCTCCTCGGCCATCGCCTGCCGGGCGCCAGCGACGGCAACTTCTCCACCCTTGCCGGTTTCGTGCTTCAGCAACTCGGGCGCCTGCCCAGTGCCGGGGACCGCTTCGAAACAGACGGCCTGGAATTCGAAGTCACCGCGATGGAAGGTGCCCGTATCCAGCGGGTTCGCGTGTTGGCGCTTGCACGGGACGACGAGGACTAGATCCCGGGGCCGGCGGCTTCATTGTGGGAGCCGCTTCAGCGGCGATAGCCAGTTCGGCGCACCCCCATCGCCGGCAAAGCCGGCTCCCACAGAAAGCCGGATCAGGCTGCGGTGGCTTCTTCAGCCGGAGCCGCGTTGTTCTCCATGATGGCCATGCCGATCCCGCCGGCAGCCATCACCATCAGCACGGCCCAGGCGATCATCGAGACCAGGTAGCCCGGCCCCCGGCGCGAGGCTTCACGGGCGTAGCCCCAGGCATACCAGACGCGGCCCGCAAGCCAGATCAGCCCTGCGATGCCCGCCCATAGCGGATCGGCGTACTGGGCCGCCAGCCACAGGGCCGGAATGAACATCGCCGCGTTCTCCAGCGTGTTCATCTGCACACGCCAGGCGCGCTCGAAAGCCGGGTCGCCGGAGATGGACGGCGCCTTTATCCCGTAGCGATGACGCGCGCGGCCGACCATCCAGACCGTGGCGAACATCAGGAGCAGGGTGAGCAGGGTGACGACGGCGGGGAGCTGACTGGTCATGAAACCTATCCGGAGGAGCGTATTCAGCCGCCAAGTCTAGCGGTTCTGGTCCATGCGATCATGCCGACCGTGTCTCGCTCCGGGGACACATCCATGGGAGGAGGGCGCCATGCTCTGGCAAAAAGGCCGTAGAAGCGACAACGTGGAAGACGCGGGCGAAGGCGGCGGTGGCGGGGGCCCCTCGTTCGGAGGGCGCGGCCTTGGCATCGGCGGCATCATCATCCTGGCGATCCTCGGCATGGTGTTCTACAAGGACCCCACGGCCCTGCTCGGTCAGGGCGAGCCCGGCACCGCGCCACAGCAGCAGACGCAGTCGGCGCCGCACCAGGCGGCTTCCAGTGACCCGCAGGTCGACTTTGTCCGCGCCATCCTCGGCGAAACCGAAGACACCTGGGGCGAGATATTCGCCGCCAACGGCCAGACCTATGAGCGGCCGAAGCTGGTGTTGTTCCATGGAGGGGTGCGAACCGCGTGCGGATCGGCGTCCTCGGCGGTGGGTCCGTTCTACTGCCCGGGCGACCACAAGGTCTACCTGGACCTCGACTTCTTCCAGACCATGCAACAACGCTTCCATTCGGCAGGGGATTTCGCTCGTGCCTATGTCATCGCCCACGAGGTCGGCCACCACGTGCAGAACCTCGTCGGTGTGTTCGACAAGGTCAGCGATGCGCGTCGACGGGGCGCGCGCCTCGAAGGGGCCACGGGCCTTTCCGTGCGGCAGGAACTGCAGGCCGACTGCTTCGCCGGTGTCTGGGCGAACCGTTCGCAGCAACGCCAGCAGTGGCTGCAGCCCGGCGACGTGGAATCGGCACTCAATGCAGCCACCGCCATCGGCGATGACGCGCTGCAGGAACAGTCACAGGGCAGGGTCGTGCCGGACTCGTTCACGCACGGCACGTCCGCCCAACGCGTGCACTGGTTCAAGACGGGTCTCGAATCCGGTGACATCGGCAAGTGCAACACTTTCTCCGGTTCGATCTGACATAAGCGCCGTATGACCCATCCCTGTCTTCTTTGTGGCGCGTGCTGCGCAACGTTTCGCGTAGCCTTCCACTGGATGGAAACCGATCTCGCCGGCGGCATCGTGCCGTCGGCGTTGACCGAGAACCTCGATCACCATCGGGTAAACATGCACGGCACGAACGCCTACCAGCCGCGGTGCAAGTCGCTGGTCGGCGAGGTTGGCGTCGCGGCGCATTGCGGGATCTACGACGTGCGGCCGTCGCCCTGCCACGATCTGCAGCCCGCCTGGGAAAACGGCGAGCCGAGCCCCCAATGCGACAAAGCGCGCATCAAGCACGGCATGCAGCCGCTAACCCCCGCAGACTTCGCTCACCATTGATCGGTAGGAGCCGATTCATCGGCGAACGCCTCGACGATGATTTCGCTGCGATTGCCTGCTACTTACGCTCTGGTGGGTGCGGACTTTGAGGCCCAGAGCCTTCGGTGCCTGGACGTCGCGGCGCAGAGCCTTCGGTGCCCACCCTCGCTGCTCAGACACCCCTCCGCGTTTCGTACCGGAAGGCCGCTACCGCGGCCCATGTATCTATTGGCCTACGGCCGCTCCACTTGTCGGGAACTCGCCTCGAGGGTGGGCACCGAAGACTCTTCCATCCCTGAGGTTCGTGGGGGGTCGAGCGGACGAAGCAACGCCGCTTCGAGTGCCAGTTCATCGCCATCGCCGAACGCTCGGCTTCAGCGCCAGTCGCGATCGTCCGCGTGAGTCGGCGCAGCGGCGAAGAAGGCGCTCACCGAGCCGGAATGTACGTCCACCACGACTACCGTGACGGACGGCTTCGGCGGCCACACCCACGCCAATGGCTCTCCTTCCTGCAGACCGTATCGTCGTGAGAGACCTTGGTGTCCACCCTCGATGCGAGTTCCGGACAAGTGGAGCGGCCGTAGGCCAAATAAGTACACGAGCCGCGTTAGCGGCCTTCCGGTACGAAACGCGGAGGACTGTCTGAGCAGCGAGGGTGGGCACCAAGGTCTCCCCGCGAAACGCCCAAGTGTAGAGCGCGACGGCAAAGCCGAGCCCGCGAGGCCGAAGGCGAGCGATGTGCGAAAGAATGCCCGGCCTGACGGCCGAGCGCTCACGTCCCGGTAATCCGCGAAGAACAAAAAAAAAGGCACCCGAGGGTGCCTTTTTGCTACTCAGTAATCGCGCTTCTTACGCGGCGGCTTGCCACCGCCGGGAGGACCACCGGCACCACCACCGCTGTGGCCGCCGGGGCGGGCGCCCTGAGGACGGAAGCTGCGCTGCGGCGGACGCGATGCGTTGCCGCTCTGCGGGGCTTCGACACCGTCCCACTCGGCGATCTTCAACTGCTGCTGGGCAACCCACACCTTCTTCAGGTGGGTGAAGATCTCCGGCGGCATGCCGTCCGGCAGGTCGATCAGGCTGTAGTCGTCACGAATGCTGACGCGACCGATGAACTTTGCTTCGACGCCGCCTTCGTTGGCGATGGCGCCGACGATGTTGCCCGGCTTCACGCCATGCTCGTGGCCCACTTCGATGCGGTACGTGCGCTTGCCGGCTTCCGTGGTGTGCGGACGCGGCTGACGCATGCCTTCGCGAACCGGACGACGGTCGTTGAAGTCGCCACCACCCTCACGCGAACCGCGGTCGCGGTCGAAGTCACGCTGCGGACGCTCGCGATCGAACTCGCGCGGCGGACGCTCGGTGTACTCGCGCTTGGCCGGCGGCTCGAGCAGCAGCGGCTGGTCGCCCTGGGCAATCTTCGCCAGTGCGGCAGCGATCTCGATCGCAGGAATGTTGTGCTCCTGCTCGAACTTCTCGACCATCTGCTGGAACAGGCCGAGGTCGCCCTGCGCCAGCGTATCGGTGATCTTCTGGTTGAACTTGTTGATACGCGTATCGTTGACCGCTTCGATCGTCGGCAGCTGCATCTGTTCGATCGGCTGGCGCGTGGCGCGCTCGATCTGACGGAGCAGGTTCTTCTCGCGCGGCGTGACGAAGAGGATCGCCTCACCACTACGGCCAGCGCGACCGGTGCGGCCGATACGGTGCACGTACGACTCGGTGTCGTGCGGGATGTCGTAGTTCAGCACGTGGCTGATGCGTTCGACGTCGAGACCGCGAGCAGCAACGTCGGTAGCGATCAGGATGTCCAGCTTGCCGGTCTTCAGGTTGTCGATCACGCGCTCACGCTGCGCCTGGGCGATGTCACCGTTGATCGCGGCGGCGGCGAAGCCCCTTGCCTGCAGCTTGCTGGCAAGTTCTTCGGTGGCCTGCTTGGTGCGCGTGAAGACGATCATCGCATCGAAGCTTTCGGCTTCGAGGATGCGGGTCAGCGCGTCGAGCTTGTGCACGCCGCTCACGAACCAGTAGCGCTGGCGAATGTTCGCCGCGGTCGTGGTCTTGTTCTTGATCGTGATTTCGATCGGATCTTTCAGGTACGTCTGGGCGATGCGGCGGATCGGCGCCGGCATGGTCGCGGAGAACAGGGCGACCTGACGGGTTTTCGGCGTCGCCTGCAGCAGCTTCTCGACGTCGTCGATGAAACCCATGCGTAGCATTTCGTCTGCTTCGTCGAGGACCAGGAAGCGCAGGCCGGAAAGATCCAGCGTGCCCTTGTCCAGGTGGTCGATGACGCGACCCGGCGTGCCGACGATGACCTGCGCGCCGCGCTTGAGACCCTGCAGCTGCGGACCGTAGCTCTGGCCGCCGTAGATCGGCAGGACCTGGAAGCCCGGCATGTAGGTGGCGTACTTCTGGAAGGCTTCGGCGACCTGGATGGCAAGCTCACGGGTGGGCGCGAGAACCAGCGCCTGTGGCTTGCCCGGCTTCAGGTCGATGCGCGAGAGCACCGGCAGCGCGAAGGCAGCGGTCTTGCCGGTGCCGGTCTGCGCCTGGCCGATGACGTCGCGGCCTTCGAGCAGCGGAGGAATGGTGGCGGCCTGGATGGGCGACGGCACTTCGTAACCGACTTCAGCCAGCACACGCATGACTTTTTCGTCGAGCGCGAGCGCGCTAAAACCGGGCTGAACCGGAGCGTTATCTGTATCGGGGGATGACATGGCGACCTCGAAGAGGGGGCGCGGCGGCGAAAGCGGCGCCGGGCAGTAGCGGTATTGTAGCAGCGATGGGCGCCCGGTGAGGCGGGCCATAGCCACTTGTTGCGTCGGCGTTACACTTCCCGGTCAGCTTTCGTAGGGAGAGAAGGGCATGACGACGATCGAGACGGTCTCGGAACAACGCTGCTTTGGCGGCATCCAGGGCTTTTATTCCCATGCATCCGAAGCGTGCGGCGGTACGATGCGTTTTGCGGTTTTCATGCCTCCTGCGGCCGAAAACGGGCCTGTTCCTGTCCTCTGGTACCTCGCCGGACTGACGTGTACCGCTGAAACTTTTACGATCAAGGCGGGCGCGCAACGCATCGCTGCCGAGCTCGGTATCGCGCTGGTGATGCCTGATACGAGTCCCCGGGATACGGGTATCGAAGGCGCCACCGGTGACTGGGAATTCGGTGAGGGCGCAGGCTTCTACCTGGACGCCACCGAGACCCCTTGGTCTTCACGTTTTCGCATGTACAGCTACATCGTCGACGAACTTCCCCGCGTAGTGGCGGAACGATTCGCGTTGGACATGAGCCGGCAAGGCATTTTCGGCCATTCCATGGGAGGACACGGTGCGATGACCATCGCACTGCGCAATCCCGGCCGTTATCGGTCGGTATCGGCCTTTGCGCCTATCGTCGCGCCGGCCAGCGTGCCCTGGGGCGAGAAGGCGTTTCCGCGCTATCTCGGCCAGGATCGCAAAGCCTGGGCACGTTACGACGCGACCCAGTTGGTACGTGACGGCGCTCGCTTCGACGGCCGGATTCTTATCGACCAGGGCGAAGCCGATAATTTCCTGACGAAGCAGCTGCAGCCCCAGCGCTTCGAGGCGGCCTGCGAGGAAGCGGGCCAGCCGCTCCAGCTACGCATGCAGCCCGGCTACGACCACAGTTACTACTTCATCGAGACGTTCATCGAAGACCACCTGCGCCATCATGCCAAGGCCCTCACTGCATGAGCGAACCGATCCGCATGCGCACGCCGCGAACAGTGATCCGCCTTCTCGATACCGAAGAGGCGGGACTTCTGCAGCGGTACCGCACGGAGAATCGGGAACATCTCAGGCCGTGGGAACCCTTGCGTAACGAATCGCACTACACCGTCGAAGGCTGCCGTCTGGCCATCGAATCAGGCCTCGAGGCGGCAAGGGCGGATCGCGGCTTCCCGTTCGTCGTGCTTACGCCCGACGGCAGCGAGATCATCGCGACATTCACCTTGGCCAACATCGTCCGTGGCGTGTTCCAGGCTTGCCACCTGGGCTACGGGATAGCGCGAAAACACGAAGGCCAGGGCCTGATGTACGAGGCCCTGGACGCCGCGATCCGTTATGCGTTCGGCCCTCTGGACTTCCATCGCGTGATGGCGAATTACATGCCACGCAATGACCGGAGTGGCCGCCTTCTCGGGCGGTTAGGCTTCGAGAAGGAAGGCTATGCCAAGCGCTACCTGAAGATCGAGGGGCTGTGGGAAGACCACGTGCTTACCGCGAAAATCAGGGCGCAGGGCTGAGCGAACGATCAGGCCTTGTTGGTGGCCGGGCCCGTACGCTGACGACGACGCTTGTGGTTGCCGGTGTTCTCACCGGTACCTGCGGCTGAGTGACCATGCGGACGATGCGACGACGGACGGCCGCCGGCGCTGGAACCGCCACCGCCACCCTGGCGAGCTTCACCGCCGGCCGAACGGCCCTGGCCATTACTCGCCGAGCGACCCTGGCCGCCGGCCGGGCGACCCTGACCACCACCGGAGCGGCCCTGGCCGACCTGGTTGCGCGAGGCCTGCGGCTGGCGTGGCTGCTGCTTCGGACGCGGCGCGCCGGAGTCCATACGCAGCGGCGTGCTCGGCTCGTAGCCCGGGACGTTGCTGATTTCGAGGTCGGTCTTGAGCAGGCGGCCGATGTCGCGCAGCAGGCCCGACTCGTCGTGGCTGACCAGCGAGATGGCCTGGCCTTCGGCACCGGCGCGGCCGGTACGGCCGATACGGTGCACGTAGTCTTCGGCAACCATCGGCAGGTCAAAGTTGATCACCACCGGCAGCTGGTCGATGTCGATACCGCGCGCAGCGATATCGGTCGCGACCAGTACGGTAACGCGGCCGGTCTTGAAGTCCGACAGGGCGCGCGTTCGGGCGTTCTGGCTCTTGTTGCCGTGGATCGCCGCGGCCTTGATGCCGGCCTGCTCCAGATGGCGAACGAGCTTGTCGGCGCCGTGCTTGGTCCGGCCAAAGACGAGCGTCTGGCGGCGGCTGTCCTGCGACAGGATATGCAGCAGCAGATCGCGCTTGTTCGCTGCGTCGACCGGGTGCACGCGGTGCGTAACCAGGGTCGCGACCGAGTTGGCCGGCGTGGTCGACACTTCCTTCGGATCGCGCATGAACTGCTGCGCGAGCGCCTTGATCTCCGGCGCGAACGTGGCCGAGAACAGCAGCGTCTGGCGCTGGCGCGGCACGGCAGCGAGGATGCGCTTGAGCGCCGGGAGGAAGCCCATGTCGAGCATGCGGTCGGCTTCGTCGAGAACGAGGATGTCGACCTTGGAGAGGTCGACCGAGCGCTGCTGCATGTGGTCGATCAGGCGACCCGGCGTGGCGACGACGACGTCGACACCGCGGCGCAGGGCCTGAAGCTGATTGCCCATGCCGACGCCGCCAAAGATGACGGTGCTGGAAAGGCGCACGTACTTGCCGTAGTCGCGCAGGTTTTCCTGCACCTGGGCGGCGAGTTCGCGGGTCGGGGTGAGGATCAGCGCGCGGATCGGGCGACGCGTGTCGCCACGGTCGTCCTTGGAGAGCAGCTGCAGCAGCGGCAGCGCAAAGGCGGCCGTCTTGCCGGTACCCGTCTGCGCGGCGGCCATGAGGTCGTTGCCGGCGAGGACAAGGGGAATGGCTGCGGACTGAATCGGAGTGGGCTTTTCATAGCCGGCTTCGGAAAGGGCGCGCAGCAACGCGGGCGCAAGGCCCAGCGAATCGAAAGACATGGAGTGAAGCTCCTGCGTGACTCGAGCGTTCCCTGGAACCGCACTACGAGTCGATGGATTGGCGGCCGCTAACCATGACGAAGACAGCAGGCTGGCCGGTGTCGAGCGCGCTTCCGAGGGTGGGGGAACGGGCGGGAGATTCTCCACGCCGGGGGTCCGCAAGGGAGTCGGAGCGCAAGCACGACCCGCCGAGTATACCTTATTGCGGCGCACAATAGGGCATCGCCGCTGAAGCGGCTCCCACAAAGGGCCTGCCGGGCCAGCCACAGTGGAGGGGGCCCCTTGTGGGAGCCGCTTCAGCGGCGATGCCCTCACAGCCTGGCGATCAGGACCGCCGCGAAGCCACCATCAGGTAACTGTTATAAGGCGTCCGCCCAAAGAGCGGCCTGAAATCCACCCGGATGCCCCGCGGCTCCAGCACGCCGCGAATATCGTCCTCGGTGGGGAAATACTGGGCCCCGCCGGGAATCCAGCCCACCGCCTCGATGAACTTTTCCTCCCACACTGTCGCCCGGTAGCGCCAGGTCCCGTCCCGGATCACGTTGCGCAGGATCAGTACGCCATCGTCGGCCAGATGGTCCACGGCATAGGCCAGCAGACCCGCCTGACGGTCCTCGGGCAGGTAATGCAGCACATCGAGCATGGCGACGTGCCCGCGCATCGCCTGCGGCGTGGTGGCGTCCACTTCGCTCAGGGAAAGGCTCGCCCCCAGGCCAGCGCGATCCGCGGCGGCGCGGCCCATGGCGATTTTCTCGGGGTCATGGTCGAGACCGAGATAGCCATCCAGCGCATCGCAGGCATGCAGGTAATGGCCGAGGATGCCAAGGCCGCAGCCGATGTCCAGCAAGGGGAGTCGTCGGCCGGCGATGGCGGTCGCCGTGGCGGCGTAGACGGGGTCGGTGGCGAGTTTGCCGTGGATGTAGATCCGGTCGCGGCGGCGACTGAACCGCGAGGCGATGCGTCGCCGGGTGCGGGTTTCGGGGGTCATTAGGCTGGTTTCCATCCTGGAAAGAGCCGGGCACGTTCATCGCGCCCGGCCAATTCGCAATTACTTCTTGTTGAGCGGATTGTCCTTCGACAGATACGCGTTGTATTCCTTCTCGTCGATCTTCCCGTTGTGATCCATGTCGTTGTCGCCAATGTGCATGCGGAGCTGCTTCAGGCGCTCGTTATCCGCGGGAATATCCTTGCGGGTAATGAATTTGCCGTCCTTGGACAGATCCGAGAAGGCGGGTGCATCACTGGAGCCAGCGACATCCTGCGCAAGCGCAGAACCCATGCCGAGGCCGGCGATAAGGGCGAACGAAACGAGCGAGTACGAAAACTTCATGAGTCCTCCGTCTGTCGTGGAATAGCGTCTGTCGTGAATGACGCGGTCCAGTTTATCCACGGCGCGTGCTCTCCCCGTCAAGCGCTCGTTGGATTTTCGCCCGCTGTGCTACCTTCGGCGCCGCCTGAATCCGCGTTGAGGAATATCTGATGCCGCTTCCCGCCGCGCTGCGCGAACTCGATTCGACCCAGCGGCATACCGTCATCGCCAGCTTCCTTGGCTGGACCCTCGACGCCTTCGATTATTTCCTGCTGACCTTCGTCATCCTCGCGGTCGCGACGGAATTCCATGTCTCTAAGCAGGAGGTCACCTACGGCCTGTTCCTGACCCTGGCGGCACGGCCCATCGGCGCATTGATCTTCGGCCGCCTTGCCGACCGCTACGGTCGCCGGCCGGTGCTGATGTTCGACATCGTGCTGTTCTCCGTGCTCGAGGTGGCATGTGCCTTCGCGCCCACCCTGGGCATCCTGCTCGGCCTGCGCTTCCTCTTCGGCATCGCCATGGGGGGCGAGTGGGGCATCGGCGCCTCGCTGGCCATGGAGTCGATCCCGGCGAAATCGCGTGGTTTCGTGTCGGGCCTGCTACAGAGCGGTTATCCCTGCGGCTTCTTCCTCGCCGCGCTGGCCAACTGGCTGCTGGTCGATCACATCGGCTGGCGTGGGTTGTTCATCGTTGGAGCCGCCCCCGCGCTGCTGGTGCTCTACATCCGCCGCAAGGTGCCCGAGTCGCCGGTCTGGGAAGGCCGCCGAACCGAGGCTCGCGAGAGCGTGTTCGTGTCCATGCGTGGCAACTGGAAGCGGTTCATCTACATGATGCTGCTCATGGCGGCCTTCAACATGTTCAGCCACGGCTCGCAGGACATGTACCCGACGTTCGTGCAGGAGACGCTGAAGATCCCGGCGGGCTCCGGTACGGCCTTCATGCTCACCGCGCTGCTCAACCTTGGCGCGCTGTTCGGCGGGCTCACGTTTGGCTCCCTGTCGGAGCGGATCGGCCGGCGCAAGGCGATCATCATCGCTGCCCTGCTGGCGATTCCCGTCATCCCGCTGTGGACCTACGGCGGCTCACTGCTGTTCCTGGGCCTGGGTGCCTTCCTCATCCAGGTGATGGTGCAGGGTGCCTGGGGCGTGGTGCCCACCCACCTCAATGAACTCTCGCCGGATGCCGTTCGCGGTACCTTGCCCGGCTTCGCCTACCAGATGGGTAATCTCCTGGCAGCCATCACGGCCACGGCGCAGACCTGGATCGCCGGGCAGCGGGGCGGTGATTTCGCCTTCGCCATGTCTACGTGGATCGGGGCGGTGGCGCTGTTGCTGGCCCTGCTGACGTGGCTCGGGCCGGAGGCGCGCGGCGTGGGATTCGGCAAGGCGCGTGAAACGGCGTGACGCCGGGGCCGGGGGCCGGTAAAATGCCCGGTTTTCATCCGGTAGAAAACGATCATGCAGGCTGGCAAGGACAAGGTCATCTCGTTCCACTACACCCTTACCGTCGACGGTGAGCAGGTCGAAAGCTCGGTGGAGGGTGGCGAGCCGCTCTGGATCCTGCTCGGGCACGGCCAGCTGATCCCCGGCCTGGAAGCCGGCCTGGAAGGCAAGTCCGTCGGTGACACCTTCGACGTGACGATCGAGCCGGAGCAGGGCTACGGTCCCCGCCAGAACGGCCTCACCCAGCGCGTCCCGAAGAAGTATTTCCCGCAGCAGGGCAAGGGGCTGAAGGTCGGCGCCGCGACCGTGCTTTCGCTGAAGGAAGGCGGCAACCGCGCCGTCGTCGTGCAGAAGATCGGTTCGAGCGTGGTCGACGTCGACCTCAATCACCCGATGGCCGGCAAGACGCTGACCTTCCACGTCGACGTCCAGAACGTCCGTGAGGCCACCCCGGAAGAGATCGAGCACGGCCACGCTCACCCGAACGGCGATGCCGCCCACTGATCGGACTGACCCGTGTGACAAGAAAGGCACCTTCGGGTGCCTTTTTTTAGGCTCTTCGCGGAATTCCGGGGACGCTGGGGACGGGCGGCGCAGAGCCTTCGGTGCCCACCCTCGCTGCTCAGACACCCCTCCGCGTTTCGTACCGGAAGGCCGCTACCGCGGCCCGTGTTCTTATTTGGCCTACGGCCGCTCCACTTGTCGGGAACTCGCCTCGAGGGTGGGCACCGAAGACTCTTCCGAACCCTGAGGTTCGTGGGGGTCGAGCCGACGAAGCAACGCCGCTACGGCTGCCAGGTCATCGCCATCGTCAAGCGGTCAACCAGCCCGCCAGTCGCGATCGTCCGCGCGAGGCGGCGCAGCGGCGAGGAAGTCGCTCAGCGCGCCGGAATGTACGTACCAGCACGACGGCCGTGACGACCGTTTTCGGCAGCGACACCGCTCAACGGCTCTCCTTCCCACTGACCGTATCGTCGTGAGAGACCTTGGTGTCCACCCTCGAGGCGAGTTCCGCACAAGTGGAGCGGCCGTAGGCCAATAAGAACATGGCCGCGGAGCGGCTTTCCGGTACGAACGCGGAGGACGTGTCTGAGCAGCGAGGGTGGACACCAAGGTCTCCCCGCGAGACGACCAAGTGTGCGGCTCCCACGGGCCATCGCCGCTGAAGCGGCTCTCACATGGCCGAAGGCGGGCGCCCGAGCCCCGGTAATCCGTGAAGAACCTTTTTTATGGTTCATCGTGAACCGATTTTTCAGAGCATCAGCGGGAAGGGAGTGAACGTATTCGGCAAAGGGGCCGGTTTGGCGCCGAAACGGGCCGTGAGGGGGTCAGCCCGGTGCGACTATCGGGCGGCACGCGGCTAACCGCGGGCACATCCCTCAGACATAGGACACTCCCATGAAAAGCATGTCGCGCTTCGTAGCACTCTTCGTCGTGTCGTTCGCCGCTGCGTCCGCTTTCTCGACCGCCGCTCCGTTGTCCACGGCCCATCCTTCCCAGAACGGCAACGGCGCGGTCCAGACGATGGACCTGGTCAAATGCACCAATCCACGCGAGTGCAGCGTTGGCTAAGCGCCAATCCGTCGAGCGGCGCGATTTCCCGGATGCGGGGTCGCGCCGCTTATTTTCCGAGGCTCGCCGCGTGTCGATCGGCCGCAGCGTGCGACTGCCTGATGCCTGCGAACAAGCTGCCGGAGATCACCAGGGCAAGGATGACCTGCGTGCGGATCATCGCGGGGTCGAGCAGCACCGTGGAGGTCGTGGCAAGGGCGACGCTGCTGAGCAGACCGCCTACAGCGGTTCCTTTCCATCCATGCCGTAGTGTCAAAGCGATGACCGGCACGGCCGTCGCCAGGCGAAGCACGTCCAGGCCAAGGCCCGAAGACGCTGAGGCCGCCGTCGTTATGGCGATCAGGAGCGGTAGCGCGCCCACGGCAACATCCCGGGTCAGCTGGCTGGTGAAAAACCGATGCCAGGACAGGCTCTCGCGAAACCATTCCCGGGTGGCCAGGAGCACCGGCGCAAGGCTCAGCGCCCCGAGGTAAGCGCCGAGGACATAGGCCAGCAGGTCGATCAGGCCCTCGGCCCGCCATGCTTCCCAGCCGTCGGGGTTAACGATGAGCGCGGCGAACACGGCGAGGTCGGTGCGTACTGCGGTGACCGCTGCGCAGGCGAGGGTGGCGAACAGGAGGGTGGTAGCGTTTATCTCCCCATTGCCATCGTAGAGCGGCATCCGCTCGCGGATGGCCTTGATGAAGGGCATGCATAACGGGATGAACGGGATGGCCGATACGGAAGCCCATGCCCAGCCGAAATCTTCGGCGTGAAGCAGGGCGTTCTGCGCGACAGGCAGCGCTTCGCCGAGGATCAGCGCGGGCCAGAAACGGTAGGGAACGAGAAGCAGGCACGCCAGACGGAGCCCGGCCGTGAGGATCCAGTGCGAGTAGGAGAAATACCGGGTGACCTCATAGCAGGCGGCATACGCTGCAGCCACTGCAATGATCTGTCCCCATGGTGGACGTTCGCTCCTGGCTTCCTGCATGCTGCTCGCTCCTGGCGATATCCCCGTACGTCGTCTGATGTGTGGTTGCTAGCCCCTGTTCCGATCGGCCGCTTGTATGGCCGCATCATGTGGGGCACGGGCGTCAATAGAAAGGCCGCGCACCGACATTACGCCTGGATTGCCGAATTTACATACTTGTCGGCCAGCGGTGCAAAAAAAGCGGCGCCCGAAGGCGCCGCCGATTTTTGAGCAGGTGTCGGGAAGATGCTTCAGGCGAGCGTCTTGCCATTCACCGAGATGTCGACGTCCACATTACCGCGGGTGGCATGCGAGTAAGGGCAGACCTTCTCGTGCGCGGTCTTGACGACATCGAGGGCGGTAGCGTCGTCGACACCCGGCAGGCTCACTTCAAGCTTCACGGTGATGCCGAAGCCGGAGTCGTTACGCGGGCCGATACCCACGGAGCTGGCCACCGACGCGCCGTCGACCTTGACCTTCTGCTGGCCGGCGACGAAGCGCACGGCACCCTCGAAGCAGGCAGCGTAGCCAGCGGCAAAGAGCTGTTCCGGATTGCTGCCGCCACCGTTGCCGCCCATTTCCTTCGGCAGGCGAAGGTCGAGCTTGATCAGGCCGTCGTCGGATTCGACGTGACCTTCGCGGCCACCGGCGACCTTGGCGTGGGCGGTGTAGAGGACTTCTTTGAGGTTCGAGAGGTTGCTCATGATCAATGTCCTTGGCGTTCGTGATGGGAGAGGGCGTCGGCGGTGCCGGGCCACAAGAGATAGTTAAGCACGCAATTAAATAGTGCACAACTTAAATTGTCGAACGACGACGCTCTCGTTGCCATTCGTTCAGTTTAGGACGCGGCGACCGTAGACGAAGTTCTCTTTCCAGTACGCGCCGTCGAGGTCGTCCAGCCGTACGGTACCGCCGGAATTCGGCGCATGAACGAAGCGGCCTTTGCCGACGTAGACGCCGACGTGGGTCACGTGGCCGCGGCCGAAAAACACGAGGTCACCACTGGCAAGTTCGGCCTCGTCGACCTTCGGTTTATCCAGCGCCGCCATTTCACCCGAGGTGCGCGGCAGGCGCACGCCGGTCGAAGTCATGTAGATGTAGTTGATCAGGCCACTGCAGTCGAAGCCGCCCTGAGGCGTATTCCCGCCCCACCGGTAGGGGGTGCCCACGAGGCCGATCGCGCGGAACAGCACATCGTTGGCCGCGTCGGCGGGAGGTGCATCAGCCGGGCGGTTGGACCAGGACAGGTTCTTCGCCAGCGGGACGGCAGAGGCGGGGTTGCGCAGCTGGGACGACGATCGCTTCGGAGGCGCGCTGCTGCAGGCTGCAAGCAGGCTCAACGCCATCGCGAGCGCGACAGGGCCTGGAAATCGGGTAGGGCGGAAGCGGAGATCTGGAACCACGGCGAACATCGGGCGTTTCCCCCTGTAGGAGCGGCGCGTCGAGGTTAACAAATCAATGGGTTGCGTGGAATACCTCGCAAAGCGCACGAATTCATCTGGCGGACAGGCCGAAGCGGTTCCAACCGCCGTTAAACTTCGTCGATGGAAAGATCCCGAAGCGACGTTCTGATCATGGGCGGGGGTGTGATTGGCCTGGCATGTGCCCTGTACCTGCTCAAGGCCGGTGCAAGCGTGAGGGTGCTGGAGCAGGGCCTGCCCGGCAGCGGGGCATCCCATGGCAACTGCGGGACCATCACGCCCAGCCACGCAGGCCCGTTGACCATGCCCGGCATGGTCGGGACGGCCCTGCGCTCGTTGCTTCGCCGCGATGCACCGCTCTACGTGAATCCCCGGCCCGACCCGGCGCGGGCGCGTTGGCTGCTCGACTTCGCTCGCCACTGCACCTGGCGCGACTACCAATACGCTGGCGGAGCGCGGGGGGCGATCCTGCAGCGGTCGCGTGCCCTGCTGGGCGAACTGATTGCCGGTGACGGGCTGGCCTGTGAGTTTGAGGAAGTGGGCGAGCTGTACGTCTACCGCGACGGCCGCACCATGCAGGACGACCGTCCGCACGTGGAGCTGCTGCGTCGCCTGGGCATGGACGTACGCGTAATGGTGGGGGATGACGTCCTGGCGCTCGAACCTGCCTTGCGCGACGGGGTGGTGGGTGGACTGCTCCATCCGGGGGATGCGCGCCTGCGCCCCGATCGTTATGTGGCCGAGCTGGCACGGCGCGTGCGCGAGCTAGGCGGCGTGATCGAGACCGGCGCGCGTGTGGACGAGTTCGTGCTCGAGGGTGAGCGCATCTCGCACGTGCGCACGACGCGGGGCGTGTTCAGCGGCGACCGCATCGTGATGGCTCTCGGCGCCTGGTCGCCCCTGGTCGGCAAACTGCTGGACATCCGTTTGCCCATGCAGCCCGGCAAGGGCTATTCGCTCACCTGGGACGAGCCTCCGGAGCGCGTGCCGACGCATTCGCTGGTGCTCCGCGAAGCGGCCGTCTGCGTGACACCGTGGGTATCCGGTTTCCGGCTCGGCAGCACCATGGAGTTTTCCGGCTTCGCCGAAGGACTCAATCCGGTCCGGCTGGAGGCGCTGCGTCGCGGCGCCGCGGCTTATCTGCACGAGCCGGAAGGGCGTGGCGAAGTCGTACCCTGGTGGGGCTGGCGCCCGATGAGCGTGGACGAAGTGCCGATCATCGGGCCGAGCACGCGCTGGTCGAACCTGACGTATGCCACGGCGCACGGCATGCTCGGAATCAGCATGTCGGCCGCCACGGGCGAGCTGGTGGCAAGCCTGTTATCCGGGCCGGCGCCCGTACTCGATCCGACCCCCTACGCGCCGGCGCGTTTCGGTCTGTAGGAGCTGCATTGATCTAATCTTGCCGCGCGTTTGCTACGGTGGCGCATTGACCTTGCTGGAGCGACGCATGACCGTGGAAGCCTTCGACCTCATCGTGATCGGGGCGGGCTCGGGTGGCCTCGCCGCCGCGATCCGCGCTGGCAAGCTTGGCGTGAAGGTCGCGCTTATCGAGCCGGGTGAGCTCGGCGGCACCTGCGTCAACGTCGGCTGTGTTCCCAAGAAAGCCATGTGGTACGCCGCGCAGATGGCCGAAGCGCAATACATTGCGATGGACTACGGGTTTCACGATACGCCGGGCAGTCTCGACTGGCCGCGCTTCATCGAGCGGCGCGACGAATACATCGAGCGTATCCACGGTAAGTATCAACAGGCCCTAGATACCAGCCACGTCACTCTCGTTCGCGAAACCGGGCGCTTTGTCGGCAAGGGTCGTGTGCGTGCGGGTGAGCGCGAACTAACGGCGCCACACATCATCATTTCCACCGGCTCGAAAGCGAAGCATCTCGACAAGCCCGGTTTCCATCTCGCCATGGACTCGGACGGCTTCTTCGACCTGCGCGCCTGCCCGAAACGCGCCGCCATCGTTGGCGGCGGCTACATCGCCGTCGAGCTGGCTGGCGTGCTTCGCGCCCTCGGCTGCGACGTGCACATGTATGTGCGTGGCCGACTGATGAGTGGCTTCGACGAAGAGATGGCGTACGGCCTCGGCGAAGAAATGGAACAACACGGTATCCGCGTCCACTACGAATGCCAGATCGTCGCCGCGCATGAAGCCGACGGCGTGATCCTGCTCGACTGCGACCGCGGCGATCACCCCGGCCCCTTCGATGCGCTCATCGTCGCCATCGGTCGCGAGGCGAACACCGCGGCGCTGGACGTCGGGACGATCGGACTAGCGACCACCGGGGTCGACGGCCATATCGTCATCGACGACTGGCAGAACACCAACGTGGAAGGGGTCTATGCCGTCGGCGATGTCACCGAGCGCATGGCGCTGACCCCGGTGGCTGTTTCAGCGGCGCGCAAGTTGGTCGATCGGCTGTTTGGCGGCAAGCCTGAGGCAAAGCTGGACTACCAGAACATCCCCAGCGTGGTCTTCTCCCACCCGCCGTTGGGTACCATCGGCATGTCCGAGCAGCAGGCCCGCGAGGCCTACGGGGCGGACGTCCACCTCTACAAGCAATCGTTCGTGCCGATGCAACTGGCGCTGGCCCGGCGGCCCATCACCACCCGGTTCAAGCTGATCTGCGTGGGCAAGGAGTCGCGGATCGTCGGCATGCAGATGCTGGGGCCGGGCGTCGACGAGATCCTCCAGGGCTTCGCCGTGGCGATCAAGATGGGCGCCTGTAAATCCGACTTCGACGATACCCTGGCTGTCCATCCGACATCGGCCGAAGAGATGGTGCTGATGGGCGATCGGGTGCCCGGTTGAGCGCTACACTCTGCCCATGATCCCTTACACCCTTCATCGCGGCACCGCGCCGCTCCTGGTGAGCCTGCCCCACAACGGCAGCGCTATTCCCGATGACATGGCCGCCCGCATGAAGCGTCGGGCCCGAGGCTCGGTCGATACCGACTGGCACGTGGCGGAGCTGTACGACTTCGCTCGCGAGATGGGCGCCAGCGTGATCAAGCCCTTCGCGTCCCGCTACGTGGTGGACCTGAACCGCCCGGCGGACGGCCACCTGCTTTATCCCGGCAAGACGGAAACCGGCCTGGTGCCCACGGTGCTGTTCGACGGCCGCGAGATCTACCGGCCCGGCGCCGAGCCGGATGCCGCCGACATTGCTGACCGCGTTGAGCGCTGGTGGAAGCCGTATCACCAGGCCCTGGCTGGGGAACTGGCGCGGCTGAAGGCCGAATTCGGCCACGTGGTGCTTTGGGAAGGACACTCGATTCGCAGTGAGGTGCCGATGCTGTTCGAGGGACGCCTGCCGGACCTGAACCTCGGTACGGCCGACGGCGCCAGCTGCTCGCCGGGCCTGCAGGCCCGTGTCGCCGCCGTGCTCGAACGTCAGGAAGACTATACGTTCGCGGTGAACGGCCGCTTCAAGGGCGGCTACATCACCCGCCAGTATGGCCGTCCGGCTGAAGGTGTCGACGCGATCCAGCTCGAGCTCGCCCAGCTGAACTACATGGATGAGGATTCCTTCGAGTACCTGCCGAAGAAAGCCGCGCAGGTGCAGGTGTTGATCGGGGATATGCTGCGCGTGTGTCTGGAAGGGGCCCGGGCGCTAACGCCCTAGGAGAGGCCCATCGCCGATGAATCGGGTCCCACACAGGGCGTCGCCGATGAATCGGCTCCCACGGGGTAGGGCGGATTTATGTGGGAGCCGCTTTAGCGGCGATGCCCCATATGGGCCACGCACTTCAGCTCGATCGCAATCGGTGTCGGCAGGGCGGTAATGCCCAGTGTCGTACGACACGCATCCACGCCCGCGAACGCCTCGGCATAAAGCCGGTTATACGTGGCGAAATCGCGCGCCATGTCCGTCAGGAACACCGTCACGTCGACCAGGTCCTCGAAGCGAGCGCCGCTGGCTTCCAGTACGGCGCGAACGTTCGCGAACACCTGCCGGCACTGCGCCTCGATGTCGTATGACAGCAGCTCGCCGTTCGCATCGACGACATTGCCAGGCACCGCGTTCGTTGTCGGTACCCGTGGGCCCACGCCGGAAAGAAAGAGCAGGTCGCCAACGCGTCGCGCGTGCGGATAAGCGCCGACAGGCGCCGGCGCGCCCTCGGTGCGGATGATGTCATTGCCCATGGTCGATGCAGACATTCCTGGCCTCGGTAAAGAATCGCATGGCTTCGAATCCGCCTTCGCGGCCGACTCCCGATTGCTTGCTACCACCGAACGGGGTGCGCAGGTCGCGCAGCATCCAGCAGTTGACCCAGACGATGCCGAAGTCGAGCTTCGCGGAGAACCGATGCGCGCGTGACACGTCGCGCGTCCATACCGAAGCGGCAAGACCGTAGGGCGTGCCGTTGGCGATGGCGAGGGCATCGGCCTCGGTGTCGAAGGGAATCAGGGTGACGACGGGCCCGAAAATTTCTTCCTGGTTGGTCGCGGCTTCCGGTGCAAGGCCTTCGATCACGGTCGGCTGGACGAACCAGCCACCGGCACAGCGACCGTCGACCATGACGCGGTCGCCGCCGGTGAGCAACGTGCCGCCTTCGTCAACCGCTCGTGCGATGCAGGCGGTGACCTTGTCGAAGTGTGCTTTGGAGACGAGCGCGCCAAGCTGGCTCGAGGCATCGCGCGGGTCGCCAACCTGCAGCGCGCGCACGCGTTCGAGATAGGCTTCGCGAAAGCGATCATAGATGCCGCGCTGCACCAGCAGGCGCGAGCCACACAGGCAGATCTCGCCCTGGTTCGCGAAGCCCGAGCGCACGATCGTGGCCAGCGAGGCATCGGAGAAGTCGAAATCGTCGAAGACGATCGCGGGATTCTTTCCACCGAGTTCGAGCGATACCTTCTTCAATCGCGGCGCCGCAGCGCTGGCGATGGCGATGCCGGTACGCGTGCTGCCGGTGAACGAGATGGCCTTTACCGCCTCGTGGGTGACGATGGCCTCGCCCACGGCCGGGCCGGTGCCGTGCACGATATTGAGCACGCCCGGCGGAAAGCCTGCGTCGGCCACCAGCGCGCCGAGCAACCACGCCGTATAGGGCGTCACTTCGGATGGCTTGGCCACCACCGTGTTGCCGGCGGCGAGCGCAGGGGCGATCTTCCACGTGAACAGGTAAAGCGGCAGGTTCCACGGACTGATGCAGCCAACCACGCCTAGCGGCAGGCGTAGCGTGTAGTTGATCGCGCCGTGTTCCATGGCATGCGATTCGCCGCTCCATTGTCCCGCCGCGGCAGCGAAGAAGCGCAGGTTGGCGATCGCCCGGGGAATGTCGAGCGAGCGCGCAAGGGCAAGTGGCTTGCCGCTGTCCTGCGATTCGGCCTCGGCGAAGCTCTCAAGGCGAGCCTCGATCAGATCCGCCAGGCGTTGCAGGCAGCGTCCGCGGGCTTCGGCAGGTGTTTGCGCCCAGCCAGGCGCGGCGCGAGATGCAGCCGCGACGGCATCCTCGACATCGGCGGCATCGGAATCGGGGCAGCGGGCGAACGGCTGGCCGACAGCAGGGTCCACGCTGTCGAGATAACGGCCGCCGCGCGGCGCACGCGACCGGCCGTCGATGAGATTGGCGAGGATCTGCATCGCCGCGCGCCTCAGTTGAGGCTGCGTGTGCGGCCGCCGTCAACGGTGAGGCTCACTCCGTTGACGTATCCGGCGGCGGGGCTGGCAAGGAAGGCGATCACGGCCGCGATCTCCGACGGATCGCCGAAGCGGGCCGCGGGCACGCTGGCAAGAAGGCCCTTTTCAACCTCGTCGCGACCCCGGCCCGCCTTGACGCTGGCTTCGACCAGGGCCTCGAGACGCGGGGTGCGCGTGTATCCGGGAAGCACGTTGTTCACCGTGATGCCGTCCGGAGCGACTTCAGCGGAGAGCGTCTTGGCCCAGCCCGCGACGGCCGCACGCACCGTGTTGGAGACGCCGAGGTTGGGAATCGGCTCTTTCACCGACGTGGAAATGACATTGACGATGCGCCCGTAGCGGGCCTCGCGCATGCCGGGCAGGCAAGCCCGGGTAATCACCTGCGCGGCAATGAGGTGCTGGCGAAAGGCGACCAGGAAGGCCTCCGGTTCGGCATGCGCCGCCGGGCCCGGGGGCGGCCCGCCGCTGTTGTTGATCAGGACGTGTACGGCGTTGAGTTTGACTACCCCGGCGACCGCCGCGGCCAGGGCATCGGTGTCGAGCATGTCGACGGCGACGTGCCCGTGTTTCTGCCCCGGATGGGTGGACGGGAGCTCAGCCGCTAGCGCGGCCAGCGCGTCGGCGGAGCGGGAGAGCAGGGTGACGCTGGCGCCGAGCTCGGCCAGCTCGAAGGCGGTGGCCCGGCCGATGCCCTGGGAGGCGCCGCAGACCAGCGCGTGACGACCGGTGAGGCGAAGATCCATGCGTGCTCCCTGGTTGGGTGGCGGCCTGTCAGGCCTGTCTCATCGCCCACCACTGTAGCGCCATCGCGGCGAACCAGCACGGCCATGCGAACCAGGGAGCACGGCGCCACCAGCGCTGCCACCGGTTGAGATCGTCGTCATTGAACAGGGCGGGCGCGTCCGAGCGAAGTACGCGACGCATGCGCAGCCAGTTGGCCATCCCGTTCGGGCGGCCGGTATCGGCCTCGACGATCGTCTTCCACTGGTCTGGGTAACGCTTTCGAAGCAGCGACGTGAAGCGCCACTGCGCGATGAAGTGGAAGACAAAGGCCACCACCGCACCGAGCAGCAACAGGAGGTAGAGGAGGACCGCGATCTGCATGTCGGCTCAGCTACCGTTTTCTTTCTTGGAGGGGTCTTTCTTGTCCTGGTTGTGGCCCTGGCCGAGGATATCCGTGGTCACCACCTGGCGGATCGTGGAGATCACGCCATTGCCCGGCTGAGCCTTGTCGCACACGGCGTTACTGATCGCCTTTTTGTAGGTGTCGTTCTGCATGCCGACGAACAGCACGCCGTCCGGGCCATGGGGAATCTTGAAGCTGCCGGCCGAGGCCATTTTCACCGGCGCTTCGGCCGAGAAGTTGCTCGGCGACTGTTCCCAGTAGGTCTGCGCTTTCTGCTGCTTGGCGGACGAATAGACAACGATGTACCGCGCCTTGTCGTCCTCGACCTTGAACTTGCCGAACGCGCCCGTCGTTTCGTTCGTCCAGCCCATGTACTCGCACAGCTGGATGTCTTCGGCGTGTAGCGGCTGGAAGGCGTCGTCGAGTACGACGACCGTCGGCGCGAACAGGTAGCTCGAGCTGAGCCAGCGGCCATTGAGCTCGGCCTTCATCGCGACGGTGTAAGGCATCTGCGCGCCCGCCGGCAGGCGGAAGGCCAGGAAGTAGCTGCGGTCGCCGTTGAGGTTGGCGACCGGGCTGTCCTTGTCCAGCGAGAAGCGCTGTGGCTGCCACGGCAACATGTCCTGGTAGGACAGGTCGGCGAAGCTGCCGCAGCAAGGCGTGGCGTCGTCGAGCGCCTTGCGTGCGAGATCGACCGTGTTCGACGGGTTTTCCGGCGGACGGAAGTTCGGCGGCACGATGGATTTCATTGTGTGGCAGGCCGCGAGCGTGAGCATCGCGGCGGCGAGGAGCAGGGAACGGAGCGGGGAAGGGGACATAAAATTGATGGTTCTTAGAACTCGGCACTCCCTGCCGCGCGGGGATAGGGAATGGCGTCGCGAATATTCGCGAGGCCGCAGACGTAGACGAGCAGGCGCTCGAAGCCGAGGCCGAAACCGGCATGCGGCACGGTGCCGTAACGGCGCAGGTCGCGGTACCAGTTGTAGACGTCCTTATCGAGGCCGAACTGGTCCATGCGACGGTCGAGGTAGTCCAGGCGTTCTTCGCGTTGGGCACCACCGATGATCTCGCCGATACCGGGCGCGAGGACGTCCATCGCTGCGACGGTCTTGCCGTCTTCGTTCAGACGCATGTAGAACGCCTTGATCTCTTCCGGGTAGTTCATGACGACCACGGGGCGGCCGATATGTTCCTCGGCGAGATAGCGCTCGTGCTCGGTCTGCAGGTCGACACCCCACGCGACCGGGTGTTCGAACTTCTTGCCGGACTTCTGCAGGATATCGACCGCCTCGGTGTACTGGATGCGCTCGAACGGCTTGTCGATGAAGGCTTCCAGGCGCGAGATGGCGTCCGGCTGGATGCGCTCGGCGAAGAAGGCCATGTCGTCGGCGCGTTCGTCGAGCACGGCCTTGAAGATGCCCTTCAGGAACAGCTCGGCGAGATCGGCCATGTCGTTGAGGTCGGCGAAGGCGACCTCGGGCTCGACCATCCAGAACTCGGCCAGGTGACGGGTGGTGTTCGAGTTTTCGGCACGGAAGGTCGGGCCGAAGGTGTAGACCTTGCTCATCGACAGGGCATACGCCTCGACGTTGAGCTGGCCAGATACGGTCAGGAACGCCTCGCGGCCGAAGAAGTCCTTGCGCCAGTCGATGCCGCCCTTGTCGTCGCGGGGGAGGTTGGCCAAGTCCAGGGTGGACAGCCGGAACATGTCCCCGGCGCCTTCGGCGTCCGAGGTGGTGATGATCGGGGTGTTGATCCAGAAGAAGCCCTGCTCGGTCAGCAGGCGGTGGATCGCCATCATCATGGTGTGGCGCACGCGGGTCACGGCGCCGAACAGGTTCGTACGCGGGCGCAGGTGGGCGACCTCGCGCAGGAACTCCATGGAGTGCTGCTTCGGCTGGATCGGGTAGGTGAGCGGGTTCTCGACGAAGCCGGTGACCTCGATCTTCGTGGCCTGGATCTCGAAGGCCTGGCCCTTGCCCTGGGAGGGGACGAGCTTGCCCGTGGCGATGATGCCCGCGCCGGCCGATAGCCGCTTCACGTCGGCCTCGTAGTTGGCCAGGTCGGCGGTGGCGACCACCTGGATGGGGGCGAAGCAGGAGCCGTCGCTCACGTTCACGAAGGACAGGCCGCCCTTGGATTCACGCAGCGTGCGGACCCAGCCGCGTACAGTGACTTCGTGTTCCGCCGCGGTCGTGCCGCCAGCGAGAGCCTGCTTGACGCTTACCACCGTCATCGATTGAAACTCCAGAAAAGGCACCGCACATTAAAGAGGGCGCATGGGACGCGACCCTGCATGATAATGTAAGGGCCACGTGAACGGCAGCGTTCTCCCGATATACCACGGTAAAAAAACGTCTTCATGAGCATTCAGATCACCCCAGCCGCCTCCGACCGCATGCGGTCCTTCCTCGAAAAGGCCCCCGAGGCGGCGGGCGTGCGCTTCTCCGTCAAGCGGATGGGCTGCTCGGGCTTCGGCTACGTGGTCGATCTGGCCGGCGCCATTGGTGCAGACGACCAGGTCATGGATATCGACGGTATCCGGGTGGTGGTCGACCCCAAGAGCCTCCCCCTGGTCGAAGGCACCCTGATCGACTTCCAGCGCCAGGGCCTCAACGCCTCCTTCGTCTTCCACAACCCCAACGCCACCGGCGAGTGCGGCTGCGGCGAGTCATTCACTGTCTCCTGAGCCACCCTTGCGGTAACCCCCGGTTTCTCCTTACAATGCGCGGCTGGCTCTCCCCAAAGGGAGTGCCTTCTTGCCTCACCGCACGTTGCGGGAGGCTGCCATCCCCGCAAGGGGTGCATCCACAAGGAGTCACCATGCGTCATTACGAAGTTGTGTTCATGGTCCATCCGGACCAGAGCGAACAGGTGCCTGCCATGATCGAGCGCTACAAAGCGCTGATCGAAGGCGACAACGGCAAGATCCACCGTCTCGAAGACTGGGGCCGCCGTCAGCTGGCTTACCCGATCGCCAACCTCGCCAAAGCTCACTACGTGATGCTGAACATCGAGGTTTCGCAGAACGCCCTGAACGAGCTCGAGACGGGCTTCCGCTTCAACGACGCCGTGCTGCGTCACCTCGTGGTTCGCCGCGACGAAGCCGACCTCGAGCCGTCCTTCATCCTTAAGAGCAAGGAAAAGGACGAGCAGAAGGGTTCGCGTCGCCGTGACGACGACGACAGCAGCGACGATCGTCGCGGCGGTCGCGATAACGACAACGATCGCGACAGCGACGACTAATCGGGGATCACAGCCATGTCTAAATTCTTCCGCCGCCGCAAGTTCTGCCGTTTCACCGCCGAAGGCGTCAAAGAGATCGATTACAAGGATCTCAACACCCTCCGTCAGTACGTCACCGAGAACGGCAAGATCGTCCCGAGCCGCATCACGGGCACGAAGGCACGCTACCAGCGCCAGCTGGCGACCGCGATCAAGCGCGCTCGCTTCCTCTCGCTGCTGCCGTACACCGACAACCACGACGTCTGATAACCCCGGCGCTCTCCCGTTTCGGTGAGGGCGCTCGGTTGCAGGCATTTCGGACAACCGTCCTGGCTGCACGGGGCCCATTCCGTGCTAACGAAAAGTAAGGAAATACCATGGAACTCATCCTCCTCCAGAAGGTGAAGAACCTCGGTGACCTCGGCGACAAGGTCAACGTCAAGCCGGGTTACGGTCGTAACTTCCTCCTTCCGACTGGCAAGGCCGCTCGCGCGACCGCCGCCAACCTCGAAGCGTTCGAAGCACGTCGTGCCGAATACGAAGCGAAGGCCAAGGAGCACCTGTCGGGTGCCGAGGCTCGCGCTGCCAAGCTCGACGGCGCCGAGGTCACGATCGAAGTCAACGCTTCGCCGGAAGGCAAGCTGTTCGGCTCGGTCACCCCGCGTGACGTTGCCGAAGCCCTGACCGCCAAGGGTCTGGAAGTCGACAAGAGCGAAGTGATCCAGGCCGAAGGCCCGTATCGCAATGTTGGTGAGTACGATGCAGTCATCGTTCTCCACGCCGACATCCAGCAGACGGTCAAGGTCAAGGTGGTCGGCGCGTAAGCTCCGAACCTCCCTGAGATCCTCGGAAGCGGGCGCCGAAAGGCGCCCGTTTTCGTTTCAGGCCATCCAGGATCCGTTTCACCCACAGGTTATCCACAGACTTATCCTCTCACCGGGTGAGACATCCCCGCGTATCATGGCCTCACGGCCAGGCCGTCCCGGCCAGGGGCGCCGTCAGCAACACGAGGTATTCCATGTCCTTCAATCCCGAGCGCGGTGAGCGCGGAGACCGCAAGCGTCGTCGTGAGCCCACGCCGTTCGACTCGTTGCGCATTCCTCCGAATTCGATCGAGGCCGAGCAGGCGGTGCTGGGCGGTCTCATGCTCTCGCCCGATTCGCTGGACAAGGTGGCCGACAAGCTCACCGACGACGACTTCTACCGCAAGGACCACCGCCTCATCTGGCGCGCCATCAACGAACTCGCCAACAAGGGCATGCCCTGCGATGCGATTACGCTGGGCGAGTGGTTCGTCGCCAACGACCTTGCCGAGATGGTGGGTGGTGCCAGCTACCTGATGGAACTGGCCAACTCCACGCCCAGCGCGGCCAACATCGGCGCGTACGGTGACATCGTTCGCGAGAAATCCGTACTGCGCATGCTCATCGACGCCGGCACGTCCATCACCGAAGACGGCTTTCGCCCCGAGGGCAAGAGCGTCCAGGAAGTGATGGAACTGGCCGAGCAGCGCGTGTTCCGCATCGCGGAATCTGGCGCGCGCGGCAAGAAGGACATCGTCTCCGTGCGTGAGGCCGTGGGCGAGGCTTTCCGCATGCTCACCGAGCGCTATGAGAAGCGTGGCCAGCTTACGGGTCTTTCCACGGGATTCACCGATCTCGACGAACTGACGTCAGGACTGCAGCCGTCGGATCTGATCATCGTCGCGGCGCGTCCGTCGATGGGCAAGACGGCCTTCGCCTTGAATCTCGCCGAAGCCGCGGCTATGCGTGGCAAGAAAGCTGTCGCGGTGTTCTCGATGGAAATGTCGGCGTCACAGCTGGCTTTTCGATTGATTTCCTCGCTGGGTCGCGTCCATGCGCAGCATTTGCGTAACGGTGACCTCGCCGAGGAAGACTGGCCGCGCGTGACGTCCGCCATCACCATGCTCTCGGACGCCAAGATCTTCATCGACGACACGCCCGCGATGTCGCCGGTGGAAATGCGTTCGCGTTCGCGTCGCCTGCAGCGCGAGCATGGCCTGGGCCTTATCGTGATCGACTACCTGCAGCTGATGCAGGTGCCAGGCAACAGCGAAAACCGCGCGACGGAAATCTCCGAGATCTCCCGTGGCCTGAAGGCCCTGGCGAAGGAACTCAACGTGCCGGTGATCGCGCTGTCGCAGTTGAATCGCTCCCTCGAGCAGCGCGCCGACAAGCGTCCGATGATGTCCGATCTTCGCGAATCCGGCGCTATCGAGCAGGACGCCGACGTCATCATGTTCATTTACCGCGACGACTACTACAACAAGGAGTCGCCGGATAAGGGCCTGGCCGAAATCATCATCGGCAAGCAGCGAAACGGCCCCACCGACACCATCAAGCTCGCCTTCCTCGGCCACTACACCAAGTTCGAGAACTGGGCCCCCGATTCCTACGTAGGCACCTTCGACTGATCCTGACTGACCACTAACCATGGGCGCCGATTCATAGGCCGCTCCCTGTGGGAGCCGATTCATCGGCGATCCACAAAGGGCGTACGCTATCCGCAGCCGAAGCGGGGGTGCGCTTTGAACACCGACCACTACGATGTCCTGATCATCGGTGCCGGCCTATCCGGCATCGGCATGGCCTGCCGGTTGGCGATGGCCGGCCCCGAGAAACGTGTGGGCATTCTCGAACGACGCCACGCCATCGGCGGCACCTGGGACTTCTTTCGCTATCCGGGCGTCCGCTCCGACTCGGACATGTTCACCTTCGGCTACGCGTTCCGGCCGTGGAACGAGTTGAAGGTGTTGGCGGATGGCGATGCGATCCGCGACTACGTCGTGGCAACGGCGCGCGAATACGGTATCGAAGAAAAAATTCGGTTTGGGTTGAGCACGACGTACGCATCGTGGTCTTCCGCCGAATCCCTCTGGACGGTCACCGCTGTCGATGAGCAAGGAAGTGTGCAGGTCTTCACTGCGAAGTTCCTCGTCGGGTGCACCGGCTACTACGCCTACGACCACGGCTATGTGCCTGACTTCCCTGATAGAGATCGCTTCGAGGGTCGTTTCGTTCATCCGCAGCAGTGGCCGGACGACATGGAGTGGGAAGGAAAGCGCGTTGTCGTCATAGGCAGTGGAGCCACGGCGATCACTCTCGTTCCCGAGCTGGCGGCGAAAGCGGCACACGTCACCCTGCTTCAGCGCTCACCCGGCTATGTCTTTTCCGTGCCTTCCCGCGATGCGATATCGGCAGCGCTGTTACACGTACTGCCCAAGCACGTGGTCTATGCCATGGCGCGCCGGCGAAACATTGCACTGCAGCGACTGCTCTATCGTGCTGCGATGCGCTGGCCAAAGCGAGTGCGATCCCTGCTGCTCGCAGCCGTGCGTCGTCGCCTGGATGGTGCGGCAGCGCTCAGAGACTTTGCGCCTGCTTACGATCCGTGGACACAACGCCTCTGCGTCGTACCCGACAACGACCTTTTCACCGCAGTTCGCGAGGGCAAGGCATCGGTACGGACCGACACCATCGACGCCTTCACCGGGTCCGGCGTCCGGCTGGCATCGGGCGCGATGATCGATGCCGACATCATTATTTCCGCAACGGGCTTCCGTGTGCAGGTACTCGGTGGCATGCGCATCGAGGTCGACGGCGTCCTCCGCGATCCCGGCAGCCTGCTGACGTACAAAGGCGTGTTGCTCGACGGCATACCGAATGCTGCGGTGCTGTTCGGCTACATCAATGCATCGTGGACGCTGAAAGTGGATCTCGCCGCGCAGTACGTGTGTCGCCTCCTGCGCCGGATGGACGAGCGCGGCGCTAACGTTGCCGTGCCTCGGTCACCGCCTGGGCAGGCCCTCGATGAGTGCATCCTGGGCGCGCTCACCTCTGGCTACGTCATGCGGGGCGAAGCGGAATTGCCGAGGCAGGGCAGGGATGCGCCCTGGCGTGTGACCCACCGTTACGAAGTGGACCGGCGAGTGTTGCTGGATGACCCCGTGGACGACGCATGGCTTGAGATGGATTGCCGTCATGAGGACGGCAGAAATCTCACTGCGCGTCGCTGAAGAAGGGCGACGAGATCCGGTGCCATGTAGTCATAGTCGTCGGGGATGTTCAGGCAAACCAGGCGCTTTCCCTTCAGTGCTTCGCCGAAGCCCCGGCGCAACTTCGCCTGATGACGGGTTTCCATGACAACGATCACGTCCGCCCAGCGTAGTTGCTCTGTCGAGACGGGCACCTCAGCGTCTTGATTTACGCCTGCAGAGTCGGTTTCGATGCCTGGATACGAGGCGAACACGTGTTCCGCTGTTGGGCTACGCAGCTTGTTCTTTGCGCAGATAAAAAGAATTCGTGTCATGGGCCCCGGTATCCCTTCCGAAAGGTTGCATGTGGCGGGTCGTTTCGCCGACCATCGGGTCGGGGTGATTTTAGCTTCAGGGGACGATCATGCGTGTTGCGATGTTACTTTGCGCGGTGTGCTTTGCGGGCGTGGCGATCGCCGCGACGCCGCAGGCCCGGATCGTGTTACCTGACAACCCGACGCCCGACCAGCGCGCTGACATCGAGCAGCGCCTGAACGACTGGCCGCTGCTGGCGCGCTTCGCAAAGGACAACGCCACGTACCCGCCACCGAAGCAGGGCGAGAAGCGCGTGGTCTTTTTTGGCGACTCGATCACCGACTTCTGGGGCAGACCTGTCGGCGAGTTCTTCCCGGGCCAGGGCTATATCAACCGCGGCATCAGCGGACAGACGACGCCGCAGATGCTGGTGCGCTTCCGGGCCGATGTCATCGCGCTGGAGCCGAAAGTCGTTGTCATCCTTGCAGGAACCAACGACATCTCTGGCAACACGGGTGCGGCCACATTAACGATGATCGAAGACAATCTTTCGTCAATGGCCGAGCTGGCGCGTGCCCACGGCATTCGTGTAGTCCTTGCCACGCTTCTGCCGGTAAACGACTATGTGGACGGCCTGCAGACCGCGCGTCGTCCACAGACCGAGATTCGCGCACTGAATGGCTGGATTCGCTCATACGCCTCGCGTGAGCATCTTGTGCTGCTCGATTATTACCCCGCGATGGTCGATGCGAGTGCTGCCCTGAAGAGGGAGCTCAGCGACGACGGATTACATCCGAACGCGAGGGGTTATGCGGTCATGGCGCCGATAGCTCAGGGTGCGGTGAATGCCGCCTTAGGGAGTGCTGTTATAGCGACCGATCCGCGCTAGTTCGCTTGAGGTGCGCGGGCGAACCCTACACATTGGCCAGCGGACTCGCACTGCGTTTTAGGACAATTCCCAGCAGACCATCGTCAACCCAGTCGGTAGCATCGTGTCCTCTTTCGATTGCCATCAGGACAGGACCGACATGGAATTTACTCTCAGGCACGCCGCGCTGGCGTCGCTTGCAATAGGCGCCGCCGTTTCGATGACGGCATGCACGACGGCAAATCCGCTTGTCACCCGCACGCAGAAGCAGCACGAGGCGAAAGTCGCTGCGATTCCCCACTGCGCGCGCAAGCTGGGTACGATTTCGGTCATCGAGCCCGAAGGCGACGTTCACTGGTGGACACAGCAACAGCTGCCATCACCGACCAAGCTCATCAAGGTGTTCGTCAACAAGTCCGGTTGCTTCACCCTACTCGATCGCGGCATGGGCATGAACGCAGCGATGCGCGAGCGCGCCCTCGCTGCGGGTGGTGAGCTGCGTGGCGGCGCCAATATCGGGAAGGGCCAGGTCAAGGCGGCCGACTACGTTCTGGTGCCCGATTTGATCTCGTCCAATGCCAATGCCGGTCGGAGTTCGCTCAGCGCATTGGCTGGCGGCCTCATCGGTGGCGGCGCGGGCGCACTCGTCGGTGCGATCAACATTAGCTCGAAGACCTCTGATGTCGTTCTCACCGTGACGGACGTTCGTTCGTCCGAGCAGGTCGCGATGACCGAGGGCCACGGCGAAAAGAACGACATCGGCCTGGGCGCCGGTGGTTCCTTCTTCGGCGGCCAGGGGTTGGGCGGGGCCGGTATCGGCGGTTATGCGAACACGACCATCGGCCAGGTCATCACCATGGCCTACCTCGACGCTTATACCAAGCTCGTGAATGAGATGGGCGGCATGCCCGGCAACGCGTCGGCGGCTAACTCCCGACAGTCCGGTGCCGTAAGCGTTGCTACGCGGATGTTTCCCACGGCCAGCATGAAAGGCAAGCCGGTCCGCTCGCTCAGTCCTGGCATGACCGTCTACCCCACGGGCGACAAGGTCGGTGTCATCTGGGAGGTGGAAGACGAGCACGGTAACCGTGGCTGGATCTCGTCAGAGAATTTCGACCTGGCGAAATAAAAGAGCAAGCAGTGCAAGCGCCGGGCTTGTGCTGCTCACCACATCGTCCGTCGGCGGGGCGAGGCCGCCGAGGTGGAACATGTCATCATCCCTTGCTACCATTTCGCACGAACGGGTTGCGCTCCAGGGGGGCGCAACCAATAGCCGTGGTTAACCGGCTTCAGACAGGGGATGTCGTTTGCGCTGCTTCCATGCCGGATACAAAGCGTTTTCCAACGAACTTCGCCAGCGGGCGTGCTCATCGACGTGCGTTCGAGCGAACAGGTCGCGCTGGCGCAGGGTCAGGCCAAGAAGACCGACCTCGGCATCAATGCGTCGGGTGCGCTGTTCGGCAACTCCGGCGTCGGCGGCGCTGGCGTTGGCGGCTATGCGAATACCGAGATGGGTCAGTTGATCACGATGGCCTACCTGCAGGCATACACCGACCTGGTCGGGCAGCTGGGTGGCCTCAACGGCAACGCCTCGGCGAGCAACGCCCAGCAGGCCGTCACGGTGACCAAGCCGGGTCGCCTGCTCGCGAACGCGAAGGGCACCGGTACCGCCGTGCGTACGCTGGATCCGGGGATGATGCTTTATCCCACGGGCACCAAAGACGGGATGATGTGGGAAGTGCAGGACGAGCTCGGTAACAAGGGTTGGGTCTCCTCGACCCTGATCGAACTGTCCAAGTGACGCCATGGCAGTGGCGAGCGTCGGTCTTGATGCCCGCCACTGCCAGTCCCTCGCCACACGGCTGCCCGTTGGATGCGGCTAGACTGAGCGGTCTGTCCTTGCCGCGTTGACCGCTTCCAGCCCATGAGTCGTACCACTGTCGCCACCATTCATCTCGGCGCCCTGCGCCATAACCTGGCCCGCGTTCGCGAGCTGGCGGGGGATGCGAAGGTGATGGCGGTGGTCAAGGCCGATGCCTACGGCCATGGCCTTGAACGGGTCGCCCGTGCGCTCGATGGAGAAGCCGAGGCCTTCGCGGTGGCCGCCATTGGCGATGGCCTGCGTTTGCGCGCCGCCGGTCATCGGCAGCGCATCGTCGTGCTTTCCGGTCCCGACACCCCTTCCGATATTGCGGAAATGCAGCGCCTTCGCCTGGATGCGTTGATCCACCACGATGCCCAGTTGCCCTGGTTAGCCAGGGCCGATCCTTCACGCGGGCCAGTGCGCGTATGGATCAAGTTCGACACCGGCATGCACCGTCTGGGTTTTGCGCCCGCCCGCGCCCGCGAAGTCCACGCACTACTGCAGGCCATGCCTGCCATAGACGGCGAGATCGGTCTCATGACCCATTTCGCCTCCTCGGAAGAATTCGAGGGGCACGAAACAGCCCTGCAGATCCAGCGCTTCAAGGAGGCGACCGCCGGTCTCGACGGGCCACGGGCGCTGGCGAACTCCGCAGCAGTGCTTGGCTGGCCCGACGCCCGCGCCGACTGGGTCCGTACGGGCGGCCTGCTTTACGGGCTTTCGGTTGTGGAAGGTCGCACAGGTGCCGATTTCGGCTTCCGCCCGGCGATGACCCTCTCGACCCGGCTTGTCGCGATCAATCAGCTCGCGAAGGGCGAGCGTGTCGGTTACAACGGCACCTACGAATGTCCCGAGGATATGGCCGTCGGCGTGGCCGCCATCGGCTATGGCGATGGCTATCCCCGGAGTGCGGCGGCAGGCACGCCCGTGTTGGTGAACGGCCACACGGCGCCGCTGATCGGCCGCGTCTCGATGGACCTGATCACGATCGATCTGCGCGACGTTCCCGATGCACGCACCGGTGATCGCGTCACCCTCTGGGGAGAAGGCCTGCCTGTCGAGACCGTCGCAGCTGCGGCCGGTACGATTTCCTACGACCTCACCTGCGGCATGACCCGTCGCGTACTCTTCGTCGAAGACGAAAGCTGATTCGCGCGCCGTTGCGCGTGTATCGCTCCGTGCGACGCGGTCGCGCTATATAGATCCCTCCCTTCCCGGAAGAACACGACACGATGGCCAAGGCCAAGACCGCCTACGTTTGTACTGAATGCGGTGCCGAGCACAGCAAGTGGCAGGGCCAGTGCGCCGAATGCGGCGTGTGGAACGTCCTCTCGGCCTTCGTCGTGGAGTCGGCCAAACCTGCCGCCGTGGTGTCGCTCGGCGCCCAGCGCGGCGGCTATGCCGGCGCCGCCGCCGGCGCGCCGAGGATCACCGCACTTACCGAGGTGTTGCTTACAGCAGAAGCGCGCACGAACACCGGTATCGGTGAACTCGATCGCGTGCTCGGCGGCGGTCTGGTCGACGGCTCGGTCGTCCTCATCGGCGGTGACCCCGGTATCGGCAAGTCCACCTTGCTGCTGCAGATGCTCGGCACGTTGGGCGCCGTGCTACCCAGTCTCTATGTCACGGGCGAAGAATCGCTATCGCAGGTGGCCAGTCGCGCCCAGCGCCTCGACCTCCCGCTCGCCCCGCTGCAGGCCCTGGCGGAAACCTGCATCGAGCGCATCCTCGAGCAGGCCATGACAGCGCGCCCACGGGTTCTGGTCATCGATTCCATCCAGACGATCTGGACCGAGATGCTCACGGCGGCGCCGGGCTCCGTCAGCCAGGTACGCGAGTCGGCGGCGAAGCTCACGCGTTTCGCCAAGGAAACCGGTACATCGGTGTTCCTTGTCGGTCACGTGACCAAGGAAGGTGGCATCGCCGGTCCGCGTGTCCTGGAGCACATGGTTGATGCAGTCCTCTATTTCGAGGGTGAATCCGGCAGTCGCTTCCGCGTGCTGCGTGCCTTCAAGAATCGCTTCGGCGCGGTCAACGAACTCGGTGTCTTCGCGATGTCCGAGAAGGGCCTGCGCGAAGTGCCGAATCCCTCGGCCATCTTCCTGTCGTCGCACTCGGGCCCCACGCCGGGGAGCGCCGTCATGGTCACTCGCGAAGGCACGCGGCCGCTGCTGGTCGAAGTCCAGGCGCTGGTCGATCAGTCATCGCTGGGCAATCCGCGTCGCGTCGTGCTCGGCCTCGAGCAAAACCGTCTCGCGATGCTGCTCGCCGTATTGCACCGGCATGGCGGCATTGCGGCGTATGACCAGGACGTCTTCGTCAACGTGGTCGGCGGTATCCGGGTGCAGGAAACGGCATCGGACGTGCCCGTGTTGATGGCGGTGCTATCGAGCCTGCGTGACCGTGCGCTACCGGAGAAATCCATCGCCTTCGGTGAGGTGGGTCTCTCGGGCGAGATCCGTCCGGTACCGAACGGAGAGGAGCGTCTCAAGGAGGCAGCCACTCATGGATTCCGCCGCGCCGTCGTGCCGGCCGCCAATGCACCTAAGAAAGGCCGCGTAGGCGACATGGAAGTCATCGGTGTAGAGCGGCTGTCGCAAGCCATCGACGCCTGCCGCGAGTAAGTGTGGGAGCCGCTTCAGCGGCGATAACCGGGTTGCCGCAAGCTCCCATCGCCGCTGAAGCGGCTCCCACACAGAGCAAGCGCACGACGACTTAGCCCGTGCGGTGCAGGATCAGCTCGAGCACCAGCTTGGTGCCAAAGAAGGCCAGCAACAGCACGCCCATGCCGATCAGCGTGAGGTTCACGGCGCGCGTGCCGCGCCAGCCGTGGCGCCAGCGACCCCATAGCAGCACGCCAAAGACGATCCAGGCCACGATCGACAGGACCGTCTTGTGGACCAGGTGCTGGCTGAATAGGTTGCCGACGAACAGCGTACCGGTGACCAGGGTCAGCGTGAGAAGCACGAAGCCGACGGCGATCAGGCGAAACAGCAGTACTTCGGTGAGGGTAAGCGGGGGCAGGGCGCGCAACCAATGGCCGAACTTGCTGCGACGCAAAGCTCGCTCCTGGATCGCCAGCAGGATCGCCAGGGCGGCAGCGATCGAGAGAATGCCGAAAGCGAGCACGGCGATCGTCACGTGAAGCTCGATCTGCCAGGTCATGGCTTCTGGCGCCGTGCGCGGCACGATGAAGGCATCCATCGCGAGGAATACCGCCGATAGCGGGAAGATGAGGATGCCCAGTCCCGCCACTGGGCGTGACAGGTTCACCACGAGCGTGAGCGCCGAGGCAATCCACGCCACCAGGGACAAGGCGGCAAAGAAATGCAGGTCGAGCGTGCCGCGATGGGCGCTCAGCAGAAGCCCGGCATGAGCCAGTGCCGCGAGTGTGGCCATCGTCATGCCGATGCGCGCCAACGGCTGGCCTCCGGTCATCAGCGGGCGCGCAAGCACGCCTGCGGCAGACAGGTAGAGGGCGATGGCAGCGAGCGCAAGGATGGCGACGATCATGGACGCGGAGTGTGGCATAGCGGCCCGGTATCGTGAATGCGACACGTTGGCATTGCCTGCCGTACGGCAGGGGTCCACTCCGGCTATAATCCGTCGTTTACAGCATTCATCGACTCGCCATGTTCGAATCGCTCAGCAATCGCCTCTCCGATACCGTCAACCGCCTGCGTGGTCGCGGCCGGCTGACCGAAGAAAACATCCGCGAGACCCTGCGCGAGGTTCGCATCGCGCTGCTCGAGGCCGATGTGGCCTTGCCGGTGGTGAAGGCGCTGATCGAACGCGTGAAGGTCCGGGCCGTCGGCCAGGAAGTCCTCAAGAGCCTTTCGCCGGGGCAGGCGCTGGTCAAGGTTGTCAGTGACGAGCTGACCACCGTCATGGGTGTCGCCAACACCGAGCTGAACCTCGCCGCCACGCCGCCGGCCATCGTGCTGATGGCAGGCCTGCAGGGCGCGGGTAAGACCACCACGGTCGCCAAGCTCGCCCGCTTCCTTAAGGAGCGGAAGAAGAAGCGCGTCATGGTCGTCAGCTGCGACGTCTACCGTCCGGCCGCCATCGAGCAGCTGCGCACGCTGGCTGAGCAGGTCGATGTCGCCTTCTTCCCGTCGGAAGCGGGTCAGAACCCGGTCGATATCGCAAAGGCCGCCATTGCTGCTGCCCGTCGCGAAGTGATGGACGTGCTCCTGGTCGATACCGCCGGCCGCCTGCACATCGACGAAGCGATGATGGACGAGATCAAGGCGCTGCACGCCGCGCTCGATCCGATCGAAACCCTGTTCGTGGTCGATTCCATGACCGGTCAGGATGCCGCCAACACGGCCAAGGCGTTCTCCGACGCGATTCCGCTCACCGGCGTGGTCCTCACCAAGACGGACGGCGACGCCCGTGGCGGTGCTGCGCTGTCGGTTCGTTACGTGACGGGCCGTCCGATCAAGTTCCTCGGCGCCGGTGAGAAGACCGACGCCCTCGAGCCGTTCCATCCGGATCGCCTCGCCCAGCGCATCCTCGGCATGGGCGACGTCCTGTCGCTGGTCGAGGAGGTCGAGCGCAAGGTCGATCAGGAGAAAGCCCAGAAACTGGCCGAGAAGGTCATGAAGGGCAAGCGGTTCGATCTCAACGACATGAGAGACCAGCTCGAGCAGATGTCCAACATGGGAGGTCTCGCCGGTCTCATGGACAAGTTGCCGGGCATGGGCAACCTGCCCGACAACGTCAAATCCAAGGTCAACGACAACGAATTGAAGCGCATGGTCGCAATCATCGGGTCGATGACCAAGAAGGAGCGCCGTCACCCGGATCTCCTCAACGGTTCGCGCAAGGCCCGTGTGGCCCGCGGTTCCGGCACCCAGCCCGCCGACGTCAACCGTTTGCTCAAGCAGTTCATGCAGATGGAAAAAATGATGTCCAAGCTGTCCAAAGGCGGCAGCAAGGGCCTCATGCGCCAGATGCGTGGCGCCATGAAGGGCATGGGCGGCATGGGTGGAATGGGCGGCGGTATGCCGCCGATGCGCTGAACCCCTTCCATTTTCTACAACTTTCGCTAAAATGCCGGGTTTACCGCGCCCGCATCTAGCGCGCGCCTGCCGGCAATCGGCAATTCTGGAGCTCGTAATATGGTTAAGATTCGTCTTTCGCGCGGTGGCGCCAAGGGCCGTCCGTTTTATCACGTCGTCGTGACCGACCAGCGCAACAAGCGCGACGGTCGCAACATCGAGCGCGTGGGCTACTACAACCCGGTCGCTTCGGGCGCTGATAAGCGTCTCGAACTCGACGTTGCCAAGGTCCAGGCCTGGGTGGCGAAGGGTGCACAGCTGACCGACAAGGTCCGTGCCCTCGTGAAGGAAGCCGGCAAGCTGGCTGCTTGATGTCGACAGGGCTCGGTAAGCGCGTCCGGCTCGGACGCATTGTCGGGCTCTACGGCGTGCAGGGTCAGGTCAAGCTCGAAAGCTGGACCGAACCCCGTATTCAGATCTTCCAATACCAGCCCTGGCTGCTCACCGCGCCGGGTGTGGAAAAGGAGATCAGCGGGATCCGCGGACGCGCGCAAGGTAAGGGCCTCGTGGCCACCCTTCCGGGCATCGAGGATCGCGACCAGGCGAATGCACTGATCGGCTGCGAAATTACCGTTTCGCGTGATGTGCTGCCGCCGCCCGCGCCGGGCGAGTTCTACTGGACCGATCTCGAGGGTCTCGAGGTCGTCACCACGGAGAACGTCGTCCTGGGTCGGGTGAACCATCTCTTTGCCACCGGCGCCAATGACGTCATGGTAGTGAAGGACGGTGAAAGGGAGCGACTTATCCCGTTCGTCCAGGGCCCCTACGTGCACTCCATCGATTTCGATGGCCAGCGCATCGTGGTGGACTGGGACCCCGAGTTCTAAGGCACCGAATCCAGATCATGCGTATCGATGTGGTTTCGTTGTTTCCCGATTTCGTCCGTCAGTCGGCCGCGGTCGGGGTGGTCGGCAGGGCGCAGCAACGCGAGTTGTTACAGGTCGAAACCTGGAACCCCCGCGACTTCGCTCCCGATAAGCATCGCACCGTGGACGGTCGTCCCTTTGGTGGTGGGCCGGGCATGGTGATGCTGATCGACCCTTTGCGAGCAGCGCTCGTGGCGGTTCGTGAGGCGGCACCGGAACCGGTGCACGTGATTTACCTCAGCCCGCAAGGTGCGCGGCTGACGCAGGGTAAGGTCGAGGCGCTGGCAAATATGCCGCGAATCGCCCTGATCTGCGGACGTTACGAGGGCGTGGACGAACGCCTGCTGCAGCATGAGGTCGACGAGGAGCTCTCAATCGGCGATTATGTGCTGTCTGGCGGGGAGCTTGCTGCAGCGGTAATCATCGATGCAGTAGGTCGTCTTCAGGATGGCGCGTTGAACGACGCGCAATCCGCCCAACAGGACTCCTTCTCGGATGGCCTGCTGGATTGCCCGCATTACACCCGTCCCGAACAGCACGATGTTTGGGGTGGCGTGCCGGAGGTGCTGCTTTCCGGCGATCACGCGGCTATTCGCCGGTGGCGTCGCAAACAGTCGCTGGGTCGTACCTGGCTACGCCGGCCGGACTTGCTAACGCAGCGTGCACTCGATGACGAATCGAGGGCATTGCTGGATGAATTCCGCCGTGAATATGCACGGCTAAACGGTGCGGCCGATATCGACCGCCGTAACGAAAATTGATGACAGGTGTGCCATGAACAAACTTCTCCAACAGTTCGAAGCCGAGCAGATCACCCGCCAGCTGCCGGATTTCGGTCCTGGCGACACCGTGGTCGTCAACGTCAAGGTCAAGGAAGGTACTCGCGAGCGCGTTCAGGCGTTCGAGGGCATCGTCATTGCCAAGCGTAGCCGCGGTCTGCACTCCGCCTTTACCGTGCGCAAGATCTCGCACGGCACCGGTGTCGAGCGCGTGTTCCAGTCGCACAGCCAGGCCATCGACTCGGTCGAAGTGAAGCGCAAGGGCAAGGTCCGTGGCGCCAAGCTGTACTACCTCCGTGGTCTGGAAGGTAAGGCAGCCCGCATCAAGGAAGACGTGGCCGCCGCCGCTGCCGCCAAGGTCGCGAAGAAGGCCGCCGCTGCCGCTGCCCAGTAATTCTGGCAGCCAGCGCAATGAAAAAGCCCGCGAGCAATCGCGGGCTTTTTTGTTGCCTGGGTTTTCGATGGCTCCCACAATCGCCGATGAATCGGCTTCTGCCAGGCAGTGGTCGCTAGCCCGGCCTCAGACGGGCATGTATTCCTCGGCCAGCACCTTGGCCGGCTCCTGCAGGAAGTTGCCCTGGACGAAGTCCACGCCGCAGGCGAACAGCAGCGAAGTACTCACGGCATCCTCGACCCACTCGGCGACCGTCTGCTTGCCCGACGCGTGGCCTTCCTTGCAGATCTCGGCGATCTTCTTCTGGTTTTCCGGATGCTGGGGCAGGTCGGTCATGAAGCTGCGGTCGATCTTGAGGAAGTCCGCTTCGACGTGGTTGAGCATCTGGAACGAGTTGAGGCCTGAACCGAACTGTTCGATGGCGAACCCACCGCCAGCCTTGCGCCAGCCGGCAACAAATTCCTGGGTGGGGCGGAGGCTCGTCAGTACCTTGGATTCGGGCATCTCGATGACCAGCGTACTGCGACGCAGCTTGGCGGTTTCGAGGCGACGGCAGAGCCAGGGGAGCAGGTCCGGATCTTCCAGCGACTGCAGGGTCATCTTCACGAAATAGGTGGTCGTGAGCCCGTCGTTCTCGCGGTGCGCGAGCGCATCGATGGCGTGGCCGAGCACCCAGCGGTCGATCGCGGGGAGGAGGCCGTTGCGCTCCGCCACGGGGAAGAAATACGACGGCAGTACGTCGCCCTTCGGTCCACGCATGCGTACCAGGATCTCGTAGAACTCGCCCGCAGCGTCCTGCAGGCTGATGATCTGCTGGTGGTAGAGGCGCAATCCGTCGGTCGACAGCGCGTGGCGGACAAGATCGAGCCAGTACTGCTCGCGCTCGGCGTCGGCCTTCTCTCGGGCGCTGGGATCGTGCAACTCCACGCGGTTGCCGCCCTGGTTCTGGGCGTTGCGCAGCGCGGCACTGGCCTGCTCGAGTACAGCCTCGGTGTTGGCGTTCTTCTCGGCGATCAGCGTGCCGCCGATCGTAATCGTGACATTGAGCGAACGGGTGCCCGCATCGATGATGTGCTCGGCGATGCTGGTGCGCAGGCGTTCGGTCAAAGCGGCATGTTCGAGGTCGCCACGTGGCGCCAGGATCAGGCCGAGCGTGTGGTCGCCCAGCACACCGGCGACATCTTCGTCGTCAATGGATTCGTTGATCTTCGCGGCGATGGCGGCCAGCAGCTTGTCGGCATTGCCGATGCCGGCGTTTGCGACCATTTCCTTCCAGTTGTCCGGTTCGAGCAGGAGCATGGCCTGGCCGGCGCGGCCGGCGGCTGCCGCAGCCACCGCTTCGTCGATGTGCTCGAGCGTGCGCGCGCGATTGAACAGGCCCGTCACCGGGTCACGCTGCAGCTGGGCGACCAGGGCGGCGTCGACCATCTGCTGGCGGAATACGATCTGCAGGCAGGCCTCGCCCTCGAACGTGGCGTGCGCGAAGTCGACGAGGGCCTTGAAGGTCGCTCCGTCGTCGCGGCGCGCCAGCAGTTCCAGTGGCGGCGGGGCTTTGTCGCCCTTGGACAGGCCGCGCAGCACACCCTTGAAATCGTCGGCGTGCGTGCCGGCGATCAGGTCGAGGATCGGCAGGCCGAGGATGTCGTCGAACTCGGCAAAGCCGAAGGCCTCGAGATAGGCCTGGTTGACGCGCACGTGCATGCCTTCGTGAACATAGGCAATGGCGTCGCGCGAGGAATCGAGTAAGGAATCGCAGCGGCGCTCGGTCTCGCGCAGCGAGGTTTCCAGGCGGCGCACCTGGCGTCGCGTCGAGAGCGCCTCGAACTCACGAAGCACCACGGCCAGGACCTGGTCGGAGCGTTTGCGCAGGGCCACGCCGCGCGCGCCACCGGCGAAGAGGTCCGCCACGCTGTCGTCGGTAAGGCTGTTGACCACGGCGATAAGCGAGAGGTCGCGTCCACTCGAATCCAGCTGGCGGGCGACACCGACGGCATCGATCCCCGGCACGCTCGGATTCATCAGCACGAGGTCGGGCACCAGTTCGTCGAGAGCGGACTGGATCTCCGCCGCGTTCGTCGCGCGGGCAGGGCGCACGGCGATACCGCCGTTGCGAAGTACATTGATCAAAAGCTCGGCGTCTTCCACCGAGTCTTCGATGAAGAGAATCCTGATGACGTTGTCGTGTTTCATGCCGTTCCGAAAGCCGCTTGCTACCCGCGCGGACCGTTAGCTGGCCCGCTCCCCCCTCACGCGGTCCGGCCAGGTCATGCTGGTCGGATGATGCCCATACTAGCGCGCGAATTCGGCAACGGGGCGTTTGGATGGGTCGCCCTGCAATTCACGTACGAGTTTTGGGACCAGGTACCCAGGCAGCCTGCCCCGAAGCACTTCCATGAGCCCCAGCGCCTGCTCGTCGGACACCTCGAAATGCGCCGCCCCGGCCACTTTGTCCAGCTGGTGCAGGTAGTAGGGCAGCACGCCGGCGGCGAACGAACGCTCGCACAGCGCCACGAGGGTATCGGCGTCGTCGTTCACTTCCTTGAGCAGCACGGACTGGTTGAGCAGGGTGGCGCCTGCGGCGCGAAGCCGTGAGCAGGCCGCGTCTACCGCTGCGTCGAACTCGTTGGCGTGATTCGCGTGCAACACCACCACTTTCTGCAGGGGCAGGGCAGCCAGCCAGTCCGTGAAGGCGTCATCGATACGCTCGGGCAGCACTATCGGCAAGCGGGTGTGGATGCGCAGTCGGATGACATGAGGCATGTCGGTCAGCCCGCGGGTGAGCTCGTCGAGCTTATGGGTGGCGAGGGACAGGGGGTCGCCGCCCGACAGGATCAGTTCGCGGATGCTCGCGTCGGCCTTCACATGGGCAAGGGCGTCGCGCCACTGGGCGGCCGCGGCGATCTCCTCGCCGTACGGGAAATGCCGGCGGAAGCAGTAGCGGCAGTTGACGGCGCAGCTGCCGCTGGCGATCAGCAGGGCGCGGCCGTCGTATTTGTGAAGGACACCGTGGCCGGCCCGCGAGGCCATGTCGCCCACGGCGTCCACCGTGAAACCCTCGACCACATCGTGCTCGGCGCGGCGCGGCAGCACCTGCAGGAGGAGGGGGTCGGTGGGGTCGCCCCGGCGCATGCGGGCCACGAAACCACGCGGGACGCGCAGCGGAAACCCGGCGTCGTCGGCCGGAAGCAGGTCGGTCCGGTGGGCCAGGCCGACGGCCTCCAGCAGTTCTCCCGCGTCCGTGATGGCATCCCGCCATAGCTCGCGCCAGCCCGTGACGGGCGGCGATAGGCGGGAAGTGGGGCTTGCGGTTATCATTGCGGACCTTGGATCGGGCGCTATGGCCCGTGACAGACCCTATTTTAGCCGCCCAGCGGGGCGGATATAACTCTGGAGCAGATACAGATGGGCATGCTTGGCCTCAACGACGTCAAAACGGGCAAGAAGATCATCCACAACGGCGATCCCTGGATCATCACCGAAGCGGACTTCGTCAAGCCGGGTAAGGGCCAGGCGTTCACCCGTATCCGTATCCGCAACCTCAAGGACGGCCGCACGACCGAGCAGACGCTCAAGTCGAGCGATTCGTACGAAGAAGCCGATGCCGTCGACACCGATGCCAACTTCTCGTACGTCGAGGGCACCGGCAACGATCGCGAATGGATCTTCATGCAGAGCGAGACCTTCGAGCAGCATCGTGCCAGCCTCGCTGCCATGGGCGATGCCTGGAAGTGGCTGAAGGGCGAGGAAGAGTGCGTGGTCACGCTGTTCAACGGCAACATCATCGCCGTGCAGGCGCCGAAGTTCGTCGAGCTGAAGATTACCGAGACCGACCCGGGCGTGCGTGGCGATACCTCGGGCGGCGGCGGCAAGCCGGCCACCCTGGAAACCGGCGCCGTGGTTCGCGTGCCGCTCTTCGTCAACCAGGACGAAATCATCAAGGTCGATACGCGCACCGGCGAGTACGACAGCCGCGTCAAGTAAGGCGCAGCACCTGATGCATCGATCGGCACGGCAGCCCTCCCGGGCGCCGTGCCGTTTTTTTTACACGCTTCCCTGAGGTAGCAATGACTTCCAGCCCCATCGACATCGACCTCCTCATCGAAGCCCGCTGGGTCGTCCCCATCGAACCGCACGCCGTGGTACTCGACGACCACGCGGTGGCCGTGAACGGCGGCGAGATCCTCGCGATCCTGCCGATCGCCGACGCACGCGCTACCTACGCGCCGCGCCAACGCGTCGAGCTGCCCGAACATGCCCTCATGCCGGGCCTGATCAACTCGCATACCCACAACCCGATGACCCTGCTGCGCGGGCTCGCGGACGACCTCCCGCTGATGACCTGGTTGCAGGAACACATCTGGCCGGCCGAGGCGCGGGTGATGGGTCCGGACTTCATCCGTGACGGCGTGGAACTCGCCGTGGCCGAGATGATCCGTGGCGGCACGACCTGCGCCAACGAGAACTACTTCTTCCCGGACGTGATCGCGGCGACCTACAAGCAGATGGGTTTTCGCGCGGTCATCGGCCTGCCGGTGATCGACTTCCCGACGCCCTGGGCGAAGACGTCGGATGAATACTTCAGCCGCGCGCTGGAAGTGCATGAGTCGCTGAAGGCCGAGCCGCTGCTCACGACGGCATTCGTACCGCATGCGCCGTACACTGTGTCCGACGAGAACTTCATAAGGATCCGCGATCTCGCCAACGAGCTCGATATCCCCATCCACCTGCATACCCACGAAACCGCGTTGGAAGTGCAGCAGGGCAAGGACAAGGACGGCATGCGTCCGTTCGAGCGCCTGCAGAAGCTCGGCATCGTGACCGACCGCCTGCTCGCCGTGCACATGACCCAACTCAACGACGACGAGATCGCTGCCTGCGCCGCGGCCGGCGTGTCGGTAGCGCATTGCCCGGAATCCAACCTCAAGCTCGCCTCCGGGTTTTGTCCGGCGGAGAAGCTGCGCGCTGCGGGCGTCAACGTCTGCATCGGCACGGATGGCTGCGCCTCGAACAACGATCTGGACATGTTCGGCGAGATGCGCACGGCGGCCCTGCTGGCCAAGGCCGTTGCCGGCGACGCCGCGGCATTCGACGCCGCGTTCGCGTTGCGCGCCGCCACGCTCAATGGCGCCAGGGCGATCGGTCTCGGCGACCGTATCGGCTCGATCGAGCCGCGCAAGCGCGCCGACCTCACGGCGGTGCGTCTCGACGCGCTGGAAACGCAGCCCCTTTATCATGTGGCTTCGCAGCTTGTATACGCGACCGGCCGCCATCAGGTCAGCGATGTATGGATCGACGGCCAGCGTAAGCTGGCTGACGGCGAACTCGTCGGCATCGACAAGGCGCGTATTCTTTCGAAGGCGCGGGCCTGGCGCGAAATCATTGCCTCCGAGGAGGAAGCCTGAACCATGCAAACCAACGCCAATGTCAGCGCGGAAGAAATCGCGCGTTTCGAGAAGCTAGCGGCACGCTGGTGGGATCCCGATGGTGAGTCCCGCCCGCTGCACGATCTGAACCCGGTGCGCGCGGCTTATGTCTCAGGTCGTGTGAACCTGCGCGGCGCGAAGGTCGTCGATGTCGGCTGCGGCGGCGGCCTGCTCAGCGAGGCGCTCGCGCGCGCGGGTGCGCAGGTGACGGCGATCGACCTCGGCGCCAAGCTGATCGAGATCGCGAAGCTGCACCTCTTCGAATCGAACCTGCAGGTGGACTACCGCGTGCAGTCCTCGACGGCGTTGGCCGAGACCGAGCCAGCGTCGTTCGACGCCGTGTGCTGCATGGAAATGATCGAACACGTTCCCGATCCGGCCGAGTTGATCCGCGACCTCGCCGCCATGCTCAAGCCGGGTGGCCAGCTGTTCCTTTCGACCCTCAACCGCACGCCGGCCGCCTTCGGTGCGGCCATCGTTGGCGCCGAGTACCTGATGCGCCTGCTTCCGCGTGGCACGCACCACTACGCGCAGTTCCTCAAGCCTTCGGAAGTGGCCGGCATGCTTCGCCGCTTCGATCTCGAACTCGAGGACATCAAGGGCCTCGCCTACAACCCGCTGACACGCAACGCGAGCCTGTCGTCGAACACGGCCGTGAACTACATCCTGAGCGCGAGGAAGGTCGGGTGAGCAGCTTGCCGTTCACGCTCGACGGGGTGTTCTTCGATCTCGACGGTACCCTGCTGGACAGCGCACTCGACCTCCACGGCGCCCTGCTCGACCTTTGCACGGAGCAGGGTGTGACACCGCCGTCTTACGAGCAGGTGCGCCCGGTGGTCTCGCGCGGCTCGCGGGCGATCATCGCGGTAGGCTTCCCTGGTATCGATCCCGAGCGCTTGATGGCGCTGGTTCCTCGTTACCTGGAAATCTACGAGGCGAACATGGCCCGGCACACCGTGCCTTTCGACGGCGTGGAATCGATGCTTGTCGGCCTCGATAACGCCGGCGTCCGCTGGGGCATCGTGACCAATAAGCCGGGCTTCCTTACCGACGGCCTGTTGCCGCAGGCGGTACCGCACTGGAAACCTTCGGCCGTGGTGTCGGGCGACACCTTGTCGGTGAAGAAGCCCGATCCGGCACCCGTCCTGCACGCCTGCGCCCTTGCCGGCTGTGATCCGGCGCGTTCGGTCTTCGTCGGCGACGATCGCCGCGATGTGGAGGCGGGCAACGCCGCCGGCTTGTTCACCGTGGCGGTGCGCTGGGGCTATCTCGACGGCGGCGATCCGGATGCATGGGGCGCCGATGTCGTGCTCGACAGCGTGGATGAACTCGCGGCCCTGCTTGGCGTGAGGGAGATTCCGGCGTGACCGACGGTGCCATCCAGAGCTATGTCGACAAGTGGCTTGCGGTGCAGCCGCAGCAGCGCGTGGCGCTGCCCTTCGTCGAGACCTCCGTGCGCGACGCCCACGTGGCGCTCGCGGCGCTCGAGCAGGAGCTGATTGCTTCCGCTTATGGCGTGCGTGAGCCGCAGGTCGCTGCGGCGAAGCTGCAGTGGTGGGCGGAGGAACTCGCAGGTGCTGCCGCGAGCGGTGGCCGTCACCCCCTGACCAAGCAGTTGTTCGCCGATGAGCGCGCCCGCCGCGTTCCCGCTGACCGCTGGCTGGGGCCTGTGCTGGCCGCGATGGCCCAGCTGGAGCAGGGCACACCGTCCGATTTCAACGCGCAGGTCGCGGCCTCGCGCGGTATGCACGGCGCCTTGGCCGCCCTCGAAAACGCCTGGTGGTTCGGCGCCGACGCGCCCGTGGAGGCCGCCTCCCGCATTGCCACGTTGTCGCACCTGGTCTTCTCGCTGTCGCGGCTGGAGCTCGACGCCGAGCGCGAACGGCTGCCCTTGCCCATGTCCCGCCTGGCCCGCCACGGCCTGTCGCGCGGCCAGCTCAAGGACGACACGCCGGCCCGTCGCGAGGCCCTGAAAGCCCAGCTGTCCGAGCTTGCGGACGGCCTGCGTGCGGCACTGGCACTCGGTGAGCCCCTGAGCACCTTCCGCGGCCTGGAGGGCCGTACGGCGCTTTCTACGGCCCGTGCCGCCGCCAAGGCAACCGAACCCTTCCGTGAACTGCACTTACGGCAGTCGCGCACCGGGCCGGCGACGGCTATCCGGGCGTGGCTGGCGGCACGGCATGCGGGACGATTCGGCTGAACGGACCGTTTCCATGCGCGGACCATTGAGCCAATCCTCAACATCCCCATTTCGGTCACGGTAAGCCGGTAACGGCGCGTTCCCCTTAGGATCCCCCGATGTACATCCAAGATTCCCCGACCCGCCTCCTTCCCGACGTCGCCTCGCAGGAGCACGCCCTCGCCATCGGCACGCTCGACTGGGTCGGCATGGATGGCATGGAAATGCCGGTGCAGTTCGATGCGGGCGACGGCGATGTCCGTTCGACCGGTGCGCGGGTAGGCGCCTTCGTCAACCTGAACAAGCCAGAGGTTCGCGGCATTCACATGTCGCGCCTGTACCTGCTGGTCTCCGAGGCGCTCTCCGCCGGCCCGCTGACCATCGGCGGCATCCGCGAGCTGCTCGGCTCGTTCCTGAGCTCGCATGAAGGCCTGTCGGACCACGCGAAGATCACCATCGGGTTCGAGCACCTGGTTCGCCGGCGCGCCCTTCGCAGCGACAACAGCGGCTGGCGGTCTTACCCGATCACCATCTGCGCCAACCTGAGCGGCGACAAGTTCAGTATCGAAATCACCACGGACGTGGTCTATTCGTCGACTTGCCCTGCCTCGGCTGCGCTGTCGCGCCAGCTCATTCAGGACAACTTCGCCAGGACGTTCTCGGCGGATAACGCGCTGGATCGGGACACCATCCTTGCCTGGCTGGGCACGGAGCAGGGCATCGTCGCCACCCCGCATGCACAGCGCAGCACCGCGACGATCCGCGTGCGTCCGGTAGGTGAGGGCGTGTTCCCGCTGATCGACATGATCGACAACGTCGAAGCGGCCCTGGGCACGCCGGTGCAGACGGCGGTCAAACGTGCAGACGAACAGGCCTTCGCACTCGCCAATGGCAGCAACCTGATGTTCTGCGAGGACGCCGCCCGTCGCATCCAGAAGACCCTCGACGCCGATCCGCGCGTCGGCGATTTCCATGTGCGTGTAGCGCATCACGAAAGCCTGCACCCGCACGACGCCGTCGCCTTCGCCTCGAAGGTCAGGTAATAAAGAAATGTAGGAGCCGATTCATCGGCGAAACGATGCAATGTGGGAGCCGATTCATCGGCGAAAAGCCAACGGAGCGGTGTAGCCATACGCCCGTTCGCCGATGAATCGGCTCCCACAAAATCGGCTCCCACAAAGAGCTTCATCCGTTACTGGATGCCCGGCAACAACAGCGGATCCAGCCGCAACCCGAACCAGTTGAACCCCCAGTGCACATGAGGCCCGGTCGCGCGCCCCGTCATGCCGGCCGCACCGATCACTTCCCCCTGATGCACGTGCTGTCCCACCTTCACGTCGATCCGCGAAAGGTGCAGGAAGTTCGACGACAGGCCGAAGCCGTGGTCGAGCAGTACCGTGCCGCCGGTGAGGTAGAGATCGGGCTTGGCGAAGGTGACGATGCCGTCGGCCGGCGCCTTCACCGGCGTGCCTTGCGGCACGGCGATGTCCATGCCCGAGTGCGGCGCCTTCGGATCACCGTTGTAGATGCGCTGGTTGCCGAAGCGACCACTGATACGCCCGGTGACCGGCCAGATGAAGCCGTGCGTGAAGTCCTCGCGTGCGTCGTCGCGATTGCGTGCGGCGACCACTTCGGCCTGCTCGCGCTGGATGCGTGCGGCGATCTCGGGCGGGGGATTCACCGTGGCCGGCGGCACCCCCTCGACGCGTTCGATCGGCCAGTCGCGTGGGGTTACGCTGAGACTGTGGCTGGCCCCACCGACGACGACCTCGATCGGGCCCTGCTCGTCGCGTCCCGCACCGAAGACGAAGACGCCATCGGCGCCGACGTGAACGGGCTTTCCCGCCACGGTAACGCGGGATCCCGGCGCCGCATGACCGATCACGAGACCGCCCTGCGATACGCTGGAGGGCAGGTCGGTGACGACTGCGGCGGCGGTCGTGGACAGGAACAGGGCGGCAAGTGCGCTTGCGATTTTTCTCATCGATCGAACGTCAGGCGCTGGCCACGCACGCTCTCGTCCACCTTCTTGCCGTCCCAGACGCGCCGGCCGTTGACGAAGGTCGAGGCGATGCTGCTGCTGAAGGTCTCACCTTCGAACGGCGACCAGCCGCACTTGGACAGCACTTCCTCGCGAACCACCGTGTGCTTGCGCTTCGGGTCCACAAGAACCAGATCGGCGGCATAACCTTCACGAAGGAAACCGCGATTTTCCACGTCGAACAGCTTGGCCGGTGCGTGGCAGACCGCCTCGACAACGCGCTCCAGGGTCAGCTTGCCCTCGAAGACACGCTCGAGCGCCGCCTGGAGCGCGTACTGCACCAGCGGCAGGCCGGACGGAGCCTTGTCGTACTTCTGCGCCTTCTCTTCGAGCAGGTGAGGGGCATGGTCGGTGGCGAGTACGTCCAGGCGGCCTTCGGCCAGCGCCCTGGTGATGGCGTCGCGGTCCGCTTCGTCCTTGATCGCCGGGTTGCACTTGATCAGGAAGCCGAGGCGTTCGTAGTCCGGCGCCGCGAAATGCAGGAAGTGCACGCAGGTTTCCGCGGTGATCTTCTTGCCTTCGATCGGGCCGGGCTCGAACAGGGCCAGCTCGTCTGCGGTGGAAATATGCAGAACGTGCAGGCGGGTGCCGTGCTTTTTCGCCAGCGAGATCGCCAGCTTCGTCGATTTGATGCAGGCCTCTCGCGAGCGGATGAGCGGATGCTCACGGGCGGGGATGTCTTCGCCGTACTTCTCGTGCGCCTTTTCCAGATTCACGTCGATCATCGGCGTGTCTTCGCAGTGCGTGATGATCGGCGTCGGCGCATCGCGGAAGATGTGGTCGAGGGTTTCCGGGTTGTCGACCAGCATGTTGCCGGTGGAGGCGCCCATGAACACCTTGATGCCGGGGGCGGCCTTCGGATCGAGCGCGCGGATCGCCTCGAGGTTGTCGTTGCTGGCGCCCATGTAGAAGGCGTAGTTGACGCGAGATGTTTCTGAGGCGCGCGTGTACTTGGCTTCGAGGGAGTCACGGTCGAGGGCCGGCGGCCTGGTATTGGGCATCTCCATGAAGCTGGTGATGCCGCCAGCCGCGCAGGCGGTGGATTCACTGGCGATATCGGCCTTCTGCGTGAGGCCCGGCTCGCGGAAGTGAACCTGGTCGTCGATCATGCCCGGCATCAGCCACAGGCCTGAAGCGTCGATCACCTGTTCGTCACGCTCTTTTTCCAGACCTTGGGCGATGGTCGCGATTTTTCCGTTCCGCAAACGTACATCGGCAGTGAAACGGCGGCCTTCGTTGATCAGTTCGGCGTTCTTGATGAGCCAGGCGTCAGTCATGGATATGTGCTCCTTGGGCGCCACATCGGCGCAGGACAAAGTGATCGGGTACGGGGTCCATGCCACCTTCGCAGAACGGCTGGCAACGGCAGAGGCGCCAGGCGCCGAGCACGGAGCCTCGCACCGGACCGAAGCGGGCTATGGCAACCCGTGCATAATCGGAACAGGATGGATGGAACCGGCAGCGGGCCCCTAGAAGGGGGCTCAGCCAGCGTTTATAGAGGGACAGAAGGAATAGAAGGAGGCGGGTCACTTTTCAGTCCGGGTCGACCGGCGTCAGCCAGCCGACAGTATCCCAGAAGATAGGTTGCTGGGCTAACGCATCTGGGCTATAACACCCCGCCGCCACGGCCACCGAGGTGAAGGAAATGGCGAAAACCGCGCATAGTTCCGCAGCTGCCAAGGGCACCGCCAAGAAGGGCGGCGCCGGCGATGTGAGTAAGGCCAGGACGGCTACGGCCGGGGTAAAGACAAAGACGCCGGCAAAGACGGCGGTCGGTGCCGCGGCCAAGCCCGCGACAAAGACCTCCGCCAAGACAGCCCCCAAGAAGGCCGCGCCCGCCAAGGCCGCGCCTCCGAAGAGTGCGCCGGCGAAACCCGTGGCAAAGGTTGCTGCCAAGAAGGCGCCAGCCAAGGCTGCGCCGGTAAAGGCGATCACCAAGGCAGCGCCCAAGCCGGCTGTCAAGGCCGCCCCGCAGGCAGCCGCGAAGGCCGTGTCGAAAGCGCCAGCCAAGAAGGTAGCTGCCGTTGCACCAACGAAAGCATCGCCCGCCGTGAACGCGGCGGCTGCTAAAAAGACCGCTACGGCGCCTGCCAAGGCTGCCGTGCCCGCTCCCGTGCCGGCGGCGAAGAAAGTCGCCCCGGCCAACGACGTCGCGCCGCCCCCCAAGGGTCGCACGGCATCGGCCGTTGCTGCTGTGACACCGCGGACAGCCTCCGCAGTGGGCAGCGCTAACTCATCCAGAAACGAGAAGTCCGCTCAATCCAGCATGAACAGCACAGCTTCCAATACCGCCGATAACGGCATCACGCGCGAAGACGGCCGCTATGCGCTGCCCGCTTCGACTGTCATTGACCTGCCCAAGGGCTACAAGCCCAGCAGTGACGAGGAGTACATGAGTCCTCGTCACCTTGCTTATTTCCGCAACAAGCTCAAGGAATGGCGCGAGCAGCTGGTCGAGGAATCCCGCCAGACCATGGACAACCTCCGCGAGGAAGTCCGTGACGTGGGTGACGAGGCCGAGCGCGCCACGCGCGAGACCGAGAACTCGCTCGAACTGCGTACCCGCGATCGCTACCGTAAGCTCATCTCCAAGATCGACAAGGCCCTGCGCCGGATCGAGGAAGGCCGCTACGGTTTCTGCGAAGAGACCGACGAGGAAATCGGTGTGGAGCGCCTCGACGCCCGCCCGATCGCCACGTTGACCCTCGACGCACAGGAGCGCCGCGAGCACCTGCAGAAGCAGATGGGCGACTGATCCTGGTCCGCACTGCCAAAATGAGAAACCCCGCTATAAGCGGGGTTTTTTTTGCTTCATGTGGGGCCGATTCATCGACGATCCCGCGCAGCGGGCCCGTTACGCGAACACCATCGCCGATAAATCGGCTCCTGTAGGAGCGGTGGCTAGCCGGCGAGGGTCGCAGCTGCGTAGGCTTTCGCCTTGGCCAGCATCGCCGCCAGGCCGTTGGAGCGGGTAGGGGAGAGGTGCTTGGCCAGGCCGATCTCCTGCACGAAGGCCGGTTCGGTATCGACGATCTCCCGTGCCGATCGGCCCGAGTAGACGCGTAGCATCAGCGCGATCAGTCCGGACACGATGGCCGAATCGCTGGCGGCGTCGAAATGCATTTTCGAGGCATCGCCGGAGGGGATCAGCCAGACCATGGACTGGCAGCCGTGGACACGGTTCTCCTCTGTCTTGCTCGCATCCGGGAACGGCGGCAACTGCCGACCCAGGTCGATCAGGTACTGGTAGCGCTCCGTCCAGTCGCTGAAGAAAGCGAACTCCTCGGCGATAGCGGCCTGGGCCTCCGCGGCGGTGGCTTCCTGGGGTTCGTTCATGCCTTCACCACACTCCAGCGCGTGCCTTGTGCGCTGTCTTCGATCGCGATGCCCAGGTCCTTGAGCTGGTCGCGAATGGCATCGGAGCGGGCGAAGTCCTTCGCGGCGCGGGCGGAGCGGCGTTCCTCGAGGAGTGCCTCGATAGCGCTCGCGTCGATAGCTTCGCCCGGATTCCCCTGGCGGAACCAGGCTTCGGGGTTTTCGCCGAGCAGGCCCAGCAGCGCGGCACCGCCCAGCAGCGCGGCCTTGGCAGCGACGCGCTCATCACCCGTGGCGCGGCGGGCGTTGTCGGCGAGCTGGGAGATTTCAGCCAGGGCCTGGGGCGTGTTGAGGTCGTCGCACAGCGCGGCTTCGACGGCGGCCGGTATCACGGGCGTGCCGGCTTCGACGTCCGCCATGTCGCGAAGCACGCCGTACCAGCCGTCGAGCGTGCGCACGGCCTGGGTCATGGCGGTGTCCGACCAGTCCAGCGGTTGGCGGTAATGGCCGCGGAGCAGCATGAGGCGGAGCGCTTCGGCGGGATGTTTGTCCAGCAGCTGGTGCAGCTGGAGCACGTTGCCGAGCGACTTGGACATCTTCCGGCCGTCGAAGGTCAGCATGCCGTTGTGCATCCAGAACCGCGCGAACGGCTTGCCGCCATGCGCGCAGACGCTCTGGGCGATCTCGTTCTCGTGGTGCGGGAAGGTGAGGTCGACGCCGCCGGCGTGGATGTCGATGGTGTCGCCCAGATGGGCCTCGCTCATGGCCGAGCACTCGATGTGCCAGCCGGGGCGCCCGCGGCCCCAGGGACTGTCCCAGCCCGGTAGGGTCTCGTCGGAGGGTTTCCACAGCACGAAGTCGCCAGGGCTCTTCTTGTAGGGCGCCACCTCGACCCGTGCGCCGGCCAGCAGCTCGTCCGGGTCACGGCCCGAGAGCGCGCCGTAGGCGGCGTAGGACTCGACGTTGAACAACACGTGGCCTTCCGCCTCGTAGGCGTGACCGCTGTCGATCAGCCGCTCGATCATGCGGATGATCTGGGGGATATGGTCGGTCGCGTAGGGCTCGACATCGGGCGGGGCGACGCCAAGACGCGCCAGGTCTTCGTTGTAGGCCTTGGCATAGCGGCCGGTGATTTCGCCGATGGGCACGCCCGCGGCGGCCGCCGCATTGTTGATCTTGTCGTCCACGTCGGTGACGTTCCGGGCATAGACGAGCTTCGGGTAGTGGCGCCGGATAAGCCGCGCCAGCACGTCGAAGACGACCGGCGGACGGGCGTTGCCGATATGGATGTAGTTGTAGACGGTAGGCCCGCAGACGTACATGGTCACCCGCTGCGGATCGAGCGGGCTGAACGCTTCCGTGCGGCGAGACAGGGTGTTGTAGAGCGAGATCGGCATCGGGGATCCGTGGACGGGCGCGGCGGGCGGCCGGTCGGAGATATTAGCAAGCCCGGCCCGGCCTGCGGCGTACGCGCGGCGCGGAATTCGGTTGACATGACTGTGTGAAGACAGCCCATGCGGTTCTAAGCGTGGATTCAGCGTGAACTTGATGAAATGCACTTGTAGGCGTTTTGTGCGCCTGGCTGGAGGTTCTCCTAAATGTCTCGCCTGCTCATCCCCGCGATCATCCTCGCGGTTTTCGCTACCACTGCCAGTGCCCAGGACGACGGTCGTTATGGTCCGCCCCAGGGTCCGCAGCCCGGCCCGGCCCAGGGCCCGGACGACAATACCCACTTCGGCTGGGCCGATGTCCTGCGCGTCGACCCGGTCTATGGCGTCGCGCGTGTGGAGACACCCCGACAGGAGTGCTACGACCAGCCTGTCGTCCGTCAGGAGTCCAGCGGTAACAGCACCGCCGGGACCATCCTCGGTGCCGTCGTCGGCGGCGTGCTCGGCAACACCGTCGGCAAGGGCGATGGCCGCAAGGCCGCCACCGTGGTCGGCGCCGTCGCCGGTGGCGCGGTCGGCAACAACCTTTCCCACCAGGGCGACCGTACCTATTCGGGTACCGAAACCCGCTGCCGCGATGTCAGTTCGGTCTCCGAGCAGCGCCGTATTGCTGGCTACGACGTCGAGTATCGTTATCGCGGTGAGGTGTACGTTTCGCGCCTGAACTATGACCCGGGCGAGCGTTTGCGCGTGCGGGTGAGCGTTGCGCCGGCCGACTGAGTCGGATTGCTCCGCGATATCGAAGAGGGCCGCGAGAAATCGCGGCCCTCTTCCGTTGTGGGAGCCGCTTCTGTTGTGGGAGCCGCTTCAGCGGCGATCACGCGTATGGCATCGCCGCTCCGTTGGCTGTTCGCCGCTGAAGCGGCTCCCACAACACCCAGCCCTTCTCCGCTCTGCCCGTCTTGCGCGTCGCACCAAATCCCGGCATGATCGCCGTTCCTCTTTTCCAGACCTTGCCGTGTCCCATACCGTCTACACCGCCGTCGTCTTCACCAGCGCCCGTATGGCCGCAGGGATGACGTCGCGTGCTCGTCGACCGTACATCGGATACTCGGCCGGGTAGGCTGTCGCGCGCTTTTCATACGCATCGACTAAAAAACCCGGCCCAGTGCCGGGTTTTTTTGTTTCCGATTCCTGATTCTCTGGTTTTTCCGACTTTCCTCCACGGCCCGCAAGGCCACCGACCGATCTGGACCGCCATGACCGTTCGCCACTTCCTCTCCACCCAGGATTACAGCCGCTCTGAAATCGACGCCCTGCTTGAGCAGGCGGCGCAGTTCAAGCTGTCGCCCCAGGGCCAGCAGCTGGCCGGCAAGTCGATTGCCCTGATGTTCTTCAATCCGTCGATGCGAACACGCACGAGCTTTGAACTGGGTGCCTTCCAGTTGGGTGGCCATGCCATCGTGCTGTCGCCGGGCAAGGATGCGTGGCCGATCGAGTTCGAGGTTGGCACGGTCATGGATGGCGATACGGAAGAGCACATCGCCGAGGTGGCCCGGGTGCTGTCCCGCTACGTCGACATCATCGCCGTCCGCGCCTTCCCGAAGTTCGTCGACTGGCAGGTGGATCGCCAGGACAAGGTGCTCAAGTCGTTTGCGCAATACGCCACGGTGCCGGTGATCAACCTCGAGACGATCACTCATCCCTGCCAGGAGCTGGCCCACGCGATGGCGCTCAAGGAGCACCTGGGCGATCTGCAGAACAAGAAGTACGTGCTGACCTGGACCTACCATCCGAAGCCGCTGAACACGGCGGTCGCGAACTCGGCGCTGATGATCGCGACGAAGATGGGGATGGACGTGACCCTGCTGTGCCCGACGCCCGAGTACATACTCGATGAGCGCTACATGGAATTCGCGAAGCAGAACGCGAAAGAGAACGGCGGCTCGCTGAAGGTGTCCCACGACATCGAAGATGCCTACCGCGGCGCCGACGTGATCTACGCCAAGAGCTGGGGTGCGATCCCTTATTTCGGCCGCTGGGACGAAGAGAAGGCGATTCGCGAAGCCAACAAGCACTTCATCGTCGACGAGGCCAAGATGGCCCTGACCAACAACGGCCTGTTCAGCCACTGCCTCCCGCTGCGCCGGAACATCAAGGCGACGGATGCAGTGATGGATTCGCCGGCCTGCATCGCCATCGACGAAGCCGAGAACCGCCTGCATGTGCAAAAGGCGGTCATGGCTTCGCTCATTTCCCAGTCGTCGGGCGTGAAGTCCGGCCTCGGTCTCTGATTCGCCTTTTCCTATTCGTCTAACGTTATTCCGGAGCCTTCATGTCCAGCCAAGATATCGTCCTCGCCTTTTCCGGCGGCCTCGACACCAGCTTCTGCGTGCCTTACCTGATGGAGCGCGGCTATGCCGTGCATACCGTGTTCGTCGACACCGGCGGCGTCTCGGCCGAGGAGCGCGAGTACATCGAGCAGCGCGCGCATGAACTCGGCGCCGCCTCGCATCGCACGGTGGACGCCTCGCAGGCGATCTGGGACAGTTTCGTCACCCCGTTGATCTGGGCGGGCGAGTTCTACCAGGGCCAGTACCCGCTGCTGGTTTCGGATCGCTACCTCATCGTGAAGGCTTCGCTGGAGCGTTGCGACGAGCTGGGCACAAAATTCTTTGCCCACGGCTGCACGGGTATGGGCAACGATCAGGTGCGTTTCGACCTGACCGTCCGTGCGCTGGGCGATTACACGATCATCGCGCCGGTGCGCGAGATCCAGCGCGAGCACACCCAGGTGCGTGCCTACGAGCAGAAGTACCTCGAAGACAAGGGCTTCGAAGTGCGCGCCAAGACCAAGCACTACACGATCAACGAGAACGTGCTCGGCGTGACGATTTCCGGCGGCGAGATCGATGCGTGGGAAATTCCGGGCGAAGGCGCGATCGGCTGGTGCGCGCCGCGTTCCGAATGGCCGTCCGAAGCGCTTCGCGTGGAACTCGGTTTCGAAAAGGGCACGGCGGTCACGCTCAACGGCAAGCCGGCCTCGGGTCCGGAGATTCTCGGCTTCCTCAACCATGAGCTGGCGAAGTACGGCGTCGGTCGTAGCCTTTACACCGGCGATACGAACATCGGCCTGAAGGGTCGCATCGTATTCGAAGCGCCGGCGCTGACCGCGCTGCTCGTCGCGCACCGCGCCCTGGAAGAGACCGTCCTGTCGAAGCAGCAGAACCGCTTCAAGCCGGAAATCGGCCGCAAGTGGACCGAAGTCGCCTATGAAGGTTTCTTCAACGATCCGATCAAGGCCGACCTGGAGGCGTATCTCGTCTCCACGCAGCGCAAGGTCGACGGCAAGGTCATCATCGAAACCCGCGGCGGCTCGATCTACGCGGTGAAGGTGGAATCGAAGAACCTCCTGCACTCGGCGAAGGCCACGTACGCGCAGGCTGCCGACTGGGGCGTCGCCGAAGCCGAGGGCTTCATCAAGCTCTACGGCATGAGCTCGACGATCTGGGCGGAAGTCGACCGCGCCAACGGGAACTGATCCGGGACCATGGATAAGCTCCTCGAAGACACCCTGACTCATCTGCGCGCACTGGTCGGCTTCGACACGCGCAATCCGCCGCGAGAGATCGGTACCGATGGCATCTTCGATTACCTGCGCGCGAACCTTCCGGGGTTCGACGTGCAGGTGACGGATTTTGGCGCCGGTGCCGTGAATCTGTATGCCGTGCGCGGTACGCCGAAGTATCTGTTCAACGTGCACATGGATACGGTGCCGGATTCACCGCACTGGACCGCGAGCCCGCACGAGCTGCGCGTGACGGAAGACCGGGCTATCGGCCTCGGCGCCTGTGACATCAAGGGCGCTGCCGCTGCACTCGTCGCCGTGGCCAATGCCACGCAGGGTGACATGGCCCTGCTGCTATCCACGGATGAGGAAGCCAACGATGCGCGTTGCATCGACGGCTTCCTGGCAACGCCGCGCGACTACGAGGCGATCATCGTGGCCGAGCCGACCAAGGGTGAAGCGGTGCTGGCGCACCGGGGCATCCACTCGGTGCAGATGCGTTTCCAGGGCCGGGCAGGGCATGCATCCGGCGATCAGAAACCCTCGGACAGCGCCTTGCACCAGGGTATCCGCTGGGGCGCCGCCGCGCTGGACCACGTGCAGAAGCTGTCGCACGAGCGCTTCGGTGGTCTCACCGGTCTGCGCTTCAACATCGGCAAGGTCGAAGGTGGGATCAAGGCTAACGTGATCGCACCGACGACGGACATCCGCTTCGGCTTCCGTCCACTGCCCTCGATGGACGCCGACAAACTGCTCGAGACCTTCCGCACGCTGGTCGAACCGGCACCGGTTGAATACGGCGAAACCTTCCGCGGCGACTCGTTGCCGGCAGGCGACACCGCGACAGCTGAAACCCGCCGCCTGGCTGCACGCGACGTCGCCGACGAGCTCGGCATTCCGGTGGGCAACGCGGTCGACTTCTGGACCGAAGCCGCGCTGTTCTCGAAGGCGGGTTACACCACCTTCGTCTACGGCCCCGGCGACATCGCCCAGGCACACAGCGCCGACGAGTGGGTTCTCCTGGACCAGCTCGCACACTACGCACAGACCATCCATCGGATCGTGGACAGTGGAATCTAACAAGCACACCCGCAAGACGATCGTCCGCCTGCTGTCCTCCATGGGCAGCGCGCGCGAGATCCAGCAGTACCTCAAGCGCTTCTCGCAGCTGGACGCGGCGCGCTTCGCCGTGGTCAAGGTGGGCGGCGCCGTGTTGCGCGACGACCTGCCGGCGCTCACCTCGTCGCTGTCCTTCCTGCAACAGGTCGGCCTTACGCCGATCGTGCTGCATGGCGCGGGTCCGCAGCTCGACGAGGAACTCTCGGCGGCCGGGATCGAGAAGAAGACGATCAACGGGCTTCGGGTGACGTCGCCCGAGGCGCTGGCCATCGTCCGGCGCGTGTTCCAGGCCCAGAACCTGCGTCTGGTCGAAGCGCTGCAGGAAGTCGATACGCGCGCCACCTCGGTGCCGTCCGGCGTCTTTGCGGCTGATTTTCTCGACCAGGGAACGTTTGGCCTGGTCGGCAAGGTTCGCGAGATCAACCTGGCGCCGATCGAAGCCAGCCTGCGCGCGGGTTCGATTCCGGTCATCGCCAGCCTGGGTGAGACCGACTCGGGGCAGATCCTCAACATCAATGCCGACTTCGCTGCGAACGAGCTCGTCCGCGTGCTGCAGCCGTACAAGATCGTGTTCCTGACCGGTACCGGCGGCCTGCTCGACGGCGACGGCAACGTTATCGACTCGATCAACTTGTCGACGGAGTACGACCAACTGCTCAAGCAGCCCTGGCTGCACTCGGGCATGCGCCTGAAGATCGAACAGATCAAGGATCTTCTCGACGACCTGCCGCTGACGACGTCGGTTTCGATCACGCGGCCCGCCGAGCTGGCCAAGGAGCTTTTCACGCACAAGGGCTCCGGCACGCTCGTACGGCGGGGCGAGCGCGTGTTGCGCTACGAGTCGTGGGAGGGCGTCGACAAGGAGCGCCTTCGCGAGCTGATCGAGTCGAGCTTTGGCCGCCCGGTCGTGCCGGACTATTTCGAGCGCACGAACCTGTATCGCCTCTACGTGTCCGAGAACTATCGCGCGGCGATGGTGCTCACGCAGGACGAAGGCTTTGCGTATCTGGACAAGTTTGCCGTGCTCGACGAAGCACAGGGCGAAGGCCTGGGTCGCGCGGTCTGGCAGGTGATGCGCGACGAGAACCCCAAGCTGTTCTGGCGCTCGCGCCACGGCAACACGATCAATCATTTCTATTACGCGGAGTCCGACGGCTGCTTCAAGCAGTCGCGCTGGAAGGTGTTCTGGTACGGCCTGGACAACTTCGCGGATATCGAACGCTGCGTGGCGCATTGCGCCACGCGCATCCCCACTTTGCAGGACTGACCGGTCATGGCATCCAGGACCATCGGTATTGTCGGCGCGCGCGGCCACACAGGCGCCGAGCTGATCAAACTGATCTCGAACCACCCGCACCTTGAACTCGCCTTCGTCTCCTCGCGTGAACTGGACGGGCAGCGCCTGGCCGATCACAGTGATGCGTACACGGGCGAGCTGACTTACAGCAATCTCGATCCGGAAGGCGTCGCAGCGCAGGCTGCGGACGTGGTGATCCTCGCGTTGCCGAATGGCAAGGCGGCACCTTACGTCGAGGCGATCGACAAGGCGGGCGGTTCGACCGTGATCGTCGATCTCTCGGCAGACTATCGTTTCGATGAGCGCTGGTACTACGGCCTGCCGGAGCTCTATCGCGATCGCTGGCGCGGCGAGAAACGTATCAGCAATCCGGGCTGCTATGCGACGGCGATCCAGGTGTCGATCGCACCGATCAAGGACCTGCTCGCGGCACCGCCGGTGTCGTTCGGCGTTTCCGGTTACTCCGGCGCAGGTACGACGCCGTCGGACCGTAACGATCCGGAGAAGCTGCGCGACAACCTCATGCCGTATGCGCTCACCGGTCACATGCACGAGAAAGAGGCGAGCCGTCACCTCGGCCTGCCGGTGGAGTTCATGCCGCACGTCGCGCCGCATTTCCGCGGCCTGACGGTGACGACGAACCTGTACCTCGCGAAGCCGGCCAGGCGGGAGGAGATTGTCCTTCGCTTCGAGGCGCGTTTCGACAAGGACAAGCTGATCCACGTCGTCGACGAGGCGCCCTGGGTCAGCCAGGTCGCGAACCGTCATCACCTGGATATCGGTGGCTTCACGATGTCGGCGGATGGTCGTCGCGTCGTCGTTGTCGCTACCCTGGACAACCTGCTCAAGGGCGCCGCCTCGCAGGCCATGCAGAACGTCAACCGTGCGCTCGGCTTCGACGAGCTCACCGCCATTCCGCTCTGAGCGAAAGGACCTTACGATGACCCAGCCGCTCTGGCAGAAATCCGATACGCAGGTAGACGCACGCATCATGCGTTTCCTTGCCGGTAACGACGTGGTGCTCGACCGCGAGTTCTTCCTGCACGACATCACCGCGAGTAAGGCGCATGTCGAAGGCCTGGCTAATATTGGCGTGGTGTCCGGTGAGGAGCGCGATGCGCTGCTGCGCGAGCTCGATATTCTGGCCACCGATTTTTCGGCAGGCGCTTTCGTCCTCGACGACCGCTTCGAAGACGGGCATTCCGCCATTGAAGCTCGCCTGACCGAACGTCTTGGTGACGCCGGTCGTCGCGTGCACACCGGGCGCAGCCGTAACGATCAGATTCTCGTCGCCACGCGCCTGTGGCTGAAGGAGAAGCTGTCGACACTGGAGACACTGTGCCGCGCGATCGCCGGGGTGTGTCTGCAGCGTGCCGCCGGTGATTCGGTACCGATGCCGGGCTACACGCATATCCAGCGTGCCGTGGTCTCGTCGACCGGGATGTGGTTCGCCGCGTTCGCTGAGGCCTTCATCGACAACACCCTGCGCGCGCGCCAGGCACTCGAGCTGATCGACGCGAATCCGCTGGGAACGGCGGCGGGTTATGGCGTCAACGTGGCGCTCGACCGCGCGCATACGACAGCGGCGTTGGGCTTCGGCCGCATGCAGGTCTCGCCGATCTACGCACAGCTCTCGCGCGGCAAGTTCGAAATGGCCGCGTTGGATGCGGTCGGTACGGCGCTGCTCGATACGCGTCGCCTGGCGTGGGATCTCTCGCTGTTCACCACAGCCGAATTCGACTTCGTCAGCCTGCCGGGTGAGTACACCACGGGTTCGTCGATCATGCCGAACAAGCGTAATCCGGACGTCGTCGAGTTGCTGCGTGCGAGTTACGCCAGCGTGGCCGCGGCACGCACGGAGATCGAGCAGCTGCTGTCGCTGCCTTCCGGCTATCAGCGCGACCTGCAGTTCTCAAAGGGCTCGCTGTTCCATGGCTTCTCGATGGGTCTCGGCGCACTCGAACTGCTGCCCGACCTACTCGCCCGTTTCAGCTGGAAGGCGGAGAAGATGCGTGCGGCGATCGAGCCGGCGATGTATGCCACGGATGTGGCGATCGAGGCGGCGGTAGCGGGTGTTCCGTTCCGTGATGCGTACCGTGCGGCGGCGGAGACGGCGTCTTCGTCCGGCGAAGGACGCACGCCAGAATCAAGCCTGGCTGCGCGCACGTCGCCGGGTGCCGGGAACGACCTCATGCTGGATACGTTGCGTGCGAGACTGGCAGCCCTCGCGGGCTGATCGCCGCTGAAGCGGCTCCCACACCAGACCTGCGCAGGCTTTGGGCATGTGCTCTTTGTGGGAGCCGATTCATCGGCGAATGGGATTGCCTCACCCACTCAGGGAAAGACCATGCCCCAAGCCTTCACCCGCCAGCCCCTCCCCCGATGGCACCGTGCCGTCCTCAAGGTCGGCAGCAGCCTCCTTACGATCCCCGAGGGCGGCCTCACCGGTCGCCACGCCGAAGCCCTCGCCACCTTCGTCGCCCGCAGCCGCAGTGCCGGCCGTGAGGTCGTCATCGTCTCCTCCGGCGCCGTCGCTGCCGGACGCGGCCTTGCCACCCCCGAGCGCGGCGCGGGCCTCACCGGCCGGCAAGCCCTCGCCGCCCTGGGCCAGACGCGCCTCATTGCCCTCTGGCAGACCTTCTTCGACTCGCCGGTCGCCCAGGTCCTCCTCACCCACGACGACCTGCGCAACCGCCCCCGGTATCTCAACGCGCGCACCACGCTGCGTGAGTTGCTCTCCCTCGGCGCCATCCCGGTCATCAACGAAAACGATACGGTCGCCGTCGATGAGCTTAAATTAGGCGACAACGACAATCTCGCCGCCATCGTCGCGGCCCTGGTCGACGCGGACGTTCTCTTTATCGCCTCGGACATCGCCGGCCTGTACACGGCGAACCCGCGAACCGATCCCACGGCCCAGCCCATTGACGACGTCGCCGAAGTCACCGAGGCACACCTCGCCAGCGCAGGGGGTGCGGGAAGCGCAGCAGGCACCGGCGGCATGCGGACGAAGCTGGAAGCCGCAGGGAAGGCAGCTGCCGCAGGTATCGAGACGATCCTGTTCGACGGCCGTGACACCGCATGTATCGATGGTCTGGGGGAGGGCATGCTTACCGGCACCCGTCTGCGCGCGCCGCGTACCCGGCTGGCTGCCCGGAAGTACTGGCTGCGCCACGCACCTCCTGCCGGCAAGATCACGGTCGATGCTGGCGCCGTCGAGGCGCTGCGCTCACGCGGCGCTTCCTTGCTCCCCGGTGGGGTCGTTGCCGCAGAAGGCGACTTTGCGCGCGGTGACGTGGTGGACATCGCCGATGAGCACGCGTCGTTCGCGCGCGGCATCGCTCAGTACTCTGCCGCCGATGTACGCCGTATCGCGCGCCGTCACACTCGCGATATCGACGCCGCACTGGGCTACAGTTATGGCGAGAACGTCGTGCACCGCGACGATCTCGTCGCCCTTACCCCATGAGCGAGGTTGCAATGTCCTCTTCCCTGCGTGAGAAGGCACTTGCATGCCGGGACGCCGCAGCCACCGTGGCCGGGCTCGATACCGAAGCCAAGCGCGGCTTGCTTCACGCCATGGCCGATGCCCTGGCGGGTGCCGAAAGCGTGGTCCTCGAGGCCAATGCGAAGGACACGGACGCCGCGCGATCAAACGGCACTAGCAACGCCATGCTCGATCGCCTGCGCCTGGATGCCTCGCGTATCGCGGGTATCGTCGCGGCGATCCGCGAGGTCGCCGGTCTGCCTGACCCCGTGGGCATCGTTACGCGTCGCGAAACGCGCCCTAACGGCATCGTGGTCGAGCGCGTACGGATTCCGCTCGGCGTGATCGCGATGATCTACGAGGCGCGGCCTAACGTTACCGCCGACGCAGCCGCGTTGTGCCTGATGGCGGGGAACGCGGTGATTTTGCGTGGCGGCTCCGATGCGATGCAGTCGAACGTGGCGATCGCCACCGCGTTGCGAGGGGCCTTGAAGGCCAACGGAATTCCCGAGGCTGCACTAACGCTGATCGACGATCCTCGACGCGAAGCAATGGTCGAGCTCCTGCAGCTTGTCGACATCGTGGATCTGGCGATCCCGCGTGGTGGCGAGGGCCTGATTCGGTTCGTCGCCGAGCATGCACGCGTTCCCGTGATCAAGCATTACAAGGGCGTTTGCCATCTCTACGTGGACCGCGACGTGGACCTTGCACTTGCACTACGCCTCCTGGTGGATGGAAAGACAAGCCGTCCGGGCGTTTGCAACGCATTGGAAACGCTGCTTGTGCACAAGGAGATCGCGGCAGGCTTTTTGCCGGATGCACTGAGGGAACTGCGCAGGCTCGGCGTTGATATCCGCGGCGACGAGGTGACGCGCGCGCTTGTCGCCGACATATCGCCCGCCATGGAAGACGACTATGCGGCCGAGTTCCTCGACCTCGTCATCGCCGTGCGCGTGGTCGATGACCTCGATGAGGCGATCACACATATCCGTCGCTATGGCTCGGACCACACCGAGGTCATCGCCACGCGTGATGGCCGTGCGGCGGACGCGTTCGTTCGGGCCATTCGCTCGGCTGTCGTCATGGTCAATGCGTCATCGCGTTTCAGCGATGGTGGTGAACTCGGCCTCGGTACGGAGATCGGCATCTCGACGACGCGGCTCCACGCCTATGGGCCCATGGGTGCGGAGTCGCTGACAGTGGAGCGCTTCGTCGTTCGCGGGGAAGGGCAGATTCGCCATCCCGGTATCCAGTCAATCAAGGTACGGTGAGATGCTGGATAGCGACCACGATAACCAGAAACTTTCGCGCTACTTCGTGCAAAAGGGCATGAGCGATCTGAGTCCTGCGCAGCTGATCGACCTTCTCACGCAAGACGACCCGATCGTGCGGTCCTCGGCGGGCTTTCTCCTTCATCTTTCGGGCGGTAACAGCGAGGACTTCGATCGCATTGCCGCGCTTGCAACTCACGCCGACGCCCATGTACGGGAAGTTGCCGCGTATGTGCTCGGTCAGTTTGGAACGCCTGATTACCCATTTCGCGCCGCGAGCGTCCCGCTTCTGTCACGAATGACGCGCGATTCAGACGACGAAGTCCGCGTTTCCGCTATATCAGCTCTTGGGCACCTCCGGGGAGATGACGCCTGGGAGGCGATTCTCTCGGCTGTGGCGGACCCGTCACCCGACGTCCGATCGGTCGTTGCATTCTTATTGGAATTTCTAGATGGATCGGAGCGCTCCGTCGCTGCGTTGCGGGCACTCGCCGGAGACCTGGATTCCGACGTACGTGCAGCGGCCGCTGAAAGCCTCAACGAGTTGCGGGACAACGGCGCCCTTACTGCAGCAGCGAATTCACCGCTTCGAGGTCCTTGATGTCCACCGTGCCGGCCGTCTGCTTGAGCAGGAGGTTGTCGAGGATGAACTGGTGGCGAGCCTGCGAGTAGTCGCTGAGCGACGAGGTGAGGTTCTGCTGAGCGATCAGCACGTCGACGATAGTGCGGGTACCGACTTCGAAGCCGGCCTGCGTGGCGTCGCGGGCGCTCTCCGACGACTCGACGGCCGCCTTGGTCGCGCCGACCTTGCTGATGCCGGCGACGACGGAGCGGTAGAAGTTCAGCGTGTCGCGGACCACCTGGCGGCGTACCGATTCCAGGGAGTCCTGGGCGGCGTCGCGCTGGTAGATCGACTGGCGGACACGCGACTGCGTGAGGCCGCCGGAGAAGATCGGCACGTTGAGCGTGAGGCCGACCGAAGTCGCGCCACGGCCGTTGCTGCCGGACGACGAACCAAGGGTGCCCGCGGTGGCAGCAGAACCGACGCCGCCGTTCTGCGCCCATGCCGTGGTCTTGTTGTAGCCCAGTGACGCGTCGATCGTCGGCAGGTGGCCGGCGCGCGCGGACGAGATGCTGTGCTCGCTCGAGTCGACGCTGTACTGCGCGGCGAGGATGCTCGGGCTGCTCTTGACCGCTTCGGCGACCCAGGCCTTCGGATCGTTCGGCGTCGGGGCATCCATCGGCAGCTGCTCGCGCAGCTTCTTCAGGTTGTCTGCCGGCTTGCCGGTGATCTGGGTGAGCGCTTCACGCGAATCGGCAAGCGTGTTCTCGGCCGTGATGACGGAGGCGACCGAAGTGTCGTGCTGGGCCTTGGCGTCCTGCACGTCCGTGATGGCGGACAAGCCGACGTCGAAACGCAGGCTTGCCTGGTCGAGGTAGCGGGCGAAGGCCTGCTCGTTAGCCTTGGCGAACGTCAGGGCGTCGTCGTTGGTCAGGACCTGGAAGTAGGCCGTGGCGACGCGCGTCAGAAGCTGCTGGACAGCTGCTTCGTAGGCCGAGTTCTCTGCATGAGAGGATGATTGGGCGGCCCTCAGCCGGGAGTATCTGCTGAAGTCGAGCACGCGCTGGCGGATCGTTATCGAATGGGTGCGTTTGCGAACGTAGCCGTCATGCGAGGGAGCGCCATCTGGTCGCTTTTCGATCCACCCTGATTGGGCGCTTATCTGCGGAAGCAGGGACGCACGGGCAATGCCTATCTCTTCGCGGACCGCTCGTCGCAAAGAGTCCGATCGCATGAGAGAGGGGTTGCCGACTCGGGCATCGTAGTAGGCATCCAGCAGGTCGCCAGCGTGGATGCGACCTGGAAAAGACAACAGGGCCATCGTGATCAAGGAGGATGTGAAGCGCATGAACGTGTCTCGCGGTATAGATTCGCGGCGATCGTTCCGTCACACAGCCGCACCCGTCATATGCTGCAAGGTCACGTCACAGCGAGGTATCGGGTTTTTCCTCGCTCATGAGTAAGACCATGCTCATATGGTGCGTAATCCTGCTTAAGCTCCGCCCTTGTAGGAGCCTGAGCGGTGTGACGCGTCATTCGATGCGAGGCAACGATGCAGATTGCGTTTTTGCGCCCAGGAGCATCGCCACTGAAGCGGCTCCCACAAAGGCGGCACGGGCCGACGAGTGGCTACGTCGTTCAAGCCGGCCGGCCAAGCTCCATGCGAATCCGCTCCGAGACATCCATCATCGCCGCCCACGCTTTCTCGACAGCATCCGCGAGCGCATCACGCTCAAGCGCCACCGTCTCCGCACGACCGCCTTCATCGGGCATGTATTCGATAAGCACCCGCTGCCCGTCGATCCATGCCTGGTCACCGGCAAGAAAGAGTGGATCCTCAAAACTTCCCATCCCGGGCTCCGGCGGCATCGCAAAGGCGGTGCGCCCGTCGCGAGGAGCGTCGCGGAGCAGCTCGATAACGCGCTCGTACGAGCCATCTTCGTCATCAAGCTCGAACGCCACGCTGTCCATCTGCGGGCCGGCGTAGAGCTCGATGGAGCCCGTGAAGATGGCATGCGTGGCGTAGCCATCAAGACGGGCGCGCGGGCTTTTCAGTACGTCGCGCAGGGCGGCGACGTAGCGCGACGTGACGTCCGGATGCTCGCGCAACCACACGCTGCTGACGTCCTCGATGGCTGTGACATGGCCATCCGACTTCGCTTCAACGCCACGATGTGACACCGACGCAGGGCGGTCGGGCAGGGAGACCGGAAGACCACCCGCCTTGAGGCCAAGCATCACGCGACCCGGCGCAACACGCAGCCAGTGGGTCACCGCCTGTACGACAAAGCCATTGCCCCGCTCGCTATATGGAACGGGAAACAGTTCCTGTGCGCTCATGCCTGCGTTCCGCGCCAGGCTTCGATCGCTTCCACGGCGCCGAGGCAATCGGCGAAGCGGTTGTACAAGGGTGTCGGTGACAGGCGAATCACATCAGGCTCGCGCCAGTCGCCAATAATCCCGTGCTGTTCGAGATGCCCGAACAAAGCGCGGCCAGCATCACGCCCGGCGCGTACGCGCACCGAAAGCTGCGCACCGCGCTGCAGCGGATCGTTCGGCGTGACGATGTCGAGGGTTTCATCGAGCCGGCTGCGAATGAGCCAGTCGAGATACGAGGTAAGCCGGCGACTCTTCTCCACCAGATTGGGCATGCCGGCGCGTGTGAACACATCGAGTGAGGCACGCAACGGAGCGAGCGCAAGGATCGGCGGATTCGATAGCTGCCAGCCTTCTGCGCCCGGCGTCGGCACGAACTGTGGACCCATCTGGAAACGGGTGGACTTGTCGTGCCCCCACCAGCCGGCAAAACGCGGCACGTCCGCATTCGCGTGGCGCTCGTGGACGAAGCAACCGGCAACCGCACCGGGGCCGGCGTTGAGGTATTTATACGTGCACCACACGGCGAAATCCGCGCCGCTGTCGTGTAGCGCGAGCGGCAGGTTGCCGACGGCATGAGCGAGGTCGAAACCCACGAGGCAGCCCTGCGCGTGCGCAAGACGCGCAATCGCAGCAAGGTCGAACACCTGGCCCGTGCGGTACTGCACTCCAGGCAATACCACCAGCGCGACGCGGTGGCCGTGCTCCGCGATGGCCTGCTCGATCGCACTCATGGACAACGTGCCGCCCGGGCCATCGGGCTGCAACTCGATCAGATCCGTTGCCGGATCGAAGCCATGGAACCGAACCTGCGATTCGAGGGCGTAGCGATCGGTGGGGAACGCGCCGGCTTCCATTAGGATAGCCGGGCGCTCCGCCGTCGGCCGGTAGAAGCTGACCATCATCAGGTGCAGGTTCACGCCCAGCGTATTCATGGCGACCACTTCGTGCGGCTGTGCGCCGACCACCTCGGCCATCGCGTCACGCACGTACTCGTGGTAATGCATCCACGGCGAGCGGCCACGGAAGTGCGCCTCGACCGCCAGCTCCGACCAGTCGGCCAGCTCCGCCTCGACCGCAGCGCGGACGCCCTTCGGCTGAAGTCCAAGCGAGTTGCCGCAGAAATACAGGGTCTCCCGCCCATGATGCGGCGGGATGTGGAATTCGTCGCGGAACGCGCGCAGGGGATCAGTCGCATCCTGGGCCTGGGCCCAATCGCGCGTCGCTTCGAAACCGGTCATACGTTTACCTTGGGAATCAGGAGGGCATATGGGCCGCCACGTCGGCGCAACCCTTGTCGAACGAGGCATTCCACTTGGCATCGCCGTTGGGGCGGATGCAGCGGAGCTGGATCGCATAGCCGCCACTGTAGAAATAACGCTCGAAGTAGTCGAGCTTTACCGTGCCTTCCTTCGCCGTGTAACGGTTCTCGGTGGGCGAGGTGGCCTTGCCCGCCACGTATTCTTTCAGGCCGGACGCATGCGATCGCAAATTGCCCGAAAACTGCTGGAAGCCGTTGAGGTTGGGCACCTGCTGCAGGGTGATCGAGACCCGCGCCAGCGTGGCATCCGCCGCGGCGGAGCCGGGCACCTGAAACACCTGGGTCTCCGTGACGTCACCCTGTGACTGCATGATCGGCACCCAGGTGTCCGGTACCGGCACGTGCAGGGCGCCACCAGCCAGGGCGACGTCGGTGGCCGACACGAAGGGGCTGGCCAGCAGGAGGGCAAACGGAAGGGTACGCAGGAGGCGCTTCACGATTAAGGATTCCCCAGAGAGGCCGCGGCGGCGCGGCGCAACGCGGGCATTCTTGCACAGCGTCCGGCCGCGCATGGCAGGCCACAGTGTGCGTTGCGTCACGCCACGGCGGACATGGTCTGGAAACGCGACAGCGGAACGCCCAGCCACTCCAGGGCCGTACCGTGGAACAGGCGGGCACGGGAGGTATCGTCCAGGCCGAGGGCCTCGATGCCGCTACCCGGCTCCTGCTCCCCCAGCGGGAACGGATAGTCGGTACCCAGCATCACTCGATCGGTGCCGGCCACCTCGAGAAGGTAGCGAAGGGCAGCGTCGTCATGCACGCAGGAATCGAAATAGAGCCGCTGCATGTACTCGCGCGGGTTGCGCGCATTGTCGGTGGCGACGAGGTCCGGACGCATGCGGAAACCGTGTTCGATGCGGCCGATGGAATAGGGGAAGCTGCCGCCGCCGTGGGCGAGCATGATCTTCAGCGAAGGCAGACGCTCGAGCACACCACCGAAAATCAGCGCGCAGGCGGCACGCGACTGCTCGGCGGGCATCCCGACCAGCCAGGGCAGCCAGTACTTGGGCATCGTGTCGGTGCCCATCATGTCCCACGGGTGCACGAGAACGGCGGCATCGAGGTCGGCGGCCGCTTCGAAGAACGGAAAGAGCTCCGGCGCGTCCAGGTTCCACTCGTTGCAGTGCGAGCCGATCTGCACGCCTTGCAGCCCGAGTTCGTCGACGCAGCGCTCAAGCTCACGTATCGCCAGCGAGGGCGATTGCAGGGGCACCGTGCCGATGCCGGCGTAGTGGCGCGGATGCTTCTGGCAGACCGCAGCCATGTCGTCGTTCAGATGCGTGTGAAGCTCGAGTGCCTGATGGCCCTTGGCCCAGTACGAGAACATCACCGGAACGGTGGAGACCACCTGCACACCGACGCCGAACCGGGCGTAGTCGGCAATGCGATGCTCCGCGTCGAAGGCGGACTCCCAAACCTCCCGGAAAAACCGTCCGTCCTTGTAGATCCGGTGGTGCCCGCTGGAGTGGGTCATGACCGGAAAGCGGTCGTCGCCGTAGCGGGCCGCGAGATCGGGCCAGTCACGGGGCAGGATGTGCGCGTGGGTGTCGATCTTCAGCATGGCCCGAGTGTAGCGCCGCCTGCGCTGCGAGGCCTCTCGCGGTGCAGCAAGGGCAGCGGTCCATTGGGACGCGGGATCAGGCCTGGGTCACGGACCTTCGGGTCACCACGTGCGCCACGGTGTCCACGTTATCGGTCAGTCGGTCGGACAGGCGGGCGATGGCGTCCGCCAGTTCCCGGTCCTTGGTCCGGGCCAGCGCCTCGACCAGTGCGCGCTGATGCGTCCGCAGGTCGGGCGGGACGGTCGCACCTTCGGCTACGGTGAGTGCCTCGCCCTGCGCGCGTAGCGCCGTCGAGGCCTCGCGGATGAACGGCCCGACATGCGCCCATTCCTCGGGCACCTCGTCTACATCGATGAGAGCTTCCAGTGTCATCGCCGTTCGGGCCAGGCGGTTGCCGTTGGCGTAGAGCGTCTCGGCCAGCTCCAGCAGCACCGCGGGCGTCCCGGGCTCGGCGCGCATGCGGTCGACCGACGCCTGGGCATTCGTGCGTGCCGTACGGGTGGCGTTGCGGACCTGATGACGTGTACCCCGGTCGGCGGGCCCGACGAGGGTGTCGAGGTAGTCCGCGTAGGCGCAGAGCATTTCCGACAGCGCGATGCGCGCCCGGCTCCGCTCCCACGAGGGCCAGAGTATGTAAGCCAGCAAGGCCATGGCGCTGCCCGCTGCGGTATTGATGACACGGTCGCTCATGGCATTGAAGGGATCGACGCCATCGAACGACAGCAGGACGACGACGGTGCCCGTCAGGGCTGCCACGGCGATGCCGTAGTGCGCGCCGGCGAGATAGCGGAAAGCCAGGCAAAGCACGCCCATCACCGCGATGTGAGCCCAGACGATATCCGGCGTCAGTCGCAGCACCAACGTCGTGAGGATCAGGCCGAGCACAGTGCCGACCACACGAAGCAGGCCGAAATTGAACGTCGCAGCGAAGTCAGGGCGCAGCACGATGGCGGCCGTCATGGGCAGCCAGTAGCCATGCGGCAGATGGAGATAACGCGACACCGCGAAGGCCAGCGTGAGGACGACGGCACAGCGCACGGCATGGCGGAAGGCCACGGAGTGCGGCGTGATATTCGCGCGCAACGTCGCCAGTGGCGAAGCGCTGCGCAAGGTATCCGGCAGCGAGGTCTCGGCACGCTGGGCACGCTCTTCACCGCGGCTACCGGCCCAGTTCGTATTGCGGACCACGGCGGCGAGCTGACCCGACAGGGCACGGATATGCACTCCGAGGCCGGACCCTGTCGAGCCGGCAAGCAGCGCGCGCTCGCTCGCCTGCAGCGTTGCCAGTGCGCGCTCGGCGCGCTGCGGTGGCTCGGCAGCATCGAGCGCGTCGGCGGTGGCGGTGAGGACACGGGCGGCGTCGTTGCGGAACATCTCGCCCATGGACTCGCGCTTGAGCTCGAGCTCCGCCATGGCGACGAGTTCGAGGCGAATGCGTTCGGCCAGTTCCAGCAACACGCGGAATGCCTCCATCGCACGGCCGTGCGCGTGGTGACGGCCGAGCAGGGTGAGCTGCAGTGCGTTCATCGCATCGGTGATGCCAGGCGCCTCACCATCCTTGTGCGGTTTGCGGGCGAGATCGGCGAGCCCGCGATACACGAGGGCGAGCGCAGCGCGTTCGGGCCGATAACGCTGCAGTGGCCATGCCGCGATGGAAAACGAGGCGAGCAGCATGCCGCCAGCGAAGATGAGGCCGCCGCCTGCCAGGGCACCCTCGATGCCCTTGGGGGTGGCCGCCGTGATCACGAGCAGCAGCATGCTGGTCATGCCCACGCGGGCGATGTCCGCACCGAAGACGACGAGCAGGCCGCCGGAGAAGCCGCACAGGACGCAGGCGACGCACATCGCCAGGATCTGGTCACCCAGCAGGAAACCGATCAGCGAAGCGAGGCCGGCGGCGAGCGCGGCAAGGAAGAGTCGGTTCAGCCGTTGCTGATAAGGCCCCGGCTGATCCGAAAACATGGTGTCCAGGGCGCCGGCAGCAATGCCGATACCGACTTCCGGGTGCCCGAACGCGATGCCGGCGGTAAGCGGCAGCACCACGGCCGCGGTATTGCGCAAGGCAACCCGCATGGGCACATCCGGACGTTTCGTCCGGATCAACGTATCGACGACGCTGGCGCGGAAGGAGTAGCCCTGGGTCATGTGATCACGAGGCGCGTCCCGCGAATTCGCCGGTCAGGGTGTTTACCGTGACCTTCTCACCGTTGGTGATGTATTCGGGAACCTGCACTTCGACACCGGTCTGCAGCTTGGCCGGTTTGTTGCGCTTGGTAGCGCTGGAGCCCTTCAGCTCCGGCGCGGTGTCGATCACGGTCAGCACGACCGAGGTCGGCACCTGCAGGCCGACCGGTGCGTCGTCGATCACCTGCACGTAGTAGCCCTCGAGATCCTCGACGACATAGCCGGCGTTCTCGCCGACCACGTCGGGACCGAGTGTGTACTGGGTGTAATCCTCGTCATCCATGAAGACGAAATTGTCGCCGTCCATGTACGAGAACTTCGCCTGGCGACGCTCGAGGCTGACTTCCTTCAGTTCGTCTTCGGAACGCAGGCTGAGGTCGAACTTGCGCTGGCCCGGAATCGAGTACAGCGTGAAGCGGAACGTCACGTTGCCGCCGCGCGCCGAAGGCGAGCTGCGTTCGATATCGCGGACCTGGTACACGGTGCCGTCGTGCTCGACGACGTTACCTTTTTTCACATCGGATGCTTTCATGGCGTTCGACTTTGCTGTTCTTGGGTTGGATTACTTCGGGGCGAGACGAACGGCGCCATCGAGGCGGATCGTTTCGCCGTTGAGATAACGGCTGTTGATGATGAACGCCACGGTATCGGCGAACTCTTCCGGCCGGCCGAGGCGCGAGGGGAAGGGGATCGACGCGGACAGCGATTCCTGCACGGATGGCGGCATGCCGTCGACCATCGGGGTCCAGAAGATACCCGGGGCGATCGTATTCACGCGGATGCCGAAACGGGCCAGCTCACGCGCCATCGGCAGGGTCATGCCGACCACGCCACCCTTGGACGCGGAGTAGGCAGCCTGGCCGATCTGGCCCTCATAGGCTGCGACCGAGGCCGTGTTGATGATGACGCCGCGCTCGCCGTCTTCACCGGCTTCGTTGGCCTGGATCAGCTGCGCGGCGGCTTTGGCCACGTTGAAGCTGCCAACGAGGTTGACCATGACGGTACCGGAGAACGTCGACAGCGGCATCGGGCCTTCCTTGCCCAGCACGCGACCCGCGCCAAGGATGCCGGCACAGTTGACGACCACGTTGAGGCCACCCATCGCAGCCTGCGCGGCGGCGACGTTGGCCGTCACGCCCTCTTCGGAGGTGACGTCGGTGCGCTGGAAGCTCGCGTGCTTGCCAAGGGCGGCGACAGCCGCGTGGCCCTTCTCTTCGTTCACGTCGAAGAGGGCAACCTTCGCGCCCGCGGCGACGAGGCGCTGCGCGACGGCGTGGCCGAGACCGGATGCGCCGCCGGTGATGACGGCCCTGACCTGTTCGAGCTGCATGAATACTCCGCTGGTACGACTGGCAAAGAGGCCAATCTTAGCCGAGGGGCGGGTGCGACGGCTTGCGGCGCCGCCGCAGGCAGCACAGACCGCGCAGGGAGCACAGATCTGGCAGGGAGCAGAGATAGTGTAGGAGCCGCTTCAGCGGCGATCCCGCGGCAGCGGGCAGGGTTGCGGCAAGCACCTATCGCCGCTGAAGCGGCTCCCACACAATGCACGCGGTGTCAGGCCAGCGCGAGGAGCGCGGCCAAGTCCTCTGCAGCCGCCAGCGCCGCGAACGGAATCACCGGCGTCGGCGGCGTCGCGGGCTCCGACAGAAACAGGCTCCACACCCCCACGTCCCACCACTGGCCGAGCTTGTACCCGGCTTTCGGCCAGACGCCTGCCGGCGCGAAGCCCATGGCCTCGTGCATCGCCACACTGCTGGCGCCCGGCAGGGTGATCACGCCGACCGCCTGGTTGATGCCTTGCAGGCGCATGACGTCCAGCAGAGCGCTGTAGAGGCGCCGGGCAATGCCGCGACGGCGGGCGTCCTCGTGCACGTAGATCGAGGTCTCGGCGACCCAGTCATAGGCGGCGCGCTCGCGAAAACGACCGCCGTACGCATAGGCGAGCACCTTGCCGTCGTCTTCCCAGATCAGCCAGGGATGGGTCTGCACACGCGCACGGATGCGCTCGCGCATGGCCGCCTCACCGGGCAGGTCGGTCTCGAAGGTGATCGCGCTGGATTCGACGATCGGTGCATAAATGGCGTGGCAGACGGCAGCGTCGGCCTCGGTGGCGATGCGGATCAAAGCGGTTTTTCCATGAAGATGCTGGCGGGATGGGCGTGATGATCGCCGAACGGCGGGCAGCGCCGATAGCCTGAGCGCTCGTACAGTTCGATCGATTCGGTCTGCGCCGTACCGGTCTCCAGCTTTACCCGGGTGCCACCGGCCGCGCGGACCTGGGTCTCGAGCGCTTCGAGCATCTCCTTGCCCAGCCCCATGCCGCGGCAGGCGGGCACGACATACATGTACTTGAGCTCCACGTAGTCGCCCTGATCGATGCCGGCGCCGCACGCCAGCGGCAGGCCGTCCACACGAGCCGTCATGAAGGTCACGTGGGGCTGGCGCAGGCTTTCCACGCCCACATGCGGGGGCAGGGGCTGGTGGTACAGGTCGGAGAGGTAGCCGTGCAACTGCTCGATCAATGGCAGCACATCCTCGCGGCCCGGGTCATCGATCGCGAAGAGCAGGGTGGGCGGCTCCGGCGCAACGATCAGGTCGCCGTCGTTGAGGTGACGCAGGAAAAAGCGGTCGCAGCTGAAGTGGCCGGTCCCACCCATCGGAGCGTCGATGCGCGCGAAGCCGTGCCGCAGGTAGAGCACCTGGGCCGCGTCCATACCTGTCAACGTTTCCAGGTAAATGCGCTGGAAGCCAGCGCGGCGTGCCGCATCCAGGCAGCGGCGCATCAGTCGCGAGGCCGCACCGATGCCACGCGCCTTGGGCAGGAAATACATCTTGCGAAGTTCGCAGGTGTCTTCGTCGCCGCCTTCCAGTGGCGCGATACCCGCGCCGCCGATGGCGTGGCCGTCCTTCTCGACGACGAAGTAGGCGTGGCGCGGTCGCGCGTACGCCGTGGATAGGCCGTCCACTTCGGGATCGTGAATGGCAAAGCCCGGACCGTCGGCCCCGAATTCCGGCATGACGTGACGGATCACGGCGGCCATGTCGGCGTCGTCGCGCGGCTCAATGGGGCGGATCATGTAATCGGTGCGCATGGGTCTTCCGATGAAAAACTGAGGCCAGGATTCGCGATCGACTCAAGCGTGCCGATTTTAGCCAGTTTGCGCCTACAACGTATGGCGGCTGCCGTCAGTACGGAGAAACATGGAAGGTGAGATTATGCGGCGGTGCGTGCTCTCGTAACGCGGCTCGCGGTCTCCTTGTTCAGTTGCCTTGCCAACCAAGCCCCTGTCTCGATCAACGTGTCCAGGTTCACACCTGTACTCATTCCCATGCCATGAAGCATGTACACCACGTCCTCACTGGCGACGTTACCCGTCGCGCCCTTTGCATAAGGACAGCCGCCAGTGCCCGATACAGCGCTATCCACCACACGCACGCCTTCTTCCAGGCAGGACAGAATGTTCGCCAGCGCCTGCCCATAGGTATCGTGGAAGTGGACGGCCAGCGCACTCATCGGCACCTCGCCGGCAACAGCGCGCAGCATCTCGCGTGCCTTCGACGCTGTGCCGACGCCGATCGTGTCGCCTAGTGATATCTCGTGACACCCCAGTTCGTGTAGCTTGCGCGCCACGCGTACGACATCGGCGATGGGCACCTCGCCCTGGTAGGGACACCCCAGCACGGTGGAGACGTAACCACGCACAGCCACGCCATCGGCACGCGCTCGCTCCAACACAGGAACGAAGCGCTCGATGGATTCGTCGATCGATGCGTTGATGTTCTTCTGATTGAATGCTTCGGACGCCGCAGTAAACACAGCCACTTCCGTCGCCCCCACGTCGCGTGCCCGCTCATAGCCCTGCAGGTTAGGCACGAGCACTGGATAGACCACCCCAGGCGCCTTGCGAATGGCACGGAACACCTCGGCGGCGTCGGCCAGCTGCGGCACCCACTTCGGGCTGACGAAGCTGGTCGCCTCGATCGTCGCCAGGCCGGTCGCGGAAAGCCGGTCGATCAACTCGATTTTCACCGCGGCGGCAAGCATCGCTTTTTCGTTCTGCAGGCCGTCGCGCGGACCGACTTCGACAATGCGTACGTGGTTGGACGTGTTCATGGCTATTCCGGTCAGGCGGGTTCGGCGAAGCGGACGAGGATCGCGTCGGCGTCCACGAAGTCACCTTGTGCCGCGGATATCGATTCGATGGTGCCGGCGCGCGGCGCCTTCAAGGCGAGTTCCATCTTCATGGCCTCCATCACCAGCAGTTCCTGGCCTTCCTCGACCACGTCGCCCACGGCGGCGCGGACCAGCACGATGCGACCCGGCATCGGCGCGGCGAGATGGCGTGCGGCCGTGCCCTGCGCTCCGGCCCAGGCGTAGGCCGGTGCGCGGTCGAAGTTCCACCGGCGGCCCGCCTCGTCGTGCACGCGGATACGCGTACCCAACGTACCGAGGGGCAGCCGGCGTGACTGGCCGTCGAAGCGCGCCGACAGCACATCGTTGCCCAGGCGCGCGCCAGCGACGGTACAAGTGACATCGCCGCTGCGGAGCACGTAGGCGCCGCCATGGCCGTGTGCATCGATTTCGTGGCGGACATCGCCTTCCATCAGCGCGACGACGCGCTTGCCCGAGTGGCCGATGCGCCAGGCATCCGCGCTGGCCCAGGGTGAGTGGGGATCGGCCGCAACGCCACGCTGCGCGAGCTCGTCGGCAAGCAGCACGGCGGTCGCCGCAGCGAACAGCTCGGTGTTACCCGCGACGCTGTCACCAGTGAGGAATTCTTCAAGATGTCGGTCGAGATAGCCCGTGTCGATGCGTCCTTCGACGACCGCCGGATGACGCGCCAGGCGCTCCAGGAAACCGACGTTGGACTTGGTGCCGACGATATCGGTGACTGCCAGTGCTTCGCGCAGCCGCTCGAGCGCCTGCTCACGATTGCGGTCGTGGACGATCAGCTTGGCGATCATCGGGTCGTAGAAGATCGTCACCGTGTCGCCGGCAATCACGCCGCCGTCGAGGCGGACGTGGCGCGAGGGCGAGGGAAGGTTCAGCGCCAGCAGTCGGCCGGAGCCCGGAAGGAAGCCCGCCTCCGGATCTTCGGCGTAGAGGCGCACCTCGATGGCGTGTCCCTGGGCGTGGATATCCTGCTGGGCGAGCGGCAGGGGTTCGCCGGCCGCCACGCGCAGCTGCCACTCGACAAGGTCAAGGCCAAGGGTCTCTTCGGTGACCGGATGCTCGACCTGCAGGCGGGTGTTCATCTCCATGAAGAAGAATTCGCCATCCTGCGCGACGATGAACTCGACCGTGCCGGCGCCCACGTAATCGACGGCGCGTGCGGCGGCCACGGCGGCCTCACCCATGCGCTGGCGACGGGCTTCGTCGAGGAAGGGCGAGGGCGTCTCTTCCAGCACCTTCTGGTAGCGACGCTGTGCGGAACACTCGCGCTCGTTGAGGTGGATGATGTTGCCGTGGGTGTCGCCGAACACCTGGAACTCGATGTGGCGTGGATGATCCACGTAGCGTTCCAGGATGACGCGGGTGTCACCGAAGGCATTCGCCGCCTCGCGCTGGGCTGAGGCCAGCGCCTCGGCGAAGCTTGCGGCATCCCGGCAGATGCGCATGCCCTTGCCGCCGCCGCCCGAGGCGGCCTTGATCATCAGCGGGAAACCGGTGTTCGCGGCCTCCTTCGCCAGGCGTGCCGGATCCTGGTCGGCACCGTGGTAGCCGGGAACGAGGGGCACCGCGTGGGTTTCCATCAGTGCCTTGGCCGCCGCTTTCGAGCCCATGGCGTCGATGCTCTCCGGACGCGGACCGATGAAGGCGATTCCCGCCGACGCGCAGGCGCGGGCGAAGTCGGTGTTCTCCGAAAGGAAGCCGTAGCCCGGATGAATCGCCTGGGCCCCGGTTTTCAGGGCGACCTCGATGATGGCATCGCCGCGCAGGTAGGACTCGGCAGGACGTGGGCCGCCGATGGGCCAGGCCTCGTCGGCGAGGCGAACGTGCTGGGCGTCTGCGTCGGCCGTGGAGTACACGGCCACGGTGCGGATGCCCAGGCGGCGGCAGGTCCGGATCACGCGGCAGGCGATCTCGCCACGGTTGGCGATCAGAATGCAGTCGAACATGCGGCTCCCGGTGGGGCGTCGAAAGGGGAAGGGGAAAGGCGGGAAAACTAGCAGATTACGCGCCGTCGGCGGGTTGCGCCGCAGCATCGCGAAGGGTCTGTGATTTGCAGTCAGGCGGCCGGTCGCCTAGCCTTGAGGGCCCCCAAGGTCGCCCACACGTCCTTTCTTTACTCTTCATAGCGAGAATTTTCATGCAGATTGCCAACCGCCATGCCGTTTCCTTCCACTACACGCTGACCGACGACCAGGGCAATGTCATCGACAGCTCGGATGGCCGCGAGCCGCTGGCATACATCCATGGCGAAGGTCATATCGTGCCGGGTCTGGAAAAGGCACTGGAAGGTCGGTCGGTCGGCGATCAGTTCAAGGTGGACGTGAGCCCCGAGGAAGGCTACGGCGTGCGCCACGACGAGCTGGTGCAGGTAGTTCCGAAGGCCGCGTTCCAGGGCGTGGAAGACCTGCAGCCGGGCATGCAGTTCCAGGGTCGTAACGACCAGGGCAGCATCAACGTGACCGTCTCCAAGATCGAAGGCGACAACGTCACCGTTGACGGCAACCACCCGCTGGCCGGCCAGACCCTGCATTTCGCCGTCGAGATCACCGGCGTGCGCGATGCCAGCGAGGAAGAGCTCGCCCACGGCCACATCCACGGCGAGGGTGGTCACCACCACTAAGGCGACTCTGGCCTTGTGCCCTTGTGGGAGCCGATTCATCGGCGATCAGCCTCGCAGCTACACCGCTCCGTTGGATTTTCGCCGCTGAAGCGGCTCCCACATGGTCTTAATCAGTACCAGTCGAGCAACGACACGCCGACGCCGAGATACGTCGCCTTGTGGTTGTAGTCGATCAGGCTTTCGCCATAGCCATGGAACACCTCGAGATAGCCGCGCAGGTTGTGCACTACCGGGAAGCTCCAGGTGCCTCGTAGCGAACCGTGTGACTCATCGCCGGTACGGAACGAGTGTCGGGCGGTCAGCGCGAACTCGTTGGCGCCCATTTCCTTCACGACCTGCACTTCGCCGCGGCCCATGTAGTTCTGAATGTCCGGGTTGTCGTCTTCCTTGCCGCCCTCGGGAATGCGCCACCACGGTCGGAAGTTCACGACCCAGGTTTCCCTTTCGAAGCCGAAATCGGCAACCACGCGGTTCCAGCTGCGTGAGAGGGGATCGGCGCGTCCGTTGGACTGATGGTTCACGCCGATGTCGGCGAGGCGGCCGTTCCAGCCGAAGATGCTGTAGTTGGTGTTGAACACCAGCAGGGCTTCGGGCTCGTAGTTGGTCTCGCGGAAGGGACGCGAGTTTTCCTTGTTGTAGACCTGCCAGCGGGACGACTGCGTATACCCGACCCAGAGATCGCCGTTGTTGCCGAAGATGTTTTCCCAGACCTTGGTCTTCAGGCTGATCTGGAACTTCGCCTCGACATTCTGCAGCTCCTGCGCCTGCGTCACCGTATGGTCGGGTGCCGGGCTGGACGGGGTCTTGTTCTGCTTCGTCGTACCGAAGAACGGCATGGCGTAGGTCGGCTTGTAGCCCCGCAGGTTGAACGTACCGAGCTTGCTTTCGGGCGAGAGCTCCCAGCGGCTGTCGAGCAGGGAGACCGGACGGGCCACGTCGTTCGAATTGCGCGTGGCGAGGTCGACGCTCACCGATTCGCCCTTCTCGTCCTTTCGCTTGGCGGCCTGAGGGAGTTGGTCGCGCCCTGTCGCCTTGTCGTAGCAGAGCAGGCGCTGGGCGTCGGTTTCGATCGCCGAGCAGGCGCGAATGTCGATGGGGCTCGGATTTTGCGCAAGGGCGAGCCCCGCATGGAGGCACGCATAGGCGCCAAGGGCGCCTGCGGCATGGAAACGCTTCATGTGGTGTTACTCCCTGGATGCCGGAGGGGCACGGCGAGCAGGGAGTTTAGCTGCCACGAATGTGTGAAAAACGTGCATTGGGTTCGTTAGCTGCACGGAAAGACACAGGAGCGCATCGCGCCCCTGTGTCGAAGCTACGCTAAGCGATCATTGACCGCTGGCTCCCGAGTGCTGCACCCAGCGCTGGTATTCAGCCTTGCTGATCTTTCCGTCGCGGTTTGCATCCGCGTACTGGAAGTCGTTGGCCAGCAGCGGGAAGGCAGAGGCCTGCGTGGCGGTGATCGAGCCCTTGCCGCCCGAAAGGGTCGCGAAGTCCGGCGCCGGGCCGGACGGCTTGGCGGGAGCAGGGCCACTGTTGACGCTGACCTGACCCTGCGCCGTTGGCATGGTTGTCCCTGTCGAGCCGGCTTCAGCCGTTGGGGCAGGCGGCGGGGGAGGCGGCGCATCCGCCACCGGCGGAGGCATACCCGCCGCACCGGCCGCCGGAGGTGGTGGGACGTTGCCCGGCGGCATGTCCGCTGGCGGCGGCGGGGTGGCTTCACCCGGTGGCGTAGGCGGAACCCTCGGTGGCGGCGGAACGTCCTGGGCGAACGCCGCGCCTGCCAGCAGCAGCGATGCGCCTAATGCAAAGGCGCGAACTTGCTTCTTCATCGAAAGCCTCCTTTTTGTCAGCGGGTGGGGAATCATTGCCGACGCTAGCAAGGAGCGATTTAATGGCGGCCCAACTGCGAACAGGCCTATACCGTGCCATCACGCGTATCCGACGGCTCCTCCACGGACAACGTGGTTCGCCTCTCGCACCGATCCGCCCAGTTGCTTCATCTGGCCGCGCAGGGGCTGCTCCGACGACGCACCAGGAGGGCGAAAAAAACCGACGTCGTTGCGGCCATCGCTGGCATGGGCATCCTGCAGATCGACACCATCAACGTCGTTGCGCGCAGCCCGTACATGGTCCTGTTTTCGCGACTGGGCACGTATCGGAACGACTGGCTGGAAGAAGCGCTGGCCGAGGGCGAGATTGCCGAATGCTGGGCGCACGAAGCGTCGTTCATTCCCTCGTCCGAATACCGGTATCACCGCGACTACCGCTCCGGGCGGGGCGGTCATTGGGCGCAGAAGAGTGCGGAGCGCACGCGCGCCGAGGCGGGTGCCGACATGGATCTCCTGCTCGAACGCATCCGTACCGAAGGGCCGCTCCGCGCCGCCGACTTCGAGCGCGATACGCCTTCCACCAAGGGTTGGTGGGGCTGGAAGCCCGAAAAACGATGGCTGGAGGCGTGGTTCGCGCTCGGCAACCTGATGGTCAGCCGGCGCGAGCGTTTCCAGCGTGTCTATGACCTCGCCGAGCGGGTGACCTCCCGCTGGGCCGTTCCACCTGCGGTGGGCACCCTGGAGGAGGCGCAGGTTCGCCGTCATTTCGTCCTGGAGAGTGTCCGCGCCCTCGGCATCGCGAAAGCCCGTTGGGTTGCCGATTACTTCCGTTTGCGACCACGGGTGACCGACGACGAGCTGGCACCGCTGGTGGCCGAAGGCTTGCTCATCGAAGTGGTCGTGGAGGGTTGGAGCGATCGGGCCTACGTGCATCGTGAGCACGCAGCCTTCCTGGGCGACGCTGCTGCCAATTCACTGCGCGCGACACGCACCACGCTGCTGTCGCCGTTCGATCCGGTGGTCTGGGATCGCGCCCGGGCACTGGACCTCTTCGGTTTCGAATACACGCTCGAGTGCTACACGCCGGCGGCGAAGCGGACCTACGGCTACTACGTGCTGCCCATCCTGCATCGAGGACGCCTGGTCGGGCGGCTCGATGCCAAGGCACACCGCCAGGAGGGCCTGTTCGAAGTGATCGGGATCTGGCTGGAAGCCGATGTCACGGCCTCATCCGCGCTTGTCGCGGGGATTGCGTCGGCGATCACGGAGTGCGCAGGCTGGCATGGCACCCCGCGTATTGCGATTCAGCGTAGCCAGCCGCGGGGGCTGGCTACGCTGATCCGGGCCGAGCTGAAGGACTGATCAGCGGGTCGAGGCGGGGGCCGGTGTATCCGCGCAGGACTTGCCGTGCAGGGCATCCTTCAGCTGGGAAGCCAGCGACACGCAGCGGTTCTGCAGCTGGTCGCGCATGTCCGGGTCCTGGGACTGGCGAAGCAGGCTGGTGCGCATCATTTCGTAGCGGGGTTCGATCTGGTCGCGCGCAAACACGCCGGCGGCCATGTGGCAGCTCTTGTAGCTGGCCAGGTATTCGTCACAGGCAGCAATGCCCGTGCTGTTCGGAAGCGGGCCAGCGGCAGCGGCAGCGGTCGCGCCGGACTGGGTTTTGGATCCCGGCACGCTTGTGACGCTGGTCGTTGCAGAGCGCGACTTCGTCGTGCCGCCGGTCGCGCCGCGGGTCGTGGTCGACGTGGCCGTTACGGTCTGCGTGGTCGTTGGCTTGGGCTTGTGGTCCGCGCAGGCGGCGAGGGCCAGGGCGCAGACAGCCAACGGCAGGAGGCGGGTGAGGTGTCGGGTCATGGTCGTTAGTCCCCCTTGGGCTTGGCTTGGACGGATGGTAGGCGAAAAGTCGCAATAGCGGGTGCGACGGGGCGCAAGCATGTGCCGCGAGGGGGTGAACGTAGCGTCAGGGCGGCGGCCAGCGGGCTCGCCCAAGGGGTGCCATCGCTATTTCCGGAAGGGGCGAGTATAGTTCGCCGACTGTGTTTGCCGGGGTCATAGAGTTACGTTGACCCGATGCAGCTGATCACGGATCCGCAACATCGCTTCGCTCCTCGCGTTTCCTTGCACACCAGTTCCAGCGACGATCAACCGATCGTCGGTTTTATTCGCTACACAATAGTATTGGAGTGTTTCTATGTCGGATCGTGAAATCGGCACCGTCAAGTGGTTCAACGACGCCAAGGGCTTCGGCTTTATCTCCCGTGAGAACGGCCCGGACGTGTTTGTTCACTTCCGCGCCATCCAGGGCAACGGCTTCAAGTCCCTCACCGAAGGCGAGAAGGTCTCCTTCAAGGTCGTGAACGGCCAGAAGGGTCTGCAGGCTGAGGAAGTCAACAAGGCGTAAGCCTTTCGACATCTCGCTGCACAAAAAAGCCGGGCGGCAACGCCCGGCTTTTTTCATGCGCGCCCGATTTAATTCCTAAGAAAATCGACTTTTCACAAAAAAAGTCGTGATTCACGTCAAAAATTCGTCCCATGTAGGCATTCCCCTACATAACTCGCGCCAAATATGGTTATTATCCACCTTACTGTGTCTGCGCGGTCACGCGAGTGGCCCGATGTAAGCGCGAAGTTTACGCTCCATCGCCTCACCCGGTCCTGCATTCCCAGTAAGTCGCCGGCTCGCGAGCCGGGTTTTCGAGTGTTGGATAGAGGTGTGTGTGATGGCAACTGGTACTGTTAAGTGGTTCAACGATGCAAAGGGCTTTGGCTTCATCACTCAGGATGAGGGCGGCCCGGACGTGTTCGTCCATTTCCGTTCGATCCAGGGCAACGGCTTCAAGTCGCTGCAGGAAGGTCAGAAGGTTGAGTACACCGTGACCCAGGGCCAGAAGGGCCCGCAGGCGGACAACGTCAATCCGAAGTAACTCTGTTCGGGCTGGCTAACGCCGCTCGTTCTTGCAAGACTTCTGCTCCCTCGGCACCCTGTGCCGAGGGAGCTTTTGGCTGCATGACTGATCGTTTAACCTTGCACATGACCGACGGCGCATCTGCCGATCTGGTCCTCTACCGCCCCATCGCGGACGAACGCGCTGTCTTGCTCTGGGTGCCGGCACTCGGTGTGGCCGCGCGTCACTATGAACCCCTCGCTCTGGCGCTGGCCGCACACGGTGTCGCCGTGGCCGTGCATGAGTGGCGCGGCATCGGCTCGAGCAATCGCCGGGCCAGCCGAAGCTCGGACTGGGGTTATCGCGAACTTATTACCGACGATCTCCCCACCAGTCTTCGCGCCCTGCGCGAGGCCGTGCCGTCGGTGCCCCTCTACGTCGGCGGTCACAGCCTGGGTGGGCAACTGGCCACCGTGCTCGCATCGACCACGTCCTTGCCCCTCGCCGGTCTCGCCCTCGTCGGCAGCGGTTCCCCATACTGGCGCAACTTCAAGCCATGGGTCGGCCTGGCGTTGATCGCGGCGCCCCTTCTCGCCAATCTGCTTGGGTGGCTGCCCGGACGTCGGATCGGCTTCGGTGGAAACGAAGCTCGCGGCGTCATAGGCGACTGGTCGCGTAGCGGTCGGACCGGGCGCTACGCAGGTCGCGGTATCGACGTGGATCTGGAAGCAGCGCTTCGTGCGCAACGGGCACCGGTGCTCGCACTGCGCCTTCGCGACGACTGGTTCGGTCCGGAGGCGTCGCTGGCGTTCCTGCTCGGCAAGATGCCGGAAGCAACGCGACGGAGTGAGGTCCTTGGTCCCGGTGACCTGGCTGGCGCGCCCGCCGACCACTTTGCCTGGATGAAGGTGCCCGCCGAGGTTGCACGACGCCTTGCCCAATGGATGCATCAGCGCTGAAGCCTTCGCGCATCGGCTACGCTTGACGCCTACGACACACGGAGAATCCCATGACGACGGTCCCTATCGACGGCAAGCAGCGCGACCTCGGCGGCGGTTTCGTCGTACGTCGCATGTTGCCGCATCTCAAGGCCCGGCACGTCGGTCCGTTTGTGTTCTTCGACCAGATGGGGCCGGCTGCCTTTGGCGAGGACACCGGCATGGATGTGCGGCCGCATCCGCACATCGGCCTGGCCACGGTGACCTGGTTGTTCGCCGGGGCGATACGTCACCGCGACAGCCTCGGCAGCGCCGTCGACATTCATCCGGGTGATGTGAACTGGATGACGGCCGGAAAAGGCATCGTGCATTCCGAGCGCACGCCGCCGGATGAGCGTCATCACGGTCAGAACCTGCACGGAATCCAGGTATGGGTGGCCTTGCCGAAGACGCACGAACATATCGACCCCGAATTCCACCACCACGCCGCCGACACGCTGCCGAAAGTGAGGCGCGACAAAGCTGATCTCGTGGTGATCGCCGGCGATGCCTTCGGCGTGACCTCGCCCGTGCGTGTTTATGCGCCGATGTTTTTCGTCGAAGCGCGCCTCGAGGCTGGCGCGACGCTGACCCTGCCGGAGCAGCACGCGGAGTGGGGCGCTTACGTGGTCGAGGGAGCGGTCCGTTTCGGTGACATCGAACTGGGCGCCCTCGACATGGGTGTGGCTTTCGAAGGCGAGCCGCCGGTGCTGACGGCGCGCGAGTCGTCGCTGGTGATGCTCTTCGGTGGCGCGGCACTCGATGGCGAGCGTCACCTGTGGTGGAATTTCGTGGCCAGTTCGCAGGAGCTCATCGACGCGGCGAAGGTCGACTGGTCGGAAGGGCGCTTCCCGGTCGTTCCTGGCGACGAATACGAACGGATTCCCTTGCCTACGTATTGAACGGAGGTCGGGTGGGACACTTCGTGTTGGAGAAAAATCGCCCGGCCACCTTCTGCCATCCGATTTACAGCCTGATCGGCGACTGGGCGATGTTCTGGGACATCCTGCGCGGGCGCGTTTCGCTGCACTGATGTGCAGGGAGGAGGCGCCCGCGCAACCGTCAGGCTACTTCCGCCGATGGTGACCTTGCGCTGTCGCGTGTCGACCGCCGGGTCGCACTCCATGCGGGAAGATCCATGGCATCGCGAGCTACGCGGCAGACCTCGATCAGCCGATCCACGTCGGTGTCGCTCATCCCGGCATTGAGGGTCAGGCGCAGCAGGGAGCGGTTGACTGTCGTCGCGGGTGCACTGAATACCGAGCCGAAGACACCGTGACGTTCCATCACGTCGCGAACGTGCCCGGTGAGAATCTCGATCCCGGCCTCGAAGGCGACGATCTGCTCGGTGCCGTCCGCAATGGGATAACCCAGCTCGGTAAGCTCGCTGCGTACGCGACGCGTCACCTGCCGGAGCCGCTGGCGTCGCCAACCTTCGGACTGAATGACCCGGTGCGAAGCCGATAGCCCGGCCAGTTCGTGCGGCAGCAGCGAGGAGCTGAAAATCGCCGGCAATGCCTCACAGCCGAAGTAGTCCTTGAACGCCGTGGTGCAGGCGATGAAACCCGCGCGCGAGCAATACGCCTTGGCCAGGCTGGCGGTGATGAAATGGACGCGGTGATTGAGCCCCAGGCTGGCCACCAGCCCTTCGCCGCGCGCGCCGTGCGTCCCGAGCGAATGCGATTCGTCGACCACCAGCACGCAGCCGTGGTCGTGCGCGAGCTGCGCGATCTCGACCAGGGGCGCGACGCTGCCGTTGGTGCTGTAGACCGCATCGACCACGATCACGCCCGGGCCATTGCGCATCACCTGGCGTTCGAGATGGGTCATGTCGTTGTGCAGGACGGAGACCGCTTTGGCACCTGCGCTGCGGACACCTTCCCACAGTGACGCGTGGGCCAACATGTCGACGTAGACAGGTACGCGTTCGCCCGCGATCGACTGGATGAGCCCCACGTTGGCGGCGAAACCGGATTGCGCGAGGATGCCGTCCTCGCTGCCCACAGCGCGTGCGAGTTCGCCCTCCACACGATGCAGTGGATCGTCGGCATGCTGCTGGAACAGTGCCGACATCATCATGCCAAGCCCGCCATTGGCGAGCGCCTCACGCTGGGCCTCCACGATGGCCGGGTGGCCGGCGATGGCCAGGTAATCATTGCTCTGCAGCATCAGATCGGAATCCGTCGGACGCCGGCCCCGCAAAATGTGACGGCCACCCCAGTCGATGGCAACCCGTTCGTTGTGAAATTTGTCGACCCTGCGTTGAACGAAGTCGGGAAGCATCGGTGCCTTGGCAATGCGATGCAGGACGGAAACGTTTTCCATGATGGTCTCTCTCTCTGGCAAGGGGGACGGGCGATATCCACGACGCCGCCCTTGCGGACGGCGCACGCACGTCTGCCTCGCCCAGGCAGACGCATGAAGATTGAGAGAGGCGTCCTGCGAAGCCCGCGCGGGCGGACTTCGGCCTCATGCCATTACAAAGAGAGACGTCACCGGGCTCCGGCGTCGGAACGACCGTGGGGCCACGCACGACAAAGGACGCCTGACGCACCGGATGATCCGGTACGGTGGCGTCCTCCACATTGAGAAATTAGCCCAATTAGATGAAGCGTGGCCGGCTGTCGGCCGAGAGGCTCAGGTCCTGCTCGCGCAGCCAGCTCCGGTACGACTTGATGTGTTGCAGCCGGAAGCGCTCCACGTCGTCGATCAGGGCGTAGTAGTACCACTGTTCGCCGGAAACGGCCGTGGCGGGGTACATGTGGGCTTCCGGGTTCTCCACGCCTTTGTGGTAGAAACCGTCCCGGGAGCGGAACCAGGGCAGTGCCTCGCCGCCGCGGAGGGCGTCGAGCACGGTCTGGGGCGCGCCGAGATCTGCCGCAATTTCATAGTGGGTCCGCAGGTCCTCGTCCGTCTGGACGAGGAGGAAGCGCCCGATACCCCAGGCGTCGATCAGCAGCAAGCCGGTGGGATTGCAGTGCACGTAGCACTCCACGGGCTGGAAGGTGGCCGTGACGCTCTGCAGAACCTCGCGGAAGGCCGGGTCACGCAGGAACCGGAAGTTGCCCAGTGCCAGCGTTTCAGCGACGAAGGCGCTGGCCCGCTCGAAGTACCGGCGCTGAAGCTCGGTGATCGCCGTCTGCAGCTTTTCGATCGCGAGGGGATCGTTCTTGCGGATGAAGCGGTCGATCACGCCCGAATTGAAGGCATCGATCGCCGTGGCGTCGTCCGCGCGCCCCGTGAGCAGGATCTTGCCGATATGCGGATTCGGCAAGCGCTTGCAAAAGGTGATGCCGTCCATCTCGGGCATGGCCTGGTCGACCACCACCACGGAAATCTCCGCGAAGCGCTCGGGGTCGTAGACCACCCGGTGGATCGAGTCGATATCCAGCGCCACGAGTTCTTGCGTTTCGGAAGGCCGGTCCTTCCAGCGATAGAGCCAGCCACCGCCCGGAACAGGGCGGCTGCCGTTATTGCCCAGGGTGGCCAGCGCGCTGCGCGGCGAACTGAAGGTGCGCACGCGGACCATCGGATCGAGCAGGAGCGGCACGACGTCGAGATATTCCTCGTGGTCGTCCACGAGAAACGTCGTCGTTGGAAAGTGGAAGGGCTGGATATCGCCCTGCGAGTTCAACGTCATCACTGCCGGTCCCCGGTCTCCGCATGCGGAAAGGTAAGGATGAACTCAGTGAATTCACCCAGATTCGTTCGGCAGACGATGCCACCTCCCATATGCTCCATCGCCGCGCGGCAAAAAGCGAGACCTATTCCTAGCCCGGTGATCGCCCCGGTGCCCGGGCTGTCACTCGAATACGAGTAGAAACGGTTGAAAATACGGGGTACGACGTCCGGTGGGATGCCCGGGCCAGTGTCATGGACGCGTATGCGGCTGGCCCGTTCGCCCGGCTCGATGAAGACGCCGATGTCGCCCTTGCCAGCCCGATCGGTATGAAAAAGTGCATTGCGCAGCAAATTGAACAGCACGTGGACGACCAGGCTCTCTTCGCCCAGGAGGGAAAAATCGCCGGTGGGGGACAGGGTGATCCGCTCGCGTTCGGCGCGCGAGCCGTACGGAAAGCGGCGCAGGGCCTGCTCCACGCACTCGCGGGCAGTAAGCGGAATCAGGGGGACTTCGCCGATCGGCCGGGCCGAGAGCAGAAGCATGTCGATGATCGTATTCGCGTAGGTGACTTCGCGCTCCATGACGCCGATGCTGCGCTCGAGCGCATGCAGGTTCTGGGTGCGCAGTTCCGGAACCTCCAGGCCCGCGCCTTCGGCGAGCCGGTGGCTGCGGATCAGGTCTGGCATGAATCGGGCGACCGCCCGCGCGGCGATGCGCAGCGACCCCAGCGGTGTGCGCAGTTCGTGGGCGATGTTGTTCGACGCGGCAGTCAGCGCTTCGATGCGCGACTGCTCGGCCATGGTGGCGGACACCGTGCAGGTGGCGCCGCCGACCATGCCGAACAACAGCAGGGGAACGTATTCGAGCATCGTCTGGGTTTGCAGATGGGCTTCGGGAGAAAGCACGAAGACCAGGCCGGCAAGCAGGCTGCCGATGCTGAACACCAGCAGGAAGCTCACGATGTCGAACAGCATCATCAGCAGCATCACGCAGGCCAGGTGGGTCATCAGCCAGGCTGGGGTGGCATTGCGAAGGGTCATGTAGCCGACGAAGAAGGGCATCGCCACGGTCATCGCGAAATACCAGTACGTGGGCAGGTGCGTGCGCAGTCGCCGTGGCCACCATGGCAACAGGGCCAGCGGAATGAAGGTCGCGCTGCATACCAGCCGCATCGGCAGGTTTTCGTAGGGCTGCGGAAACAGATAGGCCCATACGGGGTAATACACGGCAAGGCAAAAGCTACCGACCACGCCGATAGCGACCATCTTCGGCTGCGAGTAACGGGTGCGCAGGAACATGGTGGTTTCGAAGCGCGCCATGGCACGCACCAGTAGCCACCACTGCATGCGAAGGAAGCTGGTCGGCCGGTCGGGCGGGGATCCCGTCATGTCAGCGGAATTGCTGGTGACAGGACTGGCAGGCGTCGCCCACCGGTTTCAGGGCGGCAACCAGGGCCTCGCAGGTTGTCGGCGCGCTGGTGAGGGCACCGTCGAGGCTCTTCAGCAAGGCATCGTCGGCCTGGCCGAAAGCGGGCTCCATGTCCGGAAAGGCGTCGCGGATGTCGCCGGCGGTTTCGCGCAGTCGGGTCAGGTGGGCGGCGTTGCCCTTGGCATCGCACTGCTTCGCCCGCACGTTCGAGCGCAGTGCGCCGATGTGGTGCTGCATCACGGCCATCACCCCGTTGTGGAAAGGCGTGCCCTGTCGAAGGGCTGAGATAGCGAACGTGGCGCCCATGGCGCCCATGGCCAGTCCCAGGATGACAAGAAGCAGCGCGCGCATCGGTGATCCATGGCTTTCCGGACTGTCAGCATAGCGGACGGTCCCATTCTTTCAATATGAGACAATGGACACAGTTCCCCACACCGAGATCCCCGTGAGTACGGCCCAGGCCGAACGTTTCGCCGGCATCGAGCGGCTCTATGGCCGCGGCACCCTGGACCGCCTCGCCAACGCACACGTCTGCGTCATTGGTGTGGGTGGCGTCGGCTCGTGGGCCGCCGAAGCCCTGGCTCGCAGCGGCATCGGCCGGCTCACCCTGATCGACGGCGACGACGTCTGCCTTTCCAATACCAATCGGCAGATGCACGCCCTGGACGGCCAGTACGGCAAGCCCAAGGTTGGCGTGGTTGCCGAACGGGCGCATGCCATCAGCCCGACCATCCGCCTCGAGGCCATGGAGCGTTTCCTCACGCCCTCGACGCTGGATGAACTGCTCGACCGCAAGTACGACGTGGTTATCGATGCCTGCGACGCCCTCAAGGTGAAGCTGGAGACCGTCGTGTGGTGTCGACGCCGGAAGGTGCCCCTGGTGACGGTGGGCGCCGCCGGTGGTCGCACGGATCCCACCCTGATCCGCGTGCGCGACCTCTCGCGGACGGAGCACGACGCCATGCTCAGCATGATCCGGAAGAAGCTGCGGCAGGAGCACGGGTTTCCGCGCAACCCCGACCGTTTCTTCGGCGTCTCGGCGGTCTATTCGATGCAGAATGTCCAGTATCCGCAGGCCGACGGCAGTGTCTGTGGCGTCCGCCCCCCGGGGAGCGACGCCCTCAAACTCGATTGCGGCGGCGGCCTCGGCGCGGCCACCCATGTCACCGGGGCATTCGCGTTTGCGGCGGTCGGCAAGGCCCTCGAGAAGCTGACGGCGACGGCCTGAGGCTCAGCGAACGCTGGCCACGATCCGCAGAGCCTCGTCCAGCCGGGCCACATCTTCTTCTGCGGCCAGGCATAAGCGCACTCCCGTCGCATGCTCGCCGTCGGCGGCAAGCGGCTTCGACGGCGTAAGGCGTACGCCCTGCGCCAGGGCACGTGCTTCGAGGCCCGTTGCTTCCTTGTGGGGCAGCCAGGCGTGCAGTCCGTCTGCCGTCACCAGGTCGACACCGATGATGGACCGGGCGAGGCGGTTGCGCTCGACCATGCTTTCTGCAAGATGCGCCAGCAAGGTGTCCGCCGTGCCGTCCGCCATCCAGCCTGCCACGATGGACGGGAGCAACGCAGGGATTCCGTCGGTCGCCAGACGAATCGCCGATGCCGCGCGCTCATGGCTCGCGTCGTCGGGAAGCAGCAGCCAGCCCACGCGGAGGCCCGGCCCCAGCACCTTGCCGATGCCGCCAGCGTGCAGGCAGCGGTCCGGAACGAGGTCTGCCAGCGGCGGAAGCGCGTCGCGCTTGTGCCAGGCGAGCGGTGAGTAGACGTCACCTTCGATAACGGTGAGGTCCCGTGCCGTCGCGACCGCCGCGATGTCCCGGCGCCGCTCTAGCGGCATCGTCGCGGTGGTGGGGTTCTGCAGCGTCGGCTGCAGGTACACGCTGCGAGCGCCGGTCGTCTCGGCCAGCCGGTCCAGTTCTCCCGGCAGCATGCCGTCCCCGTCCATGCCGACCCCGACGACGCGGATGCCGCGTGCCTCGGCACTGGCGCGGAAGCCGTGGTACGTGGACAACTCTACCAGCAGCGTATCGCAGGCGAAGCAGGCTTCGTCGAGGGCCAGCGACAGCGCATGCCGTGCGCCGAGGGTGAGGACGAGGCGACGGGGATCGACGACTACGTGCCCGCAGCGGCGTCGCATCCAGCCGGCGACGGCTTCGCGCACGCCGAGGCTGCCTTCCATGGATGGATAGGCCAGCAGGTCCGGGCCGACGGGAAACGTCGCGAGGGCGACGGCGAGACGCTCCGCTACGGCTGTGCGCAGCGGCAGGTTGACGCCGAGGTCGTAGCTGCCATTCATCGGGCCATTGTAGGCGGCAGACGGTACCCTTACGCCATGTGGTGCGTTTATCTCATCGAATGCCGCAACGGCGCCTGGTACGCGGGGATCACCAACGATCTGCCGGCGCGCTATGCCGCGCACGTCGCCGGGAAGGGCGCCCGCTACACGCGGGCCAATCCACCCGTGCGCCTGCTCGGTTCGCGCGCGTTTGCCGACCGCTCCGCCGCGTCGAAAGCCGAGTGGGCGGTGAAGCGCCTGCCGAGGGCTCGGAAGCTGGCGTGGCTGCAGGAAGAGGCCGATACCGGCACAATGTGAGCGATAGCATCGCAACGACGCAGGTCAGGCATTTGGAAACGCGCTTCCACACGAAGGTCACCCAGGATTGGCAGGACTGGATCCGCGAGGCGCTGGCGGCGGGCAACGCCCCGGCCGACCTGTTGAAGACCATGAAGGAAAACCAGTTCGACGAAGCGGTGGCGCGCGAAGCCCTCGTCACGGCATTGTTCGGCAGCGCCGTGGCCCCCGTGGCCGCGCATGCGTCGGCCCTGACGCCCTTTCACGGTCGTCTCGCCGAAGGCCATGTGCTGCATACGCCCGATCGGGATGTCCGCGTGCTGCTGCGTATCGCGCGGCCCACCATTGCCGTGCTCGACAACGTGCTCGACGCCGATGAGTGCGACGCGCTGATGCGCATGGCGATTCCCCGCCTGGAGCGCTCCGCCGTCGTCGGTGTGGCCGATGGGATCAACACCGTCATGGATATCCGCACCAGCGATGGCGCCTACTTCCAGCGCGCCGAGAACGACCTGATCCGTCGTATCGACGCGCGTACATCGGCGATCATGCGTCTACCTGAAGATCGCGGCGAGGGGCTGCAGGTGATGCGCTACGGTGTCGGCGGCGAGTACCTGCCTCACTTCGATTATTTCCAGCCCGACGAGAAGGGCAGCCAGCCGCACCTCGCCACGGGCGGCCAACGTGTCTCCACGCTGATCATGTACCTGCATGACGTCGAAGCCGGTGGGGAAACGATCTTCCCGCGCATCGACTTCAGCTACGTGCCGCGCAAGGGGCAGGCCCTCTATTTCGAGTACACCGACGCCGAGGGCGTCCTCGACCCGCTGTCGCTCCATGGGGGTGCGCCTGTCGTCCGCGGCGAAAAATGGATCGTCACCAAGTGGATGCGCGAGCGCGTCTTCCCGGGCTGAGTCGCGGCGCTCGACCGTGACCTCTGGCCTATATCGGGTCGAGGCTGGAGCCAGCAATCTCAGTGCATTACAGGGGAGGGTGGATCCATGCGCCGAAGGGCAGCCAGTGTCGTTTATTGCCTTGCCGCGGGGGCTCTCTTAAGCAGCGCGGCCGCCTGGGCCCAGGTCGGTGCACCGTCGCCGGCATCTGCAGCCACCGGGATGCCCTTACCGGCGCCCGCATCGTCACCCGCAACGGCCTCGTCGACATCCGTTGCCGCTGTCCCTGTCGAGATTCCGTTCGCGTCCCCGCATGCTGCCTTCGTCAGGACGCCCAGCGCGCCGAACGCGTGGGGTGGCGCTCGCACGGGTAGCGAGGCGACGCTGTCGGATCGCGTCGTGTCGTATCGCATCCAGGCACGACTGGACCCGGTCAAGCACACGGTCGATGGCCAGCAGCAGCTGACCTGGCGCAACCGTAGCGACCAGCCGGTAAGCGCCGTCTTTCTCCATCTTTACCTCAACGCGTTCGAAGGCCAGGGCAGTACCTTCTTCACCGAGCGCGGCGTGCTTGCCGCCCACGGCGGCTCGCGGGGCATTGCCGAGGTAAAGAAGGGTGAGTGGGGTCACATCGATCTGGGCAACGTCGAGCAGGACGGAGCCGCGCTGAAGTGGCGCTTCGTGCACCCGGATGGCGGCCCGGCCACCGACCACACGGTGGTTCGCGTCGATCTTGCGCAGCCGGTGCCGGCGGGCGGCAGTGTCACGCTCGACATGAACTTCCATAGCCAGTTGCCGCGCGTGATCGAGCGCACTGGCTATGTCGGCAGCTTCCATCTGGTCGGCCAGTGGTTCCCGAAGATCGGCGTTCTCGAACTACCCGGCGAGCGCGGTGCCACGGCGCCTCGCTGGAACGTCCACGAGTTCCACTTCAACAGCGAGTTCTTTGCGGACTTCGGTGAATACGACGTGCGCATGACGGTGCCGAAGGATTATGTGGTTGGCGCCGTGGGTGAGCAGCAGGGCGATCCCACGCCTGAAGGCAATGACCTGACCTGGCATTTCGTCCAGGCCGATGTGCATGACTTCGCCTGGATGGCCGCTCCCGGCTACAAGACGATCGATAGCGCATACACCGGTCCCGGTAGCCCGACGGTGAAGGTTCGCGTGATCTACCCGGCGGAGTATGCAGAAGACGCGAAGCCGGTGATGAAGGCGTCACTCGATTCCCTCGCCTACTTCTCGCAGACGCTTGGACTCTACCCGTACAAGACATTGACGGCGGTCGTGCCGCCGTTCAACGCGAGCGAAGCGGGCGGCATGGAGTACCCGACGTTCTTCACCGCCGATAACTACACGCCGGTAGCACCGAAGACGCTCAACGAATACCTGCTCGATTTCGTGACGATCCACGAGTTCGGTCATGGATACTTTTACGGGTTACTCGCGTCGAACGAATTCGAAGAACCGATGCTGGACGAAGGCCTGAACGAGTATTGGGACGGCCGCATGTTGCGCGAGCGCAACCAAGTGGTCTATCTCACGACGCCGTTCTGGAAATTCTTCGGCGTCGAGGCGCCGATCGGCGGCTTCATGCTCGAACGCATGTTGTCGACGCTGACGCATCCGGCCGATCCCCTCGGCGAGAACTCGTGGGACCGCCTTTCCAGCTCGGACTACGTCACCGTGTATTCGCGCACGACGACGGCCATGCACGATCTCGAGGAACGCCTGGGCAAGACCGTCATGGAGAAGGCCTTCCGTGACTACTACGCCACCTGGCACTTCCGTCATCCCTCGATTGCCGACCTGCAGGCCAGCCTCGCCGAATCCTCGGGCAAGCCCGACGTGGTAGCCCAGGTGTTCGAGCAGTACGTCTACGGCACCGAGAGCGTCGACGACCGCATCAGCGAAATCGTAAGCGACGAGGTGCTTCCGCTTGCCGGAACCTCGATCAAGGATGGCAAGCGTGTCGAGCTGAGCAACGACGACAACGACGATGCCATAGCGAAGCAAAGGAAGACGTGGGAATCAGCGCACCCCGACGCGAAGCCTGGCACGGGGCCGTTTCCGTGGAAAACCACGGTCACCGTAAGGCGCAACGGCTCGCAGGTTCCCCAGGTGCTGAAAGTGACGTTCGCCGATGACTCGGTGGAAACCGTGCGTTGGGACGACAACCGGCGCTGGGCACGGTTCGTCTTTACCAAGCCCGTGAAGGGAACCTCCGCCGAACTCGATCCGGAGCGGAAGATCTACCTCGACGCGAACAAACTCAACGATAGCCGCACGGTCGAAGAGAACCACGCCGCGTCGAATCGTTGGGCTTCGGATTTCGCTGCCCTGTTGCAGGGTATCTACGCCACGCTGGGGACGCTATGAACAACAACGCAAAACGTTCTGCCTTCGCAGCGTTAGGAAACGGTGCCGTCGGCGGCCTGCAGTGGCGTCTGCTGTTGCTCTGGATACTGATCTCGTTGCTGCCAACGCTGGTTGTCGCGCTACCGTTGTGGCGCACCCTGGACGCGCTGCTCGGACACTCCGTGCACGCGGAAGCGTGGGCCACGCACTTCGACGGCCTCATGTTCGGTGACGTTTACACGGCATTGGGAAGGGACAATCCGTGGATCGGCATGGCCTTCGTCGCCGGCATGATCCTCACTCTGGCGATCTCCCCGTTTCTCACCGGCATGGCGGTCGCCGGTGGCCGCGCCGGACGTGCGCTGAGCTTCGGCGGCCTGCTGCAGGGCGGCGCGACGGAATACGGACGCATGCTGCGCCTGCTGGTGCTGACGATCATTCCTTATGGACTGTTCGGCCTGATCGCGAAAGTGGCGTCGTCGCTTGCAGACGACAAGACCGACGTCGCCTTGCTTCCGTCCACGGCCGATATGTATTCCTACGGCGCGTTGGCCGTCGCCCTGTTGTTTTTCGTGATCGCCCAGGCAATCGTGGAATCGGCGCGTGCGCAGTTCATCGCCGATATCACGTTGCGCTCGGCGTTCCGCGCACTTGGCCGCGGCTTCATGCAGTTCGCGAAGCGTCCGTTCGCAACGGTGGCTGTCTATCTCGTGATCACGCTGTTTGGCACGGCGCTGGTCGTGTTGATCGCAGCATGGCGCGGCCACACGGTGGCGGCGGGGAGCGGCCTGCTGGTCGCCTTCGTCATCGTGCAGTTGGGTGTCATCGTGATCGCGTGGATGCGCACGGCTCGCCTTCTGGCGCTGGCGCGTATTGCCGCTGTCAATCCCGCACAGCGTCGTCGTCGCACGGATTTCGCGCCAGCACTTTAGCTGGCGCGGCGGACTTCGCGATGCGGCGGGTAGTAGGCGAAGAGATGCGTCGCGCCGCCGAGAAAATCGATGTTGTCGATATGTTCGCCGCCGAGGCGTTCTGCGACATGGTCGGACGCCTCATTACCGATGCGGACGAGGCTGATCACGCGCTGTGCGTGCATCTCGTTCCATGCAAAAGCGAGGATGGCTTCGCCGGCTTCGGTGGCGTAACCGTGGTGACGGTGTTCGGGTTTCAGCATCCAGCCCAGTTCGAGGTCAGGCCAGCCTTCCGGCTTCATCAAGCCCGCGCGGCCGATGAACTCGCCGCTGCTTTTCAGCTCGATCGCCCACATGCCGCAGCCGCGGAGCGCCCAATGGCCGAGCAACATGGCCATGGAGCGCCACGCGTTCATGCGATCCAGGGGCTGACCGTCGCCGATCCAGCGCGTGCTTTCGGCGTCCGCGAGCATTTTCGCGTAATCGTCGAAATGGCGTTCGGTGAGGGCGGTAAGCCGCAGGCGCGGCGTTTCCAGAACAGGGATATCGGACATTGCCATCGAAGTGACCAAGGTATCAGCCGAGCAGGGCGGCAAGGGCGCGTGTGCTTAACGCGAGACTGTCCTGCCAGGACAAGCCGGTTATTTTCTCACCAGTTGCCGCGTCGTTAAAGCTCTCGTTCTCATCTGGCGGCAGAAGGTGGCGATAATCGACTGTGATTTCAGTGCCTTGCGGAAGGTTCTTTGCGGCAAAAATAAATCCCAAGTGCCAGATTCCGGTCGGTTCAAAGCTGTGATTGACGTAACACTCGTCCGGCCAGTCGGGCGAAACGGTGTAGCGGTCCTCGAACCAGCGCGCCGCCGCGTACTGATTGACGGCAAGCGCGGGCGTGGCGAGGATCTCGGCCCAGGAGTGGGTACGGTCGATGGCATCGGGCGCGGTGACGATGCGTCCGGCGTCGACGGGTTCGTCGACGAACAAGCCCTTGCCAGCCCCGGGAATACCGGAAGCGGCGATGCGGTAACGCGGCAGGATCATTGGATCATCAGGCCCCTGTTCCCACCGGCAGGGCGCATGAAAAGCGCCGCCGGCACGGGGCGCGAGTGTAGCGCGTTCGGCCGGCGACGGAAGGGGGCGTTAGTCCTCCGTGTCAGCGCCGCGGGCCTTGGCCGGGCGGGCGGGACGCGCCTTCTTCGCCGGCTTGGCGGCGTCTTTGGAGCCCTCCTTGGCGGCATCGACAAGAATCGACTCGCGATTCCGGTCGACCAGCGACTGGCCGATCCCCTTGACCGAGGTGAGCTGGTCGGCGCTGTCAAAAGCGCCGTTCGCCTCGCGCCAGGCGACGATGGCCTGGGCCTTGGCAAGGCCGACGCCATCGAGGGCCTGGGCCAGGGCGTTGGCATCCGCCGTATTGACGTTGACCGGCGTGCCGGCCATGGCGGGCAGTGCGAAGAGAAGCGCCGTGAGGGCGAGAACGACAGGTTTCATGAAAGCTCCTTGGTGAGGCGCGGGATGGCGCCGATGCACTCTGCCCCTCGGCCCGGCAGCCGCGAACCGGCGTCGCGAGGCACGACCTGTCCGCCGTCGACCCGGCGCGAAGCGCTCGCACGCCCCGTTTGGGCCAGCCGAGCCCTACAGCGTGACGAGGCGGTCCTACGGGGCGCTGTTACAATCGTGCTTTGACCTCACGAGTCCTCCCCGTCATGGATACCTCCCGCATTTCGTCCTTCGTCAGCGACCTCTGGGACGCGGAGATCGTCCCGCAGCTGGTCGAGTACATCCGCATTCCGAACAAGTCACCGATGTTCGATACGAAGTGGCGTGAACATGGCTACATGGACCAGGCCGTGACCCTCATGGAGACCTGGGCGCGCTCGAAGCTGGGCGCCCTGGAAGGCGCTTCCCTGGAGGTGGTTCGCCTGGAAGGCCGCACGCCGCTGATCTACATCGACGTCCCGGCGCAGGGTGTGCAGGGCGCGGGCACGGACCAGACCGTCGTGCTCTATGGCCACCTGGACAAGCAGCCCGAGATGACAGGCTGGGCCGACGACCTCGGTCCGTGGACTCCGGTGATCAAGGGCGACAAGCTTTACGGCCGCGGTGGCGCGGATGACGGCTATGCCATCTTCGGTTCGCTCGCGGCGCTGCTCGCGTTGCGCGACCAGGGGGTGCCGCATGCTCGCTGCGTCATCATGATCGAGGCCTGCGAGGAGTCCGGCAGCTACGACCTGCCGTACTACGTCGATCACCTCGCCGAACGCATCGGCAACCCGGCCCTCGTGGTCTGCCTCGACTCGGGCTGCGGCAACTACGACCAGCTCTGGCTGACCACCTCGCTGCGCGGCATGACCGGCGGTAACCTCACGGTGCAGGTGCTCGAAGAGGGCGTGCACTCGGGCGACGCGTCCGGCGTGGTGCCCTCCAGCTTCCGGATCCTGCGCGATCTGCTCAGCCGTCTGGAAAACCCGCAGACGGGCGCCATCGTGCCCCCCGAGCTCTACGTGGACATCCCCGCGCAGCGTGTCGACCAGGCACGTCGTTCCGCCGAGGTACTGGGCAACGATATCTACGACAAATTCCCGTTCGTCGAAGGCATGAAGCCGGTGACCGACGACCTCGCCGAACTCGTGCTCAATCGCACGTGGCGCCCGCAGCTCGCCGTGACCGGCGTGGGCGGCATGCCGGCTCTCGACAGCGCGGGTAACGTGCTGCGTCCGAAGACGGCGGTGAAGCTCAGCCTGCGCGTACCGCCGACCCTGTCCGGCGCCGAGGCTGGCAAGTTCCTCAAGCAGCTGCTGGAGAAGGATCCCCCGTACGGTGCGAAGGTCACCTTCGATCTCGAAAAAGACGGCAGCGGCTGGAACGCGCCGGCGCTGTCGCCATGGCTCGAGGAAGCGGTGGCGAAGGCCTCCGAGCACTACTTCGGTGCCCCGGCTGCCTACATGGGTGAGGGCGGCAGCATCCCCTTCATGGGCATGCTGGGCGAGAAATTCCCGCAGGCCCAGTTCCTGATCACCGGCGTGCTCGGGCCGCATTCCAACGCACACGGTCCGAACGAGTTCCTGCATATCCCGACCGGCAAGCGCGTGAGCATGGTCGTGGCCGACGTCGTGGCACGCCACTTCCAGGAAGCGGCGAAGGCATGACGGCCGACCTCGCCACGCTCGGCGGTCGCCTGGCCGCCGTGCGGGCGGCGATAAGCGCGGCCTGCGCGAACGCGGGCCGCGACCCGGCGGAGGTCACCCTGCTGCCGGTCAGCAAGACCTTCGACGCCGACGTCGTTCGCGAGGCGATCGGCCTGGGTCTGCGCCGGTTCGGTGAGAACAAGGTCCAGGAGATCCAGGCCAAGTCCGTGGCCCTCGCGGAGGAACGGCTCGACTGGGTCGTTATCGGCCACCTGCAGACCAACAAGGCGAAGCCCGTGGCGGCGATCGCCAGTGAGGTGCAGTCCCTCGACCGCCTCGAGCTCGCCGTCGCCCTGGACAAGGCCCTGCAGGCCCAGGGGAGGGGCATCGACGTCCTGGTGCAGCTGAAGACCTCGCGGGAAGACAGCAAGTTCGGGCTCGCCCCGGAGGCGTTGCCGGGCTTTCTAGAGCAGATGCGCGCTTTCTCGTCCCTGCGGGTGCGCGGCTTGATGACCCTGGCTGAAGCCTCGGACGACGAAGCCGTCGTGAGGAGCTGTTTTCGGACCCTGTATCAGTGGCGCAACAGGGGTCGCGAGGCTGGATTTTCCCTCGAGCGATTATCCATGGGCATGAGTGGCGACTTCGCTCTGGCGATTAGTGAAGGCAGTACCGAAGTGCGAATAGGGAATGCCATCTTCGGGGCGAGGAACTACAAGCCCTAGCGGTGTCCAACAAGGGTAAATGTCAGTCCGGCGCTCGTGACGAGCCCCGGATCCGGTCACATATGTGAAAGCAACCCCTTATATCCATTCAGAATTCCCTCCCGCAGGCCGCAGTTTCCTGCGACTTCTCTGAATATTTCCTAGGAATGGCGTTTTTTAACTTTATGCCAACAACTATCTGGACGGGGTTTGCTAACTTCACTCATCGTTCACGGTCGTCCCACACTTTGGCGGCTTAACTTTCCGATGAAAAGGCCTTCTCGCTCATGCTGTTAAAGCGACTGACCGCTCTCGCGTTAGCCACCACATGTATCGCCGCCGTAACACCTGCCTTTGCCGATTCCGTCACGCCTTCGCAAGGCCTCGACCAGTCTGCTTCGCTGCTGTTGACCGACCTCCCGGTGTTCGCCCCGGCCGCGGCGCTCGCCCAGTCGACCATTCCTGACCTGGCCGCCCTGACCGCCTCCAAGGCGCCGGCGGCAGCTGCCAACACCCAGATTGCCGCCGCCGATGCGGACACCGACAACACGGCCGATGACGACGACGACAGCCTCGTTGCCGCCGCCACCGCCAAGCTCGCCGGCCACGTCGACGGCCACGCTCGCGAGTCGCTCCTGGCCTTTGCCATGAAGCTCCGCGACATCCGTTACCACCGCGGTGGCCGCGCTCCGTCCACCGGCTTCGATTGCAGCGGCTTTGTCCGCTATGTGTTCATTCACAGCATCGGCCTCGATCTCCCGACCAACTCCGCTAGCCAGTTCCTCGCCGGCCTGAAGGTCAAGCGCAACGAAATGAAGACGGGCGACCTGGTCTTCTTCCGCACCCGCGGCAAGGCCGTCTCGCACGTCGGTATCTACATCGACAACGGTCAATTCATTCACTCCCCGTCGGCGGGCAAGACGGTGCGCGTGGACAGCCTTAACGAGGCCTACTGGGCCCAGCACTTCGTCGGCGCCAAGCGTCCCGAAGGCATCGCAAAGATCTGACGGAAGCCCTTCAACGACTATTTCCGAAACGGTGTGCTCCGGCATGCCGTTTTTTTTGTTGTGGGAGCCGCTTCAGCGGCGAAAAACCAGGTTACCGCGCTCTTCCCGGTAGGCCCGCTGCCGCGTTCCGGTGGTGCGGCGTTATCCTGTACCGATGCCCTTCCAGCCTCGCCTCCGGCCACGCCACCCCTCCACACCCGTCTTCGGCCTCGCCCGCGTGCTCTCGAAGCGCGGCATCTGCTCTCGTAGCCAGGGTGAGAAGCTGGCCCGCGAGGGCAGGGTGCGCGTGGACGGCAAGATCGTCCGCGACCCCGAGTTCCCGATAGCGGGCCACGAACGGATCGATGTCGATGGCACCGGTACGGAGGTCGCCGCACCGGTCTATATCGCCATGAACAAACCGCGGGGCATCGTCGTCACCGCGGCGGACGAGAAGGGTCGCGAGACCGTCTATTCGCTGATCGAGGGCGCAGGTTTACCGTGGCTCGGCCCTGTCGGACGACTCGACAAGGCGAGCGAAGGCCTGTTGCTGCTGAGCAACGACACCGTATGGTCAGCGGGGATCACGGAGCCGGCTACGCATGTGGCGAAGACCTACCACGTGCAGGTCGAGGGGCAGCCTGGTGAGGAAGCCTTGGGAGCCATGCGGGAGGGTGTCGTCGATGCAGGCGAGGTGTTACGCGCCACATCGGTCTCGCTACTGCGCCAGGGAGAGCGCAATGCCTGGCTGGAGGTGACGCTCGATGAAGGGCGCAATCGCCATATCCGTCGGCTGCTCGCGGCGTTGGGTTTCGACGTGAAGCGCTTGCTGCGTACAGCGATCGGGGATCTGGTCCTGGGCGAGTTGGCCAAGGGGCAGTGGCGGCATCTGACGGGTGCCGAGGTGGCGGCATTGAGGCGGCGGTGAGGCCGGTATGCGGCGGTGAGGCGAGCACTCATCGCCGATAAATCGGCTCCCACAGGAGCCGTGCCCTGTGTGGGAGCCGATTCATCGGCGATGCTCTTCGTAGGAGCCGATTCATCGGCGAACCGCGTGACAGCGCGGCCGGGCTTACCTCAACCCTTCAACACACCCAACTGCTTCCCCACCTTGGTAAACGCAGCAATCGCCTTATCCAGATGCTCACGCGTATGCGCCGCACTCATCTGCGTGCGGATGCGTGCCTTGCCCTGTGGCACCACGGGGAAGAAGAAGCCGGTGACGTAGATGCCTTCGTCGAGCAGGGCCGTGGCCATGGCCTGTGCCTGCTTCGCGTCATAGATCATCACAGGGACGATCGGATGTATACCGGGACGGATGTCGAAACCCGCCTCGGTCATCTTCTCGCGGAAGTAACGCGTGTTCTCCTTTACCTTGTCACGCAGGTCGCCAGCGGCATCCAGCATGTCGAAGACCTTGCTGCCGGCAGCGACGACGTGCGGCGGCAGTGAGTTCGAGAACAGGTACGGGCGCGAGCGCTGGCGCAACAGTTCGATCACTTCGCGGCGGCCGGTGGTGAAGCCACCAAGCGCGCCGCCGAGGGCCTTGCCCAGCGTGCCGGTAATAATGTCGATCTTGTCGAGCACGCCGTGGAGTTCGGCGGATCCGCGGCCGGTGTCACCGAGGAATCCGGTGCAATGGCATTCGTCGATATGGACGAGCGCGTTGTACTTCTTCGCCAGTGCGGTGATCTCGGCGAGCGGCGCCACGAAGCCGTCCATCGAGAAGGCGCCGTCAGTGGTGATCAGCTTGGTGCGCGCGCCAGCCGCGTCGGCGGCCTGCAGCTGCGCTTCCAGGTCGGCCATGTCGCAGTTGGCGTAGCGGAAGCGCTTGGCCTTGCACAGGCGGATGCCGTCGATGATCGACGCGTGGTTCAGTGCATCCGAAATGATCGCGTCTTCTTCGCCGAGCAGCGGCTCGAACAGACCGCCGTTCGCGTCGAAACACGCGGCGTACAGAATGGTGTCTTCCTTGCCGAAGAAGCTGGCGATCTTCGCTTCCAGCTCCTTGTGGAGGTCCTGCGTGCCGCAGATGAAGCGCACGCTGGCCATGCCGAAGCCGTGGGTGTCCAGCGCGTCCTTGGCCGCCTGGATCACCTCGGGGTGATCCGCCAGGCCCAGGTAGTTGTTCGCGCAGAAGTTGAGCACCTTGCGGCCGCCTTCGAGTTCGATCTCGGCGGACTGCGGCGAAACGATGATGCGCTCGCTCTTGAACAATCCCTGTTCACGAATGGAGTCGAGTTCGCTGGCGAAGCGCGTCTGGCCCGGGTAGGTCATGGTGGAAGTCCAGGGAGTGGGAGTATTTCTCAATTGTGAGGCCTCTGGCCCATTGAGAAAACCCGACAGTCGCCCCGGCGTGTCAGTGCAGGCCGAAATCCACGCGGGTGGTCTTCCCGCCGTCGTCTATGCCCTTGGGATCGAGCTTGGGCGCCTGGACGAACAGCCGTTTGTCGTCGACCTTGCCCTGGAGCCACTGGCGCACCGCATTGGCCCGCCGTTCGGCCAGATGGCGCAGCGCGTCGGCGTCCACAGGCATATTGGTCTCCATCAGCGTGCGCATTTCCTCCGGCGGCTGGGACTTGGTCAGGCCGATCACGTTCTTCGGCTTGGGGAAATCGGCATGCCGATAAGCCCGTTCGAGGTACTTGTCCTGCTCCTCCGCGGTGGGCGCCGTGGTGTCGTCACCCTTGGCGTTCACCTGCTCCTTATGAATGAGATCTTCGACCATCACCTTGCGCAATCCAGCCTCATCCTTGCTCGTGTCGATGCGACCGATGATGTCGAGGCTGATCGAGGGTTTGTCGGCTAGCACCTTGACGATCTGGCCCAGCTTTTCCTGCGCCGACGCGTCGAGCACGTCCGATCCGGGAGCGAACTCCACGTAGCCGAGGTCCTCGCGACCGCCACCGCCGCCGATGGAGGCGAGGAGGCGGAAGGGCGAGGTCACCGCCTTGACGATGAGGTTGCCGATCGCGCGCCAGACCAGGCCGCCGACGCTGAAGTGCGGATCGTCGAGTGAGCCTGACACCGGCACATGGACATCGATCCGTCCCTGGCTGTCCTTGAGTAGCGCCACCGCCAGCTTGACGGGCAGGTGGCTGACGCCGGGTCCCTCGATACGGTCACCGAAGGTCAGCTGGTCGATGAAGATGTGGTTGTCCGCGCTCAGCTTGCGCTGGTCGAGCGTGTAGTGCACATCGACGTTGAGCCGCCCGCTGGTGATCGGATAGCCGGCGTACTTGCCCGAGTAAGGCGACAGGTTGGTGAGCTGGATGCCATCGGCCTTGGCCGTGATGTCGAGAAACGCCACCGGCGCGAGCGGATTGATCGTGCCCTCGATATCCACCGGCGCATTGCTGTCGAGCTGGCCCTGCAGGGTCAGGGCAGCCGGGGGCGCCCCACCGGCCGTGCCGAACGCGCCGATCTTGCCGGTCAGTTGAGTGATGTCTGCGGTGTAGTTCGGTTTGATGAAGTTGTCGGTGTAGTTCAGTTGCCCGCGGGTGAGGGTGATCTGGCCGATCCGTAAGTCAGCCTCGGGGCCGGAAGCGGCGGGGACCTCCACGGGTGCCGCGGCGGGCGCAGCCTTCGGCGCAGGATTGGCCTGCGTCTGGGTGACCGACACCGCACCAGGCGCTTCCGGGCTGGCAACCACGTCCTGCAGGTTGAGACGCCCTGTCGCGTTGATGATGACGCGTGCGTAGAAGTCGTCCAGCGCCAGGCCGCCGATCGCAACTCGGGGCACACCGTCACCCAGTGCGACCACCATGTTGCTCGCGCTGAGCGAGGTCCAGCGCAGGAAGTCGTCGTTGGTGACCTTGTCGAGAATACGAACACGCCCGAGCGTGGCGTTCCCGCGATATCCGACTTTCGCGGTGTCTTTGCCTTGCACGCTGTAACGCACCTGGCCATCCATGCTGAGCAGGCCGCTGCCCACGCGGACATTCAGCGGCACGGTGACCAGGGTCTGCAGCGGTGCGACATCGACGCGTGTGGTCTGTACTTTCAGGTCGGCGTCCAGCGGATCGGGCCTGACCGTGCCACTGACCAGGAAAGACCCGTCCCCAAGGCCGCCTTTCAGATCCAGCTTCAAAGGCTTGCGCAGGTCGTAGGATAGACCGTCGACGCTGAAAGCGCTCGCATTCAACGTCACGGCGTTGCGTTTGCCCGGCGCCTTCGCCTCGCGCAAGGTGACCTTGCCGTCGTTCAAGCCGAGATGCGCAACGCTCCAGTGCCAGTCAGAACCGGCCGGATGCGCTGCAGACGCGGAGGGCGGCATCACGCTGGCAAGGTCGAAGTTGCCATTGGCCAGGCGCTGTACGTCGAGGCTCAGGCCACCCAGCAGTACCTCGTCCACGCGAGCCTCGCTGGTGGCGATGTCGACCAGGGCGATCGATGCGCTTAGCGATGTCCACGTGACTGGGGACGCGCGGCTGCCGCGGGGCACCAGCGTGAAACCGTCCAGGCTTGCCTTCGTGCTCGTGATGCGAATCTTTGCAGCGTCGTGCCAGTCGATGGCCAGCGTGCCGTCAGCTGCGACCTTGCCACCGGTGATGTCCGCGTTGAGAAGAGGCGGAGCCAAGGGCATCAGGGAGGCGAGTGACACGTCCTTGAGGACAAGCTTGCCGGCATAGTTGCCCGCCGGGAGGTTCAATTTGCCCTGGGTGGTCGCTGAGCCATCGGCCATCCGTGCCGACATGTCGAGGGTCGCCGGGGCGGCCTTGACCGTGCTGAGTCCCCGCAGGCTGCCTTGCAGATGGTCGAGGTTGAGATGTGCGGGAGAGGGCGCGGCAAGGTCCGCGTACTCCAGATGCGAATCCTTGATCGTGAGGTTGTCGATCCGGACGTCCATCGGCGGCGCTTTTGTATCGACCGTAGTCGCTGGCTGCGCTACGGTACCCTGCGCGGTGAGGGCATCGATGTTGCTCTTGCCGCCCGGCAGGCGCGCATAACGGATCGAAGCCCGTTCGAGCGTCACGGCCCCGAGCCGATAACGGGACGTGAGTGGCTCGAGCACGGTCAGGTCGGCGTCGCCATGCCCCACCTCGAACAACGCCCCCCCATCCTTGCCGGTGACCTTGAGCTCGTCGAGCGTCAGCCGCCCCGTGAGCCGGATGCTCGGATGTGCCTCGGCCATCACGAAGTTGAGCGTCAGTAAGCCGGTCAGCTTGCCACTGGGAACGACGACCGGCAGTGGCGTGGGTACGAAGCCGACGTAGCGTGCGAGGTCCAGGCGATCGAAACGGAAGGTGATCGAGGATTCGCGACTGCTGGCGAAGGGCTTGGTCTGACCCTGCGCTTTCAGTGGGCTGCCGTCGACGTTCATGGCCAGGAGCGGCTGCACGAAGATATCCGTGTCGCTGGGTAGGCTGGCGACGAAGGGGATGCCGAGCTCCAGATGATCGATCCGGTGCGTCGCATTAAGCACGCGGTCGTCGAAATCGATCTGGCCGCCGTGCAGGGCGATATTGGAAACGGCGAAACGCGCGGGTCCGGTATCCGGCTTCGCCGGTCCGCTGGCGAGGCGTTCGAGAATGTCGGTGAAATTGAATCGCTGCGGCGCGGTCCGCTGGATACGAATATGCGGCCCTTCCACGCGAAGCTCGTCCAGGATCGGCGCCGCACGGAAGAGCGAAGCCCACGAGGCGTTCGCCGTGAGCCGGTCGACATCGACAAAGGCGGTGCGGCCGTCGGCTTCGCCAATGTGCAGGCGCTCGACGGTGAGCTTGAGAGTGAACGGGTTGAGGCTTACATCACCGACGGCGACTGGACGGCCAAGCGCAGTGCTGGCGCGGGAGGCGATCTGCGAACGAATCAGGGAGGGCGCGGCGAGGAAGCCGAGCAGGCCGAAGAGGACGACGGCAATGAGGAGCCAGAGTCCGATGCGCCGGCTTCGGCGCGAGCGATAGACGACCAGGGCCTGATCGCGGCCCTTGTCCCAGCGAATGTTCCGCCACGTTTTGCGAGTGTCCATACTTCCGCCCCTTTTACCGCGTGGCCCCCGACGGAAAGTGTACTCGTCGAGGGCCCGCGTGGGCGGTTGTCAATGACCCTGGTGACTCAGGTCCAGGAGCAAACGACCTTGCCGCACTGTCCGGCGTCCATCAGGTCGAAACCCTTCTGGAAGTCGTCGATGGCGATCTGGTGGGTGAGCACCTTCTGCAGCGGGAAGCCGGTCAGCACCATCTGGGTCATCTTGTACCAGGTCTCGTACATGCGACGGCCATAGATGCCCTGCAGGGTGAGGCCCTTGAAGATGACCTTGTCCCAGTCGATGCCGGCGCCACGCGGCATGATGCCGAGCATGGCGATCTTGCCGCCGTGGTACATGCAGTCGAGCATGTCGCCGAAGGCGCGCGGGTTGCCGCTCATTTCCAGGCCGACGTCGAAGCCTTCGATGTGCAGGTCCTTGACGACGTCCTTGAGCGACTGGTTGGCGACGTTGACGACGCGCGTGGCACCCATGTCGGCGGCCAGCTTCAGGCGGTAGTCGTTGACGTCGGTGACGACGACGTTGCGCGCGCCGATATGCTTGGCGATGCCGGCGGCGATGATGCCGATCGGACCCGCACCGGTGATCAGCACGTCTTCGCCGATCAGGTCGAATTCAAGCGCGCAATGCGCAGCGTTGCCGTACGGATCGAAGAACGCGGCCAGCTCGGACGGGATCTGGTCGGGGATCGGCCACAGGTTCGAGGCCGGCATGGTCATGTACTCGGCGAACGCGCCGTTACGATTCACGCCGATACCGACCGTGTTCGGGCAAAGGTGCTGGCGCCCTGCACGGCAGTTGCGGCAGTGTCCGCAGACGATGTGACCTTCCGCGGAGACGCGGTCGCCGATCTTGTAGCCGGTGACGCCGGGGCCCATGTCGACCACGCGGCCGACGAATTCGTGGCCGATGGTCAGGCCGGGGGTGATCGTGCGCTGGGACCACTCGTCCCACTTGTAGATGTGCAGGTCGGTACCGCAGATGGCGGTTTTCTCGACCTTGATCAGGACTTCGTTCGGGCCGACCTGCGGTACCGGCACTTCTTCCATCCAGATGCCCTGTTCGGGCTTGCGCTTGACCAGCGCTCTCATCGTCTGCTGCATGGTTATCCAGGGTTGTCGTGGGGACGGTCCGCGGCGCGGACCCAAACCGGCATTATAGGCCCGTAAGCCCGTCAGGGCTTGTGCGGCGCGGCATTGCCAGCGCCGGAAGCGGCCTCTATGGTCGGGCGGAGTCAATCGCCGACAGGGGCAACGAAATAATGCGGATCCGCTCGATGATGTTGGGAGCAGCCATGGCGCTGGCGCTGGACGCGAAGGCAGACGAGGGCATGTGGCTGCCTTCCCAGTTGCCCGGAATTGCGAAGAATCTCAAGGAAGCCGGGTTCCAGGGCGACCCGAAGGACCTTGCAGAACTCACCCGTGCGCCCCTGAATGCGGTCGTCCGCATTGGCGGCGGCACCGGGTCCTTCGTTTCGGCCGACGGTCTGGTGGTGACCAACCACCACGTAGCCTTCGGTGTCATCCAGTACAACTCGAAGCCCGACCGCGACCTGATCACCAACGGTTTCGTGGCTGCGGACCGTGCCGGTGAGTTGCCGGCCAACCCCGATTATCGCCTTCGCGTTACCGTCGGCTTCGACAAGGTCACTGATCGCGTGCTTGCCGGCGCCAGGCGCAAGACCGGCAGGGCGTACTACGACGCGGTGGACGCCGCGAGCAAGGCACTGGTCGCCGAGTGTGAAAAGGACGGTATCAAGTGCAGCGTAGCCAATATGTTCTACGGCCGCGATTTTTACCTGGTACGCCAGCTGGAGCTTCGCGACATCCGTCTTGTGTACGCGCCACCGCGAGCCATCGGTAACTACGGCGACGAGATCGACAACTTCGTGTGGCCACGCCACGCGGGCGACTTCACCATCCTGCGCGCGTACGTCGGCAAGGACGGCAAGCCGGCCGATTTCTCGCCGGACAACGTGCCTTACCACCCGCCGTCGCACCTGCAGATCGCCACCGAAGGTGTGGCCGAGGGCGACTTCGTGATGCTCGCCGGGTATCCGGGCATCACCTACCGCCATCGCACGGCTGCCGAGTTCGCCGACCAGATCGAATGGCGCCTGCCGACGTCGGTCGCGGTGCTGAAAGCCTTGCAGAACGTGATCGAGACCGAAGGCAAGGTCGACAAGGAAGCCGGCATCCGTTACGCCTCGCAGTTGCAGACCCTGAAGAATGGCATCAAGCGTTTCAGCGGGGAGCTGGAAGGCCTCGAGCGCAGCGACGCCGTCACGGTTCGCCGCGAGGACGAGGCCGCCATGCTGGCCTGGCTCGCCGCGCAGCCCGATGCGAAGACGTTGAAGCCGCAGATCGACCAGGCCATGGCGCTCATCGCGCAAGGCAAGGACGTACGTGAGCGCGATCTGCTCGTGGGATTGCTCTCGAGCCAGACGCAGCTGATGCGCGGTGCGCTCTCGGTTGACAGGCTCGCTGTCGAGAGGCTCAGGGCGGATGCCGAACGTGAGTCGGGTTACCAGAAGCGCGACGAAGAGCTCATCCAGAGCCAGCTGAAACAGATTCAGCGTCGCTACGATGCGCGCGTCGAGAAAGCCCTGGTGACATCGTTGATGACGCGCTACCAGAAGCTGCCCGACGCCCAGCACCTTCCGGAGGTCGACAAGTTGTTCGGCCGAACGCCGGCAGAACTGGCGAAAGCACTCGACCACATCTACGGTACAACGACCTTCGGCGATGACGCCGAGCGTACGCGCTTGTTCTCGGCAGCGCCGGCCGACGTCGACCGCAGCGACGATGCCTTGTTCGTTGCCGCACGCACGCTACGTCCCGCCCTCCTGCGCATCGAGGACGAGCGCAAGACACGCGAGGGTGATCTGCTGCGACTTCGTCCTTCCTACATGCAGGCGTTGATCGGCTATCGGGAGAAGCAGGGCAAGGCGGTTTATCCGGACGCCAATTCCACACTCCGCGTGAGCTACGGAAAGGTCACTCCGCTGAAAGCGCGTGACGCGGTCACCTACGCACCGCTGACCACCGTGCAGGGGATTGTCGAAAAGAATACGGGCATCACCCCGTTCGATGCACCGAAGCCCTTGCTCGATGCCATCCACAAGGGCGACTTCTCCGGTTATGCCGACCCGAAGACGGGCGCGATGCCGGTGGACTTCCTCAGCAACCTCGATACAACGGGCGGTAACTCCGGCTCGCCCGTGCTCAACGCAAAGGGTGAGCTGGTGGGTCTCAACTTCGACAGCAACTGGGAAGCGGTGAGTGCCAGCTGGATGTACGACCCGCGCTACAAGCGGGCCATCCACGTCGACATGCGCTACATGCGCTGGTTGATGGACAAGGTGTATCCCTCGCCTGCGCTGCTCAAGGAGCTCGGGGTTCCAGCGAAGTAGTGCGACGGCAAGTGTCAGGCGTTATCCACAGGGATTGTGGATACGACCTGCATAAACGTGTGGATAAGTCTGATCTAACCTTAGCAGGCAAGGACTTGCGTTGTGCTGATTAGTTTCTGCTCAGAGCGAAAGCAGTTTGACGAGTGCGTGGACAAACGCGATAGCTATACCAATCCACGTGAATATCATCGTGCCGACGACCGCATAGGGAAACCAGCGGACTTCCAGCTGGATCTTCAGGGTTTCCATCGTGAGCTTCGTTGCATCAGCATCGGCTTTCTTCGCATCGGCGTCGGCCTTCTTCGCGTCGGCTTCGGCTTTCTTTGTCTGGGCTTCGGCCTTGTCCGTCTCGGCACGCAGCCTTAATGTCTCGTCTATGGATCGAGCGGCTTCGATGTTCAGCTTCCGCATCTCCGCGTACATCTTCTCGGCCTCCGCACGCGTGCGATTGAGTTCAGCGTAGAACTTCTCTCTCTCCGAGCCGGCTTGAAGGGTTGTCATCGAATAGTCCCCGCCATTCAGCTGAAAAGGTGCTTGCTTGCAGCAAATACGGCGCCGGTGAAAGCAGCGCCAGCAACGAACGGATACCAGTCACTTTGCTTGTCGAGCCGACGGCTTTCCGCAACGAGCTTGCTGATTTCAGCCTGGATTAGGTCGCGCTGGAGGTCGTATTCCCGTTGACTGCGAGGGGCATTCGTGGGGCGTTCCATGAGTCTTGCTCCGTGCGCGGAATGGCAGTTCGGGGAAGCCTAACGCAGCGCGCAGGGCGAGTGAGGTCGGGGGTCCCTCATTCTCATGCGCGGGATATCCACAGGGAATGTGGATACCGCCTGCATAACCATGTGGACAAGTCGTATTCGGCCTTCGCCACCATGCACTTGCGTTGTGCTGCTTACTTATTGACCACGTGCCGGAATCAGCCTTCGCGATATCCACAGGCGGTGTGGACAGTCCTTGCATAAGCCTGTGGACAAGTTCGTTCTCGCCTTTGCCGCCATGCACTTGCGTTGCGCTGCTTACTTAGTGACCACGCGTGCGACGACACCCTCGCGAGGGCGATATCCACAGGCTGTGTGGATACGCCTTGCATAACCATGTGGACAAGTCGGATTACGCCTTACGCAGCATGGAGTTGCGTTGCGCTGCTTATTATTTGACCGGCCTTGCGCGGCAGTCGGCGGGGCAGGCGAGCCACGCCTTGGTTTTGCGGTAGTCCAGCGTCATCACGAAAGCGTCGAGGACGTTCGCACCGACCGCACCGTGAACCGTGCGATCCATGTATTCGGACATGAACGACTCGAAATTCGAATCAGCCCGCTCCGTGAACCACACCGGGCCAACGAGCCAGCCGGCAATGACGACGCCAGGCACCTGAATGGCTCTCGTCGCTTTTCCTTTGCCGAGCGCATCGTCGGCGGCATCGACGACGGGCCACTCGGGATGAGCAGCATGCCAACGGCTCATGATGGAGCTGGTGATGTAGCTCGCAACGCCTAGCCCGTTCACTGTCGGTGTTTTCATCGCAGCCTGGCCGGTCTGCGTCGGTTGCGCGGTGGCGCCGGTATCCAGCAGGACGTCGATGGATTCTCCGCCCACGTCGATCGTTACGCGAGGATAGGCAGAGACAAGGCCCCCCGCCGCGTTGCGCTGCATCCCAAGATCCATCGGGTGAGCAGCGAGCGAAGGGCGCCAGTGGTCATCTTCGACGCGAAGCTGGTGTGCGGGGTAGTCGAAGGTCCAGGTTCTTCCCTCGAGGTAGCGGCCGCCGGCGATGCCGTCGGCGTTGTCGAAGCCGGGCGGTTTCGCTATGGCGAGCACGTCGCCGCAGTGGTTCGTCGCCTTGGGTAGCGCCGCGCCCGCCACGTAGTCGGGGCGGGCGACGAACGTGTCCTGCGAATCCGCGTTGCGGGGGGCTGCCGTGCAGCTCGAGGCCTTTAGTTTCAACCGGGCCGCGGCATCGCGCGTGATGAAGTAGTTGCTGCCACCGGCTCCCGTGTCGAACAGGATGCGCAGCGACTTGCCATCGCGCGTCGTCGGCGTGGCATAGAAATGCCCGGCCTCGTAAACGGTAGGTACAACCGTGGCTCCCTCTGCCACGGCAATGCAGCTCCATGCGGCGGCAAGCGCCATCAAAACACGCAACATGCTTCCGTTCTCCCTTTGAGTGCAGGCCGATCCTCGCACCCGCGGCGGGCGCGTGTCACCGGGGTGCGCTAATCTTGCGGTCGTTTGATCGCCGTCCGCGTGCATGAGTCCCGACAACCGCCCCCTTGCGATCTTCCTGATGGGCCCGACGGCATCGGGCAAGACGGCGCTCGCCTGCTCGCTGGCCGACCGTTACCCGGTCGGCCTGATCAGTGTCGATTCGGCGCTGGTCTATCGTGGGCTGGACATTGGCTCGGCCAAGCCGGATGCGGCGACGCTGGCGAGGTACCCGCACGAGCTTGTCGACATTCGCGATCCGGCGCTGCCTTACTCGGCAGCGGACTTCCGTCATGACGCCCTGGCGGCGATGACCCGGGTGAGCAACGCCGGCAAGATTCCTCTTCTTGTCGGCGGCACGGGGCTCTACTTCCGTGCGCTCCAGCGAGGGCTGTCGGATCTGCCCCAGGCCGACCCCGCGCTGCGCGAGCGTCTGGGTGCCGAAGCCGCAACCGTGGGTTGGGGAGCGATGCACGCACGCATGGCCGCCCTGGATCCTCTCGCGGGCGAGCGCATCCGGCCCGGCGATGCCCAGCGCATCCAGCGAGCCCTCGAAGTCATGGAGCTCACCGGGAAGCGGCTGACGGATCTGCAAAAGCAGGCCAGTGGCGATCGTTTGCCCTGGCGCGTGCTCAAGCTGGCCCTGCTGCCGGACGACCGCAAAGCTCTTCATGAGCGGATCGCCACCCGGTTCGACGTCATGCTGGCGGATGGTTTCCTCGACGAAGTCCGCGCCCTGAAGGCGCGTAGCGACCTCCATGCCGACCTTCCGGCGATCCGCGCCGTGGGCTACCGACAGGCCTGGGAGTATCTGGACGGGCAGGGCGACGCCACGAACCTCCGCGACCGTGGTATCTATGCAACGCGCCAACTCGCGAAGCGGCAGATCACCTGGCTGCGTAGTGAACTGGACGCACGTACGTTCGACCCGGACCGGGGGGATCCGTTGCCGGAAGTGGACAAGGCTCTCGGGCAGTTCCTGGGAATGCCGATGTCGTCACGTCCGGCGCTTCCTGCTGGCGTTTAAAAGCAGTTAAGATTCAAGACACTTGGGCTGGGGCGCCATCTGGCGTTTTTTTACCCGGACCCGTACGAAAGGCGTAGGGGAGAAGAAGAAATGTCCAAAGGGCAGTCGTTGCAGGATCCGTTTTTGAACGCGCTTCGCCGTGAGCGCGTGCCGGTCGCCATCTACCTGGTGAACGGCATCAAGCTGCAGGGCACGATCGAGTCATTCGACCAGTTCGTCGTACTGCTGCGCAATCAAGTGAGCCAGATGGTCTACAAGCACGCCATCTCGACGGTCGTGCCGAGTCGCAATGTGCGGGTCGGCGGCCACGAGAATCACCCGGAATCGGGTGCGGGCGACGCCGAGGGTTGAGGGGCCCCGGTGGCAACCCATATGTAAAGGAACGGGTGCGCGTATGCTTTGGCATCGCGCACCCCTTCTTCTGCATGAGGTCATCCCCCTAAGTGTTCGATAGGCAAAAGAAAGGCGAGCGGGCCATTTTGGTCCTGCCGCATTCGCGTGGCGAAGGCGACGCGATCCGCCGTGGCGAGGAATTCGCTGAACTGGTCGCTTCGGCCGGTGCCGAGGTTCTGGCCAGCATTCCGGCCCGCGTGGCCACACCCAATCCCCGTTTCTATATCGGCAGCGGCAAGGCCGACGAAGTCGCCGAGGCCGTGCGCGCGCTCGAGGCCGATCTGGTCCTTGTCGACCATGAGCTCACGCCCGTGCAGGAACGCAACCTCGAGAAGCACCTGCAGACGCGTGTCGTGGATCGCGCCGGGCTGATTCTCGATATCTTCGCGCAGCGCGCCCGCTCCCATGAGGGCAAGCTCGAGGTCGAGCTGGCCCAGCTCAAGCACGTCGCAACCCGCCTGGTTCGTGGCTGGACCCATCTGGACGCCCAGCGCGGCGGTGCCATCGGCAATCGCGGCCCGGGTGAAACGCAGCTGGAAACCGATCGCCGCCTGCTCGCCGAGCGCGTGAAGATGTTGAGCAAGCGCCTGGAGAAGGTGCAGACCCAGCGCGACCAGCAGCGCCGTTCGCGCCTGCGCAACACAGTGCCCCGCGTGGCCCTGGTGGGCTACACGAATGCGGGCAAGTCCACGCTGTTCAACGCGCTGACCACCGGTGGCGTCTATGTCGCCGATCAGCTGTTCGCCACGCTGGACCCCACCGTCCGCAAGGTCGATGGCCTGGCCTGCGGTCCCGCCGTGATTGCCGACACCGTCGGTTTCATCCGCGAGTTGCCTCACGATCTCGTCGCCGCCTTCCGTGCCACGCTGGCCGAGGCTCGTGACGCCGATCTGCTCATCCACGTCAGTGATGCGGCAGACGAGGAGCGCGACATCCTTCGCCGGGTAGTCAACGAGGTGCTCGAGGAGATCGGCGCCGGCGATGTGCCCCAGCTGTCGGTGATGAACAAGGTCGACCTGATCGACGCCGAGCCGCGGGTGGATCGGGGCGAGGATGGCAAGCCGCGCCAGGTCTGGTTGTCCGCCGCGACCGGGGTAGGGCTGGACGGACTGCGTGACGCCTTGGGCGAACTGCTCGGTGGCGACCGGATTCGGGCCCCGCTTGAGCTTCCTCTCAGTGCCGGACGTCTGCACGCCCGCCTGAAGGCGGTTGGCGCGATTGCCGGCGAGGCGATCGACGAGCACGGCTGGCACCTGGATATCGATGCTCCACGATCCGTACTTGCCCCGCTTATCGGCGACGATGCCAACGCCAGGCCGCTCCGCGACCTGATCGACCCACCTCACGCCGAGTTCTGATCGGTCGCCGCCGAGCACCGATCCGCCCCCGTCTGCTAGAATTCACAACGTTTGCGTGCCCAATCAGTGCGGCGACGGGTGTCAATACGCCCGCCGCTCATCCCTGCTGCTCGGGTTCACCAGAAGGCTTGCCAGCCGCCCACCCTCCGGTCCCCCAAGGAGACTGTCGCTCATGGCTTGGAACGAACCCGGTAACGGCCAGAAAGATCCCTGGAACCGCAACCGGTCGAGCGGGCAAAAGCCCGATCTCGACGGCATGATCAAGAGCCTCAGGGCCCGCTTCGGCAAGTTCGGCGCGGGAAGCGGCGGCGTACTCGCCATCGTCCTCGTCTTCATCGTGGCCTGGCTGCTGGTCAGCAGCTACACGGTGATCGATGCCCGGCAGGTCGGCGTGGTGCTGCGCTTCGGCCAGTTCTCGCGCGTGTTGCCCCCCGGCTTCCACCTGAAGGCGCCGAGCCCGATCGAAACCGTGACCAAGGTCGAGATGACCCAGGTCCGCTCGATCTCGGACAACGTGTCGATGCTGACCCGCGACGAGAACATCATCGCGATCGACTTCAATGTGCAGTACCAGGTGTCGGACGCCCGCAAGTTCCTGTATTCGAACAACGACATCGAAAACGGCACGATGAAGAACGCCTCCGAAGCGGCTGTCCGCTCCGTCGTCGGCGCCAACATCATGGACAACATCCTGACCACGCCGGGCGTCGACACGCCGACGCCGGCACAGGCGCCCGTTGCGGGCGTCGCGCCGGCTGCAAAGGAAACCCTGCAGCAGCAGACTCGGGACATTCTCCAGGCCACCCTCGACAAGTACGACGCCGGCATCCTGGTCACGGGCGTTAGCTTCCAGAACGTCTCGCCGCCGAAGGAAGTGAAAGACGCCTTCGACGACGTCAACGCCGCGCGCGAAGACAAGCAGAGCGAAGAGAACAAGGCCCGCGCCTACGAAAGCCAGGTAGTGCCGGTGGCCCGTGGCGATGCCTCGCGTATTGCTGCCGAAGCTCAGGGCGAGCGGGTGGAGCGTGTCGCGCGTGCCAATGGTGACGCCGATCGCTTCAACGCACTGCTGAAGGAATACAAGGCGGCCCCCGAAGTCACGCGTCGTCGCCTGTGGCTCGAGACGGTCGAGCAGGTGATGGCCGGCAACCCGAAGGTCGTCGACGGTACCAACGGCAAGAACATCATCCAGCTTCCGGTCGAATCGAACGGCAGCACGGTTCGCAACGTGCCGGCCGTGGGTCCGGTCATTCAGTCGGCGACCACCGACGCGAACCCCAATCCGCAGGGGAATGCCCAGTGAAGTACATCTCCGGCCTCATTGTCGTCATCGTCGTCCTGCTGGGCTTCAACAGCGCCTTCGTCGTCAAGGAGGGTGAAAACGCCCTCCTGTTGCAGTTCGGCCGCATCGTGCGCGCCGACTATCAGCCTGGCCTGCACTTCAAGATTCCCGTGGTGCAGCAGGTGATGCGTTTCGACAACCGCATCCTCGGCCTCGATGCGCAGCCCGAGCGTTATTTCACGCTCGAGAAGAAAAGCGTCAATGTCGACTTCTACGTAAAATGGCGTATCGCCGACAACGCTGCGTACTACCGCGCCACGTCGGGCGAGCAGACGCAGGCGATCCAGCGCCTGACGCCTATCGTGAAGGATGCGCTTCGCCACGAGTTCAACTCGCGCAAGCTCGAAGACCTGATCGCCGGCGGCCGCGAGGACATTACCGGCCAGGTGCGCAAGGATACCGACGTCGCTTCGCGCAAGAACCTCGGCATCGCCATCGTCGATGTGCGCATCAAGCGTATCGACCTCCCTGACGAAGTGAGCGGCTCGGTGTACAAGCGCATGCGCAACGAGCGCCTGCAGCTGGCCAATGAGCTTCGCTACACCGGACAGGAAAGCGCCGAGAAAATCCGAGCCGACGCCGACCGCCAGAAGGTGGTGCTGCTGGCCGACGCCAACCGCGAGGCGACCAAGGTCAAGGGCGACGGCGACGCACAGGCGGCGGCCATCTATGCCCAGGCTTACAGCCAGGACCCCGAGTTCTTCTCGTTCTATAGAAGCCTCGCGGCGTACCGTACGGCCTTCGCCGACGGCAAGGGCGTACTGGTGCTCAAGCCCGATTCGGAATTCCTGCGCTATCTCAACGACGGCCCCGGCCGCGCGCGCTAATCAAGATCCACATCGCCCTTGCGGGCAACGCAACTAAAGAGAGTCGTCAAAATGGGTAAGTCAGTCGTTATTCTGGGCGCGCAATGGGGCGACGAGGGCAAGGGCAAGATCGTCGATCTTCTCACTGAGCGCGTCGGTGCCGTCGCGCGATTCCAGGGTGGCCATAACGCCGGTCATACGCTGGTTATCAAGGGCAAGAAGACGGTCCTGCACCTGATTCCCTCGGGCATCCTGCGCGACGATGCGCTCTGCCTGATCGGTAACGGCGTAGTGCTTTCGCCGGCCGCGCTGATGAGCGAAATCGCCGAACTCGAAGGCCAGGGCGTCGACGTGCGTCCGCGCCTGAAGATTTCGCCGGCCACGCCGCTGATCATGCCGTACCACATCGCCGTCGATAAGGCGCGCGAAGTCGCCTCCGGCGCCAAGGCGATCGGCACGACCGGTCGCGGCATCGGTCCGGCTTACGAAGACAAGGTCGCTCGCCGCTCCATCCGCGTGGCGGACCTCATGTACCCGCACGAATTGCCCGAGAAAGTGCAGGCCGCGGTCGAGTATCACAACTTCGTGCTCACCCAGTGGCTGAAGGCCGAGCCGGTCGATTACCAGACCGTTCTCGACGAAGCCCTCACGTGGGGCGAGTACCTGCGCCCGATGGTCGACGACGTCGCCACCATCCTGCACGACGTGCGCAAGGAAGGCGGCAACATCCTGTTCGAAGGTGCGCAGGGCGCGCTGCTCGACATCGACCATGGCACGTATCCGTACGTCACCTCGTCGAACACCACGGTGGGCGGGGCGCTGGCCGGTACCGGCGTGGGCGCGCGTGACATCGACTACGTGCTGGGCATCTGCAAGGCCTACGCTACGCGCGTGGGTGGCGGCCCGTTCCCGACCGAACTCAACGACGAGATGGGTGAACTGCTCCGCAAGAAGGGCAATGAGTTCGGCGCCAGCACGGGTCGCCCGCGTCGCTGCGGCTGGATCGACCTCGTCGCGCTGAAGCGCGCCGTGCAGATCAACGGCATCGACGGCCTGGCGATCACCAAGCTCGACGTGCTCGACGGCCTGGAGACCATCAAGGTCTGCATCGCGTACGAGTATCGCGGCAAGCGTCGTGAACTGGCTCCGCTGGACGCCGATGGATGGGCCGAGTGCAAGCCGGTCTACCTCGAGTTCCCGGGTTGGGAAGAGTCCACCGCCGGCATCCGCGACTGGAACAAGCTGCAGCCGGCCGCTCGTGCCTACCTGCGCTCTGTCGAGGAACTCTCGGGCTGCAAGCTGGCGCTGGTCGCCACCGGTGCGGACCGCGACGACACGATCATCCTCGACGATCCGTTCGGCGGCGACGACTGCTGATCTGGTGCGATCGGGTGCGATAGCCGGCTCCTTGTGGGAGCCGGCTTTGCTGGCGATGGGGGGTGCTGCTAAGCCGCTCTGTTGGCTTTTCGCCGCTGAAGCGGCTCCCACATGGCCTTCATCGCCGCTGAAGCGGCTCCCACATATCCCTGTTCGCCGCTGAAGCGGCTCCTACATGGTTTTTGTCATGCGCAGCCTTGCCGAATGGCTTTCCTACCAGGAGCGCACCCATCCGCGCGATATCGAGCTTGGGCTCGACCGCGTGCGGGCTGTGTGGGAAGCGATGGGCGCGCCGCGTCCCGCGCCGATCGTGATCACCGTCGGTGGCACCAACGGCAAGGGCTCTACCGTCGCTTTCCTCGAAGGCATGCTGCGCGCGGCCGGATACAGGGTCGGCTGCTACACCTCGCCGCACCTGCTTCGCTACAACGAGCGCGTGCGGATCGAGGGCGACGATGCCTCCGATGAGGCATTGGTTGCCTCCTTCGAGCGCATCGAAGCCGCGCGTGGCGCGATTCCGCAAACGTACTTCGAGTTCGGCACGCTCGCAGCCATCGATGTGATGGCGCGCGCGTCGCTCGACGTAGCCGTCATCGAGGTTGGCCTGGGCGGGCGACTGGATGCCGTGAACATCATCGACGCCGATATCGCCGTTATCACGACGATCGATCTGGATCATCAGGACTGGCTGGGCGGAGACCGCGACAGCATCGGTCGGGAGAAAGCCGGCATCGCCAGGGCAGGGCGTCCCGCCATCGTCGGCGAGCGTCACCCACCGGCTGGATTGCTCGAAGCCTTGCGGGGCATCGGGGCGAAGGTCGTCGCGAGTGGCGACGCGTTTTCGGCCAGCCACGACGACGGGAAGGGGAGCTGGCGCTGGTCGCATCGCGACGGCACGGTGCTTGAACTCCCGCGGCCGGGCCTGGATGCGCCCGTGCAGGTGGACAACGCCGCGACGGCCATCGCGGCCATTCACGCGCTGGGATCACGTGTCGATGTGTCTCCCGGGGCGATCGGGCAGGCATTGGCCGGGGTTCGTGTTCCTGGTCGGCTGCAGCGGATCGCCGAACGTCCGTTGACCCTGGTGGACGTAGGCCATAACCCGCAGGCCGCGCGGGCCCTCGCCGCCTGGGTCGACGCCACACCACGTCGGGGGCAGGTGCGAGCGGTGTACGGCGCATTGGCCGATAAAGATGTTGACGGAGTCATCGGCGCGCTCGTGGACCGGGTGGACCATTGGTATCTTGCCGGGTTGGAACGCGATACCACGCGTGGGCTTCCGTCAGGGATCCTGATGGCGGCGCTGGGGGCGGTTAGCCCCACGTCCCACGGCCAGGCCTTCGATGACGTTGCATCGGCCTGGAAGGCCGCCCGCGCGGAGGCGGGCCCCGATGACGTGCTCCTGCTGTTCGGCTCGTTCTTCGTCGCTGCCGCGGCGCTCTCCCACGGCACGTGAACGCCCGGCCGTAAGCAACGGCGGGGCCATCGATTGCCGGTTATAATCGCCGCGATTCGCATTGCGTCGGTCGTATGGAGCTTTCCTTGAAAACACGTCTGCTGGGTGCCGCCGTCCTGGTTGCTCTGTTGGTCCTGTTCGTGCCGATGATTTTCTCCACCACGCCGCCCAAGAGCGACGCGGACCAGACGGTCAGCCTGGAGATCCCGCCGGCACCGGACCGCGACCTGCAGACGCGCACCCTCGACGTCGCCCCCAACGGCTCGCCGGCCTCGGTCAGTGGTCCTCAGGCCGCCGGTGGCCCGGTTCGTCCGGCCGCCACCCCGGGCGACACGACCGCGCCGACCACCCCTGCCGCGACGGTCACGCCGGGCACGGGAAGCAAGCTCGCCTCCGTGGAAATCGCTTCGCGCAAGCCGGCGGACGCGCTGCCCGAAGATTTCGCCAACGCCCCGGCCAGCGCCAAGCCTGCCAGCGCGACCCCCACCGCTACCGCGCCGGTGAGCAGCAAGCCGGTGAAGCCGGTCGCCGCTGCCGCGCCCACACCCGTGGCGGCAACCCCGTCAGCCGCTCCGCTTCCCGCAGGTACGGCCGCGCGCGGCAGCTTCACGATCAACCTCAGCGCCTACGCTGATCGCAGCAAGGCCGATGCCCTGGTGCAGAAGGTGCGTGCGCTCGGCTATCCGGTTAACGAAGCAGCCACCAGCCAGGCGGGCAAGTCGCTGACCCGGGTAACGGCTGGTCCGTTCGAGTCGCGTGCCGCTGCTGAGGCAGCACGCCTGAAGATCACCGCTGCCGCGCCGGGTGCGCCTGCGACGCTCTCGTCCAAGGCTGAGACTCAGACCGCCGACGTGCCGGCGCCGCCCAAGGCGGCTGCGACCCCGGCTCCGGCTGCGGCCAGTGCGACGGTCCCGGCTGCGCCGCCGCGCGCTGGTGGTTTCGCGGTACAGGTCGCTGCAGTCAGCAGTGAGGCCGAGGCAACCCGCCTGCGCGACAAGCTTCGCGGCGCGGGGATCGCCGGTTACGTGGACACGGTCGCATCGAGTGCCGGAGCCAAGCTCTGGCGCGTCCGCGCCGGCCCGCAGACCCAGCGCGACGACGCCGTACGCCTGAAAGACCAGATCAAGGCCAAGGTGGGCCTGGACGGCGTCGTTGTTTCGGCGCCGTAACGCGCTGCGACCCGCTCTCATCGTGGCATCGGGGATCTCCAAGTGAACTGGATCGACTGCGTCATCCTGGGGATCCTGTTCATCTCGGTCTTGATCGGCCTCGTGCGCGGCCTCATTTCCGAAGTGCTCTCGCTCGTTATCTGGGTCGCCGCCTTCTGGGTAGCCTGGACGTATGGTCCTTCGCTGGCGCATTACTTCGAAAGCAGCGTGTCGTTGCCTTCGGCGCGCGTGGCGATCGGTTATGGCTTGTGTTTCATCGCCGTGCTGCTGGTCGGCGGGCTGATCCGGTTCATGATCTCGCGACTGGTCGCGAGCACGGGACTGGGCGGCACAGACCGGCTGTTCGGCATGCTTTTCGGCCTGGCTCGCGGTGTCCTCATCGTGGCCCTGGTCGTGTTCATCGTGGGCTTCACGCCTCTGGCCAACAGCACCATGTGGCAGGAGTCGGCGATGATGCCGCAGTTTCGTGGCGCGGCTGAATGGCTGGGTCAGCAGGTCCCGGAGAATGTGCGCGGATACATGCATCCGCCTGCCGCTCTGGAACACCTGAAGATGCCGGACGTAAAGCTGCCAAGTAAAGACGACCTCATGAAGTTGCGCGATTTCAACACCCCCGCGCAACCGGACAAAGATCACGTTCACCCTGCCGCCGCGACCACGGCGGCCACTTCGTAGAAGGCAACACCCATGTGCGGAATCATCGGCATCGTCGGCACCACGGAAGTGGCGTCGGCCCTGTATGACGGCCTGACCGTCCTGCAACATCGTGGGCAGGATGCCGCCGGTATCGCCACCGTGGATGGCGCGCGCCTGCGCCTGCACAAGGGCAACGGGCTGGTTCGCGATGTCTTCAACTCGGCTGGCGTCAGCAAGCTGCGTGGCCGTATCGGCATCGGCCACTGCCGCTACCCGACCGCCGGCTCGGAAGGCACGGACGAAGCCCAGCCCTTCTACGTGAACTCGCCCTACGGCATCGCTTTCGCGCACAACGGCAACCTCGTCAACACCGAGGCCCTGCGCAAGGAGATGTTCGAGGACGACCGTCGCCACATCGACACGGATTCCGACTCCGAAGTGCTGCTCAACGTGCTCGCGCACGAGCTGCAGGTGGACGACCGTGGCGACCTCACGCCGGAGCACGTCTTCAAGGCCATCTCGGGTGTCCACGCGCGTGCCCGCGGCGGTTACGCCTGCATCGCGCTGGTGCTCGGTTACGGTCTCATCGCTTTCCGCGATCCGAACGGCATCCGTCCGCTCGTACTCGGTGAGCGCATCACGGCCCAGGGTCACGAATACGCGATCGCGTCCGAGTCGGTCGCGTTCGACGTGCTTGGCTTCAAGCGCATCCGCGATATCGAGCCGGGCGAAGCCGTGATCGTCACCGAAGGCGGCGAGCTGCACACGCAGCGCTGCGCCGAAGGTGCCGTGCATGCACCGTGCATTTTCGAGTACGTCTACCTTGCGCGTCCGGACTCGATGATCGAGGACGTGTCGGTGTACAAGGCGCGCCTGCGCATGGGCGAAAAGCTCGCCGAAAAGATCCTTCGCGAGCGCGGTCCGGACCACGGTATCGACGCGGTGATTCCTATTCCCGACACCTCGCGCACGGCGGCCAGCTCGCTGGCGCAGGCGCTCGGCGTCCCGATGCGCGAAGGCCTGGTCAAGAACCACTACATCGGCCGCACCTTCATCATGCCGGGGCAGGGCGAGCGCGTGAAATCGGTGCGCCGCAAGCTCAATGCGATCGACCTGGAATTCCGCAAGAAGAACGTGTTGCTGGTCGACGACTCCATTGTGCGTGGCACCACCTCGCGCCAGATCATCCAGATGGCCCGCGACGCCGGTGCCAAGAATGTCTACTTCGCTTCCGCCGCGCCGCCGGTGCGCTATCCGAACATCTACGGCATCGACATGCCGGCAGCCTCGGAGCTGGTCGCTGCGGGTCGTACCGTCGAGGAAGTGGAAAAGGCGCTGGGCGCCGACTGGCTGGTCTATCAGGATCTGGAAGACCTGATCCAGGCCGTCGCCGACGGCAATGAAGAGCTCACGCACTTCGATACCTCGTGCTTCTCCGGCGAGTACGTGACGGGCGTGGATGCCGGCTTCCTCGAGCAACAGGAAGCCATGCGGTCGGATTCGGCCAAGAACGAACGTCGTAGCGCCTGAGCGATCGGCGGCACGCCCCAGCGTGCCGCCATGCCTTTCATGCACGATCTCCATGCCGCCGCGCGTCGTTGCCTCGAGGCGACCGACCCCGTTGAAAAGGTCCGCCTGAGTTTCGAGACCTGGGCGGCGCTGGGTGAGGGCGCACTCGCGCCCGATCCGGCGGCACCGCCGCCTCAGCCCATCGGTCTGCCGGGACGTCCCGAACGCCCGCGTCTTGTGCCATCGCGTGAACTGGCCCAGCGCGGTCTCGGCACACCCGAAGGGCGTGCGGCGCTTGTCCATGCGATCGCACATATCGAATTCAACGCGATCGATCTTGCCTGGGACGCGGTGTATCGCTTCCGCGGCAAACCCGACGCGTATTACCGTGATTGGGCATCCTGCGCTAACGATGAAGCACGGCACTTCACGATGCTGTCGGGACGGCTTGCCGAACTCGGCCATGCTTACGGTGACTTCGACGCCCATAACGGACTGTGGGAAATGGCCGAGAAGACGGCGCACAGCGACACCGCGCGGATGGCGTTGGTGCCGCGGGTGCTTGAGGCGCGTGGCCTGGACGTTACGCCGGGCATGATGGAGCGGCTGCGCCGGCAGAATGACGAGCGCACCGTGGGCATCCTCGAGGTGATCCTGCGCGAGGAAGTGGCTCATGTGGCGGCCGGCACGCGCTGGTTTCACTGGTGCTGTGAGCGCGATGGCATCGAGCCGGAGTCAACGTTCGCGCAATTGCTCAACGACTATATGAACGGGTCGTTGCGCGGGCCATTCAATGTTGAGGCCGGCGTGAGGCTGGGTTTTCGGAGTCTGAGCTGGTGTGGCTGGCGACGCTGGGGTGAGGTGATCGTTTGCCTCTGGCTACGCAGGGATCGCCGATGAATCGGCTCCCACAAGAAGCGTCGCCGATGAATCGGCTCCCACAAGAGGCGTCACCGATGAATCGGCTGCTGCAAGAACTGCTCTGTGTGGGAGCCGCTTCAGCGGCGATGGGTACTCGCGACAAGCCTCACGACAACCAAAGCCCACGCAAATCCAACCGATCGCCATCAATGGCCAGCACCGACCCATGGTCATACCAGTCGCCCAGCACAATGCGCTCGGCATTCGCGTCATCAAACGCGAACGGATGAATCGCCGGCCGGTGCGTATGCCCGTGAATCAGCCGGTGCACGCCAGCATGACGCAGGGCCGCTTCAACAGCCCCCTGGTTCACGTCCATGATCGTCTCGTCGTTCTGCCCCGTGCGTGCCTTGCTATCGCTACGCGCCTTCGCGGCGAAGGCGCGACGCGCTTCCAGCGGCATCGAGAGGATCTGTTGTTTCCAGGCATCCGTACGCACCTGCGCGCGCACGGCCTGGTACTCGACGTCGTCAGTGCATAGCACGTCGCCATGCATCAGCAAGGTGGGCGTGCCTTCGATATCGCGCACGACGCCATCGTGGAGCAGGGTCATGCCCGCGCGTTCGGCGAAGCGCTCGCCGAGGAGAAAATCGCGGTTGCCCGCCATGAAGTACACCGGCACGCCGCTGTCGCTGAGTGCACGCGTGGCGGTGGCGATCCGGTTCGGAAGCTCCGCATCGTCATCGTCGCCGATCCACGCTTCGACCAGATCGCCGAGGATGTAAAACGCGGACGCCGAGCGGGACTCTTCAGAAGCGAGGAACTGCTCGAACAACGCCGTGATGTCAGGGCGCGCCTCGTCGAGGTGCAGGTCGGCGATGAACAGCGTGCTCATGCGGCCTTCGGGGGTGCGGTCTTCTTCTCGCCCTTCTTCGGTGCGGCTGGCGCGGCGCTGGTCGACGCCGGAGCCGGGCGGGCCTTTTCTTCGCCGATCACATTGGCCGAATCGATGATCACGATCGGATTGGGCACATCGCCGACAAAGGGACCCTGCGCGCGGGTAGGCAGCGCGGCAATCTTGTCGACCACGTCCATGCCGGACACGACCTTGCCGAAGACGGCGAAACCCCAGGTCAGGCCACTCTGGTTGCTGACGTAATCGAGCCGGCGATTGTCGACCAGATTGACGAAAAACTGTGCCGTGCCGGAATTCGGGTCGCCACCGCGGGCCACGGCGATCGTGCCGCGCGCATTCGAGAGCCCGTTGTCGGCTTCGCTGGGAATGGCGGCGCGCGTGCGGCGCTGGGTCAGGTCGCGGCTGTAGAGGCCGCCCTGCACCATGTAACCGCTGACGACGCGGTGGAACACCGTGCCGTCATAGAAACCGTCGCGGACATACTGCAGGAAGTTGGCGACACTCTTGGGCGCCTTGTCCGGGAACAGCTCGAGGGTGACGTCGCCCTGCGTGGTGTGCATGACCACGCGCGGGTGATCGACGGACGCCGGTGCTGGCGTTGCCGGCTTGGTCGCCTGGGCCAGGGACACGGCGGGCAGGGCGAGTAAGAGGCTGGCGAAGACGGCTTTGAGCATGGGTTACCGGTCGTGACGGTGAAACAATCGCGCCATGATACGCCCGTTCGCCGGGCGGATCGCAGTCATTCGGTGACGATCTCGAGATCCAGCCCGAGCTCGGCCAGCGGCTCGCGCTCCTGGTCGAGATCCGCTTCGGTCAACGGGTGCTGGTCCAGCCAGTCCGCCGGCAGTGACAGACGGAGGCGCTGACGCGACGCACTCACGCGGATGCGGGGTAGGGACTCGGCACGGCGGGCGCGGCGGAAAAGTACGCCAAGCCGGAGGATCGCCGTGATGTGTCGGGCCAGCGCCCGGTAGCGGACGGGCAGGGCCGAGATCACAGATTTCTCGGGTTTGCGCCGATGACATTCGACGATCGCGGCGAGCAGCTGCTGTTCCTGCCGCGAGAAACCGGCGAGATCGGCGTGGCGGAGGATATAGCCGCCGTGACGCTGATGCTGGCTGTGCGCAATGGCCAGACCCAGCTCATGCACCCGCGCCGCCCACGACAGCCACTCCCGTGCGTCGTCGTCGAGTTTCCAGGCCTTGCCCAGCTGGTCGAACAGGCTGAGCGCGGTCGTCTCGACGCGGCGCGCCTGGGCGCGGTCGACGCCGTAGCGGCTTGCCAGCGAGTCGATGCTTGCCATGCGCGGATCCGTACCAGCGGAACGGCCGATCAGGTCCCAGAGCACGCCCTCACGCATCGAGCTTTCCGATACGCGCAGGCGCTCGATGCCCAGTGCCTCGAACGCCGCCTCGAAGATCGCCACGCCGCCTGCGAACACTTCGGCGCGATCCTCGGCCAGTCCCGGGAGTTTCAGGACACCGCCGGATGCACCCTGTTCGATCAGGGCTTCGCGCACGGCGGCCAGCGATTCGGGCGTGATGCCGTCGTCCGAAAGCTTCATGGCGCGAACGACCGAGCCAATCGACTTGGCAGTGCCGGAGGAGCCATAGGCATCGGCCCAACCCGACTCGCGGTAATCCTCTGAAAACTGCTGCAGGAGTACACCGATCTCGCGGCGGGCTTTCTGCCAGCGCTTACGGGTGATCTTGCCACCGGGGAAGAATCGCAACGTGGAGGCGATGCAGCCCACCTGCACGCTTTCGGTCAGCAGTGGCGCGTTGCCGCGGCCGATGATGAATTCGGTGCTGCCACCACCGATGTCGATGACCAGGCGGTGGTCGCGCGAGGCCGGGAGGTCGTGTGAGGAACCGAGGAAGATCAATCGGCCTTCCTCACGGCCCGAGACGATTTCCACCGGATGCCCTAGTGCGGCTTCCGCGGCGGAAAGGAAGGCATGCGGTGAGGCCAGGCGGCGCACGGTATTGGTCGCCACGGCGCGAACATGCAGCGCGGGGATGCCGGCGATGCGCTGGCCGAAACGGGCGAGGCTGGCCAGCGCCGCAGCGCGGTGGTTCGCGTCCAGTGTGCCGTCCGGACGCAAGCCCACGGCCATGCGTACGGAGTCGCGCAGGCGGTCGATGACACGGGGTTCGCCGTGCTCATAGCGAGCCACCACCATGTGGAAGCTGTTGGAGCCGAGGTCGACGGCGGCGAGAAATTCGCCTTCGTTGATCTGCGATTTACCTGAGGTCGCCAAGAGATGTGTCCGCAGCGGCGTATCGGTGGATTCTGGCATGGGGCCGGGGCTTGCATGCAACGCCTGTTCTCAGGCTGGCTTTGCGATGCGGCTCTTGGGCAATGCCGAAAGGATGAACAGGACAATGCAGAGAAAGCCGAAGACCCAGTAATCCGTTGGCGCAGGCCCCCACCAGTGCCGATGCCAGGGCACGTCCACCGGATTGAAGCGCGCCAGGCCGAAGGCCGGGTTGAGGATGAACCACAGGCCATCCTCGGCCACCCAGAACAGCATGACGCAGGCGATCACGCGAACCTGTGCACGCCAGCTCCAGTAACCCTGGAACACCATCGGAAAATGAAAGAACAGGGCAATGAAGGGAAACACCCAGGCGTGGTAGCCGGTCATCGGCCGGCCGCCCCAGAGCAGGTCCAGCAGCCAGCTGTTTTCGACGCGCCATGTCGGCAGGCTCGTCGCCCAGCCATGCGGCCCTTCGATCTCGACCTCCACGTGGGCGAACATGAAGGCCAGCATGAACGTGAACGCCGCGGTCGCCAGCACGGCAAACAGGCGCCGGCGCGGGGAATGACTCATCGGCTATCCAGCAGGGCGAGCACCGTGTCGACGACGTCGCGTGCCGCATGCGGCCGGCCGATGGCCCGCGCGTTGGCTGCCATGGCTGCAAGTCGCGCCGGCTGCGCCTGCAGCTGGGCGATTCGCCAGGAGAGGGCCACCGCATCGATGGCTTTCCACGCGGCGCCTTGTTCGAGCAGGTAGTCCGCATTGCGTTCTTCCTGACCGGGAATCGGCGCATTGACGATCATCGGCAGGCCGACGGCAAGGCACTCCGATGTGGTGAGTCCGCCGGGCTTGGTGATCGCCAGGTCGCAGCAAGCCATGAGGCGCTCCACCTGTCGCGTGAATCCCTGAGGAAACAGGCGGCCTGCGTGGCGTGTCTTCGCCAGCGTCCGAAGGCGCTCGAGGAGTTCCACGTTGCGGCCAGCGAGCACGACGAGCTGGAAATCGCCGGCCGCGGAAAGCAGCTTGTCTGCGAGGTCGTCCATCGCGCCAACGCCGGCGCCGCCACCCATCACCAGATACGCCGGGCGCTCCGGGTCGATGCCCAGCTCCGCACGCAGGGCCGCGCGGTCGTGGGTGGTGGCGAAGGCGGGCATCACCGGAATGCCGGTCACGTGCACCCGCTCCGGCGGCAGGCCAACCGCGTGCATGCGCTGGGCGATTTCCGGGCTCGCGGCGAAGTAGCCGGTCATGCCCGGAATCACCCACATGCGATGAAGGTCGAAATCCGTCACCTGCAGGTACACCGGCACGTTGACGCGACCCTTGCGGATCTGGCGCATCAACATCTCGGCCGGCAGGAAATGCGTGCAGACGATCGCGTCCGGCGCGAAGGCGCTGATCGCCGCGCGCAGGCGTCGGGTGTTGAGGCGCTCGATGGTCCGGCGCATCCGCTGCGTGACGGCTTCGGGCCGCGCGTCGTCGGTGATCCGGTAAAGCATGCCCCACACGCGCGGGTAGTGTGTGATCAGGCCGAGGTAGAAGTCGGCATAGATGCGCCGGAAGCTCGATGGCACGAAGTCCATCACGTCGAGATGGCGCGCTTCGACGTCGAGTCCATCCGCCGCCAGCGCGCCGATCGTTGCCTCGAGGGCATCCGCCGCGCGCACGTGGCCCGCACCCGCGGACACCGACAGGAGCAGGATGCGCCGGGTCACGCGCAGTATTCGGCCAGCAGCGATTGCTGCGCGCTATAAGGGGCTTCGCCCGTGGCAGGGATGCGTCGCGTGTAGCGTCCATCGCTGCCGAGCATCCACGCGTGCGTATTGTCGCGCAGGTAGTTGTCGAGGGTTTCGTTGTACACGCGGGCAGCCAGTTCGGGATCGAGGATGGGGACGCCCACTTCGATGCGGCGCATGAGGTTGCGCTCCATCCAGTCGGCGCTCGCGCAGAACAGTTCGGATTCGCCGTCGTTGCCGAACCAGTAGACGCGACTGTGTTCGAGGAACCGGCCGATGATCGAGCGCACGCGGATGTTCTCGGAAACCCCGGGAATACCGGGCCGCAACGTGCATGCGCCGCGGATGATCAGGTCGATCTGCACGCCGGCCGCGGAGGCCCTGTACAACGCTTCCACCACATGCGCCTCATTGAGCGCATTGAGCTTGGCGACGATGCGCCCCGGCCGACCATTGCTGGCGTGTTCGATCTCGCGTTCGATACGCGCCATGACCCCGCTGTAAAGCGTGAACGGCGAATGCAAGAGTCGCTTGAGCTGGATCATCGGACCGAGGCCGGAGAGCTGCTGGAATACCTTATGGATGTCCTCGCCGATTTCAGGGTTCGACGTCATCAGGCCGATGTCCGTGTAACCGCGGCTGTTGCCCTGGTGATAGTTGCCCGTGGAAAGATGCACGTAGCGGCGCAGGCCCGAGCCTTCGCGGCGCACGATGAGCAACATCTTGGCGTGCGTCTTGTAGCCCACCACGCCATAGACTACCTGCACGCCGGCTTCCTGCAGGCGCGTGGCGAGGCCGATATTGGCTTCTTCGTCGAAGCGCGCCCGCAGCTCGATCACCACCGTGACGTCCTTGCCGTTGCGCGCGGCTTCCACGAGCAGATCCACCAGGGGGGAATCCTTGCCGGCGCGATACAAGGTCTGCTTGATCGCCAGCACGCCGGGGTCTTCCGATGCACGTCGCAGCAGCTCGACCACGGAAGCGAAAGACTCGTAGGGATGATGCAGCAGGACGTCGCGCACACCGAGTACGTCGAACTCGTTCACGCCCTTGCCGAAAGCCGGCGAAAGGCGCGGGGTGAACCGCGGAAACTTCAGTTCGGGACGATCGACCTGATCGTAGATAAGGCTCGCACGAATGATGTTGACCGGCCCATCGCAGCGGTAGACATCCGCTTCTTCGAGCTGGAAGTTCGCGATGAGCATGTCGGTGATCGCGCGCGGACAATCCGCGCCGACTTCGAGGCGTACTGGCCGCGCATATCCGCGGCCGACGAGTTCCTCGCTCAGCGCGCGGGCAAGGTTCTCGACTTCCGCTTCCTCGACCACCAGTTCGCTGTTGCGCGTGACGCGGAACTGGTAGGAGGCGCAGACATCGAAACCCGGGAAAATCTCATCGGCGAAGGCCTGGAGCACTTCAGCCAGGAAAACGAAATCGCCATCGCCTTCGGATACTTCGCCCGGCAGCTTGATGATGCGGGGCAGTGACCGCGGCGCGCGCACCAGGGCCATATGCCCTTCGCGGCCGAATGCGTCGCGGCCCTTTAGCACCACGGCGAGGTTCAGGGTCTTGTTGAGGATACGGGGGAACGGATGCGACGGATCGAGACCGAGCGGCGACAGCACCGGCTGGATTTCATTCTGGAAATAGCCGAGCAACCAGCGGCGCTGCTTATCGGTCCACTGGTCGCGGGTGAGGTAGCGGATGCCTGCCTCGCCCAGGGCGGGACCGAGTTCGTTATGCCAGATGGCGTAGACCTCGGCGACCAGCTCGAGGGTTCGCTCGCGGATACGGGCGAGAATCTCGGTGGACGACAGCCCGTCGGCGCCGGGCGTGGCCGCGCCGAGCGCATGCTTGTGCTTGAGCACCGCCACGCGCACCTCGAAGTATTCGTCGAGGTTGTTGCTGACGATGGTCAGGTAGCGCAGCCGCTCGAGCACGGGCACATCGGGGTCACGCGCCTGGGCCAGTACACGGAAGTTGAATTCCAGTGCCGCCAGTTCGCGGTTGATGTACAGCGCCGGAGCGCCGAGGTCGACAGACTCGCTCATGCTTTCGGTTAATCCTTTCACGACGACCGATGGTGGCGTATCGGTCATCATGCCGGAAAGCGGCATCGCAGCAACCTGGCGGCGCTTGCCTGCCATCGATTACAGATGCAGGCCGGCCGCTTCCTGCAGCCGGGCGCCGTCGAGCAGGCGGTCGCTGCCGAAAACACAGGCGAAGGTCGAGCCCTTGCCCGGCTCGCTCTCGATGACGAGGCGGGCCTGGTGCAGGTTGAGAACATGCTTAACGATAGACAGGCCCAGGCCGGTGCCGCCGGAATCCCGCGAGCGGCTGGAGGACACGCGGTAGAAGCGTTCCGTCAGGCGCGCGATATGCGTGGCCGGAATACCAAAGCCGGAATCCTGCACGGAGAATCGTGCACCGCCTTCGGTTTCCGCCCAGCGGATGGCGATGCGACCACCGGTGGGCGTGTAGCGCACCGCGTTGCTCACCAGATTGGAGAAGGCGCTGTGGAGGTCCTTTGGTGAGCCGAGTACGTCGAACGGCGTGGCCATGTCGAGCGAGACGGTATGGCGGCCCTGGCTGAGTGCCTCGGCTTCCTTGCGCAGGCTGGCAAGCAACGGCGCCATCTGCACGTGCTCATCGGCGACGTGGTCCTGGGTTTCCAGTCGCGACAGGGTGAGGAGGTCTTCGACGATCTGGCCCATGCGCTTGGACTGCGCACGCATTTCGTCGAGGACGGGCGCCAGTTCGGGCACGTCCTCGGGGTCGAGCAGCTCCAGGTAGCCGTGGATCACCGTCAGCGGCGTGCGCAGCTCGTGCGAGACGTTGGCGACGAAGTCGCGACGAATCTGCTCCAGACGGGTGAGGTGGCTGGTGTCGCGCGCCAGCAGGAGCCGTTGCCGGCTTCCGAACGGAAGCAGGGTGGCGGTGACGTGGCGATTGGGATGCCCTGGGGCCGTCACGTCGTTGAGCGGTTCACGCGCGCCTTCGGCCAGCCATTCGGCCAACTCGGAGTTGCGCATCAGGTCGGCGAGGAGGCGGCCGCGATCGCGTGGCCGTTTCAGGCCGAGCAACTCCTCCGCCGCGTGATTGAACCAGCGGACGTGCAGCGAATGGTCCAGGAGGACCACGGCATCGGGAAGGGTCCCGGCCGCGCTGCGCAAATCACGCAGGCGGGAAGCGATACGACGGGTGCGAGTCATCAGACGGTCATACTCGGGGTGGGGCGTTGCGGACGATTGCAACATTGGCCCCGACTTGTGACGGAATGGCGACAGCAGTACGACGATTTCCGCCAGCGCGACGACCGTCACACCAGCCAGCACCGCACCCACGAGCGCGCCGACGACGCCGCCCGCGATAAGCAGGGCAGCGCACGTGGCAGGCAGTCGCCAGGAAGTAAGGGTGCGAGGTGGCATGGCGCCCAAGATAGCGCGGCTACCCCGCACTAGCCTAGGTGTTCGCGGAGAAGCGGTAACCCGCGCCGCGAACGGTCTGCACCATGTCGTCGAGCTTCCAGGGCTCCAGTGTCTTGCGCAGGCGGCGGATATGCACGTCGACCGTGCGTTCCTCCACGTACACGCTGCCACCCCAGACATGATCGAGCAGCTGGGCACGCGAGTACACGCGCTCAGGGTGCGTCATGAAGAAGAACAGGAGGCGGTATTCGGTCGGGCCGATGGGCACGGCCTCTTCGCCGGCGAACACGCGGTGGGCGGGTCCGTCAATGCGCAAACCGCCCAGTTCGACGATGCCGGAGCCGTCGTCGCCCTGGCTGCGGCGGAGCACAGCTTTGATACGGGCGATCAGCTCGCGGGTGGAGAAGGGCTTGATGACGTAGTCGTCGACCCCTGCTTCCAGCCCGTTCACCCGGTCCATCTCCTCGCCGCGGGCGGTGAGCATGATGATCGGGATTTCCCGGGAGAGCTCCTCGCGGCGCAGCCGGCGGGCGAGTTCGAGTCCGCTGGTGCCCGGGAGCATCCAGTCGAGCAGGATCAGGTCCGGGACACGCTCGGAGATGGCCATCTGTGCGGCGCGGGCGTCGGCGGCGTGAGCCGCGTCCATACCCGCCTTACGAAGCGCGAAAGCGACCATGTCGCGAATCGAAGCTTCGTCTTCCACGATGAGAATGCGTTTATGCACGCGTAAGGCCGCTCGTTGGCTATGACGGTCATATTGCAGCCACGTAGTGTTACACCGCAATGACAATTGTCACGAAAGTCCACCGGATCTTGCGACCGGCCGTTACTGGCTACGCCCGTCCGGGTTGTCATCCGTGGTCACGCGTTTCTTGCGTAACTCCAGCAGGAGCGGTGTGAGGTCGCTGATTCTGGCCTGGATACGGGAGCGCTGGTAGTAGTCCAGATCGTCACGTTTGAGCAGGCGGCGCAGCTGCTCCATGGCGTCGAAAGGGCGCCCCGCGAGGTATGCACTATCGGCATAAGCCTCCGCGGCGCGCACCGAATCGCCCGAGCGCTCGCTGGCGCGGGCGAAGGTGCGGAAGATTTCCGGGTCGTCGCTGTCGTCGAGCATGGGCTTGAGTAGCGTGGCCGCGACGCGGGATTCGTCGGTACGGCCGGTATCGGTCAGCGCCCGCGCATAGCCCAGGGTCACCGCGCCATTGCGTGGCGAGTTGGCGTGCAGGATCTTGTAGATGGCCATGGCGTCGCCGTGCCGGCCGGCCTCGACGTAGGCATCGGCCAGCGCAAGCCGCAGGACCACGCTGGAGGGCTGGCTGACCAGCAGGGGCTGGATCTGTGCCACCGCCTCCATGCCGCGACCACTGCGAATGAGAGCGATCGCGTAGCCATAGCGGTTGGCCGCGGTGTCGAACTCCTTGCGCTTGAGATTGGTCGCGTAGATGTCGGCGAGCTTGCGGGGATCGCCGGAGAGGACGCGGATGCGCTCGCGCATCAGGGCGTAGGTGTCGCCCGCGCTATCGGCAACGATCTTGCCCCTGTCCGGGGCAAGCTGGGTGTTGTCCTTTACGTAGAGCACGGGCGCCGTGCTCTTTTCCCAGGTGGCTTTGTCCAGCGTCGGCTGGCGGGGCTTGTTGGCGTTGCGCTCATTGATCACCCGCGCCCGCGACTTCGCGTCGCTGATGCGCTCCAGGGTCACCGGATGGGTGAGCAGGAGCGACGGCGCGGCCTCTTCATCCTCGCCGACGCGCAGGGTGTCCTGCATGCGGCCAAAGAATTCGGCCATCGCTTCGGGGTCATAGCCGGCGTTGGCCAGCGTCTGGATGCCTGTGCGGTCCGCCTCGATTTCGTCCTTACGGGTGAAGTTGATCTGCCGCTGCATGATCAGGCCCTGGCCGCCCATGAGGACCGCCGGAGCGGCATCACCGGCTCCGCCACCGGCGCCGGCGGCGATCGCGCCGAGCAGGACCAGGGCCATCAGCGGCGCGTTCTTCTTCGAGTCTTCGAAGGCGCGATACAGGTGGTTCTGGGTGATGTGGCCGATTTCGTGCGCGATGACGCCCGCCAGCTCGCTCTCGCTGGTGGTGATATCGATCAGGCCCGCGTTGACCCCGATATAGCCACCCGGGGCGGCGAAGGCGTTGATCTGGCTGTCGTTGACGATGAAGAACTGGAAGTGGTCCTTCGGCCGGTCGCTGGCTGCCACCAGCCGGAAGCCCAGGTCGTTGATGTACTGGTCGACCAGGGCATCGTCCACCGTCAGGTTGAGGGTGTGCATCTGGCGGAGCATCTGCGCGCCGTATTCGTTCGCCTCGCGCGGGCTGAGCAGCCCCGCCGCAGAGCTGCCCAGGTCGGGCAGACGCACGTTCTCCTGGGCGCCCACGGCGAACGTGGCGAGGGCGCTGGCGGCGAGCAGGGCAAGGCGGGGGAAGGGCATGCGCATAGGTCGGGGACGATACCATCACCAAACGAACAGGTGCCTTCCTTGCAAAATTCTCCCCGCGTCGCCATCTTTTGGCCATTCGTTTCCGGAGCATCCCCTCCATGTCTACCCCCGATATCACCATCTATTCGACTGCCGTCTGCCCGTACTGCGTCGCCGCCAAGAACCTGCTCAAGGCCAAGGGCCTGGCCTGGAACGAGGTCCGCATCGACATGGACCCCGCCCAGCGCGACCTCATGCTCGAAAAGAGCGGTGGCCGCCGCACCGTGCCGCAGATCTTCATCAACGGCACGCACGTGGGTGGGTTCGACGACCTTGCCGCGGCTGACCGCAGTGGCCGCCTGGCCGCAATCCTCGAGGCAGCACACTGATGGGCGATAGCCGCGTCGAAGAATTCACCGCGTTCCGTAAGCGGATGAACGAGCGCATCCTCGGTGAGGACAACCAGGTCGTCCGGCGTTTCTTCGCCCTGGACACCCAGACCTACCGTGCCGGCGCCCTGGACGTGAAGACCAAGGAGATGCTCGGTCTGGTGGCCTCCATGGTCCTGCGCTGCGACGACTGCATCAGCTACCACGTGGCGCAGTGCAAGGAAGCCGGGGTCAACCGCGATGAATTCTTCGAAGTCTTCAGCGTGGGCCTCGTGGTCGGTGGCTCCATCGTCATCCCCCACCTGCGCCGCGCGGTCGATTTCCTCGACTCGCTGGAAGGCGAGGCTGCGGGCGACGCGGAAGCCTGCGCGGACCACCCGGCGGCCTGATCGGCCGCCCTTGCCGCCCCGACCGGGGCGGCAACCTTGAAGGAAGAGGGCAGGATCGCCGATAATTAGGCGATTTTTCTCCCCGCGCGCGCCTTCGGCGCGTGTCATGCGACCCGCTTTCCTTCAGGAGTTACCCCCATGAGCAAGACGATTGCCGTGATCCCCGGCGACGGCATCGGCCCCGAGATCATGGACGCGACCATTCGCGTTCTCGACGCCCTCGACTGCGGTCTGAAATACGATTACGTCGACGCGGGCGTGGTTGCCCTCGAGAAGCATGGCGATCTCCTGCCGCAGCACACGATCGACAAGATCGCCGAGCACAAGGTCGCGCTGAAGGGTCCGCTGACCACGCCGATCGGTGGTGGCTTCACCTCGATCAACGTGACCCTGCGTCGCAAGTTCGACCTCTACTCCAACGTGCGTCCGGCGATCAGCTTCCCGGGCACCAAGGCACGTTACGAGAACATCGACATCATCACGGTGCGTGAAAACACCGAGGGTGCGTACCTGGCCGAAGGCCAGACCACCACGGGTGAGGGCGACAACGAAGTTGCCGTCTCGATGATCCGCAATACCCGCCCGGGCATGCAGCGCATCTGCAAGTACGCCTTCGAGATGGCCCGCAAGAAGGGTCGCAAGAAGGTCACGGCGGTGCACAAGGCCAACATCATGAAGACCTCGTCGGGCCTGTTCCTGACGGTGGCACGCGAAGTGGCCAAGGACTATCCGGACATCGAGTTCGGCGAGATGATCGTCGACAACGCCTGCATGCAGCTGGTGATGAATCCGTACCAGTTCGACGTGATCGTCACGACCAACCTGTTCGGCGACATCCTCTCCGACCTCTGCGCCGGTCTCGTCGGTGGCCTGGGCCTGGCCCCGGGTGCCAACATCGGCAAAGACGCCGCGATCTTCGAAGCCGTCCACGGTTCCGCGCCGGATATCGCCGGCCAGAAGAAGGCTAACCCGTGCGCACTGCTGCTCGCCGCCGCGGACATGCTCGACCACCTCGACATGGTCGCCAAGGCCACGCGCCTGCGCGCTGCCATCCGCGACGTGATGGAAGCCCGCGACCGCACCACCCCGGACGTCGGCGGCACCGGCACCACGGACACCTTCGGCGACGCGATCGTCGAGCGGATCCGCGCTACGGCGTAAGTCGTTCGCTGAGTGGTGACGAGACCCTGCAGAAATGCGGGGTCTTTTTTTTGGCTCGCTGTGGAACCTGGCGTACGGCTTGCCTTCGGCCTCTCTGGCTCGGCTTTGCCGTCGCTTTCTACACTTGGGCGTTTCGCGGGGGAGACCTTGGTGCCCACCCTCGCTGCTCAGACAGTCCTCCGCGTTCGAAAAGGAAGGCCGCTCCGCGGCTCATGTACTTATTGGCCTACGGCCGCTCCACTTGTCCGGAACTCGCATCGAGGGTGGACACCAAGGTCTCTCACGACGATACGGTCAGTGGGAAGGAGAGCCAACAGCCGAAGCGGCGTTGCTTCGTCAGCTCGACTCTCACGAACCTCAGGGTTCGGGAGAGTCTTCGGTGCCCACCCTCGAGGCGAGTTCCCGACAAGTGGAGCGGCCGTAGGCCAGATGGATACATGGGCCGCGCAGCGGCCTTTCCGATACGAAACGCGAAGGGGTGTCTGAGCAGCGAGGGTGGGCACCGAAGGCTCTGCGCCGCCCGTCCAAGCGCCCGAAGGCTCTGCGCCGCCCGCCCGCGCCCGTCGCGACGTGAGCAGGCCTTCTTTAACCGCTTCACGGCATCAGTGGTTGCCGCGGAAGAACGGGTACGGGGCGAGGAAAATCAGCCAGATCATCAGCACGATGCCGATGTACTTGATGACGCGGAACAGCTTCGGGTTCGCTTTCTTGAACTTGCGCGTACGATCGCGGCCGCGGTTGTTCATGGCGAACATGCGATTGACGAAGCCGACCTGCTCGGTGCTTTCGTCGTCATTCGGCGAAGCCGTGATCGAGCCCATGAAGGCGCCGACACGCTTGTTGATGCCGGTCATCAGGCGGCTCTTCAGTGGACGCTCGACGTCGGCGAAGAGGATCACGCGCGTCTGGTCGGTGCGGTTCTCCGCCCAGTGCACGTAGGTCTCGTCGAAGACAACGTCCTTACCGTCCCGCCAGGCGTGCATTTCGCCGTCGACGAAGATGCGGCAGTCGTCGGAGTTCGGCGTGATCAGGCCAAGGTGATAGCGCAGCGAACCGGCAAACGGATCACGGTGCGGGTTGAGCTTGCTGCCCGGCGGAAGCAGGGCAAACATGGCGGCCTTGACGCTCGGAATGGCATTGAGCAGCTTCACCGTCTCCGGGCAGAGCGCCTCGGCCGATGCAAGCGGCTCGCCGTACCATTTCAGGTAGAAGCGCTTCCAGCCCTGCTTGAAGAACGAATTGAAGCTGGCGTCGCTGTGCTTTTCGGCGGAGCGGATGAAGCCCTCGTCGAACAGGTGCATGGCTTCCTCGCGGATCTTTTCCCAGTTGCCCTGGAGCAGGTCGAGCTGGGGAAAGCCGCTGCGATCGAGAATCGGCCGCGCTGGCACGGCGGAGAACGCGTACATCAGCAGGTTGTACGGCGCGAAGATGGCCGAATGGTCGACCAGCTGGCGATCGAAGCGCAGGCGGGAGCGCCCACGCAGGTGCACCAGCAACACGCACAGCGTGAACAGGATCAGCACGTACAGGACGATGAAGCGGGGCCCGAGGAAATTCATGCGGTTGGACTCGACCAGGACAAGCGATACGTAGGGCCGGACGCGGCCTGTATCAACGCGCCTAGGATACTCCGGCCTCAGTGGCCGAGCACGTAAACCCGGCCCTTGCCCGGTCGCCAGGCGCGCTGGAAGGTCTTGTTTACCCACGAGATCGCTTCGCGGACAGCCACCTGTGGCGATTTGCCCCGCGCCAGCCCCGCCGCGACCGCCGAAGCCAGCGTGCAGCCGCTCCCATGGCCTTCGATAGGCAGGCGAGGGTGACGGACCTCGATGACACCGCTGGCGTCGTAAAAACGATCGATCACCTCGCGGCCCTTGCCGTGGCCGCCTTTGAGGAGCACGCCGCGTGGGCCAAGGGCAAGGAGGTCAGCCCCTACACTGTCCATATCGCGTCCCAGTGGTCGACCCAGCAAGGCTTCGGCTTCGGGCAGGTTGGGCGTGAGTACGTCGGCCAGGGGGATCAAGCGCTTCACCATCGCGTCTAGCGCATCGTCGTCGAGCAGGCGGGCGCCGCTCGTGGCGATCATCACCGGATCCACCACGAGCCACGCAGGCTTGCGCTGGCGCATCTCCTTTGCGACGAGTCGTGTCACCGCAGCGCTTCCAAGCATTCCGGTCTTCACGGCCGCGATCGGAAAGTCATCGAACACTGCCTCGATCTGGCTGCGGATGTGGGCAAGAGGCAACGTATGAACCGCCGTCACCCCGCGCGTATTCTGTGACGTTACCGCTGTGATCGCGGTGAGCCCATGCGTGCCGCGCGCGTGGAAAGTCTTCAGGTCAGCCTGGATGCCTGCGCCGCCGCCTGAGTCCGAGCCGGCGATGGTCAGGGTGTTGGCTTTGGCTTTGACGGTCATGGTGAAAGGATAGCTGCAAGGCAAGAGCATTCGCCGCTGAAGCGGCTCCCACAATAAAGACATGAGCTCGCGCAGCGGGTTATCCGATAAAGAAGAAAGCGCGGGCATCGCTGCCCGCGCCTTTGTCTGCTGCCCTTGCTGGTGCTTACAACGCTTCGGACGCGAAATCGGCCAGCCTCGACCGTTCGCCACGCTTGAGGGTGATGTGTCCCGAGTGCGCCCACATCTTGAAGCGGTCCACCGCGTAGGTGAGGCCCGATGTGGTTTCCGTAAGGTAGGGCGTGTCGATCTGCTCGACGTTGCCCAGGCAGACGATCTTCGTGCCCGGACCGGCGCGCGTGATCAGGGTCTTCATCTGCTTCGGGGTGAGGTTCTGGGCCTCGTCGATGATCAGGTAACGGCTGAGGAAGGTGCGGCCGCGCATGAAGTTCAGCGAGCGGATCTTCACGCGCGAAGCGAGCAGGTCGTTGGTGGCCTGGCGCCCCCACGATCCGCCTTCTTCCGGATTGGCGAGCACTTCGAGGTTATCGGTCAGCGCACCCATCCACGGTGTCATCTTCTCTTCCTCGGTGCCGGGCAGGAAGCCGATGTCTTCGCCGACCGAGACCGTGGCGCGGGTCATGATGATCTCGCGGTACCGCTGCTGGTCCATGACCTGGGCCAGGCCTGCGGCAAGGGCGAGCAGGGTCTTGCCGGTGCCGGCCGTGCCCATCAGGGTGACGAAATCGACATCCGGATCCATCAACAGATTCATCGCGAAGTTCTGCTCGCGGTTACGTGCCGCGATGCCCCACACGCCGTGCGCCGCGTGCGTGTGATCGTCGAGTAGTACGAGCTTGGCCTTGCGGTTCTCCTCATCACCGCGGATTTCAAGCACGCGTAGCTCGACATCGTTCTCGCCGGGCATGTACAGGCATTCGTTGGCGTACCAGTTCTCGTCCTCGCGCATGTCCACTTCGTAGAACGTGCGGCCACGCTCGTTCCACGAACGCAGTTCCGGATGCCGTGTCCAGAAGTCTTCCGGCAACCCGTCCGAGCCGGTAAAGAGCAGGGCGAAATCATCGAGCGCACGATCGTTCTCGTAGTCTTCGGCGGTGATGCCGTAGATCGAGGCCTTGATGCGGAGGTTGATGTCCTTGGAGACCAGGATGACCGGCCGGTCCGGGTACTGGTCACGCAGGTCGATGACCGCGGCCAGGATCTGGTTGTCGGCTTTGCCGTTGCCGTGGCCCGTGCGCTGCTGGAAGAACAGCCGGCCCACGGCACCGCGCTTGAGCTTGATGCCCTGCGGGTTGAGCAGCTCCACGCCGTTGCGGATGCCTTCGCCGCCGCCGCGTTCAATCAGTTCATTAAGGAAACGGCTTACCTGACGGCCGTTGCGCGAAACTTCCGAGCCGCCTTTCTTCTTGTCGTCCAGTTCCTCCAGCACCGTCATTGGTATGAAGACGTCGTGCTCCTCGAAGCGGAACAGTGACGTCGGATCGTGCAGCAGCACGTTGGTGTCGAGGGCGTAGATGCGCTTGCTTCCGGTCATACGGAAGTGACCTCTTGCAGAGGTTGCAAAACCGGCCGCACGGCGACGGCCGGGGGGAGGAGCCGCATGACGCGGTATCCGTCACGCGGTGGGAACACTCTCGAGAACGGCTTGCGCGTGGCCGGGGATCTTGATCCCGCGCCATTCCGCGGCAAGCTTGCCGTTGGGGTCGATCAGGAACGTACTACGGACCACGCCAAGATAGCGCTTGCCGTAGAGCACTTTCTCGTGGATGACGTCGAAGGCCTTGCACCAGGCTTCGTCGGCGTCGGAGACGAGAGGGAAGGGGAGTTCGTACTTGGTGGCGAAGTTGGCGTGCGATCGCACGGAGTCGCGGGAGACGCCGATGACTTCGGCATTGCGAGCCCGGAATTCGGCGTAAAGATCGCGGAAGTCCTTCGCCTCGTTGGTGCAGCCCGGCGTGTTGTCCTTCGGGTAGAAGAAAACCACGACCCACTTGCCGTGGAGAGAGGCCAGGGACAGGCTCGTGCCATCGCCAAGCGCGCCTTCGAGTTTCGGTAGCTTCTTGCCCTTGCCGATCATGCGTAGGTCTGTCTTCCCTTGGTCAGAACTTCACGGGGTCCATGATGGCATCGAGATTGAGGCCATCGCACAACTCGAGGAAATCGTCGCGCAGCGCGGCGATATGCGTTTCCGACGGAATGCCGATGGTGATCTGCGCCTGGAACATCTCGGCGCCGGTCTGCATGGCCTGGTAACGCATGGACGTGAGCTGCTCCACGCTGATATCGCGGCGTGAGAAGAACTCGATGATCTTGACCAGGATGCCCGGCCGGTCGGCGGCAATCACCTCGACCAGGTAAGGCAGCAGGTGTGAGGTAGGCTCGCGCGGGGTAGTGCGGTAATGGACGATCTGCAGTTCTTCGTCGCGGGCCAGCTTGCCGAGCGCTGTTTCCAGCTTGGCCACGGCATCCCAGGCGCCGGAAGCGAGCAGCATCACCGAGGTGTCGTTGCCGATCGTGGAGACGCGGGCGTCGGCCATGTTGCAGCCGGAATCGGCGATGCGCTTGGCCAACGCGAGGATCGGCGCGCGGTGCGCCGGCGACAGCGTCGAGATGAGGAGCTGGTTATCGGCGGTGGTGCTGCGTACTGCGGAACGATTCAAGGCTCGACTACCGATGGCGCGACCCGCGGGGCGCAGGGCGTCGCTACGGGCCCGAGCTTACTTGGCCGCGTCGCAAGCTAGCAAGACACTCCGCATGGAATGATGGATATGCACCCCGAATGGACTCGCCGCAGGTGCCCCGGTAACATGCGAACGGCTGGTAACTCAACGGGTTTCACCTTGGACATCTCCGGAAGCATCACCGCGCTGGCGACGCCGTTCGCCGCCGACGGCTCCCTCGATCTAGACGCGTTCGGCCGACTGCTCGACCAGCAGATCGCCGGTGGCACCCAGGCCGTCGTGGTCGCCGGGTCGACGGGCGAGTCCCATTTCCTCGAGCACGACGAATTCGAGCGCCTGCTCGCCTTCGCCGTCAAACACGTCAACCACCGCATTCCTGTCATCGCCGGCACGGGCGAGGCCGGTACCGCCAAGACGATCGCGACCACGCGCCGGGCCAAGGCCCTTGGCGCGGATGTGGCGCTGGTCGTGGCACCGTTCTACGTCCGCCCGACCCAGGAAGGCATGCGCCAGCATTTCCTTGCCGTGGCGGACCAGGGCGGTCTGCCGGTCATCCTCTATAACGTGCCTCCCCGTACCGGCTGCGACATCGCGCCAGAGACCGTGGCGGTGCTGCGTGATCATCCGGGCATCATCGGCATCAAGGAAGCCGTGGGCGATGCCGGGCGCATTCGTGCCCTGGCGGAACTTATTCGTCCGGATTTCGTCTACCTCAGCGGCGACGACGGCTCGGCCCACCAGGCCATGCTGGCGGGCGCTGCCGGAACCATTTCGGTCGTGGCCAATCTCGTGCCCGACGCCTTCCGCGCCTTCTGCGACGCCGCCCGTTCGGGCGACCCGGAGCGGGCTGCGAGGGAATCGGCACGGCTGGCCCCGCTGATCGACGCGCTTAACTGCGCGCCGAACCCCATCCCGGTCAAGGCCGGTCTGGCTGCCCTGGGGCTTGGTTCGGCCGCTCCACGGCTGCCCCTGGTCGAGCTGGAAGCGGGCCCGGCGCTGGACAGGGTGCGCGAAACGCTCGCCGCTCTGGCACCATTGTCGTCCGCTGCCTGAAGCAACCTTATTCAACGGAACCCGAGTTCATGAAGAAAACCTCGTACGCGCTGGTCGTCCCGGCATTGATTCTTTCCGCCCTGCTGGTGTCCGGTTGCGGTGCGTTCCGCTCGAAGAAGGACTGGGATCGGGCCCAGCAGGAAGCCCCGCTGGAGATTCCGCCGGGCCTGGATACGCCGTCGACGAGCGCCGCCCTGGTCATTCCTGAGGTTGGTTCGGGCGCCGCGGCCGCCAACGCCGCCGCCACCAATGCCGCGCCCGTCTCGGATGGCTTCATCCTGGCCGATGACGTCGAGACCGCCTACAAGCGCATCGGCGAGCAGCTGGCGCAGGGCGACCTGGGCAGTGTGCTGTCCCACGACGATACCAATCACACCTACCAGATCGCCGCGAAGCCGGGCCGTCCGGAAGCTCGCCCGGGCCTGTTCCGCCGGATGTTCGGTGGTGGCAAGGACGGCAACACGCAGGACGCCAAGGACGCTCCGGCTTCCGCCCAGGGCGCTTCCCATTCGGTCGTGCTGACGGTCAACCCGAGCGGCACCGGCAGTGAAGTCCGTGCGCAGGGTGACGCCGACGGCGTCCGTCGCGTGGTCGACGCGCTGAAGTCGCGGATGGGCAGCAAGTAAGCTCGCTTCCCGCCGTACGAAAAACGCCGCCCTCGAGGCGGCGTTTTTTTTTGCGCTCGGTATGGAGTGCCATGCTCTGTGTGGGAGCCGGCTATGCCGGCGATGGGGTTGCCGCGAACTGGATATCGCCGCTGAAGCGGCTCCCACAAAGAGCGGTCCCTACAACGCAAAACCGGCCTCGATGGGCCGGTTTCCTGCGAAGCGAGGGGCTGCCTCAGCGCTCGAGCAGGTCGATCTTGTCCGGCTTGCCTTCCCATTCCTTGGCGTCAGGGAGGCCGTCCTTGCGTTCGGTGATCACCGGCCAGGCCTTGGCGAGTTCGGCATTGAGCGCGACGAACACCTCCTGGCCCGCGGGGACGTCGTCCTCGGGGTAGATGGCGTTGATCGGGCATTCCGGCTCGCACAGGGTGCAGTCGATGCACTCGTCCGGATTGATCACCAGGAAGTTAGGACCCTGGTGGAACGCATCCACCGGGCAAACTTCGACGCAGTCCGTGTACTTGCACTTGATGCAGTTGTCGGTAACGACAAAGGTCATGCGAAGAATAGGCGCCGAAAGAGGAAAGTGGTGCTCCCTACGAGGTTCGAACTCGTGTTCCCGCCTTGAGAGGGCAGTGTCCTAGACCACTAGACGAAGGGAGCAGGTCGTACGTGGGGTACGAAGCGCGCTAGTATAGCGAAATCCCGGAGCCGGGCAACGGTTTTTTGCATGCTCGTCGACCGGGGCCGAATTCGTTACATTTCCCACTTGAAGGGCGCATACGCACCCGCCAGGACCACGACCGCTTGAATCCCGAAACCAGGAATGAGGTTGCGCCGACGCTCCGCGTCATCCCGCGCGAACAGCACTCCATTTCCCGCAAGAACATCAGCAAGGCCGCGCTGCGCGTCCTCTACCGTCTGCACGACGCGGGGTTCGCGGCCTACCTGGTCGGCGGTGCCGTGCGCGATCTCCTGCTCGGCGGGCACCCCAAGGACTTCGACGTGGCGACCAACGCCACCCCGGACGAGGTGAAGGGGCTGTTCCGGAATTGCCGCCTTATCGGCCGGCGGTTCCGGCTGGCCCATGTCGTCTTCGGGCCCGAGATCATCGAGGTGGCCACCTTCCGTGGTACCGGCGAGGATGGAACGGGCGGCGAGGGCGATCGCCACATCGTCGACGGCCGGATCGTCCGGGACAATATCTGGGGCACGATCGAGGAAGACGCTGTCCGCCGCGACTTCCGCGTCAACGCGCTCTATTACGATATCTCCGACTTCAGCGTGCGCGATTACGTCGGCGGCATGCAGGATCTCCAGGATAAGACGATGCGTCTTATCGGCGATCCCGACCTGCGCTATCGCGAAGATCCGGTGCGCATGCTTCGTGCGGCCCGGCTCGCCGCCAAACTGGGTTTCACCATCGACAGGGAAGCCCTGGCGCCGTTCGCGTCGCTGGGCCACCTGCTGGGTGAAGCCGCGCCGGCTCGCTTGTTCGACGAATCGCTGAAGCTCTTCCTTGCCGGCCACGGCCTCAAGAGCTTCAAGATGCTCGAAGCCTGCGGCCTGCTCAAGTTCCTCTTTCCTGCCACGGCCCGTGCCCTCGAGCGCGGCGATCAGGCGCTACGTGCGCTGGTCGAGCAGGGCCTGTCCAACACGGATGCGCGGATCGCCGAGGGTAAGTCGGTCACGCCGGCCTTCCTCTACGCCGTGCTCTTGTGGGGTGAGGTGCGCGACCAGGCTCACGGCTGGATCGCCCAGGGCTTCGACGACAACGAAGCCTGGCAACGCGCCGCCGTCCACGTGGTGGGCGAACAGTGCCAGCGCGTCGCCATTCCGCGCCGATTTACCTTCACGATGGAAGAAATCTGGTCGCTGCAGCCGCGTTTCGAACAGATCCATCGCAAGCGTGTTTTCCGCCTGATGTCGCACCCGCGTTTCCGTGCGGCGTTCGACTTCCTGCTCCTGCGCGCCCATGAATCCGAGCGCATGCGCGAGTTGGGTGAATGGTGGGCTCATGCCCAGCAGCTTCCACCGGAAATGCTCGCCGCCGCACTCGGTGGTGGTGGTGTTCCTGTCCACGAAGCCACCGTCGCATCGACGGCACCGGCGCGTAAGCGTCGTCGCCGGCGTAAGCCGGGTGGTCGTGGCAAGGGCGATTCGGGCGGCGCGTGATCGTTCGCGCGCTGATCGGACTGGGCGGCAATCTTGGCGCGGTGGGTGAGCGGCTCGATGCCGCGATAACCTCGCTGGATGCGCTGCCCGGCATAGCCGTCGTGGCGCGATCGCGGTTCTACCGCACGCCGCCCTGGGGTAACGTCGAGCAGCCGGACTTCGTCAACGCAGCCATCGCCGTCGACACGAGCCTGCCGGCGATCGAACTCCTCGATGCCTTGCTCGCCACCGAGCGCGCCTTCGGCCGTGTGCGCGACGGTGAGCGATGGGGGCCCCGAACACTGGACCTCGATCTGCTCGCCTATGGTGACGAGGTGATCGACGACGACCGCCTGACCGTGCCGCATCCGCGAATCGCCGAGCGGGCGTTCGTGCTGTTGCCTCTGGCTGACATTGCCGGCGACGTGGCGCTTCCCGGGGTGGGGCGCGTCAGCGCGCTGCTCGGGGCGATCGACACGAGCGGATGCACACTGCTTTCCTGAGCCTCGGTTGAGCTAGCGCTCGTCAAGGCGGACAATTCCGGTTTCACCCAACGAGGCGACACAGCGTGTACGTGGAAAAAACGAGCGCGCCGGCGCGTAAGCCGGTGACCGTGCCGGGCCTGAAGGCGATGAAAGCCGAAGGCCGGAAGATCGTGATGCTCACCGCCTACGACGCGAGTTTCGCTGCCCAACTGGAATCCGCCGGGGTCGATGTCGCCCTCGTGGGCGATTCGCTGGGCATGGTGGTACAGGGGCGTTCGAGCACCTTGCCTGTCACGGTCGACGACATGGTCTATCACACCGCCGCGACGGCACGCGGCCTGTCGGCGACGCTGCTGGTCGCCGACCTGCCGTTCATGAGCGACCGCGATGTGCCCACCGCCATGGAAGCCGCCGCGCGTCTGGTCGGGCAGGGCGGCGCCGCCATGGTCAAGATCGAGGGTGCCGGTCGCATCTGCGAGGTCATCTCCGCGCTGGCCGAGCGTGACATTCCGGTGTGCAGCCACCTTGGCCTCACGCCGCAGTCGGTGAACAAATTCGGCGGCTACAAGGTGCAGGGCAAGACGCAGGATGCCGCCGACAAGCTGTTCGCCGACGCGAAGGCCGTCGAGGCTGCCGGTGCCGATCTGCTGGTGCTCGAGTGCGTGCCTTCGGCCCTGGCCGCGCGTATCACCGCTGAGCTCTCCATTCCGGTGATCGGGATCGGCGCCGGTCTGGATTGCGATGGCCAGGTTCTGGTCGTGTACGACCTTCTCGGCCTGACACCGGGCAAGCGCCCGAAGTTTTCCAAGGATTTCCTCGCCGGACGCGACTCCATTCAGGCCGCTATCGGGGCCTACGTCGCGGACGTGCGTGAACAACGCTTTCCCGGCGCCGAACACAGTTTCAGCTGAGGTTTTCCACCATGCAGACCGTTACCGATGCCGCCGCACTCCGCGCCGCCGTACGTGGCTGGCGCAGTGCCGGCCAGAACGTCGGCTTCGTGCCGACCATGGGCAACCTGCACGCCGGGCATCACTCCCTGCTGAAGCTTGCCCGCGCCCGCGCCGACCGTGTCATTGCCAGCGTCTTCGTCAATCCGACCCAGTTCGGCCCGGGTGAGGACTTCGAGCGCTACCCGCGCACGCTGGCGCAGGACCAGGCGGGTCTCGCCGAAGCCGGGTGCGACATCCTGTTCGCACCCGACGTGTCGACCCTGTACCCGTTCGGTGCCGCTTCCAGCGTCAGCATCCACGTGCCCGACCTGACCGAAACCCTTGAGGGCGCTCATCGGCCGGGGCATTTCGATGGTGTCGCTACCGTCGTCGCCAAGCTGTTCAGCCTGGTCCAGCCGGATCTCGCCGTATTCGGCCAGAAGGATTTCCAGCAGCTGAAGGTGATCGAGCGGATGGTTCGCGACCTGTCGCTGCCGGTGAAAGTGATGTCGGGGCCGACCTTGCGCGACGAGGACGGGCTGGCCATGAGCTCGCGCAACCAGTATCTGTCTGCCCAGGAGCGTGCCCGCGCGCCGCAGATCTACTCGACTCTCCAGCAGACCCGTGAGCTATTCCGCCAGGGCCACAGCTGGCAGGCGCTGGAGCAGGCCGCCAAGGCCCGCCTCGAGCGCGGCGGCTTCGTCCCCGATTACCTGGCCATACGCCGGGCCGAGGACCTCGCCGAGCCGGGTCCGGACGAGCGCGAAGGCCTCGTGGCGCTGGTTGCCGCCCGCCTGGGTGCAACCCGGCTGATCGACAACCTGCCTTTCGACTGAATCCCTTCACGAACGGGGACTTGCGTTTCGAAGCGCTGTCCCCCATAAAGCGCACCGACAGAGGAAGCCCATGCGACGGAGCGGGCAACCCTCCGTTAGAATGGGCGTTTTTGTAACCGCCAAACTCCAGAGACCGCCATGCACCTCAACATGCTCAAGTGCAAGATCCACCGGGCCACGGTGACTCACGCCGAGCTGAACTACGAAGGTTCGATCGCCATCGACGGCAACCTGCTGGACGCCGCGGGTATCCGCGAGTACGAGCAGATCCACGCCTGGAACATCAGCAACGGCGAACGCTTCGTCACGTACGCGCTGCGTGCGGAAGAGGGCTCGGGCATCATCTCCGTGAACGGTAGCGCCGCGCGCCGCGTGTCCACGGGCGACCTGGTGATCATCGCCGCCTTCGTCGGCCTGTCCGAGGCAGAGATGGCCAAGTACCAGCCAGACCTGGTCTACGTCGATGCCAACAACCGCATCACGCATACGAATCATTCGATTCCGAAACAGGCTGCGTAAACAGCCTGCTTTGTGTGGGCCGGCTTTGTGTGGGAGCCGATTTATCGGCGAAAGGACTTGCGGCATCTCCGCTCCGTTGGCTTTTCGCCGCTGAAGCGGCTCCCACATTCCTCATTCGCCGCTGAAGCGGCTCCCACATTCCTCATATCCATACAATCCGCCTACGCTGCACTGCGGTAAGATCGGGGTTCCCCTATCCGTCGCCGCCAAGTGGAAGCCATGGAATCAAAGCACGACCGTCTGCCCTCGTTCGAGGAGCACGCCTCCCGTCTCGCCGCCACCAACCTCCGCGCCCTCGTCCAGGACGAAGCCCGCGGTGAACGTTTGCGCCGACGCATGGGCCCGATCCTTCTCGACGCATCCCGCCAGAAGCTCGACGTCGCGGCGCTCGATGCCGTCGGCGAGTACATCGAAAGCACCGGCTGGAAAGCCGCGCGCGATGCGATGTTCGAAGGCAAGCACATCAACACCTCCGAAGACCGCGCCGTGCTGCATACCGCGCTTCGCGGTGGTGCGTCCCGCAACCCGGCAGCGCCGGCCGATGTCCGCAAGGAAGTCGCCGACGCGCTCGACAAGATGGAAACCCTCGTCAACGCCGTGCACAAGGGCGAAGGCGAGTCGGTCGGCCTGATCGGTCGCGTTACCGACGTCGTCAACATCGGCATCGGTGGCTCGGATCTCGGTCCCCGCCTGGCCGTGCACGCGCTCGAGCAGTTCCACGTCGACGGCATCAACAGCCACTTCCTCACCAACGTCGACGGCCAGGCCGCGACCGACCTGATGAAGAAGCTCGATCCGTCACGCACGCTGGTCATCCTGGTGTCGAAGAGCTTCAACACCCAGGAAACCCTGCTCAACGGCGGCGTGTTCCGTAACTGGATCCTCAAGGCCGAGGGTGGCGACGAGGCGAAGGCTTCGAAGCATTTCATCGCCGTCAGCTCGAACGACGAAGCCGTGCACAAGTGGGGCGCCTCGCAGGTGCTCCCGATGTGGGACTACGTCGGTGGCCGTTATTCACTGTGGTCTGCCGTCGGTGCATCGATCGCGTTCGCCATCGGCATGAAGGGCTTCCGCGAGCTTCTCGCGGGCGCCGCCGAGACTGACGACCATTTCCGCAGTGCGGAGTGGAAGGACAACCTTCCGGTCCTCCTGGCCATTGCCGAGATATGGAATCGCAACATCCTCGGCACCACCAGCCGCGCGGTTATCCCGTATGTGGATTCGCTGGTCGACCTGCCGTCCTACCTCCAGCAGCTGGAGATGGAAAGCCTCGGCAAGCATGTGCATCCCAGTGATGGCAGCGAAGTGAAGCAGGCGAGCGTCCCCGTGGTCTGGGGCAGCATCGGCACCAATGCGCAGCACGCTTATTTCCAGGCGCTGCACCAGGGTACCGATGTCGTGCCGCTGGAATTCATTGGCCTGGTCAAACCGGCGCATCCGCTGCGCGAGAACCAGGACGTGCTGACGTCGAACCTGCTCGCGCAGGCCGCTGCTCTTTCGCTGGGCAAGACCTACGAAGAAGCGCTGGCCGAAGCGAAGACCGGCACGGATGAAGAGCGCCACGCACTGGCCAAGCAGCGCACGTTCAAGGGCGATCGTCCGAGCACCGTGTTCATGCTCGACTCGCTTACCCCGCATTCGCTGGGTGCGCTTATCGCGCTGTACGAGCACAAGGTGTTCCTGCTCGGCCACCTGTGGGGCATCAACGCGTTCGACCAGTGGGGCGTGGAGCTGGGCAAGGTCATTGCCAAGCAGATCTACCCCTCGCTGGCGAACGACAAGGACGCTGGCGACCTGTCGCAGTTTGACGGGGCGACGCGCGCGCTGATCACGGCGATTCGTTCGCGTCGCTGAGCACATCGTTGCTGAAACAAAAAAAACCGGCTCACGCCGGTTTTTTTTGTCCCACATTGAACAGCGAGAAGGTTTTCAGACCTCGAGGGTGGCCAGGTCGCCCTTGTCTTCCAGCCATTGCTTGCGATCGCCGGCGCGCTTCTTGGCGAGCAGCATGTCCATCAGCTTGGCGGTGCCGTCGTCGGCTTCGATCGTGAGCTGCACCAGGCGACGCGTATCCGGGTGAACGGTGGACTCGCGCAACTGCGCGGGGTTCATCTCGCCCAGGCCCTTGAAGCGCGTGACGCTCACCGCGCCCTTCATTTTCTCGCGCTCGACTTTCTCCAGCATCAGGCGCTTCTCTTCCTCGTCGAGGCAGTAGAAGACCTGCTTGCCCACGTCCACGCGGAACAGTGGCGGCATGGCGACGAATACATGGCCCTGGCTGACCAGGGTGGGGAAGTGGCGCAGGAATAGCGCCGACAACAGGGTGGCGATATGCAGGCCGTCGGAGTCCGCGTCGGCGAGGATGACCACCTTGCCGTAGCGCAGGCCGCTGAGGTCGTCCTTGCCGGGATCGCAGCCGATCGCAACCGCGAGATCGTGCACTTCCTGCGATGCGAGCACGGCGGTCGATTCGACCTCCCAGGTGTTGAGGATCTTGCCGCGAAGCGGAAGGATCGCCTGGAAGTCCTTGTCACGAGCCTGCTTGGCCGAGCCGCCTGCCGAATCGCCCTCGACAAGGAAGATTTCCGTGCGGGTTAGGTCGGTGGAGGCGCAGTCGGCGAGTTTGCCGGGCAGGGCAGGACCCGAGGTGATCTTCTTGCGGACCACCTGCTTGGCAGCCTTGAGGCGCGCGCTGGCGCGTTCGATGGCGAGCTGGGCGATCTTCTCACCCGTTTCCACGTGCTGGTTCAGCCACAGGCTGAAGGCGTCGTGCACCACGCCTTCGACAATGCCGGCGGCAGCGCGGGAGGACAGGCGTTCTTTGGTCTGGCCGGCAAACTGGGCGTCCTGCAGCTTTACGCTGAGCACGAAGGCCAGGCGTTCCCAGACATCTTCCGGGGCCAGCTTTACGCCCCGCGGCAGCAGGCTGCGCAGGTCGCAGAACTCGCGGATGGCGTTGGTGAGGCCGGAACGCAGGCCGTTCACATGCGTGCCGCCCTGCGCAGTGGGAATCAGGTTGACGTAGCTTTCCTGGACCAGGTCGCCCTCCGGCAGCCAGGCGAGGGCAACGTCGAGTGCATCGGTTTCGCGGGCGAAATGCTTAACGAACAGGCCCGATGGCAGCGCTTCCGCCCCCTGCAACTCACCGCGCAGGTAGTCGGGCAGGCCGTCTTCGAAGTACCACTCGGTGGTTTCGCCGGAGGCTTCATCGAGCAGGCGCACGGTGAGGCCCGCGCAGAGCACGGCCTTGGCGCGCAGCAGGTGCTTGAGCTTGGAGACGAGGATCTTCGGTGTATCGAAGTACTTCGCGTCCGGCCAGAAACGCAACGTGGTGCCGGTCTTCTTCTTCGGAACGGTGCCGATGACTTCGAGCTCGCTGGAGCGGTCGCCATTGGCGAAGCTCATGCGGTATTCCTGGCCGTCGCGACGGATGGTCACGTCAACCTTGTGCGATAGCGCGTTCACCACCGAGACACCGACGCCATGAAGACCGCCGGAGAAGGCGTAGTTCTTGTTCGAGAACTTCCCGCCCGCATGCAGGCGCGTGAGGATCAGCTCGATGCCTGGGACGCCTTCCTCGGGATGGATATCCACCGGCATGCCGCGACCGTCGTCCGTCACTTCCACCGAGCCGTCGTTGAAAACGGTGACGTCGATGGTTTTCGCGTGGCCGGCGAGGGCTTCGTCGACCGAGTTGTCGATGACTTCCTGCGCCAGGTGGTTCGGTCGCGAGGTATCGGTGTACATGCCAGGGCGGCGCTTGACCGGGTCAAGGCCGCTGAGGACTTCGATGTCTGCAGCGTTGTAACGAGTATTCATTAGGTATCGAGGCCGTTCGTAGCCGGGCAGGATGGGGTCAGGTCACGTGGATGGTCAAGCCTGAGGCTTCCGGATATCAGCGGACGAGACTACGGGCCGGATTTCTGTGGGAACCGCTTCAGCGGCTCCCACATGTATTTTCAGATGGGGGCGCAGTGCCATTCGAGCCACTCGCGGTCGGCGCCTTCGAGCAAGGGCGACAGGGCGGCGCGTACGGTGGCGTGGTAATCGTCCAGCCAGGCCCGCTCGGACGGTTCGAGAAGGCGGGGTTCGAGGCCCCGGCGGTCGAACGGGCACAGGGTCAGCGTCTCGAAGGCAAAGAAGTCGCCGAACTCGGTGCTGTCCGCCTGGGTGACCACGGCGAGGTTTTCGTGGCGGATGCCGTAGCGACCGGGCTTGTAGAGGCCGGGCTCGATCGAGGTGATCATGCCGGTTTCCAGCGGGACCAGTCCGACGCCCGCCCGTGGCGGCCGGATGCTGTGAGGGCCCTCGTGTACGTTGAGGAAATACCCCACGCCGTGACCCGTCCCGTGGCCGAAGTCCATCCCGGCCGCCCACAGGGGTGCCCGGGCCAGCGCGTCGAGCTGCGGACCGCTGGCCCCCTTGGGGAAGCGCGCGCGGGACAGGGCGATCATGCCCTTGAGTACCAGAGTCGAGTCGCGCCGTTGCTCATCGGTCACCGGCCCCAGGGCGAGCACGCGCGTGATATCGGTGGTGCCGCCGAGGTACTGGCCGCCCGAATCGACGAGCAGTAGTCCCTTGGCAGCCAGGGGGCTGAAGTGATCTTCGGTCGCCCGATAGTGCGGAAGGGCCCCATTGGCCTGGTAGGCCGCGATGGTCGAGAAGCTCTCGCCCACGAAGCCCGTTTGCGCGGCCCGCGCCTCGCGCACGATCGTGTCGACGTCCAGTTCGGTCAGTGGCTCCCCGGCAACGAGGCCTGCCTCGATGCGGCGGAAGGCATGCGCCAGCGCCGCGCCGTCACGCCGCATGACGTCACGAACGTGGTCGAGCTCTTCGGTGGTCTTGCGGGCCTTCTGCGCCGTGGAGGGGAGTGCGGCGCGAATTTGCCGCACGGCCGGAGGCAGGCCTTCAAGCACGGATACGACCACGCGGCCGGCATCCAGCATGAGCACGGCATCGTCCGGCAGGGCCGCGATGGCCGAGGCGGCCGTCCCATAGTCGGCAAGCGCGATGCCGTCCGCGATCAGCGCCCGTTTCACCTCGGAGGGCACCTTGGCGGCATCGATGAAGAGGGTGGCCTTGCCTTCGTCGATAAGCAGGTGGGCCAGGAAGACCGGGTTGTACTCGACATCGGCGCCGCGCAGGTTGGTCAGCCAGGCAATATCGTCGAGGCTGGAAAGAAAGTGGTGGGTAGCGGCGGCGCGCAGCATCGCCGTGCGCACATGGCGCAGTTTCTCGGCACGGTCCACCACCGCGAACGGCGCCGCGTGCACGAAGATCGAGGCGTCGGGGCGACCGGGCCGTTCGGGCCAGATGCTCGAAGGCAGGTCGAGGTCCGTACGAAGCGAGGCGCCCGCCGCGCCAAGGCGCTTGCCGAGGTTTTCGGCGCCGGTAACGTCGAGGCTGTCGCCTGCGACCGAAACCACATCCCCCGGGCTGAGCTGTTCCGCCAGCCACGCGATATGTTCGGGCGTGTGCGCCACCCTCAGTCGCATCAGGGGCAGGCCGCTACCGGCAAGTTCTTGTTCCGCCTGGGAGAAGTACCGTGAATCGGTCCACAAGCCGCCACCGGAGGCGGTCACGACCAGGGTGCCGGAGGATCCGGTGAAGCCGGACAGCCACTCGCGGGCCTGCCAGCGCGGCGGCAGGTACTCCGAAAGGTGGGGGTCGGCGCTGGGGACGACGACGGCGGCAACGCCTTCGCGGGCCATGACGGCGCGAAGGGCTTCGAGACGGGCGGGGATGGTCTGGGCGGTCATTGCCTGATGGTAAAACGACAGCTCCGATTCGTGTAAAATACCGGTTTCCAGCACTGGCTGCTCGCATGACTCCCCTGATTTTCGTCACCGGCGGTGTGGTGTCTTCCCTAGGGAAGGGCATCGCAGCGGCGTCGCTTGCCTCCATTCTCGAGGCGCGCGGTCTCTCCGTCACCATGATGAAGCTCGATCCATACATCAACGTGGATCCGGGCACCATGAGTCCCTTCCAGCACGGTGAGGTCTACGTCACCGACGACGGTGCCGAGACCGACCTGGATCTGGGCCACTACGAGCGCTTCGTCCGCACGCGTCTCACCGGCAAGAATTCGATCACCGCCGGCAAGATCTACGAGTCGGTCATCCGCAAGGAACGCCGCGGCGATTACCTCGGCGCGACCGTGCAGGTCATCCCGCACATCACCGACGAGATCAAGCACTCCATCCACGAAGCGACGCGCGGTTACGACGTGGCGCTGGTGGAAGTGGGCGGCACCGTGGGCGATATCGAATCGCTGCCCTTCCTCGAGGCCATCCGCCAGCTGCGTATCGAGCACGGCGCGGAAAAGTGCATGTTCGTGCACCTCACCCTGGTCCCGTATATCAAGGCCGCCGGCGAGATCAAGACCAAGCCGACCCAGCACTCGGTGAAGGAACTGCGCTCCATCGGTATCCAGGCCGATGTACTCCTGTGCCGTTGCGAAGAACCGCTTCCGGATGCCGAGCGCCATAAGATCGCGCTGTTCACCAACGTGCCGAAGAACGCCGTCATCAGCACCATCGATGTCGACGTCATCTACAAGCTGCCGATGTGGCTGCACGAGCAGGGCCTGGATGACCTCGTCATCAAGCGCCTTGGTCTGGACGCCGGCCCGGCCGATCTCTCCAGCTGGATCCGCACGGTAGAAGCCGTCGAGCACCCGCGTGACGAAGTCAACGTGGCCATCGTCGGCAAGTACGTCGAACACAAGGATGCCTACAAGTCGCTGGCGGAAGCGCTGCGTCATGGCGGCATCAATCAATCCGCGCGCGTTAACCTCAACTGGGTGGATTCCGAGGACGTGGAGGCGCGCGGCGCACGCACGGTGCTCGGCGACGCCGATGCCATCCTCGTTCCGGGCGGCTTCGGCAAGCGCGGCTTCGAGGGCAAGATCCTCGCCGCTCAGTTCGCCCGCGAAACCGGCATTCCGTATTTCGGCATCTGCTATGGCATGCATGCGGCGGTCGTCGAGTTCGCACGCAATACCGCCGGCCTCAAGCAGGCGGATTCGAGCGAAAACGATCGCAACACGCCGGATCCGGTCATCGCGTTGATCACGGAATGGACCACCGCCACCGGCGAAACCGAACAGCGCACCGAGCGTTCCGACCTCGGCGGCACCATGCGCCTGGGTGCGCAGGAATGCCGCCTCAAGGCCGGTACGCTGGCGCGCGAGCTCTACGGCGAAGACGTGGTGCGCGAGCGCCATCGTCATCGCTACGAATTCAACAACCGCTATCGCCAGTCGTTCGAAGACCTCGGCATGGTTATCTCCGGCAAGTCGATGGACGACCTGCTGGTCGAGATCGTCGAGCTGCCGCGCCACGTGCATCCGTGGTTCCTGGGTTGCCAGGCGCATCCGGAATTCACCTCCACGCCGCGCGAAGGCCATCCGCTCTTCATCGGCTTCGTTCGCGCGGCCCGCGAGTACAAGGCCGTCCGCGACGGCGAAAAACTCGCCATCCGTTCCGAGGAGTCCGCTGCATGAAGCTTTGTGGTTTCGAAGTCGGCCTCGACCAGCCGCTGTTCCTGATCGCCGGTCCCTGCGTCATCGAGTCGATGCAGCTCCAGCTCGACGTCGCCGGCAAGCTGAAGGAGATCACTGATCGTCTCGGCATCAACTTCATCTTCAAGTCGAGCTTCGACAAGGCCAACCGTTCCTCCGGTGGCAGCTTTCGTGGTCCCGGCCTCGAAGAGGGCCTCAAGGTTCTCGAGGCCGTCAAGAAGCAGATCGGCGTGCCGGTGATTACCGACGTGCACGAATACACGCCGATGAACGAAGTCGCTGCCGTCGTCGACGTGCTGCAGACCCCCGCCTTCCTCTGCCGCCAGACCGACTTCATCCAGAACGTCGCCAAGGCCGGCAAGCCGGTGAATATCAAGAAGGGCCAGTTCCTCGCACCGTGGGACATGAAGAACGTCGTGCAGAAGGCCTTCGATGTCGGCAATCACGACATCCTGGTCTGCGAGCGCGGCGCCAGCTTCGGCTACAACAACCTCGTGTCCGACATGCGTTCGCTCGCCGTCATGCGCGAGACGAACTGCCCGGTCGTCTTCGACGCTACCCATTCGGTGCAGTTGCCGGGCGGGCAGGGCACCAGCTCTGGTGGCCAGCGCGAATTCGTCCCGGTGCTGGCGCGCGCGGCGGTCGCCGTCGGTGTCTCCGGCCTGTTCGCCGAGACCCATCCCGACCCGTCCAAGGCCCTCAGCGACGGCCCGAACGCCTGGCCGCTCGACCAGATGGAAGAGCTGCTCGAGACCCTCATGGAGCTCGACGGCGCCGTGAAGCGTCGCGGATTCAAGAACCACGCTTGATCGTTCCTCCGGAACGGTATGATTGACGGTATAGCGGGACCGCAAAGGTCCCGGGGAGACGGGCTGGATGGTCGAGGACAACGGGATCCATGTCGCGGGCGAGTCTCGCCCGCGTGCGGCGCGCCTGCCGCAGTCGGGTCACGGCATCGCCTCGTTCGTCATTGCCCTGGTTTCCGGGCTCGTCGTCCTCGCCGGTATTTCGTTCGCTGCCCTGATGGTCGCCTCGGGCGACCCCGAGCAGCACATGGACGTGTTCGGCGCCGTCGGCCTCGTTCTCTGTGTCTTTCTCATCCTTGCCCTCGTCGGCCTGGTGCTGGGCATCGTCGCCCTGCGCCGGCAGGACCGCCGCCGCACGTTCGGCGCGATCGGGCTGGGACTCAATGCTTTCATCCTGATCGGTACCGTGGGGCTTGCGCTCCTCGGTACTTTCTTTCGTCATTCCAACTCGTAACGGGAAGCGCATGACCACCGATATCACCAAGATCCACGCCCGCGAAATCCTCGATTCCCGCGGTAACCCGACTCTCGAAGCCGAGATCACCCTGGCGGACGGTTCGTTCGGCCGCGCCGCAGTGCCGAGCGGCGCTTCCACCGGTACGCGTGAAGCCGTCGAACTGCGCGATGGCGACAAGAAGCGCTACGACGGCAAGGGCGTGACCAAAGCCGTCGGTAACGTCAACACCACGATCGCCAAGTCGCTCGTCGGTTTCGATGCCGCAGACCAGAAGGGCCTCGATGCGAAGCTGATCGCCCTCGACGGCACCGACAACAAGGGCAACCTGGGCGCCAATGCGCTGCTCGGCGTTTCCATGGCCGCTGCCCACGCCGTCGCCGCTTCGAAGAAGCAGGCTCTGTGGCAGTACCTGATGGTCGACGGTGGCGGCACGCTGCCGGTGCCGATGATGAACATCATCAACGGCGGTGCGCACGCGGATAACAACGTCGACGTGCAGGAGTTCATGGTGCTGCCGGTCGGCGCGCCCAACTTCGCCGAGGCACTGCGTTACGGCGCCGAGATCTTTCACGCGCTGAAGTCGGTGCTGAAGGGTCGTGGCCTGAACACCTCGGTCGGTGATGAGGGCGGCTTCGCGCCGAACCTGAAGTCGAACGTGGAAGCGCTCGACACGATTCTCGAAGCCGTGAACAAGGCCGGTTACAAGGTCGGCAGCGACATCCTGCTCGGTCTCGACGTCGCTAGCTCGGAGTTCTTCAAGAACGGCAAGTACGACCTCGAAGGCGAGGGCAAGGTGTTCACGCCCGAGCAGTGGGTCGACACGCTGGCGTCGTGGTCGAAGCAGTATCCCATCGTCACCATCGAAGACGGCATGGCCGAAGGCGACTGGGCCGGTTGGGCGCACCTGACCACGGCCATCGGCGAGGGCATCCAGCTGGTCGGCGACGATCTCTTCGTCACCAACCCGAAGATCTTCCAGGAAGGCATCGACAAGAAGATCGCCAACGCCATCCTGATCAAGGTCAACCAGATAGGCACGCTGTCCGAGACGCTCGAAGCGATCGCCATGGCGCATCGCGCGAAGTACGCGGCCATCGTCTCGCACCGTTCCGGTGAGACCGAAGACACCACGATTTCGGACATCGCCGTGGCGACCACCGCGACCCAGATCAAGACCGGTTCGCTGTGCCGCACGGATCGCGTGGCCAAGTACAACCAGCTGCTTCGTATCGAGGAAGCCCTTGGTTCGAAGGCTCGCTACGCCGGCCGGGATGCCTTCCCGAGCCTGTCCAAGCTGCCCGGCTGAGTCCTGCCTTGAGCAACGCGGCAATCCTGCGGTGGATCGGCCTGATCCTCGTCATCCTCCTCATCGCCCTGCAGCTGAAGCTGTGGGTCGGCGGTGGGGGGATGGCCGAGGTCGATTCGCTGCGCGCGTCGGTGCAGAAACAGACCGAGGAAAACGCCACTTTGCTTAAGCGCAACCAGGCGCTGGCCGCGGACGTGGAAGATCTCAAGCATGGTGAGCAGGCCACCGAGGCTCGTGCGCGCCAGGAGCTTGGCCTGATCAAGCCGAACGAGACCTTCTACCAGATCGTCGAGCCGGGAGCGGCGACCAGTGCGCCGCCGCCTCCGCCGCCCGTCGGTCCCGGCACCCAGTGATGGATGCCCTGTGGTGTGTGGTCCCCGCCGCCGGTCGAGGTGTCCGGGCCGGTGGTGACCGGCCGAAGCAGTACCAGCTATTGGCTGGCCGGCCTTTGCTCGATCACACGCTTGAACGCCTGGCAGCGCATCCGCGCATCGCCGGGCTGGTCGTCGTCATCGCGGCGGACGACCCCCATTTCTCTTCCGTCGACTCGATCGGCGGAAAACCTCTCATCGCCGCGATCGGCGGCGGTGAACGTAGCGATTCCGTGCTGGCCGGCGTGCTCGCCCTGCCGGCCGTGGTGTCGCCGGATCACTTCGTTTTGGTGCATGACGCGGCGCGGCCTTGCGTGCGTGCCGACGACATCACCCGCCTGATCGACATGGCGGGCGCGGGCGAGGGCGGCCTGCTGGGCGCGCCCTTGCGCGACACCCTCAAGCGGGCGGACGCGGCCTCTCACAGCACCGCCACCGAACCGCGCGAAGGGCGATGGCGGGCATTCACCCCACAGATGTTCCGGCGCGGCCCGCTGGCGCATGCACTCGCCCTTGCCGCCGCAGAAGGTATCGTCGTCAGTGACGAGGCCATGGCGATGGAGCGCACGGGTGTCCTGCCACGGCTGGTGGAAGGTTCGGAAGACAACATCAAGGTCACGACGCCGGCGGATTTCGCGCTCGCGGAGTTTTTGCTCGGGAGAACGCGGTAATGCGTATCGGACAGGGATTCGACGTCCACGCCTTCGGTGAAGGCGACCACGTGATGCTCGGCGGTGTCCGCGTGGCGCACTCGCAGGGCGTGCTTGCGCACTCGGACGGCGATGTCGTTTTGCACGCGCTCTGCGATGCGCTGCTTGGCGCCCTGGCGTTGGGCGACATCGGCAAGCACTTTCCGCCATCGGACGAGAAGTGGCGCGGAGCGGATAGTCGCAGCTTCGTGCGCGCGGTCGCCGACATGCTCGCCGAACGCGGTTATGCGCTCGGTAATGCCGACGTCACCGTTATCTGCGAATCGCCCAAGGTCGGTCCCCACGCACAGGCCATGCGCGAAACGATCGCCGCTGATCTCGGCGTCGATATCGATTGCATCAGCATCAAGGCGACCACGACGGAGACCCTCGGGTTCACCGGTCGCCGCGAGGGCATCGCCGCCCTGGCGACGGTGCTGGTAGAGCGCACGTGAGCGAGGGCGAAACACGCGCCTCCACGCCGCGCCTCCACGACCGGCTTGAGGCGATCACCGACCTGCTTCGCCGCCGCGAAGGCTTGCTCGCGTTCGCCGGTGCGGCACCCGGTCGCGATGACTCGCCCCTCGGCGCAGCCGACGCGGAGTTGCAGGCGCTGCTCGATGGCCTGCATCCGGCTGATCTTGCCGACGTCTTCGAGTCCCTGCCGTTGCAGGACCGTCTCGCCGTCTGGCAGTTGATCCGCAGCGACCGCGACGGTGACATCCTGCTCGAAGTATCGGACTCGGTACGCGAATCGCTGATCGCGGACATGGACGATCGCGAAATCCTCGCCGCCGTGGAACCGCTGGATGCGGACGAACTCGCCGATCTCGTCGACGACCTGCCGACGGAAATGCTGCCCGAACTCATGGCCAGCTTGGACGCGCAGGATCGCGAGCGCGTGCAGGCCGCGATGTCCTACGAGGACGACCAGGTCGGCGCGTTGATGGACTTCGACATGGTCACCATTCGCGAGGACATCAGCCTCGAAGTGGTGCTGCGATACCTGCGTCGTTTCGACGAGCTGCCTGCGCAGACCGACAAGCTTTTCGTCGTCAACGCCGAACGAGTGCTCACCGGCGTCCTGCCGCTGCATTGGCTCCTTGTGAATTCGCCGGACAAGATGGTCCACGAGATCATGGCGCCGGACGTGAACACCTTCCGGCCTGAGGATGACGCCTATGACGTCGCCCAGGCTTTTGAGCGCTACGATCTGGTCACCGCGCCCGTGGTCGACGCCGGGATGCGGCTGATCGGCCGTATCGCCGTCGATGCGATGCTCGACTTCATCCGCGAAGAGAGCGAAACCGAAGCACTTTCACGGGGCGGCCTGCGCGAAGAGGAAGACATCTTTGCCTCCGTCTGGAAGTCCGTGCGCAATCGCTGGGCATGGCTGGCGATCAATCTCGTCACCGCCTTCGTTGCCTCGCGCGTGATCGGCCTGTTTGAACATTCCATCGAGAAGCTGGTGGCACTAGCCGCGTTGATGCCCATCGTCGCCGGTATCGGCGGCAATTCGGGTAACCAGACCATCACGATGATTGTCCGCGCCATGGCACTCGATCAGGTGGGCACCTCGCAGGTGCGCAGGCTGTGGCGCAAGGAACTGGGCGTTTCCCTCTTCAACGGTGTGGTCTGGGGTGGTGCCATCGGCATTGCTGCCTGGCTGCTCTATGACAACCCAGCGCTTGGCCTGGTCATGACGGCCGCCATGACGCTGAATCTTCTGCTCGCCGCCTTCATGGGCGTCGGCATTCCCATGCTGATGGTCAAGCTCGGTCGCGATCCCGCGCTGGGCTCCAGCGTGCTCATCACCGCCGTGACCGATAGCGGCGGTTTCTTCATTTTCCTGGGGCTGGCGACGATTTTCCTGCTCTAGAAGGCCGCGACAATGACAGACAACGAACTTCCCTTCGCCTTCGGCGCACCGCCGCTGCGCGGTCGCCTGCGCTCTGCACCCGAAGATTTCTTCGTCGAGGAAATCCTCGGCTACGAAGCCGATGGTGCGGGCGAGCATGCGTTTCTCCTGGTGGAGAAGCGCGGCACCAATACCGAATGGGCGGCGCGCGAGCTCGCGAAGTTCGCCGGCATCCAGCCGATGAATGTCGGCTACGCGGGCATGAAGGATCGCCACGCGGTCACCCGCCAGGTGTTTACCCTCCATCTTCCTGGCAAGGCGGATCCGGACTGGTCGGCCCTGGCGTCCGATGACCTGAAGATCATTTCGGCCGGCCGGCATTCGCGCAAGATCAAGCGCGGCGCATTGCGTGGCAATCGATTCGTGTTGGCCTTGCGCGAGGTGGAGGGCGACCGCGCCGCTGCGGAAGAGCGGCTTGCCGCGATCGCGAAGCGCGGCGTGCCCAATTACTTCGGTGAACAGCGTTTCGGTCTCGGCGGCAACAACGTGGCGCAGGCCAAGCAGATGTTCGGCGGCCGTCGTGTCGATCGGGACAAGCGTTCCATCCTGCTGTCGGCAGCGCGCTCGCATATCTTCAATGGCGTGCTGGCCGAGCGTGTGGGGGCAGGGCAGTGGGACACACCGATGGATGGGGAGATCTGGTCACTCGAAGGCTCGCGCTCATGGTTCGGTCCGGAGGACTTCAACGACACCCTGGCTGAGCGTCTCGGACGCTTCGATATTCATCCCTCCGGACCGTTGTGGGGCGACGGCGAGCCGCCGTCCGCCGCTGCCGTGGGCGAGCTCGAGCGTGCGGTAGCGGCACGTGACGAGGATCTGGCGAAGGGCCTGGCCGGGGCGCGTATGGACCAGGAGCGCCGTGCGCTGCGCTTGTTGCCGCGCGACCTCACGTGGCGCTGGCTGGACGACGGTGCGCTGGAAGTGTCGTTCGGTCTGCCAGCCGGCGCTTATGCGACCACGGTCCTGCGCGAAGTCGCCGCGACCCTGTAGGTCAGTAGCTCAGTGTGGGTGCTCAGTGTGGGAGCCGCTTCAGCGGCGAAAAGCCTACGGAGCGGCGAAGCTGCAAGGGCAATCGCCGATGAATCGGCTCCCACAATGAGCCGCTCAGCCCCTTCAGCCCTTCAGCCTTTCAGCAGGACGACGACCGCTCCTGTCCCGCCCTGCATCGGCCGCGCCGACGCAAACGCAACGACATCATCCCGTCGCCTGAGCAGCTTGTCCGTCAGCCCTTTCAACACCGGCCCTGCAGCCTTGGACCGCAAACCCTTGCCGTGAATGATCCGCACGCAGCGAATCCCGTCGTGGCGGCACTCGGCAAGGAAGTCGGCGATCGTCAACTGGGCCGCGGCGGCGTTCATCTGGTGAAGGTCCACCTCCGCCTGGATGCTGAACTGGCCGCGCTTGAGCTGTTTGAGGAGCTTCGGCGGGTAACCGTCGCGCAGGTAAGAGAGCTCTTCGCCTACCTCGAGATCGGCGGGGTCGTAGTCGAACAGCAGCGACTCCGCCGGCACGGCGGCCTCGTCGGCATCGCGCATATGGGGGTGCGGCGCGGGACGAGGGCGTTCCGGCAGCGACTCCACGGGCGCCATGGGCCGCACGTCGCCGATCGCCTCGCGAAACAGGCGGCTGTCGTCGTCGTGCAGGATCGGAGCGCGTCGTTTCATGGCCTTCATCCTAGCCGCGTTTCGTGAATCCCGCTGCCCGGTCCGGTAGACTTGGGTGGTCGGGCGGCCTTGTCGATATAGGGCCGCCGCACCCGTTTTTCGATCTGGATCAGCATGCAAGTTCTGGTTAGCAACGACGACGGCGTAGAGGCTCCGGGCATCCGGATCCTCGCCGGGCGTCTGGCCGAGTTCGGCACGGTGACCGTGGTCGCCCCCGACCGCGATCGCTCCGGCGCGAGCAACTCGCTCACCCTCGATGCCCCCATCCGTGCCCAGCGCATGGAGAACGGCTATTACCGCGTTTCGGGTACGCCGACGGACTGCGTCCATCTGGCGCTGGCCGGCATGCTCGATCACGAGACGGATATCGTCGTCTCCGGCATCAATAACGTCGCCAACCTGGGTGACGATGTCATCTATTCGGGCACGGTATCGGCGGCGATGGAAGGGCGTTTCCTTGGCCTTCCCGCCATCGCCGTTTCCCTGGTGACGAAGGAAGGCTCTGGCCGTCACTTCGACTCGGCGGCAAGCGCCGTACTCATGATCATGCGCCGCTTGATCGTGGATCCACTGCCCGCGGACACCATTCTCAACGTCAACGTCCCCGACCTGCCGTGGGCGGAGATTCGCGGTTTCGAGGTCACCCGTCTTGGCAAGCGCCATCGCGCGGCGCCGGCCATTCGCACGGAAGATCCGCGCGGCCGCACCATGTGGTGGATCGGCCCGCCGGGCGAAATCGACGACGCCGGCCCCGGCACCGATTTCAACGCGGTGAGCCGCGGCTTCGTGTCCGTCACCCCGATTCATACCGACCTGACACGCTTCCAGGCGCTGGAAAAAGTCAGCAGCTGGATGCTTCCGCTGTCGTCGGGCATGAGTGATGAGGAGGCAGCCTGAGGTGGTAAACCTGCATGCCCTTCCTGCTTCGGCCCTGCGCGGCGAAGGGATGACCTCGCAACGCGCACGCGATCGCCTCGTGACCAAACTGGTTGAGGAAGGCATTCGCGACGAGCGCGTGCTTGAAGTCATCCGGCAGCTGCCGAGGCATCACTTCATCGACCAGGCGTTGCATTCGCGTGCCTACGAGAACACGGCGCTGCCCATCGGGCATGGCCAGACCATCTCGCAGCCGTGGATCGTCGCTCGCATGACGGAAGCGCTGATCGAGCACGGCATCCCCGAGCGCGTGCTCGAAATCGGCACGGGCTCCGGCTACCAGGCCGCCGTGCTCGCCGGCATCGTCACCACGGTCTACACCGTGGAGCGAATCGAAGAGCTCCTGCGCCAGGCCCGCCGTCGCTTCCGCCAGCTCGGCATCGAAAACCTCCGCTCGCGTCACGACGACGGCAAGCTGGGTTGGGAATCGGACGCTCCGTTCGACGCCATCATCCTCACCGCAGCCGGCGATCGCGTGCCGCTGAAGTTGCTCGACCAGCTCAAGCCGGGTGGCGTGCTGGTGGCGCCGGTAGGCAGCCCCAGCCAGCAAGTGCTCCTGCGCCTGCGCAAGGGCGAAAACGGCGACGTCATTCGGGAAGAACTCGGTGCGGTCAGTTTCGTGCCGCTGCTGGGCGGCATCGGTTGATGCGCCTTCACAAAAGGGAAAACCGCTGAATGCGGATGTTTGCTTCGCTATACGAGCGCGCCATCGTCTGGGCTCGCCACCGCCACGCGGTCCGCTACCTCGCGGGGCTTTCTTTCGTCGAAGCCTTCATCTTCCCGATCATGCCGGAAGTGATGCTGGCGCCGATGATGCTGGCCGAGCCGCGCAAGGCGTTTCGTTTTGCGAACTGGAGCCTGCTGTTCTCGCTGCTGGGTTCCCTGGTCGGTTACATGCTCGGGCACTACGCGTACGAAGCGCTGAAGCCGCTGCTCGAGTCGATGCACCTGCTCGCGTCGATCGAGAAGGGGGTCGCCAGCCTGCGCGCCGATATGGCGGCACATTCGTTCGCCCTCTATGTCGTGCTGGCCATGGCGGCATTGCAGCCTGTGGTGCCGATGAAATTCGTCACCTGGGCCTCCGGTATCGTCGGCGTTCCGATCCTGCCTTTCCTGCTGTGCATGCTGATCGGCCGTGGCAAGCGGGTCTGGCTGCTGGCCCTGCTTGTCCGGCTGTTCGGTGAACGCGCTGAGCGGATCCTCCGTAAACACATAGAGTGGATAGGTTGGGCTGCTATCGTTGCAGTCGTCCTCCTGGCCGTGTGGTGGTTCGTACTGCGATGAGTGCCCGTGAACGGAAACCCGCGATGCTCATGATCCGCCCGCTCGCCCTGGCTGGCGTGCTGTCGGCTGCCGTGGTCCTGGCCGGCTGCGATGTCACGCGTAGTTCCGTCGTCGTCACCCGCAGCCCGGGTAGCTATACGCCGTCGCACACGGCGACGCCTCCCCCGGCACCGCCCGGAGGCAGCTACCGGGTCATGAAGGGCGACACGCTCTACAGCATTGCCTTCCGGAACAAGGTGGACTTCCGCGATCTCGCGGGCTGGAACGGCATCGCTTCGCCGTACACCATCTGGCCCGGTCAGGATCTGCGTCTCTCGCCGCCGGGCCATGACAACAAGCCGGCACCCTCGCATACCGCTGCTCCGGTCATCGTGGCAGCGCCGCCCCCCGGCGGAGCCGCGCCACACGCCGCGCCACCAGCCCAGCCCGCTCAACCGGCTTTCCAGAGCGTGACCGACGCTGACGTGGCGCCACCCGCCGTGCCGGCGCCGGCAACCACGACGAATACGCCCGTGGTTGTCGCCGGCAAGCCCGCGGAATCCGTCGTGCCCGTCCCGGTTGCGGTGCCACCGCCTGGTACACCGAACTCCGTCACTCCGGCACCGGCGCCCGCGCCGGTGGAGAACCCGTCGGCCGCCACGCCGATCGTTACCAGCGGGGCTTCGCGTAGCGCCGGCGGTATCGCCTGGCGCTGGCCTGCCGATGGCACCATGCTGAAGAAATTCTCGTCGTCCGACGCCATCCCCGGCATCGAGATCGGCGGCAAGGCCGGAGATCCCGTGCGCTCAGCCGCCGACGGCGTCGTCGTCTACAGCGGCAACGGCCTGGTCGGTTATGGCGAGCTGGTCATCATCAAGCACAGCGACAGCTTCCTCTCGGCCTACGGTCACAACCGCAAGCGACTGGTCAAGGAAGGCGAGAAGGTGAAGGCAGGCCAGACCGTGGCCGAAATGGGCTCGAGTGGCGCGACCCGCGACGAACTCCAGTTCCAGATCCGCCGCGACGGCAACCCCGTCGACCCCCTGCAGTACCTGCCGGCAAAATAAAGACATGTAGGGGCCGATTCATCGGCGAATGGCAGACAAGCCCGCTGCGCGGCAGCGGCTCCTCGCAGGTCGCTTGCCTAGCTCGGGCCGCTTCTCAGCGTTTGCTGCGAGCTTCGAACGCTTGCAGATGCGCGAAGGCCACCTCGAGCATCGGCGCCATGATCCCGGCATCCCGCGCGCGGCGAAGCATGTCCCCGACGATATGATCGGCTTCGATCCGCTGACCAGATTCCAGGTCGCGCAGCATGGAGGCGGTAAGCGGGGAGCCTTCCTGCGTCAGGGTTTTCCAGGCAAACGCGCGAGCGTTGTCCGGTACGGCGTGACCGGAAGCGCGGGCCACTGCCAGGCATTCCTCATACATCTGCTCGGTAAGCTGCCGGCCGTCGTTCGTCGCGACGATGTCGCCCACGCTGGCGCGGAACAGGCATGTCGCACCCGCGAGGGTGGCAAGGAATGAGAACTTCGCCCATAGGTCGCGCTCGATGTCCGCCGAGTGCGTATGGTCGACCTTCGCTTTTGCGAACGCTTCTGCGATGGCGGCGCATCGGTCGTCGTGCGCGGCACCGTCCCGTTCACCGAACGTCACCGACGCCCCGTTGCCGAAGTGCAGAATTTCACCGGCGGGGCCCTTGGCCGCACTGATGACGCACATGCCGCCAATGATGCGATCCGGCCCGAAACGCTTGTCGAGGATCGGGTAGTGCGCCAGTCCGTTAAGGATCGGCAGGATCGCGGTGTTCTCACCGACGGCGGGATCGATCGCCTCGATGGCCGAATGCAGGTCGTAGGCTTTGCAGGAGAGCAGCACGAGGTCGAAAGCGCCCGCGCCCGCGACGGTGTCGGCCGTGACGTGTCTGACGGCAAGGGTGGCGTCACCGAACGGGCTCCTGATCACCAGGCCGGTCGCATCCAGCGCCGCCGCCCGTTCCGGCCGGACCAGGAAAGTGACGTCAACGCCGCCTTCGCTCAAGCGGCCGCCGAAGTAACCGCCGGTGCCACCGGCACCGAGAACGAGGATGCGCATCGCAGGCTTATCCCTGGGGAAGGATGAAGGCGGCCAGGACCTTGCGGCCCTCGCCAGCCAGGAGGCTATAGGTGCGAGCGGCCGAACCGTTGGTCATGGCTTCGACGCCGATGCCCTGGCGCAGGAAACCCGCCATGACTTCGGCTGGCGGGAATACCTGGCGTTCACCGGTGCCGATGAGGACCAGTTCAGGCTTGAGGTCGGCGATGAGAGCCACATCGGCCAGCGTGAGCTGCTTTGCGTCCGTCACCGGCCAGTCCTCGACCACCTTTTCAGGCGTCAGCAGGAGGCTCTTGTGGAAGTCGCGGTCGACGATGGTGACCGTGTCCGCGCCCACCCGGCGCACGAAGAGGTACTCGCCAGGGTGCTCGAACGAGAGGTCCATGGCCGGTTACCGGGGCAGGGCGAGCTTCGGGTCCTGCTCGTTCCGGCGGAACAGGACGACGATATGGCCGATTTCCTGGACCTTTTCGGAGCCGGTCTGGCTGGTCAGGAAGTCGATCTGGGCCTGGCGCTCGTCCTTGTCGCCTCCGGAGAGCTTGACCTTGACCAGCTCATGGATATCCAGGGCCTGGGCGAGTTCCTTGGCCACGGCCTCGGTCGCGCCCTTGTTACCGAGCAGGACGACCGGCTTGAGATCGTGGGCCATGCTGCGGAGATAGCGGGACTGTGTAGGGGAAAGCGACATTGCGTTCAGGTTCGATGTGCGGCTGACAGGCGTCAAAGGGTATCATGCAAGGCCTGCTCCTTATTAAGACTCTGGTCGAAAGCCATGGCACGCAGCAAGACCAGCTCCCAGTGGCTGAAAGAGCACTTCGACGATCCTTACGTCAAAAGGGCTCAGGCCGAAGGTGCGCGCTCCCGGGCCATCTACAAGCTCGAGGAGCTGATCGAGCGCGATCGCCTGATCAAGCCGGGCATGACCATTGTCGACCTTGGCGCCGCCCCCGGCGGGTGGTCCCAGCTGGCCCGCCGCCGCCTGGGTGACACCGGCAAGGTTATCGCCATGGACATCCTGCCCATGGCCAGCCTGGCCGGCGTGGAGTTCATGCAGGGCGATTTCCGCGAAGAATCCGTGCTTCGCGAGCTCGAAGCCATGCTCGGTGGCCAGAAGGTCGATCTTGTCCTGTCGGACATGGCCCCCAATATGTCCGGTGTGGCACTGGCCGATCAGATCCGTGCCATGGACCTTTGCGACCTCGCCCGGCAGTTCAGTCTCGACTGGCTCAAACCTGGCGGGTCGTTCCTGGTAAAGCTGTTCCAGGGCGTGGGGTTCGACGAATACCTTAAGAGCTTGCGCGCTGACTTCAGTCGCGTGACGATGCGTAAACCGAAAGCCTCCCGCGCACGTTCGGCAGAGGTCTATGCACTGGCGACCGGCCTCAAGTCGGCGTCCCGGTAACCTGGCGAGAACACCGCATGAATGAGATGGCAAAAAATCTGTTGCTCTGGCTGGTCATCGCGGTGGTCCTACTAACCGTGTTCCAGACCTTCAACCCCCATGGCGGTTCGTCGCAGGACATGTCCTACACGACGTTCGCGCAGAACATCGATAACGGGAACGTTGCGAGCGGCACGATCACCTCCACGGCCCCGCCGACGATCACCGGCAAGCTGAAGGATGGCGGCGCGTACCGCACCGTCGTTCCCATGGTCGGCATGTCCAGCAGCGACCTCGTCAAGCAGATGCGCGACAAGGGCGTCGAGCTCCGCCAGGAGCCGGCCGACAACGGCTTCTCGCTCCTGGGCCTGCTGTTCAACTGGCTGCCCATCATCATCTTCGTCGCCGTGCTGATCTGGTTCATGCGCCAGATGCAGGCAGGCTCGGGTGGTCGTGGCGCCATGAGCTTTGGCCGCTCGCGCGCCAAGCTTCAGGGCGAGGACCAGGTAAAGGTCAACTTCACCGACGTTGCCGGTTGCGATGAAGCAAAGGAAGAAGTCGGCGAGCTCGTCGAATTCCTGCGTGACCCGGGCAAGTTCCAGAAGCTCGGCGGCAAGATTCCTCGCGGCGTATTGATGGTCGGCCCTCCGGGTACCGGTAAGACGCTGCTCGCCAAGGCGATTGCCGGCGAAGCCAAGGTGCCGTTCTTCTCCATCTCCGGCTCTGACTTCGTCGAGATGTTCGTCGGCGTCGGCGCAAGCCGCGTGCGCGACATGTTCGAGCAGGCCAAGAAGCACGCTCCCTGCATCATCTTCATCGACGAAATCGACGCCGTCGGCCGCCATCGTGGCGCCGGCATGGGCGGCGGTCACGACGAGCGCGAGCAGACGCTGAACCAGCTGCTGGTCGAAATGGACGGCTTCGAGGGCACCGAGGGCATCATCGTCATCGCCGCCACCAACCGTCCCGACGTCCTTGACCCGGCCCTGCTGCGTCCGGGTCGCTTCGATCGTCAGGTCGTCGTCGGCCTGCCGGACGTCAAGGGTCGTGATCAGATCCTCAAGGTGCACATGCGGAAGGTGCCTACCGCGGCCGATGTCGAGCCGATGGTCATCGCGCGTGGTACGCCGGGCTTCTCGGGTGCGGATCTCGCCAACCTCGTCAACGAGGCGGCGCTGTTTGCGGCACGCGAAAACGCCCGCGAAGTGCGCATGAGCCACCTGGACCGCGCACGCGACAAGATCCTCATGGGTGCGGAGCGTCGCTCCATGGCCATGAACGACGAAGAAAAGAAGCTCACTGCTTATCACGAGGCGGGCCACGCGATCATCGGTCGCCTGGTTCCCGAGCACGATCCGGTCTACAAGGTCACGATCATCCCGCGCGGTCGCGCGCTGGGCGTCACCATGTACCTGCCGGAAGGCGATCGTTACAGCATGAACAAGGTGGCGATCGAATCGCAGCTCTGCTCGCTGTACGGCGGCCGCGTGGCGGAGGAGCTGATCTTCGGTCATGACAAGGTCACCACCGGTGCGTCCAACGACATCGAGCGCGCCACCAAGATGGCCCGCAACATGGCCACGAAGTGGGGCCTGTCCGACGAACTCGGTCCGGTCACGTACGGCGAAGAAGAAGACGAGGTCTTCATCGGTCGCTCCGTGACGCAGCACAAGAGCGTCTCCAACGAGACCGCACGCAAGATCGACGAAGTGGTGCGCACCATCCTTGACCGCGCTTACGCGCGCAGCAAGGAGCTACTGACGACGAACATCGACAAGCTGCACATCATGGCCGAGACCCTGCTGCAGTACGAGACGATCGACGCGCGCCAGATCGACGACATCATGAATGGTCGCGAGCCCGGCCCGCCGATCGACTGGACCAAGCCTGGTTCGCCGCCTCCGCCGCCCCCGCGTGGCGACGCTGGGTCAGCACCGGATAAGGTCGGCAAGCCCGCCACACAGCTGTAAGAAGAGAAGGGCGGCCACTGGCCGCCCTTCTTCATTGCCGGTCCAGAAAGCCCTGCTCCTGTGGGGTCCTGTGGGAGCCGCTTCAGCGGCGATGCTCATGCAGGAGCCGATTCATCGGCAATGCTGATGTGGGAGCCGCTTCAGCGGCGATCGGGTACTAGCGAACACGTCGCCCGTTACCCAACAACACGCCTGATTACCCACTTGTTACCAATTCGAGAAAAAAACTTTCAGAAAAGTGTTGACGCCCACGCTCGATATCTGAATAATTCCGCTTCTCGACACGGCGCCAACGCTTCACAGCGGCAGGCAACGAGTCAAAGGTTTAAAGTGTGCGCCCGTAGCTCAGTTGGATAGAGTACCAGGCTACGAACTTGGTGGTCGGGAGTTCGAATCTCTCCGGGCGCACCATCTTTAAAAAGCGGTTGAAAGTGTGGTGTGTTCATACGGATTGACGGGCTCGAGCTTGACCCGTAACATTTGAAGGCTTCACCAGGTTGTCGGTGGATACTTTAAGTTTCGGGGTATAGCTCAGTCTGGTAGAGCGCCAGCTTTGGGAGCTGGATGTCGGGGGTTCGAATCCCTCTGCCCCGACCAGTTGGCGTTCTACGTACAGTGCCTGCGCCTGTAGCTCAACCGGATAGAGCATCGGCCTTCTAAGCCGACGGTTGCAGGTTCGATTCCTGTCGGGCGCGCCAGATGGTGTTTTATGGTGGGCGTAGCTCAGCTGGTTAGAGTACCGGATTGTGATTCCGGATGTCGTGGGTTCGAGTCCCATCGTCCACCCCACTTACAACGTGCGATGTGTTTCAAAATGGGCCGTTAGCTCAGTTGGTAGAGCAGTTGACTCTTAATCAATTGGTCGTAAGTTCGAATCTTACACGGCCCACCATTTTGGAAGGCGCTTAGGGAAACCTAAGCGCCTTTTCTTTTTGCCCTCACTTTTCCCGCGGGTGCAGCGATGGATACCGGCAAACCTGGCAAGCCGAGAACGCCGCGACGAGATGGCCGTCCGGGCTCCGGCCTGTTGATCCGGCCGCATGTCGGTGCGGAGACGCGGGTGAAGTCGGGAGGGCGGGCTGAGCGTGGTTCTATGGCGCCGGCAGCGCCTGAGGAAGACGTCTCAGACGTTGCCGGCGGCGACGAGGATCGCGAGAGTTCAGAGCTCGTCGACGGAAGCTGATCGTCCCCGCGATCAGAAGACGCTGAACGAGTTCGCGTCGCTAGCGCACTGGCCTCCGCCGCAGGTGGACATGCGAGTGGGCGCCGTGCCTGGGCGAGGCATGAAGCAAGAGACATAGACCTCGCTAAAGCCAGATATCGCGCCGGGCGTAGGGTCGCTGGCGGAGCCCCGGCAGCGATTGTCCACGATGAGATCGCTGCTGATCGTTCCGGCCGCATCGAGGCGGTATGTCGATGTGCCTCGGTGGACGGAGTTCTGATTCGCCGGGACGACATAATTTCCGGGGGCCGTCGCCTGCAAGTAGGGTGCGCGAACAGCAGGCTCCAGGCCTGCGCCGGGTTCAAAGGGGGTCTCGCGATGGCACGAGCCCGCACCCAGAGTTTCGGGGCTGATTCTCACAATGGCACCCTTGGACACTGTCATGCCGAAGCTGGCACACATGCGTGCGTCCAGATCCTGCGTCGCACTCGGCTGAGATCCGTGCAGGTAGATGTAGTCGCCGTTTTCCAGTTCGATGAGATGCTGCTCGACGAGCGTGTTTCTTCCTAGCTCATCCTTGATCATGACCTGCCGGACAACGCGTTTCTCGCCCTCGGGCGAGTTGGTGACGCTTTGTTGAGTGACTTGTGCGGTTGCTAGAGCCGGCAGTGCAAGTGCGCAGAGCGCGGAGAGATATCGCATGGGTTTGCCTCCTTGATGGGTAGGCTCAGGATCGGTTCCCTTGCGATCCGTTTACATACGCTTATTCTGAAAATAGGCCTACAAGACAATTCGTAGCCTACGCGGCCGTCTCTCAAACCTCTTCGGTCATGCCAGACGATGGACCTGAGCCGGCGTGAGACCTAGAATGGCCCCGCGAGCGAGAGTGGCGGAATTGGTAGACGCACCAGATTTAGGTTCTGACGGGTAAAACCGTGCGGGTTCGAGTCCCGCCTCTCGCACCAACCAGCGTCCCGACAGGGTGGTCGTTTTGAATTCAACGCCGCGAACTGCCGCGAGACTCTGGTGGTCGAAACTCACAGGCGTTGCGGCATTGGCCGGCTTATGCACCGCGCTATTTGTCCATCTGCGCAGTGTTCTTCACCTGCCGGTCCCGGCGGATGCGTGGCCTGGGTGTCCGCTTTCCTTCGCCCTCTTTGCCGGCGCGGCGCTTGTGTGCATGTCCATGATCCGTGACGCGAGCGATGGCCGAGTCGGCAGCGTATCGAATTCGCGAATCGTCGCCGGCATGTCCACGTGGGTGCGTTTTGCGATCGGCGCGTGCGCCGTCTACGTTGCCCTCAACTTCGCCTGGGGCTTAGTCGGTCATGGCGAAAAAGTGTATGTCACCGATGGAAAGGCTATCGCCTATGCGTCAGGCGTCTCGCACGCTCTCAGTGAGGGAGAATACCGGGATTATCTGGAATGGCAGGTCCGTATCTGGTCCGGCCATTGCCTGATCTTCTACCTCGTCCCGGCGTTCTATTTTCTTCTTGGCCCGGGCGCGAAGAGGCGAGTGACGTTGATCGCGTCTTGATCTCTGGCTGGCGCTTAGCGTTATGCAGATTCGCCCTTACGCGAGCATCAACTGGATCATAGTGACGACGAATGCCGCGCCTCCCGCAACGGCGCAGATCAACATGACGCACTGGATCGTTCTGAAGTAGATGCGTCCTTCGGCTGCGATTTTCGCGTTCTCTGCCTCCAGCTCTTTATGTTTTAACCTGCGTGCTGCCTGATCTTCCAATGCATGGATCATTGCGGTTCGGAACAGCTCACTTTCTCTGGAAGTCATGGGATTGTCTCCTTGGCGTGGACTCATTGGGCGGGCTGGAGCGTAACCGTCTTGTTCGCTCGCGTCATGAGAATGCGAGGGGCATGAAGCTGGATGGTCATCTCGGCGTTCACTCCTGGCGCCATAGCTTGATGATTGCGACGGCTGCCCCTACAGCACCGACCAGGAATGCTCCGATGGTCACCTTCGGGTAGTACCGGTGTTCTTGCAGAATTTTCGTAGTTTCGGCCTCAATTTTTTTTGTTTCGGCCTCGGCTTTCGTGGTCTCTGCCATGGCCTTGAAGGCTTGCGCGCAGATCAGGTCTGGTTCCTCGAGGTGCATGAAAATCACTCCATTCATGGGTGCTTTCATTAGCGTCGAGTTGCGTCCTTCGCGCCTTCAGCGAAGAGAGCTTCTGCAGGTAAGATCGAGCCGTCGTCTTCGTCAGTTCGTCAGGCGCGCACGTGCGTCCGCCGGGCAACGACCGTCCCCAGCAAAGCCAACACCACCGTGATCGCAAAGTTCGCCGCAAACGCTGCCGTATGCGAAACATTCAACAACGCGGCGAACAACGTGCCGCCGATCGCCAGCGTCGTCGCCACCATCATCGATTCGCAAAGCTGCAGCGCCGAACTGTTGCTGCCTTGCTCGTGCTCACCCGACATGGAAAGTGCGAGAACGGCGACAGTGCCGTAGAGCATGCCCATGCCGAGGCCGGTCAAGAGCCAACCGAGTACAGCGGCATACACCGGCATCCATGGAAACGTGGCGAGCGATGCTGTGATGACACCGATCACCATAAGCGCCGTGCCACGCGTAAGCAGGGCTTGTCGCGAAATGGTCGCGTAGTGGCCCTGGTACCAAGAGCCCGAAAACCACCCAATGGCGCCGACGCTGATCGCGAGGCCAGACCATGTCGGCGACAGACCATGTTGCTGCGAGAACACGAGTGGCAGGAAGGCTTCGGCGCCGAAGAAGGCGGAGGCAGCGACACCACGTAGCGCGATGACAGCCGGAAGCCCGCGCGCCGCGCGTAACGTCCCCACAGGAAGCAGCCGGCGTCCACATCCGATGAGCAGCGCGACAGCCGGTACGAAGAGGGCGACGGCGAGCCACCCCTGTTCCTGCCCGGCGACGAACAGCAGGCACGTACCGACGGATGCACCGATGGCATTCACCATACGGCCGGGCTTCTCTTCCTGGATGTGCGTGGGCGGGGCGAGGGTGCGCAGTGCGCCACGAAGCGCCGCGGCGGCGGGCAGGGCAAGCAGGGGCACCGCAAGGAACACCCAGCGCCAACCGAAGTGCTCGACGATCGCGCCGCTGATCGCGGGGCCGATCAGGGCGGGTACGACCCATCCTGCGGAAAACGAGGCGAAGACCTTCGGCCTCAGGTGGTCCGGATACAAGCGAGCAACGATCACGTAGAGGGCAGGCGACAGGCAGCCCGCTCCGAGGCCCTGTACGAGTCGGCCAATGATCAGCGTAGGCATGTTGTGTGCGAAGCCGGCGATCAGCAGGCCGGCGACGAAGCCGACCAGGCCCGTCCACACGGCAGGGGCGGGCCCCTTTCGGTCGCTCCACCGGCCCGAGAGAGCCATGCCGATGACGCTGGTCGCGAGGAGGCCGCCGAAGGCAAGGGCATAAACGCGAAGGCCGTCCAGCTCACGGGCGACAGTGGGCATGGCGGTGGTCACCGCCAGCGCCTCGAAGGCGAGCAGGGAGATCAGCGCGACCATGCCGATCGTGGCGGCGCGATAGGTGGGGGAGAGGATGCCCTCGGCGCGGGGATTCGCCATTTTTTCTTCCTTGGGGGGGAGGGAGTTTCGCACGCTTGCGTGCGCTGACCGGGACGCGCAGGATGGGACCTCAACTTTGGTTGAGGTCAAGCGATGCGGGAATTGAGCGTGGGTGACGCGGCGAAACGCGCTGGTGTGGCGGTCTCGGCACTGCATTTTTATGAACGAAAAGGGCTGATCCGCAGCCTGCGAACGGCCGGAAACCAGCGGCGCTATGCCAGCGACGTGCTTCGGCGTATCGCGGTGATCCGGGTCGCCCAGCGGGTCGGCATCCCGCTGGAGGCCGTGCGGCGGGCCTTTTCGGCCCTGCCGGACGAACGAACGCCCAGTCGCGAGGAGTGGGCGAGCATGTCGGCGGCGTGGCAAGAGGAGCTCGATGACCGGATCAACCAGCTGGTGAACCTGAAGGACAAACTGACCGAATGCATCGGCTGCGGATGCCTTTCGCTGACCGCGTGCGCCCTGGCCAATCCGGGGGATACGCTGGCGGCGGATGGTGGTGGCCCGAGGCGTTGGACGCCCGCCTGACGCCTGTTGCGGGGGCAGAGGGGCAAAACGTAGAATGGGCAGTCATTTGCGGGGTTTTTCACCCCATCGCGCCACGACTCGTGGTGGTTTCAGGAGAGGTCATGCAGGTTTCGGTTGAGAATGTTGGCAAGCTCGGGCGCAAGCTCACGGTGAAGTTCCCGGCTGAGCGCCTCGAGTCGCAGGTCAGCCAGCGCATCGCGGAGATGGGTCGCACGGTGCGTTTGAAGGGCTTCCGCCCCGGCAAGGTTCCCACCAACGTGATCAAGCAGCGCTTTGGCGCGCAGGTCCGTGGCGAGGCGCTGTCCGAGCTGATCGGCTCCACGCTGCGCCAGGCTGTCGAGCAGGAAAAGCTCCAGCCGATCGCCAACCCGGCGGTGGACACCACCGGCAACCCCGAGAACGGTGAGATCGCCTACACCGCCACCTTCGAGATCATGCCGGAGTTCCCGGTGATCGACGTCGCGGCGCTCGAAATCGCGCGTCCTAAGGCGGAAGTGAAGGATTCGGACATCGACAAGATGATCGAAACCCTGCGCACGCAGCGCCGTAGCTTCGACGAAGTGGCCCGCGCCTCCCAGGACGGCGATTTCGTCATGTTCGAATACGCCGCTGAAGCCGGTGACTACCGTTTCCCGGCGGAAGGCCTGGAGCGCGCTGGCAGCGTCCTCGGCTCCGGCACCCTGTTCAAGGCGCTCGATGAAGCCCTGACGGGCCGTTCGGCCGACGAAGACCTGGTCCAGGACGTCGCCTTCCCGGAAGATTTCCGTAACCCGGATCTCGCCGGCAAGACCGCCAAGGTCACCTTCAAGATCATCAAGGTGCAGGCGCCGAACCTCCCGGCCGTCGATGCCGAGTTCGTGCAGCTGTTCGGCGTTGCCGATGGCGATATCGAAACCTTCCGCAAGGAAGTCCGCGCCAACCTCGAGCGCGAGCTCAAGGCAACCGTGATGGCCCGCCTCAAGTCGGAAGTCGCCGAAAAGCTGGCCGACGCCTACCCGGACATGGACGTACCCGACCTCATGGCCGATGCCGAGGCCCGCAGCCTCGCCGCCGGCAACCTGCCGCGCGGCCAGGAGCCGAGCCCGCAGATGGTCGCCGAGGCCACGCCGTTCGCCCGCAAGCGCGTGCTCGCCGCGCTGCTGATGGGTGAAATCGCACGCAAGAATGAGATCCGGATCGATCGCAAGCGTATGGCGGAAATGCTTTCCGCGATCGCTTCGACCTATGAAGAACCGGAGAAGGTCATTGAACTGTATAACGGCGATCCCCAACTGATGTCGGGACTGCAGAACCGCGTTATGGAAGATCAGGTGGCCGAGTGGGTGGCGGATAACGCCAAATCCACCGACCAGGAACTGAGCTTCGACGAGGTGATGCGACCGATCGGTGCCTAATCGCATCGATCACTTGCAACAGCCGGGCCCCACACGAAGGAGAGACCGCATGTCCATGGCTCCGATCCAGAACCTCAACCTGGTGCCCATCGTCGTCGAACAGACCTCACGCGGTGAGCGTTCGTACGATATTTATTCGCGTCTCCTCAAAGAGCGCATCATCTTCGCCGTGGGGCCGGTCGACGATTACATGGCCAATGTGATCGTCGCCCAGCTGCTGTTCCTTGAATCGGAGAACCCGGACAAGGACATCAACCTGTACATCAACAGCCCGGGCGGTTCGGTCACGGCCGGCATGGCGATCTACGACACGATGCAGTTCGTGAAGCCGGACGTCAGCACCATGTGCATCGGCCAGGCCGCCTCGATGGGCGCCCTGCTGCTGGCTGCTGGTGCGGCGGGCAAGCGTTACTCGCTGCCGCATTCGCGCATCATGATCCACCAGCCCTGGGCTGGCGGCATCTCGGGTCAGGCCACGGACATTGAGATTCACGCCCGTGAAATCCTGACCATGCGTGAGCGTCTCAACGCCATCCTTGCCCACCACAGCGGCAAGACGGTCGACGAGATCGCCCGGGACACCGAGCGCGACCGCTTCATGAGCGGGGCCGAGGCCCAGGCCTATGGCCTGATCGACTCGATCCCCGAAAAGCGCACGGTCGATACCGTCCGTTCAGCTTGATTTGAACGTTTTCGCTTGTGAAAACCGGCACTTCGTCCCTGATTCCAGGGGCGAAGTGCTGTGCTATTCTCAAAGCGTACCTGGATTCTCAGTAGGGCCCAAAGCATGAGCGACGAGCGGCAGAGCCGTTCCAACGACGGCGGCAAGATTCTTTACTGCTCCTTCTGCGGCAAGAGCCAGCATGAAGTGCGCAAGCTGATCGCCGGCCCCAGCGTGTTCATCTGCGACGAATGCGTTGAGCTGTGCAACGACATCATCCGCGAGGAACTGGAAGAGAAGGCGGCCTCCGGCCGTACCCAACTTCCGAAGCCCCGCGAAATCATGGAAGCCCTCGACCAGTACGTGGTTGGCCAGACGCGCGCCAAGAAGGCGTTGTCCGTCGCGGTCTACAACCACTACAAGCGCATTGAATCGCGCCAGAAGAACGACGAAGTCGAGCTTGGCAAATCCAACATCCTCCTGATCGGTCCGACCGGTTCGGGTAAGACGCTGCTGGCCGAAACGCTGGCGCGCCTGCTCAATGTGCCGTTCACGATCGCCGATGCCACGACTCTCACCGAGGCGGGTTATGTCGGTGAGGACGTAGAAAACATCATCCAGAAGCTTCTGCAGAAGTGCGACTACGACGTCGAGAAAGCGCAGAACGGCATCGTCTACATCGACGAAATCGACAAGATCTCGCGTAAGAGCGAGAACCCGTCGATCACCCGTGACGTGTCCGGCGAAGGCGTGCAGCAGGCTCTCCTCAAGCTCATCGAGGGCACGCTCGCCTCGGTGCCGCCGCAGGGTGGCCGCAAGCATCCCCAGCAGGAATTCCTGCAGGTAGACACGCGCAATATCCTGTTTATCTGCGGCGGTGCGTTCTCGGGTCTGGAGAAAGTCATCCAGCAGCGTTCCGAGACCACGGGCATCGGCTTCGGCGCCGAGATCCGTTCGAAAGAACGTACGGAGAACGTCGGCAAGCAGCTTTCGGACGTCGAACCGGCGGATCTCGTCCGTTTCGGTCTGATTCCCGAGTTTGTCGGCCGTCTGCCGGTGGTTGCCACGCTCGACGAACTCGATGAAGCTGCCCTGGTGCAGATTCTCACCGAGCCGAAGAACGCGGTCACCAAGCAGTTCAAGAAGCTGTTCGACATGGAAGGCGCCGAGCTGGAATTCCGCCCGGAGGCCCTGGCCGCCATCGCCCGTCGCGCGCTCAAGCGCAAGACCGGCGCCCGCGGACTGCGTACCATTCTCGAACAGGTGCTGCTCGACACGATGTTCGAACTGCCCTCGCTGGAACATGTCAGCAAGGTCGTGGTCGACGACGCCGTGATCGACGGCCAGGCCGAGCCGTATCTCATCTACCGTGGGAACCTGCAGCAGCAGCGGATCGCGGGTGAGGGCGGCGACGCAGCCTGATCGTTACGTAAGAAAGCAATCGCGGCCCCGGCGTCCAGCACGCCGGGGCCGTTTTTCTTTGGGGTGGCGGCTCTTGATCGTCCCGCTGCGAACCACCACTTGACGTGTATGGCGGCTCCGGCGCAGTGTCGGGGCGAACCCCAAATTCTCTGAGGGAAACCCCAAGCACATGGCGAAGAATCGCAGCCAAACCACGAGCGGATCCGAGCTGGACCTGTTGCCGGTCCTGCCCCTGCGTGACGTCGTCGTCTACCCGCACATGGTTATTCCGCTGTTCGTGGGTCGCGACAAGTCCATGCGCGCGCTGGAGCGGGCGATGGAAGGCGAACGACAGATCCTGCTCGTCGCCCAGAAGAGCCCCGATATCGACGATCCGTCGATCGGCGACCTGCACTCGGTCGGTACGCTCGCCGGCGTCCTGCAGCTGCTGAAGCTGCCCGATGGCACCGTCAAGGTGCTCGTCGAAGGACAGTCGCGCGTACAGATCGATGCCTTCGAAGACGAAGCCGGCATGATGAGCGGCAAGGCCCGCGTCATCGAGCCCATCTACAGCAGCAACGAACGCGAACTCGACGTCGTGTCGCGCTCGCTCGTCTCGTTGTTCGAGCAGCTGGTCAAGCAGAGCCGCAAGCTCCCGCCGGAAATCCTCGCGACGCTCTCGGGCATCGACGATCCGTCGCGCCTGGCCGACTCGATCGCCGCGCATCTTTCCGTCCGCATGGGCGACAAGCAGCGCGTGCTCGAGGCCGCCGATGTCGGTCAGCGGCTCGAGTTGCTCATCGGCCTCGTCGACGGCGAGATGGACCTGCAGCAGGTTGAGAAACGCATCCGCGGCCGCGTCAAGTCGCAGATGGAAAAGAGCCAGCGCGAGTACTACCTCAACGAGCAGATGAAGGCCATCCAGAAGGAGCTGGGTGAGGGCGAAGAGGGCGCGAACGAAATCGAAGAACTTCAGAAGAAGATCGACGCTGCCGGTATGCCCAAGGCCGTGCTCGCGAAAGCGCGTAACGAATTCAACAAGCTCAAGCAGATGTCGCCGATGTCCGCCGAGGCCACCGTGGTCCGCAACTACCTCGACTGGGTGGTGGGCGTGCCGTGGAAGAAGCGCAGCAAGGTCCGCAAAGACCTCGCTCTCGCGCAGGAGACCCTCGACGCTGACCACTTCGGTCTGGAGAAGGTCAAGGAGCGCATCCTCGAGTACCTCGCTGTGCAGCAGCGCGTGAACACGATGAAGGGTCCGATCCTCTGCCTCGTCGGTCCGCCCGGCGTGGGCAAGACTTCGCTCGGCCAGTCGATCGCCAAGGCGACCAATCGCAAGTTCGTCCGCATGAGCCTGGGTGGCGTGCGCGACGAGGCTGAGATTCGTGGTCATCGTCGTACCTACATCGGTTCGATGCCCGGCCGTATCGTCCAGAACCTCAACAAGGTCGGCACGAAGAACCCGCTCTTCGTCCTGGACGAAATCGACAAGATGTCGATGGACTTCCGTGGCGATCCGTCGTCGGCCCTGCTCGAAGTGCTCGATCCGGAACAGAACAACGCGTTCAATGACCACTACCTTGAAGTCGATCTCGACCTCTCGGAAGTGATGTGGATCGCTACCGCGAACTCGCTCAACATTCCGGGTCCGCTGCTCGACCGCATGGAAGTCATCCGTATCCCGGGTTACACCGAGGACGAGAAGCTCAACATCGCGCTGAAGTACCTGGTGCCCAAGCAGCTGAAAGCGAACGGTCTCAAGGCTGAAGAGCTTACCGTCGGCGAAGATGCGCTGCGTGACATCGTGCGTTACTACACGCGTGAATCCGGCGTGCGTAACCTCGAGCGCGAGATCTCCAAGATCTGCCGCAAGGTCGTCAAGGAAATCGCGCTGGGTACCGTGCCGGCGAAGGCCAAGGCCAAGGTGAAGAAGACCGCCGCGAAGGCCGTCAAGGGCAAGGTGCTCGCGCCGGACCAGGTGCGTGTGGATGGTGAGAACCTCGACCACTTCCTCGGCGTGCGCCGCTTCGACTTCGGTCGTGCGGAACTGCAGAACGAAGTGGGTCTGGTCACCGGTCTGGCATGGACCCAGGTCGGCGGTGATCTGCTCAGCATCGAGGCCTCGGTGGTTCCGGGCAAGGGTCGTCTCCTCCAGACGGGTCAGCTCGGCGACGTGATGAAGGAATCGATCCAGGCCGCGCTCAGTGTCGTTCGCGCCCGGGCGGAATCGCTGGGTATCGACCCCGAATTCCACCAGTCGCTCGACATCCATATCCATGTGCCTGAAGGCGCAACACCGAAGGACGGTCCCAGTGCCGGTATCGCTATGTGCACCGCGCTCGTCTCGGCGCTGACCAAGGTGCCGGTACGTTCCGAGGTTGCCATGACCGGCGAGATTACCCTTCGCGGTCGTGTGCTGCCGATCGGTGGCCTGAAGGAGAAGTTGCTGGCGGCGCATCGTGGCGGCATCACCACGGTGATCATTCCGGACGAGAACAAGAAGGACCTGATCGACCTGCCGGAAAACATCACCAGCTCGCTGGCCATCCATCCGGTGAAGTGGATCGACGAGGTGCTGAACCTCGCCCTCGAGCGTCCGCCGTCACCAAAGAAAGCCGGAGACGGTGGTGAGGCGGTCGAGGTGCCCCTCGAAGAGCCGAAGGCGGGGAAGGGCAAGGGCAAGGCACCGCCGTCGCTCACGCACTGATTCACGCCCATCGCTCCACATGACGAACAAGGGTGCACGCAAGTGCACCCTTTTCGTTTTCGCCGTCCTGTCATTGTTGGTTCGCGATAATCGTTTTTCTCTCCCCATGCAAGCCTCCGTGAAGGATGCATACGCGCTGAAAGCGTTGGTATTGCTCGTATTGCGATGGGGGGAGGGCACTGGTATAAAGGCGGCTCCGCAATCGTCCGCGCCGCAAGGGCGCCACGTATCGCGGCTCGTCGAACGGTGCCGAAAGCTCGCGTTCGAAGATCTACCGTCTTCTCGTACAGGATCGCTGTCCGGCGATTCGAATTACCTTTGAAAGGGAGTCACGTAATGAATAAAACCGACCTGATCGCCGCCATTGCTGAAAAGGCTGAACTGTCGAAGGCTGACGCTGGCAAGGCGCTCGAAGGCCTGATCGAGGCAGTGAAGGACACCCTCAAGAAGGGTGAAGACGTCGCCCTCGTCGGCTTCGGTACCTTCAAGCTGCGCAGCCGTGCTGCCCGCACCGGTCGCAACCCGCGCACGAACGAAGAGATCAAGATCCCGGCGTCCAAGGTTCCGGCCTTCACGGCTGGCAAGGCGCTCAAGGATCACGTAAACTAAGTAGTCTTGCCGTAGCGGGTGCTTAGCTCAGCGGTAGAGCGTCGCCTTTACACGGCGCTGGTCGGGGGTTCGATCCCCTCAGCACCCACCACGGGAAGTGGAGTGGTAGTTCAGTCGGTTAGAATGCTGGCCTGTCACGCCGGAGGTCGCGGGTTCGAGTCCCGTCCACTCCGCCAATCTGCAAAGGCGCCCGTGTGGCGCCTTTGTTTTATCTACCGTCGGTAAGGATTTGCCGACGCCACCTGTGCGAGTCGCATCATGCTGCAAGCCCTGCGTAACAAGATCCACGGTTGGCCCGCGGCCATCGTCCTCGGCGTTTCGGTGTTCGCCGTTGCCTTCTTCGGCATCGAGTCGTACTTCGTATCGCGTGTCGACACCTACGTCGCGAAAGTGGGTGACCACGAGATCTCGCAGCAGGACTGGCAAAACAGGATGAACGAACTGCGCCAGCAGATCGCCGCCAATCCGAATTCCCCGTTCACCGTTGCCGACCTCGAGAAACCCGAGCTCAAGCAGCAGGTGCTCGACGGCATGATCGGTCGCGCGCTTCTTGAGAAGGCCAATACGGATCTCGGCCTCCAGGTGGCCGACGCCAGCGTGCGCGAGACCATCGGCTCCGACCCCGGCTTCGCGGTGAACGGGCAGTTCAGCCCGGACGCGTACAAAGCCATTCTTTCCATGCAGGGCATGAGCCCGGCAATGTACGAAGCCAAGGTCCGTGGCGACCTCGGCAACCAGATCATCCCGCAGGCGATCTACACGACCACCCTGGTCAGCGATGCGGATGTCGATGCGTTCTTCCGCCTTCAGCTCCAGCAGCGCGACCTGCGTTTCGTCGAGCTGCCGCGTCCGTCGCTGACGGATGCCAACGTGGCCGACACCGATATCGACGCGTTCTACAAGTCGCATCTCGCCGACTACACCACGCCCGAGCAGGTCTCGGTGCAGTACCTCGAAGTGAAGCAGGCGGACCTCAAGATCGGCGAGCCGACCGACGCCCAGCTCCACGAGTTCTACGACAAGTTCAAGCAGCGCTATGCGCAGCCGGAACAGCGTCAGGTGTCGCATATCCTGATCGACGTACCCAAGAACGCCACGCCTGACCAGCAGAAGGCCGCACTCGAGAAAGCGAAGAAGATCGCCGCTGAAGCCACGCCGGAAAACTTCGCCAAACTCGCCGCCGAGAACTCCGAAGATCTGGGTTCCAAGCGCACGGGTGGTGACCTCGGCTGGCTGGAAAAGGGCGTAGCCAATGCCGCCTTCGATACCGCGCTTTTCAGCATGAAGAAGGGCGAGATCTCGAAGGAACCGGTGCTTTCGCCGGAAGAGGGCTATCACATCATCTGGGTGCGCGATGCCCGCGAGGGTGACGCCAAGCCGTTTGCCGACGTGCGTGCGCAGCTCGCCGCCGATTGGGCGAAGGGCGAGGGCGAGCGTCTCTATAACGAGCGCGCCGGTCAGCTGGCCGACCTTGCCGAGCGCAATCCGGGCTCGCTCGACGCCGCCGCCAAGGAACTCGGTGTCGAGATCCGCACCACGCCGATGTTCGGTCGCGAGGGTGGCGAAGGTCTCACCGCCGATCCGAAGTTCAAGGCCGCTGCGTTCGCGGACGACGTGCTCAACCAGGGCAACAACTCGTCGCTGGTCCAGGTCGACAAGGGCGATGCCGTCGTCATGCATCTTTCCAAGCATGCCGCCGCCGCTCCGAAGAACCTGGCCGACGTGCGTGACGTGGTCCGCCAGCGCATCCTCGACGAGCGCGTCGACGCGATGGCGAAGAAGCAGGCCGATGAACTCGTCGCACAGCTGGCCAAGGGTGGCGATATCGCAGCGCTCGCCAAGGCGCCTGTCCGTACCGTAACCGCCCTCGAGCGGAGCAAGCTCGCCGCGACGAAGGACGTCCCGCAGCCCATCCTGCAGCGCGCCTTCACCCTCCCGCACCCCGTCGACGGCAAGGCGAGCTGGTCGGTCGTGCAGACCGGCGGCGGCACCTATGCCGTGGTCGCCGTGGACAAGGTCGCCGATGGCGATCTTTCGAAGGTTGCCAAGGCCGACCGCGACGGCCTCCGTGGCCAGATGACCGACGCCATGGCCAAGGCCGCGACGATCGAATACATCGACGCGCTGAAGGCTCGCGGTGAGATCAAGATCGCGCAGGATCGTATGTAACGCTGCGAAGCATTCGTCGCTTCGTCGAAAGGCCCCTTCCGAGGGGCCTTTTTTTGTCTGCCGTCCGTGCGGAAGCGCATGGTGCGTCGGGACGATTACAATGGGCGCCTTACTGCGTCAAAGGGACAACCCGTGATCATTACCCCCAAGGTTCGTGGCTTCATCTGCACCACCGCCCACCCGGTCGGCTGCGAGAAGAATGTGGAAGAGCAAATCGCCATCACCAAGGCCAGCGGCAGCTTTGCCGATGGCCCGAAGCGCGTGCTCGTGATTGGTGCCTCCACCGGCTACGGCCTTGCCTCGCGCATCACGGCCGCCTTCGGCCAGGGTGCCGCGACGCTGGGTGTGTTCTTCGAGAAGCCGTCGAGCGAAACGAAGACGGGCACGGCCGGCTGGTATAACTCCGCCGCGTTCGACAAGCTCGCTGGAGAGGCTGGCCTCTACAGCCGCTCGATCAACGGCGATGCGTTCTCCAACGAGACCCGCGCGAAAGCCATCGAGATCATCAAGGCCGACATGGGCGGGAAGATCGACCTCGTCGTCTATTCGCTTGCCTCGCCCGTGCGCAAGCTGCCGGGGACCGATACCGTCGTTCGCTCCGCGCTGAAGACGATCGGTGAGACGTTCACTGCCTCGTCCGTCGACACAAACAAGGATGCCGTGATCCAGGCATCGGTCGACCCGGCGACGGATCAGGAGATCCAGGACACCGTAACCGTCATGGGCGGTGAGGACTGGGCACTGTGGATCGAAGCCCTTACCAATGCTGGCGTGCTCGCGGATCACGCTACGACGGTGGCGTATAGCTACGTCGGTACGTCGATCACCTGGCCCATCTACTGGGACGGCACTCTGGGCAAGGCCAAGCAGCACCTGGATCGCACCGCGAAAGAACTCGGCGCGAAGTACAAGGGCCTGCGCGCCTACGTTGGTGTGATGAAGTCGGTCGTCACCCAGGCCAGTTCGGCCATTCCCGTGATTCCGCTCTACGTGTCCATGGTGTTCAAGATCATGAAGGCGAAGGGCATTCACGAGGGTACGATCGAGCAGATCAACCGTCTGTTCCATGAGCGTCTCTACCGCGCGGACGGCAAGGCGCCGGAAGTCGATGCGGAAGGTCGCCTGCGCCTGGACGATTGGGAGCTGCGTGACGACGTGCAGGACGAGTGCAAGGCGCTGTGGCCGACGGTGACCACGGAGAACCTGTGGACCGATACGGACTACGCCGGCTACAAGCACGACTTCATCAAGCTGTTCGGCTTCGACCGGAAGGATGTCGACTACGCGGCCGACGTGAGCCCGGACGTCCGCTGGAACGTCGTAGAAATGTAATTTGATGCTGTTGTGGGAGCCGCTTCAGCGGCGATGCTCTCGCCCGGTAGGGGCCGATTTATCGGCGATCCCTGACGGGGTCGCGAGCACCCATCGCCGCTGAAGCGGCTCCCACAGAGAGCGGCTCTTCCGCAGAGAGCGGGTCTCACTGATAGCGGGGTTACATCAGTCCGACGATGTTGAAGCCTGCGTCGACGTACGTGACCTCGCCGGTCACGCCGGATGCCAGGTCCGAACACAGGAAGGCGGCGACATTGCCGACTTCTTCCTGTGTCACGCCGCGCCGCAAGGGTGCAACGTTGTCGACCTGCTCGAGAATCCGCCGGAAGTTGCCAACGCCTGACGCCGCGAGTGTCTTGATCGGTCCTGCGGAAATCGCATTCACGCGCGTTCCTTCCGGCCCGAGGTTGTAGGCGAGATAACGCACATTCGCTTCGAGGCTGGCCTTGGCCAGGCCCATCACGTTGTAGTTGGGCAGGGCGCGCTCGGCGCCGAGATAACTCAGCGTGAGGATGGCGCCGCCGCGACCGGTCATCAGTGGGCGAGCCGCCTTTGCCAGGGCGGCAAGGCTGTAACTGGAAATGTCGTGCGCCACCGCGAAGTTCTCGCGCGTGAGGTTGTCGAGGAACTCGCCTTGCAGCGCCTCGCGAGGCGCAAACCCAACCGAATGCACCAGCACATCGAGCCCGTCCCAATGCTGGCCAAGTTCGGCGAACACACGGTCGATATGCGCATCGATACCGACATCGCATTCGAGCACGAGGTTGGAACCGAATTCCGCGGCCGCTTCCTCGACACGATCTTTCAGACGTTCGTTCTGGTAGGTGAACGCGAGCTCCGCACCTTCACGATGCATCGCCTCGGCAATACCCCAGGCGATGCTGCGACGGCTGGCAATGCCAACGATCAGGACTCGCTTGCGATGCCAGGAAGCCCATGGCCTCAGCGCGACGCGGTAAGGCGCAACACCTGGCCGGGCTTCACGGCCTGCGTCTGCAAATCGTTCCACTTCATGAGCTGCTCGACGCTCACCTGGTGACGGCGCGCGATCGTCCACAGCGACTCGCCGTCGTTCACCTTGTAAACGATGTTGACGGCGGGGGCCGCGCTGGGCTTGCTGCCCTTGCCGGACTTCGACGTGCTCGCAACAGCGTCCGTCTTGCGCGACTTCGAAGCCTTCTCCGCCTTGGCCGCCTTGGCCAGTTCCGCCTTCGAGAGCTTCGCGCCCTTACCGTTCTTGCCAGCCTTGCCACTCTTCGCGACAGGCGCATCGGCGACAGCGTCGTCCTTGTCCGACGAAGCAAACGAAGGGTCTTCGACCACGGCAGCCACCGGTCCGAGGTTGTACTGATCCGCCGCCGTCTTCGGCAGCAGCAGCGACGATGACACCGTGCCCTTGGTAGTGCGATACGCCGGATTGAAATCGCGCAGGTCGTTCATCGACAGGCCCGACTGCTTCGCCGCCTGGGCAAGCGACTGCGGATTCGACACCTGCACGACCTGCAGCGCCTCTTCGCCGTCCTGACGAGGGAGCCGCACGTTGAAGCGGGCGGGATCTCGCACGATGCAGGCAATCGCCATCAGCTTGACCAGATGCTCCCTGGTATTCGCTTTCATCGGGACATCCGGCAGGCCTTCTTCGCCGCTGGGGCCGCCGTGCTTGTCGATGGTCTTCTTCAGGCCGAATTCGCCGGCGTTGTAAGCAACGTCGACCAGGCGCCAGTCGCCGAGGTCGTCGTAGTAACGGCGCATCATGTTCATCACGGAGTCGGTGGACTTGGTGATGTCCATGCGCTCGTCGTAATTCTTCTCGACGCGAAGGCCGAGCGTGTGTGCCGTCTGCGGCATGATCTGCCACATGCCGGCCGGGCGGTTCTTCACGCCGGGAACGTGGCGATACTGGCTCTCGACCCACGGCAACAACGCAAACTCACCCGCGACACTGTGTTGCATCGCCGACTTGTGTGCGTAGACGATCAGCGGCAGCACTTCATTGACCTGCTGCTCGAAGCGGTTCGGCATCTTCGTATAGGTGCGTGCCCAGGCGACCACTTCGGGGCCGGCTTCGCAGCCCGGCATCGCGAAGCTGTCGCGCATACCCGACCAGAAATCAGGCGCCGTCGCCGGACGCATGAGCTTCGGCGACATCGAGACATCCTGTACCGGGGTAACAGCGGGCGCGGGCGTCAGCGACACAGGCACAGGTCGTTGCGGCGCGGCGGCGCATGCCGTCAGTACAAGCGGAATAAGCGCGGGAAGGATGCGTCGGGTGAGAGCCATCATGCGGTGAATGTGTCCTTGGCCCGACGTAACGCGGCGAAGCGTTCCGTCCGCGTGGCGGATTCCTTGCCCTGGGCTTCGACCCAGCGACGAATAGCGTCGCTGTCCACGCGCAGGAAGGGGTTGGTGGCGAACTCATCCGCGAGTCGGCTCGGCACGGAGGGCCGTCCTTCATCGCGCAGGCGCGCCACCTCGTCACGACGGAGGCGCAGGGGGCCGTTGTCCGGATCCACGCTGAGCGCGAAACGGATATTGGCCGCGGTGTATTCATGCGCGCAGCAGACCAGGGTCTCCGGCGGCAGATCGTTGAACCGCTCCAGCGAGGCCAGCATCTGCTCGGGCGTGCCTTCGAAGAGGCGGCCGCAGCCGACACTGAAAAGGGTGTCGCCGCAGAACAGGAAGCCTTCGCCGAAATACGCGATGTGCGAGCTGGTGTGGCCGGGGACGGCGATGACCTTGAAGGTTGCCGCCGGCGATTCCAGGGTGATGACGTCGCCATCTTCGACAAAATGGTTCTTCGGCTGGATGCGCGGATCCGCCGTGGCGTACACCTCCACGTCGTGGTCGCGGACCAGGTCCGAGACGCCACCGATGTGGTCGTTATGGTGGTGGGTGAGCAGGATCGCCTTCAGCCGCCAGCCTCGCTCGTCGAGCGCGGCCTGGACAGGGGCGGCTTCACCGGGATCCACGACAAAAGCATTGCCTTCGTCGTCGGCGACCAGCCAGATGTAGTTGTCGCTCAGAGCCGCGACGGGAACCCAATGCATCGGGCAGTACTCCGTAACCAGTTGGGCGGGGCGGCCGGACTATATCAGCCGGGTATATCCCACTCGTTAGGAGGTCGTTAACCCGTGCGGGCCCCATTCAAGATCACTACACTGGTCACACATGCCCACCCTGGCCCCCGACATCTATGCGACGCCGCAGATCGGCAAGCTGCTGGCCGATGAGGCTCGCGTGCTCTCGCCCCTGCTGACACGCTGCACCGGGGAGCACGGGCTGCACCTCACCGCGTCTCTCCAGGCTGATCCGCCCGCACTGCCCCTGCTGGGCCACTGGGCGACTGTCCGGGTCGCTGGGGCGTACCTGGGCGGCGATGTCCGCGCGAGTGGCCTGGAAGCCCTGCCATTCGCCGACGACGCCTTCGGGGTAGTGCTGCTCCGGCACGCCCTGGAAACCACCGCCCGCCAGGACAATCTCCTCGACGAAGCGATTCGCGTCCTCGCACCCGGCGGCATGCTCGCCATCACCGGCATACATCCGGTGGGATTCTGGTCGCCCTGGGTAGCCCGGCAGGCCCGTGGCACCCGCCCGCGCCTGACGTGGCCGTGGTGGTGGAGCCAGCGCCTGGTGCGCGACGATTTCGAGCTATCCATGCCGCGCCGGCTAGGCAGCGCATGGCCCCGGGCGGGCGGTTCGCCGATCGGCGAGTCCATGGTCGGTGGCGGATACATGCTTATAGCGCGCAAAAAGCGCCCGGCAGCGGTACCCTTGCGCCCCCGCACGGCGGCGGTCGAGGCTCCCATGCCCGGCACGCTCGCTTCTGGCGCCCGTCGTAACGCACGTGAGTCCCTGCCTTGACCGAAATCACCACCGAAACCGTAGAAGTCTTCACCGATGGCGCCTGCCTGGGTAATCCCGGCCCCGGCGGCTGGGCGGCCCTGCTGAGAGCCAAGGGCATCGAGAAGATGCTTGCCGGCGGCGAAGCCGACACCACCAACAACCGCATGGAAATGATGGGCGCGATCTCGGCCCTCGAAGCGCTGACGCGCCGCTGCCATGTGCACCTCATGACCGACTCCAAGTACGTCATGCAAGGCGTGCAGGAGTGGGTGCCGAAGTGGCGCCGCAACGGCTGGAAAACCGCCGACAAGAAGCCGGTGAAGAACCAGGATCTGTGGATCCGTCTCGATGCCGCGGCCGCCGCGCACACCGTCACCTGGGAATGGGTGAAGGGTCACGCCGGTCACGTCGAGAACGAGCGCGTCGACGTCGCCGCGCGCGACCAGGCCATCATTTATAAGTCGAAGGGGAAAGTGGCATGAGGCAGATCGTCCTCGATACCGAAACCACCGGCCTCGAAGCGCACCTCGGCCACCGCCTCGTCGAAATCGGCGCGGTCGAGATGATCGAGCGGCGTCGCACGGGCAGTCACTTCCATACCTACCTCAACCCGCAGCGCGCCATCGACGAAGAGGCGAGCAAGGTCACGGGTATCAAGGACGAACACCTCGTCGATAAACCGCTGTTTATCGAGAAGGTGGACGAGTTCCTCGATTTCATCCGTGGCGCCGAGCTGATCATCCATAACGCGGCGTTCGACGTGGGCTTCCTCAATGCCGAGCTGAAGCGGGCAGGGGAGCACTACGGACAGATTGCGGATTACGCCACGGTGCTCGATACGCTGCTGATGGCGCGCCAGATGTATCCGGGCCAGCGCAACAGCCTCGATGCGCTATGCAAACGTCTTAGCGTCGATAACACCAAGCGCGACGTCCATGGCGGCCTGCTCGATGCGCAGCTGCTGGCGGACGTCTATATCGCAATGACCACGGGGCAGGGCGGTCTCGAGTTTGCGTTCGACGCGAACGACGAGCGGGGTCGCACCAGCGTGCTGCAGGACATCGTGATCAAGCGCCGGCCGCTCGTGCGTCACGCCGATAGTGAAGAACTCGCACGGCATGCCAAGCGCATTGAAGCGCTGGACAAGTCAGCCGGTGGGCAGAGCGTGTGGCGGAAGATGGAAATGTCCGACACGATCCACTGACGTTCGGTGTTTGCGTGCTGCCGCTCAGGCAGCAGCGCGCAGCAGGATCGCCGTGATGTTGTCGCGTGCGCTGCCCGAGAGAGCAGCGAGGATGAGGTGGTCGACACCTTCCTGGGCCGCGATATCCGTCCGCGAGACGATGGCGCCGATGCGCGCGTCGTCCACTTCATCGGTAAGGCCGTCGGTGCACAGCAGGAGGCGTGCGCCGGAAGGAATTTCGCCCCGGGCCAGGCCGATGTGCAGCTGGTCCGGCGAGGTGATGCCCAGGGCCTGCGTCAGCACGCTGCGCTGCGGATGGGTCCGTGCCTGTGCCTCGGTCAGTTCGCCGGCTTCGACTAGTGCCTCGACGATCGAATGGTCGTGGGAGAGCCGCTTGAGCTCGCCGTCCCAGATATAGATGCGGCTGTCGCCGACCCAGGCCGCCTCGTAGGCGCGGCCGACCAGGCGCACGGCGGCGATGGTGGTGCCCATGGGGCGGGACTCGGAAAGGCCGCTGGAGCGGGCGATCAGCGCCTCGTTCACCCGCTGGATCGCGTCCACCAGCGACTGGCCGGCGGTCACCTGAGCCACCACGCCATCGCGCGCCGTGGCCGAGGCCACCTCGCCGTGCTTGTGGCCGCCCATGCCGTCCACGACCAGGAAAAGCCCGAGCCCGGCGTCGGCGTAATAGGTGTCCTCGTTACGCGTGCGGCGGAGGCCCGTGTGCGTGCCGTGTCCGAACTCGATCATGGGTGCCTTCGGGTCAAAATCTCACCAGAGAATGCCCCATCAAAAGTCGGTTGTCACGGCAGAAAAGACCCACTATCATTGCGGGCCCGGCAGAGCGAAAGCCCTGCCGACGACCGTTCCCGGAGAGGTGGCAGAGTGGTCGAATGTACCTGACTCGAAATCAGGCGTTGGTGAAAGCCAACCGTGGGTTCGAATCCCACCCTCTCCGCCATTTCGCAGAAAAGCCCGCCAAAAGCGGGTTTTTTTGTGAGCGGAGAAAAAGCCTCGGGGCACAAATCGGGACACGCGAGGCCCCGATGAGACTCCCGCATTATCTTGTTTGTTCGCCGTCCGGTACCTGGCATTTCCGCCAACGGGTGCCCACCGCGTCCATGCTGTGCTCGGGACGAAGTGTCTCAAGCGTTCCCTGCGGACCCGCGACCCTCTAAACGCCCAACGGCTCGCCCTCGACATGGCAGAGCGCTATGCTCGGGTCATCAGACAGGCAAGGGGAATGCACGTGTCAGGGGAAGGGAATCCGTCGGTGGCGACTGCTGTCGAATCCGCGAAGGACAGTGAGGGATACACGCTCACCATCAAGCCCGACGGCACTTTTCAGCTGCAAGCTGAGTCCGGCCCCGACCATGTCGATGCCATGGATGTGTTATGGCAAATACAAAGCTAATTTAGCCTTGTAAGGGCGGCCTGCTTCCCCTCCACGCTTGCCAAAAAACGCCCCCTTGACGGCCCGAAAATCCAGGGTAGACAGAATGTCGCACTGACGCTTTTTCGTCAGCCAGAACCCTGGGCAGGGAGGCCCCATCTATGAACTATCAACTTCAACGCGCCCTCGAAGACGCCGCCTGGCACGGTGACCACATCGCTGTTGCCGCCCTCATGTCGAACCTGCTGGTGCGCGCTCCACCGCACTGCGTCACGCCGCCCATCGGGGGCACTGGCGGTGTGTCCAACTTTCCCTGCCAGTCAGTGACCCCAATGAGCGGAATGCAGAGGCGCTTTGGCGGGCCGCCGAACACGGCCATGCCAAGGTCGTCCGGTTACTGGCGCCGGTGTCTGACGTCAGCTGCTGGGAAGACTGGATGTGGATGGACCTTCCGTCCCGGAGCGTCACCCTCCTGAACTCCTGAAAGCGGGCTGGCAGCCGGGTGAGAACTCGCCCACAATGTCGCATGGGACGAGACGGGGAGCAGGTATGAAGGACAAGCCAGGCCAGAAATATCGACGCAAGGCTTATGGCTATGCTTTCATCACCGGAGTTGCCATCTTGGGACTGTTTTTTCAGGCCTGGCGCGTTCATGCCTTCGACGTGCAGGACGCTGTCCGGCATATGCCGCATCACGCCGCTCATTCCAAGGACGCGGCTCCAGTGCCTGCGTCGACGGTCACGGCGGCGGTTGCCACGAGAATGCCGGTCACCGCATCGTCGGCCCCGCAAGAGAACCGTTGGAGCGACGGGGACGTCGTGTCCGCGCTCAGCAGCTTTTACCAGACCATCATTACCTTCATGGGGATTCTCATCGCATTGATGGGAGGTTTTTCCGTCCTCACCTTGCGGTTCTTCTCGAAGGCAGCCGCTGAAGATATGGCGCACGAAGCAGCGCAAAAGGCGATGTTCCATTACCTTGAAACGAACAAGTTCCGGGAGGACGTGACCTACGCGGTTCAGGAAATTGGCCTATCGGGTCAGATGGAATCGGTTGAAAAAGATTTGGTCGAAATCAAGAAGCTGCTGAAAACGAAACAGCCATCTTCGGTTGATACCAGCGAAGATGAAGAAGGCACCATTGGTTTTCCTCCTGACCCAGGGGCGACCTGATGGCGATTGTCCGAAAGAAAACTGTACAGGTACCCGCCGCTGGTGCTGTCGCGAGGATGACCGGGCCGGAACTGGTGTCGCGTCTCAAATCTGCGGGCCTTATGCGCCTGCCCCTCAATGTGCGGGGCGTTGCCGAATATCTCGGGCTTGAGGTCGTAGAAGAACCCATGGACGATGACATGTCCGGGTTCCTAGAAATCCGCAGCGGACGTTGGGTCGTGGGCGTCAATGCTTTCCATCACGTCAACCGGAAAAGGTTCACCATTGCCCACGAAATTGCCCACTTCCTGCTGCACTCGGATGGGCAGGTAGAGTTTCGGGACAGGACTTTTGCCCCGCCGCACGAACGACCCGAGCCGGATGGAGCGCGAGGCAGACCAGTTTGCAGCCGAGCTTTTGATGCCGGCAGACGATGTCAAACAGAAGATTGCAGCAGGCGAGACTTCCCTGTCTGCCCTCGCCGCCCAGTTCGGTGTCTCTGCGCTGGCAATGAAGTACCGCGTCCAAAATCTCGGATACCTGGTTAACCAATGACGGACTACCTTCCCATCCTTCGCTCACGTGCGGCAGAACTTCGTGGCCTTCGTGAGTTACCCCGTGATGCCCGGAAAAAGCTTTTCCCGGTCGTGGAGTTGACGCGCTCCCGGCGAACCCCAAAAAACACGGGCGCAGTTGTCAGCAAGAGTGTGGAACTGGTCTGCGAAATCCTCGAAGACACTCCATTCGTCGCCGACCTCACGTCTCTCGAGAGTTTGCAAAACTCCGAATTCGACCGGTTGCTGGATGACAGCAACGACTTCAGGACTTGGACTGATTTTGCACACGCCAATCTCCCGGACCACTGCGTTCCTGTCGTCCACCTTCTTGAGCCCTTCGAATTGCAGCCATTTCTGGCGCAGGTCGGCCGTCTTAGGGAAAAGTTTCAGCGCGTCGCCGTTCGGATTCCCACGTCCTATCGTGATTTCGAGGTGTTCACGGCAGCCCTGAAGGGCTTGGCCGATTTTCAGGATGTCGTTCTCATCCTAGATGCCGGTTTCATCACTCGCGCCACCATCAATGGTGCTGCCGCGCGACTGGTAGAAATGCTGAACCTCGTGGGCAATCTCGGCCTTCGCCACCTGTCCGTTGCGTCCAGCTCCTTCCCGAATAGCGTCGTCTCGGCAGGCGGGGGTGATGACACGGGCGAATTCCGCCTGCTGGAAGTCGACCTTGGCAAGTGGTGCAAGGGCCAATTTCCCAGCTTGTCTTACGGGGACTACGGGGCAATCCATCCGATGGACTTCAAGGGAACGGTAACGAACTGGGTTCCCCGGGTGGACGTCATGCTGGATGACAGCTTTTATTACTACCGATATCGACGCTCAGACGGCGGCTATATCCGGGCAGCCAAGGATGCGCGCATGGATGGCAGGTATGTGTCATTGCCCTGCTGGGCGCACGACAACATCGACGCGGCGGCGGCGGGCAATCCTCCCGGCCGCAGTCCGTCGTTTTGGATTGCCAACCGTGTCAATTTTCATCTGGCGCGCCAGATTTCCCGTCTGGGTCTGTAATCCGGTCGCCGAGCGTGAGCATTCTCACGTCGTCCAGGGTGACCGTATTTCCAAGCTCCTGCCGAAACGCCTCAAAGCGGAGCTGGAGCCGGTCGTGGACGGAAGCAAGGGCAAAGTCTGAAAGAGCCATCTGTGGGACCGCTTTCCTGACTAGGTCGGCAAGTCCCTCGTAATGACCTCCGCCCGCTCGCCCCTGAGCGCGCAAGAGAGCCTTCAGGTCCTCGGTTCTCAACCACCGCAATGCCGCTTCAGGGGTAAGGCGTGTCCGCGTCCGGGGCTGGCGGATGCGGATGAGACTGGACCCTTCGAGGGTCAACAATCCTGCTGAGCGGGGGAGCCTTGTTCGAAGCGCATCCAGCCAAGCAGCATCCGCGACCACCGAAAAATCCAGAAACATCGCGTTGTAGCCTTCCGCCTGGCCCGCCAGTTTGTCCAGATTGTCGCGGGGGCCCTTTATTTCGAGCGCGCTGAGGCGTGTCGGTGACGCAATCACCAAGTCCGCCCTGAACTGACCCTCCCCAAACCTTACCTCGGTCCCAATGACCTCATCGAGGGTCAGGGACGGAAGAAGGGCGGAGATGACCAAGGCTTTGAGGTCGTCGGCGTACGTCATTTGCGCGAAATCAGGGAACCGGTCGGCCATTCTGGCATACCACGTTCTCCTTGCCTTGAGCCCTCACCGGGACCGCATAGCGGTTGCGGCCATCGCCTGGTCCAGGGCACCGGAAAGCTCCAGCGCGGCCAGTGCATACCCGTCGTTGGGCGGCTTGCCTGGCTCGCCGAGGAGCTGGACGACATCCACAGCCGCCTCCTGCACATCACACAGGTGCGGACCGGATGCGCGGCGTGCAATCAGGTGGGCGCGGAAGGGGGCTTCTGTCAGGTCGCCACCCAACAACGCCTCGCTCAGTGCGACCCCGTCCGCCGTGAGCCCTGCAACGTCCAGGATGGCTTGTTCGTTCGGAATGGTTGGCCTCGACAATGCGACATTGTAGTGGCGGGCACCTTGCCGATGCAGCAGGGGGGGGCGACCCGAACCGGCAAGGGGAGCTTTTGCCGGTTCAGGCCGGCCTGTGGAGAGGCTCGCGCGAGACCGCTCCTGTTACCCGTCAAGATGCGACAATCGGTGTCATTGGGTCGCCCACCTTGGTCGCCCTGAAACTCTCGATAAAAACATCCGGCGGGAAGCCAAAGGAGTGGGTGTGGAAGAGGAAATCAGGCCGTTGCTAAAAGCAGGGCCGAAATCAGAACAGAAAGACCTGCAATTTACGGGGGACGTCTCCGGGGACACTTACGCGAACACCATCTTCATCCGGCTGACGGCGGTCAAGCGCCGTTTTGTGAGCGTTGATTTCAAATATTGCACGTTCGACACATGCTACCTCCGCAACTGCACGTTTGACTCGTGCGATTTCACCGGTTGCCGATTCGTTGGCAGCAACTTGTCTGGGTCAAGCTTTTCGGGCTGCAACTTCGAGTACGCCACGTTCGAAAGAACGGACATCGACAGTGACATCCTTCGTGTGGGGTGCCCTTCACGCGAGAATCTGGCCATGCGGTTTTCCCGGTCCTTGAGGCTGAATTTTCAGCAGATGGGCGACGTGGACGCCGTCAACCGTGCTATCCGTGTCGAACTGGATGCAACGCGAGTCCATCTTGAGAAGGCATGGAAAGCCAAGTCTTCATATCACTCGAAAAAATACCAGGGCTGGGTGCGGGTCAAGTATTTTTTCCGTTGGTTCCGCTTCCGGATATTCGAAATCATTTGGGGTAACGGTGAGAGCGTGTTGCGGCTCTCAGTCTCTCTCGCGGTTGCGATGATTCTGGTGGCAGCAGCGGAGGTGTTCGCCGGAGCAACAGTGGGCAACGCACTCGCAGACTCTCCTCAGGTGTTCCTGGGGGTTGCCAACCCCATGAATTTCCCGGGATGGGTGATGGCCCTCATCGTCTTGGTCCGTCTCGTGTTCTTCGGCATGTTCACGTCGACTCTCATCAAACGCCTGAGCAGGAGGTGAGGGATGCACCTGTATGCCTTCGGTTCTATTTGCCGTGGTGAAATCGAGCCGGCGTCTGACGTGGACCTGCTGGCCCTGGTCGACGGCATGGATGCCCGCTTTGACCCCATGGTTTACTCAATTTATTCCTACAAGCGGATAAGCAAACTCTGGGAAGAAGGAAGTCCCTTCGCCTGGCACCTGTGGCGCGAGTCTCGGCTCATTCATGCGGACGGCGGTAAGGACTGGCTCCGGGAGCAAGGCTCCCCAGCTGCATATGCCAGCGCCACAAAACACTGCTTGCGTTTTTACAGCATTTTTTCGGGAGCTAGTGCCGCCTTGAACGGCCAGACCCCCAGCGTGGTGTTCGAGCTGTCAACGGTGTTTCTTGCCATGCGGAACTTTGCGACCTGTTACAGCCTGGGTTTTTTGGAGGTGCCTGATTTTTCACGGCGCTCTCCGCTGCGTATTGGCGCGATGAGCGTTGGGATATCCGAGGAGGAATTTCGGGTATTCGAGCGGGCAAGGCTGCTCTGTACGCGTGGCTTCGGCAGGGTGCTGCTAATTGAGGAAGTGCAACTTGCCCGGGTTGCATTGGCAAGGATTGAACTGTGGATGGTTACCCTGCTGGAGAGGGCAGGAATACATGAATGATTTCATCAACCGGGTTGACGCCCAACGGACGGTACTGAATCTGGCCAACGCCCACACCCGTGAGCGGGAGGAGCTCTTCGGGCTTTCGGAGAAGGCTATTCACCGCTGGGAGTCAGCCAACAGTCTTGACCCCGGGCAGCCCTTGTCTGTCGCACTGAGGGACGTCTCCATTGCCTTGCAGTTCTTAGCCAACAAAAGCCAAGAGGCGGTGACGGAGGAATATCAGGCCAAGTCCTCCCAAGTCTTCCTGCTTATAGACCGGGTCCGGGCGATACTTCTGCGGACCAACGGTTGACCCTGGTGCCGGTTTAGATTCCTTGTGGGGATGTGGACGGGGGCTTGCCGTCTTGGCACCTACCGTTCAACATGCGACGCACATATCAGTCCACCGATTTGGGCCTGCAAGGCTCGTGAGAGTAGCGGGCAACTGTCTCCCGCCCTCTCCGCCAGTGAACCTAGAAAAGCTCGCTAAATGAATGCGGGCTTTTTTACGTCTTGCCGAAGTCCTACCCATCTTTCTGCTCACCTATGGAAACGATGCCAAGTACGACGCGGTGTTACTTAATGAGACTCTTTCCAGCCTGACGGCACAGCGACGTCATGCCCAATCGCCGTTTTCCGTTGGGTGGATGTCATCGCCTTCCAGACGCGGGTCCGCTGATAGTCCGGCATCGTCCGGAGGTCCTCGACGCGACGCGCCTTTTTCAGGTCAGCGCGGAAGAAAGATGGATGATATTCGATGGCCGCCTCGTCGAGCCGCCAGAACGCGATTTGGATCTGCTTCGGTGTAAGTGGCTTGTCGGCAAGGTAGGCATCGAGCGCGCCCTGCAGGACAGGATGAGGCTCCTTCGCCAGGATTTCGCGAAGAGCTCGCTCACACGCATCGCGCTGCATGCGTTTCACCGCGGCATTGATTCTTGCCTTTGCGGCAGCTGGCGCCAGGCGCACGCCGCCGGCGACCACACCCATCTGCCATCGCAGAATGCACTTCGACCCGACCTGCAGCGTCCGGTCCGTTAGACCATTCCGAATCTCGAAGTGGTAGCGGAGCGACTCTTGCTCGCACAGATGGCACCGCTCGGTCGCCCGCTCATGGTCTTCGGTGACGCCGGTCCACGCCCACTCATAGAATGCCGCCGGCAGGGCCTGCGCCTTCGATAGTGGCAGGATGTTCGCCGCAACGCGGCTCGGGAAGGCGTCGGCCATGTCTCTTCTCCTTGAATTTCCGTTGGCTGGCACGAACGCTATCACCCCGGAGTCGCTGGCGTCCCCTCGACTGCACCGATAGTCACTCCGGTGTGGAAGAGGGCGAGTCGAAGAACTGGCATGCCGGCGAGTTCGCGAGGATGTCGCTGCTCCTGTCGCGGGTCCAGTTCGCCTTGGTGAGCTGGCGCTTCGGAAAGGACTTCGCTCCGCCGCACACGACCGAATAGCTGGCGCAGTTTCGGCACCACTTTTCCTCCGGACCCGCATCTGGTGTACCGGCATAGCCATGCGGGCGAGTGTACTGTTTGCTGTCCTTGGGGCCGCGCCCAGGTCCCATGGGCTGGCCTGCCGGCGCCTCGCCAAAGAGATCATGGCTCACGAGCGCGCCGCCGAGGCGGAGATAGGCGATCCCCGATAATCGGAAGCTACTTGCCCTGGTACGTGCTCCATGCGCCAGAACTCCACGACCCAGACCTACGGGTTGTCGGCCCATCGCGCGCCCGGCTTGGCTAAGGCGCTCCATAAGCTACTGGACTGCTCACGCATATCGACCGCGCTGCCGTTGCTGCGCACCCGGTCGTGCGTCGCCTTCGGCGACGGCTTGCTCCATCGTGATGTCCTGAAGCCGCTCGAAACGGACGGCGGTTACCTCGAGCCAGATGCGGGCTGCCCACTTCGGCATGTGGATGCTTGGTTGCCACTGAATCTCAAACCTATCCCAGCTGGCGCGGTAGATCACAAGTTCCGGCTTTCGGTATTCCTCGGGCACCTCAGTCCAGGTCCATTCGTAGCGTGAGGATTCCTTCGGTAAGTCCGGTAGCGCCGTCTTGCGCAAGTACATCCGGTCACCGACCTTCGCGATCGGACAAAGGTTTGGAAGCCGCAGTGCGCTGATGTCGTTCCACAGTCCACAGTCCACGGCGAGCGCGGAAATTCCACGCACAGCCTGGCGCGTCGGACTTGCCAAATTCGGTGACCGGACCAAACCTTTCCAGCCGAGTGACCAGGCGGCGGGTCACCGTCTTGCGGGCTTCGAGCACCGCGCGCACCGTGGCGTCATTCATCAGGATGGGAAGTTCACGCATTGAGGGTGCTCCCTTTCTGCAACTCGCGGCGAGCCAATTGACCTTGAGTCAAAACGCTGGCCAGAATGGCGCTGCCTCCAGGGGGTATCAAAGTCATGAGCACGGTTCTGAGCTTCTGGGAACGGCCGGCCGGCAACGCACTTCGTTGGATTCTGCTCGTGCCAGGGGCGCTTGTCAGCAACGTTCTCGTATATTTCGTAGCAAACCTGTTCTTCAATTTCGGTGCTTGGTTGAGCGGTGAGGCGACACATACGCCTTGGATCACCATCATCACCATGGCCGCTGCGGGCGGCGCCTTCGTTGTTTGCGGATCGCTTGTGGCCCCGCCGCGCGGGAGGCGTACCGCGTCTATCTTGCTTACCACGGTGTATTGCCTGTTGTGCCTCATCGGAGCCTTCATCTCGTTCGCGCAGCGGAACTGGGGAGAGATGCTCGGAAGCTGTACTTCTGCAGTTGCTGCAATCGTGGCCGCGAAGTCCGTGCACGACGAGATCTCGTAGTGAAAATCAGCCCTCCCGCGCAGCGCGTTACATGCAAAAAAGGATTTCACACATGGCTGTATTCACCGATCACGAGTCGAACGCTTCCCACGACGGGCACGCGTACGCAGTTGTTGTTCGCCACTGGCATGGCGGGGGCTATACGCTGGACAAGGTCCATGTTGTCGGCGTGGGCAACCGGAAGGACTCCGACCATAGCTACGAGACCCTCGAAGAGGCACGGATCGCCGGCGACCTTCTGGCGCGGCAGGTGATCGACGCTGAGTTCGGCTGAGGCGATCACGGCTTAACCGCCTTGGCCCGATCACTGGCCTTTTCGCCGGCGGCGTGCGCGTTAGCAAGACCAACGAAATCCCAAATCTCGTCTGGGAGGAGGTCGCCACTTTGTACCTCGGCGTCGAGCTGGTCACCGTTCGGGCCGAACAGGTTCGGCGTTGCCGCGCCGTTCTCCACGGCGATATCGAGCACGAAGCCCTCTTGAAGTCCGATCAATGATCGGCGGCGGATAGCGCTGGCGGTGAATCGCGGTCATTTAAGCAGCGAGCTAGCCGAGCCCGGCGTCGGGCGGAACATGTCTATCGAACCTTTCTGGATAAAGGTGCCAATCTGACTCCGCCAATATTGGCGGCGATGACGGTCGAAGAGCGGGGCTTGGTTGAGCCGGTCGTCACCGAAGGGGACCCTCATCGCGTGTTGGCAGGTCCGGTCATCGAGGAGCGGCTGGTTTACCGTCCGCCCGGTCTGCGGCCCCGTCCATAGGCTTATCCGAAAACGCGCATGGTCTTATGGCCTATGGACGCACGCTGCCCGACACGGGGGCGTATCCTGCGCTCCGCTCGCCGAGGCGAAGGGTCACGGCGCAGGACGCCAACAAGGGAACCGCGATGACGATATTGGATGAAGTTCGCCGATGGGCGAGGGGCCTGCCTGCCTGGCAGCGCGAGGCCGCTGGTCGGTTGGATGAGAAGGTTTCCCTGGCCGGATCCGACGACGATGACCTGTATGCGATCCTCAAAGCGGCGCGTGGCATCGAAGATCCTCAGGGTCGGGAGCCCCGGCCCCTGGTGGCCGAACCGGCGAACATCCGGCTGAATCTCGGGGAGCCGGTTACCCTCCTCGCGGTGACGGAGGTGCGTCATGTCAATGCGCTCGCCACGAAGGGGGCGCTGACATTTTCGCCGGTCGGACTCACTGTCATCTATGGAGCGAATGGTTCCGGCAAGTCGGGATACGCTCGGGTTCTGAAGCAGGCGTGCTTCGCCCGGGATAAGCGAGAAAAGGTGTTGCCCAACACCGATCTTCCAGCTGATCAGGTAGGAAATCCGAGCGCGGATTTGCTCGGTTCGATCGGCGGAGTAGACACACCGGTGACCTGGGTGAATGACCAGCCATCAGCGACGATTTTGGACCGAGTTGCGGTGTTCGATCACACCTGTGCCCGGGCATTTTTGGATAACGAAGGGAGCTTTGCCTACGCGCCCGCCGGCCTGGATATCCTGGCCGATCTCGGTGCGGCCTGCGTTCGGATGCGGGCCCGTCTTCAGAGAGACATCGATGACTCGGCGCCCAACATTCTTCCTCTGAAAGACCTTGCTAGTCGGACATTGACTGCGGCCGGAAAGGTTGCCGCCGCCGTGCCGGTAGGAGCGTCCGAAGCGCAGGTCATCGCAGCGGCCGGCCTGAGCAAGGAACAGGCCGAACGGCTTGAGACCGTGATCCGCGCCATCGCCGCGCCCGATCCTGCTGCACAAGCGACCGCCCTTCGTCACCAAGCCCTTCGTATCGGCGCAATCGGTGCTGCGATCACCGCCGCCCTTGAAAGGGTCAGCGGTCAAAAGGTGACTCATCTGAAGGGGCTAATCGCTGCCTCAAACGAGGCCAAGGCGGCCGCCGAGCTCGCCGCTAAAGTGTTCCACGACAGGCCAGATCAACTGCCCCAGACCGGTAGCGAACCCTGGCGCACAATGTTCGAAGCAGCCCGAACATTTGCCGTTACATCAGAGCCGGTGAAGGCGTTTCCCCACCTGCACATTGGCGATACCTGCCCGCTCTGCCAGCAAGCGTTGGACGAGCCCGCTGTGGCCCGCTTGATCGAGTTCGAGACCTTCGTCACCGGCAAGATTCAAACGGCGGCCGATGCGGCCAGGGAAACCGCCACTGTGGCCTTTAGGCAGGTGCGCGAGGCCAATGTGGACCTCGGACTTTCCCCTGCTGCCCTCGCGGAGCTTAAGGGATTTTCCGACGAACTTGCCGGTCAGTGCGAAACGTTTCAGCAGTCACTGAAGGACCGGCTTGCCGCCATCCTAAAGGCTGCGGGGAAAGGCACCTGGGACGCGATTCCGGAAGTGGTGCCCGATCCGGGCGGCAACCTCAACTGGATCGTGGGCGACCTCAGTAGCCGCGCGGCAGCCATGGAGGCGGCTGCCGATGAAGCGCAGAAGAAGAAACTGATCGCCGAGCGCGACGAGCTGGAGGCACGGCGGCTTCTGGGCGACTTGAAGGCGGTGGCGGTCACGGCCATCGAACAACATGCCTACCGTGAAAAACTACGTTCTTGCCTTCCCGATGTCGTTACGACCAGCATCACGCGGAAGTCCACAGAGCTGACCAACGACATGGCCACTCAGCTCCTGATGGATGCGTTAAACGAGGAACTTTCTCAGCTCAACATCGCAAACCTGCGTGTGGCGATGAAGGCGGAGGGTGAGCGGGGGAGGGCGTCGTTCAAATTGGTGCTTGAGCGGCCTGGGAAAATGCCGGCCAGCGATGTGCTCAGTGAAGGAGAGCAGCGCGCCGTTGCGATCGCCTCCTTCCTCACCGAGCGCCGGCTCTCCGGTGACGGCAGCGGGGTGATCTTCGACGATCCCGTTTGCTCCATGGACCACCGCCATCGGCAGCGTGTTGCGCGACGCCTGGCTAAGGAGGCCGCCGGCCGCCAAGTTATCGTGTTCACCCATGACATGTTTTTTCTGTTCGCGTTGATGGACGAGGCCGAGAATCTGGAAGTCGAGATTGCGCCGCGCACGGTGTCCCAGACGCAGGATGGCTTCGGGGTCACCACCAATGAGCTCCCCTTCGACGGGTCCACTACGAAGGCTCGCGTGGGTTGGTTAAAAAACGAGCAGGTCGCATGCGACAAGCTGAATCGCTTGGGCGAGCAGGCCGCTTACGATAGGCGCGCCCGGGACCTCTACACGAAGCTTAGGGAAGCATGGGAGGGCTGCGTCGAGGAGATGTTGCTTAACGGAACGGTGGAGAGATTCCGTAAATCGGTGGAGACCAACAGGCTGAAAGCCGTTGAAATCACCGAGCCCGATGTCGAAAAAGTCGTCGAGAACATGAGCCGCTGTTCGAACTACGCCCACAATGTGGCCCGGAGAGCGGAAGTCGAAATACCGACGCCCGAGGAAATCGCCGCCGACATCAAGGTCCTGGACGACTGGCGCAGCGAGCTGGAAGCACGGAGAAAAAAGACCAAGCGAGGTTGACGGTCGCGCTTTTGAATGTCGTATTGGGATCAGCCGCTTGAGCAATCGTCCGCGTCATCTAGGATGATCTTTGGCGGCCGGCCCTTTTTGACAGCCGACGTCCCCCCGGATTTGAGTAGCGCCCCCGCTTCCGAGTCCTTTACCGGAGCAACATCCTTGAACGGGCTCCCGTACTAGATCGTCTGATCTTTCAAAGCTCTTCGCGTGCCGCTATAACCGCTAGCTTGCGACGCAACACGACGGATAGTCCCAAGACCTTAAGGAGCTTCGATGACTGAACAACACCCACGCCTGCGCGCCATCCCGCGTGGTACACGCTCTGCTCCCCTTCTCATGTTTGCGTTGCTCGTGGCTACGCCACTGGTCAGCAAGGCGGCAAACATTCCTGCCAACTTTGAGAAATACGCAACAACGGATGTCGGCAGCGGACTGAGTTGTGTTGTCGGCGCGGTAACCAAAAAAGGCGAGATGTCGCATGGACGCGCCTATGTTTACCTGGAGAAATCCGCGTCACACAAAATCCGCTGGATTACGCCGATCCCTTTGCACGCCGGCTGGTACCAGAATCGCGCGTCGCACTGCGTAGCAGCCGGCGATTCTATCTATGCGCTCGTCCAGTCCGATACGAATGCCGTGCCGGTACTGTCGCAGACATTGATCAGCATAGCGGCGCTTAACCAGGCTAGCGGTCGTATGGAGTCGAATGACCCAGTGATAGTGTCGAACCTGAGGGGGGCTCACACGGTCTTTGTTTATGAGGGCGCAGAAAACTTCCGCTTTGCAGATGGAAAAATCGTTGTAACCGGAGAATGGGCGACGAAGGGTGACGCGGCCGACACACGGACGCCGTTCGAGACCAGCGTGCCGGTAGCGATTTCACACTAGTTCGCCGCCGACATGGAGATGACACGATGTTGAAGCATCTGGCCTGGGCAGGCCTTTTTCTCGGGGGCATGACGTCCGTCCACGCTGAGGGCCGACTGCAGGCGACTCTGGTGCCTAGTGATTCGGGAAATCCGACGAGGCTCGTGTTCACCCTCGCCAACACCGGTGACAAGCCGGTCGCCTTCGAACGGTTCATAACGCCGCTGCAGTTGCTCGATGACGTCCACACGTCGGTCATGCAGTTCGATATTGAAGACATTTCGACGTCCGACCATGTCCATGCGGAGTACCGTGGCTATTCCGTTCACCTGATTGGTCATCCCGTCGAAAACTTCATGACCCTCGACCCCGGCCGGTCGGAGTCTGCAACGTACGACATCGAGCCGGACTATGTGCTCGTGCCAGGCAAAACCTATGCAGTGACCTTTCGTATGATCGTCGGTCTCGGACCCGTCGACGGACGCGGGCTCGATTTGCCTTCAAACCTGCGCGTGCCGCGCCGACAGGAAATTCGCAGCAACACCGTCATGGTGTCGATACCCGAGGGCCCTAGTGCGGCCGCGATGCAGGCCAGGCGAGCCATTACCGCCGTATCAAGTCCTCCGGTCGACGTCCCCTAGATTTGCGTAGGGCCCCGCCTCCGACGTTCTCTAACTGAGGCTATCTCAGCGGAACATCGGCACAGCGGCGAGAAGAGAGGCTGAAGCCCAGCCACGGAGACACCCGACAAAGGCCACCCCCGTCAATTGGCAGACAGCCTCGCCATAGAGGCACCATGGAGGAGCCGGCATCGCGTACTCACGCGTGCCGGCAAACCAACCCACCATGGAGATTGACGATGACCACCTTCATCCGCACGGCGCTGCTGTCTGCTTTGGTCTTTTCGCTCGGCTGTGGCTTCGCTACCGCGAGCGACGCACCCACCGGTTCCCATGGCGTAAATTCCGCCTCGGCTGCCGTCTCCCGACAGGCCCTGATGGTCAAATGCCGCGACCCGATCGAGTGCAGCAAAGGCCGTGCCTGATAGCTCCAGCCCTTCAGGAACCTAGTGCGAGAGCATTCCGGAGGGCACCCGTTGGGCGGCAGGCTTCGTCCTGCCGCCCACCAGGAGGCATGCAGACAGGACGAATGCCAGGGCCACCTGGCATTCGATCAGTACGGGGTCACGCATGACGGAGCTGGTGAGGGCCATGGCGATACTAGCGACCATGCCGGCCAGTGCCGTCCCGTGCCAGCCGTGCCGATACGCCATCCCGATCACCGGGATGACCATGGCCAGCCGGGCGACCTGTTGCACATATCCGGCATGGATGGTCGCCTGCCACGCGAGAAGGACGAGGACCGGGACAGCCCATACGCAGAGATCCCTGAACAGGGGGCTGCGCCATACGACTGTCAACGAATCGGTCTTTTTGATCTGATCCCGGATGGCAAGCATGGCCGGTGCAAGGGTCAGTGCGCCGAGATAGCCGCCCAACAGGTAGGCGGAGAAGCCGATGGCAACGGACACACTCGGACCCCAATCCTGCGAAGAGGAGGCGAGGGCGATCCATAGAGCAGTCGTATCCCGCAGGGCGCTCATCAGCGCACACGTGAGTGCGGCAAAGACCAGGTACTGCATCCGTACCTGGCCGTTAGGCCTCCACAATGTCCATTGTCGACGCAAGGGAAGCATGCAGGCCATGCACACGACGATTTGCGGTACGGAGGCAGCCACTGCCCAGGCAGGACCGAGATCGTCCATGTACAGGAGGGCGTTTTCGAGGACAGGCAGGAATTCGCCGAGGGCCAGGGCGGGCCACAAGCGCACAGGCACGATCAGAAGGCAGCACAGCCGGAGGCCGACCGTCAGTTCCCAATGGGAGACGCTCAACTGGTAAGCAAGCCGATAACAGGCGGCATAAGCGCCGACCACGGCAATATGCTGACCCCAGGCCTTCCAGTGCTCCCCGCTTCCTTTCACGCGCCAACCCCTATGACGTTGCTCAGACGGTGTCTGGCCATTCTGCCAGATGCGTCCGGTCCAATGGCCAAGGATAGGGGGACTGGGGCTGGAATCGGTGAAATTGCCGGAATTGATTACTGAAGGGCTTTCGCCGCCTGGGATCAGCTAACTCCATGCGGCGAGCCTGCTCACCGCGCCATCGATGGTCCCGCAGCCTGCTGGACAGGGTCCGGCGCCATCGGCTGCTGAACCGGCTGCTGAGCTTGCGCCTGCTGCTGTGCATTGTTCTGCACGTTCAACGCTGCAGCCTCACTGCTTTGGGCCAGCGGCGTCTGGATGGCCTGCATGACGTCGACCTCGACGTACTTCTTGAATGGGGAATTGAGGTCGCCCTGGATGGCGTAGCCGCGGTTGGCGTCATCGGACAGGGCCACATGGTCGATCCGGCTGAACCCGGCGGCAGTCGCCGCTGACGTCAATGAACCGGCGAAGTTCTGAGTATGCGGGCCGGGCGTTCGCCCCTGTTCCTGATCGATGCGGGCCACACAAATGTGCGCCTGCTCGTAAATACCGTTTGCTGGGTGGCGAGCGTCTAGCAAGGTCGGGACGGACGGGGTCGCGGCCTGTAGATGACCTTTCGCTTCACTGATGGCTGCCATCGTTGCAGGTCCTGCCACGCCATCTGCTTTGAGGCCGTGTGCCGTCTGGAAGGCTTCAACCGCTTCCTTCGTGTGCGGACCAAAGTGAGAGTCTGGATGTATGGCGCTGCCATTCCTTGCCTTGACGCCAAGGGTGGCGAGATCAGTCTGGAGCGCACCAACAGCGGCGCCGTGGTCGCCCTGCTTATGGCTCCCAGCGTGGTCACCGTGACCATGTGCGGCCGGTGCAGGGGCGGCGGGGGCAGGGTGCGAAGCCTTGAGTGCTGCCAACTGGTCTTCCGTCATCACCGGGGTCGGCGCGACGGTCCCGGCTTTCCATTGCTCGAAGTGAGAGATGCCATCGAGCAGTGCTCCCTTTTCCTCCTCGGTCATGTCCTTGACCATCTTGCCGTGGAGGTCGTGCCCTGCTGCTAACGCCGTGGCGTAGATGTCTCTTGTTTGTGCCTCGGGGTGAACGGCCCCGCTGTAATCAGGTCTTGAATAATCCGGGACGATGGTCTCGACCGTGTGTTTAGCGTGGCGGGTCTCGATGAGCTGCTTTTGGGCAGCTCGTCCGGCCTCGTATGTCTCGAAGACGACGTTGCCGTGGTGGTCGAGGTCGACGACACCCTTATATGCACGCTGCGCGAGGGAAAGCGCGCCCTCTTTGGTTCGATGAGTTTCATTGTCCGACACACCCGCGTACTCGAACTTGAGGTTTCCCGGGTTGTTGTTACGCCATGAAACTGTTCCCTGCTCCGCCGTGAGCCATGTCTTGTCATTGAGCTCGTAGATGCGCGTAGTGCCGTATGACGCTACAAGACGATCAACCTTTTTGTCCGAAACAACGTCCATATCTGCTCCATTTCAAATAGCCTTCCGGCCGTCGCGGAATCCTCAGAGAATGCCCCTGCTGCAATCGTTGCGCACTTCCTTGCACATCTGTCCTCCTGCCGACGTGCAAGCGTTCATTGCCTTCGCTGTCGCTGCCTTTTCATCCTTCGGGTCAGGTGTGCCCGCCCCGAACGGGCGGCCATTGGAATCCCGTACGAGAGAGATGCATCCGTCTTGCTGCTGGACCAGGATCGTGCAGTCCTGACGATTGCAATCGCCTTCCTCACCTTTCCACATGGCGTCGACCGTGGCGTCCCCGTGTAGAAACGAGAACTTGTCGCCTTTCTGGTGGTTGATGAGAATGGTATTGAGGAATATCGGTACGCTCCATTTCGCGTCCATGTCCTTTGCAAGACCGGAGGAGGGCAAGGGAAGCTTTTCTTTTGTGTCCTCATAGCGGCCCGAAACAACCGTTTCGCGCGTTGCATTCGTCACGTGCCAAACGCCTGCTTTGCGGACGAAGTCCAGATAGGTCGTGGACGGCTTCTCGCCGCCATCCATTTGCTCGAAGTGCAGATGGCCAACGGTGAACTTCAAAAAATTGTCATCCCAGGGGTCATCGTGAAACTGACTGCAGAGCGAGCAGGCGACGACTTTTCCGTTGGAAAAGTCGGGCACAAACTTTCCGTCCCGCTTGCCGAACATGACCAGGGTGCGGAAACGCACGTTGTCTTTATCCGGAGCAGTCTCGAAGACCGCCATCGCATCGGCGACAGGCTGGTCACCAGTCGATGAAAAAAATTGTAGGGCAGTTCCCGGGGGTGCAGCTGCCATCACTTCTGGCGGAGCTGAGGGTGGGGTCTTGGATGCTGGCGAGGCGAAGGCAGGAGCCGTAGCCATAAGCAAGGTGGCCAGTGCCCATCGTAAAGTCCGTTTCATTGCCAACTCCAAGTAGGGGATATTTGGAGGATAACCGAGACGGCGTCTGGTAGGTGGTGACTAGCTCACACCGTAGAGACGCATTCTCGCGGGTACGGAAGCGCACCGTGATAACACATGGTCAGAAAACCCCAGTGTTGCAGTCGGTGTTAGCTTCCTCGCATGCCTTCCCGCCTTCTTTGCTGCAGGCATCCATGGCCTTGGACAAGGCGGCTTTTTCATCTTTCGGATCGGGAGTGCCCGCAGCAAACGGGTGGCCGGCTGCGTCCCGAACGAGCGAAATGCAGCCGTCCTGCTGCTGGACGAGGACGTCGCAATCTTCCTTGTTGCAATCACCTTTTGCGGCCTCCCATACGGCGGCTGGGGTGCTGTTCTTGTGCATGAACATAAACTTGCCATTCCGATGGTTGAACAGGACGGTGTTTAGAAAAACCGGCACGTTCCACTGCGCATCCATGTCCTTGGCAAGGCCGGACGCTGGCATGGGAAGCGTTTTAGTCGTTGCTTTGCCATAGCCTTCCGGGACGGTTTCACGCGTCGCACTGGCTACATGCCAGCCGTCCTTTTTGCGTACGAGATCAAGCACGGTCTGGGAGGGCTTTTCCCCCGCGTCAAACTGGTCGATGTGGATGTGTCCGGCAGACTTCGCCGAAGTACCCGAGCAGCGCGAAGAGCTTGCCGAATCTGTGCTGTCGATCAGACGGATGAACGGGCTCGGGCCTATCTTTATCTGCGGCCGTCAGGCGTATAGATGACCGGCCCAAGGTATCGGCAAATGGCAACGGGACCCGCTCGATCGGGATTCAATCAACAGGGAGGTCCGCCGCTCATTTGGATCTGAGCCTGGATCACATGAATATCCGGTGGAGCAGGGCAACGATAGGAATGGCGTAAATGCCCACAAGAGCTATCCACCTGATGCAGATGGTTTCTTGCGATACGAGCTCGCATTTGCGGGAAGCAAGCTGTGGGGAAATTGCAGACAAACCCATCGTTACCATCAATGCGGCCCCATCGTATCTGCCGTTGAGCCGTTCTCCCACGACAAGCGAGCATGTGCCTCAGCCGCGCAATGCGCTCCCATCTGGGTCAGTGCCGCGATCGCATCAAGCGAAAGCGCCATCCGCCGGCAATCCACCGTATCCGACTCGTGAACAAACTCAGCGAGCAGTTCCGTAAGCCCACGCGCGTACTGCAATAGCTCCGCAGCATTGTTGAGAAGATCGTGCGCCGTCGCATCAGGATCAGCGTAATAGCGTGCGCGGCGAGCCTCGCCGTGTTCATTGACTACAGACATCAGTGCTCCTTGATGACTCATGCGGGTAACGACGGCGCGCGCACGAAGCAACGCACCGCAGACCAAGCGGACTCGCGGTTCCACGGCTGCCCGTGACCGGGCGACGGACGAATTGATTGACGAAGTGGCGAGCGTCAGCCCGAGGCAACGAGACGCAGAAGTACACGCCGGGTCACACGGCCAAGAAACATCTCAAATGGGTGACGCCCCGGTTCCTCAACCGTGTCTGCGACGTAGGCAGACAGCTCGGTAACCGTTGAGGGTGTCGCCGGGGGGATTCGGCGGGCGGACGAGTAATGGAATGGACGCCTCCTGCCTCGCCCCGGCGCCAGATATCGGATGCATGGGATTTTGCTTAGAAAGGTGGTAAACCGCGATTACAACGATGCCGCCGGAGGGTGTGCCATGAAATCCATCGCTCAAACCATGATAGGTGTGGATATCGCCAAGCAGGTATTCCAGGTTCACGAAGTGAACGCTGAGACAGGCGAGGTCATTCGCAGGCAGATCAAGCGCGCGAAGTTCCTGGATTACTTCGCCAATCGGCAGAGTTGCCTGATTGGCATGGAGGCTTGCGGCGGTGCGCAGCATTGGGCGCGCAGGCTGATGGCGCTGGGGCATGCTGTCAAATTACTCCCCGCTCAGCACGTACGACCGTTTGCTGTAGGCAACAAAAACGACGTCGCCGATGCCCAGGCGATTTGGGTCGCCATGCTTCAGCCAGGCATCCGCGCGGTAGCCGTGAAATCCGAGGCTCAGCAGGCGGTGCTGGCACTACATCGGATGCGACAGCAACTGGTGAAGTTCCGCACTGCGCAGATGAATGGGCTACGCGGTCTGCTGGCCGAGTATGGTGAGGTGATGCCGAAAGGCCGTGCTGCGCTGACAAAAATGATTCCGCTTGTACTCGGGCGACTCACGGATCGATTGCCGACCGTGTTAATCGAGACACTACGCGAACAGTACGCGCGCATTGGGCAGATGGAAGGTCAAATTGCCGATATCGAGCGCAGACTGCAGCTCTGGCACCGAGAGGATGAAGACTGTCAACGGATCGCGGCGATTCCTGGCGTGGGGTTGCTTACCGCCACCGCCGCAGTGGCCTCCATGGGTGATCCGCGAGCTTTTCGTTCTGGCCGGGAGTTCGCCGCCTGGCTTGGCCTGGTGCCTCGGCAGACCGGCACAGGAGGCAAAGTGAGACTCTTAGGCATCAGCAAGCGAGGCGACACCTATTTACGGACGTTGTTGATTCATGGAGCACGCTCGGTACTGGTACACAGCCGAACCCCGTCACCATGGATCACTGCCATCCTTCAGCGACGCTCGCTCAACGTGGCGGCAGTAGCGCTCGCCAACAAAATGGCGCGCACGGTATGGGCACTCATCGCCCATCGACGAATCTATCAATGCGGGCATGTGAGTCAGCCTGCGTAGGCTGGCCAGCTATCGTTTTCCTCTTTCAAGCGTTGTGCAAGGTACGCCACGACATGATGGGCCAACAGGTCGGACCGTGATCCACCAAACCTGAATACGGTACTGGACTTCGAGTCCTTGCGAGTAATGAGGCGTGGGTCAGCTGATTCCATCAGGGCCAGCAGGTATCGCATTCGAGCCTGCACGACAGGCCGTATACATAACCGCGACCGCGCTCTGTTGCTACATCACGTCGAAGGACCTTGCCAAACGGGAGGCGTCCATACATGCCGTATGATCGTTGGGACCCACGATTGACTCCTGTTTAGTTGATTGTGGTCAGCGGTCCGGGAGTGTTCCTAGCACTCTCGGGCCGCGCTTCTCACCGCATCGAGCGATGGTTGTGTGCGCCGCAGGATTAGCGATATCGCAGGCAACGTGGGCACCCTAACAAAACAACATTTGGTTGTCTGTAGGTGCGCGAACGCTCCTGCGAGTTTGTCGCGTCGATAGCACGCGTGAGGAAGATTGCTTCGTTCTCCTGCCACCTTCGCCGCTGCGAAAATCCTGAGACTTCTGCGAGCCAATGTGGAAGCAGCGTGGCGTAGGCGTTGCCTGACAGACGCGCAGACCGGTGCATCGTAAGATTTCTTCTTGCCATTTCTATCGGTTCGAAGAGCGAGAGCTACGCGTGACGGTCTCTAGAAATTTGCCGATTGATACTTCCTGCAAGTCGTCCGGAAACGGTGCTTTGCAGGCGCAACGACGGATCATTGGCGACATGCTGGTGCAGATCGCAGCGTCTCAGGCTCGGGTAGAGAGGACGGTCGACGAAGTCGATGCCCTTGTCACTGAACTGACAGCGGACGTGAGGGGTCTTGTGCGCTGGAAGGACAGGGTCCAGATGCGGATCGTTCTTTTGCTGTCGCTCATTGCAGCGCTCGCGGCGGCTTCTTCGCTCTGCGTCATCGACGCGCATTTCAGGTTAGTTGCCGACGAGACGTCGGCGCCCTCACGTCGCGCGGCTTCCTGACTTCGTGACGCCGGCAAGAGACGAAGCATGAATTTTCAAAGGTGACGAGGTGCTTTGGCCCAGTTTGGCGAGCCCACGATGTGAACGGAGTCGTCTACGACCTCGGTCATCTCGATCCCTTCGAACTCGCGGTCAGTGTCGCTGCTGTTGGCGGTAAGCCCGGCCGTCCCGGGAAGGTGGCGTTCGGCGTGACCTTGTTGATCCATTTTTCGCATCATTGCTTCACGACCTCGTGCAGCACTGAAAATCCAGTCGTTCCTCTTCTCGCATATACGGACGAACGCCGCGGCGACACGCGGAATTTCTGTGCGGAGCGCTGGTCGCTCTCCAGGTGCCTGCCTGATCTCATCCGTACACTGCAGGCACGAAGGTGCTATCTCACGGGTCGAGGTAATTTTTTTACCGTTGAAGGCACCGGGATGGCGGGCGAGTACACCGTCTTCTTTAATGTCCGAACGGTCGCAGCTGATAGGGCGCTATTCTTCGTGGAAAGCGCATACGAGCGATTCGATGCGCCTGAGCGCCACCGCGGCGTTCAGAAGATCGGATTAAACGCCATCCTGAGAAACACGCGCCTCGGACGCCAGCCGCATCGCGCGCGTTAAAAAAAAGGGCCCCAAAGGGGCCCTTCGATCACCGGAAGCTCTTGGATATCCCACTCTGGGTGAGGACCTTCAGAGAAGGCGGCAGGGCCTCTTATCACCGGCTTGAGGTTCCTGTAGGAGAGTCCCGAAGGCGTCCCCGGAATTGATGCTACCTACCGCGGAGTTGAGTGACAAGTGTGGCGATCGGTGACAAGGCTTGGCCGCGCGAAGAAATCCACGCTGAACAGCAATTTCTTGCGGCTCGCAAACGTTCGACCAAGCCCTGACACTAGGAGTCTTCCTGAGCTCCGAGAACGTCATGCATAAGCCGATTCTCACGTTAGTCCTGTTGGCCCTCACTTCTGTGGCGGCAAGCGCTGCCGACTCCCCCAAGGATGTTCAGGCCCTGATCGCCCGCGGCGACTACCCGGCCGCCGAGACGGCGTTGCGCCAGGCGGTCTCCGAGCATCCGGAGAGCGCAAAGGCGCATTACATCCTCGCCGAAGTCCTTGCCCACGAGGGCAATATCGGTGAGGCCAAGACCGAGGCGTCCAAGGCGGCGACGCTGGACCCGTCCACCAAGTTCACGGATCCGGCCAAGTTCCAGCACTTCCAGCACGAGCTGGACGCTGCGCTCGCGCCGCCTTCCGCACGGCCGACGGCGACATCGCCCACGCGTTTCACTGAGCCCCAGCCGGCTGCCCGTACCGAAGCTGGTGGTCAGTCGCACATGACGGGCTGGTTGATCGGGGGCGTGATCCTCGTCCTAATCATTTTCTTCCTCATGCGCCGCCGTCAGAACCCCAACAACCAGTTCGGCAATGGCTACCCGCCGGCGCCGCCGATGAACGGCGGTCAGCCCTACGGTAACCAGCCTTACGGTGGCTATCCGGGTGGTGGCCCGGGTTACGCCCCGCCGCCGTCGTCGGGCGTGGGCACGGCCGTCGCAGCCGGTCTTGGTGGCCTGGCTGCCGGTGCACTGCTTGATGAGGCACTTCGTTCGCACAATGGTGGTGAGGAATCGCGCAACGCTGGCGGGAACGGCTTCGCCAATCTCGGCCCGGATTCGTCGTCGCAGCCGGATCCGTCCGCGCAGGCATATGACGACCTCCGCGATGACCCGATCGACATGGGCAACAACGACAGCTCGTGGGACGACAGCTCGTCCGGCGGCGGTGGTGACGACGATAACCAGTGGTGATGGAAGAACACTGAACCAGCAGCGCCATGTACTGGATCATCACCAAGTACCTGATCACCGCAGCGGTCGTCGTTGCGGTATCGGAGGTAGCGAAGCGCAGCGATCGTCTCGGTGCGCTTCTGGCTTCCTTGCCGCTGGTCACGCTGCTCGCGTTGACGTGGCTCTACATCGAAAAGCAGCCCACCGAGAAGATCGCCAACCACGCCTGGTACACGTTCTGGTACGTGGTGCCGACACTGCCGATGTTCCTGGCGTTTCCAGCACTGCTTGCCCGCTTCGGCTTCTGGCCGGCGTTGGGACTCAGCGCGGTTGTCACGATCGTGTGCTTCGCGGCGTTTGCCGCGTGCATGAAGCCGTTCGGGATTCGCCTGCTCTGAGGCACGCAGAGGTCAGGGGTTCACGCGGCGCCAGACGACCTCGCCGTGTGCTCCTTCCGCCGCGCCACTGGACGGTTTTGCGACGGTGTAAGTGAGCTCATCGCCCTTGATCACGAACGTGCTGTCGCCGCCCTTGCCATCCCAGTTGGGAAACGACGCCTGCTTGATGTGGCTGTGCATCGTCATGCCATCGACGGTTACCGTGCCGAAGTGCGCGTTGAAGTCCATGGACGCGGCGCGGTATTCGTCAGGCGTGCCCTTGGACTTGTCGTTAGTGGCGAATGGCGTCCGATTGGCCCGCACGATATCCATCATGTAGTTGCCGTGCGCGTCGATGAGCCACAGTCCCTCCGGGTTCGGCCCATAGAGTTCGACCCGATGACCGTCCGGGTAGACGTTGTCGCAACGAACCAGCTTCCACGCGCCCTCGAGAACCCCCGGCCCGGGTGAGGCGGCATCGGCGGCAAACGCGCCGATCGGTACGGCGGCAAGGGCAAGGGAGGAGGCGAGGGCGAACCGGTGGGTGTTCTTCATGGCGGAGATCCTTGGGTGGGAGTGGGTGAGGCCATCCTCGCCGTAGGCGGCAGATTTGATAATTAGCCGCGATCTTCATTGACCTTCAAAAATAATTTGAAGATGATCGGCCCGAGGCAGCTGGCCTCGACCGGACGCGACGCCATGAATCGCCTGAGCGACATGCAACTCCTCGTCGATGCCGCCGATCTGGGCAGCCTCTCTGCTGCGGGTCGCCGGGCTGGCCTTTCCCCAGCCGCCGCCAGCGCCTGCGTGCAGCGCATCGAGGCGGCCGTGGGCGCGCGACTTTTCGAGCGGACAACGCGGCAGCTACGCGTGACGGATGAAGGCCGCACCTACCTCGGCTACTGCCGTATCGCGATCGACGCGATGAATGAAGGCGAGCGCGCCGTGCGTAGTGGCACCGACACGGTCAGCGGCACGCTGCGTATCTCGGCCCCTTCGGATCTCGGGCGGAACCTGCTGCTCGATATTCTCGACGGCTTCATGGCCGTCCATCCGGAAGTGCGCATCGTGCTCTCGCTGGCTGATTCGATTTCGCGCTTCGTGCCCGACGATGTGGATGTCGCGATTCGCGTTGGGCCGCTCGAGGATAGTTCGCTGGTTGCGCGTCATCTCGTGGATAGTCGGCGGGTGGTGTGTGCATCGCCATCGTGTATCGCGACGCATGGCATGCCGTCGCGACCAGAAGATCTTGTCGAGCTTCCGACGCTGGTGCTGACCACAAACGCAGGGCCTCGCGATGAGTGGCGGCTGGGTGACACGACCGTATGCGTTCGTCGCTATCACGAGTGCACGGATAGCGAGGTTATCCGCAAGTGGGCGATTCGGGGACTGGGATTTGCGTATCGCCAGCAGTGGGCCGTCGCGGATGACGTTCGCGAAGGACGTCTCGTTCTGATCCACGCTAAGGAGTGGTCAGCGTCATCGCCGATCCATGCCATGTATCACGCGAACACCTATCAGCCACCGCGGGTACGGCGGTTCATCGACTTCCTGCAGGCAGAGATGGTAGCGAGGCTTTCACCCACCGTCCTGCCGCATGGACGTTGACGGCGCAGGGGACCGAAGGAAGAATCGACTAGCCCACAGTGGGCCTTTCGACAGGGACTAGGGATGAGGAACGTGATTGCGGCGCTTTGCCTGTTGGCAGCGTCGGTGCCGTGCTACGCACAAGCAAAGCTGTCGAAGCCCGCAGTGATCGACGATGCCGTCTATACCCGCCCGGTCCTTCTGGTCGACATCGGAGGTGGCCAACGGCTCAACCTCTATTGTCTCGGTTCCGGTTCGCCGACCGTGGTGCTCGATGCCGGCATGGGCGACTCGACCGTGTCCTGGGCGATGGTCCAGCCAGCGATGGCGAGGACGACGCGCGTTTGTTCATTTGATCGTGCCGGGCTGGGCTTCAGTGATGCGGGGCGTCGGCCTGGTACACCCGTCAACCAAGCGGAAGATCTGCACGCGTTGCTTGGCCATGCGGGCATCAAACCACCTTATGTCCTTGTCGGTCACTCCCTGGCGGGCATGCACGTGCGTGTGTTCGCCGACAAGTATCCGACCGAGGTCGTCGGCATGGTGATCGTCGAGGGCTCGCACGAAGAGCAGTCGTCCGAAGGCTGGGCACTCAGTGCGCCGGGCGACAAGGAAAAGTACGACCAGTTCCTGAAGGACCAGCATGCATGCGTCGATGCCGCTCATCAGGGTTTGGGAAAAGGCAGCACCTTGTACGAAAAGTGCCTTGGCGATACGAACGACCCGCACTTCAGCGCCGCGATCAACCAGGCGCAAGCGGCCTACGGGGCGACCGAGAAATGGCAGGCCGAAGTCGCTTCCGAACGAGAGAACGTCTTCTATGCCAGCGCCGATGAAACCCGAAAGACGCGAACTGATTTCGGCGATATGCCGATCATCGTGCTGACGCATTCTCCGTTTCCCACTCGTACAGGCGAATCGCAAGACGAGCGAAACCGCAAGACGTTGTCGTGGGAGGGGCTGCACCTTCGCGTCGCGGCCATGTCCACGCGTGGTGTGAACGAAATCGTTCCTGACGCTGGTCACTACATCCAGTACGACAAGCCGCAGGTCGTCATCGATGCAGTGAATCAGGCTGTGTGGATATCGCGGGAGCGTTAGTCGCCTGAGCGCTTTGCGATCGCTGCAAGCATACGGCGATCCTCTTCCGGTAGCGCGTCGAACCAGACAGCTTCGTCACCGGGTTCCGGTAATACGTGTCCGAACTCCGCCATGAGGCTGGGGCGGATTTCGCTGAGGTAGACCCAGATTGCTTGCGTGGGCAATCCGGCGGCGAGTGCCACGTCGCGGACGAGGCGCTCTACCAGCGTGCGTTTCTGTTCGTCGGTGCGGCCACTGCGGACGTGGCCGTGTATGAAGAGTGTTTCACCTTCCAGCGGGACACCGCCGATGAACCAGTCTTCGCGTGGCGCGTGGTCGAAGACGACCTGGGCGAAGAAGGTGTTGGCGCCGGTGATGTCGGCGTGGGCTTTCGTTATGGCTTGGGCGATGGATTGTTTGGTGGTGGTGGGGAGGTTGGGGAGGGTGCTGCGGACCACGTAGGTTGGCATGGTGGTTTTCCTGGTGGAGATATCGCTAGCACCCATCGCCGATGAATCGACTCCCACATCAGAGATGACAAGAAAACAGGGCAGAGGGGCCGTTACGTGGCGTATTGGGCTTCGCCGTTGCCGAAGGACCAGTTTTCCTTTTTGGTTTCGACGAGGTTGACGAAGACGTCCTGGGGGCGCATGCCGACGGAGTCGCCCATGTTCTTGACGATGGCCTTGTAGAGGGCTTTCTTCTGATCGAGCGTGCGGCCTTCGTTGAAGGTGATCTGTACGGATACGAAGTTGTCGCCGCGGTCGATGCCGAGGTAGGTGCGGTCGAAGATGAGGCCGTCGGCGTCGTGCTCGGCGATTACCTGGAAGCGATCATGTTCGGGAGCGCCGATGCTGCTCAGTGCGTCATAAACGGCCTGGCCAAGCTTGCTGCGGTATGCGGTGTCCTTACCGCGGAGAAGGTCGATGCGAACGAAGGGCATGGGAGTCTCCTGTAGGTTGGAGCAGGGGATGGATCAGGCGTTGAGCCCGACGCTGAGTCGGGTCAGTTCGGATATGGCGTTCTCGAGCACCTGCCAGCGATCGGCGCCGTAGGTTCCGACGACGCGGGTCTGCGCGTCGCCCCAGAGCTGGCGCGCTTTGACTAGCAAGGATTCTCCCTCCGTCGTGAGGGTGACCGTTTTGGCCCGGCCTTTCGTCGGCGAGGCAATGGCGACCCAGCCTGCCGAGGTCATCGGCGTGAGCATGCGATACAGGGAGGTGCGGTCCATGACCATCTCGTCGGCCAGCCGGCTCAGTTCCAGGCCCGGTTCGCGCCAGATCGCCTTGAGGACGCCGAACTGGGCGACGGTGACACCGAGCGGCGCCAGCGTATCGTCGTAGAGGCGGCTCAGGGCGCGCGTGGCCTTGCGCATCGTGGTGCAGGCGCAGGGCATGTCGGTGATGGATGTAGACTGATGCATACACATAGTGTAAATACATCATGGTGAATGTCAATGGTACCCGGAGGCTCGAAATCCCATGAAGTACGCGACGTATCGTTATGAGGGCCAAGTCCAGGTCGGGTTGATGTCGACCGATGAGCTATCCGTCACTCCCGTCACGATCAACGGCCACCCGGTCTCCGACCTGCACGACCTCTTAGGGGACAGTGCTGAACCGACGGGCTCACCCATCACCCTCGACAGAGTGGAGCTGCTCGCACCCATCCCCCGGCCGCGACGCAATATCTTCTGTGTCGGCAAGAACTATGCGGCGCATGCGAAAGAGTTCGCCGGCAGCGGGTTCGACGCGGGCCATACCGGTGCTCCCGAGGAGCTGCCCATTGATCCCATCGTGTTTACCAAGGCGCCCGAGTGCGTGATTGGCCAGGGCGCGACGATCTGGTCGGCAGAGGGCGTGACCGACTTCCTCGACTACGAGGCCGAGCTGGCGGTCATCATCGGCGCGGGCGGACGCGGCATCACTAAAGCAGATGCGATGCGCCACGTCTGGGGCTACACCATCATCAACGACGTCACCGCGCGCGACTGGCAGAAGCGCCACAAGCAGTGGTTCCTCGGCAAGTCGTTCGATACGTTCGCGCCGATGGGACCGTTCGCGGTCACGGCAGACGCTATCGACGGCGCGGCCCTCGAGCTTTCGTGTTGGGTGAACGGCGAGCTTCGCCAGCACGCCAATACGCGCGACCTGATATTCGACATCCCGACGCTTATCGAAACGATCTCGGCAGGTATCACGCTTATGCCGGGAGACATCATCGCTACCGGTACGCCGGAAGGTGTCGGCATCGGACGGAAGCCGCCGACGTCGCTACGACGTGGCGACCGTATCGAGATCGAACTCGCCGGCATCGGTCGGCTCGATAACGTGGTGGGGTGACGACGAGCGACCTCGACGAAGCGCTCAGGCCGCGCGAAGGCCTTCGTCGTAAGTGGCGGATATCGCCTCGACTGTCGGCTGCGTCAGGGCGAGCATCGTGCGGGCGACGAGTTCGCGCCGCAGGACCTCACGCTGGCGGAACGCCGAGCGATGCTTGCTCACGACGTCCAGTTCGCTGCGTTCCGGCTCGGCGGGCGGCAGGTTGAAGAAGCCGTCGCGTGCGAGGAAACCTGCGGATTCGATCCAGAAGGTGTCGTAGCTGGCCTTGATCCGGCCCGAGCGCGCATGGCCGTCGTTGCTGATGCCGCGCAGGCGCGGAAGCTTATGCGCCGCAGCGAAGCCATACAGCAACGACAGCAGCAGGTTCTTGGGACGTAGACCGTGGCATTGACGCGTGACCAGGCGCACACGCTCCTGGCCGTCCTCAGTATTGGGACCCTGCAGGCAGCCGACCAACAGCTGGCCGGTGGAAGGCAGCACGGTGATGGTGGCGGAGAAGAGCAGGGTGCCGTCGGCCGTGGCGAGCGCCACGTTCAACTCGCCCTCGCAGCCTTTGCGCGTCGGCGGCATGAGCAGCACGCGGAGAGGCTCCCCGTTCTTCATCGCGGCTTCCGCGAGCACCACCTGACCGTCGGCATACATCTGTCCGAGCAGGCCCTGGGGGAGCGCCGAGGCAACGAAGCCGTAGTGATCCATCAGCGCATCGAGGCGCTTGCGCACGCCGAAGCGTCGGCTGATGAAGCGGTGCTGCCAGCGCTCGACCAGCCGGCCGTCGCGTCGCGCGGCCGCCTGCAGGGCAGGGTGACTCTGGAGGAGGCCCAGCCAGCGAAAATGGCGAAGCGGCGCGAGAAGGCAGCGCGCGGCGTAGCCGGCTGCATAGACACTCGTGGCGCGGCGAGACCGCCAATCGTCGCGATGGCGGAAGCTCTCAACAATCCGTTGCAGGGCGCTCATGGGGAGGAGACTTCGCGGGGACGATCGATCAGTCTCTTCGCAGAATCTTTCGACAACCTTTCACGGTTCGAAAGGTAGTGCGGAGGCAGCCCGGAGCCTCAAACCTCGAGAGGGTCGCCTTCGTGGAGCTCGTCCATCCAGCCGCGCCGCCGATGCAGGGCCCACTCCACGTGCTGGGCGAACATGACATCGATGGGGCCGCCCTGCGCCATGGCGGCGAGGCGACCCTCGGTCACGTTGCCCAGGTGCTCGGCCTGGTCCGCATAGCCGACGATGCCCTCCGCCTCCAGTTGGGACAGGACGGTATGCAGGTTCTGATGGCGGGCGTGCTGGACAGGCATGGCGGCTGGACTCCGGGGTCTCCATGAAAGGATCGGCGAGAGTCGCCCGGCCTTTAGGCCTGGTGTGTGAGGGCCGTCACAGGAAACCATTGCGCCCGGCCCAGGCGAGGAACAGCTGGGGCCACGCCGAGACCTCGGCGCCTGGCGCACCCATACCCCAGCCATGGCCGCCTTTGGCGAAGACGTGGAGCTCGGTCTCGACGCTGTTCTGCTTCAGGGCGGCGAACATGATCCGGCTGTTGCCGATGTTCGAGATCGGATCGTCCTCGGCCTGGGCAAGGAAGGTCGGCGGCGTCTTCGGCGTCACGTGCAGCTGCACGGAGTACGCCTGCACCGCATCGGCTTGCGTGGACAGTTCGCGACCCGATCGCGTGGTGTCGAAGGGCTGCTGCAGGGAGATGACCGGGTAGATGAGGGCGGCGAAGTCCGGTCGCGCAGAGTGCCGGTCCGCGTCATCGACGGCCGGATAGAAATCCGCAGCGGATCGGGTCTCAGCGATGCCGGCGAGGTTGCCGCCAGCGGAGAAGCCGATGACGCCGATACGTGCGGGATTCACCCCGAACTCGCGGGCATGGGCGCGCAAAACACGAATCGCCCGCTGCGCATCCTGGAAGGGAGCGACCGCTGGCCAATGGTCGGCAGGCAGGCGGTAATAGAGGACGACCGGCGTGATCCCCTGCGAGGCCAGCCAGGTTGCGGTCGGCATGACTTCCTGAGCCATGCCGATGCGCGCGTACCCGCCTCCGCCGATCACGATGATGGCCGTGCCGTTCGGGTGGGCTGGCTTGTAGATCTCGATGCGCGGCACGCTGACGTTGGAGACGGCGCCGGCACGGCTGCCCGATTTATAGAGGCGCTCGGGCACGCCTGGTCCACCGCCGCCCGGCGGTGAGCCCGGCCAGAGATCGACGCGGGTCGGCTCATTTAGCGTAGGAGTCGATCGCGCGCACGCGATGCCGGGGCACGACGCGACGAAGGTCGCTGCAAGCAACGCGACACGTAGAAAACGCATGGGTCAGGGAGCCTTGAGAGTCGATACCCGACCGACCGTATCAGCCCGCCGCTTTCTCCGGGCTTGCGGCCTTGCCGACTTCGGCCCACTCGGGCAACGATGCATTGACCTGGGTCAGCAGGTCGTCGAGGTCGTGCGACTTGCGCGCCAGTTCTTCCGCGCGCTCGGCTTCGCGACGTTGCTCGTCGTCGTAATCGGTGCTGGCGCCCGTGGCTGCCTCGACGATCAGGCGGGCATATTCACCCACCAGGTCGGGCGCGGGCACCCGGAACCAGATCTTGTTTTCCACCCAACGGATATCGGGTGAGGTGTGCCGCGCGAACACCGCTTCGCAGCGGGCAGCGAACAGGCGCAGCCAGGGATCGGTGGGCGGACTGCTCAGGTCGGCAAGCACGCAGTAGCCGATGTCGTCCTGCCTCGCGGCGGAAAACCCGCTGACGCGGGGGCCTGGATGGGTAATGGTGGTCATGGCGGCTCCGGGAATCCCCACGAGATATAGGCTGCCGCCTGTGGACGAGCCGCGAAGCTGTCCTTGTTTTATTTCACACATCATCACGCCATGTACGCGATGCTGGTTTCGTGAGAGACGAAGTAAGGCGAGCGCGCGACACCCAGGTCATGCAGGAAGTCCTGCAGGGCCGACGGACGGGGTTGTCCGGGCTCGCACCTTTTGCCGGTCCCGCGGTGGTCGTCTCGGTCGCCTATATCGACCCCGGTAACTTCGCCACCAACATCCAGGCCGGCGCGCGCTACGGCTACGGGCTGCTCTGGGTAGTGGTGCTGGCCAACCTGGTCGCCATGTTGTTCCAGAGCCTGTCGGCGCGCCTGGGCATCGTCACCGGCCGCGATCTTGCCCAGCTCTGTCGCGAGCGACTCCCCAAGCCGCTGGTCTACGTCATGTGGGGGGTGAGCGAGCTGGCAGCGATGGCGACCGACCTGGCCGAGTTTCTCGGTGGGGCGATCGGCTTGAGCCTCCTGTTCCACTTGCCGTTGCTGGTGGGCATGGTCATCACCGGCATCGTGACGTACGCGCTGCTCTTGCTCGAGGGCATGGGGTATCGACGGCTGGAGCTCGCCATCGGTGCGCTTGTTGGCGTGGTCGGGCTGTCGTATCTCGTTGAGTTGTTCGTGGCGCCGGTGGGCTGGGCGTCCCTGGGTCAGCAGATCTTCGTGCCCAACCTGCCCGACGGCGCGGCCGTGGCCATCGCCGTCGGCATCATTGGCGCGACCGTGATGCCGCATGCCTTGTTCCTGCATTCGGGATTGACCGAGCGACGTGCGCGGCCGAAAAACGACATGGAGCGACGACGGATCATCCGGCTGTCCAACCTTGAAGTGGTGCTGGCGCTGACTGTTGCCGGCCTGATCAACCTGGCCATGGTGGTCATGGCCGCCGGCGCATTCCACGGCAGTCACCCTGACGTGGCGAAAATCGAAACGGCCTACCAGACCCTGGTGCCCCTGCTCGGCGGCGCCGCCGCGACGATCTTCCTCATTTCTCTCATCGCTTCGGGTTTCTCCAGCTCCGTGGTCGGCACGATGGCCGGCCAGATGATCATGCAGGGCTTCGTCGCATTCCGCATTCCGTTGTGGCTTCGCCGGTCCATCACGATGGTTCCGAGCTTTGCCGTGGTGATCGCCGGCGTCGATGCGACGCGCGCGCTGGTGATGAGTCAGGTGGCTTTGAGTATTGCGTTGCCGTTCCCGATGATCGCGCTGGTCTGGTTTACCAGCCGTCGCGACACCATGGGCGTGTTCCACAATCGCTGGCCAGTGGTTGCGCTGGCAAGCCTTGGTGCGCTGGTTGTGCTCACGCTTAACGTGGTGCTGTTGCTCGACGCGGCAGGGGCGATCTCGCTCTAGGTCTCGTGCATCCGGCCTCGGCGCTCAGGGTGTTGGCGCGGGGTGATCGAGTCCGGCCACGGTGCGCAGGACCTGCCGGCTGAGCGCAGGCATACGCGACACCCACGGAATGGCGGCGTGCCGCAAGCGGGAGACCATCGGGTTGCCGCTACGGGCCATGGACGTGATCGCGTGCACCCGCCGCACGACGCTCTTGTGCACGGCATGCCGCTCCCGGTGATAACGCTCGAGTGCGTCCATCGGGCTGACACCGGGCACGGTGTAATACATGGCGAAGGCCGCGGCGTCTTCGATACCGAGGTTCATACCACGCGCGCCGACCGGTGAATGCACGTGAGCTGCGTCGCCACCGAGCGCGATGCGATCGATAGCACAACGGTCCGCAACACGATGCGCAATGTGAAATGACGACTCCCAGAGGGGCTCACTGGTGACGGTGCCCGCCGGCAGTCGCGCGAGCGGATCGGGCAGGTTGGAAATGATCCGCCAGACTTCCTGGTTCAGTGCCAGCAGGAAGATCATGCCATCCGGGAAGAACATGATGTGTGCGTGGTCGAGGTCGAGCAAGGTGTCCAGCGGAACGTCGTAAAGCGGCCACGGTTCCGGATAGGACGAGCCGGAAAAGCCGATCTCGAGGGTCGTGCGGAAGTCGCTTCGCGCGCCGTCGGCGGCGAACACCGCGGCATACCCGTGTTCGCCGTCGCTCGCACCATTGAGTGCGACGCGCGCCTCGTTTTCGTCCTGGCCAACGCAGCCGGCACGGACTCCTCTTTCGACCTGGATGCCACGGGCGAGGAGAGCTTCCGTCAACAGGGCCTCACTACGTTCCTGCGAAAGCACGGTGAGCCCATAGCGCGGATGCATGGACTCGGCTTCGATCGTTGCGAGTACCTTGCCGTCTTCATGAAAGCGCACGCCGCGGACGCGCCGACCTTCGGCAAGCATGCGTTCGGTGACGCCTGATTCGGCGAGGAGGTCGAGCGTGCGGGGATTCACGACTAATGCTCGCGAACGCGGCGCGGCATGCATCGCGGAATCCACGATGCGTGGCCGGACGCCGCGCCTGTCCAGGAAGAGGGCAGCGGCCAGCCCGGTGGGACCGGCACCGGCGATCAGGACGGAAGGCTGGCTCATGGGTGTACTCCACGGTCTCGACCGCCCGATCATAGCTGGCGGGAGCGTGGCTTACAGCGTGCGGAGATCCTCGAGGGTCTGGCGTACCGCGGTGTCGAGTGGCGTCGCCGGCACAGTGCCCAGGAAGGCATGCAGCCGCGTGCCGTCCAGTTCGATCGGCGTGCTCCAGAGGTAGCGCATCTTGCGTACCTCGCGCATGGTCTTGGAAAAGGGCGATGCCAGCGTGACCACGGGCCACGGGAAGCTGCGCAGCGGGAGGTCCGGGCGCCCCGATGCGCGACGCAGGGAGGCGTGAAGCGCGTTGCCCGTGACCTGGTGTCCGTTGAAATGAAAGCGCGCGAACGTGTCGAGGTGATCTTCCTTGTCGAGCAGGGCGGCGGTGGCCGCGCCGACGTCGGGAAGATAGGCCCAGGCGTGGCCAAGTTCGCGCGGTCCGGGATAGTGCATGACGCTTAGCGGTTTACCCGGTTTGACCAGACCCTGCGCGAACCAGCTGCTTCCGGCGCCGGGTCCGAAGAAGTCGCCGCAGCGCAGGTTCAACGAACGCACGCCATCGCGGGCGGCGGCTTCCAGGCGCCGTTCAACTTCGACACGGATCTCGCCTTTGCGCGTGGGCGGATGCTGCGGGCTGTCTTCGCGAAGCAGGGGAGGAGTGTCGGCACCGTAGTTGTACACGCTGCCGAAGATCACGATGCGCGCATTGACGGCGCGTGCCGCGGCGATCGTGTGGTCGATCATCGGCAGGACCTGCGTTTCCCAGTTCCGGTACCCCGGCGGATTCACGGCATGCACGATGACCTGGGCGCCGGCTGCTGCGGCGAGGACGTCCGCGGCGTTCATGGCGTCGCCTTTGACCCACTGGATGTGTCCGTCTGCAGGCATGTCTCGGCGCGTGAGTGCCTTTACCGTCCAGCCTTTTTCGAGCAGGGCCCGAGCCGTCGCGCCGCCGACGCCGCCCGTGGCGCCCAGGACCAGTGCAATGCGATTCGAGGTTGTTTGCATGGGGTGCGCTCCGGTGGGATGCATGAAGTCTGGGCTGCCTTGGGCTATACGTGAATTGCCTAAAGACGTTGATGTGATATACGTTTTCGTATGGATGCCAGCATGCCGACGTGGGACCTCTTCCGATCGTTCCTTGCGGTGCTTCGCGAGGGGAGCCTCTCTGGTGCAGCGAGGGCCTTGGGCATGACCCAGCCGAGCCTGGGTCGGCACATACGTGAGCTGGAGGCTTCACTCGGTGTGCCGCTGTTCTCGCGCGCGTCGCACGGACTGGTTCCCACGGACGCTGCGCTGGAACTCCAGCCGCATGCCGAAGCCATGGCGTCCGCGGCCGCTTCGGCGCTGCGGGCGGCGTCAGGCGCGAAGGACGAGCTACGCGGTGTCGTGCGGATTACCGCCAGCGAGGTCAACGGCGTCGAAGTCTTGCCGCCGATCCTGGCGGCGATGCGTCATCGATATCCCGGTCTCGTCTTCGAGTTGTCGATCACCAACCGCACGGAAAACCTTCTGCGCCGCGACGCCGACATCGCCGTGCGCAGTTCGCCGCCGGATCAGGACGCACTGGTTGCCCGGAAGGTATGCGTCATTCCGATCGGCCTTTTCGCGCACGCGGATTATCTCGCTGCTGCAGGCCGCCCGAAGACGCTGGCGGACCTGACTCGCCATGTCCTGATCGGATACGACGAAGAAACGCCCTATATCCGCGCCCTGCGCCCTGCGGACATGCCTTACCGGCGTGAGTTTTTCAGCCTGCGTACGGATAACGATCTCGCTGCGATGGCTGCCATGCGGGCGGGCTTCGGCATCGGCGCCTGCCAGGTACCGCTGGGTCAGCGCGCCGGCCTGGTGCGGCTGCTGCCCAAGGCCGTGGATATCTCGCTACCGATCTGGGTGGCCATGCACGAGGACCAGCGCACCAGCCTTCGTATTCGCGCCGTTTTCGACCATCTGGTGGAGGGGCTGGCGGCCTACGGTGGCAACCGGTCCGGTACAAAACTGCTAACCTCCGGCGCCTGACCGACCGGAGATTTGCCATGAGCCTGATCCAGACCCCCGTTTCTTACGGCGAGCTGATCGACAAGATGACGATCCTTCAGATCAAGCTGCAGGAAATCAAGGACGACGCCAAGCTCGCCAATGTCCGTAACGAGCTCGAACTGCTCGACGCGACGTGGAAAAACGACAAGGCCTCTGACACCGACATCGCCGAAGAAACCGCGCGCCTGCTCGCGGTGAACCAGCGTCTGTGGAAGATCGAAGACGATATCCGTATGAAAGAACGCGCACAGGCGTTCGATCAGGAATTCATCCAGCTCGCCCGCTCGGTGTACATCGAGAACGACGAGCGCGCGGCGATCAAGCGCGAGATTAACGTGAAGCTGGGTTCGACCCTGGTCGAAGAAAAGTCCTACCAGGATTACCGCGCCCCACAGGCATAAAGCGACCGCTTCTTGTGGGAGCCGCTTCAGCGGCGATGGGTGCTTGCCTCAACCTGTCCCGCTGCCGCGGGATCGCCGATGAATCGGCTCCCACAGTTTTGCGGTCAGGGACGCGCTCTTGTGGGAGCCGCTTCAGCGGCGATGGGTGCTTGCCTCAGCCTGGCCCGCTGCCGCGGGATCGCCGATGAATCGGCTCCCACAGTTCTGCGGTCAGGGACGCGCTCTTGTGGGAGCCGCTTCAGCGGCGATGGGTGCTTGCCTCAGCCTGGCCCGCTGCCGCGGGATCGCCGATGAATCGGCTCCCACAGGTCTGCGGTTAGGTTGGCAGGGTTGGTTCTGCGGTCAGGTTGGCAGGGTTGGTTCTGCGGTTAGCGTGGCAGGGGCAGCTTGAGGTGGTCGGCGCAGGCTTCGAAGCGGGCGATCATGTCGTCGACTTCGACCAGGTCCATTACGCCGGGTTTTTCGATCTTCGTGCCCCACGGAATTTCTGACGCCGGCTTGCCGAGGAACTTGCGCGACGCGGCGTCGTATTTGTCGACGCACCAGCGGCGGTCGGAGTAGGGGCCTGAACGCTCGGGGTTACTCGCCGCATGCAGGCCGAGCACCTTTACGCCGGCTGCGTTGGCCATGTGCATCGGACCGGAATCCGGAGTGAGAATCATCGCGCTGCGCGAGAGCAGGGCCATGAAACGCTTGAGAGTGTCTTTGCCCGTCAGGTCCATCGGCGCCTGCTTCACCGCGGCGAGGATGCTGTCCGCCAGCGCGCGCTCCGGCTCGGACGGGCCGCCGACCAGCACAACACGCAGTCCGCGACTCATCGCGTGATCGACCAGCGCCGCATATCGCTCGACGCGCCAGTTGCGCACGGTGTGACTCGACATCGGGCTGACCAGCAGCGTCGGCACGTCGCCGGGAAGCTGCTCGGCGGCCCAGGCATGGGCATCGTCGGGCACGGGGATGTCCCAGCGCACCTCGGTCTGCTTCAGGCCCAGCGGCTCGATGAAGCTGGCCATGGCGTCGAGTACGTGTTCACCCGTCCGGGCAGGGATGCGTTCGTTGACGAACAGGCCGTGCAGGTCTTTGGAGCGGGCATGGTCGTACCCGATACGACGGTCCGCTTTTACGGAAAGGCTCAAGAGGTTGGAGCGTAAAGCCACCTGCATATGGAGCAGGGCGTCGAAGCGCCGGCCAGCAAGCGCCTCACGCACAACCCGTACGCCCGCACGCCCCTGCCCCTTGTCGAAGGTGATGAACTCCACGCCAGGAAGGTCGCCCACCAGGCGGCGCTCCAGCTTGCCGATAATCCACGTGAGCCGCGTTTGCGGTGCCTTTTCCTGCAAGGTCCTGATCAGCGGTGTTACATGGGTCACATCGCCGATGGCGGATGTGCGCATGATGCAGAGACTGGAGTCTCCCGGCGGGAGGGGGCGGCTTGTTAGACTGGGCACGATCGGATCACCGGATAGGAGGCCGCCGCTGCCGGGCGGCCCGAAAATGACTGAACAACGCGTAGTGGAGGCGGCGGGCGGCACGATTCTGTTCGACGCTGCCCGTACACCTCAAGTCGATAGCCTCTGGTTCTCGCCCGCCCACTGGCGCGAGCGCGATGCCCTGCGCTCGCAGGCAGGCGGGCGTGGTGGTGTCGCCGTGATCGAAACGCCGGCCGGCGAAGCGGTGCTTCGCCACTACCGCCGAGGCGGCATGGTGGCGCGAATCTTCGGTGACCGCTACCTGTTCACGGGGCGCCATCGCACGCGCAGCGTACGCGAATTCAGGCTGCTGGCCGAGCTGGAGCGCCGTGGGCTACCGGTGTCGCCACCGCTGGCGTCGCGTTACGTGCGCCACTGGCTGCGCTATTCGGCGGACCTGATCACCTTGCGTATCCCCGACGCCGCCACCCTGGCGGAGCGGCTCTCCGATGGTGCTTTCAACGCGGTACTGGCGGGGAAGGTGGGCGAGCTGATCGCCCGTTTTCACCGCGAAGGCGCCTGGCATGCGGACCTCAATGCGCACAACATCCTGGTCAACCCGGATGGCCTCTATCTCATCGACTTCGACCGCGGCCGCCTGCGTCGGCCCTCAGCGCACTGGCGGCGGGCTAATCTGGCCCGGCTGAAGCGATCGCTCATCAAGGTGGGCGCCCGGGAAGCCGGCGATACCTTCGACGCCGAGCTCTGGCCGGCCCTGATCGACCACTACGAACGGAGTCTGAAAGGGTGAGCTGGAACCTGCATTTCCTTGGAACCGGCGCTGCGCATGCCGTCGAACTCGGATCTTCCGCGGTCGTCGTCGAGCGCGACGAGCAACCACTGCTCCTGGTCGACTGCGGCCCCGACACACTGGACCGCTATGTAGCGGCCTATGGCGCACCTCCGCCGGCGCTTTACGTCACCCACGTCCACATGGATCACGTGGCGGGCATGGAGCGCTTGTTCTTCCGGCTCTGGTTCGACGAGGCCCTGCGCGGCCGCACGAAGGTCTTTCTGCACGCGTCGCTCCTGCCCTGGCTGCAGGGCAGGGTGGCCGACTACCCCGGCGCGCTGGCCGAAGGCGGCGTGAACTACTGGGAGGCCTTCCACCTGATCCCCTGCACCCGCGGGTTCTGGCACGAAGGCGTGTGGTTCGACGTCTTCCCGACGCGCCACCACGTACAAGGGACCTCATACGGGCTGTCGCTGCGCGGCAGCTTCGTCTACACCGGCGACACCCGTCCCGTTCCCGAGGCACTGGCCCTGCACGGCGCGCATGGCGAAGTGATCGCTCACGACTGCGGCGTCGTCGGCAATCCGTCCCATACGGGCGTGGACGATCTGGAGCGCGAATACCCGGAAGAGGTCCGCGCGCGCCTGGCGCTCTACCACTACGGCAGCGTCGAGGACGGTGAAACGCTGGTCTCACGGGGCTACCGAATCGCCCTTCCCGGCGAGCGTGTGCCGCTTCCGGAGCCACATGCGCCGCGGCCGACGGCGGGCTGACGCGCTTTTTTCGCTGTGCCCTTGTCTCGCCGCACCGGTAAAGTTATCCTTCCGCTTCTTTGCCGGACAGGAAGCCGGGGAAGAGGATGTACCAGTGTGGAGAGGTGTCCGAGTGGTTGAAGGAGCACGCCTGGAAAGTGTGTATACGCTAATAACGTATCGAGGGTTCGAATCCCTCTCTCTCCGCCAGTTCCAAACGTCTTTATGGTGACCCTGTCGGTCCCCCCGCGACGATAGTCCGTAAACTCCGCCAGGTCCGGAAGGAAGCAACGGTAGCGGACGACTCGGGTGCCGGGGTGTGGCTGGCAGGGTCATCGCCTTTTTGAGGGCCGCGCTTTTCGGGCCGCGCTTTCACCCGTCCCGGGTCCTTGGCACAATCCACCGTCGTCCCAAGGTAATACGCATGTCCTATCAGGTCCTCGCACGTAAGTGGCGCCCTCGTAAGTTCGCCGAACTGGTGGGCCAGGAGCACGTGGTCCGCGCGCTCACGAACGCGCTCGACTCCGGGCGCATGCATCACGCCTATCTCTTCACCGGCACCCGTGGCGTCGGCAAGACGACGATCGCCCGTATCTTCGCCAAGTCGCTCAACTGCGAGCGCGGCGAATCGGCCGATCCCTGCGGCGAGTGCGCGGTCTGCACGGCCGTGGACGCGGGCCGCTTCGTCGACCTGCTCGAGATCGATGCGGCCAGCAACACCGGTGTGGACGATGTCCGCGAGGTGATCGAGAACGCTCAGTACGCGCCGTCGCGCGGGCGCTTCAAGGTCTACCTGGTCGATGAGGTGCACATGCTCTCCAAGCCGGCGTTCAACGCGCTGCTGAAGACCCTGGAAGAGCCGCCCCCGCACGTGAAATTCCTGCTCGCCACGACCGACCCGCAGAAGCTGCCGGTGACGGTCTTGTCGCGCTGCCTGAAGTTCAACCTGAAGCGCCTGCTGCCGGAACAGATCTCCGGGCAGATGCGCCACATCCTCGCCGCCGAAGGCATCGAGTACGAAGGCGAGGCGATCGCCGAGCTTGCGCATGGCGCGGACGGTTCGATGCGCGACGGCCTGTCGCTGCTCGACCAGGCCATTGCCTACGGCGGCGGCGCCCTGAAGGCGGCCGACGTGCGCGCCATGCTCGGCAGCGTCGAGCGCGGACAGGTGCTGGGTGTCATTGAAGCGCTCGCTTCCGGTGATGGCGGTGCGCTGATGGGCGAGGCCGACCGTATCGCCTCGTATTCACCGGACTTCGCCGGGGTCCTCGACGATCTCGCGACCGTGCTCCATCGCATCCAGCTGATCCAGCTGGTGCCTGGGTACCGCGAGGAAGAGGGCGACGCGGGTCTGGCCGAGATCGCTACGCGCCTCGCGCCCGAGGACGTGCAGCTCTATTACCAGATCGCCACGACCAGCCGCCGCGAACTGCCGCTGGCGCCGGATGCGCGGATCGGCTTCGAGATGGCCTTGCTACGGATGTTTGCCTTCCGTCCGGCGGCAGCCGGGCAGGGCGCTGCATCGTCGGCGCCGCGTGCGGCGGCAGCGCCTGTTGCCGCACCTCGCGCCGCTGCACCGGCACAGGCTGCCGTGGCGTCAGCGCCAGCGCGTGCGCCGGCCACCGCGCCTGCGCCCGCCGTGGCACCGCCTGCTTCTGTCGCCGCTCGTCCTGCCCCGGTCGCCGCGGCGGCACCCGCTCCGGCACCGGCCCCTGCGCCCGCGCCGGTCGTCACTCAGGGTCCGCTCACGCTCGACGCCAACGGCCTGCCCGACTGGCACGAGGTGATCGAGCGCGCGAACCTGCGTGGCCCGATCGGCCAGCTGGCACAGAATTCCTCGCTGCGTGAACTCGACGCCGAGAGCATGGTGCTGGCGCTGCAACCCCAGCACATGCATCTCGCCGTGGAGCCGCTCACCAGCCAGATGGAAGAAAAGGTTTCCCATGCCCTGGGACGCCGCGTTCGCATCCGCTTCATTGCCGATCACGGCAATCTGGGCACCCCGGCCGAGCGCCGGGCCCAGGCGCAGGTCGACGCCCAGGCCAATGCGGTCGCCTCTATGGAGAGCGACCCCTTCGTACAGACGCTCAAGCGCGAATTCGACGCGCGCGTCATTCCGCAATCGATCAAACCCGTGGAGCCAGGAACGTGAAAGGTCAAATTGGTCAGCTGATGCAGCAGGCACAGCGCATGCAGGAAGACATGAAGCGTGCGCAGGATGAACTCGCCAAGACGGAAGTCACCGGTACCGCCGGTGGCGGCCTCGTCTCCGTGACGATGTCGGGCGGCCACGAAGTGCGCTCGGTGCACATCGATCGCCAGGCCTTCGCCGACGATCCGGAAATGGCCGAGGATCTCGTCGCCGCCGCGGTGAACGATGCCGTGAACAAGATTGCCGAGATCAGCCGCACGCGGCTGGGTGGCGTCACCGCCGGGCTGAACCTCCCGGCCGGCTTCAAGATGCCGTTTTGAGCAACGGCTCGCGCCTGCTCGGTGAACTGATCGACGCCCTGCGTTGCCTGCCGGGCGTGGGCGCGAAGAGCGCCCAGCGTATGGCCTTCCAGCTGCTCGAACGTGAGCGGCAGGGTGGTCTTCGCCTGGCGGCCGCCCTGGAGTCCGCGATGCGCGATGTTGGCAACTGCACGCGCTGCCGCAACTTCAGCGAGACGCCGGTGTGTTCGCTCTGTTCGAGTTCAAGTCGCGATGCGCAGGTGCTCTGCCTGGTGGAGTCGCCGTCCGACCTGGCGGCGATTGAAGGCGCGACCGGTTATCGCGGCCAGTACTTCGTGCTGCTTGGCCGCCTCTCGCCGCTCGACGGCCTGGGTCCGGACGAGCTGGGCTTGCCCTTGCTGGTCGAGCGCCTTGGCGAAGGCGATATTGCCGAGATGATCATCGCGACCAATCCGACAGTCGAAGGCGAGGCCACGGCGCACTACATCGGCCAGCTGGCGAAAGCCGCCGGTATTCGCGCTACCCGTCTCGCTCATGGCGTGCCCCTGGGCGGTGAACTCGAGTTCGTCGACCGCGGCACGCTCGCCCATGCTTTCGGTAGCCGGCAGTCGCTCGGCTAGCCATCAAGGACCCACGATGACCGATACCATCTTCGCCAAAATCGTTCGCCGGGAGATCCCGGCCGACATCGTCTATGAAGACGACGACGTGCTCGCCTTCCGCGACCTCAATCCGCAGGCGCCGGTGCATGTGCTCTTCATTCCCAAGCGCGCGATCGCGACGCTGGACGATGCCGCCGCAGGGGATGCCGAACTGCTGGGCAAGCTGCTGCTCGCCGCCGCTGCCTTTGCCCGCGCCCAGGGCCTGGCGAAAGATGGCTACCGCACCGTGATCAACACGAACGGGCATGGCGGCCAGACGGTGTTCCACATCCACGTGCACCTGCTTGCCGGCCGCCAGATGAACTGGCCCCCCGGCTGATAGAAACCATGTGGGAGCCGATGAATCGACTCCCACAACGGCAAAAAAAAGCCGGCGTTAGCCGGCTTTTTTCTTACCTTCCGTGACCATGCGGCCCGCCGCCAGGAGCCGGGCGCACGATGATCGTGCGCGGGCGGTACCAGTACGGGTCGCCCCAGGGGCCATAACCGCCGTAACCGTAGCCACCCCAGCCGGGACCGAAACCGGGACCCCAGAACGGGTCGTAGAAGCCCGGACCGTAATTCTGGATCGGCACGCGCTTCGGCCAGAGGTAAACCACGTCGGCCTCAACGCGCGGGTAGGCGTAGTCGAAATCGCCGACCTTCTGCGAGACGGCGCCGTGGAGCGTACCCGTCACCGTGATCTCGCGACCCCGCGTGAAGACTTCCGGATCGTAGAAGCCGTCGCGGCACGCCACGAAGCGGCCCTGACTGTCGGACTTGCTGGCGGTCGGACGGGCCTCATTGTCGAGCGGTTCGGACAGGACGAAGAAGCAGGTCTGCTGGGGACCCGGCTCCGTCTTGATGATCTCGCCGCCCCAGCGGACCTTCGCGCCCGGGGCACCGCCCTGCTGCGCGCCGGACGTCGAAACGTCGTTGAACTGGCCCTGCAGCGGCTGCGGCACCGTGGCGCATGCGCCAAGGGCCAGCGTCGCGGCGGCGATGACCAGCGGTTTGTACATGGACATGTCACATCTCCCAGAGGCACCGGACACGGCCGATGCCATGTCCTTATTTGACCACGCGGCGCGCCTTTAATTCCCTCACCCGCCGACTGAATTCACTGAGTGATTCAGGCGGCGGTTCGTCAGAGGCATAGCGCGACCGCAAGTAGAGCTGGCTTAACCTTTCCAAGGCATTTCGTTGATCGGGTAACGAGCGAGCCGCGCGAGCAAAGAAATGTCGTGGACCTTCACCTGTCCGGCGAGTCACACCAGCGCGCGCGAGCTTGCGCTCGAGGCGACGCATCCACGCATCCAACGCGTCGCCTTCACGTCGCTGGAACATCGCCCAGCCAAGCGCGACGGCAACGAGCAATGCACATCCGGCTGCAAGGATGATGGCAAGGTCACCGACGTCCGCCCTGCGGATACCGAACGGCTGCAGAAGACCCTGCTGACGAAGCGCATCGAAGCCGTTAACGGCCTGGTTCCACCATTGGTTGACGACATCCCAGCGATCGCGCGCATTGCGTAGCCAGGTCATGTCGAAAAGGCTGTCTTCGGTGGTGTTACCTGCGGCGGCAGCGGCCGCCGCACCCAGGCTGACGCGTTCGGGTCGTACGGCACCGGTGGGATCGAAGCGGACCCAGCCGCGCCCGTCCAGCCAGACTTCCGACCAGGCATGTGCGTCGGCATGACGAACGAGGAGGTAAGAGCCGAGCTTGTTCCAGTACCCGCCCTGATAACCCGTGACCACGCGCGCGGGAACGCCGGCAGCCCGCATCAGGAAGGTGAAGGTCGAGGAGAAATGCTCGCAGAAACCCTCGCGTGTCTGGAACAGGAAGTCGTCGATGCGATCGCGTCCCAGGGGCGCAGGCGCGAGCGTGTAGCGGAAGCCGCCGTCGTGGAACATGGCCAGTGCCGCCCTCGCGATGGCTGCATGGTCGTTACCGTACTGGCTGGCCCAGCTCGCAGCGAGCTCCCGCGCTTTCGGGCCGACGCCTCCCGGAAGCTGGAGCGCCTGCCGCCTCTGGCGCGCGTCGATGGTGGTTTCGAGGCGGTAGTCGGTTGTGGCGGACGCGCGGTAACGGTAGACCTCGTCGATGCGGCGATCCGCGACCGCCGTGCGGTCGGAGCGAAGCCTGGCGTCGTCGGGCGCGCTTACCGGCATATCCATGACGGGCAGCACCCGTTGGCGGGTCGGTTCGAGCGTGATCTCGTAGGTGAATCGCGGCTCGCCTTCGAGGGCTCCGGGCGCACGCGCGGTACTGTCGTAGTCCGGGCTCCAGCTCTCGCCGTCGAAATTCGTCATCGTGTACGCGCGGAAGTACCGGGTCGCGTTCATCGGCGGCGAATCATCGAAGGTCACGCGCATGGCCGGCGTGTCGTCGGTGAGGACTTCGGCCATCTCACCGGGCGCCATACGATCGGACAAGCCGGTCATGGCCTTGTCGGCGGTGGGCGCGCCCCACAAGGGCGAACTCAGGCGGGGCACGAACACGAAGGCAAACGCGGCCAATGGGACGGCGGCAAGCAACGTGATCAGTACGGGCACGAGTTCCCGCCGCAGCGTCACCCCATCGGTGTCGACGGTTTCGACCGAGCGCAGGGTGGCGATCGCGGGGACCAGTCCGAGCGCTACGACAAAGCTGGCGACGATGCCCTGGTCGAACAGCAGGGCGCTCATCAGCCCGAAGCAGGCGAAGGCGATCGCGACGCGGGCGTCGCGACGATGCTCGCTCTCCAGCATCTTAAGCACGAGGAGGCCGACGGCAAAAGCGCTGCCTGGCTCGCGTCCGAACAGCGTGCCGTAATAGCTGATCACGACGGCAAGCAGCAGGCCGATCAAGGGCAGCTTGATCCACAGCGGCGCGTTGCGCCCGCCCGTGCGTCGCTGGCGCCAGCGCGCCGCCAGCACGACGGCCAGGGTGAGCGTAAGCCACCAGGGCAAGTGCAGCGCGTGGACGACAAGCACGGAGGCCATGGTCAGGCAGAGGAGGTCGAACGGGCGGCGCGCGAGCGTCGGTTCGTCGACAGGCGAGCGGGTCAGCGACAGGCGAAAGCGTGTCATGGGCGCAGGGCCAGGGCGGTCATGCAACGGTGGTAGTGCTCGTCGCCCTGGGCGATATCGAAATAGCCGTCCGGCAGGCGCAGGCTCCAGCGCCTGCCCGAATCTTTTGCTTCGTCGACCCAGCGGGCGAGCCGGGAGATGCGGGATTCGTCGTCGAGCCCGTGCATGCTGTCCCAGTCCAGGCGCCAGTCTTCCTTGGGCGCGGGTTGTTCGAGGTCCTTGACCAGCAGGCCGTGATGGCGCGCGCTGAGCTTCCAGGCAATCTGACGGCGCGGATCGCCCGGGCGGTAATCGCGCAGGGACGCCAGCTCGTCGCCGGCACGCGGACGACCGCGATCCGCGTCACCCTCCGGCTCGAACGGTGTCGGTCCGAGCGCTTCAGGGCGCGGATACACCAGCACCGGGTTGTCGGGATTGAGCCAGCTCCAGGCGCGGAACATGCCGAGTGGCCAGGTCGTATGCAGCCGGATGCGAGGAAGCGCCATCCAGCCGCGGTAATCGGTTTCCAGTGCGAACTCGACCGTCGTGGGCGCGCGGGGTGTCACCAGGACCGCATGCTCGTGGCCGGCGATATCGAGCCGGATGGCCATGCGCTCGCGCTGGCTCGCAACCACATCGAGCGAGACGCGGATCGCCTCGCCGGCACGGGCCGTGCCGGCACGCAGGCCGCCCACCCAGAGACCGTTGAGCGTGCGGAAGGCGACCAGCATGCTGCCCGCCGTCGCAGCACCAAGCAGGCAGGTCAGCATGAGCGCGGCGTTGTTCGCGTAGTTCAGGGCGCCGATAAGCATCACGGCAAGCAACAGGGAAAACCCCACGCCGAAGCCCGTCGGTACGATGTAGATGCGACGTCGATGCAGCAGGATCGGCAGGGGCTCCCGCCTGCGCATGCGGGTGAGCGACGGCAGCCGGCGCTCCGCCCAGGCAATGAGCCGCTCCCCCGCTGGCGGCATCAGGGCACCGCGGTCTCGGCGAGAATCGCCCGGGCGATGGCTTCGCGATGACTGCCCCGTCCCGGGACCAGTCGATGCGCCGCCGTCGGCACGAAAACGGTCTGGACGTCTTCGGGAATGACAAAGTCCCGGCCACTGATCATCGCCCATGCGCGTGACGCGGCGAGCAATGCCAGGCCGGCGCGTGGTGAAAGTCCGACACGCACTTCGTTGTGTTTGCGACTGGCCGCCAACAGCGCCTGGAGGTAGTCGAGCAAGGCGCTGCTCACCTTGACCGCCTGCGCCGCGGCATGCAGTTGTGCGATAGCCGTTACGTCGAGGCGCGGTTTCAGCGAGGCCATCATGTCGCGGCGGTCCTCGCCGATGAGCAGCGCGCGTTCGGCCGCCGGATCCGGGTAGTCCAGGCTGAGCCGCAACATGAAGCGATCGAGTTGCGAGTCGGGCAGCGGGAACGTGCCGGCCAGGTCGAGCGGATTCTGCGTGGCGACGACGAAGAACGGCTTGGGTAGTTCGTGGGTGACGCCGTCCACCGTGGTCTGGCCTTCGGCCATCGCCTCGAGCAGTGCACTCTGCGATTTCGGCGTCGCCCGGTTGATCTCGTCGGCGAGCAGCAGGCTGGTGAAGATGGGGCCGGGGTGGAAGCGGAACTGGCCGGTCTCGCGCTCGTAGACGCTGACCCCGATAATGTCCGATGGCAGGAGGTCGCTGGTGAACTGGATACGCTGGAACTCGAGATCGAAAGTGGCGGCCAGCGCGTGGGCCAGCGTGGTCTTGCCTACGCCAGGTACGTCTTCAAGGAGGAGGTGGCCGCCGGCAAGAAGGCAGGTGAAAGCCAGCTTGACCTGGCGCGGCTTGCCGAGCAGCACGGCGTTGACCTGTGCCAGTGCGCCATCCAGTCGGTGGCGGAGCATTTCATCGTTGAGCGGAGTCGTCGCTGACATGATCGATGCGTGTGCCCCCAGGCCTGGCAATACCGATGTTTGAGCGTTCAAGTGTAGCGGTGCCGGCGCGATCGTGGCGAGGCATGTTCCTCATCATGTTTGCCGTGGTGACGCTGTTGAAGATCGTCATAGCGACCACGCTGTCACCCTTCGGTGACGAAGCCTTCTACTGGCAGGAAAGCCTCAGCCCCGCCTGGGGCTATAGCGACCTGCCGCCGCTGACCGCCTGGTTGATCGGCCTTTCCGAAGGCGTCTTCGGTCATGGTTTGCTAGCCATGCGCTTGCCGTTCCTGCTCATTGGTGCGGTGGTGCCATGGCAGGTCGGCGCCATGGCAGCACGGCTGGGCGGGGACACCGCGCGTTGGCAGGCGGCGACGCTCGCCCTCGCGCTGCCGCTGGTCGGCAGTCTGGGCGTGCTGGCACTGCCTGATGTACCACTGACGTTCGCCATCGTCCTTGCGACCCAGGGGCTGCTCGCTGCACTGGAGACCGGGCGGACGCGCGACTGGTGTCTGCTCGGTGCCGGACTCGCTATCGCCTGGGCCAGTCATTACCGCGCCGCGATGCCGATGCTGGCCGGCCTGCTGTTCCTCCTGTTCACACCCAGGGGGCGCAGTCAGTGGAAGCGGCCGGGTTTATGGATGGCCATGGCGGTGGCATCACTTGGATTGATTCCCCTGGTGATCTACAACGTCCAGGCGCGCGGTGCGGGCCTGGCATTCCAGCTCGTGGAGCGCAATCCGTGGCAATTCCATGCGGATGCGCTGGTGCAGCCGCTCGAGCAGGCGATCGCATGCACGCCGCTGGCGTGGGTCGTGCTGTTGTGTGCCTTGTGGCAAGCATGGCGCCGCCGAGGCGAAGCTCCCTTCGACGTCGTCGCGACGGTCGCTGGCAGTTTCATCGTCCTTTATTTCCTGCTTGGCCTCTTCGCCGACGACGTGCGCTTTCGTGCGCACTGGCCGTTGCCAGGCTATGTACTGCTGTGCGCCGTTCTGCCGTCGATGCTGATCGATGCCGGGCGCACATGGCGCCGCTGGGCGGAGGCCGGCTTCGCGGTCGCCAGCCTGGGTCTCGTGCTTGGCCTGGCTTACCTTGGCCTGGCGGCTTCGCCAGACGGCGCGCGCGTGCTGGCTGGCGTGAAAGCCTTTCCATCCAACTTCACGGGCTGGCGCGAGAGCAGCGACGCGCTGCGCCGGCAGTTGGCGAAGGATCCGTCGATGACCGTTGTCGCCGATAACTTCATGCTTGCCGCCGAACTGCGTTTCGAGCTGGGTGGCTCGCACGTGGTGTACTCGCTCGATAGTCCGCTCAATACGAAGCACGGTCGCGCGCCACAACTAGCCACGTGGGGTACCGGTGAGGCAGGCCTGGCGAAACACGCCGGGCAGCCGGTACTACTCGTGGTGGACGAAACCTCGCTGCGCGAACGCGAAAAGCGCGGCTGGCTTGCCTCGGTCTGTTCGAGGGTCGACGTTATCCGGCCGCTGACACGTCTGGATCTTTTCGATGGCCGCCGGCGTTTTGCCTTTTATGCGGCCAGCGTGCGATCTGGACAGGGGGCTCCCGGCAACCCTGACGACTGCGTGGTCTGGCGCGAGGCTTACCGGGCATCGATCATGCCCCTGGGAAACCGGTCAGGGCAGGGCGATCCCGGCATCGCGAAGTAAGCGGCAGGTCGCGATCAGGGGCAGGCCGATCAGGGCGGTGGGATCTTCGTTGACGATGCGCTCGAACAGCGCGATGCCGAGTCCTTCGCACTTGAAGCTGCCAGCGCAATCCAGCGGGCGTTCGCGTTCCACATAGCGCTCGATGTCATGCGTCGATAAGGAGCGGAAGTGCACCCGCGTTTCGTCGACGTGGATGAATGCATCACCGCGGGTATCGATCACGCAGACCGCGGTGTAGAAAATCACCTCGCGCCCCGAACTGGCAGCCAGCTGCTTGTGGGCGGCGTGCACGGTGCCGGGCTTTTCGAGAAGGGTGCCCTCGAGATCGGCCACCTGATCCGAGCCGATCACCACGCTGCCGGGGCGGGTGAGGGCGACCGCGCGAGCCTTGGCTTCGGCAAGTCGCGCCGCACGGGTGGCGGGTGCCTCGCCGGCCAGGGGCTCTTCATCCGTGCCCGGCGAGGCCTGTTCGAAGTGCTCGAGCAGACGTCGGAGGAGGCTGGCGCGGTAGGCGGAGGTGGAAGCGAGGACGACGACAGGTTGCGCGGACACTCAGAATTCCTTGTGGATATGCTCGCGGACGGCCGAATCGAGCGCGGTCTGGGCGTCATCGAGGGCGCGAAGTCGCGGCTCCAGCTGATGGCGTGCCCGGACCAGGCCGCTGACGGCTTCATCGAGTTCCTGCTGGCTGGCGCCGGGGGCGCGGTCGCGGATCCACAGGCGTTGCTGGAGCAGGGCGCGCAAGCCCGAATCCACGGCCTGCTGCGCCTCGACCTCGCCTGCTGCTGGCTCGTCGGGGCTGACCGACATCACGGAGTGGGCGCGCTGTAGGCGGTCGCGACAATCCTTGAGATCCGCCTCAAGGCGATCCGCGTTGTCGAGCAGATCCTGCATGGCGCCGTGGCGACGGCGCTTGCGTTGTTGGGACACCGCCCATGCGCACAGCCCGATGGCGGCCACGATGATGGTCGCAAGTACATAATAAACAAAAGAAAACACGCTAGCTCTTCCCCCTGTTGGGTTTGCTGCGGCAAACTACGTCCTGAGTTGCGAGTCTGCACGAAAGGCGCCGGCCTGCGCAAAAGCATGTCGTCTTTCGCTTTGTACCTGCTAACCGGTTGACTTCAGGTGGGTTGATGCCTACCATTTCCCGATTATGTCCGTGACCTTGCCATCGTCCGTGGACGCTTGGCGCGAAGTTCGTGCGCGGCGTTCGTTCCAGGGCTCGCTTCCTGTGTCGGCTTTTGCCCGCCTCGGTGAAGTCATTGCGTCGCCCGAGGGCGACGTAACCTACGAGCTGGACTTCGGTCGCGACGAGTTCAATATCGCCTATGTGGCCGTTCGTGCGAAGGCACCGTTGACCGTGATCTGTCAGCGTTCGCTGGAACCGTTCGTGCTTACGGTTGAGATCGATACACGTCTCGGACTGATTGTCGAAGAAAGCGAGGAAGCCGCGTTGCCCCCGGGGTACGAGGCACTTCTCGTCGAACAGGATGGAAAGCTCAGCCTGGTCGCGACGATCGAAGATGAACTGCTGTTGGCGCTGCCCCTGGTTCCGGTCAATCCGGACTACGAGCTGCCTGACGACATTGTTGGTGCCGACGAGGAAGAAGACTCCTCGACGGAAACGTCTGAAAACCCGTTCGCGGCACTCCGCGGACTCATAAAGTAATTTCGCTGGAGATTTGTCATGGCAGTTGCCAAGAGCCGCAAGACCCCGTCCACCCGTGGCATGCGTCGTTCGCACGATGCGCTGACGACCGTTCAGCTGTCGACCGATCCGACCAGCGGCGAAGTGCACCTGCGTCACCACGTGACCAAGGATGGCTTCTACCGCGGTAAGAAGGTCATCGACACCCGCGGTGCGGTTGAAGTCGAGGACTGATCTCCCTCCCCAGGGATGATCACGACGCAGGCGGCGCGGTAACGCGCCGTTTTGCGTTTCTGGCCTACGAGAAGGGGAACGGTTCTGAAATACGCCCGCATCATCGGTACCGGTAGCGCGTTACCGGACAAGGTCGTGACCAATGCCGACCTCGAAAAAATCGTCGACACCACCGACGAGTGGATCCGCACGCGGACCGGCATCTCCGAGCGCCACTACGCCGCCGACGGCGAAACCACGGGCGACCTTGCCTTCCTGGCTGCCCAGCGCGCCCTGGAGGCCGCTGGCGTCAAGGCATCCGAGATCGACCTGATCATCATCGGCACGACCACGCCGGATCTCATTTTTCCGTCCACGGCCTGTCTTGTGCAGCATCGCCTGGGTGCCAACGGCTGCGCCGCATTCGACGTGAATGCGGCCTGCTCGGGCTTCGTCTATGCCCTGGGCATCGCCAACGCGTTCGTACGTAGCGGGCAGTCGAAGAAGGCCCTCGTGATCGGTGCCGAAACGCTTACCCGCATGGTCGATTGGACGGAGCGCGAAACCTGCGTGCTGTTCGGCGACGGCGCGGGCGCCGTGGTGCTGGAGGCCTCGGACGAACCGGGCATCTTCACCACGCGCATGCGTGCCGACGGCGGTTTCAAGCATCTGCTGTTCAATCCGGTAGGCGTCTCCGCCGGGTTCACGGATGCGCCCAACCACGGGGTGAAGATCAGCATGCTGGGCCGCGAAGTGTTCAAGGTCGCGGTCAAGACGCTGGACTCCCTGGTAGGTGAGACGCTCGCGGACGCCGGCATGAAGGAAGAAGAGATCGACTGGCTGATTCCGCACCAGGCGAACCTGCGCATCATCGAGGCGACGGCCAAGCGCCTGAATATGTCGATGGACCGGGTCATCGTCACGGTCGACAAGCACGCCAACACCTCATCCGGCTCGGTGCCGCTGGCGTTGGATTACGCCGTGCGTTCGGGCAAGGTGAAGCGGGGCCAGAACCTGCTGCTCGAAGCCTTCGGTGGTGGTTTTACCTGGGCGTCGGCTTTGCTGCGGTACTGAGCAAAGTGCCCGCCTTGTGTGGGGCTGGCTCCGTGTGGAAGCCGGCGATGCCGGCGCACCACACGCCTGCGAATGGTGCAATCGCCCCCGGGTTGCTGGCACCATTCGCGGTTTGACGTCCCGGAAACTCCACGCATGACCGCATCCAGCGCCACGCTCGCCTTTGTCTTTCCCGGTCAGGGTTCGCAGTCCGTCGGCATGCTTGCCGAACTGGCCGCGGTGCATCCCGAAGTCCGTGCCGCGTTCGATGAAGCCTCCGAGGGCGCCGGTATCGACCTGTGGGAGCTGAGCCAGAACGGCCCTGAAGATCGCCTCAACAGCACCGAGAACACGCAGCCGGCGTTGCTGGCCGCCAGCGTTGCCGTATGGCGTGTCTGGCTGAAGCAGGGTGGAGCACGTCCTGCTTACCTTTCCGGGCACAGCCTGGGTGAGTACAGCGCCCTGGTCGCTGCTGGCGCCATCTCCCTCAAGGACGCCGCCGCTCTCGTCGCCGAGCGTGGCCGGCTCATGCAGGCCGCCGTTCCCGCCGGCGTGGGTGCCATGGCCGCCATCCTCGGTGGTGACGATGCCCAGATCGCCCAGGTGTGTGAGGAAGTGGCCCAGGGCCAGGTCGTCGCGCCGGCCAATTTCAACTCGCCGGGCCAGTTGGTCATCGCGGGCCATGCCGAGGCCGTGGACCGCGCCCTGGCGCGCCTGGCCGAGCTGGGTGTGAAGAAGGCCGTGAAGCTCGCGGTGTCCGTGCCCTCGCACTCCATGCTCATGCGCGAAGCCGCGGACAAGCTCGGCGAGCGCATGGCGCAGATCGAATGGTCGATGCCGCCCATTCCGGTCGTCCAGAACGCCGACGCGCAGATTCATGCCTCGGTCGAAGATATTCGCGGGGCCCTTATGCGTCAGCTCTACCTGCCGGTGCGCTGGACCGAATGCGTCCAGGCGCTGGCCGCCCATGGCATCACGCAGGCGCTGGAGTGCGGTCCGGGCAAGGTACTTTCCGGCCTGATCAAGCGCATCGACAAGTCCGTCGAAGCCAGGGCGATCGGCACGCCTGCTGACCTCGACGCGGCCCTGGCGGCCGCTACCGCCTGACACCTCCCCGTTACGACAGGAATCCCCATGACCCAGACCCTCCAGGGCGAGATCGCGCTCGTCACCGGCGCAAGCCGCGGCATCGGCGCAGCGATTGCTGACCGTCTCGCAGCGCTCGGCGCGACCGTCTTCGGCACCGCGACCACGGAGTCCGGCGCCCAGGCTATCGGCGAGCGCCTCGCCGGCCATGGTGGTCACGGCCGCATGCTCAACGTGACCGACCCGGCGGCGATTGAAGCCCTCATCGACAGCATCACCAAGGAAACCGGCGCGGTGTCCATCCTGGTCAACAATGCCGGGATTACGCGCGACCAGCTCCTCATGCGCATGAAAGAGGAGGACTGGAGCGCCATCATGGAGACCAACCTGACCTCCGTGTTCCGTACGTCGAAGGCGGTGATGCGCGGCATGATGAAGGCCCGCAAGGGCCGCATCATCAGCATCGCTTCGGTGGTTGGCGTGACCGGCAATCCCGGCCAGGCCAACTATGCGGCGGCCAAGGCCGGCATCATCGCGTTCTCCAAATCGCTGGCCCGTGAGATTGGCTCTCGTGGCATCACGGTAAACGTGGTCGCGCCGGGCTTCATCGACACCGATATGACCCGTGCGCTCCCTGAAGAGCAGCGTACGGCGCTCCTGGCCGGGATCGCCCTTGGCAAGCTGGGCGAACCCAACGATATCGCCGAGGCCGTGGCCTTCCTGGCCTCGCCCGCGGCGAAGTACATCACCGGTGAGACCCTGCACGTGAACGGCGGCATGTACATGCCCTGATGGAGCAGGCCTTCATCGGCCAGGGTCGGAGGCAGTCGCCACCGGCCCGTTTTTGAGAGACAATCATCGTTTCGCGCCCGGCTAAGAAAAACCGGGCGTCATCCACGTGACGGCACTGTTGTTGGCGGGCCAAGTCCTTAGCCACTACAATGCCGCCGGAATTTTCCCTCGGGAGGTAAAGGCAACATGAGCACCATCGAAGAACGCGTCAAGAAGATCGTCGTCGAGCAGCTGGGCGTCAAGGAAGATGAAGTCACCACCAACGCGTCGTTCGTGGACGATCTGGGCGCTGATTCGCTGGACACCGTTGAGCTCGTGATGGCTCTCGAAGAAGAGTTCGAGTGCGAGATCCCGGACGAAGAAGCTGAGAAGATCACGACGGTCCAGCAGGCGGTCGACTACATCAAGGCCCACGTCAAGGCCTGATAGATCGACTGGTTGTCGATCGGAGGCTTGCCTCCCGTCGATCTCCGAGCGACACGGAAGCTGCGCCTAAAGGCGCAGTTTTCGTTTCCGCTTTTCGTAACCTGCGCCCGCGTATGGTTGCGTGGATAAAGTGCTAAGGAACAAAACGCATGAGTAAACGACGTGTGGTAATTACCGGCATGGGGATTCTCTCGCCGGTCGGTAACGATGTCGCCACCGCCTGGAAGAACGTCGTCGAAGGTAACAGCGGCATCGGCCCTGTCACCGATTTCGACACCAGCGCCTATAACACCCGCATCGCGGGGGAAGTCCGCAATTTCGTTGCGGCCGACTCCTTCTTCGACGGTGTTCCGACGCCGACCGACGAGGCAGGCATCAAGGCGCTTGAAGACGAACGTCGCTCCATTGCGAAAGACTTCAAGCGGATGGACCCGTTCATCCATTACGGCATCGTCGCTGGCGCTCATGCGTTCCGCCAGTCGGGCCTGGTCGTGACCGAAGAAAACGCCGGTCGCATCGGCGTGGCCGCGGGCGCCGGTATCGGTGGCCTGCACACGATCGAAGCTACCGCGATCGAGTTGAACGAGAAGGGGCCGCGTAAGGTCTCGCCGTTCTACGTGCCCAGCTCCATCATCAACATGGTGGCCGGCAACCTGTCGATCTATTTCGGCCTGAAGGGTCCGAACATCGCGCTGGTTTCGGCATGCACGACAGCTGCGCACAACATCGGCATGGCCATGCGCCTGATCCAGTACGGCGATGCGGACGCGATGCTCGCCGGCGGCTCCGAGCACGCCACGACGACGACGGCGATGGCAGGCTTCTGTTCGGCCAAGGCGATGTCCACGCGTAACGACGATCCGACGCACGCCAGTCGTCCGTGGGATATCGGCCGCGATGGTTTCCTGCTGTCCAACGGCGCCGGCATGCTCATGCTCGAAGAGTATGAATTCGCCAAGGCACGCGGTGCGAACATCCTGGCCGAACTCGTCGGCTTCGGCATGAGCGGCGACGCGTATCACATCACTTCGCCGAGTGGCGATGGTGCGGAACTCGCGATGCGCAATGCCCTGCACGACGCGCGCATCACCCCGGAAGACGTGCAGTACGTCAACGCGCACGGTACTTCCACGCCGGTGGGCGACCTTGGCGAAGCCAAGGCCATCCGCAACGTGTTCGGCGACCACGCGACGGCAAAGGGCAAGTTCGCGGTCAGCTCGACCAAGTCGGTCACCGGTCATCTGCTCGGCGCTGCCGGTGGTGTCGAGGCGATCTTCTCGGTCATGGCGATCCGTGACGGCATCATGCCGCCGACGATGAACCTCGTCGACGTGGATCCGGAAGTCGCCGCACTCGGCATGGATCTCGTGCCGAACAAGGCGGAGAAGGCGGACATCAACATCGTCGTGTCGAACTCGTTCGGCTTCGGCGGTACCAACGGTACGCTCGTCTTCCGTCGCCTCTGATCGGCGTGGCTTTCGTCACGCGAACCCTGGCCGGCCGGCGCGATCTCCTCGCGCCGGCCGCGTCGTATCCGACGCGCTATCCGGCCTTGCTGGCAAGTGCGGTCACCGGCACGCCGCAGTCGCGTTTCGACATCCTCTTCGCCGCGGGCGACGCGTCGCTGACGCTCGACTCGCACGGTGTCGTGCGTGACGGCTCGGGTGACATCGTTCCCGGCACGTTTCTCGATGCGCTCGACGCCGCCTGGGCAGCGCGCCATCTTCCGCGCGTGGACGACGGATTGCCGTTCCATGGCGGCTGGATTGTCTACCTGGCATACGAGCTCGTCGGCCAGATCGAGCCGAGCCTTCGCCTGCCACCATCGCGCGGTGCCGCACCCGTCGCATTTGCCTTGCGTACACCTGCGGCGGCGATCGTGGATCACGTTGAAGGTCGAACGACCCTCATCGCAGAGGAGGGTGCGGGACACTGGCTGGACACACTGGCCGCCGATCTCGACACAGTCCTCCCCGATCTCACGCTTGCCGTTCCCGACGTCGTCGAGGAAGACGAACCATCGAGGTTTCTCGATGGCGTCGTGCGCATCCATGAACACCTGCGGGCGGGTGATGTCTTCCAGGTGAACCTCTCGCGTCGCTGGACCGCGCGGTTCGCCGATGCACCTTCGCCGGCAAGCCTGATGGCTGCGCTCCGGAAGGCTAATCCCGCACCCTTCGCGGGTCTGCTCCAGCAACCGTCATGGGCCATCGTCAGCTCGTCGCCGGAACGGCTGGTGGAGTCGCGGGATGGCGTGCTGCAGACGCGTCCGATTGCCGGCACGCGTCCCCGGATTCCCGGTGACGACGATGCGGCACGCATCCACGAACTGACGACGCATCCCAAGGAGCGGGCGGAGCACGTCATGCTGATCGACCTGGAGCGCAACGACCTCGGCCGCGTCTGCGTGCCGGGCAGCGTGAAAGTCGATGAACTCATGGTGGTGGAGAGCTATGCCCATGTGCACCATATCGTTTCCAACGTGCGCGGCCGTGCGCGCGAAGGCGTCACACCTGGCCAGGTGATAGCGGCGACCTTCCCGGGCGGCACGATCACCGGTTGCCCGAAGGTGCGCTGCATGGAGATCATCGGCGACATCGAGCAGGAGCCGCGTGGTGCCTACACCGGCGCCATCGGTTATCTCGACGACAATGGCGACATGGACCTCAATATCCTCATTCGCACGCTGATGGTCGAGGGGTCGCAGGTGTCGTTGCGCGCGGGTGCCGGCATCGTCACCGATTCCGTCCCCGACACAGAGCTCGACGAGACGCGAGCCAAGGCGCGCGGCCTGCTACGCATCTTCGGCGCGGCATGAGCTCGCGCCACTCAGTCGATTTTGTCGGGACCGATCGCCTGGATGCGGCGGATCGCGGCCTGATGTACGGCGACGGACTGTTTGAAACGCTGCGCGTCGTCGGCGGCGTCGTGCCTCTCTGGCTACGACACGCTGAGCGGCTACGCACTTCGGCGGAGCGTCTCGGGCTTCCCGCACCGGATATCGACGCGATGCTGGCCGAGGTCCTGCGGCTGGCCGGAGGTGTCGACGATGCCGTTGCCCGTATCACGTATACGGCGGGCACCGGCGAACGCGGGTACGCGCGCCCAGGCACGGTCAGGCCGGTGACGGTGATCGGCGTCGCACCCCTGTCATTCGCCGCAGAGCTCTATCGCGACGGCATCGCGCTGCGTCTTTGCGACACGCGTCTCGGTGACCAGCCCCTGTTGGCCGGGATGAAACATCTCAACCGGCTCGAGCAGGTACTGGCGAGGTCGGAATGGCAGGACTCGCAGTGGCAGGAAGGCCTGATGGCCGATCAGCAGGGCCGTGTCGTCTGCGCCACGGCCGCTAACCTTTTCGCCGTCGTGGGCGGTGGCCTGGTCACCCCGCCGGTGGATCGCTGTGGTGTCGCCGGCGTCGCACGCGCGGAACTGTTAGCCGCAGGCAAGGCGCACATCGACCATCTGACGGCGCTGCAGCTGGTCGAGGCCGACGAGGTCTTCCTCACATCGGCCGTTCGGGGCATTCTTCCCGTTCGGGCTTTCGCTGGCCGAACCTGGCAGCCCGGTCCGGTGACCCGCCATTGGCAGGATCACTGGCGCGGGATCGGCCTGCCACTTCCGAACCGTTCGAAGGATTCCGATTGATGAAAGTGCGCGGCATCGCCCTCTGGCGTGTCATCTTGCTGGTGGTGCTGGTCGCGGCGATCGCCGTGGGTAGCTGGCTCTTTTTCGACTGGTCGCGCTTTGCGCGCACCCCCCTGAATGTGCCCGTGGCTGGCCAGAGTGTGGACGTGGCGCGCGGTGCCTCATTCAAGGACATCGTGCGCGACCTGCGCGATCGCGGTGCGACGCGTGCCTCGCCTCTTTACTGGCGCGTACTGGCGATCGAAATGCGCGCCTCCGGCCGGCTGCATGCCGGCGAGTACCTGCTGCGTCCCGGCATGACGCCACGAGACCTGATCGGTGACATGGCCAACGGCAAGGTCATGCAGCGCAACTTCACCATCGTCGACGGCTGGAGTTTTGCCGACGTGCGTCGCGCCCTGGCGGCGACCGACACGTTGTCGCACGACACCGCCGGCGTGGATAACGACGACCTGATGAAGCGCCTCGGCAACGAGGGCGAACACCCGGAAGGCCGTTTCCTGCCCGAGACGTATGCCTACGTGAAGGGCGATACCGATTCCAGCATCCTCAAGCGCGCGCATGCCGCGATGGTCAAGACGCTCGATGTCGCCTGGGCGGCGCGTGCCCCGGACCTGCCGCTGGCGACCTCGTATGAGGCCCTGATCCTCGCGTCGATTGTCGAGAAGGAGACGGGCAGGGCGGATGAGCGTCCGCGCATTGCCGGTGTGTTCATCCGGCGGCTTCAGTTGCGCATGTTGCTGCAGACGGATCCGTCGGTGATTTACGGCATGGGTGACAGCTACGCGGGCAATATCCACAAAAGCGACCTCACCACCGACACCCCCTACAATACGTACACCCGGGTTGGCCTGCCGCCGACACCGATCGCCATGCCGGGTCGGGCTGCCATCCAGGCAGCGCTGCATCCGGTTGAAGGCAAGGATCTGTACTTCGTGGCCAGGGGCGATGGCAGCCACGTCTTCTCGGCGAATCTCGACGATCACAACCGGGCCGTGGCCTGCTACCAATTGAAGCGATGCCAGTGACGACACCCCAACGCGGTCGACTGATCACCCTCGAAGGCGGCGAAGGCGCCGGTAAGAGCACGCTGCTGCGCGGGCTCGAAGAGCACCTGCGCGCGCAGGGCGTCGATCTTGTCGTCACTCGTGAGCCCGGCGGTACCGACGTGGGTGAGGCCGTGCGCGGCGTCGTGCTCGACGCCGCCAATAACGAGCTGTGCGCAGAAGCCGAGCTCCTGCTGATGTTCGCCTCGCGCGCCCAGCTGGTACGCCAGGTGATCGAGCCAGCGCTGGCGGCTGGTCGCTGGGTGCTCTGCGACCGCTTTACCGATGCCAGCTTTGCCTACCAGGGCGGCGGCCGTGGCCAGCCGCAGGCGCGCATCGAGGAATTGGAGGCCTGGGCGGCGCTCGGCCTCAAGCCCGATATCACGCTGTTGCTCGATCTTCCCGTCAGCATTGGCCGTGCGCGTGCCGCGGGCCGTGGCGAGGCGGATCGTATCGAGGTAGAAGGCGACTCCTTTTTCGAACGCGTGCGCGGCACCTATCGCGCTCGGGCTGCGGCGGAGCCAGCGCGTTTCCGCGTGCTGGATGCCTCCGCCACGCCCGACGCGGTGCTGGCGCAAGCGATCGACGGTGTTGCGGGCCTGTTCGCCGGGGCTGTCTCGTGAGCCTGCGCCCGTGGCACACCGACGCCTGGGCGCGTCTGCAGGCGCGCCGCGAGCGCGACGCGCTGCCGCACGCGCTCCTGCTTGCCGGGCCGGCTGGCCTGGGCAAGAGGGATTTCCTGGCGACCTTCGTCAAGGGCCTGCTTTGCCAGCAGACCACGGACGGCATGCCCTGCGGCGTCTGCCGTAGCTGTCTCCTTGTCGCTGCCGGCACGCACCCCGATGTGGCCGCCCTGTCGTTCGGGCTGCGCAAGGACGGGGTGACGCGCAGTGAGATCGTGGTCGACCAGATCCGCGACCTGTCCGCACGTCTGGCCATGTCCAGCCAGTTCGGCGGCTGGCAGGTGGCCACCGTGGACCCGGCGGACGCGATGAATGCGGCCGCTGCGAACGCCCTGCTGAAAACCCTTGAAGAACCCACCCAGGCGACACTGCTGGTCCTCGTCGCCGACGAGCCGGCACGCTTGCCTGCAACCATTCGCAGTCGTTGCCAGCGCGTCGAATTCCTGGTGCCGTCGCGTGAGGCCTCGCTGGCCTGGCTGGCCGGTGAGGGGGTCAAGGACGCCGAAGCGGCGCTCGACGCCGCTGGCGGCAATCCCGGTATGGCACGCACGTGGGCGGCCGACGGTGCGCTCAAGCAGCGTGGTGAAGTCCGGCATGACCTTAAGGCCCTGGCCGGGGGGCGTGGCGATGCAATGGAGGTGGTCAAGCGCTGGCAGGCTGCCGAGCCGGCCCGTTACCTGTGGTTCGCCGCGCAGGCCGCGACGGACGAGCTTCGCGCGCGTGCCGCCCACCTGGCCACGCCGCTGGAAAGCCAGATGGACGACGAGGCACTCGATGCCTGGTACGGCAAGGCGAATCGCGCAAGGGACGCCCTCCGCGGGCCGCTTCGTGTCGACCTGCTGCTGCTCGAGCTTCTTGCCGCCTGGCGTTGACGCTGTCTTATCGGTCGTTCGGCCTTAATCGGCACATTCCCCGCGATTCCCAAGGAACCTGCCTTTGTCCCGTGCCCCCGTCATTGACGGCAGTACCCGGCTTCTCGTCGTAGCACCCCACCCGGACGACGAGTCTCTCGCCGCGGGCATGCTGATCCAGCGCACGCTCGCTGCCGGGGGGCGCGCCGACGTGCTGCTGCTTACCGATGGCGACGACAATCCCTGGCCGCAGCGCTGGCTGGAGCGGCGTTTGGTGATCGATTCGGCCGGGCGCGCCCGCTGGGGCGCGCGGCGTCGGCTCGAGGTCGCGGCGGCTCTGGGACGGCTCGGTGTCGGTCCTGAGCATCTGCATGCACTGGGTTGGCACGATATGCAGGTGACCGTCGAGCTTCGCCAGCGAACGTCGGCCGCCGTGGGCGCCGTTCGTCGCATCGTCGAGCGGGTGCGACCCAGCCTGGTGGTGATCCCCGACTTGGGCGACAGCCACCCCGATCACGGATCGGCCCATGTTCTTGCGCGACTGGCTTTGTCGGCCGCTGGCTCGATGGCCGACATACTCACTTATATGGTGCATGGTACGGAGCGCTCGCCGCCCGAGGAGCTCATCGTTCCCGATTCCGACCCGGAGCGGCTTGCTACGAAGCTCAACGCCGTGCTCGAGCACGCGACGCAGATGGCCTTGAGTCGCAAACGGATGCTTGGCGTCGCCTCGCGGCCGGAGCGCTTCGACCGTGCGCCTGCGGCGCCGGGAACCGGAGCACTCCGGCTGCCGTGGCGTCCCGGGCCGCTGGCGGCGACGCGGTTGCGCCTGGTCCTCGCGGACGGGCAGGGCGTACAGGTCTGGCCCTGGCGCAAGGCGCCGATCGAGCGGGCGGGGGATGCGTGGCTGCTTCCCTTGCGCGGCGCGCCGGGACCGGCCTTCGCCAAGCTCACGGCCGACCTCTCCACGCCCTGGATCTACGACCGCTACGGCTGGGCCGGTGAGGATCCGGAACCGGTCGGGCTTGTGGCCCGGGCCGCCGGGTAGCTAGGATGGCGGTCAAACCAGGGGATTCCACGTGTCCATGAATGCCACCAGCTCGTCGCCGCGCCAGGGCATCCTGTCGTTGAAGATCAAGGACGTGAACTCCCTGTACATCTCGTACATGCCGTTCCTGAAGACCGGCGGCCTGTTCGCACCCACTGCCCAGCGCTACAGCCTGGGCGACGAAGTGGCCTTGCTGGTCACCCTGATCGACGAAAATGAGCGCCTGTCGGTGGCTGGCCGGGTCGTCTGGATCACCCCCGTGGGTGCGCAGGGCAATCGCACGGCCGGTGTCGGCATCCAGTTCAACGAATCTCCCGAGAGCGAAGGCGCCCGTCAGCGCATCGAAGCCCTGCTTGTGGGCACGCTCGCTTCCGAGCGTCCGACCCAGACCATGTGACATATCGGCGCGTTCGGGCGCCGAATGTCGGTATTGGACAAGTTTCCGCCTTATTAATACTTGTCGTGATACCTGCACGCACTGGTACAATAGATCGGTTCCCCAACGTGAGATTGTGGATATCCGGAGTCGTTGGTACGCAATGCGTCCCGACACGGATCGATCCATTTGGATCGATTCGATAAAAGCTCTGGCGACCCTAGCCGGACCGCTCGTCCCCGTCGACGGTCACTGATGCGCCCAGTGAGGCGCGGAGGTACGCAGCATCGTGCTTGCCCAATACTGGCCCGTCCTGTTGTTCATTGCCGTGGCCGTAGGCCTAGGCGTGGTCCTGATGGCGATCGGCATCCTTGCCGGCCCCAGCCGTCCCGACTCCGAAAAGCTCTCGCCCTATGAGTGCGGCTTCGAAGCCTTCGAGGACGCGCGCATGAAGTTCGACGTGCGCTACTACCTCATCGCCATCCTCTTCATCATTTTCGATCTCGAAATCGCCTTCCTGTTTCCCTGGGCGGTGGTGTTCGACAAGATCGGCGCGATCGCGCTGATCGAGATGGCGCTGTTCCTCGCGCTGCTCGTGGTCGGTTTCGCTTACGTCTGGAAGAAGGGAGCGCTCGAATGGGAGTGATGACCACGATCGATCGGGTGATGCACAACCCGACGCCGCTCAACCTCGTCGACGATATCCTGCGTCCCAATGGCGACGCCCCGGTGGTCAACCGTGGCTTCGGCGTGACCAGCATCGACGCCCTGATGAACTGGGCACGTACCGGTTCCATGTGGCCGATGACCTTCGGTCTGGCCTGTTGCGCCGTCGAAATGATGCACGCGGGTGCCGCGCGTCTCGATCTCGACCGCTTCGGCGTCGTCTTCCGTCCCAGCCCGCGCCAGTCCGACGTGATGATCGTCGCCGGCACCCTGGTGAACAAGATGGCCCCGGCGCTGCGCAAGGTCTATGACCAGATGCCCGAGCCGAAGTGGGTCATCTCCATGGGCTCCTGCGCCAACGGCGGCGGCTACTACCACTATTCCTACTCGGTCGTTCGCGGCTGCGATCGCATCGTTCCGGTCGACATCTATGTACCGGGTTGCCCGCCGACGGCCGAAGCGCTGATCCACGGCATCCTGCAGTTGCAGAAGAAGATCCGTCGCACCCACACGATCGCGCGTTAACAGGGCATCGCACATGAGCGTTATTAACGAGACCTCGCTGGTTGAACGGCTCGCCGCGCGCTTCGGCGACATGCTGACGGTGAAGGTCGATCGCAATGAAGTCACCGCCGAGGTGGCTCCGCGTGACCTGATCTCCGTGGCTACCGCGCTGCGTGATGAGGCAGGCTTCCGCTTCACGATTCCCATCGACGTCTGTGGCGTCGATTACCTCAGCTACGGGCAGACCGAGTGGGACACCGACACGGCGCAGGGCGAGAGTTTCTCGCGCGGCGTGGAAGGTGAGGCCATGGGTCGCTTCACGTGGGCCGACCGCCCGCGCAAGGTCGAGCAGCCGCGTCGTTATGCCGCGGTGTTCCATCTGCTCTCGATCGAACTCAACCAGCGCATCCGCCTGCGCGTGTTCTGCGAAGACGACGCCTTCCCGATCGTCCCGTCGGTCACGCCGGTATGGCCGGGTACGGACTGGTTCGAGCGCGAGACCTTCGACCTGTACGGCATCATCTTCGACGGCCATCCGGATCTTCGTCGCATCCTCACCGACTACGGTTTCGTGGGTCATCCGTTCCGCAAGGATTTCCCGCTCATCGGTAACGTCGAAGTGCGTTACGACCCCGAGCAGAAGCGTGTCATTTACGAACCGGTCTCGATCGAGCCGCGCGTGCTCGTGCCGCGCACGATCCGTAACGACGCCGATCTCGATCAGGCCAGGGCGGAATCCGCCGATCATTGGCGGGAGAACTAAGCCGTGGAAGAAATTCGCAATTACACGATGAACTTCGGCCCGCAGCATCCTGCTGCGCATGGCGTGTTGCGCCTGGTGCTGGAGATGGACGGCGAGACGATCGTGCGCGCCGATCCGCATATCGGCCTGCTGCACCGTGGCACGGAAAAGCTTGCCGAGTCCAAGCCGTTCAACCAGTCCATCGGTTACATGGATCGCCTCGACTACGTCTCGATGATGTGCAACGAGCACGCCTACGTGCTGGCCATCGAGAACCTGCTCGGCATCCAGGCGCCGATCCGTGCGCAGTACATCCGCACGATGTTCGACGAGATCACCCGCATCCTGAACCACCTCATGTGGGTGGGTTCGAACGCGCTCGATCTCGGCGCCATGGCCGTCTTCCTCTACGCGTTCCGTGAACGCGAAGAGTTGATGGACGTCTACGAGGCGGTATCCGGCGCGCGCATGCACGCCACGTTTTACCGCCCGGGCGGTGTCTACCGCGACCTGCCGGACCAGATGTCGAAGTACCGCGAGTCGCCGTGGCACAAGGGCGCCGACCTCAAGCGCCGCAACGCATGGCGCGAAGGTTCGATGCTGGACTACCTCACGGAGTTCACCAACGACTTCCCGGCGCGCGTCGACGAATACGAATCGCTGCTTACGAACAACCGTATCTGGAAGCAGCGTACGGTCGGCATCGGCGTCATCCCGCCCGAGAAGGCGCAGGCCTGGGGCATGACCGGCGCGATGCTGCGCGGTTCGGGTATCGCCTGGGATCTCCGCAAGAAGCAGCCGTATGCCGCCTACGCGAACATGGAATTCGACATTCCGGTCGGCGTGAACGGTGACTGCTACGACCGTTACCTGGTCCGCGTCGAAGAGATGCGCCAGTCGAACAACATCATCAAGCAGTGCATTGCCTGGCTGAAGGCCAACCCGGGCCCGGTGATGGTGCAGAACTACAAGGTCGCGCCGCCCAGCCGCGAAGAAATGAAGAGCGACATGGAAGCGCTGATCCACCACTTCAAACTCTTCACGGAAGGCTACGGCGTACCCGCCGGTGAAACCTATACCGCCGTCGAAGCGCCCAAGGGCGAGTTCGGCTGCTATCTCGTGTCCGACGGTGCGAACAAGCCTTTCCGCGTGCATCTGCGCGCGCCCGGCTTCGCCCACCTGTCTTCCATGGACGCGATCGTGAGAGGCCACATGCTCGCCGACGTTGTCGCGATGATTGGCACCTACGATCTCGTCTTTGGCGAAGTCGACCGCTAAGTCGACGGAGTGAACTGAATCATGAAAGCCACCGGACATTTTGCGCAGGTCAAGGACGTCGATCCCCTTGTCGTGCTCAACGATCACACCCGCAGCCATATCGATCACTGGGTTTCCAAGTTCCCGCCGGATCGCAAGCGCTCCGCGCTGATCCAGGCGCTCATGGCGGCGCAGGAACAGAACGTCGGTTACCTCACCGACGAACTGATCACCGCGGTCGCCAAGTACCTCGAACTGCCGGCGATCTGGGCGTATGAGGTCGCGAGCTTCTACTCGATGTTCGAGACCACGCCTGTCGGTCGCAACAACGTCGCCATCTGCACCAACATTTCCTGCTGGTTGAACGGGGCCGAAGGCCTGGTTCGCCATTGCGAGAAGAAGCTCGGCATCAAGACCGGCGAGAGCACCGCCGACGGCCGCATCTATCTCAAGCAGGAAGAGGAATGCCTCGCCGCTTGCGCGGGCGCGCCGATGATGGTCGTCAACGGTCACTACCACGAGAAGCTGACGACCGATTCGGTCGACGCGATCCTCGACGGTCTTAAGTGAGGTAAGGGCAATGGCTAGCACCACTGGTCCGGTCGGACCCGCACCGCAGGAACACCAGGTCGTCTACACGACCCTGCATTTCGAGAAGCCCTGGGCGCTCGAGAGCTATGAAAAGGTGGACGGTTACAAGGCATGGCGCAAGATCCTGGCTGAAAAGCCGGATCCCGCTGCCCTGATCGAAGAGATCAAGAAGAGCGCACTGCGCGGTCGCGGCGGCGCCGGCTTCCCCACGGGCCTGAAGTGGAGCTTCATGCCCCGCACGGCACCGGGCCAGAAGTACATCCTGTGCAATTCGGACGAATCCGAGCCGGGTACCTGCAAAGACCGTGACATCCTGCGCTTCAACCCGCATTCGGTCATCGAAGGCCTGGCGATCGCGTGCTACTGCACGGGCTCGACCATTGCCTACAACTACCTGCGTGGCGAGTTCCACCACGAGCCGTTCGAGCACATCGAAGAAGCCCTGAAGGAAGCCTATGCGGCCGGCCTGCTCGGCAAGGACATCGGCGGCACCGGTATCGACGTGGACATCTACAACGCCCTCGGCGCCGGCGCTTACATCTGCGGCGAAGAAACCGCGTTGATGGAGTCGCTCGAAGGCAAGAAGGGCCAGCCGCGCTTCAAGCCGCCGTTCCCGGCCGGTTTCGGCCTGTACGGCCGTCCGACCACGATCAACAACACCGAGACGTACGCCTCGGTGCCGGCGATCCTGCGCAACGGTGCAGAGTGGTTCCTCAACCTCGGCAAGCCGAACAACGGCGGCCCGAAGATCTTCTCGGTCTCCGGTCACGTCGCCAACCCGGGTAACTTCGAGATCCGTCTCGGCACGCCGTTCTCCGAGCTCCTGGAAATGGCCGGCGGTATCCGCGGCGGCAAGAAGCTCAAGGCCTGCATCCCCGGCGGTTCGTCGATGAAGGTGCTGACGGCCGAGAAGATCATGGAATGCACGATGGACTACGACTCCCTGCAGAAGGCGGGTTCGGGTCTGGGCTCGGGCGCCGTGATCGTGATGGACGAAACCACCTGCATGGTTCGCGCCTGCCATCGCATCTCGCGCTTCTACATGGCGGAGTCGTGCGGCCAGTGCACCCCGTGCCGCGAAGGTACCGGCTGGATGCACCGCGTGCTCTCGCGCATCGTTGAAGGCAAGGGCACGACGGACGATCTTCATCGCCTGAAGGCGGTTGCCGGTCAGATCGAAGGGCACACCATCTGCGCGTTCGGTGAAGCCGCCGCGTGGCCGGTGCAGGGCTTCCTGGCAAACTTCTGGCACGAATTCGAATACTACGTGGAGCATGGCCGGTCGATCGTCGACGGCCCGGCGGACACGGTCACCACTGGAGTCGCTGCATGAGTGCGCAGCCCGTAGCCAATGCCGCGCCGGATCTGGTCAATATCGAGATCGACGGCGTTCCGGTGCAGATAGCCAAGGGTCGGATGATCATCGAGGCGGCCGACGCCGTCGGGATTCCCATTCCGCGTTTCTGCTATCACCGCAAGCTTCCGATCGCCGCCAACTGCCGCATGTGCCTGGTGGAAATCGAGAAGATGCCGAAGCCGGCGCCCGCCTGCGCCACGCCGGTAGGCGAGGGCATGAAGGTGTTCACGCGTTCGGACAAGGCGCTGAAGTCGCAGCGCAACGTGATGGAATTCCTGCTGATCAACCATCCGCTGGACTGCCCCATCTGTGACCAGGGCGGCGAGTGCGAACTGCAGGATGTCTCCCTCGGGTACGGCCGTTCGGTGTCGCGCTATAACGAGCGCAAGCGCACCGTTTCGGACGAAAACCTCGGGCCGCTGATCGCGACCGAGATGACCCGCTGCATCCAGTGCACGCGCTGCGTCCGCTTCACCAGCGAGATCGCCGGCACGTACGAGCTCGGCGGGATGAGCCGCGGCGAGAACCTGGAAATCGGTACGTACATCGGCAAGACCATCGAAAGCGAACTGTCGGGCAACATCATCGACGTTTGCCCGGTCGGCGCGCTGACCAACAAGCCGTTCCAGTTCCAGGCCCGTGCCTGGGAGCTGGTGGCACGTCCGTCCGTCGGCTACCACGACGCATTGGGTTCCAACCTGTGGATGCATACGCGCCGCGGTGAAGTGCTGCGCAACGTGCCGCGCGACAACGAAACGATCAACGAATGCTGGTTGTCCGACCGTGACCGTTACAGCCACCAGGGCCTGTACGCCGCGGATCGCGTGAAGTCCCCGATGGTCAAGCGCAACGGCCAGTGGTCGGCGACGACCTGGGACGACGCGCTTGCCGTCGCCAAGGAAGCGCTGAAGAGCGTTCCAGGCTCGGATCTCGGCGTGCTGGTGAACCCGGCCACGTCGAACGAGGAGGGCGAACTGCTCGTCCGTCTCGCTCGCGGGCTGGGCAGCGCCCATGTCGATCATCGCCTGCGTCAGCTCGACTTTGCCGACAACGCGTTCGCCAGGGCCTTTGCCTCGCCGATCGCCTCGTTCGACAAGGTGAAGGCTGCCTTGCTGGTCGGTTCCGACCTGCGTAACGAAGTGCCGCTGCTCAACCACCGCATCCGTCAGGCGGTGAAGAAGGGCGCGAAGGTTTATGCCGTGAACCCGGCGCACTTCAACTTCAACTACCCGCTGGCTGGCGAGTCGGTCGCCGCGCCGCACGCGCTGGTTGCCGAACTGCTGGTGCTGGCCAAGGCCGCCAGCGAGAACGGCGCCACGGTGCCGGAGTCGATCGCTTCTGCCCTCAACGGTGTGGAAACGACCGACGCCCACCGCGACGCGTTCAAGGCGCTCGGTGACAACGCCGTTGTCATCCTCGGCCACGCTGCGGTGACCCATCCGGAAGCGTCGTGGCTGCGTGCCATCGCGCGCTTCATCGCGCAGGCTGCCGGCGCCTCGTTCAACGAGATCCCGGTCGGCGCCAACGCCATCGGTCTGTCGTCGGTCGGCGTGCTGCCGACTGCCGGCGGTCTCGACGCACGCGGCATGCTGGCCCAGGCCCGCAAGGGTTACGTGCTCTACAACGTCGAGCCGCCGCACGACTTCGCCGACGGCACGCTTGCGCTGCAGGCGATGCATTCCGCGCAGACGGTGGTCGCGTTCGCCGCTTTCGCCAGCGATGCGCTGAAGGACTCGGCCGATGTGATCCTGCCGATCGGCCTGACGCCGGAAATCGACGCGACCCTGGTCAACGTCGAAGGCACCGCACAGACCGTACTGCCGGGTGGCAAGGCACCGGGCGACGCGCGTCCGGGTTGGAAGGTGCTGCGCGCGCTGGGCGGCATGCTCGGCGTCGCCGGCTTCGAGTTTGACGATCTTGCCGGCCTGCGTGAAGGCTTCACCGAGCGTGCTTCGGAGGTTCGTCCTTCACTCGCCACACGCGCTTCGGGCGTCACCTTCTCGCGCCTGGCCACCACGCCGATCTACCGCGTCGATGCGGTAGTCCGTCGTGCCGGCGCGCTGGCGTCGCATCCGCTGAACCGTGCCGCCGCCATCCGCATCAATGCGGACGACGCTGGCAAGCTCGGCCTCATCGATGGTGCCAACGCGCGCATCGGCGATGCCGTCCTTCCGGTGGCCATCGATGCCTCGGTGCCTGACGGTGCCGCGTGGATCGAAGCCGCGCACTCCGAAACCGCCATGCTGCCTCCGTACGGCGCGGCCATCACCGTGAGCAAGGCGTAACCATGGGCGCTCAACTCTTCGATCATGTCCTGCTGCCGGTGCTCTACATCCTGGCGATCGTGCTGCCGCTGGTCATCGGCGTCGCACTTTACGTCTGGTGGGAGCGCAAGGTGCTCGGCTGGATGCACGTCCGCATGGGGCCGAACAAAGTCGGTCCCGCCGGTCTTCTCCAGGCCTTCGCCGACGTCGTCAAGCTGCTGCTGAAGGAAGTCGTCCTTCCGACCAACGCCAACCGGGCACTCTATTTCCTGGCGCCGATGCTCGCCCTGGTCCCCGCGCTCGCTGCGTGGGCCGTGGTGCCGTTCGGTCCGGAAGTCGTCCTCGCCAACGTCAACGCCGGCGTGCTGTACCTGCTGGCCATGACCTCGATGGGTGTCTACGGCATCATCCTCGCCGGCTGGGCCTCGAACTCGCGCTACGCGATGCTCGGTGCGATGCGCGCGGCGGCACAGGTGATCTCGTACGAACTGTCGATGGGCATGTCCATCGTCTGCGTGCTCGTGCTGACCGGTAGCCTTAACCTCTCGGCCATCGTCAACGCGCAGTCGGGCAACTTCTTCACCTGGTACTGGCTGCCGCTGCTGCCGGTGTTCGTCATCTACTTCGTCTCGGGCGTCGCGGAAACCAACCGTGCACCGTTCGACGTGGCGGAAGGTGAGTCCGAAATCGTCGCGGGTTTCCACGTCGAATACTCCGGCTCGCCGTTCGCGCTGTTCTTCCTGGCCGAATACGCCAACATGATCCTGGTCAGCTTCCTGACCTCGATCTTCTTCATGGGTGGCTGGCTCTCGCCGTTCCCGGAAAGCTGGGGCCTTATCGGCCACGGCGGTTTCCATTGGCTGTTCATCAAGGCCTTCTTCTTTGCCTTCCTGTTCCTGTGGTTCCGCGCGAGCTTCCCGCGCTACCGCTATGACCAGATCATGCGTCTCGGCTGGAAGGTCTTCATCCCCATCACCATCGTCTGGGTCCTCGTCGCCGGCTGCATGAAGTATTTCGGCCTGGTCCACGTTGGCACGGGAGCCTGAAAGCCATGACCCGCGTAACCCACTATTTCAAAAGCCTGCTGCTCATCGAGCTGTTCAAGGGCATGGGCCTGACCATGCGCTACATGTTCAGCCCGAAATACACCGTGCGTTATCCGTTCGAGCACATCCCGAAGTCGAACCGCTTCCGTGGCCTGCACGCCCTGCGCCGTTACGCCAACGGTGAAGAGCGTTGCATCGCCTGCAAGCTGTGCGAAGCGGTGTGCCCGGCGCTGGCGATCACGATCGACTCCGCCCCGCGTCCGGAAGATGGACAGCGCCGTACCACGCGCTACGACATCGACCTGTTCAAGTGCATCTTCTGCGGCTTCTGCGAGGAGAGCTGCCCGGTGGATTCCATCGTCGAAACGCACGTGCACGAGTACCACTTCGAACATCGCGGCGAGAACGTAGTGACCAAGGCCCAGCTGCTGGCCATCGGTGACCGGTTCGAGCAGGACATCGCTGCCGCCCGCGCGCAAGACGCGGCTTACCGCTGAGCGCCCGGAGAATCACGCGATGAATACCGATCTGCTTCAACTCATCTGTTTCTACCTCTTTGCCGCGGTGGCGGTCATCGGCGCGCTGATGGTGATCACCGTGAAGAACTCCGTCCATGCGGTGCTCTCGCTGGTGCTGACCTTCTTCAGCATGGCCTGCGTATGGCTCCTGGCAGAGGCGGAGTTCCTGGCCGTCGCCCTGGTCGTCGTCTACGTCGGCGCGGTGATGGTGCTGTTCCTGTTCGTGGTCATGATGCTCGACATCAAGCAGGAGGTCGTCCGCGAGGGCTTCATCCGCTACCTGCCGGTGGGCATCATCGTCGCGGTGGTCATGCTGGTCGAAATGCTGGCGATGATCGGCGTGAAGGCCATGCACGCCCACACGCTCGGTCCCAACCCGGCCGGTAACTCGAACGTCGCGTGGCTGGGCCAGGCCCTGTACACCGACTTCCTGCTGCCGTTCGAAATCGCCGCCCTGATCCTCACCGTGGGTATCGTCGCCGCCGTGGCCCTGACTTTGCGTCAGCGTGTCGGCGTGCGTCACCAGTCCGCGGCGCAGCAGGTCGTGGTCCAGGCCACCGACCGCGTTCGCGTGATCAAGGTCGCCAGCGAACAGATGGCATCCGTCAGCCCGGCCCCGGCCCCGGTTGTCGACCCGACGCAGGAGAACGCCAAGTGATCACGCTTTCCCATTACATCGTCCTCGGCGCGATCCTCTTCTGTATCGCGGTTGCCGGACTCTTCATCAACCGCAAGAACGTGATCGTGCTGCTCATGGCGATCGAGCTGATGCTCCTGGCGGTGAACACAAACTTCGTAGCCTTCTCGCGCTTCTTCGGCGATGTCGGCGGCCAGGTCTTCGTGTTCTTCATCCTTACCGTGGCCGCGGCGGAATCCGCTATTGGCCTGGCGATCCTGGTCCTGCTGTTCCGTAATCGCAGCACGATCAATGTCGCCGAAATCGACAGCATGAAGGGTTGATCCGATGAGTCTCTCGCTTTCAATCCTGCTGACGATCGCACTGGCCCCCCTGGTGGGCGCGATCCTGGCCGGCCTCTTCGGCAAGCTGATCGGCCGGGCAGGGGCGCACACCGCGACCATCCTGGGCGTGGGCATCGCCTGCGGCCTGTCGTTCTATGTCCTCTACCAGCTCGTATGGGGTGGCGCGCAGAACTTCAACCAGGACGTCTACACCTGGTTCGAGATCGGTCGCTTCCATGCTTCGGTCGGCTTCATGATCGACCGCCTCACCGCCATGATGATGGTGGTGGTGACCTTCGTGTCGCTGCTGGTGCATCTGTACACCATCGGCTACATGGCGGAAGACCCGAGCTACCAGCGCTTCTTCAGCTACATCTCCCTGTTCACCTTCTCGATGTTGATGCTCGTCATGAGCAACAACTTCATGCAGCTGTTCTTCGGCTGGGAAGCGGTGGGCCTCGTGTCGTACCTGCTGATCGGTTTCTGGTACAAGCGCCCGACGGCGATCTTCGCCAACCTCAAGGCCTTCCTGGTCAACCGCGTGGGCGACTTCGGTTTCCTGCTCGGTATCTCGGCGATCCTGTACTTCCTGGGTACGCTCGATTACCAGACCGCCTTCGACCACGCTCCCGAGCTGGTCGGCAAGACGCTACAGATCACCCAGAACCATGCGTGGGACGCGGCGACCGTCATCGGCATCCTGCTGTTCATCGGTGCGATGGGTAAATCCGCCCAGGTGCCGCTGCACGTGTGGCTGCCGGACTCGATGGAAGGCCCGACGCCCATCTCGGCGCTGATCCATGCGGCGACCATGGTCACCGCCGGTATCTTCATGGTCGCGCGCATGTCGCCGATCTTCGAGCTGACCGAGGGTGCGCTGTCCTTCATCCTCGTCATCGGTTCGACCACGGCGCTGTTCACCGGCCTGATCGGCATCGTCCAGAACGACATCAAGCGTGTCATCGCGTACTCGACGCTCTCGCAGCTCGGCTACATGACCGTCGCACTCGGCGTGTCCGCGTACAGCGGTGCCGTGTTCCACCTGATGACCCATGCGTTCTTCAAGGCGTTGCTGTTCCTCGGCGCCGGCTCGGTCATCATGGGCATGCACCATGAGCAGGACATGCGCTACATGGGCGGCCTGCGCAAGTACATGCCGATCACCTGGATCACGATGTGGATCGGTTCGCTGGCCCTGGCCGGTACGCCGTTCTTCGCAGGCTTCTACTCGAAGGACGCGATCATCGAGGCCGTTGGCGAGTCGCATCGCTGGGGTGCGGGTTACGCGTACTTCTGCGTCATGGCGGGTGTGTTCGTCACCTCGCTGTACAGCTTCCGCCTGCTGTACATGACCTTCCACGGCAAGGAGCGCTTCCGGGTCGAGCATGCCGCACATGGCCACGGCCATGACGCGCATGCCGTTCACCACGATGCCGCTCAGCATGACGACGCGCACGGGGCACACGACGTGCTGCACGACGATGACGATCACCACGGTACACCGGGCGTGCTCGAACACGCGCCGCACGAGTCGCCGTGGGTGGTCACCGTTCCGCTGGTGCTGCTTGCCATTCCGTCCATCGTCATCGGTGGCCTTACTGTCGGCCCGATGTTGTTCGGCGACTGGTTCGGCAAGGCGATCCACGTGAACGAAGCGAACAATGTGCTTGCCGAACTCGGTCACGAGTTCCATGGCGCTATCGCGGCAGGCCTGCACGGCTTCATGCAGGCGCCGTTCTGGCTCGCGTTCGCCGGCTTCGCCGTGGCTACCTACATCTACCTGTTCAATGTCGCTCTTGCCGGAAAGATCAAGAACGCATTGAAGCCGGTTTACAACCTGCTCGACCACAAGTACTGGATCGATGAACTCTACTTCGCGGTGTTTGCGAAGGGTGGCGTGAAGCTGGGCGAAGGTCTGTCGAAGGTGGGCGATACCGCCATCATCGACGGCGCCATCGTCAACGGCTCGGCCAACCTTGTGCAGCGCATCGCCGGTGGCGTCCGCCGCCTGCAATCCGGATTCCTCTTCCACTACGTGTTCGCCATGATCCTCGGCCTTATCCTGCTCTTGGGCGGGTACTGGCTGATCGGGCAATAAGGGAAACGAGCTCTATGTCGAATCACTTGCTCAGCCTGCTGATCTGGCTCCCGGTCGTCGGCGCCATTCCGGTGCTGCTCGCCGGGACCGGTCGCCCCGGCCTTGCCCGCTGGATTTCCCTCCTGGTCGCGGTTGCCACCTTCGCTGCCAGCCTGGCCCTCATCCCTGCTTATGACGCCACCACGGGTACGATGCAGCTCAACGAATCGTTGAGCTGGATTCCCTCGCTCGGCATCAACTACTCGCTCGCCGTCGACGGTATCTCGGTCGCGCTGATCATCCTCACCACCTTCACCCAGATCCTGGTGATCGTCGGTGCGTGGGAGATCATCCAGAACAAGCCGCACCAGTACATGGCGGCGATGCTGCTGCTCGAAGGCGCGATGATCGGCGTCTTCTGCGCGACGGACGCGATGCTGTTCTACGTGTTCTTCGAAGCCATGCTGATCCCGATGTTCATCATCATCGGTATCTGGGGTGGTCCGCGTCGCGTCTACGCCACGCTGAAGTTCTTCATCTACACGTTCTTCGGCTCGATCTTCATGCTGGTCGGCCTGCTGTACCTCTGGCACAAGACCGGCGGAAGCTTCGCCATTGCCGACATGGCCGCCGTGCACCTGACGCTGACCGAGCAGAGCTGGCTGTTCTTCGCCTTCCTGCTGGGCTTCGCCATCAAGGTGCCCATGGTGCCGGTGCATACCTGGCTGCCGGATGCCCACGTGGAAGCGCCTACCGGCGGTTCCGTGGTGCTGGCGGCGGTGATGCTGAAGATCGGTGGCTACGGTTTCATCCGTTTCAGCCTGCCGATCGCACCGGATGCCTCGCAGCATTACGAGTGGCTCATCGTCGTACTCAGCCTCATCGCGGTCTGCTACATCGGCTATATCGCCCTTGTGCAGCAGGACATGAAGAAGCTGGTGGCGTACTCGTCCATCGCGCACATGGGTTTCGTCACCCTGGGCATCTTCATCGCCTTCATCCTGGTGCGTGAGACGAACAACCCGGATGCAGCCCGCCTGGGCATGCAGGGTGCGATGATCCAGATGATTTCGCACGGCTTCATCTCCGGCGCGATGTTCAGCTGCATCGGCGTGCTGTACGACCGCATGCATACGCGTCAGATCAAGGACTACGGCGGCGTCATCAACGTGATGCCGATCTTCGCCCCGTTCTACGTGTTGTTCGCCATGGCCAATAGCGGCCTGCCGGGCACGAGTGGTTTCGTCGGCGAGTTCATGGTCATCCTGGCCGCGTTCAGTGCCAACCCGTGGATCGCCCTGTTCGCCGCGTTCACCCTGATCATCGGCGCTGCATACACGCTGTGGATGGTGAAGCGCGTGCTCTGGGGCAAGGTAACGAATCACCATGTCGCGGAACTGAAAGACGTCAACGGTCGCGAAATCTTCATGCTGAGCGCGTTCGCCGCCGGTGTGCTGCTCTTCGGCATCTGGCCGGAGCCGCTGGTCCACCTGATGGATGCGTCGGTTGCTCGGATTGTCGAGCAACTGGCCATTACCAAAGTCTGAGCGGGAACTATCCATGCCGAGTATCAACGACATCCTGATCCTGCTCCCCGAGATTTATCTCGTGGTCGCGGCCTGTGTGCTGCTCCTTCTGGATGCGTACCTGAAGCCGGGCCAGAAGGGCGCGGTGCACTGGCTTTCCATCCTTGTCCTGCTGGTCGGCGCGTATCTCGTCGTCAGTGGCCAGCCGGATTCTCCGGTCTCCGCGTTCGGCGGCATGTTCGTCCGCGACGGTGTGGCGGAAGTGCTGAAGCTGTTCTCGCTGGTCATCACCGCGATGATCTTCGTCTACGCGCGTCCGTACCTTAAGGAGCGGGCGATTCCGTTCGGCGAGTTCTACACGCTGACGATCTTCGCCACGGTCGGCATCATGTTCCTGGTTTCGGCCGGCAGCCTGGTGACCACCTACCTCGGCCTCGAACTGCTTACGCTGTCGTCGTACGCCCTGGTCGCGCTCAATCGCGATTCGAGCCTGTCGTCGGAAGCGGCGATCAAGTACTTCGTGCTGGGCGCGCTGGCCTCGGGCATGCTGCTCTATGGCATGTCCATGGTCTACGGCGCCACCCATAGCCTCGATCTGCACACGATCCATGCTGCCATCGTCGGTACCGAGTGGAAGACCCTGCTGCTGTTCGGCCTGGTCTTCATGATCACCGGTATTGGCTTCAAGCTCGGCGCGGCGCCGTTCCACATGTGGATCCCGGACGTCTACCAGGGCTCGCCGACCGCGGTGACCGTGTTCATCGGTTCGGCACAGAAACTGGCCGCGTTCGGCATGGCCTATCGTCTGCTCTCGACGGGCATGGGCGACGCCGCGGGTGGTGCGACCGGCCTCGCGCCGCAGTGGCAGCTGATGCTTGCCGTGCTCGCGGTGCTCTCGCTGGCGATCGGTAACCTTGTTGCCCTCGTGCAGACCAACCTCAAGCGCCTGCTGGCTTATTCGACCATCTCGCACATGGGTTACCTGCTCGTCGGCTTCGTCAACGCCGGTCCGGAAGGCTATTCGGCGTCGATGTTCTATGCAGTGAGCTACGCGCTGACCAGCGCTGCGGCCTTCGGCATGATCATCGTGCTGTCGCGCTCGGGCTTCGAATGCGAAGAGATCGACGACCTGAAGGGCCTCAACCAGCGTTCGCCGTGGTTCGCCTTCCTGATGCTGCTGATCATGTTCTCGCTGGCCGGCGTGCCGCCGCTGTTCGGCTTCTACGGCAAGCTGCTGGTGCTCAAGGCCGCCGTGGACGCAGGCATGCTGTGGTTGGCCCTGGTGGGCGCCGTTGCCGCCATCATCGGTCTTTACTACTACCTGCGCGTGGTCAAGGTCATGTACTTCGACGCGCCGACCGAAGGCACCGATGTTCGCGCCACGGCCGACGCGCCGGCTCGCTGGGTGCTCTCGATCAACGCGCTCGCGCTGTTGGTGCTGGGCTTCACCTGGTCGCCGCTTCTGGCCTGGTGCCAGAAGGCCTTCGCAAGCTGAGTCGTTCTTCAGCGGCAGAATGAAAAGGCGCGGATTTCGGTCCGCGCTTTTTTTGTCGTTAATTCGTCTCCGCATGCTTGCAAGAATCTGGCCACATCCGTATACTTGCCGACTCTGATGCGGGGTGGAGCAGTCTGGCAGCTCGTCGGGCTCATAACCCGAAGGTCGTAGGTTCGAATCCTACCCCCGCTACCAGCTTTATAAGAAAAGGCGCGAACCTCACGGTTCGCGCCTTTTTCTTTACCCAACACTACTGGCAGTTACGGGCAATCTTCGCCGCGGGATCCCGCTCTGGCTGGGCGCGGGAGGCGGTCTGCACCGTCACCATGCCAACGCCGCCGCTCGCGTCTTCGAAGTCGATGACGGCGACCACCCCGGCATCAGGCGCGCGGCGCACAGAGATGATCTGGCCGCTTTTCCTCGACTCGACCCGGCTGGCCGGGAACTCACTTCGTGATGCATCGACCACGCATCGGACGAACGCGTCCGCGGTCTTGTGCGTGGCGAAGCTGGTGCGCGGTGAGGTGCGATCTACCTGCTGAGGGACATCAGCGAAACTGGCAGCGCTGACGAACATGAGACAGCCGATGAGCATGCGGTACAAGGCAATTCTCCTCTTGCGCTTTGGACGCCAGTCGAACCTACTCTCCTGGACGAAAGATCTGCCAGTCCTGTCCCTATGCAGCATTTGTGGGTATACTTGGCGGCTCTGATGCGGGGTGGAGCAGTCTGGCAGCTCGTCGGGCTCATAACCCGAAGGTCGTAGGTTCGAATCCTACCCCCGCTACCAGGATTCCTTAAAAGCGCGAACCTCACGGTTCGCGCTTTTTTTTTGTGCCTGGGCCTTCAGTTTGCGGACTTCATGGCGGGTGCAACTGCCGCACGCTTTGATCGTGGTAAGGATCAGTACCTCGCAACGTCAGGTCTGCGGCTGAAGCTTCGAAAGCTCTATTTCTGAGGCATCTGGAGGCCGTCTCAGCGCATGCGGATGCAAAAGAGCATGATGGGTGTCTACCAGCCAGGCGACACCATGGAAACGATCTACGTAGTGCAGGGCTTCAAAGCCGGAAAACGGGGCCGCACAGAGGCAATGCCGCCCCTGTCATTCAAGACCGAGGCCGAGGCGAGGCGTCGGGCCGTGCGTATGGGCGAGACCTGTCTGGGTGTGATCGCTTTCGCCCAGGCGGCGAATCCGGAGACGGGCGACTACGCCGATCCGATCATGCTGGAAAGCATCGGCGCCGTGCCCGAGATGCCCTGACGTCGAGAACCGAGTGGACGCATGACCTGGGAAACCATTGCGGCAGCCAACCTGACGACCACGGGCGTGGGCGTGCTCGTCGTCGTCGTTTCCCTGAACCGGTTGCTCGGCATGCTTTGGCCGTTCGCGCTGATCGTTCCTCTCATTCCGATTTTCCTGCTCGCTTACTCGGGCTATCCCGATGGGGTGTACCTGTGGAGCTACCTGCCCATCGGTATCGCTATCTACGCTCGGAAAAAGGCGGGGACATTTCCGAGGGACATCGCCTCTTAATCCGCCGTCGCGGCGACGAAGCGGTTCCGCCCCGCATGCTTGGCGCTGTAGAGCGCGCGGTCCGCATGCATGACGACGCCCTGCACGTGTTCGGGTGAGCGCGTGGCAACACCGATGCTGACCGTGACGCGACTGTCGATACCGTTGTCGTGTTCGAGTTGCGCATCGTAGACCGCGCGGTTCATGCGCCGCGCGACGACCTGCGCGCCATCCTGGTCGGTCCCCGGAAGGATGACCACGAATTCTTCGCCACCGTAGCGGGCAATGAAATCAGCAGGCCTGCGCAGGGCGCCCGCGAGCAGACGTGCGACCGAACGCAGCGCGACATCGCCCTCGGGGTGGCCAAGCGTGTCGTTGAATCGCTTGAAATGGTCGATGTCGATCATCAGTACGCTCAGGGAACGTCCCTCGCGCGATGCTTCCTTCGTTCGCTCGTCCAGGGCCTGATCGAAGGCGCGGCGGTTCGGTATACCTGTGAGTTCGTCCAGCAAGGAAACGCGCTCGACCGTGGACAAGGCTTCGGCGAGTCGGTCGCGGGTGCGTGCGAACCAGAACTGGGTCTGGGTGACGCGCACGACATAGGCGAGCATGGCCAGGGCGAGCACGCAGCGACCGAACATCCCCTGTTGCTCGGTGAGCCCCAGGCTGAGGGCGAAGATCGCTGCCAGGAGCAACCCAGGGGCGAGGCTCATCGAGAGCTGGCGAGCCCATTTGTGCCGAATCGGCGTAAAAGCCTTCGGCGCGGCATTGGCGTGCAGCAGGCAGACCAGAGCCATGAACGGCACGGTCGGCAGCACATCCGCGACGCGCTGCAGGGCAAGCGTATCGGGATAGAGCTCATCGTGGTTGTGGATGCCGACGCACAGTGCGTACAGGGCCAGGAAGAGCGTGCCGATGCCGAAGAACCGATGGTCGCCTTCGTCGGAAGCCGTGAGGTAACGGATGAGGAAGGTGCCGAGAAGGAACAGGTTCTCGATATCGAAGGCGACGACGACCCAGTCCATGTCTTCGGGCTTGAGGAAGCCGTTGTCGTCCGTGAGGTCGCGGACACCCAGGTAACACAGCACCACCAGCAGGACGAGAAGCACGCCATCTACCGTGCGCCGCGCATGCGATGAGGGTTCGTCCTGCGTCGTGACGGCTGCATATAGCAGTGGCGCGCCGTAGCTAACGAAAAGGACGTAGGTGGAAACGAGGTTCTCGTCGGTGCCCGAACGCGCGATCGCGTAGGACATGCCGGCGATCCAGCAGCCAAGGCCGAGTGCAAGACAGACAATGTAGCGACGGTCGTAGCCTGGCTTGCGCAGGCAGAGCATCGTGTAGCTGGCCGCGAGCACGGCGGAAAAAAGCATGGCGTAATCGGCGAGCTCAGGTGTCTGCTCGTGAATCGCCGATGGGATAAGCAGATGGACGACCGGCAGTGCCGCGACCAGCAGCGCGTACATCGCGTAGTGACTTGCCCTCTGACTGACCATGCCTCATCCCCGAATGCGGCTGTTCCCGGCCCCATCCTGACACGATCGCCCGGGCGTGCCAAAAAAAAGCGGCGCCGGAGCGCCGCGGAAAGCCAATGAACCGGGGGAGGGCCATTGGGATGGAACCCGGGTTAAGTTAGAGGTATCGAGCGTGTTCGTCTGTCGGTGCCTGCCTACACGAATTCGGTGGCCTGGGAGGAGGCGAAATGATTTCCGGTCGATATTCTCAAGTTCGCCCGAAACCGTTCTGTCATTGTGGGCATCGGACCCCTCATGGAGCGACACGACATGGCTGTTTCATCTGCCGTCACGGATACGTACGCGATTTATCTCGACCTGTTCCAGGCGGCAACCGAAGAACGCATCGAACGCGTTCGGCGCGGACTTACGCCAACGCTCGTTGCGCACCTCGCGCGTGACATGCGCATTCCCGAGCAGAATCTTGCGCTCTATCTCGGTCTCAGCCGGGGGCTCCTGCGCCGACGGGTTGCCGACGACGAGCGTCTCACCCCACAGGAATCGGAAGGCCCGCTTGCGTTGGCGTCGCTGGCTGGCAGCGCCATTACCGCGTGTGGCCTGCCGTTGGCGGACGGGAGCAACGTCGCCGATCCCATTGAATGGCTGGGCCGGTGGATGCGTACACCGGTGTCCGGCCTGGAAGGTCTGGCACCGATCCAGTTCATGGATGTCTGCGAGGGCAGGGTGCTCGTTGCGAATTACCTCAAAGCGGTGCTTAGTTCTCGGCACCTGTCATGAGCTTCAATTGCTGGGCGGCGTGTGAGTTGGTCGGGTTGAGTTCGAGCGATCGGCGGTAACTGGCGATTGCCTTGTCCTTTATCGTCGCCTTCTCGTACGCCTCGCCGAGGCTGTCCCAGGCATTCCAGCTTCGTGGGTGGCGATCGGTGTTGTAGAGGAACATGCCGATCGCCTGCCCGGTCTTGCCCGACCTCAGCAGTGAGTAGGCCCACCGGTTGATGCGGTCTTCCCGAAGAACCATCTTCGGGTAGGTCTTCTTTACGCTCGCAATGATATCGGCGGGGTGATTGAAGTCCGCTCGCTCGAGTGCATCTTCGAGTGCGGCTTGCGACGCGGGCTTGCCACGCATGTCGACGAGTGCGTCCTCAGCGAGCGTCTGGAGGTCAACCTGCGTCTGCCCCGGGCGATTGGAAAGCATGACCACGCCATAGTCGAGGTCGGGGTAGAACTCGATGTAGCTGGAGAACCCGAAGGTTCCCCCGGACGTGCGGAGCCGGCGCTTGTCGTCGATCGTGCGGTCGAGCTTCCAGTTGAAGGCGGTGGCGTCTTCGTCGATGTCGCCCCAGGCTAGCTGCTGGCTCAGGCGCATGGCCGGGTCTTTTCCCGCCAGTTCGGCAACGAGGAACTGCGACATATCCCGGGCGCTATAACGCAGGCCTCCCGCCGTCACGATATAGGGCGCATCGAGTGCAGGCATCGCGACGTGCCCGGAGGTATAGCCCACGATGAATTCGTTCGAGCGGCTGCTACCGGTGCCGGCCTGCATGCCGAAAGGTTTCTCGATGAAGCGGGCGAGCAGCGTGTTGAAGTCCTGCCCATAGGCTTTCTCGACTGCTATGGCGAGAAGCACGGACGCGAGGTTGGAGTGCTTTGGAAGGGTGCCGGGGCGGCTCGACAGCGATGCCGTCTTCAGGTCCTCAAAAAGCTGCGCACGGTCGTATGCGGCGAGTTGCCTGGTCGCCGCGAAGGGAAGATTTTCAGGCGTCGTTGTGGTCGCGAGCTTTGCGAAGTCGGGGAGATTGTCGGGCAATGCCGAGGTGGTATCCGCCAGATCGACGAGGGTTACCGGTACGCCCTCCCGTTGAATATTGGGGTAGGGGGTTGGCAGGTAGCTGCGCAGATCGTCGGTTGGCCTGGCCTTGCCGTCGACGATGGCATGGGCGAGCAGCAACGAGGTGAACACCTTTGAGATCGAGCCGATTTCATAAACCGACTCATCTGTCGGCGGACGGGATGCGTCGGGTGAGGTGAAGCCGAAGTTGTAGAAGCGCACCCGGCCGTGATCGACCACGGCGATGGACAGCGCATCCGTCTTTCCTGCCTGGACCAGTGCTTTGCCCAGGCGCTGGAATGTCCTGTCGATGACGGCTGGGTCCAGTGGCTTGTCGGTAGCGCCGACGCCGGCGGAAACCAGCCACAACGAAGCGAGCAGAGCGATGTTGCGCATGCCGATTTCCCCTGGTCAGGGATCCATCCTCACCGCCCGTCTGGTCACAGGCCAATGCCATAGGTCATTCCGTAACGGCAAAAACGCAAGAAGATGCGAACGCGTTAGTGACGACCGATTGGCCTGGATTGTCGAAAGGCGTCTTTTTTAAAAAAACACCGAGTGTGTTTTTGCGGTCCCCGTCACGCCCCTCTCTCAAATGCCCGTCCGGCAGGCGAGGGGAAAGCCCGATGAAAGATTCGAGTCGCATGGCTGGTGGTGAAACAGGGGGGCAGAAAGCGGAATGGTGGGGAGTTCGTGATTTCCTGCGCTTTGCGTAGCACGGGCAGGGAGACGAGGGACCGGCGGGGAAGGTGCCGCTTTAGCCAGATCGCCAGCGTGTCAGGGCTTCCGCCTTGGCGGAAGCAAATACGGGCTAACGAAGGATCACACATGAAGATTCAGAAGACGGCATTGACAGTCGCGATTGCGCTGGCGATGACCTCGCTTTCCTCGCACGCCGAGGATGCGTGGGTTTCCACGCACACCAAGGCTGCGATGCTCCCTGTCGCTGCTCCGCAAGCACTTGCCGCCAGTTCGACGGCGGCCACCCCCGTAGCCAGTGGCTACGCGCTGAACATGACCGGCTCGCCGCAGATCCAGGGCGCCGCCGTCACGGCGCTTGAAGCCGATCATCCACTACACGTCGTGGTCAGCCTCAAGCTGCGTAATCCCGACCAGTTGCAGACCTTCCTTGCCGGCGTGACCACACCTGGTAACGCGCAGTACGGGAAATTCCTCTCGCCTGACCAGTTCAAGGCGCAGTTCGGTCCGACGCAGGCGCAGGTCCATGCGGTCGTCGCACACCTGAAACAAGCCGGTTTCAGCAATATCGATGTGGCTCCGAACAACCTGTTGATCTCCGCCGACGGAAACGCCGGTGCAGCGACGACGGGCTTCCATACGTCGATCAAGCGCTTCACCTCGAACGGTCGCGAGTTCTTCGCCAATGACACGCCGGCCCTCGTTCCGGCAGCACTGGGTGACTCCGTCGGCTCCGTGCTCGGCCTGCAGAACGTCTCGGTCAAGCACACGCTGCATCATGTCTACCATCCGGAAAACATCACGGTTCCCGGGCCGGCATCGAGCACGCAGGCCGCGGCTGCCGTCGCGGCGCATCACCCGCAGGACTTCGCCGCTATTTACGGCGCCAGCGGCGTGCCGGCGGCGACCAAGACGGCGGTCGGCATCATCACGTGGGGTTCGATCACCCAGACCGTGACCGACCTCAACACCTTCACCTCGGGCGCCGGGATGGCCACGGTCAACGCGACCATCACCAAGGTCGGCAGCGGTACCTTCGCCAACGACGACGACTCCAACGGCGAATGGTCGCTCGACAGCCAGGACATCGTCGGCATTTCCGGCGGTGTCAAACAGCTGATCTTCTACACCTCGCCCAACGGTAACTCGAGCTCCACGGGCATCACGGATGCGGGCATCACGGCGACCTATAACAAGGCCGTCACCGACAATATCGCCAAGCTGATCAACGTGTCGCTCGGCGAAGACGAGACGGCTGCCGAAGAGTCCGGTACGCAGGCCGCGGACGATGCGATCTTCCAGCAGGCCGTGGCCCAGGGCCAGACCTTCTCGATCGCCTCGGGTGATGCGGGTGTCTACCAGTGGTCGACCGATCCCACCTCCGGCTCGCCCGGATACGTCGCCAACTCCGCGGGCACGGTGAAGATCGACCTGACTCACTACTCGGTCAGCGAACCGGCGAGCTCGCCGTACGTCATCCAGGTGGGCGGCACGCAGCTCTCCACCAGCGGCACGACGTGGTCCGGTGAAACGGTATGGAATGAAGGCCTGTCGGCCATCGCGCCGAGCCAGGGGGACAACAACCAGCGCCTATGGGCGACGGGTGGCGGCACCAGTCTCTACGAGACAGCGCCCTCGTGGCAGTCGGTGGTCTCCAGCTCGACCAAGCGTGTCGGTCCGGATCTCTCGTTTGATGCGGCGTCCGCGTCAGGCGCGTTGATCATCATCGACGGGCAGACCGAGCAGGTCGGCGGTACGAGCCTCGCATCGCCGTTGTTCGTGGGCGCGTTTGCGCGTATCGAATCGGCCGCCAACAACGCCATCGGTTTTCCGGCGTCGAAGTTCTACGGCGCGTTCCCCACGCAGACCTCGTTGCTGCATGACGTGACCTCGGGTAACAACGGATACCAGAACCACGGCTACACCGCGGCAACAGGCTTCGACGAAGCCACCGGCTTCGGCAGCTTCGACATCGGCAAGCTCAACACCTATGCCCAGGCGAACTGGGTTACGGGTGGCGGCGGTGGCACGAATGTTCCGCCGGTGGCGAACTTCAGCGTCGTGACCAGCGGCCTCACGGCCACCTTCACCGACAGCTCGACGGATAGCGACGGCAGCATCGCGTCGCATGCCTGGAGCTTCGGCGACGGCGCCACGTCGACGGCCGCGAGCCCGAGCCATACGTACACGGCCGCAGGCACGTATACGGTCAGCGAGACGGTGACCGATAACTCTGGCGCCACCAACGCCAAGAGTTCGTCGGTAACGGTCACTTCGTCCGGCGGTGGCGGCGGCAACACGCTGCAAAACGGTGTGGCGGCGACTGGTCTCTCGGCCGCGAAGAACGCTAAGCTCAACTACACCGTGGCGGTTCCGTCGGGCGCGAAGAACCTGAAGATTGTCATCTCGGGTGGTTCGGGCGATGCGGATCTCTACGTGAAGTTTGGCTCGGCACCGACGACGTCCACTTATGACTGCCGCCCCTACGTAACCGGCAACGCGGAGACCTGCTCGTTCACAACCCCGTCGACCGGCACCTACTACGTGATGCTTAACGGCTACGCCGCATTCTCGGGCGTTTCGCTAAAGGCGACCTGGACCAACTGATCCCGTCCAGGTGTTAACTACAGGCGCCCCTCTTTCCAGAAGGGCGCCTTTCTTTTTTCTTTTGTGGGAGCCGATTCATCGGCGAGCTCCTACCCCCATGGCGTGAATTGTCCGTCCTGCGTCCGCCCCAGGCCTCTGCCCCTTGCAACCAGAAGCGGAAAATGCGATCCATTCCACTCAGAGGATGTTCGCCATGACCGCTTCCGATACCGCACTGATCGTCATCGATGCCCAGGAGTCCTTCCGGCACCGCCCGTACTGGCGCGACGAGGGTGTGGGCCACTATGTTGAACGCCAGCAGGCCCTGATCGATGGCGCGACAAAGGCTGGCATCCCGGTCATCCGCATATTTCACGTTGAGGAGAGTGGTCCCTTCTCCGAAGCATCGGGCTTCGTGACGACCCTCGCACCGCTGCGCATCGAGCCCGCGGTGACCTTTCGCAAGCAGCGGCACAGCGCGCTTGTTGGTTCCGGCCTGGATGTCTGGTTGGTGGAGCATGGCATCCGGCGCCTCATCGTCTCCGGCATCCGCACCGAGCAGTGCTGCGAGACCACGACCCGTCATGCGTCGGATCTCGGGTATGAGGTGGACTATGTCGGCGAAGCGACGTTGACGTTCCCCATGACGGATCGGCGCGGTCGCGAGTGGAGTGCCGTCGAGATCCGTGCGCGCACCGAGCTGGTACTGGAAGACCGCTTCGCACGTATCGCGACCGTCGACGAGGCGCTCGCCGGCGCGCTCCGCAAGGCCGCATGATGAAAATCGCAGCGCCTCGCATCGTTCCCGTCTTTGTCGTGCTGCCACCTCGTGTGCTGCTGCTCGACGTGGCGGGGCCGATCGAGGTGCTGCGCAAGGCGAACCTCGAGCAGGATGACGTGCGGTTCGACGTTCATTTTGTCGGTCCGGCACGCAAGCTTGGCAGCTCGATCGGTCTTGCCGTGACCGGCATCGCGCCTTTGCCGCCGCGACTACCGGATGGCGCGATGCTGGTCGTTCCCGGTCACGCCGATATTCCGCTAGGCGAGCCGGTGACGACTGCGGCGCAGAACGATGCCTATGAAACAGTGATCGTGAACTGGCTCCGGCGCGTCGTCCGGCCGGGCATTCGTCTGGCCACGATCTGCTCCGGCGCACTGCTGGCGGGTCGCGCCGGCTTGCTCGATGGCTTTGAATGCACGACGCACCACGGTTGCACGGTCGAGCTCGCGCACGACGCGCCGGCGGCTCGCGTGCGGGAAAACCGCCTCTACGTCGTGGACGGCGAGCGGATGACCAGCGCGGGTATCACGGCGGGTATCGACCTGATGCTGCACGTCGTCGCTGGGGAGGTGGGGCCTGGTTGTGCGCTGGCTGTCGCGCGGTACCTGGTGGTTTACCTGCGTCGCGCGGGAGGCGATCCGCAGCTATCGCCCTGGCTGGAAGGGCGCAACCACATGCATCCATCGATTCACCGCGCGCAGGATGCTGTTGCCGGTGATCCGGCGCGCGAATGGACGGTGCCGGCGCTGGCAAAGGAAGCTGCCACCAGTCCGCGAAATCTTTCCCGGTTGTTCAATGAGCACGCGGGAATGAGCGTCACGGACTTCGTAAACCGGATGAGGGTGGCCCTGGCCAGCGAGTTGCTGGCGGGGTCACGACTGGACATGGAGGCGGTGGCGGAGCGGTCCGGCTTCGGCTCCGCTCGCCAGCTGCGCAGGGCGTGGGGAAGGCTCCACGCCGGGCCGCCTAGCAGGTCGCGAGAGATGCCCGGCTGATCGCTCCACGATCAAGTCGCCTAGCCGAACAGGCGGCGGTGCTCGCCGTTCGCGTACCAGTCGACCACGTGAGAGGGCAGCCGCGATTCGATCATCACGCCGGCGGCGACGAACATGTCCAGCGTGTCGAGCAGGGCGCGTTGCAGCCGTTTGGCGTTGGGGTCGTCCGGCGCGTTATGGGTCGCCCAATCGAGCGTCTCAACGATCCGCGCCGACCAGTCATGCAGGCGGTCGACGCGGGCCTCGAGGTAATCGCGTAGCCAAGGCTTCAGGCTCCGGCTCAGGTTGTATCCCTCGGTGCGGGCGATGTCCTCGAGCAGAGTTGCGACCTCTGCATGCACTCCCCGGTACCACTCCGTGTGTCCCGCCGCGGATACGGGCACGACAAGCGGTGCCATTGCGCGCTGATCGGGGAATGCTTCTATCAGGCGGCGTTCGATGCGTCGCGCATCGGCGACGCGCTCTGCATCGAGGAGAAACCCCCGTTCCAGATCGAAGAAGTCGAAGAACCGGCGGTGCAGGGTGCTGAATCGTGTGAACGGGTCACGCGAAAATCCAACCTTCAACAGGTCCTCGTCGCGGCAGGGCAACACATAGACGTAGGCCTTGCCGCGCGAGGCGAAACGAGGGTAGGGGGCATCGTCTTCCATCGGCCAAGTATGGCGCGTCGGGGTATCCTCGTTCCATGAGTCGTACGTTGCTCGCACTGATGGTGCCCCAGGCCGAGCCGCTGGTCGGCGAGATGAGGGCGCGCCTGGACCCCTCCGCGCGGCGTGGCCTTGGCGCACATATCACGCTGGTTTATCCATGGCTCGCTTCATGGGCCGGTGGAGTACCTGTGCAAGGACGTACACGTGATGGAGAAGGGCGCGGATGGCTGGCGCGTTCTTGCCATTCTTCCGTTGTGGCCGCCGACCAGGAGCGCGATGCATGTTGATTCAAGGTAGCTGCCATTGCGGCAACGTTACTTTCAACCTCGTCTGGCCCGGGCATGCCGACACGATTGCCGCCAGGGCTTGCACATGCACTTTCTGCCAGAAGCACGGAGCCGTGTGGACGGCAAATGCGTCTGCTACGTTCAGCGTGCGTGTAAAAGACATTCGGCTAGTTACCAACTACGCCTTTGGCACGAAAACCGCCGACTTCCTGGTATGTGCGCATTGCGGCGTAGTCGTCTGTTGTACGAGTCTGATCGAAGGAACGTTGTACGCGGTAGTCAACGTCAATACGTTCGATAACGTCGACAGCTCTCGCCTCTTGCGAGCTGAGGTCAGCTTCGACGGCGAGCAGGAGTCGACAAGGCTGGCGCGACGCGCAGCAAACTGGATCGGCGACGTCCGCTTTACCTGATAAGTCGCCTGCCTGCGGCAAGGAGGTTGCGTGCCGCGTGGGCGATGCCTACGTCAGTGGAGGCCGGACGGTCAGCAATCCGCTCCACGCACTGACTGCACGTCCTGACAACGTCGCGCATGATCGCTTATCGACAAAAGATAAGTAGCGATTTATGATTGTTTCGTTCGCACACCGAGAGGCCGAAGCGCTCTTTAAAGGATATCGGGTGCGGCGATTCGTCCGTATCGAGTCCGTCATCAGGCGCAAGCTTGCTCAGTTGCATTCGGCCCCCAGTCTCGGGTTTCTCCGGGCACCGCCTGGCAATCGCCTGGAAGCGTTGCAGGGTGACCGATTTGGCCAATACAGCATCCGGGTCAATGACCAATACAGGATTTTTTTCGTTGGTCCGGCGAAGGCGCGTGCGGCGTTGAAATCGTTGACTATCATTAAGGTAAGCGTCATGGCAAAACGACTCCCTCCCGTCCATCCCGGCGAAATCCTCCGCGAGGAGTACATGCGCCCTTACGGACTGTCGAGCAACGCGCTCGCCATCGCCCTCGGCGTGACCGCAGCGCGTGTCAACGAGATCGCGAATGAACGACGCGGCGTCACGGCCGACACGGCGCTGCGGCTGGCCCGCTACTTTGGCGGCGATGCACGTGGCTGGCTCAACCTGCAGCAGAATTACGAGCTGGAGTGCGCGGAGCGGACGATCGGGAATGCTCTCAAAGCCATCCGCCCCCGCGCCGCCTGAGCCTCAAGCCACCTCGACCCGGTTCCGCCCCGCATTCTTCGCCCGGTACAGCGCCTCGTCCGCACCCTGGATGAGCACATGGATCTCGGTATTGGTCGAGGTGCAGACCCCGACACTGGTCGTGAAGGCGATCGCGCTGCCGGAGAACGGTGCCGGAGCGCTTTCTATCCGGGTGCGCAGGCTTTCGGCCAGGCTGCTTGCCGTGTTCGGCGACGCGCCTGGCAGCAGGATCAGGAATTCCTCGCCGCCGTAGCGGGAGAACAGCGCGTGCTCCGGGATGCCGCTGGCGCGGACGGTCTCGGCAAAGTGCTTGAGCACGGCGTCGCCCCCGGCATGGCCCCAGGAGTCGTTCACCGCCTTGAAGTTGTCCAGGTCGAAGAGCAGGGCGGAATTGCTGCGGCCCCGTGTCGTCGCCAGCCGGCGGTTGGACTCCCGGACCACGGCGGTACGGTTAAGGAGGCCCGTCAGGCCGTCGATCTCGGCGGCGCAGCGGAGATCGTGGACCAGACGCTGGGCCAGCATCAGAGTGAAGCCGGTGCTCAGCAGGAAGGTGCAGAGGATGCCGAACAGGTAATTCGATGTCGTCAGAATCGAAGCGAGCACCTGGTGCGAATCCATCTCAGGGTGCAGTGAGATGGCGGCGCGTGCGAGATAGAAGAAGGTGTCGATCACGAAGACCAGCGCGGTAAAGGCACAGCCCGTCTTCAGCTCCCGCGGCGCGCGGAACAACAGCAGCCAGATCATCCAGGCATCCCAGATGATGCTTTTCACGCCGAACACGGTCGCCTCGACCGCCTGCGGTGGCGGCGCGATGAAGAAGGCGACCTGGACGGCCAGGAAGGCGGCGATCAGAAGGGCAGGCCAGCGCCAGCGCAGCGGATATTTAATGTGGATGGCGATGCCACCTAACATCGCGCCATTGGCGGCGGCTATCAGGACGCTCCCGACGATAGCCGAGAGAAAGGTTCCGTTTTCGTCGTATCCCTCGGCCAGGCCCGCCAGAGTGAGCAGCCAGAACGCGCCGGCCCAGATGTGCAGGGCAAGCATCCCCCGCAGCACCATGCTGAGCAGGGTGAAGCTCAGTGCAATGGTCGCGCCCACGGCCAGGCCGATGATGCCTAGCGTGTGGACGTCGAGATTCGCCGTGCCATCCATCCCGTCCCCCGGATTCGCCCCTGGGCCATTCTAGGACGGGACCGTCCACCTTGCACGAAGACATAAAAATACGATAGACTTGGTGAATCTTAAGCGCCGTTGGGCCCCGGTTTAGGCCTTACACCCAGTGGGTGCTTCAGGAACTTTCTTTTTACAAGAAAGCCTCCTCGTGAGGCTTTTTTGTTGGGCGCACGGAGGTGCCCTGCGACACACTGTGAGCGCCGTCAGGGCATCGCGGAGGGCGCTGAAGGAGAGTGTCGGATACATCGGCGACGTAATGGAATGGGCCGCTCGCGCCCTTTTTTTGTTTCTGGCGAATGGAAAAACCGCAGGTAACGTGGATACCAACGCACTTACACAACGCCTTTCAGACATCGTGGCCGAGCTTGGCCTTGAAGTGCTGGGCATGGATTTCGCACCGTCCGACGGTCAGCAGACGCTGCGCGTCTACCTGGAAGTGCTCGGCGCCGAGCGCGAACGTCGCGAGGCAGCAGAGCTTCCGGTGGAAGTCACGGTCGAGGATTGCGAGGCCGCGAGCCGCGAGTTCTCGGCCTACCTGGACGTTGAAGATCCCATCCCTGGCAACTATGTATTAGAAGTCTCCTCACCCGGCATCGACCGCCCCCTGTTCACGGCGGAGCAGTTCGCTCGCGTGAGCGGCCAGGAAGTCAAAGTGCTGCTGAAGGCCCCGATCGAGGGTCGTCGGCGCCTCAAAGGCAACGTCATTGAAGTAAATGGCGAGCACATTGTGGTTGAGGGCGAGGCTGGCCGATTCGAATTCGAGCATGCGGACGTCGAAAGCGCCCGCGTGGTTCCCGACTGGGTGGCTCTCGGCTACGCGCCGCAGCCCAAGCCCTCGTTGGGCGGAAAGAAACCCAAATAACGAAACGACGGGGTGCCGCGGGGCATCCTTACGGGAGTAGCGGCAATGAGCAAAGAACTTTTGCTGGTAGTCGACGCGGTCGCCAACGAAAAGGGCGTACCGCGCGAAGTCATTTTTGACGCCATGGAAGCGGCGCTGGCCTCGGCCGCCAAGAAGCGCTACCCCGATGAGGATCCGGACATCCGTGTCGAGATCGATCGCAACACGGGTGATTACGAAACCTTCCGTCGCTGGGAGATCGTCGCCGATGACGTCGAGATGGAGGATCCGTCCTACCAGATCCGTCTCATGGACGCCGAAGACGAAGCCGGTGAAGGCGAAGTGGCCGAGATCGGCGGTGCCATCGAGCACCAGGTCGAGAACGCCGAGTTTGGCCGCATTGCTGCGCAGGCCGCGAAGCAGGTCATCGTGCAGCGCGTTCGCGAGGCCGAGCGTCAGCAGGTGGTCGACGCCTTTGTCGATCGCGTCGGCGAACTCGTCACCGGTATCGTCAAGCGTGTCGAGCGCGGCAACGTCTACCTCGATCTGGGCAGCAATGCCGAAGCTTTCATCCCGCGCGACAAGACGATTCCTCGTGAATCGGCCCGTGTCGGCGACCGCGTTCGCGGTTACCTGTACGAAGTGAAATCGGAAATCCGTGGTCCGCAGCTGTTCGTTTCGCGCAGCGCGCCGGAATTCATGATCGAACTGTTCAAGCTCGAAGTGCCGGAAGTCGGCCAGGGCCTGGTCGAGATCAAGGGCTGCGCACGTGATCCGGGCGATCGCGCCAAGATCGCCGTGGTCGCGCACGACAGCCGCACCGATCCCATCGGCGCGTGCATCGGCATGCGTGGTTCGCGCGTGCAGGCCGTGTCCAACGAGCTCAATGGCGAGCGCGTCGACATCATCCTGTGGCACGAGAACCAGGCCCAGTACGTCATCAATGCGATGGCGCCGGCCGAAGTGCAGTCGATCATCATGGACGAAGAGAAGCACTCCATGGACATCGCCGTTGCCGAGGACAAACTGTCCCAGGCGATCGGTCGCGGTGGCCAGAACGTGCGCCTTGCCAGCAAGCTCACCGGCTGGCAGCTCAACGTGATGACGCAGGACCAGGTCACGGCCAAGAGCGAGGCCGAACAGGCCGCCGCCCTGCAGCTGTTCCAGGACAAACTCGAAGTGGACGAAGAGATCGCCGGCATCCTGGTGCAGGAAGGCTTCTCGTCCATCGAAGAAATTGCTTACGTACCGAGCGCCGAGCTGCTCAACGTGGAAGGCTTCGACGAAGACATCGTCGAGGAACTCCGTGCTCGCGCCCGCGACGCCCTGCTGACCGAAGCACTGGCTGCCGAGGAAGGTGTGGAAGAAAATCCGCCTTCCGAGGAACTGCTCGGTCTGGACGGCATGGACGATGCGACCGCCTTCGCGCTGGCGGATCGTGGTGTGAAGACGCTGGACGACCTGGGTGACCTTGCCGTCGACGAACTCATCGATATCGATGGCATGACAGAGGAACGCGCTTCGCAGCTGATCATGGCTGCGCGTGCTCCGATGATCGCCCGCCTGGAAAAGGGTGGTTAAGCGCGAGACCGGAAGCGTCCTGGACGGACGCCTCGAGGGAGGCCATGAGGTCTCCCGCCATGGATGGAGGCAGCCGTACGGGTCATCGTCGGCACGTAAGGTTACGCGCGGGAACGGCGGAGAATAAAGAACGATGTCGGACGTCACAATCAAACAACTCGCCCATCAATTGGGCCTCCCGGTCGACAAGCTGCTTGGGCAGCTTGGCGAAGCCGGCATGAAATTCTCCGATGCGGAGCAGGTCATCAGCAGCACCGAAAAGGTGAAACTGCTCGGATTCCTGCGTCGCACGCACGGCAAGAACGACGCCGCTCCCGAAACGGATGAAACGGCCCCACGCCAGATCACCCTCAAGCGCCGCACTGTCGGCGAGCTGAAGGTGAGCTCGGGCACGGGTCGTGGCGCTGGTGCGGCTAAGACGGTCAACGTCGAAGTCCGCACCAAGCGTACTTACGTCAAGCGCAGCACGATCGCCGAAGACGCCGCGCATGATCCGGAGCGTGAAGACGCCGCGCGCAAGCTCGCCGAGTCGCACGCCCAGCGTGAGACCGACGAGGCACAGCGCCGTGAAGAAGCCGAGCGTCGCCACGCGGAAGAAGCGCGTCAGGCTGCCGAGGCCGAAGCGCGTCGCCAGGAAGAGGCTGCCGCCGAGGCACGCCGCCGCGCGGAGGCCGAGCAGGCCGCCGAGCGTGCGCGCGCAGAAGCAGCACAGGCAGCGGCCCAGTCATCGCCGGCATCCGCCGATGCGAAGGCTGCGCCGACGCCCGTTGCCGCTCCGGCTGCTCCGGCCGCCCCGGTGACCACGTCGTTCACTGACGAGAATGGTGTGACCCACCAGACAGGCAAGCTCGATACGCGCAGGCTCGGCATGATCACGCCGACCATCCATGAGCCGCGCAAGCGTGAGCGTGTCATTCCCAAGCCGGTTCCCGCTCCGGCCCCGGCCCCGGCTCCGCCGCCGGTCGTGGCAGCTCCGGCGCCCGCACCGGCCCCGCGCGCGGCGGCTCCTTCCCCCGCACCGCGTCCGGCCCCCGGTTCGGTCGCAGCCGCTAACGATTCGCGCGGCAACGCGCGTCCGAAGCACGGTGGTGGCGGTGGCGGTGGTAACAGCGGCGGCCCCGGCCGCAGCAACGACCGTGACTCCGGCGGCAAGCGTTTTGGCGGTGGGGAAATGCACCTGTCCGACGCCGATCGCGCGCGCCGCTCGAGTGCAAATCGTCGTGGCGGCAGCAAGGTCCGCGGTCGCGAAACCCCGCGCGGCGGTGCTTCGTCCGGTGGCCCGCACGGCTTCACGCGTCCGACGGCTGCTGTCGTCCGTGATGTCGTGATCGGCGACAACAACCTCGTCACCGATCTCGCCCAGAAGATGGCCGTGAAGGGTGCCGAGGTGGTCAAGGCGCTGTTCAAGATGGGCGTGATGGCGACCATCAACCAGACCATCGACCACGACACCGCTGCACTGGTTGTCGAGGAGCTCGGGCACAACCCGGTTCGCGCCACCGAGAACGACGCGGAAGCCGCGCTGCAGACGCAGACGCAGACCGCCGAACTCGAGGGCGAGAAGGTCACGCGTCCGCCGGTGGTCACGATCATGGGTCACGTCGACCATGGCAAGACCTCGCTGCTGGATTACATCCGCCGCACCAAGGTCGCCTCGGGCGAAGCCGGTGGCATCACGCAGCACATCGGCGCGTACCACGTCGAAACCAGCCGCGGTGTCATCACCTTCCTCGATACCCCGGGCCATGCGGCGTTTACGTCCATGCGTGCCCGCGGTGCGCAGTCCACGGATATCGTGGTGCTCGTGGTCGCAGCGGATGACGGTGTCATGCCGCAGACGATCGAAGCCGTGAAGCATGCGCGTGCCGCCAAGGTGCCGCTGATCGTGGCGCTGAACAAGATGGACAAGGCCGGCGCCAACCCGGACAACGTGAAGCAGGGTCTCGGCCTCCTCGAAGTCATCCCTGAAGAGTGGGGCGGCGAAACGCCGTTCGTGCCGCTCTCGGCGAAGACCGGCGATGGCGTCGATGCACTGCTCGACGCGATCTCGGCCCAGGCCGAAGTCATGGAACTCAAGGCGGTGGCCGATGGCCGCGCCTCCGGTGTCGTGATCGAATCCAGCCTCGACCGCGGTCGCGGTCCGGTGGCCACGGTACTGGTCCAGCAGGGCACGCTGAAGAAGGGCGACTTTGTTGTCTGCGGTGTCGAGTACGGCCGCATGCGCGCCCTGGTCGACGAAACCGGCAAGCAGGTCAATGAAGCCGGCCCGTCGATTCCGGTGCAGGTGCTGGGTCTGTCCGGCGTGCCGGAATCGGGTGACGACTTCGTCGCCGTGAAGGACGAACGCCTGGCCCGTGAAGTGGCGGCCGAGCGTTTGCTCAAGCGTCGCGAAACCCGCCTGGTCAGCAAGTCGAACCGTCTGGAAGACATCATCGCCCAGATGGGCCAGGGCCAGGGCCAGCAGACCCTCAACATCCTCGTCAAGGCGGATGTGCAGGGTTCGGTCGAGGCACTGCGCGATTCGCTTACCCAGATCGGCAACGACCTGGTCAAGGTGAACGTGATCGCTTCCGGCGTCGGTGGCATCACCGAGTCCGAGGCCACGCTGGCCACGGCCTCGAAGGCCCTGATCATCGGCTTCAACGTCCGCGCCGACGCTTCGGCACGCAAGGTGATCGACACGAACGGCCTCGATGTCCGTTACTTCTCGATCATCTATGACGTGATCGATCAGGTCACGCAGGCAGCTACCGGCCTGCTGGGCATGGAGATCCGCGAAGAGATCATCGGTGTCGCGCAGGTTCGTGACGTGTTCCGTTCGTCGAAGTTCGGCGCGGTCGCGGGCTGCATGGTCATCGAAGGCAACGTCAAGCGCAGCAAGCCGATCCGCGTGCTGCGTGACAACGTGGTCGTGTTCCAGGGCGAACTCGAGTCGCTGCGCCGCTTCAAGGAGCTCGTCGACGAGGTCCGTAACGGCATGGAATGCGGTATCGCCGTCAAGCAGTACAACGACGTCAAGGTCGGCGACCAGATCGAGTGCTTCGAGCGCATCGAAGTGCCCCGTACGCTGTAACTCGCGTCAGCTGGCCTCCCCGGTTCGCCGGGGAGGCTTTCTTTGTTTATGCACCTATCAAAAACTGGAGGCGGATATGCCGTCCCGTGATTTCAAGCGTACCGACCGCGTGTCCGCCCAGCTTCGCCGCGAAGTCAGCGAACTGTTGCATGCCGCTGTGCGCGACTACGCGCTGCCGTCGGCCAGCGTGTCGGATGTCGAAGTAACCCGTGATCTCGACTGGGCTACCGTATGGGTCACGGCACTCAAGCCGGAAGAGTCGGCGGTGGTCATGAAAGCGCTGAAGGAGCTCGCTCCCGAGTTCCGTCATGCGCTGTCGAAGTCGATGATTCTGCGCAAGGTGCCCCAACTGAAGTTCAAGTACGACGAATCTGTCGATACCGGTGAACGCATCGAGCGCCTGCTACGCGAAAACCCGGCCCCCCCGTTAGATCCGGCCGACGAACCGAAAGAAGACTGATCTATCGGCTCCTCCCGTAGGAGCCGATTCATCGGCGATGCTCTTGCCTGGTAGGAGCCGCTTCAGCGGCGATAGGTGCTAGCCGCAAGCTTGCCCGCTGCCGCAGGATTGCCGGCAAAGCCGGTTCCCACAATGTCCTGAGCCGTCGACCTACCCATGAAACGCCGAACCTTCCGTGACATCCACGGCATCCTCCTGCTCGATAAGCCGCTCGGCCTGAGTTCCAACCAGGCCCTGCAGACGGCGCGCCGGCTCGTGGGCGCCGCCAAAGGCGGACATACCGGGAGCCTGGACCCCCTCGCGACCGGGCTGTTGCCCCTGTGTTTCGGTGAAGCGACCAAGCTCGCTGGATGGCTGCTGGGCTCGCGCAAAGCCTACGAGGCCGAAGTGCGTCTGGGCACGACGACGACGACGGCCGACCTGGAAGGCGAGGTGGTCGAGACGCGCCCCGTTCCCGAGTTGGACGACGCGGCGATCGAATCGGCGCTGGCGCCGCTGCGCGGACACATCGTGCAGATCCCGCCGGCCTATTCGGCGATCAAGCAGGATGGTGTGCCGCTCTACGTCCGGGCCCGGCGCGGCGAGACGGTGGATGTGCCCGCCCGCGAGGTCGACGTCTACCGGCTCGAGGTGATCGCGCGGGACGGCAACACCATTCGTCTGCATGTGGAATGCGGGTCCGGCACGTATGTCCGGAGTCTGGCGGTCGATTTCGGTGCAAATCTTGGCTGCGGTGCCCACCTGACCGGCCTGCGCCGGCTCTGGGTCGAGCCGTTCATGGAGCCGCCGATGGTCACGCTCGACGAGCTGCGCGATGCCGCCGACATCGGGCCGGATCAGCTCGAAGCCTTCCTGTTGCCGGTCGATGCCGGCCTGGCACATATCCCCCGGGTGGAACTGGATCCGGAACAGACACGCATTTTCGGCTTTGGCCAGCCGGTCCCGCTGGGGGAAGGGGTTGGGCAAGGGCGATGTGCGGTGTGGAGTGTCGACGGTCGTCTCATGGCGCTCGGCGAAATCACCGATGACGGCCTGCTCAGGGTGCTGCGGGGTCTCAACCTTCCCGCCGCGTGACCGGGCTTGTTGCCGCTACGCGCACGACGTTACAATAGAGTGCTCGTTTCATAGCATTCAACACATTGCGAAGCTTGCGCAACTTCAGCGGACCGCTGAGGTTGCGCAAGCTTCGCACCCGCTTTTAAGGAATCGATTCACATGCTTACTCCCGAACAGACCGGTCAGATCATCAAGGATTTCGGCCGCAAGGAAAACGACACCGGCTCGACCGAAGTCCAGGTCGCCCTGCTGTCCGCCAACATCCTGCAGCTGCAGGATCATTTCCAGGCTCACAAGCAGGACCACCACTCGCGTCGCGGCCTGCTGAAGATGGTCAACCAGCGCAAGAAGCTTCTTTCGTATCTGAAGGCCAATGACCTGGGTCGTTACCAGACCCTGATCGAACGCCTCGGCCTGCGCCGCTAAAACGAACCAGGACGAGGAGAACACGGTGGCGAAAGTAACCAAGTCATTCCAGTACGGTAGTCACGAAGTCACACTGGAGACGGGCGAAATTGCCCGCCAGGCCTCCGGTGCGGTCATGGTCAGCATGGGCGGCACTGTCGTTCTGGTCACTGTCGTCGCTGCCCCCAAGGCGCGCGACGGCCAGGACTTCTTCCCGCTCACGGTCGACTACATGGAGAAGTTCTACTCCGCGGGTCGTATCCCGGGTGGCTTCTTCAAGCGCGAAGGCCGTCCGACCGAGAAGGAAACGCTTACCTCGCGCCTGATCGATCGTCCGCTTCGTCCGCTGTTCCCGGAAGAGTTCCGTAACGAAATCCAGGTCATCGCACAGGTTGTGTCGCTGAACCCGGAAGTCGACGGTGACATCCCGGCGCTGATCGGCGCTTCGGCTGCCATGCGTCTCGCCGGCGTGCCCTTCAAGGGCCCGATCGGTGCGGCTCGCGTCGGTTACGCCGCTGGCCAGTACATCCTCAACCCGACCGCCGCCCAGCTGAAGACCTCCGACCTCGACCTCGTCGTGGCCGGTACCTCCAGCGCCGTGATGATGGTCGAGTCGGAAGCCAAGCTCCTCAGCGAAGACGTCATGCTCGGCGCGGTGGTGTTCGGTCACCAGCAGATGCAGCTCGCGATCGACACGATCAACGCCTTCGTCGCCGAAGCCGGCGTCAAGACGTTCAAGTGGGAAGCCCCGGTTGCTAAGACGGCCCTGTACGACGCGGTCAAGGCCACCGTCGGCACCCGCTTCACCGAAGCCTTCCAGATCCGCGACAAGCTTGCCCGTCGTGACGTGGTCAGCGCGCTCAAGTCTGAAGTGAAGACGGCTATCGCCGCCGACGCCGAAGCCAATGGCTGGACCGACGCCGACATCGGCAACGCCTTTGGCGAAGTCGAATACCGCACCCTGCGCGACGGCGTGCTCAGCACGAAGGTTCGCATCGACGGTCGCCAGCTCGACGACGTCCGCCCGATCTCGGTGCGCGTCGGCGTCCTGCCGCGCACGCACGGTTCGGCGCTCTTCACCCGCGGTGAAACGCAGGCCCTGGTCGTTGCCACGCTGGGCACGACCCGTGACTCGCAGCTCATCGACGCGCCGGAAGGCGAGTGGAAGGATACGTTCCTCTTCCATTACAACTTCCCTCCGTTCTCGGTCGGTGAAACCGGTCGCGTCGGCAGCCCGAAGCGTCGCGAAATCGGCCACGGCCGTCTCGCCAAGCGCGGTGTGCAGGCTGTCAAGCCGACGATCGAAGAGTTCCCGTACGTGATCCGCGTCGTCTCGGAAATCACCGAGTCGAACGGTTCCTCGTCGATGGCTTCGGTCTGCGGTTCGTCGCTGGCCATGATGGATGCGGGCGTCCCGCTGAAGTCGCCTGTTGCCGGTATCGCCATGGGCCTGGTGAAGGAAGGCAACGACTTCGTCGTGCTCTCCGACATCCTGGGTGATGAAGATCACCTCGGTGACATGGACTTCAAGGTAGCCGGTACCGCCGATGGCGTGTCCGCGCTGCAGATGGACATCAAGGTCGACGGCATCACCGAAGAAATCATGCGCACGGCGCTGGCCCAGGCCAAGCGTGGTCGCCTGCATATCCTCGGCGAAATGGCCAAGTGCATCACCGAAGCCCGCTCGGAAATGAGCGAGTTCGCACCGCGCCTGCTCACGATCAAGATCCACCCGGACAAGATCCGCGAAGTGATCGGCAAGGGTGGCGCGACCATCCGTTCGATCACCGAAGAGACCGGTACCACGATCGACATCACCGATGACGGCAACGTGGTCATCGCGTCGGTCAACCGCGAAGCCGCCGAAGCCGCGCGCAAGCGCATCGAGCAGATCGTTTCGGACGTCGAGCCGGGCCGCATCTACGAGGGCAAGGTCGCCAAGCTGATGGACTTCGGTGCCTTCGTTACGATCATGCCGGGCAAGGACGGTCTCGTTCACGTCTCGCAGATCTCCAGCGAGCGCGTCGAGAAGGTCTCCGACAAGCTCAAGGAAGGCGACATCGTCAAGGTCAAGGTCCTCGAAGTCGATAAGCAGGGCCGTATCCGCCTGTCGATGAAGGCTGTCACCGAAGACGAAAACGTCACCGGCTAAGCCTGCGTCAAGCTGCTCCTGCAAAGCCCGGTGTTTAACGACACCGGGCTTTGTCGTTTCCGGGGCGACGATTCCCCCCCTGTAGGGGCCGATTCATCGGCGATCTCGACAATGTGGGAGCCGAGTCATCGGCGAAAAGCCAACGGAGCGGTTAAGCGGCAGGCGTTATCGCCGGCATAGCCGGCTACCACATTTCTCTGCCCCGCCACGCGGTACGATTACCCCATGTCCGATAAGCCCAACGATTTCATCGACCAGTATCAGGCCTTCGTCCGCGCGGGCCTCGAGACCTGGTCGCGCCAGTTCGACCCTGCCACCCAGGGGGCGGCTGCGTCGCCATCTGCCGACATCATGGGCCGGATGTTCAGTGGCCTGAGTGGATACGGCGACTGGATGCGCTCGATGGCGGCCGGTGAACCCGGGGCTGCCCCGTTCGCCATGGGTGGCGTGCCACCGTTCGGCCAGCCCGGTCCTGTTGGCGACTCACCTTATGGGCCGCCCGGTGCCTTTCCACCAGGTGCGGCACCGTTTGGGTACGGTCCTCCGCCGGGAGCCGCGCCCTTCGGCTATGGTCCGCCACCGGGCGCCGCCATGCCCCAGCCAGGTACCGAGCAATTCGACGAGTGGGCGAAGGTCGCGCGCGAGGCGCTGTCGATGCCGGCGTTCGGCCTGACACGCGAGCAGCAGGAAGAGCAGCAGGCCTTGTTCCGCGCATGGATCGACTACGCTGAGCATTACGCGCGTTTCCAGGCGCTGTTGCAGGGCGTGAACGACCGCGCCGGTGCGGCGCTGCGTGATCAGCCCGTGCCATCGGACCCTGAATCCATGCGTTCGGTGTACGACCGTTGGGTGAATCTTGCCGAGGAGAATTACGGCGAGGCCGCGCTTTCTGATGAATTCCGCGAGGTCTATGCCGCGCTGGTGAATGCGCAGATGCGTCTGAAAGTACTGCAGCAGAAGCAGGTCGAGCGGGTGACGAAGCAGGCCGGCATGCCGACGCGTACCGAGGTGGATAGTCTCGGCGAGCGGCTGCAGGCGATGCGTCGGGAGTTGCGGCACATGCACGGTCTTGTTGCGGAAGTAGAGGCACTGCGCGCTGAAGTGGCGGCGTTGCGGGCGGGAAAAGCGCCCGGCAAGAAGGCTGGCGTGTCGCGGCGACCTATCGCCGCTGAAGCGGCTCCCACAGGAAAGAAGGTGGCTGGCAAGGCAAAGGCCGTTGCGAAGAAGGGTAGGGCGCGATGAACGGGAATCCGTTTTCGTTCGATCCCGAGAGCGCGCGCGTCGAAGTCGAAGCCTTCCGTCGCAAGCTCGAAGCGGGGATGGAAACGCTGAAGCACCTCGGTCCCATTGAGCTCGGCACGACGCCGCGCGAGGCGGTCTATTCCGAAGACAAGCTGACGCTTTGGCACTTCAAGGGCTCGAAGAAACCGACGGCGAAGACGCCGCTGTTGATCTGCTACGCACTGGTCAATACGCCGTGGATGGTCGATCTGCAGGAAGACCGCTCGATGGTGCGTAACCTGCTCGCGCAGGGCGAAGACGTCTACCTCATCGACTGGGGCTATCCCGACGGTGCCGACCGTTGGCTCACCCTCGAGGATTACATCGACGGCTACCTTGACCGTTGCATCGACGTGATCCGAAAGCGTCATGCCATCGAATCGCTCAACCTGCTCGGCATCTGCCAGGGCGGGGTGTTCTCACTCTGCTACGCCGCGCTGCACCCGGAAAAAGTGCGCAACCTGGTCACCATGGTGACGCCGGTAGACTTCCATACGCCCGACAACATGCTGTCGCACTGGGCGCGCAATATCGACATCGACCTGTTCGTGGATACGTACGGCAATATCCCGGCCGATGTCATGAACTTCGCCTACCTCACGCTGAAGCCAGTTCGTCTGAACCAGCAGAAGTACGTCGGCCTCGTGGACATCCTCGACAACCCGAAGGAAGTCGAGAATTTCCTGCGCATGGAAAAGTGGATCTTCGATTCACCCGACCAGGCGGGTGAGGCGTTTCGCGAGTTCGCTCGCGACTTCTTCCAGAAGAACCAACTGATCAAGGGTGAGGTGCACATCGGTGGCAAGGCGATCGATCTGAAAAAGATCACCCACCCGGTGCTGAACATCTACGCCGAGCAGGATCACCTCGTGCCGCCGGCCGCGTCCACGCCCATGGGCGATGTCATTGGCAGCAAGGATTACACCGCGCTCGTTTTCAAGGGCGGCCATATCGGGGTCTACGTTTCCGGTCGTGCGCAGGCCCAGGTGCCGCCTGCCATCCATGACTGGCTCGCCAGCCGTTAGTTGGCATGACTGCGCGCCTGGCCAAGATCCTTCTCTCGCTGACGCTGGCGGCCTTTGCACTGGTCGTGGCATACGACAACCTCATCGACTATGGCTCGAACTTCGCCTTCGTGCAGCATGTGTTGTCGATGGATACGACCTTTCCGGGCAACGCGTTGCTGGAAAGGGCGATCGTCCGGCCATGGATGTGGCACGCCGGTTACGTTCTCATTATTACTGGCGAGGCGGCGACGGGCGTGTTGCTCCTTGTCGGAAGCATCGTCCTCTGGCGTGCCCGCCACCAATCGGCTCACCTCTTTCAGGCGGCCAAACGCTGGGTTGTCGCCGGCTGCGCCCTCGGCTTCGTGGTCTGGTTCTTCGGTTTCATGGTGGTTGGCGGGGAGTGGTTTGCCATGTGGCAATCGAAGGCGTGGAATGGGCAGGAAGGGGCCTTCCGGTTCTACATGGCAATCATCGGGGTGCTGATTTTCGTCAATCAGGGTGATGTGGAGCTGGAAGAGCATCGCCGCTGAAGCGGCTCCCACAAGGGGGTGCTGATTGGGGTGGGGGGCGATCGGCGCAGGCCTTGTGTGGGAGCCGCTTCAGCGGCGATTCGCGCGGCAGCGCGCCCAAGAATGCGATAATGGCCCCATGACTACGAACGACTCCCACGACTCCATTCGCGCCGTGCAGTGGCAGGGCGACCGTCTCCGCCTGCTCGACCAGCGTCGCCTTCCGGCGGAAGAAATCTGGTTCGACTGTGTGAACTCCGACGACGTCACGCGTGCCATCCGCGACCTCGCCGTGCGGGGTGCTCCGGCCATCGGTATCGCCGCGGCATGGGGCGTCGTACTGGCGGCGCAGAAGGGCGAAGATCTCGCTTCTTCCATGGCCATGTTGCGCGCTGCGCGCCCCACGGCGGTTAACCTGATGTGGGCGTTGGACCGCATGAACCGGCGCGTGCTTGCAGGCGCGGATGCTGCCGCGCTGGAAGTCGAAGCGCAGGCCATCCAGGACGAAGACCTCGCTGCCAACCGTCACATGGGTGAACTCGGCGCGTCGCTGATCGAAGCGGGTTCGCACGTGCTCACGCACTGCAACACCGGTTCGCTTGCCACCGCCGGATACGGTACGGCTTTGGGCGTGATTCGTGCCGGTGTCGCCATGGGCAATATCGAGCAGGTGTACGCCGGCGAGACGCGTCCGTGGCAGCAGGGTGCCCGCCTGACCATGTGGGAGCTGGTGCGAGACGGCATCCCCGCCAGGCTCATCGCCGATTCCGCCGCCTCGCACCTCATGAAGGACGGCAAGGTGAAATGGGTCATCGTCGGCGCGGATCGCATCGCGGCCAACGGCGACACCGCTAACAAGATCGGCACCTACCAGCTGGCCATCGCCGCACGCCACCACGGCGTGAAGTTCATGGTGGTGGCGCCATCCACCACCGTCGACATGGCGACAGCGACCGGTGACGACATCGAGATCGAGTTGCGCGACGCAACGGAACTGTTGTCGATTGCCGGCACGCGTACCGTGATCGAGGGTGCCGACGCCTGGAACCCGGTGTTCGACGTGACCCCGGCGGAGCTGATCGATGCCATCGTCACCGAGCGCGGCGTGATCCTCAAGCCCGACGAAGAACAGATGCGGATCCTGTTTCCGTGAGTCGTCTGCGCCGCGAAGTCGCGCTTTTCGCGGTGGGCGGCCTGCTCGGCTTCATCGTCGATGCAGGCATCGCCCAGGGCCTGGTGCGCCTGGCCGGGTGGAGCGTATACACCGCCCGTATCGTCTCGTTCCTCAGCGCTGCCAGCGTTACCTGGTGGTGGAACCGCAACCATACCTTCGCGCAACGCGATTCGGGCCAGAGCCAGGGCTCGGAGTGGCTGCGCTGGATGGGCCTGATGGCGGTCGGTGCGGTGATAAACAACGGCGTTTACGTGCTCGTTTTCCAGGTATTTCCCGCGCTTCGCGCATGGCCCGCGGTGGCCGTGGCGGCAGGGTCGGTAGGGGGCTCCGTGGCGAATTTCCTGTTCGCCAGGACACTGCTTTACCGCACCGCCAAAACACCTGCGTAAGTCGTTGAATTAGAACGTCTTTTAGCTGTCTTTTCAGCACCCGTTGTGCTATCATCGACGGGTTGGGTCGGCCGCGTCGCGATACCGCGAATCGCGCGGCCGGCGGGGGCCTATTGTTAGACATCCAGGAAGCCGATTGATGGCAGAACTCGCCAAAGAAGTCATCCGCGTCAATATCGAAGACGAGATGCGTCAGAGCTATCTCGACTACGCGATGAGCGTCATCGTCGGGCGTGCACTGCCCGATGTGCGCGACGGCCTCAAGCCGGTACATCGACGCGTGCTGTTCGCCATGAACGAGCTGAGCAACTCCTGGAACAAACCGTACAAGAAGTCGGCCCGCGTGGTCGGTGACGTGATCGGTAAGTACCATCCGCACGGCGACGCGTCGGTCTACGACACGATCGTCCGCATGGCACAGCCGTTCTCGCTGCGCTACATGCTCGTCGACGGCCAGGGTAACTTCGGTTCGGTCGATGGCGACAACGCCGCAGCCATGCGATACACCGAGGTGCGCATGGCGCGCCTCACGCACGAGCTGATGGCAGATATCGACAAGGAAACCGTCGATTTCGGACCGAACTACGACGAAAGCGAACACGAGCCGCTGGTCCTGCCGACCCGCGTGCCGAATCTGCTCGTCAACGGTTCGGCCGGTATCGCCGTCGGCATGGCGACGAATATCCCGCCGCACAACATGACCGAAGTCATCAATGCGGTGCTCGGCCTGATCGAGGATCCCTCGCTCGGCGTCGACGAGCTGATGACCTTCATTCCCGGCCCGGATTTCCCGACCGCCGGCATCATCAACGGTTCGTCCGGCATCATCGAGGCGTACCGCACCGGCCGCGGCCGCATCCTCGTGCGTGCGCGCACGTCGATCGAAACCGAGTCCAACGGCCGCGAGACGATCCTCGTCCACGAGCTGCCGTACCAAGTGAACAAGGCTCGCCTGATCGAGAAGATCGCCGAGCTGGTCAAGGAAAAGAAGCTCGAAGGCATCAGCGAGCTGCGCGACGAGTCCGACAAGGACGGCATGCGCGTCGTCATCGAGATTCGCCGCGACTCCATGGGCGATGTCGTGCTGAACAACCTGTTCCAGCAGACCCAGCTGCAGGTGACCTTCGGTATCAACATGGTGGCCCTGCTAGACGGCCAGCCGAAGCTGATGAACCTCAAGGACATCCTCGAGGCCTTCATTCGCCATCGCCGCGAAGTCGTCACGCGCCGCACCATCTTCGAACTGCGCAAGGCACGCCAGCGCGCGCATATCCTCGAAGGCCTCACGGTTGCGCTCGCCAACATCGAAGAGATGATCGAGCTGATCCGCACGTCCGCGTCGTCGGCCGAGGCGCGCGAGCGCATGGTCGCCCGTCGCTGGGAGCCGGGTCTGGTCAAGGCGTTGCTCGCCGCCACGGGTGCGGAATCGTCGCGTCCGGAAGATATGGATCCGCGCGATGGTCTCAACGAGAACGGCTACCAGCTGTCCGAAGCGCAGGCCACCGAAATCCTGCAGATGCGCCTGCATCGCCTTACCGGCCTCGAGCAGGAAAAGCTGTCCGACGAGTATCGCGAAATCCTCAACACGATTCGTGGCCTCATCGAGATTCTCGAGAACCCGTCGCGTCTGCTCGAAGTCATCCGCGAAGAGCTCGAGCAGATCCGCACCGACTACGGCGACGAGCGTCGCACCGAGATCCAGCACTCGCAGGAAGACCTGAACGTGCTCGACCTCATCGCCCCGGAAGACGTGGTGGTGACGCTCTCGCACACCGGTTACATCAAGCGTCAGCCGGCAAGCCTTTATCGTGCGCAGAAGCGTGGCGGCAAGGGTCGCTCGGCTTCGGCACTGAAGGACGAAGACGTCGTGCAGCAGCTGTGGGTGGTCAATACCCATGACACCCTGCTGACCTTCACCAGCACCGGCCGTGTTTACTGGCTCAAGGTGTACCAGATGCCGGAGGCTGGCCCGGGTGCACGTGGCAAGCCGATCGTGAACCTCCTGCCGCTGGGTGAGGGCGAGAAGGTGCAGGCGCTGCTGCCGGTGCGCGAGTATGACCCGACCTGCTTCGTCTTCTTTGCCACCCGCAAGGGCACGGTCAAGAAGACGCCGCTGTCGGAGTTCGCATTCCAGCTGCAGAAGGGCAAGGCCGCAATCAACCTCGACGAGGGCGATGCCCTGGTCGACGTCGCCATGACCGGCGGCGAGAGCGACGTGTTGCTCTTCGCGTCCAACGGCAAGTCGGTGCGCTTCGACGAAGGCACCGTGCGCTCGATGGGTCGTACGGCCACCGGCGTGCGCGGTATGCGCCTGGCGGAAGATGCGGAAGTGGTCTCGCTGATCGTCGCAAAGGGTGATGGCAACATCCTCACCGCGACGGCACGTGGCTTCGGCAAGCGCACCGCTCTCGACGAGTTCCCGAAGAAGGGCCGTGGCACACAGGGCGTCATCGCCATCCAGTGCTCGGACCGTAACGGCAACCTCGTGGCGGCCACCCAGGTCACCGAGACCCAGCAGCTGATGCTGATCTCCGACCAGGGCACGCTGGTACGTACGCGCGTGTCGGAAGTCTCGCAGCTCAGCCGCAACACGCAGGGCGTGACGCTGATCAAGCTGCCGAAGGACGAGACGCTCATCGGCGTGGTTCGCCTCGAAGCTGAGGAAGAGCTCGAGATCGAGGGTGAGGTCATCGATGGCGACGTTGTCGTCGACGGTGATGTCGCCGCCGACCTGCCGCCGATCGAAAGCGGCCCCACCGGTGACGGCGACGAGCCGACCGAAGGGTAAGAACGAAAAACCCCGCTGAAAATGAACTGACCCCCGGAAGTTGGACACCCGTCCAATCTCCGGGGGTTTTTTTTTTTTGTCGGGATATGTGGAACCGGCTGGCTTTGTGTGGGAGCCGATTTATCGGCGATTGGCCTTACGGCTAAGCCGCTCCGTTGGCTTTTCGCCGCTGAAGCGGCTCCCACATGTTCTTATTCGCCGCTGAAGCGGCTCCCACATTCCTTACTTGTCGATGGCTTCGAGCATCGCCTCGGCCGACGTGACGCGGAACTCGCCGGGCGCTTCCACGTGCAGGACCTTCACCACGCCGTCTTCCGCGTAGATTGCGAAGCGCTTCGAACGGATACCCATGCCGTTCTTCGTGCCGTCCAGCTCGAGGCCGAGGGCGACGGCGAACGTGGCGTTGCCATCACCCAGCATCTGAAGATCATCCGGCACGCCCTGCGAGATGCCCCAGGCGTGCATCACGAAGGCATCGTTCACCGAGATGCAGGCGACCTTGATGCCGCGCTCGCGAAAGTCTTCCATGTGCTGGATGTAGCCGGGCAGGTGTTTGTTCGAGCAGGTGGGGGTGAACGCGCCGGGCACGGCGAACACCACGACCTTGCCCTTGCCGAGGACATCGACGCTGGAAACGGTCTTGATGCCATCTTCGAACTGCGTGAGCGTGTGATCCGGAAGGGTGTCGCCGACTGCGATCGTCATGGGGTGTCCTTTGCGGGGAAAGATGACCGAGCTTAGCGCGAACGCGACATCGGGCCCAACCGCTGCGAATGACAGCGGCACTTGAATCCCGACGGGTCGGTCATATGTTTGATCCCAGACGGCCATCGGGCCGAAAACTTCTTGGGAGTCAAACAGATGAACCAGCTTCGTCATGTGTCGTTTCGTCATGCGCCGGTGTTTGGCAGCGACGTCCGCAACGTCTTTGAACAGCTCTTCGGCAACGAGATCGCCGCGCCGGCACCGGCGGCAGAGAGTGCCTGGGCGCCGCGCGTCGACATTCGTGAAGAGGGCGGCCGTTTCCTGATCCTTGCCGACGTGCCGGGCGTGAACCTCGCCGACATCGAGATCCAGATGGAAAAGAACGTGCTCAGCATCAAGGGCGAGCGCAAGGCGTTCGTGAGCGAGACCGAAGGCAAGTTCAGCCGTGTCGAGCGGGCCACGGGTTCGTTCAAGCGCAGCTTCACCTTGCCGGAAAGCGCCAATGCCGAGGGCATCACGGCGTCGGGCGCCCATGGCGTGCTCGAAATCGCGATACCGAAAAAGGCCGAGAGTGCGCCGCGTCGTATTGAGATTAACGCTGCGGGCTGATTCGCTTTAAGCTTGTCATGCTGGCCCGCGGTGGACATGCGCCACCGCGGGCATTCTGCTTTTTGTTTTCGACACAAGCCCGGGAGAGCCTGTGGAGTTCAAGGATTATTACGAAGCACTTGGGGTGAAGCCCGAAGCGACCGACGCCGAGATCAAGGCGGCGTACCGCAAGCTCGCGCGCAAGTACCACCCGGACAAGAACAAGGAGCCGGGTGCTGAAGACAAATTCAAGGCGATCAACGAAGCCAATGAGGCGCTGAAGGATCCCGAGAAGCGTCGGGCCTACGACCAGCTCCGTGCGGGCGGCTATCGCCAGGGCGAGCAGTTCCGTCCGCCGCCGGGCTTTGGTCAGGGCGGGGGTGGAAGCTACGACTTCGGCCAGGGCGGTGGGGGTGGCGGCGACTTCAGCGACTTCTTCGAAAGCCTGTTTGGCGGCGGTGGTCGTGCCCGGGGCCAACAGCAGTCGCAAGCGCGACGGGGCCGGGATATCCAGGCAAAGATCGAGACCGACCTGCAGACGGCCTTCAATGGCGGAAAGACGCGCGTTGTGCTCAACGATGCCTCGGGCAGCGAGCGCGTACTCGAGGTGAAGATTCCGGCCGGGATCACGCCGGGCCAGACCATCCGGCTGGCGGGGCAGGGTCATCCGGGGATGGGCGGCGGACCCTCAGGCGACCTGCTGCTCGAGATCGGCGTCCGCGACGACGTCCGGTTCCGTCTGGAGGGCCGTACAGTCACGCATACGCTTCCGATCACGCCGTGGGAGGCCGCCATGGGTGCCACGGTGCCGGTCCCGACACTGGGCGGGCATGTGGACCTGCGCATTCCCGCAGGCTCGCAGTCGGGCCGGAAACTGCGCCTGAAGGGGCGGGGTCTGCCGGGCTCGGAACCAGGCGATCAGATCGTCGTGCTGGAAATCCGCGTGCCGGTCCCCGAAACCCACGAGGAGCAGGCGGCCTACGCCGAGTTCAAGGATGCCTTCCCGGGATTCGATCCGCGGCAGGGCTAGTGTTGCGGCTGCGGCGAAGCCGCAGCCCTCAGCCCGGCAGGTGCTCCTTGAGGGCTTTGACCAGCTCTTCTTCCTTGATCGGCTTGACGACGTAATCCTTCGCGCCCTGGCGCAAACCCCACACCTTGTCGGTGTCCTGGTCCTTGGTCGTGACCAGGATGATCGGGATGTGCTTGGTCGTTTCTTCCTTGCTGATGGTACGGGTGGCCTGGAAGCCGTTGAGGTTCGGCATGACGACGTCCATCAGGATCAGGTCGGGAAGCTCGCGCTTGGCAACCTCGACGCCCTGCGCGCCGTCCTCGGCCGTGATGGCCTCATGGCCCAGTTTCTCGACGATGCGCTTGATGCCCAGCAACTGCGACGGCGAATCGTCGACGATCAGGATACGAGCCATTCACTTTCCCCCGGGACGAAGCCCGATGTGTTGTCCTTGATGACGTACGCCTTCCAGGCGGCCGTCTCGAAATTCTGCGGTGACGAAAAAACGTCGCGCGTTGCGCCTCTGGCGTGGGCTCATTCTACCGGCCAGCGCGCTTGTATCAATGGTGCAGCGGTCAAAACCTGTTTTGACAAGCGTTCACGGCGCCGGGTGGCCGGGCTAAACGGCCCTCCGGGCCGCCGGAAAGTCGCGATCAGGCGGCGCTGTCGACCGATGTCCCCGTGATCCACTTCGGTGTGTAGGTGGACTCGTAGTGCTTCATCCAGTCGAACAGGGCGTCGATGCTGGCGCCGAACCAGACCTGGTCGCGCTGGTTCTTCTTGACGAAGCCCTCGGTGACCATGTGGTCCATGCTCGCGGAAAGACCCGCGTAGAACCCGCGAACGTCGAGGAAGGCACACGGGTAGCTGTGCAGGCCGAGCTGGGCCCAGGTCAGCATCTCGAACATCTCGTCCATGGTGCCGAAGCCGCCGGGCAGGGCGACGAAGGCGTCGGAGAGCTCGTACATGCGCGTCTTGCGCTCGTGCATGGTCTCGACGACCTGCAGCTCCGAGAGGCCGGTGTGAGCGACTTCCTTCTCGACCAGCTGGCGCGGGATCACGCCGATGACGCGGCCTCCTGCCGCAAGCACGGCATCGGCGACGGTGCCCATCAGGCCGACCTTGCCACCGCCGTAGACCAGGGCGATGCCTTCCTTCGCCAGCCGCGTGCCGAAGGCTGTTGCCGCCTGGGTATATTCCGGGTTGCCGCCGCTGCTGGAGCCGCAGTAGACACAGAGGGATTTGATGTCACGCATATTCGAGTCTCCTATGTACTTACCAGAGCACACGCTGTTCCCACACAAAGCGCGCTCTGGTAAGGACACCCAGAAACGACAAAGCCCGCCCATGCTAATGGCATGAGCGGGCTTGAGGTCGCACAGGCGATCAGTTGCCCTTGTGGATGGCGCGCTTGTCGACCGACAGGGCGGCCTCGTGCACGACTTCCGACAACGCCGGGTGGGCGTGGACGATGCGGGCGAGGTCTTCCGACGAGCCCTTGAACTCCATTGCCACGACGCACTCGTGGATCAGCTCGGAGACGACCGGGCCGACCATGTGCACGCCGAGGATCCGGTCGGTTTCGGCGTGGGCAATCATCTTGACCTGGCCGATACCTTCGTTCATCGCCACGGCACGGCCGTTGGCGGCGAACGGGAAGGCGCCGGTCTTGTACGGGATGCCTTCTTCCTTGAGCTGCTCTTCGGTCTTGCCGACCCAGGCGATCTCGGGCTCGGTGTAGATGACCCAGGGCACGGTGTCGAGATTGATGTGGCCCGGCTTGCCAGCGATGAGCTCGGCAACCATGACGCCTTCCTCGGAACCCTTGTGCGCAAGCATGGGGCCGCGAACGGCATCGCCGATCGCCCAGACGCCATCGACGCCGGTGTGGTTGTGCTCGTCGACCACGATGCGGCCGCGCTCGTCGAGCTTCACGCCCGTGTCGTCGGCCAGCAGGCCGGCGGTATAGGCGCGACGGCCAACGGCGACCAGCAGCTTGTCGACGACGAGCGACTGCGCGGCGCCGTCCTTGTCGGTGTAGCTGACATGGACTTCGTCACCCTTGACCTCGGCGGCCGTGACCTTCGCATTGACCTTGATGTCCAGGCCCTGCTTGGCGAACTCGCGGGCGGCCATCTTGGCGATGTCCTGGTCGGCGACGGCGAGGAACTTCGGCAGCGCTTCCAGCACGGTGACGTCGGAACCGAGACGCTTCCACACGCTGCCGAGCTCGAGGCCGATCACGCCGGCGCCGATCACGCCCATGCGCTTGGGCACGGCGGTGAGGTCGAGCGCGCCGGTGTTGTCGATGATGTGCGTGTTGTCGAACTTCGCGAACGGCAACTCGATGGGCACCGAGCCCGACGCGAGGATGACGTTGGTCGCTGAGATCGTCTGGACCGCGCCGTCGTTACCCGTGACTTCGACCTGGTTGCCCTTGAGGAGCTTGCCCTTGCCGAAGAACGAGGTGACCTTGTTCGCCTTGAACAGCATGGTCACGCCGCCGGTGAACTGCTTGACGATCTTGTCCTTGCGGCCGATGAAGGTCGCAATGTCGATCTGCGGATTCTCGGCGGTGATGCCGTGATCCTTGAAGTTGTGCGTCAGGTTATGGAACTGCTTGGACGAATCCAGCAGCGCCTTCGACGGGATGCAACCGACGTTGAGGCAGGTACCGCCGAGGGCGGCCTTGCCGTCCTTGCCGACGAAGGCGTCGACCACGGCGGTCTTGAGGCCCAGCTGCGCGGCGCGGATCGCGGCCACATAGCCCGCGGGGCCCGCACCGATGACGATGACGTCGAACTTGTCGCTCATTAGGTTTGCTCCGGATGAAACGGCGGGATTCTGCTACCGCCAATATGGGGTCGGAACATGAAAACGGGAGTCTTTCGACTCCCGCTTTCACATTGATGAATCAACCGACCATCAAAGGCCGAGCAGCATCCGCTGCGGGTTTTCCAGCTGGTTCTTGATGTCGACCAGGAAGAGCACGGCGTCCTTGCCATCGATGATCCGATGGTCGTACGACAGGGCGATGTACATCATCGGAGCGGCGATGACCTGGCCGTTCTCGACGATCGGGCGCTCCTTGATCGTGTGCATGCCGAGGATGGCGCTCTGCGGCGGGTTCACGATCGGGGTGGAGAGCAGCGAACCGAAGGTGCCGCCGTTGGTGATGGTGAAGGTGCCGCCCTGGAGGTCGTCCAGGCCGAGCTTGCCGTCACGCGCCTTCTTGGCGTAACCGATGATGCCCTTCTCGACATCCGCGAAAGACATGTCCTGCACGTCGCGCAGGACCGGCGTGACCAGACCCTTCTCGGTCGACACGGCGATCGAGATGTCCTGGTAGCCGTGATAGATGATGTCCGAGCCGTCTACCGAGGCGTTGACCACCGGGTAGCGCTTGAGGGCTTCGGTGGCCGCCTTGACGAAGAAGCTCATGAAGCCGAGCTTGACGCCGTTGGCCTTCTCGAACTGCTCGCCCAGGGCCTTACGGAGCTTGACGACTTCGGCGAGGTTCACTTCGTTGAACGAGGTGAGCATCGCGATCGAGTTCTTCGACTGCATGAGGCGCTCGGCGATGCGCGTACGGATACGCGTCATGGCCACGCGCTCTTCCGGACGGCTGCCCGGGGTCGGCTTGGCGGCCGGAGCCGGTGCGGCGGCGGGAGCGGCGGCGCCACCCTTGCCGACGTTGACCAGGTCTTCCTTGGTCACGCGGCCATCGCGGCCGGTGCCGGCGACCTTGGAGGGGTCGATGTTCTCTTCGACGGCGACGCGGCGGCCGGCCGGGGAGAGCTCGTCGACACCCTTCGGTGCGGCGGCTTCGGTCTTCTCGGCCTTGGGCGCTTCAGCGGCGGCAGCGGCCGGAGCCGGGGCGGGCGCGGCAGCGGCGGCGCCTTCCTCGATCACGGCGATGACCTGGCTGGAGGTGACCGTGGAGCCTTCCTCGAACCGGATTTCCTTCAGCACGCCGTCGACAGGCGAGGGCACTTCGAGCACGACCTTGTCGGTCTCGAGGTCCAGCAGGTTTTCGTCGCGCTTGACCGCATCACCGGCCTTCTTGTGCCAGGTGGCGATGAGCGCGTCCGAGACCGACTCGGGCAGGACCGGGACTTTGACTTCGATGGACATGCTTGCCTTACTCCGCTGCGTGATCGGTGCCGACTGGCGCGACGAGCGCTTGCTCGACGAGCGCCGTCTGTTCGGCGATATAGGTGTTGAGATGGCCCGGAGCCGGCGACGGCGAACGCGAGCGTCCTGCGTAAGACAGGCTCTGCTTCGAACCGATGCAGGCCTGCAGGTGGTGACGAATCTGGAACCATGCACCCTGGTTCATCGGTTCTTCCTGGCACCAGACCACTTCCCTGGCGGAAGCGAACTTTTCCAGTTCGACCGAGACTTCCGGGCGCGGGAACGGATAGAGCTGCTCGACGCGCACGATGGCGACGTCGGTCAGGCCGCGCTTGTCGGCATCTTCCAGCAGGTCGTAGTAGACCTTGCCCGAGCACAGGACGACACGCTTGACCTTCTTCGCCGGGAGATCGCGGTGCTCGCCGATCACCAGCTGGAACTTGCCGTTGGCCAGTTCGTCCAGCGAGGACACGGCCAGCTTGTGGCGCAGCAGAGACTTCGGCGTCATCACGATCAGCGGCTTGCGCACCGGGCGCACCTGCTGGCGGCGGATCATGTGGAAGGCCTGGGCCGGCGTGGTCGGCACGCAGACCTGCATGTTGTCGAGCGCGCACAACTGGAGGAAACGCTCCAGACGGGCGGAGGAATGCTCCGGGCCGGCGCCTTCCTGGCCGTGCGGCAGCAGCAGCGTAAGGCCGCAGAGGCGGTCCCACTTGGCTTCGCCCGAGCTGATGAACTGGTCGATGACGACCTGGGCGCCGTTGGCGAAATCGCCGAACTGGCCTTCCCAGATGGTGAGCTGGTCAGGCGAGGTCGTGGCTTCACCGTACTCGAAGGCCATGACGGCTTCTTCGGAGAGCAGCGAGTCGATGACGTCGACGCGGGCGTCGGCGCGCACCTTGCCCAGCGGCAGGTAGGTGTTGTCGCTGTTCTGGTCGTGCAGAACGGCGTGGCGATGGAAGAACGTGCCGCGGCCGGCGTCCTGGCCCACGATGCGCAGGTCGTTGCCTTCAGCGATGAGCGTGCCGTAGGCGAGGTTCTCGGCGAAGCCCCAGTCGCCCGGCAGGTCACCGGCGGCCATCTTGCGGCGGTCGTCGTAGATCTTGGCAACGCGAGCGTGCAGGGTGACGTCGGACGGCAGGGTGAGGATGGTGTCGAGCACCTTGGCCAACTGCTCGCGCGGCACGCCGGTGTCCACTTCCATCGACAGGCTGGTCTTCTGGAAGCGGGTCCAGTCGACCGGGATGTCGCGGGTAGGATTCGGTTCGATGGCGATCAGCGGCTCGCCCTTCTCGAGGCGGGCACGGTAATCGTCGAGCATCTTCTGGCCGTCGTCCGCGCCAATCGTCGAGGACTTCACCAGCGCCTGCGCGTAGAGGTCGCGCGTGGTCGGACGCTTGCGGATAACCTGGTACATGAGCGGCTGCGTGGCTGCCGGCTCGTCGGCCTCGTTATGACCATGACGGCGGTAGCAGACGAGGTCGATGACCACGTCCTTCTTGAACTCCTTGCGGAATTCATACGCGAGGCGGGTGACCTGGAGCACGGCTTCCGGGTCGTCGCCGTTCACGTGGAACACCGGCGCGTTGACCATCTTGGAGAGGTCGGTGCAGTACAGCGTGGAGCGGGCGTCTTCGCGCTTGGACGTGGTGAAGCCGACCTGGTTGTTGATCACGATGTGCAGCGTGCCGCCGATGGCGAAGCCACGGGCCTGCGACATCTGCATCAGTTCCATGTTGACGCCCTGGCCTGCGAAGGCGGCGTCGCCGTGGATCAGCAGGGCCATCGACTTTTCGCGGGCGGTATCGCGACGGCGCGACTGGCGCGCGTGCACGGAACCGGCGACCACCGGGTTGACGATTTCCAGGTGCGACGGGTTGAACGCCAGCGCGACGTGCACGCCACCGTTAGGCGTTTTCACGTCGGCGGAGAAGCCGAGGTGGTACTTCACGTCGCCCGTGTGCATCGGGCTGTCGTCATGCTCGAACTTGCCTTCGAACTCGTTGAAGAGCTGCGAGGGCGCCTTGCCGAGGATGTTGACCAGGACGTTGAGGCGGCCGCGGTGGGCCATGCCGATGATGACTTCCTTGACGCCGTTGTCGCCGGCGGCACGGACGATGTCATCGACCATCGGGATCATGCTTTCGCCGCCTTCGAGCGAGAAGCGCTTCTGGCCGACGTACTTGGTGTGGAGGAAACGCTCCAGGCCTTCCGCGGCCGTGAGGGCTTCGAGCACGCGGACTTTCTCGGCCTTCTGCAGGCCCGGCGAGCCGGCGGCCTTTTCCAGGCGCGAGTAGATCCACGAGCGCTGCTCGTAGTCGGAGATGTACATGAACTCGGCACCGACGGTGCCGGTGTAGATCTGCTTGAGCTTCGCGAGGAGATCGCGCAGCGTCATGCGCTGGCCGCCGCCGGCGAAGGTGCCAGCGTCGAACTCGGTACCGAGGTCGGCGTCGGACAGGCCGTGGAAGGCCAGGCCAAGGTCGGGGGTTTCGATATCCGGGATGGTCAGGCCGAGGGGATCCAGCTGCGCGGCGATGTGGCCCCGCGAGCGGTAAGCCGTGACCAGGCGGAGCACGCCGGCCTGCTTCTGCGCGTAGGCGTTGTCGGCGGAGCCGGCGGCGGGCGCCGGGGCGGCCGTGCGGCGCTGTTTCTGCGCGGCTTCGATGCGGGCAATGGCGCCGGAATGGGCGACATCACCGGCCTCGCGACCCTTGAAGGATTTGAAATACGTATCCCATTCGCCCGGGACAGAGCCGGGATCGGCCAGCCAGGCTTCGTAGACTTGCTCTACGTAGTCGGCGTTGCCGCCGGCGAGTTGGGAGGATTCGGAAAACTCGCGGATCAGGTTTGCGCTCACGTCACCACCGGCACACACGAAAAGGACGGGCTGCCGCTGGACTCGTGGGGACGCGCCGCGGCATAAGAATCCGTTAAGTATAGCTCCGTGGTGCTGCGACGCGCCAACCCGGATTCACGTTTCGTACGCCTTTCAGATCCCGAGTGGTCTTATCTGCCATGCCGGCTCGGCCCGCTCCCAGACTTCGTCGAAATACGCCATGAGACGAGAGGTCTCACCCGGAGCGTCGAGATTGCCCCGTGCTTCGTAGCGGCTGGCGACGGGTCGGAAAAGGAAGCCACTGCCGGTATCGCAGATGAACGCCGAGCCGTATGCGAAATCGGTTTCGTCCAATGGCATGCGGATCGAGACGGCGGTGGGCAGGCGCTGGGCGAGGGCGATCAGGCGGTGCCCGTCACGATGGGCCTGCTCGGCGTCGTGGGTCAAAATTCGGACCCTGGCCTGACGACCGCTGGTGGCGAGGCGCCGCAGCTCGGTGAGAATCGCCTCACTGTCGAGGATCCCCGTCTCCATGCGCGGCAGGTACATCGCGGCCCGATAACGGGCCTGGGCCAGCAGGCGGACATGGGCGACCTCAAGACCGGCGCGGTCCTCGACGGTCAGCACCGTGTCCGCCGTATCGCTCACCGACGGCGTCCCTTGCGCACGACCAGCTGGCCTTCGTTGACCAGGGCCAACAGGACCTCGCGCTGGGCGGCGCTGGGCGCGCCGTCGAGTCGGAACTCGCGCTCCGCCGACAGGCGCTCGGCGAGGTCAATGGGGCAGGCATAGGCGTGGCCGCTCACATAAAGCGTGGCGTCCTTCTTGCCGCGGACCCAGGCGAGACGTGCGAACGGGTGGCGGACAAGTGCTGCGCCGGCCTCCAGTGCCTTGTCCAGGGCGGCTGCGGTGCTGGCCTTGGGTGGCGCGGCTGGCACCTGGGCATTGCGGTAGCGCGTGATGAAGCGGCCGAACCAGTCGGCCAACAGGTCTCGGTCGAGTGCGGCCGCGAAGGGCAGGGCCTGGCGCAGGCGGTTCAGTGCGGCGGTGTCGATCTCGCCCACGCGCTTGGCGGGAACGAGGTCGGCGTCGGTGTAGCGCAGTTCGTCGGGCATGCGCTCGGCGAGAAAGTCCGCGAGGTCGCCCGTGAGTTCGGCCTGCGAGGGTGCGCGCATGCCGATCGACAGGGTCATGCAGTCACCGAGGGCGATGCCGTCGTGCGGCACGCCCGGGGGGAGATAGAGCATGTCGCCGGGTTCGAGCAGCCACTCGTGGGTGGGCAGGAAGTGCTTCAACTGCTTCAGCTCCACGTCGGTGCGGAAGTCGAGCGGGGCGTCCGGGTCGTCGCTGATCGCCCAGTGGCGCTGGCCGATGCCCTGCAGCAGGAAGACGTCGTACTGGTCCACGTGCGCGCCGACTCCGCCGCCGTCCTCGGCGTAGGAAATCATCACGTCGTCCACGCGCCAGCTCGGCAGGAAGGAAAAATGCCCGAGCAGGCCGGCGACATCGTTGTCCCACTTGTCGACGTCCTGGACCAGCAGGGTCCAGTCGCGCTTGGGGGTCCTGCCGAATTCGGCTTCGTCGAAGGGGCCGCTCTTGACCGTCCAGCGGTCTCGCTTTTCGTCGTGGATGATGAGGCGGGCGAGCACGCCTTCTTCGCACGCGAGCCCAGCCAGGTCGTTCGGCTGGATCGGCGATTCAAAGTCCGGGAAGGCGTTGCGGATGAGCAGCGGCCGTTTCTGCCAGTAGTCGCGCAGGAACTGCGCGGCGCTCATGCCGAGCGGCTGGCTGGCGCTGCCGCGCACTTCGATCGGGAGGGTCTTGCGGGAGGGGGTCTGGATGGCCATGGGCGGCATTGTAGCCTCTGCGGGCGCGCCGCCGAAGCGCTGCCTAATAGGAGCCGACTTGTAGGCGAAGCTCCTGACGCCGCAGCACTTCATCACCCCTTGATCCCACCGCGCGTAGCTTGCGGTGATGTGACGCTACGTCGGTATCTTGGGAGTGATCATGAAACGCCTGCTTATCATCGCCATGCTTCTGTCGTCCGTCGCCTCCCTCAGCGGCTGCATCATCCGCGACCACCGTGACGGTGGTTACGACCACGACCGCTACAACAACGGCCCCGATCACCACTGCGACGATCGCGACCATCGCGACAATAGTTGCAACGATCACGACCATCACTGATCGCTGAACACAAAAAAAAGGTTCTTCACGGAAGTCCGGGGAGCGGGCATAAAAAAGGAGCGGTAACTCCGGCAAGATGTTTGTGCGACCAAACAATCTTCAGAGAACCGCTCCCATGGACGATCTTACCGGCTTGCTCCCGTTTTGGGAGGGGTTTGTTGTTGACGAGTTGAAGCTGGTGGACGGTCAGATGAGGGTGCGACTGACCCCCGATGGCCGTGAGCCGGCGCGATGCGCGGGTTGTTCCGCGGCTGGCTTACCCGTTCACGAGTACGTCGAGCGTCGGATCCGCGACCTGCCGATGGTGGGACATCCGGTCACGCTTGAGGTCACCTTGCGGCGGCTGCTTTGCCCCGATTGTGGCCAGCGGCTGGAAGCGGTGAGCTGGCTGGATCGTCATGCCCGCATCACCCGGCGGCTGGCTCAACAGGCGGCATATTGGTGCGCAAAGCTGCCCACGGCGCATGTTGCAGCGATGTTTGATCTGCACTGGAGCACGGTGCGTCGACTCGATGAGCAACGCCTGGAAGAGACCTTGGCGGCCTTGCCGCCAGCGTCGCCGCGACGTCTGGTGATGGACGAGTTCGCCCTGCACAAGGGCCATCGCTACGCCAGCGTGGTGCTCGATGCCGATACTCGCCAGGTGTTATGGATCGGCGAAGGTCGCAGCAGAGCGGCCGTAAGACCCTTCTTCGAGGCCTTGGGCGCCAACGGCTGCGCCCGCATCGAAGCGGTGGCGATGGACATGAATACTGCCTTCGACCTGGAAGTGCGCAAGCATTGTCGCCACGCCCGCATCGTCTACGACCTGTTCCATGTCATCGCCAAATACGGCCGCGAAGTCATCAGTCGAGTGCGCGTGGATACGGCCAACAAACTCCGGCACGACAAGCCCGCACGGCGGGTCGTCAAGCGATCGCACTGGCTCTTGTTGCGCAATCCCGAGCACATCCGCGCCGCTAGCCAGCAACTCCAACTCAAGGAAGTGCTCGAGGCCAACACGGCCCTAATGACGGTCTACGTCATGAAAGCCCAGCTCAAAGATCTATGGAATGCGCCCTCGGCATGGGCGTGGCGCCGATCCTGGAAGCAGTGGCATCGCCACGCGGCGGAAAGCGGCATTCCAGCCATGATCCACTTTGCCAAAAGCCTTCGCGGCTACTGGCGCGGCATCCTCGCGCGGGTCCGCTGGCCGATGCATACCGGCCAGCTCGAAGGCATCAACAACCGCATCAAGGTTATGAAGCGGATGGCCTACGGCTACCGCGACAGCGCGTACTTCTTTATGAAGATCCGCGCCGCCTTCCCCGGTAATCCGCGAAGAACCAAAAAAAAGCCCGGCATGCGAATGCCGGGCTTTTTTTGTGCGCGATGGTTTCGCGCGATCAGATCGCTTTCGCGAGCTTGTCCGCAAGGCCGATGTACGACGCAGGCGTCAACTCAGCCAGTGCCTGCTTCGCATCGGCAGGCAGGTCGAGGCCAGCGATGAACGCACGCATCGAGTCCTTCGTGATGCCCTGGCCGCGCGTGAGTGCCTTGAGCTGTTCATACGGTTCCGGCAGGCCGAAGCGACGCATGACGGTCTGCACGGCTTCGGCGAGGACTTCCCAGCTGTTGTCGAGGTCGGCGGCGACGCGCTCGGCGTTGACGTTGAGCTTGCCGAGGCCCTTGAGCAGCGACTCGATGGCCACCAGTGAGTGGCCGTACGCCGTGCCCAGCGCGCGCAGCACGGTGGAATCGGTGAGGTCGCGCTGCCAGCGGCTGATCGGCAGCTTCTCGGCGAAGTGGCCGAGCAGGGCGTTGGCGAGACCGAAGTTACCTTCGGCGTTCTCGAAGTCGATCGGGTTGACCTTGTGCGGCATCGTGGACGAACCGACTTCGCCAGCCTTGAGTGCCTGGCGGAAATAACCCAGCGAGATGTAACCCCAGATGTCGCGCGCGAGGTCGATCAGGATGATGTTGATCCGGCGCAGCACGTCGGCGAACTCGGCGATACCGTCGTGCGGTTCGATCTGCGTCGTGTACGGATTGAACGTGAGGCCGAGGCCGTCGACGAAGTTCGACGCCAGCCCGGGCCAGTCGATCGCCGGATAGGCGATGACGTGCGCGTTGTAGTTACCGACGGCACCGTTGATCTTGCCCGGGATTTCGATGGCCACGAGCTGGCGACGCTGGCGCTCGAGGCGCGCGACGACGTTGGCGATCTCCTTGCCCATGGTGGTCGGCGAGGCGGTCTGGCCGTGCGTGCGCGCGAGCAGAGAGAGGCCGGCGTGCTCGTGCGCGAGACCGCGCAGTGTCGCGATGACCTGGTCCAGTGCCGGCAGCAGCACCGACTCGCGTGCGTCACGCAGCATCAGCGAGTAGGCAAGGTTGTTGATGTCTTCGCTGGTGCAGGCGAAGTGCACGAACTCCTTGGCCTGGACCAGGGCGGGATCGTTGCCGATCTTTTCCTTGATCAGGTACTCGACGGCTTTGACGTCGTGGTTGGTGGTCGCCTCGATCGCCTTGATCCGCTCGCCGTCTTCGATGGAGAAGTCGTCGGCGATGGCGAGCAGGCGGGTCACGGCGTCGGCCGGGAAGGCGGGTAGCTCGACGATGCCCGGGTGCGCGGCGAGGGCCAGCAGCCAGTGGATCTCCACGTGCACGCGGCGATGCATGAGGCCGAATTCGCTGAAGATCGGGCGCAGCGGCTCCACTTTGGAGGCGTAGCGGCCGTCCAGCGGCGAGAGGGCGGTCAGCGTGGCGTGGGACATGGGGCGTTCCTGGAGGCTAGGCGGGAGCAGCCGGCGATTATACCGCGAGACGGCCGGGAAGCCCTGTGCGGGAGCCGGCTCCTACAAAAGCGTCGCCATCGGCCTTACTGTATGGGAATCCCCCACCGAGGTTCCCCGCATGAGCAAGTTCCGCACCGAACGCGACAGCATGGGCGAGTTGAAGGTACCCGCCAAGGCCCTCTACGGCGCCCAGACCCAGCGGGCGGTGGACAACTTCCCGGTGTCGGGCCTGACCATGCCTCGCGAGTTCATCCGCGCGCTGGGGCTGATCAAATCGGCGGCGGCGGAGGCGAACGTCAAGCTCGGGCATCTCGACAAGGCGTCGGCCAGGGCGATTCGCACGGCGGCTGAACAGGTGGCCGCCGGTGGTGTGGACGAACACTTCCCGATCGACGTCTTCCAGACCGGGTCGGGCACGAGCTCGAACATGAATGCCAACGAGGTGATCGCCCATCTCGCCGGGGCTGCCGGCACGACCGTGCACCCGAACGACCATGTCAACGCCGGCCAGAGCTCCAACGATGTCATTCCCACGGCGATCCTGGTCAGCGCCACGCTTGCGACCACTGAGAAACTGCTGCCGGCGCTGAAGCACCTGCGCAAGACCATCGACACGCGCGGGAAGGAGCTGAAGAAGGTCGTCAAGACCGGTCGCACGCATCTGATGGATGCCATGCCGATCACCTTCGGCCAGGAGCTCTCGGGATGGTCGGCTCAGATCGCCGACGCGTCCGAACGCATCACTGACACGCTCAAGCGTATGCGTCGCCTGCCGCAGGGTGGCAGTGCCGTCGGTACCGGCATCAATGCGGATCCGAAATTCGGTCCCGCTGTCGCCGCGGAACTGTCAAAGCTTACCGGTGTGAAGTTCGAGTCCTCGGAGAACTACTTTGCCGGCATGGCGGCACAGGACGCCCCGGTCGAGCTTTCCGGGCAATTGCGTGCTTTGGCGGTCGCGGTGATGAAGATCGCCAACGACCTGCGCTGGATGAACTCCGGTCCGCTCGCCGGCCTCGGTGAAATCGAATTGCCGGCGCTGCAGCCGGGTTCATCGATCATGCCGGGCAAGGTCAATCCGGTGATCCCCGAAGCGGCCGCGATGGTCGCTGCCCAGGTGATAGGCAACGACGCGACGATAGCCATCGGCGGCTTGTCGGGCAATTTCCAGCTCAACGTCATGCTGCCGGTGATCGCGTACAACCTGCTGCAGTCGATCGAGATCCTCGCCAACGTGACCGTGTTGCTCGCCGACAAGGCTATTGCCGGCTTCAAAGTCAACGAAGAACACATCCGCGAAGCGCTCGACAAGAACCCGATCCTCGTGACGGCACTCAACCCGGTGATCGGTTACGAGAAGGGCGCTGCGACGGCGAAGCAGGCGTACAAGGAGAAGCGGCCGATCATGGATGTCGCCCTTGAAACGACCGGCCTGTCCAAGGCCGAGCTGGCCAAGCTGCTGGATCCTGCTGCGCTGACGAAAGGCGGCATCCATGGTGGCAGTGGTGGCGGTGGTGGGTGACAGCCGCCGGTTTTAAGGGCCAACCGATCGCCTCCTCGGAATCCATAGCTCCAGGACGTTGCTCGTTCCCGTTCCCGCGGGGAGGGCAACGGCCTTTGCCGGTGCGTTGGACAAGGCGGGAAGCGTGGCGTTACCCCATTTGACGAGGGCCGTGGCGCAGGTCTTGCCGTCGGGCGCATACAGCACCGTGGGCGACTTCCATTCAAAGGGACCGTGCCTGCCGTTGCGCTTGGCGGTGTCGGTGACGTTCTCGACACCGGGCACCACGATGCCCAGTTCTCGCACCGGTGCGAGGCTGCGGAGCACGTCGGCACGCTGGCTGTCGTCGTAGATCTGCGTGTAGAGCATGAACGTCTGGCCGTTCTGGCCGCAGGCGGCGATCACGTCGCTGCGCAGCTTCGCGGGGTCGACGGGCGCTGGCGGCGGTGGTGACGCCGGCGCCGGCGCCGGCGGTGGCGGTGGCGGTGGCGGAGCGGACGCCGTGGACGTCACCGAAGCCGGAGCGGGCTCAACCGCAGGTGGAATCGCCTTCGGCAGGCCGAAGCTCATATCCGACGTGCCGTTCTCGTTCGTCACGAAGGCCACGGCCGCCGGGTCGCGCCAACCTTTGTAGTTGGCCATCGCGTTGTCCCAGGCGCTCGTGGTCTCGTGTCCGGTATTGGTCAGCACGAAGAGGTCGTAGTCGCACTGCGTCAGCAGCGTGGCGTCCTGCGTGCGGGCGCAGATCGGTGACAGCAGGTTAGCGAGATCCTGCATGGTCTTGATCTGCTGATCGGATAGCGTGGTGTTGCCGATCTCGGAGGTAAGCAGGTTGACGGTGGCGTCGACCGACGGATCGAAGCTGGCATTCTGCCGTTCAGGCGCAGAGAGGTAGGTGAGCAAGGAGCGCACTTCGTCGTTGATCTCCTTCGCCTCGGCGTTCGCTGCCGATTGCACCTCCGCCATCTGTTGCTTGTGCGAGTCCCAGGCCTGCCAGCCGGCAAGCAGGGCAGTGAGCAAGGCACCCACGCCGATGGATGTGCCGACCGTGGTGGCCAGCCGCTGGGTGCGACTCATGGGACTCGTCGCAGGTGAAAGCAGCGCCGAGTTGGCACCGATGACAGGCGCATTCCAGGCCCATACCGGGAGGTGCTCCAGCAGGGAAGGATCAAGGGGCGTGCCCAGCAGGACGCCCAGTTCGCAGTAACTTTCCCACTGCGCTTCGCTGAAGAACTGGTTGCTCGTGCTTTCCTGCGGAAAGGTTTCTTCGCGGTCCGCGTAGCCAGCGATATCCAGCGGCATGTCGCAGGTGGTCCGCGGTTTCACGATCAGCAGCGTTCCGTGTTGGCCATCCGCGTAAGTAATCCTTGCAAGCAGCAGATGAGCGTCGCCGGGGCCGTTGGAGATCGTGTCGGGTGTGCCGAACTTTGGCGCGAGTGCGCCCGCCAGCGGCGCAATGCCGGCGGGGTCGACGAAGGCGATGGTGGCGTCGTAGTCGATACGCGCCTTCCGTACCAGGTTCTCGACGTCCGCAAAGCGGTACTCCGGATCGGCGCCGCAGTCGACGAGGACGATCAGCGAGAGTTGCCGCTTCAGTAACGAGTAAACACCTGTGTTGTCGAAGTGCCCACCATCGGACAGGTACCAGTCCGCGCTGCCCAGGCCGGGGAAGCGGGCGAACATCTCGCGAAGCACGGCGAAGTACTTGGCGACGAGGTTGCGTTTCTTTGTGAAGCCAACGGTGAGGTTGTCCTGCCAGTAGCCGAGCCGGAGACCGCTGAGGAAGGCCATGGCCGCGGTACCGGGGCGCGTCAGCGAGCCCATGCCGGAGCCCAGCGCGGCACCTGAAATCGCCACCCATTCGGCCACGGTGCTGTCGCGCAGGAGACCAGCCGAGTTCGCCTCGGGCAGGTGCGTTCCTGTCTCGACACCCAGCGCACTCACCGTGAGGCTGACACCTTTGCGGTCGGCATTGTAGGTGCCGGTGCGGTCGTCGACGGTCTGGTTGATGCAGCAGTTGATAAGGTGAATCGGACCGCCGAAACGGTGCGGTGCGTAGTCGGTCATGGCGATGTCATCGCCATCCATGAGCGAGGTGATTTTCGCCGTGGCCTCGGTCAGGTCGCGCGTATTCGCCGCCGTCGGGCTTGCAGGAAAACGCGGGTGCGCACTGCCGCCATCAGGCCCGTTACCTACCGACACATACGTCCGCGCGATGCGTGAGCGATAGAAGAAGTGCAGGGACGAACGGTTCAGCTGCTGCAGCGCCCGGCCGTTCAACAACACGTAGATCAGGCTGATGCCGGCCACGCTGGCCCAGCGCGCATAGGCGTTGCGCAGCAGGCTGCCGAGCACGTCGCCCTTGTCGGGGAAGATGATGGTCTGGAAGATCGTCATCCAGAACAGGGCGAGGGCCATGACCAGGATCAGGCCGAGCACGTTGGCCAGCATGCCCCAGGGCAGCCTGGCAATGCCGGTCTTGCTGCCCGTCTGCAACATCGGCAGCACGAGGCGCGCGATGCCGATCAGCACGGTCGTCACGCCGACACCGGTGGCCACGTTGCCGCCGGCGGCGTCGCCACCCAGTTGGGTCAGCCACAGCTTCATGTACCAGCTGAGCATGTCGAGGATGCCGAAGGCGAAGACGACCGCCAGTGCTTTCAGGCACCACGCGAGCCCCTTCGTGTAGCGCACGCGGTTGGTTTCTTCGGAGCGCCGCAGCCCGCTCAGTCGGGCGCAGATCCAGGCAACGGGCGAAGGGAGCATGCCGATGGTGCCAAGCCATAGCAGCGTCGCATCGAAGGAGGTCGGGGTAGCACTCGCCTGCGCCGCGAGATAAACGCCGACGATCGTGGCCAGTACCGCAGTGGCGAGGCCGGCTGCACTGGCCTTGCCCAGGAACCAGTACGCGTAGCACATGGTCAGCGCGCCGGCCGCTGGAAGCGGCAAGAGCCACCACCAGAGGCTCATTGCCACGGGCATGCCTTCGCTCACGGCAAATACCCATGAGTACGCCAGGTGGGGCAGGGTGATGGCACCCGCGAACAGCATGATCAGTACAGCGACTTCGACCTGCGTAGCCAGGAAGCCGCGAAGCTGGCTGGCGAGCGCCTGCACGAGGTCCGCCGCACCGGCTGGCGCCAGGAAGCGGCCGTTGTTCCGTAGCCACCACAGGAACAGCGAGCCATCGTCCGCGATGCCAGCTTCGACCGAGGCAGCGTCACCCTCCTTGCCGCGGTGGAAAAGCCTGCCGAAGGCCGAACCGACGTAGCCCCCGCCAGAAACGGTCGAGAGGTAGTCGAAACGATGCAGGACCTTGTTGCGGGCGAGGGCACGCAATACGCCGAGGCAGAACGTCGCGCTGCGGATGCCACCACCGGAGAACGCAAGACCGATGGGAGGCGCCCCGGGATCGATCCCCGCCGCTGATCGTCGTTGCGCCACCGCTTCGCGCTCGCTCTCTGGGGTCGGCTCCGCGATCGCGGCGTCTGGTGTGGTCATGGCGAGGATCCCCTGCGATGGACGCAAGCTCGTGATCCGGCTCCCATTGAGCCGGATCGAGGCGGCGGTCCCCTCACCGGGCGCTTCGTTGCCTTGTTTTTAGACCCTGCGGGCATCGTGCGCAACACGCTAAATGAAGACGGCCCCCGAAGGGGCCGCCGGTGTTTCGTTTTAGCTCTCGTCTCGCCAGCGGCGGAACCAGATGGCGCCGACGATCATGACCGCACCTGCAGCCGCACCAATCCAGATCGAGGGGCTGGCCAGGGCGCTGTAGTGGTAGGCCAGGTCGAGGCTGTCGAGCAGGGCGGCCGGATCTTTGTGATCGGGAACCACCAGCGGCGAGGCGTTGCCAACCCAGCTACCCGGAACCAGGCTGCCCAGCAGGCGGCTGACCACGTTCTTCCAGTACCAGTCGGTCGAGAGGTTGAACAGACCCATCAAGCCGAACCAGGAGACGATGACGCCAGAGCCGACCGGCAGGGCGATCGCCCAGAAGAACGGCTTGCTCTTCGCCCAGGCCGAGCAGAGCAACAACCAGCCCAGCGTCGGCAATGCCCAGATGGCGTACAGCGGGAGCAGGAGCACCAGGTTGATCGCCACGCGGAGCGGATGTGCCTCCATCAGCAGGGACCACAGGCTGAGGCCGTGAATCGTGGCGACGATGGCGAGGAACAGTGCCAGTACCAGTCCGACGATCACACCGACGACGATCGCGATGGCGGGAGCAAGTACGGCGGCGCTTGCCAGCTTCGACAGCACGGTCGAGGTATCCGACAGTGGCAGCGACTTCCAGAAAAGGATGCTGCGATCGCGACGGTCGTCGTAGAGCGCACCCAGGCAGTAGAAGAACACGACGATGGCGGTGACGCCGAGGATGATCGCGGCGACGGTGTAGAGCATGATGTCGATGCCGGCGCCGACGTTATGCAGGTCCGCGAGGCTCATGTCGCTCTGCATGTGGAAGTTGCCGCCGCCGAACTGCAGGCCGCCCCACTTCCGTCCGAACACTTCGCCCAGGGCGATACCCATGCCGTTGAGGACAAGGAAGACGATGCCGGTGACTACCGGCGCCCAGAAGAAGCCGCCCTTGTGTTCCCAGAACTCGCGCTTGACCAGCCAGTAGAAGGTTTTCATGCGTAGGTGCCCTTCATGGTGGCGACGAAGAGGTCGCCGATCGACGGGCGTCGTACCTCGCCCAGGCGTTCCAGCTCGGGCCGGCTGACGTTGTCGAAGAGGAAAATACTCTTGCCGAAGACCTGGCGCTCATCGAGCGGCTTCAGTTCCCGGGCTGCGTGTGCGAACTCGGCGCCGACCAGTACCTCGGCGAAACGCTCGCCCAGGCTGTCCATGTCGGTATCGAGCACGATCTTGCCGTCGCGGATGAACATCAGGTCGGTGAGGATGTGTTCGATCTCCTCGACCTGGTGGGTGGTGACCAGGATGGTCTTCTCTTCGTCGAAGTAGTCTTCCAGAAGGCTCTGGTAGAACTGCTTGCGATAAAGAATGTCCAGGCCCAGCGTGGGTTCGTCCAGCACCAGCAGGCGAGCGTCGATCGACATCACCAGCGCCAGGTGCAGTTGCACGATCATGCCCTTGGACAGCTGTTTCACCTTCTGCTGCGGCTGCAGCTTCGTGCGGGCCAGGAAGGCATCGCACTTGGCGCGGTCGAAGCGGGGATGCGTGTTGGCGACGAAGTCCACCGCGTCCTTCACCCGGATCCAGCGCGGCAGCACCGCCACGTCGGCGATGAAGCACACCTGTTCCATCAGCTTGTCGCGATCCTTGCGTGGGTCCAGGCCGAGGACGTTGAGCTGGCCTTCGAAGGTGGTCAGGCCGAGGATCGCCTTGAGCGCCGTCGTCTTGCCGGCACCGTTGGGGCCGATCAGGCCGACGATGCGACCCGACCCGATCTGGAAGGTGGCGCCGTCCAGCGCCATCGACGACTTGTAGCGCTTGCTCAGGCCAGTGGCGGTAACGACCGCGGTCATGACGGATCCTCCGTGGAGCCCTGGGCTTCACGCATCAAGGTCTTGAGGTCGAGGCCCATGCGCTGGAGGCGGGCAAACAGCGCCGGCCATTCTTCGCGCAGGAAGCGCTCCCTTTCACTTTTCAGCAGCGCGTCGCGCGCCCCATCGATAACGAACATGCCAAGACCTCTCCGTTTCTCAACCAGTTGTTCGTCGACCAGCTCCTGGTACGCCTTGGAAACGGTCAGCGGGTTGATTTGAAAATCCCCCGCGACCTGACGTACCGACGGCAGCGGGTCGCCCTCATTCAAGGCGCCGTCCAGGATCATCGCCACCACGCGTTCGCGGAGCTGGCGGTAGATCGGGACGCTGTCGTTCCAGGTGATGGACATGTATTTAATCCTTGGCCGTGCGGCGCAGTGCATTACCAAACGAATAGTAGGGCATGGCCAGCTGCGCGCCGATCAGCGCAGCGGCGCGATCTTCCGCGCTGCGCTTGAGGGCGGCAGCCGCCGAATCCAGGGTGGCCTCGCTGGCCAGTACCGCCTCGCGCACATCGGCGTCGGTAGGCCGCACATGGATGGCCGGGAGGTCGACGACGCGGACGCCGTTGACGAAATGGGGTGCTGCGACCAGTGCAGCGGCGCGGTCATCGAAGGAGCGCAGGGCGAACACGCTGGTTCCGGCGATCAGTACAGAGGCGGTGAGTGCGATGAGGTTCGGCGCTTTCATGGTTCGACTCCGATGACTTTGCTGCAGGTTGGTCAGTGGGTTAGAGGGCGGCGACGCTGTCGGGCGTGTTGGCGTAGACGACGATCGGGGCCAGGTCGGTGACGTGCGTGCCGTTGATCTCGGAAAGCGGCGCGGCGGCGGTGGAGGTGCTGTGGAAGCCAGCCAGGGAGGCCGTGGCGATGGCGAAGGCGGCGGCGAGGGCGGCGAGGTTGAGGTTTTTCATTTCAGTACTCCAGTGGTGGTGTGGGTGACCGGTGTTGTAGTGAACTATAACACCAGATTTTTAGTCGTCAACCAGAATTTCGTGAAATTCCATATGACTTATGGCCTATGCCGTGCCGCGCTGTGCTGGTGGGGTGCGTCGGTGGCACCAGGTCTGATGCGGGTTCTGGGGAAAAGGTTTAGGCCTGCCTGGCCCGCTGCCGCGGGATCGCCGCTGAAGCGGCTCCCACAGGGTTCCGCCCGTCCCAAATGAAAACGGCCGACCCCCGAGGGGGCCGGCCGTTAGCCGATCGAGGTCGCTCGGGGCTTTACAGCTCCGCGCGGAACTCCACGCCGATGATGCGCGGATCGTTCACGAAGGCCGTGCGGTTGTTGAAGTCGATGCCGCCGGTGATCACCCGCTTGTTGGTGATGTTACGACCGTACAGGGCGATCTCGCGCTTGCCGAAGTCCCAGTTGTAACCGACGCGGACGCCGCCTTCGAGGAAGGGCTTGCTCTTGAACTCTTCGGAGTCATACAGGAAGAAGTTCACGTCGCTGCGGTAGTTCCAGTCGGTGTAGACGAAGAACTCGCCGCTCTCGCCATAGGGGATGCCGTAGCGGGCGGTCCAGGTGCCGATCCACTTCGGCGCGTTGGGCAGCGAGTTGCCATTGATCAGCGCGTTGCCTTCGGCGTTCAGCGGGTCGAGCACGGTGCAGCCGCCGCCGCATGGCGCGATGGCTAGGTTCTTGTCCTTCAGCTCCGTGTGGTTATAGCTGCCGCCGGCCGTCATGTAGAACTGCGGCGTCAGGTAGGCCTCGAGGTCGAACTCGGCGCCGTAGCCTTCGGTCTTCTTCGCGTTGATCAGCTCGGTGACGTTGCTCTCGCCGCCCACGGCCGTGAGCTGCTGGTTGTGCATGTTGTACTTGTAGACGTCGGCGTTGAAACGGACCTTGTTGTCTTCCGTCGTCGACTTGAAGCCCACTTCATACGAGGTGACCGTCTCCGGCCGCGCCGTGGAGATGCTGTTGGCGAAGGTAATGCGGCCCTGCACGCTGGGGGCGCGGAAGCCGTTGGCAACGCGCGCGTAGACGTTCGCGTTCTTCGACAACTGCCACGTACCGGTAAGGTCGCCGCTCCAGCGCGAATCGGTCGGCTTGGAGGTCAGCGGACCGATCGGGCCGGTGAAGCCGATGAAGCGTTCGGCGCTGAAGTCACGCTTGTCGTGCGACCAGCGGGCACCGGCGCGCAGGTCGAACACGTCGGTGAACTGGTAATCGGTGGAGCCGAACAGCGCCCACGCCTTCGTGTGCTGGCTCTGGTCGACCAGGCCATTGAGGGCGTGGTTGTTGAGCGTGTCGTACGAATAGTTGGTGATCGCAACGTCTTCGTCGAAGTAGTACGTGCCCACCTGCCACTTCAGGCGATCGGCGTTGTCGTTGGACAGGCGGAACTCCTGGCTGATCTGGCGATCCTTCGGCAGCGCGTCCGCGGTCTCGGAGTAGAAGGGCGTGGTGCGATCCGTGGCGCTCGGGCGTGCCGGCGTCTCGGAAGCGTCGTAGCCGCCGTCGACATCGCCGAGGCTGTAGGTCTGCGCGCGCTCGAGGCCGGTGATCGAGGTGAAGTTGAGATCGCCGAAGTGCCAGTTCAGGTGCAGGTTGCTGCCCCAGGTGAACAGGTGCTGCTTGTTGTTGCCGTCCTGCGAAACCGAGTCGCGGTCGAAACCCTGCACGAACTGGTCGCTGCCCAAGGTGATCGCATTGGCGCGGTTGACCATGGCGCTGCCGTCGAGAAGGCGGCCGTGCACGTTGATCAGCGCATCGAAGTCGTCGGATGCCTTGTACAACGCCTGCAGGCGAACGGCGCGGTCGTTGTAGCCGCCGAGATCGTTCTTCTCACCCTTGTAGTCGTTGTCGATCCAGCCATCGCGATGCTGGGCGATGGCGGACACGCGCCCGGACCAGTCGGAGCTGATGGCGCCGCCAAGGGCGGCTTCGGCATTGGCGGTGCCGTACGAGCCGTAGGACACCCGGGCATAGCCCTCGGTTTCCTGGGTCGGCTTGCGCGACTCGAACTTGATCACGCCGGCGGGCGAGTTACGGCCGAACAGGGTGCCCTGCGGGCCGCGCAGCACTTCCACCTGCTCCAGATCGAACAGTGGGAAGCCCTTGAGGATCGGGTTTTCCTGGACGATGTCGTCGTAAACCATGGACACCGGCTGCGACGCATTGAGGTCGAAGTCGCTGTTGCCGAGGCCGCGGATGTAGAAGCGCGGGAACTCGCGGCCGTAAGACGTCTCGGCGTACACGCTGGGCGCGCGGGCGGCGAGCTGGAGCACACCGTCGCCGGCCTGGCCGAATGCCTCGAGCTTCTCGGCCGTGATCACGGTCATCGAGATGGGCACCTTCTGCAGGTCTTCCGTGCGCTTTTCAGCCGTGACGGTGACGGTCTCCAGTGTGGCCGTCTTGGCCTTCGGAGCGTTGGTCGTGGCGTCCTGAGCGAAGGCCGGGCCAGCGGTGAGTGCCGTGGCGATGGACAGGGCAATGACGAGACGTCGCGGCATACGGCGCGAGCTTACGAGAGACATGGTGTGTTCCGCCTGGGGTGGTCCTGGGGGTGAGAGTGCCTCGCCAACTGCGGTCGAGCCGGTCCCCTGGCGAGGGCGCGTCTTTGCGAATTATCCCTTGTTACGCGGGCATGACGAAAGTGTTGCAGCGCAGAAACCTGCGTGGATTGGCGTCGCTTGCCACTGTCACGGAAGTGCAACCGGAGGCCGATAACGTGCCCGCCCATCGAGCGACTTATCGATGTTTGGCGCACGTAGTCACCACTATCGCTGACGTTTGAGGATTTTCTCAGACGTTTAGATGAGAATTTTCGGAGCAAGTCGGCATGAAACGATTCCCCCTAGCCGCCGCCTTCTGGACGATGTGCGGCACCGCGGCCGCCGAGGGCGCGCCCCAGGAAGCGATCGAGCTCTACGTTGATACGAATACCCGGCAGCTATTTGCGGAGCCGGGCCCTGGTCGTCAGCGCCTGGGCAAGTTCGCGCAGGTATCGGATACGCCGGCCGCGGTCGCGGTCGCTGCGCCCACCGTTACCACCGCAGCCGCAGCCGCAGCCGCCCCGGCGACCAAGGCCTGGTACGAAAAGATAGGCATCCGTGGCTACGTGCAGTTGCGCTACAACCAGGAAGCCGGCGGCGACGCGAAGGACCTGAAGTCGCCGGGCGATCGCTATATCGGTCGTGAGCAGGGCTTCGGCATCCGCCGCGCACGGGTGGTCATCAGCGGCGACGTGACCGACAGGATGTCGATCTACATACAGCCGGATTTTGCCAGCACGCCCACGGGTTCGAGCACGGGCAATTTCGCCCAGCTGCGCGACGCGTACGCGGACTTGTGGCTGGACAAGGACAAGACGTTTCGCATCCGCGCGGGTCAGTCGAAAATTCCTTACGGTTGGGAAGACCTGCAGTCGAGTCAGAACCGCCTCGCCTTCGACCGCGCCGACGCGCTCAACTCAGCCGTGCGCGATGAACGCGATCTCGGTGTGTTCTTTTACTGGACGCCGAAGGAGATCAAAGAGCGCTACGCCTATCTGGTCAAGTCGGGGCTGAAAGGCTCCGGCGACTACGGTGTCTTCGGTGTCGGCGTGTACAACGGACAGGGCGCGAACCGACCGGATCGCAACGACCAGCTGCACTCGGTGATTCACTTCTCGTATCCGTTCAAGTTCGCCAATGGGCAATACCTGGAAGTCGGCGCCGACGCTTACTCGGGTCGCTACAAGGTGAGCACCGGTTCGGCGACCATCGGCGGCGCCACGTTCACGCCCGTGGTCGATGCGCCTGTGGCAGGCTCCATGGATCGTCGTGTTGCGGCGCACGTGGTGTATTACCCACAGCCGTTCGGTTTCCAGGCGGAGTGGACCGTGGGGCAGGGGCCGGAACTCGATGTCGCACGGCGGGTCATCCGCACGCAGTCGTTGCGTGGTGGCTACGCGCAGGTGATGTACAAGTTCGACGGCGACTACGGTTCGCTGATGCCGTATGCGAAGTGGCAGACCTACCGGGGGGCGGCGAAGTTCGATACGAACGCGCCGAAGATGCAGGTGGACGAGTTGGAGGCCGGTGTGGAATGGCAGCCGTCCAGCGCGGTCGAACTGGCGGTCGCCTGGGCGAACATGCGCCGCACGGATGTGAGCGCGGCGCCGTATCGTCGGATCGATGGGCAACTGGTTCGCGTGCAGTTGCAGGTTAATTACTGAGCTTTTTGTGGGAGCCGCGCTTTATGTGGGAGCCGCGCTTTATGTGGGAGCCGGCTATGCCGGCGATGGGGTTGAGGAAACCTTGGTATCGCCGCTGAAGCGGCTCCCACAGTAAAGCGGCTCCCACAATGAAGCTGCTCCCACAGTAAAGCGGCTTCCACGGTAAAAGCGGCGATGGGGTTACTTTTTCTTTTTGGCCGGGGTGGCTAAGGACTTTTCGCGGATGGCCTTGAACTCGCTGCCGTCTTTCCACACGGGCCAGGTGTCGCTGTCGGCGAGTTTTTCGCCGAGGGCATAGAAGGCCTTGACGTTCTGCGTGACGCCGTCGAAGTTCCAGCGCATGTCGTAGACGTCGGTGGGTTGGTGATAGCGGTTTTTCACATAGTCTTCGGAGGCTGCTTCGCCCGCGGCCTTGCCACCGACGACCATGTCGATCCCACCGTTTGCAGCGAGTGCGGGCACGCCGGCCTTGGCGAAGTTGAAGTGATCCGACCGGAAATAATGACCCTTCCCGGGTGAGGCGTCGCCGCTGACGACGCGTCCATCTGCCTTCAATACATCGGCGAAGATGTCTTCGAGGTCGCCCTGGCCGAGACCGACCACCTCCATGTCCTTCGTGGCGCCGGTGATCGGTAATGCATCCATGTTGATGTCGGCGACGGTCTTGTTGAGCGGGAAGGGTGGATGGGCGACGTAGTACGCGGAGCCCAGCAGGCCGGATTCCTCCATCGTCACGGCGGCGAAGATCACCGTGCGTTTCGGTTTGTCCTGGGCGAACTTGCCGGCAATCTCCAGCAGGGCGGCGATACCGGTGCCGTTGTCGACCGCGCCGTTGTAGATCGCGTGGCCCTTCAATGACGGGTCGTGCCCAAGATGATCCCAGTGAGCGGTGTACACGATCGCTTCGTCGGGCTTGTCGCTTCCCTTCACCATGCCGATGACGTTATTGCTGAGCGAGTGGCTGATCGTGCTCTGCAGGTGGATGGAAGCTTTCGCCTCGAGCGGCACGGCCTTGAAGCCACGCACGTCGGCCTGCTTCGCCAGGTCGTCGAAGTTCTTGCCCGCCTTGGCGAACAGGCGCTGCGCCGCTTCGTGCGTGAGCCAGCCGGCGACAGGAAGCCGCGGTGAGGGATCCTCACTCTGGGGCAGATCCAGCCGCGGCGTGGACCAGCCGCTCTGCACGACGTTCCAGCCATAGGCGGCCGGCTCGGTCTGGTGAACGATGAAGGCGGCCGCGGCACCCTGACGAGCGGCTTCCTCGAACTTGTACGTCCAGCGGCCGTAGTAAGTCATCTCTCGACCCTTGAAGAGCTTGGGGTCGTTCGCGTTCCAGCCCGGGTCGTTGACCAGCACGATGACGGTCTTGCCCTTCACGTCCACGCCGTCGAAGTCGTTCCACTGGGCCTCGGGGGCGTTCACGCCATAGCCCACGAAGACCACGTCGGAGTCCTTCAGATCCACGTCGGACTTCGCCTGGAGGGTGCCCGCGACCATGTCGCTGCCGAAGGCGAAGGCTTCCTGCCCGCCTCCTTCGGCCACATCGAGCTTGAGATTGGTCTGGTCGCTGAGGGCGGTCGAGACGGCGGGCACGGTCTGCACCCACTCGCCTTTGTTGCCGGGCTCCAGCCCCATCCGCTTGAACTGCTCGATGATGTAGTTGGTCGTCAGGCGCTCGCCCAGGGTGCCGGGCCTGCGGCCATCGTATTCGTCCGACGAGATGACCCGCAGGTGCGCGGCGAAGTCGTCCGGCGTGATCTCGGGGCTGAACGTGTGCTGCTCGTTGGCCACGGCCGGGAGTGGGGGAGGCGGCGAGGTGGCGGCCTTTGCCGGCGCAGGCGGTGGCGTGGCCGCCGTCTTGTCTTCGTCGTGGGAATGGCAGGCGGCGAGGGTCAGGGCGGTCAGGCAGGCGAGAGCGAGGCGACGCATCGGCGGGGAGTCCCCTTGGCATATAAGGTCAGCCCCGAGTGTAACGGCAAGGATGGCCCTGTCGCCGGGCAGGTCCCGGCCCCATAATGGTGGGTTATCCCGTCCCCGGAAGACCCTCCCCATGCGTATCGGCATCGATTTCGGAACCAGCTACTCGGCCGCTGCCGCCATCGTGGACGGCCAGCTCGAGCTGGTCCGTTTTGGCGACGCCAGCCAGTTCCGCACGGCGGTGTTCTTTCCCGAAGTCGTGCCCAACGTGGATGACTTCGTGCTCACCCCGGTGCTGGAGGCCCAGGTCGACGCCTTCGTGCGCGCTTCGCGGTTGGACGAACGCCAGGCGGGCAGGACACCGCGTAGTGACATGGATCTGCGCCGTGACGCCATCCGCGTGGTCCGCCGGCAGTGGATGGAAGAGCGCACGCGCGAAGCCTCGGCCTCCGTAGCCAGCTTCCAGGACGCCTTGTTCGGGGAGGAAGCCGTGGATGCCTACCTGGAGGAGGGCACCGGAAACCTGATCGAATCGCCCAAGTCCATGTTCGGCTACAAGCTCGATCCGCGCGTCCGCAAGACCATCGTGAGCATCGCGGCACACATCCTCGAGCATGTCCGGCTGGTGGCGACACGTCAGTTCGGCACGCCGGTGCGCGAGGCGGTGATCGGACGCCCGGTCGAGTTCCGCAGCTCGATGGGCCCCGCCGGCGGCGAACAGGCCCTGTCGATCCTGCGCGAAGCCGCTCGCATCGCGGGCTTCGACGAGGTCTCATTCCTGGAAGAACCCGCCGCCGCAGCCATGCACTACCACCAGTCCCTCGCTGAGCGGCAGCGCGCGATCATCGTGGACATCGGCGGCGGTACCACCGACGTCGCCTACGCCGAGCTGGGCGCCGGCGAGGTGCCGGTTATGCATCGGAGCTGGGGCTTGCCACGCGGCGGTACGGATCTGGATGTCGGCGTGAGCCTGCACAGCTTCATGCCCCGGTTCGGCAAGGACCTCAGCGGCGTTCCCGTGCACCATTTCGTCGAGGCCGCCAGCGTTCACAACCTGCCCAAGCAGCGTGAGTTCCGCAAACAGGACTATCGCCAGGTCGACGAGCCCTTCGGCTCGCGTCTCCGCGCCCTGCAGGGTAGCGGCGCGACGACCCGCCTGAATCAGTCGGCCGAGCGCATGAAAATCGATCTCTCGTCCAGCGAGGCGGCGACCGCTTCGCTCGATTTTATCGAGGCAGGTCTGAAGATCGACGCTGTTGGCGGGGACTTCCGTGCCGCCTCAGAGGACTTTCTCGACCGTATGGGCCGCCTTCTCGATCAGGCGCGTACGGACATCGGCGAGGCCCCGGCAAGTGTCTTCCTGACCGGGGGCACCTCCCGCTCCCCGCAGGTTCGTGAGCGGGTTGGCGCAAGTTTTCCCGGGATTCGCGTTGTACACGGCGACCCCTCGCTGGGTGTAGTCTCTGGGCTCGCACAAGCGGCACTTTTGTCAAATTCATCAATCGCTTCCGACAGTCGATAAGCGAATTCGGCATATTCACAAAGTGCTGGCCTTTGCTGCATTACATGGGTACTTATGGCGAAGGATTTGTCGCGTGCAGGGTTAGCCTGCGAGTGGATGCAGCGGGGGTGGATATGGGCAGGGTTAGCGTTCGGATCAGGATGGGCAACGAGTGGGGAGTTGCCGGGACAACCAACCGCAAGGAGGTAGGCGCATGACTCGCCCTTCCAATATGCAGGACCTGGAAGATTACGATCTGGTCACACTGGGTACGGCGCTAGGCATGTGCGAGGTCGATCTGCTGACCCTCAGCCCGGCCCGGCCGCGTGCATCGATCGCGTCGAAGACGCACGACGCCGTGACCTATCTCACCGGACACATTGATTTCGACGTACGCGGCTCGCTGACGGTGCCGGACGATGCATGCATGCTCGTCTACCTGCATGAGACCGGCGAGCGCAGCTGGTGCCAGGGCGTCGGCGTCGAGTCGGAAATGGGCGTGACGCTTTTGCGCGGCACGCCCACCGACTTCATGTTCGAGCGCGGCACGCGCTTCACCCTCGTGGTGGCGCCTTACGCACGTTTCCGCTCGCGATTCATGGCCTCCGATCACGCCGACGTGGACATGGCCGCACAGCGGCTGCGCCTGTTTTCGGTGACGTCGGAACACCTCAAGCGTGCCTACCGGCAGATACGCGAGCGCGTGCACGACACCGAGGACATGGCTTTTGGTCCGGTCGAGGACCTGCTGGACGAGCACATTCGTGTCGCCCTGGGATCATCGTCCGAAGAGCGCCCGGTCGCGTCGCGCGGAAGGCGTGCGCACTACCAGGTGATGCGTCGGGCCGAGCGCTTCATGCGGGCCAACCTCCGTCGCGATATCTACTCGCAGGAGCTCTGCCAGGCAGCTGGCGCGAGCGAGCGTGGCCTTCGGTACGCCTTCGACGACCTGCTAGGCATTCCACCGAACCGGTACCTGGCCATGCTTCGCCTGTGTACGGCACACCGCAGCCTCGTCACGGCGGAAGCCGGGCGGCGTTCGGTCAAGTCCGTCGCGCTCAGCTGCGGCATGTGGGACCTCTCGCGCTTTGCCGAGAAGTACCGCAGCGTTTTCGGCGAGCAGCCGCGCGAGACCCTTATCCGCAGTGCGCCTGCGGAGGATCTCGCCGCCGCCGAGGAGTTCGAAGGCTGGTAAGCGCAGCGGCACGCGGATCGTGCCGTTTGCGATTACGTTCGTGCCGCAATTGATCAGTGCGAAGGACACGGTCGTCCTCTAATCGATGCCACCACGCCATCGCGGCGTGGCAGTTGGATCGAGGGAGATAGCCTGATGCGTCGCACGCTGTTCCACCCGGCCGCCCAGGCCGCCGGGACCCGGGTCTTCGCCGGAGGGCCAGACCGTTGAACACCTGTATGGCCCCCTGTGAAGGCGGTCCGCACAACTTCGGGTTGCCTTTGCGCGGTCGTAGAGGTATTGGTAGTGCAAGTCACGCACTGCCAGTCATGCCAAAACGATTCGAGATTCGTCTTATTGCTCCCTCCGGTTACGCAGAAGACCGCGCCGCCTGCCAGCGAGGTATAGAGCGCCTGCAGGCCGCGGGCCACACCGTTCTCGGCACTCATGTCGTGGATCGCGTGGCCCTGCGCTTTGCCGGCAGCGATGCCGAACGCGCGGCGGACATCAACCAGCTTGCCAATCCTGATCTGCCCTTGCCGGACGTAGTCATGGCGATCCATGGGGGCTATGGCGCCATCGCGCTGCTGGAACACCTCGATTACGCCGGGCTGGCGGCGCGTTTCTCCGAAAATTCGTGCGTGTTGGTCGGCCACGGCGACTTCACGGTGATTCAGTGCGCGCTTTACGCGCGCAGCGGCATCGGGTCCCTGTTCGGCCCCATGCTTGTCCAGGACTTCGGTGCCGGCTACCTGCGTGAAAATACGTGGCGGCACTTCTGGCAGACCCTGCAGTCTCCGCGTACGGACATCACCTGGGCCTGCCCGGAAGGGCAGGACGACCTCCGTGTCGAAGGCACCCTTTGGGGCGGCAACCTGTCCGCGTTATGCAGCCTGATCGGTACGCCGTACCTGCCGGTGTTCGACGACGGCATCCTCTACCTGGAAGAAACCGGTGAGCAGGCCTATCGCATCGAACGGATGCTTTACGAGCTGCACCTGAGCGGCGTGCTGGCAGGGCAGCGGGCCATCATCCTGGGCGGTCTGGGCGGACAGCGGGTCAGCGAGTACGACAACGGCTACGACATCGAGCACGCGCTCGAGCGTTTTGCCGCCGTCTGCGGCGTGCCTTTCGTGCGCGGACTGGCATTCGGACACGGGCAGGACAAGTGGACGCTTCCGTTCGGTGCGCGCGCGGTCCTTGAAGTCTCGGACGGCACGGCAGAGGTACTCGCCACGGGCTATCCCTACAAGGCCTGATACGGCGGACGGAGCCGGCAGTGATGCTGGCTCCGTCGGTTTCAGCCGAGTGCGGTGACCTGCGTGGCGCCGATCACGCCGATGAAGACGATCGAAAGCATCCAGAAGCGTGCCGGGTCGCGCCACACGCACACGCCAAGGCAGACGATGCCGAGCACGCAGGAGACGATGCCGGCAGCCTGCAGGCCGAGCGCGATGAGCGACGGGTCGGAACCACCCGTGGCGATCAACATCGGTCTGAAAATCGCGTACCACGCGAGAACAAGGCAGGCGCCCCCGACGATGCCGAGCAGCCAGTTGGCGGGATGATGCTTCGGCAGCATATTGATGCCGAGATAGATCGCGAGAACAACGACAGCGAAAACGACGAGCAACAAGGCCATGCGTTAACCCCTTTGTCTTTGATGTGGCTCGCGGTCCCCACCGCTGGAGCCAACCTCCCGAGCATGGCCCATCGGGGCGCTGGGGTCATGCTGCGCCGCAGAAGGCTGTTTCGTCGGCGAATACCGCGTTTCGTCGGAAACGCATCGAGGAGGGAGTGCGGGCCATCGTATGCTCCCCGGCAATCCAGCATCGGAGCCACGCGATGGCCAGCCTCAAATTCCTCGGTCGTATCGTTGTCGCCTGGTTCGCCGCCTGGTGCATGCTGCTCGTGCTGTTCGGCATGTTCGACTGGCACCACGGCGATCTTCCATGGTTCGTCACGCTGGCCTGGTTCATCGGCCTGTTGATCGCGCTGGGGCGCGGCGTGACTCACCTGTACCGCGTGCGCACCATCGCTGGGCGTATCGACGCGGAGACGTTGTCGAACCGGCAGCGTCGCCGTGTCGAAGTGCCCTACAGCGCGGATGAGGCCTTCGGCATCGTCGATGCCGTGATCCGCGAACTACCGAATGTGCAGGACATCAACGGCTCGCGCGGCGGCCTGCAGATACGTGCGGTGGTCCGCCTGCTGCCGGGCGACACGCCGCGACGCCGCGGCGTGCCCCAGCAGGGCCTCGACCGCAACACCCGGGTGATCGCCACCATCACGCCCTCGGACGGCTCCAGCAGCGTGATGTTCGTCTGTGAGCCGGACAGCAGCGCCTGGATGGACTGGTTCAATCCGGATGGTGGTGCGTCGCTGGAGCATGTCGAGACCCTGGTTCGCGCGATGACTCAGCGCCTTGCCGAGCGGCGTAACCGTGAGCGTGCCGACGTACGGCAGACCACGATGGAGAAGGAGCTCACGGCGGCACAGCTCGGCCTCCTGCAGGCCCAGGTGGAACCGCACTTTCTCTACAACACGCTGGCCAGCGCGCAGGAACTGGTACGCACCGATCCCGTACGCGCCGACCGCATGCTGGGGCATCTGATCGATTACCTGCGCCGGTCGCTGCCGCGCACGGACGGATCCCTGTCCACGCTCGGTCAGGAGCTTGAACGCTCCACCGCCTGGCTCGAGATCATGAAGTTGCGCATGGGCGAGCGCCTGACCGTGCACACCGAGGTGGCCGATGCCATTGCCACGTTGCCGATACCCTCGATGATGCTGCAGACGCTGGTCGAGAACGCCATCAAGCACGGTCTCGAGCCGAAGCCGGGCGGTGGCGGCATATGGATTCGCGGTCGCGTCGAAGATGGCGTGCTTTCGATCACCGTCGCCGATGATGGCATGGGCTTTCGCAGTGAAGGTTCGGGCACGGGCATCGGCCTGAAGAACCTGCGCGAGCGACTTCGCCTGACTTACGGTGCGCTGGCGAGCTTCGTCATCGGTAACAACTTCCCGGCAGGTGTCGCTGCGACGATAACGCTGCCTGCTACCGGAGCCGGCGATCATGCCTAAGTGCATCGTGGCCGAGGATGAGAAGCTGCTCTCCGCAGCCCTCCAGCGCGAACTGGCGAAGGCGTGGCCGGACCTTGAAATTGTCGCGGTCTGCGAGGACGGTGGAGAGGCGCTCGACGCCATCGCGAACCATCAGCCGGACATCGCCTTTCTCGACATTCGCATGCCTGGCCTCACGGGCATGGAGGTCGCCGCGGCGGCGGCGGACGCCAGCCCGCACACCTTGGTGGTCTTCGTGACGGCCTACGACCAATACGCAGTCGATGCCTTCGAGCGGGGTGCCATCGACTACCTGCTCAAACCGGTCGTCGCGGAGCGTCTGGCGCAGACCGTCACGCGGCTGCGCAGCCGGCTCGCCGATGCCGCACGCCACGCACGCCGCACCGGCGATCTTGCGAAAGACATGATCGAGCGCTTCGACGAAGTACCGGATGAGCCCCTGACGTGGATCACCGCCGGTGCCGGCAAGGCGACACGTCTGATCCTTGTCGACGATGTCATCTACTTTCGCGCCGACAACAAGTACACGGTAGTCGCCACCGCCGAAGGCGATGCGCTGTTGAGCCGCCCGATCCGCGAGCTGCTGCGTCAGCTCGATCCTAAGACGTTCCGCCAGATTCATCGTTCCACCATCGTCAACCTGCGCCAGGTCGCCTCGGTCGAGCGCGACGACACCGGCAAAGGCTGCCTGCGCCTGCGAGGGCGCCCCGAAACCCTGAATGTGAGTCAGCCGTTCATGGCCATTTTCCGCGCCATGTGACGAAGGAGACTTCCATGCGCACTTTGCTAGCCATCATCTACTGCATCCTCAATGTTGCCGGCTGCACCGACGCCCAGAACCGCAGCATCGTGGCGACGGCGCAAGACAACGGGAAGGTGACCCTGGACAGCGTGACCGACGTGCGCATGGGGCGCGCGTGGTTCGAATGTAAGGCCAGCCAGAGCGGGCGGTGCTACTACACCGTCTTCGATGGCCGTGCTGAGGTTCGCTCGTTTTCCTTGCCGGTGGCCGAGGCGTTGCGCCTTGACAACCTGCCTGCCGGCTTCAATCAGTGTGTCGCGGTATCGGCGGGGAAGGTGTCTGCGGATTGCCGGGCTGGGTGAAGAGCATCGCCGCTGAAGCGGCTCCCACAGGAGCCAGGCCGGCCTGCAGGAGCCAGGCAGGTCTGTGGGAGCCGCTTCAGCGGCGATGCTTTTGCACCAATCAGGGCGTAGTACGCGGCACGATGGTGTACGTGATCTTCGACGGATGCGCCGCATCGTGGTGCACCGCGTTATGTGCGATCACGCCCTTGGCTTCGTCGTAGTTGTTCCCACCGGTATTCAGGTTGCGATCGAAGCGTGGGAAGTTGCTGCTGGAGATCGCCACGCGCAACTTGTGCCCCGGGTAGAAGAACATGCTGGTGTCGATCGGCTGGAAGGTGACCTTGTATACCTCGCCGTCCTTCATCCACACCGGCGGCTTGTCGTATCCCTCGCGGTAGCGCATGCGCTGGATATTCTCGGTGATGTTGAACGCCTTCCCGTCCGGGCGCACATCCATCACCTTGAAGGTGAAGTCGGTGTCCTTCGCATCGGACGAAACATAGAGCGTCACCGTGATCGGCCCGCTGACCTCGGTGCCTTCCTTGAAGGGCTCGGAGTCGTAAACCAAAATGTCGTTACGCGCTAGCTGCGGGTTCTGGTCGAACGAGCCGAACTTCACCGCGTTGCCCTGGCAGCAACCGCCGCCACCAAGCGTCGTGACCGGGTTGGCAGGATCGTAAACGAACGAGTCCGGCTGATCCGTGCCGCCTGCGGCATCGACGAGCTTGCCGTCGCCGTACAGCGTGTTGGCCTTGCCACCGCTGGTGAAGAAGAGGTCGCGCGTGACCGCGCCGGCCGGCGGCCAGGTGGGTGAGTTGCGCCACTTGTTCTCGCCCATCACGTAGTACATGACCTTGGGCTGCTTATCGACCACGGGGCTGTCCACGCCCTTGAGGAACTTGTCGAACCAGCCGAATACCAGGCTTTCGTAATCGAAACGGGCATCGCCCACATCGAGGTCGCCGATCATGGTGTGCTCGGTCGCACGCGTGTAAGCGCAATGCAGTGCCGGCGCGATGATCGCGTACTGCTCGTCGGCGACGTTCTTCGGCGCCGTGGCGCGTACCTGGTTGAAGGCGGCGAGGTTCGGCGAAACGGACACGTCGAACCAGCTCATGAACCACAGGCCTGGCTTGTTGATCTTCATGTCGTCGTGCCACAGGCCGCCCTTGCGCCAGGCGGGGCTGTTCGGCGTGCGCGCGATCATGTTGCCGCCCGTAGGGACATCCATGGCATCGGCAAAAATACCCTTGGGACCGTCGACGGCCTTGAGGATCTCGTTTTCGGGCAGGTGCCAGAAGGCCTGGTCCCAGTCGACCGGCGGCATCTGCGGGTCGAGATCGAAGGCCTTCGATACGCGGATCAGGTCGGCTTGCGAGGTGTTGGCGGGGAACATGGGGCGAACCTGGTTCTGCTCGCCGTAGATCCAAGCCTGGAACAGCATCTGCACGGCGCCGCCACGATACCAGTTGCCCTGCTCGTAATAGGGGCCGACCTTGCCGACACCGGCGCCGAAGCCCTGCACGTTGAACGTGGCAAGGGCCGGTTCGTTCTGCGCGACGACCGCCATCTGCCATTCGGCCGTGGACGAACAACCGGTCGTGCCGACCTTACCGTTGGACCAGGGCTGCGTGGACATCCAGCGCACGGCATCCACGCCATCACTTAGCGGCGCGCCGAGGATGTCGTAGTTGCCTTCGGAGAAATAGTGGCCACGCTCGTTCATTTCGACGAGCGCGTAGCCGTGTTTCACGGCCTCGAGCTCGTGCGTCATGTCGCGCGGTGCGCCGATTTTGACGTCCCAGAAATTGAAGTTGTACGGCGTGCGCGAGAAGATGGTCGGCACCTTGCCGGTGGCATTCTTCGGCCGGTACACATCAGCAGCCATGCGTTTGCCGTCGCGCATCTTCACCATGACCTTGCGATCGATGATGGCGACATCCTCGAGCTGTTTCTCGAGATCGATGCGTTTGGCGATAAGTGCTTTCTGTTCGGGCGTCTGGACGGCCTGGGCCGCGACGGGCTCCGCAAGCATGGCCAGGCAGAAGGAGGCGACGCCGACCGACAACGCGGTCCTGACGTGAGAGATGGCAGGGCGCGACGGTCGCATGCTGAAGCCTTATTGTCGGGACGATCGCCCGAGTCTGGCAAATTGTCCTAAACAGGTAAATCCATGACTTCTGGCAGGGCTGTACCGTGTGGGAGCCGCTTTATCGGCGATGGGTGCTTGCGGCTTATGCCTCCGGCACCGAAATCCCATGCTTCATCAGGATCGCCGACACCTCCGAACTCACCCAGTCGAAATGTTCTGGCCCCGCCGCCTCCAGGACCAGGTTCGACTGGGTCGCGAAAGTCGGCCAGAACGCGTCGGGGTCGGGATTTTCGTGCAGGCCAGCCTGAACCTCGGTGGCGAGGCGGTCGAGCATATTTTGCAGATCGTCACGATGTGTCATGGCCCAAGGCTACGCCCCGCATGTGTACGCAAGTCGTGTACGTCCGTGCTTGACCTGAACTTTGGTTGAGGTTGTTCAATGGCGATTCCCGAAAGGAGTCTGCCCCCATGCGTATTACCCGACTCACCCTGCCGTCCCCCGACATGGAGGCGTGCCTGGCGTTCTACCGCGATGTCCTCCAACTGCCGACCCGCGGCATGAGCGTCCATGTCGGCTGGACGCAGGTCGACATCGTGCCCGCGGCCGCGGACACCGGATGCGTGCACCTGGCCTTCAATATCCCGTGCCAGCGGTTCGACGCTGCGTGCACCTGGCTTCGCGAGCGGGCGTTGCTGTTGCGCGATCCGCTTGGCGAGGATCGATTCCATATCGGTGGCGCGTGGGACGCTCAGTCGGTGTATTTCGCCGGACCGCATGAGTCCGTCCTCGAACTGATCGCCCGCCGACCCATCGATACTGGCCTCGCGGCGACAGGCAGCTTTCGAAGCAGCGAGATAGCTTGCGTCAGCGAAGTCGGATTACCGACGGACGACGTGCCCGGGTTGGTTCGGGACATTGTCGTATCGACGGGCCTCACGCCGTTCGGCAGCCTTTCCGATGAATTCGCCCCGATCGGCGGACACGAAGGTCTGCTGATCGTCGTCGACCGCCGCCGGCCATGGGTTCCGGAACTGCGCCAGCTTCCTGGTGCGCGAGGCATCCGCGTGACCATGGAGGGTGTCCTGCCGGGTGCCTCCCTGTCTGACGAGGAAGGGTGGGACGTCGTTTCGGCGGGCACAGCGTCGGGAGCCCCTCGAAAGACAGGGCATGTATCGATACCTGTCTGGTAAGGCTGTCGTCCGGCCTCGGGATGGTTGAGAATCGCACCCCATGCCATGGCCCTCCGACTATCACGAGCACCCTGAGGCGGCGGCGCAACCAGCCGCCATCGAGGCGGAGTGGACCTTCATGGCGTCCTCGGATGGGGTACACGTGGTTCTGCCTGATGGCCGCATGGACCTGATCGTCGCCTTTCGCGGAAGTGACGATTCCCGGGTCGAGAACCTGAAACTCATGATCGTCGGTCCGGCACAACGTTGGACCGAGGTTCCGGTTACCCGTGGCGACCGCTTTTTCGGTATTCGCTTCCGGCCCGGCCACGGAGGTGTATGCCTGGGAGTCGAGGCCTCGACGATTCGTGATGGCGGCATGTTCGACGTCGAGGTCGACAGGATGCTCGGCAGTCACGCTGAGGCGCTGCGCGCCGCAACGACCCCGCGCGCACTCGCGGCCGCCATTCGGGACGTCGCACGGCAGCGCGCTGCGGCGGCGAACGCCGTGCCATCAGCGGTGAAGCGGGCAATTGAACTCATCCACGTCGGCGGCGGGCGGCTGAGTCTGGACGACGTCGCTGTCGCCGTGGATATGCCGGTGCGTACCCTGCGGCGTCACCTGTCACGTGCACTTGGCCTGTCGTTCAAGGCGTATTCGTCCGTACTGCGTTTCCAGCGGACGATGCGCCTGTTGACGCGAGAAGAGCGGCCGCTGAGCCTCGCTGATGCGGCGCTGGAAGGGGGATACAGTGACCAGGCACACATGACGCGCGACTTCCGGAGGCACGGCGGCTTTACGCCAGGAGCGCGGCCACCGCTCGTCCTGATAGGCATGGCATTCGACTGACTGGCCGATTTGTTCAAGGCGCTGTGTGTCACCGGGGTTAGCCTGCTTCCACCACATGGAGAACCTCATGCGCCTTGGTTACACGATCATCTACGTCGCCGACGTTGCCGCCACGATAGCCTTCTATGAAGAGGCATTCGGCTTGAAACGCCGCTTTATCCACGAGAGCGGCCTTTACGCCGAAATGGACACCGGCGAGACGACACTCAGTTTCGCCGGCGAGGCGATGGCCGAGATGAATGGACTGGCTATTCGTCCGAACAGCGCTCGTGATCTTCCTGCGGGCATTGAGATCTGCCTGGTCACGGAGTCACCGGAGGCAGCGTATGAACATGCGGTGGCCGCCGGTGCATTCGCCGCGAAGGCCGTCGAGGAGAAACCCTGGGGGCAGCGTGTGGGTTATGTCCGTGACCTCAACGGTTGCCTCGTTGAGATCTGCTCACCGGTTACTCCCTGACACCAGGTTGTCGTAATAGACTTCGCTCCATAAACAGGGAGGAGCGTCATGGGGCTTCGGCGTCGGTGTGTCGTCATGTTCGCTGCGGTGGGTGCTACGCTTTGCAGCATTGTTTCCGCAGCTGTGCCGGATGCGACTGTGGTTGCGAAACCGGCGGCAGCCCGGCCACATCTCCTGGAAACGCCCGAGCAGAAGGAACTCCTTCGGCAGATGGCAAAGGCGGATCTCGAGCCTGATCGCCTGAAGCGGTGTTTAGACTATCCAGATCCGCCAGGCGTTCGCTGGAAGCGAGCAACGGTCATTGGCATGTGCCACTTGCAGTTCGACCCACGCATGACCCTTCGGGACATAAGCGATGAGCTCGGCAGGCATGGTGCGAAGGAGTTGGACAAGCGTTTCGCGAAGCTGGCCCGGGAGCAAAAACGCGATGTCACGTCCACGGGCCTTGATGACGCCTTGAATGACGCGTTTTCGTGCGCGTGCAAGGAAGCCCGCGATGCAGCGAACGCTTGGCTCCTGCAGTCACCCCGGAGCCCGTGGGCGAGGTCGGCCAGCGGGATACAGTATGCGGCGGCCGCTTACGCCGCACGCGGGACCGAGTTCATCGACAAGACGCCTCCGGAAAGAATCGCCCGTATGCAAGCGCTTCATGACAAGGCTGTCGCCGATCTTGATCTCGCGCTGACACTGGATCCCGACCTTACCGCCGCGTCTACCCGCCGCGTCGCTATCGACAGAATCGAAGGAAGGACAGACGAAGCTCACAACCGAATGATCGAGGCACTTCGACGTTCGCCTTACAGCTATGGGCTGCATATGGGCGCTGTCGTCCTCGCCGAGCCAAAGTGGGGCGGAACGCCGGGCGAACTCCAGGCAGCACGACGGCGGACGTTGGAAGCGAGCGCAGGAAACCCGATGTTGCTGCAGGTCCTGACCTATCTCGACTGGCAATCGCAGGAATGCACCGACTGCCATTGGGACATGCACAACTACGATCCGATGATGGAGATCGCCCCGTCCCTCGCGGTATTACGCGCAGCGGGCATCTACGAGGTCGATCACAACGAGTTCGCGCTGGGGGCCATCTATCTTTCGCAAACACTTCGCTTCTCGCCTACTAACGAAGTACTTGCCCGAACCAAGCGCGGCATGGCGCGCGCCTATCTGGGTGACCTAGATGCCGCCCGGAACGACGCGGAAGCAGCCTTGGCGGTGAAGGCCGACTTCCAGCCGGCGATGCACCTGCTGAGCGTCGTTAGTGCCATGCGCGAAAGGGCGGCGGTAGCCGGCCATCAGGCCGATGCACAGCATCGCTGACCCCGACTACGACTACATCGTCATAGGCTCCGGCTTCGGCGGGAGCGTCGGCGCCTTACGCCTGGCCGAGAAAGGCTACCGCGTGGCGGTGATCGAGCAGGGCAGGCGCTGGACGCCCTCGACTCTGCCAAGGACAAACTGGAACCTGTCGCGCTGGTTGTGGGCGCCGTCCCTCGGCCTGCGCGGCTTTTTCGGCATGCGCTTCTTCCGCCACGTGGTTGTCCTGCACGGAAATGCCGTGGGCGGTGGGTCCATCACCTATGCGCAGACCCTGCTTGAGCCGCCGTCGAGTGTCTGGCACGAGGGCAACTGGGCGGGTCTGGAAGAGTGGGAGCGGATCATGCCCGCGCACTACGCAACCGCGCGACGCATGCTCGGTGTCACGACCAACAAGCGCCTTGCGGCAGCCGACTTGCGCTTACGCGATATGGCGCGTGTCACGGGCGTCGGACATACGTTCTACCCCACCGAGGTGGGTGTCTTCTTCGGCGAGGATGGCGACGCACCCGGCAAGGCCTATGCCGATCCATACTTCGGCGGCGAAGGTCCCGAGCGCCACACGTGCATTGGCTGCGGTGGCTGCATGGTCGGCTGCCGGCACGGCGCCAAGAACACGTTGGATCTCAATTACCTTTACCTGGCCGAGAAGCGCGGCGCGACGGTCGTCGAGCAGACGCGCGTCGTTGACGTCCGCCCACTCGGCGGAACGCTGGACGGTTCGGACGGCTACATCGTCACCACGCGAAGCGGTAACCGATCACTTAAGCTGCGCTGCAAGGGCGTCGTGGTGGCGGCATCATCACTCGGCACGCAGGATCTTCTGTTCCGCCTGCGCGAGAGCGGTGCGTTGCCCGCGATATCTTCGACGCTGGGACAGGGTGTTCGGACCAACGCCGAATCACTCATCGGCATACGCTTTCCGGGTTCAACGGAGGATCTTTCCCAAGGTGTCGCCATCGGGTCGGGCATCTACATCGACGCGCACACGCATATCGAGGCGACTCGCTACCCGGCAGGCTCGGACGTCATGGGGCTGCTCACCACCGTGATGGCGAAGGGCCGGCACAGGAGAACGAGCTGGCTGATCGCCGTTCTGGCGATGGTGCTGAGCAGACCGCGCGCTTTGTTCGGTCTGGTACGCACGAGGCACTGGGCACGCGAGTCGATGATCCTGCTGTGCATGCAGACGCTCGATGGCCAGCTCACCATGCGGCTAGGGCGCCGCTGGTTCTGGCCGTTCAAACGTCGCCTCGTCACCGAAGGGTCGAAGATTCCCACCTTCATACCCGCCGCGAATGCCTTTGCCATGAAGGCAGCGGAAGCGACGGGCGGTGTACCGATGACCTCGCTTTCCGAGATCTTTCTCGACATCCCGATGACGGCCCACTGCCTGGGCGGCGCCATCATGGGGCGTGACGCAACCGAAGGCGTGTGTGACAGCCGGGGGCGCGTGCATGGCTACCGCAATCTTTACGTATGCGATGGGTCCATGGTCTCGGCCAATCTTGGCGTCAATCCCAGCCTCACCATTACGGCGCTGGCCGAGCACGTGATGAGTCACGTAGGAACGAACGAAGCACGTCCGTGACCAGCTGGTGATCCGCAAGCGAAGGCATGCCAGAAACGGTGATCGCCCCGATCACCCCCAACGAGCGCAGGCGCAGCGGAAACCCGCCGCCATCCGAGGCGTGTTCGGCAGGTGCCAGTCCGTAGCGCTCTTCCAGCGTCTGGCCGGCCTTCGCGAGCTTCATGCCGACCACGAGGGTGCTCGTGCCCAGCGCGAGCACCGTATTGCGCTTGCGGCGTATCCAGTTGCCGTTGGAGGTGTCGGCGCCCGGGGTCGTGGTGTAGAACAACGGGCGGTCACGCAGGGCGATCTCGATGGCCACCGCGCCCGAGCGTGCCAGTGCGCCCTCGCGCAAGGCATTACCCACGGCCCAGGCGTCATCGAGGGTAAAACGGTCGAACTGCAGGGCGGCTTCTTCGCTGGCGAGTTCGTCGAGGGTCGGGTCGGTCATGCGCGTGGTGTCTCCAGCGGGAAGGTCTTCATTCTAGGGCACGGCAAATCGCGACAATCATGTTCGCTCTTCTGCAAGCATGATCTGCGTGTAGACCGAGGTGATCCCATGACTATCCGTCTCATCGTCGGCGTGCTGCTGCTTGCAGCCGCCACCGGCCCCGCTTTGATTGTCGACGCCTCCGCTGCCGATCGCAGTGCCGCGCCGGTCAGGCAGGAAATCAAGGTCAGGCAGGTCTCGCCTGCGTACTGGCGCGTGACCCTGCACAATCCGCCCTTCAACATCTTCGGGCCGGAAACGATCCCGCAGTTGAACGAAGTGATCACCGCGATCGAAACCGATCCGCAGCTTCGCGTCGTGGTGTTCGACAGCGACGTGCCGGGCTTCTTCCTGACCCACTACGATTTCGTGCCTGCGCTGGAAAAGACCACCAGCCTTCCGCCGGGACCCACCGGACTTCCACAGCTGCCCGACATGCTCGTCCGCCTGAGCAAGGCACCTGTCGTGTCGATCGTCGCGATTCGCGGACGGGCGACGGGGGTGGGTAGCGAGTTGTCGCTGGCGAGCGACATGCGCTTTGCCAGCCGCGAGAAAGCCATCCTTTCCCAGTGGGAAGTCGGCGCCGCCCTGGTTCCCGGTGGTGGTCCGATGGCGCGCTTGCCTCGGTTGATGGGGCGCGGGCGTGCCCTGGAAATCCTGCTCACCGGTGACGACATCAACGGCGATATCGCCGAGCGCTACGGCTATGTGAATCGCTCGCTGCCGGATGCCGAGCTGGACGGTTTCGTGGATGCCCTTGCGCGCCGCATCGCAAAATTCGACAAGCAGGCGATTGCCGATATCAAGCAGCTGGTCAATGGTCCCTCGCTGCCGCCGAACGATGAGATCGGCGCGGGATGGGCGGCTTTCATCACCTCCGTGCAGCGCCCCCAGGCGCAGGCGAAGGTCGGGCAGCTGATGAAAGAGGGACTGCAGAAGAACCCTGACGTCGAGACCCGGCTGGCGCACTACACCGGCGAGCTCGAGGCCATTGAGCCCGGAAAGTAAGGCCGCCGGCATTATTGCGTTTCGCGGCACGGTCACTGCCTCGGGCCGGCTATTCAGCATTCGGGGTGCGATCTCCAACATAGGTCCATCGGCTCAATCGTGAGCCGTATCCTTCAGGAGATCGACATGAGCAATGAACAGAAAGTCGCCATCATCACCGGTGGTTCGCAGGGTATTGGCGAAGGCCTGGTCAAGGCGTATCGCGCTAAGGGTTTTCGCGTCGTCGCGACGTCGCGCTCCATCGTCCAGGGCAGCGACCCGGACGTGCTGGCCGTGGCCGGTGACATCGGTGAGGCAGCGACCGCCGAGCGGGTGGTGCGCGAAGCGCTGGCAAAGTTCGGTCGTATCGACACCCTGGTCAACAACGCCGGCATCTTCATCGCAAAGCCGTTCACCGACTACACCCCGGAGGATTTCTCCGCGATGATCTCGACCAACCTCGCCGGCTTCTTCCACATCACCCAGCGTGCCATCGCGCAGATGGAAAAGCAGGGTAGTGGTCATGTGGTCAGCATCACCACGACCTTCGTCAACCAGGCGATTGCCGGTGTGCCGACCGCACTGGCCAACCTGACCAAGGGTGGCCTCACTTCGGTCACGAAGGAGCTTGCCGTGGAATACGGTGAAAAGGGCATCCGGGTGAACGCCGTCTCCCCCGGCTTCATCAAGACCCCGATCCACTCGCCGGAGACCTTCGCGACGCTGGCCGCCTTCAACCCGATGAAGCGCATCGGCGAGATCAGTGATATCACCGACGCCGTGCTGTACCTGGAAGGTGCGAGCTTCGCCACGGGTGAAGTGCTGTACGTCGACGGTGGCCAGAACGCAGGCCGCTGAGATGACCACGCAAACCACCAAGGTCCTCAAGCTTCAGGTCGTCGCGGACATGATCTGCCCCTGGTGTTTCATCGGCAAGCGAAGCCTCGACAAGGCCATTGCCACGCTGGCAGGGCAGGGCATCGACGTCGAGCTGGAATGGATTCCGTTCGAGTTGAATCCCAACCTGCCGCCGGAGGGGCTGGACCGACGCACGTTCCGAAGTGTCCGCTTCGGCAGTTGGCAGAACGCCCAGGCGATGGACGCGCGAGCCGTGGCGGCGGGTCGGCCGCTCGGCGCCGTGTTCAACTACGACCAACAGACGCGCACGTCGCATACGTTGGCTGCGCATGCGTTGCTCCGCCTGGCGTGGAACGAAGGTGGATCGGCCCTGCAGACGCGTCTGGCCGAAGCCGTGTTCTCGGCGTACTTCACCGAGGGCCAGGACATCAGCGATCACGGCGTTCTGGAGACGCTGGCAGCGAGCGTGGGTATGGCCCCGGGGGCGGTCACGCGTTCGACGCCGTTGCAAGGCGACGTGCGTCAGCGCGAGGCGAGCGTGCAGAAAGCGGGTATCACCAGCGTGCCCAGCTACTTCATGGACGATAAGCCGTTCTTTACGGGATCGCAGGATCCGCAAGGTTACGTGCGCCTGCTTACCGAAGCGGCCAACGCGCAACGCTGAAGGAGCCGGGCGGCGTCAGTCGCCGCCCAGTGCCTCTGCCTGGGCCATCAGGCGAGCGAACTCCGCGCGCAGCAGCGGGACGGCGAAGTCGACGAAGCTGCGCACTTTGGGCACCGCGAGACGCCCATTCGGTGTGACGAGGTGCACGGGCAACCCGGCCGACTCGGCGTGGCGCAGGACAAGGCGAAGCGAGCCGTCCTGGACGTGGTCGGCGACGTGATAGGTGTAGAGGCGCGTCACGCCGTGGTTTGCCACGGCGGAGGCCATCGCCGCGCGCACGCTGTTCACGACCAGTCGTGGCTTGAAACGGATCGAACGTGGCACGGAACTGCCCGGTGCCGGCGGAAATACCCAGGTATCGTGACCGAAGTGGGTCGTGGTGATGATCCGTTGCTGGAGCAGGTCGCCCGGCTCACGGATGGCCGGTCGCGCAGCGAGATAGGTTGGCGACGCCACCACTACGCGCTTGACGTCCCCACCCACGCGCGTGGCAATCATGGACGAATCCTGCAGATCACCCACGCGCAAGGCGACATCGATGCCTTCATCGACCAGGTTGGCATGGCGGTCGAGCAACCTGAAATCGATCGACACGTCCGGATACGCTTCGAGATACGCGTCGATCACGGGCCGGAGAATGTCTTCGCCGCTGACCGGCGGTGCCGTGATGGTGAGGGTGCCTCGCGGTGATGCCCGCTCGCCGGCCACGCTGAGGTCGGCTTCGTCCAGCTCGGCCAGCACGCGACGGCAGGCGGCCGCATAGCGCTCTCCCGCTTCGCTCAGGCGGATCGATCGCGTCGTCCGGTGCAGGAGCTCCGCACCCACGTGATTTTCGAGGAAGGCGATGGCGCGGCTCACCGCCGCGGGCGATCGCGAAAGTCGCCGGCCGGCAGCGGCGAGGCTACCTTCATCCAGCGCGGCGACGAACACTTTCATGGCTTCGATTCGGTCCATCCGCAAAGGATAGTCCTCCTCGTCTATGCTTGTGACGGTGCGGGTCGTCCCGCTTCCGGAGGGGCCACCATGTCGTCGACAGAAACGTTCAAGTTCGTACTCATCCTTCTTGTCGCGATCCTGGCGCTCGAGTTGATCGCCCGCCGATTCCGCCTGCCTTCCGCGGCGGCGCTGCTCGCGGGTGGCATCGGTATCGCCTTCCTGCCCGGCATACCCCCGGTGACCTTCGATCCGGAGCTCGTGTTGATCGTGTTCCTGCCGCCGCTGCTGCAGGACGGCGCGTACTACACGGTCTGGTCGGATTTCCGTAAATACCTCGGCGGTATCCTGTGGCTGGCCATCGGCGCCGTGGTCTTCACGACGCTGGTCGTCGGTGCCACGGTGCACTGGATCGTTCCTTCACTGCCCTGGGCCGCGTGTTTCGCCCTGGGTGCGGTGGTGTCCCCGCCGGATGCCGTCGCGGCGAAGGCCGTGCTGGGCAAGGTGCGTCTGCCACGGCGGCTGATGGTGCTGCTCGAGGGCGAAAGCCTGCTCAACGACGCCACAGGCCTGGTGCTGTTCCGTTTCGCGGTGGCCGCCGCGCTCACCGGCGTGTTCAGTGCCCATGAGGCCGCGCTCAGCTTCCTTGGCCTCGCGGCCGGTGGCATTGCCGTGGGTGCCGTGGTCGGTGTGATCGCGGTCCAGGTCGTGCGCCGCATCAGCCATGTGTACCTGGCGATCACCGCGGCGTGTCTCTCGCCCTGGGCGGCGTACATCGGCGGCGAGAGCCTGCATGTCTCGGGTGTCCTGTCGGTCGTGACCACGGGCATCCTCCTGGGCTGGTACCAGCACGACATCTTCTCGGCCAACGTGCGCATGCGTGCCACCGCCTTCTGGGCGGTCATGATCTTCCTGCTCGAAGCCCTGGTGTTCATCCTGATCGGGTTCTCGCTGCGCGGTGTCGTCGAGCGGCTGGGTGGTATCGGCAGCGCGCTGGATGCCCTCGGTGTGCCGATTCTCGCCGTGCTAGCTGCCGTGATCCTCTCGCGCTTCGTGTGGGTCTATGCCACCGACTACCTGCGCACGCCGCTCGCGCGAATCATTGGAAAAAAGGTCTCTCCGGCGTCGCCGTCGGCATCATTCCTGATCAGCTGGGCGGGAATGCGTGGCGTCGTGACGCTGGCCATTGCGCTGTCGCTGCCTGAGCAGATGCCCGGGCGCGACCTGACGCTGGCGGCAGCGTTCGCCGTGATCCTCGTGACGGTGGTGGTGCAGGGCGGGACGATCGCTCCGGTGATTCGCTGGCTGAAGCTGGACAGTGCCGTGCACGTCGACACCGGCCATCTCAACGAAGGCCAGGCCAACAGGCTCATCGATATCGCGCAGCTGGAGGCGGTCAAGGCGCGCGCATACGACAGCAACGGGAAGCTGCTCCATCCCCGGCTGCTCGAGCAGTACACCTATCGTGTGACCATCGCCGAGCGCTTCGCGCTCGCGCCGCAAGACTTCACCGGCGGCCGCGAGGCGCACTACGACACGATTCTCGCGGCGCTCGCGGCAGGCCGCGTGGAGCTGCTACGGTTGCACCGTTCCGGGCAGATCCACGACGAACTGCTGCACTACTTCGAGCGCGACCTGGACATGCAGGAGATCTCTGCCGAGAACGACCGGCAGAGCCCCTGAGCGAGCTGGTTACGCTGCGTTCCTGATCGACGCCATGTCGATGACGAAGCGGTACTTCACGTCCGCCTTTACCATCCGCGCGAAGGCCGTCTCGATGTCCTGCAGCCGGATCATCTCGATATCGGCGACGATGCCATGCTGTGCGCAGAAGTCGAGCATCTCCTGGGTCTCCTTCGTGCCGCCGACCAGCGAGCCAGTGAGCGAACGACGGCCACCGATCAGGTTGGCGACGGAAGGCGAGGGATGGGGCTCGGCGGGAATGCCGACCAGCACGTGGGCACCGTCCAGTGAAAGCAGGGATGTATAGGTGTCCAGGTCGTGCGCAACGGCCACCGAGTTGAGGACCAGGTCGAGGGTGCCGGCGTGCGCAGCCATGGCGGCCGCATCGCGTGAATTGACGACTTCGTGGGCACCAAGGGCGAGAGCGTCGGCGCGCTTGGATTCCGAGGTGGTGAACGCGACTACGTGCGCACCGAGCGCGCGTGCGAGCTTGATTCCCATGTGGCCGAGACCACCGATACCGACGACGCCGACCTTTCTGCCCGGGCCAGCGGCCCAATGGCGTAGTGGCGACCACATCGTGACGCCGGCGCAGAGCAGGGGAGCCACGGCAGCGAGCTGTTCCTCACTGTGGGTGATGCGGAACACGAAGTCCTGCTTCACGACGATCGCCTCGGAGTAGCCGCCCTGGGTGGTCATGCCGTCGATGCGGTCGGGACTGTTGTACGTCCATGTGGCACCGTTGAGGCAGTAAGACTCCTGACCCAGGCGGCAGTTCACGCACTGGCCGCAGCTGTCGACCATGGTGCCGACGCCGACCAGGTCACCGGGGGCGAAGCGGGAAACACCCGCGCCGACGGAGACGACGCGGCCGACGATCTCGTGACCGGGCACCAGCGGATAGTCCGTGCCGTTGGGGTAGATGAGGCCATCCCATTCGCCACGGGCGGTATGAAGGTCTGAGTGACACACGCCGCTGAAAAGTATCTCGATGTGTACGTCGTCGGCGCGCGGGTCACGGCGTTCGAACGTGTACGAGGCCATCGGTGCGGTCGGGGAGAAAGCGGCGTAGCCGCGTGCAGGAGTCATGCGGGTTTCCTTGGGATGAATACGGCGGGGTGCCGACTTCGGCAAAGAGTGGGGATGCCCGTCGCGCTGGGTAGCTGGCGCCTGGTCCGATCTCTGCGGCCACTCACGTCCGCTATGGCCGGGACGGCTCGGGATTGCGGAATCCACGGCCGCACTGTCTGGAGCCGCCCCGATCTACTGGCCACGAAGGAGAGGGCCCAACTTGTTGCCAAGCGCGGAGGCTTCCGCGATCTCTCCTTCCCACTACCGGCCGACTGCCATGACCCGCAAACTGCTTGAACCCATCTCCATTGGCCCCTTCCGCCTCGACCATCGCGTGGTCATGGCCCCGCTGACCCGCATGCGCTCCGAGCAGCCGGGCGACGTCCCGGGCGACCTGATGGTCGACTATTACCGCCAGCGCGCTTCAAAGGGCGGCTATATCGTGTCCGAAGCGACCGTGGTCGCGCCGAACGGTGGCGGCTACCTGGGTTCGCCGGGTATCTATGGCGATGAGCAGATCCCGGGTTGGAAGCGCGTCACGGACGCCGTGCATGCCAAGGGCGGCGTGATCTTCCTGCAGCTGTTCCATGCCGGACGCCAGTCGCACTTCGACATGCAGCCCGATGGCGGTGCACCGGTCGCGCCGTCCGAAGTGGCCTACGAAGGCGTGGCTTACACCGCCAACGGCTGGGTGCCGAGCTCGCCGCATCGCGCGCTGAGCGAAGCCGAGGTTCTCGACATGGTCGAGCAGTTCCGGCTGGCGGCGGTGCGCGGCAAGCAGGCTGGCTTCGATGGCGTCGAGATCCACGGTGCCAATGGCTACCTGGTCGACCAGTTCCTGCAGGATGGCTCGAACAAGCGCAACGACCGCTTCGGTGGCAGCATCGAGAATCGTGCCCGGTTCCTGCTCGACATCACCCAGGCCGCTATTTCGGTGTGGGGCAGTGACCGCGTAGCGGTTCGCCTTGGCCCGAGCGGCAGCTTCGGCGACATGAAGGACTCCAACCCGGAGGCGCTCTTCACCTACGTCGCGGCTGAGCTGGACAAGCTCAACCTCGCTTACCTGCACCTGATCGAACCGCGTGTGCTCGGCAATGCGGAAGATGAGTCCAAGGACCAGAACCCGGTCGCCTCGCGCCTGCTGCGCAAGTTCTTCCACGGCCCGTTGATCGCTGCGGGTGGCTTCACGCCGGCATCGGCCGAGGCGATCCTCGCCGAGGGCAGTGCCGACCTCGTCGCGTTCGGTCGCTACTTCATCTCCAATCCGGACCTGCCGGCACGCATCATCGAAGGCGCTCCGCTGGCCGACTATGACCGCGACACGTTCTATGGCGGTACCGCTGCCGGCTATACCGATTATCCGGCGCACGCCGAGGCAGCGATCGCCTGAGATTGCCTTGAACGGGCGGAAGGCCGCACGATGTGACCTTCCCACCCCGGATGAGGCGCCCGCCTTGGACAGCCTGAGTTCCCTAGCCACCTTCGTCCATGCTGCGGAAACCCGCAGCTTCACGCAGGCCGGCCGTATCCTCGGGCTGTCTTCGTCGGCTATCGGCAAGACGATTGCCCGCCTCGAGGCGCACCTGGGCGTGCGCCTGTTCCATCGCAGTACGCGAAGTATCTCGCTGACGCCGGAAGGCGACATGTTGCTGGAAAGTTGCCGGCGGATTCTCCAGGAAATCGGCGATGTTGAGCGCGAGCTGGCCGGTAACCGTGCCTCGCCGCGAGGCAGGTTACGCGTGAGCCTGCCGATCCTCGGTGGCCTGTTCGCGCCGATCCTGGCGGGGTTCATGGCGAAATACCCCGAGATCGAACTCGATCTCGACTACAGCGATCGCCTCGTCGATATCGTCAACGAAGGTTTCGACGTCGCCATCCGTACCGGTGAGGGCGTCGATTCACGCCTGATGTCGCGACGACTTGGCCTGTATCACCTGGTGCTTGTCGCATCGCCCGGCTATCTCAAGCGTGCCGGCACGCCGAAAGTCCCGGCCGACCTCGCCAGCCACGCTTGCCTCCACCATCGGTTCCCGACTACCGGCAAACTGGAGCGCTGGCCGTTCCGGCATGACGACAAGGGTCCCGACGTGTCGCTTCCCGTTGCAGCTGCCGCCAGTACGCTTGCTCCGTTGCTTGAAATGGCCGAGGCCGACTGTGGCATCACCTGCGTACCCGATTTCACGGTCGAACCCGGCGTGAAGGCGGGACGGCTCGTTCGCGTGCTCGACGACTTCCTCGACCATGAAAACGTATTCCGCGCCGTGTGGCCTTCGAGCCGCAATATCGCGCCGCGCCTGCGCGCCTTCCTCGACTATTTCGGCGCGAACCTGTTTCCCGAACAGAAAAGCTGAAGCCAGGCCATTGCATCCTGGCGGGCCGGACAGTCCGGAACGCCAACCGGCTGTCAGCATGACCGATCGTCACTAAGATCGATCCCTGACGCTTGCAGAGGGCCTGCGCGATGACGCATGGCACAGTTCGCGAGCGCGTGTCATCTGTCACACCTGCCGGACGCACGCTCGCAATCACCGAATGGCGTCGGGATACCGGCTTTCCTTTCACCACGAGTCCGTGTGCGCCGGAGCGCGCATGGCTGGTGAGCGTGTATCTGTCAGACGTGGACGACCACAGGTTGTGGCTCGATGACGACCTCGTCAGTTCGGCGCCGCTGCGCCGTGGCGAATGCAGTCTCATCGACCTTGCCCGAGCACCCGTGAGCGCGTTTGGATCGCCGTTTCACATTGCCCAGTTCCACGTACCGGACGACGCGGTGGGAGAGGCGCGCAACGGGAAGGGGTTTCCCCTGGCGGCACCGTGTACGACAACGGACGATCCGGTCCTGTTCCAGCTGGCGACGTTGCTGGTATCGGATATCGACGCCGCCAGGAAACAGCCCGCCTTCACGCAGTGTGTCCTGCTCGCCGTTACCGAACATCTGGCGCTTCGCTATGGGGGTGGGCGCGCAGAGCCGCGATTCGTAGGCGGTCTTGCGCCGTGGCAGCTGAAGAAAGCGCGGGCCCTGTTGGCAGATGCGGTCGCCGAAGGTATCTCCGTGGAGGATCTCGCCGATGCATGTTGTCTGTCCAAGGGTGCGTTTCTACGGGGTTTCAGGCGCAGCACCGGCACAACACCCCGCCAGTGGCTGCTCGACCGGCGCGTGGATCGTGCACGCACGTTGCTGCGTAATACCCGCTTGTCGCTGGTAGAGATTGCCAGCGTCGCCGGCTTTTGCGACCAGGCGCACTTCTCGAGGGTGTTCTCTTCGCGCGTGGGGGTCAGTCCGGGTGCCTGGCGGCGTGTGGTTGGCACGAAACGATAAAGGCCTGACAGCATCCACAAGCAAGTTGCCGGGCGACGCAACACAGTGCGCGGGTCGAATCCCTCTGCACGGAGCACCCATGAACGACCCTCTCTTCAGGCCGATCGTTCTGGGTGCGCTTTCGCTGCCGCACCGGATCATCATGCCGGCGCTGACGCGCATGCGTGCGATGGGCGATGGCGTGCCCGGGCCGTTAGCCGCCGAGTACTACGGCCAGCGCGCCGGCGCGGCGATGATCATCACCGAGGCGACGGCGATCAGCGTGCAAGGTCACGGTTACCCGGCGATGCCCGGTATGTACTCGCAGGATCAGGTGAGCGGCTGGCGCGCGGTCACCCAGGCGGTCCACGAACGCGGCGGGCGTATTGCCCTGCAGATCGTGCATCATGGTCGGTGGTCGCATTCCCGCTACAACCCGGATGGCTCCCTGCCGGTTGCACCCTCGGCTGTCACGCCGCCGGGCATGGCCTTCGGCCCTGACTTCAGCACGCTTCCGTATGAAACGCCGCGCGCGCTGGCCGTTGAAGAGATCGCGCACATCGTCGGGAGCTTCCGCAAGGCCGCGCGTTTGGCCATGGACGCCGGCTTCGACGCTGTGGAAGTGCACGGCGCGAACGGCTTCCTCATCGACCAGTTCCTGCAGGATGGCTCGAATCTTCGCACCGATGACTACGGTGGGTCGGTCGAGCGGCGATCGCGTTTTCTCTTCGAGGTACTCGATGGTGTCGCAGGCGACATCGGCGCGGACCGTGTCGGTCTTCGCCTGTCACCGCACGGCAGCCTGGGCGGGCTGAGCGACAGTGACACCGAGCTTCATTTCCGTCATGTGATTCGTGCCCTCAACGGCCGCGGGCTGGCGTGGCTGCATCTGGTCGAACCTCGCGCCTCGGCCATCGGTCTGGGTGACGATGCGAGTATCGACCGTGCAAACAACGCGGCGATGTTCCGTGAAGACTTCGCCGGCCCGTTGATAACGGCGGGCGGCTACGGTATCGACACCGGAGCCTGGGCGGTGTCGTCGGGACTCGCGGACGTCGTCGCGTTCGGGCGCATGTTCATTGCCAATCCCGATCTTGTCGAGCGGATCCGCCGCGGTACGCCGCTCAACGCTTTCGATCGGGCGACGGCGTACGGTGGCGGGGCGGCGGGCTATACGGATTACCCCTTCCTCAAAGAGTGACCGTTATCCGCCGATGCACGCCGTGGCGGACGAAGTGTGCGGAACCGTCAGCCCCTTATGCGAGTGGTTCCCGGCCGCATTAAGGCGCCATCCCCTTCACGAGGTTCTTTTCATGAACACGCCCCCCATTCGCGTCGGCCTGGTCGGCTTCGGCAACTGGGCCAAGCATGGCCACGTCAGGGTGCTCGACCTGTTGCCCGGGTATGAGTTGTCCGCTCTTTACAGCCAGCGCGCCTCGGCCGCCGCTGAAGGCGCCCAGCAGTACGGGTTTCGTCACGTCGTGGACTCGCTCGACGCGTTGGTGAACCACTCCGAGGTCGATCTCGTCGTGGTGTTGACGACAGCACCGCAGCACGAAGAGGCGGTGCGTGCCGCCATCGCCGCGGGCAAGGACGTGTACTGCGAGTGGCCGCTGACGCTCAACGCATCCCTGGCGCGCGAGCTCGAAGCCGCGGCTCGCGAGAAGGGCGTGCGTCATATCGTGGGCTTGCAACGTCGCACGGCGCCGCATACACGCTATCTGCGCGACCTCGTCGGCCAGGGATTCGTCGGCAAGCTGCGCTCGGTGCGGATGCACGTAAGCATGAATTACTTCCAGGCACTACGTGGACAGTCGCTGCGCTGGACGGTCCCGCCGGAGAATTTCTCCAGCGTCGTGGCCATCTATGCGGGTCATTTCGTCGACATGCTGCTCGCCGCCGTCGGTTGGCCGACCACGATTTCGGCGCTGCTGGTCAATCAGTTCGACAAGGTGACGATCCGCGAGACGGGCGAGGTCATCCCCACCACGACACCGGACCAGCTGGTGCTCAATGGCGTGCTTCCTGGTGGCGCTGTGCTCTCGGTGCATGTGGAGGGTGGAAAGCGAAACGGCTCGGGTGTTCAGATCGACATCACGGGTGATGCGGGCGACCTGCGCATCATCAACAGCTCGGCCTTCGGTGGTGTGGGCGACGATTACGAGATCACCGGGGTCCATGGCGACAACCAGCCGCTTGCTGCCATGCCGGTTCCGGCAGCCTACGACTCGCTGCCCTCGTCGGGTCTTCCGTCTGCCGTACTCGAACTGGCACACCTGTACGCAGCTTATGCGCACGATGTCGCTACCGGCGAACACACAGCGCCTGATTTCAACGACGCCATTCGCATGCACGACCTCGTCGAGGCCGCCGAGCGCTCGATGCGTGACGGCGTGCACGTGGCGCTATCGGCGGCGCGCGCCTTTTAGCCAATCCGGCGCACGTGACGCAAGTCCGTGCGCCGGACGGCTGGGAGGATGCTCTTTTCAGGAGAAGTGACACGATGAAGAGCAAAATCGCGCTAGCCCTGGCCCTGGCCATGATCCTCGGCTCCGCTTCCGCCAACGCGGCGCCGGCAGGACACATCAAGGACATCGTGCTCGTGCACGGTGCGTTCGCTGATGGTTCCGGCTGGCAGCCCGTGGCAAAGATTCTTCTTGCGAAGGGCTATAACGTGTCGATCGTGCAGGAGCCGGAAACCTCGTTCGCGGACGACGTCAAGGCGACCACGCGCGTAATCGATATGCAGGAAGGCCCAGTGGTGCTGGTCGGCCACAGCTACGGCGGCGCGATCATCACCGAAGCTGGTAATGACGCGAAGGTCGCCGCGCTGGTGTATGTAGCCGCCCTGCAGCCGGATACCGGCGAAGTGCCGGGTGCGTTGCTGCAGAAGACGCCCGCGGCGGGCAAGGGCATCAAGCCGACCGCTGATGGTTTCCTTTATATCGATCCGACGGTGTTCGCTGCCGATTTCGCTGGCGACCTGCCCAAGGCGCAGGCCGACTTCATGGCGCGCTCGCAGGTGTTCGTCTCCGCGGCTGCCCTGGGTCAGCCGATCACGCAGGCCGCCTGGAAGACCAAGCCGAGCTTCGCCATCGTCGCCACCGAAGATCGCTCGATCAATCCGGACCTCGAACGCTTCATGACCAAGCGCGCGAACAGCAAGACGTCGGAGATCAAGGCATCGCATGCGGTGTACATCTCGCACCCGATGGAAGTGGCCGCATTGATCGAAGCAGCGGCGAAGACACCCGCGAAGTAAGGAGTGTAGGAGCCGACAAGTAAGTATGTGGGAGCCGATTCATCGGCGATGGATCCGCGGCAGCCTGGCTATCGCCGATGAATCGGCTCCCACACACAGCTATCGCCGATGAATCGGCTCCTGCATTTTCTAGCCTTCAAACCCGAAGGGCGTGCGGCGGCCCATGTCGCTGCGCCATGCGCCGGGCGCGCGGCCCGTACTTGCCGCGAAAATGCGGTTGAAGTGGCTTTGTCCGGCGAAGCCGCAACGAAGGGCCACCTCTGCCAGACTCAGCTGGTTGAGCAGCAGGAGTTTCTTCGCGCGCTCCACGCGGCGAAGCAGCAGGTAGCGATAAGGCGGCATGCCGAAGGTGTGCCGAAACGCCCGTGTGAAATGTTTGGGTGACAGACGCGATTCGCTCGCGAGGTCCGTTACCGAAAGCTTGCCGTCCAGGCGTGCTTCAACTAGCTCGCTGGAACGATGAACCTGCCACGGCGCGAGACCGCCCCCGGCTGTCCATGCTTCCGACGGCGAGCGGTTTCCGTAGGCGGAAACGAGACGTGAGTGCACCGCCATCACGACCTGGTCCAAAAAGAGGCTGTTCACCTCGTCGCAGTGATCGAGTGCCGTGGAGAGGGCGCCGGCCAGGTGTAGCAGCACCTTGTCTTGCGTGCCCAGTTCCACGCGCCTGAGTCGCGCGGGGGGAGCCTGTCCGTTGATCAGGCATAGATGTTCCAGGGTGGATTGTTCGAGACCGAAGCGGATGAAGTTGAACGGGCGGTGGAACGTGCCCGCCGGATTGCCGTCGAGATTGAGCAGGAGCATGCCGCCGCGCGGGATGCGGTCGTGGTGCACCTTCCTCCCGTTAAGCGACAGGGAGATGTCGTGGACATCTTCCATGATCATGTGAATGGCGTACCCATCCGTCGCCGGCACGGGCGCCGTCGTGCCATGGTCGTCATGCTCACAGCGGAGCCGCGTGATCGGCAGGGTTGCGACACCCGACACCGACGAAACGAGGGTAGGAGCGTCGTCCAGCCGGAACCGTTTCGTAAGCAGGCTGGCGGCGCCGGCCATGTCAGGCCCCCTCGGGCTGCGCGCTGCGGCGCCATTGTGCGGGCGGAGCCCCATAGGCGGCACAGAACTGGCGGGTGAGGTGGCTCTGGTCGGCGAAGCCGCAGACGAGGGCGATCTCGGTAACCGACTTGTCGGTGGTGAGCAGCTCTTCGCGGGCACGTTCCAGGCGGTATTGCAGCAGCCAGCGATGGGGCGTCGTACCTGTGCTGTGCTTGAATGCACGGCGGAACTGCGCCGGTGTGAGGCCACACGCATTGGCCAGCGAGTCGATGCGTATCGTTCCGTCCATCGCCTTGCAGACCGACGACTCGGTCGCACGCAGCTGCCAGCCTGCCAACGGCGAACCGTTCTTCGGTATGCGGCCCTGGCCCTGCAGGTAGCTGCCGATGTAGTGCTGCACGATGGCACCGACGACGAATCGCGGCACCATGGGATTGAAGCCCTCGGTGCTCTCGTCAGCAAGGGCGGCGGCGACCAGCTCGTAAAGCGTGCGATCCACCCGACCGGGAAAATGCCTGTCCGTGGCGACGTGGTCCCACAAAGGGGACATCGGCAGGCCGAGCGCGGCGGGCGGGAGATTGGCGATCACGCAATCCACCTCACCGCGGATCCACAGGATCGAGGGAGCTTCGAGCGCAACGACCCGCGTGGCCATGGCGGGTTTCCCCTCATCCACACCGTGTCGCTCACCCGGGAAGGTGAGGTGCCTTGCACCGCTCATCACGGCGATCAGGACGAGGCCGGGCGCCAGCGCAACATGCGCCTGGTAACCCGGCGTGCGCGTGCTGTCGATGGCCGTAAGCGATGCACCGCAGCCGGTGCTCACCGAGCGAAGAGCGGGGTCGTGAGGTTGGCGGCGTTGAGGCGAAGTCATGGGATCTTCCGTATTTCAACGCCACTGTAGCCACCTGCCTTGTCGGCCTCACGTCGGAATACGCGACGAAAATGCATAATTTGTGCGCGACAACCATTGCGCGCGCAGATGTCGGCAATGAGGTTACTTTTCAGAAAAACCATCAGGTTCGGTCAAGCCATGGCCAGGCGCCTCGCGTACGTTCCGCTGCGGGAAGCCTATACTCGCGCCCATGCCGGAAAACGATCCGATTATTCGTGTTCTTGTCGTCGACGATCACCCGCTGATGCGCAGCGGCATCGTCGCCGTGGTCGACCGCGAGTCCGATATGACCGTTGTCGGCGAGGTGGGCGACGGCGAGAGCGCCCTGGCGCGTTATGACGCGCTGCGCCCGGACGTTACCCTGATGGACCTGCAGATGCCCGGCATGGGTGGGGTGGAAACCATTGCGCGGCTGCGGAAGCGGCATGCCGATGCAGCTATCGTCGTGCTCACTACCTACAAGGGCGACGTGCAGGCCCTGAAGGCCATCCGCGCCGGCGCGGGTGGTTATCTTCTGAAGAGCGCCGTGCGCACGGAACTGGTCGACACCATTCGCAGCGTGCGCGGCGGTCGTCCCTACATCCTGCCGGAAGTCGCGGCGGACATCGCGGCACACCTCATCGATGAAACCCTGACCGAACGGGAAACCGCGGTACTCGCTTGCGTGGCCGGCGGCAATTCCAATCGCGCAGTGGCCCAGGAACTCGGTGTCACCGAGGACACGATCAAGGCGCACATGAGCAACGTCCTGGCGAAGCTGAAGGCCCAGGACCGGACCCATGCGGTCACGATCGCTGTGCGTCGCGGCATCATCGAGCCCTGACGCACGTCGATTTGTAGCAGCGTGACCCCATTTTTCTACAAGGCGCGCGAAGTCAGACAAGTGCGTCTCCCCGGCCCATGAAACGATGACGCAGGCATCGGACAGCCCCAGGGATCCCGCGATGAGTGCGCTTTTTAACCCGCTATCCCTGCGTGGCCTGACTCTGGCCAATCGCATCGTGGTCTCACCGATGTGCCAGTACGTGGCACGTGACGGGCGCGCCGACGCATGGCATCTCGTGCACCTCGGAGGTCTGGCGCAGTCGGGCGCCGGCTTGCTGATCATCGAAAGCACGGCGGTGGAAGCCATCGGGCGAATCACGCCGGGTGATCTTGGCCTGTGGGACGACGCGACGGAATCTGCCCTGCATGCCGTACTCGCCGCCGTGCGCAATGTGTCGTCGATGCCCATCGCCTTGCAACTGGCGCATGCCGGCCGTAAGGCATCCAGCGACGTACCGTGGCAAGGCGGCGGGCAGCTGCAAGCCGGCCACGGTGGTTGGGCGGCATGCGCACCTTCGGCGGTGCCCCAGCGGCCCGACGAAGTACCGCCCGTCGCGCTGGACCGCGAAGGTTTGCGACGCGTGCGTGACGCCTTCGCCATGGCAGCGAGGCGTGCTGCCCGGCTTGGCCTGGACGCGCTCGAAATCCATGGTGGTCACGGCTACCTGTTCCATCAGTTTCTTTCTCCGCTGGCCAATTATCGCGAGGACGAATACGGCGGCAGCCTCGAGAACCGCATGCGCTTTCCGTTGGAGATCGTCGACGCCGTACGCGCCGCGTTCCCGGATAACCGTCCGGTAGGCGTGAAGTTATCGGTGACGGATTGGGTGCCCGGAGGCTGGGACACTGCGCAGAGCGTCGCGCTGACCACCGCGCTGGTCGAGCACGGCATGGACTGGGTTACCGCATCGTCCGGCGGCGTGTCACCCAGGCAAGCCATTCCCGTCGCACCCGGTTACCAGGTGCCCATGGCGGCCACGCTGCGCCAGGTACCCGGTGCACGGATCATGGCAGTGGGCTTGATCACCGAACCGTCGCAAGCCGAGGACATCGTCGCGGCGGGCAGCGCGGACATGGTCGCGCTGGCGCGCGCCATGCTGTACGACCCGCGATGGGGCTGGCACGCCGCCGCCGCACTCGGTGGCACCGTGAGCGCCGCGCCCTCGTACTGGCGAGCGCTGCCACACGGGGTGGCAGGCGTGTTCGGTCAAACCTTGCAAGGCGCGAGATAGATCGCGCATCCCCCGTCCGTGGGGGGCGGAAGGACCTCGGGCAGGGCATGCGGCAGGCAGAGGGGCAGCCTAGGATGACGTAGGGGCGCGAATCACGTGCCGTTACGACGGAGCCAAGGTCATGACCATTCACGACCCTTCGCCGAACACCGCGACACCACCGACATTGCTCACGATTTGCCATACGCGGATCATCCTCAGCGGACGACTGGCGGCCGGCACGTCGCGTACCGATCAGGGCACGGCCTATACGCCCGGTATGGACGCCGCGGACGCGCTGGCGCGTCTCGCTGGATGGCTCGAACGCGAGGGCTCGACGGATTCATCGATCGCCGTCCATGTGTCCGCCATCCTTGCAGCGACGACGACGCATCGGCGCAAAACGCCCAAGGGCATCCTCGCCGCGTGGCAGAAGCGCAAGGCACTCGACCTCCTTGGAGCGGATCTCGCCGAGCCGGTAAGCATCGAAGCGGTCGCCGCCGCGTGCCGGCTGTCGCGTGCGCATTTCACACGTGCTTTCGGGGCATCGGTCGGCATGGCACCGTATCGGTGGCGCATGCAACGTCGCATGGCGATGGCGCGGCAGCTGCTGGCCGACACCGATCGAAGTTATGCGGATATTGCCGCCGCCTGCGGCTTCGCCAAGATGTCGCATTTCTCCCACGCGTTCGCCCGGACCGTGGGCATGTGCCCGCGCCGCTGGCGTCAGGGCTTCGGTATCGGCGGGCTGCCGGCATGAAAACCCGTTGCTCTCTCACCTCGACGCAGGCTGCCGCTGCAGCCCTGCATGTGGAGTGGACCCTGCCCGAGCCGATGTCCGAGGTTGCCTCAGCCGTGATGTCGCTGATCTCGCTCGCTGCGCGCGATGGCGCCTGCGAAAGCCCGTGGATGCACCTGCTTCTCGCCGCACTGGCCGCCTGTGGCGCAACACGGCGCCACGGTCCCGCAGCTTCTGCAATCAACGTCGGCCAGGGCTTATCGCTGGCGCAGATGTTGCGCGCACGGGAGCTACTGGCCGATCCCGACCGGGCGGTCACCGTACGCGATGTCGCAGTAGCCTGCGGCATGAGCCAGACGTCTTTTTCGCAGGCGTTTCGTGTAGCCACGGGGATGTCGCCGCGTGCATGGCGCCTCGAAGCACGCGTCAGCCACGCCAAGCGCCTGCTCGAAGGCAGCGACATGAGCATGACCCGGATCGCGGGCGAATGCGGTTTCGGCGAGCAGGCGTACTTCAATCACATCTTCTCGCGACTGACGACATGCAGTCCTGGTGAGTGGCGACGCCTGCACACTAAGGATTGAGTGATCGCCGATCGAACGCGAGACGGGCAGGGAGGTAGATCGTTATCATCGTTCCCTGGCCCGGTGATGTCGTGAGGTTGAACGTGGCGCCCACGCGCGCCGCACGTTCACGCATGCCGCCCAGCCCGAAGTGGCCCTCTCGCCCGGCGACAGCGAGTGTGGGTTCCATGCCCTCGCCGTCGTCGGTGACGGAAAGATAGAGCTGCGCTCGTCCGAACTCGACGGCGACGACGACGTGCGTCGCATCGGCATGTCGAGCGGCATTGATCAATGCCTCGCGCATGATGGCGAAGCATTCCTCGGCCACCAGCGGCTGTAGCGGTACCGGCGTGCCACGTTGCTGTAGTTCGAACACGAAGCCATGCATCGCACCGAGCTGGCGGCCGGTTTTCTCGATCGCTGGTGCGAGGTCACGTAATCCCTCGCCCGGGCCGCGCAATTCGGCGACACGGTTGCGGCCTTCGATGATCACCTCGTCGGCGCGCTCGATGGCGTCTTCAAGGTCGCTTCGCGCCGGCTCGTCGCGAGGCAGGCGATCGGCGGCAAGCTGGAAGCGCAAGACCAGTGCGTGAATGGATTGCAGCAGCGTATCGTGGAGGTCCCGCGCAATGCGCTCCCTTTCCCGGTGGCGTTCCTCCAGTCGTGCATGCAGCTGTGCCGCGTAATGTCGGAACCGGATGATGACGACGATGACCGCCACCAACAGTGCAAGCAGCACGCAGGCAATGCGAAACCACCATGTCTGGTAGAACGCCGGCTCGATACGGAAAGTGAAGCTGGTGCCGGTGGTATTCCACATGCCGTCTTCGTTGGCGGCCGTGACCCGGAATCGATAGGTACCGGGCTTCATATTGGTGTAGAACGCCTCGCGACGATCGCCCGCCTCCTGCCATTCGGTGTCCACGCCATCGAGGCGGTAACGAAAGCGCACCCGGTCGGGAATCGACAGGCTCGTCGCGGTATAGGCAATCTGCAGTTGCCGCGTCAGTGGCTTGAGCGTGATCGCGGCCGTGTCCGTGATGCGTTCGCCATTTGCTTCGAGGTACCGGATAAGCACCGGCGGCGGCCGCGGGTTGTCGCGGATGCTGGCGGGATCGATATAGGCAAGCCCCTTGTTGGTTGCCACCCAGACGCGTCCCGCGTTGTCGATGCTGATGGTCGAGGTTTCGACCGATTGCAGCGCAATGCCTGGAAGGCCGTCGCGCGAGTCGAACAGCCGGAAAGTCGGTACGTAGGCGAGCTCGTCCATGGCACGGCGTAGTTCGGCTGGCGCGATGCGGACAACGCCCTTGCTGGTGTTCAGCCAGATCCAGCGCTTGTCCCGAGCGACACCGGAGATGCCGGCAAGGGGAAGGTCGGCCAGCGTGTGGAGACTCTTGAAGCGGCCCGACACGTTCCACGCCAGACCGGTCTCGCCACCGGCGATAACATCGCCCTTGCTGGTCTCCAGTGATAGCGTCGCCCCGAGGTGGAGGCCATCCGCCGCGGTGAAGCTGTGACGAGTGTGGCCGTCGAAGCTGACGATGCGATCGCCGGAGAACCCGATCCACAAGGTTCCGTCCGGGGCACGGTCCATCGCCGCTACGTTGCCCGGATGCGGAATGCCGGGGTCCCAGGGCTGCCACACACCTTCGTTGAAGTGATAGATGCCGGCCAGGTCGAAGGCGATCCACAAGCCGCCATGACCATCGCTGGTCTTGGCGCGCGGCGACAGGGGCAGGGGCGACGCCGGCATCGGCCATGCCGTGACTTTGCCGTTCGCGAGGCGATACTGATGATCAGTCGTTGCGAACCACAGGGCACCTTGCGGATCGGTGCTCAGTTCGTAGACGCGCGAAGGGAAGGCGGAATACGGCTCGAGCTTCCCGTCACGCCAGCGGTAAAGGGTGCTGCCGTTGACGATCCACGGCTGACCCGTCGAATCGACGCTCATGCTGTAGATGCGTTCGGGATTCGCCGTGACATCCGGAATGACCGTGACATTGGCCCGGCGAAAGCTGTCCAGGCCAAAATTCGTGCCGACCCAGAGGTTGTGTTCCGCATCGCTCAGGAAGGCGCCCGATTGGTCCGAGGTCATTCCGGTGGCCATGCCGAAGCGCTGCGTGATCTGCGAGGGATGCAACCATGTGCCGGCGGCTGCAGTCGCAGGGTGTTCGACCATGAAGATGCCGCCTTGCGCCGGATCGGCGCCCCACAAGCGACCATCGCTGTCGAACTGCAGGCGCGATGCATGGATCACGGGCTCGTTGCCGGTATCGGCTGCGGTCACGGTGTCGGGATGCTCCGCCGTGAGCCCGGGTAAGGCGTGCACCTTGCGGTCGCCGTCGGAGAGCCACAGCGTGCCATCGGGCGAGCGGGAGATGCGCGTATTCAACTCGAGCGTCGCGCCCGTTTGCACGAAACGGTGCTCACCACGGCGCATAAGGAAGAGATGATCGCGCCCGGTGACCCACAGGTTGCCGGCCGGATCGAACAGTACCCAGCCGGCATGGCCGCCGTGGAATCCCTGCGCATCGCCGATCAGCTCCCATCGGTGTCCATCGAAACGGAGCAGGCCGGCCTGCATGGACGCCCAGACCGTGCCGTCATGATCGACCGCGAACGACGAGACCCAGCCTTCGGCGAGGCCATCGGTCTGGTGGTAACTGGTGACCTTGCCGTCCTTGACGTGCGCCATGCCGCCTTCGTAATAGCCCAGCCACATCTCGTTTCCGGGTAACCAGAGAAGGGCGGTCAGGTTGCTGGCGGGCAGGGGATGGCCGTCGCGATCGAGGAAACTTTCGAAGCGCACGCCATCGAAGCGGTACAGATTGTCACCGGTGCCGAGCCAGAGGTAGCCGTCGTTGGCTTGCGCCATGGCCCAGATGTCCGGCGGCGCACCGTCGGCCGTGCTCCAGGCGATGTGCTGGAACTGCGACGGCGGCGGAGCGGTAGCCCCCGTGGCGCCCGCGGTCGATGAGCACAGCCCTAAAAGCCACGCCAGGGCGCGCACCAGCATCGAATGGGTTGCGCCACGACTGCCCGTCATGGGTTCATTGTGTGCACAACCGACGGGTTTGGCTATCGCGCGGACAGCGTGGCGACGAAGCGCATGGCGCGGGCGATGCTCGTGCTGATAATGGGCAGGCGTCCCACGGGGATGGAGATCACCGCGACTTCTTCCCGATGCAGGTGGATGTTCGCTTCCGCGTGGCCCCAGGCCAGCTCCACCTCATTGGGTGCCAGCGAACGGGCGGGCACGTCGTCATTGGTGATGCGCTGCACTTCGCGAAAGAAATGCAGGTGCAGAAAACCGTCGTCGGTCGGGCCGGTCACGGCCATGCCTGTGGCAACCCCCGACACGAAATGCGACGGGCGCGTGTGAAGGATGCTCTTAGTCGTCACTTCGGACACGATCTACCCCAAATCCCCTTCGGCCAAGCATATGGGGCCGCGTTGCCGGCGTCCATCGCGGGCAGGCACCGGATGCGACAAATGTGCTGAGGTCGGCAATTCAGGGTGCGAGCGGGCGGCCCAGCTCCCTTCCAAGGACGGCAAGGCGGTGGCCCTCGGCGAGGCGTTCGGCCTCGTAGACGACCAGGGCCTTCTCCAGCGGCAGGCGACCGAGCGCGGCCACGAGGGCCATGGCATCTCCCGCCGCCTTGGCGACACCCATCGCCGTATGCGGCCTGATTACGAAGGCCGCATCGCCCAACAGAGCTACGTGATCGCGCACCATGCGCGTGCTCTCGTAATCGAAGATGCCCTGGATGGACGGGGTTGGCTCGGCCGCCACCGCGAGGGCGAACGGAGCGGGCAGTGCATCGCGCGCGGCTGTCAGGAGTTCGTTGCGAAGGACAGCCGGCACCTCCCCGCGCGCCACGGAAAACTCGCGTAGCCGTCCGTCGCTGCCGGTAAGCCATCGGTCAAGGGCTGCGCCTTCGGTGGCTTGTCGGTACCAGACCCAGTTATAGCGACGTTGACCCGGGGCTGTCTCGCCGCCGGGGCCGGGGACGAGATAGCCGAGAATCTGCGAGCCGTGCATGTGGTAGAACGCGAACCGTTCGGACAGGACCGTGGCGGCGTCGGCGGGAAGGTCCGTTTCAGGGAGCAGTCCACGCCAGGCGACGTAGCCGGCATAGGTGCTGGCGGTGGGCCCGTGACTCACGGCAGGGCGCGCGATGGAGCCGACGCCGTCCGCGCCGATGACCAGGTCGAAGCGGAGCAGCTCGCCGTCTTCGAGCACGATGGCCGCCGACGCTGCCGTGTTCTCGATGCGGATCACGCGAGCGCCGACGCGGTACGCCACGGGAGGCAGCAGGTATCGCACCGTGCGGTAGAGGTGGTCCCAGGAAATCTGTGTCTGCGGCATCACCTGGCGCTGGGCGATGCTGCCGTTGCGCGCGAACGTGATTCGCTCATGCGCGGGCACACCGACACGGGCCGCCTGTTCACAGCCGAGCATGCGCAGGATGGCGTAAAGCTCACGCTGGCCGACAAGACCCGCGCCCCGGCCCTCGAGGCCGCGTGCCGAGCGCTCGAAAACGTGCACGTGGTGGCCTGCCGCGCGCAACGCGCTCGCGGCGAACAAGCCGCCCATCGAACCACCCACGATGCCGATTCGTAATGCCATGACTGCAACGTAGCAGCAGGTGGGTCCGTGCTCCTTGCAGTTTCGTTCCGTGGCGAAACGATGCGCGGCTCGCGTCGTTCGGGGTGTTCTTGCCCCGAATGTGCAATATCAACCGTGCGCATGCACTTAGGCTGGCTGCGCTGTTCTGTTCTTCCTACCTCAAGCCCATGGAGCAAAAAAATGAGCAACGATTCAACCGCAGCCGCTGCTCGCCCGGCTGGCGCGGCCGCCGCGTCGGGCCAGGGTGCTGCTTCGGCGGGCTCCTTCGTGAAGATGAAAGACGGCACCGAGATTTTCTACAAGGACTGGGGTACCGGTACGCCGGTGGTGTTCTCCCATGGCTGGCCGCTCGACGCGGACGCCTGGGATCCGCAGATGCTGTTCCTCGTGCAGAACGGTTACCGCGTGATTGCGCATGACCGCCGCAGCCATGGTCGTTCCACCCAGACGGCCCTCGGTAACGACATGGACACGTATGCGGACGATCTCGCCGCCGTGCTGGACCATCTCGACGTCAAGGGTGCCTTCATGGTCGGTCACTCCACCGGTGGTGGCGAAGTGGCACGCTACATCGGCCGTCATGGCACGAAGCGCGTGGCCAAGGCCGTGCTCATCGGTGCTGTCCCGCCGATCATGGTCAAGACGGACGCCAACCCGGGCGGTTTGCCGCTCTCAGTCTTCGACGGTATCCGCGCTGGTGTCGCCAAGGATCGCTCGCAGTTCTACAAGGATCTGTCGGGTCCCTTCTTCGGCGCGAACAAGCCGGACTCGAAAGCCTCGCAGGGCATGCGTGATGCGTTCTGGGCACAGGGCATGGCCGGCGGCGTCCTCGGTCAATACCTCTGCGTGAAGCAGTTCTCGGAGACCGACTTCACGGACGACCTGAAGAAGTTCGATGTGCCGACCCTCGTGATCCATGGCGATGCCGACCAGATCGTGCCGTACCAGGATGCGGGCGTGCTCACGGCGAAGATCGTCAAGGGTGCGACGCTCAAAATCTACAAGGGCGCGCCGCACGGTCTCTCGGCCACGCATGCCGACGAGCTCAATGCCGACCTGCTGGCATTCTTCAAGAGCTGATCCGGAGACAAGAGCTGATCCGGAGACCAAAGCTCATTTGAAGGACGGTTCAATGTAGGAGCCGCTTCAGCGGCGATAGGGGTGGGGCAACCTGGCTATCGCCGCTGAAGCGGCTCCTACATTTCCTTCAGCGCGCGTTGCGCTCGGCGCGCTCGCGCGCTTCCATTTCTTCCATCGTGTAGATCGTCTCGGGGATAGCCTCCAGGCGGGCCTTCGAGATCGTTTCGCCATTGCCGTCGGAGATGCCGTAGGTGCCTTCGTCGAGCTTTTCCAGCGCGCGGTCGACTATCGTCAGGCGACCCTCGTTGTGGCTGAGGATCGACTCGTCGCGGTCCTGCTGCGCGAAGCGCTCCGCATCGTCGCCCGAATCCTGCGGCTCGCCGCCAGCGGTCTGCTGGAGCAGGCTTTCTTCATTGCCTGCCGCGTCCGCGGTGCCGACCAGTTGCTTGCGCAGGGTAAGAAGGCGCTCGCGCTGCGCGTCGAGAAAGCTCTTGCTGAGAACGGTGTCATTCATACGGTAGGCCTTGTTTGGAGACGGGGGACTATTCGCCGAAGCATTCGTCATGTCTTGAACGTTTGGACTGGCATGAATCCTAGTCCGTATCGGTACTTCCCGCCGTGAACGGGTAACGGCAAGCTCGACGGGGATCGTCATCACGGAAGAGGAGCGCTTGATGAATCGGCTCCCGCAGAAAGGGGGGATACGAAGTGGGGCAGGGCCGCCTGCGGAGTAGTAGCCCGGGCCGATAGCAGTTATTCCACGGAAGGGATGGCACAATTCCGGACTTGGCAACCGACAGGCTCCCGCCGTGACGTCCCCGACCCGACAGGGTTTCATTCTTACCCGCCATTGGCGGGACACGGGTCACGGCACGGACGTCGAGTTCTGGCTGGCTACCGATGAGGGGCCGAAACGCGTTGTTATCACGGCGCAGCAGTCCGTGGCTTTCGCCAAAACGTCGCAGCAGGCGGACATCGAAGGCGTCGCACGCCGTGTTGCCAGCGTCGAGATCCGCCCACTGCCGTTGAAGACCTTCTCGCAAGAGCCCGTGCTGGGTCTCTACACCCGAAGCCACCGGCAGATGATGCTGCTCGAGAAGCGACTCCGCGAACGTGGCGTGCCGCTCTACGAGGCGGATATACGCCCGCCTGAGCGCTACATGATGGAGCGCTTTATCACGGCGGCGGTCACGCTCGAGGGCGGTGTGGAGGAGGGCGATACCATCCTCGACCCAAAGCTCAGGCCGGTTGCCGACTACCGGCCAACACTACGCGTGGTGTCGCTCGACATCGAGACAAGCGCCGAAGGCGACCTTTACTCCCTGGCACTGGAAGGCTGCGGCCAGCGGCAGGTGGTCATGCTGGGCGCCCCCGGCCCGAACGATGTTCCGCCGGATGACTTCGATCTCGAATACGTGACGGATCCCGCGCAGATCATCCATCGCCTGAATGCGTGGTTCGCCGAGCATGATCCCGATGCACTCATCGGATGGAGCGTGGTGCAGTTCGACCTTCGCATCCTTCAGGCGCATGCCGATAAGCACGGTGTTCCGCTGCTGCTGGGACGCGGCGCGCAGCCGATCGAATGGCGCGGCCACTCCCGCCGCGAAGGCTTCCTGTTCGCGCCGATGGCCGGGCGGCTGGTGATCGACGGTATCGAAGCCGTGCGTTCGGCGCAGTGGAGTTTTTCGTCCTACAGCCTGGAGAACGTCGCGCAGACGATGCTCGGCGAAGGCAAGTCGATCGACGATCCCTACCATCGCATGGCCGAGATCGAGCGCCGTTTCCACGAGGACAAGGTGGCACTGGCTCGCTACAACCTTAGGGATTGCAAGCTGGTCACGCGGATCTTCGCCAAGGCAAAGCTGTTCGAGTTCATGCTCGAACGCGCGCACGTGACCGGCCTGCAGGCGGACCACTTCGGTGGTTCCATCGCCGCGTTCGATCACCAGTACCTGCCACGCATGCATCGCGAAGGTTACGTGGCACCGAACGTCGGTGATATCGCCGAGAAGGCTTTCCCCGGTGGCTTCGTGATGAACTCACGGCCGGGACTGTACGACTCCGTGCTCGTGCTGGACTTCAAGAGCCTGTATCCGTCGATCATCCGAAGCTTCCTGGTCGACCCGGTCGGGCTCGCCGAAGGCGGACTCGATACGTCGGAGGCGGCGGCCGTGCCCGGCGTACATGGGCGGTTCTTCTCGCGTACGAAACACTGCCTGCCTGCGATCGTTACCCAGCTATGGGAGCGTCGCGACGAGGCGAAGCGGCAGGGTAACCAGGCGCAATCGCAGTCGCTCAAGCTGCTGATGAATTCCTTCGTCGGCGTGCTCGGCGCACCCAATTGTCGTTTCTTCGATCCCGAGCTGGTCTCGGCCGTCACCCTTCGCGGCCACGAAATGATGCGGCGCACGCGCGAACTGGTCGAAGCCGAAGGCTACGAGGTGATCTACGGCGATACGGACTCGATCTTCATCTGGCTGAAGCAACGCCGTAGCGAGGCCGAGGCGTCGGCGATCGCCGATCACCTCGTGGAGCGCGTGAATCGCTGGTGGCGCGAGCATCTTTCCGAAACGCTCGGGCTCGAGAGCGAGCTCGAGATCGAGTTCGACACGCACTACCAGCGATTCTTCATGCCGACCATTCGCGGCAGCGAGTTGGGTAGCAAGAAGCGGTACGCCGGCCTGGTCGTTTCGGAAGACGGTTCGGAAGAGGTGGTCTATCGCGGCCTGGAAACGGTACGCAGCGACTGGACGCCCCTGGCGCAGAAGTTCCAGCAGGCGCTGTACCTGCTCATCTTCAAGGAGCAGCCGTACGCCGATTTCATTCGCGACTACATGCGCAGCCTGCTTGCCGGTGAGTTCGACGATCTTCTCGTGTACCGCAAGCGGCTACGCGGCAAGCTGGCCGACTATCAAAGCAACACTCCGCCGCAGGTGCGGGCTGCGCGCATGGCTGACGATTACAACGTGCGCAATCAGCGCCCGCGCCAGTACCAGAACGGCGGTTGGATCAGCTACGTGATCACGCGTAATGGCCCCGAGCCACTTGAGGCGCGCGAGTCGCGGATCGACTACGAGCACTACCTCACCAGCCAGCTGCAACCGATCGCCGATGCGATTCTCGGCCCGTTGGGCGACAGTTTTTCCAACCTCACGACCGCACAGATCAGCCTCTTCCAGAGCTGACCTGGAGCGTCGCCTGCGGTATGTCAGGCATCGTCGCGCAGCACTTCCTCGACCCGCATGCGCAGTAGAGGAAGCACATCCTCCTCGAACCACGGGTTGCGCTTCAGCCATGCCTGGTTCCGCGGGCTCGGATGCGGTAGCGGCACGATCAAGGGCCAGTCACGCCGCCATCCGGCGACGACTTCCGTGAGGGTCTTGCCCCGGCCGGGCAGGTGGTACGCCAGCGCGTACTGCCCAAGAACCAGGGTGAGCTGCACGTTCTTCAGCTGAGCGAGCAGCGGTGCCCGCCATGCGGGCGCGCACTCCGGCCGCGGCGGAAGGTCACCCGACTTGCCGGTTCCCGGAAAGCAGAAGCCCATCCCAAGGATGGCGAGTTTCGTATCGTCGTAGAAGGTCTCACGGCTCAAGCCCAGCCAATGACGCAGCCTGTCGCCGCTCACATCGTTGAAGGGCAGGCCGGTCTCATGCACCTTGCGTCCCGGCGCCTGCCCGGCGATGAGGATGCGCGAGGACGCAGACATCTGCACGACCGGGCGCGGGCCGAGCGGGAGGTGCGCAGCGCAGATCGTGCACGCGCGAACGTCCTCCAATAGCGAGCTCAGTTCGGTCATTGAGGGCTTGCGTCCAGCAGCGTCGCCGCACCGCGAAGCATCAGGTCGATGCTTTCACCGAAACGCTGGTCGAACCGGTCGAAAAGCACTTCCCCGGCTTCGCGAAGGAGCGGAAAGGCATCCGGATCCAGATGCGTCTTGCGCATTTCGATATCGTAAGCCGGCGAGCGCTCGCCGGGTTTCGGGAACACCGCCTGTTCCTCGATCACGAAGCTCACCGTGAACGTGTAGACCGCGCTGAGCAGGGTGACGGCCTGACGGGTTGAGAAGCCCGCCTGGGTGAGATGCCCGCCGATGCGTTCGGCGGTTTCCTGGAAGAGGGTGTTGGTCAGGCGCGTACCGGCGATCATCCGGCCGCCGTCGCGGTAGGTCAGCAGCGTCTTGCGCAGGCCCTGTCCGAACGTGGATACCCAGAGCTGCCAATCCTTCGATGCAGCGTCAGGCACAAGGTTGGCGGCGCCACTGGTCAGGACGAGGGTGGCCATCTCGTCGATCAGGGCGTCTTTGCTCTTGAAGTGCCAGTAGAGCGTGGGCGCCTGGATGTTCAGGGCCTGGGCCAGCTTGCGTAGGGTCAGGTCTTCCAGGCCGGTCTCGTCGAGAAGGCGTAAGGCGGCCTGCACGATGATGTCGCGATTCACTTTCATGCAGGCCTGCCTCGGAAGGGGTTGCAAACCAAATCTAACATGGTTAGATTGAATCTAACAACGTTAGAATATATGGAGGTGTCCCATGAAAGCTGCCGTCGTATTCGAAGCAGGCAGGTCGCCTGTGTTTTCCGATTTCGAAGCGCCCACCGCGCAGGCGGGCCATGAGCTCCTCACCGTGAAAGCCGCGGCGCTCACCCAGTTCACGAAGTCCCGGGCGTCTGGCACCCACTACAGCGCCGACGCCGCGTTCCCGGCTATCGCGGGCTCCGATGGCGTTGGCGTGACGCAGGACGGCCGCCGCGTGTACTTCATCCTGCCCGGCGCCCCCTTCGGCGCGATGGCGGACATGACGCGTGTACGCGCCGGCTTCTGCATCCCGGTGCCGGAAGGTCTCGACGACGTCACCGCCGCCGCACTGGCCAATCCCGGCATGTCCGCCTGGGCCGCCCTCGTCAACCGCGCGCAGGTCAAACAAGGCGACACGGTGCTGATCAACGGCGCGACCGGCACGGCCGGCCGCCTGGCGGTGCAACTGGCAAAGCATCTGGGCGCGGGCAAAGTCATCGCGACAGCCCGCGATGCGACGGCCCTCGCAGCGGTGAAGGCACTTGGCGCCGATGTCGTGCTGCCATTCCAGCTCGACGGTAGCGACTCCGAAGGGGATCTCCCATTCCGCGCAGCGCTCGAGGAGCAGTTCAAGGACGGGATCGACGTCGTCGCCGACTACCTCTGGGGAAAGAGCGCCCAGACGATTATCGTGGCGATAGCCAGCGCGGTCGAAGACGCGCGTCCCGTGCGTTTCGTGCAGGTCGGCAGCTCCAGCGGCGGCGACATCACCCTTCCGGGAGCCGCGTTGAGGTCGTCGGCCATCATGCTCATGGGTAGCGGCATCAAGAGCATCCCGCTGCCCGACCTGCTCGCCGCCGTAGGCCACGTCTTCGCGGCTGCGATCCCCGCCGGCCTGCAGATCGCCACGCACGTCCTTCCGCTATCGGACGTCCAGATGGCCTGGGATGACAACACCGGCAAAGCCCGAGTCGTCTTCGTCCCGTAACGCCGTTACCCCTGTGGGAGCCGATTCGTCGACTCCCACATTTTTGGTACACTTCGCCCCGAATCGACTTGCCAGCCGTGTCAAGCCAGCCCCCGTCGTGAACTCTTGCAAGCGGAATCCCCGCTTGTGTAGTCCAAAACGCAGTAGGGGCGTCCTCCCATGTTTGAACTCCGCACCAGCCGTCCGCGGCTGCTTTCGCTGGCCATCGGTCTTGCTTTCTCCGTTCCCGCCATCGCGCAGACCCAGTCGACAACTTCCGACGGCGCCGCCACCACGCTCGATGCGGTGAAGGTCCGCGGCCAGCGCACGTCGAATTACACCGTCGACCAGACCGCCGTCGCCACGCGCCTGCCTCTTTCGCTGCAGGACACGCCGCAGTCGGTAAGTGTCATCACGGAACAGCGCATCGAAGACCAGAACCTGACGTCGGTGCGCAGCGTTCTCGACAACACGACCGGTGTGTTCTCCAGTGCGTACGACTCCGAGCGGGTGCTGTTCTACGCGCGCGGTTTCCAGATCGAGAACATGGCGTACGACGGTGTGCCCGTGGCACCCGGCATCAATGCAGGCTCAGCGGACGGCACGCTGGATACCTCGATTTACGAGCGCATTGAAGTCGTACGCGGCGCGTCGGGCCTGCTCAGTGGCGCCGGCAGCCCGTCGGCCCTGATCAACTTCGTGCGCAAGCATGCCGATAGCCGCACGCTGCAGGCGGACGCCACGGTGAGCTACGGCTCGTACAACAACCAGCGCGAGTCGGTGGACGTATCCACGCCGCTGAACGCCTCCGGCAGCGTGCGAGGACGCGTGGTTGCGACGCACGATCAAGGTAATTCCTACCTCGATCGCTACAGCAACAAGAAGGATGTGCTCTACGGCGTGGTCGATGCCGACCTTGGCGAAAACACGACGCTGAGTGTCGGTTTCGATTGGCAGAAGTCCAAGCCGAAGGGCGTGACCTGGGGGTCGTACCCGGTGTTCTACGACGATGGCGGATCCATCGAGTGGCGTCGTGGTTTCAGCAGTGCAGCCGACTGGAGTCGCTGGACGAACACCACCAAGACCGGTTTCATCGACCTCAAGCACGAATTTGACAACGGCTGGCAGGCGCACGCCATGGCCAGCCACCGCGAGACGCAGGGTGACTCGCAGCTTTTCTACGTGTTCGGCTTCCCCAATCGCGACACGGGCGCGGGCGTCGATCCGTTCGCCTACCAGGGCCGCGATCGCGGCCGGCAGAACATGCTGGATCTGTATGCGTCGGGTCCATTCGAAGCGTTCGGCCGCGAGCACGAACTGGTCGTGGGTGCGAGCGGTTCGCACTACACCAAGGACTCCACCGAGAACGCGCACGGCGACCTTCCGCCGATCGACAACTTCCTCGACTGGAGTGGCGACTATCCGTTCCCGGATTTCGCAGCCACGGGCGACCGCACGACCCTGTCACGCACGGTGCAGAATGGCCTGTATGTCGCCGCGCGCCTGCAGCTGGCCGATCCGCTCAAGCTCATCGCCGGCGCGCGCTACGCCAAGTGGAAGAACGATACCGACGACGTGTCCGCCGGTACCTTCCACCAGAAGGACAGTAAGACCATTCCGTATGCCGGCCTGATCTACGAGATCAACCCGACGTATTCCGCGTTTGTCAGCTATACGGAAATCTTCGACCCGCAGGACAACCGTCGTGCCGACGGCAGCTTCCTGGATCCCATGACGGGTAGCAGTCGCGAGATCGGTATCAAGGGGCGTCACTTCGATGGCCTGCTGAATACGTCGCTAACCTTCTTCGAGACACGCCAGGACAACGTGGCTGAGGCCGACGTCGGCCAGTTCCTTCCGGATGGCCGTACGCAGGCGTATCACCCGGTCAACGGCACCAAGTCGCGCGGCTTCGAAACCGAAGTCTCCGGGCAGTTGTCGGATACGTGGAACGCGACGCTGGGCTGGTCGCACTTCAACATCAAGGGATTGGGCGACGACGGCACGCGTACGGCGTTGAGCACGTCGTTGCCGCGTACGCTGGTTCGGCTGTTCACCACGTACACGCTGCCGGGAAGCTGGAACCGCGTGACAGTCGGCGGCGGCGCGAACTGGCAGTCGGCCAGCCATGCACCGGTCGACGGCCCCGAAGGCCCGCAGACCGTGAACCAGTCGTCGGTAATGCTGGTGAGCGCCATGGCGAAGTACGCGTTCTCGCCGCAGGCCTCGCTGCAGCTCAATGCGGACAACCTGCTCAACCGGAAGTACTTCGTCCTCGATCAGTACAGCGACCTGTACTACGCGCCGCCGAACAGTGTCACGCTGACGTTCAATTACAAGTTCCTTTGATGGATCAGTTGCGTTCGAGTCGCTCCAATACATCGGACGCACGGAATATCCGGTTGCGCTTTCGCTCCGGATAACGGTCCTGCAGGATGCCGCGGTCGACCAGCAGGTCGACTGCGGTGGATGCTGTCTGGAACGAGGTGTGCAGGAGCAGTGCCACTTCGCTGATGCTCGTCACCGGGTGACCAAGTAGCAGCGTGGGGAGGCGATGTGCCACGGCATCCGAACGGATATCGACGAGCCTGGCCATCCACATGGCAAGAATGTCGTTCATATCACGGGCGATGGAGAGCGACGTGTCGCATGCGTCGACCACGGCGTTGCACAGGAACTCTACCCAGGCATCCCATTGATCCTTGAGCTGTACACCCGCGAGGCTGCTGTAATACGCATGGCGATGCCTCAGCAGGAAGCCTGAAAGATAGAGCGGCGGGTAACCCGACTCGGCCAGCATGAGCGGCATGAGCAGCCGTCCCACGCGTCCGTTCCCGTCGGCAAACGGATGGATGGTTTCGAACTGCGCATGAGTGATAGCGAGTCTGACGACAATACCAAGCAAGTGGTACTCGTCTTCGTTCGTCTCGTAGCGAAGCATGGATGTCTCAAGCTCTTGCATGCAAGCATCGATAAACGTAGGCGGCGGCGGAACGAAGGTCGCATCCTCGATACGCCCTGAGCCGATCCACGCCTGTGTATCGCGCCATTCGCCGGGCCGGACGTGTTGCTGCGCTCCCTGCATCAGGACGTCATGCAGGCGTTTGACGATATCGAGCGTCAGTCCACGAGTGTCGCGTGATTCGAGAGCATCCAGGCCGTCCTTCAGAGCGACCACGTAGCGCTCGGTAACCTGGGCATCAGCGGTGCCCCCATCGTTGCCCTGGGTCGCCTCGTACTCCAGTAGCTCCGAAAGCTGGGTCCGTGTCCCCTCGATCTGCGAGCTTTGCACGGCCTCGCGGCGTGCGAGTGACCGTGTGATGAGTTCCGTATTCGGAATGTGGGCCGCCGCGTCCTGAAGGCGGCCAAGCGACTCGTGCGCGCGACTGATAGCCGCATTTGCGTGGTGCCCTAACGCCAGGATTCGGGCCGTGGCGGGTGGAACCAGCGCGTGGCAATGCGCATGCGGCTCGTCGCATTTAACGAGGCAGCGCTGTCGATTGGCACTCAGGTCCTGTCGGCGCATGGGACGCTTTTGTCTACTGCTAAGCTTGAATAAGCCTAGAGGTTATTCAAGGATAAGTCGATATCCTTGAATAAGGGGCCTCCTTATTCAAGGATACCAGGGCAACGGACTACCGCGACGCGTGCCTGACAGCCCCCGGCGGCTCGCCGATAACCCGCTTGAACGCACGGCTGAACGCGGCCAGCGAGCCGTAGCCCAGCTGGAAGGCCACGCTCTCGATGGTCGAGCCGTCGCGGCCTATCCACTGGGCGGCGAGGCGCATGCGCAACTCGGTGAGGTAGCGCACCGGTGTCATGCCGGTGACGGCGAGAAAGCGTTCGGCAAAGACAGAGCGCGAGCTGCCCATTTCGTCGGCGAGTTCGGCGACCGTCCAGTTCCGGCCCGGATCGCGGTGCATGGCGACGATGGCCTTACCCAGGCGAGGGTCGCGCAGGCCTTTCAACCAGCCCGACGCTTCGCCGCATCCCGACTCGACCCATCCGCGCACGATGATCGCGGAGATCACGTCAGCCAGCCGGGCAAGAATGCCGGCGAAACCTGCACGTTTGTTGCAGGACTCGCGTTCCATAGCGTCGAGCATGGGGCGCAGCTCCGGAGAGCGGTCGAGGAGGGTGCTCACGAGCATTACCTCGGGCATCGCCGTGACCAGGGGTTGCATGCCTCCCAGCTCGAATTCCATGCATCCGCTGAAGATCAGCGCACCATCTGCCTGCACGCTGGCATCGCAGTCCGGATGGATATTGGCGACGCTGTTGCACAGCGGCGTGGCCAGGAAGTCCGTGACATCCCGCGACGCGACGTCGGCCGACGAGACCAATACGTGCGGACGGCCTTGCGGGAGCAGCACGGCATCGCCTGTCTGCAGGGACAGCAGCCTGTCGTCGTGGGTGCGCAGGAGCACGGGCCCGCGCCCGATGAAATGGAACTGGGCGTGTCCCGGCTCGCCGGCAAAGCCGATCCCGAAGGGCCTGGCCAGCTCGATGCGGCGGTAATTGACGCCCACCAGGCGCATGCCGAGCAGCAGCTCGCTGGCGGCATCGGATTCGTCGGCAAACGCGGGCAGGGCCATAAGTCCGGACGCATGATCAAGGATTAAGGAGTAGCCATCATATACCGTCCGGCTTGAGGGGCCTAACATCCTCGCTTTCCTTTATGACTGGGAAGCGACATGTCGGCCTCTGCTGAAACCCGTGGCACGTTAGTGGAAACCGAAAAACCGGCCTGGACCGCCGTCTTCGCGGTGACCCTGGGTGTCTTTGCCCTGATTACAGCCGAATTCCTGCCCGCCAGCCTGCTCACCCCCATGGCGGCGAGCCTGGGCGTGACCGAGGGCATGGCCGGGCAGACCGTGACGGCCACGGCGGCGATCGCCCTGGTCACGAGCCTGGTGATCTCGGTGCTCACCCGAAACATCGACCGTCGGATCGTGCTGCTGTCGTTCTCCGTCCTGCTGGTGGCCTCGAACCTGCTGGTTGCCTTCGCGCCGACGCTCTCACTGGTGCTCGTGGGTCGCGTGCTGCTCGGTATCGCCATTGGCGGCTTCTGGACGATGTCCGCCGCGGTTGCGATGCGTCTGGTACCCGAGGCGATGGTGCCAAGGGCGCTCTCCATCATCTTCACCGGCGTATCAGTCGCAACGGTTGCTGCTGCTCCGCTCGGAAGCTACTTCGGTCACATCATCGGCTGGCGCAATGTCTTCCTCATCGCGACCGTGATCGGCGTGCTGGCGTTCTTCTGGCAGCTCGTTGTGTTGCCGAAGATGGCGCCGACCGGCTCGGCACGCATGGGCACGATGGTCGAGGTCATGAAACGTCCCGTCATGCGGGCAGGCATGGTCTCGGTGTTGTTGGTTTTCACCGGTCACTTCGCCTTCTTCACTTATCTACGCCCCTTCCTCGAAGTCGTAACCGGCGTCGGCGTGAATGGCCTCTCCGTGATCCTGCTTGGCTTCGGCGTGGCGAACTTCATCGGCACGTCGCTTGCGGGCTTCATGCTCGAGCGTAGCCTGCGCATGACCCTGCTGGTGATGCCGTTGGCCATGGGCGGTATCGCGCTGGCCCTCGTCGCGCTGGGTCGCGCCCCGATCGCGGATGCTCTGCTCGTTGCGCTCTGGGGCATGGCCTTCGGTGCGGTGCCCGTAGCATGGACCACGTGGATCACGAAGACGGTTCCCGACGAGGCCGAGAGTGGTGGTGGGCTGATCGTCGCCGCCGTGCAGTTCGCGATCACGCTGGGTGCTGCGGCCGGCGGCCTCGTCTTCGATCGCGCAGGCGCCTCCGGTGTATTCGTCGGTGCAGGCGCCGTGCTGTTCGTAGCGGCGGCGATGATCTTCGTCAGCCTGCGGGAGCCCTCCGAGGCAACGCTGGCGGTAGCCTCCGACGCGTGATGATGTCGGTGGCGGGATGATCAAGCCGGTCATCCCGCCATGTCGAAAGCTTATTTCCCGGCGTTGATCAACGCCTCTTCCAGGTCAGCATGGGCCTGGTCAAGCTTGCGCTGGCGGTCGGCGACTTTCTTCGGGCTCTTGCCCTGATCCTTCGCTTCCTGCAGATCGCGCTCGTTTTCGGCGACGTTGTCGCGGGCCTTGGCCACTTTCTTGTTTGCGGCACTCTGCAACGATGCATCGGTGCAATGCGCGGTCACTTCCGCCAACGCTGTCTGCAGTCCCCGGACGCGTGCGGCGTTGTTGTGGCTCTGGGCGTAGGCAATCTCGGTTTCGATCGACTGGCGTTTCGTGTCGCATCCAGCGGACTGGGCGAGGACAACACTCGGGACGATGAACGATGCAAGCAGCACGATCGAGGGAAGAACTTTCATAAGGTCGCTTCTCCGGGTGATGGGGATCCATAATGGATCCACACCCTGGAGTGGATGCCATGCCCAGCATGTCCGTCAAGCGTGTCTACGATGAGCCGTCACCTCGCGACGGGATGCGCGTTCTGGTCGACCGGCTCTGGCCCCGCGGCCTGACCAAGGAAAAGGCGGCCGTCGACCTCTGGCTCAAGGAGATCGCGCCGTCCCCCACGTTGCGAACCTGGTTCGACCATCGCGAGGATCGCTTCGAGGCATTTGCCGAAAAGTACCGGCAGGAGCTCGAGCACAACCCTGCGGTGGCCGAATTACGGGCGCTGAACAAGAAGCGCAAGGTGACGCTGCTCTATGGCGCGCATGATCCTGCGATCAACCATGCCGTCGTGCTGGAGGCATGGCTGACCGGCTGATCGCCGGTGCTCACTTTGCGGCATCACCCGAGGCGGCATTCGCGCGCGTCTTCTGGCCCTGCATGACTTGCCGGTAATCCGGCGCGGTCACGGCCCGGATCTCCAGCGACGTCCGATAATTGCCCTGCGCCACCAGCGACACCTCGCCCAGGCCACCGTCCTGCGCCGTGCTCCACGATGCAATGGCGATCGTATTGTCCCCGTGCGTGTTCAGCAGGCCAGCCGGCATTTCAAAGTCCGTCTGCGGACCGACGTCGCTGATGTAACGACCGATCTGCCAGCCGTTGATGAAAATGATGGCGCGATAGTGGTGCGGCGCGACGTCATGGATGCGTAGCGCTACGGGTACGTCCTGCCCTTGCGGAAGGTCGAGATGGAACGTCGTGCGATACCAGTCGACACCGGGTCTTTCGGTGGCGCGGGGCAGGGTGGTCGTCGCCCACTTGCTATCCGCAAAGCCGGGCAGCTGCCAGCCCATGCGTTCGCCATAAAAACCGCCCGCATTGAACGGCCCGCGAACGGGGTCGGGCAGGTTCTCACCGCCGACATTGCCCTGGATCTTCCAGTGGATGTCCGTGGGTGTGCCGGCAAACGACGCGGCGATCAGTCCGCGCGGTTCACGGAATGTGCCGCTGTGTTCCTCCTGCAGGTGGCCGGTGTTCTCGACCAGAACGGAAACGATGTTGTCGCCGCCCGGCTTCAGCCACGTTGGATCGATCGGGAACTGCTGCGCACCGCTCGGGTTGTTGCCGAGGAAGTGACCGTTGAGCCAGGCGGTAAAAATACCGTGGTTACCCAGGTGCACGCCCGTGTTCGCCGAGAGCTGGATGGCCGCTTCTTTGCCTGTAGCCTTGAAGTGGCCGCGATACCACACGTTACCGTGGTGGAAGCCATAATCGTCGCTGTCGAGAATCGGTAGCTTATGGTTCCAGTAAGGATTGGGCGTGCTGGCTCGGTCGGCGGCCAGCCAGTCCCTGTCGTTGAAGGTCGGAGCGATTTCCGGATCGGCCTCGCTGACATGCCATGTGGCAAGGGTCGGCAGCGACACGGCAGCCGGGCCATCCAGGCGGCCTTGAAGGCTGCCCGAGGCGGTGACGTCGGTGCGGACCGGCGCGCCATTCCACGACAGGCCCCGTGTGTCCGGCGCGGCGAACAGCTCGATGTCGCCGGCCTTATCGGTATCGCCGGTCAAGGCGACCTGATCGCCCTGCTGGTTGGCACGACGTGCGAGGTACGGGCCGCGGACGAGAACGGGGCCGTTCGTCGTATCGACCTTCCAGAACGTCGTGGCGGCTTCGTTGTCGCCGATCAGCAACAGCAACGAACGGTCACCCTGGCTTATGGCGACGCGTGCCAGTCCGTCATGACGATAGTTCAGGCGTAGCGTGTGCGTGGCTGCGTCCCAATGAGTGGCGACGTTGCCGTCGATCACATGCGTGGTGGGCTCTGCCGTATAGCGCAGGACGGTTTCTCCGTCCTCACCGTGCCGGCCGTACAAGACCGCGATATCGCGTTCACCCAGACGGAGCCATGTCATCAGTTCGGAGGTGGAGTACGCGAGTTCCTGCTTGCCGAAGGCGTAGTTGGCGAGGAGCATCTTGGAATCGCGGCCATTGATGCGAATGGCTGTACCCGCCTGCTGCGGGATGGTCGTGTCACCCGCACTGGCCAGCGCGATCTTGAGGTGCGTCGTATCGTTCGATGTATCGGCCGCCTCGGCGTGCCGCAGAATGTAAACGCGCGTGCCGTCGTCTGGATTGCGCAGCGCGTTGACGTGTACGCGACGGTTGTCCGGCACCGAGCTGGCGACCGCATCAGTACGCGCGAGTGGCTTCACGGCCTGGGTCATGTAACCGATGAGCTTCTGCTGGTCGTACTTGCTGGTGAGCTGACGATTCGCCGTGATAGCCGCGCCGTAGTCGTAGGAGGTGTACACGCCCGGCGACGACAGCCAGCCCCAGTTGATACCGCCGTACGTCATGTAGAAATTCTGCATGGTCGAGCCGGCGGCGATCGTCGCCTCGTAAAACACCCGCTCGAAATCCGGCCCGGTGAGTTTGCGGCAGGCTTCATAACCCGGACCACCCCAGACGTCGAACGCGCCACCCTGGTATTCCGGGAAAAACAGTGGCCAGCGCGTCAGGTCCTTGCGCTCGCTGGCAAAGTCGTAGACACCGTTCCAGCGTTCGGGGCGCGTGCAGTCGAAGTCCGCCGGGTAGGAGTCGAAGCCGGGGATATCCACGGCGCCGACGCCGGTGAAGAAGTTGCCGTTGTGATTGCCGGTGAGTGGCACGGTGATGCCGTCGGCCCGCGCTTTGTCTTCGATGTCCTGCATGTAGCGGCGGCTATCGGCGGAATCGTCGTAGAGCTCGTTTTCGACCTGATAAAGCAGCACGGTGCCACGGCCATCGGTGACCTGGTGGCGTGCGAGGATACGGTCGATCTCGGTCATCCACTCGCGATACGCGGCCGTGTAGTCCGGCGCGGTGGAACGCGGCTTGCCGGCGGTGGTCACCAGCCAGCCCGGGAAGCCACCCGCGTCGGTCTCCGCGTTGATGTACGGGCCGGGCCGCGCGATGACATAAAGGCCCGCGTCGCGTGCCATATCCAGCAGTCGGTCGACATCGCGGATGCCGGAGAAGTCGTAGACGCCGCGTCGCGGTGAGTGGTAACCCCAGTCGAAGTAGATTTCCACGGCGTTGAAGCCAGCGGCTTTCATCTTCTGCAACACATCGGCCCATAGATCGGGCGAGGGCAGGCGCCAGTAGTGGAACGAGCCTGACCAGATATAGGTCGGCTTGCCGTCGATGATCAGCGAGTAGTGGTCGAAGGTAACGGTATGCGCCGGAGGCGCAGGAGCCGCCGGAGCGGCCGGAGCGGCAGATTGCGCGGCTTGCGCGGCTTGCGCGCCGCCCGCGAATGTCACGGTGCATATGACGGAAAGCGCCACTAACGACAGCGCGGTAGCGCGACCGGCCAGACGGCCATTCGACTTGCGAGAAACCAACATCCCCAACCTCCGATCGGCGACGAGCGCCATGCGTCATCCGTCGGAGGTTGGGGCATTCTGGGTACATTTGCAAATTTGTGGCTATGTCATGCCAAGACGCGCAGCGTGGCGGCCTCCTGTGGGAAACGATTCATCGGCGAATGGGTGCTCGCGAAAGCGCCCGCCCAAGCCCCCAGGCCGCCACCCCCACCAACGGGATCCCCATCGCCCAAGGCAACGACGCCGCCACCGCAAACAACATCGTCCCGCTGGCCGGCCCCAACGTATCCTTCAGATCGTTAGCCACCGACACCGCCGCCATGTACGTGGCACGTGTCTTCGGCGCGGCCAGCTCATTTACCGCTGAAGGGATGAGTGGGCTGGAGAACATATCGGCTGTCGCAAAGCACGTCATCGCCGCGACCAGCGCGACAAGGCTCGGTGATGCCAGCAGGATGCCGAAGGCCAGGATGAGTACGGCCGCACTGGCCAGCACCAAAGCGCGTGCGCTGAAACGTGCGGTAAGGCGGGTCACCGGAATCTGCAACACGGCGGTCAGAACCGCGCTGAAGGTGAAGAGCAGGCCTACGCCAGAGGGGCTCAGTGTTCCGGCAGCATGCACGCTCAGGGGCAGGACGGTTTCCACCCAGCTTCCCGATAGTTCCAGCAGCATGAAACAAAGAAGCAGCCCCCCAAGGCGCCGATCACGAAGCGCGGGAAGCAGGGCCGAGAAGCCTTCCTCGTCGTCGTCTTCGTCGTCCCCGCCGATATGTCGAGTCTCAGGCAGCAGGCAAGCGACCACGACCGCGACCAGCAGAAGCGCTACCGCAGAACCAACGAAGACCGTGCTCAACGAGCGCAACACGAGGATGGCGCCGATCGCGGGCCCGATGGCTCGCCCGACACTGGAAAGCACGCGTGCCACGGCAAAGTAATGCCGTGTGTCTTCCTGCGGCACCACGTCGCCGATAACGGTGAAGGCCGTGGGATGCAGCACGCTTTCGAAGACGCCGATCATCAGCAAGACGATCGCCGTGGCCAGCACGCCATGGCAGAACGACAGGAGGAGAAAGCCAAGGCCGACGCCAGCTGTCGAAGCCAGCAACACGGGCCGCCGCCCGAGCCGATCGGCGATGCCGCCCAGGAGCGGCGTGGCAAGCAACTCACCGCCCGCGTAACAGCCAAAAAGCACGCCGATCCAGGCAACGGGCACGTCAGCGTCTTTCTGCGCCCAGAGGGCAAAGAAAGGCAGCATCACACCGTCGCCGATACTGATGAAAAGGAAGAGGAGGGCGGCGATGGACGCCGGTTTTCTGAGAAGGGTAAGCAGGTTCACGGTTATCAACTCCACGCAGCGAACAGCTACCGCGAAGGCAGCTGCACAGGATGCGCGTTGGTTGACGTAAACGCTTACGGCCGCCTGAGGTGGCGACAAGAACGGCGAGAGACTATCAGTCGGCGACAGCCATGCCAAGAGTGCCGCCGAAAATGCTTCGCAACGCCTATGATCAGCTCCACGCTTTTCCACTTCTTCCGAACTTCCGAACGAGGGGCAGCATGAAGATCCAAACGACGTTTACGCGGCTTGCGGCATGCCTGTTGTTTTGCACGGGCGGGTTTTCCGCGACGGTCCACGGTGCGGATGCGAAAGCCTCCATGGTGACCATGCAGATCCCCAGTCACGGATCGCCCATGAACGGCCTGGTGTACGTTGCGGTGGGTGCCGGTCCCCATCCGGTCGTGATCCTGCTGCACGGCTTCCCGGGCAATGAGCGCAACCTCGATCTTGCCCAGGACATGCGCCGCGCCGGTTGGGACGTCCTGTTCTTCAACTACCGAGGTTCGTGGGGAACGCCGGGCGACTTCTCGTTCTCACACAGCATGGAAGACGTCGCAGCTGCCGTTGCCTATCTTCGCCAGCCTGAGAACGCGAAACGACTGCGTCTGGATCCGTCACGCATCGTGCTGGTGGGTCACAGCATGGGCGGCTTCATGGCGGTAGAGGGCGCTGGCGCGGATCCCGCGATCAAGGGCATCGCAATGATCTCGGGCGCCGACATGGCGGGAACATACGCGCAGATGCAGGCGCAGAGTTCGCGGACGGACGCGGTGAAGAAAATGGCGGCTGCACTTGGAGAAGAGGGCATGGCGCCGCTCAACGGGTGCACGCCCGAGAGTCTGGCGAGGGAGCTCGCTGACCACGTAACCGTGTGGCCGTTCCGCTCGATGGTTGGCGCGCTCAAGGATCGCCCGGCGTTCGTGATCACCTCGGACGATGGGCTGGCGCCTGCGGATGAGGCTTTCGCCGGCGCGCTGCGTCAGGCTGGCGATACGAAGGTCACGACGCTCCACCTGCCGACGGATCATGCGTATTCCGATCAGCGTTCCGAACTGTCGAACGCCCTGTTGCAGTGGCTCGCGACGTTCAACTGATCACTCGTCAGTAGCGCACGTCCAGAGTGTCGCAGAGGCGCAGCATCGCCCGGCCGATGCCACGCTTGGGCGGGCTCGCGTCGGACGGGAGCATGACAACGACCAGCAGCGCAGCCTTCTCGACGTCTTCGAGTCCAAGCTCGCCGGCCTGGCTTCGCAGGAGGTAGGCGCGGAAACGCGCTTCCTCGATATCCCCTTCAAGCATCGCCCGGCCGATCGCCGACGCGTCCTGGGCGAGACGGCTGCGGGTGAGGACGGTTTCTCTGTCGACGGTGGCCATGATTTGAGAATAGGCCGGTGCCAGCCACGTTGGGATCGGCCGTGCGGGCTACCCGGGCAGGGCGTCTGGCTGTACCGGAAGGCCTAGACGGCAGAGCGATCAGGCGCAACTACTTGCGTACTTGCAACTATCGCAAGCACGAGTACTATTGCGTCTATGCATAAGCTACCTCCAGGCACTCATCCGCTAGCCGCCGAGCTCATGGGCGTGCTCATGCCCATCATCAAGGATAGCCAGGCCGGCGTTGCCGCGGTCATGGCGGGCTTCGACCTCACCTTCTCCCAGCTACGCATGCTGTGGATCCTGGACAACTCCGGGTCCGATCTGGCGGTGAACGAGCTCGCGGAGACGGTTTCCCTCTCGCTGCCGGCCGCCGGGCGTGCCGTCGACGGAATGGTCCGCCTCGGCCTGCTTACCCGGCGGGAAGACGAGGCGGACCGGCGCATCAAACGGATCGGCCTTGCCGAGCCCGGCCGCGAAGCGCTGGAGAAGATCGGTCGTGCGCGCGGCCGTTCCGCGGATCGCTTCGTCGAAGCGCTCACCGACGCCGAACGAGCCACGCTGGCCGACGCGCTGTCCGCGCTCGGTGTGCTCACCCGCAAACATTTCGCCGGCCCCACCGGCACCTTCTCCTGTTCCCCGGAAAAACCCGAATGAACGCCCCCACCAAAACCGATACGCCGCCGGCGCTCGATCGCCGGCTATTGCAGATCGCGTCCGTCGTCGTGCTCGGCAGCTTCATGTCGATCCTCGACACGACCATCGTCAACGTCGCGATCCGCGAGTTGTCGCACTCGTTCGGCACCTCGCTTTCCGTCACGCAGTGGGTATCGACCGGCTACATGCTGGCGCTAGCCACGGTCATTCCGCTGACCGGTTGGGCTGCCGACCGCTTTGGAACGAAACGCCTTTACATCGGCTCCATCGCCTTGTTCGTGATCGGTTCCGCGCTGTGCGGGCTGGCGTGGTCGGCGACCTCGCTGATCGTCTTCCGTGTGCTGCAGGGCTTCGGTGGCGGCATGATCATGCCTGCGGGCATGACTATTCTTTCCCACGCCGCAGGCCGTGAACGGATGGGTCGGGTCATGGGCCTGGTCGGCATCCCGATGCTGGTCGCACCCATCGTCGGTCCCATCCTTGGTGGCTGGTTCGTCGACGACATCTCCTGGCGCTGGATTTTCTTCGTCAACCTGCCGATCGGCGTGATCGCACTGTATGCCGCGTCGCGCTTCCTCGATCGTGACGAGCCCAAGCCGCATCACGGTCTCGACTGGCGCGGTCTGCTGATGCTGTCGCCGGGGTTGGCGATCTTCGTTTACGGGCTCGCCGAAACGGCGGCGGGTGGCGGCTTCACGCGGCCTGATGCACTGGGCGGTGTCGTGCTCGGCCTGGGCCTGGTTCTCGCCTTCGTCTGGCATGCGCGTCGCAAGGAAGGTGCCCTGATCGACGTGCGCCTGTTCGGTACGCGTATCGTTGGCGCCGCGGCATCGACGTCGTTCTTCTTTGGTACGGCCTTCTTCGGCACCGCGCTGTTGCTGCCGCTGTACTTCCAGCTGGTGCGCGGTGATTCCGCACTGCACGCCGGCCTGCTGATGGCGGCGCAGGGCATCGGCGCGATGATCTCCATGCCCATTGCCGCACGCCTTACCGACAAAACGGGTCCCGGTCGCATCGTGCTCGTCGGTCTCAGCCTGACCGGCCTCGGCCTGCTCGGACTGACGCAGATCCAGAGCGACACGCAGATGTGGATGGTCGAGGGCATGCTGTTCCTGCTGGGCCTCGGCATGGGCTCCACGATGATGCCGTCTATGACGGCGGCACTGAGCAGCCTGCAGCGTCACGAGATCGCCCGCGTCACCAGCGGCATGAACGTGGTGCAGCGCGTCGGTGGCTCCGTGGGTACGGCCTTGCTGGCCGTGGTGTTGGCCCATCAGATCGCCAGCGTGATGCCCGGCACCGGCGTCACGGAATCGGGTCTCGCCGCGGCGCGCGGTATGACGCCTGAAATGCACGCGGTGATTCTGCCGGCGCTCGGTCGTGCGTTTGGTCACACCTTCGTGTGGGCTCTCGGTGTGGTCGTGCTGGGGCTCATCGCGGCGGCTTTCCTTCCGCGTAAGCGGGCGGTGCACAATGCTGAGCAGGCGGTTGCGGCGACGTTGGTGGATTGAACGCTCGAACGAAGGCCCCCTCATATGCCGCTATGCGGGCAATCAGGGGGTGGGATCCCTACGCGCTTCATAGGGAAGAGACGCTGCCGAAGAACCTACAGTCACTTGCATAGTGTCTCCAATTGGAGACACTATGCATACGAGTACCATACTTCAAACGAATGAGTTTTCGGAATGGATTCTTGTGCGGCGGCGACAAGTCTACGCAGGCGAAAGACATCGCAAAGGCGAGGTCATTGTTAGCGGACCGGGTGCGACCCAGCGATCGCAGAAAAACGAGGAGTAATCATGTCCACTAAATTCTCGGTGTTTGACGTTGCCGAATATCTCGACAGCGAGGAAGCGATTGCGACATACCTCAACGAAGTCTTGGCAGAGGACGATCACGAGCTTCTTCTGTCCGCACTCGACGACATCGCACGGGCGCGGGGAATGACTCAGGTGGCGGATGTCGCTGGTCTAACGCGGCCCGGCCTTTACAAGGCGCTGAAGCCGGGTGCGAAGACAGGGTTTGTCACACTAAGGAAGCTTGTCGGTGCACTCGGCCTTAAGATGATTTTCGTGCCGGCCAGCCATGTCGACGTGGCAAAACCACCGAAGCTTCGTTCTGCGGCGGCAGCAATCCGTGCGAAGCGAGCCGTGCGCCGTTCCGGCGAGGGTTAATCAAAGATCTTGGTGCATCGAGCCACATCATTTTTGGTTCTTTTCCCTACCACCGGCTAGGCGCAACATGGTTGCTCCATAAGGAGCAACGCATGAAAACGAAGATCCTTCTCTCCGCCCTGCTGGCCGCCACCGGTTTTTCGTTCGCCGTGACCGCTGGCGCCCACGGTCAGGGCGACGCCGTAAAGCCCAACTTCTCCCATGCCATCACCAACATCCCCGGCAAGTCGATCGTCGCCGTCGAAGTGATGTATCCGCCGGGTGGCGCGTCGCAGCCGCATACCCATGCGAAGTCGGCTTTCATCTATGCATACGTGGTTTCCGGCGCGATCGAAAGCCAGGTGGGTGATGAGCCCGCGCATGTCTACACGGCCGGCCAGGCCTTCTACGAAGAGCCCGGCGCTCACCATCGCGTCAGCCGCAATGCGAGCAAGACGGAACCCGCCAAGCTCCTCGCCGTGTTCGTCGTCGATACCGCCGATACCGCGTTGACCACGCCGGACACGCAGGGCGCAGGCCGCTAAAGCCAAGGCAACCAGCATTCTCGGGATCCGTCTTCCCGACAGCGCGATCGCGCGCGAGAAGGGCGCAATCTGGAGTTGACCGACATGCATTTTCGGCATGGCAGTGCTCGGGTGCATGGGCTGTCATGGCATGCTTGGACTTCCAGACAACCCGCCTAGGGAAATCAGTGAACGGAAGCGCCGCGCGATGGAATGCATGGGGCCAGCATGTGGCGGTCGCCGCCGCCTATGCCGCCTGTTATGAGGTCACCCGACACGTGTCCTTTTCCCACTGGACACTCACTGCCGGGCTACGCCTGGCATGCCTGCTTCTGTTGCCCACTCGGTACTGGCCAGCGCTGGCCGCGGGCGAAACGCTTCCGCTGATCGAGAACGCGTTGCTCTGCATGCCGGAGCTGGGTGGTGCCTGGGCGCTTTCCGCATCCGTGCCGATGGTCGTTCTTTTCATGGGATGCGTGAAACCCATCCTGGAACGGAGGCCGCTTCGCACACCGGAGGGGCACGTGCGAATGTCCGTCATCCTGGGAGCGACGCTCGGTTGTGCGGTCATCAGCGCCGTGTCCACATCGCTGACGCTCGAGGCATCGCTCCTGGCCGCGCCAGACGCGTGGCCCGGTATTTCGGCGCCGGCTTATTTCTGGGCATACCTGCTCGGCGCCTACCTTGGCGCGCTGACACTCACTCCCGCTCTCCTCGCACTCCATGAGCGCTCACAGGCGCTGGAAGCGGTGACGTGCGTGGCGGTGTGGCGTAGCCGTCTCTTCCGCGATGTCGTGCTGTGGGCGGTACCTGCGTCGGTGCTGCTTGCATGGCTCGCACTCGCGACGACAAGCGATACGATCCGGCAGGTCGCCCGCATGGCTCTGATGTTGCCGGTGCTCGGGCTAGCTGTCCGACATGGCTGGCACGGCAGCGCGCTCGGCGGCATGGCGGCGAGTATTGCGCTCGCCGCTTCCGGAATGATCGTGCTCGATCCCGCTTTGATCCGGTGCCAGGTGGTCCTGGCACTTTTCATCACGGGCTCGCTGCTTGTCGACGCTCGCGCGCCTGTCTTCGCTGTCCGTGCGTCGTCGATGCCGCAAGACAGCCAGAAGCCTTATATCAAGGGCGCTTGACGCTGCATTCGGCAGGATTCCTGCACTGGACGTATAGCGCCTGGTGCTGCGCGACGGCGCTTGCACCAATGACATGAGCGGACGGGGTGGCCACGGCGGCACCACCGCATGCCAGGCCAAGCAGGGCGGAAATCGTCAGGGTGAGGCGGATGCGTGAATACATGGTGTGCTCCAGGGCGTCGGGATGGGATTGAACCCAGGAAACGATACCGGGCGGAGACGGCTCGTACACCACACTACGCAGGCGCATTTCCGGCAAGGCGTAAGGCCAGCCCAGGCAGTCTCAGATCCGGCTCGTCGCGTCCAGCGTGCCGGCTGCCCGTGCAATCGCGTCGAGTAGCTCTCGCGCGCCAAAAGGCTTTGGAAGGCGTACGGCCCGCGCCGGGATACCCGGTACGTCCTCGAAGGGACGCGACGAAATCACCACCAGGGCGATATCTTCCCGCGCTGCCAGCTTGCTCAGGATCGGCACCGGCCCGCGGCTGACATCGGACGGCAGGCTGGCGTGGCAGACAGCGACCCGCAGGGAGGGTGCCGAATCCAGCGCGGTGATCGCCGCTTCGAACTTTTCGGCTACCACCACGGAGAAACCGCGAGCTCTCAGAACCTCGCCAGCCATATCGGCCAATTCGCGATGCGGATCGAGGATCAGGATGGTCGGTGCGGTCATGGCGCAGTATGCACGCCGAGACCGTCGAATAGTGCGGTCTTCAGTTCGACTCCACACCATTCTCTTATTCGCCAGTGTTATAGAACCGATCCACGCGTAGCGTCGTGACGACGCCCTTGAACCCGGGCAGAGGTTCTATGGTCGAAACTTCAGCGATGTAGTGCCCGTAGCGCGTCGCGTAGAAGCCGCATACAGCGATATTGGCTTCGTCGTCGCGAGTGGCGTAAAGATCGAGGCGACAATTGGACGTGTCGCTGCGCGGGCGCGGCTTGTCGGTGTTTCTGGCGATGATGGTCTCGTCGTCTTCGGTTTCCACGGGCACGTGGACCCCGTGATCGTCGTAGAAGATCTTGACTCACAACGATCGTGTATGCATCTGCACGTCGCGTACTGCTGAGAGATCTGTCCCGTGGGGCACATCAAGGCCGATCATCAGGCGACGTTTCGTGTTGACCTGTCCTTCGCGAACATCGAAAGGGATGGTGACACTCGCGCCCGCGGTATCGAGTGCGAAGGGTACCGACAGGGGGAGCGCCCCTGGCGGACGTTCGGACTCTGACATTTCGTAGGCTCCCATTCCGATGCTGATCGCGCCCATAAAGAGTAAGCCGATCACGGATTTGCTAGGCATCTTCGGAAAATCCTTCTCCTAGTAGTTCAGGTACGATCTTCGCATGTCTCGGGAGTGTCCTAAGGGGGGCGTCATCACCCTTTCCACACCGGTGAGCGCTAGTTTCGTCACGCCCCGAGGCGAAGAATGAAGGTCTCTTATGGGAGACCGTCATGAGCGAACAAGACCGCACCACGCAACATTCGTCGACCGGCGTCGGCGGTTCGAATAACCCGGCTGCCAACCCCGGGCAGGATAAGCCCGCCAAGCGTGAGGGCGACCAGACAGGCCAGACGCGTCCGGAAGACGTGACGGGCGGCGAAGCCGATCAGAAAGGCCAGCGTGATCCCGATAAGAGCGGCCAGCGGTAAGGCCTTGGGCTGCTTCGCCCAGCAGCATGTGAGTGACGACCTGAGCCCCGCCTTGCGCGGGGCTTCTCTTTTATGGATCCCGATCTGCGCGTGAAAGGCCGGGCGAGCACCATTGTCTACTAATGATCTAGTTGAGAGACGCAGGAGCGTTTGCCTGGAGTCTACTAACGCCATAGTAGATGGGTGGATCGCCATGACGATCTCGCTGACGGACCGGGAACCGATGTCATGCAGGTGCTTTGGGACTATGGTCCCTCGGTCGTGGCGGAAGTGCGCGAACGACTAAGTGACGCCCTCGCGTACACCACCGTGCTCACCGGGGTCACCGCTATCTTTCCAGCGTGAAGCAGCAGGCAGCGCGTAGGAACGCCCTGCAGCATCTCACCGACAAACTGTTCAAGGGCTCGACGGAACTGCTTTTTTCGCACCTGGTTTCCGACCAGAGGCTGAGCCAGGAACAGATCAAGCGCGTGCGTCAGTTGCTGGCGGCGCAGTCGGACAAGGAGAAGCCGTAATGCTTTCCATGATCGGCAATGTGCTGGTCGTCAGCATGCTCCTTAGCCTGGCGGCGCTGGTCGCAGAATACGCGGCGAAGCAGCGTCGAACAGCGAAGCGCTGGATATGGTTGTTCGCCATTGCGACGCGCGTGCGCTGCGCAGCGGCTCGGCCGTGGTGGACTACTGCGAGACGTTGATCGAAGTAGGACAGCATCACTCCCGTTCCATTGGTGCCGTGGCTGCCATGTCGGAGTCCGGATCGCTTCTCAGTAGCGCCGCCCAGCGCCAAGGACAGTGCGGCGCCGCAAGTGGTGAATGTCAGTCGTGCCACTCTTGCGAGTTACGTAGCCTTTTATCGCTTCGGCCCCGGTTCGGTGATGACGGTGAAGCTGGAGGGCTCGCAGCTATCGGCGCAGCTCACCGGACAGAGGTTTATTCCTGTCTACCCGAGTAGCAATGTTGCATTCTTCACCAAGGTGGTCGACGCGCATCTGAATTTCGTGGTGGACGGACAAGGCCGAAGCACCGCCATGGTCTTCTATGAGAACGGGCGCGAGATCGTGGCGCCAGGTATGGATGCAGCAACGGCTCAGGGTATTCAGAGTGCCCTCGATGCTCGGGTTGCTTTGACTCCGCAGGGTTGGGACAAATACCTGGTGCGGCATGCAAACGGCACGGAGGAGGTGGGGTTCGTGATTGATGTTGACGGGACGATCTTGGGGGCCTTCCGCCGGCCGTAGTCGCCCGCGAACGTAGTATGGTTGGGACCAACCCTCGCGAGGAGTCGAAGTTCAATGAGTAATGACATCGTTGACTTGCAGGAACCAACATCCGCCGAGTGGACTCACGCGGTCATCCTTGCCGCGACCCAGAGGGAGGCGATGTCGACGCAGAAGGCCGTCGCCGAACTGCTGGCCTCCCTGACCGAACATCATCGCCAGATGGCGGTAACGCTGCAGCGGATTCGCGCACTTCCCGACGCATCGGTGCTTATGCGCTTTACGCCTGGCACGGAAACGAATATGGCGTCGGCGGCTGGAACGAGTGAGTCTGGCGATGGAGGTGCGGCTGCATCTTCCGTCATCACGGGCTGAGAGCTGAGCACTCGGGACTGAGCGTTCGAACCAGCGTTGAGTCTGTCTAAAAGCAAAACGGATCGGCAGGTTAGTGCCGATCCGTTGCTTTATTGGTGGAGATGGCGGGAACCTCTCCGTCACATCCGCTAAGTCCATGAATCCAAACGGACGAAATTGGCGCTGGCCGCCAAATCGCCCGAGGATTGATACCCCGATTGATACCCAAGTGTTGATCAATGCGGGGGTGTCACGCAAGGCAGTGCTGCGCTGGTCCGGAAGGCACAGGGGCTTGAAAGGTCGCCATCTGCGCGACAGGGTCAGCGGGGCGACACCGTCCGTGCGCAAGGCGCCCTCGGTGACGTTGCTGGCAATAGCAGGTGTTCATCATCGACGACGATGGACGCCCGTCCCGTCTTGATTGAAAAAATATGGCAACCAATTTGCGAAGCGATATGTTCGCGAGACGCCCAGAAGTCGCCTAGGTCCTTTCGGATGGCACGGCCCGCCTTGCGCTTCTCGGTGGGCACTTCAACGGGGCCCTTTGCGTCGCCAGTCACATGAGGTCTGGGAAGCGATGCGTTCCGGATGCATCGGCCCCAATCGTCAGGCTCTCCTAAGCGGCCTGTCGCTCGCTGGCGTGGACTCAACCCGGACGAGGGCGATGATGGCATCCGCCAACAGAACCATGATGGCACCGTAGTCCGCATCGGGCTGGCTTCCGGCAGGCCCAAGCCGAAGGAAAAGATCATTGGCGGTCTGGACGACCGACGAAGCGCCGAGGTCGAGGGCCTGCGCCGTGATGCGGAGACTGCGAAATCGCGCCTCGTCCCAATCCGACAACAAGGCAGCCTCACCCAGCGCACGGGCCTCCACGGCGAGCTCGGCGATGCCTTTCAACGTGGTGGTTGAGGGTGGAAGGTCTTGGGACATGGAAGCTGCCTTTCGATAGCATCGTAAGGTGCGAGTTGCCGAGGCAGCAGGTTGAAGGGAACCGGCTAGGCCGTCAACAAGCATCCGTACGCAACCCGAACCGAAGCGCCACAGGCTGTCTTCCATCACGGCCCGTGCGAGATAGTTATGTGGGCGCTGTATGGGCAACGTAACTTCCTTGTATGACCAGATGCGACGCGCTTGCATCTCACGTCGACCGGCGCTTGCTCAACGTCATTTACGTGGGCAAGATGAGCGCGCGTGCAATCACGGCCAGATTCACCGGACGTCGATGGCGACGTTTCACGGACGAGCGGACGTTACGTGGGTGCTCTGCATACAAGTCCGAAAGCGTTACCGCTTACGCGTTTTGTCCTCAGACGAAGACTTGCAGCGGCCTGGACGTCCGTGGACGGCAACTTGGCTGGAAAGAGAGCCGCGAGCCTTCAGCGGAGTTTGAATCAGTTCGTTGCACAGGGGCAGGATATGCCATTCAATATCCACGCAAGCCAGTTGCAGACGTTGTTCGACGCTTTGCCGGATGTCGTTTTCTTCGTCAAAGACAACGCCGGGCGATACACTCATGCGAACTGGACATTGGTGCGTCGCCTGGGTCTCGCGCATCGCAGCGATCTTATCGGACAAGATGTTCGTGCGCTCTTCCCATCGGCGCTGGCGAGTGTTTATGCCGACCAAGACGAGCGGGTGCTTGCCGGAGACACGGTAGAGCGGCAACTTGAACTCCACGTGTTTGCGAACCGCGCCGCCGGGTGGTGCCTGACGTCCAAGCAGCCGCTGTACTTCCAGGGCCGTATAAGCGGCCTCGTCGGTATCTCCCAGGATCTGGGCGCACCTGACGGCAGTCACCATACCTACGACAGACTTCAGCGCGTCGTAGCCCTGATGCAGGCCCGTTATGGTGACGGCCTTCGCGTGGCCGACCTTGCCCAGAGCATTGGATGCTCGGTCGCGCAACTCGAGCGCCACTTCCGTCGAATCTTTCAGCTGTCGCCCCGCCAGGTGCTGACAAAAATCCGTATTGAGGCGGCCATGGGGCACCTGGCCGGGACCATGGGCGTTGCGGAAATCAGCGTGGCGTGTGGGTTCCCTGACCAGAGTGCTTTCGCGCGCCGGTTCAAAACGACGGTCGGTATGACACCGAGTACCTATCGCGCCATTTGCCGAGCGGAAGACGGCAGTGTCCGGCCGTCCATATCGCCTGATCGGCTTTGAAGCGGGCCGTTTGTACGCAGGATGGTCACTGTGCACAACTCCGCACATCTTTGGTCTATTTCCAGCAAGACATCTGTCTGGCTGTCCAGCTAACGTGACCGAAGCCGTGACACCACGGTCCTGTCGCCGAGGCGGCCCGGTGCGCCAGGGTTGGCGAGGTGAAGTTGCTTGCCGAATGTCGCGTACGGTAGGGCGGAGGCTGCTTTGCGGCGAAAAGCAGGGCTTCCGGCGCGTGCCGCGCGGACTTTCGCGTGGGTCATGCGATATCAGTCGAAGTGTCTGAAACAGGGCGCGTGCGAGTCGCGCGCGAGTGCCTTGATGAAAGAGCGTCCAGCACGACCGGAGGAGGGTGGCACAATGAACTTCTTGCTTGTACACCCGATTACCCTTGAAGCGCTCTCGCCTGATGAGGCGCAGGCTTTGCACCAGCTGTGCGCACGTGGAGAGCCGGCGGTCAATCTCCCGCAGGACGTCTGTCGGAGTCTGGTCAGCAAAGATTTGCTTGCGGGCGAGGACGCGAGCGCATGGCATCCCACGCTTTTGGGGACCATGGCTTTTCGCCGTTCCCACCCCATTGGAAGCGTGCCCGATTGGCCGGATTTCAGGCGTTTCATGGAAGGGGACCGGTCTCGTCGCCCGCATCCGTCCGAACCCGGATTGGACAGTCACGATGTCGCTGCTCCCGCTCCGGGGGGCACACCGGGCGCTGACGGTATGCCTGGAAGCAGGGGCGGAGCGCGAGGATCCGAACGCGAGCGAGGTCTCGATGCGCGCGCCGAATGGCTGCGTATTCAGAAAACCCGGCGGGCAAACCTGCTCCGTCTGGTCGACGAAGTCAGTGGCAGCAAGCTCGATACGATGATTGTCCTGTCGCAGATTCTGGGAATCGCCCGCGAATCGCTTCGGGAAGCACTCGACAGCCGGGGACTGTCTGACAGCGACGCGAGTGAACTCGAGTGGGCGATGAATCGGCGAAAAGGCTGGATGGACGCCGACCATACGGGGGAGCCTGAGTGACGCGGAACGTCGACGGGCTTCATCACCGCGCCATCCGACTAGGGGAACAGCGAAGCAGCCTCTCCAATCCGCGCGTTCGCTGGCAATTGCTGTTTGGCTCGGCGTGCCCAACACATCGTCTGCGCAAGGCCCGTTGTTGCCGCGAGGTACAATGAGGTGCTGCGCATCCCGTCCGATTGGGTCTGCCGACTCGTTTCGCTTGCGCATCCCGGCGCTGCTGATGGCAACCGTTACCGAAGTCGAGGATGAATCCCATCGTGAGGTCGGGACCATGACATCAGACTCTGCGCTTCGCGCCGCACAAACCGTCATGCATCTCGTTTCCTGGGCTCAGGCAGCCCGCGTCGCGCTGCCTGCCGCACGCCATCACGCGCACCAGGTCGTCCAGGACGGGTATCAGTACACGCTGATTGCGGAGGAAGCCGAATTCCAGGCGGTGCGAATCGAGCTGTTTAAGGGCGCCGGATTGGTTTGTGAGGTCGGCGCAGCGAACTGTCAGGGACGACTGGCAGTGACATCAACGACGATCATTGACGCTGATGCTTGTGCGGCATTCATGGCCAGTCGGGACGACTTCAACGCACCGCTGACCAACGATAGCTTTGAGCCGTTTTGAACCACGGCGACAAGGTCCGATGTGCTCACTGGGTGGTCCGGGGGCAGATGGGTCGGGTCTGGCGACGATGGCGGCCTAGCCGTCGCGTTCGTCGGTCGACTCGCCAAAGGCGTCCACCCAGTCAAGCGGAGGCCGGGCAGCCGGGCCACACCCGAAGGTTCCAGTGCTCCCAACGGACTTTTCGAATTGGCATCGGGACACGTCCAGCATAAGGGCAGAGAAAGACCTGTGCCGGGAGCCATCGCGTTGCGCGGCTATTTTTCTCCGGAAACACCAAGCCGCTCCTGGGCGAAGCGAACGAAGGCGAGCGCAGATTCGCTGACCGCGCGGGCTGACATCGTCAACGCGTGCACCGGAATGCGGGCAGGCTCTGCGGCTTCGTCGACGGCAGCCAGGCGCCCGGCCCGGATGTCGTCTTCGCAGAGGCACTCGGGCAGGCGGGCAAAGCCGAGCCCGGCACGAACGGAGGCGAGCAGCACGGTGATATCGCCGGTCACCAGCCTTGCTTCACTTTGCCTGTTCGGCCGAAACAGCAAGCTTGCTGGCGCGCCTGGGCCCGCATACGCAAGTACATCCCGGTCCGCGATGCGGTTTGCGTCCGGTGGTGTTCCCAGACGCTTGACCATCTCGGGCGAGGCGACGGTAATGACCGGCATGGGCGGCAGTGTCCGCGCGACGACGTCCGTGCTGTCGGGAACACTGTCACTCACCGCAAGGACGACGTCTGCCTGTTGCCGGATGAGGGGCTCGACGTCGCCAGCGCCTGCGGTCAACCACACGCGGATCTGCGGATGGTCCACTGAAAACGCGGGCAGAAGGTTCGACATCAGGGGCATCAGCAAAGTGTGCACATGAACTCTCAGGGACCGGCTCCCTGCCTCGACATCCGTCGCCGCGTGTTCTGCAGCCATGGCAGACTCGCACATGGCGGAAGCATGACGGTAGACCTCCTCACCGACCGGGGTCACCGAGAAGCGTCGGGCATTCCGGTGCAACAGTTGCACGCCGAGGCGCCGTTCCAGCGTCTTGATGCGGCGGCTCAGCAGGGAGCGTGTGGTCCGCAAATGCTCTGCGGCCACCGAAAAACTTCCGGCCTCAATCACCTGCACCAACAGGAAGAGGTCTGCCATGTTGCTGGTCCGTTTCATGTCCGTGACAACTTGCATTGGATCGCGCACGTTAGGACGATGACCTGCCTGTCGCCTTTGCCGGGGGGCGCCAGACCTTTGCGCGCGGGCCAAGCCGTCTATACTCTTTGCCGAAGGGGACTTCGTGCGACCCCTGGCGACGCTCTGGGGACTTTGCTTGAATACGTCGAACCCGCCACACATTCTCGTTGTCGATGACAGACCTGAGGAGATAGGGCCACTTGTTGTGGCGCTCCGCGCCGAAGGATGGCGGGTGAGTATCGTCACGAGCGCGATTCAGGGCGTCCACAGGGCGCAAGCGATGGCGCCGGACCTCATATTGCTCGACGTGCGAATGCCGCAGATGGACGGGTTTGCGGCGAGCCGCCTGCTTCAGGAAGTGCCGCAGCTCAAAAACACGCCGACGGTATTTCTGACCTCGGCCAACAGTGTTGAGGAGCGCCTCGAGGGGCTTGGAAACGGGGGTGTCGATTACATTCTCAAAGACTGCCATCCCGCTGAACTCGTGGCACGGGTGCGCATCCACCTGAGGCTTGCTCCCCGCGCAGCCGTCGCATCGGCTCAAAGTGTATCGGCCACCTCGCTCTCCGCCGATGAGGTGACGCTGCAAGCCGCCATGCGGCTGCTGCGCCGGCGTCTCTCGGACCCCCTCACGCTCGACGAGGCTGCCCGGGAAGTGGGGACTTATGACAAGCGCCTCTCGGCAATCTTCCGGGAACACCTCGGCACCACCGTGTTTGCGTGGCTGCGCGAAGAGCGCATTCATCACAGTCGGCGCCTCCTCGCCGAGACGTCGTTGAGCATGCAAGACATCGCACTGGAGATAGGGTTTCGGAGCGCCTGCAATTTCACGACCGCCTTTCGCGAACGCTGGGGGGTTACGCCCACGCGATTCCGCCAGGCGGCTCAGGAGGAGGCAGCGGGCGCACGTGAGAAGGCAGGGGTCGCCGCCCCGTGCTGAACTGGCGCCAGTGGACATGCGCACTTTTTCTGCTCGGTGTTGGCATGCAGCCCGCTGCCGGCACGCCATCGCCGCATGTGCAGCTGCCATTGGTGATTTACGACCAAAACACCGGCCTGTCGAGCCTCTCTGTGGTGCGCCTCCTCGAAGACCGGCATCATTTCGTCTGGGCCGGGACGGAGCAGGGGCTTTATCGTTTCGACGGCATTGGCTTCAACGCGATGCGGGAAAAGGACGGCTTTCAGACCTCGGAAGTCGTGAGCCTGGCCGAGGACGACGACGGACACGTGTGGGCCGGAACAAGAGCGGGCCTGCAGTCGCAAGACGGAGGCGGGCAGTTTTCCTGGGTGCGGCCGGATGACCGGGCCATGCTCGTGGATCGCGGCCAGACCATGGCGCCGGACGGGCCGGGTGGCATGCTGGTGGTCACCGGGCATCATCTGTTTCGCGTCAAGCGCGACGCGGCGGGTCGGTGGACGGCCGTTCCATGGCCGCAAGCGAGCGCAGGCGGAGCAGGGCCGTTTCAGGTCGCGGCCGTCTATCGCCATGGCGACCAGGTCTGGTTTGGCTGTAACGAGGCCGTATGCCGGCTGAGGGATGGCGTCCTCACCCGGTTTGCCGTTGCGCAGGGCGTCCCTGCAGACAAATGGGTGGGTTTCCTGGTCGCCCGGGACGGCACCGTCTGGGCGCGCGGGTTGCGAGCTGTCATCGCGCTTGCGGCTGGCGGCTCGGCTTTTGTCCCGCACGACATCCCGGGGGCGCATGGTGAGGTGGCGGCCACGAGCATTGATTTGGCGCAGGACCGGGAGGGGCGCATCGTCACGCGTTCAGACACCGGCATCGCGCGCTGGGACGGCACTGTTTGGGATCTTCTGGACACGCAAAACGGGCTGCCGGGCGTGGGGATTTCAGCGTTGGTTGCAGACCATGACGGGGCGCTGTGGGCGGGAACCTATGGCCGGGGGGTCCTTTACTGGAGCAATGCAGGCGCCGTGGAAAACTGGACCGCCAATCAGGGGCTGAGCGACAGCCTCATTTGGTCCATTGCCCGGGCCGGGCCCGACTCGATATGGGTGGCGGGCGAAAGCGGCGGGGAAATCGTTGTTCCGTCCGAAGGGCGCGCCCACCGGTGGCCCATCAGCCTGCCGCCACCCGTCCAGGCGCACGCGGTGCTGACGGACACCGCCGGGTCCATCTGGTACTTCCTCTTCGATGGGCGGGTCGTCCGGTACGACCCAAAGCATGACCGCACTGCCCAGGTCGCCCAGGTGCCGTACCTCATCCGTGGCGCGCACAGGGACAAAAACGGGCGGTTCTGGGTGTACACGATGGGCGGGCTTTATGAACTCGACGCCACATCGGGGGCGGCCACGCGAGTGGCTCCGGACCTGATTCCCGCCACGATGTGTTCGGACATGGCAGAAGACAGCGCCGGGCGACTTTGGCTCGCCTGCAACTCTGGCCTGTATCGCAACAACGAGCGCGGATGGGCGCGCGTTCGTGTCCTTCCGGACGAATCACCCGGAGGCTATGAGAACGTCGCCACAACCCCGGACGGCCGGCTCTGGCTCAGTTCATTGCAACCGGGCCTCCTCACGGGGCGCGCCGGTGACAGCGACGCCCTCGCCATGGCGCCTGTCAACGACCCGCTTTTGGCTGCGACGCGTTTTTACTTTCTGCGCGCCGACAATCAGGGCCGTGTCTGGGCCGGCGGGGGCAAGGGGGTAGACGTCCTGGCGAATGGGCTATGGACGCGCCTGTCGAGCAGGGACGGACTGTTGTGGGACGAAACCAACCATGGCGCCTTTTTCGCGGATGCGGACGGGTCGGTCTGGATCGGAACGCCCGTCGGGCTGACCCACGTGCTCAAGCCCGCTGACCTGCTCGCGCCTCGGAGCATGTCCCCTCAGCTCCTTCCGGCTCGCTACGGGGACCGCGCTGTGGCATCAAACGCTCTGCCCTACGAACGGGGGACGCCGTTGAATGTGGCGTTCGGCGTCTCGGGCAACAGCGCAGGCCATCCCGTGCACTTTCGCTATCGCCTCAAGCCGCTCGACAGCGACTGGGTCGACACAAGCCAGCGAGAGGCTCGCTATGCGTCCCTCCCTTGGGGTCACTACCGTTTTGAAGTCCAGGTCGTGGACGAAAACCGGCGGGTCACGTCGGCCGTTGCCTCGTTCGAGGTCACCATCGAGGCCCCCTGGTGGATGACGCCGGCTGCATTCATCGTCTTCGCCCTGGCCGTGGTGGGCGTGGCCGTGGGAGCGTGGCGCTGGCGGACCCACTTGCTCATCGTGCATGCCCGGCGGCTTGAAGGGATTGTCGTCGAGCGCACGAAGGAACTGCGCGCACTGTTGCAGGCACGGCGCCGTCTGCTCGCCCACATCGGGCATGACCTCCGCTCGCCACTGTCGGCCATCGTGAATGTGGCGCGCCAGTGGCGCCAAACCGGGCCGGGCATCGAGCACCCCCGGAAGATTGAGCGTCACGCACGAATGCTGATGGAACTCATCGACGAGGTCGTGGAGTTCTCGCGGGGTGAACTGACGGATGTGCTGCTGGAGCCCGCGCCCGGCTACCTGTACCGCTTCCTTTACGAAGTGGCGGACGAGGGCGCACTCCTTGCCCAGGCCAACGGCAACCGGCTTGACGTCTCCATCGGTATGGACCTCCCGGCTGTGGTTGAGCTCGATTTCCGGCGCTTGCGCCAGGTGCTTTCAAACCTGCTGGGCAATGCTGCCAAGTACACCCGAAACGGGGAGATGGTTTTCACAGTCGAGGCGCAGGCCACGGATGCCGGCCGTGTCGCGCGCCTGAGCTTTACCATCGAAGACACGGGCATCGGTCTGGGGGACTCTGGTGCCGAGGCTCTCTTGGAGCCGTTCGTGCGGGGCACCAACACCAGTGATGCACCCGGGAGCGGACTGGGCCTGGCTATCGTTGCGCAACTGCTGGCCCGCATGGGTTCCCGCCTGGAATCGGCAAACGGTTCCGGGGGGCGGGGAAGCCGGTTTTCGTTCGGGATTGACGTTCCCGTGGCCGACGAGCACGACGTGGAGCCGGACTTGGCCATTGGCCAGGAATCCGTTGCTCTGGAGGGAGACGGCAGACGGGTCATCGTGTCCGAGCCGGATGAGGCAAGGCGCGCAGTGTTGTGTGATTTGCTCGACGGCTATGGTTTCCAGTCCGTGCCTGTGGATCCGGTGGGCGACCTGGCCGGTGTCGCGGCCCTGCGGCCGGCCCTCATCATTGCTGAGCACCGGTGGCAAGGCGAAGAAGAGGGCGCGGTGATTGCACGATTGGCCAGATTCTTCCCTGGCGTTCCTCTGTTGGTGTTCACGGCCGTCCCGCCTGGCCCCGTCCCCGCGCTCCGCGCCTCAACCGCTGAGATACTGCTCAAACCCTCCGACGCGGCGGAGGTGATGGCTCACGTCGCGCGACTGACCGACGGCGCCGATGGCAATGCGCATCCGGCGCCGCCCGGACGTGGACGCCCCGCTTCCCCTCCCGCAAAGGGTGTCCACCCCGCATAAGCCCCGGCATGCCCAGTTCCCGACGAATGCCCATCGTCGGTCTTTTGAATGGACGGAACTTGTCACGCCGGGCGTGACATAAGTTCCCATCCTGCAGCCTTACGACGCCGCGCCGCGCTTCCTAAAATCGGCCCGCTGCTGCGACGCCGTTCGCATTTTTGCGACAGCCAACGCGGCCACTTGCACGCGAGCGCGACGCTGCCCTGACGACGCTCTGCGGCGGCCAGGCTCGTGTTGCGACTTTCTCGTGCTGCGCGCAACCGACTGCATCAAATCAGGGCCCCGCAACAATGAATCGTATCTATCGCCTGTGCTGGAACGCCGCTACCTCCCAGTGGGTCGCGGCCAGCGAACTTGCCCGCAGCCGCCGCCCGGGGGCCACGGTCACCGCGACCGCAGGCGCGCCACGCGCCGCGTCCATTGCGATGGCGGTTGCCCTGGCGCTCGGCAGTGCAGGCGCTGCGCGCGCGGGCCAGACAGGGGGGCAGATCGTGTCCGGCATCGGTGCTATCAACCAGCACGGCGCCACGACGACCATCAACCAGGCGAGCCAGCACCTGTCGCTCAACTGGCAAACCTTCGACATCGGCGCGAACGAGACGGTCAATTTCGTCCAGCCGGGCCGCGACGCCATTGCGGTCAACCGCATCCTTGGCAACAGCGCCTCGGAGATCTACGGGCATCTCAATGCCAACGGCCAGGTCTGGCTCGTCAATCCAAACGGTGTGCTCTTCGGAGCGGGTTCGCAGGTCAACGTTGGCGGTCTCGTCGCCTCGACGCTCGATACGCCGGACAGCTCGCTTGATTCGACCTCGCGCACCTTCAGCGGTGACGGCAAGGGCAGCATCGTCAACAAGGGCTCAATACGCGCGGCCAATGGTGGGTACGTGGCCTTGCTCGGCAACACGGTATCGAACCAGGGCACCATCAGCGCCCAGTTGGGCACAGTGGCGATGGGCGGCGGCAGTGCCATAACGCTCACCTTCGGAGGCAGCCAGCTGCTCCATCTGCAGGTTGACCGCAGCACGCTCGACAACCTGGTGGAGAACCGCCAGCTGGTTCAGGCTGACGGTGGCCGGGTTCTCATGACCGCAGGCGCAGCCGACTCGTTGCTGGCCAGCACGGTCAACAACACAGGCGTCGTTCGCGCCCAGACAGTCGAAAACCACAACGGCGACATTGTCTTGCTCGCCGGCATGACCGCCGGCCATGTGACCGTCGAAGGCACGCTCGACGCGAGCGCGCCCAATGGCGGCAACGGCGGCACGATTGAAACGTCGGGCGCGTTCGCGCACATCGGAAGCGCGGCCATCAACGCCAGTGCGACCCATGGCAACGCGGGAACCTGGCTCGTCGACCCGTACGACCTGACCATCGACTCGACCGCAGCGACCTCAATTTCGAATTCGCTCAACAACGGCACCAACGTCACTGAATCGACCTCTGCCGGCAGCGCTTCGGGCGCGGGCGTGCAAAACGCCAATGGCGTCGGCGATATCAACGTCAACGCAGCCATCAACTGGACTAACCCCAACAGCACGCTGACGCTGACGGCGTATCGGGCGATCAACGTCAACGCGCCGATTTCCGGCGCTGGGCGTGTTGTGCTGACAGCCCAGGGGACTGCAGGCAGCAATGGCAACATCACCCTTGCTGCAGGCGGCACCATCGCAGGCGGGGCGGGCGTGACCCTGACGGCCGCCAATGCGTTCATCAACAATGCGGGCAGCAATGCGCTCAGCTCGGCCTCAAGCAAGTGGCTGGTGTATTCGGCCAATCGCTCGGCCGACGTGACCGGCGGCCTGGCGCCGCAATTCATTCAATACAACGCTGCGGCAGGCGCGACACCGCTCGGTGCGGGCAGTGGCTTCCTGTACAAGCAGACCGCGAACGCGGCAATCACGGGCCTCAGCGGCACGGTTGGAAAGGCCTACGACGGCACGGCGACGGCCAGTCTTGACGGGACCAACGTCAATGCGACGCTGGCAAACGGCGACCGCATCGCCACGGCGACGGGCACCTATGGCAGCAAGGACGCCGCATCCGGCATTCAGGTGACGGCAGCAGGCAGCAGCGCGGGTTACACCTTCACCGACGCGAGCGGCCTCGTACCCGTTTACGGCTATACCATCACCGGCGGTGGCGCTTCGGCGAACATCGGTGTCATCGACCCACGCCAGCTCAGCGTCTCGGTCATCAACAACCCGACGAAGACCTACAACGGAACGACCACCGCCACACTGACCAGTGCAAATTACCTGACATCGGGGCTCGTGGCGGGCGAGAGCATCACGTTCAGCCAGCCCAACAGCGTGGCCTATGATTCCGCCGACGCGGGTGCGCGCACCGTCAACGTCGGTTTCCTGCCGTCCAATTTCACTGCGGCGAACGGCACGAAACTGTCCAACTACCTCTTGCCGACGACGGCGACGGGCACCGGCACCATCAACAAGGCCAAGGTGCAGCTGTCGGGCCTCCTCGGCAGCGACAAGGTCTACGACGGCACCACCACGGATGGCCTGGACAAGAGCCGTGTCTCGATTTTTGGCGTCATCGCAGGTGATGCAGCCAACGCCACGCTCGACAGCACCAACGGCATTGGCCAGTTCGCCGATGCCAACGTGGGCAACGGCAAATCCGTCAGCGCCATGGGCTTCCAGCTCGTGGGCAGCAAGGCGGGCAACTACGACCTTGTCTTGCAGTCGGACATCACCGGCTCCATTACGCCCAAAGCGCTGACCATCAGCGGCGTGTCGGCACTCGGCAAGGTGTACGACGCGACGCGTGTGGCGTCCCTCGCCTACACCAACCTTGCCCTCAATGGCCTGGTCAACAGCACCGACACCGCCAACATCTCCCTGGTCACGGCGGGCGCGAACGGAACGTTTGCCACAAAGAACGTGGGCAACGGCATCGGGGTTACTGCGTCGGGCTTTACGCTGGCAGGCACCGGTACGGGCAACTACACGCTGTCCCAGCCCACCGGCCTGTTTGCCAACATCACACCCGCGCCCTTGCTGATATCCATCACCGGCAACCCCACCCGCACGTACAACGGAACCACGACGGCCAACATCGGCGCGGGCGACGTGACCATCACCGGCTTTCAGGGTGGCGAGACGGGCAACGTGGTGCAGAGTGCTGGCGCCACGTACGCCAGCAAGGACGCGGGTACCCGGCTGGTGACCGCACTGCTCGAACCGTCGGACTTCAGTCTGGCTAACGGTGCCGAGCTTTCCAACTACAGCTTCCCGATCTCCATCACGGGCAATGGCACGATTGCCCAGGCCATCCTGACCTGGTCACTGGTGGGCAATCCCACCAAGGTTTACGACGGCAATACGAACGCGGCGCTGACGAGCGACAACTTCCAGCTCTCCGGATTCCTCAGCGGGGAGGGCGCCACGGTCACCCAGACCCATGGCACCTACGACACCGCCAATGTCGGCCAGCGGAACGTCACGGCAAACCTGAGCATCGCGGACTTTACCGCGCTCAATGCCACCGTGCTGTCGAACTATGTCCTGCCAACCGTGATGACCGGCTTTGGCACCATCACGCCAGCGCCCCTGGCCGGCTTCATCACGGCGGGCATCAACGGCCCGACGCGCGTTTATAACGGCACCACCGTCGCGACGCTCACGCCGGCGAACTTCGTCCTTTCGGGCTTTGCGTCAGGGGAGGGCGCTTCGGTCAACCAGACCGTCGGCATCTTCGCTTCCAAGAACGTTGGCAAGCAGGCCGTGTCGGCAGCGCTGACCAGCGCCAATTTCGATGCCAATGCCGGCACCAACCTCGGCAACTACACCCTGCCATCGATGGCGTATGGCACCGGCGAAATTCAGCAGGCGCTGCTGACCGCATCCATCGTCGGCAACCCGTCCAAGGTCTACGACGGCACGCAGTATGTGACGCTCACGCCCCAGAACTACCAGGTCCTTGGCTTTGTGGCCGGCGAAGGCGCGGATATCGTTCCAAGTTCCTCGATTTCCTTTGACACCAAGAATGTCGGCAGCAACAAGACGATAACGGCGAACATGGCGGTGTCGTCTTACCTGCCAAACAGCCAGACCTTGCTGTCGAACTACATCTTGCCGACAGTCGCGACCGGCCCGGGGACCATCACCGCTGCGCCGCTGTACATCATTGGCGTGTCTGCCCAGAGTCGTGATTACAACGCAACGACCCTGGCGGCGCTCAACAGTGGAGGCGCTTCCCTGGTGGGGCTCGTTGGCGCCGACTCGAACGACGCCGGGAAAGTGGCCCTCACGGCCGGCACGACCGGTCTCTTTGCGGACGCCAACGCAGGCGTGGGCAAGGCCGTTACGGCGAACGGTTTCTCCATCTCGGGCAGCGAGGCGGGCAACTACACGCTCATGCCGCTGACCGGCCTGACCGCCACCATCAGTCCGTTCACGCTGAGCATCAACGGCGTGTCGGCCATCGACAAGATTTACGATGGCAACACGGGCATCGCACTCAATACCGGCACCGCGTCGCTTGGCGGCATTTTCAGCGCCGACAACGGCAACGTGACCCTCGATGCGTCGGGTGCTGCGGGCAGCGTGAGGTCGGCCAACGCCGCCAACAACCTCGATGTCACAACCTCTGGTTTTGGCCTGGCGGGCAGTGCTGCGGGCAACTACCGCGTCAACCAGGTCAGCGGGCTGACCGCGAACATCTCAAAGCGCGCCGTCACAGCTTCCATCACGGGGGATCCCACCAAGCCGTATGACGGTTCGAACTCGGTGACGCTGACCGCAGGCGACTACGCACTGTCGGGCTTCGTGAGCGGGCAGGGTGCCACCATCCCACAGTCGTCGACCGCGAAGTACAACAATGTCAACGCCGGCAGCAACCGCGGCCTGACTTCGACGCTGTCGGTGTCGGACTTTGTGGCGATGTCGGGAACGAACCTCGCCAACTATGACCTTCCCACCGGCGCGACGGGTGCACTCGGTACAATCACCCCGTTCATCATCAATTTGATGGGCCAGCGCGTTTACGATGCGACCACCAGCGCCGATGCTGGCCTGTTTACCAGTAGCGGCACCATTGCCGGCGTCAACGGCGAGCGCCTGGCGCTGACGGGAAGTGGCGTTCTTTCGACCAAGAACGTGGGCAACCAGCGGAGCTTTGCCAACTTTGGCACATTGGCTCTGGGCGACAACAGCGGCACCGCTGCCAATTACACGCTTGCCGGCGGCATCGATTGGGTGACCATCACCCCGGCCACCCTTACTGTCGCGGGCACGGTCGCTGCCGACAAGCCCTATGACCGTTCCACCACCGCGCAGCTTTCGGGCTCCACGCTTGTGGGGCGGCTGGGCTCGGACGATGTGACGCTGGCAAATTTTGCCACCGGCACCTTCGCCAACAAAAACGCGGGCGTCGACAAGGCTGTCAGCACCTCGATGACAGTGGGTGGTGGCGACGCGGGCAACTATATTCTCGTCCAGCCCACGAGCCTGACGGCAACCATCACGCCACTGACGATTACGCCGATTGCCACAGCGGACAGCCGCCAGTACGACGGGACCACGAACGCGACGGCGACGGTATTGTCGTCTGGTGTCCTGGCAGGCGACACCGTCACCTTCGGCAAGTCGACCACACCGCAGTTCGACGGGAAGGACGTCGCCAACGGCCGGACCGTCACCGTGAGCAACATCACCAAGGGTGGCGCGGATGCGGGCAACTATGTGCTGTCGACGACGACTGCAACCGCACTGGCGAACATCACGCCGCGTATCCTCAACCTGAGTGGCACCCGGGTCTACGACACGTCGACTTCGATTTTCAGCGCGGGTCTGACCCTCGGGAACCTCGTGTCGGGTGAGAGCCTTGGCCTCTCAGGCACCGGCAACACGTCAAGCAAGAATGTCGGCAGCTATACCGGCGGCAACTTTGCGTTAGGGTCGCTGGCGCTCGCCAATGACGCAGGCGGCATCGCGGGCAACTACACGCTCAGTGGTGGCACCGATACCTACACCATTACCCCGGCGATCCTCAATGTCATCAACACCACGGCCGACAGCAAGGTGTATGACGCAAACACCATCGCCGCCTTGCACAACGCCACGCTCGACGGCGTACTGGGCTCTGACACGGTTGGCCTGACCAATGCCGATGTCGGCACCTTCAGCGACAAGAATGTCGGCACGAACAAGTCGGTGACCACGGCGATGGGCATTGCGGGGACTGATGCGGGCAACTACACGCTCGTGCAGCCGGCCAATCTCGTCGCTGACATCACCGCCAAGCTCATGCATGTCGACGCAAACGGTGTCAGCAAGGTCTACGACGGCACCAATGCATCGGGCGCGACCCTGTCAAGCCAGGATCTGGCGGGCGGCGACCAGGTGACGTTCAACGACACGAGCAACCTGTTTGACTCCAAGGACGTGGGTACCGGCATCGTCGTTCGCGTGGGCGGAATCACCGCCAGCGGCGCCGATGCAGGCAACTACACGCTGGCGAACACCGACGCGACCACGACGGCGAACATCACGCCGTTCATCATCAACCTCAGTGGTACGCGCGTCTACGACGGCACGGCAACGGCCGGTGCAGGACTCTTTGGCACGAACGGGGTTGTTTCGGGCGTCCACGGCGAAACGCTGGTGCTGTCCGGTGCGGGCAAGAGCGCATCGAAGAACGTGGCCAGCTACCATCGGGCGAGCGACGGCACGGGTGATTTCGACCTCGACACGCTTGTCCTCAATGGCACGGGTGGTTCGAGTGCGGGCAACTACGCGCTGCAGGGCGGCACCGACAGCTTTACGATCACCCCGCTGGCGGTAACGGTCAACGCGACCGGCGGCAACAAGGTCTATGACGCGACGACCGCCGCCACCGCGACCCTGGCGGCGAGCGGCCTGATTTCGGCCGACGCGGTGAACTTTGCCCTGGGTGGTGCCCTCTTTGCTGACAAGAATGTCGCCAACGGCAAGGCCATCTCGGTCACCGGCATCACGGCCAGTGGCGCGGACGCCGGCAACTACACCTTCAATACGTCCGCCCAGACCACCGGCGACATCACCCCGCTCGCCATCAGCGGCAGCATCGTCGCCGACGACCGGGTCTACGACCGCACTACGGGTGCAGTGACCCACGGCAGCCTGTCGGGTGTGCTCAGCGGCGATGTTGTCGGGTACAGCTCGACCTCCGGCAGCTTCCACGACAAGAATGTCGGCAACGGCAAGACGGTTGACGTCTCCGGTGTTGTCGGTGGGACTGATGCTGGCAACTATGTCGTCACCAGCAACACCACGACGACCGCAAACATCACGCCGGCGACCATCGTTGTGGGCGCGACGGCCAGTGACAAGATGTATGACGCCAATGCGACGGCGACGACCACCTTGTCGCAGGCTGGTCTCTTCGGTGGTGATGACGTGGCTTTCACCAGCGCCTCGTCGCAGTTTTCCGACGCAAATGCGGCCAACGGCAAGACCGTTACGGTCAGCGGCATCACGGCCGCCGGCACTGACGCGGGCAACTATGTCTACAACACGGTCGCCACGACGCTCGCCAACATCACGCCTTACATCATCAATCTGCACGGTGAGCGTGGATACGACGGCTCAACGGCTGCAGCCGGCGGAGACTTTGGCAATCATGGCGTCGTTGCCGGTATCAACGGCGACACGCTGGACCTGAATGGGCAGGGCGCGGTCGGCGACAAGAACGCCGGGGCCAACAAGGCCTTGTCCTCCACCGGAACTCTGGGCCTCACGGGCAATGGCGCTGCGCTCAGCAGCAACTACACCCTGGTTGGCGGCATGCACGACCTGACCATCACGCCAAAGCAGATCGTGGTTGACGCCACCGGTTCGAACAAGGTGTATGACGGCAACACACTCGCCGCAGCCGGCCTGGGTTCAACCGGAGTGGTGGGCAACGACCAGATTGTCTTTGCCGGCAGTGCCGCCAACTACAGCGACAAGAACGTTGCCAACGGCAAGACCATCACGGTCAATGGCATCACCGCCTCTGGCGCAGACGCAGGCAACTACGCGTTCAACCAGACTGCGCTGACGACCGGCAACATCACGCCCCTGGGCATCGCGGGCAACATCATCGCGGGCAGCAAGACCTACGACGGGACCACCGCAGCACAGACCAGTGGCACCCTGACCGGCGTGCTTGCGGGTGACAACCTGGGCATCGACACAAGTGGCAGCTTTGTCGACAAAAACGCCGGCAACGGCAAGACGGTGGGTGTTGCCGGTCTTCTCACCGGGACCGACGCCGGCAACTACACGCTCACGACCAATGCCACCGCTGTGGCCGATGTCTACAAGGTCGTGTTGAACCTCGACGGCACCCGCGTTTATGACGGCAGCACGGTCGGTTCGGCGGGCATGTTCGGCAGTGCCGGCGTCATTGCGGGTGTCGCCGGTGAGAGCCTGATCCTCAGCGGGCACGGCGTTCTCGGAAGCAAGAACGTCGCGACCGACCGGCCTCTGGCGGGTCTCGGGTCTTTGGCGCTCAATGACGACGGCGCCGGTCTTGCCGCCAACTACACGCTGGTCGGTGGCACGCATGTCGCCACGGTGACGCCGCTCAGCATCAACGCCGGTATTTCCGCCGACGACAAGGTTTACGACGGCAACACAGGTGCCACCACGCACGGTGTGCTGAGCGGCGTGCTCGGTGGTGACCAGGTCAATCTCGCGACCAACGGCAGTTTCACGGACAAGAATGCGGCCAACGGCAAGACGGTAAACGTTGGCGGGACCCTCTCTGGTGATGACGCCGGCAACTACACGCTCACCTACAATCCGGCCACGACGGCAAGCATCACCCGTCGCCCGGTGGTTGTTGACGCGCAGGGGACGGACAAGTTCTTCGACGGCAACACGGTCGACAAGGTGACCCTGTCGAGCAGCGGAATTCTCAATGGTGACGTGGTCAGTTTTGGAGCGACAAGCGCGCTGTTTGCCGACCCGTCCACCGGTCGCGGCAAGCCGGTGTCCGTCGACGGGATCTATGCCACCGGGGCGGACGCCGGAAACTACGCCTTCAACACGACGGCGGAGACCTCGGCCAGCATCAACCAGAACACTTCGCAGGGCGCCTCGGCGAGTGCGCTGACCCAGATTGACGCCGTGCTTCGGCCCGAGTCCCTGGCCACGCCGTACGGTGTCGCTTCGAACATCACAGTCGGCGATTACACCGGCAACCACAAGAAGACCCGCCAGCCTGTGGAGAAAAACGTGCAGCGCGGTGACTTCGTCTCCGGGCTCTCGCTGCAGGTTGTCGATGGTGGCGTGCGGCTCCCGGCGGACGCGATGCAGTGACGCGTCGCAACGCCCCGCACGACTCCGCTCACTCTTTCGTATCGGCTACCTGATGACCATGGCAAAACTTCCAACGCGCGCCGCGAACCTTCTTGGCGCTTGCATTCTCCTTGCACTGACTTCCACTGCGGCAGCCCAGGTGCGCCCGCCGCAAAGCGGTGACCTGCTGCGCCAGGTGCCGGTGGTGCCGCAGGCGCAAAAGGCCGATGACACAGGGCTCAAGCTCGCGGCGCCGACGCCTGTCGACCAGGGCGACAGCGCACCGTTCCACGTGACCACCATTGAGGTCACCGGCGCGACGCTGGTTCCTGCCGACCAGCTGCATGCGCTGGTCGCCTCCGGTGAGGGCAAGGACATGACGCTGCGGCAACTCAACGCACTGGCCGACCGTATTACGGCCGAGTACCGCGCCAAGGGTTATCCGCTCACGCTGGCCTACGTGCCCGCCCAGACGCTGAGCGGTGGCACGGTGCGGATTGCGGTCCAGGAAGCGCGCCTCGGCAAAGTGGTGCTCGAAAACCACAGCGCAACGCACGACGGCCCGCTCAAGGCCACCCTTGACCCGCTCACGAGCGGTGCACCGATAAGCTCGCATGGCTTTGACCGCAGCCTGCTGCTGCTGGGTGATATCCCGGGCGTGATGGAGACCTCCGCGCTTCGGCCTGGCGACGAGCCGGGTACGTCAGACCTTGCCGTCCGCACCGACGACCGTCCGCGCTACACAGGTCAGGTCGCACTCGACGACTACGGCAACCAGTACACCGGTCGCGCGCGTCTGACCGGCACGTTCAACGTGAATGGCCTGCTGCACCAGGGTGACGTGCTCGACGCCACGGCCCTTTCGGCGGGTTCGAACATGAACTACGGGCGGCTTGGCTATCGCTACTTGCTCAACGGGCAAGGCACGGTGGTCGGCGCCGCCGTCTCGGCACTCGATTACAAGCTCAAGGGCGACCTGCGTGTGCTCGACGCCCACGGCACGGCACAGGTTGCGAGCCTGTTTGTCAGCCAGCCATTCATCCGTTCAACCGATGGCAATCTCTATGGCCAGCTCGGTTACGACCGCCGCCACCTCAACGATTCGATTGACATCGTCGGCGTACGAACACTGCGCCATACCTACGGCTGGACCGCTACCCTGGCCGGCGACCAGCGCGACGCGCACGGTGTGACCAACTTCAATGTCGCAGCCACCTACGGTCTGCTTGGCTTCGACGACGCCTTTGCCGAGTTTGTAGATGCAATCAGTGCGCAGACGAAAGGGCACTACCTGAAATACACGCTCTCGGTGGCCCGTTTGCAGCAGCTCTCCGAAAACAACGCGGTCTACCTCGGATTCCAGGGCCAGTGGGCGAACAAGAACCTCGACACGGCCGAGCAGTTTTACCTGGGCGGCGCCAACAACGTGCGTGGGTACGACACCGGCGTGCTGGCCGGCTCACAGGGCCAGATGCTCAACCTCGAGATCCGCCGCACGCTGCACATCGGTATGCCGGGCAGCTGGACAGCGCTCGCCTTCGCCGATGCCGGTCGGGTGAGCCTTTACAAGGACCGCTTCGCACCTGGCACGAACAGTGCGCACATGCAGGACGTCGGTCTTGGTGTCCGCTGGCAGGGCGACGACCAGTGGTCGCTGAGCGCCGATGTGTCGCATCCGATTGGGGTACGTCCCGAACTCGCAGGTGAATCGCACGACACGCGTGCCTGGGTACAGATTCAGAAGGGCTTCTGAGACGGCGTTTATTATCCACCTGGACTGGGGGCGGTCCTGCGAGAGTGAGCGCTTCGAGGCGCGTTTCGGCCGGGCTCCCTTTGTCCTCGATGAAGCCACAGCTTTTGCGCTTATCAAGCGCAACCACGACGCGGCCAACGAGCGGTTTTCGACCCTGCGCGCGCTGTCTCGCTACCTTGCGAGCGTCGAGGCGTACAACACGCGAAACTTCGAGTCGATGGCGTCGTTGTTCGGGGTGTCTTTGGTGGCCATGGCAATCCGGCTCGAAGAGCTTGGCTTTGTCGCTCGATGAGCGGACTGCTTCGGCATGGCCGGCATCCCCGTGTGTCAGGGGCTGCTTGTACAGCACGCAAGTTAGCCACCGTGTTCGGCGATGCCCGTTGCGCTCAGGTCTCTCGCGAGATACCAGCGCTCGCTTTGTGCTGCCAGCCGTTCATTGAACTCGCGGGTCCGGCGACGGCTTGGCATTGCTGTCTCGCCGACCGGGACTAGGCACAGCACTGGGCTTATCGGAATAACGACGAGATGGCGATAGTTGTCGGTGACGACGAACTCGCGGTGGACAGCGACCGTCGTCTTCCACTTGATGGGCGGCACGCTGCCGAATGCCTGTCGGACGACCATGCCGCGTACAAGCCTATCCATGTCGTTTGGACCTGCGAACAAGAAGATGCCACCCATCTCTGCTTGCTCCCGGTGTTCCTCGCTTTCCTGCGAGTAATTCACGGAGGCTTGGTCGAACAAGGATGTCTGGTCGACTTTGTCATGGGCCATGCTTCTGGCACGAAGCAACGCGTGAAACCTTGAAGCCGTCTCATTTTGCGCTTCCGTCAAAACGCACTCGCCAGCGAGCGTGTCGGCAAGGCCTTGGAATTCAGCCTCTACCGGGCGCATGCCGATTTCTAGGTTGGAATCCCAGGCGCGCGTGACAATAAACTCGTCTTTCGTTGCAGCGCGCCGGAAACGCTTTCCTGCCTTGAAGCTGTAGAGGTCGACAGACTTCTTCGCTTCGTCGTAAAACCGCTTGATGCTCGCCGCCGGGAGGATGTGCTGTCTCTTCGGAACATTCAGGCCCATTGCGTGTCCGCCGTGCTGATGGTGTTGGGTGGTTTGAAAACGAATGCCGTTAACCCGAAGGCACGGCCCGTGTGGTGGCTGGTCTTCGCCGGTTTGCCAATGCTTACAGGCAAGGTGAGGAGACCCGCGCCGTGAGGAACGAGCCCTGCTCTCGCAGGCTGGTTGCTCAGCCCAGCACCCACGCCTCGGCGAGCGCGACATAGTCTTCGGACAGGACTGCAGGGGGATTGTCCGATGACTCGATGGCGTAGACCCAGGCAGAGACCAGGTTGTCTGCCATGGCAAGGTTGAGCACATGCGGTCGCAGGTTAGCCAGCTTGTTTTCGAGCGCCACTCGGGGCAACGCATACACCGCGTTGAGCGCGGTCGCGACGTGCGCCACGTGGTTGCGCGACACCCGGCCTGCGTCCAGCACAGCGAGCTGTTCGGCATTGACAACGCCACGTGTTTTGAGTTCCTCCAGCGCTTCGCCAATCATCACTGACTTCAGCATCTTCGGTGACCGGGCGATGGTGTCCAGGGCCTGTCCTGTGGCGCCTGAGTCGACCGCCGCCCTGATGCGGAGCACGCGGATGCAGTGGTCGAGTTTGCTTTCGACGCTCGCGGCCAGACACATCGTCCGTCCACAGACCAGCAGGTAGCGGTCGAGGAGGGCGGGTTCGGAAGGAGGTGCGTACGATACAGTCCAGGGCATGGTTCTTCCTTGTGGTGGGTCAGCGGCCGAGAAACACGCCAAGCGCGTTGAGCGTTTCTGTCGTCATCGTGCGGGTGCGCGGCAGGCCGTGGGCGACCTGGAATGTGCCAAGGGCTTCTTTGGTCTTCTCGTTGAAGATGCCGTCGATGGCGCCTGGGTTGTAACCCCGCGCAAACAGCGCCGCCTGGACCCGCATGATCATGGTCTTGAGCTGGTCGCCTGTTGCACGCGTCGTGGACGTCGCAGTCGTTGCCGGTGAGTAAACAGTCGCAGGAGCCGGCGCGGGAGCAGGGGCCGGAACCGGAGCTGAGTAAGCCGGCGTGTACGACGGCGTATAGGCCGGCGAAGTGTAGGACCCGCCGCTGCCGGAGCTGTGCGAAGCATGAGAGGCATGCGACGAGTGTGAGCTGTGGCTGGCGTACATGTTGCGCACGTTGACGTTCAAAGGGGCACTCATGGAGACGGCAAAGCCGCTGTCATGGACGGCGAGGTCCGTATACCGGGCTGTCGTGGTTGCCGTGTCATCGGCATGGACCCCCTGAACGACAGAAAGCAGGGCACCTGCGGCGGTCAATGACTTTTGCATGGTTCAGTTCCGTTGATGGGTCCGATGGCGCGACTGGTCCATGCACCGGTAGACCAGGCAAAGAAACCGCCGCACCGGGCGCGCAGCGCGCAGCCGTTGCAGGCGGGATGAAAGGTCTGTTTCCAGTCCGAAATGCTTTGGGCCGCAAAGGGACGCAGGTCTTCGGGCAACACACAGAGCGGCAGGTTGTACAGCGACACAGCCATCCCCCTGCGTGCGAGAAACAGGGTTGCTCGCGACAGCGCTGGTCCGAAGTCGACGGGGTCGACCCACAGCAGCTCATGGTGGGCCTTGGCAAAGCCCGTGGGTTCCAGGCCCATCAGGGCGATGTGGGACGCAAAGGGGAAAGCACGGTAGAGATAGTGCGCAATGGCTTCGATGCGCTCGACCACCGGCATGACCAGAACGACCCTGATTTCGATGGCTTGCCCGGCCGACCGCAGGGCATAGAGTCCGCGCACGGTCTCGGCAAATGCGCCCGCGCGCTGCACGATGTAGTCGTGTAAGCCGAAGTGGTCGCCGTATAGCGGCACGCCCCAGCTCAGGCGGGGATGAAGACCTGCGAAGCGGCCGGCGAAACCTTCTTCTGAAAACGTGCGTCCGTTGGACAACACGTGAATGTCGGTACCCGGAAGAACGCGTGATGCGTGGCTTATAACATCGACGAGGCCGTCACCAAGCAAGGTCGGCTCACCCCCGGTGATGGTCAGCAAGGGCGCATCCCGGTCGACGAGGTCGACGAGATCCTTCATGGCCTTCGGACGCCAATGGTCGGCTACTTCGCGCGGTGGCTGGGAACACATCAGGCAAAAGGAATTGCAGCGCTCTGTGGCAAAGAGGATGTTGCCGCGTGCGCCACGCTGGTAGCGGCGCGCAACCCTGGCGGTCGTGGGCGCCACCTCGATGACGTCACCTTCGGCAAGTGCCACATCGAGATGCCGCGTGGCAATCCAGGGCAGATGCGCGTCTTTCATCGGCGCGTCTGTCAGCACACCGGCGAAGGGCAATGTCGACAGACTCCGGAGGTGAGGGTGCACAGCCGGGTCGCGTGCGTCCAGAACAAGCCGTTCCGGTGGAATGACCCCGGAAGCAAATTGGGCAAGCCCTGCGACCTTGTACAGTCCCGCTGTCCAGCCGGCCATCTCGCTACGGCCATCGAGGCGCGCACTCATGCCGCGTCTTCCAGAACGGCCGGGCGCGAAAGGCCCCAGCCTTCAAGCATGTCTTTCATGGCATCGCTGCCCGTCTCCAGTTGCTCGACAAACAAATCGAACAGGCCCATCTGTCGGGTGCAGAACGGACTCGTCGGTCGGTGCCCGATGGTGTCTTGTTGCCGCGCGTAATGGTCGACGGGGTCTGCGCCGCAAAGGGGCACGTAAGCACAATCGGAACAGGTTGGGAGCGTTTCAGCGACACCCGCCCGCATGATGCGGGCCATGGCCGGAGAGGCCATCCATGTCTCCACGGTATCGTTGACGGTGCCGAGGGCAAAGGACGCGTCCCCCATGGCTGCCAGCATCCGGGCTTCATCGGAGGGATAGACCCGTCCGTCAAAATCGTACACCACGGCGCCAAGGCCGGCCCCGGTTGGGGACCGCAAATCCACGTACCCGTGCGAGAACGGCGTCATCAACTGGGACAAGAGCAGCTGCCCGTAGGTCTCGACCATCGCAAAGCCGCCCTGGTTGACGGTCAACAGATGGTCGAGTGCCGTCCGGTAAAAGCGCACGAAGTCCGCCATCGGGTACCCACTGCGATCTTTTGTCTTGATGGCAAACCCATACGGGCTCAGCGGACGCAAGGAAATGAGATGGAAGCCGTGCTTTTTGTACTCGTCGATGATGGCGACCGGATGGTCCAGGCTTTTCCGGGTCAGGGTGGTCAACGCCGAGACGGCGTCGTCCCCGAGTATCCGGCGGCCGCGGTCGATGCCTTCGACAGTTCGCCGGTGTGAATCCTTCTCCGGACGTGGCCGGTTGGCGTTGTGCAACCAGTCGGGCCCGTCGAGCGACGTCGACAAAGCGAAGTCGTGTTCTTTCATGAAGGCCAGTTGGTCCGCGGTCAAATCATGCAGGGTCGAGGCGATGACAAAGCGCAGGCGGCGGCCTTCCGTCTTGTTGCGTTCAACGATGGCGGTCGTGAGCGCGCGGACACGGTCGAAATTCAGCAGCGGTTCCCCGCCCTGGAACTCGATGGTCAGGTCTTTCGATGGCCACTCAAACAGGCGCTCGACGGCCATGGCGCCCGCACGGCCACCCATGTCAAACGAACTGTCTCCGACGGGACGACGCGACACCTGGCAATACGTGCACGTGTGATGGCAGCGGAGGGAAACGACGAAGATGTGCAGCCTTGGACCACTGGCGAGATAGCCTTTCCTCGTCCGCATCTGGCTGATGAGGGGAGCGAGGCTGCTCCGGTCAGCATTGCCGATGACAAGGAACCGGCCAAGTGCGTCGGCAACGATTGGATGCGAGGGATCGAGGGTGCCCCGGATCAGTTGCTCCAGCTCACTGTGGTCGCACGTCATCCAGTCACCAGCGAGATTGCTCACGAGGACGCGACTGCGATCAAACGGCAGGCGGCGAAAGCGAAAGGGCAGCAGGGCATAACCCTCGCCCCCCTCGAACGCGCTGGGCTCCCGGAACTTCATGGTCCGCTGACAGGGGCGAACGCGGCGGCAACGAGGCTTTCGTGCATGGCGCGAGTGCGATCATGTACGGATTCCCGCAGCGCTTCATCAATGACCGCGTCATGGAGCGCGGCTAGGACGTCCGGAGCAGTGTCCGTTCGCGGCGTCAGCGTCACCGTGGCTGTTTCGGCGGTGCGGTCGATGTTGCCCGAATGGGTTGCCGAGAAACGGTGCACCGCCTTGATAACCGCCATCGGCGGGTAGAGGCGAAGATCGAATGAGGCTGTGACGGCGTCCATGGCGTCCCTGTCTTTCGTGGATATGAAACGTATATCGGCGTCGATGCGTGGAAACTTGAGTTTTTTGCCGTCTCTTTTTCGGATAAATGTTATTCGGTGGCCGCCGTTATTCTAACTCTTGTGCAAGCGGCTATCGTGTATCCCCTGTGCGACGGGGTTGAGTCCCGCAGACGACCAAATCCGAATTCCCATCAGGCGAAAAACAAGATGTCCGACGAGACTCCCGCTTCACCGACCGTGCCAGACCTCAGCGGGTTCAGGCGTCTCGTCGAGCAGACAGACCCGATTGCCGTCGTCGGTGAGGAGGAGCGGGACCGGCAGATCTCCGACTGTTTCCCGCGAGACCTCGGCCACGAAATCGTGGTCGGCCTGCGGGATATTGAAGCGAACCTTGCAGTCCGCCTCATCTGTGACGACGTGGCAATGGAGCCCCACGGAGAGACCGCCAAGCGACTCCGGATAGCGCTCCACAAGCATCGAGGCGCTGCTGGCGCAAAACTGGACTGGAGCCGGGCGGTCGGACTTGCTTCTGGCACGGGCATTGGAGCGGAAATCGCTGATCAGATGGCGCGGCGTGATGAGCGGTGGGTGCCACTGGCGGCCGGCGTCAGCCTGCTTCGCAAGCATGGATACACTGTGCGCCTGCCGGCCGAAGGCGGCATCGTTCTTCCCGAAGCAGAAAAGCAGCGCTTGTGGGGCGAGATACGCCTGTTTGCCAAGCGATACGCGGGCAGGCTTACCCGCAGCATGGCGGCAGGCATGGCCAATCATTACTCGTCGTTTTCGGGCCGCTTTCGCGTCGGCCGGGGCGGCATGACGGTCGACCCTGCGCCGAAGCCGAATCTCCCGTTCTCCTACATCTACCATCTCGCCCTCAGCCATACGGGCCAGCGGCCCGGGCCGCCGCCATCAGAGGCCGAGTTCATGCGAACCATGGACCTGGTGAAGGGCTTTATGGCGCTCGAGGACCTGACCCTGCCATTGCTGGACATTCATTTCGGATGGCTCAACGACCTCCCGGCCCAGTCCAGAAAATCGGCCATGTTCGATGCCGCCTTCATTCCGGCGCAGGCCAAGGCGAGTCACGCGAAGACATATCTGGACATCTTCTTCGCTGACCCGGTGCTCGGTGCGCTGAAGGACGCGAAGACCGGACGGACAGGTGCGCAGGTGGGCCGGGTTGCCCTGGCACTTTTGGACCTCGCTGACCGCCGTCCGCCCGGAGCAATGGTTTCCATCGACCACGCTCTTGCTGCCTCGCTTACCGGGATGCCCGGTATTCGCGGCCTCGCATTTTTGCGCGCAGTCTTCGCCCACGACCATGCGCCAAACCAGAAACTGGGTCTGCCACCCAGGGACTCCGACATTGATGCGGCCTTCCGGCCATTTGTTGACGAGGGAACCGGACTGCTCATGCAGCCGGCCCCCCTGGCTGCGCGTGCGACGGTCAACGCAGCGATCCAATGGCTTCGCGAGCGTCGCCCGGAACGTTTCGACGATGACGTCATCGGGGCGAAGCTCGAATTGCTCGTCCGCTCGAGGCTGGCGGCGAGCTCCATCGACGTGCTCCATGGTCACTACAAGGCGGGGAAGGACGAAGGGGAGTGTGACGCGCTCATCGAGACGGAAAAGGCGCTCATCTTTCTCGAGCTCAAGTCAAAAATGCTGCAGCGTGAGGGACGGGCGGGCGACGACGTCACGCTGCTCGCCGATTTGGGACAGGCGGTTGTCAGGCCACTCGCCCAGGCGATGGGACATCATGCCTTTCTTGTGAAACATGGAAAAATGGTCATCGCCGGTGGCGACAGCGAACACGTTGTCGAGCTCAAGGGGCGAGATGTGTACAAGGTTGCACTGTCGCGCGGCGAGCTGGCAAGTCTGGGTGATATGGCATTCTTGCGCCGCTTTCTCCTGGCCGGCTGCGTCGCCGAGTTCACGCCAAGGAGCGAAGCCCAAAAGGGGAAGCTCAAGGATCTTGGAAAATACTTCAAGCGCTTTCGGAAGGCAGCTGAAGGCGCCGGTGATTTTCATCCACAGCGCGCGACAGTTTTCTCAACCTGTTCAACACTGTCTGCATTCCAGTTCCTGATGCTCCTCGAAAACGTCAATGATGCAGACGGCTTTGCCGAGGCACTCGCACGCACAGGGCGCATGATGACGCCAGAACGCGACTTCTATACAACCTATGAGTTCCTGACAACGAAACTGCACCGCTAAAAGTGTATGCCCGGGGAACGACAAGGAGGTGCATGCCGACCATCTCACCTTTGAACAGGCGGGCTCAGCGTTGCGGCTGCTATTTTCATGCGGAAGCGCACGGATCCGATGTCGGCAACTGCATGATGGCAAGGACGCTCGGCGTGAAAAACGGAGGGATGACAGGTATCATCAAAAAGTGGACCACAGAGCGCATGGACGCCGGTTCACCGACGTCACTCACGAATGGAGGTCGGTGGAAAAACACCTTCGCAAGCGGAGAATCCCATGGCAAAAAGCCGGTTCCAGACCCTGTCACAGGTCAAGGTCCACTACCTCGAGGAAGGAGACGGCGATGTTGTCGTCTTGCTCCACGGATGGCCGCATACCTCGCACACCTGGCGCCACGTCATGCCGCGGCTTTCGCCGCATTACCGCGTCATTGCACCGGACCTGCGTGGCCTGGGCGACACATCCCGTCCCGCCGACGGCTATGACAATGCAGCGGTCGCCGGGGACGTGCTCGAGCTGCTCACCGTACTCGGCGTTGAGCTCTTCAGCCTTGTGGGCCATGACTGGGGTGGTCCGGTGGCGTTCGCCGCGACCCTGCTTGCGCGCGAGCGCGTTCAAAAACTGGTTCTCGTTGATTCAGTTCTCGCCGGAGACGGCCGCCAGGCGGGGAGCGGGCAGGGCGGCGCCCGGTGGCACCACCTGTTTCACCGCACGCCCCACCTGCCTGAAGCGCTGACCCAGGGCAGGGAAGCGGTTTACCTCTCCTGGTTTTACGATGAGTATGCCGAACGCGCCGGAGCGGTGGGGGCTGCGGATCTTGCCGAGTACGTCCGCTGCTATTCCCAGCCCGGCGCCATGAAAGCCGGGTTCGAGTATTACCGGACACTTGAGACGTCCGCTGCGTTTGTCGAAGGCCAAATAGAACGGGGTGGAAAGCCAACGCTTCCGGTCCTCAGTATTGCGGGTGGCTCGGGAAGAGGGCGTTCTGGTGAAGCGGCCGAGAGCATCAGCCGGCTGGTGACCAGCCTCGAATCGGTGGTCATCGAAGACTGCGGGCACCTGGTTCCTGAGGAAGCGCCGCGAGAGCTCAGCGAGGCGATCCTTGCGTTCCTTTCGCGTTGAACAAACGACATGCGAAAGCAGTTGCGCGGCTCATACAGGCGCGAGCGTCGGGCGCGGCTTGAAGATCCCGTGCAGAAAGCCAGTGCGAGCAGAAAGATGCCCGACCGCAAATGACGGTCCGCTCCCGGAAGTGCCGCTGCAGCGACATGTTGTCCAGTTGACGATGGGCGTTGCGCTGGGACGATGAATGTCCCCAAGGTGAGTTCCTCATGTCGCCGGCAACCGATCCACGCTTTATCCCGCTTGCAGAAGAACCCCGCAATGTCGACCCGTTGATGCCAGACGCGCGCGCCGCCGATGGTCGGGCGACGTTGCGCCGGCCGATGACCGCACCGGAGCTTGCAGGGTATCTGGCGGTGGCGGACTACCGCCTCGCGCCGGCCACGGACGAGATTCGCCGGCGAACGCCGGGCACGGCGTGGATTTGTTGGTGGAACATCGTATCCGGTATGCCGTTGCATGGATCCCTTCGGGAAGCCCCAAGCCTGGGATGCATGGAGGCGCAATGGCGGGAAGCGTTCGCACTGAAGGTTTTCATCGATGATGTGAGACGGGAGGTCAGGCGCGCACTCCGCGACGGGCGCGTCGAAGTCCTCGACGCCACTCGCGCCTGGCTCTTGGGGGAGCCGGTCGACCCGACGCTGGTGCCAGACGTGCTGTTGCGTTACTCCCGTCTGTCGCTGGCGGTGCCCCGGTCGTTCCCACCCAGGGAGTATGAGCGGCTGTCACCAGCCCAGTGGAGGCGAGGAGCAATCCTCTACCGTCGCTGTCTGCGGCAGCGGAGGCGCGGAGAAAACCTTCTGGACCAAGCCCGTGATCTGGTCGAGGTCGAGGAGCGTCGACGACTGCGTGCAGTGGCAGACGCTCCGGATGTGCGAAAGAGACGCTACCTTTAGACTTTCGGGCCGCCGGGGTCTTTGGTGCGCGCCACAGGTGGTACAAGCGCCGAGGCTCGCCTGTTTCTGAGCCGGCTTGCAGTTCCTCCAACCGAGATGGCAGGGGTGGGAAGACCGTTTGCGCTGGCGATGACCGCGACCGATTCCGCCGAGTCCGCACGGCGCATGCTTTCGCCACGCAACAGGTTTTCGAGGGCGACCTCCCGGCTTTGAAGCTGCGCGAGGTGTGCAAGCTGCTTGGCCGATTCAAGCTCCGCGACAGCTTTCAGGTAACCGATTGCCTCACTTTCCTCCCGGAAGGATCGGCCGATATACCTCGTCGAATTGCTGATGCGCACTGCAAACAAAAGCAGCGCGTCGCGCACATGACGCTTTGGATCGGTTACATCTGGTACGAAGACATCGAAGACATCGGCAACGAGATGTGGCAGACCGGGCAAGGAGAGCGGTGGCAGCTTGCTGGGGACAGCGATGGATTCCATAGTTTCATTTCCGAAGGTCAACGACGGGCGCCAGCACAAATCGACGCGGGCAGGGTGCTCGTAGTCCGCATGTTCCCTGGCTGCGGGGCGACTCAGCCATGCCGTTGGCGATTGGACAGGCTGTACCGGTAACGCATGCCTGTGCGCATGCGCAGGACGGACGGGGCAAAAGGCGGGCTGCGTCCCGCCCCTCATTCATTCAGTGTCCCTGGGTTCCCGAACTCCAGACCGGCTTGTCGAGTCCGTAGATGACAAGGTTGCCATCGTTTTGCATGAACATCCGCGCAGGCGACGTGACCGGGGAGTTCGACTGCCAAAGAGGCTCACCGAGCATGCCGCGCAAGACCAGATTGCCGTTTTGATTGAGTGACAGCAGTGCAGCGTCTGAACCGGCTGTGTTTGTGGCTATCAACGTTTGGTCGCCCATCTTGACCGACACATTGCCGTCCTGACCGAGGAGCAGTGAAAAGCGGCCATCACAAGACACCAGGGGGTTGCCCGGAGTGAGCCCTTCGCCCTGGTTCATCACGCCACAGCCGGACGGCGCCACAATGGGACCGAGGTCCGGCGGCGGGAAGAAGGCGAGATTGACGGCGTCGGCCATGGCCTGATATCCGGCATCACTGGGATGGAGGTGATCGCCAGAATCAAAGGCAGGGAGAAGTCGGGTCGGATGGCTTGGGTCTTTCAACACCGTCTCGAAATCGACCAGTCCGTCGCACCCGCTGTCTTCGCTTCGGAAAAATGCGTTGACCGCCTCCCGTTTCGTCTCCGCTTCCGGCGTGTACAAGGGATAACCCTCGATGGGACTCAAGGTCGCACACATGAACTTCACGTCGCGGAAATGGGTGTGGTCAATCAGGCTCTGATAAGCCGCAATCACGTTTGGCGCAGTGGCTTCGGAGCCGCCATTCAAAAAGTCGTTGAGCGGCAGATCTGAAAAAATGATCCACCGGACGCCGGCCTGCGACAGCGCATCCCGGTCAAATCGCTTGATGGCACTTTGGTCGCCGGTGCCGTCGGTAAACAGGTTGTTGCCGCTGATGCCTTGGTTGAGAATGCCGAGGCCCGGCGCACTGGCGGTCGCGCGCACCGCGAGATCATTGGACCAGCGCTTGTTCGCATTCGGGGTCGATTGGTATCCATCCACACCCGACGCCCCGAAGGCGACGACACTGCCCCGCAAGTTCGCACCCTGCACGTCAAGGTTGGTCAGAAAGTAATAATCCCCGTCTTCCGTGGCACTGATGGTCGCTGAGCCAGCAACGTCGCCGTCGGCGACGTACTTGGACTGGTTGCTGAAGCTGTGGCCGGTGTTGACGTGTGTCGACAGTGGCACGTAAAAGCTCACCACGACATCGGACACTGCGGGAACCGTGAACGATGCCGCATCACTGGTGATGAATTGCCCAGGCGCCAACGTCACGGAGGGCAGTCCGTTGAAGGTCAGGCGTGTGTCAGTCGGAGACTGGACTGCAGACCCATCCGCCCTCAGGGCGACGTGAACATCATCAAGCGTCAGCGGTCCGTCGCCGAAGAGGTTGGAAAAATGGGCCCTGACCGTGCTCCCGGCAACGCTGGTGTGCACAATTTCCCGCAACGTCTTTCCACCGTAATCGATGGGATTCATCTTTTGCGGCGCAACTGACCAGGTGCCAACCCAGGGCAAGTTTTCGGTGACCGCAAAAGCGGGTCCGCCGAGCAGGCACATGGCGAGGGCCGCAGCGCCCCTGGCCATCTGTCTCGAAAAAGGGGAGGGCTTCATCGGCGTCACTTTTGGATTATGGATGCCATATAAAATAATCCGTACAGTCGTTTGCGGTGTGTGAATTGGATCACGCGTACATAAATCTGACGTTTGCACGCGGTGCCGTCATCCATGCTGCTTTGCGCTCGTTGGTAATGGCGCATTTCAGACGCATATCGCGCAGACATTGCGTGCGCAACATTTCTAGTGGAAGGCCGGTCCGCGTACGGAACCGGTCGGCGAAACCGCTTCGATTGCGCGCATGGCGTCCGGGTTGTTTTGCTTTTGGGCAACGCGATAGGGCGTGTCTCCCTGCCTGTCGACATGCCTTGGATTTGCGCCGCGTTCGACAAGCCGTCTTATGAAGTCCAACCGTCCGAACATGACCGCAAAGGACAAGGCGGTTTCACCGGCGTTGTTCATTTGGTCGATGGGGCAGGAGGTCGACAACAAGTGGTCTGCGATGTCGAGCTCGCCTTTGTAAAGTGCGCCCATCAGCGCAGTGTTGCCGTTCTTGTCGCCAGCACAGGCATTCGCCCCCCGGTCGAGCAGGTACTGAAGTGCGACAGGCTGGTCGTCATAAGCGGCGAGGATGACGGCGGTGTATCCCGCCGAGGTCTGCGCATCGATGGGATAGCCGGCATCGAGAAGCGCAGCAAGGATATCCGTGCGCCCGGCCCTTGCCGCGTCAAACCACTCAGCGTCGTAGGTGTGGGCGTCGACCATTCGCGAGGTGGTCACGGCAGGCCCATCGCCGCGGATGGCCAGACGCAGCCTCGGGGACATTACCCATGCGCCGATGAGAACGATGACGACCACGAGAGGCGCCCAGCGCGAGGGCGAAAACAGAGAAGAGGGCTTTTTCATGGTGAAAGACACCGGAGATGACTCCGGTGTCTTCGCTTTCCTTGTTTAGTCTTGAAGCGCATCGGACATCGTTTTGACCTTGGCAAGGTCGCCATGAACAGCCTTGGTCAGTCGTTCGCCGTAGTCGTGGTCGGCCCGGTAGAAGTAAGACAGCATGCGATAGAGGTTGTCTTGCGTGCGGACGTGCACCAAATCGCTGCTCAGTGCTCTGACGAGCTCCGACTTGTCTTGCGCCGTCAGCGACCGGTAGTACTCGCCGGCCTGGAAGAAGTTGCGGGGCTTGGACGTCGCCTGCTGCTGGGTGGTGCCGTTCAGAGGCATGCGTACGCTCTTGGCGGCCGGGTCCTCGGCGATTTCGTGGATGCCGGAAGGTTCATAATTCGTCTCTCCCTTGCGACCGCTCGCGTTCATCGCCCCGTCCTGGTCTTCGTTGTGGACGTCGACAACTGGACGGTTGATGGGCAGGGAGTTGTAGTTGGCGCCAATGCGGTACATCTGCGTGTCGGCGTAAGCAAACAGGCGGCCCTGCAGCATGCGGTCTTCGGACGGTTCGATGCCCGGCACGAGACGGGAGGGCGCAAACGCCGATTCTTCGGTCGACTCGAAGTAGTTGTCCGGCACGCGGTTAAGGGTCATGGTACCGACTTTGCGTTCCGGTACCCCGGTCCAGACCTTGGTGTCGTCCAGCGCATCAAAGTCGAACTTCGAAGCCACTTCCTCAGGCGTGAGCACCTGGACGTACAGGTCCCACTTCGGCGCGTCGCCGCGCTTGATGGCGCCGTAGAGGTCGTTCGTCATCAGGTTCCAGTCCTTGCCGATGCTCGGACCGATTTCGTTGGGGTGGAAGCCGTGGATGCCCTGAAGGCTCTTCCAATGGAATTTGACGTAGTGGACCTCCCCTGCGGCGTTGACGAACTTGAAGGCGTGTACGCCGAAACCGTCCATGTGACGGTACGAGTCCGGCATGCCTTCGACCGTGTACAGGTGCGTCAGCATGTTCGTCGCTTCGGGCGTGTGCGCGAAGAAGTCAAAAGCCAGTTCCTGGTCCTGGACACCGGTTTCCGCGCTCGGCTTGTTGGCGTGGACGAAGTCGGGAAACTTGATGGCGTCGCGGATGAAGAAAATGGGCCAGTTGATGCCGACCATGTCCCAGTTGCCGTCTTTCGTGTAGAACTTGATGGCGAATCCGCGCGGGTCACGTGCCTGCTCGGGCGAGCCGCGATAGCCCATGACGGTCGAAAAGCGCACAAAGACCGGGGTTGACGTGCCAGGGTTGAATACCTTGGCGCGCGTGAGATCCGACACGTCTCCCGTCGGCGTAAATGTGCCGAATGCGCCGGTCCCGCGCGCGTGGACGACACGCTCGGGAATCCGCTCGCGGTCGAAACGCTGGAGCTTCTCGACCAGATGCGCGTCCTGGAGCAAGACCGGCCCGGCCGGGCCTGCGGTTTGCGAATTTTGGTTGTCACCGACCGGAGCACCGCCATCGGTGGTCAGGTGAGTTTCCTGGGCGACTGCTGCGCCGACGAATGTCGTGGCCAGCGCAAACGCAAGCCGACCCATCACTTTCTTCTTCAAATGTCTCTTCCTGGCAAACGCACCCTGCTGGTGCCCGCGCGAATGGTGCGGGCGTCCGCAAAAACACGCCAATCGTTCCTCGCTATGGTCTCGATAGCGAAAACGAATGCATCGCTTCGCACGTCTTTTGACATCTGGAGATTCGCCAGGTGACGCGTCTGGTCGGTGTCGGAAGACATGCAGCGGTCAGGGCGGGTTGGGTCCTTCGGTCCACCGTCGCCCTACGCACTCTCTTTCCACGAGGGACGCGAGATCACACAGTGCGACGCCGTAACGACCATCCGGCGTCGACGCAACAGGGCCCAGCAGGTGTACGAGCGTCTTGACCTGGTCTTCAAGGTCGCTCAGGCCAAGGCCGCACTCCTGGATGTCCATCAATAGAAGGTGCGCGCGAAAACGCAGCTCGTCGATGTCGCCCTCAATGGCCGCCTCACTCATTGCAACAGCGTTGAGGAGGAGGTGCGATTGGACGGTGGAAGAGTGCTGGGGTGGGGTCGACACGCCATGTGGGTTCATGATGGGGCTCGCGCGAGGTGGAGAGGGCAGCCGGGAACCGGTGTCTTGAAAAGCGCAGACCGTTCCTCGCTTTTTAAGGGGTCAGAATTCCGCCCACTCAGAAGCAACTCGTCGCCCCAGTTCAACCTGGGCCGGGGCTGGCGTTTTCTTTTCCGGGGGAGATGCAGTGTTGTCGCCCAGCCGGAAGAACTGGACGCGCCGGAGGAGCTCGGAAGCCAGGTCTGAAGCGGTCTTGCTTGCAGCGCTTGCTTCTTCGACCAGGGTCGCGTTTTGTTGGGTCACTTCGTCGAGTGCAACGACGGCATTGTTGACCTGGCCGATGCCGACAGATTGCTCGCTGGAAGCAGCAGCGATGGTGCTGATGACGTCGTTGACGCTCTGGGCGTCACGGGCAATGGCGCCCAGCGCGTCGGCGGTTCTGGCAACGAGCGTGCTGCCGGCACCGACCTTGTCGAGCGTGTCACCGATGAGGGCCTTGATGTCCTTGGCTGCGGCTGCACTTCGTCCGGCGAGCGCGCGAACTTCACTTGCCACGACCGCAAACCCTCGTCCCTGGTCGCCAGCGCGGGCTGCCTCGACGGCCGCATTGAGAGCGAGCAGGTTGGTCTGGAACGCGATTTCGTCGATTAGGACAATGATTTCGCCGATGCGTTCGCTCGCCCCGGAGATTTCCAACATGGCGTTTGATGCTTCAGACGATACCGATTGGCCGTGTGTGGAACTGTCGAGGACGCGCCGGGCCATCTTGCTCGCTTCATTCGCACCGTTTGCGTTTTGTTCGACCGTCGCCGACAGTTCCTCCATGGATGCTGCCGTCTCCTCCAGCGAGCTCGCCTGTTCCTGGGTGCGCTGGGAAAGGTCGTCGATGCCCCGCGCAATCTCGGTCGCTGTGCCGCCGAGCTCGACGGCGATATCGCGAATGGACGCCACAGTGCTGCTCAACTGGTCATCCATCCCGGACAGGGCGCGAAGGGTGTCGGCGAGCTCATCGGTCCCATCCACGGGGACCTTATTGTTGAGTTGCCCGCCGTGGATGGACATGGCGAGGCCACGCGCCTTCTCAAGCGGCCGGATGACTGCACGCGTCAGGAGAAATCCCACAACGGCGAGGAGGAGAAAGCTCACCGCGACAATGGCGGTGCACGCCTCCTCTGTCTTCGAATAATGCCGGGTAGCGTCGTCGAAGGAGGCTTTCGCCTGCTCTTCGTTCATCCGCACCAGCGCATCGATTGAATTGGCCGCCTTGCCGACAGCATCGATTGTCCGGGCGATGTGCATGGATCGGGCTTGTTCGACCTTGCCCTCATCGAGAAGGGTCGCTTCGTCGAGCGCCAGGGCAAAAGCGGTTTTCCTCTGTGCGATATAAAGGTCCGAAAGCATCTGCTCACCCCGGGAACTGACGCGGGCGGGATAGTAGTTCGCCCACGATGCTGCCTCGGTGGCGGCAGCAGCCTTTACCTGGCTGGAAAATCCTCGCCGCGTCGTGTCGATGAGTCCCCGGTCGAGCAACAGGCCCGTGTCCAGCAGGGGCTGTCGCGCGTTGACGATGGCCGTTACGGCCAGCAGGTTGTCGTTGTAAATCGATTGGGCGGACCCGAACGTGCTCCTGACCCCAAGCAGGCCAGAGATGCCCACGGCGACCGTCGCAATCATGGTGATAACCATGGTCGCGACAATCCTCATTCGTACGGTCAAGCGCATGCGGCCCCCTCTGGGCGTCCTGGTTTGGTGGAAAGAAAAACAGTCATGGGACTCTGTCGCATGATGGAAATGCGGTAGCGACTGGCCCCGAATATGGCTTCGTCGCCAATGGAAGGAAGGCGCCCGGCGTCATAACCCGTCCCGTCACCGGCAAGCCGCCGGGACGGGAAGCATCAGCGGGCGATCTTGCCGCGCGGGTTAGCTCCGGACGAATGCCAGCAAGTCGGCATTGAACCGGTCAGGCTGTGTCTGGGCAAGGCCGTGCGGGGCACCCGCGTAGACTTTCAGAGTCCCGTTCTTGACAAGCTTGACCGCCAGCTTTGCCGCATCGCTGATGGGCACAATCTGGTCGTCGTCTCCATGAATGAAAAGAACCGGTACATCGATTTTCTTCAGGTCCTCGGTGAAGTCGACTTCCGAAAATTCCCGGATGCAGTCGTATTGTCCCTTGAGGCCGCCTTGCATGCCCATGAGCCAGAACGACTCACGCAAACCTTCGGAAACTTTGGCGCCTGGGCGGTTGAAACCGTAAAACGGCATCGTCAGGTCCTTGTAAAACTGCGAACGGTCTTCCCAGACACCCTTGCGGATCCCGTCAAACACGGACTTGTCGAGGCCACCCGGATTGGCGGGCGTCTTGAGCATCAGGGGCGGCACCGCACCGACAAGGACGACCTTCTTGACACGGCTCGTGCCATGACGACCAATGTAGTGGGCAACCTCACCGCCACCGGTCGAATGGCCCGCCAGGATGACATCGTGCAAATCCAGCGTCTCGATGAGCGTGGCCAGATCGTCGGCGTACTGGTCCATGGTGTTGCCGTCGAACGTCTGCGTCGAACGGCCATGGCTGCGACGGTCATGAGCAATGGCGCGGTAGCCGTTTTGTGCCATGAACATCAGCTGCTGGTCCCAGGCGTCTGCCGACAACGGCCACCCATGGGAAAAGACCACGGGTTGACCCTTGCCCCAGTCCTTGAAGAAAATCTGCGCGCCGTCGGCCGCAGGGACAGACGTGCGAACCGGGCCCCCCGCTGGCCTGACGGGAAGGTGAGGAGTAGGGTGCGGCGGCGACGCGGCACTGACAACGGAGGCAACCACCATCGCGGCGGTCGCAGTGGCTGCGCCTTTGATGATGCGCCGACGTTGCGGCTGGATCGGGGCCGCAGGCTGCTCTGGTTCTTTCATGATGGGCGCCTTCACTGCTGTTTGGCTGGATGCCTGGATCGGAATGGTCCACCTGGCAGCGGAGATGTCCGGCCGTCTGCAAGCACGGCCGGGCATGTCAGTGGCAGACGGGACTTTTAGTTCGTCGCGTTCGCCGCATCTTCAATGAGGCTGGCCACCTGCTTGGGGTGGGAAACCATGACAACGTGTGAGGCGCCGTTGACCACGACGGTCTTTTTGGACTTGGCGCGCTCAGCGAGCCAGGCGAGCGCGGCAGGCGGAATGTTCCTGTCGGCGCTGCCATAGATGTGCCAAGACGGGATATGCGTCCACGCAGGCGTCGTCTCCGCCTCATTGAGGGCCGCATCGGTGATGGGACGCTGGCCAGCAGCCATCGCCGCAGCGTCTTTCAGCGGGACGTCAGCTGCAAACTGTGCGGGGAACTTGTCTTGCTGGATATAGAGATCGTTTCCGCCCGTAACGAGCGGTACGGGAGGAGCCAGTGTGGGCCCAAGCGTGCTGCCGGGAAACTTGCCCGACAGGCCGGCAGCAGTTTCGCCTTCGGCTGCGGCAAAGGCCGAAACGAAAACGAGCGCTTTGACATTGCTCTCGCCCTCGGCCGCTTCACTGATGACCGAGCCACCGTAAGAGTGACCGACCAGAACGACGGGCTTGTGAATGCTGTGGACGATACCGGCAACGTAAGCGGCGTCGGTCTTTACGCTGCGAAGAGGATTTGCCGCTGCAACAACTGTGTAACCGTCAAGGTGCAGCTGGTTGATGACCCCGTTCCAGCTGGAGGAGTCTGCAAAGGCCCCGTGGACCAAAACGATTGTGGGCTTGTCTGCGGCGAAAGCGGAGCCAGCGAGGCCGAGTGCAGCGACGAGTGCGGACTTGATGAGGGCGTGGCGCATGGGAGTGTCCTTTTGGAATGGAAAGAATGGACGCGGTAAATATGTCGACCGTCATCCTGTAGCGCTAGAGACCGGACCTGGCCACCCGAGCTTTCAAGGTATTTACGCCAGCCGTCGCTTTCACGCTTGCCTCCATTCACGTCCCTGTCTTTTTTCGCACGGGGATTTGCCGCAGGTGGCAGCAGGTCGCGGGCTGTGGGTACATCCGTCACTGGCGCTAGGCAGCGATTCGCCGGATCACCGTGCCCCCCCGCATCCGAAGTACATCAACGACGTGCTGCGCGATATCGGGCACCCCATGTTCGACGGCCGCTTCCAGCACGCGCTTTCGCGGCCGTCCCGTTTGAAAAACGGGGTAGCGGGAGATGGGCTGGAAGAGCAAGGCGTCGCGAGCCCGGATGATGGGGACGGTGGACCCGGATTCGATGTGTGAGAGCATGATGTCATCGGGGTGAGCGAAGACGAGGCTCGCCGTACTGACCACCAGGACATCGTGTTCCGTGCCGCGCTGCTGGAACGTCCGAAGAGACCTGTACATGGACTCCCAGGATGCCCAGAAAAATACTTTGGCGTTCATCGTCCGGTACCAGTCTTCCGGCGCAAGCCCAGTCCCGAACAAGGCGGCCTGGAGACGTTCTGGCGGCATCGTCTTTTGGTCCCGCAAGACAATATCGGTGGGATGGCCGGGGAAAATCGACATGGATTCGCTCCGGTGCATCGACTCAAAGCGCGCACGCGCCGTCCCCAGAATGCCGAAATGATCCAGAGCGGCGCTCGCACTCAGGAGGCCTCGGGAAGCGATGCTCGGCCACGCATCCGCGCGCGCGACGTGGTAGAGCTCTGGATGGTGACGGATGAAGTCCTCAGCGCGCATGCGTCTGATCCCCGCTGGAAGCCCGTGGTAAATCCATGACAAAGCCTGTCTGCCAAAAGTTGGCAGCGTCTCCGATTCGCGGGCAATGTTCGCCATGGCCGGGCCGATAAGAGTTATTCACGGCAAGGGCGTTTGACAGACCACTTCGGCGCGCAAGGCCCGGGGATGGCTTGCGGGCGGCCGGCGAAAGGGCTGGAGGCATTGGTGCGTCGAGGGTCCCGGGACGAAGACCGCTTGCCGCGCTTGCCAGCGAATGGGCGCGTCCATGACGGCGACCCGATTGGGAATTACTGTTTTGCCGCGCCAGAACGGCGTTCGTCCTTGACAATGACATGACGACCGCAATGCCATGGTCACTGCGGGCTCGTCGGGTTGGCAGTTTCCCGCTTGGCTGCGGCGTAATCGCTAACGGGCCCAGACCTGGACGCTTGCCCGAGGGCAACAAGCCTCCGCGCAGATGGTCCGGGAAGAAGTCCTGTGCCGAACGGGGCTCCCTCGCGGTGGCGCGCCTGGACGGCCACGGCTTGCACGCCCGCGTCGCAGCGGGCGCGCAGAGTAGGGTCGTCCCGTGAAAGTCGCGCCTGCGGAAGGACGCCTATAATGGGGCTGCGCGCGCCGCACCCTGGTTGCCGCTTCCTGGACACAGCACGATGGATTCAGACACGCTCGAAAACATGCAGCTGTTCCTTCGGGTTGCCGACACGGGCAGCTTCTCTCGCGGGGCGCGGGGGATGGGGCTGTCCCAGTCGACGGCCAGCCGCAACATATCGAGGATGGAAGCACGCCTCGGGGCGCAGCTTCTTCGCCGTACGACCCGGGGCATGAGCCTCACTGAGGCAGGCCAGGAGTATTACGAGGCCATCTTGCGATTGATGGCGGGAATTGATGCTGCGGAGGCCGGGTTCACTGGTGCACTCGCAGGACCGTCCGGGCTGTTGCGCGTCGCACTTTCGGCCGCCCTAGGCCGCGCTTACATTCTCAGACATCTCGATGAATTCCTCGACCTGTATCCTGACGTCGACATTGAGTTCGAGATAGCCGAGCGGCGGGTCGATCTGGTCGCCGAAGGCATCGATGTCGCAATTCGTGTCGGTGCAGTGGTCGACTCGAAGCTCGTGGCCCGTCAGCTCGGCACCACCGGTTGCGTGACGGTCGCCACCCCCGGTTACATCTTCGAATACGGCACTCCCAGACACCCCATGCAGGTCCGGGACATGCCCTGCGTGGTCTTCACGTCCGACGGGGGCGCGCATCCCTGGCGGTTCGAGGGTGCTGAGGAGGATTTTTCCATCCCGGCAAAGGCGGTGCTGCGAACGAACGATGCCGAGCAGATCCGCAGTGCTGTCCTGGGGGGAATTGGCATGGGGCAGGGTCCGGCTTATCTCTACGCTGACGCGCTGGCATCTGGCGAGCTTGTCGAGGTGCTCGGGGAATTTGCAGCCCAGCCAGCGCCCATTACCGCCGTGTCTCCAGCTGGGCGAAAAGCGCCCAGACGTGTTCAGGTGTTCGTGGACTTCGTCGCCGAGAAGTTCGGTGCCAACGCGTGTGGTGCAGCTGGATAGGCGCCTGCCCCTGGTCGCCCCAATGGTTCCATCCACGTTACATGCTCTACAGACACAACGGCACCTGCCTGATGCAGGACATCAAATGATAACGACACGCATGCCACGGATACGGACGGTCAGGGGATATATTTCGTATCTCGTCCAGCTCCGATGGTCCAGAACCATGCACACGTCGCTTGAGTCTTCCCGGCCTGTCTCCACGCCCGCCCGCGCTTGTTTGCTGGCACTTTGCGTCCTGCTCTCGCTCCCGTCGGCGGCGGCTGCACAGTCATCACCCCAGGCGACCGGTGCGGCATCAATGACCACGGCACTTCCTCTTGAAGTGTGCAGCGCCTGTCACGGTAGTCACGGCGGCGGTTCGGAAGCGGTAGGGGCGCCTCGGCTGGCTGGCATGAACCGGGACTACCTCGCTCATGCCTTGACCATGTTCAAAAACAAGACCCGCGTGAGCGACGTGATGCAGCCCGTAGCGCAAGGGCTCTCGGACGACCAGATAAATGGACTCGCAGACTATTTCTCCGGCCAGCGTCCTGCCGTCGCGCCAGTCACACACACCCCCTCAGCGGTCCTGATTTCAGATGGAAAGCGTCTTGCCGAAAATGGTGGTAAAGGCGATGTTCCTGCCTGTTTCAGTTGCCACGGGTCTTCTGGGGGAGGCAACGGGGCGCGCTTTCCGGCGATTGCAGGTCAACCGGTGTCGTTTTCCATCGCGCGGCTGCGCGAGTTTCAAGCACGGGCAAAATCGTCTCCGCCCAAGGCGGGGTCGATGACTGAGGTGGCGTCGAAAATGGACGACGCGCAGATCGAAGCCGCGGCTGCCTACTTTTCTGTGATCAAACCTTGAGGTCCCACTGACTAGCGGGCGGGCGCTCGCGTGCACTGTGACTTCGCGTTACCACCAAAGACACGAACAATGGCCGCGTCTGGCTCCGAGCGTATGCCTGCCTTTGGTGCCATCAGCCGCACAAGCGGAAGCAACGGGTGCGTGCGGCTTCGCTTGCGAAACGGGAGCAGTGAGGGGCGCTGGACGCAAGCCGTGCGGGGTCGCCCTGCTGTGTTCAGTGTCCTCTCTGCCTTCCGGCGACGAGGCAGGGTCTGCGGGAGCCCGACATCAAGCGGCACTCACCGGGCAGGTATCGACGGCGGGCGCCGCCGGGGAAAATGGTATTCATAGCTTAATGCTATCGAAGGATTCGGAAATATGAATTTCCCTTATCTGGATGCCGCGCCTAGAGTTTGCTGCACGCTGCGACTGCCGCAGTTCCCCAAAACAGCCCAGGTTAAGACCCATGAGCAAGCTGACCACCGTGTTTGGCGCCCCTGTCGCCGACGATGACAACACCATGACCGCAGGCCCGCGCGGCCCCGCATTGCTCCAGGATGTGTGGTTCCTTGAGAAGCTGGCGCACTTTGACCGTGAGGTCATCCCCGAGCGCCGCATGCACGCCAAGGGCGCGGGCGCCTTTGGCACGTTCACCGTCACCCACGATATTACCCAGTACACGAAGGCGATGATTTTCTCGGAAGTGGGCAAGAAAACCGAGATGATGGCGCGCTTTTCGACCGTTGCCGGCGAGCGCGGGGCGGCAGACGCCGAACGCGATATCCGAGGCTTTGCACTGAAGTTTTACACCGAGCAGGGCAACTGGGACCTTGTTGGCAACAACACGCCCGTGTTTTTCATCAAGGACCCGTTGAAATTCCCGGACTTGAACCACGCCGTCAAGCGTGACCCCCGCACCGGTCTGCGTTCTGCCGACAACAATTGGGACTACTGGACGCTGCTTCCGGAAGCCTTCCACCAGGTCACCATCGTCATGAGTGACCGGGGGGTGCCCAAGTCCTTCCGTCACATGCATGGCTTCGGTAGCCATACCTACAGCTTCATCAATGCCCAAAACGAGCGCTTCTGGGTCAAGTTCACCTTCAAAACCCAGCAGGGCATCGAAAACCTGACTGACGCCGACGCCGGCCAGGTCGTGGCCCTTGACCGGGAAAGCAACCATCGTGACCTGTACGAGGCCATCGAACGGGGTGAATTTCCGAAGTGGACGTTGTACGTGCAGGTGATGCCGGAGGCCGAAGCGGCAAACACCGCCTACAACCCGTTCGATTTGACCAAGGTGTGGCCACACGGCGACTACCCGCTCATCGAAGTCGGTTTCTTCGAGCTCAACCGCAATCCGGAAAACTTCTTCCAGGACATCGAGCAGGCTGCGTTTGCACCCGCAGTGATTGTCCCTGGCATCGGTTTTTCCCCCGACAAGATGCTGCAGGGCCGACTTTTCTCGTATGGCGACACGCAGCGTTACCGGCTTGGTGTGAACTATGCGCAGATCCCGGTCAATGCACCGAAATGCCCGGTCCACTCGTACCATCGCGACGGTGCGATGCGGGTTGACGGCAATGGCGGCGGCTCGGCGCACTACGCACCCAACTCCAAGGGAACCCTGCAGGCGCAGCCGGACTTCTCCGAGCCGCCGCTGGACCTGGGCAATGCGGTAGCCAAGCGCTGGAACCACCGCGAAGACACGGACTACTTCTCGCAGCCGCGCAAGCTGTTCGAGATGTTCACAGCAGAACAGCGCCAGCGTCTGTTCGACAACACGGCCCGTTCCATCAAGGGAGCATCCCAGCCGGTCGTGCAGCGTCATATCGACAATTGCACGATGTGTCACCCGGAGTACGGTCAGGGTGTCGCTGAGGCAATCGCAAGGCTCGGCTGACCCGAACCCGTGAAAGGAATCGACGGGGCCGCCCTGGCCCCGTCTGCCCAAGTCAAGGCATGGTACCCATGGTCGATTATCTCAAGCACTTTGAACACAGCATCGACGCCCTGAAAAAAGAGCGTCGTTACCGTGTCTTCGCCGATCTGGAGCGTCAGGTCGGACGCTTTCCAAAGGCGATGCTGCATGGCGCCGAAGGCGCCAGGGAGGTGACGGTATGGTGTTCAAACGACTATCTCGGAATGGGCCAGCATCCGGATGTGATTGAGGCGATGCGGCACGCTGCGCTGTCCATGGGCGCCGGTGCTGGCGGTACGCGAAACATCTCGGGAACCCACCACGCCATCGTGGAGCTGGAAAGTGAGCTTGCCGACTTGCACGAAAAGGAGGCGGCCCTCGTATTTACATCTGGCTACGTGTCAAATCTCGCCGCCATTGCAACCCTTGCCCGGCTATTGCCCGACTGCATCATTCTCTCTGACGCGCTCAACCACAACTCCATGATTGAGGGCGTCCGCGCTTCCGGCGCAGACAAACGCGTCTGGCGCCACAATGACCTTGACCATCTCGAGGAATTGCTCATTCGCGCGGGCGACCGGCCGAAGCTTATCGCCTTCGAGAGCATCTATTCGATGGACGGCGATGTTGCGCCCATTGGCGCCATTTGCGACCTCGCGGAAAAGTACGACGCCATGACTTACATCGATGAGGTGCACGCAGTGGGCATGTACGGCGAGCGCGGAGGCGGCATTGCGCAGCAAGAAGGCCTGGCCGACCGCATCGACGTAATCGAGGGAACTCTGGCAAAGGCTTACGGCACGCTTGGTGGCTACATCGCTGGCAAGCAGGTCGTCATCGATGCCGTCCGCTCGCATGCACCGGGTTTTATTTTCACCACCACACTGCCTCCTCCTGTTGCCGCGGCAGCGACTGCATCTGTGCGGCATCTCAAGACATCGCAAACCGAACGGGCAGGGCAGCAGGCAGCCGTCCGTGCAACACGAAGCGCGCTTTTGGAAGCAGGCTTGCCGCTTATGGAGAGCGTCACGCATATCGTGCCGCTGCACGTCGGCGACGCCGACCTGTGCAAGCGGGCGAGCGACATGCTGCTTGACCGGTTTGGCATCTACATTCAGCCCATCAATTACCCAACAGTGCCCCGGGGAACCGAGCGGCTCCGGATTACGCCAACCCCGTTCCATGCCACGGATCTTGTCTACCTTCTCCGGGATGCTCTGGTGGAAGTTTGGCGTGAACTCGGATTGCCTTTTGGAGCCGCGTTCCCCGAGCAGGAACACCGCTCTGTTGCTGCCCTGGCGGGAGGATGAAATGAACAAGCTCCGCAGCTCTGTCCAGCTGGTTGCCGAGTCACGGCAGCGCGGCAAGGTTGGCATCTTGCTCTCAAATCTCGGAACGCCGGACGGAACCGACTACGGGTCGGTCCGACGCTACCTGTCGGAGTTCCTCTCCGACCGAAGGGTCATTGAGCTGCCGAAACTCCTTTGGCAGCCAATCTTGCAGGGCGTGGTGTTGCTGCGGCGCCCCGCTGCGAAGGGCAAGGACTACGAACGCATCTGGAATCGGGAACTCAATGAGAGCCCGCTCAAAACGGTCACTCGCCAACAGGCCGTCAAGCTCGGCGAGTGGGCAACGGACATGTTTGGAGAAGGGAGTGTTGCCGTCGATTGGGGCATGCGTTACGGGAACCCGTCCATCAGTGACGCCGTGTCACGGCTCACCGATGCCGGCTGTGACCGCATCTTGATGTTCCCGCTCTATCCCCAGTACTCGGCAACCACGACGGCCACGGCAAACGACCGGTTCTTCGAAGTGCTGCGAAGCATGCGCAACCAGCCAGCTGCGCGTGTGGTGCCTTCGTATTTCGACGACCCTGCCTATATCCAGGCGCTTGCGCGGTCCGTGAGAAACAAAATCGCGACACTGACCGAGGAGCCAGAAGTGGTTATCGCATCGTTCCACGGAATTCCCCAGCGGAATGTCCGGCTCGGTGACCCGTACTACGAGCAGTGCCAGCTGACCGGCGAGCTCTTGCGGGAAGCACTTGGCTTGCCCGCCACCCGTTTTCGGACCACTTACCAGTCTCGCTTTGGCTATGCCGACTGGCTGCAGCCCTACACCGACGCGACCGTTCGCCAGCTCGCACGTGACGGCATTCGCCGGGTTGCGGTGTTGTCGCCGGGATTTGTCGCCGATTGCATCGAGACCGTTGACGAAATCGGCCGGGAGAACGCCGATTTCTTCCGCGAGGCCGGTGGAGACACCTTTACGGTCATTCCATGTCTGAACGACAGCGACGACGGGATGGCTGTGCTGCAAGACTGTGTGTTGCGTGAAACGAGGGGCTGGCTGTGAGGCGCGCCCTGGTCGACAGTCCCCAACCCGAGACGCTTTCGGGCATGTCGCTTCGGGACTTCGAGTACGTGGTCGCCATTGCCGATTCGGGCAGCTTCATGCGGGCGGCCGAACGCTGTGGGGTGACCCAGCCATCGCTGTCGGTGCAGATACGACGGCTTGAAGGCCGGCTCGGTACCGTCTTGTTCGAACGAACGACACGAAAGGTCATGGTGACCGAGTCTGGCGCGCGGCTTGTCTCTCAGATGCGCAAGGTGTTGGGCGAAGCCCACACACTGCTGGACATGGCGCTGCGACGCGAGCATTCGTTCGGGGGTACGCTCCGCCTCTCTGCCATTGCGACGCTCGGGCCTTATTATTTTCCACAGGTCTTGTTCGACATCCAGCGGAACCATCCGGATGCGGCGCTTATCCTCGGCGAAGGAAAGACGGACGAGTTGCTCGCAGCCCTCACCAGGGGCGATCTGGATGCGGTGCTGGTTTCAGCGCCCGTGTCCGACTCGTCGTTGACCCGTGCGGCGATTTTCGAAGAGCCGTTCCGCCTGGCTTGCCGTGTCGACCATCCCAGTGCCGGGGCCGACGGCAACCTCTGGGCGCGTCTGCATCCGCACGAACGTCTCTTGCTTGAAGAAGGGCACTGCCTCCGGGAACAGGCGCTTGCGGCCTGTGCGGACGTCGCCCCTGAGCGACGTGCTGCGACCAGCCTCGAGACCTTGCGGTACATGGTGGCGGCGGGAGAAGGCTGCACCCTGATGCCCCAGCTGGCGACCACGCCGGTCGATGGCGTCGTCTATCTCCCGCTGCCCCCACAATTTGCGCGCACAATTTTGCTGGTGTGGCGTAAGAGCGACCCGCGCACGGAAGAGTTCAGGGCTCTGGCCAATACCCTGCGTGCCAGCCGACATCCACGGTTGGTCGAAGCAGTCCACTAAGATCCGTGAAAGCGGTTTGCGCGTTGGTCGCAGCATCAAAGCGCGGATGAGCCACCACGCCAGTGCCCGCTCCCGGCACGGGGAAGTGCCAGCGTTCAGCACCTGAACCCGTGCAACACATCTTTCAGGCCAGACATCACCACTGCGTTCTTCCTCAGAACCGCGGGGTCAATGAAAAAAGGGACCTACAGCGAGTAAGGCTTGCGTTCGGGGCTCGCGGTGCCTTCGGCCTCGATGGCTTCAACGAGCGTAAATGCCACGTCCTGGGCAGTGACGTTGGCGGAATCAGGCAACAACTCGTTTGCGCGCAGAAGCTCAATATCTTCGGCACTGAACACAACGACGCGGCCGAGCTCCTGGAGCGAACGGCCCAGACGGTGTACCACTGCCGGGTGTGGTCGAGCAGCGGGGACTGTCGCCCAATCGACTTCGGGCACGGTCGCCCAAAGTTCCGCGAGACCCGGCTGCGCCGGATCTGCTTCTTCATGCCCGGCCGCTCGCGGGATGCTCTGTCCGTCGATGGCTTGAGCATCAACCTCACGCTCGATTGCCAGGAGAGCCTCCATGGCATCCATGAGACGGCCGTACGGCTCAAACGAGCAGGCAAAGTCTTGCCAGGCGAGGAAGAAAACAGGCGCGCCGTCGGCAAGCCCTGAAGCGCGGTGGTGCTGTGCGTGCGCGCTTATCAACAATACCCCGGAGCGGTGACCACGGGCGAGCGGGCGGATGTTTGTCATGTCGGTCTCCGGATTGCATCGATGTCCCAAGGACAAAGTCTGGTGGAAGACCCCTTTGTGACGTGTAGTCTGCTTTCCTGATGTGCATGTTCCGTTGCGTAGCCGCGAACATTCCATCCTTGCCGGCGGTGCATGACTCACCGCGGAGGTGGTTCCCAATCCTCCACGGCGTCCTGCATTCTCGAGATGACGAGAACAAACCGGCGTTGGTCGGGTGCAGGAATGCCTCTAAGCAAGGTTTGCACCACACGCGCCTGAACCCGTTCCAGGCTTCCGGTCAGGTCGGGCGCCGCGCCGGTTCGAAACAGGAGGCGCAAGCGGCCGTTGGAAAAATGATCGCGTTTTTCTATAAGACCGGCGGAAACAAGGTGACGTGTATGCTGGCTGGCCATGACCTCGCTGAAATCAAGGCGACGTCCATATTCCCCTTGCGGCAATCCGGGCTCATCTTCCACAGCTCGAAGGAGCCGCGCCTGACCGATGGTCAGGCCCAAAGCGGCATACTGGCGCGATACGAAAAGATGCAGCTGCGCCGCGAAGTCCGAGAGCCTGTCCAAAGCGTCGTCCTGCAAGTCCTCGCCGCAGGCAGCCCCGTCAGCGGCGGCGTGTACGGATTCGCGCTCGTTCCAGAGGTAGTTTCGAAACACCACGCGCTCCTCAGGGAAGGGCGGATTTTCCAGGCCGCCACCCGGGCCGTTCGGCCCAGATGACAGGTGATCCCGACCGGGCGCCCATCTCGCTTGCTTGCCTGGATGCATCGACATCGAATTCACCCTGGAGCACAGGCAAGGACAGATGCCCGCAGCTCACCACAACGGGGATGCTTGCGCGCTCCCGTGTCCCTGGAAAAGGCGGGCACAAACGTGCCTGCCGCCATCAAACGCGGTAGCGGGGGGCAACTTCCTTGCGGGAGAGATTGGGGCCCATCGCGGCGCGGGCTGACTCAAGTGCGATGAACTGCCCTTCGTCATGGAGCCCGGGGATGGTGATGACTTCACCGCGGTCGTACCCGAGCATGCCGGCGTCGACGAGGTCGACCACTTCCATCACCATCCCCGGCATGATCTCGTCCGGATTTTTGCCCGTCTGTTCCCAGATATCGGTGCGCGTTGCACCGGGCAGCACGGCCTGGATGCGCACGTTCGTCCCTGCAAGCTTCGGTGCGAGACCGAGGGTAACGTTGACCATGTGCGACTTGGTGCCGCTGTAGATGCCGTCCATCATTTCCGGGGCGTAAGCGAGCACCGAAGCGATGTTGATGATGCCCCCCTTGTCGCGGGCAAGGAAGATCTTGGCGGCAGCAGCCGTCAGCAGGGTCGGGGCCGTTGTGTTGATGGCGAGCAGCTGTTCGATGGCGGCCCCGTCATTTTCCAGAATGCTGCCTTCGAGGGAGATGCCGGCATTGTTGACGAGCAGCGTCACTGACGGGTCGTCAGCGAGGATTTTTTCAACAGTCGCGACGCCGTCCCGCTGGCCAAGATCCGCCTTCACGGTCGAGACGGTGCGGCCCGTCGATTCCCTGACAGAGGCAGCCAGCGCATCGAGGCGGTCCAGGCGACGCGCCACCAAAATCAGGTCGTAGCCACGGGCGGCCAGGCGTTCGGCGTACACCTTGCCGATGCCAGACGACGCGCCAGTGACGATTGCAGTGCCGAGGGACTGGGTATTCATGGGGAAGCTCCGGGTGTGGGTTGTAAAAGAATATCGACTCAGTTGCACTACGATAGTGATGTCGATAGCATTATGCAATGGACACCGAGAAACTTTCCTCCACCCGCTGCGCCGTGTCGCGCGCCCTGGCCCTGGTCGGGGATGCCTGGAGTGTGCTTATCCTTCGGGACGCCAGCCTTGGGATGACACAGTTCGATCAGTTCCGCTCCAGCTTGGGCATTGCGCCGAGCATCCTGTCCCGGCGCCTGAAGGCGATGACCCATGCGGGCGTTTTGGAAAAGCGGCAATACAGCGCGCGTCCGCCCCGGGACGAATACGTGCTGACCGACTGTGGTCGCGACTTCATCCCGATCCTCAATTCGTTGGGCGAGTGGGGCATCCGGTACAACGGTCACGGTCTGTCGTGTGGCACGGGCGACGACGGAAGAGGGGCGACGGAGGATGTCTTGGGTCGTTGAAAAACGGGAGGCATCGAGCCCGAATCGCTGAAAGCGCGACGTGGGTGGTGAACGGGCTTCGATCATGTGCTGTCCGGGCACCGCGCGCCGCCCCATCCCGCCCGTTGCCGCAGTGCCAAACCCCGGTTTGGGCCGCCTGCATCTCGGTGTCTTGACCATGCGAGCGAGAGCGTCCGGACAAACCCATGCCACGGCCGATGCACCCGGTCCGAACTGACGACAGGGAATTGCCGGCCTCGACGTCGAGGCCACCTTTCTGGTTCGGTGCACGCGGTCTTCCCTCCGCGGGTCCCCGACCCGGAGTCGGGCCTCGCCTTGGCCTGCATTCGCCAGCAGCCACCTGCACGCACCCGCGACGGCAACAGGGACCTTCCCGCGCATAAACCCCTCCCCAGATGAAATTGAAAAATTGAGCAAGGTGTCGCGTCTGCAACAGTGGCTTGACGTCTCTTGCCGTGCTTGCCGGTTCCTCGTTGCCTTGTCAAAAACGGATTTCGTGGGCGCTCATCCCCCGACCACGCCGTTATGATCGGCCGCGGTCGCCGGAGACGGCGCGCCGTTGCCAGCAAGACCTGCGGAAGACCGGCAGCCTGCGTTGCAAGGACCGCGAGCATTTGCGCAGTGGATGCGGGCGTTGCCACGGCGCTCGCGCCCGTCGTTCGCAAATCCGTTCGTCAGCGCACGCGCACGTACACCTTGGAGCGCAGGGGTGCCCCGCTTCTTGCGCGCAAGACCAGCCGTGTGTCTGCACCTATGCGTTTGTTGCGCTCCAGCCCGGCGTCAGCGCGCGGGTAATAAGAAAACCCTATGAGTGCGATTTGATCAATCAAATTCCTGTCTCGCCTATCCCGCCCTATAGTCAACGTGCGTCCTGGGCCACCGGCTCGCGCGCCGCGAGTCCGCGACTTTCCAGGTCGGGTCCCGTGTCGTCTCCCGCCTGAGCCGTGTCAGCAGCCCGGCAGGGCGGGAGGCGTTTTTTCAGCGTCGAATCTCGCCGTCCTCTCCAACCACGGCGAACCCGGCTCTCACGCGCGGATAACTCATATGCTTGCTTGGGCCGTGTTCTTCGTGCGTCGGCAGCTAGAGTGACCGGCTGCGCAGCGCTTCCGGGTCCGGATTCGCCCCGTGTTCGCCACGCAGCATTCCACGGTGCCTGGAGCCGGTAACGGCCAGGCCGTAACCGCGACAAAGGACATGCATGGCCTCCGGGCGTCCAGCAGAGTGGCGTACAAAAGACGTCACCATCAGAGAATTTTTCAATCTCGACATTGGTGGCGCCGCAGCCAGCGAGGCCCGGGCTCCTAGCGCCGGAGAGGCTGGTGGATCGTTTGGCGAGGCCGCCAAACGGCCCGGCCACATTGCCGTCCTTCTGTCGCACGCCTCGTTTCGCCGGATGTTCGAATCGGTCAGCGCCGACACGTACGTCAGCGTCGTCGTCGTCGCCTGCTATTTCGGCGTGCCCAAAGCAATCCTGGAGCGTCAACTGGCGCTCCGTTTTGGCAATGGCCGTCCGTGGCGTCCTGCACTGGCCGAGCGTCGCACGTCAGGTTCCGGCGCGCCGGCGTCGACGGTGTCGAAGTTGCTTTGGTCATTTGTGCTCAACGAGCTTGAGCCTGTACTCGACGGTGCCGTTGCCGACGCGGCTTTGAAGCGCAGCGAGAAGATGCGTGCGGTCAGGCGGAAAATTCGCGGGCGCCCTGTGCCCTTGCTCCGGCTTGGTGATGTCATCGACAGCACCCTGTTCGTCGTCGACGGCCGGTCGCGAATAGTGGGCGGGCTCGGCCAAGGTCACATTTCCGCAGAAGCGTTTATTGACCTGATGGATGCGGGCGGAAAAATCGAGTCGATGAGTGCAGTCACCGCACTGGGTCGACCGTGGACTTCAAGCGGGGCGAGGCTGCCTTGGGAAGAGGCCGTGCGCGCGTCTCTCGCCCAGGCGACCGGGTTGATTGATGGCATGCTTCGTCGGGGGGCGGTGGCGACAGGCTGATCGGGCTTACGCTGTGTGCCACCATTCACCAGCATTGCCGCACCTCGTGCACAACAATATGCGCCCTGCGGTCGCACGAACCGACCCTTGCGCAGTAGGCCATTCTCCGTCCGTGTCGATACCATCGGCCTGCGGTCAGCGCGCGGTGAGAGACGGCGACCGGCCATGGCGGGAAGGGGCGCCAGACGCGTTGCCTGTGGTGTTCCCGGGCGAGCCGGGGCGGGAGCGAAGCACCCTGGAGCGCGTGGGACCGCTGCAAGGCGGGCGTTAGGGCAGGGCGGAGCCACGGGATGATTTTTGGCGTTCCCTTGGAGCGCGTCACTGCATCGATGGCGACCGTTTGCCGGGCAACAGTGCCAGCCCGACACTGGTTGAAGCATTTCGCTCGAACTGCCGGCCCGACCGGCTGCCGCCATCTCGCGCCTAAGCCAGCCGGCGCACCTGTACAGCGCCCGCGGTGGCCGTAGGGCTGTCCGTATCCACCGGGGGCTTGCCCTGAAACCGCTCGACCAGATAGTCAATAAATGCCTGCGCTTTTCCGGGATTGCGTCTGCCTGCGGGCGTGACGATGCTAAGCGCCTGCGGCGGGGCCGCATGGCTGTCGAGGACCTCCACCAATGCGCCTGACCGGATATCGTCTGCGAAGAGCCACTCTGGACCATGGCCCATGCCAAGGCCCATGAGCACACAAGCCCTGACATACTCGGCATCATTGCTGCGAACCCTTCCTCGCGGCTCGACGGTCAGGGCCGACTCTCCGTCGCGGTAACGCCAGGGAAGGGCTGCCCCCTCGGATATGCAGGCCACACAGGGCATCTTTTCGGTGTCTTTGGGATGACGCGGTGAGCCGTGTTTTGCAAAATACGCGGGGGTACCCACCGTAACGTCCCTGACGGTACCGATGCGCCTGGCGACCATCGACGAGTCGGCAAGGGCTCCTGTGCGAATGGCAAGATCGACGCCTTCGGCGACGAGATTGACCATGCGTTCGGACATCTCGATGTCCACGAGCACCGCCGGGTAGCGCTCAAGGAAGCCGCGTACATGCGGTAGCACGTACATCCGGCCGAGCGACGGCGCCATGGTGACGCGCAAGATGCCTGACGGCGATGTCTGGCCTTTTTCGATACGGGCTTCAGCTCTCTCGAGCCCGTCGAAAATCTGGCGCACTTGCGTGTAATAGATGCGACCTGAGGCAGTCAGGGTAAGATCCCGGCTGGCGCGGCTGATGAGTTCAACCCCGAGAGCCGCCTCCATCGCCGACAGCTGCTTGCTGGCGGTCGCACGCGAGACACCGCTCGCACTCGCAGCCTGCGACAGGCTGCGCAAGTCCGCAAGACGGATGAAAAGCTGCATTGCCTCGAGCTTGTCCAAGAATGTTTTCTCTGCGCGAACGGGCTTGCACCCGCCCGGATGGCTTTGTCATCGAGCTAACACACTTATTTTGCAGCCTCTTTGCGTGGCTGTGCACCCCCCATTTGGGGGCCGTGGCACCGCAGGAGGCTGCGGCGTACCATCCGCCTTGGGCTCTGCGCCTCAAACCAGCGGGTGGTTCGCCCTCGCCCGTCCCCGATTCTCATCCTTGGCGCCCGGAGCAATGCCCAGCAAGTTCGGAATTCTTCGTGTTCTCGTGGTTGAGGATGACCCGGTTGTCGTCAACGCCATTCACGCCAGCGTAGCGATGGCGGCACACATGGCAGTCGTCGGCGAGGCAAGGACAGGCGCCGAGGGCATCGCGAAGCTTCGCGCCACGAGGCCCGACATCTTGCTCGTCGACATTCACGTGCCGCGCGACGGCGGACTGGAAGTCATCGGGCGTGCCCGAGCGTTCTCGGCACAGATGCACATCATTGCCTTCGGCGCCTACCGGACCGGGGCGATGGCGGCGCGCGTCATAGACGCTGGCGCATCCGAATTCATGCTGACGGCCGCGCTGGCGACGGATATGCAAAAGGTGGTCGACATCCTGGCCGGAAAAGCCGCACCGTCCCGCGCGACCAGCCAGGGCCCGGCGCGCAAAGCCAGGGGGAGCGGGTTGTCCGAGCGTGAGGTCGAGGTGCTTCGGAGCGTTGCTGCAGGGCATACCAATCGCGAAATCGCCCGACTGATGACCATCTCGGACGAGACGGTGAAAGGGCATCTGAAGAATATCTCCCAGAAGCTCGGCGCCCGGCATCGCACGGAGGCGGTCGCGATGGCCTATCGACAGGGCCTCATCGGCCTTTGACCCCGGAAGCCTGTCACCGACGGCGGGCTCTTTGCTGAGATTTCGGGCGCCTCAGGATCGTCGTTCTTTTTACCGGCCGTGGGACGCGTCGGCGGCCCCGCTGAAATCAGTCCCCGCGATGACAGCAAGTGTCTGGCGAAGGGTCGCGGCCCTCTGGGGCCCAAGCCGCTGCTCGACTGCGTCCTGCGCCCGTTTCCAGTGTCGTTCAGCGCGCTTGACGACCCGGCGACCTGCAACCGTGCCTCGCCACATTGTGCCCTTTCCGGTTCCGTCGTCCACCGGTTCGATGAGTCCCGCCTTTCGTAGTGGCCGCAGGGCTGCCGTCAGGGAGCGTGCACTTTGAACCATGATGCGTGCGAGCGCGGCATGCTCAATCGGGCCGATGTCACAAATGATCAAAAGCAGGCTGTACTGGGGCGCAACCAGTCCCACGGGCGCGAGGGCCTCGTTGAACAGTATCTCCGTGCGCCTTGCGGCAAGAATCATTGACAGGTTGTTGCATGGGGAATGCATGGGAGGTGGCCGATGGGTCTGACCGAACAATAGGCCGCGTCAGGCTGGAAGGCAAACACCGGTAACCGTCTATCGATAACTGTTATTCGCGGAGGGCTCACCGGGTCTTCTGCGGATTGGCCTCCCTTGCACGTCTGGCCTGACCACAATCTGCCGAAGCCCTCACTGCCAGAGCGCTGTCCAAACGGGAATCCGGCCGATGGAACCACTTTCAACCAGTCTGAATATCAACGGGCGCCACCATCAGGTGGAGATTCCGCCTAACGTGACCCTGCTCGACCTCTTGCGGGATCGGCTGGGCCTGACGGGAACCAAAAAAGGGTGTGACCATGGCCAGTGCGGCGCATGCACCGTCTTGCTCGACGGCGTCAGGGTCAACAGCTGTCTGGTTCTCGCTGTCACCCGGGACGGTTCGTCCGTCACGACCATCGAAGGATTGGGCACACCCACCGCACTTCATCCGCTCCAGGACGCCTTCATCCGGCACGACGCGCTCCAGTGCGGGTATTGCACGCCCGGCCAGATCTGCTCAGCGGTTGGGATGCTTGAGGAAGGTCACGCCAGGACGCGGACTGAAATCCGTGAGGCAATGAGCGGCAACCTGTGCCGGTGCGGCGCTTACGTCGGCATTGTTGACGCGATTGCCGAAGTCATGGGCAAGGCGGGCGAGCAATGAAGGATTTTCAATACATCCGCGCAACCGACATTCCCCATGCGATCAGCGCGCTTGAGTCTGATCCGGACTCAAAGTTGCTTGCCGGCGGCACCAACCTCGTCGATCTGATGAAGTACGACGTTGCAACGCCCTCCACCGTGGTCGACATCAACCGCCTGCCGATGCGCAGCATCGAAGAAGCAACGGAGGGAGGCATTTTTATCGGTGCGCTCGCGACCAACACGGCCGTGGCGTTCCACCCTGCCGTCGTCAGTCGTTACCCGCTTCTTTCAAGCGCCATCCTTGCTGGAGCGTCAGGCCAGCTTCGCAACGTGGCCACAGTAGGGGGAAACCTCCTCCAGCGGACGCGATGCCCTTATTTTTACGATGTCCAGACCGCATGCAACAAGCGCGAGCCGGGGCAAGGATGTGCCGCACGGGCTGGTCTCAATCGCAACCACGCCATCCTGGGCGCAAGCGATCACTGTATTGCCACCCACCCTTCGGACATGTGCGTGGCGATGGAAGCGCTCGACGCGGTCGTCACAGCGCAAGGTCCGAACGGAAGCCGGTCAATCCCTTTCGCGCAATTTCACAGACTGCCAGGTGACAGCCCGGACATCGACTCGACCCTCGGCCAAAACGAGCTCATCACCGGAATCGGGTTGCCGACGCTGCAGGAAAACGCCCGTCAAAGCTACCTGAAAATACGCGACCGGCTCTCTTATGCATTCGCGCTGGTGTCTGTCGCCGTCATTGTCGCCATGGATGGGGAACGCATCGGGTCGGCGGCGGTTGCGCTTGGCGGGGTTGCCCACAAGCCATGGCGCAACCGGGAAGCAGAATCTTTTCTCGAGGGACAGGCGCCGTCGGCCGCCGTATTCTCGCAGTTCGCCAGCATGCTTCTCGAAGGCGCGGTCGCCCAGGCGCAGAACGCATTCAAGATTGACCTTGCCCACCGGGCGATTGTCCGCTGCCTGACACAGGCCGTTTTCAACACGCCGCAGTCTCAAGATGACAAGCGCGTTTCTTAGGACCACAGCAATGGCGGAACAGGAAAAACTGACCGGCACAGGTGTTCGCCGCGTCGACGGTGCGTTGAAGGTTCTTGGGCAGGCCCGCTATGCGGCCGAATATGACGCGCCGGACCTCCTGCATGGCGCAGTCGTCGCGTCGTCAATCGCAAAAGGGCGGATTGTCGGCTTCGACCTGGAAGCCGCCCGCGCGTATCCGGGCGTCGTCCATATCCTCACTCACCTCAACCGACCTGGTGGCGCTCACTTCAGCGTTTTCTTCAAAGACCCCATGGGCCCGCCCGGGAAGCCGTTTCGCCCGTTGCACAGTGACAAGGTGCTCTTTAGCGGACAACCGGTTGCGCTGGTCATTGCGGAAACGTTCGAAGCCGCGCGCGATGCGGCGGCACTGGTGCGGGTCAGCTACGAGACAGAGCCCCATGCAACGGACCTGCGACAACAGGTGCCCTTGGCCTACAAGCCCCCGAAAAAGCGGACAGGTGTTCCCGGGACACCCAAGCCGACGGGGAATGCAGATGCGGCGTTGGCTTTGTCGGACGTGCGGGTCGACGGGACTTACACCACGTCCCGCGAGCACCATCATCCGATGGAGCTCTTTGCGTCGACGGTGGTTTGGGGCCCGGGCAGGGAAGTGACCGTCTATGACAAGACGCAGAGCCCCAAAAGTGTCCAGCTTTATCTCAAGGCCGCATTTTTGCTTTTTGGCAAAAAGGTGCGGGTCGTCAGCTCGTACGTGGGCGGCGCGTTCGGCCTCGGTCTGCGGCCGCAGCAATCGGTCTTTCTGGCCATGCTCGCTGCAAAGGCACTCAGGCGGTCGGTCCGGGTGGTCCTGCCGCGGGACGCCATGTTCACCCTTGGCGCGCGGGCAGAGTCCATTCAGCGGGTCATCCTCGGAGCCGACCGCGCGGGGAAGCTTGGGGCATTGATGCAAAACGCCATCGTCGCCACCTCCCGCAACGAAGACGCGCAAGATCCGATGCTCGTGTTTTCCGGTTACTTGTACCGTTGCAAGAACGTCCACCTGAGCTACCGGCTGGCACAGCTCGATACCGTCTCGCCTTGCGACATGCGGGCGCCTGGCGCGTCAAGCAGCCTGTTCGCCCTAGAGTCGGCCATGGACGAGCTGGCATTTGAGGCGGGCATCGACCCGCTCGAGTTGCGTCTGGTCAATTACTCCGAGTACGACCAGAGCGAAGACAAGCCATTCAGCAGCAAGGCCCTGCGAGCATGTTACGAACAGGGGGCGCGCCGGTTTGGCTGGGTCCGGCGCACACCTTCGCCCAGGTCAATGCGCGAAGGCAGGGAGCTCATCGGCTGGGGGATGGCCACCGGTGTGTGGGACGCAAACATCTCCCCGCTTCCGGCACGCGCAACAGTGGCAATCGACGCGGACGGCTCGATTGAAGTGAGCACCTCGGTGACCGACATCGGCACCGGCACCTACACAATTCTCAGTCAGGTCGCGGCGGATGCGATGGGTGTGCCCATCGCGCAGGTGGCCGTGCGACTTGGAGATTCATCCTTGCCATACAATCCGACCCAGGGCGGCTCCTGGACAGCAGCAACTGCCGGGTCCGCCGTCCAGAAAGCATGTGAAAAGCTCAAACGAAAGCTCGCGCGGCATGGCGGCCGGCAACCATTGCGTCCCGCCGGGACGGTTGCGTGGCCGATTCCGAGAGGCAAAAAGTCGGTGTCCGCCACTGCGACAATCACCAATCCACCCTTTGGAAAGAAATTCACCAGCGCAACCCATTCGGCCGTCTTTGTCGAGGTCAGGGTCGACGAGGATCTCGGGGTCATCCGTGTGACGCGCGTGGTCAGCGCCGTTGCAGCCGGGCGCATTCTCAACCCTTCCACCGCCCGCAGCCAGATTCGGGGCGCCGCTGTCATGGCCATCGGCAAGGCGCTGCACGAAGACGGGGCAACGGACCATGTCCTTGGGCGATGCATGGCGCACGGGTTCGCCGACTACCACATCCCTACAAACGCCGATATTTTTGACCTAGACGTGCTCTTCGTCGATGAGGTCGACCATGAGGTCGGTCAGATAGGGGTCAAGGGCCTCGGGGAGATTGGCGGCGTCGGAGTGGCTCCTGCCATTGCCAACGCGGTCTTCCACGCTACCGGGGTCCGCGTGCGGGACCTGCCCATCACCATCGACCGCTTGTTGCCGGGCCTCCACGCTGACGCCAACGCCCTGGGGTTAGGGCACCGGGTAACCCTTGCCGACTAAAGCTTGGAGCCGCCGTCCACGGGGACGATGGCGCCGCTCATCCAGCGCGCGTCATTGGACGACAGGAAGGCGATGACATCGGCAATGTCCTCGGGCGTGGCAAAGCGCTGGAGGGCCTGCAGGGCAAGGACGCCCTTGTTGCCCAGGGCGCCCTTGATGACGCAGGCGTTCGTCTCGATGGCGCCGGGCGCTACCGCGTTGACCCGGATGTCACGGGGGCCGAGTGCCGCAGCAAGATGATGAACGGCCGTCTCGATGGCGCCTTTGCTGATGGCGTAGGCCACGTGCAGGCCGGTGGCATGACGGCGCATGAGCGAGGAGACGAACACCACTGATGCGCCGGTGGTCAGCGCCGGAAGAAGGCACTGGAGAAGGAAAATCGGTGCGCGAACATTCATGGCGAACATCGCCTCGAAATCTTCCGGTGTCGCGCTGTCGAATGTGTCTTCGCGCAGGAAGTCGGCACTGTTGACGAGAATGTCGAGCCGGTCGCCGGTTGCGTTCCGGACCTGTCGCGCAAGCGCCGGAGGTCCGTCAGGAGACGCCAGGTCGCCGGCCAGGGCGATGGCACGTCCGCCCTCGGCCCTGATTGAGGATGCTATGGCATTGGCGGTGCTGGCGTCGTTGTCGTAGTGCATCAAAACTTTGGCGCCGAGTCCGGCCAGCGCGTGCGCTGTCGCCTTGCCGATGCCGTCCGTGGCGCCGGTTACCAGCGCAGTCTTGCCTGTCAAATCAATCATGCAAATCGCCAAATCGTTGAGAGAGAGCCGGGACCAGGAGTTTTCCGGGGGTTGTCAGCCGCGCGTGGTTTGAAAATGTCATTGGCCGGCACAGCCATCGGCCAAGCCGGACCGTCGCGCGCGCTCGTACTGGAGGGCTGGCTTGGCGTCTGGTTCGCGAATCCGGAGGGTGTCCGGACGAGGGGGCGCTCTCAGGCAACCATCACCCCAGCGGCCCTGGGCGCTATCCAGCGGAGGACATCCGAAGTCTGCGCCTGCGATTGATGTGTAAAAAGACATCCATCGGACCGGATACGTCCAGCGTTTTCGGACAAGGCAAGGCAACGGCAATGACGTGACGCTGGGCGGGTGAAGTCATGGTTACATCCGGTGAAGGTGCGGGCGCGAAGGGCCCGGTGGGCCATCGGTGTTGGCTTCAAGTCCATCGTGCGTTGTGCGATGCACGGTGTCCATACCCCATGTGGAGAAACAAGATGGTCAGCATCGTTCATGACGTTCGCATGCCCGACAGTGCCATGGCCCGTGAAATCACGGAGCTTGTGCGGGACGCAAGCCCGACACTTCTCTTCAATCATTCGTCACGCGTGTATTGCTTTGCCGCGCTGTCGGGGCACCGACGGGGCTTGAAGTTTGACGCCGAACTTTTGTACGCCGGCGCAATGTTCCATGACATGGGTTTGCTTTCCTCGCATGCCAGCCAGGACGAGCGCTTTGAGGTTGACGGCGCAAACGTGGCGCGAGCTTTCCTCAAAAGCCACGGCATTGCGGAGTCGGACGTCGACCTCGTGTGGACTGCCATCGCGTTGCACACGACACCGGGCATCCCTGTGCACATGCACCCAATCGTTTCCCTGGTAACAGCGGGCGTGGAGATGGACGTGCTCGGCATTGCCTATGAAGACTTTTCCGACGAAGAGCGGGAAGCAGTTGTGCGGGCCTTCCCGCGCACGCCGCACTTCAAGGAAGACATCATCCAGGCCTTTTATGACGGCATCGCAAGCAAGCCGGACACGACCTTCGGGAACGTCAAGGCTGATGTCATTGCCGACAAGGATCCCGCTTTCAGGCGGGGAAACTTCTGCTCTGTCATACGCGGTTCGGCGTGGCCTGCATGAGGCGGACGGCATCAAGGGAGATCAAAGATGCAACTGACGGAAAACACGGTGTTTATCACCGGCGGCTCTTCCGGAATCGGAGCGGCCCTCGCCGGCGCGCTGCAGGCCTTGGGAAACAAGGTCATTGTCTCCGGCCGAAAAAGAAACAGACTAGACGAGTTTGTGCGGGAGAACCCGGAGATTGAGGCCATCGAGCTCGACGTCGGCAGCGCAACGAGCGTTTCAAACGCAGCAAGGTTTTTGTCGGACCAGCATCCCGACTTGAACGTTCTCATCAACAACGCGGGGATCATGATAGGCGACGACGCCTCGGTACGGCTCGACGAGGATGCCGCCATCTCGCAGATATCCACGAACATGCTCGGTCCCATGCGTGTCACCTCGTCCCTCATTGCTTTGCTCAGGCGTCAGGAGCGCGCGCACATTGTCTACAACTCTTCCGCGCTCGCTTTCACCCCGCTGGCATCCTTTGCTGTGTACTCGGCGACCAAGGCAGCGCTGCACTCATATGCGCTTTCGCAACGGTTTTTGCTCAAGGACACACGCGTGACTGTCCAGGAACTGGTTGCACCATGGGTGGGCACCGGCCTTTTGGGGCCGCCTGACCATCCGCTCGCGATGCCGATGGACCAGTTCATAGAGGGGACGATGGTGGCTCTGGGGACTGACGCGCCAGAAGTGTTTGTCGAGGAGGCCCGCCCGTTTCGGGAAAACCCGGGGCTCCACGAACACGCCTTCGTGGATCACATCAACAATTTCTTCCTTGCGCAGTCCTTTTGAGATTATGAATGGAAACCACCATCGGCCGTCGACTGCCATGCCCAACATATGATGACCATCATATTCATGGTAAGCTCTTCCGCATGAACGCTGTTGGGACAAAAAGAGACAGGACACACCGGCGAATTGTCGAGGCCGCCTCCCGCGGCGTGAGGCGTGCGGGGTTTCGCGGGATTGGCGTCGCTGAGGTCATGAAGGAAGTGGGTCTGACCCATGGCGGCTTTTACGCCCACTTCGATTCCCGGAACGCTCTTTTGTCCGAAGCGCTCGTGCACGCGAGCGAAGACATCGGTTCGGTCATACGAGAGAACGTTGACGCCCTCGTTGGGCTGGGTCACACGAGGTTTTCCGCCTTTGTGTCCACGTATTTGTCAGACGCGCAGATTTGCGGACAGGAAAATGGCTGTCCGGTCGCCGCGCTGTGTTCCGAGATGCCGCAGCAAAGTGGGGAAGTCGCGCTCGCCTCGCGGACGGTCATTGGGAATCTTCACAGGCTGGTCTCCGACGCCCTCCCCGAACACAGCCGCCAATCGGCGTGGACGGTTGCCGGGGCACTCATTGGCGCCATGCAGCTTGCCCGCTCGTTGGGCAGTGCCGACGAGGGCAGGGCTGTACTCGCAGCAGCCCGGGCGGACCTCGTCGCACATTACGACACCCAGTAGCCAAATTCGCCAGGAACGCGCCGGGCCGTCCGCCCGGCCGCGTTTGCACCATTTCATATATGACGAATGTCATATCAACAGTTGTCCACCACAGCAAGGAAACACACCATGAAACTGTCTGATTCCGTTGTTCTCGTCACCGGCGCCAACCGCGGCCTTGGCCTTGAATATGCAAAGCAGGCCCTCGCGCGCGGCGCAAAAAAGGTCTATGCGGCCGCCCGCGATGTTTCGTCAGTCAAACTCGACGGCGTCGAGGCAGTCGAGCTGGACGTGACCGATGGCGAGGCCGCTGCAGCCCTGGCCTCCAGGCTCTCCGACGTCACGGTGGTCATCAACAACGCGGGCATTGCGCGCCTTGGCGGATTTGTCGACGGGAATGCCCAGAAGGTCTTGCGCGAGCAACTGGAGACCAACGTATTCGGCATCCTCAATGTCAGCCAGGCATTTGCACCCGTTCTTGCGCGTAATGGCGGCGGCGCCATCTTGAACATGCTCTCGATTCTCAGCTGGATCAACACGCCCTCGATTGCAGCCTATGGCGCATCGAAGTCGGCTGCGTGGGGCCTGACCAATGGGCTTCGCCACGAACTTCGTGCGCAAGGCACGCAGGTGGTCGGCGTCCATGCCGGCTTCATCGATACGGACCTCACCAAGGGCTTTGATGTTCCGAAGGCAAAACCCGAAGACGTTGTTCGCCAGGCTCTCGATGCCATCGAGGCGGGTGCAGAGGAGGTCTTTGTTGACGAGCCGACCCGCCAGGTGCACGGCGGCCTTACCTCTTCGGTGTATCTGAAAGACGTTATTTCCGGCTGATTTGAACGCCATCGAGCTTCCAGGGACATCCATCTCATGAAAAATCTTGTCACAGTGCTCGGCCTGATGGCTTCGGCGTTTACTGCAGAGGCCGCCACGACTTCGGTCGCTTCCACGTTGGAAAATGCACCGACGCAGCACGTCCAGGCAGGTGGGACCCGGTTTGCCTACCGGAAAATCGGTCACGGCAAGGGTGTTCCGCTCGTGCTGCTCCAGCACTTCACCGGCACCATGGACTACTGGGATCCGGCCGTCGTCGACGGTCTTGCCAAGGATCGCGAGGTCATCGTTTTTGACAACACCGGTGTTGGCGGGTCGAGCGGCACAGTGCCGGACAACGTCGAACAGATGTCGGCAGATGCGCTTGCCTTCGTTCAGGCCATTGGCCTGAAGAAAGTCGACCTTCTTGGCTATTCGCTGGGTGGCATGATTGCCCAGGAGCTTGCCGCGCAGCATCCCGAGCTGGTCCGGAAAGTTGTTCTTGCCAACACCGCCCACCAGGGCGGCGGCAACCACCTCATGGAGGTGCTTGGCGAAGCAATGAGTCAGAAGAAGTATCCGGACCCGCGCATGGTCCTGTTCTTTACGGACTCAAAAGCCAGCATCGCAGCCGGAGAGGCCTTCCTCAAACGCGCCAGCGCGCGCAAGGCTGATCGTGACCCGGAACCATCTCCGGACGTGGGCAAGGCACAGGGCTCGGCCATCATCGCGTTCTCGACGACGAACGATCCGGCCAACAAGCTGCTGACCGCCATCGCCCAGCCGGTACTCGTGGTCAGTGGCAGTGACGACAAGATGCTGCCAACGGACAGTTCGATTGCCATGTTCAAGATTCTGAAAAATGCAAAGCTGGTGTTGTATCCCGACTCCAACCATGGCGCCATCTTCCAGTATCACGACGACTTCGTCGCTGAGGTAGACAGGTTCCTCGAGCAATAAGGGCAAGCGGGATACGGACGATATCCGTCCGTATCCCGTCTCTCGAAGAGAGACTCAGTCTTTCCTGTGGCGCGCCCGGGACGCGCGAAGGTTGATGGCGTTTCCGCACACGCGCACGTCGTGCCACACCGCGCTCGCGTTCTTGGAGCGATTTTGGAAGGCGCGACGCGCTTTGGTAACGCTCGACGAATTTTTTGTCCTGTCACCCTGCATGTTATCGGGACCTCCGCTTCGCTCAAATCGGGCGGCTGTAGGCACGCGGGGCAGGAATTGTCACAGTCGCGAGCGTGCCGGGGTTCAGCGGCCCGATGCGCAGGCACCCACCGCAGCGGAGGGTGCGCTCCTTCATCCCGCGCAAACCATAATGCCCGCGCTTCGAGGTTGCCTCATCGACGTCCACGCCGCAGCCGTCGTCCTGGACAGTGAGGGCAAAGCGGCGCTTGCCGTAGTCGGCATGCAGTTGGATACGGGTGGCCTTCGCATGCATGAATGCGTTGTAAAGCATTTCCCGCCCAATGGATCGGATTTGCGCCCCGACGAGGGGATTGAAGCTGCGCGGCTTGCCTTCCGTGGTCCATGTCACCGTTGGTCCGCCCTGGCTTGCGAGTTCGTTGGCGAGGCGCACGAGTGCCGAAACAGGCCTGACGTCGTCTTCGTGATCCGCGCGGAGAACTTCGAGTTTCCTGCGCCCTTCCTCGATGGTTTTGCGCGCATAGTCGGCAAGCGACGCAAGCTCCTCCCGCGTCGGCGGCTTGCGTTGACAGTTGGCCATGACATCGAGGCGGAAAGCCATCGCCTGGGCTGCCTGGAGAATCGTGTCGTGCATGTCGCGCGCTACGATCCCGCGTTCGTCCAGGCGGATGCGGAGGGCGGAGGTCACGTGGCGCAGGCGGAGACGCCAGGCGGCGTAGAGCACACCGACGACGGCGAGAACGGCAAGGACCCGGAACCAAAGGGTTTCAAAGAACCGGGCTGCGACCTCGATGTTGAAGGACGCCCGTGGGCTCCAATCTCCTGCCTGGTTGCCCGATTCAACTTCGAACCGGTAATTGCCATCCGGCAAGCCTGTGTAAGACGCCTCGCGGCGATCCCCTGCGTCTTGCCATCCGGTTTCAAAGCCTGCCAGCCGGTAGCGAAACCGGACGGCGCTTGAATCTTCAAATGCAGGTACCGCGTAGCGGACGTTGAGATCGCGTCCGTTGGCCAGACCATGCCTGTCGGCTCCCCCGGCACCAATCGTCTCCGAGAGAATCGTCGGCGTCGGTGGGACAGGCGAGGGCGCGGGCGCGAACCGGTTCACGGTGGCAATGCCCGGTCCGTTCAGAAGAGGAAATCCGCCTTCGGAGCACAGGAGTGATGTTGAGGTTCCGCCCGTCAGTGACAGCGGGACTGTGTCGCCGCTTGTCAGAAAACTTTTGCCGGCCCAATCGCTGTCAGCGCTGGATGTCGGCGCTTGGCCGCCGGGTGCCGGTATCGCCTCGGCGGTCACTGCGACCCCATCGCCCCTTGACGCCATCCCGGCATCTGACACGAGGGCACCTTGGGCGGGATTGGGCTGGGTCGTCCGGACTGCGTCCAATTCCGACGCGAATACAAAGGACTCTGTCCCGGAAGCGAACGCGAGCGCAGCGATGCCGAGGAGGTGGAGGGGCCAGCGCATTGGATGATGGGCATCTGGGACAGGTCGGGTGAGGTTGCCTGTGTTGCCATCGATTGAGGAGACCGCATTCGCCGTTCTTGCCGAATAACAGTTATCCGCCTTCCAGGTTGTACAAACGACGAGCGGTGTGAAAGCAGAGATCCTCACACTTGGCGCGGGACTGTCAGCCAGCGGATGGCGTCATCGGTCCGCGTCGGTGTGCAGTTGATGTGGTCCAGCCGGGCCGGGCGCGTTCGCCTGCGCGTCGGGCGCCCAATCAATCCCGAAACTCGTAAAATTGCCATCAGGCCCGTCGCATTGACCCACCCATGGTGCAGGAGGCGAGGGCGGCTGGACCAGCAGCTCACCTCTCCCGCCGCATGCCGCGAGCGGGGCTGTGAATGCTTTTCGTCACGAAACCGCGGAATTGCAAGCGAGCGTGTGCCGCGGGGCGCATTCACGGCGCCGCGCCGGAGAGGGCAATTTTCGGCGCTGAACGAACCCGGGCAAAACAGCATGACCCCCGCGGACAATCCGGCTGCACTTGGCGGTGCAGCCGGATTGTGTCCCTTAACCGAGTCGCGCAATGGCGTCCGCAACACCCTTGCCGTATTCGGGGTGCACAAGGACGCAGTTCCCGACGTGACGCAGCTTGACCGCTTCACTGGCACCCTGAATGGCGCGCGCGGTGTTCTCAAACAGACGCTGGCGTTCTTCCGCGGAGAACTTCTCAAAGAGCTTGCGCGGCTGAGAGAAGTAGTCGGTGTCTTCGCGATGGTTCCAGCGCTTGGCTACTGCATTGCCCAGGTCCAGTGGCGGCTCGGAGAAGTCTGGTTGTGGCTGGAGGGCGCCTTTCGAGTTGGGTGCATAGTGGGTCGACCCACCCCCGTTTCCGTCAACCCGCATTGCGCCGTCACGATGGTACGAATGCACTGGGCAGCGCGGCGCGTTGACGGGAATTTGGGGATAGTTAACGCCAAGGCGGTAGCGCTGTGCATCACCGTATGAAAACAGGCGGCCTTGCAGCATCTTGTCAGGGGAAAAACCGATGCCAGGCACAATGACAGCCGGTGCAAACGCCACTTGCTCGATGTCCTGGAAGAAGTTTTCCGGATTGCGGTTGAGCTCGAAGAAACCGACTTCGAGGAGCGGGTAGTCGCCGTGTGGCCACACCTTGGTCAAGTCAAACGGGTTGTAGGCGGTGTTTGCCGCTTCGGCCTCCGGCATCACCTGCACGTACAGCGTCCACTTCGGGAACTCCCCCCGTTCAATGGCTTCGTACAGGTCACGATGGTTGCTTTCCCGGTCAAGGGCCACGACCTGGCCGGCTTCGGCATCGGTCAGGTTCTTGATGCCTTGCTGGGTTTTGAAGGTGAACTTGACCCAGAAGCGCTCGTTTTGGGCATTGATGAAACTGTAGGTGTGGCTGCCAAAGCCATGCATGTGGCGGAACGATGCGGGGACGCCACGGTCACTCATGACGATGGTGACTTGGTGGATGGACTCCGGGGAAAGGCTCCACCAGTCCCAGTTGTTTTCCGCCGAACGCAATCCGGTGCGGGGGTCTCGCTTGACGACGTGATTCAAGTCCGGGAACTTCAACGGGTCCTTGATGAAGAACACGGGCGTGTTGTTGCCAACAAGGTCCCAGTTGCCCTGCTCGGTGTAGAACTTCAGTGCAAAGCCTCGGATGTCGCGTTCGGCGTCTGCCGCACCGCGCTCGCCAGCAACGGTCGAAAAGCGCGCGACCATTTCAGTGGTCTTGCCCACTTCCGAAAAAATCGTCGCCTTCGTGAATTGGGTGATGTCGTGGGTGACGGTGAACGTGCCAAAAGCGCCTGCGCCCTTGGCGTGCATGCGGCGCTCCGGGATGACCTCACGGTCAAAGTGCGCCAGCTTCTCGAGGAACCACACATCCTGGAGCAACGCGGGGCCACGGGGGCCTGCGGTCATGGTGTTGTCATCGTCGGGCACGGGCGCGCCGAATGCCGTGGTGAGCTTGCTCATGTTGAAACCTCGCGCTGGCTGGTCTGTGGAGTGACGGTCGAGTACGTCAAGCCTGCCATTGCGGCCGCATTGTGCCTTGACTGATTCTTCACGATTGTTCCTTTTCGTGCGGATTCGTTGGCGGGCCACAACTACGACTCGAGGATTCCCCGCCTCATGGCAATGGCGACGGCGTGAGTCCTGTCGTGGGTGCCGAGCTTTGTGGCGATGTGTTTCATGTGTTGCTTGACGGTCTCAAGACTGATTTGCAGCTTCCTGGCGACTTCGCGGTTTGAGTTGCCATCGGCAACCACGCGCAAGACCGCAACTTCTCTCTCGGTCAGGGCGTCAAAATCCATGTGCGCTGCGATCTCGGCGGCAATCGCGTCGGCGACATACCGACGGCCACTGTGAACGGCGCGAATGGTGTCAAGCAGTAGCGACGCAGGGGCGTTCTTTAAGAGATAACCACGCGCACCCGCTCGCAATGCTCTCAGCGCCTGGACATCGGTTTTGAATGTTGTCAGCACAATGATGCAGGCACGCGGATATTCCTGCCGAATCAGCTCGATGGCGCCGACGCCTGACATGACAGGCATTTGCAGATCCATCAGGGTGATGTCAGGGAGAGCGGCTCTGAATTGCTCGACGGCGTGTGCACCGTCCTGGGCTTCGCCGACCACCTCCATGTCGGGCTCGTCACCTATCACGCGCGAAAGTCCTTCGCGCATCAGGGGGTGATCTTCAGCAATGAGGACGCGTATGCGCGCCTGAGCGGGTTTCATCAGACGTGGGCATCCTTGGCGTCCGGCTGGGGAGCGCAGACTGAGTGCTGCCGGCGCCATACCGAAGGGGAAGTTCCGACGCGCTTCAGGAAAATATGGTTGAAATGGCTTTGCTCCGTGAAACCGCATTCAAGCGCGATGTCGGTCAAAGACAGCGCCGTCTCGAGCATCATCACCTTGGCTCGCTCAACGCGGGCGGACAGGCGCCAGCTCAGTGGCGGAACACCGAAGTGGTTTTTGAATGCACGCGAAAACTGGGCGGTCGAAATGCCGCAAGCCGAAGCAACCGTGCCGATGGTGGCGGGGGCCGACGCGGGGGAAAGCAACAGCCGGACGGCCAGCTCCTCTTGCCAGGGCTGCAACGCCTGGTCGTTCCTGACGGGGCGCTGGTCGAACCATCCGGCCTCAAGCGCCCGAAGCCGAATGGCGTCAATGACGTGGGCAGTGGCCGCGCCGTTGACGTTGTCGAGGCGAAGGAGGTCGAGGAGGATGCGCCCGAGCTCGTCGAGAACGGGATCAGCATCCCCGTCCAATCGCGAGGGTGTATGCGGTTCGACCGCACGTTCATCGACGACTGGCCTGCTCATGACCAGGTCACGCCGGGCGCATGGGCGTCATAAAGGGAACGGCTACTGCCTGCAGCAGGCGCGAGCGCCCTGTTTGCGCTCTGGAACAAGCGCCGCCACTCGCTCGGGCTTGTGCCCGTAGCGCGCGTAAACACCCGACTGAAATGACTCTGCACCACGAAGCCCGCCTGGCGGGCGATATCAACCATGGGTTCGTCCGTTTCGACCAGCTTCGTCCGGCACAGCTGCAAGCGCTTTTCCTGGCGCCATTTGCTCGGTGACAGTCCCGTGCAGGTTTTGAAGGCCCGCCGCAAATGACCTTCCGAGATGCCGCATGCCGTCGCCACCTCGGGTGTATGGAGGGTCCGGTCGAGGTTTGAGCCAAGCAGGAGCATCGCAATGCGCAGTTGTTTGGCGGACAGAACGGAGTCGTCAGCAGAACGGCGTCGGCGAAGATGCTGCTCAAGAACGCGTGCGGCACGGGCAACGTACCCTCCGACGACCGACCCGTTGGGCCCTTCGGCGCCAAGGCGGCTCGCCAGTGCGGCGAGGCGGGCTTGCAACGAAGATTCATCGGTGCGATTACAGCCGCTCGGAGCGAGGTGGCTGCCTATCAGGCGTTTGTCGCTTACGCGAAGCACAAGGCTCAACAGCCAGCCGGAGTCGGTTTGTGTGAGGTGCGCAAGACTTGCCATCGGTGGCATGCCGTGGAACTCGGTCTGTGCGATGTTCGCGATAAGTCGCATGGCCATGCCCCTGGAGCAGCGTTTGTGAACACACGATAGATTCGATGCGACGTCGACGCCACCCCCATCGGCGTTATGGTTCATATGCCCCATTTGGGGGGTGTGTCCGGGACATTCGATACCTGTTGGGACAGGTATGACGCAGAGGATATACGATGTCTGTGGAAATCTGGCGGTTGCCGTGAGGAGCTGTTTTTACAACGTGCGCGACCGGATCTGAGGCGTCGCTCATGCGCAACGGTCGCAGACTTGACCGCCCAGCCGGTGTTGGGGTTTCTGCACCCGCAAGAGCGGGAACTGACGTCGCAAAAGCGCGGCTTGCGCCTCTGGCTGCGATGTAGGCCGCTCGACGGGGACGGTTCTTTATCGGAACGTGGGACCCGTGACGAGGTCAACAAGTGTCGCTCGTTCGCGCCATCGCCGGTGGGATGTGTCCCTCCGGAGGCGATATGGGCCTCGCGTCGGCACAATTTTGCTGCGCGCACACACCGGAAAATACAAAAGTCACAGGTCCGGCCTTTTTCACATCGTCCGGATATGCGCATTTCGCTGCGGAATGCACAAGCAAAGGTAACGCCGACAGCGTAATCCTCGCGTCACAAGGCATTTTTGGAGGGCGAGCCATGGCTAAGGCCGCTTTGCTGGCGACTGTTGGACTCTTGCAGCACGACGGGATGGTGCCGTGCATGTTCACCGGTGCGCCCCCTCGCGAGTGGGCGCTCATCATGAAGCTCGCGACCCGGCTTGAGGTCGAGCACGCCCGATGCATCCGGTGGTATGTCGAAGACCCGATTGAGGCCCTGGGCGGCCGAACCGCTGCCGAACTCGTTGCAAGCGGGAAGGGCAAGCAGGTAATCGGCTTTCTCTATCACGCCTCCTGGTGTGAGCGGCGGGACATGGGCTGAACAAATGAGGAGTGGTGTCGCATGGCCAAGTTGACTTTTTCGGACCTTGCTGCAGAGATGGCCAGGCTGCAGGCCGAGAGGGAGGCGTTTCTCGTGCTCGCCTTTGAACAGCTTTGCCTTCAGCGCCCAGCGCTATCGGACATGCTGCTCGAGCGATTTGGGACTGCCTCCCGTGCGGCAAGGTGGATGGCCAGGCGACAGCGCGTGTTCGGCGACCGCTCCGGCTGGGACCTGCTTGGGGAGGGTGACGAAGACGGCGTGTGGGACCTGGTTGATCAAGCGCTGTATCCGGACCCTGCGGAGGAGACCGGGGCCAAACATCGTTTTCGCCAGCACTGACTCGGACCCCCAACAGCAAAAGACCCGGTGGATGCCTTGGGCATCCACCGGGTCTGCATGACGATGTAACTGTATCGGTATGGGCGGAGAGAAAGGGCGCGTCCCCAGGGAATCGCGCCCTTGTTGCCGTGTCTCAGTGATGACCACCGAGTTCGTGCGGGACGAGCTTGGGTGCAGCGTGATCGTCCTTGTCGTTGCCTGCCGGCTTGATTTTAAACCAGATGGCATAGAGCGCAGGCAAGAAGACCAGCGTCAGGATGGTGCCGCCGATGGTGCCGCCGATAAGCGTGTATGCCATCGAACCCCAGAACACCGAACTCGTCAGCGGGATGAACGCCAGCACCGCCGCCAGCGCCGTGAGAATCACGGGGCGGGCTCGCTGCACGGTCGCTTCCACGACCGCGTGGTAGTCGGTCAGTCCGTCTTGCTGGTTGGCGTGGATCTGCCCTATCAAGATGAGCGTGTTTCTCATGATGATGCCGGCAAGGCCGATGAGACCGAGGATGGCATTGAAGCCAAAGGGCTGCCCGGAGAGCAACAGCGTCGGTACCGTACCGACCAGGGCCAGGGGCGCGGTGAGAATCACCATTGCCATGGCAGACAGGGACCGGACCTGGAAGATGATGACCGTCAACATCAGTGCCAGCATGATCGGGAAGATCGGAGCCAGCGCATCGTTGGCCTTGGTTGCTTCCTCAATGGAGCCCGCCATCTCGATGCGGTAGTTCGGCGGAAGCTTGGCGATGATGGGCGCGATGGCCTTTTCGATCTCCATCGACACGCCCGGCGGCTGCAGGCCTTCGGCAATGTCACCCCGGACGGTGATGGTCGGCGTCCGGTCGCGACGGCGCAAGATGGGATCTTCAAACTGCACATCCACCTTGCCCACCTGCGAGAACGGCACGCGCTGGCCGCCGCTGCCCGTCAGGGTGAACGCGTTGATCTTCGCCGGATCCAGACGGTCGGTGCCGGCACTCCGCGCCACGATGTCGACAGTGCGGATGTCTTCACGAACCTGGGTCACCGGTACGCCCGTCAGCAGGAACTGCAACTGGAGCGCTGCATCCGATGACGTCAGGCCGATGGCGGCCAAACGGTTCTGGTCGAGGGTCAGGTGCACAGCCGGTGCACGCTCAGCCCAGTCGACGTTGACCTGGCGCATGTTGGGCGACTTGAGCATGACCGCCTTGACCTGATCTGCGATGCCGCGAACGGTCGTCGCATCCGGCCCCATGACGCGGAAAGCGACAGGGAAGGGCGAATAGGGGCCGAAGACCAGCTGCGTGGCGCGGATGCGTGCTTCGGGGGCGAGACCTTTGTTGACCTGTTCGCGGATGGCAATTTTCAGGGCATCGCGTGCCTTCTCTGACGGCGTCAGGATGACCATCTTGGCAAAGGACGGATCGGGCAGTTCTGGGGCCATTGCAAGGAAAAAGCGCGGTGCACCCTGGCCGATGTAGCTGGTAACGACCTTTGCGTCCGGCTGTTTGAGGAGCCAGGCCTCGACCTTGCTCACGGCCGCCGTCGTCTGCTCGATGGTCGAGCCTTCGGGAAGCTGGACTTCGACCAGGACTTCCGGACGGTCGGAGTCGGGGAAGAACTGCTGCTTGACGGAGCCCATCCCGAGGAAGGCAAGGATGAAGATGGCGACCACTGCCCCTGCGACCTTGAACTTGTGCCGCACCGCCCAGCCGATGAGGTTGCGCAAGCGGACGTAGTTCTTCGTACCGTAGATGGCAGCGTGGCCGCCTTCGATGGGCTTGATGTTCGGCAGCATCTTCACGCCGAGATACGGGGTAAACGCACCGGCGACAATCCATGAGCAAATGAGCGCAAAGCCCACGATCCAGAAAATGTTGCCAGCGTATTCACCCGCGGTCGAACGTGCATAGCCGACGGGCATCAGGCCGATGGCAGTGACGAGTGCGCCCGCAAGTCTGGGTGCAGCGGTGTAAGTCCAGGCTTGTCCCGACGCGGTAATTCGGTCGAAGCCTTCCTCCATTTTCACGACCATCGTCTCAATCACGATGATGGCGTCATCGACCAGGAGACCCAACGCGAGGATGAGTGCGCCGAGGGTGATTCGGTCGAAGTCTCGTCCCGTCATGATCATGATGACAAAGACGGCAGCGAGGGTCAGCGGAACAGCGGCAGCGACCACGATGCCCACACGCCAGCCAAGGCTCAGCAGGCTGACCACCATCACGACCGTGAGTGCGACGAAGAACTTCAGCATGAACTCGCCGATGGCTTCCGAGATGTTGACGGCCTGATCGGTGATTTTGGTCAGCGTCATGCCGACGGGCAGGCTCTTGGAAATTGAGCCCGCTTCAGCCTCGAGAGACTTGCCAAGGTCCAGGCCATTCCAGCCGTCCCGCATCACGACACCGAGAACGAGCGCCGGCTCGCCCTGGTGGTGGATGAGGAAGGTGGAGGGATCTTCGTAGCCGCGCTTGACGTCCGCCACGTCTGACAGATGAAACGTCTTGCCGTTGGCAACAATCGGCGTGTCCTTGATGCGCTGCAAGTCGTCGAACGCACCGTCAACGCGGACGAAGACCTGGGGGCCCTTCGTTTCGATGGAGCCAGCAGGGGTGATGAGGTTCTGCTGGGACAGGGCGTTGAAGATGGCGCGTGCCGGGACGCCCAGGTTGGCAAGGCGTGCGTAGGAGAATTCGACGTACACCTTCTCCGGCTGCTCACCGATGATGTCGACCTTCTTGACGCCCGGGACATGCAGGAACTGCTGCCGGAGTTGTTCGGCCTCGCGGACCAGCAGTCTCTGCGGCTCCCCCTTGGCCTTGAGCGAATACAGGGCAAAGGTGACGTCGGAGTATTCGTCGTTGATGAACGGCCCCATGGCGCCTGCGGGCAGTTTCGCGGCCTCATCACCCAGCTTCTTGCGCGCCTGATAGAACTCTTCAGGCACTTCCTTCGGCGGGGTTTGGTCCTTGAGGGTCAGCACCGTAAACGCGAGGCCCGGACGGGTGAACGTCTCGGTGCGGTCGTAGTACTTGAGTTCCTGCATCCGCTTTTCGAGAGGCTCGGCGACGAGATCCTGCATTTCCTTGGCCGTGGCACCAGGCCACGCGGTCACAACCGTCATCACCTTGATGGTGAAGCTCGGGTCTTCAGCACGGCCCAGTCGCAAGAATGCGAAAACACCGGCCAGGATTATCATGACGATGAGAAAGAGCGTAACGGCACGCTCCTTGACGGCGATGGCGGAGAGGTTGAAGCCACTCATGGCGTGACCTTCCCCGCAATGCGCACGGTCTGGCCCTCGTGCAGTTCCGGTCCCCCCATGGCGACGACGACGTCGCCAGCGGAGAGGCCGCTGGAGACCAATGCGTCTTCCTCACCAATTTGCTGGACTTTCACGGGGCGGTAGGTGAGCGTGTTCTTCGCCTTGTCGACGACCCACACGCCCGGCCCCTGGCCTCGGTCGTAGAGAGCACCGATGGGCACTTCTGCCGGGGTACCGTTTGTTGCCGAGGCCAGCTCAACCGTGACCGTCGAGCCGAGTGGCGCGCGCGCCGCGTCACCGTCGAGGACGTAACGCGCCTCGAAGGTGCGGGTCGCCGGGTCGGCGTAATCGGACAGCAGTCGAAGGTGCGCCGAGCCCGAGCCGTCTGGTGCGCCGAACACGGAAGCCTTCGCAGAAGAGCCAATGGCCGGGCGGACGGTTTCAGGAAGGCTGACGAGCGCTTCGCGAGGGCCTGCGTGAGCGAGACGAACAACAAGCTGGCCTGCTGCGACGACCTGACCCGGCTCGGCGAGGGTTTCCATCACCACGCCATCGCTGTCAGCGAGGAGGGTGGAGTAGCCCGACTCGTTGGTCGAAACCGATGCCTGTGCCTGGGCCGCTTTCAACCGCGCTGCAGCGGCGTCAGACGCAGCCTTGGCCTGGTCGTAGGCGGAGGCGGAAACGGCGCCGGCGTCGACCAGGCCGCGAAGACGCTTTTCATCCGCAGCTGTCTGGATGGCTTGAGCCTTGGCGGCCGCCACCTGACCTGCGGAGGCGGTGTCTGCCAACGCGAGATCCGTGCGGTCGATGCGCATCAGGGGCTGTCCTTTCTGCACGGTCTGGCCGGCGTCAACGAGGCGCTCTGTCACTTTTCCGGGGACGCGAAAGCCGAGGTTGCTCTCGACCCGGGCCGAGACTATCCCGGTGAAACTGTGGACGCCGGTCTTCGACGTCTCCACGGTCGCCGTGCGCACGAGGGGCGACTCGGTCCGGGGGTCGGCTTCGGTGTGGGCGGCGCAGCCGCTGAGCACGGTAGCAAGCGCCAGGGTCAGCGCCAGGGGAGGGAGGGAATTGCGGAGCGGATACGGCGCAGACATGGCGGGCTTCCGTTGTGGGAAAGCCACACTTTTGTGTCTCGTGACCCGATTGTCAACGGGTCACAGTGAAAAATTTATCTTTTCCGGTTATGGAGACAGGCTGCGGAGCACCACACCGAGCACGGCAGGTAGTCCGTCGTCGATGTCGTCCAGGCTGTGCTGGAGCAACACGGGGTCTGTGAAGGGCAGCAGGCTCAGCCAGATTCCCCGGCACACTTCGTCGAGGGGCGTTTTGCGCTCGAATTCACCCGAGAGGCGCCCCTCGTGGATGATGTCGCGCAGCAACTCGTTGAGCTGGGAGATATGGCTGACCGAACTCGACCAGTCCTCGGAGCGGGAGTGGGACACGATCTCGTACAACTGTCGGTCGGCAAAGAACTGGGTGCGGTTTTGCTCGGCCACCATGCGGAAAAGGGCCCTCAGCTTCTCGTTGGCCCCGTCGGCCGCCTCTATAGCCGTGAGCACGGCTCCGAGCTGCCCGAAGAGGTAACGGGAGCAGATGGCTTCCCCGATTGCCTGCTTTGAGTCGAAGAACTTGTAGAGGTAGGCCTTGGAAAAGCCAATCGCCTTCGCCAGGTCCATCATCGTGGTCTTGGCGTAGCCATATCGGCTGAAGTGGGCATCGGCAGCTTCGATAATCTGGTGCCGGATGCCGGTGCCACCCTCGAGCGGGGGAGTCTGGTCGGTCATGGCATAGGTATATCCGAACACTGACCCCTTGACAACCCATGACCAAATCGTATTCTGGTCACCTTTCAGCCAACCGGGCTTGCTCCGATGAAACCGCTCGCTCTTGCCGTTGTCGCTACGCTCATTCTTTCCGGGTGCGCGGTGGGTCCCGATTACCATCGCCCCACCCTTGATGCACCCGCCACGTTTCACGCCGCTTCCCTGACGGCTCCCGGATCCCGCCCTGCTGCTGATTTGACCCAGTGGTGGAGCTCATTTGGCGATCCGGAACTTTCTCGCCTCGTCCTGGCCGCGGTCAGCTCGAACCTTACGCTCGAACAGGCCCGCGCACGTGTGCAGCAGTCGCGCGCCATGCTGACATCCTCCACGGCCGCCCTGCTGCCTTCGGCGGGTGTTGAGGCCTATGGGGCCCGCGTCAGACAGTCCGTGGAGACGCCGCTTGGCCAGGTGCTCAATGCACAGCCCGGATTCGACCGGTACGCCAACATGTACGAAGGCAATCTTGTCGCGGGCTGGGAGCTCGACCTGTTCGGCGGTCTGCGCAGGGGACGCGAGGCGTCCGTTGCCGACTTCGAGGCAAGTCAGGCTGGGCTGGTTGCGGCAACGCTCGCAGTCCAGGCACAAACCGCAGACACGTATCTCGTCATCCGCGGTCTTCAGCAGCGCCTTGCGGTAGCAAAAGAGCAGGTCGACACCCAGACTAAGCTCGCCCATACCATCCAGCTTCAGTTTGACGCAGGCTGGGCTGCAGCACTGCAGCTCAACCAGGCCAAGGGCGCACTCGCGCAGGTCCAGTCAACGGTTCCGGCGCTCGAGAGTGCGCTCGAAAATGCGATGAACTCGCTCGATGTGATCCTCGCGCGCCAGCCGGGCACGTCACAGCAGGAACTGGCGAAGGCCACGCCCATTCCGGATGCACCAGTGATTGGTGACGCGGGCGGCCCCGCGGATCTTCTGCGCCGGCGTCCCGATCTGATTGCCGCCGAGAGGCGGCTCGCATCCGCCAACGCGCACATCGGTCAGGCCATCTCCGAGTACTACCCGAAGTTCTCCCTCTCGGCACTCATCGGCACCGCAACAACCACGGCAGGCGACCAGTTCAACGGCCCGGCCAACCAGTCTCAGGGCGTGCTCGGTCTTCGCTGGCGCCTGTTTGACTTCGGCAGGATCAATGCGGAGATCCGTTCGGCAAAAGCGCGCGATGCCGAAGCGCTGGCGGACTACAGGCTCTCGGTCCTCCGGGCGTCTGAAGATGTGGAAGATGCCCTGACGGCGGTCGTCAAAAGTCAGCAACAGGCGACCATCCTGACTGGCGGCGAAGACTCGCTGCAAAAAGCGGAAACCGCGTCCCAGGCTGCTTACAAGGGCGGAACGGTCAGCCTCATCGAGGTCCTTGATGCAGACCGTCGCCTGCTCGACACCCGTGACGCGAAGATACAGGCGCAGACGGGGTCGGCCCGCGCAGCGGTCGCTGCATTCCGGGCGCTGGGTGGTGGTTGGGAGCCGGTTGGTCCTGCGCCCGGTGCAAATGGCGTCGCCTCGGCTGAAACGGCACACTGATGGCTTCGTTGACCCTTTATGGTGCCCGGACCGGCAACAGCCTCCGGGCGGCTGCTGCATTGGCTGAAGCGGGCATCGATTTCCAGCCGCGGCTTGTGAGCCTCCATACCGGCGAGCACTTCAAGGCGCCTTTTTTGCGAATGAATCCCTTGGGACAGGTCCCGGTACTGGCAGTCAGCGATGACACAGTCGCCTGGCAGCTGACCCAATCGAACGCCATCATGATGTATGCGGCAAATTCGAGTCCTGGATTGCTGCTGCCGACTGAGCCGGTTGCAGCGGCACGTGCTCTTGAGCGGTTTTTCTTCATGGTCACGGACATCATCGTGCCAAGTCAGGCGGCTTTTCTTGTGGGCCACCACGGCGACCACACCGGAAGCGTGTATCTCCACGGCATGGTCATCGAACGCCTTCGCTTCATCGAAACGTTCCTCAAAACGTCCACCTATATTGCCGGGGAGTCGTTTAGTCTGGCCGACATTTGCGCTTACACGTTCATGCGCTCCATCGATGCCCATCTGGACATGGACTCGGTTCCCCACGTCAAGGCGTGGATGGAACGCATGTCGCAGCGCGAAGGCCTGCAGCGCGGCATGCACTCGTTCAACTGACGCCTGCCGGCGTTCCCATATCCCACCAGAGGTCCTATTCATGAAAGACGTCCTCCCTGTCACTGTTGAAGACGGCACCTTTGATGCATACGTGTTTCCCGCTGCCACTAGTGCGCCAGTGGTCGTGTTGTTGCAGGAAGTCTTCGGGGTCAACGACGGCATTCGGCACATCGCCTCCGAGCTTGTTGCCGAGGGCTTTACGGTCGTCGCGCCGGATCTCTTCTGGCGCGCCGAGCGCGGACTGCAGTTGTCCTCACACGATGAGGCCGATGTAAAGCGTGCGTTTGCCATCTACGGCGACCTCGACTTCGACCGCACCGCCGCTGACGTGATTGCAACGGTCGACGCATCGCGTGCGCTGTCGAAAAACGGCAAGGTTGCGGTGATGGGTTTCTGTCTTGGAGGCCTGATGACATTCCTCACGGCGGCGAGAGGCAAGGTCGATGCTGCCGTCGAATACTACGGGGGCGGCACGCAGAATTACCTCAGTGAAGCCGGTAATGTTCGTTCACCATTGCTCATCCATCTGGCAGGTGGCGACGAGTACGTCCCGGCCGACGCGCAAAAGGCAATCCGCGACGCTGCGGACGTGAACCCGTCGATCACAGTCCATGTTTATGCGGGCCGCGATCACGCGTTCGTTCGCCCCGGTGGCGACCACTACCACGAGGCGGACGCGCTGGCCGCCAATGCCCGAACGATTGCCTTTCTGAAAACCCACCTCGCCTAAAGGCCGCCGACGGCTGAACGGGTGGTTTTCTGAGGCGCGGCCTGTGAAGGTCAAGGCATGCTGCATGTGGGGACAGGTACCCGCCCGGACGTTGGACAAGCACGTCCGGGCGGCGCCGAAATGGTGTTGGTGTTGCACGCGGTGCCTCATCGTGGGCGGCCGTCTATTCGGGAAAGGTACGCAGGCGTTTTGTCCTGAAATGCAGCCGGGCATGTTTTGAGGTCCGTTTTTGAACACGCGCTGCGCCTTGTTCAAGTTTGGGGCCGCGGGACATCGTAAAGTCAGAATGCCGTCCGGTCAGCCGCGCAAGCGCCTCGGCGTGAGCCGTTGCAGCGCCTCCCGTAATACGTTGTCTGTGTGACTGAACCTGGCACCGGACGGCACCTGTCCCTTCCTGCGCGTCGGCCCGCCGGGGTGCCCGGTCAGGCAAGGCGGCGCTGAAAGCACCGATGACGGCGACAGACCGCGTTGGTGCCGAAGGCGGGGAAATGGCTCCACCATTCCGGAAGTCTTCGTCGTCATGGGTCATCCCGGCACGAGAGTTGGAAGGCGGAACATTGGTAATCGAGTAACGGGAAGGGGGCGAACGGCGGAGCATGCCTGGATGTTGCGCGACGTGACAATGCGCGACGTCTCTTCAGCACCAGCCTGCTCGCTTTGGCCGCGTGGGCCAGAAAAGAAGCGCGCCCGGGGCAACGCGCCCCTGCTGCAATCAAAACCGCAACCAGCCCTTCTGCATCACGCGACAGGCGCAAGAGCCGTGTGGCAGGCAGCACTGGCAGGCTCCTGGTCGAACGCACCGTGGAAGTTGCGCTCCACCATTTTCTCCATCGAGGCTCCGGGTGCGCGTTGCGGGCCCCGGCGCCGCCGGACCTGCTTGCCGGCGGCGGCGGGCCAACGAGCATCACGCCCTGGAGTTGGCAACCTTTTGGACAAACGCGTCGAGCTTCGCATCAAGTGCCTGCGCCGCTTGCAGCTGGGCTTCATTTGGCGAGTCCAGCAAGGTTGACGGCTGGAGATAGGTTATCGAGGTGCAGTCTTTCTCCTCGAGGACCAGAAGCTCAACGGGAACAAACAAACCCGCGGCCATGCCGTGGCGAAGCAAGGTGATGGCAATCATCGGATTGCCAAGCACGACCCGAAGCGAGCCTTGTTTGATGCCGGCCTTTTCGACCCACGCGCCGTGATCAAATTTTCCGAAGATCATGAAGCCCGACGGACCGAGCTTGCTGGTCATGGTCGCTTCGAATTCGTCCCATGAGCCTGACTTTGCGGTCAGTTCTGCCAGGGGCACCGGCTCGCGACCAATGTCGGCGTAAATGGCTTCGACAACCTCTTCATAGGTGGCGGCAGTTTGCACGCGGATGCGTGTGACGGGTGTGTTTGTGATCTTGGTCGTGGGCATTGGACAGATCCTGTGACAGGTTTGGCGGGGAACGCTCCATGAAAGGTCGGGCGTCATGTAACAGGAGAATAAGGGCGAATTTGACTTCGACAAGTGAAGGCACGTGCGATTGTGATTTCATCCGTCCAACCGGTGTGCGCGCGGCCACAGGCTGCGTCGGTAACCTGCGGCCGCCGCGGCCTCAATGCGTCGAAGTAATCACGCCATTTGCATCCACGACCGACGCTGCCCCGTCATCCTGGACCCGGACGAACGCGCCGGCATGCCCGGATGTGCCCGATTCCCAGCGCACGGTTCCTCCGGCACTTTTGACTTGCAGGTCGCCGTTTGCCTGCATGACCGCTTGCGTTGCATCCGTGCCTCCCGTGTTGGTTGCCCACACCGGGGTGTGACGGACATACAACACGAGATTCCCGTCGCCTTGCATGACGAGCTCGGTGCGTCCGTCACAGGAAGCCACTTCACCGTTTGCCTCGATGGTCTGCCCGCTGGTGAGGACGCCGCAGTTGCGGGCCGTCCCGATCCAGGGCGCGGCCGGCATGGTTGCCGGCATGGGGGTCGTCCCCAGATAGGCCTGTTTGATTTCATACGCAAGGCGCAAGTACCAGTCGGAAGGAAGCTGGTAGCCATCCGCATCAAGGGTCAGCCAGTAGCCCTGGTCCGGTGCTTCCTTGCGGGTGGAGGCGACTTTGAAAATGGACGTGCTCTCGTTGACCTCGTCGAACATCGCAATCTTGATGGCAGGTGCGCCGACGGTTTTCGCGTTGTAGGCCTGGTGCCACAAAAATGTTCCGCCTAGCCGCGGAGTCGGATTCTCGGGTGAACCGGGATTGCCGTTGTGGTCGCCTGAGCCTGGAAAAATCACCGGCATGTAGAGCTGGTGGTTTTTCTGTGTGACGGCCATGTCGGGCAGCAGCTCGCCTTGCATCCACGAATCGGCGCCGGCGTTGTCGTTGTACTTGGCGATAGGCCATGGCTGGATAACGTCGTATTGCGCGTAGACCGCTGGCCACCCGTCGCCATCGGCGCTGCCGTGCTGGCCAGGTGTGGTCCAGCCGGAGGAGACGCCGGCCATCACCGAGACATGGGCGACATCGTGGAACCAGCTGATGATGCGCTGGCCGAGATCGGCATTGTCGACGTAACTGTGGTTGTTCATGCCAATGCCCCAGACGCTCACCAGAGGCCGGCCACCTTGCTGGAGATATGCGCGGGAACGGGTCACGCCCACATCGTTGACCAGATGCAGCCAGTCGGCTTCCAGTGCGGCCATGAATTCGTCGTCTGTGCGGTTGTTGCGCGACGATGTCAGGTCGTATTCGACGGCAAAAACCCGGCCGTTGTCCTCGGCGGCCGTCATGATGTTCCGAAGCACCTTCTCGTTTTCCGCTACGGCGCCGCCGACATCACTGAGGAAGCGCTGCGCGAGAACGCCGTCAATTCCGTACTCACGCATCCAGGCGAAATGCGTTTCTTCCGTCTGGAGCGCAAACGACGTAAACAGCGACGCAGGCTTGCCGCCGATGGTGAACGGGGAGGCGTCGCACAGCGACGACGGGTCCATGCCGGTGAGATCGGGATAGGCATCGACGGAGATGTTGGTCAGCGTGGGAGCGACGTTGTTCGCCGTCCAGTGGCTCCAGTGGTACGGACTCCCGTCGCCCTCGCAGCGAAACCAGCCCTGGTAACCGGCAAGGACCTTGCCTTCGATGGTGGAAGGATCGGAAACGGACTGGGCGAAAACGGAGGTGGCGGGCAGGGCGGCGAGCAGGGTCGCGGCCATCAGCTTGCGGGTGAAGCGGGACATGGGTCTTCCTGTTGGTTGCCGGTTGCACCCCACGGCACTGTGGCCGGCGGTGCTGTTTGGGCGGGTGAGGGGCACCGTCTCAGACGCCCCGGTAAAGTGGTGCAAAGAGCCTGTCCAGGTAGCTCGCGACTCAGCGCGTGGACACGATGACGCCGTTTGCGTCGACCACGGATGCAACACCGTCGTCTTGCACCCTGACGAACGCGCCGGCATGCCCGCTCGAGTTCGATTGCCATACGACCGCCCCGCCAGCGCTCTTGAGCTGAAGGTTGCCGTCGGCTTGCATGACGGCCTGCCGTGCGAGGCTTCCGGAGGTGTTGCTGGCCCAGACCGGAACATGCCGGGCGTAGAGGACAAGGTTGCCGTCGCCTTGCATGACGAGTTCGGTGTTTCCGTCACAGGAAGCAACTTCACCGTTTGCATCAATCACCCCGTCGCTCGCGAGGACGCCACAGTTTTTCGCCGTGTTCATCCAGGGGGTCGAGGGCAGAGTCTCGGGCATGGTGGCGCCGGACGAATAGCCTCGCTTGATTTCGTAAGCGAGACGCAGATACCAGTCGGACGGCAGCTGATAGCCATCGGCGTCGAGCGTGAGCCACCAGCCCTGATCGGGCGCTTCGGCGCGCGTGGGTGCAACCTTGAAGATGGCGGTTCCCTCGTTGACTTCGTCAAACATGGCAATCTGCACCATCGGTGCGCCCAGACTGCGGGCGTTGTACGCCTGGCGCCACATGAATTGTCCACCGAGCCGCGGTACGCCGTTTTTCTTCGACGTGTGGTCGCCGTTGGCGTCTGAGGACCCCGGAATAATCACCGGCATGTACAGCTGGTGGTTGGCCGTGGTGAGCGCCATGTCGGGAGCAATGTTGCCATCGCGCCATCCATCAACGTCCGTCAGGGTGCTGTAGTGGCCGACAGTCCAGGGCGAGATGATGTCGAGCTGTTTGTACAGCGCAGGCCACTCGCTGCCCGGCGCACTGCCGTACTGCCCCGGTGTGCGCCAGCCCGGCGAGACGCCTGCTTTGATGACCACATGCGCTTCGTTGTGCAGGTAGTCGATGATTTGCTGGGCAAGGGCAGGGTGGTTGATGAAGGCATCGCCGTCCATGCCAAACCCCCAGATGCCGACCACCGGCTTGCCACCCTCTTTGAGGTAGGAAGGGCTCCGGGTCACACCGATGTCGTTGACCAAAAACTGCCAGTCGGCCTTGAGCAGGGCGAGAACCTCGTCGTCGGTATGACCGGTGCGATCAAACACGTAATCGATGGCAAAAACGCGGCCGTGGTGTTCGGCGGCGCTCATGATGTTTTTGACGATGCGTTCGTGATCCGGTGCATCACCCGCCACTGCGGTCAGGAAACGGCCGTACATCACGCCGTCGACGCCATACTCTTGCATCCATGCAAAGTGGCTTTCCTCCGTCTGTGGCGCAAACGACGTAAACAGGTAAGCCTGCTTGCCCTGCACGGTCATGCCCGGGACCGGGCACAAAGAGGCGGGGTCGAGGCCAGACACATCAGGGTAGTTGTCAACGGAGACGGTGTCGGCTGCCGGCACTGCGTTGTTGGCGGACCAGTGGCTCCAGTAATTCCAGTTGCTGCCGTCCCCGGGGCACCGGAACCATCCCTGATAGCCGACCAGGACTTTCCCCTTGATGGTTGACGGGTCGGATACGGACTGGGCATAGGCGGGGAGGGCGGAGAGGGTCGAAAGAAGGCATGCAGCGAGGATGGTGCAGCGCAGACGGGTCACGTTGGCGTCTCCTTTGAAAGCGCCAAGATAGCCATCACGCGCAGCAGCAACTGTGACGCGCGTCGGTAGTCGCAAGGCTCAATAAAAGTCGTCCGTCATGTATAAGCCATGTGGTTTTGCACAAGCACCCTGCCGCAGTTTTTCCATCCGCGAATCACTGCTTGGCTCATCGCGCGTGCTGGACATGGCGGGCCATGTACACCTGCAGGTGGATAAAGGTGATTTCCAGAAGCGGCACCGGAATACCGAGACGCTGTGCCTGCTTTACCATGTCTCCCACGATGGCATCTGCTTCGATGCGTGGGCGATTCTTTGCAATGTCGCGCATCATGGATGCCGTCCAGTCGGAATCGGGATCCATGAGAAAGGCAATGGATGACCCGAGTGTGTCCGGTCCAGGCACGAAGCCGCTTGCCTCGGCAACGCGGCAACATTCTTCGAAGGCCTGGTGCAAAAGGGCACGCCCGTTGTCTGTTCGGTGAATGTCTTGCAAGGTGCCGCGCATCAGGCAGCATGCAGCAGCGCCCGCTGCGAGCAACGTCCACTTGTCCCACAGCGCCTGGTCAATCACCGCGCTCAAGTGTCGTTCGCCTGGCGTTCTGGCGAACAGGGCGTGGGCATCTTTGGCAATATCAGCAGATTCGGTGGCGCGTGCCCCGATGGTGAGGGCATCCCGGCTGCCGAGGTGGCGGATGACACCGTCACTGAACAGACCGGTCTCAATATGCGCCACACCACCCAGGACACGCCGTCGCCCGAACGCGCCGTCGAGCCAGTCATAAACGCCGATCCCGTTGATAAAGGGAAGAACCGATGCGCCCGATGCCAGAGCTGGGGCAACGGCGTCGATGGCGCTTTGCAGGTCGTAGGCCTTGCACGCGAGGATGACGAGGTCGAAGTCATCGCGTTTATGGACGGCAGGCACTGCGTGGACAGCCTCGGCGAAACTGCCAAGCGGGCTTTGCACACGCAAGCCATCCCTGGCAAGCTGCCGCCGCCTTGCTTCACGCACGAGGAACGTAACGTCGGCGCCGGCTTCGATGAGCCGGGCGCCGTAGTAGCCGCCGATACCGCCTGCGCCCAGCACGAGTATTTTCATGAATCGGCCTGTGCCGCGTCTCGGTTGCCCCGGCGGCTGCGCTGACCGCCGGGGCTGGGTCAGGCGATTCAGTAGCGGGCGAGCACCGTCGCGATGCCCTGACCGCCGCCGATGCACTGGGTAGCAAGCGCATACCGCCCGCCGGTGCGATGCAGGATTTGCGCAGCCTTTCCCGTGATGCGCGCACCCGTTGCTCCCAGCGGATGACCCAGTGCAATGGCGCCGCCGTCGATGTTGACGCGCTCGATGTCGAGGCCGAGTTCCCGGATACAGGCGAGCGACTGGGAAGCAAACGCCTCGTTGAGCTCGATGACGTCGAGCTGGCGGGCAGTCAGGCCTGCGCGTTCAAGGGCTTTGCGCGTCGCCTGCACAGGACCGATGCCCATGTATTCCGGCTCGACGCCGACGACAGCCGTCGAAACGATACGCGCGAGAATGGGGAGGCCATGGCGCAGGGCAAATTCTTCAGAGGTAACCAGTGTCGCCGCCGCCCCGTCGGTCAGGGGGGATGCGGTCCCCGCAGTCACGGTCCCGCCGAACACAGGTTTCAGCGCGGCAAGCCCCTCAAGGGTGGTCTGCGGACGCAGGCAGGCATCGGCGTCGAGGACACTGCCGTCTTGCAGGGTCACCGGCGTCAACTCGGCAGCCAGCCTGCCGTCGGCTTGGGCTGCTGCTGCTTTTTGCTGGGAGTGGAGGGCGAAGACTTCCTGATCTTCGCGACTGATATTGTAACGGCTCGCGACATTCTCGGCCGTTTCGCCCATGGTGACGTAGGCGCGGATATCGATTTCGTGCCCGTCGCCATGCGTCTCGGCAAACCGGGGATTGGGTGAGTAGTGAAGGCCCCCCTGGGGCACCTGCGTCATGCTCTCGACGCCCGCTGCAACAAACGCGTCTCCCGCCCCCATCGCAATCTGGCCTGCGGCCGTGTGGATGGTGTACATGGACGATCCGCAAAAGCGGTTGACGGTTGCGCCCGGCACGGTGATGGGAAAGCCGGCGAGCAGCAGCGCGACCCGGGCCACGTTGTCGCCTTGGGTTCCCTCGGGATACGCACATCCCATGATGACATCCTCGACCAGGGCGGGGTCGAGGCCTGCGCGGTCGACCAGCGCGCGCAGGGTTGCTGCTGCAAGGTCATCGGGCCGCGATGCCGCCAGTGGACCCTTCCTTGCAAACGCAAACGGGGTACGGACATAACCTGCAATGACGGGTGTACGCATGGCGGCTTCCTGTAGAATGATTGTCATCATGCTAACTCCGCAACGCGGCGCCGGGGAAGGGGTTGCCTGTCGCAGCCGCAACCAGGCAGCGCGTGAGGCCGCTCGTCGCCACCCCTTGTGACGCACTTCGTGCGAAGGGCCGGCCAGCATCGGCTGGATACCGGGCCCCGCTCTGTTTGTCAGGATTCCATGGGCAAAAAATGTGATATTTCCGTTTTGGAGGCCACAGGCGTTGCAGTCTGCACGGGTGTCCCGCAAGGTTGCACTCCGCTCACGCGCGGGGCTGCCAGTTCGCCTGCGATTGACGGTCGGGGACACCCATGTTGACCTTGCGGGGTGCAGTCATCAGCGACTTGCCGCTGCTCTTCCGGGGGGAACACGCTTACATGGTCGACCATGAGCCAGACGCGCTCGAGAGCTGGTTCGCCAGCATGGAAAAGCGCCTGGGGAAATGGATAGACAATCTCCCGCACTTGCACGTGGCAGAGGTCGACGGCGCCGCAGCTGGCTACTGCCTGTGGTACGCGGACGGGGAGAGTGCTGTCCTTGCAGCTCTTCACACCGAGCTGAGTGCCCGGCGCCAGGGCGTCGGGCATGCGCTGCTTCACAGGTTCGAAACACATGCGGTCTCTCAGGGTTTCTCAGTCCTCTCGCTCGGCGTCTTGCCGGGGAATCCGGCACGCCGCCTCTACGAACGCGCCGGGTACCGTTTCGTGTGTGCCGCTGGACGCTACCACCACCTGGTCAAAAACATCCATGTGAAAGCCTGAGCGGCTGCAACCATTTGATGATGACCTGCATCCAAAGGTTGGACTGGCGTTCCCGGAAGTCGTCGCTTTTGCGACAAGACCGGGAGTTGGTCCGTGAAACCATGTTGCCGCAGATCCGATGGCCTTCCTGCGCGACTGATACCAACCCTCTTGGACGAACAGAAAAATCATGAAATTGCTGACATTGGCGGCACTCGCCGCAATGGGACTGTCAACAGCTGCGCACGCAACAGACGCCCACGAGTACCAGGGGCCTGACATGGCGGCCCAGGCGACGACCGATTACACAAGGAGCTTTGACTTCGTCTCAAAATTCAACGACGAGTCGTACCGGGTCAAGGTCTACATTCCGCAGGGCAAGGCGCCTGCGGGAGGATACCCGGCGGTCTATCTCCTGGACGGCTCGACGATGTTTGGCACGTTTGCCAGTGCGGTGTGGAACGAGGCCCAGGCACAGGAGCGCGAGCAGGCTGTCGTGGTGGGCATTGAAGCGGGTCCCGGGAAAAACGACGCCGACCGAACGTTCGACTTCACGCCATCCGACATGTCCGAGACCGAGAAAAAGATCGTCGTCGACCTTGGGCCGAAACCGCGGTTTGGCGGCTATGAAAACTTCATGCGCACCATCCAGGAGGAAGTCAAGCCGCGGGTGCAAAAACTCGTCGCGCTCGACCGTAAGCACGAGACCCTTTTCGGTTGGTCGCTGGGCGGTCAGGTGGTCGTCCACACCATGCTCGTCCACCCGGAGTTTTTTTCCTGCTACGTGGCGCTCAGCCCGTCAATCTGGAGAAACGACAGGGCCGTGCTCAAGGAAATTCCCGCTTTTGAGCAAAAGGTGGCCAACGGCACACGCGTGAGCCTCTTTGTCGGCGTTGGCAGCCTTGAGGAGGAACTCTCGGCGGGCATGGCCAAGTGGCCCGTTGACCAGGGCAGACTGCGCGAGGAGGCCCGTTACGCCCACATGGTTGGCAACGTGGTGGACTTCACTGCGCTGATGCGGCCACTGTTCCAGGACCACGGCATGGCGTTTGAGTCGCGCATCTTCGAAGGTGAAACGCACAACACGGTGTCATGGACTGCCGTCAACCCGGTCCTCCAGTTTGTCTTGCCGCCGGGCCACCCCAAGTAAGCACCCTGTCGGCCCGCCATGCGTGGGCCGACCGTTTTACATCTTCCGGGGCTTGGCAAGGTCAGGTCCCGGGACTTGAAGGGGTTGCACGCACTTTTCCGCGCGCGCTGCCTGCAGCTCAGCTGGCAACGTATACCTGGTTTTTCCCGGCCTGCTTTGCATCGTAAAGGGCATCGTCCGCCTTTCGGACCAGCGTGTGCGCATCGGTCCCATGGTGAGGTGCCTGGGCGACGCCCACACTGAGCGTCACCGATAACCTTTGACCCTGCCATGCAAACGGGCGCGCCGCCGCGCCGACAAAGCTTTCGGCCCGAACCACAGCCTCCCGCAAGGACACCGGCGGTACCAGCAGGGCGACGAACTCATCCCCGCCCAACCTGCAGATGGTATCGGCCGGACCAGCCAGGGCTGCAAGGCGGCTCGCAAACTCCCGCAACAGTTCGTCACCTGCGCCATGCCCATGCTCATCGTTGACGGATTTGAAACCGTCAAGGTCCATGTACAAGACCGCGAGACTTTCCTCAGGCGCGAGGGCCGCTAGGAGTGCCCTGAGACGCTGTTCAAACACGAGCCGGTTGGGCAGCCCTGTCAATGCGTCCGATTCGGCGAGCTGTCGCATTCGGTCGGCCACAGCGCGTGCGATGGAGACATCGCGCAAGACAAGGACGCCACCCACCACTTCGCCGTCGCGGTCGCGTATCGGCGCCGCCACGACCTCCACGTCAACCTTTTCGCCACTGTCGAGCACGAGGTGTCGCGGCTGGAGCGTGTCGACCACCCGCTCTTCATAAATGGCGCGAATCAGTGAGGTCTGGCTTCGCTGGCCGTCAGGGTCGTGCAGAGCCACGACGGTGTCGATGGGCAAACCTCGCGCCCGTATCGCCGTCCGGTCCAGCAGCGCTTCCGCGCGGCGGTTGAGAAACGTCACCGCTCCGGAACGGTCAGTGGTCAGGACGGCATCGGTGATGGATTCGAGGGTAACCTGAGCCAGCTCCTTGGCAGCAAACAAACCTTTTTCTAGTTCCTTGCGTTCGCTGATGTCGTTGACCAGCACGTACATTCCACAGACGCGTCCCGCGTCGTCCCGGTCGGGGGTATACGAAACGTCCCCGACAAAATGACGCCCGTGCAGGCTCAGATGGCGCATCTCGAACCGGACGGCTTCGCCCTTGCGAACCCGGGCCAGGACAGGGGAGAAGAGGGCGTAGGTTTCCTCCCCCAGAAACTGCCGGAGTGTCGTGCCAATGCGGGGTGCGCCATTGCCAAACCAGGCCCGGTAGGTTCCGTTTACAAACCGGTACGTCTCGGTTTCATCGAGTCTGGCCATCAGTGCGGGGACGCCATCGGCCATGCGGCGCATGCGCATTCTCGACTGCGCGAGCTCGTCCTGGAGGCGCCTTGATGTCGTCACGTCCTGGGCCACCGCGACAAAACCGGTGATTCGGCCGGCCACGACAACAGCCGATGCCGAGGCGCGAATCCAGGCTGTTTCGCCGTCCGGCTTGAGGAAGCGGAAATCGTGTTCGAAGCGCTCGCCGCTGGCAACGAGGCGCGCCCAGGCGTTGAAAACGCGTTCCCGGTCGTCGGCAGCGACGCCATCGCGAATGAAAAGAACGGCGTCATCGCCCAAGCGTCCGTCGACCCACGCCGACGCCTTGGCATTGAGCCATCGGAAGACACCGTGAGCGTCGGCATGGAAAACCGCCATCGGTGCAGCGTCCGTAAACGCCTGCAGTTCGGCCCGCCTGTGGTCAATTTCGATAAAGCTGTCTTCGAGGCTTGCAAGGAGGCTTGCTGTCGCAGCCCGCGACCGCCGGAATGTCCCGAGCGACCATGCGCTCAAGACCAGTAGAAGGAGGGCAGAAACGACAAGCACGAGGTTCTCGTTTCGCTGCAATACGCCCAGCTCAGCGTCCTCCAGCTCGGTGAGGTCGTCAGAAGCCTTCGAAAGGAGGTCGAGCCGGTCGTCGCTGCCGAAGTCCGGGTTACCATGCGCCTCGCGCAAGGGGGGCGCAGCGCTGCGCTCACGGGGGAACGTCTCCGTCCTGTGCGCTGCAAGCGCACTACTGAGAGCCTTCGCCAACACCCGTTCCTTGGGGCTGTCTGCCGACGCGGCGATGGCATCGACCGATGCCTGGGCCCGCTTGGTCGCCAGTTTCAACCCGTGAAGGGACGCGGCGTCGTTTTCCGGCGTTGGTCCGGAGACGGCTATTCTCATTAACTGGCCCTGTCGGGCGACGTCCCTGGCGTCGAGCATGATGGCGTGGCGCTTGGCGATTTCCGCCTGCACCTCCAACACGCCGGCAACCGTCGAGATCCATGCAATCAGCAGTACGACGACGAGCGCTACGGATGCCCGTGTGTTCCGGTCGACTAGTTTGGAGATGTCTCTGTGGCGCGCTTGGGGCATCAACGTCTTCTGCGGGCAAGTTCGCCGTATCTTCGACCGGGCCGGGGTTGTGCCGGACCGTATCCGGCTGTCGGATGGTGGTATGACGGACGATATCCCAATCCCTCAAAGGTTGCGATAACCCGGTTGAGGTGGTTGGCTTTCAACCAGGACACGTCGCCAACGGGGACTCAACGTTTCTCGCCGGACAAAACGGGGGGCGATCTTTTTGATGTGTGGAACCGGTTTGCGCGATGCGTTGCACTGCTGGGACCTCCGCCTGGGTAGGGACCCGAAGGTGCACGCACTGGTCAGCCTGCGTCGCGCAAAACAGCGTGCGCTGTCGCCATCGTCGCCCGGTTTGAGAATCGTGGTCTGGCCAGACTCGGTCGGTAGACGCAAGCGTGCGGCTGGGTCTGGCCATTGATCTACGGGGCACCGGATTGGTCGCACGGCTCCGGGTCTCGGCCCGCTTTTACCGGACTGCCACGACGGACCCCGCAATGGCGTCCGGGAACGCCGATGCCCGGCCGAATGTAGAGGGCAGCAGGGCCGTCCTCTACATTCGGCCGTCGGGCAGCGTCAGGTGTAGATGCGCTGATCGAGAAATGTCGACACGAGCTCCGCCACTTCCGCGGGTGCCTGGAGGGGGACAAGGTGGCCGATGCGGCAGCACATGGAACTCAACATCCGCCACACGGGGCAGCAACTCGCTCTTGTGCGCGCCAACTGGATCGACCTTGTCGCCGCCGCCGGCAATGACGAGCGCTGGGACCCGCACAGACGCCAGCTCACCGCTGATGTCTTCGCAGTCAGCCTTGCATTGTCGATAGGATGCGCGAGAGTGCGGCTATCTTCCCGACGCAACGGCTTGACAGCGCGGCATCACACAATGGGTCAGGAGATCGGCAACGTTTTCGCAGGCCAGTCAGGCGGTCGGATCCGCGAGCGAAGCAGGAGGCTGGGACAGACAGAGGGCCGGAGCCTGCTCGCCTGTTTGGGTTCGGTGGCCGCCCGCGAAGCGCTGTTCGCCCATGCGGAGCAAGACGGTGTCGAACCATCCGCCGGCTGTCGAAAGGACGTACGCGTGCGCGTCGGGCCCATCCGCATCGATGGCTGATTGGGATGTCGGAACTGTTGGCTGAGATGCGCATCCGGATCCCTCGGCAGGGCTTGTAAATACGCCGAATGGAAAGATTCCGTGGTCGTCGTCACGCTCAGAGTCGTTAGGCCGTAGATACCTCGTTTGAGGTATCTACAAGAGTCGCGCTTGCGTCGCATGCTATGAGATCGTTGACGAAGCCCTCGGTTCAATGGAAAGACACCCATGAAGTTCGTTACCATCCCTGTGCTTGTTTTGGCCCTTGCCGCATGTGTTGCTGCTCCGGTGCACCCCGGCGACGTCGCCGCTCGACCGGTGGATGCCCCCGAGGCGACCGTTGAGCGAACCACGTCGTCCGAGCTTGTTTCCAAAATCAACGGCGAGGCATATCGGATAAAGGTTTTCCTACCCGCCGCCAAAGCGCCCGATGCGGGCTTCCCGGTCGTTTACGTCCTAGACGGAAACATACTCTTCGGGACTTTCGCAGGTGCGGTCCGCAACGAGTCCCAGGCCCGCGACATCAAGCCGGCCATCGTTGTCGGCATCGAGAGCGGTGAGGGTAAGCTGAGCGCTGGTCGTACTTACGACTTTACTTATGCGGACCTGACCGATTACGAAAAATCGATCATCGTCGACCTGGGTGATCATCCCCGGTTTGGCGGATACGAAAAGTTTCGCCGGGTGATTGAAGAAGAGGTCAAGCCGATGGTTGAAAAAATGGCAAGGGTAGATCGCACACGCCAAGCCATCTTCGGCTGGTCGCTGGGCGGTCAGTTTGTTATCCACACGATGCTGAAATTCCCCGAATCGTTCAGCGCCTACGTTGCGGTAAGCCCCGCATTATGGAGGAGCAATCGCTCGGTGTTTGGCGAGCTTGAAGGCCTTCAGCGCGGCGCGACAGAAGGGAATCTACCGTTTCTGTTCATCGGTGTGGGCGGCGAGGAGGGTGAGTACACGTCAGCCTTGTCAAAATGGCCTGTCGATCAGACAAAGTTTGCTGCCGAGGTGAAGTACGCCCGCATGGTCGAAAACGTACGCGACTTCGCGAGCGACGTGAGCCCATATTTCAAAAAAACGCCGCAGCGTCTGCAGATGCGGATATTCGAGGGGGACACTCACAATACAGTGCCCTGGTCGGCGCTTAACCCGGTGCTTCGATTTCTCCTTGCCGATCCTTCAGGCGCCCTGGCTTCCCCGTGAAGTAAGTCGACAGTCCGCCAAAAGACAAGGAAGGGCGTTAGACCAGGGCCAGTTGACGACGTTCCTTTTGGTGAACTTCCCCAGGACCAGGTACGGGGTCGTCTGGTCAAACCTCGAGGTATTCGAAGGCGAAACGTTGAAGACCGACATCGACATGGTCCTCAGGCTGGGACGTCGTGTCGGCATTGCCGAATGCAGGTCACGCGCCGGGTTCGGTGAGGCGCCGCTACGCGCCTTGCCTGATGCCAGCCATGAAGAGCGAATTTGTCTTCTTTTCGACCTTGCTGTCGCCGGATGATGACTGAATCCGTGCTGTAGTTGAATCGCTCGCGTTGAGAGACCTTCCCTTTCCGGTGTTTGTCGTTACGGACGGCTCCTTGATTGATACACAGAAAGCGCTGCTCGCCGAACACTTTGAACTCGGCCGGGTCGGGTTCGCCCTCGCAGCGCCCATTCTTCTTTAACGACCCGAAGGTCGCCGGCCGAAGCAGCGGTGAAGGATTCATGTCGAACCGGCAGGGTTGGCCAGTGGAGCTTTCTCGCTTGCAAGGACTTGCTGGCTAAACGTTAACCCGGCTTAGCCGGACGACTACGTCCGTTGATATGATTCCCATCCTAGAAGTCAGGGAGAGATGCAATGGAAACGATGCCGGGTTGGGGTTGGGCTCTTTTAGCGGGAGTGGGCGTCATTGCAGCGGCGATTGTGGTCATCGTTCGGGCGGGAGCCAGCGCGGCACAGCGCCAGCTCCAGGCTCGTCTGGAGCTGGCGCTGGCGGACGCGAGTCGTTTTCCCGATGCGCAAGACCGCGCTACTCGGGCAGAATCCCGCGCCGAAGCCCTGACCGCTGACGTTTCCGCTGCTGCGGCAAGAGAAGCCGGGCTCGTAGCTCGCGCGAACGAGGCGGCTGGCACGGTGCTGAGGCTGGAAGCAGGCATTGTCGCCCGCGACGGCGACAGTTCTGCACTTCGGGAAGCAGTCGGACGCTTGCAGCGAGAACTTGCAACAGCCAACGCGACGTCCGAGTCCAGGGCGAGCGAGGTTACGCGTATCCGGCAAGAACGCGACGCATCGCGGGCCGCACGCGACGAGACGACACGCACAGTCGACGGGATCCGGCAAGTCGCGGCGGTGGCGGAGGCCAACCTCGCGTCCAAAACGCAGGAAGCGGCCCAGCTGTCCATCGAGCGAGATGCCGCGCGGGAAGAGCTTCGGTTGTTGTCGGCCCGGTTCCAGCAAATGCGCGCCGACCACGCGACAGCCGCATCCGAGCGCGATGCCACGAGGGAGGCGGTCGTCGATACCAAGGCCTTCCTCGCCAGGGCTCAAGCCGAGATGCGGACGGCGTTTACCGAAGCGGCAAGCAAGGTGTTCGACGAGAAATCCCTGCTGCTCGACCAGCGCATCCAGGCAAGTTCCGAGGTGTCAAAGGTGAGCCTAGAGGCAACACTGAAGCCCTTCGCCGAGAAGGTCACCTCGTTCCAGGCCAAGGTCGAGCAACTGGGGACCGACCAGGCCAAGGAGCATGCGCAGCTCGTGGGCACCATCGGCGAACTGAAGGGCCTCAACCAGAACATGGCCACCGCCGCCGAGGCGCTGACCCGCGCGCTCAAGGGAAATGCAAAAACGCGCGGTGACTGGGGTGAGCTTATTTTGGAGACGGTGCTCAAAGGCTCTGGTCTTGAAGAGGGCAAGAACTACGTCACCCAGATGCACACGGTCGACGAGGACACCAACCAGCGGAAGTATCCGGACGTGGTGGTGAACCTACCCGACGGGCGCCGCGTCGTGGTCGACTCGAAGATGAACTTCGTTGCCTGGACGGAAGCACAAGATGCCCAGACGCCCGAAGGGCACCAGGAAGGCCTAATTCGGCATGCGGCGGCCCTTCGCGCTCACATGCGCGAACTGTCAGACAAGAATTATCCGAAGGTGCTCGGTGCCGATGCGCTGGACTTGACCATCTTGTTCGTGCCCATCGAGGGGGCCCTGTCGGCGGCGCTCTCTGTCAACCCCGACCTGCAGACCGAAGCTTTTGCAAAAAAGGTGGTGTTTGCATCACCCAACACGCTCATGGCCATGCTGCGCGTGGTTGAACGGCTCTGGACGCGAGACCGGATTCAACGCCAGGTGGGCGTCATCAACGAAGAAGCGACCAAGCTGCTCGACGCGCTGGGCGCCTTCATGGATGACTTCGACGCCATCGAGACGCGTCTTCGGCAAACGGGCGAGGCGTACTCAAAAGCCAAAAACCGCCTCAACGAATCAAACCAGTCCGTGGTCTCCCGCGCGCAGAGGCTGGTTGCCGCCGGCGCCCGGCCAAAGAAGAGCCGGCGGGAAGAACTGCTTCCGGTGTCCGGGGGCGCGGAGATTGCGTTGGCTCTCGCTACCGACGGCGCCGAAGACGGGACCGAAGCGTCAAGCAACGTCTAAGCGAACGGCATCTCGCCGCCAGCCAACATCAAAGGCCCACTGGGCCAGCGTCGGATGGAAACCATCCGCGAAGGGGATTGAACATGGAACCCGTCACCGAAGTTACCGACGCATTGATTTTCCAAAGCTCGCTTCCCAATGCAGAGAAGCTCGAACGCGCCCGTACACAGTTGCTCGACTTGTCGGCCCGGAACCGTCTGCTGAATATGCCAAGGACCAGCAAGTCGATGGCCATCGCGGTCATTGATGAGAAGGCTGCGGAGGTTTACCGACTGCTGGTTCGCGAAAACAAGGCGTTCACCTTCCTTGCTGGCAAAGCCGCGGCGGGAGAAGGTGTTGAAGAGGACGCGGAGGCAGAGGAGGCAGCAGGCGACGAGCCCGACGAAATCGACCAGCTTGCGCAGCCCGACGACGACGGCACGGACGAGCGTGGCGTGCTGTTGCGGCACACCGACACCAAACTCCAGACACGGCTCACGGGCAAGGGCCTGCAAAAAAGACTGCTCGAGTTGTACCTCAATTCAAAGACGCTTGAAGAAGAGCAGGGCGTCAACGTTCTCTATGCCACGCTCGGTGCCTTGAAATGGGTTGACCCGAACAAGGCAACGAACGTCCGCTACGCCCCCCTGGTCCTCATCCCGGTTGAGCTCAGTCGTGGCGCCGCCGGCGAGCGGTTTCGGCTGAAGGCCCGAATGGAAGATGTGGCGTCCAACCTCTCACTTGAAGCGTACCTCGACCGTGTCCACAAGCTCCGCATGCCGGTGTTCGACGCGACCGACGCCTTTGACATCGATGCGTACTGCGCTGACGTCGCACAAACCGTGTCGGAAAAGCAGGGCTGGGAAGTGCTTGCCGACGAGATGACGGTCGGCTTTTTCTCGTTTGCCAAGTTCTTGATGTACCGCGACCTCGACCCTGCCATCTGGCCCAAGGGCAACACCATTGTCGACCGTGCCCTCGTCAAGGGGTTGTTGTCCGACGGGTTCCCCGGCGGTGAAGGGATGCTCGACGAAGGGGCAAACATCGACCCGGTCATTCCGCCGGCCGACATGCTCCATATTCTCGATTGCGACAGCTCGCAAGCCATTGCCATCCGTGAAGTGCGCCGTGGCCGCGACATGGTCATCCAGGGCCCTCCCGGCACCGGAAAAAGCCAGACCATCGCCAACGTCATTGCCTCCGCCATCAAGGACGGGAAGACCGTGCTGTTCGTCGCCGAGAAGATGGCAGCACTGGAAGTCGTCAAGCGGCGCCTTGATGAGAAAGGTGTGGGCGACGCCTGCCTCGAACTCCACAGCAACAAGGCCAACAAGCGGGCCGTGCTCGAAGAGCTGCGCCGCACCTGGGAACTGGGCGCACCCAAGGCAGCACCGACCGGGACTCTGATTTCCCGTCTGACCGAAGCAAGGGACGAACTCAACGCGCACGTATCCAGGCTCCACAGTGTCGACCCCGCGTCCGGCCTCTCGCCCTTCCAGGTGATGGGCCACCTCTCCCGCTTGCGGCAGGCCGGCGTGATGCCCAATGATGTGGCACTCCAGGGCATCGATGGTTGCGGTCCGGATGGGTTCGAACGGCGTCACGCTCTCCTGAACGACCTCGTTGCCCGCATCGACATCATCGGCAAGCCGGACGACCATGCCTTTACCGGCGTCGGCATCGAGGCGATGGCGCCAACCGACCGCGAGCGGCTTGTGGTCCGCATCGAAGCGCTGCGTGACCAGCTCGAGCACGCGCGCGAACACATGGCGGCAACCGCCGCACTGCTCGAAGCCGGTGCGCCGCTTCGGCTCAATGATGTTGCTCCCCTCAGTGTGCTCGCCCAGCGCGTCAGTGCTGCCCCCGTGCTCGACGCTGAGGCCATGGCCCGTGACGCCTGGACTGAGGCATCGGCTGTCGATGCCCTTCTTGGCGACGGCCACCGCTTTGCCGCCTTGCGCCAGGCCCTGTCTGCGGAAGTCGCCCCGGGCGCCTGGGATGAGGACATCCGGGAAGCGCAGCAGGCGCTCGCCGGCTTGCCCGAAGCATTCGATGCGGCTGCCATCGAACGCCTCGCGTCGGTCCGCGACGCAATTCCGGGACTGGTCCAGGCGGCCAAGGGCCTGTCGCACGCCCTGGGTCGCGAATGCTCGCCGACGACCAGCGAATTTTCCCGGATGGCCAAAATCGGCGAGCGGGTCGCCAACGCGCCACCGGCGAGTCCGGAGACGTTTGCTTCCGAACTGTGGGAGGGGGGCGTCGAGCGTGCCGGTGGCATTGCCAACACGGTCGCCGATCTCGAGGGCGTCCGTGGCTCGCTCGCCGGTCAAATCCAGGAACTGGCGTGGGACATCGACGTCGGGTCGGCCCGCGCCGTGCTTGCTGCGAAGGGCACCGGTTTGCTCCGGTACCTGAGTGGAGAGTGGCGGGCAGCCAACAAGCTCATGCGCTCTGTGCTGACGAACCCGGCGCAACCCCTCCCTGTGACACTCGCCTCCCTCGACACGCTCATCCGGGGTCAGGAGGCACGTCGAATCTTGCGCGTAGACGACAGTTTTGCGCGTGCGGCATTTGGCGGTGACTGGCAAGGGGAGCGGTCCGCGTCTGCGCCCCTGATTGCACTCGTCGAATGGATGCGCTCGTTGCGCGGGCTCGGCGCAGAACCCAGGCTCATTGCTTCCCGTGGTCCTGAAAAAGAAGACGTCGCCCAGCGCTCAAAACAGGTCAACGTGCTCCTCGCACAGCTCGCTCCGGACCTCTCCGGCGTCCATGCCGACTTCCTCTCCCGGTCCGCGCAGGTCTTCGGTGAGGCAACAGGTCCGGAGCAGGTCGACTTGGAGTCCCTGCTGCAACTCGCTGTGCGCCATACCAATGCCTGGGCCGTGGCAAGCCGCCTGCTTGCTGCGCCTCCGGCGAGTGCGGGTTCAGTCAACGCCATTTTTGACCGGCTCGACGCCGGGAGAAACGCAAGGCAGCGACTGCAAGACAAAGACATGTTGGGCCGTGCGCTGTTCGGGTCGGCCTGGAACGGTCTTGACAGCGACTGGGACGCGCTATCGGTGGCGGCCGCCTGGGTGCACGCCAATGGCGACATCCGCGCGCTCGCAGGTCGTGTCATTGAGCGTTCGGCGCTCATCCCGCGTGCCAGGGTTCTCGACGCGTCGGTTACACACCTAAACGCCGCGTTCCGCGCGATTGCAGACGAGCTTGATCTCGATTTGTTGGCGAGCGTTGGTGCCGACGTCATTCATGACGTGCATCTCGACACCCTGGGCTGGCGTCTGTCGCGTTGGGTAGCCGAGCAAGAAGAGCTTCATCGCTGGGTGACTTACCGCGACCGCGCGGCAAGGGCCATTGCCGAAGGATGCGGGGACGTGGTCGCCCGCCTTGCCGATGGGCGTCTTGCGGCCAACGCTGCGGTTGCCGCCTTTGAGTTTGCCTACTTTGAGGGGCAATACCGCCGTGTGCTCAAGGCAGAGCCCGCTTTGGGTCGGTTCGACGGAGTGGCGCACGGCCACCTTGTCCGCGAGTTCGCCGACCTTGACCGCCAGCGAATTGTCGCCGCATCCGGGGAGGTCGTCCGTGCCCACCATCAGAACGTTCCCCGGCGCGACAGTGGCTCGGTCGGACCGCTCGGCGTGCTGCGTGGTGAAATCCAGAAGAAAAAAGGCCACATGGCGTTGCGAAAGCTTGTCGAGCGAGCGGGGCCGGCGCTGACTGCGCTCAAACCCGTTTTCATGATGAGCCCGTTGTCGGTCGCCCAGTTCCTCCCGCCTGGGGCGATGGAGTTCGACCTGCTCGTCATGGATGAGGCAAGCCAGATCCAGCCCGTTGACGCCCTGGGTGCTGTGGCCCGCGCGAAACAGGTCGTCGTGGTCGGCGACCCCCGGCAGCTGCCGCCGACGAACTTCTTCGCCAAGATGACCAGCGGCGACGAGGAAGTCGACGAAGACGAGCCGACCAAGGTGGGTGACGTCGAAAGCATCCTTGGCCTGTTTACCGCGCGCGGTCTGCCCATGCGCATGCTTCGCTGGCATTACCGCAGCCGGCACCAGTCGTTGATTGCCGTGAGCAACCGGCAGTTTTATGAAAACAAGCTCTTCATCGTGCCGAGCCCCTGGACGCAGGAAGGGGGACGGGGGCTGAGGTTCCATCATGTCCGGGATGGTGTGTTTGGGACGCCGGTCAAGAGCGTCAACGCCCCAGAGGCACGGATGGTCGCTGAAGCCATCGTCGAGCACGCGCGGCTCCATCCGAAGCTGTCTCTTGGCGTGGCAGCGTTCTCGGCAACACAAAGCCGTGCCATCAACGATGAGCTCGAAGTCTTGCGCCGCACCTTGCCGCCTGAAACCGAAGCGTTCTTCAACCGCCGCAACAGCGAACCGTTCTTCATCAAGAACCTCGAAAATGTCCAGGGCGACGAGCGCGATGTCATCTTCATCTCGGTCGGCTACGGCCCCACGGTACCCGGCGGAAAGGTGCCAATGCGCTTTGGCCCCCTCAACAACGAAGGGGGTGAGCGGCGCCTCAACGTGCTCATCAGCCGCGCCAAGCAGCGATGCGAGGTGTTTTCCTCGATGACGGATGAAAACATTGACCCGTCGTTCTCCGCCAATCGCAAGGGTATCGAGGCGTTCCGCATCTTTCTCCGATACGCGCGAACCGGAAAGCTCGACACTGCCGCCGTCTCGGGCCGTGATTTTGATTCCGTGTTTGAAGAGCAGGTTGCAACCGCCCTTGAAGAGCGCGGTTATGAGGTCCACCGACAGGTCGGTCTCGCGGGCTTCTTCATCGATTTGGCCATCACCGACCCCGAGCGCCCCGGCCGGTTTCTCCTTGGCATTGAGTGCGATGGCGCTTCGTATCACAGCGCGCAGTCCGCCCGTGACCGCGACCGCTTGCGCCAGCAGGTGCTCGAAGACCACGGATGGAACCTCCACCGCATCTGGAGTACCGACTGGTTCCAGCGCCCGCAAGAGCAACTCGACCTCGTCTGTCGGCAGATTGATGCGGCACGCGCTTCCTTCGACGAGCACGCCGCTGAAGAAGCCGTCGCATCCGAGCTCGCAGCAGCTGCAGCCGTCGTCGAGCGCGAGGAAAGGGCGGAGGACGGCGACTTTGCTTTTGCCATGTATGTTGAGGCGAGTCCGCGACGGCCGATGCATCGCACCGAGGAGATTCACGAGATACCCACCGGAATCCTCACTCAGCTTGCTGTGGACGTCGTCACCACCGAGGGACCTGTGCACACCGACGAGGTTGTCTCCCGCATTCGCGATGCCTGGGGCGCCAAGCGTGCCGGCAGCCGCATCCAGATTGCCGTGGAAAAGGCCATTGACGTTGCAGTAAGGCAGCGCTACATCGAGCAAGACGGCGTGTGGCTGTCGATGCCCGGTGCAACCATCATTCCCCGTGACCGGTCGGAGGTCGCGTCCGTCGCCCTGCGAAAAGCCGAATATCTGCCGGAAGCCGAACTGGTTGAAGCTGTCTTGCTGGTCGTCGAGCGCAACTTCGGTGCGAGTCGTGACCAGGTCGTTGAGCGTGTGGCCCGCGCCATGGGCATCCGCGCGATTTCAGCCCAGGTCAGGGAGCGTATCGGCGGTGTGGTGGACGGAGCAGTGTCCAGTGGTCGTCTGGCGGCGGACGCAGGCCTGTTGACCATCGCGTCTCCGTAGGGGACCCGCACGACCCGCACGACCACAATGGGCGAAGAATGTCACACGGCGGGGTGCCAGCCCGGCATTTTCGTCGATGTCCGGTGAGAGTCTCCGGGCTAACAAGGCAACTGGGATGGGAACGGGTTGCTCGACGGCGAGGGCTGGCGTTTCATGTCGACCCGCGCCAGCGCCGTCGCCGACGGATATAGCGCCCAGAAGACGAATGTATGGCGGGCAGTGGGACCAGGGTGCTGGCTGGCCGACAGGTCTTGGCGGCGTTTTTTTGAGTCAAACTACCGGTTCGAAGTTCGACTGACCAACACCAGGGGGCAACATGGGTCGGGTTATCATGATGTGCGTGACAGTGCTTACTCTCGGCGCGTGCGCGAGCGTCCCACCGAGCAGCGTCTACCTCTCACAAATGCGGCAAGCGCATCCGGCGGACATCGCTTCAATCGCTTCCGGCGACGTTGCTGCGCCACTGCTGAAACCCGGCGTCAACAAGTTTGACGTCGGTGCCGGTGACAGGGTGCTGGAGCTTTCGCACTACTCGTCATACTACAAGCTCCTGAGGGTCGGTCAGGCCCGACCGCTCAAGGTGACGATCAATTCGTATTGCTCGTGTCTCGGCTATGACAAGCGGGTGATGATGCCCGTGGTCTATGGTCTCTCGGTGACAGGGCAGGTGGTCGACGCCCACCCGGGAACCTATGCCCTTCACCAGGCAACCGGTCTGACGTCACCACTCCACATCTCGCTGGAGACAGACTTCGCCAATGCCAACGTCGCCTACGTCGTCGTGGCAGCGGACAACTCGCTTGTCGACAGGAAAATCGAGAGTCTGACCACCGTCGTCAATGCCATCAGCTTCGGGCCGGTGTATGTCCGCACATATCCTGTCGGAAGGTTCGAGATTGAAGTTGCCGGGTTGGCCCCGGCGGCGTCAGCACCGCACTGAGGGCACAGCGGTGTAACGATGGCCGGCCGCTCATCATCGACCAGCCGGAAGAGAATCTGGACCCCAGGTCCATCTACGCCGAACTCGTCCGGCTGTTTTGCGAAGCCAGGACCCGGCGGCAGGTCTTCCTGGTTACACACAACGCGAATCTGGTGGTCAACACCGACGCAGACCAGGTCATCGTGGCGACCGGTGGAACCCACGAAGCGGGCGGTCTGCCTTCCATGGCCTGCCAGGCAGTCGGCATCGACGACCCGACCGTCCGGGGATTGGTCTGCGAAATTCTTGAGGAAGGCCGGAGGCTTTCCGGGAGAGAGCGCGCCGTTTGCGGGTAGACCCCGCTGTTGCCGCACCGTCCTCTGAAACACTCAAACGCTGGTTCTCTCGTGCCGAATGGCGCGTCCCACTGAGTCCCTTCCGAGTTGCGGTCGTCCCGAGCAGGCTTTTTGGCTATCTGGTTCTATCGGCCACTGGCCGCCGAGAACATGATTCCAAGACGGCTGTCAGGACAGGCAGGCGTGGCGACACGACGATGGGCACGGTGACAGCCTGGACGGGATGCGGGGCGTCCCGATTATCGCTTGAGGCCGTGACGTTTCGGCAGACGGCTTCGAGGTCAAAACGGAAGTGCGCGGCGAAGAGACCCAGGTGGAGCGGGCATGCCTGGCGTCTTGGTTCCGTTTAACGCCCCAAATTCCTGTTACATGATGGTTGAACTTTGATAATGTACGGGCGCTGTCGCGCACGTCCGCCATTCACGGAGGTGGGCGCTCGCTGTGGCAGCAACCGCCGGTTGGCTTGCCTTTCTAATTACGAAATGGAGATTCGAATGTTTATCATCATGGTCATTGCCTGCGGGGTCGTGCTCGCCGCCGGATTGCTCGACATTTCGCGTTTTCCGACTCAGAACCGGCTTTTCCGCTGGGGCATCGGTTTCATCGTTCTGGGCCTTTGCTGTTCGCTTTTGGGTCCAGCCTATGTGGATGTGGCGAACGCTCCCCAGGCCGACTATCTCAAGAACTGGTTTTTGATCGTGGCGAGCATCGGTGCCAACCTCGTCGCCGCGAGCACCATCCAATCCAAGAGCAACGCATGCGCGTGCGCGTGCAGCGCAACCAAGCCGGGCACAGCGTGCACGCAAGTAGGGGCCGCGGAAACACCGTCGACCCCGTGAAAAATGGAAGCCGCGGAAAAACGTCATTTGCCATGGCCGGGTGGGCGTGTTCATGGCTCGGATTTTCCGGGCCGCCGGCCACGCTTTCGTGTTGTGTGCCGCGGCGGAGTGGCGGCCCACCAACGGATGATCCAGCTGATGAGGAGTCCCAGCAGAACTCCTCCGATTACCTGAAAGCTGAGCGCGGTCGTGTCTGACATCGTTATTCCTTGTGGAGTGCACGGACATCCTGGCTGTCGCACAAGGCGCGTCTACTAGACTGCGACAAATTGCGCACGGGCCACAGGGTGCCTGCATGGCTGACCCGAGGCCTGAGTGTTCAGCAGCAGGGCTCTTGCACGGCGCCCAGCCCGGCTTCGACCGTGCACATTCCACCTACCACGGAAGGAGGTGCAGCTCCCGGTAACGCCCGGTCAGGTTGCACTGGCGTCGGTCCTCCCGCGAGAAGGCTTAGCCCGCGAGTCATCCAGCTGACACCAACGAAGCGGCAACATTCGCGGATTGAGGCGGCAGCTGGCTGCGCTTGCCATGATGAAGTCGGTGTTCTGCGCCCGAGCGTTTCAAGCGGCTGCCAATGCCATCTGCAAGTGAGGCGACAAACAGACAAAGCAGCTGACGTGGGGAAGCATCCACCGAAGGGGTGACTGACCCAGACCAACGGATACTCTCGTCAGGTTCGTTGGATCGCGCTGGTTTGTCGACGGGGGGGGGCAAATCAGCCCTGCAGAAAAACGTAGAGCACGTCTTAGCATGCGTTGCATGCGAGCGGTCCGCGTTGCTCCCCGGGTCAGTGCATAGCGTCCGGTGCAGATGTCCAGTCGCCCAGATGTACAGTCGTTCAAGTCAAAAGCCGTGCTTTTCGGCTGAAATCGCTAAGTTGAGGGGTCTGTTTATGATCCTGAAAATGGCGACACCCTTGTCTGCACATCGCACCCGACTGGTCGCGTTACACCCAGGTTGACACCCAAAAATAATTTCGCGTCACCCCTTGACGGCGTCGTTATTCGATGTATGCATATAAGCAATGCGGACGGGTTTGTAATTTACCCAACTGCCAAACCGGCCAGGAAGGCCAATGACCAACGACAAGGAAGTACACCAATGGCAGAGCACGCCCGTCCGCATCTCCACACCCACAACCGAGACCGCAACCACAGCGCGGTTGCGGCCGCCGCCTACAGGCTCGGCATCAAACTCTTCGATGAGCGCACCGAAACCTGGCACGACTACTCGAAACGTTTCGGCAAGCAAGTCGTTTATGGCGAAACCATGGGGCCGCAAGGCGCGCCCGCATGGCTGCTTGAACCCGGAACCCTGTGGAACGAAATCGAGAAAGCAGAAAACCGCGTCGACGCGCAAATCTGCCGCGACTACCGCATCCCCATCCCCCTCGGCGTCGATGAAAAGGCAGCGATTGCCATGGCCCGCTCCATGGCCGGCTACATCGTCGCCCGCTTCAATGTGCCCGTCTGCATTGCTGTGCACAGGGACAACACCGTTGATCTGGATGGCAACGCGAAGCCCGGCGAGAAGATTGGCTTCCACGCGCATCTCCTCTTCCCGACCCGTGAACTCATTCGCGAAGGGGAGGGCGGTTCCGATAGCTGGCGCCTTGGCCGCAAGCTCTCGGAATTGTCCAACCGCCGCCAGTCCGCACCCATCGTCGATTCGATGAACGAAAAATGGGCAAAGCTTGCCAATGCACATCTTGCGGCGGCAGGGCTCCCCGCAACGTACGAGTCCAAGAGCTACAAGCGCCTCGGGCTCGACAAGACACCGAAGCCCACCCGGGCACGGCGCCATGGCGCAAAGAACCAGTGGTATCCGAAAACCACCGGTGCGGCACCGGTGCCGCAACTCGACGCTTCCTCGGTCAAGCAACGCCTGCATGCAAGGCGGGAAAAATCGGTGGAGACCGCGCTCAAGGGTGGTGTCGTGCGCGCCCGGCGTGCGGCAACGCGGGAGATCCGCGGCAAGTCACCGCTCATCAACCGGGCATCGTTCGTCGGTGGCCGCACTTTGCGCATCGACTCCCACCTGCGGCTTGCGGAACTCATGCGGAGCGTTGGCCCTCGTCCGACCAGTGACGCCGAGCAAGCCGCGTTAGAGCGTTCGATGCTTCTGGCGGACTTCATCGAGTCACTCCTTTTCGCACAGGAGCGCGCACGGCAGGCACAAGGCGACTTTGATATGCAGATGATGCGGGAAGAGTCCGCGTTGGCCGACGCGCGCGCCCAGAAAGCTGTTACCGACGCGGCCTTGCACCGCGCCGAAGAGCGACTGACCGCCTGGCTCGTGGCCAACCCCTTGCGGGCGCGGCTGCACATCCCGTCGGACGAGTGGTCCATTCTGCAGACCAACCGTGAAACATCGGCGAGGCTTGCCGCGCGCGCACAGTCTGACATCCATCAACACGTCGAGGTCATCAAGACACTCTCGATGGCGCGGGACATCGAGAAGGATCGTGACGAAAAGGTCCGGGCTGACATCGTTTCAAAGATGAACGCCTACAAGCCTGACTTCCGGTCTGTCATCGGTACCATCGCGGTAGCCTTGTCTGACGAGCAAAAAAACGATGTGGCCGAGCTCGCCACCGTCCTTGAGCTCGAGGTCCAGGACGTCATGTCTGCCGCGCGGGCTGAAGCACCGTTCCTGTCACCCCGGAAAACCAACCCGTAAAACACTGGCCAAGGAGGGCCTTTCATGAACACCAATCTGGATCTCGACCTTCAACTGATGACCCGGCCCGATTCGGGCAACGCCGTGGCCCTCGTCGCCGAACGCCTGCGCCTCCGCCTGCTCGATGGACGCTCGGGGCTGACCCACGACTACCGTCTGCGACGAGACGAGCGGCACACGGCAACGACGCTTGCCCCCCTCAACTCGCCCGGATGGGCAACCGACACCGAAAACGTGTGGGGAAGGGTGGAGTGGACCGAGCGCCACGGCCCGGCACCCTTGCTGTTTGAAGTCAGGTCCGAAGTGCCGGACTCCATGGACGACGACGGGATGCGCGAGTTCGCGTGGGCACTGGCCGGGTTCGTCTCGCGCGAGCTCCGTGTCCCGGTGACCTACGTCGCCTTCGATGGCACGGCACCCGTGCCGACGCCTGCAGACGCAGGCCGCCAGGTCCGCCTGTGCTTTCCCACGCGCTCACTGGCGCTGCCCGACGGGTCCGACTCGGTTCTCGACCGCTCGAGCACGCGGTCGGGCTTTGCCGGTCGCCTGGCGATGACTGGCAATCCCCATTTGGGCAAGGCGTTTGCCGGGCGACTGATGCGGGAATCGTCCCGGCTGTGGGACCTGGAATCGGCAGGCTACCAGCGGGGAAAGACAGCCCTGTCTCGCGTCACCAAAAGGCCGTTCGTGTTCGACTTCGTGGACGATGAACCCCCGGTCGTGTTGGAGACAGATCCCAAAACCCATCCTCTGGTCGCCCGCCTTCGTCGAGAGGCTCCACGGGACATGTCGCTCCCCGAGTTGCGCGACTTCGAGTTCGCCATGGGCATTGCGACCCACGTTGAAGACGCACTCAAGGCCGTCAGCGAGCAGGAGGGCACTCATGACACACTCGGTGAGCAGCAGACACGGTTGACCGCCCACGCGCTCGACCATGAGTTTGAGCTCGACCGCGCACGCGAACGACGGGCAAAGGCCCGGGAGGCACTTCGCGAGGCCAACCAACGCGCGAACAGTCTGTTTGAAATGCTTCGCCGCAGGATGGACGCGGCATCCCGTGTCCGGGACCGTGTGGCGGCCGAAGCGGCAAAAGCCAACGACCACGTCCAGGAATTGAAAGCCGCAGTCAGCTCGTTGCGCGACGAGGCGGAACACATGCGGCAAGAGAAGGTTGTCGCGGCTCATACCCTGACCCGGGTGAGGGATGAACTCAAAACCGGGGTGCGACGACTGCACGGGACGGATCCGAGGCTGCTGGAGCATCTGCTCGGCATCATCACGGGGGTCGAGCGGACCTATCTGCAATCGGCCATGGCCAAAGTTGTCCCGGTCGGGGAAAACCCGGCCGAGTCAAACACGGACCAGGGTAAATCGGGCCCACCGGTCAAACCGTCGAGGGGCAGCGGGCCGGGGCGGTAAGCGGGAGGCACATCCTGCAGCCGGCGAGTGGTGTATCCACCAGCCGACAACGACAGGCCGCCGGTGGGATGGATGAGAAACGGGAGGGGCGGCCGCTCAGTGCTCAGTGCCCGCGTGGGAGGGGCGGGGCGAGATGCAACAGGCCTTTTTGCTGCAGGCTCTGCAGCGTCTGCATCTCACCCTGCGTCAGTTCGAAGTCAAACGCAAACGCATGGCCCGGCATCATCACGCGAATCTTCCGCCCAATGTCAGCATGCACGCGCGTGACGGGGACAGGCAGGCCGTCCATTTCCGTCATTCCATAGACAAACCCGCTTGGCAGAACGGCGATATAAGCGTAGTACTTCGCGACGCGGCCCCGGTCGCATTCGATGAGCGGCTTCTCCGGCAGGTGTCGCCGGGCCGCCGCCGCCGCATCCTTCTTTTGAGCATTGAGCGATGTGACGTGACCCGCAAAATCCGGCGCAATCAGTGCCGCCCGACGGTCGAGCCACGCGATGGCGAGCTTGGCTTCCGATTCCGGCAGCAAGCGGCTCCAGTTGCTGGCGACAAGATTGCTGTGGTCGATGGCGTGGACGCTCTCTTTCTCAAAAACATCCGGCACCTTGAATGACGTAAGCCACAGACGCGCCCGGCCGGTCTTCGGCGGCGTTTGCCCCGCGCGCACGGGAACGGGCACGAAGTCGGGTGCGTGGTATGACGCGACCGAGCCGAGCGGCATGCGCACAACGCCCGCATCATCATTCATTGTGATGACAAGGTCCTTGTTCGCCTCATCGATGGCCAACGTGAGGTGGCCACCCTTGAAGACCGGCGCGCGTACGACAGAAGCGCGGCGCATGGCTTCGACAATCAGAAAGAGCAAAACAAGGCCTGCGAGGACGGCGGCCGCGTACCACGGCGAATAATTGGACATGGTGACTCCGAATTTGGGGGACGTATTCGCCCCCGCCTCACCTGCCGCGCATGAACGGCAGCAGCAGGGGTGGGGCGGGGACGACGGTAGGACACGGCTGACTCAGCCTCTGTTGCCGTTCGGGTCATAGCCGGCAATCCACATCCTGTAATCGTGTCCGTTCGCGATGCCGGCGCCGAAACCAGTGACGCGCAACAGACGCGTGAGCACGGACCACTGGGCTTGCACGAGCCCGGATGGGATGTCGCGCATGAAAAGCATCGTGGGCGGATTGGGGCCTTCAGTTCCGACGACGCCCGTGGTCTGGGTCGGCGGGTACGTCTGGGCGCCTTCCGCCAACCGCGCTTCCTGATCGTTGGGCATCGCATAGCCTGACTGGCCCAAATCATTCGTGGCTTTGATGGGCGACTTGCGACAAATCTGGAAACGTTCGTCGTGGTGATTCATCGCATCGGTCCAGATGCGTGCACGGGCTGTCCAGCAGTTTTTGTGCTCACCGTACTCTTCAAAGGTCACGGCCACACGCGGCCACGCGAGGTGTCGCAGGGCAGCTTCGCCGGCCTGGCTCTTCGGGAAGATGTCGACGAGCTGACTTGCGCCAGGGGTGAGCGGCCGGAACGCATCGCCTTGGGTCGAGCCCGGATTGCTGATTTCCTGGCCGACCCGGGACGCGGAATCTTTGATGCCGCTACCGAGGCGATGCCAAAAGGAGGGCGCGGTCGATGCGGGTGCGGGTGCTTCCTGGCCGATGGCGGGCAGGCCGGTAAGCAAGAGCAGAGCGGTCAGAGCGGTTTTCATTCCAAGATCCCCAGGTCCATGTGGGGCAAATGGTAGATCGAAAAATACAACAACATGGAGTATCCCATCTTGTTGTTTAGCGTCGCTTCACGATTCCGAGAAGCGAGCCGATGCCAAAGGGAAAGACGATTTACGCCAAGGAGTACCCCATTCTCCTTGAGCTCCTGCTCGAGACCCGCGAAAAGGCAGGCCTTACGCAAAAGGAGCTCGCCACCAGGGCGGAAATCTCCCAGCAATACGTGTCGTCCGTCGAGCGGGGTAACCTTCGCCTGGATGCGTTGCAGCTCCGGCGCTGGCTGCGGGCATGTGGGTCGAACCTCGGCAGGTTCGGGCGCGAGCTCGACAAGAGGCTCGAAGCGGCAGGGTTCTGAGACGGTGTGCCGCCATCCACGCCATCGTAGCTAACGAGCTTCCGTATTGTGACGATTCGGCATGCTTCGCGTCGGCTTATCCACGGACAGAAATCTTCAACGCGCTTTTTTGGTGACTACCGGGGCGGCAGCACGACATGGTTCACCACGTGTTGACCTGTCCAGCACTGGTGCCCAATGCGGCCCACTTCGCCGGCCCCACCACATGCTTGCCGCATGTGGATCAACAGACCACATCCGGTTGACAGCCGTCGACCTCAAAGAAACGCGGGCGGGAGTGGGCAGTTGGTGGCTTGGGGGAGGGCGGCGGCTTGGTCGATGACGACAAACAAGGCTTCAATGGCATTGGCGTGCAAAGCGGTTGTCACCGGTTTATTGGCCGCAGTCACAAATTCGAGGGCCACCCCGGTTATACATCCCGCTTGTAGGGGACTGCCTACATACATTCTTGCGAGGTACTGCTATTTCTTGCGCGCGGAAAGGCCCGCACCAAGGAAGTGAGATGAGAATAAGTAATTTCCTAGGACTCCTCGGACTGCTTGTGAGTTCTCAAGCAATTTCCCAGTCCGTGCCAGGTGAACCCATCAGCATCACGCTTGAGCGTTCACCGAATCCGGCGGACGCGCCAGTTGTCGTGCATCTGACGATTACCAACAACAGCGATCAAACAGTCATCCTGTCGCGCCGAACGATACCGTTCAGTTTTGACAACGTTCTCCCCCCTAACCAGTTTTCGGTTAGAGACGAGGGCGGAGCGGAAGTCGACTACCGGGGCGACTTCGAGTACATCATCGAAGACAGCAGCTCGATGCCGCGACTGGGACCCCATCAATCCATGGATGGCCTGATTGACCTCAGAAAGACGTATCTCTTCAGCAGCGCCGGAATTACCAACAAAAAATCCATTACCTTCATTCTTCCTCTTGGGTCGCTTCCTCCAGATCTCGAACCGGATCCGAATGACCCCGGGTATGCATCGAATCCAAACCGCGTACGCACTGTATCGTCGAACGAGCTCATCGTTGTCTATAACCCTGGCACGTGGACTCCTCCGCCTTCAGTCCATCCAAAAGGACTGAGCTCCTGGCAAGGCACGGACAAAGCCAGTGACGAGGCGCTCGCGCTCGGCATGTCTCCCGCACTGAACTTGCTCTCTGTGCCTTCCATCCTCGAACCGGACCCGCGTGACCCGTCTACCCTCAACGACCCCAAGGGCACGTGCAACGCTGACCAAACCACATCAATCCTGACCGCGTACCAGCATGCAAACGACGGTGCACAAACCACGGTCACTGACATCAACGCTGCCATTCTTCCCGGTGGAATCGATACGTCCACGCCCATCGGCAAGATATATGCCTCGTACTTTGGGGCTGATCTCTATGGCATGTCTGGCAGGATTTCCACCCGCATTTTGGCGCTGTTTTCGGCCACCCAGCGACCCAATCCGGGATTGAAGAACGACCACATCACCTCATGCTATTGCGTGGGCAGAGACCCGAGCGTTGCCGCGTTCATTCGGCCTGGTTTTGAAATCGTTCTTTGCCCCAAGTTCTTCAGTTTGCCGGCGGTAGGGGGTTACCAGTCACGGGCGCTGGTACTGCTCCACGAAATCAGTCACTTCAACTATTACGTTGGAAGCCAGTATGTCGCTCGGACGTGGGATTACACCTATGGTCAGACGTCGGATCGGGCCATGGCCAATGCGGTGGGTGCCCGAAACTCTTCGCTTAACGCCGACAGCTATGAGCAGGTCGTCCGCGAGACGATGTTGAACCACGGCGCACCCGGGTGGTGATCTCCTGGTGAGCCAATGCTTCGCAGTTTCCTAGCCAGTGGCCGCGGGAACGCCGGCTTGGTTACGACGCTTTGATCCCGAGCCCAGCGACGCCGCCCATCGTGTGACGAGACGGAACGAACGCTGGGATCCATCGCCAGGCTTTGACTGACATGCCAAGCCTTATGTGGTGCCCTTGCTGGGAGACGGGGGATCAATCTAGTCCCCAGTCAAAAAACAGAGGGCCCTGATTACTGAACTGACCTTCGGAAGCTCGATACCTACGGTCATCCCTATGCGCATGCCCGGTTGAGCAAGCCGGGCGATGCTGACATTTGCGCTTGTCCAGGCTCCTATGCGGTGGCGCGCACGTTCCCGCCACCGTCCAGTGAGCGAAGTGAGATGCCGCCATAATGCTTGTGCACGCCGGAGTGTCGGTCCCGATGCATGATGCATGCGTCAGCGTTTGCTTCCTTACTTGTTCCGTCTCTTTCGACCTCAGCGCATGCACGAAGCCATGCGTCGTCACCCAGGCGACAGCAGGCGTGCTGAGGACGTGAGTCCGCGCGGTCGACTGTGGCCTCAAGTTTTGACACGGCTTCCGCCGTGGTGCCCCCGGGGCGGCGGACAGCGATTGCCGAAATTACCTGGCGATGCGACCGATTGCCCCGGTTGACGCGCTCCTCTCGATTGCCAGGATGAAGCCTGATCCATGCGCAGCACCAGGAGCTCTCATGCCAAAGGCAGTTCCGCGCAAGACCCGCGACGCCCCGTCCTTTTCGACCTTCTCATCGAGACGCGCAATAAAGCCAAGCTTACCCAGACCGAGCTCGCTGAGGCCGCTGGCGTCTCCCAGCCGTACGTGTCGCAAGTGGAAAGCGGGCTCGTCCGGCTCGATGGCTTGCAACTCGTCGACTGGCTGCAGGCGTGTGACTCGAATATCGAGCGGTTCGGCCGGACATTGACGAAACGGCTGGTAGCGGCGGGATACTGAAGACCTTCGGCCGGGGCCGGAGTTGCCCGGCGCCCAGGTCGCATGGAGTGGCTCGCCCATCGGCAAAATGAACGTGCCAGGCCCGGACCGGAATGTTAGCCTCGCCGGCCGCACATTCGCTCAAGGATCACATCTCATGCAGCCGTCGTCCGCCATACCGTGGTCCGTGCGAAGGGCGGAGTATCTGAAACTCCTTCCCTCCTTCGTCGGTGCGTCCGTCGTGTGTGGGGCTGTTCTGTCCCTTCTGAAGTCAGGGTTATTCCCGTTGGGCTTGGATGAGCGCGCGACCATCGGGGTCACGGTTCTCGTCATCGCCTCGACAGCGGGCTACATCAGGATGGCGCGCCAGATTTCACGCTCGCTGGTCATCCGCGAGAATGACTTGCCCCATGCTGTGTTGGCGTATGCAGGGCTTGCCGGTCTGCTTGTCTCGCAGTGTGCGCTCTTCGGCTGGTTACCCTACGATCTTGTCGTGGCGACCGACGCAGCGAGGCACAGCGGGGCGTTGTCGCTCATCGACGGGATGTACTTCTCGGCGGCCACGTTCACGACCCTGGGGTACGGTGACTTCGTGCCGGCAGCGGGGCCTGGCCGGTGTCTGGCCATGTACGAAGCGTTGCTGGGTTCAGCGCACTCGGTCTTTTTTATTCTCATTTTCCTCAAGGGCGGCGCGCCGACCGCCGGTGATGACCGAATTGGGATGCGTCAGCTTCCGGAGTGACCCGGCGCTGTCCCCGTCGGCAAACAGTCGATATGAGTGTACTGGGGCCGCCGGTCAGCCTGACATCTGCCAGCGTGCGTTGACTTCCTCACAGGCTGCTTCGACGTCACTCATTTTCTTCTTGTTCGCCTTCGTCGCACAGGTCACCGAGCGGGTTGGCACGTCCACGACATAACACCGCTTCGGGTCGACCGAATCGGCGTCGTAGTTCAGCGCCAGGTACTCGCGGAGGGTGGTCGCAACGTAGTCAGGCGCTTTGTCCGTCAGGGGCGCGGTCTTCGGGAAGTGCAGCTTGACGGCGCCCACGACGTCGCCAGTGAGCTCGTCGCGAAGCAAAACCTCCGGCCGGACCGAGACTGTGACGTTGGCTATCTCCATCGAGGCCGACGCAGTCGGGTCGGTTGGCTCGACCGTCAGGCCGTCGAAGTTCAACTGGTCAGCCACCTCGAGGAAATCTTCGATGGCGTCAGCCGAATTTGCCTTGTCCTGGCGGACGAAGTCGGTTCCCGGCGCCTGCCGCAAATGGGCAGCAGCGTTGGCCAAGGCATCGTCATTGGTCATCCCGCCCTCCATGTAAGTCACAATCTCCTGCCGGGCGTCGGCGTAGCGGGCGACGATGAACGTACTGGGTTCTTTCTGGTCCTTGACGATGCGCCGCCGACGGGCGGGGGACGCGGTCAGGTATTCGCCGAGCTTGTTGACACTGATGCGGGCTTTGGTCATTCCATTCTCCCTATGCGATGCCCGGAAGCGTTTTTGCTGACGGTGCGCTGTGACATTACGGCGGTGATGTGACGGATTGTCGATACGCCCTTTGTCTTACTGCGCCGTTTCGGCCAGCGGGCGTGTCTGGCTTCTCGCATGGTTTTCCGGCCTGAGAGCCAGCATCGAAATGACCAGGTGCCCCGCGGCTTCCCGCTTGCAAGCCAGGCGCCGGCGACGAGCCGGCAGGCCGTCGCCTCTGCTTCTGACCAGCCGTGGCAGCAGGTTTGTCCCGCGCGGAGCTTCTGGTCGACGCAAGGTCGCTGTGAATCAACGGCGAATAACAGTTATGCAGCAGGGTGCGACAGGGATGGGGACCTGCTATGGCACGGAAGGATTTTTTCCATACGACCTTCGTTGCGCCCGCGGCCATATGTCGTTGCGCGATAATCGACGTTTCCATCCCTCAGACCAATCCATGTCAGCTGATCGAATTTCCCATCCCGTCTTGCGCGACAAGGTTGTGACCGCCGAGACCGCCGCCGCGTTCATTCTGCCGGGGGAAACCGTGGCGATGAGCGGCTTTACCGGGTCGGGCTATCCGAAGGCCGTTCCGGCCGCGCTGGCACGACGAATCGAAGCGGCGCACAGTGTCGGAGAGTCTTTCAAAATCACGTTGATGACGGGCGCATCCACCGCGCCGGAGCTCGATGGCGCCCTGGCCAAGGCCGAAGGCCTCGCGCTGCGCATGCCTTTCCAGTCTGACCCCGATGCGCGCCAGCGCATCAACGCGGGGACTCTCGATTACATCGACATCCACCTCAGCCATGTCGCGCAGCATGTGTGGTTTGGCTTTCACGGCGAGATAGACACGGCGGTGATCGAGGTGTCGGGCATCCGCGAAGACGGAAGCCTGATTCCGTCGACGTCGGTGGGCAACAACAAGACGTGGCTCGATCTCGCCAAAAAAGTAATTATCGAGGTCAACGATTGGCAACCTGAAGGCATCGACGGGATGCACGACGTGTACTACGGGACCGCATTGCCGCCCAACCGAAAGCCCATTCCGCTCGTCAAGGCCGACGACCGCATCGGCGAGCCATCGCTCCGGTGCGACCCCGACAAGGTGGTTGCTGTGGTGCGCACGCACGGCCCGGACCGCAACAGCCCCTTTGCCGCGCCGGATGAAAACAGCGAGCGCATCGCCGAGCACCTCATCAGGTTCTTGAAACACGAGGTGAGTCAGGGCCGACTGCCCGCCAACCTGTTGCCGCTCCAGTCGGGCGTGGGCAACATTCCCAACGCTGTCCTCGCCCGCCTTGCAAGCAGCGGGTTCAGGGATCTGACCGCGTTCACAGAGGTCATCCAGGACGGCATGCTCGACCTTTTGCGGAGCGGTGTTCTCAAGGTCGCTTCTTGCACGGGTTTTGCGCTCAGTCCGGCGGCCAACGAGGAGTTCAAGCGCAACATCGGTTTTTACCGGGAGCGAATCATCTTGCGCACGCAGGAGATATCGAACCATCCTGAACTCGTGCGCCGGCTCGGCTGCATCGGGATGAACGGCATGATTGAGGCGGACCTGTACGGCAACGTCAATTCCACCCACGTCATGGGCACCCGCATCATGAATGGCATCGGCGGATCGGGGGACTTTGCCCGCAACGGATTTCTTTCCATTTTCCTCAGCCCCAGCACAGCAAAGAACGGGGCCATCTCGTCCATCGTGCCAATGGTCAGTCATGTCGACCACACCGAACACGACGTGTCCATAGTGGTGACTGAGCATGGCCTCGCCGACCTTCGTGGGCTGTCCCCACGCCGCCGCGCGCGCGCGGTGCTCGACCATTGTGTGGACCCGTCCTATCGCGCGCAGCTCTCGGACCACTTTGACCGCGCCATGAGCGAGAGTCATGGGAAGCACACGCCGCATGTGTTGCCTGAGGCTTTGTCCTGGCACCAGCGTTGGCTCGATACGGGAACCATGCACCTGTCTCAATAGGAGTCATCCCGCCGGGGTGAGACCGCAATGGCCCAGCCGCCTGGGCCTCGCGGCTCAACTATCCGGCAGTGGGGCAGCTTCGGTCGGGGTGGGGTGGATAGGAGACGGCAGCCTGGCTCGCGGCACATGTGACGGCCAACGGCGACACGTTGCACGACGGATGGCAGGCGAGAGGGGGCGAGAGCATGGAAGTGCGGGTTGGTCTGTCTCTCATGTCCATCGCCGTCCCCGACGGCGGTCCCAAGGCAGCATCCGCGTCGGTAAAAATGCCAAGTCGCTTGCCGAATATGCCTGGCATGCGACCAAACGTCCGGTTGACGCGTCCATCCCGGAGGCCAGGCTGTGTACCCGCACCGTGCGCTTCATCAGGAGCCCGCTCATGCCCAAAGGCAGTTCTACCAACGATCTGCGACGTCCCGTCCTTCTTCAGCTGCTTGTCGAGACGCGCACTAAGGCAAAGCTCACTCAGGCCGAACTGGCCGAGGCTGCCGGCGTGTCACAGCCGTACGTGTCGCAAGTCGAAAGCGGACTCATTCGGCTCGACGGCCTGCAACTGGTCGACTGGCTGCATGCATGCGACTCGACTCTTGGCACGTTCGGCAGGGCGTTGGAGAAGAGGCTGGATGCCATGACCTAAAAGTGCCCCCGCCGGTCGCAGCGTTGTCGCTGGCCGAGCGGGCTGACCGGTACTTTCCGTGTCGGCTGTAGCGTGACAAAGTCCGCCAATCGCCCAGGAGCACGTCCGTCATGGAAGAACAGAGCACCACGAGGCTGGGAACCACCGTCCACGCCTATGCCGTGACCGCAAGCCTTTCTTCGCCGACCGCCTTCCGGTGTTATGCGCCCTATGCATCGCTGTTTGCGGATGGACCGCTGCCTGTGGCGCCAGCGGGGCCGCGTGATTGCGATAGAGAACTTTTAAGATCATCGGACATCCGTTATTAAACTAGCGCGATGTGGTCGCCCCAAACTCGCGGGAGTGTCGCAATGAGCAGACGGCTGGCAACGAGGGTCCAATTGTTGGACATTTTGAACCGTATCTCAAATCCGAAACGACACGCCCTGACCGCAAAAGAGTTGGAGCAAGCAGTGGAGGATTTTTGTGCCGCTTGCCCTGATCCCATCCGAGCGTACTCGCTTATTGCGGAAAATCCTGATTCGTTGACGGACGAGGAAATTGTCGATGTTGCTCTGAGTATGGCGTATCTCCCGATATCATCTGTGCCTACATCCATTGTCTCTGCTAGCCATTCTGTTAGGGCTATCATCGCTTAGGCGAGATGCTTCGACTCATCAAGTTCTATGGAAAGGGTGTCTGTATCTACGCGTTTGGTGGGATGACGCCCGCTTGGTTCAGACAGAAAATTGACCTGTCCAGGGCGAGCGGCGCTGAGCTCGGAATTCGGCCCTTCGTTGAACGACGCCCTCGTCGGAGCTGTCGAATCTCCTGCATTACTGGTCGAGCGAATGTTGGTCCCGTGGTCTACGGGAGCAAGTGATCTGACTGCAGAAGAAAAAATCTGCTTGAGATGGGAATGGAAGATGGATGGCAATAGGGCTGTTCAGCTCGCTACGCGCGCCATTGTGGACCTCGTGTGCGATGGTCGCTTCGAAGAGGCGATTCGGATGTGTTCTTCGTCACGGCTTACGGCCAAGGATCTTGAAAGAACAACCAGACGCTATGGATGCACGTTCGTTCAGCCCCCCTTGGCATTCGATTGGCTCGTCGACGCCGTCGCCATCAAAGGAATGGGGCCTCTTGCGTGGTCGGTCAGGGCCCCCTTGTGGACTCTCGAGGAGGGGCGTTCTGACTTAACGCTGGAGTTGACGGTTACGGCGTCTTCTACCGGTGCAGTCGTGGAGCTCGATGACCTTCGTGTTCTGTAGCGAGAGTCGAATTTAAGACCGCCGGTCTGGTAGATGAGTCGGGATACCATTCCACGGCAGGGCTCGCTCCAATGTCTCATAACGTTTTTCTCATCCATTCGACAACAAAGGCAGGCTCATGGGGGATTGAACTCGAAACCGGCGCGGTACTCAAAGTTAGGGGGACGTCGCGTAAACGCGCCTTACACGCCGCGGCAGCTTGGTCACTTTGATAACCTTCGCGAGTACGGGGGTGTTATTGTTGGCAAGAATGGCGTCTCACTTGGTCTCTCGCCTGGTACCCGCATTGGCCGCTGCCAATTCGACGCATTGACGGACCAAACGCATCAAATGTTCAGTTTGATTGGGATGCAAAATGAATATTCTAGAGAAGCGCGTGGTCAAAGCCCTTCGACCTTCGCTCGAGAAGAGCCGATTTCGGTGGGTTTCGTCGCGCGAGATGTTTATTCGTGCGGAGAACTTTGGCTACTGCGCAGTCGTATGGACAGCGCATCGAGATCTCACGGACAACGCAGTCGGTACCACCTTTACGCCATTCTTGACGTTACGCCAAACGATTGTTGAAGACTTGGTCAATGGTCTTGACGTCATGTACGGCACCGATAATCAGAAGTATTCACCCACAGTGGTTAGGGCCGGTGCCACGTCCGCGCCCTCCGGGGACTTTAAATTTTTTCTTAACGCCGACGCCCAGGATGCAGAGGTTGAGGCAGCAGCATCTGAAGTGACGCGGATCGTATTTCACTCAGAGGTGCCGTTCTATGCGCATTTTTCATCGTTACTCGCTTGTTCTCAGGGACTGAACAGCAATCCGGAGCAAGTGATTCATCCATTAGGTCGGGATTTCGCAACGCGCGTGTACCATGGCATTGTTTGTGCGAAATTAAGCGAGCCTGAGCGTGTCGATTCCTTGGTGATGAGCTACCGTCGTGCCGCGTTGACCTTAGGCCGACCCAGTCAAATCATAATCGAGAACATCGGGAAGTTGCTCGCAACATTTGATAAGTTGGATGTTGAGTCAGACTTGAGTGCTTGACTGCGTGTCAGATGGGATTGGGGCATGCCGGTCAGGACGCCGTACCGCAACCATGACTTCGGCGAGGTCGCGTTCGGCCTTTGGCGAAGCGAGTGGTATGACCGTTCGCGCGGCCAACCGACTGAGGGATCTCTAGTCAGATAACGGCCACTTCCAGAAGGGCTGGCCGAGCAGCTTCTCCAAAATGACGTCGAAAAGGAAGCCTTTCGGAAAAGTGGTTAGTGCTCCCGGCTCGCTCAAACTGACGTGCTATCTGATAGGTCAGAACCTGAGTGGAAGCAGGCCTCGGCACGAGTGCAAGCGCCATTGAAACGAACGGTGACCCGACCTCAACGTGGATCTGCGTGCTCGAAGATCGCCATGACTGGCCCATCTCCATTCCAACAGCACCGGTGGCGGAAGACCGTCGATGACCGGCGGTGCCTCTGCCGCGGCAGGGGCTTTGGCGTCCGGGCCGGCCATTCACGTGGAAACGCTGCAGCCGGATTCGCGTCGTGCATCGATTCAGGGAATCAACGCACCCAACAACTTCATCACCGTGGAAATTGGCTCGGCTTCACCGGCCGGCACAGGTTCCGGCCCGACATCGCAGCAGGCGGCGGGTGACTCGAGCAACTCAACCGGACATTCGGCAAATGGCTATCGTCCAGCAGCGGCTGATTCGGTCAGCTCTGTACATGATCTCAGTAACCTTCAGATTGTTTCGCCTAGGACTCACAATGACATCCACTACAGATCCGGACTGTGAGAAATGAGCGAGGTATCCAGTCGGGAAGACTTATTGGAAACGTTGAAGGTCATGCGTAAGCTTCCCCGTCAAGCAGACATTTCAAAACTAGAGCATCAGGCGGCTTGTTGACGGTACTCGCTGGGTGTCATGTTGCCCAACGAGGCGTGCGGTCGTTGCTCGTTGTAGTCGATGATCCACCAGTGCGCTGCTTCGCGTACGTCTTCGAGGCGAGCGAAGAGGTGTTGATCGAGGACTTCCTCGCGGAAGGTTCGATTGAACCGCTCAATGTACGCGTTCTGGTTGGGCTTGCCTGGCTGGATGTATCGCAAGGCCACGCCGTTAACCTTGAGCCATTGAACGAAATTCTCGCCCAGGAACTCCGGGCCGTTGTCCGAGCGAATCACCTGCGGCAATCCGTGGTCGCGCTTGATCTGCTCGAAGATGCGCACCAGCCGGGCCGATGTGATCGAGGTATCGACCTCGATGTGCAAGGCTTCCCGATTGAAGTCGTCGACGACATTGAAGGTGCGGAAGCGTCGGCCGCACGCCAGCGCGTCGCTCATGAAGTCCATCGACCAGACAGTGTCCGGATGCCTTGGCACGTAGAGCGCGACCCGCTCGCGCTTGGGAAGCCGCCGTCGCGCAGCACGTCGAAGGTTGAGCTTCATCGCTTTGTAGACTCGGTATATTCGCTTCGGATTCCAGTCCGGACGCGTGCGCCGCAGGATGGCGCAGCACTTCCAGAAGCCGCGACTGGGTCGGTCCTCGACCACCTTGGACAAGGCCGCGATCAGCTCCGCATCACGTACCGCGGGGTCAGCCGGCGGCCGGTAATACGCGGCGCGAGAAAGCCCGACGCATTCACAGGACCGGCGGAGCGGGCGCGCATGCACCTCGATGAGGTACTGCACCGCCTCACGCTTGCGCGCCGGCCCTAGAGTTTTTTTGCAATCAGGTCCTTCATCGCGACGTTGTCCAACGCCAGTTCCGCGTACATCCGCTTGAGCTGGGAATTCTCCGCCTCCAGCTCCTTGACCCGCTTCAAATCCGACGCTTCCATGCCACCGTATTTACTCTTCCACTGGTAGTACGTCGCCGAGCTGATCGCTGCCTGTCGGCAGATATCCTTGATCGGCACGCCTGCATCGGCTTGCTTGAGAATGGAGACAATCTGCGTCTCGGTGAACTTTGATTTCTTCATGGATCCTCCGGAGGGAAAGATGCCAGAAGTTCTAGTTCTTGTGTGTCTACCTATTGGGGAAGCTTACGACGTCAGCGGGTCACGTGGCGCCAAGTTCGGCTGCCACAGAGCAACGCTCATCGACGCCACTGTGGCAGTCGCGGCGGTGGGAATTTCCGGCGGTGCCGCTGGGGCTGTAACGACCCGCCTTGGCACGGGTATTGCCAGCTCAGCCATCACAGCGGGTGCCGCTGGCGGCGCACTCGACGCCGCGGTCCAGGCGGGGCAGCTCAGCACCTACACCGCAACCAGTGGCCAAGCGGGCAACCAGCACTTCTCGGGAACGGAGTTTGGTACGTCGGTCGTCGCCGGGGTGGTGCTCGGCGGTGTGGGCAGGGCGGCAAGCGACGTGTCCATCGGGGTCGGTCGTGGCGGTGTGACTGTCACGACACCGAATCAGTCTTATCGTCTTCAGTCGCCAATTTATCCCGCCGGTTCGCCCTATCAGCTCAATTCGGGGGTGCCAATTGGCGTTCGGTCACCGCTCGCGCCTCTCGGCTTGAGCCGTGGTAATGTTCCAAACACGACGGCGACCTCTATCGGAAAGTCGGGCTATGCCTCGGTGCAAGAGTTCTCGGATGCGGCCTATACGAAATATCAGGGGTTCGTTGACGAAGGCTACGCGGCGGCTAAGCAGGATCTTCAGGATGGAAGGTGCGGCCCAGCAAGAGACTGTTGAGCACGACCCAGGCCACCAGGATGGACACGAAGACGATGATGAAGGTCCACGAGCCGCCGAAGGCCGCGACCTTGTCCGCCAGGCGTTGGCCGTAGGTGGTCTTGGCATCGATACGCTGGTTGATATCCTCGGTGACCGTCGCGCGCCGCGTGGCTCGTTCGAGCACGCGCCGGGCGGTCTGGTTGAGCTTCGCGCCTTCCGTGCCGAACCAGCGTGCGGACGAGGTCAGGTAGTCAAAAGGCGGCAGGTGGCTCATTGGGGCGTGCTCCGGGGAAAAGGGACGTGCTGCAAATGCGCTGAAATTACGCTCCTGCCGTCGCAATGTCTTGTCTGATGGCATGGCGGCGGACGAGAATGACTCCTTTACGTCCTTCCGTGGAAAGGAGCCCTCGTGGCTACCGTCGTTGCGCAACCTGTCGTCGCCACGCTTACGCGATCGGCCATCTTCCTCGTCCTCAAGGTCAATCCCGGTCGGCAGGCCGAAGAGGCCGTGCGCTCGCTTTGTGGCGATCTCGCCGGCTTGCTGCGTGCCGTCGGCTTTCGTGACCTCGATGGGCGGCTCACCTGCGTCATGGGGTTCGGCTCGGAAGCGTGGGATCGCCTCTTTGCCGGCCCTCGTCCCGCCGAACTGCACACGTTCCAGGAGATTATCGGTGTCCACCGGGCCGTATCGACGCCGGGCGACATCCTGCTGCACATACGCGCGACCCGTGAAGACCTCTGCTTCGAACTGGCTGCGCAGATCCTCTCGCGTCTGGGCGACGCGGTGACCACGCTGGACGAAGTACACGGCTTCAAATACTTCGACGACCGCGACCTGATCGGCTTCGTCGACGGCACCGAGAACCCACAGGACGCCGAGGCCATCGAAGCGGCCGTGATCGGTGACGAGGATGCCGCCTTCTTCGGCGGGAGCTACGTGATCGTGCAGAAGTACCTCCACGACCTGAAGCGCTGGAATGCCGTACCCGTCGAAGCGCAGGAGCGCATCATCGGCCGGGAGAAGCAGACGAATATCGAACTCGACGACGCCGTGAAACCGTCGTACGCGCACAACGTGCTCACCTCCATCGTGGAAAACGGCGTGGAGCTGGATATCGTCCGCGACAACATGCCGTTCGGCGAAGTGGGGAAGGGCGAGTTCGGCACCTATTTCATCGGCTATGCCCGTTCGCCCGCGCGTACCGAGCAGATGCTCACGAACATGTTCGTCGGCAAGCCGCCGGGTAACTACGACCGCTTGCTCGACTTCAGCACGGCGGTCACCGGAACGCTGTTCTTCGTACCGTCGGCGACCTTCCTCGACGGTATTCCGGATGCACCGGGTGTCGCGCCAGGCGCCTCGAACGACGCGAACGCACAAGACAACACGCCGCGGGCATCGGATGGTTCACTCGGCATCGGTTCGCTAAAAATGGAGAACACCCATGAATAACCTGTTTCGCGAACTCGCGCCTATCAGCGGCGGCGCCTGGGAGCAGATCGAAGATGAAGCAACGCGCACGCTGAAGGAATACATGGCGGCACGCCGCATCGTCGACGTGATCGGCCCCAAGGGTTACGACTACCCGGGCGTTGGCACGGGACACACGCGCGTCATCGAGACGCCAGCAGACGGCATCCAGGTGCAACAGCGCCAGGTGGCCGCCATGGTCGAGCTGCGGGTGCCCTTCGTGCTTTCGCGCCAGGACCTCGACGATGTCGCGCGCGGCTCGAACGATCCGGATCTTCAGCCGCTGAAAGATGCCGCGAAGAAGCTCGCCTTCGCCGAGGACCGCGCCGTGTTCGACGGCTATGCCGCCGCCGGCATCGCAGGCATTCGCAACACCACCAGCAACAAGGCGATCGCCCTGCCTGCCGACCTCACGGCGTATCCCGTGGCCGTGGCGCAGGCGCTGAACGAACTTCGCCTCGCCGGCGTGAATGGGCCCTACAAGCTGGCTATCGGCGCAAAGGCCTATGCAGACCTCAACGGGGCAACCGATGAAGGTTACCCCGTGTTCCGCGAGCTGCACGCCATGCTCGATGGCGGCATCGTCTGGGCACCGGCCGTCGAAGGCGGTGTGCTGATGACGGCCCGAGGCGGCGACTTCGAACTGCACCTTGGCCAGGACGTCTCCATCGGTTACGACTCGCACGATGCATCGAGCGTTCGTCTGTACCTGCAGGAAACCTTTACCTTCCTGTCGCTGACCACGGAAGCATCGGTCAGCCTGAGCGCCTAGTTGCTGAGCGCTCAGGCTTTCTGCAACGTGGCCATCAGGGCGAGCAGCGCCTTGGCGGTCACGGTCGACGACGCCGGGTTCTGGCCTGTGATCAGGTGGCCGTCGGTGATCGTGAAGGGCTGCCAGTTGGCCACCTTCTCGAATTTGCCGCCCAGCCGTTTCAGTTCGTCTTCGACGAGGAAGGGCACGACCCTGGTCAGGCCGACTTCCTCTTCCTCTTCATTGGTGAAGCCGGTGACGCGCTTGCCTTTGACGATGGGCTCGCCCTTGTAGGTCACGTGGTGCAGCACGCCGGGTGCGTGGCATACCGTGGCCACCGGCTTGTCTGCGTTGTAGAAGGATTCGATCAGTGCGATGGAGACGGGGTCTTCCGCGAGATCCCACATCGGACCGTGGCCGCCCGAGTAGAAGATGGTGTCGAAGTCCTTCTCGGAAACGCTGTCCAGCTTCACCGTATTGGCGAGCACCTTCAGGGCGGCGGGATCGGCCTTGAAGCGCGTCTGCGCCGGTGTCTGGTTGTCCGGCTCGTCACTTTTCGGGTCGATGGGCGGTTGCCCGCCTTTGGGCGATGCGACCGTGACAGTCACGCCCGCGTCGGTGAATACGTAATAGGGTGCGGCGAATTCTTCCAGCCAGAACCCCGTCTTGCGCCCTGTGTTTCCCAGCGTGTCGTGCGACGTGAGCACCATCAGAATCTTCATGGCATACCTCCGCAGTGGCCCCCCGGCCGGGCACTCTAGCGCTGACTTTTCCGGCGGGACAATCATCCGCAGGTATGAGTGGTTATCGCAGGATCATCACGTTCAAACCGTCGGGTGCGCTTCCAAGACCGCCGGAACACGTTCGTCAGACGCTGATGAACGCGTCCGATCGGCCCAGCCGTCCGCGATGCACGACTCTGGCAGGTACGACCCACGTCAAACGGAGGGGTATTGTCATGGCGTCACCATTCATTCGCTCGGCGCGTTCGCAGTTCCTGGGTGCGGCAGTCATCGCCGGTGTGGTCTGTAGCGTCCTTCCGGTACCCGCTCACGCGGCGGCTGCCGCACCCTTGCAAGCCGCATCATCGGCTGAAGACACGTCCATCCGCCCATTCCCGAAGATCCATTTCTCCGACGAAGCTCTCCAGGACCTTCAGCGACGCGTCGCCGCAACCAGCTGGCCAAGCCCTGAGCTGGTGCCGGACGCTACACAAGGCGTGCAGATCGCCACGCTGAAGAAGCTCGCCGATTACTGGCAGTCGGGGTACGACTGGCGAAAGGTCGAAGCGCGTCTGAATGCGTTACCGCAATTCGTCACGACGATCGACGGTGTGGACATCCATTTCATCCACGTCAAGTCGAAGAACAAGAATGCCTTGCCGATCATCATCACCCACGGCTGGCCCGGTTCGATCATCGAGCAGATGAAGGTGATCGATCCGCTGGCCAATCCCACGGCGCACGGCGGCAAGGCTTCGGACGCGTTCGACGTGGTGGTTCCGTCCCTGCCGGGATACGGTTTCTCCGGCAAGCCGACCGCCGTGGGCTGGGACCCACAGCACATCGCCCGCGCCTGGACGATCCTGATGAAGCGCCTCGGATACAAGCACTTTGTCGCGCAAGGCGGCGACTGGGGTGATGCCGTTACCGAACAGATGGCCGTGCAGGCGCCACCTGAATTACTCGCCATCCACAGCAATATGCCGGCAACCGTACCTGACGATATCGCCAAGGATCTCGCTGCCGGCGCACCGGCGCCTGCCGGCCTCGCGCCCGACGAGAAGAACGCGTACGACATGCTCGACACGTTCTACAAGCACGGCCTCGGCTATGCGCAGGAGATGACGAACCGTCCGCAGACGCTCTATGGGCTGGAAGATTCACCGGTCGGCCTGGCTGCCTGGATGCTCGACCACGATGCGCGGAGCTATGCCCTGATCACACGTGTCTTCGACGGCCAGCCCGAGGGCCTCTCGCGTGACGACATCCTCGATAACGTCACGCTCTACTGGCTGACACATACGGCCGTGTCGTCGGCACGACTGTACTGGGAGAACAAACTGGCGTTCTTCCAGCCGAAGCACGTCACCATTCCGGTGGCAGTAAGTGTCTTTCCGGACGAGATATACGCAGCGCCCCGCAGCTGGGCCGTCAAGGCGTTTCCCAAGCTCATCCACTTCAACACGTTGCCCAAGGGTGGTCATTTCGCCGCATGGGAACAGCCTGATGAATTCGTGACCGAGATCAGGGCGTCGTTCAAGACCGTGCGCCCGAAATAGTCGTGCTTAGACCAGGCCCCGGGCCTTCAGCAGGCCCGGGACCTCGCGCAGGTCCGAGGCCTCTTGCAGGCCCGGGGCCTCATGCAGGCCCGGGACCTCATGTGGGAGCCGCTTCATCGGCGAAGCTCTACCCGCCCGACGCAACCCGCACACTCTCCCGCTGATCCACCCGCGCCTTCCACTCCCGCAGCGCCACCAACGACTCAGGCACCGGGATCTGCGCATACGACGCGAACAACAACCCGCCAATCACCGTCGTGTCCGCCATCGAAAATGCCTTGCCCGCAACATAAGGCTGCGTCTTCAACACCTCATCGAAGTACCGCATGCCTGCTTCGGCCTTCTCGCGGTGCATCTGCCCCCAGTGGTTACGGCCTGCCCATTCCGGGCTCTTGTACGGAAGAAGCCCATCACCGAGCCCCGCCGTGGCGTAATGAAAATAGATGCCGATCGCGTCGATCAGCTCCGACTCCGCACGCTTCTGCATCATGTGGATCGTGGCTTTCTCGAGCGGCGTGGTACCGGTAAGCGTGGGGTGACCGTCGAGGTTGTCGAGGTATTCGGTAATGGCCGTGCATTCGGAGATGTACGTGCCGTCGTCGAGTTCGAGCACGGGGACCGTGCCGGTGGGATTGATGGCGAGGAAGGCGGCCTGCTTATGCTCGGCTGCCGGCAGATCGACCTTCACGAACTCGACCTTGTCGAAAAGGCCCTTCTCGGCCAGGACGATGCGGACGCGGAGGGGGTTGGGAAAGCCGGGGTTATCGTGGATTTTCATAGTTCACCTATCTAGTGGTAGATAGATCGTGAGCCTTGCAATGCAGGCTGTCAACCCCTATCAATCGATAGGTAGCCTCAAGGACATGCCAATGAACGCCCCCGACACTCGCCAGAGCATCCTTTCCACCGCCCGGAAAATGGTGCAGTCACGCGGCTATTCCGCCTTGAGCTTCCGCGATATCGCAGCGGCCGTCGGCGTAAAGAGCGCGAGCGTGCACTACCACTTCCCGACCAAGGGATCGCTGGGTTCGGAACTTGCCAGGGAGTACACCGAAGAACTGGGGGGCTATCTGGCGGAGGTTCTCGACGCGAGCACCACGGCTGCGGCTTTCATGACGAAGTACGTCGGCGTGTTTCGCGCCGCACTACTCAACGAAAATCGCATGTGCATGTGCGCGGCGTCATGGCTGCGGAGCGCGATGAGTTACCCGAAGAAGTGCAGGTGGAGGTCGAGCGTTTTTCCGAGACCAACGTGACCTGGTTGGCGAAGGCGTTGGAGCGGGATGACGTGAAGGTCTCGGCCAAGGTCAGGCAGGGGAGGGCGCTGGCTATTTTTGCCGGGGTTGAGGGCGCGCAACTGGTAGCGCGCAGTCGTGGAGACGTTGCGGTTTACGATCAAGCAATTGCGGCCATGCGCGTGGCTGGGCTGATTCCTTAGCCTGTCACCACACAAAACTCGTAAGCACGGTGTCGGCATCGATGAACTGGCTGCGCAACGTGAAGCGTCGCCCCTCGGGAAGCGAATCTGCCAGCGAACGCATGAGCGTGAGTTCGAGCGTGCCGGCAGCGACATCCAGCGCCGTGAGCTCAACGGCATCGAAATCGAAGTAGGTGCCCACCGTGGCGAAGCAGCCCTTGAAAAAGCTCTCCTTCGCCGAAAACGCGATCGTCAGCAGCATCTCGTAAGGCAGCTGGCCACTATGCGCGCGGAGCAGTGTCCGCTCCGTCGGACCGATCACGGTCCCCTCGACGGACTCACGCGTCGCCACCCCAATCCGGCACTCGATATCGATGCCGATACCCGTGATGCCACTGGCGCTGGCGGTCACGGCAGCCGCATAGCGGCCGGCATGCGAAATACTCCCGACAACCCCCTCCACCCAAACCGGCTCCCGCGACCGCCCAATTCCAACGCTCGCCGGCTGTCGTGGGAGCCGATTCATCGGCGAAAACCCGCCGCGACCACCCCCCACCAACCCCCCAACAGCATCCGACGCCGCCAACCGCCCCATAAAAAACTCAGCCTGCCTTTTCCGGACGCTACGCCCAATGCTCGCGGGCATCTCAACGCCATGCCGCGCAAACGCAGCCACATCGAACGCATCGACGTCATAGCTGATGAGCACAACCGGCGGAACGACAACCTCGCCCCAGCCCAGATCGAGCAGCCGAATGTCCACGACGCCCGATGCGCGCCGCTCGGCAGAAACCGGCTGGCTGCCTCGCTCATCGCTATCGTGGGAGTCGGAGTCGCTCATGGACGATGAGCTTATCTCAACACCAACGCTCAATCCGGCTTCTTGTCGAGTGCCCTTTCGTCGAGCAGCAGACTCGTCCGCGGATTCGAAATAACGATGCCGACCTCACGGAAGTGCTCGAGGATCCGGCGGTTGAGCTCGCGCTGCACCCCCCAACGCCCCTTGTCCGTGCAACTGATCTGCCCGGCCAGGGTGAACATGCCGCCGTCGACCGCATCCACGCCCCAGACTTCGATGTCGGCAAGGATTTGCGGTGCGAAGGCAGGGTCGGCGCGGAGCGATGCGCCGATCGCCTTGAGCTCGGCAATGGCGCGAGCCACGTCCGTTCCGTACGCCACGCTGACACGCATGGCCGCATTACCGATGCCGCGGTTCGTGTTGTTCACCGTGGTCACCGAGCTGAAGGGCACGATGTAGAGCGAACCATCGCCGCCACGCAGTCGCACGGTGCGAATCGACAGGTATTCCACGGTGCCCGACACATCACCGACCGTGACCGAATCGCCCACCTGCATCGCGTTCTCCATCAACAGGAAGATGCCTGTGATGAAGTCCTGCACGAGCTTCTGCGAACCGAAGCCCACGGCCACACCGATAATGCTCGCGCCCGCCAGCAGGGGCGTCGTGTTGACGCCGATCTGATTCAGCACCGTCAGGCCGACGATCAGGACGATGGCCACCAGTAAGCCGGTACGCAACATCGGTAGCAAGGTGCGCAGGCGAGCGGCGCGCATGATGTCGCCGGCATCCTTCCAGCGCGTGAGCCGCCTCTCGACACTGGCATTCGCGGCTTCCCAGACGAGGACGGCAATCGTCGCGGCGACAAGAATCGTGACGACCGCCGATGCGAGGCTGCGGCCGATCGTTCCGCGAGAGAACCAGGAGAGCGCATCCACGCCCCAGACCTGAAGAAGCGCAACAGCGGAACACACCACGAGGACCGCCGTGACGATGGAACGCACCAGCGGGTAATAACGTTGCGCGTGAAGACGCTGCGCCGCCGCTTGAGCCGCGGTCTCGGTGGCGTCCTTCGTTGCGGCGGGCTGAAACAGGTGACTCACGCCACCGAGTACCAGCACCGCGACGATGCGTGCGCAAACGATCACGGCAGCCGTCACTCCCACGAAATGAAGCAGCTTCGGAAAGCCGTCTTCCACGCCGAGCGCCCAGACGAACCAGGCGCCCATGACGACCACCGCAGCCAGAACGGCCCAGACATCGGCTAGCCAGTGCCTGACGGTCGCGAGGGGCCCGACGGCGTTCTGTGGCCCCCTGATCGCCGCAGCGACGGGTCGGCGAACCTTGAATAGCAGGACAACCAGGAGCACGTGGACCACGAACGAGATCGCCTTGATAAAGACCAGACGCTGTTCGTCGGCGGCGCCCAGTTGCTGGAACGCGTTGGCGAGCGCAAAGCCGACGGTGCCGACGATAAGCATGGCCCGGAACGAGCCGATGATCCGTCGTGCCGTGTGTTCGCCGACGCGGATGAGCCGCAGTCCGTGTCCGACCGGGGAAACGAGCAGGCGAAGCACGGTCATGCCGATGCGCGCCGTGACGTATCCATCCACGAAACCACTGACGATACTCGTCATCCGCGGATCGTCGCTCATCCAGCGCAGGATGAGCCCAGCGATGAGGAAGAAGATCGCGATCGGGATCAGGTCCAGGAGAAGTCGCGCCAGCGCGAACGGAAGATGCCGCAAGGTGCGCCAGTGATCGACGTGCTTCGGGGCATCCGCGCTGACGGCGGTCTTCGTGACGTCGGGCGCAACGTCAGCTGGCGGCGGCCCGCCTGCCGCGCCCTGGCCGGCCTCCACCGGTACCGCTTCGACGTGTTCGACGCCATCGCGCTGGGTGCGGATCAGCGCCACATCCGCGGCGACGGGTTGCACCCCGGCGTTCGCATCCGCGCGGGCAGCCTCAGGCGGTGTTTCGGTCGGCGGAGGTGGTGCAGCGACGATATCCTCGGCGCGTGCGCGTTGATCCGCCTCATCCGCATGCTCCGCCAGGCCACCTCGCGGCTTCGCCAGCAGGCGAAAGACGCCCCATTCGACCGCCAGTCCCAGCCCGAAGACGAGCGCGAGTGCCAGCAGGATATGCCCGAGCAAGGCGCGTTGTTCACCCTGCGCGACGTTACCCGCGGCTTGGTGGGCGGCCGCCGGGAGCGCTGCGACGACATGGCGTAACTGCGCGAGCTGGCCGCCCAGTCCATTCTCCCACCGACCGATGCGGCGAAGCATGCGGGCGATGAGGCCGTCCTGCTCAAGTGGGATGGCGGCGGGCGTCAGGGCAGGCGCTGCGGCCGGTGGCGCGGCGGAGGCGGGTGCTGTGGCGGGTGCAGCGGCGTTAGCAGCCGATGAGGAGGCCGCCGGTGCCGGCGCACCCGCTGCGATCGCCTGCAGCGTGCGAATGGCCTCCGCACGCTTGTGGTCGTCCTGAAGCACCTCGGCAGCGCGTCGGGCATCGGCGGGCGAGAGGGTGGCCGATGCGGAGTTGTCCTGCGCACAGAGAGGCGTCGCGACAGCCGCAAGCAGCATGGCCAGGAGTGCGCAGATAGGGGCGAAGCGAACAGCGGAGCGGGGCATGCGATGGACCGGAGCGAGGGCAATGCTCTTAACCCTCGGCTATGGCCGGGGGATCGTCAATCGAAGCTGTGTGAAACCACGCTCGTTATTTCGCTCAGTCCAGCCCGATCCACCGATGCTTCTCCGCCATCGCCAAGGCCAGCTTCGGCCCGCGTCGCGCAACACGCTCACGCGTTTCGCGCTCGCTGCGGATCGTCGGCCATGCCGCGAGATACGCCGCGAGCGTGTCGGCATCGCACGCATAGCGGGCGAAGGCCTCTGGTGTCGCCGAGCGCAGCGCGACGGCACCGTTGTAGCCCCCGAAGCCCTGGGTAGCGCAGATCGCGCCACCGTCGGCATTACCCGGCGACGGCTCGGCCTGCAGGTGAAAGTGAGCTGCGATCTCGGCCAGGTCAGGGTCCAGTCGACGCAGCGTGGGCACGCCCGGTGCGGTGCGGCCGAGCACGAACTGCACGGCCTGCGACATCGCTTTCAGGCCGGTCTCGCCCATGGTGTGTCCGTCACCGACGGCCTTCGGCGTGCCGACCATGAGCTTGGGTAGCTCTTCCGTGCGGCCCTGGCGCTGGGCCGCGCCGCGCAAGCCGGCCAGTGCCGTGCCGAGGTCCGTTTTGGAGTTAGTGCGGGTACCGGTCGCGTGCGCTGCCAGGTACTGGAAGTCGCCGACGCTATAGCCATGGCCTTCGAAGGCCATGTCCAGTGCCTGTACCAGCGCGTTCTCACCGCCGAAGCCCACGCCCGCGAAATGCGCCTTGCCACCGGCTTCGCCGCTCTGGCCCCAGCCGACGATGATGGACGTGACATCCAGCTGATTGCGCAGTGCGAATTCCAGCGTGGTAACCAGCAGGCCCGAGCCGCCATGACCGACCACGGTGCCATCGGCGTCGATGTCGAACGGGGCGAGCGAATCGTGCACGCTGCGAACGTTGCCATCGGCATGCGCGGCATTCTTGGCCGCCAGCTTGTCGCCGGTCATCAAGGCGCCACCACCGAAGGCTTCGAGAATGCCGTAACGAGACTGCAAGGCGGCATCCGCAGCGGTCAGCAGCACCATCGTCGGCTTATGGAAGCCGGGATAGTCGAACAGCATCTGCGTTGCCACGTCCGCCAGCGCGATGAGGCTGGAGGCGCAAGCGCCCACGGCGGTCATCGGTGCCTGCGGCACGCGGGTATAGCCGATGTCCTCCGAGCGCAGCGATTCGCGCAGCTCCGGATTCTTCAGCACGCGGCTGATGCTGTAGCTCGGTGCGAGCATCGTCGACACCAGCGCCGGCCCATGCGAGCCCAGCGAATGCGACAGGCGCACGGCGAAGGTGTCCTTGGGAATGCCGCCTTCGGGCAAGGGGGCGTCCGGCCGCAGCCACTGGGCGAGCGCGTCCATGCCGCCGAAAGCGGTCGCCGAGGCGACGCGGAAGTCGAACGGGTTCGGCACGAGTTCTGACAGCGGGCGCGGCAGGCCAGCGAGCGCACCCAGTGCGCCGTAGGCGAAGAGTTGCGCCTGCAACGAGGGGCTCAGGAGCGCGTCGTCCTGGAAGAGGCCGTGCATGTCCTTGAGCTTCGAGCCGCGGATGTCTTCGTAGCGCAGGCCGGCCAGGCGCCGCAGGCCGACGGTTTCGAGATCGTGCGGCAGCGGCGCGGCGATGTCGGTGACCACGCGCGGCGCCAGTTCGCGCACGCCCGGCACGTGCCGGATGCCGCTGTTGGCGCGGAGGGCATCGCCGTGCAGCCGCTTCAGCTCATCGAGCGTGAGTGGCTCGCCGGCTTGTTCACCCGTGGCCCAGCGCATGCCATCGACGGCACTCGTGGCCTCGGGGTCGATATCCACCAGGCCGGCGTCGAAGGCAGCAAGGGGGAGAAATTCGTCCGACCGGGCTACGAGGGCCTGGTAGGTTTCCGTCGAACCCACTGCCGAAAGGGTGCAGGCGGTGCCGACGGTGACAAGAACTTGGTCGCTTCTCAACATGTTTTTGGGTACGTAGTGAAACAAACGAGTCACATAGTATAAGCGTCAGGGGCCCAGCAGGCGGTTGCGGGCCCGCGTCGTTCAGCGAGGCTGCTTGTCCAGGAAGGCCAGGACCAGCGCAGCGATCTCGTCGACCTTTTCGTCCCACGGAAAATGCCCGGCATCGACCAGATGCACCTCGGCGGCTGGCACGTCGTGCTTATAAGCCTCGCCGCCCTGATCGATAAAGGAAGGGTCGTTCTTGCCCCAGACCACGAGGGTCGGCGGTTTGTGCTCGCGCAGCCATGCCTGCCAGGCAGGGTACGAGGCCACGTTGGTCCTGTAGTCATACAAAAGCGCCGACTGGATTTCCTGTTGTCCGGGACGCGACAGATGCGCGAACTCGTCCGTCCAGGTGTCGGGGTTGTAGCGCTCCGGGTGCGATGTTCCCAGGCTGTGCCGCGCCTCCGTGGCGGCCGGCGAGACGAAGTTCGCGAAGACCTCGGGATGAGCCTTCGGGTCCTTCCAGTATTCGGCTATGAGCGCCCACTTTTTGCCGAGGCCTTCCTGGTAGGCGTTGGCATTGGAGACGATCAGGGCCTGCACCCGCTCGGGGTGCTTCACCATGATGCGAAAGCCGACCGGACCGCCATAGTCATGCAGGTAGAGGGAGTATTTTTTGAGACCCAGTTGTTCGAGCAGGCCGTTGGTCGTTTCGGCGAGGTGATCGAACGTATAGGCGTATTTCGAGGGGTCCGGTGCATCGCTTTGCCCGAAGCCCGGGTAGTCCGGCGCAATGAGGTGGTATCGCGTCGCAAGCAAGGGAATGAGGCTGTCGAATTGGCGCGACGACGAAGGGAAACCATGCAGGAGCACGAGGGTGGGCGCATCGGCGGGTCCCGCCTCCCGATAGAACACGCTCACGCCATCGACGGTGGCGCGGTGATAGGTGGTGGTCGTGTTGGTGGAACCCAGGGGCGCGGCGTGCAGAGTGGAAGCCATGATCATTCCGGCGGCAAGGAAAGCGAGGGTCTTCATGAGGGTGATCTCTTCGACGGACTTTCCCAGTATCCCTCCGGAAGCCCGTCTGCGGCACGTGAGCGACGCATACCTAGGTTTGATGGGCGCCTTGCCGGGGAAGTGCTAGCGTGACCGGAGGCAGGTTCCCCCACGGGAGACACGGGATGAACGAGCAGAGCATCCGGACGGCGCTTGACGAGCATTGGGCGGCTTCCGCTGCCGGCGACCAGTTCGCCGAGCATGCGATCTACCATGACGACGCCATCTGCGAGTACCCGCAATCCGGGGAGGTAATCCACGGACGCCACAACCTGCAGGCGTTGCGCAGTCATCATCCCGGCAAGCCGTCGGGTTTCAAGGTGCGGCGCATCGTTGGACAGCACCACCTGTGGGTCACCGAATACATCATCACTTACGAAGGCAAGCGCGCCTTCACCGTGAGCATCATGGAATTCAGGGACGGCAAGGTGGCTCACGAGACGCAATATTTCGCGGATCCGTTCGACGCGCCGGCGTGGCGAAGGCAATGGGTTGAAGTGCGCACCTGAGGGCGTTCAGTGCATGCCCAGCGCGGACGCGATGAATCCCGCCAGCACGCCGAACGCGACGACGGCCGTGGCGAGGGAAAGAAGCAACGGCACGGGCAGGGAGCGCCAGAGCATCGCCATCGACGGCAGGCTCACCGGTGGCAGCGTGATGAGCAAGGCGGCAGCAGGTCCGATACCCATGCCAAGGGCGAGCATGGCCTGCACGATCGGCACCTCGCCGGCCGTTGGTATAACGAACAGCATGCCGGCCACGGCGAGTGCGACGATCCAGAACCATTGCTCGCCGATGTCCGGGCCGATGTGCGGGAACATCCAGGCGCGTACGGCGCCGAGCAGCAGCACGATCACGATGTACTCGGGAATCAGGCGCAGCGTCATGCGAGCGAAGAGGGATATCCACCGGCGGCCCACGTCGACCAGTGACGAGGCTTCGGGTTCTGGCACGGGCCGGCTGCGTAGCGCGTCGTCGGGAGCCGCGTTTTCCGGCGTAACGAACCGGTTTGCCAGGTAACCCAGCCCGAACACCATTGGCACGCTCAGCACGATGCGCAGCAGGGTCCAGTGCCATCCGAGCACGAAGCCGGTAAAGATCAGCGTGGCCGGGTTGAGCATCGTGTTCGCCAGCCAGAAGGCGACGGAGGGTCCTGCCGCCGCCCGGTGTTTGCGCAGCCCCACGACGACGGGTGCGGCACAGCAGGTGCACATCATGCCGGGTATCCCCATCAGGCCACCGACAACCGTGCCGGCAAAGCTCGGGCTGCCCAGCGCACGCTGTACCCAGCTCGCCGGAATCAGGGCCTGCAGCCCCGAGCCGAGCAGCAGGCCAAGCAGCATGGCCTTCCAGATGGCCTTACCGTAGGCGAGGGCGTAACCGAGGGCAGCGGCCAGCGAGGGATCCGGCGCACTGGACGCATCGCCCATGAGGATGGACTTGCCGATGGAATGTTGGGCGGCGGCATCGAAGGCACGGCCGTAATACGGGTACCACTTGACGTAGAAGAGGCCGACGACAGCCAACAGCAGGAAGACGGACCAGCGTACGGTGCGGGCGCTGCGCAGTGCGACAGTCATGGGGTCCCCTCGTGCATTCGTCTGAGGTTATGCTGCCGCAACATCCGTCCTTCGCGCTATCGCGACTTTGGTGGAGCGTCTCATGACTTGTACGCGTTTGACTGAACTTGCGCATGGTGGGGGCTGCGGCTGCAAGCTCGCGCCCTCGGTACTGCGGCAGTTGCTCGCCGACACGCCTGCGGCGGGGCCGTTCGCCCAGCTGCTCGTGGGCAACGAGTCGAGCGACGATGCCGCGGTTTGGCAGGTCGACGACACTACCTGCGTGATCGCGACGACCGATTTTTTCATGCCGGTCGTCGACGACCCGCGAGACTTCGGCCGTATCGCCGCCGCCAATGCGCTGTCCGATGTCTACGCCATGGGCGGCAAGCCGATCATGGCCCTGGCCATCCTTGGCATGCCGCTGGGGAAGATCGAGATCGAGACCGTGCGGGCCATCCTTGCCGGCGGCGAATCGATCTGCGCCGAGGCGGGCATTCCCATCGCGGGCGGTCACTCGATCGATTCGGCCGAGCCAATCTACGGTCTTGCGGCGATCGGCCTCTGCGCGCCGTCAAATGTTCGGCGCAATACCGGCGCGAAGCCGGGTGATGTCCTCATCCTGACCAAGGCGATCGGTGTCGGCGTCTACTCGGCCGCCTTCAAGAAACAAGCCCTGCCAGCGGACGCTTATGACGAAATGATCGCCTCGACCACCTTGCTCAACCGCATCGGCCACGAGCTGGGCAAGGACGAAGATGTGCATGCGATCACCGACGTCACCGGCTTCGGCCTGCTTGGCCACGCGATGGAACTGGCGCGCGGAAGCGGTGTTCGCGTGGCCATAGATGAGGCACGGGTACCGTTCTTTGCGCAAGCGAAGGCCCTGGCTGAGGCCGGATTCATCACCGGCGCGTCGAAACGCAACTGGGACAGTTACGGCGAGGGGGTGACCCTGGATGCGGCCATGCCCTCATGGCGTCGCGACCTGCTTACCGATCCGCAGACATCGGGCGGACTCCTTGTGACCTGCAACGCGGAGCGCGCAGCTGCCATACGGGAGACGATCGAGGCGGCGGGTTATCCGCACGCGAGCATTATCGGCACCGTCCTGGAGGGCACCCCGGGAATCGTCGTGAGCTGACGATGGCGGAAGAGCATGGGAGTCGAACCCACCCAAGGCAGTCTGGCTGCCTCACCCGGATTTGAAGTCCGGACGCCCCACCGGGGACGATGCTCTTCCATGACCTCGCACGCTACGTGGTCGGCGCGAAAAGGTCCAGAAAGCGTGGCTGGATCCGGCGCAGCGTGCCGCGCCTGAGCATCACGCCGTGACGGTCGAAGAACTCCAGCACGAGAATCGCCACCTTGCGCCCGCAATCCAGACGGTCGCGGAAGGGCGCAGCGGTGAGCCAGCCATCCGCGGCATGTGCCTCGATATCCGCGGCGATCTGCAGCATCTCGTGCACGGTGCTACGCAGGAAGTAGTGGTCGTGGCTGACCTCGTCCACGAGACCCATGCGCGCGACCTGCTTCAGGAGTTCGCGTATCTCGCCTTCGGGTCGTGCAAGCACACCGGCGATGTCGCGCACGCGCGGTGGACGGAAACGTGCTTCGCCACCTACCAATGGCATGACCGATGCCCATCGTGCCTCGCTTGCAAGGCTCAATTGCATCGTATGACTGGCAAGGCGTACGAACGCGCCGTGGCGCCGCACCCGGCCCGCAAGGTCACTGTGCTGGAGGGCAACGAGGAAAGCGCCCGGCGGAAGCTCTGGCTTCACGGCCTTGCGGAGTTTTTCACGCGCGATGCCTTGAAGGTCCGGCGACGCCGCGTGAAACGCTTCGAGGCGCTCGATCACCGCGGTGATCCACTGCTGCCATTGCGCGTGACTGAGGGCGGTACGCTCCCCGTCCGCCTCCAGCAATAGCGGCGATAGCGCGCCGACCAGTTCGTCGAGCGCTACAGAGGAGAGCGCGCGGTCGCGCGCGAAGGCATCAAGGTTACGCGCTCGCGACGGCACATCGAGCAAGGCGGCCAGGCTTTGCGCGGAGTCGGCGATACCCATGGCCGCCCGTTCGGCGTCTCTCGCCGGGGTGCGGCGCCGACGCTCCGGCGCGCGAAGGTCGAGGAACTGTCCCCCGCCCATGGTGCGTCGGGCGGAGACATCGCGCAGCACGAAACGATCCAGCACGGCAGCGGCGATGGGACGGTCAAGCACGAGCTGCACGTCCGCCGTGTCGCCAGGTCGCAACTGCGAACCTTGGAGAGGGACGACACGTGCCCCGATTTCCGCGGAACCATGGTGCAGCCGGACCGCGGTCCACGCATCGATGGGCTTCGGTTCGGAGGGGAGCAGGTACAACCGTGCATCGACACGGTCGGTCGGCGCATGAACCAAGGGATCCACCACCATGTCACCGCGATGGATGGCATCCTTCGCGATGTCTTCCCCGGCGAGGTTGAGGGCGCAGCGATCGCCTGCGCGTGCCGTCTCGACGGGGCGGTTCTGCGCATGCAGGGAGCGGACGCGCGCAGCTAGTCCGGATGGGCTGAGTTGCACAGCGTCGCGCACGCGAACCACGCCCGAGAGGATCGTGCCGGTGACTACCAGTCCGATGCCGGGCAGGGTGAAGACGCGATCGATCGCCAGGCGGAAGCGTCCTCCATCGCTGCGTTCGTCCAGCGAGCGTGCCTCGGCGACGAGTAGCTCGCGCAGCACATCGATACCTTCGCCCGACTCGGAGGACACGGGCACGATCGTGGCGTTCGACAGTCCTGTGCCCGTTGTCGCGTCGCGAATCTGCGCGCGAACCTCGTCAAGACGCTCCGGTGTCGCCAGATCGACCTTGGTCAAAGCGATGATTCCGCGTCGCGTGCCGAGCAGGTCGAGGATCGCCAGATGCTCGCGTGTCTGCGGCATCACGCCGTCGTCGGCGGCGACCACGAGCAAGGCGATATCGATGCCGGCAGCGCCCGCGACCATGGTGTGTACGAAGCGCTCGTGGCCGGGAACATCGATAAAGCCCAGTGTCTTTCCATCCGCCAGCGGCAGGTACGCGAAGCCGAGGTCGATCGTGATCCCACGTGCTTTTTCTTCTTTCAGACGATCGCCGTCGACGCCGGTGAGCGCCCTGACGAGTGACGTCTTGCCGTGGTCGACATGCCCTGCGGTGCCGACGATCACGGGGCGCGGGCGGCCAGTCCGGCCGTGTCCAGTTCGCCCAGGGCGACGAGGAACGAGGGCTCCTCGGCCTCGACCAGGCAACGCAGGTCAAGCCAAAAAGCGCCTTCGGCTACCCTCCCGATCACCGGGCGTGAGAGGGCGCGCAGGTCGTTCGCGAGATATTCGAGGGCCGTCTGGCTACCGCGCGCGCAGATGCGCAGGGCGGCGCTGGGCAGGGTGTCCATCGGCAGCGCACCCGACCCGATCTGGCTCTGGCAGTGGCTGACGTCGACCACGAAGGCCTCGCCGACGCATCGCGCGACGTGCGGCAGGAGGCGCTTTGCCTGTGCCTCGATATCGAGATGCGCACGGGCGAGAAAGCGCAACGTCGGCAAGCGTTCGGCCAGGCGATCCGGATCCCGGTACAGCGCCAGCGTCGCTTCAATCGCCGCTAGTCGCGTCTTGTCGACGCGGAGCGCGCGCTTGAGCGGATTGCGGTTGATCTCGGCGATCAAGGCGCGATCGCCGACGATGAAGCCCGCCTGCGGACCACCGAGCAGTTTGTCGCCAGAGAACGTGACCAGCCGCGCGCCTTCGTCGACCGCCTCGCGCACCGTCGGTTCCTTCGCCAGCCCATGGCGCGAGAGATCGACAAGGCTGCCCGAGCCCAGATCGTTGAGCAGCGGCACGCCGGCGGCATCGGCGATGGTTGCCAGCTCGCGCGCCGCGACTTCGGCCACGAAACCCTGGATCCGGTAGTTGGACGTATGCACCTTGAGCACGATGCCGGTGCGTTCGTTTATCGCATCGCGGTAGTCGGCGGCATGGGTACGGTTGGTCGTCCCCACCTCGACCATGTCGGCGCCAGCACGCGTCATGATGTCCGGCATGCGGAACGCGCCGCCGATTTCGATCAGCTCACCGCGTGAGACGACGGCCTCACGACGCAGCGCGAAGGTGTTGAGGCAGAGCAGCACGGCCGCCGCGTTGTTGTTGACCACGGTGGCGTCTTCGGCGCCGGTGAGTTCACGCAGCAGATCGCGCACATGGTCGTCGCGTTCGCCACGCGAGCCCGTGTCGAGGCTGTACTCGAGGGCGACCGGGTGGCGCATCGATGCCACGGCCGCGTCGATGGCGCTTTCTGCCAGCACCGCACGGCCGAGGTTGGTATGCAGGACGGTGCCGGTGAGGTTGAATACCGGTCGTAACCCTGGGGTTCGGGCATCGAGCAGGGCGCCGGCGCGCTGCGCCAGTTCGTCGGCATCAGGAGCGAGCGCAGCGGTAGTGCGTACGGCGGAGCGCGCCTCGTCGGTTACCTGCCGAATGGCGTCCGTGGTTGCGGTGCGCCCGTGGCGTTCCAGCAACACGGCGGCACCAGGGGTCGCCAGGATGGTGGCGACGGCGGGGAGGCGACGAAGGGCATTCGATACGGGCTCGACCATGCCCTGATTATTTACCCGATATCGTCCTCGCTGTCTCCCGTCAGCAGCAGCGGGTTCGGTGCGTGCCGGGCGAAGCCTTCTTCACTGACCATCAGGTCGAGGCCGAAGGAGGCGAGGTCGTCGGCATAGGGGTCGACCTGGGTGTCGTGCAGCTGGTAGAGCAGCTTGCTGTAGGTATGGCAGTCCGCGCAGGTTTCCGCCTTGACCACACCGTTATCGCCTTCGATGCCCTGCAGCGAAAGGTGCTGCGTGTGGGTGCAGGTGACGCACACGGCGCGAGTGTGGTTCCACGCCGTGGAGCACATCGAGCAGTAGAGGTAGCGGGTGCCCGGAATGATGCCGGTGGCGGTAATCACGCCAGCCACCGAGGGCGAGCCGCAGCAGGGGCAGAGGGCGCGTTCTTCGAGCAGACGCAGGTCGGAGGCGGCCAGGCGTGCTGCGGAGCCGGTGAAGTAGACCTGGAGGGCGGCGACGATGAAGACGGTGGCGCCGGTGTCGGCGGCGGGGATGTGGCCGCGGAGGAAGTTGTTGGCGAGGGTTTCCAGGGCTTCGGGGGTGCTGTGACGCAGGTTGTCGATGGCGGTGAGGGTGGCTGGGGGGAGGTCGGGTTCTTGCGGGTCAGAGAGCGCAGCCAGGAGCCCGGCCAGGGCTTCGCGCCAGCGGGGGGGTGCGGTGGTGGCCGTCGGCGGCGAGGGGTGGGAGGCGGGCTTCTACGGCGCGGGCCACGTCGTCGGGATCGAGGATGGCGGCAGGGGCGAGGGTGGTCGCGACGGCGTGTTGGGCGCGGTTGAGCCTGGCGACGAAGCGTAGCCAGGGTTCCATGGGATGGCCTGCAGCGAGGCGATCGAGCCGGGCCGCTGTTGCTGCGAAACGTTTCGCGGGGTCGGGCGTGACGATCGGGAAGGGCGATTTCACTCCGGGGTGGGAGGGGCCGCTCCATGCCTTGTCGGGTGGTGCCTCGGCTTGCTTCACGGATTCTTCCTGGGCGTGGTCTTGCTGACGCGACGGCTCGCGGTCAGCTGGTAGAACCACTTGCGATGATGGTGCCATGCCCAGCCGGGAGTGACGTAGCCCTGGGTCATGCTGCGCACGGAGTCGCGGATCCAGATGGCCGCATAGACGTGGACCACCCAGACCAGGATGGCGCAGATCGCGGCCGCGCTATGGATGAGCACCGCCACGCGTTGAACGGGGATCGAGGTGGCTTCGCCGAAATAGACTTCCCAGATCAGCAGGCCGGTGACAAACAGCACCGGAATCAACAGGGTCATCGACCAGAACACCAGTTTCTGGCCACTGTTGTTGCGGCCGATCGGCGGCACGTGCTCGTCATCGTTGACGATCACATGGCCGATCGCCTTCGACCAGGCGACATCGTCTTCGGTCGGAAGGTTGGCGCGCCAGAACTGGATGATCATGCCAATCCAGCTGATCACCAGCAGCACGCCGAACCACGGATGCGCCGCACGCGCCCACTGGCCACCGCCGAACAGCCCGGAAAGCCAGAACAGGATCGGGTGGAACATCGAAAGGCCGGACAACACCAGCAGCATGAACAGGCCGGCGTTGATCCAGTGATTGACCCGGTTCAGCGTGGTGTAACGCGTGATGGCACGGTCCGGGCGGGTCATGTCGACTCCTCCTCTTCTTCCTCCCGCAGCACGCGGTCGGCCTCGAGCTCATCGTCGACGGTGACCTCGTTCGGGCCAACCGTGACCCAATGGAAGAAGGCGCCGACGGCCGCCAGCGCGATGCCGATCACCGCGAGCGGCTTGATGACGCCCTTCCACAGTTCGACAATTGGGCTGATCCGCGGTTTGTCCGGCAGGCCCGAATAGAGCGACGGCTTGTCCGCGTGGTGCAGCACGTACATCACATGGGTGCCACCGACTTCCGGCGGGTCGTACAGCCCGGCTTTCTCGAACCCGCGCGACTTAAGGTCCTCGATGCGCTCACCCGCCCAGTTCGTCATGTCGGTCTTCGAGCCGAACATGATCGCGCCAGTCGGGCAGGCCTTCACGCAGGCCGGTTCGAGGCCCACGGCAACGCGGTCGGAGCACAGCGTGCACTTGTACGACTTATGGTCGGTCTTGCTCACACGCGGGATGTTGAACGGGCATCCCTTGATGCAATAGCCACAACCGATGCACTTGTCGCTGATGAAGTCGACGATGCCGTTGGCGTACTGCACGATCGCGCCCGGCGCAGGGCAGGCCTTCAGGCAGCCGGGATCCTCGCAGTGCATGCAGCCGTCCTTGCGGATCAGCCACTCGAGGTTGCCTTGCTCGTTCTCGTACTCGGCAAACTTCATCAGCGTCCATACGCTGGGCCCGAGGTCCATCGGGTTTTCATACGAACCTTCGAAGTGGCCGATCTCGGGTCGCAGATCGTTCCACTCCATGCAGGCGGACTGGCATGCCTTGCAACCGATGCATCGACTCACGTCGATGAGCTTGGCCACCTGGTCCTCATGACTTCGCGTCGCCGGCGGCGTCATCGTCGTGGCGGAGCGACGTACATAGTCTTGCGATTGCATGTCCGACATGACGTTCGCCTCAGGTGACCGGTGCAGCGGTGCGTTCGATATTGACCAGGAACGCCTTGAATTCCGGCGTCTGCGTGTTGGCGTCGCCGACCGACGGCGTCAGGGTGTTGGCGCCATAACCCTTTCTTGCCTGGCCGGTGAAGCCCCAGTGCAGGGGCACGCCGATCACATGCGTTGCCCTGCCGTCGACGGTCATCGGCTTGATGCGCTTGGTCACATAGGCCTTGCAGATCACCTCGCCACGCTTGGACGACACCTTTACCCAGCCGCCTTGCGCGATGCCTTTTTCCTTCGCCAGCACCTCGCCGATCTCGATGAATTCCTCAGGCTGCAGGATCGCGTTGATCAACGCGTGCTTGGTCCAGAAGTGGAAATGCTCGGTGAGCCGGTACGTGGTCGCGACATACGGATAGTCGTCCCGATGGCCGAATGACGCGCGATCGTCCGCGAAGACGCGCGCCGCCGGGTTGTTGCTCACCTTCGGATGTAGCACGTTGTCCGAAGGCGATTCGAACGGCTCGTAATGCTCGGGGAAGGGACCTTCGGCCATCAGGTTGAGGGCAAACAAGCGCCCCAGGCCTTCGGTATTCATGATGAAGGGACCGACGTTGTCGGCGGGCTTGGTGGTGGGGATGTAGTCGGGCACGTCGATGCCGGCCCAGCGTGTCCCGTTCCATTCGATGACGGGCTTCTTCGGGTTCCAGGCCTTGCCGTCCAGGTCGGCACTGGCCCGGTTGTAGAGGATTCGGCGATTGGCCGGCCACGCCCACGCCCAGTTCGGCGCGATGCCTTGCTCGCGCGGGTCCGTGGCGTCCCGGCGAGCCATCTGGTTGCCCTTCTCGGTGAAAGAGCCGGCGAAGATCCAGCAGCCCGAGGCTGTCGTTCCGTCGTCCTTGAGCTGCCCGAACCCATCGAGCAGGGTGCCGGCCTTGGTGACGAGGTTGGTGACAGGGTCGGTCAGGTCGGCCAGCGCACGACCGTTCATTTCCTTGGCCAGTTCTTCCGGATCCGGCGCCGTGGGGTTGGTGTACTTCCAGCTCATGTTGAGGATCGGGTCGGGGAAGGCACCGCCGTCCTTGCGATACATCTCGCGCAGGCGATGGAAGATGCCGCTCATGATCCAGATGTCGGACATGGCCTTGCCCGGGCCTTCGGCCGCCTTCCAATGCCACTGCAGCCAGCGCGCCGAGTTCACCAGCGAGCCGTTTTCTTCAGCGAAACAGGTGACGGGTAGCTGGAACACCTCGGTCTGGATGTCGGCCGATTTGGCCGGGTTCTGCGGACCGAAGTCCTGCCAGAAGCGCGAGGTTTCGGTATCCAGCGGGTCCATGGTGACGAGGAACTTCAGGTTACTCAGGCCGCGACGGATCTTGCCGCGATCCGGGAAGGCCTGCAGTGGGTTGAAGCCCTGGCAGATGTAGCCCGTCATCTGTCCGTTATTCATCATCTCGAAGGCCTTGATGATGTCGTACAGCGGTATGTCGAGCTTGGGCAACCAGTCGTAGCCCCAGTTGTTTTCCTTCGTCGCAGCGTCGCCCCACAAGGCCTTTTGCAGGCTCACCACGAACTTGCCGTAGTTCTGGTAATAGCTGGTCTGGCCCGGGCGTAGCGGCTTGAACAGCTTGGTCTTCATGTACTCGTCGTACGTGGTTTCCTTGTCCGTCGGCAGGCTCAGGTAGCCGGGCATCTGGTTCGACAGCAGGCCGATGTCGGTCAGCCCCTGGATGTTGGAGTGGCCGCGCAAGGCGTTCATGCCGCCGCCCGCCACGCCAATATTGCCCAGCAGCAACTGCACCATCGCCATAGCGCGGATGTTCTGCGCGCCCACCGAGTGCTGCGTCCAGCCCAGCGCGAAGAGGCTGGTCATGGCCTTGTCAGGGGCGGCGGTGCTGGCGATCAGCTCGCACACATGCAGGAATTTATCCTGCGGCGTGCCGGTGATCCGCGAGACCATCTCCGGCGTGTAGCGCGACACGTGCTGCTTGAGCAGGTTGATCACGCAGCGCGGGTCCTGCCAGGTGTCGTCCGCTTTCGCGAAACCCTGGTCGTCCAGCTGGTAGTTCCAGGTGGCCTTGTCGTACGTGTTGGTCTCGGCGTTGAACCCGCTGAAATGCCCTTCCTCGAACGCGAAGCCGTCGGCGACGAGCAGGCTGGCATTGGTATAAGCACGCACGTACGCATGCTGGATCGCATCTTTTTCCAGCAGGTAGCGCATCACGCCACTGAGGAACGCGATGTCCGTGCCCGGGCGGATCGGGGCGTAGTAGTCAGCGACCGAAGCGGTTCGGGTGAAGCGCGGGTCGACCACGACGAGCTTGGCCCCGTTCTCGATCTTCGCTTCGATCACCCATTTGAAGCCGCACGGATGCGCCTCGGCGGCATTGCCACCCATGACGATAACGACGTTGGCATTCCTGATGTCCTGCCAGGTGTTGGTCATCGCACCGCGACCGAATGATGGGGCCAGACTGGCCACCGTCGGTCCGTGTCAGACGCGCGCCTGGTTGTCGAACACCACCATGCCGAGGGATCGGGCTACTTTCCAGGTCAGGAAGGCGGTTTCGCTGGAGGAGGCCGAAGCCGCCAGCATGCCCATGCTGGTCCAGCGGTTGACGGTGGTGCCGGCTGCGTTCTGCGTGATGAAGTGCTTGTCGCGGTCCTCCTTCATCAGCCGGGCTATTCGATCCAGCGCGAAGTCCCAGGACACCTCCTCGAACTCGGTGCCTCCCGGTTTTCGGTATCGCGGCACTTTCAGGCGGGTTGGCGCATGCACGATGTCCAACAGGGCCGAACCCTTCGGACACAGCGTGCCGCGGTTCACCGGATGATCCGGGTCGCCTTCGATATGGATGATGTTGGAGAGGGCGTTCTTGGCGCGGTCGCCCATGCTGTAGATGAGGATGCCGCAGGCCACCGAGCAGTACGTACACGTGTTACGTGTCTCGGTGGCGTGGGCCAGCTTGAAAGGTCGCACCGCAGCGGCCTGGGCCACCCCCGAGGCGCCGAAGCCAAGCATGCCCATGCTTCCGGCTGCCAGGCCGAGGCCGGTGACTTTGAGAAATTCACGACGAGTGAGAGGCATGACTTGAAGCTCCCTCGAAACCTGGCTTGTTAATGCCGACCGGCGGGCGGTCGGCGACTTGGCTCGGATTCACGTGGGAAAAACGTAGCACGAATGATCGGGCGCGGTCGATGACGTTTCTGCTCCGCTTTAACTCGTTGAAGCGAAAGCAAAAATAGCGTTTCCGGCGTGCCTGGATGTACGCGACCACCGCGGCGTCACTCGCTAAGTAGTTATTCGGAACGATGCCCAGCAGAACTGCGCTAGCGACGCCTGGTGTGGAGGACAAGACTTGCGTTACTCGTTACGCAGGAATTTTCCATGTCGAAACGTCTTCTCGCCGAGTTCTTCGGCACCTTCTGGCTGGTCTTCGGCGGCTGCGGCAGCGCCGTCCTGGCCGCGGCCTTTCCCGAGCTGGGTATCGGCTTCGCAGGCGTCGCCCTGGCGTTCGGGCTCACCGTAGTCACCATGGCTTACGCGGTGGGTTACACCTCGGGTGCTCACTTCAATCCCGCCGTAACGGTGGGGTGCTTCGCCGCTGGCCGCTTCGCCGGCAAGGACGTCGTGCCCTATATCGTGGTGCAGGTCATCGGCGGCGTCGTCGCCGGTGGCGTCCTCCTCATCATCGCCAGCGGCAAGCCGGGCTTCGATATCGCAACAGGATTCGCGACCAACGGTTACGGTGAGCATTCCCCCGGCGGATTCTCCCTTGGCGCAGCGGTCGTGACGGAGTTCATCCTCAGCGCGTTTTTCCTGGTTGTCATCCTGGGCGTCACACACAAACGTGCGCCCGTCGGTTTCGCGCCCCTCGCCATCGGCCTGGCGCTGACGCTTATCCACCTGATCTCGATTCCGGTTACCAATACCTCGGTCAACCCGGCACGTAGTACGGGCGTCGCGATTTACCAGGGCGGTTGGGCACTGGCCCAACTGTGGATGTTCTGGGTGGTTCCGTTGCTCGGCGGCGCCTTCGGCGGCTGGATCCATCGCACGTTGCTGGAAACGGCCCCGGATGATATCGAAGGTGGCAAGCGCCCCAACGCCGATACGCCTGCGTAATACCGCCCTCGACGCCTTGTCTTCGCGGACAATGCTTAACGGTTGAAGCAAACGCTCACTCCTGTTTCACGCGCGCTCGATACGCTTATTCGGCGCAGCCCCGGCTGTCCCTAAAGTGATCGAGAACAGGAACCCGCACGAATGATTGACCAGGTGTCCGCCGAGGACCAGGCACGACCGACCGCACCGCTCCTTGGAAAGACGCCGACCGGCATCGAAGGTCTGGATGCACTGACCTTCGGAGGCATTCCGGAAGGGCGTCCGACCCTGCTGTGTGGTGCTGCCGGTTGCGGCAAGACGCTGATGGCGATCACCTTCCTGGTCAAGGGTGTCCAGGAAAGCGGTGAGACCGGCGTCTTCATGAGCTTCGAGGAGCGCGAAAGCGAGCTTGCGACCAACGTCTCGTCACTGGGTTTCGACCTGAATAAGCTGGTCGCTGACAAGCAGCTGGTCATTGATCATGTCCGTATCGAGCGGGCAGAGATCGAGCAGGCGGGTGACTACGATCTCGAGGGCCTCTTCGTGCGTCTGGGCCACGCGATCGACACCATCGGCGCCAAGCGCGTGGTGCTCGACACGGTGGAAGCCCTGTTTGCCGGCCTGGAAGACTCCGCCACGTTGAGGTCGGAGCTTCGCCGCCTGTTCGCCTTCCTGAAGCAAAAGGGCGTAACGGCCATCGTCACCGCTGAGCGCGGCGAAGGTCAGCTCACGCGTTACGGCATCGAAGAGTACGTGTCCGATTGCGTGATCCTGCTGGATAACCGTGTGATCGACCAGGTGACGACGCGGCGCCTGCGCGTGATCAAGTATCGCGGCTCGTCGCACGGCACCAACGAGTACCCGTTTCTGATCGACGAGAAGGGTGTCACCGTCCTTCCGATCACCTCGGCAGGCCTGGCGCACGAAGTATCCACGGAGGTCGTTTCCTCGGGTGTTCCCGGGCTCGACGCCATGCTGGGACGCCACGGCTACTACCGCGGCTCCAGTGTGTTGATTTCAGGTTCCGCAGGTACGGGTAAGTCGACCATTGCTGCCTCGTTCGTCGACGCGGCCTGCGCGCGTGGCGAACGCAGCCTGTTTTTTGCTTTCGAAGAATCCGCGGCACAGGTCATTCGCAATATGGCGTCTGTCGGCATCCATCTGCAGCGGCATCGCGATGCGGGCCTGCTGAAGTTCGAAGCGGCGCGACCGAGCCTCTACGGCTTTGAAATGCATCTGGCGCGGATGCACCGCGACATCGACGCCTTCAAGCCCTCCGTCATCGTGATCGATCCGATATCCGCCTTCCGTGGTCCGGCGGTCGAGGTCAATGCCACCCTGTTGCGGCTGGCGGACATCTGCAAGAGCCGTGGCATCACCGCACTGTTCACGTCGCTGGCGCCGTCGGGTGCATCGATGAGCGACAACGAGCGCAACGTGTCGTCGCTGATGGATATCTGGGTGGCCCTGGACGATGTGGAGTCCAATGGCGAGCGTAATCGCGTGCTGTCCTTGCTCAAGGCACGCGGCATGAATCACTCCAAGCAACTGAGGGAGTACCGCCTGACCGACCAGGGTATCGATATGGTTCCGGTCTATGTGGGACCGGACGGCGTGCTCACCGGCACGGCGCGGGTCGCCCAGGAGGCCCGCGAACGCGAGGCCGAGCAGTCCAGGCAGGATGCGATCTCGGCACGTCGCCGTGTGCTGGAACGCCGCCGCGTCACGGTCGAACGGCAGATCGCGGAATTGCAGGCCGAACTGGAAAGCGAGGAGGCCGAGGTGGGACGCATTGCCGAGCAGGACCAGGCCCATGCAACCAACCGCGATGCCGATCGCTCCATGATGTCCACCCTGCGGGGTGACCTGTGATCGCCGCCAATGACATGCCCTCAGCCGACGACGGCAAGGTCCACCTGCGCCTGTACGTAGCAGGCCAGACCCCGAAATCGCTGGCCGCCATCGCCAACCTGAAGCGCCTGTGCGAGGAACATCTTGCGGGGCGCTACACCATCGAGGTCGTCGATCTCCAGGTGACGCCACAACTGGCCGCGGGCGACCAGATCGTCGCGGTGCCCACGCTCATACGACGGCTGCCGCCTCCGCTTCGACGGGTCATCGGAGATCTCTCCAACGCCGAGCGCGTGCTCGTCGGCCTGGACATGCTTCCCCGGCCGTCCACGCCATGACCACCACGACGACTTCGCCATCGCTGCCTCACTATCAACTGCGTCTGTACATCACCGGATCGACGCCGCGGTCGACGCGCGCCATCGAGAACCTGCGGCGCATCTGCGCGGAAAACCTCGACGGCCGGTATGAGATCGAGGTGATCGACGTCTACGATCGCCCCGAGACGACGCGCGACCTGCAGATCGTCGCCACGCCGACCCTGGTCAAGATATTGCCCGAGCCGATGCGACGCATCATCGGGGATCTCTCCGATGAGCTCAAAGTCCTGGCGGGGCTCGATCTTGCCCCGCGGCCATCTCAACAGGGCTGACCGTGCACGTGGACGACTACCCGAACAACGATGTGCCCAGCCGCGAGGAGCTGGAAGAGCGGCTGCGCGAAGCGGAAGAAACCCTCGATGCTATCCGCCGCGGCGAAGTGGACGCGGTGGTCGTCCATCATCCCGATGGCGAACGCGTTTACACGCTGGAAAGCGCTGATCGGCCCTATCGCGTGCTGGTGGAACACATGCAGGAGGGTGCGGTCACCCTCACGGGTGAGGGCGTCATCCTGTACTGCAACCACCGGTTCGCCGTACTGCTGGGTTCGACGCGCGAAGCGATGATCGGGCGCTCAGTGGTGCCTTATCTTGAGCGCGCGGATGCTGCGGTCATGGCCGAGATGCTGGCGCCCGGCGCGGATGCGGGCCGGGCCGCCGAAGTGAGCCTCCGGCGGATCGATGGCCGCATCGTCCCGGTGACGCTGTCTGCGGTCGACCTTCCGTTCGAGCCGGGCATGCCGCGCATCGTCTGCGTGATCGCGACGGATCTGACGCACGCGCGCCAACGCAGTCATGAACTGTCCGCCGCGAATGCACAGCTGGCGGGGGAGATCGCCGAGCGACGCAGCGTCGAGGATCGCCTCGCCGTGGCGCTCGACGCGGCGGGCATGGGCAGCTGGGACATCGACCTGGAACACGGCACGGTGACCATCTCTCGCCAGGCGGAAGTGATCCTGGGGTTGTCGGAAGCTGGCGCCGAGCCGCGCACTCTGGAGTCGCTCTCGCTGCCTTTTCTTGTGCATGAGCAGGCAGATGTAAGAGCCGATTTCAATCAGGCTATGACGACAGGCGTCCTCGAGTTCGAGCGTCGCGTGCGCCCCAAGGGGGACGCCGCCTCGCATCGCTGGGTTCACGTCAAAGGTCGTACCTATCACCGTGAAGGCGTCCCGGCACGGCTCGTCGGCGTGGTTGGCGATATCACCGAGCGACGCCTGATGGAGCTGCAGCTGCGTCAGGCGCAGAAGATGGAAGCGGTCGGCCAGCTCACCGGCGGTATCGCTCACGACTTCAATAACCTGCTTATGGTGATCGGGGGCAGCCTCGACGTGCTGGAAAGCGCGGTTCCAACCGACAATCCGAAGGCCCAGCGTTTCTTCTCGGCTGCCAAAGCGGGTGTCGAGCGCGGTGCCAGCCTGAACCAGCAACTCCTCGCTTTCTCCCGTCGACAGGATCTGCAGGCTCAATCGGTCTGTGTCGACGACCTCCTGCGCGGCTTCGCCACGCTGTTGAGCCGCGCACTCGGCGAAACGGTGTCGCTTGAGCTTCCGCAACCGGCCCAGCGCTGGTACTGCCGAAGCGATCCGCACCAGCTGGAAACCGCGATCCTCAATCTGGCGATCAATGCGCGCGACGCTATGCCCCACGGCGGTCGCCTCACGATCATGACGGCGCTCACCACACTCACGCCGCGCGAAGCGCTGGCGATGTCGGCTGAACCGGGAAGCTATGTCGTGTTGCGCGTGCGCGACAGCGGCACCGGCATGACCCCGGAAACCGCCGCACGCATCTTCGATCCCTTCTTCACCACCAAGGCGATGGGCAAGGGCACCGGGCTCGGTCTCAGCCAGGTCTACGGTTTCGTACGGCAGTCGGGTGGCTTCGTCAGCGTCACGAGCGAGCTGGGGCAGGGCACGACCATCGACCTGTGCCTGCCGCACACCGAGGACGAAACGACGGCAGCGCCCAGCGCAACCGCCGCGCCGGCGCAGGCCGACGGACGTATTCTCGTCGTCGACGATGACATCAACGTCCGCGACGTGTCAGTCGCCATGCTGGGTGCGCTGGGATACGCCACGGTGGAGGCCGGCGACGCGGAACAGGCGCTCGCCATCCTCGCGCAACGCAGCGATATCGACCTTGTATTCAGCGACGTCATCATGCCCGGCGAACTCAACGGCCTCGACCTCGCGCGAGAGGTGCGTGCCAGGTACCCCACGGTGGCCGTCGTCCTCGCTTCCGGCTACACCGCTCAACTCCAGGGCGACAAAGGCAGCCCCAGCGACGTAGAAGTCCTCCGCAAACCCTATTCCCGCACCGCCCTGGCCACCGCCCTGACCCAAGCCCGGACCACGCAACGCTAACGGCAACGGCCCTTGTGGGAGCCGATTCATCGGCGATGCTCTCACCTACCCACAAAACGACCACCCCACATTCACCCTCTCAGGCGCCCGATAAACCTCCCCACCCAAGAGGCCCCGCCATGACCCACGACCGACAGGACGTAAACCACCCCAACCACGGCCAGCCCACTCACGCTGAAACACCGGAAGAGAAGAAATCCCGTAAGGACAAGGCAAGCGACAACCAGGACCAGGCCCTCGAAGAGACCTTCCCGGCCAGCGACCCGGTGTCGCCGTTTGTGCCGGCGAAAGCCCCGGACTGACCCGCAAATGCCCGTCCTTGGGCTCTGTGCCACTGCCCGCGCCGCCATCCAGAAGGTAGCGGGCCGCCGGAGCGATAGGCCAGACTTGGGTTTCCCAGGCCGTCCAGTCGGAGTAATTTCATGAGGTCTATCGATTTCGCCCAAATCAGATCCGGCTTCGACAAAGTGCTTGAGACCGTCGCAAAGACCGGTCGTCCCACTCTCATCAAGCGATTCGCATCCGAAGACGTTGTTGTCATGTCCGCACGTGAATACAACTCCATGTCTGAGACCCTTTACTTGTTCGGAAGCTTTTCAAATGCGTCAAGGTTGCGCGACGCGATGGTCGAGGCAGAGGCAGCATTACCGCCGGGCGCACGGGTGCAGGAAGCGGAGGCCAGCTAATCGGCTAGCCACCTCGGTGCGGGCCGGGGCCAGGTCGAGTCAACGCTTCTCGGTATTGAAAGCAGGCATTTGAACCTCAAAGTTCACGCGCATGACCAAGAAAATGAAGATCGACTTCGTCTCCGACATCGCCTGCCCCTGGTGCGTCATCGGCCTTGGTGGCCTGGAGATCGCGCTAGAGCGCCTGCAAAACGAGATCGAACCGGAGATTACCTTTCATCCATTCGAGCTCAATCCGAACATGCCGGCGGGCGGCGAGAACACGGTTGAGCACATCGTCGCGAAGTACCGTATCCCGGCTGACGAAGCGCGCGTCAATCGCGAGCGCATCAAGGCGCGCGCGGCAGAGGTGGGCTTCACCATGAACACCTCGGACGCGACCCGGATCTACAACACCTTCGATGCGCACCGCCTGCTGGCGTGGTCGGCATCGCAAGGTAAGCAACAGGCGTTGAAGCGTCAGCTGTTCGTCGTGAACTTCACCGATCAGACCGATCCGGGGAATCACGATGTCCTCGTCGACGCGGCCACGAAGGTTGGCCTCGATCCGGCCGAGGCGCGTGCCGTGCTTGAATCCGATCGCTACGCCGAAGAGGTCCGCCGCGACGAGGCGCTCTGGCAGAGCCGCGGGATTACTGGTGTGCCGGCGGTTATCGTCAACGACCGTTACCTGATCTCTGGTGGCCAGCCGCCCGATGAGTTCGAGCGTCAGTTGCGTAAGATCGCTGCTGAAAGCGAGGCTTGAGTCAGCCGGTCCTGCTCACGCGGATGAGCAGGGCGCCATGGCGCGGGACGTTTCCCTCAAACGGTTTTTGCGTGTCGACCGCCGCGTGTCGCCACAGATCGCGGGCATGGATGCTCTTGGCGAACCGGGTACCGAGTGTCTGCCACGGCAGTTGCACCGAAGCCTGACGCTCGCCCCGGTTGAAAAAACCCACAACGACTGACCCGTCACTCATGTCGCGCACCAGAACCTCCACGTCACCTCGTCGCTGCAGGCGCCGCGCCGGATGCCCCGCAGGATCCTGATCCACGGCGATCACTTCTCGGTTCAACAGGATCTCCCGCGTCGTGGCATCCATCGTGCGCAGGTCGTTACCCGCGAGTAGCGGCGCCGGCAGCATCGACCACAAGCTCATCTGCGTGCGGTATTCGTCAGCCGTCATGCCACCGTTACCTATCTCCAGCATGTCGGGATCGGACCAATGCCCCGGCCCTGACCACGCGCTGAGATCGAGCTGACGAAAGCCACGTTGCGGCATGGAGTCCCAGGTGTCGCTGATATCCGGCGTCGTGCGCCACAGGTTGGCACCGGTCTGCGGGCCCCACTTCCAGATGTCGAAGTCACCTGACTGCGAGAGGCTGTACACGACAGGCCGGCCCGCCTTGCGCAGGGCGTCGCCCATCTTCCGGAACAGCATTTCCTGGTTCCGCTGGGTGACCGGGTAGATGTCACGGGCGCCGCAATAGTCGTACTTCAGGAAATCCACGCCCCAGGCCGCAAAGCGGCGCGCATCCTGGTCCTCGTGGTCGTGGCTGCCTGCGAAGCCGGCGCAGGTCTTTGCCCCTGGCGACGAATAGATGCCGAGTTTGAGCCCGCGTGCGTGGACGTAGTCGCCCAGGGTCTTCATGTCGCCGAATTTGTCGTTGGTCTGGATATCGCCAGCCGCATCGCGTTCGCCTTCCCAGGTGTCGTCGATATTGACGAACACGTAGCCGGCGTCCCGCATGCCGTTCGTGGCCATGGCATCGGCCATCGCACGGACATCCGCGGCGGTGATCCTGCCGGCGAAGTGGTTCCAGCTGTTCCAGCCCATCGGCGGCGTCATGGCCAGGCCGTTGGCGGGAACCGGGGCAACGGCGGCGGGCGCGGCGGCCTCGCTGGCTCCGACCAACCCGGTGGCGGAGGCGGCGATGGCAGCAAGGAACGTGGTGACGACACGACGAGCAAGGGGAAGGGGCACGGCGGCATCTCATGGCGCGAAACGAAGCATGGTAAACGGGATAGGTGCAGGCATACGATAACTGCTCGCGATTTCAACCGGACGGGCCTCATGGAAACATCCGCTGCAGCGCATCACGATGTGACGATCCGCGCCCTCGTGCCTGGTGACCGCGAGGCGTGGAATGTTCTGTGGGACGGCTACAACACGTTCTACGGTCGCCATGGCGACACCGCCTTGCCGCAGGACATCACGGACATGACCTGGTTGCGGTTCTTCGATGGCTACGAGCCGATGTATGCCGTGGTCGCCGAGAAAGGGGGCGAGCTGGTCGGCCTGGCTCACTTCCTCCTGCATCGCAGCACCACGCAGATCCTGCCGAACTGCTACCTGCAGGACGTGTTTACCGCGGAGAATGCGAGAGGCAAGGGCGTCGCCCGCAGGCTCATCGAAGAGGTCTACCAGCGCGCAGCCGCGTTGGGGGCAGCGCGCGTTTATTGGCAGACCCACGAAACGAATACGACGGCGATGTTCCTTTACGACAAGATCGCGGAAAAGTCGGGCTTCATCGTTTACAAGAAACTTTTGTGACCCATCCCCGGAGAATCCCATGAAGCGAGTCACAGGTATCGGCGGCATCTTCTTCCATGCGAAAGACCCCGTTGCATTGATCGCCTGGTACAAGGACCGCCTCGGCATCGACGTGCAGCCATGGGGTGGCGCGGCATTCGACTGGACGGACGAAGCAGGCAAGCCCACGGGAGGCACGACCGCCTGGTCGATCAGTGCCGCGGGCAGCGACCAGTTCGCGCCGAGCACGTCCACCTTCATGGTCAATTACCGCGTCGACGACCTGGATGCGCTGCTTCAGGCGCTACGCAAGGAAGGCTGCAACGTGCTCGAGAAAGCGGATGACTCCGAGTACGGAAAGTTCGGCTGGGTCATGGACCCGGAAGGCAACAAGGTAGAGCTCTGGGAGCCGCCGAAAGACGCATAAGCAGTCGTCGCTCCACGGTGGTCGCGCCCCCTGTGGGAGCCGATTCATCGGCGAAGCTCTTCGCCATGTAGCCAGACCCGTTCGCCGATAAATCGGCTCCCACAAAGGCGAACACGCGGCAAATTTCCGATTGCACCTACAGACAACAAGAAGTTGTTTTGATACGGTCGTCCACGTTGTCTGCGTCGTCGCGTGCAAATGCTGCGCAGCCAACCATCGCTCAATGCGGTGAGAAGCGCGGGCCAGAGGTGGTGAGACACCCCTGACCCGCTAACCGAAACCAACTAGAGAACAGTTGATATGGCTACCACCGATCATACGGTAACCGCTCGCCCGCTGGCTCCCCCCAGCGACACCCCCATCGGTCACCGGACGCTCTGCAGTCCCTGCAGATACGGTTGAAGAACGGCGGCGCCAGCCGTTTCCCTGAGTATTTTCTCGGCCGTGCCACACGGCACGTCGCCGTGCGACCCGAGATCGGGGGCTGCCGCCGCCACACACTTCGTCAATCAAGCCGCACGGCGTCCGGACACGGACAGCCGATGAACCCGCGAATCCGTTAGATCCGCGGCACGCTGCGTTCGCGTGGCGTGCCGCACCTGGACGGCGGGCAGGGCGATATTCAAGGAGAGCGTCATGAGCAAAGCGAAAGGCCACCACACCCATCCCGGCTTCCATTACCACATTGATCCCGAAGCCACGTCGCACGATCTGATGAATGAGGCCACCGAATGGCTTCAGTACGCACGTAGTCTCACGAGGCTACTGGCCGACTTCATCCACGAGTCCGAGACGGTGGACTGCCAGCGTGTATCGCACGGACTGGAGGCCATCTGTGCGCTCACCCACATGGGTGTGCAATGCACGGCGCAGGCGCACGCGCGGATGTGTTGGGAGAAGAGCAGTGCCTAGCGGCACGGTATATGGTGGGCGTCCGTGATGGTTGAATTCACGACCGTTTTTCGAGATACTCCGCTCAACACACCCGCCACGCCTCTGCAGCTGTTCACCGCTGCACGCGCAAATAGGCGGGTTTTTTTTGCGCTTGCAAGGAGCAGGGCGGCGGTGCAGTACTCGAAAGGACCTCTCTCGTACGCGGAGCAGCTGCAACAGCTCCAGCAGAGGGGCCTGCACGTTGCAGACCCTGGGCGCGCACTCCACTATCTGGAGCGTGTCGGCTACTACCGCCTCATGGGCTATCTGTTCCCGTCTCGAAGGCTCGGAAGCGATGACTACGGTGCAGGGGCTACTTTCGAGGATGCCGTAGCGCGCTATGAGTTCGATCAGGTGTTTCGTTCCTTGGTCATGGAAGCGATCTGCAACATTGAGGTGGCAGCAAGAACGGCGGCCACGTATCGAATGGCTCATACCTACGGCGCTTTCGGCTACAGCGACCCTGCCAGCGTGGCCTACAATAGCCATTGGCACGCCACATGGATTGCTGCTGTCGAAGACGAGGTGCGGCGTTCGCGAGAAACGTTCGTACATCACTATAAATCGAGGTATACGCTGCCACCCCATCCATGCGTGCCCATCTGGATGGCGAGCGAGGTGATGTCGTTCGGTTCCTTATCGCGACTCGTCCAAGCAATGCATCCCGCCGACAAGAAAGCCATAGCAGGTACTTTCGGCGTCGCTGCGCCAGTGCTGGCGAACTGGCTACACGCCATCAGTGCAATTCGAAATATCGCCGCTCATCACGGCCGTATGTGGAATCGGGTCTTAGGCATTATTCCTGTGAGGCCGAATCGCGGGCCTTGGCACAACATGGCGGACACCTATCCCGCAGATAGGATGTATTTCGCACTGCTTGCCATCAAGGCGTTACTTGGCTCATGTGCTGGAGACGTAAATGATTGGCGAGAACGCGTAAGCAATCATCTACGTCCACTCCTTGCTAGCTACGATCACAGACAAAGCATGGGCGCTCCTGACAATTGGGAGCAGCATCCGCTTTGGAGATAGGTGTGCGCATTCGTTCGAAAGGCCACTGCGAAAAATCGAATCGATAAGGTAAAGGACCATGGCTGCTCGACAAGGCTGGAAAATCGTGATGAAAGTTGAACACGCCGCAGAATCGATAACGGCCTTCGAGGAACTCGCGTCAGCAGCTGGCTATCAGATTGAGGTGGACAAGCCCTCAGACGAGAAGGCGGAATGGTTCATCGACGTACAGCGAGGCGAGTTTCGAGAGTCGTTGTCGTGGCAATTCGGACGTGGCTTCGGGTTCTACACCGGAGAGCTGGGATACGGGGACAAGCCCGATAGGTTGTATCTCGATGCAACTCAGGCATTCGAACGACTCAGGCATTGCCGAGCCGCATTGATCGACGTATAAGCCTCAAGGGGTCCGGTGATCCATCAAGCTCACTCAGGGGAAGTCGTGGAAGACAAGCGCGCGTTCGAAGAAGAGGTTCGGTACGTTTACGGGGTGCTGCTCGATCCGAAGCAAGAAGGCCTCCTGGTAACGCAGAACGCACGGATCAGGGGCAAGTCCCGGGCGTTCCATCACTTCGATGTTTATTACGAATTCGAACGCGATGGCGTCCGCCGCAGGGTTGCCATCGAGTGCAACGATCCGAAGCAGCCGGTCGACAAGGGCACGATTGGTGAGTTCGCCAACAAGCTTGGCGACATCGGTAACACCGTGGGCGTCGTGATTTCCCGCGCCGGATACCTCCCAGGCGTGGACGCGTTCGCCCGGCAGTCCGGTATCGACCTGCTGCGGCCAGAAGACCTGCCATCGCTAGGCGCGCTCCTGGCAAAGCGAGCCGTAACCATCGCCGAGCCGGCAGCACCGATTGCGCCGGATGAAGCTTCGCGAGCTGAGCCCTTCTGGACCATCATGGAGCTCAACGAAGGGAGGGCGGTGGGCTATTACGCCACCGAACAGCCCGGGACCAAACGAGGCCGTATCCCGTTGCTGTACGCCCGCAAGCACGCGGAACGCATCATGCGCGAAGGTAAGCTGGACCCGCGCAAGTGGGGCGTGAGAGGGCTTTCCCGGCCCTCCCTGCACGCCTTCATCGGGATGCTCGGGCAGTTCGAGACGCAAGGCGGCGCCGCCATGCTTCTCTTCCTCCCGCCGGCCGCGCGGGAGGATGCCGATTTCATCGCCATGGATATCTCACGGCAGCAGCTGATCGACCAGTACGCCAGCGCTTAAGGGCGCTTCGGCGGAGCGTCCCTCAATGCCTTGCGGTGATTCGCCCAGAAACCGGCGATCACCGCCAGGATCATGAGGACTTGCGCCGCGACGCTTTGAACCGTCGGAAATAACCCAATCAGTTCAAGGCGTGGCACACCCGCAAGCGGTCGGATGCCGACAATACCGGCTTCCTGAAGCGCAGCGATGCCCTTGCCAGCGAGCACGACGGTGAGTATCGCCATCAGCCACGAGCTGTAGTTGAAGAACTTGGCGATAGGAAGAATGCGGCTGTAGCGAAGCAGGGCCCAGGCGATGATCGCCAGGGCGACGCACGCGGTTGCGGCACCGCCGAGCAGGGCTGCGCCGCTGCCAGGTGTCCACAGCGCGGCGTAGAACAGGATCGTCTCGAACACCTCGCGATACACCACGATGAAGGCCAGCCCGAACAGGAACCATGCCGAGCGGCCCGAGAGTGCCGTGGCCATGCGTTCCTTGATGTAGCGTTGCCACTGTCCGGCCTGCGACTTTCCGTGCATCCAGATGCCGATGGACAACAGCACCACGGCAGCGAACACCGAGCCGAAACCTTCGGTCAGCTCGCGACTCGCACCGCTGATGCCGATAAGCCACGTCGCCACCACCCAAGTGAGGAAGCCGGCGCCCAACGCGCCTGTCCACCCGGCGTGGACATAGGGCATGACCTCCATCCGTTCGGCCTTGCGCAGGAACGCGATCATGGCGACGACGATCAGCAACGCCTCGAGTCCCTCTCGCAGAAGAATGGTCGCCGCGCCGATGAAGGTGGAAAGCGTGCTGCTGGCATGCGGCGAGAGCGCCGCCTCCGCGTCGTCGAGCAAGGTGCCGAGGACCTGTTCGCGCATCGCGACATCGTCCGCAGGCGCACCGTGTTCGATGGCCGCGCGGTACTCGCCCATCGAACCTTCGATGTGCTCGAGCAGGGTGCTGTCGCGCGTGCCGAGCAGGGGCTCGATCGGCTCGAAGCCATCCAGGTAGGCGGAGAGCGCCAGCGTGCTCGCGCCCGGGCGGTCACCGGCCTGGTAAGCGACGAGACTCGCCTTGAGCTTCTCGCGGACGACGGACAACGACGAGGCCGAGACCTTCGGTGCCAGCACCTCCGGATGGCGACGCAGGTAGCCCATGATCTCGTCGGCCTGCTCCTGACCGATGTGCTTGCCGAGCGCTGCGGGGGTCGTGGTGACCAGTGCGGTGAGGTCAGGGACCTCCTTGTGCATGTTCGCATCGCGCTGCCACAGGCCTTCGCCCTTGGTGGCGACCGCATCAGGCGCGGCAAAGTGGCCGACATAAAGCGCCAACGCCCAGCGATCGTCGTCGGGGAGGCTGGCAAAGCTCGGCATGGGCGTGCCGTCGACGCCCTGCGTCACGATCTGATACAGCGAGAACAGGCTGCGCTCACGGGCGCGATCCTGGTCGGTGAAGGCGATCGGCGGTGTGGCCAGTGCTTTGGCGGCTGGACCGTCGCCGTTGCCGGTGGCGCCATGGCACGCCATGCAGTTCTGTTGAAAGAGCTGGGCGCCGCGCGCGAAGTCGGGCGTGCGCGCCGGTGCGAGGGGTACGGGATAAGCGGCAAGCAGCGAAGACGCCAGCTTGTGCGACGCGTCCGCGACGTCCTTGGTCTCGGCCTTGCCAGCGATCGCCTTCTGCAGCGCGCTCGCCTTGGCCACGAGGTCGGCTTTTGCGGGCTTGTCCGGGAGCGCGGCGATCCTCGCGGCAACAGTGCTCGCAAATTCTTGCTGTTCGGCGAACTCGGCGGGGCTGGAGACTACGCCATGGTTCACCGCACCGGCATAGTCCACAGCGATGTAATCGAGTAATCGCCAGGCCGTCTGCGCGTCTTTCGCATACGGTTCGGCGGCGAGGCTGGCAGTGGCGACCAGGAGAAAGAGTGTCAGGCCAGCGAGCCACCGGGTTGCGCGGGGGAGCATGTTGCGGCGCCATTGCTATTGAGAATCGTTATCGTACAGCAATGGAGGCAGGGGACGCTTTAGTTGACGGTATATCCCCGCCCCCTCATACATGAACCGTACGCCTGAGCCAGCGACGCATCGTTCTGCGACTGCACGTTGGAGGAGGCCTGGTTCTGCTCCCGCTTTGCACGGCGGGCGCGAACACCGCCAGCGACCACACCCGCCGTGGCGCCGACGGCGGCACCATGTCCGGCATCGCCGTGCCCGACGCCACCGATCACCGCACCGGCCGCTGCGCCGCGCATGGCACCCCCGACACGCTGCCCGCCGCCAACGGCGGCCCCGGTCTGCTGTGCGGGCACGGCTTGCGTCTGTGCGTTCGACCGCGCCCACGAATCGCAGGCGCTCCTGTCGCTCGCCTGCTTATCCTGACTTTGCCCCTTGGCAGGATAGGCAGCAGGGAACTGCTGCGCGAAGGCTACCGGGGCCGGCACGACGACCGAGACCATGAGCAAGGCAAACGCCGCTTTCGAGGTGAAGTTCATATGCTTGCTCCGGATGGATAGCGAAAGTCCGGCTTGCATGTTTCGCGAAAGGCGACCGCGTGGCATCGGGATTCTTGCGGAGCGCTACCTAAGTACTACTACCGGTGTGCCTGGCGCGGCGTCACCTACGAGGAAGAATGCCAGGCCGTACGACGGCGTCACACGGCAATAACCGGTCGGTGTCGTCCAGTTCCTCGGCGTGACGTTCACCCCATTGCCGGAGCTGGGCAATCAAAGGCTCCAGGCTCATGCCCAGCGGGGTCAGGGCGTAGTCGACGCGGTGCGCGTCGTCAGCGCTTGCCTTGCGATACACCAGACCGTGCTCCTCCATGGCGCGTAACTGCTGGATCAGCACCTTCTGGCTAAGCGACGGGATGTGTCGTTCCAGTTCACTGATGCGTTTCGGACCGGTCAGAAGAACAAAGATGATGACGGCCTTCCAACGGCCCGAGATGACGCCGAGCGCTCGCTCGATGGGAAGGCCCGGGAGGTATTTGGTGATGGTCATGATGCTCACCAAATGGTGTGTGGATGGCGGAATACAAGCGGACTAGCGTACGTCGATCCCATCTTCTCTTGAGGAACTATCGATGACGACCTTGTTCGAAACGCACATGTTGGGTGCGGGATTATTGCTGAAGAATCGCGCCGTGATGGCGCCCATGACACGGACGCGCACGTCACCTGGTGATGTACCCAACGCGATGATGGCGACCTACTACGGGCAGCGCGCCGGTGCCGGATTGATCGTGACGGAAGCGACCGACGTTTCCCCTCGCTCGAAGGGCTACGCGTGGACGCCGGGTATCTACTCGGGGGACCAGATACGCGGATGGCAGCTGGTGACGGACGAAGTGCATCGCCGTGGTGGGACGATCTTTCTTCAGGCGTGGCACGTGGGCCGACTGGCGCATACGTCCATGTTGCCCGAGGGTGAAGCGCCGTGGGGCGCAACGGGCGAGCGCGCAAGCGATTCGGATGTCTTCGCCCACGATGCCAGCGGCAAGCTGACCTTCGTCCGCGCAAGTACTCCACGCCAGATCGAGACCGCGGAGGTGGCTGTCGTGGTAGACGAGTTTACCGCCGCGTTCGAGCATGCCAGGCGCGCCGGCTTTGACGGCGTAGAGCTCCATGCAGCAAACGGTTACCTCTTCGACCAGTTCATGAATGCAGTGTTGAACACGCGTAGCGATCAGTACGGTGGCCAGTCACCGCAGAATCGCACCCGGCTATTGCTTGAGGTCGTGGATGCGGCGATACGTGTCCTGGGGGCGGGCAGGGTAGGTGTGCGTCTCTCGCCCTTTGGACGGTACGGCAGCATGCCGTTCGATCCGCGCGTGGAAGAAACGCTGGAGTACCTGAGTGACGAACTAGGGCGTCGTGGTATCGCCTATCTGCATCTGGTCTACCAGCTGATGCCATCGGGAAACGTCGAGAACAGCCGCTTCGATCAGCCAAACCTCAGCGATGAGCTAATGCGCACCGTACGCGAGCGCTTCCCGGGCACTCTGATCTGGTGCGGTGGTTTCGACGGCGTGACCGCGCAGGCGGCGCTCGACAGCGGTCTGGTCGACCTGATCGCCTTCGGTCGTCCCTACATCGCCAACCCCGACCTGGTCGATCGCCTTCGGCATGGCTGGCCGCTGGCCGTGGCTGCGCAGGCGGACTTCTACACTCGTGATGGGGAGAAAGGATTTACGGATTTTCCGGCGTGGGACGCTACCGTGCGGCTGTTCGGCTACCGGTAGGCTTCGGCATGTAGAAGCGGGCCGGCTTGCCCATTTTGGTGAGGACGCCGGCCGCGTTTTAACTACTCCACGATATTCGCCGTCACATGATAAACCCGCCCACCCCAACCGTCGTTGGGGAACGCATCCGAAACCTTCAGGTAAACCGGCTTCGATCCGTCGACGGCTGCACCCAGGTACGGCGTCAGGTCAATCGTGCGGTCACCCTTGTTCGATCCGTCGGTCACCGCTTGGGTTTCCTGCAGTACGGTCGTCCAATGCTCGTTGTCGGTGCTGGCCTGTACCAGGAACTCGGCATCGATCGTCAGGGTGACGTGTGCGCTTGTGGTGTCGGCGGGCAAGGGGAATCGATAGGTGAAGTGGGCGTTGCCGTCCGCGAAGCGATTCTGCACGCCATTGCTCTGCGAGCCGCCTGCGTCGAACAGCCACGGATTCTCGTCGACAGTGCCCGTGTCGAAGTTGATGGTATGCGCGATCAGCACGTCGGCTTGCGTCGTGAAGCGTAGTCCCGCGGCGACCAGGTTAGTGGTGATCACGTGGTGACCGTCGGCCGCCGAACCAGGCACGCTGACTTTCAGTGCGGTGACGCTGTTGGCAGGGATCGCGTTGCCATGCGGTTGCAGGCGCACGAGAGAGCCGCGGGGCGATGCGGTCCATCCCGAGGGAACGTCGACCGAGGCCAGTGCGAGCAGGGGGAAGAAGCCGGTTGCTGAGCTGGTAAGCGCGATGGGAAGGGTCGTTACACCCGATGCCGCCGGCATGATCACGGGCTGGGCTGGCGACATGGTCGCAGCCAACGACGCCAGCGGCGTGAACGTCGGCACATCGCCAACCAGTGCACTCAATGCACTGGCCTGCGTGCGCCAGTCGAACACATTGGGATGGTCGTCGCTGGTCAGTCCAGACCAACGCGTGCCGAGGCGACCGGCGGCGTCGCGATCGTTGTCCCAGATGGTGTCCGCCTGCTGATCGAGGAAGTCTGCGTAGCGGCGATCACGGGTGGTGTCGACAAGGTCGGTCCAATAGCGCGTGAAGATGCCCTTGAACTGCTTGGCATTGTCGTCGCAGGTCTGGTCGCTGGCGTCACAGGTTTCGGTGAGCACGCTGTTGGTAACGAGCGCCTCCGGACCGATCGCCGCGTCGGCAAGGCGCCTTACCGAGGTGAGAATCTGCGGATCACGCGTGGCGCGCCAGAGTTCGAGGCCCGCGCCGATCGCCAGGCCCTGGTTGTAGCTCCACACGTTCTGGCCGTTGTTCGTGCACGCGTCGGTGAGGCCGTCGTTGACGAGCCCCTTCGCGTTGATCATCCCGCTGCCCTGGAACCACGACCAGGCTGTTTTCGATCGACCGAGCCACAGGCTGTCGCCAGGAATCCGATTGTGCAGTTCGGCGGTGAGGCGGATCCACAAGCCATTGACGATGGCGTTCTTATAGGTGCGCTCGCCGTCCCACCACACGCCGCCACCGCAGGTGCTGGTGTCCCAGTAGCCATTCACGTACTCGGCGATGGTCACGGCCATGTTGAGGTACTTGGGATCGTGGGTGAGGTCGTAGGCCTGCAGCCAGGTGAGGCCCCACCACTCGGAGTCGTCGATGGCCCGGCTGGTGAAGTTGCCCAGCAAGGGGTCACCCGACAACACACCCGCGGGGAAGACACCCTTGTCCTTCTCGAAGGTGTTGTTCAGCTGGCCGAGATAGCGCCGGTCGCCCGTACGTTGCATGTAATCGCCGATGGTCTGCAGGGCCACGGCGGAATTCCACCAGCTCGAGGGGAACCAGGCCTTGTCGGGCTCATAGGAACTCATCAGTACGTCCGCCGCGACCCGCGCGCGGGCCATGGCCGTCGGGCCATCGGTCTGCCGCGACGCCGCGGCGGCCTGTCCGGCCGTTACGGCGGATGATGCGGCGGCCATGGTCGTGGCCGCGAGGCTGGCGACGGCCAGCACGATCTGAATGCGTAAACGCCGTGCGCCAAGCTTCATATCGGAAGCGCTCCTCTTGAGTTACCCACGAAAATTTAGACGTCTAAATTCGTGCAATGGCTCGTGGGATTCGGGCGAGTGTTGCAGAGCGCGTTCGTCGATAGTGAGAACCGTGTCATGACACGGGCGCTCACTTTGAGTCTTTGCGAATGCTGCGCCGCAGCTTGCGGACAGGTAATGAATAAATACTACAATTGAATCACAGGGGAATTCGATCGGCGAACGAAGCCAAAGTAGGGAGCAAGGCGACTTGCTTCCCGGGGATTCGTGCGCCGTGCATCCATCCAATTACAGGAGTAAGGAATGCAGCAGCTTGTCACGCAATCGTGGGCGCACCTTCGCCGATCCGTTCCTTCCCTGACTCGCCTGGCCGTGGCTTGCGGGCTTCTGTCCTTATCGGCGGGCGCGGCGGCACAGGTCAACGGTGTTGGCCAGAAGCCCTATCTGGGCTGGAGCAGTTTCAGCCAGCAGACACTCGATTCTTCGTTCCTGACCCAGGCCAACATGATCACGCAGTCGGACGCCCTCAAGGCATCCGGACTGCAAGCGCATGGGTACACCTATATCAATCTCGACTCCGGCTGGCAGGGCGGATTCGACGTCAATGGTCGCCCCACGCCGGATCCGAAGACATTCCCCGACATCAAGGCGATGATCGACCACATCCACGCCAACGGGCAGAAAGCCGGCATCTACTGGATTCCCGGCGTCGAGCAGCCGGCGGTACAGGCGAATGCTCCCATCCTCGGCACGCCGTATCACATCACCGATATCCTCGCGGTGCCGTACCGCGCGGGTAACGCCTTCGGTGCGCCGGGTACATCGCCGTACCACTACAAGATCGACTTCTCGAAACCGGGTGCGCAGGAGTACATGGACTCCGTCGTGGCCTTGTTTGCGTCCTGGGGTGTGGATTTCATCAAGCTCGACGGCGTGACGCCCGGCTCGTACAGCGACGACCTCAGCATCGACAACCGCGATGACGTGAAAGCCTGGTCCACGGCGATCGCAAAGAGCGGACGCCCCATCTGGCTCACGGTGTCATGGGCCGTCGACAAGGATTACAAGGACGTCTGGACCACGTATGCCAACGGCCGTCGCATCGACGACGACGTGGAATGCGAGAGCCGCTGCGCCACGCTGACCAACTGGCCGCGCATCGAGAAGCGCCTTCGTGACCTTCCGTCGTGGCAAGAGACCGCGGGTCCGGCGACAGGCTGGAATGACCTCGACTCGCTGGACATTGGCGATGGCGCACTGGACGGCCTGAGCATCGACGAGAAGCGTTCGGCCATGACGATCTGGGCGATGGCGAACGCACCGCTCTACCTTGGCGGCGACCTCACTCGTATTGATGCCGACGGCAAGAGCCTCGCTGGCAATGACGAAGTCATCGCGGTGGACCAGTCGGGCAAGCCTGCGAAGCAGGTCCTCGGTGGTGACCTCAATGTATGGGTGAGCGATCTCGGGAATGGTCGCTACTACGTGGCGCTGTTCAACATGAATGCCACGACGACGGTGGCCACCGTGCCATGGCATCTGGTCGGCCTGACCGGAGCGCGGCGCGTACGCGATCTCTGGAAGCACCAGGAAATGGGTCCTTCGCTTGGCGATCATGAGGTCGTCCTGCCGGCGCACGGAACGCAGTTGCTGTTGGTCGAAGCGTTACCGGGGCACGTGCCCGTGGTGCCAACGGCGAGCTACGAAGCGGAGCAGGGCACGCTGAGCGGCAACGCCGCACCCTACGCGTGCCCGGGTTGCTCGAATGGGACGAAGGTCGGCGGCTTGGGGCTCGGTGCCAACAACACCGTGAGCATCGACGGGGTTTACGCGCCGCAGAACGGCATGTACCTCATGCAGATCGACTCGCTCACGCTGGGCCTGCGTTCGTATCTGTACCAGGTGAACGACGGTCCGTTCCGCACGTTCAATTCCGGCGGTAGCAGCTTCCAGTTGCCCTCGAGCACCACGGTTCCCGTGTGCCTTCTAAAGGGTCTGAACCATATCCGCTTCGGTAACACCGTCAGCTATCCGCCGGATCTCGATCGTATCGTCATCAGCGGTCGCGGCGACGCGCCTTTGCCGACCAGTACGACATACGAGGCGGAAGCTGCCGTGCTTGGCGGCGGCGTCACTGCGGGTTTCAGCAATTACTTCTCGGGCCTGGCCAAGGCGGGGAACATTGGCGGCGGCAGTGCGAACAACGTGACGTTCAATAACGTCACGGTTCCCATTGCTGGCGTGTACCAGCTCGAAATCGACTACGCCACGCAAGGGCCGCGTTCGCTCTTTCTTTCCGTTAACGGAGCGACGGCGCGTGAGCTGAGCCTGGACGGAAGCAGCTTCGACGATCCGGTGGCGAAGGTGCTGGAGGTGCCGCTCCATGCGGGGCAGAACACGATCCAGCTCGGCAATCCCGCCGGCAACGCGCCAGACCTTGATCGCATCGTGGTGACGCCGCGTGTGCTGCCTGCGGTGCTGGGCGTTTCCACCCAAGGGTGCAACGGCGCCCGGTAGCAGCCGTGAAATGACCAGGCCTTCCCGTGGAATCGGGAAGGCCTGCTTTTCTGATGCGGGAAATCGCTGGCCGGGAGAATCCCTGCTATTGCGCCGACGATGGTCGAGGGGTAGAAGGAAGGTTCACTCGTGGCCGAGGGAACGGTCATGACCGTGTCTGCCAAGCGATTGCCCGTGGCTGGGTAGCACGCCGTGGAGACGATTGATCAAGGGGAACCGAATGAGGCATGCGATCTTTAAGGTGATCGTCATATCCGTCGCCATCGTGTGCACGGTACCGTCCATTGGATTGGCGCAGACAGGCCTTGGGAGAACGGTGAAGCAAGCGTCCCAGCAGCTCCACCAGAAGTTCCTTAAAGCGGATACGGACAAAGACGGGTTCCTGACCCTCGATGAAGCCAGGGCCGGCAACCTGCGTTCGACCACCAAACACTTTGCCGATATCGACACTGAGCGCACGGGGAAGGTGTCGGAGAAGCAGATTCAGGATTACTTCGCGAAGCGCGCTGTTATGCAATCGAACGCCAAACAGTAGAGGAACATATGGCGACCCTGCGTGTCATTCGGCTCGCGGCGCCCGGAGTGCTCCTCTTGGTTTGCGGTATGGCGTGGGGACAAAGTGCACATGGAGACGACAGCAGCGGATGGGGTGCCGTCGTCAGCCCTTTTGTATGGGCAAGCTCGCTTGGAGGACATGCTTCGGTCGCCGGGATATCCACCCCGGTCCATGCGCCTTTTCGAGACGCCGTGAAGAACCTTGACGGTGTTTTCATGGGCAATATCGAGCTGAAAAACCGTCAACTAGGCGGATTCTTCGTTGATGGCGTCCACATCGACGCCAGTGCCACTGAGCAGCTCCTAGGCCTGCGCGCAAAAGTGTCCGTCACGTCCACCACAGGCGCATTGGGTGCCTTCTTTCGCGCCTATTCTCGACCGCTGGACGGGCTAAACGCATTTGGCGAGACCCGATCGTTCGCGATCGAACCTGCCGCCGGCCTGCGGTGGACCCGTCTCTCCGCGTCCACACCAGGGATTTTACGAACCATCGGTTCGTCTACGACATTGTCCAAAAAGGGCCGGTCATCGGCGTCTCCATGATGTTCTGATCAGTCGTCGTTCGTTCAACGTTCCGCCTGCGGAGTAGAACCATGCGATACAAAGCTGATGTCATCCTCGGATCGTTGCTTCTCCTTGCCGCCTGGACGGTGGAGGCGAGCGGGCAGGCGGCACCCTCGGAGCCGCCATCCACTCAATCGTCGGTTACGCCGAAGCCTCAAGTGATGTTTAAGAATGTGCGCGTCTTCGACGGCAAGGCGACCGCACTTTCCGGACCCAGCGACGTACTGGTCCGAGGGAACCTTATCGAGAGCATTTCCGGGCACACCGCGACGGTCACCGAAGATGCGAGCGTAAAAGTAATTGATGGTGCAGGCCGGACGCTGATGCCTGGGCTGATCGACGCACACTGGCACGCCACGATGGCCGCCATCCCGATGGACGCGCTGATGACCGCGGACTACGGCTATATCTTCATTCTGGCCGGGAATCAGGCGACCGCCACGCTGATGCGTGGGTTCACCAGCGTCCGCGACATGGCTGGCCCGTCGTTCGGATTAAAGCGGGCCATCGATTCCGGTGTGGTTCCAGGTCCGCGAATCTGGCCGTCGGGCGCAATGATTTCCCAGTCCGGTGGACATGGCGATTTCCGTTTTCCCTTTGAGGTGCCTCGGCCCGAAGGTGCGCCTCTTACACGGGGCGAGCTCTTCGGTGCGGGAATCATTGCCGATGGTCCCGCTCAGGTCCTTCAGCGCACGCGCGAGCAGTTGATGCTTGGCGCGTCGCAGATAAAGCTCGCGGCAGGAGGGGGTATTGCCTCGAACTACGATCCCCTGGACGTCAGTCAATACACTGAAGCCGAATTCCACGCTGCCGTGGAGGCCGCCGATAACTGGGGGACATACGTGACCGTTCATGCGTACACCCCCAAGGCGATTCAGACCGCTATCCATGCCGGCGTGCGTTGTATCGAGCACGGCCAGCTCATGGATGAGGACACAGCCAAGCTCATGGCGAAAACCGGCACCTGGCTGAGTACGCAGCCCTTCCTTGACGACGCTGACGCCAATCCTTACCCGGACGGATCGCCGAACCGTGCCAAGCAGCTGCAGATGACCCAGGGAACGGACAATGCGTATCGGCTGGCCAAAAAGTACCACCTGAAGACAGCATGGGGCACGGACACCTTGTTCGAGCCCAAGCTTGTGGGCCGCCAAGGCGCTCAATTGGCAAAGATGGTGCGCTGGTACACGCCCGCGGAAGTCTTGCGCATGGCTACGAGTACCAACGCCGATCTGCTCGCCATGTCCGGGCCAAGAAACCCTTATCCGGGGCGACTCGGCGTCGTGGAGCCCGGAGCGCTGGCAGACCTTCTACTCGTTGACGGTGATCCGCTCGCGAACATTCAACTGGTAGCCGATCCGGACCGGAATTTCGTCGTAATCATGAAGAACGGCGTGGTCGTCAAGGACTCTCTCGACAATCACCACTGAAAACGAAGAACGCGCTCGAAGCGTGTCGCCGGTGACCCTCGGCATCGGACATTCTTCAGCCGGCCTGTCGAATTCCCTTCACGCCGTTCGTCGTACTCATGAAGGCAGGCATCGGGCCGCCTCACGACTGACCCTGGAGAAGACAATGCCGCAGTATCTGGTAGCTGGTTACCTTCCCGACGACTTCAGCCCGTCTCCCGACTGATCCGGCACTGGAGTGCGGCGCCATGGCAAAACTCGTCTTTGGGTTGAATCAGTCCCTGGATGGTTACATCGACCATGAGGCATTCGTGCCTCCTCCAGAGCTCTTTCGACATTTCATCGAAGAGTTACGTCACCTGACGGGCAGTGTGTACGGCCGGCGCATGTATGAGGTCATGCGCTACTGGGACGACCAGTCTTCCGACTGGGGGCCCGAAGAACGCGAGTATGCCGTGGCCTGGCGGAGTCAGCCAAAGTGGGTCGTTTCGCGCACCCTGACTTCCGTTGGCCCCAACGCGACACTGATCTCCGAGGACGTCGGGAGCGCGATTCAGCGGCTGAAGGCGGATCTTCCCGGAGAGCTCGAAGTCGCCGGCCCGGAACTCGCCCAAAGCCTGGGCGACCTTGGCCTGATCGATGAGTACCGGATCTATCTCCACCCCGTCGTGGTGGGTCGCGGCAAGACCTTCTTTGCGGGTGCCCGGCCACCACTGCGCCTTCTCGCCCACGAAGTGATCGTCGGCGATGTGCTCAGGTTGAGGTACGCCCCCGGCTAGCGGGAGAACTCAAAGGTGTCGAGCATGGTTTCGAGTTTCGTTCGCTCATCGTCGGGGAGGCTCGGTGAGTCGAGGAGATCCTTGACGAGATAGAACTCTTCCTCGTTCTTCAACACGCCACGTTTTATCGCCGGTGTCAGTTTCTTCGACATTAGCGCTCTCACACTCGCGATAGGGGGCGCATTCGCCGCAGCGAGTCGTTCAGAGAGCAGGGCGACCTTCTCTTGGGGCGCATTTTTTACATCCGCAAGGGCATCTGACACGCCGAGCCGAACCGACTGACGTCCGGCTGCTGGACTTCGCTTTTCAAATTCAGCGATCAGGTGCATAGGCCTTTCATTTTCAGGCACAGAACTCAGATCGATCATGGTCTCCGTATAGATTTTAAAGAAACGCTTGAAACTCTCGTGTTGGTCCATCGCGTTGACCCCTAACCAAGCGAAAACTCAAATGTGTCGAGCATCATCTCAAGCTTCCTTCGCTCATCATCGGGGAGGCTCGGTGAATCGAGGAGGTCCTTGACGAGATAGAACTCTTCCTCGTTCCTCAGCACGCCACGCTTAATGACTGGTCCCAACTTCTTCGACACCAGGGCGCGCACACTCGCGACGGAAGGAGCGTTAGCGGCGGCAAGTGCGGCAGATAGCGATTCAAGCTCCGGGGCCGACAGGTCTCTCAGGTTAGAGACAGCGTCCGCTACGCTAATTCGAAGAGCCTTTCGTCCCAAAGCAGGGCTTTGCCTCTCAAATTCAGCCAGGACGCTCATTGGGCGGTCTTCTTCCGGGTAAGAATACAGATCGAACATCGTTTCCGTATAGACCTCAAGGAAGCGTTTGAGATCCTCGTATCTGCTCATATAGCCTCAGTGAATCGCCGTCGTGTCTGGGGTCGTCCCATGCATCGGTCTTCGTCTCAGATAGTAAGTCCGGAGCACGCCGAGAGCACAATTCGGGCGACGGAAGGCTGAGGTCCACATTCCGGTCGTCGTATCCCCCCCCCCGCCCATCTCGACATGTAATTGTGTAGCAGCCAGTGTCGGAGTAAGTTACGCGTAACGTTACGCCTAACACTGTTCCCGAGACCGGATCGTCCCGACCATGCCGCCCACGAAGAAAGTCAGTACCGGAGCGGAGCGCCAGAAAGCGCTTCGTGACCGCATGACACAGATGGGCATGACGATCCCCAGGATCTACATGACCGAGGGCGAGCAGGGGCTGGTCAGGGAGTTCCTGCAACATCACCGCACCGAGCGCACCGATCAGTTGATTGGTGGAATGGATTTGCAGGCCATGAGCCAGAAATGGACGACGCAGCGCTTGTTCGATGCTTTGCAGGAACACGCCAATAACCAGCAGCAGTTCTCGCGAGTGTGGCTGCAGGCTACGCCATCGTCGATCGAGCTTGCGCTGGCCAGCTATGGCGACCAGCCCGTGCACCTGGTGGTGACCGAGTACGAGATACGCATGACGACGCCGCTGTGCGAACAGCGCACGGTGCGCGATCCCTTGCGTTTCAACGAGGCCTGCCTTCGCCTTGGGCCGAATATGCCGCTGTCGAACGTGGGCCTGGTCGGCTCGCATTACATTTTGTTTGGCCAGCTGTCCGTGCGATCGCCGCTGGCGAATATCGTCGAGGAGCTCGACGTCATGGGGCGGAACGTGATCGATGCGCAAGCCGGGCTATCTGACCTGATCGGGTAAGAACAGACGCTTCAACCCCATTGTCCAATAACTTTTCTACTCGCGTAGTGGCGGCCGCCGCTTGCGCTGTGTTTCGTGTCGCCTGTTTTTCAGATGTACCGCGTTATTCCCCCGGCACATGCCGGGCCTTTCTACCTTCAAGGACATTCAGCCATGACCTGGCTTATTGCTATCGCAGTCGCCGTTGTCGTACTGATCGTGCTCGTCGCTATTTCCAATGTCATTGTCTACATCCCCAACGACCGCGTGGGCGTGGTCGAACGGTTATGGGGTGCTCCCTCGGTCAGTCGTGGACTGATCGCGCTCAATGGTGAAGTGGGTTACCAGCCGACCGTGCTGCGTGGTGGTCTGCATTACTTCGCGCCCTTCCAGTATCGCGTGCACAAGGTGGACCTCGTGACCATCCCGCAGGGTGAGATCGGCTACGTGTTTGCACGTGACGGCCACGACCTCGAGGAAGGCCAGGCGCTCGGCCGCACCATTGCGGAAGGTATCGAGGATGTCTCCGTCTTCTTGCGTGCCGGTGGCCAGAAGGGACCGCAGCGCACGATCCTTCGCGAAGGTACGTATGCGTTCAACGTCGCCCAGTTCGCCATTATCACGGCGTCGCGCGTGCACGGCCTGCTGCTGTCCGAAGAGGAACGCGGCACGATCGACCATATGGGCAGTGTGTTGAAGGAGCGTGGCGGCTTCTCGCCGGTGATCATCGGTGGGCGTCGCGAAAAAGCTTCGGCTGACGCGGACGACACGGCCAACGATATGCTGGGTGTGGTGACGGTGCACGATGGCCCGGTGCTCCCGCCGGATGAAATCGTTGCGCCGCGCGTCGGCCAGGACACGACCGACAAGGCCACCTTCCACAACAACTTCCAGAACATCGACGCCTTCCTGCGTGCCGGTGGTAACCGCGGCCGTCAGCACCAGGTGTTGGTGGAAGGTACGTATTACATCAATCGCCTGTTCGCGACGGTGGACTTCATCCCCAAGACGGTCGTGCCGGTCGGCTTCGTCGGCGTGGTGGTCTCTTATATCGGCAAGGCCGGTGCCGACCGCTCGGGCGAGGGTTACTCCCACGGTGAGCTGGTCGACAGCGCGTGCCGCGGTGTCTGGAAGGAGCCGCTGCTGCCCGGTAAGTATGCGTTCAACCTGTATGCGGGCAAGATCCAGCTCGTGCCGACGACCAACTTCATCCTGAAGTGGACGCCGGAGGTAACCAATGTGCACAAGTTCGACGAGAACCTCTCCGAGGTCTCGTTGATCACCAAGGACGCGTTCGAGCCGCTCCTGCCGCTGTCCGTAGTGGTGCACATCGACTACCGCAAGGCGCCGCTGGTGGTACAGCGCTTCGGCGACATCAAGCGCCTGGTCGACCAGACGCTGGACCCGATGGTCAGTGCCTACTTCAAGAACATCGGCCAGACGAAAACCCTGATCCAGCTGATCCAGAACCGCGCGGATATCCAGCAGCTGGCGAGCGTGGAGATGATGGAGCGTTTTGCGGCCTACAACCTCGAACTGCAGGAAGTGCTGATCGGTACGCCGCACGGTAGCGCCGGCAACCCGTCCGGTGCGCGCATCGATACGCTGCTAAACCAGTTGCGCGATCGCCAGGTCGCGATCGAACAGGTCGCTACCTTCGAGCTGCAGGAGCAGTCGGCGGTGAAGGAGCGTTCGCTGCGTGAAGCGCGTGCCAAGACGGATATCCAGGCCGAGCTGACCAATTCGGTGATTCATATCGAGATCAAGAAGAACGTCGGTGACGCCAACGTCGTGGAGGCCACGAAGCGAGCGAACGTCATCGGCATCGACGCGGATGCGGAACGTCGCCGCCTGACCGCGGAAGGTGACGGCCGTGCCTCGGCGATTGCCGCAGTGGGTAAGGCCGAGGCCGAAGCAATCGAGGCGAAGTCGACGGCTTTGACGGGCGAGGGTGCTCGCTTGCAGCTGATCAACACGCTGGGTTCGCAGTTTGCCGACGCCATTCGCGATGGCCACATTGCCATCGTGCCGAAGATATCGCTGGGCGGCGGCGACGCCGGCGGCAATGGGTTGTCGTCACTGATTCAGTTGGCGAGTTCGTTGTTGGCTGAGCGGGCCGATGCGGGGATGTCCGAGGGCAAGGCGCTGCAGGGCTCGCAGGGGTGAGGTAAGCCATGGCCCCCTCTCGTCAAAGGACGAGAGGGGGCTGGCGTCGTTATAGAGACGGCCAGGCGACTAGCCGGGCCGGAAGACGGAAGACGGATGACGGATGACGGATGACGGATGACGGAGGTCGCGAGGCGGTAAGCGCACGACTAACGCTCACTGCCGTTTCTTTGGTAAAAAGCGATTTGACCGTTTAAAGGAAGATAAACGATGAGTCGTCAGTGGATAGTGGCATTCCTGCTGCTAGCGGTTTGCACATGTGGCCACGCCCGGGCGACCGAAAAGGTGACCGATCCCGCGGTGGCTTCCTCGCCCACCCAGTACCCAGCCTCGGCGGTGGCCGCCGGGGAACAAGGTGTTGCGTCTGTAAAGGCCCTAGTAGAAGCGGACGGGCACGTTTCGAGCACGACCCTCAACAAGTCCAGCGGACACGCGTCGCTGGATGCCGCGGCTCGGCAAAGCGTCGCCCAATGGACGTTTACTCCCGCAACCAGGAACGGCGTACCGGAAGCCCGGTGGGTGGTTATCCCCGTCGGCTATCAACTACAGGAGGCGCCCGTCGATGGCGCGGTGCGTCATGTCAGCTGGCTCGCCATCGCGAGCTCGGCGGCTGGTGTTCTGGGGACGGCCATCTGGCTATTCGCCTTCGGGTGGTCGGTCGTCCTGGCAAAGCGAAAATCGATCTTGTGGCTTTCCGGCATGGTCGCGCTGTGGTTGCTCACGTATCCGCTGTTCGTCGCCACGCATTGGTCACTGGCGAAACGAAACCTGCTCGTCGTCGCCATCGCATTCGCCTTCCTTGGCATCGGCTTCTACCTCGGGCCGTACCAGATCAAGGTTTAGGCGCTGGAGCCGCTACAACAACCATCGAGAGATCGTAATGTGACGCATCAACCCCTGGCTTCGTGGTGAAGCTCAGCGTGACGTCGCGGTTCTCCTGGTGACTGCTCCAGCGATGTGGACCAGCCGCTTTCCACAGCCCGGTCTTGCGGACGCCCACGTCGAGGCGGTCGAGTAGTTCGGCGGCTGGCGTAACCGTCTGTACGTGGTAGCGGGTCACCCATTGATCGAGGTCGCCGACGGAGATGTACTCGTCGAATTTCGCGTCCTTCGGCCAGTCGACGCCAGCCTGCACCTGCTGCTTGGTCAGGTAACGATCGGCGAAACGTGAGCGGACGAAGCCGCCGTCGGGTTTCCAGTCGTATTCGAAATGAACGACAGCAGATAGCGGCGCATTGTCAATTCCCTGGACGTGGCGTGGCGCACCTTATCACCCATGCCGGCGTAGATCACAAGGTGTCCGGTGTGTCCTGTGTAAAGTGTCCGCGGACACACGGCTGCGGGCGCCCTTTGCTCGAGGCGCGCGGAGCTACCGCGCCTTCCGTTTGGCACTAATATTGCTCAGCCTCATTCAGGAAAGGGGATAAAGGGACGATATGTGGGGGCATTACGTTGCGCTGGCGTTGCGCAGCACCAGGCGAAGCAAGGCACTCACGGCGCTGGTCGTCGCACTGCTGGCTTTCGGTGTTTCGACGTGCATGGTCTCGTATGCGGTATTCCGCGCGACGACCAGTGACCCTATTCCGGCCCGATCCTCGCGGCTGTATACGCCGTTGATCGATAATGCCGGGCCGGAGCATGCAGACGACGGCAAGCCGCCCGAGATGCTGAGCTACGCCGACGCGATCGCGCTATGGCAGGCCGGTAAAGCGAAGCGACAGGCCCTGGTGTATTCGACGCGGTGGGGCGTGGAATCGAATGAGCGTTCGGCTCCCGCGCTGTCGATGGCGGGCGACGCCATCACAGCCGACTTCTTCCCGATGTTCGACGTGCCGTTTCAGTTCGGCAGCGGCTGGTCCGCAGCCGACGACAACCGGCATGCCTCGGTGGTGGTGATAAGCCGGGCATTGAACCAGAGGATGTTCGGCGGTCGCAACAGCGTGGGGCAGGGTATCCGGCTCGACGGCAAGGCGTTCCAGATTGCCGGCGTCCTCGATACCTGGAATCCGAAGCCGCGCTTCTTCGACATTGTGACGATGGGATCGGCCAGCCCGTTCGATGATACGGGAGATGTCTATATCCCGTTCACGCGTGCGATCGACATGAAGAAGGACATCAAGTTTCCACAGTGCGGGGCCGTTTCCGGGGAAGTTGATACCCATAACTGGGACGCCTACCTGCACAGCGAATGCAACCGCATTGCCGCGTGGGTCGAGCTTCCGACCGCGGCCGATGTTTCGCGCTACCGCGAGTTCCTGCAAGGCTATTCGCTGGAGCAACAACGTACGGGCCGCTTTGGCTGGCCGCCCAACGTCGGCCTCCATGGCCTGATGGAATGGATGGACTACCAGCACGTCACCCCCGTGGCATCGTCATTGTCGATGCTGATCTCGGCCAGCTTCCTGCTCATCGTCATGGTCAATGTCGTCGGCCTCATGCTTGCCCGCTTCATGCGACGGGCGCCGGAGATCGGCATTCGGCGGGCGCTCGGCGCATCGCGTGCTTCGGTCTACCGGCAGTTCCTGGTGGAAGGCGCCGGCATCGGCCTGGCCGGTGGCGTCCTTGGCGTGACCCTGACCTTGCTGGGCCTGTGGTGCATCGGCGGACTGTTCGAGCCGGGCATCGCGCGCCTTGTGCACGCCGATGCATCGCTTATCGGCCTGACGGTGTTGCTTTCGATCGCGGCGACGGTGGTAGCTGCCCTGTATCCGACCTGGCGGGCGGCGCAAACCGAGCCCGCCTGGCAGATCAAGATCAATCCTTGAGGTTCCCGATATGGCACTGACCAGGGCATTCATGCAGCTGCGCCCGATTCTTGCTGCGTTGGGTCGGCACAAGGTCGCCACCTTGCTGATCGTGCTGCAGGTAGCGCTCACCCTCGCTGTGACATCGAACGCGCTGTATATCGTGGCGACGCGTGTCGTCCATTTTTCTCGTCTTACTGGCACCGACGAGTCGCATATCTTCGCGATCCGCAATGGCTGGAGGAACGGGCAGAATGCCGCCCAGATCGACGCCGATATTCGGGCCGACATCGCCGCCCTCCGTGGGATATCGGGCGTGCGCGATGCCTTCGCCAGCCAGACCTACCCGCTGGCGGGGGCCAATGGCGTCATCCTGCCCGGCCTCAAGCTGACACAGGACCAGGCCACGAATACAGCGCGCGGCGTGGCTTACCTCGCGGACGACCATGCGCTTGATACGTTCGGCGTATCGGTGCAAGAGGGGCGGAACTTTCGGCCCGACGAGATCAACCCGTTCAACGCGGAAGCGCCGACAGCAGCGCCGACCATCATCGTGACCCGAAGCCTGGCCAACAAACTGTTTCCCGATGGCTCGGCCCTCGGCAAGACGGTTTATCTACCGGGTGGGGCGACGACGATCATCGGTATCGTTGCCAGCCTGCAGTCGCCTCTCAGGGCGTCAGCGGTCCTCGACTACAACACGATCCTGCTGCCGGGCCGGTCTATGGATCCGGAGGGCGTCGTCTATCTGGTACGCACCCAGTCCACACCCATGGCGCCGGTGATTGCGGCAGCCCTGAAGATATTGGATCAACGCGGCAGCATGCGCGTCATCGACCCGAAAGACGGGGTCGTCACGCTGCCCGAAGCCCGCGAGCGCGCCTACGCGCCCGATCGCAGCGTCGCGACATTGCTGAGCATCGTCTGCGGCTTGCTTCTCCTGGCGACGGCAGGCGGCATCGTCGGCCTGAGCAGCTTCTGGGTCAGCCAGCGGCGCACGCAGATCGGCATTCGCCGTGCCCTTGGCGCAACGACGGGCGACATCCTGCGTTATTTCCACACCGAGAACTTCATGATTGTCACGGGTGGCGTGGCCCTCGGGGTGGCGCTTGCTGTCGTGACGAATATCGCGTTGATGAAAACGTATCCACTGGATGCGATGCCACTGTACGTGCCCGTGATGGGCGCGCTGGCGTTGTGGCTGCTCGGTCAGCTGGCTGTGTGGGGCCCGGCGTCGTACGCGGCGAAAGTGCCGCCCGTGGTCGCGATTCGTACGACGTGAGTTCCATTGGTGCGTCACCGGCAACATCGTGAGCCCCTTGCGATGCCTACCGGCGATTCCTGCTGAAACCTAGGATGGGGACCACATCGGTTCCCACGCCGTGGTTAGCAGGAGATGAAGATGAGCGCCGTACACACGATTCCGCAGACCGTTGAAGCAGCATCCAGCAAAGATCTGGTCCCCTCGCGCTACGCGCTGAAGATCGGAGAGATCGACGTCCTTGTAATCAGCGATGGCGTGTTACCGCTGCCATTCGCGACGATGTCCACCAACGTCGAGCCAGCGGGTCGGACGGCCTGGCTGGACAACATGCTCCTGCCGGAGTCGTTCGATTGGGCGGTAAACGTTGTTGTCATTCGTAGCGGCGATCAGACCATCCTCGTCGACTCCGGTCTGGGCGGGGAGTTCGAGGGTTTTCCGCGCGCCGGGCAGTTGGTCAAGCGACTGGAGGACGCCGGTATCGCGCTGGCTTCCCTTACCGACGTGGTGCTCACGCATCTGCACATGGATCACGTGGGCGGCCTTCTGGGCAAGGGCGTCAAGGAGCAGTTGCGTCCTGACGTACGCATCCATGTCGCGGCATCCGAGGTTGCGTTCTGGGAATCGCCCGATTTCTCCCGCACGGTCATGCCATCGCCGATTCCGGATGTGCTCCGTGTTACCGCCAAGAAGTTCCTCGCCGACTACGGCAGCAAGCTGGTGACGTTCGAAGAAGAGCATCAGGTGGCTCCCGGGGTGATTGCGCGTCGCACGGGTGGTCATACGCCCGGGCACTGTGTCGTTCGTATCTCGTCCGGAAACGAGGCGCTGACCTTCGCGGGCGACGCCCTGTTCCCGGTCGCCTTCGACCACCCCGAATGGCAGAACGGTTTCGAACACGATCCCGAAGAAGCGGTGAATGTTCGGCTCCGCCTGTTCCGCGAGCTGGCATCGACCGGCGAGCTGCTGGTGGCCACACATCTGTCGTTCCCCTCCGTTGGCCGCGTTGCAGCGAATGGAGACGCTTTTCGTTGGGTGCCGGGCTATTGGGATTACTGAGCGGCTATAGCGCCAAAGCGGGTGCGGCCCACACGTGATTGACACCGTCGCTTCAGGCGATGACGATACGGGATGTATCGAGCTTCGAGAGTCATCATGCAGGCACCTCCAGGGATCTGGGTATTGCCGCCCCCCGTAAGTGCGGATGCCATTAGCGGGGGTTGCTGATGAACGCCCGCGAAAACTTCCTCGTCGCCGGCATTGGCGCGTCAGCGGGCGGCGTCGAGGCGATCGAAGGCTTCTTTAAGCGGGTGCCGTCGGATGCGGACGCGGCGTTTATCATCGTCACGCATCTCAGCCCGGACCGGGAGAGTCTTCTTCACGAAGTCATCACCCGCTTCACGCCGCTTGCAGTGAAGGTCGTCGCCGATGGAACACCCATCGAGCGAAACACCGTCTATGTCGTGCCGTCGAATGCCAGCGTCAGTGTTGACGACGGCATTCTTCGCATGCGTGTCGGAGGGCATCGCGAGGCGAAGCCTATCGACGTTTTCTTCGGTACGTTGGCAGTCGACATGGCGGAGCGCGCCGCCGGTGTCATTCTTTCCGGCGGGAACGCGGATGGGACACTCGGGCTGAAGGCGATCAAGGAATATGGCGGTCTCACCTTTGCGCAGATCCATGACGGGTTCGGCCCCAGGCATCCGGACATGCCCGACGCCGCGATTCTCTCCGGTCTGGTGGACTTCGCCTTGCCCGCCGAAAACCTCGGCGAGAAGCTGGTTCAGCTGGCAAGGGACGTGGCGCGGGGCAGCGAAGGCTCAGGCGACACTGCGCGGGTAACGAGCACCGAGAACGCGATCATTTCCTCGCTCCCGGTGATTTACGACATTCTTCGCGGACAGGTCGGCCACGATTTCAGCGGTTACAAGACGCGCACCTTTGTCCGCCGCGTGCAGCGCCGGATGCATATCGTGCAAGTGCCCGCCGTCGATGCCTACCTCGATCGCCTGCGTGGCGATATGCAGGAGGTGGCTGCCCTTTTTCGTGATCTGCTCATCAATGTTACTAACTTTTTCCGCGATGCCGATGCCTTCGAGGCGTTGGCGACGCAGGTCATTCCTCGCCTTTTCGAAGGGCGCGAGACCAAAGAGCCCGTACGCGTCTGGGTGCCTGGCTGTGCCACGGGCGAGGAAGTGTATTCACTGGGCATTCTTTTCCGGGAGTATCTCGACTCCGTCGACGAAGCACCGGACGTCCAGATATTCGCCACTGATATCGACGAACGCGCGCTTGCCGTTGCGCGGGCAGGCCGATATCCCGCGCCGTTGCTGGAGAGCGTCTCGCTCGCGCGTCGCAAGCGGTTCTTCGTTCCCGACGCGGACGCCTTCGTTGTGTCCAAGGAAGTGCGTGAGCTATGCATCTTCTCACCGCACAGCGTTATCCGTGACCCGCCGTTTTCTCGAATCGATCTGGTTTCCTGCCGCAACCTGCTGATTTACTTCGGTTCGGACGTGCAGAGCCAGGTCATTCCGACGTTCCATTACGCGCTTCGGCCGGGTGGTTTCCTGTTTCTGGGCACGGCGGAAAACGTGTCGCAGTTCGGCGACCTGTTCGCGCCGGTCGAAAAACGTCATCGCATCTTCCAGCGTCGTCACAGTGCTGCGGCCAGTCTTCCGATGTTGCCCCTTCCGCATGCACTGCGGGAAGGGAGCGTTGCCTCGCTGGTACCCCGTCGACCGCCACTGAGTGGACTGGCGCTGCGGCACGCCGTGGATCAGCAGGTCCTCGAACAGTTCGCTCCGGCGCATGTCGTCATCAATCGTGACGGTGATGTCGTCTACTTTTCCAGCCGGACCGGGAAGTATCTCGAAGTCCCTGCGGGATCGCCGACCCGGCAGCTGCTGACCATGGCCCGCCGCGAGCTTCGTCTCGACCTGCGCGCTCTGCTGCGCGAGTGTTTTGAAAGCGGCCGTGGTGCCAGTCGGCAAGGCTTGACGCTGGATGTGGACGACCACCGGGTCCAGTCGGTGACCATCAGTGCGGAGCCCCTGGCTGAGCGTCCTGTCGGCGAGCAGCTCTTCCTGGTCTCTTTCATCGACCAGGGCCCGGTCGTTACGATGCAAGGAAGTGAGGAGCGGCGTGCGGCGCTGGATGGAGCGGCGCTGGCCGTCGAGCGCGAGCTCCACGAGACTCGCGATCGCCTGCAATCGATCATCGAGGAATACGAGACCGCCATGGAAGAGCTCAAGTCTTCCAATGAGGAGCTCGTATCCGTCAACGAGGAACTGCAATCCTCGAACGAAGAGCTGGAAGCGTCGAAGGAAGAACTGCAGTCTGTCAATGAAGAACTGCATACCGTCAACGTCGAGCTCGGCGGAAAGGTCGATGCGCTGGACCGGGCAAACAGTGACCTTACCAACCTGTTCGAAAGCACCAACGTTGCGACGGTGTTCCTCGACGACAAGCTTGTCATCCGCAGCTTTACGCCTGCGGTATCCGAGGTCTTCAGTATTCGCGCCACCGATAGTGGACGACCCATCACCGACCTGACCAGCCGTCTCGACGTGGCCGAGCTGGGAAGGGACATCGCGGATGTATTCCGTGGTGGCACACCTGCTGAGCGCCGTATTCCCACGGTCGATGGGAAAGGAACGTTCCTGCTTCGCGTTGCGCCTTACCAGACCAGTAACCTTGCCAGCCGTGGTGTCGTTGTCACCTTCCTCGACATCACGACGATCGCGCGCTCCGAAGTGCGCCAGCGCGTCCTGATTTCCGAACTTCAACACCGCACGCGCAACCTGCTCACGCTGATTCAATCCACCGCGCAGAAGACACTCGGCCGGTTGCCAGAGGTCGGTGAGTTCTCGTCACGCCTGGATGCCCTCAGCAGGGTCCAGGGCCTGCTCGGCGGTCACCTCGACGAATCCATCGACTTGCGTGACGTCATCCGGCTCGAGCTGGAGGCCCTGTGCATACCGTCGCAAAGCGTCAATGTCACCGGGCCGGAGGTGTTGCTCGGTTTCGATGCCGTACAAACCTTCTCCTTGGCACTGCACGAGCTGACGACGAATGCGTTGAAGCATGGCGCGTTTGCGGATTCCGGGAGTGAAGGGCGCCTGGATATCGCCTGGAAGGTGCAGCCCGATGGCCAGGGCGCGGACCATCTTGTCTTCGACTGGGTCGAAAGCGGCGTCTCGATCGACGATCGGCCCCAACACCGAGGCTTCGGCCGCGAGCTTCTGGAACGTGCGCTCAGCTTTACCCTTCGGGCTCAAACCACACTGACCTTCCGGCCCGACGGCGTGACCTGCCACATTGACCTGCCACTTCGTTCCTTGAATGGGGGTCAGGCTTCCCACGTGGAGACGACGACATGACCGAGAGAGTCCTTCATGACAAAACCATCCTGGTGGTCGAGGACGACTATCTCATTGCCGAGGTGCTCGTCGAGTTGCTGGAGAGCGCCGGCGCCACGGTCATAGGACCTCATGGTCTGGCTCAAGAGGCGCTGTGGGTCGCCATGGACACCAGCCAGCGCATCGATGCCGCCGTACTGGATATCAATCTCCACGGAATCGTTTCTTATCCCATCGCAGACGTGCTGATTGATCGTCAGATCGGCATCGTATTCGCTACAGGATATGACGCGGGCGGTGTCGATGAAGCCTACCGGCACCATGCGATCTGCACGAAGCCGTTCAATAAGAACGCGTTGCTCGCCGCGCTACTTGCTGCGTTTGTTCCGGCGGCGGTCACTGGATCACACCCAGCACGCAGTTAGGGAAGTGGCCCAGGCTGAGAAAGCGTAATCATCGCGTGCACGGCTGCAAGGTGACTCAGTCCTTGCGGCACGTTGCCTAGCCACGCATGCGTCTCTGGGTCGACCATTTCGGCCAGCGTGCCCGGGCCGCCGGCAAGTGCGGCGAATGCCGCTTGCATCGTCGCGTTGGCGCGTTCGGTTTCACCGAGCAGGTGCCACGCCTCGGCAACCCAGAAGGTGCACGCCACGAAACACCCCTCGGCACCTCGAGCATCCGTGTAGCGGAAGTGGAAGGGTCCTTCGCCGAGCTCCCGGTCGATGGCGGTGAGCGTACGTTTCAGTCGCTCCTTTCCGTCGAAACCGAAGCGCACGGCAAGAGCGAGCGAGGCATCGAGCTGGCTGCTTCCCGGGTAAAAAACGAACGCGTCCTTTTCCGCGGACCAGCAGTGTTCCTCCACCCACGCGGCGATGCGGTCTCGCTCCCTGGCCCAGCGATCGCGGCAAGTGGTCGGAAGATGCCCGGCATCGGCAAGCTCAACGGCACGGGCCAGTGCCTGCCAGGCACTCACCTTTGACATCGTGTAGTGCTGCGGTGTTTCGAGCTCCCAGATACCGGCGTCCTTTCGTCGCCAGCTGTCTGCGCATTGATCGGCGAGACGCGAAAGGACACCTTCGCTTTCGGCGTCCAGGATGTTGCCCCCTGCGACGAACCGCGCGGCGGTTTCGAAGATGTCGCCGTACACCCCGTGCTGATGCTGATGGGTGGCCTGGTTCCCGATGACGACCGGCCTTGAGTTCCGGTAGCCCGGCACGTCGATGCTTTCTACCTCTGCCGGGTTGCCGCCGTCGAGCCGGTAGAAAAGGTCGCCGTCGCTGTCGCGCAGTCGCTTGAGCAGCCATGTGAAGGCGGCTTTCGCTTCGGCTTCGGCGCCGATGCGCAGGAATGCCTTGATGGTGTATCCGGCGTCCCGCACCCAGGCGTAGCGATAGTCGAAGTTGCGCGTGCCGCCAATGAGTGCGGGCAGGGAGGTCGTCCCCGCTGCGGCAATCGCACCCGTTGGGGAATACAGCAGAAGCTTCAGGGCGAGTGCGTGGCGCACGAGGAGGCAACGCTGTTCACCGTCGAAGCGAACCGTTGAGGACCAGTGCTTCCACTCTTCGTCGGAAAGATCGATGCGCCGGTCTATCTCGGCAATGGTTGGAACGACCAACGGCTCGTCCTGTCCCGCTACGATCGCCAGGACCTCCCTTTCCCCCGTGCTCACGGTAAGGTGACCCCGAAGGCCGAGGTCGTCTTCCCTGTCGATGTCGAGACCGCTGCTGCACAGGAAAACGCCAAGTACCCGGCCAGCGTGGAAAACTCGCTGCTGCCCCGACTCCGTCAGATAGGGATTCACCTTCCCGGCCTGGCGCCCTGGACGAAACCGCACCTGGAAGGTCACCGATCCCTCGACGCCTTCGATGCGTCGCGCGAGTTCCTCCCAAGGGAGACGCCCGGCGCTTCCGCTATTGAGTGACTCGGTGAGGCGCGCGGTACCGCCGGCCGTCTGGAAATCGGTTTCGAGGACGTTGCTGCCGGCCCGATAACGACGCTCGACAGCGAAAGGACCGACGGGCTCGATGGCAAAGAAGCCGCCGTCGTCAGGGTCGAGGATCCGGTCGAACAGAGGAGGGGAATCCATATTGGGGACGCACCACCAGTCGATGCTGCCGTCGCCACCGGACAGGGCGATGGTGCGGCCATCACCCAACACGCCATAGGCTTCGATGGGCAGGAACCCGTCGTGGCGTCGGGTGGCATTGAATTGCGGCGGCATTAGGCGGCCCTCAAAACAGCAGTCGACCAAAGCGCTCGTGGAGCAGACGTGTGCATACCTGCACCTCTTGGGCACACATCCGTTACGGCGGTCGCGGCATCGTCAGACAATCCTTTGCTGCGGAGTCTGCCTCATGACCCTTCCCAACTATCCCCGCCCGCCCTTTGACACGCCGAAGCAGCCGTATCCGGGCACCACTGAGCAGATGACGCCCGTTCCCGATCACGGTGAAAAGACCTATGTCGGCCATGGGCGACTGAAGGGCAAGGTGGCGCTGATCACGGGCGCTGATAGCGGCATCGGCCGTGCGGTCGCCATTGCGTTCGCCCGCGAAGGCGCAAATGTCGTTCTCTCTTACCTGGAGGAGACGAATGACGCGCAGGATACCGTCAAGGTGTGCGAAGAGAGCGGTCAGAAGGCAAAAGCTGTCGCTGGCGATATTGCCGATTCGAAGCATTGCGACGCGCTCGTCAAGACCGCAGTGGATACCTTCGGCCAGCTGGACATCGTGGTGAACAATGCCGCGTATCAGAAGGAAGCGCAGTCGCTCGCCGATATCACCGACGAAGACTGGAGCCGCCATTACAACGTGAACATCCACGCGATGTTCTACATTCTTCGCGCTGCGGAACCGCATCTTAAAGCCGGTGCGTCGGTTATCAATACCGCGTCCATCAACGCAAAACGTCCCCCCGTCGGCCAGCTGGCCTATTCGTCGACCAAGGCGGCCATCACCAACTTCACGACTGGCCTCGCAGGACTCTGGGCGGAGAAGGGCATTCGGGTGAATGCGGTGCTCCCTGGCCCGATCTGGACGCCGCTCATCCCGGCAACCATGAAGCCCGAAGCAATCAAGGACTTTGGCAAACAGGTACCCATGCAGCGCCCGGGGCAGCCTGCTGAACTCGCAGGGGCGTACGTCTACCTTGCCTCCGACGAAAGCAGCTACACGAGTGCAGCGATGATCACGGTAGCGGGTGGCGCGCCGAATCTTTGAGGTGCCATCACCAGCATCGTTTGATTGCAACGGTTTAAAAGTGTGCCCGCAAGGTCACACCGACGAGCCTGGGGTCGCTGGGTTGGCCCAGGATCAAACCCGAATTACCGGTTTGAACGGTAAGCGCCGTGATGTAGTTCCGGTCGAAGAGATTCCGCGCGAACACATCGACCTCCCAGTTGTCGTTGAAACGATAGCCGATGCTTCCGTTGACCACGGCATAGCCTGCGATCTTCGTGTAGATCGAATTGGCGGTATCGGAGTTGTATCCGCTGCGCGCACTCGTGTCCGCATGAACGAGGAAAGCGTCATTGCCGATGGGCAGCTCGTAATCGAAGCCCAACGATCCGGCCCATTTGGACAAACCTGCCAGAGGCATCCCGGTCAGCACGTAGGCACCCGGTACGTCGGGATTGCCACGAGGGTTCGACGTCTTGATCGCCAGGCTGGCAGGCGCAACCAACGGCTGGCAGCCGCCGGCGGCGTTCGGATTCTGCCATTCAAGCGGGCAGGGGCCTTTGGGGTAATCCGTGTACTTGCCATCGGCATACGCGAAGGACGCACGTACGGTGAAGCCCCTGAACACCAGCGCTGCAAAGTCGGCCTCGACACCTTGCACGCGCACCTGCGGAATGTTCGCCGGGTAGGTACGCAAGGCTGCGGTTTCGGTGCTGGACGTCACGTTTGCCTGGTAGTTGTTGACCACGGTGCGGTACGCGGCGAGGTTCAACGTGGCGCGGTCCTCCCACCAGGCGGTCTTCAGGCCCAACTCTGCTGTCCTGTTGATTTCGTCCTTGATCACGGCCGTCGCAAGGGCCGGGTTATTGGCCGCGTCCAACGGAAGGCCGGACATATTGAGGCCGCCCGACTTATAGCCATACGCGTAGCTGGCGTAGCCGAGCACGTTATCGGTGAACTGATAGCCGAGGTTGACCCGGCCCGACGGATTGCCGCCGCTATCCGACGCGCTGTAACTCTGGGGCCGGAACAGCGACAGCTTCGCGTTGTCCTGGATAGAACCCGGTGTGGTCGGCAGGCCGCCGGAAATAGTGGTCGAGTAGTTGCCGTTCTTGTCTTCGTAGGTGTAGCGCAGGCCGAGCGTGGCAGTCAGGCGATCGGTGATCTTGTAGTTCGCCTCGCCGAACGCCGCGTAGCTCTTCATCCGGTAGTGTGAATTGCCGAACTGGCCGTAACCATCGGCAAGGTTGTCGGGCATGCGGGGAAAGCTCGTGGTGCTGACCAGCCAGTACGTGGCGGCGGGGCCATAAATGCTGATCGGCTTGCCGTTGATCTCCTGGGTGTAGAAGTACAGGCCACCTACGTAGCTGAAGGGGCCATCGCCGTTGGAGGCGATACGGAATTCCTGGCTGTATTGATCCTGGCGCGAGGGGATGCGCTGGACGGTCTGAATGGGTACGCCGATGTAGTCACGATCGTTGGCGACATCCCATTTCCAGTAACGCCATGCGGAGATCGAGGTCAGCGTGACGGCACCCACGTTCCAGTCGGCGTTGAGGGATACACCGCCATCCTGCGTATCGATATGCAGGGGTGCATCGATGTCGGTCAGTCGATCGTAGACGTTACGGCTCGGCGGTGCGTACGCCGGAAATCCATGGGCGGGAAGATTCGCGGCCAGTCCGTCGAACTGCCGCGCCGCACTGCGCAGGCTGCTCCCGACGCGAAGGTAGTTCTGCGTGCAGCAATCGGAATCCAGATTGGAGACGTCGCCGATCAGCCGTACATTCAGGCTGTCGTCCGGCTTGAACAACAGCTGGCCACGCAGGGCGTAGTTGTTGATCTCGTTTTCGTCCTTGCCGGTGGTGACGTTGTGCAGCGATCCGTCTTTCTCGGTGAACTGCGCAGAGAAGCGGCCGGCTACCGTGTCGGTCAGCGGGCCGGACACCGTGCCTTTTGCCTGCAGGAAACCCTGGTCGCCGTAGGAAATTTCACCGCTACCTTCGGGCGTGAACGTGGGTGCGCGGCTGGTGATGTTGATGGCTCCGGCTGTCGTGTTCTTGCCGAACAGGGTGCCCTGCGGCCCGCGAAGCACTTCAATGCGGTCGATGTCGGTGAAATCGAATGCGGCGGTGGCCGGACGTCCGTGATAAACGCCATCCACATAGAAACCCACGCCGGGCTCGATGCCGTCGTTCGCCGCGCTGACCGACAGGGTGTTCGATCCGAGGCCGCGGATCGTATACGCCGTGTTCCGGGGGTTTGCGGAGTTGTAGTACAGCGACGGCACGAGCTGGCTGAGCTGCTGGGTGTTGACCGTGTAGGAGCGGTCGAGCCATTCGCCGCTGACCGCCGAGATCGCCATGGGGACCTTTTGCAGGTCCTCCTCGCGCTGGCGGGCCGTGACCGTCACGTTCCCGAGGGTCGTGGCGTCTTTCTGGGCTTTCTGGTCGTCGACCGCCGCAGGAACATCCGAGGCCTGGGCGGAGATAGCAAATAGCGGACAGAACAGCGCCATGGCGCCGAGAACAAGCCTTTTCATGGTGTCTCCCCTTTTCCCCAGGCGCGCCGGGCCCACTCCGGTCGCGATATAAAGCGGACTATATAGCGAAATATCGAGGCTACAAGATGGGCAGGCGGGTGGCCTGTAGATTCCGGTCATCCATTTGGAGGGACCGGCTCCGGAGACTAGACTGCTTCGGTCCTCCGGATCGGTACAGACATGCTTCAGTACGAAGGCTCCCTGTGGCTCTCCGACGGCGCGCGACGCTGGGGAGGGGTGGACCGCGTCGAACTGCTCTACCAGATCGGCCAGACCGGCTCGATCACTGCCGCCGCGAAGGCGGTGGGCATGAGCTATAAGGGCGCGTGGGACGCGGTCGAAGCCATGAACAACCTCGCCGGCGAGCCCCTCGTGTTGCGTGCCACGGGCGGCAAGGGCGGCGGCGGCGCGAGCCTTACCTCACGTGCCGAGCGCCTTATCGCCTCGTTCCGCAGTATCGAGTCCGCTCATCGCCTCTTCGTCGACCACCTGGCATCGCTCGGGGACGAGGCTACCCATGACATCCATCTTTTGAGGCACCTGACTATGCGAACCAGTGCGCGGAACCAGCTTGCCGGCGTCGTCGATCACGTCCAGCAGGGCGCCGTCAACGACAGTATTGCCATCCGAACCACGGGCGGTGCCACCCTCATCGCGACCGTGACCCGCGAGAGCAGCGACAGCCTGGGCCTGGCTCCAGGCCGTCCGGTCATCGCGCTTATCAAAGCGAGCTGGGTGATGCTTGGGCTACCGGGTGGAGGGCGCCTGTCTGCGTCGAACCAGCTGCCTGGCAAGGTGGACCGCATCCATCCGGGCGCGGTGAATACCGAGGTGACGGTAGCGATCGAAGGGGGCGGGACGATTACCTCGATCATCACGAAGGACAGTGTCGAGAACCTCGGTCTTGTCGAGGGAATGGACGTGCTGGCGATCTTCGATGCCGCGTCGGTCATCGTGGGTGTGACGGACTGATCAGCGCTTCGACGTCGCCATACGAACTGCGAGCACACCCAGGACGCTACCCATGAGCCAGCGCTGCATGAGCATCCAGCGGGGGCGGGTGCTCAGGAACAGCGAGATCATCCCTGCAAGAAACACGATCGTCGCATTGAACGTGACGCTGATGGCGATCTGGGTGAAGCCGAGCCATAGCGACTGGCTGAGCACGTGGCCGAGCTTCGGTTGAATGAAGGGCGGTAGCAGCGAGAGATACATGACCGCCGCTTTGGGATTGAGCAGGTTGGTCAGGAAGCCCATCAGCACGAGGCGCCGTGGGCTGTCCGGCGCGAGCTCCCGCACCTGGAACGGGGAGCGGCCGCCAGGCTTCAGCGCCTGGAAGGCCAACCAGGCGAGATACAGCGCGCCGGCGATGCGCAGCGCGTCGTAGGCCAGCGGCACCGTCGATAGCAGGGCGGTGATTCCCATGGCTGAGAACAGCATGTACACAAGAAAGCCGATGCAGGTGCCGATCAGCGAGACCAGCGCGGCGTTCCTGCCCTGGCTGAGCGCCCGCGAGATTAAATAGACCATGTTCGGGCCTGGCGTCAGCGCAAGGCCGGCGCACACGAGCGAAAAGGCGATCCAGGCGGACGTTGCGGGCACGGGAAGCTCCGGTCTTCGGGTAGCCGTAAATCTTCCGGCGTCGGCGCCGGGTTATCAATAGCCGCTCGGCCATGACAGTCATGGCGGGATGTCGCCAATCGCCGCAAATTATGGGTACGATGGCCACCCAAACGCTCCAGGAGGGTTCGCGTTGAAGACCAGTCTCGAACGAACGGTGTGCGCGATGTCGCTCGCCCTGTTTTGCCTGGCGCTCAGCACAGTTTCGGCACAAACGCGTGCCGACACGAGCGACGACACGGCCAGGGCGGAGCTTCGCAAAGTGGTCACGGGTTGCGCGGAAGGCCTCGAGCGGTTTCTTCCAGGTGACTATTACTTCTGCGCCGCCGCGCGCGACATGGGGGAGGGTCACGATTCACTGAGCCGGGATCGTCTGCGTGACGCCGCCCATTGGGCTAGCAAGCCGGCCCAGTACGTGTTGGGGCTGATGTCCTTCCACGGCGACGAAGTCCCTCTGGACAGGCCGCTGGGTATTGCCTGGCTGGCGTTGGCGGCGGAGCGTCATGATCACCGGTTCGAGGGTGCCTTTGCCGAGGCGTATGCGAGCGCTTCCCCCGAGGAACGTGCCCAGGCCAACATCTATTGGCGGAAGATGCGTGAGGAATATGGCGACCGCGTAGCCGGTCGCCGCGCAAAGCGCCGTTTCGAAGGCGCGATGCACGACGTCTCCGCGATGGCGCAGCACGGCGGTATGGTCGAGATCACCGGGATGGGTCCGATGGATCAGTTCGCCTTTGTGCGGAAGATGGACGACAAGAGCGAGGAGTTCTTCCGTGGTCTTGACGGCACGGTGACCGTGGGCGAGGGACAGATGTCGCTGGTGCCGGTAGGTAAGCTTGCCGACCGTGCTGGCACCGGGGCCGACAAATAACCCTGTAGGCAGGCCTGTCGCGCGGGGCGGTGGCTGCCCGCCCTCGACCGGCCAGACGTGCGAAAATGGCCGGCCAAGCCGCCCGACCGCCATTCCGCATGATCCGACTCACCGACATCAAGCTTCCCCTCGACCACGCTGAAGGCGCTATCGAGGCGGCCATCCGCGCCAGGCTGGGGCTTGGCAAGAGCGGAATGCTCGGTTTCTCGGTCTTCCGTCGGGGCCATGACGCCCGCAAGCGCGGCAATATTCAGCTGATCTATACGCTGGACGTGGAAGTGACAGACCAAGCGGCGCTGCTAAAGCGCTACGCCGATGACAAGCACGTCCAGCCGTCCCCGGACACGACTTATAAATTCGTGGCGCAGGCCCCTGCTGACTTGCAGCAACGGCCGATCGTCATCGGCCTCGGACCATGCGGCTTGTTCGCTGGCCTGCTGCTCGCGCAGATGGGTTACCGGCCGATCATCCTGGACCGCGGCAAGGCCGTGCGCGAGCGCACCGTCGACACCTGGGACCTGTGGCGCAAGAAGAAGCTGGATCCCGAGTCGAACGCGCAGTTCGGTGAAGGCGGTGCGGGTACGTTCTCCGATGGCAAGCTGTATAGCCAGATTTCCGACCCGCTGCACCATGGCCGCAAGGTGCTCACCGAGTTCGTGAAGGCCGGCGCACCGGACGAAATCCTCTACGTCAGCAAGCCGCACATCGGCACCTTCCGCCTGGTGACCATGGCGGAAACCATGCGCGAAACGATTGAGTCACTGGGCGGCGAAATTCGCTTTACCCAGCGAGTCGACGACGTATTGGTCGACACCGCTGCCGACGGTTCACGCCAGCTCCGCGGCGTGGTGCTGGCCAGCGGCGAACAGCTGCTGAGCGATCATGTCGTGCTTGCCGTCGGGCACAGCGCGCGCGATACCTTCTTCATGCTGCACGACCGCGGCGTTTACATGGAAGCCAAGCCGTTCTCCATCGGCTTCCGTGTGGAGCATCCGCAGTCGATCATCGACCAGGCGCGCTTTGGAGCGCAGGCGGGACACGAGCTTCTCGGCGCCGCCGATTACAAGCTCGTGCACCACTGCAAGAACGGTCGCTCGGTATATAGCTTCTGCATGTGCCCAGGCGGTACCGTGGTGGCAGCCACGTCCGAACCGGAGCGCGTGGTGACGAACGGCATGAGCCAGTACTCGCGTAACGAACGCAACGCGAATGCGGCCATCGTGGTGGGTATCGAGCCGGAAGACTTTGCCGCCTTCGACGACAGCGGCAGCCCGCTCGCCGGCATCGCACTGCAGCGAGACCTCGAATCGCGTGCGTATCAACTCGGTGGCCGCGATTACAGTGCACCGGCGCAGCTGGTGGGCGATTTCATCAAGGGCAAGGCGTCCGCCGAATTCGGCAGCGTCCAGCCTTCGTATAAGCCGGGCGTGCGCTTGACCGACCTCGCGCCATCCCTGCCTCAATACGCGATCGACGCGATCCGTGAAGCCCTGCCGGCGTTCGATCGCAAGATCAAGGGCTACAGCATGAACGACGCGATCCTCACCGGCGTGGAGACCCGTACGTCTTCACCGGTGCGCATCCGCCGCAACGAGGAGTTCCAGAGCCTCAACACACGTGGACTGTATCCCGCGGGCGAGGGTGCGGGTTATGCGGGCGGGATTCTTTCCGCCGCGGTGGATGGCATTCGTGTTGCGGAGGCCGTTGCGCGGAGTATCAACAGGATCGGTTGATCAGGACTTGCCTGCGTGATCGCCGTACTCCCAGTCAAAGGGAACGCCGGCATCGCCAAGGATGAACCTGATCATCTCAGGGTAGCCAGCCTCGGCGCGGACGTCGTTGGAAAGGAGGACAGCACATCGCTGGGTTTTCTCCAGGCAAACGACGGTGTTCGCGGTTTGCTCGTCGTGTCCACCCTTGAAGAACCCGTGACCTTGCGGCCCGTCGAACACGATGACGCCCAGTCCTGCATACAGGTCCTTCCGTTGCTCGCTTACCGGAATCGAAGGTGCAAAGTTGGGAAACTGATGCGCGGTGGTGATCTTCAGTTGCGGCTTGGTCATCTCCGCGCGAGAGGCTTTGCTGAGGCCATCGCCGCGCACGAGCGCGGCAACGAACTTCGACAGGTCCGAAATCGTTGTATCCATGGATCCGGCGACGCGCACCTTGCTGCGGGAATCGTGCTCCTTCGGCTCGCCTCGATCATTCCAGCCGTCGGCAAGGTTCGGCGCAAAGTCCTCTCGCCACATGAGACGGGTACGCGACATACCCAGCCGCGTGAAGGTGGCTGTGGTCAGAGTATCCACCTCGATGCCAAGCCCCTGGGACGCCTTACCGTTTTCGATGGCGAACTGCAGGAGACTGAGGCCTTCGCCGGAATAGCTGAACTGCGTGCCTGGGTCGAAGTGGATATGCAGCTTCTGGTCCGGTTCGATGAACCAGAAGTTCGCGAAGCCGGTGGAGTGGGTCAGCGACATGCGGGGAGTGATCTTCTCCCAGCGCGGGTCGTTGGCGAGATCGGTATAGGGGCCGTACTTGCCGATGAACTTTTCGTCCTTATGGGCGCCGTAATCGATGAGCGGTTTGTCGAGATCGTCCTTGATCGGTGTGTCGAGTTTGAGCGCACCCCGGTCGACCAATTGCATCACGTGATAGCTGAAAACCATCTTCGTGAGTGACGCGCCGTACATCACTGTGTCCGTGGTGAGGCGGTCACGGTGCGCGTTACGTATCCCATAGGCTTGCACATAGGTGACTGCGCCGTGGTCGATGACGGCGATGGCCAGGCCGTTGGCGTGTGTGCGAGCCATGAGTTCCTTCACGTGTGCGTCGATCGCACCCGGGATGGGAAGCACGACAGCCGCCGGGCTGGCGGCGAGGTTTGCGGACATCAACATAAAGAGCGTCGAGACTAGTGCGCGCTTCATCAATGGCAACCCCGTGGTGGATTGGCCAGCAGCATGGGGCAAGGAGTAGTCGGGCGCAATTACCTGCGTAATGGTCAAGGAGGCGGGAATTATTGCGCCGGAGGGGGCAAGGCCGATGGGAAGCCGAAGCTCAGACTGGAGAAAACAGTCTCATAATCGGTTTCAGCCGACGGTGGTTGGGGCCTGGTCCAGATGACATTCACAAGCCACGTCCCGCTGTTGGGCATCGTAAAAACCGCCCGACCCGAAGCGTCCGTCACGTGCGTCTCGAATGGTGTCGCGTCGTTCTCCAGTCGGGTCAATTTTACTAGTGCGCCAGGTAGTGGGTGGCCTTCGTAAATCACCCGAACTGGCAGCGTCGCCGACCGGGGCTGGGCGTACGGACTTTGCTCGGGAACGATCTCAAGCGGGAGGCCCAGCGGCCGCGTGATCTGCGCTTGTGAGCTTGCGCCGGCTGGGCCGGCCTGCATGATCGCCTTGGCACATCGGCTATAGCTTTCCGACTCGTCGGCATCCATGCGCTTCAGTCGCGTACGCTGCGCGATAGCCGGGGTAAGTCCTTCGACCTGCAGGTAGTCGTTGAACCGAAGCGCAGGGAGATGCGTCTGCGCCTTGTCATCGGTTTGCAGTACGACCATGTATGTGCCGGCGGCTGGAAGCGCGATATCACCGTCCTTTTGCGCTTCGCCTAACTGCAACCTGCCTCGCAAGTCCTCCGCCGCGCCATCCGGCCCGATGACGTCGAACCGCAGGACCCTCCGCAGAGTGATCGGCGAGCGTTGCCGGGCCGGCCCGTGCCCGACCTGGATCGTCATCGGGACGACGGCTCTCGGCTGCACCCAGTAAGCGCCCGGTTGGACCCAGAAATCGTGGGCATGGACGACGGAGGTGCTGCACAGGGCAAGCAGCAGCAAGGCCGTCACGCGACCTTTTGAAATGTGCATGGCGATTCCTATTCCAGGTGATCGGGCATGTAGCCCGGCGTTACCGGCAGAAACGGAAGAACCGCGGCGAGCAGCGCAATGGCGATCAGCCAGCTCGATGCGACCTTGACGGCGATCGAGGCTCGTCGCGCGACGAGCCAGGAAGCGGGCAGCACCAGAAGAGTCCAGGGAACCGCCTTGACGAGGTCGAGTGGTGAGCCCGACAGGTCGACGACTGCGCTGGCCCACATGGCCGCGTTGAAAGACAGAGCAAGCGTGCCGGGCATGCCCAGGCCACGAGGTAGGTGGACGAGGGCGGCGGTCACTGCGACGCTGATCCAACATCCCAGGAAGGCCGTCTCGAGCCAGTCGCGCGGAACGGTCACGAATGACAACGCGGCCAGTGTCGCGACTAAGAGCAAGAGGCTCCATGCCCTCGCACGAGCCGGCGCGAACGCGAGTGCCAGCCCAAGCGCCGCGAACAGCAGGGCAGGCGGGAGCGCTCCGCCTCTCAAGGTACAAGCGCCTTGTAGAGGAACCAGACACCAATGACCGCGATGATCCCGCCAGCACTACGCGTCATCACCAGTCCGCCTGGCCGGTCGTTAAGCGTTCCGATCCCGATACCCAGAACGTGCAGGAGCCCTGTCGCCAGTACAAATCCTACGCTGTAGCCGACGGGATCGGCGGCTGACGGTAGCTCGATACCGTGAGCGTAGCCATGGAAGAGCGCAAAGGCGGCAACGATGATGGAGGCGACCCACACCGGCGCTTTGACCGCAAAGGCGATGCAAGCCCCCAATACGAGCACCGAGAGCGCTATGCCGATTTCCACGGGGGGCCAAGCGCAGTCCGATCATCGCCAGAACAGCACCGCCGGCCATGACGGCGGGGAAGATCACCGGCAGGAGATAGATCAGGGGCCGCCCGAGGAATGCGCCCCACAGTCCGACGGAGACCATGGCCAGGAGGTGATCTAGCCCGCTGAACGGATGCCTGAAGCCCGAGGCGAAACCGCCCGGTAGTCCGGTACCGGTATGCGCGTCCGCCTGACCACAGAGCAGCGCCAGGGAGACCAGCGTGGTGATCAGCAGCGTGGTCGTGAACTTCAATGATCGATGCCGTGTGGATCCGGTGGTGCCAGGAAGGGGAAGACAGTCGCGGAGGGCGGATGCTCGTCACCGCTGAGACCATCCCAGTGGATGCCGTCGGTGCGTCCGTCGACGAGGAGCGACCTCCACTGGTTCGGCGTGTCGTAGACCGGTGAGCGGCCCCCGCAATCCCGTTCGAATTCCTTGCGGCCGGCAAGGCTGGCGAGTTCGACGGCGAAGAACTGGGTACAGACCTGCGATGCGCTGTTTACCCATAGGCGGTCGTCCGCGAAGACGCGTGCGAGTGCGCTGTAGCGTGTCGACGACCCTGCATCCTTGCCGGCCAGTAGCTGGTTGCCGCACTTGCCGTCCAGGCTGTCCTGCATGGCCAGGCCCTTCTCGATCATCGGCGCGAACGACCCCGATGTAGCGGGCGTCGCTGCGTCGAAGCGGTCCCGGATGTCGGCGCTTGGCTGGTCGGTCGAGAAAGGCGAGGCGCCTAGCAGCGTGTTGCCGACGTAGGGACGTGCCATGCGGTCGATCTGTCGTGTGGGTGACGCCGTGGAGCCCCAGACCGCCAGGAGGTTACCTCCCTTGTTGACGACATCCAGGTCCAGCGAGATGACGATTGCGGAGGCCGTCCAGTTGGCCAGGAGATTGGTTGCAGGGCCACCGTCGGTGTGTCGCCATTGTTCCGCGACCTGCTTCGCGGCCGACGGATCGAGCTGCGCGCATCCCGCCTTGTCGACGACCGCACCGGCTTTAACGGCCGCGGCCTGCGCGCCATAGGCGCCGAGGGACCCCTTGACGTTGTTGTAGAACGGATCGTCCCGCAGTCCGGCGAAAACGCGGAACCGATGATTCTTCCCCTCGAGGCCCGCGGGGCCGGTTGCGTCACCGTGGGCCGAATCTGCTTCGCCCACCTGGCAATCGGCAACCTTGGGTCCCGGGAAACGACAGACGATCAATGTCGAGGCGGTCGTCTGGCCGAACACCTTGCCACTGTCGACATGAAACGCGTAGGTGATCCTGTCGGAGAAGCTGTGGCCGACGATGGTCATGACCAGGTTGAGCCGGTTGTCGGCTGCCGTCCAGGCGTAAATATCTGCGATGTCCGCCTGCGGATTGGCCACCATCGCTGGGGAATCGAAATGGTCCGACGCCCATGTTTCTTTCGTTCCGCCGAGGGATAACGCCACGACAAGTGCAGCGGCCGCGAATCCCGCGGCCGGGAAGTTCGATGACTGAAGCATCGTCCTCACTCCTGCTTGTGGTGACAACGGGACCGATATCCCGCGTCATCCGGCAGATGCTAGGCCTGCGCGCTGTCGAAAAACATAAAACCAAGGTATGACCGGTCGCAACCTATCCCGTCGTTACGGGCTGAGCGGCCTGACCCAGATATTGCGGAAGCTGATGGGTTGGGAGTGGTCGCCATGCGCCTGAAGCTTGATCGGCGCGTCCGTATACGCCTTGTACTTCGGCTTTCCAATGTAGAAGGTCTCGCCGGTAAGTTCGGTGTGGTTCTGCACGAGCACGCCGTTGTGGAACAGGGTGACGTACGCCGGCGATTTCACCGAACCATCGGCAGCAAAAACCGGCGCCGTCCAGACGATGTCGTAACGCTGCCATTCGCCAGGGCGACGTGCCGCATTGACCAGGGGTGCTGCCTGTTTGTAGACACTCGCAGCCTGTCCGTTGACGTAAGTCTTGTTTTCCCATGAGTCCATGATCTGGATTTCATAGCCTTCATCGCCCGGTCCCGTGGAGGCGAGGAAGACACCGCTGTTTCCTCGCGCCTGGCCTTCGCCGGTGATGTCCTTCGGTATCTGCCACTCCAGGTGCAACTGGTAACTGCGGAAACGCTGCCGGGTCTGAATGTTGCCGGCGGTCTTGTCCACGGTGAGCACGCCGTCATGCACCTTCCATCGTGCGGGAGAGTGATCCGCCGATGCTTCCCAGCCGGCGAGATCGCGGCCATCGAAGAGGACGATCGCGTCGGAGGGCGGTGCATCCTGTGTTGCGCCTGAAGCGACGACACGGGGCACCGGTTCCCATTGTTCCGTGGCCTTTGGATCGTCCTGCGCCGCTGCACCGGACGATCCTGTCACGGCCGCAGCGACGGTGAAGAGAGCAAGCGTTGCCGAAGTGAAACCGTTCATTCGCATTCCTGGTGTGAGTTCATACCGCGCATATCCTGAAGGCTTCAGCAAACGAATCGAAAGGATCGGAACGGGACGGCATGAACTCATGCGCGATAAAGCCCTGGTAGTTCAGATCTGCGATGGCGGTGGCAATGGCGCGATAGTTGAGCTCCTGCGTGCCGTCGATTTCGTGTCGGCCGGGGACGCCGCCGGTGTGGAAATGGCCGATCCACTGGATGTTGTCGCGGATGGTGCGGATCACGTCGCCTTCCATGATCTGCATATGGTAGATGTCGTAGAGCAGCTTGACGCTGGGGGAGTTGATGCCCTTGGCCACCGCCACGCCGAACGCCGTGCTGTCACCCTGGTAGCCATGGTGATCCACCTTGCTGTTGAGCAACTCGACGCACAGCGTGATGCCGTTTTCAGCCGCGTAGGGTGCAATTTTCGAGAGACCGGCGACGCAGTTGTCGATGGCCTGCTGGTTGTCGATGCCCGCCTTGCGGTTGCCGAACATGGTGATCACGTTGGTCACGCCGGCACGCTTTGCCAGCGGAATCGTGGTCTCGATCTCCTTGATGAGCGTGGCGTGGTTAGCGGGATCGTTGAAGCCCATGGTGATGAAGTTATCCCGTTTAGCCGGGTAACCCATCGAAACGGTCATGCCGTTGTCCGCCACTACGGCCCATTCGTCCGCGTAGAGCAGGTCGACGCCCGTGAATCCGATGGTCTTCAGGCGCTTGCAGAGCTCGGGGAGAGGTGCCTTGGATGTCCAACGGCTCAGCGACTGCTTGAGCCGTCCGCCCGAGGCTGGCGCCGTCGCCTTGCCGCTGGCGGTCATGGCGGAAGCGAGCAGGGGCGCGGCGCCTGCCAGTGCCGCAGCGGTGGCGAGGCGCCCCAGCGCGCTACGGCGGCCGATATCGGTGCTGTCGTCAGCTACGTTCATTCGAGCCCCAGGATCTGGCGGTTGAAGGCGCGATCGCTGCCCGACGAGGCGAAATCGTCGAAGGCACGTTCGGTGACCTGGATGATGTGGTCGCGGATGAAGGGTGCGCCTTCCCGGGCACCCTGCTGCGCATCCTTGATGCAGCACTCCCACTCGAGCACGGCCCAGCCCGGGTAATCGTATTGCGCGAGCTTGCTGAAGATCGCGCCGAAATCTATCTGGCCGTCGCCAAGCGAACGGAAACGCCCGGGACGATCGATCCAGCTCTGATAGCCGCCATAAACGCCCGAGCGCCCGTTGGGCCGGAATTCGGCGTCCTTGACGTGGAAAGCACGGATGCGCCCGTGGTAGTTATCAATGAACTGCAGGTAGTCCATCTGCTGCAGCACCATGTGGCTTGGATCGAAGAGAATGTTGGCGCGTGGATGGTGGTCGACCGCATCGAGGAAGCGCTCGAAGGTGGCACCGTCGTGCAGGTCTTCCCCGGGGTGTAGCTCATAGCAGACATCGACGCCCGCTTCGTCGAACGCATCAAGGATCGGTGTCCAACGCCTGGCGAGTTCCTTGAACGCCTCTTCGATGAGCCCTGCCGGACGCTGGGGCCACGGATAGAAAAGCTGCCAGGCCAGTGCGCCGGAGAAGGTCGCGTGCGCCGTCAGGCCAAGGTTCCTGCTCGCCGTGGCGGCGAGCTTGAGTTGCTGCACCGCCCACGCCTGCCGCTCCTGCGTATGGCCGCGCAGGGCCGGCGGCGCGAAGCCATCGAACAGGCGATCGTAAGCGGGGTGCGATGCGACCAGCTGCCCTTGCAGGTGTGTGGAAAGTTCCGTGACCGCCAGGCCGTGTTCGGCGAGCATGCCCGTGATGTCGTCGCAGTAGGTCTTGCTCGCCGCTGCCTGCTCGAGATCGAACAAGCGACTGTCATTGGATGGGATCTGCACGCCGACAAAGCCGAGCGATGACGCCCAGCGCGCGATGTCGGGCAGGGAATTGAACGGCGCCTCGTCCGATGCGAACTGGGCGAGGAAGATGCCTGGACCCTTGAGTGTCTTCATGTCAGATCTTCAGTTCGGTCTCGACCGCCCACGCGCGGCCATTGCCTGCCTGGGACAACGGAATGTCGGCTTTCCAGGCTGCGGGAACCGGGTCGTACTGGAGCACCTGCGTGCAGCCCGGCTGCGAAAGGAAGAAGCCGAGCATCGTCAGCTTCTTGGTCATCAGCACGAAGTCGGCCGTCGGCGACAGCTTGCCGCCACGGGGCACGGCCAGCGCCTCGGTATGCAACCGGGCTACCAGGGCCTTGCGCTGTGTGTCGTTCATTTGCATGAAGGGTTTGCCGCCCGCCTTGTCGAAGGCCGACAGGGCGGCAACGTAGCGCGACTGGTCGGTGCTGTTGTAGACGGCCTTGAACAGCTGGTCGATGAACAGGGGTACGCCCGCGTCGACCGCTCCCGGCGTATCGGTGCGTGGGATGACGATGTCCGACACGGCACCGACCAGGCTGTATTGCGCCGGATTGAAGAACTGGGGCTTCGCATCGGGTTTCTGCGACGCGGCGTGCGCGTCGAAGACCATCAGCAGCGACGGGCCCGCGATGGCACCGACCGCCAACGCCGACATGCTTTTCAACCATTCGCGACGATTCATGGGCGATCCTCAGATGTTGCCGCGCTTGAGTTCTTCCACGGCGTGGTTGGCCGCACGTGCGGTCAGCGCCATGTAAGTGAGGGACGGGTTCTGGCAGGCGGACGAAGTCATCGACGAACCGTCGGTCACGAAAACGTTCTTGCAGGCGTGCATCTGGTTCCAGCCGTTGAGTACCGACGTCTTAGGATCGCGGCCCATGCGCGCCGTACCCATTTCATGAATGCCGGCGCCGACGTTCGCCTTCATCGTGAAGGAGTTGACGTTGCGATAGCCCGCGCCGCTAAGCATCTCGACCGCGTCGGCGATGATCGCCTTGCCCATCATGATTTCGTTTTCCTGGTGCGCGGCATCGAAATTCAGGACTGGCAGGCCGTACTTGTCCTTGTGGTTACGATCCAGCGTCACGAAATTCTTGTGGGAGGGCAGCATCTCGCCGAAGCCCATCATCGACACGTACCAGGGTCCGGGATTCTGTGCCGCGCGCTTGAGCTCTTCACCCAGTGCATCCTCGTTGACCAGGCGTGTCCAGTCCTGGCGACCCGCGCCGCCCTGAAAGCCAAAGCCGCGCAGGTAGTTCTGCTTGTCGGTACCGACGTTGCGATATCGCGGAATATAGAAGCCATTGGGGCGTCGGCCGGAGTAGTACCGATCTTCATGGCCCTCGACCATGGCGCGCGCGCCGGTACCGAACAGGTGATCCATGATGTTGTGGCCGAGCTCGCCGCTGTCGTTGCCGAAGCCGTTGGGGAAACGGCTCGAGGTCGAGTTCATGAGCAGGTGCGCCGTACCGAAGGTGGACGCGCACACGAAGATTACCTTGGCGAAATACTCGGTCTGGTGGCCGGTCTCTGCGTCGAGGACACGGATGCCGGTGGCCTTCGCCTTGTCGTTGTCGTAGATCAGCTCGTAAACGATGGCGTTGGTCACCATGGTCATGTTGCCCGTGCGCTCGGCGGAGGGCAGGGTGGACGAGTTACTGCTGAAATACCCGCCGAACGGGCAGCCACGCATACACAGATTGCGATACTGGCAGGTGCCGCGTTGCGGGCTCTGGTCGTGTTTCAGCGGCGCAGAGAGGTTGGCGGTGCGGCCGATGATCAGCTTGCGATTGAACTTGCTGTCCAGCTTGCCCTGGAAATCCTTCTCGACGCAGTTGAGTTCCATGGGCGGAAGGAAGTCGCCGTCCGGCAACTGGGCAAGATGGTCGGTATTGCCGCTGACGCCGATGAAGTGCTCCACGTGGTCGTACCAGGGAGCGAGGTCGTCATAGCGGATGGGCCAATCCACGCCCACGCCTTCCTTGCCGTTCGCCTCGAAGTCCATCTGGCTGAAACGATAGCTCTGCCGGCCCCACATCAGGGAGCGCCCGCCGACGTGGTAGCCACGGAACCAGTCGAACGGCTTGGTTTCTTCGTACGGATTGTCGATGTCGTCGGCGAACCAGTGCTTGGTGGACTGGGTAATGCCGTAGAACGAGGGACGCGTATGCTTCGGCCACCGCGCGATGTCTTCCTGCGTTGGCTCATCACCGTAGGGCAGCTCCCACGGCGCCTTCATGGCGGTGGGATAATCCAGGTGTTTGACCATGGGGCCGCGGTCGAGCACGAGCGTCTTCAGGCCCTTCTCGGTAAGTTCCTTGGCGGCCCAGCCACCGCTGACGCCGGTACCGATGACGATGGCGTCGAATGTGTTCTTTTCCATGCTCTTCCTTCAGCGCAACGGATGCAGATAGGCGTAATCCACGCGGGCCGCGTCGAGCGCGCTCATGCGAGCGTACGGACCCTCCTGTTCGACGAAGCAGTGCTTCAGTCCGGATGCGTCGGCTGCCGCCATGATCGGTTTGTAGTCGAGCTTTCCGCGGCCGAGCTCGGCACCCGGATAATCCTTCTGGTCCCCGCGCAGGAAGTCCTTCGCGTGCATCAAGGGGATGCGACCCGGATTGGCCTTGAAGTAATCGGCCGGGTTCTTGCCGCCGGCAGACACCCAGCCGCAGTCGAGTTCGAACTGCACGAGATGCTTATCCGTTTCCTTCAGGAGGACGTCGTAAAACACCTGGCCGCCGCCAACGTCGGTGAACTCGGCGTGGTGGTTGTGGTACGCGTACTGGAGGCCGGCCTTGCTTGCCTTCTCGCCCAGGCGGTTCGCGTATTCGGCGGTGCGCTTGGCGTCATCGAGCGAATAACCCGGGTCGCCGGATGTCTTCGCTTCCTTCTGCATGATCGACGGCAGCATGCTGCTGACGATGTATTTAGCGCCCAGCGTATGGGCGGCATCGATACCGGCCTCGAAGCCGAGGCCGTCGAAATGCAGGCTCGGACAGGCCAGGCCGGCTTCCTTCAGTTGATCGCGCAGGGTCCCGGCCGTGGTGGTGATGATGGCTTCGACTTCGGTGTAGCCGATCGCCTTGAGGGTCTTGAGGGTGCCGACCGGGTCGGCCTTGTAAGCGTCGAGCACCATGTAGAGCTGGATGCCCAGCCCTTTGGACTTCCCGGCCGCAGCGGCGGCGGCAAAGAGCTTGTCCGGCGCGGCAAGGCCGAGGCCCAATGCGGTGCCACACAGCGCGGAGCGCGCAAGGAACTGCCTGCGATTCATCATGTGTACTTATTCCGGGTCAATGGGTGCCGACAACGGCAGCGGGCGCGGGCGCGGCGGCCTTGCGATCCTTGAAGAGCAGGACGAAAAGGACGAAGACGAAGGCCGCGAACGCGCCGGCGACGAGCCAGATGCCGTGCCAGTCGTGCGATCCGTCGCTGCGTGTGTACGTTTCAACGGCTATGCCGGACAACCACGAACCGACGAACATGCCCAGGCCGTAGGTCAGGAAGGTGATAAGCCCCTGCGTGGCCGCACGCAGGGCGGGCGGCGCTTCGCGGTCGATGTAGATCTGGCCGACGACGAAGAAGAAATCGAAGCAGACGCCGTGCAGGACAATACCGAGCCAGAGCATCCACATCAGCTCGCCGCTGCTGCCATAGGCGAACATGGCGTAACGCACCACCCAGGCAAGCATGCCGACGGCGAGCATCCACTTCACACCCAGGCGCCGGAAGAACCAGGGAATGAGCAGCATGAAGAACAGCTCGGACATCTGCCCGCCGGTCATCTTGCCGGCGGCGTTGACCACGCCGGCCTCGTTGAGGAACAGGTTGGTGAAGGCATAGTAGAACTGCAGCGGAATGCAGATCAGGAACGAGGCGAGGGCGAAAACCGCCATCGAGCGCTCACGCAGCAGGTGAAGTGATTCGAGCGGCAGCACATGGCGCCATTCGAAGCGCGTGTGGCGCGCCAGGGGTGGCGTGGCGGGCAGGGTGAAGCAGTAGCCCGCCATCACCACCGAGAGGCCGGCCGCCAGCAGTAGCGGAGACGCCGTGGCTTCCACGCCCCACGCGCCGACGACCAGGCCGACGACGATCCAGCCGATGCTGCCGAACACCCGGATAGCGCCGAATTCTTCCTGCGGGTCCTTGATATGGCGCATCGCGAGCGACGCGGTGAGGGCCAGGGTCGGCATGTAACAGAGGCTGTATGCCAGCAGCGGCACGTATACACCGGCGAAGCTCGTCTGCTGCGCGGCTACGACGAGCAGGACAGCGCCCACCAGGTGCAGCAGCGTCAGCACCCGGCGCGTATCGAAGAGGCGATCGGCGAGGAGCCCGACAAATAGCGGCGAGATGATCGCGCCGACGGCGGTGGTGCCCGCGACGGCGCCGATTTCCGTGCCGGTGAAATGCAGCGTCTTGCCGAGCCAGGTGCCGACCGTGACGTACCAGGCGCCCCAGATCCCGAACTCGAAAAGCATCATCGTTCTAAGGCGCCATTTCATCCGCGTTTCCTCGTTGTCGGTGTGGTTTCGAGTGGGTCTTCGACCGGCTGCCACAGGCCGCCGGCAGCATGGCTCTTCAGCATCGCGTCGATCACAAGGCTATTGCGATAGCCGTCGGCGAACGTGGGCAGCGCGGGCGGTTTGGCTTCTGGCACCGCACCGCGTCGGATCCACGCATAGGCGTCCGAGATCACATTGCGGAACGCGTCCGCCCAGGCTTCGGGATGACCCGCGGGCAGGTGCGCGTAGCCGCGAGCGGACGGATCCAGGAGCGCGGGGTCGCGCGTAAGCACGGTGTTGGCCTTCGCGTGGTGCCCGATCCAGAGTTCGTTGGGTTGTTCCTGGCGCCACGCCAGTGAGCCTTCGCGGCCGTTGACTTCGAGCCGGAGGTCGTTCTTGTGGCCGGGGAGCACCTGGCCGACGGTGACGCAGCCGCGGGCGCCGTTGTCGAAACGCAGCAGCACGCTTGCCAGATCTTCGCTGGTGATCTGTTGCAGCGTTCCGTCCGGGCCTTCACGGGCAGGCACCACCGTCTCCAGGTCGGCGAGCACCTCGGTGATGCGCGCGCCCGTGACGTGTTCGGCCAGATCGCACCAGTGCGAGCCGATATCCCCGAGCGCGGAACTGGCACCGCCGAGCTTCGGGTCGAGGCGCCACGTGTACGCGTGGTCATCGGTAAGCCAGTCCTGGAGGTAGCATCCGTGAACGAAGACGCTGCGGCCTATCGCGCCTTCGGCGATGGTCGAGCGCGCCTGCTGCACGAGTGGATAGCCGCGGTAGTTGAACGTGACCACATGGGCGAGGTTTGCCTCGCGCGCGGCCTCGTAGAGCTCGCGTGCTTCCAGCATCGTGGCGGCGAGAGGCTTGTCGGATATCACGTGCTTGCCTGCACGCAGCGCCGCCAGCGAAACCTCGCGATGCATGTGGTTCGGCGTGGTGTTGTGCACCACGTGCACGGCGGGGTCAGCCAGCAGGTCGCGGTAATCCGGGTAAGCGCGGCCGGCATTCAATGCTTGCGCGCGTCGGGTCGCGGATTCAAAGCTGGAGCCGGCGATACCCACGATATCCACGTCACCGAGGCGCCGCACGGCATCGAGGTGGTGTGCAGCGATGAAGCCGGGGCCGACGAGTCCCATGCCGAGACTCATCGATATGTGTTCCTGGCGCTTGTCGATAGCGACTGGCTTGCCATGTCATTCCCCCGGCGGCTCTACGCCAACCGAAATGTATTCGATTACATTTACGCAGGACGGAAGCCAGAGGCTTACAAACTGCAAGGATTGGTGATTTCCCCGGGCCTTCCGTGAGTGAAAGACCGTGAACATGCCAAGATATGTATCAGACCGGTGAAGGTCACTGCAACGATTTTATGTAATCGGTTACATTGCGATGCAACATATTGGCGGCGTCACAGGCTGCTATCGTCAGGGTCGCCACGGGCAGGCAAGAGGGCGGAAAACGCGTGAGTGCAGACGGAACTAAATCTAAGCGGACGAGCGCGAGGGGCAAGCAGGCCGATGTTGCGCCGCAGCCGGCGCGCGTGCGCACGGTGAAGGAAATTGCCGCGGCCGCAAAAGTTTCAGTGGCAACCGTTTCGCGCGCACTGCAGCGTCCGGAACTGGTGAGCGAGAAAACCCGTGAGCGTATCAACGAGGTTGTCAAGCGCCTGGGTTATACGCCGAACGCGCTCGCCCGCAACCTGCGGACGTCGCGAACGCGGTTGATCGTGGCGCTGCTTCCGGACATCGCCAATCCGTTCTTCTCGGAGGTGATCCGCGGCATCGAGCAGGTCGCTTACGAGAAGGGGTACTCCGTCCTTCTGGGCGAGACGCAGAGCAATCTCGTTCGCGAGCAGGCCTATGCGGACATGGTCGCTGCCCGGCAGGTCGATGGCATGATTACGATGTTCCATCGCGTGCCGGCCATCCCCATGGATGGACGTCTGCCGCTGGTCAATGCCTGCGAATACGTCAAGGACAGCGCCATCTCAAGCGTCTATGTCGATAACGTCGCAGCGGCCGAAGCCGCCATCGATTACCTCGTTGCCCTGGGGCACCGCGACATCGCTTTCATTGCCGGGCCGTCATCGAGCCCGATCTGTGTCGATCGCGAGCAGGGTTACCACCTCGCATTGAAGCGAGCGGGCATTGCCGTCGATCCCGCCCTTACCGCCGTCGGGGATTTCTCCATCGAAGCCGGCGAGCGAGCCATCGAGATGTTCCGCACGCAGGGCCGCACGTTCAGTGCAGTGTTCTGCTCCAACGACGAAATGGCCATCGGTGCGATGCGTGCCCTGAGTTCCGCTGGCCTGCGCATTCCCGAAGACGTTTCCGTCATCGGGTTCGACGACATCCGCTTCTCCCGCTACACGACGCCACCGTTGACCACGCTTTCCCAGCCGAAGAACGCGCTGGGCCGCGAGGCCATGACGATGCTGATCGAAATCCTCAACGACCCCACGGTACCACCGCGCAAGCGGGTGTTGTCCGCCGAGCTGGTGGTGCGTGGGTCGACCGGGCCGCGCTAGATCACCCAAGGACCCAGCCGGGACGATACTCGCGGCGAAGGAAGGCGTTGGCCTCGGGCAGATTGGTGATACGCATGTTGTCGGCGTCGTATTCGATTCGGCCACCGGCACGCAGGGAAACGATGCCCAGCAGCATGACTTCAGTCAGCCGCGCGGCGTAAGCAAAGGGCGATGAAGCCTCTGCCTTGCCCTTGCAGGCATCGACCCAGTTCATTTCATGCGACGTGCCAATGCGCGCGAATTTCCGGGGCGGCGTACCTACCGAATCGTGCAACGACTGCGGCAGCAGGCGCGGGTTCGCACCGTAGGTCTCGTGGATCAGCTTGCCCTTGTCGCCCACGTAGAGCACGCCACCATCCTTGCTCATCTGTCCGGCGCCGAGCGCCTCCAGTCCGGGTGGGAGCAACGCACCGTCGTACCACGTGAGCCGCACAGGCGGCCGGCTGCCGCGTGCCGGGAAGTCGTAGTACGTCATGGTCGCCGAGGGGTACGACTCATGGTTAAAGGGTGTCGAGACGGTCTCTACGGACGTCGGGAAACCCAGGTCCAGCGACCAGAAAGGCGAATCGATCAGATGCGCTCCCATGTCCCCGATGGCACCGACACCCCAATCCACCCAGCCGCGCCAGTTGAACGGGTGATAGAGCGGGTGGTACTCGACCACGGGGCCCGGCCCGAGGAAGAGGTCCCACGCCAGACCCTGCGGAACCGGATAGTAGCCGGCCATGGCATTGGCCAGGCGGTCCGTCACCGCGCCCATGTCCCAACTCGCATCATCCGGCTTCGGCCGGGATTGTGGCCGCGGGATACCCTGCGGCCAGTAACCCAGCGGACGATTCGTCCAGACGTGGACCTCGCGCACATCGCCGATCGCCCCGGCCGCGATGTATTCGTTGATCAGGCGTGCGTCGTCGGTCGAGTGCCCCTGATTGCCCATCTGCGTGACGAGCTTCGGGTTGTTCGCTGCCTTCGCAGACAATGCGCGGGCCTCGTGGATCGACCAGGTGAGTGGCTTCTGTACGTAGACGTGCTTGCCGAGGCTCATCGCCGCACTGGCAATCACGGCATGCAAGTGATCGGGCGTGGCGATGACCACCGCGTCGATGTCCTTCTGCTTCTCGAGCATCTGGCGATAGTCGGTATATCGCCTGATCGAATCGAATTTGGCCGGAGAGCAGCTTGGTCTGCTGGATCTGATCGAGGAGTTCCCGGCGCTTTCCAGCAGTCTGAGCCTTGTCGAGCCGGGCCTGGGCCGGGCCGAGATCGGCGAACATCTTGCGGAACGTCTTCTCGGTATAGCCCCAGTCCACGTCGCACAGGGCGACGATGTTCTCGCCGGCCAGCGCGCGGATGTTGTGTGCGCCCATGCCGCCAACGCCTATGCCGGCAATGTTCAGGCGATCGCTGGGGGCTGTGTAGCCGGTTCCGCCAAGGACATGACGGGGCACGATAAGCAAGCCGGTCGCGGCGACGGCCGTGCCGGCGAGGAATTTACGACGCGAGGTATTTTCGATCTTCGATTCGTCAGTCATGCACTGCAATCTCCGCCTGGTTGGGTGCTTAAGCAGTCATAGATACACCTTTTGGCCTATGTCAAAAGCCCAGTCAACTTCCGCGTGCATCTTTTCCCCGATGCGCTACGTAAAACAATGGCTGCCGACGGAACGGTAAGGCCGACCGGGGGGTTGATGACATGCTGGTGGCAGAGGTAGGAACCGCAGGCAACGTCGACGGAATATCGGGAGCGGGATCCGTGTGAGGGAACCGGACGCGCCCAGGTGGCGCGCCGGTCACATCCATCCGTTCGACGTGAGAGATACGATCATGATCTTGAAACATACCTGTTTGGCCATAGCGTTGGCCTCCTTGCCCGCGCTTGCCATGGCATCCAGTCACCGGGAAGCGCCGTTCATCGCGACGCAGCCTCAGGTGGACGCCAGCGACTTCTACATGTTCATGAGCTATGAGGCCAACAGGGCCGGCTACGTCACCCTGATTGCTAACTACGATCCGTTGCAGGACGCCTATAGCGGGCCGAATTTCCATTCGCTCGACGAAAGCGCGGTCTACGATTTTCACATCGACAGCAACGGCAATGGCCGCTCCGACCTGACGTTCCGTTTTCGCTTCGACAATCACGACAAGAATCTCACGGTGCCCGCCGGCGGCAAGCCGCAGGCCGTGCCGCTGATCAACATCGGTGGCATCACGGCCACGGACCAGAGCAATCTCAATCGCATCGAGACCTATTCGGTCGAGGTGATGAAAGGGGAATCCCTCGCCTGGCGTGGTCAGGCCCTCCTCAATGCGGCAAACGGCTCCGGGCTCTTTACCAAGCCCGTGGACAATATCGGTAACAAGTCCATCGCCAATTACGAGGGCTACGCGAACGCGTACGTCTACAACGTGAAGATTCCCGGTTGCGCGGCTCCGGGGCGCGTCTTCGCAGGGCAGCGCAAGGATGGCTTCGTGGCTGACCTGGGCGGCATTTTCGACCTGGTGAACCTCAATCCGCTCGGTGCGCGCGACTCGACGCCCAATGCGTTGACCCAGAAGAACGTAACGACGCTCGCACTGGAGGTGCCCGCCACCTGCCTGGGTGCGACGAAGCAACAGCCTGTGATCGGTGGGTGGACGACGGCGAGTGAGCCGCGCTACCGCGTGCTCAACAATGGCGACAAGCCGTATAGCTTCGCGGACTTCGTCCAGGTATCCCGACTGGGTTCGCCGCTGGTCAATGAGCTCGTCATTGGCCTGAAAGACAAGGACAAGTTCAACGGCAGTCAGCCCAGCCAGGACAAGCAGTTCCTCAGCTACGTGACCAGTCCGACGGTGCCAGTGTTGCTGAATGCCTTGTTCGCCACCAACGTGCCGCACACGCCGCGCAACGATCTGGTCAGCGTGTTCCTCACCGGCGTCCAAGGGCTGAACCAGCCCGCGCACGTCACTCCCGCCGAAGAATTGAGGCTCAACACCTCGATCGCGCCGACACCAGCGGCTTCGCAGAATGACCTTGGCGTACTTGCCAACGATCTGGCAGGTTTCCCGAATGGTCGTCGTCCGTACGATGACGTTGTCGATATCGCGCTGCGCGCGGAAGCCGGGGCGCTGTGTAGCACCACGATCGGGACCTGCGGCGACCAGACGGCGGATCCGAACAACGCTGCGCCACTCACCGACGGTGCGCGTGCTGCCGGCGCGACGGCGGCGACCTCGGTGGTGACAGGCAAGATCTCCGCCGCAGATACATACCTGGACCATTTCCCGTACCTCAACACGCCCGTGCCCGGTTCGGTGAACCCGGCGGTCGCTAGCCAGTAAACCGGCGGCCCAAGGGCATCCACGCATGTACACCCACCTCGAGGTGGCACGCTCCAAGGCCATACGCCCTTCCTTACGGAGGGGCGTATTCCTCGTGGCCGTTTCCGCCGCGCTTTCCAGTGGTTCCGTCATCGCCGGGCATGCCACGCCGTACGTACCCGATTCACCGAACGTCATCCTGCAACGTGTTCCACCCGTAACCGATCCCCGCGTGCGCCAGTTCGAACGACTTCGCATCGATGCGGATGCCCATCCGGGGGACGCCCAGAAAGCTGTGGTCCTTGCTCAGGCGTACATCGACTTCGGACGTTCTACCGGCGACGCGCGCTACCTCGGGCGCGCCATGGCAGTGATCGATCCTTACATGAAAGCCTCCTTGCCACCGATCTCCGCGATGCTGGCCCACGCCACGATTCAGCAGAGCCGGCACGCCTTTGCTGCCGCGCGTAAGGAGCTCGACCAGATCATTCGCCGCGCGCCCGATAACGCGCAAGCGTGGCTCACCGTGGCGACGGTCGCCATGGTCCAGGGTGATTACCACGGCGCCAACGATGCCTGCGTCCACCTGACCAATACCGGTGGCGACTTCATGGGCATGATCTGCACCTCATCACTACGCGCGCTCGATGGCCGGGCGAAGCAGGCTTACGCGCTCCTTACCCTTATCGAGGACCCGGGCTCGAAGGCTCCTGCCGTCATTCGCGCGTGGATCGAAAGCCTGATGGCGGAAACGTCCGCACGCACGGGTAAGCTGGACGTCGCCGATGCGCATTTTCGTCGCGCCCTGCAATGGACCCCTGGCGACAATTTCCTGCTGGCGGACTACGGGGAGTTCCTCCTCGATCATGGCCGACCTGCCGACGCCCTCGCGCTGGTCGGCAACGACACCACCTCGGATACCTCGTTCCTGATTCGTGTCGCCGCAGAGGTCGCGCTTCAATCACCGGAAGCTACCCGCGATATCGCGGCGATGGACGCGCGCTTCGCCGCCATGGAACAACGCGGCGACCACATCTTTCTGCGCGAAGAGGCCACCTACCTTCTTCATGTCCATGGAAAAGCAGCAGAGGCACTCGCGCTTGCCCGGCAGAACTGGACCGTGCAGCGGGCACCCAAGGACGCGCAGGTGTACCTGGAAGCGGCGCTTGCGTTGCACGATGCGTCTGCCGCCAGGGAGGTGCTCGACTTCATCGCGCAAAGTGGCATGTCCGACGACATGGTCGATCCCCTGGCAACGCAGGCCCGGGTGGCTATCGCCAGCAAGAAGGCAGCGGGTCCGGCATCGGCAAGCCCCCGGACCGCACCTCGATGAAGGCGCCATGGTGGCTCCTCGCTTGCTACCTGGCCTTATCGCTGTTTACGCCAAGTGCATGGGCTCATAAGGAAAGCGACGCCTATCTCAGCCTGCGCACCGATCCGAAGGATGACCATCGGATGCATGGTCAGTGGGACATTGCCTTGCGCGATCTGGACTACGCGATAGGCATCGACGGAAACCACGATGGCGCGATCACCTGGGGTGAGGTTCAGGCCCATCGCCAGGCTATCGAGGCTTATGCCTTGCCACGGCTGACCGTCAAGGGCGATGGCCTGACGTGCGAGACGACGGCGACAGGTCAGGCCATCGACGATCATACCGATGGCACGTACGCCGTGATCCTGTTCGACGCGGTGTGCGACAAGAACATCCCCAGCCGGCTGACGGTTGTCTACACGTTGATGGTGGACATCGATCCCTACCATCGGGGCATCGTGACCCTTTACGCGGGAGATCGCGTTGCCGGCGCCGTGCTGGGACCGGATCGGCCGGAAGCCAGTCTCGATCTGCGTGTACCCGATCGGTGGAACGAATTTACGAGCTTCCTGAACGATGGTATCTGGCACATCTGGACGGGAACCGATCACATTCTGTTCTTGCTTTCGTTACTGCTGCCCGCCGTGCTCATAATGCGACAACGAACCACGACGGCAAACCTCGCATGGCTGCCTGTCGAGAGCTTCTGGCCGGCATGTCTCGATGTCATCAAGATCGTCACGGCCTTCAGCATTTCCCACTCCGTCGCGCTGTCGATGGCGGTGCTCGGCATCGTGCACGTTCCGAGCCGGCTGGTGGAATCGGGCATCGCGTTGTCCGTGTTGGTCGCTGCCTTCAACAACGTTTATCCCATGGTCGCCAAGCGGGTATGGTTGATCGCGTTCGCGTTTGGTTTCATCCATGGGCTGGGTTTTGCGAGCGCCCTGACGGGGTTGCAACTGCCTGCGGGTGCCATGGCCGCATCGCTGGGAGGTTTCAGCGTGGGTGTGGAAATCGGCCAGGAAGCTATCGTCCTGGCCTTCCTGCCTGCAGCGTTCGCGATACGGCGCACGAGGTTCTACCAGGTCGGCCTTGTGCGCTGGAGTTCGTGGATCATCGTTGCCATTGCCGCGGGCTGGTTGGTCGAGCGCGTGTTCGACGTATCGATCCCCGGCTTCGCCTCGATCTTTCCCAATTGATTCTAGAGATTCACGTTCAGTGTCACACGGTACTGCCGCGGCTCGCCGGGGTGAACCGTAATGCCATCCGCCACAAGCGGCCGGGTCGGTGCAATCTGATAGTCCTGATCGTAGGCGATGTCGAAGTAACGGCGATCAAAGGCATTGAGCACATCGAGGAGCAGGGTCATTCGCGGCGTCAGCGTACGACTCAGTCGCAGGTTCGTCACCAGGGACGACGGAGCACGCAGCGCGCCGTCCTGCGACAGAGGATAGCCGCCGATGTAAAGTGTCTTGATGCTCGCCGACCAAGGTCCAAAACGATGGAGGGTCACTCCCAGTGACGCGACCTTGCCAACGGCGTTCGGAATGCGATCGCCGGATTCGTCGTTCTCGTCGGCATGAGCATAACGCGCGTGGGTCCAGGCCAGATCGGCGTCGATGAGCAGGTAGCGGCCCAGTGTCAGGTGATTGTTCCATTCCACACCGCGGCGCCGGCTCGCGCCATTGATCTGCGTGCCGCCCGAGTCGGCACCGTAGACGAGTTCCGAATCGCTATTGAGTCGCCATAGTGCCAACGAGCTTTGCAGGCCGGGCACCCATTCGGTACGAAGGCCGATCTCTTCGCCGAAGCTACCGACCAGTGCCGGCGCGCGTTGTAGCGTGGCACCGGATGACGCGTCGAAACGGTCGACGGCGCCGCGCGCATCATTACTGTGGAAGCCCTCGCCAACGTTCGCGAAGAACTCCGTCTTCTGCCACGGCCCGAAGATCAGCGCCAGTTTCGGCGAGACGCGATGATCGTAGACGTTGCCGTTGTTCGAATGGTAGGTACTCGAAGTGAGGTCCAGTGCGATGCCGTCGGTCCGCACCCCGACGATGCTTCGAAACCAGTCGCGCCACTGCGTCGTATTCTGGATATAGAGGCCCGCTTCGGTCTCGCTGACCTGATTATCGCTGACCGTGTTGAACGCCTCCCGCGCCTGGGAATCGTAAAGGGATACGTGAATGCGATCGTGCCGCACCTGCAAGCCGACTTCGGTCGTGCTGTCGTGACCGAGCCAGGATCCCTCCCAGCCTTTGATCACATCGCCGCCCACGATATTGCGGGCGTCGCGCTGGTTGAACTGGTCACCGCGGATGGGGTCGTTCTCGAAGTAGGTGAAGTTCGACCACAACTGCAAGCGGTAATGTTCCAGATAACCCGATACCCGCGTGTAGGTATCGCCGTCCTGCGCATGCCATTCGCCGGAAAGGATGGCCCGTGCGGTGCGGCCGCCGTCGGTTGGGTCCAAGGCACAGAATCGACAGAGCTCCCCCGAACGGATGAGCTCCAGAGGCACTTGGTCGGTCGAATTCCAGCGTGCGGCATAGCCCAGTGCCTCGGCAGACCAGCCGTGACGCTCGTCGCCATCGGAAAGTCGAAGCAGGCCGTTGAGCTTGCGCATGCGATCGGGGTGCTTCCAGGGGCCGTTCTCCTGCATCGACTCGAAGGCACCCAATAACGTCATGCCGTTCGGCAGCACCGTTGAACCAGCGAGCAGCCCGCGCCGGTAGCCGTTGGATCCATAAGTCGCGCTCAGCAGGGGAGCCGGCAGGGAGGTGCGATAACGGACATCGGCGGTCCCGGCGGAGGAGAAGTCGCCGCTCTGCGCGAAATAGGGGCCTTTGCGGTAATCGATGCGATCGACGAGTTCCGGGATCAGGAAATTGATGTCGCTGTAACCCTGGCCGTGGCCATTGGTCGGCATGTTCACCGGAACGCCGTCGACGCGCGTCGCGAAGTCCGTCCCGTGGTCGAGGTTATAACCGCGCAGGAAATACTGGTTGGCTTTTCCCTCACCCGAGTGCTGGGTGACGACGAGGCCTGGGATTGCCTCGAGTATCTCGCCCGGTCGCAACGCCGGCACGTCTTGCAAGAGTGCGCCCAGGATCACACCCTGCGACGCGGCATCGGACTTTCCAACGCCGTTGTCATAGTGCCCATCGACCATGACGGGAGTGAGGTTCACCGGGGGAGGGGAATCCACAGTGTTTTCGCCAGCGTTGGCCGTCTGGGATGCGAGCAGCACTAAAAAAAGGCGGGCGATAAGCCCGAGGTGCCAATCGACGCGGTTTCGCTTGTTCACGCGTCGTCCCCCGAACCGATGACGAACCCGGTGCACCCCTGCGGAAGGGTATACGAAACGGATCGTCGGCCGGATGCGGTTCGCGAGCTAGCGGCTAGAGCAGGGCGTCCCGCTTGGCGAAGATGCGTGTCATCTCCGTCATGTTCTCGGTTCCCCACGTGCATAGCGGAAGGATCGCTTCGGCCAGCGTGCGTCCAAGCGGACTTAAGGCGTAATCCACGCGTGGCGGCACCTCCTTGTAGTCGTTCCGCGCGAGCACGTGATCGGCTTCTAGGTCCTTCAATTGCTGGATCAACACTTTGTCGCTCACGCCCGGGATCAAGCGCTTCAGTTCGCCATAACGCTTCGGGCCGTCGCGCAGGAAGAACAGGACCAGTGGTTTCCACTTCCCCGAGATGATACGGAGCGTGGCATTGAGGCCGCAGCCGGGATCGCAGGTTTCGGGAGGTGTCGTCATTTTTTTGATACTTACCAAAAAGTGCATACTTGTCCATTAGTTATCAGGGCCGCATCCTTCTTTTCAAGTAAGCAGTACCTCTGCTTCCGCACAACTTGAATGAAGGATGCACGTGATGAACCGACTGAATGGCAAGACCGCAGTAATCACCGGTGGCGCTACCGGCATTGGCCTCGCTGCAGCGAAGCGCTTCGTCGAAGAAGGCGCTTTCGTCTTCATTTTCGGGCGCCGACAGGAGCAGCTTGACGCTGCTGTAGCGGGCCTGGGACCCCATGCCCGCGGCGTGAAGGGCTCGGTCTCGGATGAGGCCGACCTCGATCGACTGTACGCAGCTGTGAAGGCCGAGCGCGGCACCCTCGACATCGTCTTTGCCAATGCCGGGGCAGGTAGCCAGGCGAAGCTTGGGGAGATTACTGCGGCGCACATCGACGAAACGTTCGACACGAATGTGAAGGGCACGATCTTCACGGTGCAGAAGGCGTTACCGCTGATGGGTGAGGGCGGTTCGATCATCCTTACCGGCTCGAGCGCCGGCACTACGGGCGCGCCGACCATGAGCGCTTACAGCGCGAGCAAGGCGGCTGTGCGCAACCTGGCACGTACCTGGGCAGAGGATCTGAAGGGCACCGGTATCCGGGTCAACGTGCTGTCGCCCGGCGCGACGGCGACCGAACTGGCAAAAGCAGCGTTGGGTGAGGAAGGCCAGAAGGTCTACGCCGCGATGACTCCGTTACTGCGCATGGCCGATCCGTCGGAGATCGGAGCGGTGGCTGCGTTCCTCGCCTCGTCCGACAGCAGCTTCATGACTGCCAGCGAAGTCGCGGTCGATGGCGGCCTGGCGCAACTCTGACCGACTACCGAAAGCGGAGATATCCCATGAGCACTGAAGAGAATGTTCAAGTGGTGAAGGCGTTCTTTGAAGCCATTGGCAGCGGCGACAAGCAACGTCTGCTAGAGCTGGCTGCTGAAGATGTCGAGTGGATACTCCCCGGCAAGGACTGGCCGCTTGCCGGAACGTACCGCGGACATGCGGGAATGGCGGAGCTGGTGAAGAAGGAATCCGACACCATCGAGATGTCGCTCTCCGAGCCCCGGGAATTCGTCGCGCAGGGAGACCGGGTTCTGGTTGTCGGCGCAGCGAAGGGGACCATCAAAGCCACGAACAAGCCGTTCGAGGACGAATGGATCTTCGCTATCACCGTGAGGAACGGCAAACTGGTGGGCATCCGGGAGTACATTGACACGCAGGCTATGGCGCGGGCGGCGCAAGCCGGCGCCTGAAGGCCGGCGTCATGCCAAAAACCGTAACGGAGATCATGATGTACGACGAATCCCAGCAGTCCGAGTTGATCCGGTTCGCCCGCGTCGATGCGGGATCGACGGTTATCGATGTTTACCCGGGAGACGGTGACTGGACGCGCCGCTTCTCCGAGGTTGTGGGGCCGGAAGGCCGTGTCTACAGCTTCGTGCCGACAGAAATTTCCGACCTGAAGGCCGATCAGGTCGATCGCATGCGGGCGATCGCACAGGAGCCCGGTCGCGCAAACGTCGAAGCCGTCTCCGCGGATCTCATCGGGATGCCGGAGGCGACGCAACCCGTCGACGTGCTTTGGATGCACCTGTTCTATCACGATCTCCACACCGAGCTGATGCGGAAGAAGGGAGGGAACGCGGCTGACTTTAACCGGATCGTCTTCGAGCGGCTCAAGCGTGGTGGTGTCTATGTCATCGTCGACCACGCCGCTGCTGATGGGTCAGGCACGAGCGACGCCCAGTCACTGCATCGGATCGACCCTGCATCTGTCCGTGCGGAAGTGGAGTCGGCCGGTTTCGTGCTCGACGCTGAAAGCGCCTTGCTCGCGAATAAGGACGATCCTCGCTCGATCAAAGTGTTCGATCCCTCGATCAAGGGACAGACCGATCGCTTCGCCTATCGGTTTGTGAAGCCCTGACAGCTACCCGGGGATGATCCGGCCCAGACTCGAAAGAGGTTGTCCCCGGGCCCGTTGCGCGCGCATCATCAGCCGATGAAGGTTTACCGCCACCGTTGGCCTGTACGGCTCATGCACTGGATCAACGTCATTTGCCTGACGGTGTTGCTTGGTAGCGGCCTGCAGATCTTCAACGCACACCCGAGCCTCAGCTGGGGGGAGACCAATACTCCCCAGTCGACCTGGCTGGAGCTCACCGCAGTCCGTGCGACGGACGGACGCCCGTACGGCCAAACCGTCCTTTTCGGGCACAGCATTCCGACGGACGGGGTGCTGGGGGCTTCGACATCCGGAGGGGAGCATGTCCAGCGTGGATTCCCCTCGTGGGCAACCATTCCCGGGCCTCGCTCCCTCGCCATGGGGCGCCGATGGCACTTTTTCTTCGGCTGGCTATTCGTCCTGAACGGGGCGGCTTACATCGCATGGTCGGTGGGATCCAGGCATCTTTCCCGTGACCTGATACCGACCCGAAGTGACTGGCGCAGCCTCGGCCAGTCGATCAAGGATCATCTTCGGTTGCGACATACCGATGGTGCCGACGCGCGTTATAACGTGCTGCAACGGCTTGCCTACCTCGGCGTCATCGTTGCAGCGTGCGCCATCGTGACGATGGGACTGACCTTGTCACCACGACTGAATGCGGCGTTTCCGTGGCTTGTCGATCTCGTAGGAGGCAGGCAGTCGGCCAGGTCGTTTCATTTCCTGCTGGCCTGCAGTCTCGTTGTCTTCGTCGCCGTGCATCTCTTTGAAGTCCTGATCAGTGGCGTGGTCAACCAGCTACGGAGCATGATTACCGGCTACGTCAGGGTGGAGGACAAGCATGAGCACGAATGAGCGTCGCGACTTCTTGCGGAATGCGATCACCTCCGCGCTCGGGCTGCTCCTTGTCGGCTGTGACCGGGTGTCGGACAGCGACAAAGGTAGCCGTATCCTCGACAGTGCGGAGGGCCTCACCCAGAGAGCTCAGGGCCTGCTGTCGCCGTCGACGCGGCTGGCGAAAGAATTCACGGTCGCGGAAATTTCCCCCGTTTTCAGGGGGAACGGCACGCTCATGCCGGACACGGCGGACTACGTCCAGTTGATGGCCAATGGGTTCCGGGACTACCGGGTGGCCGTGGGCGGCCTGGTGGAGGCGCCTCGGACATGGAGCATCGACGAGCTCGCGTCCCTGGGACAGCGCACACAGATTACCCGCCACGACTGCGTCGAAGGCTGGAGCGCGATCGGCCAGTGGACGGGTACGCCATTGGGCAAAGTTCTCGATGCCGTGCGTCCCCGCAAGACGGCCAGGTACGTCGTCTTCCATTGCTACGACAAATGGGACGACGACACGTTCTACTACGAGAGCATCGACATGGAGGAAGCGCGACACCCCCAGACGATCCTCGCCTACGGGTTGAACGGCGCGTCCTTGCCCGTGGCCAACGGCGCTCCCTTGCGACTCAGGGTGGAGCGGCAACTGGGCTACAAGCAGGCGAAGTACATCAAACGCATCGAACTCGTCGACAGCTTCGACGACATCGAAGGCGGTTATGGCGGCTACTGGGAAGACAACGGCTACGAGTGGTACGCAGGAATCTGACGAACCCGCGTCGCTCGCTGTTCAAGACGCTCCGTCTGTAAGCAAAACCGTGCCGTGCCCCCCGCACCGCAAAGAGTTGCATCGCGAGTGATCACATCTCGTTATGCCTCCTATACCAACCAATGATTTCAGCTCCGGCCGGGGTCGGCCGAGAATGGCCGCTCGATTGATGTCATGAAAAAGTGACGTCATATCCATTGATCGTATCTATCGATTACGTAGGAAAAACGATGGCAAAGTCGAGCAGCCAGAAGTTCATTGCACGAAACCGCGCCCCACGCGTCCAGATCGAATACGACGTGGAGCTTTACGGTGCCCAGAAGAAGGTGAGCATTCCCTTCGTGATGGGCGTCATGACCGATCTCTCCGGCGCGAGCGCGGCTGACCTGCCGCCGGTCGAAGAGCGCAAGGCACTCGAGATCGATGTCGACAACTTCAACGACCGTCTCGAGTCGATCCGGCCGACGGTGTCGTTCAACGTCCCCAATACGCTGACCGGCGAGGGCAACCTGGCCATCGAGATGCGCTTCGGCCACCTCGACGATTTCTCTCCCGCGGCCATCGCTCGTCATGTCGAGCCGCTGGCGAAGCTACTCGAGGCACGTACGCAGCTGGCCAACCTGGGCACCTATCTGGACGGGAAAGCGGGCGCCGAGAAGCTGATCGCGCAGGCGATCCAGGACCCGGCGTTGCTGGCCGCGCTTGCCGCGACCCGCTCGGCAAGCACCGATACGAAGGAAGACTGACCGATGGCGACCACGCAGACCCAGGCCGCCGAGGCCCTCGTCCAGACCACCGAGGGCGGTGACTTCGCCGCCTTGCTCACCAAGGAATTCCGCCCGAAGAGCGAGCGCGCCCGTGTCGAGGTGGAGTCCGCTGTTCGCACGCTGGCCGAGCAGGTGCTCGACCGCTCGGACATCGTTTCCGACGACGTCACGCAGACGATCAACGCCTATATCGCCGAGATCGACCGCAAGCTGAGCGAGCAGGTCAACCTGATCCTCCACCACCCGGACTTTCAGAAGCTGGAAGGTGCCTGGCGCGGGCTGCATCACCTGGTGACCAACACCGAGACGGATCCGCAGCTGAAGATCCGCGTGATGAACCTGTCCAAGAACGACCTCGGTCGCACGCTCAAGCGCTACAAGGGCACGGCGTGGGACCAGAGCCCGATCTTCAAGAAGGTGTACGAAGAAGAGTACGGCCAGCTCGGTGGAGAGCCTTACGGCTGCCTCATCGGCGACTACTACTTCGATCACGGCCCGCAGGACGTCGAGTTGCTGCGCGGTATGGCGCAAGTCGCAGCGGCATCACACGCGCCGTTCATTGCGGCCGCGGCGCCCGGCCTGCTCGGCATGGACGGCTGGAATGAGCTCGCCAACCCGCGTGACCTCGCCAAGATCTATTCCACGCCCGACTACGCGGCATGGCGGTCACTACGCGACAGCGAAGATGCCAAGTACGTGGCCTTGACCATGCCCCGCACGCTTTCGCGGCTTCCTTATGGTGCGAAGACCGACCCGGTGGAGGAGTTCGATTTCGAGGAAGACACCAGCGGTGCCGACTCCACGAAGTACACCTGGCAGAACGCTGCCTATGCGATGGGCGTCAACATCAACCGCTCCTTCAAGCAGTACGGCTGGTGCACGCGTATCCGCGGCGTGGAGTCGGGCGGCACGGTGGATAACCTGCCGGCGCACGTCTTTCCGACCGACGATGGCGGCGTGGACATGAAGTGTCCGACGGAAATCGCCATCACCGACCGTCGCTCGGCCGAGCTGGACAGGATGGGCCTGATGCCGGTGGTGCATCGCAAGAATTCCGACATGGCCGCCTTTATCGGGGCGCAGTCGCTGGCCCGTCCGGAGGAGTACGACGACCCGGATGCGACAGCCAACGCGGCGCTGAGCGCGCGCCTGCCTTACATGTTCGCCTGCTCGCGGTTCGCGCATTACCTGAAGTGCATCGTGCGGGACAAGATCGGCTCCTTCAGCACGCGTGAGCAGATGCAGGACTGGCTCACCCGCTGGATCCTCAATTACGTGGACGGCGACCCGGTCAACTCCAACGAAGAGACCAAGGCGCGCAAGCCGCTCGCTGCGGCGCAGGTGGTGGTCGAAGAGGTGGAGGGCAACCCCGGCTATTACACCTCCAAGTTCTACCTCAAACCGCACTACCAGCTCGAAGGCCTCACGGTCTCGCTGCGTCTGGTTGCTCGCCTGCCTTCCGGCAAGGCCGCCTGAGTCCTTCCCTAATCAAGCGTCATACGAGGAAAAGCGTTCATGGCTTTCGACATGCATCTCAAGTTCGGCCCCGGTCAGGTAAAGATCGAGGGTGCTTCCAATCACGCCAAGCACAAGGACCAGGTGCCGATCATCGCCTGGTCGTGGGGCGCCAGTAACTCGGGCAACCTCCACACCGGTGCGGGCTACGCGTCGGGCGGCAAGGCGAATGTGCAGGACATCACGATCACCAAGTTCGTCGATTCCTGTTCGAACGCGCTGATCAACGCCGTCTGCACCGGTGCACGCGTGGACAGTGCGACCCTTTACGTCACCAATGCGACGGGCGAACAGACCGACTTCGTGACCATCGAGCTGACCGAGGGCGTCATGATCACCTCGGTGTCCACCGGCGGCAGCGGCGGCGATGAGCGCCTGACCGAAAACATCACCCTGCATTTCGGTAAGTTCAAGTACTCGTTCCAGCCCCAGGACGACAAGGGCAAGGCGACGGGCGGCACCAAGGACTTCACCTACGACATGCAGCAGGTGAAGGGCACGGCCTGATCGTCGCATGGCCGAGCTGACCACCCAGGAGCGACTGCAGCCCTCGTTGCTCGATCGCCTGCGCGACGACGAACCCCACGTTGCGCAGGAGAGCCGGGACAAGCGCGTGATCACGGCGGCCCGCTTGCGTGAGTACGTCGTGCGCGACCTGGGCTGGCTGTTCAATACCACGCGCCACTGGTCGTCGGAGCAACTGGCCGGGTTGCCGTATGTCGAGTCTTCGGTACTCGACTACGGCATCCCGGACCTTACGGGTGCGGCCATCGCGGGACTGGATATCGAGGTGCTTCGCCAGCGTATCCGCACGGCGATCACCACGTTCGAACCACGCCTGGATCCGGCCACGTTGCACGTGGACGTCAAGGCCGACACCGCGCGAATGGACCGCCTGACACTGTCTTTCAGCATCGAATCGACGATGTGGGCGCAGCCCTTGCCACTCAACCTTTACCTGAAGACCGAAGTCGACCTGGAAACCGCACGCTTCAGCGTTTTCGACGGCCTCGGCTGAGATTATGGATCCCAGACTTCTCCGCTATTACAACCAGGAACTTCAGCACGTCCGTGAAACGGGCGCGGAGTTTGCCGCCGCGTATCCGAAGATCGCTGGCCGCCTGGGCATGGATGGCATGGAGTGTGCGGATCCCTATGTCGAGCGTCTGCTGGAAGGCTTTGCCTTCCTGTCGGCGCGCGTGCAGATGAAGATGGACGCGCAGCATCCTGTCTTCACCCAGCACCTCTTGCAGATGCTCTATCCCCAGTATCTCGCGCCCGTTCCATCGATGACCGTGGTCGAGATGTCGCCGGACAGCGGGGAAAGCCTGCCGGGCGAAGGTCATCTCGTGTCGCGCGGCACGGCGCTGCGCAGCCAGATCGGCTTCGGCGAGCGCACGGCTTGCGAATATCGCACGGCCCACCCGGTGAACCTGTTGCCCTTGTCGCTGGACGAGGCGCGTTATCTGTCCAGTCCCGCAGCGATTGCGGCGGCAGGACTGCATGTTCCGCCGGGGAGCAGTGCGCGCGCCGCATTACGCCTCCGCTTCAAGCTGAGTGCCGGCGTCCAGCTGGATGCGCTCGCCTTCGACGAACTGCCGGTGTTCTTCGCTGGTGCGGGCGACCTTGCCAGCCTGCTGTACGAGCAGGTGCTGGGTAACGGCATGGGCTTCTCCGTCGTCGCCGGCGACTCCGTTCGACACACGGGTCAGGCGGCCATCGAGCCGCGTGGTTTCACCGATGCCGAAGCCTTGCTGCCGGTGAGCGATCGCTCGTTCAGCGGTTATCGGCTGCTGCAGGAATACTTTGCATGCCCGCAACGCTTCCAGTTTGCCGCGTTCACCGGCCTGCGCCGGCTGCTTCCACGTTCCAGCGCAACCGCCTTCGACATCGTGGTCTGGCTGGACCGTTCCGTCGCGCGGCTGGACAAGGCGGTCGACGCATCGTACCTGCGGCTCTTCTGTACCCCGGCGATCAACCTCTTTCCGCGCCGATCGGATCGCATCCATCTTCGCGATGGCGCCGCCGAGTACCACGTGCTGGCCGACCGCACGCGGCCGATGGACTTCGAAATCTACGGTGTCGAAGACGTGCAGGGATTTGGCGATAGCCAGGAGCCCGAGCAGAGCTTCTTTCCGTTCTATGGTGGCAATGCGCGGACGTGGCACCAGCCCGCCTCGGCGTTCTATACGCTGCGCCGCGAACCGCGCGTGGCTTCCCAACGACAGCGCCGTGACGGGCCGCGCTCCAGCTATGTGGGCGGTGAGGTGTTTCTGTCGCTGGTCGATGGACGCGAAGCGCCATACGCGAGCAGCCTCCGCCAGCTGGGCATGCGCCTGCTGTGCAGTAACCGCGACCTTCCGCTGCATATGCCGGTGGGGAAGGGCAGTACGGACCTGATGCTCGACACCGATGCGCCCGTGCGGTCCATTCGCTGCGTAGCGGGACCAACGCGCCCGCGTGCTGCGATGGCGGAAGGGCAGGCGGCGTGGAAGCTGGTCAGTCACCTGCAACTGAACTATCTCTCGTTGCTGGAGCACGATGACGGCGCGGCGGCGTTACGCGAGATGCTCCTGCTTTATAGCGATGAATACGACGCGGCATCGCGCCGTCTGGTCGAGGGGCTGCGCGAGGTGCGTTCGGCGCCTATCGTGAGGCGTCTTCCGATCGCTGGCCCGGTGACCTATGGCCGTGGCCTGGAGATTCGCCTGACCTGTGAGGACCAGGCCTTCGAAGGCACCGGTGCCTTCCTGTTCGGCTCCGTGATGCAGAATTTCTTCGCCCGGTACGTCTCGCTGAACTCGTTCACCGAGACCGTGCTGCATACGCTTGAACGCAATGAGGTGGCACGGTGGACGGCTCGTTCCGGCACGCGCCCGATCCTGTAGCGCTGCTCGATACGTTGCGTGCCGATCCGTCGTCGTTCGACTGGTTCCAGGCATTGCGGCGGATCGAGTGCGTTTACACGGAGCATCCGCGGCTCGGTTATTCCGTGCGCCCCGCGGATGACCCCGTGCGTCTGGCGCACACACCCGCGCTGGTGTTTGCTTCGCGCACCATCGATCGCGTCGAGAACGACGACGGCCCGACCCCGCGCATCCACAGCCTGATGCTGGGCCTATGGGGCCCGAATGGCGCCTTGCCCCTTCACCTCACCGAGTACACGCTGGAGCGCGAGCGACTCGCGCGCGACCGCACATTCACCGCCTTCGCGGATGTGTTCCATCACCGCATGCTGAGCCTCTTCTACCGGGCCTGGGCCGACGCGCAGCCGACGGTTCAGATGGACCGGCCCGAGGAGGACGCCTTCGCGCACTTCCTTGGCGCGCTCGTGGGTATCGACAGTCCTTCGCTGGGCGCACGCGATGCCTTGCCGGACCGTTTCCGCCGTTACATGGCGGGACGCATCGTTGCCCAGGCGCGGAACGCCGAAGGACTCGTGGCGCTGCTTGCCGCCTTCTTCGCCGTGCCCGTGCACCTGGATGAATTTGCCGTGGCCTGGCTGCCGCTGCCCGACGAGGGGCGCCTGCGCGTGGGCAAGTCCATGGCCGGACTCGGCACGACCGCGGTACTCGGCGCCGCCGTGCGCGGTGCACAGCATCGCTTCCGCATACGCCTGGGGCCCATGGCGTTCGCCGATTACCGACGCTTTCTTCCCGGCGGAGATGCCCTCGGTGAGTTGCTCGCCGCCGTGCGCTTCTACGTGGGTGATGGGCTCGACTGGGACGTCCAACTGGTGCTGCGTCGCGACGAGGTGCCGCTGACGCACCTGGGTCGTGGTGCCCGGATGGGCCTGTCCGCGTGGATGGGCCGGTTCGCCGGTCCTGGCGACGCCGACGACCTGGTCCTGCAACCCCTTTCTGTTTCGAATCGTTCGAGGACGCCATCGTGACCGACATCAGTCGTACCGCCCTGTTCGGCAAGCTCAACGCCGTTGCCTATAAAGCCATCGAGGGCGCCACGGTCGCCTGCCGCCTGCGTGGACATCGCGAGGTCGAGCTAGTGCACTGGCTGCAGCAGATCCTGCAGCTGGGTGATTCCGATCTCCATCGAATTGTCCGCCATGTGGGTATCGATCCTTCGCGCCTGGCGCGTGACGTGGACGAGGCGCTGGAACGGCTGCCTGGTGGGGCAACCGCGGTCAGTGATCTCTCCGCCGACATCGAAGAAGCCGTCGAGCGCGCCTGGGTGTACGCCACGCTTAGCTTTGGCGAGACGCAGGTGCGCACGGGTTACCTGCTTGCCGGCATCGTTCGTACGCGTCGGCTTCGTCACGTGCTGACCGGGATCTCGAACGAGTTCACCAAGGTGCGTGCGGAAGGCCTGGTCGACGAACTTCCCGGCATGATCACCGGGTCTCCCGAGGAGCATCTCGCTGCCTCCGATGGCTTCCGGATGAGCGACGCCCCTGGGAGCTCGGCGGATGGCGCACCGGCACCGGCCCAGATGGGCAAACGTGAAGGGTTGCAGCGCTACACCGTGGACCTGACCGCGCAGGCGCGAGAGGGCAATATCGATCCCGTCGTCGGTCGCGACGATGAGATTCGCCAGGTTGTCGACATCCTCATGCGTCGTCGGCAGAACAATCCCATGCTGGTCGGCGAGGCCGGTGTCGGCAAGACCGCGGTCGTCGAAGGCTTTGCGCAGCGTATCGTCGCCGGCGATGTGCCGCCGTCTCTTCGCGATGTGGAATTGCGCGTGCTGGACGTCGGGCTGCTACAAGCCGGCGCAAGCATGAAGGGCGAATTCGAGAGCCGCCTCCGCCAGGTAGTGGATGAGGTGCAGGCATCGGCAACACCGGTGATCCTGTTCATCGACGAGGCGCACACGCTGGTTGGCGCCGGCGGCGCCGCCGGTACGGGCGATGCCGCCAACCTGCTCAAACCCGCCCTGGCCCGTGGCACCCTGCGCACGATCGGCGCAACTACCTGGGCCGAATACAAGAAGCACATCGAAAAGGACCCGGCCCTGACCCGTCGCTTCCAGACGGTGCAGGTCGCCGAGCCGGACGAGGCGAAAGCCGTGCTGATGCTACGCACGGTGGCCGGCGTGATGGAAGCGCATCACGGTGTCCAGGTGCTGGATGAAGCGATCGAAGCGGCGGTGCGCTTGTCGCATCGCTACATCCCCGCCCGACAGCTTCCGGACAAGGGCGTGAGCCTGCTCGACACCGCCTGTGCGCGGGTCGCGGTCAGTCACCATGCGGTGCCGGCACGCGTCGCCGATGCCCGTCGGCGCATCGAGGCACTCGAAGCCGAGCAGGCCATCATCGCTCGTGAAGGCGCGATAGGTATCGACGTCCTCGAGCGCAAGAACGCCGTCGAGGCCGCGCTGACCGCTGAAGTGCACCGCGTGAGCGAGCTGGAACACGACTGGACTGAGGAGGGCCATCTGGTCAGGGCCATTCTCGAACTGCGTGCCCGGCTTCGCGGCGTCGCGGAGGTGCCGCCTGGCGACACCGGTGACGGACGCGAGGCCATGCTCGTCGAGCTGCGCACACTGCAGGCTGAGCTCGCCGAACGCCAGGGCGAAGCGCCGTTGATCCTGCCCGCCGTCGACCAGCAGGCGGTGGCTGCGGTCGTCGCAGACTGGACCGGCATTCCTGTCGGCGGCATGGTTCGCAGCGAACTGCAGACCGTGATGAACCTGGCTGCCCTGATGAGCCAGCGGGTCATCGGGCAGGACCATGCCATGGAAATGATCGCCAAACGCGTGCAGACCTCGCGCGCCGGACTGGACAACCCCGACAAACCCATCGGCGTCTTTATGCTCGCGGGCACGTCCGGTGTGGGGAAGACCGAGACGGCGTTGGCGCTGGCCGAGACGCTTTACGGGGGCGAGCACAACCTCATCACGATCAACATGAGCGAGTTCCAGGAGGCCCACACCGTCTCTACGCTGAAGGGAGCACCTCCCGGATACGTGGGTTACGGCGAGGGCGGCGTACTTACCGAAGCGGTGCGTCGTCGTCCCTATTCGGTGGTGCTGCTGGATGAGGTAGAGAAAGCTCATCCCGATGTCCATGAGATCTTCTTCCAGGTGTTCGACAAGGGCGTCATGGAGGACGGGGAAGGGCGCCGGATCGATTTCCGTAACACGCTCATCATCCTGACGACCAACGCGGGCACTGAAACGATCGATCGCCTCTGCGCTGACGCGGCGCGCGTGCCGGACCTCGAGACGATGACGTCCGCACTGCGCGCGCCCTTGCTCGATGTCTTTCCACCCGCGTTGCTGGGGCGGCTCGTTGCTGTTCCGTATTACCCACTGAGCCAGCGGATGCTCGGCGAGATCGTCCGGCTGCAACTTCAGCGCATCAAGCGACGTGTCGAGGATCGCTACCGCGTGCCTTTCGAGTGCACCGAGGCGGCCATGTCGCTCGTCGTCAGTCGTTGCACCGAGAGCGAAAGCGGAGGTCGCATGATCGACGCGATCCTGACGAACACGATGCTCCCGGAGATCAGCCGCGAACTGCTGACGCGGACCATCAGTGGACAAACCGTGCAGTGCGTGACCGTTGACGCGGCTCCGGGCGGATTCCTGTACCGATTCGACCGCGCCGATGTTCAAGCCGAGTTGACCAGCGCCTGATGCCTAGCGAGACGACACAATGAACAAGAATCACATCGACAAATTCATCAAGGACATGGAGCTCTTCCTCCCGACCGGCAGTGACTATCACGCCAGGGCAGCCTCCGAACGCGACGATTCGGTGGAACTCATCGTTGCAGACATCAAGAAATACTCCGTCGAGTACGACCAGATCGTGGCCTTCGGCAAGCGCTATATCGAGGCGTGGGATCTCGTCATCTACGCGCGCCTGAAAGCCATGGTAAAGGCGTTCGATACCGGCAAGCGCGTAGCGGTTGACGAGACTGACGCCTCGAAAGGAAAAGTGACCTTCGACGACCTGTTGCAGCGGTGGGGGCGAAACGTGTCGTCCCGCACCGATATCGGGTTGATCCGGTTCGGCCAGAAGCGGGTCGCTTCCACCTTCGCTGAATCACGCACCGGCGATCAGAATCAGACGCTGGGCGTGCCGTTGATCAATGGTCGGCCATTGAGGGTCGTAGCATCCGAGTTCCAGGAACGTGGTCTGGGCATCGATCGGAATCCCCTGAAGATCTTCTATCACGAGCCCCATAACTGCTGGGTTGCCGCTAACAACCGTTCGTATGCAGCGCATTGCATGGCGGGCACCCGCCCCTTGCGGTTGTGGCCCGGTGAGGCTGACGACGGCGAGCGCAGGCGTCTCACGGAGACACTCACGTCGGGCGACGTCAAGTTGACTGCCGGGGTACGTGTGACCTTGCCCCGGTCGCTACCCTCGCTAGAGATGCCCATCACCAACGGGCAGCAGGACCTGATGGTCACCGATGTCGTCACGGTACCTCCGACGTTTTATCTGGACTGGTCGCGGTGACCCACGCCATCAAGCTGACATCGGGCGTGGGTGAGACGCTGCTCATCGCCAACATGAGCGCGACCGAAGAGCTCGGGCGGCTTTCCACGTTCCGTATCGAAGCGATCAGCAAGAACGCCTCGGTCGACCTTCGTGCGTTGCTGGGCACCCCGATGACAGTGACGGTGACCACGCCACAAGGCTATGTCCGTTACTACAACGGCATCGTCGCCGAGGCGGAGCAGGGCGCGTTCGTGCAGGTCGATAACGTGCGGTATGCCGTCTACACCTTCATGGTGGTGCCCAAGCCCTGGCTGCTGCGGCAGACCTCGGATTGCCGCATCTACAAGAGCAAGACGGTGCCGCAGATCGTTCGGGAGGTCCTGGCCGAGTTCGGCTACGGCGATGTCCGGCTCAGCCTCACGGCGAACTATTCCCCGCGTGAGTACTGTGTGCAGTACCGCGAGAGTTATTTCGATTTCATCAGCCGGTTGATGGAGCAGGAGGGTATCTACTACTACTTCACGCACGCATCGGGAAGCCACACCATGGTGCTGGCCGACGCCCTCGGGGCGCACTCGGCGGTAGCCACGTTCGAGACGATTCCTTACGCACCGCCCACCGAGCGGGGCCATCGGATGAAGGCATCGATCAGCGACTGGACAAGCGGACGTACCGTCAACCCGACGCGCGTGCGGCTGGACGCTTACGATTACCAGCGTCCGCGTGCGTCGCTGTTGGCGAACGAGCAGGCGACAGATAGCGCCGATCTGCATGGCGTTCCGGGTCTGGAAATCTATGACTATCCCTACGGCTCGGTAGGCTACGCACAGCAACTTGCGGACGGACAGCGTTACGCGCAGGTCCGCGCCGATGCGCTGAACGTGCCGCAGGCCACTTCTTCGGGCGCGACCGATGCCGTCGGGCTGACTACGGGCGCCCTGTTCCGGTTGAAGGATTTCCCGCTCGCCGACGCGAACCAGGAATACCTGGTGGTGTCTGCGACGACACGGCTGGTCGAGGTTGACTACCAGGGCGGCGGCGTCGAGCCGGACCAGGACGAAGCGCCCTTTGCCTGTCAGTTCCGGGTGATCCGCAGCCGCCAGCCTTTCCGCTCGGCACAGACGACACCGCGGCCGGTCATCGCAGGCGTGCAGACAGCCGTGGTGTACGGGGAGACGGATGAAGACATCGAGGTCGACAGTTACGGGCGCGTCCAGGTCACGTTCTTCTGGAATCCATCCTCCAAACCGAAGGCCGACCAGTCCTGTCCCGTACGCGTCGCCTCGAGCTGGGCGGGCAAGCGGTGGGGAGCGCAGTTCATTCCGCGCGTCGGCCAGGAGGTCGTCGTCGGTTTTCACGAAGGCCATCCGGACCGTCCGCTGATCCTGGGCAGCGTCTACAACCAGGAGCACATGCCACCTTACGCGCTGCCCGAGGACCGCACGCGCAGTGGCGTGGTCAGCCGCAGTCTGCGTGGGGCTTCCGGTGAGGCCAACGAGATCCGCTTTGAAGATCGCAAGGGCGCCGAGGAGTTGCTCTTCCACGCGCAGCGTGATCTTCGCCATGAGGCCGAGAACGACCACATCTCGACGATCGACCGCGACGAAAACGACACGATCAAACGCGACCGCTCCCACGACGTGGGTCGCGACGACACGCTAAAGGTTGGTCGCCGCCTGAGTATCGAGGCCGGTGAGGAGATCGAACTGGTGACCGGTCTGGCGCGCATCGTGATGAAGCGCACCGGCGAGATCCAGATCATCGGCAGCAGGATCGCGCTCAACGGCGCGGCCACGATCAATCTTGTTTCCGGTGGTGCGACCTCGCTTACATCCGGCGCCGCCGTGTCCATCACCGCCGGAGCCACGGTCACGGTGAACGCCACCGCGGCGATAGCGGTGACGTCGGGCGCCGCGTTGATGCTCTCTTCCACCCTGGGTCCGGCCGTGCTGAAAGGCATGCCGCCGTTGCTGCTGTGACCGCCATGCGTCTCACCATAACGGCGGCAGCCCGCGAGATGGGTCTGGACGTCCATGCCGTCGCGCTGCTTCGAGACGACATGAGCGAACGTGCGGCTGTCCGCGTGCTCCTCGCTCACGGGGACGTCGGGGTTGCCCTGCGCATGGCGCTGCGCCTGGCGCCGCGTGGCTACGTCGTGCCGTGGCTCTGCCAATGCGTCCGCGCCCAAGTGCCCGAGGGCGACGCCTTGGATGGCCTACTTGCCGCCGAGGCGTGGCTACGCGATCGAGGCGAGCCCCGCCGACGCAGCGCGCTGGCCTTTGCTGCGGACAGGCACTACGTCGGCGTCGGTGCGCTGGTCGCCGCGAGCGCGGCCTGGTCGGAAGGCTTCCTCCTTGACGCCGAGGGCAGTGAGGTGGCACCCGTCGCCGCCCAGCTCATGGCGGTCGTGGCAGCGGCTGCATTGCTGTCACTGGCATCCACGTTTCCCGATTTTGATGCGCGCAGCCGCGCGTTCGTCGCCTCGGCGATGGCACTGCTTCCCCCGGAGGAATCCGCATGAACTCATCCACCGCATCGAGCCTCGTGCTCTCGGTGCTCGGCGACCATGCCGGCGACGTGTCCGAACGCACTTCTGTGCGCATCGAGGGCCATGACCTGAGCATCGGCCGCGCCGAGCACTGCGACTGGGTGCTGCAGGCCCAGGGCGTGTCCCGCCAGCATGCCTTCGTGCGCCACCTCAATGGTCTCTACTTCCTGGAGGACCGGAGCACAAACGGCATGCTGTTGAACGGCGCGCCGCTGCGTGGCGGGGAGCCGGTATCGCTCAGTGATGGCGATCGCCTGCAACTGGATACGTTCGAGATCCTGGTGACCGTGGAGTTGCCGACGCCGGACGTGGCGGAGGCGACCGCGCGTCGTGACCGTGACGAGACCCTGCAAACCTTGCGCGTCTCGCGAAGGGAGCCCGCGGTGTCCGAGCCGGTACCGCTTCCCTTCATGGCACAGAGCGCGTCGCCCTCGCTGATACCTGGTGTCGCCGACGCTGTGGGGTCGCTCGATCCGCTGGCGTGGTTGGGTAGCGACGTGCCGTCGGCTCACGAGGCAAGTCGCGACATCGAGTCTGCCGCCCACTGGAGTCATGCGTCACCGATGGACGGACATTTCGATGCGCCGCAAGTGCAACCGCTAACCATCGAGCGGCAGGGTCCCGCGGTCCTACCCGAGAACTGGGATCGCACACGCAGCGTGTTTACCTTGCCGACGACGCAGGAGCGCGCCGCCCTTCCAGACCTCGTTGCCCCGGTTTTATCCGGGCCCGCATCTGTAGCAGTAGCCGCCGTCGCAGCGGTGGCCGTGCGGGAAGCCAATCATGCACCTGCATTTACGCAGGTAGCTGCACCAACACCGTCGTCGCAGACGCAGACGCAAGCATCGATACCGGTAGCGACCAACATGGAATCGCTGTTTACCCTAGTCCTCGAAGGGGTAATGGATGTACTGCGTGCACGCGCGGAACTGAAGAACGGCTTCCGCCTGCCGGCCACCTTGATCCAGCGACGGGAAAACAACCCACTGAAGTTCGCGCCCACGGGCAGTGAAGCCTTGTCACGCGTCCTGGCGGCGCCCAACGAAGCATTTCTCTCGGGTGAGGCGGCGATCACCGATGCGATGGACGATATCCGTCTGCACCAGGTCGCCTTGTTGGCAGGCGTGCGCGCGGCCTTCGACGACCTGATCACGCAGTTCGATCCGTCGCGTTTCGAGGAGGGCGAATCGCGTCGCCCGCGCTTTGGCTTCGCTGCGGCGAAGGGGCCGTGGGAACGCTACCGCGCACATTTCGATGGCCTGGCTGCCGACCCCGAAGAACGTTTTCGCCGCCTTTTCGGCGATGAATTCGCCCGGGCCTATGAAGATCAACTGGCGCGCGCCAAGCGCGACGGCGCTGACCGGAACCGACCATGACAGCATTCAATAAGGTGGTGTGGAGCGAGGGCCTGTTCCTTCGCCCGCAGCACATGCAGCAGCAGGACCGCTATACCGAGCGTTACGTGGAGTTGCGCGCAGCCACGTTGCGCCCGCATCCGTGGGGCTTCGACGAACTGGAAATCGAGCGCGACCTGCTGTCGATCGGCAAGCTCGGCATTCGGCGGGCGCGCGGTGTCTTCCCCGACGGCACGCCATTCTCCATGCCAGATCGCGATCCGCTACCACCGCCGCTGGAGATCGACACGAACTGGCGCGATCAGGTGATCTACCTGAGTCTGCCATTGCGGACGCCCTCCCAGCCGGAAAGCCTCTGGCCGGGTACGCAGGTGCCGGGCCAGCTCGCGCGGTTCGCGGTGCGCGAGGCGGAAGTCAGCGATGCCTCCGGAAGTACGACCGAGAGCGTGGTGCTTGAAGTCGCCGGCATGAGCACCCGGTTGACGGCGGCATCTCAGGCGCGCGAAGGGCTGGTCGAGCTTCCACTCGCCCATCTGGTGGAGTGCCGGGCGGACCGTCGCGTTGTGCTCGACGATGGCTTCGTGCCCAGCGCACTGGCCTGCCGGGCATCCGAAAGGCTCACGCTGTTCCTCACCGAATTGCTTGGCCTGCTGCACCAGCGCGGCGAAGCATTGGCCGGCCGTGTCGGGGGTACCGACCGGACGAGCACGGCCGAGCTTGCCGACTTCCTCATGCTGCAGCTGGTCAATCGGTACCAGCCGCAAGTGGCGCATCTCGCCGAGGCGCCCTTGCTTCATCCGGAAGACCTCTACCGCCTGCTAATAGGCATGGCCGGGGAAATGGCGACCTTCACCACGCCGGGCAAGCGCAGCGAGACGTTTCCCCCGTATCGGCACGATCGCCTTCGCGAGAGTTTCGAACCGGTCATCGCGGGACTGCGCGTGAGCCTCAGTGCCGTCCTGGAGCAGACAGCGATCCCCGTGCCGCTGCAACAACGCAAGTACGGCGTGTGGGTGGGAACGGTTGCCGATGGCAGCTTGCTCGACGGCGCGTCCTTCGTGCTTGCCGCCAAGGCCGACATCGCCGCCGCCGACATGCGTCGTCGGCTGCCGTCGCAGTCAAAGATCGGCCCGGTGGAGAAGATCCGCGACCTGGTCAACCTTCAGCTGCCCGGTATCGCCGTGGCGTCCCTCGCGGTCGCACCGCGACAGATTCCCTTCCACGCGGGCTACCAGTACTTCGAACTGGATACCGCCTCGCCGATGTGGAGAACCCTGCGTACTTCGGGCGGCGTCGCGCTGCACTTTGGCGATGGCTTCGACGGCCTGGCGCTGGAGCTGTGGGCGGTAAGGAGTTGATCGCATGAAGCAAGACGATTTCAACGCCTCGCAGGGGGCGGATGCCACGATCGTGCGGCCGAGCGGCGTGCGTGCGCCGACACCGCTGCCGCTTCGCGAACGCGAATCAGGGCGCGATCTGTCACGCGCGGCACAGGAGCTGCCGTCGGCTGGCGGCAATCCTCTTGTTCGCGCCGCGAATCCGCTGCTTCTGCTCGCGGCGCAGCTGCGCAACAGCGCCGAAGCCCCCGATCCGGCGTTGCTGCGCGACCGTGCCATCGCCTATCTGCGGCGCTTCGAGGACACGGGCGCCCGCGCCGGCATCGATGCGCAGACGGCGGTCGCAGCGCGTTATGTGCTCTGCACGATGATCGACGAGGCCGTGCTGGATTCGCCGTGGGGCGAGCAGACAGGATGGAGCCGGCAGACCCTGCTGGTCACCTTCCACGGCGAAACCTATGGCGGTGAGAAGTTCTTCGTCATTCTCGATCGCCTGGCCCAGGACATGGTTCGTCATATCGACCTGGTGGAGATGATGTATCTCTGCCTGGCGCTCGGCTTCGGCGGCAAGTATCTGGTCGAACCCGGCGGCATGGCGCGACTCGCCGACCGCCGCGAGGACGTCTACCGGCGGATCATGGCGTATCGCGCGGCGCCCGCCGCGGCCTTGTCACCTCGCTGGCAAGGCGTCGATCGTCCGCTCAAGCCGCGTCGCGGCGTTCCCGTGTGGATGGCCGGGTTGGCCGCATGCTGCCTGCTCATCGGCGTCTGGGTGTTCCTGCATACACGTCTTAACGGCACGGTCGAACCGGTCAGCGCACGACTGGCGACCATCGGCCTGCGCGGCGTGCCGTTGCCGGCTACGGCCGCGGCGAAGCCCGTCTCGGCAAGCCTTCGTCAGCTTCTCGCGGACGATGCGCGCGCAGGCGCGTTGTCGGTCGATGAGCGTCCGGATGGACAAGCGAGCCTGCGGCTCGCCGCCGCCGAGATGTTTCCCTCGGGCGGAGCAGACGTCGGGGCCGATCAGGTGGCCCTGCTTGGACGGGTCGCCCGTGCGCTGAACCAGGTGCATGGCCGCGTCATCGTGGTGGGGCACACCGACGACCAGCCGATCCGCTCGCTGCGCTTCAAGGACAACTTCGAACTTTCCACGGCGCGCGCACGCAGTGTCAGCGCCATTCTTTCCCGTGACCTCGACGACCCGCGACGCGTGGAATCGAGCGGGGCCGGTGCGTCGCAGCCGATCGCGACGCCGGCCGATCTGCCAGCCAACCGCGCGCGCAACCGTCGCGTCGACATTCTGTTCGTCCCGGAGGCCGGATGAAAAACCTGGACGATGTGTTTCGTCATGTTTGGGTGCGAGCCGCTATCGGTATCCTTCTCTGTGCGTTGCTGATCGCTTTTGGCGGCCCGTACCTCGGCATTGGTGACCACCAGCCACTGGCTGGCGTGGGTGCGCGTGTCGTCGCCATCTTCATCGTCGCCGCGTTATGGATCGGTATCGTCCTGTTGCGTCACTGGCTGGCGGGGCGACGTAGCCGGCGCATGGGAGACGAGATGGCCGCGCAGGAGGACCTGCAGCGGAGGGACGTCGAGGCGCGTACCCAGGCCGAGCGCGATGGACTGCGCAAGCGCTTCGTCGAGGCGCTTGCCGTGCTGCGCAAGCGACGCGATGGCGGCGGTAGCCTCGAGGCGCTGCCCTGGTATCTGTTGATCGGTGCCCCGGGGTCGGGCAAGAGCACCCTGCTGGAGCACTCGGGACTCGAGTTTCCGTTGCTGGGAGGTACGGGCAAACGCTCCGTGGCCGGCGTCGGCGGCACGCGCCAGTGTGATTGGTGGTTTACCGACAAGGCGGTCTTCCTCGATACGGCGGGCCGATACACCACGCAGGACTCCGATCCCGGTGTCGACGCGTCGGCATGGGAAGCCTTCCTGCAACTGCTTCGCCGTTACCGGCGTGGACGACCACTCAATGGCGTGATACTCACGGTCAGCGTGGCCGAACTGCTCACGATGAACCCGGAGGAACGCCAGCGTCATGCCGATGCGCTACGCGAGCGTATCGACGAGATCGGCACGCATCTTGGCGTGGCCTTGCCGGTCTACCTGGTGTTCACCAAGCTCGACCTGGTCGCTGGTTTCCTCGACCATTTCGACACGCTCGACGCAGCGGGTCGTGCGCAGGTGTGGGGCATCACCTTTCCCGAAGCGCGCAGTGTCGATGGCACGGCGCCCGACCTGCTTGCCGACGAATTCGATGCCTTGCTCGAATCGATCGACGGCGCCGTCGTGCCGCGCATGCACACGGAGCGTGACGTGCGCCGGCGCGCGCGCATCCTCTCTTTCCCTCAGCAGCTGCGCCATCTCCGGGAACTTGCCCTACCGTTGTCTTCGGCCGTGTTCGGTCGCCATGCCTATGGCCGGCCGCCCGTCCTGCGCGGGTTGTACCTCACGTCGGGTACCCAGGAGGGCACGCCGATCGACCGCGTGCTGTCGGTGGTAAGCCGTTCTTTTGGCATGCCTGCCACCACGGCATCGGCCTCGCGGTCGCCTCGCCGGACGTTCTTCGTCGAGCGCCTGCTCAATGAGGTGATCCTTCCCGAGGCGGGCTTCGCCGGCAGCAATCCGGTAGCGTTGCGTCGTCGTCGCGTCGCCGGGGCGGCTGTGATCGCCGCCATTGCCATCATCACCGTCGGTTTGCTGGTAGGCATGTTCACCAGTGCGGCGCGCAATGCCGACTTCGTCGCGAGCGTCGGGCAGGTGCTGCGCGATTATCCCGACGATGCCCGCACGGCGACGCCGTCGTCGCTACGTCAGTACGATGCGCTGGCCCTGCAAGGGCTGGACGTGCTCGGCCGCGCCGAGCAACTGGCCGCACAGGTGCGTGGCGAGTACCCGCTGTCGATGCGTTTCGGCCTGTTCGAAGGCAACTCGGTCTTCGACGAGGTGCGCAATGCGCATATCCGCGAAGTCAACGCCAGCGTCGTGCCGGGGCTTGCCCTGCAATTTCGCGATGGCGTGCGGGATGCAGCCAGCGATCCGCAGCGTCTTTACTACGCGCTGAAGGGATACCTCATGCTGGGCCAGCCAGGGCATCGCGACGGCAACAGCCTGGCCGCGCTGGCCCGGGAACGTTGGCGTGAGGTGTTCCCCGACGACGACGGCCTGGCCGATGCGCTCGAAGGTCACTTCCGCATCCTGTTCGACGGTCGCGACGCCTTGCGGACGTTCCCGCTGGACCCGGCCCTGGTCGATGCGGCACGGGCTTCCCTGCGTGCCGCGGACCTGGCGACACTGATCTACGGCGGGCTGAAGCTCGACAGCGAATCGCGTCAGGATGCACCGGTGCGGCTCGACCGCACGCTGGGGCTGCTGGGCAATGTGTTCCGCCGACGGAGTGGTGCGCCATTGTCGAAGCCCTTGCCCGCGCTGTACACGCGGCCGGTCTTCGCCGCCATGGTGCAGGAGGGTAATGCCTCGGGCATCGGTGGCAGTGGCGGCATCGCGTCGGCCGTGGCGGCCTTCGCCAAGGACGACTGGGTGTTCGGCGTCAAGGTGAACGATCCCGTGCGTCGCGCCTCACTCGCATCGCAGGTGAGGACACTCTACGTCGCGGATTACATACGCGCGTGGGACGAGCTCATTGGCGACCTGCAGTTGCAGCCGGTGAGCAATGTGCAGGAGGCCAGCGGTGTCGCGGCACGGCTCGCCGGCGCAGGTTCGCCGTTGAAGGCGCTGCTGGTACTGGTTCGTGACAACACCACGGATCTGCTGCGACAAGCTCCTTCGGACGGCACCGATCGCGTGGCCGCCGCGGCGGAGCGGCGTGTTTCCGATCAGCTCAAGAGTCGCAGCGAAGTTGCCCGCCTCGTCGCCGAAGGCAATACGCCGACGGTAGCGGCTGCAACGCAGCGCCCGGATGCGCCGATCGTCGAACACTTCGCCACCCTGAATCAGCTGACCGACGGGGCAGCGGGCGCGACGCCACTCGATCGTATCCTCGGCGTGCTGGACCAGATGAGCAAGACGCTGCTGACGTCGCGGCCCACGACGGATGCACTGGGGCAGACGGACCCCGCACTGGCCATCGCGCGGCAGGAGGCGGGGCAGTTGCCAGCGCCGTTGTCGACATGGCTCGGCAGCCTTGTCGGGGCCAGCCAGTCGTTGGTCAGCAAGGGTGCGGACGGCGCGCTCGCCGACGGATTTCGGCAGGCGGCAGGAGGCGACTGTTCGCGCCTGGTCCAGGGGCGTTATCCCTTCGCGGCTGAGAGTCGCTCGGACATTCCGCTGCAGAACTTCGCCGACCTGTTCGGCAACGGCGGCCGCTTCGACACCTTCTTCAAGCAGGTGCTTTCAAAGTCGGTCGACAGTAGCGGCAGCACGTGGACGTTACGCGAGGCCGACGGTGCACGCTCGGGTGGCGCGGTGGTCGCCCAGGCACAACTCGCTGACGCCATACGCCAGGCCTATTTCCGCGACGGTCCGACGCCGCAGGTAGGCTTCACGCTGTCGATCACCACGCCCCCACCCGGCGTCGGCCGTCTGCTGATCGAGATCGACGGGCAGCGCTTCGAGTACAAGGCGGGCGAAGCCAGTACGCCGGTCACGATGCGCTGGCCCGGTCCGACGCCGGGCACGACGCGGATCAGTGCGTGGGACAGTGGCGGCAATCCCTTGCCCGTGCTGGATTACCCCGGTGAGTGGGGTTGGTTCCATGCCCTGGACGCGGCGTCGATGCAACGGCGAACCGAAACACGTTTCGGTGCGAACTTCGGCTTCGGTGCTGCACACGTCACCGTCGATATTGAAGCAGCGAGCCTGCACAACCCCTTCGGCGATACCAGTGCGCGTCGCTTCCGGTGCCCGTCATGACCCGCGTGCTGGTGGGATTTCACGGCAAGCTACCGAACGTCGGTGATTTCGTGCAGCGCCGACTACCGGCCGGTTTTGTCGATCGATGGGACGCGGCGATGCAGTCGGCGCTCTCGACGGCGTCTGCTGCCATCGGTGATACGTGGCGGGACACCTTCCTCGCTTCGCCGTCATGGCGATTTGCGCTGGCCATGGACGTCTGCGATCACCTGCCCTGGGTCGGAGTGGTCATCCCGTCGCGCGACCGCGTGGGCAGGGTCTACCCACTCGTCCTTGCGGTATCCCCGCCGTGCGACGTGGAGGGCTGGCCGCGCATGCCGGCCAACGCGTGGTTCGACGCGCTCGACGCCGCCGCCGCGCGCACTCGCCAGGGCATCGACGTGAGCATGTTCGACGCCCTGGTGGCGATGTTGCCTGATCCGGCGGCGTCAACGGCGCAGAACCCACCTCCCGTCCTCGGTCCCCGCATCGGCAGCCTGTGGTGGCGCGGTGAACATCCCACCGATGGCATCGCCTTGCCCGGCCTTCCCGACGGCGCCGACTACCTCCGCCTGCTCGGCGTCGACATCGACGAGGTGACTGCTTGAGCCCGCCATACCTTTCCGCCGGTCGTACCGAGACCGGTCATGTGCGTCGCCACAATGAGGATGCCATCCTCGTTGGTGACGAGCCCGGTATCTGGGCCGTTGCCGATGGCCTCGGCGGGCATACAGCGGGCGACGTCGCCAGTGCGCTGATCGTCGAGCAACTGGGTTCGCTGCATCTGTCCACGGACATCACGGACACGATGGATGCCATCGAGGACGCGCTGCTGCGGATCAATCACCGTCTTCGCGCCATGGCGCGCGAGCGACGGGTAGACGCGGTCGCCTCGACGGTAGTGGTGTTGGTACACACCCGCGATCTCGTGGCGGTGGGCTGGGTTGGCGACAGTCGCGCTTACGTTTTCGAAGACGACCGGCTCCAGCAGGTGACCCGGGATCACGTCCACGGTGACCGCAGTGACGAGACACGGTTTGGTGGCGCACATGCCCATGCGTCGGCGGGTGTGCTCACGCGCGCCGTGGGCGCGGAGGATCGGCTCTTCGTCGATTGGGTGGTCCGCGCGCGCCGCCCGGGCACCTGCTTCGTCCTGTGTTCCGACGGCATCAACAAGGAACTCAGCGACGCCGAGATCGAAATCCATTGCCGCCGCAACGCTGACCCCCAGGCGCTGATCGACGCGCTGGTGGGAACGGCGCTCGATCGTGCCGGGCGGGACAACGTGTCGGCGGTCGCCGTGAGGCTGGACCCCCTTAAGGAAACGCACTCATGAAACAACCCAACGACGAAGAAACCCGCGTGCTGCCCGTGGGCGACAGCGATGCCACTGTGTTCAAGCCCTTGCACGCGCATGGCGGGGAGGGCACGGCGACCGGCTCCGCATCGCAGGGCACCGGTGACAGCTGGCGGCACATGGCCGACATGGCGCAGGGCGAGCGCATCGGCGTGGGCAGCCTGCTCAAGGACAGGTTCTTCATGGAGCGGGAGCTCGGTCGAGGCGGCATGGGTGTGGTGTACCTCGCCCGTGACGAGCGCAAGGTCGAAGCGCGCGACCGCGACCCCTATGTGGCCATCAAGGTGCTCAACGATGAGTTCCGCAAGCATCCGGATGCCCTGATCGCCCTGCAGCGCGAATCGCGCCGGGCGCAGCATCTGGGCAACGACCACATCGTGCGCGTCTACGACTTCGATAAAGACGGCACCAACGTCTTCATGACGATGGAGTACGTCGAGGGCCAGGACCTGCGCACGGTTATCCGCACGAAGGCGCGAGATGGCATGCCGTTCGACGAGGCCTGGCCGCTGATCGCGGATATGGGCGAGGCACTCGTGCGCGCTCATGGCGCCGGCATCGTCCACTCGGATTTCAAGCCCGGCAACGTCATGGTCACGCCTTCGGGCATGGCGAAGGTCTTCGACTTCGGGATCGCACGGGCAGGCAAGATAGGCGCCGAGCACAGGGACGACCGCACGGTATTCGATGCCGGCACGCTCGGTGCCATGACCCCTGCCTACGCCAGTCTCGAGATGCTGCAGGGGAAAGCGCCGACGCCCTCGGACGATATCTACGCGTTCGCCTGCGTTGTATTCGAACTGCTGACGGGGCGTCACCCGTTCGACAAGCAGAATGCCGAGGAGGCGATGGCCGCGGGTCGTCGTCCACCCGCCGTGCCGGGACTCGACAAGCGCCAGTACAAGGCACTCGTCGACGCGATCGCATTCACGGCAGACAAGCGCAGCAGCGATATCGGCAACGTGATGGCCGGATTGCGTCGCAGGCGCTGGCGTGAGCGCGCTACGCCGTGGCTCATCGCGACCGCCGGACTGATCCTCCTCGTTGCGGCAGGCGCATGGTTCGGGACGATGGAGGCCGAGCGCCGCCACACGGCGGATACCTTGCGTCGCTTCGCGCCAGCCCAAGTGGATGGCTTTCGAAGCGAGGACGACGTGCGCGCGGCGCTTGCCGCACTCGACAACGACGAACGTCGACACGTCGTGGTGGACGGTGCGGACGCCATCGACAGCTTCCTGGTCCGCCTGGTCGCCGCTCGCTGGGATCCGGCGAATCACCGCTATGACTTCGCCGGGGCCCAGAAAGTGTTCGCCCTCCGTGCGGAGTTGAAGACCTTCGCGCCGAAGGTCGATCGCCGTCGCGAGGAAGTGACGCACGAGCGCGACGAAGCGCTCAACAGCCTCGACACGCGTTTGAGCCAGGCGATCCTCGCCAATCGCCTCACCGGAAGCGGTACGGAAGACGTGCCAGCGATCCTGGCGACGATTCGTGCGATCGATCCCTCGAGCCGCTTGCTGGCAAACCCGGAGTTGAAGCTGAAACTGGCGGATGCCGCGAATGCCGCTGCGACACCGGCCGGCCGCGACCCGGGCGAGGTGCGTGATGCGGAACGCGCCGCGCGACTGGAATCCCTGCGTCAGGCCTCCGCCGCCGGCGACTTCGACAAGGCGCTGGACAGTTACAAGCAATTGCGTGGGACAGATGGTGCTGCGGCGACAGCGACGGACGAGCCAGCCAACCTGCTTGCGCGGGCGACACTCGACGCGGCGCGTGCGGCGTGCAGCGCCGGGCACTGGAAGGACGCTGCGGAGAAGGTTGCCGCTGGCCTTGCCGCAACGGGTGATCGGACCGACCTGGCCGCAGCAAATACGCGCTACCAGTTGGCGCTGGCGGTGATGACGGCAGCCAGGGCTCCGACAGTATCGGTTGCCGATCAGGACGCGCTGCGCAAGCAGGTGGATGCCGTAAAGGCCGCCGATCCCGAAGGACTCAAGGACCTCGAGGCGGCCATGAAGACGGCAAAGGCGTTGCCGGAGGGTTCCCTCGCGAACGTAGTGAACCGGTTGCGGAGTGCGCCGGTCGCCGCGACGCGCGTCGACGCTTGCGCGCGTCGCGGCCTGGCTGGCAGTGCGCGGGAGTGCTTCGACACCTTCTCGGCCGGTGCGCACGGTCCTGCGCTGGTGGTCGTGCCACATGGTCGCAAGCCCTTCGCCATGACCCGCACGGAAATCACCGTGGCCGACCTGGACCAGTTCTGCCGGGCCACGCGCACCTGCGCCATCACCCGTGGGCAGGTACCGACCCAGCCGGCGCGTTCGATCTCGGTCGAATTCGCACGGCGTTACGCGGCGTGGTTGTCGCAGGTCAGTGGTTACACCTATCGGCTGCCGACGGACGAGGAATGGCTGCTGGCAGCGCGTGCCGGCGCCGACTGGGACAGCAAGGCTGCGACGTGCGGCACCGCGACGACCGGTCTCGGTCGCTTTGTCCGCGGCGACGACTGGAGCAGCAAGGGTGTGACCAATCCCTGGGGCCTGGTGGACATGGTCGGTGGCATCTGGGAATGGACGACCAAGGGCGCGGGCCTTGCCGTTCGCGGGGGAAGCTATCGCAGCGGTCCTGATGCCTGCTCCGTGACGAGCACGCGCGAGAGCGATGGTTCGGCCGAGCGCGATGTCGGTTTCCGCCTGGTGAGGGATATCCCGTGATGGCTTGGGAAACGAAGGTGAATCGCGAACTGGGGCATCTGAACGACGCGCACAGTGCGGCGCGTATGGCCACGCCTGAATACAGGCAGCGTCGCCGCGCCTTGCTGCAGGCGGCGCTGCTGTCAGAAGGTTCGGCCTCGCATACGCTGCGTCGGCCCGCCGGTGGTGCGGCGGACGCGGTCAGCGCGACGACGATACGCGCGCTGCCGATGCGGCGCGCCGTGACGCGTCCCGCGCACGGGCGCCGGACGCGTCTCTCCTGGTGGCTCGGTAGCAGCGTGGTCGTCGTTCTCGTCGCGTTGCTGCTGAGTTGGACGCTGCTGCGTTAGTCCGCGTTGTCCTCGCCGGACAGCTGCTGAAACTCGGACAGGCCGCCCGGCGCGAGCGTCCGCAGCAGTTCGGCGAAACTCAGGCCGACCAGGCGGCTGGCCCGACGAAGCAAAGGCGGCACGGGACTGGAAGGCTCGTTCCGCGCATACCACGCACAGATCTCGTCGAGCATGCGCAGCACGTCGTCGGTGCCGCGAACCGGCCCCCGAGCCACGGGGACCGCACCGCTGGTCGGCTCGTTCCCTTGGTCATTGCCCGGGGCACCATCAGCGGCGACGAGTGCTTGTGGCGCACGTATCGCCACCTGCGTGCGCAGGAACGCGTCGATGTCACGAAGGTCACGCTCGAGCGTATCGAGGTCCGGTCCCAAGCCGGGCGTTTGCTCCTCGAAGAGACGGCCGATCGACCGGACATGAACCAGAGCGCCGGCAACCGCCGCCTCGGTGGTCACGAGCAGATCGATATCCACGTGCTGGACGACAGCGTCCACGATGTCCTGCGATACAGGTACCGCTTCCGGCGTGCTCTCACCGGATTTGAGCGTGCCGTTGAGCACCCGCAGGTCACGCAGCGAAAAGGCGCCGATGCGATCGGCGCGAAGGAGCGGCACGCTACGGAGGTAGCCCACGGTACCGTCGGTGGCGGCGAGCGCTGCCAGCGCGTTGATCCGCTCGACCGGGTCACCCTCATCCAGGCGCGGATGGACCTCGTTCCAATAGCGCGTCAACAGGCCCGCGACCAGCCCGACGGTCGCGCTCCAGGCCGTGAATCCCTCGGTCTTGAGGCGCGCATTGGCCCAATGGATGGCGACACGCAGGTCGCGCGTGCGTCCGGCCACCTGCTCGGCCTGGCGCGACACCTCGCGCCAGTCGGGTTCTTCCGCCTGCTTCACCGTGTCGCCGATCGCACGCTCCGCGCCAGGAGCCGCGAGGTTCTCCAGGATCAGGAACGCCGGATCGTACTCGAGGTTCGGGCCGCACGTTTCGGTTTCGTCGAGCGGCTCGAGGAAGGGTTCAGTGGTATCCATCGCGTGCAAGGTCCATCAAAGGGAAAGGGGGCGCCTGTGCGTGTCGCGTCGGCCGCAGGCCATGGCTGATGCGGACAAGCTCGTCGCGTAACCAACGATGAGCTGGCTGTTTATCGAGGCGACTGTGCCAGGCCATGGCAAGCGACATATCAGGCTGGTTGAAGGGCAGGGCGAAGGTCTCCACGCCCGGGCCGACTGCCGCGATCATGCTCTGCGGCAATGTGCAGACCAGGTCGGTCGTGTTGAGGAGCGAGCCGATGATGTCGCCGTAGGGGGCGGACACAAGGACATCCCGCGAGCGGCCCAACTCCTTCAGACGAACATCCATCAAGCCGTCCATCCGTCCGGTCGAGGACACGATGAGATGGCCCAGCGAGCAGTACTCGTCGATCGTGAGCTCGAAATTGCCCCGCGGGTGGCCAATGCGTTGCAGCATCACGAAGTCGTCCGCTAATAGCTCTTTCGCTTTCAACGAAGGTGGCACCTGCTCGTTCGGGACGAGGAGGATGTCGAGCTCCCCGCTTTCGAACTGCGCGAGCACGTCTGCATCTTCGCTGCCGCAGCGGAAGGCCAGCCGAAGGTGGCGGTTTCCCATGTCATGGAACGAGCGAATCAGGGGACGGGTGAAGCTACTGATGGCGCTGAAAGACCCGCCAACCCGGAACATGGCGGCGTCGCGCGTGGGATCGAACGAATCGGCGGGATCGGCAAGGGTCCCCAGTTGGGCAAGCGCGTCGCGGAGCGACATCGCCATTTCCTCCGCCTTGGGCGTTGGGACCATGCCGCGCCCGGTCTCCGACGGAATGAGCAGCGGATCCTTGAAAAGGCGGCGAAGGCGAACTAGCTGGGCTGATAGCGCCGGCTGGCTGACATGTAGCCGGGATGCAGCACGTGTGACATTCCTTTCTTCAAGAAGCATATCGAGCGAGACGAGCAGGGGGAGGTCACTCGGTTTCAGATTCATGACTACTTTTTGGTTGCGCTCGTGGGGACGGCGCGGGTTATTACGTGCGTGTGCGATTGTAGGCTGGAGTTCCTCCGCGTGCGTCAAAAAAATGACGATACGCGGGCGTTAGGTGACCTACTTCTCACTTGGGCGCGCAAGACTTTGATAGCGTCGTCGAATCCCTCAAAAGGGTGTTGTGTGACGGTGTGATGTGTGAGTCCGGGGACGCGTCGTGATTGCAACGACTAAGTGGGTGCGAACGGGCGCTTCCTGAACGACCGTCCGGGTCACGACAGTCAGGGCATCGTGCCGCTAGTCAGCAGCTTATAGTCCTTGTCGAGCACCGCGCCGCGGTCCGGCTTGTGCTGATCGTAGCCGCGCGCATCACACTGCAGCCCGCCGTTGATGCAGTGCTCCACCAGGGCAGCAAGCGTCTCGGGCTCCCAGGCGTTGAAGAAGTCGTAGTGCCATGAATACCCACGACCGCTGGCGAAAGCCAGGTTGGTCATGTCGCTGACCGGGAACGAGATCTTGAACTCGAGCATGGGCACTGCCACGGGAAAGTCTGCGGGGCAGACGCCCTCGACCGGGTACTCCATATTCTTGCCCCGTCCAGCCGCTGCCGCTTCAGCCGGTGTCAGGTCCATGCCGTTCCAGCAGCTCGGCGAGTGGTAGCGAATGACCAGGTGAGTACCTTCCGCGCAAGAGGTCGGGAAATCCCAGTTATTGAAATTGCTCCCGCACTGGAACCCTTCGACCTTGCCGGGAGCGTTCTCGAATTCTTCCTCGGTGGCCATCATGTCGCCTGTGATGAAGCGCAGGCCGACAGGGAAGGGAACGACCTTGGTGTAATCGGTGATGCCGGACTTGTAGTAGATCACCTGTGCAAAGTTCGGAAGAATGGCGCCTTTGGGACCAAACAGCGTCGGGAACCAGTAAGCGGAGCGATCCGCCGGCACCTTGCAGGTGGTCGTCCCTGCGTTGAGGGTGGCAAGGGTGCTGTAGGCGTTGGTGGTGACGTTTCCGAGGAACGTGTGGTTGTGCGAGCGACCCGGCTGGCCAGGGAACACGATCGGGTCGTCCGACAAGGTGTGCGCCACCGAGCAGTCGACCTGAAATTCGTGGTGGGTCACGTCGTCGTCGCGGTTCGATGCGTGACTTGCCGAAGAGACGAATAAGAGCAGCGCCGTACAGCCAGCGAGCCAAGAGGAAGCACGGTGGTTTGTCGATCGGGCTTGCATAAGAGGGCATCCATAGTGTGGGTGGCTGCACGATAGGGCCCACTCGCAAGATATTCCTATAACGTGATTAGCTCTTTCCGCTGGCGCAGGTCAGCAGGCGTCGTTCCAGTAAGCTGGCGCAAGGTTCGGGTCAGGTGACTGTGATCTGAGAACCCGCACCAATGTGCAATATCGGTCACGGAATGTTCTGTGCCCATGAGATAACGGATAGCGTGCTCCGCTTTGAGTCGACGCATGTATTCGCGCTGCGTGCATCCGAAGTACAGAGGGAAATACTTCGCGACGGTCACTGGATGGCAGCCGGCAATGTCGCCCAATTCCTTGAGGGTCGCGTGTTTCGTTCCAATGGATGTGCATGTCGTCGCGCAAACGTTTGGCCCAGCGGCTTTCCAGCATCTGGCGGTTGCAAAGCGACGAGCTCATCCATTGCGTGATCAAGGCCCCTGATGACGTCAGGGAACCGTCGCTCCGATGGCGAGAACCGTATGCCAGCCTGAGGACCACGAGGTTCGTTCCGGGAGACGAATAAACCGCCTGTGCGAGGTTGCCTTCTTCCAGGCCGCAGCGTGTCATGTACGACGCCGTAATGTCGATGTTGACCGTCTGTCCGCTGATCGATCCGGGTTCGATGTGATACCTGACATCGCGATGAAGGATCATGACGTCCCCGGGTTTGGCCGTCTGTACGCCGTCGGGGTGACGTACGACGAGGCGACCCGTCAGCACCATGACCACGCGCGTGGTGGCAAAAGTCACGGGACCGATGAAGCGGGACATGTCGACGAACGTCTGCGAAACGACGAGTCCCTTTACGGGGCTTTCGACCTTATCGGTCGTTGCGGCGTAGTCTGTGCGACCCGTTTCTGGAGTGACAGCATCGGACGCAATGGTCCCGCGGCGGACGTACGGCATATGCGGGGGAAAGTCGTTCATCGTAGGGAATATTCGTTTGAGCAGCTGATTACGGCGCGCCGGAGGGCCATCATCAGGTACCTAACCTTTCGCGAGAGTTACCTCGATCACTTGTCGTCGATCGGCTCGCGGGCCGTGAACATGGCGACCACGCCTTTCTTCCTGATCCGCACGTCGCGGAAGTGACTACCAAGCGCTGATCGCAGCGCGACGATCGAGTCGGACCTGTTATGAAACGTACCATCACGGTTGTATGCGCGAAGCAGCTTCTGCCCTATGGGGTTGTGCTGCGCCGTATCGCCCAGGATCATCGCGCCGAACAACACGCCGCCGTCGTTCAAGTGGTGCTTCAGGTTACCGATAACCTTCGCCTTCTCAACGAAGTCGCCCGCTATGACGTGCAGGACATAGAGAAGCGCAATCGAATCGTACCGGTGTTCGGAAGCGAAGAGCACACGGGCGTCATGACGATACGCCTGGATCGATGAATGTGTGTGGATAGCGGCAACGCGCGCGGTCGCACTCAGGAGGGCTTTCTCGTCGATATCCATGAGGTCGATGCGACGCGCGGTGTGGTCCTTCATGTGCGCCGGGTAAAATCCTGAGCCGGAACCTACGTCCAGGTGACTCAGACCCACGTTTTCCAGGTAGAACGGCAACAGAACCGTCTCGGTTGGGCATCGCCACGCGAAGCGATTGCAGAAGCCCAGCACCCACGCGTCATAGATACTCAGTACGTACGAGGAATCGAGGGTCGCTTCAGCTTGCATGGCACTCCATGAGGTTGCATGTCAGCGCCAATGGTGGGTCCCAGCGCCATCATGCTCATCTGTCGGCCCGACAGGCCCCGCGCCAGAAGGCTCGCATCGACCTCGTTTGGATCGATCCAAATTTCGGGGGAGGGTCGACGTTCGGGGGGCTGACTGCTTGGCATGCGATGAGTTCTGGGAGGTGGCCCACGCATGGGCTTGCGAGCCAGGGCTCGGTCGTCGTTGTTGGTGATGCTAGGGGGCGCCCGTTGGACTACCTAGAACCGGATTAGCCTGCGCACGTCGGACGAATGGCCCGTGTTCTGACTGTTCAGGTGACGGTGGTTCAGCGGATGTGATCCGGATCGACCATGCGCGAACGCATGGTCGTCACTCGCCGTTTGACTGCCGGTAAGTTGGCTTTGGGAGGAGGGGGAGGGGCGCCTTAGATTGAAGACGACTCTCGCCACAGGTCAGTCCCGCCATCGATGGCATGGACATCGATGTTTGCGAGTTCTTCCGCCGAGAAGTCCAGGTTGCGTAGTGCACCCAGTGAATTCTCGAGCTGCTCGACCGTGCGCGCACCGATCAATGCCGACGTGACGCGAGGGTCGCGAAGGGCCCAGGCGATTGCCATCTGCGCGAGCGTCTGGCCGCGGCGCAGGGCAATGTCATTGAGTGCTTTGATTCGTTCGATGTTTCCCGGGCTGAGCATGTCCTTGCGGAACGAGCCGTCCCGAGAGACGCGGGCATCCGACGGTGTGCCGTTGAGATACTTGTCAGTGAGGAGACCCTGGGCAAGCGGTGAGAACGCGATGCATCCCGAACCCAGGTCCGTCAGGACATCGAGAAGACCGTTCTCGATCCAACGATTGAACATGGAATAGTTGGGCTGATGGATGAAGAGCGGCACGCCCTCGTCGGCGAGCATGGCCGCTGCCTTCCTGGTCAGCTCGGGCGAGTAACTCGATATGCCGACGTAGAGCGCCTTGCCCTGGCGGTGGATATGGGCGAGGGCGCGCATGGTCTCTTCGAGCGGTGTTGTCGGGTCGACACGATGCGAATAGAAGATGTCGACGTAGTCCAGGCCCATGCGTTGTAGCGACTGGTCAAGGCTGGCAATGAGGTGCTTTCGGCTGCCGCCGATACCGCCTGTTCCGCCATACGGACCCGCCCACATGTCCCAGCCGGCCTTCGTCGAAATGATGAGTTCATCACGGTGGTTTTTGAAGTCGCTGGCCATGATGCGGCCAAAGTTCTCCTCGGCCGAGCCGGGGGGAGGCCCATAGTTATTCGCCAGGTCGAAATGCGTCACGCCCAGGTCGAACGCGCGACGCAGGATGGCACGCCCCGTCTCAAAGACATCCGTGCCTCCGAAGTTCTGCCACAGCCCCAACGAAATGACCGGGAGGTCGATGCCGCTTAGTCCGCACCGACGAAAGGGCATCTTGCCGTTGTACCGATCTGCGGATGGCTGGTAGGTCATGATCTGGTCCTCGAGAACGTGGGTGCGATGCGTGGGGATCCGCAATTGGGCGGGGCATCGGGCGGCGAAGTCAAGAGCGCGGAGGAGGCGGGGCGGGCTATGATCTCCCGGTCCAACACCATCGGGGTGAACGCAAATGACATCGGAAATTCGCTTTGCAGGTCGCCTGGCAATCGTCAGTGGCGTCTTCGGAATCGCGGCATTTGCGTGCCTCATTGTATTCCTGGTGACGAGACCTTCCGACCAGCAGACCTCGCATATTCTGCTCAGGAGTCATGATGCCGGGATCATTCTTCAATCCCTCTGCCTGATGCCGTTCGCTCTTGCACTGGGCGCGATCGCTCGCCAGCAGTCGCCCGAATCGAGTCGGGTGATGGGCACCGCGGCCGTTGCCTTTCTCGGCCTGGTCGTTCTCCTGGTGTTGCTGGGCTTCGTCAAAGTCGTCGCGGATGTGCTCTATATGATCCCCCAGGGCGCGGTCGGCGGGTGGCTCATCGCTGTCTGTCTTCAGAAGGCCAACGGTCTACCGAAAGGTCTGCGGATGCTGGGCGTCGTGGCAGGGGTCGGCCTTATCCTGATCAGCCTTTTCCCGATCGGCTATTCGCTGTTCGTCGATCCGGCGATGTTGCGCGGTCCGATTTCCGATAATGCTCCGACGCCGCCCGGGACGGACAGGGCGAACGGGATTGTCCACATGGTGCTTGCTGCTGGCACGTTGGTCGGTTGTTCGATGTATCCGCTGTGGAGTGCTTTGGCTGGGCGTTGGATGCTAGCCCGCGTGGGGCGGTGACGCCCGGGGTCTAGATCTAAGGTGCCGCAGCGCTTAGGGGTCGCAGTCCGGCTCGTGTTGCGCCGCCTCGGTCTAACGCGATCTCAGCGAGTAGCCTTCCACTTAAGCCCGACGCGGTGGCGCTGAGTGGAGCTCGAGATCCGCTCAGCGCCGACCGTATCTGGTCATGGTCACGTGCACGAACGCCGGCATTCTTGGCGGAAGATGGGGAATTCAACCGTGGGGAAAGCAAGTCGAACGAAGGCGCAGCGCCCAAAGCCACCGCGCCATCAACATTCACCAGTCGCGGCTTCGTACGTCTTGGTGATCGAGTGGTTGCCTCTAAACGACGGCGAGCGTCGCACCGGCACCGAACTCGCTGAGGCGATCGAGCAATGGCAACGTGTCGAACTGCGTGTCTGCTGGACGCGTGACGATATTATCGCCGCACTAACGGAGGCGCATGCGCACCTCAAAGCGACCGGTGAAATCCCTATCGTGCACTTTGAAGCACATGGATTCACAGATCGCGAAGACGGCGCCGATCGCGCCGGAATCTGTTTTTCCCAACGCGGCGGAATAGACCAAGAACTCACCTGGTCGGAAATGGCGCCATACTTGCGCGCCCTCAATCACGATTCTCAATGCCGCCTGCTGGTCGTGGGTGCAGCGTGCTTCGGCCTGGCAGGCCTCGACATGTGGAGTCTCGACTCATTCGCTCCGTTCTCGTCGATCATTGGTTTCAATGCCAAGGTCAGCACAACCACATTGGCGTGGTCGATGCGCGAGTTGTACCACCAGCTATTCGTTGGCGGCCACAAGAATATTCCCCTCGCGGTTGAGGCGGCGAATCGGGAGCTACGCGATGGCGAGCGCTTGGTTACGACCTCGATGCACAAGCACGTAGGCGATACGCTGCGCGGCTTCATAAATCGGGAACTCGATCCACGCACCCGGACTGTGGACTTCGAGCGGTTAAAAATTCTTCATAACGCGAACCATCCGGATGATCCGTGGGGTGATGAGACGCTCGACGGTCACTGGAGGGTCGTCGCCGAACGTCACTGCAATAGACTGCTCGAGGTGTGTTTCGACTACGCCACGTTTCCCGAAAACCGCCGTCGTTTTCCGGTGAGCGTGCGAGCGCTGTTCAACGCTGCTACGCGAAGAGTCGAGAAGGCGAAGCCCTTTTGCCGCGTAGTCGAGCAAGGGACAAGTGGCCGCCAGTGAGTGCCCCAGTGATTAACGCTTAATTGTGCCGCACGATCCCGCCAGACGGTTACTAATGCCGCAGGCGTATGGGACCGCGGACGACGCTGCCGCCGACCTCGATACGTGAAATGGCAGCGGGTCGACGGCAGCAACTCGGCGTGAGGAGCAGGGCCGCGTTGCCCGCAGGATGATCGGCGCGAGATCGAATCCTTAATTACTAACAAAGTCCATATGTTAGGGACCAAAGTGCGCTTTTTTTTCCGAATTCTCCGCCGTCCCTCTATTTCATTCGCGCTGTCGAACATTCTCGTGGCTATGAACATATCGTGCATCTTGGAAAAATCTCGTCTAAAGCGATGACTCTCCGCTGTAGCGCATCGAGGTGAGCTTTTACTTCAGAACTGTGTCGCTGGTAAGCCGAAGAAGGCAGCGAGATACGATGCCGAAAACGCAGCTCGAAGCTCCTCATTCGGCATGGCCTCAAGCTTCGCCTCACTGAACGGGAACAGTCGGTCGTATTCCGCGACAATGAGGTGGTCTCGTGTGTCCTCGTGCGGTTGATCGCGTATGCGCGCGTGCTCGTAGTCCTCGAGAGCCTGAAGTCGTTCCGCAGGCGCTTCCTGTGCGGGCGTTGCCGCGGCGAGCGCGCTTGTAGTGATCGCGATCAACGTGAGAAGACTTAGTGCGTGCTTGCTTAGTGGCAAACGCGCGCGCGCCCTCAAAGCAGCAAACGTTCTATCTCTAGTCGAGATGCTATTTGCACTTACCGAGCAACCGATGCACACATTTGGCAGCACTTTCTTGCGGAGTAGGGGGCGAGGGAGAACATTGACCGCTCACCATTTCTCTTCGGATCCGCGCTAATCATCCCTCGGCTTTGCCAAGTGTTTCCTGCTTCTTCCTTACTTCATCTAAGGCACCCTGGAGGTGCATGTCCATGGCCTCGAGTCGGCTCTTCGTCATGGATGAGGTCCAGGTCAACACGTAGAAGAGAAGCAGCGCGAAACCAAAAAGCCAGTCGACCACCGACAAGTGTCGACCTTCGAGCAACTGACGCCCTTGAAAATAGACAGCGATCACGACGGGGATGACGCCAAGCGTAGGAATCGCACCAGCTAGCATAGGAAGCTTCTGTGTGAAGCGTTCCCTGCGGAAGGCCGCCATGGAAGCGTACTTTTCGAGCCGGTCCTCGGGCTGGGCGATGAGCCAGTTGCGAAGCTCGAAATGGTGGGGGAAATCATGGTCAAGTTGCTTCGAAAACTCTTCAAGTGGTCGAATCAGGCTCGTGAACTCTCCACGCGTGAACCAGATGTTCATCGACAGTCCGACCACTTCTATGACGAGGACCGCCACAAGCAGGGCCGCTTTGGTGACGCCATCGATAGGTAACCTCGGTAATATCAGGGCTGCAAGGTAGGCAAGCGCGACGGTTAGCATGCCGATGCGCGACCAAAGGCGCGGCTGTGGCGAGGGCGTGTCGTAGTCTGGCATGGACGACAGGCGCCGGTTCAAGGATTCAAAGGTCAGTAAATCGACAGTGGACACTGTTTCTGCTGGGATGCCATCCGAATTAGCAGCTCCGTGACCCGTCGGCGAAACAATCGATTCCATGCGATATCCCTGATTCTGCGCGCCACCCGTTGGCAGCCATATCCCAGGAATATAGGATAAATGGAATTCGCCGTGACGCCTGATTGACAACTGATTGACCCGGTAAGCGGCATCTTGCCCTCTCATTCGGGAGAATTTCGATGAGCGACAACAAAAACCTTCGCGGGCCGGCAGATGCAAAGCGCATTAACGTGAACGAGGATTACGAGGTTCAGTACTGGACCACGGAACTCGAAGTCACCGAGGAGAAGCTGCGCGAAACGGTCAAGAAGGTCGGCGTCATGGCGGCCGACGTTCGGAAGGCCCTTGGCAAGGCATGAGTGACCAACTTACGGTCTACATATCCCCGCCGGCAATCGATCGGGGCCTCTGGCGGGTGCGCTGCGATGGCCGGCCCATCGAGGAGTTCCGTGAGGAGCAGGCGGCCATTCGCCGGGCTGCTGAATGCGTCCGGATGGCTGAGACGGCCGGCGGCGCCGGCATTGTAAAGATCGAGCTCGCGGACGGATCCTGGAAGGTTTTCAGGACCTGAGGCAGATACCGCCGTTCGGCTGACGGCCAACGTGCGCTCAACGCGGTGGCTCTTACGCCTGTTTGAGCTGCTCGAAAGCGTCCGTCAGTCCGACGAGGGCGTGGCCGAGCCCCGCTTTGGGCGAACTGCCAGCTGGTCCGAGAACGCCCATCAATTGGTCTGCGGCAGCGCGCAGACGCTCAAGACCGGAGGCGCCGAGCTTTTCCCGCATTTGGGCCAGGCAAAGCCGAGCTTCGTCAAAATTGCCGTCCAGCGCACCGACATTTACTGTGTGGATGCACGCTTCGAGCCCCTCGGGCAGGGCGGTGCGGGACAGGTGCGCATTCATGGCGGCTCCCTGGCGAAAAGGGCCTTCGATTTTAATCAGGCTGGACGCCATGACAACCCCTCACTGGCCCAGATTTCTCCTGACAAGGGTAATTTTCCCATTGGGCTCCAGGCGGCCCGTTTCCACGTCGGCGTCTGTCTCGATCCCGGCGCCGTGAAGCGCCCGGTCCAGCGCCGCATCGGGAATGCTCTGGCTACGAAGCGCCGCAGGATCCCGCTTTCCGTGACGAACCAGAATCGTTGGGAACCCCTCCATCAAGCGGTTGAATCCTGGTGACCGCGCCGAGCACCATGCAATCGCCTTGTCGGTCACCAGAATCCCCATCACGCCGAGGAAGGGCCCGAGCATTCCCTGGTCGTCGCCAATGATGGCGGTCCGCAGGGTGCCACCTGCCAGGGCAATGACCACGACATCGAACGCTGACATCTCTCCAAAGCTTCTTTTTCCGGCGAGCCGCATGAGGACGAGAAGACCGAGGTAAGTGATGGCCCCTCTCACGAGATAGGTCCACCAGGGTGCTGTGAGTTCGAAGATGTGGTTCATGGCGGTTTCCCTCGACTGGATGCCAAGTGAACCGGGGAGGGGGTCTGGAAAATGCGAAAACGACAGCCCGTCCACACTTTGCGGTGCTTGCCTTCACGGGTCATTGCGCATGGTCGGGACTTTCCCGCCAAATGAGTCCAGCCCATGAAAGCCGTTGTTTTCCATGCACTCGGTGACATCCGCCTTGACGAAGTGCCGGAGCCGAGAATCGAAGCCGACACCGACGCCATTGTCCGGCTGACCGCCTCCGCCATCTGCGGGACGGACCTGCATTTCATTCGCGGCACGATGGCAGGCGTCGAGCCTGGCACCATCCTCGGGCATGAGGGCGTCGGCGTCGTCGAGAGCATTGGCAATGGCGTACGGAATCTCAAAGTCGGCGACCGCGTCGTCGTGCCGTCGACAATCGCTTGCGGTTACTGCCCACTTTGCCGGGCTGGCTTTTACGCCCAGTGCGACAACGCCAATCCCAACGGCCCGGGCACGGCTTTCTACGGTGGTCCGAAGGAAGCCGGTGGCTTCAATGGCATGCAGGCGGAAAAAGTCCGGGTGCCGTTTGCCAACATCAACCTTGTGGGTCTTCCGGACTCAGTCAGTGATGACGAGGCGATCCTGATTTCCGACATCTTCCCGACCGGCTATTTCGGTGCCGATCTCGCGGGCATCAAGCCCGGCCACTCCGTTGCAGTGTTCGGCTGCGGTCCGGTTGGCCAGTTTGCCATTGCCTCCGCCAAGCTTCTTGGCGCAGGCCGCGTGTTCGCCATCGATCAGCATGAAGACCGGTTGGAAATGGCACGCAACCAAGGCGCTGAAGTCATCGATTTCTCGAAGGAAGACCCTGTCGAGACCATCAAGAAACTGACCGGCGGGGTTGGTGTGGACTCCGTTATCGATGCGGTCGGTGTTGATGCCGAACACGCTCACACCGGGCCGGCCAAGAAATCAAACACGCCCGAGGACGCCAAGAAAGCATCCCCCACGGCACGCGATGAAGGCGAACACTTCAAAGCCGGCGACGGTCCGATGCAATCCCTTGCCTGGGCCGTTGATGCCGTTGCGAAAGCCGGTACCGTGGCCATCATTGGCGTCTACCCGCCCGGTGACAATCTGTTCCCGATTGGTGCGGCGATGAACAAGAACCTCACCGTGCGGATGGGCAACTGCAACCACCGGAAATACGTGCCGATGCTTGTCGAGCTGGTTCGCACGGGGCAGGTGACACCGACCGCGATTCTCACTCAGCGCGAGCCGCTGAGTAATGCTGTCGATGCCTACGAGCAGTTCGACCTGCGGCAGCCGGGCTGGATAAAGGTTGAACTCGAGCCGGCGCACTGACGCATTCGGACGAGCACTGATGATTGGGGCATGGGGCAACTTCGGTTGCCTCTTTTTGTTGTGCCTAACCGCCGTGAAACATCATGTCAGGCTGGCTCCGTCGATTCTTGCGAAGGCTTTTCCTCCTGTTCGTGCCGGCGCCTGAGGTAGATGACTTGACCCGTGATGCCGGCAACCAGCAAAGCCGCGTTGCTGGCGATGAAGACGGGGTTCTTCACCAGGATGCTGTAGACGAGATAGAGGACAGAGGCAGCCATTTGCCCAATGAAGAGCCACTTGGACACGCCTTCAACTGTCGGTGCACGGGCTTGCCGCCAGATTTGCCTTCCGATAGTCGACAGTAGAATCAGGGACGCGAGCCATCCGAGCGGCTCGGGGCTGAGAAGGTGTGAAGTGAAGTCCATGCGCCAGTGGTAACAGGGGTAATGTGCGCAAGGCATCACGGCTGTGCATCCGGAAATACGACGCTTAAGCGCACGATGGCCGGAGTGCTCAAAAGCCTGGACAGGACGAGGATCTGCGAGGGCGCGGGGCTTTGGTGTAACAGCCAAACATCATCCAGCACTTCGCATAATGTATATTATGTAAAATACAGGACTGGGGAATACCAAGGTCTAGCTGTCGGTGTCGCGCGGCCCTTCCCGCCGGGGCTGCTCCCTCTTCAGCCGGCCCCGCAAAGATCCCGCAGTTCCCTTAAATAGGCTGCACCTCCTGAAAGGAGGAGCTGCCGAACTTGTTGTCCGGTCGACCGGCATAATCTGTTCTTCATCGGCAGCATTCGTTATCACTTGATTCTCAGGCGCGTCCCCGACTTTTCGCCTGGAAACTGGATACGCCTCCCCGTATTTCTCACGTTCTCTTTGGCCTGGGCTTCTCCTTGGATTTGCCGAGTACCCAGTTCAACTTCGCTTTCAAGGCGGCTTCGCGCTTCGTCGAAGCTGCTAGCGCTTTCTGCGCCGTCAATAACGCTGCGGGCAAACCATCTATCCTGGTCAATTGCTCCTCGCGTGCCCCAGCGCGAGCACCTCTTTCTGCGGCGATCTGCTCCGCGGCCCGAGCGGAAGCTAGGCGGCTTCAAGCCGTATGGCGCCATCCGTCAGCGCTCGAAGCGTCGTCGCTCTCATCGAGCGCGCGGCCCTAAAGGGCGAAAAAAATGCCGCCTGCTCAAGCATGAGGACAGACGGCACGGGGGTGCCACGTGTTGCCCTGAAGGGCGTTTCTTCTTATTGCGGGCGGGGGCCCTTAGAAATCGTAAGTCGCAGTCAGACGTGCATAGCGCGGCGTCTGGAAGTACGAGCCGACGTCATACGTATTGGACACTGTCTGCGGCGAAGCTTCGTAGGTCGACGAATGTGGTAAGCGGTTTTTGTTCATTCGTGACGTTGAACACGCTCAGGCCGAAGGCCAGCTTGCTGTCGAAGGACGCAGGACGATACGTGATCGCGAGATCCAGCTGCTTCACCCATGGATAGCGCTTGTCGCCTGGGTGAGACGGAACACCATTGCAGTTGTGGTACATGGACCCGTAGTTGATGGGATCCGGATCTGCCTCGCCGTCCAGATAGCCCAGGCATGACTTGGGCCCGCCGGAGGCCAGCCGCAGGTTTCCTGAGGCCATCCACTCCGGGGTGAACTGATAGGCGCCGTAAGCCTTGAGCTGATGAGTCCGATCGTTAGAGAGCAGTCCGTTCGCGTCCTGCATCAGCAGCGCTGAATCCCACGCCGTCGTCTTGGAAATATCTGTCTGGCCGATGTCCGAACGGGTCTGGCCTTCGGTGTTGCCGTACGAGCGCGAGAAAGTGTAGTCGACGCGAGCCTGCCACTTTCCGTCGAACGGATGTTCCAGATACATGTCGAGGGCGTAATAGCGGCGCTTGGCCTTGTCAGCAAAACCCCAGTCCGCTGCGCTCATCTGCACTTCCGTACGACCGACTCCATTCGCATTGGCCAAGGAGAATGTGTTGGTTTTGCCCGGATTGAAAATGACGCAGCCAGGAATCGTGACCGAGTTCGGATCGACGCCTTGCGCCGCAAGCTTGTCGCCAAGAAGGCCGGTGTCGCACACATCGTCGATAGCGGTGCGCAGCTTGCGAACTGTCACCTTGGCGCCAGTCACCCAGCTGTCGCCAAGCATCTTGTCAAAACCGAAAATTCCTTCATCCTGGTACTGGGCCTTCAGATCACGAGCGGCAACTGACACCGCGTCAATGGGCTGGCCGTACTCCCCGTCTGGAGAGATCGCACCTGGCGAAATCATGGTCAGGCCGGTCGGTCGGCCCAAGGAGTCGATACCGGAGTAGGTAAAGTAGGTATCCGTGTACGTCGACGGTGACGCCGCGCGAAGGGCCACGTTATTTGGCAACGCGAGGTAGTAACGGCCGAGGTTGCCGTACACCTTCAACGTCGAGTCTCCGAACACGTCCCAGGATGCGCCAAGCCGCGGTGCCCACTGCGCGGCGTTATTCACATACGGTCGGTTCTGGTCGTTGTAATTCTTGAAGCGATCGTTGCGGACGCCGATGCTCAAGAGCACCTTGTCCGTTACCTGCCAGCGATCCTCCAGGTACTGGGCTCTCTGGTCCACCGACATGTTGGTGATGTCGTTGAGATAGCGCTGCGTTACATAGTAGCCGTCACCGCCAGGGGCGCCCACGCCCTGCGAAACGATGAGCGGGTTGTTCTCGTTGCCTGCCGCGACCTTGCGGTAGCGGTACGCGTAACCCGGCCCGCTGGTGATCTGACCCTGATCTTTCGCGCTGTAATGCATGTTGTCGATGCCCCCCGCCAAGTGGTGGTCGCGTAAGCTTCCCCGTCAAGCAGACATTTCAAAACTAGAGCATCAGGCGGCTTGTTGACGGTACTCGCTGGGTGTCATGTTGCCCAACGAGGCGTGCGGTCGTTGCTCGTTGTAGTCGATGATCCACCAGTGCGCTGCTTCGCGTACGTCTTCGAGGCGAGCGAAGAGGTGTTGATCGAGGACTTCCTCGCGGAAGGTTCGATTGAACCGCTCAATGTACGCGTTCTGGTTGGGCTTGCCTGGCTGGATGTATCGCAAGGCCACGCCGTTAACCTTGAGCCATTGAACGAAATTCTCGCCCAGGAACTCCGGGCCGTTGTCCGAGCGAATCACCTGCGGCAATCCGTGGTCGCGCTTGATCTGCTCGAAGATGCGCACCAGCCGGGCCGATGTGATCGAGGTATCGACCTCGATGTGCAAGGCTTCCCGATTGAAGTCGTCGACGACATTGAAGGTGCGGAAGCGTCGGCCGCACGCCAGCGCGTCGCTCATGAAGTCCATCGACCAGACAGTGTCCGGATGCCTTGGCACGTAGAGCGCGACCCGCTCGCGCTTGGGAAGCCGCCGTCGCGCAGCACGTCGAAGGTTGAGCTTCATCGCTTTGTAGACTCGGTATATTCGCTTCGGATTCCAGTCCGGACGCGTGCGCCGCAGGATGGCGCAGCACTTCCAGAAGCCGCGACTGGGTCGGTCCTCGACCACCTTGGACAAGGCCGCGATCAGCTCCGCATCACGTACCGCGGGGTCAGCCGGCGGCCGGTAATACGCGGCGCGAGAAAGCCCGACGCATTCACAGGACCGGCGGAGCGGGCGCGCATGCACCTCGATGAGGTACTGCACCGCCTCACGCTTGCGCGCCGGCCCTAGAGTTTTTTTGCAATCAGGTCCTTCATCGCGACGTTGTCCAACGCCAGTTCCGCGTACATCCGCTTGAGCTGGGAATTCTCCGCCTCCAGCTCCTTGACCCGCTTCAAATCCGACGCTTCCATGCCACCGTATTTACTCTTCCACTGGTAGTACGTCGCCGAGCTGATCGCTGCCTGTCGGCAGATATCCTTGATCGGCACGCCTGCATCGGCTTGCTTGAGAATGGAGACAATCTGCGTCTCGGTGAACTTTGATTTCTTCATGGATCCTCCGGAGGGAAAGATGCCAGAAGTTCTAGTTCTTGTGTGTCTACCTATTGGGGAAGCTTACGGTCGCCGACCTGCCATTCCAGGTCCAGACGCAGGCCACGGGTATTGCTCTTGGCGCCGGGATCCTGCGAGTAGATGCTGACGTTACGATTGAGAATCGGCGTACCGCCCGTGTAGGCAGGATTCTGCAGATCCGGGCGATCGAGATAGGGCTCCTCGCCCAAGCCAGGTGTCGGGTTATGCTCGTAGTCGTCCGTCTTACCCTTGCCGTACGTGGCGGTAAACGTCACGTCATCGGTGATGTAGCTCGTGTACTTGGCAATAGCGTACCGCGAAGTGAGTTTGCTCGTATCGGCATCCGAGCCGATCGGTCCGCCCTGCGAGCGGGTATCGTAGTTGTAGTCGTAGTAGGTGCCACGCTGTTCGTCGACCGAACGGATGCCCGTAAGCTCGAGGATGTTGGTCTCGTTGATATTCCAGTCGAGCTTGGCGTAGTACTTGGGCAAGTTGTACGTGTAGTGGTTATTCGCCACCGGGTTTGCCTGTTCCGAACCCGTTGAGGTGCCCTCCGACTTTTCTGCCTCGGCCGCGACGAAGAAGAACAGCTTGTCCTTGATAAGCGGGCCGCCCACGTAGGCACTGTAGGTGTTCGTCCACTTCTTGTTATCTGCGCGGTTCCGGTAGATCGTGCCCGGCGTATCCGGAATCTCGTAGCCGTAACCGGCGGGAAGACTCGCATTCTTGTAATAGACGCTACCCGGACTCGCGGAGGCGAACTTCGGTTCCCACAGAACCTGGGCGCCGAAATGCCACTCATTGGTGCCGCGCTTACCGACCTGCGAGATCACGCCGCCATCGGACCGGCCGTACTTGGCGGAGTAGCCACCTGTGTAAACCTCCTGCTGGTCAATCGCCCCATAAGGAAGACCGACGCCGCCGAGATTCTTGTACGGGTCTGACGACGAAAAGCCATTGATGTAGTACGCGTTCTCCGATGCGCCGGAGCCGCCGAATGATACAGTGCGGTACCGTCCGTTACCCAGGCTGCTGGAACCGGCGACGGCACCTGGGGCAAGTAGCGCAATGGCCTCTGCATTGCGACCCAGCGGCAAGCGGGCCAGGGTCTCCGCGGTGACGACGGTGCGTGAATCCACGGCTGTTGCGTCAATAGGCGGCAGGCTGTTGGCTACCACTGTGACCGAATCAAGCGCTTGGGCATCCTTAGCCGCTGCCTGGCTGAAGGAAACGTCGGTGCTGCCACCGACCTTGATTTGTACGTTGGCACGCGAATCGATCACCTTCCCGTCCCGCAGCACGTTGACTGTGTACCCGCCGAGCGGAAGGTTGCCAATGCGGTAGCGGCCTTGCCCGTCGACCGGAACGTCGCGGGTCACGCCCGTCGATCCTGTGACCGAAATCGTTTGCCCTGCCCCACCCCCGACCTGCCCCACAATGTCGCCGGTGGTGGACTGCGCATGCACGCCGATCGGCGTGCTAAGAACGATGGCGAGTGCGACGGCAATCGCCGTAGGCCGAAGCGAATTGCGCCCCTGGTTCGTGATGTTGCTCATGTAACTCCCCCGATGCTTGCCTGCATTACAGGCTTGAATGACTGCACCTGACACCGCCTGCCGCGCACCGGACAAACGTTTGGCGGAATCCGGCATTTCCCTTCCCGTCCGGACTCCAGTGCCAGAGGCAGTCGTCGATGAACGATGCGCTCTGTCAAACTCGCCTCTTTCGCGCAGTCGCCAACTGGGCAACGCGCCGATGGAGGTCGGCCGCCCGCCTAGGTGGACGGCGGCCTACAAGCCCTGCCCCGCGGAGCAACCACTGCAAGAAGAGCCGCGATCACGGCGATGGCGGCGGCCGCATAGAACGCGTCCTTGATACCCGGTACGAAAGCACCTGGCTGAGATCCGAGTGCGTAAACGGCGGCGATCGCTGCAATACCCAGCGCTCCACCAATCTGTTGATCCATTTGCAGAAGACCTGACGCTGCGCCCGACTGGTGCGCCGGGACCTCATGCAGGACGGCGACCGTAGCCGGAGCAAAAACCAGGGCTATGCCCACGGCGTGCAAGATCAGCGGCAGGAAAACGCTAGGAAAGTAGCTCCCAGTTGCATCCATCCTGGCGAAAAGACCAAAGCTCACCGCCACCAGCATGCTGCCCGTAACTAAGAGCATGCCGGCGCCGAATCGGTGGATAAGCCGCGGCACGAAATGCGTAATGACGAACACGGTCGCGGTCAAAGGGATATATGCGAGACCGGCAACGAGTGGGCTAAAGCCCAGCACGCGCTGCAGGTACTGCACGAGCATGAAGATGAGCGAAAAGTGCATGCCGACGATCAGTGCGATCACGGCCAGCCCAATCGCGCGCTGCCCGTTCCGCAGCAGCGCAAGGTCAAGCAACGGTTCCGGATGTTTGCCCTCGATGCGAACAAAGGCCGTGATAAGCGCGACGGCGAGCATGAACGGTGCTGCGGTGCCCTTGGAGGACCATCCAAATTCTCCCGCGTGGATAAAGCCGTAGACGAGGCCGGCTGACCCTAGGGTTGCCGCTATTGCGCCCATGACATCCAGGCGTGCGCGCTTGGGACGGGTTTCGGGAACGAGGCGGCCGACGAGGGCAAGCACGCTAAACCCCACCGGGACGTTTATGAGCAACGACCATCGCCATGAGATGAATTCGGTCAACACGCCGCCGAGGATCAGGCCTGCCGACGCGCCGATGGACGACACTGCGATGAACAAAGAGAGCCCGCGTGTGCGCTCGACCTCATTGCGAGACAAGAGGCTCACCAGCGCCAAGACGCTGGGCCCGGCTAATGCAGCGCCGATGCCCTGGACCACCCGGGCAGCAATGAGCAGCTCTGCACTCTGCGCAAATCCGCCCGCTAACGAAGAGAGCACGAACACGGCCAGGCCGGTGCGGAAGATCCGCACCTGACCGAACATGTCACCAAGACGGCCGCCCAAAAGCAGCAGGCCGCCGAAGGAAAGTGCAAAGGCGTTTGGAACCCACGACAGCCCTGCCGCGCTGAATCCCAGATCGTGTTGAATGCGGGGCAGAGCCACGATGACGATCAGGAAATCCATCTGAAGCATCAGTTGCGCCGCAAGCACGGTCCAAAGCGCAAAGCTTCGGCGCCGATCGCGCGGAACCAACCCAGGAATGGATGTAGTCGTCATGGCCGCGTCTCGTCTGTGAGGCCCGGGGCTTAAGCCGCACCTCCGTCGACAAAGAGCTCCACGCCGTTGATGTATCCGGCCTCATCGCTTGCGAGAAACGCAGCCGCGGCGGCCACGTCATGTGGGAACCCGATACGGCCCACTGTGCTGCGGCGAATCAGCTCGGCGAGCATCGCGTCGCCCTGCTCACCCGCGAAGAACTTTTCGAGGCCGGGGGTATGCACCGGGCCAGGACTCACGAGATTGATACGGATATCGCGCCCATTGAGCTCTTGGACCCAACCCTTGACCAAGGCGCGCAGAGCCGCCTTTGCGGCGCCATAAACACTCATGCCCGGCGGCGGGAGGATTGACGCCGTCGACCCGATGATCACGACGTTGCCACCAGCACCCATCAGGGGCAGCGCCTGCTGGACCGTGAAGATGACTCCCTTGAAGTTCGCGCCGATGACCTCGTCCACGTGGGCCTCGGTTAGTGCGCCGACAGGAACCAGTGTGGTCGCCCCCGCGTTTGCCACGACGATGTCCAGCTTGCCGTGATCGCGCTTGACATCGGCCATCAGGCGGTCAATGTCAGCGACCTTAGTGACGTCGACCACATGCGCGGTGGCCGCTGTTCCTAGCGTCTCCCGTGCCTGCTCGAGCTTGGCGGTATCGCGGCCAGTGATAATGACGCGAGCGCCGGATTTAACCAGGCGGTCTGCAATGGCGAGGCCGATGCCGGAGGAACCACCGGTCACTAGGGCGAGCTTGTTCGAGAACGTCATAACAGCGCTTTCCTTTGGTTTATGTAGTCATCGCTACATGTATGTAGCGGCCACTATAAACATGAGAAATGCCCTCGCGCAAGCTTTTATGTAACAATCGCTATATGAGATGCCCCCGGGCATCCGAGAGGTAGGTATGACCAGCATTAAGAAGACGGTTCGATCGACCGATGCGCCGCGTCAGCGCAGGCCTGCGTTTGACCGCGAAAAAGGGATTGAGATCGCGCAGAACCTTTTTCACGAGCGCGGCTACGACGCAGTCAGCGTTGCCGATCTGACGGCAGCGCTGAACATCAATCCGCCGAGTCTTTACGCCGCATACGGAAGTAAACTCGCCTTGTTCGAGCGTGCCTTGGTGCGGTATACGGAGACTGATTTCCTTGCCATCGAGGAGATCTTCGCCTCGGACAGGCCGGCGGCTGAGGTGCTGACCGACCTATTCAGGGCGACCGCCCGCCACTACACCCGAGAGACGGCACTGCGTGGATGCATGGTTACCGAGGCGATGCGGGCTGATGATGAAAAGGCAGCTGCCGTAGCCGCTGCTCTCGCCGCGCCGGCAATCGATGTTATTCGCAGCTACATCGCTAGATATGCGGCTCAGAAAGACGTAGAACGAATCCTCGATTACGTGATTCTGACGTTGCGCGGCATCTCATCTTATGCGTGTATGGGCGCAACAACGGCCAAGCTCGTCGACTGCGCAGGAATCGCCGGCCGCGCCCTGGATAGCGAATTCCCTCCCGTGTCGAGCAAAAGAGTGTCAGCCAAGAAAACGGCTTGACAGCTGCCTGAGATGGCCGGGCCACGCGGCGGCGAATGCTTAGTCATATGCTCGAATGCTTCGCCTTAGCGCCGAGCAGGCCGGGCGATTTCAAGCGCAGCAAGTCGCGATTGATCCCGTCGCTTAACTGTTGCCCACAGTCGATGGACGATTCCATAGCGAGGTTCTTTCTGCCCCACAAGCAATGCCTCGGACTCATCGTTGAGTCCGCCACCGAGTTCGGTGCAAGTGGCCCCTGACGAAACGGCGTTGGCACGAATCCTACGTTCACCGAATTCCTTCGCCATATAACGCGTGAGTACTCCCAGACCTCCCTTAAAGACGGCATAAGGCGCGACGCCAGCTGTCGCGAAACGCGTTGGGGTCGCCATAGTTCAAGCCGGAGTCATTGCGACTTTTACGTCGCTAGCGGCGGTCGCAGCGCTTCACGCCAAAACCGCCGAGCGAATCAAAGCGTTCGCCCCTATCACCAAGGCTGGCGGCCATGGCTTCCGAAGAATCCACCAGTGGGACCATCCGAGTTGAGTAACGCCATGTTGATGGCGGTAACCGCCCCTTCCTCGGGGGTCATGAAGCCGGAGTTTCCGTTCAGGTCGGTACGAACATGTCCCGGCTCAACGGCATTCACCTTGATCCCGAACGGTTCCAGCTCCTTCGCAAAGGAGACGGTGACCGCGTTTAGCGCGACCTTGGATGAGGTGTAGTCGAGGATATTGACGGTCGAAAAAAGCGAGGTCGGATCGGTAATCAAAGTGAGTGAGCCGACGCCGCTTCCCATCATGACGACGCGAGCGTCCTTCGCGGCCTTCAGAAGCGGTAGGAACGCTTGCGTGACGCGAACCGGGCCAAACAAATTGACCTCGTAGACTGCCTTCATGTCTTCCATCCGGACCTGACTCGGCGGCGTTGTGACGTCGGTGATGATGCCCGCGTTGTTGACGAGTACGTGGAGCAAGCCGACCTCAGCGGTGACCTTCAGGGCGGCCTGCTTCACGCTTGCCTCGTCGGCGACGTCCAGCTCGAGGAACCGCACATCTAGCCCTTGCTCACGCAACTGGGCGACAGCGGCCTCACCGCGTGTCTGGTCGCGCGAGCCAATCCATACTGACATGCCAGCTTGGGCAAGGCCTTTCGCAATCGCCAAGCCTATGCCTTTGTTTGCGCCGGTGACCAGCGCCTGTCGCTTGTTCGTCATGACATCTTATCTCAGGCGGCAGAGGAAACAGAGGGATCGTTCGAGCCTTTCACATGATGGCTAAGGTCGCCTGCCGAGTGCAGCGTCACCGCGCGGCGAGCGAAACGCCACTGTCCTTCATTGCGTACAAACTGGTCGACATACTTGCCCGTGCAGATCGGCTGCAGTGCAAAGCCCTCGAGCTGCTGGTGAACGGTGTAGTAGCTAACCGAGGTCGCCGTTTCGCCCGATGCGCCGACGTCGATGAGCACGTTGGCGACCGTATGCCAGGTGCGCGGCGTACCGTCTTCGTGAACCTGAAGACCGGCGTCGTAAAATGCCTTCAGACCTTCGAGAGTCGAGACGACATGCCCTAGGACATCCAGTTCAGCGTGCTGAAGAAGCTCCGCGACACCAGCGAAATCGCCGCTATCGAGGAAATGGGTGTAAGTCGCGTGGAGCTGACGGATTGCGCTCTCAGCGTCTAGGCGAGTAAGGGTATCCAGCTTGTCGGTAGCATTAATCACGTGCGTTACTCCAGGGCGTAGGCCCAATGTGATGATCTATGTAGCGGTCGCTATATAGATCATCACATGTCTCTGCCCCAACAACAAGCGGCAGATGCGAGTCGCAGTTCCCAGCAGGCAATCGCGTGATTGTGGAAGGAAAATGGCTATCGATTCCGATCAGGCATAGCACGACGTTACGGCGTGATATCAAGTGTCGGATTGATGCATTACCTACGGGTGAAGCCGGTCGCTCAATCGTTTCAAAGAATTGCGACACGCTTCCTTCGCAGCTCTGTTCGATGACCCGCGCGCCGTAAGCTCACAGCGCATTCAGATGTATAGACGGACCAGGGAATCCTCTGGAAGTGTTCGCTTCGGCTCGAAGGTCGCCCTCCCCTTACCCCGGATAACCGTCCCCAATTGTCGTACGGCTAGCCGGCACCTGCCTTGCGTAGCAATGCATCAAACGCCGCAGACGTCTGCTCCTCGGTGAAGTCGCAGTGGCCATCGCCCACCGGATCGAGCACGGTAAGCCATTTCTTGCCTCCCGCCGCTCTGATCTGCGCCGGGTACACCCCATGGAATCGTGATGGGATGGTCTGATCAAAGACATTCCACTGCATCACAAGTGGCACTTCGATATGGCCCGTCAGGGTGACGTTGCGCCTGGCATAGGCCATCGCCTCCGGTGAAGCGCTGTAGCGATGCACCTTATGGTTCAAAGCGACGTCGTCCCCGAAGCCCTCGTACACCTCCTTCCGATTATCGACAGGCATCCCACCCGCGCGCTTCTCGATCTCCCGGAACGCCATGTAATACAGCGCCAATGTCGGCAGCGTTTCCGGCCTCTGCTCCAGGCGTGTTGCCAATACGGCAGCCTCCCTCGGGTGCGTTTCCAATGCACTAGCGATGGCGTCGGGCGAGATCGCTGGTGGTGAACCAGGTGCGGCAAGGTCGGGGATGACGCCCGGTATGAGCGCGTCAAACGCGACGAGAGGCGTCACTACGCCTCGAGCCAGGAAATCCGGTGTGGACACCGTCAACCCGCACGTGATCATCGCGCCGGTATACGCGCGGGGATAACGCTGCCGATGCTTGCGGCGACCGCCAACCCGCCTAACGAAAAGCCGTAGATATAGGTGTGGGTCGGCTGAACATATGTTCGGACAAAGTGTTGGCGGAGTCGCTCGTTGTCGGCAATCGCGTCGCTCACCGCCCAACCTTGCGATGCATATTGGCTCTGGGCGACTGCAAACCCTTTTTTGAGGAACACGGGCGTTGTATCTGCAGGCGTCATTGGCGTCGAGACAGGGGCTCCCACCGGCTGATAGCCATGCATCAGCATGACAAGATCACCGTTCCAGTTGGCAGGTACATCGATGCGGTACGCGGCATCGTTCAACTTGCCGGTATAGGCGCCAGGGATGGGTTTTGCGGCACGGGCGGGCCAGGAAGCGACGAAGCAACACATGGCCGCGACAAGGCAGAGCCCAGTAACGTTGCGCAGTCCTTTAAAGGTCATCTCACCACTCCAGCGGTCAGGATAGTTTATGAAGCTTACAAGCCCATCCCCCCAGTCGGCTCCTCCGCACTCGGCCCACGCTCCAGATACGTCGACAACGCAATATAACTACGCGTGCCCTTGAACCCTTCCATCGCATGGATACGCTCAAGCAAATGCTCCAGCCCGCGAGTGTCCGCCGTTCGCACCTTCAGCAGCATCGCGCTTTCGCCGGTCACTGTATGAATTTCTTCCACCTCAGGGAACGCCTGCAACGCGAGCAGTTGCCTCGTCACCGCCCAACTGGTGGTGTCCACATGCACGAAAGCCAGCAAAGGCCGGCCCACGCGTACGCCGTCGAGCCGCGCGACTGTCGCTTTGATAACGCCATCCCGGCGTAATCGCTTTACCCGCTCATGTAACGCCGGCGCGGAAAGGTGGAGACGCTGGCCAAGTTCGGCGTAGCTGGACGTCGCGTCGTCGGCGAGCGCAGCTAATAATTTTCGGTCGATGGCGTCCAGCTGGGCTGCCTCCGTCTCCTTTAGCTGAATGTCCTTCGTTTTTCTCTTCATGCGGCCAATTCACCCTTTTGCAGAATGCTGTTCGGCGCTTTACTGGATCAGCCTAACAGACGTTCAAACGGGACCACCATGACTGCCTTCGATACCCGAGTCGCCATCCTCGTACGGTCCGACCTGCTCACCTGGCAGAAGCTCAACGTGACGGCCTTCCTCGCCACAGGCATCGCCGGCGCTGCAATGGAGGCGATGGGCGAGCCTTATGTCGATGCCGCCGGGCGTGCCTACACTCCCCTGCTCGGCCAGCCGATCCTGGTATTCGCCGCTGATGCTACTCAGCTCGCGAACGCCCACCGCGTTGCGATCGAACGCGATGTGACGCGAGCGGTGTACGTCGAAGCGATGTTTTCCACGGGCAACGACGAGGCGAACCGTGAGGCCTTCCTGGCCGAGGATGCAGAGGCGCCGAATCTGGTCGGTATCGCGCTGCGTGGACCGCGCAAGGCGATCGAGAAAGCGACCAAAGGCGTATCCCTGCATCCGTAAACCGCCGCATGCCTACGCCACGTAGCATCTGGGCACCTCTGACAAGGCCGCCGACGTTCGGCGGCCGCGTCAGCAATCGCCTGATCAGGGGACGCGCACCACCATCTCAATCTCGACCCGGATGTCCGGCGAATAAAGCGCCTGGACACCAATCGTCGTGATGCTGGGCATCGCGTCACCAACCAGTTCGGACAGCGCTGAGATGACCTGCAGGAACGCGTCTGTCGTTGCATCCACGACGTAGACCCGCAGCATCACGATGTCTTTCGCAGATGCCTCCAGCTCCTTGAGTGCGGCGGCGAGGTTGGCAGCTGCAATTCTTGCCTGGCCGGCGACGTCCTTGGGGGCTTCCTCACCGCTGGGCCGCCAAGCCACCTGGCCGGACAGAAAAGCCAAACGGCCTGGCTCCGCCACACTGATTTGCGAGTAGCCGCCCGATGCCATATCCCACAATGTTGAGGGATTGCGGCGGCTCACCGACGCATATGAACCAGACGGAATGCGCGCGGTCACCTTGATCTCGAAGTCGAAGCCCGAAAGCCAATTGACACCAACAGCAGTCCAGTTCGGATACGGGGTTTGCGGAAACTTCTCCCCTTTTACCGTCATGACAGTGGCCATCTGCTTTTCCGGGTCCGTATGGAACGTCGTTACGTCGACTATGTCGTCCAATGTGCATCCTGCAGCCGCGAGCGTGGCCTCCAGATTGGCGAAGGCCAGGCGAACCTGGGACTCGAAGTCGGGTTCGGGCGAACCGTCAGGCCGGCTGCCAACCTGCCCCGACACGAATAAAAGGTCATCCGATCGTACGGCGGGCGAATAGCCGTGAGCTTCGTAAAGGGAGTGTCGGTTGGCGGGGAACACTGCTTCGCGCTGAGCCATTTCGTCGTCCTCATATTTTGAGCGCGTTCACCCGACCAGCTTCTCTGGACATTCCAGGCAAGCTTCGGTGTAACATACGCTCCGTATATGAAAGCACCTAAACCTGCCCGCGGTCAATCCCACATACGCGTCGTATTCGAAATAGGAGATTCTTATGGCAGGAAAGCGACGCGCTGAAACGATGGAGGAAAACCGCATCAAACTGATCGGCGCTGCGCGCAAAGCGTTTGCGGCGTCGGGGTTTGCTGCGGCGTCCATGGATGATCTGACGGCGGCTGTCGGGCTCACGCGGGGCGCCCTTTACCATGGCTTCGGGGATAAGAAGGGACTGCTGGCGGCCGTAGTGGCGCAGGTGGACGGCGAGATGGCCGCCCGTGCACACCAGGCTGGCGCATCTGCGACGACGGCGTGGGAGGGGCTTTTGGCGGAAGGCGAAGCGTATATCCAGATGGCGCTGGACCCGGAGATTCGCCGGATCGTTTTACTGGACGGGCCCGCCGTCTTGGGCGACCCATCGCAATGGCCCAGCCAGAATGCCTGCCTGAGCATCACGAAGCAGTCGGTCGCTGACTTGATCGCCGAGGGCGTCATGCGGCCGGTCGATGTCGAGGCTGCGGCACGCCTTCTGAGCGGCACGGCTCTCAATGCCGCGCTTTGGATTGCAGCCAGCGATGAGCCGCACATCGTCCTGCCAAAGGCGATCGAGGCATTTCGGCTCATGGCCGAAGGATTCCTCGCCCGTCGAGACTGACCCGGATCAGGACGACGGCGCATGACATGAGTGGCTCACTCGATATGCTGGAACGCACCAGGATGTACGGACGAGCTTAAAAAAACCGTCACACCCAAACGCCAATGAGACGGCTACGATCCCCAAGTCACCCGACCGCAAGGAAACAAGCAAATGATGAAGCTGGCAAGCGGGTTCCTGCTTGGCGCTCTGCTCACAAGCGCCGCGCACGCGCAAACCAACGCAGGCGAACAGAAGCCCGAATCCGACCTCCCCTTCACCGTCACCAAGGTCGCCAGCCTCGACCTGCCCTGGCGCATCGCGTTCCTGCCCGATGGCCGCATGCTAGTCACCGAGAAAGTCGGCCGCCTCCAGCTTGTCACCCCGCAAGGTGCGAAGACCGAGATCAAGGGCGTACCGGCCAGCTATTTCGAAGGCCAGAACGGCATGCTGGGCGTGTTCCTCTCGCCCCACTACGCCACAGACCACAACGTCTACCTCACGTACGTAGCACCCGGTGACTACGGTGGCGGCCTGGCCATGGGCCGTGGCCAGCTCGTGCTCGATGGCAACCAGGCCCGCCTGGAAAACTTCCAGGTCCTCTGGCGCCAGTTGCCCACGGGCAAGGGTGGCCAGGCCGGCGCGCAGATCGCCTTTGCACCCGACGGCAAGACCCTCTTCCTCAGCGTGGGCGACCGCCAGCGCTTCACGCCCGCGCAGGATCCAAACCAGCCGGTCGGCAAGATCCTGCACCTGACCCTGGACGGCAAACCCGCGCCGGGCAATCCATGGGCAGGCAAGGTCGGCACGCCCACCATTCCGCTGATCGATCCGGCGACCGATACCGAGACAGCCAAGACGGCCCCGGTCGTCAGCACCTATACGTTCCCCGGCCCCAACCTCACGCCGTCGGAAACCTGGAGCACCGGTCATCGCACGCCGTATGGCCTCGCCTTCGCGCCTGACGGTCGCCTGTGGGAGCTCGAGCACGGCCCCAAGGGCGGCGACGAACTGAACCTGATCCAGCGTGGCAAGAACTACGGCTGGCCGCTGGTTTCGTACGGCCAGAACTACAACGGCGTGCCTATCCCATCCCCGGATACGCGGCCCGATCTCGTCAAGCCGGTGATCTATTGGTTGCCGGTGATCGCGCCAGGCAACCTCATGTTCTACAAGGGCAGCCTGTTCCCGCAGTGGAATGGCAGCGCCCTGATCAGCGGCCTCGTCAGCATGGGCATCATCCGCGTCACATTTGACGGAAAGGGTGGCGCGACGGCCGTCCAGCGCTGGAGCCTCGGCAAACGTATCCGTGATGTCGAAGAGGCGCCGGACGGTTCGCTCTGGCTGTTGGAAGACGCCCAGCCGGGTGGGCTGTACCGCCTCACGCCGAAATAAGCACGCAGTGCCCTCCCGCGCGCCTTGCCTGATGCGATGCACCATGGCAAGGTGAGCGGCTTTCGTGGCGGCCTGGGCCTGTCTGCGTACGCTGCACAGGAATCCGAATGTCCCCGTCTGCTCTCTCCGTCCGCCAGAACCTCCTGGCTGGACTGACCACCGCATTCGCGCTGGTGCCTGAAGCCATGGCCTTTGCGCTGGTGGCGCACCTCAATCCGTTGATGGGCCTTTACGGCGCGGCGATCATCGCGGCGCTGACAGCAGCCTTTGGTGGCCGCCCGGGCATGATCTCCGGCGCCGCCGGCTCCATGGCCGTGGTGATTGTCGCCCTGGTGGTGCAGCACGGCAGCGAGTACTTCCTGCTCACCGTTCTGCTCGGCGGCCTGATCCAGTTCCTGTTCGGCTTGCTGCGACTGGGCAAGCTGGTACGGATGATTCCGCATCCGGTCATGCTCGGCTTCGTCAACGGCCTGGCGATCGTGATCGCCGGTTCGCAGCTCGAACACCTGCACGCGCCGGGCGGCGGCTGGCTCACCGGCAACGCGCTGTACTTGATGCTCGGCCTGGCACTCGTGGCCATGCTGGTGGTGTATCTGATGCCGCGGCTGACCCGCATCGTGCCCTCGGCACTGGCGTCGATCGTCATCGTCAGCCTGATCGTGCATCTGTTCGGCCTGCCCACGCGCGCAGTCGGCGACATCGCCTCGATCAAGGGCGGCCTGCCGTTGCTGCATTGGCCGCAGTTGCCATGGACGCTGGATACGCTGAAGATCGTGTTTCCTTATGCGCTCGTGATGGCCACGGTGGGCCTGCTCGAAACCCTGCTCACGCTCAATCTCGTCGATGAAATCACCGGCACCGAAGGCCAGCCCAATCGCGAATGCATGGCGCTGGGCGCGGCGAACGTGGTGTCCGGCTTTTTCGGCGGCATGGGTGGCTGCGCCATGATCGGCCAGACCATGATCAACCTCACCTCGGGCGGACGCACGCGCTTGTCCGGCATCACCGCCGGCGTGCTGGTGTTGTGCTTCGTCCTGTTTCTCTCGCCGTTGATCGAGCGTATCCCGCTGGCCGCGCTTTTTGGCGTCATGCTGGTGGTGGCACAGAAAACGTTCGCCTGGGGAAGCGTGCCGCTGCTTCGACGGCTGCCGGTGTCCGATGCGCTGACCATCGTCGCGGTCACCGTCATCACTGTGCTGGCCAATCTCGCCACCGCCGTGCTGTGCGGTGTACTGATCTCCGCGATCGCCTTTGCCTGGAAGCACGCCGACCGTCTCAGCGTGAATCGCGAAGAGCTGCCCAACGGGGGCCGCATCTATCGCCTGCGCGGCACGCTGTATTTCGCTGCCACGTCACGGCTGATGGCCATGTTCGACGTGGAGAACGATCCGGCATACGTCGAGCTGGATTGCTCTGGCGCGCATCTGGAAGATCATTCGGCTGTCGAGGCGATCGAAGCATTGCGCCGACGTTATGCGCAGCAGGGCAAACAGCTGCATGTCACGCAGTTGAATGACGACTGCGAGGCGCTACTGATGCGCGTGGGCTCTCTCTAACGCTCAAACCGTCAGTGCGCGAAGAGACGGCTATTGGCTTTCCCGGTATCAGGGACCAGGCAAGGCTTCTGCTCAGTAGCCCCGGCCGGTGAGGATCAGAGGTCCAGATGCAACGGTGCGGAGCCCTCGGCAGGCATGGCGCAGCAGATCAGCGCTTCGTCCCCGGGCACCTTGAATTCGGTGGGTCTGGCGTAAGTCACGCTGCCGCTGATCACCTTGGTGCGGCATGAGCCGCAACTACCGCCGCGACAGCTGTATTCGGGTGTAAGGCCACGTTGTTCGGCGAGGTCCAGCAGGCTTCCGGTCTCGGGCGACCAGCGTGCTTCCTTGGCGCTGCGCATGAACATCACGGGCACGGACGATGTCGAAACGGGGACGGCGGGTTTCGCCGGCTCCCCGGTGTCCGACGTACGCGCCACGCTTGAAGGACCGAAGGCCTCGGCATGGATACGCGCATCCGCGATATTGAGCTTACGCAGCCCGTCGTACATGTCTTGCATGAAGCCGTTCGGGCCACACAGGTAAAAGTCGTAGTCGTCGAAGGGGAGCTTCGCTTTCATCAGCTCCAGACCGAGTCGACCCGCGGCGTCATAGTCCCTCCCCTCTTCGGCGCCTTCGGTATCGCCCAGAACACGGATGTGATGCAGGCCGCCATGTGCTTCACGCCCCAGCACGCCGAATTCGTCGTCGAACGCGCGCTCGCGCTTGCTGCGTGCCGACTGGAATACCCACATCGGACGTTGATGGCGCGTACGCAGGCCTTCGCGAACGATATGCCGCACCATGGCCAGCACCGGCGTGATACCGACGCCCGCTGCGAGGAACACCGCGGGACGGCGCACGCGCGCGTCGATGGTGAATCCACCAGCCGGCGCGCGTGCCTCGATGACATCACCCACCTTGATATGGTCGTGGAGATGGCTCGAAGCGATGCCTTCACGTTTTACGCTGATGCGCAGCCTCGCATCGCCGGGCGCGCTCGACAGCGTATAGGTGCGCCGCACGGGTATGTCCTGTCCCTCCACCTGCAGCCGTAACGGCAGGTGCTGACCCGGCAAGGAGGCTGGTAAACCGGCACCATCGGCAGGGCTGAGGTGGAAGGAGCGGATCGAAGCGCTCTCGTCGATGACGTGCTCGACGCGATAAGGACGCCACTGTTGCGCGAGCTCGGCGGCCTTCATGCGCGCTTCGGTATCTTCCCAGCTGCCGGTGATCAACACGTTGGGCGACGTACCCTGCTCGATCTCGGTCCAGCGCAGCGGAAGGCCAGCCGGACGATAAACAATGCGCTTCGGGCGGAAACGCCACATGCGCTCCGCACCAAGGAACGCGGCCACTTCGGGGGCATCGAGCACGACTTCGCTGCTGCCGGTCATCTGCAGCACGTCGCCGGTGTGGAAGTCGACGAAGATGAGTCCGGCACGCGGATTGACAAGGAAATTGCCCAGCGTATTGAAGAACAGATTGCCGGAGAAATCGGGGATCGTCAGCGTGCCATCGTCGTCGATACGAACGAAGCCGGGCCTGCCGCCGCGATGGGATGCGTCGACCTGGCGCACGCCATCGCGCACGATGTACGAGGCCACGTAGAACGAATCGGAGGCCACGATCATCTGACGCGCACGATCGTCGAGTGTCGTGCTCTCGACCACCTGACCCGGACCGGCATCGTCGAAGCGGTAGGCGCGTAGCTGGATGTATTGCGGACAGTTGCCGTAGCTTTGCGTCGGCTCGATCACAAAGCCCGAATCGCTCGTGCGACGGACATTGCCATTGAGGCGGTTGCGACGCCGGGTGTGCAACTCGATGCCGAGCATGCCGATGCCGTCACCATCTTCCATGCCTGCATCGGCGGGATCGTTCGGTTCGCGCGGAAGATCCACCTGCAGCACGCGCGGCACCGGCGAGTGCATGAAACCCGGCTCGCCCGCACGTAGCGTTGCCCAGACGTCGCCCTGCGGATCGACGGCACCGAGCACCACGAACGGCAATTGCGCATAGAACTCGCGATGCTGGTCGGGCATGTAGTCGCGGGCCATCTGGCGCTGACCGGGAATCTTCATGCGTTCCACGGCACCGACGCTGGCTTGCAAGGTAAGTTCGCCCGTGTGCCACGGAGACGCCGTTATGGCATTCAGCGGTGTCTCCATGGCAAGCACCTCAGGCGGCCAGACCGACGGGCGTCTTCTCGAATGCCAGGAAGCCCGGCTGGGCCTCGAGACGACGCAGCCACGCGAGCACGTTCGGATAGCCCGAGGTGTCGACATTGCCTTCGGGCGCCGCGGAGATATAGCTATAAAGCGCCACGTCGGCGATGGTCGGGCGAGCGCCCGCTATCCAGTCGCGTGCAGCGAGCTCGTGATCGACGACGGCAAGAATGCCGTGCGCCTTCTTGATCGCCGCAGGCGCATCGAGCGTCGAGCCGAACACGGTAACCAGACGGGCGGCAGCGGGACCGCTTGCAATCTCGCCGGCCGCAACCGACAACCAGCGCTGCACGGTGGCAGCTTCGACAGGCGACTCCGGCAGCCAATCCGTGCGCTGCTTCGACTTGGCAAGGTAAACCAGGATCGCATTGGAATCGGCGATCACGTTGTCGCCATCGATCAGTACGGGCACCTGGCCCAGAGCGTTGATCTTCAGGTACGACTCGGTCTTATGCTCGCCCTTGGCAAGGTCGACGAACGCAGGTTCGTAGTCGACGCCGAGAAGGGAAAGAAGGAGCCGGGCGCGGTGGGAATGACCCGAGAGATGATGGAAATAGAGCTTCATGCGATTGCCTCGAATGGCGCGGGTAGTGTGTGAGTCAAAGTGTGACTCCACCATCCGGGCAGCGGAATATTCGCTAATTAGAATTGGCTATTACTAAAATAGGAATAATGGGATGAGTAATCGACCCCGGAGATAGTCTGTCGCCCGCCGATTACCTCGACCGCACGCCTTCACCGCAGAGACTGATCGTCCCGCAGCGTCTGGCTAGCCAGATCCACGAACGCACGCACTTTCCGCGCCGCGTGGCGTCCTTCGTGGTGCATGACGTGAATTGGCAGCGGGAGGACTTCCTGCTCGCGTAACACTTCAACCAGGCGACCGGACGTCAGGTGGTCGGCCACCATGTACGAGGCCACCCGCGTAATACCGAAGCCATCGAGCGCTGCGTCGATAGCCGCATCATTGCTCGACACATTGAGGCGGGGATGCACGCGGATCACGGTCGTCTGCTCGCCGGCGGTGAAGCGCCAGTCGACCGACGGCGTAATGCCATTGGCCATGATGACGACGTGCTCGGGAAGATCGGTGACCGACCTGGGGGTGCCATGCTTGGCCAGATAGGCTGGCGAGGCGCAGACCACCCGGCGCACCTGCCCCACGCGCAGGGCGTGATACCCCGAATCCTGCAGCGTGCCAATGCGTATCGACACGTCCACGCCTTCGTCGACCATGTTGACCACGCGGTCGAGGAAGCGGCATTCCACCTCCGTATCGGGGTACCGGCGCAGGTATTCCGTAACAATCGGTACCACGCGCATGCGGCCGAACATGGTCGACGAGGTGACGACCAACCTGCCCCGTACCGCACCGTGGGAACCGGTGGCAGCCTCCTCCGTTTCGGTCACATCGGCGAGGATGCGCCGGCAGTCCAGGGCATACCGGGCGCCGACTTCGGTAACCCGGACGACCCGCGTGGTCCGGGTCAGCAAACGAACTCCCATCACTTCTTCGAGTTCGGTAACCGCGCGGGTCGCGACCGGTGGGGACAGTTGCAGCTTGCGGGCCGCAGCAGCGAAACCGCCCTCGTCGACGACGGCGACAAAGATCGCCATGGCGTGCAATCGGTCCATATTGTTCCACCTCACGCAGTAATCCGAAGCCGGAGCGTATGATTATAATCATACGTCTTGGCAATGCTACTGCGGTAGCGAGAGGACGAACCGGTGCTTTGCCTTGGCCAGCGCGCCCTGCCGCGCATAGAAACGTATCGCGTCGTGGTTCCATTCCGGGGTCTGCCACTGCACTTCGCGCAGGTCCAGACGTTGCGCCAGGGCAATCACCGTGTTCATCAGGGTCTCGCCCGTACCGTTCCCGCGGGCCTTCGCATCGACGAACAGGCAATCCATATGGACGTACTCACACGCGTTGAACGTCGAGAATTCGACCGATGCGGTGGCGTAACCGATGGGTATGCCGCCCCTCCAGGCCAGCCACGCATACAGCCGCGGCGGATTCGCGAAGAGCGCGAGCTGCAGCGACCGGGTCTTTCCCGCCGGATCGTAGGATGCCTTTTCGTAGCCGGCATGATCTGCGCATAAAGCGACCAGGAGAGGGACGTCGACAGGCCTGGCAGGGTGCACCCCGTCCCCCATGAGGAGGCCAGCGTCGTTTGTTTTCATAGGTTGAGCCCCTTCCAACGAAGAAGTGCATTGTTCGTTACAGGGGCCTTGTCGACGACTCAGGCCGGCGCCCTTGATCGATCAGATTCTGCCAGAAGACACCGTGTCGAGGCGTTGCCCATGTTCACGGCACAGCTGCTCGACGAGCGCACGATGATCCGGCAGATCGTCCAGTGCACGCGAGGCGGCTTGCTGGATCATCGCGAATTCCCTGCGCGCCGCTTCCATGTGCGGATAGGCGCTACGCATGGGCTCGAGATCGGTCCGGAATTCCATCCCGTACAGCACATACTGCCAGCTGGAGGTCATGAACATCTCCAGGTCGCTGACGAAATCCAGGCGATGTGGCGGACGTTGTTTCCACTTCGCAAGCTTGTCCTGCAGGGTCTGCGGGATGCTGGCAACGTCGGCGTTGTCGATCCAGAAGGCTGAGTCACGCCTCTGGCTCAGGCAATAGTGCATCTTGATGAAGTCGATGATGCGGTCGTAGCGTGCAACCATCATCTCGTTGAAATGGCGCGCCGCACTTTCCATGTCGTCGGTGTCGCCTGGCAGCAGGTGTGTGAGCAGGTAGGTTGCCAGCTCGATCAGCGCGATGCCGGTGGATTCCAGCGGCTCGACGAAACCACCGGCCAGACCCACCGCCACGCAGTTCTTCCGCCAGTGCTCGGGGCGATATCCCGTTTCAAACTTGATGTGCAAGGCCTTCAGGCCGTCGCCGGCGGGGCCAACATAGCGTCGGAAGACCTCTTCGGCCCGCTCATCGGTGGTGTGTCGTGACGAATACACATACCCCGTGCCACGTCGCTTCTGCAAACCGATATCCCAGATCCAGCCGGCCTCCTGCGCGGTGGAGATGGTGTACGAGGGGATCGGCGCATCGGGCGTTTCGTACGGTACCTGCAAGGCCACCGCGCGATCAGCGAACAGGACATCGGCACGGCTGCGGAACGGCGACTGCATCACGTTGCCGATCAGCATGCTGCGTAACCCGGTGCAGTCGACGTAGAGATCGGCGGTGAGATCGCCCTCCTCCTTCGTCACCACGCGGGCGATGGCGCCGTGCTCGTCCAGCTCCGTACGCTCCACCGTCGCTACATGCCGAACCACGCCAAGCGACTCCTGGCCGTGCTCGGCGAGCACGCGTGCAAAGCAGGCGGCATCGAAGTGGAACGCATGATTCATCGGACCTTGATAGTCCGCATCCTTTGCACGCCTGGGTGCGCGCGAGTGATCGACCAGCCGGCTTTGCATGGACACCGCGTCAGCGAAGGGCATGCCTTCCGGTGCAGCGCCCAGCAGCCAGTACGGCAACAGGTCCGGGCCACCCGGACGCTGGCTGGGTGCGTTGAAGGGATGGAAAAAGTGGTCCGCGCCGGGTGTTCCCGGCGGTCGTACCCAATGGCGATAGTGGATGCCTTGCTTGTATGTCGCCGTGGCACCCACAAGAAAGCGACGCTCGTCGAGCCCGATGGCTGCCAGCGTGCCGCGGATCGAGGGAAACGTTGCCTCGCCCACGCCAAGCAGGCCGATGTCCGGCGACTCCACCAGATGCACCTGCACGCTGCGTGGATCGACGGCATTGACCGCCTTGGCCAGGTAGCACGCCGCCAGCCAACCGGCGGTGCCGCCGCCCACGATCAATACTTTCTTCAGACGCGCCATGGTGTGCTCGAGAAAGAATTGCCGGGCGCGCCCCACGCGAACCCGGCAAAAAGCCATTCAGGGAGAGAAACGAACGGCAAAAGTTACGTCAGAACCACACGCCGACCTGCACGCCATACGTACGCGGCGCGAGGTACTGCGACACGTACTGCAGCGAACCGTCGGCCATCAGGAAACGGCCGGCGCTGGTGCGGGTCTTCTTGTCGGTCACGTTCTGCACGTACCCGTTGACCCACCACTTGTCGCCCGGCTCGCTGTAGCGCAACGACAGGTCGCCACGCACGTACGCCTTCTGCTTGTCGCCCTGCCCCAGGTTGAAGTAGCTCAGCCACTGCGAACTCTGGTACTGCGCACTCGCACGAGGCGTGAGGCGTCCGCCGTTGCCAAGGTGGAAGGTGTGCTCGTAGATCGCAGTGAGCGACACGTCCGGTGCATGCGGCAGATCGTTGCCGGTGACGTTGGCGCAGTTGGCGAGGTTGGACGCCGGCGGACACGCCGGAAGGCCCTGGTAGTCGTTCGACCCGGCGTAAACCAGCGTGCCGAGCTTCTTCTTCGGGATGGCCGAGAAGATCAGGTTGAAGCGGTCGTCGGTCGTCTGGTAAGCCAGCTCCGACTCGAAGCCGAGCACCTTGGTGGTGCCGCCGACATTGGAGAAGCCCAGGCCGTGGTTACCGTCGGGATAGACGATGGGCGCGGACAGCTGGAAGTTCTTGAAGGCTTCGTAATAGACGGCCGAGTTCCACGTCATGTGGCCGTCGAAGAAGGCGAACTTGCTGCCGACCTCATAGTTGACCAGCGTCTCGGGCTTGTACAGCGTGCCCGCGTCCTGCGTGCCGCCCGACTTGTAGCCGCTGGATACGCTGGCGTAAACCAGGCCGGTTTCGCTGACGTCGGCATCCAGGCGCAGCAACCAGGTCGGCTTGCTCTTGCTGTACTTCGCGCTGTTCTGCTGCGAAACGCTGAAACCATTCGACGGATCCGGATACACGTCCGGGGAGATCGGCACCTGCGGCACGGTCGGGTCGTACGCCCAACCCCAGTTGACGCCGCCCTTGTTCTCCTTGTCGTCATGCGACCAACGCAAGCCGCCGGTGAGGCGGAAGTGGTCGCTGATATGCCAGGTGCCCTGTCCGAACAAGGCGTACGACTCGACGGTTTCCTTCGGCTGGATAAAAGAACCCTGCCAGCTCACGGTGCCGTAGCGCGTACCGTTCATGATGGGGATGTCGAACCGGATGTCGTTGTTCTCGTAGCCGTAGTACGCACCGAGAATCCAGTCCACGGTCTGCGGCCCGGTGGACTTCAGGTCGATTTCCTGGCTCCAGTTCTTGTAATGGGAGCTGTTGGTGCGATCGTCCTGGTAAACGCCGTTGGTCGTGAAGCTGGTCGGCACGCTTACGCCGACGTCCTGGTCGAAGTCGCTTTGGCCCGAGTACTTGTTGTAGCCGGCGATGTAGCTGAGCTGCACGCCGTCGTTGATGTTCCAGTCCATGCGGCTGCGCACCGTGTTGGACGTACGGTGCAGGTACGGCGCGGTGTCGATCAGCGCCGACCAGAACTTCTGCCCATCCCGCGGGGTCTGCATGAGGCTCATGCTGGGCGTGCCGCGATCGATGAAGTACTCGTAAGACAGGTTCCACTTGAACGAGTCGCTCGGCTGCCACAGCGTACTGACGCGTGCGGCGGACTGGTCCTGCGCGTTGTACTTGTCACCCTTCTGCACGTACTGACCGGGGTCGATCGGCTTGAATCCGGCCGCCGTGCCACCCGAGGCGAGATAGGTCTGCTGCTGCTGCGCGACGCTGGGCAGCTGTCCCGACGGGCTCTGGTAATCGACATAGCCATCGTGCTGCTCGTGCACCACGGCGACGCGCATGGCAAAGGTATTGCTGATCGGCAGGTTGAATGCGGCGCGGGAACCGATCTGGTTGTAGTTGCCCGCTTCCACCTGCGCGTTGCCGTAAAAGCCGGCACCGATGTCCGGCTTGGCCGTCTGGAAGCTGATCGCGCCGGCCGTCGAGTTGCGACCCCAAAGGGTGCCCTGGGGGCCACGCAGCACTTCGACGCCGTCCATATCGAGCAACAGGCCCGACGCCGCCTCGGCGCGAGGCGCGTACACGCCGTCGACAAAGGTGGCGACTTCGGGATCCGCGTATTCCGTCTTGGCGCTATCGTTGCCGATGCCGCGCAAGGTAAGCGTCACGACGCCATGATCGCCCTGCGACGTACCCTGCAGGCCCGGGACCAGCTTGGTCAGGTCCTGCACGGTCATGACGCGCTCTCTGTCGAGCGTGTCGACGGTGATCGCCGTAACCGCCACCGGGGTCTTCTGCAGTGGCGTATCGCGCTTGGTCGCGCTGACCGACACGGCATCCAGGTTCTGGACCTTCTTGTCGGGGGCCGTCGAATTCTTCGACGACGTGTTCTGCACCGTCGCATCCTGGTCCGCTGCAAGCAGCGTACCCGGCGCAAACGCGAGTGTCATGGCGACATACAACATCTTGTGACGCAGGTTCATCTGACTCTCCCCATCAAACGTTCGGATAAATGTTGTCCGCCGTACGCGACGGTCGAGACAAGGTTTCCTAACTCCCCCAGCGCGCTATCACCCCGAATGACAGCGCTGTCATTACGGAATAATAGAGCTCCCTCGCGATGAATGCTTGCCGCATGGCAGCAACACACCAGCGCGCTTACAAACGCATGCAACACGGCCCCTCGCCGCATTGCCAACCGTTCAATCAACCCATATTGGTGCAGAGCACCTCGACGCTCAGGGCTTGTCCGCTTGAGCCGGACAAGCCAGCGTCCGGTCCGCTACCGTGCTCAGTGACACATCGGTGATGGCGATCTTCGCGGCGGAGTGACTTGTCCACTCAAAGGGCCGATCCACCTTGCTCATGTTCGCGCCGGCATTGCGGAAGCATTTCAACGGAATGCCCACGCGCAACCACTGCCCTTGCGGCAACGCGGACAGCTGGCTCCCTACGGGTACCCGGGCATTGCAACCGGCACCGCAGCCGAGTCCGATCGTCGACGTATCGCCTGGTGAGACGGCATCAACCTTCAACGTCGTCACCAGCAGGACGTCGCCATTGGCTTCGCGTTCCACATCGAGCGGCGCCGGCGCCACCAGTTCAACACTTGCCGCCGCTGCCCCTGCACCGGACCAGCTCAGGCTGCGTGCGTCTTCCTGCGCCTTGTAATCGAGCGCGCCGATCTGCAGGCTGCCGTCCGGTGTCGCGGCCGGTGTGGCGGCGACGTTCAAGGCGACACCGTTCGCACCCGTCAGGCGCACCTGGAAATCCTGTGCCGGCTTGCCCCGGGTGAAGTAGACGCCAGCCTGCTCGCTACTTAGTACAAGCCCCGGATCCTCGGGCAATGTGCCGGTCTTTGCGGCTTTGGCATAGGTAAGACCGAAGCCGTACGGAAATTGCGGAGACTCGCCGTGTGCGATGGCGGCGACCGGAATCTGTACCGCGCTACGTGGCCACGCATAGGCCAGCTTGCCGTGGAAGTCGTGAGCTACCTGGCCGTCGCTAGTGCGCAGCAGTACGTCCGCGATGCCTGCCCCTTCGCTACCCGGCAGCCAGGCCACGACGAAGGCATCGGCGGCATTGATTTCGCGATTCATCCACAGCGGCCGACCGGTCAGGAACACGGCGACCACCGGGATGCCCTGCCCGCGCAGCTTGCGAAGCAGGTCGAGGTCGTGATCGTTGCCCGGACGGTAGGCAAGGTTAGCCCGGTCGCCCTGGAACTCGGCGTAGGGATCTTCGCCGAACACCACGATGGCGACATCGGGCTTCTGCTTGTAGTCGCCATCCACCGACAGCTCGGCGCTACCGCCCGCCGCCTTCGCCTGTGCCTGGAGTCCGGCCCAGATGGAGGTAGCTCCCGGGAAATTCGCATTGGTTTGACCCGTGCCCTGCCAGGTCAGCGTCCAGCCACCGTTCTGCTTCGAGATATTGTCGGCGCCGTCACCGGCAACGAGGATGCGTTTGCGTGGATCGATCGGCAGCACGCCCCGGTTGTTCTTCAGCAGCACCAGCGACTCGCGAACGGCGCGACGAGCCACCTCACGGTGTGAGGCACTGCCGACCACCTCGGCCGACCTGACGGCCAGTGCGTTGGCCGATGGCAAGCCGGCCTCGAACATGCCCAGGCGCATCTTCACCCGCAGGATGCGAGTCACTGCGTCGTCGAGGCGGCTCATCGGGATGGTGCCGGCCTTCACCTCGGCCAGCGTGTTCGTGTACAGGCCCTTCCAGGAGTCGGGCGCCTCGAGCATGTCCAGCCCGGCGTTGTATGCCGCGGCGCAATCTTCGTTGGTGCAGCCGGGCACTTGCCCGTGCGCGTTCCAGTCGCCGAGCACGATCCCGTCGAAGCCCATGCGTTCTTTCAGCACACCGGTGATCAGGGCCTTGTTTCCAGCCATCTTCACCCCGTTCCAACTCGAGAACGAGACCATCACCACCTGCACGCCAGCCTTGATCGCGGGCGGATACCCAGCGGCATGTATGTCACGCAACGCCGCCTCGCTGATGTGGGCATCGCCCTGATCCTTGCCGTCGCGGGTGCCGCCGTCGCCGAGGAAATGCTTGGCAGTCGCGATCACATGCTCGTTGTCGAGGAAATGGTGCGTACCCGGTTTCCCTTCGAGTCCGCCGACCACGGCAGCGGCGTATTGCGCCACGAGCGCCGGGTTCTGTGAGTAACCTTCGTACGAACGGCCCCAACGACCATCCTGCGGCACGGTGAGCGTGGGCGCGAACGTCCAGCTGATGCCGCTGGCACGCAGCTCCCGTGCGGTGACCTCACCGATGTCGTGGATCAGCTGCGGATCGCGCGTAGCGCCCAGCGCGGAGTTCTGCGGAAAAAGCGTGCTGCCGACCAGGTTGTTGTGGCCATGCACGGCGTCGATACCGAACAGCACCGGGATCGCCGGTCGCCCTTGCGAGGTATCCATCGACGCGCGGTAGAAGGCGTCGGCCAGCGCCTGCCATTGAGAGGCAACCGGGTATGGCTGTCCGGGCGGTTTGGAATTGCCACCGGCCAGCACCGAGCCCAGGCGGTATGTGCGTACATCGTCCGGGGTCACGTACTTGATGTCAGCCTGGATGAGCTGGCCGACCTTGTCCTCCACCGACATTTTCGCCAGCAGATCGCGGACCCGGGATTCGATCACAGGGTCAGGCCGAAGCGGCGATTGCCCTTTGGGCCACTGGTCGGCGTGCACATCGGTGGCGTCGCCAGCCATGACCGGAACGGTCATGAGCACGGCGCCGGCCATGGACAGCGCCATGGGAAGGCTTCGCAGAAACAGGCTCGATCGCTGCAGCAATGGCACGTCAAAGCTCCGGGCTGACGCACCGGCGGTGCGCTTCCGGGCGGCATGTTGGCAGAAATGACAGCGCTGTCAATTTGCTATGCAGCATGACCTTTGCGCCTCTGGGCGCGAGGGACCTCAGGCTGGAACAGCCGTTGAACCGCGGATCTGCAGGACGAAAGGGAGTTCCACGAGGCGCCCGGCAGTGTGCCCGCGTAAGACGGTCAGCAGCTGCTCGGCGGCGAGCTTGCCCATCTCGCGGCTGGGTTGTTGAACCGTGGTGAGCGCCGGCCACAACTGGCGAGACAGCGGCGTGTCGTCGAAACCGCAGACCGAGAGGTCATGTGGAATCTTCAGGCCGTACTCGGCCGCCGCCCACATCACGCCGGTTGCCATGTCGTCATTGGCAGCGAACACTGCGGTCGGTCGGTCGGCGAGGGAAAAAAGCTGCCGCGCCGCCTCCACACCCGAGCCAAAGGTGAAAGCGCCCTGCACCACCATTGCGGGATCTTCGGGTAGACCCGCGGCGGACATAGCCTGTCGGTAACCCGCCAGTCGCCAGCGACTGGCACCATGGTCGGCAATACCGACCACGTGGGCGATCCGCCGATGGCCCAGTTCCAGCAGATGCTCGACCATCGCACAGGCGGCGCGCTGCTCGTCCATCGTCACGCCCACGTTCTTGCCGCGACGCAGCGGCGACACGCTGGCGAAGGGCACGTTGCGCTCGCGGAGGCGTTTCAGCAGCGGCGCATAGTCAGTGATGGGCGGCGTCAGTACGACGCCATCGGGGTGGTGGTCGGAGATCAGCGCGTCGAAGCGACGGACGAAATCGACATCGCGCATGCGCAACGGCCGCACCATCATGCTGTAGCGATGCGCGTCACAAGCCTCGAGGACGCCATCCTGGACTTCGGCCAGGTACGTCGAGGACGGGTTGTCGTTGTTGTCGTACAACATCGCGATCAGGAACGAACGATTGCCCGCCAGGCTGCGCGCGGAAAGATTGGGCCGATAATCCATCGCCTCCATGGCCGCGCGCACGCGCTCACGCGTGGCATCGGTGACATTGGCCTCGTCATTGAGCACGCGCGACACCGTCTTGGGCGATACGCGCGCTGCGCGTGCCACATCTTCGAGGCGTACTCGCATGGATTCTCCGCTCTCTTCATACTGTCGAACGACTATGCCGCCAGAGCCCTGCGCTTGACAAGGACGACCGGCCTTTCGGCGCATCCATGCCCGGGCGCTGGTTGCTGCACTGCGATGCTGCGTACCATGTAAGACTGTTGCCGCCGGAGGGGCTCATGACCAGGATCAACGATGACACATAAATCGGAGCTGTCGTTCTGGCAGATCTGGAACATGTGCTTCGGCTTCCTTGGCCTCCAGTTCGGCCTCGCACTGCAAAACGCGAACGTCAGCCGGATATTCCAGACGTTGGGTGCCAACGTCAACGACATTCCCGCCCTATGGATTGCCGCACCCCTGACCGGGCTGATCGTGCAGCCCATCATCGGCCACTACTCCGACCGCACCTGGAACCGGATGGGCCGTCGCCGCCCATACTTTCTGGCCGGCGCCGTGTTCGCCTCGCTGGCACTGCTGTGGATGCCGAATGCGCCGGCCTTGTGGGTAGCCGCAGGTCTGCTGTGGATCCTCGATGCGTCGATCAACGTCTCGATGGAACCCTTCCGGGCCCTGGTCGGTGATCAGCTGCCCACGCAGCAACGCACCGCCGGCTATGCGATGCAGAGCTTCTTCATCGGCGTCGGTGCCGTGGTCGCCTCGATACTGCCCTGGGTGCTCGCCAAGTTCGGCGTGACCAATGTAGCCGCAGGCGGAGGCATTCCCGATACGGTGAAATTCGCGTTCTACGGCGGCGGCGCTGTGCTGCTGGGTTCGGTCCTCTGGACCATCCTCACCACACGCGAGTACCCACCTGCGCAGCTGAACTCCTTTTCGGACAACATGCCAGACGGTCCGCCGGTCGATGTATCAGGCGCGGGTCGACCGGGCCTTCTGTTGTTCTTGAGTGGAGCTGCGGTACTGGTCCTGATCAGGCATTTCGCCCTGGAAAAGGAGGTCTACCTGCTGGCATGCGGCTTGATCGTGTTCGGCCTGCTTCTTACCTGGCTCAGCCGCACACCCAGCCAGGGCATGCTGCGCAAGGTGATGGGTGATCTCTACGGCATGCCGGTGTCGATGCGGCGACTGGCCGGCGTGCAGCTGTTTTCCTGGTTCGCGCTGTTTGCCATGTGGATCTACACGACCGCAGGCGTGACGCAGACGATTTACGCCACCACCGACACCAGCTCATCCGCTTATAACGAAGGGGCCAACTGGGTTGGCGTGCTGTTCGCCGCCTACAATGGGTTTGGCGCGCTGGCCGCGGTGGTCATTCCGCTCATGGTGCGTCGATGGGGCCTGCGCATCAGTCATGTCGTGAACCTGTGCCTTGGCGGAGCGGGCCTGCTGTCATTCCTGTACATCCGCGATCCACGCTGGTTGCTGGCCTCGATGGTCGGCGTCGGCTTTGCCTGGGCCTCGATCCTGTCACTGCCGTATGCGCTGCTTTCGGACAAGTTGCCCACAGCGAAGATGGGCGTTTACATGGGCATCTTCAATCTGTTTATCGTGATCCCACAGTTGGTCGCCGCGAGCGTGCTCGGCCTGCTGCTGCGTTTATGTTTTCACAACCAACCCATCTGGGCGTTGGGCATGGGCGGTGTCAGCCTGCTCGTGGCTGGCCTTTGCACGCTGCGCGTCCACGAGCCCTCGGGCCGTAGCTGATCACTTCAGGTACTTTTCAATCGCGCTGACAACCTGCTTGCCCTGCACGCTTGACCCTTCCGGATTGAAGTGCACGTCATCCATGTAGAGGTCCGGATGATGTGCCATCAGCGCGTACTGGTCGTCGATGGGGATCGCGTCACGATCGACGATTAGCCGTGCCGCTTCGTTTCTCGCCTTGATGCGGTCGTTCGATGGGCCGGGAGATGTGTCTTTCCTCACCGGCGTCGTTGATGCCCAAACGAACCGCGCGCCAGGAGCGATCCTTCGAAGCGTTGCCACGTAGCGAGGAAACGATGCCGCGTATTCCTTATCGCTGTAAGCCCAGCCATGCATCCCGTTATTGAAATGCACGATGCTGAACTTCACGGCCTGCAGCGCAGCGAACTCGTTCAACTGCCTGTCCAGACGCGGATCGCCCAGGCTGGTCGAGGCAGCAAAGAGGTAGACGTTGGCGCGGCCAGCGAGCTCGTGCTGAACTTCGGGGAAGTAGTTGCGGGTAATGGAATCGCCGACCAGCAGAACGTTTGGCAACTTGGTATCGATCTGCTCGGGCCTGACTTCCCAGGTCCACTCGGTGACTTCGGGTCGGGAAACCGACTGCGCCTGGCAGTAAGCAGAAACGCACAGGAGTGCCGATACACCGAGTGCCAACCATGTCTTGCGGCGATTACAGTTCATTTGTTCCCCGAGCGTCCGATGGAATGATAATGCGCATCACCTGAGTCCGCTCTAATGCGTAAGGAACGCGGACGCATACTGCGTCAGAAACGGCGACGCGATGACGTTGTAATGCGTCGTGCCGGGAATCACTGCAAGCTGATTGGGTGAGCGCAGTGACCCATCCAGTCCCGCATCCCGCTGCCCACCGCCAAGCAGTTTGTAGAACGCCGCCATGTGCTCGGGCCGTATGGAGTCCGCATCGGCAAAGATGAGCAGCGTACGCGCCTTGATGCCATGTACCCCGGCAGACCAGTCGTAGTCTTTCTTGTTGAGGTCCGCTGTCTTGCGCATCAGCGTCGGCCAGTCGACGCCCGGATACATCTGTGCGAGCGGAGACTGTGCGATCTGGGCACCGATCGTATCTGCCGCCGCCGACATCTGATCGAAGGCCGTCCTGATCTCTGGATACTCGCCCTTGCGCGTGTAGTCGATCGAGATGAGTACCAGTCTGTCGAGCATGTCGGGATGCCGAAACGCGAACTGCAGCGCAATTCCACCGCCGAACGAGTATCCCATCACGCTCGCCTTCGCGATGTTCAGGCTCCTTAGCACCGCAGCCACGTCATCGGCATCCTGCTCGAGCGACCATGGCGCGGCCGTATCCTTGCTCAATCCATGCCCGCGGGCATGGATGGCGATGACCTTGAAGTGCTTCGCCATGGCGTCGAGTGGCGCGCCGAACATCTCCGACGGCGTCACTCCGCCGTGGAGCATGACGAGGGGCGGGCCCTCCCCCCGGACCTCGTAGTAGATCTGGGTGCCGTTCACCGCGGCGTAGCTGCCCTCAGGCTTGGCCAACAGGGGCGAGGACATCGCCGTGAAAGCGATAAGCAGAAGCGCCCGGACGATGTTCCTCGACATGATCGTTACCCCTTCCCCAAGGTGAGCCCGGGTAAAGGCTACCGCTTTGCCGAATCCAGTGCAGCATCCTTGCACTGCCCCTTCGTGGTCAGGACCGGGTTGCATCGCACGGTCACCCCACCGGGGAAACCCACCGAGTAGCCGTGTTCCGAAGGCTCTCCGGCCGGGTAATCCGTGCTGACCAGCTGCGCGCCGCTGGTCAGCACCACGTCACGGCGTGAGCCATCGTTCTTAAGGCCCTGCCCCTGCGCGGGATCGTCGGTGCGCGCGCGAACGATATAGCCCCGACGGACCAGCGCATTGATGTCATCCGCCGAGCACTCGTTGCACTCGGTGAATGCGGCATCTTCCGCGCCCGGGGTGGCGTTGGTGAAGATCAGTCGCCCACGCAAGGACGGATGGCCATCGGTGTAAACGCTTTCCATCTTGCGCTGGTCGAGGAGGAAGACCACCTTGCCGCGCGCCTTTGCGACGGTCGGCCAGCCACCCTCACGCACGGCTTCGTCCAGGCTTACGTGCTTGCCGCGCACGTCGTCGGGAACGACCATCTCGTTACGCGGGAAAACAGACGCAATCTCGGCATCGAGGGCATCGAACACCGCCGGCGTGAACTGCTCCGGCATCACGGTGGGGATCTTCGCTTTCAGCGGTTCCTGTTTGGTCTCTACCAGCACGAAGAGCGGCGTGTGTCCCGGGTGGGCTTTCGACCAGGCGCGTAGCTCGGTCAGGCAGGCCGTGAACGGCTGGCACGTACTGCGCTGATCGACGCCCTGGATGTGCATGACCTTGAAGCCCGGCTTCTCCCAGACCCCCGGGGCCGCCGTCGGTGGATCGGCCGGGAGGCCGTTGAGCGCGATCATGTGGTCCATCGCCGGGTCGAGATAAAGGCCGCCCTTCGCATCCGAGAAGACGTCCAGTTCCACCTGGCGCACGCCGTCATCGAGCTGGCGGGTCAAGGAAGGGTGGCTGTAATCGATCGCGAAGAATTCTTTGGGCGCTTCTTTTTGCATCACCCTCCTGGCGCTGGGTGCGAAGCCGGCGTGGTAGCTGTTGTGCGTGCCGATGACCTGGATCTGGTTGATATGGATATCGGCCGTCGCGGCGAGCAGCGATGCGGATGCGACGAGGGACGATGCTGCTGCAAACGGCAGCAGGTAGGAACGAAGGGAAGCCATGGGTATCCTTGGTGTTGATCAGCGGCTATGACGCTTGCAGAGGGCGAAGTCGGGGTCGGACATCGAAGGAGGCGGTGAGGTGGTCCCCCAGCGCGACGGCGACGGCCCCATGACCAGGTCCAGCGTGCCGCCGCTGGCGATCTGACTGTGGTGGAACCACGCGGCGTCGAGCGGTTGGCCATTGAGCGTCGCCGACTGCACATAACGGTTCGTGCCATCGGGCGTGAAGTTTTCGGCCCGCACGGTAAAGGTCTTGTCGGCGCCCAGGTCGATCGTCGATTCGCGGAACGACGGGGTACCGATCAGGTAAACGTCCTGTCCGGGGTTCGGATAGAAACCCATCGACTGGAAGGCATACCAGCTGGACATCGCGCCGGAATCGTCGTTACCCGGGATGCCGGCCCGATCCGCGCCGAACGCACGGTGCAGGAAGGTGGTGACCCGATCCGCGGTGAGATCGGGCCGACCGGCCCAGAGGTAGAGGTCAGGAATGAGGAAGCCGGGCTCATTGGTGATATCGAAATGCAGATGGTCGAAGACCGTGTCCAGTCGCTTCACGAAAGCCTCGTTGCCGCCCGACATGGCGATGAGCTTACGCACGTCCTGTGGGGCATAAAGCGAATACGTCCACAGGTCGGCCTCGTAATAGAAGTCCGGCCACGTGCCGCGACGGTCGAGGAACAGCGGCCCCCAGCTGCCATCTTCATTGCGTGGACGCAGGAAGCCGGTGATGCCTTCCTGTTCGCTCGACGCATCCCACAGGTTCGCCCAGTTGCCGGCATGGCCGCGATACAGCGTCGCCTCGTCGTCGTGCCCCAGACCGCATGCCACCTCGGCGATGGCGAAGTCGTCGTACGCGTATTCCACGGTGCGTGAGCCCGCGCGCTCGGTGGGCTGGGCAACGTAGCCCAGGCGGTTATACGATGCCAGGCCGCCGCGTCCTTCCTTGCGGGCATCGGCAGGCGCCACCGTGGCGTCCTTGATCATGGCCTTGAACGCCGTCGGGTAGTCGATACCCGCGAGACCCTTCACATACGCGTCCGCGACCAGCACGTTGGCATTGCTGCCACCCTGCGTGCGACCGTTGTCATTGCCGACCCGCGCATCCGGCATATAGCCGGCGTGGCGGTAGGTATCCACCAGCGATCGCACGATATCGCGCTGCACGTCCGGCGCGATCAAGGTCAGAAGCGGGCCCTGGCTACGGAACGTATCCCAGATCGCCTGGAAGTCGTCGTAGTACGGCTCGGTCGATGTCCACTTGGGGTTCTCGCCCGTGTGATCGGACGGCATCATCATCGTGTGGTACAGCGCCGTATAGAACGTACGGCGCTGGGTGTCGTCCGCCCCGGCGATCTCGATGCGACCAAGCGCCTTGTTCCACGCTGCGACGGCTGCCTGGTGCACGTCGTCGAAGCTCCAGCCGCGTGCCTCTTCCGTCGCATTGCGATGGGCCTGGGCTTCGCTGACGAAGGAGATGCCCACCTTCGCCTGGATCGCCTGCCCTGCCCTCACGTTGTAATCAAAGGAAGCGCCGAGCGGCATGGCGCTGGTGGCATGTACCGACGGTGCGCTGGTCACGCTCTTGTCGAGCCAGGTGCGTGTCGTAGCCGCCGGTGTATCGACGATCATGTCCACGTAGACGTCGTACGGGCCGCCTTCGTTCCAGCCGCCCGCATAGTGACCGACGCCGACGATCTCGGTCGGCGAGACCACGCGCAGGTCGCCGCCGAGGAACTGCTGCGTCTCTTCGCCGGTGCCCTTGTAGAGGAGGTCGAGGTCGATCGTGACATGTCCATCGCCATCCTTGGCGAACGTGTAACGGTGCATGCCCATGCGCCGTGTGGCGGTCAGCTCCGCCTTCACCCCGTAGCGCGTGAGGTCGACGGCGTAATAACCCGCGCTGGCCACCTCGTTCGCCCGCGGCGAATGGAAGGCACCCGGCTCGAGCTCACCAGTGGTGGCAATCACGCGGGCATTTTCGTACTTGCCGGACCCGCCGCTGAGGTGGAGGTGCGAGAAGCTCCGGATATCGCCGGTGCTCTGGAAGCCCTTCCGATAGCCGTAGTCACGAACGTCGGGGCCGACTTTCACCATGCCGAAGGGCATGGTGGCACCGACGAAGACCTCGCCAAACCAGTCCGAGCCGATGAACGGATCCACATCGGCGGCATGGTCGTTGGCGACGACGGCGGGAGCCGCCAGGATCAGGGAAGCAATGGCGACCGCGAGGGTGCGCTTCGCCAGGGAGTAAAGGGTATGCATCGAGGGACTTTCCTGTTCAAGCTGCCGATCAGAACGTGTAGGTGGCCTGCACGGTGTAGTTGCGCCCAGCCAGGTAGTAGAAGGTGGGGTCCTTTGCCAGGCCGTTGCCCTGGATAGCCGTGCGGTGGTCGAACAGGTTATTGGTCGACAGTTGCAGTCTCAGGTCAGGCGCGAAGCGGTAACCAATGTTGAAGTTGGTGTAGTTGTACGTGGGCAGCTTCGTGTTCGGGTTGTACGTAGCGCCGCTGGTCTCGCCCACGCCCGTGTAGCGCGTGCCCACGTACTTGACCAGGAATGAGCCATACAGCGGGCCCTGGTCATAGATGAAGCCGACATCCGCCGTCGACATGGGCGAGTTGGATATCTGCAGGTGCGTCGTCTTGGAATACGCGCTGTTGACGCTGCCATTCGCTGTAAAGCTGAAGCCGGAATCGCCGAGGACGTGTGTCACTTCACCCTCCACACCCTTGTAGATCACGCCACCCTGGTTCACGAACACGCTGATCAACGAGCCGCCCGGGCCGATCGGTTCGTCGATGCTGCTGACGAGGTTGCCGAAGTCGATGTAGTAAACGTCGATGTCCGCCACCGTGGTCGGCGTCTTCCAGACCAGACCGGCCTGGTAGTTCGTCGTGGTCTGCGGATCGATATGACCGGCCGGACCCTGTAAAACGTTGACCTTGGGCGCCTGGAAGCCCTTGGCCACCTGGGCATACGCCGCAAGGTTCGGCGAGAAGCGGTAGTTGGCCGCCAGCGAGGTGAGCGTGGTCGCGAAGTGGCCATCGCCGCCGACCGTCAGAAAGTTGGAAACGCCCTCGAGGGTGCGGTCGAACACGATCTGCTTGACGCCAGGAACGATGCTGAGGTTCTCGGTGGGATGCCAGTTGATCTCGAAGTAGCTCTGCGTCGTATTCGTGTGCTGGCTGGTATCGATGATGTTGGCGTTCGGCTCGCCCTTGAGTACACGAGGCGTCATCGTCGACAGATCGACCGTAACCTGGTCCTGCACCTGATAAGTACGCTCGGCCCAGATACCCGCCTTCAGGGTGCTCTCCAGCCAGCCGCTGCCAACATCCTTTTCCGCTGTCAGGAAGTCACCTGCCGCGCGGTAGCGGCTGAGGTTGACCGCGCCCGGCACGCCGCCGTTCGGAAGTAGCGCGACGTTCGGCGTATTGCCCAGCAGATCGACACCACCCGGACCGCTGTCGCGCAGGCCATAGGTATAGAACTTGTTGTCGACACGCCAGTCGCCGTAGTCGCCGTTGAGCTCGAGATACTCGAAGTCGGCATGCCGGTCGTCGATGTTGTAGTTCGCGAAGCCCTGTGAGGTCGGATCGTCATTGAGGCCACCGAACTCGAGGCCGAGGATGTCCGTGCGCTTCTTCGGCTGGGCGGTAAAGGTGTTCCACTTCACCTTGTTGTAGTCGGCCACAAGGGTCAGTGTCGTGTTGTCGCCGAGCGGCTGCTTTACCTTGAAGAGCACATTGTCCTGGCGGAAGCCGGCGTCGTCGATCAGGCCGTTGGATTCGATATGGCTGTAGTTGACCGAGGCTTCGGTACCGATCTTGTTCATCACGCCCGTATTGCCGGAACCCGCAACCTGCCAGGTAGCACCGCTGCCATACATGGCAGAGAGCTCGCCGGACGGCTTGTCGGTGGTGGGCGCGGAATACAGCGCTACCGTGCCACCGAAGGTCGCATTGCCCAGGTTGCTTGCCGTACCCGGACCGCGATCGACCACGACCTTGTCCAGCGAAGGCCCGGGAAAGAACGCCGTCGTAGCGTGGCCAAAAGCACCCGGATCGCCGAACGGGATGCCGTCGAAGGTTACGTCGTATTCGCCGTCCTGGAAGCCACGGATGGTGCCGCTCTTGCTGGAGAAACCCGCGCCATTCGGGGACGCATTGACCGCGGAAGGCGTGAGCTCCAGAAGCGCGAGGTAATCCGCCTTGGGCGTGGCGATCGTCTGGATGAAGTTACGACTCAGGACCGACTGCGGCTCGATCTCGAACAGGTTGCCCTGCGACGGCGCGAGGGCGGCGGCGCTTCCGGGTGGCGCGAGGTTCGGATCGTCGATCCCGGCGGAGACCGCGACGCCCTGCAGGGTCGTCGTGTGCTTCGTGATATCCGCGTCCGTGGTTTCCGCGGCGGCGCTGATAGCGGCGGCGAGTGCAGCCAGACCAAATCCAAAACGTACGGCGTGATGCATTGCGTTGGAACTCCTGCGTGAATCGACCGCGCGGTTACCCGCAACGGCCAGCTCTGTCGAGCCCGAAGGGATGGGGGGAATGGCGAGTTGGAAGGGGGTTGGGGGAAACAGTAGTTAAAGCTACTGTGTGCACATGACAGTGCTTTGACGATTAATTAGTATCGTCTGGAACCATTTCGTCTTCGCCACAACTTGCGAAGATCCTCGCCGAGGTCACTCCATGAAAAGCAGCACGCGTCGGAAGAAATCCGATGCGCGTCCGGCCATCGCGCTGGACACGAAGCAACAGCCGGTGCAACAGCGCTCGGTGCAGACGTTCGAGTTGATCCTCGAGGTCACTTCGCGCCTGCTCGGCGAAGTGGGCGTGGAGCGCCTTTCGACAAACCTGATCTGCGCGCAGGCGGGTATCTCGCCCCCTGCCCTCTATCGGTACTTTCCGAACAAATACGCGATCCTCAAGGAGCTCGGCGAGCGCCTGATGAAATGCCAGAACATGGCGTATCGCGCGTGGCTGGAAGAGGAAAAGGTGCTCGATTACGACGGCTCCCGTGAAGCCAGCATTCGCGGCCTGCGCGACATGCAGGCCGCGATCAATGCGGCAACCCTCGCCTTCCCCGGCGCCGTCTGGATCATGCGTGCCCTACGCGCCGTGCCCACGCTGCGCCACATCCGCCTCGACTCGCATGACGATGTCGCCGAGACGTCGTACAACGGCTTGCGCGACCGCTACCCGAGTGCGGATCCCGATGCGCTGCGCGTCGCAATGCGCCTGTCGACCGAAGTGATGTACGCCGCCACGGAAATGGTGGTCGACAACCCGACGATGGACGGTGATGTCATCAACACCGAGGTCGCGGAAATGGTCGTGCGCTATTACGACAAGTTTGTCGAAGGTGAGGAGCGCTACGCGGCGGCGAACAGGAAGGCAAGGAAGGTCGTCAAGGGGCGGTGAGACGCCTCACCTCACTGCCGTCCGGGCGACGGGCTTCTTGCCGCTGCCCTTGGCGGACGCCAGGGCCAGTTCGCGCGCATCCAGCACGTACGCGGACGATTGGCCCAATCGGTCGACAACAAAGTCGATGAAGGCGCGGACGCGGGAAGGCTGGCGCGCCCGGCTCCCGTAATAAACAAAAAGGCTCAAGTGGTCTGCGACATGTCTGGTCAACAGCGGAACGAGCTGCCCCGAACGAATCAGCGGCGCGACCGAGGAACTTGCGAGCAGGCCTATGGCGTGACCCGACAGCACCGCCTCGATTTCCAGGCCCGCATCGTTCGTCGATAGCGATGGCTGAAGATCGAGCGAGATCACCTCGCCATCTCTTTTCAGAAGCCAGGGCAATACGCGACCCGTCGCCGAGTGTCGCAGCACACTGCAGCGGTGCGCGACGAGTTGTTCGATCGATGTCGGTGCGCCGTAGGCCGCGATGTACGAAGGTGCGGCGCAGACGATCAGTTGCACGGCGAGGAGACGCCGGACCGCGACCCCGTCTTCCGGCGCCACGCCAATGCGGAAGCCTACATCGGCGCGGTCATGCACCCAGTCGCCGACGCGGTCATCGAGCTTCAGGTGTGCCTCTACCGCGGGATGAAGGTGGCAGAACGCGTCGATCAGCGGCCATAGCAGCGTCCCGAAGCCGTATCGTGGAGCGACGATGCGCAAGGGCCCGGCAATTTCGTCCTTCGCGGTACGCACGCCCTCGATGGCACGCTCCAGGGCGGCCAACGCAGGCTGCGCACCCTCCAGGAACTGCTGACCTTCGGAGGTGAGCGCGATGCCGCGCGTCGTCCGATGCAGCAGTCGAACACCAAGCTTCTGCTCCAGAGTCGCCAGTGCCTTGCTCGCTGCCTGCGCGCTCACACCATGGACGCCTGCCGCGCGCCGGATGCTGCCTAACTCCACGGCCTTGGTGAACAGGTCGATGGCGCGAATGTCGTGGATGGCCATCTCATGCTTCCCGCCCGGGATTCTTCGACTCTCAGTATCAACCCTCAGTTGCTACTGGATCAATCCCAGCGCGGCTATCGGGTTGACGGCTTGCTGCCTAAAGTCGGCGGCAGTCAACCACGGGAAAGCGTCATGAGCGAGAACATCGACGGAAAGGTCATCGTCATTACGGGTGCGAGTAGCGGGCTTGGGCTGGCAGCCGCACGCATGCTGAGCGCCCGGGGAGCGCGTGTCGTGCTCGGCGCGCGTCGCGTCGATCGACTCGATCAACTGGCTGAGGAGCTGAATGTGCAAGGGCATAGGGCACTGGCTGTCGCGACCGATGTGACGGTGGCTGGTGATGTGAGACGCCTCGTCGATAGCGCGGTCGAGACGTTCGGTCGGATCGACGTCCTCGTCAACAACGCGGGCGTCATGCCACAGTCGCCGTTGGCGCGGCTTAAGGTCGAGGAATGGGACCGGACGATCGACGTCAACCTCAAGGGCGTGCTCTACGGCATCGCGGCCGCACTGCCTCACATGCAGCGCCAGATGTCCGGGCACATCGTGAACGTATCATCCACAGCCGGACATAAGGTCATGCTTAACGGTGCTGTCTACAGCGCGACCAAGCACGCGGTACGCGCGTTGTCCGAGGGCTTCAGACAGGAGGTCAAGGACTGGAATATCCGCACCACGGTCATCTCGCCAGGCGCTGTCGACAGCGAACTTCCAGGCAGCTCCTCCGAGCCCGACATGAAGACGCGGCTGGACGCTTTCTATGCGTCCGTTGCCATCCCGGCGGATTCATTCGCCCGGGCCCTGGCCTTTGCCATCGAGCAACCTGAAGACATGGACGTCAACGAGATCGTGTTCCGGCCGACGCGTCAGGTTCCCTAGTCCTTGAAGATCGCCGGCGTCCCCACCCAGATCATGCGCACTTCGGACTTGCCCGCGTTACGCATGCTGTAGGGATGCCGCTGATCGAAGTGCGCGCTATCACCCTCGTTCAGTACGAACTTCTTCCTTCCCACGGTCATCTCGAGCGTACCGCTCAGGATGTACCAGAAGCCTTCGCCTTCCCGATGGATCGTGGGTGCGACGAGGCCAGGCGGAACGATCAAGCGCAGCGCTTCCATCTTGCGCTCGGCATGACGGCCACTCAAACGCTCGTAAACGACCGGCGATTCAAGGTCGATACGGTCGTGCTCGTTGGCCCGGCAGACTATCTGCCCGGGCGTGGGCACGCCGACGAAGTAGTCGACGTCGACGTTCAGCGCCTGGGCAATCGCCTCCAGTGACAGCAGCGATGGATGCGCAAGGTTTCTTTCTACCTGTGAGAGGAACGGTATGGAAAGTCCCGAGCTGTCGGCAAGGGCCTGAAGGGTCAGTCCCAGGCCGCGCCGCCGGTCACGAATCGCGGAGCCTATGCTAAGTCCCGCTGCCATGCTTACGAACTGTGATCGCTGCTGATCAACCATCGCGTGCCGACCTTATGGAACAGCAGCGTGGTAATCCCGGAGATCTCCGCACCCATGTCCGGCTTGAGGTGGTAGCGGCCAACGACGAAGGCGTACTGGGAACCCAATGGCTTGACGTCGATCAGTTCCAGGGTGAGCTTGCCGAAGCTGGCACCGGGCTTCTGGAAGCGCGATTTGTACATCGCCTCGATCGCTTCATAGCCCTCGATGGTGCCGCTCGAGCTCACGTAGCGCGTGCCGGGAGCATGCTCGTAGCACTCCATGAAGGTCTTGAGGTCACCCGCTGACCACGCCGCGGCGCTGGTATCGAGTGCCTGCTTGATGGCCTGGGCGGTCGACACGGCCGGTGTTTCAGCCGACACGGTGGCGGTCGCCACCACTGCGCTCACGGCGCAGAACAGAACGGACATCGTTTTCATGGGACCCCTGGAGCATCGGATAAGTAGCGCTGCCGCCCATGGCGGGACCTTTTAGGTGGCTAATTGCGATTGCAACCTGATCGTAACGTAAAAGCTTGACGCCATCAAAACTTTTTGATCTGATCGGAATCAGGAACGATGCACCGCAGCAATCGCGGTTCAGACGGCTAGACATCCGGTGCCAGGGTAACGAGGGCGCAGCCGGTCAGGGACTTCCGGCATTAACCGAGCAAGGGCCGCCGCCCATGGGTTCTTCCATGGCATCGACGACCAGGGGCAACGCACACGAACTCAAGAACACGCTCTCATCGAAGAGCGTGCGTGAAAGGTATGCACGTCATTTCGGGGGAGTTCCATGAACAACGATCTCAAGCGCACCCTGCTCTACACGGCCCTGCTGTCCATGGCCCTGACCTCGGGCCTTGCCAGTGCGCAGGACGCAGCTGCGCCCACCCCGGCCGCCGAGAAGAAACGGGCCCAGGCGTCCGACACGCCGCAGACCCTTGAAGGCATCACGGTGACGGCCGCCAAGCGTGAGCAGGACATCCAGAAGGTGCCGATCAGCATGACCGCGCTGACGGGAGAGCAACTCGAACGCCAGGGTGTAACCAGTCTCGTCGACCTGGCGCGTATCGCGCCGTCGTTGACTGTCGCCTCCTCGGGCCCGGGCGAGAACAACCTGATTATCCGCGGCATCTCGTCGAGCGCGGGCTCCGCGGCCACCGTCGGTTACTACCTCGACGATGTGCCCATCGCGGCATCGAGCAATGCCGCGCTGCTATCGACGCGTGGTGTCATCGACCCCTCGGTGTTCGACATCGAGCGCGTCGAAGTGCTTCGTGGACCGCAGGGCACGATCTACGGCTCGAGCTCCATGGGTGGCACGGTCAAGTACGTGACCAACCAGCCGGACCTGGATTTCGTCGAGGCCCGCATCAAGACCGATGTCTCGGGCACGCACAACGGCGGCCCGAATGCGAACGTCAACGGCGTGCTGAACGTTCCCCTGATCAAGGATACGGTCGCGCTGCGCGTGTCGGCCTACTACCGCGATGACGACGGCTATATCGACCGCTATCCCATCTCGCCGACCAACTATCTCGAAGCGGACCCGGACGGCAAGAAGAAGGATAACGTCAACACGTACAAGACCTACGGCACGCGCGTCGCCATGTTGATCAAGCCGGACGACACGCTCACCATCACACCCAGCTTTATCTACCAGTATTCCAAGCTCGGATCGCCGTTTACCTACGATAAGATTCCCGCGACGCTCGACAACCCGTACCAGGTGCGCGACGTCAACGAGAACAACGTGCAGAAGTCGACGATCTCCAATCTTTCCATTCACAAGCAGTTCGACGCGTTCGAGCTGATGTCATCGTCCTCGTACTTCACCCGCGACGTGAACATCCACGATGACAGCTCCAAGGTCATCAACTACTTCTTCGGCCTGCCCAGCGTGTACCCCACTACGATGTACGGCAGCTACAAGAACAAGGAGTTCACCGAGGAAGTGCGGGCCACCAGCAAGTTCGATGGACCGGTACAGGCGATCCTCGGCGGCTTCTATCACGACGTTCGTGCGCCGCTGGTCTCGTCCATTCCGTATCCCGAGGGCTTCAACCAGACGTTCAACAATCCGTTCCCGGACTACTCGACCATTTATGCCGGCGCGCGTAGGGCCACGCTGCATGAGTACGCCGTGTTCGGCGAGCTGTCCTGGAACATCACCGACAAGCTGAAAGCCAGCGCGGGTATCCGTGCGTTCGAGGTCAAGCAGGGCTTCTCGCAGACGGGCGACGGCTTGCTCAACGGCGGTCCGAGTGCCGTGCAGAGCAGCTCGAAGGATTACGGCAGCACGCCCAAGTTCACGCTGCAGTACCAGATCAGTCCCGAGAACATGGTCTACGCCACGGCCTCGCAGGGCTATCGCCCGGGCGGCCCGAACAATCCCGCACCAGCTGCACTGTGCGGCACCGAAGTGGCGGGCCTCGGCCTGAGCCAGTCGCAGTTGAACAAGTACAACCCGGACACCCTGTGGAACTACGAGCTGGGGTTCAAGAGCGCATGGCTCGAACGCCGCTTGCTCGTCGATGCCTCCGTCTACCACATCGACTGGAACCACGTTCAGCAGCAGATCGTGCTCGGTTGCGGCTACAACATCACGGCCAACTTCGGTAAAGCAGTCAGCCAGGGCGCGGAACTGGAAATGAAGTTCCTGCCCATCAACGCCGTGACGTTGAGCGCCGGCTTCAGCTACAACGATGCGCACCTGAAGAACGACGTCCCCGGTACCGATGCGAAGGACGGCGATCGCCTCGTCAACGTGCCGCGCTTCACCGGCTCGCTCGGGGCCGAGTATCGTCACCGCGTCAACGTGGAATACGACGGCTTCATGCGCGCCGACGTCAGCTACGTGGGCAATTCGAACTTCCTCTACGACCGTGACAGCCCGTTCTATCGGCGCGGCGGCTTCGCGACCACCAACATCCGCATGGGCGTGGAAGGTCGTAACGGCATCGACATCTCGCTCTACGCGACCAACCTGTTCGACAAGCACGGCGAGACCGACCTGCCCGTCGCGATCTCAGCCGACCTGCCGACGACGCGGCGTGTGGCGCTCAACCAGCCGCGGACCATTGGTGTGACGTTGCAGTATCAGTATTAAGAAAACGATCACACCAGGGGATGATTATTTGTCGTAGCAATCCGTGGCTACCCGCGCCTGTGCCAACGGGCACAGGATGGCGGCAAAACCCCCGTTTGCCGGCACGTCAAATGACAGGTTTCCATCCGCAGCAACGACCTGGGCACTGCGAACGACATCGCCGCGACCTACACCGTCACGGACGATGTCGGCGTGCCACGAGCCGGCCTGCAACCAGGCCAACGGTACGGTGAGGCGGCGCCCCGCACCGGCGGAGATGGCGCCAATAAACCACCGGTGACCGCTGCGCCGGGCAAAGATCGCGTCCTGGCCGGGCGTACCTGAGATGAGTTTCGTTTCGTCCCACACGGTCGGGATCTGGTCCAGGAACGCCAGCGCGACCGGGCGTGATTCATAGGCTTCCGGGCGGTCCGCCAGATGCGTCCATCCGGATTCGAATACGATCGGCAAGGCGACTTCGTGGGCAATGCTCGCCTCCTGCCGACCGGCGTCGAGGGCGACTGGGGTGTAGTCCATCGAGCCCACCACGTTCCGCGTGAATGGCTGGATCGTGTTGCCGACAGCGGGCGGATTATTCTCGGCGCCGCGCACGCCTTCCATGGACATCAGGTGCGGCCAGGTTCGCGCCAGGCCGTGCGGAACCGTGGCCCCATGGAAGTTCACCATCAGCTGCAGGCTGGCCGTGTCGGCAAGGGTGGCGTCGTACCAGCGGAAGCGGTCTTGCGAATCCGATTCCATGAAGTCGATCTTGACGCCTTTGACGCCCCAGCCTTTCACCTTGGTCAACTCCGCCATGCGCTTCGCAGGCGTATCCAGCTTCGACCAGTGGTACCAGAGCAGGATATCGACATGCTTCGCGTTGGCGTAGCGCACCAGGTCGGGAACCCATGCGTCTTTCCAGCCCTCGTCGACGAGTACGTAAGGGATGCCGTTGCGTGCTGCGAAATCCACATAGGCACGCTGCCGCTGGGGGTCGGAGGGACTGTCGTGCTCGCTGAGCCAGGACCAGGCCACCTTGCCCGGACGAACCCATGAGACATCGGTGAGCTTCGATGCATCGGCGAGATCGTCCACCAGCGTGGATTCGGTGACGGTGGCGAGATCGCCCGTGATGACGGTACGCCACGGCGTGACACCCGTGCTGTCGACACGCGCATCAGCGAGGGTCAGGCCCCACGTTCCGGAGCCGGCGACATGCGACAGGCGGCTCCCATCGTAGCGGCCGTCGGCATTGGCCTCGGTGACCAGCACATAACTTCCGCCGATGCGAAACAACGATGGATAACCGTAATCACCCGAGGCGGCGCCGCCCGCCGTGCTCTCTATCCTTTCCTTCTCGTACTGCGGGCCGTATGGCAGCAGCCATGCCCTGGCATCCACGGGCACGATGAAACGGGTGGCCTCTCCGAGCACGGTAGTCCGTGTCACGCCGGGCAACTCGTAACGGAAGGCCACGCCGTCGTTCGCCACGCGAACCACCACGTCGAGCGCCTGACCCTTGGCGTTCTTCAACGAGTACCGGGTCTCGGCGAGATTCGCGGTGCGATCGAGCCGCTTGCCGGTCGTCATGCGGTATCGCTCGGTCACCGGCCGCGTCTGCGTCCCGGCAAGCTTCATGTCGTGAGTGAGATCGGCATCGATGGTACGAAGACCGAGGACTTCATCCACCAGCGGCGCACCCTTCGGATCGGTGACCGAAAGGACGGGCCGACCGCCGTCGCGGAAGACCAGCGTCGCCAGCGGAGGGCTGGCGACGGCCGGTATGGCAATCAAGGCCGCAAGGGCGGCGGTAAGACGGCGTACTCCCCTCGAACGGATTTCAGACGGCATGCGTGCATCCTGTCGGTGGCCAGTCCTCGAGAATCCCACATGTGGCGCGACGGCTCAACGAGCCATCGTTGAGAGTTAATCGAGATCGCCCAGCTTGGCGTTCTTCGTCGGCTCCTTCAGCCAGGTGCCAACGTCCTCGCCGATTTCTTTCGTGATGCGGACCAGCACCGAGCAATTGCCCTTGAACTGACCGAACGCACCGCCCATGGAAATGCGGCGGTCCTTGAAGTTACCGACGATCTCGCCGCCCTCGTAAAGCTTCCCCTTGACGGCCATGGACTTGTGATGACCCATGAAAGCGTTTCCGTCGGAAACCGCTTCGGAGATTTCCAGTTCGAGGACCCGACCGGGGCCAGCGGTGGTGACGTCGGACGACACGGCGACGGTGAGGCCGTTATCTTTCGCCGACGACAGGATCGCATCGGGAAGTTCTTGTTCGAGCTTGCACTCGTCCAGGACCGATTTAGCGATATCGGCATCTTCATTGAACGTAACCGGCTTCTTTAGCGTCACGCTATCGCCGGCGAAGGCCGCATGTGCCACGACCAGCATCGCCATTGCGGCGATGATTTGCTTCGTCATATCGATTTCCCTGTCTGACTAAAATGATCTACCCGTATCGCCCGGCAGCGACATTCCCTGCAGCGGGCGGGCGATTCTAGTACGTCTGGTGGACGCGGTCGATGCGGTCAACGGAAACATCCGCATCGCGCCTCGGTGGGGCCGCATCACCAATCCGTCGGCCGGTAGTCCTTCAGGAACTGCCCCCACACATGCTCGCCACTGTTGATTCCGCTGATAATCGGATCAACAATGCGCGCCGCGCCGTCAACGATATCCAGCGGCGGATGGAAACGCTCTTCAAGCACCTTTTTCGCCGCAAGATCCGCCGGATCCTCGTCGGTCACCCAGCCGGTGTCGACACTGTTCATGTGGATGCCGTCGTTGTGGTAATCCGTGGCCGAGGTACGCGTCATCATGTTGAGCGCGGCCTTCGCCATGTTCGTATGCGGGTGACGCGTCGTCTTGAAGTTCCGGTAGAACTGCCCTTCCATCGCCGAGACGTTGACGATGTGCTTGTCGCGTTCGGGGGTGCGTAGCATCAGGGGCTTCAGGCGCGCGTTGATGATGAACGGCGCGATGGCATTGACCAGCTGCACTTCCAGCAGTTCGACCGACGAGACCTCGGCCATCAGCAAGCGCCACGAATTGCGCTCGCGCAGGTCGATCTGCTGCAGGTCCTGGTCGAGCCTGCCCTCGGGGAAGAGATGGCTCTGGGCCAGCAGTTCTTCGGGCAGCAAGGGAATCTGGGACAGTTCCGCGGCACGCGTCAGGCCAGACAGCTTCGCAGTGTCGCTAGTCAGCGAGGTCATCGACACACCGGCCTCAGGCAGGATGTTCGAGCCACGCAGTCCTTCATAGTGACCGACCAGCTTGCGAACGTGCTCCGGCATGTCGTGCAGTGCGGCGGTCTCGCCGTCCATCATGTGCGCGTAGAAGTCGGGCGGACGACGCACGGTCTGGCAGGCGTTGTTGATGATGAAGTCGAGCCGCGGCCGCGTGGCAACCAGCTCCTGGCAGAACGCTTCGACGCTGGGCGTGTGGCGCAAATCGAGGCCGTAAACCTGCAGGCGATGGCCCCACTCGCCGAAGTCCGGCTCCTCGGCATAACGTGCCGCCGAGTCGCGCGGGAAGCGCGTGGTGACGATCAGTTCCGCACCGGCGCGCAGTAACTTCAGGCCAGCCTGGTAACCGATCTTCACGCGACCGCCAGTCAGCAGCGCGACGCGTCCGCGCAGGTCGACCAGCTCGGTGCGCTTGGCGTAATTGAACGGAGCACAGTCCGGGCACAGCTGATCGTAGAAGAAATGAATCGACGAATATTTCTTCTTGCACACATAGCAATGCTTGGGCTCGATCGACTCACGCGGCTGCGCGGCGTCGGACTCGGGCGGGACGTCGTTCGCTTCGAAGCCTTCCGGAGCAAACACATTGGGCGTAGTGAACACCGGCTTGCGGCGCAGTGCGCGAATGCCGGTCTCGTTGAGCACCGTGTCCTCGGCCTTGATCTTCGACGCATGACGCGCCTTCTGTGCCGCCTTCAGCCTGACCCGACGCTCGCCCGGATCGGGATGATAGACCTGCGCCACGGCCTGGAGCAGGCGCTGGCGGTCATCCGCAGGCATGCCCTCCAGCAGAAGTCGATCGGCAGCAACCGATTCAAGGAGCTGCGCCGCTGCGCGCAAGCGCTCCAGCAGTGCGGTGTCGGCGGCCGACGGCAGCGGTGTGGCAGTGGTCACGAGCATTTTCCGTATCGATGGGCGGCACCGTTTTAGATGCACGAGCAGCAGGTAGCGCAGGTAGTGAACCGCCTATCTTGCCCGTTGTGTTCTCGATTGTCAAATATACGCTGTTAGATCAGTACGTTACGCTCGACTCACGGCCGCGGGGCAAAGGCTCATACCGGGTCGTGGTCCCGGGCGCTATTCCCGAAAAGCATTAGCGATATGCCAGCGACGCAGCTTCAGCATGCCGCTTCGTCGGAGCAGCATCTCTCTCGTCCGAAGCAACAACGCTTCGTCTTACCACTGAGAGAGAATCATGAAGCAGCCCCTCGAACATAAACTCGCCCTGGTCACCGGTGCATCACGCGGCATCGGTGCCGCAATCGCCACGCGTCTGGCGCGCGAAGGCGCGGCTGTCCTCGTCAATTACAGCGCCAGTGCCGACAAGGCCGACGCCGTCGTCAACGCTATCCGCGCCGACGGCGGTCAGGCCGAGGCGGTGAAGGCAGACCTGTCGACGACGGCAGGCATCGCAAGTCTTCTCGCCGCCGTCGACGGCGCGTTCGACGGTCGTTTCAAGGGTCGCCTGGACGTGCTCGTGAATAACGCCGGTACCGTCGACTACGGTCCGTTCCTTGAATCGACGGATGAGTCATACGAACGACAGTTCAACCTCAACGTACGTGCACCGATCGCCCTGGCTCGCGAGGCGGCGAAGCGCATGGTCCCCGTGGGCTGGGGACGCATCATCAACATCGGCTCCGCGTTCGGCGAAGCTGCGCCCTTGCCCGGCGTAACGTTGTACATCGCCACGAAGTTCGCCGTGCGTGGCTTCACCCGCGGCTTGTCCCGCGAGCTCGGCCAGTTCGGTATCACCGTTAACGCCGTACAGCCGGGTCCCACCGATACCGAGCTGTCCCCTCCGGCGGGCAGCGAAGCGCACGGGATCATGACGCGGTTGGCGAGCGTCGGGCGCTTTGCACGTGTCGACGAGATCGCGGCCGCCGTCGCGTATCTCGCGAGCCCCGAAGCCGGTTACACCAATGGCGAAAGCCTCACCGTGGATGGCGGCTGGAACGCGTAAGTCGCAGGATTGGCGACGAGGACAGGACTGGGACCGAACAGCGGTCCCGGTTCCACCTCAGGCAACGATGCCTTGCACGAAGCTGGTGAACGCGCGGGCCTTCGCACTCGCCATTCGTCCCGAGGGGTACACGACCCAAAGATCGATGGAGGGAAGGTTCCAATCCGGCAGCAGGCGACGCACCGAACCGTCGATCAGTTTGTCGGCGAACATCCAGTCGGACGTCACCGCGAGGCCCATGTCGGCGAGCACGGCTGCTCGGATGCCTTCCGCGGCGCTGAAACGCGCCCTGCCCCGCATCACTACGGGCACTTCCTCCCCCGCCCGTTCGAACACCCAGGCATCGGGGAGCTGGCTGTAGACGACGGCTTCGTGTGTGGCGAGTTCTTCGGGGCGCGTCGGCTCGCCCGCGCGCTGGAGATACGCTGGCGTCGCAACCACGGAGCGTCGCCCGGTCGCCAGTTTCTGGGCGACAAGGCTGGAATCGGCCAGGTTGCCCATGCGCAACGAAAGGTCGATGCCCTGCGTCATCAGGTCGATCATCCGGTCGTCGAGGACAATGTCGACTTCGATATCCGGATGCGCCGCCAGGAACGCTGGCAGATGCGGAACGATGTGCAGCCTCGCGAAGGTCGTCGCAGCGGATACCCGGAGTCGTCCGGACAGGCCCTGGCTTTCGTCGCGGGCCGCGCGTTCTGCCTCGTCGGCGTCCTCGACCGCCACGCGTGCCCGATCGAAGAAGCGCTGGCCAGCCTCGGTTGGACGGAGCCCGTGGGTCGAGCGGACGAGCAACCTGACATTCAGTCGTTGCTCGAGCTGGGCTATCACTTTTGAAACGGCAGGCTGACCGACCTTCAGTACGCGTGCCGCCGCCGAAAACGACCCGGTTTCGACGACGCGCACAAACGTCAGCATGGATTGGTATCGATCCAACGGCTTCCTGAGACCTCGGTTTCTTTCAGGGCATTCTAATGCCTGATCAGCTCCCAAAGGCCGGATCGGAGAAGGAAGCCTTACCCGTCTCGCGATGCCCCGCGAACCTGCGCAGGAACAGCGGATCGGCATCCGAGGTTGCAGTCAGGTCATACCAATGGTCGCAGCTGCCGATGTCGAAGTGAGCCTCGGCACGCTCCCCTGGCTGCAGCCAGAAGCGCTGCGGCGGCTGGTGGAGATACGCCGTGGCCTCGACCGTGATGGCGCAGGGCCTGCCACCGGCATTGGTCAGCATCAGACGTAGCTCACCCGTGTGGCGCCCCTCGGACATCGTGACTTCGGGCAGCGCAAAGCGACGGCGATCGTCGCCCTGGGCTGGCTGCTTGCCGCTGAACTGGCGAAGGAAGCCATTCGGACCGAGCACCGTAAGGTCGTAAGCATCCCCGCTGTTCGCGCTGGTCCAGTAGTCGGACAAAGCCTTGCCTGCCTCTACCGTATAGGTCCAGGGTCCATCGGAACGTAGCGACGACGACACGCTGAAGCAGGCACCGAGGGATCCGGTGTTAGCAAAGTCCAGCACATAGCGTCCCTGCCCCTGGTCGATTTTTCCCGTGACTTCGAGCGCGTACGCCAGCGCGCGCGCCGGGCGCTGACCCCGCTCCTGCCGCGGTAGGTGCTGACTGGTCGGCGGCGTCGGACTGAAATCGGTGTGTGTGCCCTTGTCAGGCTCGTAGGCTTTCGTCGGCGGCAACGGCGGCACACGACCATCGTGGCCTTCAAAATCGAAGGCTCGCGTCAGGTCGCCGCAAACGGCACGTCGCCACGCCGAGATGTTGGGCTCGCGCACACCAAAGCGTTGTTCGAGGAAGCGGAGGATCGAGGTGTGGTCATAGGTCTCCGAGCATACCCAGCCACCCTTGCTCCAAGGCGAGACCACCATCATCGGCACACGCACACCCAGGCCATACACGCCCGGATTGAAACCGTTACCGCCCGCATAGACTTCGCCATCGGTGCTGATCGTCGACAGACCACGATCGCGCGATGCCGGCGGGTACGCAGGCAGCATGTGATCGAAGAATCCGTCGTTCTCGTCATAGGTGATGAAGAGCGCTGTCTTGCTCCAGACCTCCGGGTTGGCGGTCAGGGCATCGAGGACCTGATCGACATACCAGGCGCCATAATTGGCGGGCCAGCTGGGATGCTCGGTGTACGCTTCCGGAGCCGCGATCCACGAGACCTGCGGCAGGCGGTCGGCCATAACGTCTTTCTGCAGGATATCGAACAGCGACTGGCCGCTCAGCGTGTTCGTGCCCGTGCGTGCCTTGTCGTAGAGCGGATTACCGGGCTCCGCATTGCGGTACTGATTGAAGTAGAGCAGCGAGTTGTCGCCGTAGTTGCCAATGTAGGGATTAGATCCCCAGCCCCAGCCGCCCGCGGCGTCGAGACCCGTACCTATGTCCTGGTAAACCTTCCAGGACACGCCCGCGGCCTCAAGGCGTTCCGGATACGTCGTCCAGCCGTAGCCGAGCTCCGCATTGGAGAGCACCGGTCCACCGCCCTGCCCGTCGTTGCCGACGTAGCCGGTCCACATGTAGTAGCGATTGGGATCCGTCGAAGAGAGGATCGAGCAGTGATACGCGTCGCAGACGGTGAAGGCATCGGCCAGCGCGTAATGGAAAGGGATGTCCTGTCGCGTCAGGTAGGCCATGGTCGTCGTGCCCTTCGATGGCACCCATTGGTCGTACTTGCCGGCGTTGAACGCGGCATGCGTATCGTTCCAGCCGTGCGGGAGGTCTTCGATGAACTGCAGGCCCAGGTTATCGGCCTGCGGACGGAAGGGGAGCAGGTAGTCATCGCTGCCAGCAGTCACGGGCTGGTGCCAGACCGAACGACCGCTCGAAAGCGTGAGCGTCCGCGGATCACCAAAACCACGTACGCCACGCAGGCTGCCGAAGTAATGGTCGAACGAGCGGTTTTCCTGCATGAGGATGACGACGTGCTCGATATCCTTCAGCGTGCCCGTACGTCGCGCCGCTGGAATCGCGAGCGCCTTCTGGATCGACGGTGGCACCACCGATGCCGTGAGAGCGGCGCCCGCGGCGCCGAGCGAAAGCTTCAGGAAGTGCCGTCGGTCCTGGATCGTCATGCGTATCCTTTATTTCCGTGCGCTGTCGTTTCCCCTGCCGCCGCGATTGTCGCGGTGGGATGTGACAGTTTCTGCACGCTGCCGGTGGCGCTGGCGCCGCCGGACCGAAACCGCAACGCGCGTCACATTTCCCGACGGGCGTCACAAGTCGGCTTCCTGGCTGACAATGGCCCGATGAACGAATCAAAAGGATCGCCGGGCGCCATGATCGCCCTGGGTGCCACGCTGGTCATCTGGGCCTTCAGCTGGATCGTGATGAAGCTGGTCCTGCAGTACTCGGGCCCCTTCGAGTTCTGCGCGTTGCGCTACGCGATGGGTGCCGCGCTGCTGTTCGTCGTGCTGGTCGTCATGCGCAGGCCGCTTGCACCTCCGCCGCTGGCCGGCACGATCGTTACCGGCCTCGCCCAGACAGCAGCCTTCCAGGGTCTGGGCCAGCTGGCGCTGACGTCCGGCGGTACCGGCCATGTGGTCCTGCTCGCCTACGCCATGCCGTTCTGGGCCGTGTTGCTGGCGTGGTTGTTGTTGAGTGAGCGTCCGACACGCCGGCACTGGATCGGACTGGCACTGGCCGCCGTCGGCCTCACCTGTGTCATCGCGCCATGGCATGGCTTGGGCAACCCGGTGAGCACGGTGCTCGCGTTGCTCGGGGGCCTGTGCTGGGCGCTGGGCACCGTTACCAGCAAGCGCATGTTCCAACGTCACCAGCCCGACCCGCTCACCTTCACCGCGTGGCAAATGGCTTTCGGCGCCGCTGCACTCGCCATCGTCGCGTTCTTCGTGCCCGAGCGGCCCATCGAATGGAGCCCGGCATTCATCGCCGGCCTGGCTTATTCGGTGATCCTGGCCACCAGCCTGGCCTGGACGCTCTGGTTGCTGGTGGTTCGGCGCTTGCCCACCGCCGTCGCGTCGGTGTCGTCGCTGGCGGTCCCCGTGCTCAGCGTGCTCATGGCCTGGGTGGTGCTGCATGAGAAGCCGATGCCCAACGAGTGGTTGGGCATGGCGTTTATCGTGGCCGGGCTGCTGGCTGTGAGTGGCGTCAAGCGGCGGCAGACGGCAACGACGAACTGATCGAAGGCCTGGACAGAACATAAGGTCCGGCCGGATTCACCAAGACACAGGCGAATCCGCATCTACACCATGCGAAGCACAGTATGCAGCGGCCCGTTCACCCGGAGGTTCGCATGAGCAGCAGCGCAGTAGAAATGAAACTCGAGATCGTGGTGATCCCGGTATCGGACGTCGATCGCGCCAAGCGATTCTATGACACCCTCGGGTGGAGGCTGGACGCCGATTTCGCCTCCGACGACGGCTATTTCCGCGTCATCCAGTTCACGCCGCCGGGTTCCGGTTGTTCGGTGATCTTCGGCAAGAACGTGACTCCCGCCGCCCCCGGATCCGCTCAAGGTCTGTACCTGATCGTCTCCGACGTCGAGGCTGCCCGCAAGGAACTCATCGGCCGCGGTATCGAGGTGAGCGACGTGTTCCACGATGGCGCTGGCGTCTACGAGGGACCCGACGCGCCGTATCTGTTCGGTCGGGTCAGGGGCGGTGGTCCGCATCCGGAACACAGCAGCTACCGCTCATTCGCGTCGTTCGCCGACCCCGATGGCAACGGCTGGCTCTTCCAGGAGATCACGCAGCGACTGGCTGGCCGCGTCGACCCGAACGCAGCAACATTCACTGCGACGGCCGAGCTCGCAGCTGCGCTACGCCGCGCGGGCGCTGCGCATGGCGAGCACGAGAAACGCACGGGTGGTCAACACGATGAGAACTGGCCGGATTGGTACGCCAGTTACATCCTGGCTGAGCAGACGGGGAAAGAACTGCCGCAGTGATGCGCCTGCTTGTTAATTCCAGCAGAGCACAACCGCATGGCCCGCACCCCGGTCTGCCGCGCGTCGTTGGGTTCGTTCGCTGGCATTAATCAGAAAGGCCTCCTGCGCCCGCGCAAGCATGGGCGCGTCCTCGTCACTGTCGCTATAGGCCCATCGCCAGGCATCGCCGTGTCCTGCTTCGGCAAGCATCGTGCACTTCTCCTGCCCTCTGCAGTGGCGCTTGATGACCCAACCGCTGGCGGTCCTTTGCAGGGTTGAACCAATAACCTGCACGTCGCCGTGGATCGCGACGACGAGGCGCTCTGCGAGCCACTGGGGAGCGGCGGTGACTACGACGACACGATGGCCTTCAGCCATATGCTCCCGCACCTTGACGATGGCGTCGTCGAACCAGCGTAGTGCCCGGGTGCCCTCCCCGAAGCGCTTCACGAATGCGTCGATATTCTTCTTCAACGCGGCCTCGTCAAGTCCGAACGTGGCGATCCACAGCAGCACCGATGCACCTATGCCCCGCGTCGATGCCGGCTTCAGGAGAAGCAGCGCGGGCACGAGGGCAACGAGCGCGGCAAGCATCCTCACCGGGGACGCCTGCAACAGCACGCGCATCCAGACCGCCGTCGAATCCGCCGACAAAAGGGTCTTGTCGAGGTCGAATACGGCGTAATTCCCGTCGTGCTGCTTCATGGAGCGGATGATATCCGGATTGCCGATCGGAAAAACTTATAGCAGTGATAATCAACCGATCTTGGACGTTATGGAAAGGAGCGCTCATGCTCGCGGCCATTCTCACCGACGGCCCCTTGGTTATGTCAGTAAATGCAGACTTCGACCTTTACGCCTTCTGGCGCACAGCGGCGACGCATCGCGTGCGGATCGCGCTGAACCTGAAAGGGCTGGCGGCGCATGAGCGATTCGTCGACCTGGACAGGAACGAACAGACCTCGCCGGAATACCTGGCGATCAGCGCCGCAGGAGTGATCCCCGCGCTTGTCGAACACGGGAACCCGCCGATGACACAGTCGATGGCGATCCTCGAGTTTCTCGAGGAAAAGGTGCCCAACCCGCCGCTGCTTCCTGACGATCTTCATGGGCGCGCGCGGGTCCGTTCCATCTCCGCCCAACTGGTCACGGATACTAATCCTCTGCTGCCGCCCCGGGTAAAGAAATACCTGGCGACGCACCACGGTTTCGACGAGGGAGCATGGATCGCGTGGCAGGTGCACTGGCTGACGACCAATCTCGAAAGCCTCGAGCAACGCCTGGCGTCCGAGTCGGAGACAGGCAAGTTCTGCCACGGCGACGCTCCCACCATGGCGGACATCTGCCTCGTCAGCCTCGTCTTCCGTGCTCAGGCCCTGAAGATCGACCTGACGAGTACGCCGACCATCGAGGGAATCGTCAGGAACTGCGCGGCGCTCGATGCCTTCGCCCGCGCGCACCCGCTGCTTCAGCAAGGCGCCCCCGCATGAAAACGCGGCATCCTCCGAGGATCGCGCGCACCGGCCCCTGACTTTGGGGCCATCGATCCTCAGCCCTGTGCCACGGACCTGCACTGGCGACGCCATGCCCCAGGCGTCATGCCCATGCGTTCTGTGAAGACGCGCCGGAACGCTGATACCGATTGATAGCCCACCGCCTCGGCAACCTCTTCCGTCGCACGATCCGAGACTCTCAAAGCATTGGCTGCCGCGCTCATGCGTATGTCCTGCAGGAACTCCGCAGCCGAGCGTCCGAGGCCCTCCTGGAAATGCCGCATGAATGTGGCCCGCGACATGTTCGCCAGGGCGGCGAGCTCGGGAAGTGTCCACGCGCGCGCCGGCTCGTTGAACATCGCGGAGATGGACGGCGCGAGCCGGGGATGTCCGGCCAGCGCGAGAAGTCCCGGTGGCGGCGCTTCGGCTTCGCTGGACGCTCGCAACACCAGCGCAAAGAGCGCGGATGACAACGCATTCAACAGGGCATAGCCGCCCAGCCCGCCATCGAGACTTTCCTCGCGCATGAGCGACACCAATCGCTTTAAACGGGCCGCGGATGACTCACTCTCTTTTGCCGATTTCCCGGCACGGACCACGAGCGTCGAAGGAAGGTAGTGACGAAGCCACCGATCATGCGGTGGCGCGATCACGAAGCGGCCGCACAACATTTCGAGGCGCTCCCCCTCCCCGTCGTTCTCACTGAGCAGCACATTCATCGCGCCGCCTTCGTGCACCGGGCCGGGTGCGTGGCCACCGCCATCGCGAAGGACATGCGCGCCGCCGTGTGGCATCAGCACGATATCCCCCGCCGTCAGCATTGCTGGCGTTCCTCCGGCTGGCGGCTCGAGGACAGCCGTGCCGCGAATCACCAGGTGATACGGTATTTCGCCAGGCGGCGAGTCGACGTACGTGACATTCCAGGGGGCGCCATACAGGCAGCGAATCTCCAGCCGGCCCGTAACGGACAGCGTGGCGAGAAAGCGACTGAGCCAATCGATGTCGTGGGACATGCTTATCCACTGATCCTTTTGGGCATGCTATCGCTCCGAACGGGGCTCGTCGAGGTCAGGCCCCATCGCAATTCCCGCCATCGAATCCGCTGCGCCGGCTCTGCGCCTCACCATAGATGGATGCTGAAGCCCTTAGCTTGCCGACACCAGCTTCAGCCCGATGACACCGCCCAGGATGAGAGCGATGCAGAGCAACCGCATCGGTGCGGCCGAGTCACCCAGGAAGGCCACGCCGAGAATCGCGGTGCCAGCCGCGCCGATGCCCGTCCATACGGCGTAGCCCGTGCCGACGGGGAGTGTGCGCAACGACAGGGAAAGAAGAACGACACTGGATAACCCGGTGACGACGGTCAGCACCGCCGGCAACCACCGGGTGAATCCCATCGATGACTTCAGGAAGAAGGCGAAGGCGATCTCCAGAACGCCCGCCAGACTGAGCAAGGTCCAGGCCATGTCCGCGACCCTCAGGTGTTGGCTACGGCGGCAGGCGTCGAGCGGAACGCGACGCCGAAGCGATTGAAGGCGTTCATCAGGCCAATGGCGTAGGTCAGGTCCGCGAGCTCCGCGCCATTGAATTCGCCTGCGGCGGCATCGTAGTCGGCATCGGGAACACCGGTCGCCGACACGTTGGTCACCGTTTCGGCCCAGGCAAGCGCCCTCTTCTCGCGTGCGCTGAACACGTTGCCGGCGTCACGCCACACTGCAACGAGGACCAGCTTGTCCACGGCAAGGCCGGACTTGAGCAGATCGCGCGAATGCATGTCGATGCAGAAGGCGCAACCGTTGATCTGCGACACACGCAGGTAGACGAGGTCGATGAGCTCCTTCGGCAGGCTGCCCTTCAACAGGGTGACGTAGACGCCGCCGAATGCCTTGTAACCGTCCGGGGAAGCTTTTGAGTAGTCGATGCGCTGGTTCATGGCGGTGCTTCATGTTGGGTAGGTGGACGCCATGCTCCTGCTTCTTGGCATACCCAAGAAGATCCAAGTAATGAGTTATCGACTAGGCCATGATGTCGAGCATTCGCTTGCCGAGCCGCTCCGCCATGCCTTGCGACTCGATGTTCGTGAAGTTGAGAAGCAGTCCCCCGGCCCCATCGCGGCTCACGGTCCAGTCGGTCAAAGCCTCCGCGTACAGACCCGCATCCATAAGTCTGGCGACCAGGCGGCGATCGGAACGCCTGGCTTTCAACCGCAGGATCAGATGCATGCCACCGGGCTGGGGTTCGATGCTCACGTACTTTCCCAGCACGTTCTCCAGCCCCGCCGCCGTGGCCTCGCGGCGGTCGCCGTAGAGCTTGCGTGTGCGCTGGATATGACGCGCGAAGTGCCCTTCCTTGATGAAGGCCGAGACGATGGACTGGGTCAGCCACGGACTGCCGCCAGCGAACACCTGGCTTACCTCTTCAAATCGTTCCACCTGTGCTTCGGGGACGACGAGGTAGGCGAGGCGAATGCTGGGAAAGAGAACCTTGCTGAACGTGCCGGCGTAAAGTACGCGCCCTTCCCTGTCCAGACTCTTCAGTGCCGGTAACGGTCGACTGACGTAACGGTATTCGCCGTCGTAGTCGTCCTCGACGATCCACGCCTTGTTTCGCGTGGCCCAGTCCAGCAGTGCCCAGCGCCTGGCCAGGGAAAGGGAAACGCAAAGCGGGCTCTGATGCGCTGGCGTGACGACGGCAGCCCTTGCGCGCGGTGCCAGCCGGAGTCCCTCGGGAACGATCATGCCTTCCTGATCCACGGGCACGGGTACGCTGGCGATCCCCATGTGACCGAGTAGTTCCCGCGTCGGCGGATAGCCCGGGTCTTCTGTCCAGACCTTATCCCCTGCTTTCATCAGCGCCTGGGCGATCATCGACAGCGTGTGACGGTATCCCGAGGTGACGAACACCTGCGATGGCTGGCAATCGATGCCGCGCGACACCTGAAGGTAGGCGGCAATCTGGTGACGAAGTTCTTCGAGGCCATGCACGGCGGGATGGACCATGTCGACAGGATGCATCTCACGTGCGCATCGCGCGCCGAGCCGCGCCCATATCTTTCGCGGAAACGCGTCCAGGGCTGGAAGCCCCATCTGGAAAGGCCGGATCGAATCCGGGCGGAAGGCGTTCGGCGTGGCTCGCATCGGCGCCGCCGGTTTACTGGAAACGTCCAACAGGGCCCTGGGCTTGATGCCGGGCGTGACGATGGTGCCCGCCTGGCCGCGGGTCTGGATATAACCTTCGGCCACCAGCAAGGCGTACGCTGCGTCGATCGTCCCTCTCGCGAGGCCGAGTTCATCCGCCAGCGCGCGCGCGGACGGCACGCGGTCTCCGGGTTTGAGTGTGCCGCTGAAGATGGCATCACGGACGCGATCGTAGATCTGCCGGTAATAAGGCGATGATGCCTCGGCGTCCAGCGAGCCGATATAACCTGGTCGTGCGATTCCCATGGACCAGTTATTTACTCCATTCTTGGCACTTCGGTCTAGACCACGCGGGCCGTACGATGGCAATCATGAAAACCATCCTACATCTGAGTTGCAGTCCCCGCGGCGAAGCCGCCGAGAGTTACCGGCTCTCGAGCCGCATCGTCGAGTTGCTGCTTCAACGCGACCCTACAGCGGTCGTAGCGAACCGCGTGATCGGCGACGGCTCCCTACCCCATGTCGACATGAACTACGCGATCTCCCAGGCATCGACGCATGACGTCTCGCAGGACGGATCGATGGCCTTGTCCGACGTGCTGGTCGGGGAGCTCGAGCGTGCGGACATCGTGGTCATCGGCACGCCGATGCACAACCTCACAGTGCCATCGTCGCTGAAGGCATGGCTCGATCACGTCGTGCGCGCCCGGCGGACCTTCACGATGACCAACCATGGGAAGGTCGGAACCCTGCACGACCGCCCGGTCTACGTCGCCATAGCCTCCGGCGGCCGCTTTTCAGGCGAACGCGCGCGTCAACCGGACTTCCTGACGCCCTACCTGAGGACCATCCTGGCGATGATCGGCCTGCACGACCTGTCGTTCTTCTCCGTCGAAGGTACCGGAGCCGGCCCGGACGCCGTGGTGGCGACCCGGATCGAGACGGAGAAGGCATTGCAGGCCCACTTCTCCGCCCTGGTCCCGTCGAGCTGAGTTTTACTTCGCGCCGCCGATCTTCCGGTCGAGGAAATCCCTGATCAGCGGCACCATCTCGTCGGCGCGGTCTTCAAGGGCGAAGTGCCCCGTCGGGATCAGATGGAACTCGAGGTCTTTAAGGTCGCGCTTGTACGGATGTGCACCGTCAGCGGGGAAAATGAAGTCGCGCTCGCCCCAGACGATGAGGGTCGGTGGCTGGTGTTTGCGGAACAGCTCCTGCACGGCCGGATACAGCGGAAGATTGGTGCGATAGTCGTACATGACGTCCATCTGCACGTCCGCGTTCATCGGTCGATCCAGCAGTGCCTGGTCGTGCACCCAGTTGTCGGGCGAGATGCGCGTCTTGTCGTCGACGCCATCGGTGTACTGGAAGATCGTGGTCTCCAGCGTGACCAGGCCCAGCAGCGCGTCCCTGCTCGCCTTCGTGCCGTCGTTCCAATAGACCTTGATCGGGTCCCAGAAGGTCTTCAGCCCTTCGTCGTAGGCGTTTCCGTTCTGGATGACCAGGGCGGTCACACGTTCGGGCGTCTTCAGGAACAACCGCCAGCCTACGGGTGCGCCGTAGTCCATCAGATACATGGCGAACGACGTGACGCCGAGTTGTGCCAGCAATGTTTCCACGATCTCTCCGAAGCCATCGAAGGTGTATGCGTACTTCGATGGATCGGGCATGTCGCTCTGGCCATAGCCCGGATAGTCGGGCGCGATCACGTGGTAACGATCGGCCAGGAGCGGAATCAGGTTGCGGAACATGTGCGACGACGTGGGAAACCCGTGCAGCAGAAGGAACACCGGCGCGTCGGCAGGGCCGGCTTCACGGTAGAAGATCTTCAGGCCGTCGATCGTGGCGAACCGGTGGTGAACCACGACGGGCGAGGTGTTGGTAGAGGGTTTGACTTGCGCGCTCATGAGCAGGGACCTCCGGATTGAACAACGCGTTTCAGGCTACGGCCTTCGGATGGCGACGGCTTGTCGCCCCGGGCGTTTCTTGACGATTCGCACAGTGGATTGCGGTGGGGATAAGATCGTCGCGTGCCTGCCTATCGAGGTGACGATCGTGGCCACGCTGGTATCCGTGAATGTCGGCCTTCCGAAGGAGGTTCCCTGGCAGGGTCAGGTCGTCTACACCGGTGTGTGGAAATCCCCGGTCTCCGGCCGCGTCATGGTGCGGCGTCTCAACATCGACGGCGACGGGCAAGGTGACCTGAAAGGCCATGGAGGCGAACACCGCGCCGTGATGGTGTACCAGGTGGATTCGTACCGGTACTGGGAGGCCTTCCTGGGCCGGCCGCCCATGGCGATGGGGTCGTTCGGCGAAAACCTCACGGTGGATGGCTTGCCGGACAGTGACGTATGCGTCGGCGACCGTTTCCGCATCGGCGGCGCCTTGCTGGAGGTAACGCAGCCGCGGGTCACCTGCTATCGCGTGGGGTTGCGCCTGGAAGAGCCGCGCATGCCTTCCCTGCTGGTCTCGCACAAGCGGCCGGGATTCTATTGCCGGGTGATCGAAGAAGGCTTGATCGGAGCCGGGGACATCATCACGAAGGAGCTCGCAGGAAACGACGTGAGCATCACCGAAGTCGATGCACTGCTTTACCTGGCCGACCATCCACGCGCGGCGCTCGAACGCGCCGTCCGGGTGCCCGCCCTCAGCAAAGGCTGGCGGGACTCATTGGCGTCCATGCTTGCGACGGGTCCTGCCGCGGCGCCCCGCGAAGAGCCTGCCTGGCATGGCTTTCGCGACGTGCGGATTCGTTCGACGCGCATGGAGGACCCCTTCGTGCGGTCCTTCGTTGTCGAAGCCGCAAACGGCATCCCGCTCCCCGCCGCACGTGGCGGCCAGTTCATCGTCATCAAGGTGACGCCACCCCCACCCCGGGTACCGCTCATACGCAGTTACTCGCTGTCCGACGCCAGCACGCCCGGCCAATACCGGTTCTCGGTGAAGCGGGCACTTGGCGAGGGGAGCGTTTTTCTCCATACGCAGGTCAAGGACGGCGACCGGATCGCCATCAGCGCACCGCGCGGCGATTTCTTCCTCGATCAGGACGAGCATCCCGTGGTGCTCTGGAGCGCCGGTATCGGAATCACTCCCGTCCTGTCGATGCTCCACGAACTCGCCAGCCATCCGGCATCTGCCAGGAAGCATATCTACTGGGTTCACGGAAGCCGGAACGGCGAGGAAAACGCGTTCTCCGCCGAGGTACACGACCTGCTGGGCCGCTTCCCGTCCGTGACACGATTGATCGCATTCAGCCGCCCGAATGCCACGGACGCCCAGGGCCGCGACTATGACCTTCATGGGTGGATTACCGTCGACGCGCTCAAGCGCCTTGGCGTTCCACTCGATGCACACGTCTACCTTTGCGGCCCTTCGGTATTCATGCACGAGGCTCGTGCCGGACTCCTCGCCCAGGGATTCGCGGAAGCCCGCATTCATTCCGAGCTGTTCGGTGGCGTGGAAGCCATGCGTCCGGGCCTCGTGCATACGACATCACGACCGCCGCACCCACCGGGTGATGAACCAACCGAAGGCGCGCTGGTCACGTTCGTTCGCAGTGGCCTGGCCGTGCACTGGAACCCACGGTATGCCAGCCTGCTCGAGTTGGCTGAGGCCTGCGACGTACCCGTGCGATGGGCGTGCCGCTCGGGCGTCTGCCACAACTGCGAGACGTCGATGCTCGACGGTAGTGTGTCGTACGGTATGGAGCCGTTACAGCCGCCGGCCGAGGGCAACGTCCTGATCTGCTGCTCATCGCCATCGCAGGACGTGGAGCTGGATCTCTAGGCACACACGAAAAACCGACAGGAGCCTATCGTGTCCGATTCGAATCGATCGAAGCTTGCCTCGAAGTGGCACGCCGGAGAGCGCGAGATGCAACACCGCGCTGGGGTGGATGAAGTCCTCTCGGATCTGGACGTCCGGATCTTTCGCAACAATATGAGCCCGGTGCAACAGGCGTTCTACGCCCGCCTGTCCTACGCCGTCGTCGGCAGCGTCGACACCACCGGTGACGTATGGGCGACCATGATCGAAGGTGTGCGCGGCTTCCTGTCTCCGCACGGAACGTTCGCCCTGGATGTCGCCGTAGAGCGTAATCCATCGGACCCCGCGGACGAGGGCATGGAACAAGGCGATGCGATCGGCATGTTGGGCATCGATCTGTCCGTACGTCGTCGCCTTCGGTTGAATGGCCACATCGACCGCCCATCGCCCGGTGGCTTCAGGATCGCGATCGAACAGAGTTTCGGCAACTGCCCCAAGTACATCCAGGCGCGCGAGGCATCGTTTCCGTCGACAGCGGCGAGCAGGCTCCCGACGCACGCCGAGGAACTGCACGCACTCGACGACGCCGCGCGCGAGCTGATCGCCTCGAGCGACACCTTCTTCGTCGCCTCGTATGTCGACCGCGAAGGCGACGAGCGGCAGATCGACGTATCCCACCGCGGCGGCCTTCCCGGCTTCATGCGGGCCGAGGCCAACGGCATCCTGACCGTACCGGAATTCCCGGGGAATACGTTCTACAACACGCTGGGCAATTTCCTGCTCAACCCCCGCGCCGGTCTGTGGTGCGCGGACTTCCGCACCGGCGATGTGCTCCAGATGACCGGCGATGTACGGCTGGATGCCCACAGCGACGCCGCCTTCGTCGAAGCCGAACAGTACTGGCAGTTCATGCCACGCCGCATCGTCCGTCGCCGCAACGCGCTACGGCAACGGTGGGTGCTGTTCGAGGACGGCTGGTCGCCGGACTCCCTGGCAATGGGCACCTGGGAAGCTATCTGAGCCCGTCGTAGACGATGCGGGTGAAGAAGTCCGGGTCGATAACGAAGTGCCCGTAGACCGCGTCGTATTGGGCTGTTGGCTTTGCCGCGACGACCTCATCGCGTGACTTGCCCTGCTTCTTCAGGGCGGATACCTTGTCGCGAACGCCCGCGAGCATGTCGCGGAATTCACGAAACTGCTTCTTGGTACCCACCGGTCCATGGCCCGGCGCCAGAACGACGTCGTCGTTCAGAGCGGCAAGGATAGCGTCATCGGCCTTGATCATGCCGTCGATACCGCCGCCGTTCTCGTTATCGATGAACGGGTAGACGCCGTTCCAGAAGAGGTCGCCCAGCGAAGCAACATTGGCTTCCTTGAAGACGACGTACAGGTCCGTGTCGGTATGCGAGGGGTCGAGCAGCCGGACCTCGATGGTCTGACCGTCGAAATGGTAGGTCTTGTTGGCCGTAAGTATTTCGGTGGGAATGCCTTTGGTCGGGAGCGCCGGGAACGTGAAGTCCCAATCGTCCACGCGGGTGGCGACGGAGACGCGCTTCACCGTGCCGGCGGTGGCAATGATCGTCGCACCGTCGTCCTTGACCCAGGGATTTCCGTCGGTGTGATCCCAGTGGTAGTGGGTGTTGATGAGGTACTTGACCGGGGCGCTGCTGATCGCCGCCAGCGCTGCCTCGACGCGTGGCCGGGACACCGCAATGCCCGCATCGACCATGAGCTTGCCCTGCTTGCCGGTCAGCACGGTGATATTGCCGCCGGAGCCGGAGAGCATGCTCAGGGACCCCCGTAACGGCGTGGTAGTGATCGGCGTCGTAGCTGCCGCCTTGTTGATCATGATCACCGGGCTGACCGGCTTGGCGGGAGTATCGGCTTGGGCCGGCCCGCCGACAGCGCCGACAACGATGGCCAGCACGACGGCCGAATCGATAAGCATGCTCTGGAGCGGACTGCGGCTCATGGCGCTATCTCCGACAGGGCGACAGGGATGTCGCGACAGTCCGCCTATTCAGCGCCTTGGCCATCGCAAATTCTTGTTCAATCTGCCCTACTTCACCCACTCCAGGATCGGCTGGCCCTTGGGCACGATGTACGTGCCGATCTCGGCCGCGTTCGTCGTCCCGACGTTTTTCGCGCTATGGACCACGCCCTTGGGCACGAAGATCACGTCTCCCGCCTTCAGCGTGGCCGGTGGCTTGCCCTCGAGGTCGTATTCGATGGTGCCTTCGACCACGTAGATGATCTCCTCACCAGGATGGCGGTGCTTCGCCGCGATGTGGCCCGGGTCGAGGTCGACACGCGTCTGGATCTCCTCCCAGCCGGGGATGCTCAGGTCGTTCTGCGACAGCTGGGTACGTTTGTCGGCCTGGGCACTCGTGCCCACAAGCAGGCCGGTCACGGCCACGAGGCCGCAGACCATGGATCGGACGTGACGCATGACGCTCTCCTGGATACTCGGTAGAAGGCTTCTACCCTTCGCCGAACTTTACCCGCGATGGTTCCATGGCGCTTGAATCTTCGAGCCGTCGGCGGGCGTACCGCGCGCGCAGGCGGCGGTTGATCGGGTCACCGAAGTAGCGCGCGATCACCCAGGCGAAAGCCGCGGAGAGCACGAAGAACAGCGCGAGCATCGGCAGTTTGTACTCCGGCGTCATGGCAGCCCGTGGCACCCACTGCCCCATGACGCCCAGCACGACGATATGGAAGAGATAAAGCTCGTAACTGTGCGAGCCGAGCCAGGCCAACGGCCCCCCGGCGTGGCGGGCGACCCTGCCTGGCGGCAGACGTGACACGGCCGCGAGGAAGATCGCCGCGGCGATGCCGAGCAAGGTCGCACCGAAGGCCTCGTTGCCGTCGATTCCCTGCATGTACACCCATGCCATCGCCACAACGGCCAGCGCGGCAAGAACGCGGCGCACCGGTGGCGTCCAGGCAACGAGCCTGGCCGCCACGGCCGCCACGCAGCCGAAGACCAGCATGTCCACGCAGGCCAGGTTGCCGTACATGAAGAACAGCTCGTCATCGCTGTGTAGCCAGCGATACGCAGGCCCGATCACGATCGCAGCCAGGGCCAGGAGGATCAGCTGCCAGCGGCGGCGAGCGATCACCAGAACCACGGGATAGAGGAGATAGAACACTTCCTCCACCGAGAGGGACCAGTAGATGTTCATGGCGTAGTTGAAGTACCCCACCCGCTCCATGAGGATGTTGTGCCAGAACGTGAGTACCGAAAGGTTGGCGACGACGAAGAAGCCATTGCCGAAGTCCTCGTGTTTGCTCACGTTGGCGAAGTTCGACAGGCCGGCGAGGCCCAGCGCGGTGATGATCACCAGGGCCAGCACGACCGACGGATAGAGGCGGAACAAGCGCAACTTGTAAAAGTGTGCGACGTCGGTGCCCGCCAGTGATCCGTACCGCCGGATGATGTTCGTGGTGATCAGGAAACCCGATACCACGAAGAACACGGATACACCGTAGTTGCCGTTGAAGAAGATCGTGCGCAGCGTGGGCACGGATACCCATTGGTTAAGCGGACTGCCATGCAAGCGGTACGTCAGCGAGTAGTGCAGCAGCATGACCATCACAATGGATAGCCCGCGCAGCATGTCGATGTAGAGATTCCGGCCTGGCACGACTCAGATACTGTCCGCGGTCTTGCTTGCGCCGATCATCAATACGGCGATCAGCAACATCGCGATCACGCCGCCTGCCGGGACGCTGGCCGCGAGGGCGCTCAGGGTACCCAGCGGCAGATGTATTCCGGACAGGAAGGTGAAGTTGTCCGGCCGGATGCCGATCGCAACAGCCAGCGAACAGATCAGCGATGCGAGCAGCACCCATCCCCGACGGCTTCGGCGAACGGCACGGCCCATGACCTGCCGGGTGAAGGCATCGCCATCCAGTTGCCGCTCATAAGCGAGCAGCGATGCGAGCGGGGGCGACTCGCCGCCCTGGCGGTCGTCGTCGACATCTGGTCCGGTCATACGCGTGCCTCCTCGGTGCCCAGCAAGCGCGCAAGCTTGGCCTTCGCGCGGTTGATATGGGACTTGATCGTGCCCAACGGCATCTGGGTGACCTGGGCGATCTCCGCGTGGCTCATGCCGGCGGAAAAAGACAGGGTGACCATCACGCGTTCGTTGAGGCTCAGGTGCTGCATCATCTGCTCGACAAGAATATCCGACATGGCCGTCGGTGCCACGGACATCGCTTCGGGCATGTCGTCATCGTCGACGAAGGAGATGCGTGAACGGTTTGCCACATGACGCAGAAAGGTGCGATAGGCGATCGTGTGCAGCCATGTGGCCAGGCTGGCGTCGCCTCGAAACGAGGTCAGGCTCGTGAACATCTTGAGGAACGTCTCCTGGGCGATATCGTCCGCGAGCGCATGATCGCCCGCTGCCAGCCGCCTGAGGAACTGGCGGATGGGCGACTGGTACCGCCGGACCAGATCGGTGAATGCCGGCTGGTCTCCGGAGAGGAACGCGGCAATCAGCTCGCTGTCGGTCCTGGGCATTATCAGGCAGCACCCTGGCCCCGCTCCAGCTTCCACACCAGCAGATAGCCAATGCCGACGAAGATCGGAAACACCGCGACGGTGGCGAACTCCTGAAAATGCCCGGTGATGGGCCCGGCGACCAGGGCAGCCACGCCAATCGACATGATGATGATGCCCCGGCGCATGTCCGTCTTCCGTGTCGGCCTGTTCGTAATCATCTGTGACACCAGCTCGGTCGTCAGGGGTGCCCCCTTCTCCAGCGCGGTGCGCAGGGTCCGCTGGATTTCGAACTGGGTCCAGCTGTTGAGCAGCGAGAAGACGATGAACATGGCCGCCACACTGACGAAGCCGACGATGGGTACGAAGATGCCGTTCATGGGCAATCCTGTCTCTGGAGTCGGCCGAATCGGCCATGTAACAGTTAGAGGCAGGGCCGACCGGGTTTGGATGCACCCTGCCCCTTTTTTTGATTCTTCGCGGAATTCCGGGGATGGGGTCAGAGACGCGGCGGGCCAAGACGTCGCGGCGCAGAGCCTTCGGTGCGTGGACGGTAAGGTGCAGAGCCTTCGGTGCCCACCCTCGCTGCTCAGACACCCCTTCGCGTTTCGTACCGGAAGGCCGCTGCGCTGCCCATGTATCCATCTGGCCTACGGCCGCTCCACTTGTCGGGAACTCGCCTCGAGGGTGGGCACCGAAGGCTCTTCCCAGCCCTGAGGTTCGTGGGGTCGAGCTGACGAAGCAAAGCCGCTTTGGCTGTTGGCTCTCCTTACAGCTGACCGTATCGTCGTGAGAGAGCTTGGTGTCCACCCTCGATGCGAGTTCCGGACAAGTGGAGCGGCCGTAGGCCAAATAAGTACATGAGCCGCGGTAGCGGCCTTCCGGTACGAAACGCGGAGGACTGTCTGAGCAGCGAGGGTGGGCACCAAGGTCTCCCCGCGAGACGCCCAAGTGTGCGGCGAACGGCCATCGCCGCTGAAGCGGCTCCCACATGGGCGAAGGCGCGCGATGTGCGATGTGCGATGAAGTTTTTTCAGTCCACCGACAATGTGAAGTACTCCAGCGCGAAATAGCAGACCTGGTAGGCCAGGGTGAACAGGGCCAGTGCCAGCTGGACGCCGCGCCGCTTCTGCGTGAGGCCGACCACCACCACGGCGAGCATGACCACGGCATGCACGACGTAGGCGGGGCCGAGGGTATGCCACCGGGCACTGCCCTTCAGCGAGGTGTCGGCGAGGTCCATGACGGTCAGCAGGGCGATCAGCCCGAAGAACCAGCCGCGCCGCTCGAGCACATAGTTCTCGTAGCTGCCGAAATCCCGGACATCCGACGGGAACAGCATCGTCGACATCATGAAGTAAAGCGCGCAATAGCAAAGGATGAAAAGGTAAGACCCGAACGTCCAGACCGGCACGGCGGCCAGACGGAACTCCCACCACCAGAAGGTCATGATCGAGATGAGTGCCCAGACCACCCACCCCATGTGGATCCATGACCACCCGAAGCGCCGGGGATGCTCGATGATCGACGCAATGCCCTTGAGCAAGGTCGTGATACCCAGCCCGAGAATGATGCTGAGTACCACGCGGATGTGCAGGAAGACCTGATCGGCGGTCACATTACTTTGCCGGCTTCCTGAAGCGGAGCATGAAACGGTCCGTTTTTCCCTTGATCGCGGGGTCGAAGATCTTGGCAGTGTGGTCGTCGGCCGGATTGGCGAGCACCGTGGCCTCGGCATCGAGGACGAAGCCCGCCTTCTCCACCTCGGCCTTCACCGTTGCCGGGTCGATACGGTGCAGGTCTTCGGTGTTCTTCAGGCCCGAGCCGGCAGCCGCGGCGTGGTCGACGACAACGAAGTAACCGCCGGGCTTGAGCAGCTTGAAGACGGCCTGGTCGAAGCCATCGACGCTCGCTCCCTTCATGAAGCTGTTGTGGAGGTCATGGTAGTTCTCGAACGTCCAGACGACGTCGACCGTATTGAGCGAGGCGGCATCGGGCTGCTGGTCGATCGCGTCGGAAATGAACTCGACGTTGCCCCGGCCGGGCTCCGCGGCAAGTGCCTTGGCTACAGCGACCGGGTCATTCTTGAAGCCCGCGATCTCGGAGGGAACGTAGGCGTAAACCTTGCCCTTGGCGCCGACGATCGGTGAGAACAGCCGGGTCCAGTAACCGCCGCCGGGCCAGACGTCGACGACGACATCGCCCGATTTCACTTTCGAGAAAGCGACCAGATCCGCCGGGTGGCGAATGGCATCCTGCTGGGTATCCTTTTCCGGCCGGTGCGTATCGGCGATCGCAGTAGCGATGGCGGCTTTGGCGGGAGGAGTCGACGGCGTCTTTGCGACTGCCACGACGGAGAGAAGCGCGACGGCGGTCGCTGCAACGTAGAGCGCTGGTTTCATGAGCCTGGTCTTCCTGTCGGTTAGGTGGAAACAGGGGTCAGAGCGGTGCTAAAGGTAGCCTGTACGGCGGCACAGAAGATAGACGAGGGGTGGTTCAGGCTAAGCTACATGCCTTCCAGTCACATAGGCAGGCTTCCGCATGATCGACCACATCGGTATCTACGTCAGCGATTTCGAGCGGAGCAAGGCCTTCTACGTGGCAACGCTTCAAGCCATCGGTTATGAGCTGCTGCTCGAGATTCCTGCGTCGGTGACCGGGCGCACCGACGTCGCCGGCTTCGGCGAAAATGGCAAGGCCGACTTCTGGATCTATAGGGGCGAGCCCAACCACCCGCCCGTGCACGTCGCCTTCCGGGTCACGACGCAACACGATGTCCGGGCCTTCCACGAGGCCGCGCTGAACGCGGGTGGCCGCGACAATGGCCCTCCGGGACCTCGCACGCATTACAGCGCCGGCTACTACGGTGGCTTCATCCTCGATCCGGACGGCCACAACATCGAAGCAGCCTTCCACGCTCCCTAGCTTCACATGTCGAACAGCATGCTAGACTTCGCCCCTTTGCAAATGCAACCTATTCGCATCTGTTAGGTTCTCAAGGGCTAAGCATGCTTTCCTCGACTTCCCGCAGGGCTTCCGCGCTGCGTCTACGCGTCAGCGCGGCATCCATTGCCGCCGCCCTCGCGGCCACCACGTACGCCGCGCAGGCGCAGGACGCCAAGCCGGCCGTCGCCGAAGACGCCGCCACGCTGGATTCCATCCAGGTCGCCGGCAGCTGGCTCGGCACGGGCCTCCAGGACAGCGTGAAGACCTTCGCCGGCGCCCGTACGGTCCTGGACAGCACACAGATTCGCGCAACCGGTGCGACCAGCATCGGCGACGTCATGCGCCGCATCCCGGGAGTCCAGTCGACCGACAATTCGGGTTCCGCAGGCAGCGCCGTCTCGCTCAGCATCGGCGTCCGCGGACTGACCGGTCGCTATAGCCCACGATCCACCGTGCTTCTCGACGGCATCCCCATGGCTTTCGCACCGTACGGGCAGCCGCAGCTTTCCGTGGCGCCGGTCAGCCTCAACAATATTGAATCCATCGATGTCGTCCGTGGCGGCGGCGCCGTGCGATACGGGCCGCAGAACGTCGGCGGCATCATCAACTTCAATACCCGCGCCATCCCGACCACGCCCGACCTGAGTGGCGACGTGACCGTGCGTGAAAATGCTTATGGCAAGGGCGGCGGAAGCAACCAGCAATACAGCACCTTCCTCGGCGCCACGATGAGCAACGGGCTTGGCCTCGCCCTGCTCTACTCCGGCATGACGGGCACGGACTGGCGCCGTGGCAGCGACGAGAAGGTCAACGACGTTGCGCTGAAGTTCCGCTATCCCGTGAGCCCGACGGCCGAGGTCTACGGTAAGCTCTCTTATTACGACGTCAAGTCGCGCACGCCCGGCGGCCTCACCGTGGCCCAGTACGACGCCGACCCGTTCCAGAACACGCGTCCCACGGACTTCTGGACCGGTCACCGCAAGGCGGCGGACGTCGGCTACATCAACACCTTGTCCGACGACAGCGAAGTCGAGGTTCGCGTCTACGACAACGAGAGCTACCGCAGCAGCACCCTGATCAACACGACGGGCACGCAGCTCGCCGTGCAGCCGCGCAACTACAAGGTCTTCGGCATCGAGCCGCGCTACACGCAGCGCTTCGAACTGGGTCCGACCACGAATGACGTGACCGTCGGCTACCGCTACCTGCGCGAGCGCGGCGATGACGGCAGCTACAACCTGAGCACGGCTACCGGCAAGCTCACCGCGCCGACGCGTTTCGACAACTCGACCGACGCGAATGCCGCCTACGTGGACGACCGCGTTGCGATCGGCAAGTGGCGCATCACGCCCGGCGTGCGCTTCGAGCACATCGACTCCGACCGCGTCGACACGACCCTGCACCAGCAATACAGCAGCCTGAACAACAAGCCGCTGCCGTCGCTCAACATCTCCTACCTGCTCACGCGCGACCTGACACTCTTCACCGACTACGGCACGTCGTTCGGCCCGGTGCAGAACATCCAGCTCAACTCGCAGTCCGCGACCAATCCCCTTAAGCCGGAACTCGCGCGCACGGCCGAACTGGGCGCACGCTGGCAGGGTCCGCAGCTGCACGCGGAGCTGACGGTGTTCAAGATGCGCTTCGACAACCAGATCCTGCAGGTACCGGGCATCCAGCCGCCCACCTTCCAGAACATCGGCGCGACCAACCACAAGGGCCTCGAATCGGCGATCGACTACCAATTCGCGGAGCAGTCCGCGCTGCGCGGTCTCGATCTTTATGCCAACTTCACCTACACCAAGGCTATCCAGGAGTCGGGTGCCACGGCAGGACTCGACGTGCCGTTCTACTCCCGCCGTACGGATACCGCCGGTGCGAAGTACCAGCTGGGCCTGTGGACCTTCAACCTGTCGAGCACGCACCAGAGCGGCCAGTTTGCCGACCAGGCAAACACCGTGCAGGAGACGCCGGACGCACGCGTGGGCCGGATCCCCGGATTCCGCCTGTGGAACGCCCAGGTGAGCTGGCAGATCCCGGCATGGAAAGGCAGCAGCATCGACGCCGGCGTGAACAACCTGGCCGACAAGCGCTTCTACACGCGCAACGTCGACGGCAATGCCGGTCGCATGGTCGGCGCGCCGCGCACGACCTACGTGCAGTTCCGCGTCGCTATTTAACCGGCACGAACTCCGGAATCTCGGTGCTTCGATCCTTCAGGCAGGCCGTACACGTGGTGGAGTCGAGCTCGACTTTCACGTAGTACGTCCTGTCGGCACCGGGCATGGCATCGCTCTGGAGCCGGTAGGCGTCGTCCGCCTTCTCGAGCTGATGCGCCTGCACCCCGGCGTGGCCGCCGTCGAAGATCGCGGCCAGCTGTTCGGGCGTCAGGTCGGGGATCCCGATATCGACCTCGACTGTCTTCGAGCAGTCGTGCGCGGTCTGGTCCGAGCAGCGGACGGAGTACGTAACCATGCTGGGTCTCCGGTGAGGTGACGGCGAAAGCCAACATTAAGCCCGTAGCGAACGTTGTCGCCATACCCCAAGCGACATAGCGCCGCCTTTCCCTGCAGGAAGACCCGAGGCGCTTTACCGCAGCATGGCTCGCATGCTCAGCGCCGTGACCGGCCCGACGATGGCCGTCACCGACGGATTGTCCAGCAGCGCCACCAGCATCGCCTTGGCCTCGACGTCACTGCTGCGCGACACCTTCTCAACCAGTTCCGCCAGCTTCAACGTGCTCGCCGGCGCGGCCTGCACGCTCGAGGTGGCCGCCACCGGGCGCGGGACGGGACGCGGGACCGACTTCGACACCGGCGCGGAAGCCCGCGGCGGCTGGGTATGGGCCTGCGACGTGGTCGGCTCGACGGTGAGCACAAGCAGATGGCGATGAACGGTGCCGATGCCCAGCGATCCGTTCAGCTGGAAGTCGACCTCCAGGACCTCCAGCGAGGTCTCGCGCCGGCCCACCGTCTGAGTAATGACGTCACCCACCGACACCTGGGGTTCGGACGGGCACGGCAGGCTTACCAGGCCGTCACCCGTGTCCACACGCGCCTTGTAGACCATGCCGTCGATGGTCACGCGGTCGGGCCAGGCGGTCTTGGCATCCATGGGAGGGCCTCGCAAAGAAATCCATGGTGCCACGGATCCCCGGGGCACATCTGCGACAATGGCCCTGCCCCACAGTCCACCTGGCCCCCTTTCGATGAAGAAATCCAAGTCCGCCGCTCCCCCGGTGACGACCCTGCACCCACGCAACCGCCATACCGGGCGCTACGACTTTGCCGAGCTTTCGCGCGAGATGCCGCTGCTCGCCGCCTATGTCGGCGACAACGGCCACTGCGAAGACAGCATCGACTTCTCGGACCCGCACGCCGTGCGTGCGCTGAACCGGGCGCTGTTGAAGTCCCAGTACGGTATCGCTCACTGGGATATCCCACCGGACTACCTGGTGCCGCCGATCCCGGGCCGCGCGGACTACGTGCATGGCGTGGCGGATCTGCTGGCCAGTTCCAACGGCGGCCAGATCCCCACCGGGCCCGGCGTTCGTGCGCTGGATATCGGCACCGGCGCCAACCTGATCTACCCGCTCATCGGCAACCGCGAATACGGCTGGCGGTTCACCGCCTCCGAAGTGGACACCCATGCGCTGCGTGCGGCCAAGGGCATCGTCGACGGTAACCCGGGCCTCGGTGACGGGATCTTCCTGCGTCGCCAGGAAAACCCGATCCACGTCTTCGAGCAGCTCCTACGCCCCGAAGATCGCTTCGACGTCAGCATGTGTAACCCGCCTTTCCATTCGTCTGCGCGGGAAGCCGCCGCCGGCAATATCCGCAAGACCCGCAACCTGGACAAGACGGACAAGAAGGCGCCACCGCGCACCACCAATCTCAACTTCGGCGGCCAGGGTCGCGAGCTGTGGTGCCAGGGCGGCGAGGAACGCTTCATCCGCACGATGATCACCGAGAGCACGAGTTACGCGCGCACGGTGCTCTGGTTCACCACGCTGGTCGCGCGCAGCGAACACCTGAACGAGATCTACCGCGCGCTGACCCATGTGAAGGCAGTCGACGTTCGCACGGTCAACATGGCCCAGGGCAACAAGCAGAGCCGCTTCGTTGCCTGGACCTTCCACGACGAGGCCGCGCAGCGCGAGTGGAACCTCGAGCGTGAAAAGAAGCGGGCCGCGGGCTACTAAGCACGCCGGCCCGGCCTGGCTCAGAGATTCGCCCGCAGCGTGACGAACGCGCTGCGCGGCTCTCCCACGTAAGCACCTGCGCCATTGGCCGCCGTGAAGTAACGGCGGTCAGTGACGTTGTGCACGTTTACGTCGACGCCCCATGTCGAGGCTTCGAAACCGACCAGCATGTTGACCACGGCGAACGACGGGATGGAGCTGGCGTTCGTGATGTCGCTATAGCTCTTGTCCTGGTAGTTCACCCCGGCGCCAACGCGGAAACCGGAAAGGCCGCCAAGGCGGAAGCGGTACGTTGTCCAGAGATTGGCCAGCATGTCCGGCGCACCCTGCGGGCGATGTCCCTCCGAGGTGATCCCCTGCGGATTGTTGGTGATGAAGGCATCCTGATGCGTCGCGTTGGCGAGAAGATGCCACTGGTCGGTGAGCGCCACATCCGCTGAGATTTCCTCACCCCGTGTTTTCTGGCTGTCGAATACGACGGTTTCGATACCGTTGAGCGTCGTCGCGGTCGCGACATGGTTACGGCGAACGTCGAAGGCGGCCGTGTTCAGCAGCACCCTGTCGTCGAGCCAGGCGAACTTGATGCCGGCCTCGTACTGCAGGGCCGATTCCGGCTCACCCACGCCGTTCTGGGTGTTCTCGGAATTGAAGTTCGTCAGGTGGCTGCTCGATACGCCGACATAAGGCGACATCCACGGCAGCGCCTTGTACAGGGCTCCGATATTCCAGCTGACCGGCGCGTCGTTGCGCGAGTCGCTGACACCGGCAAGCAAGGGCTTCGCATCCGTACCGAAGCGGCCGGGCACGCTGATGCGCGGTGTCAACGTGGTATCCCACCAGTCCTGGCGCACGCCAGCGCGAACCTTGAACGCGTCGGTCACGTCGATCTGGTCGGTGGCATATGCGCTGTAGTAGCGCGCACCGAGCCGGTCGTCGTCACACGAATGCTTCGCATCGCACAGGAAAGGCACCGCTGTAAGCGAGGTTTCCGGCGGCACGGGGTTGAAGGCATCGGGAATGTTCGGCAGGTCCGCCGTCGCGCGGTCGGTCGACAGCTTCTGCTGCTGGTACTCGAAACCGGTAAGCAAGGTGTGTTGCAGGGAGCCGGTCGAGAAGCGCCAAACCGGCTCGAACTGGTAGTCGATGCTCCTGTCGGTGTCGTTCTGCTCACGCAGCTGGCGGCTGACCACCTGGCCATTGCTCACCTTCGTACTGGCGCTGTCGCCGTTGACAACGACATCCAGCGAACGGTGCAGTCAGGAGAACCGGTTGTTGATGGTGAGGTCGTCGTTCACCGTCCACTGGTCGGACCCCGTCGTTCGCGCGAAGTCGGAACTCGACTGGCTGAAGGGCGACGAATACATGGCCTTGCGAGGCACGTCGTGGATCGGCGCGCCGTTGAAATAGATCAGGCCGTAGGAGTCCGGTGTTTCGTGGATGTTGCGCAGATCGAAAGCGAGGTCGGTGACGTGATTGCCCCACTGCCAGCGGAAGGCGGGACGAATCTCGCGATCGCGCCCGGCGAGGTCACGGAAGCCATCCGTATGCGAGGCGGTGGCATCGATACGATAGTCGAGCCCGTCGACACCGGTCGGACCGGTCACGTACGCACTACCGGTGATCGTGCCGAACGAACCTGCCTGCAAGCTGCCGCCATAGTGCAGCGTAGAGGCTGGCGCATAGTGCACGATGTTGATGGTGCCCCCGGGCGGACCGCTACCAGACAAGGCCGAGCCGGGTCCTTCGAGGATCTCGATACGTTCGACGCCGTTGAGGGAATGCGACAGTCCGCTCAACTGGTCGCCATCGGAGAAGCCGTCGCTGTAGATCTGGGCATTCAACCCGCGGATGAGGAAATGATCGAAGTAACCCTTGGAGTCCTGGCCACCCGCGTTGATTCCACTGGCGTTGTACACGGCATCGCGGAGCATGGTCGAGCCCTGCTCGCTCAGCAGTGCTCGCGGTATCACCTGCACGCTGGCGGGAAGGTCTTCGAGCTTCGTATCCGTCTTACTGACGGACGCCTTCTGCGTCGGTACGTCGACGCGCGCATTGGCGACGCCCTGCACGGCGATCGGGGCGAGGTTCACGGCATCCTGCGCATGGACGCGCTGGCTGACGCCCTGACTGGCGAACACGACGAATACGGCAACCGACAACGCAGTCGGCTTCAAACGGATAACAGGCATAAGAATCTTCCCCAAAGGTCAGCAACGTCACGAGCAAATAAATGCGAATGCAAACGCTTCGCATTTAGAATTCGGCGTTAGTGCGCGACTCTGGGCGTTTGGTTGAACTCCATTACAAATCCGCAACTTATAGCGAATTCCGATAGGCCCAGCCTCTTGTCACGATAACTTCAATCAATTTCTGCAACGTGTGAGCAGACCGTATAGTCGAACGTATGCGTTCATAGGCAATGCCGGATAGCGACCCTTCGTTCCCGGCCCACCCCAGGAGAAGCGCGAATGACGAACGAAGCGAAGTGCCCGTTCAATCACACCGCCGGCGGCGGTACGACGAACAAGGATTGGTGGCCCAAGCAGCTACGCGTCGATCTGCTCAACCAGCACTCTTCCCGGTCCAACCCGATGGACCCGGACTTCAACTACGCCGAGGCGTTCAACAAGCTCGACCTGGCGGCGGTCAAGAAAGACCTCCTCGCCGTCATGACCGACTCGCAGGACTGGTGGCCTGCCGACTTCGGCCACTACGGTGGGCTCTTCGTTCGCATGGCCTGGCATAGCGCCGGCACCTATCGCATCGGCGATGGCCGTGGCGGCGGTGGCCGCGGCCAGCAACGCTTCGCTCCGTTGAACAGCTGGCCCGATAACGTCAGCCTCGACAAGGCACGCCGCCTTATCTGGCCGGTCAAGCAGAAATACGGTCGCAGCATCTCCTGGGCCGACCTCATCATTCTCACCGGCAACGTTGCCCTGGAAAGCATGGGCTTCAAGACCTTCGGCTTTGCCGGCGGCCGCGAAGACACCTGGGAACCGGACCAGGACGTTTACTGGGGCACCGAAACCGAGTGGCTCGGCGGCGACCATCGCTACGGCAAGGGCAAGACGCAGGGCAACGAGCACGATGCCGGCGCGCACGAAGAAGGCGTGATCACGGCCGAAGCCGAATTGCACGGTATCGAGGAAGACCGCACCGAAGACGGGCGTCTCCTGGAGAACCCGCTCGCCGCGGTGCAGATGGGCCTTATCTACGTCAACCCCGAAGGTCCGGAGGGCAACCCCGATCCCATCGCGTCCGCCATCGATATCCGCGAGACGTTTGGCCGCATGGCCATGAACGACGAAGAGACGGTTGCGCTCATCGCTGGTGGTCATTCGTTCGGCAAGACGCACGGCGCGGCCGACGCGAAACATGTGTTGGACGAACCCGAGACCGGTGGCCTCGAAGACCAGGGCTTCGGCTGGAAGAACACCTACGGTCGCGGCAACGGCCCCGATACGATCACCAGCGGCCTCGAAGTCACCTGGACGCAAACGCCCACGAAGTGGAGCAACCAGTTCTTCGAGAACCTGTTCGGCCACGAGTGGGAGCTGTCAAAGAGCCCGGCCGGTGCCAACCAGTGGGTCGCCAAGGATGCCGAAGCGACCATTCCCGACGCCTACGATTCGTCGAAGCGCCACCGCCCGACCATGCTGACGACCGATCTGGCACTGCGCCTGGATCCCGCCTACGAGAAAATCTCGCGGCGCTTCCTCGAGCATCCCGAGCAGTTCGCCGATGCCTTCGCGCGCGCCTGGTACAAGCTCACCCACCGCGACATGGGTCCGCGTGCCCGCTACCTCGGTCCGGAAGTACCCAGCGAAGTGCTGCTGTGGCAGGATCCGATTCCCGCGGTGGACCACGCACTGGTCACCGATGCCGATGTTGCTTCCCTGAAGTCGAAGGTGCTCGCTTCGGGCCTTTCCATTCCGGAACTGGTCTCGACGGCCTGGGCTTCGGCATCGACGTTCCGCGGTTCTGACAAGCGTGGCGGCGCCAACGGCGCACGCATTCGCCTGGCCCCGCAGAAAGACTGGAAGGTGAACCAGCCGGCGCAGTTGTCGAAGGTGCTGGCGAAGCTGGAAAGCATCCGTTCGGAGTTCAGCACGGGTGGCAAGAAGATCTCCCTCGCCGACCTGATCGTCCTGGCCGGTAGTGCGGCGGTCGAACAGGCCGCGAAAGATGGCGGGCAGTCGATCACCGTGCCCTTCGCTGCCGGCCGTGCCGACGCGACGCAGGAACAGACCGATGTCGAATCCTTCGCACCGCTGGAGCCGGTGGCCGATGGTTTCCGCAACTTCCTGAAGGGTCACTACAGCGTGCCGGCGACCGCGTTGCTCATCGACAAGGCGCAGCTGCTGACGCTCACGGCCTCGGAGATGACCGTGCTCATCGGTGGCCTGCGTGTCCTCGGTGCCAACGTCGAAGGCAGCACGCATGGCGTCTTCACCGACAAGCCCGGCAAGTTGAGCAACGACTTCTTCCGCAACCTGCTCGACATGCGCACGGAGTGGAAGCAGACAGGGCGTGACTCGTTCGAAGGCAGCGAACGCGGCAAGGGAACGCGCAAGTGGACCGCCACCAGCGTCGACCTCGTCTTCGGTTCGCACGCCGTGCTTCGCGCCCACGCCGAGGTGTATGGCAGCTCGGATGCCAACGAGAAGTTCGTCAAGGACTTCGTCGCGGCATGGACGAAGGTGATGAACCTCGATCGTTACGACCTGAAGAAATAACGCACGCAAGAAGTAACGAACGCGCAAAACAGAAAGCCCGCCCCGGCCCCGCGCCTGGGCGGTTTTTTTTTAGTTGAGAGACGGCCACTAACCGTGGAAACCGGCACTAACTGTTGGAGCCGGCACTAAGTGTCGGAGCCAGCACTAACTGTCCGAGCCGGCACTAACTGTGGGAGCCGGCTATGCCGGCGATGGGGTTACAGTAACCCGGCTATCGCCGCTGAAGCGGCTCCCACATCAGCGGATCTCATCAGCGGCTCCCACCAGCGGCTCGCACGAGCTGCTCCCGTATCGGCTGCTTCCACATTGCCCCAGGAACAAAAACCATGCACGAGACCATCACCATCACTACGGACGCCGGCGACTTCGCGGCTTACGTGGCCTACCCCGAAGCGAAGGAAGCACCCTCCGTCGTCGTGCTACACGAAGTGTTCGGCGTCAACGCCGACATTCGCGAAACCTGCGACGCCCTCGCCGCCCAGGGCTTCATCGCCGTCGCACCGGATCTGTTCTGGCGTCAGCAGCCTGGTGTCGACCTGAGCGTGACATCCGAAGCGGACTGGAAAGCCGGACTAGCGCTTTACATGGCCTACAACCGTGACCAGGGTGTCGCCGACATCGTCGCAACGATCGCCGCGGCCGGAAAGCTCAAGGGCGCAACCGGCAAAGTGGCGGTGATGGGCTACTGCCTCGGCGGCCTCATGACCTTCCTGACCGCCGCACGCGGCAAGGTCGACGCCGCCGTGGCCTTCCACGGTGGCGATACCGAAAGCTACCTCGGTGAAGCCGGTTCGATCGACGCACCGTTCCTCATGCATCTCGCCGAGGAAGACGAGTACATCACTAAGGCCGCGCAGGCAGATATCAAGAAGGCACTGGACGGGAAGCCGAACGTCGTCATCTACAGCTACCCCGGTTGCAACCACGCGTTCTCGCGTCATGGTGGCGCGCATTACGACGCCGCGGCGGCGAAGCTTGCCAACGAGCGCACGTGGGCGTTCCTGAAAGAAAAGCTGGCCTGACCCCGCAGGCCTTCGAAGACCCCTGCCCCCTGTGGGAGCCGCTTCAGCGGCGACGCCCTGTGTGGGAGCCGCTTCAGCGGCGATGCCCTGTGTGGGAGCCGCTTCAGCGGCGATCTGGTTTCGCCGCTGAAGCGGCTCCCACATTCCGGCTCCCACATTCAGGCTCCGGAGGGACTCAACTTCGCTGGAACTGCACTGATTCCCGGCTGCGCCTCAGGGCAACGCGTTCCGCGCGGCGTCCTCGATCAAGGCAGCCACTTCCTTCGGGTGTGACTCATACACCGAGTGGCTCGCGCCCTGCACTTCGATCGTGTGCGCATGTGCGCGTTTCGCGTACATGCGCTCCAGATCGGGATTGATGATGCGATCCGCCGTGGCCACCGCATACCAGGTCGGCTTGCCCTTCCACGCCGGTTGGCCGGCAGGCACCGTGAACACTTCGGCAGACGTGAGCTCCTGCGCCTGGGCTTCGAACTCCGCCTGGGCCTTGGGCAGGTCCGCGGCGAAGTCGGCGGGATAGAACGCCGGATCCAGATAGGTGAAGCCGTCGGCCGTCTTCTTCACCGCCTTGGTCTTGTTCGGGTAGAGCTTGCCGTTGCCGACCTCGGTTTCCCCCTGGTCGAGCGCATGCGCGGCGATATATACCAGACCTGCGACTTTCGGATCGTTACCGACGTCCGTGACGATGGCACCGCCATAGCTATGGCCGACAAGAATCGTCGGACCTTCCTGCATGTCGACGATGCGCTTCACGGCCGTCACGTCGTCATTGAACGAGGTGAGCGGATGCTCGGCGACGGACACGTGGTAGCCGTCCCTGGTAAGGATGTCGTATACGGGCTTCCATCCGCTGCCGTTCACCCATGCACCGTGTACCAGCACGATGTTCTTCACGGGTGTGGCCGCGGCGGCCTGGTTGCTCATGGCGGCCGCACCCAGCGCGAGGCCGGCTGAAAAAAGAAAGGTCTTCGTCGTGGTACGCATGGTCGTTTCTGTCCTCGGAGGGGCGTTGGATTGAATGTGGTCGCATCCTGCGACCGCCGCCTTGCCGAAAACTTTCTCGAAAATGATGGCCCCGTAAACAGGGCAACAGGGATGCCAAGCCACGACACTCCGCTGCAAGTTCGACCCGCCGAAACTGAAGCTCAGGTGACGCGAGGAGTCTGCAGCGACGACCTCAGGCGAGCGTCGTCAGTTCCACCGGCAGTACCGTGTCGCCGCTGATGATCTGCGCCTGGCCGTCCTGGACCATGAACTGGATTTGCATCGTGCGCTGGGTCAGTGCGGCGAGTGCCTCGACCGTGGCGGGCGCAATGTCGATGACCGTGACGTTCTTCGTGCGTGCCACCGCAGCGGAGGTCTTCTTCCACCAGACCTCGGCGCTTCGCCCGCTGTAGGTGTAGACGATGACGCGGTTGGCGCGCCCTGCCGCACGGCGGATCCGCTGCTCATCCGGCTGACCGACCTCGATCCAGAGATCGACTTCGCCGGTGAGCTCCTTTCGCCACAGGTCCGGCTCGTCTTCTGAGCTGATGCCCTTGCCGAAGGCCAGCGAATCGTCGGCGTTGAGCGCGAATGCGAGCACGCGGACCATCATGCGCTCGTCGGTTTCCGACGGGTGCTGGGCGATGGTGAGGGCGTGTCCCTGATAGTAGTGCCGGTCCATGTCGCTGACCTGCAGGTCGGCCTTGAAGACCGTGGATTTGAGTGCCATCAGGCCATTCTACAGGACTCCGTCCTATTCCCCTCGGCCCCGGCTCGCGGGATGATCGGCACGGGGCTCAAAACGGGGGTGAAGCGCATGCCGCACCAGGATCAGCAGGTCGAAAGACTCACGTTCTTCTCGGACGCCGTGTTCGCCATTGCGATGACGCTGCTGGTCATCGACATCAAGGTGCCGGAACCGGCCGTCAACACGGACGAGGCCTGGGTCCAGGCACTGGCCAACCTCATACCGCACTTTGTCGGGTTCATTCTCACCTTCTACGTGGTGGGTGCCCTCTGGGCAGCGCATCACCGTACGTTCGGGCGCCTCCGCCACTACGATCCGGCGATCGTCTGGCCCAACCTCACCCTGCTCATGGTCGTGGCGTTCATCCCGTTCCCTACTGCGCTGATGAGCACCCATTTCACCGACCGCGTGCCGCAGATGTTCTACGCGCTCACCCTGCTGGTTGCGGGCCTGTGCCAGTACCGCCTGATACGACGCACGCTCCGGCCGCCTTACCTGTATGCGGATGTCACGGCGGACGATGTCACGGTCGCCACACGTCGCAGCCTGGGCATGCCGTGCATGGCCCTGCTCGCCATCGTCATCGCCATCTGGTGGCCGGGGCTGAGCAACATCCCGCTGATGATCACGCCGCTCTTCATCGTGTTGCTGGTACGCATGAGGAAAGTGCCGGCGGCCACCGTTCCGCCAGAGCCTTCCTGACGGGTCACCCCGTGCCGCGTATCGCTGCCAGCAAGGCATCGCGGCCGAACGGCTTCTGCAACTGGACGGCAATACCGGCTGCCGCCACGGGTAGCTCCGCGTAGCCGCTGGCAAGCACGACGCGAAGACCGGGGCGCCGGGCGGCCAGTTCCGTGGCGAGCTCGGAGCCGGTCATCCCGGGCATCGCGTGATCGGTGACGACGGCGACCAGCTCGTCGATCGTCTCGAGGCGTCGGAGGGCTTCGTTGGCCGAGGCCGCGCCGCGCGCGTCGTAGCCTGCGTAGTTGAGCATCTCGACAGCCGTCGACAGCACCAGTGGATCGTCGTCGACGACGAGGATCACGGGCAGCGGACCCTTGGTAACGGTGACATTCGGGGCGATGCGAGCCGACAGCGCAGGAGCGGCCACCGGCTCCGCGACCGTGTCTGACGGCGCGACGGGAAGATACATCGAGACCGTCGTTCCGCCTGTCTCGCTGCTTTCCAGCTGCAGGGCGCCGCCGGATTGCTGCACGATGCCGTGGACCATCGACAAACCAAGGCCCGTGCCCTTACCCACGCCCTTGGTGGTGAAAAAGGGCTCGGTTGCACGGGAAAGCGTCGCTTGATCCATGCCGAAGCCGGTATCAGTGATCGACAGCCGAACATACTTGCCGGCGGCCACCTGAAGGGCGTGCAGGCTGCCGAACTCCTGGCATGTCGCGCGGATGGTGATCACACCGCCCTCCGACATGGCATCCCGCGCGTTGACGCACAGGTTGAGGACGCAGAGTTCCAGCTGGTTGATATCCCCCATGACGTCGGGAAGCGCGAGCGGAAAGCGCACTTCGATCGCTATCGATGGACCGAGCGAGGTACGCAACAGGTCGGACATACCTGATACCAGGGTCACGACATTGACCGGCTCGAGATGGAGCTGCTGGCGCCGCGCGAAAGCGAGCATGCGCTGCGTCAGGCTCACGCCGCGACGGACGCCGCTGAGCGCGTTGCCGACAAGCCGGTTGAGGCGTTCGGGAAGCTCGGCGTGGTCACGCATGAGCTCAAGGTTGCCCTGCACGGCCATCAACAGGTTGTTGAAGTCGTGCGCAACGCCGCCGGTGAGCTGTCCCACCGCTTCGAGCTTCTGCGACTGGAACAGGGCCTCACGGGTCTCTTCCAGTGCGAGCGCGGATGCGCGCCGCTCCGTGACATCCCGCGTTACTTTGGCGAAGCCGATGAGTTTGCCGGTTTCGTCGGTGATGCGGTCGATCACCACGTGCGCCCAGAAACGGCTACCGTCCTTGCGTAGCCGCCAGCCTTCGGTTTCGATCCGCCCGTCGCGGGCCACGGCTTCCAGATTCGTCATCGGCTCGCCGCGCTCGACATCCTCCTTGGTAAAGAACGCCGAATAATGGTTCCCGATCACCTCGTGCGGGGCGTAACCCTTGATGCGCTCGGCACCCGAGTTCCAGCTCGTGACGTGGCCGCCCGGATCAAGCATGTAGATGGCGTAGTCAGCCACGCCCTGGACCAATACGCGGAACTGCTCCTGGCTGCTTCGCAGCTCCTCATCCACACGCTTGCGTTCCGTGCGGTCGCGCATGACCACACCGAAGCCGAGTGGGGTCGCGCCGTCATGCACGGGGTCGACCAGGATCTGCGCCCAGAACCGCGAGCCGTCCTTGCGCACCAGCCAGGTATCGAGTTCGCTGCGGCCGTCGCGAAGGGCCACCTCGAGCAGCGTCGTCGGCGCGGCGGCGTCGCTATCGTCGCCAGAGAACAACGAGGCGAACGGTGCACCCACGATATCGCCCGCGTCGTAACCCGTGGCATGGACGGCACCCGCGTTCCACGTCGCGACAGCACCCCCCGGCTGCAACCAGAAAATGGCGTAGTCGGAGATGCCTTCGACGAGCCGCCGATAAGCGGAATCGTCCATGGTGATAGGGGTCAGGGGGGTGGTCATGGCGTCAAGGTACTTCGTCGCGCTTCGCGCTCCGTGAAGATGTCTTCACGGAACCCGCCGCCGCCTTAGTCTTCCTCCGGATCCAGCTCTTCTTCCATCGGATCGGCCGGAGCGACATCCATGCCGTCGTAGGCGCCCAGCCCGTGCTCGGCGGCAAACCGGTACAGCTCGGCATTGCGCTGGTCGAGGCTGTCCGGTGTATGCACCTCGATCTTGTCGACATGCAGGATCCACAGGTCCGGCGCGGTCGGCTCGTCCTTGTCGGCCAGGTAGACCTCAACAAAGCGGTAGCCGGCCTGCTCCAGAGCCGGTACGGCGGCACGCAGTTTGTCGGCCGACGCGTCGGTGAAGTCGAAGCCCCAGATCAATGGCGCCTTGAGGTCCCAGTCCGTGTTGTCGGCGATCTGTTCAAACATCAATACCAGCTGGTCTTTCTCGATCACGGCGGCAGTTCCTTGAATAAGCCACACAGGATACCGCCCCAAACCGGCTTCTTGTAGGAGCGAACGAGGCCATGCACTCCTTCAGGCCGGCGGTTGCCCGCCCCACAAGCTTTTCAAAACCCCGGCGACAGCTGCAATCAAACGATGCGCGGCAGGGCTATCGTCTGTCGCAGCTCACCGGAGAAACGACGATGTCGGACGCACTCAACCAGACCCGGCGCAAGTTCATGGGCGCCGCCGCCCTGGGTATCGCGCTCGCCCCGCTGGGGCTGGGCAACCTGGCCAGCGCGAAGCCAGGCAAGGAGGCGGTCGCAGCAACGGGATCGGAGCCCACCGGTGGCGCGACGTCGTTCCGCAGCCTCAAGCAGGTCAAGGCCGGCGTGCTCGATGTTGGCTATGCCGAAGACGGTCCTCGTAAGGGACCCGTCGTCATCCTCCTGCACGGCTGGCCTTATGACATCTACAGTTTCGTCAACGTCGCGCCGATTCTCGCCGCGGCCGGCTACCGGGTCATCGTGCCCTACCTGCGTGGCTACGGCAGCACCCAGTTCCTCTCCGAGGACACACCGCGCAACGGCCAGCAGGCCGCGATCGCGTCGGACATCATCGCCCTGATGGATGCGTTGAAGATCAAGAAAGCCACCGTGGCCGGCTTCGACTGGGGTGCACGCACGGTCAACATCATGGCCGCGCTATGGCCCGAGCGCATCAAAGCGATGGTGTCGGTGAGCGGTTACCTCATCGGAAGCCAGGAAGCGAACAAGAAGCCGCTGCCACCGAAGGCGGAACTGCAATGGTGGTATCAGTTCTACTTCGCCACCGACCGCGGCCGCGAAGGTTACGCGCAACACACGCATGACTTCGTCCGCCTGATCTGGGAACAGGCCTCACCCCAGTGGCACTTCGACGACGATACGTTCGAGCGCTCCGCGCCGGCGTTCAACAATGTCGACCATGTTGCCGTTTCGATCCACAACTACCGGTGGCGTCTCGGTCTCGCACCTGGCGAACCGCAATACGACGCCCTGGAAGCGAAGCTCGCCACGTTCCCGACCATCAGCGTGCCCACGATAACCATGGAGGGCGATGCCAACGGCGCCCCCCATCCCGATCCTGCCAACTACGCGAAGAAGTTCACAGGCAAGTACGAGCACCGCCTGATCAGCGGCGGCATTGGGCACAACCTGCCGCAGGAAGCGCCGCAGGCGTTCGCGAAGGCGGTTATCGACGTCGACAAGCTCTGACCAAGTCGGTCTGATCAACGCAGGTCAACTTCGTCATCCAGCCGCTCCACCACGACGGCGAGCTTGTTTTCTCGGAGTGCGAAGGCCGAATGGCCTTGTTCCAGATCGCCGACTGCTACCCGGTCACGCGTGGCGGCAGCATGGGCATCTGCCTTACGTGCCGACACATCGAAAACGACCGGAGCGACGCTGGTGACCCTGACCTCGAGTCGGTCGCTGCTTTCAGCGTCATGCACATGGCGGCTGCCTTGCTGCGATGTCGAGTAGACGAGGCCCTGCGAGTCCACGACAACGACCTCGATCCGATACGGCTTGCCTTCATAGGTTGCCGTGACGACAAAGGTCTTCACGAAAGCCACCGTCTGCGCGGTATAGGGAACGGGCGGAATCAGTTCATCAGCGATCGGCGCAACACCCACTGCCGGTTGCGGCAGGGACAACGTCCGGACTGGCGGTACGCCGGCATTTACCGTCGCAACCGCACGGTTCGCACCGGGCGGCGCGGCAGCCGAGGCGGCTACCGGCAAGGTCAAACCCACCAGGATGAAGATCGTGCCGCGCATGCCACCCATTGAGCGCCATGTAGCGACCGGCTTCCATCGGTAGTTGTACGCATACCCGGCCAATACTGAAATGTTGTGTTGTTTCCCCTAGGATGGCGGCCCTTATTGCTTTTTTCGCCGCCCTCAAGCGGTGCCTGGAGTTCCCTTGTTGCACTACACAGGTCCCCTGCTGACGCTTCCGCTCGCCCAGGCCCTGCTGGGCACGCGCGACGCAGGTGCCGCCGAGTGGACGGGCTCCGTGAACCTCGGACGTACTGACGAGGTGCTGTCGCTGCAGGCAGACACATGGCAACGGCTTGGTCAGGCGTATCCGTACCCGGGCAAGCTGAAAGACCGCACCATCTATTACTGGGACGGCGACGACTTCTCCGCGGTGTCGCGCTTCTCCGGATCCCTCATCAAGCTTGTTCCCACCGAGTGGGGCGCGCCCACGTTCGAGATCGACGGCATCAAGATGCTTCCGACCTCGAAGGAGTCGCCCTTCGAGGACGCGCGCAGGAAAGTCGCGCTGGTCGAACCCCGCGGCAAAGTGGTTCTCGATACCTGTGGCGGCCTGGGTTACTTCGCCGCATGCTGCATGGAAGCCGGCGTCGGGCAGATTCTCTCCTTCGAGAAGAACGAAGACGTGCTCTGGTTGCGTACGCTGAACCCTTGGTCGCCCGATCCCGACGCGGCGTCCAGCCAGGGGCGCCTGCAGCTGACCCATGGCGACGTATCACAGGCGATCGCGCAGATCCCGGACGCGTCGATCGACGCCCTGCTCCACGATCCGCCGCGCTTCGGCATCGCCGGTGAGCTCTATTCGCAGGTGTTCTACAACGAGCTGGCGCGTGTCCTCCGTCGTGGCGGGCGCCTGTTCCACTACACCGGCAGCCCGAACAAGCTCACCAGCGGCCGCGACGTGCCGCGCGAAGTGGCCAAACGCCTGGAAAAGGCGGGGTTCAAGGCGGATCTCGCACTGGACGGCGTGCTCGCGACCCGTCGCTGAGGCACGTTCATTCGAACGACTTGGGTCGCTTCGCCTCGATCATCATGCCGACGCGCTCTTTGTCCAGCGCAGTCGCCGGCGTGTAGATGATCATCGCAAGCTCCGGATGGCCGTCCACGGCGAAGGACGAATACTCGAGCGTCACCTCGCCGACGAGCGGCAGGGAGAACTGCTTCGTACCCTGGCCGTAGCCCTGCAGCGCATAGTCATTCCAGATGGCTTCGAAGTCCGGACTCAGCGCGATGAGTTCGTCGACGAATCCCCTCACCTGCTCCGTGGCGCCGAGGCGAGCGATGTCCGCGCGGAACGTCGCGACGGCGTAGCGCGCGTGCTGTTCCCAGTGCAGGGTCTTGCTGCGAATGCGGTCAGTCGCGAAAAGCAGCTTCAGGACGTTGCGTTCTTCGGGCTCGAGCGTGCCGTAATCCGTGAGTACCGCTGCAGCCGCTGCATTCCACGCGACGATGTCCCATTGCGCTGTCTTCACCAGCGCCGGACTGAACTCCAGCGAGTCCAGCACCCGTTGCAGCTGCGGTGAAACCGCCTCGGACGCCTTATACGTCACCTCGGGAGGACGATTCTGAGCGAGCAGGAAAAGGTGCTCGCGCTCCACGGCGGTCAGGGCCAGCGCGGCAGCAAGGCGATTGAGCACCTCGGTCGACGGGGCGCCACCACGCCCCTGCTCCAGCCACGTGTACCAGGTGGCGCTGACGTTGGCGCGCAGCGCCACCTCTTCACGCCGCAGGCCCGGCGTGCGCCTGCGCGTCGTTGGCATGCCGCAGGCCGCGGGGTCCAGCTTCGCGCGGCGGTCCCTGAGATAGCTGCCTAGTGGATTGTCTGCCGGGATATTCATGGCCGGATTATGTCCCTCCCGACCACCGAGGGACATCCCGCGCCGCTTTCGCCAGCTCTAGCTCTCGCCGCGGGCTTCCGCCCTGCGCTGCTGGTAAGGATAGAACCGGTTCTCGCGCAGCTCGTGCTCGATCTTCTCCAGGCTCTTGCCGTTCGTCTCCGGTACCAGGTAGTAGATGAATACCAGCGCGAACAGGGAGATCACCGCGTAAAGCCAGAATGTGTGGGCCGCACCGAGCCAGGTCACCAGCGACAACGTGGTCAGGGTCACGATCAGGTCGAAGAACCAGTGGCTGAAGGCGCCCAGGCTCGCGCCCTTGCCGCGCACGAACAGCGGGTACACCTCGGAATTGATCAGCCAGATGCACACGCCGAACCCGCCGCAGTTGAGCATGAGGTAGGCGGCCAGGCAGGCGACGACGGCCCAACGACTGAAGTCCGTGGTCGGCCCCGCGCCTTCGAACAGATAGCCCATCAGGGCCAGGGCAACGATCGAACCTGGAATCATCCAGAGCAGGTAGTTGCGACGGCCGATCCGGTCGACCAGGAAGCTGCCGACGACGGTCATGATCACCACGAGGATGGTGCTGCCGCCCGTGGCCAGCACGGCCGCCTTGTCCGAGAAACCGGCCTTGGTAAGGATGGTCGGTGCGTAATAGATCAGCGCATTGTTGCCGGTGATCTGCGAGAACATCGAGATGCTCGCGCCAACAATCACCGCAGGGCGGATCCAGGGCTTGAACAGATCCTTCCACGTGCCGACCTCCTGGTTCTGGGTCACGGTCTGGATCTCCGCCACCTCGGACTCGGCGGCGGCTTGGGTGCCACGAACGCGCTCGAGCACCTTGATCGCTTCAGCCTGACGCTCCTTCACTACCAGCCAGCGCGGGCTCTCCGGAAGGACAAGCATGCCCAGCAGCAGGACGATGGCAGGTACGACACCGAGGCCGAACATCCAGCGCCAGTGCTCGCCAAGGACGAAGCCGGTGAAGTACGCGATCGTGATGCCGAACACCACCATGAACTGGAACAGCACCACCATCTTGCCTCGGTGCTGCGGCGGCGCGACTTCGGCGATATACACCGGGATGATCTGGGTGGAACTACCAGCGGAGAGGCCCAGCAGGAATCGCGACGCAATCAGCAGTTCGACATTCGGCGACATGGCCGAGGCGATCGATCCCAGAGCGAACAGCACGCCGACGAAGACGACCATGCGCTTGCGACCGAAGCGATCGGACAGCGGACCGGTACCGAGGCAACCGAACAACGCACCGAAAATGATGGCGCCGGTAACCAGCTGTTTGGCCGTATCGTCGAGCGCGAACTGACGCCCGAGGCCAAGCAGCGCGACGCCGATGATTCCGGTGTCGTAGCCGAACAGCAATCCGCCGAGCGCGGCGACAACCGCGATCCCTACGACGAGCCCCAGGTGCGGCGTTGCCCCAGCCGGGGTGTCCATCGTGTCACTCACTGTGCGCATGTTTTGTCTCCAGCTCGACCCGAGCACGGAAGTCCGCGCGACCGGCGGTCGCGGCGATGAGGCGAGCGTTCGGCTCGTCGGTGTTTTCGATCCAGTCCAGCGCGTCGTCCCGACTTCGTCCAAAACGCATGTGGCGCTTCAGAAGCTGGGCTTTGCGCTGCGCGCCATCGACTTCGACGTACCAGGCCTCATCGAGCAGGCCATGCACGGCGGACCAGGGCGCCTCGTCGAGAAGGAGGTAGTTGCCCTCGGTGATCACGAGCGGCACATCGGCGCGGACAGGAATCTCACCGGCGATGGGTTCTTCGATCTCGCGATGGAAAGCGGGCGCGTAGACGGTTTCGTCGTGAGCCGGACTTCGCAATCGTCGCAGCAGGGCGACGTAGCCAAAGGCGTCGAACGTGTCGTGCGCGCCCTTGCGTTCGGCGCGCCCGAGACGCTTCAACTCGGCGTTGGCCAGATGGAAGCCGTCCATCGGGACGATGACAGCCGCCTTGCCAAGATAAGCGGCGATCTGCTCCGCCAGCGTGGACTTCCCTGCCCCGGGTGCACCGGCTATGCCGAGAATCCGACGCCCGCCTCGTGCCATGAGCGCGTCCACGCGCTCGCGAACCTTCGTGTCGATCATGCTCTCACCAGCTAAATACCTGCCGTGAAAGCTAACGGTCGTCATGTTATCGCCGAATGAAATACACACCTGTGGGAGCCGATTCATCGGCGATAGGGGGCAATCGGCTCCCACATGTTTTGATTCGCCGATGAATCGGCTCCCACATTACATCCGCCAAGGCCGAGGTATCCGGACATTGCCATCCCTACAGTCCGCAAAACCGGACGGCATATAGGTGTCATCACTTTCTCGCGATGGCCAAAAACCATGACTACGCAACCCCTCCCGAATGCCTCCAGCGCCGCCAAAGGTGGCTGGCTGGCCGTGGCTGCCGTGACCCTAGCAGCCTTCGCCTTCGTCACCACGGAGTTCCTGCCGATCGGTCTGTTACCGCAGATCACGGGCGAGCTCCATCTCAAGACCGGTATCGGCGGCCTCATGGTCACAACCACCGGTCTGGTCGCCGCGATGGCGGCACCACTGACCACGCTGCTTGCCGGTCGCGTCGACCGCCGCAAGGTGCTGCTGCTCCTGTCGGTGCTGCTGATGGTCGCCAACGTCGTCGCTGCCTCGGCAACGGGATTCGCCACCATGCTGGTGGCCCGTGCGCTGCTCGGCGTCGCCCTCGGCGGGTTCTGGGCGGTCGCGCTGGCGGCAGCCGGGCGTCTCGTGCGTCCGGAGCAGGCCGCCCTGGCTACCGCGACAATGTTCGCGGGTATCACCTTCGCCACCATCATCGGCGTGCCACTCGGCACCCTGATCGGTAGCGTCGCTTCGTGGCGCTACGCGTTTATCGCCACGGGCGCGCTGGTCTTCGTCGCCCTGATCGCGCAGTTCTTCCTGCTGCCACGCCTGCCGTCGGAAACCGTGGTGAAGACAGCCGACTTCGGCACGCTGCTGCGCCGTTCGTCGTCCCGCCTGAGCCTGATCATGATGGCGGTGGTCATTGCTGCGCACTTCACCGCTTACACGTATATCGCCCCTTTCCTGATCGAACGTGCCGGCTTCGACGAGCACGGCATCACGGCGGCGCTGCTTGGCTTCGGCGTCGTCGGCTTCATCGGCAATTTCATCGCTCCGAAAGCGATCGCGAAGAACCTCGGCTGGACCCTGGGTGCCACCATGGTCCTGCTTGGCGCCACCATCTTCGCTCTGCCGCTGTTGGGCGCGTCGCACGCCGGCGCCAGTGCCGACATCCTGCTCTGGGGCATGGCCTACGGCGCCCTGCCGGTGGCCCTGAGCGTATGGGTGTCGCGTTATGCCGGTGACCACGCGGAAGCCAGTTCGGCCTTGTTCGTCATGACCTACCAGCTCGCCATCGCCGCTGGTTCCTTCGTCGGTGGTCGTGTGGTCGATGGCTTAGGCGTCGTGCCGGCACTGGTGGTGGGTGGTATCGCCGTCGTCGTCGCGCTGGTGTTGCTGCTCAGCTTCGGCAGCCGCAAGCCGGCGCTTGCGACGGCCGCCGAAGCTGCGGTGCATTAAACCAGCATGCCGCCGGATACCTCGATGCGCTGACCGCTGATCCAGCGGTTGGCGTCCGAGACCAGCGACGCGATCATCGCGCCGAGGTCGTCCGGCTGGCCCACCCGGCCCAGCGCAGTCATGCTCGAGATGCGCTGGGCCAGCTCCGGCGTGTCGCGCACCATCCCGCCGCTGAAATCGGTGGCGACGGCGCCCGGGGCCACGGTGTTGACCGCGATGCCGCGCGGCCCCAGTTCCGCCGCCATGTATCGCGTCAGCACTTCCACGGCGCCCTTCATCGCGCCGTAGGCCGAACTACCGGGCATGGATACCCGGGCGAGGCCCGAGGAAATATTGATGATGCGTCCGCCGTCGTTGATGAGAGGCAACAGCTTCTGGGTCAGCAGGTACACGCCCTTGAAATGGACGTTGTAGATGGCATCGAGTTCGGCTTCCGTCGTCTGGTCGAAGGACTTGTGCAAGGACTGGCCGGCGTTGTTTACCAGGTAGTCGAAGCGCGTTGCCCCGAGCTCACCGATGGCGCCCTTCGCACGCTCCACGAACGCATCGAACGACCCGGCAACACCGGTATCCAGCGGCAGCGCGATCGCCCGCCTGCCCTGCGCCTCGACCGCGGCAATCACCTTCGCTGCTTCTGCCTGATTCTCGCGGTAGGTGAAGATGCTATCGACGCCGCGTTCCGCCAGGTGGAGCACGGTGCTACGGCCGATGCCACGGCTGCCACCGGTAACGATGGCAATCTTTGAAGCGCTATTTGTTGCATTTTCGTTGGTCACGGACTTTCCTTCGGGTGTGGGGCCTGGGCGAACGATAGGCCTCCCGCGCCCGTGACTGAATGCGCGAACCCAGCCTATTCTTGCCTGATCCTGTTCATGGGCATACGATGACCCATGACTTCCGAACTCGTTCGCGCCCTGCTCCGCCATATGGCCGACCAGGAGCACTACGGCCCCGTGGTGACCGATGTCGCCGGTATGGTCTTGCTGCGTTCCGACAACGAACGGCCGCCCACGCACCTGATCTTCAAGCCCGCTCTCTGCATCGTCGTACAGGGCGCGAAATGGGCGGTGTTCGGCGACCGCCACATGGACTATCGCGCGGGTCAGGCACTCATCGTCAGCGTGGAAACGCCAGCGCTCGGCCGTGTCGCGCAAGCCAGTCCCACCGAACCGTTCCTCGGCATCATCATCGAGTTCGACCTCGCGATCATGCGCGAGGTGGCCGATGCCCTCGGTACGCCCGCACCGGGTGGCGAAGGCCCCGGCTCGGGCGTGTTTGTCACGGATTTCGACGGGCCGCTGGCCGATTGCACCTTGCGCCTGGTGCGTCTGCTCGATACACCCAAGGCCATTCCGGTGCTGCAACCGGCGATCATGCGCGAGATCGCTTATTGGCTCCTGAGCGGCCCGCACGGTGCGGAAGTGGCGCGCATGGTCCTTGCCAACACGCACGCGCATCGGGTCATCGCCGCCATCCACCGGCTGCGCGACCGCTTCGCCGAGACGGTACGTATCGAAGATCTGGCGGCGAGCGCACAGATGAGTGCCTCCGCCTTCCATCGCCAGTTCCGTCGGCTCACGGCGATGACGCCGCTGCAGTACCAGAAGCAGATGCGCCTGCTCGAAGCGCGACGGTTGATGGTTGGCGAGGCCGCCAGTGCGGAGACGGCTGCCTTCGCCGTTGGCTATGAAAGCGCGTCGCAGTTCAGCCGCGAGTATTCGCGCATGTTCGGGCTACCACCGCGGCGTGATGCGAAGCTGCTCCAGCAGGCGTGAGGCGATGCTCTCCTGTGGGAGCCGATTCATCGGCGATTGGGTGCTCGCGAAAACCTGGCCCGCTGCCGCGGGATCGCCGATGAATCGGCTCCCACAGATGACAACGCTAGCGGGCTTGCGCGCGCTTCAGAGGAACGTCCTTCAGCCACCAGGCCAGCACGAAGGCGATGGCGATCACGCAGGCGGCCACGTGATACACCGTGTGCAATGACGCGCCAAACGCATGGAGATAGCGCGCGTGGATGTCCGGCGGCAGCTTCGCCACTGCATCCGGCCCGAAAGCGTGCGGTGATGCCGGGCCGGCCGGCATGAATGACGCCGTCCGTGACTGCAAGCCGTTGGTGAAGATGGTGCCGAACACCGACACGCCGATCGAACCACCGATCGAACGGAACATCGTGACGCCCGAGGTCGCGACGCCCATGACCTTCATCTCCACGCTGTTCTGCGTGGCGAGGATCAACACCTGCAGCACCATGCCCAGACCCAGGCCGAGCAGGCCGGCATAGGTGTAGATCAGCGCGATGGGGCTTTCGTCCTTCAGCGTGCCGAGCAGCACCAGAGCGATCGTCGCGATGAACGTGCCGACGATCGGGAACACGCGATAGCGCCCGATCTTGCTGATGATGCGGCCACTGACGATCGAGCTGACCAGTACCCCACCCATGAGCGGCAGCAACTGCATGCCGGCACCCGTCGGCGAGACGCCCTTTACCACCTGCAGGTACAGCGGCAGGAAGGTGGTCGAGCCGAACAGCGCGGCGCCGACGAAAAAGCCGATGAGGCAACTGAGCAGGAAGGTGCGGTGACGAAACAGCCCGAGCGGGATGATCGGCTCGCTGGCGATGGTTTCTTCGTAGATGAAACCAGCGACGCCGACAACGGCGAAGGCTAGGATGAACCACAGCTCCGCCGCATTCCACGGCAGCATCGTGCCGCCTTCGGTGGTGAACAGGATCAGGCTGCTCAGCGCGAGGGCAAGCCAGCCGGCGCCCCAGTAATCGATCTTGTGCTTCACGTGACGCACGTGCGGATGGAACACCGCCGCGATCACCACCAGCGAGAGGATGCCCAGCGGCAGGTTCACGTAGAAAATCCACCGCCACGACAGGTGGTCGACCATGAAGCCACCGATCAGCGGTCCGATCACCGTGGCAAGGCCATAGACCCCACCGAAAAGACCCTGGTACTTGCCGCGGTCCGCTGGCGGGATGACGTCGCCGATCGCCGCCATGGTGATCACGAGCAGGCCACCGCCACCCAGGCCCTGCAATGCGCGCATCAGGATGAGCTGGGTCATGTCCTGCGCGAGGCCGCACAGCACCGAACCGACCAGGAAGATCACGATGGCCGTCTGCAGCACGATCTTGCGTCCGAACAGGTCGCCGAACTTGCCGTACAGCGGCACGACCACGGTGGAGGTCAGCAGGTAGGACGTCACCACCCAGGACAACTGGTTCAGCCCGCCGAGGTCGCCGACGATGGTCGGCAGCGCCGTGGAGACGATGGTCTGGTCGAGGGCGGCCAGGAGCATCACCAGCATCAACGCCGGGAACAACAGGCGCAGGGACGGCGGCGCGGGCGGCGCCGGCGTAGCGGCCGCCGGGAGCACGGCATCGGGCGTTTCCGCCGGTTGCTCAAGCGTTTGGGTGCTCAAGAGGCCTGCCTGTAAATTAATTAAGTGGTGAGTTAATATATGCCCGTGGCCGGACCGACGTCAATCCACCCGTCGTCGTGGTATCCATGCGTCATAGATTCCAAGGTAGAAACCCGTGGTCGAACCAACCCTCAGCCGAGCCCGCCGTCCGGGCCGTCCGCCAGCGCAGGCCGATAGCCCCGATCAACGCCAGCGCCTGGTCGGCATCGCACTCGAGCTCTTTGCCCGCCAGGGGTACGCCGAGACCACGCTGGCGGCGATCGCCCGCGCCGCCGGCATGACCCCCGCTGCCGTGCACTACTACTTCAAGACTCGTGACGAGCTGTTCGACGTGCTTTTCGACGAGCGCATCGCGCCCATGCGCCGGCACATCGAAGGCATCTTCCTGGAGAACGCGCACGATCCCGTTGCCGCGTTCACGACGCTCGCGCAGCGGTTCGTCGAGCTGGCCGCCGAGAGTCCGTGGATAGGCCCGGTCTTCTTCGGCGAGATGCTCCGTGAAGACGATCTGTTCAAGCAGCACATCCACAAGCGCTTCAGTGAAAGCCGCCAGGTCACGGTGCTGGACACCATGCGACGCTGGCAGGCCGAGGGCCTCCTTGGTGAGGATCTGGACCCCGCGCTAATCATTGGCTCAGTGCTGAGCCTCACGGTGTTGCCGATGACCGCCTCGCGCAAATGGCGCGACGATCCCCTGCGCAGTCACATCGGTCCCGAACAGATCACCCGGCACGCACTCGCCCTGCTTCGCCACGGTGTCGGTCCGGCCAAGGCGTAGAATGTCGGGTTTACCCGCGGAGCGACCCCTTGGCCTTCCCCTTTTCCCTGGTCATTTTCGATCTCGACGGCACGCTGGTGGACAGCGCGGCCGATATCGCCGAATCGGTCAACCGCACACTGACCGACTGGAAACTGCCGACCTACGACGTCGCGCAGATCATCGAATGGATCGGCGAAGGCTCACGCATGCTGATCACCTACGCATTTCGCCACGCTGGTAGCGACGCCGATATCGATGACGTGATGCCCGGCTTCCTCGTCCACTACGCCGAGACCGCGCTCGACGCCACTGCGTATGAAGGCGTGGTCGACACGCTGGCCGCGCTGCACGCGCAGGGCGTGAAGCTCGCCGTGTGCACCAACAAGAATGAAGAGTTCGTGCGTCCCTTGCTCAAGGTGCGCGGGATGCTGCCGTACATCGACGGTATCGTCGGCGGCAACACCTTGCCGGAGCGCAAGCCCAGCGGTGTGCCCTTGCTGCACCTGGCAAAGGAAGCCGGCGTCTCGCCGGATGAGACGCTCATGGTGGGTGACTCGGAGAGCGACGTTCTCGCCGCACACGACGCCGGGCTGTCGTTGGTGATGGTCACTTACGGCTATCGCAAGTCCCTCGACCTCAACGCGGTCGGCGCGCTGGCCGTCATCGACCGCATGCCCGACCTGCTCACTATCGGTAACTCCCGATAACCGCCTTGATCAGCGCGACATCGTCTTCGATGCCGTAGTCGGGCGGCGCCGAGTACCCGAAGCGCGTGATCACCAGATGTTGCGACGGCACGATGTAGATGCGCTGGCCCATCGTGCCGCTGGCGAAGAAACCGTCCTTCGGGAAGCCGCCTTCTACACGCCACTTCGCGGTCTGGCTCGGCCCGTCGTTGGTCCAGAACCCGGCGCCATAAGGCGCACCCAGCGTGGACGATCGCGACCACGCAACCCAGCCGCGAGGAAGCAGTCGCTCACCGGTCGGTGCGACGCCGTCGTTGAGGTACAGCAAGCCGAACTTCGCGAAGTCGCGGGCGCTCGCGTAGACGTAGGTGGAACCAATGAACGTTCCCTTGCCATCGAACTCCATGGTGGCGTCGTGCATGCCCAGGCGGCGGAACAGGCGATGGCGCGCGTAGTCACGCACACCCGCCGCACCGCCGCCGACGAGTTCACCGATCTTCCTGTCGAGCAGGACCGTATCCGCCGAGGTGTATTCGAAGGTTTTCCCCGGCGCTTCTTTCGCCGGCTGCGCGGCCGCAAAGCCGGCCATGTCGCCGTGGAGGAATTCCATCTGCGCCACCGGGCTGAAAGCCGACTCCGCTTCTTCCGCAGCCAGTCCGCTGCGCATCCGCATGAGGTCTTCCACGGTGATGGAGGCGCGTGCATCGCCAGGGTGTCGCCATTCCGGCGGAGCCAGCGGCTGGTCGACACGCAGCTTGCCGTCGCTCACGAGCATCCCCAGCAGCGCATTGGTAAAAGACTTGGCGACGGAGAAACTGATCATCGGCGTATGCATGTCGACACCGTCGGCATAGCGCTCGGCCACCACGACACCGTCCTTGACCACGACGACCGCCTTGACCCGCTTCGGCGGTTCACCGTCGCGTTCGGCAAAGACATGGTCCAGCGCCCTCGCAACCGCAGGCTCGCGCGCCGCGACGGGCTCGTCCGGCCCGAAGTCATCACCGAATGGCCCGTCGGTCGCGTTGCCCGGCGGGTCCGCGACGAGTGGCACATTACCCCGCAAGTCGAGTCGGCAACCGTAGCCACGAGTGAAGGACGCACGCGCCAGTGACCGCACCCAGCTGGACACCTCCACGCTTTGCGTGTCCCGTGACACCTGGACGCTCAGCAGATGACCCGCCACGCTGCCGATCATCGGCACCACCAGCTCATCGTACGTGCGCTTGGGGTCCTGGCCACCGATGAACGTCATCGAGCAGACGTGGTGCGCGGCGACGCCGGCCGCGACACGCAGCGCCTGGTCCGGACGGAATACCACCCAGGCGGAGGCGGCAGCCACGACGATGATGCCTCCGGCGATCCATGTTTTCTTGCCCACGCTGGTCCCCTCTGCTTCCGCACGGTGTGATGTGGGGCATTCTGGGCATGACCACGCCCGCGTTGCCGGCCTCCTGGGACGAAAGCGGCACGTACGGGGACCAAGCCGCCTGACCAGACACTCCGTCGGTCCGTCAGAGTTCGAGCGCGAGCCCCGGTGGCAGCTGATCCAGGTAGCGCCGTGTCCAGGTGACGCGCGAGCCGTCACGCAGAAGCAGGCGGTGCTCGCCTTCGGGCCAGGGTTTCAGCTCCGTGATCGCATCCAGCCTGACCACCGTCGAGCGATTGATGCGGACGAAGTGGGACGGCGACAGTCGGGCCTGCATGGCGTCGAGCGTGCCGCGCAGACGGCGCGGCGTACCCTCTACGTAGATGTCGACGTAGTTGCGGTCCGACTCGATTCGATCGATGCGGTCGACATGGACCAGCTCCGCGCTGTCGCCGGTCGGCAGCAGCAGCCGTTCCACGTAATGCGCGGGCGCTGGCAGCGCGTCGAGCAACCCATCCACACGCACCCCCACGCTTACGGCAGGAACCAGCAGTTTGCATAGCCGGGCGGCGAGACGGTCGAAGCGTTGCGGCCCGACCGGCTTGAGCAGGTAGTCGAACGCATGCACCTCGAAGGCCCGCACGGCATGGGTGTCGTGCGCGGTGACGAAGACGATTTCGGCCGGCAGCGGCTCGCCCAGCGCCTGCAGGACGCCGAAGCCATCCATGCCCGGCATGCTGATATCGAGGAAGATCACATCCGGCCGCAGACGCTGGATCAGCGTGATCGCTTCGATGCCATTGCCTGCTTCGCCGACCCATTCCAGACCGTCGGCCGCGGCGAGATAGCGACGCAGTTTGGCGCGTGCAGGCGCTTCGTCATCGACGACAAGAATGCGCAGGCTCATGCCGCCGCCCAGCGTCGTGCCGGTAGCCACACCGTCACCACCGAGCCGCCCCCGTCGGCAGCATCGCGGCTTACGCCTGCGTCTGCACCGTACAGATGACGCAGGCGGGCATCCACGTTCGCAAAGCCGATCCCGTGGCCCGGTCGTGCCGTGCCACCGCCGAAGTCGCGAACACGCAGCGTCAGCCTGCCCGCCTCGCGCCTCGCATCGACCGTCACCCGCCTGCCATCACCGCTCCCACCGTGTTCGATCGCGTTTTCGACCAGTGGCTGCAGGATCAGGAACGGCACGTGCAGGTCATCCAGCGCCACGTCGCCTTCAACATGCGCGTCCAGTCCGCTACCGAAGCGCGCCCGCTGGATATCGAGGTACAACGCGAGCAACTGCCACTCGTCCGCCAGCCGGTGTTCCTGCGCGGTGGCGGATAGCGTCGCGCGCAGCAATTCGCCGATGCGCGAGAGCATCTCGTCGGCAACCTGCGGGCGCTCATACATCAGCTCCGAAACCGCGTTGAGCGTGTTGAAAAGGAAGTGTGGATTCAGTTGGAGGCGCAATGCCTCGAGGCGCGCGTCGGAAAGCGCGGATTCCAGTTGCGCGGCACGCAGTTCCCTGGCCTGCCCTTCACGGTAGCGGTCGAAAAGCCACAAACCCAGCGCGATCACCGCGTAAAAGAACAGCTGGGTCGGCATTTCCATGAGGTAACGCCACCCGGTCGGCAACGCGGCGTAATCCGCGTATCCGGCCAGCGGAAACACCAGCAGCCGCAGGCCCAGCATGAGCGTGGTCTGCGCGGCGGAAAGGGCGAGAAACAGCCCCCCATGCCCGAGCAGGCGTGCCGGGCCCGGCGCAATACGTGCGATACGACGCAAGAGGAAAAACAACACCGGCAGAAAAACGCCGAAGCTCAACGAACCGGTGAGTTCGTCGATCAGCTTCGGCGCAAAAAGCGATGGCACGTGGTTGGCGATATCGATGAGATAACGGTTCGACGCCCTGAGTAAACCGATGGCCACGAGCAAGGCGACCCAGAGGATCGCTGCCTGACCTTTCTTCCCTGTCTTCATGTCGAGGCCCCCACCCCTGTCTTGCGTGCCGGCCCTTATACCAGAGCCGGCACGCCGGGAGGGATCAGGCGGCGCGCCTGGGGAGGACCCAGTCCGGGCGGATGAAATGACACGTGTAACCGTTCGGATACTTCTCCAGGTAATCCTGGTGCTCGGGTTCGGCCTCCCAGAAAGGGCCTGCCGGAGCCAGTTCGGTCACCGCCTTGCCCGGCCACAGACCCGACGCATCGACATCCGCGATGGTGTCTTCCGCAACGGCTTTCTGCTCGTCATCGAGGTAGAAAATGGCGGAGCGGTAGCTCTCACCGCGATCATTTCCTTGCCGATTCAGCGTACTCGGATCGTGGATCTGGAAGAAGAACTCCAGGATCTTGCGATAGCTGATCTTCGCCGGATCGAACTCGATCTCGATCGCCTCGGCATGGCTGCCGTGGTTACGGTAGGTGGCGTTCGGTACGTCGCCGCCGGAATAACCGACGCGCGTGGCGATCACGCCGGGCTGCTTACGGATCAGGTCCTGCATACCCCAGAAACAACCGCCGGCAAGAATGGCGCGTGAGCTCACAGGACACCTCCGGTCTCGCTATCGAACATATGGACGTACTGGCCGTAGCCTTCCTTCTCGAGGTCGGCCACCGGCACGAAGCGCAGCGACGCCGAGTTGATGCAGTACCGCAGGCCGCCCTGGTCGCGCGGGCCGTCGGGGAACACATGACCCAGGTGGCTATCCGCATTCGCCGAACGAACCTCGGTGCGGATCATGCCGTGGGTGATGTCGCGCTTCTCTTCGACGTGGTCCGCTTCGAGGGGGCGCGTGAAGCTGGGCCAGCCGCAGCCGCTGTCGAATTTGTCGAAGGACGAGAACAGGGGTTCACCGGAGACGATATCGACGTAGATACCTGGCTCTTTGTTGTCATTGAATTCGTTGTGGAACGGCCGCTCGGTGCCAGCCGTCTGGGTCACCCGGAACTGTTCCGGGGTCAGCTTGGCGAGGGCTTCGGGGGTCTTGCGATAGTCGGACATGGGGACCTCCAGTGGGATGAAGATCGGGGCCGCAGGCCGGTGAAAGGCTTGCTCCACCGCTCATCAGATAATGCGGTCGAATGTGGCGGAAACAATAGTAAGGATTTGCTCCCACATGGCCTACATCGGGAGCTTTACCCAGAAACGCGCGCCACCCCCGGCGGCGTCGCTCACGCCGATCTCGCCGCCGTGGCGCGCCACGATCTCCTGCACCAGGTGCAGGCCCAGGCCGGTACCCACGCTGCTTGGGCGCAGGCGGTAAAAGGGGGTAAACACCTTCGCTCGCTCGGCCACGGGAATGCCCGGGCCTTCATCGCTGATCTCAAACCCGCCGTCAGCCGTCACCGCTACGTGGATCAGGCCCATGCCGCCGGCATGCGCGATGGCGTTCTGCAGCAGGTTGGTCACCGCGCGGGAAAGCGACAGCCGGTCTCCCATGACGACGACCGCGTGATCGGGTGCGTCCATGGCCAGCTCGTAGCCCGCGTCCAGCACCAGCGGCGCAACGTCGGCGCTTACCTCGCGCACCAGGGTCACCAGGTCCAGCGGTTCGAACACGGTCACCTGCTTGCCCAGCCGCTGCAGGTCGAGCAACTGCTCGGCGATATTGGCCAGCCGGGCCAGATCCGTCAGCAGGCGGGTCCGCGCCTCGCCATGCGGCAAGGTGTCGAGGCGGGCCTCGAGGATGGCGATCGGTGCGCGCAGTTCGTGGGCGGCATCCGCCAGGAAGCGGTCCCGTGCGTCGTAACCCTCGCCCAGCCGCTCCAGGGCCAGGTTGAAGGCACGCACCAGGGGTTGAAGCTCCCGCGGCACCGCGCCGTCTTCGAGCTGGGCACCGCGCTCATCGATGTTGATGCGCTGTGCCTGGTCCGCCACCTTGCCGACGCCGGCCATCGATCGGTGGACCAGCCAGGGAACAGCCACGAGGGTGACCAGCACCAGCGGTAGCCCGATCCGGATGCCCAGGTAAACCGAAATCTTGAAGAAAACGAGCGCGAGCCCGAGTACGGGTGCACCGCCGACGATGACGTGGATGCGACCGTGCGCCGTGTTTTCCACGATCACACGCATGGCAAGTTCGTAAGGGGCGCCGGTGGTATGGACCTCGGACGCTTCCAGCGTCGATAGCGCATTGACGAGGGAGCCGTACGCCTGCGGCACGCTGCCATGGCTCAGGCGATGGCCTTGCTCGTCCTCGACCGCAAACCAGATGCGCGGTGCGGTGTCGAACATGGCGCGCATGTCGCCGGTGTCACGAAGATGCATCGTGCCGTTGTCGACCGTGACCGCCCGCGCGATACCGCGTGCCAGGTCCTCGTCGATGTATGCCGCACGCGCGCTGAGGATGCTCCAGGTCAGCGCGGCGATCGTCGCGATCAGGATGACGATCTGCAGGACGCTCAACCGGGCACCCAGCTGGGTCGTCAGCGACTTAGTGTGCCTGCCCATCGCGCACCTCCCTGAGCAGATAGCCGATGCCACGGATCACGTGGATCTCGACACTCGCCTGCGCTTCGGCCAGGGCGCGTCGCAACTTGGACACATGGGCGTCCAGCGCATTGGACTGGATCGCGTCGTCGAAGCCATAAACCGCCTCCTGGAGCACCTCGCGCTGCACGGTGCGGCCGTGGCGGTACGCCAGCGCCTCGAGCAGGAGCAACTGGCGTCGCTGCAGGCGCAGGGGTTGCCCTTCGACCACCGCTTCGCGAGCGGTGAAGTCGAAGCAGAGGTTGCCCAGGACGGCGACGGGCAAGGCAATCTGCGCGGGGCGTCGGGAAATGGCACGGATTCGCGCGAGAAGTTCCTCGATCGCGAAAGGTTTGACCAGGTAGTCGTCCGCGCCCAGGTCGAGGCCTTCGATGCGATCGTTCAGCGAGCCGCGAGCGGTCAACATGATCACCGGCAGGTCGGCGTGCGTCGCCCGTGCCTTGATCAACAGCGTCGCGCCGTCACCGTCCGGAAGCTGCCTGTCGAGCAGGAGCAGGTCGTGCACCTTGCACTGCAACGCTTCACTGGCGCTGGCGATGTCGGGAGCGATATCCACGAGCATGCCATGCCGGTGGAGCCCGGCCTGGAGCGCGGCGGCCATCTCCGGCTCGTCTTCCACCAGCAGTATGCGCATGTGAACCCTCCCGAAGGGGCGCGATCCTAACACGCGCTAAACGGCCATCCGGCCACGCAATGTTGGGGCAATGTCCAGTCCCCAGCATCCCGGACCTGTCGTCCCCACGAGTCTCCCTGCATGTCGGTATCCCGTTCGCGCTCCGCCTCCCTCCTTGCCTTGATGGCCGGTTTCGGCCTGTCGGCCGCCGCCGCAGCTCAATCCGCGGACGAGCATCCGGCGGGATGGAGCCTCGGTGTCGGCGCTGCTTGGGCCCCGAGCCCGTATCGCAGCTACGACAACAAGGCCCTGCCCCTGCCCCTGGTCAACTATGAGGGCAAGTCGTTCTACTTCCGCGGTGCGTCGGCCGGCTACAAGCTGTTTTCGACGCCCAGCGACGAACTCTCGATCCTGGTGTCGCCCTTTGCCAACCGCTTCCGTCACCAGGACACCGACGACGCGCGACTGCGCCAGTTGTCCGATCGCAAGATCTCCGGCATGGCCGGCGTGGCGTGGAAGCACAAGGCCGAATGGGGTGTCGTGTCGGCCAGTGCGCAGAAGGAATTTACCGGGCACGGCGGCGGCACCTTGCTCGATGCCAACTACAGCTATCCGCTGCCGAAGGGCGCTCTCACTCTTGTCCCGGCCGTGGGCGTCTCGCACAGCAACGGCGCGCTCAACGACTATTACTACGGTGTCAGCGGCCGTGAAGCGGCGCGAAGTGGCCTGACGGCCTATCACGCGGACAGCGGCAACGCGCCGTACGTCAATCTGATGGCGATCTATCGCCTGTCGCCCTCGTGGGTCACGTCGGGTGGCATGCGCTACACCGTGCTGCCGGACGCCGTAAAGGACAGCCCCATGGTCAACGCCGACCACACGCGCAGCTTCTTCATCTCACTCAGCCACGTGTTCTGAGCGATGGGCAACCGGATCATGCGTCGGATAGCGGACCTGGCCTACGGCATCGAACCGGACCGCCAGGCGGTCTGGGACTGGCTGCTGCTCACGCCCATCAAGGAGCTGGGTGACCGCACGGCGGTCGAAATCGCACTCGCTGGCGAAGGCGAGCACGTGGTGTCGTTGCTCGAATCCGTGGCCGCGGGCAATCGAAACCTGTAGTTCCGAACGCCAGCTGCTACTCGTGCATCAGCGCCTGATGCACGGACATGGGCATCGGCATCATGTTGACGTTGGCGTTATGCATCACCCAAAGCGAACCGGCGACCACCACGGCGATCAGGAAGGTCGTGCAGGCGAAGATCGCCGTGTTCGCGCGCTGGCTACGTGCCGATCCCAGGTGCAGGAAGTACACCAACTGGACGAAAAGCTGCGCCACGCACAGCGCGACGATAAGGGTCAGGCGCGCGCCCGCCGGCACGACGTTCGACATCACGGCGCCGAACGAGGCCAGCGTCAGGGCCACGGAAAGGATGAAGCCGGACACGTAGCTCCGCATGCTGCCGTGGGCGTGGGTATCGTGACTCATGGGGTGAACTCGCGCAGGTAGACGAAGGTAAAGACGCAGATCCAGATCAGGTCGAGGAAGTGCCAGAACAGGCTGAGGCAGGCCAGCCGGCGCCGGACGATGCCATCCAGGCCGAAACGCAGCACCTGGTGGATCATCACGCTGAGCCAGACCAGGCCCGACAGCACATGCAGGCCGTGTGTACCAACGAGCCCGAAGTACGCGGAGAGGAAGGCACTGCGGGAGGGACCCGCGCCGTCGTGGATCAGCTCGACGAACTCATGCACTTCCATGGCGATGAAGCCCAGGCCGAGCAGGAAGGTGACGATGAGCCAGCCGACGAGCACGCGCCGACGGCCCGCCGCCGCACCGAGCATGCCGGCGCCGAAGGTGAAGCTGCTCAACAGCAGCAACATGGTTTCGGTCAGCACGAATGGCAGGCTGAAGAGCTCCCTGCCCCCCGGGCCGCCCGCGGTCGCACCGGCAAGCACCCCGAACGTCGCGAACAGGGTCGCGAAGATCAGGCAGTCGCTCATCAGGTAGATCCAGAAGCCGACCGTGGTCATCGACCCGTCGTCATGCTCCGCGTGGCCGTGCCCGGCCGTGGCAAGTGTGGTGCTCATGCTCAGGCGGCCTCGTCGTAGCGTGTCGCGGCGGTGGGATGGATTTTTGGCAAGCGTTCGAAACGCGCGCGCTCGATCGCGGCGACTTCGGCAGCAGGCACGTAGTAATCGACGTCCCGGTCGTACGTGCGCACGATGAACGTGGCGACGATGCCCAGCAGCGACACGATCGCCAGCGGCCATATGTGCCAGACCAGCGCGAAGCACAGTGCGAGCGCGATCGCTGCGATGATGAATCCCGCGCCGGTGTTCCGCGGCATGTGGATGTCTTCGTACGCCTTCGGTTCCAGATAAGCTGTGCCCGCCTTCTTCGCATCCCAATGCGGCTCGAGCGAGGTGATGACCGGCACGTGCGCGAAGTTGTAGAACGGCGCTGGCGATGCGGTGGACCACTCCAGGCTACGGCCATCCCAGGGATCGCCGGTCATGTCGAGGTTGGCGTTGCGGTGGCGGATGCTGACGACCAGCTGGATGCCGAGCGCGGCGATGCCACAGGCAATCACCAGCGCGCCGATCAGTGCGACCACAAGCCAGGGCTGCCAGGTGGGGTCGTCGTAGTGGTTCATGCGTCGCGTCATGCCGTCCAGGCCGAGCACGTACAGCGGCATGAAGGCCAGGTAGAAACCCACCAGCCAGCACCAGAACGAGACCTTGCCCCAGAACTCGTTGAGCGTGAAACCGAATACCTTGGGAAACCAAAAGCCGATCGCGGCCAGGCAGCCGAACAGCACGCCGCCGATGATCACGTTATGGAAGTGCGCGACCAGAAACAGGCTGTTATGCAGCACGAAGTCCGCACCCGGCACGGCAAGCAGCACGCCGGTCATGCCGCCAATGGCGAAGGTGACCATGAAGCCGATCGTCCACCACACCGCGGAGTGGTAACGGATGCGCCCGCGGAACATGGTGAACAGCCAGTTGAACAGCTTCACGCCGGTCGGGATGGAAATGATCGAGGTCATGATGCCGAAGAAGGCATTGACGTTCGCACCCGAGCCCATGGTGAAGAAGTGGTGCAACCAGACGAAGAAGGAAAGCACACCGATGGACGAGGTCGCGTAGACCATCGACTTGTAGCCGAACAACGGTTTGCCGGAGAACGTGGAAATGATCTCCGAGAACGCGCCAAAGCACGGCAGGATGAGGATGTAGACCTCGGGATGGCCCCATACCCATATCAGGTTGATGTACATCATCGCGTTCCCACCAAGCTCGTTGGTGAAGAAATGCATGTCCAGGTAGCGGTCGGCACTCAGCAGCGCAAGCGTGGCGGTCAGGATCGGGAACACCGCGATGATCAGGATGTTCGTGATCAGCGCCGTCCAGGTGAATACCGGCATGCGCATGAGCGTCATTCCGGGCGCCCGCATGCGCAGGATGGTCGCCACCAGATTGATACCGGTGAGCAACGTGCCGAGGCCGGAGACCTGCAGCGACCATATGTAGTAATCGACGCCTACCGTCGGGCTGTACCCCAGTTCGGACAACGGCGGATACGCCACCCAGCCGGTCGCCGCGAAGTCGCCCACGAACATGGACATCATGACCAGTAACGCACCCACGACAGACAACCAGAAGCTCAGTGAGTTGACGAAGGGAAAAGCCACGTCGCGCGCGCCTATCTGCAGTGGCACCACCACGTTCATCAGGCCCAGGATGAGCGGCGTGGCGACGAAGAAGATCATGATCACGCCATGGGCGGTGAAGATCTGGTCGTAGTGGTGCGGCGGCAGGTAACCCGTCGAACCATTCGCCGCGATAGCCTGCTGCGCGCGCATCATCAGTGCGTCGGCGAAGCCGCGCAGCAGCATCACCAGCGCCAGGATGATGTACATCACGCCGATGCGCTTGTGATCGACCGAGGTCAGCCACTCGCGCCACAGGTAGGTCCACTTACGGAAGTACGTGATGGTACCGAGTAATGCCGCGCCACCGAGGAGCACGATGACGAGGGTGCCCATGATGATGGGCTCGTGGAACGGGATAGCCGATAGATCGAGCTTGCCGAACATGATGTTCAGTCCTTTGCCGGCGACATGAGGGGGAGCGACTCCGCGTGAGGCGGAGCGAGTGCGGCGGGCACACGGGCGACCGTGTTGGACGGCCCGCAGACGTCTCCGCCGGGAGGTTTCGGCATGTATTGATCCACGACGTGCTCAAACAGGCCGGTTTCGACGTTACCGAACTTGCGAGCGGGTTCATGCTCGGTGGGCGCGGACAATGCGTGGTAGCCGTCTGCGGTAAGGGCTGGCGATGACGTGCGGGTGCGCGTAATCCAGTCCGCGAACTCCGCGTCACTTACCGCGAAGGTGTCAAAGCGCATACCGGAGAATCCGGCGCCGCTGTACGCCGACGAGCGTCCCGCAAACGTACCCACGTCATCGGCGATCAGATGCAGGCGGGTTTCCATGCCGGCCATGGCGTAGACCTGACTACCAAGGCGCGGAATGAAGAACGAGTTCATCAACGAATCCGCCGTAAGGTGAAACTCGATCGGCGTATGGGCCGGGATGACCAGCTCGTTGATCGTGGCCACGCCGTAATCGGGGTAGATGAACAGCCACTTCCAGTTCAGCGCGACGACCTCCACCTTCACTGGCGCTCTTCCCGAGGCCAGTGCCTTGTAGGGATCGAGTTCGTGGGTGCTCCGCCAGATAAGCACGGCGAGCAAGGCGACGATCACGCAGGGAATGGTCCACACGACGACTTCGATGGCCGTGGAGTGCGACCACTCGGGCGCATACGTCGCCCCGGCGTTGGTGGCCCGGTAGCGCCAGAAGAAGTACAGGGTGAGTGCGATGACCGGGACGACCACGAGCAGCATCAGGCCGAGGGAGACCAGGATCAGATGGCGCTCCTGGTTGCCGATGTCTCCCTTGGGGTCGAACAGCGCGAGGCGACAACCCTGCAGGAAGACCAGGCAAAGCAACGCGGCGACGCGTCCGGCAGGTCGGTGAAAGCGATGGAACAGCGACGCGAACATGTATGCATCCATTTAGGGATGCGGTGCATACTATGCGTCAACAATATCCATACATTGGTGGCATTGTGACGCGGACAACCTCCATACAAGGCCTGGACTGGGCAGGTACGCTCGAGGAAGACGGCCCGCGCTACCTGCAGGTCGTCCGCTTCATGGAGCGCGCGATCACCGACGGAAGACTGCGGCCAGGCGACCGCCTGCCCCCGCAGCGCCAATTGGCGACTGCCCTCGGCATCGACCTGACCACGGTCACCCGCGCCTACGCCGAGGCACGCCAGCGCAAGTTGCTTCATGCCAACGGCGCGCTGGGCAGTTTCGTGTCCGCGCCCCGCTTCGACACGGCGCAGATCGTCGATCTAGGCATGAACATCCCGCCACCGCCGCTCGGCATCGACCTCACGGCCCTGCTCAAGCGCGGCGTAGATCAGATCCTCACCCACACGGATCCCCATCTGCTGATGAGCTACCACCCGGGCGGCGGCAGCGACGCGGATCGTGCTGCAGGTGTGGCATGGCTCGCACCCATGCTCGGCCGCCTGGACGATGCACGCGTGGTCACGTGTCCCGGCGCGCAGGCGGCGCTTGCCGCCCTCGTCCTTGCACTCTGCGCGCCCGGCGATGCCGTGCTGACCGAGCCGGTGCTGTATCCGGGCATGATCAGCGCCGCCGCGCATCTCGGCCGACGCCTCGTCAGCGTGGAAAGCGATGCCGACGGGATGCTCCCCGATGCGCTGGCGAAAGCCTGCCTGGAACACGGTGCCCGGGTCGTCTATCTCAACCCTACCCTGCGCAACCCCACGGCAAGCAGTATGTCCGCGACACGCCGGGAACAGATCGTTGCGATCGCACGTGAACACGATTTGCGCATCATCGAAGACGATCCGTACTGGGCGCTTTGCGAATCGGCGCCCCCTCCGCTGGCCCGGCTCGCACCGGAGCGGACGTCCTACATCGCCACGCTTTCGAAGGCGCTGACACCCGGGTTGCGCACCGCGTATGTCGTCACGCCTGATGCAGCGGCGCGGGCAGCCTTCCTGTCGAGCCTGCGCGCGGTCACGCTGATGTCGATGCCGGTGATGACGTCACTGGCGACACAATGGATCCACGACGGCACGGCCGCGCGATTACTCGAGGGCGTGCGAACCGAGGCACGGGAAAGGCAGGCGATGGCGGCGCGCATCCTGCGACCCACGAGTCTCGCCAAAGTCACCGTCGAAGGCATTCATCTCTGGCTGCCGTTGCCCGGCCGCTGGACGGCACGTTCGTTGACGATGACAGCGCGTCTCGAGGGATTGGCGGTGACGCCTTCGGATGCCTTCTCGCCGGGCCCACCCAAAGAACAGGCCGTCCGGATCTCGCTGGGCGGCGTCAGGGATCGGATGCGACTGAAGCAGGGACTGGATCGGTTGATGCAGTTGTTGGAAGCCGGCGACCCGGGGGATGCGGTCGTTATCTGAAGAGCATCGCCGCTGAAGCGGCTCCCACACAGAGCAATGGCCCTGGCTCATGTGGGAGCCGCTTCAGCGGCGATGCCCCTTCAGGCAGCGATATCCTCAACCCACACATGCCCCGCCTGCTGCAAAAGCGCACGCGCCGAATCCGGACCCCACGTACCTGCCTCATAGCTGTCCGGACCCGCAGCGTCGTCGCTCCATCCCTCAAGAATCGGAGTCACCCACTGCCATGCCGCTTCAGTCTCGTCCTTGCGCACGAACAGGGCCGGGCTACCCTTGACGGCGTCGAGCATCAGGCCTTCGTAAGAATCACGGTAACGAATGCGCTCCGGCTGACCAAGCTTCGACAACGCGTCGACCTCGTCCAGACCGAAGCTGTTGCCCGGGTGCTTGACGAACAGCGGCAGCGTGACGCTTTCGTTCGGCTGCACGCGAATCACCAGCCGGCTACCCGGCCGTGCCTCACCGAACAGGCCCGGCTCGCCGGCACGGAACTGCACGACGACCTCGGTCACCTTCTCCGGCATGCGCTTGCCCGAGCGCAGGTAGAACGGCACGCCCTGCCAGCGATCGTTATCGATCTCGGCCTTCAGTGCCACGAAGGTCTCGGTGTTGCTCTCGGTCTCGCCCGGCAGCTCCTCGCGGTACGCAGGCACCGACTTGCCGCCTGCCGTGCCCTGGACGTACTGACCACGGGCCACATTGGCGCGCAGGTTGTTGCGGTCGAGCGGCTTGAGCGACTTCAGCACGCGCACCTTCTCGTCGCGCAGCGCATCGGCGTCGAGCGAACCGGGCCGTTCCATGGCGACGACGGTGAGCACCTGCAACAGGTGGTTCTGGATCATGTCGCGCAGGGCGCCCGAGCCATCGTAGTAGCCACCACGGCCTTCGAGACCGACCGTCTCCGCAGCGGTGATCTGCACGTAGTCGATCGACTCGCGGTCCCACATGCGCTCGAGCATCGGGTTGGCGAAGCGAAGCGCGATGATGTTCTGAACCGCTTCCTTGCCCAGGTAATGGTCGATGCGGAAAATGCTGTTCTCGGGGAAATAGCGGCCAACGTTCTCGTTGACCTTGCGGGCCGTATCCAGGTCGGTGCCGATCGGCTTCTCCAGCACGATGCGCGACGTCTCGCTACGCAGGCCCTTCTCGGAGACGTTACGCGCGATCTCACCGTAAAGATCCGGCGCGGTAGCGAGATAGAACACGCGAATGCGGTCTTCCGCGGCGTTGGACTCCAGCAGGCCCTTCAGGCCATCCCAGTTCCCGGTCGACTCGGCGCCGTTGAGGCTTACATAGTGAACCAGCCGGAGGAACCGGTTTACCGTCGCGTCGATCAGCTCGTCGGCACGGATATGCTCGTTCAGGGCCTTGCGGGCGCGTTCGCGGAAGGACTCATCGTCCAGCGGCGAACGTGCCGTACCGATGATCCGCGAGTCCGCAGTGATCTGCCCTTCGGCGAAGCGGCGGTACAACGCAGGCAGGAGCTTGCGCATGGTCAGGTCGCCGGTGGCGCCGAAAATCACGTAATCGAAGGAAGCGACGGGTTCGAGCTGGATCGAAGCGGACATGGCGAAGGATTTCCGGGGGGAGGCTGGATGGGGGCGGCGCGCTCGCCGTCACGGGACGTGTGAATGATGCGGTGCCGCAGCGCCCTTTCAAGTGCCTCGATCCAAATCAATCTTGCGCCGGCCGCATAAGTGTTATGACCGGCCGCGTATGACAGATGGTGCCGGTGCGTCCCCATGCTTTGGCGGAGCACATCCCATCCACCATCAGGAACACCGAATCATGAGCAAGCTGAAAGATAAAGTCGCGGTTGTCACGGGCGCTTCCAAGGGCATCGGCGCCGCGATCGCCAAGTCGCTGGCTGCCGAGGGCGCCGCTGTCGTGGTGAACTACGCCTCGAGCAAGGCCGGTGCGGACAAGGTCGTCGCCGAGATTAAGGCGGCCGGTGGCAAGGCTGTCGCCGTCGGCGGCGACGTATCGAAGCAGAAGGATGCCGAAGGCCTCGTCAATGCGGCCATCGAGCACTTTGGCCGTCTGGACATCCTCGTGAACAATTCGGGCGTGTATGAGTTCGCCTCGATCGACACGACCACCGAAGAGCTGTTCCACCGTACCTTCAATATCAACGTGCTGGGCCTGATTCAGGTCACGCAGGCGGCGTCGAAGCACCTGGGCAAGGGTGGCAGCATCATCAACATCGGTTCGGCGGTCACCCGCATCACGCCGGCCGAGAGCGCCGTGTACACGGGCACCAAGGGTGCCGTCGACGCTATCACGGGTGTGCTCGCCCGCGAGCTGGGGCCGCGCGGCATCCGCGTCAACGCTGTGAACCCGGGCATGGTCCAGACCGAGGGCACCGAGACGGCGGGCTTCATCGGTTCGGACTTCGAGACCGCCCTCGCCGGCCAGACCCCGCTCGGCCGCATCGGCCAGGTCGGCGATATCGCGCCGATCGTGACCTTCCTCGCGTCGGATGATGCAGGCTGGGTGACCGGCGAGCTGATTTTGGCTTCGGGTGGTATGCGTTAAGCGCTTAGCGCGTCGCGGGAAAGTGTAAAAGCATCGCCGATGAATCGGCTCCCACACAGAGCCCCGCCTCCTGTGGGAGCCGCTTCAGCGGCGATGCGCCTCCTGTGGAAGCCGCTTCTTGTGGGAGCCGCTTCAGCGGCGATGCTCTGGCTTCAATCCACCGCGGCGATGCTCTGGCTTCAATCCACCGAGTCCCCCAGCCCATAAAGCTCCGGATGCAGAAACGGCGCCATCGCCAGCACCAACGCCTGCGTATACGCGCTCTCACGCGTCGCATGACCGTTCGTGACCAGACCGATCGCCCCGCCCTGTTGCTTGATATTGACGGTACCGAACAGCCGGTCCATCACATGGCCGAGTTCCTCGCCGTCCAGCAATGACTCGTACACGGCCGGGGGTAAGGGCAGCCACGCGCTGCATCCCACGGACACGTAGCCCTGACTGGCAATGGCGACATAGCCGAACGTACCGGGTCCGTCTTCCGTGACGTCCACGCCGCCTTCCAGCGCGACATAGAAATCAGCATCGCCGTGCTGCCGGCAGAAGTTCATCCGGTTTACCGCGCCTTCGCGCGTCTCTGCTGCCGTCATCGGTTGGTCGGGCACACCGGAGGGTGCATGCATGCCCTCGCACTCGACCAGTCGGCCGGGGAACAACGGCGCCAGTGCGTTGCGCACGGCGCCGATCTTGACGGGATTTCGCGAGCCGACCATTACGCGGATCGGCGCCGTGTCATGAGCGTTCATGAGGGGGAACCTGGGGGGACGGCTGCGATATTAGCAGCCGCCCCTCACCGTTTAGAGGCGAAAACCGCCGACTACCTCTTCCAGCCTATGCGTCTGCTCTTCCATCGCTTTGGCTGCCGCGGCAGCTTCTTCGACCAGGGCAGCGTTCTGCTGGGTCATGTCGTCGAGCTGCGTGACGGTGCGGCTCACCTCGTCGATGCCCTGGCTCTGTTCCTGACTGGCCGCCATGATTTCTTCCATGAACGCAGCGACGCCTGCCACGTTACGCGTCAGCTCACTCATGCTCGTGCCGGTACGCTTGACCAGCTCCGCACCCAGCGCCACGTCTTCCGCCGAACCGCTGATCAGCGCCTTGATATCGCGGGCTGCCGACGCCGAACTCTGCGCCAGACTGCGCACCTCGCCAGCGACGACGGCGAAGCCACGACCCTGCTCACCGGCGCGCGCGGCTTCCACCGCGGCGTTCAGTGCGAGCAGGTTCGTCTGGAAAGCGATGCCATCGATGACACCGACGATATCGGCGATCTTCGCCGAGGATTCACTGATCGCGCCCATCGTCGTGACCACCTGCGCAACAACGTCGCTGCCGCGATGTGCCGCGGCGGCCGCGTCGCGCGCAAGCGTGTTCGCCTGCTTTGCGTTGTCCGCATTCTGACGCACGGTAGCGGTCAATTCCTCCATCGAGGCCGCGGTTTCTTCGAGCGAACTGGCTTGTTCCTCGGTGCGCTGCGAGAGGTCCATGTTGCCGCTGGCGATCTGGGTCGCCGCGGACGAGATCGCGGTCGAGCTGGCCTGAACGCGACGCATCATGTCCTGCAGGCGCGCGATGAACCGGTTGAAGCTGTCGACCACTGCGTTGTATTCACTGCCGCTGCCCGGCGGCAGGCGACGTGCGAGATCGGCTTCGCCGGAGTTGAGCTCCTCGATGTTTTCCTTGAGCGTGGCCAGCTGTTTCATCAGCAGGCGGATACCGAACACCAGCGCTGCGAGCAACAGCAGTGCCAGGGGCAACTGCACCGCAGCCAGCTTGCCCATGATGCGGCTGCTGTCCTCGGTGAGCAGGCGCGTCGGCAGGCTGGTCGCAAGCACCCATGGGGTGCCGACAATCGGGCGCAGGAACAGTGTCTTCGATTCGCCGTCCACGTAATCGCGTTCCACCTGCTTCGCCTTGCCCAGGTCGGCCATGGCGTCCTTGACCTGCGCGATCATCGGCGACGTCGCCGCCAGGTCGGCGAGCTTCTTCAGGACGATCTCGTCCTTGATGTAGGTGCTATTGCTGACAATCGTGCCGTTCGGCTCGACGATCAGGATCTGGCCGTGGACCTTCGCCTCCATGTCGGCCACAAGGTGATTGAAGAAGCCAAGGGTGACATCCACGGTGGACACGCCGAATACCTCGTCGCCCTTGTAGATCGTCATGGCGCAATTCGTACGCGGTTGCGCGCTGGCGTCGTCCTTATAGGCATCCGCCCAGAGGCAATGACCGCGCGGAGCGCTGAGGCCATTCTTGTACCAGCTCTGCTCCCAATACTTCAGTGCGTCCGGCTGGTTCCAGTGCGTATTGACGACGAGCTTGCCGGTCGCGGCATCGCGCGCGAAGAAGGTGCTGTCGCGTTCCTTCGTCGGCTCGCGCTTGAAGGGCAGCGGCCAGATGCCGCCACCAAAGACGTCCTGATCGCCGTACTGGTCGACCAGCCCCGGCTGCAACCGGTCGATCGAGGCGCTGTCCATCAGTGCGACGGTTTGCGTGATGCTGCGCTGCTGTGCTTCGACCTGGTGCAGCTTGTTAGTGATGACCAGTCCGATCTCGTCGACGTTGCGACCGACGAGTTCGGCCTCGCTACGGCGAAGGTCGGGCGTGACGTATAAGCTGATCACCACGAAAGTGAGCACGACAAGCGCAAGAAAGTACGCCAGGACGAAGGCGGTATAGCGCGCCTGGGTGGAGCGGAGGAGGTTCACGAAGGTCGCCGGATCGGGATGGGGAACACCCGTTACGGCGGGGCAGCGGCTTTCTTTAGGTCTGTTGTGGGAGCCGATGAATCGGCTCCCACAAAAAAACCGTTACTTCAGCGCGGCGTCGACCATGGCCTGGGCTTCCTCGAGCACCTTTGCCAGGTGGTCCTTGCCGCGGAAGCTCTCGCCGTAGACCTTGTAGATATCCTCGGTGCCCGAAGGGCGCGCTGCGAACCAGGCCTGGTCGGACATCACCTTGATGCCGCCGATGGCCTGCCCGTTAGCCTGGTTCACCACCGCGACGATGGGATCGCCCGCCAGGGTCTTCGAGGTCACCTGCGCCGGGGCAAGCTTGGACAACCGGCCCTTCTGCTCGTGCGTCGCGGGCGCGTCGATGCGCGCGTTGGCCGGGTCGCCCAGCTTGTCGGTGATCTCGCGGTAGACCTGGCCCGGGTCGCGGCCCAGCTTCGCGGTGATCTCACCCGCCAGCAGGGCGGCGGCGATGCCATCCTTGTCGGTCGACCAGGGGGCGGCGTTCCGGGTCAGGAAAGACGCACCCGCACTCTCCTCACAGCCAAAACCGAGGCTGCCGTCGAACAGCCCCGGGACGAAATACTTGAAACCGACGGGCACTTCCAGCAGCGGACGGCCGAGATGCTTCGCGATGCGGTCGAGCAAGCCGGTGCTGACGGCGGTCTTGCCGACCGCGGCATCGTCGCGCCAGCCAGAACGGTTCTGGAACAGGTACCAGGCTGCTGTGGCGAGGTAGTTGTTCGCCGGCATGAGCCCGGCGCTCGGTGCAACGACACCGTGGCGGTCGTGATCGGTATCGCAGGCAAAGGCGACGTCGAACTTGTCCTTGAGGCCGATCAGCCGTTGCATGGCGTACGACGAGGACGGATCCATGCGGATGCGACCGTCCCAGTCCAGCGACATGAAAGAGAACGTCGGGTCGACCACCTCGCTCACCACCGTGAGGTTCAGCTTGTAGCGATCGGCAATCGCGGCCCAGTAATGCACGCCGGCGCCACCAAGCGGATCCACGCCCATGCGCACGCCGCTATCGCGAATGAGGTCGAGATCGAGCACATCGCCAAGATCTTCCACGTAGCGCTGGCGAAAGTCGTAATCGCGTGTCGTCGAGGCGTTTTTTGCCTGCACGAACGTCAGGCGCTTGACGTCACGCAGTCCGCCTTCGATCAACGCGTTCGCGCGGGCGGCAATCCACGAGGTCGCGTCGGTATCCGCCGGACCGCCGTGCGGTGGGTTGTACTTGATGCCGCCGCTTTCCGGCGGATTGTGCGACGGGGTGATGACGATGCCGTCAGCCTTGCCGCGATCGCGGCCATGGTTGAAGGCGAGGATCGCATGCGAAACAGCGGGCGTCGGCGTGAACTCGCCACGGGTCGAAACATGCGTTTCGACGCCATTGGCAGCGAGCACTTCCAGCGTGCTCTCGAAAGCCGGTTCCGACAGCGCGTGGGTGTCGATGCCGACAAAGAGAGGCCCATCGATACCGGCCTGGGCACGGTATTCGCAGATAGCCTGGACCACGGCCCACACGTGCCACTCGTTGAACGAGCGATCGAACGAGGAGCCGCGATGCCCCGAGGTGCCGAATACGACGCGCTGCTCAGGCACCGAGGGGTCGGGGCGCAGGTCACGGTAGGCGGCAAGGAGCGCAGCGATATCGACAGGCTTGATGTCAGTCGCGGGCTTGCCCGCGAGCGGGCTGATCTTGGCACTCACCGATGCTATCTCCTTGGGCGGTGCACGCGCGGCACCTCGACCCGTCATTGTAGGCCCCGCTACCCGCCACGGTTGTCAAACCGGCGTGCATATTTTTCAGAATTATTCCATGTCGCACGCTTTACCGAGCCGCTATCGTGGGGGCGGTCCCTCGCCCGCACGGTCTACAGCCGCAACCGGTCGATGTACTCGAAGATTTCCGCATCCGTCTCCAGCCCGAGCTTGCGCATGGCATTGGTTTTCTGCTGGCTGATGGTGGAGAGGCCGCGCCCCGTTTCCCGGGCAATGTCCGTCACGCTTTTGCCGCTGGCGAACAGCCGAAGGATGGTCACTTCGCGCGGCGACAGGTCCGCCAGTGTTCCCGACTTCCCCATCGGCGCGACGGACGGCGCGCTGAGCAGGGCCCGTACCGATGATCCGAGGTAGACATGGTTCGACACGATCGCCACGAGTGCTTCAGGAATTTCCCGCGCATCGCCCGACTTGCCGATCAATCCGCGCACGCCCGTGGCGAGGATCTCCCGGTAAAGCGCTGTATTGCCAAGCGTGGTAATGACCATTACCGGCAGGTCCGGCAGCCGCGTACGCACCTCGGCGAGAAGCGCGAGGCCATCGCGGCCGGGCGCAGGCATGCTGAAGTCGGTGATCAGCGCATCGCAGGGGATATCGTCGAGCAGCGCGAGCAACTCGTCCGGCGACTGGGCTTCGCCCACGATGGTCGCGAGGCCGCCCTTGGCCAGCGCCAGGCTGAGACCTTTGAGTACGACGGGGTGATCGTCGGCCAGGATAACGCGGTGCACCATGAGTGATCCTTTCCCGATAGTCAGTCCATACCGCGGTACGTCCATGCACGGCACGCCCGGCGGGGCGCGAAGTTGAGCACATCGTCGCCGCGCAAGCCAATCTGGCGACAGGCTTTCAGGCACGCCTCGCGCGTGCTGGGTGAGCTTGCCCGCCGGTTCGGGTCGGGCGACCTGACCGATGACCTGCCGACGTTGCTCGCTCGCCTCGGCCGTCGGTACGCACCACGGGCACGAGCCCGGCAAACCGCGCTGGAACTGGACGTGGATCCCGCTGTGGCCGCGGATTTGAGCGGTGCGATGGATGAACTGGGATGGGTTCTCGGCTTGCTGATCGAGCGTGCGATCGACGTCGCCGCAGGTGGCTACGTGGCGTTGCAGGTCGACCTCGTCGGCGAAACGCGAACCAGCCAGACCGTGCACCTTACCGTCGCCGATGACGGTGCGCCGACCACGGCCAGCGATCCGAAATTCCTCATGCCTGCGGCGACCATCGAGCGCATCGGCGGCGGAATCCACGTCGAATCGGGGCCCGACATCGGCACGCGCGTCATCGTCGAACTGACCTTTTCCATGCCACGACGCCTGCCGCGCGTGGACATCGACGCGTTGCGCTCCACGCTCGGCGGTGCGGCGGCCCTGTCCGAAGTGATCATTGCGCTCGATCACGCGCTCAGTCGTGACCTCGCCGACCTCGATGGTCTCCTCGCGACACCGGGAAGCGATCATCTCCAGGCCTGGCTGCATCGCGTATCCGGTGTCCTCGGCATGGCCGAAGCCAGCGGACTCGCCCATGTCGGGCTCCTCCTCGAGCGCGACCTTGCAAGCGGCCGGGGTGATGCCACGGACCATGCGGTGCGTGCTTTCGGTGAGGATGCCGCAGCGGTGCTTGTCCTGCTTCGCCAATACCGCGGCAGCGATCGGCTATAGTTTCCCGACCGTGAATACCCTGCCCGCCCTCGACGCCGACGACCCGCTTCGCACGTTCATCCAGGCGCACCCGCGGCTGTTCGTGATCACCGGTGCAGGCATCAGCACGGACTCCGGCATCCCCGACTACCGCGACGTCCAGGGCGCGTGGAAACGCAGCCCGCCGATGACCCTGCAGATGTTCATGAGCGGTCCACCGGCTCGCGCCCGCTACTGGGCACGCGGCATGATCGGCTGGCGGCACTTCGGCAGCGTCCAACCCAATGTGGCCCACCGCGCGTTGGCCGCCCTGGAGCACGCCGGGCGGATCGAGCTGCTGCTCACCCAGAACGTCGACGGGCTGCACGAAGCGGCCGGCAGCCTCAACGTCGTCGATCTGCACGGCCGGCTCGACCGCGTGCGCTGCATGCAGTGTGGCGACATCACGCGGCGCGACACCATGCAGAACCGGCTCGAGGCCGCCAATCCCGACTGGCTCGACCTGCACGCCTCGATCGCCCCCGACGGTGACGCCGACCTCGACGGCGTGGACTTTTCCCGCTTCGACATTCCCGCCTGCACGGTGTGCGGCGGCATCCTCAAGCCCGACGTCGTCTACTTCGGCGAGAACGTGCCGCGTGCCCGCGTGGACACGGCCTGGGCACACCTGGGGCGGGCCGACGCGATGCTCGTGGTGGGTTCATCGCTGATGGTCTATTCGGGCTACCGCTTCGTTCTCGAAGCATCGCGAAGGGGACTGCCGATCGCCTCGGTCAACCTCGGCGTGACGCGAGCCGACGCCCTGCTGACACTGAAGATCGAGCAGTCCTGCGGGGACGCCCTGGCACCGTACGCCTAGCGCCGCGCGCGGAAGAACTCGCGGAGCATCGTGCTTGCGGTCTCCGCTTCGAGGCCACCCTGTACGTCGACGCGGTGGTTGTGCCGATCGGATACCAGGGTATCGAAGACACTGCCTGCGGCTCCGGTTTTGGGGTCCGTCGCGCCATACACCACCCGGCCCACACGCGCATGGACCATCGCCATCGCACACATGGCGCACGGCTCGAGCGTCACGTACAGCGTCGACCCCGGAAAACGATAATTGGACACCGCCTGCCCCGCCGCCCGCAGCGCCTGGATCTCGGCGTGTGCCGTGGGGTCGTTGAGCGTGATGTTGCGGTTCCAGCCTTCGCCGACCGCCACGCCATCCATGACCAGCACCGCGCCCACCGGCACCTCGCCTTCGGCATCGCGCGCATGCGCGGCCAGCGCGAGCGCGCGGGCCATCCATGCACGGTCGGCGTCGCTGAAGGGATCGGTGGGAATCGCGAGGATGTCGGGCGTGATGGACAAGCGGAGTTTTCCGTCTAAAGCGCGATTATCTCACGCGCCATGGCGCTGCACGATGCGCCAGAGCCGTTCGGCGAACGCTGCGGCGTGTTCGACCGGGACATTGGTGACCCCAAGGAGCAGCCCGCTGCGTGGGCTTACCTGCCCGCGGTACCAGGGCGATAACGGCACGGGCGAAAGTCCTTCGGTGAAGGCCGCCCGCGCCACCGCCACGTCGTCCACTGCGGCAGGCAGGGCCAGCAGGACAGTCAGCGCGCCCGCCTCATGGGGCACTCCGAGCGCGGACAGCGCGGCTTCCAGGGCGTCGCGCCGCTCGGCATAAGCGCGTTTCATCCGGCGCAGATGACGCAGGTAGTGGCCATCGCGCATGAATGCCTCGATGGCCACCTGCACGGATGGCGGCGGCGCCGGATCCAGCGTGCCGACCACTTCGCTCACCGGGCCGATGAGATCGTGCGGCACGACCATGTAGCCGACCCGCAAGCCCGGCGACATCGTCTTGCTGAACGTGCCGATGTGGATCACGCGGCGGCCATTCATCGACGCCAGTGCCGGTGCCGCGCGTCGCGCCAGCTGGAGCTCGCCCAGGTAGTCGTCCTCGACAATCCAGCGATCGCCTGCGCCGGCCCAGTCGAGCAAGGCATGGCGCCGGTCGAGCGAGAGCGTGACGCCCAGGGGCGCTTGCTGTCCGGCCGTGACGACGGCGAGACGCGCGTCCGCGCCGCAGGCCACGCCCGCTGCTACGTCCATTCCCTCCGCATCCACAGGCACGGGCACGGCGATCAGCCCCGCCCAGGCGAGCGCCGTACGTGCGAACGGGTAGCCGGGGTCTTCCATCCATGCCTGTGCGCCGTGCAGTTTGAGCGCGCGCATGGCGACGTTGAAGGCGCCGGCGTAACCGTTGGTGATGAATACCTGCGACGGGTGGCACGCGAAGCCGCGCGCAACCGCGAGGTAACCAGCGATCTCCGCGCGCAGTTTCGCTTCGCCACGAGGGTCGGGATAACCGACCGGCGCGTTCGCGGTCTCGCGCGCCGCCTGGGCCAGCATCCGCGACCAGAGCGCCGTCGGGAAGAGGTCGGCCGCTGGCACGCCGACCTGGAACGGCGCCGGGTGTATCGGTCCCGAGGGAAACGCGCCCAGGGCCTCACGGCCTCGCACGGATTCCGGTTCCGGTCGTGTGGCGGGTGGACGACGCGCTACCCGTGTACCGGCAGCGCCCGCGGCCACGATGAACTGCCCGTCGGCCAGCCGCTCGTACGCACTGCGTACCGTGCCCCGGGCGACGCCGAGCTGGATGGCGAGGTCGTTCCAGGAAGGCAGGCGGGCATCGGGGGCAAGCCGCCCCTCGCGGATCGCGGCGCGAATGCCGTCCGCAATCTGCTCGGACAGGGACAGCCGTCCCGCCCGGTCCAGGGAAATGCCGAAGGAACCGTCCATGGGCCGATGGTACATCCAGAGCGTGCGTTCTTGGCTCTTTCGGCTGGCCTGTTCCGGTCGCAAGCTAGTGCCATTCCCAAGACCCAGACCATCCTCTGCCGGAGTACACGCCATGAGCAACCGCATCGACTACATGAAGACCGCTCCCGACGCCATGAAGGGCTTTATCGCCGTGTATGGATACCTCGCGCAGAGCGGCCTGGACAAGCACCTCGTCGACCTCGTCTTCCTGCGCGTGTCGCAGATCAACGGGTGTGCCTACTGCATCGACATGCATACCCAGGACATGCACAAGCACGGCGTGCCCTTCGAGAAGCTCGTGCTGACCTCCGCCTGGCGCGAGTCGGGCGAGGTTTTCAACAAGCGTGAACAGGCCGCGCTGGCCTGGGCCGAGTCCGTCGCGCTGGTCGCCGACACGGGCGTGCCGGACGCCGACTACGACGCCGCCGTCGCCGAGTTCAACGACAAGGAGCTCGCGGACCTTTCCGTGGCGATCGCGCTGATGAGCGCCTTCAACCGAATGGGAGTGGCCTTTCGTAATAAGCCGGTCACGGCCACCAGGCTCGCCCGGGCGGCGTAAGCCTTTCCGGAAGCCACGAAGGGCCCGGAAGGGCCCTTTTCCGTTTCCGTGCCGATGGAATTTCGCTCAGTAGTCTTACGCAATACCTTGCGGTTAGACCGTGAGACAGGTGGTGCTTAACGCAAGTTAGTACGACGCTTTCCATGCCTGGCAGGCGGCTCTGTCCTCAGGGGAGCGATCATCATGAAGAACGATTCGGCCACGCCACCGTACCGCGTGCAGCCTGTCGATCCACAGGGATTCTCGACACACCGGATCAACCGGCTGCACCACGATTTCCACCGCCATTCCCTCTTCCAGCTTCCGGAACTGGCGCGTCTGGCAAAGGAGCTGATGCCGCTGGAGAAGTGTCGCTTCGTCAAGCCCGGCATGACCCAGGCCTCGGCGTTCCGCCACGATCCGCGACACCCCGACGGCCGCGACATCGACGACGTGTTCGATCGCATCGAGGAGACCGGGTCCTGGATAGCGCTCTATAACGTCGAGGCAATACCGCGTTACCGAGCCCTGCTCGAATCCATCATCGACGGCGTGCGCGCGACCATCGAGCGCGAACAGCCGGGCATTTTCAACGTCACCGGTTTCATCTTCATCTCGGCGCCGCCTTCGGTCACGCCCTTCCACATCGACCGTGAAAACAACTTCTGGCTCCAGTTGCACGGCAGGAAGGTGCTCAGCGTGTGGGATCCGTCAGACCGGGATGCCGTGACGGCAGGTCACGTCGAAGACTTCATCGTCAGCCATACGCTGCGCGATGTGCGGTTGAAGGAGACCTCGCGTGCCTCGAGCCACGAGTTCGACAGCGGGCCTGGCGACGGGGTGTATTTCCCGACGACGGCGCCGCACATGACGCGTACGAGTACGGACTGGGCAACGCCCGGGGACGGCGTCTCTGTGTCCATCGGCGTCACCTTCTACACGAAGCGCACCGTGCACCTGGCGCGCGTGCATCAGTTCAATCGCGTATGCAGGAAGTACCTGCATATGACGCCGACGTATCCGGGGGTCTCACCCTTGCGCGATGCCTTGAAGGCACCCCTCGGACTGGCGCTGGCGGTGACCCGGCAATGGGCACTGCGGATGATCACCTTCGCCCAGGGACTGAAAGCGCACAAACGCCCCGACGAAGGCTGGCTGGGCGAGAAAGCCCCGCCAGGCTCCTACTGACTCAGCGCCGGAAGCAGCCGATGGCGTGATCGTCGACGATGCCCACCGCCTGCATCCAGGCGTAGGTAATCGTCGGGCCGACGAACTTGAAGCCACGTTTTTTCAGGTCCTTCGAGATCGTGGCCGACAACGGCGTCTGCGCATGGAGCGTACGGCCGTCACCACGTAGCACCTTACCGTCGGTGAACGACCAGCAATAGGCGTCGAAAGTCTCGCCGCGCGCTTTCATGTCCTCGTAGACACGCGCGCCGTTGATCGTCGCCTCGATCTTCGCTCGCGAGCGGATGATGCCCGGGTCATCGAGAAGGCGAAGGATGTCCTTCTCGACGAAACGTGCCACCTTCGCCGGCTCGAAGCCCTTGAACGCCTTGCGGAAGGTTTCGCGCTTGCGCAGCACGGTGATCCACGAGAGCCCGGCCTGGAAACCCTCGAGCATCAGTTGCTCCCACAACATGCGTGAGTCGTGCAGGGGCACGCCCCATTCCGTGTCGTGGTACTCGGTGTACAGCGGGTCACTGCCCGCCCAGGTACAACGCTTGGGTTCCTTGCTCATTGCATCGACGCCTGTTCTCGCTACAGGGCCGCATCATGCGTTGTTCCGGCGCGGCGCGCCATCCGCGACAGGGCAGCCCGAAACATGGCGGGGTCGTCCGTTGCGCGTGACAGCATGAGCGCGCCCTGGATACCGAGCACGATGTCTTCCGCCTGCTCGCGCGCGCCGACGGCGCTTCGACCCAGTCGCACGAGAGCCGATGTCAGGGCTTCGATCCACCGCACGAAATAGCCGGCGATCGCCGTGGCAAAACGGTCGCGCGTCTCGTCGAGTGCGAACGCACCGACCAGGCACACGCGGCCACCCGACTGGAAATACGCATCGACGTCGCGCCACATGGACGAGATGGCCGCGGCCGGCTCACCGTCGCGCAACGGCGCGAAGATATTCCGTTCGAACCAGTCGTCGACGTCGGCCAGCACGACCGCCGCCATCTCCTCCTTACCGCCGGGAAAGAAATGGTAGAGGCTGCCCTTGCCCAGTCCCGTGCGCGCGGTGATCCGGCTCATGCTCGCGCCGTCGTATCCGAGTTCCCGGAAAGCCTCCGCGACCAGCGGAATGACATCGGCGCGTTCGAAGATGTCGCGGGCCATCAGAGCCCCAGGTCGGAGAGCCCCGGATGATCGTCCGGACGGCGACCGAGCGGCCAGTGGAACTTGCGCTCGCTCTCGGCGATGGGCAGGTCGTTGATGCAGGCGTAGCGGTGATGCATCTCGCCAGCGGCATCGAACTCCCAGTTCTCATTACCGTAAGAGCGGAACCAGTTGCCGCTGTCGTCGTGCCACTCATAGGCGAAGCGAACCGCAATGCGGTCGCCGGTGAAGGCCCACAGTTCCTTGATCAGGCGGTATTCCTGCTCTCTCTTCCACTTGCGGGTAAGAAAGGCGACGACTTCCTCGCGGCCGTTCGCGAACTCGGCGCGGTTCCGCCATTTGGTGTCGATGGTGTAAGCCAGCGACACTTTTTCCGGATTGCGGCTGTTCCAGCCGTCCTCGGCCAGACGGACTTTCTGCACGGCGGTGTCATGCGTGAACGGAGGAACGGGTGCGGCCATGGGAAGGCACTCCTGCGCTAGGGAGTCGCCAGTGTACCGATCGGTACACTGGCGCGCTTGGCGCATCTTGTCGCAGGCGGGAGGAATCCGCTCTTACGAAAGATGACCCTCGCTATCCCCGGTCCAGCCTGCCTCTGCGGCCATGCGTTCCGGCACGGTGAACAGGTGCCGGTGAAGCGAGGGCTGCGACCGCAGGTATTGCTTCGGCGGGTGGTGGATCTGGCCACCGAGCTGGGCGGCGGCGTGCCACGGCCAGCGGGGGTCGTACAGCACCGTGCGCGCAAGGGCGATCATGTCGGCATCGCCCGTGCCGACGATAGCCTCGGCCTGCTCGGCCTCGGTGATCAGGCCCACCGCGACCACGGGCATGGTCACCGCCTGCTTCACCGCGCGGGCGAACGGGACCTGATAGCTCGGACCGACCGGAATCTTCTGCGCGGCATCGAGGCCGCCCGTGGAGACGTGGATGGCATCGCAGCCATGGTCCTCGAGCGCCCTGGCGAACACGATGGTCTGCTCCAGGTCCCAGCCGCCTTCCACCCAGTCGGTCGCCGATACACGCATGGTGACCGCGCGATCCAGTGGGAACGCGGCGCGAACCGCATCGAACACCTCGAGCGGGAAGCGCATCCGGTTCTCCAGCGAGCCGCCGTACTCGTCGGTGCGCTGGTTGGAGATCGGCGACAGGAACTGGTGCAGCAGGTAACCATGCGCGCCATGGATCTGGACGACGTCGATGTCCAGCCGGGCCGCACGCACCGCGGCGGCCGCGAAGGCGTCACGTACGCGAGCGAGCCCATCGCGATCGAGCGCCGTCGGTGCGACATAGTCATCGAGGAAGGCAACCGCCGAAGGCGCCTCGGTCTGCCAGCCGTGTGCGTCGTCCGGTGCCAGCTGTGCGCCACCGACCCACGGCGTGTCCGTCGAGGCCTTACGGCCCGCATGGTTCAGCTGGATGGCGATCGGCACGTTCGACCATTTGCGCACGCCGTCCAGCGTCCGCTTCATGGCGGCTTCCGTTGCGTCGTCGTAGAGGCCAACGTCGGCCCAGGTAATGCGGGCCTCGGGCAGCACGGCCGTGGCTTCGATCGTCACCAGAGCCGCGCCGGAATTGGCCAGCGTGCCCAGGTGCATCAGGTGCCAGTCGTTCATCTGGCCGTCCACGGCCGAGTACTGGCACATGGGCGCGATCACGATCCTGTTGGTCAGGTCGAGGTTACGTACACGGATCGGTTTGAACAGCGCAGGCTGCGCCATGGGTGGTCTCCGGAAAGGTTTGGCGATTGATACGCGTCATGGGGTGTCGGTTGCTTGAAAGAAAGGATGCTCAGGCGCCGGCGGGCAGCGGTGCGGCCGGCGACACGAGACCCTGCTCGCGCATTTCGCGCCAGAAATCGACAGGAATGACGGCCTTGAGTGCGGCGTGGTCCTCGGCGATGCGCGAGGGCTTGCTCGCACCGGGGATCACCGCCCCTACGGCGGGATGGGCCAGCGCGAACTGCACGGCAGCCGCCTTCACCGGAACGTTGTGCCGGGCCGCGAGCGCCTTGATCCTGTCGACCCGCGCGATGATTTCCGGCGACGCCGCCTGGTATTCGAAGTTGGCACCGCCGGCAAGGATGCCCGAGCTGTACGGACCACCGACGACGATGTCGAAGCCCCTTTCGGCGGCTGCCGGCATCAGCCGCTGCAACGCATGCGCGTGGTCGAGCAAGGTGTAGCGGCCGGCGAGCAGCGTGGCATCCGGGCGGGCACCGGTGAGGCCCAGCAACACTTCCACCGGCTCGGTTTTGTTTACGCCCAGCCCCCACCCTTTGATGACACCTTCGTCGCGCATGCGGTCCAGCGCGCGGAAGGCACCCGTGCGTGCGGTCTCGAACTTGGCCAGCCACTCGTCACCGTAAAAGTCCTGCGCGATGTCGTGCACCCAGACAAAATCGATGTGCCCGACGTTCATGCGCTTGAGGCTGTCCTCGATGGACGTGTAGGTACCTTTCTCGGTGTAGTCGTCGACGACCTTGTTCGGGCGACCGAATTCGAACACGCCGCCCTTCTCGCCCAGATCCCGGGGACCGGATTCCAGCTCGTCGAGAACGATGCGACCGACCTTGGTGCTCACGGTGTATTCGTCGCGCGGGTGCTTCGCCAGCATCTGGCCCAGGCGGATCTCGGCCAGACCGGCGCCATAGAACGGTGCGGTGTCGAAGAAACGCGTGCCCTGCTCCCAGGCTGCCTCGAGCGTCGCGGCGGCTTCGTCTTCCGGGATGTCGCGGAACATATTGCCCAGCGGCGCGGTGCCGAAGCCCAGCGGGCCGGCGGTCAGGTGCTTGCGGATGCTCATGGGGTCTCTCCAGTTCGAAGGGGGCGCCTTGGATGACGATTCGTTCCGTGTCATCACGAATGCGGCGGATGACGAGTAATATGAAACCCTGCGGTGACGCCAGCAAGACGGCCAGCGCTATCGACACTAGTGCCCTCAGTTCACGAATAGGTGATGCATGGACAACCGGGCGGGCGAGATGGAAGCCTTCATGCGGGTCGTGCAGTCCGGCAGCTTCGCCGGCGCGGCCCGCAGTTTCGGGCTGTCGCCTTCGGCGATCAGCAAGCTGGTGGCCCGACTCGAAAGCCGGCTGGGCACGCGCCTGATCGTACGCACCACGCGCACCCTGCAGCTCACGCCGGAAGGCGAAACGTATTACGCGCGTGCCTTGCGCGTCCTGGCTGACATTGACGAGACCGAGCGTCTCGTTGCCCATGGGGGTGCTGCACCGCCATCCGGAAAGTTGCGGGTGAATGCGTCGGTCTCGTTCGGCGTGTGGAAGATCGTCCCGCTCATCCCGGAATTCCTCGCCGCCTACCCGCTGGTGGATCTGGACCTGTCCCTCAACGACAGCATCGTCGATCTGGTGGAAGACCGGGCCGACGTTGCGATCCGCGTCGGCGTCCTGCCCGACTCCGGCCTGAAGGCGCGCAAGATCAGTGAGGCGGGGCATGTCGTGTTTGCCTCACCGGCCTATCTGGAACGGCACGGTACGCCGGCCAGTCCTGATGAGCTAGCGGAGCACAACTGCCTGGTCTTCAACCTGAGCCGTTCGTTCAATGCGTGGCCTTTCCTGGACCCCGCCACCGGCAAGAGCCGATCCGTGCCCGTCAGCGGTAACTTCCAGGCCAACAATGGTGAGACGCTGCGGCGCATGGCCGTCGACGGCCTGGGGATCGCCCGGTTGTCGTCGTATCACGTGGACAGGGACATCGCTGCCGGGCGATTGGTACCCATCCTTGAAGAATTCAACGCCGGCGAGCGTCAGGTGACGCATGCCGTGTTCGTCGGCCACGATCATCTGGCAACGCGAATACGGGCGTTCGTGGATTTCCTCGCCGAACGCGTGCCGGCGTCGGAGGACTGGTACCGGCGAGACTGATGAGGCGTCGCGGCGCCCACAGTCGTATGGTCGGTGTATACATGCTGTCTTACGAGGAAACTCGCGTGTCCGAACAACCTGCTCCCTCCACGGCGAATAGCCATTCCGACTCGGTGATCATCGCCTGTCCCGTCGATGCCGCGCTCAACCGCGTGCCGAAGGACAGGCTGGGACAAGACCCCAAATGCGGCACGTGCCATAACAGGCTTTTTCCGGGCAAGGCCGTCGAGATGACCTCGGCAAACTTCGAACGACATACGCTGAAAAGCGAGCTGCCGGTGGTCATCGACTTCTGGGCAGCCTGGTGTGGTCCTTGCCGCACCATGAGCCCGAATTTCGAAGCCGCCGCGAAGATTCTCGAACCGCGCGTGCGCATGGCCAAGCTCGACACCGAAGCGGCGCCGGAGATTTCCGGGCGTTACGCCATCCGCAGCATCCCGACCATGATCATGATCCACAAAGGCCGCGAGATCGCCCGCACGTCGGGCGCCATGCCCACCCAGGCGATCGTGCAGTGGATCGGCAACACGTTGGCCCAGGCTCATCTATGAAACGCATTCTTCTGCAGACCACCATCGAACCGACCGCGGATGACTGGAGCATCGTGCGCTTTTCGCTGCTTCGCGAGTTGCTCGGGCGTTTGCGGGCCGCGGACGGCGAGCACCTTTACGAGGTCGTGGCCCGTGATCGGGGAGCGCCGGCCGGTTCGTCCGATCCCGTCCTTGCCGGGCTCGACACCAGCGATTTCGACCAGCTATGGCTATTCGCCGTCGACGTCGGTAACGGCCTCAACGATGAGGAGCGTGCGGCGATCGACCGGTTCCGCCAGCGTGGCGGCGGCCTGATGGTCGCGCGCGATCACATGGACCTCGGCTGCTCCGTCTGCAACCTTCAGGGCGTGGGCAAGGCGCACCACTTCCACACGCACAACCCGGATCCCGACACCGCGCGGCGCGTCATCGACGATCCGTATACGACCGCGATTCTCTGGCCGAACTTTCATTCCGGCGCCAATGGCAACTTCCAGGAAATCGTGGCGGTTGGCGACGTGCACCCGATCCTGGCCGACCCCGATGCACCCGGAAGCGCCTTACGGTTCCTGCCGTCGCATCCGCACGAAGGCGATGTCACGGCACCGCCTGAGGACGCCAGCGCTCGCGTGATCGCGACGGGTAAGAGTGAGGTCACCGGTGCGCCGTTCGCGATTGCCGTGGCGTTTGAGCCGCAGGCCAACGGCATGGGTCCCGCCCTGGCGCAATCGACGTTTCATCACTTCGCCGACTACAACTGGGATCCGGACCATGGGAAGCCGAGTTTCGTCAGCGAGGCACCGGGCGGGTCGCTGCGGGTGACGCCGGAGGCCAAGCGATCGACGGAGCTTTATGTGGCGAATCTGGCGCGGTGGTTGGGGACGCGACACGGCAGCGCTTGATACTTACCGTCCATTTATAAGCCCTGGTACATATCTTCCCTTTATAGGCTCTGGTACATATTTCCGGACTAGCGGCCGAGCGCTTTCTCAAGGTCGTCGTGTTCGAAGGCACTTTCCATCCTCCGGATCTCCGGTTCGCGGCTACCTACGTCTCGAGCAACGTCTCGCCACGTCTTCGTGACATCTGCCACTCCACGAATGATTTTGCGCGCGGCGGGGAGTTGAAGGCCAAAGAACGCAGCGGCACTTTCTAGGAGATCGATCGAGCAGGTCTCTTCGTCTCGCAAAAGTCGTTCGGTCACCTGCAACAACCGACCCAATTCGACCACTGGCGGCACAGTCCTGTCAGGCGCCTGGAAAACCTTTTCGCCCACCCGACGGAATCGCATGGCCCCGAGACGGGTCTCGTCGGAAACGCCCAGCAGGTAGTCCAGTTCGCCAAGTGTGCGGACACGACGACATTCGCGATCTGCATTGCGCCTCTCGGCCCTTTGCATGATGCGGCGCCCCCAAGTGTCGGGAGCCGAATCCCCAAGGGAGCCGAAAAGAGACATTCCTGGCGGCGGCGAGAACAGACCCTTCGTTGGCCTAAGAGCGGGCTCGATCGAAAAGCACGCCACGCTTCCAAGCCACTCATTGGTGTACTCGAACGTTGCTGTTTCGCCCCGGCCAGACGAGTGATGACGGAGAAGTCCGACCTGCCGGGTAGTTCCCTCAAGCTCAATATGAACTTCGACGTCAGACATCGCTACTTCCTCGGCGAGCGAGCCGAACTCGCTTCGGTAGCTGTTCGGCACCCAGGATTTGCCCCTGAGTGTCAGCACTGACATCGGCAATGCCCGCGAGCCCCTCCAGCAGACCGAGCGCATGCAGAACAGCGGCGTAGATACCCATTCCTACGGAAGGGTCGCCCTCCTCGATGCGCTGGAGCGTCGCTCGAGTCGTAAACGCGCGATCTGCGACCACCGCCATAGTCAGCTGGCGGCGACGACGCGCGTCATGAATGTCTGCGCCGAGCTTTCGAAGCGCTCGGCGCACAGCAGCTGAAGCCGCATGCGGGGTGGGCATATGTACGCTTCGTGATGCCTTAAGAGACCTTAAGGTACCACGAAGCGTACATTTAAACCAACATACCTAAAGAGGGCCTCACTCCCACTCAATCGTAGCCGGCGGCTTCCCCGAAATGTCATAAACCACACGAGAAATACCACGCAACTCATTGATAATGCGCGTTGAACACGTATCCAAAAAGTCATACGGCAGGTGCGCCCAGTGCGCCGTCATGAAGTCGATCGTCTCGACTGCACGCAGGGCAATCACCCACTCGTAGGCCCGGCCATCGCCTACCACGCCTACCGACTTCACCGGCAGGAACACGGCGAATGCCTGGCTTACGCGGTCGTACAGACCGTGCTTGCGCAGCTCTTCGATGAAGATCGCATCCGCACGCTGAAGCAGGTCGACGTACTCTTCCTTCACTTCGCCCAGCACGCGCACACCAAGGCCCGGGCCGGGGAACGGGTGGCGGTAGACCATATCGCGCGGCAGGCCGAGTTCGACGCCGATACGGCGGACCTCATCCTTGAACAGCTCACGCAGCGGCTCGACCAGCTTGAGCTTCATGTGCTCCGGCAGGCCGCCGACATTGTGGTGGCTCTTGATGACGTGGGCCTTGCCCGTCTTGCTGCCGGCGGACTCGATGACGTCCGGGTAGATCGTGCCCTGGGCCAGCCACTTCACGCCTTCAAGCTTGGCGGATTCTTCGTCGAAGATCTCGATGAACAGGCGGCCGATGACCTTGCGCTTGGCTTCCGGGTCTTCCACGCCGGCGAGTTCGTCGAAATAGCGCTGCCGCGCGTCGACGCGGATGACGTGCACGCCCATGTGCTCGGCCATGGTGGCCATGACCTGGTCGCCTTCCTGGAAACGCAGCAGGCCGGTGTCGACGAAGACGCAGGTGAGCTGGTCGCCAATGGCCTTCTCGAGCAGCGCGGCCACGACGGAAGAATCCACGCCGCCGCTGAGGCCCAGCAGCACGCGGTCGCTACCGACCTGCTCGCGCACGCGAGCCACGGCGTCCTCGATGATGTGCGCGGCGTCCCACAGCGTGGCCGAGCCGGCGATGTCGACGACGAAACGGCGGAGCAGCTCCAGGCCGCGCTTGGTGTGGGTCACTTCCGGGTGGAACTGCACGCCGTAGAAGCGGCGCTCGTCGTCGGCCATGGCGGCCAGCGGCAGGCTCGAGGTGGAAGCCGTAGCGGTGAAGCCTTCCGGCATCGCGGTGACGCGGTCGCCGTGGGACATCCACACGCCGAGCGACTCGCCGTCCTCGACGACGGTGTCGAAGAGCGCACAGCTGGCGAAGGTGATCGTGGCCGGACCGAACTCACGGTGATGGCCAGCCTCGACCTTGCCACCGAGCTGCTCGGCCATGGTCTGCATGCCGTAGCAGATGCCGAGCACAGGCACGCCGAGCTCGAAGACCAGCTGCGGTGCCCGCGGGGATTCGTCCTCGGTGACCGATTCCGGGCCACCGGAGAGGATCACGCCGCGCGGGTTGAAGCCGCGAATCTCGTCAGGCGCATGGTCCCATGCCCAGACTTCGCAATAGACGCCGATCTCGCGGATGCGGCGGGCGATCAGCTGCGTGTACTGCGAACCGAAGTCGAGGATGAGGATCTTGTCGCTGTGGATGTCGGTCATCGGACGGCCTGCAGTATGAAAAGTCATAAAAGCAGAACGCCCACTTGTGGCGGGCGTCCTGGTTCACCTGGAACGACGGCCCGGAGGCGTCAGTCCCGGCGGTAGTTCGGTGCTTCCTTCGTGATCTGGATATCGTGCGGGTGTGCTTCGAGCACGCCGGCGCCGGTTACCTTCACGAACTGGGCCTTGTCGTGGATCTCGCCGATGTTGGCCGCGCCCATGTAACCCATGGAGGCGCGCAGGCCGCCCATCATCTGGTGGATGATGTTGCGCAGCGGGCCACGGTACGGCACGCGACCTTCGATGCCTTCCGGCACGAGCTTGTCGGCGTCGGCTTCGTCCTGGAAGTAGCGATCCTTCGAGCCGAGCTGCATGGCACCGATGGAGCCCATGCCGCGGTAGCTCTTGTACGAACGGCCCTGGAACAGCTCGACCTCGCCCGGGGCTTCTTCGGTACCGGCGAACATGGAGCCGAGCATGACCGAGGACGCGCCGGCGGCGAGCGCCTTGGGGATGTCGCCCGAGTAACGGATGCCGCCATCGGCGATCAACGGGATCTCGCCCTTCAGCGCGGTGGCGACCATGTCGATCGAGGTGATCTGCGGTACGCCGATGCCGGTCACGATGCGCGTGGTGCAGATCGAGCCCGGGCCTACGCCTACCTTGACGGCATCGACACCGGCGTCGAGCAGCGCGCGTGCGGCTTCGCCCGTGACGATGTTGCCGGCGATGACCTGGACCTGCGGGTAGCGCTTCTTCACCCAGCCGGCGCGGTCGATGACCGCCTGCGAATGACCGTGGGCGGTATCGACCACGATCACGTCGACGCCGGCATCGACCAGCAGTTCGATGCGGCGCTCGGTGTCGCCACCGACGCCCACGGCCGCACCGACCACCAGGCGCTCGTGGGAGTCCTTGGCGGCGTTGGGGTTGTCGCGGGCTTTCTGGATGTCCTTGACCGTGATCAGGCCGCGGAGCTGGAAGCCGTCGTTGACGACGAGCACCTTCTCGATACGGTTGCGGTGCAGCAGTTCAAGCACTTCGTCGTGCGAAGCGCCTTCCTTCACCGTGATCAGGCGATCTTCCCGGGTCATGATGTTGCGGACCGGGTCGTCATGCTTGCGCTCGAAGCGCAGGTCGCGGCTGGTGACGATGCCGACGAGCTTCTCGCCGTCGACCACCGGCACGCCGGAGATGTTGTGTGCGCGGGTCAGCGCCATGACATCGCCGATCGAGGTATCCGGGCGCACCGTGATCGGGCTGCGGATGACCCCGGCTTCGAACTTCTTTACCAGGCGCACTTCGGCGGCCTGCAGTTCGGAGGTCATGTTCTTGTGGATGATGCCGATGCCGCCGTTCTGGGCCATGGTGATGGCGAGGCGGGCTTCGGTGACGGTGTCCATGGCAGCGGACACGATGGGGATGTTCAGGCGGAGACCGCGCGTGAAGCGCGTCGAGGTGTCCACGTCGCGAGGCATGACCGTGGAGTGGCCGGGTACCAGAAACACATCGTCGTAAGTGAGTGCCTCAGCAAGGATGCGCATAAGCATTAGTCCCGCGAGTAAATCGCGGCATTATACCGTGCGTTGCAACAAAACGACAGGGTGATGACACCCAACATCCAATCAGGCGTCGATCGCCTCGGCAGCTTCCAGCGTGTTCTCCATCAACGTCGCGACCGTCATCGGGCCGACGCCGCCCGGCACCGGGGTAATCCACGAGGCCCGCTCTGCCGCCGGGGCAAACTCCACGTCGCCCACCAGACGCCCGTCCTCCAGCCGGTTGATACCGACGTCGATCACCACCGCGCCCGGCTTGACCCACTCGCCCTTGACCAATCCGGGCTTACCGGCGGCGACGACCAGGATGTCCGCCTGCCCCACGAATCCTTCGAGATTCTGCGTGAACTTGTGGCAGCAAGTCACTGTGCAACCGGCAATTAGTAATTCAAGCGCAAGCGGTCGCCCGACGTGATTGGACACGCCGACGATCACCGCATGCCGACCCCGCACGGGGCTATCGGTATGCCCCAGAAGGGTCATGACTCCCTTGGGCGTGCACGGACGCAGTCCAAACCGACGCAGCGCGAGGCGACCCACGTTCACGGCCTGGAAGCCGTCGACGTCCTTGCCTGGATCGATGCGATCGACGAGAGCGTCTTCGTCGATGTGGTGCGGCAAGGGCGACTGGACCAGGATGCCGTGGACGGCGGGGTCGGCGTTGAGGTTGTCGATCAGGGCGATCAGCTCTTCCTGCGTCGTGGTTGCCGGCAGGTCGTAGCCGAACGACTCGAAACCCACCTGCTGGCACGCCTTGCGCTTGTTCTTCACGTAAACCGCGGACGCCGGATCCTCACCCACCAGCACCACCGCGAGGCCCGGCTTGCGCCGGCCTTCGGCGACGCGCTTGGCGACACGCCGCCCGATGTGCTCGAGCAGTTCGTGGGCGATGCGCTTGCCGTCGAGGATGCGTGCGGTCATGAAGAATTCGCCCTGCGAAAACGAGACATTATCGCTGCAAAGCGTGGCGCGTAGAAGTGCGACGGGCCGACGAGCGCGCGCATACTGCCCACATGACCCTCGATACCCTTCCCTATCCGCACGACCTCACCGACGGCGTGATCAGCCTTCGCGCCCACCGCATGACGGACGCGCCATGGCTCGCGGAAGCCGTACGCGAATCGGTGGCCACCGTCGGACGCTGGCAGGACTGGTGCACTGCCCATTATGACGAAGCAGCCGCCGAAACCTGGATCGGCCTGTGCCGGCAGACATGGCTGCTCGGCGATGGTTTCGAGATGGTCATCGTCGACGCCCGCACCGACGCCATCCTGGGCGGGATGGGAGTTAATCATCTGAACCGTGAACACCGGTTTGCCAACCTCGGGTATTGGGTGAGGGAGTCTGCACAAGGTACTGGTATTGCTGGCCATTCTGGACGCCTCGCGGCGCGATTTGCCTTCGAAACGGCGGGCGTGTCGCGATTGGAGATCGTCGCGGCGCACGGCAACGTCGCCAGCCGTAAAACGGCTGAACGCATCGGAGGTAAGTTCGAAGGTATATTGCGTAACAGGCTGTTATTGATGGGCAACCCTGTTGACGCTGCGATGTATTCGGTGATTCCTGGGGACGTTGGCGGGACCCCATCGCCGGCATAGCCGGCTCCCACAAAGAGCCCGGCATAGCCGGCTCCCACAACGTGCCCCGAATAGCCGGCTCCCACAATGAGCCCCGCACGAGCAAGCTGAGCTTTCTGTGGGAGCCGATTCATCGGCGAAAGCCCGCCGCCACGACGCACGAAGCTCAGACAGCGCCTACCCAGCCGCAGCGCACATCCTCTCAAGATCGACATACCCAGCGAATCGGGCATCCTGCCCGCATCCGGGACACTGCGGATCACGCCTCAGCGTCAACTCCCGGAACCGCATACCCAGCGCGTCATACGTCAACAGCCGCCCAACCAGCGGCTGCCCGATACCAAGAATCAGCTTCATCGCCTCGGTTGCCTGTACCAGCCCAAGCACTCCGGGCAACACACCAAGCACACCTGCCTCACTGCAGTTCGGCGCATCGGCGGCTGCCGGCGGCTCCGGGAACAGGCAGCGATAACACGGGGAATCCTCGCGCCGCGGATCGAACACGCTCGCCTGCCCGGTGAATCGTTCGATGGCCGCGTAAACCATGGGAATGCCGAGCTGCCGGGTGGCGGCAGCAAGCAGGTAGCGCGTGGCGAAGTTGTCTGCCCCGTCGATCACCACGTCATGCCCGGTCACCATGGCCTCCACATTGTCGGCGCGGAGCCGCTCGAGGATGCCGCGCACGTGGATCCGCGGATTCAACGCCGAGACGGTCATCCGGGCCGATTCGGCTTTACTCATACCGACACGGGCGTCGGCGTGCACGACCTGGCGGTGGAGATTGGAGCGCTCGACGCGATCGTCGTCGATGACCGTGATGTGGCCGACACCCGCCGCAGCAAGGTAGAGCAACGCGGGAGCGCCGAGGCCGCCAGCACCGATAACCAGCACGCGTGCATTGGTCAGTTTCGCCTGCCCCGCCTCACCCACCTGGGGCAACAACACCTGACGGGCGTAGCGATCGGCCGCGTCGGCATCCAGCGAACCGGCAGCAACAGGCAGGCCTGCGCCCTTCCAGGCGGCCATGCCGCCGACCACGGAGGCAACGTTCCGATAGCCCATGCGCTGCAATGCTTCGGCGGCCAGCAAGGATCGCTGGCCACTGCCACATAGCAGGAGGATGTCGCGATCGCGATCAGGCTCGGCCTGCTCGATGCGCAGCTCGAGAAAACCCCGGGACAGGCCCAGTGCGGCAGCAGGGGTGCCGCTAGCCCGTTCGTTGTCCTCACGAACGTCGACCAGCAAGGCGCCGGCGGCCTGCCGGACAAACGCATCGGTAGCAACGACCTCAGGAACGCGGCGACGCAAGTCCGCCAGCCAACGTTCCCGATCCAGACCTTCAGACATGCGAGGCTCCCCGACGAGGGCGACGCTTACTTTTCGCGTCGCTTCGCGTTACGAATCATGCGCTGACGTTTCTGCTGCTGGCTATCCGTCAGGACGTTCTTCTTGCCCGCGTACGGGTTTTCGCCGTCGCGGAAATCGATGCGGATCGGCGTGCCTTCCAGCTTGTAGCGCTTGCGGAAGAAGCCTTCCAGGTAGCGACGATACGCCGGTGCAATGTGCTTGGTGCGGCTGCCGTGGATGATGATCGTCGGCGGGTTGTTGCCGCCCGGGTGCGCGTAACGCAGCTTCGGCGCGTGACCGCGAACCAGCGGCGGCTGATAGGCCTCGTAGGCCTTCTCGAGCGTACGCGTCAGATCGCTGGAGGTGATCACCTTGGTCGCCGCAGCGTGCGCGCGGACGACAGCCTTCATCAGTTCGCTGAGGCCGGAGCCATGCAGCGCGGAAATGAAGACAGTCTTCGCCCACTCGACGAAGGCCAGGCGGCGCCCAAGCGCAGCCATGCACTGGTCACGAGCGTACTTGTCCATGCCGTCCCACTTGTTGACGGCAATGACCAGCGCACGCCCTTCTTCCATAGCGCCACCGATGAGGGTCAGATCCTGGTCGGCGAGATTCTCGCGCGCGTCGATCATGACCACCGTAACCTGGGACGCAGCAATGGACTGCAGGGTCTTGATAACGCTGAATTTCTCTACCGCTTCCTCAACGCGCGCGCGGCGACGGACGCCGGCGGTGTCAATCAGCGTGAAGCGCTTGCCGTCTCGATCGAGCGGCACACGGATGGGGTCGCGCGTGGTGCCGGCCACATCGGAAACGATGAGGCGCTCTTCGCCGAGCAGGCGGTTGATCAGCGTTGACTTGCCCGCATTCGGGCGACCCACGATGGCGACACGGATACCCTGGTCGGCAAGACCCGGGTCGTCGTCGCGCTCATCGGGCAGGTGCACGAGCGACCGCTCGACCAGCACGTCCACGCCACGGTTGTGCGCCGCGGACATCGGCAGGGTTTCAGCGATGCCGAACGAAGCGAACTCGCCAAGCGCTGTGGATTCGTCTACACCGTCGGTCTTGTTGACCACGACGATGACCGGCTTGCCGCTTCGGCGAAGCTCGTTGAGGATCGTGGCGTCCTGCGGCAGCACGCCGTCACGGGCGTCGACCACGAACACCAGGAGATGGGCTTCCTCGATGGCCAGGCGGACCTGGGTCGCCGTGAGGCCTTCGATACCTTCGTCGCTGCCCGACAGGCCACCCGTGTCCACGACCACGAAGGGTCGCGGACCAAGACGACAGACACCGTAGTGTCTGTCACGAGTGACGCCGGGCATATCGGCGACGAGGGCGTCCCTGCTACGCGTCAGCGCGTTGTAGAGGGTCGACTTACCGACATTTGGGCGGCCGACCAGAGCGACGACGGGCAACATGGGAGGGGCAGTATTCCTGTGGATCAGTTCGTCGGGATGCGGTAGGCGCCGATATGGCCCTCGACATCTTCGACATAAACGGTGTCACCCACCACGACGGGCTGGGCACGAATGGCTTTGCTGGACAGGCGCTCGCGGGCAACGATCTTGCCGTTGCTGCCGTCGATCCAGTGGATGTGACCGTCGAGGTCGCCGACCACGGCGTACTTGCCCTGTGCCGCCGGACCCGTAAGCCAACGATATTTGAGGTCACTCAGCTTCCAGATGCTGGCGCCAGTGGACTTGTCGAAGGCGAACACCTGGGAGTCGTCGTCCACGCCGTAGATGCTGTTTTCGTGCACATCCAGGGAGGTGAAGGTCGAGAAACCGTGGTTCCACAGCGGGCGGCCGCTCGGGCCGTCGATCGCGGTCAGCTGACCGTGATACGCCGCACCGTAGAGGGTCGCGCCGTCCAGGACGAGCGCGCCATCGGCATCGCTGAGGCGATCGATCTCGGTACGGCCTTCGCCGGTGGCAAGGGTTTGCTCCCAGAGCTTCTCGCCGTTATCCAGACGGATAGCCGTAAGCTTGCCGGCATCGGTGCCCATGAACACGACGCCATTGGCGACGAGCAGGCGGCCGTTACCACGCAGGCTCAGCAGCGGAACGATGGCCTGGTCGTAGGCCCAGCGACGCTCACCGGTGGTGGTGTCGAAACCGTAGACACGACCGTCGTTGCAGCGGACCACGACGAGGTCACCGACGATGACCGGCGCAGTGATGACTTCCGAGGAAACCTCGGCAGCCCAGCGACGCTCGCCGTCTTTCGCATTGATACCGTACAGATGGCCGTCGAGCGTACCGATGGCGACCAGGTCGCCCGAGGCACCGGGACCACCCGAGAAACGGGCATCTTCGCGCTTGGCATCGCCCCAACCGAACCAGCCGTGCTGGCGGGTGCTCTTGGACCAGAGTTTCTTGCCGGTCGAGGCTTCGAAAGCCGCGATCTTTCCGTCGGTGCTGGCAGCGTAGAGCACGCCGTCGGCAACCACCGGACGCATACGTACGCCGGAGTCAGCCGCACCGTCGCCGATGCTCTCCTTCCACAGGCGCTGGACCTTGACGGTCGGCTCGAACTTCTTGTCGAGCGGGGTCGGCGGTTCGACGTTTTCCTTCTTGAACGAATGGCAGCCGGCCAGTACGACCAGCGACGAAGTCAACGCGATTGCCCAAAAACGTTTCATGCACCCTGCTTCCCGGCCACTGCCAGATCATCGAGCTTCGTTTGAACCACACCGCGCTGCGGTGCGCTGTCGCCCATCGCGACGATCGCCGCCTGATAGGCTTTGCGTGCGTCGTCGTGGCGTCCAAGCTTGACCAGCGCATCGCCACGGAGTTCCTGTGCGATCGCAGCGAACGACTTGCCTTTCATGGCGTCGACCGTCGCGATGGCTTCTTCTGCCTTGCCCTGGGCGAGCTTTAGCTGCGCGATGCGCAGATCGACCAGGGATTGAAGCGTTTCATCCTTGGCATGGGCCTTGGCCCATTCCAGGTCACCACCGACCTTGTCCAGCTGGCCTGCAACCAGGTTGCGCTGGGCACGTTCACCGGCGGCGAAAACCGCCCATGCGGTATCCGGGTAATCCTTGAGCAGGTTGCCGGTACGCACGTCGATTTCGGTTGTCTTGTTCTGGGCGACAGCAAGCTGAAGCGCGGCGTATTCACCGGCGGCGGCCTGCTCGTGACCGGCGCGGTGCGATTTCCACTGCTGCCAGCCGAAGATCAGGACCAGGCCAAGCACGATGCCCACGAGGATGGACACGCCATTCTTGCGAAGCCATTGCTGGACTCGTTCGCCCTGCTCGTAATCGTCGTATACGTCGAAAGACATGCAATCACCCACTGCGCTCCGCGCAGCCAAACTTTGGAGGGAACGAGCCCACACCGGCCATCGGCGATGGTGCGGCATGGATCAATAGGTAAGGATAACCGAAAGCGCGGGCCGGCGGGCCCGCGCGAACACGTTACGGTCACGGAAACCGGTCAGTACGAGACCGGTGCCGCCTTGCCGTCGTGGATATCGACGCGGAAGCGAGCCACGTTGGCACGGCGGTAGGTGTCGATCTCCACCGGCTGGCCGTCGATGGTCGCCTGGGCGCCGGCGGCGTTGCCGATGCGGACGTCGAGGGTCTTGTCGCTGCGATAGGACTTCTGTGTGCCGGCCGGGAGAATGCCGTATTCCAGCCGCGAACCGTCCGAGGCGGTGACCTCCACCCAGCTCGCCGAAGGCAGGCTGAGCGTAAGCCCATGCGCACCCGTGCCGTTGGCCGCTTCCGGAGCCGGAGCCGTCACTTCAGCAGTCGACGTCACCAGCGGCGACTTCGACGCGCTGCGATCCAGCGGCGGGAACATGGCCATCGAGGCGAGCAGCGGCTGCTGGTCCTCGGGGCGCGTTTCAGGCGCCGGCGTGGCGGGTTTGCTCTCGGTCGCGGCAGCGACCAGCGCGCCGCTGGACGAAGCCGGCGCAGGCGCATCCTGCTGGGCCACCGGGGCGGCATCCAGAGGGGCGAGCCGAGCCATGTCACGATCGAGCGTGCCGCGCACGCCCAGCCAGACCATCGGCACGACGATAACGGCCGTGAGCACGACATAGGTCGCCGCCGTCACGTAACGTTCCAGCAGGTAGCGCGAATGCGATACGCCGCCGGTCACAACGAGATCCGGCTGACGCGGTGTCATGCGGGCGAGTTCGACCTGGATGGCCTCTTCGTCCACGCCCACGTAGCGGCCATACTTGGTCAGGTAGCCCGCCAGGTAGACCTGGTAGTCGATACCGCCATATTCGCCGGCCTCGAGCTGCCGGATCAGTCGCGTGGGCAGGCGCAGAGCCTGACCACAAGCCTCGACGGTGTAGCCGCGCGCCTCGCGGGCGGCGCGCAGGCGCGCCCCGAACCCCGGGTTTTCGACATGATCGATGAGAACGCGGCCAGCCGCGTCGGCGTTTGCCTCGGTCTGCGGGTCCATGGCTTCCTCCCTGGGTACAAAAGGCTCGATGCCTGCGAACAAGTCCTGCTCGCGACCGTCCTGACCGGATGAATTCGAAGATACAGGAGTCATTGACGTGCAGTGGCTTCGAGTGCGCGCGCGGGTTCCGAATCCGGGAACTTTTCACGCAAGCGCTTGGCGTAATCCTGGGCGGCCTCCCCGTCGCCCAGACGGAGCTCGATATCGTGACCGAGCTTCAAAGCAGTCGGACTCGGCTGACCCTGCGCCTCTAAGCGCTGCAGGAAGGCACGAGCCCTGAAAGCATCATTCTTAAGGTACAACACGTTCGCCATCTGATACAGCGCATCGGCATTGTTGGGATTACGGTCGAGCGCCTTACGGAAATAGACCTCGGCGCCATCGTAATCCTTCGAACCCAGCAGGCAGGTGCCGGCATTGGTCATGGCGAGGTCCGGCGTCTCGTAGAACGGGTCAGCGAGTGCCCGATCGAAGTACGCCTTCGACTCACCGGCCCGACCCTGCTTGCACAGGAAAACCGCCAGGTTGTTGTTGACCGAACCCTTCTTCGGGTCCAGCTCCGCCGCCCTCCGGTAGTTCAGCTCGGCATTGACCGGATCGTTGATCTTTTCGTAAAGGACGCCCAGCACGGTGCGCGCCGGGGCGTAGTTGGGGTCGAACTGGATAGCCTGTTGCAGTTTCTCCATAGCGCCCTTGAGGTCGCCCTGCTGCATGTAACGCTGCCCCAGTTCGGTGTGAACCTCGGCCCCCTTGGCCTTCTCGTCGGCAGCTGTCGTCGGCCTCAGCCCCGATTCCCCGCCCACGCAACCTGCGCACGCTAACGCGAGCGCAGCCACCATCCCCCAACGCTCAAGCCGCATTCACCACTCCCTCTTCGAGTTTCTTGCGGAATTCCGCCTGGCGGCGCGTGCGATCCACCACCTGCCCCTTCAGCTGGCCACACGCGGCATCGATGTCGTCACCGCGCGTACGACGCAGCATGGTGAGAACGCCGGCATTGAGCAACTGGGTCTGGAAGTTGCGGATCTCTTCCGGACCCGAACGCTCGAAACGCGTCCCCGGGAACGGATTGAACGGAATCAGGTTGACCTTGTTCGCGCCCGGAAGGCGACGCATGAACTTGATCAACTGGCGCGCGTGCTCCGGCTTGTCGTTCACACCCTTCATGAGCGTGTACTCGAAGGTGATGGACGTGCGCGGCGCACGGTTGATGTAGCGCTCGCACGCGGCGGCCAGTTCGGCCAGCGGGTAGCGCTTGTTGAGCGGCACCAGCTCGGTGCGCAGCTCGTCGTTGGCGGCATGCAGCGATACGGCAAGCGACACGTCGCTCTCGACCGAGAGCTTGTCGATCATCGGCACGAGGCCGGCCGTGGACAGCGTGACGCGCTTGCCGGCCAGGCCGAAGCCCAGGTCGTCGCGCATCAGGCTCATGGCCTTGACCACGTTGTCGAAGTTCAGCAGCGGCTCGCCCATGCCCATCATCACCACGTTGGTGATACGGCGCTGCTGGTGCGGCACGTTGCCGAGATGTTTGGCCGCGACCCATACCTGGCCGATGATCTCGGCGGTGGACAGGTTGCGGGAAAAACCCTGGGTTGCCGTCGAGCAGAACTGGCAATTCAGGGCGCAGCCGACCTGGGACGACACGCACAGCGTGCCGCGGGTCGGCTCCGGGATATAGACGGTTTCGATGGCGTTACCGCCATCCATGCCGAGCAGCCACTTCTGCGTACCGTCGATCGCGGTCTTTTCGAACGCGGTCTTCGGCGGGCCTACGTAGCAGCTGGCACTGAGTTTTTCGCGCAACGCCTTGCCGACATCGGTCATGTTCTCGAAATCGCTTTCGAGACGGTGGTAGATCCACTTCATGACCTGCTCGGCACGATAAGGCTTCTCGCCGAGCTCCGCGAAGAAATCGCGCAGCCCCTTGCGATCGAAATCGAGCAGGTTGACCTTGTCAGCAGGGGTGTTCACGGCATGTCTCAGTGCGAAACGACGTCCGAGTCGTTGAAGAAGTACTTGATCTCGTTGGCGGCGTTCTCGAGCGAATCCGAGCCGTGGACGGCGTTGGCATCGATCGAGTCGGCGAAGTCGGCGCGGATCGTGCCCGCAGCGGCTTCCTTCGGATTGGTGGCACCCATGAGGTCACGGTTCTTGAGGACCGCGCCTTCGCCTTCGAGCGCCTGGATCATCACCGGACCGGAGATCATGAAGGCGACGAGGTCGTTGAAGAAACCGCGTTCCTTATGAACGGCATAGAAGCCTTCGGCCTCTTCCTTGGTCAGCTGCTTCATCTTGGCGGCGACGATCTTGAGGCCGGCCTTCTCGAAGCGGGAGAGGATTTCGCCGATGACGTTCTTCTTGACCGCGTCGGGCTTGATGATCGAAAGGGTGCGCTCCAGCGCCATACGGATGCTCCGGGAAAGTGGAAAAAGAAAAAAAATATGCCAGCGCCTCTGGGGACGCCTGGTGAAAGTTTGAGGCCAAAGCCGTCACGAATGACGGACTTAGCTCACGAAATCTTGACAGATTCTAGCTCAATCGCAAGCCATTTGCAGGGATGTGCGGTCGCAGATTGACCGGCGGAAGGGCCCGGGCGTATTCTCAAACGATCGTTTGATTCAAACCACCCGCCTCCGGAGTCCGCCGACATGACGAGCGCACCCTACGCATCCCGCGAACGCAGCACCAAGGAGAGGATCCTGGGCGCTGCCGAGGCCCTTTTTGCCACCCACGGCTTCGCCGGGGCCTCGCTGAGGCAGGTTACGGCGGCGGCGCGGGTCAATCTGGCGGCGGTGAACTACCACTTCGGCTCGAAGGACAAGCTCATCGAGGAGGTGTTCCGCCGCCGCCTGGATGAGTTGAATACCCGGCGCCTGGCCGCCCTGGGCAAGGTCGCCGGCCAGGAGGAAACCTCCCTGGAGGACATCCTCGACGCGTATATCCGGCCCGCCCTGGACCTGTCGCGCAATGACGGCGGCGGCGCGGCCTTCGTCCGCGTCCTGGCCCGGGCCTACGCCGAGCACAACGAAACCCTTCGCAAGTTCCTGTCGGAGAACTACGGCCACGTGCTGCGCCAGTTCGCTGGCGAGTTCGCCCGGCTACTGCCCGGCTTGGCCAAGGAAGAGATTTACTGGCGCCTGGACATCGTGACTGGGGCTCTGACCTACGCCATGGCCGATTTCGGCGTTATCCAGCGCAAGAGCGACGTCGACGAGCGCGACCATCGTGAAACCGCCGCCGATCACCTGATTCGCTTCGCCGCAGCGGGCCTTCGCAACCCGTCCGCGTCGAACGACCTTTCGCACCATCGGAGAAAACCATGACCGCAACACCGTTACGCATTCGCAAGGCCGCGGTACTCGGCGCCGGCGTCATGGGCGCGCAGATTGCCGCGCACCTGACGAACGCAAACGTGGAAACCGTGCTGTTCGACCTTCCATCCAAGGAAGGCCCGAAGAGCGGCATCGCCCTGAAGGCGATCGCCAACCTGGCCAAGCTCTCGCCCGCGCCGCTGGCTGAGAAAGGCCTCGCCGCCGCCATCATCCCGGCCAACTATGAAGACGACCTCGCGCTGCTGGCCGACGTCGACCTGGTGATCGAAGCGATCGCCGAGCGCATGGACTGGAAGCTCGACCTCTACCAGAAGATCGCCCCGCACGTCTCTGCGACCGCGGTTCTGGCCAGCAATACCTCCGGCCTGTCGATCAACGACCTCGCTGAAGCCCTGCCAGAAGAGATGCGCCACCGCTTCACCGGCGTGCACTTCTTCAACCCGCCGCGCTACATGCACCTGGTCGAGCTGATTCCGACCCGCCTGACCGAAAAGAGCGTGCTGGAAGGCCTTGAAGCCTTCCTGACCACCACGTTGGGCAAGGGCGTGGTCTACGCCAAGGACACCCCGAACTTCATCGGTAACCGCATCGGCGTGTTCTCGATCTTGTCCACGATGCACCACACCGAGCAGTTCGGCCTGGGCTTCGACACCGCAGATGCGCTGACCGGCCCGGCCATCGGCCGCCCGAAGAGCGCCACCTATCGCACCGCCGACGTCGTTGGCCTGGACACCATGGCCCACGTCATCAAGACCATGGGCGACACCCTGCCGGACGACCCCTGGCACAAGTATTTCCAGCCGCCGGTGTGGCTCAAGGGCCTGATCGACAAGGGCGCACTGGGTCAGAAAACCGGCGCCGGCTTCTATCGCAAGGCGGGCAAGGACATCGTGGTGCTCGACCTGCAGAAGCAGGATTACCGCGTCTCCGAGCAGAAGGCCTCGGATGAGGTTTCCGCAATCCTCGCCATCAGGGATCCCGCGGAGAAGTTCGCCAAACTGCGTGCCTCGTCGGATCCGCAGGCGCAGTTCCTCTGGGCCGTGTTCCGCGACCTCTTCCATTACACCGCCTATCACCTTGCCGATATCGCCGAGACGGCCCGTGACGTCGACTTCGCCATCCGCTGGGGCTACGGCTGGAAGCTTGGTCCCTTCGAGATCTGGCAGTCGGCCGGCTGGCAGCAGATCGCCGGTTTCATCGCGGAGGACATCGCGGCCGGCAAGACCATGAGCAGCGCGCCCCTGCCCGCCTGGGTCACCGACGGCCGCGCCGGCGTGCACGGCAAGACCGGCTCCTACTCGGCCAGCGCCAACGCCGAGAAGCCGCGTTCCGCCCACCCGGTGTACAAGCGTCAGGCCTTCCCGGACCCGATCCTTGGCGAGACCTTCGACAAGGGCACGACGGTCTGGGAGAACGACGGCGTTCGCCTGTGGACCAGCGGCGACGACATCGGCGTGATCTCGTTTAAGACCAAGATGAACACGGTCAACGACCACGTGCTCGACGGTATCCAGCACGCGATCGGCCTGGCCGAGCAGCAGTTCCGCGGCGTGGTGCTCTGGCAGTCGTCCGAGCCGTTCTCGGCCGGTGCTGACCTGAAGGGTGCGCTCGGCCTGCTGCAGGCCGGCAAGCTGGCCCAGTTCGAAGCCATGGTGGCGAACTTCCAGGCCACCAGCATGCGCATCAAGTACTCGCTGGTACCGGTGGTATCCGCCGTGCGTGGCCTCGCGCTGGGCGGCGGCTGTGAGTTCCAGATGCATTCGGCACGCACCGTCGCGGCGCTGGAGAGCTACATCGGCCTCGTTGAAGCCGGTGTTGGCCTGCTGCCCGCCGGTGGCGGCCTGAAGGAATTCGCCGTGCGCGCGTGGCAGGCGAACCCGGAAGACCCGTTCGAGTATCTGAAGAAGATCTTCGAAACCGTCGCCATGGCGAAGGTCTCGACCAGCGCGATCGAAGCGAAGTCGCTCGGCCTGCTGCGCAAGGACGACGTCATCGTCTTCAATACCTACGAAGTGCTTCATGTCGCCAAGGCCCAGGCGATCGCCCTGGCCGAGTCCGGCTACCGTCCGCCGATGCCGGCGCGTGCGATTCCGGCCGCGGGCGATGTCTCGACGGCGACGTTCAAGTCGTCGCTGGCGAACATGGCCGAGGGTTATTTCGCCTCGCCGCACGACGTCGATATCGCCAGCCGCATTGCCGACACACTCTCGGGCGGCCGGATCGAACGCGGTTCACCGGTGGACGAAACCTGGCTGCTCGCCCTCGAGCGTCGCCACTTCGTCGAACTGGCGCAGACCGAGAAGACCCAGGCCCGTATCGCGCACACGATGACGACGGGAAAGCCGCTGCGTAACTGACGCGCCACGCGCTCTTACGCATCCGACTTTCCCACTTAAAGGAACCACCCCATGAGCAAGCAAGTGCAAGACGCCTACATCGTCGCCGCCACCCGCACCCCGGTGGGCAAGGCGCCGCGCGGCGTGTTCCGCAACACCCGCCCCGACGATCTGCTCGCGCACGTCATTCGCGCCGTGATCGAACAGGCCCCGGGCATCGACCCGGCGCTGATCGGCGATGCCGTCATCGGTTGCGCCATGCCGGAAGCCGAGCAAGGCATGAATGTCGCGCGCATCGGCGTGCTGCTGGCCGGTCTGCCGGAACAGGTGCCGGGCGTCACGATCAACCGTTTCTGCTCGTCCGGCGTGCAGGCCATCGCCATGGCCGCCGACCGCATCCGCCTGGGTGAGGCCGACCTCATGCTCGCCGGCGGAACCGAGTCGATGAGCATGGTGCCGATGATGGGCCACAAGATCGCCATGAACCCGGCGATCTTTGAGAACGACGAAAACCGCGCCATCGCCTTCGGCATGGGCATCACCGCCGAGAAGGTCGCCGAGCGCTGGAAGGTCAGCCGCGAGGATCAGGACCGTTTCGCCCTGCAGTCGCACGAGCGCGCCTTCGCCGCCATCGCCGCAGGTGAGTTCAGGGACGAGATCACGCCGTTCCAGCTCGACGACCGTTACCCGGACCTGCTCAACCACAGTGTCCGCGAAGACCGCCGCATCATCGACACGGATGAAGGTCCGCGCAAGGACACTACGTTCGAGGTGCTGAGCAAGTTGCGCCCGGTGTTCCGTAACGGCCAGTTCGGCGGCTCGGTCACGGCGGGCAACTCCTCGCAGATGTCCGACGGCGCCGGCGCCCTGCTGATCGCCAGCGAGAAGGCCATCAAGGACCACGGCCTCACGCCACTGGCCCGTTTCGTCGGCTTCTCCGTGGCCGGCGTCGCACCGGAGATCATGGGCATCGGCCCGAAGGAAGCGATTCCCAAGGCACTCAGGCAGACCGGCATCACCCAGGACCAGCTGGACTGGATCGAGCTCAACGAAGCCTTCGCCGCCCAGGCGCTGGCGGTCATCCGTGACCTCGGCCTCGACCCCTCCAAGGTGAACCCGCTCGGCGGCGCCATCGCCCTCGGCCACCCGCTCGGTGCCACCGGCGCCATCCGCGCCGCCACGCTGATCCACGGCCTGCGCCGTCGCAAGCAGAAGTACGGCATGGTCACCATGTGCATCGGCACCGGCATGGGCGCTGCAGGCATCTTCGAAGCGCTGTAAAAAGAAACATGTGGGAGCCGCTTCAGCGGCGAATGAAACATGTGGGAGCCGCTTCAGCGGCGAAAAGCCAACGGAGCGGCTTAGCCGGAACGCCAATCGCCGATGAATCGGCTCCCACAGTTGGACTATGCTGTTCCCATGCACGGCATCCACACCATCGACACCGGCTTCGGCCGCCCGACGTTCGACGCCGCGTATCTCGTGGTCGAGCGCGGTCGCGGCGCCTTCATCGACAGCGGCACGACGCATTCGCTGCCGCACTTCCTCGACGCGATCAAGATTGCCGACCTCGAGCCGAAAGACATCGACTGGGTCATCCTCACGCACGTGCACCTCGACCACGCTGGTGGCGCGGGTCAACTGCTGAAGCATCTGCCTTACGCGAAACTCGCGGTACATCCGCGCGGTGCGCGACACATGATCGATCCCTCCGCGTTGATCGCTGGCGCATCAGGCGTCTACGGTGAAGACGAAGTTCGACGCAGTTACGGCGAGATCCTGGCGGTCCCGGCCGAGCGCGTCGTCGAAGCCACAGACGGCTTCGTGGTCGACCTGGCGGGTCGCGCCCTGCTCTGCCTGGACACGCCGGGCCACGCGCGCCATCACATTGCTATTCATGACGATCGTTCCAGCGCGTTCTTCACCGGCGATATCTTCGGTCTGTCCTACCGGGAACTCGACTCCCCCGGTGGCGCCTTCATCATTCCCACGACGTCACCCGTGCAGTTCGAACCGGACGCAGCACACCATTCGATCGATCGCATGCTCGGCTACGAACCCGAAGCCATGTATCTCACGCACTATGGCCGCGTCACCGAGGTCGCGCGTCTCGCGAACGACCTTCACGAAACCATCGATGCCATGGTCGCGATAGCAACACGGCACGTTGCCGCTCCCGATCGCGCACAGCGCATCGAATCCGACTTCGCCGATCTGTACGTGGATCGCGCAAGGCGCCAGGGCGTGACCATGAGCCGCGAAGGTATCCTCGACCTGCTCAAGATCGACATCCGGCTGAACGCACAGGGCATCGCCGTCTGGCTGGACCGGCGCGCTGTCTGAGCCTCGTGCCGCCCGGACTCAGCCTTCGAGCCGGGACTTGAACCAATCCGACAGTTCCGCCTTCCAATAGGTACCCTGCGCCGCGAGATAACCGAACGGCCGGTGCACGGGATCGAGTCCGAAACCCGCATAGGCATCCAGGGTCGACTCGCCACTAGCGATTGCATCCGCGAGGGCCTCGCCGGCCGCGCATGTCGGCGCCAGACCATGACCGCCGAAAGCCTGCGCATACCACAGGCCGTTGCCGTGCGTGCCGACCTGGGGCATCTCGTGGCGCGCATAGCTCATCAGCCCCGACCAGGCCTGCTCTATCCGTACACCCTCCAGCGAGGGGAAGACCCGCTCGAGGTCACGTTTCAGCAAGCGCTTTACGGCGGCGGGCGAGCGATCGCGAATCGATATCCGGCCACCCCATAGCAGCCGTGTGTCCTGCAGGGGCCGGTAGTAATCGAACGCAAAGCGCGTGTCGTAAATGGCTGCACGCGTACGCAGGCACGCGGCGAGACGGTCGCCGAGCGGCTCGGTGACCATCACATAGGTGGCAATCGGCAGCACGGCGCGATCGATGCGGCGGTCGAGACCGGCGAGATAGCCGCCGCAGGCCAGGACCACCTGTGAGGTCTCGATCTCCGCGTCTCCCACCCTCAGGATCCAGCGCGGGCCGTGCCGTTCCAACATGCGCACGCGCGACCCCTCGTGGATAGAAACACCAGCGGCCTCCGCTGCACGTGCAAGGCCACGCGCATACGCCAGGGGATCGATATGCAGCGCGTTCCGCTCGTACAGGCCGTCGTGATAGCGCTCGCTGTGCACGAATTCATGCATGGCGTCGGCAGGGATCCATTGCCAATCAGCGCCGTACTGCTCCGCGAGCAGTTGCTGGCGTGCACGAAGCAGGCGGGCATCACGGAACCAGTTGGCCCAGACGACACCGGCATCGACAGCGTCGCAATCGATCGACAGGGCAGTTATGCGTTCGCGTATCAGGTTCACCGCATCGACGGTGCGGCTATAGAGCGCCCTCGCCCGCTCGGGACCGGCGCGTTCCAGCAGCGCCCGCTCGCCGAGCGAGTAGCCAGCGAACACGAAGCCACCGTTGCGGCCGGATGCGCCGAATCCGATCGACTTCGACTCGAGCAGCACGATGTCGCGGACGCCGCGCGCGGCAAGGCCGAGAGCGGTGTTAAGGCCGGCAAACCCGCCTCCCACGATCACGACCGAGGCTTCGCGCCGGCCTTCCGGCGGCGGGCGAAGCGTTGGCACGGGAACGCGATCGTGGTACCACGACAGCATGGGCGTCGATCCATCGGCAGGGAGCGTGAGTGTAAGATGTTCCGACGTTCCGACGGTGCCCGCCCATGAGCCTGCTGCCCCCTATCGACCTGAAGCGCTGGATCGACGAGAACCGCGCACTGCTGAAACCTCCGGTCGGGAACAAATGCATCGTCGATGGCGACTTCATCATCATGATCGTCGGCGGCCCCAATGCGCGCACCGATTACCACTATGACGAGGGCCCCGAGTTCTTCTACCAGCTCGAAGGCGAGATGGTGCTGAAAGTGCAGGACGACGGCGTCGCACGGGACATCCCTATCCGTGCAGGCGAGATCTTCTACCTGCCCGCTCGCACGCCGCATTCGCCCCAGCGCATGCCTGACTCGATCGGCCTGGTGGTGGAGCGCCGGCGCGTCGCAGGCGAACGCGATGGGCTGTTGTGGTTCTGCGAGAACTGCAACCACAAGCTCTATGAAGAATATTTCGTTCTGAACAGTATCGAGTCGGACTTTCCTCCCGTCTTCGAGACGTTCTACCGCTCCGTCGACGCTCGCACGTGCAAGCAGTGCGGCACGGTGCATCCGGCGCCGGCGAAGTACGCCGACTGACCGCGGCGCATCGTGCGGCAGCCGCATCGTGGTGAGCTGCCCCGTGGAGAGCCGCTCTGTGTGGGAGCCGCTTCAGCGGCGATAGACCTGCGGCTACGATTCCCACAGGGCCCCAGGCTGCCTGGCCAGCCATTTGCTGGCCATGCGGCGCAGCGACGTGTCTGCCTCAGGATCGGCGGCCAGTTCGGCGACGGAGCGCCACGCCAGCTCCAGTGATTCTTCGTTCACCGTGAACGCCTCGCTTCCGCGGGCAACAACGACGTAACGGACGTCGTAGTGCCAGTGCTCTGGCTCGTCGCGTCGTGCGGGAATCGCGTGGAGGTCCACGTCGAAGATCGCCGGTAGCACCGCCAGATCGACGAGCCCGGATTCCTCCTGCGCTTCACGCAGGGCGACGCCTGGCAGATCCACGTCGCCGTCAGCGTGACCACCCAGTTGCAGCCAGCGCTGCAACTTACGGTGGTGCATCAGCAGGACGCGTTCGCCGTCGGCGCTGACCACCCACGCGGATCCCGTGAAATGCCCGTCCTGCGTTTCACGATGGAATGGGCGGGGCTGGTGCCGCAGCCATTCGTCGAACCGCGCGATGTCAGTCTCCTCTGGAAACTGCGCCGCGTAACGCGCGAAGGCGCCCGACAGGACGGGATAGGGATGATCCGTGGAGTGGTTTGCGAGTGACATGCAGGAATTCTCGCACGTCTTTTTCAGACGATTCCGATGTCAGACGCAACCCTTGGTTGCCTAGGATGGACTCCGGCCCGCATGACGCGCGCCGCCACCCCGCAGAACACGCTGCAAACGCAAGGAAAAGCGCATGTCACTTCCCCGCAGGCTCGCCGCGACCATCGTCGCCGCAGCTATCCCCGCCACCGTTCTCGCCGATACCTCCCATGGCGAAGCTAACTTCACCGGCCCGCTGGTCACGCCCGCCGTCAACACGCTGCCCGTCGGCAGGGTCAACATCGAACCGTACCTCATCCATACCAATGTGCGTGGCTGGTATGCGAACAATGGCGACCGTCACGCCGAAAAGCCGACACTGCGACAGTGGCAGATCGCCGTACCCATCATCTACGGCCTCACCGACAACATCTCCGTGCAGGCCACGCTCAACGCGGCGCGCACGTCGGTGGATGGCAGGCATAGCGACGGCCTGCGCATGGGCGACACGACCCTTCGGGTGCAGTCGCGCCTCAAGGCCCCTGAGGCTGACGGCACGGGCCTCGTGCTCGCCGCATCGCTGGCGCAAAGGCTGCCGACGGGCAAACACCACCACCTGGATACCAATCCGCTCAATGGCATCGGCGATGGATCGGTGCGCACGACTCTCGCCTTCGGTGCGCAGGAGCTCCACTGGCTGGACAACGGTCAGGCGCTCCGCTGGCGTGGCCAGTTGGCGTGGAGCCCCACGCCGGGCCGGGTGCGCATCCGTGGCGCCAGTGTCTACGGCACGTACAACGGGTTCCGGGGCTACGCTGAGCCACGTCAGGCGTGGAACGCCTCTTTGGCAGCGGAATACCTGCTCAATAGCCGCTGGGTCCTCGTCGGCGAGGCCATCTGGAACCGCTCTAGCGGTACTCGCGTTCACGACACTTCCTACCGCGACGGCTCCTACACCTTCTACCCCAGCAGCGCCTTCAGTCTCGCACCGGCCGTGGAATACCACTTCAGCCCCACGATCGGACTGATCGCCGGCGTCCAGTTCACCGTCGGCGGCCGTAGTGCGTCCGACTTTGTTGCACCGCAGGTAGCGCTCAACATGCTCTTCTGAGCATCGCGGCGCACCTGAACACAACCGCCGCAAGTCATGGTCGACATCCGCAACTCCTGTATGCAATGCGTTGGCGTGCCTCGCATTGCAACTTGTACGGTCTTGCCCCGCTGGGCTATGGTGCCGTGCCAGCGCTTCAGGGCAGCTGCGTGTCCACCGTTACTCACGCGGCGGTCCCAATAATAAAAGGTTACATTCCGGCAGTAGGGGAGACACATGTTGAAACACCTGTTCGCGACGCATCCGATCGAGGCCGCGCCGCACGTAGACGCTGGTGAGCACATTGATACCGGCGCACACGCCAACAATGGCGAGCTGAAGCGGGTACTCACCGCGAAACACCTGGTTCTTCTTGGTGTCGGCGCCGTCATCGGCGCAGGTATCTTCGTCATCACCGGCCAGGCTGCCGCCCTGCACGCCGGTCCCGCGCTGGTCATCAGCTTCCTCATCGCCGGTTTCGCCTGCGCCCTTGCTGGCCTGTGCTACGCCGAATTCGCGGCGATGCTGCCGGTGTCCGGCAGCGCCTACTCCTATTCCTATGCCACGCTCGGCGAGTACATCGCCTGGTTCGTCGGCTGGAACCTCGTTCTCGAATACCTTTTCGCCGCCGCCACGGTCGCCGCGGGCTGGTCGGGCTACTTCAACGAGATGCTGGGGATGATCGGCCATCTGGTCGGCACCAACCTCGAACTTCCCATGCAGCTGGCATCGGCACCGTTCCAGTTCGTCGAGGGCCATATCCAGGCCACCGGCACGCTGATCAACCTGCCGGCCGTGGTGATCATCGCCGCGCTATCGGGCCTGTGCTACGTCGGCATCACGCAGTCGGCCTTCGTCAACTCGATCATCGTGACGATCAAGGTCACGGTCATCCTGCTGTTCCTCGCTTTCGCGATCCAGGTGATCAACCCGGCCAACTGGCATCCGTTCATCCCGGCGTCCGAAGGCCCGGGTGCGTTCGGCTGGGGCGGCATCTTCCGCGCCGCGACCATCGTGTTCTTCTCGTACGTCGGCTTCGATGCGGTGTCGACCGCTGCCGGTGAAGCGAAGAACCCGCAGCGCGACATGCCCATCGGCATCCTCGGCTCGCTGGCGGTCTGCACGGTGCTGTACATCGCCGTGGCCCTGGTGCTCACGGGTATCGCTCCGTTCCGCATGCTCAACACGCCGGAGCCGGTCGCCACCGCGCTGGGCCTTTACCCGCAGCTGTCGTGGCTGAAGGCGCTGGTCATCCTCGGTGCGATCACCGGCCTGTCCTCGGTCATCCTCGTGATGCTGATGGGCCTGCCGCGCATCTTCTTCTCGATGGCGAAAGATGGCCTGCTGCCGGACACCATGGCCAAGGTGCATCCGAAGTTCCGCACGCCTTACATCGGCACGATCATCGTCGGTGTCGCCGCGGCTGCCATGGCCGGCCTGTTTCCGGTCAGTGTGCTCGGTGAGCTGGTCTCGATGGGCACCCTGCTCGCCTTCGCCACCGTCTGCATCGGCGTGCTGATCCTGCGCTACACCCGTCCGGACCTGAAGCGCAGCTTCCGCGTACCGTTCGTGTGGCCGATCACCATCATCGGCGCGGTCTCCTGCGTCTACCTGTTCTGGCAGGCGTTCGAGGAACACTGGCGCCTGATGCTCGGCTGGATCGTCATCGGCCAGCTGATCTACTTCTTGTACGGTTACGGGCATAGCAAGCTGCGCAAGTCGCTCGGCTGATAGAAACGAACCGGGAAAGGCCGGCGGTCACCCGCCGGCCTTTCCTTTTGCGACTATTCTCTCCACGTCACTTCTTCCCGGGCCGTCCATGCTCAAGCAGTTACTCGCCAAGAAAGCTCCCCAGGCCGAACCCGACGACGCGCACGGCCCCGCCCTGCGCCGTACCCTTGGCCCCTGGGGCCTGACGGCGCTTGGCATCGGCGCGGTGATCGGTGGCGGCATCTTCGTCATCACCGGGGTGGCGGCTGCCGACCATGCCGGCCCCGCCATCATCCTGTCGTTCATTCTCGCCGCGATCTGCAGCCTGTTCACCGCGCTGTGCTACGCCGAATTCGCCTCGATGATTCCCATCTCGGGCAGCGCTTATTCCTACGCCTACGCCACGCTCGGCGAAGGCGCCGCCTGGTTCATCGGCTGGAACCTGGTCCTCGAGTACGGCGTCTCCGCTTCCGCGGTCGCCGTCAGCTGGACCGGCTACTTCGTCAGCCTGCTGGACCACGTCGGCATCCACATACCGCCCGCGCTGACGAACGCGCCGCTCGACTATGTCGACGGGCATCTCGTCGCCACGGGTGCTTTGTTCAATTTGCCTGCGGTAGGCATCACTCTTGCGCTGACCTGGCTCTGCTACGTCGGCATCCGCGAGTCCACCGGCATCAACATGGCCATGGTGGCGCTGAAGGTCGCACTGATCCTCATCGTGATCATCGTCGGCGCGCAGCATGTCGACACGGCCAACTGGCATCCGTTCATTCCGGACAACCAGGGCGGCTTCAAGTACGGCTGGTCCGGCGTGCTGCGCGGCGCCGCGCTGGTGTTCTTCGCCTATATCGGTTTCGAAGCGACCTCGACCGCCGCGCAGGAATCGAAAAATCCGCAGCGCGACATGCCGATCGGCACGCTCGCTTCTCTGGCTATCTGCACCGTGCTCTATATCGCCATGGCCGCCGTGCTGACGGGACTGGTTCCCTTTGCACAACTGGGCACCGATGAGCCTGTCGTCACCGCCATCCGCAGCCATCCCGAACTCGGCTGGCTTCGTGGCGTCGTCGAAGTCGGTGCGTTGATCGGCCTGTCGTCCGTTGTCCTCGTCATGATCATCGCGCAGCCGCGCATCTTCATGATCATGGGCCGCGATGGTCTGCTGCCGAAAGTGTTCACGACAATCCATCCGAAGTACCGCACGCCGCATCTCAACACCGTGATCACCGGCGTTGGCATCGCCATTCTTGCCGCCGTGTTCCCCCTCAACATCCTCGGCGATCTCGTTTCGATGGGCACGCTGGTCGCGTTCTGTGCCGTGTGCGGCGGCGTGCTGATCCTGCGTTTCACCGCACCGGAACTCCCGCGCACGTTCCGCGTGCCGTGGGTGTGGTTCACGTGCATCGCCGGCATCGTCAGTTGCATCGGTTTGCTGTGTTTCATGAACTGGTACAACTGGGCGTTGATGGGTGTCTGGACCGTTGTCGGCATGGTTCTTTACGCAGCGTACGGATACCGCCACAGCCGCCTCCGGCATCAGGCTTAAGCCACCTCAAATGACTCGTTAAAACCTCGCTAAATACGTGAGGTTTTTTCGTTAAACGATTGTTTTTGCGAAATAATGCGCAAAAAGATGGATGTCATTTAACTGCCATTGGCCGGTCGCGCCCGGAGGGGAGTATGATCCCGGTTCCGTGGGTAAATCACTTGGCAGTGGGCCCCGGATTGCCGCTCAGCGCGCCAGGCGAGTCAGCTCCTCGGCCTGGCGCGCCTGAGCTGCATTTTGCGTCTCGCGCGATGAAAACCAGCCTTCGGGCTGGTTTTTTTTGGTCCATCGTGATTCGCCGGGGCACGGGCGCGCCATACACTTGGGCGTCTCGCGAGGAGACCTTGGTGCCCACCCTCGAGGCGAGTTCCCGCCAAGTGGAGCGGCCGTAGGCCAGATGGATGCATGGGCCGCGGTAGCGGCCTTCCGGTACGAAACGCGAAGGGGTGTCTGAGCAGCGAGGGTGGGCACCGAAGGCTCTGCACCGCCCGTCCAGGCACCGAAGGCTCTGCGCCTCACCCTCCGCCCCTCAGATCATCACAGCGTGCGAGATACACCAGCCCTTGCTAGCGACGGCCTTGCCCGGGAACAGCTGGCAGGGGCCCCAGGCGGCGCCGGCCTTGCCCTGGTAGAAGTTGCAGTTCATGCAGGCATCGCCCGGGGTCTTCTTGCCCTGGGCCTTGCTGCCGTCCTCGGTGTACTTCAGGGCCGAGGCCGTGGGATCGGACGGCGAAAGGTGCGGCAGGTCCTGGGCCTGGGCCAGGCGCGGCAAGGTGCCGAGGACGCCGGCAACCGCCACGCCGCTAACGGCAACCTTGAGGAAACGGCGGCGTGCCTCATTATTCGTATCGTGTTCCGACATGGGTAAAACCTCCGTCGATGATGAGCCGGCGCGTTTCGGCGCCGGTGCTGGCCGAAATCGTACCTGTTCACGCAAAAAGGAGTGGTTCCCATTATCGCAGGGGCCGGTTTCCGCCCCGTGGTATATTCCCGCCTTGTTTGGACGTCCAAATCCCTATGTCGAAGACCCAGCCCCACGTCGACCCTGCCCTGCTGGCCGAGCGCGCCGATGCCATCGCCGATGCCGCCCGTGAGCTGGCGGCCTTTGGCTGGACGCCCGCTACGAGCAGCAACTTCTCGATGCGCCTCGATGAGGAGCTGGCTGCCATCACGATTTCCGGCCGCGACAAGGGGCGCCTGGGTCGCGACGACATCATGGTCATCGACATGGATGGCAAGGCCGTCGGTTCGGATAACCGGCCGTCCGCCGAGACCGGCCTGCACACCCAGATTTATCGCCGCTTCCCGCAGGCCCAGGCCGTGCTCCACACGCACTCGCGCACGCAGAGCGTTGCCTCGCGGCTATTTGCCGCAGAGGGTCGCGTGCGTCTGGAAGGCTGGGAGTTGCAAAAGGCCATCTCCGGCTACACCACGCATGAAAGCGTGCTCGATATTCCCGTTTTCCCCAACACCCAGCAGATGCCCGAACTGGAAGCGCAGGTCGACGCCTGGATCGACAGCGGCAAGCCACTGTATGCCTACCTGATCAATGGCCATGGCATCTATACGTGGGGCCGCGACATGGCGGAAACCCGCCGCCATCTCGAGGCCCTGGAGTTCCTGCTGGGCTGCGAACTTGACCTGAGGAGGCTTTCCCCATGAGCCGTCTGCGTATCTACGACGACAACCAGCACGACACCCCCGTGGCAGTCCATACGGACCACGCTGCTATCGCCGCCGCGCTCAACGCGGTGGGCGTGCGCTTCGAACAGTGGGAGGCGAACCAGCCGATCGCGCCGGGCGCCACCCAGGACGAAGTCATCGCGGCTTATCGCCCGGACATCGACCGCCTGATGGCCGAGAACGGTTACCAGTCCGTCGACGTCATCAGCCTCAAACCAGACAACCCCGATCGCGCCACCTTCCGCCAGAAGTTCCTCAACGAGCACACGCACAGTGAGGACGAAGTCCGCTTCTTCGTCGCGGGCGCCGGCCAGTTCACCCTGCACATCCAGGGCCGCGTGTACGAAGTGCTTTGCGAGAAGGGCGACCTGATCGGCGTGCCCGATGGCACCCCGCACTGGTTCGACATGAGCGAATCGCCCTACTTCGTGGCCATTCGCCTTTTCACCAACACCGAGGGCTGGGTCGCGAGCTTCACCGGCGAGGACATCGCCGAGCGCTTCCCGCGCATGAACCCGCACCCGTCGGCGACGGAAACCGCCGCGTCCTGACCGGCCTCGCGGCTCAGGTCGGTACCCGTCAGGCCCGTACCAGGTCGCCGACCACCTCGCGGATCACGTTCGCGAGATGCCCGGCGGCTTCGGGCGCGGCGGCACCCTGGTCCATCAGGTAGATCCCGGTTGGCGGCAAGCTCGGCAAGCCCCAAGCCTCACTGGCGGGTTTCAGCCCCGGCGGCACGTGCAAGGCCGTCCGTGGCACGACCCCGAGACCGGCCTCCGCCGCAGCCCATAACGCCGAGACACTGCCGCTCGACAGGACGATGCGCCATGCGCGGCCGACCCGGTCGAGCGACGCGATGGCGCTCTGGCGAAAACCGCATGGCGGGTCGAGGACGAGTAGCGGCACAGGCTCTCCTGCCGCGAGGTTCAGCGAGGAATGGGCGAACCAGCCCACGGGCATCGTCGCCAGGGGAGGCTCCTGGCGGCCTGACAGCCCACGGAAGGCCAGTGCGAGGTCGAGTTCTCCCGCCTGCACGGCATTCGCCAGGGGCTCGCTGCGATCCACCCTGAGGTCGAGGCGCAGCGAAGGGTGCGCACGGCCGAAGCGCGCCAGAGCCCGCGTAAGCCCGCCTTCCGCAAAGTCCTGGGTCATGCCGAAGCGCACGGCTCCGTGCAGCCCACTGGCGACGAACGCCTGGACCGCCTCGTCGTTGAGTGCGAGCAATCGCCTGGCGTAGCTGACGAGCAGTTCGCCCTCTTCCGTCAGAGTCTGCGTGCGGCCGCTCTTTTGAAACAGCGACTTACCGAGCCTTTCTTCCAAGCCACCCAGCTGCAGGCTCACGGCACCCGGGGTCCGGTGCAGATGCCGGGCCGCCTTGCCGAAGCCTCCCAGGTCGACGGCAGTGACCAGGGTGCGCAGTGCGGTCAGGTCGAAGAGCATACGTTAGCCTCGCTAATGCATTCGTTCGGAATGTTTCGATTTTAGCGCATTGTCTGACGGACTACGCTGGCGGTCTCTCCTGGCGAGGCCCGGCATGATGATCGCGATGCAGTACCGATTCGACTTCCCCGAGGGGGCGGACATGGCGCCAATCCATCGCCGCGTCATCGAGAAAGGTCCCGGCTTCGACGGCATGCCCGGGCTCGAGCAGAAGGCCTTCCTCGTCTCCGACGCTGCTATCGGCCAGCCGAACCGTTACGCACCCTTCTACGTCTGGCGTACGGCGACTGGCATGCGCGAATTCCTGCTCTCCGATGCCTTCGCGGCGCTATGCGACACGTTCGGCCGGCCCGAAGTCGTGACCTGGACGGTGCTGCGCTATCGACGCTTCGACACGCACCGGGCGCCCGCCTACGCGAGCCAGGAGACAACACCCCTTGCACCAAGCGAGACGGCGAACTCGATCAGGCAGCTCGCCCTCGCGGGTGCACAGCCTTTGCCCGGCCTGCACTCCGCGGTTGTCGCCCTGGATCCACAAGGCTGGACGCTGACCCGCCTCCTGCTCTGGCACGCGCTACCCGCTCCGGTCCCGGGCATCGACGCCTGGCATGTTCCCTACCTGGCCACCCGTTCATGAAGTCGCTCGTCGCCGCTGTCCTCACCCTCGCTCTCGCCACCTCGATGATTCCCATGCCGTCTTTCGCAACAACCTCGCCGACCGATCCCTCCCGCCATGCATCGTCTCCCGAAGACCGCGAGGCCATCAGCGCGCTGCTCGAGCGGTACACGCAGTGCGTCAGCAACGGCGACGAGGCGGGATTCCGCGCCCTGTTGCTCGACGACGACATTCCGTTTTCCGCGGTCGCGCCGTCACGTGACGGGAAACCCATGACGTCGACAACCTTACGCCGCTACGCCGATTTCCGTGACGCGGTGTTCCGCAGCGGCAGGCATTTCCAGCAGCGTTTCGACAACGTGCGCATCGAACAGGACGGCGCGCTGGCGCAGGCCTCGCTCGACTTCGTGACCCGCCAGGGGGAAGGCGGCAGCGCTGGCTGGAAGGTGCTCCAACTGGTAAAGACCGCCGAGGGCTGGAAGATCGCCAGCGAGTTCTTCACCGTCCGGAGCCTGCACTGACGCCCGGGCATTCCGCCTACACGTGCCGTCGTTTATCCTGCGGCGTCTCCCCGCTCCGCAGGCTCCCCTCATGTCCGATATCCGCGCCGTCCTCACCGACATCGAGGGCACGACCAGCTCGATCGACTTCGTCAAGGACGTGCTTTTCCCGTACGCCCGCAAACATCTGCCGGCCTACGTCGAGACGCATACCGACGAAGCCGAGGTGCAGCACTGGCTTTCCGAGGCGGCGAAAGAAGCCGGCATCGTCGAAGCGTCGCGTGGCGAAATCATCGACCTGCTGATCCGCTGGATCGACGAGGACCGCAAGTCCACGGCATTGAAGGCCTTGCAGGGCCTGATCTGGCGCGAGGGCTACGAATCCGGCGTGTTCACCTCGCACATGTACACGGAAGTCGCCGACCGGCTCCGCGCGTGGCACGCGCAGGGCCTCAAGCTCTACGTCTACTCCTCAGGCTCGGTCGCGGCACAAAAGCTGCTGTTTGGATTCACCGAGATGGGCGACCTGACTCCCCTCTTCTCCGATTATTTCGACACGCAGACCGGGCACAAGCGCGAAACCGAGTCGTACCGGAAGATCGCCGAAGCGATCGAGCTTCCGCCGGGCCAGGTGCTGTTCCTGTCCGACATCCGCGAGGAGCTCGATGCAGCCCGCGAAGCTGGCATGCGGACCATCCAGCTGGTGCGTCCGCCCCAGCCGCTGACCGAAGCCGGTCACCCTGCCGTGGCGGATTTCGATGCCATCACACCTTGATCCACGTCGGCGGACGCCGATCTACGTTCTGGGGGCTTTCATCGCCGGGGCCGTGCTCACGGTCGGCGTGCTGCGCGTCGGTCCCACGCCGCCGACGGCACCACGGGCGCCTGTCGCCGTGGGCGCTCCCGCACCGGCGCATGCCGGGACGGCAACCGTGGCAGATCCTGCCGCCGCCACGAGCACGGCGGACGACGACGCGTCGGTGGACGTCGACTCCGGCGACTGGCCGAACGATGCGCCCACGCCGGAACAGGTATTTACCGCGCAGCCGGAAGCCCTGCGCAAGGCCGTCGCCTCGCTTGCACCACGCATTCCCGGCAAGGCAAACGTCTACGCTATCGCCTTCGGTGGCGACGGTTCGCAAGACGTTTTCCGCAATGAAGTCGAATACGTCGACGCGTTGATGTCCAGGCGCTTCGCCAGCCCGGGGCATACGCTGGTGCTGGAGAACAACCCGGCCAGCCTGACAACGCGACCGCTGGCGAGCTGGACCAATCTCGAAGGCGCTGTCGACGGACTGGCAAAGGTCATGGACCCGCGCGAGGACATCCTCGTCGTTTACCTTGCCACGCACGGTGGCAGCGACCACAGCCTGCTGGTCGACATGGACCCGATTCCCCTCGACCAGCTCGATGCGGATGGCCTGGCGGAGATCCTCAAACGCCATGCGTTCCGATGGAAGGTCGTCGTGGTCAACGCCTGTTACTCCGGCGGCTTCGTTCCGAAGCTAAGCGGGCCGGGCACACTGGTCATGACATCGGCGCGCACGGATCGCACCTCGTTCGGCTGCGGCGTCGACTCGGACATCACCTACTTCGGCCGCGCGTGGCTGGTCGACGGGCTGAGCAACACACCGGACTTCGTCGAGGCCTTTGGCCAGGCGAAGACGGAAATCGCCGCGTGGGAAAAGAAGGACTCATTGCAGGCGTCGGAGCCGCAGATTGCCGTGGGCGAAGGCATCGAGGGGAAGCTGGCGGCGTGGCGTCAGGGGTTGAAGGCTGGGGCGGCTGTGCCTTTTGAGCCTGCGAGGTAAAGCATCGCCGATGAATCGGCTCCCACAAGGGGCCAGGTTTCGGCCAGCACCCGTTCGCCGATGAATCGGTTCCTACAACGGCACGCCTTCGATCAGGCTGAGGTGTCTAGCGAGAAGCGGTCGGCGTCCATCCAGGCCGGGAAGCGGTCGCGGTGTGCCTTCAGCGGTGCGGGGTCGAGCACCACGGTGATCACCTGCTCCTGCGGACCCAGTTCCACCAACGGCTCGCCGACGGGATCGATGACGCAGCTGTCGCCCGCATAAGGCAGGTCGTTACCGTCCACACCGACGCGGTTCACGCCGATGACATACGCGAGATTTTCGATAGCCCGCGCGCGCAGCAGCGTGCGCCAGGGCTGGCGGCGTGGCGCAGGCCAGTTGGCGACGAACAGCGCGAGGTCATAGTCCATGCCGCCGGCAGCCTCTTCACGACGACCGTTGCGCAGCCACACCGGAAAACGCAGGTCGTAGCAGACCTGCGGCAGGATGCGCCAACCCTTCAGTTCCACGATGAGCCGCTCGTTGCCACCGCCATACCGCGTGTGCTCGCCTGCCATGCGGAACAGGTGCCGCTTGTCGTAGTACGCCATCGAGCCGTCCGGCGAGGCCCAGATCAACCGGTTGAACACCGTGTCACCTTCGCGAATCACCAGGCTACCGGCGAGCGTGGCGTTCACCTCGGTGGCCAGCGCGCGCATCCACGCCACGCTGGTGCCGTCCATGGTTTCGGCGTTGCCGAGGGTGTCGTTCGTGAAGCCCGAGAGGAAGGTCTCGGGCAGCACGATGAGGTCACTGGGCGCAGCGCCGCGCACCAGCTTGCCGTAGTACTCGCGATTGCCGGCGGCGTCATGCCAGCGGGTCGCGCCCTGGATGAGGGAGACGGTCAGAGTTTGCACAGGAGCTCCGCGGCGGCTTCCATCGTGGCGTCGTTCTTGGCGAAGCACAGGCGGACCAGTCGCGTATCCGGGGCGCTTTCGTAGAACGGGCTCAGCGGGATAGCGGCAACACCACCTTCACGGACGAGCCATTCACTGAAGTTGATATCGTCGATGTCGCGGATGGCGCTGTAGTCGACCAGCTGGAAATAACCACCCGGCACATCCAGCAGTTTCAGTCGCGACGGCGCGATCAACTCGCGAAAACGATCGCGCTTGGCCTGGTAGAACGCAGGCAGATCGAGGTAATGCCCGGGCGTGGATTCGAGGAACTCCGCGAACGCCCACTGCGCCGGATTGAACGTGCAGAAGGTGAGGTACTGGTGCACCTTGCGGAACTCGGCGGTGAGCGCCTTCGGCGCAATCGCGTAGCCGACTTTCCAGCCCGTGCAGTGGTACGTCTTGCCGAACGAGGACACCACGATGCTTCGCGCAGCCAGTTCCTCGTGGCGCAGCACGCTCTGGTGTTCGCCGCCGTCGAAAACGATGTGCTCGTAAACTTCGTCGGACAGCACCACGATGCTGGTGTTGCGCACGATGGCGGCGAGTTCGTCCAGATCCGCACGCGAAAGCACGGCACCCGAAGGATTGTGCGGCGAGTTGATCAGGATCATGCGGGTTTTCGGTGTCACCGCGTCGCGTACGCGCTGCCAGTCGATGGCGAACGTGGGCAGCGTCAGCGGGATATGCACCGCCGTCGCGCCCTGCAGCTCGATAGCCGGCTCGTAGCTGTCGTAGCAAGGGTCGAAGACGATGACTTCCTCCCCTGCCCTCACCACGGCGGCGATGGCGGAAAACAAGGCTTCGGTCGCACCGGAGGTCACCGTGACCTCGGTATCGGGGCTCACACGATGCCCGTAGAGGCGCTCGGTTTTCACGGCGATCTGCTCGCGCAGCTTAGGGATGCCGACACCGGGGGCGTACTGGTTCTTGCCCTCGGCCATGGCCCGCGTGATCGCTTCGCGCAGCGGCTCGGGCGGCTCGAAATCAGGAAAGCCCTGGCCCAGGTTGACCGCCTTGTGTTCCAGCGCAAGCTGGCTCATCACGCTGAAGATGGTCGTGCCGACCTTGGGAAGCTTGGTTTCGAGCTGCATCGAACATCCTTACTCGTTTGGACGGCCAAACGCGGCCGAAGGCCTCGATCCTAACATGCGGGCCATGGTGATCGCTCCTGCCTGGCTGGGATCGGCCGCCACCTTGTCGCAATCCTTGTGGAACTCGGCCTGCGCCTTGGGCAGGCGGTCGGCGAGGAAGTCCACGAAGCTGCGAATGGCGGGCAGCAGCCCACGGCGGCTGGGATAGACGAAATGAAGCGTGCCCTGGGCGGTGGTGTACTCAGGCAGCACCCACTCCAGCTCGCCGCTCGAAATCAACGGACCGCAGTAATCCTCGGGCAACAGGGCGATGCCACAGCACTGCACCGTCGCCGCGATCAGCATTGAAAAATCGCCACTGACCAGGCGTGGCTTGACCTCCACGGCCGCTTTCTTGCCGCTGGAGTCGACCAACTCCCAAACCTGGGCGCCTTCGTGCTCGTACATGGACAAGGCGGGTAGCGCGGCGAGCTCGTCGAGGGTCTTCGGGCGTCCGTTGCTGTCGAGGAATTTCGGGCTGGCAACCAGCAGGCTTCGCACGAACCCTATGCTACGCAGGACCAGGGTGGCGTCCGTATCGAGCTTTTCACGCACGCGAATCGCCACGTCGAAGGCCTCGCCGATGACGTCGACACGGCGGTTGGTCGCGGTGACACGCACCTGCACCTTCGGATGTTCGAGCAGGAAGGCGGGCAGCATGGGGCCGAGCACGTTCTGGGCGAGCGACACCGGGCAACTCACCCGGACGACGCCGCGCGGCTCCGTGCGCAATTCGTCCACGGCGTCCTGCGCCGCTCGCGCTTCTTCCAGCACGGCACGGCAATGCGCGTAGAAGCGTTCGCCAATCTCGGTCACGACGAAACGGCGGGTGGTGCGCTGGAGCAGGCGGACTCCGAGCCGGTCCTCGAGCTGGGCGATGCGTTTGCTCAGGCGGGACTTGGGAATGCCCAACGCACGGCCCGCGGCGGAGAACCCGCCGTGCTCGACCACGGAGGCGAAGAAGTACAGATCGTTGAGGTCCTGCAGGGCGCCTTCCATCGAAATCCGTCGTTTCTAATTCGGAACAATGAGTCTACTCCAGGCGGGCTAATCAGGCGATTGTCGCCGGCGTATCGTCTCCGTGTCCCGCATCTCGCGGTCCCGACTGAGGATAACCCCATGAAACTCCTGCATCTCGATGCCAGCGCGCTCGGCGCCTATTCCGTTTCCCGCGGCCTGACGGCGGCGATCACGGCGGAGTTCGTCCAGAGCCACCCGGGTGTCGAAGTCACGTACCGCGATCTGCACGCCGCGCCGCTTGGCCACTGGGGCCTCCCGGCCGGTGAGAACGATCCGGCCGCCGCCGAAAGCGCCGCCGTGCTTGAAGAGTTCCTCGCCGCCGACGTCATCGTCATCGGCGCGCCGATGTACAACTTCGGCATCACCAGCTCACTGAAGGCATGGATCGACCGCATCGCCGTAGCCGGGAAGACCTTCCAGTACACCTCTACGGGCCCGGAAGGCCTCGCGGGCGGCAAGCGCGTGATCATCGCTTCGTCGCGCGGTGGCGTTTACAGCCACGGCGCGCCGGCGGCTGCCATGGACTTCCAGGAGCCGTACCTGCGCGCGGTGCTCGGCTTCCTCGGTGTCACCGACATCGAATTCGTTCGCGCCGAAGGCGTCGCCATGAGCGACGACCATAAGGCCCAGGCGGTCGGTGGCGCGATCGCTTCGATCGGCGGCCTGCTGCGTAAGGCGGCGTAAGCCAAGGGGCCGACCCAGCCTGTGAGAGCCGGCTTCCTGTGGGAGCCGGCTTCCTGCGAGAGCCGGCTTCCTGTGCGAGCCGGCTAGGCCGGCGATTGGGTTCATGCAACCTGGCTATCGCCGCTGAAGCGGCTCCCACATGGCGAGATTGTGTCTCAGGAGCCCTGTTTACCGGGCTTCTGTTCCGGGTCGTTCTGAGATTCCTTGGGGTGCCCCTCACCGGGCACCTTTGGCTTGCCCTGCGACGGTTTCAGGTTGTCTTCGCGATAGCCAGAATTCGGCTGCTTCTTGTCGTCTGTCATGTGCTGCTACTCCTGGCGTGTTGTCAGCGTCGCTGCTGGCAGGCGGCGTGGCCGCATTCGCAGGTGCCGCCGACGTTCTGGCTTTCGGCCGCCATGCGACAACTTTCGCTGCAGAAGTCGCGCGACACCGGGATCTGGCAATTGCACCCGTCGTGGTCACAGGGTTTGGTCGCCTCGTTCATGCCAACGCCTCCTCAGTGTTCGATTCAACTCGACCGAGGGTGCGCGGATCGGCGTCTATTTTTCGTTACTGCGCGGCGAATGATCCTGCGCGTCGAGTGCAGCCCATCCGTGCGCTTCGACCAGCAAGCCGCTCAGGCTTCGCACGTCCTGCAGGTTGTGGGCCGCGACGCGCACCAGGTCAGCCGATGAGCCACCGCGAAGGTAGGTAAGCCACGCACGCGGGGCTTCGGACCCCGGCAGATCGTCCTCGCGAACACTGCGCAGCAGTTTCCGTTCCGCCGTCTGCATCTTGCAGTTCTCCCAACTCTGCCGATAACGGCGACGCATGGGATGCAGGAGGTCGACGTGCGTGAGCCCTGCCAGCGGATTGGTCATGCGCGCGAGCCGATAACGCGTGGCGAGCAAGGGAGCGTCATAGGATTTTCCGTTGTAGCTCACGAGCACCGTGTCGGCGTCGATCCATTCGGAAAACGTCCGAAGCATGGCGCTTTCAGCGGCCATCGTAGTGATGTAGACCTGCCGCACGCGCAAACCGCCTTCGTGCCAGTCGGCAGCGCCGATCATGAAGGCGCGCGTTCCGGTGCCGCCGGCCAGACCCGTCGTTTCGGTATCGAAGTGAAGCAGATGCTCGCGCCGCGCGCTGGTGAGGCGAGCGAAGGTCAGGTCGAGTTCGGGCGGCGCATCCGGCCAGGCGAAACGTTGCTCGAGGTAACGAAGACCTGGGGTGAGTTCGTCACCCGGGACGTCACGGCTGAAGGTGCGTGGCGGCAGGCGTGGCTGCCCAAGGTGTGGCTGCCCGAGCCGTTCGCGCACGCCGGCCATGCGACGCAGCGCGGCAAGGTCGATGCGCGTGTTCTGTGGGAGCCGCTTCAGCGGCAATTCCTGCGCAGCGAGGCGAGCACCCATCGCCGCTGAAGCGGCTCCCACAGGGTTACTGTGAGCACCCATCGCCGCTGAAGCGGCTCCCACAGGGTTACTGCGAGCGCCCATCGCCGCTGAAGCGGCTCCTACAGAGTTACTGCGAGCACCCATCGCCGATGAATCGGCTCCTACAGGGGCAGAGGCCGCTGCGGCCGGCTTTCCACCGGCCTGCTTGCGGAGCGCGGCGAGCCGCGACGCCAGATCGGTCATGCGGTGGCTCCGAGCAGTCGCAGGACGCGGGCGGCGAGTGCGCGCGGCGTGGTCTCGCGGTTTTCATCAGCCGCCAGCACGGGCCCCACGCAGGCGGGGCAGCCAGCCTTGCATTCGCAGCCTTCGACCGTGGCAAGCGCATGAGTGAGAAGCTCTGCCGCGCGGTGGAACAGCGGCTCACTCAGGCCGACACCGCCCGGAAAGTTGTCGTAGAGATAAACCGTCGGCAGGAAGCGATCCAGTGCATCCGGCAGTGCAAGGCCGCCATCCGGCGCACGAATCTGCCCGCGTCCTGAAGCATCCACCTGCGCCGACCATCCACCGTCACCGGAACCCACGGCCTTCTGCAGGTCGCGTGGCTCGGCCATCACCGCGACGACCGCTGCGGTATGCAGCGCATACGCGGCACCGAGAAAACCATCGAGCGCGTGCTGCCGCGAGCGGAAAGCCTCATCCAGGACGGTCTGCGGCAATTGCCACCACACCGCCGTGGAATGCAGTTCCTGATCGGGCAGGTTCACCGGCCCGTAGCCGATGTTCTCGTGTGTGTAGTAACGGATCTTCTTGTAGCCGGACACGCGGCGCACGACGTGCACCTCGCCATGGCGTGCACTGCCCTCGCCCGACGTGCTGCCATCGAAGCATTCGAGTTCCTTGAGCTTGGTGTAATCGATGGCGTCCGTGTAGTAGTCCACGCGGGTGCGCGTGCAATACGCCTTGCGGCCTTCCCAATCGAGTTTCTCCACCTGGTAAGGCACCGACTGAATCATGTGGATCGCGCCTTCATAAAGCGTCAGCGCCGCCGCCGAATAGTCCACTTCGGCGATGATCGTCTGCCGCCCTTCCGTGCGATCGACCACGACGAAATTGCCGTCGGCGACGGAGCGCAGGCTCACCGCATTGGCCGGATAACTGTCGGCGATCCACTCCCAGCGCTCGCCCTCCTGGTGCAACACCTCGGCTTCGGCGAGCACCTGGAGATAGGGGCCGGCGTCATCCGGGCCGAAGGCGTCGCCGGCGATGAAGGGCAGCTCGAACGCCGCGCAACGGATGTGGTCGAGCAGGATCAGGGGCTGGTCCGGCTGGATGCGCGCCTGCTCGGGGGTTGCCTCGGTGAGAAACGCCGGATGCCGCATGAGGTATTGATCGAGCGGCGCACTGGTCGCCACCAGCACGCCTAGCGAAGGCTGCTGACGACGCCCGGCGCGGCCGAACCGCTGCCAGGTCGCCGCGATCGAACCCGGGTACCCGTTGAGCACCACGGCGTCGAGGCTACCGATATCGACACCAAGCTCAAGCGCCGACGTGGACACGATGCCATCGACGTCGCCGGCACGCATCGCACGTTCCACCTCGCGACGTTCCGTTGGCAGATAGCCGCCGCGGTAGGCACGAATGCGTGCCGGCAGCCGCGTATCGTGATCGAAGACATCCTTGAGGTACTTGGTTAGCACCTCGACCATCAACCGCGACTGCGCGAACACCAGGGTCTTCATTTTCGCCTTGATCGCCACGCGAGCGATCAGGTTGGTCTGCGAGCGCGCGGAGGCGCGCAGGCCGAGGTCGGGATTGATCACCGGCGGGTTCCACAACAGGATGTGCTTGTCGCCACTGGGCGCGCCGCTGCGGGTAATGGTGACGACCTCGTCCTCGATCAGTGCCTGCGCATGCTCGGTGGCGTTGCCGATGGTGGCCGAGCAGAGGATGAACTGCGGCGTCACGCCATAGAAGGCACAGATACGCTTCAGGCGTCGAAGCACATTCGCGAGGTGCGACCCGAAGACACCACGATAGGTATGGATCTCGTCGATCACCACGTAACGCAGATTTTCGAAGAACTGCGCCCACTTGGTGTGATGCGGAAGGATGGCCTGGTGAAGCATGTCGGGATTGCTGACGACGACATCGCCGTGCAGGCGGATCGCCTGGCGCGCGTCACCGGGTGTATCGCCATCGAACGTGAAAGCCTTTACGCCGAGATCGCCGGCCCGGTTGAGTTCGAGCAGCTCGGCGACCTGGTCCTGGGCGAGGGCCTTGGTCGGGAACAGGTAAAGGGCTTTGGCGCCAGCTTCGAGCACCGACGAAATCACCGGGAGCGTGTAGCAGAGCGTCTTGCCCGACGCCGTTGGCGTGGAAACCAACACATTCCGACCCGCGCGGGCGGCCTCCCAGGCTTCCTGTTGATGGCTATAGAGGCGCTCGATACCGTGCGCGGTCAGGGCCTTGGACAAGCCGGCCGGGAGATCCCCGGGAAGTGGCACGAACTGCCCTTCCCGCCCAAACACCGTAAACGCGGTGGCGACACGGTCGCTGTACTTGTCGCTGAGCCGCCGCGCCAGCGTGCTTCCGTCATGGCTGACCGCCAGGGCGGAATCCGCCTCATCGGTGAGGCGGGCTTTGAGGTAGGCGGCCATGGGCGCATCCAGGAAACAGGGGTGCCTGTTATCCCGCCCGGCGATCTCAAATCCTGCGACGAGTGCCGGAAATGTTCAGGGGGTCACGCCGTCGGCGAGGCGCCAGGCGCCGTCTTCGTCTTCAACCTTGATCGCCGCCTCATGTCCGGGCAGGTTCTGGATCGACGCGATCAGGACCAGCGCGTGACGCATCGCATCGTCACGGGTAGGAAACTGCCCCACCAGATCGGCATTGCGACGGAGGGTCCACTGACCATGCGCCGAGGCGTTGAAGGGTACGTAGAGGATCGTGCGCTGCAAGGATGACACTCCGCCGGGTGAAGGCCGGAGGCCCTCATGCAGGCGAAGCTAGGTGGCTTATCGTCGCGGAGGCGTTACGACGAGGTCGCTGCCCCGGTCACGTCAACCGGTATACGTGCTGCGGGCCGTGTCGAGCCAGTCGGCGTGACTGATGCCTCGTTCCATGGCGGCATCCACGGCCAGGCGTTCGTCGTCGAACTCTTCGAGCAAGGTGATCATGACGAAGTCGCGCGGGCCCGCGTGCAAGGCGGGCTCGACGATATAGGCCGCTTTCCAGACGCCAGAGGGCGTCCGCAGCGTGCGTACTTCCACCGAATACTGGCCAACGGTTCGACGATGCACGATTGCAACTCCAACCTGGGGCGGTGTGCCTGGATCGATTCTTACGCCCTCACGATGAAGATGACAAGCCGTGTCAGGCTTTGGGCGGTGCCTGCGCGGCCAGGCCTTCGCCGCTGGCAGGTATCGTGAAGGTTTTCGTCTCGCCCTGACCGACGGAAGCGTCGGCGTCGAGCCGGTCGCCACTGCATGCGCCATGCGACAGGACACTCAGCTTGCGCGTACCGGCGGGGACGTGAAGCACCAGCTGTTGCCCAATTTCCATATCCGCGACGACCTTGTCGTCGAGATAGACGGCGCTGGAGCAGCCCGCACCCCACAGACCCTGCTCACGCACGATGTTGAGCGTGGCGTCGCCGTCGGCGGTGTCCTGGTTGGAGAACGTGGTGCTCGACAGCACGTCGTGGATGCCGACGTGGCGCTGGTTCTGGGTGGCGCAACCAGCGAGCAGTACGACACCGGCAAGAGCGAGATAACGCATGAGGATGAGCTCCGGGAGGAATGTGAAGAGGATTGGTTTCCTTACGTGCACAATCGGTGAAAACGCGCCGCTCGTCGAGTGCCGACGCCACGTAGACACACCCACCCCAACAATCCCGCGCCACACTACCCAAGGAAGTGCGCCCATGGCCAGCCGAGACTGGATCGACATCGACTCGTTCGAAGCGATCGACGACACCGAGCAATTCGACCGGCCGGACATTCCGCGCGTCGAGGCTGTCCTCAGTGGCGCGCCCGAACGGGACTGGCAGCAGTTCTTCATCGTCCGGGCGCGTGCGCTCGAACAGACCCATCCCGGGCTGAAGATGGAGATCCTCGCCGACCGGCTGGGCTTTCACACCCGCGCCAGCAACGTGGAAGAGACCTGCCGGTTGGTCCACGAGGCCATCCAGGGCACCAACCAGGACTTCGCCGCCCAGCGTGCCGCCGAGGAGCAGCGTATTGCCGACCGCAACCAGGAGGTCCATGAGCTGATGTCCCGGGTGAAAACCATCAATGCGGCCTGGCCGCCGCAGGAATCCACGACCTGACATCCCCAAGAAAGCCCGGGAGGGATAGAATCCGCCCATGAACTCCAAGCCGTCATCGACACCCTCCGCACTGGTCTTCGACCGGGCGAGCATGGTGGCGGAGACGGTGGCCATGGTTCTGGACGACGCCGGCTACAACACCCGGGCGACGATGACCTACCGCGACGCCCGGCGGGCCTTCCAGGAACTGGGCGACCTCGTCCTGATGGTCGTGCACGCGGATACGCCCGGCGAGAAGCGCGGCAGGGAACTGCTCAACGCCGCCCTTCGGGAACGGCCGGACACCGCCATCGTCATCGTCTCCAGCCGGCTACCCGAGGACCTCGAGCCGGCACCTCGTTCGGCCGTGTTCCTGGTCAAGCCGTTCGACCGTGAGCAGTTGCTGGATGCCGTCGAGCGTGCGCGGCTTGCGCGCCCCGTCGCCTGACGCTCGCTTCCGCTTTCCGACACCATGTGCGGACGCTACGCCACCTACGGCCCGGTAAGCATGTCGCGGGATGCCCGCGACGTACTCGAACGCCTCGAGCTGGATCTGACCAGCGAGATCAACCAGCGCGACGATCACTTCAATATCGCACCGACGCAGCGTGCGCTCGTGGTCACGGCGGAAAATACCGCAGTGCACGTGGGTCTTTATCGATGGGGTCTCATTCCTTCCTGGGCGAAAGACATGAGCTTCGGCGCGAAGCTGATCAATGCGCGCCGTGAAGGCATCGCCACGAAACCTGCGTTCCGCGCAGCCCTGCGCCGGCGCCGCTGCCTCGTTCCTGCATCGGGTTACTACGAATGGCAGGGTGAAAAAGGCAGCAAGCAGCCATTTTTCATTCGCCCGCCGGACGGCAGCCTCATGTTGTTCGCAGGGTTATGGGAAACGTGGCGCGACGCGGATAACAACCCGCTGCACACGTACACGATCATTACCGGCGAACCGGGCAAGGTGGGCGGTGATATCCACGACCGGCAGCCGGTCATCCTCTCGCCGGATGCGTGGGAAGAGTGGCTGCTCGGCACCGCGGAGCAAGCCGTCGCATTGCTCGAGGCAGCCAACGAACCGGATCTCGTCTACTACCCGGTAACGAAGGCGGTCAGCTCACCAAAAAACAATGGGCCCGAACTGGTCGAGCCCATCGAGATCTAGATCTGGCGCATCGCAATCAGAGGCAGGAAATCGCTTCGTCGCGGTAGCTGCTGTTGTAGTCGCCCTTCACCTTCTGCAGTTCGTACATCACGACCTGCGAGCCGGAGCCGTTGGCGGTGATCTCGAGGCGCTCATGCGCGCCATCCTTGCTCGCGGTGACCGTACCCTTGTCGTCCTTGCCGTCGCCCTTGGCATCCGGCGACAGCGCCTGCCACTTGGGCACCACGCACTGCACGTAGGCCGGCACGGTCTTGCTCGACTTGCTGCTGAGCTTCGGCAAGGTGTCCTTCATGCCGCTGGTGGCACAACCAGCGAGGAGGACGGCGGCGGCGATCGCAAGAACGTGTTTCATGCTGGATTCCACGGTTAGGTCACCGGGATTCTAGCGGGTTCGGGCGCTTGCCATCAGCTACCCGCGCGCGCGACCGCATTGGCTTCCACATGCGCGAGCTGGCCGTTCGTGCATTTGAGGTAGCCGGACGACGAAAGCCAGCGCTTGTCGGGGTAGTACGAAAACACCATCTGGCCGCCCTTGAGGGCATCGATCAGCTGGTGGGCAATCGCCGTACGGACCGCCGGGCAACCCCAGCTGCGACCGATACGACCGGCCATCTTCGCCATCGCCTCGTTCACGTAGGCAGCACCATGGATGACGATGGCACGGGCCAGAGCCTGATCGTTCACCCCGGGCTCCAGCCCGGTCAGCCTCAGGGAATACCCGTTCTTGCCCATGTAGGTATCTGACGTGCGAAAGAGGCCAATACTGGAGGCGAGACTTTCCGGCGCGTTGGAGAATCGTGTGGCGTTCGCATCACCGCTGTTCTTGCCATGGGCGACCAGCTCCTGGAACAGCAGCTTGCGCTTCACGGTATCGAACACCCACAGGCGCGGCTCCGAGGAGGGCCGGGAATAATCGATCACGGCAAGGCGGTCCGAAGGCGCACCGCCCTGGGTCTGCGCGCACTCGGAAGCCTGGACAGCGAGTCCGATGACCTTGGGGTCGGCGTTGGGAGCCAGCTTGGCCAGTGCATCACCGAGCGTATCGGCAGCGTGGGCCTGGGCGGGGAGGAAAAAAGCGGCGCCGAGGAGCGGCGCGGACGCGAGGAGCGTTCGGAGCGATCGAATCATGCGGTGAGCCGGGGTGGTGTTACGACGGGGCATCCTAACGCGCTGATCATTTATTGACCACAACACCGTCACATCATTGCCCTTGAAGTATGTGAAAGCGTGCAGCTACGCCAACGAATTCGGAATCGATAGATCATGACTATGGAAAAACGCGTGCACGGTCGGCTGGCTATATCAGTCCTGGTCGCCCTTCTTCCCATCTGCGCGGCGGCCCAGGCCCCGCCGACAGCCGCTTCGGCGGCTGCACCACCCCCGATCGTCGCCCAGCTACCGGCGGTCCCGAGCACGGTCGCGGCGCCTCCTCCGCCCTCGGCAGACGACCCCGTGGCCACCGCCATCTACGGCCGCCTCCAGCAGATGACCCCTCTGCAGGGCGGTCCACTGAGCCGTCCTGATGCCGCGCTCGGCAAAGCGGTGAGCGACTTTTATGCGCAACGGCACTTCACGGCCGCCTGGTCCAACCCGACCAACGTTCAGCAGCTGCTCGCCAGCCTTGCCTCCGTCGATGGAGATGGCCTGCTACCCGACGACTACGACCTCACCGCTCTCAAATCCACCACGGAGGCGCCGGACTGGAGCACGGCGTCACCGGAGCGACGGGCCGATTTCGACGTCGCCGCCACCGGCGCCTACATCACCGCGCTGGTCCAGCTCGCACGCGGCAAGGTCGACCCCATGCGGCTGGACCCGACCTGGAACTTCGACCCCGCCGTGATCGACGCACAGCAAGGCATGTCGGTGCTGCAGACCTCGATCGACGAAAGCAGCGTGGACCAGGCCTTTGCCATGGCCCGACCGCAGAACCCCCTGTACGCCCAATTGCGTGATGCCCTGACGCAGCTACGGGCCACCGCGGCGCAAGGCGGCTGGCCGACCGTCCCCGATGGTCCCTCGCTGAAGCCGGGCATGAAGGATCCGCGCGTAGGTGCCCTTCGGGCCAGGCTGGTCGCTGGCGGCTATCTGGACACGACGCTCGCCCATGGCGATCACTACGATTCGCCGCTCACCGACGCCGTCAAGCGCTTCCAGACCGACCAGTACCTCGACGCGGACGGAAGCGTTGGCGCCGGTACGCTCGCTGCGTTGAACGTACCGATCGAGACGCGCATCGGGCAGGTGCGTGTCAACCTCGAACGTGCGCGCTGGCTGCTCCACGCCCTGGAAGGCACCTTCGTGGTCGTCGATGTCGCTGGCTACAAGATCAGCTTTTATCGCGACGGCAAGCCGGTGTGGAAGTCGCGTGTGCAGGTCGGCAAACCCTACCGCAGCACGCCGATCTTTCGTTCGCAGATCACCTACATCACCTTCAACCCGACCTGGACCGTCCCACCGACCATCCTGAAGAACGACATCCTGCCGAAAGTGCGCGCGAACGGCGCCTACCTGGCGAACAACCGCATCCGCGTGCTCGATGCCAATGGCAATACCATCTCTGCCGCCGGCGTTAACTGGTCCAACCCGCGCGGCATCACGCTGCGCCAGGACGCCGGGCCGGGCAATTCATTAGGCCAGGTAGTCATTCGTTTCCCGAATTCGTTCTCCGTATATCTGCACGACACACCCCATCAGGACCTCTTCTCCAAGGCCAAGCGCGATACCAGCTCCGGTTGTATCCGGGTCGAGCACCCTCTCGAGCTGGTGCAGCTGCTTTTCAACGACGACGCGAAGTGGAATCGCCAGGCCATCGACGATCGCATCGCCACGAAGAAAACGCAGAACGTGACGCTGCCGACCTCGGTGCCGGTGCTGCTGGCCTACTGGACTGTAGACATCGGCGACGATGGCAAACTGGCGTACAAACCCGATGTCTACGACCGCGACGGCCCGCTCCTGACCGCGCTGGACAAGCCGCAACCGCTGCGTACACCCTGAGCGGGTCGTATACTGCCGTCATGAACGTCCCCCTCGAAGCGACCGAAACGACCCTCCACGACCAGGTGCGAGATGAGGGCTTCGCCTTCGTACGTGGCGACGACATGCGCCGGCTGGTCGAGCACATCGCGCCCCTGGCCGACTGGGAAGCGTTTGCCGCCAGCTGGAATGCGCTGGAACCGGACACCTACCTCGCGGCAACAGGACGCTTCCGTCGACGCCGCCACGCGGTGTTCGCCGCGTCGCCCTTCGGGCACGTGGAAGAACGCCCCCATCAGGCGCACTTCCAGACGCTCTCGTACAACACCCTGCAAGGCGATATCGCGCGCTGGTTCGAGCCGATGCTCCCCGAAATCGTGCAGGGCGCGACGATGCGCGCGATCCTCGACTTCTGCCGCGACTTCTTCGGCGGCCTTTCGCCGGATGTCGCCCAGTGGCATGTCGAGGCTCATCAGTTCCGCATCGAAGCCACGGCGGGCGCCGCCGGCGAACCCACGCCCGAAGGCAGCCACCGTGACGGCGTCGACTATGTACTGGTACTGCTGATCGATCGCGAGAACATCGCCCGCGGTACGACCACCATCCACGCCCCGGACGGCCGCTCACTCGGCGAGTTCACCCTCGCGCATCCGTTCGACGCTGCACTGATCCACGATCCCCGCGTGTTCCACGGCGTGACGCCGGTGACGCCGCTGGACGAGGACAAGGCCTCGCATCGCGATGTGCTCGTCGTGACCTTCCGCGCAACCTGACCATCGCGCCGGCTGCACCGGCGTTTCACGGTCGCTGAGGCGTACTGCGCGCACCGCAGCCACGGAGCCTCACCGTGACCATCCGTTCGACCGCCCTGCTCCTTGTCGCCACCCTGGCGGCCACCTCCGCGTTCGCCCAGGACGCCTCCAAGGTCGACAACACCAGGATCAACCAGCGCGACCGGCAAGGTGCGAATACCACACCCTTCGACCAGCCGAACGACGCCGAAAACATCAAGGTCGCCGCTGCCGTGCGCAAGGCGATCATGGACGACGACTCCCTTTCGACGACGGCACACAACGTCAAGTTCGTCGCTTCCGACGGCACGGTGATCCTCCGTGGTCCTGTGAAGAACGACGCCGAAAAAGCGCGCGTCGAGTCGATCGTCAAAGGCGTGCCCGGCGTGGCGACCGTCCAGAACCAGCTCGACACCAAACACTGACCCGCGAGGCCCGTCATGAAAGCATCCGTCTATTGCACGACCCGCACCGTCGAACAAGCCGAGCATATCGTGCTCGAACTCAAGCAGGCCGGCTTCACCAGCGACGACATCTCGGCCCTGCTGCCCGATCGCCGCGGCACGCGCGATTTCGCGCACGAACACCATACCAAGGCACCTGAAGGTGCGACCACTGGCGGTGTCCTGGGTCTCGGTCTGGGTGCCGGGCTGGGCTGGCTCGCCGGCATCGGCGCGCTGGCGATTCCCGGCGTCGGTCCGTTCATCGCCGCCGGGCCGATCATGGCTGCGCTCGGCGGCGCAGCAGTCGGCACCGCCACCGGTGGCATCATCGGCGCGCTTGTCGGCATGGGCATCCCCGAGTTCGAAGCCAAGCGCTACGACGCCAAGGTCCGCGAAGGGAGCATTTTGATTTCGGTACACACCGAAAGCGGACACCAGCGCGATGTCGCGCGCGACGTGTTCAAACGCAACAACGCCGACGACATCTCCAGCGGCTCCGAAGCCAGCGTTCCCTCCTGAGCAAAGGCTCGTATTGCTTGGTTGTGTGGGAGCCGATTCATCGGCGATAAGGCTAGTGTGGGAGCCGATTCATCGGCGAAAAGCCAACGGAGCGGCGAGACCATGTGCCCAATCGCCGATGAATCGGCTCCCACAGAAAGCGCGCTTCAGTCAAACAGCGCGCTTCTACAGCAGGTTTAGGGCTCTCCTACAGCGCGCTGTCGAACAGCGCTTTCGCCTTCGCCAACGCCTCGGCGTGCGTCGCCTCCTGCGGCAGCTTCACATCGGCACAAATCGACACGCTCGCCTTCGCAGCAGCCGTACATGTGCTCAGAAAATCGTAATGCCCGACGCCGGGCAGACGCGTGATCGTCGCGCCAGGAATGGCCTTCACGGCGATGTCGCCATTGGTCGCCGGCTCGGCAACCTTGTCGTCCACACCCAGCACGATCGCCGTAGGCACATGGATGCGCGCAAAGCTATCAGGCGCAATGGCCTGCACAAGAGCCGGCGCGATGGCGAAAACCGCCTTCACCGCAGGAATGGAATGGTTGTCCTTCGCATGCGCAAGTTGCGCCTGCAGCACCGGATCGCTATAGACGCTGTTCCGCAGAGCAGGCCCGGAGATCTCCGGCGCTTCCTTCTGCGGTTTACACACCCCGTCGGCCGGATGCGCATCGCAGAATGCCTCCAGCCGAGGAAGATCGACGGTCGCCCCGGCCAGCAAGAACGCCGTGAACCCTCCGGCTGAGAATCCAGCAACGCCCAGACGCGCGGGATCGATATGCGCCGCAATGGTCTTGTCCTTGCGCACCGCGGCGAATGCAGCCTTGAGGTCTTCAGCACGCTCCCACCACAGCGCCGCACCCGCCACCGTCATCGGCCCCATGCCGTTGTTGCCCGGATGATTCACGCCGACGACGACATAGCCATCCCGAGCCAGTTCCGTGCCGAACCAGCTCATCATGCGTGCCGTCCCGCCGAAGCCATGCGACAGCAGCACAACCGGATGTTTGCCCGGCGCGAACGGCGCCTCCTGGGCGGCCTTTCCGGCCAGAAACAGCGGATGGCCGGGCGAGCCCATATCGAGTGGCTCTTCCCTGGCACCATCGATCGCGGGATACCACACCGTGATGGCCAGTGTGTCCGAGTGCGCCGCGTCTCGCAGGGCTGCGGTCGGCGTCGTCGTGCTGCGATGCGTCTCGCCGACCGTCGTCGCCGAAGCGACGCCGAGCACCGAGGTCAGGGCGAGCGCCAGACTGGCGCGCTTGATCATTGGCATGGTGAATCCCCTCGTTGGATAACGGATTGGATGGTTCAGGGCACCAGGGGCACCCAGATCTCGACGCCACCCATGCCTGTCAGGGGGTCGAAGTCGGCATCGTAGCGCTCGAAATCAGGCGCGTCGGCGGCCATAAGTCCCGAGGCAGGCAGCCATGTTTCGAGGAACGCGCGCCAGGTCAGCGGGATCGAGCCGATGTGCCCGGTGTGCCTGACGACGGCGTACGGCTGCCGGGCCAGGCGGAGGCGTGTGAATTCCGCGGGCACCGAGGTAAAGTTCTGCACTTCGTGGCCGCAGAGATAGTCGAAGTTGCCTTCATCGTCGTAGTTGAAGCACGCGCCATAGGCGTACTTACCCTTCGGGCGCGATCGCGCGTCGTGTTCATAGCGTTGCCACTGCGAGGGAATGGCCGCCGAGTTCGAGGCGAGATAACGCGCTCCGAGCCCTGCGATCAACAGCGGTCCGGCCTCCTCCACGCGCGGCACCTGGGCCTCGGGCACCGGTTCCTGCATCACGCGCATGGCCTCGACAACCGCCAGCCCCTCCAGCGATCCACCCTGTCGAACGTCCTCCGGGGTGCGTCCGAACTGGTCGCGGAACGCGCGGGTAAAGGCCTCGTGCGAGCCGTAGCCCGCTGAAAGCGCCACCTCGAGAATGTCGGACGCGCCGCCGGCCAGCACGCGGGCTGCCTCGGACAGCCGACGGGCACGCAGGTAACGCACCACGGGCCAACCTGTCGCTGCCTGGAAAACCCGCGTCAGATGAAACGGCGATACCCCGGCGGCCACGGCGACATCGTTCAGGGCCAGCGCGCCGCTGAAATGGGTTTCGATGTACCAGAGGGCTTTCTGCGCGGCCGCCATGAAGATGTCCTTCTCGGAGTAGGCGCAATCCTAGCGCCGTGTCGGCTATGGCACTTGATCGCGATTGCGGGGCAATGCCTCCACGAATCGTCCCGGCGCCCGTGCGACAATGACCCGACTTTTCGATCGAAGCAGTGCCATGAATTCGTCCGGTAAATATGACTTCAAGCAGTTCCAGGACGAACTCGCCGCCCTCGACCGCCAGAACGCTTCGAGCAAGCCCCCGGTGGTCGCCGCGCCTGTGGAGCCCCCGGCCCCGAAGATCCCGGAAAAACCCGTGGAGAAGCCACGCCGCGGCCGTCCGCCCAAGGTCGATCCCCTTGCCGAAGCCCGTGCGGCGTTCAACGCCCTGCGCGTGAGCTACGGCCTCAGCGTAGCCGACGTCGTGGCCTGGTTCCCGCCGGAAGAAGGCATCGCCTACCTGCAGTCGCTTATCGCCAGCGCGGAACCCAAGCCGCGCAAACCCCGGACCAAGCGCGTGCCGGACGCCGAATAAGCCACCGCGCCATGACCGTCCACTCACGCACCCCGACCGTCCGTTCCATCCTGTTCGCCCTCAACGGATCCATCATTCCGGTGATCTGGCGCCGGGTGGCGTACACGATCCTGCTCTCGGTCGTCGTGGTCCTGGCCGATTTCCACCTGTTCACGATGAAGGTCGGCCTGAACTCCGCACCGCTCACGCTGATGGGCCTGACCCTGGCGATCTTCCTCGGCTTCCGCAATACGGTGGCCTACCAGCGCTGGTGGGAAGCACGCACGCTGTGGGGCGACCTGATCATCGCCTGCCGCAACATCGCCCGGCAGGCGCTGGCCTTCCTGCCCGACGCCAGCGCGGCCACCCGCCGTGAGCTGGTGCACCCGTTGATCGCCTTCACCTACGCGATGCGGCACCACCTGCGCGGCAAAGACCCCGCCGCCGACCTCGCCCGTTGGGTGACGCCGGAGACGCTCGCCGCGGTCATGGCCTCGCCAAACCGCCCCGACGCCCTGATCGCCCACATGGGCGTGGCGTTCGCCACGGCGGCGCGCACCGAAGGCACCAGCCCGATCCTGCTGGCAGCCATCGACAAGGAGCTCGGCACCCTTGCGCATACGCTCGGCGGCTGCGAGCGGATCCAGGGCACACCCCTGCCCTACGCCTACATCCTTCTATTGCACCGGACGGTGCACATCTACTGCTTCCTGCTGCCGTTCTGCCTCGTTGGCCTGGTCGGCTGGTTCACCCCGCTGCTGGTGGGCGTGCTCGCGTACACCTTCTTCGGGCTGGACGCGCTGGGTGACCAGATCGAAGACCCGTTCGACATCCTGCCGAACGATCTGCCGCTGGATGCTTATTGCCTCACGGTGAAGAACGATCTGGTCGCGATGGTCGGCGACGCGCCCGCGGACCCTCAAGCCACGTAACGGAACACCCAGAACAGGCACGCCGAGAGCGCGACGGATGCCGGCACGGTCAGCACCCAGGTGACGATCAGCCTGACCACCGTCCCCCGCTGCAGGCCGGACCGGTTGCCCACCATCGACCCGGCCACGCCCGACGAAAGCACGTGCGACGTGCTCACCGGCGTCTCCAGCATTTCCGCCCCGCAAATGGTCAGCACCGTGGCGACTTCGGCACAGGCGCCCTGGGCGTAGGTCATGCGCTTCTTGCCAATGCGCTCGCCCACCGTGCGAGAGACCCGACGCCAGCCCACCATGGTGCCAAGCCCCATGGCCACGGCGACCGCCACTTTCACCCAGGCGGGAACGAAGCGCGTCGAGCTGTCGAGCAGGCCACGGTATGTCTCGAGCAGCTCGCGATCGTCTGCCGAGATCGGAATGCTTTCATCATCGTCCATCAGGCGTAGCGCCTCGGACGTCAGGTACATGCGCGTGCGCAGGTCGCCCACTTCGTGATGCGACAGATCGGCCAGCGAGCCGCCCTTGGCTACCTGCTGCGCGATACCGCGGGTGATCTGCGCGAGCGCACGGAACGTAGCGGGGGTAACCACACCCGTCTGGATGTAGCTTTCCACTACCTCGCGTTGCGCGACTTCGGTCATCCCAGCGTGAGGCACCGCTCCCGACGCGTACGTCGACAAGGTCTCGCTGGCGACATTCGCCACTGCGATGAAGATGCGTGTCTCGCCGGGCGTTACGGCGTGGTTTAGCGCATACGCTCCGGGCACCGCACCGACCAGAACCAGCATGATCAAGCCCATGCCCTTCTGCCCGTCGTTGGACCCGTGCACGAAGGACACGCCGGTGCAGGTCAGGATCAGCACGAAGCGAATCCAGAACGGCGGCGGTGCGTCGCCTTCAGGCGCCGCGAAAATGTCGGGGAGTGTCACGCAGCGCCGGAGCAGCACCAACAGTACGAAGGTCAGAACAAAACCGATCACTGCCGAGAAACGCATGGACTTACCTATTGCCATGGCCTGCGACCAGTCCACCTGTGCATCGACATCACCGGCATGCATCAGCTGGTTCATCAGCGCCACGCCGAGGATCGCGCCGATCAGGCTGTACGAACTCGACGAGGGCAAACCGAGATACCAGGTCCCCAGGTTCCAGACGATCGCAGCCAGCAGTACCGCGAAGACCATGGCGAACCCGACCGAGGATCCCGCGTTCAACGACAACGCGATGGGCAGCAACTGGACGAGAACGTAGGCGACGACACCACTGGAAAGCACGGCGCCGACGAAGTTCCAGCACCCTGCCCAAGCCACCGCAAACGACGGGTGCAAGGCGCGCGTGTAGATCACCGTGGCTACCGCATTCGCGCTGTCGTGGAAACCGTTGACGAACTCGAAACCCAGGGCCAGGGCGAGCGCGATGCCGAGAAGCAGGTACTCGACGGCGGTGTTCGAAGGCGCAAAGGCGAGATCGCTGCGCACCGCGACGATGACATAACAAGCGGCGCCGATGAGCACACCAGCGAACGCAACGCGGAGCAACACACGCACGCGACGGGACTCAATGCCCGATCCTTCCCGAATGATGTAAGACATGCCCGATCCTTGGCTACGGCGCGGCTCCAGACTAGCCGCGCCCAGCGAAGGATGTCTGTCGGTGACTGCTTACGTCCCTAGGTCGCGGACCTAGAAGACCTTGAGCAACATCCAGAACAGTCCCGCCGAGAGTGCGATCGACACGGGCAAGGTCAGCACCCAAGCCATCAGCATGCTGCGCACCGTGCTCCATTGCAGGCCCGAGCCATTGGCGACCATCGCACCGGCGACGCCTGACGACAACACGTGCGTAGTGCTCACCGGCAGGCCGAAGCGATCGGCGGCACCGATGGTGATCATCGCCACCACTTCGGCCGAGGCACCCTGTGCGTAGGTGAGATGCTGCTTGCCGATACGCTCACCCACGGTACGCACGATGCGACGCCAGCCCACCATCGTGCCCAGGCCCAGCGCGATCGCCACGGCCACCTTGACCCACGTCGGGATGAACTTCGTCGATTTGTCGAGCAGGCCGTGATAGTTGTCGAGCACCGCCTGGTCCTCGGGCGCGAACTGAGGCTGCTTGCTCTTGGCCATCAACCGCAGCGCCTCGGAACTTAGGTACATGCTGTTGCGCACGTTGTTGACCTCGCCCTGCGGGACATCGGCCAGCGTCGGACGCTGCGCGACCTGATCGCCGATGCGATTGGTCAGCGCGACCAGCGCGGAGAACGTCGCCGGCGTGGCCTGCCTGGTCTGGATGTAGTGCTCGATCTCGTCACGCGGCGAAGCGACCGCTTGCGCACCCGTCGCGTACTTGGCCAGCGTCTCACTCGCGTGGTGCGCGACCGAAACGAAGGTCTGCGTTTCGCCCGGCGTCACGGCCTTGTTCAGAGCGTAGGCGCTGGGCACCGTGCCGATCAGGATCAGCATGATCAGGCCCATGCCCTTCTGCCCGTCGTTCGAACCATGCGCGAAGGACACGCCGGTGCAGGTGAGGATCAGCAGGCTGCGAATCCAGAACGGCGGCGGCTTGTCACCGTGCGGCTCGGCGTAGAGCTCCGGTGCCTTGACGAAGTGCTTGAGGATCATCAGCAAGCCGAAGGCGAGACCAAAACCGATCAGCGGCGAAAAGAGCAGCGACTTGCCGACACTCAGCGCCTGGCTCCAGTCCACGGCCGCGTTGGCGTTGCCGGCATTCATCATCTGGTTCATCAGGCCCACGCCGATGATCGAACCGATCAGCGTGTGCGAACTCGATGAAGGCAAACCGAGGTACCAGGTGCCAAGGTTCCAGACGATGGCCGCCAGGAGCAAGGCGAACACCATCGCAAAGCCGACGTTCGTGCCCACGTTGAGAACGAGTGCGATGGGCAGCAGCTGCAGCACCGCGTAGGCCACCGCGCCACTCGAGATCAACACGCCAACGAAGTTCCAGCCACCCGACCAGACCACCGCGAAGGTGGCCGGCAGTGACCGCGTGTAGATCACCGTCGCCACCGCGTTGGCGGTGTCGTGGAAGCCGTTGACGAACTCGAAGCCCAGGGCGATCAGCAAGGCGACGCCAAGCAGGACATATTCGAAGGTGGGACTGGTGGGCGCTACCGTGAGATCGTGGCCCAACTGGGAGCCGACGTAGATCGCCGCGGCGAGCAGGACGGCGGCGAACACCCCCAGGCTCAGGTAGCGGGTAAGCGAGGAGCCGGCGGTCGGCTCGCTCAAAACCGTACTGTTCATGGTGCGCCTCCGGTTAAGACAGACCAGAGGTACCAACGGCGTGTGACCGTCTTGTGTCAGTTAGTGAAAATCAAGCTGAATGGCTGGGTTCGACGGGGGTGGTCCTGTGCACCCATCACGTCCATGGGCACGAAGCACCTACACGATCACTCAGGTCGAGATGCAGACGAATGCATCAGCATGATCGGCTGCTCGTACGCCTCCAGGTTGTCACTAATCCATTGCTCGTCGGTACGTTGCGACGTTAATTGCCCCCGGCAGCAACGCGATAAGCAAGTGACATTCATCCACGCAAACAAAACCAGCCTCAGCGATCGCCCGAAGTGAAGCGCTAGAGATACGGCGAGAGGGTACCCCTTCAACAAGCTCGCATGGGCGTATTAAGCTTGATGATGACGTTTCAAGGATCGAACGTCACCATATCTTGTACCAGGGGCGCTTCTTCTCAGCAGCGGACGAAGTACCCGAAAGAACTGGCGGAACCATCTTGCAACCTTCGATGAAGCCGAGGACCGCGACGTTGAACCCGACCACAGCACCGATCGTCGCCGCACACTCTTTAACCATGAACCCTGTAGCTACCGCTGCACAAAGGGCGGCATCTTCCAGACCAAGACCATTGGTGCGTACGATTTCCAGGGCATCGTGCTGCAGGGCCGAGAGAGATTGCATGACCGTAAGGTTTGGCTCGGCGCCGCGCTGAACGAGCTCGCTCCTCATCAATTCCTCGTCAAGCGAGACACTCGACTTGGATAGGAATGCAACCATCGCTCGAATGAGCAATGGCCCCTTCTCGTTGGCCTCGGTTGAGATGAGGATGGCACCGGGCTCGAGTGCCTCGACACCCAAGCTGAAAGATCTCAACAACAGAGATCCTGCAAGCCGCGCCCCGGTCGATATTGCCGTCTCGGGGTGAATTGCTCTACCTGATCCGAGCTTGCTCGCGACCAGGTCGACGAACTCACCAATCGTCTTGTCCTGCACATCTGAACTCGCCAATGAATCTCTCCTGGATTTCCAGTTTATGCCTGCATTGCCGCCGCCGAAGGCGCATGGGAACGCGTAGCTCCATACAGCGAAGGCACTACGCAACGTGCCTGCCATGCGCGCATTCATCATTCTAAACAGTTGACTTCTTAAGGATGAACGTAGACCAGTTGCTTTGCTGCATTCCGGGCTAGATACCTGCTGACGGGCCCTGAAGTTCGCGGACATTCATCGGGCACGATCAAGGGAAATGCGGTCCACGAATCCGGAAACAGCATCGACAAAATAATGAATCCGTTCGTCGCTCTCCGCCTCAGTCGCCGCTCTTCGGAAACCAGAAGATCGACGTACCGCCGATGCCTCCGATCAACGAAGCGACGACGCCTCCCGGGAAAAAATTGTGAACCAGGGCCGACAATGCTTTGGAAAAACCTGATTCAGCGCCTTCGATTAGGACGATCGCAAACAGGACAAAGATTGCGCCACCCATGAAGCTGAAGAAGTATTGACGTAGTGATGGATTCTCAACCTTTCGGCCTGATGTAAGGAGTCCAAATAGTACGGCTAACATCGATTCCATCGTAAGCTTCCCCGTCAAGCAGACATTTCAAAACTAGAGCATCAGGCGGCTTGTTGACGGTACTCGCTGGGTGTCATGTTGCCCAACGAGGCGTGCGGTCGTTGCTCGTTGTAGTCGATGATCCACCAGTGCGCTGCTTCGCGTACGTCTTCGAGGCGAGCGAAGAGGTGTTGATCGAGGACTTCCTCGCGGAAGGTTCGATTGAACCGCTCAATGTACGCGTTCTGGTTGGGCTTGCCTGGCTGGATGTATCGCAAGGCCACGCCGTTAACCTTGAGCCATTGAACGAAATTCTCGCCCAGGAACTCCGGGCCGTTGTCCGAGCGAATCACCTGCGGCAATCCGTGGTCGCGCTTGATCTGCTCGAAGATGCGCACCAGCCGGGCCGATGTGATCGAGGTATCGACCTCGATGTGCAAGGCTTCCCGATTGAAGTCGTCGACGACATTGAAGGTGCGGAAGCGTCGGCCGCACGCCAGCGCGTCGCTCATGAAGTCCATCGACCAGACAGTGTCCGGATGCCTTGGCACGTAGAGCGCGACCCGCTCGCGCTTGGGAAGCCGCCGTCGCGCAGCACGTCGAAGGTTGAGCTTCATCGCTTTGTAGACTCGGTATATTCGCTTCGGATTCCAGTCCGGACGCGTGCGCCGCAGGATGGCGCAGCACTTCCAGAAGCCGCGACTGGGTCGGTCCTCGACCACCTTGGACAAGGCCGCGATCAGCTCCGCATCACGTACCGCGGGGTCAGCCGGCGGCCGGTAATACGCGGCGCGAGAAAGCCCGACGCATTCACAGGACCGGCGGAGCGGGCGCGCATGCACCTCGATGAGGTACTGCACCGCCTCACGCTTGCGCGCCGGCCCTAGAGTTTTTTTGCAATCAGGTCCTTCATCGCGACGTTGTCCAACGCCAGTTCCGCGTACATCCGCTTGAGCTGGGAATTCTCCGCCTCCAGCTCCTTGACCCGCTTCAAATCCGACGCTTCCATGCCACCGTATTTACTCTTCCACTGGTAGTACGTCGCCGAGCTGATCGCTGCCTGTCGGCAGATATCCTTGATCGGCACGCCTGCATCGGCTTGCTTGAGAATGGAGACAATCTGCGTCTCGGTGAACTTTGATTTCTTCATGGATCCTCCGGAGGGAAAGATGCCAGAAGTTCTAGTTCTTGTGTGTCTACCTATTGGGGAAGCTTACGCGCGCACCTGTCGTCGGCTCCTTGTATGAGCGCAACTGAGCGCACCCACCCAAGGCGACCATGACGATCGTGGCGAGCAGAGGTAAGCGCCACTTGGCAGTTTTATTCATAGTTTTCCTTTACCCCGCGAGTTAGCAAGATCGTTTCATGGAGATCAATCTTCATCGTAGAAGCCATCATTCGAGATCAACGAGGACTCATATCATCTGGCATAGACGTCATTGACTTTTGACCGCTTCGGTCGACAACAGCCTCGAACCGATGGTCCACTCAACCGCACCGTACGGGGCCAAGTGGTCGAGACTCGACTTCATACTCAGCGCCCCTGCATCATCTTTCTTGACGTACTTCAGGTAGGCGCCTCGAAAGAAATAGAACTCTGCGAGCGCATCCTGTCGATCAGCGCCGCTGCGAATCGCCGCTATCCGCTCAGCCAGTTCCTCGGTGTTGTCGCTACCGTTCCACATGCTCAAGAGTGAGCTGCGATACCCAACATCATATGAGGCAAGAGCGGTCGCGTAAGATTCGAGTCGGGAGCTAGTCGCCAACGGATCATCCGTCCGGGCCCGGATATAGCGGTAATAGAGCGCCTTATAGGCCTGAAAGGATCGGCCCTCAATGAGGTCTTGCGATTCCTCGAGTGCGTGGACGGCGTCCTGCCACCGCTCAAGCTGCATATAGGCAAGTGCCGCGCCGAAGAATCCCTCGCTATCAAGGCTTCTCATCAGAGCGACATCGAAATTAGTCCTCCCCACCTCCGCTTCCTTTACCCTTGCCAGTATTGGCTTGAGCAATGCCAAGGCCCCGACCGGGTCATTCAGACTCAGGAGAATGCTGGCTTTGGTAAACGCAAAAGGCTTAGGCTGCGGCGCAGGAATCATGGATGTCGCGCGATCAATAGTGATAAGCGCCTCTTTTGATCGGCCCAATGAGTCTAGTGCGGCGGCCTGCGTCTTGACCGCAATCGCCTTCTCGATCGGAGACTTGGCGTCCGATTCCCTCTTACGTGCTACGCGCAGCGTCTCTTCCCATGATTCATGGAGATAGTTCTGGCTACTCGCTAATGGCGCACCGACCTGGATCGGCCGAACGACTTGTTGATTCTTCGATGCGCAGCCACTCAGGAATACGAGAGTGGACGCAACAGTGATAAGAACTCGATTCGTAGACATGCAACTCACTTGGTATCCATTCGTTGAAATTCATCTATGCCACGCGATATTGCGACTCACTTTTTTCGGAAGCGCGCCCATCAGTGCGTGATATTGCTACGGGTCTGCTCACTTCCTAAGCGACCCTGCAATAAACTGCAGAACGCATATGGCGCATCCCGTAAGTGCGGCTCCTCTTGAGGTCTTGACCAGTGCTATCGAGAACATGAACTCGACGTCGTTAAAGAAGCACTTGATATAGGTTGCAACCGGGACCAGAGCAAACGAAGCCGCAAACGCACGGCACTCGACATTAGCGACGCGGATAGCCGATTCATGGGAGATTCGTCGTCTGAACCGGGCGTAGCATCCTGCTGTTCCTGAAGCGCGCGCTCACGCTCCTGCTGACGCAACAACTCCTGAGCAGGAGACTGCTGGGCGATGGCCGTCGGGCCAAACGCAATCGTCAAAGCAATGGCAAGCGTCAACTTGCCGGCACCATGGCCTTTCATTCGAGTCGCATCCCTGCATTTCTTGATACGGCACGCCGCCGCCTACTGCCGGCGGCAATCGTGTCATTGATTGATTTCAGTGGTTTCCGCGACTACAGCAACCACCGTGGCGCGGTTGCAGTCCGTGCATGTGTCGCAAAACGTGGCGCATCTTAAGCGACCATTGCACAGCCGACAAGACACGATTCGTGCTATTTAGTTCCGATGCCACAGACACCCGCGCCCAGCATCCAAGCCGCCCTCGCCGCGCTGGCCGGTAGGGAATGCCGCGGTGCGGCGCGCGCCCTGGCTGACGTGAAGGATCGGCATCGCGGCATCCATGAAGCGCGCAAATCGTTACGACGGCTTAAGAGCCTACTTGCCCTCGGGGCGGACCCCTTCGCGAACCAGCTCCCTTCGCTGAACGAACGCATCGGCAAACTGGCCACCGCGTTATCACCGCTACGCGATTCCCACGTGGCGGTGCATACGGCGCAGACCCTGGGCGGTCCCGGCCCGTCTCCCGAGTGGCGACAAGCGATCCATGCTTTAGAGAACCGTCGTGACGGCCGCCTCGCTGCCGCACTGACGAAAGATCCGCGGTTCCTCAAGCGCCGCCACCAGATACGCGACCTCGGCGATGCGATCGAGGTGCTGCCCTGGAAGTCAGTCACACGGCGCAGCATCGAAGAAGCCATCGCGCGGTCCGAACGTCGGGTGGCTCGTGCCGAGAAACGGGTCCGCAAGGACGGCTCGGTCGCCAACCTGCACCGTTGGCGTCGACGCGCCAGGCGCCTCCGCATGCAGCTGGAATTCTGGCGCAAGGTGCTGAAAGCCAGCGGCAAATCCGCCCATAAGCGCGGCGCCAAAGACAAGGCGGCGGTGCATGCGATGACCCACCTTTCCGACGCCCTGGGTGCGAAGCAGGATCTGCGTGCCTTGCGGGCGACCTTGCGCACACTGAAGGCGCCCCTGACGCTGGAACCTCTGCTCGAACGCATCGCCCATGAACTGAAGGCGCGAAGAAAGATCCGATGATCGCGGGCGCGATGCCCTAAGATCGCCGTATGACCAATCTCTCCCCGGCCGCATCCACGGCCCTGATCGACGTACGCAAGGCCGCGACGGCCATGAAACAGGCCGCAACCGACACCGCCACGGTGGCCGACGAGCTGCGCCGTTATCAGAAGTTCGCCAAGCCCGGCCAGCCGTCGCCGCACCTTGTGCAGGTCCGGCAGAGCCAGGCGAAGGTCCGCCAGGCCAGCAATCACGCCAAGCAGGCGTTCCTGAAGGCATCCACCGTGTTCATTCGCGAGGCTGCCCTGAAGGTGCCTACGCATCAGTCGCTCGAAAGCTACATCAGCGTGTGGCTGGCAGCTCACCCGGAAGCGTAATCACCGCCCACCAGGCCGGGTGGCAAGCCCTCAGGGCTTGCTGCCGCTGAGCGCCTGGATGACTTCGGGATGGGTTTTCTTCATGTCGAGGTCCCCGGCGAGTTTTTCGCCGTGTGCTGCGAGGAACTTGCAGCCGTCGAGCGTCGTCGAGCCCGCATTCTCCTTTGCCGCGCTGTCCTGCAAGGCCTGGCGAACGTCGGGTTCCGACGAAGCGATCGTGCCCTTCAGCCTTGCCATCACCTCGGGCTCGGAGATTCCGTGCGCCTGCAGGACCGACATGGCCTTGGCATAAACACCGGCGTTTTCGTTGACGAAGGTATTCACGAAGACGCTCACATCGACCGCCTGCTTGTCGCAGACCTGCTTATAGGCCACGCGGTTGAACGTGTAGAACGAGACGAAGTTCTTTGCCGCTTCGAACTGTGGGTCGGCGGGCTTCTGCGCGGCGGGTGCTGCCGGCAACGCGGACGCCTGGGGCGCTGCCTGCGCGGCTGCCACGGAAACAGCGAAGCTGGCGATGAAACCTGCGGCGATCATGGTCGAACGGAACGGCATGCGTTGTTGCTCCTGGCCGGATCGGGTCCCGGTATCGGCTCACGGTGACATATCCGGTCGATCACGCCTACCCGGCGCTGAAAACCACTGGCCGTCGTTGTCATTCCGGACATTTGACGAGACAAGACAATTTCTCGCGGCTGCCGCGATGCATCAGGGCGTTTCGACGCGCCTGTAGCGCAGGAAGCGCAAACGGCGCGCTGGCGCCATTGCAGCGCCGCAAACGGTGTTAAATCGGTCTTCACGTTCACCGTCACATTTCGCCGAATGGCAAATAGACAACGTTGTCATCGAGGACTACATCAAACGCCACCAACCCAGGCAGGAGGCGTTCGATGTTCACGAAGACGACGAAGGTGCGGTCCCATGCGGTGCTCGGCGGTTGCTCGGGCACGTTGGGTGTAGCGATTGCTCTGGCCCTTTCCGCGGCTGTGCCCATGCAAACGGCCCATGCCGCCGGCGCATGTGCTGCAGCATGGACGGCTGGCTCGGTTTACACCGGAGGCAGCACGGCCAGCGAGAACGGGGTGAACTACCTCGCCAACTGGTGGACCCAGGGCGATGACCCTGCGACACACAGCGGCGCCAGCGGCTCCGGCCAGCCATGGACGAACCAGGGCTCGTGTACAGGGGGCGGCACCACACCCCCGCCCGTCGACCCGCCGCCGCCGACCAATCCGCCGCCGGCCGCAGGCGACCTGCTGTTCAGTCCGTACAAGGACATCACGATCAACCTCGACTGGAACACCAACATCATGTCGACGCTGGTCACCGGAACGCGTATCCCGGTCGTCGGCAGCGGCAGCCTGGTTTCGACCCAGGTGCCCAACCTCGGTGCGATCACGCTCGCCTTCGCCACCGGCGAATGCGGTAGCGAGAACTGGGGCGGCCTTCCCGCTGCATCGTTCGCGAGCGCCAATATCAGCCGCCTGAACAGTGCCGGCATCAACTACGTCGTCTCGACGGGTGGCCAGGCGGGTAGCTTCACCTGCGGCAGCAACGCGGGCATGGCGAAGTTCATTTCGACGTATATGAGTCCACACATGGTCGGCGTCGACTTCGATATCGAAGCCGGGCAGACACCGGCGCAGATCAACTCCCTGATCGCCGGGGCCGTCGCCGCACAAAGCCAGTACCCCAACCTGCGCTTCTCGTTCACGCTGGCAACACTCGCCGCTTCGGATGGCAGCTTTGGCGGCGTGAATGGCACGGGCGACATGGTGGTTCGTGCGGTCAAGGCGTCCGCATTGAACAACTACACGATCAACCTGATGGCCATGGATTACGGCTCGGGCGCGAGCGCCGGCATCTGCGTCGTCAGCAATGGCGCCTGCGACATGGGCCAGTCCGCGATCCAGTCGGTCACCAACCTGCAGCACACGTATGGCATTCCGCTGAGCAAGATCGAGATCACGCCGATGATCGGGGTGAACGATGCCTCCAGCGAAGTGGTCAGCCTGGCCAACGTCGACAAGATCGCGGCTTACGCCTCGACCAACAAGCTCGCCGGCGTGCACTTCTGGTCGCTCGATCGCGACACGCCGTGTGCCGGCGGCTCGGCATCGCCGACCTGTAACTCCGTGCCGAGCACGACACCACTGCAGTACACCAAGCGCTTCCTGAGCGATCTGGGGCGCTGAGTAACACCCCAGCCATCCCTCATGGCTGGCACCCTGTCCCCGGCGTCCGATAGCGGACTCCGGGGGCATTTCGTGTCAGGGATGCAAGCTTCAAGAACGCCATTGCAACGCGGAATCGGCAAATGTGTGGAAAGTGCTTAGAACGATCCACATGGCGCCAGGGTTCGTTGGCAGACTTAACTGAATAACACTTCGTAAGGATCAGGAGGTGGGCGTGGAAGGAACCAACAACGACCGTGTCTTGTGGACGCAGATGGCGGCCGTGGCCGCCGCGTATGCCGCTTGCTACGAGCTCACGCGCCATTTTTCCTCTTCACACTGGATCCTGCCGACCGGCCTGCGACTCGCCTGCGCGCTGCTGGTGCCGCGACGATTCTGGCCGGCCCTGGTCATCGGCGAGACCCTGCCGGTGCTCGAGAGCGCGGCACTGTGTATTCCCAGGTTCGGCATGCTTTGGGGTCTGCTCGCCTCCACCCCGCTTATCGCTCCGTGCATGTTGCTGGTTGCAGGGATACGGCGATATGCCGGCATTTACCGCGCCACCGGCGAAATCAACATGCCAACGATTCTCGTCGCCACTGCGGGCGCCGCTCTCATCACCGCGGTGTTCACCGAGGCGGCCCTGCTGGCCGCACTCGCCACGGCCCCTGGCGCATGGCCGGAGATCGATCCGGCCGGCTATTTCCGGGCGTATCTGCTGGGTGCCTTCCTCGGGGCGCTCGCCATTACACCCACCGTCCTGGCATTGCGCGAACGCTATGCGCGGGCAGGAACGGTTTCACTGTCCGTCGTATGGACCAGCCCCCTGGTGCGCGAACTGCTCTTCGGCGCGTTGCCCGTGCTGTTCGTGCTTGCACTGGGATCGCTCTCCGCGCAGGGCGCGCTGCAGCAGTGGCTTCGTCTTGCGATCGTGGTCCCGGTGGTCATCCTCACTGTCCGGCACGGTTGGCACGGCGCCGCCGTGGCCGGCATGGTCGCCAGCATCGCGCTGGCCACCACATCGTCGACGCTCATGGACCCGAAAATGATCCAGGCACAGGTCCTGCTGTCGCTCGTTGTTTCCGCTTCGCTCATGGCGCCTCACGGAAGCCGACGCCGACGCTCGGTGAGCGTCGGCGCGGCAAAGCCATCAGGGACCGTGGACGCTGCACTCGGCCGGATTGGTGCAGTCGCCGATGACTAGCGTGCGAAGGCCTCCCGTCGGCTGCGGCACCACCTGGACGCGGCTGCTGCCGTCCTGATAGACAGTCTCGCCCGCCGTCCCCGTAGTGTCGGCCGGTACGGCCGAAGGTTCCGTCGGTGTCTCCAGGCGATTGGCGTCCAGACCGATCGGCAGGCCAAAGAAGTTGCCACCCGCATTGCCGAACGCAGCGCGCACATTGCCGTTGAGATCGTTGATCTGTACATAGCGCACGCCCAGACGCTCGAACACGTACACGTGGTAGTGCGGGCTGGCGCTGACGTCGGTCGCGTTAGGCCACGCCTGGCCAAGGCCGGTTGACGGCGGCGCGGCAGCGGATGCAGTCGAGGCGAGACCAGCGGCGACCAGGCCGGTCAGGAAAAGCTGTTGCATGCGTCCCATGATGATTCCTTATCTGCGGTGAGTTCCTGGCCCGCGCGACCGCGCGGGCCGTCCGTCGGCCACACATCTCGCATGACGTCGCGACCGACTTCGCAACTTTCTCGGAAGCGGGTGACAAACGGGGGCCACGTGCCGAATCTGCACACTTCTGGCGGGGATTTCCGCCTTCCATGTCCGAAGTGTCCGGACGTCGGCCCTGCTTTTGAATGCACCGCGGGGACGCAGCTTGTGCACATGGCGCATCCAGCGCCCCACCTGCACGAGGTCAATCCCATGTCACGCATCGTCCTGTTCGAACGCTATGGCGCTCCCGAGGTTCTTCAGTTCCGCGACGTCGAGGTAGCGGCACCCGGACCCAACGAAGTCCGCATCGCGGTGCGGGCGATCGGCCTGAATCGCGCGGAGTCGATGTGGCGACTGGGCAACTACGTCGAGGAAGTGCGCCTGCCCGCGCGCCTTGGCTATGAAGTCGCCGGCGTCGTCGACGCGGTCGGCGCAGCAGTGACGCACGTCAAGGCGGGCGACAAGGTGACCACCATTCCCTCGTTCTCCCAGAACGATTACGGCCTCTATGGCGAGGTCGTTCTCGCACCGGCACACGCGGTAGTCGCCATCCCGGCAGGGCTCTCGTTCGAAGAAGCCACGGCTATCTGGAATCCGTACATCACACCGTACGGCGCATTCGCGGAGCGCCAGACACTGACACGCGACGACGTGGTGCTCGTATCGTCCGCATCGAGCAGCGTGGGCCTTGGCGCGATCGAGATGATCAACATGCTCGGTGCAACATCCATCGCTCTCACGCGCACGAGTGCCAAGCGCGACGCCCTGCTTGCCGCTGGCGCGAAGCATGTCATCGCCACGGAGGAGCAGGATCTCGTCGCCGAGGTGAAGCGCATCACTGATGGCAAGGGTGCCACGTTCGCCTTCGAAGCCGTTGGCGGCTCGCAGTTCCCCACCCTGCTCGCCTCACTCGCACACGGTGCGACCGTGTTCGTCTACGGCGCGTTAAGCGATGAGGTCACACCGCTGCCGCTGCTCGACATCATTCCGAACGAGCCGGTGATCCGCGGCTATAACCTCTTCGGCACGACAACGGACCCGGAGCGCCAGGCGCGCGCGGTGAAGTTCATCAGTGAGGGTCTGGCCAGCGGCAAGCTGAAGCCGCGCATCGCGCAGACGTTCGCCTTCGACGACATCGTCGAGGCGCATCGCACCCTAGAGAAGAACCAGCACGTGGGACGCATTGTCGTCACCGTGTGAGGGCGTGAACGGGTCGCCTGCCGCATCCGTTGCATCCGGACGCGGCAGGCGTGCGTATCACTTGGTACCCCAATCACGGGGACCGAGGATTCGCCATGAAGAACCGTTCGCTTGCCCGCACCCTCCAGTTCGCTCTCGCGCTCACCGCTGTCTGCGGCGTGGTCAACGTCGCCTTCGCGGACGACGCGATGGGTAGCCAGAAGACCGTGATGGTCGGTGGTGCCGCGATGTATCCGAACAAGAACATCGTGCAGAACGCCGTCAACTCGAAGGATCACACGACCCTCGTCGCCGCCGTGAAAGCCGCTGGTCTGGTCGACACGCTGTCGGGCCCAGGCCCCTTCACCGTCTTCGCGCCCACGAACGAAGCCTTCGACGCGCTCCCGGCAGGTACCGTCGACACGCTGGTGAAACCTGAGAACAAGGCGACCCTGACCAAGATCCTCACCTACCACGTGGTGTCGGGCCGTTATTCCGCCGCGGACCTGATGGCTCTGGTCGCCAAGGGCAACGGCAAGGCCAGCCTGACCTCGGTGGAAGGCGAGCCGCTCACCGTCATGCAGACCGGCAAGACCCTCTCGGTAACTGACGCCAAGGGTGGCGTGGCCCAGGTCACCATCGCCGACGTCATGCAGTCCAACGGCGTTATCCACGTCGTCAATAAGGTCCTGATGCCGTAATCCGGCACCGTAGCGGTTGCATGGTGGTTGTTGCCCCTAGGCGGATGGTGGAATCTCGATCATAATGCGAGCGATTCTCATTCCGCCCTCAGGACCACCATGCACACCGCGCTTCCGGCCCGCCGCCGTCTGACCCTCTCCATCCGCGCTGCCGTGCTCGGTACCCTCCTTGTCGCCGACGCCGTTCACGCCGCCGACGAGACCGACGATACCCAGCGGAAGACTCAGGACAACGCCACGACGCTGTCCGGCATCCAGGTCCGGGCTGATGTGGTGGCACCGACCGCCGCCTATGCAGGCGGTCAGGTGGCTCAGGGCGGCCGCTTCGGGGTCCTTGGCAACCAGGACATGATGAATGTTCCTTTCGCCATGACCAGCTACACGGACAAGTTGATCCGCGACCAGCAGGCTCACACCCTGGGCGACGTGGTCGCCAATGACCCGGCCGTCCGTACCGGCTTCGGCTACGGCAACTACTCGCAGACCTTCGTGATCCGTGGCTTCCAGCTGTTCAGCGACGACATCGGCTTCGACGGCCTGTATGGCCTGCTACCCCGCCAGCTGCTCGCTCCCGAGCTGGTCAGCCGCGTTGAAGTGTTCAAGGGCGCCAGCGCCTTCCTCAATGGCGTCTCGCCAGGCGGTTCGGGCATCGGTGGCAGCATCAACATCGCGCCCAAGCGTGCCACGGTGGACCCGATCACCCGCGTGGGCGTCGATTACGGCAGCGATGGCCAGATCGGCGCCACCGCCGATATCGGCCGGCGTTTCGGTGCGAACAACGAGTTCGGCGTTCGCGTGAATGCTGTATCGCGCAACGGCGGCACGGCGATCGATGGCGAAAATCATCGTGTAAACGCCCTTTCCGTTGGCTTCGACTACACGGGCGAGCGCCTGCGGGTCACGACCGATCTCGGTTACCAGAAGCAGACGATCAACGACGGCCGTTCGACGGTCTTCGTCGGTAGCGTCGTTCCGAAAGCGCCTTCGGCGAAGACCAACTATGCACAGTCTTGGTCGGGTTCGCAGTTGGAAGACACGTTCGGCGTGGTCCGTGCGGAATACGACATCAACGACTGGTTGACCGCGTACGCAGCGGCCGGCGCGCATCATGGCAACGAGTACGGTGACTACGTCAGCCCGACGGTAAGCAACGCTGCGGGGGATGCGACTGAATCCCGCTTCACCGTTCCGTACGTGGCGAATACCGCCACGGGCGAAGCCGGTTTCAATGCGCATTTCAACACGGGTGACGTGTCGCATCATGTGACGGTCGGCTTCTCCGCGCTGAATACGCGGAAGAAAGTTGCTTATGCGTATTCGGGCACCTTCGCCACGAATATCTACGACCCGATCGCCGTGTCGCGTCCCGAGTACGTCGGCGACTCCGGTGCGCCCGACATCACCGGCCGCACGATCACGCGTAGCCTGGCGATCTCCGACACCCTTGGTTTCATGGACGACAAGCTGCAGGTCACAGCGGGTGTTCGTCGCCAGCGCCTGCACACCATCGGGTACGACTACAGCAACCTCGGCGGCGGCAAGAACGCCGAGTACGACCGTTACACCAATAGCCCGATCCTCGGCGTGAACTATCGGATCAGCGAGCAGTTCTCGGTATACGCCAATCACATCGAAGCCCTCACCCAGGGCGACACGGCGCCGGTCCAGTTCGGCAACGTTCCGCTGACCAACGCAGGCAAGGTCTTCGCACCGTATAAGTCGAAGCAGAACGAAGTTGGCGTGAAGTGGGATGCCGGCGCTTTCGGCAGCACCTTCGGCCTGTACCAGATCAAGCAGCCGAGCGGCTACGTCGATACGACCACTAATACCTACACGATCGCCGGCGAGCAGCGTAACCGCGGCGCCGAGTGGAGCTTCTTCGGCGAGCCGACCCAGGGCGTTCGCGTCCTTGGTGGTGCCAACTACATCCAGCCCGAGCTGACCAAGACGGACGGTGGCGTCAACAACGGCAACGACGCGATCGGCGTGCCACGCTTCCAGGCTAACCTCGGTGCGGAATGGGACATCCCGAACACGCCGGACATAACCCTCAGCGCTCGCGCTGTGCGCACGGGCAAGCAGTACGTCAACGTCACCAACACGCTGGATATCCCGGCATGGACGACGTACGACGTGGGTGCCCGCGCAACCGCCACGCTGGAGAACACGCCGGTGACCTTCCGCCTCACGGTGCAGAACATCACCAACAAGGGCTACTGGGCGTCGGCCACGGGTGGTTACCTCACCCAGGGAACGCCGCGCACGTTCCTGGTCTCGGCGACGTTCGATCTCTGATCGGCAGTGTGTGGGAGCCGCTTCAGCGGCGATTGAGGTCACGGTGTCATCGCTCCGTTGGCTTTTCGCCGATGAATCGGCTCCCACATTTACTCTTCGCCGATGAATCGGCCCCCCATTTGCCCTTCTTGCTACCGCGAGGCGTGGATCTCGGCGACGTAGCCGCCGGGGAACTGGAGCATGGCGGCGTGACGGTCGCCCTCGGCGTGTGCCGGGACCACGACTTTCGCACCGGATTGCGTGGCGCGGGCCAGCGCCGCGTCGAGGTCGTCGACCTCGTAGCCGGTGACTTCGCTGCCATAGGGCCAGACCAGATGGCCGTCGGTCACCAGGACAGTTGCCTTACCGTAGCCGGACTCGAGACGGATGCGGCGATAGGTTCCCGAGGTGCCGCCGATGTCGCTCGTCGGTGCCTTCGCGTCGTCGGACACGACCTTGCCGTGCGCGAAACGTATGAATGCCTGGACGAACTTCGTCGCGCTTGCGGCGGGCAGGTAGATACGATTCTCAGGCACATGGCGTAGCGCGTCGTAGCTCGGCTTCTTTGTGTGCCAGTAGAGCTGCATGTTCACGCCACCCGGCCAGCTGATCACGGCGTCGCGCCCGATCGGGTCGTCGAACGCGGTCACGACCGTGGCGGCACCCGCCTGCTCCGCGGCCTTGATCGCGGCGTCGAGATCCGTGACGAGGTAACCCGTGCGTTCAAGGCCGAACGGATATGGTACCGGCGTGCGGAATCCAAACACCGACACCGCGCCGGAAGGACTCTGCACGAGCTGGGTAGAGGTGCTCGACGGCGTCGGGGTGACCGTGGCGATGCCCTGCTTCGTCGACTGCCCTTCGAAGGTGGCTGCGAAACTGCGCACGAAGGCGTCGACATCCTGAGGCGCGATGTAGACGTGGGTGGTGTCGTACTGGGGTCCGACTGAGAAATCGGGGGGAGTTGCGGCGAATGCGGACACGGGGACGGCGGCTAGCGCCATGCTGAGGAACAACGAGCGAAGGCGCATGAACGTTTCCTGCGGAGTATGGGAGTCCATCCGCACTATGCCATCACCCGCTCTTTGTGGGAGCAACTGTCTTTTTCAGACAGCCGCCTCATGCCGCCAGCCGACCTGGTCACGGACCATCGCATTGATCGCCGTGATCAGCCATCGCATGCAGGCGACGAGAGCCACCTTGGCCACTTTTCCTCGCGCCCGTAGGGCGCGGTAGCGCTCTCCGAGGGCGCTGCCTTTGGTTCGGATGGCTCCCCAAGCCGCCATATACAGCGCGCGCCGCACGATCCAGCGGCCGGCACGCACATGCCGGGCGCCGTCGCGGCGACCGCTCTGGTCGACGTAAGGCGCCACACCGACCAGGGCGGCAATCTGCTGCCGTGTCAGCTGGCCCAGTTCGGGTAAATACGCGATCAGCGTCGCTTGCACGACGGGTCCGACGCCCGGCACCTCGCGCAATCGCGATGCCGGATCAACGTCCTTCGTCGCCGTTGCAATCTGTCGGTCCAGGTCGCGGATTTGCATGCTGGCCGCATCGATCATGGCCTGTAACGCTTGGCGAGCCGCCGTCAGCCTCGTCTGCTTCAGCCGCCGGAAGTTATCGTCGCGCTGGCTCACCATCTGCAAACGGCAACGTACCAGCTCGGCCAGGTCGGCGCGCTCGGGTGCCGGCGTCTGATAAGGCTGCGGCGTGATATGCGCGGCCATCCGCGCCAGGATCTGCGCGTCGAGCGAGTCGTTCTTGGCGAAACGCCCCATCGCTCTTGCGTAAGCCGTGGCGCGATGCGATGCCAGCCGGGTGACGCAATAACCCGCTTGCGCCAAGGCATCGACGATGCCTCGCTCGTAACCGCCCGTCGCTTCGATCGCGATATGCGGCACGTCCAAAGGCGCCAGAACGTGCAGTAAAGCACGGTGGCCTTCGGCCGTATTAGCGAAGCGCTCGCAGCGCTCCCCAGGAAAAAAACCCACGTCCAGCATGGATTTACCGGTGTCGATTCCTACATGGATGCTCATGACTTCACTCCGGAGTACGATCGGAAGTGAGAGCACCTCCACCATGCCCCGGCTTGTGAATTCGAGGTACGACTCGGGCAACTGTTCGGGCTATTGGTGGAGGGAGTGCGGCAGCCCCAGCTCCCACACGTGCTCGCAGCACCGCCGATGACGGGCTTGCCGCACTCCGCTCTCACCCCTAAGCCTACGCCGGTCCTAAGACACAAGCCGATGAATCGGCTCCTACAGGAAGGCTACTTGTCGGCGACGGTCCACAGGAGGGGCAGATGCAGGTCGTCACAGCCTTTCTCGCAGACGAAGCTGCTCTGCTTGCCGGAGAAGGCCAGGTGCCGGCCGCTGCTCAGCTTCAGGTCCATCGTGCCGCTCCAGCCTGCCGGCTCGTGCGAGATATCTTTCTTCGCCAGCGTAAAAGGTTGCGCATAGGCTTTCGGACCCCAGTGCCAGCTCACCGTGCCGCGCGCGCCATCGAGGACGATATCTGCCCCGTCAACGGATTTGCCCGAGAGGTGAAAGTCGTCGCCGGTGCAGCCGGCGGCAAGGATCGCGAGAGCGGAAACGAGAGGCAGGAGGCGAAGGGTCACGGGCATTCCTGGTGCAAGGTGGCAGGATCATCGGCCTGCCAACCTCAAACTTGAGTGAGTCTGCCGAATCGGCCTGTCGATGATTCCGGCCCGTGGTGATGGGAATGCACAATCCACAGGTCTGGAAACGGGGGACACTGGGGGCCGGCTCCCCATGCACGGACTTTCGCGTGAACGTATCCGAGACGGCGCTCCTGCTCGCCCGCTGGCAGTTCGCCTTCACCGTGTCCTTCCACATCATGTTCCCGGCCATCAGCATCGGGCTGGCCAGCTTCCTCGCCGTTCTGGAAGGCCTGTGGCTAAAGACCGGCAAGGTGGTCTACAAGGAACTGTTCTTCTTCTGGTCGAAGATCTTCGCCGTCGGCTTCGGCATGGGCGTGGTCTCCGGCGTGGTCATGAGCTACGAGTTCGGCACCAACTGGGCAGGGTTTTCTACCTTTGCCGGTGCGGTCACCGGCCCCCTGCTCGCCTACGAAGTGATGACGGCCTTTTTCCTCGAGGCCGGCTTCCTCGGCATCATGCTGTTCGGCTGGAAACGCGTCGGCCCGAAGGCCCATTTCTTCGCCACGCTGATGGTGGCTACCGGCACGCTCATTTCCACCTTCTGGATCCTCTCGTCCAATAGCTGGATGCAGACACCGCAAGGTTACGAGGTGATCGGCGGCCGGGTCGTGCCGGTCGACTGGCTCAAGATCATCTTCAATCCCTCGTTTCCGTATCGCCTCGTGCATATGGCGCTGGCTGCCTTCATCGTGGCGGCGATGCTCGTCGGCGCGTGCGCGGCGTGGCATCTACTTCGCGGTCGGCGGGACCCGGGCATTCGCAAATCCTTCTCCATGGCCCTGTGGATGATCCTGGTGGTGGTGCCGATCCAGATCGCCGCAGGCGACGCGCATGGTCTCAATACCCGCGAACACCAGCCCGCGAAGATCGCCGCGATCGAAGGCCTGTGGGAAACCGAGCACGGTGGCACCTCGCTCAACCTGGTCGGCTGGCCCGACATGGAGAACGAGACCACCCACTTCGCGGTGAAGGTGCCGCACCTGGGCAGCCTGATCCTGACCCACAGCTGGAACGGCGAGATCCAGGGATTGAAGTCCTTCCCGCGTGAAGACCGGCCCAACTCGACCATCGTCTTCTGGAGCTTCCGGATCATGGTGGGCATGGGTCTGCTCATGCTGCTGGTCGCCGTTCTTGGTCTGCTGCTGAGGCGTAACGCACGTCTTTACGAAACACGATGGTTCCAGCGTTTCGTGCTGTTCATGGGACCCAGCGGGCTGATCGCACTGCTGGCCGGGTGGATCACCACCGAAGCGGGGCGCCAGCCGTGGGTCGTCTACGGCGTGATGCGCACACGCGATGCCGTCTCGCCAGCGCTGACGGTGGACCAGGTCGGCACCTCGCTGATGATTTTCATCATGGTGTACTTCCTGGTCTTCGGCACCGGCATTTACTACATGCTCAAGCTCATGGCGAAGGGTCCCGACCTGCCGCACGACGAGGCCGAAGGTTCCTCCTCCGGCGATACCGGCCTGGGTCGCGATCGCTTCGATCATCGTCCGCTGTCCCGTCCCACCGACCCCATCGACGAGTAGCCACGCCATGCATATCGACTTGCCTATGATCTGGGCGGCCATCATCGGCTTCGGCGTCTTCCTCTACGTCATGCTCGACGGTTTCGACCTCGGCATCGGCCTCATTTTTCCGTTCTTCGACCGCGAGGGCGAGCGCGAGGTGATGCTCAACACCGTCGCGCCGGTCTGGGACGGCAATGAAACCTGGATGGTGCTGGGCGGCGCCTGCCTGTATGCCGTGTTTCCCGTTGCGTACTCGGTGCTTCTTCCGGCCACGTACCTGCCGGTGATCGCCATGCTCTGCGGGCTGATCTTCCGCGGCGTGGCTTTCGAGATCCGTGCAAAGGCACGCCGTACTCAGTACCTCTGGGACCTCGCCTTCATCGCCGGCTCGGGCGTGGCCACGTTCGCCCAGGGCGTGATCCTCGGCAGCCTGTTGCAGGGAATCGACGTACGCGATGGCAAGTTCGTCGGCGGCCCGTTCGACTGGTTCTCGCCGTTCAACCTGTTCACGGGTATCGGGCTCCTTCTGACCTACGCCACGCTCGGCTGCGGCTGGCTGCTGATGAAGACCGAAGGCGAGCTGCAACGTCGCATGGCCGTGCTGATGCGGCCGCTCACCCTGTGTCTTGCCGCCGCGGTAGGCATCGTGAGCATCTGGACGCTACTGGGTCAGCCCTCCGTTGCCACGCGCTGGCTGACCATGCCGAACCTGCTGTTCTTCCTGCCGGTGCCGGTGCTGGTCATCGCCTGCGTGGTCGGCATCCTGGTCAACCTGCGTCGCGGCAATGACCGCGCACCGTTCCTGCTGACGCTGGGTATCGTTTTCCTTGGCTATAGCGGGCTGTTGATCAGCATCTTCCCGAACATCATTCCGCCGTCGCTGACGATTTATGCCGCCTCGGCGCCAAGGTCGAGCCAGGTGTTCACCCTGGTTGGCGCCGCCATCGTCATCCCGATCATCCTGGCGTATACGATCCTCGCGTACTGGGTTTTCCGGGGCAAAGTGCGGCAAGGCGACGAGGGTTACCACTGATGACGAAGCATCCGCGCCTGCGCCAGACCGCCTGGTTCGTCGTGCTTTATCTCGGTGGCGTCGCCGCGGTAGCCTGTGTTGCCGGCCTGTTCCGGCTGCTGGTGCCGCACTGACACCATCCGGAAGGGGATCGTCGTGAACGGAATCATCGACCTGCACGTATCGCACTATGCCGCCCACGGCGCCATGGCTGCGCACGCCCACGACGAGCCCTGGTTCTGCCTCGTGGTCGAGGGCCGCTATGAAGAACGTATCCTCGGCGAGACCAACGCCCATGATCCGGGCGACCTGCTGTTCTGTCCGGCCAACGCGGCGCATGCCCAGCGTTTCGGCCAGGAGGGCGCCCGCAAGGTGATCTTCTCCGCCGGTGAACAAACCACGGCGCTGCTCGCGGAACACGGGACACGACTCAATGGCCGGCCCCTGCTTCGCCGCTCTGCCGCCTTGCTCACGTTGGGCCGGAGCATCGTCGCGCAGCTCGCGCTGGATGACGCGTTCGCCTCGCTTTCTGCCGAAGCCCTGACGATGGAAGCACTGGCACTCACGGCGCGCGGCCTGGACCGGCGCTCGCGCCAGGAGCCCGCGTGGCTTCGCCGGGTGCGCGAGTTCCTGCAGGACGACCCGGCGCGCGAGGTGACGCTGGACCAGCTGGCCGTCGTGGCCGGGCGTCACCCCGTGCACCTGGCACGTACCTTCCGCACCGTGCACGAGTGCACGATCGGCGACTATGTACGTCGCCTCCGCGTGGACCGTGCAGCTGCCTTGTTGCGTACGACACGCCGTCCTTTGCTGGACATCGCGCTGGATTGTGGCTTCGCCGGCGCGGCGCAGTTCTCGCGTTCGTTCCGCGCCGTGCATGCCACCACGCCGAGTGCATGGCGTGTTAATCCGGGTAAAGCAGGTGGCCTTCGCGCTTGATACCGTCCAGGCATGCGCACACCTAGCCTGCTCCTCGCCCTGCTCTGCTCCCTGCCCGGCTTAGCCGTCGCCGAAACCTATCGCATCGACCCGGCAGCCTACTTCGCGTCCGCCGCGGACGAAGCCAGCGAACGCACGGCACTCGAGGCCGAAATCGCCGCCCTGCCCGTCCTGGCTGCGCCGTCGCCACCCGACCTGCTCGTCTATCTCCGTCGCGCAGAGTCGTTGCTGTCGCGCGATCAGCGGCACCTTGCCTACCTCCACCTGCGCACGGCGCTCGACATCGACGACCACGCTGCGGCCACTGCGTCCAACGCCGCGCAAAGCGACTCCAATGACATCGTCACCAGGGTCCGCAACACGTTGCGCGCCCTGGGCAAGCCGGGCTTCGACGAGGCAGTCCGCGCGGAACCCGCGCTGGGCCATTACAGCTACGTGCTGGATCGCGCGGTTCGTAGCCTTCCGCACGAGTTACCCGCCGAGCAACAGGCCATCCTCGACGAGGTTTCCGACGAGGGAACCACGGCCTTGTGGACCACCTACCAGAAGACGCGCCGGGCGACCGTCTACGGCAGCGTGCACACCCGGAACGGCGATCTCGATGCGGGCAAGGACGCCGAGCGGCTGGCCGTCGATCCGGATCGCGAAGTCCGGAAGCAGGCATGGCAACAGAAGCAGGCTGCGATGGCTATCAATGCGGAAACGTACGCGGCGCTGCTGATCGGCATCGTGCGTATCAACGACAAGACCGCTCATCTTCAGCACTTTAACAACGCACCGGAAGCCACCTACTTCGCTCGCCAGTTCGATCGGGCGGATGTGGATGCGACGGCTCACGCAGTGGAACAACAGGCATCGGTCCTGAAGGAGTACCAGCGTCTTCGTGCCAGCCGCATCGCCCGGGCCGCTAGCCTCGACGAAGCGCACAGCTGGGACATGACGCTGCCGCCACCGGGATTCACCGCGCCCACGTTCGATTACGCACAGGTGCGTCGCACCGTGCCGGCAGCGCTGGCGCCCCTGGGCAGCGACTACGTGACGCGTTTCACCGCCTTGCTGAATCCTGCCGCGCAGCGCACGGATCTTGCCACCGAGCGTGGCACGCGCGTCGACGACAACTTTTCGATTGCCGCACCCGGTGTTCCCCCTGGCCTTTTCCTGAGCCAGTGGAACCCGACCCTGAAGGGCGCAAGCGTCGTGGCGCACGAGGGCGGCCACGCCCTGCACAGCGAACTCATGGATGCACACGGGGTGTCGCCGTTCTACAACCGCGGGCCTAGCTGGATGCAGGAAGCGGTAGCGATCCTCAACGAGATGCTGTTTTACGAGTACCTTTACAAGCACGCTCCGGATCCCTCGACGCGCGCGTACTACCTGCAGGCGCAGCTGGATGAGATGACGTTCGAGATATTCACCTCCGCAGAGGAGGCCCAGCTGGAAGAAGCCATCTACGACGGCGTGGTCGGCGGAACGATCCGCAAGGCGGCCGACCTGGATGCGCTCACCCTGGCCACCACCAGCCGCTTCGAGATCTGGCCCGGCATCGATCCGGAGCTGAAGCACGCGTGGATCGGCAAGCGACTGATGTTCCAGGACCCGCTCTACCTGGCCAACTATCTCTATGCCGGGCTGCTGGCGACGAAGATGTTCGCCATGGCGACCCACGATCCGCGCGACTTCCAGAAGCGCTACGAAGCGCTGATGACCTCGGGTTTCGACGCCCCGCCGAAGGAGATTCTTCGTCGATTCTTCGGCCGTGACCTGAGTCCGGCCGATCTGGTCGGGGCGGACATGGAGGTCATCCGCAGCAAGACCGCTGCGCTGGGAAAGATTTCGAATCCTTGAGAGGCTTCACATTCTCATGACGCCCCGAACCGCTCTTGCCATGTATCCTTCACATGGGTCGATTCAGGGACTTATACCGTGCACCGCCAGGAAACCGACAGCTTCACGATGGGTGAAATCATCTTCGATGCCGTGGCCATGAATGAAGCCGCGGTCGCGGGCGACCTGGACGAAAGCCGCTTCCGCGCGCGCCGCATCGCCTCCCTGGCCGCACCCGAAGGCTTCGACGGTATCGCCGAAGCCGCGTCGCAGCTCAGCCGCCTGCTCGGGCCGCCGGGCAGCGAGCCGAAAGCCGGCTACGGCGCCGCCATGGTGGCCATCTCCAACGAGATCGACCTAGCCTTCGGCGATTAACGCGCCGGACAATCGTCCCGGCTGTTGTCCGCGATCCCCGTAATCAGCCAGCGACCGTCGACACGCGCCAGATTCACCGCGTCCGTACCGCAATGCTTCACCTGCCCGTTGACCAGGAAATCGTAAGGCGCCCAGACGATCGCGAGATCGCCATCGACGCGGACGAGCGGACTGTAAATACGCTCCTCGATACGGTCCTTCGCCGGCTTCATGTGATCGGCGAACTCGCCCAGCGTCATCCGCACGACCTTGCCCTTGCGCAACAGCGCCACGCTGCCTTCCGGCTGCACCGTGGCGCGTATCGCCGCGCTGTCGTACTTCGCCATGCCATCGAAGAAGGCCTGCACAGGCGCAAGGACGGCCTTATCGTCGGCATCCGCCGCTGAAGCGGATGCGGCGGCTGACAGACCAAGGAAGGTGAAGGCAACAGAACCAAGCAACCTGACGTTCATTGGGCAACCCGCGTTGAAAACGAGTCACACCAATAACGCCAGGCCGCAAGGGGGTCAAGTCAGAAACAGAATTCCTGACCCCTTGTGGGAGCCGCTTCAGCGGCGATCCCGCGGCAGCGGGCACCCCACCAAATCCCTCCCTCAACTCAAGCCAACGTCCTCACCCCAGCCTCCCGGGCAAACTGCCGAGTCATCGCCAGCTTCACAAACCCGTCGGCCTCAGATGCCTTGACCACCCCCGCGTCCGCCTCCAGGCCCGCCTTGGCAAACAGCGCCCTACCACCATCATCGAGCGCAATAGCCTTGAGGTGACCGAACGCATCACGAACGAAGTCGATCGCCGCAGCCTCCTTGATCAATGCGGCCGCACCGTCTGCCGACAGCACCACAGCCACCGCATCGAAATTAATCGACGGCGTACCAGCCAACTGGCCGTCCGCGACAAGCAGCTTTCCATCCGCCAGCTTCGCGCCGCCGACCTTGGGTGCAACGATCTTCACGGTGGCACCCGCCGCTTCCGCAGCTGTGCGCAGCTTCGCCACCGCGGCCGCATCCGAGCCATCATTGACAAGAATGCCCACGACACGGCCCTGCAGCGTCGCCTTCATCTTGCCGATGATCTGCAACGCGGGTGACGGCTTCATCGGCACGACCGGAGCCGCCGCCTTGGGCGCCTTCGGTAGCGGAGACATGGCCAGGCCAGCAGCAACGCGCTTCGCAAGATCCTCGTCGACATGACGCAGGTGGCCGACGATCGCCTCGCGCACATGCACGGTGTCCACCTTCGAAAGTTCGAACACGAAGGCCGAAGCGATATGCGCCTGCTCGAACGCCGTCTGGCTGGTGAAGAACAAGCGGGCCTGGCTGTAATGGTCCGCGAATGTCTCGGCACGAACGCGCTCACGCGTGCCGTCCTCCTGCACCGCCGCGCTACGGAAACCGCGGGCGGGATCTTCGCGCGGCGAGTCGGCTTGCAGCGAACTCGGCTCGTAGGCGACGCGGCCCTTTGGCACCTGCGTCTGCATATGACCGTCACGCTGCTGGTTGGCGAATGGGCACTTCGGCGCATTGATCGGCAGCTGGTGGAAGTTCGGCGAACCCAGGCGCGAAAGCTGCGTATCGAGGTAGGAGAACAACCGCCCCTGCAGCAACGGATCGTTACTGAAATCGATGCCGGGCACGAGATGCGATGGACAGAACGCCACCTGCTCGGTCTCCGCGAAGAAATTGTCCGGCCAGCGATCCAGCACCATCCGGCCGATGATTTTCAGCGGGATGAGTTCCTCCGGAATGAGCTTGGTCGAGTCGAGATGGTCGAACGGGAATGTCGCCGCCTGCGCCTCGGTGAAGAGCTGCACACCAAGTTCCCACTCGGGGAAATTGCCGGCCTGGATCGCCTCGAACAGATCGCGCCGATGGAAGTCCGGATCGGCACCTGCCAGCTTGACCGCTTCATCCCATACCGTGGACTGCAGGCCGAGCTTCGGCCGCCAGTGGAACTTGACGAAGGTGGACTTGCCCTTGGCGTTGAGCAGACGGAACGAATGGATGCCGAAGCCTTCCATCATGCGCAGCGAACGTGGGATCGTCCGGTCCGACATGGCCCACTGGATCATGTGCATCGACTCGGGGGTGAGCGAGATGAAGTCCCAGAACGTGTCGTGCGCGCTGGCTGCCTGCGGGAAGCCGCGATCGGGTTCCATTTTCACGGCGTGAATCAGGTCCGGAAACTTGATCGCATCCTGGATGAAGAACACCGGGATGTTATTGCCGACGAGATCCCAGTTGCCCTCTTTGGTGTACAGCTTCACGGCAAAGCCGCGCACATCGCGAGGCGTGTCCACCGAGCCCGAGCCGCCGGCCACTGTGGAGAAACGCGTGAACAACGGTGTTCTTTCGCCGACTTCGGTAAGGACGCGTGCCGTGGTGTACTCGGCCAGCGAGGCCGTCAGTTCGAAGAAGCCATGTGCGGCCGAGCCACGCGCGTGTACGATGCGCTCGGGAATCCGTTCGTGGTCGAAATGGGTGATTTTCTCGCGGAGGATGAAGTCCTCGAGCAGCGTCGGGCCTCGCGCGTTGGCCTTCAGCGAATTCTGGTTATCCCCGACGACCAGGCCTTGGTTGGTGGTCAGCGGCGCGTGCTCCCCGCCAGCCGTCTGGTGAAGTTCATCGCCATTCCCGCGTCGGTCTCTGGCGGTGTCTTTAGGAGCGGCATTCGCTACCGGCGCTGGAGCTTTCTTGGCCATGGCACACCTCGGCTTGGTCGGGCGCCTACCATGCACCACGTGCCGTCAAAGGGGCGTTCACCGTTGTGAATCGTGGCGCGAGGCGATCACGCGGTACGGTTGCGACCCGCTGCCTTGGCGCGATACACGGCCTCGTCGGCCAGATTGAGGAGCTTCTCGGCATCCACGGGGTCGGGCGCCCGATGGGTGGCGATGCCTGCGCTGATGGTCACCAGGCCATCTATGCCATGACGGTTCGCGATACCGAGCGCGTAGACCTCCCCACGCACGACCTCGACGATTTCCATCGCCGCGTCCGCACCGACGCCTGGCAGCACGGCAACGAATTCCTCGCCACCGTACCGCGCCACGAAGGAGCCCGGGACCATCACGAGAGCCGCACGAAGCGTATGGGCAACACGTGCAAGGCAGGCATCACCCGCCAGGTGGCCGTAAGCGTCGTTAAAGCCTTTGAAACGGTCCACATCGAGCATGGCCAGGCTGACACTGGGATGTTCATCGTCGACGCGATCAAGCGCGCGCCGCAGTGCCAAAAAGAGGCCACGGCGGTTCTGCAGGCCGGTCAGTTCGTCGTGATTGGCCGAGTACTGCAGCCCCCGCCGAAGCGTTCGCAGTTCGTCTTCGACAGCCATGTGGTATCCGATGACGATAGCGTTGCGCGCCGCGTAAACCGTCAGCGCGACGGCGAGGGTCACCATCGCCAGGACCGGCTCTGCCTTCAGCAGGAAAAAAGCCAGCGCGCACAGCGCCAGGCAGAGTACGAAGGGACTGACACTCCCCGATACATAAATGGCCGCCCGCGACGGGCGATAGCCACGCAGCCAGCCGATACTCCGGCGACTGACGAGCACGCCGAGAACAGCCAGGGGCAGCGACAGCAGGAGTTCGGGCAGGTACGACTCGGTGAGCGACAGCAGGCGGTTATGCGCAGCGGCGCAGATACCGTCTACCCATGCAAACGTCGTCAGGACGAAAAAAAACCGGCGCTCGTCCTTGCGACGCGTCCCGACCAACCGGATGGTCGCGAATACGGCGACGAACGCGTCGAGGCCATCGAACAGAAGGATAAGAAACATGGCCGACGACGCGGGAACCGCCGGGTCGAGAGCGCGATGCAACGTCACGTAGAACATCGCGGCGAGCGCCGCCGCCAGCAAGGTATCCGCCGCCGTGGTCCAGCGGAACATGGGGCCTGCCGGGTTATACGTCGCGGCGGCGATCATCAGCAGGCTGGCTACGCAGAACCAGAAGCTGGGATCGACCATCACCAGCGTGCCCTCCGCGTGCTGCAGCGAATCCACGAAAAGCAGCGCCAGCGCTGTCGTTTTTGCCAGCACCGCCCCCAGCAGGATCCACCACAGGGGCTTGTTATGTTCGACCGCCTGAACAATACGACGGCCACAGAGATACACCGCCATGACGGCCACGACCAGCACCGCCGCATAGCTCCAGCTGAGGGTTCCGGTCGTGACTCCAAGCGCGATGCCTGCGTGCACGCCGAGCAGCAGCCCGGTCACTCGCGGTGCCCACCGCTGGGTTATCAAGTGACCATCACCACTTTGCCGATCGCGGCGCGGCTCTCGAGGAAGGCGTGCGCTTTCGCACCATCGCGCAAGGCAAACGTTCCGGCAATGGTCGGTACCAGCGAGCCCTTGCGGATAAGGCCGAACAGTTCCGCCGCGCGCTGTCTGCGCACCTCGCCACTGACCAGCACGTTCCAGAGATCGCCCCCGGTGAGGGTGAGCGAGCGGTCCATCAGCAGGCGCGGGTCGACCGGGTCGGGATCGCCGGCGGCCATGCCGTAGAACACCACGGTGCCACCCGTGCGCGTAGCGGCCAGGCTGTCACCCAGCGTGCGACCGACCGAGTCGTACGTAACATGCACGCCGGCGCCTTCCGTAGCGTCCTGCACGCGCTCGACCAGATCCTCGTAGCCCATGACCATGTCGGCGCCGGCACGTCGCGCAGCGTCACGCTTGGCATCGGACGACGCCACGCCGACCACGAGCACGCCCTTCGCCCGGAGCATCTGCACCAGCAGGAGCCCAACGCCACCGGCGGCGGCATGGACAAGAGCAACCTGCCCCGGCTGCGGATTCGAGCTGTCCGTCACGAGGTATTGCGCGGTCAGGCCTTGCAGCAGCACGGCGGCGGCTGTTTCGGAGGAGATGTCGTCAGGTAGTGGAATCAGCTTGTCCACGTCGACGGCCACCAGCTCCGCATTCGCGAACGGCATGTCCGCGAAGCCCACCCGGCTACCCTGGGGGTACGGACTACCGGGCGACGCGATCACGCCGGCCCCTTCGTAACCGAGTATCCAGGGCGCCGATCCGGAAAGGTGATAGGTGCCGTTACGGCGATAAACGTCCGCGAAGTTCAGGCCGACGGCCTGCGTGCGGACCAATACCTGGCCAGGGCCCGGAACCGGGTCGGCGATGCTATCCCAGCGCAGGACGTCGGTACTGCCGAAACGGTCGAACAGGAGGGCATGCATGGGCGGACCTGTGGCCTTGTCGTGGGACGTGGGCCACATGGTAGGGCAGATATCGCCCGTTACGTCCGGGCAGCGTATAAATCGTGACGTCCGTCCCATCACCGCTTCCGGAGGCCCCATGACCAGTACTTTGTCGCTGCAGCACGCCAGTGGAAGTTTCACCGTCGAGGTCAAACCGCAGACGCCGGACAACCCGGCAGCCGAGACCTCCGGGGTTTCCCGGCTGTCGCTGCAGAAGCAGTTCCAGGGCGACCTGGAAGGAACGGGTCAGGGCGAAATGCTCGGGGCCGGGGATGGCAAAACCTCCGGCGGCTACGTCGCGATGGAGAAAATCAGCGGCACCCTGGGCGGCCGAAAGGGCAGCTTCGTCATGATCCACCGCGCCCTCATGGCTGGTGGCGTTCCCACGGAATGGACCATCGACGTGGTGCCGGATTCGGGGACAGAGGAGCTCAAGGGCCTTAGCGGCTCACTGAAAATCACCGTCGCCGACGGAAAGCACACCTACGAGTTCGCGTATTCTTTACCCGAGACCCCGTGACACCGCTGCCCCTGTGGGAGCCGCTGCCCCTGTGGGAGCCGCTTCAGCGGCGATGCCCCTGTGGGAGCCGCTTCAGCGGCGAACCCGCGGCAGCGGGACTCTGTCGCTTGCGCCAATCGCCGCTGAAGCGGCTCCCACAACATCGTCAGTCCCCTCATTGTCACGCCAGGGCGCTGGCGTATTTCCGGCAATGTTCGAGATAGCCGCCTTCGTGGGCTTGTACCAACTCGACGACGCTGCGCCACAGCCAGGAGGGCGCATCGATGTTCTGCGGACGGTTACGGGCGAGTTCGGCCAGCCAGCTCTTGCGCTGGTCACGGCTCAGCTGGGCCGCATGCGCCCTGCCCACCACGTTGCCAAGGTAACGGGCGACTTCCATGGCGTCGGCGGATTCCATGCGTTCGAGGTCGATCTTCAGGTCCTGCGGGCGTAGCTCGCGCACGAACACCGTCTTGCCCTGCACGCGTGCCGTCATCATGCGCTGGCCGAGATTAGGTGCGAGGTGCAGCGCGCCTTCCTTCACGCGCAGCGCGTTGTCGCGCGGCATGTCGGCCGACGCACTTCGCGGTGCGGCGGCACGCAAGGCCTCCTTGATGTCGACCAGGCACAACTCCTTCCCACCACTCACGCGCATCAGCAAGGCGTAGCGAAGCCGGCCCAGGGAGCTGCAACCTTTCACCCAGTACTTCGCATCGACCAGTTCGACCGTCGCGTCGTCCTCGCGGTGGACCAGTTGGGTGACCAGCTTCTGCATGTCGGCTCCGGACGCCAGCGCTTCCAGCTCGGCGCGCTCCTCGTCGGTGACGTCCCAGAAGCGACGGCCCAGCGGGATCGACGGTTTCGGACCCCGGATGCGTTCGTCCGCCAGGTGTTTCCAGCGGCGCTTCGTCGCCGCCTTCATGACCAACCGAATGCACGAGGGACGCGCGACGAGACGATATTCCTTCCGTCCGCTACCCATGGCTCGCTCGTAGCCGTCGATGAGCTGTTCGACCATGCGCGCCGTGATGACGCCGGGCAGATCGGAACCGCGTGCGGCGGTGGCAAGCGAGACAGCAAGGCGCACGATGTCATGCGCGGGGTTGCCCATGACGGTCTGGTCGAGGTCGCGGATCTGGACATCGATGCCGCCACTGTTGTCCGCGACGGGGCCGATGTTGCTGACGTGGCAATCGCCGCAGATCCAGATGTCCGGACCCTTCGGCAACGTTCGCCCCGCGTGCTCGAGCCAGTCGTAGAACTGCAGCGTATTGCCGCGGACGAAGGCGTGTGCGGAACGCGCCATTTTAAGGTTGCGCAGCGCCGTGAGGCGTTCCGCGCGGTCCTGCGGTTGAACGGGTCCGTTGACTGCCACGCTTGCCTCGTAAGTTCTTGCGCCACCGAATGGAGCGCAATGCAATGACGGAGCGTGTCGTGGGGCGTGTGAATCTGCTGCGACGTTGTTGGAAAGTCGTCCGCTGCGCGGGATCGCCGATGAATCGGCTCCCACAGGGAGCGTTAGCGTGCGGCTAGGTGGGGCGGGTGGAGACGAGGCGGAGGAAGGCCTCGTGCTGGTAGCGGCTCATGCGCAGCTTCTGGCCGGTGTCCATGGTGACCACGTGATGGCCGTTGAACCAGGGATGGATTGCTTGCACACGGCGGACGTTGATGATCGCGGAGCGATGGATGCGCGCGAACTGATTGGGATTGAGACGCTCGGCGAGGCCGGCCATGGTTTCCCTCAGCTCGTACTGCCGATCGGCCAGGTGGATCTGCACGATGTTCCCGCTGGCCTTGATCCACACGATATCGCCAACGTCGACGAAGGCGACGTGTTCGTCCGTGCGTACGGGAATACGTTCCAGGTAATTGTCGCGCTGGCGGAGCGCGTCGAGCACCTGCTGGATGCCCGAGCCTCCCGCCGCGTGTACGGCCGCGGCGGACAACCGTGACTTGGCGCGCTGCAGGGTTTCGGCAAACCGTTGCCGGCTGAAGGGCTTGACGAGGTAATCGACCGCGTTCGCTTCGAACGCCTTCACGGCGTATTGCTCGAAAGCCGTCACGAACACGGTTGCCGGCATGCGCGCCGCGCCGATCGTCGCCACGACATCCATGCCGTGGATGCCGGGCATCTGGATGTCGAGAAAAACGAGGTCCGGCGACTGATCGCGGATGGCCTGCACGGCGGAAACACCATCGCCACATTCGGCCAGCAATTCGACCTCGGGATCGTCGCGCAGGAGACGCACGATCGCGCTACGCGCCAGCGGTTCGTCGTCGACGACCAGCGTCGTGATCGTCATGCGATCTCGACCTCGGGCGCGTCGTCGATCTCCTCCACCTCACGGAACGGCAGCTGGATACGACACACCACGCCCTCCGGCCAGATCATGTCCAGGCGCACGTGCGCTGCATCGCCATAAAGTTCGCGCAGGCGCAGTTCGGTGTTGGACAGGCCGATGCCGTGCCCTGCACTCTTGCCCATCGCTTGCCCGTCTTTCTCCAGCGTGCTGTTGCGGTTGCGCACTTCGATACGCAGCGTGTCACCGTCACGCCGGCTCTCGATCTCGATGCAGTCCACGCCCAGCCGTTCGCCGATGCCATGCCGGATCGCGTTCTCGACGATAGGTTGCAGGATAAGGCTGGGAACGGCGCAGTCCAGCGTGTCGGGAGAAATGTAGATCCGTGTGGTGAGCCTGTCCTTAAAGCGCATCTGTTGGATGCCGAGGTACAGGTCCAACAAGACCAGCTCACGCCGCAGGCTGATTTCCTGCCCGTCGTAGTCTTCGAGAAAGGCACGAAGCAATTCGCTCAGGCGCAGCAACATGTCTTCGGCAGAGAGGGCGTCCTCCTTGAGCAGGGTGGCGATCGCATGCAGCGTGTTGAAGAGGAAATGTGGCTGCAGTTGCGACTTCAGTGCGTGCAGGCGCGACTGCGCGAGCTCGGTCGCCAGGCGGCCGGCTTCGACTTCACGGCGTGTCTTTTCGTCATGGAAGTGCATGGCCTGCTGAATCGCGAACAGGGCCCAGTAGGTCAGCAGACCCGTGGCGAAATGCTGGCCGACGAACTGATTCATCTGCTCGCCGAGGGAAGCCCCTTCGGTAAACATCGAGACGAACGAGCCGACCACCTGCGCGAGCATGGTCACGCCTAGGCTCAGTGGCAGCTGCATGCCGAGGCCGCGCAACCTCACGGGGGGCCGGATCGGGAAGCGGTCGGCAAGGCGGAACACGAGAGGCGCCAGCGCAGCCCACGTGTACCACTGGATGAGCGACCAGCGCAGGTAGTCGAAGGTGCCCCAGGTGTGGCCGGTGAGGTCGTCCTGCAGGTAATGCTGCTCCGCGAACACCACGGCCACGATCGTCCACAAGCCGATGTAACGTCCGAGTCCGATCTGGGTGGTTCCGAGTCGAACCTTCATGGCGATGCGTCCGAGCTGAAATGGCAACCCATGGTAGGACGGCATCCGGGCATCGGGAAGCGTGTCGTATGGCCCACTACGATTCGTCCGCGTGCTACGACGATTCGTCACATATCCCTTTGCGCACGGCGTGCGAAGCGGTTCCCTTCAGGCTCCAACAGCCAAGGAGAGCCCCATGTTTACCCATCCGCTACGTCTGGCCGGCACTGTCCTGTCCCTTGCCATCCTCGCTGCGACGGCGACCGCCAACGCTGCCGACTTCCAGCCACGCACCGCTCCCGGACGCCTCTTCCGCATCGTCAATGCGAGTTTCGACAGCGTGACAGGCGTGGAGATCGCCGATGCTTCGGCCTCGGCGGATGGGTACGCCGCAATCAAGCTGGGTGAGCCCCTGCAGGGTGGGCTTACGTCGACGACCGTCCGGTTGCCTGATGGGGCGTGCGTTCGCGATATTCGCGTGACGTTTCGCGATGGGCGGAGTGAGGTGTATCGCGATGTGGATGTGTGCAAGGCGACCGGGTTGAAGCTATCGCCGCTGAAGCGGCTCCCACAGGGGGCATAGGGTACGGGGTTACCAGCCACGCACCAGGGTGATGGTGATCTCGAGCATGATCAGTACGACGATGGATATCTCCAGTAGCTCGGCGCGGCGGCTGGAGGCTTCTTCGTAAAGGGCCGCATAGGTGTCACGGATGATCGCCAGCTTGCGGTCCACCGAGGCACCGAGCGTCGGCACGCGAAAGAGGCCCAGGGCGGTGCTGTAGACGCGCGCCAGGTAGACGTCTTCGGTGACCTGGAGCGCGTTGTCCACGCGCTCGGTCAGTTCGGTGACCTCGGCGACCAGCGTGTACAGACGGCGCGCAAGGTTGGCGAAACGCCGCGACGCAAATACCGAGGCGGCGCTACGGGCGTTCTCCACGCGGTCGTACATGCGTGGCAGCTCGTCGTCGAGCAAGGTGTCGTAATAACGGAACTCCACCAGCTGCGCATTGGCCACTTCGATAACGTCCGCCACGTCCGAGTCACGCCGGGGCTCGTAGATGAAAGCGCGATCCCAGGTGAGCACCACGAGGTCGTCGGCGTAATAGGAAAAACTGCGCGACATCAGCTCTTTCCGCGCGGCGGGAGAAAGCCGCCGTTTCTCACCGGAGAGAAGGCTGGTCAGGTCGACGCGTTCCTTCAGTGCCACCGCATCCATCGGCTCGTCGAAGGCGTGCACGGTGCAGATCAGGTAGTCCTCCTCCAGGGAGGCGTCGATGGCGGGGCGATCGAGGGCGGGCGAGATGATGTCACGCACGCGCGCCAGCAGATCGGTCCAGAAGTCGGCCGGGCCTGCGGCGCCAAGCAAGCGATCGAGGCCATCGAAGTCGGTGACGAACTGACTCCAGGGCTGGTCCTTCACCTTCAGGCGCGCCGCAAGCGCCGCTACGCCGAAGTCATAAAGGCGTACGGAGAGATCGAGCACGACGGACCGGGAGCCCAGCGACACCTCCGCTTGCCCCAGGGCCAGCCACAACGGCGCAACACCGAAGGCCACGGCCTTGGGCGGCGTGCTGGACAGCGTGGAACGACTGAAGGCGCTGCTGGCCCGTGCGGCCCAGAGCGTCTGCGCCTGCACGAGGTCGATGGTGTATGCGATGTCGATAAGCCGCAGGGCGGTGAGCTCGCCGGACGAGACGATCGGTTCCTGGGATGTCACGGGGGGGGCAACCTGCGCGAGAGACTCGGGCAGTTTAGAGCTTGTTCGTGACTGGGCTGTGGCTTTGGTGGGTGTATGGGCCTTGGGGGGAGAGCTTCGCCGATGAATCGGCTCCCACAGAAAGCTATCGGGCACAGAAACCGGGCGGGCACAGGAAGCGGGCAGGCACAGGAAGCGAATGTGCAAGAGGTTGCTTGTTCGCCGCGCTAGCTTGGGCGGGTATGCTGGGCGCTGCCCGGCCGTTCCCCACTTGCTCCGGAGTTCTCTCATGTTCGTTATTCGTCACGCCGCCGACCGCGGCCACGCCAATCATGGCTGGCTGGATTCGCACCATAGCTTCTCGTTCGCCGACTATCGCGACGAGGACCACATGAACTTCGGGCCGCTTCGTGTCATCAACGAAGACCGTGTCGCCGCTGGCGCGGGCTTCGGCACGCATTCGCATCGCGACATGGAAATCATCAGTTACGTGCTCGAAGGCGAGCTGGCCCATAGCGATTCCATGGGTAACAAGGTGGTGATCCGCCCGGGCGAGGTGCAGATCATGTCCGCGGGTAGAGGCGTGACGCATTCTGAAGAGAACCACGCCCAGACGCTCACCCACTTCCTGCAGATCTGGATCATCCCCAACGAGCGGGACCTCAAACCCGGTTACGAGCAGAAAACCTTCCCGGACGCCGAGAAGCGCGGCAAGCTGCGTCTGGTCGCCAGTCAACGTGGCGAGCATGGCTCGGTGACCGTGCACCAGGACGTCCGCGTCTACGCGGGCCTCTTCGGCCCGGACGAGACCGCGCACCACAACATCGACTACGAACGACTGGTTTACGTGCACGTGGTACGCGGCACCGTCCACGTCAACGGCCATCCGTTATCAGCCGGTGATGCAGCGAAGATCACCGCCGAAGATCGCGTCACCTTGACCGACGGCGTCGATGGCGAAGTGCTGGTGTTCGACATGGCACCCCTGGACTGACGCCTGTGCCCGCACCGACGCCGATATCCGACCGCGACCCGCTGGTCGTCCTGCTCACGCTGCTGTCGCTCAGTACCGGTATCGTCGACGCAACCAGCGTGCTGGGTCTGGGCAAGGTGTTCACGGCGAACATGACGGGTAATGTCGTGTTCCTGGGATTTGCCGCCGCGGGTGCGCCGGGATTTCACTGGGAGTTGTACGTCATCGCGCTGCTCGCCTTCGGCGCAGGGGCGATCGCGTCGGGACGGCTGGGCAGGTTCCTCGCCGATCGCAGCCGTCGCCGCTGGCTCGTCGTGTCCGCATCCATCGAAGCCGGCCTGCTGTGGATCGCGGCAGGCTGCGCCTTCGTTGCGGCCTCGGACGCCGCTTCGTGGCTGCGGTTGACGCTCATCGCCCTCGTCGCCATCGCCATGGGCGCGCGTAACGCAACGGTGCGGCAGCTCAACATTCCCGACCTGACCACCACGGTGGTCACCCGCACCATCACCGGTATGGCGGCAGACTCCCGCCTCGCTGGCGGCCCCGGGCACAATCTTGGCCGGCGGCTGCGCGCTGTCCTGTCCCTGTTCGTCGGTGCTGCCATGGGCGCGTTCATGGTCTTGCGCTGGGGGCTGGCCCCTCCGCTGGCACTTGCCGGTGCGGCGGTGCTCGTCTTTACACTGGTCCTGGCGAAGGACGAAGCGCCGCACTGACGTGCTGGAGCTTGTCGAACACTAGCCGTGGGTCCGCCTACTTTCTTTGATGCGCACCAGGCGTCGCCCCGCCGCCGTGATCTTCCAGTAGTCGTCTGCTTCGCGATGCACCAGCCCAAGGCGCGCCAGCCGGCCGCACGCTTCGCAATCGAGGTGGCCAATGGCCAGGAAGCTGGTGTCGTCGAGCTGGCGCAGCGTGGCCAGTTCCCCGTCGTCAAGATGAAAGGCCGCAGCCGGCTCTCCGGCTTCATGCGGTGATCGAGTCTGCGCTGGCATATGGTCTCCCTGTCCCAAGGCCATCATGGCGTTGGCGGGCGGACGAGTCACGACGGTTGGCGAGAACCTGCCGAATTTGCGCGTGGATAAAACGCCGGCGTCAGGAAGGGGCGTTATCCAGCATGCGGGCGCCGGTTATGATCATGCGCAGCATCTGCGAGATCTCCTCGATCAGCTCGGCATCGCGCTCGGGTGGCTTATCCATGGCCACGGCACCCATGGCGAACACCAGGCGGGTAATGGCCTTGGAGACAAGCTCGGGCGCATGCAGCCTGGCGCCTTCAGCCGCCGCCAGCCGGATCAGGTCGACCCGCAGTTCGTCTTCGAAGTAGCTGAGTTCACGCTCGACCGCCTGCTTGAAGGCATCCGAGCCCACCGCGCCTTCGCGAAGGAGCACGTGCAGCAGCTTGTCGTCGGCGCGCAGCTGTTCCATGAACGTCTCGACCGAAACACGGATCACGCTGCGATCGGTGGAGGTCGCGCGCTCACGGGCCTGGCCGATGATGGTGCGCAGCGAACGGCCGGCCAGGTCGATCAGGGCGATCGCCAACTCGTCCATGTCGCGGAACTGCCGGTAGAAGCTGTTGGGTGAGATACCGGCTTCCCGGGTCACTTCGCGCAGGCTCACCGTCGACAGGCTGCGATGAGGCCCGATCAGCTTCAGGGCGGCCACGATCAGGTCCTCACGCGCGATCGCCGGCTTCCGCGGCGGCGGGAGGTTGGATGACGGGGTGAGGATGATCGAGGTCATGGTGCGGCGCTGGCTGTCGTGGCCTGAATCATACCCTTCCCGAGCCAATGCACAACTGTATACACAGGTGTATGTGCATGCGTATAGTTAGCTCCATGAACGCGATTCTCGCATCCAGGCCCTCGTGGCCGACCCGTCTGGCCCGGCGCGCGGTATCCCCGGCCCTGTTCGATTTCTGGGCTACGCGGCTCAATCCGTTGTGGACCCTGGAGCAGCCCCTGGCGCGCATCGTTTCGCGCTCGCAGGCCAGTCGCGACGCGGTGACCCTGGTTCTCAGGCCTAATCGCCATTGGCAAGGGATGCATGCCGGTCAGCACGTGAACGTCGGCGTTGAGATCGACGGTCGGCGGCTGGTGCGCAGCTACAGCCCGACCCTTCTGGACGACGGCAACCTGGCGATCACGGTCAAGGCGATCACCGGCGGCCTGGTGAGCTGCCATCTGGCAAGCGACGCTCGCATCGGTGACGTACTGGCGCTGGACACTCCCTTTGGCGAGATGACCCTTCCTGCGACCACCGACGACCTGCTGCTCCTGGCAGCCGGCAGCGGGATCACGCCCATGCGTGCCCTGCTCCGCTCGCTCGCCGCGCGCGGCATGCCGGTGAACGTGGACCTGATGTACTGGGCCCGTCGCCGCGACGAACTCTGCTTCGTCGACGAACTCGATGCGCTCGCCGCCGAGCATCCGCGCTTTCGTGTGCGGTATCTGCTGACGCGGGACGATGCGGCCTCGCCGGATCCGCGTATCGATCTGGTAACCCTGGATGCAATCGCGGCGCTGGACCAGCGCCGCGTGCTCGCCTGCGGTCCCGGCGGTTTCGTCCAGGCCGCGCGCAACCGCCTGGACGGCCAGGTGGCCCACTTCGCCGCCGAAGCCTTCAGCATCCCGGTGCGTACCGATAGCGAAGAGGGCACTGTCGAGGTGCGCCTTGCTCGTAGCGGTCGCACGGTGCAACTCTCGCGTGGGCAGTCCCTGCTGGAAGGCCTGGAGGCGCAGGGCATTCGCCCGAGCCACGGTTGCCGCATGGGCATCTGCAACACCTGCGCCTGTGGCCGTCAGTCCGGCACCACCCGCCAACTCCTTACCGGTGCGCTAAGCAGCGAACCGTCCTCGCAAGTGCGCTTGTGCATCAGCGCGCCGAGCACCGACCTGATTCTGGACCTCTGAGTACCCTTATGAGCCGTGTCCGCAACCGCACCCTCTCACCCGCCGACCTGCAGGCCTTCGGTGATGAACTCGACGCCATCCGCGCGCGGGTCACTGCCGATATCGGCGAGCGCGACGCGAAGTACATCCGCCGCATCGTTGCCTCGGTACGCTGGTGCGGTGTCGCCGGGCGCGCCCTGCTGTTCCTGGGTGCCTTCGTGCATGCCGTGCTGATTCCGGCTTGGATCGCGGGCGTCGTGTTCCTGTCCCTGTCGAAGATCCTGGAGAACATGGAGCTCGGCCATAACGTCATGCATGGCCAGTACGACTGGATGAACGATCCCAAGCTCAATGGCCACACCTATGAGTGGGACATCGTTGCGACCGGCGAAAACTGGCGCAAGACGCACAACTTCCAGCATCACACCTACACCAACGTCCGCGGCATGGACGACGACATCGGCTACGGCCTGCTGCGCATCTTCCCCGAGCAGCGCTGGCGTCCGTTCTACCTGATGCAGCCGTTCATCGCGATGGTCTTCATGGTGCTGTTCCAGTGGGGCGTGGCGATCCAGGAACTTCGCGTGGGCCGCTGGTTCGCCGGCAAGAAGTCCACCGCCCAGATGCGCAAGGACTTCAGCCCGGTCGGCCGCAAGATGGGTCGGCAGCTGCTGAAAGACTATGTGGTGTTCCCGTTGCTGGCCGGTCCGTTCTTCCTGCCGGTGCTTCTCGGCAACATGCTTGCCAACGGCATTCGCAGCGTCTGGACCTTCGTCATCATCTTCTGCGGCCATTTCACCGCCGATGCCGAAGTGTTCCCGAAGGAATCCATCCGCAACGAATCACGTGGTCACTGGTACCTGCGTCAGCTGCGCGGTTCGTCGAACATCGCGGGCGGCAAGCTGATCAACGTGCTCTCGGGCAATCTCAGCCACCAGATCGAGCACCACTTCTACCCCGACCTGCCGGCGAACCGTTACGCCACGATCGCGGTCGAGGTGAAGGACATCTGCGCGCGCTACGGCCAGCATTACAACACCGGCTCCCTGCCCCGTCAGTTCGGCCAGGTGATCTGGCGCATCTGGCGCCATGCGCTGCCCAGCCGTCCTGGCAGGAAGCTGCGGGTGACGGAAGCGGCGTTGCAAGGCAGCTGATCGACGCCTTCAGTGCTTTTGTGACAGGCCATGCAGGCGCCGCATGCCGGCGAGCAGGCGGTGGAAGATATCCGCGTGGGAGTCCGCGTGCACCGGCAGGTCCTTGAACGCTTCGGCGGCAATTGCCTGGAAGGCAACCAGACCGTCAAGCATGTCCTGGCCGGCGGCGGGGTTGGCCTGGAGGATCGGTGTCAGGGCCGTCTTCGGCACCCAGGCCACTGATACGTGGCCAATGGCGCGAAGCTTGATCGGCACGCTTTCACCCGTAAGGACACCCGCCCTGCCCACGGCATCGCCGGGTGACAGACGCGCGATCTCGACGTAGCGCCCCGCGTGTTCCGCAAGCAGCCCGGCGACACCGGAGGTAACGATGTAGAGCGCACGCCGCTCGTCCGGGCATTGCACGCCTACCTCGTAGATCATCTGGCCCGGCTCGAACTGCTTTCGGCTCATCGCCCCGGCGAGCTGGCCGAGTTCGGCGTCGCTGAGCGAGCGGAACATCTCGATTTCCCGGAGCAGGCTCACGGCATCCCTGGAAAGGTCGTGCACGGGCTGCCCGGAAGAGAGCGGGATGCCGTTGGCGAGGAAGTGCCGGTGGATCTGGTCGATCAATTGATTGCGTACTTTCAGCTTCGCATTCATCGCGTCCACGTAGACGACGACGCGGTAGTCGATATGCTTGCCTCGAAGACCGATGGCGCCCACCGTAGGTGCTGGATTCGCAAGAATGCCGCGCGTGCTGGTCACGGCGTCCGTAAGCGCGGCGATGACCGTGGCGGGCCGCGCGTGCGTCGTGACCTGGACAGGCACATCGACACCATGCGTTTTCTCAGGCCGGCTCTGGTTGATGATGTTGGACTTCGCCGCCGAGCTGTTCGGCACGATGACCGTATTACCGTCGCCATTGAGCAAGGTCGTCGCGCGCCAGTTGCTCTCGATCACCTCACCCTGGATATCGCCGATGGTCACCGAGTCACCGATGCCATAGGGCTCGGTTGCGCTGAGTACGACACCTGAGAAGACGTCCGCCAGCGTGCTCTGTACGGCCAGGCCGATCACGATGGCCACGGCGCCCGAGGTGGCCAGCAATCCACCTATCGGCATGTTGATGACGAAGCCCAGTCCGGCGACGAGTGCCCCCATAAAGGTCAGGGCGCGTACCACGTCGCGGAACAGCTTCTCCCGCAACCCCTGCGGAAGGATGTACGCGCTCATCAGCGCCGTCGCGATCTGCGCGAACTGCAGCCACCAGGTCAGCTCGAGCGCCTGGGCGACGAAATGCCGGAAGGGATCGTCCTTCCACGGTGCCTCCGCGAACGGCACCATGCCATGGGTCCACAGCACGTAGGACAGCAATGCGAACAGCGGTATCCGGACGAACGTGTGACCTTTCCGGCCGCCGAAACGCAGGAAACGCCAAGACAGGAAATCGAGCGCGAGGACGCCGACGCCGAGCAACATTGCACTATCGAGGAAGGTCACGTGGTCTCGCCCTGGGGTCGGATGGCAGCGTCCCTGCTTCCAGCTCTAAGGCGGCCATCCTTTCACGGAATCGCGTTTACCGACAAGGATTTCCGTTTGGCTAAACCGAACGAATAAACGCCGTCAACGCCTTCGCCGCCGGGGTGAACGCAATCGGCCCCGTGATAAGCATGCTGACCACGATGGTCGAAACACCCCAGATATAAGCCGGGTGGACACGGCGCCGGATGATCACGTCGTAGATCGGCCCTGTCAGCCCGAACATCAGGATGACAGCGAACATCACCAGGGGCGCGGCGCGGCCGAACGACTCCATCGGCAGCAGGCGACCGACACCCGGACCGAGAATGGAAATGGTCGCGCAGAGCATCAGCCGCTTATGCCACTCGGCCTTCTTGCGCTGCATGACGCCCGCCGTCACCAGTCCACCGAACACCGCGATACCGATCGTATTCATCACCAGGAACAGCGACGGCGGGAAGAACGAGGGCATGGCGTTCGAGTGCACCGCATAGAACGTGGCTGCGAGGCCCATGACGACCATTGCGGCGGCGAGCCCGGCGCCTATCCATCCGATCCGGCGGTGCAGCTTGAGCGAGCCGCGTGCGACGATGGCGGGCTGCGCGACGAAGAGCACGATCCACAGGGTGAAGACGGTTCCATGGATGGCCAGCAGAAGTGGGAATTTCGTCCCGGCCGTGAAATCGTCGGGCACCGTTCGCGAGAAGCCGGCGATGATCACCGCAGCCATCGCCAGCGACATGACAAGGTAAAACGGTGGCCGCACGACCCGTGACGAGGTCCGGCCGATATCTACACTGCTCATTCCTCATCCCCGGGAAAGCTGGCACCGACGAGCCTAACGGCGATGCCAGGGCTCCGGTAGCACCCAAAAGTCCGATACGTAGAGGTATGTCGCAAGGATTACTGCGACGCACCCTGGCCGTGCAATGCCGCGATGATGCGTGCAACCACCTCGCCGATACCGGTACCGCCGTGGATACTGACACCAAGGCGCGCGACCACCAGGTGCTCGGAGGGCACGATGACGATGTACTGGCCGAAGGCACCGCGGGCGAAGTACATGTCCTTCGGCAACTCCGGCAACCCCCACGGGGCATCCCACACGGGCACGGTGCCCGTGTTGACCCGATTGGTCCAGAAGCCCGCGCCATAGCCGGTGTCCAGCGTCTGCGAGTGACTGTAGGCCGCCCAACCTTCGGGCAGGACGCGACGGCCATCGACAACTCCGTCGTCGAGATACAGCTGCCCGAAACGCGCGAAATCCCGGGTCGATGCGTACACGTGACTCGACCCCACCGGCGTGCCTGCCCCGTCGGTTTCGATCACCGCATGGCGCATGCCCAACGGAGCGAACAGTTCACTTCGCACGAAGCGCTCCGCCGCGACCGCGTCATGTGCACCCGCGGCATCCATCGCCGTGCGGGCGAGCAGCACATAGCCGAGATTGCTATATGCCCAGGCCTCGCCTGGCGGATTAATCAGCGGCAGTGTTCTTGCGTATCGCGCCATGTCGTCTTCGAGAAAGAACATGCGTGACATCGGATTGAGCGGACCATCGGTTTCATCGAAAGGCAGCCCGCTTTCCATCCGCAGCAATTGATCGATGCTGGCCTCATGCTGCCCCGCGAGCGTCACTGGCTGGTCGAGCCGCAGTTTGCCCTCGCGCACCAGGATGCCGACCAATGCGTTGGTGATCGATTTCGACAGTGAGTGGCCCCAGATCGGCGTGTCCGGACCGTAGCCGGGGGCGTAGCGCTCGGCGATGAGCTTGCCGTCGTGTAGCACGACGATGCCCTTGGTGAGGCGTGGACTGGCCGGGTCGGGTTCCGAGAAGGCCAGGTCCAGGGCACGTCGAATGGCCGGGTCCGGCGATTCGACGACGACATTGCCCATCGGGTCTGGCTCGCCAGCGGGGGGCGTGCCTGCGCCGGCGACTGCGCCGAGGCCGGCAGGATCAGGCACGACCTCGCTGCCGTGCACAAGCAGGCACCCGAGCCCTTCCCGGTAAACGGCGCGCGCGCCGAATGCCCCCAGCACCGACGTTCGCACCTCGTGCTGGTCGATATCCACGTCATAGCGAAGCGCCCAACCGATACTGCGCATGTTCGGCAGTTGCTCTTCCTTGAACAAACGATCGGGATCCACGTGTGAAATGAAGGCCGCGCCGCATAGCGAGCGACTGACCGAGTTGGTGGCTGTGCGCAAAAGGTCTCCGACGGACAGCGCGTGGAACGTCGCCGTCGCCGCGACGATGACCACCACGGCACCGACAACCGACTTGAAGCTACGGGAAGCCATATGCACCCTTTTCCTTCACACTCACGGACGGTGACTGTGGCGCGTATGCCCGGCGCGTGCCACCGAAAAGGGACGAAGCGCCCTGGCTCAGGGACGAACGCGCGCGCGGCCAGACCGTGAGGATGCCTTCACCCGGCTTTGCCGCTTCCTGCGAGGCGGTTGGGCACATTAGGGCCCTGAAGGGGCGCCGCCGTGGCTGCCCTGACCCAGGGAACCAGCCAATGAAGATCAAGACATCCCGCACGCTTCTCGCCATTGCCCTCGGCCTTGCCGTCACCTGCGGCTCCGTATCGGCACAGACCAACGAAGCGCAGTCCGATCGCGCCGCGCCCACGCCGTCCACGCGTAGCAACGCACCGGATGCTGCTTTCGTCGAGAAGGCCAGCGCTGCCGGACTGACCGAAGTGGCCGCAGGCAAGGCCGCGACCGAGAAGAGCCAGTCCGATCAGGTGAAGACGTTCGGCCAGCAGATGGTCGACGACCACACCAAGGCCGGCGATGAATTGAAGTCGATTGCGCAGACCAAGGGTATTGCGGTGTCTCCCACCCCCATGGCGGCGGACACGAAAGCGCTGGCGTCCATGGACAACCTCAGCGGCACGGCGTTCGACGCGGCGTTCAAGAAGAAGATGGTCGCCGACCATGAAAAGGTCATCGCGCTGTTCAAGAAGGAATCCTCCGGTGGCAGCGACCCGGACCTGAAGGCCTTCGCGACGAAGACGCTGCCGACGCTGCAGCACCACCTCGAGATGGCGAAGGCCCTTCCGGCGGCTAAATAACGGGGAGATAACGCGTGAAAGCACTGACCTACCACGGCTCCAAGGATGTACGCGTCGAGACGGTCGCCGATCCGACGCTGCTCGCGGCTGACGATGTCATTCTCCGTGTCACCGCGACGGCGATCTGCGGCTCGGACCTTCACCTGTTCCACGGCAAGATCCCCGAAACAAAGCATGGCGACATCTTCGGGCACGAGTTCATGGGTGTCGTGGAGGATGCCGGCGCCGACGTCACCAACGTCCGCGTCGGCGACCGGGTCGTCATCCCGTTCGTCATCGCCTGCGGCCAGTGTTTTTTCTGCGAGAACGACCTGTTCGCCGCGTGCGAAACGACGAACCCGGACCAGGGCTCCAGCCTTCGCAAGCGAGCGAAGATGACACCGCCTGCGGCGCTCTTCGGTTACTCGCACTTGTATGGCGGCGTTCCCGGCGGGCAGGCGGAATTCGTACGCGTGCCCAAGGCCAATGTCGGGCCTTTCAAGGTACCTGGGAGCCTTTCCGATGAGCGCGTCCTCTTCCTGTCCGACATTCTGCCGACGGGTTACCAGGCCGTGCTGAATGCTCAGATCGAGCGCGGCTCGACCGTCGCCATCTTCGGTGCCGGGCCGGTCGGCCTTATGGCTGCGGCGTGCGCCCGCATGCTCGGCGCCGAGCGTATCTTCATGGTCGACTCCGAGCGCTACCGCCTCGACTTCGCCGTGGCCGCTTACGACGTCATTCCCGTCGATTTCTCAAACGTGGATCCTTCGGAATTCATTCTGGAGCAGACGGCCGGCCACGGTGTCGACGCGTCCATCGACGCCGTCGGCTTCGAAGCCAAGGGAAGTACCACCGAGACGGTCCTGAGCACGTTGAAGATCGAAACCAGCTCCGGCGAGGTACTACGCCAGTGCATCACGGCTACCCGTCGCGGGGGCATCGTCAGCATCCCCGGTGTCTATGCCGGCTTCATCCATGGCTTCCTTATCGGAGACGCCTTCGACAAGGGCCTGACCCTCGCCATGGGCCAGACGCACGTGCAGAAGTACCTGCCCGATCTGCTTGAATTCATCGAGGACGGCAAGCTCGAGCCTGACATCATCATTTCGCATCGGATGAAGCTGGCGGATGCCGCGGAGGGCTACAAGATGTTCGACGAGAAGAAGGATGCGTGTCGAAAGATCGTGCTGACACCCTAGGCCACTATCGGACGTCCATACTGCTATCTTCACTTGACTTTGATGCCGGCGCGTGTGAATCCTCTGCAAGTCATCGCAGCCCGAAGTCGCTCACATGCCAAGCTCCCCGTCTCTGGCGATCGTTTACGAACATCCCGAATGGTTCAAGCCACTGTTTGCCGCCCTCGATCGCCGCGGTGTGGCTTATCAACCCATCCGGTTCGAGGACCACGGATTCGATATCGCCGAAAAAGACGCCCCGGCGCCCCTGGTGTTCAGCCGTCTCGCCATGAGCTCGTTCCTGCGCCAGGATGAGCACCCGATCTTCTACGCCCAGTCGCTGTACGCGCACTGGGAGTTGAACGGAACACGCGTGATCAACGGCACCCCTGCCCTCTCGATCGACGCCTCCAAGGCGCGGCAGATGTCGGTGATCAAGTCGCTGGGGCTGGATATCCCCGCGACGCATATCGTCCACCGGCAAGCCGACATCATCGGTGCCACCAGGGGGCTGCGCTTCCCGGTCATCGTCAAGGTGAATATCGGCGGGTCGGGTGCCGGCGTCTCTCGCTACGACACGCTGGGAGAGCTCACCCAGGCCGTTGCCGACGGGACCACGCCGAGGGGTATCGACAGCGTCACCCTGGTTCAGGAATACGTACCCGCCCGCGATCAGCACATGGTCCGCATGGAAACACTCGACGGGAAGTTCCTCTATGCCATCTCGCTGAACACGGACGGCGGGACCTTCGACCTGTGCCCCGCCGACGTCTGCCTGGTAGATAAACCCACGGTCACGGTGCGCGAGTACAAGCCGGATGCCGAAGCCATACGTGCTGTCGAGGCGATCGCACGTGCTGCGAACCTCGACATCGGCGGCATCGAATTCATGATCGACGACCGCGACGGCGCTCGCCGTTTCTACGACATCAACGGTCTCTCCAACTTCGTCGCGGATCCGCTCAATGTCCTGGGTTGGGATCCCCACGAGAAGCTGGTCGACTATCTTGCCCACGCCATCGATGCCACCACGGGGAAAGCAGCATGAGGTACGGATTCTGGGCGCCTGTCTTCGGCGGATGGCTTCGCAACGTTCGCGACGAAAACATGGAGGCCAGCTGGGCGTATCTCAGCCACCTGTGCCAGCGTGCCGAGGAAATCGGTTACGACCTCACCCTGATCGCCGAGCTCAATCTCAACGATATCAAGGGCATCAGGGAGCCCGCCCTCGATGCGTGGTCGAGTGCGGCTGCGCTGGCCGCGGTCACGCACAAGCTGGAAATCATGGTGGCGGTACGCCCCAACTTTCACCAGCCTGCACTGTTCGCCAAGCAGGCGGCGAATATCGACCGCATATCAGGTGGACGATTGGCGCTGAACGTGGTGTCTTCGTGGTGGGCCGACGAGGCCACCCAGTACGGTCTACAGTTCGACCAGCATGACGACCGCTACGCGCGCACCAACGAGTGGTTGCAGGTGGTCGATGGCCTCTGGTCACAAACGCCGTTCACCTTCACCGGCGAGCGCTACCAGCTGAAAGATGCCATCTGCGAACCGAAGCCGCTTTCGTCACCACGGCCGACCATCTACGCCGGCGGCGAGTCCGAAGCCGCGAAGACGCTCATCGCGGAACGCTGCGACGCCTACGTCATGCATGGTGACGAGCCCGAATTCATCGCCGAGAAGATCGCGGACATGCGCGCGCGCCGTGAGCGTACCGGCCTGCCACCGATGCAGTACGGCATGGCGGCCTATGCCATCGTGCGGGATACCGAGGAAGAAGCGCTGGCCGAAGTCGAGCGCATCACCGAACTGGACACCGAGGCCCCCGGGTTCGCCAACTTCGACCAATGGCTCTCGGGAACGCAGCTCGAGCGCGAACTGAAGATCAAGGAATATTCGGTATCCAACCGCGGCCTGCGCCCGGGCCTGGTCGGCACGCCCGAACAGATTCGCGCCCGCGTCGCGGAATTCTCCGCGGCGGGTCTCGATCTGCTGTTGTTGCAGATGAGCCCGCAGCTGGAGGAAATGGAGCGTTTCTCGCGGCAGGTCATCCGGCCTGCCGCGTGACATCGGTCACCAGCGATAACTGACCCGCGTATACAGGTAGCGACCGCTGTACCCGAACGGCGAGTAGTCCGGGTACGGCCACGTGCCGCCGACGGCGCCGTCGCTGCCGGCCTTGTACTTCTGCGGATAGACATTGGTGAGGTTGTCGGCCCCTGCGGTGAAGGTCCACCCGCTGACGGCATAGCTGGCCGACAGGTCGAGCAACCAACGCGCCGGGAAGACCTGGTCGAAACCAGGATTGCTCACAGGATCCTGGTTGATCGTGAATTGTCCGTAGCGTGTCAATGCGCCGTGGAAGTTCCAGTGGCCCAGGCCATAGTCGGTGCCGAGGGCAATCTTGTCGCGCGGCGCGCCATTGGTGATGTACCCCTGCGCGATATGCCCCACACGTACCAGTTCGAGGCCGCTCGCAGCAAGCGAGGGTGGATTCGGCGCGACGGAAAGGATCGATGTGTGGTTGCGGTTGTACGCCGCCGTGAACTGCAACGTGCCTGCCGTGCCGAGATCCAGGCGATACCCGCTGCTGAAGTCCACGCCGCGCGTGCGCGTCTTCAACGCATTGGTGAAGTAACTGCCACCCTGGATATTCGCGAAACCCTGGCTGGCGAGGTAGGCCTGCACCGGGTCGCCAACCAGATTCTCCGACGGGACGATCCGGTCACCGATGGTGATCTGGTAGAGGTCCAGCGATAACGTCCATGCGCCCGGCGCATAGACCGCGCCGAGGGTGTAGTTGTGCGATTTCTCGGCTTTCAGGGGCTCGGCACCGAGGGCCTGTGCGACCGGATTGCTTACCGCGAAATTACGGATCTGGGTGGGCACGCCGCCGATCACGTTGGTCGATGTCGTCGAGTAGAACTGCTGGGGCAACGACGGTGCGCGGAAGCCCGTGGCCGCCGTACCGCGGAGTGCGAAGCTATCGGTGAAGTCATAGCGTGCGGACAGCGTGCCGGAGGTCGTATTGCCGAAGTCACTGTAATCCTCGTGGCGAAGGGCCAGCGAGCCACTGAGCTTGTCAGTGATCTGGTTCTCCAGGCTCACGTACTCGGCGATGTCGTGCCGCGAGTTCGTCCCCGCATCGCCTGGCTGGAAACCGGGAAAGCCTTGCGATCCCGTTCCCACATACGACGCCGGATCGCCCGGCTCGATCTGATATTCCTGATGCAGGTATTCGACACCGAAGGCCAGGGTCACGGGATTGTCGAGCCACCCCAGCGTGAGATCACGCGCGATATCCACATCGAACGCTTTCTGCGTCGCGATCAGCCGGCCCGCATTGAACCGGGTCGGGCTGGCCGCTCCCAGGTCCACGTTGAGTGTATGGATCGGGTCGATGCTGACCCGGTTACGCCCGTAGTTGCCGCTGATATCCCAGCGCCACCCGCCCTCGGTCGTGCCGCGCACGCCAGCCACTACCGCGCTGTCGATGGAACGCACATCGTTCAGTGGCAGATAGCCATCGGGGTAGATGGAGGGGACGTTCCGGGAGCTGTTGTAGGTACGAAAGAGCGCCGGCGACGTGCCTTCGCGGCTGCTCGTATCGGCAAACGCGTAGAAATCGACATTCGATGCCAGGGCGTACTGCACGTTCAGCAGGGCCTGGTGGGTCGTGATGTCCGGCTCCCCGATACGTTGCGTCTTCTGTCCGTACACCGGGGATGTCGGGTCCCGGTAGTCGCGCCCTCCCCGATCGGTCGCATCGGCGTGCCCATCGACCACGCTCAGGCGCGCCCAACCCTTGTTACCGCCAAGCGGAACGCCGAGGCTGGCCTCGCCCTGCCACTGCTTGCCATCACCGGCGCTGTATCGACCCGCCGTCACGCTGGCCTCGTTGGTGCCCGGCCCCGCAGCCCCCTTCAGCACGATATTGATTACGCCCGCGATAGCGTCAGAGCCGTACTGCGCCGACGCGCCATCCCGGAGAATCTCGATATGGTCGATCGCGGATATCGGAATGGAATTGAGATCCGCTGGCGCGGACCCTCGGCCGAGCGCGCCCTGCAGGTTGAGCAATGCACCCGTATGCCAACGCTTTCCGTTTACCAGCACGAGGGTCTCGTCGGGCGAGAGCCCTCGCAACGCGGCCGGACGCACGATGCCCGAGCCGTCGTTACCGGGTGCGCGCGGGAAATTCAATGACGGTGCCAGGCGCGACAGCACGGCGCCAAGCTGGGTGTCGCCGAACGACTGCAGATCCTGTGACGAGACGACATCGATCGGCGACAGTGAGCTGCTCTGGCTACGATTGACCGAGCGTGTACCGGTCACCACGACGGTCTGCAACCTGGTAGCGGAGTCGCCGGTGTCGCCACCGGGCTTGTCCTGCGCGTGGGAGGCATGGGTATAAAGCGTGGCCGCGATGAGTACGGACAGGGCGGCGCGCGAGCGCTGGGGATGCCTCATGAGGGTTCCTTCGTATTTTCTTCAGGCAACGCGATGACGACACGGCGAGCAGCCGCGCGTGGTCGGGGTTCTGGAAAAGCGGACCGCCCTGGTGGCGGTGCGGCTCAGCGCCTCAGCGCCGGCGGATCAGGCAGTGAGGCAACAACAACACGCAGCGATCGACGAAGCGACGGCCGTGGAATGCGTGTTGGTGAGCTGCTGCGGGATCAAGATGGTGTTGCCTCGCGATGTGTCCGGGGGGATGGGACGTTTAGATGTCCGAACCTCATCACATGCTGCGGCAGGATGTTGCGAATGTCAAATTGTCGCAGCGACCGCGGTGGAAGCGCCCGGCGAAACCCGCTTTCCGAGGGCATTAGCGGGCAACTCGACGTAAGTGTGAACAAGACACGCAACGATCGTGGCGCCGCCAAGGCATGTCATCCACGCCAGCGTGTAAGGCATGCCGCGATCGATAAGGATTGGCATCGCCACGTAGCCGATCGTCGAATGCACCAGGTAAAGCGGAAAGCTGATGTCCGCCAGGAAGTCCAGAATCGTGTTTCGACGGAACCTGTGCCGAAGCAGATAGCACGCCGAGAAGGCGATGAGCGCGTAGGAGTAATTCCTTACCAGCGGACCGAATAGCTCTCTCTCATGCATCGACCCGATAGCCACGAAGAACCCGAAGATCAGCAGGCCATAGCCAAGAGCCGACCGCGTATCGAGCTCGCCATACAGCAGGTAGTAGAACAGGCAGCCGAGGAACATGAAGCTCATGTACTTCATGTCGGATACCAGGTATGCGACAACCGACGCCGGATCGTTGCCATGCGTGGTGACATAGGTGGCTGCACAGCAGAGTGCCAGGAAGCCAATGCAGATCGACACGACCTGATGTGCGTTCTTTCCGACGAGGAAGATCACGGCGAAAACGAGGTAGAACTTCACCTCCACCGCCAGCGACCAGCACACGAAATCCAGCGATGGTATTCCGCTTGCGCTATGCAGGAGTGCAAGATTGCTCGCCAGGTATGACCAGCTCACCCTCTCAGAGAGGGGTGTGGACCAGTACCACGCACTCGCCGCGTACATGGCGAGGCTGATGAGAAGGCAGAACCAGTACACGGGGTAGATGCGGAAGAACCGCCTTATAAGAAACTGCCCCGTCGAAAGATTCCTGAGGCTGATCGGGATGACGAAGCCGCTTATCAGGAAGAACACGGCCACGCCGAAGGCGCCGTAGAGGAAGCCCCCTGCGCCCGGTGCGAGCACGTGTCGCGTATATCCGGGTTGGGCCGGAACAAACGCCGCCGGAACGCTGACGATCGCGCGTATCGCGGGTACGAAGAAGATGCCCCAGTAGTGGTTGACCACCACCGACAGGGCCGCCAGGGCGCGCAGTTGATGAGCAAAAACGATCTTCATGTAAATCGGCTCCCACAGGACCGCCAGGCTTCGCACGCTAGTGCGGAGCCTCCTGTAGGAGCCGATTGATCGGCGATGGGGACCGCGGCGGCCTTGCCCGCTGCCGCGGATCGCCGATCAATCGGCTCCTACACGTCTTGGCAGGGGTGGGTGCTGGCGGCGGCATAAAAGGTTTAAGTGCCGGGGGACGCGCAGGCTGGCTAGTGTGACTGGCCAGCCTGCGCGCGCTCCGCGTGCAGCACGAAAGCCAGGGCCTGCTGCAGTTCGCCATAGCCGACCGGCTTGACCAGGTGGTAGTCGAAACCGGCGCGGGCGGTCGCCGCCTTGTCGGCCTCCTGCCCCCAGCCGGTCTGGGCGATGATCGGCAGGTAGCGGAGTGCCGGGTCGTCGCGGAACGCACGGCAGACCGCGTAGCCATCGATCGACGGCATGCCGATATCCAGCAGCACCACGTCCGGCTGGAAATCGCGCGCGGCTTCCAGGGCTGTCCGCCCGTCGAGCACGAGGCGATGCTGGTGGCCCATGTCGCTCAGCAACCAGCCGATGGTCTCGGCAATGTCGGCGTTATCGTCGATGACGAGGATCTTGAGGGCCTGCGTGCTCGTGGCTGCATCCGGTACAACGCGCTTGCCCGCTTCGTCGTCGCCCGAAGCCAGGAGCGGAAGGCGGACGGTGAAAGTGCTGCCCATGCCCTCGCCGTCACTGCTTACCGCGATCGACCCCTCGTGCATCGACACCAGCTGCTTGACCAACGCAAGGCCGATACCGAGGCCGCCCTGCGAGCGGGTCAGGTGCTCGCCGACCTGGGTGAACAGTTCGAAGATGTTCGACTGCATGGACAACGGAATGCCCATGCCGTTATCCGACACCGCGATCACGACATCCTGCTGGTCACGATGGGCCTGAAGTGTCAGCGTGCCACCGGGTGGCGTGTACTTGGCCGCATTGTTGATGAGGTTCCCGATCACCTGCGTCAGCCGTGTCTTGTCGCCATTGACCCATAGCGGGCGCGTCCCCGCGTCGACCCGCAGCGTGTGGTTGCCGCCTTCAATGAAGGGCTGGCTCGCTTCGAGCGCCGCCTGGATGATATCGGCGACATCGACCTTCTCGCGCTTCAGCACGATCTTCCCCTGGCTCACGCGCGACACGTCGAGCAGGTCGTCGACCAGTCGCACGAGATGCACCAGCTGCCTGTCCATGACGCCGTGGATCTGCGTCATCCGCTCGGGCGTCGGCTGCCCCCGGAGCACGTCCAGGCCCATGCGCAACGGCGTGAGCGGATTCCGCAACTCGTGCGCGAGGATGGCCAGGAACTGGTCCTTGTAGCGATCCGAGCGGGTCAGCGTCTCGGCGTAGGCTTCGAGTTCGTCGCGCTGCGCGGCGATCTGCTGCTTCTGGCGATGCAGGTCGAAGAACACGCGCGTCTTGCTGCGCAGGATGTCCCACTCGACCGGCTTCTGGATGAAGTCCACTGCACCGGCTTCGTAGCCCCGAAATTTCCTCTGGCTATCCGTATTGCTCGCGGTGAGGAAGATGATCGGGACATTCCGGGTGCGCTCGTTTCCGCGCATGAGCTCGGCGAGTTCGAAGCCATCCATGCCCGGCATCTGCACATCGAGCAGGCCCAGGGCCACGTCGTGCACGAGCAGCAGCTCCAGGGCTTCCTCGCCCGAACGTGCCCTGAGCAGCACCAGGTCATCGCGACGCAGGAGTGCCTCGAGCGCAACGAGGTTGTCCTCGAGGTCGTCGACAAGTAGAAAATGAACCGGGGCCATGGAAGCCATGTCAATGATCCTGCTTCTGGTAGATGCGTTCCTCGAGGACGAAGTCCTGGAAAGCGCCGGCGTGGGTGGAGAAGCGCAGGCTTTCCTTCGAACCGAGTCCCAGGAACCCCTTGCGTATGAGCGAATCGCTGAAAAGCCCGATGGTACGGTCCTGCAGGCTGCTGTCGAAATAGATCAGCACGTTGCGGCAGGAGATCAGGTGCATCTCGCCGAATACCGCATCCGTCACCAGGCTGTGGTCGGCAAACACCACCCTCTCCCGCAACGAGCGATCGAACGTGGCCTTCCCGTAGGCAGCCGTGTAGTAATCCGATAGCGACGAACGGCCGCCCGACTGCTGGTGGTTCTCGGTGAAACCGCGGACGCGATCGAGGTTGTACACCCCTGCGGACGCGGCCTCCAGTGCCCCGGCGTTGATATCCGTGGCATAAAACATGGTCCGTTGCTCCAGGCCCTCTTCGCGAAAGAGGATGGCGAGGGAATAGAACTCCTCGCCGCTGCTGCAACCTGCCACCCACACCTTCAACGACGGGTACGTGCGCAGATGCGGCACGACCTGCTCGCGCAGTGCGCGGAAGTAGGAGGGATCACGGAACATCTCGCTGACCTGTACGGTCAGGTAGCTCACGACCTGGGGCCCGACGGATGCATCGTGCAGGAGTGCCTCAAGCATGGCCGACAACGTGCGGTAGCTGAGCTTGTCGCGCAGTTGGCGCAGGCGCCGCGTCACGGACGCGCGGGAGTAGCCACGAAAGTCGTAGTGGAAGCGCTGGAACAGTGCCTCCAGAATCAGCTCGACTTCGATCGCCTCGACGCGCTCCGCCGCGTTGCCCGGTATCGCGCTCATTGCGCGAGCCACACGCGAACGAGCGAAAGCAGCTTGTCGACATCCAGCGGCTTGGCCATGTAATCGCTCGCGCCCGCCTTCAGGCAGGTCTCCTGGTCATCCGGCATGGCCTTGGCCGTCAGCGTGATGATGGGCAGCTTTTTGAAGCGCGGATCGGTGCGAATCTGGCGCGTCGCGGTCAGGCCGTCCATCACCGGCATCATCACGTCCATCAGCACCAGGTCGATGTCCTGGCCCGAGCCGTTGCTCGCCTTGTTGAGTGCGTCGATCGCTTCCTGGCCATTGCGGGCGACCGTCAGCACGCAGCCTCGCGGTTCGAGGATATTGATCAGGGCATAGACGTTGCGCACATCGTCCTCGACGACCAGCACGTGCCGGCCTTCGAGCAAGGCGTCACGATGCTGCGCCTCCTGGATCATCTTCTGATGTTCCGCCGGCAGTTCGGTGACCACCTGGTGCAGGAACAGCGACACCTCGTCCAGCAGGCGCTCGGGCGACTTCGCACCCTTGATGATGATCGAGCGGGAGTAGATGCGTAGCCGCGCCTCTTCCTCGGAGGTCAGATCCCGCCCCGTGTAAACGATGACCGGCGGGAACGCGTGGATGCCATCCTCACTCAGCGTCTCGAGCAGCGAGAAGCCAGATGCGTCCGGCAAGGACAGGTCAAGCACCATGCAGTCGAAGGTCTGGCTCTTGAGATGTTCCAGGCATTCTGCGGCGGTCGCTGCGGCCACGGTCTCGACATCCGCCGATGCCAGCAGCTGGCGGATGGCATCGCGCTGCACGTCATCGTCCTCGACCACGAGCACGCGGCGAACCGGCTGCGAAAGTCTTGCATCGAGCTTGCTCAATACCTCAGCCAACTGCGCGCGTTTGACCGGCTTCAGCAGGTAACCCACCGCGCCCATCGAAAGCGCTGCGTGCGAATGGTCGCTCGCCGACACGACATGGATCGGGATGTGACGCGTGCGAACGTCGCGCTTGAGGATGTCGAGCACCGAAAGGCCCGACTGATCCGGCAAACCGACGTCAAGCACGATGGCCTGCGGCAGGTGATGTCGCGCCAGGGCAAGAGCCTCCTGTGCGCTGGTCGCGATCAGGCAGCGGAAGTTCATCTCACGCGCCAGTTCGAGCAGGATCTGGGCGAACAGTTCGTCGTCCTCGACGACAAGGATCGCCCGGCGCTGGTCGGCTGGCTCGAAGCGGTCGTCAGGAACCTTCGGGGCGGGAACCAGGACCGGCGGCGCCACGTCGGCGCGTGACACCGCATTCGCGGCACCCGCAGGCACGACGATCTCCTCGCGCCCCGGTGCACGCACCGTGCCCAACAGCGGCGGGATCGTCAGGCTGAAGGTGCTCCCCCTGCCCACCTGGCTATCGACCGCGATGCTACCGCCAAGCAGACGCGAAAGCTCGAGCGAAATGGACAGGCCCAGACCGGTGCCGCCGTACTTACGACTGATCGTGCCGTCCGCCTGCTGGAAGGCCTCGAAGATACGCGTCTGCTGCTCGACCGAGATACCGATGCCGGTGTCGCTGACGGCGAATACGAAGTCACCATGCACGTCGCAGGATACGTGCAACTGCACACTGCCCTGCTCCGTGAACTTGAACGCGTTCGACAGCAGGTTCTTGAGTACCTGCTCCAGGCGCTGCCGGTCGGTCTCGACGATCGGCGGACAATCGGGGGACGTCGATACCTCGAAGATCAGGCCCTTCTGGTCAGCCATGGGCTGGAACTGCGGCACCAGCCCCTTGACCAGGCGCTCCACGGACAACGACTCGGCATGGATCTCGATGTGACCCGCCTCGATCTTCGACAGATCCAGGATGTCGTTGATCAGCGTGAGCAGGTCGTTGCCCGACGAGTGGATGGTGTTGGCGAACTTGACCTGCTCTTCCGTCAGGTTGCCGCGCGGATTGTCCGCAAGCAGCTTGGACAGGATCAACGCCGAGTTCAGCGGCGTGCGCAGTTCATGCGACATGTTGGCGAGGAAGTCGGACTTGTAGCGGCTCGCACGCAGCACCTCCTTCGCCTTGTTTTCGATCACCTCGTTCGCCCGCGCGAGATCGTCGCGCTGCGATTCGAGCTGGTTCGCCTGTTCTTCCAGATGGGCGTTGGTCTGCTCCAGTTCGGCCTGCTGCTGCTCGAGCTCGTGCTGGGACTGCTTGAGTGCGCGGCTCTGTTCCTCGAGCTCTTCGTTGGAAACGCGAAGCTCTTCGCCCTGCACCTGGAGCGAATCCGACTGTCGCCGGGTTTCCTCGAGCAGACGGTTGAGATCGGCGCGATAGGTTGCCGAGCGGAGCGCCACACCGATGGCGGCGGAGGCCTGCTCGAGAAGGGTAACGACCTCCTCGTCCACGGCGCTGAAGAAGCCGAGTTCCATGACGCCGTTGACTTCACCATCGACGACGGTCGGGAGGAGAACGAGGTGCCGTGGCTTGTCCTGGCCCAGAGCCGAACCGATCGCCAGGTAGCCATCCGGCACGTCGTCGATGACGAACGTCCTGCGTTCCGCGGCCGCCTGACCGAGCAGACCCTCGGTGGGCAGGAAGCGCTCGACCACGTTGTGACCAGGCGCGAGGCCGTAGACGCTGATTCGCTCGTAGAAATTGGCAGCGTTGACGAAAACCGCTCCGGCCTGCGCGTCGACGAAGCGGCCAAGGAACGCGAGGATATTCGCGCCGAGCGTCTCCGTTTCCTGCTCGCCGGCCATGACGGCGGCCAGTTCAAGCTGGCCGGCCTGCAGCCATGCAGCCCGCTGCCGGGTACGCGACGCGTTGCGGAGCATCACGGCAACGAACACGGTGAGCGCCACACCCAGGAGGCCGCTCAACAATCCGCTTGTCAGTGCGTTAGCGTACGCCGACGTCATCTCGACGACACGCTTGTCGCGCAGCGCCAGCTCCTCGGACTGCATGCTGGACAACTGGGTACGGACGGCGTCCATGGCTGCCTTGCCGCGGTCGCTGTTGACGACGGCCAGAGCCGCATCGAGGCCACGGGTCCGGCGAAGGTCGATCGTTTCCTTGAGTTCGGCGAGCTTGTCGCCGAGCCGACCGGTGAGTTCCTTCAGGCGCGCCTGCTGGGCGACGTTGTCCTGCGTGGTGGCCCGAACGGTGTCGAGGCGGGCCGGGATGCTGGAAAGTGCGGCGTTATACGGCTCGAGATACCTCTCGTTTCCCGTCAGCAGGAACCCTCGCTGCCCGGTTTCCGCGTCCTGCGCGGCAGAGAGGATCTCGTTCAACGCAGTGACCGTCTGCTGCGACTGGATCACCTTCTGGTTACCGTCGCGAATGCTCCGGATGTTCAGATAGGCCAGCGCCCCACTGACCACGAAGAAGATAATGACGGCGACCAGTGCTATGGACGTGCGCTGATCCATCGCGCGCGAACGCGACGCACGGGGTACTTGTGAGGTCATGAGGGCCAGGCTGGTTAACTGTCGTAGCGGGTAAATATATCATCACGAGTGCGTAATCAAGACGGTCACGGGGTGCGCAACAAAACAAGCGGAACTGGCCGGTTTCGCGGGGAATTTCACTCCATTTTCACCACCTTTCATGCAGCCGGCGACCACTCGAAACCCTTACTCCGGCAACAGTCAGAAATGCTCCAGCCTGGGCGGATCGGCTCTCTCAAACGTCAGTTGACGGCTGAAGTAAGAGCCTGTCGGAAGTCGAGCATCAGGTACCCCGGAGCCCCCGGCGGCGTGATCCGCTCACTGGCCTTCGTCCAAGGGGAGGTTCAAGCTACGACGCCACGGACGCTCCTGTCGACTATCTACTGGATCTCTGGCACCTATGAAGCACCTGGCGATCATCACCGCTGCCCTGCTCTGCACCGCCCTTCCCCTCCATGCTGCCGAGAAGCCGATCTCGACCGTCAACGGAACAGTCCATCTCGGCGGCGTTCTCGACACGGCCGACGCGAAGAACACGCCTGTCGTCCTGATCATTCCCGGATCCGGCCCCACCGATCACGACGGCAACAATCCGCTAGGGGGCAAACCGCAGTCGTACAAACTGCTCGCGGCGGCCCTCAATGAGCGAGGTATCACGGTAGCTCGCATCGACAAGCGAGGCATGCCCGGAAGCCAGAACCCTGGCGTCGATCCGAACAACGTCACTCTGGCGCTTTATGCGAGCGACACGGCGGCGTGGGTTGCGACGCTGCGCAAGGAAACCCATGCGCCTTGCGTCTGGCTTCTGGGACATAGCGAAGGCGGCCTGATCGCCGAGGTCGCCGCGGAGAACACTCCTCATGTTTGCGGCCTCATCCTGGCGTCGGCACCGGGGCAACCGCTGGATGCCGTGCTCCGCCACCAGCTCCATGCGAACCTCGCAGGCGGCCCACAGGCGGTCTTTCTTCCGGCGTTGGATAGTGCAATCGACCAACTCAAGCGAGGCCAGCATTTCGATGCGACGGCGTTGCCGCCTTTTGCCAAGGGGCTGTTTCGAGCGGAGGCCCAGGGCTATCTGATCGACCTGTTCGCCCACGATCCGGTGGCTGAATTGGCCAAATCAAAAGGACCGGCACTTGCCATCCACGGCAGCAACGACCACCAGGTCGATCCCACCGACGGAGCCCGGTTAAAGGCCGCGCGACCGGGCGTGGAATCGGTGGTGATCGATGGGATGAACCATGTGTGGAAGAGCGTCCCGGCCGGCGGCGGCCAGGATGCTCCGCTGTCACCGCCCTTCGTCGATGCAATAGCCGCTTTTGTGGAAGAGCATCGCCGATGAATCGGCTCCCACATCGCGCAATTCCAGGTTATGGCAAATCCGGGATCTGGCAGATCCGGGATCGGCAAATCAAGGCAGTTGCCTTTGGCGGCTCTAGGCGGTCACCTTGCCCTCGACGCGTTTGAGCAGCTCGTCCCAGGCGGTAACGAATGCAGCGCCGCCTTCGACCTGAAGCTGGATGGCCAGGGCGTCGACATCGAGGCCGCCTTCGCTGGCGGTACGTCGTAGCGCCGCGCCCGCATCACGATCGAGGCCAACCGCAGCTGGCACCTTTCCGTGGTCGGCAAACGCACGCAGCGTCGCATCCGGCATGGTGTTGATGGTCTCCGGCGCGGCCAACGCCGTGATGTATAGCGTGTCATCCGCTTCGGGATCCTTGACGCCCGTGCTTGCCCACAGGAGGGTCTGTGGCATCGCGCCTGCGGATGCGAGCGTCTTCCAGCGCTCCGATGCGAGCACGGCCTGGTAGGCATCCCATACGTCCGCGGCAACAGCCAGTCCAAGGCGGTTGCGAAGGTCGGCACGCCCCTGCTTGGCGGCTGCGGCATCCCAGCGACTGACAAACACCGACGCTACCGAGCGAACCTTCGGATCCAGTCCACCAAGAATGCGCCGCTCGATGCCACGCATATACGCCTCGGCCACGGCCAGGTACTGGTCGCGCGAGAACAACAGCGTGACGTTGATCGCGATGCCCTGGAAAATGGCCTCCTCGATGGCGACCGCACCTTGCGACGTGCCTGGAATCTTCACGAAGGCGTTCGGACGATCCATCTGCGCATGAAGCTGCTGCGCCCACTCCAGTGAGCCCTTCGCGTCATTGAGCAGGTAAGGCGACACCTCGATGGACACCCAGCCGTCCTTGCCGGCTGTCTTCGCATGGATCGGCGCAAAAAGATCGGCGGCGCGACGAAGATCCTGCACCATGAGCCGGAGCACGATCTCTTCGGGCGTGGCACCCGTCGCCCGCTCGCTGGCGATCTGGGCGTCATAGTCGGACCCACCTGCGACAGCCTTGGTAAAGATGGACGGGTTCGAGGTCAGGCCGGTGATCGAGAAGTCGCGGATGTACGTCTCGAGCAGACCCGTGTCGATCATGTTCCTGGAGATGTTATCGAGCCAGAGGCTCTGGCCGAGTTCCTGGAGTTTCGCAGTCGCGTTCATGGGCGGTCCTGTGTGTGACAGCCCTTGCGCCGGCCGGCTGCCGACGTGACTGCCAGGGTGACGAAAGGCGGGACCCCCTTTCGGGGGGCACCGGGCTTAAAACCACAAAAAACTACCGCATGGTGGAGCGCGCGGTATTGAAGAAACGTCTGTCGCGCGAGAACGGGCCGCCGCGCCATCAGGGCAACGACCCGCTCAGGCCGTCACTCCGCCGGAAAGTCCGAGCTCACCGAGAGCTCTTTCCACGCCGTGAAGTTGTCTCGCAGCGCGTCCAGACGCTTGATGCCCATGTCGTAGGCATCCGATCCCAGCAGCAGCCGGAGGGGCGGGTGCTCCGCGTCGACCGCCTGGATGATGGCCGCGGCGCCGCGCACCGGATCGCCCGGTTGCGTACCGGAATAGGCACGGGCCTGTTCGCGCCGTTTGCCCGCCGTCTCGGCATAGTCGTCGATGATGGTTTTCGACTCGATCACGGAGCGACCTGCCCAGTCCGTCCGGAAGCGGCCCGGCTCAACGATCGTGACCTTGATGCCCAGCGGCGCGACTTCCATCGACAGCGACTCGGAGAATCCCTCCACCGCAAACTTCGACGCGTGGTAGTAACCCGTCGCTGCGAAAGCGACCAGGCCGCCGATCGACGACACGTTGACGACATGGCCGCTGCGGCGAGCCCGCATGCCCGGTAGCACATGACGCGTCAGCGCGAACAGGCCGAACACATTCGTTTCGAACTGCCGACGGATTTCCGCGTCCTCACCTTCTTCGATCGCGGAGAAGTAGCCATAACCTGCGTTGTTCACGAGCACGTCGATATGCCCGAATCGTGCCTCGGCCGCAGCGACCGCCTCGTGAATCGTGTGCTCCTTCGTGACATCGAGCGCGAGAGGCAGCGCGCGGTCGGGATGCAGCGCGGCAAGGTCCGCGACCTGCGCGGGATTGCGGGCGGTGAGGGCGACGCGGTCGCCACGCTCCAGCGCCTGCCTGGCCAGTTCGCGCCCGAAGCCGGTGGAGCATCCGGTAATCAACCAGACTTTGGTATTCGACATGACAGTTCCTGTTGGGGAGAGGGAGAGGGCCGGCGAATCCGGCACCTGGACAGGATGATCCCGGCCTGGCCCGGGGTATACGCCGATGCTGCCAGCCTTTTGTACGATCCTGCCAAACTCATGCGTCACCCGTTTCCTTGCTGCGCCTTGCACCGCCATACTCAGCAAATGGAAAACCTTCTCGAGCCCATGTGCGCCATGGTGGAAAGGCATGCGAGCCAGCATCGCCAGGCCACGGCGATTCCCGGCCTGACCTTGTACCGGGCCGACCAACCCGTGCATCCGGCTCACACGTTCTATCAACCTCGAATGGTCGTAATACTGCGCGGCGGCAAGAGTGTGTCGGCCGGCGAGGCACCGTTTCTGGCTGATGCCTCCACGTTCCTTCTCGTCACGGTCGACCTGCCCGTCGCGACCCGGATCTTCCTCGCGGCCGACGGCGGCTCGCATCTTGCGATGACGCTCGACATCGACCGGGCACTGCTCGCAGCAACCATGCAGCGCGTGCCACCACAATCAGTCGCGGTGTCGCGGCCCGCTGGCGTCGTGGCGGCTCCGATGTCGGTTGAACTGCTTGAAGCATTCGCGAGATTGCTTGCCCTGCTGGACCATCCGGCGGACATCGGTTTCATCAGCCCGCTTATCCTCCAGGAGATTTACTACCGGGTCTTCCGCAGCGGTGTCGGCGGCGCTCTGACGCAACTGGCGCAGGGCACGTCCCACCTGTCGCAGATAAGCCGGGTAACCCACTGGATACGCGCCAACTACCAGCTGCCAATGAGCATCGACGCCCTCGCCGAAGCAGCCAGCATGAGCGTCACCTCGTTTCATCGGCACTTCAAGGCGATCACGCTCATGACGCCGGTGCAATACCGCACGCAGATCCGGTTGCAGGAAGCCCGGCGCATGATGATCGCCGAGGGCCAGCCGGCAGGTGTCGTGGCGGCAAGCGTGGGTTACGACACGCAGTCGCAGTTCACGCGTGAGTACAAGCGATTGTTCGGCGCGCCGCCGGTGGCGGACACCTCACGCCTGTCCGGCGGAGGTTGATTCCTTTCGCTCGTCAGGGTTTCGCTGGTTTCGCCAGGTTCGACACCAACGCCTTGTCCAGGCTCGCCGCGACACCGACGCTTCGTCCGGCAAGGTTGGCAACGGAGTAATGGACCGCGCTCCCCAGCACCTGGGCCGACTCCGAAAGCGTCAGGCCATAGTCCTGCGAGAGCCACTTGATCAGCCCGGTCGTGGCCGCGCGAGTCGCCTCATCGATCGACCCCGCCTGCCCCAGCACCATGATCTGCGTCGGCGATTCGACACGCGGAATCTGTACCGCTTTACCGTGGATGACGTCGACCGAGATCTCGACATCCATCGACGTCTCCAGTGCGTACTGCGAGGTCTCGCCATCGCCCTGGAGCGCGTGCGCGTCCCCGAAGTAAAGCAGCGCACCCGGCTGATATACCGGCAGGTAAACGGTATTGCCTTCGACGACCTGGTTGAAATCCATGTTGCCGCCAGAGCGGCCCGTATCACCTGTCGACACGGCAGGCGAACCGAAACCGGGTGCGACGGCCATGCCACCCAGCATCGGACGGACCGGTACGCTGTAATGCATGAGCGCGGGCGATGCATTCATCGGGCTGGCAACACCCTTTGCGATGTCGAGCTTCCACTTCACCGGCTTGCCCAGCTCCTGCGCCTTGCCGGCGAGCGACTGACCCAGTGCGGGCCCGACGATGCTGTCGAGGCTATCCGCATAATCGCGGTTGAGGCGAAGACGCTTGATGTGCACAGCCAGCGTATCGCCCGGCTCGGCCGACATCACGTAGAACGGACCGACCTGCGGGTTGCCGAACAAGGCAACCGTGTTGCCCTTCTCGTCCACGCCGCCCGAATCGATGGTTCGTGTCTTGATGCTGTCGCCAGGCCATACCGTGAGCACGGGTGTGCGGCTGGCTGAGAACTCGTTGGCATAGTCCTTCGGCGTGAACGTGTAGACCTTGGGGCCGTCCGCAGCGCGTTCGGGCAAGCGGCGGCCAGTGAACGTGTGGCTCACGCGCTTACCCGGACTGTTCGTATCCGGGTCATCCGCGGCGCCCGACAAAGCCGCCCCGTCGACGGTGGCCTTCAGATGGTAGGTCGCCTTGTCCGCATCGGTCACGGTGAAGTCCAGCAGGTTGCCCTGTCGGGTTCCCAACAGCGCGTCCCCGTCGAACGTTCCGCTCAGGGCCTGGCCATCCTGGTGAAGGCTCAACGTCTGGTACGCGGTGTTACCCCACATATCGGTCTTGATCAGCCAGGTTTCGATGGATGACCCGGTAGCGTGAGCCGCGAGGGGAAGACACACACCGAGCAGGACGAGGCGACGGAGCATGGTGATCCTTCATGGGAACGAGGCCTGAGCCTAGCAGTGCCCGCGGCTGCCAGGCATGTGGCTGATGGGCCAGAGGAGGTGCACGAGGCTGGCCATATAACGTGACGTGATGGCGTGACTGTTCGGACTATTAAGAACGTAATCTCTTGCCGGAAGCGTGAATCCGGACACGTTCGAAGCGCGGCAAGCGGGCCACCATGCAGCACCACACCACCCATTTGGACGTCCATGTCACTGAGAAAGACGCTCGCCGCGATGATAGCGCTTGCCTGCCTCCAGCCAGCCTTTGCATCACCCGCGGATGTCACCGATACGTCGACCGTCCTCGACAAGGTCTTCGCGGCCTACCAAGGGTGGTTCCACTGCCCTGGTGCACCGAGCCCGGAGAGCAACTGGTTTCACTGGACCTACATCTCGCAGATCGACCCCACCGCGACGAACAGTTCCATCCCCACCTTCCCCATCACCGATGAATACCCTGCCGAGGCGCTATGCCCCGCCCCGGGACTGACTGTCGGCGGAAAACAGGCAAACTTCTTCTCGTCGCTGAATGCCGGCACGGCACAGACGCATTTCCGCTGGATGCGCGAGTACGGTGTGGACGGCGCGATCCTCCAGCGCTTCCTCGGCTCGCTGGACATGCTCTACCAGGAGAACGACATCGTGCTGCGCAACGCGATGCAGGCTGCCGGCGATAACGGCCGCTCGTTCTTCATCGAATACGACGTGAGTGGCCAGTTCGAAAACACCGCCACGCAGGCAGACGAAGACGCCATCTTCAACAAGTTGACGGCTGACTGGCTGCACCTGGTCAACGACCTCCATGTCACCCGGAGTGCGATGTACCAGCAACAGGGCGGGCGCCCCGTCGTTTCCCTCTGGGGTATCGACCAGGGCGGAAGCGAAACCACCTGGCAGATGAAGCCGGCCCTTGCGTCACGCGTGATCGACTGGTTCCATAACGTCGCCCATGCGACGGTCATGGGCGGTGTGAGCAACACGTACCTCGAGCAGCCGGCATACGCGGACGTGGTGAAGAAGTTCGACATCATCCAGCCGTGGAACGTTGGCGTGTACCAGGACAGCGACCTGGACTGGTACGAAACCAATCGCACGCGCGTCCACCTCGCCGCTACGGCTGCCAATGGGCAGATCTATATGCCGACGATCCTCCCGGCATCGTCCAGCCGCGACCAGAGCAACGGCAACCTTCCCCAGGAAGGGGCGAAGAGCCTCGGTGGCAAGTTCTTCTGGGACCAGGCATACCGCGACCGCAGCGCCGGCGTGCGCACCGTCAAGATCGCCATGTTCGATGAGCTCGGCGAAGGCACCTCGCTGCTGAAGGTCGCATCGAACGCCTCGCAGGCGCCGTCGCAGTACCCCTGGCTCACGCTGGATGTCGATGGGTATCGCCTGCCAACGGACTGGAATCTGCGCATGACCCACGAAATCGCCGCGATGTTCCATGGCGACAGCCCGGTCACCGCGACCATGCCGACCGATCCCGGTCCGTTCGATGTCGTACCCGAATGCGGAGTGCTCCATCCGAACGAGGTGCTCGATCCCGCCCATCCGCTGACCTCGTGTGACGGCCACATCAGCCTGTCGCAAGATGCGAATGGCGACCTCACGGTCTATCGTGATGGTGCACGGCTCTATTCCAGCGGAACCGCAGGCCAACCCATCAAGACGACGATCATGCAGGGCGATGGCAACCTGGTCGAATACGACCAGAGCGGTCAGCCGCGCTGGGCCAGCGGCACCGCCGGACATCCCGGCGCCTATCTGTATCTACGCAACGACGGCACCACCTGGGTCGTCGACGCCGGCAAGCCCATCTGGCAAGCCACCCCATAACCCAGCTGCAGTTTTCTGTGGGAGCCGCTTCAGCGGCGATGGCCCGTTGGCCGCACACTTGGGCGTCTGGCGGGGAGACCTTGGCGCCCACCCTCGCTGCTCAGACAGTCCTCCGCGTTTCGTACCGGAAGGCCGCTACCGCGGCTCATGTACTTATCTGGCCTAAGGCCGCTCCACTTGTCCGGAACTCGCATCGAGGGTGGACACCAAGGTCTCTCACGACGATACGGTTGAGTGGAAGGAGAGCCAACAGCCAAAGCGGCGTTGCTTCGTCGGCTCGACCCGCACGAACCTCAGGGATGGAAAGAGCCTTCGGTGCCCACCCTCGAGGCGAGTTCCCGACAAGTGGAGCGGCCGTAGGCCAAATGAGTACATGGCCGCGCAGCGGCCTTTCCGATACGAAACGCGAAGGGGTGTCTGAGCAGCGAGGGTGGGCACCGAAGGCTCTGCGCCGACCGTACAGGCACCGAAGGCCCTGCGCCGCAACGCCTTCAGCTTCCCGGAATTCCGCAAAAAACCTGAAAAAACACCGCCAAGGCACACCCGGGCGGTGTTTCGCTTTCTTCAGGCAATACCGAGCAGATTCTGCAACTGCGCCGACACAGTCGACGCAAGCGTCGAAGCCGTCGAAGCCGTGCTCGCCGAAGCCGTCGTTGCGGCGGTTGGAGCGCCGGTCAACGGATCGGTCGACGTTGCCGAGGTCAGGCTATCGGTGAACGGCGAATCCGTCGTCGAGTCGGTGTCCGTGTTGAGCAGACCCTTACCGCCGCCGTGGCCGCCGTGGCCGCCGCGGACGTGCATCTGGGGCATGGGATTGACGCTGGGCGTCGAACCGATCGTAGTCATTTACGGTTTCCTTGCTGTGGTGGTTCTGCGTATCAGCAAGGGGTGTGCCAAGTGGGGTGTTTTGTCGAGAACGGGCGTTCGTGTCGGTGTGTTGACGGGTGGGAGACCGTCGCCGATGAATCGGCTCTCACAGAAGACTTTTCCGTCGGGAGTTTGACTGGAGGTGTCAAATAAAGCGCGGCGATTCCTTGCGTTATGCGTATGACGCTACGAATCGCCGCCTGAAACTACGAGCTATAAACGCTGGCGTTGTCAGCTCTTGATGAAGGCGAGAAGGTCGGCGTTGATCGTATCCGCGTGCGTGGTGGGCATGCCGTGCGGGAAGCCCGGATAGATCTTCAGCGTCGCATTTTTCAGGACCTTCGCCGAGAGCACGCCGGCGTCTTTGTAAGGGACGATCTGGTCGTCGTCGCCGTGGAGGACGAGGGCCGGCTTGTCGATCTTCTTCAGGTCATCGTTGAAGTCGGTTTCCGAGAAGGCCTTGATGCAGTCGTAGTGGGCCTTCGTGCCACCCATCATGCCCTGGCGCCACCAGTTGGTGATGACGCCCTGCGACGGTGTCGCACCCGGACGGTTATATCCATAGAACGGGCCGGACGCCACGTCCATGTAGAACTGCGACCTGTTGGCCGCCAACGCGGCACGCAGGCCATCGAACACGTCGATGGGCAAGCCGTCAGGGTTGGAAGCATTCTTCACCATGATCGGAGGGACGGCACTGAGAAGCGCGATTTTCGCCGTGCGGTCCTGGCCGTACTGGGCGACATAGCGAGCAACTTCACCGCCACCAGTCGAATGCCCGATGTGCACGGCATCGCGAAGATCGAGGTGTTCCGTCAGCGCCGCTAGATCCGCAGCGTAATGATCCATGTCGTTGCCGTCTTCAGTCTGGCTTGAACGGCCATGTCCACGACGGTCATGGGCGATCACGCGAAAGCCCTTGCTCAGGAAGAACAGCATCTGCGTGTCCCAGTCGTCCGCCGAAAGCGGCCAGCCGTGGCTGAAGACCAGCGGCTGACCCGTACCCCAGTCCTTGTAATAGATGGTTACGCCGTCTTTCGTCTTGATCGTGCCGTCCATACAACATTCCTCACGGGTGGGGTGAGTGAGGAATGTTTGTGCAAGCGAGGCCGGTTTTATTGAATAAACATCCTCTCAAACGTGATGCCCATCGTTACGCACGACCTCGGTCAGCTCGCCCGTGTCGATGTTGTAGAAAAAGCCGAACACGTTCACATGTTTCGGCACGCCAGGGCTGGCACGCACGAGGGCGACGTCGTAATGGAGCGAGGCTTCGTAGTCCGAGATGCTGATGCTGCCGCGGTCGTACTCCGAGGAGATATCAATGCCATGCTCATGCTCGAACGCGTTGAGCATGCCATCGGTGGTGAACGACGTCGCGCCACAGTAGGAGTGATGGACTACGACCACGTTCTCGAAGCCGAAAAGATGCTCCATGGTCGATATCGACTGCAGGCCCGCGACGGCGCGCCCGCCTGCCACCGACACGGCGAACAGCGTGCGCGTGTGACCCGCTTTGTTGCCGGCCTCGTCGAACACGTTCTCGCCAGGGTAGATTTCGCCCGGGAACCGTTTGGCGACTGCTTCAGGAATTTCGACGGCGCGCGGATCGAAGCAATGGATCACGATGGTCTTGAGGTTGATAGCCTGCGCGAACAGCTTGCGGAAGCTGGATTCGTCGAACCCGGGCATGGCGCTGAACACGTACTCACTGAACTTCGCTTTAGACGTGGACATGACGTATCTCCTGGTACGGGGAAATGGACCCTGTCGTGGGCCGGGAGATACCTATTATGAGAATGCGCAGACGACTGACAATGACGCCGCGGGTAATAAGGGCGCGATGACTGGCGTCGGCGCACTTGGCGCTTCACGGAGTTTCTATTACTCCGCAGGTCATTGACGTCCATGCCAGCACGTCGAATGCTTCTCCCTTCAGCCCAGGCGGAACCATGACATGACCACCCATGCAGGCAGCGCCACAGGCGAGCTCGGCCGTATCCTCAAGACCTGGCGAGGCATGCGTGGCCTCAGTCAGATCGAGCTTTCCCTGGACACCGGCATCTCGCAGCGGCACCTGAGCTTCATCGAGAGTGGCCGCAGCGCCCCGACCCGGCAGACGCTCATGGTCGTCGCCGATGGGCTCCGCATGCCTTATCGCGAACGTAACCAGCTATTGCTTGCCGCCGGCTACGCGCCGATTTACACGGAAGAATCATGGGACGCCGCCTCCTTCGCCATTGTCCGCCATGCCCTGGAAGGCATGCTCGCCCAACATGAGCCCTTCCCTGCCCTGGTCATGGACAGGTACTGGAACGTCGTCATGGCCAACGAGGCCACCAAGACGATGCTCGGATCCTTTGTCGACCTCGATCGCTGGTCGCGCCCTCGGAACATCCTGCAGATGATCTTCGACCCCGAGTGCCTGCGCCCGTTCGTTGCCGACTGGGAGCGTTTTTCCGCGGCGATGCTACAGCGCGTGCGCCGCGAGGCCGTCGGTGGCGTCATCGATGAAGGCACCCAGGCTCTCATCGACTCACTCAAGGCCTATCCGGACGTCGCGGAGGCCCTAAGCGACGGCGACGCTCCCGACCTTCCAGTCATTCCCTTCACCCTGGCCGATTCGAACCACCGTCTCAGCTATTTTTCGCTCGTCACAACGGTGGGCTCGCCCCGCAGCCCCAGCCCCCAGGAACTGAGGGTGGAATGCATGGTGCCGGTGGACGAGGCGACCAAGGCATGGCATCTGACCTTATGAAATGAGGGACCCGATAGAGGTGTGGGAGCGCGCTGTCGAGCGTTCTCAATTATTTCGTCATTCGTGACTGGTGGCACGGGCCGTTCCTCACGGCGACGAGCAGCATTCGGGCGACATGACCAAGCCCTCCAGAATCCTCATCGTCGCGGCCATCGCCTCGGCCTCCCTCGTGGTGGTCCTGCTCGCCGCGGGCACCGTCTACAACCAGTGGTCGCTTCGCCGGGAGCGCACGTTGGCCCATGCTCCCGGAGAGACGTATCAGGTCGACGGCTATGACGTGCACATGGTCTGCACCGGCGCAGGGTCACCCGCCATCATTCTAGATACCGGGCTTGGCGACGACTTCACGACATGGCTGAAGGTCCAGCCAGAACTGTCGAAGATGACACGCGTCTGCTCGTTCGACCGAAGCGGGTTCGGTACGAGTGCGATGACGCCGCGGCCGCACGATGCAGACACGCTCGCCAAGCAACTGCATGACCTGGTTGCGGTCGCCGCGATCGGCAAGCCCTTTGTCCTGATCGGCCACTCCATTTCCGGACTTTATCTTCGGGCCTACGCGAAGCATTACCGGAGCGAGCTCGCAGCGCTGGTCTTCATCGATGGTGCCACGCCACTGCAAGACGATCGCGTTCCACGCAGCCTCGTCGCTATCCAGAACACCCAGCGTGCTGAAATGCCCTGGCAGAAGCTGCTCATGACGATCGGCTGGTATCGCCTGCAAGGTGTCTGCTCGAATGTTCCCGCTGGCTTCGAGGCGTATGGCGCGGTGATCAAGGCGAACAACTGCGATCCCACACAATTCGACGCACTCGAAGCGGAACTCGACGCCGTACGCCAGTCCGGCGACGAGACCCGAAACGTGGGCCCCTTCCCCGGCCTGCCCGTCCTCATTCTCTCCCGCGACCCGGCATCCATGCCTTCGAACTGGCCACCCGAAGTCGCCAGGGCAAACTCCCTTGTCTGGAACCAGATGCAGGAAGAGAGCAAGGCGCTCTCGCCAATCAGCCGTCGCGTCATCGCCAAAGGCAGCGATCACTACATCCACGTGGACCGGCCTGATCTGGTCAATCGTGAAGTCGGTGCACTCATCCAGGCGCTGCGGCAAGGGAACGTCCCTTACGCCCAGGCAGATCCGACGACCGAACAATAAACGCTACTGACTCCTGGCGTTCGGTCGTGTGTTGCTGCGGTAGATCAAGAACAACGCCAACGCCAGTAACGCCATGGCGGCATAGCGCGAGCCACTCAACGAAATGACCGGGTTATTCAACCAGCCGAAGTTGTCGATGAGAAGGCTCATCAGAAGCTGACCACTGATGACCGAAACCGTGGCCGCGGCGGTGCCGATGCGCGGCATCGCAAACACGATGACCAGCATGTAGACCACGCCGAAGAAGGCGCCGGTCACCTGCCAGCGCGGTGCCGAAAACAACGTCATCGCGTGTTGCGGTTCAAACAGGAACGCATACAGGAAGCTAAGGAGCGCGCCGAGCGTAAAGGTGAGCCACGCGCTTTCCAGCACGCCAACCTGCGAGCCCAGGCGACCATTGATCGCGGATTGCGCACACAGGATGGCGCCACTGGCCACCACGATGAGGATCATGAGGATAAGCATGGAAGGGATCCTTAGTGAATCAGCCAGAGGGCGGCGAGAATCGCGACAAGTGCGGTGGCCCGATAGCCATCGACCTCGCGTTTTGCACTACCCAGCCAGCCGAAGTGATCGATGACCAGACTCGCGGCCACCTGGCCGAACAGGATGCCGACCATGGTCAGACCGACACCGATGAACGGCGTCGCGATCGTCAGCGCTGCGACGTAAAGCGGTCCAAGCACACCGCCCGTCAGCAGCCAGCGCGGCTGGGAGAACATCAGCGCCAGGCGCGGTCGGCCGAAGATGAGGCCAAAGGTAAGCAGCAAGGAACCGAGACCGAAGATGCCCAGGACCGCCCACGAGTGCCCCACTTCCTCGCCCAGGGGCCCGAGCAGGCCTGCTTCCACGGAAAGCCCCATGCCGGCCGCGACGACCAGGGGAATGAGCCAGACATGTTTCATGCAGGGGGTTCCACCACGAAGAGGCAGAAAGATAGGGTGGTGCCATGAAAGGAACAATGCGCCAGAATGAGAATACATTATTGCCTTGCGGACAACTCGATGAAGCTCAACGCCTTGCGTTACTTCGCCATGGTCGCTGCCACGGGAAGCTTCATCGCGACGGCACGTCACTTTCGGGTCCCCGCGTCATCGGTCTCCCGGCACATCGCCGAACTGGAAAAAGAGGTCGGGCAACAGCTGCTCTACCGGCACACGCGTGCGGTACGCCTGACCGACTCGGGCGAGCGCTATTACCTCACCGTGCGGGAAGCGCTCGATCTGCTGGACATGGCTGCGGAACAAGCCGCCGACAAGGACGCCGCGCCCAAGGGCCTGATCCGGGTGAATGCGCCCGTCGCCCTGGGCCGCCTGCACATCGCCCACCTGCTGCACGATTTGCAGAAGGAATATCCGGAACTGTCGGTCCAGCTGACCCTCACCGATGCTTTCATCGATCCTGTCCAGGAGGGTGCGGACATCACGGTGCGCGTCGGCACACTCGAAGATTCAGGGCTCGTTGCGCGGGCGATAGGCGGCCAGCGCTACATCCTCTGTGCGAGTCGCGCGTATCTGGACAGCCATGGCACGCCCGATAGTCCCGACCAGTTGAGCGAGCACAACTGCCTGGTCTATCGCGGCCAGTGGGGTGCGCAACGTTGGTATTTCCGTAAGCCCGGCGACGCACGCTATGAAGCGTTTGCCGTGACCGGGCGCTTTCAGAGCAACAACGCGGAGACGCTTGTATCAGCGGCAGAGGCATCACTCGGTATCGTCCTGTTCCCGACCTGGCTATTCCAGTCGGGGAGCTTCAGGAAGGCTCGCCTGGTGAAACTGTTGCCGGACTGGGAGGCATCCGTCGAAGCCGAACCGCCGGGGATTCATCTGGTCTCGCCGGAGAACCGCTCACGATCGAGGAAAGTACGTCTGGTGACGGACTTCCTGCTCGAACGCATCGGAAGTCCGCCGTACTGGGATCGTGTCTGACGCGGCTCTCATCGCACGCCTCGGTTTTCGATTCTCTGTGGGAGCCGATTCATCGGCGATGGGGTTGAGGCAACCTGGCTATCGCCGATGAATCGGCTCCCACACAAAGCATCACGGCATCAGGGCATCAGGGCATCGGGGCATCACAGTATTAATGTTCGATCGGCTCGTGGGAGATCACCGGCACCTCGCCCGGGTCGAGGCCCTTGTCCGGGCGGATGCGGAACCACAAGGCGTAAAGCGCCGGCAGGAACAATAGCGTCAGTACCGTGCCGCCGATGGTTCCGCCGATCAGGGTGAAGGCCAGCGAGCCCCAGAACACCGAGAAGGTCAGCGGAATAAAGGCGAGCACCGCGGCGAGTGCCGTGAGGATCACCGGCCGTGCGCGTTGCACGGTGGCCTCGACGACGGCGTGGTAGGTATCCAGGCCCTGACGCTGGTTGGTGTGGATCTGCCCGATGAGGATGAGCGTGTTGCGCATGATGATGCCGGCCAGGCCGATCAGGCCCAGGATGGCGTTGAAGCCGAACGGCTGGTGGAACAGGATCAGCGTCGGCACCACGCCGACCAGAGCCAACGGCGCTGTCGCAAGGATCATGAACATGCCGGCGATCGAGCGCACCTCGAAGATGATCACGATCATCATCAGCAACAGCATCACCGGGAAGACAGCGGCCAGAGCTACGTTGGCCTTGCCCGCTTCCTCCAGCGCGCCAGCGGTCTGGATCGAATAGCCCGGCGCCAGCGTGGTCATCAGCGGCTTCAGATCGTTGAGCACCTGCATCGAGACATCCGGCGGCTGGAACTCCTCGCCGATGTCTCCACGCACGGTGAACGTCGTCATGCGATCGCGGCGGCGCAGGATAGGATCTTCCATGCGAACTTCGGCATGTCCCAGCTGATCCAGGGGCAAGCGCTCGCCATGCGCCCCGACGAGGGTGAAGGCGCCGAGTTGCGCAGGGTCGAGCCGGGTCGGGCCGGAACTGCGTGCGACGACGTCGACCGAGCGGATGTCTTCGCGCACCTTCGTCACGGTAATGCCGGTGAGCAGGAACTGCAGCTGGTCGGCGGCGTCTCGCGAGCTGAGGCCAATGGCCTGCAGGCGATCCTGATCGAGCACGAGGTGCAGTGTCGGTACACGCTCGCCCCAGTCACTGTTGACGGTACGCATGCTCGGGTTCTTCTGCATCACGTCGCGGACCTTGGCGGCGAGTTCGCGCACTTTGGTTTCGTCGGGCCCGGACACACGGAACGCCACCGGGAACGGCGAGTAAGGACCGAACACGATCTGCGTGGCGCGCACGCGTGCTTCCGGGGCAAGCCCGTCCTGCACGGCCTTGCGGATGCGCCGTTTCAGCGTCTCGCGCGTCTTCTCGTTGTCCGTCAACACGACGATCTTGGCGAACGAGGCATCGGGAAGCTCGGGCGCGATCGCGAGGTAAAAGCGTGGCGCACCTTGCCCTATATAGCTGGTGACGATCTTTGCCTCGGGCTGCTTGCGCAGCCACGCTTCAACCTCGCCCACCGCCTTGCTGGTCGCCTCGATCGACGTCCCCTCGGGCATCTGCACTTCCACCAGGACTTCCGGGCGATCGGACGCGGGGAAAAATTGGTTCTTCACGAAGCCCATGCCCACGACCGCCAGCACGAACAAGCCGACCACGGTAAGCGCAACGGCCAGCTTGCGGCGCACTGCAAAGGCGATCAGCCTGCGCAGCTTCTTGTACCGCGGCGTGCCATAGATTGCCGCGTGACCCCCTTCCACCGGACGGATGTTCGGCAACAGCTTGACGCCGAGGTACGGGGTGAAAATGACCGCCACGAGCCAGGAGGTGAGCAGCGAGAACATCACCACCCAGAAAATATTGCCGGCATATTCGCCTGCACTCGACTTGGCAAAGCCGACCGGCATCAAGCCGATCGCCGTCACCAGCGTACCGGCCAGCATGGGCGCGGCCGTGTGTCCCCAGGAATAGGTCGCGGCCTCGATGCGATCCTTGCCCTCCTCCATCTTCACCACGATGGTCTCGATGACGATGATCGCGTCATCCACCAACAGGCCCAGCGAAAGAATCAGCGCACCGAGCGTGATGCGGTCGAAGTCGCGCCCTGTGACCAGCATGATGACGAACACGCCAGCCAGCGTCAGCGGCACGGCCGCTGCAACGACAAGGCCGACACGGAAACCGAGGCTGACCAGGCTCACCGCAATCACCACCGCCAGGGCGACGAAGAACTTCAGCATGAACTCGTCGTACGCCTCGGCGATATTCACCGCCTGGTCCGTGACCTTGGAGAAAGTCAGGCCCACGGGCATCGTCGACGAGATCGCCGATGCTTCTTTCTCCAGCGCCTTGCCCAGATCGAGGCCGTTGTACCGATCCTTCATCACCACGCCGAGAATGAGCGCGGGATCGCCGTCGTTACGGATGAGGAACGTTGCCGGGTCTTCATAGCCGCGGCGTACGGTGGCCACGTCGGCGAGGCGCAGCGTGCGGCCGTTGACAACCACCGGCGTGTCTTCGATGCGCGTGAGGTCGTCGAAGGCGCCATCCAGGCGGACGACGACGGACGGACCCTGGGTCTCGATCGAGCCGGCGGCGGCCAGCACGTTCTGTTTGTTGAGCGACTCGAAGATCGTCGTCGGTGCAATGCCCAGCGTGGCAAGCCGCTCATGCGAGAACTCCACGAAGATTTTCTCGGGACGCTCGCCGATGATGTTGACCTTCTTGACGCCCGGCACATGCAGCAACTGCTGGCGAACGGTTTCCGCCTCGCGCACGAGCAGACGGTGCGGTTCACCACGTGCCTTCAGCGCGTAGAGCGCGAATGTCACGTCGGCATATTCGTCGTTGACCAGCGGGCCAGAGACGCCTGGCGGAAGCTTTGCCGCTTCGTCGCCGAGCTTCTTGCGCGCCTGGTAGAACTCGCCTTCCACCTCGGACGGCGGCGTGTCGTCACGCAGCGTCAGGGTGGTAAAGGCCAGGCCGGGACGAGTGAAGGTTTCGCTGCGGTCGTACCACTTCAGTTCCTGCAGGCGCTTCTCCAGCGGCTCGGCAATCTGGTTCTGCATTTCCTCGGCAGTGGCGCCGGGCCAGGCGGTGACGACCGTGAGCACCTTCACCGTAAAACTCGGGTCTTCCGCGCGACCCAGGTGGAAGAACGCGAACAGTCCCGCCATCGATACCGCGATGATCAGGAAGAGCGTGACGGCGCGCTCGCGTACGGCGAGCGCGGAAAGATTGAAGCCGCTGCTCATTTCGCGGCTTCCTGTGTCTCGCCCGTGCGCACCTGCTCGCCTTCATGCAGCTGGTGCGCGCCCAGGGACACAAAGCGCTCGCCGGGCGTCAGCCCGCTGGTCACGACCACGGTTTCGTCGCTCAGGCTGCCCAGTTGCACGTGGCGCCAAGTGACCGCCGGCGTCTTGCCTTTCAACACCCACACACCCGGACCCGCACCGTTGTCGTACACGGCGGCGAGCGGCACCGTGGTCGCTGCGGCGCGACCGTCGGGAAGCCGTACGACGACCGTGGCGCCGAGCGGCGCGTCGGCGGCTTTGCCTTCCAGCACGTAGCGCGCCTCGAACGTGCGCGTCGCGGGGTCGGCAGCGTCGGACAGCACGCGTAGACGTGCCGGTCCCGCTTCGCCTGTTCCCCCGAAGATCGACGCCTGCGCCGTCGAACCGATGGCAGGACGCACGGTTTCAGGGAGGCTGACGAGTGCCTCGCGCGGGCCAGCATGCGCGAGGTGGATGACGATCTGCCCTGCCGCAACGACCTGACCCGGTTCGACCAGCGTGTCGATCACGGTGCCGTCGGCGTCTGCGACCAGCACGGAATAGCCCGCTTCGTTGGACGAGACCGACGCCTGCGCCTGCGCTGCGCGAAGACGCGCTGCACCGGCGTCGGCAGCGGCCTTGGCAAGGTCGTAGGCCGAGTGCGATACGGCGCCGGCGTCGACGAGCCCACGCAGACGTTTTTCATCGGCAGCGGATTGCACGGCCTGCGCACGCGCCGCTTCCACCTGCTCCGTCGACGCGGCATTGGCGAGCGCGAGGTCGGTGCGATCGATGCGCATCAGCGGCTCGCCCTTCTTCACGACCTCACCGGCATCCACGAGGCGCTCGATGACTTTCCCGGGAACCCGGAAGCCAAGCCCGCTCTGGACGCGGGCTGAAACGATGCCGGAAAAGGCACGCTCGCCCTGCGTGGTCGGGGCGACGGTGGCCGTGCGCACCAAAGGGGCCTGAAGGCGAGGATCCGCCTGCGATTGCGAGCAGGCGGCAAGCGCCAGTGCCAGGACAGCCGCCCCGGGAGGCAGCAAACGACGGATCAGGGGCGACGGATTCACGGCAGGCTTCCTTCAGGAAAGCCGTAGCTTCGCTTCTTGTGACCAATGTGTCAACTGGTCACTGGAAACTCAGTTCGTCCGTTTATGGCGCCAGACTACGCAGCACCAGACTGGTAACCGCAGGCAACCCATGCTCGATCTGGTCGAGGTTGTGCTGGAGCAGGAGCGGGTGCGTGAACGGCGACGTGGCCAGGCAAATGGCCCTCAGGACCTCGTCAGCCGGCGTCTTGCGTTCGAACTCGCCCGACTCACGTCCTTCCCTGATGATGCTGGCTAGCAACGCCTCGAACTCTACGACGTACGTCGTTGAACTTGCCCAGTTTTCCGCGCAGGAATACGTCACGATGTCGTAAAGCTGGCGGTCTTCGAAAAACTGCGCACGGTTCTCTTCCACTGCGGTGCGAAAGAGCACGCGCAGCTTCTCGTGTGCGCCCTGCGCGGCCTCGACAGCCTCCGTGATCGTGGCGAGCTGGGCCGACAGGCAGCGCCAGCAGATGGCTTCGCCAATGGCCTGCTTGGAATCGAAGAACTTGTAGATGTACGCCTTCGAGAAGCCGATGGCCTTCGCCAGGTCGGCAACGGTGGTCTTGGCGTAGCCGTAACGGCTGAAATGCGCGTCGGCGGCTTCCACGATCTGCTCGCGGATACCGGGAGCGCCCGTCGGGGTTGCCTCGGGTGTCGTAATCGCGTCGGTCATACGCAAGGATATACCGGATGCGGCGCTTCTTGACAACCAGTGACCATTTCGTATTCTGGTCACCTTCATTGTCCTGAGATGCCCCGATGACGCGCGCCCTCCTCGCCTCCCTAGCGACGGCCATTGCCCTGACCGGCTGTGCGGTCGGCCCCGACTACACCCGTCCGACGCTCGATGCACCACCTGCCCGCTTCCACGCTGTCGGCACCTTCGCTGGCAGCAACGCCGACCATCCGACCGCCGACCTCACGCAGTGGTGGGATGCGTTCGGCGATCCGACGCTCTCGCGCCTAGTCAGTCAGGCGATGACTTCGAACCTCACTCTCGAGCAGGCCCGCGCCCGCGTGAGTCAGTCGAGCGCCTACCTGACCTCGGCCACGGCGGCCTTGCTTCCGTCGGCCTCCGTCGAAGCCTCCGGTGCACGCGCACGGCAGTCCCTCGAAACGCCTTTGGGTCAGGTACTCGCCACCCAACCGGGATTCGATCGCTACGGCAACCAATATGACGGCAACCTCGTCGCTGGCTGGGAACTCGATCTGTTTGGCGGCCTGCGCCGTGGGCACGAGGCGGCGCAGGCCGATTTCGAAGCAAGTCAGGCCGGCCTGGTGGCTGCGACACTCGCCGTGCAGGCCCAGACCGCGGACACCTACGTCGTCATTCGCGGCCTGCAACATCGCCTCGCCGTTGCCCGCGACCAGGTCACCACGCAGACGCGCCTGACCGACACCATTCGCCTGCAGTTCAACGCCGGGGTCGCACCGGAGTTGCAGTTGAACCAGGCCGAAGGTGCACTGGCGCAGGTGAAAGCCACGGTGCCCGAACTCGAGAGCGGTCTCGAGAACGCGATGAACGCCCTCGACGTCCTGCTCGCACGCCAGCCCGGGTCCTCCCAGGACGAACTGCGCACCGTCACGCCGATGCCGCAGGCGCCGAACATCGGCGATGCCGGCGGTCCGGCCGATCTGCTTCGTCGTCGCCCCGACCTCATCGCGGCTGAGCGTCAGCTAGCCGCTTCCAACGCCCGCATCGGCCAGGCAATCGCCGAGTACTACCCGACGTTCTCCCTCTCGGCCCTGATCGGCACCTCCACGACGACGGCCGGTAGCCAGTTCTCCAGCGCAGCCAACCAGGCGCAAGGCGTGCTTGGCCTTCGCTGGCGGCTGTTCGACTTCGGCCGTGTGGACGCCGATATCCGCGCCGCCAAGGGCAAGAAGGCCGAAGCCCTCGCCACATATCGACTGGCCGTGGTGCGCGCCTCGGAAGATGTCGAGGACGCCCTCACCGCCGTGGTGAAGCGACAGGAGCAAGCGACCATCCTCGACGGTGGCGAGACGTCGCTGGCCAAGGCCGAGGTCGCTTCTGAGAAGGCCTATCAGGGCGGCGCCGTCAGTCTCATCGAAGTGCTCGATGCGAACAGCCGCCTGCTCGCGACGCGTGACGCGAAGGTTCGCGCGCAGACGGAGTCGATCCGTGCCGCCATCGCAACGTTCCGCGCCCAGGGTGGCGGATGGAATGCCCCTGGCTCAGGCCAGCGGGTCGCTGACGCGGGGAAAGAAATCTAGCTCGCGTCGCCGCGTGTAGACAATCTCAGCGAAATTCATCTGGATCGCGCCGGGCGTCGCCACGGAAATGATGTGGTCGGCGATCGGCGCGAAGTTGGTGTGGAAGTGATGGCTGGACTTCACCGCGATCAATCGTTTCCCTCTCAGATCGATGCCCAGTCCGGTGAACGCGTCCGGAGAGAACACCTGTCCCCGGATCGAGTTGACCACCACGTCGATGCCATCGCAGGACAACCAGACCGATAGCCCCATCGGTTCGGGGGTTCCTCCCAGCCCCACCTGGGCGTGTGATTCACGCAGGGCTCGTACCGTCACCATCACGTCGAGCGGATCGCCGGATGAGGCGCCACACTTGCCGCCCAGACGGAGCATGAGACACGCGCCGACGCCGGCTTCCGCGCACACCAGCGCGCTCATCGGATCCCATATCGCGCCGAAGGCGGCGTCTTCGAGACCGCGCGCCAGCATCTCGCGAAGCAGGCTGACGTTGTCACCGGGCGCACCGCCGCCCGGGTTATCAGCGGTATCGGCGATGACGACGGTCCCCGACAATGTCGCTGCCTGGTCGAGGGCGTCGGCGATGTTCGGCATGCGCGGCAACAAGGCCTCGCGCTGCGCATAGATGCGCCTGCCGAGTTCTTCAGCCATGCGTACGGCCAGTGCTTCGTCGCCATCGGCGATGACCAGCATCTTCGATCCGGTTTCCGCGGTATCCCCCCAGGGGAAGCCATGCACGAAGCTCACTGACAGGATGCCGGGCCGTTGCTCCGCCTCGCGCAAACCCGCCAGCAGTTCACTCATTACCTCGCCGGTGGTCGGATAGAAGCCGATCATGCGGCAGTCGAACACGGCGCTGACCGGCTGCAGGCGACCCAGCGCTTTGCCGACGCAGAGCGCGTACAGCTCCCTCGCGCGGTCGACGTAATCCACATGCGGATACTCCTTCATCAGGATCACCGCGTCAGACGCATCGACCAGCGCCTGCGAAAGATGGCAATGCGGATCGAGCTCAACGCCTATCGAGGTTTCCGCCCCGCAGCGCGCGCGTAACCGGGCGACCAGGTCGGCTTCGCAATCGTCACAGCCTGTGGCGACCATCGCGCCATGCAGGAGCAAAAGGATCACGTCGAACGGCCCCTCCGCCACCGCCTGCCCCACGATGTCGTCGCGCAACGCTTCCCAGACATGCTGGACAGTCGGTCCTGACGGCTCCGCGTTGGCGAACAATCCCTCGACAAGCTCGTGTCCGTCTGCCGCCGCCAGTTCTCCGAAAAGCCGCGCTACCAGTCCATTCGTACCGTGGTCCGCAACACTCGCGTTGCCTCGGTACAGGCCACCCTCTTCAAACCCGCGCAGGCCCGTGGGCCATGGTGCGAACGTATTAGTCTCGGTGGACACACCTGCTACGAATATGCGCATGGATAAGTTATCTCATACGTGATAGTTAGGTATCTTACAAACGAACTTGTTATATCACGAACCAAAGGAATGCTTCATGGCCACTCCACACCTCAGCCCCTTCGTCGACACCGGCTCCCTCGTGTTTCTCTCCGGCCAGATCGCCTTCGACGAGAACGGCGTCATCACTGGCGACGTCGCCGCCCAGACCCGTCGTTGCCTCGAGCGTCTCGAGGGCGTGCTCCGCGATGCGGGGCTCACGCTGTCGCAGGTGGTCAAATGCACGATCTGGCTTCGCCATGAGCGTGACTTCGCTGCGTTCAACGACGCTTACGCCGGCTACTTCGGTTCGCACAAACCGGCACGTTCCACTGTCATCAGCGGCCTCGCCCTGCCCGACGCGCTGGTCGAAATCGAGGCCATCGCCAGCCGGAGCGCATGACGATGCAGGAGGCGATTTTCGACATAGCGATCATCGGTGGCGGTATTGCCGGTGCCGCGGCCGCCGCCAACCTGGCGCCGCATGCGCGTGTGCTGGTACTGGAACGGGAGAGCCAGCCCGGCTATCACGCCACCGGCCGTTCGGCGGCACTGTTCTCGGAGATCTACGGCAACGCATCGATCCGTGCACTGACCCGTGCCAGCCGAGCCTTTCTCTGCACGCCACCGGAAGGGTTCGCTGAGGCCTCACTGGTGTCGCCGCGCGGTGCACTTTACGTGGCCACGGCCGAACAATTGAGCGCACTGGAGGCCTTCGCGTCGCTGCCGGACGTCGCCGCTGGCACCCGCCGGCTAGACGCCACCGAAGCGCGCGCTCTCTCGCCGAGCTTGCGCGAGGATTACGTGGCAGCCGCGGTCTATGAGCCGGACGCGCAGGACGTGGACGTCCATGCCTTGCACCAGGGCTTCCTGCGATGGCTGCGCGAGCGCGGTGGCAAGCTGGTGAACAACGCCGGCGTGACGTCCCTGCAACGGCAGGACGACGCATGGACCATTGGTACTGAGTCCGGCGAGTTTCGCGCGCGCGTGCTGGTCAATGCCGCGGGCGCCTGGGTCGATGAGATCGCCCACCTCGCCGGGGCCGCGTCCATCGGCATCCAGCCGCTGCGACGCACGGCCTTTATGGTCGATGCTCCGGCAGGCAGCGACTCCGATCACTGGCCGATGACGATCGACATTGACGAGACGTTCTACTTCAAGCCGGATGCCGGCCGTCTGCTTCTGTCTCCGGCCGACGAAACACCGAGCGCGCCCTGCGATGCGTTCCCCGACGATATGGATGTCGCCATCGCCGTGGACCGCATCGAGCAGGCCACGACGCTTCCAATCACCCACGTGCGCCAGAAATGGGCAGGTCTGCGCAGCTTCGTCGCCGACCGCAGCCCGGTGATCGGTCATGACCCGCTCGTCGCGGACTTCTTCTGGATTGCCGCGCTGGGCGGCTATGGCATCCAGACGGCACCCGCCGTTGGCCGTCTTGCTGCAGCCCTGATTCAGGGACACGACGCACCGTCGGACCTGGTGGCGCTCGGACTCGACATGGCGTTGATCACGCCGGAGCGCCTGGCCTGACGGCTGAGCCTTAAGGCGAGGCGCTGGGGGCGACGGAGGCGCTCGACGCAACCGGCGTGAACCGCAGATCCTGGTAATCCCAGCTGAAGTCGGCCACGGGCGACACGGCCTTCATGCTCACCTGGTCGATGTGTCCATCGGCCTTAAGCGCGAACGTGACATAGGCGTCCTCGTAGCCCGGCGTCGTGAAGTGCGTCCGGAAGGTGTCGTACTGGACATGCTCGAGAGGACCGTCCAGGCCTGGCGAGCGTTCGAAGCGAATCGCCAGCGCATCGTCTTTTCTGCTGATCGTGATGTTGCCGTACCAGGGGTCGTTATACGCACCCACGTAGTCGGCCAACGGCAGCGACGGGCCGCGATCCTTATGGCTCGCCGTGTCGCTCGCGGCCAGCGCCTTCCGCGCCTCGGCTTCTTCCTTCCCCATCACGTCGCCGTAATTGGCGATCCAGTCCGGCGACGTCAGGTCCAGGTAGGTGTCGAGCAGATGCTCGCGCATCGCGAAAAGCGTGCCCGCATCTTCCGAATTGATCATCACGGCAAAGGCGACATGCTTCTCGGGAATCAGCACCACAGCGGAGATGCCTCCGAGCACGCCACCCAGGTGGGTGACGATCTTGTGTCCACGATAGTCACGCACTTCGAAGCCCAACGCGTAAGCCAGAAATTGAGGATCGGCAAGCGCCAGCGAAGGCGGCCCCGGCGTGATCGGCATCAGGGTATGTGGCGTCCACAGCGCCGCGGAGGCGGCCGGGCTGAACAAGGGTTTGCCATCGGGCATGACGCCGCGGTTGAGCTGCACCTGCAGCCACTTGCCCATGTCATCGGCGCTGCTCATCAGCGCGCCGGCGGGCGCAAAGGAGTCGCCGGTCATGACGTTGGTAAGCACGGACTGTCGCCCGGAGCCGCGTACCGGCGTGGAGATCTTCGCGTGAAGCGCGACCTGGTCCGCCACTTTCGCGTCGATGCTCACCTGCGTGTCGTGCATGCCCAGCGGGTTGAGGATTCGCTGCTGCACGAAGTCCTCCCAACGCTGGCCGCTGACGGCCTCGAGAAGTTGTCCCGCGGCAATGTAGAGCACGTTGTCGTAATCGTAGCTGGCCCGGAACGAGTGCGTTGGTTTCAGGTAACGAATCGCGTGGACGAGTTCAGCGCGCGTGCGATTGGTCTGGGGAACGAGCATCAGGTCGCCCTCTCCCAAGCCCAGGCCGCTGCGATGTACCAGAAGATCCGTCACCGTCATTTCGCTGGAGGTGTAAGCGTCATACATGCGGAAGCCCGGGAGCTTGTCCTGCACGCGATCGCTCCATTGCAGCTTGTCCTGGTCGACCAGCATGGCCAGCGCCGTACCGGTGAAGGCCTTGGTGTTCGAGCCCAAGGGGAAAATGGTGTGGGCATCCACCCGTGCCGATGTCCCCAGCTTCCTCACCCCGTACGCATGCGTCGTCACGCTCTTCCCGTCGACGATCACCACCGCCATGCCGGGCGTGTCGAAAGCCTTCATGGCTTTATTGGCGTACGCGTCGAGGTCGGCCGGGCTGGCGTGCTCCGCTGGCGACGCAGCGAAAACGCCAAGAGGCAGGAGCAGCCCCGTCGCAACAATCAGAAGCATGCGGATACGCATCGGGGCGGCCTTCTTCAGGGTTTGGGTTTTTTCTTCGCGGGAGCTTTGGACGGTGCGGGAGTTTTCGACGGTGCGGGGGCCGGCGCCTCGACATAGCCGACGAAGGTTTGCCGCAGCTGGGTGATGTCCCCGATACGCTCGAACCGATCACCCATGTCGTTGCTCACCGCGCCGATCAGCAGGCTGAAGAGGCTGTTGGCCGCGCTGAAGTTATGCCACGCACGGTGGTCGTCGATCGGCAGCATGAGCACGTGGTCGGTGAGCTGCCGTGCCCAGTAGCACTGGGCATCCGTGATGATGACCAGGGGGATGCCGCGGCGCGCCACTTCTTCGGCCAGCAGGCGGAAGTGCCGCGAATAGCGACGGAAGTCGATCAGGATCACGCAACTGTTCTTTGTCGAATCGAGGAGGACGTCGGCATAGGCACCATCCTGTCCGTCGGCAAACGACGTACGCGGTTTGACATGCTGCAGCAGGTTCGCGAGTCCCATGCCGAGGAAGCGTCCATGGTGGAAGCTGGTCACCGACACACGATCCGCGCGAACGATCAGATCCACGATCGCGGTCCATTCGCGCGTTTCCGTCAGCGCGTGCACGGCGGTCAGGCCACGGATCTCCGACTGCAGCGCCTCCGACGGCGACGACGCCTTGCCACCGGCGGGGCTGCTGTAGAGCTGCATCCAGGGCGTGCCGCCGCGGAGTTCTTCCTTCAGTTCCGCCAGGCCGGCGTAACCGAGGTTGCGCAGGAATCGCCCCACGGTCATCGGGCTCACATCGACCTGCTTGCCCAGTGACGCCGCTGTTTCGAACGGAATGCTGTCGATGTTCTGCAGCAAATGAGCCGCGATCTTCTGTTCGGCCGTGGTGAAGGTATCCCACCGGCTCTTCAGTTTCTTCTTGATGTCCTTGCTCATCGTCTCGTGCTCATCGTGTCATCACCATTGCCGGTTCCAGGGCTCCGTGTCGTTCCACGTCCCCCAACCGACGGCCAAGCATATACAGGAGCGACGCGGAAAGGCCCGCAACGCCGCCAATCAGCACGAAGAACCAACCGTGGCTGAGTGAGCTCCACAAAGTGCCCAGACCACCCGCCAGAAGATTGCCGAAGAAACCCGCAAAGAACCATGTGGCAATGCTGGTCGCACGAAATCCTTCCGGCGCAAGGCGTCCGAACAAAGCCAGCCCCACTGGCAGGATGTAGAGCTCGCCGATGGTGAACAGCAGGAACCAGCCGAACAGCCAGAGCCAGCTCGCACGGGTGCCATGAGCGTCGTTCCAGGCAGCCACGGCGCCCAGCGCAATGAAGGACAGGCCCACGATCGTGGCGCCGAACGCCATCTTGCCCAGCAGCGAGGTCTCCACGCCATGACGGGCCAGCCGCGACCAACGCGCCACCAGGAACGGGGTGAAGGCGAACACAGCCAGCGAGTTAACGGACTGGAACCAGGTCATCGGTATCACCCAGCCCGACGCGAGGTGCCGGTCGATACCGGTGTCGGCCCACAGGGCGATGGTGTTGCCGTTCTGTTCGTACGCGCCACGGAACACCACGACGATGGCGGCGATCCCGATCAGCAGGGCGAAGCGATCGCGCGCCGCGCGGTCCAGCGGCGCCCTGGCCGCGCGCATGGCGGCGCCGCGCGCGGGTTCGGGCGGCAGGTAACGGCGGCCGCCGAGATAAATCACCAGCGACAGCAGCATGCCGAAACCAGCTGCCGCGAAACCCCAGTGCCAGCCATAGACCTCGCCCAGCGTGCCGCACACCAGCGGGGCCAGGAATCCGCCCAGATTGATGCCCACGTAATAGATGTTGTAAGCACTCTTGCTGCGCACGTCGCCGTCGCGATAGAGGCCTTCGATCTGGCTGGCGAGACTTGGCAGGAAGAGGCCGTTGCCCAGCGCGATCGTGATCAGCGCCGGATAGAACAGTGCCTCCGACGACATCATGAAATGTCCGAGTGCCATCGCCGTGCCACCGATCACCACGGCATTACGCTTGCCCAGCCAGCGGTCGGCCAGCATGCCGCCGAACAGCGGTGTGAGGTAAACGAAAGCAGCGTAGGCACCGTACACCAGCGAGGCGTACTGCTGGCTCATGTCCAGGTGCTTGGTCATGTAATAGACGAGGATCGCGCGCATGCCGAAGAAGGAGAACATCTCCCACATCTCGGTAAGGAACAGCACGCTCAAACCGCGCGGGTGTCCGAACCAGTCGCTGCCTCTTGCCGCATTCATAGGGGCGCGCCCCACAGGGATTCCGGACACCATATCTTCCCGTCCTCGTAGCTAGCCGAAGGGTTGCGGTCGGTGGTCAGGAACGTCGGTCCGTCCAGATCGACAACGTCACATAGCTGGCCGACGACGAACGCCGGTGCCATCGCCAACGACGAGCCGGACATGTTTCCCACCATCAGGTCGAAGCCGAGTCTGCGCGCTTCCGATGCCAGCGCCAATGCCTCGGTCAGTCCGCCGCACTTGTCCAGCTTGATATTGATCATGTCGACCCGACCCAACACCTTCGGCAAGTCGCTTCGGTCCTGCACACTCTCGTCCGCGGCGATGCGAATCGGGCGCTCCAGTCCGTCGAGCCAATCCTCGTTGCCGACGGGAAAGGGCTGCTCCACCACATCCACCCGCGCTTCGACCAGTGTTGGCAGGAGGCGCGCGAACGATTCGCGTGTAAGCCCCTGGTTGGCGTCGACCATCAGCCAGACATCGGGTCGCGCCGCTCGTACGGCGAGCACGCGCTGGGCGTTCAGGTCGTCGCCGGTGAGCTTGAGCTTGATCGCGCGGGCACTGGTATAGGCTGTCGCGTCCCTGGCCATCACGTCGGGGGCATCGGCGCTTACCGTGAACGTCGTGAGCAGCGCCTTCGGCGCCTCCTGCCCGGCCAGCTTCCACACGGGCTCACCAGAACGCCGGGCTTCCAGCTCCCACAGGGCACAGTCGAGCGCGTTACGCGCACCGCCGGCGGGAAGCACGTGCTGCAGCTGCTCGCGCGTCATGCCTGCCTCGATCCTCGGCCGCAGGGATTCGATCTGCGCGAGCATCGAGGTGGGTGTGTCGTTCTTGTAGTAGACGCCGAGCCCTTCTCCACGGCCAGTCAGCCCCCCGTCGTGAAGGCTCACCACGACCGCCTCGAAGGCGGTGAACGTGTAACCAGTGATGTGGAACGGTGCCTTCGTCGGCCACTTTTCGACGCTCGCCTGCAGTTGCAGGCGAGCACGCGGATTGCTTTGCATGACGACTCCGAATGCTTGCGCTCAGTAGCGAGCGCTGAAGCTGACCAGTCCGAAGACCAGGATGAACCACGCCAGGTAGATCGCTGACAGAGCGAGCAGAGATTCGCCGACCAGCACCCATCGACCGCGACGAGGAGCCATCCAGCTGCAGACCGCATGCACCACCACGGCAACGGCACCGATCAAGCCCATCACGCCGAGGACGTAGAGCACATAGAGCCACGGTGTGATTGTGCCTTGCACCAGCGGCACCGCATTGGTCGCAGTCAACACCACCATCAACACCAGCCAGCCGAACACGGCGAGGAACAGAAGCAGCGCACCAAGACGAGACAGGCTGCGCGTGCGCCGCTGGGCTGCCGTGAGCTCGAGCTTCCGGAGGTAATGCCTGCGGATGCCCCATCCCAGCGGCCAGAGCACCAACGTGACAAGCACGACCAGGCACGAAAGCGACGCCAGCCAACGCACCGAACCCCATGCCCTGAAGCCCGTTACCGACTCGAATACGAACACCGGTGGCTCGGCGTCCGTCGCCCAGTAACGAATGGCGCCCTGCGCGTCGGTGACGAAGGCGAGCTTCCTGCTGCCGTTGACCTCGCGATAAACCAGCGGACCCACCTCGCGCCAGTGCAGCGGTACGCCTGCGTCGCTGGTCAGGGCGGATACCGCGATCGTGTCATCCGGCAACGCCGCGATGCTGACCTGCGTCAGCAGGTAAAGCGGGCGCATCGCGCTCTCGTTGCGACGGCTGGACGAATACCAGCCCGCTACGCGCGCCGCATCGGCTTTGGCGCTGGCCACGGTCGGTGGCGCTGGCGTGTTGTCCGGGAAGTAGCGATCGAGAAAGGCGCGGAACATCGCCGCGCGGATCACGCCTGCGCCGCCTTCGTTGCCGGCGCTGTTCATCGAGATGAAGAAGCCGACGTGTGCATCCAGCATCAGATGCAGATCGGTGTGGAAATAGTCCAGGTCGCCGGCATGGCCGACGATGCGCTGGCCGTGACTGTCTTCCTGGTAGAAACCGAGGTCGAAGCCGTTGAGGCTGGGTGCCGCCGTACGCTGCGGCGTATGCATCTGCGCAATCGTGGCGGGCTCGAGAATGCGCGCACCGTTGTAGCTGCCGCCCTCCAGCTGGGCGATCATGAAATGCGCCATGTCGATCGCGGTGCTGCTCATACCGCCGGCAGGAACGGGATTGACCACCTCGAAGGCCTGGGCCTCACCCGATGATGCCGTCATGTAGCTGCTGGCCATCGAGGCAGCCAGCGTTCCCGTCACTGGCTGGTCATTCGTGGAATGTTGCATGTCGAGCGGTGCGAAGATGTGCTGCTTGACGTAATCCTCGAACCGCTGGCCGGATATGCGCTCGACGATATAGCCAGCGATGCCGCAGCCATAGTTGGAATAGGCGACGATCTGCCCCGGCGGAAAGATGCGCGCAGGCACATGGCTTTTCAGGTAATCGCCCAGCGTCACCTGCTTGCTTCCCACCGCGGTGATCAAGCCTTTCGCGCTCTCTTCAAAGCCGGGCGTGTGGGTCATCAGGTCGCGGAGCGTGACGGGTTTTCCATCCAGTGGCGGCAGCGTGAAGTCCAGGTAGCCGTTAACGTCGCGATCGAGATCCAACTTGCCCTGCTCCACCAGCTGCATCACCGCCGTCCACGCGAAGAGCTTCGACGTGGAGCCCGGGCGAAACAGCGTGGCTTCCGGCGAGGGCGTCGCAAGGGTCTTCAGGTCCGCGTAACTGTAGCCCTTCGCAAAGACGACCTTGCCGTCCTTCACCACCGAAATCACTGCGCCGGCGACATCACCGCGCTGCAATGCGAAGGGCAACAAGCCATCGAAGAAGGTCGACAGGTCTTTGTCCGTCAACGTGGGCCGCGCGTCGGCATCCGTCGCATTCGCGCCCGCGGTGGCGGCGACGGGCGGCGCATCCGTCTTGACGGGCGCCGGGTTCAGCGGCTGGGGCACCTGCGCCGACGCGATGCCGACGGCACAGGTAACGGCAAACGCCGTGAGTATCCTGGTGTAGCGATTCATGAGCGCTCCGGTGCCGAGGGGATGGTCGACTTAGAAGTCATAGGTGACATTGACACCGACCGTGCGCGGCGGCACGTAAGACGCCGCGAACGGGCTGCCCTGCGGATCGATCGTCTCGGAGGTAAGCGAGGTGATGCCTCGCTGGTTGGTCAGGTTCTTCACGTAAGCCTGGAGCGTCCACGAGCCGTAGTAAGAACCCGCATGCACATCAATGCCGTGATAGCTCGGTGCGGTCAGGCGCGGCCCCGGAACAGGAAGGAAATCGGTCTTCCTGCCGCCCACATAGTTATAGGTAGCGCCGGCCGAACCCGACCAACCTCCGCCCAGCGGAAAGTCGTAATCAAGGCCCACGGTGGCATTCCATTTCGGTACCCACGGCAGCCGGTCGCCGTCGAAGCCGAACAGGCCCGGCGGCGTATCCGCGGTGAGGGCGGCATCGGTGTAGCTCGTGTTCGCCGACAGAACCAGACCGCGGGCCGGTGCGTATTTCCAGCTCGCTTCGACGCCTTGGCTCTTCGCCTTGCCGCCATTGCCGAGGAAGCTGAAGCCGCCCGAGGTCGAGGTCAGCTGGATGTGGCTCCAGTCGATATAGAAGACATCGGCATCGAACGACATGCGCCGATCGAGCATCGTCGCCTTGAAGCCAAGCTCGTAGCTGGTCAGCTTGTCCGGTCCGAAACTCACTGGCGCACCCAGGCCCGGCGGCACACCGACGTTCGGCCCGCCCGGGCGGAAGCCCGAAGCAACGCGGATATACGCCATCACGTCGTCGTTGAACTTGAAACTGGGATTGAACAGGAAGGTGGTGGGGTTGTCCTTGCTGCGCGTGGTGACGCCGATATCCCCCACCAGCAGGCCGGAGCCTGTCTGCGTAAACGTCGTCTTGTCCTTGCTGTAACGCCCGCCCACCAGGATGCTCAGCTGCGAGGTCACGTGCCAGGTCACGTCCGCGTAGGCCGCCCATTCCTTGAAGATGCCCGGCCCCACGTTGATCGCGCCCAATGGCGGAAGATCGAGTGGCACGCCGGTGGTCGCGTCGAACCCATTCACCAGCTGCTGATTGGTCGTGCTTTCACGTGTGTAGAACACGCCCACGCGCCACTCGATGGCCTGGTCTTCCGGTGACTGCAACCGAAGATCCTGGGTGAATTTCCCCAGTGTGATCGGATTCGTGATGGAGTAGCCGCCGTTATCCAGCCCGAACGCCGGATTTAGGACCGGACCGTAGGCAGCGGTAACGTCCTGGTCCGTGTTGACCTTCTGCGTGCTGTAGCTGCTCGACGACACCAGCTTCGCCCAGCCGAAATCGGCGTTGACGGACGCGTCGTACAAACGGTATTTGATCTTGAACAGACCGGTGCCAGCTGCCCTGCTCTGCTTCTGGTAGCCATAGAGCGGCAGCAACGTCGTGGGGTCGACATCGACGCCCGTGTTGGCAAGCCCGTCACTGCTGAGGTTCTGTGCGAGCGCCGAGAGACTTACCGATAATTTGTCGGTGGGCGTCCAGAGCATTTCCGCGCGGCCACCGCGAACCGTCGCCTCGTTGACGTTGGACTTGCCCGTAGCGACGTTGTCGATGTAGCCGGGATCTTTGCGGCTATACGCGTTGACGCGGAGCGCCAGCGTGTTCGCGATCAAGGGTACGTTGAACATGGCGCGCTCGTTGAAGCCGCTGCCGCCCGATTTCACGCTGCTGTATCCCGTCGACACGTATCCGAATGCGCGCGTGGCGTCTGGTTTAACGGTAACGAACTTGACCAGCCCACCGAGTGAATTCGCGCCGTAGAGAGTGCCTTGTGGCCCGCGCAATACTTCGATGCGCTCCAGGTCCGCGGGATCGAGGTCCGGCGTGAGCAGACCGCCTCCGGAGTACACCGTGCTCGAGCCGTAGGGCGCATCGTTGATATAGGTGCTGACGGCGGAGTTCGCCTGGCCGCTCCCCGAGGTGATGCCTCGTAGCACGAGCTGGGTCTGCCCTTCCGAGGTCGATATGACATTGAGGCCCGGAACCTGGGTGGCGTAGTCCGCGAAACTGACCGCGCCAGCGCGTTTGAGGTCGTCACCAGAGACGGCGGAGACGGCCATCGGCACGTCCTGAAGCTTCTCGGTGCGCTTGTTGGCCGTGACCACGACCGCCGGAAGGTCAGCCGCCTGCTTGCGCTGCGTGCCCGGCTGTTGCTGGTCCTCCGGAGCGTCCGAGGCGGTAGCAACGTTACCTGCGCCGATCAACGCGATAGCGATGGCGGCGCAGACAGCACGCCGATTGTGCTGAAGATAGCGATGCCCCATGACGTCTCCCCGTGATAAGCGAATGGCTTGCCCCGGGACGCATTGTTAGCTCGTTATCATTTACGTGTCAATGATATTTCAATATCTTTTCCACAACCTCAGACAAAGGCGATGAAAGCTCGTGTGTCGCCACCCAGGTCCGCCGCATTCAAGAGATGAGCGCCGGCCGACGCCAGTAGGGTCAGCGTGCGGTCCCGATGCGACACCATCGTCCACGCCAGGTCATGCGCTTGCGTTAGCGCATCCAACGACGCCGCGTCGAGCGCCTCGAAGGCTTCGAGGAAGCGCGCTCGTTCCGGCGTATATGTCACTACGCCTTCGTTCGTAAGCCCAGCCTCCGAAATGCCGAGCCGTTCGCACAGCAGGGCTTTCGCGGATGCCTCGCGATAGTCCGAGCCGCGACGACTCTCCACCGCCTCGGCAACCGTCGCATCCGCCCATTCGCCCGTATCCGTCTGCAACACGGCCGTGCTGTCCCATGCCTCGGGCGGGCAGAGTTTCTGCGCAGGCTCAACGGAAAGAAAGGGATTCACCTCGGCAGGATAGATACGGCATGCCATCGGCCGGCGCTCGTAGATACCGCAGGTCATGTCGCTTTGCAGATTCGGGCATGCGCCCGCGAACGTAGCTAGCAGGGACACGATGACGCGTACCGGAAGCGTTCCGCTCATCGCAGGGAAGGAGCGCTTGCGCTTGTGCTGCGCCATGCCATCCTCCGCTGGCATTTCCTGCGGCCAGGGAATCGCTTCGCAGAAGATTTCGACGCTGCCTCCCTCGCGGAGCCAGGTACGGGCCTCCGCCAGTCCGAGGGGTAAACGCAGATTGTGACAACAGCGGCCACACAGGGTGCAAGAGAAATGCAGGGGCATGGAGATCCGGATCCGGGACAGGAATGATGCCTCTGCCCATTCGGTTCAGGTCGCGGTTTGGTTACAGAAAAGGGCCACGGCGTGTCCACCGTGTGCGCTGGCGCACGTTATGGAATGTTCCTTTAGCGGTTTGAACGCGCTGGTGTCACATGGATGAAGCCGCAAATCACAATGTTTCGCGCCTCGCACGACGCCGGGACGGTAAAGCTTTCGCCATGATTACCAGCCTCAAGGCCGCTCCCATGACCCTAAGCCCGTCATCGTCGATCATCATCGACCTCCTTCTTCTCGCCGACGCGACCGTTGCCGGGGATAAGGCGGAAGTCCGACGTTTGGCAAGGCGCGTCGAGAAAATGGCGGAAGCACGCAGTTCGTGCGTTATTGCGAAACACGCACGCGTCGTCGAGATGCTCGCCATGGAAGACGCGCCGATTGCCGATCTTTCAGTGGCGGTGGACCGCCTGCTTTCTGCGTCGGAGCGCGAAGTTCATGACATCGGCATCTGGGCTGAGGGAAGCGAGAGCGATTCCGATCGACGCTCCGCGTAGAGCAGCGAAGTCGTCAGCTGTCGTCACGGCTCAACAACGAGCCGACGATGCCACCAAGCAACGCACCGCCCACCCCTGCCCGGCCACGACCACCCTCGCTCGGCATGTACTCGGCAATCTGATGCGCGAGCCGTGAGATCGGCAGCGTCTGTAGCCACACCGTTCCGGGGCCCGTGAGCGCCGCCAGGAAGATACCGTCCCCACCGAAGATCGCATTGCGGATGCCTGGCACGGTCGTGATCTGGAAACTGACCGACGACTCGAAGGCGCCCACATGTCCGGGGTGAACCCGCAAGGTTTCACCGGGTGCAAGGTCTTTGCGAATAAGTTCACCGGAAAGCTCGAGCCATGCCGTACCGGAACCCCCGATCCTCTGCAGCATGAAGCCACTGCCGCCGAAGACGCCGGCGCCAAGTGACTGCTGAAAGCCCATGCCGATCGTGACCTGCGGGGTGGCGCAGAGAAAGCCGTGCCGGTGCACCAGGTACTCGTTACCCGGATTCACCGAGACAGGAACGATGTGGCCAGGCACCTTGGTCGCGAAGGCGACCTCCCCGGCGAAGCGGTTGGCCCGGTACTCCGTCATGAACAAGGTACCGCCGCCGACGACCCGCTTGAACACGCCCAGGAGCCCACCACCGCCGCCCATCTGGGTGTGGGTGGTCATCTGGATCGATGCGGTCATCCACGAGAGCTCTCCGCTTTCGGCGAAGACGCTGTCACCCGGTTCGAGCTGTACTTCGAGCACAGGCATCACGGTGCCCTGAATGCGCGTCTGCATGGCATGTTCTCTCAGCGGAAGTCCCCGCGCAGAGTCTTGCTCAGGAGGCGCGCCAGTACAAGGGAGTGTTACCTGGCATTGAGTGCATCGAGGTGTGCCCTGGTTTCGGTAAGTGTGGGCACGCCCATGGACTCTCGCTGTGCTTCGGTTACAGCTGTGGGGTCCGTCGCTGGCATGAGCCACTTGCCCGTCGCCGGATCCTTGCTCAACTGTGTGCCATACCACTGTGGCCTGCCGCTCTTGACCATGGTGCGGTCCCACGCCTGAGCCATGAGGAGCTTTGCGTCCTTGTTCGTACCATCAATGCGCGCGGCCATCGTCGCCAGTGCGTACGCGAGTTGCGTGTCTTCAACGGCGTCGCCGTGCTGGAAAATAATGGCTGCATTCCAATAGTCGTTGGCGGAATGCAGGTCACCGGAACGCATGATTTCCGACACGCGTTCTCGACGAACCGCGTCGCGTTTACCGACGATGTTCCAGTCGATCTTGTTCGATCCGGAGGCACGATCAGCCTGATCGGCCTCCTCCAGCTTCTGAAGCTCTGGATTCGACGAGGCGGCGAGGCATCGGGCCGGTGCCGCGGCCATGAGCGCCATGCCGATCGCCACCAGGCAAAGTCTTTTCGATACCGTGCTGTCCATAGCGTGACGATCCATGACGAAGAGGATGCCATCGTGTCCGAAGCCGCGCCGCGGAGTCAAACGGTCACGAACCCGAATAATCCATCCGCTTCAGGTCATCGAGTATGCCCGGGCCGGTCGGCGTCCAGCCGAGATACTCGCGCGTCCAGGCACTCGAGGCAGGCATGTCGACACCAACGAACATGCCCATCCAGCCGAAGTGCTCCGCGGCTTCCTGAGGCGACAAGGAAACCACGGGCAACTGCAGGCCAGCACCGACGACTTCTGCGATGTCACGCGCCGCGACGCCCTCCTCGTCCACCGCGTTATAGCGCTTGCCGGCCTCGCCCTTTTCCATCGCGCGCACGTAGAGCTTCGCCACATCGAGCACGTGCGCGGCAGGCCAGCGATTGTTGCCCTCGCCGACATAGGCCACCTTGCCCTTTGCACGGCAGATGTCGATATACGGCGAGACAAGACCTTGTTTCACGGGATCATGCACCTGCGGAAGGCGCATCACGGATACATTCACGCCCGCGCCCAGCAGAACATTGCCAGCGAGTTCCGATGCGACGCGCGGGTTCGGATTGCTTGCGTCGAAGACATCTTCTTTCGCCATGCCGCTGTGATTCACGGCACCCAGGCCCGTGCCTGACGTGATGAGCAGCGGACGGGAAGAACCCTTCACGACGGAACCCAACGCCTCGATGACGCGCTTGTCCTTCTGGCAATTCGCGACAAAGTTCGAGAAGTCGTGGTCGAACGCCGTGTGGATCACGGCCTCCGCCTTTTCCGCGCCGGCACGGATGCTGTCGAGGTCTTCCAGCGTGCCCCTGTGCGCTTCGGCACCGGCGGCAGCGAGTGCTCGCTCGCCGGCATCGGATCGGGTCATCCCGATCACGTGATGACCCGCAGCAACGAGTTCGGGAACGATGCGGGAACCGATGAAGCCGGTGGCACCAGTAAGAAATACGCGCATGAAGCCATCTCCGTTGTGTCAGGAGGGCTTTATCGCGCTATGCCCCGATACCTAAAAGTAGGGACGTTATCGGGGTACCCGGACTAACAGGATGCGCGGGCGCGCCGATCAGGCCGTATAACCGCGCTCGGCCATCGTGCTCGCGACCGCGGCTTCGACATCCTTGAACACCTGGTCGAGCGGCTGGTTGGCGTCGATGTCGACGATCGGCGCGCCGCCGTAGGTCAGATAGGGCGTCACCGCGATCTTCCGGGCCAGCGCGTCGCGCCGATGGTCGGGCTTGCGGGCGAAGGCAACGTCCACGTCCACGTTGAGCCTCAGCACCAGGTCGGGCTTGTAGCTGGCCATCCACTCGAACATGGCCCGTTCGCGACGTGCCAGCGCCAACACCACGGGCGAGCCGCCCGGCGCATCCGGAAAGCCCGGACCGTCATAGGCCCCCGGCACCGCGACCTGCGGGAAACGGTCGGTAACCACGATCAGCCCCTGCTTGCGCATGTCGAGCATGCGCTTGAAACGGCGCTTCCGGCGGATCGTGAAGGCGCTGATGACCAGGGCCGGCAACAGGCTGGGCTGCTTGTCTTCCTTCAGCCGACGATTGACGTCGTCCGCCTTGCGGTGGATCGCCCGGTCAAGCATCGGCCCGATGAGCGGCCACTGGCCGATGGCGCGGCCGACGTTACCGGATTGTTTACCCAGATGTGCCTGCCCGGCAGGACCGTAACGTCCTATCCACGAAAGGACGTGCTCTGCCACTGTGGACTTACCGGAGCCATCGCTACCGATTATTGCAATCAGCGGCGCCATTGCGCCCGACTCTGCCCGCATTACTGTACCCGCGTTAATAAAGGTGTCATTGAAATGATACCAGCGTGCAGCCACATTGAGACAAATCGTAGGTCTGCCCTTCGCTTATGTGAAGGGCTGGTCGTGGTCAGGTAGACGCAAGTATGAACAATGTAATAAAATTGTTTCCGTCCAGCGCAAACCGGGTATCTGGTGTGCCTATGTCTTCTTCTTCCGAATTCTCGCGCCCCTTGTCTGTCATCGCCCTTACGGGAAGCGATGGTTCGGGCAAGTCGACGCTGCAGGCAGACCTGGTCGCCCACCTGCGTGATCACGGTCCGACCGAGGCGCTCTACCTGGGCCAGTCGTCGGGTCGTATCGGTGAATGGATTGCGACGCTGCCGATTATCGGCCCGTCGTTCAACCGTTATCTCCTGAGCAAGTCGGACAAGGTCCACGACCGTCCGTCCGCCCCTCCCGGCAACGTCACGGCACTGGCTATCTACCTGCTGTCCCGTTGGCGCGCCCATAAGTTCGGCCGCATGCTGGCCATGGCCCGCCGCGGCGTACTCGTGGTGACCGACCGGTACCCGCAGGTCGAAAAGGCCGGCTTCAGTTTCGACGGCCCCCAGCTGGCAAAGACCGAAGGCGGCAATTGGTGGGTCCGTCGCCTGCGCGCCAGCGAGCGTCGCCTTTACGAATGGATGGCGGCCAGCGTTCCCATGCTGGTGATCCGCCTCAACGTGGACGCCGAGACCGCGCACGCCCGTAAGCCAGATCACAAGCTGTCGTCGCTACGCGAGAAGGCCGCTGGCTTTCCGCTGCTCCGCTTCAATGGCGCGCCCATCCTCGACCTCGACGCGCGTGACGCCGCCGCTTCGGTCCTGCAGGACTCGCTCAACGCGATTTTTGCGGCACTCCAGACATCGCCGGCCCAGGCGGCCGCGGCGTGACGGCAGCTCCGATGAACACAATCCACGGGCTCATCGCGGTGGTCGGTTGCGACGGTACGGGCAAGTCGACCCTCACCCACGACCTCGTCAAGGTGCTGGGCCAGGACGGCCCTGCCGTGCGTCGGTACCTTGGCCTGGTCTCGGGCGAAACCGGTGACAAGATCAAGCGCCTGCCGCTGATCGGCCCCCGCCTGGAGAAGCGCCTCGCCGCCAAGGCAGCGCACGCCCAGGACATGAAGAACAAGCTGCCGAATGCCTTCGGCGCCCTGGTCATGTACGGCCTTTCGCTTTGGCGTGCCGCCCACCTGCGCCGCGTGGTTCGCCTCGCGGAGCGCGGCGTGACCGTCATCACCGACCGTTATCCGCAGGCCGAAATCCCGGGCTTCCGTTACGACGGCCCGGGGCTGGGCATGGCGCGCAGCCACAACTGGCTGGTGCGCAAGCTGGCGGCGCGCGAGCAGGCGCTATACGAGCGCCTGGCGCAGATCCGGCCATCGCTGGTGATCAAGCTGGATATCGACCTGGCTACCGCGCAGGGCCGCAAGCCCGACCACGGCACGGCCGAGTTGAACGACAAGATTGCGGTCATGCGGCGGCTTCGCTTCAACGGCGCGCCCCTGTTCGAGCTGGACACCCGTGTGCCCTACGCCGACGTATTGCAAAAGGCGCTCGGGGCCATCACTTCGCTTGGCTCGACGCTTCCCCTCGCCCACGACGCTGCTGCCTGAGCGCGCGTTCCTGAGAACCGAACAGACGTGAACACGATTTCTCCGACTGCCTCGAAAGCACCGCTATGGCGCCGCGCCCTCATTCGGGGCGGCAAGCGCTTCCTGCGCTGGAGTGGCGACTTCCAGGCGAAGCATTCGCTCGTGCCGACGACACCGGTGATCGACAACACGGAGTTCGACTGGGTACCGCGCCTTGAAGCGGCGTGGCCCCGGATTCGCAAGGAGCTTGACCACATCCTGTTGCACCCTGAAGACATCCCCGCCTTCCACCAGCTCTCGCCGGACCAGAAGCGGATTTCGAAGGGCGATAACTGGAAGACGTTTGGCTTCTACATTTACGGCAAGCGCGTGGATGAAAATTGCGCCGTGTGCCCGGATACGGCCGCCGCGCTGGATGGCATCCCCGGCATGCGCACGGCCATGTTCTCGATCCTGAAGCCGCAGTACCGCATCGCCGCCCACCGTGGCCCGACCCGTGCGGTGATCCGCGCGCATCTGGGCGTGAAGGTCCCGGCGGACTGGCAGAACGTGTGGATCCGGGTCGACGACCAGATCCTGCACTGGCACGAAGGCAAGGTCGTTTTGTTCGACGACAGCTACGAGCACGAGGTCCACAACGATACGGACGAGTATCGGGCGGTCCTGTTCATCGATATCGATCGGCCGATGGATAAAGTCGGCACGCTATTCAATCGCGCGATCTTCGCCCTGATCCAGGCGAGCCCCTATGTGAAGGCTCCGCTGAAGAATCTGGCGAAGTGGAATCAGGAACATAAGCGGCGCTAGCCGAAAGGGTTCGGAAAGCACCCCTACTTCTGGCTGTAGCGTTGCTGAAGCAATTTCCGTATTCTTTAACGAAAGATTGAGTAAATTCTTAACAAACCGACCAATTATGGTACCATTAGGTACAGTAACCTCCTAGAAACAACGTGGGAATGTCCCCATCTAGTTTCGGAGAACGCTTGAGAACGCGATAAGACCATGAGCGCAGACGGAAACATTGCCATCCAGGTTGGGCTAGCCACGCCCACCATGAACACGGTGCCTTTGCGCCGTGCGGACTTTGCCAGCCTTGCAGAAGTGCTGGACTACGCCGCATGTGGCGTCACGGGTGCCAACTTCTACGCGGGCGGCAAGCTGGATCTGGCCCTGCCCTACCGGACCCTCCGTAAGGAAGCCCTTGAGCTGGCGCAGCGACTCGCGACGCTCGGGCTGAAGCGCGGTGCCCGACTGGCTATCGTGGCGGAAACCAACGCGGATTTTCTGCGTTACTTCTTCGCCTGCCAGTACGTCGGCCTCGTTCCCGTGGCGCTACCGTCCACAGTGAATCTCGGCGGCCATGATGCCTACGTGAAGAAGCTTCGCGGCATGCTGCAGGCCGCTGGCGCCTCCGTGGCCGTCGCTTCGGAAGCCTTCATCGGCTTCCTCGGCGAAGCCGTCGTTGGCCTCGATATCGTCAAGTGGGGCACCCCCGCCGCGTTCGCCGAGCTGCCGATCCACAACGTTGAACTGCAGCCGCTCGGCCCGACCGAAGTGGCCTACCTTCAGTTCACCTCGGGCAGCACCGGTACGCCGAAGGCGGCGATGATCACCGAGCAGGCGCTGATGGCGAACCTGCAGGGTTCGAACAATCACGGCCTCGATCTGCGCGACGACGACCGTTTCGTGTCGTGGCTCCCGTTCTATCACGACATGGGCCTGGTCGGCTGTCTGCTCACCGTCATGGCGGGTCAGCGCTCGATCGACTATCTGGACACGCGCGAGTTCGCGATGCGTCCGCGTCGCTGGCTCGAGCTGATGAGCTCGTCGAAGGCCACGATCGCCTATAGCCCGCCGTTCGGTTACGAGATGTGCGCGCGTCGCGTCAAGCCGTCCGATATCGCTTCGTACGACCTGTCGAACTGGCGCGTCGCCGGCATCGGCGCAGAGCCCATCCTGCCCGAAGTCCCGGCTCGCTTTGCCGAACTGCTCGCCCCGGCCGGTTTCGACGCCCGTGCGTTCGTGCCGTCCTACGGCATGGCCGAGGCTTCGCTGGCGATCAGCTTCTCGCCGCTGCAGGCTGGCATCGTGGTCGAGTGGATCGATCCGACCAACCTGGCTGAAGACCTCGTCGCGACCCCGGTCGCTGCTGGCACCGGCACGGGCTTCGTCCGTTGCGGCGGTCCGCTCCCGGGCCATGAGCTCGAGATCTGGAACGACGCCGGCACGCAGCTTGCCGACCTTCATGTCGGTCGCATCATGGTTCGTGGCCCGAGCGTCATGTCGGGCTACTTCCAGCAGCCGGAAAAGACCGCTGAAGTGCTGGCCGCCGATGGCTGGCTCGACACCGGCGACATCGGCTACGTCGTTGACGGCGAAGTCGTCGTCACCGGCCGCCACAAGGACATGATCATCGTCAACGGCCGCAACATCTGGCCGCAGGACATCGAGCGCATCGTCGAGCGTCAGCCGGAACTGCGTTCGCAGGACGCTTCTGCGTTCGGCGTGCCGGGCCCGGGTGGTGCGGAAGTGGCTGCCGTGGTCGTCCAGTGCAACACCGACGACGTCGAAGTCCGCGAGTCGCTGGTCAACCGCATCCGTGGTGACCTGCTCGAAGAGCTTGGCATTGCCTGCCTCATCGAACTGGTGCCGCGTCACACCCTGCCGCGCACCTCGTCCGGCAAGCTGTCGCGCTCGGCCACGCGCGTGGGTTACCTGGAGCGCCAGGCCAAGGCTCTGGAACAGGCGCCGCAGGCCGTCGCCGCGGCATGAGCGACGTTGCTGCCGCAAGGCAGCCCGTCGTTGCGTTGACGGGTGCCACCGGTTTCGTTGGCACCGCGTTGCGGCAACAGTTGGTAGCTTCGGGCTACAAGGTTCGCGCCCTGTACCGCCCCCGTCCGGGGCGGGATCTGAAAGACACCGATAACCTCGAATGGATCGCCGGCGACCTCGGCGACCCCGCTGCGTTGGCGACCCTGGTGAAGGGTGCCGACGCCTTCGTGCATTGCGCGGGCAGCGTTCGCGGCGCCCGCCGTGCCGACTTCGACCGCGTTAACGAACAAGGCGTCCTGGACACCGTCCAGGCCGCGAACGGCGAGCCCGGTTGCCGCCGATACCTGCTGATTTCCTCCCTCGCCGCACGCGAGCCGCAGCTGTCCGACTATGCGGGCAGCAAGTGGCGTGGCGAACGCGCGCTCGAATCCCACGCCGGCCGGCTGAGCTGGGCTGCCCTGCGCCCGCCGGCCGTCTACGGTCCCGGCGACCGCGAGATGCTCCCGCTGTTCGAAGGCATGGCCCGTGGACTGGCGCCTATCCCCGGCGACGGGCGCGGCCGGTTCTCGCTGATCCACGTCGCTGACCTCGCCACGGCCGTAACGGCCTGGCTGGCGTCCGAAGGCGATTCGGGAAATACTTATGAACTGGATGACGGTCACGAGAATGGCTACGACTGGGACACCGTGCTCGCCACGGCATCCCGGGTGCTCCGTGGTAACGCGCCGATTCGTCGGCTGACGATTCCCGCGTCATTGTTGCGACTTATTGGCGGGGTTAATCTCGCCGCGGCGCGCGTCTTCGGATACGCGCCCATGCTCACCCTCGGCAAGGTGCGCGAAGTGACGCACGCCGACTGGGTGGCCGATGGCACTGCCTTCGAACACGCGACCGGCTGGCGGCCCGTCTTCGGCTTCGAGCGCGGTCTTGCCGACACGCTCGGCAAATCCTTGCCGCACTGAACGGAGTGCTCCCATGAATCACCAAGATGTTGTTACCCAGCTGATCGAACTCATCACCCCCATCGCGGAAGGCCGCGTGGCGGTGATCGACGAGAACACCGGCATTACCAGTGAGCTGGGAATGGACTCGCTCAAGGTCATGGACCTGGTCGTGGCTGTCGAAGACCACTTCGACATTTCCGTGCCGATCAACGCGCTTTCGGAAGTTCGGACCGTCGGCGACTTCGCCACCTTGATCCTGAAGTCCACCGGTGAGAGCGCTTAAGCGTTAAGGCTTAGACGAGCGAGCATCGTCGCTTCACTGTTCCAGCATTCCACGGGCAAAAATCGAATGAAAGAGAATCCCAGGCTGAAGGCGGTTCGTGCCGTCCGCGCGGAGCTGGCCGAGGTCGGAATCGATCCGTTCGGCGTGCAGATCGACCGCATCGTCTCTCCGACCGAAGGCATCATCGACGGCCGGCCGACCATCCTTGCCGGCACCAACAATTACCTCGGCATGACCTTCGACGCGGACTGCATCGCGGCCGCGCGAGAGGCCCTGGAAAGCGCAGGTACGGGCACCACCGGCTCGCGCATGGCCAACGGCAGCTACGCCTCGCATCGTGAGCTGGAACTCGATCTGGCCCGCTTCTACGGCAAGCGCGACGCCATCGTGTTCTCCACGGGCTACCAGGCCAATCTCGGCATGATCTCGGCCCTCGCCGGCCCGGGCGACACGGTGATGATCGACGCCGACAGCCATGCCAGCATCTACGACGGCTGCACGCTGGCTGGTGCGAACACCATCCGCTTCCGCCACAACGATGCCGACGACCTGGCCAAGCGCATGCGCCGCCTGGGTGATGAAGCCGCCAACGCGCTCATCATCGTCGAAGGCGTTTACAGCATGCTGGGCGATCGTGCGCCGCTACGCGACTTCGTCCGCGTGAAGCAGGAGTTCGGCGCCACGCTGCTGGTCGATGAAGCCCATTCCATGGGCGTGCTCGGTGAGAAAGGCCAGGGGCTGGCGGAAGAAGATGGCGTCCTCGCAGACATCGACTATGTCGTCGGTACCTTCAGCAAGAGCCTCGGCAACACCGGTGGTTTCTGCGTCGGCGACTCCGCCGATATGGACGTACTGCGTTACGCCAGCCGTCCCTACGTGTTCACCGCTTCGCTTGCGCCGGCCACCATCGCGGCAACGCGCACGGCCCTGCGCAAGCTGGAGAAAGCCACCGACCTCCGCAAGCGCCTGCAGGCGAATGCGGAACGGCTGCATGCCGGTCTCTCGGCGCTGGGTTTCCGCCTTGGCGCACCCGCCAACGCGGTCGTTGCCGTGCTCGTCGGTGAAAAAGTGGGAGCCCTGAAGTTCTGGGACCACCTGCTCAAGGCCGGTGTGTACGTGAACCTGATGGTGCCGCCGGCCACGCCGGGCAACGAATCGCTGCTTCGCTGCAGTGTCAGTGCCGCACACACGTTCGAGCAGATCGATGCCATCTGTGCCGCGTTCGGCAGCTGGAACGGCGCAAAGGCATGAAGCACTGGTTCTCCGATGGCGCGTTTCGCGCCATCGTGCGCAACGCGTCCATCCTCGGCTCGAGCAACGTCGTCAGCGCCCTGCTGAGCCTGCTCGCGCTCGGCTGCGCCGGTCGCGGCATGACACCGGCGCTGTTCGGCACCCTGGTGGTCGTGCAGGCGTACGCCAAGACGGTCAGCGATATCGCCAAGTTCCAGACCTGGCAGTTCGTCGTCCAGTTCGGCACCCCGGCCCTCGCCCACAAGGATGTCCAGCGCTTCCGTGACGTCACGGGGTTCTCGTTCGGCCTGGATCTTTCCAGCGGCATCCTCGCCGCCATCGGCGGCATGATCCTGTTGCCCCTGCTCAGCCAGAAGGTAGGGATCTCGACGGAAGATTTCTGGTGGGCGCTGGCCTACTGCACGCTGATTCCGACCATGACGGCGGCGACGCCGACCGGCATCCTGCGTTCGATCGATCGTTTCGACCTGATCGCCATCCAGCAGGCGGTCACGCCCTTCCTGCGCGCGATCGGCAGCGTCATCGCATACTTCGCCCACCTCGGTTTCCCGGGCTTCCTGGCGACGTGGTACGTATCCAGCCTGGTCGGCGACATCGCGCTGTGGATCTTCGCCGTGCAGGAACTGCGCCGGCAGAACATCGACCATGCTTTACGACCGGGGTTGTTCGGCCCGGCCCGCCGCATCAAGGGGGCCTGGGATTTCGTCTGGACGACCAACTTCTCCCACTCGATCTGGTCGGCCCGTAACGCCGGCAGCAACGTGCTGGTCGGCCTCATGCTCGGCCCCACGGCGGCCGGCCTGTTCAAGGTCGCCCTGACCTTCTTCGACGCGGCCGGCACGCCTGCCTCGCTGATGCAGAAGAGCTTCTATCCCGAAATCATGCGGCTGGATCCGGCCAGCACGCGGCCGTGGAAGCTGGGCATACGCGCAGGCGCGCTCGCCGGCGGCCTGGGCGTGCTCGTTGCCATGTTGGTATTCGTCGTGGGCAAGCCACTGATCTCTGGCGTGTTCGGCGCGAAGTACCTCGAGTCGTACAGCCTGCTCCAGGTCATGTGTGGCGCCCTGGTGGTATCCATGGCGGCATTCCCCCTCGAATCCCTGCTCTACATCGCCAGCCGTCAGCGTGCGGCGCTGGTGGCGCAGGGGCTCGCGGCGATCATTTATGTCGGGTTGCTCATCGGATTGACACATCACCTGGGCATCATGGGTGCGGCCCTGGCGTATTTCGGTGGTCAGTGCCTGGAAGCGCTTTTCTTCCTGGTCCCGACCATTGCCTCTTACCGGAACCGGCATACGCTTTCGTTCTACAAGCCTGAGGAAGCGCAGTAATGACCCGCCCTCGTGGGGAGCCCTGGCAGACCTTTCCGGACGACACGCTTCGGCGCCTGTTCGACGCCGTGGATGTCAACGATCTCGTCGACGCCCATGTCGCCCTGCCCGACCCGATCAACCTGGCATGCCCCGAGGAATCGATCGGGCAGTGTTACGCGCTGTGCCTGCAGTTCTGGAAAGACGGTGTCACGCGCACGGACGCGTTGCGCCTGGTCGAGAAACTGCTTCGCAACGAAGGGCTGAGCGCCGACGAACGCCTCGAGTTCAAGCGCATCCGCGCGCGCTATAAGCACCTGCGCTTTTCGCAACGCCTGTACAGCAAACGCCACGTTTCGGACTACCTGTTCGATAAGACCACGCGTCAGCTCGGGAAGCTGCAGGATGCGTTTCGCAGCGGAAGGCGCAACGGCATCGTCCGCAGTGGCCTGAGGTTGCGAGTGCTGCTGTCAAAACCTGTCTGGGCAATTGTCCAGCGTTCGATGGATAACACGTGCCTGGATGACGAGGCGGGGCTCATCGCTTTCCAGAAAACGGAAATGCGGGCACTGAAGAAAGCCCTCTCGTCGACGACGTTCATCGGTCATCAGTTCCACAGCGTGCGCAAGATCGTCAGCATGCAGGTGTCCTTCTACGACACGCTGCGAACGCTCGGCCCGAACGACCACGCCTTCCGCATGTCGCGTTTCCTCGCGGCCATCAACGGCATGATGGGAGCACGGCACGACGAGATGGTCGCCGAGGCCGTGTCGGGGCGCCGGCATTACGACACGCCGGCACCGCTGCCGAACGAGACCCGGTCCCGGCTGGAAACGTTAATTGCGCGCTATCCCCACTGAGTAAGTTTCTCGCGTTCTGACTGGAAACTGAAAGCAAATAGGTAAATACTTGCGAACTCGTTACATCGCAAGCGGCCTGCGCTTTCGTTGTACAAGCCAGAGGAAGCGCAGTAATGACCCGCAGTGGTGGACCCACGTGGCAGAAATTTCCGGCCGAAACGCTGGGACGTTTGTTCGACGCGGTAGATGTCGACGACGTCATCGACGCTCATGTCGCCCTGCCCGACCCGATCGTACTGGGCTGCCCGGATGAGTCGATTCGGCAGTGCTACGCGCTGTGCCTGCAGTTCTGGGAAGACGGCTTCACGCGCGAGGACGCCCTGCGGCTCGTCGAAAAATTGATGCGAAATGAAGGCCTGAGTGCCGATGAACGCCTCGAGTTCAAGCATATCCGTGCGCGATATAAGCACCTGCGTTTTGCCCAACGGCTGTACAGCAAGCGTCATCGCTCGGACCGCCTCTTCGATCTCACCACGCGCGTACTTGGTAAGCTGCAGGACGCCTTCCGCAGCGGTCGGCGCAGCGGCATCGTCCGCAGCGGCCTGAAGCTGCGCATCCTGCTGTCGAAGCCGGTGTGGTCGATGGTCCGCCGGTCGATGGAAAGCACGCCGATGGATAACGAGGCGGGACTCATCGCGTTCCAGAAGTCGGAAATAAGGGATCTGAGAGCGGCGGTGACACGCACGCATTTCGCCGGTCACCAGTTTCACGCGGTGCGCAAGATCGTCAGCATGCAGGTGTCGTTCTACGACACGCTGCGGACGCTGAGCCCGAACGACCACGCCTTCCGCATGTCGCGTTTTCTCGCGGCTATCAACGGCCTGATGGGTTCGCGCCACGACGAGATGGTCGCCGAAGCGCTATCGGGGCGTCGCAAGTACGATACCCCCGCGCCGCTTGCGAACGACATCCGTGGACGCCTCGATACCCTGATCGCACGTTATCCGCTGTAAGGGCGGCTGACGCTTCTGTGGGAGCCGATTCATCGGCGATCCCGCGGCAGCGGGCCAGCGTTATCGCCAGCACCCTATCGCCGCTGACGCGGCTCCCACAGACAGACAGACTGGGTGCGCTTCACTTACCGCGGGGATTTGGGATCGCGGACGGACTCGGGCTGCCAACCGCCGCCTAGCGCCATGATCAGGTTCACGCTGGCGTCGAGGCGGCGCAGGCGAAGCTGCATCTCACCACGCGTTGCATTGAGCGCAGAGTTCGAGGCATCGACTACGGCGGGATAATCGGCAACGCCTTCCTTGTACTGGTTGCGCGTGACGCGATCCGACTCCGCTGCCGCCTTCGCGGCCTTGGCCTGCAGGTCGGCGTTGACGGCCAGCGTGCTCGTGACCACCAGGCCGTCTTCCACTTCGCGGAAGGCATCGAGCACGGTCTGCCGATAATTCGCGACCGCCTCGTTATAAGCCTCATCGGCATTGGTCAGCTGGCCTGTCAGCTTGCCGCCGGTGAACAGCGGCGCACGAATATCCGCCGTGCCCGTCGGTCCCTTCAGGATGCCGATACCGGCAGCCAGGCTGATCGACGGCAGGGTCTCCGCCTTGGCGACGCCGATACGCGCGCTGGCGGCGGCCATGCGGCGCTCGCTGGCGGCGACGTCCGGGCGGCGCTCGAGCAGGCTCGCAGGAACGCCCGCGGGAATCGTTGGCAGGTTAGCCTCGAACGGCGCTGGGGCGATCGCGAAATCCGCGGGTGCCTTGCCTAGCATCACGGCGATCGCGTGTTCCAGTTGGGCGCGCGCGGCCTTGGCGTCGGTCAGCTCGAGCTGCGCGGCGCTCGACTTCATGGTCGCGTCCGCGACGTTGGCCGTCGACGCCTGCCCTTGCGCATACTGGTTACCGACCATGCGATCCCATTGCCCGGCGGCATCCGCGGAGCTCTGCATCAGGCCGATAACGGCGTCGTTCTGGCGCAGCGCGAAGTAGCTCTGCACCAGTTGCGCCTGCATCGACAGCGTGGCGGCAGCAAGGTCGTCCTTGCTGGCTTCGGCCACGGCGCGATGGGCTTCGACGTCACGGCGAATCCGACCCCAGAGGTCGAGTTCCCAGCTGACGCCCAGGCCGATATCGTTCTCGTTCTTGCGGCCGGACTTCAGAGTTCCGGCGGTCACCGACGGCACCGAGGCACCCTTGGCCACCTGGACCAGGGCCTGGGCCTCGCGCACACGGGCAGCGGCGGCGATCAGCGACTGGTTGTTCACCGACACCTGCGACACCAGTGCGTTGAGCGTGGGGTCACCGTAGACCTCCCACCACTTCCCGGCGATGGCGGCTTCTGCCCCACTGACACCCTGAGCGGTCGCTTCCTTGTAAGCAGCTGGCGCTTGCGTGGCGGGACGCACGTAATTCGGACCGACCTCAGTGCACGCGGAAACAAGCATCACGACGCCAGCGACCAGGAGCGCGCGGAAAGCATGGGCGGGCAAGCGCGCGCTCACGTCTGCGGACCTTCGCGGCCTGCCGACCAGACGGAGTTCCGTCGGGCCCTGAAACTCTGCGTCCATCGTCCTGCCCACCTGCTGAATCTGTCGAGATAAAGGTACACAACCGGAGTCGTGTAAAGCGTCAACAACTGGCTTACCACCAGACCACCACCCATCGCGATGCCCAGCGGCGCGTGCATTTCCGCGCCATCGCCTCGCGAGACGGCCAAAGGCACCGCAGCCACCATCACCGCCAGCGAGGTCATCAGGATCGGGCGGAAGCGCAGGCGACAGGCTTTCAGGATCGCCTCGGCCGGCGTCAGTCCCTCGCCTCGCTGCGCCGCAAGCGCGAAGTCCACCATCATGATCGCGTTCTTCATCACGATGCCGATGAGAGCGAACACGCCGATGAGGGCAATGACGTCGAAGTCGGTCCGGAACACGATCAGCGCGCACACCGCACCGACGGCCGCGGACGGCAGGGTCGAAAGGATCGTGAGCGGGTGGAAGCAACTTTCGTAAAGGATGCCCAGCACGATAAACAGCGTGAGGAACGCACCGAGGATCAACGCCGGTTCACTCGAAGCGACCTGCCTGGCAGCACCCGCCGAGCCCGCGAAGGTGCTGCGCACCGACGTCGGCATGGCGGTGCGATCCACGGCACGCTGGATCGCCTGGGTCGCCTGCGACAGCGACACACCGGGCGCCCTGTCGAATGAAATCGTCGCGGAAAGCGACTGCCCGTAGTGGGAGATTCCGAGCGGCGTGTTGAACTGGCGCACATGCCCCAGCATCAGCAATGGCACGCTGCTTCCGCCCGCACCCGGCACCTGGATCTGGTTGAACGCGTCCGGCGATTGCGCGTGCTCTGGCGCGACACCCATCAGGACGGGCACCTGGTCCGACGGCGAGAAGATCGTCGCCGCGCGCCGGTCCGCGAACGCGTCGCGCAACACGCCATCGACGCGCGCATAGCTGATGCCGTACTGCGCCGCGGTGTCGCGATCCACGTCCAGCGACGTCGCCAGCGCCGTGCCGCCGTTGTCGCTATGCACGTTGCTGATCTGCGGAATGGTGGTCATGGCCTGGGTGATACGCGGCGCCCACAGGCGCAACAGGTCCGGCGAATCGGCCTGGATCGTGTACTCGTTCGATGCCCGGCTACGACGTCCGCCAACGCGGATGTTCTGCACCGAGGTCACGGTGAACGTGCCACCCGACAGCCTGGCCAGCCTGGCGTTCAGCCGTGCGGCCACATCGTCGGCGCTGGCGTCGCGCTTCGACAGCGGTTTGAGGGTGGCGAACAAGGAGCCCGAATCGTGCTGCGCGTAGCCGGCGACGCTCTGAATGGCGGGATCGGCACGCACGACATCAAGGAAGGCGGCGAGCTTCGCTTTGGACACCGGGAACGAGGCGCTACCGTCGGTATCGAAATCACCCGTGAGTTCGCCGACGTCCTGGCGCGGGAAGAAACCCTTGGGCACGACGACGAAAAGAACAACGCTCAGGCAGAGCACCGCCAGCAAGGAAAGCATCGTCAGCGGCGCACGGCGTACCGCCACGACCAGGCTGTCGTCGTAGGCCTTCTGTAGACGGGTGAATGCGCGCTCGCTCCACTCAAAGACACGGCCATGGGCGCGCCGCGTGCTTTCCGGCTTCAGCCACAACGCGCACAGCATGGGCACGAAGGTCAGCGACACCACCAGGGAAATCGCGATCACCACGGCCAGCGTGACGGCAAACTCGCGCACGAACAGGCCGACGTAGCCGCCCATCAGCAGCAAGGGGATGAACACCGCGATCAGCACCGCGCTCATGGAAAGCACGGTAAGGCCCACCTCGCCCGCGCCGAGCCGCGCGGCTTCACGCGGCTCCATGCCATCTTCGATATGACGGGAGATGTTCTCCACCACCACCACGGCATCGTCCACGGTGAAACCCACCGCGATGGTCAGCGCCATGAGCGACAGGATGTCGAGGCTGTAGCCCAGCAGGTACATCACCGTCATGGCGCCGAGCAGCGAGATCGGTGCCACGGCGCTGGCGATCAACGCCGCGCGGACGTCGCGCAGGAACAGCAGCATCACCAGGACGACCAGCACCACGGCCAGGGCCAGCGTGTGTTCCGCGCCGCTGAGCGAACCGCGTACCGACGTCGCGCGATCGACGATGACGCTCACCTTCATGTCGCCGGGCAAGGAAGCCTGCAGCGCCGGCAACCGATGTGTGATGCCGTCGATCACTTCGATGATGTTCGCGCCAGCCTTGTGGCGCACGAGTGCCAGAACGGCGGGTTCGCCGTTGGCGATTGCCGCATTGGAAGGGTCGCGCACGGTATTGACGACATTGGCGATGTCACCGAGGGGCACGGCCGTACCGTCGCGGCCTGCCACCACGAGCGAGCGGAATGCTTCCGCCGTACTCAGCTGGCCGTTCGTAGCTACCTGCAGGTAACGATCGCCGACCTCCAGTGCACCCGAGGCCTGGTTCGATACCGCCGCGGCAACCGCGTGGCGCAGCTGTTCGAAGGTGACGCCGCGCTGGTTCATCGCGGTCGGGTCGAGGTCGATACGGACGGCGGGCACGGAGCTGCCGACGAGATCCACTTCGCCCACACCGTCCACCTGCGCCAGCATCTGGCTGAAGGTGGTCGAGGCGACGGCGTACATCTGGCTTGGGCTCGCATCGCGCGAGGTCAGGCTAAGCACGAGCACCGGGGCATCGGCCGAACTGACCGCGCGGTACGTCGGGCTGCCCGGCATGTCGGAGGGTAAGTCGCCGCGGGCGGCATTGATCGCCGCCTGCACGTCGCGTGTCGCACCGACCACGTTGCGCGAGAAATCGAAGCTGAGCCGAATGTCCGTCGAGCCGCTCGTGCTCACCGAGGTCATCTCCGTGACGCCGGCGATGCGCCCGAGGGCGCGCTCCAGCGGGGTCGCCACAGCCGAGACCATGGTGGCCGGGCTTGCGCCGGGCAACGCGGCCGAGACCTTGATCGTCGGCACGTCCACTTCGGGCAGCGACGCGATGGGCAACAGCCGCCACGCGAGTGCGCCGGCGATCACCAGCCCGATGCACAGCAGCGAGGTCGCCACCGGACGGTCGATGAATAGGCGCGAGATATTCATGCCCGGCGACGCTGCAGCACGCGTTCAAACGTGAGGTAGATCACCGGCGTGGTGAACAACGTCAGCAACTGGCTCACCAGCAGGCCCCAGAAGATGCCGACGCCCAGCGGATGACGAAGCTCGGCGCCCATGCCGCCGCCCAGCATCAACGGCAACGCACCCAGCATCGCGGCGAGCGTGGTCATGATGATGGGACGGAAGCGCAGCATGCACGCCTGCACGATGGCCTCGCGTGGTGTGAGCCCCTGCTGGCGCTGCGCGTCGATCGCGAAGTCGATCAACATGATGGCGTTCTTCTGCACGATGCCGATCAACAGGATCACGCCGATAAGCGAGATCACGTCCAGCTCGAACCCACCGATCATCAGCGCCAGCAAGGCACCGATACCTGCCGAAGGCAGCGTGGAAAGGATAGTCAACGGATGGATGTAGCTCTCGTACAGCACGCCCAGCACGATATACACGGTGATCAGCGTGGCGAGGATCAGCCACGGCTGGCCATCACGCGAGGCCTGGAAGGCCTGCGAAGAGCCCTGCCAGCGCATCTGCATGCTCGCCGGCAACTTCAGGTCGCGCCACGCTGCATCGACAGCCTTGACCGCGCTATCCAGGGCAGCGCCCTTGGTCAGGTTGAACGACACCGTCGCGGCGGGAAGCTGGTCGATACGTGTGACCACCAACGGCCCCGTACGCTCGGTGACCTGGGCGATGGACGAGAGCGGAATCAACGTGGACGACGGATCGCTCGCGTCCGCACCCGTGACGCCTGTGCCCGCCTGCGGAGCGAGGAAGATGCCGCCCATCGCGCCTGACGTACCGTCGGCATTCGGGGCTGCTTCAAGGATCACGCGCCGCTGGCTGGCCAGGGTGAGCAAGGTGCTTACCTGGCGCTGGCCGAAGGCGTTGTACAACGCGTCGCCCACGGCCGCCGACGAGATGCCGTAGCGGCTCGCGAGGTCGTGATCGACCTGCACGAAAGCTTCCAGACCCTTGTCGTGCTGGTCGCTGGTCACCCCGGAGAGCTTCCGGATGTTCTGCAGCGGCCCGACAATGCGGGGCAACTCCTGAGCAAGCAGCGCGGGGTCGGAGTTCTCGACCGAGAACTGGTACTGCCCCGGACTGACGCGATCGTCGATCGTGAGGTCGGGCACGGGCTGCATGTACAGCGAGATGCCTTCGACCTTGCTGGCGGCCTCGGACAGCCGCTGCATGACCTTGGGTGCGCGGCTGCGATGGCTGAGCGGCTTGAGGTGAATGAGCAGGCGACCGCTATTGAGCGACAACGCGCCGTCACCCACGCCAATAAAGGACGCGACACTTTCCACGGCGGGATCTTTCAGGATCTCCGCCGTCAAGGCCTGCTGGCGCTTGGCCATGGCAGCGAAAGATACCGTCGGCGAGGCGACGGAAACGCCCTGGATGTCACCGGAGTCCTGCGTCGGGAACAAGCCGCGCGGAATCACGATGTAAAGCAGGACGGCCAGCGCGGCCATGCCTGCCACGGTGACCAGGGTCGCCGTCTGACGTGCCAGCACCCATTCGAGCCCACGCGCGTACTTCGCGAGGACGTTGTCGTGCCATTCCCTGCCCTTGCGGGCGACGCGTCCCTGCTGGGACGGCTCGGGGGTACGGCGCAACATGCGGGCGCACATCATTGGCGTGAGCGTCAGCGACACCACGCACGAAATGAGGATGGCGACGGCCAGCGTGATCGCGAATTCGCGGAACAGCCGTCCGACCAGTCCGCCCATGAACAGCAGCGGGATCAACACCGCCAGCAACGACAGCGTCAACGACACCACGGTGAAGGCGATCTGGCGCGACCCCTTCAGCGCCGCGGCAAACGGATCTTCTCCCGCTTCCACGTAACGGGCGATGTTTTCGATCATGACGATCGCGTCGTCGACCATGAAGCCGGTCGCCACGATGAGCGCCATCAAGGTCAGGTTGTTGATCGAGAACCCGGCCAGGTACATGACCGCGAACGTGCCGATCAGCGACAGCGGTACTACCACGCCCGGGATCACGGTGGCCGCGCCATCGCCCAGGAAGAGGAAGATCACCATCACCACGAGCACGATCGCGAAGATCAGCTCGAGCTGCGTATCGCGCACGGCCGCGCGCACGGTCTGCGTGCGGTCGGTCAGGGTCGCGACATCGACCGCGGCCGGCAGCGTGGTCTTCAGCTGGGGCAGCAGGTCGCGGATGCGGTCGACCACTTCAACGACGTTGGCGCCCGGCTGGCGTCGGATCGACAGGATGATCGCGGGGTCCTGGCCGGACCAGGCGGCCAGGCGTGCGTTCTCCGCGCCGTCGGCCACCTTGGCCACGTCGCCCAGACGGACGACTGCACCGTCGCGGTGCCCCACGGTGAGGCGCTCGAACTCGGCAGCGGTATCGATGGGATTGCTGATGGCGATGTTCGACGAGCGCACCGGCCCTTCGAGGCTGCCCTTGGCCTGGTTCGAGTTGGCGTCGTGGATGGCGCCACGCAGGTCGTCCAGGGTCATTCCCTGCGAACGTAGCTTCGCCGGATCCGCCTGCACCACGATCGCCGGCTGCTGGCCACCTTCGAGGCTTACAAGACCAACGCCAGTGACCTGCGAGAGCTTCGGCACCAGACGCGTATCTGCCAGCTCACGAAGCACACGCAAGGAAAGCGTCGGCGAGGTCAGGGCAAGCGTCATCACCGGCGCATCGGCCGGGTTCACCTTGCGATAGATGGGCGGCTGCGAGATATCCGGCGGCAGCAGGGGCGCTGCGCCGTTGATCGCGGCCTGTACTTCCTGTTCGGCGACATCGAGCGGCAGTTCGAGGTTGAAGCGCAGAGTGATAGTCGACGCACCGGATGCACTGGTCGACGACATCTGCGCCAGGCCGGGCATCTGCCCCATCTGGCGCTCGAGGGGTCCGGTCACGGTGGAAGCCACGACCTGAGGGCCAGCGCCCGGGTAGGCCGTGACGACCTCGATGGTCGGGAAATCGACTTCCGGCAATGCCGAGAGCGGCAGGAACCGGTACGCAAAGAGGCCGACCAGCAGAATCGCGATGGCCAACAGCGAGGTCGCAACCGGCCTCAGGATGAACAGGCGGGACGGATTCACGGGTTATGGCATTCCGGAGCACTCGCGGCGGACGCTGGCGCAGGCGTGGAACTCGCCGTGGCACTGACCGTCGTGCCGGAGCGGAGCCGGTCCGCGCCTTCGACCACCACCGTCGTTCCCGGTGCGATACCGGAAGCGATGACGGCCGTAGTCGTGTCGCCCGGACCCAGCTTGACGGGCACGACGGCGGCGGTCTTGTCGTCCTTGATCACGTAGACGAAGGGACCCTGGGCACCCTGCTGGATCGCTGCGGCCGGCACAAGGATCGCCTGCGGCAACACTTGCACAGGCAGCTTGGCGGTGACGAACTGGTTGGGCAGGAGCGCGTTGTCGGTATTGGCGAACTCGGCTTCGAACTTCACCGTACCCGTGGCAGGGTCCACCTCGTTATTGGCCGCACGAAGGCGACCGGTGGCCAGCACTTCATCCGGGCTGTCGCCATAGGCGTCGACGGGAATGCAGGTGCCGCCATTGAGCCGTTCCAGCACACGCGGCACCACGTTCACCGGCACGGAGAAAATCACCTTGCTCGGCTGCGACTGCGTCACCACCACGATGCCACGCGAGTCGGACGGCCCAACGAGGTTGCCCGGGTCGACGCGACGCAGACCCACCATGCCCGCGATGGGCGAGGTGATCCGCGCATTGGCGACCTGGAGGTTGGCGGTGCCGATGCGGCCCTGTTCGGACTTCACTTCGGCCTGGTACTGCGCGACCAGCGATTGCTGGTCGGCCAGACGCTGGCGCGAGATGGAGTCCTGCGTGGCCAGCACCTGGAAATGCTTGAGGGTTTCCTGCGCGTTGGCCAGCTTGGCCTGGCTACCGGCGAGATCGCCGTTGGCCAGCTGGAGCTGTGCTTGCGACGCGCGCGGATCGATCTCGGCGAGCAGATCACCCTGCTTGACCATCTGGCCGCCGCTGAAGGCGATGTTCTTGAGCACGCCATCGACCTGGCTACGCACCAGCACGCTGTTGGACGGCGTGACCGTACCCGGCTGCGAGCGGTAGACGACGAAACCACCCTGACGGGCGGTCGCGACGACCACCGGCACCGTCTGGTCGGCGTCCGAGGCGCCCTTCTTCGAGCAGGCAACGCCAGCGATGGCGACGACGCCGAGGAGGATCGGCCCTAAGCGGGAGAACTGCATGGCCATCAGAGTGCCTTCTCGTAGACGCGGTAACGCTTGTAATCGCGCCCGCCGATCGCTTCGATGATGTTACGCATGCCGTCGTTGTCCTCGAGGATCCACGACAGCTCGACTTCCTTCACGCCGCGCGCGACGAGGTGATGACGCACGGCATCGATCACCAGGAAGGCCAGGCCGGGGCCGAGCGGGGTGTTATGGAAGCTCTTGCGCACGCCCATCAGCGGCACGCGCGACGACGTCGGGAACTTCACCTTGAGGCCCCAGAGCAGCTTCGCCCAGTTGAACGGAAGCAGCGAGCCCTTGAAGTCCTTGATGACTTCGTTGACGTTCGGCAGCGCGACGATGAAGGCCGCCGGCACGCCGTCCACTTCGGCGATCTGGATGAGCTCCGACGCGATAAGCACCTTCAGCGTGTGGCCGAGGTCCTTGAACTCCGCTTCGGTAAAGGGCACGAAGCCCCAGTTGTCCGACCAGGCGTCGTTGAAGATGTCGCGCAATACGGCGAGCTCTTCATCGAAGCGCTTACGGTCCAGCGGGCGCACGTGAATGCTCTGCTTGGACTTGCCCAACAGGCGTTTCATCACCTTCGGTGCCGGGAAGTCCGGCTCGACCACATAGGCCAGCATGTCCTTGGCCTTCTGGTAGCCAGCCTGCTCAATGCGCGCGCCGTAATAGGGCTTGGTGTGGCCCATCATGAAGTACGGTGACGTATCGAAGCCGTCGACCAGCAGGCCGACTTCGTCGTTGATCGACAGGCTGAGCGGACCGCGAACACGCTTCATGCCCTCGCTGCGCAACCAGGCCTCCGCGGCGCCGATCAGGGCGTCGAAGGTCTCCTGGTTGTCCTCGGCGTCCAGCATGCCGAAAAATCCTGCGTCATCCGCGTGGATTTCCAGATGCAGGGAGTCGATCTGCGCGCTGATGCGGCCGACGGGCTTGTCCCCCCGGTAAGCGATCCAGGCCTTCCAGCGAGCATGCTCGAACCACGGATTGGTCTTGGCTCCCAGATGCAGGCGGCGCTCGAGCTCGAGCGGCGGGATCCAGGCGGGATCGGAACCCAGGATGCTACCCGGCAGCTTGATGAAACGATCCAGGTCCGCCTTGCCATCAAGGGGGACGATACGCAGCGAATCCGAAGTGCTCAAAATGGGACTTCCCGTGATCAGGCGAAAATAATGTCCGCGCCGGTCGATGCGAATCGTTGCCGTAGCGATAACAGTGCGGTCCACCACATGGGGTCGGAGCCGGCTCTGATCCAGTACAAGCGTCGCAAACGCTCCAGCACTAATGCGGCATGCGAATCCTTCGCCCGCGAATTGTTATTTTAGACTTGGGGGAATCAATTTGATATACCCCGGGCCCCGCCAGCCCTTGCCCTTTATGCGCCACGGTACCTTTGTGCCGGCTTACATACCGGGAAGATTTCGTGCAAGCATTTTGTCCAAATCGGGATTTCCGGGCTACGGCCTGGCCGCGGGCTCAAGTCGGCCGTCTGCGATCGACCACCGGGTCCGCACCTTGCCGGTTGCATCGTAGAGCCTGACCTCTCCGCTTTTGCCCTGTGCGCTCAGCTCCAGAAGGCTGACGTCGCCGACGGCCTCATCGGGATTTTCGAGGATGAAGTGTGCCGACCGATTCGTATCGTCCACGTACATGCCAATGGCATCGCGTTCGGGATAATCGAAGGCAATAACGCCGCGGCCATTACTAAGCCATGACATGCCACCGCGTTCATTCCCGTCAAGGTCATGAATGATCATGCCCACGGAAGCGCCGACGCGATGAAAGTGGGGGATCACCTTCCCCTGCTCTGCGGCGTCGTCTGCTCATCCCGGAGGCAACCAGTTTAAGCGTCTATGATCATCCACATCTCACTTGCTGCGTAACGGGCCCACCATGAAACGCATCGGCTTCCTCTCCTTCGGTCACTGGACCGACTCCCCGCACTCGGGAACGCGCACGGCGCGCGACGTGCTTCTGCAATCGATCGACCTTGCCGTAGCGGCCGAGGAAATCGGCGCGGATGGCGCGTATTTTCGCGTCCACCATTTTGCCAATCAGCTGGCGTCGCCCTTCCCGCTCCTGTCGGCTATCGGCGCGCGTACCAAGCGTATCGAGATCGGCACCGGCGTCATCGATATGCGCTACGAGAATCCGCACTACATGCTCGAGACGGCAGGCGCTGCCGACCTCATTAGTGGCGGACGCCTTCAGCTCGGTATAAGCCGTGGATCTCCAGAGCAGGTGATCGAGGGGTGGCGCCATTTTGGCTACACACCGGCGGCAGGGGAAACGGACGCTGACATGGGGCGCCGGCACGCTGAGGTCTTCCTGCAATTACTCGAGGGCAAGGGCTTCGCCCAGCCCAACCCGCGACCGATGTTCCCGAACCCGCCGGGGCTGCTCCCTCTTCAGCCGCACCCGCCCGGACTTCGCGAGCGCATCTGGTGGGGTTCGGCGTCGAACGCCACGGCGGTGTGGGCGGCCAACACGGGCATGAACCTGCAGAGCTCGACGCTCAAGGCCAATGAGACCAACGAGCCACTGCATGTCCAGCAGGCAAAGCAGATTCGCCTCTATCGCGACACCTGGGCGAAGGCGGAACACGGTAGGGAGCCACGCGTATCCGTCCTGCGCTCGATCTTCCCGCTGATGAACGATCAGGATCACGCCTATTTCGGACGCAGCAAATCCAGCGACCAGATCGGCTTTATCGACAGTATGGAGGCCGTCTTCGGCAGGACCTACGCGGCGGTTCCCGAGGTACTGGTCTCCGAACTGGCGGCCGATGAGGCGATCGCCGAGGCCGACACGCTCCTGCTCGCCGTTCCGAACCAGCTCGGGGTGGATTACAACGTCCACCTGATTGAGTCGATTCTCACGAAAGTGGCTCCAGCGCTGGGCTGGCGATGATCTGAGGCAGCGGCCAGGAGGCATTCGCTGGCGCTATCGGGCTCATAGCAAGAAACGATTGGATAACTGGGCTGTTGCGGCGCACCATTTCCGTGAAGCCTTTGTCCCCTTGAGTCCGATACCCATGAAAAACCACTCGTTTTTCCGCACGCCTGCCCGCGTGATCCCGCTCGCCCTGGTTCTCCTGAGCGGCGGTACGCTGGCGATGGCTGCCGATTTCAGCAGCCATGCTCAGGTTGCCGTCACCACGGTCACCAGCGCGGCGACGATCCTCCCGTACGGTGCTGTCGGGCATGATGCGACGACGGTTTCGGCACCGGTGCTTCCGTATGGCGCCATGAGTGGCGAAGCCACGACTGCCTCCGCCGCCATCCTGCCGTATGGCGCGATGAGCCGCGACACGACGCTCGCGTCGGCGACGATTCTTCCGTATGGGGCGATCGGGCCGCACGCTGCTCCGTAACGGGTAAAAGATCGCCGCTGAAGCGGCTCCCACAAGAGCTTAAGGGCGAGCGCTCTCAGGTTGCTTTTACGAATTCGGTTTCGATGAGCAGGGTGACTTCGTCGGCTTCCAATGGGATCCATTGGCCGACGCCGAAGTCCGAGCGCTTGAAGGTGGCTTCACCTGAGAAGCCCATGCGCGTGCCGGCAAAGCCGCGGTAGGTCACCTTCAGGCTTAAAGGCTTTTTCACGCCATGAAAATCCAGGACGCCACTGACCACCAGCTGGTCGCCCGTGATCTTCACCGTCGTCGACGTGAAGGTCATAACCGGATATTTATCGGCTTCGAAGTACTTCTGGGCGATTCGTTTGTCGAACGCCTGGTCGCCGGTGTCGACCGATTTTGGGTCGACAGAAATCGCCAGGCCTGACGCCGTCGCCTGCGCCGGATTGAACTGATATCCCCCACTGACGCTGTCGAAGCGAAGCGTGTACCGGGAAAGGTCCATGTGGGCGAGTTTCGCGATGACCGACGTGTGGTGCGGGTCGAGTTTGTACTCACCCGCTGCCGCCGCTTTGGGATCCTTCGTCAGGTTCAGGCTCTTGTACTGCGAAGCCGCGCTCGCGTCCTCCGGTGGCTTTTGCTCCGTCTGGGCGGATGCAGCAAGTGGCACTGTCATCAGCCATGCCACAAAGATGGGGGCGAACGTGCGCGTAGTCATGAGGTCAGGCCCGAAGTTGTCGTGACGGAGGAGTCGGCGGCATCAACACTACCCCGGTCGACTACCTGACGTCACCCCAACTTCCGGCCTGCCGCCCTATCTCCGGCCAGGAGCGCATCCTGTCCTTGCGGCGGCGACTCAGTTACCCGTGCCGGTGAACTGGCCCCTGACAGAGGCATTCACCGTCTTCGTCCACATGCCCCAATAAGGCGTCGAGCAGGTCACCCGATGGCGTCCACTGCCCGATCGCCGGATGAATCAGCATGGCCTTGCGCGCCTCCAGGCGACGGTCGTTCAGCACCGAAGCGATCGCCGCGCGCTCGTACGCTTTGACCGACCGGACCAGGCCGTTCACGGCATCCGGCAAGGGTGCGATGGGCCGCGGAACGATCGAATCCAGCGAGATGTCCGAAGCAATCTCGACGATGTCGTTATCGGGCAGGTCCGGCAGCGCTCCTTGGTTACGCGTGTTAACCACGATGCGTGCGGGCTTGGCACCCGTCAGCCCGCTCATCACGTCGATCGCGATGCGGTGATAACCGGTCGCCACGCGGAACGGGTCACCCTGCAGGCTGATACCCTGGTCGAAGGCCGAACCGCCCTCGGCTTCCAGCTTCATGTACGAGCCGGAGCGTTGGTTGAGGTAGGCCGCGTAGATATCCACGGCAGCGTCGCCATCGCCTGCGTCCAGCCGCGCGGTCAGGGTGGCCAGAAGGTCATCGTTGAGCCGCTGGATTTCGCCGCCACGACTACCACCCTGCTTGCGCTGATTGTCCAGCGCGCGCTGTCGCTCGTAGTAGAAGAAGAGGTACTCGGTGGGGATGAGCCGCAGCGTGCGGATCATGTCGAAGTCGAACAGTGGCGCGAGGTAAAGCTTGCGTAGCAATTCGTCGCTGTCGAGCAAGCGGTCGATCACCTCTTCGCCGCGCACACGCACGCCACGCACCCAGCCGAGGTGATTGAGGCCGACATAGTCGCACTCGACCTCGTGGGCCGGCTCGCCGAGCGCATGCGCGATGTTGTGGAACAGCTCCGTCGGCGTGTCGCAGATGCCGACGATGCGCGCCTTGCTGTGATCGGTCACTGCCTGGGTGATGAGACCGGCGGGATTGGTGAAGTTGACCAGCCACGCCTGCGGGCTCAGGCGCTCGACCATGCGCGCCTGTTCGATAGCCACGGGAATGGTGCGCAAGGCCATCGCCACACCGGCGGGACCCGTGGTCTCCTGGCCGGGATAGCCCTGTGCAATGCTCGCACGCTCGTCCGCGGCGCGCCCCGCGATGCCGCCGATGCGAACGCTGTTGAGCACGAAGTCCGCGCCTTCGATCGTGTCCTCCAGCGAGGTCGCCGCACGCAGCTTCAGGTCGCCGCCGAAGCGACGGACCACGGCCTTGCCGAGGTCGACCATGATCCGCAGCCTTGCCGGATCCGGGTCGTAGAGCACCATTTCCGCGGCGCCGAGTGCCTCGGCCGCTTCGTTGACACCGAACACCACCAGCGGGGAACGAACACCGCCACCTCCAATCAATGCGATCTTACGATCCGTACGTTTGCTCACGAAGGGTCCTCAATTGGGGGGAATGGGGAAGCGCTTGAAGGGCACCAGCTGCAGTCGTGCACAGCGCGCCGCAGATACAGCCGCGCTCGACACAACCGTCGATGGACTCGCCATCGAGAAGACCGTCAATGACGCCCGCGTCGAACGCGTCGCCAGCACCCGTGGAATCGACCGCCTGGATGCGCGGGGCCGGCACGCGGCGCAAGCCGCGCGTGTCGGCGATCCACGCACCATCGGCACCATGTTTAAGGACAGCGCGACGGATACCTGCAACGGACGACCACGCTTCGTACGATGACGGCGTCTCGTCCCCGCACAGCAGCGCGGCTTCTTTAGCGTTGGGAAGAAACAGGTCGACGTCCCGACAGCTGAGGTGGTTGTCGGGATCCTGTAGCCATGCGGGGCTGTAGCCCACATCCAGTGAGGTCGTGCAGCCCGCTTCGCGCAATAACGGCAGCAGGGTGGCAGCGAGGTCGCGCGGCAACGGCATGGCGAAATGCACGTGGCGTGCCGCCGCAAGGTCGGCCACGATCTCCGGCGAGGCGAGCAATTCGGGCAACGCGCGGTTCACGCCGGTATACGTAAAGAACGAGCGGTCTTCCACCGTGGAAACGCTGACCGTGATGCCGGTGCCATCGCTGCCAAGACGGATGCCGTCCATGCTGACACCGAACTCGGCCAGGCGGCTTTCGAACCAGTCCAGGTCAGCTTCGCCGATCAAGCCGACCAGACGCACGCGGCGCCCCAGCCGAGACAGCGCACAGGCGGTGTTGATGCTGCCACCGCCCAGCTCACGCAGGTAGTTCTCGGCGAGCACCTCTTCCCCGGGGCCGGGCCAGGTGGGGAATCCGCTGAATACATGATCGGCGTATATCTCGCCGACCACGGCAACGTCCCATGATTTCAACGTTGCGGGAATGGCCACGTTCGGGACCTCCTTGCTTGCCACAGGAAAAGAAGCGTACCGGCCAGCACCGCGCCCACCGCCGTGACGATGGACGATGTGCCGGCGGTCGCCACCAGATAAAGCCAGCCGATGACACTGATGACGATCGGCAGCGGATACAGCGGCATACGGAAGACGTCCGCGTCCGCGCGTCGCTTGCGCAAGGCCACGACAGCGAAGCACTGCGCGATGTACTGAAACAGGATCTGGGTGACCATCAGGATCGCGATCAGGTGCTCGAGCGAAAGAAAGCAGGCCGCCGCCGAGGTCACGCCAACGAACACCAGCGACACCGTGGGGAAGCCACCACGAGGATGCAGCCGTGCAAACACCGGGAAGAACTGGCCATCGGCTGCCGCGGCGTATGGCACGCGGGAATACCCCAGCAGCACAACCAGCGCGGAACCCCAGCTTGCAAGCAGGATCAGCAACACGGCCAGGGTACCGCCGGTGCGGCCGTGGATCGCCTGCATGAAGTCCGCCACCACCGCCTTCGAATGGGCCGCCTGCTCCCAAGGCAGGACGCCGAGAATGCTCAGGTTGAGCCCGAGGTAAAGCACGGCCACCAGCGGAATCGAGATCAGCACGGCCATCGGAATCGTGCGCCGTGGCTTTTTTACCTCGCCGCCGAGCATGCAGACGTTGTTGTAGCCGCCGTAGTCGTACACGGCAATCAAGGCGACCGCGCCCAGACCGAGCCAGAATCCATGCGACGTATCCACGTGCGCCTGGAAGAAGTGGCTCGCCACGGCCGTATTGAAGTGCGTCACACCACTGAACACGATCCAAGCGCAGGCGACGACGACGATCGCGCTGACGAACACCGACAGCCGCTGGATCTGACCTACGCGACGATAGAGGACCGCCGTATTTGCAAGGCAGAGCCCCGCTGCAATGAGCGCCCTTCCCGTGTCGCCGATCGAAGGAATCAGGAAACCAGCGTATTGCGCGAAACCCACCGCGGCACTGCCGATCGACAGTGGTGCCGTGAGCAGGGTCTGCCACAGATAGAGGAAACCAAACAGACGGCCCGCCTTGTCGCGTCCATACGCTTCGCGCAGGTAGTGATAAGGGCCGCCCGACGCGGGAATCGTCGAGCCGAGCTCCGCCCAGACCAGTCCGTCGCACAGGCAAAGCAGTGCGCCGGCGATCCAGCCCAGGAACACCGACGGCCCGGCGAGCGCGGACAGTGCGATGGGAATCGTGACGAACGGCCCGATGCCGATCATGTTCAGCACGTTCGCCGACAGGCCACCCCAGAAACCGATGGCGCGCGGTGGAACGATGGGGCCGCTCGGTTCGCTTACGCTGGCGCGCATCAGGTATTCCTCGATGCTTGCAGGCTGTCTGCGGCCTTTACGACCGCAGGTGTGGTCTGGTGCAGGTCGAACAACAGTAATTCATTGTCGCCGGCCTTCAGCCACGGGCCGGGGCAGAACAGACGCTGCTGGGGACCGATATTCCAGTATCTACCGAGTAGCTGACCGTTGATCCAGAGGTAGCCTTTGGACCAGGCGCTGAGGTCGATATAGAGGTCGCCTGGGGTTTCGATGTGCAGGTTGGTTTTGAAGAAGATGGCGGGGCGTCGCGGACGGGATATCGCCGCTGAAGCGGCTCCCACAAGGGCATGACGCATACCAGCTGATGTGGGAGCCGCTTCAGCGGCGATAGGCCGCAGGCCCCGGATCCACTCATCATCCAACGGAATTGCCCAGGCCTCGACATCCGCCAACGCCACCCCATCGACCGACGCCGGCCCGATCAACCCCTTATGGTCCCCGATACGCGGCCCGAAATTGATATGCCCGAACGTGTCGACCAGGATGTCCAGCGTGCGCGGCGTCGCACCGGCTCCAGCAACCTCTCCAGCAGCAGGCGTCCCCAGCCTCACCTCAGGCAGCGAATTCAGCGTCGAATGCTCCACCCGCGACGCCACTCCCACCTCACGACCATCGACATGGACCACCGCGTAGTCGCGCACGTTCTCCAGATGCAAGACCTCGCCCTGAGCGATCCGCTTGCGATAGACCACCAGCCCCTGGTCCTGACCAAACAGGATCTCGTTCGGCCCGGGCGATGGCAGGGTCACTGCCGCACCCGGAAGGTTGTCCCATAACGATGCAAATGGCTGCGGCGTCACGGGCGCAAAGATGGCGGAAGGCGGAGCCGGCGGGAACGCAGGCGGCGCGACGTGAGTGACCTCCTCGATCACCCGACGCAGCCGCGTGTACTGCTCCGTCGGACGCCCACGCTCGTCGATGGGTGCACCGTAGTCGTAACTGGTGATCACCGGCTGGAACTGCGAACCGTCGTCTTCGGCGTTGGAGCCTGCGGTGAGGCCGAAATTGGTGCCGCCATGCACGACGTACAGGTTGAACGAATATCCCGCGCGCATGATGTGCCGCAGCGTTTCCTCATAGTCCTTCGAAGCGAACGTCGGTTCACCCCAATGCGTCAACCAGCCGGGATAACCTTCGCCCACCCACACGGGCGACTCGCCGGCGTATCCCCTGCCCTTGACCAGATCAGCCACGTCGGCACCGTCCAGTCCCAGCGCGGTGCCTTGCGGATAGGCCTTGCGACGTTGCAGGTCCTTCAGGCCATCCGATACCGAGAATGGTCCGTTGATCCCGTGCTCGCGCCAGATATCACGCAAGGCATCCAGGTAACCGATGTCGTCGGCGAACATCGAATACTCGTTCTCGATCTGCAGCATCAACACCGGACCACCCGCACCGGCCATGAGTGGCGCGATACGTGGCGCGAGCGCAGCGATATAGCGCCGCACGGCCGCCATGTAGCGTGGATCGTCGCGCGTACGCAGCCGAGTATCGGGATCGCGTAGCAGGTAGGCCGGCAGCCCGCCGTTGGTCCACTCTCCACAGATATACGGGCCCGGGCGCAGGTAGACCCACATCCCCTCCTCGGCGCACAGGCGGATAAAGCCGGCAACATCCCGGTTCCCGGTCTCGAAGTCGAAGACGCCGGGTTCGCGCTCGTGGTGGTTCCACATCACGTAGATCGCCACGGTATTCAACCCCATGGCGCGGGCCATGCGGATGCGATGCCGCCAGTGCTCCCTCGCGATACGTGCCGGATGCATCTCGCCGCTATGTACGCGAAACGCCTCCCCGTCGAGCAGAAACTCGCGCTTGCCGAACCCGAAGGCATGCGGCCGGCCGTCCGGCGCCACCGATACACGGGTGCCAGCGAGCGATGCCGCCCACCCGCGCCCGGCGAAAGCCAGCGGGGTGAGCAGCGATAACGCGAGAAAGCTACGACGATGCATGCTCAGAAGTTGTACTTCACGGTCAGGAGGGTGGTTCTTCCTGCGTCGACGATATCCGAGTTGGCCAGGCTGTTCTTGCCGATATGCGACCAGTAGGAGTACTGCTTGGTGAGGTTACTGACCTGGAGATCGAACTGCAGGCCATTCTCCATCGCGTACCCCAGATGCAGGTCGACCCGCCGAATCGGCCGGATCCACAGGTCATCCCAGGTGCTGTTCTGGTTGAGGAAGTCGTAGGTCGACAGATAGGAGCTGGTGTAGTGGTAGCTGAGGTTCGCCGAGAAACCATATTTCTCGTAGAACAGCTCGGCATTGGCCATGCGCGTCGGCGCCGACTGCAGGCGTTCGTTGTCGAAACCTTCGCGCCCCAGATCCACCTTCGAGTTCTGCCGGGTCGCGTTCACGCTGAAACCCAGGCCATCGAACGGCGACGGCAGGTTCTGGAATTTCTGCCGGTACGTCGCTTCGAGGCCCACCACGCGACCATCGCCACCGTTGGTCGGCGTCTTGGTCAACACGGTGCCCACGCCCGACGTATTCGGGTCGGCCTGGCCGCCGCCGCTGTCGTAGATGTAGTTACGCAGCTTCTTGTAGTAGCTGGACAGCGAAACGTAGCCGCCGTTCTGGGTGGTCCACTCAGCGCCCAGGTCCACATTCGTAGACTTGATCGGTTTGAGGTCCGGATTGCCGGTCGTGATCGTGGTCACGCCATCGGAAACATTGATCTGCGAGCCACCGCCAAGCTGGACGAACGCAGGGCGCGTGTAGCTCTGCCAGACCGCAGCGCGGTAGACGATGTTGCCATCGGGGCGGAAATTGATGAACAGGCTACCCAACGGCACGTTGTAAACGGTGTGGTTGTTGGAGAAGTAGCCCGGCTGCTCGTTCCCGTCGGCATCCTGCGGCGTCGTCCAGAACGTATTGCGGATGGTGGTGTGCTCGAAACGCACGCCGGGAATGACTTCCCAGGGGCCGCTGTCGAACGTCGCCATGGCATAGGCCGCAGTCACGGCCTCGGTGCCGCGCATCGTGTCGCAGTTGAAGTTGTTGTAGTCGAGCTGGCTGCAGGTATCGAGGTCGCCCGGCTGCAGGTGGTTGGCGATAAGCGACGCGACCGCCGAACGGCTGATCTGTGGCGTCGTCCAGTCGAACTTGCCCGGGAAAATCTGGTTGTAATAGCCCTTGATGATCCCAAGATCGTTGAGGGTGGTCGTGCCATCGTTGATGCCCGCCGTGGAGTAATCCCGATCGGTGAACTCACGCGAGCTGTCGCTGTACTTCACGCCGAACTTGATCGACTGCAGCGGACCGTCTTCGAAGTCGTACCGCAGGTCGAGCTTGGCGCCGCCACGCTTCTGGCCCGAGCGGATGTCGGTCACCTCGCCATAGTCGTTGGCATACATGTTCTGCAGGTTGTTGACCGAGTTCAGCAGGCCCGGGGTCAGCGCTGGATACGGAAAACCATGGCTGCCGTAGTTCAGCAGCGAACTCTGGTTGTAGGCGAAGTTGTCCTGCGAGTACTTGTCCTCGCGGCCATCGATCTCGACGTGGTTCGGACGATCGTTGCGGCCGATGCTCCAGAAAACGTTCGGCGAGATTGTCCAGCCACCCGCGGTCTTGTCGGCACCGAACTGCACCGTGGCCAGATCGGCACGCTCGGGATTGGTTTCGTACCAGAACCGGTTCGCGATGCGACCGATGTTCGGCGTGTAGACCCCCGGCGTCGCCGAAGGCACGTAGGTCACGTCCTGCGGAAGGAGCTGGCTGTACGTGGTGTTCTGCTCGGTCAGCGCGTACGCATAGGTCATGCGCGCATAGGCTTTGAGCGTGGGGTCCACGTTCCAGTCGAGCGAGATGTTGCCGCCGTAGCGGCGCTCGAAACCGGAGGCGATACCGACGTTGGTGCCAAGGCTGGTCAGGTTGTGCGCCGGATCGTAGCCGGCCGCGTTCTGGCCGTCGGCGGTGGCGTGCAGGAAGGCCCAGGAGCCATCGTTCGAGGCGCTTTCGGCCGCACCAATCTCGCTATTGGCAATGTTCCGGTAGTCGTAATAGCCGCTCACGTACACGCCGAACTGCTTCTCCGCGCCAAACTTGCCCTGCAATTCGCCGGCCAGGCCGCTACCCAGGCCACTGCCACCGTAGTCACGCGCGCGGCTCTCGACACGCCCGCTCGTGGTCACGCTACCGCTGAAATCCTTCTTGAAGTCGAACGCACTCGGCGTGCGGAAGTCGATCGTGCCACCAATGGCATCGCCGTCCATATCTGCCGTCGATGTCTTGTTGAGCACGATGGTCTGCAGACCCGAGGGCGGCAGCAGGCTGAGCTGCACGCTGCGGCTATACGGCATGCCCTGGGCCACGTTGCTGCCGTTGACCAGGTTCACGTTGTACTCGGACGGAAGGCCGCGCACGGAGGTAAACATGCCCTCGCCTCGCGCCGCACCGTCGATGCCGCCGAAGTAACCTGAGCCGGTGGTCGTCACGTTCACGCCCGACATCAGGCCCAGCGCTTCGGCCACGTTATGCACGGCGGTGTGCTGCAGGTCCGCCGCGGACAGCACATCCACGGTGTTGATCGAATCCATGCGCATGTTGGTCGCGTCGTAGCGGTTGGCAACGACGCTTAGTGCCTTCATCTGCACTGCCTTGTCCGGCTTGGCCGGCGCGGCCTGGCCGTCTGCGGCAGGCTTTGCAGGCGGCGTTGCCGGTGCGGCCGGCGTCGCATCCTGGGCGAATGCGGAGCCACCCAGCACGGCGCACAACGCCGCCACGAGACACTTCTTCTTGTTGAAACCCTTATGAATACCCACGACTTACCCCCACCCCGAGATGCCTTTGGAAGCACGCGTGGCACGACGCCACGCAATGCGCAGTTCAGCTGATCAGCGGGTTCGTCGCGCGGTCCGGACGTGACACATCGCTCACGCCAGCGCTAGCAGGCGTGCGTCGACATCACGACGGACGGGTGAACGTGCCGATCAGGTTGGTCGGACGATCAGAGGGAGGTTTGCGGCGGAGAGTAGCCGGCAACGCACTTGCCGCGCGAACGCAGGGCGCTCAGCTTGGCACGCGCGAGGATGGGCAAGCCGTCGGCCATGACGCGCGCGAACGGGCGTCCTGCAACAGCGCAGCTGGCGGTTTCATGTGAATTGGGCCGACGCATCGTAGCGGTCTGTCCGTCATTCATCGCGAGCTGCGAATCGGCGACCCGAGAGGGTCGCCGGAAGGGTTACGCGAACGGACGTCCAATCGGACACCGCGCGTGATGCAAGATATAGCGCACTGTAAAAATCGCGTCAACTGCCAAAAATGCATAGGTGACGGGATGTTGCGTCGCAGCAGCCCTTCTGAAGGAAGAGATCGCCATGAACGAGCACGCCCACTTCGACGCCATCATCTGCAGGGCTATTCGCGAGCAGCGCCTGCTCGTTCTCGAATATGACGGAGCGCGACGCGTCGTCCAGCCTCATGTCTATGGCGACGACCACACTGGCGATCGGCTGCTGAGCGCGTATCAGGTCAGCGGCGGGAGCGCCTCCGGCGAATCACGAGGGTGGAAGTCGTTTCGGCTGGATCGCTTAGCGACGGTTGAGTTGGACGACGGTTCGTTTCACGGAGCGCGTCCGGAGTTTCAGAGGAACGATGGGGCCTTCGCGCGGATCGTTTGTCAGCTCGGCGACTGAGACGCCATCGCTGCCTGATACGAATTAATCCTTCGTCGCCATCCTCCGGAGCACAGTTTTCCGCTGTACGTAGTGATGGAACAACGCAGCAAGGGCATGCAGAAAAACCAACGCGGCGAACACATTCGCCGCGAGTCCGTGCAATGCGTTGACGCAGAGGATCGTCCCTCTCACTCAGGGATGCATTTCCAGGGACACCTCATGTCACAAAAAATCAAAGCGTATAGCCCATGGCCAATGCTCCTGGCCTCCGCCTTCGTCGTCGCGACATCGCTTCTTTCGTCTGCCGCGCCCCCCCCTGCGGCCTCCTTCACCCTATTGCAGGTCCGACCAAGTCATTCCTTCATGCCCCGCCAATTGAGTAAACTGCCGCCTCCTAAGGAGATCTTCATGGAGTCCAGGATGCGTCGTTGGGGAGCGGTGAGCGTAGGTGTGCTAGGACTTCTTGTAGGTTCGTCGGCTAACGCCGATATCTACAAATGCACACGACAGGGTCAGGTGGCTTACCAGGAGACACCCTGCGATGCCGGTTCGCAGCAGGTGGCACAACAAGAAAGCCATAGCGGAGACTTCGTCGGCTGCTGGATCAACCCGGACAATCGCTACCGGAACACCTCCGTCTGGCGTATCGAAGCTGTCGGCACCGGTTTATTCCGGCGTACCGCCCCGCAAGGGTCCATGGGTTACATAGGCTCGTCTTCATTGCTCAAGCCGGCCTCTGCCGAGGAGCTGGCGATGGTGTCCAATATGGGACCGTGGCGGGCCGTGGCAGGTATCAATCGCCACGTCGACACCCCTCAGGCATATCCGTATCCCAGCCGCTATCGCATGCGCGCCTCGACTGCGTCCGACGAGATACTGCGTATGCAGAGCCAACAGCAGCTCGAGGGGCTGTACCGTGGCAGGGACAAACAAGGGCAACCGGTAGTGTTCTTCCTGGCGCAGAGCGGCGAGCGTCAACGGCTTATTTCTGCCGAGTGTCCCTAGGGAATAACTCAAGCGCATCTTGCTGGTGATCCGCGACGAAGACGGTCGCGCGGACTACGCGCGGCATTTATAAGTCTGCAACTTGACTCACTCCTGCTGTGGCGCTAGTGTCGCTCGTAACACGGCCCGATCCCCTGTGTCTCCGGACATAAGGTCGGGTTTTTTATGGACGAAAATCAGTGTCGACTTATGCACGCCCGCACAGGACGTTCCAGGATCAACTTGATCAACTAGAAGCAAGACGCCTGAACGTTGGCGATCAAACCACCGCACTCGCATATCTGCGGCAACTCGGCTACTACCGGCTCAGCGCTTATTGGTACCCGCTTAGAAAAAGAGAGGTCCTGACGGGCTTTGACGGACGACTGCGCAGTGTCGTTCGGGAAGATTTTCAAGACGGCGCATCGTTCGAACAGGCCGTTCGCCTTTACCAGTTCGACAAGCAACTCCATGCACTTCTTATGCAAGCAGTCGAGCACATCGAAGTGGCATTTCGCGTCGATATCATCCCTTCTGGCACTGACCACCCAATTCTCGCCATTCCTTTAGTGCTCCGCCCCATTCAGCAAATCCCTGAACTTCGTCAGTTCAGCCTGATCCATATCCGAGACGATGGCAGCAGGCTGCCCGCCGAGCGTGGCAGCCTCCAGCACGTAGCCCTGCATCTGCACCGGCGCGCTGCTACCCGAAGCAGTCGCCGACGACAGCACGAAAACATCGATCACGTGCTTACCGTGGCGATACACGAGTACGGGAACGCGTTCCGTACCGGCATAGTCGATACGTCCGCCAATGAGGGAGTACCCCTGCGCGGCAAAGTCCTCCACAACAGGCGCCGTCGCGATTCTCCCGGCGAACCAGGGCTTGACCGTGTGTTGATCGGTGGACACCACGTCGATCGGCGACGTTGCCGCCAATGCACGCCAGTGGCTGGCGAAAAGGTCCCTCGTAAGCTGCGACGACGCTTCGACTGACGGCGGGGACACATGGTTCCACGCAGCCAACGAGATACCACCCGCGACGAATGCGAGCACCCACGACGCAGCGAGCGCCAGCCGAGGTGCCGGCATGCGGGATCTCCGATGCGAAGCCGGCACCACCGCTTCCTCCTGTATGCGCGCGCGCAACGCATCGGGTGCGCGATAGCGCGGCGCATCCTTGCGTAACGACGTACGCAGCGCATCGAGCTCAATCAGGGTCGCGCGGCAATCCGCACATTCGTCGAGGTGAGCTTCGAATTCGCGACTGCTCGCGCGATCGAGTTCGCCATCGAAGTACAGCGGCAGCATTTCGTTAGCCGTCTTACAGTCCATGAGGGTCCTCCATGGTGCCGCCTTCGGTCAGGGCCTTCTGTAGTAACGCACGCCCACGGGCCAGACGGGACATCACGGTTCCGATGGGCGCCCGCAGCACGTCGGCGATCTCCCGATACGACAGTTCTTCGATCTCACGCAGGATGAGCACTTCGCGAAACTGCTCCGGAAGGTTTCGCAGGTGGAGCGTCATCAGCTGCCTGCGTCGGGAGCTGTCGAGCCGGTCTTCGACATCGTCGGCATCGACGCGCGGCATCCAGCGTTCGGCGGCCACAGGATTAGCGTCGATAGCGACATTTCGCTTCTCCTTGTTGCGAGCGGCCAACCTGGCCAGGCAACAGTTGCGCACGATCGCCAGCCACCATGCTCGCGCGTTGCCGCCTGCGTACGAATCAGAAGCGCGCGCAGCGCGAAGATAGGCATCGTGGACGGCATCCGCCGCATCCTGTTCGCTGCCGAGCAACCACCGACCGAGGTTATAGGCAGCGTCAAGGTGGCTCAATGCCAGATCGTCGACAAACGCGCGGCTACTCATACACGAAGCATACGCTGGATAACGCCATCGCGATCGAAGAAGCGATGCTTCAGCGCGGCACCGAGATGACCCACCACGAGGATGCACAGCGTCCAGACGAGCGACACGTGCAGGGTATCGGTGAGCAGGCGCAACGGCTCGTCCTTGCCGATCAGAACAGGCAGGTTCCCGATCCCGAAGAAGCTGACCGGGTGCCCTCCCGCCATGCGATGCATGTAGCCGGTCAGCGGCACCAGGAACATCAGGGTGTAGAGAACCCAATGCAGGGTATGCGCCACCTTCTGCTGCCACGACGGGATATGGGCAGGCAGTGCGGGTGGCCGGTGGGTCGCCCGCCAGAACAACCGGAACACCGCGAGCATGAAGATCAGCGTACCGAACGACGCATGATAGAACAGCACCACGTCATGTCCCGGGGCGCTCTTGGGAAAAGTCTCCATGAAGAAGCCGAGACTGACGTTGAGGAAGATCAGCAGAGCGATGAGCCAGTGCATGGCCACGGCCACCTTGGAGTATGAGGTTGGCGGCGAAATCGACACGGCGTTCGCCGTCTGGACGTACGTAGACATGGCAGAGCCCTCTGATCACGGCACGGGATGCGTGCCCATGACAGACAAGATCTTCGGTGGGCACGTTTTATTCCCGCAGGGCCAGGCAGCGCCAGGCAGCACTAGACGGACCGCACCGCAGTTTCCTGCGATCAAGGCGCTAGAGCATGAATTTCAGCGTGAGCACGCCGTAGGTCAGGAAGAGGGATAGCCCCAGCCAGACCGGCAGCATCCAGCGGGGGCTGTTCTCCTGCCGGAAGGCCATCCATAGGGCAAAGGGCACGATCGAATACCGGTTCTCGATGAGGGCGGACGAAGCCAGGCAGATGACGCTGAACGGGTAAATGAGCCACCCGCGTTGGTCGCGAAGACGGGTGAACACGATGGAACATGCGGCAAGCGCGACGAGGATGGAGAAACAGACCCTAGCCCAACCGTGCGCTACGAACGCGATGAACGCGTTACGGATGAAGTAGTCCTGGAACGCCTGGTTGTCACCGCTACCGTGCATCCGCGTCCAGACGGCCAGGCAAAGCGGAATAAGCAGGAGCCACGGCCTGAGGCGCACGGCCTCGCCAAAGGAAATGACGCCGCTCCAGGCTTCCCGAGGAAACAGGACGAGGAACAGGAACAAGGCGAGCCACACGTTTCCGCCGTGCAACGTAAGGTCCGGGTGGGCGCCGGATATTCCAGACGAGAAAACGATGGTTCCGTTCCACCGCCAATAAGCGAGGAAAGCCAGCGCCGGCAACAGGTAGGGAGCCGCGGCGGCGATGCTACGCCCGAGCCGTGCCCGAACGCTGTTCCCGAGAGCCGACAGCGAAGGCCATGCAGCATAAGTGGCCAGGAACACCGCCCATATGATGTTGTTCTGACGTACCGCCAAGGACAGCGTCATGATGCAGGCGGCCAGAAAATGCCGGCCGTGAAGCGCGGACAACACGGCCAGCAGCACCACCGTCAGCGAGAAGATGTCCGTGTAGACGAGAAAGTCGTACGGAAAGAACAGCGGAAACGCAAAAAAGAGCGAAGCACTTAAGAGCGCGTCGTCGTCGCCCAGCTTGCGCCTGATGAAGAAGAACACCAGGGCGGCCGTCACCCCGAACCCGGCGCTGATATCGCGCATGGCGCCTAGCGAAGACAATCCGCTCGCGCTCATCAGCGCCGCCATCACGATGTGGTAGCCCGGAATCATCGCCAGGTTCGGCTGGGTATCCCAACGGCCGGCCAGAAAGCTGGCCACCTGTGGCACATGCACGCCTTCATCGACGATGGCTTGCGATTGCCATAGCGCAAGGCGAACACAGCAGGCCAATGACACGGCCAACACAAACAAGCCCGCGGCGCGCCAGCGGACCATCACGTTCCCGACCATGGTGAAAAGCTTCCTGTTGACCCTGTTGCATAGGGTAGGCGATTTTTCTTACGAATGGCGAGGATGCTGGATTTCACGACACCAGCAAGGCAATCTCCTACCCATGGCCGCGTCTGCGGCTTCGGTCATCGGGGGTTCGGCGTGATCAATCTGCACCTGGGTGCCGGCAGACCAGCGCGAACCTTGCGCCTGGCACTCCTCGACGATGACGACATGCTCCGCGACCGGATCCTGGCGCCCAGGCTCAGGCAGTTCGGCTTCGAGGTCACGGCGAGCGGCAGCGCGGCCGAGCTGCATGCCGTGGTCGAGCATGAAGTGCCCGACATCTTCCTTCTGGATCTCGGCCTGCCCGACGGCGATGGCTTCCAGGTGGCGCGCTCGCTGCGCGCCGCCGTGCCCCGGGCCGGCATCGTCATCCTCAGCGGTCGTAGCGACAACGTCGATCGGGTACGCGGTTTATTCGAAGGTGCCGACGCTTACCTGACCAAGCCCGTGGAGATCGACGTGCTCGTCGCGACTCTCTACAGCGTGGCGCGGCGGCTCGAGCCCGAGACGAGAGCCGCCCCGGCCGGCCACTGGGCACTCATCCCGGACGAGTGGTTCCTGTTATCGCCTTCGGGTGCGCGGGTGATGCTCAGCAAAAGCGAGCGCCGCCTGCTGGACGCCATGCTCAAGCACGTGAATGAAGTCGTCTCCCGCGAGACCCTGATCGCCGTTCTCACGGACGATGTCGACGCTTTCGACCCGCACCGCCTCGACTCCATGGTGCACCGCCTGCGCCGCAAGGTGCTGTCAGCTCTTGGCGAACCCCTGCCCCTGAACGCGGCCCACGGCACGGGGTACGTTCTCCAAGCCTGAAAAAAGCGGCAGCAGCAACCGTATCGTCGTCCCCTGCCCCGGCGAACTCTCCACCGTGGTCTGGCCACCGGCTTGCATCACCAGGTCGTGTACGACGCTCAACCCCAGGCCCGTGCCACGATCCGTGGGCTTGGTCGTGAAGAAGGGATCGAACACCTGCAGGCGGATCGGTTCGGCCATGCCGGTACCGTTGTCCCGCACCGATAAAGCCACGCATCCGTCACGCTCTTCCAGCGCGATGGTGCAGACGCCCCCGCCGGGCATCGCGTCACGCGCATTCGTCACCAGGTTGATGATCGCCAGTTCGAACTGGCTGCGGTCGAAGCGAATCAGCCGTGGCCCGGGCGGGAGCTCCATGTGCAGCTGGCACTGGGACGGGAGGCATTGCCGAGCCAGCGGACGCAGTTCCTGCAACGCCGTTACTGCGTCGAATTCTTCGGTGAACGTGACGTCGTTGCGACTGAAGTTGAGCAGCTTGCGGCACACAGCCGTGCCGCGACGGGCAGCCAGCTCGATGCCTTCCATCGCGTCGGCGATGGCGCGCGTGTTCTCATCCTGCGGCTCGTCCTCGGCCGGAAGCCGGTCGCGCTCGGTCGTGAAGCCAAGGATGATGTCGAAGACGTTGTTGACATCGTGCGCGACGCCGCTGGCAAGCTTGCCTACGGCGTCCATCTTCTGTGCGTGGAGCAGTTGCTCCTGCGTTCGCTCGCGCTCGGCGATTTCCAGCGCCAGTTGCTGCCGGCGACGGTCCGACTCGAGCAGACTCTCTCGCAGGGCGTAGATACTGCGGTCCACGATCAAGGCGATCAGCAGGTAACTTGTCAGTGCACGCATCGGCAACAGGTTGTAGATGCCCAACAGAAAACCTGGCGCATCACCCATGCCCGACGCCTTCAGCGGATCTACGCTCATCACCAGGATCGCCGCTTCCACCGCGAACGTGATCCACAGCGCCTTGCGGCCAAGCATCAGGCCACTCAGCGCCAGGATCATCATCAGCGTGAGGTTGCCATCGGTCGCGTGATAACCGAACGCGGCGTACGCCACGGCGCCGGAGGCGAGCATGGTGGCCACGAACTGCGCCACGGCCAGCGGGAAACGGCCACGGCGAATCAGATAGAAGCCCAGCCACGCCGACACGGTCATCGCCAGGTCGGTGCCGATATCGATGGCCATCGCCGCCGGGACGCCGATTCGCGCCTTCCCGTAGAAATGTTCCTGGAGGTAAGCCCCGTGCAAACCGAACAGATAGAGCTTGGTCGCGGGGATGCGCAGCCCCTCGAAGATCAACAGCAGTTGCATGAAGCCGGCGTTGCGCCGATCGACCGGGTCGTCGATCGGTGGATGGGCGAACCAACGGCGAAGGCGGGACATGATCGTGACTTTCCCCTGCTCGCCCGGCGGTGAGAAATCGGTGAGAAACGGGCCAGTCGAGCGTGTGTGACTTTGCGGCCGATGTAAAGCTATCGTCGAGCGTCCGTACGAACCTGCGTCGTACGGACACGTGCCGAAGGGGCAGTTCGTTACGAACTGGGCACAAGAACTTACGAGGCTTTACGGGCTCTTTCCTTCGGGGGTTATATGTCAGCAAACACGTTCAGGCCTTGGCTTGTGGGAGGCGCGCTGCTGGTTGCCGCCGGTGCCGCATGCGACGCGCACGCCGCCGCGGCTACCGCCACGGAAGGCAGCACCACCACCACGCCGTTACTTACCAGGTCGGTCGACAAGAGTCAGATGACCACGCTGCCAGGCAGCGTGCCAGCCAAAGCCCGCAGTAGCGCTGACGCCGGGGCGATGAACACCACCGAGGTGATTGCCTCGATGACCCTTGTGCTCAAGCGCGGCGACGACCAGCAGAAGCGGTTCGATAACTACCTTGCTTCACTGGACAATCCATCCTCGCCCAATTTCCACAAATGGCTCACCGCGCGCCAGGTCGGCGAGCAGTTCGGGCCGAACCAGAAAGACATCGCCGCCGTGAAGGCGTGGCTCGGCAGCCAGGGCCTTGGCGTCAAGAATGTCTCCGCTGACGGCATGCTGATCCGCTTCACCGGTTCCGTCGGCGCCGTGCAGCAGGCCTTCGGCACATCGCTCCATCACTTCACCGGCGCCGATGGCAAGCGGCACTTTGCCAATGCCGCCGAGCAGAAGCTGCCGACGGCGCTCGTTCCCGTGGTCCGTGGCGTGGCCTCACTGACCGACTTCTTCCCGAAGCCGCAGAAGAAGGACGCTCAACCGGTCAAGCGCAACAAGAAAGGCGAGTGGATCACCGCCGGTGCGCCCTCGTCCGACTTCAACTTCGTCTACCAGGGTGACGTGCAGTACGACGTCGTACCTGCCGACTTCGGCACCATCTATAACGTCAATCCGCTGTGGAACCAACCGACCCCGGTCCGTGGCGCCGGGCAAACCGTTGCCGTGCTCGAGCGCACCGACGTGATGGATGCCGACATCGCCACGTTCCGGCATACCTTCCTGCCAGCGGATGCCAAGGGTGTCTTCACCCAGGTGCACCCGGCGGGCTTCGCCGGCGATACCAGTTGCGCCGATCCGGGCACCAATGCCGATGAGGGCGAAGCGGCCCTCGACGCCGAGTGGGGTGGTGCAGCCGCACCCGACGCCAACGTGACGCTGGCCTCGTGCGCGGATAGCGGGGCCGATTTCGGCGCTTTCCTCGCCGCGCAGAACCTGCTGGAGCAGGACGCCCCGCCGCCGATCATGAGCCTGAGTTACGGCGAGTGTGAATCCGTCAGCGCCGCGGTTGGCGACCTCGACGAAGCTGCTGCCCTATGGTCCACCGCGGCGGCTGAGGGCGTCACCGTTTTCGTCTCCACCGGCGACGCTGGCTCGGCCGGTTGCGACCAGAACCAGGTGGCTTCCAGCTTCGGTATCGCCGTCAATGGACTCGGCAGCACGCCCTATAACATCGCCGTCGGCGGTACCGACTTCGATGACTTCAAGAAAACGCAGAAGTACTGGCTGGCCGGCAACGGCGAACTGGGCGCGAGCGCGATCAGCTACATCCCGGAGCAGACCTGGAACGACTCCTGCGCCAGCGCCTCGCTCGACAAGGTGCTGGGTATCGCCAATCCGAACAACGCCTGCAACTCGGCGGCCGGTGAAAGCTTCCTCAACACCGCAGGTGGCAGCGGCGGCCCGAGCTATGTCTGGTCGCAGCCAACCTGGCAGCAGGGTATCGCTGGCATGGACCAGAATGTCACCCGCGCGTTGCCGGATATCTCGCTATTCGCGGCGAACGGGCTCTATGGTCATGCGTTGATCTTCTGCATGTCCGATGCCGATCAGGGTGGTGTGCCGTGTAACTACCTCGACCCGACCGACTCCCTGTTCAACAGCGCTGGTGGCACCTCGTTCGCGGCTCCGGCCATGGCGGGCGTGCAAGCCCTCGTCGACCAGGCCAGCGCGGCGCGTCTGGGTAACGTGGGACCGACGCTCTACGGCCTGGCTCGTACGCAGTACGGCACGGTGGCCTCGCCGGCCGCAGGATGCAAAGCCAACGACACCTCCTGCATTTTCCACGACGTGACCGTCGGCGACATCGACGTGCCCTGCTTCGCTGGTACCGGCGATTGCTTCGTCAAGAAAGGCCAGCAATACGGTGTGGTCAGCGATGGCGGCCGGGCTTCACTCGTCACCGCATGGAAGACCGGCAAGGGCTACGACTATGCGACCGGCCTGGGCTCGGTCAACGTCACCAACCTGGCCAACGCGATCGCGGCAAAGCAGACCCGGGGACAGATCATCCCGCGCACGTGGGACCTGGCCTTCGCCAACGACAGCGGCAACCCGGGCGTCGGCCTGAACTCGGTCCTCGACGGCAAGAGCACCCTGCTCCTGGTCGGTCCGAAAACGGGTAACGCCACACTCGTTCGGTTGAACGGAAGCACCGTGCTCGACAGCGATACGTGGGTGCCCGTGACCCAGGGCGACCAGATCGCCGACGGCTTCCAGCCGGGTGACCAGGTCAAGGCCATTCCGGTGGATATCTTCGGCGGCCAGCTCGTCGGCCAGACCGTGATGGAAAGCGATAACCCGACCACCCACACGATGAACCTGGCGGTCTACAGCTACGGCTGGGAGAACTTCCGCTTCCCGTATGCGGCTGGCTGGAGCCTCGTCGGCGCCGGCGTGGTCGATGCCACGGGCAAGTCGAAGCAGATCTGGTTCAACGCGACGACCGGCAAGGTGTCGTTCTGGGAGATCGATTGCAACGGCACCCTCAAGTTCGGCCGCTTCGACACCATGGACTGCCAGCAGAGCGTGGCCAAGACGGTCAACGCACCCGCGGGCTTCACTCCCTACCTGGCTGACCTCAATGGCGACGGCATCCTTGACATCGTCTGGACAGGCGCGAAGCGCGCGGTGAACTACTGGATCAACGATGGCCAGGGCAGTTTCACCAAGACCGTTGGCGACGACGCACCGGCTGGCTTTGACTTCGTCGGTGCAGGCGAAATCGCGGGCAGCGGCAAAACCGACCTGATCTGGTTCAACGCCTCCACCGGCAAGCTTCGCTGGTGGGAGATGGACGGCACGACGCTGTCGAGCCAGCAGACCATGGCGGCACCGTCGGGCTACACCGTCGCCACCATCGAAGACTTCGACGGCGACGGCCTGGCGGACCTGCTCTGGACCAATGCCAAGGGCAAGGCTGTGCTCTGGCAGGGCGTCGGTGATGGCTTCGTCTCGCAGCAGGTAGCTGACGGCACGGGCACGGCATATGTCGTCCCGGCGGGCTACACGGTGCAGATGAATCGCGTGCAGGGCGTCGTGAACGCCGCCCCGTCCGCCGCCGCTACTCAGGTGGCAGTGGCCACCACGCACTGACCTGAAACAGGGTTGCATGGGAGAGGGGCGAACAGAAAACCGTTCGCCCCTTTTTTTGAGCGCCGCCCCCACCCCGAAACCTGTGGGAGCCGATTCATCGGCGATAACCAGCCCACCTCACCCCGTCCGATTGCCAACGGCCAACCAACGATGCACTCTCTGCCACGGGATAGGGGGGAGCTCGCACATGGCAAGACTCTTGATGGTCGCCTACCGGCCCCATCCACATCAGCGAGACACCGTGCTGCGCCTTCTCTACCAGCAGTACATGCTGGTCCGTAGTCTCGGATTCATTGCCAAGCGACAACCGTGGGTGATGGAAAGCGCCAACGGGGAGCTAGTCTACGTCGCCGCGTTCGATGACGCAGGGCAAGTAGACCGCTGCTGGGAAAACGAAGTGTTCCAGGATATCGACGGCCAACTGTTGCTCATCGCCGACATGGTGCCGGTACACAGTTTGCAGGAAGCCAGTGGCCCCTTCCTGGACATGGAAGAACTGGACTTCGACATGATCGCCGCACTGGCCGAAGCACCTCCCCGCGGAAATTAAGCCTGCGCCGTGGGGATAACCGTCGTGCTGAGGAGTCGTCGCAGGCCGCCGCGTGCGACATCGGCAAACTTGGATGGATCACCAAACGCCCGGGCAGTAAGCATCGCGCCGTAGATAAGCGAGATGAATGCCTCGGTTTCCGTGCTCGCCGCACCCTGTAGCCGGAAGACGCCCTGCTGGGCGCCCTTGGTGAGAATCGTTTCGAGCCACCGCGACAGGTCGCGGAAATGCGCGCGAACGCAGTCCGCAAGCTCCGGCGGTAACGACGGCAACTCCGCGGCCAGCATGCCGGCAACGCAGAACGGAGCCGATGCATCGGCGATGCACTTCTCCCAATACCCCGTGTAGAAGCCCAACTTCTTCACCGGGTCGTAGTCGTCGCCGTCGAGCAGCGCAATCTGCTCGACGATGCCAGCGCGCGATTCTTCAACCACCGCACGGGCCAGGTCGGCCTTGCTCGGAAAATGATGATGGATGCTCGCCTTCCGGACCTGGACCTGCTCGGCGACATCGGCGTAGCTGAAGCCGTTGTAGCCACGGGTCTGGATCAGGTAGCGGGCCGAGTCGATCAGTTTCTGCTGGGTGCTCATGAGCGAATCCTACCATTTAGTAGGTTTCGTATTCAACGGACTGCCAACCATGAACGGACCTTCAACGACACATTGACGCTTTACCCTACCTACTAGTAGGGTACATCCTTCCCAAAAGGACCCCCGATGAACACCCTTCGCAACTTTTACTACCTTCGTGCCGCCGCGGCCTTCGCCTGGGTTGCCCTCGTCGTGCTGCTGTCGACCCTGGGCCTGCCCTTCGTCGTGTCGGCCGCCCTCCTCGTCCTCTACCCCACGTGGGACGCCCTTGCCAACCTCCTCGATGCCCGCCGCTCCGGTGGCCTGCGCGCCAACCCCGGACAGCGGCTCAACGCGGTAACGAGCATTGCAACGGCGGCGGTACTCATCGTCGCCCTTGCCGTCCGCGGGAACGCCGGTGGGCTGTTCGTCTTTGGCGTGTGGGCCCTCCTGGCCGGGCTGCTTCAGCTCTTCGTCGGCATCCGCCGCCGGAAGATCGGCGGCCAGGTTTTCATGATGATCAGCGGCGCACAGTCCGCGCTGGCTGGTGTCTTCATGACGATCCAGGCATTCGGCGACGCGCCGAGCATCGCCAAGCTGGCGCCGTACGCGGCGTTCGGTGGTTTGTACTTCCTTCTTTCGGCTCTGCGGCTGACCTTCAAGCGCCCGACGTACGATGCCTATTAAGGCGGCTCCGTCTCCTGACACGGGCCGACGCCTCGCCGCCTGCGCGTGCTCAGGTCTTCTTCAAGAAGCAGACCTTGAGCACGAGCCCCTTGATCTTGTCCGAGCTCCCTTCGATGTGCTCAACGTCGCCATCCACAAGGCGGATGTTACGGATCACGGTGCCCTGCTTCAGCGGGATCGAAGAGCCCTTGACCTTGAGGTCTTTGATGACGACGACCGAGTCGCCGTTGTTGAGCACGTTGCCGTGGACGTCGCGCACCACGGCAGCATCCTCCCCGGCGTTGGCCGCCTGCTGCGGCCACTCGTGCGCGCAGTCCGGGCAGACGTACATCTCGCCGTCGGGATAGGTGTTTTCCATGCCGCAAACAGGGCATGCAGGGATATCGGAAGATTCCATGGATCGTTCTCTTGCAGGCAGCCAAGGCACAGTGGCTAGTTTACGGGAGTAACCCGCCATCCATGCCGGAGCGGTCCAGTGCTACGCTGGCTTGCAGACGTCGCAATCCGGGGTTTCCATGGTTCGATGGACGATACGCGTATTTGTGTTGGCTTTCGTGTCAACGATGGCGATGAGCGCCTCCGCGCAGACGCCACCACGATGGGCAACCGTACCCGACGTGCCTCCGCTTCCCAAGCCGGACGTGCAAGGTTTCGTGGACAACGACGGCGCGCGAATCTACTTCGCCGTCTTCAATCGCCATGGTGCCTCGCCGGTAATCCTCCTTCATGGCGGATTCGCATCGTCGGCGTCCTGGGGTTACGAGGTCCCGCGGCTCGCACAAGGGCACGAAGTGATCGTCGTGGACAACCGCGGTCACGGCCGCAGCAGCATGCCCGCGGCGCCTCTCAGCTACACGCAGATGGCGTCGGACGTCATAGCCGTGATCGACGCCGCGCATGTGCGTAAGGCATCCGTGGTGGGCTTGAGCGACGGGGCGATCATGGGTCTCATTCTTGGCTTCCGTTATCCCGAGCGCGTCGACAAGCTCTTCCTGTGGGGAGCCAGTTTCAACAATCAGTCGGAACCCAGCGGACCACCCGACCCCGCCATGAAGGGCATGGGCGCTGTCTTTATGGCGCGCATGCAGAAGCAGTACGAGGCGGTGTCAGCGACGAAAGATGGCTTCGCCGCGCTGCGAAAGAAGCTCGGAAAGTTATACGCGGCGGAGCCGAACCTGACGCCGGCCGAACTCGGGGCCATCAAAGCCCCGACGGTTATTGCGGATGGCGACCACGAGCAGTTCATCTCAGCCGACCACACGAAGCGGCTTGCCAGTCTTATCCCGGGTGCGAAGCTCGTCATCCTTCCGAACGTAAGCCATGGCGGTCCCCAGCAGGATCCCGAGGCATTTCATCGGGCAGTAACCGTTTTCCTGGACCAGCCAGCGATGTAGTTGTCCGGTTGGACGAAGCGGGATGCTCGCCTATACTGCCGCGCTCGCAGCCCGGCTCCTTCCATGAAGTACATCGCAGTCCTCCTTCTCATCGCGCCCCTCGCTGCTTCCGCCACACCCAATGTTTGCGCTGAACGCGGCAGTTTCGCTTCGCTCGTGGCGGTTGCCCGAAGCAAGGGCCTCGACGAAAAATCCGTTACCGAAGCCGCGGCGACCGACCCGCATGCGTCCTTCGTCGTACGTCTCTCGCACATCGAGATCGTGCAGAGCTTGTATCGGGCCAAGGCCAGGCCGCTATCCCCCTCCGAAGCCGAGGCATCGGAGCGGCATACCTGCGAACGGGCGCTAGCGAAGAATCACTGATCGTCGAGTTGGGAAAGCGAGGTCCGAAGGCGGCGCGCAGCGCCCATAAGGAGACGTTCGTAGTGTTGCTCCAGCGGGATCCGGACGGCATCGAGTTCAGCCAGACGATGCTCGTGCCAGTACTTTCGCACGTCGCCCACAGGGAACTGGGCGGTCTCGGAGTCAAAGCCGACCCACACGACCGCCGTCCTCGGTTCGGTAGTGTTCAACGGTGGCGAGGGCATGCCTTGGCAGGTTCATGTCGAACGTCTCCATGTTCGATATATCGGCAGTAGCCGCAGAGGCTACGCCTGGATGTGGCAAGATTCGAGCATCACAAACGAGGAGTTCTGCCATGGTCAAGGGAATGCGCCACGTTATCGTCGCGTGCGTGATGGTTCTTATGGCGGCGTGCGCCGCACCGGCGCCGAAAACAACAGCGTCCCAGGAGCCGTCTGCCGACGACAAGGACGTGCACGATGGCCTGGAAATGATCACAGCAGGCCAGCCGCAGGCAGCGATCGATGGCCCGCTGAACCGTGTGGTCAAGCGCTTCGAAACGAAGTACGCCCATAGTCCCGACAAGATCTACTCAGCCCGGGGCACGGTGCAAAGCCTGCTGTACATGATGGTGGCAGCGAACGGCACTGATAAGGCAACGAAGCCTGCTGATCGCCGAAACGCGATCGCGCTCGGTCCCGACTGGGCGATGGCCTATTGGGCTCGCGGATACGCATACGGTGAAATGGGGCGATACCCGGAAGCCGAAGCAGAGCTAAAGAAAGCGCTTGCTCTTTCGCCGAACGACGCCCAATACACAGGCGAGCTCGCCTATGTCTATCAGGTGCAGAAGCGCACGGCGGAATCGCTGGCTCTCTACACAGCCATGCCCGACATGATCCCGCTGATGGATGGCTTCAGCGATGCAGGGAAGAACGAGTTACGGTGCAAGGCCCTTCGCGGGCAGGGGTACGACCTGGTCGAACTCAAACGCTACGATGAAGCTGTTGTCGCCTATAAGGCCTGTATGAAGGTCATTCCTGACGAGCCAAAGTCGAAAGCAGAGCTTGAATACATTGAAAGTGTTCGCGGTTCCGCACCATAGGCCCAGAGTGATAAAACGGATACTACTTGCAGCCGTCATCGGCGTCGTGGTCACGCTCGCACTCATCGCGCTTTCCTTTGCGGCGGATGACGCAGGCTATGAGTCCCTGTCGAACCTGTTGTTCTGGCAGAACTGGATCCTGCAGGCGCTGCTTCCCGCACCGGACATCGCGTCCATGGCGAATCCATTCGCACACGGACTTCCTTTGCCGTTCGTTGCCTGGTTCGCGAGCATTCCGCTCGGGTTCGTTGTCTACGGGGTGCTGGCATTCGTCATCATCCGAAAGCTCAAGGGAAGCGGGCAACATGGACGCGTGTAATCATCATGGAACTCGCTCGAAGTAGTTTGCCCGCATGACTCGCTTGTTGTCGCTCCCGGGATACACCACGGTTTCCACCAGGTTATGCCCGTCCGGCGTCACGGAGTAGATGCGCGTAGACACAAGTACGCCATTTTGCTGAAGAGCAGTGACAAGGACGTTGGATACCGGCTTTTCCAGCGCAATGTGGTCGGCTTCCGGGCTGCTAACGATCACCGCGTAGGTTCCATCGAGCGGAGCTGTCGACACCGAATGCACCTGCTGGCCCGAGGCATAGACTATGTCGACGTGCGTGACCCATTTGCCTCCGCCCGCCTCGGCGAAGGTGAAGCTGACGCTCTTTGGCCGCTGGTCCGGCGGCATAGGCAGGCGCGAGGTATCCAGTGCCCAGGTTCCGATCAACGGCGAAGCTGTCGCGATCAGCGGTGCCGCAGCCGGCGCTGCCGTCGATGACATCGCGGCGATGGATGTAGCTAGCAGCACTCTCGGCATAAGGTTCATCGCGTTACATCCTCATTCCCATCCAGATGCCGAATTCGCCAGCGTGATTGACTTTGAGAATCCGGCTACCAATGTCCTTGTCTGTCATTTGGGAAAGATACCCCAGGCAACCCTACAATTTCACGCTGCCCTAACGCCCCTACCAGCTACATCAACGCATCCCCCAGGAGCATGACGATGAAGCTTCGTCCCACCCTTCTGGCCCTCGTGGCCACCGTTCTCGTATTGCCGGTCGCCGCCAAGGACGTGACGTTGCTCAACGTGTCCTACGACCCCACGCGCGAGCTGTATAAGGCCGTCAACGCCGCCTTTGCGGCCGACTGGAAGGCGAAGCATGGCGACACCGTCACCATCCAGATGTCGCACGGAGGCTCCGGCAAACAGGCACGCGCCGTCGTCGACGGACTGCCCGCCGATGTCGTGACCCTCGCGCTTGCCTATGACATCGACGCCGTGGCCGACCGGGGCCTTGTCAGCAAGGACTGGCAGACGCGCCTTCCCGACAACGCCTCGCCGTATACGTCGGCCATCGTCTTCCTGGTCCGCAAGGGCAACCCGAAGAACATTCGCGACTGGGGAGACCTCATCAAGGACGGCGTCCAGGTCGTTACCCCCAACCCCAAGACCTCTGGCGGTGCCCGCTGGAACTTCCTTGCCGCCTGGGGCTACGCGCTCAAACTGCCCGGCGGCAACGATGACAAAGCCAAAGCCTTCGTCAAGACGCTGTTCCAGCATGTTCCCGTACTCGATACCGGCGCCCGGGGTGCCACGACGACGTTCACCCAGCGCGGCATCGGCGATGTACTCGTGGCTTGGGAGAATGAAGCGCTCTTGGCAAAGCAGGAAGCCGGCGGCGACCAGTTCGACATCGTCAATCCGTCCATCACCATTCTGGCCGAGCCCCCTGTCGCCGTGGTCGACAAGAACGCCACCGAGCACGGCACGCGCGAGGTTGCGGACGCCTACCTCAAGTTCCTTTACTCACCGCAGGCCCAGGACATCGAGGCCCGGAATTTCTACCGTCCACGCTCGCCCGAGGTTGCCGCGAGGTATGCGAAGCAGTTCCCGCAGGTGAAAACCTTTACCCTGGCCGAAGTCTTCGGCGACTGGCGCAAGGCCCAGGCGAAATTCTTCGCCGATGGCGCCATCTTCGACCAGATCGGACCGGGTAACTGAGCATGCGCCGACGGGTCCTGCCCGGCTTTGGATTGAGCCTCGGTTTTACGGTTACCTATCTTGGCCTCATCGTCCTGCTCCCGCTCGCGGCGCTTGCATGGAAGGCCTCGGATGTCGGTGCCGCCGGCATCATGAAGTTGTTCTCGTCTCCACGTACGCTGGCAGCGCTCAAGCTCAGTTTCGGCGGGGCGCTGCTGGCTGCGGCCATCAATGTCATCGTCGGCCTGATGGTCACCTGGGCCCTCGTTCGCTACCGCTTCCCGGGCCGGCGGATCCTCGACGCCCTTATCGACCTGCCCTTCGCGCTGCCCACCGCCGTGGCTGGCATCGCGCTGACGGCTATCTATGCGCCCAACGGCTGGCTTGGACAATGGCTCGTCCCGTTGGGCGTCAAGGTCGCTTACACGCCGCTTGGCGTGCTCCTCGCCATGATTTTCGTCGGGTTCCCTTTCGTCGTGCGCACTCTGCAACCCGTGCTGCAATCGCTTGAACAGGACGTCGAAGATGCTGCCGAGAGCCTCGGTGCCACGGGGCTACAGACGTTCGTTCGGGTAGTGCTTCCCGTGCTGGTACCGACCCTGCTGACCGGCTTTGCGCTTGCGTTGGCCCGGGCTGTGGGGGAATACGGCTCAGTGATCTTCATTGCAGGCAATATCCCCCTGCGTTCCGAGATCGCGCCGTTGCTCATCGTCCAACGCCTTGACGAATTCGATTACGCGACGGCGGCCGCCCTGGGCGTCGTCATGCTCGCGTTCTCGCTGGTGCTTCTCATCCTGGTGTCCGCGTTACAGCGCTGGACCCGGCGATGGGCGGAGCAGTCTCAATGACGGCGCGGCGCCCCGGTCGCGAGGTCAGTGCCGCGCGTCGCCTCGGCCGGGCGGCGATCATCGTGATCTCGTGCCTTTTCCTCTGTCTTTTCCTCGTCGTGCCACTGGCTTCCGTCTTCGTCGAAGCCTTTCGCCAGGGCTTCCACGCCTTTGTCGAAAACATCGACCAGCCCGAGGCCCTCGCCGCCATACGCCTGACCTTGCTGGCTGCCGCCATCACCGTACCGCTCAACGTGGTGTTCGGCGTCGCGGCCGCCTGGGCCATGACCCGCTTCACGTTTCGAGGAAAGGCCCTGCTGGGCGCCCTCATCGACCTGCCCCTCTCGGTCTCACCCGTCGTCTCAGGCCTTCTGTACGTGCTGATGTTCGGCGCACAGGGCTGGTTCGGCCCGTGGCTGGCGTCCCACGGCATCAAGATCATCTTCGCCGTGCCCGGTCTGGTCCTCGCCACCATCTTCATCACGCTGCCGTTTGTCGCGCGCGAACTGATCCCGCTGATGCAGGCGCAGGGCAGTGAAGAGGAAGAGGTCGCGCGTGTGCTTGGTGCCAGCGGCCTGCAGACGTTCTTCCGCGTGACACTTCCCAATATCCGCTGGGCGTTGCTCTACGGTGTATTGCTCTGCAATGCGCGCGCCATGGGCGAATTCGGCGCCGTATCCGTGGTCTCCGGACACATCCGCGGACTCACGACTACGATGCCGCTGGAAGTGGAAATGCGCTACAACGAATACAACTACGTCGGCGCCTTTGCCATCGCTTCGCTGCTCGCACTCCTCGCCCTTCTGACCCTGGTGGTGAAAGCCGCCCTGGAATGGCGTTTTCAGAACGCCGAGAATCCCCGATGACACTCGCCCTTAAAAGGCTGACCCGCCACTTCGAAAACCTCGCTGCGCTGAACGATGTGAGTCTCGACATCGCGCCTGGGGAATTCGTCGCCCTGGTCGGGCCTTCCGGCTCGGGCAAGACCACCCTGCTACGCATCCTGGCCGGACTCGACTATCCCGACGAGGGTAGCGTCACGCGCGACGGCCAGGACTTCCTGTCGGCCAGTGCGCGAGAGCGCAACGTGGGACTCGTCTTCCAGCACTACGCGTTGTTCCGCCACCTCACCGTACGCGAGAACGTCGCCTTCGGTCTCCGTGTACGGCCCCGCCGTCGTCGCCCATCGCGCGACCAGATTCGCGCGCGCGTCGAAGTCCTGCTCAAGCGCGTGGAGCTGGCGGAGCTGGGCGGCCGCTATCCGAGCCAGCTCTCCGGTGGCCAGCGCCAGCGCGTCGCGCTCGCACGCGCCCTGGCCGTCGAGCCTGACCTCTTGCTGCTGGACGAACCCTTCGGCGCGCTGGACGCACAAGTGCGCACGTCGCTACGTCGCTGGTTGCGCGAGCTCCATGAAGAGCTGAAGCTGACGACCGTATTCGTCACCCACGACCAGGAAGAAGCACTGGAGCTCGCCGACCGCCTGGTGGTGATGAACAAGGGTCGCATCGAGCAGGTTGGCCCGCCGCATGAGATTTACCAGGATCCTGCCACACCCTTCGTCTGCGAATTCATCGGGCGGACGAACCGCATCGCGCTGGAGCGTCGCGGCGATACCTGGTGCGCGGGTAGCTGGTCGCATCCGGCGGGTACGTCGGGCGGACGTTTTCAATCGGCGGTCGGCTACGTGCGGCCGGAGCATCTCTCGCTGTCCGTTCCTGAGGGTGAACCGGCGTGGGACGCGCGCTTAAGACACGTCTATCTCGCGGGCAGCATCGCGCACCTGGACATTCATGTGGCGGACATTGACCAGACACTGGAAGTCGACGTGGCGAGTGAGGACCTGGGAAGGCTTGGGCTTGTACCCGGGGTTGGCTTGCGTGTCGCGCCGACCAGGCTCGTTGCGTTTCCTCTCAAAGACGGCTCGACCGGCCTCCCCGTCGTCAGCGAACGCTGGGATATGCGTAGTTCGACGGCGCAAAGCGTGTCGTACCGCTGATCAGGCCCACCGGAGCCTTCATACTCCGTGACGTCAGCTCCGTGGCAATTTGCGAAGAGCATGGCAACCCGTTCTAATGACAAAGCTTTGCCAGCAAGAGCCATGGAGGTGACAAGTGGAGCCGGCGACGAGTTTCAACGATCTCATAACGTGCACCGAGGATATCGGACCGGGCGGCTTGAACGAATGGGAGCCTGAAGACCTGACAGGTCCGATCACGTTCACGCGTCAATTCTTGGCCCGCAAGCAAGTCGAGGCGCATCACGCGACGGCGTGGGTGGGCGTGGGAGATGACGAGAAGACGCCTGCTTTTGTCTACCAGATTTATCTTGAGACGGACGCGGAACACACCGCATGCCTTGAATCCGAGCTCTTCGCCGCTCTGTCAGTGCAGGACTTCGCTGCCGAACGTGATGGCCGGGTCGTCATTGGCCTCTGCTCACGAACGAAGTCCATTGCAGATGCCGATCACGTCGAGTGACCTGCTACGCGTGGCTCGCCTTCTCGCCGAGGGAAATGACGAAGTATCTTGGCGATCCGCCGTTAACCGCGCCTACTACGCTGCCTATCATTCATTGCTCGACATCTGCGACCATCTTCCAGCTAGTTGCGACGAGCAGCGGGGGCGAGACCGAGTGTCTCACGCCGAGGTCATCGCTAGGCTAAGGCAATGGAGGCCTACAGGCGAAGCCGTGCGCCTCCAGAGAATGGCCTCGAGCGCCGACACAGCATTCCGTCATATCCGTACGGCGAGAACCATGCGGGAGCGCGCGGACTACAGGCTGGCCTCATCGATTAATCAGGACGAGGCTAAACAGCAACTCGCACGCGCCGGCCAGCTCTGCCGTTTTGTTTTTCAGGTTCAGACAGAGCTGAAGCGCGCAGCAGCGTGATCATCCATTCCAGCTGAGCGCCCGGGTTGGGGCTCCCGCTATATGCTCAGCTGACGCCCTAACCACAAGGCGTTGGGAATCGCTTCGCCGCGCGCCGTATTATCGAAGATGCACCATACGACCTTGCCCTTTTCCCGAGCCAACCGCATCCGTCTTGCCATTCCCTCGAGAAATACTTCGCCATACGCCGAGTAGTAGATCTGGGGCGAACCATGCAGACGCATGTAGAGCAGCTCCGGATCATCGTGAGGTTCGACACCAGCGACGGGCGGTGGATCCGCCCACACGCATGCGATACGCGCGTCGCTCATCACGGACGCCGCCTTCGCGGTGAACCACGACGCATGACGTGGCTCGCACGCGACTGGCACCTGCGTGCATTTATGCAGAAGAGAAAAGAAGCTTCGGACGACTTTTACGTCAAACGCGAGGCTGGGGGGCAGCTGAATCAGGAGACATCCGAGCTTCCCGCCTAACGCGGAAACCTCTTGCAGAAATGCGCGCAGCGGGACTTCGCATTGCTGAAGACGCAGCTCATGCGTGATCGTGCGGGGCATCTTCACGCTGAACGAGAAGGCCTCGGGCACACTGGCTGCCCAGCGGAGATACGTCTTCTCCTGGTGCGATCGATAGAACGAAGAATTGATCTCCACGCACGTAAAGACGCGCGCATACCGCTCCAGGTGGCTTCCCTCCGTAGCGAAGGAGCTCGCGTCCTTCGAAGCGAGGGACCAGCCTGCGCATCCAACCCGCAGCGGCACACGCGGGGGACGAACCAACTCACTCATTTTGGCTTTCCGCTCCGCAACGACCCAACCAGTGTCCTCGCTGGCTTGTCGTTTTATAGTCATGACTCATCGCCAGCCTATGGAGACGCCGCCAATGACCCCTTTGGACAAGCCATTAAAGCGCGAGCTGACGATCGCCGGTCAGGCATACACCCTCACGCTGGATCCCGGCGGACTCAAGCTGGTCGAGAAAGGCAAGCGCAAAGGCGTCGAACTGGCCTGGAAGGACATCGTTTCGGGAGACGCTGGCTTGGCTGCCGCGCTGCAGGCCTCGTTGCCCCACTAAGGCCGTCCGGCCATTCTGCAACGTGACTTACGGCAGGGTATGACTGGCGATGGCGCGGGTACGCTAAACGCTTCCCCTCCCCCGGACCGCCATCATGCTTCGAGCCCTCGCCTTCGCCTGTTGCCTCGCCGCCCTGCCCGCCTTCGCCGCAGACAACGCCCTGACCACCGCGGAGAAGACGCAGGGCTGGCAGCCGCTGTTCGATGGCAAGACGCTCCAGGGCTGGCATTCGTTCGGCCAGAAGGGCACGGGCAAGGATTGGAGCGTTGTCGACGGCACGATTCAGCTCGATCGCGACCTCAAGGCGCCTGACGCCGACTTCGCGGATCTTGTCACCGAGAAGGAATACGAGAACTTCGACCTCAAGCTCGACTGGAAGATGACCGCCTGCGCCGATGCCGGCGTGATGTTCAACGTCAAGGAGTCACCGAAGTACCACTACACATGGGAAACCGGCCCGGAAATGCAGATCGCCGATCTGGTCTGCACCAAGCCGGACAGCTACACGCTGTACGAGCGCTCCGGCGATCTCTTCGACCTGATCTCGTCGGACATCGAGAACGTCAACGAACACGGCAACTGGAACGCCATCGAGATCATCGTCGACCACGGCCACATGCAGTTCTTCCAGAACGGCCACAAGACGGTCGATACAACCTTGTGGACCCCGGCGTGGAATGCCCTGGTGACGAAGACCAAGTTTGCCAGGATGGAAGATTACGCGCGATTCCACAAAGGCCGTATCGCGCTGCAGGGCGGTGAAGACAAGGGCGTTCCCCCGATCCGCATCGCCTTCCGCAATATCCGGATCAAAGAGCTGAACTGACGTCTGATCGCTGGGTCAAAACGTAGCGCTCGATCGCGAGCGCGACGCCGTCCTCGTTGTTGCTGGACGTCACATGATCCGCGACTGCCTTGGCGGCGTCGATCGCGTTCCCCATGGCCACCGCGACGCCGGCGAATTCCAGCATCACCAGGTCGTTCTCCTGGTCGCCGATCGCCATGATCCGTTCCGCGGGAACACCAAGATGCGCCGCCAGGGTAGCGAGCGCCCTGCCCTTGCCGGCTTCCGGGTTAAGGATCTCGAGGAAGTCGGCAGCGCTCTTCACCACCGTATAGCGCTGCATGAGTTCGGGCGGCAGGTGCGCAATCGCTTCGTCGAGGATGGCCGCGTGGTCCACCATCATGAACTTACGGAAACGCCACGACGGGTCGACCTGCTCGACGGAACGGTAGAGCAAGGGCGTACGTGAGATGTACGCGTCGCGCACCGTATGCGAGCTGATGTTCGCATTCGGCGTCATCATGCTGCGCTCGTAGAGCACGTGGAAATGCACGCCGAGATCGCGGGCGATTTTCTCGCAGTAGATGAAGTCGTCGTAGCCGAGCGTGGTCTCCGCGACGGACTTCGTGTCGGTGGCGTTCTGGATCACCGCACCATTGAAGGTGATGCAGTACTCGTCCTCGCTGTCCAGGCCGAGCTGCTCCAGATACTCCTCAATGCCGCAGAAGGGCCGGCCCGTGGCCAGCACGATACGGACGCCGCGAGCGCGAGCAGCGCCAATCGCGTCTTTTACCTTGGGTGAAATGGTGTGGGCGGAGTCAAGCAGGGTGCCGTCCATGTCGATGGCAATCAGGTCGATCATCGGATGTGTTCGGTTGGGGAATGGGCCATGTTACCGCATTGCAGCAAACCCACTCGCTGAGCCCGACGACTGTGACGCAGGTTCCAGACGGCCGCGCAGGCCTTCTTGCAGGGCGACCGAAACCTGGTGATCTACGGACCGACCTCGGCCGTGTGGGCTTCGAATACGGCGGGCCAGTGAATTGGCGTTTGCTTCACGCGACGGGCAAGACGATGACGCGTTGGCCATCGGCCTGATCAGGAGCAACGATGGAAGCCCGCGATCTCGGCGATACGATCACCCTGTATCTGCCCCAGGCAAGTGGCGGTCCTGAGCCCTACGCGGTGTTTCAGGACCGTCAATCCGTTGGTCATTTCGCGACGGGAGCGGACGCGTTGCGGTTCGCCATGGCGCTCGCCGAAACGATTCGTCAGGGGCGTCGCGTGCCCGTTCGCTTCCGGAGTGAGGACGAAGCGGGAAACTGGGCCTCGTTGGAAGCGCCAGACGCTTAAGCACTACGCATCGATTTGACGTCGACCGGGCCGTCGTGCCCGGTCGACGCCGCTGGCTTACTGGCTGATCCGGTACATCACGGTCGCATGCGGCTCCAGCTTCAGTTTGATCGAGCCGTCGCCCTTCGCATCACTGTGTGCCCAGAGATCACGCACCGTGTGGCTCCCCCCGGCCTTCAGGCCAATCTCGGTTGCGGCGACATTGACGTCCTTCGCGGTGTCGGCTTCATTGAACACCGCCACCGCGCGACCGCCATCCTTCAGCGGCTTGACGATCACGTGGATGCCACCAGCATCGCTCACCTGCTTGCCCTGCACGCCGAGCGGATCCTGATCGATCGCGATGACGTCCTTGTTGAGCAGGATCTGCAGCGCCTCGGGCTTGACGGTGCGCAGGTCGGTGCCGATCAGCAGCGGTGAGGCCATGATCGACCACAGGCTGAAGTGGCTGCGGTACTCGACGTCCGTCATGCCGCCGTTGCCTACTTCGAGCATGTCCGGGTCGTTCCAGTGGCCCAGATGAGCGTACTGATCGAGGACCACGTTCTGCTTGAAGATCTTCAGCATCGACGCATAGTTGTCGCTGATGTCGCCGGTGGTGCGCCAGGAGCTCGCTTCAACGGGGTCTTTGCCCGCCCACAGCCACGGCTTGTTCTCGCCCCATTCGCACATGCTGAAGAAGATCTGCCGACCACTACCGCGCAGGGCGTTGGCCATGTCGGTGTAGCGCTTGTGCGCGTCCACCTTCTGGTTGTTGCAATTGTCGTACTTGAGATAGTCAACGTGCCATGAGGCGAAGGTTTTCGCATCGTCCTTCTCGTGCCCCAGGCCACCCGGGAATCCACGATTCTTTTCCAGCGGCTCGCACGTGGAGGTGCCCGCGCTGGAATACAGGCCGAACTTCAGGCCGCGCTGGTGAATATAGTCGGCGAGCGCTGCAATGCCGCTGGGGAACCGTTCCGGGTTGGGCTGGAGATGGCCGTCCTTGTCACGCTGCCAGTTGGCCCAGCAGTCGTCCACGTTGACATACTGGTAGCCGGCATCACGCAGCCCGAGGCTGATGAACTTGTCAGCGACGCCGCGGATCATCCCCTCGTCGAACTCGGCGCGGCAATGGGTGGAGTTCCAGTTGTTGAAACCCATCTGAGGCAGGACGGATGCCGTCTCGTCCGCTTTCACCGGGGCGTTGGCGAGCGCCGCGACGCATACGAACGCGCCAACCGCCGCGCCGCGCAGGAGGGTTGCCATGGAATCTCTCATTGATACGCCTCGTGTCGGATGGGAGTGAAATCGGGAGGAAGGGGCAGTGCGGTGCAGCGTCATGGGATGCCCACCGTCGTCGTACCGAGGATGGGTTGCTTGAGCGTCGACAGCACAGGCGCACCCTCCACCAGCAGGTCGAGCACCACGATCTGGTTGCCCCGGGGCTTGAGCCACACGCCCGGTACGTAGAGCGTACGTTGCGGACCGATACTCCAGGTGCGACCCAGCGCATGGCCATTGACCCAGACGAAGCCCTTGCCCAGTCCGGCCGTGTCGAGGAATGTATCCGCGGCGGCGCTCCCGGAAACCGGTGCATCGAACGTGGCGCGATAGAAGCAAGGCGCATGCTTGCAGGCGGCGGCGGTGTAATGCAGCGACGCACTGCCGTTGAACGGCAGCGAGTAGTTCTGCCAGTCGTGCAACGGTTTGCCGTCGAGGCTCACGGCACCAAGGATGCCCTTGCGCTCGTTCAACATCTTCTCGCCGAAGTTGATTCGCCCGTCGTTCTGCACCAGCAGGTCCAGGGTGTCGCCTTTGTGCAACGCGACCTTCAGGCGGTCCTGCGCCATCCGGCGATCGAGCGTGCCGACCCGCTTGCCGTTGACGTAGATCTGCGCGTAGTCGTGCAGTGAGTCCACGAGCAACTCACCGGACGCATCGGCGTCCATGCGCTTGCGATAAAGAATGTCGCCATAAGCCTGGTCTAACGACTCCATGGCTCTCGGCTCTGCCGAGGCGACCGGGACGGGCAAGCTATCCCACAGGGACGCCGACTCACTCAACCGGATGCCCGCGATCGCCTGCGTCGGCGCTGTGGCCGGTACGGGTGGTGGCGTAACACCCGTCTCCCTGGCGATCACCTCGCGCGCGGCGAGGTACTTCGGCGTCGGACGACCACTCTCGTCGAGAGGGCTGTCGTAGTCGTAGCTGGTGACATCGGGCTGGTAGCTGTCGTCGTCCCAGTTCGCACCGTTCATCCAGCCGAACGAGGTACCGCCGTGGAACATGTAGAAATTGACCGAATAGCCCTGCTTCAGCATCCACGACAGTTCGTCGGCCACCTGCTTCGCGGGGGCGACATGGTGCGGCGCGCCCCAGTGGTCGAACCAGCCGATCCAGTACTCGCCGACCATGTAGGGGCCACCGGGCTGCCAGGTGTGCAGCTTCTCGAACTTCTGCGGGGCGTGACCCACGCCGAAGTTGATGACCTGCACCACGCCGGGCAGCGACCCCGGCTGCTCCGCGCTATCGGACGTGGTCAACAGCGTCGCGTTGAAGCCACCCTCGACGATGCCCTGACGGATCTGCTCCATATAGGCCGTGTCCGTACCGAAGCTGCCGTACTCATTCTCTACCTGCACCGCGATGATGTTGCCACCGCGGCTCAGCTGCAACGGTGCCAGCTCCGCGCCCAGTCGATGCAGCCAGCGCTGCGCTGGCTGCATGAACTTCGGATCGGTGCTGCGCACCTTGACGTCAGGGTCCTTCAACAACCACGCGGGCAACCCGCCGAACTCCCACTCGGAACAGACGTAGGGGCCGGGACGCAGAATCACGTACAGGCCTTCCTCCTTCGCCTCACGAACGAACTCCGCGACGTCGTTCTGCCCGCTGAAGTCGTAGTGTCCCGGGGTTGCCTCGTGGGCGTTCCAGAACACGTACGTCGTGATGGTGTTCAGGCCCATGGCCTTGGCCATCTTCAGCCGGTCCCGCCAGTATTCGCGCGGCACCCGTGCGTAGTGCATTTCACCGGAAACGATACGGAAGGGTTTGCCGTCGAGCACGAAGTGGCCCTTGTCGGTGGTCATCGGCTGCCCCCCCGCGACCGCGGCGGGGGCCGCGGTCGCGATACCACACGAAAGAGCGCCGACCAACAACAGGGACGTCACGACGTTTCGGGAACGACTCACTAAAACACCTCGCTGCAAAGGGAGCATCAGAACGTTCCGCGCACGCCGACCGTATAGACGGTGCCGTCCGCTTCGGCGTACAGGAAGCGGTTCTTGTAAACGGAGTAGTCGTACAGGTGCTCGTGCGTCAGGTTGGTGCCGGAGACGAACACCGAGAGGTGCTTGCTCACCGCATAGCTCGCGCTCAGGTCGACCTGGCCATAGGCACTGCGCGTTGCCGGCTGGGCACCCGAGCCATACGCCAGGCTCTCCAGGTACTTACCGCGCCAGTTGTAAGCCACACGGACCTGCACCGGACCCTTCTCGTAATAAAGGCTGGCGTTAGCCGAGTCACCGATACCGGGCACGGCGAACTTGCCCGACGCCGCGATGACGCCCGGACTCAGCGCGGTGCTGCTCTTCACGTGCGTGTAGTTGAGTGCCATACCGAGGCCGTTGAAGGGCTCGGGCAACAGATGCGTGAACTGGTAGTTGAAGGTGATTTCTTCGCCGTAGATGTTCGACGAATTCAGGTTGATCGGCTGGGTGAGCGACCAGATAAACGGCTGCCCGGTGTTCTGGTTGGTAAGGAACGGCACCGGCGTGCTCACCAGCGTACTGAAGTTGCTGACCTTCTTGTAGAACCCTTCCAGAGCGATGTAGCTGGCATCGTCGATGTACCACTCCAGGCCCATGTCGTAGTTACGCGACGTGTACGGCTGGAGGTCCGGATTGCCCTGCGAGATGGTCAGCGAGTTCGGGCGCGTGCCGAAGCTCTTGTTGTAGTACAGGTTGCTGAGTTCGGGCGGGGTCAGGGTCTTGGACGCCGAGAAGCGGTAGATCAGGTTGTCGAGCAGGTTCCACTTGACGTTCAACGACGGCAACCACTTGTGGTAGCCGCCCTTGGCCGACTGGGGCGCCAGCGGACCGTAGGTCACCTGGCCATTGCTGGTGTCGTTCGGATCGACGTAATACGCAACGGGCGGCTGATTGACCGCCGTGGAGGTCGAGACGATGTTGAGGTAGCGCACGCCGACGTCGACCGCCCAGGGCATGTTCCACAGGTCCCCTCCGAACACCGCCTTGGTGAAGAAGGACTTCTCCTTCTCGCCCACGTCGTTGTAGCTGCCCGGGTTCGGGATGGCGTCCAGCGTGCCACCGTTAGCCGCCAGACCGGCAAGCAAGGCATCGCGCTTGTCCGCCGGAAGCTGGTTGTACGCGGCCGGCGAGGCCAGCCAGGACAGGTAGGCGCGCGGATCGTACTGAATCCACTGCGACGGCTGGCCGGGAGACGACACACCATGGATCTTCGACGGCGCATTGAAAACGTACGCGCCGATCGCGTCCGGCGGAACCGGAATCGTGTAACCGCAATACGCGTTGCAAAGAATGCCGTTCGGGGTGCCGAAGCTCACCGACTTCACCCATTCGTTGGTGTACTGGACACCGGCCTCGAGCCGGGTCAGCACGCCGTCGTTGAACGCCTTATCCAGTTTGAACTGGTAGTTGTCGACCTTGTTGGTGACATTGTTGCCGGAGCCCGCGTTGCAGCAATGCGCCGCGAGGTTGTCCATGTTCGTGGTCGAGAGGATGTTCGAGACCGTCGGCGGCTCGCTGCTGCCATTGTTGGTCCAGGTCGGGTTCGTGCCGAAGTTCTTGGCGCCGACCACGAGGAAGTAGCCGTCGGCACTTTGCTTGTTCCATGCCTTGGAGCTGGACACGTCCAGGCTGAGCTTGGTCGACTCGTCGATGTCGAAGCCCAGGTTCAGGCCGTTCTGGTAGCTCTTCTCGTAGCTGGGCGCATACGACGCGACATAGTCGTTCGCCATGACGTTCGGACCCGAACTGTTACGAATGTAACTAAGCGCGGTGCCGTTCGTATCGGTAGTCATCGACTGGATGTCGGAGGTGTTGCCGTACTGACCGAACTCATGCTCGATCGGATCGACCTTGTAGCTCGAGTACAAAGTGTCGAACTGGACCGTGAGGTTATCGATCGGCTTCCAGTCCATCGCGCCGCTGAAGCCCTTGCGGGTACGCGTCTCGTCGAGCACGTTGCTTGCCAGGGTCTCCGGCAACGCCACGTTCGTATAGGTCGGGTTGGCCGCGCCGGGCGTCGTGTAGATGTCCTGGTTGGCGTACCAGGAACTGGCCTGCGTGTTGAGTTGGGTGTCCTTCCGCTTGTAGTACGTGGCCGAAGCCATCCAGCCAAAGGTGTGGTCTTTGTTCGTCCAGCCAAACAGCCCCGAGGCCTTGGGGGTGGTCTTCCCTTCCCAGTCACCGGTCAGGTTGCTGTTGATGGCCGCACCGCTCCACGCGCCGTGGTAGCCGCTGAAGTCCAGCGGCCGCGCGGTCTGGATGTCGACCACGCCACCGATATCGACTTCGGAGATATCCGCCGACGAGGTCTTGTTGACCTGGGCAACGCTGATGATCTCGGAAGGAAGGACATCGAAGTTGAAAGCGCGCGAGCCGGAGGCCGTGGCCATCGGCCTGCCGTTGATCGTGACGGCGACGAACTCGGGACCGAAGCCACGCACGGCAATCTGGCTGGACTCACCACCGCTGCGGTTAACCGAGACGCCCGGTACACGCTGGAGAGCGTCGGCCACGTTCGGATCGGGGAACTTGCCCGCCTCTTCGGCGGAGATGGAATCGACGACGTTGACCGACTCCTGCTTGATCGCCTGCGCCTTCTGAAGCGCCGCGAGCTGGCCGGTAACAGCCACCGCGCCGAGCTCAGTGACCTTCTTGTCGTCGGTCTTGTCCTTGGCTGGCTTGGCAGCCGTACCGGACGGTGCAGGCGAAGGCGCGTCGGCCGGTGCCGTCTGCGCGTACCCTGGAGCCCCGTAACCCACCATCCAGGCGACACCCGTTGCCACAATCGACCGCCGAACGGCGACCGCCAACTTCGTTAGCTGCATAGCTACCCTCCCCCACTCTGTGGATACCGACCAATGAGCAAACAGCTTGCCGCCCGATGCTCATTGGAACCGTCACCCACGACGGCGCCAGAAAGCTTCGATTACCCCGTCACCCCTTCCCCTGACAGAGCGGTTAGCTGAACACCGTCTATTTGTAGTATTTAATAATATGTCCGTTCTTTGTCACGGCAACAAGCTGCGGCGCAGCATGACAAGGTCGCTTCCGCCATCTAGATTTATTTGTCCTACAAATACATTTACCAGGGCCACAGGAACATATCGATGGATCCCATGGACAGGCGCCGATTCCTGAAAATGACGGGTGCGATGGCGGCTGTTTTGCCCTGGCTTTCCCTGCCCCGGTTCGCCGAAAGCACGCCCGTAGAACGCCCCGTCGGGGGCCTGTCTGCGGCAGCACGGCATAATCTTTGGTACGCGACAGCCGCACCCGAGTCGAACCTGCTTCGCGAAGGCTTGCCGATCGGCAACGGACGGCTGGGTGCGCTGGTCGGCGGCGACCCCGCATCGAGCGTCCTCTATCTCACCGACGCCTCGATGTGGCTGGGAAAGCGTGACGTTGTTCTCGGAAATGATGGTCAGTTCGATTACACCACCGAACACTTCGGCAGCCTGGTGATGCTGGCGAAGCTTTATCTGTCGGTGGAAGGCCACGAGGCAGCGAACATCACCGACTACCGCCGTGAACTGGATATGGGTCAGGGATACATCCGCGTCTCGTATCGGAAGGATGGCGTCGGATACATGTGCGAGGCCTTCGCGAGCCATCCTGATGACGTGATCGCCATCCACCTTTCACAGACAGGCGGCGGTGTCTATAACGGTTCAGTCGCGCTACAAGGCATGCACGCCGAAACCGCTCGGACGGGCAGCCATTTCGAAGGCAGCCTGGAGAACGGTCTCCGGTATGCCGCGCACATCGCGGGCGTAGCGGCGTCCTGGACGATCAGGGAAGACGCGAAGGGACTTCACTTCGCGGACTGCAGCGAGCTGACGATCCTTTTCTGCGGTGGCACCAATTACACGCCGGACATCGCCAAAGGCTACATGGATGCTTCCCTGGATCCGTTGAAGCTCGCCATACAGAAGACGACGGCCGCCGCGAAGCAGACGCCGGCCGTCCTGCTACATACGCATGTAGCCGACTACCGCTCCCTGTTCGATACGATGCAGGTCGACCTCGGCGCGTCGACGAAAGCCCAGCGCGGGATGGACACATGGACCCGTCTCCAGGCCAGGGCAGCCGCGGGCGCGCCAGCCGACCCGGAACTGGAGGCGTCGTATCTGCAGTTCGGCCGTTACCTGACGATTGCCGGCTCCCGCGACAGTTTGCCGACCGGCCTGCAGGGCGTGTGGCTGGACAGCAACACGTCGCCCTGGATGGCCGACTATCACAACGACATCAACATCCAGATGAACTACTGGCTGCCCGATCGCGCCGGCCTGGCCTCGTGCTTCGAGCCCTTCACTCGCTATTGCCTCAGCCAACTGGATGCCTGGACGGCCGTTACCCGGCAGCACTTCAACGACCCACGCAACGGCTACCGCAACAGCTCGGGCAAGATCGCCGGCTGGACCGTGGGTATCTCCACCAATATCTATGGCGGTGGCGGTTGGCGGTGGCATCCGGCGGGAAACGCCTGGTTGTGCAACAACTTGTGGCAGCACTACCAGTACAACCCGGACCGCGCTTATCTCGCGCGCATCTACCAGCTGCTCAAAGGCGCCTGTGAGTTCTGGGAAGCTCGCCTGATCACCACGAGTGTCACCGACCCAGCGACGGGCGATACCCGTGAGGTATTGATCGACGACGCCGACTGGTCACCCGAGCACGGCCCCACCGATGCCAGGGGCAACACGTATTCTCAGGAGTGGGTGTGGGACCTGTTCGAGAACTATCGCCAGGCGACCTCGCTGCTGAACAAGGACACCGACTATGCCGCGTCGATCGCGAAGCTGCAGGCGCGGCTCTACCTGCCCCGGGTCAGCAGCAAGACCGGGTGGCTGGAAGAATGGATGACGCCAGACAACCTCGGTGAAACGACCCATCGCCATCTGTCGCCACTGGTCGGCTTCTTTCCCGGCGATCGCCTTCGGACCGACGACAGCCCGCCCGCATTGATCGAAGGTGTGAAGAAACTGCTCGAGGCACGAGGCACCAACAACTATGGCTGGGCCTGTGCCTGGCGTGCGATGTGCTGGGCGCGCCTGCGCGACGCCGAGAAAGCCTACGGGCTGGTTCTCAACAACCTGCTGCCTTCGAAAAACCACAGCAACGGTACTGCCCAGAACTTCTTCGATATGTACAACCTGGACGGCGATACCGATGCCTTCCAGATCGATGCCAACTTCGGCACGCCCACCGCCATGCTGGAGATGCTGATGTCGTCGCGGCCGGGATTGATCGAGCTTTTGCCGGCGCTGCCGAAAGCCTGGGCTGCGTCGGGCAAGGTGACGGGCATTGGTGCACGCGGCGGGTTTTGCGTGGACCTGGCGTGGGGCCAGGGCCAGGTCACCTCGGTCACGGTGCGAAGCGTCGGTGGCGAAAAGACGCGACTGAAGTGGGGGGGCTGGAGTAAGGCCATCACGCTTCAGTCGGGCGAGTCGATCACCATCGCGCCGGGCGAAGCTTAGTTTCCGATGTCCACGCCGATCGTCGTCGCGAGATTCAGAAGCCGATCCTCCTCGTTGTTCTTCAGGATGGATCGCGCTGGCTGGACCACAGTCAATGCCGAGTCATCAATGCGATCTCCGAAAAGCAGGTAGGCGAACTCCTGGTCGTGCTGCTTCGATACCCATCTCAGCCCTTGAATCGCCCGGTGTTCTGCATGAACCGCCTCCGCGAACGAACGCGTACGCGGATAGTCTGCCCCTGTGGATTCGATCAGCTCCCCCTTGGTCGCGTTCGTTGTCTTCAGCCCTACCGAGGATAAGTCGGCAAGCACGAGCGGAGCGGTTGTCCGGAGAGTGGAGCGTACGAGTGTCTCCAGCTTCTTCTTTCGGACGATCTTGGGCGGTGGCCCGTTCGGCACGTCATGAAAGGCCGTTTCCATCAACGCGCCCTCGTACGTGTCCGCAGCGTATGCGGTCGGGATAATGTCACCGTTGCCGTTGCGAATGGGCGAGAATCGTGCGTCGCCCGCACCGGTGTCGTTGAACTGAGCGGGGCCATAAGCGTTTGGGTGCACCCGTTCAAGCGAGTGTCCGGCCGTGATGGTGATTTTGTTGAGGCTGTCGATCTGCCACGCGGGTTCAGCAGATGCGGCTCTATCAGCCATGAGTCACACCCGCGACTTCCGCCTCGGCGGCACGAACGACGGCTTCGAGGTCGGTGTCGAGCACATCGATGGGGCGCTCGCCACTCAGATAGCCGTTGTGCGACGCGAACCATTCGGCTATTTCCCAGCCGGACAGTTCAACTTTCAACACCTTCAATACCTTCTCGAGCGCCGGTTTCGGCTCAAGCACCCACTTGTCATCTTCCTTCACCAGCTGGAGCCCGTACCACGGAAACAAGTCCGCGCCATTGAGATTGATGGCAAAAATGCGGCCGCGCGTTTTCCATCGATTCGGAACTGTGCTCGGATTGCGCACAGCTCGGTCGGATCTTGCGGCGATATCTGTGGCTTTAAGCCATTCCGTACTATCGACCGCGGCCCGACGAGCGTCCTGCGCCATCTCCATGAGCCGAAGGGCATTGGCCGGCGGTGGCGGAGGCGTGATGGCCTGCAACATCAGCTCTTGGACCCGCGCTTCTTCGACCCCCGCATTTCGATCGAGGATCGCAATGGCGCGCTTCAACACGGCCAGGGCACCGTGGCTGCGCAGTCGCAGAAGCAAGAATTCCGCTGATTCGTCGTGTGCTGACTCAATCGCCTTTACAAGCGCAGCAGCCGAACCTTCGACAACGTCGGCAATCCTTGTCCCGAAAACATGTGTTTTAGCAATCATGACGACCGCCTTGGGATACAAGATATGGATTTAATCCGAATATACGCTAGATCAATCCCCTCGTCCATGCGCGGCTCACGCTAAGAAAACTTAAGATCCATTCATGTACCACCGAGTATATTAATACCCATGGCAGCCGTGAGGCGCCTGCTCCCAAGCATTACCGGCGGTTCCCCTGCTGCCCTTGCATTGACGGATGTCCATTGATGGATACCCCTAAGCCCGCAGTCCCCTCTGCGGGCTTTTCCATTTGGGCCGTTCGCTCACTGAACTTAAGCAACCGTCCCGAATTCGCCAGCACCGCGAAGGCCGCGCAGTTCTGCAGCACGGCTGCCGTGAGTGCACCGCTGCCGTGCCCACCGCCGGCCAGTGCCAGCGACATCAGCACCACTGTCCACACCGCGCTCAAGGCAAGGTTGACCTGAAGGGTACGTCGGGCCTGACGACTAAGGCGAACGCAGGTGGCCAGACGGCCGAAGTCGTGTCCCGTCAGCACCACGTCGGCCGACGCCATGGCGATGTCGCTGCCCTGCCCGCCCATGGCGATGCCCACGGCGCCAGCTCTCAAGGCGAGCGCGTCGTTGATGCCGTCACCAACCACGATGGGGCGGAGACCACCGTCGACCATGCGTTGCACGAAGGCCATCTTGTCGTGCGGCAACGCGCCGGCTTCCACCTCGTCGATACCGACGAGGGCGGCAACGCGGTGGGCTTCCAGCGAGCGATCGCCGGTGAGGAGCGCTTGCGTATCCAGACCCAGTCCGCGCAGCGCGGTGAGCGTGTCGGCCACGCCGGGACGAATATCGTCAGCCAGCAGAATCCAACCGAGGAAGCGCGCTCCTTCCGAGACGCCAGCCACCGGACCCGCGTGCGAGGGGGCCGGACTGCATGCGACATCATGCGCGGTGAACAACGCTTCGCGACCGAGAAGCACACGCCCTTTTGAACCCGTGCCCGCCATGCCGAATCCCGCTTCCTCAAGCACATCTTCGAGTACGAGCGCATCGTCGCCGGCGAGCCGGGCCAGTGCCCTGCCCACCGGATGACTACTGACGCGTCCCAGTGCCCGGGCCAGGGCTTCGATGTAGCTCGTTTCGACATCCGGTTCGGGTGCTACCGCGACGACGCGAAGCTGGCCGGTCGTAACGGTACCGGTCTTGTCGAGCACCAGGGCATCGGCGCTGGCGAGACGTTCCAGGAAGATGCTGCTCTTCAGGAGGATGCCGTGACGCGCCGCTACGCTGACGGCAGCCAGTGCCGTCGACGGCGCAGCCAACACCATCGCCGACGGACAGGCCGCCACGAGGAGCGCAAGAACCGTCGACGGATTGAGCGTCGTGAACCAGACCACGGCGGTCAGGAGGATGACCAGCAGCAGGTACTTACCGGCGTAACGCTCGAGAAGACGCGTGATCGCCGGCTTGCTGCGCTCGGCTTCCTGCATCAGGGCGACGACGCGGCCTAGTGCGCTATCACTGCCAACCCGCGTCACACGCACGCGGAGCACGCCGTTGATGCTTACCGAGCTGCCCAGCACCGTTTGGCCTACCGTGGCTTCCATCGGCAGCGACTCGCCCGTCAACGAGGCGGTGTCGAGACTGGCCATGCCTTCGACAACGACGCCATCCGCCGGCACCTTGTCACCCGCGCGAACCTCGACCACATCACCGGCCACGAGATCGGTCGCGTCGATCGACACGACGTCGCCCTCCACGGTGACACGACGTGCGACGGCGGTCGTGAGATGGGACAACGCCTCGACGGCGTCACGCGAACCCAACAGCGAGCGGTCTTCGAGTACACGACCCACCATCATGACAACCGGCAGCAGCGTGGCTGTCACGAAGTCCGCCGAGACCCAGCAGGCGATAACGGCGAGAGCGACGAGTTGATCGACCACGCCATGCAGGTCCGGCTGTCTCAGGCTTCGAACGGCCGCCAGCATGACCGGACCGCCCATGAGCAACGCCGCCAGCGCCGTGAGCAGTTGATGCTCCGGCCGACTGTCGTCGGCCGCGAGTCCGGTCAGCCATGCGAGGACCAGAAGGCCAAGCGCACTCAGCACCAGGAGGATACGTACGCGCCATCCCCTGCGTTCGCGTCGCGTCAGCAGCTGTCTCATTGACCTACTCCTGGCACGATGACCGGGCCGCGTTGTCCACCCGGCACCGTGTCCACGCGCTCCGCCACATCGAAGAGCGACTTCACGCGCTCGCGGTACACCTGGTCGAGCACGGTCGAATGGCTCATGGTGGTGTCCTTGCCAAGCGCGAGCACCAGGGCTGAACTGCCTTCCGCGCTACTGACCGCTTCCTGCGCCGTGGCGTGAGCTTCGTCGAGCGTTTGCTGGCGGGTTTGTTCGGCGGTCTGCCGACGCAACTCGGCCGTCGTGCGCGCCTGCGCCAGCGAGCGCTCCACTTGCTGGGACACCTCCAGCACATTGTCGAACGACGCTTTCGCACCCGCGGGAATGCTGGCGACGATATCCGTTCGTGCGACGCGTACGCCGAGGCCATCGCCATCGCGCCCCATGGCGTCGAGACGCCGGTTGATCAGCGCGACGAGGTCGGTGCGAAAACGTTCGCGGTTCTGTGCGTACGCGATGTCATTGGCGCGCTCGGGCCGGGCGACAAGGATGGAGTCCAGGTCGCGGCTCGCACACACGCGCACGGCCGACGCGACCACGGCACGGCGAAGCGCGGCTTCGACATGATCGGCGGACACGACGTAGGCCGTTGGATCGGTGATCTGGTAGAACACCGTGACGCGCAGATGGACGATGCCGCCGTCGCCCGTGAGGAAGAACCAGGTGTTCTCGCGCGCCTCGTCGTTGATGAGGTAGCCCGTCGTCACCTCGTCGCCGGGTGGTGGCAAGGTGCCGCCGATCTCCAGCGACTCCGGCGAGAACTGCACCTGGCGACCCGGCGACGGCAAGAGCGTGATGCGCTCGATCGGTGCCGGCCACCTCACCAGTAACCCCGGTCCGCGCTCGGCGACGACCTGGCCAAAGCGGGTCACGACGGCCTGGTTCTCCGGTGCCACACGCGAGATGCCCGTGACCACCCAGGCCAGGGCGAGCAGCCCGACCAGACCGAACAGCAAGCGAAAAGCCCACTTCAGCGTATCGCCCAGGACCGACGGCGTCGCCTCGGCATTCATGGCCTGGATTTCGCAGGCGTGGCCGGATGCAACACCGGGCCATCGACCAGGAGACGGAACGGCGCCGCATCCGTGCGAAGCACCAGTCGCGTGCTCGGGCCTACCGCAGCATCCAGCGTATCGAACGAGCGCAGTAGCGTATAGAGCGCCGGATCGGACGTGTATGCCTGTTGGTACACCGCCGCCGATTTGACCTGTGCATCTGCCTGAATGGACGCGGCTTCGGCCTTTGCACTGGCCACCGTGATACGCGCATCGCGCTCCGCCTCGGAGACGACCTGCGCGGCTTCGCGTTGACCTTCCGCCGAGCGCTGCGCCGAAGCGGTATCGCGTTCCGCCTTCATCCGCTCGATGGTCGCCTGCAAGGCTTCGGTCGACAACGTCAGACGCTCGATGCCCGCCTGCCCCACGTCGATGCCATACACGCTACGCGCCTGCTCGCCGACCAGCGTCTTCAGGCGCTCTTCGAACGCCGCCAGCCGTACCTTGCCCGGATCCGTATTGACCAGCTGCGCCAGATCGAAACTGCTCGCAGTGATCTCAAGCGATGAGGCCATCAGGCTGCGGAGCTGCGAGGCCGCGACATCCGGCTGGTTCTGCACCGCGCGCAGGTACAGTTCGACGGCTGCAGGATCATGCGGCACATGCCATACAACATAAGCCTGGACGAGCACGCGCAAGCCATCACGCGTGCCCACATCCTGCAGGCCACTCGATGTGGTTCGCAGGCGCAGGTCGATATCCGTCGTTGCCTCGATCGGTGCGGGCCACTTCACGGTGGCACCTGGCGTCACGAGCACGCGCACCGGCTTGCCCAACCGGGTGATCACGACACCCTGCCCCGGGCTCACGACCACGAAAGAAGCCGCTGCCGCCGCGAGCGCGACGATAAGCGCGGCCACGATCCACCGTCCAACGTGCATGTTCAAAGTGTTCCCCCGGTTGACCCGGCAAAAGGTCGCAGATCGAGCGTGGTCTGCGTCCCGTCGATACGGTGATCGACAATGGTGAGGTGAGCCTTGCCGAGATCCCGGCGAAGATGCGACATCCAGCTCTCGAACACGAAAACATCCGGGCCTGCCGCAAGGCTTCGTGTGTCGGCTTCGAACGTGGTTCGTGTCGCCTGCGCGACGGACAGCTGTTCCACTGCATCGGCCCGGGCCACATCGACGACACGTCCGGCCTCCTGGGCGGCCGACCCGTGCTGCGCAAAGGCACGCGCACGACTGGCGAAGCGCGTGGCATCCGCGCGAATCTCGGCCGCCTGAACATTGTGGTAGGCCATGGCGGCGGCCGGTGGCGGATGGATGGCTTCCACCACCACGCCCACGATGTCGATGCCTGCATGGAACGCGGACACCTCCGTCTGCAGGTCATGCCGGAAGCGTTCGACGAACACGCTGCGGTTCTCGCCCAGCAACTGGTCGAGCGTGGACGTCGCAAAGTGCGATACCAGTAAGCGGCCGGCCGACACACGTATCAGGCCCGTCGCATCCGACGTGCCATAGACCGCGGCGATGACTTCGTCGTGATCGTCGGGCACGCGAAACATCACGCGAAGGTCGACGTTGACGATCTGGAATCCCTCCCGTCCTCCCGCACTGCTGGCGATCAGATAGCTCGCCTCGCCGGGATGACTCGCGTCCCACAGGCGATCGGCCGGTGGTGCAGGGATCGCTTCGGCATCCATGCCGGCGTCGACGTCCGCCCGCCCCGCGCTCGCCAGTTCGGCCAGCAAGCGACCGCCCGGCTTCGCGGAAAAGACAATCGGCATCTGGTGCACCACGCCGAGTTCCACGCGTCGCGCGCGCGAGAACGGCCATGGCAGGTGCACGTGGATGCCCGGCCCGATCAGCCCGACAGGATGCCCCATGCGCTCAACGACAGCGCGCTCGTCGATACCCAGCACGGTGACGCTGGTGGATAGCCACGCGAAGGCGAGCAGACTCGCCGCAACTGGCACCAGCGCGCGAGCCGCATACGCAAGTACCCAGCTCTGCGAGACATCGACGCCATAGGACTGGCGCAGCCACTCGCCAGCAAGCTCAACCTTCGGCCATGCCAGTCGAACCTGGCTTGCCGTCACGGTCAGCGCGGGTGAGGTGCGCTCGGCATAGGGTTGTGAAGGGAGAAACAGGAGTGCGCACGCACGAAGCACGGCCTCGCTGGCCGCCAGGAACACCAGGCCAAGCGGCACCAGAGCCAACCATGCGGCCCAGACATACCCGAGCGACGCGAAGAGCGTCGCCCCACCCAGGATCAGCGTCGATACCAGCGGGATTCGCAACACCGATTCGAGAGGCGCAACCAGTACGCGTTGCCCGACCAGGATTGGAATCGCGGCGACAAGGAGAACGGCCGCCGAGTAACCATCGGGCACGCCCGTCGACTGGGCAACGGCCCTGACCAGGGCTACGCCAAGGTACAAACAGAGGCCGCCACCCACGACAGCGATGAGTCCAGGCAACCAGTCGCCCCACCAGTCGCTGGTGTCGAAACGGTGTCGCATCGCGCGCACGAACAACACAACCCGTTGAAGCATCGGATGGCGAGGCAGCCGGCGATGAGCCGTCGCCCGAAACGGCCCGACCCACTCAGCCGGGCGGTTCCGTACCTGTGCCGTCACGCCCTCGCTGAAGGCACCCGTGGCCGCCAGCACGAGCGTGAGACCAAGCACATGGATCGGCACGCTGGCGGAGAAGAGGCATGAAATAGCGGCGACCATCAACACCGCCCCGAGTGCCAGGGGCACCCATTCGGAAGGGTTGGCTGAGGGCGGCGCGGGATTGTGCGTGGTCACGACCAGACCGCGAACGGGTCTGGAATCTGTTCCCACGATACCGGGCCACGCGCGAATTCCGTATCGCGCAACAAGCAGTCGTCGAGGGCACGCCGGATGTCCGCTTCGGGCAGGTCGACACCAATGAGCACCAGCTCCTGGCGGCGATCGCCAAACCTGGGATGCCAGATATCCAGCAGCGCGCGCCGCTGCTCGGGGCTCGGCAGTTCGGATGCCTCCGGTGCGGGTGCGCCGAGATCCTTCAGACTGAACGGCCGCTTCAATCCCGCACGCACACGCCCACGGCTCGCCCACCAGTGCCCGGCGCCCTGCGTCTCGGTGGCACCGCCGGCAACCGCCAGGCTGCCCACCCAGTCCATGCGGCTGGCGAGCCAGAAATATCCCTTCGCACGAAGCACACCGGGAATGCCGTTGTTGAGGAGCGCCATGAAACGCGCCGGATGCAAAGGACGGGTCTGCCGATAGACAAAGCTGGTGATGCCGTAAGCCTCGGTCTCCGGCGTGTGCTGGCCCATCAGTTCCTGCACCCAGCCAGGCGCCTGCTGCGCACGCTCGTAGTTGAATCGTCCCGTATTCAGAACCTCGGCCAGATCGACTTCACCGTGCGCCGTATCGATCAGCTGCGCATCGCGATTCAATGCGCGAAGCACCCGCCGGACTTCATGACGCTGACCTTGATTAAGCTGGTCGCACTTGTTGACGATGATCACGTCCGCGAACTCGATCTGCTCCGTCAGCAGTGTCACCAATGGCTTTTCATCGCCCGCGTCCGAACTGAAATCAGCAAGGAAGCTCCGCCCGTCGACCACGGTGACCATGGTGTCGAGCCGCGCGACATCCGAAAGCGAGAAACCATCGTCATCGCGAACATGAAACGTCGCGGCAACAGGCAGCGGCTCGGAGATACCGGTCGATTCGATCAGCAGGTAGTCGAAGCGCGCTTCGGCGGCGAGACGTTTCACCTCCTGCATCAGGTCGTCGCGAAGCGTGCAACAGATGCAGCCGTTGGAAAACTCGACGAGTTTTTCGTCGGTGCGGCTCAGCTCCGCACCGCCGTCCCGAATGAGCGCGCCGTCGATGTTGATCTCACTCATGTCGTTGACGATGACCGCGACCCGACGGCCCTCGCGATTGCGGAGTACGTGGTTCAGCAAGGTCGTCTTTCCCGCGCCGAGAAAGCCGGAAAGTACGGTGACCGGCAGAGGGCTGACCCGGTGCGAGCCGCTGGTTGCCATCGAATTCATCCCTCGGAGCCTCATTATTGTTATGTTATAACATATGCTACATGAGGACCTGCAGGGTGCACCAGCCCCCGTCCGGCGCGGCCTTCCACCGAACGATAGGTTCCTGAAAAAAATTGTAGACGACCGGTCTAATCGTCGCTATAGTCCTGTCCCATGAGCCCAGCCACTGCCACCACTGAATCCCCGGACGTCCGCGAAAAGATCCTGGCAACAGGACAGCGGATCATGGGAGGCAAGGGTTTCTCCGCCGTCGGACTCAATGAGATCCTCACCGCTGCAGGCGTACCGAAAGGCTCGTTCTATCATTACTTCGCTTCCAAAGAAGCCTTTGGCGAGGCCATGCTCGAGGCCTACTTCGAGGACTACCTTGCCGACATGGACCGTATCCTGCGGCGGGCTGGCGGCTCGGCGGCGCAACGCCTGGAGAACTACTTCCAGGCCTGGGAAGACAACCAGTCTTTCGAGAACTGCCAGGGCAAATGCCTGGCGGTGAAGCTGGGCGCGGAGGTCGCGGACCTGTCCGAACCGATGCGTGCGTCGATGAATCGCGGTACCTCGGCGATCGTCGAACACATGTCGCGAGCCATCGAGGCCGGCGTGACCGACGGATCGTTGTCGATCGCGCAGCCAGCACCTGGCGTAGCGCAAAGCCTTTACCAGTTATGGCTCGGTGCGAGCGTCATGGTGAAGATCGTCCGCAACACCCAACCGTTCCACGAAGCAATGCGCACCACGCGACAGATCCTGCATTTCTCCGCCTGAGCAGAGTCTCGAGCGAGCACTTCGTTGCGGAGTGCTTTTTTAAACAGCCGATCACTAGACGACCGGTCTACTTAGACCTTACCCACGAAGGAAAACATCATGAAAGTCCTCATCGTTCTGACCTCCCACGACGAACTCGGCGACACGGGCCGCAAGACGGGTTTCTGGCTCGAAGAGCTTGCCGCGCCCTACTACACCTTCAAGGATGCCGGTGCCGACATCGTCCTGGCTTCGCCGAAGGGTGGCCAGCCGCCACTGGATCCGAAGAGCAACGAGCCGTCCTTCCAGACCGACACCACGCGTCGCTTCGAAGCCGACGCAGCGGCCAATGCACAACTGGCGCATACCGTTCGCCTCGATAGCGTCTCGCAGGCGGACTTCGACACCGTGTTCTATCCCGGCGGCCACGGTCCGATGTGGGATCTGGCGGAAGACAAGCACTCCATCGCACTGATCGAATCCTTCATCGAAGCAGGCAAGCCCGTCGCGCTGGTCTGTCATGCGCCGGGCGTCCTTCGCCACGTCAAGGCATCCAATGGCAGGCCACTGGTCGAAGGTAAGCAGGTCACCGGATTCACCAACAGTGAAGAAGAAGGCGTGGGCCTCACGAAGATCGTCCCGTTCCTGGTCGAGGACGAACTGAAGGCAAAGGGCGGCCTCTACTCGAAGGGTCCGGACTGGGGTTCATACGTCGTCACCGATGGCTTATTGATCACCGGTCAGAACCCGGCTTCATCGTCTGAAGCAGCGGCCATTCTCGTGAAGCGGCTTTCCGCCTGAGTACTCAACGTTATCCGGAGCATCCCATGAACATCGCATTCCACAAGACCCGCATGGCCGCCACGCTCGCTCTCACCCTCGCCGCCTTCAGCGCCACGGCGGCGCCGACCCCGCCAGTGAAGAATGTCGTCCTGGTCCACGGCTTCTTCGCTGACGGATCGGGTTGGAAACCCGTGTCGGACATCCTTACCCGGCACGGCTACCACGTATCGGTCGTCCAGCAGCCGGAAACCTCCCTCGCCGATGACGTCAAGGCCACGCTCAGCGTCCTGCACATGCAGAACGGTCCCAGCATCCTGGTAGGACATAGTTACGGCGGCGCCGTGATCACGGAAGCGGGTAACGATCCGCAGGTGGCTGGCCTGGTCTACATCGCCGCTTATCAACCCGACGCAGGCGAAAGCCTGGCAACGCTGACGGAAAAGAATCCGGGTGCCACCAAGGCCATCAAGAAGACAGCGGACGACTTCCTTTACATCGAACCGTCGCAGTTACGCGCCGACTTTGCCGCGGACGTTCCTGTCACCGTCACGAACTTCATGGCGGAGTCGCAAGTGATGCCCTCTGTCCATGCGTTCACCGATCGCGTCACGACAGCGGCATGGAAGACGAAGCCGAGCTGGGCCCTCGTCGCTACATCGGACCGCACCGTCAACCCGGATCTCGAGCGATTCATGTCGAAGCGCGCGGGAAGCACGGTTGTCGAGGTGAACTCCAGCCACGTCGCATTCCTGTCGCATCCAGCCGAGGTCGCCAGGCTGATCGAACAGGCAGCGGCTGGCTCGTCCCGGTAAGGGCCAGGCGCGTTATCAATGCCAGATGGCTTTCGTCTTCAGTAGCCACTCCTCGCGAAGAGCGAGGCCGGCGTAACCACCATTGATACGGAAAGTAATCGTCTTGATCGCATCCTGGTCAGCCAGGGGGTTGCACCCTTTTTGCTCCCAGACGGAAGCCGCTACAGCGACACCCCAATCCTCGCTGATAGCGGCGTCCGGCGTCGTCAGGAGATCCGGTGCAGTCGTCGGAAACTTCTTACGAAGAATTTCCGTTATCGCGCTGTACTCGCTCTTCCCGGTGATCTGAATGAGGCCACGACCTCGATACAGGTAACCGTCACCGGGAGCCGTGTTGCCCGTGCGTCCGCCATAAACCGCATCGGCCAGCTTTTCCGGATTGTGAGCGTACTGCGCGGGGTCCAGCGGTCCGCCCGGCTTGAATCGCGTCGGCCACACCACGGGGAGCCGCTGCGCGCTGTAGTTGAGGTTTTCGAACTGCGCCGTCAATCCACCGGATTCATGGAGAACCTGCGCCATGAAATGCGCCATGCGAAGCGCGTTATCGGAGATGCCAAAAGCGGCCAGCACGGGTCCGGACTGATCGAAACCCGTGCGATAGCTCGATCGCGCGCTCGGCGCGAGGGACTGGATATTCGCCTTGCTGATTGTCATCGTCATGGCATTGTCCTGGCATCGCAAACGACTATCGAATGCGCAAGGCTTGCGTGACAATCATCCATTCGATCTAAGTAACCCGTTTGGCACGGGCGGCCGAAGGATTCCGGCCGCGCGCCGTTTCTGTACTCAGTCAGCGCTTGAGTACGCGATCGCGCACATCGATGTCATAAATCGTCGCCCGAGCCACATTGCCGTAAAATGACCGGCTTCGCTTTCGAGCAGTGGACGCGTGCCTACCGTCCCCGCCCCCTGGAGTCATCGTGAACCGTTCGACCAACGCACCATCGCAGCCTGCGCATAAGCTCTCTACTCAGTTCATCGTCTTCATGGTGCTCGCGGCAGCCGCGCCGCTCGCGTCGATGATCGGCAATCTCCCGATCGCGATCTCGCGCGGCACCGGGGCCAACGTGCCCGTCGCGTTCCTGGTCGCAGGCTTGATCCTGGTCGCCTTCACGACGGGCTACGCCTTCATCGGCCGGCGCGTTGTCAGTACCGGCGCGTTCTATACCTATGTCGCCGAAGGCCTGGGCAAGCCGCTCGGGGTCGGCACCGCGTATTCCGCAATCATTTCTTACGGTGCCTTCGCGTTCGGTCTCGCGGCGGCCTGCGGTTACTTCGATGAGCAGGTTTCCATCGCGGTTGGTCACCGGGTCGACTGGACGATCTGCGCGGCCGTGTCGGTCCTGCTCACCGGCATCCTCAATTACCGGTCGATGGATGCGTCGACCAAGCTGCTCGCCGTGATCATCATCGTCGAGACCGCCGTGCTCGTCGTTTTCGATGTCAGTGTCATTGCCGCGAAGGGATGGGCCGCCTTCCCTCTTTCGTCCTTCGCACCCAGCCAGTGGCTTGCGCCCGGCGTCGGCGTCTCGCTGATGACGGCCTTCACCTGCTTCGTCGGTTTCGAATCCGGTGCCCTCTATTCCAAAGAAGCCGCCGATCCCGTGCGCAGCATTCCGCTGGCCAGCTATGTCTCCGTCATCCTCATCGGTTCGTTCTACCTGCTGACCGCTTGGATAACGATCGGCGCGATGGGTCCCGGCGACGCGAAGGCGCAGGCTGTCGCGCACGGCGGCACGCTCATTCTCGATCTCATCAAGCAATACGATGGCCAGACCGCGTCGGATATCGCCGGCGTCCTGTTGTGCACGTCGATGCTGGCAACCTACATCGCCATCCATGCTGCTGCCTCCCGCTACGTCTTCGCGCTCGCCCGCGAAGGCCTGCTACCGCGGATGCTTGCCCGTTTCGACGAGGTCCGTAACGTGCCGGTGGCAGCAACTCTCTGCATGTCGATCGCGACGGTGATTTGCCTGGCGTGCATCGCATCGACCCGAACCGATCCCTACGCCGCGATCATTCCGGTGCTCATCGGCATGGGCACGCTGGGCATCATCGCCCTGCAGGCTGCGGCGGCGCTCGCCATCGTGTTCTACGTGTTCCGTCGCGTCCGGGAAGCGGGCCCGGTGGTTCTGGTTGCCTCGGTGTGCGCGGCCATTGGGCTCGCGGTGGCCCTGACGACCGTGTGCGTCAATTTCACGCTCCTGTCGACCGTGAATACGCCGTTCGTGGCGTGGCTGCCGTCGCTGTATCTGGTGACACTCGCGGCCGGGCTGGCTTTCAGCCTCTGGCTGCGGAAGGCGCGCCCTGGCCAATATGCCCAGTTGGCTCTCGTCGAGCACCGGGAAACTGCCGGCTGAGGGGTACCTGGCCTATCACGTCTGGCTGATGGTTTCGTCACGCCGGGGCCTTCAGGCTAAACCCATGGCTACCATCGACGAAAACACCGTTATCACCCGCGCCCACCTCGCCCTGGACGCGGCAGCCATCGGCCAGGCCATGCTCGATGGCGATATGGAAGAAGCCCGCTTCCGGGCGCATTTCTTGCGAAGTCAGGCAGTCGACCTTGGGCTCGACGAAGTGGCTAATGCTGCGTTGCGCGTCATCACCTTCCTTCCCCCGGAAGAGCGCTCGCCGCAGCGCGGTATTGGTCTGGCTTTGCTGCATCTTTGCGACACGCTGAGCATCAAGGCCTAGGCAAGAAAAAAGCCGCCTGCGGGAGCAGGCGGCACTGGGGAGACGCTTAGTGCCCTCGCGGGGCATCTCTTTATGAAGTAACGCTTACCTTAGAAGTCGTACGTAGCCGTGAGACGTGCATAGCGCGGCGTCTGGTAGTACTGACCCAGGTCATAGTTATTGTTGACCGACAGCGACGAGGCTTCATACGTCGAGAACGAGTTGAGCGGCTTGCGCTCGTTGCTGACGTTGAACACCGACAAGCCAAACGCGAGCTTGTTGTCGAAGAGGGACGGACGATACGTGACCGCAAGATCGAGCTGCTTGTACCACGGGTTGCGAGTCTTGCCCGGGGGCGACGGCAGGCCATTGCAATTGTGGTACGCCGAGCCGTAACCGAGCGGATCCGGATCATCCGCGCCATCGAGGTAGCCAAGGCAGGACTTCGGCGCGCCCGACGCAAGACGCAGGTTGCCGGAAACCATCCACTCCGGGGCAATCTGGTACGAGCCGTACGCCTTCAGCTGATGCGTGCGGTCGTTCGCGAGCAGGCCGTTTGCGTTCTCCATCAGCAGGGCCGAATCCCAGTCCTGGGTCTTGGAGATATCGGTCTGGCCGATGTCGGACTTGGTCTGGCCTTCGGTGTTGCCGTACGAGCGCGAGAACGTGTAATCGATGCGACCCTGCCACTTACCGTTGAACGGGTGCTCGAGGTACATGTCGAGGGCGTAGTAGGCGCGCTTGGCCTTGCTGGCGAAGCCCCAGTCGTCCTTGCTCATCTTCACTTCGGTGCGACCGACGCCGTCGGCGTTTGCGAGGCTGAAGGTGTTGGTAAAACCGGGGTTGAAGATGACGCAGCCCGGGACCGTCACTGAATCCGGATCGATACCTTCCGCGGTCAGCTTGTCGCCGATCTTGCCGGTATCGCAGACGTCATCGATGGCGGTGCGCAGACGACGCACGGTGACCTTCGCACCGGTAACCCACTCGGAACCGAGCATCTTGTCGAAGCCGAGGATGCCTTCGTCCTGGTACTGGCTCTTCAGGTCACGCGCGGTGACCGACTCGGGATCGACCGGCAGGCCGAACTCGCCATCGGGCGAGGTCAGGCCACCACCGAGCGGACGCAGGCCCGTCGGCACGCCAAACTGATCGATACCCGTATACGCGAAGTATTCGCGTGTGTAGGTCGACGGCGAGGCACCACGGACGGCGACGTTGTTCGGCAGCGCGAGGTAGTAGCGACCGAGGTTGCCGTAGATCTTCAGGCTGGAATCACCGAATACATCCCACGAAGCGCCGATGCGCGGAGCCCACTGGGCCGCGTTGTTGACGTACGAGCGACCCTGGTCATTGAAGTTCTTGAAGCGGTCGTTACGTGCGCCGATGCTCAGCAGCACGCGGTCGGTGACCTGCCAGCGATCCTCGATGTACTGGGCGCGCTGATCCAGCGACATGCTGGTGACGGTACTGAAAATCTGCTTGTAGAAATAGTAGCCGTCGCCGCCCGGAGCGCCGACACCCTGCGACACGGAGATCGGAACGTTCTCATTGCCGGCGGATGCCTTGCGGTAGCGCACTTCGTAGCCCGCGCCGCTCGGCGAGGTGCCTTCGCTATTGGCGTCGTAGTGCATGTTGTCGATACCGGCAGCGAGGTGGTGATCACCGAGCTGCCACTCGAGGTCGAGACGCAGACCGCGCGTCTTGCTGCCCGCATTGGGATTCTGCGAGTCGGGCGACGAGTTGAGGTTGGTCCGCGGCGTGCCGCCGGTGATGGCGGGATCCTCGAGATCCGGACGGTCGAGGTAGGGCTGGAGACCGAGGTCCGGCGTCGGATTGCTCAGGTAATCCTTCGTCCAGTTCTTGCCGTAGGTCGCCGACAACGTGATGTCATCGGTGATGTACGAGGTGTACTTGGCGATCGCGTACTTCGACTCGAGCTTCGACGTGTCGGCATTGGCGCCGGTCGGGCCGGTGCTCGAGCGCGTGTCGTAGTTGTAGCCAGTGTAGACACCACGCTGCTCGTCATTCGAGTGAATGCCGGTCAGCTCGAGGATGTTGTTATCGTTGATGTTCCAGTTGAGCTTGGCGTAGTACTTCGGCAGGTTGTACGTGTAGTGGTTGGTCGCGACCGGATTGGCCTCGACCGACGCCGTGCTCTCGCCTTCCGACTTCTCCGCTTCAGCGGCGATGAAGAAGAACAGCTTGTCCTTGATCAGCGGGCCACCGACGTATGCGGAGTACGTGGTCGTCCACTTGGTGTTGTCCTGACGGTTACGGTAGATCGTGCCCGCCGACTCCGGGGACACATAGCCATAACCGGCCGGAAGCGTGTTGTTCTTGTAGTAGATGCTGCCCGGAGCGGACGAAGCAAACTTCGGCTCCCACAACACCTGCGCACCGAAGTGCCAGTCGTTGGTTCCGCTCTTGCCGACCTGGGAAATCACACCGCCGTCGGAACGACCGTACTTGGCGCTGTAGCCGCCCGTATAGACTTCCTGCTGGTCGATGGCGCCATACGGCAGGCCGACGCCGCCGAGGTTGCGATACGGATCCGACGAGTTGTAGCCGTTGATGTAATAGGCGTTTTCCGATGCACCGGAACCGCCGAATGACACCGTACGGTATCGGCCGTTGCCCAGGGTGCTGTTGCCCGCGACAGCACCCGGTGCGAGCAGCGCGATGGCTTCGGCGTTGCGGCCGAGCGGCAGGCGGGCCAGCGTCTCGGCCGTGACAACGGTGCGGGAATCAACGGCGGTCGCGTCGATGGGCGGCAGGCTGTTGGCGGTGACGGTCACCTGGTCGAGCGACTGCGCGGCGGAAGCCGCAGCGGCGGCCGCGAACGAAACGTCGGTGCTGCCACCGACCTTGATCTGGATGTCCTTGCGTGAATCGACGACGGCACCGTCGCGCTTGAGGCTGACCGTGTAGCTGCCGAGCGGCAGATTGCCGAGGCGGTAGCGGCCGTCAGCGTCGACGGCGGCCTCGCGGCTGAAGCCCGCGTCGCTCGTCGCGATGACGGTTTCGCCGGCGGCGGCCGGAACCTGGCCGAAGATGGCGCCGGTCGTCGACTGAGCGAAAACCGCACCGCTAGTGCTCATGCCGAGCGCGAGCGCGACAGCCAGCACCGACGGACGCATGCGAATGCGCCGTTCTGTATTCAACAATTCCATGCTTTCCCCCGAACGTGTTTCAAAGTGGCCCAAGCGGGTCCACAGAAATGCCCCTGTCCGACGCACTCTTACGGTCACTTCACCGGCGCTGCTCCCCCGAGCGAGCACCCCGACGCGTCAGAGAGGGACGTAGATTCGCCCTGCGGTTGACGTTTGCATGATGCACCTTCAACCATGAGGCGGTCGCAAGATTAGGCGGCAAGAACGCGCGGTGTCAACAGCATCTTGCGCATTGATAATTCGTAAGAAAATGCGTTTTTGACCGATGCGACTAGTGGGAGATTCCCGGCCACGTAACGGGCGCATCCCGAAAGGCTTTGGGCACGTCGCCACCACATCGGAAGTCGTCGACAACAGTGGCGTCATGATTCGGCTCGGATCCGCGTCCGACGAATCCACCTACCCATTCCTGATGTACGTTGAAAAGGCAGTCATCTCCGGCTTTGGGAAAAGCCTGCTGCTCGGAAAGGTAGATCATGAGTAGCTCTTGCCGCGTCGATGTTCTGTCCTCCACGACATCCAGACTCATCCATATTTTCAGGATGCCGGATCCGGCTACCGGGACGTCTGAAACCTTGAGTACGTGGGCATGGATGGGTATCGCGTATGCGCAGGCTGGAAGGCTCGCAAGACACAGGGCGAGCATGACCATAAAACGGCTGAAAGTACGCATGGGAATCGCCTGTCATCAAGGTCAATGTGGTCGGTAAGGGGCCAGCTCCATGAGCCTCGCTAAGGCTTTCCAACGCATGCGTTCGGTAACCCTGTCCAATCCCCCTCGCCCGCCATCCCCGATAGTGGCAGCACCACTATCCGGAGACGCCACATGTCTGACTCATTTGATTCATCCCTGTCAAACCCCATGTCGCGCCGCAGGTTCGTCGCCACGGCCGGGATCGCCGCAGGCTCGCTCGTTGCCGGTACCGCCATGGCCGCCGAAGGCGCCGTGACCAAGGCTTCGGCCGCTGCGAAACCGGCTTCCGGCAAGCGACACGCCGAATCGGCGCTATTCACGACCAAGGACGGCGTCGAGCTTTTTTACAAGGACTGGGGTACGGGTCAGCCAATCTTCTTCCACCATGGCTGGCCGCTGTCGTCCGACGACTGGGACGCGCAGATGGTGTTCTTCCTGGCGAAGGGCTTCCGCGTCATTGCCTACGACCGTCGCGGACACGGCCGTTCGACCCAGACGATCACCGGCAACGACATGGACACCTATGCGTCTGACGTTGCCGAGCTGGTCCGTCACCTCGACTTGAAGGATGCGATCCACATTGGTCATTCGACCGGCGGTGGTGAAGTTGCCCGTTATGTTGCGCAGCACGGCGAAGGTCGCGTGGCAAAGGCCATCCTCGTCAGCGCCGTTCCGCCGGTGATGGTCAAGTCCGCATCCAATCCTGGTGGACTCGACATCTCGGTATTCGACGACCTGCGGGCCAAGCTTGCCGCCAATCGCGCGCAGTTCTACCGGGAGGTTCCGATGCCGTTCTACGGCTTCAATCGTCCCGGTGTGAAGCCTATCGAAGGCACGGTCAACAACTGGTGGCGTCAGGGCATGAGCGGCGGCGTCCAGGCGCACTACGACTGCATCAAGGCGTTTTCAGAGACTGACTTCACTGACGACCTCAAGAAGTTCAAGGTACCGACGCTCGTCATGCACGGTGACGACGACCAGATTGTTCCGTACAAGGACGCCGCCCTTCTGTCTTCGAAGCTCATTCCGGGGGCGCAGCTGAAGATCTACAAGGGTTACCCGCACGGGATGCTGACGATCCACGCTGAAGAGCTCAATGACGACATCCTCGCCTTCATCAAGGCCTGAGGCGGCTATAGGCGGATTCGCGGCACGCCATACACCCGCCGCGGTTCCCGCTGATGTCATCGCCCTTATCGTACGCACCAAAACGGGCCGTCATCCGGCCTTCCCATCGGCTGCCGTATAAACGGCGTTTTCGTGCCGGGAATCATCATGCCGAACGCCAAACCGCTCGCTGTGGTCATCGAACCCCGCTCCGGCCTGGCTGGGACCCTTGCCGAAGCGCTCCATGCGAAGGGTTTCGAGGTCATGGTGGCTTCTACCCATGCAGGCGCCGCGAACCTGGTGGTGGCCCAGGCAAGGGTCGACTTTCTGATCGCAGCGGTTCCTGCTCCCGGAGAAGACCGGTCAGGGGCCTACCTTGAAGTGGCTCGAGCCCAAAATCCTGACCTCGCGGTGGTCATTATGCTGTCGGATCCCAACGAAAAAATCGATGGCGCGCCAGCCGCTGCGGTCCGCCTCGTCAAGCCGTTCGACCGGACGCAACTTGAGGCTGCCATCTTGGAAGCCATGCAGGCGCGCTGAGCAACGGAGTCAACGCCTGCTCAGCATCATGCCCAAGACAAGCGAAAGCGGCGCAAAAACCAGCATGGTCGCCATCGACAGATAGTGTGACGTCTCGCCATAACCGGAGAGTCCGCCCAGGCAGAAGAAGCCAAAAACGGTAATGGACGTAAGAAAGACCATCACGTAACGCTTCTGAACGCTATCGGGGAAAAGCCACGCGAGCGTCCTCGGCTGAAACCTCAGAAAAAACCAGAGAAGAGCCACCAGGTAAGGCAACCCCACGAATAGCAGAACCTGCATCGGTGTCCAGCCAAAGCCCATTTCCACGGTATGCATATCCGCGTGCGACGTGAACACACGCAGTGGCACATAGGACAGCAGGTTACCGACGCTCATGGTCGCCACCCAGTAGCCGAAGCAACCCAGGACGATCGCCCTTCGCCTTTTGGCGATCGCGACGACTCCCAGGCCGATGCCAAGACTCACGATCAGGTTGCCCAGCGCCGTGCCGGCCAGGGCGATCAGGCCAGCGTCGATAGCGTGCCCACTGTCGAAGACAGGTTGATAATCGACGTTTTCGTCGATCTCCTGGTGCAGCACGAGGTTCATCGGTGACGCGGTACCCCAGTCAAGATCGAAGGGGTTGCTCTTCCACCCGAGGGCTTGGGCCGAGAATGTGTGGGCGAACTCGTGACTGAAGAAGGCCACTGAGTGAGCAAACAGCCAGACCAATACGGTGATCAGCAGAAACGTCGTCCATCGGCGGGCCATCTACGCATCCACAAAGCTGTGATTTCGGTACGTTTACCATACTTCGAATCCACCGGAGTACTCGAACATGACAGCCCCCGGACCGATGCTCTCGCGCACCTTCAGCTCGCCTCGCCATACGACGCATTATGTCGAGTGTGGGCCGGCCGAGGGGCCGCTCATCATTTTCCTTCACGGCTGGCCGAGCATCGGGTTGATGTGGCGCGCTCATATGGAGGCCTTCGCCGCCGACGGCTGGCACTGTGTCGCTCCCGACCTGCGCGGCTACGGCGGCTCGTCAGCGCCCGCACGCAACGACGCCTACACCACTGAGGAAGTCGTTGCAGACATGGTCGAGCTCCATGACCAGCTTGGTGGCGAGCCGGCGATCTGGGTTGGCCACGACTGGGGCAGTGTCGTGGCCGGTGCGTTGGCTTCGCACGAGCCAGAACGCGTTCGTGGTGCGGTACTGACCTCCGTGGCTTATTTTCCCGACGCTAACGCCCTGCCCACGCTCGTACCGATGGTCGACCGGACGATTTACCCGGTCGACGAGTATCCGGATGGGCAATGGGATTATTACCGCTACTACACGACGCACTTCGAAGCGGCCGTCGACGACCTCGATGCGGATCTCGCGGCGAGCCTCGCGTCGATCTACCGACCCGGTGACCCCGATGCCATCGGCAAGGTCTGGCCAACCGCGGTGGTCACGCGCAACGGAGGGCGCTTCGGTGCCGCACACCGCGCTCCGCCCACGCAACCTGACCCGGCTCTCTGGCCGCCAGCGGACTTCGACGTACTGGTGCAGTCCTTCCAGACACATGGCTTCCGTCCACCCAGCGCGTGGTACATGAACGATGAGGCGAACATCGCCTATGCTCACAAGGCACCCCACGGTGGCCACCTCTCGCTGCCGGTGCTGTTCGTCAATGGCGACTGGGATGGCATTTGCAGCATCAACGGAAACCACATGGGCGACGCGATGCGGAAAGCTTGCTCAGACCTGACCGTGACAAACCTGCCCGCTGGTCATTGGCTGCCGCTGGAGCGCAAGGAAGAGCACATCGAGGCTATCCGCGAGTGGCTCACAGCTCGGCGACAGAAGGAAGCCCGGGGATAACGGACACTGTTTATGGATGTTTCAAACAGCCTCCGGTGCCAGACGTGAAGTAGAGGGAGCAGCGCATCGGTGATTTGAGGTTGCGATCGAAGGATCGCTACGTAACGGCTCCTACTGAGGAACGTATCGACCAAAAATTAGCAGGAAGGCGATGATGAATCGCTGTCGCCGCAATGGCTGCATGGCCGACCGCCACGCTGATCTGGTTGAGGCCTGCGACGACGTCTCCCGCCGCGAACAACCCCGCTAAGTTCGTTTCCATCGAATCATCAACGATAAGTTTTCCGGCTGCGTCGGTTTGCACATCGAGGCCGGCTAGCGGCCCGGTGCCGGCATCGCATCCCATGACGGGGTAGATCGTATCAAACCGATGAATCCGGCCGTCGGCGGTTTCCGCCGCACAGCCCTCGCTGGAAAAGGTCAGCGAGCGCACTCCGTGATGCAGCGCGACACCCATCGCTTGCGCGAGACCACGGTCCGCTACGGAGGGCGCGCCATCGTCACGACTCAGGACGGAAACGCGCCCGGAGAAGGTTCGCAGAAACCGGGCATGACGGAGGCCCTCCGGCACAGGCGCGTAAACACCGATCGCCTCGTCGCGGGCTTCATACCCGTCGCACACGGCGCAAAGTCGCAAGGCGCCGGAAGCAATCGCGTCATCAATCCCGATGGCCTCTGGTAGCCGGTCCTTGATGCCGGTGCTAATCAGAACGGTGCGAGCCGTAACAGCGAAATCTGCCGCATTGACGACGAAGAGCCCGTTTGACCGACTTATATCCGTAACCGTGCCCGCCTTGAACGGGACCTCGTGTTGCTCGGCTTGTTTACGGAACTGCCCCAGCAGCTCTCGACCGCCGACCCCGAACGGGAAGCCCGGACAGTTGTGACTAATGGGAATCCATCGGGCCCGGGACTCTCCCGCATCAATGACGAGAACGCGGCGACGGTAGCGTGCAAGGTAAGTAGCAGCCGTAAGCCCGGCAGGACCCGCGCCTATCACGACACAGTCGTAGGGCTGAGCGATCTGAGTTCCCGCGACCTGGCGCCTCATTGCCCTGCGCACAACAGCATTCATGTCTGCTCCCTCCGAGGCGGGCGGCATCTTGCCGGGGAATAAATCAAAGCGGCAGCTAACGCGTGTGAATTCGTCTCGACAAACCGTCGGGCGACCATACCGACTGGTTTCTGCCCGATCCGAAGCGATGCCTGACGACACGCGCCCCACACAGCGCGCTCACAGGTCGCAAGACAAGGTGCACCCGCAATTCGCACACCTCAGGGAAAAACCATGAACACCATACGCACCGAAACCGGCTTTGACAGGCCGGTCCATACCGATATCGCAGGGCGGGAATCGCCGTTCTTCCGTCGCATCTCCTGGGGGTCCATTTTCGCGGGCGTCATCATGGCGATCGTCATCCAGCTTGTTCTCAGCCTTATCGGCGCGGGAATCGGCTTCACCACCGCCGACCCCGTCGCTCATGACTCGCCGGATGCCTCGAGCATCGGCATCGGGGCCGCTGTCTGGTGGGCTGTCAGCAGCGTGCTGGCACTGTTCACGGGTGGCTGGGTAGCTGGCCACCTGGCGGGCGCACCGGGCCGCACGGACGCCATGCTCCACGGCCTCGTGGCGTGGGGCCTGGCCAGCCTGCTGGGCGCTTACCTGGTCGCCTCGGCGCTGACCTCGATCGTCAAGGGTGGCGCCACCGCCGCAGGCGCTGCCGCTACTGCCGCAGGGACGGGTATTGCCGCCGCCGCAGGACCCATGGCCGATGCTGCAAAGAAGCAGCTGCAGGACAGCGGCATCACGATGGACTCGCTGAAGGGCCAGGCCCAGCAGTTGATGGCGCAGACCGGGAAGCCGGCCCTGCAGCCCGACGCCGTCAAGCAGCAAGCCAACAGTGCGGCCAATCAGCTCAACAATGCCGCGCAGAACCAGGGCAACGGCGACACCGGAGAAGATGTGCAGGCCGTGGCCCAGCGCATCATCGCGTCGGGCAACGACACCGTGCAGCAGGCCGATAAGCAGGCTCTGGTCAATGTCGTCGTTGCGCGCACCGGCGTTTCCCAGCAGGAAGCTGAGCAGCGTGTGGATACGTGGATCACGCAGTACCAGCAGACCAAGGCGAAGATCGCCCAGGCCAAGGCTGACGCCGAAGTGAAAGCCCGCGAGGCCGCCGACGCTGCCGCGAAGGCTGCCGCAAAAGCCGCGTTGGGCAGCGCCATTGCCTTGATTCTCGGTGCGATGGCCGCGGCGCTTGGCGGCGCACTTGCGGGTCGCCGGTATGTCGTTGTGGTGGATGACCGATCGGTCCCGACCCGTCGGGTATGACCGTTCCCAGGAGCGCATGGATGCGCTCCTGATGCTTGACCGCTTGTTTTACTTGATTCCTTTGAACTAATCGTGGGGGACTGCACCATGACAAAGGCAGTGACTATCTACGTTTCACCGCCAGCGACAAATCGAGCACCCTGGCGAGTCGTCACGCACGACAGACCCGGGCGTGAATTCGAGACCGAAGCCGAGGCGATGGCAGCTGCGACCCAGTACGCGCGCATGAGTGAGGCGGCTGGCGGGACGGCGATAGTCAAGGTCGAGAGCCAGGATGGCTCGTGGGGCGTGCAAAAAAAACGGTGAGCGAATCCCGCTCACCGTACGGCTATCGGCATCAACGCCGGGGGCACCCAAACGCTCGTCAGGCCTTCTCGGCGACTTTCTGCTTGCCTACCTGCTCAGATAGCAGGGTCAACTTTTCGTCTGCTGCTTTTTCCTCCTTGAGCGTCGCAAGGAGAAGCGGCACGGCCTTCATGTAACCGAGCTGCTTGGCGAGGGCTGCGAGGGTGCCGTAGGAGGCAATCTCGTAATGCTCGACCTTGTTCCCTCCGCCGATGAGGGCGACGTCGCGCAGTGGGCCCTTCTCGATTTCGTCGATCACTTCCTTGCCCTCTTCCACGAGCCCTTCCATCGCTGCGCACTTCATCCGTTTGAGCTTGATGCCGAGCACTTCGACGATCTCGTCAATTCTCTCGACCTGGCCCTGCGTCTCTTCGAGGTGCGATGTGAACGCCTCTGCCAGTGCGGGCGACGACGATGCGCGTGCGAGTTTTGGCAGTGCTTTGGTTAGCTGTTTCTCAGCGCTGTAGATGTCTGAAAGCTCATGAATAAAGAGCTCTTCGAGAGTAGTGACTGACATACCGTTTCTCCATCAGGGAGCCACAACGTTGGCCCTCACACGGACGCGGCCGTGGCAACACCAGGTGAGGAAGCCGTCACCCCTGTTCATTGACGACTCGTTGCCAACCCGGGCGTGTGCCTTTGACGAAAGTCGCGGTGCCCTCACGCGCGCCGCCCCCTTTGAACACGCGCCGACATCAAGGATGGCCACTCCCGCCAGCCTACCCCCAGGTGCCAGCACATGTTCAGTCACAACAAGCGACTCCAGTACACCGTACGTGTTTCCGAGACCAATCCCGGCCTTGCCAACCTGCTACTCGAGCAATTTGGCGGACCGCAAGGCGAGCTCGCGGCGGCGATGCGCTACTTCACGCAAGCGCTGGCCGAAGAGGACATGGGCCGCAAGGACATGCTGCTCGACATCGCCACGGAAGAACTCAGCCACCTGGAAGTCATCGGATCCCTCGTTGCGATGCTCAACCGCGGTGCCAAGGGTCGTCTGGCCGAGGCGGTCGATTCAGAAGCGGACCTGTTCCGCTCATTGCAGGGTGCCGGCAACGACTCGCACGTGACGCAAGTACTGTTCGGCGGCGGCCCTGCTCTGATCAACTCGGCAGGCGTGCCTTTCAGCGGCGCTTATGTCGACTCGATCGGCGAGCCGACGGCAGACCTCCGTTCGAACATCGCCGCGGAGGCCAGGGCAAAAATCGTCTACGAGCGGCTTATCAACGTGACGGAGGATGTCGGCGTCAAAGACGCCCTGACGTTCCTGATGACACGCGAAATCGCGCACCAGAAGTCTTTCGAGAAAGCGCTTTACTCGATGGACAAGAGTTTCCCGCCAGGCAAGCTGCCGGGTGATCCACGCTTTACCAACCTTTATGTCAACACGTCGCCGGGCGAAGGCGACATGCGAGGTCCGTGGAACAGCGGCGAGCAATGGCAGGTCATGGTGCCGTCGGACGAGAACACGCCACTGGATGACGGTGACGGCACGGCGTCGGTCGCACTCGCCAGCGACGATGAGGCAGTAGTCGGCCTGTTCGCGACGCGCGGCGCCTCTGACCCCTCGCGCGACCCTGTCACCGGCGCTGACCTCGGCGTTTTGAAGCAAGAACCCAAGGGTTAAGCGGCGGGCGCCATGCCTCTACCGACTATGTGAAGACGCGGTGGAGAGCCCGGAGCCGATACCCGAGCCGGGTGTTAAACTCCACCGCATGTTCATCCCCACCACTCGGTTCCCTCAGAGCATTCCGGAGTCGGTGGATGCCATCACGCGCATCAGCATCGTCCCGAAAGTGCTGGAGACCGTATGCCGGATCACCGGCATGCGCTTCGCGGCGATAGCCCGGGTCACGGATGAGCGTTGGGCCGCCTGTGCTGTCCTGGATAAGCTCGACTTTGGCCTGAAACCGGGCGCTGAGCTGATGCTCGACACGACCATTTGCGACGAGATCCGGGTGCACCATCAGCCAGTGATCTTCGGGCACGCCAGCCGTCATCCGGTGTATTCCACGCATCACACGCCACGTATTTACGGGCTCGAGAGCTACGTCTCGGTGCCGATCATCACAGAAGACGGCGCGTTCTTTGGGTCCCTGTGTGCGATCGATTCGGAGCCCCGGGATTTCGACGAAGGTACGGTGGTGGATACCCTCACCCTGTTCGCCTCGCTACTGGCCTCTCACCTCAGTTTCGAAGCCCGCGCCCTGGACGCCGAATCCGCGCTCAAGGCCGAACTGGACACAGGCGTTCTCCGCGAACAGTTCCTGGCGGTAGTCGGCCACGACCTGCGCAGTCCCCTGCAGGGCGCAAGACTGATCGCCGAGCAGCTGGGCGATCTCCAGGAAACGGAACGTGGCCAACGTCTCGTCGAGCACCTCTCGCGCAGCGTCACGCGTATGTCGGGGCTGATCGACGACGTCATGGACTTTGCCCGTGGTCGGTTGGGCGGAGGGCTGCCCGTCGCACTCGCTGACCGGGATGACCTTGCCCGGGTCGTCCAGGAAACGGTGGACGAAGTGGCTGCCGGACAGCCGCACTGCAAAATCGTGTGCCGAATGGACCTCACACAACGGGTCCGGTTCGACAGCAAGCGTCTGCGACAGCTACTGGCGAATCTGGTCAACAACGCCGTCGTCCATGGCGACCCCACCGAAGCGATCGAGGTGGACGCCGAAGCCAATGGCGCGGGGGTCGAAATCCGGGTCACCAACCAGGGCGAACCCATCCCGCCCCACATCATCGGACGGCTCTTCGAGCCCTTTGTCCGCCCGAACAGTGAAAACCCGCGGCCAGGTCTCGGCCTTGGGCTCTACATTGCCTCGGAGATTGCTAAGGGCCACGGCGGGTCGCTCTCGGTGACGTCGAGCCGGGAAGCCGGGACCACCTTCATGCTCCGGCTGCCGCACATCGCTCAGTAGTTCCACGTGGTCGCGCGAGTCCTGTAATCCACTTCACGGGCCGCCGACGGCGCGGTCGATAGCGTTTGGTTGATTGCGCTTTTCGCCGAGGGGAGATGGCTCAGATATTCCACCCGCGCTCGGGCCTCTACGCGAAGCTGGCACTGATCGTTGCGATCGTCCTTGCCATCGCAGCGGTCGCCGTGTGGCGTACCGTCACCGCCGAGCCCGACAGCCAGAATGAAGCGGTGGAGCAGCCCGTGCCCTTCAGTCACAAACATCATGTTGGTGAGGTTGGCCTCGACTGCCGCTATTGCCACACGACCGTAGAGACCGATGCCTTCGCTGGCATGCCCCCCGTCTCGACCTGCCTGACCTGCCACTCGCAACTTTTTACGGACCAGCCAGCGCTTGCTCCGCTCATGGAAAGCTGGAAAACCGGCGTGCCGCTGCACTGGAAGCGCGTCAACCAGCTTCCCGATTTCGTCTACTTCGACCATTCCATCCACGTCGCCAAGGGTGTGGGATGCGAGTCTTGTCACGGACAGGTCGACCGCATGCCGCTCATGCGCCGCGTTGCACCGTTAAGCATGAAATGGTGCCTGGCGTGCCATCGCCATCCGGAGCAGTTCGTCCGACCTCGCGAGCAGGTCTTTGCCATGACCGAGCGCTCGCCTGACGACAACACGCTCGGCATGCACCTGGTCGAGGCATACGGCATCGACAGGCAACGTCTCACCGATTGCTCGGTCTGCCACCGATGACTGGCCTCGACACACTGCGCGCGTCGTTGCCGCCTTCGCATTCGCCACGCTTCTGGCGCGCGCTGGACGAACTTGTCGATGACCCCGCACGTCGGGCACTTGCCATCGCCGCGTGGCCCGCACTTGCCGAGATGGAGCCGTCGATGGACCGACGTGGCTTTCTCCGCCTGCTTGCGGCATCACTGGCCTTCGCCGGGCTGGCAGGCTGCTCCGGACCACCGCCGGACCATATCGTTCCCGAAGTGGGCGCGCGCGCACGGCAGAGCGCGTCGCGGGCACGCTACGCGACGGCACTCGACACAGGGGGCGATGTGGTCGGCGTCCTCGTCGATTTGCGGGATGGACGTCCGATCAAGGTCGACGGCAACCCGCGGCACCCAGCATCGCCCGGCGGGAGCGATGCCCGTATGCAGGCGGCCATCCTCGACCTGTGGGACCCTGCCCGATCAAACGCACCGCGGCACGCCGGCGTCCCTTCCAGTTGGGCCGGGTTCGAGACCGAAGCCGACGACATTCGAGTGCGCCATGCGAACGGCGGTGAAGGCCTGCGCGTGTTGTCCAACACACTTCGTTCGCCGACGTTAGCCCGTCAGCGTGACGCCGTGCTGACTCGCTACCCGAAGGCGCGCTGGCATAGCCATGAGCCGGCCGCTGGCACGGCGATGCCCCTGCTGCCGGACTTCAGGCAAGCCGACGTCATCGTCGTCTTCGACGCCGATCCCCTGGGCACCCTGCCCGGCCACGTCCGCCATGCGCGCGACTACGCCGCACGGCGTTCGGATGCGTCGACGATGAGCCGCCTCTATGCCATCGAACCCACGCCCTCCCTCACCGGTCGCAACGCCGACCACACGTGGCCGGTCGAAGCCCGGGATATCCCCGCCATCGTCGAATCCCTCGCAGCAGCGCTGGGTTGCGCCGCCCCGCACGGGAACGCCCCTGGAGGTACCTTTCCGTCAAAGGGCCGGATAGACATCATGGCGGCTGATCTTCTGGCTCACTCCGGCCGCTCCATGGTCCTCGCTGGCCCGTGGCTACCGTCTTCCGCCCATGCGACCGTCCGCGCGATCAACGAGCGCCTGGGCAATCTCGGTCATACGGTCCATGAAACGGCGGCAACCATCACAGCGACAGACGAGTTCACGGACCTGATCGCAGACATGCACGCAGGCCACGTGGACACGCTCGTCATCCTCGAGAGCAATCCGGCTTACACCGCCGCGGCGGGCCTCCGCTTTGCCGACGCCATGCGACGCGTCCGAAAAACCGTTCACCTCGGCCGGTATCGCGACGAGACTGCAACGCTCGCGCAATGGCACCTGCCCGCGTTGCATCCATTCGAGACGTGGTCGGATCTCATCGCGAGCGATGGCACGGCGAGCATCGTGCAGCCCGTACTCAGGCCGCTGGCGGATGCACGCTCTGCCCACGACGTGGTCGATCTTCTTCTGGGCGGCGGCGGCGGCGGCGACGAACCACGCGCGCGTGTCCGGGCGACGTGGCCCTCGCTGGCCGACGACGAGATGTGGAACGAGGCGCTGCGTAGCGGCGTCATCACGGATCCGGGCCCGACAACAGCCCGCGCTGCCGGAACGCGCACTCCAGACGCACTCCCCGCTATTCCCGAAGCGAAACGCTCCGGGGAGGAACTCGAGGTCGTTTTTCGTCCCGATGAGAACCTGTGGGACGGGCGTCACGCCAACAACGGATGGCTTCAGGAACTGCCCCGCGCCGTGACCTCGCTCACCTGGGGCAACGCCGTGCTGATATCGCCTGCCCTCGCCGCGTCGCGCGGGCTCGCGGACGGTGATGTCGCACGTCTCACCGTCGATGGACGTTTCATTAACGCTCCCGTGCTTGCGGTGCCAGGGCAAGCAACGCATACGGTGACGGTCACGCTCGGTTATGGGCTCCGCACCGGCCTGGCCAAAGGCCTCGGTTACGATGCGTACTCGCTCCTCGCCAGCAACAACACGTGGCGAGCCGATGGCGCCACCCTGGTGCCAACGGGCACCCGCGAGTCGCTCGCGTCAACCCAGTTGCAGCAGGACATGGGCCGTCGCGACATCATCCGCACCGGTACGCCAGCCCATCCTCCCGAAGCTGGCAGCGCGCCGCCGCCACCGAGCTTCTACGCCGACCAGCCGGCGGGTGAGTACAGTTGGGGAATGAGCATCGACCTCAACGCCTGCGTCGGATGCAATGCCTGCACTGTCGCCTGCCAGGCCGAGAACAACATCCCCGTCGTTGGGAAGGAGGAAGTCGCTCGAGGCCGGCGGATGCACTGGATTCGGGTGGACCGCTACCACCACGGGGATGCCGCCGCGCCCAGTACGTTCCACCAGCCGGTTCCCTGCATGCATTGCGAACATGCTCCCTGCGAGGTGGTGTGCCCCGTCGAGGCCACCGTGCACGACAGCGAAGGCCTGAACCTGCAGGTCTACAACCGCTGCATCGGTACCCGCTTCTGCTCGAACAACTGTCCGTACAAGGTGCGGCGTTTCAATTTCCTGCAATACGCGGACTTCGCAAGCGAAAGCCTGAAGGCCATGCGCAATCCGGAAGTCACGGTGCGGCAGAGGGGCGTCATGGAAAAGTGCACCTACTGCGTGCAGCGCATCGAGCAGGCGCACATCGTGGCGGACCGGGAGATGAGGCACATCGCTGAGGGAGAAGTGACCACGGCATGTCAGGACGCCTGCCCTGCACGTGCGATCGTCTTCGGCAACCTGGCCGATGCGCACAGCGCAGCCTCCCTGGCGCAAGGGTCACCGCGACGCTATGTGCTGCTCGAAGAACTCAATACCCGCCCGAGAACGACCTACCTCGGGGCGCTGCGTAACCCCAACCCTGCGTGGGAGGGTGCATGACGCGACCGGGTAACGCGACCGATATCGTCATCGGCCTTGTCCTCGACAGGCCGGGCGGCAAGGCATGGAAAATCGCCGTCGTTATCGCGGCGTCCCTTACCGCGTTACTTATCGTTTCCGTGGTGGTCCTGCTGAAGCGCGGTGTCGGCATCTGGGGCATCAGCATGCCCGTCGCCTGGGGATTTGCCATCACCGATTATGTGTGGTGGATCGGCATCGGCATGGCGGGCACCTTCATCTCGTCGGCCCTCTACCTGACTCGCCAGGACTGGCGTTCGCCGCTCAGCCGTTACGCCGAGGCCATGACGGTTTTCGCCCTGGCCGTCTCCGGCCTGTTCCCGGTGCTGCACCTGGGACGGCCCTGGTTTGCTTATTGGCTCGCCCCGTATCCGGATCGCATGGGCCTGTGGCCGCAATGGCGTAGCGCGCTGGTCTGGGACTTCTTTGCCATTGCCGCCTACGTCGTGGTTTCGATCGTGTACTTCTACACCGGCTTGATCCCCGACCTCGCCGCCGTGCGTGACCGCGCGACCACGCGTCGCAGGCAGGTCGTCTACGGCCTCCTTGCCATGGGCTGGACCGGAGACGCGCAGGAGTGGTCACGGCACGCCACGCTCACCCGGTGCCTTGCCGCGCTCGCCGTGCCGTTGGTGTTCTCCGTGCACAGCATGGTCGCCCTGGATTTTTCCGAGGGCCTCCTTCCGGGCTGGCACTCGACGATCTTCCCGCCTTTCTTCGTCGCCGGCGCCCTGCTCTCGGGTACCGCCATGGTTCTGGTCATCGGCATTCCCCTGCGCAAAGCGTATGCACTGGAAGGCCTCCTCACGGCGGACCACCTGGAGAAGGTCGCGAGGTTGCTGCTCGCCGTGGGTTGGGTCGTGACATACGGCTATGCCGCCGAAGTGTTCACGGCCTTTTACGGCGGTGATCCCGATGAAATCGCAATGGTACGCAACCGCATGACGGGTGCTTACGCATGGGTATTCTGGAGCACCATCGCGTGCAACAGCGTCGCTATTCAGGCCCTCTGGTGGAGAAAGGTACGCCTGAACCCGCTTGCGCTCATGGTGATCGCCCTGGTCGTACTCGCTGGGATGTGGCTGGAACGCTTCATGCTGATCGTGACCAGCCTGTACCGCGACTTCTTGCCATCCAGCTGGGGCATGTTTTATCCGACGTTCTGGGATTTTTCCTTCCTGGCGGGATCGGTCGGACTGTTCGCCCTGCTCTTCCTGCTGTTCGTTCGCGTGCTACCGATAATGCCTGTTGCGGAGTTGCGCAAACAGGCGGCATCCGGCGAGAGCGTGTCGCCATGAAGGTGCACGGTCGCCTCATGCAGTTCGCCGACACCGTAGCCTTGCTCGCTGCCGTAGACGACCTCCGCGAACGAGGCTACACGCGCCTGCAAGCGTTCACGCCCTATGAGATCGACGGGCTCGCAGGACGAATCGGCAGGGCACCGCGCCGGCTGCCGCTGACCATGGTTGTCGCGGGGCTGGCCGGAGGCGTCGCCACCCTAGCCATGGAGTACTACGCCGCCGTGGTTGACTACCCTATCAACGCCGGGGGCAGGCCCGCGGCAAGCTGGCCTGCCTTCGCGCCCGCCGCACTGGAAATGGCCATCCTCGCCGCAGTACTGGCCGGCTTCATCGGCTTTCTCTGGAAAAGTGGTCTTCCGGCTCTGTATCGGCCCGTGTTCAACGTGGACTGGTTCGACGTGGCCAGCCGCGACGGCTTCTTGCTGCTCATCCGCGCCGACGATCCGCAGTGGGAGCAACATCGGGCACTTGCCGACGCAGCGGCTCAGGAGCCCCTTCGCCATGCGGAGGTCGCCGCATGAAGCCCTACCGAGTCCTGGTCGCGTGTGCGCTGGGCATAGCCGCCGGCGGCTGCGAGCGCGGCATGCACGACATGTACGACCAACCGCGTTACAAGCGCGGCGGCGAAGCCCCGCTTTTTACGGACGACGTCTCAACGCGAACCCCGCCCGACGGCGCCGTTGCCATCACAGACCCCGAGGCGCGTCCCGCACGTCAGGCACTCACGCTGGCGTTGCTGCAGCGAGGCCAGCAGCGGTACGCGATTTACTGCGCGCCGTGCCACGGCGCCGGCGGCGATGGTGACGGCATGGTCGTACGCAGGGGTTTTCCCGCACCGCCGAGCTACCACGATGCGCGTCTCCGGGCGTCCACCGACGAGCATCTCTATGACGTGATCACCCATGGTTGGGGCGTGATGTTTCCTTATGCGGACCGTGTGACGCCAGCGGACCGCCAGGCCATCATCGCTTACATCCGTGCGCTGCAATTCAGCCGCAATGCGCCGATCGATCGCCTCGAACCGGAAGACATCGCGCGACTTCACGCCGTACCGATGTCGCGGAGCCAGCCATGATCGCCCGTGCGTGGATCGTCGCGTGGCTTCTGCTGCTGGGCGCAAGCGCAGGGGCCATCGCATGGCAGGCTATCCACCGCCTGACCGGCGGTGCGTGGTACGAGCCCATCGCCCCCTCGATGCAGCGCATGCGCTCACTGCTTCCACTGGCGGCCATGATGGGCCTGCCCCTGCTTATTGGCGCCGCGCATGTCTTCCCGTGGATGCGCGAGCCCGTGGAGGCATCGCGCCACTGGTACCTGAACTATCCCTTCCTGACTGGCCGCGCGATGGGTTGCTTCCTCGCGTGGGCGGTTGGCTGGTGGCTGTCGCGACGCGCGCCCGCCGCAAGCCTGATCCTTTGGCTATTCACAGCCGGCGTCTTCGCCACTGACTGGATCGCCTCGCTGACGCCGGCATGGCGATCGTCGGCACTCGGCCTGGTGCTCGCCCTCGGCCAGTTGATCGTCGCCTTCGCGGTATCGGTAATCTCGAACGCCGACCGCGCCGATGACGGGACACGGAGGGACTTCGGATCACTGCTCATCGCGCTTTGCCTTGGATGGAGCTACCTCGTCGGGGTGGACTATCTCACCGCCTGGATGGCCGACCTGCCCTACGAAACCGCTTGGTATCTGCCGCGGACCGAAGGTCGCTGGGCCATGGTTGCCGTAGCGATGATCGTGCTGCACCTGCTCGTGCCGGTGGGCTTGCTGCTCGCCCGGGAAACACGCAGCCGGCCGGGCGTGCTGCGTGTCGCGGCGGCGTCGATGCTGTTCGGCCAGGCCTGTCACATTGCCTGGATGGTCGTGCCATGAGCCACGAGCCGCAGAACCTCGCCTCACGCACCCTGATCGTGGCCGGCAGCGTCCTGGCGGCCTTTGCGTTCATGGTGCTTGCCGTATGCATGTTGCTGGATCGGCAATGGATCGTGCCTGATGCAAACGTGGCGCACTACCCCGCGCAACCCCGACTCCAGGTAACGCCTTCCAACGATCTTGACACCTTCAGCAAGGAGCAAAGGAACACCGAAATATGGGGCTGGGTCGACGCTGATCACCGCGTAGCGCGCATTCCGGTAGCGAGGGCAATGCAACTGATGGCCAAGGAGAACGAACAGTGAGCCTGGGGACTTTTTGCGCCACGGTCGCTCTCCTCCTGTCCGCTGCCGTGACCGCCGGTGTTCCGCCACCGCGCGATCTCGACATGCGCGCCGGCTTCGACCAGCACGTGGGCGGCGTGGTTCCCATGTCCACACGTGTCACGGATACCGACGGGCAGTCGCGGACCCTGACCGAACTTGCCGACGGCAAGCCCCTGCTGATGTCGTTCGGGTATTACCGTTGCCCTAATCTCTGCGACCTGACGCTGCACGGCATGGGAACCGCGCTCGCGGCGATGAAGCTCGACTCCGTGAAGGACTATCGCGTGGTCTTCGTCAGCATCGATCCGCGGGAAACATCAGCGAGCGCTATTGAGGCCCGGAACATGTTGGACGGCATGGACCCGAGGGCCGGCGTCCGGCACTGGGTGTTCGCCACGGCGGCGACGCCCGCCATCGCCGCGCTGACCGGCGCTACAGGTTTCCGCTACTTTCTGGATGCCCGAAACGATCAGTATGCACACCCTTCCGGGTTGATCGTCGTGACACCCGAGGGGCGCATTTCCCAGTATTTCTTCGGTGTGGGATTCGATCCGGACGCTGTGCGACTTGCCCTCGTCAATGCATCCGGCGGGCACCTGGGCACCGTCATAGACCGACTCGTGCTGCTGTGCTGCGGATACGACCCGAGTACCGGCCGCTACAGCGTACTCGTCAGCCGGATCATGATGGTCTTGGGTTGCGGCTTCGTCATCCTGATGCTCGGCGGCGCCCTGGTGCTGCGCAGGAGGGCCCGATGACCGGCTTGCCAAACGCGTCGACGTTCGCACCGCGCGTAGACGCGCTTTTCTACACGTTACTGGGCCTGAGCACCGTCGTCGTCCTGGGCGTGTTCATTACCATGTTCGTGTTCGCCGTGCGCTTCCGCCGCGGTCGCAACGTCGATCGCAGTGGCGAAACACACCGCGAACTCGGCATCGAGCTTACCTGGACGTTGATTCCCTTCCTGCTCTTCGTCGGCATCTTCGCCTGGAGCATCAAGCTCTGGATCGATATGCGCAGCCCGCCGGCCAATGCCAACACCGTTTACGTCGTGGGCAAGCAATGGATGTGGGAGTTCGAGCACCCGGAGGCCAGCGTGAAATCAACATGCTCCATGTAGCGCTGGGACAGCCCGTGCGCCTGGTCATGACCTCGCAGGATGTCATTCACGATGTCTCCGTGCCCGCGTTCCGCGTCAAGCAGGACGTCCTTCCCGGCAGGTATACCGACCTTTGGTTCACGCCCACCCTCCCCGGTACGTTCAACCTGTTCTGCGCCGAGTATTGCGGAACCGATCACTCGCGCATGGGCGGCGTCGTTGTCGTCGGCACACCTGCCGAGCACGCGCGCTGGCTGGCAAGCCACACGGTCGGTTCCCTCGCGGACCGCGGCCGAACCCTGTTCACCCGATATGGCTGCGCCGGATGCCACGACCCCGGGTCCGCAGTCCACGCGCCTCGACTGGATAACCTTTACGGAAGCACGGTGCCCCTCACCGATGGCCGTCAGGTCGTCGCCGACGATCGTTACCTGCACGACGCCATCGTCTTGCCGACAACCGAAGTGGCCGCCGGGTATGCCGCAGTGATGCCCAGCTACAAAGATCGCATCGACGAGGCCGATATCCTGGCGCTCGTCGCCTACCTGAAAGTTCGTGGCAATGACCGGGAGACGACGCATGAAGCCCGCTGAGCACGCGCCGCCCAGTTACCTCACCGAGGGCAACACGTTGTGGTCCTGGTTATCGACACACGATCACAAGCGGATCGCCATCCTCTACGCGGTGGCAATCACATTCTTTTTCTTCCTCGGCGGCATTGCCGCCGCTTTCATCCGCCTCGAACTGGCGACCCCCGCCGGCGATGTGATGAGCGCCGAGACCTACAACAAGACGTTCACCTTCCATGGCGTGGTCATGGTCTGGTTCTTCCTCATTCCGTCGATTCCAAACACCCTGGGAAACTTTCTCCTGCCATTGATGATCGGTGCGCGCGACGTCGCTTTTCCTCGCCTCAACCTGTTCAGCTGGTACCTCTATCTGAGCGGCGGCATCTTCACCATCGCGTGTCTTCTGCTTGGCGGCGTGGATACCGGCTGGACGTTCTATACGCCGTTTTCGACCATGTTTTCCAACTCCAACGTGATGCTGACCGTGGTCGGGGTGTTCATTGTCGGCTTCTCGTCGATTCTTACCGGGCTTAATTTCATCGTCACCATCCACACCATGCGCACCAAAGGCATGGGCTGGTTCCGCATGCCGCTTTTTGTCTGGTCGATGTACGGCGTTTCGCTGGTCATGATGCTGGCGACACCGGTGCTTGCCATGACCCTGGCGCTGATCGCAGCGGAGCGTCTGTTCGGCGTCGGCATCTTCGACCCCGCGCTCGGTGGTGACCCACTGCTGTTCCAGCATTTTTTCTGGTTCTACTCTCACCCGGCCGTATACATCATGGTGCTGCCGTCCATGGGCGTGGTGAGCGAGTTGATCACGGCAAGCGTCCGGCGACGGATCTTCGGTTACCGCTTCATGGTGTATTCGATCATCGGCATCGCCGTGGTCGGTTTCCTGGTGTGGGGACACCACATGTTCGTGGCCGGGCAGTCGATGTACGCAAGCGTGGTGTTCTCCATCCTCAGCTTTATCATCGCGGTGCCCTCGGCCATCAAAGTCTTCAACTGGACCGCCACCCTTTACAAGGGCGATATCGCCTTCGGTGCGCCGATGATCTACGCCCTGGGTTTCGTCGGCCTGTTCATGGTCGGTGGCCTTACCGGTCTCTTCCTCGCAGCAACGGCGCTTGACGTCAACCTGACGGATACCTACTTCGTGGTGGCTCACTTCCACTACATCATGGTCGGCGGCGCCGTCATGGCGTACCTGGGGGGTATCCATTTCTGGTGGCCAAAGATAACGGGGCGGCTCTACTCGGAAGCGTGGGCACGATTTGCCGCCATCCTCATGTTCCTCGGCTTCAACCTCACGTTTTTCCCGCAGTTCATCGCGGGCGCGGAAGGCATGCCGCGGCGGTACCACGAATATCCCGCCCAATACGCCCTCCTCAACGTCCTTTCATCGGCGGGCGCGGTTCTTCTCGCGGCCGCTTACCTGCTTCCCATTGGCTATTTCCTCTGGTCGTTCCGTTACGGTGAACGCGCCGGCCCGAACCCCTGGGGAGCCAAGGGCCTTGAATGGGAGACGTCGTCACCACCGCCCACGCACAACTTCGATCATTCGCCCGTGGTGACCGATGGCCCCTATGCGTACGCCAGCCCATGACGGAAGCCGCACGCCAGGTAGCTGAGCAGTTCGACGACGCCGCCCAGCAGCGGGACGCCGCGACGCTTGGCATCTGGGCGTTTCTTGCTACGGAAGTCCTGTTCTTCGGCGTGCTGTTTGCCGCCTATACGGTCCTCCGGCTGATGTGGCCCGACGCCTTTTCATCAGGCAGCCGGCACACCGACCTCACGCTCGGTACAGTGGAAACCGCGGTGTTGTTGACCAGTAGCTTTACGGTGGCGCTGGCTATCCGGGACGTCCAGTTAGGTGGACGCCGCATCGCCACGTGGCTTCTTGCGGGCACCGCCGTTCTCGGCCTCGGCTTTCTGGTGATCCACGGCTTTGAATACGCAGCTGATTTCCGCTCGGCCGACATCCCGGGCATTCGCTACGGTGAAGTCGGCGCGCTCGCAACACAGAAGCAGCTCTTCTTCGTGCTGTATTACGTCACCACGGCTTTCCACGGCCTGCACGTGCTTATCGGGGTGGTGTTGCTTCTGGTGATGGCGCGGCGTGTCTGCCGAGGGGTGTATTCCGCCGAGGACCACACGCCGCTGGAGGTCGCTGGCCTTTACTGGCACCTGGTCGACATCGTCTGGATTTTTGTCTTTCCGCTCTACTACCTGGTGGGACGCGCATGAGCAAACGGCCGCCATCCGTCGGTGCGCATCTGCTGGCACTGGCTGCGCTGGCTGGACTGCTTGCCTTGAGCGTGGCACTGGCCCGGATGCACCTTGGCGCCTTCAACGCGTTCGCGGGGCCGGCCATCGGCGCCCTGAAGGCAGCGATCGTGTTGTTCTTCTTCATGAAGCTCTCGTCGAGCGGGGCGCCGATCCGCTTCGCCGCCTGTTTCGGCTTTGTCTGGCTAGCTATCCTTATCGTGCTGACCCTGGGCGACTTCCTCAATCGCGTACCGGTCATCATCCTGTAGCGGAGCGCGTTCGCGGCGACGCACGCGTACGGGCACACCCTTCGCTGCAGGCGTTCTGGACTCCACGTCGTGATACCAGAGGGGAACCAACGGGTTCATCTCCGGGTAGTAGCCCCCCAGGCAGCCGGATGGAAGATTGAACGGCGTGATGGTGAGTCCCGCCACCTCGCGCAGGGCGCCATCCCCCGCGTCGCCGATGACGTCCACGAGTTCGCCCGCTTGCAGCCCGTCGCGCGCGATGTCATCAGGATTCATGAGGAGCACCATGCGCGAGCCTTCGAGCCCACGAAGACGGTCGCTGTGCCCGTAGATGGTCGTGTTGAACTGGTCGTTCGAGCGCATCGTGATCAGGTGATACCGCCCGGGCGCATCGCCGACGCCAACGGCCGAAAGAACGGACGGATCAGTGAAGCGTGCCTTTCCGGTTTCCGTCTTCCATTTCCGGTCATGGGCAGGGTTGCCTCGATAAAAGCCGCCGGCATCGAACATTCGCTGGTTGTAATCGTGGAACTGGTCCGGGTAGCTCGTCTCGATCAGATCGCGGATCTTGCCGTAGTCGCTGGTCCAGTCATCCCACTGCCACTTGGGATGCGGCGGCAGCGCCGCCTTGGCGATGCCCGCAACAATGGCAACTTCAGATAAAAGATGTTCGCTGGCGGGTGTACGACGGCCCATCGAACCATGGATGTGGCTGAAGCTGTCTTCCATCGAAACGGACTGGCTGCCACTTGCCTGCCGGTCATCCTCGGACCGTGCCAGGCACGGCAGCAGATACGATGCTCGGCCGTGGACAAGATGGCTGCGGTTGAGTTTAGTCGCGATGTAGACGGTCAGTTCCTGCTGCGTCCAGGCAGCCTCCATCCGTTCGCGCTCGGGGATGGCGCGGACGAAATTACCGCCCAGGCTGATGAAGCCCTTGACCTTGCCGGCCAGCACACCCTCGCAGGCCTCCACCGTGCCCATGCCCTTCTCGCGCGGCGGCTCGAAGTCGAATTGTTTTGCCAGCAGGTCGAGAGGCACGAGCTCCGGCTTCTCGGAGATGCCCACGGTACGCTGACCCTGGACATTTGAATGCCCGCGCACCGGACACACACCCGCTCCCCGCCGGCCGATGTGTCCGCCCAACAGCAACAGGTTGACGAGCATGCCCACGGACTGCGAGCCGTGCACGTGCTGGGTCAGGCCCATGCCATAAACGCCAATCACGTTCCTGGCGCTAGCAAACACTTCGGCGGCCGCCTCGAGCTGCACCCGGGACAAGCCGGACTCGCGCTCGATGTCGTCCCATGAGGTGCTTTCGACTTTCTTCGCGAAGGCCTCGAACTCGCTGGTATGTCCCGCGATAAAGGCGTGATCAACGATTGCCCGCTCGCCCTTGCCGACGCGCTCGGTATCCAGCACAAGCACGTGTTTGCATAAGCCAAGAAGGGCTGCGATATCTCCGCCCGGTCGCACTTGCAAGTACATGTGCGACAGTTCCGTCGCCTGCCCGGTGAGCATCTGCGCCGGATTCTGTGGGTTGATGAAGCGCACCAGCCCTTGCTCCCGGACCGGATTGAACGTCACTATCTTGCAGCCCCGCTTCACCGCCTCTTGCAGCGGATGGAGAAAGCGCGGGCTGTTGGAGCCAGGATTCTGACCAAAGTAGAAGATCGCATCGCAGTGCTCGAAATCTTCGAGCACGCACGTTCCCACAGGCGAACCGATGACCTTCTTCAGACTCACCGAAGTGGTTTCGTGGCACATGTTGGAGCTGTCGGGGAGGTTGTTCGTGCCGTAAAAACGGGCCAGCAGTCCATACAGGTAAGACTGCTCGAGCGCCGCCTTCCCTGACGCGTAAAAAACCACCGAGGCGGGGTCGAGACCTCGCAACGTTGTCCCGATGGAAGTAAACGCCTCATCCCAGGTGCATGCTACGTAGCGGTTCGTCGGCGCGTCATAACGCATCGGCTCGGTCAACCGGCCCTGCATTTCGAGGTCGTAGTCGTCCCAGGTGAGTAGTTCCGTCACCGTATGCCCGGCGAAGAACGCCGGTGTGCAGCGGTCCGAGGTCAGCTCCCACAACGTGGATTTGGCGCCGTTCTCGCAGAACTCGAACGCATGCGGATGGGCCGGTTTGCCCCAGGCGCACGAGGTGCACATGAAACCGCCGGCCTTGTTCTGATGCAGCAGCGTATCGATAACCGAAGGCGTCGGTTTTTCACGCCAGACGACTTGAGCCATGCCGCTGACCGAGCCCCAACCGCCTGCCGCACCCTCATGTTGAAGGCCTCGCTCTTTCTTGTTATCCATGTTCACCACTCACGACAGGACGGTCGGCTTCTCGAAGGGCAAGGGAACAGCTCCGGTCGCGACAACGGCTTTGTCTGCGTTCTCGACGGCCGCTCCCTCGCCATCGATAACGACCAGGATGCGACCGGACTCAATCTCTTGTTCAAAAGCCTGGCGTACCGGGTCGGGCGTCGAGGCGCCCATCAAGGCATTCGTCCAGGCGCCAACCAGTGCGCTAACGGTGCCAACAGCCACCGCTCCCGCCAGCGTCACGCCCAGTGGCGGAATGGCCATGGCGACCAGACCCGCAAGGAGTCCGGTAGCACCGCCTTCCGCGAGTCCCCGAACGGCGGCCGGCATGAAATCGGTATGCGCGTCTTTGCGATCATCGGGAATGGCTTCCAGCTCGACATCGGAGCGGGCGATCAGCGACAAGTCGTCGTTGCTTATCCCCGCCCGCCTGGCAGCCTGAATGGCCAACTGGGCCTTTTCGAGGTCAGGCGTGCTGTAGACATGGCGGATTTTCATATGCGACTCCCGGGTTTCGTCACCGGGCAATCTTTTGGCCAGTGCGGTCAACCAGGCGTGACGGAAGAGTCGATGAGTGGAAAAGCGGCGTCGCCCAGCGGAGCAAGCGCAGGACGGCCAAACAGGTAGCCTTGCTGCAGGACCACGCCAGCATCGAGCAAGGCTGCATGTTCGTCCGAGGTCTCAACACCCTCACCGACCACCCGAACCCCCAGCTCAGAACAAAGAGCCACCATGTGAGCGACGATCCGCTGGCGAACCCTGTCCTCATCAATACCCCGGATAAGGCCAATGTCCAGCTTGAGCAGGTCAGGCTGGAAATCCGCGAGGAGATTGAAGCCCGCGTAACCCGCGCCGAAGTCGTCGATAGCCGTGAGGAAGCCGCGCGCGCGGTACGTTCGAAGGATATTGAGGAGATGAGCCGGGTCAGTGATCGCTTCGTGCTCGGTCACCTCGAAGATGATATTGGCCAGGGGCCACCCTACCCGCTCAGCCGCGACCAGGGTCGCACGCAGGCAGTGCTCGGGGTTGTAGACCGCATTGGGGAGGAAGTTGATCGAGAGCAAAGCAGGAAGGCTCGCCTCGACGGCACATTCCAGAGCCCGCACGCGGCAGGCCTGGTCGAATGCGTAGTGGTTCTCGGCACTGACCCTCGCCATCACATCCTGTGCCGAGGCGCCGTCCATGCCGCGCACGAGTGCTTCATGCGCAAAGACCGTCCTGGCTGCCACGTCGACAATAGGCTGGAACGCCATTGTGATCTGCTGACCAAACGCTTCCCCGTTGCGGCACGCGCCGCACGCAGCCTGATTCCCCATCCCGCCCTCCGGTTGTCCCCTGCCTTTAACGGCAGCCTTGGCGAAGACTAAACAAGGGCGGCGGTATCCATGTGAAGACGACCTCACCGAGACCCATCGGTAGCCATAGATCAAGCGACACGCGCATTTGCGACACACGTTGTTGACCTCGGGCCGGGCATCGTCGATCAACGATTTACAGGATGCCCGATGGAAATCAATCTGGAAGAGCCGACGACCTGCCTGTTGGTTGAAGACGATGTCTTCGTTTCCGACGCTTACAAGATGGTGCTCGAGGACGCCGGGATTCGCGTCTGCCACGTTGTGACAAACGAGGTCGATGCCATCGACGCGCTCCTCGCGCGCAGACCGGACATTGCCCTGGTCGACGTCGATATTGAGGGCGGAGATTCGCTGGGGGTTGCCACGGCTCTCATTGCGAAGGACGTGGCGGTCGCTTTTGTATCCGGGCATCCGCACACGGTGCTTCCGGCACCTTTTTCGGGCCTGCCTTTTCTTCAGAAACCGGTGACCCGAGCTGCCCTGTTGGCCCTAGCCGAGACATTAAGGAAGACCATCCTGTAATGCTTATTCAGGTACCTCTAGACATTTGTGCAGGGTCTTTTGACACATCACGCTGATGTTGCAGTCACCATCGAAACGTCTTGTCCTTCGTGCGGTCCGATCAATGCTCGTGTTTGACATTCCGTTTCACCCACCCGATGACGAAAACTGGACGGTCGACCTGCCCTGTGGCGAGCAACGCGCATTCGATGCGCGCCACGATGCCGTCAGGTTCGCGGCGCGCGAGGCAGCCCGCCTCAAATCGACGGAAGGGCTCGAGACGTATTTAAGCCTTGAAGGTGAAGACGGCAAGTGGCGTTTGTTCGGGCCGGACCTCAAAGCACCCAGGCCCTGATGGCTTGCACCGTCTACTCAGATGGGTGCGAGCGGCGGAGCGAGCATGCGGGCAACGGAACTGCTGAAATCGTCGAGATCGAACGGCTTGGATATCATCGACATGTTGTCACCCAGAAAGCCTGCGCGGGTGGGAACGTTGCCTGCGTAGCCGGTCATGAAAAGCACCGGCAGGTCCGGAAGTGACTGGCGGACAAGGTCGGCGAGCTGGCGGCCATTGAGCCCTGGCAGGCCGACGTCAGTCACCAGCAGGTCGAGTCCCATGATGGACGGAAGAAGTGTGAGCGCCTCATCAGCCGCCGCTGCCGCATGCACGCTATAGCCAAGCGTCGAGAGCAATTCCGACACCAGGCTACGCACCTGCACATCATCTTCAACGACAAGGACAGACTGCCCGTTGCCGTCCACGCGCGCGGATCTTTCCTCGCTGGACGACACGAGGTCTTCCCGCGCCACGGGTACCTCTAGTCGAACCGTCGTGCCCTTGCCCGCGGCTGAACTAATGTCGATGTTGCCATTGGACTGCTTGATGAAGCCATAGATCATCGACATGCCAAGTCCGGTGCCCTGCCCCAACGGCTTCGTCGTGAAAAACGGTTCAAAAACCCGGGCGAGCAGTGCCTCGTCCATGCCAATGCCCGTGTCGGTCACGGAAAGCACAACGCACTCACCCGATGCGGCCCCGCCAACAGCTTTGCCTGCTGACGTCGCTGTCTGGACCGTCAGGTCGCCGCCGTCCGGCATGGCGTCCCGGGCGTTTATGACCAGATTGAGCAGCGCGCTTTCGAGCTGGTTGGCGTCGGCCAATGCGAGGGGAAGCCCGGCTTGAAGCACCACATGGAGTCGGATGTCTTCGCCGAGCGTTCGTACGAAGAGCTCCTCCATCGACGCGACCATGGCATTGACGTCGACGGGCTTCGGGTCAAGCGTCTGCCGTCGCGAGAAGGCCAGAAGTCGCTGAGTCAAGCCCGCTGCCCGCTGTGCCGACGCCGTGGCCGTATCGACAAGACGCCCGATCCCGTCGAAGTTGCCCGCATCGACGCGCATGCGCATGAGGTCCATCGCGGCGAGAATACCGGTGAGCATGTTATTGAAGTCATGCGCGATACCCCCGGTCAACTGGCCGACCGCCTCCATTTTCTGCGCCTGGCGCAGCGCCGCCTCGCTTGCCTCCCTTGCCTGCATTTCTGCCTGCAGTGCCGCTGTCCGCTCCCGCACCCGGACTTCGAGTGCCGCAGCCTGGAGGCGCGTGGCCTCCAGAGCCACTTTCCGATCGGTGATGTCGGTAGCAAACACGTGAAAGCCATCGACCTCGCCACTGGCTCCCATGCGGGGTAAGTAGCGGATCTCGGCCTCCCTCTGTTGCCCGTCGACCGTCGGCCAGGACGCCTCCAGTCTTACGGCCTCACCGTTGAGCACACTCGCGACGGCCTGTCTGCGTTCTTTCCACACGTCCGCGCCGAGCACTTCGTCTACCCGATGGCCCAGCACCTTGCTCACGGGCATACCGAACCAGTCTTCGTAAGCACGATTTGCGAAGCGATAGACGAGGTTCCTGTCGATGAACGCAATGAGCACAGGAAGGGAGTCTGCGATCAGCCGGAGCTCGGAATGGCTTTCGCGAAGCGCGGATTCACTTTCTTCGAGCCGCGCCATGTGTTCGCGTAGAGAAAACTGCTTCTGGCGTGCTCGCAAGGCCGTCGAGACGGCACTGGCGACCGACGTCGAGCTCAACGGACGTTCGAGCTCGATCACGTTTAGCGCCTCCTCAGGCAAGGACGGTCGCAAGCCCGGGCTGGACGACCGCGCTGCGCGGAGCAGGATGAACGGGATATCCGACCAGGGCTCCTGTCGCCGCAGCGCATCGAGCAGCGTCGTCATATCGCCAACGATGGCCTCCTCGGTAACCACCACCGCGCCGACACTGTCGTCGAGCTTGTCCGCCAGCGCCTGGATCGATGCGACATCCTCAGAGAGGAGACCTCGAACGCGTAGCACGTCGGCGAGCGTTGCAGCATCCCGACCATAGGGGGCGAGGAGTAAAACCCTCCTACTCGCCGACACGAACACCATCCAGCAAGGGGGACTCATTGCCGACGAATTTGGGTGTCCCGGTGAGCACGCCGCGGAACTCTTCCAACGGCGCGCTCAGGCGAATGCCGAGCTCGTCGATCCGGAGCTCGCGAATGGTGTCTTCGTGAGGGCCGCTCCGGTTTTTCAGAACGGAAATGGCTTTGCGAATGCGACCCTTTGCCTCGAAGAACCGGAACAGGATCACCGTGTCGGCGAGATAACTGACGTTGAGGTTTCCGGTCGACATCGTACCGACGAGGCCATGCTGGGGGTTGACCAGAAGGGTCATCACACCGTTTTGGTTGAGAAACGACAGTAATTCGTGCATCTGCAGCATCAGCTGCTTTTCCTGGGGCATCGACGACAGATACCCATTGAGGCTGTCGATGACGATAAGTTTACAGTCGTTGTCTTCCACCGCCTTGCGCACAGTCCATGCGAACTCACCGGGTGAGATCTCGGCCGGATCCATCTGTCGCAACTCGAGCAAGCCGCTATCGATGTGCGGTCGCAAGTCGAGCCCCAACGCGGCAGCTCGGGTCAGCAAGGTGCCGGTGCGTTCGTCGAACTGGAAGATGCAGCAGTGCTCGCCCCGCTCGCATGCCGACCAGACGTACTGGATGGCTACGTTGGTCTTTCCGCTACCCGCAGGACCCGTGAGCAACGCGCTGGTCCCCCGGAGCGGACCACCGCCAAGGAGCCGGTCGAGCTCGACGATGCCGCTGGGCACCGGGTCGCCGACGAAGGGGGCATGGTGCTCGGACGCGACAAGGCGAGGGTATACCTCAAGCCCACCGGTACAGATGGCAAGGTCGTGGTATCCCGCGATGAAGTCGCTGCCACGTAGCTTCTGGACCTGCATGCGGCGGCGCGCTGCGCCGAATTCCAGCGTCAGGCGTTCGAGGGAGATCACGCCGTGGCAGAGACTGCGGAGATGCGCATCCCGTTCGATGCCGTCCCCTGCCAACACGTCGACCAGAAAGACAGTGATGTTGCGAGGAGCAAAAAACTGCTTCAGGGCAAGGACTTGGCGACGGTACCGCAGGGGGTCCTGCGCGAGCAGGCGAAGCTCAGAGAGGGAGTCGAACACAACCCGGGTTGGCTTGACCCGATCGACTTCGGCCTGAATGAGCCTGACCGTGCCGTCAAGTTCCATCTCCCAGGGATGGAGAATCGATTGCTGCCGACCATCCCCGAGAACCGCTTCGGCAGAAGCGAGCTCGAACAGGTGCAACCCGTCGAGCGACCAACCGTGTGATTCGGCTACGCCATGCAGCTCATCGGCCGTCTCGGACAGTGTGATGTAAAGGCAGCTCTCCCCCCGGCGCGCTCCGTCGAGAAGGTATTGCAGGGAGAGCGTGGTCTTACCCGAGCCCGGCTGCCCTTCGAGAAGGTAGAGGCGATTGGCGGGTAGGCCCCCGCGCAAGATGGCGTCGAGGCCGGGTACACCGGTTGCAATGCGTGAAAGGGTCATGGAAGCGCCGTGCCGGGGAACGAATTCCGCCGGCGCCAGTGCGCCCTCGGAGGCCAATGCGGGCCGGAGCCTGCATGTTGATATGGTATGGAGACATTTGTGATGATTCCGCCAGCGCTGGCAGTGGCGCTCGACGCATCGGCACGTAACGATGCATCCATGGCTGCTGGCTGTTCGTATCAGTGGGTATGCCAACCAGCAGACTCGCCTTGAGCGACTATGTCCTGACGACGCGCGCAGAGCCGTCGGAAGGCTGGTTTCGCCCCGCCTTTTCGATCGTCGCTCCTGACGGAACGGAACTCTTCGCGTGGACGGCCCGGTTTGGCTTCGACACACGTCCTGTTGCTCTTGCCTACGCTCGCGAATACGGCCGCGCAGCGGCCTCTATCCTTATCGAGGATCGCGTTCTGAACCCAAGATGATTGCGATATCCGGACGGGCTTCACAGAGACGCCAGTCAGCTTTGTGAAGGCGGGAGCCGGGTGATCACACGGCATCGTGCACGCACATTGCTGAAAATTGCAGGGCGATCTGGATCCTGGGTCGTCCTGCCGCTCCGGGAGAAAAACCTTCCCCCTGTCGGTGCTCTCTGGGCGGCAGGTTTTCTCGGGGAGCCAGTAAAAGCATGGAACAGAGACACGGCTGTGAAGAGGATGGTCCGGTGCGCGGCGCGTGGCCGGATGTCAGCGACGATTTCACTGGAGCAGGTGCCCGGGCAACAGCCAAGCCACTTGCCGTGATCATAGAACCGCGTGGCGATCTCGCTGCGGCGCTCGGGGACGTTCTGGGGGCAGCAGGATTTGAAGTGGCGATCGCCGCGACGCATGGCGGGGCTGCCCTACTGTCAGAGGGACGGTGTCCGTTGCTGTTGCTTGCCTGTGTTCCCTCCCCAGGCGAGACCCTGCGCGAAGCCTACATCGCGGCGTGCCGTCATGGCTGCGGCGAAGTAGCGACGGTTGTCATGCTCTCCGACCGCTGCGCAACGTATGTGGGAGCCCCGCCGTGCGCGATACCGCTCGTCAAGCCCTTCAGCAAAGACGACCTACTCGAAGCCATCGATTGCGCGCAGCTTGCCGCCCATCTGACCGTCACACCGCTCCCGGCATGGATGCCTTCGCGGAACGCGTTTCTTGCGTCGCCGACGGAAATACGTTGCGCGCACGAAGGTTGCTTTTGCGCAAGACCGACGGGCGGCAGGTATTGCAGCGAGTTCTGCCAGGGTGCATCGCAGGCCGCGGCCGACGCCGTTGACGATGGACTCACCTGCGGCTGCAGGCATGGCCACTGCGGCGCAAGGCGTGTCGACCATGCGTAGCGACGGCTCGATGCATGAGACCAGGATTCTTGCACTGGCGTCGCTGGCCACCGACGCCAATGCCATCGGCGAAGCCGTGCTGCTTGAAGATTTCGACGAGGCCCGCTTTCGCGTCGCGTTGTTAGCGACCAATGCGCGTACTGCAGGGTTTGCCAATGTCGCCCTGGCGGCCACCCTCCTCCTGGAGGCCCTTGGTCCGGATGACAGTATTCCAGCGGTAGGCTTCGGAGCGACCTTGCTGCTGGTAGCAGACGCTCTCATGGTCTTCGGTTCCCCCTGAAATCCGAGGCGACGTTCAGCATCGTGAGCGGCACTAACGACGTTGTTTGCGCGCGCTGCTCGCGTTTCCGTGCAAAGTGTTGCCACGGCTCGCATTGAGCCGTCCTGCCGCCGCGGATGCTCCGGGCTGAGTTCCGTGGCGGCAGGGACTTGGGGCCAGCGGAGGACGCATGCTTGAACCATCTACAGGCAAGTACGCCAGCTGGCCGTCGTGACCGATGACCGCGCATCATGATGCTGGAATTCGACGTCAGCTACGAAGAAATCGACGCACTCGACACCTTCACGGGCATCAGGCGTTCGCGCACTTACAGGCCCTTCGCGCCACGCGTCGCTGAGGGCATCCGTAAGCACATCGAATCGAATCTTGACGGCGATCTTTCCACTGCGGCGCTCGCGGCCGCGGTCCGATCGACGACAACCGGTTTTTGCAGGGCCTTCCGGGCGACCTTCGGCACAACGGCGGGTGACTACGTCCTGGCACTTCGCCTTGAGAGAGCGTGCGAACTGATGCGCGAACGGCGACTATCGCTGACCGACATCGCGCTGGCCTGTGGCCTGTACGACCAGCCACATCTCTGCCGGCACCTCCGCCAGCGCTTCGGCATGCCACCGGGCAAATGGCGCAAGGCAATCGCTGCCGCCGACCGTGCCATGACAGCGACAGCCGACGGCGAACGCTCGCATACATGATTAAGGGCGTTCAGCGCTTACCTTCACTTGCCCCCGGACGTCGGCTGCGACGGCTGCGTGCTGCCACTCGTTCCGTTGCTTCCGGAGACGCCGCCGGACGACCTGTTGTGCATGCGCTTGGATCCGGTACCCGATGAGCCGGTCGTAGACGATCCCGTCGACGAGCCGTTACTGCCGCTGCTCGACATCGTCCCGTCGCGGCCGCCGGCCTGCCCCGACTGGCCCGGTTGCGCAGCCTGGCCCGATTGCCCTGCCTGCCCGGCCTGGCCCGATTGCCCCGACTGGCCGGATTGACCTTGCGTGCCTGAACTCGAAGACTGAGCCGCGGCGCCACTGCTACTTTGCGCAAGGGCAAATGTACTGAAAGCTGCGGTGCCGATCACCATGCTGAAAAGGAGAACTTTGTTCATGTGCGTATCCTGATGACTGCCCGTTCGCGGGCAGCGTCAATGTTGGACCGGCAGCGGTGAGCGTCTGGGGCAGGATCAGCGCGCGGAACCACACATCCCTGAACGGCGTGAAAGCGACCCCAACCTTCAGAACTTCTTCCGCGACAAGGGCCACAGCGCATCAGCGGGAATCGCCGGAGAGCGGCCGGATAAACGTTCGAATTCTGCCGCGTCGTGACTGCAGAAAATGGAAACGTCATTGCCATGCTCAGCTTTGAGCGTGCGCAGGCGATCCTGGTTTTCGAAACGGGCTTGCCGATCTTTCTCCAGCATCCACTGGTAAAAGCGAAGCCCTGGCGTGCAGCACGGGTTTTCCAGGCGCATCTCGTGTTCGTGAAAATAGGCGTCCGCCGCCAGCAACTGCCACCCGTTCGCAGCGCGCACCGCGATTCCGCAATGGCCGTGCGTATGGCCTGCCAGCGGAATAAGCAGGATGTCGTCTGTGACCTCCATCGGTTGGACGCTGTTAAAACCGAACCAACCTTCGCCTTTATCGACGTCGTAGGTTCTCCATCGTTCGCGATGCTGCCACTGCTGGGGGCGGAACCGTTGCCGGTCCATCCACGTGCGCTGAGCCAGCGCATCATCGCGCTCGCGGCGCAACATGTGCACGGTCGCCCACGGAAAATCATCCAATCCACCAGCATGGTCAAAATCCAGGTGACTCATGACAATATGCCGGACGTCGTGCGGGGAGTAGCCGAGCGCTTCCACCTGACGTATCGCCGTCATGTCTTCCCGGAATTCGGGCTTCACCATCGCAAGAAAGAACCAACTCAGGCGAGAAGATGGCGCGCGAACGTCCTTTAGCCCGAAGCCGGTGTCTACCAGCACCAGGCCGTCCGCCGTTTCGATCAGCAGGCAGTGACACACCAGCTCCCCGCGCGTCCACACCGAACGGCTTCGACCATCCATTAACCGCCCGCCCATGGGGCAACTTGAGATCGCGTTGAGATGATGTATGCGCATGATGTCAGGCTCGCGTCAGCAACCAGTGCGTGCAGCGACGGTTGTAGTCAACCCGGTGACTGGGGCGCCCAGAAGACGACATGGAATGGTCGCCGCCCGGGTACACGACGAGGGTAACGTCCGCCGTCGATTCCCGTATGGCGCGGCTAAAGAGCTCCTCGCTTTGACCGAGCGGACACCGGGCATCCTTTTCACCTTGCAGAAAGAGAGTCGGCGCTTTCAGTTTTTCGAAAGTGAGCAGGGGCGACAGCCGGCGGTACGCTTCCAGATCTTCCGTGGCTTCTGCATTCACTGCGTAAGGCGTGACGTAGAACCCGGTATCCGAGGTACCTTGATGCGAAAGAACATTGGCCACGGGAGCACTCACGATCCCCGCAGTAAAACGTTCCGTTTTCCCCAACGCCCATGCCGCCAGGAATCCGCCGTAGGATTTCCCGGCACAGCCAACCCGCGAACCGACCAACCCCTCCAGGCAAAGTGAATCGATCACTGCAAGATATTGCGGCAGGTCGCGCTCACCCCAGTGTCCGCGAAGCCGCTGCGCAAAAGCCGACCCATAGCTGCTCGACCCGACGGCATTCGGTGCCACGATCATCCAGCCCTGCTCGCACAGGGAAAACCAATACATCTGTCGATCATGTTCGATCGGGACGACACTCTCAGGCCCACCATGCATGTACACGAGAGTGGGCCACGGCCCGTGTCCGGTCGGCGGCTTAAGGAGCCACACATCGATGCTTTCATCACCTCCCGCTCCGTCTGGCACACGCATACGCCGCATGCTGACCCGGGGACGGGTGCGTGTTTTGAACCAGCTGTTGAACTCGCTCTGGCGGCGCAGGTCGCTGCCGTCCCACCGGCAGCTATACACTTCGGCCGGCTGTCGCATGGTCGCCCTCACGAATACAAGCCTGTCGCGCTGTGCCGTGATGGCGGTCACTTGCTGAAGAGCGGGGTGTACGAGTGCGTGGTCGCCTGTCCCGCAGTCGACGAGCGCGACAGATGCCCTGCCCCGATGTTCCACCACGACAGCCAGCTGATCGCCCCCGGAAGCCCAGATGCAACCGGCCGCAGCCACCTCGACGTCACCTTTCATGGCAGGCCGGTGCCCCCCGCGCGCAACGTCGACGAGGAACAGGTGCTTGAGCGCTTCTCCTTCCGTCTCTGACCCCGTAACAGCCAGCAGCTGGCTGTCCGGCGACCAGGAGAGGCCAAGGACAGTGGCGAGCCCATGGGTGAGTTGCCGTTCCGACGATCCGTCGGCGCTGGCCACATACAGGTCGCGAAGGTGACGCTGGCGTCCCGCGCGGGCGCGGACATACGCAATGCGGCGCCCATCCGGAGAGAACGATGCTTCGCGCACGTCAACGTCACCGCCTACGAGAATCTGCACCGCGCCGCTGGCAGTATCCAGCACCGCCAGATGACTGCGTTCACCGACGACCGGGCCGCTCCCATCCAACTTGTAGGGAAGGAAGCGCGCAACAACAGGCCGGTGCTCCGCTTCAACGTCATCGAGCTCGTCCTCCGCCCAAGGCACGGAGAGCAGCAACAGCAACCGGGCGCCGTCAGGTGACCATCCTTCGACGCTCTTCGGGACATGCTTCAGATGGCCGCATGAACGAGCCTCTCCGCCGGCCACGGAGAGCAGGAAGACCTGTTTGCCCTTCCCGCGAGAGGACAAGAAGGCAAGGATCTCACCCTTCGGATCGAGCACCGGGCTGCTCGCGGTAGATTCACGTGATGTGATGGGGCGTGCCGGGGCCGTACCCCGGGCAGCCCACACGACGGATTCGTACTTGTCAGCGCCCGCCTTCGCTTGCGAAACGACCCACGTGCATAAGTCATGAGCGCAGCTGCCTCCAAGCGAGGTGAGGTCGCGCAGTTCGTAGATGTCTTCCGGGGCGAACGCAGGCATTAAGTGTGTCTCTGCAAGAAGGGCGCCCGGAAGAATCCGGGCGCCAAGGCCGCACAATCGAACTCAACGATTCTGATTGTTCTTATTGTTTTCGTTGTTCTTCTGGTTTTCGTTGTTCTTCTGATTCTCGTTATTCTGGTTCTTCTGGTCGTTCTGATTATTCTCGTTGTTCTGCGTCGCCATGATTCCGCCTCCACTGCTCCGGCCCTTCGCCGGCAGTTGTGAGGCTGCGCCAGCTGCCGTGAGTAATCCGGGTGCATCGGCTGCTTCCGCGTTGACATAGCCAAACGTCGTCACCTATGTATGCGACGTCATCGAACCTGTTGCATCTGTCCGATGAGTTGCCTGCATCGTGACGCTGCAGCAGCCGCGCCGGAGCCCCGGCGGCAGATCAGGATGTCCGCTGCCGTCTGTTTCACCTCGTACCCGGCAGAACGGACCATGGCGCGAAGTCCGGAGGGATTTGGCACCCACCAGTTGGTCGGGTCGCCGGCCAGCTCGTGCTCCACGAACGACATGCTGGGCCACCCGTCTTCGCGTAGACGGTCGCGACCGAGGAAGCCGGGGTCGCTTTCACCACCCGGTGGTCCTGTGACTCCCTGCTTGGCAAGGCTTTGCACCAGCAGCGTGTCTGTGCATACCGCAGCCGCGAGGTCGAGGCCCAGTAAGGGATGGCGCAAATGATAGAAGACACCCAGGAACAGCACGATGTCGAACCGCTCCGCGGTGGTGGCCAGTCCGTAGACGTCGCCGCTGCGTACGAGCATGCGATCGCCGAGGTGAAAGGCCTCCTTCACCCACGCGGCCTGCCGCAGGTAGTGAGGATCGTGATCCATGGCGGTGACTCGCGCGCCCCGGCGGGCCAGCTCGACTGAGAAGAAGCCCGCATTGCAACCGATGTCCAGGACGGTCCGCCCCTCCAGGTCATCGGGAAGGTGGCTCTTGAGGGCGTCCCATTTGTACGCCGGATAATCACCCAGGGGATGATCCGGCGCCGTCTGGCGGCCATCCGGCAAGTGGAGGTTGTGGAACCAGGGACCCATTGCCTGGATCACGTCGCCGCTATCGGCCCCGGTGGGATGCGACTGCAGGGTATCTCGGCTCATGGCATCACTCTCACGCGCCCCGCATGGCGAGAGCCATGCCGGCGGCTTCAGCAAGGAGGTCGGGCAGCGCTTCCGCGCGGTGTGCTGCCGTATGTTCGCCCATCACCCGCGCGCGGGCGCGCGCCCCCATGGCGAGGCGTTCGCGCTCGCCCATGTCCTTCAGGATGCGGAGCACGGCGTCGGTCGTTTCGGCCACGAGGATTTCCGTCCCGACCTGGAAAATGGTGTCCAGTCCGTCCCATGCGTCAGAGATCGTCGGGATACCGCATGCCGCCGCTTCGAACAGGCGCACACTCGGCGACCATCCCGCGCACCGCATGTCGTCACGCGTGACATTGAGCGTAAAGCGTTGGGCGTTGTAAAAAGCACGGTGCTCGCTGGGTGGAACGTGATCGGTACGCGTTACGTTGTCGGGCCAGGCCAGCGTCGGCGGATACATCGGCCCTGCCACGGCAAACCGGCCATCCTTCCAGCGCTTCGCCGGCTCAATCAGCATCGAGCGCACGCGCGGCTGCCGGTCGTCGCTGTACGTACCGAGATAGCCAAGGTCCCACCGCACGGCGGTGTCGTCCGGAAAATAGGCCTCGGTATCGAAAGCGCAGTACAACGCCCGTGCGCAACGTGCGCCGAACTCGCTCTCGAGCCGTCGCAGCGTCGGTCCTCCGGTGAATGACAGGTAGAGGTCGTATTGCCCGATCTGACGCTTCGCCAGGTAGGTCTCGGCACCGGCAGCCAGCTGCGCCAGGGTCACGGGTGTATCGATGTCATAGAAGGCCGTGACTCCCCGTGCCGTGTCCAGTACCCAGTCCCCGACCGCTACGCCATCAGGGACATAGGAACCGACCACCACCGCGTCAGCTTCTCCGATCCGTGCGCTGAAGCGGTCGCGCAGTGCCTCGAGCGAACCGTAAAGCAGGGTCTGCGCATAGGACGGTGCAGGCAGGTCGCGGTGCGGCGCATACCAGGGGACGTCGCGTTCCAGGAAGGTGACCCGGTGGCCGAGTCGGCTGAGCTCGCGAAGCAGGCCACGGTAGGTCGTCGCATGGCCGTTGCCCCACGACGAAGTGATCGACAAGCCTAGGAAGACGATATCCACGTTGCGGTGTTACGTCGAGGCGGCGATGGCAAGTGCCGAGACGCTTCGTCCTGCAAGCAGCGCCTCGATCTGCCGGGCCCTATGCGCATAGGTGTGTTCCGCGAGGACCCTGCGAAGTGCCGCCGCACCCATCGCCTTAGCTTGCCGATCGTCCAACGCCTCCACATGGGCCGCCACCTCGTCGCCTCCGCCGGCTACCAGCACCTCCTTACCTGGCTCGAGAAACATGTCGATACCTTCCCACGCGTCGGTGATGATGCATGCGGCCGCCCCGGCAGCTTCAAAGACACGTGTGGCAGGCGAGAACCCGTAGCGAGCCATGGAGTCGCGGCTGATATTGAGGACCGCCCGCGGCGACGCATTGAAAGCGTTGTGGTCATGCGTGTAAACATGGCCGACATACGAAACGTTCGAAGGCAATCGCTTGTCTTCCCAACCGCTTCCACCCAGAACGAATGTCCTTTCCGGCAAGGCCTCCGCGGCAGCCAGGAGGAAACGTTCGACCCGACTCTCCCTATCGGGCAAGCGATTCCCCACAAAACCGAGGTCGGCGGTGAAGGCGGGATTGACTGGAGCGGGATGGTGCGTGTGCGGGTCCAGGGCGTTGTAGACCGGCTCGCAGTGGCGCGCTCCCAGGGCCATGTAGGCATCCACCACCGGCGCGCCACCGCCATAGGTACAGATCAGATCAAAACGCGGAATGAGCCGGCGAAAAGGATTAACGATCGTCGCATTGACGCTGTCGAGCGTGGCTGGCGCGTCGACATCCCAGAAGATAATGGTGTTGTTCGGCTTTTTCAGGCTCAGGACCCCTTCTTCCAAGGTTCTGTCGAGGACACCGACGCCGCTGGTTTTCACGATGACGTCGGCACTCGCAGCGTCATCCAGTGCTGCATGCGTCGCATCCGTAGTGGCCGCGTAAACCACGACGCGAGCCCAGTGCGGATCTTCCATGTCGCGGTGCTGTTGACGACCATAGGCGTCGGGCTCGTAGAAGGTGATCTCGTGGCCGCGCTCATGGAGATGTCGAATCAAACCACGGTAGTAGGTTGCTGCCCCGTTCCAATAGGCCGACACGAGGCTTGAGCCGAAGAAAGCGAATTTCATGCATATGTCCTCGACGCGGGCGCGTCGTCAAGCGCCGCATAAATGGCTAGCAATTCGTCTACGCGGTGGGCGCAGGTATGGCGAGCCCGAATGTTGGAAAGGGCGTGTGACGCCATGTGGGCAGCGAAGTCCGGGTCTTGAAGAAGCATTCGCATGGCACCCTTCATGGCTTCACCGTCGCGTGCCATCAGGAAGTCGTCTCCCGCGCGGAACAGGTGTTCCTGATCCTCCCAAGGCGCACTGATGAGCGGGATCCCGCAAGCCATGGCCTCGAAGGGCCGGATGGTTGGAATCCCGGGCAGCGCCTGGACGTACGGCCCTCGCGGCACGTGAACGGTGAACCGGTGACTCGCAAACACCGTGGGGACCTGAAAGTTAGGCAGCCATCCGGCAAACGTCAGCTCCGTTCGAGCCACGGTCTCCAGAGCCTCCGTTGGGTAACGTACCCCATGAACGGTGCCCGTGAGCTTGAGCTCTCTCGCCGGGTCCAGAACGAACTCGCGCAACTCGCGGGTTCTCTCCCCGTCGCCCCAGTTTCCTATCCACACCAGGTCGTGACGGCGCTCGACGGTTGGCATCGGATGGAACATCCGGATATCGGCGGCCTCGTGCCAGGTCCACGCCTGTGCCGCCCATGCTCGCTTCACATACATCTCGCGTATGACTTCACCAAACGCGAGAACACCGTCGTACCCGGAGAGATCGTACGCGGCCATGGAGGCTTCGTCCGTCACCGCCCGGTGGTGGGTATCGTGGAAGAACAGCCTGTAGTGACGACTGTTATGCCGGTGGCGCCCGATACGGGCAACCAACTCATGTGTGTTCCACTCATGGACAAGCACCATGGTTGCCTCATCCAGGGCCTCGTCAAGGTCAAGCGTCGCCTCGTCGTAGATGCGACTGGTGAGCGCAGGGTAGGCCTGGTGAAATCGCTCCACGGGGGCCATGCCCTGTTCGGCAATCAGCTCCTGCCGGCTCCATGCGTCGTGTGGTTCATACACGGTGACGCGATAGCCGCGCGCGAGCGCCTCACTAGCGACTCCACGCAAGAAGTGCGCGTTCCCATGGTTCCAGTCCGAGATGAGGGAGTGATAAAACATCACGATGTGCATGGCGTTGTCCTCTCGCGTTCCAGGCTCCGGTACGTTTCTCGCCACCGATTCACCATGTGTTCGGCGGAGTAGCGTCCGGCGTGCCGGCGAGCTCGGGCTCCGCGGGCATGAAGCGCTCGGCGGTCGCTGGACAACGCATTGATAGTGTCGGCAATAGCGCGCGGATCATCGGGTGGCACGTAGCACGCTGTGTCTTCCCACAATTCACGCAGCGAGGGGACGTCGCCCAGCACGAGCGCGCACCCCGCGAACGCAGCCTCGAGAACCGACAGACCGAAGGGTTCGTACCGTGCTGGCAACACGTAAATAGCCGCACGTGCGTAGAGGCTGGCCATACGAGCCTCGCCAAGACCGCCAAGCAGCTCGACATGGTCGAAAACCACGGAGCCTCCTTCGGGATGACGAACGTCCCCTGCCACACGAATGGGCCACCGGCTCATGGGAGCCGCTCTATCCAGCATTGCGACATTCTTCGCCTCGTCCCAGATGCGCGCCGCGCATAGGGCGAAAGGAAGTTTGCGCGCGCACCGGAAGTCATCGGGACGCCGCCCGTTATGCAATACCGAGGTCCGCGCGAGACCCCCGTAAATGTGCTCCAGGTCGTCGAGCATGCTACGGGTCGGTGCCGCGACGAGGACTGCTCCCATCAGCCCCGACTTCACGCGGCGCCGGTAGTCGTTCCATTCCGGTCCTGGCAGCGTGCCGCGCACGTGTTGGAACCATGTCGCCACGCAGGAGTGCGCGACCACGACGCAGGGCGCCGGCCATGGCAGATTTCCGTGACAAAAGTGGTTGAGGTGGACGATATCCGGAGCAAACGAGCGCGCCAGGCCAAGCAGCCACTCACCAGCCTCTGCCTGATTGGCATCGGTGGCCTCTCGCATCCATTCCAGCGGGTAATCACGGTGCTCGAGCCGGAGGCCGGAGATTGCCGCAGCCGAACGAAGCCGTCCGCCGTCCGGCGCGGGTCCGAGCACCGCCAAAAGCACTTCGATGCCATGGTGTTGAAGCCCCTTCGCTAACTCGAGCGAGAAGGTCCAGACGCCGCCTACTGCGTCTGTGCTCATCAGGATGCGGCGGATAGCCATGCGCGCTCGCGGGTGGATGTTCCATTGCGAAGCCAGTGGTAGAGGCGTTCGACGCCGTCGGCAGCGCCGACCGTTGCTCGCCAACCGGTTGCCGCCTGGAAGGCGCGAGTGTCGGAAACGTAATAGCGCTGGTCGCCGGGCCGCCACACGGACCGGTTGATGATGACCCGGCGGCGCGTGAGTTCTTCGATCCAGTCGACTAGCTGCATCAGGCTGATGGTGTTATCGGGACCCCCTCCCAGGTTGAACGCCCTCCCCTGAAGCTCATCTATCCGCCGCGCGGCAATCAGATAGGCGTCGACCGCGTCGTCGACATAAAGAATGTCGCGCACCTGCATGCCATTTCCGTACAGCGTGATGGCTTGTTTCTGAAGCGCCCGGATGAGGAAGTGCGCCACCCAACCCTGATCTTCGGTTCCGAACTGGCGCGGCCCGTAGATACAGCTCATGCGAAACACCACGGAGGGCACGCCCATGCAGCGCGCGTAGTCCCGGATGTATTGGTCGGCGCCGCCCTTGGAACATCCATAGGGGCTGTGGAAGTCAAGGGGCCGGTCCTCGCTCACTCCATGGGTCAGCCAATGCGGATCCACGGGTTGGTAGCGCCCATCGATCGTTTCGAGATCGATGTCTTCAAGACCGCCGTACACCTTGTTGGTCGACGCAAAAATGACCGCCGGAGGACGGGCTTGCCGGCGCGCTGCCTCAAGGACGTTGAGCGCGCCACCCAGGTTGACGTCGAAGTCGGTCATGGGATCGTCCAGGCTCGACGTCACGGCGACCTGCCCCGCCAGGTGGAAGATTTCCTCGGCGCCGCCGATGACCTCGGCCAGCTGATAGCGGTCACGGATGTCGCAGGGCGAAAATTCAATGAGGTCGCCGTGGCGCCCTCGCAGCCAAGTCAGGTTATCTTCGACGCCGTCCCGTGCGAGGCTGTCGATGATTCGAACGCGCCGGCCGACAGCGGCGAGGCGATCGACGATATTAGACCCTATGAAGCCGGCGCCACCGGTGACCACAGAGACCGGCGCGTCTGTTCGCAGCGAGGTCGGCCACGCCGCGGCGGCGCGGGCGCCCATAAGGCCGTGGTTGGACCACAACCGGTACAGGAGCTTCGGCCTTCCGTCGGCGTGCTTTATGCCAAAGTGATAGTCGCGCTCGTCATTGTGAAAGCCGGCTTGGGAAGATCGTGCTGAAGCAAGGTCGCGTAGCGAGAGCAAATACACCCGCGCGACGGGAAGACGGCTCGCCTCCGCCATCACCCGAACCTGCGCGAATTCATCATGCCGCCAAGTGGAGTATCCGGTTTCGGTCAACCAGACCTCAGCCGGGTGACCGTGCGCGTGGAGGACGTCCGTTACCTGCTTGACCCTGGTTTCCCAGGGCTCGCCCGGCATGTCGTAGCTCCCGGGGAAACCATGGATGCCGACGACGTCGATGTAAGCCATCAACCCATTCTCGAACATGGCCTCCAGCCAATGCGCATCGATCGGAGACATCCCGCCGAGAACCGTCTTCTTTCCCCGTTGCTGCGCCCACGCGGCGGCATTGCCGACCATCTCGCAGAATTTCGTCCAGCCACGGTCCAGTCCGTAGTTCCACTCGACGAGGTTGTTTGGCTCATTCCACAACTCGACGTATTGAAAGTGGTCGCCGTAGCGAGTGATGCACACATCGATGAAATCCGCAAAGTCCTTCAGCAGGCGCGGCGGTGCAGCTGTACTCGGTTTTTCACCCAGGGAGGGAGGGGTGTAGAGAAAGCACGGCAATAGTTCAAAGTGCTTCGCAAGCGCAGGAATGAGCCAGTCATACCAGTCCGGGCCACCATCACGGAAGTAGTCGGCCCATGAAACGCCGATGCGCAAGTGTCGCACCCCGAGCTCCCGGAGCTCCTCGATCGACGACTCGGCAAGGCTCCGGTCCCCCATGCAGAACCATTCGAGCATGCCGATAACCGGGCCATTGTCAGCGTCATTGCCCCGGTGGCCTTCGGCTGCGGGGCTCATAGCGTCAGGCCCCGGCGTTGCAGCTCCGCACTCGCTTCAACCACCCGGTCGACGGCCGTCGCCGTCGCGAGCCAGGCGACCAGCTCCTCCATGCCGTTGCTCATGTCGACCTCGGGGCGATAATTCATCAGCCGCTCCGCCAGCCCGATGTCCCCCACGCAGTGACGGATGTCGCCCACCCGGTATCGTCCCGTGACTTCGGGACTCTGGGGCCGCCCTGCCGCCTCTGACAACAGTCGCGCGATCTCGGCGATGGTGTAGGCGTGACCGCTTCCGACGTTGATCACCTCGCCAACGGCAGACCGCGAGTCGTAGGCCAGCCGACAAGCTCGTGCCACATCGCGCACGCTCACGAAATCGCGCTGCTGAAGGCCATCTTCGAAGATCGAAGGCGGATTTTCGTTCAGCAGGCGCGCCGCAAAAATCGCCAACACCCCTGTGTAGGGGTTCGACAAGGCTTGGCGCGGGCCATAAACGTTGAAGAAGCGAAGTGCGGTCGTGGGGATGCCATAGGCTTCACCCACCATGAGACACAGACGCTCCTGGTCGTACTTCGAGAGCGCATAGACCGACGAGAGGTCGGGCTGCTTCGTTTCGTCGGTCGGCACGGGCTGCAGAAGGTCGCCCTCAGGGCCGACCAGTTCCCACTCCCCGCGTTGAAGCAGTTCTCTGCTGCGCCGTTTCCCCGGTAGCCGCCGGCCATGAGCGTCCGTGTACATCCCCTCACCGTAGATGCTCATGCTCGATGCCACGACAAGGCGCTCGACCGGACGCTCCGCCAGTGCCTCGAGCAAAACGGCCGTCCCGAGGTTATTGATCGACGTATAGCCTGCTATCTCGTACATGCTTTGCCCAACGCCAACGGCAGCGGCCAGGTGGTATACGCCATCTATGCCGTCAAGGGCCCGGCGTACGGCGTCCGGGTCCCGCACATCGCCTTCCACCAGCTCCACCTCGGGGTCGAGGTAGGACGGCCGGCGACGTTCCGGGCCATGCACCTGCGGGGCCAGGATGTCGAGTGCGCGAACGCGATGGCCGTCGGCAAGGAGCTGGTCGCTGAGCCAGGAACCGATGAAGCCGGCGCCGCCGGTGATCAGGATGGACTTTCTCATGCGCTTGCTCCCGACGAGAGGCAGCCAGCATTGACGTAGCGCGCTGCAGGAGGGGTGAATTTCCCTGGCTCTCATCTCGACATTGCTTAACGTGCATCGGCCGGTCAGCTATGTCGCGTCGAAGGTCGGAATCCTTCACTCCTGCCGGACGTTTTGCCTCTCATCCTCCAAGGCGCCGATGGTCCCATCGACACTCTCACGTTGCAGTCAGATGAGGATCTGGACATGGCAAAAGTCTCCGTCACCAACGGATCAGGATCGGCGCCCATGCAGTCGCCCCACGTAGTGATCGCCGGCGCGGCCGGCTTCGTCGGCAGCCATCTGGTTGATCGCCTGCTCGACGAAGGCTGTCGCGTTACCGGAGTGGACGATCTCATCACCGGCCGATTGTCCAACCTCGAGCACCTGGCCGATCACCCCCGGTTTCGCCTTCTCCAGCATGACATCTCGCTTCCGTTCGACGTCGGCGGCGCCGTCGACTGGGTGATGCATCTGGCAAGCCCGGCATCGCCGCCGAAGTACCAGGAATGGCCCATCGAGACGCTCGAGGCCAACAGCTTCGGTACCCATCATCTTCTGCGTATGGCGCTTAGCCACGGCGCGAAATTTCTCCTGGCCAGCACCAGCGAAGTGTATGGGGACCCCCTTCATCACCCGCAGCAGGAAGACCAATGGGGAAACGTCAATCCCAATGGGCCTCGCAGCATGTACGACGAAGGCAAGCGCTATGCGGAAGCGGCTACCATGGCTTTCCACAGGCACTACCGGCTGCCTGTCCGGATCATCCGGATCTTCAACACCTATGGCCCGCGCATGGATCTGCGTGACGGACGTATCGTCACTAACTTCATCTGCCAGGCCCTGGCGGGTGAACCGCTCACCATTTTTGGTGATGGCGCGCAGACCCGCAGCCTCCAGTTCGTATCGGACCTGGTCGAGGGAATCGTGCGGTACATGGAATGCGACCACTGCGGACCGATGAACCTGGGTAATCCCGTCGAGCAAACGGTCAGGGAAATTGCGGAGTTGGTGATTCGCCTCACGGGGAGTTCGTCTACGCTCGCCTTCAGCGCCCTGCCCGAGAACGACCCGAGACGGCGGCGCCCGGACATCACCCGCGCGCAGCAGATGCTCGGCTGGAGCCCCCGGGTGCCTGCCGACGAAGGACTGGCCCGCACGATCGAAGCCTTCCGCCGGGAACTTGAACTTTCGTCCCCTCGGATACCGAGCGTCGCGTGACTCACGCACCGTAGATTCGATCGAGGACATCGGCGAGAGCAATCAGCGACGCGGCTTCCGGATCGAAGGCCCGCGAGCGCTTCAGGCCCGACGCCCATTCGATGATGGCGCGTCCACCCCACGCGTCCGGCGGGCCGGCCAGCAGCGTCCGGTCGCGCCCATCGAACCGCTCGAGTTGGAAGTCGTAAAAGGACCCCTCGAGATTGCGCAGACCGATGCCGCCATGTGTGCCGTAGACCCGGAAGGAGATCTCCGCGTCACATCCCACCGGCAGCTTCCACGAACACGCCAGATCCACCACGGCGCCCCCGCGCACGACGATGGTCGCTGTCGCGTAGTCTTCAACGGTATCTGCTCTGAGATCCAGGGGCTGGCCCTCGGCGAAGCAGTTGCCGCGCACATCGACGACGGCGGGATTGCCGAGCATCCACAAGGCAAGGTCGACCAGGTGAATTCCCAGGTCGATGACACATCCGCCACCCGATTGCTTCCGGTCGTAGAACCACTCCTTGCCCGGACCATAGGCATTGTGAAAAGTCGCCTGGACGGCATACACCGTGCCCAGTTGACCTTCGAGCACGGCGCGTCTGGCTGCAGCCATGCCATTGAGAAAGCGATAGCTCAGATCGACGCCTAACCTGCGGTCCGCGTTCCTCGCGGCTTCCACGACCCTGCGAACTTCCAACCCGTTTCGGCCCAGCGGCTTCTGGCAGAACACAGCCATTCCGCGCTCTAACGCTTCAATGGCCTGACTGGCGTGCGCCGCGCTCGGCGTGGCGATGACGACCCCGTCGATAGCCTGCTCAAGGAGCGCCGCGTAGCTGCCGCATTCGACGGCGGACGGCGCCAGCCGGAGCGCCTCAGCGATACACGTGGGATCGGGATCCGCCAACGCGGCGACCTCAACGTCACCAGTGCTTATAAGGGCGTCCAACCGATGACGTCCAATCCAGCCCACGCCGGCGAATCCCAGCCGCAACCGTTCACTCATGCTTCCGCTCCTGTCAGAACGACTGCCTTGACCAGACCTTCCATCCGGTCTCTTGCCGCTGCAAGGCCCTTGCCGAGATCGGCCAGCGGGAAGCGGTGCGACACCAGCAGCGAAAGATCCAGACGTCCGCTCAACACGGCGTCGACGGCCTGCCGCATTCCCTCGGCGGCCACCTGCGGGTCGCGTTCGTGCGCGTTGATGACGTCGATTCCGCGCCAGTTCCAGAGCTGCACGTTGACTGGCCGAAGGCCGTCCTGGTGATAGCCGGCGATGATGAGCCTGCCACCTTCGCCGGTGAACTCACCGGCAAGATCCAGAGGCCACGGCTTCCCGGTGCACTCGAAAACGCGCGCGCACAGGGCGCCGCCGGTGGCGTCGTGCATCGCAGCGATCACGGCATGGTGGTCACGCATCGGCACGGCCTCCGCTGCTCCGCAACGCATGGCCAGTTCCATCGCCGTGTCGGAGCGAGCGACAGCGATGACTCGTGCCCCAGCCTTCACGCAAAGCTGGGTCAGCGCCGCCCCGATGAAGCCGATCCCGACAATGGCCACGGTGTGGTGCGCCTCCACCCCGGCGCGGCGAAAGATATTCATCACACAACCCAGCGCCTCACCCGGGAAGGCTTCGCCGTCGAGTGCGGGCGGTAGCGGGACGACATACGCGGCCTCGGCAATATCGTACTCGGCGTAAGCTCGATAGCTCAGGGCAGCGACTCGCTGCCCTGGGGCAAGGTCCGTGACGTCGTCACCCACGGCATCGATGACGCCCCACCCTTCATGACCGAGGTCACCCGCGGGCATCGGGTAGCTGAACCAGTCACGTCCTTCGAAGGCGGGAAGATTGGAGGCACAGATGCCGCAACCTTCAAGCCGGATCCGCACCTGAGTGGGCCCCGGGATTGGTAAGGGAGCTTGTTGCAGGTGGATACTTCCGGGCGCAACGAGAACCGCTGCCTGCATGCGAAGAAAATCAGGGGACATCGCTACTCCTCGTCGTGTTGTAAGAACTCCCAGCGCACCGCAGCTGTTCATGCCTTTCCTGACATCCATAGCGCGAAGAACGCTATCGCCACTACCGCGGTAACGGCGGTTGTGCTCCACCCCAGTAGACGCGTGAGGCGACTGTTGGCGTGCTGGCCCATCATGTGAGGGTCCCCTGTCATGATCATCATCATGGCGAGGAGCGGCGGCACCGAAAGTCCCTGGACAATGCCGGACCACACCAGGGCACGCATCGGATTGAAGCCCAGCAGGTTCAGCACGACAGCGGCAACCGTCGCAAAAATGATCGTCGCGTAGAACAAGGGTGCTTGCCTGGGTGTGTCGTGCAGGCTGCCTGGCCTGCGGAATACCTGCACGACGTCGTATGCGGCGCCCGTCGTCATGACCGGAAAAGCCAGGAACCCTACGCCGACAATGCCCAGGGCAAATAGCCACTGCGCACCCGCGCCGGCAAGCGGTGCCAGCGCCTGCGCCGCCTGGCCGGCGCTGTCGATATCGTGCTCACCTGCCGCGTGGAGCGTGGCACCCGTCGACATGATGATGAAGTACAGGATGATGTTCGAATAAGCGACCCCCGCGAGCGCGTCGCGCTTCATGCGCTTCATCTCCCGGCTCGCCGGGGCCGGGCCATTTGCCCTCGGCGCCTCACCCGCATCCATACGTTCCTCCACCTGCTGATTGGACTGCCAGGTATAGACGTACGCCGAGAGGGATGTGCCAACACTAGCGACCATTAACGAGACGAACGCGGCGTCAGCGTGGAAGGTGGGAATGAAAGTCCCGCGGAGGACCTCCCCTATATCGGGCCCGGCCAGCCAAGCGGCTGCTGGATACGCAAACAGAGCGAGCGTCAGCCACCTGAAAATGCGGCGAAGTACAGCGTACGAACCAAGCACCTGAACACCTGTAATGGCACCTGCCACCACTAAGACAATTAGCCACGCAGGCAAGTGGATAAGCAATGCCAGCGCAGCCCCTATGCCACCGAGGTTGGCAGCGGCCTCGATGAGGTTTCCGGTCACCGCCACCACCGCAAGCGGATAGACCACCTTCCGCGGAAACCTGTCGTGCAACGCCGAGAAAAGCCCTTTCCCGTAAACACGCCCGATTTTCGCCGAAACGTACATCACCACGTACATCATCGGCAGCAGGATGGGTGCAACCCAAAGCGCTCCTAACCCGTACCGCGCACCAAGACTGGCATAGGTCCCAATGGCAGAGGGATCGTCGTCGGCGGCACCCGTGATGAGGCCGGTCCCGAGCCATCCCCAGCCCGGTGGCCGACGCCCCGATTCCTCTTTGCCGTCGGCCACCGTCTGAACCTGATGTCGTGTCGTATGCGTGGATGATGCGCTGTAGCGACGGCTGACACGGAGCGATCCGGTGAAAGGAAGATCATGTAGCTGAATGCTCAGGGCACACGGCGTGAAAATGCTGACCGCCTGCGAGGCCTCACCACCGCCGGATAATCCAGCGACTCAACAAGGCGACGCCAACCACGGCTACGACGGACCGCACGCGCGGTGACCGCCGCCCATCCGATAACGCGCTTTCGACCACATCGACACGATCAGCGAAGAGCAACATCAGCCAGTGTCGTAAATCGTTCTCGCTGTGGCGGAAGGCCCTGCGACGGACCCAGCCGCTGACGCCATGCGGCGGAACGCTTGTTCCAAACACGGGAGGCCTGCGCAGGTGTTCAGTCGACTGAAGAATTTCTACGCTCGTGACTTGAGGGGGCGGGTCGCCCCAATGCACGCCCTCGAGACGCGGCGGGGTCCGTTCCATAGGCACGGCGGGACGGTCGGCGCGGTCGAGATCGGCGCCCCAACCGACAATGCGGTCGCGCGGGTGAGACATGGCAAATTCCTCAAGCGGATGGAGCGGCGCCGACACTGACACCGGGCGGGATAAGCACCGTTTTGATGCAGCCGTCCTTCTTTCCGGAGAACATCTCATAGGCGTCACTCACTTCCTCGAGAGGGACGCGATGCGTGATGATTCCGCGTGGGTTGAGACGACCCGCGCGAATATGCTCGATGAGGCGCGGCAGGTGACGTTTGACGCTCGCCTGGTTCATGCGAAGCGTTAGACCCTTGTTCACCGCGTTGCCGATGGGCACAGCGTTGAACGTCGGTCCGTAGACGCCAACGATGGACACGTTGCCTCCCTTGCGCACCGAGTTGATCGCCCAGTGCAGCACGGTTGCCGCCCCCGCCTGAAGCTTCATGGTCACACCGGTGACCCGTTGCATCGTATTGCCGGAAGCCTCGCAGCCCACCGCGTCGATGCACACATCGGCACCCAGTCCATCCGTCATTCTCTTGATGTGGATGGCCATGTCTCCCACGCTACGAAAGTCAATGGTTTCGCATTGGGCGTACTGGCGCGCAAACTCGAGCCGGTAGTCGACGTGGTCGACAACGATGACGCGCCCGGCGCCCATCAGCCACGCACTGCGCGCGGCGAGTAAGCCGACAGGGCCCGCCCCAAAAACGACGACCGTGTCGTTCTCGCGGATGTCCCCCATTTCTGCGGCTTGATAACCCGTCGGGACCACATCCGTGAGGAGCACCGCATCTTCGATGTGCAGATCGGGCGGGATCACTGTCGGACCAATGTCGGCAAAAGGCACCCGTACATATTCGGCCTGACCACCTGCGTACCCGCCCGTCGTGTGCGAGTAACCATAAATGCCGCCTACGGCAGTCGCCTCAGGATTGACGTTGTGGCAGTTGCTGTACAGCTCGCGCTGGCAGAAAAAACAGGTGCCGCAAAAGATGTTGAACGGCACGAGCACCTTGTCACCCACTTTCAGGCGCTGGACCGAAGAACCCAGATCGACCACCTCGCCGACGAACTCGTGGCCGAAGACCGACCCCACGCGCGTGTCCGGAACAAGGCCGTGGTAGAGATGCAGATCGGAGCCGCAGATGCACGTGCGGAGCACCTTGACGACCGCGTCTAACGGGTGTTCGACGACCGGATCAGCGACACGCATAGCCGCGACGCGGTAAGGACGCCGATAAGTCGTAGCAAGCATAACGGTCTCCCTGGAGGTGTGCCTTCAAATCGTTGGCTGTGCTGACCCGCGAGGGCTCGCTTTCAGTGACTGTCTTCGCGCTCGGCGCGCTGATCAAGATCGCCCTGATCGACCGTCTCGCCTGCCCGACGAAAGCGCGACAGCCTCAAGGGGTGGGCGGGCGGCAGACTGGCGGCGCGTTGTTGCTCTCGCGGGCGTTGCCGGAAGGACATAGCCGTCCAGGCTCGTCCATATACCTTGCTCGTCCTCGATTCTCACGCGCACATGGCATCGTCGGGTTTTGCCCATGCTTTCAGCCAGGCGCAGTGCGTGCCTGAAGCATTCCTCCTGGCTCGCAAAGGCGCCCATGCGATGCAAGCCATGGAACACCTCCCAGGGAAATGCCCGTACCGTCTGAGCGTAGGGGAGGTACAGCGTTTCGAACGTGCCGGGTGTCTGGTTCATGCCCCTGTTCCTTCAAGAGCCATGCCAAGTGTCGCAGCCGCCAACGACGGGACGCTGCGGCGCGGGGTGGCAGGATTTAACCCTTGCGCACGGAAAGTCTTTCCTTTCACACGGAAAAATATTCACGGCACACACTTCTCACGCTGCCATCACGCCGCAGGTTTGAGTGTCCCAAGGGTAGGCCGCAGCCGGACGCGAACCCATAGGGATCCAATGAAGGAAAATCTGCTCATTCTCGACGACGACCTCTCCTTCGCTGCGCACGCCGCAACGATTGCCCGCGAGGCCGGCTTTGAAGTGCATCCGGCGCTGACCCTCGGCGAGGCCTTGTCGGCGGCGGAGCATCGGAGCTTTGACTGTGCCCTCATCGACATCGGGCTGCCGGACGGCTGCGGCCTGGACCTCCTCTCGAGCAAGAAGCTCGCCGGGGCGTCCAAGATTGTGATGAGCGGTGACTCGGCGCTGGCGGCATGGGCGGGACGCGAGATCCCGGGAATGCTCGGGTTTCTGACAAAGCCCTTCCGGTTTGCAGCCTTCCGTGACCTGTTGGATCTGCGCAGAGCTTCCCCCGCCGCAGCGACGCAAGTGAGCGGCAGAAGTGTCCACATGCTGGGCGAGTCCCCGGTGATGAGGCAGGTCATCCACGAAATAAGGGCCGTCGCACCCACCCGTTTTCCCGTCATGCTTCATGGTGCCAGCGGTACAGGTAAGGAATTGGCCGCACGCATGATTCACGAAGAAAGCGGGCGGACCGGCGAACTCATTACCGTCAATTGCGCCGCGATATCGCCCGATCTCCTGGCCAGCCAGATGTTTGGCCACAGGCGGGGCAGTTTTACCGGCGCCATCGAATCCCATGCCGGCCTTATTGCACAAGCCGAGGGCGGTACCCTCTTCCTTGACGAAATCACGGAAGCGCCTCCTGCCGTGCAAGCCGCACTTCTGCGCTTCCTCGAATCCGGCGAGGTCACCACCCTCGGCTCACGCGGCCCCCGGCAGCTGGACGTTCGCGTGGTTGCCGCAACCAACAGCGAGCCGCTGTCTGCGGTGGCAATGGGCCGCCTCCGGGCGGATCTGTACTTCAGGGTAGCCGGCTTCGAGATTCGCATGCCCGACCTCAGGGAGCGCGAAGGAGACGTCGAAATCATTGCGCGCGGCATGCTGACGGCACTTAACAAGGAGTACGGCACCGCCCGCTGGTTCGCGAGCGACGCGTTCGACCTCGTCCGGGGCCACCCGTGGGAAGGCAACGTACGTGAACTCAGGCAGGCCGTGCAGCGGGCCTGGCTTGGCAGCGGCGATTCCCTCGTTCTGCGACCGGCGAGTCGCCTCCAAGCGGAGTCGGTACCGGAGACCCTCGAAGCGATAGAGCGACGAGCCATCCTCGAAGCCCTTCTCACATGCGGAAACGACCGTACTGCCGCCGCCCGCCGTCTCGGCATCAGCACGAAGACGATCTACAACAAGCTCGCACGCTATCGCCTTATGCCGTCGCCATCCTCATAATCGGTACTTAATGTCGAAGGATGATGCGATGTCCATTCCTCCCCAGCCACGCGATCCTGAGACTGACCCTAACCTGCAGTCTGGCCACCTCGACTTTCCGGTGGTCGGTGTCGGTACGTCGGCCGGCGGTCTTGCGGCATTGGCCCGCCTCTTTGAGGGGCTTCCGTCCGAGCCCGGTGCCGCCTTCGTGATCGTGATGCACCTGTCGCCCAAGCACGACAGCATCGCCGACAAGATTCTGCAAAAGTCGACGCCCATGCGTGTCACGCAGGTGACCGAACCGACCCGTCTACGTAAAAACGAGGTGTTCATCATTTCGCCGCGAAGCGGCCTTTCGATGAACGACGGCTACCTCCGCCTCGTCGACATGGACCGCACGCGCGGAAAGCACGTGGCCATCGACTTCTTCTTTCGCACTCTGGCCGAGGTCCACCGCGAACGCGCCGTGGCCGTCATCCTCACCGGGACAGGCGCGGACGGCGCGGTCGGAATCGCCCGTATTCGCGAGCGTGGCGGCGTGACCCTTGCCCAGCATCCGGACGATGCCGAATACGACCAGATGCCAAGAGCGGCCATCGCGACCGGCGCGGTCGACATCGTCTTGCCCGTTGCCGAACTTTCCGAGCGCATGCTGCTGCTGTTTCGCGAGTCCTCGAGGATCATGATGCCGCCGCTTGGAGAGGCGCCTGACTCCGCGCCCGACAGCCCTCCTCCGCCGACGGGCTCGCCCGTCGACGAGGATGCGTTGCGCGACATCATGCTGATCCTCAGGGCAAAGACCACCCATGACTTCCGCTCCTACAAGCGGGCGACCGTGCTCCGCCGCATCGAGCGACGCATGCAGGTCAACGGCATCACTACGCTCGAAGCATACCGCGACTTCCTCCACGACAATCCGAACGAACGGCCTGCGCTGCTGAAGGACATGCTCATCAGCGTAACCAACTTCTTCCGCGACCGCGAAGCCTTCGAGGCGCTCGAGCGAATCGTCGTTCCGCAGCTGCTCGACGGAGCCAAAAACGAAGATCGACGCATCCGGGCCTGGTGTGCCGGTTGTGCGACCGGAGAAGAAGCGTATTCGACCGGAATGCTGCTGACGGAAGCGGCAGCGCCTTCGGACACGGTCGTGCAGGTTTTCGCCACCGACATCGACGACGATGCCATCGCCTATGCGCGCCAGGGATGCTACCCCTCCTCCGTCGTTACCGATATCGCTCCGGGTCGGGTCACCCGTTTTCTGGTCCGGGACGATAATTTCTTCCGCGTGGCGAAGCCGCTTCGTGAAAGCGTACTGTTCGCGCGGCACAACGTACTCCAGGACCCGCCCTTCTCCCGGCTCGACCTCATCACCTGCCGGAACCTTCTCATCTATCTCAACCGGGATGTTCAGGCCCACGTTCTGGAGATGTTCCACTTTGCCCTTCGGCCGGGAGGCTTTCTCTTCCTCGGCAGCTCCGAATCGGCAGATGTCGACTCGAAACGCTTTACCGCCGTCGACAAAAAGAACCGCATTTACCGGGCCAACGCGGTCGCTCGCACCGGGTTTTACCTCGGGTCCTCTGCAAGGCAGGTTCCGCCTCAGTCCGCTGTCGGCGTCGCCGCCCAGCAGTCATCGCAAAGTCGCCCGTCGCTCAGTGACATTCATCGCAAAGCAGTCGAAGACCGGCTCCCGCCCAGCATTCTGGTCGACCGGGATGGCCATGTTGCCCACACTTCGGAGGATGCCGGCTCTTATCTGAGGATCACCGCGGGGGCACCGTCGTATCTGCTGACCTCGCTGATTATTCCCGAGCTCAGGCTCGAGTTACGCGCATCCTTATTCCAGTCGTCGCAGTACAGTCGCCAGGTCCGGTCGCCGCCGGTGCGGCTCGATCGCGACGGCAAACCGGTATCGGTGACGATCGAGGTCAGGCCCGTACGGGACCAGGAAACCGAGGCGGGTTATCAGCTGGTGGTTTTCCATGAACAACCGGTGGCGGATGCTGTCGTCAGCGACCTGGCCTCTGAACAGACGCCGCTTCTTCTTCAGCTCGAAGAAGAGCTCAAGCGGGTCAAGGAACAGCTCCAGATCACGATCGAAGAATCGGAAACCTCGGGCGAAGAGTTGAAAGCGTCCAACGAAGAGCTGCAGTCCATCAACGAGGAGCTCCGCTCCGCGACGGAGGAGCTGGAGACCAGCAAGGAAGAATTGCAGTCCATTAACGAAGAGCTGATCACGGTCAACCACGAGCTCAAGCTCAAGGTGGACGAAACGGCGAAGATCAACGACGACCTGCACAATCTCGTTGCATCGACCGACATCGCCACGGTCTTCGTGGATCGTGACATGTGCATCAAGCGCTTCACGCCCAGGGCAGCCGATGTCTTCCGGCTGATTCCCGCCGATGTGGGAAGGTCATTGCTTGACCTCAATCACAGCCTCGATTACCCCGATCTGGCCAACGATGCCGAGCAGGCTTTCCATTCACTGCGAAGTATCGACAGGGAAGTCGGGAGTGCCGAAGGACGCTGGTACATCGCGCGCATCCTTCCGTATCGAACGGCGGAGGATCGCATCGAAGGTGCCGTGCTCACATTCATCGACATCACCCGCCGCCGCAATGCCGAGGAGACGGCGCGAAGCAGTGAAGAGCGTATGCGCCTGGTTGCTGATAGCGCGCTGGATTACGCCATCATCACGACGGACCCCGAAGGAGTCATCACGTCATGGAGCCGCGGAGCAGAGCGGATTTTCCGGCACTCGGCCATGGACGCCATTGGCCTGCATGGCGACCTTATCTTCACTCCTGAAGACCGGGCGCGTGGCGCCTTCAAGCGGGAGATGGAAGTCGCCAACGTCGAGGGCCGCGCGAACGACGACCGTTGGCATCTGCGCGCCGACGGGCAGCGCATCTTCTGTAGCGGAATCACCACACCACTCCGGCAAGGCGGCTTTCACGGCTACGCGAAGATCGCCCGCGACGTCACGGCCGATAAACAACGCGAGCACGAACGCGAAGAATTGCTGCTCGCCGAGAAAGCATCACGGGAACAGGCCCAAAGTGCGATCGAGCTCAAGGACGAGTTCCTTGCGGTCATGTCCCACGAACTCAAGCATCCGTTGAACCTCATTCTGATGAATGCCGAGCTGGTCGGCCGTTCGGCGTCGGGTTCGGATGATGCGACGCTCAAGCGCGCAGCGGAGGCCATCCGGCGAACCGTGGAGGGGCAAGCGCAGATTATCGACGACCTTCTTGATCTGTCTCGGCTTAATACAGGGAAGCTCGCACTCAAACTTAGCCCCGTGAACGTGTCCGAATGCATCCGTCGCATTGCAGACGGCATGGAGGAAAACCTGGCCAGGCGGCACGTGACGTTGACCCTCGACCTGCCGGATGACGACCTGGTTATCACCGCCGATGGCACAAGGGTCGAGCAGGTGATCTGGAATGTGCTGAGCAACGCGTTGAAATTCTCCCGCGATGGCGGGCAAATCAAGGTGGAAATGGAGGTCGGCGCGGACTGCGCCTCGTTGACTATCGTCGACAACGGCATTGGCATGGCGCCAGAGCTGGTCACGAGGGTGTTCGAGATGTTCGAACAGGGTATGAGCAGATCGAGCCGTGGCGGTGGTCTGGGTATCGGGCTCGCGCTAGTGAGACACCTCGTTGAGCTGCACGGGGGAACGGTCACCGCACAGTCTGATGGGCCGGATCGGGGTTCCGTGTTCACCATCGCCATCCCCGTTCACGCGAGCCAGGCCGTCAGCGACACGGTTGAGGACCCTGCTGTAGCGACCACGAGCGTGCTTCACGGCAGGCGCATCCTGATAGTGGACGACTCCGAGGAGCTCTTGCAGCCGTTCGCCGAGCTTCTCACGCTGGAAGGAGCCCATGTGGTCTCGGCTAACGGGGGAGCCGAAGCGCTTGGCCTGCTGGTGGATGGGTCGTTCGACACGCTACTGTCCGACATCGGCATGCCCGACATGGACGGCCACGAGCTGATACGGCGCGTGCGGACCATGCCTGCCACCGAGCGGATCGTGGCCGTTGCCCTGACCGGGTTTGGGCGCCAGGTGGACCACCGTAGCGCGCTGGATGCGGGATTCGACGCGCACCTGAGCAAGCCTGTCTCCATGAACGCGCTTATCCAGACGCTTACCCGTTTGTTCGACGAAGCTAGGCCAGCGCGTGAAGCGGCAAGGTGACGACCATCCAGTGGGTTCCCTCGGCCGTCACCTTGAGATCGCCGCCATGACGAGCGGCTATTTCACGGGCCGTCCATAAATTGAGGCCGTCACCGGCAAACGGAGAGCGGGTAAGTTCCGGGCGTTGCAGACCGTCGGAGCTGAGGGTCAACACCAGGCTCGCTCCCTCGCGGCGCCCCGACAGGCGCGCCATGGACGCTCGCAACGAGCTCGTCTCGACGGCGATGCGGCGCATGAGCGCCTCGAGCGCCTTGGCTGGAACAGAGACCTCGCACGAGTCGCCTTCATAGCTTATTTCCACGGTCTCATCGCCAAGGTCTACCATCGCCCGTTCCAGGCATTCCCTGGGATCGCTGCCTGCAGCGCCACCCTCGGCCATGTCGGCCATCGATGCAAAAATTTCCCGGAGATATCGGCCGAACCCCTCGCAATCGACCATGAGGGTGGCTGCGACCGTTCGCGCCTTGGCAATATCGTTGCGGCGCAGGAGGTGGTCGATCAGTTCCGATTGCAACAGCAGCCCGCCCAAGGGCGTGCCGAGCGCATGGGCCGCATCCCGGCGGAATTGCGGGTCACCGAGCACACGCCGGGCCTCGTCAGAAGTCTTCGTCATAGCTGAGTGACCGAAACCTGCGGGACGGGCCTACGAAGATACGCCGGCCGTGTGAAGGACACCGCGTAAAAGTGTAGTCATCTGATGACGTAATAAAACAACGTCAAGTCGTTTAGCCGGCTTGAACACCCGGCGTTCAACTGTTGCAGCCGACACTGCGCGTGCATCCCATCAGGAACATGTCATGAACCCGACGGTTGGTGATTTCTCATGAACGACGAAGTCGCGCTCATCACCGGTGCCACCAGTGGCATCGGTTTGCATCTTTCGCACCAGTTCGCCAGGCACGGTCATCCGTTAGTGCTGGTCGCACCCGAGGCTGGCGAATTGGACACGCTGGCCGGTGACCTGAAAGCTCGCTACGGCATTCGTACCCTGTGTATCGCCCTGGATCTGGAAGACAGTGACGGCGCGGCCCACGCCATGGAAGCGGTCGAGGGTACGGGCTGGAAGGTCGACATCCTGGTGAACAATGCCGGGCACGGTTACAAGGGCCTGTTTTGGGAACTTCCCATCGCCACGCACCTGTCCATGCTGAGGCTGAACGTGGAGGCGGTCCTTCGGATGACCGCGGTGTTCCTGCCCGGGATGGTAGAGCGTCGCCGTGGCCGCCTTCTGACGACGGCATCCATCGCAGGCTTCGAGCCGGGGCCGACCATGGCGGTGTACCACGCAAGCAAGGCTTTCGTGCTGTCCTGGAGCGAAGCCCTGGCAACAGAGCTCGACGGGACTGGCGTCACCGTGACGGCGCTCTGCCCGGGACCCACCGACACCGACTTCTTTCCCAAGGGAGATATGGAACAGAGCGTCGCGTTCCAGAAGGCGAACCTGATGGACCCGGAGGAAGTGGCTGTCGAAGGTTACAAGGCAGCAATGGAGGGCGAGCGCGTCGTCGTAGTGGGCGGCCTTAATAAGGCGATGGTGTTCTCGAGGCGGTTCATGTCGGAATCGATGCAAGCGAAGATGAACGAAAAAATGTACGAAGACGTCGACGACGGCGGACGCCAGCGCGTCCGTGGTGACAAAGAGACCACGCCAGGCGGCGGCTAAGCTCCGTTGAAGATTGGACCTATACGGCGTTGGGAGAAGATCCCGACGCGGGCTCTCAAGCACGCCTGGCCGTCAGCGCAGTCGATCCAGCAGCCGCGGCACAAAGGGCGACAGCTCCCGGGCGAGGAAGCCGACGTTCCCCGAACGCCGGCTCGCCAGTTGCCCTGCCCGTGCATGGAGCGCGACCGCCCAAGCGGCGGCCTGCTCGAGTCCCGCGCCGCGAGCGATCAATCCCACAAGAATGCCGGCGAGGACGTCACCCGAGCCTGACGTCCCGAGACCGGGGGCAACGACGTGGTGCACCCACCGTTCGCCTCCCGGGGCCGCAATCCAGGTGGTCGGGCCCTTGAGTACCACGACGGCATCGAAACGCTCGGCGGCGGCCTGGGCTACGGCTGCCGCGTCGCGCCTTACCTCGTCGGGCGTCATCCCCATCAACGTGGCCATTTCGCCGACATGAGGCGTCAGCACAGCTCGACCACTAGCGGGCGCGATGGCATCGGCGTGGAGGCTGCCAGCGTCGATGACGGCGGCGGCGGCGGTCCTGGTCACTTGCACCGACGTGGGCGACGCCGCTGTCGCCATGCCCGGACCAACGAGGACAGCGGTCGCCGCGCGCACGAGGTCGACCTGGGTCTGGCTAAGTGGTCCCAGCTCGCCACCGGGGACCGCGTCGACAGCCTCTACGGCTGCTTCGGGCACGGCGACACCCACAGGTGTCGCATTGCCCGCGACAGTCATCATCATGAGTTTCCCGGCACCCGCGCGAAGCGCGGCTTCTCCCGCAAGCACGACGGCCCCCGGAACGCGCTGCGAGCCACCGACGACGAGGACCCGACCGCGATCCTCCTTACTCTCGCTTTCATCAGCGGAAGGCAGCGGCCAGCGCCCGAGCAACGCCCTGGTAATGCGTTGCACTTCCATCAGCGAGCTCCTGCAGGTTCGTCCTTGGCCGTGGTCACTTCGTGGCGCTCCAGCGTCGGCGGGACGAAGCGGCCATGGCGCAATGTGAAACTCACCGGCGGGCCAGGGAGAATGTCGTATTCGGCATACCCGCCGTTCGGGAAGTCCCCCTCCCGGTCAATGGCGAGAATGTCGGCTTCGCGCATGCCTTCGAGCAGGTAACGAAAACAGTTGACGATGACCTGGTGGCCGACGACGAGAACGCGATGGCCGGGGCCCCGCAGGCGAATACCGTCGACGATGCTACGCAGGCGGAGTATCACGTCACACCAGCTTTCCCCGCCCGGCGGACGGAAATAAAATTTGCCGAGCAGACTTCTCTGCTCCGCGAGTGCCTGATGCTTTGCCTCGATGCCCTTACGCGTGTAACGGTCAAGAATGCCGAACTCCTTCTCGCGCAGGCGCTCATCCACCTCAATGGAGCGCTCTTCAATGCCGAGCGCTGAAGCAATGATGGCAGCGGTCTGGTGGGCTCGAACGAAGGGAGACGACAGGATGAGATTGGGGCGCTCCTCGTCAGGCCGGGAGGCCAGCCAGTCCGCCGCCGCCTCCGCCTGGCGTATTCCAAGTTCCGACAGCGGTACGTCCGCGTCACGATGCTTGAGCGTAATCATCTCGTGACCTTCCGACTCGGCAAGATCTCGAGCGACGTTGCCCGCACTCTGGCCGTGGCGGAGGATGTAGAGCTTGCCGGGGGATCCGTGAGAATGCTCGTTCGGAACGTTCACGAGCCGCCTTTCTCGTCGGTCTCCGACCCCTTGGACGCAGGCTGCTCTTTCTTGCGCTGGTTGTCCTGGCCAGTATCGTCCAGGGCATCGCCCGAAGAAGTCGTCGGTTTTTCTTTTGTCTGCTCTTTGCCGTCAGAAGAGGCCTCGTTTTTGTCGGATGTGTTCATGGTCAGATTTCTTCTGTAGCTGCGTGGTACGCAGAAATGGGAGAAAAAAAGGGCCGCGACCCACGCGGCCCTCCCCTGGGAACTCAGGCAGCTTTGGTCTTGCTCTTCTGCGCGGCTTTCTGGTTGCCGGCGGATTCCGCCAGAAGGGTGAGCTTTTCGTCAGCAGCCTTCTCCTCCTTCAGCGTGGCTTGCAGCAGAGGAATGGCGTCGGTGTATCCGAGCTGCTTTGCAATCGCAGAAATCGTGCCATACGACGCAATTTCATAGTGCTCGACTTTCTGCGCGCCGCCGATTAGAGCGGCGTCGCGAAGGGGACCCTCTTCGACTTCATCGATGACCTCCTTGCCTTCCTCGACCAGGCCTTCCATGGCGGCACACTTGATGCGCTTGAGCCGGATGTCGAGCAGCTCGACAATCTGGTCGATCCGCTCGACCTGACCGAGGGTTTCTTCAAGATGGGATTCGAATGCTTCCTTGAGCGCGGGCGACGAGGCAGCCCGGGCCATTTTCGGCAGCGCCTTAGTCAACTGTTTTTCCGCACTGTAGATGTCGGACAGCTCATGGATGAAAAGGTCTTCAATGGTCTTGATGGCCATGCTTTTTCTCCCGGATTATGTCAGCGCTTTGCTTCAACGTCAGGTGTGGCGTCCCTCGCCAGAAACTCTTCCGTCAATTCGGGCAGGTTTTCCAGGATCCACCGGGCCATGGCCTCTTCCTGGGGCAAAATCTCCTCGCACACCCGGACCGTTTCCTGGTCACCAGCGATCTGTGCGGCCGCAATCAGGGCCGTGTAAGTTGCAATTTCCAAATTCTCAAAGACATAGCCCGCGATAGCGCCCTTGACGATTTCGTCGGAGTTGAGCGCCCCGCCTGCGGCCTGACCGAAAGCCATGACCTTGCCCATGACGTCTTTCATCGCCGACGGCTTACCGCCCAGACGTTCAATGCAGCCTGCAAGCAGCTTCTGCTGGCCGAGAGTCTCTTGCAGGTGCTGCTCGATTCTCGCCTTGATCTTTGGATAGTGCTCAATGCGCGAGGCCTGGGCCTTGAGCATCTGCTCAGCTTGCTGCTCCATGGCATGCGCATCCCGGAGCCAGTCGATGAGGTTTTCGTTGAGTTCTGCCATGGTGGTACTCCTCCCGTGATTTCGTGCCGGGAGAATCGCTGCGCCGCGCGTGGAGGGAGGTCAAAACACGGTGAACAGCCTGTCCACGTTTGTGATGTCCTCATGGCGAGGCCGGACTGTCACCCCGCAAGCCGAATGACGGCCACGACAACGACACCGACAAGCACCAGGATCCCGGCTCCGATAGCGGCGACCCGCAACAAGACGACGCTGCCCACCGCCGTCGGGGTTTCGTCCTTTCCACTCGGACTTTCCCTATGCTCAGGCTTCAACGACAGCGGCATAATCAATGCTTCTTGTCGGCTGCGCGCATCGTTTCGGTGCTCGTGTTCGTACCCTGCCCTTTCAAAGGCTCGGGGCGTGGCGTCCCGTACGCGTCCCGGGGTCCCTTATTCTTGTCGCCAGTAGTATTCAGCCCGTCGGTCAGGTGTTCGTTTGCCTCTTTCTTTCGCGTGGCTGGCGTTTCGACGACGGTCTGGGGCGCCGAGTTAGCGGTCTGCTTTTTGACGTCAGCGGGGTGACCAGCCTCCTCCTGACCATACGCCAGTAGCGGCAATGAGCAGACGAGGAGACCTATAAGTAGTGAACGCATGGGGATACCCCTTTCTCAGGAGGAATTCGTCGAGAACCTGCCCTGGGTCAGCGCACGCCCTCGTCGCGCTTGGACGCCTTGTCCATTTTTTCCTCACCCTTCTCGATTTTCTTATCGCGCTGGTCCTGCAGCGGCTTGTCCTGCTTGGCGACGTAATCGAGATTCCGGTCGCCCGATTGCGGTTTGTGATTCTGGTCAGCCATGGGCATCTCCTGTCTCAGCCGTGGTCTTCGTCGTCATGGGTTTGCTGCGGGGATTCCTTGGGCTTGGGCTTTTTCTCAACATGGTCAGCCGCGGTGTCAGGCACTAACGGCGGCAGATCGGTTTTTCTCTTTTCAGATTCCGTCATGGTTGGGTCCTCTTTTGTGTGCCGTCCACGTTCGACCCTTGGGTGTAACCGGGGGAGAAAACCTGCGTGAAGACAGTATTGAGGACTTGCGATTCAAGGGTCGGACGCGCGCGGCTGGAAGTCGAGTTGGCGACGGGATCGGAGAGGAGGGCCACACTGCCAATCGCACGGAAGATCGTGAGCACGATTAGCCCTCGCCTGCATCGCCCCGTCACGCTGCGGCGGACACGATTTTCCCAGGGACATCGAAGAGAGCTTTTATGGGCAGTGAACGGGATCCGGAAGACGAAGCCACGGCGGCAGGCCCCGTCGGGGAAAGCCGCGCTCTCGAGCCCGTCTCGATGCCGCCACTGGTCGCGATCGGCGCCTCGACGGGCGGTGTCGAAGCGCTGCGCACCGTCTGCGCTGGACTGCCAGGCGACTTAGCTGCCGCCGTATTTCTCGTGCTGCATGTGGACTCGCACCCAAGCATCCTTCCGCGGATTGTGTCGCGGAGCGCGCTGCTCCCCGCGGATCATGCCCTTCATGGCGATCCCGTCGTTGCGGGGCGGATCTACGTCGCTCCGCCGGACCACCATATGACGGTGCAGGAAGGACGTGTGATGTTGTGGCGCGGTCCCAAGGAGCATCATGCGCGGCCGGCGGTCGATCCACTCTTCCGAAGCATCGCGAGCCAGGGTGTCGGAGCGCTCGGCATAGTCTTGACGGGCGACCTGAGCGACGGCACCCAAGGGCTCCTCGCCATCCGGCAAGCAGGTGGCCGGACCCTCGTGCAGAATCCAGACGAGGCGGTCGCCCCCGGCATGCCACACCACGCTCTCCTGCATGGTGCCGCCGAACGGAGTCTCCCGGTGAAGGATATTCCCAAGGCGATCATCGACTGGGTTGCAAATGTCGCGGCTGGCGGCGACCAGGAGGCCGTGGAGACGGAAACGGGCCCTGTCGAGGTCGGGTTAGGCGTCGACTTTCACGCGTCGAACCGGACAGTCTTCGTGTGCCCCTCCTGCAAAGGATCGCTACAACGCGTCAATGGCTCGCCCAGCGCGTTCACGTGTTACACCGGCCATCGCTTTACCCTCGAAACGCTAGCGCACGAGCAAAGTCAGGACACCGACCAGGCGCTGTGGTCTGCGTATCGGGCGCTTTGCGAGAAATCGTTCTTGCTGCAACTGCTTGCGGAAGAAATGCAGGCGCACGGGCAGACCGAACAGGCGTCGATCTATCAGAGCCGCTCGGCGGAGACGGCGGCGATGGCCGCAGAGGCGCTCGGCATGGCTACGCGCTCCCCTGGCAGTGTTGCGGACCGGGGCTAGGTCGGCTTCAGGTCGGACCAGCGTAGCCAACGTCACTGGCTTGTTCGGGCTTCACAAGGACATCTATGAAACGCTTCCTCAGAAGAAACGGTCTGAGCATCGTGGTTCTGCTCATGATGCTTTCGGCCTGGTCCGCCCAGGTCGCCACGGGCTTCGCTGCGCACAATCAGGAACTGGCTGAACACCACCAGCCGTCGCTGCGGTTTGCCGAATATCTGGCAAGTGGAGACTTGTGGTCGGCGACGTTTGAAAACTGGGAGTCGGAATTCCTGCAGATGGGCGTGTATGTCGTGCTCACCGTCTGGCTTCGCCAAAAAGGCTCCGCCGAATCGCGGCCGATGGACGACATCGAAGAAAAAGATGGTGAGCCCACGCCCATCCATCTCCAACCGAAGGCATGGCGCAAGGGTGGCATCATGCGCTGGCTCTATGCCAACTCCCTGTCGATCGCCTTCCTCTTTCTTTTCCTGCTGAGCTTCACGGGCCATCTTTTCGGAAGCTGGCGCAAATCCGTTGCCGACGCTCTCATGCACCACCAGCCACCGGAAAGTCTCCGCCAGTACGCCGTCGACCCTTCGTTCTGGTTTGAATCCTTTCAAATTGGCAATCGGAGTTCCTTGCCGTTTTCTCGCTCGTGGTTCTTTCCATTTTCCTGCGACAAAAAGATTCTCCGCAGTCGAAGAAGGTCGACGAAGCCAACGGCAAGACGGGAACCTGACGCTGCCGAACTGCGGCTTCACCGACGTTACGCGGCGCATACAAATCCGCGACGGCGGTGAGCGCTACCAAAACGCATGCTCAATCCCCTCCCGCCGCCGACCGGAATGCTCCGATGCTCCGACGCAAATCGCTCTCGTACGCATGTGAAGAACAGCGCATCCGACTGGCGAATCTTCTGGCCATTCTTCGAGAGCTGGACGATTTCGGCGTAGTCGGGCTCGGGGAGAAGGCGCAGGTTCTCGATGCGGACGGTGAGGTTCTGAGGTCGGTCCTTCTCGGCGAAGCGATGACTGACGCACTCGCCAGAACCCTCGAACACGCGGCGGGCAGGCCTCACTACTGGATGGATGCCGAACACCGCGAGCATTCGCGGACGTAGCAATCCTTAGTCAATCTCATAGTGGATGGGCTTGAACTGAAAGTTGTTCGACATCCCCGCCGAGCAGGCCGTCAGGCCGATGACAAGATCCATGTGTGCGCGAAACCGTGTCCTGTCGCCTGGCTTGCTCAGAGGTGGCTCGACCGTCAAGGTTCCTGTCTGTCCGTTGACTGGCACATTCATGAAGACGTTGAACGCCGTCGGGATCTGGTCGCCTTGGATACCGTGAGGCGCCAGCGCTGCACGCAGGTTCCCAAAGCAACCCCGGTGCGGCTCGTCGTGACCGTAAAGCTTACGGAACATCTCCGCTGAGCAAGGCGCCAGCAGAAAGTCATGGCGGCCTACGTCGTCTTCCATAATTTCGAGCATGACGTTGCTGCGGTTCGAATAGAGCAAGTCGCCTGTCGACAGGTAAATCTTGCTGGCGTAGTCGAGTGTCCGCCCTGACGACAGAACCTCGTTGGTGTCGTGCTTACCGAAAGCGATGAGGTCGGCGACCTGTTCGCCCTCAGGATCGATAACAGTGAGGGTTTGACCTGCCGGCAACAGGAACGCTACCCCGCTTTGGGGCTGAATCACTTCCGTCACTGCTTGCTCCCATGGGGTTTGAAGGGGCATTCCCATGCACCCTGGATGTGTCGGCCACTGTACTGCAGTGCTTCCGAGCTTTCGCCGTGCACGGCTAGCATGGGGTTCGCCGAACCGTTCAACGCAACATCGCGTTCGATGATCGCTTCACGCAGGCGGTCATAGCGTCCCTGCTCCCGGAGATATTCAAACTGGGCGTGTAGGTTGAAAACCATGGCTGGATGGGACAGCCGCCGAGCCGCGCGGCTCGCGCCTGGGTGCAAGCCGATGACATAGAAGCTTTTGCCGCCCACGCTCATCGAGAACTTTTTGTCTGACGGGTCGGGACTGACCGTTCTGTCCCACTCGAAACGCTCAAGGTCCACGTCGTGGATGCCCTGAAGGCGCGAAAAAAGGCACTGCTCGAAAGAGATCTCGTCGAGTTCCGGGCTGCCAGGGAAATGGACGACCAGGCTATGAAAGACGTGGTCGGGCTTGTGGCGTGTTGCAAACGCCTCGATGGCTTCGGCAATTGCCGCGTCGTCCTTCCCACACCTGATGTCGGTCGCTTCGACATGTGTGACCTGGTCGCGGGCGAACGCAGTTTTTGCCGCAAGGCACGGAAACGTCTTGCTCGCTAGATGTGCAGCGAAGGCTGCTTCGACGGAAGAACCGGACATGAAACGCTCGCATGGAAATGCAGAGCGCTAAGTCTTGCCGCTGGCCCGTGAATACATGGGGCCGCAACCGTGAACGCAGGACAACCTATGTCGTCGTTTGACACCAGGATGCAGACTCGGCCTTCACGGTCTGTCACGCGGAAGGGCCCCGCCTCCTTGCGGGGCCTCTATCGGTGGTTAAGCAGCGGCTTGGTCGAGCAACTGTTTAACCGATTCATGTGAAGAGCGTTCGGAATCGATGTTGATCCGACGCGGCTTCAATGCTTCCGGCACTTCGCGCTTCAGCTCAATCGACAGGAGTCCATCAGCGAGCCTTGCCCCGACGACGTGCATGTGTTCGGCAAGCTCAAACCGGCGCTGGAAGGGCCGCGTTGCAATGCCCCGGTGCAGGTACTCGCCTTCCGGCTTGTCCTGGCGCTCGCCGCTGACCGTCAGCGCATTGCCATGGATGGTGATGTCGAGGTCGTCCTCGCGAAAACCGGCCACTGCCATGGTGACGCGATATTCGTCTTCACTGAGCTTGACGGAGTCGAAGGGCGGATAGTTATCCGTCGACGGCGCGCGAGTGGACGCTTCAAGCAGGTCGAGTACGCGGTCAAAGCCGACGCTTGAGCGATAAAGGGGAGCAACATTGAGAAGGGTCATAGCCAAATCCTCGTGTGAGCAAAATGGATGGTCCTCTAAGGTTCGGACCGGACTCTGGTGCCGGTCCCGAAGCGACCGGCGATGCGTAATTTATTCCGCCGGGCGGAAATTTCAAGATGGTGGATTCAGATATTGTTTAACGAAACAACTCGGTTTCCCTCTCAAACATTTCGACGATCTCGTCAGCGATGACCCGGATGGACGCATCCTTCCGGTCGCGCCGACGGGTCACCAGGTAAACGTCCCTCGATGAGGGCAACGCACCCAGGTCACAGATGCGCAACAGCGGATCGCTTCGGCCGATGTAGTGAGGAATGAGCGCAAGGCCAGCGCCTGATCGCGCGGCAATCGATTGAAGGAACTGATCCTTGGCACGGAAGGCGACGCGAGCCCGTGGAAAAGTCTCGGACATCCATGTTGCTGCGGATATATAAGCATCCGACTCGTTGAAGCCAATGAGAACAAGGTCGCCACCGGCCTCGACGGATCGACAAGCCGCATCCGTACCGTAAAACCCATAGCCCACCGTAGTCAGCGGGCGGGCGATGATGTCACCGTCCGTCGGCTTGTCGAACCGGATGGCGATATCTGCCTCGTGGCGCTCAAGACTGACCGACCGAAGGACCGGCGCGAGGTCGATATCGAGCCGCGGGTAACGCATGGCCAGAAGCACGAGGCGCGACGTGAGGAATCCTGACGAAAGCCCCGGCGATGCACTGACCCGCACCAATCCGGCAGGGGAACCATCGGTCATGCCTCGGCCGAGGATCTGGGCTGACTGCTCCATATCGCTTGCAGCCTCCAGCGCATGCGTCCCAGCCGGCGTCAGCACGTAGCCCTCGAGCCGCCGCTCAACGAGCTTCTCGCCGAGACTTTGCTCCAGGGAATGAATCCTGCGCGCCACCGTGGCGTGACTGACAGAGAGCATGCGAGCAGTGGCGGACAGGCTGCCCTGCCGGGCCAGAGCCACGAACACCCTGACGTCCTGCCAGTCGAGGTCTGTACGTTTTTGAACAGCCATTGATCGGATATAGCCAATTTTCGAGACCCGTACAGTGCCGTAGATTCTGCCCATCACGCAAGCACAACGGAGCAGAACAATGTCACAGACCAAGAAAGTGGCCATCGTCACCGGGGCATCCCAGGGTATCGGCGAGGGCATCGTCAACGGGTTTCGTGCACGCGGTTATGCCGTGGTTGCCACGTCCCGCTCCATCAAGCCCTCCACGGATCCGGACCTGGTGACGGTGGCCGGTGATATCGGTGATCCGGAGACGGGCAAGCGCCTGGTTGCGGCGGCGCTCGAGAAGTTCGGTCGCATCGATACGCTGGTGAACAATGCCGGGATCTTCATCGGCAAGCCGTTCGTCGACTACACCGAAGAAGACTATCGGCTGAAGCTGAAGACGAACCTGGACGGGTTTTTCTTCACTACCCAGCAGGTCGCCCCTGTCATGTTGAAACAGGGCAATGGCCACATCGTTCAGATCACGGCGTCGACGGCGGAGTTCGCCAGCTCGCGGGGTCCCGCCTTTATCGCAATGCTGACGAAGGGCGGCATGAACTCCGCCACCAAGAGCCTGGCAATTGAATATGCCACGCGCGGCGTCCGAGTGAACGCCGTGGCACCCGGGGTCATCCGCACCCCCATGCACGATCCGAAAATGGTCGACCAGCTGGCGGCTTTCCACCCGATGAACAAGCTGGGCGAGGTCGAAGACATCGTCCGCGCGGTGCTCTATCTCGAGGATGCGGCCTTCTCCACGGGCGAAATCCTGCACGTCGATGGCGGCTTGATCGCCGGTCGCTGACCTAACCAGGGGCGCGCGCCAGGCGGCCCCACCCTCTTGGAGAACCTTATGCCGATCGTAAACATCCTTGTGACCCGTGAGGGCACCAGCCCGGGTGCAGTCCGCACCACCCCCGAACAGAAGGCGGCCGTTTACAAAGGAATCGCCGACCTGCTCTTCGATGTCATGGGCAAGCCGCATGACGACACCATCGTGCTTTTTCACGAGCACGACATCGAGGACATCGGGCAGAGCGGCCTGCCGCTGGACCAGTTCCGCATTCAACGTGCCCGCGAGAGGCAGGCCAGGTCCTGAAGTCAAACGCAACTAACCATAGGATTCATCCGAATGAACACGGCACATGTAGACGCCTACTTCGAGGCACTCAGCAACAGGGACAGTCTGCGGATCGTCCCCCACTTCGCCGACAACATTGTTCTCCTGGGTCCGATCTTTCCTGAGCCGACCGAAGGTAAGGAGGCGGTCGTTGAGGTGCTTACCGGGTTTCTAGAGACAATCGACACGCTAGATGTGAACCTACGGTTCGCTTCGGAGCGAGACGTCGCCGTCTTCTTCAGTTTCACCTGCAACGGAATCTCGGTGAAAGGCAACGAGCACCTGCATCTGGATGAAAACGGGCGAATTGACCAGATCGAGGTAGCGTGGCGGCCACTGCCTTCCGCCGTGCTCGTTCAAGAAGTATTTGCCGGCAAACTCGGCTTTGAGGCGATGCGCCTCGTTCCGGCATCGGCCGCGTAACTGCAATGGATGCGCACGGCCGAAAAGCTCGCGGTGCGCTAGCCAACTGGCAACTTCGCGTCGCGCTCTCGTGTATGAGCAATCAGACATCGGTGAGGTTGGCCGTTCGAGAAGCCACACGTGCTTGCGGGGTGTCCCGCGAGCACTTTTCGCGCGCGTTCAAGATTGCCACCGGCATGAGCCCGAGCCGATGGCACCTGGAAAAACGGATCGATCGGGCGCAGGGTCTGATCGCGGAAACCGAGCTATCCCTAGCCGCCGTGGCTGCACATTGTGGCTTTGCCGATCAAAGTCACCTTACCAACGCCTTCAAGAGGCTTCGCCACCAGAGCCCTGGCGCCTACCGACGGTCGCTTGTTGAGCGCAACGGGTTCACCCGTCACGATTGAACGACCAGGCCAGCGGAAGATGAAAAGCGTCGCACCCTTCCGTGCAGAAGAAGATCCCAGCCTTTCCGATAAGCACCAGCTCGACACCGTTGGCCCGCAACCGGAGTACCTGGACGGTTCTCGGGTTGGTCAAGACCGTGTTGACGAGCACTTGCGCCTGCAGGACACGATGAGCGCTGCCCCACTCCCACGTCACCGACGCGGTGTGGGCCACAACCGACATATACGCCTCGCCGGCGCGTGGGTCTGCCATGAACTGCAGGCGCTGGTCGGCCGTGTCGTGATCGTCGTGGTGCTTGGGATACATGGCCAAACCACCGGCCACCAACATGACAAGCGCGACCCAGCGCCAGACAACATGCACTATCGTGCCGCCCTCGGCCGCGCCCCCATTGTTGGGACCGGTGCCCTTAGAACTGATAGACCAGAGCATATGCACCACCCACGGCGTTCGCCTTCTGAACCACGGGACTGTCGCTAACAGCTTTTGCGTAATGCGTGCCGCCCAACGTAAGCCGGCTCGACCAGTGCGTTCCCAGGGCGTGCGTCCACGACACGCCGACCTGTTCGGCGTAGATACCCCCACGTCCCACAAAGGGCGCGAAGCGACTGGCCCGGCTCTGCTCCTGCGTCACGCCGAAGTACGTTTGCGTATAGTCCCTATTGGCGATGTCTACCGATCCTGTCAGTTCAATGCTGTCGTGATCGGCTTGCCAGACTGCCAGGCGCCCTTGCAAATGCAGGGTCGCGCCGTAGGAGTGGCCAAGCGCCTTACTCGCGACCACGGAGACATCGGCGATTTCGCTGAAACGATAGGTGGCACCAACGTTGCCGACAGCCGACTGCCTGATGTCGCCCATGCCCTTCAGGAAATCGGAGCCCGGCCGGATCGCATCGTTCTGATCTTTGCGCCCGGGATCGAACCCCGCAGAACCGGTGAACACCCAATGTTGGCCCAGTGTGATCTCATAGCCGACGCCCTGCGCGAGGTCTGCAAAGAAGCCATTACTGAAATGTGCTGAAGCCACCAACTGGGGTGCAACGCGGTAATCCTTACTTCCTGCGTAGCGAGGCAGATACGAAAATCCGCCGCCGACAAGGTAGGAAGTGTCAGCGGGGTTAGCCTGGGCGATACCGGCGAACAACATCAGAGTAGCGAGCGAAATAACCGGTTTTTTCATTGCTGGGGAGTTCTGAAGTGGGAGCGTAATCGTAGGTTGGTGCGCCCCGCGCGTCTGTGGGTAAATTGAGTCCCAAATGTCTTTTTTTGTGGTTATCTGCAGCGATTTGTCGATCGTCTCGTTCGCCGCGTTACACGCGTGTTCCGTGCACTAGATCGGCTACATTAGACGGGCCCTTTGTTGTCTGAAAAACCATGGCCTGCTACCAACTATTACTCGTCGAAGACGACGTCCGCCTTGCCGCTTTGATCGCGGAATTCCTGGGCAACTATGAATTCGCCGTACATGTCGTCAGCTCGGGGACCGACGCAGTCGAGCGCTTTGCCCAGCTGGCTCCTGACGTGGTCGTTCTCGACTTGATGCTGCCTGGCCTGGACGGCGTAGAGGTGTGCCGTCGTATACGGAGTGCTGCACGCACTCCCATCTTGATGCTCACGGCGCGGGCAGACGTATACGACCAGATCGCCGGACTGGAGATTGGTGCGGACGACTATGTCCTGAAACCCGTGGAGCCTCGACTTCTGCTCGCGCGGCTGCGTGCCATATTGCGGCGCACGGCGGTCGAGCCAACGACCGTCGAACCGACTCACCCGTCCCGGGTCGTCTTCGGCCAGCTGTGCATCGACGACGTTGCAAGGGAAGCACAATGGAAAGGTAAAGTACTCGACCTCAAAACGGTCGAGTACAACCTGCTGCGCATCTTCGCGCTTTCCCCGGGGGTTGTCCTTACTCGGGACGACTTGATGCGATCGTTGCGCGGCGTGGGTTTCGACGGCCTGGACCGAACCATTGATGCAGGAGTGTCACGGCTGCGCCGACGATTTGACGATTTAGCGCAGGAGCCGCAAAAGATCAAAACGGTATGGGGCCAAGGCTATTTGTTCAATCCGTATGCCTGGGAGGACTAATGGGCCCGCTTCGGAGTTTCTATCGGCTTTTCTTCATCCTCCTGGGTAGCATCGCACTGTCGGCGACCGTGGTGGTACCTGTTCTTCACCACCTCTTCGTCGTGCGGTTCGACACGACTCCGGACAGCGATCTCAGCGAATCGCTGTACACCTTTCGCGACAGACTCTCCCGCGTCCCACCAGACCAATGGCAGATCTACATCGATCGCTTTCGAGCGCCCCTGTCGCTCTTTCCTGTCGCGCTCGAACCGTTGGCTCGGCACCCATTCTCCCCTGCTGACGCCCGGCGACTCGCCTCGGGCATGACCGTCACCACCGGGCCCGGTGAGGTGGCGGTCGCCATGCCGGGATCCCCGACGCTACTGAAGCTGCGACGCATCCACTATAGCGTCGTTACCAACGCTTTCAACTTGCTGGCGTGGAGCATCTTCAGCCTGATCCTGGTGCTCAGTATCTACGGCTGGCTGCGGGGGCACTGGCGCGATCTCGGCCGACTACGTGGCGCCGCAGAAGCATTTGGACAAGGCCGTTTGAATGGGCGCGTCAACCTCGCTAAAGGATCGGAACTCGGGTCGCTGGCGGCGTGCTTTGACGCCATGGCCGGACGCATTGAGGTGCTGGTGGCCAGCCAGAACGATATGATTAACGCCATCTCACATGAACTGCGCACCCCCATCGCCCGTTGTGGATTTGGCTTGGCCCTGTTGCAGTCGGCGACTGCGGACGACCAGCGAAAACGCCACATCGAGGCGCTTAAAGTCGACCTGGAAGAGCTGGACGCGCTCGTCGGCGAGCTGTTGTCATACGGCGCCATCGACCGCGCCGACCGTCCACACGAGATCCAGGAGGTAAGGATGAGCGAACTGCTGGATAGCGTTGTCGGCAGCCTCGCCCTGGAAATGGACTTTCACCGTGTTCGTTGCACGGTCGATACTCCCGACGCCGCCGCCCTCCTGGATCCGAGGCGCACCTCGCGCGCGGTGTTGAACCTTTTGAAGAATGCAATGAAATACTGTCAAGATGAGATTTCCTTGACCGCCTTTATCCATGGCGACTCCTGGGTGCTCCAGGTCGACGATAACGGCATCGGCATTCCGCCCGCTGACCGACACGTCATATTCGAGCCTTTTCATCGACTGGACCGCAGCCGCGACAGGAAGACCGGCGGATTCGGGCTTGGCCTCTCCATCGCAAGTCGTGCAATCGTCTCGCAACGTGGGCATATTCAGGTCAGTGAGTCGCCTCTAGGCGGCGCACGATTTGAGATCACCTTGCCCGCCGCCGTGCCCCAAAGACACCAAGCCATGTCATGACTCGCGTCACTGATTTGGCAAAGCGGCTGCATACTCCCCGGAGCGTGGTGATGGCGTGGCCAACGGCCGAATGTCACGGACAAGGTCAACCAACATCTGGCCGGGGGCGTCGAACATGACGTCGTGGGCGGCCCGGTCTATCGTGTAGAGCGCTTTTTTCGGAGCTCGTACGTGGGTATAGAACTGCTCGACGATTGCCGAAGGGGTAGCCATGTCGTTGCGGCCGGCAAAGAAGAACACGGGGCAAGCGAACGACGTGCTCGATTCAAAATTCACTTCCATGAGTTGCGGCACCAGTTGCACAACCGACTGCATTTCGCCGCGCTGCGCTGCCTCACGGTCGCTGTCGTTGTAAGCCGCACTTAATGATTGAAAGACATCTTCGGGATCAGTGCGGCGCCCGTATCGCATGCCGCCGAACTCAACCACCCACTTGCGCTCGCCACCGATCTTTTCGAGAGAAAGCGGGCTCCCTGCCGGGCCGGGGTATGGCGCCAGTGCGTCCAGTTCGTGCACGGCGGCGGTATTACCCGCTTGCACCGCGGCAGCCCTGGCCATGACCCAACTCTGCGCCTCGTTCTTTCGAGCGTTGATCATCTGCCCCACGCCGACATAGGCATACAGCGCATCGGGCCGATGCAAGGCCACCCGCATTCCGAGGACACTGCCAAAAGAATGTCCCATGAGGAAAATCTTTTGTTTGCCATAGGTCTTGCGCAGATAATCGACCAGTTCTTCAGCGTCCGCTTGCATGCGGTCCAGGGTCAGCGGCGTTGCGGGCTGACCCGACGCGGCCGCAAGTGTTTTGCCGGCTCCGCGCTGGTCCCATTGGACGACAGTGAAGAAATCTTCCCAAGGCCGCTGGAAGATCCAACTCTCCGGCATCATGGGCGAACCGGGGCCGCCGTGGATGAACAGCAAAACCGGGTTGTCCGGATTCGTGCCCCGGACGCTGATCCACTGCTTGATCCCACCAATGTCGACCGCTTTCAGTTCGTCGATGCCACCTTGCGGGATTGCCTGCGCCTCGGCGACGATCCGCGCGGCCGAGTCCAGGGTCGGCGCCGCGGATTGTGCAGATGCTGCGACGGCGAACAAAAGAGACATGCTCGCGGTGAATCCACGGCGGATATGGCGCATCTGATTTCTGCTCATGTGACGATTCCGGAGGAGGGCCGCGCGGCGACGGCAGTCATGGCGTGAGATCGGGCGCAACAACGGAGTGCTCGCCGGCCAGTCGGGCTGCCGCCAGCCACGCGCTCAGACCGAACACAACGCTGCTGAACGGCTTTTCCTCATTGAACACGCGTGCAGACTGAAGCGCGGCAACACCGTGCAAGAAGGCCCACAGGGACATGGCTGCCTCCCCTGCCCTGTCTGTGCCGACAAGGCGGGCGACCTGCCCCGTAAAAAAGTCCCACAGCTCCTTGGGTGCGACAGCGTCCTCTCCGGACTCCGGCCGTGGCACAAGCAGCGCCTCGTACCTCAATTGATGGTCCCGCGCGAAGCGGAGGTACGCGGTGGCGACAGCGCGGATGGCGGCTTCGGGGGAGTGTCCTTCGGTGGCCTTTATCAGGACGGCGAGCAGGGCTGCGGAGACTCTCGCGCCGACGGCAGCTTCCAGCTGAGACACGTCGGCAAAGTACCGGTAGATCGTCATCGGCGTGACCCCGAGTGAGGACGCCACCGCGCGCAATGAGAGCCCGCGTAATCCGGTCGTCGCCACAATGGCGACGGCTGCTTCGGTGATTTGCCCGGCGCTGGTCTTCGAAGGATATGCCATGATCTACACTGTATATCTTTGCGTCACGGGGAGCAAGATGGCCTAATACTCAAACGGCCCGACGCGGAATGGTTTCACTGGAAGTCACGCGCAGTCGCAGCGCCAGCGTTGAGCATCCAGTGGCTGAATTTTGCGTAAGCCTCGGCGTAACTAACGGCGGTTCGCGCCTGCTCGACGCGTCGGGAATGGGTCATCACAGCTCCGTAGTGCGGCATGCGATTGCGCTCGTAAGCCGTCAGGGCCTGGCTTAGGGAACGGCCAGAGGTCAGGGCGCGCGTCAACACGCGTACGTCCTCCACGCCCAACGTTCCGCCCGCAGCAATGTGTGGCGACAAGCCATGAGCAGCATCGCCGATGAGCGCAACACGGGCGGACGTCCACGATGGCAGCTCGGGGACGAACATAATGGGATTGTGCAAAATCGCAGATTCGGGAGTGGCTTCAATCAGGCGCACTAGTGCGTTGTCACCACCCACCCCTTGCAAAAGCCCGGCACGCATCACGGCCTCTGCTTTCTTGTCGCTCGATGGTTCCGCGCTATCGAACTGGTTGACCATCCACATCACCTGGCCGTTGGCAATGCGTGCGTAGCCACCGCGCGTACCGTCGCGGCCAACGGTAAGCACACTGCTTTCTGTTGGCTCGATGCCCGAGGGTAGTAGCCCTCGCCAAGCGTGGTGCCCTTGATGGTGCTGAGCATCGAAGCCAGGCAGCAGGTGTCTCCTCACCTCCGAATACACCCCGTCGGCACCGATCAAGAGGTCGGCCTGGAGCGTCTCGCCGTTTTCAAGCTGCACCTGGACCCCTTCAACAGTCTCGGTGAAGGACGTGAGCCGAGCATTTAGCTTGATGCGATCGGTGCCCAAGGCGTCCGCCAGGCGGTCGTTAAGGGCCGGTCGCGGAACCAGAATGAAGCGATGATCCTCATCGCCATGGCCTTCGGCACGCAGCCTGTGGCCGGACGGGGTGAAGAACCACGTGTCCACCGTAACGCCCAAGCCTCGCACCGTATCGCCGAGACCTATCTCTTCGAACGCTTCGATGGCATTGGGCCAAAGCCCTATGGCAGCGCCTGCCGCCCGGACTTCGCTGGCCTTCTCGAGCACGACCACCTCGGCACCTTTCGCACGAAGCGCGATCGCGGTGGTCAGGCCCACGATACCGGCGCCCGCAATGATCACTTTCATATGAATTACTCCCGTCAGGGCCGCTTGGCAGGTCGGCGGCTGCAGACCATAATCCGGCCAACCTCATATCGGCACTACTCGCATTTCGCATGGCGAAACCCATTCCGACGCAGGCGCTTTCCGTACGTAAAAAGCCCGGTCAAAGCAGGTCCGCGGCCACATGCGATGCGATCGTGGAAGCGGCTGCTCGCATTCTGGAACGGTCCGGGCATGCGCGCTTTACCACCAACGAGGTTGCGGACCTTGCCGGCGTGAGCATTGGCTCGCTTTATCAGTATTTTCCGAACAAGGATTCGATCACGCGCGCATTGATGGAGCGTGAGCAGCTGTCATTGGTCGTCGACGTCGAAGCTGTCGCGGCTCAGATGTCCGGACCTGCCGCGATGCATGCGCTGGTCATGGTTGCCTGTCGACGCCAACTCGAGCGCAACCGACTTGCCGCCTTCCTTGAAGGTGAAGAAAGGCGGTTGCCCGTTGGAGAGGATGGGGCGATTTTGCAGGCGCGCCTCGAAATCGCAACACGCAACTGCTTGCGAAGCTGCCTCCCGCCGGTTCCGGATCAGGACGTCGTCATCGAGGACGTGCTTGCCATCATCCTGGGCATGGTCGACGCGGCAGGTGTGCGAGGCGAGTCGCTGCCGGACGCCCTGGCCCAGAGGGTCCTGCGCGCTGTGATGGGTTATTTGGCGACGGCAGACAGCCGCGCCTGAACCAGGCAGAACGCAGCGGACCGGTCCCGCTCGCCGTGGCGATCTTTTCACATGCTGTTCGACACTCTCCCCGCCTCGTTCCTGTCCGCGGCCCGCCCCATGTCGGGCCCACCATGGCAAAGAGGCACGAACATGGACTGCTTCACCGGCTCACCTACCCTCGCCCTCACGGTCTCGCATCCGCATGAGGGATCACAGGCCGTCTACGAGGCCGCTCGCCTGGCCGGGGCCCACGGCCTTGAAGATGACGACGCCGAAGCGGTGACGGCCGTTGTACGCCTCTGGTCAACGCGCTTCGCCGCGACCCCGGGAGGACGCATCCACCTACGCGTGCTCAGCGGCGAACGACGGGGCCTGGAAGTGGTCGCTTGCCACCGTGAGACGGTCGACCTGAGTCCCCCGTCTTCCCTACCATCCTCGGCCCGCCATGATCAGTGGAATGGCCCGCAAGGCACGGTAGCGATGGTGTGCGTAGGTCCCTCAGGGCCTGCCGTCGATGCCATGTTCGGCGTGGCGCAGCATGTTTTCCGGGACGGGCAATTTTGCGGCGACGCGTGGGCACTGGTCGTAGGCTCTTCGGCCGTCACCGCACTGGTCCTGGACGGACTGGGTCATGGACCGATCGCTTCCATCGCCTCCACGACCGGGGTCGAGGAATTTCTGACTGATCCAGAGCGACCAATCGCAGCCACGGCGGAGGCCATCCATGCCGCCATGGCAAGGACCTGCGGCGGTGTGGGCGCCATGGGGACATTCAACGCGCTCGACAAACGACTCAGCTTCATCGGGGTGGGCGATATCAGCGGACGCCTGATCGCACCCGATGGCGCCATGCGGGGCCTGGCTTCGCACCCTGGAATCCTGGGGGTGCGTCAGCCACCACTTCGCGTGCTTCCTTACGAAGCCGACGGGCATCTGCTTGTGCTGCATAGCGATGGCGTGCGGGACCGGTGGCGACTTCAGGACTATCCCGGACTCCAGTACCGGCACCCGACGCTCATCGCAGCGCTCCTTCACAGGGACTTCTGCCGTGACACGGACGATGGGACGATCCTGGTGGTGGACCTGGCGGCCATGGGCAACTGCTATAAGTGACCGTACGGAGTGGATCCGCAGTCACGCCAACTCGTCAATTCAAGGGACAGACCCATGCAGCTCGATGCAGATCCTCGGTACGCCGTCGTCATCGAGGCACACCACCCGTTGGCAGAAGGCGTGGCAGATAGCCTTCGGAAGCGCGGTTACGTCGTCGGTATCGCCGGGACGCATGCCAGCGGTGCAGCCTGGGCCGCTAGCCGGCCTCAGATCGACTTTCTGGTGGCATCCGTACCCGTTTCAGGAGAGAGTCCCGGAGCGCACTATCTGGCAAACGCCAGGGGCAGTGCTCCTCCGGTCGGGATGGTGATCCTATTGTCGACCCCGGACGAGCAAGTGGGCGACGCGCCCCGACATGCGGTGAAGATCGAAAAGCCCTTCAGTCTCCTGGAACTCGAGGCAGCTATCGACCGGGCGCTGGCGGCCGTTGAGTCCCCGGACGCGTCGCCCACGTCTGCAAGCGCGTAGCCATCCGGCCGATGGATGCCGCACTGTTCTAAGTAAAATTACTGCATCGCATTCATCGATGTGGATGATTCCTCACACCATGCGTGCTGGCGGCACACGGCAAACTTCCGAACCTGTGCGCTCCCCCAGCCAGCACACAGGTGCCAGCCGATGTTCAGCCATAATAAGCGACTGCAGTACACCGTACGTGTATCAGAAACAAACCCCGGTCTTGCCAATTTGCTGCTTGAACAGTTCGGTGGCCCGCAAGGCGAACTCGCCGCAGCGATGCGTTATTTCACGCAAGCACTGGCCGAAGAGGACATGGGCCGCAAAGACATGTTGCTCGACATCGCTACTGAAGAGTTGAGCCATCTCGAGGTCATTGGCTCCCTGGTTGCGATGCTCAACCGAGGCGCGAAAGGCAAACTCGCCGAAGCAGTCGATTCGGAAGCCGAACTGTTCCGCTCACTGCAGGGTGCTGGCAACGATAGCCACGTGACGCAGGTTCTCTTTGGCGGCGGCCCTGCGCTCATTAATTCGGCTGGCGTGCCGTTCAATGGTGCGTACGTCGACTCGATCGGCGAGCCCACGGCGGACTTGCGCTCGAACATCGCAGCCGAGGCGAGGGCAAAAATCGTCTACGAGCGCCTCATCAATGTCACCGAGGACCCCGGCGTCAAAGATGCCCTTACCTTCTTGATGACGCGCGAAATCGCCCACCAGAAATCTTTCGAGAAAGCGCTTTACTCGATGGACAAGAGCTTCCCACCCGGCAAGCTCCCTGGCGACCCGCGCTTCACCAACCTCTATGTCAACACTTCCACCGGCGAAGGCGATGCTGCCGGTCCCTGGAACCGGGGCGAGCAGTGGGAGGTATTCACGCCGACGGCGGACAATATTCCGGTGGACGGCGGTGACGGCCAGCCGTCCGTCGAACTGAAGGGCGACGAGGATGCCGCTGTCGGCCTGTTTGCAACACGTGGCGCATCCGATCCGGCACGCGACCCGGTCACCGGTGCGGACCTGGGGTCGCTTAAGCAGGAAGGAAAGGCGTGACCCTGCGTGGAGCGAAACGGGTCTTCAATGAGCCTCCGAATTCTTGGGCTCGCGACGGGACGTTTTGCGTCCCGTCGCGTCTTTGATCTCACTCCCTCAATAAGAGGCCGACCGATGGTGCAGAAAGATCGGAAGGTACACGCGGGGGGCGACGACGCCGCCCGGTCGGAGCCTGTGCGTGTCGCGCTAATTATCTTGGCTGCTATAGCGCTGGTAGTCACGGTAGCGTTCGTTCTATCGCGGGTATGGCCGGGCTGATCCATCTGCCGAGATGTCACGCTGGTGCACTGCCGAGGCACTCATTCACACATGTCGACGATGCATCGCGTAAAAATGCGTCGCAACTACCTGGAGCTTGGCAATGACTGCGGATTTACGAAATCCACTGAAGCGCGCCCGGAATATTGGCTCAGCAAAATCGGGGGCGGGTGCGTGGATGGCGATGCAGTTCACGTCCTACGTTCTCGCGGCGCTGTCTGTTTGGCTTGTCATCCTCGTCCTTTCTCTGGTCCACAGCGACTATCCGACGGCCGTACGCAGAGTGGGTCATCCTGCAAACGCATTGCTGATGGCGCTATTCGTGGTGCTGATGGGATGGCATACGGAACTGGGCTTGCGAAACATCTATGAAGACTATATCCACACGCACTGGAAGGGCTTCGTCGCTTTATTGGTCACGCGGACCGTATTGCTTCTCATAGTGCTCTTTTCCCTCGGCGCCATCATCAAGGTGGCCATCGTCGACCGAACTTGAAGCGCTCGACCACATTTATCACTGAATGCTTTCTGTTCTCCTTACAACAGGAATGTCCATGCATCGCCGCGCCCTTGCTCTGGCTGCTTCCTTTTTCATCAGTTCCGTAGCGCTGGCCGCAGCGCCGCAATCGCGTCGGCATGAGCTGCCGTACGGTGAGTGTCTCCAGATCGACCGGATCAATGAGTACAGCGTCGTCAACGACACGACGGTCACGGTAAGGAACGGCCCGAATCACTTCCTCGTCAAAACCAAAGTCGCCTGTCCGCGCATGACGCTCGGTGGCGGGCTGCACTTCCGCACGTCGCAAAGTGACCGGGCTGTTGGCGGCATGCGGATTTGTGGCGGCATCAACGAGGAAATCGTCCGGCGCAATGACCCACCGTGTGCGATCCAGTCAGTCAGTACGATCGACAAGCAGACGTTTGAACGGCTTGGCATAAAGTCGAAGCAGCACGGCTCCGGCGCCGAGCCGAACGGCGCGGTGCCGTGAGTGTCCCCGGAGTCTCCCTCTCCGCTTCTGGAACATGATCAATGTCTGACAACGGCCTACGCTTTCGGCACATGGTCCCTAGCGCGCGGAGCGGGGGAAGCTCGTCCGGAGCGCCGTGCCATCCTCACGCGTTGAAATCACCTCGATCTGGCCGCCATGCGCTCGCACGATGTCTTTGACGATGAAGAGGCCCAGTCCGACGCTGCGCTGTTCGGCGCCCACGGCATTGCCCCGCGTCATGGGCTCGAACAGCACCGGCATCACCGAGTCCGGGATGGGGTCGCCCCAGTTATGAACTTCAAGCTCAAACGTCTCCGGGCCCAATCTGGAAGTAACGGTAACGGGACGCGCGTGGGCGCCGTAGGTCATGGCGTTGCCGACCAGGTTGCCTATCATCTGCGTTAACCGGGCCACGTCCGCGACACATTGCCCAATGCCGTCTTCGCGATGAATCAAGGTCCGGCCTGGAAATGACATCCGGAGTTCCTGGACAGCCTGACCGACCGCCCCGTGGAGATCCACGGGCACCGGCTTCACGGTAAGGCCTGAGCCGATCCTGGCCTGGGTGAAATCAAGCAGATCATCGATCAGCCGTCGGGCTCGGTCCACCGATCCGTCGATGTGCTCAGCGACCCGGTCTCGCTTGCCCGGAGCCAGGGCCGAACTTGTGAGCATTTGCATACCCATCTTGATGGCGGTAAGAGGGTTTCGCAGGTCGTGGCTGACGATGCCGACCATCTGCTCTGCGAACCGGGCCCGGTCTTCGGCAGCTGCGCGCTGCCGCGTGAGCTCGCTGATGTCCTGAAGCACGCCCACCAGTCGAAGGAACTGACCGTTGTCGTCAAAGGCGGCATCACCGGTAGCGCGCACGGTCCTCTGGATCCCATCAGCGCCGTTGAGGCGAAAAACGCACCGGTAGGTACCCTTATCGGGATTCATTGCTTCGGCGAGGGCGAGGGCCTCCAGCTCCAGATCGGCGGTATGCACGTGAGCGAGGAACCGCTGGTCGTTTACCGGCTCCGGGGCCGGCAGACCCAACAGCTCCGCAACGGTGTCGTCGTAACGTCGAACGGACGTGCCGCGATCCACGTGCCACACATGCAACTGCGCCGACTCCATAGCCAGGCGCAGGCGCGCGTCGGCCAACGCCAGATCCTGTTGTGCGACCAAATGGGTGGCCAGGAGCTGCTGCGCCTGGGCGCGCTCATGCATCAGCTCCCGCTCGTAGCGGTGCCGGTCTTCGGCAACGAAAAAGGCCAGCTCGTGGAACACCTTCTCGCCGTGGGAACGGCTTACGGCGTTCAGCACCACCGGAAAGGTTCGCCCGTCCGCGCGTTTCAGTTCGAGTTTGACCTCGGCAATCGAGCCCTGCATCCGCAGCAGGGGAACCCAGTGGGTCTGATGGAAGATCCGCCCGCCCACGGTGAGCAGATCCTGGATCCGCCGCGCTCCAGCCATCTCGGCCAGGCTGTAGCCGATCCAGGCACAAAAGGTCTCATTGGCGTGACGAATGGTCCCGTCGGGATCGGTCAGCAGTAGTCCACACGGGGCCGCCGCGTAGAGCGTGTCCGCCGATGGCAGACCGGCATCCTCAGGACGCATCGCGCAGGTCAAGGGTGGCGAGAAACTCATTCATGGCATCGATGCTCGCATGCGGCGCACTCAGATGCGGGCAATGGCCCACATTTTCGATGAGCCGCAAGCTGCTGTTCGGCAGAACGCGGTGCAGATAATCGCCGACTTCGACCGGCGCGATGATGTCGTCCGAACACTGGAGGATCAGGCACGGGGTGGTTAACCGCTGGATGTCATGCCGGTTGTCCGACAGGAAGGTCACCTTCGCAAACTGTTTGGCAACTTCCGGATCGGTACGGCAGAAACTGTTGGTCAGTTCCTCGGCCAGTTCCGGCTGCCCGGGCGCACCCATGATGGCGGGGGCCATGGTGCTCGACCAACCCAGGTAGTTGCTGCTCAGGGTGTCCAGGAGGGAGTCGATATCCTCCCTGGTGAAGCCGCCGACGTAGTCCCCATCGTTGATGTAGCACGGGGACGGGCCAACCATGATGTGGGCAGAGATGAGTCCAGGGGACTTCAGATCCGCCAAGGCGCCGATCATCGCGCTCACAGAGTGGCCGACGAACACGACGGGCCCCTGCCCGAACGTCTTCACGACCTCGATCAGGTCATCCGCGTAGCCCTGGAGGCTGTCGTATTTGTCCCGGTCGTAGGCGGAGAGGTCAGAAGCCCCACTGCCAACCAGATCGAACAAAACCACCCGGAACCGCTCGGCGAAGCTGGGGGTCAGCAGGCGCCACATGTTCTGGTCGCAGCCAAAGCCGTGGGCGAACACGAGCGTTGCTGCCCCGTCGCCCGATACCCGTACATTGTTTCGTTCTTGAACGCCCATCGTTGCTCCGGCTGGCAGCGCCCCTCAACGGCGGCGCCGGGTCAGGATCATGGTGATGATAGCCTGCATGGAGAGTCCTCACCCCGTCATCGAACGGAACGTTCAGACTATGCGGCATGGTCCGGTGTCGACGCGCCATCGATATCCCGCACCTCGGTCACACGGCCTTGCTCGTCCAGGACTGCCTTCGCGTGGACCGTGACCGGCGGAAGCTGCCTGTCGATCAACGATGCCGGGTACACCGGTGAGTCCCAAACGATCGGCTGTGCGCCAAAAGCGTGCTCACTTCGTTTGAGCTTGTAGCTCCCTGACGAGGGCGCGACGACAGCGGTGAAACTCACCGCCCCGGTGGTCCCTGCCGCGTCATTAGCCACGGGACTACGCATGTCGGCGTGGCAGCCTCCCAGTGCGACGGCAAGCCAGAGAAGAAGGCCTACCGGCCTCTCGAGATTTCCTTCGCTCATTTTGAGTTCCTTGCCAGCCGCCTGAAAGGAAAGATATCGGGAACGAACTTCATGCCACAACCGTCGGTAGCGGCGGCCTGCCCTCTCCCCAATCTGCACGTATCCCGGCTCCCCGCCGTACGTTGCTCAATGCCGAACGTGAGGCGAGAAAAACAGTACGAGGAATATGACGAAAGGCCACAGCCAGAGCATGACCCTGGCGGTCCAGATACGTAACTGCAACGGTCCCGGGTAGTCGTCCTTCGGCAGATTCATATTGAACATGACGTAGACCACGGCTCCGGACGTTCTCGTGCTGTTAAACAACGAGGGTTTTGGCCACCTGCCCTTGTAGGACGGATCAACCTCCATGATTCTGGGAATGGCGCCCCGAGCAAGTAGCGAGTAAACCAGTCCATAAGCGACGGCGAGAAGACCAAGTTCTGCAGCTGACATTCCCTAATCCTCCGACGGCTTCAAAAGATTGAGGAAGCCGGCCAATAGCAATGCATGCACCAACGGAAAGAACAATACGAAGGCATGCAGACCGCCGCCGAGGCGCAAGCGTGGCGGTAGGACGCCCAAGATAACGCCGAGGAGCGCAGCCCAGCCAATGGCAGAGATGCGTGATGAACGCGATCGCCGGCCCGTGGCAACGGCAGCTACGTACGCCACGATGCCTACGACGCCACAGATGACCTGCTCATCGGTGTCAGTGAAAAAGAAAAGCTGACAAAAAAAGACCGCCATCGAAAGAACGAGTGCTGCGACTGCTAAGACTCTTGCCATGGCCCGCATTCCTTTGGCTTACTTCGATATGAGACGCCACCGGGAATTATTCCGCGCCGCCATTTCAGGGTGACACACGCACCCCCAAGGGTGACAAAACACGGCAGCCCTGGACGCGATGTGCCGCTACACGTCGTCACAAACGCAATCTGTGCATCAGTTCGCAGTTCTGATATGTGCCTGTAAGAATTTCTTCACATTTATCCGGAACTGCGCATTCGGTGGCTTGGCACACCGTTTGCAAATGGGTCCCTGTGTTACAGGGGGAGCCGGCCTAACCGGCATCCAACCGCTTTATTTACCGTGGTTCAAGGGAACCGCGGCGGCCTGTTGCACCCAAAATTCAGGAAATCGCCGTTTTGAATCGAGTCTTTCGGATTATCTGGAATCGCGCGCTGAACCAGTTCGTGGTCGCCTCTGAACTCTGCCGTTCGCGCGCCAAGGGCGCCCGCTCCGTCGGCGGCTCCTCTCTCGTTCCGCCTGGCATGGGCCGGCTGGCCGTCGGCGTGATGCTTGCGCTGGCGGGTACCACGAGTGCGTTCGCGCATACGACGTCGATCGGATACACGAACTCGGGCAACGACGCCCTCTCCTTCTATTTCGGCACCTATCATGCCGGTTCGGAGACGACCTACACCGAAGGTTCGTTGCACCTGACCAGCACGGCCGGCTTCGACCAGACCGTGTCGTTCTCCATCCTCACGGGCACCAAGCCGACCGGCCTCGTCGACGGCGACAACAACTTCTACTCTTACACCGGCATGACCACACTGAGCGGCAATCCGGCGGTGGTGGGAAGCGGTCCGATCCTTAACTGGCAGGGCGTGACCTTCTCCAACCTGGTCCACGGCACCTACACCTTCACGTATGTGCCGATCGCCAACCCGACCCAGGTGTGGCAGCCGATCAACACGGCGATCCTGTCGAACACGATCACCATCATCAACGCCGACCTCAGCACGGCACCGCACGTGGTCACGGGCCAGGTGGTCGACCAGACCTACGCGATCGATCCGCTCATCATGGATGGCGGCACGGTCAGGAACACCGCCGACGGCACGATGGACCAGGCGGTCAGCATCACCAACCGCAACGGAACCTTCGACACCAACGGTCACGATCTCACCCTGACCGGCGAGATGGATGGTCGCGGCGCGCTCATCAAGCAGGGCGACGGCACGCTCAACCTGCGTGGCGCCAACACGTCGGTCGGCGAAATCGACCTGAACGGCGGTGCGATCAACGTCCTTTCGGACGGGGGGCTGGGCGATCCCAGCAACGACCTCAAGTTCAATGGCGGCACGCTGCAGTGGGGCGCCGGCTTCGATCTGAACAGCGGTCGCAATGTCACGCTCGGCGCCAGCGGCGGTACGTTCGACCTGCAGAGCTACAACACCAACGTTGCCAACGTCATTTCGGGCGCGGGCTCGCTGACAAAGACCGGCACGGGCACCCTCACCCTGTCGGGTGCGAACACCTATACCGGCGGCACCAATGTTTCGCAGGGCGACGTCATCGTCGCCAGCACCGGCAAGCTCGGCACGGGCATCCTCACGGTCAACGCGGGCTCCGACGTGACCATGAATAACGCGACGCAGACCGTTGCAGGCATCGCTGGCGGCGGCGACATCGCCCTCAACGGCACGGCGCTGACGGTCAACGGCACGGGCACGAATACGAGCTTCGGCGGCGTGCTGTCGGGCACGGGCGGCCTGACCAAGACCGGTACCGGCACACAGGCCCTGACCGGCATCAACACCTACACCGGCGGCACCGCGATCAACGGCGGCACCTTGCAGATCTCGCAGGACGCCAACCTCGGCGCGGCCGGCCCGGTCTCCTTCAACAACGGCACGCTGGAAACCACAGCGACGATGGCGACCAGTCGCGATCTGGTCCTCAACGGCAATGGCACGCTCAACACCGATACCGGCACCACGCTGACCAGCAATGGCAACGTCTCCGGCGCGGGCGCCCTCGTCAAGAACGGCACGGGCTCCCTGGTCGAGAACGGCGTGCTGTCGATGAGCGGCGGCCTGACCAACAACGCCGGCACGACTGTCCTGACCAACGCCAACTCGTATACGGGCGGCACGCGCCTCAACGGCGGTACCGTCGTCGCGCAGACCGATGCCAACCTCGGCAATGCGGCAGGCAACCTGACGTTTGCTGGTGGCACCCTTGAAACGTCCGGGAATTTCGACACCTCGCGCGGCGTCGTCATGGCGGGTAACGGCACCATTCAGTCCGACGACACGACCGGACTGCACGGTTCGATCTCCGGCACGGGCACGCTGACCAAGACCGGCACCGCCACCACGACCATCGACGGCACGGTGAGCGGCGCGACCGGCCTCGGCGTCTCGCAGGGCACGCTCGTCGTGACCGGGAACAACAACTACACCGGCGGCACCAACGTCAGCGGCACCGGCGTCCTGCAGATCGCTAGCGATACCAACCTCGGCAACGCGTCGGGCGCCATCAACGCAAGCGGCGGCAGCATCCATACGACCGCGGACGTCACCTCCGGCCGCACCATCAACACGTCCGGCACGGGCCTCACCCTGACCGGCGACGGTCACACCACCACGCTCACCGGCACCATCCAGGGCGCTGGCGGCGTGCATGCAGACGCGGACAACCTTGTCCTGTCGGGCACGAACTTCTACACCGGTGGCACGACGGTCGACAACGGCTCGCTGACGATTTCGCGCGATGACAACCTCGGCGCCTCCAGCGGTTCGGTCGCCCTCAACAGCAGCACCCTGCACACGACCGGCAACGTCGATACCAGCCGTGCGATCTCCGTCGACGGCAACTCGGCAGTCGACAACGCCGCAGGCACGACGATGACGGCGCACGGCACGGTCTCGGGCAACGGCGGCCTGGTGAAGGATGGTAGCGGCACACTTGCGCTCACCGGCAGCAACACCTACACCGGTGGCACGACGGTGAACGACGGCATCCTGGCCGTTTCCAGCGATGCGAACCTCGGCAACGTGTCGGGCGGGATCACGCTTAATGGCGGCACGCTCGAGACCACGGCCACGACATCCACCGGTCGCGCCATCGACCTCGAAGGCGGTGCCCTCGCCATCGATTCCGGCACCACCCTGACGATGACCGGTACGGTCGGCGGCAACGGTGGCCTGGTCAAGAACGGCAGCGGTGACCTGCTGGTTAACGGTGTGGCCTCGCAGACGGGCGGCGTGACGGTCAACAGTGGCCTCCTCACCCTCGCCGGCGAGAACACCTACACGGGAGACACGACGGTTACCCATGGCGTGCTCGTCGTTTCCCGTGACGCAAACCTCGGCGCGGCGACTAACGACATCCATCTCGATGGCGGCATGCTAGCCACCACGAGCAGCTTCGACACGTCACGCGACCTCACGGTCGGAAGCGCCGGCGGTACGCTCGATGCCTTCACGGGCGCCACGCTCGGCGTGAACGGTGTGGTCTCCGGCAACGGCACCCTCTCTGTCAACGGCGCTGGCACGGTCGTTCTCGACGGCAATAACACCTACAGCGGCGGCACCGTCGTCAATGCGGGCACCTTGCAGGTCGGTTCCGACGCGAACCTGGGCTCGGCCAACGGCGCGGTCACCATCGACAACGGCGGCACGCTGCACACCACGGGAAACATCGCCTCGACGCGTGGCATCACCGCGGGTCTCGGCGGCGATGCCCATGTCGCCGTGGACGCCAACACGACCTTCGTCACCAGCGGTGGCGTAAACGGCGGCACCGGTCTGGTGAAGAATGGCGCCGGCACGCTCGCGATCTCGGGTGCACTGAGCCAGAGCGGCGGAACGACCGTCAACGACGGCACGCTGCTGCTCTCGGGCAACAACACGTACCAGGGCGGCACCACGCTCAACGGCGGCACCCTGCAGGTGTCCGACGACGCTAACCTCGGCGACGCGGCCAATCATGTTGCCTTCAACGGTGGCGAGCTGCATGCAACCGCCGACCTGACCACCGGCCGCACGCTCGACACCACGAACGGCGCCAACGCCGACCTCGCGGTCGACGGCGGCAAGACGTTCACGGTAAACGGTGTGGTCCAGGGTAACGGCGGCCTCTCGGCTTCCGGCGCCGGCACGCTCGTACTCGGCGGAACGAACACCTACGCCGGCAACACGTCCGTCGACGGTGGCACGCTGCAGATCGCCTCCGACGCCAGCCTCGGTGGTGGTTCGCTCGCCTTGACCGACGCCACGCTGCACGCCACTGCCGACATCGCCACGAACCGCGCAATCACGGTCGCCGGCCACTCGGCGGTCGCCACCGACGCGGGCACGACGCTCAGCGCCACTGGCACCGTCTCGGGCGACACCCTGGTCAAGAACGGCGCGGGTACGCTCGTGCTCGAGGGCAGCAACACGTACACCGGCGGCACCGTTGTCAACGGCGGTGCGCTGCAGGTCGGCAGCGATGCTGCCCTCGGCAACGCGGCCGGCGGCATCACGCTCGCCAGCGGCACGCTGCACACGACGGGCGACATCGCTTCGACGCGCAACGTGACGCTCGACGGTGGCAACTTCGCCATCGACAACGGCACGACGTTCGCTACATCAGGCAACGTTGCGGGCACCGGTGGTCTGGTCAAGAACGGCGCAGGCACGCTCGAGATCGACGGCTCCGCCTCGCACACCGGCGGTACCACGATCAACGACGGCACGCTCGTGCTTGCCGGCAACAACGGTTACACAGGCGGCACCACGCTCAACGGTGGCACGCTACAGGTCGGCAGCGATGCCAACCTCGGAAATGCCTCCAGCACGCTGACATTCAATGGCGGTCTGCTGCATGCCACGGGCGACGTCAGCGGCGCGCGCGCCGTCACGCTGAACACGAACGCCGCCATCCTCACCGATGCCGGCGCGACCTTCGGCACCTCGGGCACGGTCTCCGGCAGCGGCGGCGTGGTCAAGGAGGGTAACGGCACGCTCGTACTCACCGGCAACAACACCTACACCGGTAGCACGACGGTCGACGCCGGTACGCTTCAGATCGCCTCCGACGCCAATCTCGGTGCTTCCACGGCCGCGCTGACGTTGAACGGCGGCACACTGCACACCACCGGCAACGTCGTCAGCCAGCGGACCCTGAACCTCGCTGGCAATGCCGCCGTGACTACCGACGCGGGCACCTCGCTCACGTCGACGGGTACGGTCACGGGCACGGGCGGCCTGGTCAAAACCGGCGCAGGTACCCTGGTGCTCTCGGGCAACAACACCTTCACCGGCGGCGCGCAGCTCAATGGCGGCACGCTGAGCATTTCCAGCGATGCCAATCTCGGCGCCACGGCCAATGCCGTTACGCTCAACGGCGGCAACCTCGCCGTGACCTCCAGCATCACCACGGCACGCGACATCGTCGTCGCCAGCGGTGGCGGCTCGATCACCACGGACACCGGCGCCACCCTGAGCCAGACCGGCAGCATCAGTGGCAATGGCACCCTGACCAAGCTGGGCGGCGGCACGCTGATCGTCAGCGGCAGCAACACCTTCACGGGCGGCACGCTGGTGAACGGTGGCACGATCCGCATCGACAGCGGTTCGTCGCTCGGTACGGGCGATATCATCCTGCAGGGCGGCACACTGCAGACCTACGCCACGCTCGGCACGGGCCAGAAAGTATTGGTCAGCGGCGACTCCGGCGTGAATGTCACGGCGGGCACGACCACGGTCCTGTCGGGCGATATCGACACCAACGGTTCCTCGGGTTGCTTCATCAAGAGTGGCGCAGGTGCGCTCAGCCTCACCGGCCGGGCCTCGCTGAACCAGGGCACCTGCGTGCAGAACGGTACGCTGCGCGCCAACGGCACGCTCGACAGCAGCTTCGTCACCGTCGATTCGATCGGCACGCTGCGCGGCATCGGCCGCATCAACGGCCCGGTGAGTGTCAGCGGCCGCCTCGCTCCGGGCAATTCGCCGGGCACGCTCACCGTCGACGGAACCGTGACGATGAATGCCGGCAGCACCTTCGAAGCCGACATCGACGGCAACGGCACCGGTACGGGCAAGGGCAATTACTCGCGCCTGCTCGTCGTCGGCGCCGGCCATCAGTTCATTGCTGGTGGCACGCTCGAGCCGCTGCTTCGCGGCATCACCGGCGATGCGAGCAACACGTTCACGCCGGTACTTGGTGACACCTACCGTGTCGTCACCGCCGAGGGTGGCATCGTGGGTCGCTTCGACAGCCTGACGCAGCCCAGCGACGGCCTGCCGACCAACACGCGCTTCCTCGCGTTCTATGACCTCGGCGGAAGCAACAGCATCGACCTGCGGGTCGTGCCGAAGGCTTACAGCGACTTCCTCGGTGCAGGCGTGAGCAAGAACACGCTCGCCCTGGCCGGTGCGCTCGACCGTGCGGTCGACGCCCAGGTCGCGGGCAATGGCGCAGCCTACACGGCCGTCGTGAATGCCATCGGCGCGCTCGACACCGATCGCATCGCCGACACGGTAAAGGCTATGGCGGGTGAAGTGCACGCCGACCAGGCAGCTGCGGCTCGAGGCATGGGTCTCGCACTGAATCGCGACGCCTTCGACCACCTGAGCACGGACACGACCAACCCGGCGAACAAAGTCTGGGCAAACGTGACCCAGGACGGCCAGCGCTTCGTCGCCGACAACCAGGGCTCGGGCTACAACGCCAGCACCAGCCATGTCACCGCCGGCGTCGACCTCATCTCCAACGAGTCCACGGTCATCGGTGTCGGCGCATCCCATGGTGAGAGCAATGTCATCGCCACGGGCGGCCAGGGCACGATCCGCAGCAATGCCGGTCTGCTCTATGGCCAGCAGAAGGCCGGCGCGATCCTGATCGACGGCGTCGTGTCCTACGGCTCGGACGACTGGTCGACGCGCCGCATGGATCCGTTCGGTAACGGTTCGCTCAACACGCGTACCGACGGCCGCGACACCATGGCCAGCCTCACCGCACGCCTCCCGCTGGATACGGCGGGCCTGCGCATCGAACCCTATGCCGGCGTCATCTGGCAGAAGGTCGAGCGTGACGCGGTGAACGAGACGGGCACCTCACCGGCGGCCTTGTCGCTGGACAGGTTGTCGGTCACGGGTACCCGCGGCCTGGTCGGCGTCACAGCCGGCTCGAAGGCGAACGATCCGCTCGCTGCCGAGCTGACCTGGCGCGTGGGTGTTGCCGCAGGCGTGGATTCGGGCAAGTTGCTCGATCCGACCGTCACCGCCAGCCTGGCCGGGCAGTCGTTCGACACGAAGGCACCGGACGCGGGTCGCGGCTTCGTGCAGTTCAACGCGAACGGCACGATGCGCCTCGCTCACAACACGTACCTCTACGGCGGCCTTACCGCTGAACAGGGTTCGGGCCGGACGGCTTACGGTGTGACTGCGGGTGTGCGCGTCGCCTTCTGAGGTAGTGCGAAGTAGTGAAAAGGGAGAGCCCGCTTCGGCGGGCTTTTTCTTGGTTCTTCGCGGATTACCGGGGATTGGGCGCTCGCCATCGGCCATGTGGGAGCCGCTTCAGCGGCGATGACCCGTTGGCCGCACACTTGGGCGTCTCGCGAGGAGACCTTGGCGCCCACCCTCGCTGCTCAGACAGTCCTCCGCGTTTCGTACCGGAAGGCCGCTACCGCGGCTCATGTACTTATTTGGCCTACGGCCGCTCCACTTGTCCGGAACTCGCCTCGAGGGTGGACGCCAAGGTCTCTCACGACGATACGGTCAGCTGGAAGGAAGAGCCAACAACCGAAGCCGCGTTGCTTCGTCGGCTCGACCCGCATGAACCTCAGGGATAGGAAGAGTCTTCGGTGCCCACCCTCGAGGCGAGTTCCCGCCAAGTGGAGCGGCCGTAGGCCAGATGGATACATGGGCCGCGTAGCGGCCTTTCCGGTACGAAACGCGAAGGGGTGTCTGAGCAGCGAGGGTGGGCACCGAAGGCTCTGCGCCCCGCCCTCGAGGCACCGAAGGCTCTGCGCCGCCCGTCCCCAGCGTCCCCGGAATTCCGCGAAGAGCCTTTTTCTTTACGTCGCCTGTTCAAAAGGCCAACTTGCCGACCGAGGCTCCTCCATCGACGCGCAACGTCTGACCCGTAATGAACGAAGCGTCGTCCGACAGGAGAAACGCGATGGCGGCCGCTACTTCGTCCGGTTGGCCAAAGCGTCCCATCGGCACAGCAGACAGATAGCGCTGCTCGCCATCACTACCGGGTTTGTTGTTTGCTCTGAACAGCTCCGTCTCCGTCGGCCCAGGGGAAACCGCATTGACGGTGATGCCGGTCCTGGCGAGTTCGAGTGCCCAGCTTCGGGTAAAACTTTCCAGGGCAGCCTTGGCGGCGGCGTAAGCCGTACGCTCAACGCTCCCGAGCACCGTCAGGCTAGAGATGTTAACCACCCGTCCCCATCCACGCTCGCGCATACCCGGCAGAATGGTTTGGACGGCTTGTAGCGCCGGGTGAAGGTTCACGCGTAGCACGTCTTCCAAAGCCTGCAATTCCACTTCGCCCAAGCGCTGGGGGCACACCAGGCCGACGTTGTTCACCACCCCGTCGAACTGAAATGTCTCGCTCAGTTGAGCCAACGTTGCGTCGGTTGCTGTGGTATCGGCGAGGTCTACCGACACGAGTGTGCCTGGAAAGCCGCTGACCGCGCCCCTCGCCAGCCCGACGACATGGTGCCCTGAAGCGGCAAGGCGCAGCGCCAGGGCGAAGCCGATACCCTTGCTTGCTCCCGTGATCAGGAATGTTCTGGACATAGCGACCTCCCAGCCGTTGAGCAAATGAAACCATGCAGCCACGTCATCGGGCGCCGGTGTTTAGACAGTGGGTAGAAGCGCATTGACGCGCTCGATCGCGCGAAGGACGGCCGGTCGACTGGCGACCGCGTCGTACCAGCGTGCGACATGGGGGGATTCTGCGAAGTCGATGCCAGCAAATTCGCGGCGCCAGAGCCAGCCGAAGTGCGCAATGTCGGCGATGGTGAATGCCGCGCCCGCGACGTACGGACGATCAACGAGGAGCCCGTCCAACACCTTCATGGTGCGTCGGGCCTCAGTCACGAATCGCTCAATGGCAAGCGGCTGCGGCTCGGACGCCTGTCGCTGAAAAAAGCCGGATTGACCAAAGGCGGGACCCAGTGCGGACGCGTGGAAGAAGAGCTGCTCGAAGACCCGTGCGCGATCCTGGGGGCCTTCGCCGAGCAACTCACCCGTCTTCTCAGCCAGATAGACCAGAATGGCGGCAGATTCCGTCAGAACGAAGGGCGCTCCCTCCGATTCGAGGTCGACCAGCACGGGTACTTTAGCGTTGGCGTTCATCGCGATGAAGCTGTCGCTTCGTTGCTCACCCTTGCGCACGTTGACGCCGTGCAAGGTGTACGCGAGCCCCAGCTCTTCGAGAGCAATCGGAACCTTGACGCTGTTGGGCGTAGCAAACGCGTAGACATCAAACATACGGCCTCCTTGGGCATGGCGACTTTGGAACCGAGCAACTTTGGCTCATTCCAACTCGGCCTGGCAGATACGCCGAAGCTATAATGGTCATTCCTAATGGGAATGACATGGACCGATCTGAAGCCATGGCGACATTCGTGCGCGTCGTCGCAACAGGGTCATTCTCAGCAGCTCCACGGCAGCTCCACCCGATGGGCAAACCGTGACGCGGTCTTCAGGTCGAAGCAAGAGACTGATGCCCTATTCTGTGGACATTCTGGTCGTCGAAGTCCTCGAAGCTGGGCTCGATGTTGATACAAACTTTTGCCGGCCATCGGTGGTCGTCGACCCAGACGGACATGGACGCGTGACCGATCGGAACCTGACATTCGAAGAGCATTTCGTCGTCCGACGTCGTAACAGCGATCACTCCATTTGGCACGCCAAGGTCCCACACGCCGAGACGAAACAGGCCGAGTGGCGCAGACCCGTGCAGTATCAGTGAGACTTCGGTGTCGCCATCGCAGGGCGCTTGCGTCGCGATGGAAAGACACGAATCGTTGGACGCAACCAGGTGGTGTTCAACGTATTCCGGAATGAGAACATCCTGATTTCCTGGATCCATTACGAAAAGTATTCCGTGAGGGATATTGCGGATTACACTCCCGACCATGTCCGCACCTTCCAAGCGATGCTTTCCCTACCTTTAGTGATCGGCGGCGCCCTTCCTGCAGCGGCCGAGGCTTTGAGTTGTCTTTCTAGCGCTTGCAGCCGAAAGCACAGCGTTGCTACGGAATTGCAGGAATCCATAACCTCATGTTCAAACTGAGAGTGCCGTGATGATACGCCCGCCGAATGCGGCAACGCACCCGAATATATTAAGCGTGCCCGACCGAACGGCAAAAGGAGAGTTTGACGGGGATATGGATATTTCAATTTCGGTGATACAGAAGCGCGCCTAGCGTCATACCCGTGCCATTCCCACCTGCAGTCTGAGGATCAGCAACAAGAACGCCTGCGCCGCAAGGGCAGCGGTCAGTATGGTGTCGCGATTACTCGCGGCCGGATCCTACGGGGAACCAAATGGATTAGTGCACGGTATATTCACTGGATCTGCCCCAATACGCTCAAGTGCCACCCGTATCGCGTCCGCTGGCATGGCAGGCTGAGGCGAACATGGCTGCTCTTGAAGAGCCTGGACAAGCGCAGGAGCAGCTGAAATTGCGCGACGACCGACGAAACCAATTGAGCTAGCGGCCTCCCGACGGATAATTTCATCGTCATAGCGCATGAGCCCCGCCAGCAGGGCAATGTCCGCATCGGTGACAAGCGCCGGATTCTTCCTCACCCATTGGGTCATCTGTATAGCCGTCCGTGCCCTCGGGTCACGCTTCGGTTCTGACCAGATGGCGACGGCAGCCCTGCTCACGTAAGAACCGCTGTCCACCGCTTCCAAATGGCCCTGAGGCGCCGTCTGTGCTGCCGCGAAACAGGTTGTACACCAGACCGCACAAGCTGTGAAGCTGGAACACGAAAGCACTCGAAACATTGCGCGCACCGCTCCATCCATGTTCAACCGAAACATTCGCGCGTTCCTGTCTTCAGCCATCGTCGTACCACCGGAAAAAAACAATTACAAGCCGGACGAAAAGCGAAAAATGCTCGCCCTCACGACGTATTTGCTAGTGGTCATCCCTGCCCGCTCAGATATGAAATCGGCGGCGCGGATCGTACCTAATCATCTGGCAGTCGTTTAGCACGTGCAAAGGCGGCCCTGATGTCCAGCGTTGAATATACGATGGGCGCCGTCTCCCCGTGGTTTCCGACCATGTCCCCGCCGGCGACTGTCAGGCAGACGTTGTCAGACGGGCTCCGAAGGTCGAAGTCTCCGTCCTGCTCCGGGGAGCCTGGTGGCATCACAGGGCCCTTTGGAATATGGACGCGGACGTAGGTGTGGTAACGAAAGACACCAGGCTCACCGGGCTGGGGAGCCTGTGTAGGTGCCAAGTGGCTCGAAGCCTCCACCCGCCCGTCGTCGCCGAACAATCGTGTCGTCGTCAGCTCACGTCCGGGCGTGTCCTTCCCGCACCAGCGCAGCCGGACGTAGACGTTCAACTCTCGGCGCCGGATCAGGCGCGCGTAGTCCATGTCTGAAGCGAAATCGAGGCGGACCCAATTGTCCCGAACCCCGTAGAGCGAATGTGCGTCCTTCGAAGGAATGGCAACTCCGTCGATCGAAACGGCCGGACCGCGACGCAAGGCACCCATCGGCACCGTGCAGCCAGGCAGGGCTGCGACTGATGCGAAGATGAGGAGGAAGGCGCCATTCGAGCGGAACCCCGTTGCCATTGTCGCCCTCCCGTCAGACTGTCATCCGTAGGGGACGATGAGCTACCTGACTATCAGGCGATGAACGAATTCGGCGCAAGAGCCGGTCCATCCCAAGGGAACGGCTCCTGAAGGGAGTCAGCCAGATGGTCAACGAAGGTCCTCACCGTCTTCGGCAAGAAGGCGCGCGAAGAGTAAACGACACTGATGTCGAGGCTGTCGGCCTCAAAGCCGTGCAGCACCGGGACCAGCTCGCCGCGCTGAATATGCGGCCCGAGAATGAAGCTCGGGCCAAAGACGACTCCCGCACCCGACACGGCAGCGGCGGCGAGCATCTGCACGTTGTCCGCCGAGAGGCGGGAGAACCCGTCGATCCGATGCGCGACGCCGCCGGCATCGCGCACAGTCCAGTCCGCGACCGAAACCGCCTCACTGAACGACAACAGCGGAAGTGAAGAGAGTTCCTCCGGTGTGGTGACGGGGCCGCGTGCGGCGAGAAATGCTGGGGCAGCGCAGACCACCATGCGACAGCTGCCGAGCCGCCGCGCCACCAGTGACGAACTGGTCAACTTGCCAATGCGCAAGGCCACATCGACCGAATCACTTCGGAGGTCGCTGTAGCGGTCGTCGAGCTGAACCTGCAGGTCCACCCCCGGGTGCCGATCCAGGAAGGCGGCAAGGATGGGCCCCAGATGGAGGGCACCGAACGTGACGGGTGCGGTGACCCTCAGGGTGCCGGAGATGACGCCGGTCTGGGCTCGCGCCTCGTCGTCGGCTTCGCGGACTTCCGCAAGGATGCGCCGGCAGCGTTCGAGGTACGCCTCCCCTTCCGGTGTGAGGGTCAGCTGGCGGGTCGATCGCCGCAGGAGCAAGACACCCAGGTCCGCTTCCAATGCCGCCACATGCTTGCTCGCCTGTGACGGGGTCATGTCGCAGGCGCGGGCGGCACCGGCAAGGGAGCCGGTGCGCACGGTCGCTTCGAAAACGGCCATCGAGGTCAAGCGATCCATTCATTCCAATCCTGACCGACTGTCGGTCTGATGTTGACACTAATCACGGTGCCCCTGCGTCCATAGGATAGGTGGAATTCCTCTGATGCAAACAGGTGTCCCATGTCCGTGACAACGCAAGCACGTCCCACCTTGTACACCCGCGAGAAAGGCACACGTGGCCCCGCGCTCGTATTCCTGCACTACTACGGCGGTTCATCGCGCACCTGGACGCCCGTCATCGAGGCGCTGCCCGCCGACACCCACACTATCGCAGTCGACCTTCGTGGCTGGGGGCAGTCGGAAAAGCCCGAAGATGGCTATACCCTCGCGTCCCTCGCCGATGACGTCGAGGCGCTCATCAAGGACAAGGGCCTGGCGGACTTTGTCCTTGTGGGCCACTCGATGGGTGGCAAGGTGGCCCAGCTGCTCGCCTCGCGCGATCCGGCCGGCCTGCGCGGCCTCGTCCTGGTCGCACCCGCTACACCGACACCGCTCGCGCTGCCTGCAGAAGTCCTCAGTGGCTTCGCGACCGTCTACGACACGCGCGAAAGCATCGAAGCCGCACTGGAAAATATGTTGGTCTCAAAGCCCCTGCCCTACGACCTGCATGAACAGGTCATCACCGACAGCCTGATGGGTTCGCCCGGGGCAAAGGCCGGTTGGCCGCTGGCCATGAGCCAGGAAGACATCAGTGGCGAACTGGCCGGCATCCGAGTGCCGGTGCTAGTCGTTGCCGGCGGCGCGGACAAGGTTGACCCTGTCGAGGCGCATCAAAACGAACTGTTGCCCCGCATCGCGGACGCAGAGTTCCACGTGATTCCGGGCATTGGCCACCTTGTTCCGCTTCAGGCACCTGTCGAGGTGGCCGGACTCGTGTCGGGCTTCCTGGACAAGCGGATTTACGGTTGAGTGCGCACCCCGGCAACGGCAAGTGGGATCGGCTGGAGACGCTTCCCACTTCCCGGTGGACTTCTTCTTACGGTTCCGAGGGCAAAGTCATACGCGCCACGACCCCTCGTTCCCCGTCGCGGGCATGTAGCTCCAGGGTCCCGTCCTGAGCCTCCACGATTTGCCTCGATAGCGCCAGGCCGATCCCCGCCCCATGGGCCTTGGTCGTGAAGAACGGAACAAACAGGTTTCCGCTCGGTGGCAGCCCTGGCCCCCGATCGCTGACCTCAACCAACACACGGGTATCGAGCCGCCGCCAGCTCAGCACCACCTCTTCGCCCCCGCCCGCCTCTACCCACTTCCGTCACGTTCGGTGGACGAAGGCGGGCGAGCCTTGCGTACCGTCCTATGAAACCTTGCAGCGAGGCGCTGCGTTGTCGAGGCCCTGGCGATGATCAACGGGGAGGATCACGCTGCTGTCCTGGCGCAGTCAGTGGCGTGCCTACCAGTGACAAGTAAGTGCGACCAGTCCCTCCTATGCGATCAATGATTGCTCTTGCGTCGAGAGTGAATCCAACCGTAGTTTCCAGCACCGCACCATTGCTTTCCGGCCAGTGCCAGTCCCCGCTCGGAAGGCGATATAGTTCGCATTACGACGATCCGCCGGCTTCAGCGTCTACAACCCATCCATTCGCCAGCCACGATTGAGATCATGACCAGCTTCGTAGCCCTTGCCATTCTCCTTCTCGGAACGGCCGCCCCACAACAGCCGACTATCGAGCAATTAAACTCGAACCCGGAGCAGTTCGATGGCATGGAAATCACCGTCTCGGGCTGGATCGTCCTTGACGATGAGAAGCGGTATATCGTCGCCGATTTGCACGGCTACACAATGTGGAGGAAGGGTGCGACGTGCCTTTCAATCATCAACGGTGACAGCCTCGACGCGCGAGGAAAGTTCTACGATGGCGAGCACGTCGACCTTAAAGGCATATTTCGCGCGGACGCGAGCGCGGGAAATGTAATAAGGCTTGGTCTCTGCAGTGCAGCAGCCATCGACCTTGAAGGGAAACCAGCTGACGGGAGGATCATGCCGAGCCCCCTACGCCGCCACGACAGTACACCCCTCCCTCAAGCGAGTCAGGTGAGATAGAAGACATGGAGCACTGGAACCGAATTGCGTTACATGTCCAGGCGGCGTGCGCTCTGGTTGAGCGCGACGGAACCTGGGTTCTCATCAAGTTCGACGGGCTACGGGATAACGGCAAGATCTACACCGTGATGATTGACGGCGCCGGGGACGTCGACGCAATCGTCAGGATTAACTCGGGCGATCTCGAGCGAACCCTCTCGAAGATGTTCGGAACTGTCACGACGGCCACGGAGGTGCCTGCAGAAGACTTCGTGGAGCCGCTTCGCTCGTTTGACTTGCTTGCAAGGCGCGGCTTAGTCATCAATTTGAGAATTCTGCGCGAGCGGGAGAATTTGGAATTCGAAGTCTTTCTGTCACGAGAGGGCAACGCACCCCGACAGATTCGGGTATGCGGACCGGTGTTCAAAGACGTTGCCGACGAGATAGTCCAACGAGCGGAGCAAGCGTTCTAGCCTCAGCGCATGTGCCGTCTGAAAAAAGTACGGCTAGCCGTGCACCACCTTGCCCGGCAATCGGACTGGCAAAAAAGTGATCCCGCAGAATTGCTGGCTGGGACAATTTGCCTCAATGTATGAAGAATTCTTTTCGGTAGTATGGCTCTAGCGCGTGAAACGTCATCCATGCAGGGTGACAGCTGACACCCCTCTCCCTCGCCTGCATTCATCTCAAGACATGCCCGTATGCCAGTGTCACTTCGCCGGCTGACATGGTGCACGAGGCAGGTGCAACGTTTGGGTGGCAGTGAAAATCGGATCTGCTGAAGCAGTGTTTTGTGAAAGTTCATCACCATGGATGGTGAGGAGCAATAGCGTGGAAATATCAAATGGATTGGGTCCCCATAGTTTTCATTACCTTCAAAGTTCTCGTATTCGGCACGGGCATGTTCTTTGCCATCAAGTGGCATTACGATCAAAGCAAGAAGGGACGGCCAATTGAGAAGCGCGCAGCGCTACGCGTGGCCGGCAAGGTGGCTTTGTTCGTCGTAATCTTCGTGCTGTTGGCCGTGTCCCTATTGCTCGCCACCTTCGCCTTTGGCAAGAAACTTGGTTTGGACTTGAGTTTCCCCTGACGGTGCGACCGGAGGCCCACCCACCTCAGCCGCGATTCTCATCTTCGTTCCGGCCCGTTAAGACCGCGCATTCGGCGGCGCCGCATTCAAGCGCCTAGACAGGCAGGCAGGCGTGTCCTTGTCAAAGATCGGATGGGGCCGTGAAGTAGGAAGCCTGCGGAAGCTCCGGCGGTTCTATTGTTCACCAGGCCCAGCCTTCTCCCAACACATTCGCGCGTGCGCCTGCGCCGTGCATTGCACGCCCATGTGGGTGAGCGCACAGATGGCCTCCAGTCCGTGCGAAACACGTTGGCAGTCCACCATCTCGGATTCGTGGATAAAGTCGGCCAGCAGCCTCGTGAGGCTACGCGCGTACTGAAGCCACTCGGTAGCCTCATTCATCAGGTCGTGTGAGGTCGCTTCGGGATCGATGTGGTAATGGAAGCCGGGATGGGTGTGGTTGCCTTTCGCTTTGCTCATGACGCTCTCCTTGAGTATCGCCCTGCCCGCCGTCCAGGTGCGACACGCCACGCGAACGCAGCGTGCCGCGGATCTAACGGATTCGCGGGTTCATCAGCTGTCCGTGTCCGGACGCCGTGCGGCTTGATTGACGAAGTGTGTGGCGGGCGGCAGCCCCTGTTCTCGGGTCGCACGGCGACGTGCCGTGTAGCACGGCCGAGAAAAAACTCAGGGAAACGTCTGGCGCCGCGGTTCTTCAACCGTATCTGCAGGGACTGCAGAGCGTCCGGTGACCGATGGGGGTGTCGCTGGGGGGAGCCAGCGGGCGAGCGGTTACCGTATGATCGGTGGTAGCCATATCAACTGTTCTCTAGTTGGTTTCGGTTAGCGGGTCAGGGGTGTCTCACCACCTCTGGCCCGCGCTTCTCACCGCATTGAGCGATGGTTGGCTGCGCAGCATTTGCACGCGACGACGCAGTCAACGTGGACGACCGTATCAAAACAACTTCTTGTTGTCTGTAGGTGATGCTCATCGTTGCGTTGCGATGCCGACATGACGTTCCTGTCGAGGCATAGAACTTTTCGGAAAAATCGTTCGTTAGCGATTCAAAGGCCGACATGTCCGTCAGAATCGCCCGCTCGACATTTGAGCCAAACGATTCATGGATGGAAATCTCTCTGCCGTCGTACATACGGCAAAGCAACTTGCCTTGCTCGCGGAAGCGCTTGAGCGGAGAAGCGAAAGTGCCGTGTCGACGCAACGATCGGCCGCCTTTGCTCTCACTCGATCAGCAGCTTATATGGACGGTCTTCTGAAAAGCCTTGGGGATGAGCGTGCCATTGGCGACTCCCTGAGCCAGCTTGCGATGTCACCAGCTGGCCGCGCCTTCCGTACCGAAGGGAGCATGCAGTACGAAGAGCTCCTTCATCAGCAGGCATTGGAAGAATCGATGCAGGCTCAGCAACAGCAACAGCAACAGCAACAGCAACAGCAACAGCAACAGGTTGGCCCTGTTCTGACCCTGGGGCGTTCAGAATGAACGCGACTTCCTCCGCTCGCCTCGTTCTTTCTTGGGCAAGCTTTCTGGTGATCGGTGGCTGTACGGCGCCGCGATTACCACGTGTCAGGATGATCGATGTCGCTCCTGTCAATACATTCAAGCCTTGGGGAAACGCGACGCTGGAGACATATCCGAGCGAGCGGGCTGCCATGGATGCCGCCGCCGTTCGGTACCTAGCGGCGAATTACGAGATTCTGGATAGGCGCATCTACTATGCAAGCGCATTTTCGCGGGTTCTGCAGAGCGACCTGTATGACGTCATGGTCAAGAAGCTCGGGGGTAAGGTCGTAGATCACGATATCCCTGAAGGACTTGGAAATATCAGAATCTGGAAACGTGGAAAGGAGTACTTCGCGATGGCGTCGTCCTGGATTATCTATCCTGGGTCGAATGCTATCTATGGCTACTATGAGCTTCGCCGAAAGGGGCGATGAACCTTATCCGTGTGGCGGATCTTGCAATCGACTCGACCATAGGCTAAAAATCACGCGCCGGGCGCTGAAAGCGCCGGTGCTGTGCTCGCAAACATAGGCTGCGAGTGCCCGAGGTACCTCATAGAGGGCACGGGAATCATTCATCGATTCTTGGAGCCCCGAAGATGAGCTTAAAATCCCTCCGTAAATCCGCGTTCCACGCCCAGCATGGTCATTGCTATTACTGTGCCGGCGCCATGTGGTTTTCGTCCCCCTCTGAGCTTGGGCTTCGAACAAAGTCGTCGCGCCCGTATCAGTGCACCGGGGAACACTTGCAAGCGCGGCAGGACGGAGGCCGTGACATAAAAGACAACATTGTGGCTGCGTGCTGGTACTGCAACATGCACCGACACCGGGTCAAGAAGCCGCGCACACCGGACGACTATCGGGCGTACGTCCGGAGGCGTGTCTCAATGGGACGATGGTGCCCTCGGGTGCGGTAAATGTACGCGAGGCAGGTCGCCTGTCGAGAAACCGATCATGGCCTGGCGTCACAAGATCGCTGGCGGGACAGAAGACTTTTCAACGTCCTTCGGCACGAGGTCGCCGGCAGCCATCACACTCAATATGGCGTCAGCCAAGGCCACGCCGCGCAGGTCGAATTCAGCTTTACGACCGCGCACCGATTCGACACCCAATGACGCTCCCGCCCAAATTGACGACTTCATGCGACGCCGGTCCGACGCGCTATGCGGTGCAAGAACACGCGCCCCGCCGCGACATACGACGTCGAAAGAAAGCCAAACGCCGTCTACTCGATAGCGAGCCCGTTTGCGTGCGATAGCACATGGGGCACTCGAATCGCCGTCAGCCAGACCAAAAGATCTTTTCAGCGAGCCTTTCGTGGTCCAGGCAGCGAGCCGCACGTCGTTACCGCTACGTGGATCCAACACCATCACTCTAGCGATATGTCTCCACCGAGCCGAAGCCGGAGGATCCGCTTCGGTCCCCGTCAGCTGATCCAGAGTGGCGAACGCATCGTCAAGGGCTTTCCGAGCGGCTCGCTTATCAGCCTCCGCATGCAAGGCCGAGGTAGCCGCAAGCGTGGCAATGAGCCAAATGATTTGCAGCTTCCGTCGGCGCGGAGCGACCATCTTCATATCCCTGAGGGGGTTAACGCGCTATGGCTGATCGACGCAGTGGCCGGCCGCGCAGTGCACTTCCCAATCCGGCGGCCTTCGGTTGTAGATGCCATCGAGAATCAAGGTCTTCGTATCGAAAATGTCTAACACGTATCCCTCGAATTCATACTTCTCGATGGCACGCCTGACAGCCATGTCGAATGCAAGATTTTCCATTGATTCATCGAAGCGAAGACGATACATGGATCCCCACGGAGTCAGCAGAAACGAGACCCTGGCGCACTCGTAAGTGCCATCCTTCGTCGGAAACTCGCCGCTCAAGGTCTCGACCGGCACCGCCTTTCTGACGCTGAGGGCTGAGGCCGCTATCTCAGCCTTGTGCATGGCCGCCCCACAGTCAGACGTTGACGGGCGCGGGGCACCGACCAAGAGCAAAGCAAGCAACATATGGCCCATGTCGGAAATCATCCCCATGTCAGATGTCTACGTTGGCGAAAATGCAAAATCCATGTAGCCCTCCATCATCAAACTCGCACACCAAGTAACATCCGGATACGGAAACACATAGGTATGCTGAGGGTAGTTGGCGATAGCGGGAAGGTGCGTCACTACGTGCCTGACATCTCCGCAAATGGCCAAATCGACGAAGCCGTCGCCCAACGCTACCACCGAGCCTGCGAGGCCGTGCTGAACGACCATTTTTCCGAGGAATGCCGCGAATGCTTTCGCGGAGTCAGAAAAACTTGTCGATGCATAGGGTGCGCTGACCATCTCCGTCACCACATTCGGAACCATGGTCCACTCGAGTCGGTTGCCCGGGAATGGGAACGAACCCTCCAAAGCGCTCAGGTAGTTATCCAGGTCGGCGTCCGCTGTGAGCAGTCCTCTGCGTAACGGCTCAGTGAGGGCCGCCAGCAGATCTTTGTCTTCCGGACTCATCTGTTTAATCACCATGGCTGCATGACCGCTTCCGCGGTGAGGTCACTATCACTACCAGCGACCGCACGTCCCGGCTATGCGCGCTGGGTCATCGATTCAGTCATTCCAAGGGAGGCGCCGGCTCAATCAGTTCGAAATCGGCCAGCCATATATCTTCCTTAACGCCCCACCGAAACCTCAGTGTCCGCCGTGATCGCGACAGGGATGTTATGAGCTACAAGGGCCTTCCTCAACGCTGCCGCGAGGCCGGCGCCGCTGCGTTCGCGCGGATGCTAACACTCCGCCAGTCATGTGGCCAATACGGACTAGGCCGTCGGTGCGCACCCGTACATCGATATGCATTTCCGGCAATCCCGTTAAAGGATCGTCCACTACCGCCGACAGGACTTGGAGGGCGACACCGCGTCGCTTCGGAAAGGCACTTCAACCACCGTGACGCTCGCAATCACCCATAGAATTTTCGCGACAATCGTCGCGTCCTTACTTTTCACGTCACCTGTCATCGCAGGTCAAACGCCCAGTGCCGCCCAGCGTGACACGACGAACCAAGGCGCGACGGCGACTCTCGTCGAGGGTGGGTACTACACCAACCATGGCGGCATATCTATCCATCGGCCGGCGCACACGACAGATAACCAGGCACCGGCCGGGGCTTCGGCGCAATGTCGGGACGGCAGCTTCAGCTTTAGCGCCAGCCGGCGAGGGACTTGCTCGCGGCATGGTGGGGTCGCCGCCTGGCTCTAAAACCTCTGAGCCTCTCTCTGAAGGTGGAAGCATTGCGTATGATGGACCCAGTAACGTCGGGACGATATCAATATCCGGACGGCTACGGCGTGTATCAAAACAGTCACGAGCAAGGTGTCGATCCTGCTACGGGGAGAACGATCCCCAACAGTTCCCCGCTTCGCCTCCCCGCTTCGCCATATCGAGCGATGAGATGAATCAAGCCACCAAGATGTTGAGAGAGCACCTCGTAGGCGAGCAGCTTTCCGCCATCACCTTCGTCATGGACTATTTGCAATTTGACTTTCACGGCAAGAGACTGACGGCTTTCACCAAACCGAAGGCCGACATTTATAACGAAGACATCCCGAATTTCAGGGATCGCCTCTGTGCTTTCATCACGAGAGAAGTCACCTCAGTGGAGGAGGTACCCGGCGATGCGATTCATATAGATTTCGGGAGAAGTGGTCGACTGACGATTCCACTCGACGACGACTCACGCGTTCAGGTGGAAGCTGCCTATCTCAGCGCCCAACAAAAGACATTGTGGACTTGGTGACGGCGCGGGCAGAGATTCACGAGGGAAATGTTGTGCCCGTTATCATGCCAAACAACGCCGCCGGCTCGCGGCCGTCTTAAGGAACCATGGATGCGGACCCTATGATGCGCGCTGCCATTACTGTGACGACCCTAGCGGCTAGTTTAAACGTCTATGGAAAATGCGACGACGTCAGCGAGTATTCGTGAATGCCACCACAGGGTTGCGCTCCATTTCACGTCTTGCGTATGCTCCAGTCGCATCGCCAGGCTCAGCCCGAAGCCGTACCCAGGAATCCCAATGAGTGCTGTACCAACGCGCGTGTCCTTAGCCCTGGCCTTTTGCGTCGCCGTGAATCCTGCATGGGCTCTCCCCGCGGACGCCGATAAGGCGCCGCCCTTGCGACCCAGTTACGACAAGTGCCTGGAAGCATCGCAAGGCGTGACTCTCGCTCTGAACAACTGCATCGGGTCGGAATACGACTTCCAGGACACGCGGTTGAATACCGCCTACAAGGCACTCCGCCAATCGATCGCGGAAACTCAACGCGTTGCGTTGCGCGATCAGGAACGCGCCTGGATTGCGGATCGTGACAAGGCCTGCGCACCTCCCACCGACGGGGGCACAGCGGACATGTTGGGCGCCAACGAGTGTCGACTCAACCGTACGGCCGAACGAGCCGCTGAGCTGGAAGCGCAGCTCCAGCACCCCTGAGGCCCTCGCGCCTACGACCTGACCCATACAAGGAGTTGAACGATGACGGACGATCTCGAGCGCGCACGGCAGGCTGCGAGCGAATGGCACCTCGGGCAGACCTCAGCCCGTTACGAATCCGGCGGCGATGTCGGCACCATTTCCACCGGCAAGGATGACAAGGGTGGCGTATCGTACGGCGCCTATCAACTATCCTCAGTCTCCGGAACGTTGCGGGAATACCTTGACCAATCGCCTTATGGCGCTCAGTTCCAGGGTCTCACGCCTGCCACGCCGGCTTTCAACACGCAGTGGCAGACTCTGGCCCGGACTGACCCCGGATTCGGCCAGGACCAGCACCAGTTCATTGGGCAATCGCACTACTCCCAGCAAGTCGCCGCGCTTCAAGCTCGTGGTCTCGACCTCTCGCACCGCGGCATGGCCGTCCAGGACGCGCTATGGAGCACCTCAGTGCAGTGCCGTGGGCTGACGCCGGGCATCTTCGACAAGGGTCTGCAGGAGAAATTCGGGCAGCACTACGACCTGGCCACGTTGAGCGATAGAGATATCGTCGGTGCCGTACAGGACTATAAGACGGCACACGTCGACACGCTCTTCGCAGGATCGCCCAAGCTGCACCATTCTCTGCAGGCCAGGTTCGGGCACGAAAAGGAGCCTTAGAGACGCTTGCTGCTGCCGATGCAACTCTGACGACAAACGGAGTGACCGTGCCTCACTCGGCGTTACCCTTGCCAGCAGCGACGTCGCACGCGCAAGCGGGCCGTCACCACGGCGAAGGCGGAACTTCTGTCCGGCTGCATGACCGTGGTGCGTCGGTGGAGGCGTTGCAGCAACAGTTAGGTGCCTTGAATTACGGGAGTGCGAACGGTCAGCCAATTCGCGCAGACGGACATTTCGGTCCAGCGACGCAAGCCGCGGTCGAAGCCTTCCAGCGCGATCGCCACTTGTCGGCAGACGGCGTGGCCGGACCACGCACGCTCGAGGCACTGCATCGGGCCCAATCGGCTCCTGCTACCACTCTTGACGATCCCACGCATGCGGGCCATGCCATGTATGGGCAAGCGCTGCGACTCGTCCAGAGCATCGATGCACAACAGGGACGAGCCTCCGACCACATGAGCGCCAACCTTGCTGGATCGCTGAGCGCTCAGTCTCGAGCAGAGGGCATGACCCGACTGGACCACATTGCCCTGAGTGATGACGCCACTCGCGCCTATGTCATCCAGGGGGATTTGAATTCCCCCTTCAAGCAATACGCCTCGGTCGATGTCGCCCAAGCCGTCGTTCAGCCACTAGAACAGAGCAGCCAGGCGTGGACGCAGGCCGACCAGCAACAGCAGCAGCAACAGATCGCTGCGCCGACGATCGACGTGGAGCAGCAGGTTCCCACAGCGCCTACGATGAGCCGTTGAGGCCATCGAACAACGCAACGGCTAGCTGTACTGTGCGCGCGGAACAACGCCCGCACTAGGAGAAAGTCTAGAACCTGGGTAATTCCGGTGCCACGCGAAGACTACGAGCCAATCTTTAGGTAGTTCTAGTGGCATAACGGCATCCCAGCCGTCTAGCGGAGCTGCTCCCACCGAATATTGCCAGAGCGCGCATGGGCGCCCTCAGGGACGGTGAAATCGCACGCACGATGCCGCTGATCAGGATCAATGCGGCGCGTGACCTCTCAAGCCCCGCTAGGCGGCCCCGTCGTCAGCATCCTCAGAACCCTTTCGCCGTTCGTCCCGCCCAGCGCGCCGGGCGTCCGTTGCTTTGGCCAGATAGACCTTGCGGATCTTGTCCAACTCTTTCTCGTCGAGCTGCTCTAGGTCCAGAAGGGCTTCATTCGTGCCATGGAGCGCGTTGATCAACTCGTCCAGCTTGATCTGGAGTGCTTCCGTATCGCGGTTCTGACTGTTCTGAATCAGAAACACCATCAAGAAGGTAATGATCGTCGTGCCGGTGTTGATGACGAGCTGCCAGGTATCGCCGAAGCCGAAGATCGGGCCACTGATGGCCCAGATGACTACGACACCGATGGCAATGACAAAGGTATTCGGCTCGCCTGCCGCTTTGGAAACCGCCATCGCCATGCGCGTGAACCAGCTTTGTGACTTCGCCATGCCATCCTCCTCTGGAGGTGTGACGGCCATTCGCCGCCAGAGGCAATGTTGGGCCCTGTCCGCTGTGAGATCGTGAAGGGTGCGTCAATCAAAGAGGCGTTCACCACCGGTAGGCCAAGCCTGAGTAGATCTGATGATCCGGGGTCACCGCGTTGAGCCCTACGTTAGCGCCAATGTCTACCTGAAACGTCGGCGTGACCGCGAACGTCAGGGCGACATCCGCCGATTGTTGCTTGACTGTGCCAGCGGGATCGCGATTGTTCTGCTGCCAAAGCTCCACAGCCAGGCCCAGGCGTGAGGTGAGCGGATGGGAAACATTGATCAGGTTCGTCACAGACACGTGGTTTCCGCGACCGTCGGCATCCGCCAACAGGTCCACCTCAGGGCCCACGGTCAAAGAAAATCCGGCGGGCAGAGCGACGCCGATCGGCACAGCCACCCCGCCTTCCCACCGGTCGTTGCCAAGGCCGCTATGAGCTGTGGGGGCTTTGATGAAGGGAATGACCGCAACGGAGACCTGGTCTGAACCATAGATTCGCGATTTGAAGCGCACGATCACATCGCCGCTACCCGACACGGTATGACGCTGTCCGTTCTCCTGGGTTCGGATGCGAACCGAGGGAGCCCAGTTGACCTCGATGTCGGTCGTCGACCCCAGGCCATATTTCAAATAAAGATTGATTGGATACAACGTGTCCGTGATGGTGCCGTTCTGGCGGTCATGCGACGTGTTAGCCACGTCCGTCTCCAGTTGCCACTCGCCAACAGGCACGGTGCACGTGGCGTTCGCTTTCGTTGGCCGATCCGTGCACACGGGACCAGACGGATCCGTCTGAGCGTGGAGGGCCAACGACGCGAACATCCCGCCCATGAGGGCGGCTATCAGGGAGATCTTCGTCACGGTAGTTCCAGTGAGGCGCCCAGGACGATTCGCCTTGGGCACATGAGCAGGAACTTACGAAGTTAGATCTCGGGCCGTAAAAGCGCCGACCGTAAAACGGCTCGGAGCGTAAAGATTCTGCAAGAATCCGATGCCGCATCCGCGCCGAAAAACTGAGACTTAGGGCGCGTCCACCCCTTTCTTGCCTCGCAACAGGAAACACAGCGCCCCGGCCAAACCGGCGAGAATCGACCCGGCCAAGATTCCCAGCTTGACCTCGTCTTGAAGTTCGGTGTTCCCAGGGAACGCGAGCATGCCGATGAACAGCGACATCGTGAATCCAATGCCGCAGAGCAAGGCCGTCCCGAACAACTGAGCCGTCTGAGAGCCGTGCGGCATCGCTGCCCATCCCGCGCGAATCGCCAGCCAGGAGGCACCGAACACCCCGACAACTTTTCCGATCGCCAAGCCCAGGCCCACGCCAAGGGTGGTCGGCGCCAGCCACTGCGCCAAGCCGATTCCGCTGAACGAGATCCCCGCATTGGCAAACCCAAAGAGCGGTAGCACCGTCACAGGCACCAGCCGATGGAGCGCATGCTCCAGTTGGAGCAACGGCGAGTGCGAGCAATCGCCATCCGAAGGCAACCGACCTTCACGGTCCCGTAGTGGGATACACAGCGCGGTGGCGACGCCAGCCAGGGTGGCGTGGACCCCCGAGGCGTGGACGAATACCCAGAGAACAGCGCCCAACACCAAGTAGGCGGCAAGCGCACGCACACCCGTCCGATTGAGCACCACCATGGCGGCTATGACGGCGAACGAGGCCAATAGGTAGGCCAGGCTGAGATTGGGCGTGTAAAACACCGCAATGATGACCACCGCGCCCAGGTCGTCAATGATGGCCAAGGCCGCCAGAAAGGCTTTGAGCGATGCGGGCACCCGCGAGCCTAGGAGTGCGGCCACTCCTAAGGCAAAGGCGATATCCGTCGCCGACGGGATGGCCCACCCATCCCGGGTATCGGGATGCGTGCCATTGATCGCCAGATAGATCAACGCCGGCACGACCATGCCACCCAGGGCGCCCACCCCCGGAAGCACACGCAGCCGATTGGTCGCCAGCTCCCCGTCGATGAACTCGCGTTTGATTTCCAGGCCGACCAGCAGGAAGAAGACGGCCATGAGCCCGTCGTTGATCCAATGGAGCGCCGTTAGCGGCCCCAGCTGAGCACGGAGTAAGCCCTCGTAGGCGTCGGCCCACGGCGAGTTGGCGACCACCATCGCCAGCGCGGCGGTGGCCATGAGGACCAGGCCACCGACCGCCGAACCGGACATGAAATCGAGGATGCGCTGAAGGGGGCGCCAAACGAGGGTCTTGAACAAAACGAAATCCTGGGCTGATCCCAGAGACAGCCTATCGCAAGCAGAGCGGTCGTCCACCCCGTCGAGGCGTTCGGCGAGCTATGGATGAGACCTTATGCGCGCCCTAATCGAGGCGCGGCTTAGCGGCAAAGTACCCAGCACCCGGGTGCCCTTGACCGCACGCTCCGCTGGCTGGAAGAACATCAGGCGGTGGGTTGGGATGCGCAGACGCGGTATAGGCAGTCCCGTGCTAGTGGCGCGCCACATCGAGGTTGTGCTGAGCTTGCCGCGCAACTGGATGGATGATTCCGGTGCCACGCGCCCGCCTCATGGCGGCGCACTCAGGTTCTGCCGTCCCTTACCAGTTTGGAGGAACGACCAAACACGGCGCTGACTGCTCAGGCTCTATTTCCTCGATTTTTGATCAGGAGGGCGTGCCTATCGGACGGATGACTAGCGGGCAGTTCGCAAATAGCCCCAACTTTTCCCCGGCCACCGGACCTCACCAGGTCGGAGACGTAGGCGTCTACCCTGGCCACGTCGTACTCTATGGCGGAGATGAGACCGGCGTACCGAAAGATGACGTTTGGAGCGCTTCTCACACCGGCGGCCCCAACTACGGCCCAGCCTAAAGCACCTGGTACGGCAACCCTGTCCGGTATCGATACGATGGCAAATAAATTCTTGGGCCGCATACTCCTTGCAACCCTTCTGCCGATGTCGTCGCATGCGGGAGATGTTTGCAAAGGGGTCGGCCCGACCGAGCCTGTAGCTCATCGCGAGCTGGACCAAGCTGCTGCCACCGCACTGACGCAGTCCGATGCCACCGTCCGGCAAGTCTTCACAGACGGCAGCTGGAGGATTTTGTATGCCACTTCTTCGGCCGCGGATGGCGCGTACGTCTTCTATTCGGGGCCTTCTTTGCGGTCCAAGCCGGTGACAGTCTGGGCTGGCGCTGCACGTTCTGATGAGACAGCTGACATTACCCGATGGGTCAAGGAAAATGCCCCCGGAATCCCAGCACGTCTGGCGAACTGCTTTTCGACTTACGTGACGACGCGGCGCACGATGTAGCCTAAGAGCGGCAGCGTACGGCGGAAGCCAAGCCGCTTTGACCAACGCGCAAGCTTCCTGTCGCTGAAGTGGTCGGAGGGCACAGGAATCGGTGTGAAGAACCGAGATTCTTGCGCCCTCGGGTCCGCGAACGGTTGGCTGGACTCCAACAGGCGCGTATCGTGTCCAACCGGGCACGTGAACGGACACATGCCGGCCCTCATTGGGACCTGCAAGATGGACCGGACAATATCAATGTCCGACCGGACAACAATCAATGACCTCACCAAATAATGCCAGCTCACCCGACGGACGCACCATTGTCATCAGGGAGCGTCCGTACCGCTCGTACCTGGACGAGAAGTATTTTTACACCTGGCTAGAGTCGCTCGACGATGTTGCTGCGGTGCGCGGCACCGCTGACGGGCTTTGCATTGACCTCCGGGACAAGATGCTCTCCCGCAGCGGAGCATATGACCTGCTTGCGCTGTTGGCACGGTATGGCTATCCCCTCATGCCTGTCCGTCCACACATCAGCCCGGAAGACCTTGCCTATTTCCGAAATCCGACGGCGTACTGGTTCGACGAGTTGTTTGGCAGCGACGGCCAAGGCCAGTAGACCCTTACGGACTTGCGCTGGCTCCCCTGGGACGCCACCGCCTTGTAAGGTGGCTCAAGCACGCCGTGATTTGGGGAAAATCATGCTTCACAGACACCGCGTAATTGACCTCACATGCGCAGGGCTGGAGATCGCCCTGCTGCTCTTCCTTACACCGCTTGCAGTGCTGGGCAAGAGCTATATCGCCGCAACGATAATTGCTGTCGTGCTTGGCGGCATCGCATTCGGTCACATCAAGGGTCGCCGGTGGGCGGCCCGTACAACGCTGTATATCGTTTTTGTCGGAAACGCCTTGGCCATTTTCGGACTCTTTCCACCTTTTGATGAAAGCACGCGTCCGGAGCTGCCTTTTGGTCTTCGTGTCGCCATCATGATCGGAGTCACGGCTGGCTGCGTCACACTCCTGACCATGCTTTATCTCAGGCTTCGTCCAGCGCGCTCGGCCCTGCGCTAGTGCCAGCTTACGGGGGTTCGACACTGCGACGCGCACCGACGCGTCGCAGCATCTGTCCCCCTCCTTAACGAAATGTCTGACTATCCCCGAAGCCGCGTCGCTCACAGCACTGGAGGCGCTGGATGTGCCGTCTTCGGTCTTTCCGGCATAGCAGCGTCGGCTGCCCTGACGCTCAGCACCGCGTCGGCGAACGGCGCGCCTTGCAGGTCAAAATCGACTGTCCAGCCCTTGCCCGACTCAATGGCCAGATTCCCACCGTTCCGCACGACGGCGTAGAGACCGTTCTTCCCGGCGACGCTCTGGGGCGAAAGGACCCGCTTTCCCCCGACACACACAACCTTGAACGAAAACCAGGTGCCCCCGACCTTGTACCGGTCGGTTCTGCCGGTGTCCTCACACGCTGCTTGCAAATTGTCGCTCGCCAATCCGTACGCTGGCCTTGTCGAACCTTTCTCCGTCCAGCCGACGAGTTGTATCCGACCTCCACTTCGCGGGGCCAGGACCATCAGTCCGCCAAGCGGTGTCCACCTGGATGACGCAGGATCATCAGCGTGTTCGCCCATCACCTTGTCGAGATTGGCAAACGCATCGCTCATGACTTTTTGGGGAGATGGATTCTGAGCCATTGCTTGCGGCACGGAGGTAGCCAAAGCGGTGACCCAACCAAGTACCCAAATGAGTCTCCGGCGCGTCATTTGCATTGACGCCGCTTTCCGTCACCACGGCGAACCACCACTCGCCCGAACTGGGCAGCCATCTTCAACGCGTGTGCGACGATGTCGGGCGAAACGTTGTCACAGTCGACCAGCACTGCGACCCGTGAATCTGAGTTTTCCATCTCATGCCCTCTAGTCCGCCGATAGTACGCACAAAGAAACTTTGTAGAACAAGCTCATGAGCCATTGTCCTGCATCCTTGACGGCAGCGTCCGCAGATCACGTGCATGGCCCAAGGCGACAGTTCCTACACCTGAATCGCCAGCATGTTCTCGCTCTCAAGGATCGCCCCTCGCTGGATAAGCGAGTCCACAACATCAGAAATTCGTTCGCGAACCTGAGCACTAATAGCTCGCACACCAACAGCCCTCGCCACCCGCTCAATCACCTGCGATCGACTAGCCCCAAAGTTTCGCTCTACGACCAGCACCACGGCTGCCGCGAGCTCAGCCGGAGGAAGCATGTCAGGCTTTCTCAAGGCAATTGATTCAACCTCGGAGCGATCGCGAATAGTCGGCACCGATTCCGGTAGCGACAAGAAATCCCCTTCTTTCACTACATACCGCTGGGCGACAGCCACCTCGATCGCCGCGTTCACCGCCAGCTGTATGCGGCTCCCCGCTCGCCTCACGCCCCATGCGTCGCGAATTCGCGAGATCACCTCGTCCGCGTGCACCGGGCCTTCGATGCTTACCGCGTCGACCACTAACTGAGTGATCACGCCCATGGGCACCTCGTGCAACTCCTCCGTGCGATGCGGGGGCCGGACCAACGAGGCCTCCACGTATGGCGGGAATGCGATTGCGCCCTCTTCCGGCACCGACTCACGCTCAACGTAAGCACCTTCCTGATCCAAGGCTTCGGCCAGGGCGGCCTCTTCAAGACCCTCATCGAATGCCTTACGCGCGGCTTCGATCTGCCGGCATGCCAGCTCGAGCTGCTCTGCAGGCCGCTGGAACCAATCGGTGCTCCATATCCTATGAAGGTTCCACCCGTGGTCCTCGAGCACCTGCTGACGAAGGCGGTCGCGATCCCGAGCCGACTGGGCATCGTGATACGCGGCTCCGTCACACTCGATACCGAGAAGGAAGCGGCCCGGACGCTCCGGGTCTGTAATCGCCAGGTCGATGAAGAAGCCGGCAAGTCCAACCTGCCGCTGCACCGTGTAGCCCCTCGCCTCCAGGGCATTCGCGACCTGCTCCTCGAAGAGGGAATCGAAATCCTTCCCCGTGACCTCAGCCGTGTCGAGCAAACCTGTACGCGCGTAGCGAAGAAAGATCCGGAATGCTTCGATACCCTTCCGGTTCGCCGAGAAACCGGGGTCAATGTCTTCGTCCGTCATCGAGGCGAACACTTCGCAGCGTTGCTTTGCCCGACTGATAAGCACATTGAGGCGCCTTTCGCCGCCCTCGGTGCCCAGGGGACCGAAACGCATCGGCACACGTCCGCCCGGGACGGTCGGGCCATACCCTACTGAGATGAACATGACATCGCGTTCGTCGCCCTGGACGTTCTCCAGGTTCTTGATGAAGAACGGTTCTGACCGATGCCCCGACTTAAAGAACTCCTCAACCTCCAACGGAAGCCCGCGACGGAGTAGTTCGAGCTCGTCGATGATGGCGCGGCGCTGAGAGGCCGAGAACGCGGCTACACCAAGGGAACGCTTGGGTGACGTACGCGCGTGATGCACGATGGCCTCGGCGACCCGCTTGGCTTCCACCGCGTTAACGCGTTTGCCACCCGTGTCGAATACCCCGTCCCGGACGTGATTGAAGACAAGGCCCCTGCCCCCTTCCACCGTGTAAGGACTCGGCACGATGAACAGCTTGCTCTCGTAAAACTGCTTGTTGCTGACAGCAATCAACGACTGGTGGCGGCTACGGTAGTGCCACCGAAGCATGCGCATGGGCAGGCCTCGTGCCGTAAATAACCCGAGGATACTTTCGATATCGGTCACGCGAGTCGCGTCGTCTTCGTCGTCCTCGTCACCGTCGACGCTTGTCATCTTGGCGAAGAAGGATGTTGGCGGCAGCTGACGCGGGTCACCCACCACGACGACCTGCTTTGCCCGGGCAACGGCGCCCAGGGCATCGACCGGCTGGATCTGACTAGCCTCGTCCATGACCAGCAGGTCGAACTCCATCGTGCCGGGCGGCAGGAACTGCGCAACCGACAGCGGACTCATCATGAAAACGGGCTTCAACGCCCGGAGCGCTGGGGCAGCTTTTTCGACCAGCTTGCGAATAGGCATGTGGCCTTTCTTCTTCTGAATCTCGCCTCGCAGAATGCCCAGCGGGCCGACGGATCCGCTATCCCGCATCGGGACGCCCTGGTGGTGCACCTTCACGACCTCTGCCGCGGCAGCCACGATGCGCTGTCGATCGAGATCGGCGAACTCCCTCACCCGACGCCCGTGGGCGATGCCATCGAAGCGACCGAGCGCTGGGTTCGTGCGGACCATCCGGGCATAGGTACCCTCGAAATAGGCCATCTCGAAGGCACCGAGGACCGTCTCCGCCGTCAACCGTCCATCGGCGAGGCGCGCCACAACATCCGCACAACCGCTGGACGAAGCCTTCATCGCACGGTCGCGGTAGTTAACCCAGCGATGGAGCTCTTCGTGCTCGGCCACCCAGCGATTGAGGCGCCATGCCAGAGTGTCGAAGAGCACTTCATTGACCTCGGGCGCGCCCACGCTGGCAGGAAGATCCAGATGAATCTCGCCGGCAATCGCATTGACCGTCGAGTGAACATGCGCCCCGGAGGCATCAAGAAGCTTGGCCTTGGGCAACAGTCCCTCGCGCTCGCCGACGCGACCAGCCAGGGCCCGAATATCGGGATTGGCTTTCGTCCAATCCGCGGCGGCCGAAAGCGTTCCCCAATCCGACGAAAGACCGCCCCATGCTCCGTCGAAGGCGGCCTTCCCGATCGCGTCGCCGCGTTGAACGGACGACATCGCGGCCTGGCCGTCAGCCAGCGTCTGCAACAGGGTGCAAACCTCACCGGCCGTTGCCGGCATGGCGAGGGTAAGCGACTCGACTGCTGCATAGGCTCGGGTATGGCGGACAGCCAGCTGCACGAGTGACTCGAGATCGACCTGCTCCGGGCCTGCGGCGGCACCGAACACCTTCTGTTGTACCGGCGCAAAGTCGTCCCAGACGGACGACAACAACGGTGAATGCTGTGCGACAAGGCCCGCAAGTTGCTTAGAGCGGACCGCAATGTCGTCTTTCTCGGGTCCTTTCGACGCCAAAAGACGAGGTTCGGCACCAAGCCCCCTCAACGACCGCATCCATTCGACCAAAGCAACGAGGGGAGCCGAATGTGACTTCTCGCCGCGCCAATCCTCACCGAAGGCGCTCCGGCCGAAAGCATCTTCGTCGCGTACCGTCTTACGCGCGGCCTGGCCGCGAGTGAGTGCGTCGAGGAGCGCCAGGACGACCGGAAGTTGCGGATTGGGTGTAGTGATCACCGAGCGCATCAGGCGATTCGCCTGTCGCCATTGGCCGCTGAGATGGCGAAGCAAGCTGTTGCCCTTGGCAGCGAGAACGCTACGTGCGGCGGCGACATCAATATCCCAGGCCACGTCCGTGACCTGCCCGCCTACCGCGCTCCGCGCCCCCTCAAGCTCTGACACGGCCGACGCGAGCTCCCCGGCGCGCTCGACACCGCCGTCCCACAACTCAGAAGCGAAGGTCTCGGGGCTAGCGGGAGGAGCGCTCGCAACGCGCTCGCCGATCTTGGCAAGGCGGAGCAATTCAGTGGTCGTCGGGGGCGTCTCCCGGCCCAAGGCATGTGCCAGTCCTTTCCCCGCATGAACGATGGCGTTGGCGGCGTCTGCCACCTCTCGGAGGCGCGCGATGCCTGCGGCGCCAAAGCCCGGCGGCAACTCACTGAAAGCGAGTCGCGCTTCCGAGACATCGGTTGTCCAGGCGGGCTCCCGTACCCGAGACGACAATGCTTGTCGTACTTCCTCATAACGGCGGCCGTCGAATAGCACGGCGTCGATAGCGCCCGTCTCGTGCCACACGTCGTTGCTCATTGCGCTGGCGGTCAGTGCCGGTGCACCGGCGATCCGGCGTGCGAGCGCCGCCAGTGCCGGCAGATCCGTCAGGCGCCGAGGTGCGTCCGCCTCCAGCAGCACGGCAAGCGCATCGACATGGCTACGCGCACTGGCGAGGAGCGTTGCCAGTTTCTCGACTCGCCCGATCAGGCGATCGCGGTCGGCTGGCGTTATCGCTTCGAGCCCCACCCCGACCCAGGCGTGGTCCGCCGGAATGCCCAGGAGCTGGATCCGATCGACGAGATCCGCCAAGAGGTCGCGGCGCCGCGCGAAGCCGTCTTCACCCCATGTCTCGGGACGAACCAGCTCCAGATCGTTCGCTTCCACGCCCGTCTGACGTAGCCGCGTGAGCTGCGCCATCACCTGGAAAGCGGAGAGTCCGGACGCGTCATCCACCTTATGAAGCCGAACGGCGTGGTCGTTGAGATCGTCCCGCGCCTCGGTCAACCGGGCAATCAAGCTACCCGGTGAAGGGGCACGCGGTGCGCCGAGTTCCCACGTCCGCCGGAGCTCATCGAGAACGGCACGCTTGTTCGCCTTGTTGCTGTGCAGCTCGAGACAGGCGTCACCAACACCCTTCTCATCGAGGCGTCGCTTCACGACGTCGAGTGCGGCCATTTTTTCGGCCACAAAAAGGACCGTCTTTCCGTCCTTGATGGCGGACGCAATGATGTTTGCAATGGTCTGGCTTTTGCCCGTTCCGGGCGGCCCCTGGATCACCAGGTCACGTCCCCGACGGACCTCATGGATCGCGAGCGCCTGCGAGCTGTCGCAGTCCATGATGTGGAGCATGTCGACCGGGGGAATGACGGGATCGATATTTGCGTTCTCGTCGAGCATCCCCTCGCCACCTGGAAAGCCCTCCGCCAGCAGCCCACGGATCAACGTCCGGTCTACCAGGCTCCCGCCTTTGGGCCACACAGCCGGATCCAGATCCCGATACATGAGGAACTTGGCAAAGGAGAAAAAGCCGATCGACATCTCGTCCGGCACGACTTCCCAGCCTTCCTTACTTTGGATCGTGTCTCGGACGCCGGAGAAATACGCTTCGATATCGAAGGAATCGTTTGCCTCGAACGCCGGCATTCGAAGGGCGTGGACGCGATCGAGATAGGCCTCAAGCGAGAGGTTTGAAGCGATGTCTTCCTGGCGCGCCTTTACCTTGAAACGCTCACCCGCTGTTCCGCGATCCAGCGAAACAGGAACCAGGATGAGCGGAGCGAAACGGATGTTCGCTGCGTTGTTCGGATCAATCCATTTGAGCGCGCCCAGGGTCAGGAAGAGAACGTTGACTCCCTGCTCTTCCTCCAGCGTACGGGAGTCGAGGTAAAGCTCGAGAAGGCGCTTCTGCAGGCCTTTGCCCGTCAGTCGTGTCTGCAGCTTGGTATCCGCATGGCGACGGAAGATGCCGCGCTCATCGGTCGACTCATCGTCAGGTTGAGCGAGATCGTCAATTTCATCTTTTTCTGCACCCGCGTCGTCCACCAGTGCAGATTCGTCCGCGGCCCGGCCAGCTACGAACGTGAAGGCCTTGCCTTCGCGGGAGAGGAGCCGGAAGACTTCGGCGGATTTCTCATCGACCACGGTGATGGATCGCGCCCGCGCTCCCCGGGGCATATTGAGCAGCCGGTTCCGGGCGGAGAGGTCCAGAAGCTCGGTTCGAGCCTGCTCGAGCTTGTCCGCAAGCGGCAGACTGCTCTGAAAAATGGACGTCTCGCTGACGCCGCCGGCATTGCTATCCATGTAGTACCCCTATCACGCCTAACGTGGCACCCACCCTGGGTACCTGGGCGCTCCTTCCGGGCGGAGGGAGCACCTACGTATCGGCATTATGCGCCGGGACTTTATTTGTGGGGGCGGCGGCGTCACGATTGCCCGGGCGAATCATGCGGACAAGACTAGTGCCGACGCAAGGCGTCAAACAGTCTTGGAGCGCTACGTTGTTGGACGGCGCCCTAGATCTGTCTATCTCGGTCGCACAGAAGCGCGCCTAGCGGCGACGCTTCCCCGCCTTCATCTCAGGCCGAGACTCATTATCACGCTCCATCGTGGTGGTGTTCCGCTCGTTTATCGGTTACTTCGCCGTCAGCCGGGTTTCTAACTGAGTCGCCCGGTCTGCTGTCGCATTGAGTCGACAGCTCTCTGGCTCCAGCTGTGGCTGCAGACTGTCGCACCGTCCGTTGCGATAGGTGATCCATCGACGCTCTTCTACGCGCAGCGCCTTTTTCTCGGCGGAGCTGAGCGTCGTCATGAGTCGTCTATATACGGCATTCAGCCGCTGGTCCTGGTAATGGTATTCGTCGGCGACGCACTCCTTCGTGGCGGGCACAACAGCAGCGGCCTCATTCACGCACGAGCCGTAGGCCGAACGGAACCTCAGAATAGCGCTCCAAACAGCGACCTCAGCGCCTGTCTTTGGCTCGCGATAAGCGGGCCATTCACCCGCGTGTGCCGTAACGGACGCCACCATGAGCACGGTGGCAATTAGCTTTGCCCTCATCGTTTCATTCCTTGAATTCACTGCGAGCTTCGGGCCAGGATATCCGGACATCAAAGGGCGACGCGATCAAGCGAATACGCGGCTTCTCGGGGGCAATGAGCGCCTTGGGCGTCGCGTGATAGGCGTCGCCCGTACTCGTCCCATCGTTAGCCAGATCGGCGGCAGGCAACCGGGCTCCAACGATTGCGCGACGGGGCCCCATTGGCCCCTCGTGCTCACCCCTCGGCACCACCGAAACCGTGCATCGGTCTTAATGCAGGGAAATGTTGTGCTCGTTATCATGCCAAACAACGCCGCTGACTTGCGGCCGTCTTAAGGAACCATGGATGCGGACCCTATGATGCGCGCCGCCATTGCTGTGACGAGCCTCGCGGCCACATTGCTCCTAGCCTGCGCTACGCCGGCCCGCGACACGCCCCCGCGGCCCGCCGCTTCCGGGAGCAGCGCTGCTCCAGCGCGCCCCTCCCCCCATCAGGACCACTCCATGACTGCTGCCGCCCATGACCAGGCGCTGCTACCCGGCGCTCGCGACGCTGCCCAGCGCGTCCTCATGTTCTTGTCCACTGCAAAATCCACCAGCGACTTCACGGTGGCAAACATCGGCCAGCAACTCGGCATTACGCTGGGGCCGGACCCGGACAACGGCGCAGGGTGGTCCATCTACCATAGCCCTGACCTTGGCCAGGGATGGACTTACGGAGCGCAGTTCGCCCAAGCGCAACCACCCCTGAAACCCACCTTCCGGTTCTGGTTCTTTCATGCCGACCCGGCCGTGAGCGCGGCACCGGTGTGTGCTCTTCTTTTGGACCAACTGCGCAACGGCTTGACCACGCACGGATGGGTCGAGCGACCCGTGCCCTCGGAAATCGGCAGCGTGTTGGCGATTGAGTTTGCCAAGCATGAGCTCCTGTTGACCCTGACCCCGCGGGACATCGTGTTCAGTGGCGATGCGAAATGCGTGTTGTCCCTGCAAGCTTCAGGCGGCCACTGACCCAAGGATTGACCATGGCAACGCCCCACCCTGCCCTTGATGCGGCGGTTAACCAGTTTGCCCAACAACCCGGCGTGACACCCGCCGACGTGTCGGCACTGCGAGCGACGCTCGCCTCCGACGCCGACTTGACCCAGCGACTGGACACCGCCGCGACGTCGGGCGCGTTGCATGGTTTCGCGCCAGCTGCACCGGGAGCCGCGGACCGACCTGTCGGGGACTATGACCCCACCAGTGGCGTGGTGACCCTCCCCGCCTCGGCCTTCCCCGCCACCGGCACCGCAGCCGGTGGGGACTTGCACGCGGTGTTGCGCGTCCAATCGATGGTGGTGGAGTTTGGCGGCAAGACCTACACCGGTGGTGCCGGCGCAAGCCAACCGGTGACCCCGGACATGCTCAACAACCTGCAAGGCACCCTCAATGGATCCCCGGCGTTGGCGGAAGAGATTAAGCGCGCGGCCACAACCGCCGACCCTCAGCAGCCGCAACATCGCATTCTCGAATCCTTTGCCTTCACCAAGCCTGGCGACGGGGTGGGCGGCAGCTTCAACGCGCCTGGTCACACCATGAATTTGGTTCCGGAGTCATTGGCGACTGCCCCACCCGGGTCGGGGCAGCGCGGCTATGACCCCTATGACCTTACCTTCGTTGTCGGGCATGAGGTTCAGCACGGCTTCGATGCGCAATCCGCGGCCCATGACCGCGCCACGTTCTTCGCCGATGTGCAGACGATGGCCGCGACACCCGGACCGGTGCACGACTACACCGCGCTCGTCGAAAGGCACATTCAATCGGGACGCGAAGACGAGGCCAAGGCCGAGATTGCCGGCTGGAATGCCTTGAGGAGTCGGGTGCAGCACGACCATGGGAGCGCGAGCCTGGCGAACATGAACGTGGCTGCCCCGGGGCGCGCAGCTGACTTCACAGAATTTCGTAACGGCGCGTTCGTGCCGCACGCCAATGTCCAGCTCAATCCTGATTTGAGCATGAGTCAAACGCCTGGCAATGTGGCTGCGATGGGGCACAATTACTTCGACCGCCCCACCGCGGCGCATCAACAGCCCGGTGATGCCCGTAACGCCATGGCGTTGGCGCATGGCGGAGTCGAGGATTACCCAAACTACTACGCGGGTTGGGCGGTCGCCGTCATCGGGGCGGAAGAGCGCAACGCGACGCACGCCCAAGGTGTCACACCCCAAATCCAAATCAACATGGCGCACGCGGGGCTCTACGAAGACATGATGGAGAACGCCGGGCTCGACCTAGGCAAGAGCAAGCAATCCGTCCCGTATCTCGACAGCAGCAGCCAGCCCGCTACGCCGCACGCGTTTGACCACACGTCGGACGGTCCCCACCCGTTCAAGTATCAGCCCGTTGCGCCTGCGCGCCTGGACGACCCCGGGCATGCCGACCATGCGATGTTCCGGCAGGTGCGTGGCCACGTGGCCACCTTGGACCAAAGCCTGGGCCGAACGCCCGACCAATACACCGACCAGATCTCTTCCGCGCTCGTCGTGCAAGCCCGCGCCGACGGGCTGCATCGGATTGACCAAATTGCGTTGTCGGACGATGGCAGTCGACTGTGGGCGGTGCAGACACCGCCGGGGCGCACCGACCATTTGTTTGACCGTCAGACCAGTGTCCCGACAGCCGAATCCATGACGCCCATGGAGCACAGTGCGGCGAGGTGGCCAGAGGCCATGCAGCAGTTCCAGCAGACGCAACAACAGCAGCCGGCGCAGAGCCAGCTGTTGCCGCAGCAGGACCAGGCGCAAGCGCAAGGCCCCGTGATGACCCACGGCGGTCGTTAGGCCTACAAAGTCGACGTTAGCCAAGACCAACGAAGAACCATCTATGACGAAAGCCACCCGACATACGTCCGCGACAGCGCATTCAAGTTTTTCGTGCCGTTCTCTGGTGCTGCACGGTGTTTCACGCTCAGCCGATCAAGTGCCGTGCGAATGCTCCGTCTGGCGAGGTTAAAGGACAAGCGCTGCTCCTGGCCTTCGATTCTCCGAACGACAGCGCTCCAGACCTTCGACCAGTTGTCGACCAGGTCTCGTTGTGACCCGAATCCATTTTTATTCGGCAAGGTCCAATCGTTGATGCGCCTGGACTGAGTCTCGTCTGGCGGAGAGAGAGTGGGAGCCGGTACGTTTCTCTCTTGCGCCCCTAAAACCAAGGCTTTTCTCGGTGGCGACTGCCGCGGTAAAGTGCCTAAAGGGAGTGCCTAGGGCGAACGTAACAGCACGTTCGTCAGAGTCCAACGTTTTTGTCAGCTGCTTCGCTTAGGTGCGGGGCATGAGAGGCTGGCGGCACAGAGGCCGAGTCGCGACATCGCACCTGCCTATCGTTGTAGGGGGAACCCTACATATCGCGGTGAAAATCCGTCATATCATCAGTCAACATTAAGCCCGATATAACGTCGAAGGGAGCGTTACCGGATGTCGAAGGCCAGAATCAGTGTCAACAAACTTGGCGAGTATCTGACGGCTACGCCGGCACGGCGCCGGCGTATTGTGCAAGACCAAAAAGCACCCAAGGATTTTATCGCGACCCGCTACGGCGACGCTCGCAAGGAAATCGTCAACTATCTTGCTGACGGCATGCAGGATGAGGGCGCGCTCCGCGATGTCGCCTCGCACCTAAAAAAGGCCCCCGGCAGCGGATTCGTCAGACAGGATAAGGCGGCTTCAGCGGAAGCTATTGAAGATTTTCTTAAAACAACAGACCAGTTGGGCTTGCAGGGCTTGGTTGTAGAAGGCACGGATTCGACGATATCCGCTCAACTCGACATTGAAGGGGTTATTGTTTCAGTCCGGCCAGATGCCATTCTCCGAAATTCTTCTTCCGGAGCGGTTGTCGGTGCGGTCAAGCTGCACTTCCCCAAGACCTACCCGCTCACCGATAAGGGTGCCGAATATGTAGCCACGGCACTAAAGCAATATTTACAGCAAGCGCATCAAGGGAGTCCGATTGACCCCAAGCTCTGTTTCGTTGTTGATGTTCCAGCGCTCGCCGTTACTTGTGCCACAAAGGCAAGCAAGAAGAAGATGTCTGACATCGAGGCGGCATGTGAGGAGATAAACGCACGCTGGCAATTGTCTGACTGAAATAAAGGAGAGCAAAGCCTCGTTGTCGACGATCGCCCTACCCCGCGTATCGATGAAGCGCATCAATAACTAAGGGGAGCACCTCGCTTGACACGATGCTACCCGCGGACCTTTCTAAGATGGCGCGGACTGATTTCAAGCCCTCTCCAATCACCGTGACTTTGGGCTTCGGTGACCGAGCCTGCGCTTTGAAGGTTTCGATTTCAGCGCGCAATTCCGCGGCGTCATCTCGCGACAGGCCGTTGAGAGAAACTGTCTCAATGGCCTGAATCAGAGCCAACAAGTCAGAAGAATTTCTCTCGATCGTCTGCTGTTGATTCGCATTCGGCGATGCCTGCTGCAACTGCGAGTTCGACATGCTGCCAATGTTGTTGGTGATGTTAGTCACTCGATGCGCTGCCTCTCGTTCTTGAGCGGTAAAAGTCATGCCCTCGCCAACGACACCCCTCGACTCCAAGTCGAGAGACCAATTCAAAACCTGATTTCTCACAGCCTCCACAATGCCTTGAACGTCTGTCCGCGACCCGATACGCGTCGGTCGAAGCGGGACTTCCATCCGTGACATTAGGAGCGCTTCTTGTTCCGCCCTGAATGGAACTTGTGGAGTGCCATCGCCCGAGGTCATGAGATCTTCGAGTTGGCCAAGCGGCTGTCCCACGCTACATCTCGACAGCCCGAGCGCGATTTTCGCATCAGATATCAAAAGAGGCTGCCACCCGTGAAACCGATTCCAGACCCTTAAAGCAAAATTCAGCTGCCTATAAGGAGGCACCTGCGCAGTGCCGTAACCGTCAAGTTCGTATCTAATCCACTGCGCCAAGTCAGGAATGCGAAGCTTTTTACTAACCACGAGCGCCTTTCTCAGAACATCGCTAACCTTGGTATTGCCGTCCATCGCAGCCTGCTGCAGCTCAATTACCAATCCTGACATCTCACCTCAGAAGACCGCGTTCGAAGCCACCCACGCCCATGACAACCTCGCCATCAACGAGCACAGGAATCTTCTTTGGGCGCGAGATGAACTGGGTCGCGAGTTCGTTCTGGAGGCAAGGGAAGTCCGAGAGTGAACGCACGAGTGGGTGCCAGATAGGGCCTACAAGGCCAACAACCGCATTCAGCTCAGGACGACTCGGTTAGATACGCCCGTGCTAACGGTTCCATTCCAGCGGCACTCGGCGACCATTTGGGGAGCGCCCAAGAACGCGAGGGAATGCGAAGAGTGGCACGGGAGACTCTCGGCTTTTCTGCGTCGACCGCAGAACTAGAGCAGCAGGCATGACCAGCATGCTGGTCATGCCTTCCGTCGTAGTGGCCCACGCCATCAATTCCGCGTGCCAAGGAAGCGCCGTGCTCAAATTGGACTTACTCTCCCCCTTCCCGTTGGCCGCTGTCATTGCCGAAGCGGTCAAGCTGAAACAGACCCTCACCGCCGCTCGCTTTCCGCTAGCGCGGCACCACACGCGCGTCATCGTGGTGCGAGCCCAGGGCGGCGCACTCGTCGACATCTCGGCGGCGGCCCTACAGCTGCTTGCCGCGCTGGAATCGGCCGTGCGGCCATCGGCAGAACAATGGCCCCCTCGCTTGGAGGACTTGCTTCGTGCGGTGGACCACGCAACGGATGTGTTGCCCGAAGGCATGGGCCGATGGCCCGATTCGTAGCATCCGTTCGCATAGCCCACAGGGGAAAGCCAAGAGCACCGCTCAATCGAGCCACGTGCGCCTAATGACGCTTGCTCTCGCCCTCGCCCTTTTGCGCGGGCTTTCGGGCATCTCGAACAGCCTGATCGAGGCGGCGAAGGTATTCTTCCGACAGGTTATGCGGCAGCGAAAACGACAATAAAAAAGCAAAGACGGCAACACCTAAGGTAATGCCGTTTAGCCAGCTTCGATGCTCATCGTTTAACTGAATTTTCAACGAATCCGCAAACGCCAAAAAGCAGGCTGAAAGATAGAGCGAAAACAACATTCGGTGACGCAACAAGCGTCGCCGAATTGTCTTGGCGTTGTAGTGTTTGGCTCGCCAACTACTCCCTCTCAGCCCTCGGTCGTCGGCCGTAAGCGCGATGACTGCGACCAAGAAACCGGCTAAGACTGAGAAGAACGACAAGATGTTAGAGAGTGCGTCGGAGTTCTCATTGAGCCAACTGGCTCCGAAGACACCACTGAGCACGGACACACCAAGGGCGCCCGCGCCAAGTGCGAGGCGGCCCCAGGCGATCATTCGTCGAGCGTCCCCTGCCCGTGGAGCGTCTCACGGTACGAGCGCAGAATCGCCCACACCTCTGTATCCAACAGAGAGTTTTCGCTGTTACGTCGGTTGATTCCAAAGTTTTCGCTCACCGACGCCTCCGATACCGACACGCGGTTCTTTCTGTTGGTAATTAAGACCGGGGAGATATCTTCGTCCTCTGCCGGCGCACCGTCTGAGACTAAGCTCTGGCCTAACGCCTCAACTGCCGCACGCGAACTTTCGGGGCCGCGAAGCCCACCTTTCACGCTAATCAGAAGCTTCACCTGGACATCGGCCAAGTGTTCGTTGAGGTCCTCGCTCTCGTCCTGGTCAATGAGGGCCCGGGCACTGTCAAGAATTCCGTCGAGGGCTTCGCGGAACGGATTCAGCAAAGCGATGCCTTTCGTCGGCTGGTCCAGCGTAGCTGCATAAAGGCTGCTATTCAGCTCGATTGCTTTAATTCCCTCGTCCGCTAGCATTTTCACCTTGTTGTGCCGAGCCACCGGACGTATCTCGAACGCCGCAGCGTCCGGGATGCCGGGCAGGACGTGCCCGAACAAATCGCGAAGGTAGCTCTCCACCGGCCCAAGCCGTAGGTGATCGCCCACGCAGAGGACGTTATTTCCCTCAATAAGCAAGAAGAAATCACCACCTTTGAAGGCCATCGCATCCGGGGGAAGCGCCGAGTCCTCTGCGTTCTGGTTCGGCTGTAGCGCAAGCGGCACAATGGTGGCGTTTTCGCCAGGCGCGAGGGCGACCACTTTCACTTCGATGGAGGTGCCGTTGACCGAGAGCTGATTGATGCGCAGCTGACCGTGGTTGGGCGAATCGCGAGTGGTGGCATTTAGATTGGGGGCACCGTTCACCACGGGCAGCGCCGCAACAGCCTGCTGAAGCAGTGATTGGAGATTGATGCCAGCCGCCGCCGCCCCAGCGAAGTCCGCGCGCAATAGATAGATCCGCTTTTGTGCCTTACGTGTTGCCATCCCTAGTCCCCTGTCGAAGTCGTGACATTCTATTTGTGATGAATGTCACACAGCGGGCTATTTCCTTCATTGGTCTTGAGAAGAAGGCGCATTTTCGGCAAATCTTCTAAAGGATGGATTATGGAACTGCCGAATTACTTGTAATCGGGCGCGGGCTACATCGATATGCAAATACGGCAAATGAGTCCTTCTGCCTGTTCCTTCGGGAAAGAGGGTCCCGCAAGCTAGATGTCGACCGAAATTCCCTGCAGACTCATTCGGTTCTGCACTCTTTAAAGAATATGTGCTTAGCCTCTGCTATTTCGCCTTGCCTGCTAAATGGTAAAAAAGCCGGAGTGTCGCGAACGTACGAGAGGAAGGGTCGACATCGCGCGTCGGCGCAGACGTTGTATATTTTCGGCAAACTCTTGATGAGACCGACGAGACTTACTCGGCAAACACCTGGCATAAACCACGTTGCGAGGAAAAAACGGCGGCGACAACGTTTGAGGTGCGATACCCGTCACACGAATCGGAATGCAACTGGACTGACGTTTCTTGTCAGGCCAGTAGTGTCTGGGCGGAGCGTCAGTGACGGGATGATGCGTACCGAGTATCTCGGACTCGCTTGGGCGTAACAAAGCCGCCTTTCAACTAAAATGTATGGTCGTCGCGTCGCTCGCGCAGTCCAGCGAACCGCTCATGCTCCTGCGACGCTAAAGCCCTGCCTGCAACGGAAACAGCTGCTATTGACATAGTTGACAGTTAGGGCGCGATACTTCAATCGTACGTCCCGCGCTTGCCTGATTGAAAAATAACACTGGTCAACGCATCATGGTAGTTGGGGAATCCATGAGTTTAATGATGTCTAATGATTTAGCCGCGTTCGCTTTAGTCGCGAGCGAGTATGAGCGTACGGGCGACGCGATTCGGGGCCTGACCCCACTTTTCATACCTATCATCAACGAGTTTGCGAGCCGTCTGTACGACCCCAATGCCTTTGCTCGGAAGTTCTCAGAACGTTACGGACTCTCCATGACGGCGTCCGTCGCGAAGGCGCTAACCGAAAGGATGGTCCAGGCTGGGCTACTGGTCGAGGGGCCGCCACGAATCTTCCACTGCGTCGAATTTCCTGACCAAATTGACGGTATTGATGAATCCGGTATAGAGGCAGTTCTCGATAACTTCGCCGCCTGGGTCCACCGCATACTTGATCCAATGGGAAAGTCCTTGCCCCGGGAGAGGATCGACGCTGCTTTCCTTGAACGCATCGCGCGCCCAGAGGTCACCACAAGCTTCTTATCAGGCCAGAAGCCCTCAAAACTGTCGTTGCGTCCCAAAAAAGTTGGCGATGACGGGTGGAGCGAAAAGCAGGCGCTAGATTTCTTAGTGCCCGATTACGTGCTCCACATCCACATGGAAGCACCAGAGCTGTTCAATCTGGTGTCGCAGATTTCGTTCGGAGCGTTGGTGGCAGACGCCGTCTCGGCGCTCGCAATGCCAAAGACGAGCAACAATGACCCTGACCTCCGTGCTGCCATGGACGGCCCACTCTTACTGGATGCGCTCGACCTCAATAGCCCGGAGCACACTGAGTACGCCAAGGAATTACTAGAGCAGTTTGTCCAAGCAGGATTTCGACTGGCGACATTCGACCACGTGATCGAAGAAATGCGAAGGACGATACGGACGACCCTAGAGCAACACAAGAAGGGCGAAGCCTTTGGCCACTTGGCTGCTCGGCTGAGGACCTCCGCCGGGCACCTTATGTATGCCACGCATGTCATGGATACGCTGGAGGAGCGCCTCAAAGAACTGGACGTTTCGGTATTGCGGTCGGAGCTCTACGAGGAGACGCGCTTCAAACGATGGTTTACCGAATCGAATTTCGACAGCCTTCGAAATGCTCTGGGCGATGTCCATCTAAATCTTGAACGCCGCATTACTGATGCTAAAAGCATTGCGACCGTCATCCGCATGCGCCTCGAAAATCGCGCACCGGCTTCGGTTCTGAAAGCCGGCACCACGTTTGTAACACGGAACGCGGCGCTCGCCGGCCGTGCTAATCAGTTCCTTTCTACGGGGCGATCTGAGCCCGACCCCAGGTTCACATGCGTCACTGATGCACAACTGGTTGCCATCACCTGGTTTGCACGAAACATTTCTGCTGTTAGCCTTTCGCAGAAACGACTAATCGCAAGCTGCGCCGCAGCCATTTCGCCGCGCCCGGAAATCATGAAGGCCTTCGCGGCAAAACTGGAAGAACTCGGCGGCGAGCATCGGATGCAGTTCGAGGCATTGATGCGTGACGAACGTGCTTCACTTTGTCCCATGCGAGCCGTTGCCGGGACACAAATACCGGTGGCTCCTGCTACCGCCGAACGCGTTCTTGAAGAGATGAAGTTGGCAATTGCGCGGCCTTTGCTTGAAGCGGAACGAGCAGCAACGCAAGCTTCTCTCGAAGCAGAAATACAAAAGCGCGCGGCCGCCGAGGCACGCGCCACTGGATCCGAGGCAACGGTTGGCAGCGTCAATTTCGAGCTAGCGAGTGCTCAACATGAAATGGACACGTACCGCCGGCAGCTCGAAAGTGTGCAAAAGGAGCAGGGGGATAAAAAGTTGCTACAACAGCAATCACTCGACGGACGCGCCGCCAAACTCGACAGGAGAACGAAGAAGTTCGTCGGGGGGATCAAACTAGTCATACTAGTCATGGCCGTGACGTGTTTCGCTGCTCCATTTTCTTCCATGCTGAAGGATGCTAAGTCTATTCAAGTTGCATCCGCGATTCTTGGACTCGGAAGCTTTTGGTTCGTAACTGCATGGGGTGACCGAGCCATAGCCGCACTAGCACGCCTAAGATACAAAGCTCAACGAAATGAGCTCCGACGTTGGTCATCCGACATGGATCTCGACTTCGACGACTGACGGGCCTTTCCACCTAATCTCGAATCGTGAAGGTACGTTCGGCAGCCCCGTCACGATCCACTTCGAAAAGCCTTATTTGTAGAAAGAAATTGCCTTAAGAGCAAACCTTCGACATCGGGGCGTTAGGCGGTCCATTCTTCACATCGCGTCTCGTGACCACCGCGTTCCGCCGTTTTAACGCAGTGTGACAAAGAGTGGAAGTGACTCCGCGACTAACTGGCATGAATGCGTTGGTCGACACCTTTCACTTGCTTGGTTCATCTCGCGAGGAGCAAGCGTGCCGCCAATTGGCGGAGAGAGTGGGATTCGAACCCACGGTAGGCTCACACCTACGGCAGTTTTCAAGACTGCTGCCTTAAACCACTCGGCCATCTCTCCGTATTTTTCCAACGCGCCGGCCGGGCATTGCACCCGGCCAGTGCCCATTGTACCCGACGAGAGGGTACCAAGGGATCAGGCGATCGCTTCAATCCCCGCCATATAAGGCCGCAAAACTTCCGGCACCTCGATGGACCCATCCGCCTGCTGGAAATTCTCCATCACAGCGACAAGGGTCCGCCCCACGGCCAGGCCCGAGCCGTTCAAGGTATGCACCAGCTCCGGCTTGTTGCTGGCCGGGTTCCGCCAGCGAGCCGCCATCCGGCGGGCCTGGAAGTCCGTGCAGTTGGAGCAGCTGCTGATCTCGCGGTACGTGTTCTGGCTGGGCAGCCAGACTTCGAGGTCATAGGTCTTGGCCGCGGCGAAGCCCATGTCGCCCGTGCACAGCTGCACCTTGCGGTACGGCAGCTTGAGCGCCTGCAGCACGGCTTCGGCATGCCCGACCATCTCCTCGAGCTGGGCGAAGCTGGTCTCGGCGGTGGCGATCTGCACCATCTCGACCTTCTCGAACTGGTGCTGGCGGATCATGCCGCGGGTGTCACGGCCGTAGCTACCGGCTTCCGCGCGGAAGCACATGGAGTGCGCGGTCATGCGCATGGGCAGGTCGCCGGCGTCGACGATGCTCTCGCGCACGAGGTTGGTCAGCGTCACTTCGGAGGTGGGGATGAGGTAGCGCTTCACCTCGTCGACCATCGTGCCGAACAGATCCTCTTCGAACTTGGGCAGCTGGCTGGTGCCTTCCATCGCGGCCGCATTCACGATCAGCGGCACGTTGTGCTCGAGGTAGCCGTGGCGCGTGGTGTGCAGGTCCAGCATGAACTGGGCGAGCGCGCGATGCAGGTGGGCGAGCTGGCCGCGCATCACCGTGAAGCGCGCGCCGGACAGCTTGGCCCCGGCCTCGCCATCGAGCCAGCCGTGACGGGCGCCCAGGTCCACGTGGTCCTTGACCGGGAAGTCGAACGGACGCGGGTGACCCCAACGCAGGATCTCCACGTTGTCGTTCTCGTCCTTGCCGATGGGCACGGACTCGTCGGGCAGGTTCGGGATGCCCAGGGCGATGTCCGCCAGTTTGGCCTGGACCTCGGCGAGCGCCTGCTCGTTGGCCTTGAGCTTGTCGGCAATACCGGCGACCTCGGCCATGAGGCCGTCCACGCTTTCGCCCTTCCCCTTCGCCTGGCCAATGGCCTTGGAACGGGTGTTACGGAGGTTCTGCAGCTCCTGGGTCTCGGTCGAGAGCGCCTTGCGCTCGGATTCGAGGCGCTCGATCGTCACGACGTCGAGGTCGAAGTTCCGGGCGGCGCGCAGGCGCTCAGCCGTTTCGGCGAGCTTGCCGCGCAGGAGGGCTGGATCCAGCATGGGTGGGGCTTCCGTGGGGGTGCGAGCCGGGGATTATCGCAAATTTGGGCGGGGACGGGTCTGGCGCGGCTGCCGGGCCTCCCTTCCCCTCAGCGCTCGGGCTTCCAGTCGGCGAATGAGACCGGCTTCGCCTTGTCCGCCCGTGTGACGGAGGTCTTGTCGGGCGTTCCCTCCAGCGGGAATGACATCGTGTGGATCTCGCTCTGGAAGAGCCACTTGCCCGTCTTCGCGTCGTAGCGAAAGGTAATGAAGTCCGACCAGTGCGACCCACAGGCGACGGCGTTCTGCACGGTGAAGTACGCGCCTTTGACGGCTAGTCCTTCGTCGTCCTCGTCGAACGGATCGCACTGCCCGCCGTCGTCGGCTTTAAGCACTACAGCATCGTTGCGAGCGACCAGTTTGAAGGCGCCGTCGTCCTGGCTTTCGAAGATGAGAAGCGGACGGGGTGAGGCGTTCTGCATGGTGTCTACGGTGTGGTGTACGACGACGAGAAAGCTTGTTCGTTTGTTGCCGAGCTCCGGGCCTTGTGCGGACTGCATGACCTCAAACCCGGCAGGGATCTGCGCCTGGATGCTTTTCGGCAACTCAATGCCGGCGTTGGCGATCGGCGTCCCGCCCAACGCCACCACCATGAATGCGGAGACGGCGAATTTCTTGAGTGACATTGCTTATTCCCTTGGCGACGTATCCAATGTGTCCGCATGGTACCGGCCGTCGGACCCTTAAGTCATCGCGTGCGGCTTACGCAACGTGGAAGCGAACGGAAGGGAGATAGTTACGATGGTCCAGCACACCGGCAACGACAAGGCCGAGCAGAAGCTCCTCGATGACATCGCTGTGCACGGATGGCACTGTATTCACATCCTCGCCGATGGCGCGCGCGTCGGCTACTCCTTCACCGTTGGCCTTTTTCAAACCTACGGGCATCCGGAACTCATCGTCTTCGGGCTACCCAGACAAGTCGCCCACGAAGTGCTGGTCATATGCGCCAATGCCGCACGTTCGGGCTCTCCCATCGATCTCACCCGACCGACGGCGGCCCTCCTGGAGAGCGCCTCTTGCGACTTCGCCGAGGTACCGGCATCTGCGTTTCGCGAGTCCGTTGGGTTTGCACTCTGGTACTACGAGAAGAAGCCCTTTCCGCTCTATCAGATCGTATGGCCGTCGCGAGACGGTCTGTTCCCTTGGCATTCCGAGGCTTCCGTGAGCTTTCGCGAGGCCCAACCAGTGATTGGGATTCCCGCTACGCTTTAGGCGCGCGATACCGCTGCTTCGAGCGCCGCACCCAGGTCACCATCAGCACCGACACGCCCACATTGACGACGAGCTCTCCAGGCCAGACATGGCCATAGCTGATGCCTTCGAACCCCACCTGATCCGCCACAATGCCGAGGACGTTCACCACGGCGCCTCCGGCGACACAGGCGTGACACACGCGCAGCAACCGGCGGAAGTGGGGGTCGGTGAGCAGCCAGCATCCGCAGACCATCATCACCACGCTGCAGGCGAGATCGCCGTAGAGATAAATATCCTCGTTCATGGCTTGCCGCCTCCCGTGATGCGGTCGAGGACACGGTTGGCCAGCGTCTCGCCGCGCGTGTCGATCAATCGCTGGGCGATCTTGGTTGCGCGCAGTCCGAAGCAACCGACCAGGAAGGACACGCCGGCCTGGATATCTGCCGGCGAGTCAGGAAGGAAACGCCTTTCCACAGCGGGCGCCAGGAAGATCGCCATCATGGCGCCACAGACCACCTGGATGACGGCCCGCTGACGCGAAGGCTCGGCGCCCAGCGCCACGGGAAGGAAGGCGCCGCCGATGGCTGCAAGCAGCAGCCAGAAGCGGGTGAACAGCAGCATGGTGTCCATGATGGCGACCTCGCTCAGGGGTGGGTTGTAACCGCCGGGGACGGCTTGAGATTCCCATGCCACGTGGTTTTGGCTGAGGGAAAGTCGATCGCCAGGCGCCCATCCGCTTCCGGCGTAAACGTGAGGTCACGCCCCATGAGTCCCTCGCAGAACTTTCCGCCGTTCTTCGTCACCCCGAAGCGATACACCGTGGCCGCGCCCACCTCCTTAAGAAACGTTGCCGGTACGCTGCACGATAAGTTCGGGCCGAAGTGAACATCCGCCGAATTGACCCCGAACGTCACCTCCGACGACACATCCGTGTTGGCCTGCTGCACCAGCCCCGTCCAGACGCCCTGCGGCTGCGCCGCTAACGCCAACCCAGGCAGCAACACCCCCAACACAACGCACCCCCGCAGGAGCCGATTCATCGGCGAAGCTCTTCCTATCAACGAAATCATAAATTTCTCCTCAGTCCAGAAAGAAAAGGCACAGCCCGACCTACCGGCCAAACCACGCCACCACACCGGCACCCCCGGCAAGAACGCAAAGAACAACCAATCCCCGAAGCACCCACGCAAGACGCGATCGGCGCGCCGCAACAGGCGCCTCGTCCACACACGCCAGAACCGCCCTGGCCCACTCCCCAGAAACCCGCACCCCAGAAAGCTTCTCCATCACCCCACCCCCGCTGCGACAGGTGCACTCACCACCCGATCGTCCAGGACGATCCGCGGCTGCCACGCGTCGCGCGCAAGAAAACTGATATGCATGTGGTGCGTTCGCACCCGCTGGAACCACCGTCGCCGCGCCGGCCCCATATCGATGACGAGCTCCTCCACGCCGGAAGGCCGCCGCTCATAACGCAGCCGGCAATCGAACGACACCGATAGCTCGGCCACCTGTGGCACTCGCGGGTCGCGAAACTCGCGCAGCGGTATCACCACCGGTTCCAACGGCGCATCCGGAGACGCGTCACGCGGAATCTCCACGTGCAGGGCCTCACCATCGCTGTCATCTGCAGCGACCTGCATCGCACGGCGCCGCCGCAGCGACTCATTGGCCGCCTCCACCGACACACGCAGTGCATAAAGCAACTGGTCGAACGTGCAGACAGCCATGCGCCCTACTCCCCGACCAGCCATGACGGTTTACGTGGAAATCCCACGTGGTAGCAGATCCACTGCAGCACCACCTGGTGCTCGCCGATCTGCAGAATGGTGAAGCTCTTCTCGACACCGATGATCGAGCCGCGCGGTGAATCGGTGAGACACCGGTTGAGCAAGGCGCGCGCTTCGTCGATCTTTGCCTCATTGCTCATCTGGTTGGGGTTGTCGCTACCGACAACCACGCGTTTGACGAACTTCACGTCGGTCAGGTCGAACATCCTGTTTTCTCCGGAAAGGGATCGCGACGACCTTGCGGGCGCCGCGATCCGTATTTGGATCGAAGCATTTACGGAACGATCGTCCCACCGCCCGCGGCACCACCAGCTGCACCACCGGCCGCGCCACCCGAAGCACCACCGGCAGCACCACCCGCAGCACCACCGCCCGCAATCGCCGGCGTCGTAGCCGGGACGAGCACCGGCGCGCCGATCTTGCGAGGCGCGCAAGCGGTCTGCAGGATGTCCAGGACACGCATCAGGCCTTCCGGCGCGCCGCCGTCTTCGGCATGGACCGAAACGTTGTACTTGGCGGAGTTATCGGAAGCGCGGGTGCTCTCCTTCGCCGAGGACACCGCACCGGAGACCTTCGCGGTCGCCTTGAAAATGCCCCAGCCGATCGACATCGACGCGTCGAACGATCCGCTTTTGGAATCCTTCTCGGTCTGGCTGAAGGACGACTTCACTTCCATGTTGAAGGTGATGTCCACCGTGGTGATGCTCAGGTTGGGAACCTTGACGATGGCAAGCAGCGGAACCTCCAGTTCGACCTCTTCTTCGGCGATACCTTTGCCGCTCGGGTCGTCGACAGGACGCTTGAACTTGAAGCTCGCGGTGCGCGTGGCGCCCACGCCGGTCGGATCATTCGCAGCCGGCGGCAGGAAGCCGATGACCTTGATGAAGTCGGCGGTAGCCTGGGCGAGCTTGACCTGCGCTTCGCACGCGGCGGTGAGCGGCGAGCCGATCAGGTCGCCCATGGGCAGACCCTTGAACTGGCTTGAGATGTTGACGAGTTCGTCAGCCATGATGTGACTCCTTGTGGTGTTTGACGCGCCGCGCGGGATGCGCACCGCGGTTCAGCGCGATCGACCGATCAGTCGCCGGGCTTGAACGTCTTGAAGACCCCCTGGGTCTGTGAGAGATGGTTCATCAGGCGTGCGGCGCCATCGGTCGGCTCACTGCCTTCGACCCGGATCATCACGTGCACCGCACCGCTCTTGCCCTCCTTGCCACCGGCGGTGGGATCCACGCGCAGGTGCGGACGGGAGGATGCTGGCCTACCTTTCCAGCCGGGCTGCGCGGTGGCATCGTCGTCGGGCGTGTCGCCTTCGATCAGCGGCCCGATGTCCGCATCGAAGGTGATCTCCACCTCCTTGATGCGCAGCACGTTGGTCGAGACCAGCGGCAGGATCGGTGCGCGGTACAGGTCTTCGTCGTCTTCCGCGGCGTCGGGGTGCATCGAGGGCATGCGGATGACGACGCTCTTCGGGCGGTTGTCTTCGTCGAAGAAGTCGCTCAGGTGCGACATCTGGTGTTGCTCGATGCGATCCTGCGCGTCGACGACGGCGCCGGCGATCGCTTCAATCAAGGTGTTAAGGGAGGTCTGCGCGGCCATGGCTCAGGCGCCTCCCGTGGGAGCTGGCGCAAGATCCGGGAACGAGTTGACGCGGGCAAGCCAGCCGTTGAGGAAGCGCTGCTGTGTCGGGTCGTTTGCTACGATCCGGTTATAGAAATCCTTCCGCCCCTGCTTATAGGCCTGGTAGACCGCGACCGCGTCCGCCCTGGCAAGCGCGGCCATCGTGCCCTTGCCGACGGAGCCATCTACCGCCAGTGGCGGCGAGGCGCCGAGCGTGTTCAACACGCGCTGCAGCAACTTCCCCGCGTTGTTACCCGAGTTGACCTGGAAGTCGAACACGATGTTCGCCAGCGCCTGCAGCGAGATCTCGTCGCCGTGCACCTTGTCCCAGTACTGCGACTTGTAGATGACGCCGGCCTGGGCGTCGGTCAGTGCGCGCAGGTTGTCGATGGTGGGTTCGACGTTGAGCAGACTCTTCGCGTAGAGGGTGAAGGTACCGAAGGTCACGCCCTTGTTGGTCGCGCCGCCCCGGTCGTTCGGGTCGTTGACGAACCCACCCTCGTGCTTGAGCAAGGTTGGAAAGAAACTATTGAAGTCAGCCATGATTCGATCTCCCGATGCAACGGTTTAGTGGGCCCTGGTGGAATCCACTATCCGTTCACAGCGACACGCGCGGGATCGGGAAAAGCCTGATTACCGCGTGTGCAAATCCTGATCGCCGATCTTTACGGATCAAGTGCCGTCAGGCCCTCGCGCAAGGCATAACGCGTGAGCTGCGCGATACCGTTGATGCCGAGCTTGGCCATGATGTGTTCGCGATGCGTGCCGACGGTTTTTACGCTCACGTGCAGGCGTGAAGCGATGTCACGCGCGCTGAGCCCTTCGGCAAACAACTGGGTGATTTCCCGCTCGCGCGGGCTCAAGGGCTCGCGTGGGGCAAACGAAGGGCTGCTCGTCCGTCGCATGCCATCGACCAGCAGATGCGCAATATCCGGACTGATGAAGAAGCGCGAGCGCATCACGATGTCGATGGCTTCGTGGAGCACGTCAAAGCCGTCGTGCTTCAACACGTAACCATGCGCACCGGCATCGAAGGCGGCGCGCACCCAGCGTGAGTCGTCGTACGAGGAAAGGCAGAGCAGTCGCGTACGCGGACATCGCGGCGCGATTCGACGGATGGCCTCAAGGCCACTCAAACCGCGCATGGCGCAGTCGAAGATGATCAGTCCTGGCTGGCAACGCAACGCACTGCGCACGCAGTCGCGACCATCGGCGGTGCTGCCGATCACCTCGTAATGTGGCAACGCGGCGAGCAGCGACGCGACACCTTCGCGTAGCAAAGCCTGCTCATCCGCGAGCAATACGGTAACGGGCATCATGATGCCCGTCCTGGCGTCGCCGGCGCGCGGTCATAACTAAAAACACCGCCACGATGGGCGGTGGTGTGGCGTTGCGAAGACATCCTGGACCCCCTTAAGACCCTATGCCAGCTCCCCTGCCGGATGGAACGTCCGCCGGGCTTTCCCGACGGACGTCGCGCGCGCGGGCGTCGGGCCTCAGAGGTTGCCGACACCGGTGGTGATCTCGTCCACCGGATCCTGCTTCCTGAATTCCTTCCAGAGCGTCTGGCCGGAGGGATTGATCGGAGAGAGGCCGTGCGACGAACTTCCCGCAAACGCCAAGCCCTTGCCGACTTCGTCGAACAGCAGGTCGCGCGTGGTGGCCAGCACGGCGGCACCGGTATCGTTGGCCAGGCGCTGCGCCGGTGACCAGAGCTCGTTCTGATCGCTGAGCGTGCCACCCGACTTGGCCACCGCGCTCTCGCAGTTGGCCATCGTGACGTAGTGGACGCCGAGATGGGTGACACACTGGGACAGCGCCTTCAACGTATCCAGGCCTTTGATCTCGTCGCGATGTCCAACAACAACGAGGAGCGAAATATCTTTCGAAGTGACGCCGCCGAGCGATGCGCCATCCGCCCAGAGAGACACGCCCGGATAGAGGGCCTGCAGTCGTTTACCTTCGCGCTCGCCGTCGGTGGAACCGTGCGGCCAGATGATCAGCGTCTTTGACATGATGTTTTTCCTTTGATGGATGAGGTATCAGGGTGCTCGAAGCCTTGATCAGGGCGCCCAGCTCCAGCCGCCGGTGTCGACACGAGCTGCCTGCAACGCGTCGTTACGGGCGCCTACGGTGAAGTCGTAGTAACGCGCAGGCAGGACGCCGGTACGCGGGGCCGACTCGGCGCGATGCGAGAACACGCGCACAGACAGGCCGTCGTAGCCCGCGGCCTTCATCAACGCGGGTACGGTGGTGGTGCAGCCGTTCGAGCTCTCGCAGGGCAACAGCGTGCAATCGATCTCGACGCGCACGATGTCGCGCGCATTGGCACCGGCTTTCGAAAGCACATCCGCCAGCGCCTTCGCCGACTCCCGCCAGAACTTCTGGTCGGGGTGGTTGGTGGCGCCGGAGCCGCTGCCGTCCACGGCCTTGCCGATCGCAACGACCCGGTTATTGGTCAGGATGAGGTGGGCGATGTACTCGATCGCGCCGGTATTCTTCGAATAATCGGCGGTAACGTTATAAATCGGTTGTTTGGTACGTGAAAAATCGGCAGGCATGACACGCTCCGTTCGGTGGTTGGTGCGGGAACCGTAGTTCCGCGCACCCCACCGGCCGTATCGGCCAAAACCTGATTTTCGGGACCGTAAGTACCTGGGTGAGAACCACGCCTCAGTTATCGAGGCGCGTCGTCGGCCTAGCCGCCACTCATCCGCGTCACCTCGGCAGGAAGGACGGTGAGTTCACGCCAGTCCAGCTGCTCGAGCAAGAAATTGTAGTCGTCATCACTGAGCTGAAAGTCCAGCCGGCAGCGTTCCAGCTCCGCACGCTGGGCCGCGACGGCGGCCTGGGAGTGTGCGCAGTGACGGTCGAAGGCCTCGGTGCTTCCGCGCTCGTCCAGCGCCTCGACTTCGATGCGGTAGAGCGCTGTAAGGCGCATGCCCTCCTCGTCCGCTTCCACGGACATGCGCTCCATGGCGGCCTTGACCAGACCCAGCCGGACGACGCGCAGCTCCTGCTCACCCACCGAGCGCCGGTCGAGACCGAGCAGACGAATGACCGGTGCCAGGGTAAGACCCTGTAGCACGAGGGTGACCAGCACGACGGAGAACGCCGTAAGCACCACGGTGTCACGCATCGGAAAGTCATCGGGAAGAATGAAGGCGGTCGCGAGGGTTACCAGACCACGCATGCCGCACCAGCCGGCGAGCACCGCCTGTTGCCAGCTGGCTGGACCCGCCCGTCCGTGACGCTTACGGTTCCAGACGACGGTGCGGTTGACACCCAGTGCGAGCGCCATACGCACGACCACGACGATGACCGTGACGACGCCCGCGAAGATCAGTGCCTGGCGAAGATGCTCCCCGCTCATGCCACCGACGATGCGCCGCGCCTGCAGACCCATCAACAGGAAGGCGGTAACGTTGAGAACGAACACCACGGCGCTCCACACGGCGTACGAATGCACGCGCAGGCGTGGCGAGGAGGGATCCGAACGCTTACTGGCAACGGTCATCGCCATGGCGACCACGGCCAGCACGGGCGACACATGGAGATGATCAGCGACAATCCAGACCAGGAACGTGTTGACGAACTGCAGCAGGTTGCTATCCAGGACGCCCGAGATGTATCGCGTGGCATACGGCAACGCCAGACCCACCAGCACGCCGAACAACACGCCGCCCGGCGCCGCCAGCGCGAAGCCAAGCACCTGCGGCGCTGTCACCACGCCCGAGGTCTGCACCGACAACGCCACGCCGAACAACAGCAACGCCGCCGCATCGTTGAACAGACTCTCGCCGCGAATGATCGCGTCGGTGTCCCGGGGAATGGACATACCGGAGAGGATCGCCGTGGCCGCCGCGGCGTCGGGCGGCGCGACAATGGCACCGAGCACCAGCGCGGCGGCGAACGGCAAACCTGCAAGCGCCCAGCCGGCCCAGGCGACGAGCAAGGCCGTCAACAGCACACCTCCGAGCGCCAGGATAAGCAGCGGCATCCAGAACCTTCTCGCCCGGGTCAGCGGGAAATCGAAGGCCGCGTCCATCAGCGCCGGCGCAATGAACAGGGGCAAGGCGGTGCGAGGGTCGATCGGGAAATCCGGCGCACCGGGCAACAACGCCACGCCAACACCCGCAAGTGCCAGCAGGGAGGGATACGGCAGCGACAGGCGTCGCGCCACCTGCAGCAGCACCACGGCGGCCAGGAGCAACAGTAGGAGGCTTTCGAAAAGTGTCACTTGCGGTGGGCCTCCCTCAGTCGAAGTCTGGAGGTTACGTCTCACGAGGCAGAGTAGCTACTGTAGGAGCCGATTCATCGGCGATCCCACCCGCGTCGAACTCCCATCAGTGAGACACGTCCCCAAAGAAAGGATTCTGCATGATCCGCCTGCCATCTTTACTGCTATGTCTCCTCATCTTCGGATCCGCGTACGCCGCCGACGCCCCAGCGCCCGTATCCGCCAACGACCTCGCCCCTGCCCTGCACGAGATGTGCTCAAAAAAGATCGTCTTCCTCGGTGAGGACGCCAACCACGCAGGCGCGCAGACGATCGCCGTAAAAGCAAAGCTCGTCGAAATGCTGGTCCAGAACTGCGGCTTCCGCGGTGTCGTCTTCGAAAGCCAGTTCTACGACATGCTCGACTTTCAGCATTCGCTGGACACCGGCACGGCGACACAAGCCCAACTGTCGAGCGCCATCGGCGCGCTCTGGTCGCGCTACGCCGTCTTCCAGGGCTTCGAGACATGGCTTTTCAAGGAGGCGTTTGCTGGACGCGTGTTGATTGCAGGCGTCGATCCGCAGGTCGGTGGCGTGGGTGCGCACTACTCACCCGAGGCGCTGCCGAAGGCATTGGCGGCGGTCCTCGACGGCGACGACCGGAGCCGTTGTCAGGAGGCCCTCTTAAGGCACAACGGATGGATGTACGACGATGCACACCCATTCAACGAAGAGGCATTCGAAACGCTCAAGGCTTGCCTTCGCAAGGTGACTGCTGCGCCCGCGCTCCATTCGGGGCCAGCATCGTCGCGCCTCTCTGCCATGGCGTCGTCGTACCTTGTTTACCTGGATGGGATCGACCCGCATGGCGCCGATGAAGGCGCGCGTGACAGGGCGATGTATCAAAACCTGACGTGGTTGATCTCGCAGTGGCTGCGGGATACGAAGGTGGTCGTGTGGACGGCGTCCGTGCACGCGTCCAAGACCCACATCGAAGGCAGAGGCTCCAGGGACCTGCCCTTCGGCGCCAATGTGCACCGTGCCATGGGAGACGACGCCTATGCTCTGGGTTTCAGCGCGGTCAGTGGAGCGTATGGGACGATAGGAGGCCATGGTCCGATCCATGACCTGGCTCCGCCACCGCCCGGTTCACTTGAAGCGTTCGCGTTTGCGTCGCACGCTGATCAGCACGCCGCGCGCTTTCTCTCTACCACCGCTTTGAGGCAGCTAGGCAACGTCCCGGGTCGCGCATTCGTGTACAGCAAGTTCCAGACGCTCCAATGGTCGGATTATCTGGACGGAATACTGGTGCTCCGGGGGGAGACCGCCGCAACGGCTTCGCCGTGAGCAGCGTCGTGCGGCGACATTTTCACCGCGCCACAAAGCCCCGACGCTCACCTCTACCCAACCACCACCCCATCGCCGCACCGGCCAACAACCAACCGAATGCCTGCTCGATCAGCGTGCCGACAGTGAACGCAGCCGGAAACCGGTACCAGTTCCAGAACGGCACCATCAGCGACAGCCAGGCGAACACGCCAAACGCCAGTCCGGTGTAGAGGCCGCGCATGGCGTTGACCGTCGCACGGATAAGGATCAGGGCGATCAGCAAGGCCGCGAGTGTGTCAGACAGCCACTGGTGGAAAAGGTTGTAGCCCATTTCCATGTAGTCACGGCCATAGGGCGCGTAGACGATGAAGGCGAAGGGCGAGGACTTGGCCTTGACCGAGAACGCCTCTTTGGCCTTCGGATCATCGCCCTTGGCCATGTCGAAATACGGCAGCACGAAGATCGCATGCTCGGCCGGCAGGTTGTCGTGCAGCGCGGCGATCACCTTGTCTTCGTTGACAGGCGCCCGGAACGACATCTCGCCGATCGGTAACACCATGTGCGCGAACGCACCCCAGAGGAACATCACAAGCCCGCCCAGCAAGGCGGCTATGGCAATGCGCATGGTCCTTCTCCGTGGCCGTGGTGATCCGAGGGTACGTCCGCGGCGGCCCTCCGGGCTATCGGTCTTTTGGGAGGGGTCAAGCTTCTGCGGGAGCCGATTTATTGGCGATCAGCGCCCGGTCCCGCGAAATACTCCTCATCCGTCACCTTCTCCAACCAGACGACGTTCTTCCCATCGAGCGCTTCCTGAATAGCAATGTGCGTCATGGCCGTCGTCGGTGATGCGCCATGCCAGTGTTTGTGACCCGGCGGACACCAGATGACGTCGCCCGCACGAATCTCCACGATTGACTCGCCCTCGCACTGCGTCCAGCCGCACCCAGCCGTCACCAAAAGCGTCTGGCCCAGTGGATGCGTATGCCACGCCGATCGTGCACCCGGCTCGAACGTCACCGCAGCGCACGAATGCCTCGCGGGAGCGGGTGGCACGTTCAGGGGATCGATTCGTACTGTGCCTGTGAACCAGGCTTCGGGGCCTTTCTGGGAGGGTTGTGAGCCTGCGCGTTTCAGTTCCATCGTGTGTTCCTCTTAGCCATTGCTTTCGTTCGCTTCCACAAAAACCTTTTCCGCGATGGAGAGTGCTGTCATCGAGGGCGGCCACCCGGCGTAGAAAGCGAGGTGTGTGATCGTTGCGATGATCTCCTCCTTGCTGACGCCGTTTTCGAGCGCTCGCTTCAGGTGGAAGGGCAATTCATTGATTCGATATAGCGAGATGAGGCTGGTGATAGTTACCAGACTGCGGTCGCGTTTCGACAGCGCGGGATTCTCCCAAACGTCACCGAAAAGCACCTTGTCCGTGATCTCGGCCAGGTGCGGGGCCATAGCGCCAAAGGCCTTTCGTGCGTTCGTCGGTTCGTTCATCGCCAAATTCCTTAAGCTCGTGAGCTAGTCACTTTGGAGCCTGCCAACCCATCGGTAAATAGCCATAATACGAATGGCCTTATAAGATGCACTAATAACTGACGACGGAGCCGACCATGGCGCGAGAAAGCCTCGACGATCTGGAAGCCGTGCTGACCGTGGCGCGGGAAGGCAGCTTCACCAAGGCGGCGGCCAAGCTGGGCGTATCGCAGTCGGCCCTCAGCCAGACCGTCCGTGCCGTTGAAGAGCGGATTGGCCTTCGCCTACTCGATCGCAATACGCGCAGTGTTTCCGCGACCCAGGCCGGCATGCGGCTACTGGAATCGGTTGCGCCGCGGATCGAGGAGATTCGTGGCGAGATATCGGCGCTTGGTGATCTGCGGGATACGCCATCCGGGAACGTGCGAATCACGACCGATGAGTACGCGGCCGAGGCGATCCTGTTGCCGAAGTTGGCGAGGTTTCTTCCCGCCTATCCGGACATCAAGGTCGAGGTCATCATCGACTATGGCCTGACGGATATCGTGGCTGAGCGCTACGACGCCGGCGTGCGTCTCGGCGATGTGGTCGCCAAGGACATGGTGTCCATTCCCATCAGCGGCGACCAGCGGTTGCTCGTCGTCGGTTCACCGGGCTACATCGCGGCACGCGGCGTGCCTTCGACACCACAGGACCTTCTCGAACATACGTGCATCAACCTTCGCCTTCCGACGCGCGGTGGACTGTATGCATGGGAGTTCGAGAAAGGCGGGCGCGAGATGAATGTTCGCGTCGACGGGCAATGCACCTTTAACAGCCTCGGCGTGATGGTCGGAGCCGCTATCGCAGGCCTTGGGTTTGCCTACGTGCCTGAGGGAGAGGTGAGGCCTTACATCGAGCAAGGCGTGCTGCAAGCCGTACTTAAAGACTGGTCGCCTTCGTATCCGGGGTACCGTTTGTTTTATCCGAGCCGAAGGCAGCACTCGGCTGCATTCGCTTTGCTCATCAAAACGCTTCAGCAAAACAGCTGATTCACTCGCCCTGCGTGTGTGGGAGCCGATTCATCGGCGATCCCGCGGCAGCGGGCCAGGTTGCCGCAGGCAAGGTTGTCGCGACCACCCAATCGCCGATGAATCGGCTCCCACAACATCCTAGGATTTGCGGGCGGCGGCTCTTGCGGCGCGGAGGGCTGCCAGCTTTTCGCCTAGCTTCAGTTCCAGGCCGCGGTCGACGGGCTCGTAGAAGGTCATGCCTACCAACTCGTCGGGGAGGCATTGCTGGTCCAGCGCCACGCCGCCTTCGGCATCGTGGTCGTACTGGTAGCCGCTGCCGTAGCCGAGGCCTTTCATCAGCTTCGTCGGCGCATTGCGCAGATGCATTGGGACGTCGAGCGTGCCCATCTGCTTTACGGTGGCTTTGGCCTTGTTGAATGCCATGTATGCCGCGTTGCTCTTCGGCGAAATCGCCAGCCAGATCGCGAGCTGCGCCAGACCGAGTTCACCTTCCGGGCTGCCGAGGCGCTCGAACGTGTCCCACGCATCGAGTGCCATGCGCCACGCGCGCGGCTCGGCCAGGCCGACATCTTCCACGGCCATGCGCGTCATGCGGCGAGCGAGGTAAAGCGGATCGCAGCCACCGTCGAGCATGCGCGTGAGCCAGTAGACAGCGGCATCCGGATCCGACGAGCGCACGGATTTATGCAGTGCCGAGATCTGGTCGTAGAACTGCTCGCCGCTCTTGTCGAAGCGCCGCGTGCGATCGGCGAGCACCTGCTCCAGCGTTGCGTCATCGATATGCCCGCCCTCGGCAAGCTCGGCAGCGATTTCCAGGAGCGTGAGTGCGCGACGCACGTCACCGTCTGCCGCACTGGCGATGAGGCGCAACGAAGCGTCTTCGACGGTGAGGTTGAGATCGCCGAGGCCGCGCTCGCTATCGGCCAGTGCGCGACGCAGCGCGGCGACGATGTCGTCCGGGCTGACCGAATCGAGCACGTGCACGCGGCAACGCGAGAGCAGCGCGGAGTTGAGCTCGAACGACGGATTCTCGGTCGTTGCGCCCACGAAGATGATGACGCCGCGTTCGATATGCGGCAGGAAGGCATCCTGCTGGGCTTTGTTGAAACGGTGCACCTCGTCGACGAAGAGCACGGTGCGACGACCCTGCGCGAACTTCACTTCGGCTTCGGCGAGCGCCTTGCGCACGTCGGGCAAGCCGCTCATCACCGCGGAGATCGCGCGGAAGTCGGCGTCGGCATAGCGAGCGACCAGCAAGGCCAGCGTGGTCTTGCCGCAGCCGGGCGGACCCCACAGGATCATGGAGTGCACCTTGCCCGCCTCGAGCGCACGACGCAGCGGCGTGCCCTCGCCCGCCACACGCCGCTGCCCGACGATTTCGTCGAGGCTGCGCGGACGCATGCGCTCGGCCAGGGGCTTGAGGGCTTCGGGTTCGGCAAAAAGGCCGGGGGACTGGAAAGACATGAGACTCGTTGCCGACGGTGAACGCCTAGTATCGCGCGTTCACCGTGCAGGCGGGCTCAAGGCGCTTCACGCGGCCCGCCAGGCGGCTTCCGCAGCAGGCTCACCGCCATGCCGCCGACCACCAGCACGCCCAGACCCAGCACGCCCCAGAGAATCAGGCGAGTCCAGTCAAAGGGTACCGCCGGGGCTGCCAGGGCGTCTTCCCCGGCCATGCGCTCGCCGGGGCCGGTGGTGGCCGGCGTCGGCCGCCAGCCTTCCGGCTGCTGTTTGCGCAGACCGGCCAGGGCGTCGGCAATCGGCCAGGCCGGGCGACGCGCGACCCGGCTGCCAGCGAGCAGGCGATACGGCGCCTGCCCCTCCGGCAGGAAAACGAAGCGATCCGGCACCCAGCCCAGTTCGAGACGCGGTGCTTCGCGCAGCGGCGTGGCGGAGTGCAGGCGTAGCGCGTTACGGCGACCCGCCGGAATCTCCAGCGTGGTGGTGCCGTCGCCCTGCCCGGCGGTTACCACGAGGGTGCCGAGTGACTCACTCAGGTGCTCGCCGTCGAGGGATGCCGCGTCCACGCGGGCCACGGCATCGCTGCCGCGTTTCAGGCGGAGCGCATCGATCGGCAGGGCCGCGGGAAGCTTGTAGTCGTAGTCGACGCCCTGCCCGCTGGCGTGCGTGGTGCTCGGCTGTACATCGAGCCACTGACGGGCGGATTCGTCGGCGGTGAGCTTTTCTTCGACGCGTCCGGAGAGTGTCGCGGTAGCCTCCCCTGCCGTCGCCCAATGCACGCTGCCGCTGACGATGCGCACGCGGAAATAACGGCCGCTCGCACCTTCGATTTTCACCGTGCTGACATCGGACGCGTTGCCGCTGCGACCCATCGAGAGAATCGTCGCCTGTCGCACCAGGCTGGTCCACGACTGCAGGTCGTCACTCACGTCGATCGAGACGTTGTCGAGCTGCACGTCCGCACCCTCGCTCACCTGGGTGGGTGGCAGGGTCATCTGCGTGAGGTCGATCGGCGTACGCGCGTCGATCAGCCATTCCTTGACCGGGCCCGGCGCGTTGTCGTTGCCCGGCTGGATGACGATGTCGCCATTGGTGCTGCGTTCGATGCGAGGGCCGGGCGAGCCGGCTTCGGCCGGTGGCACCGCGAGCAGCGGAAGGGTCAACGTCACCGGGCGCGAGATCGATTGCAGCGGCTGGTACGGCCCCGACGGGACCTGCTGACCCGTGGCGTCGACGACGACCACATCGGTCAACGCGGTGTCCGGCCGGCTCCAGGTATAGGCATCCTGCGGCAACGAAACGACATACGCAGGCGCGCCAGCCGTCGTCTTGATCGGGTACGCGAAGGCGAACTGATCGGTGGCAGGCGCGGCGGCATAGGCGCTCGAAGCGACCAGGGCGAGGGCCAGCAGACCATGGCGAACGTCAGGACGCATGCGAAGACTCCGGAGCGGGTTCGGCGGCCTGCCGTGGTGGCGCAGGCGCGAGGTAACCGATGACCGTGCAGAGCACGCCATAGGCCATGAACGAAGCGATGCCGAACAGGTTGCCCAGATGCCCGCGATCGACAAGCAGCAGCTTCGCCAGCACGAGAGCCATGGTGACTGCGCCAGCCATCCACAACAGGCGCTGGCCGCGTTTCGAACCAAGCACCCACGCGACGACACCGATGATGCTCCACACCACCGTGAGCGACAGCTCCGCGAGGCTCGAGCCGGGCATGCTGTTATCCCAGGGCACACCGCCGAGGTGATGCACGGAGCGCAGCGTCATGCTCGTGGCGATGATGAAGAACATCACCGCGATGACGGCGGGCCGGAGGCGTCGCGTGCTGGCGGGCACGACGGCGTCCGAGATGCCACGTGCGGTGAGCAACAACACGGCGATCAGCAGCAGGTCGACCGGGTTGAGCACGGGGATGAAGACCAGCGGATTCGAGGCGCCCGCCGTGCCCAGCGCGATGACGCCGGCAAGGAACAACGCCAACGCGGCACACGCACCGACGGCGTTACGGATGGCATCCGCATACGCGTTGAGCGGCGCAGCGACGACACGCGGGCGCCACAGCACCAGGCCCGCGAGGAGCAACGTGGGCATGGCGGCAGCGAGTAGCTTCCATCCCTGGCCCATCGTCGTGACGAAGTCGAAGGCAAGCGCGATCGCCGCCGTGCCGATGACGAGCCAGCGCACCCAGCCGATGGTCGCCGCGAGAATCGCCGCCACGCGATGGGCTGCGATAGCGCGCAGCGTGAGCCAGCCCGTCGCCAGCATCACCGCGATACCCGCAAGCGGCCAACCGTTGAACGGCTGGATGTTCTCGCCCACCGCCGAAAGTGCGACCACCATGCCGGCAGCGAGGAACAACGGCACGGCGAAAGCCAGGACGACGCCGAGATCGAGCTTGCGCACGCGTTTGCACGCTTCCGCCAACAACCACGCCGTGACCGCGAGCAAGGCAAGCCACTCACCGAAGGCGAGCGGACGCTCGAACACGAACGTGTCGATCTCGTTGCCGAAACTCACCAGCCACCAGATCACCGCCCAGACCAGCAAACCGATACGCGCAAGGCCGGACACGCCACGCGACATGCCATGCCGGTCGAACTGCCACACCCCGACGCCCGCACCGAGTACCAGCAGCAGGCTGCCGATGAAGGCGGCATTGAGGATCGGCAGGTCGTTGTAGTGGTGGGTGAACAACGCCGCGAGCGCCCAGGCGACACCGGCCGCCAGCTGCAGGAAGACGCCCGCCCAACGTGGCAGACGGCGCGCCTGACGGAAGCCCAGCCAAATCAGACCTGCGCCTTCCAGCGCGAACACGCTCGCGGTCACGCTCGCACTCAAGGCCAACGGCACGGCGATCGTCGCGAAGGCGACGGACAGCACGGCCCAGGTCTCGCGCAGCAGGCCCATGTCTTCGCGCTTGCGAATAGCGAACGCGATGGCCACGTAGATCGCCGCGGCAACCAGCGCGGAAATCGCGAGCGGCATCGGCTCCCAGTCGAGCAAGGCACCTTGCAGCAAGAGGCTGGCGATCGGATTGCCGAACATCAGGCAGCCATCGAGGATCGCGCGCCCACGCCTCGGCGAACGCAACACATGCAGCCAGGGCACGGCGAGATACAGGAGGAAATGCAGGATCAGGAAAGGCTCGGTACTGGCGAACAGCGCGGGCCGATAACTCAGCACACCCCACGCCGTGCCCACGCCGAACGTCCCGATGAAACCGAGTACGTTGAGCACGCGCCAGGCTTTCTTCCAGGCGATACCGAGGATGCCAAGGTTGAGCACCGCGTAATATGAGAACAGCGCAACGTGATTGCCCTGCCCCGTCGACGCGATGATCGGTGCAGCAAAGCCCGCGATCAGGCCGAGCACGGCGAGCGCCAGGGCATCCTGCAACACCGCAAGCACGCCCAGCCCTGCGACAAAAACGATAAGCAACCCGAACGTCGCCGTCGCCGGCAACAAGCCATACAACCGGTACGCGGCGAACACCGTCATCACCAGCACGCCGAGTGCGCCACCCTGCAACGACAGCGCAAAGGCCCGGCGCTTCTCCCGCTGCATCCAGCCAAACGCCACACCGGCGATCGCAACCAAAGGCACCAGGCTCAGGCGGACCGACACCGGCATATGGAACATCCCCTGGTCCGAGGCGTACTTAAGAAAAGCAGCCACGCCGGCAAACAACACCAGCATGCCCACCTTCACCGGCACGTTCCCCTCGGTAATCCAGCGCTTCCCCGCTTCCAGCAACCGCTCGATCCAGGAGGGTCCGGCCGGTACAGCAGGTCCGGCAGGCACGACAGGTGCTGCAGGTGAAACAGGTGCGGCAGGTGGCGAGACGATGGGCCGCGGCGCCGATCCCCCCGAAGGCAACGGCGGCATAGCCGGCGGTATGTGGGAGCCGGCTTCGCCGGCGATAGGCGCCCGATCAGGCCACGCCGCCGGATCAGCCTCAGCCCGCCCGGCATCCACATCCAGCCGATGCTCCATCTGGGAGCCGGCTCCGCCGGCGACCGGCGCCCCAACCTTGGCGGCAGTTCCCAACTCAGCCAGCCGAGCCCGCACAGCATCAAGATCGCTCTTGAGCCCCGACATCCGCCCCCAGAGAAGCCCGATCGCGAACCCCGCGACCGCGCCTTCCCAGCCCTGCGTTACCAGCGCTCCGGCGATCGCGCCGATGATGGCCCAGATGACAATCATGCCGTTCCTACTCCCCGCCCCATCCTTTGTGCGGCGAGTCTGGCACGAAATGCCGGGTTCGTAGGAGCTTGCGGATAGCCGGCTGAGTCGATGAACGACTGGGCTACCCGACGATATCTCTGTGCTGCGCGGGTCTTCGCGACCAGGCGCAGGCGCTGTGCGAGGAATTCTTTCGTGTACCCACGAACGCTGATCAGGCCGCCGAACGCTTCTTCCAGGAACGACGATCCGTAGCCTTCCGCATCATCGAAGACCACGTCGACCGTGTCCCCAGCATCAAGCGGCGGAACCAACCACTCCTCGCGAAAACGCTCGCCGTTGAAGTCGCCGTCAGCCGGATGTCGGCCGCTCGGGGCGGCGCAAAACTCTTGCGCGATTCGGATGACCTTGCTCATTGCCAAGAGTCTATGACGGCGCGGGACCTTTCCCCCTGATGCGCGCCGCCGGAGAGCCATTGGGCACGGAGTAGCGCGGCTTTGCGGAACTCAGCGCGCGACGTGCCAGAGCACACTCGCCAGAACCACATGAACTTTTTCTCACCAAGTCCCGGACGCGTAACAACTACCGACACGCAACCGGCAAATACTGCGGCCGTATGCTCGCCGAACCACACCGCCAGACAATCTGTCCTCCGGCGACGTTGGGACTGGAAACGAGCTGGCCACTCCGGATGATCCGGTTGGCGTCGTCGCCATACAACACCACGACATTCCCGTTCGTTACGGTCACGCTGGCGGTGTACTTTCCACGAATGGACTGGGCATCGGCAAGACCTGCCGCGGCGTTATCGACCGGCATCTTCCCGTGGCTGTTGTAGTACTCCGCAACGGCGGTCCTTGCAGGGATCGCGAGGTTCACGCCCTCGTAAACCTGGGTACGAACGATGTAGTTCTGATATTGGGGAATAGCGATGGCGGCCAGGACGCCGATGAGTCCAGGAAAGATCATCAGAAGCCAGAACACGCCTTTGGGTGCTTGCGGCAAGGTCTGTCCGGTGTCCTTCCAGCGCGCCAGCCAGGTCAGCTGACCCTGGAGATACAACATCTGGAAAAAGAACAGCGTTACACCGCCGATCTCCAGAGGCAGCCGCAGCCGTGCCGCTTCCTGCCGGAGCGATCCCGCCATGGAGAAGCAGCCGATGATGACCAGCACCGTCCCTGCCAGGGTACCCAGCACCGTCATCGTGGGCACGTTGAAAGCGCCGCTGACGAACCCACCGCCGAATGCAACCAACAGACCGGCAACGAAAAACGCTCTGGCACTGCTGGATCGGTCGATCCGCTTCACCCAGTTCGACTGCACGAACAACCAGACCCACTGGAAGAGCCCGAAGGTGACGACGACCAGGAGGAGCACCACTAACCAGTGCATCGCCGGAGGACGCGGGAAGCTCTCACGCACTTCGTCCGGCGTTTCCGCGCCGTAGAACCCACCCGCCGATCGAAGCGGCGGAGGCGGTGGCGGCGACGGCGGCACGACGCCCGTAAACTTATCGGACATGCCGAACGTCGATAGCGGCATCCATTCCGTCATGCCCGTCCGCCAGGCGAGGGTGTCGAGCGTCAGCTGCCCCTCCCGGAGCCATTGGCGAACGTTCGCGTCGGTATAGGGACCGTACTTCTGGCCGTCACGTCCGATCCAGATGCCGCCGTCGTCATTCGTCATGCGTGTCCCTTGCTCAGGCGAGCTGTTCGCTCAGCTTCGGATCGGCGCCGAAGCGATTCGGCCCGCGCGTGCCTTCGGTGCAGGCGAAGATCAGGTTGACGATGGGAAGGAGAATCCACCAGCCGCTGTGATCGGTGTCATGCATGCGACGCACGCCGACGGCAACGCTCGGCAGCAGTACGGCGAGCGAATAAAGGTTCACCACCATCGAACCCGCCTTCGCGCCGCCAGCCATCGCGACGACGAACATCAGTGCGAACGAGATGATCGTATTGATCAGAAAGAACATCCAATATTCTTTACGACGTGCGCGGCCATCGAAATCGACGTACTTCTTCAGAACATCCAGGTACCAATTCATCGCATCTCTCCATGTAGCCGTCAGGTTATGCAGCGCGAACTTACGCGCCGCGCACACAGTGACGGCTCCGGAGGCGCGACAAGCACGCAAATACGGAACGGACGACTAAATCCGAGAGTGCAGATTTGAATCCACAACGAAGGTGAGATGACGCGCTGCAGCGAACCCGTGAAGGGTGCCGCTTCTTCCCTGCTGCGTTTTCGCTTTCCCCTGCGACGCCCCTGCCGTCACCGGGGGGTACTTTCGCGGGTGAACGGGGCTCGCGTCAACCGCCGTGTCTTGTGTGGGAGGCTATTTGACTGGCTGGGTTTGCAGGACCGGGGCGTCGCCGATCACGTCGGTGCCTTGGGGAGGCACGAAGTCGAAGGTGCCGGCCGCAACCGGCCCGTTCTTCACCCAGCCGGCGAACTGGATCTTCGTCGTATTGCCGAGCTGGTCCTTGAAGACCATCTGCGCCAGGCCACCCGCGTCGAAGCCGAGATCGGCATAGTCGAACTGGGGATCCTTGCTGGTGGACTGCAGGCGGAGCCAGACCAGGCCGTCGTGGTCACCCTTCTCGGTGACCTTGAAGTCCTTGTCCATCTGCGACAGGTCGGTGAGGACCGTAAGCGGGCTCTGGGCTTCTTCGCTGCTCTGCTTGCGCACGGTGACCTGCTCGAGGTCCGGGTCGTACAGCCACACGCGGCTGCCGTCGGCGACGATGGTCTGCTTGTACGGCGCCAGCGTTTCCCAGCGGAACTGGCGCGGTGCTTCCAGGGCCATCGTGCCCGTGGTGGTCTTGCCCGCGTCGCCGTTGGCGTTGACCAGGGTCTGGCTGAAGCGGCCGGTGACCGAGTGCAGGCCCTTGGAGAAGGCATCCAGCCGCTCGCGCGCCGGACCAGCGGCGGCGAAGGTCGGCAGGCTGAGGAGGGACAGCGTCGCGGCGAGCAGGAAGCGTTTCATGGGCAGATTCCGTAAGGTTCGGCGCGATTGTCAGCGATCGGTTTCGAACAGCGACTTAAGCATGTCGATGGCTTCGGCCGGGCTGATCTCGCCCGCCTCCATCTTCTCGCTGATATCGGCGATGGCCTTGCCGTCGCGATGCCAGAACGGCGCCGCGCGGGTGGCGTGGTGCACGGGCCGGACTTCCTGGCCGAGCACGACGATTTCAGCGATCTCTTCCTGTTCGGCGAAGATCACTTCCAGTGCATCGTCCACGCCGGCCGTGTGGCCGACGGGATAGTCGCGGGTGACGAAGCAGGCACGGCCGTCGTCGGCGCGCAGCTCCAGCCCGGGAATGGAGGGGTTGAGCTCGAAAATGCTCTCGACCTCGTCCAGTACTTCGGACGTCGGCGCGAGATCACCGGTAACGAGCAAGCCCCAGGGGCGCTGGCGTAGCGCGCCCGGCTTCATGTCGTTCATGGCGAATCAGTCCTTCGGGGGCGGCGGCGCGAGGACTTCGCGGTTGCCGTTGTGCTGCGGCGCGCTGACGATGCCGTCCTGCTCCATCTGTTCGACGAGGCGGGCGGCGCGGTTGTAGCCGATGCGCAGGTGACGCTGCACGCCGGAGATGGAGGCGCGACGCGTCTCGGTGACCACGCGCACGGCGCGGTCGTAGAGTGCGTTGTCGCTGTCGCTATCGCCTTCGGCGTCCTGCGGCAGGCCGGAATCGTTGATGATCTTGCCGTCCGAGGTGGACTGGACTTCTTCGAGCACGCCGGTGATGTAGTTCGGCGCGCCCTGCGCGCGCAGCCACTCGACCACGTTATGGACTTCGTGATCGTCGACGAAGGCGCCGTGCACACGCTCGGGCGTAGCCGTGCCCGGCGGCAGGTAGAGCATGTCGCCGTGGCCGAGCAGTGCTTCGGCACCGGACTGGTCGAGAATCGTGCGCGAGTCGATCTTCGACGACACCTGGAACGCGATACGCGTCGGGATGTTCGCCTTGATCAGGCCGGTGATGACATCCACCGACGGACGCTGCGTAGCGAGGATCAGGTGCACGCCGGCCGCACGCGCCTTCTGCGCCAGGCGTGCGATGAGCTCCTCGACCTTCTTGCCGACGATCATCATCATGTCGGCGAATTCGTCGATGATGATGACGATGTGCGGCAGCGGCTCGAGCGGCTCGGCAACCATGCCCGGCATGTCAGGGTTGGCGCGGAACAGCGGATCGAGCAGCGGCTGGCCGCTGTTCTCGGCGTCCTTCACCTTCTTGTTGAAGCCGCCGAGGTTGCGCACGCCCACGGCTGCCATGAGCTTGTAGCGGCGCTCCATCTCGGCGACGCACCAGCGCAGGGCGTTGGCGGCTTCCTTCATGTCGGTGACGACCGGCGCCAGCAGATGCGGAATACCCTCGTAGACCGAGAGCTCCAGCATCTTCGGGTCGATCATGATCATGCGCACGTCTTTCGGGCTGGCCTTGTACAGCAGGCTCAGCACCATGGCGTTCACCGCCACGGACTTACCCGAACCGGTGGTGCCGGCAACGAGCAGATGCGGCATCTTGGCGAGGTCGGTGACGACAGCCTTGCCGCCGATGTCCTTGCCCAGCGCCAGCGCCAGCGGCGACTTCATCTGGTCGTACTTTTCCGAACGAAGGATCTCGGAGAGGTAGACGATCTGCTTCTTGGTATTGGGGATTTCCAGGCCGATGACGTTCTTGCCGGGAATCACGTCGACCACGCGCACGCTGACCACGGAGAGGCCGCGGGCGATGTCCTTGTCGAGGCTGGAGACCTGGCTGCCGCGAACACCGGCCGCGGGTTCCAGTTCGAAACGGGTAATGACCGGACCCGGATAGACGCCCATGACGCGGGCCTCGATGCGGAAATCCTTGAGCTTCAGCTCCACCTGGCGCGAGAGCACTTCGAGGGTTTCCTCGGAGTAGCCCGGGCCTTGCGGCGGTGCTTCGTCGAGCAGCGACAACGGCGGGACTTCGCCGTCCATCGATGCGCCGGTAAACAGGGGGATCTGGTTTTCGCGGGACGCGCGGTCGCTCTTCACGACCATCGGTACCGGTGTTTCGATACGCACGGGCTCGCGTTTGGCCTGCTTGATCGCGTCGGCTTTCTTGACCACCTCACGCTCGGCGCGGGCGTTGCGTGCCGCCATGACTTCCGGCGCGCGACGCATCTTGCCGCCGAACCAGCCGCCCAGACGCACGACGCCCTGCCCCGTCAGGTCCATGAGCTTGAACCAGGACAGGCCGGTGGCGAGGGTAACGGCGATGAGGAACACGGCGAGCAGCAACAGCGGCGCACCCTTGTCGCCGAAGGCGCTGTGCAGGCCGCGGCCTACCCACTTGCCGACGATGCCGCCCGGGCCTTCCGGCAGCACGGGCGAATCGACGTTCAGGTACACCAGCGCGGGGCCGGTGATGAAGAAGAACACGAACCCGATCAGGCGCAGCGAGGGCTCCCACGGCGCGACGACACGTTCGCCGCGCGCGCGGAGCACCTGGATGCCGAGGGCCAGCAGGAGCAGCGGAAAGCAGTAAGAAACCAGGCCGAAGATGTACCTGAGCAGGTTGGCGATGTTCGCCCCGATCGAGCCACCGAAGTTGGTGGCCCGGTCGGCGATGCCCATGTGACCCCAGCTCGGGTCCTGGTCGTTGTAGCTGAGCAGGCAGACGAGCAGGTACAGGGCAAGCGGCAACAGCAGCAACGCCCCGGCTTCACGCAGGCGGCGCTTGAGCTCGTCGCTCAAGCCCTCGCGCTGGGCCTTGACCTGGCTCCGTGCCTGTTTCTTTACGACTTTCGCGCTGCGCGCCACTTAGCAGAGGACCTCGGATCGGGTTTTCGGCATCATGCCATGCCCTGAAGGGCCGGGTGCACGACCTTGCCACCCTCGATGTTGATGCCGCCAGCCAGCGCCGCGTGGTCGCGCCATTCGTTGCCGGCAGCCAGGCGCTGCACGTACGGCAGGATGGCGGCCGAGATGGCGGTGGACGAGGTCTGCGGGACGGCGCCCGGCATGTTGGTCACGCAGAAGTGCGTCACGCCGTGGACGTCGTAGGTCGGCTCCTTCCAGGTGGTCGGACGCGAGGTCTCGAAGCAGCCGCCCTGGTCGATCGAGATGTCGACGAGCACGGAGCCCTTCTCCATCGTCTTGACCATGGCTTCGGTGACGACGCGCGGGGCCTTGGCCGACGGAATCAGCACGGCACCGACGACGATATCGGCGTTACGGACCTCTTCGGCGACCGACGACTCATAGGCGTACAGCGCGGTGACGTTCGGGCCCATCGCCATCATTTCGGCGAGGCGGTCCTGGCGCTTGTCGAAGACGACGACGTTGGCACCGGCCGAGGCGGCCAGGGCAGCCGCGTTACCACCGGCAGCGCCGGCGCCGAGGACGACGACCTTGCCACGCGGGGTGGAGGCCATGCCGCCGAGCAGCTTGCCCTTGCCACCGTTGGGCTGGTGCAGGAGGGTCGTGCCGATCTGGGTGGCGATGCGGCCGGCGATGACGGACATCGGCAGGAGCAGCGGCAGCACGCCGTTCTCGTCCACGGACTCGAACGCGATACCGGTCAGGCCGATGTCCAGCAGGCTCTTGGTGAGCGCCGGCTCGGCGGCCAGGTGCAGGTAGCAGAACAGCAGGTGGTGCTTCTTGAGCAGCTTGAGATCGCCCTCGATCGGCTCCTTGACCTTGACGATCAGCTCGCCCTTCTCGTAGACGGCAGCGGCATCAGCCACCACGGTCACACCCAGCAGGGAATAATCGGCGTCCGAGTAGCCGCTCTTGGTGCCGGCGCCGGACTGGATGAAGACCTCGTGGCCACGGCGGACCAGATCGGCCGCGGCGGCGGGGATGAGGGCCACGCGGCCTTCGAGGGTCTTGGTTTCGGAGGGGATACCAATGCGCATCTTATGGAGGATCCTGAATGAGATAAAAGTCGCCCCGTGGGGACAAAGCGACAGCCGTCATTGCATCGATGTCTTGAATCGCACCCCGGTCTTCCCCATTCTTCCGGGTCGACACATCTCGCCACACCGAAACACGCCGCAGTAAACCTCAAGGATTATACATGAGCACCCCCAAGCACAGCCGCCTGCTGATCCTCGGCTCCGGCCCCGCCGGCTACACGGCCGCCGTCTACGCGGCGCGCGCCAACCTCAAGCCGACGATGATCACCGGCCTGGCTCAGGGTGGCCAGCTCATGACCACCACCGAGGTGGACAACTGGCCGGGCGACGAAAAGGGTGTTCAGGGTCCTGAATTGATGCGGCGCATGGCCGAGCACGCCGAGCGCTTCGAAACCGAGATGGTTTTCGACCATATCCACAGCGTGGATCTGGGCAACCGCCCTTTCCACCTGAAGGGTGACAGCGGCGAATACACCGCCGACGCGCTGATCATCACCACCGGCGCCACCGCCAAGTACCTGGGCATCGCCTCGGAAGAGAAGTTCAAGGGCCGCGGCGTCTCCGCCTGCGCCACCTGCGACGGCTTCTTCTTCCGTGACCAGGACGTGGTCGTGGTCGGCGGCGGCAACACCGCGGTCGAAGAGGCGCTGTACCTGGCCAACATCGCCCGCAAGGTCTACCTGGTCCACCGCCGCGACAAGTTCCGCGCGGAAAAGATCATGCAGGACAAGGTGTTCGAGAAGGTTGCTGCCGGCAAGATCGAGCTGCTGTGGAACCACCAGGTCGACGAAATCCTCGGCGACGATGCTGGCGTGAATGGCGTCCGCGTCAAGGACGTGAACTCCGGCGTGAAGCGTGACCTCGACGCCCAGGGCTTCTTCGTCGCCATTGGCCACACCCCGGCCACCGGCATCTTCGAAGGCCAGCTGGAGATGAAGGACGGTTACATCCAGATCCAGTCCGGCCTGCACGGCGGCGCCACGGCGACCTCGGTCCCGGGCGTGTTCGCCGCCGGCGACGTGGCCGACCACGTCTACCGCCAGGCGGTCACTTCGGCGGGCTTCGGCTGCATGGCGGCGCTCGACGCCGAGCGCTGGCTGGACCAGCAGCACATGCTGACCTGAAGGAGCCGATGACCGGCATCCGGTTTCTCGACAGCCTCGGCGGCATTCCGGCCGCCGACTGGGACGCGCTTGTGCCCGACGGCAACCCGTTCGTGTCGCACGCCTTCCTCAGCGGCATGGAAGCCAAGGGCTGTCTGCGCGAAGACTATGGCTGGAAGCCGTACCACCTGGGCATCTTCGACGCCCACGATCGCTTGATCGCCGCCGCTCCCACCTACCTCAAGGGCAACTCGCACGGCGAGTTCGTCTTCGACTGGAGCTGGGCCTCGGCCTGGGAACGCGCCGGCGGCGATTACTACCCGAAAATGCTGGTCGCCTCGCCCTACTCGCCCGTACCCGGGCCGCGCCTGCTGGTGCGCGAGGGCATCGAGGCGGAGATCCTGCGCAACCGGCTCACGGCTGCGCTGGTCGACGAAGCGGACCGCCTCGGCCTCTCCTCGATCCACGCCAACTTCCTGGCCGATGCGGACCTCGATGCCTTCGACGACCGCTGGCTGGTCCGTTCCGACTACCAGTTCCACTGGCATAACCAGGGCTACGCGGATTTCGATGGCTTCCTCGCCTCGCTGAAGGCAAAGAAGCGGAAGAACATCCGCCAGGAACGCACCCATGCGCTGGCTTCCGGCCTGAAGCTGGAGATGCGTGGCGGCGACGAACTCTCCGACGCGGAGTGGCGCGAAATCCACGCGCTTTACGAGCTCACGTTCGACCTGAAAGGCAATCACGCGGCGCTGACCGCGCGCTTCTTCCAATACCTGGGCCGCACCCTCGGCGCAAAGGTGCAGGTAGCGATGGCGCGCGACGGCCAGGAAATCGTGGCCATGGCGCTGTTCCTGCGCGGTGGCGATGCGCTTTACGGACGCTACTGGGGCGCCAGCGTGGAGATCTCAGGACTGCACTTTGAGCTTTGCTACTACCGCGGCATCGACTATGCGATCCGCGAAGGCATCGCGCGTTTCGAACCCGGCGCCCAGGGCGAACACAAACTGGCCCGCGGCTTCCTGCCGACGCTGACGCACTCGCGGCACTACATCGCCCACGAAGGCTTCCGCCAGGCGGTGGCCGGTGCGCTGGAACAGGAAGCGCTCCATCGCGAAGCGTATCGCGATGAACTGCTCGCGCATTCGCCGTACGCGGACCGATGATCCGCCTGCCGCAGCTCAACCCGCTTCGTCCCGGCCTCTTTCCGGACCCGGAGGATGCGCTTGCCGAACCGAACGGGCTGCTGGCCTGGGGCGGTGACCTGTCGGCGGAACGTCTGGTTGCGGCTTATGGGCAAGGCGTCTTCCCTTGGTTCAACGAAGACGAGCCGATCCTCTGGTGGTCACCGGATCCGCGCTGCGTGTTTCGCACCGACAGCATCCACGTCAGCCGCAGCCTGCGGAAGCAGCTTTCGAAGTCCAACTGGCGGCTCACGGCCGATACGTCGTTCACCCGCGTGATGCGCGCCTGCGCGGCACCACGCAGCGGCGCGGTGGGCACGTGGATCGGCGACGACATGATCGCCGCGTACGAAGAACTGCACCGCCAGGGTCACGCGCATAGCGTGGAAGTGTGGGATCGCGGCTCGCTGGTCGGCGGCATCTACGGCGTGGCCGTGGGTCGGTTGTTCTGCGGCGAGTCGATGTTCTCGGCACGCACCGGTGGTTCGAAAGTCGCGCTGGCCGGCATGTGTCAGTTGCTGCATCGCTGGGGGTTTCCCTTCCTCGATGCCCAGGTCACGAACGATCACCTGCTGTCGATGGGCGCCGTGGAGATTCCGCGGCGTCAGTTCGTCGCGCAGGCGAGGCGCCTGGCCTCGATGCCCGGCATGGTCGGATCGTGGGTGCAGCACCCCATCGCGTTGCCGTAAACCTGACATATGGGATCTGGCCCTGTGTGGGAGCCAAGGCCCTGTGTTCCAGACTACCGGGCTCTGTGTGGGAGCCGCTTCAGCGGCGATGCTTTTGCCGGGGAAGAGCATCGCCGCTGAAGCGGCTCCCACATAGAGCCTTGGCTCCACAGCCTTGGCTCCAGGGCCTTGGCTCCAGGGCCTTGGCTCTCAGTTCCAGACTAGCGGGCGCGGTGGCCGCTCATTTCGGCGCCGGCATTGCGCGGCAGCGCCAGGCATACCGGGGCGGCAATCAGCGACACGAAGGTCACCACCAGAAACGCCACGCTGAAATCGGGCAGCTGCGCGTGCGCATGCCCGTTCCAGGTCACCGACACATGCAACGCCGCCGCAGCCACGCAGATACCCAGCGACAGCATCAACTGCTGGAAGGTCGTGTAGAAACTGGTCGCGCTCGAGAACCGCTCGCTCGGCACATCCGCGTACGCCACCGTGTTGTATGCGCTGAACTGCAGCGACTGGAAGAAGCCGCTCAACAGCAGCACCGTGTAGATCGTCCACAACGGCCAGTCAGGCCGGAAGGCAGCGCACAACGCGACGCAGACCATCGACAGCACGCCGTTCCAGACCAGGGTGGCGCGGAAACCCCACAGGCGCAGCACGGGCGCGGCCGTCGCCTTCATCAGCATCGCGCCGAGTGCGGAGACGAAGGTCACCACGCCGCTGTGTGCCGCGGAAAAGCCGAAGCCCAGCTGCATCATCAGTGGCAGCAGGAACGGGACCGAACCGGCGGTGATACGCGTGAGCGAGCCAGCGATCACCGAGAGCCGGAAGGTCGGAAAACGCATCAGCGAGAGGTCGAGGATCGGATTCGCCACGCGCTTCGAGTGCCATACGTAGACGGTGCCGACGAGCAAGCCGCCAAGGATCAGCCCCACGGAACTCACGCCCGAGGTACCGCCGCGACTGGCCAGCTCCAGCCCGAACACCAGGCATGACAGCGAGATACCCGAGAGCACGAAACCCAGACGATCGAAGCGTTGCCGCTCGGCGATGCGCACGTCGGGCACGTACTTCGTCGCCAGCCACATGCCGGCGATGCCGATCGGCACATTGATGTAGAAGATCCAGCGCCACGAGGCCCAGGTGACGATGAAACCACCCAGCGGCGGCCCGACGACGGGCCCGATCAAGGCAGGCACCAGCAGCCACGACATGGCGCTGACCAGCTCGGACTTCGGCACGGAGCGCAGCAACACCAGGCGCCCCACCGGCACCATCATCGCCCCGCCCATCCCCTGGAGCAGGCGCGACAGCACCAGCAACGGCAGGTTGCTGGAAAGCCCGCAGAGGATCGAACCGATGGTGAAAATCGCGATGGCCGAGCGGAACACATTGCGCGAGCCGTAGCGGTCGGCGATGGCACCGCTGGCGGGAATGAACACCGCGAGGCTGAGCATGTACGAAGTGAGCGCCACGCTCATGTGCAGCGGCGACACGTCGAACGATTCCGCCATGGAAGGCAACGCCGTGGCCAGGATGGTGCCGTCCAGCTGTTCCATGAACATCGCGCTCGCGATGATCAGGGCTACGGTGCGGAAGCCAGGGGCGGGAGTCATCCGGGGAGGGTTGGCGGGGAAGCGCATAGTCTGCGCCCGCAAGGATCAAAGGTCGAGTGAACGTAAACTTAGGAAACGCCGCTCTTCCTCGGTGAAGGGGTCGATGAAGCTGAGCTCGCGCGCCAGCAGCTGCATCGGCTCGCTGAAATCTGCCGCTTCGTCACGCAGCACGGGATACATCGGATCGCCCAGGATGGGCGCTCCCAGGCCCGCCATGTGCACGCGCAACTGATGCTTACGCCCGGTCACCGGTTCCAGGCGATAACGCCATGCGCGCTCGCCGCGCTCGATGACATCGACATGCGTGGTGGCGTTCGCGGGCCCTTCCACTTCATGGGTGCGGAAGAACGGCTCGCCGCGCTCGATCCGGCTACAGCGCGACAGGGGAAAGGCCAGCCCGGGTAACGGCGGCGCCAGCGCCTCGTAGGTCTTGGCGATGGCGCGCTCGCGGAACAGGCGCGTGTACGCGTCGCGGCTGGACGGCCTCGCCGAGAACACCACCAGGCCGGCCGTGCCCCGATCGAGCCGGTGCAGCGCGACCAGGTCCGGATTGTCGAGGCGACGGACCAGGCGCACGGAAAGGGTCTCCTCCACGTAGCGCCCGGCCGGCATCACCGGCAGGAAGTGCGGCTTGTCGGCCACGACGAGGTCGTCGTCCTGGTAGACGATCGTTTCCTCGAAGGGAATGCGTGGCTCGGCGGTTACCTCGCGCCGGTAGGTGACCACGTCACCGGGGCGGTAGGGGGTGAGCCTGTCCACGAGGCGTCCACCGGCCTCGACGAGCCCGCGCACCATGCGATCTTCCCAGGCGTCGCGACTGACCGCCGGGAAGCGCTCGCAGAGGAAATCGAGCACGCTCGGCCAGGCGCCGGGGGGCAAGGCAATCCTGCTTAGGGGCATGTGGTCCATGACGACATCCTAACCGCGCCACGCCACGCCGCGAACACGCCGGCCAGCGCACGGGCGGCCAAGTGTTTCGCACCCCGGCGCAGCTTATACTTGCGCCGTCCCCCACATCGAGACACTCCGCGTGATCGGCCGGTTCTTCAGGAAGTTGTTCGGCGGCGGCAGTGCGCCTCCCGCCCCCGCCTTCGCGCCCGCGCATCCCATCGTGTCCGGCACGCCGGTGACGATCGACGCGCCCGTGGTGGACGTGTCCGTGCTCGAAGCGCCGGTAAGCGCATTGGCGCCGGAAGAAATCGAAGACCGTTTCTATCGCCTCGTGCTCGGCCTCGCGCCGTCGGACGACGCCGCCTTTTCTCCCGCCGAGCAGGGCGTGCTCCGTCGCGTGCGCGAGGCCTTCGGCGGCGAACGCTTCGACGTCGGCTCCCTGCCCCGCCTGCCTTCGGTCGTACCGCAGCTGATGCGCTCGCTGCGCAACGACGACAGCGACAGCCGTGCGCTGGCCGAGCTGATCGCCCGCGATACTGTGCTGGTCGGTGAGATCGTGCGCGTCGCCAACAGCGCCTTCTTCAAGACCGCGCGCCCCGTGACCGGCCTGCCCCAGGCGATCACCCTGCTCGGCCAGGACGGCCTGCGACGCGTGGTCATGCAACTGGTGATGCGGCCGATCCTGCGCACCAACATGGGTGGCGCAAGCCAACACGCCGGCGAGCGCTTGTGGGAACACGCCGAGCGCTGCGCCCGCGCGTGCATCTACCTCGGCCGCAATGTCTGCGACCCGTTCGAAGCTTTCCTTGCCGGCCTGATCAGCCAGACCGGTGCGCAGACGATCCTGCTCGAGCTGGAAGAACAGAACGACACCCGCGCCACAGCCTTCAGCCGCCCGCTGGTGGCCGCGCTGGCCCAGCAGATCGAACGGCTATCGCTGCACGCGGCACGTCACTGGGCTTTCCCCTCGCGGGTGGTGCAGGCACTGGCCGAGCGAGCCGATCCGGCCGACGCAGGCGCACGCACGCCACTGGGACGCGCGCTGTTGGCCGCCAGCCGCGTGGCCATGCTCGATGTCCTGATCGAACAAGGCCTGGCCGACCCGGACTCCGCCCTGCTGGCAAGCCCCGGCCAGACCTTCAGCCAGGCCCAGCTGATCGCCTGCCGCGACGCCCTACGCACCCCCACCCCCGCCGAAGCCTGACCCCCCTGAAGCCTGAGCCCCCTGTGGGAGCCCCTTGTGAGAGCCCCTTGTGAGAGCCCCTTGTGGGAGCCGCTTCAGCGGCGATACGGTGCTACCGCCGCACCCCCGTCGCCACCACATCGGCCCAAAGCTGATCAGCCAGCTGCGCCGAAACACCACTGATGAGCTTCGGCACCAGCGTCTCCAGCCGCGGTGCATCCGCCTGCACCGGCGCCGTCTGCACCAGGTGGTAAGCCTTCGCAACGACGATGCCGCGCGCCACGATGCGGCAGTTCACCTGCACGTCCATCGTCGCCACGGACGGCTCTCCATCCGGCGAGCGGACCGAGGTGGTCTGCTGCAACCCACGGCAGCCGATGATCAGATCGGTGAAATACTTCGGCTGCAGGGCCGTGCGTAGCTCAGCCTCTACCGCCGAGGCGATATCCGGCGACACCTGCACCTTCGCCGAAGCCGGCAGGCCACTCACGCTGATCACGTGGTCACCCTTGTTCTCCAGCGTGAGCCACGGCGACGCCGGGCTGGCCGCCACGATGCGGCTCATATCGCTTTCGATCATCGTCTTGCCGCCGCAGGCGGACAACATCGCTACCGCGGCCATCGCGGCCGCGCACTTCATGACTGCAAACTTCTTCACGTACTCAAACCCCTGTATTCCCCCAAGACAACCCTCCCAATTTAGCGGGTGCCTGCCATAGCGGCAACCACTCACAAATGTGAATACGCTTGCCGGACAGGCTAAAGCGCCGTTCCGTGACGCCGATATCCTTTTCGACTGGGATGCACGAGCGGTTATCATCCCGGATTGATCCCTGGCAGGACCTCATCAAGCATGTTTGCAGCTCGACCGACTTCCCCTGGTGGAACAGACGCCCTCGCGCGCCTCACCTGGCAGGACTTCGAGCACCTGCTGGCCGAGCACTACCGCGCCCAGGGTTATCGCGTCGAGCATCACGCACCCGCCACGTCCCTCAAGACGGTCGCCAGCGGCGTCGACCTGCGGCTGACCCGTGGCACCGAGTCGGTGATTCTGCAGTGCAAGCACTGGGACGCCGTCGAAGTGGGCGTTCAGGACGTGAACGAGCTACTCAGCGTGATGCTCAATGAGGCGGCGACGAAGGGCATCCTCGTCACGCGTGGCCGGTTCAGCACCGAGGCGGTCAACATCCAGCGTCGCCAGCCGCGCCTTCAGCTGATGGACGGCGAAGTGTTGCGCGTCCTGCTCAAATTACCCGATCACCTCGACACCAGCGTGGCTGGCAGCGCGGTCGCGTCGCCGCGTGCGAAGAAACCTGCGAAGACTGCACGCCGCCGCGGCACGTCGTCGCATGGGTCGCGCCTGCTGCCCGCCTTGCTCGGCGTCGGCATCCTCGTGCTGCTCGGCCTGTTCGCGTGGAGGGCCATGTCGCGTCGCGATGCGGTCGCCGATGCGATGCCTCCTGCCGAAACCGCTGCGCCGGCTGTGTCGGTTGCGCCCAGGCCCATTCCAGACCTGCCGCCCGCGCCAGCACCACTTCCACCGACGAGTGGTGCCTCCGGCTTCGTGTCAAAGACCTCATCCGCCTCCGATCCGCCGCCGCCCACGCGCGAACTGCTGGAGCGCCAGCGGGTGCTCGAGCAATCCGAGCGCGAGCGTGCCTCGCAGCGCAAGACCGAGGACGGCCTGAAAGTGCTCGAGAAGAATACGCGCGAGCTTGGTTCGCACGACTGAGGGCAGTTTTGTTCACGCCGGGACAATCCCCCGGCGCTTAGGCTGCTTGGCGACCCCGTCGCCTGGAAGTCTTCTTCATGACCGCAACGCTTGCGCCCGACCTCCTACGCCGCATGCACGCCTACTGGCGCGCCGCCAACTACCTCACCGTTGGCCAGATCTACCTCCGTGACAACCCCATGCTGGAGGAGCCGCTCTCCAAAGAGCACATAAAGCACCGCCTGCTCGGCCACTGGGGCACCACCACCGGCCTCAACTTCATCTACACCCATCTCAATCGCGCGATCGTCGAGCGCGACCTGAACATGATCTACGTCATGGGCCCCGGCCACGGCGGCCCGGGCGTGGTGGCGCACACCTACCTCGAAGGTTCTTACACCGAGATCTACCCGCATATCGACCGTAGCGTGGCCGGCATGCGCGAGCTGTTCCGCCAGTTCTCCTGGCCATACGGCATTCCCAGCCACGTGGCACCGGAAACACCGGGCTCGATCCATGAGGGCGGTGAACTCGGCTACTCGCTGTCACACGCCTTCGGCGCGGCCTTCGACAATCCGGACCTGATCGTGAGCTGCGTGGTCGGTGACGGTGAAGCCGAAACCGGCGCACTGGCTACCGGCTGGCATTCGAACAAGTTCCTTAATCCCGCGCGCGACGGCGCCGTGCTGCCGATCCTGCACCTCAATGGTTTCAAGATCGCCAATCCCACGGTGCTCGCCCGCATCGAACCGGAAGAACTGCGCGACCTCATGCGCGGCTACGGCTACGAGCCGCACTTCGTCGAGGGCCACGAGTTCGAGCCGATGCACCAGGCCTTTGCCGCGGCGCTGGATACCTGTCTGGACGAGATCAAGCGCATCCAGACCGAAGCGCGCGAGGGCAAGGCGTCGGAAGCGAAGCGTCCGCGCTGGCCGATGATCGTGCTGCGTAGCCCCAAGGGCTGGACCGGCCCCAAGGTCGTTGACGGCAAGCCCGTCGAAGGCACGTGGCGTGCACACCAGGTGCCTATCGACAAGTTCGATAACGAAGGTCACCTGAAGATCCTCGAAGACTGGATGAAGAGCTACGACGCGCACGAACTCTTCGACGAGCGCGGCCAGTTCCGCGAAGAATTCGCATCGCTCGCACCACGCGGCCAACGCCGCATGGGCATGAACCCGCATGCGAACGGTGGCCTGCTGCTGAAGCAGCTGCATATGCCGCACTTCCGTCCGTTCGCCGAAGACGTGAAAACGCCCGGCGACCACAAGGCCGAAGCCACGCGTGTGCTGGGCAAGTTCCTGCGCGGCGTGATGCAGCAGAACATGGAGACGTTCCGTCTGTTCGGCCCCGACGAAACCGCGTCCAATCGCCTCGAGGCCGTCTATGAAGCCAGCGGCAAGACGTGGATGGCCGAGTATGAGGATGTCGACGAGAACCTCTCGCCGGACGGTCGCGTCATGGAAGTGCTCAGCGAGCACCAGTGCCAGGGCTGGCTGGAGGGTTACCTGCTTACCGGCCGGCATGGTTTCTTCTCCTGCTATGAAGCCTTCATCCACATCATCGACTCGATGTTCAACCAGCATGCGAAGTGGCTGAAGGTCACGCGAAAGATGTCGTGGCGGCCGCCGATCGCCTCACTCAACTACCTGCTCAGCTCGCACGTGTGGCATCAGGACCACAACGGTTTCTCGCACCAGGATCCGGGTTTCATCGATCACGTGGCGAACAAGAAGTCCGAGATCGTGCGCGTCTATCTGCCACCTGATGCCAACTGCCTGCTCTCCGTGGCGGATCACTGCCTGCGCAGCCGGCATTACGTCAACGTCATCATCGCCGGCAAGCAGCCGGACTGGCAGTGGCTCGACATGGAATCCGCCGTGCGCCATTGCACGGCCGGCGCGGGCATCTGGTCGTGGGCCAGCCGTGGCGAGGAGGATCCCGACGTGGTGATGGCATCCGCAGGCGATGCGCCAACCGTCGAAGTCCTTGCCGCGATCATGCTTTTGCGCGAGTACGTGCCGGACATCCGCATTCGCATGGTCAACGTGGTCGACCTGATGTCGCTGGAAACGCCGGACGAGCATCCGCACGGCATGGACGACGACGTCTTCGACGATCTATTTACTAAGGACAAGCCGGTGATCTTCGCCTTCCATGGCTACCCTGGCATCATCCATAAGCTGACGTATCGCCGGCACAACCACGACAACATCCATGTGCGTGGCTACAAGGAAGAAGGCACGACCACCACCGCGCTGGACATGATGGTGCTGAACAACATGGACCGCTTCCAGCTAGCACTGGACGCGATCAACCGCGTTCCGCGGCTCGCGGGCGAACGCGAGAAGGCCACGCAGCGTTACTGGTCGGATATCCAGCGCCACAAGCTCTACGTCAGCGAACACGGCCAGGACCTGCCGGACGTACGTGACTGGCAGTGGAAGGCCGAGCCCGAGGAGGCCGGCGAGTGAGCATCGCCACGGGCCATGTGCTCGCTCTCAACGCCGGCTCGTCGTCGCTGAAGTACGGCCTCTATCGTGTCGATGGCGACACGTGCGAGGCCTTGCTTACCGAGAACACCGAGTCCGCGGGCAGCGGCAGCGACCCGGTCGCTACCATCGTCGGCACACTGCGCGATCGAGGGCTGCCCGCGCCGGATGCGATCGGGCATCGCCTCGTGCACGGTGGCCCGAACGTGCGCGCGCATGCGCGCATCGACGAAGCGCTCATGGTGCATCTGGATGAGGCGCGTGCCTTCGCGCCCTTGCATGTGCCGGCGGCGGTGCAGATGGTGAAGCGCTGCCGCGTGGCGTTTCCCGGCGTGCCGCAAGTGGCGTGCTTCGATACGGCCTTCCACGCAACCATGCCGGAGGTGGCCCGCACCCTGCCCCTGCCGGCGGACCTGCGAGCCGGCGGTATCGAGCGTTATGGTTTCCATGGGCTGTCGTACGAATCCATCGTGCGGCAGCTCGGCGATAACGTGCCTTCCCGACTCGTTATCGCCCACCTCGGCAATGGCGCCAGCCTGTGCGCGGTACTCGACGGCAAGTCCATCGATACGACGATGGGTTTGACGCCCACCGGCGGCATCGTGATGGGGACGCGTCCCGGCGATCTCGATCCTGGGGTGTTGCTCTACCTGATGCGCGAGCGCGGCTTCGATGCCAAACGGCTGGAGACCCTGGTCGATCGTGAGTCGGGGCTCAAGGGTTTGTCGGGCGGCACGAGCGATATGCGCGAGTTGCACAAGATGGATAACGCGGCGTCGCACCTCGCGCAGGATGTGTTCGTGCATGTGGCGCGCAAGCAGATCGCGGGGATGATTACGTCGCTGGGTGGTCTCGACCTGTTGGTGTTCACCGGTGGAATCGGCGAGAACGACGCGATCACCCGCGACGCGATCCTCGCCGGCCTGCAATGGATCGGCGATTTCGATTCCCGCGTCATCCCGACGGAAGAGGATGAGCAGATCGCGCGGCATACCTGGCAGCTGGCCCAATAACTTCCATATGTAGGCCTGGCTGCTCCATGTGGGCCTGGCTGCTCCATGTGGGCCTGGCTGCTCTATGTGGGAGCCGCTTCAGCGGCGATGCTCCTCAGTTTCATGAAGAGCATCGCCGCTGAAGCGGCTCCCACACACAGCCGGCCACAGAACAACCTGGCTTTAAACGACAACCACCGGGATCTTGCCGATGCGCGACTGCCATTCCTTCGGGCCGGAGATGTGCACCGACGAACCGGCGCTGTCGACTGCCACCGTCACCGGCATGTCCTTCACCTCGAACTCGTAGATCGCTTCCATGCCGAGGTCTTCGAAGGCCAGCACGCGCGAGGCCTTGATCGCCTTCGACACCAGATACGCGGCGCCGCCCACGGCCATCAGGTACACCGCCTTGTTGTCACGAATGGCGTCGATGGCCGTCGGCCCACGCTCGCTCTTGCCAACCATGCCGAGCAGGCCGGTCGTTTCCAGCATCTGGCGCGTGAACTTGTCCATGCGCGTCGCCGTGGTCGGACCGGCCGGACCCACCACTTCGTCCCGCACGGGATCCACCGGACCCACGTAGTAGATGAAGCGGTTGGTGAAATCGACCGGCAGCGTTTCGCCGCGGTTGAGCATGTCGATCATGCGCTTGTGCGCGGCATCGCGGCCGGTGAGCAGCTTGCCATTGAGCAGGATGGTCTCGCCCGGCTTCCAGCTCTGCACTTCCTCACGGGTGATGGTGTCGAGGTTCACGCGGCGACCCTTGGAGGAGTCGTAGGTGAGCTTCGGCCAGTCTTCCAGCGACGGCGGCTCCAGCGCGACCGGGCCCGAACCGTCGAGTACGAAATGCGCGTGGCGCGTGGCCGCGCAGTTCGGAATCAACGCGACCGGCAGGTTCGCGGCGTGGGTCGGATAATCCTTTACCTTGATGTCGAGCACGGTGGTCAGGCCACCGAGACCCTGTGCACCGATGCCGAGTGCGTTGACCTTCTGGTAAAGCTCCAGGCGCAGCTCTTCGGCACGGTTGGACGGACCACGGGCGATGAGGTCGACGATATCGATCGGCTCCATGAGAGCCTCCTTCGCCAGCAGCATCGCCTTCTCGGCGGTGCCGCCGATACCGATGCCGAGCATGCCCGGCGGGCACCAGCCGGCGCCCATCGTCGGCACGGTCTTCAGCACCCAGTCGACGATGGAATCGGACGGGTTCAGCATGGCGAACTTGGACTTCGCTTCCGAACCGCCGCCCTTCGCCGCGACGATGACGTCGAGCTTGTCGCCCGGAACGATCGTCACGTTGACCACCGCCGGTGTGTTGTCGCGCGTGTTCATGCGCTTGCCGGCGGGATCGGCGAGTACCGAGGCGCGCAGCTTGTTGTCCGGGTGGTTATAGGCGCGGCGCACGCCTTCGTTGACCATGTCCTCGACGCCCATGGTGGCGTCGTCCCAACGCACGTTCATGCCCACCTTGAGGAAGACCGTGACGATGCCGGTGTCCTGGCAGATCGGACGGTGACCTTCGGCGCACATGCGCGAATTGATCAGGATCTGGGCGATGGCGTCTTTCGCCGCCGGCGACTCTTCGCGCTCGTAAGCAGCGGAGAGGTTCCGGATGTAGTCGACCGGGTGGTAGTACGAGATGTACTGGAGGGCGTCTGCGACGCTCTGGATGAGGTCGTCCTGCTTGATCGAGGTCATGGCGCTACGGCTGGCTCGCGAGGCTGGCAAAGCACGGATTTTAGCGCACATGCCGGTGTAAGGTGCCGGCATGTCGGCCGGTCTACTCACGGCACCCAGAAAAACACGGAGTTTCCATGCGCCCCATCCGCCTCGCCTTCCTCGCCCTGTTCGTCGCCCTGGCCTCCCTGGCCGCGGCCGGTACGGCGACGGCTGCCCAGACCGCACCCGAATTCGCCGGGATCGCCAAGTGGCACAACTCGCCGCCGCTGACCATGAAGGGCCTGCGCGGCAAGGTCGTCCTGATCGACTTCTGGACCTACTCCTGTATCAACTGCCTGCGCACGCTGCCTCACGTCACGCACTGGTACGACCAGTACAAGGACAAGGGCCTGGTGATCATCGGCGTGCATTCGCCGGAATTCCCGTTCGAGAAGCAGGAGGGCAATGTCCGCGACGCGATCGCCCGCTTCGGCATCAAGTACCCGGTGGCCCAGGACAACGACCTGGAAACCTGGGACGCCTGGGACAACCAGTACTGGCCAGCCGAGTACCTGGTGGACCAGCGCGGCAATGTGGTTGCGCACCACTACGGTGAAGGCAACTACATGGACATGGAAAACGCCATCCGCACCCTGCTCGGCCTGCCGCGCCTAGCGGACGTCGCAGCTAGCAAGGAGACCGACAAGGACGCCCCGGACTTCACCCAGCTCGGCTCACCGGAGATGTATTTCGGCGCCGATCGCAGCGCGAACAACGCCAGCCCCGAAGGCAAGGACACCGGCACGCGCGATTACACAGCGCCTTCCCGCCTCGAACTCAACAAGTTCGCGCTGGTCGGACGCTGGGAAATCGGCCGCGACAACGCCAGCCTGGTCGGCGCCAGCGGTGAGATCCGCCTGCATTTCAAGGCAAAGATGGTCCACATGGTGGCCAGCGCGAACGACCCGATCACCGTCGAGGTGGCCGTGGACGGCAAGCCCCAGCCCCCGGTCACCGTGCAGGCGAGCAAGCTGTACACCCTGTTCGACGGCGACGGGTACAAGGATCACGTGCTGACGATCAAGATCCCGAAGGCCAATTTCCACGCGTTTACCTTCACCTTCGGCTAAGCCCAAGCCTTCCTGCGGGCGATCCAGCTCCCTGTGGGAGCCTCAGCTCCTTATGGGAGCCACAGCTCCTTATGGGAGCCACAGTTCCTTATGGGAGCCACAGCTCCTTATGGGAGCCACAGCTCCTTGTGGGAGCCACAGCTCCTTGTGGGAGCCGCTTCAGCGGCGATGGGAGCTCGCGAAACAGTTAGGAATCGCCGCTGAAGCGGCTCCCACATAAAGCGGCCCCCGCGCCCCCGAAACCTCGGGCTATTGCCAAGAGTGTTTCTTAAGATATATCGTACGATCACTACGTACGATACATCGGAGAACACCCATGCACTTTTTCCACCACGCCCGGGATCGCTTCCACGACAAGATGGCCGCTATGGCCATGGGCCGCGGCGGTCGCTTCGGCGGCAGCCCGTTCGGCTTCGACGACCGTGACGGCATGCGCGGAGGCCGCGGCGGCGGTCGTTTCGGCGGCGGCCGCATGTTCGGCACCGGCGACCTGCGCCTCCTGCTTCTGGCCCTGATCGAAGAACAGCCGCGCCACGGCTACGAGCTCATTCGCACCATCGAAGAGATGTTCGACGGCCAGTACAGCCCCAGCCCGGGCGCCATCTACCCGACGCTGACCATGCTCGAAGAGCTCGGCTACGCCCGCGTGGAAGCCGAGACCGGCGGCAAGAAGCTCTACGCCATCACCGAAGCGGGCAGCACGTTCCTCCGCGAAAACCGCGACACCCTCGAGGCCCTGACCGAGCGCCTGCAGGTGATGTCCCGCCACATGCGTCGCATGGGCGTGCCGAACGCCATTCGCGAGGCCATGCACACGATCAAGCACCAGCTCATGAACCATCACAAGAGCTGGGACGACGCCGAGACCAAGCGTGTCGCCACGATCATCGAAGCCGCCGCAAAGGCCATCGCGGAGCGCAACGCATGAGTGCGACCGAACGGCATGCCATCCAGCGCGTGCGTCATGAACTGAAGATGCGCCTGCTCGATGTGAAGCGGGTGACGCGCCTCACACCGCACATGGTTCGCGTCACGCTGACCGGCGACGACCTGAAAGGCTTCGTTTCGGCGTCGCCCGACGACCACGTCAAGGTGTTCCTGCCGGTCGAAGGCGGTGCGATCAACCGCCCGACCATGGGCCCGGACGGCCCGGTCTACCCCGAAGGCGTCACGCCCTCACCCGCCCGCGATTACACGCCCCGTCGATACGACGCTGCCAGCAACGAGCTCGACCTCGACTTCGTGCTGCACGGCGAAGGCCCGGCATCGACCTGGGCAGAGTCAGTGAAGGTCGGCGATAAAGTCGGCGTGGGTGGCCCGCGCGGATCGATGGTCATCCCCGACGATTACGACCACTACGTGCTGGTGGGCGATGAAACCGCCCTGCCCGCTATCGGTCGCTGGCTCGAGGAAATGCCTTCGACCACGCCGGTGACCGTGTTCGTCGAAATCGCTTCGCTCGAGGAGAGGCAGTCCCTCAAGCGGGACGTGCGCTGGTTCGTGCGCGGCGAGTCGCCTTCCATGGATGAAGCACTCGCGGCCCTGCCGGTCCCGCCCGGCGACACCTTCTGGTGGGTTGCCGTCGAGTCTATGCGTGCACGGACGCTGCGTTCGCTGCTGGTCGAGAAGCGTGGCATCGACAAGGACTGGGTGAAGGCGACGGGGTATTGGCAGGCCGATTGAACTAGCCTCACACTAAGAACCCAGGGCACACGGACGGCGTCGCGTATGAAGTTCATAGAGTGGCTGAATCGCTGGCGACAACGTTCCAATCCGACGATGTTCGCTCAGGAAAACCTTCTAGAGGACGTGCTGCGCTGGGTCCTTCTGAGCATCGACCCCCGCCTTTTTCGAAGCAATGCGCAGGTTCCGGTGAGAACCGTACTCAATGCGCTGAGCCCGACCTTTCTTGTCGACATCGATCAGCGTATGCGTTCCCATCGAAGGCGACGAGATGACGATCTGCCCAACGATTTACTCGATCGTCTGGCCAGACCTGATATCGATGATGCTACCCGCGAAGCCGGCCAGTTCCTCCTATCGATGCACTGGTCCGGCTATCTGCGTGAGCAAGCCCTACGCGAACTGGAACGACGTGGGTCGCGTCTAGCGCTGGCCGCAGCCCTTATCCGGTCGGCAGACTGGGTAGATTCAGTTCGCGAACTGGCGACGGATGTGGCGGAGAGACTCATCGATAGCTGCTCGGACGACGACGTTTTTGCCGTGATGCCGCTTGTCTTCCGTTTGCAGTCTCACACGCGCTTCGACCACGCTCGCGTGCATGGCAAGTTCGAAACCTGGCTGAGAAGCCGCGACAGACGCCTCGTGCGCGGTCTGCGCGAGGGCTATCCGCCTATGCGGCGCTGGTCCTTCGAGCTTCTTCTGGCGCGATCTGCAACGATTGATCCGTCTCTGCTGGAACTGGCCATCAACGATACGGATCCGACAATCGCCATGGTCGCCTTCCGCCTGCTGGACGATTTGCCCGAAGGAACGTGCCAAAGCCTGATCGCCATCGGCCTGGAAGCGAAGCACCCGCTCATCCGGCAATTCGCACTGCGAAGCATGGCGCGCGTTTCGCCTGCCGTACCCATCGACATACTTCATCGCGCCCTCTTCGACCGTTCGGCGGGAATGCGTTCGTTCGCCGCGCATACTCTGCGCGTCCAGTACAACGCGGATCCAGCCGATATCTGGCGCGCACGCATCGACGTAGGGGTCGCGCCACCCGCGGCGGCGCTGTCGCTCGCTGAACTGGCTTCCCCGGACGACGAGGCGCGCCTGCGGCGGCTCCTTGCGCATACGGATGCGCGCACACGTGCCGCGGCTCTGCGAAGCCTGGTAAAGATGGGGATGGCCGTCACGGACGATGCGTTCCTGCAAATTGCCGCGGATCCCAGTCGTCGCGTCTCAGGTGTTCTCGCCACGCTTTGCCGCAAAGGCGACATCCGTCTGGACCCTCACCGACTGCGCCTCATCTGGACCTCGCTGCCTGAGCGGGCGGCAGAGGTGCTCACGGCATTGCTCGATGCCCTGCCTGCCGGCGAGCGCGAGGGTCTGCTGCTCACGTTCGAGCCCGCTACGGAAGCCGCGCGGATGTGGTGGAACGGCATGCTCGCGGCGTGGTCAGCTCAGGCCCTGGGTTGGTGGGAACCTTCGACACAGCTGCATCGCCGACTTGAAGATCTGCTCACGCGGCAGGCTGCCGCGCTTGAAGCCCAGCTCAGGCAACGCTTTGAGCAGGCGGTATCTCCACGGGCCTGAGGGGTCGTCACACTCCGTGGACGTCACTTAACCGCGCCCCTCCATGAACACATAACCTTGTCGGCCCTCGGGTTACCTCTGTCACCGTTATGGGAGTGGAGGCGACACAGATGCGGCGTGGAAGGAAGATAGTGGCGTGGGTGGTGGGCATCTTTGTCCTGCTGATCATCGTGATCATTCTGTTTATCGCCCTGTTCGACTGGAACAGGCTGAAACCGACGATCAACGAGAAGGTTTCCGAGGCCATCGGCCGGCCCTTCGCCATCAATGGCGACCTTTCCGCGCACTGGTCGCGCGAGCCTGGCGAAGGCGGCCTGGTCAGCCTGATCCCGTGGCCGCACTTCACGGCGCTCGATATCACCGTGGCGAACCCAGACTGGGCGAAGACAAAACAGTTCGCCACGTTGCAGTCGCTGCAATTCCGCCTCTCGCCGTTTCCGCTTATCTCGCATCGCATCGTGGTGCCGGAGATTCGCCTTGGCCAGCCGAACATCGACCTGGAGCGGGTAAAGAACGGCGACAACACCTGGACGTTCAAGATGCCCGAAAGCACCGGGCCGTCCGAATGGCAGCTCGAGCTCAACGCCATCGCGTTCGATAAGGGTCACATCGACTTCAACGATGCCACCAACCAGGTCGCGATGGGTATCGACGTGACGCCGCTGGGCAAGGGCATTCCGTTCGACGAGATCATGGCGCAACAGGAAAAGGATTCCCGCGCGCAGGCCGCGAAGACCAACGGCGCGACGACGAAGACCATGGCCAAGTCTGGCGCGGACGAGAACGATCGGAAGGACCAGACCAAGCAGAAGCAGGTGTACCAGTTCCAGTGGGTCGCCAAGGGCACTTACAAGAAGTCGACTGTCGAGGCCAAGGCCAAGACGGGTGGCGTGCTCGCCCTGCGTGATGCGAACCGTCCCTTCCCGGTGCAGGCCGATGCGCGCTTCGGCGACACGCATATTGCCTTCGTCGGCACCTTGACCGATCCGTTGAGCGTGGGTGCGCTGGATATCCGCCTTTGGTTCTCGGGAACCAGCATGTCGCACCTCTACGACCTTACCGGCGTGACCCTGCCGGACACCCCGCCGTTCGCGACGGAAGGCCATCTCAAGGCTAACCTCAAGAAGGGTGCGAGCGTCTTCACCTATGACAACTTCACCGGGAAGGTCGGCGGTAGCGATCTCGGTGGCAGCCTCACCTTCAATACGGGCGGCCAGCGTCCCAGCCTGACCGGCAAGCTGAAGTCGAACCAGTTGCTCTTCACGGATCTCGCCCCGCTGATCGGCGGTGGTTCCAACGCCGAGAAGTCTGAGCGCGGCGATGCAGTTAAGCAGCCGGACGACAAGGTCATTCCGGTCGAGCCGTTCAAGACCGATCGCTGGAACGCCATGGACGCCGATGTTGAGTTCACGGGCGTGCATATCGTGCACGGCGATCGCCTGCCGGTCGATAACCTCTACACGCACCTCACCATGAAGGATGCCGTCCTTGCGCTGGATCCGCTGAAATTCGGCGTCGCTGGCGGTACGGTGGGCAGCAATATCCATGTCGATGGTTCAAAGACGCCGATGAAGGGGACGTTCAACATGGGCGCCCGCCATTTGAAGCTGAAGGAACTGTTCCCGAAGTTGGCACCGGGCGATACCACGCTGGGTGAGCTCAACGGCGACGCATCGCTCACGGCCGTGGGTAATTCGCCGGCTGCCCTCCTCGGCAGTTCGAATGGCGAGATCAAGCTGCTCATCAACGATGGCGCCGTGAGCAGCTCGCTGCTCGAGCTCGCTGGCCTGAATGTCGGTAGTTACGCGGTCAACAAGCTGTTCGGCGACGAAACGGTGAAGATCAACTGCATGGCGGCCGACCTGGTCACGACCAACGGTGACATGGACTCCAAGCTGTTTGCGTTCGACACCGAGAAGGCGCTGATCAACGTCACCGGCGACATCGACTTCAAGAGCGAGAAGCTCAATCTTGATATCGTCCCGCACACGAAGGGCTTCCGTCTGTTCTCGCTGCGCTCGCCGCTTTACGTGCACGGCACGATGAAGAACCCGTCCGTCGGCGTGCACCCCGGCCCCCTGATCCTGCGTGGCGGTGGCGCCGTGGCACTCGCAGTCTTCGCCGCCCCGGTCGCTGCCATCGCCGCCCTCGCGGTACCGGAAAGCGGCAAGGCAGACGCCACTCAATGCAAGCCGCTCCTGGACGATCTCAAGAGCGCCCCGCCCAAGGCCCCTCCCGCCGGCAAAACCCAGGCCCAGGCAGACGCCAAAAAGAAGTAACGCCGGCGCAAAAAATGTGGGAGCCGCTTCAGCGGCGATGCTCCTGCCCGCTGTGGGAGCCGCTTCAGCGGCGATGCCTTCGCCGCTGAAGCGGCTCCCACAGGGGCGAGAGGCATCGCCGATGAATCGGCTCCTACACAAGCGGGGCGTTTTACCTCAAGATTTGCGGCATGCTGCCCTCCCGCAAAGCCCATCTACAAATCCACTTCTGCGTCCTGCTCTGGGGCTTCACCGCCATCCTCGGCAAGCTGATCACCCTGGCGGCGCTGCCGCTGGTGTGGTGGCGCATGTTGCTGGTCTCGGTCACCCTGCTCTGCGTGCCTCGCGTATGGCGTGGCATACGTGCGCTACCGCCGAAGCTGCTGCTTTCGTATGCGGGCATCGGCGTTATCGTCGCCCTGCACTGGCTTACGTTCTACGGCGCGATCAAGCTCGCGAATGCATCCGTAGCTGCCACATGCATCGCGTTATGCCCGGTCTTCCTCGCCATCGTCGAACCCCTCGTCGCCAGGCGACGTTTCGACCCACGTGAGCTGCTGATCGGTGCAGCCGTGGTGCCGGGTGTTGCCTTGGTCGCCGGCGGTGTGCCGGGGGAGATGCGGTCGGGCCTGGCGGTCGGCGTGCTTTCCGCGTTGTTCGTCGCGTTCTTCAGTGCGTTGAACAAGCGCCTCGTCGACCAGGCGGATTCGCTGACCGTGACCTGTGTCGAACTGGGTACGGGGACTCTTTTCCTGACCGTGCTCGCGCCGTTCATGGCAACGCCGGCGTTCGTGCTGCCGAGCCTGCACGATGCCTCGCTCATCGCCGTTCTCGCCTATGGGTGCACGCTGCTCCCGTTCGCGCTCGCCCTGGCGGCGCTGCGCCACCTGACGGCCTTCGCCACGCAGATGGTGACGAACCTGGAGCCGGTTTACGCGATCGTCCTGGCGATTCCGTTGCTGGGCGAGCAGCGGGAGCTCGGGTGGACGTTTTACCTCGGTGTCGCGGTGATTATCGGCGCGGTGTTCATGCATCCGCTGTTGCATCGGGGCGAGGCTGCCGGGCCGTCGGATCTGGTCGCCCCGTAGCGCAATGGGCCGTGCACATGTGGGAGCCGATTCATCGGCGATGCTCTTTGCCGCTGCCGCGGCATCGCCGATGAATCGGCTCCCACAATTACCGACCTGACGTTACCGATGAATCGGGTTCTGCAGTTACCGCCGGCCGCCTCGGGAGGCGATGGTGCGTTGGCGCCGCGCGCGTTGCGCTGGGGACCGCGTGCTGGCCTTTTTCTGAGGTGACGAACGCTTCGCTCGCAGTTGCGGGCTGGATGTATTCACGGGGTACTCCGGAAACAGGACCGGGAGGGTCCATGGTGGACCCTCCCGGTAAAAAACCCGCTAAGGGTTCGTCAGATCAGTTTGATTTCGCGGAGGCGCTCGAGCAGGTACTCGTGGGCCGTGATCGGCTCCGGGTAGCGCTTCGGGTTGTCGGGCGTCACGCAGGAAGGCAATACGTCGAGGACGACGTCCGGGTTCGGGTGGAGGAAAAACGGTACCGAATACCGGGGCTTGCGCGCGTTCGCGTTCTGCGGATTGGTCACGCGGTGCGTCGTCGACGGGTAAACGTGATTGGTCAGGCGCTGCAGCATGTCGCCGATATTGACCACGATGGCGTCGCCTTCGGTCGTGATGGGCAGCCAGTCGCCTTCACGCGTCAGCACTTCCAGACCCTCGGCGCTGGCGCCGACTAGCAGGGTGATGAAGTTGATGTCTTCGTGGGCACCCGCGCGCACGTTCGGAACATCGTCCTGGACGATCGGCGGGTAGTGGATCGGGCGCAGGATCGAGTTACCGGAATCGATCTTGTCATCGAAGAAATTCTCCGGCAGATCGATATGCAGGGCCAGGGCACGCAGCACGCGCGCACCGAGCTGGTCGAGCGCTTCGTAAATACCGTAACCCTTGTCTTCGAAGTCCGGTACTTCCGTCGGCCAGACATTGGCTGGCATGACGTCGGCGAACTTCGAGTCGCGAGGAATCTCGCGACCGATGTGCCAGAACTCTTTCAGGTCGGCGAACTTGCTGTCTTTCGCAGTTTCGACCTTGAACGGCGTATAGCCGCGGGCGCCACCGCCACCGGGGATGTGGTACTTGCGCTTGGTGTCGTCCGGCAGCGCGAAGAAGCGCTTGAACGCGTCGTATGCGCCGTCGACGGCCTCGACGGGAATGCCGTGGCCGCTGATGCAGCAGAAGCCGAATTCGCGATAGGCCGCGCCCAGCTCGGCCACGAAGGCCTCGCGGTCGGTGTCGTAGCGGCGGATATCGAGGGTGGGTACCTTTTTCATGCAGGGTCCGGTCGAGGCGTCAGGCGGTCGCCTGAGCCGCCGATTTTACGGCGTCCGCCAGTCGCGCCGCCAGCCGGTCCACTTCGGCGGCATCGGCGGCTTCGATCGTCACCCGGACCAGGGGCTCGGTGCCCGAGGCGCGCAGCACGACGCGACCGCGGCCTTCCAGCGCGGCTTCCACCTCGGCCAGTACCTGCTTTACCGACTCGCTTCCCAGCGCCGCCTTGGCGCCTTCGACACGGACATTGAGCATGGTCTGCGGGAGCTTGACCAGATCGGCGCGCGCCTGGGCGAAGGTCTCGTTGTCATCGGCGAGGGCTTCGAGCACCGCGAGGGCCGCCACGATGCCATCGCCGGTGGTGAAACGGTCCAGGCACAGCACGTGGCCGGAGGTTTCACCACCGAGGATGCCGCCGTGCTCCTTAAGCTGCTGTAGCACGTAGCGGTCACCCACGTTGGCGCGGATGAACGGAATATCCATCTGCTTGAGCGCGCGCTGGAGGCCGTAGTTGCTCATCAGCGTGCCGACCACTGGGCCAGGCAACGAACCACGGCGCTTCCAGTGGCGGGCGATGACGTAAAGCATGTCGTCGCCGTCGGTAACCGTGCCGTCGCGGTCGACGATACGAACGCGATCGCCGTCACCGTCGAAGGCGATGCCGAGATCGGCGCCCCGCTCCACCACGGCTTTGGCCAGGGCGTCCGGCTCGGTGGATCCGACGCCGGCATTGATGTTCAGGCCATTCGGTTCGGCACCGATGGTCGATACCTCGGCGCCCAGCTCACGGAACACCTTCGGAGCCACCTGGTAGGTCGCGCCATGCGCGCAGTCGAGCACCACGCGCAGGCCGTTGAGCGTGAACTCGTCGGCCACGGTGGATTTGCAGAATTCGGCGTAGCGGGTCACGGCGTCGTCGATGCGGCTGGCCTTGCCCAGCGCTTCAGAGGCCACGGTGACGAAGTCGGCGTCGAGCTCGGCCTCGATCTCGGCCTCGAGGGCGTCGTCGAGCTTCTCGCCCTGGGCCGAGAAGAACTTGATGCCATTGTCCTGGTGGGGGTTGTGCGATGCGCTGATGACGATGCCGGCGTCCGCCCGCAGCGAGCGGGTCAGGAAGGCCACGGCCGGGGTCGGCATCGGGCCGAGCAGGCGGACATCGGCGCCCGAGGCAACCAGCCCGGCTTCCAGCGCCGATTCGAACATATAGCCGGAAACGCGTGTGTCCTTGCCGATTACCACGGTCACCTTGCGGCCGCGGTCGCGTCGCTCCGGACCGCCGCCGACGCCCCGGTGGTCGGCAGCGCGACGGCGCGCCAGCACGGCTCCCAGGGCCCGGCCGAGGCGCAGGATGAAGTCCGCGCTGATGGGATAGGTGCCCACGTGACCGCGGATGCCGTCGGTGCCGAAGTATTTACGCTCGCTCATGCTGGTCATCCTGCCGGGGACGGAGAAGCATACTCCGACAGCGGCTTTAGCCAGATATTCCAAAGGCCTGTAGCACTTTCGTTGATGTGGAGGCGCTTTGGGGAGGGGCTTCGGGGAGGGGCTCTGTGTGGGAGCCGGCTATGCCGGCGATGGGAGGTGCGGCAACCTGGCTATCGCCGCTGAAGCGGCTCCCACATTGGAGTTACTCGTCGTCGGGCCAGCGGGGCATCGAGGGTTTATCGATGCGGGGGGCGGTGTCGCCGGCTTTGACGGCGGCCCAGACCGCCAGGGCGTCTACCGTGGGGCCCACGTCGTGTACCCGAACCATGATCGCGCCGCGCTGGACGGCTATGAGCGCCGCAGCCACCGAGCCGTGGACGCGGGCCGCAGGGTCGGTCCGGCCGGTCATGGCGCCGATCATCGACTTGCGGGACACGCCCACGTAAGCCCCGGCGCCGAGCTCGGCGAAGCGCGCCGTGGCACGCAGCAAGGCCAGGTTGTGCTCGAGGTTCTTGCCGAATCCAAAGCCCGGGTCGACCAGGACGCGCTTGCGGTCGATGCCCGCCAGCTCGCAGGAAAACAGGCGATCGGTGAGGAACCGATGGACCTCGCCGACCACGTCGTCGTAGTCCGGCGCTTCCTGCATGCTGCGCGGCTCGCCCTGCATGTGCATCAGGCACACGGGAACGCGCAGTTCGGCAGCGGTGTCCAGCGCGCCTTCGCGACGGAGCGCGAAGACGTCGTTGATCATGCCCGCGCCCGCGCCCACCGCCGCACGCATCACTTCCGGCTTGGAGGTGTCGATGGACAGCGGCACGGTCGTCGCTGCGGCCAGTCGCTCGATCAGCGGGACGACGCGGCGGATTTCATCCTCAGCGGAGACATCGTCGGCACCGGGGCGAGTGGACTCGCCGCCGATATCGAGCATGTCCGCTCCCTCCTCCACCAGCTTCAGCGCATGCGCGTAGGCCTTGTCCAGGCTGTCGTGCTGGCCGCCGTCGGAGAACGAATCCGGCGTGACATTGACGATGCCCACGACGCGCGGCCGGTCGAGAACCAGGGCACGGCCGTTGCAGTCCAGCACGGTGGCGAAGGGGTCGTTCATGCCGTTAGCCCTGCTGGGTGCCCGCCATCGGGCCCATGAAACGGCGGTAATAGCGCAGCTCGTCGATCGAGTCGCGGATATCGGACAGCGCCGTGTGCGCGGAATCCTTGGCGAAGCCGCGCGAAATCTCCGGCGACCAGCGGCGCGAGAGTTCTTTCAGGGTGGATACGTCGAGGTTGCGGTAGTGGAAGTAGCGCTCGAGCTTCTGCATTTCCCGGTGCATGAAGCGACGGTCCTGGCAGATCGAGTTGCCGCACATCGGCGACTTGCCGGCGGGCACCCACTTCTTGAGGAAGGCGATGGTGGCCTCTTCGGCCTCTTCCGGCGTGGCGTCGGATTCCACAGCGCGGCCCCACAGGCCGGAACGCTGGTGCTGGTTACGGTTCCAGGCATCCATTTTCTGCAGACGGGCATCGCTGTGCGAGATGGCGAAGACCGGGCCTTCGGCCAGCACGTTCAGATCCTTGTCCGTCACGATCGTGGCAATCTCCAGGATGGAGTCGTTGTCCGTGTCCAGACCCGTCATCTCGAGGTCGATCCAGATGAGGTTGTCGTCGTGTGCGGGCGTCATGGGTTCTCCTTGGAAGTACCGGTCAGTCTAGCGTATGCGATCATTCGGCGATGGCTGAACCGACCTTCTTCTGGCACGACTACGAAACCTTCGGCGCCGACCCCCGCCGGGACCGCCCCAGCCAGTTCGCCGGCATCCGCACCGATGCGGACCTGAACGTGGTCGGCGAGCCGCTGATGATCTACTGCAAGCCCCCGCGGGACATGCCCCCGCAGCCGGCCGCCTGCCTGATCACCGGCATCGCCCCGCAGCTGACCGAGCGTGAAGGCCTGCGGGAAGCCGAGTTCGCCGCCGCGATCCACGAGCAGCTGGCCACGCCCGGCACCTGCACAGTGGGCTACAACTCGTTGCGATTCGATGATGAGTTCACCCGCCACCTCCTGTACCGGAACTTCTACGACCCGTACGGGCGTGAGTGGGAAAACGGCAATTCACGCTGGGACCTGATCGACCTGGTGCGGCTGTGCGAGGCCCTGCGGCCCGAAGGCATCGTCTGGCCGACGCGTGAAGACGGCAGTCCCAGCTTCAAGCTGGAGCACCTGGCCACCGCGAACGGGCTGAAGCAGGACCGCGCGCACGACGCCCTTTCCGACGTGGAAGCGCTGATCGCCCTCGCTCGCCTGATCCGCCAGCACCAGCCGAAACTCTGGGACTGGTACTTCGCCCTGCGCCGTAAACAGCGCGTTTTCGAGCTTTTGGATGTCGCAGCGATGACGCCAGTCGTCCATGTGTCGTCGCGCTACCCCGCAAGCCGCCACTGCCTGACGGTGATCGCGCCGTTGGCCGCGCACCCGTCGCGCCCCGGCGAAGTGATCGTTTACGACCTCAGCGCCGATCCCTCCGACCTGCTGGCGCTGGACGCCGGCGACGTTGCCGACCGCGTCTTCACCTCCCGCGCCGACCTTCCCGAGGGCGTGGAGCGAATCGCGCTGCGCACCGTGCGCGCGAACCAGGCGCCGGCTCTCGCGCCGCTCTCCGTCCTCAAGGGCGCCGACCACGGCCGCCTCGGGCTCGACATGGCCGCCGTCGAGCGGCATCTGGACATGCTTCGCCAGGCGGACGGCCTTGCCGAAAAACTGCGCGGCATCTACGGCCAGGCGGCGTCCATGCCGCCTGCCGAGGATCCGGAACTCGCCCTCTATGGCGGCTTCCTTCCGGATGCCGATCGCCGCCTGCTCGGGGATGTACGCGCAACGCCGGCCGACCAGCTCGGCACCCGCCCCTTCAACTTTCGCGATCCGCGATACCCGGAACTTCTGTTCCGTTATCGCGCGCGTAACTGGCCGGAAACGCTCAGCCCCGAGGAACGCGAGCGCTGGGAAGCCTTCCGCGTCGATCGCCTCACCCGGCACAGCGCCCTGACCACGCTCACGCTCGACGACTACAACGCCGAACTGGCCGCACTACGCGCCCTGCCCGGCTCGCCCCTGCCCCTGCTCGACGAGCTGGAAGCGTGGGGCCTCGAACTCGCCTTGAACTGACCCGACCTGACTGACCCATGGCCAAGACCTATTTCACGCCTGCAACGTTTCGCTTCTTCAAATCACTGATGCGCCACAACAACCGCGAGTGGTTTCACGAGCACAAGGACGATTACGAAAAGCACGTGCGAGAGCCCTTTCTCGCCTTGATCGGCGACCTGGACGCGCCGCTGAAAAAGATCAGCCCGCACTACCGCGCCGATACGCGCAAGGTCGGCGGCTCGCTGTACCGCATCCACCGCGACACGCGCTTCGCCAACGACAAGCAGCCGTACAAGGGCTGGCAGGGCTCGCGCTTCTTCCACGAGCGTCGCCACGAGATCCAGGCGCCCGGCTTCTACCTGCATATCCAGCCGGACGAATGCTTCGCCGGTGGTGGCATGTGGCATCCGGAACCGCCGGTGCTGAAGAAGCTCCGGGACTTCCTCGCCGACAACCCGGATTCGTGGAAGCGGGCGACGCATGGGAAGGCGTTCAAGGAGCGCTTCGAGTTCTGGGGCGAGAGCCTCACGCGTCCGCCGCGCGGGTTCGATCCGAACCACGAGCTGATCGAGGACCTGAAGCGGAAGAATTTCGCGGCCGGTCAGAATTTCGACGAAGCGCTGGCGTGCTCGCCGGAGCTGCTTCCGTTCGTCGTCGACACCTTCAAGCGCCTCGCGCCCATGGTCGACTACCTCTGCGCCGCCCAGGAACTCGAGTTCTAAGGTAAGAGCCGATGCCCTTGTGGGAGATCAAGAACCACTCGCCTCACCGCTCATACAACTCGATCGGCAAGTCATCCGGATCGGCGAAGAACGTAAACCGTTTCCCGGTGAACTCATCGACACGAATCGGTTCGCAAGCAACGCCACGTTGTTCCAGCGTCGCGACCACTGCCTCGACGTCGGCGACGACAAACGCCAGATGACGCAACCCCTGCGCCTCTGGCCGCGACGGCCGCTTCGGAGGCGATGGGAATGAAAACAGCTCCATCTGCAATCCTGGACTCACTTCCAGATCGAGCTTCCAGGAATCGCGCGCCTCACGGTAGACCTCGTGGATGGCCTTCAGGCCTAACGTTTCGGTGTAGAAGGCCTTCGACCGTGGGTAGTCGGAACAGATGATCGCGACATGGTGGATGGATTCGAGCATGGAAGGTGGCAATCCGGCAGTTGTGGGGAAGTCGGGAGCATCGCCGCTGAAGCGGCTCCCACAAAGGCGTTGCTCTTGTGGGAGCCGATTTATCGGCGATGTGGGGAAGTCAGGAGCATCGCCGCTGAAGCGGCTCCCACAAAGGCGATGCTCTTGTGGGAGCCGATTTATCGGCGATGTGGGGAGGTCGGGAGCATCGCCGCTGAAGCGGCTCCCACAAGGGGGGGGCGCGTTACGCCTCGGAAAACGGAAACGCCAGCACATCGCCTATCGCATCGGTATCCGCCAGTACCATCAACAGCCGCTCGATCCCCAGCGCAACACCCGCGCACGCAGGCATATCACCCAGCACCGCGAGCAGCCGTTCATCCATCGGCACCTCGGCATCGCCGCGCTCACGGCGCTTCGCGTTATCGCGTTCGAACCGCAGCCGTTGTTCGGCAGCATCGTTGAGCTCGTGGTAACCGTTGGCGACCTCGTACCGACCGACATACGCCTCGAAGCGCTCGGCCACCGGTGGATCGCTCTGACGGACGCGCGCCAGCGCACACTGACTTGCCGGAAACTCCGAAACGACGGTGATCCGGTCGCGCGGAAATTCCGGCTGGATGCGATGCGTGAGCAGCAGGTCCAGCCAGTCGTCGCGCTCCAGGCCCTCGCCGCTGATGTTCGCATCGGCTAGCGGTTTCATCAGCACTTCGACGGGATCGAGCAGCGCGTCGACACCAAGAACGTCGTGGAACAACCCGCGGTAGGTCGTCTCGACGATCTCGAAAGTACGGCCCGCCTGCAGCAGCAGACGTTCGAGAAGATCGATGACCTCGCGAGCGAGACGGTTATGGTCCCAGCCCACGCGGTACCACTCGAGCATGGTGAATTCCGGATTGTGCCGGCCACCGGCTTCGCCGTTACGGAACACGCGACCCATCTCGTAACAATCGCCCACGCCAGCGGCTAGCAACCGCTTCAGCGGAAACTCGGGCGATGTGCGCAGCCAGCGCTCGCGTGCACCAGCATCCACGTGACCGCTGAAGGTCGCGTGGAAGCTCTGGATATTCGGGTCGGTGTTGCCGGCAGCGGAGAGAATCGGCGTCTCCACTTCGAGCACGTCGCGCTCGCCGAAGAATCCGCGGATCGTGGCGTAAACCTGCGCCCGCAGACGCAGGTTCTCCAGGCCGGTCATGGCGCCACACCGTGCTCGGTCAGCAGCGCCAGCAGGTCCGCTTCCGTATAGACCGGCACGCCGAGTTCGTTCGCTTTATCCAGCTTCGAGCCCGCCGCCTCGCCGGCGAAAACACCGGTGGTCTTCTTCGACACCGAGCCCGCGACTTTCGCACCGAGCGACTCGAGTCGCTCCGTCGCGTCGTCGCGCTTGAGCGTTTCCATCGTGCCGGTGATGACGTAGGTCAGTCCTTCCAGCGGCAACGCGCTCGCCGCCTTCGCAGGAAGCGCCGCCGCCAGCGAGCGCATCGCTTCGTCCGACTGCCGAAGCTCCGCCAGACGTTCGGGATCGGCCAGCAGCGCCGTGAGGTTGGATGCTGCCGCCTGCGGCACGCCGGCGACGATCCATTGGTGCTCGCCCGCCTTCACCAGTGCGTCGAGACTGGCGTAATTCTTCGCAAGGATGCCCGTGCTCTTCGGACCGAGCTTGGACACCTTGGCGGCATCGAGCAGTACATCGAGCCCCAGGCGCTCGCGCAACTTGGGCGACGGCGCGCCCTCGTCGGCAAACGTGATTCCCGCTTCAAGCAACGCATCGACGACTTTCTGGTTGCCCTCCTGCTCGAAAAACGCGGCGATGGAACTAGCCACCTCATCGCCAATGTCCGGCAGCACACGCAGTACCGGCGCCGGCGTATGCCGGACGTGCTCCAGCGAACCCAGCCACAGGGCCAGCGTCTTCGCCGTGCTTTCACCGATGTGCATGATGCCAAGACCGAACAGGAAGCGCGGCAGCGTGGACTTCTTGCTGGCCTCGATCGCATCGACCAGGTTCTCTGCCCACTTGGTCGCGACCTTGCCCTGCTTCACTGTCTCGGGCGTGGACCCATCGCGCTCATCGGCCAGTGTCTTCATCCTGACGAAGCGGTCGACGGTGAGTGTGTAGAGGTCGGCCGGCGTATGCACCATGTCGAGCTCGACCAACGCGTCGACGAAGCGATCACCCAGACCATCGATGTCCATGGCACGACGCGAGGCGAAGTGAATCAGTGCTTCCTTGCGTTGCGCGCCGCAAATAAGGCCGCCCGAGCAGCGATAGGCGGCGGCGCCTTCTTCACGCAAAAGTTCGGAGCCACACACCGGACATACGTCGGGCATCTTCCAGGCCACCGTACCCGCCGGGCGGTTCTCCTCGACCACGCGCGCGACTTCGGGAATCACGTCGCCCGCACGGCGGACGATGACGGTGTCGCCGACGCGAACGTCGAGCCGCGCGACCTGATCGGCGTTATGCAACGTGGCGTTGGTGACCGTGACACCGCCGACCGAGACCGGCGTCAGACGTGCCACGGGCGTAGCCGCACCCGTGCGACCGATCTGGATCTCGATCGCCTCCACCGTCGTCGTCTGTTCCTGCGCGGGATACTTATGCGCGATAGCCCAGCGTGGCGCACGCGAGACGAAACCCATCTCGCGCTGGCCGGCGTAATCGTCCAGCTTGTACACCACGCCGTCAATGTCGTACGGCAGGCTGTCGCGCTTCTCACCGATCTTGTGAAAATACGCCAGCAGGCCCTTGAAACCCTTCGCCGTGGAGACTTCCGGCGACACCGGAAAGCCCCAGTCGCGCAGCTTCGCGAGCGTGGCCGAATGCGTGTCCGGCAGCTCACCGTCTTCGACGCGGCCCACCGCATAGGCGAAGAAGGCCAGCGGCCGTTTCGCCGTGATCGCCGGGTCGAGCTGACGCAGTGACCCCGCAGCCCCGTTGCGCGGATTGGCCAGCGGTTTCTCGCCCGCGGCACGTGCGCGCTCGTTGAAGGCCTCGAACGCGGCGCGCGGCATGATCACTTCACCACGCACCTCCAGCACACGCGGCCAGCCTTCGCCACGCAGACGCAGCGGAATCGCCTTCACCGTGCGCAGGTTGGCTGTGACGTCTTCGCCGACGGCACCGTCGCCACGCGTCGCACCCTGCACGAACACGCCGTCTTCGTAGCGAAGACTGATGGCGAGGCCATCGAGCTTGGGCTCGACCGAGAACACGGGCTCGCGACGATCCAGCGTCTGCTCGATACGCCGCTCGAAGTCGGCGACTTCGCGATATTTTTCGCGCTCGGTGTCACCTTCCTGTTCGAAGGCGTTGCCCAGCGACAGCATGGGCACCGCGTGGGTCACTTCGGCGAAGCCGCCCTGCGCACGTGCGCCAACACGCCGCGTGGGCGAATCGGTGACGGCGAGCTCCGGATACGCCGCTTCCAGCGCCTCGAGCTCGCGCATCAGGCGATCGTAGTCGGCATCGGCGAGCGTGGGATCGTCGAGCACGTGGTAGCGGTAATTGGCGTCTTCGAGGCGACGGCGGAGCTCGGTGGCGCGCTCGACGGCATCGACCGGGGCGGAGGCTTGGGGCATGTGCGGGGTCCGTCAGGCTCTGATCGTCTATAATGTTACAGCCATGCCACCCCACGACGTCATCGACAGCCTCCCTCCGACCGACGTCCACGCCCTCTCCACCGACCGCCCGGCGCTCGCGCCAGCGGAGCCGTCGAGCAAGGCCCGCTACCGGGGCCTCATCTGGCTCGTTTCGGCCGCATTCTTCATGCAGGCGCTGGATTCGACGATCGTGAACACCGCGGTGCCCGCCATCGCCGGGGCACTCGCCGTCAGTCCGTTGAGCATGCGCACGGCGCTGACCAGCTACGTACTCACCCTGGCCATCTTCATCCCCATGAGCCCCTGGCTCTGCGACCGGTTCGGCACAAGGCGCGTTTTCGGCGGGGCGATCACCGTGTTCGCGCTGGGCTCGCTACTTTGTGGGTTGGCGCAGACGCTGCCGGAGCTGGTCGCCTCACGCATTGTCCAGGGCCTGGGCGGCGCCGCGCTCATGCCGGTAGGCCGCTACGTGCTGGTGCGCAGCATCGACCGGCGTGAATTCGTCAGCGCCATGACGACGGTGGCGACCTTCGGCCTGCTGGGCAGCGTCTTCGGGCCCCTGCTGGGCGGCGCGCTGGTGGAATTCACCAACTGGCGGCTCATCTTCCTGATCAACGTGCCGGTCGGCATCGTCGGCTTGCTGCTCAATCGGCGCGAAATGCCCGAATACCGCCTGGAGCAAGCCAACCCCTTCGACACCACGGGATTCCTGCTGTTCGCGGGCGCGTCTGCCCTGCTTCTCATGGCCGCGGAAACCGTGGGCGCCTCGGGCCACTGGCTCAGCATCGCCGGCTACGCACTGGCTGCGGTGGGCCTGGGCATGCTCTACGTTCGCCATAGCCGCCGCACACCGTTCCCCGTCAGTGACCTCTCCCTGCTGAAGGTGCGCAGCGTGTGGGTGTCGCTGGCCGGCAACCTTTTCACCCGGCTGGGCGTGTCGGGCATGTACCTGCTGCTGGTGCTGTTCCTGCAGATCGGCTGTGGCTGGTCGCCCCTGCACGCCGGCCTGATGATGGTGCCCCAGGCGATCGGCTCGATCACGGTCAAGCCCTTCATCCATCGCCTGCTGACGCATTTCGGTTACCGCCGCCTGCTGCTCGGCAACACGATCGCCGTTTCCATCGTGCTGTGCTCGTTCGCCCTGCTCACACCGGAAACCCCGATGTGGATCATCGCCGGCTTCGTGTACATCTATGGCGCCTTCATGTCGCTGCAGTACACCGCGATGAATACCCTGGCCTACGTGGACCTCGACGTGCGGCATGCCTCGATGGCTTCGTCCATGGCCTCGACCGCGCAGTACCTGTCGATGAGCTTCGGTATCGCCCTCGCTTCGCTGCTGATGGGCGGCTTCCTCGGTGCACATAATGCCCAGGGCTACGTATGGGCCTTCCGCTGGTCGGTGATCGTGCTGGGCATGATCACCCTCGCCGCCAGCTGGATCTTCAGCCGCCTGCGCGAGACACGGGTTGGCAAGGTCGCCGACGCCACGGCATAAAGGGTACCCTCGGGAATACAAGGAGCGATCCCATGCACGATTCCGCCGGCATCCTGCTGACCCTTTTCATCATCTTCGTCGCCGCGCAGATCGGCGGCGAAATCGCGCAACGCCTCCGTTTACCGTCCGTGGTAGGCGAAATTGCCGCCGGTTGCGTGGTCGGCCCCTCGGCGCTCGGCTGGGTCACGGTGCCCGATATCGCCACCGGCACCCCCCTGGATGTCCTCGCCGAAATCGGCGTCATCCTCCTCCTTTTCTCAGTCGGCCTGGAAACGCGGCTCGACGACCTGAAGAAAGTCGGCGCCAGCGCCTTCATGGTCGGCGTGCTCGGCGTCATCATTCCCTTCGCCTGCGGTGCGGTGTGGGCCCACGGCTCGGGTTTCGACTGGATCCGTTCGATGTTCGTCGCGGCAGCCTTCGTTGCCACGTCCGCCGGTATCACCGCGCGCGTATTGCAGCAGCTCGGCGTGCTGCAACGGCGTGAGGCACGGATCATCCTCGGCGCCGCCGTGATCGACGACATCCTCGCCATGCTGCTGCTCGGCATCGTCTCGTCCCTGCAGGGTGGCGGCGCGGTCGATGTCGGCAGCCTCGTCGGCACGCTGGTCGGCGCGATTGGTTTCGTGGCGGTGATCGGCTGGGGTGGCACGCGCGTCATGCGTCGTGGCTCCGGCTGGCTGGACAAGCCGAGCAACCCGATGTCGCCGCTGGCGATCGTGCTGGCGTTGTGCCTCGGCCTCGCCTTCCTCTCGATGAAGTTTCACCTGGCGGCGATCATCGGCGCCTTCCTCGCTGGCATGATCGCGTCGGAAACCAGCCAGCGGCATCAGCTGGAAGAACAGACGGCGCCCCTGCTCGCCTTCCTCACGCCCATCTTTTTCGTGGTCACCGGTGCCAAGGTGAACCTTCAGGCGCTGGCCAATGCCAGTGCCCTGGGCATGCTCGCCGTGGTCACCGTGATCGCCATCGTGTCCAAGCTGGCCGGGGGCTACCTCGGTTCGATGTCGCTGGGTCGACGCGGTGCGCTCATCGTCGGCTTCGGCATGGTGCCGCGTGGCGAAGTCGGCGTCGTGATTGCATCACTGGGACTCGCCGCCGGCGTCTTCGACGAGAAAATCTATGCGGTAATCGTGGCGATGTCCCTGCTCACCGCCATGGTCACTCCGCCGGTGCTTGCGCTGCTGCTGAAGAACCACTCCGAACCGACTGATACGCCGTAAGCGCGTCGTCCCGGCTGGTCTTCAGGTCGACCAGGGGCCGCGGGTAGCCGGACTGCTTGAGGAACGCCTCGTCCTCCCACGGCGCATGGACGAGGCGGCCCTTCGCGTTCGCCAGCTCCGGCACCCATCGGCGGATGTACGTGCCGTCCGGGTCGAACTTCTCCGACTGCGTTACCGGATTGAAGATGCGGAAGTACGGTGAAGCATCCGCGCCACTACCAGCGACCCACTGCCAGCCCATCGTGTTATTGGCCAGGTCGGCATCGACCAGGGTGTCCCAGAACCACTTCTCACCGAGCAACCAGTGCTGGCGGAGATTCTTCGTCAGCAGGCTGGCGACCAGCATACGCACCCGGTTGTGCATCCAGCCGGTCGCCCACAACTCGCGCATGCCGGCGTCGACGATGGGGATGCCTGTCTTGCCCTGCTTCCAGCGCTTGAGCGCGTGCGCGTCGCGTTTTTCCCAGCGGAAGGCGTTGAACTTCGGATTGAAGTTCTCCTTCGGCGTTTTCGGAAAGTGATACAGCAGGTGGTGGCCGAACTCGCGCCAGCCGAGCTGACGCAGGTAAGGCTCGATGTCGGCGGCGCTCTTTCGTTTCCTGACTCGCTCGCGCAAACCGGCTGCCACCTGGGGTGGCGATATTTCGCCGAAATGAAGGTGCGGCGAGAGGCGTGAGGTGCCGTGTCGTGCGGGTATATCGCGGCCTTCGACGTAGTGACCGACGGCATCGTCGGCAAAGAGGTCGAGCATCTCGTGCGCGCCCTTTTCGCCCGGTGTCCAGTCGCCGAAGCCGCTTGCCCAATCGCGTGTTGGCAACAGACCCAGCGTTTCAAGCTGCGCCGTTTTCGGCAACTTTGCCAGGTGCAGGACCGCCGGCTCATCGACCGGCGCGATCTGATCGATCCTTGTGCGCAGATTGCGCCAGAACGGGGTGAACACGCGGTAGGGGTCGTTCTGCTGGGTGGCTATGTCCCACGGCTCACACCACAACGCGGCGTTGGACGACACCACCTCGATGCCATCGCCCTCGAGCACCTTGCGCAGTCGCTTGTCGCGAGCGATGACCTTCGGTTCGTATAGGCGATTGAAGTAGACGGCCGTGGCGCCGGTCGCCGCGATGGCAGCGCGCAATGCCTCCAGGCTGTCACCCTGCAGTATCTGCAGGCCACCTTTGTGGCGTCCCAGGGACGCGTCCAGAGCGGCAAGGGAGTGATGCAGCCACCAGCGACTGGCGGCGCCCGGCGCCCATTCGCCCTCCTCGCCCGGCGCGTGGATATAGAGCGGCACCACCTTCTCGTGGGCGGCCACGGCGGCGGCAAGGGCGGGATTATCTGCAAGACGCAGGTCGCGGCGGAACCAGAGGATGGCGATGCTCATCCCCCTAGTATCCATGCAATGCGTGAAGCTGGAATCGCTCCACGTTCGTTCAGCCGACATGCTTAGACTGTGGTCATGCGGCTAACCCTGCCAGCCGCCCGATAGGAGATACACCATGAACTTCAAGACCGTCCTCGGCATTCCCATGGCCGCCCTGCTCGCCTCAGCGGCCATCGCCCCCGCCTCGGCCGCCACGATCACCCGCTCCGACGGCATTTACGTCCGCTGCGACCAGTGCGGCGTGGTCCAGGCCATCGAGCGCAACGTGACCCAGGGCCGTGACCACGGCACGGCAGGCGCGGTCATCGGCGCCATCGCCGGCGGCGTGCTGGGTAACCAGGTCGGCCGCGGCAACGGCCGCAAGGTCGCCACGGTCGCCGGCGCGGTCGGCGGCGGCTTCGCCGGTAACGCCATCGGCAAGGGCGGCGGCAGCGAAAGCTACACCCTGCGCCTGAAGATGGGCGGCGGCGGTTACACCAACGTCCAGGTGGCCGACGCCTCAGCCATCCGCGAAGGCGACATCGTCGTCGTCGACGAGAAGGGCAACATCCAGCGCGTGCAGTAAGCGCAGCCGGATTATTTCCTGAGTGAGAGGCCGGCCTTCGGGTCGGCCTTTTTTTGCTTTGTGTGAGAGCCGGCTATGCCGGCGATGGGGTTACCGCGACCTGGCTATCGCCGATGAATCGGCTCCCACACTTCTGCCGTCAGCTGTGACGCGACGCTCGTGCGTGCACTGCGTCGTAGAAGGACTCGGGTAATACCGCTCGCACGGGTACACGCCACCAGTTCGCTCGCGCGAAATCGCGGCACTTCACGGCGTCCTTGTCCGTCATCAACACGGGGCATCCGTCGGCGAAGGTGAAGTCGTCGCGGGTGAAGGCGTGGTGGTCGGCGAAGGGATGGCCGTCGACGGCGATGCCCTGCGCTGTAAGGCTGTTGAAGAAGCGAGCGGGATTGCCGATGCCGGCGACGGCGTGCGCGGGGCGTCCGGCGAAGTCGGACAATGGCGCCGACAACGACGGATCGGCCATGTTGATAGCGACGCCGCCTTCCAGCGTCATGCCGGTTTCGCCTGGACCAGGCGTTCCGCTGTTCACCACGACGAAGTCCACTTCGGAAAGACGCGTCGCCGGCTCGCGGAGCGGCCCCGCAGGCAACAAGTGCCCGTTACCCAGCCGACGCTCACCATCGATGACGCAGATCTCGACATCGCGACCGAGCCGGTGATGTTGCAACCCGTCATCAGCCAGAATCAGATTGCAGCCGGCATCGATCAGCAAATGCGCCGCCTCCGGCCGCTCGCGCCCGATAGCGACCGGCACCCCACTCTGCCGGATGAGGCTCGGCTCATCGCCGACCTTCGACGGATGGTCGTTGCCCGTGAGCAAATACGGTCCGCGCTCGCTGCCGCCGTAACCACGGCTTACGACACCCGGCACGAAGCCACGCGCCGACATGGCCGCTGCCAGCGCGACGATCAGCGGCGTCTTCCCGGTGCCGCCAATGGTGATGTTTCCGACGACCACCACCGGCACCGAAAGCCGCACGACGGAGGAAGGATCGTTGCGAAAGTCCGCGGCCCGACGACCCACCACCGAGCGATAAAGCGCCTCGAGAGGCAGCGTCCAGAGTGGCGGCTTTCCACCGCCGTACCAGTGTCGCTGCAGTGAGGCGCCGAGGCCCACGGCTTAACTCGCCGCTTGCTCGTGGAACTGCATGCGGTTCAGGGCCGAGTACTGGCCGCCCAGGTCGAGCAGTTCGCGATGCGTGCCGAGCTCGACGATCCGCCCCTGATCCATCACGGCGATCTGGTCGGCGTGCTCGATCGTCGACAGGCGATGCGCGATCACCAGCGTGGTGCGGTCGCGCATGAGGCGCGTCAGCGCGTCCTGTATCAATCGCTCCGACTCGGTGTCCAGCGCACTCGTGGCTTCGTCGAGCACGAGAATCGGGGCATTCTTGAGAATGGCGCGCGCGATGGCGATGCGCTGGCGCTGACCGCCGGAGAGCGAGTTACCCGCCTGGCCGATCTGCGTCTGCAGGCCTTCAGGCAGGCGCTCGATGAACTCCATCGCGTTGGCAGCCTTCGCAGCAGCCACGATGTCTTCTTCGGACGCGCCAGCCATCTCGCCATAGGCGATGTTGGCGGCCACGGTGTCGTCGAACAGCACCACGTTCTGGCCCACCCACGCGATCTGCCGGCGCAGCGAGGGCAGCGTGTACTGCGAGTAGTCGCGACCGTCGACGAGGATCTTGCCCTCGGTCGGCTGGTAGAAACGCGGCAGCAGGCTGACCAGACTGGACTTGCCGCTACCGGAGCGACCGACCAGCGCAGTAACCGTACCGGGCTTGCAGACCAGGTCTACACCACGCAGGGCGACGTGGTTGTTGCGTTCGTATACGAGGTGGATGTTCTCGAAACGGATGTCGCCCTTCGTGCGAACGAGGTCTTCCGTGCCGGTGTCGATTTCGGCCGGGGTGTCGATGATTTGGAACAGGTCTTCGGCGGCCGTAACGCCCTTCTGCAGGCTGGCCTGGATGCCGGCCAGACGCTTGAGCGACGGCAGCATGCCGCCCATGGCGGTTAGCACGGCGGTAAAGATGCCGGGGGTGATCGTACCGATGATGCCCGGGCGTGAGCCGAGGAACACCAGGGTCGCCAGTGCGATAGCGCCTACGGTCTGGATGGTGGCGCTGGAAGCCGCGCTGGTGGCGGAAACCTTGAGGTTGAGTCGGCGCTGACGCTCGGCGATCTCACCGAAACGATCGCCCTCGCGTGCCTGACCACCGTAGATGCGTACTTCGCGATTCGCGGCAACAGCTTCCTCTACGGCGCTGGTCACCGTGCCCATGTTGCCCTGGATGCGCTTGCTGATCTTCCGGTAGCGGCGACTGATGACGGTGACGATTACCACGACGCACGGCACCAGCACCAACAACGCCATCGCGAGATAGGCACTCCAGTAAAGCATCACACAGAGCATGCCGACGACCGTAAGGCCCTCGGTGATGGCTACCTTGAGTGAGTCCGCCGATGCCGAGGCCACCTGCTCGCTCGTATAGGTGATGCGCGATATCTGTTGACCCGATGGCTCCTTCGCGAAGAAGGTGGCGGGCAGCCGCAGGTAAGACGCAAACACGTCGATACGAATCGCCTGCACCACGTTACGGCCGACATACGCGATGCCGTAGTCGGTAGCGTAAGAGGCGATGCCGCGCACGCCGAAGATCGCGATGATCCAGATCGGCATCCAGAAGATCGTGTACGGGTCCTTTTCGACGAAGATCTTGTCGACCAGCGTTTTCAGCAGGCTGGTGAACAGCGACAGGCACGCCGGGTCGATGATCATCCCGAGGACCGCAATGAGCCCCGCGGTCCGGAAACGCTTCGTGTAGCCCAGCAAGCGCTTGTAGGTCTGCCAGGTCTTGGCATCCCAGACCGAGACTTTTTCCTTGCTCACTGAGCCGCGCCCGCTTCGCTCGGCGTGGTGGCGATCGACAGCCGGGTGAAGCCGACCTGGCCGAGCGCGTCCATCGCGCGAACCACGTTCTGGTGCGGGGTCATGGCGTCGGCGCGTATCACTACAAGGCGATCGCGGTCGTTACCGGCGACGCGCTCGATAGTCGCCTTCAGCGGCTCGATGCCCTCGCCGAGCACCTCGTCGCTGCCGACCGAGTAATGGCCATCACGGTCGATGACCACGGTGAGCGCGTTGTCCGTGGACTCGCGCGCCTGGCTGTCGGCTTTGGGCAGGTCGACCTTCAGACGGGAGTGCTGCACGAAGGTTGTGCTGAGCACGAAGAACATCAGCAGGGTCAGCAGCACGTCGATCAACGAAATGACGTTGATCTCGAAGTCGTCCTCGCGACGGGAACCGATGCGCATGGATCAGCCAACCTGCGAGGTGACTGCGTCCGACGCGGCGGTGCGGCGGCGTGGTGCCGGGCGCGGTGCGGACAGGTCGTCCAGCAGGGCCGTGGCTTCCTTTTCCATCTGGACGACGTAGCCGCCGACCTTGCTACGGAAATAGCGGTGCAGCACGTAGGCCGGAATCGACACAATCAGGCCGAAGGCGGTGCAGATCAGTGCCTCGCCGATACCGCCGGCCATCTTCGTCGGGTCGCCGATACCGCCGGCCATGACGCTGAGGAACATACGAATCAGGCCGATGACCGTGCCGAGCAGACCCAGCAGCGGACCGATGAGGGCGACCGTACCCAGCGTATTGAGGTAGCGCTCCATGCGATGGACCACATGACGGCCGGTGTCCTCGATGCGCTCTTTGATGATCTCGCGCGGGCGGTCACGAACGGCAAGCGCGCCGGCGAACAGTTCACCGAGCGGGGAGCCCTTCTCGAGTGCCTGGAGGTGCGAGGCGTCGAGCGAGGCCGAGCGCGCCCATTCGCGCACTTCGGCACCCAGGCCCGGCGGGAAGACGGCCGTGCGACGCAGCGCCCAGAATCGCTCAAGGACGATAGCAAGCGCGACGAACGAACAGATGAGGATCGGCAGCAAAGCCCAGCCGCCAGCCAGAAGGATCTCGAGCACGTCAACCCCGGATGAACAAAAGTCAGGCGGGCATCATAGCAGGGCCCGCCGCGGGGACTGAGGCGCCCTTAACACTTGCGAGAGCCGGTGCCGCTGTGGGAGCTGATCCCACTGTGAGAGCCGGTCCTACTGTGGGAGCTGGTCCCACCGTGAGAGCCGGTCCTACTGTGGGAGCCGCTTCAGCGGCGATGGGTGTGCCGCAACCTGCCATCGCCGCTGAAGCGGCTCCCACATGAAGCGGCTCCCACATGAAACGCCTCAACGGTGGCCGAGGAACTCGACTTCGCTGAGGTCCAGGCCGTTCGTATCACCTGCGACGAGACGCAGGCGGTACCAGGCGTAGGCGCCCGGCGTACCAACAGCGAATGCCCGCGTCTCCTTGCGCCACGGCCAACTCTCACCCTCGCGCTTGTCCACGGTGGTGTAGTGCTTGCCGTCGGTCGAGCCCTCGAGCACCCACCCAGACGCATCGCCCGTGTTCGCACCTGACGTCAGGCTGATCATCTCCACTGTCACCGGGTGATCGAAATGCCAGCCGACCACCGGCGCCTTCGCCGCGAGATGCGCCGAGGTATCCGAGGTGTTGTCGAACAGCTTCGCCAGATCCTCAGCCTTCAGCGAACCGAAGGCCTTGCCATCCGCGCCCGTCAGGTCGATCAGCGGCGCGGGCTTGCTGCCCTCGGCACTTATAGAAGCCGGCAGCGCGTCGGCACCGGTGCCCCACTTCGACGGCGCCGGACCCATGGTGAACTCGAGCGTCGCACCCTTCGCCAGCAACTCGTGCGGCAGGGTGAGCTTGTTCCAGGGCTGGCCATTGACCGTCAGCGACTGCACGTAGCGATTGGTATCGCTCACGCCGGGCGCCTTCACGTCGATCGTGGCGCCACCTTCCAGGCGAAGGCTCATGTGCGGGAAATGCGGCGCGCCGATCACGTACTCCGGCGTGCCCATGCGCAGCGGGTAGAAGCCGGCCGCGCCGAACAGCCACCACGCCGACATCTCGCCGTTGTCTTCGTCGCCCGGATAGCCCTGCCCGATCTCGCTACCTACGTACAAGCGGGAGACGGCATCACGCAGCTTGTCCTGGGTTTTCCAGGGCTGGCCGGCTTCGTCGTACATCCAGATGATGTGGTGCGAAGGCTGGTTCGAGTGCCCGTACTGGCCCATGCGCACATCGCGCGCCTCGATCATTTCGTGGATCACGTCGCCATAGTCACCGACGTCGTACTTGCCAGGCGTGCTGAAGAACTGGTCGAGTTTCGCACCGAGTGCCTCGCGTCCGCCGTAGAGCGCGGCCAGGCCAGCACCGTCCTGAGGCGCATGGAAGGCCATGTTCCAGGCATTGGTCTCGGTGTAATCACCCCCCCAGCGGATCGGGCTGAACTCCTTCGCATCCCAGCGCCACTTGCCTGCGGCGTCGCGCGCCACGAAGAAGCCGACGGCGGGATCGAACAGGTTGGTGTAGCCGAGGGCACGCGAGCGGTACCACCTGGCATCGTCCGCATACGACGCACGGTAGGCATCGCCCGCCGGAGCATCCTTCGCCAGCGCGGTAGCGAGATTGCCGATGGCGAAATCGTTGATATAGCCGTCCATCGACCAGGACAGGCCTTCCTTGACGCCATCGTCGGTGTAGCCATTGAACAGCGAGCGCTGGATGCCCTTGCGGCCGGCACCCTTCACGTCGCTGACGCTGGACGCGTTGCGAATGGCCGACTGGTAGAACGCGGAGACGTCGAAGTTGTGCACACCCTTCAGCCAGGCATCGGAGAAGGCGACATCGGAACTGGTGCCCACCATGAGGTCGGCATAGCCGGGCGACGACCAGCGTGCGATCCAGCCCGAGTCACGGTACTGCTGCACGAAGCCGTCGATCATCTTGCCCGCTTCGTTCGGGGTGAGCAGAACATAGGCCGGCCACGCCGTGCGGTACGTATCCCAGAAGCCGTTGTTGACGAACGGCTGGCCATCGACGATGCGCGCGCCCGTGGTCGTATCGGTGTTGGCACCCGCCGGTGCTGCGAAGGGGCTGGCGTAGCGCCACACCGGCGCGTCTTTGCTGCCGGTGTTCTCGTAGGCATGGTTCGGGTAAAGGAACAGGCGGTACAGGTTCGAGGAGAGCACGGTCTTCTCGTCGGGCGAGGCGCCCTCGACCTTGACCGCGTCCAGCCGATCGTCCCAGGCCTTGCGAGCGCGCTCGTGCACGCTGTCGAAAGTATCGTCCGGGGCGATCTCCTGCGCGAGGTTGGCCTTGGCCTGGTCGACGCCCATTAGCGAGGTCGCGATCCGCATGGTGACGACGCGATCGCTCTTCTTCGACGTATCGAAGCCGAACCAGGCCGAAGCGGCATCGCGCTTCTCGCCGGTGAGGCGGCCGCTTTCGGCCACCGGCTTGTCGAACACGGCATAGAAGAAGAGTCGCGTGGCACCGGTGGAGAGAGCGCTCTTCACGTCCGACCAGCCCTGGATGCTGCGCTGACCGGGATCGAGCGTCACCGACGCCTTCTCGTTGAGGTTGTCGAAGACCAGCTGCGAGCGCTTGTCGGCGAAGGTAAAGCGGAAGATCGCCGCGTGATCGGTCGGCGTGATCTCGGTGGTGATGCCGTCGTCGAAGCGCACGCGGTAGTAATCCGGGTGCGCCACCTCGGCGTCGTGTCCGAACGAGAGCGCACGCGTCTCACGCTTAAGCGCGGGCGCGCCGGAGGCGGCCTGGGCCGGCATCACCTGGAAGGTCTGGCGCTCGCCCATCCACGGGCTGGGCTCGTGCGAGAGAGCAAACGCCTCGATACGCGGGCGGTTGTCGTCGCCGTTACGTGCCTGGTACTGGTAGATCCAGTTGGAGCCGGCATTGGTCGTCGGCGTCCAGAAATTGAAGCCATGCGGCATCGCCACGGCCGGGAAGTTGTTGCCGCGCGAGTAGTTTTCGTTGGCATTGGAGCCGCGGCGCGTGTCGACGTAGTCGGTCGGGTGCGTGCTGTTGATCGGCTTGATGTCGCCGATGCGCACGTCGTCGAGGAAGCCCTCGAAAGCTTCGCCCGCGGGGGCCGCAGCCGTCAGTTCGATCGAGCGGACGCGGCGACCCTTGGCGACGTGGCCGAGGTCCACGCTCACGAAGTTCCACTGATCGGGATAAAGCACGCGACCTTCGCCCTGCCCCTTCGCCGTGGCGGGGATGCGGTGCTGGTCGAGCGCGGCCGTGGTCGAGAGGCGCGAGCCGTCGTCGAACACGAGGTCGACAGCCACGTAATTCGCCGGATTGACGAGGTCGTCCTTGTTCGAGCGCGGAAAGACCAGCCAGGACAGCACGGTGTCGTCGCCGATGCGGACATCGGTGTCGAACAGCTTCGTGGTCGTCGGGCTGCCGTTGCCGCTACCCGCGTAACGCAGGGAGTGCAAGCCGGTGAACCCCACGTTGGCCTTGGCCGTCAGCACCGCCTCAGGCGGCGGGCCGCCAACCACGCGAACGTCGAGCGCACCCTTCGCCGCCACCGGTGCGGGCTGACCCGACTCGAAGGAGCTATCGAAGCGCTGGGTAGCCGCCAGGGCTCCCACCGGTACCACAAGAGACGCTGTCACCAAGGCGAATGCCGCCCTGCCCCAACCGTGCTTCGATACCGTCACGCTTATCCCCTCGTCTAGCAGAACCTGCATTTAAATCGTTCTAAATTGAAATTGTCAAACGGCGGTGCAGCAAGAAGGGGGCGTTTGGGGGGCTGGCGTGGCGCCGGGTTAGCCGCGGCCGCCGTCGATTGGGTCGACCAAGTCACAAACGCGCGCCGGGTAGGCCTTCCCCTACAGACTTGAATATATGGCCGACTTAGCATGGGCCCAGTCGGTAGCCGACGATGGGGATGTCACGCAGTGAGCGATGTACGTATGAGGATTTCCGTCAGCTTGAGGATCGTCAGTCACTCTCTCACCGCTGACGACATCGTAGCGTCGCTTGGCTTGACCTCGACGAGGCAGTGGACCAAACACGAAATCAGAACGTCACCAAGTGGTCTTGTACTTGATGGCGTGTGGGGCAACACCTACGTGACGTTTCGACTTATCGACAGGGAGCGTATCGGGCTCGCAGATGCCTTGTCATCCTGCACACGCCAGCTGGCTTATCTCGCCCCTGTTTTGGACAGGTTGCGAGAAACTGGTGCTGAGGTCGAACTCTTTGTTGGGTGGTTCCTCGAACGGGACGGCGGCGACAAACTACCGAGCGATCTGCTGGAAGCGTTAGCGAAGTTAGGCCTGGCTCTCTCGTTGGACGTCTACGGGCCCGACCCTCCGAAAGACGCATCGCCGTAGGAGCTATTCAGACTGTCGGGAATCCCGTCTAACCCGAAGCGGATTTATCCTTGGATTGGCGCGAAACCCATGCTCAGGTCCTTACCTCCCACGTCCAGCCAACGGCTTTCTGTGACCGACATCGTCGCAGACGACATTGAACGCCGTCCGTTCGGACACCTTCTGTCGATTCCGGATGGCTTTCATTCGTCCGTGGAGCTTCTGGTCCATGAATCAATATCCCATTCCGTCGACGAAGACATTTCCCAAGCAATACCCGACTCCCCTACCGTGCCTTCCTTGGGTGGCCGAGGCACCTTGATCGTCGGAGCAATGGATGTCGGCCGAGCCCTCGCCACGAACATCAGCACGGCGATCTCGGAAAACGACCGCCTGACGTTCCTCGTTCCGCACGCTTATGCCATCCCGAGCGAGGCTGATTCTTTGCAGGGCACCTTCGGCGGGAATGTCGTTACGTTCAACGACGGCGTGTATGTGAAGTTCAGAGACACGAGCTTCGACCCAGAGATCATTCGACGCGCTATGGCGAGCATGATTGGCTGCTACTCCGTGGCGTGGCTTTTCGATGATGGCGAAGCGCTCGTCCACCCTGTCGTTGCTGTGGTTCCTATCTTTGATGGCGATGGATTCGCGCTAGTGGCGCCGTCCCGAACCTCGATAAGAACGGTCCTTCCCGCTATGAATCTGAGTGCCGAGGCAACACGATGAAGCCACGAAACACGCTTGGCCTGAAAACACTTCTCGTGACAGCCTGCCTGTGTTTTTCGGACTGGGTTTCCAGCGCCGAACACGCTGCCCATGATGGGGGCAGGCAGATCGTCGCAACCCTCTATAAGGACTTTGCATGGGAGGCCATGGCGTCGTCAGACGTGTCCGATGAGCTCTTTGGCCCCACCCTCGCTGAAGAACCGAGGCAGGTCCTGCAAAAATACTTCGACGCCAAGCTCGCGGGCCTGATAGCCAGGGATGCCGCCTGTGTGGCCGAACACCAAGGAGATGAATGCAACCTGGATTTGGATCTGCTGTTCGCTTCGCAGGACCCGTCTGTCGCAGACCTCCGAATCGTCGCGCTCAGCCCGGAGCGCGTCAGCGTTTCGTTCGCCTCCCCCTCTGACAATCAGAAGTTCGACCTCGAGTACGTCACTACTCGGACTGCTGCAGGCTGGCGAATAAAAGATGTCGTCTACCGTAACCGTGAAGACCTGAGCCTCACGCAGCTGTTATCTCGGAAGCCTTGAGGGAAAATGAGGACGATGACCTGTCCACTGAAACCTACTCCCGCCAGTAACGATCAGCCGGTCGCCGCCATTCCCTGGCAACACGCGGCACGGCGTCACGAGAAAGGTCGACCGCGATGGCGCCGCTCGCTGCCGTGTTGAGCACCGCTGAACCGGCGTCCTCAAGCCTTACAAGCACCGACGCATGCGGGTGCCCAAAGCGGTTACGCCACCCCGCCGACACGATCGCCAGATCCGGCTGCACGGCCCGAAGCCACAGCACGTCCGAAGAATGCTTGCTGCCGTGATGCGCGACGGTCGTCACGGTCGGTAATTCGGACCAGAGCGCTTCGCGAACCATGCGTCGCTCGGCCTTGGCGCTTATGTCCCCCGTCAGCAGGAAGCGGCCGCCCTCTCCCTCGACCGAGAGCACGCATGAGCGATCGTTGCTCGCTGTCTTTCCCTGTTTTTCGCGGGGCACGTCGAGGAACCTGAACCTGACGCCATCCCATGACCAGTCGGACTCCGACGTGCAGTCGTCTGCAGGGAACCCCAGGCGTTCCGGCTCACCGGATAACCTTCGTGCGTCGGGATAACGGGCAACGACAGCCGCCGCCCCACCAGCATGGTCATTGTCACCATGGCTGACCACGAGCGTGTCGACGGGCCCGATACCCAACGCCGTGATCGACGGCAGCACAATGCCAGCGCCTGCATCGCGTCCGGCACCATAGGCAGGCCCCGTGTCGTAGACCAGCGTGTGGTGACGCGTATGGATAACCACGGCAAGCCCTTGCCCCACGTCCAGCACCCAGGCGCGAAAGGCTCCCGCCTTTGGCATATCCCGTGTCGGCAGCAGCAGTGGCAGGAACAGCAGCGCGCCGTAGGCACGCAGCGGAACGCCGCGCGGCATGAACAGCCACAGCGCTCCCATGGTCGCGAGGGCTACGGAAAAGACACTACTGTCGGCCACGCTCAGCTGGGCCCCCGGCACCTTGGCCAGCTCGCTGAGGAGTCGCCAAAGCCAGCCGATGATCCACGCCGAGGCGATAAGTACAGGCGCCGCCAACAAGGGCAGTGGCAGGAGCACGCACCCCATCAACGTCAGCGGGACAACCACGAAGCTCACCAGTGGCGCGGCGACCAGGTTAGCCACGAAGCCCATCAGTGACGTGCTACCGAACAGGTACAGGGAAAGGGGCAGCAACGCGACACTCATGGCAGCCTGCGCCCTGAGCAACTCGCCCGCCCAGCCGAGGAGTCCGCGCGAACGCGGTGCCACGCAACAGATCAGAAAACCGACACCGGCGAACGACAACCAGAAGCCCGCCGAGAGCACCGAGAGGGGATCGAAGACGAGTACGGTGAGCATCGCGAACGCCAACAACGACAGTCCACCTGCACGCCGTCGCGACAACCCTCCCAGCACGACGACACCGATCATCAGCAACGTCCGCACCGTGGGAAGGCCAAGGCCCGCGAGCGTGCCGTAACCGCCGGCGACCACCAGGCCCAGCATCGCCTGCGCCAAAGGTCGTGGCAGGCGCAGGCCGAGCAAGGGCCACCACGCGTACAGCAACCGCACCGCCAGCACGCCGCCGCCCGCGGCGACACCCACATGAAATCCTGAGATGGCGATCAGGTGCGACACACCCGTGGCACGCGCGACATCCCAGTCCGAGGCATCGAGGCCGCGCGTATCGCCTATAGCGAGGGCTTTGAGGACGCGGGCGTTTTCCGCGCCCAGGTGCGTGTCCAGCGCGCGTGCGATGGCATCGCGCCACCCATCCACGCACACGCCCTGGCGAATGCGCTCGTTTTCCTCGGCAGCGCGCACATAGCCCGTGGCGACGATGCCGCGCTGAAGCGCCGTACGTTCGGCGTCGCCGCCGCCGGGATTGACGCTGCCGCGCGGGCGACGAAGGCGAACCGTCAGCCGCCAACGCTCGCACGACGCAGGCGAGACCCGCGTGCGATACCACGTAAGACGAAACTTTCCTCGTGACGCAGGCGGAGCACCACCCACGCTGTCGGGCGCCATGACGAACGACGTGTCGCCGCCACGGGCACGCGGCAGATCCACGATACGTCCCGTGACGACGACATCCTGCCCCTCGTTTTCCACCGGCAGGCGTGCGGCCATGCCGAGGGCGCCTTGCAAGGCAGCCCACGCGGCGAACAGGACGAACACGGCGAGGAGTCGCGCGGGACGCCAGGGCGCGGCGGCGATGCACGCCAGCGCGACAACGACGCCCGTCATCGACCAGGGCCACGGCGGCAGCCGGGCACACGCCTGTATGGCTGTGCACCCGAGCAGGCCGGCCACAGCCATCCACACAAGCGTTAAAGGAGGAGCACGACCCAGCATGACGGAGACCGCGGCAAACGGCACTCCAGACTAAATGCGGCAGCGCGCGTCCATGCCCGTCAAACGCTGTGGGTCGTCACCGCGAGTTAGTGCCCGCCGTCACGCCCGCCCGAACCCCGGTTGAAGTTTCCACGAGGCGACGAACGTACATTCGACGAGCCTCCCTGCGACGGACGTCCGCCACCATGCCATCCACCCGGCGGCGGATTCGGACGACCGCCACCATGCCATCCGCCTGGCGGCGGCGGGCGGTTGCCCTGCCAGCCACCCGGGTGCGGTGGACGCCCACCTTGCCAGCCGCCCGGCGGGCGATGGTCGCCGTCGCCGGGACGTCCGTGCCAACCGCCCGGAGGCGGCCGATGGTCGTACCCGCCACGGTCACGGTAGTAACCACGGTTATAACCACGCCCGCCATACCAGGCCGAGCCAAGGACGATGTCGTTATACCCACCGTAATACCCCGGACCGAAGCCGTAGCCATAGCCGAAACCCGGGTCGTAGTAACCACCACCCGGCTGGACGACGGTCGTCGTTTCGGTGCCGTAATACGCGTCGCCGCCCCCGGAGCTGCTACGAACGTAGCCAGGGTCGTAGTAACAACCAGCAAGCGGCAGGATGGCCGCGGCAGCCAGAAGCAATGAATACGCACGACGCATAAGGATTCTCTGTTGAGAAGAACGGCGGTGGACGACATTGACACTGCGCCCGTGCGATTGAACGCCCGCTAAAAAAGAAAGGGTCGCGAAAGCGACCCTTCCTCTTCGTTCAGTCTACGCGGTCAACCGCGTCGAGAATCAGCCCTTGCTCTTCTGCTGATCGCCACGCTGGTGCGCCTCGTTGGCGTAGTTTGCTTCCGGCGAGGCCTGTGAGGGCGACGGCGGATCTCCCTCGGTGCCCGGCTGCGACGCCGGTACGCCATTGCTGTTCTCGCCCGTCGGCCACGAGGGCGGCTGACGATCGCGCTCACGCTTGGCTTCGAGCAGCGCCTGGATGTGCGCGACGGCTTCTTCCTGGCTGATGTGCTGCACGGGCTCGTCGTTGCTTGCCGGGGCGGCAGGCTTCGCGACCGGCTTCGGACGCGGCTTTGGCGCAGGCGTTGCCTTCGCTTCGGGCTTCGATGCCGGTGCGGGCTTCGATGCCGGTGCGGATGACGCGGCCGGCGGCACGCTCAACGGCGGCTTACGCGGGGTGCTGGTGGCTGGCACACGCGATACGGGCTTCTGCTCGATGGTATGCGCACTCGCACGGCGCGTGGTCGGAGCGGACTTCGACGAAGGTGCAGTTGCAACCTTTTTCGCCGGGGTGGCGACCTTGCGTGCCGGCGCCTTAGTGGCGGCAACCTTGCGCGCAGGTGCCTTCGCGGGGGCTTTCTTCGCGACAACCTTGCTGGCGGCGGTCTTGCGGACCGGAGCCTTTGTGGCCGCGGTCTTCCGGGCTGGTGTCTTGCGTGCGGAGGCCTTGGTGCTGGCCTTCTTCGACGCGGCTTTGCGCGGTGCTGCTTTCTTGGCCGCTACCTTACGTGCCGGCGACTTCTTCACAGCGGCCTTGCGAGCCGATGTCTTCGTTACGGCCTTCTTGACAGCGGCTTTCCGGACGGCAGTCTTCTTGCCAGACGCCTTTTTCACCGCTGTCTTCTTACCGGCTGCCTTTTTGACCGCCGTCTTCTTAACTGCCGACTTCTTTACAGCCGACTTTTTCACCGCCGACTTCTTGACCGCTGTCTTCTTGACGGCTTTCTTCGCCGCTGCCGGACGGGCAGCTGCCTTGCGCGCTGTCTTCTTGGCAGCAGCGCGAACGCCCGCCTTCTTCGCGACGGTCTTCTTTACGGCGCTCTTTTTCGAGGCCGATTTACGGGCCGCTGATTTCTTCGCGGTGGACTTGCGGGTAGTAGCCATGCGTTCACTCCTCCTACGTTAGTAGCCGACGCGAACTGCCCCACCGGGGAAGACCCGCGTGCATGCCGGACGACTTCGAAAAGGGTGGCACTCGATCCGGACAAACGCATGATGTATCAGCTGTCGTCCGAAGTCACATAACTGGTTCGTAAAAGTTCAGGTTCGCGGTCAGGAAAAGCTCGGTTGTGACAGCAACGCGATGAACCGGGGCAGCAGCGAAGGCTCGAGCGCGATGGTGAAGATCACGCCGTAGACGGCACCCCACAGGTGGGCGCTGTGATTCACGTTGTCGCCGCCGCGCTTGTCCATGTAGATCGAATACGCGACGAAAAGCACGGCGTAGACGATCGCCGGCAGCCTGATGAAGTAGACGAAGATGCTGGACCATGGGCTGATCAACACGTACGCGAAGAGGATCGCCGAGACCGCGCCGGATGCACCCAGGCTCCGGTAGGACGGGTTGTTACGGTTCTTCAGGTAGGTCGGCAGGATCGAGAAGATCAGCGCACCGATATAGAACGTGACGAACCCCAGTGGGCCCATGGCCTGGGTGAAGATGCCTTCCATGCTCCGGCCGAAGAAGTACAGCGTGAACATGTTGAAGATCAGGTGCGACCAATCCGCGTGGACGACGCCGTAGCTCACCAGCCGGTAGTACTCACGGCGGCGCGAGAGCGCGGGAGGCCAGAGAATCAGGTCGTCCATCAGGCGATGGTTGCGGAACGCGACGATCGAGACCACACAGGTCACGAGGATGATAAGCAGTGTGATCATGCGACGAAACTGCGTCCTTTAGGACCGGGCCAGCGCGCATCTTGGCGGTAACGCGCGCCGATGTCGAACCCCCGGGCCATGCCGGACAGGCGATGGACGGCTATCATGACCGACCTCCCCCGCTCCCGGCTCGACCGATGTCCCCCATCCGTTACAAGCAGCTCGACGTCTTCGCCGCCCGTCACGGCGGCGGTAATCCCCTGGGTGTCGTGATCGACGCCGAGGGCTGGTCCGACGAACGCATGCAGCGCTTCGCTCATTGGACCAACCTGGTCGAAACCACGTTCCTGATGCCCGCCCGCGCCGAAGGCGCCGACTACCGGGCACGTATCTTCACGCCCACCAAGGAAATTCCGTTCGCCGGCCACCCGACCATCGGCAGCGCGCACGCCGCGCTCGACGCCGGCCTGGTCACCCCGGATGCCGCCGGCATCATCTGGCAGGAATGCGGCGCCGGCGTGCTTCCCATCCGCGTGGAGAAGTCCGGCAAGGAGCGCGAGCTGTTTGTGCAGTCGCCCAAGGCGCGCATTGTCGGCGACGCCTCGTGCGCCGGTGAGACGCTGTCCGCCGTGCTCTATGGCGTCAAGCTCGGCGCGCTGGCTCCGGCCTGCGTGGAAGGTGGCCGCCGCTGGTGGGTCGCCGAGTTCGCCGAGGAAAGCGCGCTGCGTGGCTGGCGTCCCGATCATGCCGCGATCCGTGCGCTTGCGCTTGCCACCGATACTCTCGGCCTGTGCGTGTTCGCGCGCTCGGCCGAAGGCCTGGCCGTACGCGCCTTCCCGGCCGGTGTCGGCATCGTGGAAGACCCCGCCTCAGGCGCCGCCAACGGCCTGATCGCCGCCTATGTCGCCGCCCGCGACACCAGCGGCACGCTGACCAAGGGCTACGTCGTGAGCCAGGGCCGCGAAGTCGGCCACGATGCACGGATCATCATCCGCATCGATGGCGAAGCCGTGTGGGTCGGCGGTTGCACCAACACCATCGTCGACGGCCACGTGGACTGGACGGACGCCTGAGCATGCAGATCTGGGTCGACGCCGACGCCTGTCCCAACGTCATCAAGGACATCCTGTTCCGCGCCGCCGAGCGCGAACAGGTCAACGTCACCCTCGTCGCCAACGCCTGGATCCGCACCCCAGCCTCACGTTTCATCCGCTCGATCCAGGTACCCGGTGGTTTCGACGTGGCGGATGACGAGATCGTCCGCCGCGTCGAACCGGGCGACCTCGTCGTCACCCAGGACATCCCGCTGGCCGCCTTCGCGATCGAGAAAGGCGCCCTGGCCCTGCACCCGCGCGGCGAGATGTACACCAAGGAGACGATCGCGCAGCGCCTGTCCATGCGGAATTTCATGGAAGAACTTCGTGGCTCCGGCGTAAACACGGGCGGCCCCACCACCATGCACCCCCGCGACCGGCAGAACTTCGCCAACGCGCTCGATACATGGCTGGCAAAGCGTCGCTCGGCGACCTGAGTCGCGAGGGTCGCGGTCGGGTTGGCCCTTGGGGCCGCGGCGCGGCACTTCGTGACGGGCCGTAGCTCCTCTTTCGCATTCCATGTGGACTGGGCGGCCCTCAGCTTAGGCGGCCCCAAGGGCCAACCCGACCGCGACACCGGACGTTGACGTTGCGTGTCGCAAGAGCGCAAAGCGGCTTCGTCGTCACACTTAATAAGTGTGCCGCAACACGCTGTCGTAGGAGCCGATTCATCGGCGAATCCTCAGGGTGTCGCGTTTGCGAAAAATGCATTGCATTCGTCAGGCCAGCGGTTGAACCGCCTGCACGATGCGACTCAATTCCTCATTCGCGATAGCAACGTCGAGGCGTTCGCCGCTGAAGCGGCTCCCACAATGAGAGCATGGGCTCGCGCAGCGAGCCATCCGCTTAAGCGCCTACTGCCTCGTCGAGGCGCAGCGTCAGGCACTTTGCGGCGCCGCCGGATTTCATGAACTCGTCGAGGGCGACCTCGGCCAACATGAAGCCGGCGCCCTCGAGGCGGGAACGGAGATCGGGGCTTGCGCGGTTGAGGATCACTACCTTGCCTAAATTCACCGCATTGCAGGCGAAGTCGAGCGCATCGTGCTCGTGGACCGCGATGCGGTGGCTCGGCGGGACGTGCTTCTCGATCAGTGCCAGGGACGGCGCGTCGAACGCCGCCGGGAAATACAGCGTGTAGCCATCCGCCAGCGGACAGAAGCACGTGTCCAGATGGTAAAAGCGCGGATCGGCAAGCTTCAGTGCCAGTACTTCCACATCCAGCAACCGGGCCAGCGCGGCTGCGGCGGTCTGGTCGGAGCGGTGGCCGTAGCCCATCCACAGGCGGCGCGAGATGCCGCGATCGAACAGGCCGTCACCGGCGCCTTCGAAGAAGACGTCTTCGGGGAGATCCACGATGTCGAAGCCGTGGCGGCTGAACCAGGCGCGATTAGGAGCTTCCTCGCCCTGCCGCTCGGTGTAGCGGAAGCGACTGGGGACGAAGGCGTTGCCGAAGACCAGGCCAGCGTTGGCGGCGAAGGTCATGTCCGGCTGGCCGGGCGTGGCTTCTTCCAGCGCGACATCCGCGTGGCGCGAAACCGTTTCGCGGAGCGCATCCCACTGCCGGCGGGAGCGCTCGGCCGTGGTGTCGTGCACGTGGTCCGTCATCCATGGATTGATGACGTAGCTGACTTCAAAAAAGGTGGGCGGGCACATCAGGACGCGAGGAACGGTACGTTCCATCGTCGGGGACATCGTTTCTGCCATGGACGGTACTCACCGGGATGGGGGAACGAGCCCCCATCATGGCAGAAACGCTGACCGGGTCGTCAGGACAACTTGGCGGTGACCGCCGAGATCGTGTCCGACGAAAAATGCAGTTCCTTCAGGGCTTCCTCGAGCGAATCGCGCGAGTTCGCCTCGACTTCCACTTCTTCGCCCACGCTGGCCGGCGACACATGCACATAGCGGCTGCCTTCCTGGTAGGCGATGCCCTCGTCATGGAAGATCTGCTTGGTGGCGAGCTTGAACGTGCTGTCGTTCGATTCCTTGATGGTGATCGCACGGCCTTCGTGCATGCCCTCGTATACCGTCTTCCAGCTTACCGTCATGATGTCCATCCTCAGCTGCACAACAACGTGCGGGTCCCATTGTTGCGGACCCGCGGGGGTATTGATTGTGAAGGCTTGCCGAAATCCGGCCTCGTTTCAATCCTTCAGGCGCGCCCGGGCAGCCGCCACGCGGGCCAGGCCCGAAAAATCCAGATCCCCGTCACCGGCCGCCAGCGACTCCAGCAGCGCGTCGTGGAGCACGCTGGCGAAGGGCATGGGCACGCGCTTGGCGTCCGCTGCGGCGCGGGCCAGGCCGATGTCCTTGAAGCCAAGGCTCAGCTTGAAAGCAGCCGGCGTATAGGTCTGCTCGGCGATCATCCCCCCGTAGATCTTGTAGATCGGTGAGGCGAACAGCGAGTTCGACATGACGTCGAGGAAATCCTTCGCCGAGACGCCATGGGCGCGCGTCAGCGTGGTGGCCTCGGCCATGCTCTCGATAGCGGCGCCGATCAGGAAGTTACCGCCGATCTTGAGGATCGTTGCGCGAATCGGGTCATCGCCCATCGGCCAGACTTTCTGGCCGATCAGTTCGAGCAGCGGCTGTACTTTGGCGATGGCGTCCGGCTTGCCGGAAGCGACGACGTTGAGGTTGCCTGCAGCCGCCACTTCGGGACGACCGAAGACAGGCGCCGCGACATAGCCGAGACCGCGCTTCTCGTGCGCCTCGATGAGTTCCTGCGCCAGCGCGACCGAGATCGTCGCGTGGTTCACGTGCACGGCACCCTTGGGTAGCGCGTCGAGCACGCCGCTGTCGAGGATGACCTCGCGCACGGCGGCGTCGTTGGCCAGCATGCTGTGCAGCACCTCGACACCGGAGGCGGCGTCGACCGGCCTGGCCGCGACCTTCGCGCCCTGCTCCGCCAGCGGTTTCGCCGCGTCTGCCGAGCGGTTCCAAACCGTCAGCTCGTGGCCGCCCTTGATCAGGTTGCCGGCCATGCCGGTGCCCATGTTGCCCAGTCCGATAAAACCGATACGCATGCGTTGCTCCGAGTCAGACGGCCAGGCCGGCGGCGTTGCCGGAGGCCCAGGCCCATTGGAAGTTGTAGCCACCCAGATGCCCTGTGACATCGAGCACTTCGCCGACGAAGTACAGGCCGGGCTGGCGTTTGGACATCATGGTGGACGACGACACCTCGTCGGTATCGACGCCGCCGAGCGTGACCTCGGCCGTGCGATAGCCCTCGGTACCGCTGGCCACCACGGGCCAACTGGCCAATTGTGCGCCGATGTCCTTGAACTCCGCGTCACGGTACTGGCGCATCGGCCGGTTCGGCAGCCATATTTCGCAGAGGCGCTCCGCCAGGCGGCGCGGCAGAAGGCCAGCAAGCACGGTTTTCAGCTCGGCCAGGGGACGTTCGGCGCGGGCTTCGAGCAGGGCCTCCGCGGCGTCGACACCGGGCAACAGGTCCACGCGCAGGTCCGTGCCCGGTTCCCAGTACGAGGAGATCTGCAGGATCGCCGGGCCGCTCAGGCCGCGATGAGTGAACAGCAGTGCGTCGCGAAAACTTGCGTCGTTCGCGGCAGCTTCCACCGGCAAGGCCACGCCCGCCAGGCCTTCAAAGCGCTCCTGGTGCTTGCCGCTCAGCGTCAGCGGCACGAGGCCCGCACGCAGCGGCAGCACGGCGTGACCGAACTGCTTCGCCAGTTCGTAGCCGAAACCGGTGGCACCGAGGCTGGGAATCGAAAGCCCGCCGGTGGCGACGACCACCGACGTGGCACGAACATGCCCCAGCAGCGTGTCACAGCCGAAACCGGTGTCCGTGGCCCGGAGGCGTGAGACAGCGCAGTTGATCTCCACGCGCACGCCTGCCGCAGCACATTCATCGAGCAGCATGCGCACGATCTGCTTGGAGGAATCGTCGCAGAACAGCTGCCCGGGCGACTTCTCGTGCCAGGCGATACCGTGTTTGTCGACCATGGCGATGAAGTCCCACGGCGTATAACGCGCCAGCGCGGACTTGCAGAAGTGGGGGTTCGCCGAGAGGAAATTGGCCGGCGTGGTGGCCGTATGGGTGAAATTACAGCGCCCGCCACCGGACATCAGGATCTTCTTCCCTGCCCGGTTGGCGTGGTCCACCACCAGCACGCGCTTGCCGCGGCCACCCGCGACGATGGCCGTCATCAGGCCCGCCGCACCCGCCCCGATGACGAGGACGTCGTATTCCATGCTGGGTTTTCCGCCGTGCAAACACACATGGTACCGCCCTCGCGTAAACTTGGTGACCTCGCCACGACCACCGGGATCCCCGCCATGCCCTCCTTCGACATCGTTTCGGAAGTCGACAAGCACGAACTGACCAACGCCATCGACCAGGCCAACCGCAAGGTAACGAGCCGCTTCGACCTGAAGGGCACCTCGGCCGGCATGGAACTGGACGACAGCACCGTCACGCTGAAGGCGGACAACGAATTCCAGCTCGAGCAGCTGATGCCGATCCTTCGCGAATGCCTCGCCGCGCGCCACATCGACGTGCGCGCCATGGATCTGGGCAAGGTGGAAACCAACCTCGCCCAGGCCCGGCAGAAGATCACCATCAAGCAGGGTATCGAGCAGCCGGTCGCGAAGAAGCTCATCGCGACGATGAAGGAAGCCAAGCTGAAGGTCGAAGCGCAGATCAACGGCGACAAGGTCCGCGTCACCGGCAAGAAGCGCGACGACCTGCAGACGGCGATGGCATTGCTGCGCAAGGCGGATGTGGAACTGCCGCTGCAGTTCGATAATTTCCGCGACTGAAAGCTCGCTCTGTGTGGGAGCCGCTTCAGCGGCGATGCTCCAGCCTGTCAAAGGCATCGCCGCTGAAGCGGCTCCCACACAGAGCGGGCTCCGACGCAGAGCGGGCTCCCACAGTAAGGCCGCTACAACCCAGCAATACGACTGCGATTGCGCCCGTCGTTCTTCGCCTCGTACAGCGCTTCATCCGCGCGACCCAGCAGTGAATTCAGCGACTCCGGCGAACGCCACATGGCGACGCCTGCGCTCACCGTGATGCGAATCCGATAATCCCCATGCACGATCACCAGCGCCGCCAGGGCATGGCGCACGCGCTCGGTGATATCCAGGGCATGCTCGGCCAGTGCGCCGGGCAGGCAGAGGATGAACTCCTCGCCACCGAAACGCCCCGCCAGATCGTCCGCCCGGCACATCGACGAAATCACCCGCATGGTCTCGCGGATCACCGTATCGCCGGCCAGATGGCCGAAGGTGTCGTTAACCGACTTGAAGTCGTCGATGTCCAGCAGTACCAGGCTGAAGGGGATGCCATCGTTGGCGGCGCCCTGACGCACGCGCTCGGCCTGCTCGAGGAAGCGGCGGCGGTTGAGCGAGCCGGTGAGTTCGTCGGTGCCGGCAAGATGGTCGAGTCGTTCGTTGGCGGCCTTGAGGTCGCGCGTCCGCGCATCGACCTGGGCTTGTAGCAGTTCGGCGCGCCGGCGCAGGTACATCGTACGCAGCGAGACCAGCCCGAAGAACGCAGCCACGGCCAGCGCTACCGCCGCCAGCAGGGTCCAGGGACTCTCATACCAACGCGGCGTCACGTCCACGCGCACGGAGGTTTCCACCGTGCGCGCATCGAGGCCGCGCATCGTCGCGCGCAGGCGCAGGGTGTAGGTGCCGCTGGCGAGGTTGGTGTAGATCGCACTGGGCGGAATACCGCGCGCCACTTCGTTCCAGCCTGTGTCCGCGTCGTCCATGCGGTAGGCGTAATGGGTTTCCATCGGCGCGCGGTAGTCGAGCAGCGCGAAGTCCACGCGCAGGTTACGGCCGTCGGCACCGATGGTGAGGCGTCCGCCATCCTCCGGCACATCGGCCAGCGGCAGCGAGCGGTCGTTGATGCTCACGTGCGTGACGGCCATGCGCGGCGGCATGAGCTGCGGTGCCACCCAGTACGGGCGAATCACGGTAAGTCCACCCAGCCCGCCGAACATCAGCTCGCCACCCGGCGCTTCCGCCGCCGCGCGGTGGATATAGCTGGGAATGCGCAGGCCATCGCGAATGCCCAGGTCCATCACGCGATGGCTGGCCGTGTCGACCATGGCGACGCCGTTGGCCATCGACGCCCAGATGCGGTCGTCGTGGTCGACCAGCAGTGCGTTGATCTTGGTATTGACCAGGCCCTCGCGCGCGCCGATCAGGCCGAAGCGGAACGGCCCGTGGGGCTTGAACGTATCAAGGTAAGCGATGCCGCCGAACGTGCCCAGCCAGAGCCGATGGTGGGAATCGAAGACCATCGAGCCGGTGTAGTCCTGCGGCAGGCTGGTCGGGTCGGCGGGGTCATGCCGCAGGTTCACGAAACCGGGCTGGCCGTCGTAACCGATGCTGATGCCGCTGATGGTGGCGAACCACCAGGCATCGGGCATGCGCACGATGTGACGCACCTGGTCGCCGACGATGCTGGCGGGATCCCGCGCGTCGTGGCGCATCTGGATGAGCTTGCCGGTCACCGTGTCGTACTGGAAAAGACCGTCATAACCGCCGATCAGTATCTCGTTGCCGTTGCGCTGCATCGACAGGATCAACCGGCCGTCGAGGCTGGGGATCATCGAGCTGTGCAGGGCGAAGGTGTCCGGATCGATGCGCGAGATGCCCTGCGCGCCTGCCCAGATGGAGCCGTCCGGTGCGACGACGAACGCCTGGACGTCACGCTCGGCCTGCTCGCCACCGAGTTGCAGGTGACGCATCGTGCCCTTGCCCAGGTCGAGCACGTCGATACGGCCCATGCCGAGGCCCAGCCACACGCGCCCACGCGGGTCGACGAAGACCGAGTGCACGTTCGCGTTGGACAACGTATGCGACTGCAGCGGTGAAGGCAGCACGGAAAACACCTTGCGACCGTTCGGGTCGTAATGCGCCGCGCCGAGCTCGGTGGCGACCCAGATGTTGCCGGTGCTGTCCTGGAAGATGTCGCGCGTGATGTCGCCCGGCAACGAGGACGGCATGGCCGCGTCGTGACTCAGGATGCGCAGCTGGTGCGTATTAAAGTCGTAGGTGACAACGCCGGCACCATCCGTCGCGGCCCAGAGCACGTGCTGTGGCGTCTCATGGAAGGCGCGCACCGTGCGTCGGCGCGCCATGCCGTTCTTGCCGGAGAAGCCGGGCACCAGTTGTGCGTGTCCCTGCGGGTCGACGTAGACCGCCCCGGACTGCCCTGTGCCGACCCACAACCGCGACTCACTGTCCTGGAAGAGCGCCCAGACCTGGTCGTGCAGGATCTCGTCGACCGCCGGTTCCTCCGACGTCACGCGCTGGAAATGGCCGCCCGGATGGCGCACGAACAGGCCGTTATCCGCGCCTGCCCAGACGTTTCCCGCCTTGTCTTCGGTGACCACGAAGGTGCGCGCGAGCATGTCTTTCGCGTCGCCGGGCTGGCCGGATTCGTGGGTGATCCTGCCCGAGCCGACATCGACGCGATCGATGCCGCTTTCGGTGGCGATCCAGAACACATTGCGCTCGCGGGCCCGCGAGATCGCGAAGATCTTGCCGTTCGAGGTACCACCCGGACCGACGGGATAAACGTGGAAGCGCGTCGTCACCGGGTCGAAACGCACCAGGCCACCGGCATTGGTGCCGATCAGCAAGCCGCCGTCGGCCAGCGGCATGAGATCGCGCACGTAGGCATCGGGTAGCACGGCACCGGCGTAGGAGTCGGGCTCCTGGCCGAACACCTGCATGCGGTAGCCGTCGTAGCGTGCGAGGCCGCCGAACGTGCCGATCCAGATGACGCCGCGGGTGTCCTGCACGATGGAGGTCGTTGTCGAATGGGGGAGACCGTCGGCAACGCCGACCGTGTCGAACCAGGCAGTCTCGTAGACAGCCCAAGGGTCGACGGCAACCGTGGTGCTCTGAGTGGGAGCCGGCTGTGCCGGCGATGCGCTTTGTGTGGGAGCCGGCTGTGCCGGCGATGGGGCTTGCGGCGGACTGGCTATCGCCGCTGAAGCGGCTCCCACAGGGGCTGTCGCCGCTGAAGCGGCTCCTACAAGGGCTATCGCGGCTGAGGCGGCTCCCACAAGGACACCGGCGCGCCAGCGCGGGAAACGCTGTCTACGCGGCCGCACGTCAGCCTGCATAGACCAGCGTCGGATCGAGATAGCGGCTGAAGGCGGCGGGGGTCATGGGCCGCGCGAAGAAGAAGCCCTGCCCCACGTCGCAACCGAGCTCGCGCAGCCAGTCGGCCTGGGCTTCGGTCTCAACGCCTTCGGCGATGGTGCGCATGTTGAGTTTCTTGGCCAGGCCGACGATGGCCTCGGTGATCTCGCGATCCACCAGGTTGGAGTCGCTGCCGCGCACGAAGGACTGGTCGATCTTGATCGTGCCGACCGGCAATTCGCGCAGATGGCCAAGGTTCCAGTACCCCGCACCGAAGTCGTCGATCAGCAGGTCGAACCCGTGCGAGCGCAGCTTGACCAGCTGGCGCAGGGTTTCTTCCGGCTCGCGCATAGCCGTGGACTCGGTGAGCTCGAAACGGATCCGCATGGGATTCACGCCATAGGAGCGCACCGTGCGGGCCAGCGTATCGACGAAAGCCGGTCGGCTGAGTTCGTGCATGGAAAGGTTGATGGCGACGTAGGCGACGTCGGTACCGGCGGTGTCCCACAGCTTGACCTGGGTGAGCACGGAACGCAGCACGAATTCACCCAGTGCGTGAATCAGGCCGGAGCGCTCGGCAATCGCGACGAAGATCGCCGGTGGTACGTCTCCGCGCGTCGGATGATGCCAACGCGCCAATGCTTCGACGCCTGCCAGTGTACCGTCGCTCAGATTGCGCTTGGGCTGGTATTCCACGTCGAGCTCACCGCGCTGCAGTGCCTCGCGCAGTTCCACCGTGAGGGCGAGCCGCTCGCGCGCCTGCTCGAGCATGCCTTCTTCGTAGAAACGGAAGTCGGCCTTGCCGGTTTCCTTGACCGCGTACATCGCGGCGTCGGCGTTGCGGATCAGAGTCTCGGCTACGTCGCCGTCGCGCGGCGCCACGGCGATACCGATGCTCGGGCTTACGGCAACGAACTGGCCGGCGACGTTCACCGGCTGCGACACCAGGTCGAGCACCTTGCGGCAGACGCGGACGAGGTTCTCGAGACCACCGTAGGCCTGCACGACCACCACGAACTCGTCGCCACCGAAGCGCGACACCACGTCGCGTTCGCGCACGCTGCTGCGCAACGAGGTAGCCACGGCACGCAGGAAAGCATCGCCCGCCTCGTGGCCGAGCGTGTCGTTGATCGACTTGAAGCCGTCGAGGTCGATGAAGAGCACCGCCAGCGTCGGGGTTTCCTCCACGGACAGCGCCTGCTCCAGCTCCTGCATCAGGTAGGCGCGGTTGGGCAGCCCGGTGAGGGTGTCGTGGTAGGCGTGGAAAGCGAGCGCGCGGCGCGCCTGCTCCTTGGGATCCTTCAGGCGGGCATGCAGGCGCCGGCGCTGGGTGTACAGCCAGCCGATGACCAGGCCGGCCAGCGCACTGACCACGATGAGCGCAACCAGCCAGCCCAGGCCAGCGCCGACGGTGCTGAAACCCGAGCAGCGCTCGCCCTCGCCCGGTCCGATGAGAGACCAGCGAGCGCATTTCGCCATCGCCACGTTGAGGCCGGCGTCGCTAAATTTTGTCAGCACGCCACGCTCCGGCCCTGCACAAGACGCTTCCCTTGGGAGTATCGGCCACCACCGCCCCCGACTTTAGAGTCGAAACCAGCCCGAATGATGATGGGTCGGTGGAAAAACGCAATGCACGATGGCCGTTCAGTCAACCATCGTTCGGGTTTGTCTATTTGCCGCTCGGCGGGAGGTAGCGATCGAACCAGGCCAGGGCCCGGGCGAGCACGTCGCGCCGGCTGGCATCCCGCGCGAAACCATGCCCTTCACCCGCGTAGACGACGAGCGATGTCGGTACGTTCTGGGCGCGCAGCGCGTGCCAGAACTCGAACGACTGTGGCGCCGGCGTTTCGGCGTCGCGCTCGCCGACCACGATCAGCGTCGGCGTTTTCACTTCCTTGATGAAGTTGATCGCCGAGCTCTTCGCGTACACGCCCGGGTCGTCGTATACGGAGGCACCGAAGTACGGCTTCATCCACTGGTCGATCAGGTTCTGGCCGTAATAGCTCTGCCAGTTCGAGATACCGGCGCCCGCCACCGCAGCGCTGAAGCGATGGGTCTGGGTGACCGCGAACATGGTCATGAAACCGCCGTAGCTCCAGCCGGTGAGGCCCAGGCGCTTATCGTCGACGGGATGGGCTTTCTCGATGGAATCGACGCCGGCGAGGACGTCGCGCAGGTCGCCGTAACCGAAGTCCTTGCGGTTGGCCTGGACGAACGCTTCGCCCTGACCGTAGCTACCACGCGGGTTGGGCATGAACACGAAATAGCCCAGGGCGGAGAGCGGCGCACCGCCGTAACCGGCACCCGGCCAGCGCGGCGTCACGGCTGCCGCCGGACCGCCGTGGATCGTGACGATCATGCCGTAGTGCTTCTTCGGGTTGTAGTTGGCCGGGTACAGCAGCCAGCCCTGCACGTCGTGGCCTTCGTTGGTCCAGGTGATGGATTCGGCCTTGCCCCACGACGGTTTGAGGCCGGCGTTGAACGAGGTGATAGCGACCGGTGAGGCCTTGCCGTCGAGGTCGGCGACGTGCACTTCGTAAGGCTTGTCGTACGAGCTGGCAATGAAGGCAGCCTTGCTCGCATCCGAATTGAGCGACACGGACATCGACAGGCGACCGTCGCCGATGGTCATCGGCACTTCGAACACGGTGGTCGCCGACGCTTCACCATTGGCCGAAAGCGCGTAGCGGGACACGCGCGAAGCGCCAGCGGCGGCCTCGGACACAAGCAGGCTGTCGGCACCCGTCCAGGCGATCCATGCGGGCGTGGTGGTGATGCCCGGGGTGACGTCGACCGGGGCGGCGCCGCCGGTGCTCGCTACCGTCCAGACGTCACCACCGGTGGAACCCTGATCACTCATCAGGCCGCCGATGAACGCGATACGCGAGCCGTCCGGTGAGAAGCGCGGCACGGCGATCTGCAGGTCCTTCAGGGGACCGGTGAGCGCGGCGGTGTCGACCACAGTGACGGGCTTGCCCTTGGCCGTCGGCGTCGTCGGCTGCACGTAAAGCTTGGCCAGCCACCAGTTGTTGTCGCCCGGCGGTTCGGCGGCGACGTAGGCGAGGCGGTGGCTGTCGGCCGAGAAGCTGAATTCGTAAACGTGCAGGCCAGCCGGCGTCAGCGTGGTGACGGCGCCACCGGCCGCGTCGACCATGGCCACCTGCTGGATTTCGATGCCTTCCACGCCGACTTCGCCGGTCTGCACTTTCGCCGCGGCGGTCGCGCTGGCGCGGCGGGTGGCGTTAGGTACGTAGAGGAAGCCGAGGGCCTTGCCGTCGGGACGCCACTCGAGGCCGTCGATATAACCGGTGAGGTGGGTCAGGCGCTGCGGCGCTGCCTTGCCGGAGATATCGACCACGCTGATGTCGTTCTGCTTGCCCTCTTCCACCCCCGGCGCCTTGCCGGCGCAGTCGGAGAGAAAAGCCAGGTGCTTCGAGTCCGGCGCCCAGGCGACCGAGATCTCGCTGCAGCCCTTGGAGGCCGTGATGCGGTGGGCGTTACGGCCATCGGCGTCGGCGACTTCGACAACCGGCTTGCCGTTGGTCTTCACGGCCCATGCGAGGTGCTTGCCATCCGGCGAAAGGGCCACGGATTCGACGGTACGGACTTTGCCTAGCGAGTCGAGGATGGCGGCGATGCGCGGATCGTCCGCGGTTTTCGCGGCGGTTTCGGCCTGGGCAGCGCCCGCACAAGCAAGCGCCACGGCGGCGGCAATCCACTTCGTTCGCATCGATGACCCTGAATCTGAATGGGGAGGACGAAAACTAGCACGTCCGTTCAGGTTCGGGCTATCTCAAGCCAACAGGTGGCCGTACTCCGGGTTCCGCTTGAACCACGCCTCCGCATACGCACAGGCCGGATCGATCTTCCAATGCTGCTTCTCCGCCGTCTCGACGGCGAACTTCGTCAGCAGGGCCGCAATACCCCGCCCGCCCACCGGCGAAGGCACGCCAGTGTGCGTAATGCTCATTATTTTCCCCTGCAGCCGGTATTCCAGCTCGCAGTCGTACCCATCCACCTTGGCCACGAACAGCTGGTTCGCGGTGTCGTGACTGATTTCCAACGGTTTCTGCGTTTCGCTCATCGTTCTCTCCAATCAAGGCAGGCCAACCCTTCGCATTATGTGGATGCATCGGCCGGTAACGTTCGCGGGTCAGCATGCGCGTGTTCCAACCGGCATTCCATCACCAGTGAGGAGAGCATCATGCAAAAGTGGGGATCAGCGGTATGGCAAGGCGGGATCAAGGACGGCCAGGGCGTCATTTCGAGCCAGACCGGCGTTCTTAAGGAAGCCCCGTACGGATTCAAGTCCCGTTTCGAGGACGGCCCGGGTACCAATCCCGAAGAGTTGCTGGGTGCCGCCCATGCCGGTTGCTTCAGCATGGCGCTGTCCGGCCTGCTCAACGCGGCCGGCCTCACCGCCGACAAGATCGAAACCAAGTCCACGATCACTCTGGAGAAGGATGGCGACGGCTTCACCATCACCAAGGCCCACCTCACCGTGAAGGCGAAGGTGCCCGGCACCGACCAGGCCGGCTTCGAGGCGATCGCCAAACAGGCCGAGCAAGGCTGCCCGGTCTCGAAAGTACTCAAGGCGGCCATCACGATGGACGCGACGCTGGAAGGGTAAACTGCCCGCGCCGCCGGCTCCGTCGGCGGCGCTCCCAGCTTGCCAAGGACACCATCGCACGTGCTGATCGTTCACGAACACGGCAACCACACCGGCCCCGTCACGTGGTCCGCCGAGATGGGCAAACCCCAGTCGCCGATCTGGATCGACCTTTTCGATCCCAACGAAGAAGAGCGCCGTTGCGCCGCCGAGATCACCGGCCTGCGCGTACCCGAGCGCAGCGACATCGTGAACCTGGCCCTGTCGAGCCGTATCCGTACGGACGACGACGCCATGTACCTATCCATCCCGTATTTCGCCGACACCGACAACGGCCACTACCCCGGCCCGGTCGGCATCGTCGTGACCAACCACGTGCTGATGACGCTGCGCTTCGCCGAATCACCGGCGTTCAAGCTGGCCAGCGCCAGCTGCCAGGAACATCGCTGGGAATCCAGCGCCGACGTGTTGGCCACCCTCATCGAAGCCATCGTGAACCTCGCCGCCCAACGCATGGAAGATGTCTCGGCCGAGCTGAAGAAGCTCTCCGATCGCGTGTTCACCCCGGAGCGCCTGGGCACCCCGATCCTGCGCGACATCATGCTGGAGATCGGCCGGCTCGAAGGCCTGCAGGCGCGCAATCGCTCGTCCATGCTGGGCGTGCAGCGGATCGTCTCGTTCGTCCGCGCGAAGAAGCCCGACTGGGTCTCCGAAGATGTCGAAGTGCGCCTGCGCGTGGTGGACCACGACCTGCGCACGCTGGACGAGTTCGACGACCAGCTGACCAACAAGCTGCAGTTCCTGCTGGACGCCACGCTCGGCTTCATCAGCACCGACCAGAACCATGTGATGAAGGTGCTGACCGTCGCCTCGGTGGCGACCATTCCGCCCGTGATCCTCGCCGGCATCTGGGGCATGAACTTCAAGGACATGCCTGAGCTCAACTGGCACTACGGCTACCCGCTCGCGCTCGGCGTCATCGTCCTGAGCATGCTTCTGCCGGTGTGGTTCTTCAAGTGGCGGGGCTGGTGGTCGGGAGACTGAGCCGATGACGGCCTTCGCGCGCCTGCTGCGCCCCGCGTCCGCGCCGATCCGGCGCTGGGTACTGACCGCCTTTCCGCGGCCGCCGTCGGGCGGCATCGACTACGACCATCCGGCTGGCGACCCCGGCCTGTTCGGTCCCTCGAGCGTGACCTGGCGCATGCACTCGGACTTCTGCGGCATGCTCGCCGGCGGCCTGTGTGCGCTCTACCTGCAGCTGCTGCATCCGCGCGCGCTGGCGGGCGTTTGGGACCACTCCAACTTCCGCGAGGATCTGGTCGGCCGGCTGCGCCGCACGACCGCCTTTGTCGGCGGCACCACTTACGCACCCACCTACGACGCCCAGGCGATGATCGAGCGCGTGCGCATGATCCACGGCCAGGTGCGCGGCGTGGACGAAGCCGGACTGCCCTACTCCGCGGACGATCCGGACCTGCTCACCTGGGTGCATGTCAGCGAGATGTCGAGCTTCCTCGCCGGTTACCGCGCGTATGGCCCCATGGCCGTGCCGCTGCATGTCGCCGATGCCTATCTGGATGAGACGCGACGCGTCGCCGAAGCCCTGGGAGCGCGTGACGTGCCCGGCTCGGTGGCCGAGATGGACAGGTATATCGCCCGGGTGTTGCCTTCGCTGCTGTTCGGCGAGCGCTCGCGCGTGGTCCTTGGGGTGCTTGGCAAGCTCGATCTGCCGGTACCGATGGCCGGGCTGTCACGTGATCTGTTCCTGCATGCGGGCGCCGCGCTGCTACCGGATTGGGCCGCCTCGCTGCTCCAGCGGACGGACAGCGACCTGCGTAAGGCGCGTCTGGCAAAGCGGACGTTGCGCGGCATGGCGCCACTGTTCCGCGCCGCGCTGACCGAGGGGGTCGCGTCGCGCTCCTGCCGTCGCGTAGGTGTCGATCCCGGTCTGCTGTCGCATTGGCCTACGTGATTTCGGCGTTTTAACCGATCTAAACACTTTCGTGAAGACCTGAAAGCGGAACCTGTTCGCACTTTCCGACGTTCCTGCCGAATTTGCCCCTAAAGTTTGCGGTTGCCGCGCCGCTATTACCTTCGACCAACGCAGGGTACGCATCGCGCGTGCCCGACTCGGGGGAGGATCGGTCGGTGCCAACGAGCTGCTTACATCACGGACACCACGCCACGGGATACGTGCACTCATGAGGTCGCCCTGGCATTCGCTGGCCGGCGGACCACCCGAGTCGCGCCTGCTCGCCTCCGTGGCCGAGTTCACGCATCACCGGGATATCGACGCGCTCGATCACAGCCTGGTGCTGTCGCTGGCCGAGCTGGTTTCCGTCAGCAGCGTGACGCTGTGCAAGCGCGGCGAGAGCCTGCAGCTGCCGGTGGATTCGATCGTGGTCTGCTCGCGCAACGCCGAAGGTGCCTTTGTCGTCGAAGCACTGGATCCCACGCGTGACGGCGATCCCATCGACACGATCGTCTGCGCGATGGAAACCCTGGAAGCCATCAGCGATGTCACCGACGACGGCACCTGCCGCCTGGTGATCCCGATCCAGCGCGATCATGCGGCCATCGGCGCACTGATGCTCGAGTCGGAAGATTCGCTGGACGGCGTGCGCAGCATGGTCGAAGGCTATGCACGCATCTACGCCAATTACATTGCCCTGCTCAACGAGAGCGAGCGCGACAAGCTCACCGGGCTGTACAACCGCCGCAGCTTCGAACAGCGCCTGCAGCGCCTTCTCAAGCTGCAGCGCCAGCGCGCCCGCGCTGCAGCCAAGGGCGACGAAGAGCGCCGGCTGCCGATGCAACAGGATGTCTCGCAGATCTGGCTGGCCATCCTCGACATCGATCACTTCAAGCGCATCAATGACACTTACGGCCATGTGTATGGCGACGAAGTCATCCTGATGCTCGCGCAGCAGATGCGTCACAGCTTCCGCCAGAGCGACGTGCTCTTCCGCTTCGGCGGCGAGGAATTCGTCATGCTCATCACCGCGCAGGACGAGCGCGTGGCGCACATGGCTTTGGATCGTTTCCGCCACTTCGTCGCCGAGTACGCCTTCCCGCAGGTCGGCCACGTCACGGTGAGCATCGGCTACGCCCGCATCACCGAGAACGATTATCCCGAGATCGTCCTCGACCGCGCAGACAAGGCGCTGTACTTCGCCAAAGAGAACGGCCGGAACAGCGTGCACGGCTACGAGGCACTAACCGAACGCGGCGAACTAGGCTCCGCCGTAGCCCTGGGCAGCATCGACCTCTTCTAAGCCACTCCCTGCCTTCTGTGGGAGCCGCTTCAGCGGCGATGCTTCGGCCTCACCCTAAACGCCAGACTGATCCTCGCCCCCACCTCACCACGCGCCTTGGGAATCCCGTGATCCCAATGAAACTGCGTGGCATAGCTCATCGTCAGCAGGCTGCCCGGCTCCAGCTTCACATCGAACTTCCGCTTCGGCGACTCGCGCTCGCGCAACGTCATCGTGCGCGTCGCCCCTAGTGACAACAAGGTAATCGGCGCGCCCTCGGCGATCTCTTCGATGTGATCGTTATGCGGCGCCACGCTGTCACGGCCGTCGCGATAAAGGTTCAGTCCAACCGAGGTAAACGTCACGCCGGTCAGTGCGATCGCTTCGCGGCCGGCATCGCGCAATACCGCAGGCAACGCGGGATCTTCCAGCGCGTAGTGCTGCACCAGCCGCGGCACGTCCACCTCGCGGCCATACATCTCGCGACGTTGCGCCTGCCAGGGAATCCCGGCGAGCAACGTGTCGAACCAGGCTTCAGCGAGCGCGGTGGGAATGACCCCGGGCTCATACGCAAACCGCCCGTGGTCGTCATCGACGATCACGAGCGGTTCGGCTGCGAAAAGACCGCCTTGCGACATGCAACCCTTACTTGACCACACCGCAGGCAATGCGAGCACCACCGCCGCCCAGCGCTTCGGGCTGGTCGGAGTAGTTGTCGCCACCGGCGTGGATCATGAGCGCATGGCCTTTCAGCGTGGCCAGGCTCTTCAGGTGCGGTGCGGTGACCGCGGTGGTGTCGGTGCCGTCAGCACCAATGGTGATACGCGGAAGATCGCCTTCATGACCGGCGGCGTCGGGGCCTTCGTGCTTGCCGGTGTGCTGCGGGTCGAAGTGACCGCCCGCGGCGAGGGCCGCACCCTTCTTGCCATCCTTCTCGCCCGGATCGCAGCTGGGCTTCTCATGCAGGTGGAAGCCATGGTCGCCGGCCGGGAGGCCCTTGAGGTTCGGGGTGAACACGAGGCCGTCGGCCGACTGGGTCACGGTGACGGTACCCACCGAGGCGCCCGCGCCATCGGCGGTCACCAGGGTCATGGGGATGACGACACTCTTGTCGACGACGTTGCCCGCGGTGGCGGTGCCGGCGAAGAGGCTGGCGAGGGCAACGGCGATAGCGATCTTGGTCATGAGGTGCTCCTTGGGGGATCGGGTGGACCCTTCGATACTGCACCCCCGGTGGACCAAAGGTCCACACCCCCAGCTAAAGCGGAAGCTGGCTGTTGTGGGAGCCGGCTATTGCCGGCGATGGGGGTCGAGGCGGCCTGGCTATCGCCGCTGAAGCGGCTCCCACAGTGAAGCAGGCCCCGCCGATGAATCGGCTCGCACAAGAGCGCGCGACGACCAGGGTGTCACGCCCCGGCGAAAATGCGCGCGGTATCTTCTGCCGTTAGCTGGCGCCACGCGCCTTGCGCCAGGCCATCGAGCGTCAACCCACCCAACGCCACACGCTCCAGCGTTTCCACATGGTTGCCAATGGCAGCGAACATGCGGCGAACCTGGTGATAACGACCTTCGGTAAGCGAAAGGCGGACATGGCGCGCTCCGAGCACCTCGAGCACCGCCGGCTCGAGCGGATCGGTCTCGCCATCCAGCATCAACGTGCCAGCGGCAAAGGTCGCCGCCTCATCGCCGCGCAAATCTTCCGCCAGGGTCGCCTCGTACACCTTGGCCACCGAGGACTTCGGCGAAATGATCCGGTGCAGCAGCGGGCCATCGTCGGTGAACAGCAGCAGGCCGGAGGTCTCGCGATCCAGGCGGCCGACCGTCGACAGCACCGGGTTACGGATGCCGTAGCGCGGCGGCAGCAGCTCATACACGAGGCGGCCGACATCCTTGCGCGAACACGTATAGCCCGCCGGCTTGTTCAACATGATCAGCATGCCCGCCGGCGGATCCAGCGGTTCGCCTTCGAAGCGCACGTCCGCGTGTTCGACCTTGTCATCGGCGTAAAGCACTTCGCCCGAGGCATCGGTGACCAGGCCTTCGCGGAACATGGATGCGACCTGTTTGCGGCTGCCATAGCCGAGGTTCGCCAATAGGCGCACGAGTTTCATCGACGAGGCTCCTTCGCTTCGATCACTTTGAACCCGTCGCGCTCGACGACGGTACGAACATGGGCGAAGCACGCGTCGAGCGTGGCTTCGTAGGCAAGATGCCGATTGGCTACCATCCAGAAACGGCCCTGCGGCGACAACGCGCGCGCAGCGACCGCGATGAACGCGCGACCCAGCTCGGGCTGGTCGGCACGTCCCTGGTGAAATGGGGGATTGGAAACGATGGCGTCGTAGCCACCGTCGATGCCATGGGTAACGTCATGCCACTCCACGCGCGGCGCGACGGACCGGCCGGACGCGGCGATGGCAGCGGCAACGTTCTGCCGCGCCGGCTCGATCGCGCGCCCTTCGGCTTCGAACAGATCGATGGCAGTGACGGCGGGATTCGAAGCGATCACCTGGCAGGCGAGATAACCAAAGCCCGCGCCGAGATCGGCAACACGCCCCGAGAAGTCGCGAGGCAGCACCGACGACAGCAAGGCGGACGCAACATCGATGCGATCCCACGCGAACAGCCCGCGTCGACTGACGAAGTGCCCTTCGTCGATGGGCAACGCCTCATCCAGTGCCAGCCACGCGGCCAGCAGCGACGCATCGGGCACTGCGCCAGGACGCGTCCAGAACACCCGACACTTATGCTTGGAGAGGTTCGACACCCCACCTGCCAGCAAGGCGAGATCGGCCTCGGCGGTCTTCGCCCCTTCCGCGTTAGGCACGGCGGCGAGCACCACGCCATCCGCGGCCACATGGGCCATCGCCTGCGCGAACAACGCGCGCGACTCCTCGCGCTGCCGGGTCGGCAGCACCATGACGACACCGAAACGTCCTTCCGGAATCTCGGCGCTCACGGCAAACCCGGACCGCGCCAGCGCGTCGGCGGCCGGCTTGAACGACTGCTGCAGCACCCACCCCGGCCGACGCTGCTCGCGCAGGACGAAGCCGTCGCGCGCGCGCAGGATCAGCACCTCCCCGGACGCCGGCCACGCGAGGTCGCCCGTGGCGAACGGGACAAACAGCGCGTCGAGCGCGGCATCGGAGGCGGAACCAGCGGACAACGCAAGGGCCTGAGGGGGAGATCCGGACCGGTGATTCTACCCCGAGGCCGCTCAGCTGCTGCAGGAAAGCATGGAACAGCCTACCCGGTCGCGCGCCCATTCCGGCCGGCGACCGGCCAGATGATCCCTGCCCGGCTGCTCGTCGTAGGGCTGGCGGAGCGTCTCCATGAGCTCATGGAGAGGCGCGTAGTCGCCCTGCTCTGCCGCATCGATCACCTGCTGCGCAAGGTAGTTACGCAGCACGTAGCGCGGATTGCTCGCATGCATCAGGGCCAGGCGCTCCGAGGCAGGCGCCTCATCGGCGCGCACGCGCGTCGCATAACGCTGCAGCCACGCAGCGAGCGCCTCCTGCGTCGCCACGCGCTTCTCCTCCTCATAGAAGGAAGCTCCCACCACGCCCGGATGCGGCGCGTCGAGATCGAGCAACGCGAGGTCGCGAAAGAAAATCGTCATGTCCATGCCGCCCAGCGTCAGCAGTCCACGCAGGTCGGCTATCAGGGTGTCGTCGCCGTCGCGGGCGTTGACCAGGCCGAACTTGGCCGCCGAGAAGGCCGCATCGGTGGCTTCGAACACCTCGACGTAGTGGTCGAGACCGGCCTGCAACGCATCGACACCCGTAAACAGCGGCGACAGCGCCTGGGCCAAGCGCTGCAGGTTCCAGTAAGCCACGCGCGGCTGGTGTCCGAAGCGGTAGCGCTTGTGCGCACGATCGGTGGTGTTCGGTGTCCAGTCCGGGTCGAAGTCGTCGACCCAACCGTAGGGGCCGTAGTCGATGGTGAGCCCGAGGATGGACATGTTGTCCGTATTCATCACGCCGTGGACGAAGCCCACGCGCATCCAGTGCGCCATGAGGCGTGCCGTGCGTTCGCAGACCTCGGTGAAGAAGGCGGCGTAGCGATCTTCCCCGGGGAGTGAGCCAAACGCCGGGTAGTGCGTGGCGATGGTGAAGTCCGCCAGGCGTCGCAACAGGTCGATGTCGTTGCGGGACGATGGCAGCTCGAAGGACCCGAAGCGGATAAACGACGGCGCGACACGACAGACGATCGCCCCTGGCTCCATTGCCGGGTTGCCGTCGTACATCACGTCGCGAAGCACCTCGTCCCCAGTCAGCACCAGCGATAGCGCCCGTGTGCTCGGCACGCCGAGGTGATGCATGGCCTCGCTGCACAAGAACTCACGAATGGAGGAGCGCAGCACGGCCCGTCCATCGGCCCCGCGTGAGTACGGCGTCCGACCGGCGCCCTTCAGCTGCAACTCCTGGCGACCATCGTGGGCGGTAACGACCTCGCCCAGGCCCAGCGCCCGGCCATCGCCGAGCTGGCCGGCCCAGTTGCCGAACTGGTGACCTCCATAGGCCATGGCATAACCGGTCATACCCGGCCAGCGCGCATTGCCCGAAAACACGTTCGCAAAATCCGGCGCATCCGGCGAAACGCCCAGCATGGCCGCGACATCCGGCGCCACGGCGACCAGGCGGGGAGCCGCCACGGGTGTCGGATCGACCCATGAGAAGGCCACACCGGCGACCTGGCGCGGGCCGTTGGCCCGTTCGGGGTCGGCCGGCAACTCGCGGACGAAGGCGTTATCGAAGCGCAGGTCTGTCATCGGGATCACGGTCTGGACGTTGTTCCCGATATCCGGGCATTCATGGCGCATGCAAGGGCGTACGCAACTCGTGCAAACTAGCGCCCCTGCTCACCCCAACCTGGCCCTCATGCGTCCGACCCGCCTCCTGGCCATCCTGCTCGCCACCGCGCTCGCTCCCCTCGCGGCGGCAGAGCCCGTTAGCGTCCCTCGCAGCGACAAGACCCTGGTCGAGATCATCAACTCGACGATGGGCACCCTGCCTAACGCCGTCGATTCGCTGTCCGGCAAGCTGCCCGGCGGCCTCCACGCCACCGCGGACGCGCCGCCGCAGATCGTGCGCAGCGTGCCCTTCGTCACCCGCGACGGTTATCGCGTCAGCGCCTTCGAGGCGCGCGGTTTCAACGAGGGTGGCGACGTACCCATGGTTCGCTTCACGTCGATCCAGCTGGAGCAACGCCCCTGTTTCCCGCGCAGCGAGCTGGCCGAGGCCTTCCACGCCGCCACCTCCGAGACCAACCTGCCCGCCGCCCCGGCCATGCTGCCGAACCGCTACATGGTCATGCAGATGCCCTGGGGACGCTTGTCATTCGGAAGTTCGCAGGAAAGCGGCGCCTGCATCATCGCCATTGTCGGCGACGCGACGGGCGGCCTCGTCGACGTGCACACGCCCTTGCCGCTACCGCAGCCGACCACCATGCCCGGCATGCCCGACCTGCGCCGCACCTGGCCGATGCCAGCGGACGCCTATCCGGCCGAATAAGCCGCCATGGCGACCGGGGCCGGGTATGGACCGGTAACCCGGTCGATGCGATCTTCCGCCACGGCCGGCGAGAACAGGAAACCCTGCAGCTCGTCGCAGCCGGCTTCGCTGAGGAAGGCCCGTTGCTGCTCGGTCTCCACGCCCTCGGCCACCACGCACAGGCCGAGCGCGGCACCCAGGTTGGACACCGCCCGCACGATGGCCGCGGAATCGCCGGCCTGGGTCGCGTTCTGCACGAAGGAGCGATCGATCTTTACCTTGTCGACGGCGAGGTCCTTGAGCAGGGTAAGGCTCGAGTAACCCGTGCCAAAGTCGTCCAGCGAGATGCGTACGCCGGCCTTGCGCAGGCGCTTGAGCAGCTGCACCGCCGCCCCGTCCGCGTTGACGATGGCCGTCTCGGTGATTTCCAGTTCCAGTCGTTTCGGTGACAGGCGTGTCTCGATCAGTGTGCGCATCACCATGTCCGCGAAGCCGTCGTCGCGCAGTTGTACCGCGCTGACGTTGACCGCGATGAACACATCGTCGAGCTTGGCCACGCGGGCACACGCCGTGCGCAGCACCCATTCGCCGAGCTGGCCGATCAGGCCGGTTTCTTCGGCCACGGCGATGAACTGCACGGGCGAGACCACCCCCAGCGCTGGATGCCGCCAGCGAGCCAGGGCTTCCAGGCCGACCACCTTGCCATCCGCCGCACGGATCATCGGCTGGTAATGGCAGCTCAGGCCTTCGCCGCTCAGCAGGGCCTCGAGTAGCGCGCGCTCGATGTCCCGGCGATGGGCGAGCGCGGCGTCCAGGGTCTTGGTGTAGACGACCAGCCGGTTGCGTTTCTTCTTCGCCTCATACAGCGCGCTGTCGGCCTTGCGGGCCAGCTCGCCCGCGGCCACCGCCTCGGCATCGATCGCGACCATGCCGATGGACGTGCCGATGAAGGTCGTCGTCGCCAGGACGTCATAGGGTTCGCCGGCCAGCATGAGGATGCGGTCGGCAAGGCCGCTCACGTCCAGGCCGCCGTTGTCGTCGACCAGCAGGGCGAACTCGTCGCCGCCGATCCGGGCCACGGTGTCATCCGGACCGACCGCGCTGCGCAGACGCGCACCAAACTGCACCAGCAGCTCGTCGCCGATCAGGTGGCCGTAGGTATCGTTGACCTTCTTGAAGCCGTCCATGTCCAGGTAGAACAGCGCGGCGTGCGCGCCGCCGCTGGCGGCCCGGCCGATGGCGGCATCCAGACGGCTGAACAGCGCGGTGCGGTTGGCCAGCCCGGTCAGGGCGTCATGGCAGGCAAGCCAGCGCACGTGCGCCTCGGACTCGCGCAACTCGGTGATGTCGGTGACAGAGGCGAGCACATGCGGCGCCCCCTCCAGGTCGATGCGGGTCTTGCGGGTGAGCAAGGTGCGCACGTGGCCCTGCGGGTCGGTGACCGTTTCCTCGGTCTCGACCACCTGCTGGCTGCGCAGCACGGCATCGTCACCGGCCTCGAAGCGGGCGGCCTGCTCCGGCGGAAAGATCTCGGCGTCGGTGCGGCCGAGCACGTCCCCGGCTTTGACGCCGAAGTACTCGCAGCCCATCTGATTGACGTACACCCAGCGGTGCGCCGCATCGCGCACGAACATTGCCGTGGGCATCAGCTCCAGCACTGTGGACCAGCCGGCCAGATCCTGTATCAAGCGAGTCTCCCCCCGTCAGGAACACGCGTCCAATGTGAAACGCGGTCCGTGACGTAGGTGTATGCACCCTTGGTCACCCTGTGGTCAAGGTGTGGCGGGCTGGGTCAGGGGCCGGAGCGACTCGAACTTGCGCTGGTACTCGTCGGTGACCTGCTTGGCCTCGTCCCCGTTGGTGATCACCCGGGGGGTGATCAGGACGATCAGCTCGGTACGGGTCCGCGTCCGGCTGGTGGTACCGAACAGCCGGCCGAAAATGGGTATCTGGTTGAGGCCGGGGATGCCGGTATCGGTCAGGGCATCGTTCTGCTTGATCAGGCCGCCGAGCAGCACCGTCTGCCCGCTCTGGACCGCCACCTGGGTGGCCACCTCGCGCTGCTGGATCGGGAAGTTGCCGGTGGTCGTGTCCTTGATGCCGGGGCTGCTCACCACCTGGCTCACGTTGAGGTAGACCAGGCCACCCGGATTCACGCGCGGGCGCACGTTGAGGATCACGCCGGTGTCCTTGTACTCCACCTGGCCGATCGTGTTGTCGGTGTTCGCGCCGGTGTTGACGAAGGTCTGGGTGATCGGAATCTGGTCACCGACTTCGATATGCGCCTTCTGGTTGTTCAGCACCACCAGTGACGGCGCCGAGAGCACCTTGGTGTTCCCGTTCTGCTCCATGGCATGCAGGGCCACGGAGATGTTGTTGTTGACGAAGGAGTAGAAGAAATTGTCGTTGACATTAAGCGTTGCGCCGCCACCGCCGAGCGCGTACTGATGCTTGTTGCCGGGCTGGGTCGGCTGACCGTTGGTCGTGCCCGTCAACCCTTCGAGGTACCACTGCACACCGAACTCGAGATCGCCGCTGAGCGTCACTTCGAGAATGCGCGTTTCGATCTGCACCTGCATCGGCACCGCGTCGAGACGCTGGATCGCCTGCTCGATCTCGGCCCACTGCGCCGGACGGCAACGCACCATCAGCTGGTTGTTCGCATCGACCGAGGTGATGCGCACGCCGTCGTCGGTGGTGGTCGAGGAATGGCGATTACCCGGATCACCCGAGCTATCGTCGGAAGAACCCGAACCGGAACCCAGGCCTGAGGTCGACGTGCCACCCAGACCCGAGCTGCTACCACCGAGACCGCTACCGGTGCTCATACCCCCGGTGGTCGACGAGCCGGACGACGACGAACCCGCGTTGCCGAACGCACCCGTCGTGCTACCGATACCGGAGCCACCACGATTGCCGAGATCACTGTCACCGCCGCCGAGCGTACCGGAGCTGAGACCGGGGCCGACCTTGCCACCCTTGTCACCCGAGCGGCCACCCGACCCGCTGCCATAGATGTCCGAAAGGTAATCGGCCATGTCCGAGGCCTGCACGTTACGCACATCCACTACGTACAACTGCGGCTCGTTACCGCCGCCCCGATCGATGCGATCGATCCAGCTGCGCACTTCCTCGAGGTACACAGGCTGCGGGCTCAGCACGACGAGCGAGTTGGTCCGTTCGATCGGAATGAAACGCAGCATGCCGGCCATCGGCGTGTTGCCCTTGTCGCCGAAGATGCCTTCGAGCTTGGGCGTGAGGTCCTTCACCTGGGCACGCTGCAAGGCGAACACACCGACCGACATGCCGCGCAGCCAGTCCACGTCGAAGGTGGCCACGGTGCGCTGGTAGTTGTCGAGCTCGGTCGGTGTTCCGGCCATCACCAGCACGTTACGTGTGGGATCGGCGAGCAGCGTCGCGTCCGGACGCGCAAACGGTTTGATCAGCTTCTGCATCTCCGTCGCGGAGATGAAGTGCAGCGGAAAGAGGCGCGCCTGAAGACCACCGGCCGGCGCATTCGCGCCAATGCTCGGCACGAGGTTGCCGGCGACGGCATCCTTCGCGGGCATCACGACATAGCGGCCATTGCTGTGGACGAGCGCATTCCCCGTCCACGAGAGCAGCGTCTCGAGGATCGGCAGCGCCTGCTCGGCCGTCACCGGCTGCGAGGTCGAGAAGGACACGTTGCCCTGCACGCCCGGGACGATCGAATAGTTCTCGTGCAGCAGATCGCCCAGGATGGCTTTCACCACCGACTCGACCGGCTGGTTCTCGAAATTGAAGGTAACCGTACCTGCGCCTTCGGCGACCGGCTTCGGCTTGGCCAGCCCGACAGGTTTAATGAACTCGCCAGTACCCGTCGTTACCTGCGGCGCCGTGCTGGCCGGTACCGAAGGATTGTTCGACGGCACGATATGCGGCTTCGGCGCCGGAAGTTCGGTGCCGGCCATGGCTTCGCGCTGCAGTGCGCCATCGTCGCGGGGCTGGGGTAGCGTGGAGCAACCTGCCAGGGCCACCGCCAGCGCCGTGGCGCCGATCGTAAGAAAACGAGTCATGCAAAAACCATCATGGTTACCGAAGCCTGCGAGATTGGGGGGTGCGTGTTGCGACCCCGTGACGCACTGTTGCATGGCATACGGAAACCGGCAACTCGCGCAAGGAAAACGGCCATCCCCGGAGGATGGCCGCTGCTTCCACGAACGTCGGCCGAGCCGTTACTGCGGCTGGGTGGCCACGGCGGTCGGCGCACTACCCACGTTCACCGTCGCGATCACCGTATTGCGAAGCGGGTCGATCACGGAAACGTTGTTGGTGCCCGAGTTGGTGACATAGACACGACCGGAGTCGCGACTGACCGCCACGGACTCCGGGGAATTGCCCACCGGCACGGTAGCGAGCGTCTTCTTGCTGAAGGTCTCGATCACCGACACCGTGTTGTCGCCGAAGTTGGATACATACGCCGGCGTACCGACGATGCTGGTCACCACATCATAGGTACCGTTACCGGCGGTGAGGTTGCCAACTACCTTGTTCTGCAGCGTATCGACGATGGAGACATTGCTGGAGCCGACGTCGGGCACGAACAAGCGCGCTCCGAGGGGCCCCATGCCCAGACCGAACGGCACGCCATTGACTGCCACCGTGGCCGTCACCCTGCCCGCACGCACGTCGATCACCGACACGGTGCCATCGCCGATGTTCCCCGTGTAAACGCGAGCCCCACCGGGACCGACCGCGATACTGAGCGGCGCGCTGCCGACCGCGATCTCGCCAACCACCGAGTTGGTGACCGCGTTGATCACGGAAACGGTGTTGGCGGCGGAATTCGCGACATATACCTTCGTACCGTCAGCGCTGACGGCGACGGCGGCGGGCGTCGAACCCACCAGCACGTTAGCGGCGACGATGTTGGTCGCTGCATCGATCACGGAAACCGTATTGGCCTGGCTGTTGACCACATAGACGTGATTGCCGTCGGGACTGACCGCAGCAGCCACGGGTGTGATGCCCACCGGAATCGTGGCGGTCACGGCATGGGTAGCCATATCGATCACGGAAACCGTGTTGTCGATCTGGTTCACCACATACGCATGGTTGTTGTGGGCAGCCGATGCCGGCAGTGCCACGCCGGCAGCCAGGAGCGGAAGCGTGCAGCGCGCCGCGGAAGCGAGCCAGCGGCGACGGGACGGCACGTTTTGAGTCGTCATGAGAACACCTCGGTGATGGATGTCGGTGGTGGATCACTTACGACGCTATCGCGTACTCGTGACCATTCAGCGATGTCCATATCTCCGTGGACATGACGGTTCCAAGACGCATGTCCGTCAGGACGATGTAACGGACGTCCATCGAAGCACGCGATAAGCACGCGGATCACCGGGCGCGTTCTGAAGGGTCACCGTGGCCCGGATACTTACCGCGAGTGCGTCGCTCAAGGTCGCGGTAGAGACGATGGTGACCGTGCCACTACCCTGTACGAAGGACTGTGCTGCTCCCACGTTGCCGGGCACCGCAGGAAGGCCGCCGTGTTCGGGATCCATCGCGCGAACGTCGGTCACATAGGCTTCCGCAGCCGCCCGCCCCGCCCCTGTCATCGCGACGACGACAACCGCGGGCGCGTGAGCCAGGTTCGGTCCCGAGCCCGACCACAGCGTCACCGCCGGTTCCAGTCGATCGACCACGTCGCCGGGCAAACCAGGCACGCGACGCAATTCTTCCAGACTGGTGAATCCACCCTTCGCCAACAGGCTATCGGAGTAGCGTTCACCGCCACTCCCCCATCGGACGATGGCATCGCGCAGCCTCGGCACCTGCCCAGCATCGACGCCCACCGCCTCGAGCAACGCACCCAGCTGTGCGGGTGACGCCTTGTTGAGGTTGAGCTTGCCATCCTCATCGGTCACGGTGACCGATACGGTCGCGTCGCCCTCGCGCAGGCGGTAGGTCCGGCCATCGACAGCCCATCGCTGTGATGCCGTCTGGGCGCGTAGCCGGAACACGGCCTGCTCGATGCCGGCCTCCGCAGCGTAGAAACCCCTGGTCTGCAGGTACTGGCCCCTCGCCTGGATGCCTTCGACCTTCGCGCCGCTCGCCAACGCACCAAGCGTGATCGCCGCCAGCGTGCATCCCCACAGCACCACGAGAAGTGCGATGCCCCGCTGCCCACCGACGCGCCCATGCGCTTTCACGATTTCGCCTGCGTAGCGGCCAGCCGGGTAAAGGCCTCGCGCGTGTTCACCGCTTCCGGATCCATCCGCAGCGGCACCACGAAGGTTGGCCAGCGCAGGCCAACACGCAACCGAAGCTCCAGGCCGATCATCGTCGGCATGCGATCTTCATAAGGCCACGATGGCCTCCAGGTTACCGGGTGACCCTGGTCATCCATGCCGCTGTAGACGATACGCCCCGACGCGACATGCTCGAGCAGCGTTTCGGGCGATGCCGGTACAATGCCTGCACCCGCACGGGTGGCGAGCGGTGCAAATGACACTTCAAGCCGCTGGTCACCCGGTGTGCCGACAATCGACAGCGTCTGTCGCTGGAGTCCATCGGCAGCGAGATAACCCGGTCCGGGCGATACAAAGGTGACTGCCTGCGCACTGCCACGAAACACCACCGCTTGCCTGTCGTGACCGAGCGCCCACGGATAAGCGAGCGCGCCCGAGAGCGCCCTTCGCAGGTAGTTCTGCGCAGCGCGCATCTCGTCGAGTCGTTGTGTCGCGGCAAGGCTCGCGTGCGTCGATCGTGCAATCGTGTCCAGCGATGCCACCACACCGAGAAGCAGCAACGCCAACAAGGCGAGCGCGGCCAGCGTTTCCATGAGACTGAAACCTGCCGACCGCTTCACGAGTCGCCCCCCGGTGATGGGACATCCCTGGGCGGAACCTCTGAGACGGCGCGGAGGGTTTCGAAACGCGCCGACGCATCCTTGCCCTTCTCATTCCAAACGACGGTCAGCTCGATGCGGTAAAGCCGCATCGGCGCACTCATCCGCATGACTGCCTCCGATGGCGGTTCGGACACCGTCATCTTCCATCGGTAGGTCTCATCGAACCGCCCCTCATGCACACCGGTGGAGGGAAACTCGGTCACGTATTGCCTGTCGAGCAAGCCAGTGGCCCATAGCGAGGCCTGCGTGTAATCGGCGGCCCGGGCGTTGAGTGCCATGGACGCTCCCGCGGCTTTCATCAAGGCGCCAAAACACAACGCGAGCAGGAACATCGCTGCCAGCGTTTCCAGCAGGCTGAATCCGTGTTCGCGACGTTGCCGCATCGTGTTCCCCTCCTTCCTGCACAAGAGTACGGCGCGTTAGGTTTCGTTCGCATGACGCAGGAAAAGAAGGGGCCCCGAAGGGCCCTTTCCGCTCGTCCATGACTCATCCGTGATATCCGATCAGATATCGATCAGGCGTTGATGCAGGTGTTGATCTTGACGTTGGCGGTCGGCGCGGTGACGAACGCATAGCCGGTGCCGGTGCCGATGAGTGTGGCGCCAACGCGGCGGGTGGCGCTGTAGGTGTACGACATCAGGTCACGCACGGCCGTGACATCCGTGCCGTTGCCCTTCTCGTTGAAGATCAGGTTGGAGACGGCAAGGATCGGATAGCTCGTGCCGATGCCGTTGGCGTAGGCCGTCGGGTTGACCATCAGCATGCAACCACCGACCGGGGCGGCCGGGCTCAGGGCCTGCAGCTTCGGCGTACCGAGCGTGCCGGTGGTATTCCAGCCATTGATGACGTTGTCGACCACGATCGTGGTGAAGGTGTACGACGAGGCGAGATCCGAGTACGGGTTCTTGCCGTTGACATTGGCAACGTGGGTGTTGGCCGAAACCGATGTGTGCTGCAGGTTGGCCGACTCCGCGTAGCCGATCGCGCCCGGTGTGGTGCTGATGGCAGTCACGACGCCCGGGTTACCGGTGCCGGCGACCGAACCCGCAGGCAGACCAAACTGGGCCACAACGGTGGAGAACGCCTGGTCGGCCTGGAAGAACTTGCCAGCGATCGTGCCGCACACCGTGCTCAGGTGGTTGGCCAGCGAGAAGGTCGTACCGCTGCCATCGCCACGATAGGCGACCTTTAGCGCGCGGGCCGGCAGCGGGAAGGTCGACGGCAGGGTGTGGAAATCGGACGACACCAGGTTGGTCCAGTCGGTCACCTGGCCGGAGAAGATGCGGCAGATGCCGGCATCGCTCAGGTCGAGGCTCGACGCGTCCGGATTGTTGAACGCGATGGCGACGGAACCGACGATGGCCGGGAACTGCGACGGCTGGCCGTACTTCGTAGCCTTGTTGCCGAGGTTGGTACCGTTGCCGAACCAGCTGAACTCAGCCTGGGACATCGGCGCATCGCTGCCCACGAAGTGCGGATCGACGATGGAGGTATCGGCGCCGAAGCCGGAGGTCGCACTAGCGGTGGCCGAGCAAGCCTGACCAGCGCCACCCCACGTAGCCGTACCGTCGGAATGATCGAAGATCTTCTTGCCGCCGCCGCTGCCCGTCTGGCAGTACGAAATGCTGTTACCGCTGGTGCTGGCCCAGTTGCCGATCAGCGAGGTCGAGTCGACAGTCGCGCCCGGCTTGCTCGCCACGCTGCTCGAAAAGATCGTGGACGTTGCGCCCGAGGTGGTGAAGTTCCAACCGACGTACCCGCCGGCCGGCAGCGTCGCACCGCCACCGCCGACGTTGGTGCTCATCGCTGCACCGGCAGCCGTCAAACCGAGCGTCATCAGGACGGCGCCAGCGAGAAGCTTGGCGCGGGTGTTCCCCATAGCATTACGCTTGAACATGGTGTTACCCCTAGTCGTTAGACCTCCTCTTGGAGGCGTTCCGAGTATTCGCCCGATAATTGTCGTACCAGTGACGGCGGGGATGTCCCTGCATATGCCAGGACCGTGACAGCTTTAACGCACGGTTGGCATTATCACGTTAATGACAAATCACATGACAACGGAAGGCACGGCGCTACTGCATGAGGCGAGCACGCTCCGTGGGCGTCAGTCCATCGCCCGCCACGCCTGCGCGACGCACCACCTGCACCGGACTTTCGCTGTCATAAGCCGAACCATGCGTTCCGCTATCGATGCTTGCGGTGGGGTCGCCTCCGATCACCTGCACCGAGATGATCGACGGCTGGCGATCGCGCGCGTCTGACTGTTGCTGGCGTGCAACGTCCTCGGCAGCCTTCGTTGCCGCCGTCGCTGCAGAACTCACCGCGTTGAGTGCACCGACATTTACCGCCTGCACGACAGGCAAGCCGACGGAATCACCCTTGACCTGTACGTTATCGGCATTGGCAACGTGCGCCGCCGCGACGACGAGATTGCCGGACACCCGTATGCCTGCATCACCAGCATCCACCGTGCCCCGCGGGGCCATGAGGTACACCGATCCTTCTGGCGCATCCGGAATCGTCTGTAGCGTGGCGATGCCCGCACCGCTTACCTGCCCCGCCGCATCCTGCGAACACCAGGCGTCCAGCGTGCACTCGTAACGAACCGGCGGGATCTCGCTGTTGGTCTTCGCCCCCTTGCCCGCATTGATGTCGCCGTTGGAGCTCCAGATGGTGACGTCACCGCCCTGCTCGGTGAAGATACGGCTCTGCGCAAGTAACGTGCTGGTGTCGGTGAAGATCGATACGTCGCCCTTCTGAAGCGTCAGGATGCCTTGGGTATTCGGGCCCGCAAGCACGCCGCCGCGCGTGTCGACGATGACAGGCGGAGCGGAAACACTTCCCAGCAGCGCCTCACCGCCGGGAGCAAGAATGGAAACATCGCCTCCCCGCTGGGTCTGGATCGTGCTGCCGCGGATATCCAGGTCACCCGTGTGGACGAGCTGTTGGGCGCCATTGCTGCCGCCATCCAGTCCGTTGGCGGTATAACCCAGCGAGGCGGGGAACAAGGTGTTCAGGGCTGCATACCCGCGGACATACTGGTTGGCGTACGGGCTCGAAGCATCGCTGTAGTCCTTGCCCACCTGTGCCAGCACGCCGAACAGCGTCTGCTGTACGAAGATCGCCTTCGCGTCATCCGGCAAGGCCTGGAACCTCGCCCACGCCTGGTCGACGGTATAGGTCGGCACGTGCCGATCGGCAAGAAGCCCCGTATCCACCGCCTGACCAGCGTCATAGTTCTCGACGAACGTCACCAGGCCAGCGGAGCCATCGTCGAGGCCGGGCGGCTTGACGGCGGACGGGTCGATGTAGCGCGCAATGAAGGCCGCGCCGTCGACACCTGGCGCGACACCGTACGATGCCATGATCGACGCGCCCTGACCCGCAAGGTTGGTGTTGTAGATGTTGCCGACCGAGTCGATACCGGTGTAATTGCCGCCACCCGGGGCCAGAAGCGTGCTGTACTGAACCCTCGTGTTGCCATAGAACTCCGTCTGCGATGCGAGACGGCCGAGATTGCGCCCGGCTTCGACGGAAAGGTAACCAGGCCCGGCCTGGGCGATGACGGCCAGGATGCCACGAGGCAGGTCAACCGGAGGAACGGCGCCCAATGGCGTATCGATAATATCCCGACCTGCCTTGATGACCGAGATATCGTTGCCATGCAGCTGCTGGCCAACGTAAGCGAGGTCCACGATGTCACGGCCCGCCTCGATATGCGACACCTTGTCGGGCATGAGGAACACCGCGCCCGCTCCACCGCCCGTACCATTGACGATATCGCCGTCCAGCGCGTAAACGCGCACGGGGTCGATATCGGCAGCATGCCAGGGATCGGCAGCATGGAAGAGAACCGCATCTTGCGGGTTGGTGGAAATCTGCTGCGCAAGGTATCCGCCGGTGGGTGCGTCGGTCCCGGGCGAGACATTGGGATCGATCGGGAGAAGGTTCAACGGCGACACCATGGAACTCAACGGTGCGTCGATCATGCCCCAGGCGTAGCGCGTTGCCAGCCCGAGCCCCGTGAGGGCGAAATTCACGTCGCCCTGCGCCAACAGGGTCAGGTCGCCGTTGTCCGACGGGAAGAGTTCTCCGCTGGTCAGCAAGCGCAGGTCGCCGTGAGCGGCCGTGAAGTTGACGGATGCCGGGAGGATATCGCCGCCCGTATCGGAGGAGATGCTGGTCTGCGCGCGTACACCGGGCACGAACAGCGACATCGGCGAGGCGAGGTCGCCATAGACGACATCGCCCGCGAACGATGTCACGTCGACGCTCGAGGTCGTCGAATAGTTCTGTCCATCGAGATGACCTGTCGGCGCAAGGGCCATCACGCTGCTGCTGTTGAGCAACGATGGATCGAAAATGCCGCCAAGCCTCACCGACCCGCCAGCCTGCACCGACACCTGGCTGTCCTGCATGGCGATGAGTGTGGAAACGGGCATGGTCGCCGACGTGCCGCCGATCGGCGTCGCATAACCCACCGAGAAATCGCTACCGATCTGGCCGCTGGCCTGGATGCTGCCCTGCCCTCGCGCTACGAAGTAGCTGCCGCTGAGGATGTCGCCACCGGCCTTGACGTCGAGATCGCCACCACCGAAGGTCTGCAGGCTACGTGTACCAGCTGCATCGGTGTTGATCATCCAGGTGGTGGGCAGCGATACCGAGAGATCGCGAATATCGCCACCGGCCTGCACGCTCACGTTACCACCAACACTCATCACGCCCTGGTCGAAACCGCCGAAGTTGATCGACGAACGCGTGTCGGTGTTGCCTGTCTGCATCCACGGCCACCAGTACTGTGCCGTGCGCGTTCCTGCCGTACCCGTCAGGTCGCCGGTCGTGTCGACGGTGTTCTGGATACCGTCGATGTCGCCGCCCGCGCGCAAGCTCAGGTGACCCGCATCGTCGGGGTTGACCTCGGCGGTGACGACGAGTTCCGGCGTCGCCGACTGCTCCAGGCCGATGTTCAGCGAAGGACGGAGTATCGACACGCCATCATCCGCCGTGGTGCCTTGCGCGGGTGCGCCTGCCGTATAGACGGCGGCTGGAGCGCGATCATCCGTCCAGCGGATGTCGCCCGCTGCAGCGATTTCGATGTCTCCTGTTCCCGTGCGCACAACGGTGGGTGCGGCAAGCACGCGATTCGTCTGAGGGTCGCTGTAGTCGGTATGCCCACCCAACAGTACCGCGCCAAGGGCGCCCTGCAGCGTGGCGCCGGGATCGCTCGACGTAAAATCCGCACCTGCCGTGAGCCGATAGCTGGAACTGTTGCCGCCGGTCAGGGTGGCGCTGAGAATCGGCAGGGGATTGGTCGCAGTCGCACGCGGCGACGGGCTGTTGTCGAGCGGGGCCGCCGTGGGAGTGATGAGGTCGAGCGTCGTCGGTGGTCCATCCAGGGTGGCGAAGTCGTTCGGCACCGAAAAAGTATCCGGAAAGTCGGTTGATCGTGCCGAGGTAAGTAGATAGCTCTTGTACGCGTTCAGATAAGACGGAAATTCGCCCAGCGTTTGCGGCGTCGGCAGTTTCGCGGGCGCTTCCACCGTCGGGTCGACGAGACCGAAACCGACGCCGAACGCGATGATCGTGGCCGGGCTGATGTCGTTACCGACCGAGCTGAACTCATCGATCTTCGCCGTCAGGTACTTCGCATATTCCACGTACTGGCCGTAGTACTCCTTCACCGCTTCCGAATCACCGTCGGCAAACTCGGCCGGCTTCGAGAAGACACCATCGATCTGGTCAGCACCATTGCCCTGGCTGACGATCGTGTCGTACCACGTCTCCGCTTCCGCCTGGTCGGATTCCGGCGGTGCACCACCCACGCCACCCGCGCTGCCCTGCTGGTAGAAGCCATCGGTAATGCTCGCCCGGATGTCGAGGTCGCCCCCGGCGCGCAGGCTCAGCGCCGGCGCCTGATCGCCGTAACGATACGCAAGGTGAAGCGTGCCGTCGGCGTCGCTGGTGCCTGCACCAAGGTTCCAGTTGGTCAGCACGGCGATATCGCCGCCATTCCAGTCGGCATTGTCATTGCGCAACTCAACGCCAGGCCGTACGACCAGCCCGGGCACCGCGCTCTTCAATCGGGATTCGAAGCTAAGACCCGGATTCTCGATGAAGCTCATCAACGAGCCGGCACCCTGCGCTTCGTCGCCGTTGACATAGCCGTAGAACGTGGCATGCGCCTGATTGGGGTCGGTGGGCGTGAAGCGGTAACGGGCCAGGTAGTCGGCCACCTGTGCCGCGTTGGTGGGATCCGGCCCGGCAATCGGATTGCCTGCGTTGTCGGAGAACGTCCCGGAAACCAGCATCGGAACGCCCGTCACCGGATCGGCCGCGTACCAGCCTGCGGCGTCAACCAGACCGTCGAAGTGCTTACCTGCATCGGCTACGGGATCCGCCGGCGTATCGCGCGTGTCCCACACCGCATAGGCTTCGACCGTGGGATTGCGGCTGTGTGAGAGATCCACCGCCGTTGCGATGTCGATGGGTACGTCGCCGTCACTGAGCAAGGGTGCTCGCAGGTACAGCTTGCCATCGGCATCTGTGCCGTCCTGTACGATCCTCGCACCGCTGCCGATGCGGATATGACCCGCGTCGGTGCGCTGCACTTCCTCGTACCCGAAGGTTGCGTTCAGCTGCCCATCGCTAGTGCCACCGGTGCCGATGAAGATGTCACCGCCGTCCTTCCCGGCAGCGGATGCACTGGTGTTCAGGCCGCCGTCGATATCGACACCGCGCGCACCGGTCAGGTTGATCGTGCCGCCGAACGTTCCCGACGCGTCGATATCGCCGGCGACATTCACATCGCCGCCGTCCGCGGTGAGCTTCACCACATGGGCGCGCAGTGTCTGGCCGCCGCCGATCGAAAGGTCGCCGCTACGCGTATGCACGGAGATCGACCCGTCCATGCCACCTGCGTCTGCCACCGAGGCCAACGAACCGAGGTCCACCGCATTCGCCGTATCGACCGAGAGCGTACCTCCCAGGTATCCATCCGCGGCGTGGCCGATGAAAGAGCCGCCCAGCATGGCGCTCCGGTTAGACGCGACAACATCCAGCTCACCGGCGCTGCCAGAGCTCTTGCCGCCGTCAGGACCGCTAACGTCGATCAAGGAGCCGGCGGACGTCACGACATTGCCTTCGTCAGCCTGCAAGGTCACCTCGCCACCCGGCACAGGCACGGTCGTATCGATGAAGGGTAACGTGACACCGGCGACGTCGATGATCGCGTGGTTACCGAGGTGGACATCGCCCTGCGTGGCATGCAGCGAGACATTTCCGCCCGGCGCCAAGATAGCCGTGCCGACATCGAGGCTTCCCGCCTGAAGCGCGAGTTTGCCGCCGGTGTTATCGCTTGAGGCAGGTGCCGGGCCGTTGGTGGACAGATGCATGGCACCCGTCGTCTCCACGCGATTGTCCGCGCCGATCGAGGCAACGACACCTGGTGTGGCGACGTCGACGTTGGCGCCCCCCAGATCGATCGTGCCGACGCCCGAAGCGTAGACCCCTGACCCGGCAGTCGCGGTGAACTGTCCAAGCCCGCCGAATACCGTGGTACCCGAGCCCAGATGCAGCTCGTTTGCGTCGACCTCCAGCTGGCCGGTGCCAACCGACCATGTCGGCGATGCAGCGCCAGTATCGTTCTCAATGGTAAGCGAACCCGCAGCGAGCGAAGCGTTTCCGCCGTCGCTCTGGATCGACGGGGCGCTCAGCGTCAGCGCATTCGACACGGATAGCGAGGCGTCGCCGATCAGGTCGATCGCCTGGCGACCACGCAAGGTGGTTTCGTCGCTGTTGGCGAACTGCGCGAGGATACGCGGTCCGATAAGCAGGCTACCAGCCTGGTCCTGCACCGTAGGATCGCTGCCGGTCAGGCCGATACGTCCAGCCGTCACATCGATCTCGTGTGCGCCAAGGGTGGCATCGGGCGCGAGCGAGGTCAGCCCCGTCGCATCCATGCTGATGGAGTTCGCAGCACTGATCACGGCACCCGCGCCGATGGCGAGATTGCCGCCCGGCGTGCCGGCAGGACCGTCAAGGCCCGTGATGTTCGTGCGCACGATGGGCGCGGCATCGAGCCCGGACACACGCAACAGGGCGCCGTCGCCACTGACCGCTGGCGTCGTACCGCTGGCCGCCTCGCCGATGAGCAAAGATGGAGACGCGACATCGTCGGTGGCCGTGGCACGCAGCACGCTGCCGTTGTCGAGCACTACACCGCCCTGGCCACTGGCGACAAGGACGATCTCACTACCCTGCAACGGGTGCGCTGCGTCGTTCGAAAGCAGTACATCGCTCGCCAGCACATCGATCCTGTCGCCGGCGTCGGTGCTTTCGCGTTTGCCACCGATCAAGAGGCTGCCTGCAGCCAGGGTCGTAAGCTCGTCGGCAGAGACGTGCAGATACCCATCGCGCGCGGTTTCGCCGGCACCCAGTATCTGGATAGCTTCGCCGGCAATGTCCACCTGTGAGCCACGGCCTCCCTTCGCCGGAGCGGCATCCAGTGTCGCCCCCAGGGTCAGTGCTGCCGTGGCAGCAATGCTCAACCGACCGGCATCGGCGCCCAGACGGGGAACGACGTCACCATTCGCGTTGGCCTTGTCGGTGAAGAATGTCGATGCCGAGGTCAGCGAATACTCCGAGTACTGACCCCACGTATCCGCGGACTGCACGACGAACGAACTCGACCGTGCATCCCGCGCGCCAGTCAGCGTATCGGTGAAGTAACCCGTCACGAGGTGGCTGCCATCGGGCGCCTTGGTGGATGCACCTGGCACCGGGTCTTTTACGCCCGTGTTCTGCACGACGCGATAGGCTCCGGGTAGCGTCGCATAGCGGGCAGGCAGCAGCGTGTAGACGCCATCGGGGAGCCCCGGCACACCGGAAAGGTACACCGCCTGACCGACGCCAGGCGCCGCACCGGCCCCTGATTCGAGCGCGGCGTCGTGTGCGGCGAGCGGCGACTGGACGCCGGGGATGATCGCGTAGATCGGGCGGTCGTCTGCGTATTGCGACTTCTGCACGCCTGCCTGCGAATTCGTATAGTCGGTATAGGTCTGCGCCAACACGTCGCGCGATCCGCCCGTACCCGGAATCCATTCCACGGCCTGGAGGTCGCCGCCGCCGGAAAGGTCCACGGTCGCCCCCGCATCCATGGACACCGAACCACCTGCGATCGACACCGATTTCTCGGGCGGACGATCGACCAGTGGCTGTGCCGACGTGGCGTTTTCGTAGTGCCAGTCCTTCCCGTCCTCGGTGGTGCCGTAGGGCACGATCGCATTGTCCAGCGATACCGAGGTGACGCTCCCGGAAGCGAGATGCACGTCCCGCGTCGACGCGACCGGCAGCGCACTGCCCAGTCCGAGAGCCGTCTTCATGTCCGAAGGATCGTCGGTACCCAGGACGATCGATCCCGAGGGCACCCAGAGCGTGCCGTCCTGCTCGATGTGATCGGCAGCCACGGCGAGCGTGCCACCGGCACTCAGCGGCGTCGAATCGTCCGCAGCGCCTGTCTGGTGAAACGTGACCGTGGTCTCGGAGGACGGACTGGCTGCGTCGATCAGGAACGCGTAGTGCGTCATCGGATAAAGGCGGCTGGCCGTGAACTCCAGGTTGCCCGTGCTGTAGAGCCATCCGGTCTGATTGATGCCGGCGTCGTTCGTCGGCAGGGTGAAGCGGATATCACCGCTCGCATCGAACGATGCCTGGCCGAAGCCGGCCAGATTGACGCGTCCGCCGAGATCGATGACGTCGGCGTTGACCTCGAGCGTTCCGTCAGACGGGGTGGTCTGAGAGGGCGCCGCAGGAACCGCCGCCGCGATGCTTGAGCCCAGGATCGACACATAGGGCGCCTGGAGATCGACCTGGCCAGCATGGCCGTCCAGGGCATCGCCGGGAGTACGCGCATCGGAAGCCATCGCGGACAGGCCGATCGTCTGCAGTTGGATGCTCCTGCCTGTGCGCAGGGAAACGTCACCGGCAAAAGCCACCGTCATCGCCTGCAGCTGCGTGGTGTCGCCGCCGGCAATCGGAAGGCCAAGATAGAGATCGTCGACGCCGGACCCATCGAGACGGTCGACGGCGAATCGCAGGTCACCGCCATCCAGTTCGTCCAGGCTGGTGGACGAGAACGGATCGCTACCTTCCGGCAGGCGCCACCCGTCCTGAGTGAGCACGAGCAGCCCCTTGCTGAGGCTACCCTGTTGAGCACCCACCCGAGCCGAGATGGCTACCTGGCCGCCCCGGGCCTGTGCCGCACCACCATGGGCGTCGAGACTCCCGTCGAAATACAGGCCCGCGTTTGCCTGAATGTCCAGGGTTCCGGCATCGCTCCACACCGGGGTTGCCAGATACGTCGCCTGTTCGATGCCCGTGCGGCGACCTTCCGTCGGCAGGTCGTACGTATCGCTTGCGCCGGAAAGGAGAATCCGGGAACCGCGCTCCGCGACCACGTCATGGTCCGTATACAACTGCACCGTGCCGCCCGCGAGAACCACGCCGTCTGCACGAAGTACGTTATCGGTACCGTCGCCAGGAAGCGCGCCGGCCGCAGGATCCCGCAGGGATACACCGCTGGCGTCGAGCACGCTGGCGGCACCCAGCCAGACACTGCGATTGGGCGCATCGGGTTTCGCTGCCGCAGGCTCGAGGTCGTGTAACGCGATCGTTCCGCCATGAGCGACCAGCGCACCGTCTACCACCACGTTGCCTGTCGCGTTGAGCGCAATCGTGTCGCCCGCATCCACCTCGATATGCGCGCCTTCACCCACCGTCACGCTACCGGTGATGCCAAGCAGGTCTGGGCCCCGCCAGTTGCGATAGTCGCCTGCCTCGATGGTCAGGCCGTCGTTCGCCTCCCGATGCGTATACCGCACATACGGATCGAGAACGCCCACGGACGCCACATCGCCCTGCCCGTCTGCACCCAGCAGGTGGGCGCGACTGCTTATATCGAGCAGTGCCGGCTGGTCGGCAAGCATCGCGCGCGACCTCACCATGATCTGCGCGCCCGGCATCACGGTAGCATCCGTGTCGGCAATCACGTCGTATTGCGAGAAGCCCAGCGAAGAAAACATGGCGGGGTCGAGGTAAAGCGACGCGGTGTCGGATCCGGACGATTCCTCGCCACCGATCTGCACCTGCGGCGCGTGCAATGTAAGTGTTCCACCGCCCGAGAAGCCCTCGGCGATAAGCGTGGCGCCGAGCGCGATCGCACCTCCCGACAGCTCACTGGGCTGAACGCCCAGCGAGTTGTAGTTGAACCCCGGGCCGTCCACATGGGTCTGAATGGTGACGTCGCCACCGCGCCCGCGCGGCACGTCGCCGTCCATCGACAACAGGTCGTCGGTCCCGACATAGCCACCGCTGGAGACATCGATCACGGCGCCATGGGCCAGCAGGATATCGGGCGTGGTGTCGGGCGCATTGCCACCGCCGCTCGTCAAACCGGTCAGCGACACGCTACCTCCGTTTATCCAGTGGTCTCCCTGCAACTCATCCGCCGTGCGTCCGGCATCGTTCACCCAAAGGCCGCTCGCGTCCAACCGGGCCCGCTCGCCCATGGCGATTGACGAGGACACGTCGCTCAGGTGGTCGCCGTTGGTGTTGCGCGAAGACAGATTGATCGTGCCACCGTGGGCGACGATCGATCCCTCGATGTCGACGTTTGTCGCGGTGATATCCACTTCGCCACCGTCGGCAACGTGCAGGTCGGCACCGTCTTTCACCAACACCGTGCCGGCCGTGGTCAGGCGAACCTTGCGAAGGCCTGCGTTGTCGATCATGGCCGTCGAAAGGCTGTGCCACCACAATGGATTGTTCGGGTCCGTCGGATCCCCTCCGGGGGTTGGCCACGGATCCTTGGCACTGAAGTCGGGTGCATAGCTTTCGAGCGGAACGCGATCCGTCTGAATCACGAAGTTGACTGCTCTACCCGGATTGTTGTCGGTCGCCTGGAAAAACGGGATGTCGACGATGTCGATATCGAGCGTGCCGCCCAGCGGCTCGGTCCCGCTGCGCACCTGCTCGCGGCCGGCATAAGCGTGTGCGCTCACCTCACCATCCAGGATAACGTCGTCGACCAGGGTCACATTTCCGCTCTGGCCGAACGACAGCGTGCCGGCGTTACCACCGCTGATGAAGCCAGGATCCCACCGGCCCATATTCGCCAATAGCGGGTTCGTATAGGTTTCGGTCACGCCCCAGCGGGCGTGGTTCTGGCTGAAGACGCCAGCAAAGCCGGTGTAGTCGACGCTCGGGTCCGCCGAGGCGATGTCATAGACCAGGCCGTTCGCCGCCTGAAGACGCGGGGTGGTGATGTACCCGGGCAGGTAGTTCAGGAAGCCGCCTTCGAGGCGCAGCTGGGCGCCAGTGCGAACAATTCCGCCGAGCTGGAACGCAATACTGCCGCCGTTGATCATCAACTGGTCGACGGTACGCGGCACGTTGTTCACGTAGCCCGCTGCGTTGAGCACGGGGCTGCCCACCCAGTCGAGGCCATCGCTGCGCGTTCCCGACTGCGTGCTGTCCACCGCCACGTTCTTTGCCGAGAACAGGAAGCTGTTGCGCAACAAGGGCGAGTTGGCAAGCTCGTTAAGACCAATGCGCGGAATGATCACGAGCAGCGCCGACATGGGCAAGGTAACGTTCGCCAGCCCCGAGACGTCGATCGTGGCGCCGCTGTCCACGTACGCCTCCCGGTGGAACGTGACGGTCCCGGCCGGGACCTCGACCAGTGCCCCGGGATTCAACACGGCCTTCATGTTGAAGTCCACGCTGCTCGTGACGAAAGCCGCGTCGGCATCGGACGTGGACGTGGTGGTTTCACCGTCCTTTTCGGGAAGGATCGTGGTGACCGAGCCCTGGCCCAGCGTCACCACCGTCGACACGTTGTGTGCATTTCCCAGATCGAAACTGATACTGCCCGGGTGGCTCAGGCTCGTGGACGACACCAGCACGCCACCCTGGTGCAGGTCTTCGCCGAGCCACTGGATCCCGCCCTGGCGCGCCTGGAGAAGACCTGTGTTCTCAATCGATCCGTTGAAGTCCGTCGACGTGACAGGAGCGACCGCGCTCAAACCACCACCAGACGCCTTCGTGGCAATACTGAGACCCTGCACCGCCGCGAGGATCACCTGGCCGTTATCGGCGACGATTTCGCCCGCCTGACTGATGGCCGGAGCGGCTACGAGGGCGAAGCCATCCGTGGAGGCGGTGATGGACGCGCCCTGCTCCACCTTGATCGCACCACGTTGCGCACCCGGCTTGGCCGCGTCGCCGTTATCGGTGAGGGAAATGACCGAAGCGCTACCGTTGCCCAGGATATTCTCCGGGTCCGCCCCGCTACCGACACCGTACTTCAGGAAGAACGCGTTGCTCCTGGTCACGTCATGGGTGAACAGATCCAGCGAACTGGCGATCAACGAATGTGTATCGACCTGCGCCCCGCCGCCGAAAATCATGCCATTGCGGTTGAGCAGGTACACCGTACCTTCCGCCTTGATCTGGCCAAGAATCGTGCTCGGATTGCCGGAAGGATCGTTGATCCGGTTCAGCGCGATCCACTGGTTGCTGCCGTCCGTCCTTGTGCCACCGGTCTGGTCGAAGTGAACCGTCGTATTCCGGCCGACATTGAACGACTCCCAGGTCAGGATTGCTTTGGCGGCATTCTGCTTGATCTCGACGTCGGTATGCCCGTTAGCCACCGACTGCGTGGGCGCGTTGGCGTTCTGCCAGAGCGTCGGATCGCTGAGGACGTTGCGATCGACCTTCAGGCCACCCGCGGCGATGCCATCGGGCACGTTCGATGCCAGCTGCTGCGCGGCCTTCTGAGCGCTGCTCTGCGCCGCCATCTGCGCCGCAACGGCCTGTGCGGCGGCGTCCAGGTTGGAGATGGACTGTTGCACGCGCTGCTGCAACATCACGTTGCCGGGCGTGAATACGTTGCCGCCGTTATTGCCTGCAGCACTGCCCGGGGTGGGTGTCGTCGACTGCGCGGCACCGGCATGCTTCGCGGCCAGCCAGGCCTGGCTGAAGGGCGGCGGCGTCGCGGCGTGAGCCGTGCCACCGAACAGCGCCATGGCGATGAAGTGGCACATGGCATTGCGGCGGAAAGTCGGGCGCGGCTTGTTCATGAGAAATCACCAGTCATCGATGCCACTTCATCATTGAGTTCGGGTAGTGCGGCGAGCTCCCTGAGCTCGTCATCGCAGAGTTCACGCAGCACCGCGCGGATCGCCAGCCGGCGTCCGTCGTGCAGCCACGTGTTGAGCACGCTGGCGATCGCGCGGATGGTCGGCAGCGTCGTGTCTTCCTGTGTCGCCTTGCGGTGTTTCAGCCGGTCGTCGACCGCATAGCGCACGCGACCGCCGAGGAACGCCGTCGATTCGCCGAGCAGCTGCTCCAGCGTTTCCCGCGAGCAACGGTCGATGAGGACCTCGGCCGCCTTGTTCTGCCTCGCCGTATACAACTGGCGCAGCATCTCGGCCAGAGCATGCAGGCAGCTCATACCGCCCACCCGTGCGTCCACTTCGGCTCTTGCGCGTGAAGCACGCGGCTTCGGTGCGCGGTATTCGGGCAAACATGGCGAATCATGGTCGGGATACATCGCGTGCCTCGCTGACCTGCTTCATGAAAGAGAGACGTCCCTGTCCATTGCGATGTCCGATGCATTCCTTTGCGCCCCACCGCCGGGCTGACGGGTCCTGGTTCATTGCGTGGCGGAAACCTGGCCGGCACGGGGATCGAAGCGCTGTTCGTAGAGCTTGTCGCCGAACGACTGCGCGGCGTTTTCCAGCTTCACCCGCGACTTCGCCGCGAACGGCTGGCGGGAGCTGACGATGTCCGTCGTGTCGATGTTCTCGTAGGCGGCGATCACTTCCTTGCCTACCTGGTACATCTGCACGTTGCGCGCGGTGCAGGCGTCCACCTGCGAATGCGACAGCTCCAGTTCCTTGGCCAGGCGTGAGCGCTCGGCTTCTGCCGTGCGCATGGCCACGCCGGCCGATTCAGCATCGGACTTGTTCCGCTGCAGAATCGCTTCGGCGGCCTCGCGTCGCTGGCGTTCGGCGGCCAGCTCACGCGTGCTATCCGGCGACACTGCGGGGACCGCCTTGGTCGCATGCGCCGCTGCAGCTTCCTGCTTCGCGGCGTCGCGCTCCTTTTCCAATGCCGCCTTCTCGGCGGCCCAGGTGGACTGCTGGGCCTGGAGCTCCTGCAACTGCGTGCGCGTTTCCCGCAGCTGATCGCGCATGCGGCTTTCCAGGCTGGTGGTTTGTGCCTGTGCCGCGGGGAACACGGCAAGCAGGACCAGCGCGATGAGGGTGCGTTTCATATCGCCTCCTTAGAACCGGGCATTCATTTCAAGCTGGAACACGTCGATCGAGAGCGGCGGGCCGAACACTTCCTTGGCGTTGAAGTAGCGCAGGCTCAGCCACGCGTACTTGGAAATGCCGTAGCTGCCGCCGAGGATGAAGCCCTTGGCATTGGTGCCACCCAAGTGGAAGTCGGTATCGGTCAGGCCGTCGAGCGTGGCGTCCGGCTGCAGGTACTTGTAAGCAAGGCTCATGTTCCAGTCGCCGGCCGCATGCGGGTTCACATCGCCGAGCGTGGCGCGCAGCATCCAGCCCACCGGGCCGCTCTTGTAGGTCGACTCAGCGATATCGCCGGCGCCGAAGTTGTTGACCAGGCGATTCAGGCCGACATCCGCACGGAACGCGTCCGCGCGGTGGTAAGCCATGTTGCGGATGTAGTCGGCCTCGATGCGCAACGGCGTATCGGCCACCTTGGTGTCGAACTGGGCGTTGGCATCGGCGACGTGATAGTCGTAGACCAGGCCCACGAATTGTGGCTGGGCGTAGTTGGTCGGCGAGTTCGGGTCCGGCACGATGTCGCGGATCAGAAACAGCGAGTTGCCCTTCTGCATGAAGGCCGAGCGGCTGGTGTCCGTATCGCAGGCGGTCACGCCCAGGTAGATCGAGCACGGCGAGGACAGCTGGCCCTGCATGTGGTCGAAGCGGTAGTAGGCCAGCGCGGCCTTCAGCTCGGTGTCTTCGTTGAACTTCCACTTCGCGCCGAGCTGAGCACCGGTCATCCACTTGTCGCGGCTGGCCTGCTTGACGCCCTGCTGCGACGGAAAGTCGTCGGCCTGATATTCGATCGGGAACATGCCGACGTTGGCGAAGGTGCTGAGCTGGTCGGTCATCGGCACGTTGAACTTGCCGACGATGCCGTCGAAGTTCAGGTCGTTCGAGTAGACCAGGTCCGTGCTCATGAACGGGTTCGCCATGCGGCCGCCGACGACCTGCGCCCACTCGGTCGGCTTCCAGGCCAGCCAGGCCTGGTCGAGCCACACGTCCTTCTTGGCAAAGCCACCGCCGAGGGTCTGCGTGGTCGAGACAGGGTTGTTGTCATTGCCCGAGCCGAGACGGATCCCCGCGGTGACGCCCTCACCCAGATCCACGTTTACGCCCAGGCGCGCGCGGATGCGCAGCGAGTTCGTCCGGTTTTCCAGCGTATTGAGCAGCGGCGGCGGGTTGTTGCCGTTGAGGTCGTACGGACCGGTCTTGTTGAGCTGCGCGAAGTCCACGACCGGCGAGGCATTGCCCTTGTCGTAGTAGTGGAACTCGTCACGCACGCGCATGTCGCCCGTCCAGCTGATCCGGTCGAGCCATTCGGGCAGCTTGCCCGGCTCGGCCCAATGCTCGGTCTTGGCCTGTGCGACCACTTCCTGGCGCAGCTCATCCTTGATCTGGTTGCGCACCACTTCCGGCACGTAGGTAACGCGCACCTGGCCCGGCGTGGCCGGCGCCGCGTTGGCGGTACCGGCGAGCTTCTGTGCCTGGGCGGCTTCGGCGTTGGCCTGGGCGATAAGGCCGTCCGCGTCCGACTGGGTGAGCACGCCGCGCTTCACCAGCAGGCGCACGAGGTTGATCGTGGCGTTGTCCGACGCGGCACTCTGCGCCTGGGCAGCGCCCGCGCAGAGCGACAGCCCGATGGCGAGGGCCAGCATGGCTCGCGCGGGTCGATGGCGGGCCTTTCCGATGGTCATGCGAACTCTCCGGGGTTCCAAAGCGTGTGTTTCAAAGGGGGTTGGCGTGGTGGGCGTCATACGGGGCGCTTCCCGCGGATGGACACGCGCACGGGGAAGTGCAGCGTCGCCGGAGGCGCCACGTCGATACGTGGCATCGCGCGCAGGACTTCGAGCAGCGCTTCATCGGTCTTGGCGTTACCACTGCCGTTGACGATCTCGGCGCGGGCAAGCTTGCCGTCGGCGTCCAGCCAGACATCCGCGTGAACATCGAAGGACAGGCGGTTGACCCGTTCGTCGCGCTGCACAGCCTGCTGGATCGCATAGCCGAGGTACTGGCCATAGCTGCCAGTACCCGTACCGTTGCCGCCACCGGAACCGACCATCCCACCGCCATCACCGGCGCCAATATTGAAGTTGTCGCTACCGGCCTGAGGGTCACCATTGATGGTGACGCTCTTGGGCGCGTCGTTGCTGGGCTTCGGCGCGTCCGTCGGCTTCTGCGGGATGTCCTGCGGCTTGTCGATGGGCTTCATGTCTTCCTCGACTTTCTTCGGCTCCGGCGGCTTTTCCTTCGGCGGCGGAGGCGGTGGCGGCAAGGGCGTGATGGTGGCGATACGCGGCGCCTCGCGACGCACGCCGACGCTGCTGCCGGCGAAGTGCCAGATCAGCAGGCCGAGCAGGACGAGCGCGACCACACCGACCGCCGGACCGAGCCAGCGTTTGGGTGTTCCGCGACGGGAAGTGGGCAAGGTCACGCGCTCATCCCTTCGGCGACTTGCCGGTGACCAGGCCGACCTGCGGCAGGTCCACGCGACGCAGCAGGTCCAGGATGTCCATCACCTTCTGGTACTGGACCGTGGAATCGCCTTTCACCACCACCGGAAAATCCGGGTTGAGCGCCTTCAGCGAGCGAAGACGTTCTTCGAGTTCGCCGATCGTCACCGGATAGGCATCGAGGAAGATCTGTCCCGATTCCGAGATCGTGATCGCCTTGGTCTGCGGCTTGGCCATGCTGACCGCCGCGCTGGCCTTGGGCAGGTTCACCTTGATGCCCTGCACCGATGCGGTCGTCATGATGATGAAGATCACAAGCAACACGTACGCCAGATCGAGCATGGGCGTGATGTTGATATCGTCGTACGGTTTCTCTTCGTCTTGCGCGCGCATGATCCGTTCCTCAGGCCGCGACGGCCGACGGGTGGGTGGCGCGCTGCTGTTCCGCCAGGCGAGTCACGAACTCGTCGACGAACACCTGCATGTTCGCGGTGACGTTCTTGTTGCGGATCAACAGGTAGTTGTAGCCAAACAACGCGGGGATCGCGACGAACAGACCGGCCACGGTGGCGAGTAGCGCAGCGGCGATACCGGGTGCGATGGCGTTGACGTTCACGTCGCCGGCCGCCGCGATCGCCGCGAAGGTGATCATGACGCCGACCACGGTGCCGAGCAGGCCGAGGAAGGGCCCACCGGAAATGGCGATGGTGAGCAAGACCATCGACTTCGACAGCTTCTGGTTCTCGCGCACCAATACCGAATCCATCGTGGCGCGGATCGCTTCGATGGATTCCGCAGCGATGTGGTCGTGACCGTCCGCGTCGCGGCGATTCCACACTTCACCCGCGCCGACCTTGTACAGGCGATACAACGAGGCGTCCTGCAGACGCGCGGCGGCCGGATCCTTCGAAAGTGCGAGGATATTACGGCCCTGCTGGCGGAACGCGTCGAGGAAGTCCTCGTTGGCGTTCGTCACGCGGTTCACGTACGACGCACGCTGCCACATCACCACCCACGACAGCACGGCCATGATCATCAGGATACCGATGATCGACCAGGCGTCCGCGGTAACGGACTTGACGATGATCCCGAAGTAGCCGAAGCCGACACCCGACTGCTTCTCGTCCGCGCCGTAGTTGAGCAGCTTCGACTCCGCACCCTGGGTCTGTGCGTCCACGGCGATCAGCGTCGCCGGGCGGGCGATACGCGACAGGCGCACTTCGTCCATCTGGCCGGCGAAGGGTACGAAGGTTTCCGTCTGGCCCGGGGCGTCACCACCAAGCGTCGCCTGGCTGGTCATCGCAGGCAGCTTCGCGGCAAGCTTGGCGTACGGCTTGCCATCGACATACAGCTCGATGTCGTCGCCCGTGGCCGTGACGGCCAGGTGCGTCCAGGCGCCGGCCTTGATCGGCTCACCGGAGGCGCTGGTCGTATCGCCCGTCTGCACGAAGGGCACGCCATGGTCGAGACCGATCAGGAGCTTCTGGTCACCCTGGCGGCGGGCGTAGACCAGCGCGCGACCATCGGCGATGGCATCCAGCTTGATCCACGCGCTGAAGGTGAAGGTGCCGCCCTCGGCGACATTCATCGAGACGCTGCCCGGCAGCGTCACGATCTTCGAACCGTCGAAACGAGCCGACTTGCCGATGATCCCGTCCACACCGGCGATGTCGTTACCGACGGCGTTGTTGCCGTAGGCCGTGGCATCGTGCGGCGGCGTGCCGGCGGGCTCCTCGAAGTGATAGATGGCGGCGTAATCGGCATCGAAAACCGCGCCGGCCTTCTCGCCGCCCTGCGCTTTCGTGTTGCCGTAGTACATCCAGATCTGCTGCTGGGCATCCGCCGCTACCTGCGGCACATCCACCCAGATAAGCGCCACGCCAAGCACGGGGTCGAAGCTCTCGATCTGGAAGTTCAGCGGTGTCTTGTCATCGGCGGCGACGAAACGGACATCCGCCCCGGACTCCGAAACACCGTCGAAGGTGAAGTTGCCCGAGTGCAGGCGGACCAGCAAAGGCGTGCGCCCGACCGCCGTGGTGACGTTGCCACCCTTCGCCGTCGTGTCGACGGTGATGGCCTTGCGGAAGGAAAAGTCCTGGTTCCACCACGAGGTCTCGGCGTGTGCCGAAGGCACCCAGCCTAGGATCAGCAAGCAGGTCAGTAACAAGATTCGAGTCACGGTGATACCCCTGGTGTCTATGGTCCGACCTGCCGGTCAGAGATCCGCTTTGAGTGAGAAATGGATGCGAGTGTCGTGCGCACGCGTGGCCTGCCCGTTGTTGAACGGATAGGCCACCTCGAACGCACCAGTAGCGATGTTGAAGATCTGGAAACGGGTACCGACGCCGACGCTGGAAAGGTCGTAGCTCGTCACGCGCGTGTTGCCTGCGGCGGGATTGGCCGGATCGACAAGCTGCGGTAAGGCGTTCATCAGCGCGAGGTGCGCAGCGTCGGCAAAGGCGTGGAAGCGCCAGTCGTTCACCCAGCCACCGATGTGCTGGGCGATGGACGGTGTACGGAATTCGATCGAGCCGATCACGCCATGGTCGGCAGTCTCTTCGGCTTCGAGGTAGCCACGCACCGTGCTGTCGCCACCGGCCGCGTACTGTTCGCTGGAGACCAGCGACGAGGTCGACAACTGCAAGCCGAGGCGTCCCGCGAGGCTGAAGCCGCCCTCGAAGTTGAGGGTATGGCCACCATCGAACTTCATGTAGAAGAAGTTCTGCTTCGCCTTGTAGCGCTGGTTATCGAATTCGGCGGAGTCGCTAGCACCGGCGCGGAAGCCGAACGTGCCGCTGATACCGATGCTGCTCGACGAGTGTTCGCCGATGGACTGGCCCTGATAGCCGGCCACCACCGGGATATACGTGATCGGTGCCTTCGAGGTCTGCCCGCCAAGGCTTATGTTCTGGTCGAAATGCTTGCGCGTCACACCGAGCGACAGCGACTGCGAGTACTCGCCGTGCGTCGGTAGCGTGCGTACGAGGGTGAAGCCGAATGCGTTGCCCTTGCCGAGCACCGTCGTACCGCCAACGGCGTTGGCATTGCTGTTGGACTTGTAAGCAGAGCCGAGCACGCTCCAGTCGTTACCCAGCGGAATCAGGTACGAGCCTGCCCAGACTTCCGCCGCGCTGCGGTCCTGCGGCGCAACGATGTAAGTGAGCGAGGCGGACTGCCCCTTCTGGAACAGGTTGTCATCGCGCACGCTCGCCACCGTGCGCAGTTCCGGCGTGTTGACGCTGTGGTCGTTGTTGACCTCGAGGCTCGCGTGAAGCGGCGAGCTGTCGGTGACTTTCAGCGTCACGTCCATGGTTTGCGGCAACTTGCCCGGCGCCAGCACTGGAACGACCTGCGCACCACCGCGCTTGTTCACGTCGGTAAGCTGCTGCTGGGCATCGGCGAAGTTCGGTACATCGCCTTCGCGCAGGGCCGGCACCGCATCGCGGATATCCTTGGGGGAACGGTACGTAGCGCCTTCCACACGCACGCGCCCCACGGTGTTCTCGGTGACCTGGAATCGCACCACGCCGCCCTTCACCTGCTGCGGCGGAAGATCCACCACTACGGACTGGTAGCCGTGGCTCTGGTAGAGCTTCTGCAGCGCATCGCGCGCGCCGTTCACGTCGTTCATCGATTTGCCGGGGCCGAGGAACGGATAGACCGCCGTTTCGATATCCAGCGCCTGCAGTGTCGTGTTGCCGTCGACGACGTATTCGTTCACGTCGAACGCGGTCGGCGCGTCCTGCGCCATGGCGGCACCTGTCAACGACAGCGAAATCGCCAGCGCCAGCGCATGTGCGCCTCGCACCCATACTGCTCGTGTAGCCACGCGGAGCTTCCCCTGATGTTCCATCTGCCCTAAGGACGCGTGGGCAGTGGCGGCACTGAACCGTTGTCACGAAAAATTCATGAGGCCGACGGTGCCGACCCCGCGCGACAGTCAGCTCAACAACACCCAACCACCCGGAAGGTGGGTCGCGTGCGCGCCATAGGCGTCTTCGATCAGCGTGGCCACGTCGGCCATCTGGTCCAGGGTGAAACGCGCATGCACACGGCGCTCGCCGAGCGCATGGTCGGTGATGACGATGCGGCCCGGACGGTAGCGGTTGATGTCGGTGACGACGTCGGCGAGGGGCTGGTTGTCATAGATCAGGACGCGGTGCCTCCATGCGAGCGCGGTATCGGGATTCACGGCAACGGCATCGCCGAGGCCATCGGCATCGAAGGCCAGTTGCTGCGAGGGCTTGACCAGGGTCTTCGTCGCGGCGCGCGCGAGCACGGCCTGCCCTTCCAGGCAGGTCACCGTGGAGACGCCATCCACGCAGCGCACGGCGAACGAGGCGCCCGGGCCCGAGAGCACTCGGGCATCTTCGAGCTCGACGACGAAGGGTGCGCTGTGGTTCGGGTCGATGCGCACGACGGCTTCGCCTGAGCGCAGCCGAAAGCCGGTAATCGTGTTTCCGGAGGAACGCACGCCGATGTCCGTGGCCGTGTTCATTTCAAGTGCGACGCCCTGCGTCACGTCCACGTGCGTCTGCTCGCCGACCGCGGTGCGCAGCGTTGCGCCGGTGCCACGCTGGCCGCCCGTATCGAAGCCGTAGCGAGCCACGACCACGGCGGCCACCGAGGCGGCGATGGCGGAGCCAAGGAAGGCGCGACGGCTCAGGCGGACGCCATGGCGGGCCGCCGGTCGCTCACCGCGCGACGCGGAGGCCTGGCGCCGGGCGACGGCCGGACCGAGGTCCTGCCACATCTGCCGCGTCCGCGCGAAGGCCTCGGCGTGCTGCTCGTTCGCCATGCACCAGCGACGGAAGGCTTCGCCGTCCTCGCGGGTAGCCGTGCCCGAGGTCAGATGCACGAGCCACGCCTGGGCCTGGCGCTCGCTCTGCGTGATGTTGGTCGTGTCCATACCGGTCAAGACGCATCTCCGGCCCCGGGACCGAACCGCTGTACCGATTTTCGTCCCACTTTTGTGGCACAGGTCTCAAGCGCCTTCTTCAGTTCCTTGCCCACCATGCGCACGGAGATGCCATGACGGGCGGCGATTTCCACCTGTGGCAACTCGTCGATGCGCGCGGCGATGAGGATCTCGCGCTGTCGGCGGGTGAGCATGTCCAGGGCCAGGCCGAGCGCCGCGATGTCCTGCTGCGAGGAAAGCACGGTAGGTGGATCCAGGTGATCGTCGACACCTTGTATGAGGTCGTCGACTTCCTCGCCGGTCAGCAGGCGGCCCGAGGCGCGGTGGTGATCCGCAGCCATATTGAGTGCCATGCGGAACAGGTAACCGGTGGGGTGCGTGGCGCGTTCCGCCTGGGGATCGAGGCGTTCGACACGCAGGTAGGTTTCCTGCAGCACATCGTCGACGAGGTCGTCCGAACGCAGGCGGCGACGCAGCCGGCGACGGAAGTCTTCGTAGTTGGCGAGGAAGAGGCCGAGCATGGACGTCTCCATCTCAGCCCTCCCACGCGCGCGCGCCAGCGCCAGCGCCAGCGCCAGCGCCAGCGCAACGGTAGCTGCCAGTGCTCGACGGTGTTAGCAGAACTGTCACAGGGCTGAAACGGGAAGTCGACGGAGGTAGACGAACACCACGCAGCGTCGCGACGACGCGAGCGTCGCGCCGCGGGTCGTCCGAGGGCGCCAGCGCCGACACGTCGTTGATGACGCCGGCAGCATCGATCCAAACCTGCATGGCGAGACGGAAGCTGCCCGGGCGCGTCGCGGCGTGCGCACACAGCGCTGCTTCGATCGCCGCCTGGACCAGCCCGGCACCGTGTTCGTCGAGCAGTGGCGCCTGGGTATCCGACGCCGTAGGCGGCGCCATCGAGGCGTCCGCTTCGCTGACCGGATCGGCGGTGACGGTAAACGCGCTCATCGAGGAGAAACGGGCGTTGAGGCCCGTTCCGACGAGCAAAACGCGCAACGCATCGCGCGCGTCCGCGACACCGTGGATGCCCGGCGACACGCGCCCGGCGACCAGTGCATCGTCGAAGAGGACAGCGATACCCGTCGCTTCGCTATAACCGCGAAGGGCGGTCGCGAGCGGCTGTGCCTCGATGTCGAAGCGCGCTGGCGCATGCGTTTCTTCCGACCCCTGTGATGCCTCCGCCGGCATACGCACCTGCGCCGCGAGCTGCGGCGACGCGAGCAGAAGGGTGAACGCGACCAGCGCGAAAACGCAGCGTGTCACGGTCATTCCTTCGCACATGGGCGTACGTGACGGGGACTTGTCTCGTGGGAAGGCTAGGCGCGGTAAATGACACAACCGCGCTTTTTCCGTGACAAAAAGAGTGACAACTCGATGACAACGGCCGCGCCACTTCCGTAGACGCTGTCGCGCATGCTATCCAACGCAGCGAAGACTCAAGGAATGATGTATGCGTATTCGGCAATGGTTGTTCGTACTGACCGCCGCGGCGACGTCTGCGGGCTTTGGCGTGGCATTTGCGCAGGATGCGCCGGTCGCATCGCGTGCAACGGGCACGCCGGACGTCATCACCCTGCCCGGCGTACATGCGTCGGCGACGCCCGGGTGTGTCGAGCATGACGAGAGGTCGACGTTGTCCTATGCCTGCCTCAACCGCCTGGTCGCCACCAGCGTGACGCCGGCACCCATGCCCGGCGATGCAGACATCACCAAGCGCCCGTCGAACACCATCGGCCTCTACAACGCGAACAGCCTGAGCCACCGCATGGGCCCCAACCTGGGCATCTCCGTGCAGCCCTACCGCCCCAAAGTCGTCTACCCCACCCCGCTAGCCAAGCCCTTATAGGTACCGGGATCCCTGTGGGAGCCGCTTCATCGGCGATAGCAACCCTGTGGGAGCCGCTTCAGCGGCGATAGCACCCCTGTGGGAGCCGCTTCAGCGGCGAAGAGCCTACGGAGCGGCAATGCCGCACCTATCGCCGCTGAAGCGGCTCCCACAGGTTTTGGCAACAGCCACAAGTTTTGCGGTTATTGAGGGCGCAACGGCACCGTTGTCGCCGGCGCGGCTGTCGGCACGGCGGCGCGTGGCTTCACCGCTCCATCGCGATACGGCTGCAGCGACTCGAACTTGCGCTGGTACTCATCCGTGACCTGCTTCGCTTCCTCGCCATTGGTGATGACGCGCGGTGTGATCAGCACGATCAACTCGGTGCGATTGCGGCTGCGCGTGGTCGAACCGAACAACCGGCCGAAGACCGGAATGCGGTTGAGCCCCGGAATACCGGTGTCGGTGACACCTTCGTCCTGCTTGATCAGACCGCCAAGCAACACCGTCTGTCCGCTCTGCACGGCGACCTGCGTCGCCACTTCGCGCTGCTGGATCGGGAAATTACCGGTCGTCGTGTCCTTCTGCCCCGGCGCACTCACCACCTGGTTGATGTTGAGATACACCAGACCACCCGGATTCACGCGCGGACGCACGTTGAGGATCACACCAGTGTCTTTGTACTCGACCTGGCCGATCGTGTTGTCCGTGTTGGCACCGGTGTTGACGAAGGTCTGCGTGATCGGAATCTGGTCACCGACCTGGATGTGCGCCTTCTGGTTGTTCAACACCACCAGCGAGGGCGCGGACAGCGTCTTCGTGTTGCCACTGGTTTCCATCGCCTTCAGCGCGACCGAAATATTGTTGTTGACGAAGGAGTAGAAGAAGCTGTCCGTGGAGGGGTTATACGATGCCCCGCCACTACCCAGCGCCCACTGCTGCTTGTTGCCCGGCTGGGTCGGCTGCCCGTTGGTGCTGCCGACCAGTCCTTCGAGGTACCACTGCACGCCGAACTGGAAGTTGCCGGTGAGCGCGACTTCGAGGATGCGCGTTTCGATCTGCACCTGCAGGGGCACGGCATCGAGGCGCTTGATCGCCTGCTCGATCTCGGCCCACTGCGCGGGGCGGCAACGCACCATCAACTGGTTGTTCGAATCCACCGAGGTGATGCGCACACCCTCGTCGGTGGTGATGCCGCCGGTATGCGAGCGATGCGAGTTGTCATCGTCACCGAAGCCGCTGCCGGCAAAGCCGCTCTGCGACCCGCCGCTCGACGAACCGCTGCTGCCGAAGCCGGACGACGAACCGTTGATGCCGTTGCCGCTCGTGGTATTGATGTAGCCGCCGTTCGACGAGGATGACGACGAACCGCTGCCAAAGGTGCCCGAGCTGCTGCCGAAACCGGAGCCGCTGCGGCCAGAATCACTGTCGCTGCCACCGAGGGTGCCCGAGCTGAGGCCCGGACCCGTCTTGCCGCCGCGATCGCCCGAGCGACCGCCACTGGAGCCGCCGCCGTAAATGTCGGAAAGGTAATCGGCCAGATCCGACGCCTGCACGTTGCGCACGTCGTAGACATAAAGCTGCGCTTCGTTGCCACCGCCGTGATCGATGCGGTCGATCCAGCTGCGCACTTCATCGAGGTAAGCGGGCTGCGGACTGATCACCACCAGCGAATTGGTCCGCTCGATCGGAATGAAACGCAGCAGGCCCGCCATGGGCGTATTGCCCTTGTCGCCGAACAACTTGTCGAGCATCGGCGTGAGGTCCTTGACCTCGGCGCGTTGCAGACTGAATACACCGACAGACATGCCGCGCAGCCAGTCCACGTCGAACGTGGCCACGGTGCGCTGGTAGTTCTCCAGCTCGGTCGGCGTGCCGGCCATGACCAGGACGTTGCGCGTCGGATCGGCGAGCAGTACGGCATCGGCACGGGCGAATGGCTTGATCAGTTTCTGCATCTCCGTCGCGGAGATGAAGTGCAGCGGAAAGAGGCGCGCCTGAAGACCACCGGCCGGCGCATTCGCGCCAATGCTCGGCACGAGGTTGCCGGCGACGGCATCCTTCGCGGGCATCACGACATAGCGGCCATTGCTGTGGACGAGCGCATTGCCCGTCCACGAGAGCAGCGTCTCGAGGATCGGCAGCGCCTGCTCGGCCGTCACCGGCTGCGAGGTCGAGAAGGACACGTTGCCCTGCACGCCCGGGACGATCGAATAGTTCTCGTGCAGCAGGTCGCCCAGGATGGCTTTCACCACCGACTCGACCGGCTGGTTCTCGAAATTGAAGGTAACGGTACCCGCGCCCTCGGCGACCGGCGTCGGCTTGGCCAGGCCCACGGCCTTGACGAATTCGCCCGTGCCCGTGGTGACTTCCGGCGGGGCCACGCCCGGCGTGGCCGGATTGGTGCTGGGAACCGGCACCTGCCGCGGTGCGGGTTTTTCGGTGCCAGCCATGGCTTCGCGCTGGAGTGCACCGTCATCGCGCGGCTGAGGCAGGGTCGAGCACCCGGCCAGCGCCACAGCGAGCGCCACGGCGCCGGTCAGCTTACGTCTCAGCATCAAACGAACTACTCCCTGGTTGGTCGCGAAAAGGCCGCCACGCACGCAGCGACCCTCTCGATTCCGCCAACTCTAAAGGGAGGTTCCCTGTCAGCGCTAGTTCTTGCGTCCGAAGTCGCGACACAAGTCCGCCTACAAGGCAGCCCACCTCCTCTGTAGGAGCCGATTCATCGGCGATCCCGCGGCAGCGGGCCAGGTCGCAGCAACGGGTAAGGTCGCGGCGACCGGGTTATCGCCGATGAATCGGCTCCTACAGAAGCGTTGTGGGTTATTCGGCCGCCCACTCGGCGTGGAAGCTGCCTTTCTCGTCGACCCGCTCGAACGTGTGGGCTCCGAAAAAGTCGCGCTGAGCCTGAATGAGATTCGCCGGAAGGCGGTCGGCCCGATAGCTGTCGTAGTAGGCAATGGCGGCGGAGAACCCTGGTACCGGGACGCCGACACGCACGGCCTCGGCGACAACTTCGCGCAACGCGCCCTGGTAGTTCTGCACGATATCGCGGAAGTAAGGATCGAGAAGCAGGTTTTTCACGTCGCCGCCGGTCTTATAGGCATTGGTGATCTTCTGCAGGAAACGGGCCCGGATGATGCAGCCGGCGCGAAAGATCTTGGCGATGGCGCCGTAGTCCAGCTTCCAGTCGTTCTCGTCCGAAGCCGCGCGCAGCTGGGCAAAACCCTGGGCGTAGGAAATGAGCTTGCTCATGTACAGGGCGCGACGCACCGACTCCTTGAAGGCCGAACGGTCGCCCGAGAACTTCTCCGCCTTCGGCCCGGCAAGAACTTTGCTCGCCGCGACCCGCTCTTCTTTCAGGGATGACAACCCGCGGGCGAACACCGACTCGGTGATCAGCGTGAGCGGCACACCGAGGTCAAGCGCGCTCTGGCTGGTCCACTTGCCCGTGCCCTTCTGCGCGGCGCGGTCAAGGATCATGTCGACGAGCATCTTGTCGCTCTTGTCGTCCTTCTTGGTGAAGATCTTCGAGGTGATCTCGATCAGGAAGCTGTCCAGCTCGCCCTCGTTCCACTCGCTGTAGACGTCGGCCAGTTCCTGGTTGTCCAGGCCAAGGACGTGCTTGAGCACGGCGTAGCTCTCCGAGATGAGCTGCATGTCGCCGTATTCGATGCCGTTGTGCACCATTTTCACGTAGTGACCGGCGCCATCGGGGCCGATATAGGTGACGCAGGGCTCGCCATCCGGCGCCTTCGCGGCAATCTCGGTGAGGATCGGGGCGACCAGGTCGTAGGCGTCGCGCGGACCACCGGGCATGATCGAGGGACCCTTCAACGCACCCTCTTCGCCACCGGACACGCCGGTACCGATGAAGTGCAGGCCGTCCTTCGCCAGTTCCTCGCCACGGCGCACCGTGTCCTTGTAGTACGTGTTACCGCCATCGATGAGGATGTCGCCCTTGTCGAGCAAGGGGCGCAACTCCTCGATCACCGCGTCCGTGCCCTTGCCCGCCTGCACCATGAGCAGGATGCGGCGGGGCTTCTCGAGCGAGTCGACGAATTCTTTCAGCGAGTACGTGGGCACGAGTTGCTTACCCTTGCTCTCGGCCATCACGTCGTCGGTCTTTTCTTTACTTCGGTTGAAGATGGAAACAGCGTGACCACGGCTTTCGATGTTCCAGGCCAGGTTGCGACCCATGACGGCCATGCCGATCACGCCAATCTTCTGCTTGCTCACGGAGAACCTCCAGTTTGGGAATTGCGGGAGACGGGCCAGTGGATACCTGTCAATCAAACCGCCAACCGGGCAAGAGTTCTTGGTCGAATCGAACTTTGCTGCCCAGCACCATGGACCAGCGTGAACCCACGAAGTACCACGGGACGTGATGGTGCTCGGCTATGATGGCGGGCGAACCGGCGGCCGGACCGCCCGGATGGACTCGACAACGCATGAACCAGGTGAAGTCGCATTCGCGCGACAAACGTGTCGCCAGCGCTCGTGAAGCCCTGGCCGGCCTCGTGGCCGACGGACAGATCATCGCCGTGGGTGGCTTCGGCCTCTGCGGTATTCCCGAGTTGCTCATCGAGGCCCTGCGCGATTCCGGGGTCACGGGCCTGACCGCCGTTTCCAACAACGCCGGCATCGACGGCGTCGGCCTCGGCCTGCTGCTGGCGACCCGCCAGATCCGCAAGATGGTTTCGTCCTACGTAGGCGAGAACAAGGAGTTCGAGCGCCAGTTCCTCGCCGGCGAGCTCGAGGTCGAGTTCACCCCGCAGGGCACGCTGGCCGAAAAGCTGCGCGCCGGCGGCGCGGGCATCCCCGCCTTCTTCACCCGCACCGGTTACGGCACGCAGGTGGCCGAGGGCAAGGAGACGCGCGAGTTCGACGGCAACATGTACGTGATGGAGCGCTCCATCCTCGCCGACGTGGCGCTGGTGAAGGCGTGGAAGGCCGATCCCTCGGGCAACCTCGTGTACCGCAAGACCGCGCGCAACTTCAATCCGATGGCGGCCACGGCCGGTAAGGTCTGCATCGCCGAAGTCGAGATCATGGTCGAAGTCGGCGAGCTGGATCCGGACCAGGTCCACACGCCGGGCATCTACGTCGATCGCATCGTGCACAATCCCGCGCCGTCCAAGCGCATCGAACAGCGCACCGTGCGCGCCTGAGGAGAACACCATGGCCTGGACTCGTGAACAGATGGCGCAGCGCGCCGCCCTGGAACTCTCCGACGGCGACTACGTGAACCTGGGTATCGGCTTGCCGACCCTGGTCGCCAACCACCTGCCGGAAGGCGTGGACGTGTGGCTGCAGTCGGAAAACGGCCTGCTCGGCATCGGCCCCTTCCCTACCGAAGAGGAAGTGGACGCCGACCTGATCAACGCCGGCAAGCAGACCGTCACCGCCCGCCCCGGCGCGTCGTACTTCTCCAGCGCGGACTCCTTCGCGATGATTCGTGGCGGCCATGTGGATATTTCCATCCTGGGCGCCATGCAGGTGACCGCCGAGGGTGACATCGCCAACTGGATGGTGCCCGGCAAGATGGTCAAGGGCATGGGCGGCGCGATGGACCTGGTCGCCGGCGTCAAGCGCGTCGTCGTGGTGATGGAACACACCGCCAAAGACGGCACCCCGAAAATCCTCACCGAATGCAACCTGCCGCTCACCGGCAAGGGCGTGGTCGACCGCATCATCACCGACCTGGCAGTTTTCGACGTCACCCCGAACGGCCTCGAACTGATCGAACTGGCCACAGGCGTCGACGAAGCCCACGTACGCGCCAGCACCGAGTGCAACTTCACCTCGAAGCTCTGACTGTGGGAGGCATGTAACTGTGGGAGCCATGTAACTGTGGGAGCCATGTAACTGTGGGAGGCATGTAACTGTGGGAGCCGCTTCAGCGGCGATGCTCTATGTGGGAGCCGGCTATGCCGGCGATGGCCGTGAGGCTAAACCGCTCCGTTGGCTTTTCGCCGCTGAAGCGGCTCCCACACAGGGCAGAAAGGTTTTCGGCGCCGGAAATAAAGTCGCCCCGCAGAGGACGCCTCGGTATGGGCCTCGGGGGGGGAGGTAGGCCAGATACCGGTGTTTAGCGTCGATGCGGGGCGAGGGACCTACCGACCCAGGGGGAGGGTTGATTGGTAGGTCGAGGTGGATGATAGATTTCCTAGGAAATTCTCGCCAATATATCTTTCACCGCTCACTAAGACGAAAATCGACTATGTTCGATCTGCGCCAGCTGCGCTACTTCGTGGAAGTGGCAGAAACCCTCAGCTTTACCCAGGCCGCCCAGCGGCTGCACATCTCGCAGCCTCCGCTGTCGCAGCAGATCCTGGCCCTGGAGGCGGATCTCGGTGTGCGCCTGCTCGATCGCAACCGCCGCCGCGTGGCTCTGACTGAGCCGGGCCGGCTGTTCCTGCTCGAGGCCAAGGCCATCCTGGCGCGGGCGGAAAGCGCACGAACCGTGGTCACCGAAGCGGCCGCCGGGTTCACTGGCCAGCTGAGGCTTGCCTATGCCGTCTCCGTATCATTCCACCGTGCGCTGCCGGAAACCTTGCTGCGCTTCACACAAGCGGCACCGGGCGTGAGCCTGCACCTGGGCGAGATGCTGACCGGCGCCCAGTACGACGCCATTCTCAGCGGACAGATCGACGTGGGCCTGCTGCGGGCGCATCCCGAGGGCGTGGCCAATGCCCGCCAGCTGAATGTCGAAGTCATCGACCACGAGCCGCTGGTCATCGCCCTGCCCACCCGGCACCGCCTGGCCAACCGCGAGTCGCTGCGCATGGAAGAGCTGGCTCATGAGCGCTTCGTTGCGCCACCTCGTGCCCATGCGGCGACCCTGATCGACCGCCTGATGCTGCTGGCGAACAAGGCGAAGTTCCGTCCCAACGTGCGCCAGGAAGCCCAGCAGATCCCTTCCCTGCTGCCGCTGGTGGCGGCAGGACTAGGCCTGGCACTGGTGCCTGGGTCGCTGCGTGCCGTGCACCTGGACGGCGTGGCCTTCGTGCCGGTGGACGACCCGGAGGCCTACCTGTTGCTTGCCGTGGCCAGTCGCGTGGACAATACGTCTCCGGTGCTCGACAGTTTCCTTCGCACGGTGCGCGAGGCCCGCACGGCACTAGGCCTCGCCTGAAAGGTCAATCTTTCCCGGCGCTTGCGTAACGCCGACCGGATCGCTACAATTCCGTTTTTCCTTGTCCTTAAAGTTTCAGGAGCTATCCGTGAAGGTGCTTTCCTCTTTGAAGTCCGCGAAGTCGCGTCACCGTGACTGCAAAGTCGTTCGCCGTCGCGGCAAAGTGTTCGTGATCTGCAAGAGCAACCCCCGTTTCAAGGCTCGTCAGCGCTAATCTCTAGCTGCGACGGGTTCATGAGAAAGGCCGCGAAAGCGGCCTTTTTTTATGTTTGGTGGCTGCATCGAACGAAGCGGATACACAACCATGACTATTCAGCTGTACGGTTTCTGGCGTTCGAATGCGGCGTTTCGTGTCCGTGTCGCGCTTGCGTTGAAGAAGCTCCCCTTCGAGGAAATCGAGATCGACATCCTCTCGGGACGCCAGTTCGATCCCGACTATGCGGCAGTGAATGCGGAGCATGTGGTCCCGACCTTCGTCCACGACGACCACCGCATCTTCCAGTCCCTGGCGATCATGGAGTATCTCGACGAGATCCAGCCGGAGCCGCCGCTGCTGCCCACCGATGCAAAGGAGCGGGCGTATGCCCGGTCGCTTGCGCTTGTATCCGTCGCCGATTCGCATCCCCTGATCGTGCCCCGCGTTCGTAAGCATCTGGGCGAAGCGTTCGGTGCTGACACCGACGCGGTCGAGGCATGGTGCAGTCATTGGATCGAGGAAGGCATGGCCACCTACGAGCGGCTGCTTACGCGACGCCCGGCCACGCCGTTCGCCCTGGGAGACACGCCGACGATCGCCGACATCTGTATCGCCGGCCAGATCATCCTGGCGCAGTTTTACAAACTGGACTTTGCGGCGTATCCCACCGTGGCGGCGCTGGGGAAGCGTTGCTTCGAGCTACCGGCATTCGCCGATGCGCATCCGCTCCGTCAGTCCGGCGCCCCGTCGCCGGCATAGCCCGCTTTTGCGCAGGCTCTAGCCGCGCGCTTCGGTCAGGTAGGGCGAATCCGGAATATCGCCGGTGTCGCCCATGAACACGCAATTGCGCCCTGCCCGCTTGGCGCGATAAAGCGCTGCATCGGCCACGACGAGCAGCCGATGCAGCTCGAAGCCACACTGCAGTGTCGACGAGACACCGAAGCTCGCTGTCACCGCCAGTTCGGGACGCGCCTGGGTGGCCGCGGTGGCCGAAATCGAAAGACGCAATTGTTCGGCACGGGCGCGTGCCTGCGCCGGACTGCAATCAGGCAGCAAGATCGCGAATTCTTCTCCACCGAGTCGACCGAATACGTCGCAGGCGTGCAGCGCACGGTGGCACACGTCGACCGCACGCTTGAGGACCTCGTCACCCACGGCGTGGCCATAGGTGTCATTGACGCCCTTGAAGTGATCGAGATCAAACAGGATCACGCACAGCCCGCGATCCGAACGTGCGCCATAGGCAAGCACGCGGTCGGCCTGTTCCACGAAGTGTTCGCGATTGCAGATACCGGTAAGGCCATCGCGACGTGCCAGCTTCATGAAACGCATCTGCGAACGACGCAGCCAGAGCACCAGCCATGCAATGGCGAGCAGGCTAAGGCCGAGGATGAAGATGTACAGACGCCCCGTCTCGACCTCCTTGCGGTCGACCACCCCGTTGAGGCGCAGTATTTCGTTCTGCTTGTTGAGCGCATCGACCTCGGCCTTGCGTGCGACCAGCTGCTGGTCGACGATCTGGAAAGCCAGGCTGCGCGCACTCAGGTCGTTGAGGTAGGCCTTATCGGCGAGCATGTATTGCTCGTGGAATCCGAGCGCAGCGGTGGCATTGCCCAGCCGTTCCTCGACCTGGTAGAGCACTTCGTAAGCCGAGCGCCGCGGATCGGTGAACTCGCCCTGGATCGAGCTGGCGAGTGCGGAAAGACCGTAACGCCGGGCGTTCGGCAAGTCACCCAGCTTGAGGTAAGCCTGCGCAAGCAAGCCATCGAACTCGGAAAGCGTAGGCGGGTAACGCAGTGCGCGAAGGCCGTCGCGATTCGCGACCAGGATTCTTACCGCTTCTTCCGGATGGCCATTCGCCATCTGGAAGGCGGCGACGTCGGCTCGCATGCCATCGGCGAAGACTTCGTCACCACTCCCGACGCAGGAATCGATGGCGCTCTGGTAGATCGGATCGAGCGTGTGCAACCGACCACCTTCGCGTCGCGCACGCAGGAGATGCGCCGCCCCCTTGCAGATCGATTCACCCGGCGGCGGGTTGTCCATCATCTGCTGCGCATACGCCTCGGCCTGATCGAACTGCCCGGCGGTGCTGAGCATCTGCGATGCCTCACCGAGGGCCTGGAAGCGGGCCTTGCGGTCGCGGAGGGAAGGCAGCATGTCCTGCAACTGGGTCAGGCGCGTGAAGGCCTCTTCGTAGCGATGACCGATACCGAGCAGGTTGATCAGGGTTGCCGTGGCGCGCGCTCGTAAAACGTTGCTGGTGGACGAGTCGGCCACCGCATCGAGCTCCGCCTTCCCCCTCCCGTAATCGCCCACCCAGGTAGCTCGCCAGCCGCGCAGGAAATGGAAGAGCGACTTCTGCTCACTGTCGAGCTCCTTCTCCCTCGCGCCGATCTCGTCGAGAAGCTGGGTGAACGCGCCGAGGTCTTTGATCTTGATCGCGTCCGCACGTGCCAGCATGTCGCCGAGATCCGCATGGTTCGCGGTGGCGGGGGACGGCATCGGTCCCGGTAACTGGGGCGTCGCCAGGGTGATCGTCGCCGTGCTCGTGAAGACAAGCAGGACGAAGGTCAGGCCAAGGCGAGCGGCTACATTCATGCGGTCAGTGCCGGGAACCGGGAACAGGTAGCCTGGGGCTGCGACGCGGCGGCTTCTCGCCGTCTTCGTCGTCCTCGTCGTCTTCTTCCTCTTCCTCTTCCGGCTCTTCCACCTCGCGCTGAGGGCTGGGCATCTGGCCGCTGAAGTAGATGTTGTGCCCGACCCCGGCGTGAAGTGCCGTCACGGCCTCACTCATGCCGGCCTCGCTGATGAGGTCGGCAAGCGCCTCGTCGGACGCATGGCGCAGCGACGCGTCTTCCCCAAGACGCGCCAGAAACTCGATGACGTTACCCATCCCACTCATCCCGTGAGCACAGAGGACCTACCCCTGGCCCGATTTGACGAGTCCTCCCCTCGAGGTCGCCGTCCGTGGATGATAGCCGCATGGGTGCCGGCGTTGAAGTAGGCCAGTCGGCCGGTCGGGGCGCCTGCCTTTCAGGCTAAGTAAAAATGCCCAACTCCCGGCTTCGGGCCTGCCACAGGCCTGCAACTTTCCGCGTAACCCCAGGCAACATGATGACCGCCAGGTTCGAGGTGGCCGTTTTCCTGACGACGCGGTGCCAGGGGCTACAGCAACGCCGAAGCCTTCTGCAAAGCAATCCACACGCCGATCAGGAACGGAATACCCACGGCCAGCCAGGCCAGTCCGCCCACCGCGCCAAAGGACCCGCGTGCCGCGGCGGCAAGTGTGGCCTCCGAGGCCTGCACGTCGTGCTGCAGGGAACGCTCACGGCGCAGCTCTTCTTCGGTCATGTGGTACTTCGGGTCGACCGGGCGGACAAGGAGATTGCAGATCAGGCCGATAACCAGCAGCCCCGCGAGGATATACAGCGTGCGGTCGTAAACGAGGTTCTTCGCCACACCGGCGCCGAGTTGCGCTTCACGGATGCCGGCGATGAGTACCGGGCCGATCACGCCAGCCACCGACCATGCCGTGAGCAACCGGCCATGGATGGCGCCGACCATCTGCGTACCGAACATGTCGGCCAGATACGCCGGCACCGTGGCAAAGCCCCCGCCGTACATCGAAAGGATCACGCACACGGTAATGACGAACAGCGCGGCCGCACCCAGATGACCCAGCGTCGGCAACAGGCAATACAGGACGATGCCGAGGAGGAAGAAGATGAAGTAAGTGACCTTGCGGCCAAGGTAATCCGACGCCGAGGCCCAGGCCAGGCGACCCACCGAATTGAACAGGCTGATCAAGCCGACCAGACCCGCCGCGGCGGCAGCGATGGCGGTCTTCTGCGCGGTGGTGAGCGCCGTGCCCGGATCGACACCGAGCAACCCCGCGCCGAACACGTCCTGCAGCATCGGGCTGGCCATGGAGAGCACGCCGATGCCGGCGGTCACGTTCATGCACAGCACGCCCCAGATCAACCAGAACTGCGGCGTCTTCCAGGCCCGGCTCAGATGCACGTGACCATGGCTGATCATCGGCCGCTTGTTGGCGGTGCCGGCGACCGCGGGCTGATAACCCACGGGCTTCCAGCCGTTGGGCGTCACGCGGAAGCCGAAGGCACCCAGCGACATGGCCACGAAGTAGATGACGCCCATGACGATGAGCGTGGTCGACACCCCGGGGATATCGCCCGTCTTGAAGACGTCCATGAGCTTGACGGCAATCGGTGCACCGATCATCGCGCCACCACCGTAGCCCATGATGGCGAAGCCGGTCGCCAGGCCGCGACGATCGGGAAACCATTTGATCAGCGTGGAGACCGGGGTGATGTATCCGAGCCCCTGCCCGACGCCGCCCAGTAATCCGCAGCCGAGATAGACCAGCCACAACTGGTGGATGGACACGCCAATGCCGCCCAGTACCAGGCCACCGCCCCAGCAGCACGCGGCAATGAAACCCGCCTTGCGCGGACCGGCATGCTCCAGCCAGCCGCCCCAGATCGCCGCAGCGAGGCCGAGCATGGCGATGAACGTCTCGAAGATGTGGTTGACCGACGGAACGGTCCAGTTGCAGGTGGTCGTGGTCAGCTGATCGAGGAAGCCCTGGCTCGCGCAGACCGCGGCATCGGCACCGGGCACCAGCTTGGTCATCGGCAACCAGAAAACCGAGAAGCCGTAGGCCATACCGATGCACAGGTGGATGGCGAGTGCGGCGGGTGGCACCAGCCAACGGTTGAACCTCGGACCCGCGATCGTACGTTCCCGGGCCAGCAAGCCAGCCGTGTCGTTCCCTGCCATCAATGATCCCCTGCCAGTGAGTGGTACTGCCCCGGATCGCATCTTAGGCAGGTTTTCGCGTGGCGCCACCCTACGATGGTCTTATGGGGGAAATGTGACAGCACGCTCGCGGCGGCGCCACTCGCCCGGCGGGGCATCGAAGGCGCGCCGGAAGCGCCGCGTGAAGTGCGCCTGGTCGGCGAGACCGCAGCGCACGGCGATGTCACTGAGCGCATCGTCTGTGGCGAGCATGAGCTCGCAGGCGCGCTCCAGGCGACGCATCAGCACATAAGCGTGGGGCGTGCTGCCGAAGCTCGCCTTGAACGCGCGGAAGAAATACGACTCGCTGTACCCGATCGCGGAGGCGAGCTCAGCGATGGCAAGGCGACGTCCGAGATGGATGTCGATGAAGCGTTGCAGACGCTCGCGCGCCCAGGGGGGAAGACGACTTTCGGTCATGGCTCTAACGAAACGATGCACTCGATGCCCTGGCGGGCCATCTTGGCGTAAGGACAGATACGTTCGGTGTTGCGCACCAGCTGTTCGGCGACGGTGCGTTCGACACCGGGCAGCGTGATGCGAACATCCGCAACAAGAGTGAAAAGCCCATCCATGGGATCGCGGCCGAAGGTCACCGAGGCGATGACGTTAGCGTCCGCAATGGTCAAGCCACCACGAGCGGCCAGAAGGCTGAGCGCGCCATGAAAGCAGGCGGCGAAGCCTGCCGCGAACAAGGCTTCGGGGTTTGTGCCGCCGCCCTGCCCGCCGAGTTCCGGCGGCATCCGCAACTGAAGGTCTAGCGTACCGTCGTCCGAGCGCGCCACGCCCGACGCGCGTCCATGTGCGGCATCTCCCCCCGAGACGGACACGGTTGCGGTGTACAGCGGGGCGAACTCGGCGCCCGTGTAGCGCTGGAGAAACGAAACAGGGGGACGTGTCGGTTTCATCGGTCGGTGCGCGGCGGTCAGGCGGCGACGTCGCTCTTCATGCGGCCGCCCCGCCCTTTGCAAATTCGGACTGCGCGAACCAGGTGTCGAAGTCGATCTTGCCGAGGGTCGCACCCGGCCCCGGTACCAGAGAGTCCTCCTCCAACACGGTACCGAAGTACAGGGCCTTCGGATCCGGAATCACCTGGCGCGGATCCTTGATCGCGCTGAGGAAGCGCTGGACGAGGTCGGCCATGCGGACCCTGTACGGGCCACCAATCTCGATGATGCCGTTGACCGGCGCACTGATGGTCGCCGTGGTCATGGCGTCAGCCACCTCGTCGGAGGCAATCGGCTGCATGTACCCCGTCGACAGGTGCACGGATTCACCCTTCGCGCTGGCCTGGACGATGCCGTTGAGGAACTCGAAGAACTGAGCCGATCGAACGATGGTATAGGGCACGCCCGAATCGCGGATGATCGCTTCCTGCACGACCTTGGCGCGCAGGTAGCCGCTGTCGGGAAGCTGGTCGGCACCGACCACGGAGAGCGCGACATGGTGCTGCACGCCAGCCTTGACCTCCGCCGCAGCGATGTTACGACCGGTGGTCTCGAAGAACGCGAGCACGTCCTTGTCCGCGAAGGACGGTGAGTTACTGAGATCCAGCACGGTATGCACTCCAGCGATAGCCGCGTCGAGGCCTTCACCGGTCATGGTGTTCACGCCAGACGAGGGAGACGCTGAAATCGCTTCATGCCCGAGGGCACGCAGACGAGCAACGACCTTGGTGCCGATGAGGCCTGAGCCTCCGATCACGAGAACTTTCATGGCGAATCTCCTACGGCGATGCCGTTGTGTGGAAACATTAGGCTGCTGCGGTGCCGGCCGGTAGAACCCTGGCCGGGACTACCGTGTTGCTTCTGATGCACCAATCGTCAGATCGCCCATGCACTGCAGGTCCAGCGCACGTACACGAGTGATCATGTAGTCGAGGAAGACGCGGATACGCGAGGGCAATTGCTGGCGGCTGAGGTAGCAGATGTAGTGGCCACGATCGTCCGGCGCATGCTGCGGAAGACAGGCCACGAGCCTCCCGGCCCGCAAGTGCTCGCACACCTGGTAGGCCGCCAGCTGCACGAGGCCGCGTCCGTCGAGTGCCGCTTCCATCAGGAGGTCGGTGTCGTTGAAGGTAAGCATGGCCTTGGGCATCAGCTTCTGCAGACGTCCCTCGACCTTGAATTCCCACTCGTGGATACGCCCGGAGGCCAGCCGGAAGTTGAGGCATTCATGGTCGGTCAGTTCGGCCACGCTTCGGGGCAGACCGCGTGCTTCGGCATAGCCCGGCGAGGCGCAGACGATCATCTGCATGGGAATCAGTTGTCGCGCGATGACCTGACTGTCTTCCATCCGCCCGTTGCGAAATGAAACGTCGATCTGGTCGGCAGTGAAGTCCGCGGCGTGGTCGTCGAGAATCAGGTCTACCGCGATATCCGGATAGAGATCGCGAAAGCCGTTGAGCAGCGGCGCCACGACCTTGCGGCCGAAGCCGACGGCGGAGCTGATACGCAGCTGCCCGCGTGGCGGCCCCTCACGCAGCTCCTGCATGTCTGACAGCGCCTGGGTGATTCGGTCGACGCCGGGCTTGCAGTTCTCGAAGAAAATCTCTCCCTCGCGGGTCAGCGCGTTACTGCGCGTGGTACGAATGAACAGTCGTGCGCCCACCTGCCCTTCCAGCTTCTGAACACTGCGGCTGACCGCCGACCGACCGATGCCAAGCCGGTCGGCTGCCCTGGCGAAACTGCCTTCATTGACCACCGCGATGAAGGCGATCACACCCGCGTAACTTGCGGAAAAACTCGAGGCCAGTGCATCCGACGGGTCGGTGACGATGTGGCCCAATCGGTCGATAGTCATAGGTTGCCTCCGCGTTCTTTGTGCTCGTGGCGGACGGACTGGATGCGGGTACGCGCGTGCTCGATGAGCTCGCGACAGCGGGCGGCATCGCTGCCTATCAGGGCCGCCACGTCCTCCGCGCGCATGTCGAACACCTCGCTCAGAAGGAAAGCAATACGCGCGTCCGCAGGCAGCTGATCCAGTGAAGCCAGCAACCCCGCCCAGACCACATCAGGTGCGTCTTTCAGTTCGTCCATAAACAACAGACGCGGTAGCCGGTCCACTTGTGACAGCGAAGCAAAGTTTTCATATGGGAAGCACTGAGCTCCACGCATTGGTGCCTGCGACGCAACACGCTAGTCCCACCCACGGATCTACCGGGGTGGTGCAGGCATACCTAACCTTTGACTCGACCCCCTACCCTGACACCCACGAGGTTGTGCCAATGCGCGTCGACTACCAGAAGCAGTCCCCGGAACTGGCGAAGAAGTTTCTCGAATTCAGCATGGCGCTGAGCCACTCGTCCATCGAGGAATCCATTCGCGAACTGATCCAGCTGCGCGTTTCCCAGATCAACGGCTGCGCGTTCTGCGTGGACATGCACGTCAAGCACGCGACCATCCACGGTGAGCGGGCGCTGCGCCTGCACCATGTCGCCATCTGGCGTGAATCCACCCTGTTCACGCCGCGCGAGCGCGCCTGCCTGGCGTGGGCCGAAGTACTGACGCAGATCCCTGCCCACGGCGTCGCCGATGAGACCTACGAGCGCGTGCGCACGCAGCTTTCCGAAAAAGAAATATCCGACCTGACATTTTCTGTCATGGCCATCAATGGCTGGAATCGCGTGAACGTCGCCTTCCAGGTCGAGCCGGGCATTTACGACAAGGCCTACGGTCTGGACAAGTCTGGCCTCTCCTGAGGCGGCCCCCGTGGCGGGGCGCACGTCGCCCCGCCCTTCCCACATGACGAGGAAACCACGATGCGACACTTCAAGATGCTCGCCCTGCTCCTGCTGCTGATCACCGGCAGCGCCGCCGCCCATGACGCCGTCCACGACGCGACCGCCCATGGCGACGCATCGGCGCCGCAGGCCAAAGTGACCGAGAACATGACCAAGGCCCTTCCCGATTATCCGGGCAAGGAGATCCTCACCATTACGGTCGACTACCCGCCGGGTGCCGTGGACCCCGTCCACCGCCATGACGCCCACGCTATCGTCTACGTGCTCGAAGGCTCGATCATCATGGGCGTGAAGGGGCAGAAGGAGCAGGTGCTGAAGGCCGGCGACACCTTCTACGAAGGTCCGAACGACGTCCACACCGTCGGCCGCAACGCCAGCAAGACCGAGCCGGCGAAGTTCGTGGTGTTCCTGCTCAAGAAGCAGAACGCGCCGGTGCTCACCCTCGTCCACTGAGGGCCTCCCGGTGAGGTAGCTTCGCCAAGTCGCGCCCGTTCGACTGACGTACCCTGTCACACAGACCCGGGGAGCAACGTCTTAGTGTCTATGAACGAAGCAACCGCTACTTTCACCGGGCTCCGCCCGCGCCTGCATGGCATCGCCTATCGGATGCTCGGCTCCGTGTCCGAGTCCGAGGATGTCGTGCAGGATGTCTGGATCAGCTGGAATGACGCTACCCAGGCTTCTATCGAGAACGCCGAGGCCTGGCTGGTGACCGCCACCACGCGGCGCGCCATCGACCGCCTGCGAGCTGCGAAGGCGCGTCGCGAGCATTACGCGGGCATCTGGCTGCCCGAACCGATGTTGACCGGCGAGTCTTCCTCGCCTGAATCCCTGCAGGAACTGTCCAGCGACGTCTCGGTGGCTTTTCTGCTTCTCCTGGAGCGCCTGACCCCCGAGGCACGGGCTGCCTTCGTCCTGCGCGAAGTCCTCGACTCCGACTATCCCGAGATCGCGCAGACCCTGGGCAAGACCGAAGCGGCCTGCCGGCAGCTCGTCCATCGCGCCAAGGACCAGATCCGCGACGAACGGCCCCGCCAGTCGGTGACGCCCGACGCACACCGCGAGCTCATGCATCGCTTCGCCGGCGCCCTTTCCGCCGGCGACTTCTCCGCCATCCGGTCGATGCTCGCGCCGCACGCCGTGCTCATGGGCGACGGTGGCGGTAAGGTCACCAGCTTCCCGAAACCGATGGTCGGCGGCCAGCGTATCGCCCAGCTCTTCTACGCAGCGAACCTTCGCTACAAATACGGCCTGCGCCTGGAGCTCGCCACCATCAACGGCGAAGCCTCCCTGCTGCGCTACCTCAACGGCGCGCTGGAGTCCGTGCAGACCTACGTCATCGACGGCGAGCACATCACCCAGATCCACGTGCAGCGCAATCCCGACAAGCTGGAGCGCATCCTGCAAGCCCTCCACTAACCCGCCTTTTGCGGGAGCCGCTCCCCGTGGCAGCCGATTCCCCTGCAAGCCGCTTCCCGTGAGAGCCGATTCCTGTGGGAGCCGCTTCAGCGGCGATCCCGCGGCAGCGGGCCGGACTACCGCAAGCACCCATCGCCGATGAATCGGCTCCTACAAAAAAACAAAGCCCCTCAAAGAGGGGCTTGTCTTTCGTAGCATGAAAAAGACGATCAGCTATAGCGCACTTTCTCGATCGAATACGTCTTCACACCATTCGGCGCAGTAAAATCGAACTCGTCGCCTTCGCTCTTGCCGATCAGTGCACGCGCGATCGGCGACGACACCGCGATCAGACCCTTCTTGATGTCGGCCTCGACATCGCCAACGATCTGGTAGGTCACGGGCGTATCCGTATCCACGTCGATCAGGTCGACGATGGCGCCGAAAACGATGCGCGTGCCGACGGTGAGGCGCTCGGTGTCGATGATCTCCGAGTTCGACAGCGCCGCTTCCAGCTCGGCGATGCGACCCTCGTTGAAACCGTGCTCCTCGCGGGCGGCATGGTACTCGGCGTTCTCCTTGAGATCGCCATGCGCACGAGCCTCGGCCACGGCGGCGATGATGCCCTGCCGCTTCGGCCCCTTCATGTGCTCCAGTTCCAGACGCAGGCGATCGGCGCCCTTCTGGGTCATGGGAGGACGACTGGTCATGCGTTCAGCTCCTTGTGCAGATCCTGCAGGCTATTGACCTCGCCATTGGCGTGGAAGTCGAGCGAGTGCACCAGGGCACGCGCGCCTGCGACCGTCGTGGAATACGTGACGCGCTGCTGCAGCGCTTCACGGCGGATCGAGAACGAGTCGGAGATGGCCTGCTTGCCTTCCGTCGTGTTGACGATATAGACCACTTCGCCGTTCTTGATCAGGTCGACGATGTGCGGGCGACCCTCGAGCACCTTGTTGATGCGCTCGCAGGCGACACCGTTGTCCTGCAGGAACTTCGCCGTACCTGAGGTCGCGACCACGACGTAGCCGCGCTCGGCCACGTCCTTGGCGATCGGGAGCAGGCGGTCCTTGTCGGCATCGCGCACCGACATGAACACCTTCCCCTTCGGCGGAGCCTTGATGCCCGCGGCTTCGTGGCCACGTGCGAACGCGGCGCCGAACGTGCGGCCTACGCCCATCACCTCGCCCGTGGACTTCATCTCGGGACCGAGGATCGGATCGACATTCTGGAACTTAAGGAACGGGAAAATCGCTTCCTTCACCGAGTAGTACGACGGGATGATTTCCTTCGTCGCGCCCTGCTCGATGAGCGTGCGACCAGCCATGGCGCGCGCGGCGATCTTCGCCAGCGACATGCCGGTGGCCTTGCAGACGAAGGGCACCGTACGCGAGGCGCGTGGATTCACTTCGAGGATGAAGACGTCGTCGCCCTGGATGGCGAACTGCGTGTTCATCAGGCCGACGACCTTAAGCTCACGCGCCAGCAGGGTGACCTGGCGGCGCATTTCGTCCTGCACTTCCTGCGAGAGCGAGTACGGGGGCAGCGAGCACGAGGAGTCGCCCGAATGCACGCCGGCTTCCTCGATGTGCTCCATGATGCCGCCAACGAGTACGTTGCCGTCGGCATCCGCCACGATGTCCACGTCCACTTCCACGGCGTGGTCGAGGAAGCGGTCGAGCAGCACCGGTGAATCGTTGGAGACCTGCACGGCGTCGCGGATGTAACGCGAGAGGTCGGCGTCGGCGTAGACGATTTCCATGGCGCGGCCGCCGAGCACGTAGCTCGGGCGCACGACCAGCGGGTAACCGATCTCGCGGGCCAGGGCCAGCGCTTCGTCGGCGTTGCGCGCAGTGCGGTTCGGCGGCTGCTTGAGGTCGAGCTTGGTGATCAGGTGCTGGAAGCGCTCACGGTCCTCAGCCAGGTCGATCGACTCGGCATTGGTACCGATCACCGGCACGCCAGCGGCTTCGAGCGCACGCGCCAGCTTCAGCGGGGTCTGGCCGCCGTACTGCACGATGACGCCCTTCGGCTTTTCGAGGTCGACGATCTCGAGCACGTCTTCCAGCGTCAGCGATTCGAAGTACAGGCGGTCGGAGGTGTCGTAATCCGTCGAGACGGTTTCCGGGTTGCAGTTGACCATGATGGTTTCGTAACCATCTTCGCGCAGGGCGAGCGCCGCGTGCACGCAGCAGTAGTCGAACTCGATACCCTGGCCGATGCGGTTGGGACCACCGCCGAGCACCATGATCTTGTCACGGTTGGTCGGGTTCGCTTCGCACTCCTCCTCGTATGTGGAATACATGTACGCGGTGGTGGTGGCGAACTCGGCAGCGCAGGAGTCGACGCGCTTGTACACCGGGCGTACGCCCAGCGTATGACGCAGGTGGCGCATCGCGTTCTCGTCCGTACCGACCATCTCGGCCATGCGCGCATCCGAGAAGCCCATGCGCTTGAGTTCGCGGATGCGATCGGCGTTGAGCGCGGTGAGGCCCTGGCGCTGCATCTCGCCTTCGGTCATCACGATGTCTTCGAACGCGGCAAGGAACCACGGATCGATGCGCGTGAGGTCGTGTACTTCTTCCAGCGACAGGCCGGCGCGGAAGGCGTCGGCGACGTGGAAGACGCGGTCCGGACGCGGTTCGCGCAGCTCGCGCTTGAGCGTCAGGAAGCCCTCTTCACTGCCGATGTCCAGGCCGGTCGGGTTGAGACCGGTCTTGCCAATTTCCAGGCCGCGCAAGGCTTTTTGCAGCGACTCGTGGAAGGTGCGGCCCATCGCCATCACCTCGCCCACCGACTTCATCTGAGTGGTGAGGCGCGCGTCGGCGGTCGGGAACTTCTCGAAGGCGAAGCGCGGAATCTTGGTGACGACGTAATCGATGGAGGGCTCGAACGAGGCCGGCGTGAGACCACCGGTGATGTCGTTGCGCAGTTCGTCCAGCGTGTAGCCGACGGCGAGCTTGGCGGCGACCTTGGCGATCGGGAAGCCCGTGGCCTTGGAGGCCAGCGCCGACGAACGCGACACACGCGGATTCATCTCGATGACGACGACGCGACCGTCTTCGGCATTGATGCCGAACTGCACGTTGGAGCCGCCGGTGTCGACGCCGATCTTGCGCAGCACCGCGATGGAGGCGTTACGCAGTCGCTGGTATTCCTTGTCCGTAAGCGTCTGCGCCGGCGCGACGGTGATCGAGTCGCCGGTGTGCACGCCCATCGGATCGAAGTTCTCGATCGAGCAGACGATGATGCAGTTGTCCGCCTTGTCGCGGACCACTTCCATCTCGAATTCCTTCCAGCCCAGCACCGACTCTTCCACGAGCACTTCGTGCACGGGCGAGAGTTCGAGGCCGCGACCGACGATCTCGATGAACTCTTCCTTGTTGTACGCGATGCCGCCACCCGAACCGCCGAGCGTGAAGCTCGGGCGGATGATGGTCGGGAAGCCGACGGTGGTCTGGATTTCCAGCGCCTGTTCCATCGAGCGCGCTACTTCCGCTTTCGGGCAGTCCAGGCCGATGTCGGCCATGGCGTGGCGGAACAGGTTGCGGTCTTCGGCCATGCGGATGGCTTCGCGCGACGCGCCGATCAGCTCGACGTTGTACTTCTCGAGCACGCCGTTGTCGGCGAGGTCGAGCGCGCAGTTGAGGCCGGTCTGGCCGCCCATCGTCGGCAGCACCGCGTCCGGACGCTCCTTGGCGATGATGCGTTCCACGGTCTGCCAGTTGATCGGCTCGATGTAGACGGCGTGGGCCGTCTCCGGGTCGGTCATGATCGTCGCCGGGTTCGAATTGACCAGGACGACGCGGTAACCCTCTTCCTTCAGCGCCTTGCAGGCCTGGGCGCCGGAGTAGTCGAACTCACAGGCCTGGCCGATGACGATCGGGCCGGCACCGATGACGAGGATGGTCTTGATGTCTGTGCGCTTGGGCATGATTTCTCTCGCGAATCGAAGCTGATGGGTGAGTGGACTGGGCTAGCTGCGCGTCAGGACGCGCGCTTGGCCTTGTGCTCTTCCATCGAGGCAATGAACGTGTCGAACAGGTAGCCGACGTCTTCGGGACCCGGGCTGGCTTCCGGATGGCCCTGGAAGCAGAACGCCGGGCGATCCGTGAGCGCGAAGCCCTGCAGGGAACCGTCGAACAACGAGGTGTGCGTCACGCGCACGTTGGCTGGCAGCGTTTCCGCATCCACCGCGAAACCGTGGTTCTGCGAGCTGATCAGCACACGGCCGGTATCGAGATCCTTCACCGGGTGGTTCGCGCCGTGGTGGCCGAACTTCATCTTCAGCGTCTTTGCGCCGATGGCCAGCGCGAGAATCTGGTGGCCCAGGCAGATGCCGAACAGCGGGATCTTCGTTTCGAGGATCTGCTTGGTCGCTTCGATCGCGTAGTCGCAGGCAGCCGGATCACCCGGGCCGTTGGCCAGGAAGATGCCATCCGGATTCATGGCGAGCACTTCGGAGGCCGGGGTCTGCGCCGGAACCACCGTGATGTCGACGCCGCGATGCGCGAGCAGACGCAGGATGTTCTGCTTCACGCCGTAGTCGTAGGCCACCACGCGGAATTTCTTCGGCGCGTTGAAGAAGGCCTGCTTGTCGAGGTCGTAGGTACCCTCGCTCCACTGGTAGGTCTTGGTGGTGCTGACCACCTTGGCCAGGTCCATGCCGTTGAGGCCCGGGAAGGACTTCGCCTTGGCAACCGCGGCGTCCACGTCGATCGCATCACCGGCGACGATGCAGCCGTTCAGCGCGCCCTTCTCGCGAAGGATGCGCGTGAGGCGACGCGTGTCGATACCGGCGATCGCGACGACGTTGTGGCGTTCGAGGTAATGCGGCAGCGGCTCGGTACTGCGCCAGTTACTGGCCAGACGCGGCACGTCGCGCACGATCAGGCCCGCCGCGTGAACGCGGTCGGCCTCAACGTCGACGTCGTTGGTGCCTGTGTTACCGATATGGGGATACGTCAGCGTGACGATCTGGCGGGAGTACGAGGGGTCGGTCAGGATTTCCTGATAACCGGTCATGGCGGTGTTGAACACCACCTCGCCAATCGTTTCGCCTCGTGCACCGACCGAGTGGCCGTGAAAAACGCTGCCGTCTTCGAGAGCAAGCAGAGCAGGAGTACGCATGGGATGGGCCGCCTTCAGGTGCAGCAAAGCCCGCAAGCCTGCTTAGAGCGGCTCGTGGGCCTTGGGGATAAGGGATCGTTGGGCGGGTATGAATGATAGGTGTGAAGGCGGGTTTTGTCCATCGGAAAACGATGAACGCCCATGTAGGAAAAATCGCTGGCAACCCTGCCTGACACGATACAATGACGCCCGAGGTACCTACCCGAGATCCGCCCGCATGCTGCTCGACCCCGCCCGACTGGAGCGTCCCGACACCGATATCCGGCATGAGCCGTTTTCGTTCATGATCGCCCATGGCCAGTTACCGGACGAATCGCGCAACGAACTGGAGCGGGATTTCCCCCAGTACACCAGCGCCGGGTTCTTCCCCTACGACGCCAGCGACTGCGGCCCGTCGGTGAACGAGCTGGTCGGACAGATGACTTCCCGGGACTTTTCAGCCGCTATCGGGCGCCGTCTCGGCATTCCGGGTCTGGAGGACTACCCCACCCTGGTTACCCTGTGCCGGCTGCTCAATCGCCGCCACGGCACCATCCACACGGACAGCAAGTCGAAGATCGCCACGGCGCTCATCTACCTCAACCCGATGTGGCCGGACACCAGCGACGGCTGCCTGCGCTTCCTGGCCTCCATCGACAACATCGACGACACCGTGGCGCCGGAGCTCAAGCCGCTCTACGGCGAGTTCGCCGTCTTCCGTCGCTCTGAAAACTCCTTCCACGGCCACCTTCCCTATGAAGGCGAGCGCCGGGTCATCCAGGTCGCCTGGCTGACCTCGGAAGAAGAAAAGGCCCGCAAGACCAAGCGGGGCAAGTTCTCCCGGGTCTTCAAGAAGATCTTCGGCAAACTCGACCGCCAGCACGGCGCCGGCCGCGACCGCAGCGCCAGCCACCCGGATTAAGAGGTAGCCGGCCCTTGTGGGAGCCGCATGCTCAGTGCGTTCCGAACCACCAGCCGACGAACACCGCGAACACCCCATAAAGCCCGCCGATCGGCATCAGCCAGCGGGCTTCCACCGCCCCGCGCCGGAACATCGCCCACAGCGCCACCACCGCCACCATCGTGATGATGCCCGCCACGATCAGCGGCGTATCGAACAGCCACGGGGTAGCGAACAGGGCAAGTGAACTGGGAATCGTCGCCTGAATCATCATGGCGCCAGAGATGTTCGCCAGGGCCAGCCGTTCCTTGCCTTGCCGTACCCAGATCAGCGCATTGACGGTCTCAGGCAGCTCGGTCGCGACCGGGCTCAGCACCAGCGCCACGATGTGCGGCGACAGGTGGAAGAAGTCACCGAATGCCTCCAGCTGCCAGACAAAAGTGCGCGAAGCGACGGCGATGACGACCAGGGCGAGGCCCGTCTGCAGCATCACCCAGTTCATCGAAGGATTGGCGTCATGCGGCCGGAAAGTTAGTGGCTCGAGTTCGTCCTCGCCCTCGGGGGCACTGGTGTCGTCACGCATCTCGCGCCAGACGTAGGCCACGTAGGCCAGCAGGAAGAGCACGCCCAGCCAGGGCTTCCACGCGAAGGCGACGAGGCCGAGGCCCACCTTCACGACGAAGATGGCGAGGAACCAGGACTGGTCGCGGGCCAGGCGCTTGTTGTCCACACGGACCCGCGTATCCGGCCTTTTCAATCGCTTACGGCCTGCATATAAAGCAAATCCGACCACCGCATAGGCTATCGTGGCGAGCACCAGCGGACCGCCGAGGGCCGCGCCGACGCCGATGTCCTTGGCCTCAGGCGTCTTGCCGAACATCACGGCGACGAAGGTCACCGCACTTTCCGGCAGCGCCGTGCCGAAGGCGGCAAGCACCGTACCGGTCGCCGTGGCGCCGAGATTGAGCTTTCGCCCAAACCATTCGACACCATTGACGAAGTATTCGCAGGCGAAATAGATAGCCCCGGCCGAAACCAGGAACAGAAAGCATGTCAGCAGCATGTTTTGTCTAAGGCCGGGCGAGCGAGACATACCGATGGCACAGCCACACCGCTCGCCCGGCCCGGGTAAGCATGTCGCTGGCCAAAGGTCTCGCCGGGCGGGCAGCGCACTCTCCGGGCGCTGTGCCGTTCGCGCCATGGGGCACAAGGCCACCAAGTGTGTTGACGCGAACTCCTCGGGGCAGAGGATGGCTACTCCCCAATGACTTCGGCGCGAATGTTAACACGCACTCCTACATCTTGCTGGCGATCACGTCTTCAATGGACCACGAACCCGGCGCCCGGCCGGCGATCCAGTTGGCAGCTTCCAGCGCCCCGCGGGCGAATATCGAGCGGTCCGTCGCGCGGTGCGCCAGTTCGATGCGCTCGCCCTGCCCCATCAGCAAGGCCTGGTGCTCGCCAACGATGTCGCCGCCGCGCACCACGGCAAAGCCGATCGTGCCGTTCTTACGCGCGCCCGGACGGCCTTCGCGCGAATACACAGCCAGTTCCTCGAGCGTGGCGCCACGGCCGGCAGCGGCGGCATGACCGAGCGCCAGCGCCGTGCCGGAGGGTGCGTCTTCCTTGCGGCCGTGATGCGCTTCGACGATGTCCAGGTCCCAACCCGGCAGCGCCGCGGCGGCTTCGCGCAGCAGGCGTGTAAGCACGGCGACGCCGAGACTGAAGTTGGCGGCACGCAGTATCGCGATGCGCTCGGCCGCCTTGGTCAGTCGTTCTTCGAGAGCAGGTTCGAGGCCGGTCGTGCCGGTGACGAGCGAAGCGCCCGAGGCTTCGCAGTAGTCGAGCGCGGCAACGAGACCTTCCGGCCCACTGAAGTCGATGACGACATCGATGTCACCGGGGTCGACCCAGTCAGTGAAGCGCAACGCGGAGACGTCGCCAAAGGCCGCCTTGCCCAGACGCGGCGACGAAGACGAGACAATGGCGCGAGCGAGCTCGAAGCGCTCGTCCTCGCGCACGAGGTTGAGCAAGGCAGTGCCCATGCGACCGGAGGCGCCGCTGATGGCGAGACGGGCGGGACGAGTCATGGGGAGTGCCTTCGAAATGCGGGAAGGCAATCCTAGTCGATGGTCGCGTCGTGTGGGAGCCGCCTCATGTGGATTCCCTTTTTTGTGGGAGCCGCTTCAGCGGCGATTCCTGCAGAGCAGAAGCATCGCCGCTGAAGCGGCTCCCACATGAAGCGGCTCCTACACTTAGGAGGTCACCTTCGACCAGAAATCCTTTACACCGTCGATGAAGGTCGTTGAGCGCGGCGTGTGCTTTGCTGCGTCTTCGCCGACGAAAGTGGCTTCGAGCTGCGTGAGCAGGTCGCGCTGTTCCTTCGTCAGGCGGACCGGAGTCTCGACGACGACAGTGCAGATGAGGTCGCCCGTGCGACCGCCACGCACCGACTTCACACCACGGCCGCGCATGCGGAACTGATGACCCGTCTGCGTCTCGGGCGGCACACTGACCGGGATCTCGCCTTCGAGCGTCGGCACCATGAGGTCGGTACCGAGCGCTGCCTGCGCGAAACGAATCGGCACTTCGCAGTACAGGTCGCTGCCGTCACGCTGGAAGATCGCGTGTTCGCGCACACGCACTTCGACGTACAGGTCGCCCGACGGTGCGCCGGCCGGGCCGGCTTCGCCCTGCCCCGTGAGACGAATGCGATCGCCGTTGTCGACGCCCGCGGGAATCCGCACTGACAGCGTGCGCTCTTCCTCGAGGCGGCCTTCGCCGTGGCACTTCTTGCAGGGCTTGTCGATCTTCTGGCCGGAGCCATGACATGTCGGGCAAGCCTGCTGGATGGAGAAGATGCCGTTCTGCATGCGCACGCGGCCGTGACCGGCGCAGGTGCTGCACTTGGACACCTTGCCGTCTTCCGAGCCGGAACCGTTGCAGTGGTGGCAATTGACCTGGGTCGGCACTTCGATCTTCTTCTCGATGCCGAACACGGCTTCTTCGAGATCCAGATCCATCATGTAGCGGAGGTCCGCGCCACGACGCGCGCGCTGGCGACCCGCGCCACCGCCGCCGAATATGTCACCAAAGATGTCGCCGAAGATATCGCCGACGTCGCCGAAACCGGCGCCACCGCCACGACCGGCCCCGCCACCTTCGAAGGCAGCGTGCCCGTGCTGGTCGTACATCGCGCGCTTCTGCGCATCGGCCAGCACTTCGTAAGCCTCTTTGGCTTCCTTGAATTTGTCGATCGCTTCCGGATCGTCCGGATTGCGGTCAGGGTGGTACTTCATCGCGACGCGACGAAAGGTCTTCTTGAGGTCACCCTCGGTCACGGTGCGTTCGACACCGAGAATTTCGTAGTAGTCGCGCTTGCTCATTACACGTTCGCTTTCCCTGGACGGACGAACGCGCCGGCGGGTTACCCCTCGGCGCGATCGTTCCGGTTAACCGTCAGTACCGCACCGCGGGCATCGAGCCCGCGGCGCGTCGTTGCTTGCCGAGGAAGAATTACTTCTTCTCGTCCTTGACTTCGGTGAACTCGGCGTCGACCACGTCGTCCGGCTGGGCCGAACCACCACCCGGAGCCGACTGCTGCGCGGTGTCCTGCGCGCCGCTGGACTGAGCGGCGGCAGCAAGCGCCTGGGCAACGTTCTCGAGGTTCGTGATCTTCGACTCGATCGCGTCCTTGTCTTCGCCACCCAGTGCCTTCTCCAGATCGGAGACCGCGCTGTCGATACCGGCAAGCTGCTCGGCCGGGATCTTGCCGCCGTGCTCCTTCAGCTGGCTGCGCGTGGCGTGGACCAGCTGGTCACCGCGGTTGCGCACCTGCACGAGCTCGTGGAACTTCTTGTCTTCTTCGCGGTTCGCTTCCGCGTCCGCCACCATGCGCTGGACTTCTTCGTCCGAGAGGCCCGAACCGGCCTTGATCTCGATCTTCTGTTCCTTGCCGGTGTCCTTGTCCTTAGCCGACACGTGCAGGATGCCGTTGGCGTCGATGTCGAAGGTCACTTCGATCTGCGGCTGACCGCGCGGGGCGGAACGGATGCCGGAGAGGTCGAACTTACCCAGCGACTTATTCGCATTGGCACGCTCGCGCTCGCCCTGCAGCACGTGCACGGTGACAGCGGTCTGGTTGTCGTCGGCGGTCGAGAAGGTCTGCGAGGCCTTGGTCGGCACCGTGGTGTTCTTCTCGATCAGCTTGGTCATCACACCGCCCATCGTCTCGATACCGAGCGACAGCGGGGTAACGTCGAGCAGGAGGACGTCCTTGACGGTACCGCCCAGCACGCCGCCCTGGATCGCGGCGCCGACGGCGACGGCTTCATCCGGGTTGACGTCCTTGCGCGGCTCACGGCCGAAGAAGTCCTTCACGGCTTCCTGCACCTTGGGCATGCGGGTCTGGCCACCGACGAGGATCACCTCGTGGATGTCCGAGATCTTCAGGCCGGCATCGTTCAGCGCGGTGCGGCACGGATCGATCGTGCCCTTGACCAGGTCTTCCACCAGCGACTCGAGCTTCGCGCGCGTCAGCTTGATGTTCAGATGCTTCGGACCCGAAGCATCGGCGGTGACGTACGGCAGGTTCACGTCGGTCTGGTGAGCCGAGGAGAGCTCGATTTTCGCGCGCTCGGCGGCGTCCTTCAGACGCTGCAGGGCGAGCTGGTCCTGGCGCAGGTCGATGCCCTGCTCCTTCTTGAACTCTTCCACGAGGTAATCGATGACGCGGTTGTCGAAGTCTTCGCCACCGAGGAAGGTGTTGCCGTTGGTGGACAGCACTTCGAACTGCTTCTCGCCGTCGACGTTGGCGATCTCGATGATCGAGACGTCGAACGTGCCGCCACCAAGGTCATACACGGCGATCTTGCGGTCGCGTGCGTCGGTCTTGTCCAGGCCATAGGCCAGGGCAGCCGCCGTCGGCTCGTTGATGATGCGCTTGACGTCGAGGCCGGCGATCTTGCCTGCGTCCTTGGTGGCCTGGCGCTGGCTGTCGTTGAAGTAAGCCGGGACCGTGATGACCGCTTCGGTCACGGCCTCACCGAGGAAGTCCTCGGCGGTCTTCTTCATCTTCATCAGCACCTTCGAGGAGATCTCCTGCGGCGCCATCTTCTTGCCGTCGGCGGTCTGCACCCATGCGTCGCCGTTGTCATGCGCAACGATGCCGTAGGGGACCAGCTTCAGGTCTTTCTGGACTTCCGCGTCGGTGAACTTGCGGCCGATGAGGCGCTTGACGGCGTAGAAGGTGTTCTTGGGGTTCGTCACGCTCTGGCGCTTGGCCGGCGCGCCCACGAGGACTTCGTTGTCCTTGGTGAAAGCCACGATGGACGGCGTGGTGCGATCGCCCTCTGCATTCTCGATGACGCGTGCGGTCGAACCTTCCATTACTGCTACACAGGAATTGGTCGTACCGAGGTCGATACCGATGATCTTGCCCATAGTCACGTTGCTCCGAATTTCATGCGGCCCCCGCGGCCGCTACTGTTTTGGAAAATGGGGGTAACCCCCATCGATTCAATATCTTTGGTGAAGCTGTTCAGTTGTCGCGCACCACGGCGACGAGCGCCGGACGCAGCAGACGGTCGTTCAGCACGAAGCCCTTCTGGACCACGGCGACGACGGTGTTCGGCGCGTGCTCGTTCGACTCGACCGAGCTGATGGCCTGGTGGTGCTCCGGATTGAACGGCTGGTGCAGCGGGTCGACCACGGACAGTCCGTTGGACTGGGTGACCTTTTCCAGCTGCTTCAGCGACATATCCAGACCTTCTCGCAGCGTCTTCGCATCGGCTGCCTGATTGGCCAGGCCAAGAGCGATGCCGTCGTACACCGGCAGAAGCTCGGCCAGCAGCTTCTCGTTGGCGAAGCGGCGAGCCTGGTCGATGTCGCGCTGCATGCGGCGGCGCTGGTTCTCGATCTCCGCCTTTTCGCGCAGCACCGTCTCGCGCGCCTGAGCCAGTTCGGTTTCCATCGCGGCCAGCTTGATGTTCAGGGCCTCGATCTCGGCATTGACGCCGTTGTCGGCCACACCGCCGTCCTGCGCCGGATCCGGCACGTGGGGATCGTTGTTTTGCATTACTTGCTCCAAATGTCAGCGTCCCGACCCCTCCGAGGAAGGGCCGAACATTCGCGGGAAATACTAAACCCGCCTCCCGTGGCGGTTTATGAGGTCGCCGCGGCGCGATTCAAGGCATCACTGAGCAGTCCGGCAGTCGCTTGTACGACTGGGATGACCCGCTCATATGCCATACGCGTCGGTCCAATAACTCCGATCGCGCCTAGCATTCTGCCGTTCGTGCCGTAGGTGGCGGTGACGATGCTGCATCCGTCGAGAGCGGAAAAGCCCGACTCCTCGCCGATGAACAGACGTACGCCCGGGGCTTTGACGCACATCTCCATGAGCTGCAGGAGGTCACGCTTTTGCTGGAAAGCGTCAAAAAGATCGCGGAGTCGCTCTATATCAGCGAGCTCGGAATACCCCATCAGATTGGTCTGACCGCTCACCAGCACGTCGTCCGCGTCCTCTTCGGCGCTGAACGAGGCCGTGGCCAGTTCGACGACCCCGTTGAGCAGGCGATTGATCTCGCCCCCGGCCTCGCGTAGTTCGGTCGCCAGATGCGCGCGGATATCGACCAGGCGGAAACCGGCGAACTGGGCATTGAGGTAGTTGGCGGCTTGCTCCAGCTCCGCCGATTCCAGTGGCTTGGCCAGCTGGACCACGCGGTTCTGCACCTGGTTATCGGAGAACACCAGGATCACCAGCACCCGCGCGTCGGGCAAATTGACGAAATCGATATGACGAAGCGGAAAGTCGCCCTGCCGGGGCACGGTGACCACGCCGGCGAAATGGGTCATCGCCGAGAGCAGGTGCGACACGTTGCCGAGCAGGTCGCGCGTGGTCGTCTGGTGCGGCGGCAGTCCGCCCTGCAGGCGAGCCATCTCGTCGCGCGGCAGCGGCTTGAGCTCCAGCAGGCTGTCGACGAACAGGCGCAGGCCGCGCGGCGTGGGGATTCTGCCCGCCGACGTATGGGGCGAGGAGACCAGCCCGGCCTCTTCGAGGTCGGCCATGATGTTGCGGATGGTCGCCGGACTGACTTCCAGGCCGGACGACTTCGCCAGCGTGCGTGAGCCGACCGGCTCACCGTCTGACAGGTATTGAGAGATCAGGGTACGCAGCAGCCGGCGCGCGCGTGCATCGATGTCGTGACCGGAAAACGGATTCATGCGCGTGGGCGGGCCGGAGGGTTGGTTCGTCGGGCTATCAATAAGGTCTACACGCTCCTGTTGCAAGTCTCGGCTTCTGCGACGCGCCTGCCGCTACAATCGGCGCGATTCCATCCGCCGCCATCGGTAGCCATGCTCACCTCGCTCTACGTCCGTCAGTTCGCCGTCGTCGAAGAAGCCGAGATTGCCTTCGGGCCAGGGCTCACCGTGGTCAGTGGCGAGACCGGGGCCGGCAAGTCCCTGCTCGTGGACGCCCTGATGCTGCTCGCCGGCGCCCGCGCCGACAGCGGCATGGTGCGCTCAGGCAGCGACCGCGCCGAGCTCGCTGCGGAATTCGACCTCACCGGCCTGCCGGAGGCCACCGACTGGCTGCGCCAGGAGGAACTGGACGACGGCGAGACCTGCCAGCTGCGCCGGGTGATCCGCGTTGAAGGCAGCTCGCGTGGCTGGATCAACGGCCGGCCCGCCAGCCTCGCGCAGATGTCCGCCCTGGCCGCGCTTATCGTCGAGATCCACGGCCAGCACGAACACCAGGCCCTGCTCTCGCGCCAGCACCAGATGGCCCTGCTCGACGCCTACGCCGGCAACGAAGTGCTCCAGACCAGCGTCCGCGAAACGGCGAAGTCCTGGCGCGAGGCAGTTGCCCGCATCCGCACCCTCTCCGGTGGCGACGATCGCGAGCGCCAGATCGAACTGCTGGCCCATGAACTGGAAGAACTGGATCGCTGGGCGTTGACCCCCGCGGCACTGGATGAGCTCGAAGCGCAGCACCGCCGGCTCGCCAACGCCGGTCGACTGGCCGAAGGTGCCAACGGCGTGGTCGAGATCCTCGACGGCGAAAGCGAGTTCGCCGTGGGGCGTGCCCTGCTCCGCGCCCACGCCGAGCTGTCGCGTCTGGCCGAGCTGGATGCTTCCTTGATACCGACCCTCGAGCTCCTCGACAGCGCGCAGATCCAGATCGGCGAAGCCGTCGATGGGCTCGGGCGCTACGCCCAGGACGTCGAACTGGACCCGGAGCGCCTTGCCGAGGTCGACACCCAGCTCACCCACCTGCACGACCTCTCGCGCCGTTACCGGCTGCCGATCGAGGAATTGACGGTAAAGGCTGAAGAAATCCGCGAACGCCTGGGCGAACTCGAAGGCGCCGGCGACGCGCTCGACCGCCTCGGACGCGAGCGGGACCGCCTGGCCAAGGCTCACGACGAAGCCGCCGCCGCCCTCTCCAAGGCGCGCGCGGAAGCCGCAGGTCGCCTGGGCACCTCGGTAGCCGCATTGATGGGCGAGCTCGGCATGGCCGGCGGCCGCCTGGAAGTCTCGCTGGAACGCGTCGACGGCAACGAACCCGACCCGCAGGGCCGCGAACGCTGCGAACTCCTGGTCAGCGCGAACCCCGGCCAGCCGCCGCGTCCGCTGCGCAAGGTAGCCTCGGGCGGCGAGCTCGCCCGCATCAGCCTGGCCATCGAAGTAGCCACGCTCGGCAACGACAATATCGGCTGCATGATCTTCGACGAGGTGGATACCGGCATCGGCGGCGCCGTCGCCGAAGTGGTCGGCCAGAAGCTCCGCGCCCTCGGCGAGAGGGTACAAGTCATGTGTGTCACCCACCTGCCCCAAGTGGCCGCGCAGGGTCACGCGCACCTGCAGGTCGCCAAGGAAACCGACGGCGAAGCCACCCGCACGCGTATTCACACCCTGGATGCCGCCGGCCGCCGCGACGAACTCTCGCGCATGCTCGGCGGCGTGGAAATCACGAAGGAAACGCGCGCCCACGCCAAAAAGATGCTCGACCGCGCACAGGGCTAAGAGCCGTGCTGGGGCGTGCCAGGCACCGGGTTAGGCGCTGCTGCGCGGGGAGGCGCCCTGTCTGGAGGCGCGTTGTGTGGGAGCCGCTTCAGCGGCGATAGCCAGGTTGCACCAACCCCCATCGTCGGCCTAGCCGGCCCCCACAGAGAGCCGGCCCCCAAAAGGTAGCCAGCCCGTCAGGCGCGAATGAGCCCCCGCTCCTGCGCCATACGATAAAGGTCGAGTTCCGACCCCGCGTTGAGCTTGTTCATCACCGCGGCGCGGTGGATATAGATTGTCTTCTGCCCGATACCCAGCTCCGCGGCCACCTGCTTAGGCGCCCGGCCAGCTGCCAACAGGAGGAAGACCTCACGCTCTCGCGCCGTCAACCTGCTGAATGGATCAAGGTCCACCGACGACCGACCCGAGCGACGCTCACGCAGATCCGAGCTCAGGTACTGCTCGCCGGCCAGCACGGCTCGGACCGCTACGACGAGTTCCTCAGGCGCGACGCCCTTGGTCACGTAACCCCGCGCCCCGCGGCGCAAGGCCTCGGAAACGTAGGGTTCACCATCGTGCATGCTCAGCACGACGATCTTCATTTCCGGCGAAATGCTGGCCAGGTGCTCGATCAACGGCAGGCCGCTGCCATCGGGCAGCGACAGGTCCACGGCCACCAGATCGGGCAGATGCTGGGTGACAGCGTCGACAGCCTCGTCGGCATTCTTGGCCTCGGCGACGACGTCGAGGTCAGGTTCCAGCTCGATGAGGCGTTTGAAACCCTCACGAACGATGGCGTGGTCATCTACAAGGACGATTCTTGGCATGGACAGAATGTAGCAGGCTCGCCCGACGCGTGCGTATGGGTGGAAGCGTGCAACGTGATTCGAGGTTCGGCGTGTAACATTCGGGGAATGCGACTAAATGCCGTCTCCCGGTTCGCCGGCCCTCTGTTCGCCCTCGCCTACGCTGCAGCCTGGATCCTGCTGTGGCCGACGGAACAGCCTTATTGGGTGCTGCCGTTCGGCCTGCGCTTCGGCGCCCTGCTTCTCATGCGCACGCGCAACTGGTTCTGGATCCTCGGCGCCGAGATCCTGGCCAGCGCCTTCTGCGAGTGGCGTAGCGGCCTGCCCATCGGCGGCGCCGGCTTCGTGCTGGGCGATGCCCCCGAGCCCCTGATGGTCGCCGCCTGCCTCTGGCTGCTCCGTCGCGCCCATCTGCACGCCAGCCTCAATACCCCGGAAGACGTCGCCCGCCTGCTGTTGTCGGCCATGGTCACGGCCACGGTCGCCACCGCCGGCAACGCCGCGATGATGGCCTCGCTGCATCCGGCGGCGCCGGTCGAGATGCTCGGCACCACCTTCGGCAGCGACCTGCTCGGCAACTATCTGGGCGTGCTGCTCGTCGTACCGGTCATGATCCTGATCTTCCGCGAGCGGCCCACCCAGTCCGCCCTGGCCGAGCTGATGCTCGACGGCCTGCTGGTGATGCTGCCTTCGCTGGCGATCCTGGTGACCCTCGCCGAGTATTCGCCCCAGCCGCAGTTTGCCCGGGTGCTCTCGCTGGCCCCGGTGCTGTTCTTCGCCTTCCGTCATGGCTGGCGCGGCGCCGGCCTTGCCATGCTGATCACCAGCGTCGGCCTCAACGTCACCGAAGACATGATCGGCCGCGGTGCACCGACGGCCGCCGCCCACCTTTTCCTCGCCGTGGCCGGCACCGGCACCCTCATGCTCGGTGCCGCGACGGACGCCCTGCGTCGAAGCAGCGAGCGGGTCGCCCAACAGAACACCCATCTGGCCGCTGCCAACCAGCGCCTCGACCAGTTGGCCCGGCAGCTACGTGACGCCGCGCGCGGCAACCTGCAGGCCGAAGAAGACCTGCGCAAGCACATGGCCGCCGAGCTCCACGACGAGCTGGGCCAGAACCTCACCGCCATCCAGACCCACCTCAAGCTGGCCCAGGCACGGCTCGGCAGCGCCGGCCTCGACGACATCGGTGCCTCCATCAACGGCATCCTCGGCCACATGCGCCGGGCCCTGCACAAAATGCTGGACAGCCTCCGCCCCTCCGTTCTCGACGAATTCGGGTTGCTACGGGCACTGGATGAAGGCCCGGTACGCGACATGCTCACGGCTGCTGGCATTCATTATGTGACCGACCTTCGAGGCGAACCGAGGCTGCTCGACGACGACACACTGACCGCGATTTATCGTGTCGTGCAGGAAAGTGCGACCAATGTGGTCCGCCATTCGGGCGCGAAGGAACTTAAATTGCGGCTGCGCATCGGCATTCGTGACAGCGGACCGGTGGCCCTTCTCGACATCCGTGACGACGGTACCGGCCTGCCCTCCACCCCAAGGCCGATTCGTACAGACGGTGGTGGGCGCGGCCTACAGGGTATGAGCGACCGCATCACGGCCCTCGGCGGCATCTTCCGGATACGTCCCGAACCCATCGGACTACACCTCCGCGTGCTGCTACGCAGCACAAGTATCGGAACTCACATAGGAAATTTTCCGATACCGGGTCAGTGAACCGTTCGTTACGATTCCGTCATCGATGTGGGGGAGCCGCCGTCGAGAGACGGTGAGCCCAGGTCGGTCGTGGGGACGATCGACCTGATGAGGCGACAGGATGTCAGCCTCGCCGATGCGAAGTGGTGACCCGTGGGTCTCGCGAGCAACTCGCGATTCACGAACCATGGAAACATCGGATCAAGCCGCTAGTGGACAGGAGTCCGCTAGCGGCGTTTTTATTTGTGGCGAAGGAAATCCGAGAGCAGGTCAACTGCAAGTCAACTGTGGGAGCCGCTTCAGCGGCGATAGCCCGGTTCCCGCAAGCCCCCATCGCCGGCATAGCCGGCTTCCACAAAAGCCAGGCTCCCACGGAAGCCTGGCTCTCCAAAAAAACCAGGCTCCCCAAAAAGCCAGATTTACAGCAAAGAAAAAGGGCCCCCTCGCGGGAGCCCTTCTCATCTGCCAAGCCGGATTTCCCGCCTCAGCGCTTCTTCTTAGGCCGCACATAGAGCACCAGGCTGTGATCTTCGATCACGTAGCCATGGCGATCCGCGATTTCATGCTGGAGGCGCTCGATCTCCTCACTAATGAACTCGATGACCTTACCGCTGTCCACATCGATCATGTGGTCATGATGCTTGCCGCGGTCCAGCTCGTAAACGGCCTGCCCACCCTCGAAGTTGTGCTTCTCGACGATGCCAGCAGCTTCGAACTGGGTCAGCACCCGATACACCGTGGCAAGCCCGATGTCTTCCTGGTGCGCAAGCAGACGCTTGTAGATGTCTTCGGCGGTGAGATGGGGTTGCTCCGTCTCCTCGAAGATCTGCAGGATCCGCATGCGCGGATGTGTGACTTTGAGCCCCGCTTTACGGAGTTCTTTTGTTTCCTGGTCCATAGAGACCCCCTCGCGGTGCCGTCAGGCGCTTAGTGTATCATCGCAGGCTTCACGATCCGGACGTTACTACGCATGCAAAAGCTCATTCGCCGCACGCTGGGTATGGCCATGATGGCGCTCGCCATCGCGGGCTGCGGCCTTATCTATACCCCCGACGTGCAGCAGGGCAACCTGCTCGACAAGAAAAACGTCGAACAGCTGCAGCCGGGTCTGACCAAGCGCCAGGTTCTGGTGCTGCTGGGCACCCCTTCGGTAGCCTCCCCGTTTGACAACGATCGTTGGGATTACGTCTCCACCTTCGCGCATCGTGGCGGGAAGATGACCACCCGTACGCTCACCCTGACCTTCAATAACGACACCCTGGTCCGTACCGAAGGCGATTTCTTCGCCCAGGATGCCCAGCAGTTGCTGAAGGACTCGAAGAAGTACAAGAACGACCCGGTCAATGGCACCAAGGGTGACAAGAACACCAGCGCCAACGACAAGAAGGATGACGACAACGGCGGCATCTTCGGCGGCAGCTCGTCGGACGACAAGAAGTAAGAAAGGCTCTCAGGCGCCGCGTTTTGCGCGGCGCCGCCTGGCTTCCATCGGGTCGAGTGTGAGCGGCCGGTACAGTTCCACCCGGTCGCCCTCCTCCAGTACACGGTCAGCGGTTACCTTCTTCGCGAAGATACCCAGACGACCCGGGTCCGGCGCCACGCCGGCCGGCAATCCGCCTCGAGCCAGCTCGACCGCCTGCCACGCGGTGGTCCCTGACGGGACAGCCAGCGCCAGGACTACCTGCCCCTCCGGCCCGACGTAGGCCACTTCGATGGCGAGCTCAGCCATACTGGCGGCGCGCCTCGTCACAGAAGTCATCGACCATCCGGTTGGCCAGCTGCTGGAATCCCATCCTAAGCACCGAACCACCCAGTCCGGCGTAGTCGAAGTCCAGTGCCAGGGCGATCTTGCAGCCCACATCGCCAAGCGCCTGGAAGGTAAACACCCCATCCAGCGAGCGAAACGGGCCTTCTACGAATTTCATGGCCAGGCTGTGCGGCTTATCCGTGGTATTCCGGGTGGTGAAACTCTGCTTCAGGCCGGCGAACTTGAGATCCAGCCGGGCCACCAGCACGTTGTCTTCCCGTTCGAGCACCTCGGCGGCGTCACACCAGCCGAAGCGCTTTGGGTATGCTTCTACATCGTTGACCAGGTCGAACATCTGCGCGGGCGTGAAAGGCACGATCGCACTGCGGCGGATTTCAATCACTGCTTAGACCTCGTCTCATTTTTGCCGGCTCACGGACCCGCCGGCCTTGTATCAGGGATCCGATAGACCGATTTTAGCGGACATGGCAAAAGCGAAACCGAAGGACACGGAAAAAGACGGCGGCGGCACGATTGCGCTGAACAAACGCGCACGCCACGAATATCACATCGACCAGCGCTTCGAGTGCGGCATGGCCCTGGAAGGCTGGGAGCTGAAGTCCCTGCGCGCGGGCCGGATCAACTTCGGCGAGGGCTGCTACGCGATCATCCAGCACGGTGAGGTTTATCTTGTCGGCGCCCAGATCCCGCCGCTGATCAGCACCTCCACCCACGTGATCGCCAACGACCGGCGTACGCGCAAGCTGCTCCTGCACCGCGAGGAAATCGACCGCCTGATCGGCGCCGTCGAGCGCAAGGGCTATACCCTCGTACCCACCGCGATGTACTGGAAAAACAACAAGGTGAAGTGCGAAATCGGCCTGGCCAAGGGTAAACAGGACCACGACAAGCGCACGGCGGAGAAAGAACGCGAGTGGGCGGTCGACAAACAGCGGGTCATGCGATCCCACAACAAGATGGGCTGACCTGAACGGACGGGCGGCGCCCATTGTGGGTAGCCTGCCCCGCCCATATACTGAGAGATGTAGTCACACAACGTTTTCCCCGGGGATGTTCTGGTTTCGACGGGGGTAGTGCGATCTACTGGTGCATGCCGAGGGGGTAGCTTTCCTCGTTAAACCAGCTGCAAAAACTATAGTTGCCAATGACAACTACTACGGTAATGACGCTTCGGTGGCTCTCGCCGCCTAAAGCGTTCGGCCCCTAAAAAAGGCCCTACCCCCGAACCGATCTTGTGCTCATGCTCGTCGGTGTAGGGTCACTATCATGAGACCGCCGAAAGACTCTCCATCTGTGGGTCTGACGCTAGATCAATCAGGTATGTCCATCGGTGCGTTTCGCACACCGTACTGCTGACGGACGAGATCTAACGGTGAGCTAAGCATGTAGATCTGGAGATTAAACGCCTTCGGACGCGGGTTCGACTCCCGCCATCTCCACCAAGTCCGGACTAAACCCCTTGCATCGCAAGGGGTTTTTTCTTGCCCGATTGATTCCCTTGGGTATCAATCTGGGTATCAATTGTGCCAAAACCGTATTTGATGACACGTCCGTCTGGCCTGTACGCCCGGTACTTCGTGCCCGTCTTTCTCCAACCCGCAGTGGGCTCCCGCTATCTCGTCTTGTCCCTTTATGGAGAGCGACGTGATGCGGCGCGTTTCACCGCCGCGCGCATCGGTTATCTTCTGTCGCGACTGTTCGAATGGATGCGAAAGAATCCTGTGGCTGACCCCAAAGACCTGCTGACGAAAGCGCTCAACGCGGCACGGAATGGTCGCGAGCTCGTCATCGACCTGCCGGACGGCACGCGGATTACCACCGATGGGTCGGCTGCCGACTACGAAGCGGCCAAGGCCATCGTCGCCGAGCGCGAGCGGGTCCGGCTTGAGGCGGGGGTCGTAACCGGGGTTGCATCACCGGTCGCCGCCGCCGCGCCATCCGATGATGGGGGCGACCTGATGTCCCTTCGCGTGGACAAGCATCTGGCGTACCTGCGCAGCCAGGAGCTGGGCGCCAAGAATGTCCTGGACTACGAATACTCCCTCAAGCTCTTTATCGACCTGATGGGCGACAAGACGGTCACTGCAGTGTCGTCTGACGACATCGAGTCGTATCTCGCGATGCTCGTCGACTACCCCCCGAACGCATCGAAGAAGAAGGAATACCGGGAGCTCTTGCCGAAGGCGGCGCTGGACAAAGCCCGCGCCGACAAGGCGGCCGGTCTGTCCTTGCGGACCCGGGAAAAACACCTCGACCGCTTGCGGGCGTTCTTTGGCCGCCACGTCAAACAGCGACGCCTGCCGTTCAATCCCTGCGACGGCTTCTCAGTCAGTTCCAAGGCCCAAGACCAGCGCCGCTCGCGGGAGCCGTTTACGCCTGCCGAACTCACCACCGTGTTCGACCATCTCCAGTCCCTGGTTCCCCACCAGTACTGGCCAGCCGTCCTCGCCCTGTATTCGGGCGCACGGGTCAATGAAATCGGGCAACTCGAGTGTGAGGACATCGAGGAAATCGCGGGCATCTGGGGCATGCACATCCGGCGGAAGACCAAAAACGAAGCAAGCCGCCGCTTTGTGCCCCTGCATCCGGAAGTCATTCGGCTTGGCTTTCTCGACTACGTCCGTACTGTCAAACGGTTCGGATTCGCCACGGTGTTTGCGGGAATCGACGGCGGCAGCAACGGGCCTGGTGACGTGATTGGCGACTGGTTCAACCGCACGCATCTTCGCAAGCACTGCAAAATCCTCTCGCCATCAAAAGTGTTCCATTCGTTTCGCCACACTTTTGCCACCGCTGCCGAACGCGCTGGCGTGCCCGATGGTCGTCCCATCGGTCAACTGACCGGACATAGCACTGGCGGGACGGTGCTCCGTGACCATTACATTCAAGTCGCGACATTGCCGGACCGCCTGCGGGACATCTCCAAAGTCAAATATCCGACGGTGAAGCTCACGCCGAAAGCAGCGAGCTTGTTCGAGCACTACCTGCGTCGTGAGCGGGCGCTGCAGCAGCGGGCGCAACGGACACATCTGCAGAACTAATTCACAAACCGCGCAGGGACCATGACGATCCCCCCGCGAATCAGCGTGGTCATGAAAGGCTGATTCTCAGGCTGTTTCCGCCGGCAGACATTGCCCCAGCCATGCCACGGACTTGCAAAATGATTCGCCTGCGCCTGCCCGCGACAGCTGAACGAGTTCATTGAGGCCGGTGTGACTGCTGAGGCGAATTTCCTCGTAGTTGCAAATGGGGATTTGCCGGTTGTTGCTAAAGCGCCGGTCGGGACCGCCGTTTTTGTTGACGAATCGCCACGTGTGTCCGACCACCGTGGCGTCGTGCGGGACACTTTCTGATTCAATGAACCTCGCATCAGACGCAGTTGCACGAAGCGCCCTGTAGCTCACTGCACCCACCTGAAGCCCCTCATAGACCAGAACGCGGTCCGGGAGGAAATGCAGGGTTTGCCGCCCCACTTGCACCGACACCGTTTCCACGTTGGTCTTGATGCCCGGTGGCGAACCCATGCTGATGCTGGTCCGTTTGCGGGTGACCAGGTTGCTCGCACCTGCGTGGTATTTTCGGTTGTACACATCACCCCTGGCTTCGATGTGCCATGCCGCTGCTGCCGCAGCCATTCCGCGCGCCGCCGCATGCATGCCGGCATACCCACGCTCCATCGGGTCGTCAAACGCGTAAAATAGGACCACCGTCTTGACCATGACATCGCGCAGGTGTGCAGCGGCAGCGGCAATGACGAGCAACACTGCGAGCATTCCGGCCGCCCACGTCGGCAGCTGCCGGATCGCCCACCAGAGCGCCACTCCACCCAACGCAAAGACAATGGGTGCCCACCCCAGCCGCGCACGCTTCGCGCGGATTTCCTCGAGCAAGTCGGCCGATGAGGAATCGACGATGGTCGAGGTCTCCGCCGATTCGATGTCTTCAAGGGCACCATGGGTGCCGTCCGGGATGACAGGTTCACGCGTGCGCGGGGGTCTTGTGGTACCGGGCCTTACCGACGCGTGTTGCCTGGGTCCGAGCGTGGATCGGTACGTGAGGCCGGCGTGGCTCATCTGGACATAATTGCCCCTTGGTCCGGCACCGATGCGAAACCCCGGAACCCCCACCGACACGCCAACGCCGCTCCCGGAAAGGTTGAACCGGAGCGGACCGACGTTGATGGACTTGCGAAGATAAAATCCCATGGGTTTCCATTCCGAGAATATTGCCGCCGACGCATCCGGCAAATTGATGCCAGGCCCATCCGGATGAGCGTGTCGCGCTACAGGCCGTGTGCGGCGAACAAACCAGCAAACGGCGAAAGTTACATTCACCGACGCAGCGCTGGCCCGAGTAGATGGCGTCCCAGTGAGGATATCGGCGGTGACGCCGTTGGCTTGAGCACGCGTGTGGTACCCGTCCAAACAAGCTGCGGGTGGTCTGCCACCGTCGCTTTTCGCGGCCCGACAGGATGACTACCAGCCTTCCGGCTTTTCGCCTTCTCCCCGGTTTGCGCCAAAGTCGTAAGCGGCCTCCATTCTCAGCCGCTCAATGGCATGCAATGCCTCAACTGCGGCCTTCATCATTTCGAATCCTGTTTGCCCCTTAAAGAACGTTTCAAACGTGCCGTCCGCCCGCATGAACACTTCGCACCCCCAGACGACTGGCATGGGCTCTTTGTCCGGAGATTTCTTTTCAGGGTTCCATTTGACTCGGGCCATGTCTTCACCTCGCGCTGTCAAAAAAACGATGCTAGAGGCAGCTCCCACGGGCGTTATTCTGGCCCGGCGGAGTGGCAACAATTATTTTCGCCTACCCCCCTTGACAGCGCCCGGATCCTGGTTATCGTCAATGAAGAGATGCAGCATGGTGTGCCACGGTGTACGTGGCTTAGAAAAAATTGCTTGTGACCCTTTTCAGGGTATCGCCGCATCTCGACGAGCCGTCCTTCGGGGCGGCTTTTTTTTACGGCGCCGGTCAGTGCGAGCGACAAAATCGGCCCATCACACGAGGCTCTCCGTGCCAGACGAAGAAGCAATCCTGGAAGTTGCCGCACTCATCGTCGACGGGGTCTCGGTCAGCGAAGCCCTGCTTGCTGGCGACATCCTTGAGGCGCGCTTCCGCGCGCAGATGGTGGCGGCCCACGCCCTTGGTCACTGCATGAATGGCGTGCAAGCCGCCGCGGTGAAAGTGATCCGGCTGCTCCACGGCGAGTCCGGGCCGCAGGCCGAAACGACAGCGGCCATCAACGGCGCCGTCGAAGCGCAGTTGGAAAAATCGCCTTTCGCCACAACGGCCCGATTTCGTTCCGTTCTCGGATCTCACGACAGTTCCACCGCATGGCTGGGACACGCTTCGCCATCACGGCCAAATCTTTGTCACTCTCCACCCCGGTTTTCCAGCCGTACTCGACTGAATCTCCTTCCCCGGCAATCCTGCAGCCATCTCCAGGGCGGCACCGACGGCTGACGTCCCGCCTTTGGAGGGCTCGCCCTCGTTGCCATTGACCACATGCCGGGGCCGGTGGGGCCGAGGGGTTGCATCACAAAAAAATCCGGATTAGGGACTTGATGGTCCGTGTTGTAGACGCCCTTCGGCATTGCCGTCCGGCTCATTAAAGGGCGGGTCTTTCATTGGATACGAAGGCACGTGTGAACGGATGGGCATGCACCTATACGGCGCGCTCACCCCCGCAAAGTGCATGCTCCACCCATATGAGATGGCATACCGCCTGACCAACCGCCGCCGTGGCTAGATGCCTTCCCGCACGCTGCAACGCGGGGACCTGCCAACTGTCGGCAGCGCTTCATCTGGAGCGTGTGATGAGTCTCGATACCGCTGCGCGCAATACCGGCAGAGCCGCTGAAAATTGGACTCCAACCCGGTACATGGTGCTGTACGATTGCACGCCCCTCGCTGGCACGGCCGTCTTGCGGGCGTTTGGCCATGCGGCCAGTGACCGTGCGTCTGTGTTCATCGCCGGGTTGCTGCTCCCGGCGCCAGGGAATGCGCCGGCATTGCCCGACCTACAAGACGAGCTCGACGCGTTGGTCAGGACAGGCAAACGGGCTGGCGTCAAGGTCACCGCCGCCATCGTGATGCCGCCGACCATTGAGGCGGTTGCAGAGAGGGCCGACACCGAGAATGTGACCCACGTCATTTGCATGCATCCGCCCCATGCGCTGCATGAGCTGTTTACCAAGCGCGGCATGTTGCTCACTTTGCGCGAATAAACCGGTCGCGCCTCGAACATCGCTTGCTGGCACCTCGGCGCCCACGCTGGCCGTTGCGGCGGATTTCGGGCTGCCAGACTGCCATGTGCCGACAATATTGCGAGGTTTCGCCCAGCCAGAAGTCAAAGCCAGTTTGTGAACGGCAGCCTTGAGCGTTGGGGGGAGCAACACGCGCCCCTCATCTCCGACGGACCACCTTGGGCGTCCATAGGAGACTGCCATGTCCCACGCGCCCCTGTCCGGCCTGCGCCTGTTCCTGGTCCAGGACGACGCCACCGTCGGTCCGATGCTCGCCGGGATGCTTGAAGAGAAAGGGGCTGTCGTGGACGGCCCCTGGTCGAGCCTTAGAATTGCCTTCGGTGCCATGCACCACCATCCGCCCGAAGCGGCGCTGCTCGACGTCAATCTGTGCGACGGCACGACTTTTGCTCTCGCCGCCTCCCTGCAGTCGATGGGCATCTCTTACGCATTTTTGTCGGCCTCAGACCCAGCGGACGTGCCCATGGGTCTTAAGCCCTTTGCCTTCATTCGAAAGCCTGCGTCGCCCATGGCCGTGCTGGCCATGGCCCACCGGCTGTCGAACGAACGGTAGTCTCCACGCACCGGGACGAACAGCCGGTGTCAGCCAGCGCCTTCGTGACCGGTGCGGCCCTGAGGGTTGGGTACCGACCTGGCGCCGAGCAGCTGCTCTTGCTGACGAAACGAGATGCGGGCGGCCAGGGCGCGGACTTTTATGCAGACCTGCCGGACATTTCCGGTGACGCCAGCCAAGAGCAACCGGTCATTCTCCAGCGACACTCGCGCTATGTCAGCATCAACGGTCAATGCGTGCACTTCCCGTTCGAATACCGCAAACCAGTGTGCAGAAGGCACGCTGTCGAGAAAGGCAACGACAGGCTCTCCGTCGGGATCGGCGACGAGGCTCAGGTCTGGCACCTCAAAGCCGACAATGCGTGGATATCGGGAGTCTGGCACGGCGAGCTGTCCTTGGAGGACATCAACTATAAGCCCGCGGCGCCTGCAGCAGACACCGAAAGCCACTCATCGTGTCTCAACCGACAGAATGCGGTTCCCACGCGTTTGCCTCTCCATCCAGACGGCGGACTGCGCAGATTCGGCACAGGTTGCATCCAGCCCAGCCATAGCCCCGTCGCTGGTTGGATGGACATCCAACAGGCGCGCTGAACCAACTTCCTCAAGGTCATTCGCCATCTCGACAGCCGGGGCATTGTCGGGTGGGCGGCGCAAGCGAGATGGCTCGACAGCGCCCTAAGCCCGGGCCGACTTGCCTCAATGCTCCTCGGCAGGCACCCGCAAGCCAGCGCGGTGGCGCCGTACGAGCCCCGGCCAGGCAACGCGCGTGAGCCGACACAGCCTGAGCGAGTCTGCCGGTTACCGGCGGTGGTTGCCCGCACGAGCGACAACAGCCGTCTCCCGTTGAGCGCTTCGTCGGTCCTTGGTTCAAGCGAGCCATCCGGCAGGTGCATCATTCGATATTTCGCGCGAGGGCTTCCCGGATGGGTCGATGGTCGGAATGCTTCGCGTCCGGGTCGGTCTCGTGTAAATGGTCCAGACAAGAATTGGGTCGCAAGGTATAAGAGCGGTTTTCAACCCGAGCATTTTGGATGGCATACAAGCGCCCTCTTGCCGTCGTTATTGAGCCCGTTGTACCACTCGCCACCATGGTTGCCAGTGCACTGGCACAGAGAGGCTACGAAGTGGTCACCTCCGCCACGCATGCCGGTGCAGCGTCGTTGGTCGCCGCACGGGACCGGGTGGATTTTCTCGTTGCTGCTGTGCCGGCGCCGGAGGAAGACCAGCAAGACACCTACCTCCGAGGCGCCCGTCAGAACAACACGGCCCTGGCAATGGTGGTTACCCTGCCGGCGACCGGGGAGCGGGACAATGTCCCTCCAAGGGCGGTTACGCTGTGCAAGCCATTTGACCTGGCGCAGCTTTCGCGGGCTGTGGAGGACGCGACATTTCCGCCTCCGCCGGCTTGAGTTCCCGGCGTGCTCAGTCCGCGCCCGCTGCTTCCGCTTCAATCACGCGGAACATGGCAGCGGCGCCGACCGCTTTACCTGTTGCAGAAAATACGGGCTCAGCGTCGATGGAGAGAAGGCGGTACTGTCCGTCAGGCCGTCGCACGAGAAGACGGACATCACGGAGGACGTCCCGGCAGAGGACGGCGCGGGCCAAGGGCAGGTCATCGGCTGGGTAGGGGCGACCGTCTTCCATGAACAATCCGTGCATGCAGCTGTAGTCGTCAATGCCTGCGCCGATACGCACATGCCCGAGGATATCTGTGGCAAGCGTGTTGGCAAAAACAAGAGTGCCCTGGATGTCACTGACGATGAGCCCACGGCTCGCGTCAGCGAGCACATGCCGTTCAAGCTTGAGCGCCTCCCTAATCAGGTCACTTTCAGTAGTCCGAATCTTATCGAGCCTCACAGCTCCTCCTTTCAAGTGTCCTCCAGAATTAGCCTATCGCTCGGCGCGGCCACTGCACAAGGCGTGATTCGGCAAAGACTTCACAGGGACCGTCACCTGAGGCGCTGTGCAGGCGGCACCGTTTGCGGAGGAAATGCAGGCGCTCGGACCGAACAGGCAGGCATCTATCGGAGGCGCTCAGTCGAGACGGCGCCTATGGCAGCACAGGCGCCCGGCATGGCTACGCGCTCCCCTGGGCAGTGTTGCAAATCGGGTTAGTACCAGTCATTCAACGCTACTGCGCAAGTTCGTGACGGCGTTTAATCATGTGAAGGCCGATCACTCTCCCACCTGCAACTCGTCGACGCGCACCGTAAGAACCTCTCAACGCCGACGCGCCGTCGGCGACTTTATTAAATGAGGTATCGGCATGAGCAGTCAGCAGAACAACGAAAATAACGAAAACAACAAGAACAACGAAAACAACAAGAACAACGAAAACAATCGCGACAACGAAAACAATCGTAACGAGCGTCAGGACGAAAACCGCGAGAACCAGCGCTGATCGCGCAAGGCGCCTGCTGCGGCAGGCGCCCTCCTCACCGGGAGTAGACTTCATGACGGCATTTTCTGCCGACGACATTCATGCGTTGCGCGATTTGATCAAGCTCGAGGGGTCCGTTGGTCATCAACGTGCAACTTTCATCGTGTCGCAGACAAAAGCACAGACAGACACTTACGAGTCAATCGTGTGGATGATGGATGGCGCTGCGCCGCCGAGGCCGGTTACCTCGCCACAGTCATCGGCAAGTAGCCCGTTGATAAATCCGCGCGGGACACGCCTCGCCTTTCTTGCTTCCCGCGGAAATGGCAAGCAGGTGCATCTGCTCGACATGAGCGGAGGCGAGGCGAGGCCCTGTGGCGGCCTTGAGCATGTGCCGCAAACCATCGAAGGATGGTCTCCGGATGGCAGTCATTTGCTCCTCACCTGGTCGGTGCCGTGGGCAGAAGACGAGCTTGACGATCCCGAAGCCAAGCAAAGGCCGTTGGTGGCGCGCTTCCTCCCGTACAAGCTCGACGGAAGTGGGCCGACCGTGGGCAAGCGCACGCATCTTGTGCTGTTAAACGTCGATGATGGCTCCGTTCGCAGCCTCGTCGACGGCGACGTAGAGGTCAGCGAGGCCGCATTTTCGCCTGACGGGCGCCACGTCGCCTTTGTACGGGCGCGATTGGGTAGGCAGCGCCACGTAAAAGACCTCTGCGTGGTCGATGCGGAGGGCGGTGGCGAGCGGCAGCTCACATGCGGCCTCACGAGCATCATGGGACTCCGTTGGTCCCCCGACGGAGCGACCGTTGCAGTAGCGGGTTCGGAAGCCGAGGGCGAGGCGGTGAGCTACCTGTGGCTGGTGGATGTAGCCAGCGGGGGGCGGCGGTCGGGCGCTGACGATCTGGAGGTCATCGGTTCGGGGACGACCTGGTCGGCCGACGGTAGACAGATCGCCGTTATCGCCGAACATCGCGGTAAGGCATCGGTCGCCGTCGTCGAGGTCGCGAGCGGCGACTACAGGATCTTCGACCGGGGCTTGCGGCAAGTGTCAGGGCTCGCAGCCCAGGGCGACCACCTGGTCTTCGTGGCTGCGACGATGCGGCGTCCTTCCGAGGTGTACACGTGCGACTGGGATGGCGGCAATGAGCGCAAGCACAGCCAGTTCAATGGCTGGTTCGCGGACCGCCCGCGGCCCCGCGTAAGCAAGCGGCGTATCCAGGTTCCGGACGGCTTGGGAAACCAGGAATGCATTGACGTCTGGCTGCTTCGTCCGCCACACGGCGATGGGCCGTGGCCGGCTTTGCTCTACATGCACGGCGGGCCCGAGAGCATCGTGCCAATCGAGCACGACCGGCAGATGTATTGGTACGAATTATGCGAGAAAGGCTGGCTTGTCATCGCGCCCAACGCCGTCGGATCGAGCAGCTACGGGAGGGAATTTGCCCAACGGTTGCGCGGGCATTGGGGTGAGCGGGATCTCCCACAGTATCTGGCCGTGATCGACAAGCTGCACGACGAAGGCCTTGTCGATGGTCGACTGGGCTGCGCTGGGAAATCCTATGGGGGCTTTCTTTCAGCTTGGGCGCTGGGGCATACCGATCGCTTCACGGCAGGCATCATCAGCGCACCGGTGGCTAATGTCCTGTCGCATCAGGGCACCTCTGACACGGGTTATTACGTCACCCCCTACTCGGTTGACGCGGAAGCCAACGAGGACATGGACGCCTACCGGCGCCTGTCCCCGCTCTCCATGTTCGAGAACCTCAAGGCGCCAACGCTCTTTCTCCAGGGCGCTGAGGACGCACGCTGTCCGCTTGGACAGACGGAAGAACTCTTCGCCCGCGCCATCCGGCATTCCGAGGCCGAGGTGGTGATGGTGGTCTATCCGGGCGGCTCGCATCTGCTCTCCGCGAGTGGACGCCCGAGTCATCGGGTCGACTATAACCGCCGTTCCGCGCGTTGGCTTATCGATAAAGCATGACCCGTGCAGGATCTATCCAACTGCGCACCCGCCCACAGGAGCTTCGAAAGATGATCAGCCGTATGCAAAAGCGACCGGGGACTTCCGTCCCGCCGATGTTTGCCGCAGACGAACCGACCAGCCAGGGCCCACGCAAGGACGATATGCCGACGCGCGCCCCGGATGACTACCAGAAGCCGGCGAACGACGCACCGGGTGGCGGCGGCGAGTCTGAGCGAAAAAGACAGTGACATGTGGCGGGAGACCCGGATGAATACCAACATCGAGCAGGGAGTCATTGCGCAAGCCGAGGTGGACCGACTGAAAGGTCTGGTCAGGTCTCTGGCGGTCAACGCAAAGGTCCGACTTCACATGAGAGACGGCTGCACCGTTTGCGGCATCGTATCGGTGACACCGACGGTGCAGATGGTGCGCAATGCGCATGGCGACGAAAGCGTCGGGGGCACTGTCAAGCTCGAAGATCCGGTTCAGCCCGGCTGGGACGGCTTGGTGCACCTCGTCGATATCGTCTCCGTGGAGCACCTCGACTCGGTGACGATGGGCGTCAACAAGGCCTGATGCGCATGAGTCGGGCATCTACAGGCGTGTTCGGTGTCCTCGGCGCGGCGGTGACGCTGTCTTTGATTGCGTGCGCGTGCACCCGCGCGGCCGTACGCACTTCGCCCCCATCCGTGTATGTCATTACCGGTGCGTCTAGTGGTTTCGGTCGCGGGGTGGCGTTAAGTCTGGCGGCTGAGCATGCGTCCATCGTGCTCGTTGCGCGCCGTGCCGAGGTGCTCCGAGACGTGGCGGACCAGGTCGCCGCGCTTGGCGGGTCCGCCGTTGTAGCACCGGCGGATGTCACTGACCCACGCGCCCTTGAGGCGGTCTCAAAGATCGCGATCGCGCGGTTCGGCCGGATCGACGTGTGGATCAACGACGCAGGCGTTGGCGCGGTCGGGCGCTTTGACCAGATTCCTGTGGAGGACCAGGCCCGGGTCGTGGATGTCAATCTGAAGGGTGTCATCTTCGGAAGCGCCGCGGCACTCCAGGTATTTCGCCACCAGGGATTCGGCACCCTGATCAACATCGGATCAATTGACAGTGAAGTGCCATTGGCTTATCAGGCCACCTACGCCGCGACGAAAGCGGCGGTGCTCTCGCTTGGCCGCTCACTCAACGAGGAACTGCGACTCTCGGGGCAACACTCGGTGAGGGTGTCGACGGTCCTGCCCTGGGCATCGGACACGCCGTGGTGGCTACACGCCGCGAATTACACCGGAAGAGTGCCAGCGATGACAGGCATCGATCCGCCGGACCCAGTGGTGCAGGCGATCGTGCGGACTGCCAAGCGCCCGCGGGAGGAGGTACTGGTTGGCTGGAAATCGCGCAGTGCCTACTGGGCCCATCGCTTGGCGCCGGATCTGACCGAAAGAACGGCCGCGAACATCGCCCACCGCGTGCAGATGGTCGAGGCGCCTCCCTCGCCTGCGACGAGCGGGGCGGTGTTCACACCCAAAAGCGAGGGCCACGAGGTGGAGGGTGCATGGCGCGACGCCATACGTGAGGGCCCGGACCTGTGCCGCGGCAACGCAGGAAGCGAGTGCACTGCCCCTGGCCCGAACGGGAAGTAACGGCGCTTGAGCAAGGGCATCACCATCAAAAACTCAGGCGCGGTCCGTTCGGATGAAACGATCATCGCAAAGCTCACTGCCCTGTGAGCTTCTTCATGGGTCCTGTGCCCCTTAGTTTCGTCGTCCGCCACCCTCCCTGCTCGCCTCAGCGCAAGCCCGCCGGAGCGCGGCTGCGGCCAGAGCAGAATTGCGGACGCGCCCTGTCCTGCCGCGCCCCCGCTGAAATTGCCGCCTCATGCCGCCCCGAAAAACCACTCGAGCTGCGGCCACCGTCGCTTGGCCCCGCGTTGCCGGCTTTTTGCGTTGTCAGGGCCGTACCCGTGGTTACATCAACGAAATTGCGAGCGCTGAAGGTCGATCCGTTTGATATCCACCCGCTTCTCAAGCCAAAGTTGCCAGCGTGGCCGCGACTGGGTCAGGACGGCGCGCAGTCAGCATCGTTGTCACTTCATCACGAGTGATGAGCACCGCATCGGCACGGGCGGGAGCAACCTTGCAGTGTGATTCCTTTGTCGAATGTCCGAACCGATGTAGCCAATGAGGAGAAAGACCATGACCCGAGGTGTCGGCGGCAAGTCGCCCGCCAACGTGCAGACCTATCTTGAAGGCGTGAGCTATCCTGCCGACAAGGCCGTGCTGATCTCGCGCGCAAAGGAGAACGGCGCACCGAGCGAGGTGATGCAGATCATCGAACACCTTGCCGACCGCCAGTACGGGGGGCCACAGGAGGTCATGAAGAGCTACGGTGACATCGAGTAGTCGATGACCGCAGTCTCTACGGAGCTGATTCGAATCTGTGTAGGACGACATCGCCGCGCCCTATTTCTGCCCTGGGTTCGGGAGGTGCCGCAGTCAAAAGGGTCCAAGCCCTCTTGCTATTGTCATTGAACCGCCCCCTTCAAAGAGTCCCTGCGGGGCTGCCCGAACTAGCTGGCACGATACAGGGATGTTCTTGACGAGGTCGGTTTCGACGCAGTAACGGCTGTGATCCATCTTGGTGCCGCCCTAGCCGTCGCCGTCGCCGCCCCGACTTTCTTTTGGCCTGTGTTCCGGCCTTCGCCGAAGACGTTTCCTGCGTCTATCTCGGTACCCTCCGGCGATCCCACGCCCACCTCCCCTCCATCCTTATGCTGCCCGACCTGCGTTCTACGCCTGTCGCGCCGAACGGCTTGACCATCCGGTCAACACGGTGCTGATGGCCCGCTTTCTGGTCCTCATCGCGGAGGACGCGGGGGCCAGGTCTTCGCCATATCTACGAAGGCCACGTTCGCCAGCCCATGCTTGGGTTCTGGTCCCTGATGATCACCCGGTTCGTGCTCACCATCGTGGCGCCATTTCTCCTGGGTGCCTGATCGCAATCGCGCTCAACGGCGCACTCCAGTAGCACTAGACGGGAACGACCACTTGCACAAAGCCCTCAGGTCGGGCCCGCGTAGCTCGCGTCGCTCGCTTGCTCTGCCCGGGTCTGCCGGTGCTCGCAGAGCTCATGCCCGCAGCGGCAAGGCCCGGCTTTGCCTGCCGACCTCTCGCAGTGCTCGCTGCACCACGCGCTGCCATCCATGACCGTGCACTCGCAGGCGGCGTGCCCGCAGCGGTATCCGTTGTCAGACATGTTTCACCTCATAGGATGGTGTGGAACAGGGCGTTGCCAGAATGTCGAAGCGGCATGCACCGACGGCATGCTAGCGCCGGGACGACACCGACGGACGAGGCTGTCGCTGAGCAGCGGGCGATGATGTCCCCGAGCGGCCGCCTCAGATGAAAGAGTTGCCTACTTGTCACCGCCGGGAAGCTGCTGGGCCATCTCAAGATGATGCTTCAGAACCGGCAGCGTTTTGGTGGCAAATGCCTTGAGGTCAGCGTCCTTTCCGTTGCTCGCCTCTGCCGAGAAAAGCTTCACCACTTTCTCATGATCGCTGACCATTCTCTTTTTGAACGCAGCGTCGAACTCGCCCCCCTTCTTGTTGCCGATCATCGCCGCGGCCTTGATGTCGCTGGCCGTGGGCAGCGCCGCCACGCTGATGGATTTTGAGCCCGCAATGGACTTCAGTTCATCGTTCGCCTTGGTGTGATCGTCGATCATCTGCTGCGCAAAGGCCTTCACATCGCCGGACTGACCCTGCATAGCGCCGAGTTTGCCGAGGCTGACCTCAGCCAATCCCGCAGCGCTGGCCTTCTCGACGAACGGCGCGTCGGGCGCATCGGATTTCGCTGAAGGTGTCGGCGCGGCCCGATCGGCCTGGGCTTCGTTGGTCTGTGCGCGGGCGACGGGTCCAGCCGCAAGAGCCAGGACAAGAGAAGAGAGGATATAGCGACGCGTCAGGATCATGATGGCACCTGCAGTTGGGGGTAGTAGTTGTGTTCCGGCTGTTCATTCACCGGCGGAAGCTTTGCCATCGAGCCTGATGGCTTGCCCGGAAGGATCTCTTGTCCTGAGCGGATCGTCTCCGAGGGTTTTTACATCGGCCAGCCGCTTTTTCGACCAGAGCACGCCCCATTGGGCGACTGGCTTCAAATCGGGGTCGCGGCCCTTTTCAAACTCGGCACCGAAGACCGCGCCGAGTCGCTCGAACAGCGCGACGAGTTGGATTTTCAGGGACGAGTCGAGAGCATGACCAGATAACCGACCCAAGGCGTCGAGTGTCTTCTGGTCGTCAGGCGACGGATCAGCGCTCCATTGATAACCTTTTTCACCGCTTGCGGCTGGCTTGAGCCGGGCGCCGAAATCGATGAAATCCCGTACGAGTTCAGATCCCTGACGCTTGATCGCGTTGTCCGTGGCTCGTACCGCCGCCATCATGGCAAGCTTGCTACCCATCTGATAGGCACCGCTTGCACCACGGACAAATCCTTCGTCAGTCGGGGTCACTGTCGCCTTGTTTTCGTCCGCTGCCGTGACCTTCATCGTTTCGCCGCGGCGCTGTGAATAGGCCTGACCGGAGGCAGTCATCGCAATGGCCGCAACAGCCGCCATCAGCAGTCTAATTGACATGGTCACCGGCGCCCCGCCGATTATCGGTCTTTACCGCCGCAGCGGGGAGCCCTCCGGCGTTGTCTGTGCCCTGGCCTCTGGGTGGCGTGACCTTCGGCGCACCATACTCGTCGCGCTTCGGGGGATTGGGCGTGTGAGTCGTGTTCATGCCGTCAGACCAGTGCTCTTCCCCCGCCTGCTGTCGCGAACGCGGACGCGACGGTACCTTTTGCGGTCTCCCACCGTTCGCGGTCTGATAGACCTGCTCGGTCTGCGCTGGCGGAACTGCCTGAGCGGCGGCGACTGTGACGCTGGCGGCGAAGTAAAGACTCAGCAACATGGTGTCAATCTCCGATCCAATGCACCTGCCATGATTGGGCCCGCTGTATCGCGACGCCTCAAGAGTGAGCCTAGTCCCGTGAACGAAATTGCGCGGACGATACACAACGCAAATCACGAAAATAAACAACCTGCGTTTCAGCCGCGCCCGACGAGTCAGGTTCGTGAAGGCTGAGGACGCGCTCGGGCACGCTTTCGTTGCCGTTCGACGTGAATAATCTTCCGGCGACTTGGGCCACGGGTCGCCCTGTCGCCCGGAGCGCTGCCTTCCCTCCTTTCAGCGCTCTCCGGGCGACAGGTTTCTTTAGGAACGAGGGTATACATGGACCAAAAGCGCAGCCGCGATCGCACACATCTCGAGCTCACGGTAGAGCGTGCCGCGGCACACAGCTTCTTCGGGGAAGCGCGCGACACAGTCGCAAAACCGCTCGCCATTATCATCGAGCCCCGCCGGCGCCTTGCAACAGCGCTCGCTGACGTCGTCAGCGCGGCGGGCTTCGAGGCGGCCATCGCGGCGAGCCACGACGGCGCTGCGGCGCTCGCAGAAGGACGGTGTCCACTCCTGCTCCTTGCCTGTGTTCCCGCGCCGGACGTAAAGCCCGCAGAGTCGTACCTTGCTGCATGCCGTCAGGGCTGTGGGGAAATAGCCACTGTCGTCATGCTGTCGGACCGATCTGCGAACTGCCGGGGTGCGCCCTCTTGTGCCGTCCCGATCGTCGAGCCCTTCAGTAAAGACGAGCTGATCGAATCGATGGAAAGGGCCCAGCTCGCAGCGCACCTGTCGCTTTCCGAGACGGCCACGCCGAATCCAGCGTGCCATTCGGTGCCGGTCGTACGTTGCGCGCACGAGGGTTGTTACTGCACCCGACCGAGCGGCGGCCCTTATTGCAGCGACATTTGCCAAGGTGCCGCACAGGCGGCCGTGACCGTCTCTGTTGCCGACGGAAGCTGCGGCTGTAATCACGACTACTGTGGCGATGAAAGGTCGGAGCGTCCCTAGCAACGGTGTCACTTGTTTTTTGCGCCGGTTCCCACGTTGACATCTCTGGCGGTCGACGCCGATGCCCTTGACAGGCGGTGCTCTGGCATGACGTCGCCAAATAATCCCAGTACGTTCCACTATCGACCCGCCCTGTGGAAGGTATGAGGCCCGGATTGAGCCCGATGCATAGCTCTACCTGACGATGCAGCGCACCTATGGCGTCGTCGCCTATGGCGTCGTCCCTCGGAGCGGCCATACAAACGCAAAAAAGGCAGGCATCAAAGACGCCTGCCACCGAGCACCGCTCATAACGTCAGTTATTTTCGAAGGCTCTCAACCGTTTTCGGCCGCCTTTTGATTGGCGAGCTGTTCGGCGAGCAGAGTCAGCTTCTCGTCGGCTGCCTTTTCTTCTTCGAGAGTTTCCAAAAGCAGTGGAATTGCTTTGGTGTATCCGAGCTGCTTGGCGAGTGCTGCCAGGGTGCCGTAACTTGCAATCTCGTAGTGTTCAACTTTGTTCCCTCCGCCGATAAGGGCGACGTCCCGCAGGGGACCCTTCTCGATTTGCTCGATGACTTCCTTACCCTCTTCCACGAGACCTTCCATCGCCGCACATTTCATCCTCTTGAGTTTGATGCCAAGGATTTCGACGATTTGATCAATGCGCTCAACCTGGCCTTGCGTCTCTTCGAGGTGGGATTCGAACGCATCGGCGAGATCCGGTGACGAGGACGCGCGGGCAAGCCTCGGCAACGCCTTTGTCAGCTGCTTTTCGGCGCTGTAGATATCGGACAACTCATGGATGAAAAGCTCTTCAATGCTTTTGACGGACATTATGCTGTCTCCTCGTTGTGACGGTTATAGATGCTTGCGGATTAGCGTTTGGCTTCCACGTCGGGGGCGGCGTCCCTGACCAGGAACTCCTCTGTGAGCTCGGGCAGGTTCTCGAGAACCCACTTCGCCATGGCCTCTTCCTGGGGCAGAATCTGCTCGCACACGCGCGCCGTTTCCTCGTCCCCGACGGTTCGGGCCGCAGCGATGAGCGCGGTATAGGTTGCGATTTCGAGATTTTCGAACACGTAACTGGCGATGGCGCCCTTGACGATTTCGTCGGAATTGAGCGCACCACCTGCGGCCTGTCCGAAAGCAGCGACCTTTCCCATCACATCCTTCATCGCTGACGTCGAGCCACCGAGGCGTTCGATGCAGCCCACCAAGAGACGCTGCTGGTCCAGGGTCTCTTCCAGATGCTCTTCAATGCGCGCTTTAACCTTGGGGTAATGCTCGATGCGGGCCGCCTGGGCCTTGAGCATGTGTTCTGCCTGTTGCTCCATGGCATGCGCGTCCCGCAGCCAATCGATGAGGTTTTCCTGTATCTCAGCCACAGTCGTCTCCCGAAGCGAAAGTCAGACGATGGGCAAGCCTCCGTCTGTCCCCCATGCGGGATGTGTGAAACGCCAGCCACAATCCTGACTGCAATGAGAGATCGCATTGGCCACCCGGACGCGCACATTCAGACTCATGACGGTGCATTGACATCATTAACTACCGTCGGCGACGCCAGTAACAGAAAAATCCGGCTCATGATACTGCTCGCTCCCGCCGACATCCCCGAGCTTCGCGAGCGCCCCCCGGCCGCGAACGAACCGCTCATCGAGCCTGTGTCGAACGGAGGCTACCAGCCATCGCCTCGCGACTTGCAACTGGCCTATGAGCTCGGCGGCTACGGTGGAATCTGAGGATGGACGCCCTGTTTTTCGACGACATGCAGGCGCTCTTGGCCGCCTTTGATGCCAACGACGATAGCGAAGTGGAGTTTCGGGCACACCGCATTCACGAGCGGGCACGCGCCCGCAACCAGCTGATCGTCAGCAATGCGGCCGCCAGTGTGGTCGCGGCATATCGCTGCACCTTCGACATGCGCGTGCGGCGCATCGCGGTGGACTGCCTTGCAAGCGAGCTGGGAACGCCGGCACGGTGAGTCCCGCTTCTGCACCATCCCCACATGGCGCCGACGGGCCGCTCACAACCCACACCGCATCTTGGCAAGACCGCTTCGCACGGTGTCCTCCATGTTCCATCTGACCGACTTCCACCGGGTGTTACTGGGTGAAGCATCCGCATGGTTCCTGCTTGAAGTATGTCTTCGTGCAGCGCTGACGTACGCGGGCGTCGTGGCCGTCATGCGGCTCTTAGGAGCCCGCGTGGCAGGTCAGTTCACGCTCTTTGAGATGTCCGTCACGGTGGTCGTCGCAGCGGCCATCGGTGTGCCCTTGCTGAGCGCCGATAGAGGTCTGCTCCCAGCCCTCGTGCTTGTGCTGACCATGGTCGGCCTGCAGCGGCTCATTGCTGAAGTCGGGATACGAAACCGCCGCCTCCAGACACGCGTCTCGGGTGATGTGGCCTTGCTCTTTGCCGACGGCCATCTGCACCTGGATGCGCTCCGGAGCAGCGCGATATCCCGGGAAACTGTCTTTAGCCAGGTGCGTGCCTGCGGCTACGTGCACCTCGGCCAGGTGTCTTGCATTTACATCGAGCCCTCAGGCGCGTTCAGCATTGTGCCCTCCGACCCGATCGAGCCCGGCCTTCCTGTCGTACCCGAGACCGACATCGCCCTCCTCAACCTGATGCGACAGCACGGGCGCGCCTGTACCTCGTGTGGGGCCCGCGCCGCGTCGTTCGGCAGGGCGTGTTCCGTGTGCGGCAAACAGGATTGGGTGCCGGCTCGCCTCGCGCCTGAGGAGGGCGTATGAGCCTGCTCAAATGGCTCAGGCACTTGTTGATTGGCGACACATCCTGGCTCTTTTTGCTGGAGATCATCTACAGAGCCGCCATTGTCTACGTCGTCCTGCTGGTTGCGATGCGTATCATGGGAAAACGGATGGCGGCACAGCTGGGCATCGGGGAGCTCGCCGTCATCCTCATGCTCGGTGCGGCTATCAGCGCGCCCATCCAGATGCCGACACAAGGCCTGCTGCCGGCGGTGGTCATCCTCGGTACCGTTGCCGCGCTTCAACGCGGGGTGTCCGTCTGGTCGTTTCATCGGCAACGGGTCGAACTGGGCATCCATGGCGATGTGCGCACCATCGTCCTCGACGGACGGCTTCTTCTTGATGCGCTCAGGCAGACGAAGCTGTCCCGCGACATGGTGCTCTCACAACTGCGCAGCCAGCGCGTCTGGCAGCTCGGTGAGCTGCGCAGGGTGTATCTGGAGCCGGCAGGGGGATTCAGCATCATCAGGTACGCGCACGCGACGCCCGGCCTCTCGGTCTCGCCCGACGAGAATAGCAAGGACTGGCCCGCGCGGCCGGTCGGGCACCTTGCCGTTTGCGCGACATGTGGCGGGACATGGCAGCCCGGGCAAACCGCCTGCCCCTGGTGTGGCCATGACAGTCCGGCCGCGGCCTGCGCCGTTGATCCGTCGAATGGATGACCTTCCTCCACCAAACCTTCAACCCGGCGCCCGCACCATGGCGGCATGAACACCGCCGTGCCGCCGTCAGCCCTGCTGGTTCTCGATGTCTTTTCCACCTTCGATTTTCTAGGTGGAGATGCGCTGCTCGCGCAAACGTCGGGCATCACAGATAACGTTCGTCGTCTATGCGGGCGATACCGGGATGCCGGACGACCTGTTGTTTTCGTCAACGACAATTTCGGACGATGGGAAGAGAGCTTCGGCGACCTGGTCACGCGGGTGGGCGGCTCGAAAGGCAGCGCCATCGCCGCCATGTTGCGCCCCAAGCCTTCGGATTACCGGTTGCTCAAGCCACGTCATTCGGCATTCTTCGAAACCTCCCTGCCTTCCCTTCTCGCCCATCTCGATGTAGCGCGCATCGTCGTCGCGGGCATCGCTGCCGATTCGTGCGTGTTGTCCACCGTCATGGACGCCCACGTCCGGGGCTTTGAAAGTGTCGTGCCTAAGGATACGACCGCCTCCCAGAGTGCTGAGCGAACCGCGCGCGTGTTGGCCCATCTCAGCGAATCATGCGGCATCGACACACCAGTCTCCGACGAGGTTGTCCTCTGACGCCCCTCCGGACCCACAAGGACATCTATGAAAAGCTTCCTCAGAAGAAACGGTCTGAGCGTCGTGGTCCTTCTCATGATGCTCGCGGCCTGGTCCGCCCAGGTCGCCACCGGCTTCGCTGAGCACAATCAGGAACTGGCTGAACACCATCAGCCGTCGCTGCGGTTTGCCGAATATCTGGCGAGTGGAGACTTGTGGTCGGCGACGTTTGAAAACTGGGAGTCGGAATTCCTGCAGATGGGCGTGTATGTCGTCCTCACCGTCTGGCTTCGCCAAAAAGGCTCCGCTGAATCGCGCCCGATGGACGACATCGAGGAAAAAGAGGGTGAGCCGACGCCCATCCATCTCCAGCCGAAGGCATGGCGCAAGGGTGGCATCATGCGCTGGCTCTATGCCAACTCCCTGTCGATTGCCTTCCTGTTTCTGTTCCTGTTGAGCTTCACGGGCCATCTTTTTGGAAGCTGGCGCAAATCAATTGCCGACGCTCTCATGCACCACCAGCCACCGGAAAGTCTCGGCCAGTACGCCGTCGACCCTTCGTTCTGGTTTGAATCCTTTCAAAATTGGCAATCGGAGTTCCTTGCCGTCTTCTCGCTCGTGGTTCTGTCCATTTTCCTGCGACAAAAAGATTCTCCGCAGTCGAAGAAGGTGGACGAAGCCAATAGCAAGACGGGAACCTGAGCTGGGAGAGAGTCCATTGAACGACATACTGGCGCTGTCCATGCCGTGGTGGTCTTTTGCACTCCGGGGTGCCGTTACCTATTTAGGCTTGCTCATTTTGATGCGCCTGGCAGGCAAGCGAAGCTTTGGCGAGATGTCCGCGTTTGATGTCATCGTTATCGCCTTGGCTGGCGGTACGCTGCGGCCGGCGATTATCGGCGACGACACCGGCATGCTGGGCCCCTTCATCGGTGTGGCCGCCATTCTTGCCACGGACAAGGCGATTGCCTTCGTGTCAGCGAGATCCCCTGCGTTCAACCGGCTCATGGAGGGTTTTCCGACGTTGCTCATCCGAAAGGGCGAGCGGGATCCGGGCGCGCTCAAAGAGCAGAACCTTCCCGGCGCCGCCCTTGACCGCGCGCTGCATGCGGGAGGCATCGAAACGGATGACGACGTTGATACGGCAAGGCTTGAGCCGAATGGCAAAATTACTCTTATCCGGAAGAACAAATGAGCCGCCGGCGGCTAAGTCTCGGTCAGTCTCAGGTCTCTCCGTCGACAACCCAGCATTGTCCCCGTGCCGGTCAAGCCGTCGTCGCGGGCACGCCTATGGACCTGCTCGGGTCTCAGGGGGACGTGACCTACGGGCGTTCCATCAAGGACCGGAATTCCCGTCCTGGACCGGCTCGTTCCTGGGCCAGGTGCCCATCACCGGGGAAAGCGCGGGCCGCTTCCGAAGCATCTCCAGCGTGTCTTGAAGTTGCTGGAGATGCTCGGAAAGGGCGCCAAGTGCTGTTGCCGCCGCGTGCCGCGTCGATGCCGCCTCGCGGTAGGTCGCCGCCAGCATGACAGCATGTCCCCAGTGCGGGGAGCCTTCGCAGAAGGTGTCGATATCGTCGTTCATTTGCGCTCCACGGAAGCGATTATGAGGGCATCGAACATCGTCAATGGCGACCCGCGCCGCGTGATGAGGAGACAGAGTTGTTCGGGAAAGAACGGGACGGCCAGCTAATGTCGATGTGCGGATAGTGCGCATGCCTCAGGTTCGATGCAACTGCGGCGGCCAAGTCTTTAGCAATTGCGCCCGTTCCCGCCCTCGCCTGCCCTGACGGCCCCTGGCCGGGCTGCGATGGGGATTCTTCCCGGGCCCACGCACATTCACGAACTTCAAGCCATTCTCAATGGCGACGAAGCATGGTTCTTGCTGGCAGCACGCTTTGCGCTGGGTCCTGGCTCTAATCAGGCGTTTGCCCTATCCCCATCGGGCGTCGCATCTTCGAAGCCGGAACGATGCCCGTCGGCGACCAACATCACCAGGCGGCGGAGATCCCCGAGAAATGCTCTTCCCGGGATGGTCAGGGTCGACGCAAGGGCTGTTGCCGCGTTGGCAACCGCCGAGTCGCCCCTCGACCAGGCGCGTTCAGCCGTGCAACGGGCAGCCGAAATGGCCCCGATGCGGTCACCGGCTTTAAGCAAAACCAGCACCCGGTGCACAGAGCGGTGCCCGTCGTTTTCGACAACGTCCATGATCGCGCTCCTTTGGCGTCACGGACTATACGAACGCAAGGCCAGCACGGATGCATGCTCGCCACTAGAACTTCCACTCCAAGGTGTTTCCACCTCTCTCACGCTTGTCACGCCCCGGCCGTCACCGCGAACACTGACGAGTGAACCATGGCGCACAGCGCGCGCGGGAAGCCCGCCCGTCCATTGCGGAGCGGGCGGTTCATCCAGGCCACGTGGCGCACGAATCCGCGGCGGCGACAAAGCCTGACGCAGTGCTCCTGGATGCGGGAAAAGGCGAAGATTCTCGATTCAGACGTGGAGGCTTTGAGGTCGGTTCTGCTCGGCGAAGCGATGACGGATGCGCATGCGAGGAATCTCGAACATTCGGCAGACAGGCCCCGCTACTGGATGGACACCGACCACGAAGCCCGACCGTCGGTTGAGGCCCCCCGGGGACAGCACCCGTCTCGGTGAGGCGGGAGAAAAAAGACCTTAGTGAGCTCCGGCCAACCGACGACGCGCGGGTGTTGCGGCCAATGGGGACGGCACATAGCCGTCGACGCTCGTCCAGGTGCCCTGCTCGTCTTCAATCCGAAGGCGAACCAAGCGTTGCTGATTTCGGCCAATGCTGTCAGCGAGCCTGAGGGCGTGGCGGAAGCATTCCTCCTGCGAGGCAAATGCGCCCATGCGGTGCAAGCCGTGAAAGACTTCCCAGGGGAATGCCCGGGTGGTTTGCGCGAACGGAAGGTACAGGGTTTCCATAAAATCCGGCGTCGGGGTGGTGCCCACCGGCTTCAAAATGCGTGCCAAGCCAGGCTCCCGGTAACGCGGGTCTTGCTGCGCCAGGTTCGCCGGGTGCAACGCAGACCGCTGGGAATTTCTTTCCAGTCAGGCGGAAAATATTTCAGGTCAGAACCGTCGGTTCTATGCACCCAAGGCACCCATACAGCTCCACGGGTCACGCGCCGGGTTCTTGCCGGCGTCTGTCCAGCCGGGGTTTGCGCACGCCTCCACGCGGCTCCTCTGGAACCCGCGACTGTGAGGCTGCGCACGTGCACAACAAGGATGTCGTTCGCCGTCCTTGCACCTTCACGTGAATGGATACGACCACTCAGCCGGTGTGATTCGACGATGAAACGGCAGAAATGACCGTGCGAGACGTCCCGGCCGGTTGTGACGGCACCCCACGAACACCAGCAAAACCAGATGTTCGGCGACTGGCGCGCCTGATTCACAGGCGCCGCCGCGTCCAAATCCGTGTAATCGAGGGGCTGGAACCCTGCGCCTCTTTTCCGAGCCACCACCGGGAACGCCTCGGTCAAGCGGCTCTGGTTAGCGCAGCGGCGCCTCTTTTTTATCACACGGCATGGCTCATACTCAGGCCCTGTTGCCGAAGGATGCCGCGATGTCCCTTCCACCCCAGCCCAGCGACCCCGAAACCGACTCCAACCTGCAGCCGAGCCATCTCGATTTTCCTGTGGTTGGCATCGGCACGTCGGCCGGCGGCCTTGCCGCACTGGGACGCTTCCTGGAAGGACTGCCGGCCGAGCCCGGCGCCGCCTTCGTGATCGTGATGCACCTCTCACCCAAACACGACAGCATCGCCGACAAGATCTTGCAAAAGTCGACGCCCATGCGCGTGACCCAGGTTACGGAACCGGTTCCACTGCGCAAAAATGAGGTCTTCGTCATCCCACCGCGAGCAGATGTGTCGATGAACGACGGGTACCTGCGTCTCGTCGATGTCGACCGCGCACGCGGCAGGCACGTGGCCATCGATTATTTCTTCCGCACGCTGGCCGAAGTCCATCGTGAACGCGCCATCGCAGTCGTTCTCACCGGGACTGGCGCAGACGGGGCCGTCGGCATCGCCCGCATCCGTGAGCGTGGCGGCATTACTTTTGCCCAGCATCCCGACGATGCCGAATACGACCAGATGCCCAGAGCGGCCATCGCGACGGGTTCGGTCGACATCGTCTTGCCCCTTGGCGAGTTACCCGAGCGCATCACGCACCTGGCGCGCGAAGCCGAAAACATCTCGATACCGCCGCTTGGACAGCCGCCCGATAGCGAACCCGACACCCCGCCCCCGCCGGAGGGCTCACCTGTAGATGAAGATGCGCTGCGCGACATCATGCTGATTCTCAGGGCCAAGACGACCCACGATTTTCGCGCGTACAAGCGGGCCACCGTACTTCGCAGACTAGAGCGTCGCATGCAGGTCAACGGGATAACGACGCTCGAGGCGTACCGCGACTACCTGCAGGACAATTCACACGAGCGGCCCGCATTGCTCAAGGACATGCTCATCAGCGTGACCAATTTCTTTCGCGACCGCGAGGCGTTCGAGGCCCTGGAGCGGACCGTGGTCCCGCAATTGCTGGAAAACGCCAAGGATGACGCACAACGGATACGCGCCTGGTGTGCTGGTTGCGCAACAGGAGAAGAGGCGTATTCGATTGGGATGCTTCTGTCGGAAGCGGCAGCCCCCGTGGACGCGGTCGTGCAAGTCTTCGCCACCGACATTGATGACGATGCCATCGCCTATGCCAGACAAGGCTGCTACCCGTCCTCCGTTGTTACCGACATCGCTCCCGGGCGGGTAAACCGTTTCCTTGTGCGGGACGACAATTTCTTCCGCGTGGCCAAGCCTCTGCGCGAGAGCGTACTGTTTGCGCGTCACAACGTCTTGCAAGACCCGCCCTTTTCCCGGCTTGACCTCATCACCTGCCGCAACCTTCTCATCTACCTCAACCGGGACGTGCAGGCTCATGTTCTTGAGATGTTCCATTTCGCCTTGCGTCCAGGTGGCTTCCTGTTTCTGGGTAGCTCCGAGTCGGCGGATGTCGCCTCCAAGCTCTTTACGCCCGTTGACAAGAAAAACCGAATCTACCGCGCCAACGCCGTCGCCCGCACCGCGTTTTACCTTGGCGCGTCTTCTCGAAATGTCCCGGCTCAGTCGGCCGCCGTCGGCGTCATGGCGCAGCAGAGCGCGCAGAGCCCCCCATCGCTTGCAGAAATTCATCGCAAGGCTGTCGAGGACCGGCTGCCGCCCAGCATGCTCGTCGACCGCGATGGCCATATTGCCCATATCTCGGAAGACGCTGGCGCCTATCTCAGGATGACTGCGGGCGCGCCCTCCTATCAGCTCACGTCCCTCATCATTCCCGAATTGCGACTGGAATTGCGGGCGTCGCTGTTCCAGTCCTCGCAAGAGGGCGGTCAGGTGCGCTCTTCCCCCGTACGGATCGAGCTCGATGGAAAAGCCGTGTCGGTGACGATAGAGGTCAGACCTGTACGCGACCAGGAGACGGACGCTGGCTACCAGCTCGTGGTCTTCCATGAGCAACCGGCGCCTGCCGTTAGCACTGACAATGAGGCCAATGAACAGAGCCCGCTTCTTGTTCAGCTCGAGGAGGAATTCAAGCGGGTCAAGGAGCAGCTTCAAATCACCATCGAGGAGGCGGAAACCTCCGGCGAGGAGCTCAAAGCGTCCAACGAAGAGCTGCAATCGATGAACGAAGAACTCCGGTCTGCAACTGAGGAACTGGAGACCAGCAAAGAGGAGTTGCAAGCGATAAACGAAGAGCTCATCACAGTCAATCACGAGCTCAAGCTGAAAGTCGACGAGACGGCCAAAGCCAACGACGACCTGCAGAACCTTGTGGCATCGACCGACATCGCGACCGTCTTCGTAGACCGCACCATGTGCGTCAAGCGCTTCACGCCGAGGGCAGCCGATGTTTTCCGGCTCATCCCAGCAGACATTGGCCGGTCGCTCCTCGACCTCAACCACCGCCTTGACTACCCTGACCTCGCCAACGATGCCGAACAGGCCTTTCATTCGCTGCGCAGTGTTGACCGGGAGGTCGGTGGCGCTGACGGGCGCTGGTATATCGCAAGAATCCTGCCGTACAGGACGGCGTGGGACCGGATTGAAGGCGCCGTCCTGACCTTCGTTGACATCACCCGTCGGCGCAACGCCGAAGAATCTGCCCGAAGCAGCGAAGAGCGCATGCGCCTCGTTGCTGACAGCGCATTGGATTACGCCATCATCACGACGAATCCGGAGGGCGTCATCACGTCCTGGAGTCGAGGTGCGGAGCGGATTTTCAGGCACTCGGCGGCGGACGCCATCGGCGCGCACAATGACCTCATTTTTACGCCAGAAGACCGTGCCCGTGGTGCCTTCAAGCGGGAGATGGAAATCGCGAACGTCGAAGGCCGCGCGAACGACGACCGTTGGCACATGCGCGCCGACGGGCAGCGCATCTTTTGCAGTGGTATCACCACGCCACTCCGTCAAGGCGGCTTTCACGGATATGCGAAAATCGCACGGGACGTTACGGCGGACAAGCAGCGCGAGCGAGAACGGGAAGAGCTGCTGCTCTCAGAGAAAGCATCCCGGGAACAGGCGCAAAGCGCCATCGAGCTGAAAGACGAGTTCCTTGCCGTCATGTCCCATGAGCTCAAGCACCCGCTGAATCTCATTTTGATGAACGCCGAACTCGTGGGACGCTCGGCTGCAAGCACGGACGACCCTGCGCTCAAGCGCGCGGCCGATGCCATTCGGCGGACGGTTGAGGGTCAGGCGCAGATTATCGACGACCTGCTCGATTTGTCGCGGCTCAACACTGGCAAGCTCGCATTGAAGCTCGGGCCCGTCAATGTGTCCGACTGCATTCGCCGCATCGCCGGTGGCATGGAGGAAAGCCTCGCAAGGCGCCATGTGGTTTTGGCTCTGGACCTTCCGGATGCGGACCTGGTCATCATGGCTGATGGCACACGGGTTGAGCAGGTCATCTGGAACGTGCTCAGCAACGCCCTGAAATTCTCGCGCGATGGCGGACGAATCACTGTGACCATGGTGGTCGGTTCAGAGCACGCGTCCCTGACGATTGCCGACAACGGCATCGGGATGTCGCCAGAGCTCGTTCCAAAGGTCTTTGAGATGTTTGAACAGGGTATGAGCCGGACGAGTCGCAGTGGCGGCCTTGGCATCGGGCTGGCGCTCGTAAGACACCTCGTGGAACTCCACGGCGGCACGATCACGGCCCATTCCGACGGCCCTGACCAGGGCTCGACGTTTACGATAGCCATTCCCTTGCATGCAAGCGAGGCTGTCGACGACGCCGGAGAGGACTTGCAGCTTTCGACATCAAGTGTACTGAGGGGACTGCGCATCCTTATCGTTGATGACTCAGTGGAACTCCTACAGCCGTTCGCGGAGCTCCTCGGCATGGAAGGGGCGGATGTGGTCGCCGCGAGCGGGGCCGAGGAAGCCCTCACGCTGCTGGCGGGGCGCCCCTTTGATGTCTTGCTGTCTGACATCGGCATGCCGGGGATGGATGGCCATGCGCTGATTCGGCGCGTGCGGGCAGCGCCCGCAAACACCGGCATCGTTGCCGTGGCCCTCACCGGCTTTGGCCGTCAGGTGGACCAGCGCAGCGCGCTTGAGGCGGGCTTTGACGCGCACCTTGGCAAACCTGTGTCCATGAATGCATTGATGCAGACTCTCAGCCGCCTGATGGGCCCGGAGCGCCCGCCGACCGGAGCGGCAAACTAACGGCCATTACGCTCGGACCGTCGCGTACCGGAGGTCGACGTAATCAACAAGTCGGTAGTTTTGTCGAGGTGACCCGCGCGGGGCCCTTGCAGGCCGGGACGACAACATTTGCAAGCGGGAAGAAGGTGCCGCATGCGGCGACCGGGCAGTAACTCGGGGCACACACATTCATGAACTTCAACCCATTCTTGATGACGACCAAACGCAGTTTTTAGAACGCTCGCCCTATGATTTTCGCGTCGGTGGCGGAAAGCGCAACGCGCCGACAACCATGCCATCCCATGCGCTCGGAGATCATTTCAATGGCCAACTCCAATAACCAGAATGCCGCCGGTCGCGGCGGCGACCACGCGAGCCACGAGCAACATGTCCGTGCGGGCGAACAGTCCCACAAGAACACGACCGGAAAGTCCGGTGCGGACCAATCTGGCGGCAATCAGTCGACCGGTGGCAACGGCGGCACCCGAGGTGGGTCGAGCGAGCAGCACGCCAAAGCCGGCGAGCAAAGTCACAAGAACCGCTAGTTTTGCGCAGCTGCAGACGGGACGCTTTGCGTCCCGTCGTTTTTATCATCCTAGCGAGCAAGGGGACGACTTATGGCACGTCGTAATGAATCAGTGGAATCGGGCGCCGACAGTTTCGCCCCGCCAGGAACCCGTCTGGCAGAGCCGTTACGGGCCACGCTGATCACCTTGGCTGCCATCGCTGTGGTCGTCGCAGTAGCCTTCCTCCTTTCAAAAGTGTGGCCCGCCTGAGCAAGCGGTCCAACTGCCGCGCCAGACCTCTCGCGCCCCCCTCCTTCACACATGTCGTCGATACGTTTTGCCCCGCCGGTTGCACGCTTAGCGGCGCCTGTCGTAAAAATATGTCGAAACTACCTGGGGCTTGGCCATGACAGAGGACCTGAGAAATCCACTAAAGCGCGCGCGAAATATTGGTTCAGCAAAGTCGGGCGCAGCAGCGTGGATGGCGATGCAATTTACGTCCTACGTCCTCGCCGCACTGTCTGTCTGGTTTGTCGTCCTGGTCCTTTCCCTCGTCCACAGCGACTATTCCACCGCTGTACACAGGATTGGCCACCCTGTGAACGCACTGCTGATGGCACTGTTCGTCGTGCTGATGGGTTGGCACACGGAACTTGGCTTGCGAAACATCTATGAAGACTATATCCACACGCAGTGGAAGGGCTTTGTCGCCCTGTTGGTAACGCGGATCTTGCTGTTGCTTCTGGTGCTGCTTTCCTTTGGCGCCATCATCAAGATTGCCCTCTTCCACAGAGCCTGAATGGCTTTGAATGTGCCTTCGGCCGGCGTTGTCACCGCATGCAATCCGCTTGCGATGTCCACCAGGAGAGTCCATGCGTCGCCACACCCTTGCTCTGGTCGCTTCCTTTTTCATCGTCCCTGTGGCACAGGCCGCAGTGCAACAACCGGCCCCGCGTGAGTTGCCGTACAGTGAGTGTCTGCAAATCGACCGCATCAACGAATGGAACGTCGTCAACGACACGGCGGTCACAGTGAGAAACGGGCCCAATCATTTCCCAGTCAAAACCAAAGTCTCTCGCCCGCGCATGACGCTCGGCGATGGGCTCCATTTTCGAACATCACAAAGCGACAGGGCGGTCGGCGGGATGCGGATTTGTGGCGGCATCAGTGAGGAAATCGTCCGTCGCGACGACCCGCCTTGTGCCATTCGGTCAGTGAGCACCGTCAACAAGGCAACATTTGAGCGGCTCGGCAAGAAATCAAAACAGCGGGGCTCCGGCGCCGAGCCGAATGGCGCCGTGCCGTGAGCAAGGCCGACAGAACCGGCGGCGAAGGTGAACCCGCAGACACAGGGCTCGACTTCGGGCTCGCCTTGCCGTCGTCCTGCCCTGCTTTCCCGTCAACGAGCAGAGCCAGGCCGATGGTGGTCACATGCTTGAAGCAGTACGTCACACCAAGGCGCTCGACGTCATAGTTGTGGCGGAGGTCCACCGTGTGCCCACCGAGTTCAATAAGGCGGCCGACGCGCCCGGCGTCCCTTGCCAGAACCGCGTTACCTAGAAGCCGCGCTGCAATGAACCTGGCAAAGAGTGGAAAGCCGCCCGTGTATGACGGCAACACGGTTGCCCCGTCGGGATTGAAGTATGCGATGGCATCCATCTGGTTTTTGAGCCAGACCAGAACCAACGTCGCCCATTCGGCCTCGGGGATGATCGGCTCGTCGTCGACACGGGCCGCCCAACACGGCGGTACGGTTGTTGGTCTCTCCGTTTCACTGTGATCATCGGGCGCGGTCGTGTTGCATGTGACGCGGTGAGCAGCCCAATCCTGGGGCGCAGCGTCTTTCCTCGAGGTCTAGTGAACCCGGACCACGCCGGATGACTGCACCTGTGGCCGTTTCGCTGCGGCATGGTGTCGACTCCCGGCCACCTCCGCAAGCGCCGCTATCGTCTTACAAGCGGTTCGGCGGCCGAACCGGCGTCTCAACACCAGGGAGGGCTTCCCCGAGCCGCCACGCGGCAAGGGCCTCGACGGCGGCGGCAGGCAAACCAAACCCGGCGTCGTCATCGCTGCCATCGGTGCCCACGTCGGGCGGACTGGCACCGTGCTCAAGCAGCCAGCGGGCAACGTGGATGTCATTGGCAAAATGCAGCAAGGTCCGGCCACTGGAATCGACCTGATGCAGGTTTGCGCCGTGCCCTGCCAGCAAAGGCAACAGCTGCACCGCGTGTGTCTGGCTGTCGACCAGGGTTGCCAGTGACACCAGCGTCAGGTGCGCCAGGGGCTCTTCGTCCTCTGCCGAGAAAGAAACAAACTCAACGTCAGTCCACGCACCGCATCCGAGGGCCGCGGTCGCGCCCTCCACGTCTCCCGCAAGAATGGCATCCCGCAAGTCGCCCATTGCCTCAATTGCCGTCCGGTGCACGCCCACATCGACGGGAAACGCCGTTCGTGTCGTGTGGCGCTGGGCCGCCTGCACGGCGTCTTTCAATCTCTGAAGCGACGAATCCGCATCTACAGGTGACGGGGCGGCGCAGGCAGGTTCGGGTGCCGCAGACGGGTGACGCATCAGAATTCCAGGCGCGGGATCCCCACCGTAACCGAGCGTGGCAGTTCGTCAAGGGGGCTCGGGCATCGAGACCTTACTCGCTCCCCCGTGCGCCATCGCGGCCAAGCCGGAGGCCGCTCCAGGCTTTGCACGCCACGGATGGACCGGGACTTCACCCGGTCGGCATCCGGCGCTTTTCAGTACGCTAGGATGGGACCTCCTCGCAGCACAACGGATTCGCTGCGACGCCTCGCGATTGCTCTTTATGGTCGATATCCCCACCCTGCTCGGCTACAGCAGCATCTTCCTGACATGACAGCGGAGACGAGCTTTTCATACGCCAGCGCGATGGCTGGCCAAACGACGCCCCATGCAAACGCCCATCCTGACCGGGGCCGCTCCATGGTGTCTATGAATTGATCCCACACCCGCCGAGCCCATCCAGGCAAAGTGCCGGATGAATTCGAGCCATTTGATGACTGCGATGGACAACGATGCTGCTGCAAAATGCGACCACGCTTTCGACAGCCAGGCCATCGCGCGACACTCAAAGCAGCTAGGGACAGTGACTGCGAACTGGCGGAGTGGCGGCGAACGCATGCAAATTCTACGTGGCCGGCATGCGGTATCAATAAAAAGCAATGCACACCCATCCATCGGTGGCACTTTCACGCTCCTCTCACTGCCGCTGCCAGCGGCCTGTTGCTCTCGCCGGTGCCGTTGCATCAAGCGTCGACCACACGGGCAAAGCCATTCGCACTGGCGTCATCAGGGATCGGAACACTGGAATGTTGCATGCAAGGGCGTGCGCCGTGATTCGAGTGATGAGGCATGGAGAACGCGCCGCTCGCCGACAGCCCCTGGAACTTTCCGGTGACATCGGCGCATTGCGGCACTCAGGTCCTGTCCCGTCCATCATGAGCAGGCACATGACCACTCGAGAGCTGTGCTTCAGTGCGTAAACCACGTCGTCATGAGCGGTTGCATTCCGTGCACCCGTTCAGCGCACGCCCATCAGCCGACCAAGCTGCGTCACAGCGACGTTGTGGTTTTTGAAAACGACGTCGAGCAAGAGAGTTTGCGTGAGGTTACGGACGGTGTCTGCTCCGAACGGGCAGTCGCCCGCCCAGCTGACCGAGTCACCCGCTTCTGCCCTTCCTGAAACCAGTTCAAATACACTGAAGGCGCCATCCGTGGTCAGGGCCGCCACCAATCCGGTGAACGGATTGATGTATTGGATTGTTCCCCTCATTCCCAGCTCCCGAGCGTATGTTGAGCGTTCTGCAAGACCGTTTTTTTGCGTGCCGGGATTCGGGCGTGTCGGGCCACGCGAGCGGGCCATCTCCACACTGCCATTTCCTTCGGCGCCTGCCATGACGGGTGCCTGCTCACCCCCCGACCCCTGAGGCGTGACGGTCCAAAGACCGCGCCGCCGCCACATCGTGCCCATAACCGACAGGCAAAGCAGCCCCGACTTTCCGGATAACTGCTATGCCGTGGCAGACCATATCCTCTGTAAAGGAAGTTGCGCCCGCCAATTCGCAAAGCGCCAGCGGAGCGAACCCGAAAGCACGTGGCACTGCAGGGCCGCGCTGCCGGGTGCCCGTCGCGCCGGTGCCGACAAGGTCAATTTTGGACCCGGGCGATGGCGACAAAACACTGGCCGCTGGTGGCAAAGTGCGCGGTAGGCATGGCGCTTTCCGCTGCGGTAGGGGTGGCCACAGGAAAGGCGGCCATCTACGAACTACGGTCCGCAAGGCACATTGAAGCGCTTGCCGAACACAACGGCCGCCGGCGCTCCGACATCGAAGCCTTGCGCCACCATTTGGAAACGCTCGCCCTGCGCGCAGAGCGCTCTTCGGGACCTGCTCAAGAGCTGCGGGTAATCGTCCTTGAAATTCGGGCGGGCTGCAGGCTTTTGCCATCGATCCAGACTCTTCCCACGGCAAGCGTCTGGTTGAGACCACCATCGAGGAGTTCGGCACGCAGGCTCCAATGCAGCGTCCCGGCCAGCCGGTGGAACTGGCAGGCGCCTACGTCTACCTCGCGTCGGACGAAAGCACCTACACCCACGCCGCGATGATTACGGTGGCGGGCGGAGCGCCGAATATCTGAGAGCATCGGGGAGGTGCAGCTCCTGGGGTTCCAGCAGCTGCGCCTCTTGCTCGACTTCTGGTTCAGGACCACCAAGACCCGGTCCGCCCGAAGCTCCATCGTTAGGCGCACCGCCAAGGACGGGGGACTCTGCGAAACGTGGAATGATTGACAGTATGACGCTCATAATCTAAATTGACAGCGCATGGCGGGCCCACATCGTGTCCGCGCCGACTTCCGGAGCTCCCCATGCGCATCCTTGCCCAGGCCCTGACCTTCGACGATGTTTTTCTCGTTCCCGGCCACTCGACGGTCCTTCCCCGCGACGTAAGCCTGTCAGCGCGCTTCACGCGCGGCCTGCAGCTCAACATTCCCATTGTTTCCGCCGCCATGGACACCGTGACCGAGTCAGGCCTCGCCATTGCCATGGCCCAAAACGGCGGCATCGGCATCATCCACAAGAACATGGCGCTGCAAGACCAGGCGGCAGAAGTACGCCTCGTCAAGAAGCATGAAACGGGCGTCATTCGCAATCCGGTCACTGTCGGCCCCGAAACCTCTATCGGAGAGGTGTTGCAGCTCACCCGCCGCCACAACATCTCCGGCGTTCCGGTTGTCGATGGCGAGAGGCTGGTTGGCATCGTGACCGGGCGCGACATGCGGTTCGAGCGCAACCACGCCGACCCGGTGCGCCACATCATGACCCGGCAAGAACGTCTGGTCACAGTCCGGGAAGGGACTTCGCACGAGGTTGTTCTCGGCCTGCTCCACAAGCACCGGATTGAGAAGATCCTTGTCGTCAACGATGACTTCCAGCTCCGTGGCCTCATCACGGTCAAGGACATCCAGAAAGCCACCGACAACCCCCATGGCGCGAAAGACGCCCACGAGCGGTTGGTCGTCGGTGCTGCCGTCGGGGTCAGTGGCGATACCGAGGCGCGTGTTGAAGCGCTCGTTGACGCGGGCGTGGATGTCATCGTGGTCGACACCGCCCATGGCCACTCCCAGTCGGTGATTGACCGCGCCGGCTGGGTCAAGAAGCGCTATCCCCAGATCCAGGTCATCGCCGGCAACATCGTTACGGGTGAGGCAGCCCTCGCGCTGCTCGACGCGGGCGTTGATGCGGTCAAGGTTGGCGTTGGTCCCGGTTCCATCTGCACCACCCGCATCGTTACCGGCATCGGTGTCCCACAAATCACGTCCATCGATCTGGTGGCCACCGCGCTGAAGGGACAAATCCCCCTCATCGCCGACGGCGGCATCCGCTATTCCGGCGACGTGGCCAAGGCTCTGGCCGCGGGTGCGTCAACCGTGATGATCGGATCCATGTTTGCCGGAACCGACGAGTCGCCGGGGGATGTCGAACTCTTCCAGGGCGGTTCGTACAAGAGCTACCGGGGCATGGGGTCGATTGGCGCCATGGAGCTCGGCTCCAAAGACCGCTATTTCCAGGAGGAGTCGGATCTCGACAAGCTCGTGCCAGAGGGCATCGAGGGACGCGTGCCCTACCGGGGGCGAGTCGGCAACATCATCCACCAGCTCACAGGTGGCCTCCGTGCCTCGATGGGTTACATGGGCGCGGCGAGCATTGACGAAATCCATGCAAAGGCGCAGTTCGTCCAGGTGACGGGCGCGGGGATGCGCGAAGCCCACCCGCACGACGTCCAGATAACGAAAGAGGCCCCGAACTACCGTCTCGACTGACTCGGTATGTGGGAAGACGTGGCCGGGGTCACGGGGTGACATGTGCCCCGCACCGACTCTGCCCTGGGCTGGAGAAGCAGCTGACAAAAACTCTTTCGGAACTCCACCTGGTCTCCGCCGGGCTCTGCCAAGCGCCATCGAGCGATGTTTTTCGACTGCATATGAGTTATGTGCCGCGGTAGCAGCCCTCACTGTCAAGAAGTGGCGCGGCGGGCCGATGAATCTCACACCACCTCGCACAAGTGCAGCCATGTCCCTCCGCCACCTGCTCGCTATGTCCCTCGTCGCCGTGCCCGCCCTGGTCCACGCGCAGACGACCCAACCGGAGCTTGTCGCCGGTTCGCACGACCGCGACTTCAGTCTCATCTGCACACGCGGCCACGACCTGCTCATGAACATCCGACCCGACCGCAGGGACAACTGGCGATATGCACGGGACATTTACCGCCAGCACCTTGTCGGCGGCGTGACCGAGTGGCGCTTCATGCGGGGCTTTGCCTCCGCTGACACGCCTGATGTCTTCGTCGCAGGGGCCGACGTGACTTGCGACGCGACGCCTCTTTGACACCCGTCCAAAGCAGAAGAACTCGATGAACTTCGCAACGGTTGAAAACGAGTACCGCGTCCATCAGGGTCGACTCGGCCTGTTCGCCCTCGAATATGTCGAATGGGACCTGGACCTGCAAGCGGACCCGCCGGTGAAACGGGAGGTCGGGCGCTACAGCGTCATTGTGTCGACGTCGGGCCATTACAGCTCGCGACTCGTCGATAGCTTCGCAAGCGCCTGTGCAGAGCTCGATATCTTCGACGCTGAAGTCAGGCTGGCCAAACAAGAATCACTCGACGCCTGGAAAGGCTCGTGCAAGCTGACCGAGGCCGAATGGCGTGACGCCTTTCATCTGAAGGCGCCGTCCCTGGCGCAAGCGGCAACGCTCCGGAGCGCGCCGCTTGCGATTGATGCAAACGATCTCACGCACGGCCTTTGACCCTCAAAGGCGCGGCCGCGAAGCGAGCGTACTGGGCGGCGTCCATATCCTGCGCGACAGCAGCCCGCGTTCGGCGCTCTCCACTGTCCTGAGCAAGGACCGGTTGAGTTGGTCAATCAGCTGCCCATAGATGCGCGCGGTCCGGGCGTAACCTTCCCAGAGTCGTCCGCCGGCCTCCCATCGGGTGTCATCGAGCACAAACCCTGGCGGAGCAACCTGGAAGCCGGTCCTGATGCACGCTGGGGGAAGCCGCAGGCAGGGCGGCAAGGCGGCCATATCGCATACCTCTCCCCTGCTGGTCACGAAGGCCCGAGCCGCGTCCAGCGTCCCTGCCGTCGCATCGACCAGCTCTCTCGCCAAAATGGCCGGCATGCCGTGGCGAAGATAGGCCGCGCCGACCTGGCACTCGAGGATGCTGTAGAGGGTCGGAAGCGTGCCGCAAAGGTGTCCGTTCGGGTTCGGCCAGTCATTCGCCGGGCCGACAAGCCAGGCTCCCAGGCCACGTGCCCGGTCAGATTGGGACGTGCGCCGGACGCGGTAGTTGATGAGTGCAAGGTGGCGCCGGAACGTGGTGTTGAAAGGCTCGTGTGCCCGAGCGGGACTGTCCTGGTCCTCCGGCAGGCCGGCATCAGAAGGATGACTCCGCCTGCCTGTTGCCGAAGCGCAGGCCGTTACGCTCACGCGGTCCGGTAACGCAATGCGACCCGCATCCGCCTCGCTGTGCAGCTGGGAAAACGGGTGGGCACGGGTCTGTGGCACGGGAAACCCTGTTCGGGATTCCTATCCTTGCGCGCGCGACGCGGGGCACAAGTCCGGTGCGACCGAATGTCCAGGATAAGGACTGGTGGTATTTCCTGTCAGAAGGCGCGGACCACTACTTGCTGGGAGCGATCAGCGCTGTTTTCGTCGTCAGCAACAGGCGCACCGGTTTTGATAATCAGCTCGGCGTTCGGTCTGAAGCCTTGCGGGCGTTACGGGACGTTGCGAGGTGCGGGCGGCCGACGGGAGCGGCGCAGCGTGAGACAAACGCCGGGCTTCGGCACGCCGTCCGTCGAACCTGAGCCATGTATCCGCGGTTAGCACACCGCCCCGGGAAAGGGTCGTCGCAAAAGCGCCCGTTTCGGATTCTGGCGTCCCCAGCGAACACCTACCCTACTCAAGGCACGGGCGTTTCCCGCTGCCTCATACAATGAGGAAGAAACCATGAACGTGTTGACCCCATACGCCATCAAGCTGCGACGTCTCGCCGTCGCCGTCGACCGCATCCTGCGCCGCAACGCGGACGCTCCCGCAAGTGATCCAGTGTCGGAGCAGACCCACACCGGAAATGCATCCGCGCGCTGGCTTGGCAGAATACAGATGCAGATTCCCATCCCGTTTCTCGCTCGTCTCGACGACATCCAGCTGCTTACGCGCATGGTCACCGTAGGCAGGGTCCCCTTGTTCCTGAGTTTGGGAACCGCGCTCATCGGCTTGGGGACGCCGGCCCACGTCGAACGCATTTTCGTTGGCGCCATCGGCGGCCTTGTCTCAACGGCCATATGGAAACTTCTCGCCTATCCGTCCTTTATCCTGATGGGCACAGCGTTTGTCGCTTCCGCTGCGCGCCTGGAACGACCGTTTCGGTGGGCCGCATGTGTCTTGTCGGGGCTTGCCTTCGATCTGCTCGCGGGGGGCCTTGGCGTTTTCATTGGCATATTGCCGGCCCTCACCGCCGAACTCGGATGGCGAGGATTCTTCGGGGGCCTGTACCTTGTGGCAGTCGCAATCACAGGCATGGGCGCCATGCGCCTGCCCGCCCGAACGATCTACGGGTTCAACGGCCCGGCGATGCTTGAGCGCCGCGCGCTCATGGTAGCCCTGGGCCTCTTCGTGGCGGGAGCTGCGCTTGCCGCGGCAGGGACCGAACGCTGGCCCGAACTGCGAGCGGGCCGAGTTCATCGAGGCCATGCAGGCATGCGCGGCCGAAGCCGACCTCGCCGGCACGGTCGTCCCGATCTGGAACAACGGCCGGGATGTGTCGTTCATTGCACCGCCGCCATGGCACCCCTTCTTCAAATGCCCCGGCATCTGGTCGCTGGTCACCCGCAACCTCTACCGCGAGCTCATCGTCGGTTAGGCGACGTCCCCTGACTGGCCGCATCAACCAGATGCGCACTCCAGAACTTGCGACGGGGCCCACAGAGGCGCTCGACCAGACGGCGCTCGGTGTCTCGGAGTTCGTCCCACTCGTGCGCGTCCCACGCATGCGGGTCTGAAACCGGCGCGAGCAGGCGGATGCACGACGCGTGGCGGTTCTTCGCAGCCCGCAGCAATGCCTCGGAGCATGGGCCAAAGGGTCACTGTGGGGAGGAGGCGTTCGACGGGCCAGCGATGACCCCGGCGTGCTGCATGCAACAGACCGCAGCTGTGGTGGCTCGACAGGCATACCTCCGGGTCAGCCAGGAGCTCCTCCAAAGCGCCCCGGTCACCGTCCCAGCATGCGTCGTGAAACCGACGCTGTTTGTCCATGTCCATGGATTGTCCCAGTCTTCAACCCGTCCTGGGTCACCTTGATTCAAGCAGAAAACGGGGCGCCGTCAAGACGGTCACAAACCATGCGGGACTCGCCAGATGTATCCGGCGCACCAGCCACCGCAAGAGAGCCATTGCCACCCCTTACTCCTCGAGACCCATCCGGGCCCGCTTTTCCTCAAGAGCGTGCTTTGCCCGATTGAGGTAAAGCCACCTGTTTTCCGTCTTTTCGATGGCTTCCCGCACTTCATTCGATTGCGATGCCGGACTTGCCTTCAGGACCGCCAGCTCCTTTTTGGTTCGCTGCAGCTCCTTGAGATTCGACGCCTTCGCCAGGTCGAGCCGACGGGTTTCCTCTGCGTGGAGCTGGGCTGCACGCGCGGCTATCGCCGCGCCAAACAGCGCGCCTCCAATGCCAAGGGCAACGGACATCCACGCCAATTCGAAGAGTCGGAACTTCTCGTAAAACGCGTTGAATTCAGCATTGTTTGAGAGATGAGCAGGCTGGCCCGAGAGCATGAGCTGAAAAACAGTTACGGGACCCACCACGAGCGCTGCAACGGCCATCATCCGCCAGGGTCGCGCCTGCATGCGGGCCGACACCAGGCCCCACAGCAATACGGCCGGAAATATCGCAATGGCTGCACCGGCCATCAGTTCGCTTGCATCGAGTTGCATCAAACATTCCCGCAATGCACGAGTTTTCTCGGAGCACCGTCAACCATTGACGGGTGGACCCCAACTGGTCTGGGCGAACCCGATGTCGTCGGCGAGCAACAAACCAAAGGATTCACTGAAGTGCTGGCCGTCCATCGCGGAATAGGACACCGTGATGGGCAAAACCGCGCCGGGCTTCCAGCAACCCTGGGTGCCGAGCTGGCCGAATGCGTTGGTCACCATGCGCCCGTTGGCCAGAACGGGAATTCGGATATCCGAGAAAAACACGCGTCCAGCATCCTTCGGTACAAGGGCATTCTCCGATTCGTCAAGCATGACTTGCCTGACATCTTCGATGCCCGCTTCGAGGACCACGTTTAGTGCGGGGCGGGTGCCGGTGTTCTCCACCACGATGTCAAGGCTGATGCCGAGGTTTCCGCCGTCGTGGGCTGTGATTCGCACCGATACCAAAGGCCGGTGGGCGCGGCGATGAAGCGCCAGGGTGGCCATGAGGGACATCACGGACACGCACAGTGCACCGATGGCCACCCAGATGGACGGTTCGACGTGCATCGATGCCCCGGACGCAACAGCAGTCGCTACCGGGACAGCACTCGCGTCCACCTTTACCGCCGCGCCGGATGGTGGACAGCTTGAAACGCCCTGGACCTGGACCGCAGGAATGACGATGGTCGTGCTCCGGGTATCCCGTTTGACGTAGTAGGTGTCGTCGAGCCGGGTCGCCCACAGTGGCACCGTGGTGCTTGCACCCGACTCGAGAATTCCCGACCAGTCGTCTCGCTTTGCACCGCTGGTGGGCGTCAGCGTGACGCAGCTGCGGCCGTCGGGCCCTCTCAGGCGAAAGGGAACGGAAGCGACGGACGCGCCGAGCGGTGGGACAAGCAGGGGGACTGCGACCAGACCCAGCATCAGCAGCACAAAGGTTCGGGGCGTGTTTCGAACTGGGCCTTTTGCGATGGCCAACGCCATGGCGTATTGCGCAATGGAAACCATGACAATGCCACCGGATCCAAAGGCGATGAGCTGCATCCAACCGACAAAATTGAGCGACCCTGTCGCTGTGAGTCCGGCTTGCAGGACACCGAACTGTACGAGGCCCTGGACCAGTCCCGAGACGAACTGGAGAAAAAACAGGATCCACGCCGCATCACCCTCGATTCGGGCACGCCGGCGGACGGGCCCGAACGCCAGCCACGAGACGGCGGTGCTGGCGACCAAGACACCCGACCCGAGCCACTGAAGGCTGACGTTCGCTTCGTCCATGACGGAAATGGCGATGACGCCAGCCCAAAGCGCGCCCAGAAAGCAATTGACGGCTACCCAGCCGCGCTCAAGGTCACCGCTGCGAAAGGGGTCCCGCGGGCCCTTCAGCGCGGAGTTTCGAGCGCGATGCCCGTCGAGCAGTCTGCGCCGCTCCTTGCCAAGGGGCACCCAAAGGGCGAGTGAGGGTATCAGGCAGAAGACGGCGATGATGGCGATGACGGCAAACATGGTTGCCGCAAGAGCCGGCAATGCGGTCAGTCCTGCGGATGCCCCGAAGTTGACCGGAATGGCGAAGTACCGAATGAATTCGACCCAGTACAACGCGGCGATGGACAGGGATGCTGCCGCAAGCGGCGCCCAGGCTTTGGACAGCCAGGCAATCAATGCAAGGCTTAAAGCGGCAAGAGAGGGTGGCTCGGAGGCTCGGGACGGGGGCATGCAAACTCCATGTCGGCCCGGGATATGTCGGCACCAATCCAGATCACTTGAGCCCACCCGGCGCGAAAGGCTCCATCGGCGTGCCGGCATGCTGCGCCCGGGGTGCCGCCCTGTCATGGGGATGCGAAGGACCATCGGTGCGTCAGACCTTCAACGCGCGCTATCTTGTCAACCAGCCACCCGGGACGACCGTCATGACCATTGCGTCAGTCACCTGCTCCCAGTGCTGCATGGCCCTCCCCGCCGACACGCCACGTTCGCCCTGCCCCAGGTGCGGAAGCACGCTCCGCACAATCCTGGAGCTCGTCGAAGAGCGCCTCAAGGCGTATACCGGCCACATGCTGAAAATTCGTTCGCCGCGCGCGGGAAAGCGGCGATACCGGCTCGAGGAAAAAAGCCTGTACGAGTGGTCATTTGACCTCAAGCGGCTGGTCCACCGAAGTGTCACCATCGACCGCCTGGCTGACCGATATGCAGAGCACATCGTCGACCCACTGACAGGGGACGTGATTCGCAGCTGTGACGAGCCGCTACATCTGCACGTGGGCCACGGGACCGCGCGGCGTCGCCCCCAACAGAAGTGAGCGGCCCGCCTGTAGCCCGTCAGCGAACGCCCATCAGGCGGCCGAGCTGGGTCACAGGGACGTCATGGTTTTCGAACACGACATCAAGCAGTTCGTTCTGCGTCAGGCTGCGCACGGCGTCTCCTCCTAGCGGATGGTCCCAACCTGGAGCGCCCCTTGCAGCGCAGAGAGCGCCGGACACTCGTTGCTCTCTGTCGCGACGTCGGCCGAACGGCCTACGGACGCGTCCGGAACGGGTTGCTAAAGTCCGCGCAGGGGGAACCAACATGACTCGTCGAATCGCTGCAGCCAGCATGCTGCTTGTCTCGCTCTGCGCTTGCACGTCGCTGCGCGCGCCCAGTCGCCAGGGGCTCATCGCCATGGAAGACCACCGGTGCAAGGACGCCATTGCTGTGATGCAGGGCCCTGCGGCCGCGGGTGACGGCTATTCCATCAACAACCTCGGCGCCATCATCGAGGCCGGGTGCGCGGAGAGGGGATGGCCCGCAGACCCGGCGAAGGCGTTTGCCTATTACCGGGACGCGGCCGAGCGTGGCGTGCCCATGGCGTTTTCAAACGCCGGCGCCCTGCTCGAATTCGGCAGGGTCACCGATACGCCTGACCCGGACGCGGCAGCAGTGCTCTACACCGAGGGCGCACGTTACGGGGACGAGAATTCCATCAGGGGGCTCGAGCGGCTCCACCGGCCGGTGCCGTCTGTCGACCGCGTGGCGCCCGACATTGCCGAACGGCGGCAAGCACAGCTGGACTTTGCCCTCCTGGTCGCAGGGGTTGTGGTCGACCGGCAGGCGCCGGCCCCACAGGCCCGACCCGGCCCCCGCCCGCAGCAGAGGCGTATCACCCCTGCAACGTCCCTAGCAGGCGGTTCGCAGACGTGTCGTGTCAGCACCGATTGTGTGACGGGCCAGACCTGCGTGGTCCCCGCAGGCCAGGTGTCCGGCCTTGGCGTTTGCGCGACTCCGACCGAGGGCGGCATGGCGGTGATTCCGCCGCCGCGCCTCATGCCGGTCACCGTCGCTTCGTGCCAACTCGACACGCAATGCCCCGCCGGCTTCAAGTGCGAACGCGTCAAACCGGAAGATCTCAATGGCCTTTGCACAGGCCCCGAGGGTGCACGTTCGTACTTTCACTGACCGGCGGTGTCAGGCCTTACGCCATTTGTCGGGACTGCCATTTTTCGTATTGCGAACCCGCTCGACGTCGGGGTGCGCGGCGCCCATGTCCTTTGCCTTTGCAATCGCTTCTTTCTGCGTGGGCAACACAGCACTGGCCCGTTCCGAGCCCGGCTTGCGGACGGCGAAATCGCCCTGCTCACGCTTTTCGACAAACAGTTTCTTGGACATGCAGTGACTCCTGTGAGGGTGCAGTGCCACCTTATGCCCTGCAGCAAGCGACCGCAAACCTATCAAAGGACGTTGCACGGACAAGGACATCCCACGTGACAGCAGTGGCCGCATTTGACTTTGATATCCTCAGCCCAGACCCGAAGACGGACGACCATGGACAGGTTCCAATCGCTCGACCACGCCCCTTCCGAAGCACGCCGCCTGCTGCGCCACCGCTTCGCCAAGAATCTCCTCCCCTCTCCGCCGGCCACCATGCCACTGGATGGATTGCAGTATCCGGATGAAGCCGTGCTCGAGCTGCTCAATGACCTGACGGTCGAACACAACGCAGACCTTGGACGCACGAGGCGGGCCTACGCTGCCATCAGGGCAGCGAACCCCGGCGCGCCGACATTCAAGGCGCTGCAGGACGCAGGATGGATACGGGTTGCCCGCGGCCGGGTGCAGTGCAAGCACGACGTGGTGGCCATGCACGGGCATGACTCCCCGTTGTCCCGCGCGCTCCGGGCTTTGCGAAGCCACCTCTATGGCGTGCGCTACCGCGTTCGTCGCTCGCGGTATCACGCCAACCGGCTTGCCGACCTGACCGAGCTGCTGCTGACACGGCCGGACAACGTGCGCGTCGTTCGCTGTGCAACCCCGTCCTGGGTCGCGGCGAGGCTGTGGGAACGGTTGTGCGACCGTGACGAAGGCAACGCCGCCGGGATGGCGCTATGGGAAAGCTGGTGGAGACTCCTCGGCTATCCCGCTTTTGCCCCGAGCAGTGCGCTCTCGCCATCCCATGCCGAGGCGTTCCTGGCGTCTGCGTTGCGGGTGCTCGACGAGCCCGGTGTCCTCATGACGTGGGACGACGTCGTCGAGCGGCGTGCACTGTTTCGTGCCTTCGTCCGGAATGCGGGCGCCATGCCTTCCACGCTTGACCGGGACACGTTGGCGGCGGCCCTGATTGACCGCTGGGCGTGGCTCGATACGGCCACCGTCTCTGGGAGTCATGAAGAAATAGAACTGCTGACCGGTGCACCTCAGCTTTGCGGATTGCTGTGTGAGGAGCTCGCAGTGGCAGACATCGGTCCTGCCCCGCATCCGCTCGCCTCAGCCGTCCTTGCACTCGCTGTCGACCGGCCTGAGCTGCTGTCTTCCCTGCAATGGCGGGTCAACAGCCAACCTGCCCTGCTTGCCGACCTTTGCCTTGTTCCCACAACGACTGCCCTCGCCTGTCTGTGGGTCGCAGGGCGAGGCCACTACCCCAGCGCGTTCGACCGGCACACGGTTGCGCAGCACGACGACGAGATGCGGCTCGTGGCGTTTGAAGACGCACTTTCTGTTGCCGACCATCACCTGCGCGCCGGAGCCCTACCGCCGGCTGAAATAGCCCCACTTGCCAGGGTGATGCGCGAGCGGGCCAACAGTGCGCCTGCCACCGCACTTCTTGATGCAGGGCTGCTGCGCGCCACGTACGACATGCTCTCCGGCCAGTCCCGCGAAGTGCTCGAGGCCATCGTCGAGACTCTCGCTGCAGGCTCGGGAAGCACGGCGTCCGGGCGTGCGTCCCTTGCCGCTGCGCTTGACCTTGTCGCCACAGGCCTTTTGCACGATACAATCAAAATCCTCCCCATCCTCGACGCCTACAGCAAGACGCTGGGCAACCACGGCGGCCGGTACTTTGCTGCGTACATCGACGCGCGCGCTGCGGCCGCGCTTGTCGCACTCGCCCTTCGTGGCAACGCCGGTACAACGCGAGGCTTTTTTCATGCGGTCGATGTCGCCCGCATCACGGATGACGCCGTTGCCCTGTACGACAACCGGTATCTGGCGGTTGATGATGCGTCCCGGGCGTTGCGTGCACACATCCGCATTCTCGCCCGCGCCGTCACCGGATGGGTCGGCACCATTCCCTCCATCCTCGCCGACGCCCTTGTAGCGAACGTCCAGGAAGGCCAGTTCGAGGATGCAGGCAGCGGCCAATGGCCTGGAAGACAGGTCGACGTGTTTTCCGCCCTCTTCGAAACGTCACTGTCCGGAAACGCCGAGCCGTCCATCGCCGACGACCTCGCGCTCGCCTTTGACAGGCTCCACGTAGACCAGCGGGCACCGCTTCTTGCCGCCGCATTGGAGACGCGCGAACCCGCGTTTCTCGCGCGTCTGATGGCACAAAGCCCCGCGTCCCTGACCGACGCCATCGCCACGCGCCTGAAAATGCTCGCAGAGCCGGGCGCAGCCGGGGCCATCGTCTCGCTGACCGAAGCGCAGGTGCGCATCAACCAGCTGCTCTGCGCCGGCAAGCTTGAAGAGGCCGAGCACTTCATCAAGGAAGAGGCTGCAGCCGAAACATGGGGAAAGGTGCCCGAACGTGACCTTGTCCGCCTCCAGCAGTCTTTGCAGCTCCTGTACCGCAAGCGTGACTTTGCATCTTTGCGCGAGTTCAAAGTGCCTGCCATGCCGGGCGGGCCGCTCCAACAGGCGAGCGCGGACACCGTTGAGTTCTTCAAGGGCCTCGCCTGGATGGAAGCGCCTGGCGAGTCTTTGGATTTTGCCGCAAGCCTGTTTGCCCGCCTGCGAGAACACCGGAGAGATGTTTCCGGTTACACCGTCAATTATTTTGCCGCGCGCATCCGTTTCCTCATCGGGCCTGACGCTTTCGGACAGATTCCGGCCGCAAACGCGGACGCTGCACGCGAAGTGCTGGCGGATGCCAGACAGGTGTCGGCGATTATCCAGACGTGGCAGGCTGCTGACCGCGACATCTTCGACGTCAACCTGGCGCTTTTGCTTCTGGCCGCCGGTTCGCCCGACGAAGCCCTGGCCCGCCTCAGTGCAATTCGCTCGCCTGCTTTGGAGGGTTCGGTCGCCGTGTACACCGCCATCGCCCAGTCGCGGACCGGGCGCTCCATGGCCGCACTGGCAACCATCGAAGCCGCAGTGTCTCGACTCGGCCCCGAACCCATGCTGGTCGCGGCAAAAGCCCATGTCGACCGGGGTGAGGAGTACAAGGGGCAAGCCGTGGCCGTTGCTGCCCGCGATACGCTCAGCCCCGGCCTGCTCATCCACTTCCTTGCCATGTCACCGCACCAGCGGGCCGGCGTACTGGGTGCCGGCCCATCGCCCGAACGTGCACGGGCCATCGAAGAGGTGCGGGGTGCCGTCGGTGCACTGCAGGAACTGACCTTCGTGCTTCGGTCAAAGTCAGACCATCCGATTGAGGACGACATCACCAGCCTCTCGGCGAAGCTGCTCGAAGCGCGCCAGAGCCTGCTTGGCTGGACGTGGCACGAACAGTCGCGGGGCGGGACCACGGCTGCCGGCAATCCCGGGAGCCGTGACCTCGCCCTCAAAGGCCAGAACACCACCTATGCCGTCCTCGAAGCCGTCGTCATCGACCGGCCCGTGCACCACAAGTGGTCACAAGGCGAGCTTCTCAGCCATTACCTCAAGCTGCCGGCCTACTCGACCACGAAATTGTTTTTCCATGTCGTCTACAGCTATGCCCCGGAACCCCGCCTTGTCCTCGACACCATGCGTGAGATTGCAAGAACCCGTCCGCCGGTGGGCTTTAGCTACATCGACCAGTCGGGACTTGACCAGACGGGCTCGATGCCACCGGGTTTCATGGCCGAGTACACGCACTCGATGGGCCAGGCGTTTGTCGTCTTCCTCGTGGTCGACCTGCGCCAGCAACTGCAGCGCGATAACGCAACAGCCGCTGATGCTGAAAATCCACGACGGAAGAACGCTGTTGCCAAAACCACGAAGGCGACCGTGAAGCCGAAGGCAAAGGGGCGGCAAAGACACCTGACGGGTACGTCAGATCATGGCGTTTGAGCAGCAATGCCTAAGTGCGATGTCCGCTGGCGGGCATCGTCGACATCGACGACTCTCGCAGCCATGGTGAAGGTGCCTTCAAGAATCACGACCGAAGCGACGAGGAGCACCAGTGCAAAGGTTTTCCCGGCCTTCGTCCTCGGCCAGTGACGCAAGGCGATGTACCCGGTGGACACAATTCCATAGGCAACGCCCACTGCCGTCAGAAACCCACCCACGAGGTGGCCGTCGTGTTCGGATCCGACCATCATGGGGTCGACGTAGATGGTGCCGCCAAGTTTGATGAGTACTGCCGTGACGATGAGATTGCGGACGAACTCGAGGCCGTCCTTCATGAGGTTGAGGGTGGCTTCGTTGGACATGGCGTTGTTTTTGTGCGGATGGGGACGTCCTTATCGACCACCACCCGTGAGTCTTTAGCGTCACCAGTCAGCGCGGCAGCACGAAGCAAGTGGCACGGTGGCTGACCAGTTTCGTTGCATGCGGTTGAAGGGCACGCCACTGCCTTCGCAAGCACAACGCTCCAGCGACACCTGCTGACGTCACCAGTGGCGCAATCGATTTCGTTACCCGAAGCGATTTGCTGTGGCGCGGACCTCATTACAGGCGCCGATTGCAAACCACGGTGGCTGCAGTGGAGACCGACGAGTCCAGCGCTTCCCGGTCGTCGGCGATCAGAAAAGTGGCCATCGCCTCACGCACCTCGCTTGCGACGTCAGGGAGCATTGCGATGACGCGCATTGACGGCGCGCCCACTGAAACGATGTGCTCCGCCCAGTCGGCACGCCTGTCCCCCGTGGACAACGTGCGTGCAGATGCCGACGCTCCAGGAAGAATGGCCGTGGCCGGGGTGACATCATGCGGAAGCGGAGCCATGGCATTTCATCGCGCGGGTATGCCAGTCTGACGTCCGGATTGCGGTCGTCCAGATCACTGCGGCAAACTGCCCCTGGGATGTTCAGTTTCCACCCAGCCAGCTTTCATGTTGGACAGAGCAATGCAGTGCAGGGGACGACCATCTGCCACCCGGCGGGACCTCGTCGACGCGAAAATCACACGACGCACCGCGTGCGGTCATCCACGAACTACTTTCAGCGACACCGCCGTCGTGACCGTTTCGGTGGCACGTACGACGCAATGAACGCGTCGTACCGCGCCCTCTCTTCCGCAGTTGGACCTGCGTAGCCCGTGGCACCCGCGCCTGGTCCGGTGCCAGGGGTTGCAGCCTTGCGGCCGAGACTGCCGACCCGGTGCAACGCAAACCGCTCGACCCAAAGGCGCCCCTTGTCCCGGGTTGGAACTGCCGTCGTTCCCTTGGGCCCCACCCACCAGACGACGACCCATTGATCGCCTTCCCTGGAGACCGACGCAAACGGGCCACCCTGGGACGCGGCTCGTGCGTCCGCCCGCTCACCCACCTCGTTCCACAAGATTGCCGTCATGGCACGCACGGTACGGTGGGGTCGTCTCACCCGTGCAGACGCTGTCGGGATTTTGCGGGGCCTGTCAGTGGCCCATGGCCTTTGTCGCAAACCCGTGGGCACCCGATGCGGGCGCGATGATTTTGAGCAACGTGACGAGGGCATCGGGGTGGGCACGGGCCAGCCATCCGAGCACTTCCACACGGGCCAGCATTGGCTGCAAGGTCGCCCGCGCCACGGCAAGCCCCAGGATGGCATCGGCCCGGTGCATGTGCATCGAGGGGGCCAGGGACGCCGGCAACGCCGCAAACAGCCCTTCGTGACCGTGGGCGAGTTCACGGAACTGCGGGTCGTCACCGAGTTGAAGCAAGGCACGGGACGCGTCGGCACACAAATCCCAGGCGACCTTTGCCGCTGCCGCGAGTTCAGCTGTGATGGCCGCTTCGCGCTTGGCCCGCTCGCTTTCACGCATGTACATGACCATCCCCCTGCCGCGAAATGCGCGCGAGTTCGACTATCTGAGCCAGTGAGGCGTAGGCGTAAAAGCGCACCGCTGCCGAGGGACGGGGGGTCACCCACTCCGGCCACGTGTGACTCATCGCCTGGGGCAGCAAAAGATAGTCGAGCGGCATCGTGCCATCGGTCGTCATCCGTGCCGCGATGACAATGTCGACAGCGCGGCGCCAGGGGCGCACTTCCCACCGGATGGCGCCGTGGTACCGGCCGGCCTGGAGCAGCCGGACTCCCAGCGTCCAGGCGCCATCGATCCGCAACACCCATCCGTCGCGTTCGACGATTGATCCCTGCTCTTCCAGGGCATCGATGAGGAAGTGGAGAATGCTCACGCGCCAGGGCCGTGACAGTTCGCGGAGGTCGCCGTAAGACAGATCCCTGTTTTGCTCGTACCCAATTTCGCGGTACGCGGCCCGCAGGCTTCCAAAGCGCAGGATGTAAGCGCGTGCGCTGGGGGTTTGGGCAAACGCGTTCAGGCGGCGACTGCTGATCTTGCCGTCTTGTTGCCAAAGCGCGCGCATGGCGTCGAGCATCTGCTCACTGGTCATGCGTCGGTTGCGCTCTTCCCGGGCGAGTCGGGCTCGTTCAAACAGTTCGGGTGACACAAGGGCCGCAAAGGCATGTTCGACCCGGACTTCCCGCTCGGGTGTACGGGCGCCTCTTCTGCGACCGATTGCTTGCGTTGTCCGCGCAAAAATTGAGGTGCCGATGTAGCGCTCGTCGTCGAGCATTTGCCGGACCCCGTTGAAGCTCCAGCGACAACCCCGCGCATTGAGCACGCCACGCTCGTTGAGCTTTCGCATGATTGTGTTGCACTCCATGCCTGCGGCCGACTGGCGGAACATCCATCTGACAACACGCACTTCATTGACAGGTCCGAGCACGACCTTGATGTGGTCGGTCGTCAAGGCCTTTTGCTGACCGGGTTCCAGAATGCCCTTCGGATTGCCCTGTCCGTCAACCAACATGCGGCGCAGGCCATAGCCCGGAGCTCCGCCCATATGAAAGCCCGCTTCCACAACACGGCGCTGACCGGCGTAGACCTTCGCTGAGAGCTCGCGCGAGTACTCCGCGGCCATCGAGCGTTTGAGCCCTTTCATCATTGACGACAGTGGTGAACTGTCCGACTCGAACGTTTCACCCACGTAGACAAGCCGCACGCCGTTTCGCAAACACAGGTATTCGTAAAAGGCGGCTTCATCCGCGTTCTGGAAACGGCCCCATCGGCTGACATCGAGCACCAGGACCGCATCAAAACCCGGATGACCCTGCTGGATGTCTTCAATGAGCCGTTGCAACGCCACGCGGCCCTTGAAGTGCAGGCCACTCCGCCCTTCATCGCAGTACGTGCGCACGACGGTCATCGCGTGGCCGGCCGCGTACGCCTCAATGGCGGCGGCTTGATTGACGGGCGAGTATTCCTGGCGCTCCGTTGACATACGCAGATATTGCGCGACCCGGACGGGCGCATGGGACACAGGGGTGACGCTGGCCATGAGGCGGCCCTCGGAGTTCCCTGCCCGGCCAAGCTACGCTGGCTTTGGGGATGGTGCAAGCGGTGCGAATCGACCACTCGGAGACCTTGTTTCCCGTTCACAGGCTTCCAGCCCATCCAGGACCCAACTGGGCTACCGCTACTTCTGGTTTAGCGCATCGAGATGCGCCCTGGTCTCAGCAACGGTCGGAATGCCCATGGCTTCGCGTTGCGCCTCGGTCACGGCTGTCGGGTCCGTCGGGGACATCTCCCACTTGCCTGACGCCTTGTTCTTGAAGAACTGCGTGCCGTACCACTGAGGCTTTCCGCGCTTGACGAGGATGCGGTCCCACGCCCGCGCCGTCAGGATTTTCGCGTCCTTGTTGTCGCTGTCGATGTGGACGGCTGTCGTGGCAAGCGCCAGTGCGAGCTCGGTGTCGTCAACGCTGTCCCCGTGCTGGAAAATCAGGGCGGCGTTGAAGTAATCGTCGGCGGTCCGGACATCGCCCGCTTTCAGAATTTCGGCCGCACGGGCCCGACGGGCCAAGTCGTGCTTGCCGACGACGTCCCAGTCAATCTTGTTTGAGCCCGGGCCACGGTCAGCCTGGTCGGCCTCTTCGAGCTTTTGCAACTCGGTGTTCGCTGTTGCGGCGACGCACGCGCCGATGGGCGCGCTGCACAGCAGCGTGCAGAGAATGACTGACCTGCCCTTTACTTGTTTTACGAAGCCCATCTGACCCTTGATCCTTTTTAGAGCAGCGTTTGATTCAATCGGAGATTGCAAGCATCACCACGACAAGCGCGCTGAGGAGCCCGCCGCACGTCCAGGCCACTGCGGCAGATTGCCCACCGCACCGTTAGTGGTGATGCGGTGGCAGTGAATGCAGCCTGTTACATGTGACGCTTTGGCGAGGAAGGGACTCGCGTGCCTCGCTTTGACCGGAACGCGCCTTTGCCACCCCATCCGCGATACGCGGCTCGTGGTTCTGCAGGCATGGCTAGACTTCGCTTGCTTAAACGCGGGCCGACGGAAGCGCGCGCACGAGGCAGTGTCTTAGTCGAATCGGGTGGCGCTGCTCTCATCACTCCCCGTCTTTCCCGGAAGGGCATTCCTCTGGCGCATGAGATCAAAGGTCAACGCATCGACGTCAAAGCCATACCTTCCGGCCCAGAATTCGCCGAGAGCCTGCGCCGCTGAACGGTCGCCCATGACGACATCCTCCAGCACATGGAGGGCCTCGAGCACGCCCTCTGCGGCAACGGTCGATTTCACTCTCTGCAAGACACACCGGCCATCGATGTCTGCCACGCCTGGGGGCCACTCCAGCCCCACAGCTTCACCGCTGTACGGTTCGGTCGGCAGCTCAAGCACGCCGTAAACAATGGCGTATGGCTCAGTCGGCGCTGAAAACAGGGTAAAGCCGATTCGTATTTTCATGAATCTTCGGGCGCGCGCCTGGGGCGGGGGAACCACCCCACTCGCCTGATGAAGACAAACCAGAAAAACATCACCGCCAAGACCGAGTTGAAGATGCACAGTACGAAAATTTCGCCACCAAAGATGGTGTCGGCGACAACGGCCGGATCGATACCAAAGCACTCCATCGCCCACACAAGCAAACCCAATGGAAAGGACAATAGGGCCCCTGCGACCTTGTTGAACAGTCCGATACAATGCACCTGGACACCACAGTCGAGCCTGCTGACGACGACCGCGAATGTGAGACCGGTATGGGCCAACAGGCAAAGCAAGAGGAAAACCGCTGCTATTATTTTGTTCATCGATTCCAGGAACGGTGGTTTCTCGGGTACGAGTCGTGACGAACCAGCGCTCCTCGGCTCAAGCCGAACCGAATCGCCTGCGACATCAAGTGACATCGGTCGGGAGCGGCGGGCACATATGCCACCCCTCACTGAGTACGGTCGGCACGCAGACGACAGCACCCTTCATACCCCAAGCACGTCTGTCCAGGCAAGTCGCCGAGCCATTCCAAAAACGCCATAGACCTGCCCCGGGACCTGATGACAGGGCCAGCTTACAGCCCTCTGGCAGCGCCGTCCCTTGGCCACGGATCTTCATCAGGTTCGAGCGCCGGCTGCTGGACAACACGGTCTTTATGTCGTCGTTGGTGATTGAACAATAGGCGGGGGGGATGCACGATTCCACCGCTTTGTGCGTTACAGCCGAGTCCGACCCGCGGACACCGTCGTACTCTCCTTCGTGAAACCGTTCCCGGACAGATGCGCGTTGACGATAGCGGCGACCTCCGGCGGCAGGACGTCCAGTGGCAGTCTGCCTTCGCTGTCGGTCACGTCACAGGGCGCGCCGTGCTCCATTCGGGAAGCCTCGCAATGCGCCTACCGGCGAGTCTTGAGTCCGCTGCATGCTCCCGAAGATTCAATGATGCATTCTTCGGGGGTGCCTGCCGGAAGCACGGACAACGTTATGACTGCGGCACCGGATTGTCGCGAAAATGCGCCTTGCAGAACGCCGACGGGTTTCCATTTGGCCAGTCCTGGTTGAACCACTGGTTGGCATAGTGAAGCGCAGGCATGGTTACCCCAACCCTTTGAAGTACTGCAACTGCCTGCGCGTCGGACAGCCCCCGCCACACCGTACCGCTTGCGGTATCGATAACGTTGTAACCCTTGCAGGGCTTCTCATCGGGCAGCGGCACGGCGTTGGCATCCGGGCGCACCTCACATCGAGCGACGACGAAGCCTTTGGCGAGTCCGACCTGAAGCACATATCGCTCAAGGACAGCGGTCTGCTGACGGTCGTAGATGCCCGTCTCGGCATGGCTGGGGGCGGCGACCCAGTAGCCGTCCGACAGGCAGCCAAAGTCGCGCACCTTGGCGCAAGAGGACACAAGCAAGCAAAGCATGACTACGGCGGCTAAGCGATACGTCACAGCTGTCCACTCCGACATAATCAAACTGGTCAGCAGCCCCGAGTGCATGAACCGGACCACCCCGCCTTGCCGCAAACCGACGCAAGGCGGGACCTGGACTTACCGTTGGTCCGGCGTCATCAAGGCGCCGTCGGCTATCGTCCAGCGTGTTTTTACCTTGCCAGCGGCGTCAAACAACTTGAGCTCCCCGCCCTTCCCCTTCGCCGTGAGCTCAAGGAGGCTTTTGTCTCCGACAGCGGCATCGGGGTTCTCCAGAACGAAGGTGGCCGACCTGTCTTTGTCATCGACATACATGCCGATGGCATCGCGCTCAGGATAATCAAAAGCGATCCCGCCCCGTCCGTTGCTGAGCCAGGACATCCCGCCACGCTCGTTGCCATCGGTGTCGTGCAGGGTAATACCGACGCCCACGTCGATTCGGTGAAAATTCGCCGGAACCACGCCCTTGATTTGCGGCGTAAACGACTCGCCGACTGTCAGCCGGTCATGCCCCTTCTCGTCGAGGAACTCCATCGCAGTTGTCCGCTCGTCATGCCGGATGCGTCCGGGCACATCCGGAAACGGGGCTCCAATGAGAATGCGGGGATGACCGTTGGCATCCTCAATGACGAGCCCCTTGGCGCGAATCACGTCGGGTTCGTTTCGCGTGGGGCCGGCGACGGCGAACGTCGTGCCCAATCCCATGCAGAGGATTGCCAATGCACCGCAAATCACGGTGAGCTTCGTGTTGCGGGCCTCCAGTCTGGCCAGCCGTGTTTCGATGTCCATGTCTTCCCTTCGAGATTGGCGCGTTCGGTACCATGCATGTGGATGCCGCTTGCCCGCGAAGGGTTTATAGCATCGGAACGACTGAATCCGGAGGAATTCCGTCACGGCGCCAAATGCCGGGTGTTTCCCCTCGTACAACGGTGCCTTGATGCCTCAGTGCAGCGACGGGGGTATCCCGGCCTCACTCTCAGCGGTGAGACGATGTGCCTCCTCCCGCCCGTCGCCTAAGCCGTCCGCACATCGCTTGACCGACTCCCCTTCGACGCCCTGCCCAGAGAGCTCTGGGAGCACGTCGACGAGCACAGCGTTGACGGCATCGAAGTATGAATCCGTAAAACGGGTGTCGAACCAGTGCAGCACCAGAGCCTGTTCGGCCCAGTCCGGTTGTTGCTGGATTTCGAGCCCGTCAGCAGGCGACTCCGGCACCATGGCCCAGGGCCATCCCCTGCCAATCATTTCCCCGTCTTCCCACACCACTGCTGACCAGGGCCACTGGCTTTCGTCGACCGCCCGGCCATCGAAGTCGACGACGGGTGCGCCTTGGTCTCCCGACGCCGGATAAGCCATGCCGCCGGACCGGATCCAGCGCACCACGTCACGACGCTCATCGGCCGAAGCGGAAATCAGTCGCTCCTTGATGAGCTCAATGCAGCGGGCTTCGCGGGCAAACCGGTGCTGGGTCGCCGCCCATGCGCGCCACAGCCTTGCGAGGGACGGAAACTCTTGTGCCTCAGTGGGGACCTGCCCCGCCGGCACGGCCCGGGCGCGCCAATGGGCAGGCATCGGGTACGGCGTGCCGTCCACGTCAGCCAGCCACCATGCTTCAGGCTGGCCCGCCGGGTCACAGCGGTGGCTGAGGACAAAGCCCGACCGGTCGAAATACCGGCGCATCTCGGGGGCGGTGGGTGTTCGCCTTGCAGTGCTCATGAATGTTCCTTGAGGGTTGGGTCATGCACCATCTTGGCGACGATCCGATGTCTGTCAAGGGGTCCAAAACATCATCAAATACGATGTTTTAACGCGTAAAAAGCGAGCGACTTAGCGATTCCTTTGAACGCCATGTCACGTGATTCGCGACTGCGTCTCGCGCGAGAGCGAGACCGCACCACTACGCTGCGAAGCAAACGACAGCAGCGCAAACGTCACGCTTCCGCGATGACCTTCCGCCGCATCACGAGCCGGTCTGGAGATGGAAGCACAAGACTCGTTGACTCCGCCGAGGACTGAGCACCGTGCTCGTTCGCCTCGCCGAAGAGCTGTTCCTTCCAGGCTTGTTCAAAGGCGAGCACGGACTGCCGCGGTCGCGTTATGTGCAGCAGCGAGTCCGGCACCCAACAGGTGCGCGTCGACGATGGTGGCAACCTCCGGCGGTAACACATCACCCGGCAGCTTGCCTTCGTCGTCAGTCACGTCACAGGGTGCCCCGTTTGCAATCAGCCACCGGGCAACATCTGGTTCCCGCGCGAAATGCATGAGGGACTTCCCGCCCGCGCCGTGGACGCCGGACCAGTCAGCGCGGTCCTTGAACAGTGGCACCATCCAAAGTTTTCGGTCGGGCGCGTGGCAAAGCGGACCATGCAGAATCTTTGCTCCGAGCCGGCGGTCGTCTTCGAGCGCATCGCACTCAACCAGCACTGCGAGGGCGGTCGCCGTCAATTCCGGCCAGTCACGAATGACGCCATCGAACCGCACCTCATACGAAAATTTTGCGTCTTTTGCGCTGGCACCCATCTCCAGCAACCGGCGCACTTGGATCGGCCGGAATTCGACCAGCGCTCGCCATAGTTCATGGGATGTTGACGGCGATGTTGGAGTTGGCATGGCTTTCTCGATGGAGGAATTACATCCACGCTAACGGCGTTTCCGGAACCGTCCAGGCCTGTGCGGCAAATTGCGCATCCAGGCTTGGTGCCGCATCAAGACGCATCACCGCAAGAGGTGCTCTAGCCCTCCACAATGTCGCAGCACATGACGGCAAGGTCACACACAACGTCGATGAAGGGATGGGTCAGAGACGCAGGTTTGACGACGGTGTCTTGTTGGCGGGCTCGAGCGTATTGTCGAGCAGGTGCTGGTTGACCATGGCGGCAACCGCCGCGGGGAGGATATCTCCCGGCAGGTTCCCGTCATCATCCGCCACGTCGCACGGTGCGCCATGCTCGATGAGCCAACGGGCAACTCCGGGTTCGCGCGCAAAATGCATGAGGGTCTTACCGCCATCGCCGTGGACGCCGGAAAAATCAGCGCGCCCTTCCATGAGCGGGAGCATGTGGGGGCCCCTGGACGAAGGCTTGCTTGTCTTCTGCGGCTTTCTCCCGGCACCGCGGTTCTGAGCCGCGTTGCAGTCGGCGAGCACGGCAATGGCCGTTGCGGTCAGACGGGTCGAGTACGCTCCGTCATCCCCATCGTGCTTGTAGCCGAAGATCGGAAGGTTCGGATCCGTGCCGAGCTCCAGGAGTGCGCGTACGGCGTTGCTCCGCCCTTCAAGCAAGGCGTCGTGGAGTTCGACGAACGGCGACAGCTCCGCCCGGAGCGCCGGTCGTTGTTCTGCCATCGATGAGCTGCCGCTGGCGCCGGTCGCGTCGCCGTCAACAAAGCCGATGTCGACGAGTCCTTTGTACAAGTGCGTGGGCAGCACGGCCTTCCAGTGCGACTGCGGAAGGGCAATGGCCTCAGGCTCCGTGTATTTTGCAGCCGTCGACGTTCTCACACATGACAAAGTTGCGGGCTCCTCGCCTACGTTGTCGACCATGCCGAGTGGTACATCGTCGTCGAACGAGGCAATCCCCAACGGTTTTTCCAGGGCTTCGAGAAGTGCCTCGCGCTTGCCCTCGGCAACTGGCACCCCTTGTTCAATGAGATAGCGCGCCATACGGCGCGTCCGGGCAAAGTGCAGCAAGGTCCGGCCGTGGGAGTCGACCTGCCCAACTTCGCCGCCCAGATGGAGCGCGAGTGGCAACAGCAGCAAAGCGTCCGCCGCGGTATCGCGCACGACAGCCAGCGAGGTGACTGTCAGATCTTCATACTCATCTCCCTCATATGACTTGGCACCATAAGCCTCCATCGAGAGATTGAGGCCCTTCACGACGAACTCGCGAAAGTGCGCAATCTCCCGCTGCGGGACAACCAGCGTCCACATTTCCAAGAGTGGTGCCGAGAACCTTGCGTATCCGGACGTTGCGACGGGGCGCTGTTCGGCAAAGGGAACGGTGGTTTGCGGAAGGGGGGAGCGTACTGGCGCGGCCATGGCGTTCTCGAAGCGGGATTTCATACACGCTAACCAGGTTTCGCACTTCGTCAAGGGCGCTGCAGCATATCTTCACCGTGACAGCGTTACATGTGACGCAATGGCCGTTACATGTAACGCGCCCGAGCTCATCCAGCAGCCCGCGCCAGCGCAAACCTCCCGGGCCGCAATTTCGCTGGTCCACCTTCAAAGACGTCTTGCGGTTCGAGCCTCCACGCGTGTCGCCTTCGGCAGGTTGGATTCGAGATGCTTCCGGTTGACGGTGGCGGCGACCTCAGGCGGCAAGACTTCCCACGGCAACTTTCCCCTGGAGTCCGGGACATCGCAGGGTGCACCGTGGTCGACGAGCCACTGGGCGACCTGAGCCTCACGCGCCAGGTGCATCAGGGTCATGCCATCGGGCCCGTGCACGCCGGAAAAATCAACAAACCGCGCAAAATGCGGCAAGAGCAGTTCGCGTTCGGGCACCGGGCGGTCCCGGGCCGGGTCGTCACCATCGCAGTCGTCGCGTACGTGATCGATGTACCTGCAATCGTCCATCGCTGCCGCAGCGAGCGCACTCAGGCCCTTCATGTAGCAGACCCAACGCCCTCCGGGCACCTCCCGGATGAACTGGCCGTGGCTCGGGTCCGCACCCAGTGCGAGACAGGCGCGCAGCCTCGGTCCATCGCGCCCTTCGACCGCATCACTGAGTGCGAAAGTTGCCGAGAGCTCTGCGCGCAGTTCTGGACGGTTGGCCTTGACGAACGGGTCGCGCTCTTTGCGCACCTCATAACGCTCGTTGTAGCCGATGCCGAGCATGCCGTTGTAGACCGATTCGTGCACGGCGGACTGCCATTTGTTTTTCGGGATGAGCACCGATTCCGGTGTGGCATGGCGAGCCGCGGTCCCGCGCCTGACGGCCGCGAGGATGGCAGGCTCGTTGCCCTTGGCGTCTTGCATGCCCAGCACCGTGCCCCTGGCGAAGGTGCCTTTCCCGGGCGGCTCGTTGAATGCTTTGATGAGCGCGTCGCGCATGCCGTCTGCCACCGGCACACCTTCCTCGATGAGATAACGGGCCACACGGCGGGTGCGGGCGAGATGTAAAAGGGTGCGGCCCTCGGAATCGATTTGCCCGATGTCGCCGCCGAGATAAAGCGCAAGCGGCAGCATGAGAAGCCCGTCGAAGTCGGCGTCGGCCAGTGTCGCAAGCGCGGCCGGTGTGAGGTTGCGGATGAGAGGCCCCTTGGCAGGCTTGTAAGTGTGGCCTTCGGTCACCAAAGCGGCGCGACGCTTGACGGCACGGCGAAAGCGGACGATGTCGCGGGACATGATGATCTCCCACCAGGCCGGCCCGCGGGGCAATCCGGCGTGGGAGATGGTGGTTTGGGCAAGCTGGTTTGAGTTGGGTGCGGACATGCCGGTCTCGGTTGTGAATTTCCACCAAGTTAGCGAGCACCCCAAAAGCGTCCAGGCCAGTGCGGCAAATTGCGCAATCGTCCGGTCACAGCCGGCGTACCGCGGACACGCGGTCGCGCCCAATTGCATCAGCCTGCGGCAACACGTCATCCAACAGGTTTTGCTCCAGCGCTGCCAGATGCTCTGCCTTCATCGTCTGCCAGGCGAAGTGGAGTTCCGGCGCCTCATCCCGAAAGCGGTCCGGTGCAGTCCGGCCCCAAATGTCGGTGATGGCGTCACTGGCTCCGGCGTCAAGCAGGGCCGACATCATCATGAGGATTCTGTCGTCGCGTGGGCGGTGGTGATGATGCAGGCGGGCGTCGACCAGCGCGTGCAACGCGGTTTGCTTGTCCCGGTCCAGCGCATCGGGACTGACATCGAACGGACTTTGAAGAATGCGGGACAGCATTCGTGGTGCCCGGTGGCGGACGACGCGAGTCAGCAGTTCGCCGTCGTCAGCCGCGTCGTTCCACCTCATGCCGCAGTCGACAAGCGCGTCAAAGAAGCCGACTTCGTCGTCCGTGCCGCGCAGCCAGCCCATGGTGTGCAATGACCCCGCCCCACCTTCTGGCCTTGCAAGGTCTGCGCCGTGTCTTGCAAGCACATGGACGAAGGGAGACGGGTCCGGCAAGACGGAACTGGTTCGCCAGGCTTCGATGAAGACACCGAGCGGATAACGCCACCGCTCGTCCATCGCGTGGATGTCTGCGCCGTCGTCGAGTGCCTGGGACATGGCTGAAAAATCGAGGGCTTTGCAGGCCCTGAACAAAGCCTCGGTTGCGGCAAAGGGTGGAAGATGTCGTCCTGACATGAGAGCTCCTTGGTTGTTTCACCATCCTGGCGCGGGATCGGAACCTGTCAAGGGGGTACCCCCCCCATTCGTTCGACCGCCGGCAAGCACGGGTGGCAGGGACCATCAAGTGACCTCCTAATCGTCGTAACCCGAGAGCCGCATGAGACGATTGACGAGCGCCCGTTCCCGTTCGTCATCGGGACACTGCGAGCCGAGGCAGGTGCGCAATTCAACGACGAGGCGTGTTGCCTCGGAGACATCGAGCAATGCCCGGCTGTCGTCATCGAACGCACCGACGGGAAAGCCGCGCGCCCACAACATCCGCAGGTGATTCAACTCGTTGCCGATGAGGTCATTGCCAGGATTGTTGGCGACGAGCTTGACCAGGATGCGCAGACGGTCGCGGTCATCCTGACGCACGAGGCTGGGGTCGATGTGGAGGAAGGTGAGGAGCGCACGGCTGATGGGCTGCAGGTTTTTGAGCGTGCTGACGGTGGCCGCCTCGGTTGAATCAAATGCGCTGGTGCACGGGTCCGCTTTCACCCCTGGTTTGGCAAAACGACCCAGTACCGCTGTTGGTGGAATGGCGCTCAAAGGCGTTTCCCCCGCCCTGACTCCGTGGCCTGCGGCAGGTGGCGCGAGAGATGGAACTGCCCGATGAGTGGCACGACAACGTCGGGCAAGACGTCTGCCGGGAGGCGTCCTCCGTCATTGGGGACGTCATAGGGCGCGCCATGGTCGAGGAGCCAGCTCGCCACAGCTGGTTCAAAGGCGAGATGCATCAGGGTCGCGCCTTTCGCGCCATGGACACCGGAGAAATCAGTAAAGCCCTCAAACACGGAGAGAAGGGGGAACCGGGACGACCGCTTGGACACCGGCAAGGACATGATGGCGTCGTCCATCTCGTCAATGAAAATCGGGTTTTCATGGGCGATGGCGTCGCACTCGAGCAAGACTGCAAGGCCAAGGGGTGAGAGCTCACCGAAGGTGCGCGTTTGTCCGCCCACTTGCACCTCAAACTGGAAGCGGCCGACGTCGGGTTCGGCGCCAGACGCGAGCAGTCGCAAGGCCCGGACAATGTCGTGCTCGATGAGGGCAAGGCGCAGCTCGTGGCTCGCCGAGAAGCTGGCATTGAGGGGGTGGCGGATGGCGGGATAGACGATGTCTGCGTTGGCAGCAATGAGCCGTCCGACGTCCCCGTATCGCTGCGCCCCGAGTGCGTCTTGGAGCATCTGCACGAAGTGCTGCTCGCGACGGCGGTGTTTGGTGTCACTGACACCGATGTCTTTCATGGCTGCAACGAGGTACGCCGGGAGCGTCGCCTTCCAGTGGGCCGGGGGGAGGATTTTCGATTCCACGAAGGGATGGGTCACGGCGGTCGAGTGGCGCACGCAGGTAAGGATGGCGGGCTCGTTGCCCTTGGCGTCGCCGAGTCCGAGGACCATTCCGTCGTCAAACGTGCCGGTCCCGGGTGGTTTTGCAAAAGCTGCGAGGAGCGGTGCTTGCATGTCGTCATTCACCGGCACGCCCTGCCCGATGAGATGGCGGGCGACTTTCCGCGTGCCTGCCAGATGCAAAAGAGTCCGGCCGGCGGAGTCGACCTGCCCAATGTTGCCACCGAGGCGCAAGACGAGCGGGACCAGCAGCAGCTGGTCGTGGTCGGAATCGACGAGCACGGCGAGAGAGGTCAGGGTGAGCCGGGTGAGCTTTGTTCCATTGAACGCCGTGTACTGGACACCCTCCATGTTGAAATCAACACCGCGTGCGGCGCAGTCGCACACGCCGGCAATGTCCCGCAGGGTCATCACGTCAGCGCACTGGTCTGACTGCGGGTTGGTGTGGCGCGGGTGGGTGTTGCGGCGAAGGCGTCTGGGAAGGGGCATGAGGGACTCCGGGTATGTTGATTTAAGCTAACGTCAGTCCTGGAATTGGGATACGGGTGGGCGACAAGTTGCCCGGTGGATGTTTGTTGGGTGGTAAGCCGGACGTAAAGCCGCTTAGAATGTTGCTTGTCATTCCTGCAACCGATTCCTTCGAGGGTGATCTGAGGATGACGCCACCCATGGCACGGCGTTGCTGTGGAACCGCAAGCGAACAACCAAAAGGAACGGTGATGGACGACCAGTACATGATCTTTGTCGCGCTGTGCTTTCTTGCCGGCATTGGTGCCGGATTTCTGTTTTTCATTGTGGTACTGGGTCTCGGCGCCTCAAAGCGAATGGCGCAGTTCTTCGCAATTGTCATCTCCATGGCCCTGCTCGCCTTTTTCCTATTTCCAGGCAACATTGCTCCAACCCTCGGTTCGGGCCTCCCGGGAGTCGTGGGGACGATGCGTGCCTTCGCTCCGATGTGCGTGGCATGGCTCACCTCGGGCCTCGGGGCACACCTGTCGCGCAAGCTGCTGCCTTGACGTCATGATGGCCCGCCGCGCGAAAGTCCGGCGAGAACGCGTCGAGAAGCGCTGTCGACGCCAGGAGGGCGACAAGGCTTACCAGCATTGCGCCAACCCATATCCGTTCGAATGTCGTTGACGTTTCACGTCGCCATGCTGCGGTCATGGCTTTGCGTTGCAGGCGCGCGCGCTGGAAATGCGCCCTGCCCAACCGAACAATCTCATTCATTGTCGTTCTCCTGGTAGATGCGGAGGGTGGAATCGAACCACCGGCCTCCAGGTCATGGGCCTGGCGAGCTGCCACTGCTCCACTCCGCATAACAAATTTCACCGGTCTGGCAATGCGACAATCTGCCACCCACTTTTTTTGACCGGATTTCAAACTTTTCAAAAACACCCCGTTCGGGGACCCTTGCGGAGGGAGTGACCTGGCCGGAACAAGTAAGGCTTGTAAGGAAAGGGACCGGTACCTACCGTCGATCTGCCAGCGTGTTGATCCGCTGAAGGTTTTTCCCGGAATTCCGGATCACTCCACCGCAACCAGACAGATGGCTATTTGTTGGTACGCAACGTTCGTTGCCACGGGTTCAAAGGCAACTTTTGAGCACCTGCGGACGACCACCCATGCGTTACGTGTGACGCTTGGCGAATTTCGTCGTGGGACCGGTCGATTCATGCAGACATCGAATGTTTTGCAATGCACGTAAAGCGTGAGATGTGTCTTTAAACAGGACTTTTCTTCGCCACGAAATTATTTTCAGTGAATGAAAAATACCGGCATCTTAGTGTTGGTTTCCGGGACGTTTTTTCGATGATGAAGCCCCTTGACAGGTTCGGATTAGTTGCTTGGATGGAGTAAACCCACAACCCAAGGAACACCCATGCACCCTGTTAATCCCACCCTCTCCGACACCCCAAACCCCCTCCCCTCCGCAACCGGTGTCCAGCACGCCAACGCCACCTCGCAAGGCCTCGCAGTTGCCGCACCCCGCTATACCGTCCAGGGCCCGAATGGCTGGACGTTCGAGGTCAACAGCATCGACGAGCAGCTCCAGGCCGTCATGGCGCTGTCGCAAATGGCATCGATGGGCATCCCGTCCCTCATGCCGAACGCGCCGCCTCCCTTCCCGGCCCCCGGCGGTCACCAGCCGTTTGCATACGCCCAGCCCGTCATGACGCCCGGCATGCATGCAACCCTTGCTGCCGCGCAGACGACGATGGCGGGTCACGGCATCGGCATGGACATCCACCATGGCGCGTACCAGTACGACGATGACGGTGAACTCGAAGGCTTTGCACCCTCGGCCCACCGCACCAAGCACGCCCGCTTCGGACCCGGCCGCTTCCAGAAAGACGAGCGTGTTGCCGATTCCTCCCGCCGTCTGGTGACCGAACTGATGGATGAGTACCTCGCCCAGCTGCCGTCGTCGGGCATGCTCAACGCCAAGGGACAGTACGAGTGCGGGTTTGCCCTGCAGCTCTACCTCAAAGTCACCGGTGACAAACCTTTGATTGGCGTGACCCGTCTGGATGCCCAAAGGTTTGTCCGCATGGCGGAGAAGTGGCCGAAGAACCACACGAAGTACCGGGCCTACAACGGCCTGACCGCAGACCAGGTTATCGAGACGGCAGACTTGCTTGCCGCCAAGCGTCTGTCACCGGTCACGGTCAACAACAAGGTGGCCTATGTCCGCGGCTTTTTCGAGTACATGCGGCTGACCAACGCGCTCCGCTACAACCCCTTCGATTCCGTGGCGCTGCCCGCGCCTGTTGCCCAGTTCGTGAAGCTGCCGTTTTCCACCCAGGACCTCCAAGCCATCTTCGACCCTGCGCATCTGAAGCGCTTCCTCGCCCCACAGGGCTACTGGTTGCCGGTGCTCGCACACTTTACCGGGGGGCGTCTTCGGGAAATTGCCCAGCTCCGCGTCGAAGACGTCGAGACCATCACCGGCATTCCGGTGGTCCACTTTGCCGAGCGCCACGAGCTGCAGCAAATCAAGAACGAATCGAGCAACCGCGTCGTGCCCCTGCACGACGACCTCCTCAAGCTCGGCTTTCTCGAGTATGTGGAGATGATTCGGTCAATGGGCCACGAGTGGCTGTTTCCGGGGATGCCCTGGTTTCACAAAAACGCGGGCTTTTTGATGGGCAAAAGGTTGAACGAAACCTACTACAACAAGGTCTGCAAGCTCGGCGCGGGCAAAACCTTCCACTGCCACCGCCACCATTTCATCGACCAGGCGGCGAAGTCCGGCCTTCCCGATCCTTACATCGCACGGCTGACCGGGCACGCTTTGGACAACCAGTCGATCATGCGGACGAACTACATCCAGGCGTCAACATTGGCCGAACGCCACCAGCACCTGATGAGCATCCCGCTCGCGCCGGTGTCCATTCCGCCCTATGACCACGCGCAGTTCCAGCCCTACTTCGTGCAGCTCGAGCGCAACTCGCGTCTGGTGGCCAACCACAAGGCAGCAAGGCCACTGCGGGTGATGACGAGCCCGCCGAGGAAGGGGTCCGTGGGTCCTGTGGACGACAGCGGCGAGGGTCACGTGGAGGAGTGAGATGCAGAGCTTCGCGGGAGCAAAACAGGGCGGCCTCGGCCGCCCTGTTTTGTTGGGCGCGCAGGCATGTCGGGCTGTCGACGACGTCGGCAATTTGGACGCGGGCGGACTGAGCGGTGGTGACCGCCCTGAGGAGAATCTCCGGGGAGCCGACGGCATTTCCGCTTGGACGAGATGCCGCACCCACCATTGACGAACACTTGCCTGTTGTTATGACTGGTGCCCTCTGCTTCCCTGGCAACACTCATGTGCCGTCTTGTGATCACTGCAACGGTCAGGGTTCAGCCACAAAGTTCCAGCTTTGTATGCAAGCGGTCACGGTCAGGGCGGCCTCGACACTCGCCGTCCGTGCGCGGACCGCGGCTTGATGAATCGTTCCCATGAATGCCGCAAGTCAAAGGCAGTACTTCGAGCGCATGGGCTACACCGTGGCCTCCGGATATAGCCTCTGGGACGAAGACGACCGAGGAGGAAACGAAAAAGTCTTTCTCTCTCATGACTTCGAACAAGAGGGAATCAGCCTAGGTCCCGATGAGTTCGAATCCAGGATGGATCTGTGGCGCTGGTGGAAACGAAACCACCAACTCAGGAAGCAGGCCCTGTGGGCAGCTAACCGCTTCGCAAGAGACGTTCTTGCTGGAAACCCCCACGCCAACGTCTTGGTCGACTGGAACAACGGTCCGAAACATGGCGCTATTCCCGAGCCTGGCCGGGCTTACTTCATCGAAGTGCAAGCGCAGGCTGAGCGTTCATGTCGAAAGCTAGAACCGTCCTGGCTCAAAGAGGCTTTACGGTTTGAGCAATACAATTGGCCGTCATGGTATTCCCTTGACCTCATCGAGGCGAGCCTGTCCACAACTCAAGAGCGACGGTTGCAGTCGCTAATCCCTTCGTCTCTCATGGCAGCCATCCCAACGGCGCGGTTGTGATAAAACTGGCTTGATGCATTGAATGAGGTGCAATCCATCGGGCACCGTTGCGCGCTCCAAAAGCTACGACAAAGCGGCATCAACTCGGTCTGTTTTTTGACCGTCGGCCAGTGTTTCCCAGAACAAGTGCGTCGCAGCGGGAATATCGATATCGACGAACTCGACCGGCAGAACTTCCTGCCACGACCTCATATGGCTCGATGAGCACAGTGGGCACTGTGCATGCCGCCCAATATGAAACGGCCTTCCGTCAGAGTCAGGGTCACAAGCAACCGCGCCGTAGATCCGCCTCAAGGTATCTGCACGTCCCGTAGCTGGCACATCAATCAAACCGGGGTGCCGCTGCAAGAGAACATCTACTTCTTTGTAAGTCGGATCGGCAAGCGCATTCACGTATGCCATCTCAGCACCCGTCTCACTGCGAATAAGAAACTCTCCGTACGCATCGGCTGGGAGTTCGGGTGCGCGAAAAACGTGCCCCGCCGGCTCACAATGGTATTCAAAAATTTGGAGTCTCATGGCTTCGCCGATGTCACGTGCTCGTCGTGGTGACTAGCTCATCGACGTAGAACCCGCGACGCCGATGGCCAACATAAACAGGAACGCCCGAGCAAGTCAGACGTTACATTCTCCAAAGCTATCCGGCCAGGTAGCTTTGTCAAAAAGCATTACCGTCATGTCCCGCTACTTCACCGATGAAGGCAATTCGCTAGACCGCAAGAAAGCAGAAAATACCTCTTCAACCTCTTGAGCAGTAAACCATCCATCGGCCGACAATCGAATTTCCCCGCTCCCGAACACCAGGGCAGTCCCGTTGCGAAAAACCTTAATACCCTCATCTTTGTAGCCACGGAAGTGGCGCCCCGTCGCAGCATCTTTGCGTTCCAACGTGCACGTCACGCTGCCGCCCGCAACTTGCGCGTAGTTGCCTTCTTGATCGGTTATCGCCGTCTGCACAAAGACGCGTAATTTCCTCATACGTCGTCTCATCCAGCACTGGTTGCTGTGAAGACAATCGCGAGATGGATTCCGCGAACGCCGTGAGCGTCTCACCGCCGGACCACCGCGCTAGCGGATCTCATGGTTTGTTCTACCGACTGACCGACAAGGTTTACATAGACGGTCAGATCCCCTCTTTGATAGCTCCCCGGATCACCACTCCCTCCAAGCCGCAGCCAAGGTTCGGCTATGTAGCACTCGCCGTAACGAAGAATACCCAACCTATCAGAGATCGCATCAAAGAGGCCTTTCTGCAGTACCCGACTGCGAACTTCATCTTGCACCAAAAAGTCGTTCAGAAAGAAATCCACGTCTCGATCCACGAACGTCGATTTCCCGCGCTGCACTTCCAAAAAGTACACAGCGGCGTGTTTTTCAGACCAAAAGAAGATATCGCCAAGCGAAGTCGCCGAGAGTGCGACTGCGTCATCGCCTAGAAGCCATCTCCACGAATCAAGGACCGACACCGACCGAGCTTGATCCAGGACCGAGATGACGCCGCCATCAAATACGCCAGCCAAATGCACGTATTCAGTGACCTTCTGCGTGGGCGGCGTAGACGAGGTCTCGTCAATCTTGTATGTGCTTAGAAATGTCATGGACTTTTGACCTCAAAAATGAAACGCACCTTCGTGTCGGCTGGCACGGTTTTCACCGCATCATAGATGATGTCTTGCCGGTAAGCATTCTGCGCGCCAAGAGAGCTATTTACTCTAAGGTCCCCATATCCATTGACAGCATTAACTGTGCCTCCAATAACCAAATCTGGCTCATGCAAAGCAGCGAACCGCGGAGTGGCACCTTGGGATACTTGCGCAAGATATGATTCGACGAATGGATCTTCGGAGACGGGGTTCTCACGTCTGAATTCACCCACGGCTCCGCCAGCACCGGGAGGCCTCCCTTGGGCGTTGAACTTTTCAATATTTGTGCGTATTTCGCCAGCAGTAAGCGCATTTATTCCTCGCTCCTGGCCAGCGAGCTGACGCGCGAATTCGGCTTCGCTTCCTTCCAGAGGGGTGTACTGAACCCTAACCGTGAGCACTGGGCCTGTCTCAGCGGCATTGGGTGGACTGAGGCGCGCGAGCGGCGAACGCACGCCCACCGGCACCCCCGAATTCAACTGATAGGGCGAACCGGCGGGATAAATTGGCGACTGAAGACGATAGGACTGATTCGGCGTGCTGACAGTTACACCGCCGCGACCCACCCCGATGGGCACGTCGCTTGCCGCCCTACCTGCAACGTCCGATCCTCAAGCGCTCGTTTAGCGCCACTGCAGCCCTCGCCACTAGGCCCTGATATTTCGTTTAGATCGCAGCCGAGAACTCCTGGGCGAAAGCATAGCCCGGAGTCACCAATCGAGGTTGCTGTCGCGCGTGAAACATCAAAACGCCCGCGTAGTGCGGGCGTCTTGACGACAAAGCCGATTGCGCTTGCTACTTGGCCAAGTAATCCCAATATTCGGCACCTAAACCACCAACTTCGGATGAAATATTTCGAGCCAGTGCAACCTTGTCGGCGACAATGTTGCGCTCGAGGATGACTGTTCCGACACCTCGTAAATAGATGTCGAAATCGGGAGCCACGCATACGGCTTCCCTACTTCCTCGCTCAGGGTCCATCACCCAAATTGCTCCCGTGTCGATGCTAATCAATATTGCGTAGGGATCCGAATTCGCCACCATCAGCCACTCCGCGGGACGCGGGCCTTCGCCCCACCAGTGAACAGAAATGTTTAGCCTCATCATCTCAGCTAAATAGTCCCCCGTATAGCAAAACGCAACCGGTCCTATTGTGAAGTGTTCAAAGCTAAGCAACTTAATCGCTTCACGAAATGCACGAGGAAAACTGACGCCAAGCACAGATTCAGCGTGCACGACGCGCTCGTCATCCAACCCGCCATCCAAAAGTCGAAAACCCGTCAACATCGGCTCTTGATGGGCAAACTTAACATCGAGAGAATGTTGAAGATCCTTTAGCGAATACAAAGCCACAATTGCTATCTCCTACAAATGCCAAGGACCGCCAGAACCAACATGTGTTTGACCTGGAACCGGGATGGTGTACCGAAGCCGAGCCAATTTCCACGGTGATGAAGTTGTTGGGTGCGTTTATTCCCTGAATCAATGCACGAAGCGAATCCGCCTTGGCCACCCCGTTTTGCGCGGCGTAGCTCGTGGCGCTCAGCACCGCCTGGCCGCCAGCATTGAGGTGCCCGGCGCTGTCTAGCAGGATGTTTCCGCCTTCCGCCCCCCTGAATCAGCCCGCCCACACCGGACGTCAACCCCGCAGTGATGCCGGACGTGAGCGCCTCTCCCAGTGAGAAGCCGTGAGACACCCCAAGCGAATCGCCCGTGAGCTGCCCCCGCCACATTGCCCACAAAGCCACCAATGGCCGCTGCGCCGGCAGTGGCGGCAGTGGCGGCAGAGAGACCACCTGCACCCGTCAGCGCACCGACGCCGCTGGCGAAGGTGCCACCGGACGACACGGCCGCGCTGCCGAAGGCCTCGGCTGCCGCACCTGCCGTGTAAATGGTCACCACCACGATGACGGCAATGATGATGATCATCGTCAGCGTGCTGCAGTGGCCGCCACTCGGCGGCGGTGGCGGTGGTGCAATCGTCGGCAAACCCGGCGTCGTGCTGCCAGCAATCTCCGTGCTGTTGTATGGCTTGTAGGTGGTCGAGTCGTTCTGGTTGGTCTTGACCTCGGGAATGGTCAGGTCCTGCCCCACTGCCAGCTGGCTGTCCCCATCGATGGCGTTGGCTTGCGCGATAACGTACCAAAGGCTCGCGTTGCCATACACCGCCTGCGCGATGCTCTTCAATGTATCGCCGGTTTGCACCACATAGCCGGAGGTCGCGCCGCTCGAGAATGCAGTGACCTGGCTCAGGACATCGAGCGTGCCGCCTTCGTCATAGTGGGCAACTTGCTCACCGTTGACGTAGACGTAATGCTGGTTTTCATGCGCGGCATTGCTGCCCTGGTCGAGGTTTGCACCGCTGGCGGTGCCGTCGCGCCGCTCGATGATTTCACCGTTGGCGTCATAGGCAAAGACGCGGACGGTGTCGGCAATGGCGCCACCGGTGTACTGGATGTGCTGGGCACTGGCGACCCGGTTGCCGTGAGGGTCATAGACATTGCACCGTTCGACCACCGAGATGGACCGATGCGAACCCAAATGCACATGCGAATCCAGACGTTTCGTTGCCGCCTCGGACGGGCTTGCCGTCCGACCTTAGTGAAAACGCTAGGTGAGCGGCGAGCTCAGGCGCGCAATCTATTGCGCCTTTTCGGGCATCAGCTAATTGACCGGTGGCGTTCGCAAGCTCGCCAGCGAGCGGCAAATCGGCATCCGCGATGGGCATCTGCGTTCCGGTAGAAACCGCGTCGCCGACGCTCGTTCCTAGCGGCGCCTCGGAGGCGGGTGGCCGCAGTAGTGCTGTCAAACCTTCGACTAATTTCGGGCTCGTCGTTTCGACCAGCTTGACGAGCGAAATCGCGTCGTCAGCGCCGACGGTCAAATCGACGGCGTGCGAAGCTGCCTCCCCAAACGGCGTGATCGCAAACAGCGTCGCCGGCGGCTTGGCTGCGTCCTGGAGCGCGACAGCGCGAAGTCGGTTGCGAATTTAATCGGCATTCCCTTCGCCACGGGCGAATGCGCTCAACTGGGCGTATTGGGCCGCCTGGAACCCGCCGCCGATCTTAGCCTTGGTGTAGACGAAGTTGCGAACTTTAATCCGGCGCCCTTGATGGCGTAGTAGGCCGGAAAGGCAACCTTGTACGAATCGTTGTTGAAGAAATCGTTCGTCGCACGCTCGAGAAAGCGCCTATCAAGCGGCCAGAAGCACGCGCTCATTGCCAGATGTTATCGCGACAACTAGCTCTTTCCCGAACTGCCGCATTGCTTCTTCCCACTCGGGCACCGGAGCAAGCAAGGGGGACGCGGTGCTTTGCAGCCGCTCACAACAATCGACCGCCTTCTCCTTTTGCCCAATCCAAGCGTAGAGAATAGCCAACATCATGAGATCGTTAGTAGTCTCGCGGGCCTCTGCTTCGCACAGAGCTAAGACTTCAGTCGGGTCGAGCGGTTTTCGAATGCTTGGCATGAACTGTAACTCCATAGCGCTCACCACGTTGACCATTTGGCTAGCGTGCGAGGCGTACTTGATCTCTCGATTGCGAATATCGAGGTGTTGAGCCAGCATCCGAGGCATCGATATGGGAAGAGCCTTAACCACGTGACTCGGTCGATACGCAGCGTAGTTCATCTTCTGGAACCAAATCATCTGTTGGATCGGGCCAGACTGTCTGACGAGAGCAATCTCTTGGAACAAGGTCCATCCTGGGAGCGCACTCGCGTACTGAGCGACAACCTCCCGCAGCTGCTTATCAGTCATTGGCTTGTGAGCAGCTATCATGGATTCACCTCGTAAACAGGGACCTCGGGACTGCGTGTCCCCAAGCGAATTTGCTGAACTCTAGTCTGCGAGAGCTTAGCGTTTCCGAACTTGTAATCCCATACCTGCTGCGGCGACGCAAGAGGCCCCTCAACCAAGTCGAGGCGAATGGAGCCAGACACCGGATCTCCTGGCGACCAGGGAACCCCGTTGACATAGCGGGCCTCCGTAGTCAGTTCGCGATCTCCAACTAGCCGCTGGTATCGGTTAAGCATGTTTTCCGCGTATCCATGCTTTAGCGTCCCAGCCACCGGACCATTTCCCAGCCCCTGCCTGGAACCCCAGGCATCCGCGCGCTTGGCGATGCTTGATACGAGAGCCTGATTTGTTGGATACGCGCCCCCAAACTCGCTGCGCGCGCCGACCCTATTCGCGTCTGAGACGCTACCACGATTCGCCGCGCTCAATACTGAGTTGTCAATTCGCGAAGTTGTTGCTGCAGCGTCCTGAGTCAGCTGGCTAGCGGCCGACGCTCCCTCCAGCGTGTCCGCAACCGCGCCGCTTCGCCGAGCTCGCCAAACGCGAGCGGGCCGACTGCGCTGAATATTGCGCCTGTTAGACGCCCCGCGAACTTCGCCTTGTCCCCGTTCGCTAGGTCTTTCTGGTACTCCTTCGTGACCCCATTGACGATGGCTTTCATGGTTGCGAGAGACTGCTGGGGATTGGTCGCCCAGCGGGTAATGTTAATAACCGAGTCAACGGCGTCAGCCGTGCTGTAGGCGGTTACCAAGTGATCAACATTTCGCTGGGGATCGAGCGCCCATGCCACCGGATTGGCGAGGTCGGATGCCGCTACCGCGAGGCCGGCCGTCCCCGTCACCGCGTGCGCTGCGGTTAGCCCGACGCCTTCGACGAATCCAATCTGGTCAGACAGCGACTTGCCCACTGACGCGACATAAGCGTTCCCGTGTTCCCTGGACCAGTCACGAACGTCGTTCCGGAAGCTGTCAACGGACGACTCTGCCCCGGAGATTGCGCGGTCCGCGGCTGCCAGTTCGTCATCAACAGCCTGGCGACTTGCGCGGTAGGTCTGAGCAATGCGGTCGACCACCCCGCCGACAGACCCGTCATCTCGCGGAACCGATGCAAACACCTGGACCGCGTCCAACGTGGGTATTGTGGAGAGGTCAAGGTTATCCACCCTCGGCAGATCGGTTGTGTCGATGGGCGGCAGGTCGTCGAACGTTCCCGGGTAATCCTTTTCCATGTCGTAGGGCGCCCGCAATACGGTAAACGACACGGGAAGCTCGCCATTGGACTGGGTCCGCCAGCGGAGAGTCGGCCCCTGGTCGCTTGAGCGCAGCGGATTGGCTTGCGACGAAGGGTCCTTGACCCCAGGCACGTCTTCGGCCGCTGCAAGATCGGGATTGCCAACACCGGAATAAGCCGAGGTGTCAGCGGAGGCAATCCAGTCAGCTCGTGCCCCATAGGCCACAGATGCCATACCGTCATCAGCCGAGAGAATGGACGGGTCCCGAAGCACGGCGCCTGCGAGGCCCTGCCGGTTGTAAGCTTCGAGCACATCGGTCGGGTCAGCAACGTCCGTGAAGGGACTAATGCTGCTGTAGGCACTCAGCCCACCGGACTCCTGCCGCCAATCGTCCAGCGGCGAGCCCGAGGACTTCGTCAGCGCAGGCGTCGCCTCGCGCTCCATCGCTGCCTGCACTGCTGCAGACCCGATGGCGGTTCCAATTGCCGTGCTTGCCACATCGCCCCAACCGCTGACGCGGTCGTCACCCAGGGCCAGGCTCGTTTCGCGCTGAATCGTGCCCGAGAGCAGGCTGCCCGCAACGTCACGTCCGACGTCACCTGTCGAGAGACCCAGGCCTTGTGCATTGGTGCCGTTGAGGCCGGTGCTTGCGGTAATGCCGCTGGCGGCCGCGCTCGCCACGAGCCCTGCCCAACTGAACTGGCTGCGCTGCCCGGTGACGTTGGCAATGCCGCTTTGTGCGGCGTAGCTCATTGCGCTCAGCACCGCCGCGGGCGTTCTGGTAGTTCGCTAGGCGTTATCGCCTTTACGTTCCTCGTACTCTTCGAACCGACTTGGAAACACGATTTCCTCAAAATCCTGCAGTAAGTGCGCCCCTTTCTTCCTCTCACCCTGCTGGTAGGCCAGAAGCGCATCTTGGAGAAGCTGCTGCAGTTTCTCCAACCGAGCAGGATCTTTGATCTTCTTCTCGACCAAAGGAAACCCTTCTTGGAGGATATCGAACGCGATCAGAAGATTTTTTTTCTGATCGCTGCCGAATGCCCCAACCGCTGGGAATCGATCAGGGGCCGATAGGAGAGTGAATCCAATTCGATCACTCAAGTCTGAAAGTTTATTGATTCTCTGTGCCATAAATAATCCTTGCCCTCAGACTTCAACGCGGCACCAAAACGCTGTAAGAGCCACCAATCTCGCTCGGCCTCACGATAGTAGTAGTGCTCCCGCCCGAATATTGGTAGAAGCCTCTCACCTGTGGCGAAGACCAAGTTTTAAAGCCTAAGGTTGCATCGTAGATCTGGTTTGCACCAGGAATATTCACATCCGGAATCCGGTACGACCCGCTATCAGCCGGATCACGCAAATAGCGGTTCACTTGAATCAGCTGCCCTGCACCTTCATCAATGCCCTCTCCTGTCAGCCATTCCTGCATCGCAGTTCGGGCATATTGATCCGTTCGAGTGCCAAGCGCGGTCCGCTCCGAAACGCCTGAGGGAACGCGCAATATTGGCCGTGGATCCCTATCCGTACATCTTCCTAAACCTGATGCTGTCCATGCTGGCCGCCTTCCAGGCACCCGTGATCATGATGAGCCAGAACCGGCAGTCGTCGAAGGATCGCGAGATGGCCTCCTACGACTACGAGGTGAACCTGAAGGCGGAAGTCGAGATCCTCGCCTTGCACGAGAAACTCGACTCACTGCGCAATGAGCAAGTGATGCAACTCCTTGCGCAGCAGCAGGCCCAGATCGACCTGCTCACCCGCCTGGTCAAGGAAGGCGACCGCTAGGCGGTCCTCAGGCGTCCATCTCGTCGCAGGCCTGCTCCATCGCGCCGGGGTGTGTCTGGTCGCAGGGCCGATTCGGGATGACGGGTTCGGTCTTCGGCGCCAGGTGAGTGACGATGTCCGCCCCTGCACTAAGCGTCTTGCCGACGGGACAACGGTCGGCCATCGCGAGCAGGCGCGCCGCCTGGGCGTCGTCGAATGAACCCTCGATATAGAGAGCGCGGTCGAAGGTATCGCGCCCGGTGATGGCGTCGCGACGATGCGTGACCGCGACCTGCACGTCGGTCAACGACAGGCCCTTGCGGCGCGCATACAGGCCCAGCGTCATCGCCGTGCACGCACCGAGGGCTGCACTGAGGAGATCGTACGGTGTCGGTCCGGTTGCGAGGCCACCCATGGCCACCGGTTCATCGACGAAAAACGACGGGCCCTGTGCGCTCACGCGCACCTGGAACTCACCTTGTCCGGTGGGCTGGACGATCACCGGTTGCGATGTCATCGATGCGTCTCCTTAGCGGGCCGAGCCGATCGCTTCGAGCCACAGCGCCACGGCGTAGGCGCCGGGGTCTGCGTGGCCCAGGGCGCGATCGCCGAGGTAGGACGAACGGCCCAGGCGCGGCCGCATCTGTTTGGTTGCTTCCACGCCGGCATGGGCCGCCTCGATCGCTGCCGCGAGAATGGCTGGCACTGCGTCGCCGCGCGCAACGGCAGCATCCGCTGCGTCGGCGGCGGGAATCAGCGCGTCGAGCATAGTGCGGTCGCCCGCCTTGCCTCCACCCAGTGTCTGCACGCCTTCGATGCCCGCGCGGAACGCATGCGCCCAGGCACGGGCGGAATCGACCTCGTCGTGTTCGGCGAGATGACTTGCCGCACGCACGATAAACGACGCGTACAGCGGGCCCGAGGTACCGCCGAGTTCACGACGCAGGATCGAAGCGATTGCCTGCAACGCGACGGCCGGATGCTTCCTGTCGAGGTCCGGTAGCGCGGCTTCTACACCGCGTGCGCCACGCGCGAGGCTCAGGCCAATGTCGCCATCGCCGACCACGGAATCGAGGTCGGTCAACGCATGCTCCGCCTTCTGCAAGGCGGCGGTGACCGCGCGGAGCGCAGCTTCGAAACGATCCGCATGCGCTGCCGATGCCCATGCCGGCCCCGCGGCCAGGGCTTCCCGGGTTACCGTGCGCGCCTCGACGCTCGCACCGACCTTGACCGGGTGAGTCGGAACGCTCCAGGCGGCTGCCGATGCGGGTGCAAGCAGACGTTCGCGGCGCCCTTCGTCAAGACGCATCAGCGAGAGTGAACAGCCCGGCATCTCGAGTGCCGTGAGGAAGGTACCGACCTGCACCAGGGCAACTTCGATCTTCGCGGCGTCGAGGCGTTGCAATGCGTGGCGCGCGACGATGTCGAGTTCCTGCACGGCGGTGCCACCCAGGTTGTTGACCAGTAGCGCAACCCGTTCGTTCGCGCGAAGCTTGCTGCGCTCCAGCAGGCGATCGAGCAAGGTATCGAGCATGACATCCGCCTTCGCGATCGGGCCACGCTTCGCGCCACGCTCGCCGTGGATGCCGAGGCCGTACTCGACTTCCGTGTCTGACAGTTCGAAACCGGGTGTTCCGGCCGCGGGAACGATGCAGGCGCCCAGGCCAAGGCCCATGCTGAAAACGGCGTCGATGGCTCCCTGTGCCTCCTGCCTGACTTCGGCCAGCGAACGACCGGCTTCCGCTGCGGCACCGGCGACCTTGTGCACCAGAACCGTGCCGGCGATACCGCGTTGCCCGACGACGCCGTCTTCGGTATCAAGCGCAACGTCGTCGGCGACCACGACCAGATCCACCGTGATGCCCGTGGCGCGAGCGAGTTCCGCCGCCAGGCCGAAGTTGAGCCGGTCGCCGGTGTAATTCTTGACGATGAGCAGGACACCCGCCGGGCCGGCGACAGCGAGAATGGCGGCGAGCACGGCGTCCACGCTGGGCGAGGTGAACACTTCGCCGACCACGGCCGCGGTGAGCATGCCCTGCCCGACGTAACCGGCGTGTGCCGGCTCGTGCCCGGCGCCTCCGCCGGAAATGAGGGCGACCTTGCCCGAGGCGGCGTACGTCGCGTGATCGCGACGCAACACGACGTTATGTCCTGCAATACGGGCGAGGCGGTCGTCGGCAAGGACGAGGCCTTCGATCATTTCGCTCACGACCTGGAGCGGATCGTTGATCAGCTTCTTCACGTTTCGTACCTCGGGGCAGGTTGACGGAAGCGCCCGACCTTGGCCAGGCAAGTGCCGGAAGTCTGGCATAGATTCGCGCCCGCGGGCGTTGACTGGGTCCGTGGATGAAAGCAATCATCCATTGGTTCCACGGGGGCAATACAGTCATTCCATCCGGCGTACTTTCTCGCACGAACGGGCTGGAATAAAACATCAAGGACCAACACCGTCTCATAAGGGGATTCATGAAGAGCATCGGCTATCGCACGTTCCTGCTGGGCGTCGTCACGTCCGCCGTCGTCATCCTGTTCGCCACGGCGGGCGCACCCGCCCAGGCCCAGGGCACCACGGCAAGCATGTTTGGCCAGGGTCCAGCCGGCGGCATCGTCACTGCCAAAAGCGATACGGGCGCCCAGCGCCATGCAACGATCAGCGACAGCGGTCGCTACAAGATCTCGTCGATTCCCACGGGGACCTATTCCGTTACCCTCGAGAAGGACGGCAAGGTGCTCGATACACGCAACAGGATCCCCCTGACCGTCGGCCGGGGCGCTGAAGTCGATTTCGCCTGCGAGAACGACAAGTGCGCCGCCGGCAGTTAAGGCTTCCGGCCTCCTGACGTAACGCTGCAACATTCGGCCCCTAGGCTCCCGGGCTTCACCCTGGAGCCGACGTGTCTGCCGAGACGCCGCAAAGCTGGGCGCGGCTGCTGGCCGACAAGGGGCCCTCCCTCGCCTCCTACTTCCTTCGTCGCGTCTCGCATCGCTGGGACGCGCAGGACCTCGTGCAGGAGGTTTACCTCCGCCTGCTGCGGTCGGGTGATGCCAGCGCGGGCGCGGTGCGCAATCCCGAGGCCTACCTGTTCACCGTTGCCGCCAACCTGGTGAAGGAACACGCGCAGATGCAGCAGCGTGCACCGATCAGCAGCGAAGGCCTGGAAGAGGTGATCGAACGCCTGGCCACACCGTGCCACGCGGGTGCCGACGTCGATCGTGCGCTGCGCAGGCAGCGTCTGGCCACGCTGATCGGCCGCCTCTCGCCTAAGTGTCGGGCCGTGCTGGTCATGCACTACCGCGACGACCTCTCGTACAAGGAAATCGGCGAGCAGCTCGCGATCTCGCCGAACATGGTCAAGAAGTACATCGTCAAGGGACTGGCCGCGTGCCGGCAGGGAATGGCACGCTATGAATGACCGGCGCCTCACCGAGGAAGCGGCGACCTGGTATCTCGATATGCAGGATGTCCCGGATGCGCGCGCGCAGGCCCGATTCATGGCCTGGCTACGGCGCTCGCCACAGCATGTGGCGGAGTACATGGCGATGGCGCAGATGCACGGCGACCTGCGTGCGGCGACGGCGGCCGAAGGGATGTCGGTTGGGGAGTTGCGGGAGTTGGCGGCGGCGGAAAGTGCGGTTGTGGCGTTTCGTGGGGTGGCTGGGTTTCGCAGGGTGGATGGTGGTGCCGGGGTTGGTGATCGCGAGCACCCATCGCCGATGAATCGGCTCCCACAACAGCATGAGCAGCGCACCGCCCAGCTCAGTAGCCGCCTCAGCGCCGAGGCCCCCTGTGGGAGCCGCTTCAGCGCCGATGCCCCTTGTGGGAGCCGCTTCAGCGGCGATGCCCCCTGTGGGAGCCGCTTCAGCGGCGATGCCCCCTGTGGGAGCCGCTTCAGCGGCGATGCTCTCCGGCGCCACAGCGCCCAGGGTCTGCGCTGGACCGCGGCGGCGGCAGCGATCCTCCTGCTATGCGCAAGCGTCACGGCAACCTGGCCATCACCCGACCCACCCGGCATCCGCTACGCCGCAGGCCTGGACGTGCGCGAAGTCACGCTCGACGATGACACCGTGGTCCAGCTCTCACCGCAGAGCGCCATGAAGGTGAGCTTCGATACCCGCGCACGCCACATCGAACTACTGCAAGGAAGCGCATCGTTCGACATAGGCAAGGACGCCGCGCGACCGATGAAGGTCACCGTCGGCCGCCAACAGATCGACGACGTCGGCACGGTGTTCGACGTGCAACGAAGCGATGCCGGTGCGCAGGTGACCGTGGTCAGCGGCGAGGTATCCGTGTGGAACCTGCCCTCCCCATGGCTGTCACGGATACATGCGCGACTGACGGGTACCGCCGCGTCCCGGGAGCGAATCGTGGGCCTGCGCGGTGGCGAGACGGCCCGCGTCGACGGTGTTGGCCGCCTTGTCGCACACAGCCATGCGGACCTGGCCGCGGCAACGCAATGGCTGCCGGAAGACATCCGCTTCCACGACGCCACGGTCGCCGAGGTCGCCCGACGCTTCAATGCGTACGCGACCACACCACTGGTCGTCGACGATCCGGACCTCGCCGCCAAGCGCATCAGTGGCGTGTTCCACGCGCGCGATCCCGAGGCCTTCATCGCATACATCGGCGGCCTGCCGCGCGTGCATATCGATCGCACGGCTGGCCGTGTCCGATTCACCACCGCACGTGGCGCGACACGGCTGTAAGAAAAAATTCATCGAATGAGAGGTACCCGACCGCCGGCGGCGGGACTCTTAGATGGGGTCGGACAGCGATGACTGTCCTCAACGACCTCCCATCCAAGGTATGTGACGCCATGCGAAACTCGCTCGCCCTCTGCATCGCCCTTGCTATCGCCGGCGCGACCCTTGTCCCTACGGTGGCACTGGCCGCATCCACGCAGCCCATCGAAGCCATGCCGCTGGCACGCGCGCTCGACCGCTTTGCCCATGAGAACGGCTGGCAGGTGGTTTACGGTGCCGAGGTGCCCGACGGCGTGCGTAGCCATGCCGCGCCCGGCGGCATGACGGCCGGCGAGCAGTTATCCGCCCTGCTCGCCGGCACCGGCATGACGTATCGCCTGGTCACCCCCACCACGGTGAGTATCGTGCCGGGAAACGCCGGAGCCGGCCCGGCGCCGGCAGCCGCGGCGCTCCCGCCTATCGACACCCGTGACGAAGCGCAGAAGCTGGCACCGATCAGCGTGCACGCGAACGCGGTCGATACGCTGGCGCCCAGCGCCCCGCCGCTCGATGCCACGCAGCCGACGTCGGTGATCGACGAGCGCTTCATCCGCGACGGCCTGCGCTTCAACGCCAATTTCGACGACATCATCAAGTACGCGCCCAGCGTCACGGTCACCTCGCCCGAGGGCCCGGGCCTGGGCAAGAACGAAGGCATAAGCATCCGCGGTTTCCAGGATGGCCAGTTCAACATCACCTTCGATGGCATCCCGTTCGGCGACGCCAGCGACCTGCACCATACGACGTCGGCGTATTTCAATAACCACGTGCTCGGCCAGGCGGAAATCGACCGTGGTCCGGGCGGCGGCAGCACCGTCGGTAACGCGACGTTCGGCGGCACGGTGGCCCTGCGTTCGCGCGAACCGTCGGACGAGCCGGGCATCACGCCCTATCTGACACTGGGAAGCTGGAACACGCGTGCCGGCGGTGTCTCCGTCGACGAGGCCGTGGGCAACACTCGTATTTTCGCGGACATCTCGAAGGAGTCGAGCGATACCTACCTTCAAGGCACCGACGACAAGCGCGATCATGTCTTCATCAAGACGATCAGCCAGCTCGGCGATGTCACCAGCCTGACCTTCGTGACCAGCTACAACCGCGAGCACCAGAACACCGTGCAGGGCGCGACGAAGGACGAGATCGATCGTTACGGGTGGCGCTTTGGCCTGGGTAACGATCCCACCGTGCAGAACTTCCAGGGCGCCAACAATGCCGCGTATTACTCGAGCTTCACCTACCTGGGGCTGACCAGCCAGATCGCCGGCTGGGACGTCGATGACAAGCTGTACCTGAACACCTTCGACCATTGGGCGCGCAAGACCACGGATGCCTCGGACATCGATCCGGCCGACAACGGCGTGACCTTCTACAACGACAAGGGCAAAAAGGTCTCGACGTCGAAGACCGATCTGCCCGGCAAGCTTGCCGACTCCGGCTTTCATGCCTTCGGCAACGTACTCCGGCTCGGTCGCGACCTGGGCGACGGCACCCTGCTTACCGGCGTGTGGCTCGAGCGCAGCCTGGACGCCCGCTATCAGTACCCGGTGGACCTGACCACGGGCACAAAAACCGGCACGAAGTACGGCCCCGTCGATAACTACATGCTCGACGACCGCACGGATACGGTGCAGCCCTACCTGCAATACGACTGGAAGGTGACCGATGCCATCACGGTCAGCCCGGGCGTGCGCTATTCCGAAGTCACGCGCAGCCTGGATGCACCGTTGAACAAGGTATCGCCGCCCGTGCCGCTCACCGCCGAGGCGACTTACCATGCTGCCCTGCCCTCGATCAGCGTGCATGATCGCCTGAGCGACACGTGGAGCGCGTATGCCCAGGCCGCGGAAGGCTTCCTCGCCCCGCCGATCGACGTGATCCAGGTGAACGGCTCGCACAGCCTGCAGCCGGAGAAAACGCGGAACTACCAGCTCGGCACCGCGTATGCATCGAGCAAGCTCACCTTCGGCACTGACGTCTATTACATCGACTTCTCGAACTTCATCACCGAGACCGAGGTGGCGACGGACAACGGCAACGAGGACACGTTCGTCAATGGCGGCGGTGCGATCTACAAGGGTGCCGAAGCCGAGGCGACGTTCGCGCTGACCCGCGCGCTGAGCCTCTACGGCAACGCCAGCTATAACAAGGCCACCTACAAGAACAGCAGTGTGCAGGTCGCGGGGACACCCAAGGTCACCGCGGCCCTCGGCCTTCTGTACAGCAACACGAACGGCTATTTCGGCTCGTTGATGGGCAAGTTCCTCGGGCACCAGTACGGTCTCGACAACACCACCGACGACGATGGCAACGTCCATTTCCTCAACGACCAGCGTATCGCCGGCTATTTCAGCGTCGATGCCGCGGCGGGTTACCGTACCGACAAGGGTCCGGCCGGCACCAAGGGCTACTCGATCAGCGTCGACGTCAACAACCTGTTCAACGTGCACAAGCTCACCGGTTATGCCGGTACGCAGGCCGTGAGTGGCGGTCCGCTCTATTTTGGCTTGCCGGGCCGCGGCATCTTCCTCGACCTCTCGGTGAAGCTATGAGAATCGTGCTGGGCCTCCTGCTCTCGGCGATCGCTTCGACGGCCGCCGTCGCATCGAACCCGCCGACGGAAACGACGCAGCTCGATGTCGTACTGATGCGCCACGGCGTGCGTTCACCGACCAAGGCTGCGGACACCTATGCGGCCTATGCGCTGGGTGAATGGCCCGCCTGGCCGGTCGCTCCCGGCATCCTCACGCCCCACGGTCACGACGGCATGACGGCCATCGGCGGACGTCTTCGCCGATTGCTGCGGGACGACGGTGTGCTGGCACGGGATTGCCCCGTGGCCACGTCGTTCGTGGTGATCGGCGACAGCACACCTCGTAACCGCGAGAGTGCGGGCGCCCTTGTCGACGGCATGACGCCCGGTTGCAAAGGCTCGTTTCTTGCGGTCGACAACGGCGGGAACAATGCCCTTTTTCACTTCATGAAGGAGGCAGGCAAGGCCACCGAGGACGACGACGAGGGTTCCACGCCTACTACCCCGGTGCCGCCCGCGCTCGCCGAACTGCAGACGGTGTTGCTCGGTTGCACACCGGCGACGTGCGCGGAGACCGCAGCGCAGAAAAACAAGAAGTTGCTGCTCGACAGCCCGGACCACGCCGCGAAGGCCATGAAGCTCGCCGGAACCTTGAGCGAGAACCTGATGCTTGCCTACGCCGAAGGGATGCCCATGGCCGCGGTCGGCTTCGGGCGGGCGAACGTCGCCGTGCTCGGCCGTCTGATCACCCTGCACAACCAGCAGTTCGCGGCGACGAAGAAAGCCATGCCCGCCGCCGCGAACGCCGGTTCCAACCTCGTCGCGCATATCGTGGCCAGCCTGGATGCGGCGCGCGGCGGAAAAACGGACGTGGCTCCGCTTTCGAGCTCGGGCCATGGCGTCGTCATGCTGGTCGGACACGATACGAACCTCGCGAACGTCGCCGGCGTCCTTGGCCTGGACTGGCATGATCCGGCAAATCCCGACGATTATCCGCCCGGAGGCGCCCTCGTCTTCAGCCTGGTGCATCGTGGTGGCACGGACATCGTCCGTATCCGCAGCCTCATGCCGTCGATGGATGCGCTTCGTACCAATCGCTTCGACGACGTGCCCGCCAGACCGGTGCGTGTGCTCGGGTGCCACAAAGCCGGCGAGTGCACCGTTGCCGAGTTCGACGTCCTTGCGCGCAAGGCCATCGACACGGCGCGCGTCGACGCTTCACTGCCGGCGATGAACCCGACTCAGGGCGAAAACAGGAAGTAGACGAAGCACACGAAGAGCGTCAGGTGCACCGCGCCCTGCAGCAGGTGCGTCCTGGCGCTCGAGAACGTGAGCAGGGAAAGCATCAGCGTAAGCACGAACAGGATGAGGTCGGTATGTTCAAGCCCCAGGATGACCGGGTGATGGGTCATCTGGCCGATCAGCAGGATGGCGGGAATGGTCAGGCCGATGGTGGAAAGCACCGAGCCGAGGAAGATGTTGACTGCGCGCTGCAGGTCGTTGCGGCTGGCGGCGCGAATCGCGCCGAGTCCTTCGGGCAGCGCGACGAGGATCGCCATCGCCAGTCCGCCGAGGGCGGCCGGGGCATGCAACGTCTCGACGACGTAGTCGACCGGGATGGCGAGCTGATCGACCAGGAAGACCACTGGAATCATGTAAGCGATAAGCAACACACCCGACGCCACGGGCCCGTTCGTCGCTCGCTCGCCCGCGCCGTCGTGGCGTGCGGTGGAGGCGTCCGACATGAAATAGCCTTTCAGGCGCTTCGTCTGCAAGCCAAGAAAGGTCGCATAGAGCGTAAGAATGACCACCACGAGGAACATCTGGTGCGCGAACGGCAGAGGGGATCCTTCGGCCACGTTGGTGAAGCGTGGCAACACCAGGCCGAGTACGCCCAGCGGAATGATCAACCCGAGATACGCATTCGCGCCCTGCAGGTTGTAAGCCTGCTCGCGATGCTTCCAGCCGCCCCATAGCAACGACACGCCGACCATGCCGTTGAGCACGATCATGGTGACCGAGAACAAGGTATCGCGGGCCAGCGTGGGGTTGTTCGCGCCATGCAGCATGACCGCCGAGATACTCATGATCTCGATGGAGGTCACCGCGATGGTGAGAACCAGGGTACCGATCGGCTCCCCCAGGTGATGGGCAAGACGCTCCGCATGCCGCAACACGGACAGGGCGGAGCCGAGGATGACCACGAACAGCCAGACGAACATCAGGATGAGCCAGGCCCGCGACTCGAGTCCGGCCAGGAGTCGGTCGTGCATCCCGAGGAACACGGCGCATGTCGCCACCGTGACGACCAGGAACCACTCCTCTCGTGCCATCGCTACCGGTCGCTTCATGCGGCCTAACGTGCCCGAGGCGGTGCCGCTTGGCAAGCCAGCCCAGTAGAACTACCTAGCCCCGGACGGTGGTCCTACGCTCGCCGCGGGCTGGCCGCGTGGACGACGATGCGAGCTCCCAGAGGAGCCGACCCATGCGTAAGCTGACTTTCTTCATGATCCCCGCGCTCGGCCTTGCACTGACCCTGCCGCTTGCCGTCACTGCCCGGACACAGGCACCCGCCCCCGCGTCCACGGCGCCCGGCGGCTCGTTCGAGCTGGCCCACGAACAGGAAGTACGGACGGCCACCGTGGTCGATATCGACAAGCAAAGCCGCTTTGTCACCCTGCGAGAGGGCAAGGGCAGCACGCATGAATTCACTATCGAGGTCGGTCCGGAAGTGCGCAACTTCGACCAGCTCAAGGTCGGTGATCTGGTCATCGCGACCTACCGGGCGGCCGCTGCGCTCGAACTGCTTCCCGCAGGAAGCGCATCGACCGGCGTCGTGACAGCCAGCGACGCGGCACGCGCGCCCAAGGGCACCCTGCCCGGCGCGGCCGCCGACCGGGCGATCTCGATCACCAGCAAACTCACTGCCATCGACCTGAAAAAGCACACCGTCACGCTGCAGGGCCCCGATGGCAAGCAGCGCGTGGTGGAGGTGAAGGACCCGGAGCGGCAGGCCCGCATGACGAAACTGCGCGTGGGCGACCTGGTTCGCATCACCTACGTGGAAGCGATGGCGATCGACGTGACGCCCAAACCGCACTGAGGCCGGCTTCGATCCTCAGGGTGATGTCACCGGGCCGCCGGTGTCACCGATCAGCGACACCGCATCGAGCAGGCGTTGCTCGCGTACATCGAGCGCGTTCTGCTGGGTGCTGTACAGCGTGGTCTGTGCCGTGATGGCCGTGGTGTAGTCGACCGTGCCGGCCTTGTACTCGTTGAACGCGATGTCCGAACCGCGCGTGGCGTCCGTCACGGCGGCATCGAGTACCTCGGCCTGCTGCGCGAGAATCCGTATGCCGGCCAGATCGTCCTCGACGTTCTGCAGCGCCGTCAGCACCGTACCGCGATAGTTCGCCACCGCCGATTCGTAGGACGCGCGCGCCGCGGCGACCTGCCCGTGGCGAGCGCCCGCATCGAAGATCGTCTCGCTGACATCGGCACCGAGCGACCAGACATGGTTGGCTACATGTAGCAAGCCGGTCAGTGGCGACTGCGAGAAGCCATCGGCACCCGAAAGCGTGATGTCCGGATAGTACGCGGCAACCGCAACACCGATGGCGGCATTCTGTGCAGCCATCTCGCGTTCGGCAACGGCGATATCCGGCCGGCGTTGCAGGAGCGTCGCCGGCATGCCAGACGGTACCGACGGGAGATCCGGCAGGGCGGCGCTGTGCGGGATGTCCAGTTCCTCCGGCGTCTTGCCGACCAGTACGGCGATCGCGTGCGCGTATCTTGCACGCGAGACGCCCAGGGCGATCAGACTCGACTGCGCGTTCTCAAGCTGCGTGCGCGCCGCAATCACATCCGACGGCGGCGTGATCCCCGCCTTGCCCTGGTTGTCCACCACACGCAGGAACTCCTTATAGGCATCCACCGTGCGGCTCAGCAGGTCGATGTTCGCATCGGTGACGCGCAGATCGATCACCGCGGTAGCCAGTGCCACCTGCTCGGTCAGCTTCGCATTCGCGAGCGTTGCCGCGCTGGCCTCGGCCGTGGCCTTGTTCTCTTCTACGGTACGACGCGTCTTGCCCCAGAAGTCGGGCGCCCAGCTGATATTGCCTTCCAGCGATCCTGCCGTGCGGATGCCCGGGTTCACGCTGACGGTGTTGCCCGTGCCGTTACTCGCGCTGCGCTGCTTCGTCGCGGAACCCGTCACCCCGATGGTCGGGAACAAGGCGCTACGCGCGATCTGCACTTCGGCCAGGGCCTCCTGGTAGTTCGCATAGCTCTGGGCAACGGTCTGGTTGGATACCGACACCATCGGTTCCAGCTGGTCCAGGAGGGGGTCGTGGAACACCGCCCACCAGTCGCCCTTCGGCGCGGCATCGTCAGGCTGCGCGGGCGACCACCCCGGGGTTTCCTTGTAAGCCACGGGCATCGTGACCTCCGGTTTCTTGTAGTCGGGACCGACCATGCAACCGTGCAGCAACCACGCGATCGACGCGACGAGGAGGGTTCGGGACATCTTCATAGGCTTGTGCTCGCGTCGACGTGGTTCCATGGCAGCCGTTCGTTCCAGCGTGCCAGCCTGGCGCGGAAACCGTCCAGGTAGAGATAGATCACGGGTGTGGTGTAAAGCGTGACGACCTGGCTGAGGATCAGGCCGCCCATGACGGTGATGCCCAGGGGCTGGCGCAATGAAGCCCCCTGCCCGATGCCGATCGCCAGGGGCACGGCGCCAAGCACCGCGGCCGCCGTGGTCATCATGATCGGGCGCAGTCGGATCACCGCAGCGTTATGGATCGCCTCGCGCGCATCCTGCCCCTTGTCACGCTGCAGGTGGATGGCGACGTCGATCATCATGATCGCGTTTTTCTTGACGATGCCGATCAGCAGGATGATGCCGATCATCGCGATCACCGAGAACGGCGTACCGAAGATCAGCAGCGCCAGCGTGGCGCCGATGCCAGCCGAGGGCAGCGTGGAGAGAATCGTCAACGGATGCACCGTGTTCTCGTAGAGAATGCCGAGCACGATGTACACCGCGACCAGCGCAGCGATGATCAGCAGCGGCATCGTCGACATCGATTGCCCGTAGGCCTGGGCCGCGCCGGCGAAGCTGCCGTGGACGGCCGCCGGCAAGCCGATCTGCTGCGACACCTGGTCGATGATGGCCGAAGCCTGGCTCAGCGAGCCTCCCGGCGGCAGGTTGAACGAGATCGTCGCGGCGACGAGTCCATCCTGATGGCTGACCTGTGTAGCGGTGTGGTTCGTCACGTAGCTGGCGATAGCGGGGAACGGCACCAGCGTTTCCGCCGCCGTGCTGTCGGCGCTACCACTGGAGCCGCCACCCTTGGCATTGGAAATCGCATTCGTCAGGAGGTTGGCTTCGGCATCCGCGTTCTTCGCGTTCGTCGTGCTGGCTGTGCCCGAGGTGGTGCTGGCGACGGTCGTCGCGGTCACGCCCTTCACCAGTGAACTCGACATCTGCGTCTGCTGCGTGCCACTCGCGTTGCCTGCCGCCGTGCTGAAACGGATGCGCTCGAGCATCTGCGGGTACTGCCAGTACTTCGGTGCGACTTCCATCACCACGTAGTACTGGTTGAGTTCGTTGTACACCGTCGAGACCGTGCGCTGGCCGAACGCGTCGTACAGGCCGGTGTCGATCTGGTTCGGTGCGAAGCCATAGCGCGCCGCCGTGGCACGATCAAAGTTCACGTACACCTGGAGGCCGTGCTGCTGCAGGTCCGAGTTGACGTCGGAGAGCCGCTCCTTGCTGAGCGCGGCGACCAGCTTCGGCACCCAGGTGAACAAGGTGTCCGGGTTGTCGCTGGTCAGTGTGTACTGATATTCCGCGGCCGACTGCCTGCCGCCGATGCGAAGGTCCTGCGCCGCCTGGAGCAACAGGCGCGCGCCGGACACCGCGTTGAGCTTCGGTCGCAGGCGGTCGACGACCTGCGCCGCGGAGATCTTTCGCTCCGCGAGCGGTTTCAGTTCGATGAAGACATTGGCGGTGTTCAGTGCCCGGCCGCCCGTGAAGCCGGCCACGGAGGCGACCGCGGGGTCTTTCTGAACGATGGCCTGCAGCTGCGCCAGCTTCTTTTCCATACCCTGGAAGGAGATGCTCTGGTCCGCGATGATCTGGCCCTGCAGGATGCCGTTGTCCTGTTCGGGGAAGAACGTGGACGGCACGAAGCGGATGAGGAACACGTTGAGGACGATGAGCCCGATCAGCACAAGGGCAACCAGCAGGCGATGGTCCAGTGCCGTCGCCAGCGAACGGTCGTAGCCCTGCTTGAAGCGCTCGAACTGACGCTCCGACCACACTGCAACGCGGCCCTGCTGCCTCGCCTTGCCACGGCCGCGCAGGACGAAGGCGGCCATCGTCGGCGTGACCGTCAGCGAGATCACCAGCGAAAGCATGATGGCAATCGACAACGTCACCGCGAACTCGTGGAACAGCAGGCCGACGATACCCGGCATCAGCAGGATGGGAAGGAACACAGCGATCAGTGACAGGCTCATGGAGATCACCGTGAAGCTGACCTCGGCGCTGCCGACCAGCGCGGCTTCGTGCACCTCCATGCCCTCGTCCACGTGGCGCACGATGTTCTCCAGCACCACCACGGCATCGTCCACCACGAACCCGGTACCGATGGTGAGGGCCATCAGCGAGAGGTTGTCGAGACTGTAGCCGAGCAGGTACATCGGGCCGAACGTACCGATGATGGACAAGGGTAAGGCCACGGCCGGCACCAGCACCGCGCGTGGCGATTGCAGGAACACGAACACGACGCCGATGACCAGAAGGACGGCAATGAACAGCGTCCGTTCGGTGTCGCCGACTGCGGCGTTCACGGACTGCGAGCGGTCGACGGCAATGCCGACATGGACATCGTGCGGAAGCGTTGCCTCCACGTTGGGCAATACCTGCCGGATCTGCCCCACGGTCTTGACGATATTGCTGCCGGGCAGCGGGTAAACGATGACGAGTACCGCGTCCTTGCCGTTATAGAGGCCAGCATTGCGCAGGTTTTCCGCCGAATCCTTCACCTCGGCGACATCGCGCAGGAAGACAGGTGAGCCCTGGCGGTACGCCACCACGATGTCGCGGTACGGCGCGGCCTTGCTGATCTGGTCGTTGGATAGCACCTCGAAGCGCTGGTCGCCCTGGTCGATATGTCCCTTGGCGCTGTTGGCATTCGCCGAACTCAGCGACGCGCGTACGTCTTCCAGGCCGATGCCGTAGCTATTGAGCTGGTCGGGTTGCAGCTCCACGCGGACCGACGGCAGCGCGCTGCCGCCCAACGTGATCTGGCCGACACCGTCGACCTGCGACAGCTGCTGCTGCAGGATCGAGTTGGCGGAATCGTAGAGCTGCGCGCGGGTCAGCGTGGCCGACGTGAGCGCCAGCACCATGATCGGCGCATCCGCGGGATTGAACTGCCGGTACGTGGGATTGTTGCGCAGCGTGCTGGGGAGATCGGCACGTGCCGCCTGGATGGCCGCCTGTACGTCGCGCGCGGCGCCGTTGATGTCGCGTCCCAGGCCGAACTGAATCACCACCTGCGCCGAGCCGACCGAACTGGACGAAGTCAGCTCCGATACGTCGGCGATTGCGCTGAGGCGTCGCTCCAGTGGCGCCGCCACCGTGGACGCCATGATGTCGGGACTCGCGCCGGCCATGCTCGCCTGCACCACGATGACCGGGAAGGTCACGTTTGGCAACGGCGCCACCGGCAGTTTGAAATAGCCCAGCGCACCCGATAGCAGGATCGCGACGGCCAGCAGGGTGGTCGCCACCGGACGCCGGATGAAGAGGCCCGGGATACTCATGGTTCATCGTGCCCGATCAGTTTCTGTTCGGGACGCGGCCGCATGCGAGCCGCCAGGCGATCGAAGAACAGGTAGATCACCGGCGTGGTGAACAGCGTGAGCAACTGGCTTAGCGCGAGGCCACCGATGATCGCCAGGCCCAGCGGCCGACGCAGTTCGGAACCGGTGCCGTTACCCACCAGCATCGGCAAGGCACCCAGCATGGCGGCCAGCGTCGTCATCAGGATGGGACGGAATCGCAGTAACGACGCTTCGAAGATCGCCTCCGCCGGTGACTTGCCGTGGTCACGCTCGGCCTCGAGCGCGAAGTCCACGATCATGATCGCGTTCTTCTTCACGATACCGATCAGCAGCACGATGCCGATGATGCCGATCACGTCCAGGTCGTGGCCCGCCACCATCAGCGCCAGCAGGGCACCGATGCCGGCCGACGGCAATGTCGAGAGAATCGTCAGCGGGTGGATAAAGCTCTCGTAAAGCACACCGAGCACGATGTACACGGCGACAAGCGCGGCGATCAGCAGGTACACCTCGCTGGACAACGAATCCTGGAAGGCCTGCGCCGCACCCTGGAACGAGGACGTCACCGACGGCGGCAGGTGCACGGCCTGTTCGGCGGCAGTGATCTCCTTCACTGCCGAGCTCAGCGAGGCATCCGGCGTGAGGTTGAACGACACCGTGACCGCGGGGAACTGGGCCAGGTGGCTGATCACCAGCGGCGACTTCACGATCTGGATGTTCGCGATGCCCTTCAACGGTACCTGCCCGCTCGTACCCGTCTGGCTGGGCAGGTAGATGTCGCCCAGCGACGCCACGGTCGGCAGGCTCTCCGGCTTGGCCACCAGGATCACCCGGTACTGGCCTGCCTGTTCGAAGATGGTCGAGACGATGCGCTGGCCCAGCGCATCGTAGAGGGCGTTGTCGATCGTCGCGGGGGTGATGCCGTAACGCGCCGCAAGCTGGCGGTTCACCTCGACATTCACAGCGAGGCCATCGTTGTTGAGGTCGCTCGTGACATCGGTGATCGAGGCGATCTTATGCATGCGCTCGAGCAGCGCTGGCACATATTTCCCCAGCTCCTGCACGGACGAGCCGCGCAGGACGAACTGGTACTGGTTGGGCGACACGGTGGTATCCAGCGTCAGGTCCTGTTCCGGCTGCACGAACAGGCGGATACCCGGCACATTGGCGGTCTCGTCCTGCAGGTTACGCGCGATCTCGGCGGCACTGGACGAGCGGTCGTCCTTCGCCTTGAGGCCGATCAGGAACCGCCCGTTGTTGAGCGTCTTGTTCGTTCCGTCGATACCCACGTACGACGTGAGCCCGGTGACATTGGGATCCTTGAGGATCGCCTCGGCGAGCTGGGCCTGCCGTTTGACCATGGCGTTGTACGACACCGAGTTGTCAGCCACGCTGATGCCTTCCACCGCGCCCACGTCCTGCGTCGGGAACAGGCCTTTGGGAATAACGACGTAGAGCACGACCGTGAGCGCGACGGTGACCAGGAACACGATCAGGGTGAGGGTCTGGCGTGCCATGACGAAGCGCAGGCCGCGCTCGTACGCTGCCAGCGTCTTGTCGAACAGGCCCTCGCTGATGCGTTCGAAACGGCTCGGGTGCCGGTCTACCTGCGCACGAAGGATACGCGCGCACAGCATGGGCACCAGGGTCAGCGAGACGATGCCCGAGATAACGATGGTGACCGCCAGGGTCACCGCGAATTCGTTGAACAACCGGCCGATCACGCCGCCCATGAAAAGCAGCGGGATCAGCACGGCGATCAGGGAGACCGTCAGTGACACGATGGTGAAGCCGATCTGCCCCGCGCCCTCGAGCGCCGCCTCCAGGGGCGACATACCCTCTTCGAGGTAGCGCACGATGTTCTCGATCATCACGATCGAGTCATCGACCACGAAGCCCGTGGCGATGATCAGGGCCATGAGCGAGAGGTTGTCGATCGAGTAGCCGAGCTCGTACATCGCGGCGAGCGTGCCGATCAGCGAGACCGGTACCGAGATGCTGGGAATGATCGTTGCCGGGATGTTGCGCAGGAAAACGAAGATCACTACGACCACGAGCACGATGGCCAGGCCAAGCTCGAACGCCGCGTCGGAGACCGACGAGCGGATGACGCCCGTACTGTCCGCGACGACTTCGACCTTGATACCCGCCGGCAGCGTGGATTCCAGCTGCGGCAGCTTCGCCTTGATCTGGTCGACCGTGGCGATCACGTTCGCCCCCGGCTGCCGCTGCACGTTGAGCACGATGGCCTGGGTTTTGCCGAACCAGGCGCCCTGCTCCGTGTTCTGCGCGGACTGTGTCACCCGGGCAATATCGCGCAGGTACACCGGTGCGCCGTTCTGGTACGACACCACGGTGGCCAGGTAATCCACGGGATCGCGGATCTGGTCGTTACCGTTGATGGTGTAATCGAGGTCGGGGCCGTCGAAGTTGCCCTTGGGCTGGCTCACGTTGACGTTGGCGAGCAGCGAGCGAAGGTCGTCGATGTTCAGGCCATAGGCGGCGAGCTTCTTCGGATCCGCTTCCACGCGAATGGCCGGCACGTTGCCGCCGGCGGGGACCACCAGGCCGACACCGGGTACTTCGGCGATCTTCGAACCCAGGCGGTTGTTCGCCACGTCCTCGATCTGCGGCAGCGACATGGACGATGAGGTGACCGCCAGCGTAAGGATCGGCAGGTCGGCCGGGTTGACCTTCGCGTAGGTCGGCGGCGCGGGAAGGCCCGTAGGCAGCAGGCTGTTCGCGGCGTTGATCGCCTCCTGCACATTCTGCTCGGCGACGTCCAGGCTCAGCGACAGGTCGAACTGCAGCGTGATCACCGACGCGCCCGCCGAACTGTTCGACGTCATCTGCTGCAGGCCGGGAATCTCGCCCAACTGGACTTCGAGCGGCGCGGTCACCGTGCTCGCCATGACGGTCGGGCTCGCGCCCGGGTAGAAGGTCTGCACCTGGATGACCGGGTAATCGACCGAGGGCAGCGACGACACGGGCAGGAACTTCACCGCCACCAGGCCGACAAGGACAAGCGCGAGCATCAGGAGCGCGGTGGCTACCGGCCTGAGTACGAACAAACGGGAAATGTTCATCGGATCGCGTGCCCGCCTTTACGACGCGTGGCGTCTGGCTGGCGTGGCAGCCGTGGACGATCCGGCCGGCGGCTTCGCGCCAGCGAGCTTCACCTTTGCACCGTCGGTCAGGCGGTCCATGCCGTCGGTCACCACGGTCTGCCCTGCCGTGAGGCCGGAGGCGATCACGGTGAACTTGCCGTCGCTCGGCCCCAGCGTCACCTTGTGCACCGACACGGTCTGGTCGGCATTGACGAGGTAGACGAAATCGCCCGGTGCGCCCGTCTGCACGGCCGGCGTCGGCACGAGCACGGCCTGTTTCAGCGTATCCACCAGCAGGCGCACGTTGACGAACTCATTCGGGTACAGCGCTTCGTCGTCGTTATCGAAGGTCGCGCGCAGCGTGACCGTACCCGTGGCCGTGGCCATCTGGTTGCCGAGCGCATAGAGCTTGCCGGTGGCGATCTGGCGGCTGTTGTCGCTGCTGAAGGCGGTGACGGCGAGCGTGGTATCCGCCGTGCCGAAGCGCTTCAGCACATTGCCGAGGGAATTCTGCGGCACGGTGAACTGCACCGTGGTCGGCTTCATCGTGGTGATGGTGACGATGCCGGGCGAGGTCGATTGCGTCACGTAGTTGCCGGGGTCGACCAGACGCAAGCCGACACGCCCGGCCACCGGCGCGGTGATATGGCAGTAAGCAAGGTCGAGGTCGAACTGCGCGATGTTGGCTTCGTCCGCCTTCACGGCGGCTTCGTCCTGCTGCACGGTGAACTTCTGGTCGGCGAAGGTCTGCTCGGCGATCGACTTCTGCTCATTGAGCGTGGTGAAGCGAACCAGGTCCGCGCGCGCCTGGTCGAGCGCCGCCTTGTCTTTTGCCATCTGGGCCTGGGCCTGGCGTTTGTCGATCTCGTACTGGCGCGGATCGATCTGCCGCGAGGAACTGGCCCTTCTCGACGTCCTGCCCTTCCTTGTAGCCGACGTCGGTGAGGTAGCCGCTCAGCTGGGGCAGTACGTTGACCGTCGCCACCGGAGTGACCGTGCCGAGCTCGTTGAGGATCTCGGGCATGTCACCGAGCGTCGCCTTCGCCGCGCTGACCAGCTGGGGTGGCGTGACTGGCTTCTTCTTGCCGGAACCGCTTATGACGTGGAACAGCACCAGGGCGATGATGACGATAGCCACGATCGAGACGATCAGCAGACGCCGTCCCTTGTGACGAGGCTGCTTGGCTTGTGTCGCATCGCTCATGAATCGATCTCCTGGTTTACGCGCTATGGCTAGCCAACAGGAACGCACGAGGTCCGATTGCGTTTATCCGGAGAAAGACGCGTTTAACCTGCGCTCATCCGCCGCTGCTCGTAAGATTTCACGACGTAAACCCATGCGAAGGCGGGGCGTTCTCATCATCAGGCCCACTTCCCCAAGGTGTTGTGATGAAGACGCTCCGCTCCCTTTCCCTGGCCCTGTTCGTGACCATAGGCGCCGCCGCCGGCGCGTCTTCCGCTTCCGCACAGGTGTATGTCGATGAAGGCGTGGACATCGGGCCGGAGCCCGCCTGTCCGTACGGTTACTACGAGTACGCGCCCTACCCGTGTGCGCCTTACGGCTACTACGGTGCCGAATGGTTCGCCGGCGGCATCTTCATCGGCGCCGGCCCGTGGTTCCGCGGGCCGCGAGGCTTCCGTGGCCATGTCGATCCCCGTTTCGACCCGCGCCGGGGCTATGCCCGCCCCCTGCCCCAGGTCCGCGAACGCCCTGCGCCGGGTACCCGCTTCGACCGCATACCCGATTTCCACGGCGATGAATGGCATGACGGCCGTGGTAATCCGGGGCATGGCGACGGCCACCGCTGAGCGCGCACGTCGCCCCTCAAGAACCTGCGATCCCTGCCGTTATCAAGTGGAATCAGGCAGGGAAAGCAGGGCCAAGGATGACAATATCTTCATCGAACGCGCTGTCGCCGGCGGCCGTTTCGGTCGCCGTGCGTAACAACGCGGCGACGCCCGCGATAACCAGCGCGGCGGTCACGTCATCGCTGCCCTCGACCTTGCCCGTCACGCCACCACCTTCAGTCATCGTCACGCTCAGTGGCGCCACCAGCGCGCCTGCGCCGCTCCTCTATTCGCCGCAGTCGATCAAGGCCACGCCGATCTGGCAGGCCGCCTCCGTCGCAATCAAGACAGCAAGCGGTCGCAATCTCACACTGTCACTGCAGGACGACGGCAGCAGCTTCGCTATCGAGACCGACGGCGATGCACCCCTGAATGAAACCGACGCCAAAGCGGTCGCGGCGCTCGCCGATGCCTTCAGGACCACACTGGAGGGCATGACATCATCGCCACCACGCGTGGATCTTGCCGGTCTCGCTGGCGTCGACACCAGCGTCCTGTCGTCGGTGCACCTGAGCGCGCAGGCGTCGAACAGCAACCAGCCCATCCAGACGATCGACTTCACTGCCAACGCGAACTCGCGCACGGTGAAGATCGACGGCTCGGCCGGCAAGATCGATGTCACGGTGGATACGGCCTCGCCGGGAGTGACCGGTAGCAAGGCCCAGCAAGCGTCGGCGGTCACCAACTATCTCAAGCAGTTCGATCAGGCCGCATCCCGCGGTCATGCGGATCCTGCACTGATGGCGATGTTCAAGACAGCCTTCACCCAGATGAACGCACCGGCGGGGCTGAGCGCACCCACGCTCACGCGTTCCTCTTCGCCACTTAGTGAGACCGATCACGCACTCCTCAGCGGCCTGGCGGATTTCTCGGCATCGATCACGCAGACGGCGATCGCATCGAACCCGTACCGGTCCGACGAGCACGACGCGTTCTCGTTCCAGGTGTCGCAGAGCACCCGGGTATCGGGACGCGATGGATCGGAGCGTGGCATCACGCAGACCTCGTCGTCGCAAACGAAAGCGAGCTTCCACTCGGCACTTTCGGCCGACTTCCGCCTCAACCTGACCGAAGACCCGAAGTCGCAGAATTACTACTACACGCAGATCGACGACTCCGCGCAGAGCACCATGAAAATCGGTTACCAGAAGGGGCGCCTCGTCCAGGCGAGCCTGAGCCGTACCGCGAGCCAGCAAAGCGAACAACTGAAATACATCATGGGCCAGAAGGTCGAAGACGTGACGACGCCGCTGAAGCGGGCGCAACAACGCGACCTGCTCCCCCTGCTGAACGAGATGGAGCGGCACCCCCCGCAGACACGCGCCGAGCAGGAAGCACGCACGCGAGACCTCGCGACGATCCACGACAGCGTGGGATTCGAGACGAACCCGACCGTCCTCGGCTAGCCCGCCTGGCGTCCCCATAGGGATGTATAGAGGGCTATACATTCGAAATAAGTTTCGATATAACTGACTCACGTGCTGCGACGCAGCACGTTTTGTCACATACGGATGTAGCCGGCGCTAGCCCGGCTACCGGCACCCATCCCTGGCGATTCTCGCCGGTGTTGCGGTCGCGCCTTTGGGGGATTGCCTTCGATTACCCGTGATGCCCGGTTCTGCGGCAGCAGCGACCGCGCGCGCTCACGCCCAAAAAACGGTTCGAGGAGAGTGTCGTTCATGTCCAGCAAGACTCCCGGTATCCCGCGTGCCCTCGCCGCAGCCCTCGCGCTTGCAATCAGTTCCGCCAGCATGGCGCAGTCCACCACGGGCAGCCTGTTCGGGCAGGCGCCCGCCGCCGCCGGGGAGACGGTGACGGTGACCAGCGACACCGGCTTGAACCGGGATATCCCGGTTGACGAGCGAGGCCGCTTCTCGGCCGGGCAGCTGCCCCTGGGCACCTATACCGTCAGCCTGAAGGTCGATGGCAAGGTGGTCGACACGCGACAGAACATCACCCTCAAGGTCGGCGCCGGCACCGAGGTGTCTTTCGCCGCTACCCAGGCGCAATCGCTGGAGGGGGTGACCGTGTCTGCCGCCGCCCTGCCGAGCATCGACGTGTCGACCGTGGATTCGCGCACCGTGGTCACCTCCGAACAGCTGGCGCGGCTGCCGCTTGGCCGGAACTCCGAAGCCATCGCCCTGCTCGCCCCCGGCGTGGTCAACAACGGCGGCAGCTTCAAGGGACCGACGGGTAATTCCCTGGTGAGTTTCGGCGGCTCCGCGGCCAGCGAAAACGCGTACTACGTGAATGGCTTTTCCACGACCGATCCGCTGCGTGGCTTCGGCGGTCTCTCGCTGCCGTACGGCGCGATCGACCAGCAGGAGGTTTACACCGGTGGCTACAGCGCGCAGTACGGTCGCTCCGATGGCGGCGTGATCAACGTCGTCGGCAAACGCGGCACCAACGAATGGCATTTCGGTACCCAGGTGCTCTGGGAGCCGAGCTTCGCCCGCGCCAACCAGCGTAATCGGTACTTCGAGAACGGCCTGCCGGCGTCACCCAAGGCCGGCCAGCTGTATTCGCCGGACAGCAAGGATGCCTTCAGCAGCACGACGGTCAGCGCCTATGTGGGCGGCCCGCTGATCAAGGACAAGCTGTTCATCTTCCTCGCCGGCGAGTACGAGCGGCAGCAGGGCGACACCGTGAACCCGGTAAGCGGCTTCACCAGCACGAAACCGTATGTGGACTACCGCTACAACGAGCCGCGCTGGTACGGAAAACTCGACTGGAACATCACCGACAACAACATCGTCGAACTCACGGGCGCTTCCGACAAGTACGAAACCTCCGGCACTGTCTACAACTACGATTACCAGACGCGTACGCGCCAGGAACGGATCGGCAGCGACGACAACATCAAGACCGGCGGCGACCTGTGGACCGCCAAGTACACGGGCTACCTCACCGACAGCCTCACGCTGACGGCGCAATACGGCAAGCTGAAGAGCGACGACTACGACGCACCCGCAGGCTACGACCCGTCACTGACTTACGTGGACGGCCTGACCAACCAGAACCCAGAACTCAACGGTGGCGCGCCACGCGGCAACAACCAGACCGTCGCCAGCCTCAGCCCGGCTGGCCGCGGCAACCGCACCACCAATACGCGCATCGACCTGACCTACAAGATCGGCGACCACACCATCACCGCCGGCATGGACAACCAGACGGCGAAGGCGCTGGATCAGGGCACGATCACCTCGGGCGCGGGCGGCTATTCCTGGACCTACGGCCAGGGCGACCCGAACACGCCGATTTCCACGGGTCTCGGCGTCCCCGCCACAGGCGCCTTCCCCAACGGTGCGCAGGGCTATTACGTCATCCAGAATATCAACAGCAGCCTCGCGACCGTGCGCTCCACGCAGCGTGCCCAGTACATCGAGGACCGCTGGGAAATCGACGATCGTTGGTTGCTCTCGGTGGGCGTGCGCAACGACCAGTTCGAGAACTTCAACAGCGATGGGCAGCCTTTCGTCACGCAGCACAAGCCGCAATGGGCTCCGCGTCTGGGCGTCAGTTGGGACGTCAATGGCGACGCGACGTTCAAGGTCTACGCCAACGCGGGCCGTTACTACCTCGGCCTGCCGCTGAACCCGGCACTCAATGCGGCGGGCGGCGCACTGACCACCTCGCAATACTTCACCTATGGCGGTATCAGTGCCGACGGAACACCGAACAACCTGCTCGCCATTTCGCCACCCGTCGCGGCTAACAATACGTTCGGCCAGCTGCCGGACCCTTCCACCGTGACGACCAAAGGGCTGAAGTCGGAATACCAGGACGAGTTCATCCTGGGTTTCACCAAAACCCTGGGAACCAAATGGGTTTACGGCGCGAAGGCGACACAGCGCATCCTGCGCAACGCGATCGACGACTACTGCGATATCGACCTCGTGCTGGCCAAGGCGCAGTCGCTCGGCTATGACGTGACCACGTCGAGCAACCCGGTCAGCTGCTGGCTGTTCAACCCGGGCAAGGCGAACACGTTCAATCTCGTCGACACCTCGGGTAATCACGTGAGTGTGCCGCTGACCAACGAGGAGTTCGGCTTCGACCGCCTCAAGCGTCGCTACTATTCGCTGGAGTCGTTCCTCGAGCATCCGTTCGACGGCACCTGGTACGCGCGGGCCACGTACACGTTCTCGCGCAGCTACGGCAACACCGAAGGACAGCTGCGCTCGGACCTCTACCGCGAGTCGCGCGGCACCGGCCAGACCGCGGTGTCGACCACGCAGGACTGGGACAACTCGTACATCATGGTCAACACCAACGGGCCTCAGAACAACGACCACAAGCACCAGCTGAAGATCTTCGGTTACTACCAGATCACCCCGGAATGGCTGGTCAGCGGCAACCTGAGCATGATTTCCGGCGCGCCGAAGCCCTGCCTCGGCTACTTCGGCCCGGATCGCGAAGACCCGGCCGGCTATGGCAACAGCTATCACTTCTGCGACGGGCTTCCCTCGCCGCCAGGAAGCCATGGCCGGCTGCCTTGGGTGCGTCAGCTCGATATCGGCGCCACGTTCCGACCGGCCTTCGCCGACGCGAAGCTCGCCTTCAACGCGAACGTGTTCAACGTGTTCAACGAGCAGCGCGTCGTCGGCATCTACCCGAACGCGGAATCGAGCCCGAACCTGGCCAACCCGCTCTACGGCACGCCGACCTCACGCCAGCTGCCGCGTTACTTCCGCCTGAGCGCGAATTACGACTTCTGAGGAAGGCAACACTCAGCCATCGTCGTCGGGGGCCTCGAAGGGCACATCCTCTTCGGGGCCACCTTCGCTGGAATAGACGCCTTCGGCCGCTTCATCGTCGGCATCACGCTTTACCGGTGCCGTCCTGGGAACATATTCGGCCGGAATTTCGCCCCGGCTCTTGCGCAGGTCGTCAATGATCCGCTGGTTGATGCTCTGGAACGGGCTGCTCATCGTCGACCCCTGGGGCGGTGTGTCAGTGCCGCGATTTTCGCGGCGTCGTGCGTTCGGGTTTGGCGATCACCGAGTCCGGTGCCGCAACGGACTTGCGACCCCTCAGCTGCTTTGCCGTCAGTGGCAGGCACTCGCCCTTTTCGTTGATCTCGCGGATGGCACAGGCAGCCGGATGCGTGGCCGCTGCGACATCGTACGCCTCGAGAATCGACCTGCGTGCCTCGAGATATGACGGTCGATCCTTTGAAATCGTGGACATGACGCGTTACTCCCATGGACGACCCGACGCGCGCCGCCAGAGGCGAGGCTGCGCCGAGCCCCGTTACCGTGCCGTTAGCCTCGCGGGTACACCACGTGCACCTCGTGTTCCTTCTGGTCGTCCTTCAAGGGCAAGCTGTCGCCCTCGACCGACGCGCCGTCGAGCAGGATGCCCGTTAGCTCCCCGTCTCGCGCGGGACGGAGATCGATGACATACGTCGAGCCTCCGAACACGTAGCGCAGGTTGTAGCCCGCCCAGGAGGACGGGACACAGGGTCGGATCTGCAAACGAATCTCTTGCAGACTGAGGCCGAGCAGCGATTCGATCAGGAGACGGTACATCCACCCCGCCGAGCCGGTGTACCAGCTCCAGCCGCCGCGACCGATGTGCGGGGCCACGGAATACACATCCGCAGCCATCACGTATGGCTCGATCTTGTAGCGCTGGACGGCTTCGGCGTCGCCCGTATGACTACCCGGGTTGATCATCCTCGCCAGTTCCCAGGCCCGGTCGTGCTTGCCCATATGCGCGAAAGCCATCGCCGCCCAGACAGCGGCATGCGTGTACTGCCCGCCGTTTTCGCGTACTCCCGGGACGTAACCCTTGATGTATCCAGGATCCATGGCCGAGCGATCGAACGGCGGATCGAGCAGGCGGATCAGCCCGACATCGTCCTGCACGAGGTGGCTGTCCAGCGAGGCCATGGCCTGCGTACGCCGTTCTTCGGGCGCGACATCGGACAGCACCGACCAGCTCTGCGCGATCGCATCGATACGGCATTCGTCGTTTCCTGCCGAGCCCAGCGGCGTACCGTCGTCGAACCAGGCACGGCGATACCACTCGCCGTCCCACGCATGGGTTTCGAGCGCCGCCGACAGCTTCGCCACCTCGGCCACACAGCGTTCGGCGAAGATCGTGTCACCGCGCCGCCTTGCCGTGCCCGAAAACTCGCGCAGCACGTGGACCAGGAAGAAGCCGAGCCAGACGCTCTCGCCCTTGCCGCCCTCGCCCACCTTGTTCATGCCATCGTTCCAGTCGCCGCTACCCATCAGCGGCAGGCCGTTGCGCCCGCGCGGCATGGAATGCTCGATGGCCCGTACGCAGTGCTCGTAGAGGCTTGCGCGGATGCCCGAGGGGCGCGGCAGGTCGTAATACGACTCCTCGCCCGGCTTCAGGAGACGGCCTTCGAGGTACTCGATCGTTTCGTCGAGCACGCCGGTGTCCTTGCTTGCGTGCACGTACCGGCTGGTGGCCAGTGGCAACCAGAGGTAATCGTCCGAACAGGCCGTGCGCACCCCGCGCTCGATCGGCGGATGCCACCAGTGCAGTACATCGCCTTCGACGAACTGATGCGCGGCGCAGACCAATAGCTGCGCGCGGGCCATCGCCGGCGCCGCATGCTGGGTCGCCATGGAATCCTGCAGCTGGTCACGGAAGCCGATCGCGCCGCCCGACTGGTAGTAACCGCTACGGGCGAACAAGCGACTGGCGATCGTCTGGTAGAGCAACCAGCCGTTCGCCATCGTATCCATGGCGGGCTCCGGTGTCCGGGCCTGTACCACGCCGAGGACGCCACGCCAGTGATCACGTACCGCCGCAAGCGTCCTCGCGGCGGAGCCGTCCTGACGGAAACGCTGCACGAGACCACGCGCCTCGGCGTCGTTGCCCGCCATGCCGAGCCGGATGACGACTTCGCGCGACTCCCCGGGCTCCAGTTGGAAGACCGCGCGCGACACACCACACGGATCCAGTCCCGCCCCTATGCGATTGTTCCAGCCCTGGCGCCGCATCCCGAGCGGCGAGTCCATCCGACCGTTGCGGCCGAGGAATTCGGTACGGTCGCCGCCGACCGAGCGCTCGCCATGTCCCACGTCGAGGAAGGCGACGCGCCCCGGGAAGTCGCTGTTGTACGCATTGCGTGCGAAGAGCGCGCCGGTGATCGGGTCGACCTCGGTCACCACGTGCATCGAACTCTTCTCGCGCACATCGCCGAGCAACCATTCCACATAGGCGGTGACCGACAGGCGGCGTGCCTCGGTACCGTTGTTGGTTACCGTGACGACCTGGAACTTCACCGGGGCATCCAGCGCGACGAACATTTCCAGACGCGAGAGAAGCCCCTCTTCGTCATGCTCGAAGGTGCTGTAACCGAAGCCATGGCGCGTGGTGTAAGCACCCTTGCCACGCATCGGCAACGGTGTCGGCGACCATGCGCGCCCACTGGCTTCGTCCCGCAGGTACACCGCCTCGCCACTCGCATCCTCGACCGGGTCGTTATGCCACGGTGTGACGCGGCAACCGTGCGCATTCTCGGCCCAGGTATAGGCACCGCCGCTCTCGGACACCACGGTACCGAATGACGGATTGGCGAGCACGTTGCACCATGGCGCCGGCGTTTCCGCACCCGGCTCCAGGACGATCACGTATTCAGTGCCGTCCGCGGAGAACGCGCCGGTAGGTGCTTTCGCCGCCGACCGCTCGGGACGCGGGAGGCGCGGCCATGACGGCGGGTCCGCCGCAGCCGGGCGCGACTCAAGGCGATGACGTTCCATTTGCTCGGCAAGCGAGCCCAGGCTATCGACCACCACGATGCGCGCGCTGGCTTCCATCACCAGGCGGTCTTCATAGGAAAGCGGCTGCGCGGCACGAATGTAGACACCGCCGGGACGATCGAGCAGGTTCGACTCCGTCCCCGAGGCAAGCAAGCCCGTAAGCGCGTCGTGCAGCGCCTGTCGGTAGCCCGTGCTGTCTTCGTTCCAGATGACGAGATCGACCGCGAGCCCACGCAGTCGCCAGTAGGCGGCCGCGCGAATCAGGTCGCGCGCCACGTCGAGCCGCGCGATATCGCCGATGCGCAGCAGGACGATCGGTAGGTCGCCTGACACCGCCTGTCCCCACAGCCCCGATTGCCCACGGGCGTTCGCGGCAATGAGTGCCGGTTCGGCACGCAGGGCGAGGTTCGGGTAGACCACCGAAGTAGCCATGTGCTCATAAAGCTGGGCGTCGGCAATCGTGTTGTTCGCCTGGCGCAGGGATACCTGGCTATGGGTCCAGGCGAGATCGAACACGCGATCGGAAAGGTGGCGGTCGCGGTACTTTTCGATCAGGCGCATGCAGCCATCGCGCGCGTCCGCCACGCCGGTGACGAAGTCGAGCGTCGCGGTCTGCTCCGGATCCAGCGTGATGCGAACCCGGATGGCGACGATGGGATCGAGCACGGCGCCGTCCGTATCCGACAGGCGCTCCGAGTCGGCATCGAGTGCCGCCGGCTGCGCCGTGCTACGCCCGCGTCCGATGAAGCGGGAGCGGTCGGTTTCATATGAGATCGCATCTACGTCGACATCGTGCACGGCCACGAGGTGACACATCCACGGCGGCTGCTCATCCGCCGAACGCGGCCGACGTGCGCACAACAGCGCCTGCATCGACGCGACGATCTCCGTCGTGACGAACAGCTTGCTGAAGGCAGGGTGCGCCATGTCGCCGTTGGGGTCGGTGAGAACCACTTCGGCGTAGCTGGTCAGCTCGATGGTGCGGCGTGTGCGACCGCGGTTGGTCACGCGCGTACGACGCAGCTCGATGTCGTCCTCGGGCGAGACGACGATCTCGGTATGCGTCTCGAAGCCGCGCTGGCGCACGCGGAACTCCGCGCGCGACTCCGAGAAGATCGCCTCGAACAGCTCCGTCCGTCGTGCCACCGGCTGATACGCCGTGCTCCAGACATCGCCCGTTTCGGGGTCGCGCAGGTAGCAGAACATGCCATGGTTATCGCGCGTGATGTCTTCGCGCCAACGCGTGACCGCCATGGCGTCTCGCCGGCTGTACCCGCCGCCGGCACTGCTGACCATGACGTGGTAGCGCCCGTTGGAAAGCAGCTGGATCGCCGGCCGTGGACGGTCGGGGTCGGTGAAGAGGCGCAGGCGTGCCTCAGGCGTCGACGAAGCAGTGGCGTCGTCACCCAGGCCGGCCGTATGCAGGTACTCGGTCGCACTGCGCGGCACGCGTTCCTGCAACAGCAGGGTCGTCGCCATCACATGCGGATCGGACTCGAAACGCCGCTGCATCGGCTGACCCAGCAGGAGATGGTCGATGGCAAGCAGCGACATGCCCTGGTGATGGGCCATGAACGAACGCACCACCACGGCGTCCTGCCCTGGCGGAAGGCGAGACGGGGTGTAGTCGACCGCTTCGTACAGGCCAAAGCGTCCGGCGAGGCCGGCATCGGTGAGGCGGCGCAGGTTACTGGTCGCCGCTGCGGGCGCGACCATCAGTGCGAGCACGCTGGCATACGGTGCGACGACGAGATCGTCGCCGAGGCCGCGCTTCAAGCCAAGACCCGGCACACCGAAGGCACGGTACTGATACGTCAGGTGAGCATCGACGGCGTTGTAACCGGACTCGGATACGCCCCACGGCAGGTTGCGCTGCTTGCCGTATTCGATCTGCCGCGCCACGGCCGCCCGGCAGGTCTGGTCGAGCAGGCTGCCTTCGTAGGTCGGCATCACCAGCATGGGCATGAGGTATTCGAACATCGAGCCCGTCCACGAGAGCAGGACGGGTGAACCACCCGTTGTCGTGAGCAGGCGGCCGAGCGAGAACCAGCTTTCTTGCGGTATCTGGCCTTCGGCGATGGCAACGAAGGTCGTGAGCCGCGCCTCGGAGGCGAGCAGATCGTAGAACGACGCATCGAGGGTACGGCGCTCGATGTCGTAGCCGATCGACATCAGTCGACGGTTGTCGTCATAGAGGAAGGCGTGATCCATGATTGCCAGCTCGCCAGCCAGCGCGGCGATGTCGCCCAGCGCCTCGATGCGCGCGAGCGCCGCGGAGCGTTGCGCAGCATTCGATGCTCCGCCATGAGCGAGCTGCCACCACGTCGGAATACCGTCCACCTGCGCTTCCCCACCATGCCACTGCCCGGCCTCGGCCAGCAGGTCGGTGCACTGGGCAGTCAGGCGGGAGAGCCAGAACACGGCTTCGTCCGAGGGCTCGTACCGGAGTGCGGCATCCAGCAGGGCCAGGCGATCGACCTGGCTCTGCGCAAAAGCGAGCACCGCATCCAGAGACAGCGGCGGCGAACCCGTCGTTTCCAGCAGTTCGTCCGACCAGGCAAGCAGGTCCGTTCGGTGCACGTCATCCACGTGCTGCAGGAGAACGCCGAGCGTGTCGCGCAGTCCGTCGATCATCACGGCGCGGAACACCGGCTCGTGTGCCAGGGCAAGAAGCCCACGCTGCAGCGTCAGCAGATGGCCGGCAAGATTGCCGCTGTCCACGCTGGACACATAGAGCGGACGCAGCGGCACGAGCGCTTCAGTGTCGTACCAATTGTAGAAGTGACCCCGGTAACGCTCCAGCGCGTGCATCGTGTCCAGCGTCGCCGCCGTGCGCGTGATGACGCTGCCGATGGCGAGATAGCCAAGGTCGTAGGCGGCGAGGTTCGCAAGCAGGCCCAGGCCCATGTTGGTGGGCGACGTGCGCCGGGCGACCCTGGTATCGGGCGTCATCTGCACGTTGTCGGGCGGCAGCCAGTGATCGTCGGGACCGACGTGGGCCTCAAAGAAAGCCCAGGTGCGTCGGGCGAGCAGGCGAAGGAACCCGCGGTCCGCCGCGCTGGGCGCATACACGTGACTGACGTCGGGCCGGCTCACCCACCAGGCGAACACCGGCGAGAAGAACCACAGCAGCAAGACGGGCGCCGCGATAGCGAGCACCATGGGACGCTCGACAGCGAGCGAAACACCAAGCACGACGGCGACCGCTGGTCCGGCCCACAAGGCACGCCACGGTACGTTGTGCGAACCGCGCCCGCTGCGCTCCACCTCACTGGAAGAACGCCACTGCAGCAAGTGCCGGTGACTGACCACGATCCGCCACAGCGAGCGGACGACGGCATCGACACTCACCCAGGCTTCGTGCGGCAGCCACGCCATGGACAGCACCAGGCGCAAGCCATGCTGCCCTGTCGCGACAAGTGAAGCCTGCGCATGCTGCCGCCAACCGATGTCGCGCGGCTTGCGCGACGCTTCCATCAACGCCTGCAGCAGCACGGGCACGAAAGCCATCGACAGGACGGCCAGCGTCCAGGTCAGCACGGGCGTGATCCACAACCAGCCAGCGACCAACAGGGCAAGCGCCGCCGGTGCACCGACGCTGCGGCGCAGGTTGTCGAAGATCTTCCAGCGCGACAGGTGACTGAGATCGTTGCGCCGCCAGCCATCGCGTGTCGGCACCGTGGGCATGAGCCACGGCAGAAGCTGCCAGTCGCCACGCATCCAGCGATGACGACGGATGCTGTCGTCGACGTAACGTTCGGGGTTTTCCTCGAAGACCAACACGTCGCTGAGCAGCGCCGTGCGTGAGAAGCAGCCTTCGATCAGGTCATGACTGAGCACGCGTTCGTCGCGGAGACGTCCCGCCAACGCATGCTCGAAGGCGTCGACATCGTAGATGCCCTTGCCGATGAACGAGCCTTCGTGGAAGAGGTCCTGGTACACGTCCGAGACGGCGCGCGTATAGGGATCGATGCCGGCGTCCGCCCCATAGAGACGCGCGTATGCCGAGCGTGCCTGCGCGGGAAGGCCGATACCGACGCGCGGCTGCATGATCCCGTACCCGGCCACGACCACACCGCGCGTTTCGTCGAACACGGGGCGGTTCAACGGATGATCCATCGCTGCGATGAGCAGGTGCGCCGTATCGCGCGGCAGCTGGGTGTCGGTGTCCAGCGTGATGACGTATCGCACCGGCGGCAGGTTTTCGATCCGGCCAACGATCAGCAGGAAGCGATCCGCGCCCTCGCCACGAAGCAAGGCATTCATGGCGGCGAGCTTGCCGCGCTTGCGGTCCGCGCCGATCCAGCGCTGTTCGGTTTCGCTCCATTCGCGGGGGCGATGGAACAGGTAGAAGCGGTCGACCTCGGCCGAGGGGTATCTCGCGTTCAACGCCGCCACGCGCTCACTGGCGCGCTCGAGGATGGCGCCATCCCCCGGCATCGAGGCTGCGTCCGCATCCATGAAGTCGGTGAGCAGGGCGAAGTGCAGCGCGCCGTCGCGATTGGCCAGGAAGCGGACTTCAAGCGCTTCGGCCACGTCGTCGACATCGCCGGTGCTACCGAGCAGGGTGGGCACGGCGACCATGGTCCGGGCCGCGGTGGGAATCCCCTCGGCATAGTCCATGCGCGGCAGATGGTCGGGGGTGGTCACCAGCACCGCTGCCAGATTCAGCAGGCTGAGCGTGAGCTGGCTGGCCACGATGAGTGCACCGAACGACAGCAGCGCAAGCACCCATCCCGGGAACGACGACGGTGAAGCGCTTTCGACGAGGCCGATCGTCAGTCCGGCGAGCGCCACGAGAAATGCCGTGAACGAGAAGCCGAACGGCGCACGGTCGAAAACACGGCGGCAGCGTGCGGCGAACGAGGGTCGCGTGCCGAGACGCCGTTCGAGCGCGGCAAGGCCCGGACCGACAAGGTGATAACCCACGTGCGTGATCGCGCCGTCCCGACGTTGTCCCGGATCGGGGCAACTCGCCGTCAGGGCGGCGCGCGCCGTGGCGACTTCGCCCATGTGCCCTGCACGTGCCAGACGCTCCACGACGTGGCGATAGCGATCGCGGCTAGCGAAATCCATCGCCGCGTAGATACCCGCGGGGTCCTCACGCAGGCAAGCTTCGACGAGGCTGGCGTGCTCGACGAAATCGCGCCAGTCGACGGTGACCAGCGCACGGAGGCTGCCGATGCTGTTGCCGACCGACACCTGCTGCGCGGCCTGTTGCTGCGACTCCATCTGCACGAGGTAGTCGATGCTCCTGCCAGACTCGGCGAGGCGCTGCTCGATCCAGCCCAGCGGCATGGCCAGTGCGGGGCCCTGCCCTTGCAACCGGCGAACCAGTTCAGCGACGAAGGGGGCGCTCATCACGGGCGACGATCGCGCCATGTCGGCCACGACAAGGACCACGTTCTTCGGATCGTCCGCCGCCATGTGTGTCATGGCGTCGGCCCAGCGCGTCGCGCGACGCCGCCGCGCCTTGTCGAGCATCACGCGTGCGGCGATGCGCCGGAGATTCTCGATCAGCGCGAGGCGCAGCATGATCGGAATGGCCCACAGCTCGCCGAGCTTCAGCGGCACCACGGACTGGTAAGACTGCAGGAAACGGGCGAGGCCCGCTGCGTCGATGCGACCATCGCCATGCGAAATGACTTCCAGCGCGATGTCGTAGACGCGTGGCAGCCCGCGCGACGGACCATCTTCCAGCTGCACCAGCTCGCGGCTGTAGCCTTTAGGAAAGTCCTTGTTGGCGATGCGGATGTGTTCTTCGATGAGGTAGAGGTTGTCGAGCAACCATTCCCCCGCCGGCGTGGTGCCCGCGCCGCGCCGTCCGGCCGCCATCAGCGCGCGGCAGACATCCAGGATGACGCGTTCATTGTCGGCAAGCCTGGGTAGCAGCCATTCGGCCGATCGCCGCGTGGCTACCTGATGGCGCCTCGCAAGCACCAGCCCGTGGGCTTCCATTTGGTCTGCGTTGAAAAGTTCGGCCCGCAGTGCGGGCTCACGCTCCGTACCCGGAGCGTCATGAGGACGTGCGCGCCTGAACAGCTCTATATCCTGCCCCTCGGGGGTGGTGGACTCGATTCGTGAATCAGCGCAGAGGGCCCCGTGACTCGGGGCGCCTTGGCAGCATACGCCTTCCGCTACCGCGCCGTGCGAAAGGTCAGGTTGAGCCGGTCCATGCCCGTGAGCGGATGATGCGAGGCCTTCAGTGGCAGCACGCCGTGGTAATTCATGCGTGAAGGGCCGCCCCAGACGACGATATCGCCATGGACCAATGGGATGTTCAGCGGCCGGACGCCCTTGCCCTGGCCACCAAACTGGAACATGGCCGGCACGCCGAGCGATACGGAAACGATGGGCTCGGAATCGCGCCTCTCGTTCCGATCCTGATGCATGGTGAGGCGCGAGCCGGTGACATACCGATTGACCAGGCACGCATCCGGCACGAAGCCCGCGAACCCGGCCTCAGCCGCTGCTTCCGCCGCCAGCCGCATGAACAGGTCGGGCATGGCCGGCCACGGTTGCCCCGTCTCGGGGTCGATGGCGTCATACCGGTACCCACGCCTGTCGCTGACCCACCCCACGCTGCCGCAATTGGTCATCGCCACGCTCATGGTGTGGCCGCCAGGCGTGACCAGATGCCGGAATGGCGACACGGCGGCTATCGCATGAATCGCGTCGACCAGCGCCGCCCCCTGCTCCAGCCCGAAGGCGCGAAGCACCATCGCGCCCGGGCCCAACAGCTCGTTGCGTCGCTCGGTAGCGGGAGTATCGGCGAACAGATCCGCAGTCATCTCTGCATTATCCCCGATTGGTTACTCGCCGAGAAATTTACCTAGCAGCCGTTTGAGTTCGTCGAACTCGGCGCGGGTGAATGACTTCAGGTGGGTGTTGATCACGGGTGGGACGATCTCCGGGATGGCATCGGCGACGCGGGTGCCTGCGCGGGTCAGGGTGAGGTTGACCACGCGGCGGTCCTTGTCGTCGCGGGAGCGCTCGAGCAATCCCTTCTCCTCGAGCTTGTCGAGCATCCGGGTCATGAGGCCCGTGTCGATGCCCAGCAGCTTCGACAGCTCGAACGGCGTGCTCGCCATGTTCGTGCTCAGCGAAATGATGATGCCCATCTGCTGGCTGCTGATGTCCAGGTCCCTGAGGGCCGCGTCGATCTCGGACGCGAGCACGTTCCGGGCCCGGGCCAGCATGAAGCCGATGCTCTGGGTGTGGACGAAGTTCTTGCGCGTGTAATGGTCCATGGGCGGATTATGGCCCATCAATGGCCCGCTGCCGCAGCCGCCGCCCCGCCACTGCCCTTGGTCGACCGGGCCACCCAGATCAGCGGGATGATCACGATGAAGGTGATGCTGGAGAGCCAGAAGATGTCGTTGAGACCAAGCATGGTCGCCTGCGCCGTGAGGCTACGCTCGAAGAACGCCATGGCGGCGTTCGTATCCACATGCAGCGTGTCGCGCAGCGAGGCGATCGTCCCGAGGAAACCCGGATCGTAAATCGTGGCGCGCTCGGTCAGTTGCGAGTGATGGAGGATGGTGCGGTCGCTCCAGCCGGTGGCGACCAGGGAGGTACCCACCGCACCGGCGAAGACGCGCACGAAGTTCGACAGGCCGGCCGCCGCCGGTACCTGGTCCGGGCGCAGGCCGGACAGAATGATCGCCGTGAGCGGTACGAAGAACAGCGCGGTGGGGATGCCTTGCAACAGCGTCGGCAGGACCAGGGTCAGGCTGTCGACATCGGTGGTGTACAGCGAGCGCATGAAGAACACGATGGCGAAGCCGATGAAAGCGAGCGTTGCCAGCACCCGTGCATCCGTCTTGCCCATGATCCGGCCCATGGCCGGGGCCAGGATAATCGCGAAGATGCCAAGCGGCGCGGTCACGAGCCCGGCATCGACCGATCGGTAACCGAGGTAGCCCTGGATCCACTGCGGCAGGACCACGAGATTCGCGAAGAACACACCGTACGCCACGGAGATGGCGATGGTCCCCCCGAGGAAATTACGCCCCGCGAAAAGGCGCAGGTTGACGATCGGCCGCTCTTCGGTGAGCTCCCAGATGATGAAGAACGCGAAGCTGACCAGGGCGAAGATACCGAGCGCGCAGATCAGCGGCGAATTGAACCAGTCCAGGTCCTTGCCCTTGTCCAGCATGATCTGCAGCGAGGCCACCCAGGCGATCAGCGACAGCAGTCCCATGACATCGATCGGCACGCGCTTGGTCGGCGTTTCACGGTCGCGGTAGATCGTCCAGACCACACCGGCGGCGAACAGGCCTACCGGGATGTTGATGTAGAAGATCCACGACCAGCTGTAGCTGTCCGTGATCCATCCGCCAAGTGCAGGCCCTGCGATCGGGCCGACCGTGGCGGTCATCGCCCACAACGAAAGCGCCGAGCCGCCCTTTTCCTTCGGGAAGGTGTTCAACAGCAACGCCTGCGAAAGCGGTACCAGAGGTCCCGCTGCCACGCCCTGCAGGATGCGTGCTGCCAGCAGCACCGGCAATGTCGGGGCGATGCCACACAGCCACGACGAAAAGGTAAACGCCAGGATCGCGACCACGAACAGCTTCACCTGTCCCACCCGTTGGGTAAGCCAGCCCGTCAACGGAATCGACACAGCGTTGGCGGCAGCGAACAGGGTTATCACCCAGGTGCCCTCGTCCACCGACACACCGAGGTTGCCGGATAACGTGGGGATGGCGACATTGGCGATGGAGGAATCGAGCACGTTCATGAACGTGGCGAGCGCCACGGCCACCGCGCCCAGGACGAAGCGCGCGCCGGTGAGCGGCGCGGGGAGAGGAGCTGCCGATGGCGACGACATGGGGACGTCCAGCTTCTAGATATCTGACATATCAGATATGAGGGTAAAAAGAAGACCGCGATCGTCTGCCCGCAACAACTTGCGGGAGACGGCGGTCCGTCCGGTGCGCCGACGTGCCCGTGCCAGCTACCTGACCACAACTATATCTGACTATGCAGTTATATACAAGGCTTCAGCCAAGAGATTTACGTAGATCTACGCATGCCCTGCGCGTGGCGGCAGGCTTAACGTTGATCGACGTTCGTCCCTTCCGCCGTGGAGCTCACCATGTCCGACAGGAACCGTACCCGCCGAGCCCTTGCCCTGCTGCTTCCCGCTGGCATCCTCGGGGCCTCCACCCTGCTCGGCTCGGCCCAGGCGACCGTCCTGCCCGCCCGGCATGCATCGACCGACCCGGCGGAGGTAACGCTCAACGTGGCCGACCGACTGGCTGCCATTCGCGAAAGTGTTGCCAGCGAAACCACCGACAGTGGGGCCGCCCGCGGCACGGTATATCCCCTCATGGCGTGGGTTAACTTTGGCGGATTCGGCTGGCGCAACGGTGGATGGCGGAACGGCGGTTGGAGGAACTGGGGCAACGGGTGGCATAACTGGGGTAATGGCTGGCACAACTGGGGCAATGGTGGCTGGCATAACTTCTGGCACAACTGGTGAGCCCGGCCATCGTGCGCGCGGACGTTGCCCGTGAGGAGGCCCCTGTCGAGGCAACACCGTGCATCGACACGGTCGTGCTGCAGCCCACGCCCTTCTGCAATATCGCGTGCCGCTACTGCTACCTGCCCAGCCGCAGCGACACCGCGAAGATGTCGCTCAATACGGTGCGCGCGGTATTTACCGCCGTTTTCGCCTCGGGCTGGTCCCATCCTTTCCTCACCGTGATCTGGCACGCCGGCGAGCCGCTGGTCATGCCCGTGGCGTACTACGAAGAGGCCTTCTCCCTCATCGCCTCGCTGACTCCGCACGGCGTTGAAGTGCGTCATGCCATCCAGACCAACGGCATGTTGATCGACGCCGCGTGGTGCGCCCTCTTCCGTCGCTGGGAGGTCGGCATCGGCGTGAGCATCGATGGGCCGCGGGAGATGCACGATGCCAATCGGATAGACCGGCGCGGGCGCGGCACCTTCGACAAGACCGTCGCGGGCATTCGCTGCCTGATCGACGAGAAGATTCCCTTCCACGTGATTTCCGTGCTGTCTAAGCGTAGCTTGCAGGCGCCGGATGACATGCTCGCCTTCTATCGCGAGCACGGCATCACAGACGTCTGTTTCAATGTCGAGGAATCCGAAGGCGATCACGTCTCCGAACTCTTCGCCGAGGAAGGCGTCGAGGTATGTTTTCGCCAGTTCCTCAGCAGCTTCTGGCGGAAGTCGCGCGAAACGGCCGGCATCCGCTTCCTGCGTGAAATCGACGGCATGCTCACGCGCATCCTCCGGCCGGACGATGCGTCCGCTGAGAACTCGCAAGTGCAGCCCTTCGGCATGATGAATGTGGACTGTCACGGCAATGTCTCCAGCTTCTCGCCCGAGCTGCTCGGGCTGAAGAACGCTGACTACGGTGACTTCATCGTCGGCAACATTCACACCGATTCACTCGAAACCATGCGACGCAGCGACGTCATGCACGCCATGCTTCGCGACATTTCCGCTGGTGTCGCCGCGTGCAAGGCGGAGTGCGCCTATTTCTCTGTTTGCGGCGGCGGATCGCCGATCAACAAGCTGACCGAGAACGGCAGCTTCGCCACCACCCGGACTTCGTTCTGCGACCTGGTCCAGAAGGTGCCCACCGACCTGATCCTCGAGGCGCTCGACCGGCTCGAGACAGTTCTCGACGACGACATGCTGGTAAGGAGCGCGTCATGAATGCAAAGACTCAGCTCGTTTTCATCCTTGCCGCGGGCTGCCTCTGGCTGGCACCGCACGGCCTGGCTGTCGGCCAGAGCAGGTCGGCCACGAGGGGTGCCACCGTGCAGGACACGCCCGGCTCGACCGCGGACCAGCCGGCCAGCGAGCAGGACGCGGGCGATGAGGAAGCCGTGCCGATCCTCAAGATCAGCAGCGTGGAACTGATGCGCAGCACCCACGCACCTGAGCTCGATATCGTCCGGGTGCGTGGCCTCAGCAGCACGGAAAACTGGAGCGATCCGCAACTCGTCGCCATCTCGCGTGGGCCGTCGGCCGATGGGATGCTGGACCTGCTGTTCGTCGCTCGCGCGCCGGATGACGTGTCCACCGCAACGAAGTTCGGCCCCATGGAAGCCATCTTCGTGATCGAGCCCGGGCACCCCTACAAGGGGATCCGTGTGCGTAGCGCCACTAACACTGTCAAGCTCACCCAGCTTCCCGGCTACGCAGAGGTTCAGGGGCGCGAGGTCGATTGTTCGGGTTGTGTCGGCAAGACGTATGTGCCCAAGGGCGGCGCGGGCGGTGGCAAAGACGCCGTGCGCGAGGAAGACCTTCCCACGAGTACGCGAGTGCTTCGCGAGAACGACGGCATCCGCAAGCTGGACACCGACCCGAACCGGTTGACGTTGATCCTGGGGCCGAACGACAGGATCGTGCAGGCTTTCTGGGACTGAGTGGCTAGAGCATCGCCGCTGAAGCGGCTCCCACACAGAGCGACAGGCTTTCTGTGGGAGCCGCTTCAGCGGCGATGCTTCACTGTGGGAGCCGATTCATCGGCGATGCTTTATCAGACGCCGCCAGCGTACTGACAACCCGCCTGATCACATCCTCGTCAGGCAACTTGCGCCCGTAGTGGTCGAGGTAAGCACCATCTGGACCGACCAGAAACAGCACGGTCGAGTGGTCCATCAGATAGCCGCCGCCATCCACCGGCACTTTCTTGAAATACACGTGGTACTCATCCGTGATGACGTCGATCTGTTTCGTCGTCCCGGTCAGGCCAACGACGTTCTCCCCGAAGGCCCGCACATAAGCCTGCAACCGCGAAGGCGTATCGCGTTCCGGGTCGATCGTGACAAAAACGGGCGTGACATCCTTGCCACTGGCCTGCCGCACCGCGTCGGCGATCTTCACGATCTTCGCAAGGTCCACGGGGCAGACGTCGGGGCATGAGGTGTAGCCAAAGTAGAGAAGTAGCGGGCGCCCTTCGAACGACGCTTGAGTCACGGCGTGACCATCCTGGTTGGTCAACTGAAACGGGCCGCCCACCGTCGTCGCTCCTGATGCGCTCCCGGCCGGACCTGCTGCCGAGGCCGTGGGCGGCGACAGGGACAAGGCCACGAGCATGACAAACAGCCACCGCATCAGAAGGATCCGTTTAGCGTGATCGAAACGCCGAGCAACCCGGACGTCTGTCCGCCCTGGCGCGAGCGGCCACCCGACAGCGCCAGATCGACGAGGCCGGTGACGTGATACACCATGCTCGCTTCGGTGAGGTACTCGTTGTACCGCGACGCCCCAGTCGGCGAGATCTGCTTGTTGGTGTGCGTAAGCCCGTAGGCAAAACGCCCGGCATCGAACGTGAGGGAAGTAGTCAGGTATTCGGTATCGAAGCCGGGCACGCCATTTTCGTTGTGCACCTTCACGTACTCGACGAAGGGCACGAGGTCGAGATAGCGACCGGCGAGCGTCGGGCCGAGGTCGGTCGTGGGCACGAAGGGAATCATGTAGCGGACCGAGGCCGCACGCATCTGCTCGTTGGCGGCCGTGGGTGATGCGGCAGACACATCGCCCTTGTGGTTGCTCATGTAACCCACCTGCACCTCGAGGTAGGGAATGGCGGCCGGGGCGCGCCAGTTGACCACGGCAGCCGCATTATTGAGCTTGCCCGTGTTGGTCGCGCCACCATCGGCGCGTCGCGCCTGCTGCGACGGACGCAGGAAAGATCGGCTGAGCACCGAGGTGTCGGCGGCATACACGCTCAGGCTGGGAGCGATGGTGCCCCAGTTGTCCGGGTAGAACCGATATTCATAGGTACCGCCATTCATGCCACCCAGGGCATAGGGCGCAACGAAATCCGACGTATACAAGCCGGGTGCGGCGTTCTGCGCGCGACCGAACGGCACGTCGTACTTGCCCAGGCGGAACGACGACACATAGCCCTGGTGGTACCAGTTCACGTCAGTGATATTGAGGCCGGTGCCACCGAGCCAACGCCGCTCACCAGGACGCGTGTCGGTCACGGGACTGACCTCACTACCCACCCATATCTCGTCGATGGTGGTCAGGCGGAAGTGCACCGCGGTGGTGATGTCGAAGTAACCGTTCGTCGTCACCGTATGCGGCTGGTGAGGAACGTCCAGGCCACTGAAGTCGTACTGGATGGCCGTGCTGTAATCCATGCCGAGGCCGGGGTAGCGGCCGTTGCTTGCCTGGGCCTGCCCGGCAAGGGAGAGGCCAAGCGCAAGCCCGACGCCAACGCCGACGTAGTCGATGCGCCTCCTCATGGCTGCTTTTCCGGGGTCGCACCAAGTGGGCGACTAGCGTTCGAAGGCAGCCTCAGCGGGTTGCCACCCGTATTGCGCAGGTACGTACACATCTGGTTGGCGCCGTATATGCCGCCCAGGGGTTCGAGTTTCACTGCCTCGTCGTACTCGGCCGGACGGACCACCTGGATCACCTGCATCATCCCGCCGTCTTCGTGCTCCATGATGTGGCAGTGATAGACGAACTTGCCGAGGATGACCGGATCGGTGAACGGGATCAGCACCGTGGTGGAACCCAGGGCGGGAATGAACACGTTGTCGCGATAACCGATGAAGTCAATGTCCTTGCCGTTGATCTTCGTCACCTGGAAGTCGAGCTGGTGGATATGAAACTGGTGAAGCTCCTGGCTCGGGTTGACCAGGGTCCACTCTTCCACGTCACCGAGCTTTACGGTGGTGTCGACGCGACCGATGTCGAACTGACGACCGTTGATGAAGAAGGCATTGGGATCGGAGTCGGAGTCCTGGAAAACGAAGCGGCGGCGATTGGCCGGCGTCACCTTGCGAAGGTCCGACACGGCCGGATATGGACTGGTGATTGCTACCGTCTTCATCGGTTCACCCGACGAGACGAGCATCCCGAGCAACGCTCCGGCATAGGTATCGCCGGCCGGGCCGGTATTTGCCGAACCCAACGCAAGCGGATAGGAACCCGGGGCGGGACCGGTGACCAGGATGCTCACGCGCGCTGAGGGCCCGATAAGCATCTCGTCGACACCGACCTGCTTGACCACGGTGTCCGCGTCCTGGGAGAGCAGCTGCATGTGGACGCCGTCGATACGGATGCGGAAGTACTGGTTCGCAGCGATATTGAACAGATGCCAGAGCTGGGTTTCGCCCGGATGGATCCGGATGGTCGGCTGGAACTGCCCGTTGATCGTGCGGATGGAAGGCGCGCCGGTCACGATCTCGCTGGCCAGTTGTCCCGTGGAAGTCTTCTGGAAGTTGCGCAGCACCAGTGCGCGCTCCCGCACATTCTTCAGCTCCGGGAACTGGTCCTTGATGCCGTCGACCAGAATCGGGCCCGCCAGGCCGCCGGACACCTGGTGCTCCGCGCCGTCGTGGAAATGGCTGTGATACCAGTAGGGTCCCGGCGAATGGTCGTCGGGTAGATGCAACACGTACTGGCCCTTTTCGTGCGGAGCGGTGGTCCGGAAGATGCTGTCACCGTCGTCGAGCGGCGAGACCTGCATCCCATGGAAATGCAGGTTGGTCAGCTCATCCATGCGGTTATCGAGGGTGAGCTTGATCGTTCCACCCGGACGCGTACGGATAAGCGGCGCGTCGTAGTCGTCGTTGAACACTAACGACGTATAGGGCGTATTGCCGACAAGGATCTTCGACTTCGCGGCCACCAGGGTAACCGTGGTCACCCCGTTCGCGTCGTAGGTGTACTCACGTGGCGGACGCAGGTCATCCGAAGGCGGATCGGCCAGCGCCGTGCCGGCCAGACTTGCCAGCAGGACCAGCGTCGTCGCACGCACGGACCAGCGTCGTTTCATACGCTCAGTGGCGCCCGTTCTCGTTGGCGACATCCGCGGCAAGGCGCAACTCCTCGTTGGCCTGCTCGAGCAGACGCTTGGCGTTCGCTGCGTGGCCGCCCAGGCGAGAATCGTTCATCTCCTGCGCTTCGCTCACCAGATGCCACGCCTGAATGATATTTTCCTGGGCCTGGCGAAGGTTGCCGTGCCGGTTGCCGATGTCGACAGTCGGCCCCTGCTGGGCTTGCGTGGCACAGCCGAAAGCCAGCGCCGCGCCAACGACGGCGCCGATCAGAATCGACTTTTTCATCGTGGAACTCCCCATGTCCGGGCGGTGCCGGCGCACGATGCGTCGACTCCCCTTCGATGCTCATGGTGTCGTTCCCTGCGCAAGCGGTCTTTCGGATACGCAGGCCACTTTTCCGATTCGAACGACGCGACCGCCCCACCGTCCGCCCCGGTGCTCTCCATTCGTCCTAAGTAGTTCTTCGGCTTACCGGGCGGCAGCACAGGCGTAGCGTCTATCTCAGCCATCGGGGAGACGCTCACGTGCGCCTGGACGAGACCTCATATGCATCCGCGGGCGAACGGGATGGCCCTGCCCTCGTCCCCCTGGAAACGATCTGGCTAGTGCCGTCAGGACCGGCCCGAGTCGCGCCACACGTCATGGCGACCCGCTGGATCGAGCGACGAGCGTCGGCACAGCTGGCGGGCATCACGCCGCCGGACGTCTACGTCGTGCGTGTCTTTTTGAGCGCAGCCATGATCCGGCTCGATGCCAACGGCCGAACGATCGTTGACGGTGCCCTGGCTGCGGGCGCGGTGCATGTCAGCCTTCCCGGCGATGCGCTGTCGATGACAAGCGAGGGAGCGTGCGACACCCTTCAATGGTACCTGCCAGGGCCGTTCGTCCGCGATGCTGCCTCCCATATGGGTTGCGCGGCGTTGCTCGACGCTGGCTTGTTCGGCGGCATCTACCACGACAGCGTGATCGAACAGCTGGCAATGGCCCTGCTCACCGTCAGCTCGGGGCCGTGCTTGCTGGACACGGCAGGGCACTTCGCCATCCCCGTCCTCAGCCGCCTGTTCCAGCTTGCCGGTTCGCCGGCGACGACCTCGCTCGACCCGGTGAAACTCGCCATGCCGAGATGGCGCATGCGGCGTGTCGATACGTATATTCATCAACACCTGGGGGACCCGATCAGCCTGGCCGCCGTCGCGGCTGCGGCGGGCCTTTCACCCATGCACTTCGCCGCGCGTTTTCGCCTCGCCACCGGCCAGCGGCCGCATCACTACATCCTGCGGGCGCGCATCGAACACGCGAAAGTCCTGCTCACGTCGTCTGGGCGATCCGTCGTCGAAGTGGCCGGCGACGCGGGCTTTCGCACGCAGGCGCACTTCACCACCATCTTCAAGAAACTCACCGGCGCCACGCCCTGCGCCTGGCGCCGCGAGCGCAACGGTGAATCAAAACATGTGGGGAAATTCAGGTCGCCGGATGAGTGACACCGGGCGCGTTGGACACCATCCCGATCAGCTCCGACAGGCCAAGCCAGAGAATCTGCAGGCCGATGCAGAAGATGAAGAACGCGAACAGGCGCATCACCACCTGCGTTCCCGCCGTGCCGAGGCCACGCTCGATCCGCTCGGCGAAACGCATGCACAGGTAAATGCTCGCGCTGATGATCACCAGCGCGATGCCCACGGCGGCGAAGTGGATCAGGGTAGGCCCCTGTCGCGGCGACCCCGTGCCCAATGCGATAGCCACGGCGATCGAACCCGGGCCGACCGTCAGCGGTAGCGTCAGCGGGTAAAAGCTGGGATCGCGCCGGCCATGGTGGTGGTCCACCGCCGCGGCCTCGTTGTCCTGCTCCTCCTCGACATCGTCCGGAGAGTCCAGCAGCCGCCATCCAGCCATCGCCACGACGAGGCCGCCGGCCACGCGCAGCACCGGAATCGAGATACCGAAGAACTCCAGCACGTAAGCACCGACCAGCAACGAGGCGAGCAACAGGGCGAAGCTGTTCACGGCGACACGGCGAGCCATGTCCGCACGCTCGGCGTCCGTGGCATGCGGCACGATGCTGATCGCCATGAAGGCGGACGCAGGCGGGTTCACGATCGGGAAGAGGCTCGCCACGATCAGCAACACGGTCTGGGTCAACTCTTGCCACATGGGTTTCTCCGGGACGCAGGTTGTTGCGACGCAGGATGACAGATTCGTGTCGGTTGAATCATCCTCGCCGCCGGTGCGTCAGGGGGCGCGTCGCTTACTCATTCAACGCAGGGATCTCGATGAATCATCGACGCATGACGCCGTGTATTGCCGTGTCCGCTCTTCGCCTCCGTCCCCTGGCCCTTGCCTGCACCGCCGCTCTCCTTGTGTTTTCGGTGACCGATGCGTTTGCCCAGGAACAGGCAACGTCGCCGGCCGCCCCGAAAAGTGAGACGCCGTCCACAAAACCGGCAAAAACCGAGAAAAAGAAGGACCAGCGCGCAGCCAATCCGGACGCGGCGAGCAATCTGGACGCGATCGTCGTCACCGGCATCCAGGGCAGCATCCAGAGCGCGATCAAGGCGAAACTGAATTCGGACAACATCATCGAGGCGATCTCCGCCGAGGATATCGGCAAGCTGCCGGACAGCAGTATCGCGGAGAGTCTCGCCCGCCTGTCCGGCCTGGCGACGCAACGCGTCGATGGCCGGGCCAACCAGATCTCGATCCGTGGTACCTCTCCCGACTTCGCGGGCACCCTGCTGAACGGGCGCGAGCAAGCCACCATCGGCGAGAACCGCGGTGTGGACTACGACCAGTACCCCTCCGAGCTGATCAGCGGCGCCGTGGTCTACAAGACGCCGGACGCGAGCCTCATTGGCCAGGGTCTATCCGGCACGGTGGACCTGCACACGATCAAGCCGCTCGACCTGCCGAATCGCGCCTTCGCCGCCAACCTGCGCGGCGAGAGCACGACCAACGGCAGCCTCAATCACGGCAGCGGTGTCGGCGACGCCGGTCACCGCGCCAGCTTCTCGTATATCGACCAGTATTTCGATCACACCCTCGGCCTGGCGGTCGGTTTCGCCCAGCTCGATTCGCCGATCCAGGAAAAGCAGTACCAGGCCTGGTGGTGGAGTAACAACAACGGACCCAACGGCGCCGAGGGCCAGTGGGGTGCCGCACACACCCCGGGTCTGCCTGACGACGTGCTCTCCCAGGAGGGTGCACAGTTGCGTGCGAAGTCCGAGAACCAGCTGCGCAACGGCCTGATGACGGTGCTCGAATGGGCCCCGGACGATCACTACCACTCCACCCTCGATCTCTATTACTCGACTTTCGACCAGAAGACCTACCTCAACGGCGCGCAATGGTCGAGCAGCCCTTACGACAACGTCGCCTATGCGAACGTCGGCACCACGCCGGCGCAGCCGTATCCGATCGTCACCTCGGGCCATATCGACGGCCTGAAGACCGTCCTGCAGAACGAGTACACCAAGGAGCGCGACAAGCTGTTCTCGGTCGGCTGGAACAACCAGTACGACTTCGGCAACGGCTGGAACGCCACGGCCGATCTCTCTTACTCGAGCGCGAAGAAGCATCTGCATGACGCCTACCTGTTCGCCGGCCTGCCGGGCCAGGCGACCTCGTCGACGGACTTCCAGACAAGGCGCGATGAGGGTTTTCCCGACTTCTCGCCGGGCACGGACTGGTCAGACACCTCGGCAGTGAACTTCACCGACCCGAACAACTACGGTTACGACGGGCGCGAGGAATACGACAAGCAGAAGGATACGATCAAGGCGTTTCGCCTGGAGATCAGTCATCCGGTTGGCTGGATTTTCAGCGACTTCAACTTCGGCGTGAACTACTCCGACCGCGAGAAGACCAAGCAGGCCGACGTACTCTTCGCCTGGCTCAACGGCAATGGCTCAACGTCGGCCGACTACCTGCCCGGCTTTGCTGCACCGATCGATCCGGCCTCACTGCGTGGTATCACCGATCTCGGCTTCGGCGGCATTCCGGGGATCGTGAATTACAACGTCCTGAGGGCGCTGGACAACCAGTACTACGAAACCGACCGGAACACACAGGGCGACTGGAGCCGCAACTACACCGTTCGCGAAAAGGTGCCTGTCGTGTACCTGAAGTTCAACATCGATACGATGCTGGGCGACGTGCCGCTGCGTGGAAACATGGGTGTGCAGGTGGTGCGCACCATCCAGTCATCCGACGCACTGCAGACCAATGGCGACGCCCTGGTCGGCAAGATTTCCGACGGGACGAACTACACCAAGGCGCTTCCCAGCCTTAACCTGGTCGCCGAAGTCGCCGACAAGCAGTTCCTGCGTTTTGGCCTGGCCAAGACAATGGCGCGTGGACGTATCGACGACGAGAAGGTCGCCACATCCGCCGGGGTAGCCCTGGTGACCGACGGCCCCGCCGCCGGCCAGGTACTCTGGGCAGGCAGTGGCGGCAATCCGAAGCTGAAACCGTATATCGCGGTCGGCGCGGATCTTTCGTGGGAGAAATACTTCGGTACGGCGAGCTATGTCGCCGCGGCGGTGTTCAACAAGAACCTGCTGAACTACATCTACAACGAAACCACGCTCAACTACGACTTCTCGCGCTACACGAACGATACGCCGACCCTCACGCCAACCAGCACCATCGGTTCCTTTACCCGTCCGGAAAACGGCACGGGCGGCCGGATGCAAGGGCTGGAACTGTCGGGCGTCTTCGAGGGCAACCTGCTCACCCATGCGCTCGACGGGTTCGGCGTGCAGGGCAACTTCTCGCTGACCAACAGCTCGCTGCCCGTCAGCGCTGTTTCGACCATCCCGGGTAGTCCGTCCACCCTGCCCGGCCTGTCGCGGAAGGTGGCGAACCTCGCCCTCTTCTACGAGAAGCATGGCTGGTCCGCGCGCATTGCCGAACGCTACCGTTCGTCGTTCACCGGCGAAGCGGTGGCCCTGTTCGACCAGCTTGGCTACCAGAAGATCCTGGCCGACAAGCAGACTGACCTGCAGCTCGGCTACGCCTTCAACGAAGGTCGCTGGAGCGGATTGTCGGTGCTCCTGCAGGTGAACAACGTGACCAATTCGCCGCTGAAGACCCAGCAGATTTCCGCGTTGCCGAACAATCTCCAGATCGGCCGGCCGCTGGAGTACGACACGTATGGCCGCACGGTGATGTTCGGCGTGAACTACAAGCTCTGAGTCGGCTCAGTTAGGCCAGGGCGTGTCGGACGCGGGCTGGCCGAGGTGTTCCTCGGCCGGTCCCGCGCAAGCCCAGCAGGGCACGCCAATCTGGCAGCCGACTTCTTCGTCGATGTAGGTCAGCTCACCCACACCCTGGCAGATCGGGCAGGGTTCGCCGCCAGCGAACGTCGCAGCGATGGGAGGGGGCATGGCAAGGGCCTCATGCGGTCGTCGAAGCCCTGTTATACGCTGCCGCTATCGCCGGCGCGACGCTGGGAGAGGAACGGCATGCTGCGACAGGACACGTCAGGCCCTATCTTGCGGCCCTCGTTGGCGAGACGCCTGCTGTGGGCCATCGCCGGTGTGATCATCGTTGCACCGCTGCTTTACCTGGCGGCTGCGGTCGTGCTCGGCGCCATTCCGGTGAATCGCCACTGGCAACCCGCCGATGACGGCGTCACGGTGTGGCTGACCACCAACGGCGTCCACGCGGGCCTGGCGATGCCCGTGCGGGATCCCCTGATGAACTGGACGACGCTTTTTCCACCCGTGCATAACGCGCACGCGAACGATAGCAACGGCGATGCCTATGTCACCGTGGGCTGGGGTGACCGCACGTTCTTCCTCGACGTTCCGCAATGGAGCGATCTCCGCGCCTCGACGGCACTCAAGGCGATCACCGGGCGCGACGGCGCCGCCATGCACGTCGAATACGGCCCGGCACCGACCGGAGACCCCAAGGCAATACGACTCACCATCACACGCGAAGCGTATGCCCGTCTGGTCGCCTACGTTCGTCACAGCGCCACCGTCGACGACACGGGCACGGCGGTATGGATTGCCGGTCACCACTACGACACGAACGATGCCTTCTATGAAGCCAGCGGTCGTTACAGCCTCTTCGTCACGTGCAACCAGTGGACTCGCAATGGCCTGGACGCGAGTGGCGTGCGTGTGCCCGTCTGGTCCCCCTTCGACAAGGCGCTGTTCTGGCAGCTGCGCGATCAGGCGGGCCGCTAGGCCACCGTGGCTTTCGCGATAGTGGCCACGAGCTCACGCAGCCACTGGTGTGCCGCGTCGGCCTGCATGCGCGGGTGCCACGACGCGTAGAGGGAGATATCGTGCGTGGGGATGGGTAGCTCAAACGCATCCAGGCGTCGGGCAAAGCGTTGCACGAGCCGCGAAGGCATGACCCCGACATAGTCGGTGGCTTCGAGGATGTCCGGCATCAGGTGGTACTGCGGGACGGACACGGCCACCTGGCGCTGGCGACCGAGTCGGTGCAGGTAGTCATCCATGAAGCCATGAAAACCACCGCCGTCGAGCGACACAAGCACATGGCGTAGAGCGCAATACGTATCCAGGTCAGGCGCCGTCGTGCCGCGCGGATGCCCCCTGCGCTGCGCCATCAGATAGCGGTCTTCGAGAAGCACGCGCGCCTTCATCGCGGGCGGGATCAGGCTCTGGATGCTGATCAGCAGGTCCACGTCGCCGTTTTCCATCAGCGCGCCGATGCGCGCGGGATCGACCGGTCGAAAAGCCACGCGGATACCGGGCCCCGCATGCGAAGCCACCCATGCGACGAGGTCGACGCCGAGGATCGCCACGCCGTTGTCGCTCATCGCGATCTGGAAGGCGCGTGTGCTTTCTGCAGGGTCGAACTCCGGCGCGTGGGTAACCACGCGGTCGAGATCGCGCAGCGCAGCGCGCAGTGGATCGCGCAGTCCCACCGCCCGGGCCGTGAGCGTCATCCCGCGCCCCGTCTCCGCGGGGAGCAACAAGGGATCACCGAACAGATCGCGAAGCCGCGCGAGCTGGGCGGACAAGGCGGGCTGGCTGAGTTTGAGGCGCCTCGCCGCCCGGGTAACGTTGGCTTCCTCAAGAAGCACGTCCAGGGAGACCAACAGATTCAGGTCGGCGCGGTTCATATCCATGGAATGGATAGCTCGTATGTCTGGAATCAATATTGATTATAGGTCTACCGGCCCGAAATAAGGCGCTCCCTACCTCTTGCGAAGCCGTCATGGCCCGTCTTTCCCCTCCCCTTGCGCTGCGCATCCTCAGCATCTGCAACTTCGCGCTCGGCAGCGCCTCGCTGGCCGTCGTAGGGGCCCAGGCCTCCATGGTGGGGTCCGGCATGACGGTCGCCGAGGCGGCGGAGCTGGTGGCTGTCTTCGCCCTGACCTTCTCGGTTGGCGCACCGCTTGCGCAACTCTTCGTCGGCCATCAGCGGCGGCGCGACGTGCTGATCGGAGGGCTGGTGATCCTGGCCCTCGGCTCGGTGCTGTGTGCTTTCGCGCCCAGCTACGGCTGGTTGCTGGCAGCGCGCGTGCTGGCCGGCATCGGTGCCACCGTGGTGGGGCCGATGGCTTCGTCGATCGGTGCGGGACTGGTGCCTGCCGAACGCCAGGGCCATGCGCTGGCCGTCGTGTTCAGCGGCATCGCCATCGCCAGCGTGCTTTCCGTGCCGATCGCTATCTGGGCGTCCGCGGCCTTCGGCTGGCGAGTCGTTTTCGGCGGCCTCGCCGTGCTCGCTGGCGCCGCCGCCCTGCTGGTCTGGTTGACCGTGGACGACCAGTCGCGCGGCGTCCGCCTCGATCTGCGCCGGTTGCTCCGCGCGCTCACCCACCCGGCCACCGGAACGGGGCTGGCGGTGATCTTCTTCCAGGTCTCCGCGTACTTCGTCACCTATACGCTGATCACAGCGTTGCTCCGCGACCGCTTCGGCGCCGACACGGCGACCGCTTCGGCCATCATGTTCGGCTTCGGCATCCTGGGTGTCGCCGGCAATTGGCTCGCGCAGCGCCTGGCGTTGCGCTTCGGCGCGAACCGACTGCTCTATGCCGCGATGGGCACGATGCTGCCCGTCTTCCTCGCACTGGCCGTCGTCCCGTCTTACTGGTGGGCACCCGTGCTACCGCTACTCGTATGGGCCCTCTCACAGGACGTGTTCTATCCCTCGCAGCAACGTCGCGTGGTCGAGCTGGAGCCCGAGATTCGCGGCCTCGTGCTCGCGCTCAATTCGTCAGGTCTGTTCGCTGGTATCGCCTTCGGTTCGTTCGTCGGAGGTCGCATCGCGCAGACCAGCGGCGTCGCCAACCTGCCGCTGGTCTCGCTCCTGCTGACGGCACTTGCCCTGGCGGCGCTAACGGTATCCCGTTATGCCGCCCGCAAGCATGCCGTTCAGGCCCGGTCGATGCGCGCGGCATAGCAGCCATACGCCGCGTAGTGCACGTGTGCGTAACGAACCGACGACATCGTGAACAGCCGCTCGATCGCTTCGTCCAGCAGCGTCCCGTCGACGAGCACCGCGCTGGCAATGTGGTCACGCTCGTCGAAACCGCGCAGGGCAAGCATCCGGGTGCGCAGCACCTCGGGTACCTCGTCGCTCACGGCGCAGGCTTCCATGGCGCCTTCGCGAATAAAGATCGCGTGGCTGGAGCGATACGGGGAGTCGGCAGGCTGGTGCGTGTGATTGAGCAGGAGCAAGGCTTCGCCGCGACGCGCGTTGCGTAGCTCGATCCGCTCGGGGTATCCGGTGTCGTTCGCGGCGATGACGCGGATCACGCCGCGCTTGGCAAGCTGCGAGTCATCGAGCCCGTAGAGCGAGGTGAACGGCTTCGGATCGATACCGGTGATGCGGAAAGACATGGCGTTGCTCCGTGGTGGGGTGTGGCCATGTTCCGCCCGCGCGAACGCTCCCACCATCCGGATCTTGCGTCACGTCGGGGTCTTTCCCTCACGGCGAAAACGCGCCGGCGTGCTGCCCATGACCCGGGTGAACGCCTTGCCGAAGGCCGATTCGGATCGGTAACCAACACGATCCGCCACCGCCCCGGCCGTCAACTCGCCACGGCGTAGAAGCTCTGCTGCCAGATGCATCCGCAGCAGGGTCAACACCTCATGCGGCGCGACGTTGCCGCGCGCCTCGAAGTGACGCGCAAACGTGGCGCGGGACATCGCCGCCTGTTCGGCGAGCGTCGCCACGGTCCACTCACGCTCCGGCTCGCGGAGCATGGCGAGCACGGCGCGGCTGAGTCGTGGATCGACCATCAACCCGAGCAGCGAGGGCGGCATGATCCCGTCACGCAACTGCGCACGCAGCGCAAAAACAAACAGTGCCTGGGTCAACGCGGTCACCACGGCCAGGGCACCCGGCTCCATGTGCGCCACTTCGTTGCGAAACATCGTGACGACGCCGGACAGGGCACCCAACCCGTGCTCGGTACCGAGGCGTACGTGCAGCACCTCGGGCAACGCGCTGAAAAGCAGACGTCCCGCGTCCGGCGCGAAGGTGAAGCGACCACAGAGCAGGTCGAGATCGGTGCTGCCCTCGGTGTTGCGCTTGATGCTGAAGGGACCGGCGTGATCGAGCGAGATCGCGGTGGTGACGTCCCGACCGCGAAGGTCGTGCACGCGGTGGCGTGTTCCCTGGGGGAGCACCAGCAGATCGCCCGCTTCCATAACCACCGTGTGTCCCGGCAGCTCCATCGCCGCGCTTCCGCCAAGCACCAGATGGAACGGCGCTTCGCCGGGCTCTGCGTCGACATGATCGAGGCTGAAGCCGCCGGCCAGCTGGCATCGCAGGTCGAGGGCGCCCTGCACCTGGGCCAGTTCGAGTACGCGGGTCAAGGCGTCCATGAGACGTTCGCGCCATTCATTGAGTGATATGAGTATTCATCCTCTCAGGCAGGCGAGCAACACTTTCTTCGCCCCCTTCGGAGAACCTCGTCCCATGAACACCACTGCCCGCCATGCCCTTAGCGCCTTCGTCCGTACCGAGCGCCTCGGCCCGAACCTCATGCGTATCGCCATCGCCATCGTCTTCCTCTGGATCGGCGCGCTGAAATTCGTTCCTTTCGAAGCCGACAGCATCACGCCCTTCGTCGCCAACAGCCCGGTGATGTCTTTCTTCTACAACCATCCCGACGAATACAAGGCGCACCTGACGCACGAAGGCCAGCTGGTGCCCGAGCAACGCGAATGGCAGACGGCGAACAACACCTATGGCTTCTCCACCGGCCTGGGCATGGTCGAGTGGACGATCGCACTGCTGGTGCTGTCGTATCCCCTGTCAAAGAAGCTCGGCTTGTTGGGTGCGTTCCTGTCCTTCGGCACCACCCTGGTCACCCTGTCCTTCCTCTTCACCACTCCCGAAGCATGGGTGCCCGCGCTGGGTGATGCACAGCATGGCTTCCCCTACCTCTCCGGTGCAGGACGCCTCGTGCTGAAAGACACCATGATGCTGGCAGGGTCCTGGATCATCGGCATCGACGCGGCCAAGGCGATCCTCGCCGGCGATCAGAAGCGATAACCGACGCTGACCCCATAGACCCAGGGATCGATGTGGGCGGTACCGATACCGGTGCCGCCCACTTTGACGTGGGAGTCGATATCGATCCAGCGCGCGTCGACGGTAAGCATCCAGCGCTCATCGAGTGCGATATCGACGCCGCCGTGCCAGGCCACACCCCAGCTATCGTTGAGTTCCACATGTTCGCCGTTCAGGGCGTTGTGACCTTTCGCATTGAAGAAATGCGTGTAGTTGATACCAGCGCCGAGGAAAGGCGACACCGTGTGGCCGGCGAAGAAGCGATAGTTGATCCCGACCACGGGAGGAAGCTGTTTTACGCTCGCCGCGCGCTGACAACCGAGGCGGACGTCATGCTGGAACGGCAGGGCCGCAAGCGCCTCGATACTCCATGACGATGTCATCAGGTACTCGATGCTGACCGAAGGACGCATGTTGCGCGTCGTGCTGGCGCGTATCCCTGCGAGATCGCCCGTGCCGGACGTCGGATCGACCACGTGCGCCCCGACGTGCACGATCCATGGCGATTCCACGCCCTGTGCGATCGAACCCGTGACAGGTGCGACGCACATGAGGGCGGCGATGATGCGATGTTTCAGGTGAGACACGTCGAACTCCTTGCCTGCTTGCATCGGTCGTAGTGACCGGATGCACACAGGTTAGGAATTCGCGTTGAGGGGCGTGCGGAATGTCGCGTCGGCGCGACAATCTGCCCGCCTGCGCGCCACGACGACGTTGCCTGTTACGACGCTACCTCTTACGGCATTACCGCTTACGGCATTGCCGGTTGGAGCGGCGCGGGCGGCGGAGCGACCGCTGCAGGCGGCAGGAACTTGTTCTGTGCGACGCGCACCACGGTTCCGACTATCAGCACCGCCATCACCAGGTTGGTAAAAACGAACAGGACGGGCGCAAGCTCGGCGATCGCACCCGTCAGTCCTCGCAAAGTCATGGTCAACGCGCTCCCCGAGAGCGCCGTGATGCCGAAGCTGAAAGCCCAGTAGCTGGACGCGAAGGGTTGCTTCGCAATCCATGGGAAGAGGCGAATCATCAAGAGCAACTGCACGAGGCCATAGCCCCAGGCGGCCTGCACCATCAGTTCCGGCGGGCCCTGTGTGTTCGCCAGCCACGCGGCGGCAGCGACCACTGGAGGCGCTAGCTGGATACCGAGGGTCGGCCTCAATGGCGGCGGCAAGGGCGTCGCGTTGAGCAGGCGGTTGACGATCACCGACTCCAGCGCGAGCCAGCTGAACACGCCGACCCCGAAGAAAAGGATTCCCCAGGAAGGGAATCCAAGCAGGCCCGCCGCCGCCGCGATAATCAGGTTACCGGCGACCGAAGGCAGGTAGATCACCGGGGTCGTCGTCGAGATATCGCGATCGCCCTGGAGCATGCCGCCGAAGCGCCATAGCGCGAAAGTCACCTGCCCTACGCCTCCGGCCAGCAGCGCGGCGACGGCCAGCCCGTGCGAATGCGGCGCCAGCACGATGCCCATCAAGGCACCCGACGACGGCACCAGGCCGATAAAGCAGCACTGCACCGGGTGCAAGGCCTCCTCGATGGCGGCACGCCGGTGAAAGAGCCACTTGTACGCATAGGCGAGCGTCAGCACGGCGCACACCACGAAGGCCACGGCCATGATGCTTTCGCCGATCGCCGAAGGAAGGCCCCACAGTCGCGACGCGCTACGCCAGTTGGCGCCAAGGCCGACAAGCCCAAGGACCATGCCGAAGAACGACGCGGGAATGGGACGTGGAAGAGCCATGGAACCCCCTTGCTGTGGACGGTGAGACGCAGGCGCCAGAAGTAGATCGTTTCGCGTATGTTCGGACGTACCCGGCAGGATCATGATCTTCCTACCGACGACGCAAGCCCGTGCCGCCGGCCATTCTGGAGACACCGTCATGCTCGACTGGCCTGAATATCGTAAAGAACTCGGTACCCGTATTGGAGAAATCGGCAAGCTCAGCCCCGATACGATCAAGGGCTACCAGACCTTGTCCGGCGCCGGCGCCAAAACCAACCACCTCGATGCCAAGACGCGCGAGCTGATCGCCCTGGCCGTCTCGGTCACCACCCGCTGCGATGGCTGTATCACCGTGCACACGGCCGAAGCGCTGAAGCATGGCGCAACGCGTGAAGAGATCGCCGAAGCCCTGGGTGTCGCCGTCGCCCTTAACGCCGGTGCCGCGCTGGTCTATTCCGCCCGCGTCATGGACGCCACCGAAGCGTATTCAAAAGCCTGACGGCTTGTCCTGCCTCGCCCCCCTTTAGGAGCCCTGTGGACCTTGTGGGAGCCGATTCATCGGCGATAGCTCATGTGGGAGCCGATTCATCGGCGATAGCTCATGTGGGAGCCGATTCATCGGCGATGGGTGCTCGCCACACCCTTTCAAGAGCATCGCCGCTGAAGCGGCTCCCACATGTCGGGTTTCTACATACGGTCGGGCACGTCGATGGCCAAAAGCCACAACGCCTTTTCCAGCGTGCGCAACGTCAGCATGCAGAATCCTAGCCGTGAGGCACGCGCCTCCGGATCCGCCTCGGCCAGCACCGGGCACTCCGCGTAAAACCGGCTGAAGCGCTGTGCGAGTCCGAACGCGTACTCGGCGATCACGCCCGGCTGCATCACCCGTTCCGCCTCGGCCACGACATCGCCGAAACCCAGGCATGCGATGACCAGAGCCCGCTCGCTATCCGCCAGCGGGACGCCTGCTTCGGATGCCATGCCGTCAGCTTTCGCCAGCAGCGACCGCAATCTGACGCACGCATATTGCAGATACGGCCCCGTGCGACCCTCGAAGGCCACCAGGCGATCGACGTCGAACACATAGCCGGATAAACGGTCTCCCGACAGATCCGCAAACTTGACCGCGCCCAAGCCGACACGCCGGGCAAGCGTCAGTTGGCCTGCTGAGTCCAGGCCGCTCCCATAACCGGATCCCTCGATCCGCTCGGCTGCCTTGCCCACGGCGGCGTCGAGAAGATCGGTCAGACGGGCCACGCCGCCATCGCGCGTCTTGAACGGCCGGCCGTCCGGACCATTCACGGTGCCGAAGCCCACGTGGATCAATGCCACGCCGGGGGCAATGCCTGCCTTCGCCGCCGCACGAAACACCTGCTCGAAATGCAACGCCTGTCGCTGGTCGACGACGTACACCACGCGTGCGAGGCCTTCATGCAGGGCCCGCGCTTCCAGCGTCGCGAGATCGGTGGTCGCATACAGCGCGGCACCATCGCGCTTGGCCAGAAGAAGGGGCGGCACGTCGAAAGCATCCTCCGGCGTAGCGACATCGACAACGATGGCTCCATCGCTTTCCCGCGCCACGCCGCTGGCGCGAAGTCGCTCGACGAGGGGCGCGATGGCGTCGCGCACGTCGCTCTCGCCGTCCAGCGCATCGAAGACGACACCGAGCTCCCGGAAGTCCGCTACCTGCGAAGCGAGACTCAATGCCCGAAGCGAACGCCACAATGCGAGAAGCCCGGGATCACCTGCCTGTAGCGTTGCCGTATCGGCGCGGGCTTCGGCCATCCGCCCGGGGTCGGTCCGGCAGGCGGCTGCGGCCTCCGGATACAGACGCTCGAGTTCGTCGAGGGTGACGGGCGGATTCGACGGAAAGGCATCCTGCGCCGTTGCCGCATGGAAGTACGGCAACGAAGGCTCCCGCCGCCGTATGGCTGCACTCAACATGCCCATTTGCAGGCCCCAGTCGCCCAGGTGCGCATCACCCAGCGTGCGCCAGCCCAGCGCGGCATGGATGCGACGCAGGCTCTCGCCAAGTACCAGCGAACGGAGATGGCCCACGTGCAGCGGCTTGGCAACGTTGGGGCCGCCAAAGTCGAGAATCACCAGCCGGCCACGCCCCGTATCGGGCACGCCCAGGTCCGGCCGCCCGGTCATGACCGCGGCGGACTGTGCCAGGTATGCCCCGGCCAGCGTGAGGTTGACGAAGCCGGCGCCGGCGACCTCGACCGCGGAAAAGATCGCGTCATTCCTGAGCAACCGGGCGATGTCTTCCGCAATAACGCGCGGTGGACGTCCGGTCTCGCGGGCGAGGCCGAGCGCGGCGTTGCACTGGAAATCGCCGAACGAAGGCCGGCCGGAAGGCTGCGCGCGAGCAAGAGCCAGGGGAAGGCCAAGGGTAGCGAATACAGCGGCAAGCGAGGCGTCGACCTGCGACGCCAGGGACAGGAACATGGACTTCTCCGAATACGACAGGCATGGGCGCACGCACGAGCGCGCCGGCGGGATCAGCGTGTCGTTCGTCGTCGGAGCAGTCTTGTGTCAGGCATGCACCCGATTAAGCCGAAAAAGGCGAGTCTTCGCAAGCAAGCAACGAATCCATGCGTATGCTCGAACCCAGATTATCGAGGAGACTCCTATGACGGCTTCAAAGCGACCCGGTGCGCACACCGTCGTGATCGTCGGCGGCGGCGCGGCGGGTATCGAACTGGCGGCACGGCTGGGCAAGCGCGGCGACCTTGACGTCGCCCTGGTCGACCGGGACAGCAGCCACTTCTGGAAGCCGAGGCTCCACGAGCTGGCGGTCGGCCTGCTGGGCGACGGCGAAGAAGCCGTGCCCTTCCTGGCTCACGCGCAGTCACATGGCTACCGCTTCGAGCCCGGCGCACTTCAGCGCGTCGACACGGCAGCAAAAACCATCGCCCTCGATGAAGTCCGTTTCCCGCTGACCGACGAAATCATCCTGCCGGCACGCAGCCTGAAGTACGACACCCTCGTGCTCGCCTTTGGCAGCCGGGTGAACGACTTCGGCACCCCCGGCGTCCTCGAATACTGCGACATGCTTGACAGCCCGGCACAGGCCATCGACCTGCGGCGCAAGCTCCTGGCTCTTGCGTTGCGGACGGCGGGCGATCCTGACAAACGCATCCGGGTCGGTATCGTCGGCGCGGGCGCGACCGGCGTCGAACTGGCCGCCGAGCTGCATCACGCCTTCAATGACATGCACCGCTACGGCGGCCTCGATCCGGCCAGCAAGCTGGACATCACGCTCATGGACATGGCGAAGCGGGTGCTTCCCAATGTCGATCCCCGCACGTCGGAATCGGCAGAGAAGATTCTGCTGCGCATGGGCGTCACCCTGCGCACGGGCGTCGGCGTGGACGAGGTGAAAGACGGCGCCTTCCACCTCTCCGATGGCAGCAGCGTGCCTTGCGACGTCCAGGTCTGGGCAGCGGGCGTTACCGGGCACGACATGGTCAAGGGACTCGGTCCGTTCGAACTGTCGAAAGACCGGCGCATCCTCGTCGATGCCCACCTCAGGGCCCAGGGTCTCACCGACATCTACGCGATGGGCGACTGCGCCTTCGCCACGACAACGCCCGGCGGCCCCAGCGTACCGCCCACCGCGCAGGCGGCTCATCAGCAGGCCACGTACCTGGCGCGCGCCCTGCCCCGTGCCCTGAGCGGCGAAAGCGTGGCGCCGTTCGTGTATCACTCCAAGGGCACCCTGGTGTCCCTGGGATCGCGCCAGGCAACGGGCGAGCTTCCCTCCGGCCCCAAGGGCAGATCGATCATCCCGATGCGCGGATGGTTGGCGAAGGTGCTCTACGTGTCGCTGCAGCAGCTGCACCGGGCGACACTTCATGGCTGGCCGAGGGCGACGGCACTGTGGCTGGCAGACTGGTTGCGAAACACGACGCTACCGCCGGTAAAGCTCCACTGAAAAAGGCAACCTCGCTCTCGTAGGAGGTGTTTTTCTTAGTCAAGCCGCGCGACGGTTGTTCAGTGGCTCGACACACAGATTGACGCGGTAACTAAGGACAGTAAGCGCATCCTCGACTTGATCCAGCTTCGCAAGACAAGCGTAATGGCATCCACCGACTCCTGCAGGGCTTCGGCATGGCGTTGGGGTGACGCGCCTCTGATGGACGGCATTGCCCTGCAAGCCGTCTGAAAATTCACGCAACAGCCCCCTCCAAGTCGCTATAACCCCAGCAAGCGAAGCGGGCTGTCCTCAGGATGGTGACGTGGGTCACGTCTGGCCGCTGGCTAAGCCGCTACGTTCCGCTGTCCCTTATCGAGGAGTCGCGATGCAACCCGCGTCCCTGCCCGCCGACGAACAACGCCGCCTCGAGCGCCTGCGCGCCCTGGCCGTGCTCGACACGGCACCGGAGCCGTTCTTCGACGAGATCGTGCGGGTGGCCACCCTGGTGACGGGCTCGCCGACCAACCTGGTCAGCCTGGTCGGCCCCGTGCCCGAGGAGCTGACAGCTACCCAACGCGAGATCCTTGCCACCCTGGCCGGATTGGTCGGCATGGCGCTGGACCAGCGGGAGACGGCTGGCGAACGTAATGCCGCGCTTGCGCGCGAAATCACCCTGGAACGCGACCTCCGCCGGTCGGCGGAGGAATGGGAGGCGCATCGGCGTCGGGCGGTAGCCTCCCTGGAAGCCAGCGAGCGTCGCTTCCGCCAGCTATTCCATTACAGCCTCGGCCTGATCTGCACCCATGACCTGGATGGCATCCTCCTCTCGGTGAATCCTGCCGCGGCCCGCTCACTGGGCTATCCGATCAACCGCCTCATGGGCCGTTCGCTCGCCGAGTTCATGCGACCCGAGATGGTCCCGGCGTTCGACGCGTACCTGCGTCGCATCGTCGATGAAGGCAGTGATTCAGGACGCCTCGAGCTGTGCGCAGCCAATGGCGAGTTGCGGATATGGGCATACCACAACGTGCTCGACGAGGATGACGACGAGCGCTATGTCCTCGGCCACGCCCAGGACATCACCGAGCAGCATCGCCAGGAACGCCAACTGCGCGAGTGGTCGCTCAGCGACCCGCTCACCCATTGCTTTAACCGCCGCTATCTCGGCCAGCTCGGTGAGCTGACGCGGGACGAATCGCTCGGCTGCATCACGGTCGATCTCGATCACTTCAAGGCAGTGAACGACACCTATGGTCATCAGCGCGGCGATGACGTGCTGGTGGACATGGCGAAGTTCCTGCGTGCACGGGTGCGGGACGAAGATGCCGTCGTTCGGCTGGGCGGTGACGAGTTCCTCGTCGTGCTGCGTAGTGCCGACGATATCCAGCTCGCCGAAGTAAGCGGCCGTCTCCGCGCCGAGGCCCGGGCGGCACCGATTGGATTCACCCTCGGCTCGGCGATCAAGGCGATCGGTATGCCGCTGGATGCGGCGCTTTCCAGCGCGGACCAAAAGCTTTACGAGGCGCGGGCGAGCCGCACCGCGCAGTAAGCAATGTGCGAGCCGCTTCAGCGGCGGCGAGGCAATGTGGGAGCCGCTTCAGCGGCGAAAAGCCAACGGAGCAGAGAAGCCCAAGCACTAACCACCGATGAATCGGCTCCCACAGAAAGCTTCGCCGATAAATCGGCTCCTACATTTCGTCGACTTTATTTTACGGCGTGCTCGAGCGCTTCGAAGTCTTCCTGCGACAGCTTCAGCGCGGCGCCCTTGACGTTCTCTTCCAGGTGGTCGGGGCTGCCCGTGCCAGGAATGGGCAGGATCACCGGCGACCGCTTGAGCAACCATGCCAGGGCAACCTGGCCGTCGGTCGCGTCGAGCCTCTTCGCGATCTTCGAAAGCACGGAACCTTCCTTGGCCAGTTCACCGGCAGCGAGCGGGAACCAGGGGATGAAGCCAATGTTGTGCTTGTCCGCGTAGTCGACCACTGCCTCGCTCTGGCGGTTGCCGAGGTTGTAGAGGTTCTGCACGGTCGCGACCTTGAAGAATTTCGAGGCGGCTTCGATCTGCTCCACATTGACCTCGGAAAGACCGACGTGCCGAATCAGACCTTCGTTCTGCATGTCGCGAATGACACCGAACTGCTCGTCCTGCGGAACCTTCTCGTCCACGCGATGCAATTGCCACAGGTCGATGCGCTCGACACCGAGACGGCGCAGGCTCATCAGAACGCACTGGCGCAGGTATTCGGGACGGCCAAGCGGTGCCCAGATGTCCGGACCGTGCCGGGTCAGGCCGCCCTTGGTCGCAATGACCAGACCCTTGTACGGATGGAGGACTTCGCGAATCAGGTCCTCGCTGACGTATGGGCCATAGCTATCAGCCGTGTCGATCAGGTTCACGCCAAGCTCGGGCAGCTTTGCCAGGGTCTCGCGCACGGCCTTCGGATTGGCCGGGTCACCCCAGATGCCCTTGCCGGTGATGCGCATGGCGCCGAAGCCGAGGCGATTGACCTCGAGGTCACCGCCGATCTTGAACGTGCCGCTCGCGGATGCGTTGATGCTTGCCATCTGTAGACTCCGTTACGTTGGGACGAGGGAAACTCAGACAGACATTGGTACGCCATCGGACGTTTAAAGGGCGTCGTGACAGGTCAGTGCAATGATGATCGACATCGTGAGAGTTTGCGTTCGAGTGAGCTCAAAGCAGAAACGCGCAAGTGGCGCAGGTTTCATCCAAAACGTCACTATCGTGTCATTTAAAGCCGCGCGGAAATCGCGTCGAGCAAACCATCGATCAGCTTCGCGTCGAGCGGCTCCCCGGCGAGCGCCCGCTCGACGCGATCGATGTCCGCGGCGATCGACGTCGCACCCCAGACCAGCGCCCCACCCTTGAGGCGATGGGCGAAATGAGCGGCCCGGATGAGGTCGCGATCAGTGAGCGCACCGCGAATGGCGTACACGTCAGCGAGGCATTCCTTGATGAAAGTGGCATCGATTTCGGACTCGGTGCGCGGCGCCACCAGGGCAGCTTTGAGGCCCTCGAGTGAAAGCGGCTTGCCGAGCACGGTATCGATGCCGCTCTCTTCGCAGCGTCGTATGTGCGCCTCGCCGTGGTTCGCCGAGATGGCGATGAAACGCGTGCGCGCACCGCCTGCCGAGCGCTCGCGGGCGCGCAATTCCGCGGCGATGTCGTAGCCGGACATATCCGGCAGTTCGCAGTCGAGCAATACGCCGACATAACGTCCCGCTTCAAAAGCGTCGATGGCCGCCTGTCCGTGGTCCACCGCGTGAGTCGCGTAACCGATGAACTTCAGCTGCGCCGCGATGATCTGCCGATTGGCCGGATGATCCTCAACAAGCAACACCGTGCCGACCGGATCGTCCTTGGCGATGTCGATAGCCTCTTCCCCTGCCACTGCCGTCACGGCGGGCACGAGGCTCGTCGGTAATTCGATACGGACGGCGGTACCCACGTCGACCTCACTGGTGAGATCCAGGCGACCGCCCAGGTGCGAAACGATATCGCGACAGATCGCGAGCCCGAGGCCCGTGCCGCCGAGCCGGGTGTCCAGTGCTCCATGCGATTGAGCGAATGCGCGGAACAACTCCCGTTGCCGATCCGCCGGCACGCCGATACCCGTGTCGAAAACCTCGACGACCAGCCGACGCACGCCATCGGCCGTCTCTTCGGTACCCTGCCAGAGGGCGATGCCGACATGTCCCTGCTGGGTGTACTTCACCGCGTTGGCCAGCAGGTTCTCCAGCACCTGGCGCAGGCGTGTTTCATCCAGGAGCAGCCACGGCAACGCGCCCATGGGGAGATCGAGGCGGACGCCCAGGGCTTTCGCCTCGATCGACGGGCGTTGTGACTCGATGACCTGCCGCGCCACGGCGACGACGTCGCACGACACGGGATCCGGTGTGAATCCCTGGACCTCGGATCGCGTGTAGTCGAGGGCGCTTTTCAGGAGTGTACGCAGGTTGCGACTGCTCGCCTGGGCGATTGCCATGAGATCGCGCTGAGGACCCTCGAGCGGTTGCCGGGCCATGAGGTCGATGGACGACACGACCGCATTCACCGCGTTGCGCACCTCGTGACTCATCACCGCGAGCAGCATGGTCTTCTGTTGTTCGCCTCGCTGCGAGGCCAGCTGCGCGCGCCGCATCTGCCAGAGCGCGAAGAACAGGGCCAGCAACAAGGCGGCGCCCAGGACGATCTCGCCCCGATACACCGAAACGACCTGGGACAGGGTAGGCGCACGCAGGTAGGCGGCTTCGAGCCACCGTTCGATCACGGCCTCGTTTTCGTCGGCGGTGATCCGGCGCATGCCCCCATCGAGAATTTCCAGTAGCTCCGGTTCGTCGCGCTGGACGACCACCCTCACCGTCACCGGCATCTCCGGCACGTCGCCGGCGATACGCAGGCTGGAACCGTAGTCGCGCCGCACGATCGGGTGGTACGCGACGTCCATGCCTACGGCGGCGTCCGCGATGCCGCTCTCCACGGCCGCCAGGACCTCGTGGATGTCATCCAGCGGAAGCCGTGTGACCAGCGGGTGCTCGCGCCTGAGCCAGCTTTCGTAGGCGCCACCGCCTTTGAAGGCGACGGTATGACCGTCCAGGTCGCGCATTGTCATCGTCGCCGGCCCGACGGTTCGCGCCACGATCAGCGTGCGCCCCACATAGAACGGCGCTGAAAGAATGGCGCGGTCGCCCAGGTCCGCAACCACCATGCGATCGCTGATCGACGGCAGCAGATCCACCCTATGCTCGGTGAAGGCCTTGACGGACTCTTCCCAGGACCGGGTACGCAACGTCTCGAACCGGACGCCCGTGTGCTCCGCCACCAGCCCCAGGTACTGGCCAACGAGCGGATTGGCCTCCCCGCCACGAATCTCGGCGCCCTGCTGCGGGTCGAGCGCAAGACGCAACACCGGATGCTTCGCAACCCACCGCTCGCGGTCCGGGTCCGGGGAGTCGGTCGCACCGGAGGCGTTCATGGCAAAGGCGACCAGGCCCAGGACGATCCATCGCCTCACTTCGGTGGCGCCTCGCTGTCCGACGCCAGCAGGTACGAGCGCAGCATGTGCAGTTCATTGTCCGCGCCGATATCCAGCTTCCGGTAGGCCGCTGTCTTCTGCGTACTCACCGTCTTAAGGCTGCGGTTGAACTTGTTCGCTATCTGCGTGATGGACAGGCCCTCGAGTACACAGCGGATCACTTCCCACTCGCGGGGCGATAGCCCGGCCATGGGGTGATCCGCCAGTCCGCTGAGCATACCCGGTGGCAGATATTCGCGGCCGGTCATCACCGCATCGATGGCACGAATGACCTCGTCCGGCTCCTGGCTCTTGGTAACGAAGCCGTGTGCACCGGCCTGCAAAAGACTGCGAATGACCAGGCGCGAACCGTGCGCCGAGACCACGAGGATCTTCAGCGCCGGATGCGATGCCAGCAGCAACCGGATCAGGGCGGCACCGTCGATATCGTCCATGGCCAGGGAATAGTCGATCAGCGCGACGTCCACCGGCATGGCAGCCAGCATCGCCCTGAAAGGTTGGCTGCTGCCGTGGCTGCCAACGATCAGTATCGAAGGAATTTTCTCAAGGTGCGCGGTGAGCCCCTTAAGGACGAGCGCATGATCGTCCAGCAAGGCCACGCGCACTGAGCCGGTATAGGTTCGCGCGGACATGGATCGATCGGGGAACTGCCTTGTAGTCATATGCCCTGCCTCTCAAGCGGAGCGGGATGAACCATATATCGGCCATGGCGGCTTGTAAACGTCGCTTTTACGTGGCCGCCGGTGGCCGAACCGGTTCCTGCCGCGAATGTGCATCGGCCATTCGTCTACCTCCGTAAGCCGTACAGGCAACCGGCGGGTGGATTGGTAACCTCTCATCGCCCCGCACGACGGGGTCATCGGGCCACTGAGGGGAAGGACGCGGGCATGGATACAGTAAGCCGCAGGCCGGCCGGCACCACTGCCGTGCGCGAAGCCGCCGTCGACGACCGGCCTTACGACGTTGCTCGCGACGCCGTGACGCTGTCACTGGACACGGTGCGCATCGGCATCGTCGGGTTGGGATACGTGGGCCTGCCGTTAGCCGTCGAATTCGGCAAGCGCTACGCAACCCTCGGATTTGACATCAATTCCGGGCGCATCGACGAGCTTCGTCGTGGCCATGACGTCACGCTCGAAGTGGACGGCGACGAGCTGGTGGCATCCCGTCGCCTGCGCTTTTCCTCAGGTACCGAGGATCTGGCGGAGTGCGATGTCTACATTGTCACGGTCCCTACCCCGATCGACGATGCGCGCCGCCCCGACCTCACGCCGCTTATCCGGGCGAGCGAAACCCTGGGCAAGGTGCTCAAGCGTGGCGACATCGTGGTGTATGAATCCACCGTCTACCCGGGGTGCACCGAAGAGGTCTGCGTACCGATCCTCGAGAAAGTTTCCGGCCTGGTGTTCAACGAAGATTTTTTTGCCGGGTACAGCCCCGAGCGCATCAATCCCGGCGACAAGACCCACCGGGTTACGGGAATTCTCAAGGTTACCTCGGGTTCGACGCCCGCCACGGCCGATTTCGTCGACGCCCTTTACCGCTCGGTGATCACGGCCGGCACGCATAGGGCGAGCTCACTGAAGGTCGCCGAGGCCGCCAAGGTCATCGAGAATACCCAGCGCGACCTCAACATCGCCCTGGTCAACGATCTCGCCATCCTTTTCAACAAGCTGGGCATCGATACCCTCGAGGTGCTCGAAGCGGCTGGCACGAAGTGGAACTTCCTGCCCTTCCGGCCCGGCCTCGTGGGCGGGCACTGCATCAGCGTCGATCCCTATTACCTGACGCACAAGGCACAGCAGGTTGGCCACCACCCCGACGTGATCCTCGCAGGCCGACGCACCAATGACGGCATGGGTACCTATATCGCCTCGGAAGTGGTCCGCCTGATGGTCCGCAAGGGCATCAACCCCGTGCGCGCACGTGTGCTCATCCTCGGGCTGGCCTTCAAGGAGAACTGCCCGGACCTGCGCAACACCCGTGTGGTCGACATCATTGGCGCCCTGGATGCCTATGGCGTCGGCGTGGACGTTCATGATCCCTGGGTACGCGCGAGCGAAGCCGAGCACGAATACGGCATCACGCCCATGGCCGATCCTGCGCATGGTGCCTATGACGCCGTCGTGGTTGCGGTGGGGCATCGCGAGTTCGTCGCCCTGGGTGCCGCAGGCATTCGCGCATTCGGCAAGGTCGAGTCCGTGGTTTATGACGTCAAGTACGTCTTGCCGCGTGACGCCGTGGACGGACGCCTTTGATCACGGTGCTACCAGCATGAAAGTGCTCGTGACCGGCACCGCCGGCTTCATCGGATCGCACGTCGCGATGCGCCTGCTCGCCCGTGGCGACGAGGTCATCGGTTTCGACAGTCTTTCCGACTATTACGACGTGGAACTGAAGAAGGCGCGCCTCGCGCGCTTCGCCCACCAGCCCGGTTACACGCATATCCACGGGGACCTGGCCGACCGCGATGCCGTGGAGAATGCCTTCGTTACCCACAAGCCACAGCGCGTGGTGAACCTGGCGGCACAGGCTGGCGTGCGTTACGCCGCCGAGAATCCGCACGTGTACATCGCAAGCAACGTGACTGGCTTCCTGCACATACTCGAAGGCTGCCGCCGTCATGGTGTCGAGCACCTCGTCTTCGCCTCCACCAGCTCGGTCTATGGCGCGGACACGCGCATGCCGTTCTCCGAGCACCAGCCGACCGAACATCCGTTGACCCTGTACGCGGCCTCGAAGAAGGCCAACGAACAGATGGCGCACAGTTACGCGCACCTGTATGCCGTGCCGTGCACCGGCCTGCGGTTCTTCACCGTGTACGGTCCATGGGGTCGCCCGGACATGGCGCTGTTCCTGTTTACCAAGGCTATCCTGGCCGGTGAACCGATCCGCGTGTTCAACCACGGCCACCATAAGCGTAGCTTCACCTACGTCGACGATATCGTCGAAGGCGTGCTGCGCACCCTGGACCAGATTCCCGAAAAGAATGCGAGCTGGTCCGGTGATCGCCCTGATCCGGGCTCCAGCGGTGTCGCGCCCTATCGCATCTACAACATCGGCAACGAAAAGCCGGTGGAGCTGATGGAATACATCCGGGTGCTCGAGAAGCGCCTGGGCAAGACGGCAAAGCTCGAGATGCTACCCCTGCAGCCCGGCGACGTACCCGATACCGAAGCCAACGTTTCGGCCCTGGTCCAGGCCACCGGCTACCTGCCGAAGGTAGACGTATGCGAAGGCGTGGGTAAGTTCGTGGACTGGTACCGCGGGTACTACCACGCGTAAGCCGCACCAAGAAAAAGAAAAAACTGCACATACCACGCTGGGAGATACACCCCGTGATCATCGACTACCTCGACGCGTCGGCAGCTGCCGACTATCAGGCGGACCTCTGCGTCATTGGCGCCGGACCCGCCGGCATCGCCATCGCGCGAGCATTCCTCGGCACCTCGACCACGGTCTGCCTGATTGAAGGCGGCGGACTGACGGGCGAAGATCGCAGCCAGTCGCTGTACGACGGAGCATCCACCGGCAGCACGCCATTCGATGCCGGCACCTCACGTATGCGAGTGTTCGGCGGCAGCTGCACGCTGTGGGGTGGTGGCTGCATTCCCCTGGCGGATACCGACCTCGAGGCGCGCGACTGGGTACCTGACAGCGGATGGCCGCTTCGCTACGCCGATCTGGCGCCCTGGTATCAGAAGGCCCGCGAATTCTGCCAGATCGATCCCGAACACGACTTCGGCCCCGGCACGTTTCACGGACCGACACCGCGCGCCCCGCTCGAGCTCGACGCCGAGGCGATGGTCAACTTCATCTTCGCCCGAAGCCCGATCACCTTTGGCGAGGCCTACCGGGACACGCTCGCCCAGGCCGCGAACATTACGGTGATCCTGCACGCCAACGTGATGGAGCTACGTGCCACCGACGACGCCGGCGCCGTGACCGATGCAACCATCGGCTCGGTCGACGGCCGTCGGGGACGCGTGCGCGCGCGGCACTATGTGCTCGCGGCGGGCGGCATCGAGAATGCGCGCATCCTGTTGCTCTCCGACAGCGTGGCTCCCAACGGCCTCGGAAACGACCACGACCTGGTCGGACGCTATTTCATGGATCACCCACGCGGTTCGATCGGCAGCATCCGTTCAGCGCAGCCGGATCGTCTGACCCGACCCTACGAGCGAACCGTCGGAAAAATGCGCGCCTCCGTCGCGTCCGAAATCGGCCTCTCCCTCGAAGCACAGCGTAAGCACCGTACGCTGAACGGGCGTGTGCATCCGTTTGCCGTCGAGGGCGAGGTGCCGCGAGGCATCCGGGCCTTGCGCGATGTGCGTGCGGCCTTGCGACCGCCGACGCGCGATGAAGCCGCGCTGCTCGAGGCGCGCCTTTCGGCCGCGCTGCAGAACGGACCCGGTGGCGCAACCGCTGCGCTGGTCGGGCCCCAACATCTTGCCATCAGCGCCATGCGACTCGGCCTGCATATCGGGGACGTGATCCGCGCGGTGGCGTCGAAAGTCAGCGACCGGCCCACGGTTACGAGCGAACGTGTCGAGCTGGTCGGCTTCTTCGAGCAGGCACCGAACCGGGATAGCCGGATCATGCTCGACGACAAACGCGACGCCCTGGGCCTTCGGCGCGTGCGCGTGGACTGGCGCCTGACCGACCTCGACCGCCACACGCACCGCGCGCTCACCGCGCTGACCGGCGATCGTCTTGCCGACGCCTGCGGCGGTCGCTTCGACCCGGCCGCCTGGACGATCGACGACGACGCACCGTCCGATGTGCATGGCACGGCGCACCACATGGGTACGACGCGCATGGCCGAGGATGCGTCGCAAGGTGTCGTCGACACGCAGGGCAAGGTGCACGGCGTCGCCAATCTTCATGTGGCGGGCAGCTCCGTCTTTCCCACGGGTGGCTGGGCGTTTCCGACGTTCACCCTTATCGCCCTGAGCCTGCGTCTGGCCGAGCAATTGCGCGTCTTGCTCAGCGTCGCGTGAGCAAAGCTGTAACGGAGCTGTTACAGGGGGCGATACACCGATGCATCAGGCGGCCGTTTGGCCTAGCCGTGTGCAACCCGGAAGTGCAATCGACAGATCACCCCCGTGTTTCTAGCCTCCATGTATCGACACGTTCGGACAACGTGCGGAGGGGAACACGATGATCCGTCTTTTCAGACAGCCTATCGTTCGCTGGCTCATCCTGATGGGTGCCTGTGAACTGCTGTTGTTAGCCGCCTCGCTCAATGTGGCGACCTATATCCGGTTTGCGCCATCGCCCGACGACCTTGCGGCATCGACCCAGACGCTCACCGCACGCGCGGTGATGTTCGCCGCGGTGATCTTCCTGGGCATGGCAGCCCTCGGTGAATACCGCTCCACCCTGCGCATGAGTTGGCGCGGCCAGCTCGCCCGCCACGCTATCGCCTTCGTCCTGGGCGGACTGGCCCTCGTGGTCGGCTACTACGTCATTCCGCAAGCCTACGTCGGGCGCGGCGTGCTCGGCATGGCACTGGGCATTGCCTTCGTCGCCACGGCGACGTTCCGCGGACTGTTCATGCGGCTGGTCGAAATGGAGTCACTCAAGCGCCGTGTCGTGGTTCTCGGCGCAGGGCAACGTGCCGCGCAGATCCACAACCGCATGCGTCGTCGCTCGGATCGCCGCGGCTTCTGTCTGGTTGGCTACCTGCAGGGCTACAACGAGACCGTACTCGTTCCCGAAAACCTGCTGCTTCCCGGCAATGAGTCGCTCGCGCAGCTCGCGCGTCGCGAACACCTCAACGAGATCGTCGTCGGCGTCGATGATCGCCGCGGCAGCCTGCCGATGGATGACCTGCTCGCCTGCCGTCAGCTCGGTGTACAGATCACCGACCTGACGACCTTTGTCGAACGCGAAGCCGGCCGGGTGCAGCTGACCATGCTCGATCCCTCGTGGCTGGTGTTCTCCGGCGGCTTCAATGCGTCGCCGACAGCCGTGTTCCTGAAGCGCGCCTTCGATATCGCAGCATCGCTGGCGATCGCCCTGCTCTGCTGGCCGATCATGCTCGGCGTGGTCCTTGGTATACGTCTGGAATCCGGGCGCGGACAACCGATTTTCTACCGGCAGGAACGTGTCGGCGAGCATGGCCGTCCGTTCTGGCTCTATAAGTTCCGCAGCATGCGCACCGATGCCGAGATGGATGGTGTGGCGGTGTGGGCCAAGAGCAACGACGACCGTATCACCCGCGTCGGCCGGATCTGCCGCAAGCTACGTTTCGATGAATTGCCGCAGCTGTGGAACGTGATTCGTGGCGACATGAGTATTGTCGGTCCGCGTCCCGAGCGTCCGCAGTTCGTGTCCGACCTGGAAACGAAGATTCGCTATTACAACCTGCGCCATAGCATCAAGCCGGGTCTCGCCGGCTGGGCGCAGCTCAGCTATCCGTATGGCGCCTCGGAAGAGGATGCCGCCGAGAAGCTCAAGTACGATCTCTTCTACGTGAAAAACCACAACCTCTTCCTCGACATGGTGATCCTGATCGAGACGGTCGAAGTGGTGTTGTTCGGGCGCGGTGCGCGCTAGAGCGTGGATGCCGTGCTGACTGCTGCTTCGGCTGAGGTATCGTCGTCTTCGGCGCCTCCGACGGGAATGAGCGACCACGCAATGACCGCGACGATGACAAGTGCAGCGAGCCAGAGCCAGCGGGTGCGCCACGCACGGAGTGGTGTCTCTTCGAACGACGACTCCCGGTATGTCTCCGCCGCAGCCAGCGGCACGTCGGTCTCGACATACACGGCGGCTTCCGAGGCTGAAGCGACGACGCTAGCGACGCGCGGCGGTGCCACCGCACCGGGCAAGCGCCCATGACGTCGATGGAATTCCATGGCGGCGCTGTACTGGGAGGTGAGGCGTTGCAGCCGCGCAGCGGCGAGCGCATCGGCACGACTGCCACGCCGGCGATCCGGATGCCAGGCGGCGACATGGCGGCGATAGGCCTGCTTGAATTCCGCCAACGAACACGTCGGCTCCAGGCGAAGCTTGCCGTACAAGTCGATAAAGTCGGTTTCGTCAGCCACCGTGCGGCTCCCCTGTTGCGACGTGCACGGCGTATCGTCGTGCGAGCCGTCGCCCGGCCAAGCGTGGCGTACGCCCGCGCGCCTTGCAAGTACAACTTTTGGAGAACATCGATGCGCCAGGCTCGCCGATTCGCGCTCGCCGGTCTCCTGTTTGGAGTGCCTGCCATGTCCGTAGCCGCCGATGCTGCCTCTCCCTCTCTCGGCGCGCACGTATTCCTCGGTCAGGGCGAAGGCCTCGGCGTCAGCCCAGCCGTGACGCCGACTGTGGATACACAGACCAACGGCAGCGTCTTCGTTATCTTCAACGCCGGTTACAGCAGTAACGACGGCTCACCTGTCGACACCTATGGAAACCGCTGGAAGGCCCTGGGCCACCCGCTGACCTACGCCGACTACGGCGACCGTTTCGATGTCAGGGCGTATGTCGCGAGCGCGGGCAAGGGTGGCCCCGGCCACACCGTATCGATCGCCAAACGCGGCGAGCCCAAGGGTGAACTATCCCTACCCTTCGTCGAGGTGCGCAACGCATCGCGTGTGCAGGCCTTCGCGCAGAACTACGCCGACAAGGCTTTGGTTGTCGCCAGCAACGAAATCACCGTCGATGGTCCTGCCACCCTGCTGGCATTCTGGTGGGGAGACGGCGGCGTCAAGAGCATGACCGCGACACCGGGCGACGGCTTCCAGTTGATCGATGCGTTTGTCGAATTGCCCGACGAAAGCGGCGTGCAGGGTGCCGTCGCGTGGCGTCAGGTGGACACCGCAGGCACGTATCGCGTGCACTGGACCGTCGCACCCGTGCAAGGTGCCGCCCTCTGGATCATCGCCATCCGCTGAGTACTGTCCGATATCGGACTTTCGTGAATGCTGACGGATCAGACGCAAGCCCGTCGTACCGCCGTCCCCAAGAGATGGCGGACAACATGAAAAGGAATTCCAGAAAAACGCTGTCCGGAAGCGGACGTTGGCGCCTACAACCATCGACCTATTTTCTTCGGAATTACATGGGATTAGCTTTGGTTCTCGACACCCAGGGCCGCGGCGAGTCGATGGAATAGCCACGGAATATGCTGGGAGCAAGGCAGCTTCAGTCTGCGCAAGGACGCCAAAGGCACGGACGCCTCGGACTGAGCATGAGTGCGCAAGGGACGCGGGATGCACATAGCGCACCTCGCACGCGGCCCCGCGGTGTCGACTTCTCAACAAAACAACCATGCCGTCCCGTTGTATGGGACGGCATGGCCGTGCGCACCGCAGAAAGCGCGATCAGAACGTGACGCGAATCCCCACGTTACCGGCCCAGCCTTGCATGCCATAACTGCCGACGAAATGCTTATAGGTACCTTCGCCGTAGATCTGCACGTGCTCACCCAGCTGGCTTACCACACCTGCAGCCGCACGATAGGAGTTGCCCACGCGTCCCGAACCGAAGCGTTCGCTGATGTCCCAGTCCGCGCTGGACACGTCCGCATTCGGGTCACCGTTGCTCGTATGGGTCAGATCCACACTGGCATAGGGCATGAACACGGGGTTTGCCGTCCGCGTGATGCGACCACCGAGACTGGCACTGGTCTGCTTCGCTGTTCCGAGCTTCACGTCGATGCCGTCGCTATCGGTGAAGTCGCGAAAATTCAGCGACTGGTGTTTCAGTTGGAACCGCGGCTCGACCGTCCACTCGTTGCCGAGAGCGAAGGGCATGCCTGTCTCGACCGACATGGTCCAGCCATTTGCACGTACGCGTCCCACGTCCGCACCGCGCAGATCGGTGCCCACGTCGCCACGGTAACGCGTGGTGCCGAGTACCCCGTCCACCCATAGCCCGCTGCCCTGCTGCCAGGTGATCCAGGCAGACATACCGTTGGCACGGTACTTCGCCGAGCTGTTGCCGTCGGCTGCCTTGGGCGTGACACGCGTGGTGCCGTGGTCGGCTGCCCAACCGGCACGAAGCGTGCCATTGTCGCCATCGAGCGCGATGAGGCTGCCGCCCAGCTGCAGTGCATTGATCTGCTGATCGAAGTCGTAGCCGTAACGCTGAAACGAGAGATTCGACGAGTAGCGCAGCTGGCCACCGAGGTAGCGTGCAAAGACTTCGCCGCCGACGGGGTCGTGCGATGCGCCCGAGCGAATATCGCCCAGACGCTGGTGCAGACCATCGTTCATCATGTCGCCGTAGGTCAGCAGAGCTGCCGGTGCCGACAGATACGACGGCAGTTGTGGCAAGACGGCGACGCGACCGTTATCCGGAGGAAGGACAGGATCGACCGGGTTCTCGGGATCGCCGGGATTTTCCGGATCGCCTGGGTCACCCGGATCCACGGGCTTCGTCGGATCCACGGGATCACAATCCGTCTGGCAGACGTAACGGTTGCCCAGCCGGTAATCCCAGTTGAGCGAACCGGTTGATAACGCATTCTGCGCCTGGTCGGCGTCGCCCGGCCCGAACGCGTGCAAGGTGTATTGCCACGGACCGGCAGCAACATATCCACCCTGAAGAGTGAAGGCATCCGCGCGCGAACTGCCCGCGACCTGAACCAGCGAGATACCTTCAGCTGCTTCGACGACGCCATTCTGGTTGGCATCGGTGCGCGCACCGGCGCCTGACGGCGTCACCACGATCGCGACCGGCCCCGTCGTTGTGACATTCCCCTCGATCAGCAACCGGTCGGTGGCCTGCAATGCCAACGCACCGCCCTCATTCATCACTGTGTTGAGCGCAATCGTGCCGCCGCTGCCGGCAAAGTCGCCGTGGACGGTGGTGGCGCGATGACTTCCGTCCGTGCTGGGCTGAAACGCCAGCGTCCCACCATTCAAGGTGTAGGCGCGCAGGTCGGAATCGCCGGTGACGTTCCAGATCGAGCCCGCTGCCTGCGTGAGTGCGTTCACGCTGGTCATCCGACCCGTGACACTGGTATTGGCATCGTTGAGGTTGATGTCGAGAACGCCATCGTCGACTGCCAGCATGTCGCCCGTGATGTGACTTCCTTCGATGCCGACGGTCACTTCGGTCTGGGCGAGTGCTTCGATGGCTACGCCATTGCCGCCGATGAGGTTTGCGCCATGGCGCAACTCAATCGAGGCGACGTTGGGACGATTCGGCCCAGAGATATCCTGCACGCGAATGGCGCTACCTGTAACGCCAATCGCGGTTGATGCGTCGACGACGACAAGGCGGCCAAGATCGTTGATGCCCCGGGTGTCGTCCGCGATGATGATGCCGTTCTGCTGCCCTTGGGCAATCGATCCGGCAAGAAGATTCGCGGTGCCGTTGGACACGCGCACACCGGATGCAGTCGCCAACGTGCCCTCAGAGCGGGTGCCCTGGTCCAACGTCAACACGCCACCGCCAGAGAGCAGGATCCCATCGGTACCGCCCCTGACCGTCGAACCGAGCAGCGTGGCGCTCGACGGAGCGGCGCCCTGCAGGCTCAGTCCACGGCCCGTCGAATCGTTGACCAGGTTTGACCCGGCAATCGTTGCCGTCGCGCCGTCGTGTAACTCAACGGCAGCCCCGAAGAGATTGGTCGTCGCGCTGGCTGAGCCATTGGTCATGGTCAGCGTCGCACTCGTATTGACGATCGTGCGCAGTACCCGTCCTCCATCGACGATAAGCGCCGCCTGATCAAAGGCGCTCCACGTCTCGACCGGCGAGTTCGCGTTGACGATGGCACTATTTCCAGCGCCAGTGACTGTCCCTGCGTGCGCGGAAAATGTCGGGAAAACGCAAGCGATGGCGATAGCTGCGCACAACTGCCTGCGCACGGGTAAGCTGCATGAGAATGCATGCATGATGGTATTCCTTCAATGTCGATGCGCGTCACGCACGAAGACGTGAACAGCAACCCTGATTCGCCGCGGAAAGGGGGAAGGTGGTGAGGGATGCGCGGGGTGGCCCGATGTCGGCTACGCATTCCAGCACACGAGGAACAACCCGCCTATGGGGGATTGTCCTAAAATCGAGCACGAATCGTTGCATGAGTCCTCCTCGCCATTTCCGTTAGCGCTGAACGAACCGATGTGCTGATGAGGTCGGGTGCCTTATGGCGGTTCCGGCGCCGCAGGCAACGACACTGACTTAGCTAAGGCATGGCGAGTGATCGATTCGTGAACACGCAAAGAGGCGGGACGTCCGTTCGTCAGTGGCCGAAAACCGGCAGTCGCCCCTACAACTTCCGGCATATGTACGGTGCCACCCGCGCAGGAATACGGTGACCGTCCAACCAGGAAGTATCACGACAAGGAGCAAGTCATGGGTAAGAAACCCGTCGTCGCCCCATTGGGCCGTCACTCAACCGTCATCGTCGCGCAACAGGGTAACCCCCGGCTCCGCGGTTCGGTGGACATCGCAAAGACGGCTTCGGACAACGCACTGCTGACCGACGTACCACTTCCTTACCCACCCATAGTGACGGAGGCACTTGCCGACGGCACCATCACCCTGCCTGTCCTGACAGCGCCGCTCAAGGTCACGGTTGCCAAGTGGGATCAAACCGAAGAAGAGGATCTGGTCTTCCTCTTCATCGATGGAAACGCCGTTGGCAATGTGAATGGCGTACCCATCAAGGATGAGCCAGATCCGATGCAGCTGACGATTCCTGTAGCGGATATGGCTGCGCTCACTGAGGGGCCGCACGAGATCATTGCCCAGATGGGCAGCGGTTTCGGTGACTCCTATGTCACGCAGCCTGCCGGTATCATCATCGACAGAACGCCTCCGGGCGGCGTCACCCTGCCGATCATCAGATTCAAGCTCGATTACGAACAGTCCGGCGTCAGCCTCGCGCAGATAGTCGCAGACGGAAACGTACTCGACGGCTCGATCGCCTCGTACGACGGTCAGATGGAAGGCGATCTCATCAAGACGTTCATCCAGACCATTCCGCCCTCGCCGGCGCAGCCTGCACCACCGACACCGGGGCCTGAAATTCCGGTAGGCAATAGTACCGAAGCACATGCCGGGGCGTTCACGCTTGCACAACTGCAGGCAGCCGGGGCATCGGGCAACGTCGACTTCTGGTACGACGTCTACGACAAGGCGCTGAATCCGAAGACGGCAGATCGCGCACGGCTGCGCATGCTTGTCGCTGGCTCACCCGATCTGATGATCGCGCCTCGGGTTCCCCTCTTCAGCGACGACAAGCTGATCCACGAAGGCGATGCACGCACACCGATCACGGTCGAGATCCCGCAGTTCGGTCACGGTGAGGTCGGTGACATCCTGTGGCTTCTTCTTGGCGACGCGCTGCCCATCGAGGTCGAAGGGCCGCTCATCGCCGCCGACCTCCCTACCGATCCCGCCGTGCCCGATCCAGCGCTATCCATCCGTACTATCAGTGTTCCCTACGCCTTCATCGCGGCATTGCAGCCCGCCCCGGGGGGCGTGGTGAATCCTGTCTTCGGATTCGACGTGCGTTACGAAGTCCGGCGCGGCATTTTCAGGATTCCATCCCCTGCGCTCGCCGTCAGCGTCGACCTGACCCTGCCCGGCGGTGAGGATCCTGACCCGGAGACACCCGCAGATGAGCGACTGAAGAAGACGACGGTCAAGCATTCCGGTACGGGTGCGACTGACAACCTGATTCCCGTCGGTTATACGCTGCCGGTTTTCGCCACGATTTCGCATCTGACGGAGGCCCCGGCTGTCGAGGTCTTCGAAACCGGCGACACAGTACAGCTCTACCGCCTCGACACCGATGGCGTCACCGAAGTCGCCATCGGGGGTAAAACGACGGCGGTGGTAGGGGCCGATTTGACGATCAATTTCAATCCGCCGGACATCATCGCGGGCAACTGGCCTGTGTTCTACAAAGTGGGCCGAACCCTGGCCACGGGGCAGGTGAACGAGGCGGTATCGCCGGTCCAGGCCGTCATCATCCAGGACGCGGGTTCGCAACCGGGCGGTCCGGATGTGTTGCCGCAGGCAATTTTCCGTGAGTCGAACCTCGTCCAGGGATTCCCTGCCATCGGCTATACACGCGCGTCGAACGGAACCATCGTGCGTGTCTACGATTACCTGAACATGAAGCTCGATGACAAGATCGACCTGATCTGGCAAGGCAACGACAAGCTTCGTGGCGACGGCGCCGATATCGTCGACGCGAAGCTAACCCTCTCACATACGGTTGTCGCCGACGATCTTCTCGAGAAGGACGACCGCCTGGACGACGATCCGAACCGTCCGCCCACTCCGGTCATGAGGATCTTCGTCGACTTCCCGGTCTCCTATGCCGAAATGCAGAAGATCAAGCCAGCGGCCGATTCGGAAACCCTGGCCTACGGGTCGGCGTGGGTGACCTATACGGTCACAGCTGATTCGGGTGCAGGTGCGTCGAACACGTCCGAAACCGATCGGGCGAAGTTCAAGCCGTTAGTGATCGATGCCAGGCCGCCGAAGCCGTAATTGCCGGGCGGCGAAACTGGCGACTTCGAAGCGGCGGCGCACCAGGTCCGCCGCTTCGAGAGGATAGATCAACGGTATGGCGAGCGTCATAAGGACATGACATGAAGAAGCGCAACGCACCGTATTTCAGGAACGCAACCCGGAGCGTCCCGGGCGCCCCCCAGGCCGACCTCGTCGCCCCGGACGTGCCCGATGTCCGCCGCTTCGGCGGCATCAACCGCGCGCACATCTTTCCGCCACCGGGACGTGGTGTGACGGTGCAGATCAGTGCCTTCAGCCTGTACGAGGGTGACCAGGTCAGTGTGTACTGGGCCAGCGACAGTGCGCCGGCTGCCAGTGCCGACGTACCACCCGGCCAGAACGGTCCGCTGGACATCCTCGTTGCCGCCGACAAGCTGCAACCCTATCCAGGCAACATCGAGGTCTGGCACACCATCTATCGACCGGCCTTGGGACAAACCTTTACCTCCGAACGGTTGCCTGTCCTGGTCGACTTCGAGGTCCCCGGCGATCCGGATCCGGATCAGTCCACGCCTTACGTCAACGAGAACCTCGCGCCTATCAAGGGCCTCGATGCCGGTATTCCGCCGGGCCAGCCGCTGACGATCAGCGTGCCGCGTTGGAGGTACTGCAGCTTCGGCGACAAGCTCATCGTGTCCTGGGGCGCGGTCGACCTGCCCCCCGTCGTCATCACCGACACGTCCGGCGAGGCCGGCCCCGACGTGCCGGTCACCGTGCCCTGGTCGATCATCGAGACCGTCAACGGCGGCCTGGCCTTCGTCACCTACCATGTCGAAGACACCGTCACCAATCACTCGCTATGGGCCAAGTCGGTCGAGGTCGACGCCAGTACCGGAAGTCGCCTTCCCATGCCGACCGTGGTCGACACCGACGACTTCGGCCAGCTGCCGATCGAAGTGTTGAACTTCGGTCCGGTGCGCGTGCAGGTGCAATACGCCGCCTACGCCAGTGGCGACTTGGTCGTCCTCACCTTTGGCGGGATCACTCGCGACGGCATTGCACTGCCCGATACGTCATATACCTACACCTGGCCCAGCCCCGCCCCGATCCGGCACACCTTCGAAGTGCCTTACGAGAAGGCGCTGGCCTTGGTCGGTGGCGAGATTCGCACCTCCTATACCGCGCAAGCGCTCGGCGCAGTCAAGGCCACCCCCTCGGCCATCGCCATGGTGGAGGTGACCGGCACGGCGACGAACCTGCCAGCTCCCGTCGTCGCCGAAGCCGTTGGCGGCGAACTCGATCCGGCAGCGCCCGGTCTGTATGTGACCGTCACCGTCCGCACCGATTACCCGTTCTTCCAACCGACCGATCGCATCACCCTCTACTGGCGGGGTGAAAGCCTCGATGGCTCGACCATCGTCAGCGAACAACAGTTCCAGTTCGGCAGCGATGCCCTTAACGGCGAGCTGCATTTCTCCGTCGCCCGGGCCAAGGTCATGCAGGTCGCCGGTGGCAAGGTGACGGTCAGCTACGACGTGCAGACCCTGGCCAACATCATCGTGCCTTCCGACGTACTTCCCCTCACCGTCAAGGCGGGGGGCGGAAGCGTCGGTTTGCCACCCCCGATCGTCGAAGGCGTCTCGCCCGACGATACCCTGGATCCGGGCGATGTCGGTGACGCCATCATCGTGCATGTGCCGGCAAATGCCACCTTCCTCTCCGGCGACACGATCCAGGTCGCCTGGCAAGGCGTCGGTATCGGCGGCTCCTACACCACGCCGACCCAGGCGGCGAACGCCGCCGGCATGCGCTTCGAGGTCGACAAGTCGGTGCTAGATCCCAACGCCGGTCAGCGCGTCACCGTGTTCTATCTCCTTATCCGCCCCGGCGTCGACGATCAGGACTCCGAGAAGCGCCATCTCACCGTGCTCAAGGATTCCAGCGAAGGCGACCTGCCGGCGCCGACCGTCACGCAGGCACCCGCTGGCACGCTCGATCCAATCGCCGCCGCCAATGGCGCCACGGTGGTCGTACCCGCGCGTGCCGACCTCGAGACCGGCGACACCGTCACTGCCACATTTGGCAGCTACACCACTTCGCCACCCCAAGCCGCCCAGCCGGGCATGACCTTCGTGATCCCGGCGGGCGAAGTCGCCCGCTACCTGGGTACGAGTATCAGCGTCGTCTACACCCGCTGGCGGAACGGTACGCCGCTCGACTCGGAGGTGCTGCCGCTGCAGGTGCTCAATGTCGCCGACGACGATGCACGAGTCACGAAACCGGTCTTCGTCGAGGCCAACGGCAGCTTCGTCCTCGACCTCAATGATTTCGTCGGGGATGCCGCTGTCAAAGTCACGGCCTGGCCACTGATGGCCATCGGCCAACGCTTCTGGCTGCGCGCCATCGGCGGGGGAAACAACTGGCTCATCGCTGAAGGCGAGCCCGTCGGCGTCGTGGGGGACCTCATTAGCTACCTCGCCCGCAGCCTGCTCGATACCCTCGCCGACAATGCCAGCCTCACCCTCCAGCTTAAGGTCGCCTTCGACGGCGGTAGTGAAACAACGGCGAAAACCTTCACTTCACAGCCGTATACCGTGCGGGTGAAAGCAACTCAGTTGATCTTGCTCAGGCCAGAACCGGACTTTCTTGTAGGCGAGAACATCAACATAGACAACATCACCGATCCGCGAGGACTGAGAGTCACCGTCAAGCAATTCCAGGGAATGGCCGTTGGTCAGACACTGGCGTTGACGTGGGTCGTACCCGGAGGTTATCCCTCCTTCAAAGAGGAAAAAACCGTCGACGCGGTCCGCGACTGCGAGTTCTTCGTCGCGAGGTCGCTGATCGAGGAGCTCATGCGAAACATCGATCCGGCCATCGCCGGTTTTGAATACACGGTCACTGCGCCCGGTATCTCGGAGATTTCCCCTCTCACCAGGGTGACCTTCCACACGCAAGCCCCTCCGGCGTCACTTTCGGTGAGTCCGGGCATTTATAACAACGTACGTGCTGGACAGACGTACGCCTTCGAGGCTCGCGGTGGAACGCCACCGTATCGATGGTCGACGCAGTTCCCCCAAACCGTCGAGTTGCACGATACGTCAGGCCCGACTCTCTCGCTCACGACAACCTCCGAGTTCCCCGTCCACGTATCGGGAGACGAGGCAGACACGATCGTGACCGTCGCGGATGCCAACGGTAAGTCCGCCATGGCGTACCTCGCGTACGTCCCCTGACAATGTCCGGTCGCATTCAACCGAGGCTTCGCCCGGACGTGCAAGGAATCGCCTCACATATCCACAAGGAAGTAGCATGTATACGCGGCCGAAGGGATCAATTGAGTACGTTATTCGCTGCTGCGCATACCTGGCGTTTGTCTGCCTGGGGGGATGCGTCGAACCTTCCGTAAGACCTGCCATAAGGACGGCACCCAATTCGATGGCCATCACGGCCACGCAGACGCAGATCCACATACAAATAGCACCCAATCTGCCAGGGTCAGTGAGTGGGCATTCGTGGACCGCGCTGGTCGGCCCGGTACGTTACCGAGACCGGGCTCCCTTCGGAGGGCCAACTGCCTGGGCTGGAAAGCGATGCCACGGCACCATCCTGCCCTGCCCGAGCAACACGTGGGCGGCCATCGAAAGCGGTTGGTCGCAGGTGTTCGGCGGATCGGTAACCATGACGCGAAGCGATACCGACTGGCTCCCGGGCGATCAGGTTTGCGAAGGGACTGCCTCAAAGACGTCTGACGACGCGACCTGGATGCCATCCCCCGGGGAAATTTCGATTCCAGGTTCATGCGTCGCCTTACCGGATCCCAAGCCGACACCCCCACCTTCGTGTTCTCTGAGCACACCAACCACGCTGGCTCACGGCAACCTCGCCGTTGCGGCTGTGCAGGGGGCAACGGCCGCTGCCAGCGCTACGCTGCTTTGTAATGCGAACATGACGGTGGCGGTCAAGGCCTTCCGTAGCACGAACAACCCCACGTCGACAGTCCCCGTCCGCGCGGATAACAGCATCACCTCCCACCTGACCGTCAATGGCGCCGATGGCGCGACAGGAACGACGATTTCAGCCGTCGCCAACCGACCTGTTGCCATCCCCCTGGCGTCAATACTGACCACCAGCAACCCGACGGACGGAGCGCTCCAGGGCAGTGCCGTTCTGATAGCCGGACAGCTGCAAAAGCCTCTCACTATCAACGGCAATGTCCTTGCCGCTGCGACCGCGCCCCGAGCGGTGTTGAGCATGACGATGATTGCGAATGCGCAATCGAACCTCGGAGTCACGTGGTCGTGGTCGACCACGACCGTCGACTACGGCAGCGATCTTGTGCCTGCCAATCATTCGGTGGGCCTGTTCATCCGTAATGCCGCGCAGACGAAGTGGTCCGCGTTTCGCACAGACACGTCGGCGGCCACAGCGGCCGGCTGGGCGCAACGCATCCAGCGTTTCCATGACCAGAACGCTGGCGGTGGCATCCGGGAGCCGGGCTCCCGAATCTTCGAGAGCGGGACGTGGTGCGTGACACTCGCGGCCGCCTCCACAGCAGAGACGGGGGGCGTCTTCCTCCCGGCCCCCGGCGCGGCGGAAAGTTGCGTCACCGTGCCTTAGGAAAGATGCGCCTCATGATTGAAGGAGCACCACCATGAAGCTATGTACCCTATTCCTGATTGCGTTATGGATGGCCATTGCATGTCCTCGCGTTCTGGCCTCGACAACGACCAAGGCAACGTTCGATGGCACATATACCGTTATCAACGTCACCTGGATCGACGATGGCCTGGACGGAGGTCGGCCCAGCGAGCATGTTTCGTTCAGGTGCGACCAGACCGGCGGCGTACCGATCTACTTGATGTTCTTCGTCGATGGAACGGCTACCGACTCAAGCCCGTCACTGCGGCTATACCCTAACCTCACCGACTGGGGTGCGTGCGATGGCCGGGGTGTCTTTCAGGGAGTGGCGCGGTACTACAAGAATCCGTTTACCGTCAACATTCCCGGCAATGTCACCGGGAAGACACTTTGCTATGGGACCAAGTCGGCTCAGCTCGAGATTGGCCCGTTCCCCGGGCAACGTTGCACTACGGTGGGTGGGACCCCCGAACCTGTCACTTGCGTCATCACCCAGCCGGCTCCCGTTGCGCACGGGGATCTTGCATCCGGCGCCGTGCAAGGCAACACCTCGACGACAACCGCCCAGGTGGCCTGCACAGGAGCGGGGAAAACGGTCAGGGTTCAGGCAGTCGCCAGCGCCAACGGCAATACCGCCATCGTGCCTCTGCGCTCAGATAGCAGCATCACTTCGCACCTGACCGTCATGGGCAACGACGGGTACGCCGGCGTGAACGTATTTGCGTCGCTGGGCTATCCGGCGAAGGTGACGATCACTTCGACGCTGTCGTCCGACAGCCCGACGGGAGGGTTGCTGGAGGGAAACGCTGTTCTGAAGGCCGACGGAAAACAGCAGCCGTTCGTCATTCGTGGCTCCGTCATCGCACAAACAGCGCCCAGACTGGTATCGAGCATGGAGCTGCTGGCCCACGGGACCACGTCCAACCTGGGTATCACCTGGTCGTGGGCAACCACCTCCGCGGACTACGGCAACGACAGGGTCCCCGCTAATTATCGGGTAGGCCTTTTTGTTCGGAACGACGCAGAGGGTGCGTGGTACGGGCTCCGCCTCGATGCTGCCGGCTCCGCAGCAGCACCATGGGCGGAACGTATCCAGAGGTTCCATGATTCGTTCCCGCAAGGCGGCATCAGGGATGAAGCACCCATTCACTTTGGCAGCGGAAGGTGGTGCGCGAAGTTAGGAGCGGCCAGCACCCCTGAGACGGGCGGAACGTTCTTGCCAGCACCCGGCGCAGTGGAGAGCTGCGTGACGGTTCCTGCCGCTCCTCGGCCATTTGCCTACCCCGGCTAGCGCGCCAGTTGTATATGCCGACCCTGACCCGGGGGCTATAAATATCCCACAGACGCGACAGGGACACTCCGTCCCTGCCGCGTGACCGGGGGATCGCATGAAAGCCGAAGGCACGGCACGTTGGACGATGGGAATCAGGGGCAAGACGCGAACCCGCTACGAGGCGCCACGCGCCTCGCACTGCTTCGCTGTTGCCGCCTCGTCCATTTGGCCTATGCCTTCGCGCTCTCCCAACGGGTACGAGGCCATACGATGAACGACGCTCTTCCTGGCAGCCTGCGTGGCGCCGACACCGTCCATGGACGTTTCGCTTCCGTGGCAAAAGCCTGGCCGGACCGGATCGCCCTGGCGTCTGACGCGTCGAGCCTGACCTACGCTGAGTTGGATGCACGCAGTGATCGTGTTGCTAACGGTCTGATGGCTGCGGGCGTCGAACCGGGTAGCTATGTGGCCTTGTTGATGGAACGGTCTGTCGACGCGATCGTGGCGATCTTTGGTGTGCTCAAGGCGGGCGCAGCTTATCTGCCGATCGATACACGGTGGCCGGAGGAGCGGGTTGCGTTTGCGTTGCGGGATGCGGATGTGGCGGCGGTTGTTGCGGATGAAGGACTGGACGTTCCGGGTGACGAGATTCCTGTGCTCACGGTTTTCGAGGTGGAGGCGGGTTTTGGCGAGCACCCTTCGCCGCTGAAGCGGCTCCCACAGGGGCGGGAGGCGGCTGACCTTGCTTATGCGATGTATACGTCGGGGTCGACGGGGACGCCGAAGGGTGTCGAGATTCGTCATGCTGCCATCCTTCGGCTGGTGCTGCGTTCGGACTATGTCGACTTCGATGCGCCAAAGGTTTTACACGCCGCACCGCTGGGCTTCGACGCGTCGACCTTCGAGATCTTCGCGCCGCTGCTGAATGGCGGCACGTGCGTGGTGTATGGCGAACGCGTTCCCACCGGCTGCGGTATTGCCCGTACCGTAGCGCGCCACGGCGCCGAGATCGCGTGGCTGACGGCCGCCCTCTTCAATGCCATCGTCGATGACGATGCGAGCAACCTTTCCGGTCTGCGCGTGGTGCTCACGGGCGGCGAAGCCCTTTCCGTACCGCATGTGCGCAAGGCTTATGCCGCGCTGCCGGCTACCCAGTTGATCAACGGCTACGGTCCGACTGAATGCACGACATTCGCGACGACCTATCGCATCCCACGCGAGCTCCCGGACGACCTGGCCGCGATTCCGATTGGCATGCCGATCGGCGAGACCTCGCTACATGTACTCGACGCCAGCGGCAACGACGTTGCTGCTGGCGATATCGGCGAGCTATACATCGGCGGCAATGGTGTCGCACGTGGCTACCTCAATCGCCCCGAACTCACCGCCGAGCGCTTTGTCGCTAGCGGGACCCGCTACCGCACGGGCGATCTCGTGCATTGGCTGCCGGATGGCAATCTCGCCTTCGTCGGCCGTGTCGACGGCCAGGTGAAGATTCGCGGCTATCGTATCGAAACGGGCGAGATCGACCTTGCCCTGCGTGCGCTTCCCGGGATCGTCGCTGCCGCCGTTATCGCCCGTGAAGACACGCCCGGTGAAAAGCGCCTTGTCGCCTACTACGTCAGCCACGGCGGCGATGTCACGGCACGTCGCCTGCGCGACGCCCTCGCCCTGACGCTGCCCGAGTACATGCTGCCGGTGGCCTGGATGCGCCTCGACGCGCTGCCGGTGAACGACAATGGCAAGCTCGACCGTCATGCGCTGCCTGCACCGAACAGCACGCGGCCCGAACTGGCTGCACCCTACGTCACGCCGCGCGGTGAGATGGAAGCGCATCTCTGCCGCATCTTTGCCGAGACGCTCGGCCTGGATATCGTTGGCCGCGACGACAACTTTTTCGACCTCGGCGGCAGCTCTCTTCTTGCAACGCGCGCCATGACCCGCGTGCATGAGGAACTGTCGCCGACTCCTTCCCTGGTCGGCTTCTTCGCTGAGCCGACCCCGGCCGCGGTCGCCGCCACGATCGAAGGGCGTACGACCCGTCAGGCCCTGGCAGCACGCCTCTCTGGCGGCGCGCCGTCGGCGGGCGAACCGGTAGCGATCATCGCCATGGCCGGTCGCTTTCCGGGCGCGCCGGACGTCGAGACGTTCTGGGACAATCTGTGCAACGGCCGCGAGTCGATCCGGTTCTTCGCACCCGGCGAGCTCGATCCGGCGGTGAGCCAGGCTGACCGTGAGGATCCTGGCTATGTCGCCGCACGCGGCGTGGTCGACGACGTGGAACAGTTCGACGCGAGCTTCTTCGGCATGTCGCCGCGCGAAGCCGAGCTCACCGATCCGCAGCAGCGGCTGTTCCTCGAACTGTGCTGGGAGTGTCTCGAGCGCGGTGGATACGTTCCCGATGCACAAGATTCACCGGTCGGCGTCTTCGGTGGCATGCACAACGCAACGTATTTCCAGAAGCACATCAGCGGTCGCCCCGACCTGATCGACAAGCTCGGTGCTTTCCAGGTGATGCTTGGTAACGAAAAGGACTACCTGGCCACGCGCGTCGCGCATAAGCTCAACCTCACGGGACCGGCGATCAGCCTCAACACCGCTTGCTCGACCTCCCTGGTCGCGATTGCGCAAGCTTTCGACGCGCTTCGCGCCGGTCGTTGCAGCATGGCGCTGGCTGGTGGTTCTTCGATCTCCTGCCCGCCGAACAGCGGTTACGTCGCGCAGGAAGGCTCGATGCTCTCGCCCGATGGCCATACGCGCACCTTCGATGTCGATGCGCAAGGTACGGTATTTAGCGATGGCGCGGCCGTGGTGCTGCTCAAGCGTCTTTCCGATGCGCTGCGCGATGGCGATCCGATCTACTCGGTCATTCGCGGTGTCGCGGTCAACAATGACGGTGGGATAAAGGCCAGCTTCACCGCGCCGAATGCGGCCGGCCAGGCGGCCGTGATCACCATGGCGCTCGACGATGCGGGTGTATCGCCACGCGACATCTCTTACGTCGAGGCGCACGGCACGGCCACGCCGCTGGGCGACCCGATCGAACTCGAAGGTCTCACGCAGGCTTTCCGCCAGGGCACGTCGGACAAGGGTTTTTGCGCGCTGGGTTCGTTGAAGAGCAACGTCGGCCACCTCGTGATGGCCGCCGGCGCCGCAAGCGTGATCAAGACCTCGCTGGCCCTGTGCGAGCGTCGCCTTCCGCCGTCGCTGCACTTCAAGGCCGCCAATCCGCGCCTCAACCTCGCCGATTCTCCGTTCGTGGTGAACGATACGCTGCGTCCCTGGCAGACGGCCGGCGGCCCGCTGCGCGCCGGCGTCAGCTCGTTCGGTGTCGGTGGCACGAACGCCCACATCATTCTCGAGGAAGCTCCGGAGCGTGCTCCCTCCGACGTCGCCAGTGGCGCCCAGCTCCTGCTGCTCTCGGCAAGAACGCCCACGGCACTCGGTAACGCCGCCGCGCGGCTTGCCGACCACCTGGCCGCCCATCCGGACGGTAACCTCGCGGATACCGCGTGGACCCTCGCCCGTGGCCGCAAGGCATTCGTCCAGCGCACGCATGTCGTCGCCACGTCCACCAACGATGCCGTGAGCAAGCTGCGCGACATCGCCGCGGCTGCCATGTGCCGTACCTGCACGATGCCGTCGCCGGAGATGGTCTTCCTTTTCCCTGGCCAGGGCTCGCAGTACGCCGGCATGGGTCGGGAGCTGCACGCTACCGAACCGGTCTTTCGTGCCGCGCTCGACGAAGTCGCCTGCGCGCTCCGCGACGAACTCGGCTTCGATCTGCGCGACCGCATGTTCGCCGCCGACGCCGATGCGTTGAAGGCCACCGAACTCACTCAGCCGGCCACCTTCGCGCTCGAATACGCGCTTGCCCGACTTTGGACGAGCCTGGGCGTCGAACCCGCTGCCATGATCGGCCACAGCGTCGGCGAGTTCGCCGCCGCTGTGCTTGCAGGCGTGATGTCGCTACCCGATGCCGCGCGGCTTGTCGCTCGCCGTGGCCGCCTGATGCAGGCCCTGCCTGCCGGCGCGATGCTTTCCGTTCGCCTGGGAGCCGCCGAACTGCAGGCGCGCCTCCCGGGCGCTCTTTCGCTCGCCGCCGAAAACGCACCGAATGCCAGCGTGGTGTCGGGCCCGACCGACGAAGTCGACGCTTTCCGCATCGCGCTGGAAACAGACGGCGTTGCCTGCCGCCTCCTGCACACCTCGCACGCCTTCCATTCCGCGATGATGGATCCGGTGCTGGACGCTTTCCGGGCCGAGGTGGCCGCGGTAGCCCTCCACGCGCCGCGCATCCGCATCGTCTCTACCCTGACGGGCCTTCCGCTGACCGACGAGGAAGCCACCTCGCCGGACTACTGGACGCGTCACATGCGTCACGCGGTGCGTTTCTCGCCCGCGCTTCTGCATGCGCTCGATGTGGGCACCTATGCCTTCCTCGAAGTCGGCCCGCGCCCGAGTCTTGCCCTGCTTGCCCGCCAGCACTCGCAAAGCCGCGGTCGCAGCATCGTCGCCAGCCTCGGCGACGGTCCCGCCGATGAACGCGCCGCCTTGCTCGGCGCGGCAGGTGCCCTGTGGTCGGCCGGCGTCGCCGTCGACACCAGCGCTTTCGACCACCGCGAGAACCGGCGCCATGTGCGCCTGCCCACCTATCCCTTCGAACGGAAGCGGCACTGGATCGACGCGCGGCTCCCGGCCTCCGTGACCCCGATCGCCGCAGCGACGCCACTGGCTGCCCCGCTCGTTCCCGCCATTTCTGCCTCTCCCGCCGTTCCGGAGCCTCTTATGCCGATGCCTTCCGCCCCCGCCAGCAACGCCCGCCCGCAGCGCCTCGTCGGCGAACTCCTCGCGCTGTTCGAGGATGTCTCGGGAACCGAGCTCGAGGGTGTCGATCCGGGAGCCAACTTCGTGGAGCTGGGGCTCGACTCGCTGTCGCTCACCCAGGTGGCGTTGCAGCTGCAGAAGACGTACGCCTTGAAGATCACCTTCCGCGAGCTGATGGACGGCTGCTCGTCGTTCGAGCGGCTTGCGGCGCACATCGATCGTCTGTTGCCGGCCGAGGCCCAGCCGGCGGCGCCCGCACCAGCGGCTGTCCCCGCTCCGGTTGCGGCGGCGGCGCCCATGGCGATGGCCATGGGCGGCGGACTGGTCCAGGACGTGATCGCGCAACAGATGCAGATCATGCGGGAACAGTTGGCGTTGCTGGCGGGAGCCGCCGCTCCTGCATTGACCGCTTCTGTGGGAGCCGCAGAAGCAGCTCCCACACAGAGCCTGGCTCCCACAGGGAGCCAGGCTCCCATGCAGGGCCAGGCCCCCGCGCCGAATGACGAAGAGGCGGCGCTTGCCCACACCACTTACGACGTCAAGAAGGCCTTCGGCGCCATTGCCCGGATTCATCACGGTGCGACCGAGCTCAGCGGTCGCCAGCGTGCGCGCCTGGACGCCTTCATGCGCCGCTACATCGAGCGCACGAAAACCTCCAAGGTCTATACCGAAGAACATCGCGGACACCTCGCCGATCCGCGCGTCGTCAACGGCTTCCGTCCGCTGCTCAAGGAGATCGTCTACCAGATCGTGATCGAACGCTCCAAGGGGCCGCGCGTCTGGGATCTCGATGGCAACAGCTACGTCGACGCGCTCAACGGCTTCGGCATGAACCTGTTCGGCTGGCAGCCCGACTTCGTCCTCGACGCCGTGCGCAAGCAGCTCGACGCCGGCTACGAGATCGGTCCGCAACATCCGCTGGCCGGCATCGTCGCGAAACAGGTCTGCGACCTCACCGGGTTCGACCGTGCTGCACTGTGCAACACCGGTTCCGAAGCGGTCATGGGTTGCGTGCGCGTCGCACGTACCGTCACGGGTCGCGACACCCTGGTCATCTTCTCCGGTTCGTACCACGGCATCTTCGACGAAGTGCTCGTCCGCGGCACGAAGAAGCTGAAGTCCGTGCCGGCAGCACCGGGCATCCTGCGCAACACCTCCGAGCACGTGCTCGTGCTCGACTACGGCACGCCCGAGTCACTGCAGATCATCCGCGAGCGCGCTTCCGAGATTGCCGCCGTCCTGGTCGAGCCGGTGCAGAGCCGTCGCCCCGACTTCCAGCCGGTCGAGTTCCTGCAGGAACTGCGCGCGATCACCGAGGAAGCGGGTTCACTGCTCATCTTCGACGAAGTGGTTACCGGTTTCCGCGCGCATCCTCGCGGAGCCCAGGCCGTGCTTGGGATCGACGCCGACATGGCCTCGTACGGCAAGGTGGTCGGCGGTGGTTTCCCGATCGGTGTCATAGCCGGCAAGCGTCGCTTCATGGACGCGCTGGACGGTGGCCACTGGAACTTCGGCGACGATTCCACGCCAACCGTGGGCGTCACCTATTTTGCCGGCACATTCGTCCGCCATCCGCTCGCGCTTGCCGCGGCGCACGCGGTGCTCACCCATCTCACCAACGAAGGCGGCCAGCTGCAGACCACGCTCAACGCGAAGGTTACGGCGATGGCCGAAGAACTGAATGCCTTCTGCGTCAGCGTCGGTGCGCCGATCCATATCGTGCATTTCGCTTCCGTATGGAAGACGACCTTTACCGAGGACCACCCGCTGCAGGACCTGCTCTTCGCCATGATGCGCAGCCGCGGTATCCATATCCTCGACAACTTTCCCTGCTTCTTCACCACCTCGCATGCCGAGGCGGACTTCGCCGCCATCGTCACCGCGTTCCGTGAATCGATTCTCGAAATGCAGGAAGCTGAATTCCTGCCGCGCCGCCGCGACACGACTTCCTTCGATGCCGAGCGTCCGCCCGTAGCCGGCGCACGCCTGGGCAAAGATCCCGAAGGCCGTCCCGCCTGGTTCGTTCCCAACCCGGAAGCGCCGGGCAAGTACCTGAGGGTCACCGCATGATGCCGAACGAGCTGGCCGCCGCCACAGCGGTCGACTATGACCCCTTCGCCGGTGCGCCGTTAACGCGGCTCGTACCGACCACGGAGCCGCAACGCGAGGTGTGGCTGGCATCCCGGCTGGAGCCGGAAGCCTCGCTGGCGTTCAACGAAGCGGTCTCGATCAACCTCAAGGGCTTGCTCGACGTGCCGGCTCTGGAAGGTGCACTGCAGGCGATCGTCGATCGCCACGAAGCGCTCCGGGCCACGTTCAGCAGCGACGGCGAGAGCCTCTTCGTCGCCGAGCGTACGACGCTGCCGATCGCCTTCCACGATGTGTCGCTGCTCGCACCGTTCGAGAGCGACTCGCGGATCATGGCTGCGCTCAACCGTATCGTCACCACGCCATTCGATCTCGAACACGGCCCGCTGGTCCGCGCGGAACTGTTCCGCCTGGCCGGCGACCGCCACTTGCTTACCATCGCTGCCCATCACATCGTTTGTGACGGCTGGTCGTTCGGCGTGATCGTGCGCGATCTCGCCGCCCTCTACGCGCAGCGCATCGGCCAGGGCCCCGGCCCGGCAGACGCGGGCGCGTTCTCGAACTTCGCGTTGGCCGAGGCCGCGCACGCCGGCACCGGGGCAGCCCGCGAGGACGAACAGTACTGGCTCTCCCGGTTCGCCGGCCCGGTGCCCGTACTGGACCTCCCCACGGACCATTCCCGTCCCCGCCGTCGGTCGTTCACCTCACGGCGCGAAGACCGCACGCTGGACCCGACCGAAGTCACCGCGATCAAGCGCATGGGTGCTGCGCAGGGCGCGAGTTTCTACGCGACCCTCCTGACCGCCTTCGCCGTCCTGCTTCGCCGTATCGCGGGGCAGAACGACGTCGTCATCGGCACGCCGTCGGCCGGCCAGGCAGCGGACGGGCTCGACACCCTGGTCGGTCACTGCGTGAACGTCCTCCCGCTGCGTACGCAGGTCGATGACACGGCCACGTTTGCCCAGCTGCTGGGCACGGTGCGCAACGACCTCCTCGACGCCTTTGACCACCAGCGCTACACGCTCGGCAGTCTGCTTGCCCGCCTGTCCCTGACGCGCGATCCGTCGCGCCTGCCGCTGGTGAATGTGCTGTTCAACCTCGACGCCCAACTCGACGAGAGCACGGTCACATTCCCCGGCCTGCGCTTCGACGTCGAAGCCGTGCCGCGCGCGTACGAGAATTTCGAACTGTTCGTCAACGCGGTGCAGGTCGATGGCGGCCTGCGTCTCGAATGCCAGTACAACGCCGACCTGTTCGACGCCGCCACGATCCAGGGCTGGCTCGACGCCTACGCCATGTTGCTTCGCCAGGCCGTGCTCGATCCGACCGTCGAAGCGGTGGCGCTACCGGTCGTTTCAGACGCCGTCTATCGCGAGCTGGCGGCCCTGCAACCGGCGCCGACGCCGTTCCCGGAACTGCGCCTCGCCCATGAATTCTTCGAGCAGCAGGTAGACCGCGCGCCGGAACGTTCAGCCGTCCGCCACGCCGACCGCTCGCTGAACTACGCGGCGCTGGAGTCGCGCTCCAACCGTGTCGCCAATGCCTTGCGTGAGCGCGGCATCGGTCACGGTGACCTGGTCGGCCTTTCGCTGGCACGCGGCCTGGACATGGTCGCGGCCGTGCTCGGCGTGCTCAAGTCCGGGGCAGGCTATGTGCCGCTGGACCCGGCCTTCCCGGCCGACCGTCTGGCCTTCATGGCCGAAGACGCTGCGCTGGCCGCGCTGGTTGTCGACGACAACGCCGCACTTGCGTTCCCGTTCGATCCGACGCGCGTGCTGTCGCTCACCAGCGACGAGGTGGTGCACGCCTCGTTCGAACGCCCCGAGCGCAACCGCAAGGCGGCCACGCCCGACTCGGTGGCCTATGTCATCTTCACCTCTGGCTCGACCGGGCGCCCGAAGGGCGTGCGCGTACCGCATCGCGCTGCCGCGAACTTCCTGACCAGCATGCAGCGCGTACCCGGAATCGCACCGGACGACCGCCTTGTCGCCGTCACCACGCTGTCGTTCGATATCGCCTTCATGGAGCTGATGCTGCCGCTGACCAGTGGCGCCGAGATCGTTGTCGCCGGTCGCGATGACGTGCGCGATGGCGGCCAGTTGCGTCGCCTGATCGAGGACGTGGACGCCACCATGATGCAGGCCACGCCGGCTGGCTGGCGTTTGCTGGTCGATGCGGGCTGGAAGGGCCGTCCGGCCTTCCGTGCGGTGTCCGGTGGCGAACCGCTGCCCGTCGATCTTGCCGAGGCCCTGCTCGACCGCTGCGGCGAGGTATGGAATGGCTACGGTCCGACCGAGACCACGGTGTATTCGACGTACTGGCGCGTGTCGGATCCGCGCGAGGGCATCTACATCGGTCGCCCCATCGCGAATACCACCGTGCACATCCTCGACGAGCGCGGCAACCATTGTCCGCTCGGCGTGCCTGGCGAAATCCATATCGGCGGCGCTGGCGTCACCCTTGGCTACCTCGATCGCCCGCAACTCACGGCCGAACGCTTCGTACCGGATCCCTGGTCGGAGACGCCGGACTCGCGCATGTATCGCACGGGCGACCGCGGTCGCTGGCTCGCCAACGGCATGATCGAGCACCTTGGCCGCCTCGACTTTCAGGTGAAAGTGCGCGGCTACCGCATCGAGCCCGGCGAGATCGAGAGCGTGCTCGCAGATTCACCGGAAGTCGCACGCGCCGTGGTCATCGCGCGTGAGGACCGCCCGGGAGACGTGCGCCTGGTGGCGTATATCGTCGCCCGCGACGGGGTAACCGTGAGTGAGGACACGCTGCGGTCCCGGCTGCGTTCGCGCCTGCCCGACTACATGATTCCGCAACACATCCTCCTGCTGGACGCCATTCCCCTCCTGCCTAACGGCAAGATCGATCGCAAGGCACTGCCCCCGCCGATCGCCCATTCCGTGGCGACATCCGGCGAGCGCATGGCGCCACGCAACGACGACGAGCGTCGCGTCGCCGCTGCCATGGAAGCCGTGCTCAGCCTGCCCGACCTCGACGTACGCGACGACTTCTTCGCCCTTGGCGGTCATTCGCTGCTTGCCGCACAACTTACCGCACGGCTCAATCGCGAGTTCGAGGTCACGTTGTCGTTCCGCACGCTGTTCGACGCACCGACCATCGAACAGCTCGCTGCAGCGATCGGTTCGCAGGTCGCCAGTGGAACCGCGCCGGCCACCGCGCCGATCGACCATCGCACCGAGCAGGACCAGGCGCCGCTGTCGCTCATGCAGCGCCGTCTTTGGGCCCTGGAACAGATGCACCCCGGCCAGGTGACCTATAACGCGCCCTCGGCGCACCGCCTGCGTGGTCGCCTCGACGAACATGCCTTCGACATGGCCTTCCAGGCCCTGATCCAGAGGCAGCCGAGCATGCGCACGGCCTTTCACGATGTCGGACAGGACATCATGCAGATCGTCGCACCGACGCTGGAATACCCGCTCTTCCCGGCCGAGGATCTCTCCCAGCTCCCGCCTGCCGAGCGCGAAGCCCGCCTGATGGAGCGCCTGCAGGAACTCACCGACACGCCGTTCGAGCTCGGCAGCGCGCCGCTTTTCAGCGCGCGGATGTTCCGCCTGTCCGCCGACGAGCATGCCTTCTTCTTTATGCCGCATCACATCATCTGGGACGGTTGGTCGTTCGACATCCTCTACAACGAACTCTCTGCGCTGTATCGCTCTTTTGTTGCCGGCCTGCCCTCGCCGCTGGCTGCGCTGCCGGTGACTTACGGCGACTTCGCCGAATGGCATTCGCACTGGCTTGAGTCACCCGCCTTCCAGTCGCAGCTTGGTTTCTGGCGCGAGCGCCTCGCCCAGATGGGCGACGTGCGCGCGCTACCGACCGATCACCCGCGTCGCCCGGGCATGTCGGGGCTTGGCCGCACCGAGTGGATCCGCGTGTCACGCGACGATACCGACGCGATGCACGAGGTGGCCAGGCAAGCCGACGCCACGCTCAACATGACCCTTCTCGCGCTGTATTACGCCATGCTGTCGAGCTCGGCGGGCCAGCACGAGCTCGTTGTCGGTACGCCGGTACGCGGCCGCAACCAGACCGAGGTCGAGAATCGATCATGGGTTACTTCAACAACCTGCTGCCGCTGCACGTGAGCGTGGACCCCGCACTGTCGTTCCTCGAGTTCGTGCGCCACGTGAAGCGGATCGCCATCGAAGCCTTCGGCCATCCGGACGTCCCGCTGGAGTACCTGCAGCGTGAGTTGAAGGTCGGCCACGGTGCGAGCGCCACCCTGTACCAGGCCCTCTTTTCCTTCCAGGACGCACGCCAGCGCTCGGTCGACTGGGGCGGTCTGGCCCATGAGCAGATCCTGCTGTTCCAGAGCGCCGCCACGGAAGACCTCGGGTTGTGGTTCCTGGAAAGCAACGCCGGCATGGTCGGTGGCGTCACTTACAACGCCGACCTGCTCCAGGCGAATACCGCACGGCTCATGCGCGAACGCTACCTGGACATGATGCAGCGCGTCGCCGCCAACCCGTCTCTCTCGGTGGGCTCACTAACGGCTGCCACGCCCGCCGAGCGCGAGAAGATGCGCAGCTGGAATGCCACGGGTAGTGATGCACAGATGCCGCTCGACCTGTATGCCATGGTGGAAGCACAGGCGAGGAAAACGCCCGATGCGACCGCCGTCATCCACGGGCCACGCAGCACGAGCTACGTGACGCTTCTGAGCCGTGCCCTGCGCATGGCCATCCTGCTACGCGACCGCGGCGCGCTGCCGGGCAGTGTGGTCGGCCTGTGCGTCGACCCCGGCGCCGACCGCCTCGCCGGACTTCTCGCGATTGCACACACCGGTAGCACGGCCTTGCTGCTCGATCGCGCCGACCCCGCCGCGCGCCTGCGCGACATCGTGGCCGATGCAAGGATGACGGTCCTGATCGGTGACATCGCCCTGGAAACCACGTTGGACTGGCCGCGCGCATGTGCCCTCTGGCTCGACGCCGATCACGCCGAACTCGATGGCGTGAAGCTCGACGACGTGCCCGTCGGCGCCTTTCCGGAGCCCGACGCACTGGCGATCGCCTTCCACGTGCCAGGTGCCGACGGAAACGCACGTGGGGCCGCGCTCTCGCATCGCTCCATGACGAATACCGTCGAAGCCCTGGTCAATGCGCTCGACGTCCACGCCGGCCTGCGCATCGGTGGGGACGCCCTGCCCGCCGATCCCATGTCCACGATCGAGCCCCTGCTTGCCCTCGCCAGCGGCGCTGCCTGGGTCGTGCAGGAACCGCAGGACATCGCCCGCGGGGACTTGCTGGCCCTCGACCGTTTCATTGCCACACCCGAGACGTGGCACGACCTGCTCGACCACGGCTGGACGGGCGATGCGCCATTGCATGCCGCCATCATCGGCGGTGCGCCCACCCCGGAGATGGCCGCGCATATCCGCGAACGCACGGCGGGCCTGTGGACACTGTTCGGCGACGCCTTGTCTGCCCCGGTTGCGTTGTACGAAGGTCGTCCGCTGGCGAACAATGAAGTGTGGATGCTCGACGACGACGGCGAGCCGTGTCCCATCGGTGCGACCGGTGAGATATCCATCGCCGGTCGCAGCCTTGCCACGGCTTTCGGCAGCCGCGCGCTGGCCGACCGTCAACCAGGCGACGACCGTCTTATCCGGACAGGCTACCGGGGTCGTTGGCTTGCCGACGGCGTGGTGCAGGTGCTGGAGCGCGATGACCGGCGCATCCGCCGGCACGGCCTGGATATCGAACCGAGCGCCATCGAAACGCTCCTGCTTGCCCAGCCAGGCATCGTCCGCGCCGTCGCGGTTCCACGCACCGGACATGCGGGCGACCAGCGCATCGACGCTTACGCTGTCGCCGCGCCAGGCTGCCAGCCCGACGTGGACGGCGTGCGCGCCGCCCTCGCCGCGCATCTTCCTGCCTGGTCCATGCCTGCCAGCCTGACCTTGCTCGATGCCATGCCGCTGCTGGCAACCGGTGAGCCGGACATCGCCGCATTACCGTTACCGGCGGAGCAGCGCTCGGCCAACGGCACGCCGAACAGCAACGAACCGCACACCGAAAGCGAGCGCCTGCTTGCGTCGGTGTGGCAGGAACTCCTGGGCATGTGCCGCATCCGCACCAGCGACAATTTCTTCGACGTCGGCGGTCACTCGCTGCTCGCCGTCGACATGGCCATGCGCGTGCAGAAACTGACGGGCGTGCAACTCAACCTTCTCGATATCGCCAACGGGACGCTCGGCACGCTCGCCGCGGATCTTGCACTGGCGCCGCCAGCTGCAGCGACCGCGTCGAAACGTGGCCTCTTCAGTCGTCTCATCGGGCGCGGTTGACGACACGGCACCGGGGGGAACGCCATGATCACGCACCTTGCCTGGCTCGTCTGCTGGCTATCGGCCCTGCTGCTGGTCCACGTCTTCGTGGGCTATCCCGTGCTGGTATGGCTGCAGGCCCGCCTTCGGCCGCGACCGGTAGCACGTCGCGCCATCCTGCCGACGGTCAGCATCGTGATCGCCGTGCACGACGGCGCTGGTTTCATCCGCTCGAAACTGGCCACGCTGCAGGCGCTGGACTATCCGGCCGAACTCATCGATATCGTGATCGCCTGCGATGGCTGCCACGACAACACGGTGACCACCGCTCGCCGCTCCACCGATCCTCGCCTTACCGTGCTCGATTTCCCGAATCGCCGCGGCAAGGCCGCCTGCCTCAACGATGCGGTCGCCCTTACCCGCGGCGAGGTGCTGCTGTTCACCGATGTGCGCCAGAAACTATCGCCCACCGCGCTGACCGAACTCGTCGCCAACCTGGCCGATCCCGGCGTGGGGGCGGTCGGCGGTGAACTCCACATGGAAAACATCCGCACAGGCTTCGCGCAGGGCGTCGATTTCTACTGGCGTTACGAGAAAGGCATCCGCCACGCCGAAAGCCGTTCCGGTTCCACCATCGGCGTGAGCGGTGCGCTTTACGCCATTCGCCGCAGCCTGTTCCAGCCCATTCCGCCCGGCACGGTGCTCGACGACGTACTCGTGCCGATGCGCGTCGCGGCCCAGGGCAAGCGCGTGGTCTTCGAGCCGCGCGCCATGGCCTGGGACCAGCCCTCGCAGGTGCCGGAAGACGAGCGCCGCCGCAAGATCCGCACGCTCGCCGGCAATTACCAGTTGATCCAGCTCGCTCCCTGGCTGCTCGTTCCCTGGCGTAACCCGCTGTGGATGCGCTTCGTCAGCCACAAGCTGCTGCGCCTGCTCGCCCCGTGGCTCATCCTTTCACTCACGGTGAGCACAGGCCTGCTGTTCACGCGTCACCCGATGTACGCCGTCGCTTTCTGCTGCCTGGTCGCGGGTGCCCTCATGGTCGGTCTCGCGCGCCTGCGCCCCGCCCTCGGTCGCCTGCTTCCGCTACGTATCGCTGTCGCGTTCTTCTACCTCAACCTCTTCGCGGCCCAGGCCTTGCTGGCCTTTGCACGCAATCGAAGGCTGCACCTATGGTGATCGATATGAACGGTGGCGCTCCAGGCATTCGTGGCCGGCTCGGCGAACTGTGTTATTCCAGCGGCTTGCTGCATTCGTTGCAGCGCGTACGCGCGTGGTGGCAGCGCGACCTGCGCATTCTGGCTTACCACCGCATCATGCCCCTGCCGGATCCGGACACGTATGAGTTCGACCTCGAACTCATCAGCACGCCGCCTGACCAGTTCCGCGAGCAGATGCTACGTATCCGCAAGTACTTCCGGCCGATGCGGCTGACCGACGTCGTTGCTGCGCTCGACGCGGGCGAGGCGCTGCCGCCGGACACCGTCGCCGTCACCTTCGACGACGGCTACGACGATAACTACCGGATCGCCGCACCGATCCTCGACGAACTCGGCATACCGGCGACCTTCTTCGTCTCCACCGGTCATATCGACAGCGGCAGGCCGTATGCCTATGACTGGCTGGTCCACATGATCCTCATGACCAGCGCACCGCGTCTGGTGCTGCCGGAACTGCAGATCGATATTCCCTTACCGCCAGACCGTGCTTCGCGTCGCCGTATCGCCGGCAGCATCCTGCTCAAGATGAAGTGGCTGGACGCCCTTGGCCAGACGGCGATGACCGAGCGCCTCGAGGCCGAGTGGAACATGCCGTCGGCGAAAGCAAGGCCGATCGACTGTCGCCCGATGACCTGGGATCAGATCCGCGAGATGGAAGCCGCCGGGCTCGAGTTCGGCTCACATGGGGTGCATCACCGCATGCTGGCGCGCTTGCCGCAGGCGGAGATGGAGCGGGAAATCCGCGAGTCCAAGACCACCCTTGACCGTGAGCTGCGCAATCCAGCCCTGGTGATGTCGTATCCGGTCGGAGGCGATCGCGCCTACAACGACGCCGTCATCGCGGCAACGCGGAACGCGGGGTTCAAGCTCGGCTGCAGCTATATCTGCGGGACCAATGCGGAGCCCTCCGAGAATCGTTACTCCCTCTACCGTTTGCCGGTGGAGAGCAACATGGGGCCAGGCTGGTTCGCCGCGATGCTCGCCCTGCCACAGCTGATGAGCTACCCCACGCCGTCGCACGAAGCAAACGGCCCGAAGGATCACGCATGTTCCCCCTGATCCTCCTCTACGTGGTGCTGACGATCATCCGGCCGCAGGATTACCTGCCGGGACTGGAGAACGTGCCCGTGCTATCGGTCGTGCTCCTGCTCGCCTTCGCGTCGTGGCTGTTCTCGAACACGAAGACCTTCGCCGCGCCGCAGTTCCTCATCCTGCCCGCCTTCCTGTTGATCCTGATGATCTCCGAGGTGACCAATGGCTGGACCGGCGGCGCGATCGACGAACTCGCACGGTTCGGCCCCGTGGTCATCGCCTTCTTCGTTTTCGGCGCAGCCTGCAATACGCAGAAGCGTGTGCGCGTCGCCATGGGCGTATTCGTCGCCTGCGCCGCCGTGCTCGCCCTGCACGGTGTGGAGCAGTCCCAGCTCGGTACCGGCTGGACCGGCATCCCGTTGAGCGAAGGCGGCCGTATCCAGTACGTCGGCATCTTCAACGATCCGAACGACCTGGGCCTGCTGTTCGCCGCCTGCCTGCCGATGGCCGTGTTCCTTGGCCGTCGCGGAGGCGGCATGATGCGTCCGGTCTGGTTAGGCTCTGTCCTGCTGCTGCTCTACGGCATCGTATTGACAAATTCGCGCGGCGCCCTGCTCGCCGTGCTCATCATCGGCGGCTGCTACGTGTGGTACCGGCGCGGCATCGTCACGGCGGGCATCCTCGGCGTGATCGGCCTCACGGCGATGAAACTGGTTTCCTCGCGCATGGACGAGCTGGACGCGGGAGAAGAATCGGCAGCGGGTCGTGTCGATGCCTGGTACGCCGGCCTGGAGATGTTCCGCGACAACCCGGCCTTCGGCGTCGGCGCCGGCAACTTCACCGAGTACAACGAGCTCACCGCACACAACTCCTTCGTGCTGGTGCTGGCCGAGACCGGTTTCGTCGGCTTCGTCACCTGGCTTGCGTTTGTCGGCTACGGCTTCTGGATGATGCTGACCATCATTCGCCACGTGCGCGTTCCCGGCAACGATCCCAAAGTAGAGGCCGAGTGGGCGATGGAGAAGCAGATGGCGCTCACCCTGCTGCTTTCGCTGTGTGGCCTGTTCGCCGCCGCGTTTTTCCTCAGCCGTAGCTACATGGTGGTGCTTTACCTGATCGCCGCGATGGTCGCGGGTCATTACATCGGCGCACGCAAGCGCTGGCCGGAACTGCCCTTCTTTCGCTTGTCCGATGGCGGATGGCGTTGGGTGCCAGCCGCCGCGGGTAGTGTCGCCGCCCTCTTCGTTCTCGTCGCCGTGCTGCTGAGAACCGTATGAGCCTCTACGAATCCGCCCTGCGCAATGTCATCTGGCCCGCCTATGAGGGTGGCTTGCGTCGGCGCGAAACCCCGCGGCACATGCGTCGTTACGAAGCCGATCAGTGGCTGAGCCCGGAGCGCCTCGAAGCGCTTCAGTTCGAACGCCTGCAGCGCCTGCTCGAGTGGTGCTACCGCGAGGTGCCGTTTTACCGGGAACGCTGGACCGCCCTCGGCATCGTTCCGCAGGACATTCGTAGCCTGGCCGACTTCGCGAAGCTGCCCGTGCTGACCAAGGCCGATATCCGCAGCCACGCGGACGAACTCAAGGCGACGTCGCTGAAGGCCGGGCTCGGCTACAAGGCCACCGGCGGTTCCACTGGCGAACCGCTGCGTTTCGGTTTCACCCGCGAGAGCAACGACCGTCGTGTCGCGGTCATGTGGCGCGGCTATGGCTGGGCCGGTTCGCGCATGGGCCGGCGCACGCTGTTCCTCTGGGGTGGCCCTGTCGGCAACCCAAGTGCGAGCCATCAGCTGAAGGACCGCCTCTACAATGCCGTCTTCGCGCGCAAGCTGCTCGACAGCTTTCGAATGAGCGAAACGAACCTCGCCGAGTACGCCGACGCGATCGACGCCTACCGGCCGGAAGTCATCGTCGGTTATGTCGGCCCCCTGGTCCGCCTCGCCGAGTGGCTGCTGGCCAACAATCGTCGCGTCGCCGCCCCGACCTCGATCATCGGCGCCGCCGAGGCCCTTCACCCGTTCCAGCGCGACATCATCGAACGCGCCTTCGGTGCACCGGCCTTCAACACCTATGGCTGCCGTGAATTCATGCTCATCGCTTCCGAGTGCGAGCACCGGAACGGCCTGCATGTGAACGCCGATCATCTCGTCGTCGAGACACTGGACGCGAATGGCCAGCCGCTCCAGACGGGCAGCGGAGAGATCGCGATCACCGACCTGTTCAACTACGGCATGCCGTTTATCCGCTACGTCAACGGTGACATGGCCACGCATGCCAGCGCTGCGCCGTGCCCCTGCGGCCGGGGCCTGCCCATGCTGGCCTCGGTGGACGGGCGCAAGCTCGACGCCATCCGCACGCCGGCGGGCCATGTGCTGCCGGGTGAGTTCTTCCCGCACATGCTCAAGGATGTGCCGGGACTGACACGCTTCCAGCTCGTACAGCGTCGACTGGACCGCCTGGATCTATCGATCGTGCGCGGCGATGCCTTCAACGACGCATCGCTCGACTACATCCGCCATGAAGTGGCGAAGGTGCTCGGCGAAAGCGCCGAACTGCACTGCCACTTCGTCGACGATATTCCGCTCACCCGTAGCGGCAAGTTGCGCGTCACCGTTTCGGAGCTGACCTGAGTGAACATCACCCACTTCGTCGAGAATCTGAATCGCGGCGGCCTGGAGCGCATGGTGCTCGACCTGGTCACCGAGCAGCATCGCCTCGGCCACAAGGTGCAGGTGGTTTGCCTGTTCGAGCGCGGCTCACTCGCGGGCGAACTGGATGCCCTCGGCATTCCCGTACACGCCTGCCACAAGCAGACCGGCTTCGATCTCCGCGCGATAGGTCGCGCGCGTGGGTTCATGGCCGGGCACCGTACGGAGGTCTTGCATACCCATAACGCCGTCGCACACTACCAGGCCGTGTTGGCTTCGGCAGGCATGGGAATTCGCCAGGTAGTGAACACGCGCCATGGCATGGGTGGCCAACAGAAGCCCGGCCGGCGCGAATGGCTGTTCCGCCGCGCCATGAAGGCTACCGATGCCGTGGTCGCCGTCTGCGAGGCCGCCCGTCACGATGCCGTGCGCCGTGGCATCGTTCCGGCTGCGAAGGCATGCGTGGTACCCAACGGCATCGTGCTCGGTGGCTTCGAACTGGCTTCGGACACCATGCACGAGCGGCTCACCCGCATGCTCAACGTGCCGACGGGCACGCGCATTATCGGTACGGTTGGCCGGCTCAACTGGGCCAAGGACCAGGCCAGCCTGATCCGTGCCTTCCGCGAGGTCCACCAGAGCCGTCCGGACACCGTTCTGGTGCTGGTCGGCGATGGCGAACTGCGCGAGACCCTCCGCGCCTGCGCCTATGACGAAGGCGTGGCGGGCAGCGTACATTTCCTCGGCGACCGCAACGACGTACGCCAATTACTGCAAGGCCTGGATATGTTCGTGCTCTCGTCGATCACCGAGGGCTACTCGATGGCCTTGCTCGAAGCCTGCGCCACAGGCCTGCCGATCGTCGCGACCGACGTGGGCGGCAACGCCGAGATCGTCCACGACGATGCCACCGGGCGTCTGGTTCCCCCGGCCGACGCACCGGCCCTGGCCCGGGGCATCCTTGGGTTGCTCCACGAATCCCAGCGTGCGTCGTCGTTCGGCCGCGCAGCCCGCCAGTGGGTCGAAACCCATGGCTCGCTCGAAGCCATGGCGACCCGGTACGGAAAGCTCTACTTTGGCGACATGGAGGCGGCGTCATGAAAATCCTGATCCTGACCAACCTGTTTCCCACTCCGTGGGACCCGCGCCGCGGCACCTTCAACCGCCAGCAGTTCCAACGCCTGGCGGAGCGGCATGAGGTGGATGTGCTCACCGCCGTCGACTTCCGCGAGCGCATGGCCGGGGAACAAGGCAGCGTGCACGTTCCTGGTCTCAAGCGGGACCATTTCACGTTCTATCACCCGCCGGGCATCGGCCGCTTCCTCAACGCGCTTTGTTTCTTCGCCTGCGTGATGTGGCAGCGCGGCCGGGAGCTGCGCGCCGCGCGCTACGACGTTCTCCTGGCCAGCTGGGCGTTTCCCGATGCGGTGGCAGGCGCGTGGGTCGCGCGGCTGCTCGGCATTCCCTATGTGGTCAAGGTGCACGGCAGCGACCTGAATGTGCAGGCCGAGGCGCGCCTGCGCCGGCCGCAAATTCGTGCGGCCCTGCGTGGTGCCGGCGCGGTGGTCGCGGTTAGCCGGGCGCTCGCCAACAAGGCGGTCGAACTGGGCGCGCCCGCAGACGCCGTCGAAACCATTTACAACGGCGTCGACACGCGCATCTTCAACCGGGGCGACCGCGTCGCCGCGCGACAAAGGCTAGGCCTTCCGGCCGAAGTGCCCATCGTGCTGTACGCAGGTAACCTCAAGGCCACCAAAGGCTGCCACGACCTCATCGAAGCGTTTCCCATGCTGGTAAAACGACATCACGACGTACGCTTGATCTACGTGGGTGAAGGCGCCTCGCGCGCCAACCTGGAGGATCGTGCTGCCTCATTGTGCTGTTCACCGGCGGTGCGTTTCGAAGGCGCCGTGGATCATGCGGCCCTGGCCGACTGGTTCCGTGCCGCGGACGTGCTCTGTCTGCCGAGTCACAACGAAGGCGTCCCCAACGTCGTGCTCGAGGCCATGGCCTGTGGCACACCGATCGTGGCAACGGCGGTGGGTGGTATTCCCGAAGTGGTTCCGGAAACGGCGGGCATCCTGGTACCCGCGCATCAGCCGCACGAGCTTGGCACGGCCCTGGTCGAGGCCTTCGAGCGCCATTTCGATCCCGTCATGATCGCATCGCATGCGGCCACCTTCCGCTGGGACGAAAACATCGACCGGCTCGAACACACACTCCATCGCGTAGCCGCCGGGCAACCGGCACATCTTGGCGCCAATGCATGAACTGGAAGCTCAAAAAGCACGACTTGCTCGGCCTGCTGCCGGAAGCGCTAGTGCTCACCCGCACGCGCGACCACGACCTGCGCTACCTCAGTTTCGACGACGGTCCCGACCCGGAACACACGCCGAGGCTGCTCGACACGTTGGCGCGTCATAACGTCAAGGCGAGCTTCTTCCTGGTAGGCGAGAAGATCGAGCAGTACCCGGAGATCGTCCAGCGGATCGTCGCCGACGGTCACATGATAGGCAACCACTCGTACAGCCATTGGTCCTTCAGTAACATGGACCTGCGCAAGCAGCTCGACGAGGTCTACCGGACCGACGCCCTGCTGCGCCTGTTCGACAACCGCCCGCATCACCGCATGCGGCCGCCGCACGGCTATGTGGGAGCGAAGCTTCTCCTGCATTTCGCCCGGCGCAAACGCAGTTTCATCTACTGGTCGTACGACAGCCTCGATTATCAGGATCGTCCGATCGAAGCACTGATCTCGCGTCTGCGGGACGACCCACCCGCCGCCGGTGACATCGTGCTCATGCACGACGACAGCGACAAGGCCGCCGATGCGCTGGATGTGCTCCTGCCCGAGTGGATCGACCAGGGCATCCGCTTCGGAGCGCTCCCTGGCAACGCGCCGTGAACATCCTTTACCACCACCGGACGCGCGGGCGCCACGTGGAGGGCGTACATATTCGTGGCATCGTTCACGCCTTGCGTGAGTTGGGCCACGACGTGTCGGTCATGTCGTTCCCGGGTGCGGATCCCGAACGCGAAGTGCCCGAAACTGCCGGGACCGGCGGGCGCGGCCGGCTGGCAGGATTCGTTACCAAGCTCCCGGGCGTCGTTTTCGAAGTCTTCGAGCTGCTCTACAACCTCGTCACCCTGGTCCGCATGACCCGCGCCTGGCGCGACCATCCGCCGAAGCTGATTTACGAGCGCTACTCGCTCTTCCTGTTCGCCACGGTATGGCTGGCCCGCCGTCGCGGCATTCCGCTGGTGCTCGAGATCAACGACTCCGCACTGGTTGACCGCGTCCGCCCGCTGACGATGAAGGGACTGGCACGTCGGATCGAAGGCTGGTGCCTGAGGCATGCGACCGGCCTGGTTTTCATCTCCACCTACTTTCGCGACGAAGCCATCGGGGCCTACGGAAACATCGCGCCCTCGGTGATCTCACCAAATGCCGTCGACCTGGCCCGGTTCGATCCGGCTCGGTTCGACCGCGATGCCCTGCGCGCCGAGCGCGGGCTGACCGGACGCACCGTGTGCGGTCATATCGGCGCCTTCGCCCACTGGCATGGCGTCGACGACTTCGTCGAGGCAATCGCCAACCGGCTGCATGATGTGCCGGAACTGGCGCTGGTGTTCGTTGGCGACGGCAAGACCCTGCCGGCCGTGCGTGCCCTGGTCGCCGAACGCGGCCTGAGCGATCGCGTCCTCCTGCCTGGCCGCGTGCCGCACGAGGACGTGGCCAGCTGGATCGCCTGCATGGACTATGCCGTGTTGCCGAATTCCAATCACTACGGCTCTCCCATGAAACTGTTCGAGTTCATGGGCATGGGCGTTCCCATGGTCGCACCGGACTACGCGCCGGTCGCCGAAGTGATCGCCGATGGCCGCACGGGGTGGTTGTTCCCGCGTGGCGACGCCGCCGCCTGTGTCGAGCGCGTGCTCGAGCTGGCCCGGCTTACCGATGAGCGCAAACGCGTGGGTCATGCCGCGCGGGATTACATCGCCAGTGAACGGCAGTGGCGTAACAACGCCGAGCAGCTGCTCACCCTGATGCCAGCCGGAGCCGCCGCGTGATCTTCGTCGCCCTGATCGTCCTGGTCCTTCTCGCCTTCGCCGCCGCGGTGACCGTGGCGATTCGCGCGCGAAACATGCAGTACTGGCTGTGGGGCTACCTCACCCGGACGAAGCCGCCGAAGGTTTCCGGACCCGTCCACGTCATGTTCTGTTTCGTCGACCACTTCGAACCCAACTGGGGCCGGGTGGACATGGACACGCAGCGCCGCCGTGTCGACCGCTGGTGCACCGACTACCGCGCCCTGGCATCGCGCCACCGCGATGCGGACGGTCGCGTGCCACAACACAGCTTCTTCTACCCTGAAGAGGAATACGTGGAAGAGCACCTCGACAAGATCGAGTCGCTCTGCGCGGATGGTTACGGCGAAATCGAGATCCACCTGCACCACGACAACGACACGCCGGAAAACTTCGTCGCCACCATCGACCGCTTCAACCGCCTGCTGCACGACAAGCACAATGCCCTGCCGCGCGATCCCGTCACCGGTCAGCTGCGCTTCGCCTTCATCCACGGCAACTGGTGCCTCGATAACTCGCGTGCGGATGGCCGCTGGTGCGGCATCAACAACGAACTGATCCTGCTGCGCGAACTCGGCTGCTACGCCGACTTCACCCTGCCCTCCGCACCCAGCGACACGCAGACGCGGATGTCGAACGCTATCTACTACGCCACCGACGATCCGCATAAGTGCAAGTCGCACGACACCGGCGTGCGCATGCGCGTGGGCGGCAAGCCGTCGGGCGACCTGCTGATCATCCAGGGCGTGCTCGGTCTGAACTGGAAGAACCGCCGCTTCGGCATCATCCCGCGCATCGAGAACTCGGACATCCGCCGCGGCTCTCCGCCCACGCCGTCGCGCGTGGACCAGTGGGTACGCACCGGCATCCACGTGGAAGGCCGCCCGGAGTGGATCTTCATCAAGATCCACACGCACGGCACGCAGGAAGGCGATATGGACACCCTCCTCGGCCAGCCCGTCGACGCGATGCACGACTATCTCGAATCCGCCTACAACGACGGCCGCGACTACGTGCTGCACTACGTCAGCGCTCGCGAGATGTACAACATCGCCAAAGCCGCCGAAGCCGGCAAAACCGGCGACCCCGGCCGCTACCGCGACTACGAACTCCCCATGCCCGGTAAGCCTGCAACCACCAACACCAACACCTCGACTGTGGGAGCCGCTTCAGCGGCGATCCCAACCGTGTCGTAAACCCCATCGCCGATAAATCGGCTCCTACAGAGCGGGAGATCGACACCTCATGTCTACGTTCGATACCGACGGCGAGAGTGGCGATGGTGACCTTACCGACCTGTTGGGCGAACTCCGTGTCCTCCTCCCAGCCGCTCAGCTGCTCTCCGGCTTCCTGATCGCCGTTCCATTCGCACCTGGTTTCGCGCGATTGGTCGGCGCCGAACAGCATATCTTTCTCGCGACCTTCGTTTTCTCGTTGATCAGCCTTGTCATGCTTAGCGGCCCAGCCATACAACACCGCTTGATACGCCCGCTGCGCGATCGCGAGCGGTTCAAGGTGGTTGCCGGGAGACAGATGTTGGCCGGAGCAGTGGCCCTCGCGATAGCCATCGTGCTGGTCACGCAGCTGGTGCTCTCCGCCGTTATGGGCGACATCATCGGCAACATCGCAGCCGGCGCACTCGGCACACTGATTGCGTTGATGTGGTGGGTGCTGCCTCTGTGGCTCCGCGGTCGCGGACACGTGTAGTGGCCGCTTGGTCGTAAGAAGCATCGCCGATGAATCGGCTCTTACGATGGGTTGTGTGGGAGCCGCTCAGCGGCGATGCCCTAATTCCCGCCAAACCTTCGCTGCGTATCCGCCACGTTGAAGTCGCAATACTCATTCGTACACCCGATCAGCTTCGGATCATGCGTCGAAGGTCCGCGTGCCCCCGTACACCACTCGTAGCGAACACGGTCTCCCTTGATCTTGTCGCACGCCCCCGGATACTGAGGCGACCTGACGTAAGTACGTCCGAGGTGGACAATCCTGCCTGTCGGACCCGCCATCGCAGGCGCCACCTGCCTGACACAACCGGCGAGCTGGTCGAATGCCTCTGCGGAAACGAAGATCTCTTCCGGGTCATCCTGAGCGCCGAAGGAAGACTCCTGCCAGGCGATTTTCTTGAAGCAGCCGGCATCCTTGTCTCGCACCTCGTGCGCAGCCCCCACAGCCGACGCGAACGCCAGAAGGGCGCTCGCCACCCACAACAGTAATCTGGCCCCTTTCCCTTTCATCGCCAGTCCCCGTGACGGCCGCAGCCAGAGCCGGCTGCTCGCAACACTCCATGGTGAGGAATCTTTCATCGCGCCCGTACAGGACGCGTGAAATGTGCGTGCGGGCGCTCATGGAGAAAAACCAGGAGAAACAGTCATCTGGCCGCGACACGCCCGATTCGGCGGCGATACCACCGAATTCGCAGAACGAAGCCGCCGACCAGTGCGCCGGCGCAGCAGTTGCAGATGATCAGTCCGGGCAGTGCGAGCGACCCGCTCCACTCCCGAGGCGGGCTGAAGGCCTCCAACATCACGATGCCAACGATGGCCACGGAGAGGAAGGTCACGACCCATAGTCCGTAGGCCAGGACGTGATCCCGCGAGCCGTATTTGAGGAAGCCGATCGCCCCCGGTACGAAGGCCGCCGACCCTATGAATGGCTCGGCCGCGACATTCGCGGCCCCCAGTTGGAGCGAAAGTCCACCTTCGACCAGGGAGGACGCCAAACGCATCAGCAGTGGGACAGCGCCGAAGAACATCGCCGTCCACAGCACAGGGAAACGTCTGGCCATGGCCGTCGAGGCCGCCGCGATGATCCACTTCTTCCAAGTCATGGGCCGGAAGACTACTTGCCGCGACAGTGCTCAGATATCGGAAGATTCTGAAAAATGCCCCGGGTTTTCGACTGACCCACGCTTCGTTCTTCGACATTGCGAGGGGTCGCGCCTCAGTCCCCCCTCCTCCTCTCCAACCAGTCATAAAGCACCGGTAGCAGAATCAACGTCAGCAACGTCGAACTGATCAGCCCCCCGACCACCACCGTCGCCAACGGCCGCTGCGTCTCCGCCCCCACCCCCGACGAAAGCAGCATGGGCAACAGCCCAAGAATCGCCACGCTAGCCGTCATCAACACCGGCCGCAGTCGCTGCGCCGTACCGCTCAGAACGGCCTCGCGAACCGACAACCCGGACGCGCGCCGCCCATTGAGGAAGCTCACCAACACGATCCCGTTCAACATCGCCACCCCGAACACGGCGATGAACCCGATCGCCGATGGCACCGACAGGTACTGTCCGGTGACAAACAACCCGACCACGCCACCGATGACCGCGAACGGCACGTTCGCCAGCACCAGGGCCGCATGCCGTGCGGACTGAAACGCCGTATACAGCAGGACGAAGATGAAGAAGATGGTGACAGGCACGATGAGGGCCAGCCGCTTCAACGCCCGCTGCTGGTTCTCGAACGCCCCACCCCAGGCTGTGTACGAGCCTTGTGGCAACGTGACGCTCGCAGCGATCTTTGCCTCAGCCTCCCGCACAAAGCCGTCGATGTCACGGCCGCGCACGTCCATCTGGATGACCGCATAGCGGCGCAATGCCTCGCGCCGAATGAAGGAGTAGCCTTCCGCCTCGCTGACCTTCGCCACCTGCGACAACTGCACCAGTGCCCCTCCCGGAGTCCGCAACGGAATCCTCTCAATGGCAGGCAGCGACGCCTTGCTCGCATCATCCAGGCGAACGCTGATATCGAAGCGACGAACGCCATCCAACAGGGCCCCGACGGGTTCGCCGCCGATGCCGTTGCGGACTACCGTAAGCACGTCGTCAGCGTTTAACCCGTAACGAGCGAGGGCGTCCCGATCGACCTCGATCCGAATCTGCGGTTTGCCGATGTTGGCCTCGAGCGACAGATCGGCCACGCCGGGCACCGCAGCAAGCACGTCCTTCAGTTGCGCACTGACACGATCGAGCTGATCGAGATCGTCACCGTAGATCTTCAGCGCAAGCGTGGCACGAACCCCTGATATCAGCTCCTCGATACGCATCTGGATCGGCTGGGTGTAGCTGACGACGGCCGTTGGCAAAGCGTCCGTCAACTCCTTTTGCATATCCGCTTCGATGGACTCGAGTGTCTGCCCGTCCCGCCAGGCCGAGCGCGGCTTCAGCGGCGTATATACCTCCATGTAGTTCACGTCGGCTGTCTCGCCCTTCTCAGCCCGACCGATCATCGCCAGCGTGGTCTCTACCTCAGGGAATGTCGCCTGGATACGCTCGGCGACGCGTCGCGACAGCGCAATGGATTCGTCGAGCGACGCGGAGGGAATTGACGTGATTCGCCACATGATCGCGCCCTCGCGGAGGTTGGGCATGAACTCCTTGCCCAGGAAGGGGAACAAGGCGACCGCGCCGATCAGGGCCGCAAGAGCCACGCCGACGACGACGCGACGACGACGCAGCGACCATGTCAGTGCCCGGGCGTAGCCGCGCTTCAGCACGGCGACCAGCCGCGTGTCTTTCTCCTCCTTCGGCTTCAGGACCAGCGCCGCCAGCACCGGCACGAGGGTAAGCGACAGAAGCAGCGAGCCGCCCATGGCGAAGGCAATATTGAACGCCATCGGCTTGAACATCTTGCCTTCCAGCCCTTGCAGGCTGAACAGTGGCAGGAAGACCACGATGATGATCAGAATCGCAAAGGCCAACGGCTGGGCCACCTCGCGCGCCGCTTCCAGCACGGCGGCCGTGCGATCGACGGGCTCGCCGGTCGCCTTGCGCTCGGCCATGATCCGAAACGCGCTCTCGACCATGACCACCGCGCCATCGACCATCATGCCGATACCGATTGCCAGGCCCGCCAGCGACATCAGGTTGGCCGACAGTCCGGCCCAGCCCATGCCGATGAAGGCCATGAGCATCGCCAACGGCAGTGTCACGACGACGATCAGGGCGCTGCGCAGCTCGCCCAGGAACAGGAACAACACGATCGCCACGAGCAAGGAGCCTTCGACCAGCGCGCGCACTGCCGTGCCCACGGCCGCATCCACCAGATCGGTGCGCTCGTAGACAGGCTTGACCAGCACTCCAGGCGGCAGGGCCTTCTTCACGGTCTCCAACTTCTGCTTGACCGCCTCGACGACGCTGCGCGCGTTCTCGTCGATGCGGGCGAGCGCCTGCCCCATGACGACTTCCTTGCCGTCGCGCGTGACGGCACCGGTACGCGGCGCGCCCGCCTCGACGACACTGGCGACGTCGCGCACGTAAACCGGCGTTCCGTCCGTGCTTTTCAGCACGATGTTGCCGATGTCCGCCGCATTGCGGACCAGCCCGAGACCGCGAACCAGGTACTGCTCGCGCCCGACGTCGATGACATTGCCGCCGAGCTGGGCGTTGTTCGCTTCGAGCGCCTGCATCACGTCCCTGAAGCCCAGTCCGTGTGCGATCAGGCGCATGGGATCGATACGTACCTGAAACTGTTTCTCCTGCCCACCCCATGAACTCACGTCGTCGACGCCGGCCGAGGTTCGCAGGCCGAGGCGTAACGTCCAGTCCTGCAGCGCGCGCAGATCCATGTCGGAAGGCGCATCCTTCGACGCATGGTCCGCGCGCTCCACGGTGTACCAGAACACCTGGCCGAGGCCCGATGTGTTCGGACCCATTTCCGGTTTGCCGTAGCCCGCAGGCAAACGCTCCGCGACCTGCTGAAGTCGTTCATTGACGAGCTGGCGAGCGAACCAGACGTCCATGCTGTCGTCGAAATAGACCGATACGTACGAGAGCCCGAAAAGGCTGACCGAGCGGATATCCGCCACCTTGGGCAAGCCGGCAAGCGCCGACTCCACCGGGGTCGTGAGCAGCAACTCCACATCCTCGGCAGCCAGTCCGGGTGCCTCGGTGTAGACGTTCACCTGCACGGGCATGACGTCGGGAAAAGCGTCGATAGGAAGCTGACGCACGGCCTGTATACCGAGAAAGGCGATGCTGGCGAAGGCCAGAACCACGAGCAGTTTGTACTGGAGTGAGAGTGCGACCAGACGTTCCAGCATCAGTCTTCCCCCAGTTCCGAACGCAGGATCTGCGCCTTCAGCACGAAGGCACCCTTGCGTGCGTAAGGCGTGCCGGCAGCAACCCCCTGGCGGATTTCAGTCCAGCCACCGCGTGTTTCACCCACTTCCACCGCCACGGGTTCGAATTGGCCAGCGCTCTTGCCCTGCACGAACAACGTGGACTGGTTACGCAGGAGCACCACCGCCTCCGCCGGCACAGCCAGGCGTGCGGTCGCCTCACTCACAGCGATCCGTGTCTCGACCAGTTCGCCGGGATGGAGCAGGTCGTCACGGTTGGCCACCTGCACGCGGAGGTCGGTACGGCGTGTCGTTTCGTCGGTCTGGTGCGAGCGTCCGATCAGCTTGCCGGGTAGCTCCCGACCGTGGGCAAGCACCGTCACCGCCGCCCCTTCGCGCACGCGCTCGGCGTCGGCCGGTGAAAGTCGCGCCTCCACCCACACGCTGTCTTCGGTAACCACGGTGAACAGCACCCGGCCCGGCTCGACGCGTTCGCCGACCATGAAGGCGTCGGTGACGATCCTGCCCGCGCCCGGCGAGATCAATTCAAACTCCCCGTTCGCCGCTGCCGAACCCCGCTTCAGCATGCCTGCGATCTGCCCTTCCGTAAGCCCATAGGCACGCAACTTCGCACGCGACTGATCGCGCTGCACGAGCGCTTCGCCATAACGCCGGGCGGAGACCGCCTGCGGCCCGAGAGAAGACACGCGCTGCCAGTCCTGGCTCGCAACAATCAGCTGCCCCTGCGTCTCCGCCACATCCACGCTGGACAGCACGACCAGGGGCTGCCCCTTGACCACGACATCACCAAGACGCGCCTTCCGCGCCACGACCTGCGACGCAACCCGCGGCGACACCACCACCGTCGCATACGCATCCACCTTCACCTCGCCCGGCGCCTTCAACTCATCCCCAAGCAGCCGAGTCCCCACCACATCCACAACAACCCCCGCCGGCACGCCGCCCGCCGTTGTGGGAGCCGCCTTTGTAGGAGCCGCCTTTGTAGGAGCCGCCGTTGTGGGAGCCGCTTCAGCGGCGATAGCCCCCACCAAAACCACCACCCCACCCACAACCAACCACCGCAAAATATTCATAGCCCCACCCCCTCAACCCCACCATCAATCCAATCCCCAAGCCGCGCCGCAGCCGCCAGATACTCAAACCAGGCCCCCCAGACCTGCGCCTGCAACCCCACACCCGCCTGCGCCGTATCAAGACTCTGGTTGAGTTGCACAAGGTAGTCAGAGGTATCCAGCTCACTCGCCTGCCACAGCCGATGAAGCAATTCAGTACGCGCATCCAGCGCATCGACCCGACTGTCACGCACGCCTTCGCTAGCCAGTCGTAAGGCTTCATAAGTCACCCTCGCCTGCTCCAGCGTCGCCGCGGCCTCAAGCCGGACGACCCGTTGCGACGCCGTCGCGGCATCTGCCTCGGCCATCGCCGCGGCGACATCGGCACGCCCGCTGTTGAACACAGGCAACGGCATGCTGATAGCAAGGCCAACGACCTGGTCGGTGCGCGTACCACTGCGGACGCGTCCACCGGTCAGGCTCAGCGTGGGATCCGGGCGACGCGCACGGTCTGCCACGGCGATACCCGCCTGCGCACGGTCCTGGCCTGCCTTTGCGAGTTGCAGTTCAGGGCGATCGTCGAGTGCACGAGGTGCGAACACCGCGGCTGGCGGCGGCGTGACATCAAGCGCCTCGGGTAGCGGCGTGCCTGGTCCCAGGCTGGCAAGCAAACCACGCGCGCTGGCTTCCTGCCCTGCCAGCGTCGCCTGACGCATCCGCGCATCCGCCAACCCGAGCGCCGCCAGATCGCGCTCGGACGTACCGATGTCTCCCACGGCAAGCCGTTGCGCAGCCAATTCGTCGAAGCGCTGCATGAGCAGCACCCGCCGCTGGCCGAGTGCGCTTTGCCGTGCCGAGCCTTGCGCGGACGCCCAGGCCTTCAACCAGCGCGTCGCCACATCACGTCCCTGCAGTTGAAGCTGCACTTCCGCTTCGCGGGTGGCCGCTTCGCTTTCGATAACGCGGGCGCGTCGCTTGCCGGAGATATCCAGCGGCAGGCTGAGGCCCACCGTCCGTCGATCGACGTCGGCGTTCTCGCCTTCAAGGGCTAGTGAGGGGTTGTAGACCGGCTGTGACGCGGCCCTGGCGCGAGCCCTCGCGGCCTCTAAGGACGCCTGGGCAGCTTCGACTTGTGGGCTCTTGTCCCAGAGCTGGTGCAGCGCGGCACGCAGCGCTGGCGGCGCCGACGTGACGCCGGCAGGCTCGGGAGTGACGGGCGATGCGAACGCCGTTGAAAAAAAACAAAGGCACACAGCGCCCCAGGGCGCTGAACGAAGGTAAGACATGAGAATTTCCTGAGAACGGTCACGAATCGACGCCACCGTGCGGGTAGCACGGTGTCGGACATCGGAAGGTTTCAGGCGATGGGAGGGCGCTGCGGAGGAATGGCCGGAGCGTCGGGAGCACGACGATACGTACCCAACGGCAACTCATCGACCGGCGTGCGCACCTGCATCGTTAACGTGTCGGGCAAGGTGCAGGGCTGAACGCCGAAATAGTGCGCATGCAGGCAAACATGGGTATCTGCCTGGTCTCCGTCACCGTCGCGGTGCGGCTCATCGGCATCCCAGGCGACGGACTGCGTCGACAGGGTTTCATGCTGCGCATCCACTGCGTGCATCACCCAGCGCGGGATGCCGCCAGCAACCACGAGCAGCACGGCGAGTACCGCCAGCGCACGGAAGCGCAGGGGATGGCAGTGGAGCAAGCGGCGGATGGCGGGGAAGATGCGCATGACGCGTACAGGATGGCATTTCGGGACGGGGGTGAAAAGTCAGGAATCCCGGCGCCTCAACGCAAACCCAAAATACCGGTCCAGCGACTTCTCCGGATGAAACGGAATAATGCAGCTCCGCAGTGGATTCTCCCACCGGTCCAGCAGCTCATACCCCAAGGCCTGGAGCCCCCCGAGGAATTCGCGTTCCGCCCTGATCCCATAAGGGCAACAGGCCACCCCAATGTTCTGCACCGTGAAATACGACTCGCGCATATGAATCGGTACGGAGTTCAGCAGCAGGAACGCCGGCTTCTCCTCCATGAAACCTAACGCGTCTTCGAGCGAATAGCTCAGATACTGCAACGACCCCGCCGCGAACAGCACATCGGATCCGGAGGCCGCACTGACCTCATCAGCAAAGTGCAGTCTCCGCGCAGGATCATGTTCCACCGCCCACTCGCTGCCCGACGCATTCACGGCAGGCACGTCCATCACCGTCCAGCTAAGGCTCGACGGGTAAGAAAGGTACTTCTGATAGGCGTAATACGCGATCCCGATATGACCGCCGATATCGAAGACACGATGCGCCCCCTCCGCGAACCAACGCCCGAGCCAATAGATCATCGGGTAATCGTTGATAAATATCCGCCGGGTACGCTCGCGGTAAAGCTCCGCGGACTCCGTGTTGTCGTACCCACTGACGTTAGCGGGCGGGATACTCGTCTGCGCCTCGTCGAAGGTCGCGAAGACACCCCGGTACAAGTGATGCGTGAGCGCATGGTGGGCGAAGAATCGCCGGGTATACCGCGCTTCCTGGAACTGGCGTAACAACGGCAGCCTTGCCATCGCCTCCGTACGGGTGGAGTCGACATGGGCGTTCATAAGCGGCTCGTGCAGCTTTGACAGGGGCAGCATGCGCCGGTGGCGATTTGCCGAATATACACCCGGCGCGCTAGGTCGTCCGACCTACGGATTTTTCGCGAGTTGATAGAAACCAACCGATTGCATCATGCGTTCCTATAAAGCGTATCGATCGCCGTGGACGACTCGCCGAGGCGCTGATAAACAGACAACGGAGCGATGACGCTCGACAAGACGGAGCAGGAGATCGACATGGAAATCCGTACGCCCGCGGAAGTGAAAGAAAGCTTCAACACAATCGACCCCGACACGCCGGTCACAGCACAGCCCATCGAGACCGCGTGGATGTCAATCAGCGCGGAAGGGTCGAGTCACCACGCGTTCGTAAAGACCCCGGTTGGCGAGTCGACCCACAGTGATGGGACATCTCTCCGGTTGCACGGAGCCGGGAAAGTGCGTTTCAAGCTGAAGGCCGGCGTCAGAATACTTATTCATAGCGGTTGGCACGAAGATTCAGCGGCGGGTTCAAAGCTTCATTTCCGCTACTTCGATGCCAATGATCAGACGATTGACGAGTTCGATAGGGCCCTGGGCGCGCCACGTTACTACTTCAATTCGAAGATCCCGCTGAGTGCCGACGTCTGGGGCCTTGAGGTTTCTTTCATTCACGGTAGCGACGGAAACGCCCAGTGCGGCCTCGACAACTTCTTCTCCCTGGAACCTGGGTCAACCCGGTTTCAGACCATCGTCGAACTGGCAAAGATCGAGACTTCCCGGTAACCCGGTTTACCCCTGCCGTCGAGCCTGCATATCCGATCGCACCCGATGCAAGCCCCGGTACAACCATCGTACCGGGGCATACATCCGAAAGCCCGCCGTAGCGCCCGATGAGCGCACCACATACAACGAGCCACACGGTTCGGAACGGGTCGAAAGCAGTCGTTTGTACTGATTATCGCCATACCCAAAACTGACCCGCAGCCCGGGAAAACGATCGATCAGCGCACGAATAGCCTGGAACGTCGCGACCGACCCGATACCCACCTTGGCGACCTCCTCGTCATACCCAAGGTCGTCGACCAGATAGGTGCCTCCGAGCAGGTACCCGTGCACATAGGCAAGCGGCCGCCCTTCCTTCACCACCACGTGCCCGATCAGCTGACCGGCCGCAGCGAGCCGGGTGAACAGGGCGACACGCTCAGCCGCTTCCCAGTCGGTCGGCAGGTCAGCATGGTGCCAGGTGCGCGCGTAAACCTCGTTCATGAGCCGGCAATAGGCGGGCATGTCCTCGGGACGATCAAACGTCTGCAGCGCAGCGTCACCGCCTAGCTTGCGATACGCACGACCAACCCGTTGCGTGAGATCGCCACGCTTCTTCTTGTCGAAGCTGGCCAGCCATGCCTCGGACGAAGCCTGCGGCTCGATCGACCATTGCACCTGGTCGAGCAGATGCGCGGCCACCGTGCGAAACCCGCCCCCGCGGGAGAGCGCCTCGGCGAAGCGGTTCGGCAGGTCGGCTTCCTGGATGCGGACGACGCTCACGTCGTTGTCGCCCATCAGCTGGCGGGTCACCACCAGGCCGACCGTGTCGCGGTCAGCTTCGGCGGCCACGATTCCCGCGCCGAGCAAGCGCAGTGCAGCGCCCTTGTAAAGTCGAACGCGGCGGCCGGCGAGGTCCAGGCGTGCGGTGTGCATGATCGCCAGCAAGGGGGCGTAGCCGATCACGTGTCCGGCGGTGTCACGCACTACGATCACATGCGGCACCGTGCCGTCGTGCCGGCTATCGACTTCGAAAGCGATCCAGTCCGGATGCTGCACGATGCCGCTTGCCGCGCCAGGGAGTTCGGCGACGGCCGCCAGTTCGTCGCGCCAGGCGCGCAGTTCGTCGACGGTGTGCAGGATCACGCTCAGGTACGTCATGGACTGGCCTTCGCCACGGAGGGCTGCACGAACTGGAGCGCGCGGAGGAAAACGCGGCCCGGTGGGCCAAGCCGGCGGCTGATGCCGGCCATCAACTGGAGATCGTCGTCCGTCCAGTAGCGGACAATGACGCTCATTGGCGCATAGACGGCAATGAAGACCGCCACCCCAACCAGAAAGCCGAGACGCGAGGGCGTCGCCTCGGTAACAGCCCAGGCAGCCCCCGTGGCGACCAGACCCACGACGAACAGCCGGGCCATGGCGGCGACCGGCAAGGCACCGCTGGTGGCCTTGCGGAGGTAATGAATAGCCAACGCCATCTCGACGATGCGCGTGGCGGCATAGGTAATCACCGCGCCCGCCAGCCCGAAGGTCGGGATCAGCGCGATGCCAAACACCGCGTTGGCCACGACGGCCACGGTGGCGATACGAATACGGTCATCCTGACGATCCACGACCGTCTGGAAGGCGGCAATGCCGTTACCGATCAGCAGTAGCCCGCCCAGGACAAGGGTCGCTTCGATGGCGGGAATCGCATCGACATAGCGCGTGCCGTACATCAGCCGGACGATCTCCGGCGTCGTCACCAGTCCCAGCCCGGCGATGGCGATGCCAACCGCCCAGTAGAAGCGCGTCGCTTCTGAAAGGAAACGCGCCGCACGAGCCGTCCCGCTTTCGCCGAACGTCTTGGCCATGTAAGGCAGCAGCGTCGACGTGAGGCCCACCGAGAACAACTGTACGGCGCCACGCGTCAGCGTACCTGCGATGGCGAAGTAACCCACGGCCACGGACCCCGAGAACGTGTTCAGCAGGAACACCTCGATGGTACCCACCCGGAACGAGCCCATCAGCACAAGAACGGCGGTGAGCTTGAGGTGCCGATTCACCCGCGCATTCGTCGCCGGCGGAATCGGCCCCGGCTCGAAGCTGCGGCAGTAATGTCGGTAACATAGCCGGTTGACGAGGTTCAATAGCAGGCACGCGACCGCGAACAGCGCCACGAAGGTGATCAGGTCCGCATGCAGCAGCATCGCACCGAGGACGAAGATCATGCCGACGATGCCACCGACCACGGTAGCGATAGCCTCGGGCTCGAAACGCTCCTGGCCCTTGCCGATGGCGACAAGCACGGCGTAGTTCGATTTCGCAACGACAGCGATCACCACCAGTACCATGAGCGGCAGCAGCGACGTGCCCCACTCCGCCGGGCTGGCAATGGACGCGATCGCAGCAAAGAGCCCGATGACGACCAGCGAGCTGTACGTTTGAATGCGCGAGAACCGAGCGGCAAGGCTCGATGCCAGGCCCGGGTCGCCCATGCCATCCGCCTCGGCGATGAACTTGGTCGACGACGTGGTGAGCGCGTGATTCGAGCAGACGATGAGCCAGCCGCAAAGCCAGACGGTGAAGGCGTAGCGACCGAAGTCCGATGGCCCTAGCGAACGAGCAATCCACACGCTCATGAGCAGGCCGAGCGCGTACTCGATATACGTCGACACCGTGACGATACCGATGCTCCGCAACACGGCAACGCGACGGTTCACGGCGCGCTCCCGGGCGGGTTGGACGCGCGGGCAAGTCCAGCGCCTGCCGGTTGTTTCATCATCCATTGCGCCACGCCGGCGCCGCGGTTATTCCAGTTGAAACGCCGCAGCGTGTCGGAGATGGAGGCGCACGAATCGCTGTAGGACGAGGACAGCGCGGCAAAGCGCTTCTTCAGCGCCGCGGCCTTCGCAGGATCCTTTTCGAAGTAGTAAGCCGCCGCCACCGGAAGACCGAGTTCCACGGTGTGGCCATCGCTGTACCAGCCCTCCGACTCCTGGATCTTCATCAAGGCATCCGTCTTCGCATGCGACGACGACCAGTACCAGGCGATCTGTCCGCCCGCGCCGGAGCATTCGTTGCGCCAGTCATGCGGATGCACGAGCAGCGACGGATCGATCCAGCCGTAGCGCTCGAGGTAGGCGCCAAACGCCGTGAGCATCGGCGGGATGCGCGTATCGTCGGTCACCAGCCATGCGTGCCACAGACCGTCGACGATGTTCTCGCTCATCCATGGCGAAGCGCCGCGCACATCATCCGCGCCGCCCGGGTCGTTCTCGTGGATGTTCCAGCTGTTCCGCCAGGAGCCGTCATTGCCCAGTCCATCGGGGTTGGAACGCTGTTGATCGCTCAGCCAGCCCACGCGGGCGTCGATACGCTCGCGATAACGTTTGTCGCCGGTCAGTTCGAAAGCCGCCACGGTCTCGATCAGGCCCAGGCCCGCGAGGCGTTCGGTGAAATAGTCATCCGGATGCTTGTAAGCGCCCGGCGCTCCGTTCCAGCCACCGCTGTTCCACAGGTCGGCCATCTTGCCGACCGTGGCGGTGTCGTGCATGGAATCGTCGCCGGTCAGCGCGACGGCGAGCAGGATGGATTCGATATAGACGTACTTCACGTCGCACGGCTTGCCATCGGGCAACCAGCCGCCGCCGCAGATCGGGCTCACGGCGGGGCCATCGCGCTTGATCCCAGCCATATACCAGCGATAGCTTTCTTCGGCGGCCTCGAGGTAGTCGGCCCTACCGGTGCGTACATACGCCTTGAACAGCGTGGACGGTCGGTCGAACAGCCAGGCCGTGGTGTCCTTGACCGGCAAAGCGGCAGCCCATTTGAACTGGGCGTCGACATACCGGGCATACGGCTCGTCGTGTGAGGCCACGGATTGCGGACCGGCGATCAGGGAGGCGGTCAGCCATTCGGGCGTCAGGGTACCCAGCGCAGCGGGCCGATCCTTGACCAGATCACGCGCATACGGCCACGCCGGCAGATCGGCCGTGCGAGGCTGGCCCAGCTCAAAGTAATAGGCACCCGGAGACGCCATGAATTCAGCACGTACCGCCCGCAGGCTGCCGTCACGGAAGTGCCAGGTCAGCATGCGCGTCACCGCAGCGGGAACTTCCTTGCCCTTGGCGTCGAGGATGCGCAGGTGCTCCGTATCGCGAAGGGCGCCCGGCGGCAGAGGAATACCCACCGAAACCGGCAAATTGTCACCCTGCCCCGCAACACGCCGCACATCGATCCGCTGGGCGGCAACGACACCCACCTCGGCCGATCGTGCCCCTTCCGAAGCGAGGGAGGCAGCCAGCGCAAGCACACAACCGATCACGAAGAGCACGTGGCGCGGAAACGACGGCGTGGCGACCGGCACGGCGTCGCCTTCGCGCAAGACCCGCCTGCGCTGACGCAGCGACGGATGGTAATGAATGTTCATGCCACCGACGCGGTGGGCAGGTCAGCCCCGGCCAGGTGATATTCCCAGGTCAGGGCGGTGCGCACGATGAAGTCGAGATCGTCATAGCGAGGGGTCCAGCCGAGTTCCTGCCGCAAGCGGTCACTGCAGGCAATGAGCTTGGGGATATCGCCGGGCCGACGGGGAAGCTCGATCACGTTCAGCGCGTGTCCGCCGACGCGTGTCACGGCATCGACGACTTCACGCACGCTGTAACCATGACCGTAGCCACAGTTGAGGGTCAGTGAGGCACCGCCGTCGCGAAGATGATCCAGCGCCTTCAGGTGGGCCGCCGCGAGGTCTTCGACATGGATGTAATCACGCACGCCTGTACCGTCGGGCGTGTCGTAATCCGTCCCATAGATGGAGATGGAGCGCCGCTTGCCGACAGCGTGCTCGCAGGCCACCTTGATCAGCAGCGTAGCTTCCGGCGTCGAATGCCCGATGCGACCCAACGGGTCGCAGCCGGCCACGTTGAAGTAGCGCAGGATCACGTGGCGCACCGCGCCGGTCGCCGACCAGTCGCGCAACATGGTCTCCGACATCAGCTTCGAGGTGCCGTATGGATTGATCGGTCGGGTCTGCGTGTTTTCGTCCGCCACCCCCGCGTCGGTCGTGCCATAGACTGCCGCCGTCGACGAAAAAATGAACTTATCCACGCCAGCCTGCGCGCACGAGGCAAGCAGGTTGCGCGTATTGCACGTGTTGTTTCCGTAATACTTGAGCGGGTCGCTCATCGACTCCGGGACCACGGTGTGCGCAGCGAAGTGCAGCACGGCATCCACCTGGTACGTCTCCAGCGTCCGCGACACGAGATCGCAGTCACCCACGTTGCCTTCGACAAAGGCAGCGCCCTGCACCGCTTCGCGGAAGCCGGTCGAGAGGTTGTCGATCACCACCACGCGATCGCCACGGGCGACCAGTTGCTGCACCGTGTGACTGCCGATATAGCCGGCGCCACCGGTGACAAGGACCGTATTCATGGGTGCCTCCCGGCGCTTGCCGGCGGGAAGTTGTGTGAGAGCCAGCCGCCGATGCCGTCGAGCAGTCGGGCACGGTCGCCGGTGAGGATGTAGGTGTGATCGGTCTCGGCGGCGTAACGCGTCGTGACTGCCGGATGGCTCATCACCTTGCCGAAGCACTCGCGGAACTGCCGCGCGTGGTTGAAGTAGTTGCTGATGCCACCGGAATACACCAGGTAGAGCTTCATGCCACGCTCGACCATGCCGGTGAAATCGGCGATGACCTCGTCACGCGGTGCGGGCGCCACGGCGAAAACCGGCTGCGCCACCTTGGGTAGGGCAGCTGCTGTGTCACCGCCAGCGCGGCGCATCAACCGGCGCGCCCAGCGAGCCGGGTCGACCAGCCGTGGCAGGTAGTGCCGGAGCTTGTAGCCCAGGGTGCGGAAGGCATAGCCGTCGAGGAACACGGCACCGGCGACGCGCGGATCCGTCGCCGCTACCACGTGAGCGTTCTGCGCACCCGAACACAGGCCGACAAGCACGAAGCGCTCGCACCCCGCACGCTCGCTCAGGAGCTTCATGGCATCGTCGACATCGGCGCAGACCGCCTGCGTGCGGGTCTGTTGCCCGCCGCTGGCAGCGCTGTCACCGAGCGTCGAGAGATCGAAGCGCAGCGTCGGATAGCCCGCGGCGTTGAGCTGACGGGTCAGTTCCACGTGCAGCCGGAACGGACCGATACGATGCACCAGGCCCGCATTGAGCACGATGACACCGGTCTCGCCACGCGCGCCTTCGGGAACACCGGCGATACCGACCAGATGGCGGGACCGACCAAAGCGATGGGCTTCCTCGCGCATCATGCGACCTCCTTCATCCGGCCGGTCACGGCCTGGATAAGCGGATGCGAAAGAATCGCCGATTCCAGACGCTCCAGGTCGTCCCAGGGTGTCGACGGGGTAATGGCCGCGACCCTGCCGCGCTGTGACACGATGCGATCCCAGCGTGGTTCTGGCGTGGCCGGAAGCGAGTCGAGGACCAACGTGGGGACATTAGCCCCTGCGACACGCAGGTCGGAAAGTTGATGACGCAACGTCCCACCGATGTCGAAGCCAAGCCACTGCTCTGCGACATCCGTGTGACTGCGTGGCTGGTTGAAACGACTGGCGTCCTCGCGTAGCGCCGCTTGCATGGCGTCGAGTTCCGCCACGTAATGATCGCCGTCGAGGATGGGGTCCCACGCGATCACCTCACTGAAGTGCGCCTGCGCGGCAGCCGACAGGGCGACACTGCCGCCCAGCCTCGCGCCGAAGGCAACCACGCGATCGACACCCGCACGCCGACGAAGCTCAGCGGCGGCGGCAGCGGTGTCGGCCACGCAGCGCATCCAGTCCACCTCGCCACTGCTACCGGCCGAGTCACCCGTGCCGTGATAGTCAAAGCGCAATACCGCCATCCCCTCTTCGGCCAGCGACTGCGCGAGCTGACGGTAGAGCCGATGGCAGCGGATCAGATCCTGTCCGAGCGGCGGGCACATCAGCATGGCGCGGCGTGCCGGTACGGCCGGCGCGTGATACATGCCGAACAGGCCGGCATCCGGCCCGAAGAAGAACGGGATTTCAGCTTCCTGGCGCATGTTACCTCCGGTAGACCACGCCGACGAAAAACTCGGTTTCGTGATAGCTCTGGCCGATCGCATCGCTGGTCCGGCGCTCGCGCGCCACCGAGGCATGCCAGCTCCAGTGCCGGTTCCACTGCTGGCCAAGATCCAGGCCCAGGCGCACGGTTTTGTCCTTGCGATCGAACGAGTCGTACTGGGTATGGTCGTAAGTACCGAACGCGGTAAGCGTCATGGTCGGCTTGAGCCGGTAACCGACGCCCGCACTGATGCTCTTCTCGGTCTGGTCGAACGTGTTGTCGGAGAGGTAACGAAGCTGGCTGTACGACGGCGACACCGTCACGCTCAGGCGTGGCTGCTGCCAGCTCCAGTTCGCCTCGAACCGCTTCTCCTTATAGACATCCGACCCGATCACCGCGCTACCGGTACCAATTCCAGTCGCGCTGCCGCGTCCGAGGCCGCCGGTGTTGGCGAAGGGGTCGAGGGCTTCCGCGCGATCCGCGACATCACCATTGGCTGCCAGAAGGCCCGGCGTCGTGATGATGTCCTGCGCTGCATCCGCGTACTGATAGGTGCCTGCCACACTCAGTGAGTTCTGTACCGTCGGCTGCCAACCGATCTGCAGCCGGACCAGGGGTGAGGTCGCATCGCGACCCTCGTCGAAGTTCAGGCGCGTGCCACCGACCAGGATATCTGCATCGAAATGAGCCAGATTGCTTGTGTAGCGCAGGTAGGCTTCCTTGCGGTCGTAGTTCGCACTGCTCGGCTGCTTGTCGAAGTCGACCCGCTGGAACTCGACGTTTCCGGAAAGCGTGTCGGTAGGCGACAGGTCGCGAAAGACGCGAAAGGCGGCGAGCGCGCGTGAGGAGTCGAACTCATCGACCTTTGACGCGTAGCTGTCGATATAGCGCAATTCGACCTGGCCACGTGCGGCATCGCCGAAGCGCATATGCAGCGTCGGACCGACCACGACGACGTTGGTCTGCTGCTGGTTATCCGGTGAATTGGCGGACAACTGGTCCACCGGCTGCACACCGGCATAGTCTTCCAGCGAAAAATCAAGACGATCCGGTATCGCTGTCCAGTTGGCCTGCGCGGCCAGTTGGGTCTGCAACTGCGAGTCAAAATCGTTCTGCAGGTATTTGCGGTATTCCAGGGTGCCAGCGACATTTGCCTGGAAGGTAGAGCCAAGCTGGGTGTACTGGAAGGTCGCGCCAGGCGTAAAGACGCTCTCGCTGATCGGCTGGTCGGAAGACAAGGCGATATTGTTGCTGTGTTCGAGACCTGCGTAGACCGTGTAATCGAAGGTACCCGCGAGCGCCATGGTGGGTGCCGACGCGAGCCCGATCACGATCGCACGGGCGAGCCTTGTCGATGCCGGCATGTTCCCTCCCTTAGCCCCTGTGTCCGTGGAACGCCTGCCGGCCGTTCCACGCGAGCGTCGTCCTTACGGCGACTGATTGAAAACCACACCCGCGAGCTTGGCGGGATCGAAATTGGCGACGGCCTGGTTGATCGACGCCGGCGTATCGCGCCCGTAGCCAGCCACGATGACGACGAAGTCGGCGAGGTCGGCGAGAATGCGTGCGTCGGGCGAGCCCTTGACCGGCGGCCCGTCGAGGAACAGATAACGATCCGGATACCGGCAACGCAGCGAATCGAGCACGGCACGCATGCGGAACGAGGAAAAATATTCGCCACTGTTCTCACGCGATTTGCCCGCCGGAATGAGGCGCAGACGGGGCACGCCCGTGTGGTACATGATCGATGCGATACCGCGTGAAGGGTGTTCCAGGAAGTCGATGAGTCCACCGGTCCGGGCTTCCACGCCAAGTGCCTTGTGCTGGTTCGGGTAGCGGAGGTTGCAATCCACCAGCAGGCTGGTCTTGGCTTCGTCGAAGGCGAACGCCGCTGCCAGGTTGCGAGTAACGAAGCTACTGCCCGAACGCGGGCTCACGGCCACGACGAGGGTGATGAAATTAGTTTCGCCTGCCATCTCGAGCAACCGCGTGCGGATGCCGCGGAAGGCGTCCGACTGCTGCCGCACCGACTCTTCACGATGGATGAGGCGCTTGCGTTCGCAGTCGATCGGCGCAAGTGCGCCGGCTTCCTCGCGCATCCGCGCGATCGAATGGCTCGGGGTGGCATGGCTGTCGCCATGGTGGTCTTCGCCATGACGGTCGGCGAGCATGTCGCTGAAGTCTGTGTTGTCCGCGGCCAGTTTGTTCATGGTCAGCCCTTCATCCTCATCCAGAACAGCAGCAGGTAGACCGCGCCGACACCCACCACGATCAGGCCGAGCACCATGTTTTGCAGGTGGTCGCGCCGGCGATCACGTGGTGTCGGGTAGAACGGGATCGATGCAAGCACCGGAAAGCCCGTGGCGCGTTCGAGCTGGCCGACGGAGCGCACGCGTGGGTCGAAGCGGGCGACGGCGAAGAGCAGACCGAACGGAATCGCCAGCGACAGGGCCAGGCCGGCCAGGCCGAAGTGCATGAAGCGCAGCCCCGATGGAGTCAGCGGCATCACCGCCGGGTTCTGCACGAGGAAGGTTAGGCCGCGCTGCTCGGCATCGAGGTTCATCGATACGCGGGCGTTCTCGCGGCGCTTGAGCAGGTCCTGGTACACGTCACGGTTCACGTTGTAATCGCGAGTGAGTTCGGCGATGACGTTCTCGGAGCTGGCAATACGTTTGCTACGCTCGAGCTCGGTCTGCAGCATGGACTCGCTCGCGCCAACCCGCGCCGCACTGGCGGCAGCGTCGCCCTTGACCGCGGAGAGCTGGAGGCGCATCTGCTGGTACACCGGGTTCATCGTGGTCGAATGATCGATCGGCATCGGACCACCTGCAGCGCGCTGGGCGTCGGCGACCTGTGCCTGCTTACGCACGTCTTCAATCTGGTGACGCAGCCGGATCACGTCCGGGTAGTCCTCGGTGTAGTTGAGCAGCAACTTGTCCAGCTGGCCCTGCAAATCGCCCAGTTGAGTCGTATAGATGCCGCCGACCGTCTGTACCGCATTGACCTCCGACTCGCCATTGATCTGCGAGGCGATCGACGCGGCTTGCGACTGCTTCTGCATGTAATCCATGCGGTTGTTTTCGATCTGCATGCGCAGCTGGCTGATGCGCGAATTGGTGTCCACGTCGTTGCCCGGGCGTGCATCCGCATTCGCATCGCGGTACGCCTTGAGCTTGCCTTCGGCGTCGGTCAGCTTGGCGCGGTACGCCTCGACCTGGCTGTTGATGAACTCGTAGGCTTCGCGACTCTCGCGCTGTTTGGAAGCCAGGCTCTCGCTGATGAACAGCTGGCCGAAGGCGCGGGTGACTTCGAAGGCACGCTTCGGGTCCGAATCGAAATACGTGATGGTGATCAGGTTTTCGCGGTTGTTGATGATCTTGGTGCGCCCCTTGATCCCCTCGATGATCTTGTCGCGGTCCAGCGCCGACGGGCTGTTTGCCAACCAGCCTCCGCTGCGCAGCACTTCGTCGAGCACGCGACGACTGAAGATCACGTCGCGGGCGATGCCGGCGCGATTCTTGTTGCCCGTGGCCGAGGCCGCGCCTTCCATCAACGGCGTGATGATGCTGCTTTCCTCGGCGAGGATCGTGGTCGACGCCTCGTACTTCTTCGGCCAGACCAGGCCGACCCCGAGGGCAATCAGTGCGATTGCCGCGAAGATCACGCCCATCGTCACGCGACGCCTGCGCGCTTCGCCGATCAGTGCGGGCAGGATGCCCGTGAAAGGAACAAGTTCCCCGCTCATCACATACCCCTGTCAGAACGCACGCTGCGGTACCGTAATCACGTCGCCGGGCTGGACCGGGTAGTTGTTGCTCAGGTCGCCCTGCTGCAGGATCTTCTGCAGTTGCACGGCGTAAGCCTGGGTCGAACCACCTTCGTTGCGCCGATAGAGTTCGGTGCGGTCGGGAGCGGCGAATTCCGTCGTGCCGCCAGCGGCGAGCACGGCGTCGAGCACGGTCATGCCCTGCCGATACGGAATGGAAATGGGACTGCGCACGGCACCGGTAACGCGAACACGCGAGAGGTACTCGTGGCTGCGCAGTGCCGTGAGGATCACGGCGACCTGCGGATCGCGGATGTACTGGGCCAACTTCTGCTGGATCTCCGCACCCACCTGGTCGGTGGTGCGTCCACCGGCGGCGACATCGCCCACCAGGGGTACGGTGACCTTGCCATCCGGTCGTACCGGCACGCTGACGCTGAGATCCGGGTTATGCCAGACCGTAACCTGTAACTGGTCGTCGACACCGATCAGATAGGACTCGACCACCGGAGCGGCGGCGTCCATCTTCGGTGGTGCCGTAGTGATTCCGCCTGTCGCGCATGCCGTCAACATGACGGTAGCAACCAATGTGGCGACGCGATTCCAACGCTTCATGATGACACCTGCCCCTGTGACTTCGCTCGGTCGGTATCGTCAGGTCGATAGGGGTCCACGTCCATTCCAACAGCCCGCCTATGCCATTCGACCGACGCGCCGAAGCTCGCGAAGTGCGCCATGCTTGTCGCCCCGCGAAACGAGGAGAGCCGGGATTGTCGGAAGCGGCGGACATCGTCGGACGACTCACCCATCCCGCCGTCCAGGGGCTGTCGCTCGCCGTGTTATCGACGGCGCTGGTGCTGTGGCGGCGCCCCCGCTGGGCGGCGCTGGTGGCGGCCTGTGCCCTGGCGTGGATCTGGATCGCCTCGACCCCGATGCTGGCCCTGCGCCTGCGCGAGGGACTGGCAACACTCGCCGCGCCTTCGACACCACATGCGGATGCCATCGTCGTGTTGGGTGGCGGCAAGCTACCGGTGACGGATTGGTCCCGCACCACCACGCGCGCCGGGCGGGGACTGACCCTGTGGCGTGACGGTTTCGCCCCCCTCCTGCTGGTGTCCGGTAGTGATCAGGCGGACGAACTCGCGCGCGGATTTGCGCTTTCGGGCGTACCGGGTGACGACCTTCGCGTGGAGGGGAGCAGCGTGAACACTCACGAAAATGCGCGCAACTCGGCGGCGATTCTCCGGGCCAGCGGCTTGTCGGAGGTGCTGCTGGTGACCTCCGCCATCCACATGCGTCGTGCCGCCGGCTGTTTCCGACACGAGGGCATCGTGGTATCGCCGGTGCCGGCCGATGATGGCCACGCGAAACTGGTTGTCGCCCCGGCGTGGTTACCGCGCCGCGACGCCCTGACCCTCACCGCCCGCTGCCTGCGCGAGTACCTCGCCCTGATGGTCTACCACTGGCGGGGCTGGGTGTAGCAATGTGGGAGCCGAATAAAATCGGCCCCCACATTACAGCGCCGCGACGATGCCCAGCTGTTTCAACACCACCTGCTCCCACACGCCATCCAGATCACCGTCTGCCAGCATGTCGTAGGCATTCCGGCCAGAGAACGCCCGCTGCGGCATGACCAGCCAGCGCGCGGCGCGGTGGCGGTCGCCCACGCAGGAGACGACCAGTTGCGCCAGCGGCGGGTGTCGGCTCTCCAGGGCGTCCAGCGCCCGTTCGATCACGGCCTCGCGAGCGTCGTGCAACCGGGTCAGCTCGGAGGCGAGCTCGGCGTAGGTAGGCTCTTTCATCGACATGGCGCGGCTCCCCGAAGTCTATGGGGGAAAGCTAGCGTCGCCGGCCCACGGCGCGCTTGTACGCCTATGAGGCGACTTCTAGGGATCGCCGGTTTCGATCTGCAGGTTGGTCTTGCCTTCACGGCGGACCAGACCGGGGCCGAACTGCACGACTTTCGCGTCCTTCAGGATGACCGTGTAGTCCTCATGGGAGAACGAAAAGCGTCCCGGACGACGATCGATCCAGCTCATCACCTCGAACCCGATCATGTTCCGGTCCGAGTCGGGGGGACCGAGGTGGTGCACGACGTCATCTCGCGGCGTGCCCACTTCCAGGCGGGCAATCTTCGAGGACATGCCCGCGCAACCGGCCAGGCCGGCCGTCAGCAGGGCCACGGCAATCGCTCGTTTCATCCTCACTCCCCGCTCAGGTACGGCACCCGCCGGATGGTAGCGCACTGGCGCAAAACCGTGCGAGCCGCCAGCTTCGCGCCTTCAATGTGCCAGATCAGTGCACCGTCGACGCGGCGGCAGGTGCGACCGAGGGAGCCGCAGCCTGCCCAACCGGTCGGCCGTGCGGATCCAGGGTGTGTCCCTGCGCATCCAGGTCATGCGTATTGGCATTCTGTACGCGCTGGGTGACGCCATGATGACCTGGCTGGACAGGCGCCAGCCCACGCTCCGTGGCACCGGCATCCGAGGCGGCTTGCACTGGCGCGGACCCCGGATTTACCTGGACGGGGCTCGGCGCGGCCGCAGGATTCCCACCGGGCGTGGCAGGAACGGCCGGGTTCGGCTTTGGAGCCGCTGTTGGCGAGGGCGCCGTCTGACCGACCGCCGCCGTAGACGACATGACGAGCAACGCAAGAACACAGGGCAGGCGCACAAGCATGGAAGCCTCCGGATGCATCGCAAGAAGTGATGCTTCTGCCGGCCACGCTAGTCCGGCGGATGTGAAGCCTCCGCGTCCCTGCTAGGCTCTTTCGATACCAAGACGGAGACACCCGATGTTGCTTGCTCTCGCTTTTGCCCTCGCCACCGACAGCGGTTTCGATGCTCGCGTCCAGGCTGCCAAGGCCCTGGAAAAGAACCCGGAAGGCAAGGCGTGGCAGGCGGCGTTGTGGGACAAGATCGGCAATCCGGCCACGGACGCTCTGAAGGATTGCATCGCCAGCAACGCGCCAGCTGACAAGACACCCTTCACGATCGTCGCGACGATCGACGCGAAAGGCCGCTCCAGCGACGTGGCGGTCCAGCCGGACACCCCGGTGGCGAAATGCTTCACCGGGCAGTTCGCCGTGTGGACCCTTCCGCCGCCGCCGAAGAAGCCGGCACCCTACCCGTTCGAGATCGACGTCTCGATGGGTAAGTAACTCAGTTCAGTTGATCCGGATGCGGGCCCATGCGGTTGCCCGCGTCCAGCCCGTCGATCGCCTTCATCTCGTCTGCCGACAGTTCAAAATCGAACACGTCGATGTTGGCCTTGATCCGTTCAGGCGTCACCGATTTCGGAATCACCATGTGCCCAAGCTGCACATGCCAGCGGATGACCACCTGCGCCGGCGTCTTGCCATGCTTCCTGCCGATCGCGACGAGTGCGTCGTTCTTGAGCAGGTCACCGCCCTGTCCCAACGGACTCCACGACTCGGTGACGATTTTCAGCCTGGTATTCGCCGCGACGACGTCGCGCTGTGCGAAGTCGGGATGCAACTCGATCTGATTGACCACCGGCACGACGCCGGTTTCCTTCACGAGGTGATCGAGATGCGTGGGCTGGAAGTTGGAGACGCCGATGGAACGGATGCGCCCTTCCTCACGCAGGCGAATGAACGCCTTCCAGGTATCGACGTAGAGGTCGCGCTTCGGCGTCGGCCAGTGAATCAGGTACATGTCCACGTAGTCGCTGCCGAGCTTCTTCAGGCTCGCGTCGAACGCCTTCAGCGTGCTATCGAAACCCTGTTCGGCATTCCACAGCTTGGTCGTGAGGAAGATGTCTCCACGCGCGACGCCGGAGCGCTCGATGCCCTGGCGCACGCCGGCTTCATTCTTGTAAATCGCGGCAGTATCCAGCGAGCGATAACCCGCCGCCAACGCGCTGGCAACAGCGTCGGCCGTTTCACCGTCGGGGATCTGGAATACACCGAAGCCGAGCTGCGGCGCCTTGTTGCCATCGTTGAGGTCGAGGACCGGAACGGAAGAGGTCATGCCTTTTCTCCTGCGGGGGAACCGCCGGTAATGATGCCCGGCGCCCCCGCATTCAAGGCGTGATGGGTCAGTCGCCGCGCGCGGCGTAGTGCGTCTCGACGTAGTTGTTGAGGATGGCGACGAACTCATCGGCGATGTTGTCGCCGCGCAATGTCATCGCTTTTTCACCGTCGATGAACACCGGTGCCGAGGGCGCTTCGCCGTTACCCGGTAGTGAAATTCCGATGTTGGCGTGCTTGGATTCGCCCGGACCGTTAACGATGCAACCCATGACCGCAAGGGTAAGGTTCTCGACGCCGTCATACTTCACACGCCACACCGGCATCTGCTCGCGCACGTGGCTCTGCACGGTCTTGGCCAGTTCCTGGAAGAACTCGCTGGTGGTACGGCCACAGCCGGGACATGCCGTCACGAGGGGCGTAAATGCGCGAAGACCCATGGTCTGCAGCAGTTCCTGCGCCACGATGACTTCCGCCGTGCGCGACTGGCCCGGTTCCGGCGTGAGCGAAATGCGGATGGTGTCGCCGATGCCTTCCTGCAGGAGCACACCGAGCGCGGCGGCGGAGGCCGTGATGCCCTTTGAGCCCATGCCGGCTTCGGTCAGACCGAGATGGAGCGCGTAGTCCGCGCGACGTGCGAGATCGCGATAGACCGCGATCAATTCCTGTACGCCCGAGACCTTGCAGGACAGAATAATGCGATTGCGCGCCAGACCGAGGTCCTCCGCGCGCGCAGCGGAATCCAGCGCGGAGCGGATCAAAGCTTCGCGGGCTACGTGACCGGCGTCCCAGGGATCGGCGCGGCGGGCGTTCTCGTCCATCAGGGCGGCGACCATGGACTGGTCGAGGGAGCCCCAGTTGGCGCCGATACGCACGGGCTTGTCGTAGCGGATCGCCATCTCGATGATCGAGGCGAACTGGGCATCTTTTTTCTTGCCGAAGCCGACGTTACCCGGATTGATCCGGTACTTGGCCAGGGCTTCCGCGCAGGCCGGCTCACCTTCCAGCAGCTGGTGACCGTTGTAGTGGAAGTCGCCGATCAGGGGCACCGAGACGCCCATCATGTCAAGGCGTTCACGAATGCGCGGCACCGCGGCCGCGGCAGCCGGCGTGTTCACCGTGATGCGGACCATCTCCGAACCGGCCCGAGCCAGCTCGGCGACCTGTTTCGCGGTCGAGACCGGATCTTCGGTGTCCGTATTGGTCATGGACTGGACGACGATCGGCGCGCTACCACCCACCTGGACACGGTCGACGATCACGCCCGTGCTGGGGCGGCGGGCAGCGGCTTCCGCGGGACGCGGGCGGCTAGGGAGGTCTTCGGTCATAGCCCGGCATTTTAGCGCATCGATGTGACTGAAAGCCGCAATCCCCAATCGCCGCTGAAGCGGCTCCCACACTTGAAGCCGGCTCCCACAGTGGGCACCGTGATGCCTTTACACTTCAGTCCCATGAACGTACGCCACCGCAGCACCGGATTCTCCAACCGCCTCTTCGCCGAGCAGGCCCTCAGCCGAAGCGCCGGGGCACCCCTGATCGGCGGCAATGCCGTCGAGCTGCTCATCGACGCACGCGCCCACTTCGACGCCTGGCTGGCTGCGATCGCCACCGCCAAACGCCATGTTTTCGTCGAGAACTACATCATCCGGGACGACAGCATCGGGCAGGCGTTTCGCGCCGCCCTGGTCGAGCGTGCGAAGGCCGGGGTGTTCGTCGCCGTCATTGGCGACTGGGTCGGTTGCCTGGGGCAGTCGCGCTCGTCGTTCTGGAACGAGCTGCGCGCCGCCGGCGGCCATGTGCGCATCTACAACCCGCCGAAGCTCGGCAGTTCCTTCGGCTGGGTCAGTCGCGATCACCGGAAGGTGCTCACCGTGGACGGCGACGTGGGCTTTCTGTCCGGCGTCTGCCTCAGCGAGAAATGGCTGGGCGATCCGGGCCGGGACGTGCCGCCCTGGCGCGACACCGGCGTCGTGATCCATGGTCCGGCGGTCGCGGAAATCGAACACGCCTTCGCCGATAGCTGGCAGCAGGCCGGAGAGCCCTTGCCCGACGACGAACGCCTGCGGCCGACAGCGGAAAGCAAGGACGCCGGCGACGTGTCGCTGCGCCTGATCGCCACCCAGCCCAGCACCGCGGGCATGTACCGGCTCGACCAGATGGTCGCGGCGATGGCGCGCAAGACCCTCTGGCTCACGGACGCCTACTTCGTGGGTGTCGCGCCTTATGTGCAGGCCCTCGCCGCCGCCGCGCGCGATGGTGTCGACGTACGCCTGCTCGTGCCCGGCACCAGTGACATCCCCATGGTCGCCGGCATGTCGCGCTCGGGCTATCGTCCCCTGCTGAAGGCAGGCATCAGGGTATTCGAGTGGAACGGCTCGATGCTGCACGCAAAGACCGCGGTGGCCGATGGCCGCTGGGCTCGCGTCGGCTCGTCCAATCTCAACATCGCAAGCTGGCTGAGCAACCGCGAAATCGACGTCGCGATCGAGGACAACGGCTTCGCCGGCAAGCTCGAAGCGCAGTACGAAGCGGATCTCGAGAACGCCACGGAGATACTGCTACGCGGACGCCGTCGCCGCTCCGGCAACGAGCGCATGCATAGCCGCTCCCCCCGGCCACCCCGGCCCCGTCACACCGGCGGCAGCTCGAGCCGCGCGGCGGCGGGTGCCTTGCGCCTCGCCAACACGGTCGGCGCAGCGCTGACGGAGCATCGCGTGCTTGGGGATACCGAAACCGGTCCGCTGATCGCCGGTGCACTCACGGCGATCGTGTTGACTGTCGTCGCTATCTTCTGGCCGGCGGTGATTGCCTGGCCGCTCGCGCTGATCGGCGCGTGGTTCGCGGTAAACCTTTCCGTGGCGTGGTGGAACCTGCGGCAGAAGCGCAAAGGTTCGCCGCCGAAACCGGAAAACCCGACGGAATCGACGGACCCCACGGCCCCGACAGGACCGAACCGCCCCCTGTAGGAGCCGATTCATCGGCGATGCTCTCCCTCCGATGAGACTGAGGCCAGCAACCTCGGAGGAGCCGCTGCTGCGCAGCGGGCGTGATTACCATTCGCCGATCGGCTCCCCCATGTCCTGATTCAAGCGCGGGGCTTGAAATGCAGCGGCTGCGCCTCGGTCTTCACCGCCGGCGCCGGCCCACAGCTTCCACAGGAACCACAACCGTCACCGCAGCTTCCGGTGGCGGCAGCGGGCTGCATGCGCCGCCCAAGCGCCCGTAACGCCGCCGAGCGGCCCTCATGATTGAGGCTGGCCGAGAATCGCGCCATGACGCGAGTGGATGTCTTCGGCAGCAACTTGCGGAACGCTACATAGGCGGCAAGCAGTACGACCAGTGAAATGATCACGCCCTGGAGGATGTCGAACGTGTTCATGAGAGCGCCCTCGTAATCTGATACGTGGCAAGCGAAGCGAGGTAGGCCAGGCCAAAAAGATAGCCGGCCGCCACCGCGACATTACGCCAGGAGTTCGTTTCGCGACGAATCACCGCCAGCGTCGACATGCACTGTGGCGCGAACACGTACCACGCCAGCAGGGACAACGCCGTCGCCAGCGACCACTGGTGCGAAATGAGCGGCCCGAGCTGCGACGCGACCGCATCGTCGCTACCCGACATGGCATAGACCGTACCGAGCGCGGCCACGGCGACTTCACGCGCAGCAAGTCCCGGCACCAGGGCCACGCAGATCTGCCAGTTGAAGCCGATCGGCGCGAACACGTATTCGAGCAGGCGACCAAGACGACCGGCGATGCTGTAATCGATAGCCGGCTGCGTCGCGCCTTCCGGTGCACCCGGGAAGGTGGACAGGAACCACAGCAGCACGGTGAGCGCGAGGATGATCCCGCCGACCCGCTTGAGGAAGATCAGCGCGCGCTCCCACAGGCCCAGTGCGATGTCGCGCACGTTCGGCAGGCGGTACGACGGCAGCTCCATGATCAGTGCGTGCTCGCTCTTGTCCTTGCGCAGGCGCTTCATCACGAAGGCCACGCCGAGTGCACTGAAGATGCCCGCGAAGTACAGCGTGAACAACACCACGCCCTGCAGGTTGAACACGCCCCACACTGCGCGATCCGGAATGAACGCGGCAATGAGCAGCGTGTACACGGGCAGGCGTGCCGAACAGGTCATCAGCGGCGCGACGAGAATCGTGGTCAGGCGATCTCGCGGATCCTGGATGCTGCGCGTGGCCATGATCCCGGGAATCGCACAGGCGAAGCTCGAGAGCAGCGGGATGAACGCCCTGCCCGTCAGGCCGACGCGGAACATCATCTTGTCGAGCAGGAAGGCGGCACGAGGCAGATAGCCGGACTCCTCGAGCACGAGGATGAAGAGGAAGAGGATGAGGATCTGCGGAAGGAACACCAGCACCGCGCCGAGACCCGCAAACACACCGTCGTTGAGCAGGCTGTGTATGGCGCTATCGCCCGGCAGGAAACCGGTCACCCACGTACCCAGCCCGGTGATGCCAGCCTGGATGCCGTCCATCACGGGCTGCGCCCACGAGAACACGGCCTGGAAGATGAAGAACATCAGCGTGGCGAGGATCAGCAGGCCGAACACCGGATGCAGGGCCCAGCGATCGAGGGCATCGTCGATCGCTGCGGTGTCGCGCGGCAGCTTCACCGTTTCGGCCAGGATCGAACGCACTTCCGCGTGGAGCTGCTCGATGCTGGCGCTGTCGACCTCAGACGGCATTACCTTGGGAACGTGCGTATCGATGCGCTTGACCAATGCTTCGGCACCGCCACGTTTGATCGCGATGGTCTCGACCACAGGTACGCCCAGTCGGCGCGACAGGCCTTCGACATCGATGACCATGCCGCGGCGGCGAGCCGCGTCCATCATGTTGAGCGCCAGCACCACCGGACGCCCAAGACGACGCACTTCAAGCACGAAGCGCAGGTGCAGCCGCAGGTTCGTGGCGTCGGCCACGCAGACGATCAGATCGGGGGCGGCTTCACCCGGATAGCGACCGTGGCAGACGTCGCGCGTGATCGCTTCGTCGGGGCTGGTCGCGTCGAAACTGTAGGCACCCGGCAGGTCGAGCACGTGCAGCGTGCGCCCGGACGGCGCGATGAACCGGCCTTCCTTGCGTTCGACAGTGACGCCGGCGTAATTGGCGACCTTCTGGCGGCCACCCGTGAGCTGGTTGAACAGCGCCGTCTTGCCGCAGTTCGGGTTGCCGACCAGGGCGATACGCATCGAGGTGGCGCTCATGCAGCGCCATCCACGGTCACATCCACCCGCGCCGCCTCGGTTTTACGCAGCGCGAAGCGCGTCGAGCCGATCTGGATCAGGAGGGGATCGCCGCCCAGCGGGCCACGGGCCACCAGGCGTACCGGCTCGCCCGAGACGAAGCCGAGATCACGCAGGCGTTGAGCGATCGGATCAGCGGGATGGGCATCGGTGACGGTCTGAACCACGGCATTTGCACCTTTCGGCGCGTCTGAGAGGCGCACTGGGCTTACTCAAATAAGAACTGTTCGCATTATATGCCTATAGCTAAGCCCCTGCACATCAAGCAAGAAATCGCTGACGGCCACCCGTGCCTACCCCTTATGATCGCCGCCTACGCAACAGCTGCCGAGAGACCTATGTCCGCCGTCCAACTGATCCGCGAGGGGTCCCTCGCCCGCCTGGTCATGAACCGTCCCGACGTCCACAACGCCTTCGACGATGGCCTCATTGCCGAGCTGACCGACGTCCTGGACCGGGTGGAAGGCGACGACACGGTCCGTGCCGTGGTGCTCACCGGCGCCGGGGCCAGTTTTTCCGCGGGTGCCGACCTCAACTGGATGCGCGGCATGGCCAGCGCCAGCGAAGTGGACAACCGCGCTGATTCCCTGCGCCTGGCCACCCTGATGCGCCGCCTGCAGTTCCTCGCCAAGCCGACCATCGCGCGCGTCAACGGCGCGGCCTTCGGTGGCGGCGTCGGCCTGGTCGCCTGCTGCGACATCGCCATCGCGGCCGAGGGGGCTAAATTCGCCCTGTCCGAGGTGAAGCTGGGCCTCGTGCCGGCCGTCATCTCGCCGTACGTCATCGCCGCGATCGGGCTACGCCAGGCGCGCCGGCTGTTCATCACGGGAGAAATCTTCGGAGCCGCCGCCGCCCTGTCCATGGGCCTGGTGCACGAGATGGTCCCGGCCGAGGAGCTCGATGCCGCCGTGGACCGCGTGGTCGGCCTGCTCGGCAAGGGCGGCCCGATCGCCCAGAACGAAGCCAAGCACCTCGCCCTCAACATGGGCGGCATGGAGCTCGAGGCCATGCAGGAAGTCGATGCGACCAACGCCGCACTTATCGCCCGGCTCCGCGTGTCGGCCGAAGGTCAGGCAGGACTCACCGCCTTCCTCGACAAGACCCAGCCAGCGTGGATCGGCTGAACCGCCTGCCCTGCGGGAGCTGTACCACCTGTGGGAGCTGCACCACCTGTGGGAGCCGCTTCAGCGGCGATTGGCCTTGCAGCTAAACCGCTGCGTAGGCTTTTCGCCGCTGAAGCGGCTCCCACATGTACCTATTCGCCGCTGAAGCGGCTCCCACATGTCCTTATCCCAGGACCTTGGGCAGGTCTTTGCCGATCTTTTCCGGTGTGTCGGTCGGGGCGTAGCGCTCGACGACCTGTCCCTCGCGGTCGATGAGGAACTTGGTGAAGTTCCACTTGATGCGCTCGGTACCGAGCAGGCCCTTCTTTTCCGCTTTCATCCACCGATACAGCGGATGCGCGTTGTCACCGTTGACCTCGATCTTCGAGAACATCGGGAAGCTCACGTCGTAGGTGAGCGAACAGAAGTCGCGGATCTCGTTCTCGTCGCCCGGCTCCTGGTGACCGAACTGGTCGCAGGGAAAGCCCAGCACCTCGAAGCCCTGGCCCGCGTACTGCTTCTGCAATTCCTCCAGGCCCTTGTACTGCGGCGTGAAGCCGCACTTGGAGGCGACATTCACCACCAGCAAGGCCTTGCCACGGTACTCCGCGAGCGAACGCTCGTTGCCTTCGATGTCGCGGGCGGAAAAATCGTAGATAGCGGTCATGCGCGTCTCCATACGTGGGTGGAATCCCCGGAGTCTACCCCCGCAACGCCGGCCGTGGCGCGGCTTGGGCTACCATGAGCGCTTTCGTCCCTCCCGGAACCTCCGTGATCCGTTTCGCCGCTGCTTCCAAGTCCTATCAGGTCGACGGAGTCCTCGTTCCCGCACTCGAGCCCATCGACCTGGTGATCGAACGCGGTGAAGTCTTCGGCATCATCGGCCACTCGGGTGCCGGCAAGTCGACCATGCTCCGCCTGATCAACCTCCTCGAGCGCCCTACTGCGGGTCGCATCTTCATTGAGGACAACGACGTCACCCATGCCACGGGTATCGAGCTGCGCAAGCTGCGCGCCGGTATCGGCATGATCTTCCAGCACTTCAACCTGCTCTCCTCGCGCACGGTGGCCGAGAACGTCGCCTTCCCGCTGCGTCTCCAGGGCAATATCTCCGATGGCGAAATCACCGCCAGGGTGGACGAACTGCTGGAGCTGGTCGGCCTCACCGCGCATGCGCGCAAGTATCCCGCCCAGCTTTCCGGTGGCCAGAAGCAGCGCGTCGGCATCGCGCGCGCGCTGGCCAGCCGGCCGTCCATCCTGCTCTGCGACGAAGCCACCAGCGCCCTCGATCCGCAGACCACCGCGTCCGTGCTGGAACTTCTCGCGGACATCAACCGTCGGCTGGGACTCACCATCGTGCTGATCACCCACGAGATGGATGTGATTCGCCGCGTTTGCGATCGCGTCGCCGTGCTCGACGCCGGGCAGATCGTCGAAATGGGCGCCGTCGCCGATGTCTTCCTGCATCCGCGACACACCACCACCCGTCGCTTCGTCGCAGAAGCCGATCATTCTGAAGGGCACGGCCCCGAGTTCTCCGGCGTGGCCGGCCGCCTGTTCCGCCTGTCGTTCCGCGGTGAAGCCACGTATTCGCCCGTGCTCTCCAACGTCGTGCGCGATACGGGCGTCGAGTACAACCTGCTGTCGGGGCGCGTCGACCGGATAAAGGACACCCCGTACGGCCAGCTCACCCTGGCCATGAACGGCGAACGGGTGGACGACGCGCTCATGCAGATCCGTAACGCCGGCGTCGACATCGAAGAGGTGGCCCGATGAGCCCCATGCAGACCCTGTTCCCCAATATCGACTGGGCCGAAATCGGCCAGGCCTGCATCGACACCCTGCTGATGCTCGGTGGCTCGTTGCTGTTCACGGCGCTTCTCGGGTTGCCGCTGGGTATCTGGCTGTTCCTGACGGCGCGCGGACAGCTTCATGCGAAACCGAAGCTTTACGGCCTGCTCTCGCTGGTCGTCAACGTGCTGCGCTCGGTGCCCTTCATCATCCTGATGATCCTGCTGATCCCGGTCACCAAGGCGATTACCGGCGTAAGCATCGGCATCCGCGGCGCCATCGTGCCGCTGGTGATCGGCGCGGCACCGTTCTTTGCCCGCCTGGTCGAAACGGCGCTGCGCGAGGTAGATCGCGGCGTGATCGAAGCCAGCCAGGCCATGGGAGCGACCACCGGGCAGATCGTGACGCGGGTATTGCTACCCGAGGCCCGTGCTGGCCTGATTGCCAGCGCGACGGTCACTGCCGTGGCCCTGGTCGGCTACACGGCCATGGGCGGCATCGTCGGCGCCGGCGGCCTTGGTGCGCTGGCCTACCAGTATGGTTACAACGGATACAAACCCGATTACATGCTGGTCACCGTCGCCCTGCTGGTGGTGCTTGTGCAGATCCTGCAGTCCCTCGGCGACCGCCTGGTTACTCGCTATAGCCGTCGCTGAACGGCGGCGCGGCCGTCTTTGCATCCGGCGGTATGGACGTCTATGCTGGCGCACCGCAACATAAGCCACGGATGCCTCCATGAAGAAGTACCTGCTCCCCCTCGCCGCCTCCCTTGCCATGCTTCTCGTAGGCTGTTCGGGTGGTGATGGCGGCAGCAAGGATGGCTCCGGCGAGGTCACGCTCACCGTGGCGGCCACGCCGGTGCCGCACGCCGAGATCCTCAAGGAGATCAAGCCGCTGCTCGCGAAGCAGGGCGTGAACCTGGAGATCAAGGTGTTCACCGACTACGTGCAACCGAACATGCAGGTGGCGCAGAAGCAGCTGGACGTCAACTTCTTCCAGACCGAACCCTACCTCGATGCCTTCAACAAGGAACGCGGCACCAACCTGGTCAAGGTGGTCGGCGTGCACATCGAGCCGTTCGGCGCTTACTCGAAGAAGTACAAGACCATCGACCAGCTGCCCGACGGCGCCAACGTGGTCATCCCGAACGATCCGAGCAACAACAGCCGTGCGCTGCTGCTGCTCGCGAAGCACGGCCTGATCACGCTGAAGAATCCGAACGATCGTCTGGCCACGTTGAAAGACGTCGCGACAAATCCGAAGAACCTGAAGTTCCGTGAGCTCGAGGCCGCCATGCTGCCGCGCGTGCTCGACGAAGTGGATCTCGCGCTGATCAACACGAACTACGCCCTCGCCGCCGGCATGAGCCCGGTGAAGGACGCCCTGTTGATCGAAGACAAGGATTCCCCGTACGTGAACTTCCTCGTCTCGCGTCCGGACAACAAGGACGATCCGCGCGTTCAGAAGCTCGCCGCCGCCCTTACCTCGCCCGAGGTGAAGGCGTTCATCGAGAAGAACTACAACGGCGCGGTACTGCCGGCGTTCTGAGCCGGCAAGCCGAACACCTTGCGCAGGTACGAGACGTATTCCATGTCGTCGCTCATGTTCTTGCCCGGCGAGTCGGATAGCTTCGCCACAGGCTGACCATTGCAGCGCGTCATCTTGATCACGATGTTGAGCGGCGACGGCCCGACATCGTTGGTCAGGTTGGTACCGACACCGAACGACAGCTGGCAGCGTCCTTCAAAGTGTGAGTACAGGTCCATCACCCGTGGAATATCGAGGCCGTCGCTGAAGACGAGGGTCTTCGTGCGCGGATCGACACGGTTGTGGACGTAGTGCGAAAGCACGCGATCGCCCCAGATGAACGGATCGCCGGAATCATGGCGTGCCCCGTCGAACAGCTTGCAGAAATACATGTCGAAATCGCGCAGGAATGCGTCGAGGCCGTAGACATCGGACAACGCGATACCAAGGTCGCCCCGGTATTCACGGGCCCATGCCTCGAGCGCAGCGGTCTGCGAATCGCGCAACCGTGGCCCCAGAGACTGGAACGCCTGCAGGTACTCATGCGCCATGCTGCCAATCGGCACCAACCCCTGGCGCATGGCGAACCAGACGTTGCTGGTACCGGCAAGATGCGGACCCCACTCGGCCTTCATGATCTGCAGGGCCTCTTCATGCCAGGCGCGGGAGAAGCGCCGGCGCGTGCCGTAATCGGCAATGCGGACCCGGTCGAAGCCCTGGGTGTCGCGCAGCAGGGCGATCTTCGCGCGAAGCCTTGCTCTGCCCTCGTCGAGATCGACCTCAGGATGATTCGCAGCGAAGTAAAGCTCGTTGACGATGGCCAACAATGGCACTTCGAACATGATCGTATGCAGCCACGGACCAGTGATGACGATGTCGATCTCGCCGTCGTGATCAGTGGACGGCGCGATCGTCACGTAACGGGCATTGAGGTGGAATAGCCCGAGGAAGTCGACGAAATCACTGTCGATGAAACGCAGCGTGCGCAGGTAGGCGAGTTCGTCATCGCCGAAGCGAAGCGAGCAGAGATGGTCAAGCTCTTCGCGGATGCGCGTGATCAACGGGACAAGGTCGACGCCCGGCGTACGACAGCGGAAACGGTATTCCACTTCAGCCGCGGGGTATTGATGCAACACCACCTGCATCATGGTGAACTTGTAGAGGTCGGTATCGAGCAGCGACTGGATGATCATGCGGCGGCACCCGTGAGTGCGATCTGCTTGTTTACCGCGTCGATGAACGGCTGCGTCCCTGGCCAGGCGGTAATGCGGCCGAGTTTCTTACCGCGGTGGAACAGGAAGAAGGCGGGAATACCGTGGAGGCCAAAGCGCGTCCCCATCGTCGGATCGTCATAGACGTTGTCGTGCAGCCAGCGCACCTCGGGCCAGACGAAACGCTCGCTGGTCAGGAGGATCTGTCGCTTGGCGATATCGCAATTCGGGCAGTCGCGACCCCAGAGGAACAGGATAGCGATGCGGTTATCGTCCGCAGCGAGGTCGGCATCGAGACCCGCATTGACGACGCGCGTCATCGGGAAGCGCTCGAAGAACTCGGGGACAGTCGTGTCGGCCATGGGTGAATCCGTGATCGGGTCGAAGCCCCGACATGGGGCCGCGCGAGCGATAATCCGATGGTACCGCGACACCGTGTCGCCTCGCCAAGCCAGAAGGACCCCGCCGTGCGCCTGTTGACCGGATTGTTGCTTACCCTCTGCGCCACGCTCTGCCAGGCCGCGACGCTGACCATCGACACAGGCCATGGCGCACGCGCCCTGACCACGGAGCAGTTGCTCGCCCGTCCTGACGTGCGCGAGATCTCGGTGCCCGGTGACGTCTCGTATCGCCGCAGCATGACGTACAGGGCCGTGCCCATGAAGGCGCTCCTCGACGGCGTGGCACCGGATGCCCATCTCCAGTTCACCGCGCTGGATGGCTTCGCGGCCGAGATACCGGCCGGCCTGATCCTCGACTCCCATGGTGCTCAGGCATGGTTGGCGATCGAGCCCCCAGGCAAGCCCTGGCCTGCCCTCGGCGATGGGAAGCCGGGCGCCGGCCCCTTCTACCTGGTGTGGCTGAACCCAGAGGCCGGCCACGTCGGCACCGAGCAATGGCCTTACCAGGTCGCTTCGATCCGTATGCTCGCCGACCCGGCGAGCCGCTTCCCGGCCATGCGCCCTGCCCCCGGTCTTTCGGCAAACGACCCGGTCACGCGAGGCTTCGCCGTCTTCCAGCGCAACTGCATCTCCTGCCATACGCTCAACGGCCAGGGCGATGCGAAGCTCGGACCCGATCTGAATATCCCGCACAGTCCGACCGAGTACCTGCGCGACGACATGCTGCGCACCCTCGTGCGCAACCCGCAGGACATGCGCCACTGGCCGCAGGCCAGGATGCCCGGCTTTAATCGCGAGACGCTGTCGGATGCCGACCTCGACAACCTCGTCGCCTACCTCAAGCACATGGCTAACCGAAAGGCTAAGCCCTGACCAGGCACAATGCCCTGGCTTTTGTGGGAGCCGCTTCAGCGGCGATGGGTGCTCGCGCCGACCTGATCCGCTGCCGCGGGATCGCCGAGAATCGGCTCCCACAGAAATCCGCCCGCCGGCGAACCTAGCGCTTCAGGGCTTGCAGCTGTCGTGTGCGCTCGTCGGGCGATAGCTTCGCCAACGCCGACACCTTCGCGAAAAACAGCGGCCACGCCCTGCCCGACTGGTCGAACAGCGTCGCGAACGATGACGTCCAGGTGTCGTAGAGCCCGAATGGCAGCAACGACGCATTATTCAGCGGCCGCGCCATCCAGCGGTCGTAACGACGGTCGCCACCGGCCTCCCCCGCGCGCCACGCAAGGTACCGCCCGCGGAAATCCTCGAACTCTTCGCCCTTGGCGACACGCTTCGCAGCGTCCGTCCACGGCTGCGCATAGATCGCTTTCAGCCGGTCACGAAGCGCGAGTACTTCTCGCGTAAACGCATGGTCCAGAGCATCGCCGTGCTCGTCCGGCGGTGGCAGGCCACGCGCCTGCCTCCACTCGCGCACGCCTTCCTGCTCGACGAAGCTCGCATAGGATTCGTTGAAGGAGGAATCGTCCTTCACGTAGATCTTCTGGTGCGCCAGCTCGTGGAAGATGGTTCCCACCAGTTCATCGTCGTCCCAACGCATCATGCTGCTCAGGATGGGATCGGCGAACCAACCCAGCGTCGAGTACGCCGGCACCTCGCCTAGCGCCACGTCGTGACCGAGCGACCGTTCGCGCGAGGCCTCACGATCGGCGAAGTCTTTGCGGAAAAAACCGCGGTAGGCCACGCAACCGGCAATGGGGAAACAATGCGTCACCGGCGCCACGGAAAGTTCAGGAGCAGCGAACACGTTCCACGCTACCCACTGCCGGTCCAACTGCACGAAATAGGTGTAGCTGCGGTTATCCGGCAGGTCGAGTTGCTTCGAGGCAAAACGCCGGGCGTCCAGCGCAAGCTCGAGCCGTTGGCGGGTCTTGTCAGGTGTCTTCGGATCCGCGACGACCTTGTCGATGGAGCGGCGTTGCGTGAGCAACGCCGCCTGTCCATGGGTCACGTGCGCGTAATAGCCGAGCGATCGGCAACCAGCGAGCACGGTGATCAGGGCAAGTAAGGCATAGCGCATGCGTGCATTGTGCCTTACCGACCCGCGCGTCAATCGCTCGACCCACCGGTCATCGATTCCAGGACACCATCGCGACGAATCAGCCCGTGCATCAGGGCTGCGCCCATATGGGCCAGGAAGGTCAGGAAGAACAGCCACGCGAGATACCGGTGCGCCTCGCGGAGCCAGGCATACAGCGCCGGGCCGGCAGGCAGGATCGGCGGCAGCTGGAAACCGGACCACAGCGTCACGGGGAAGTTACCCGCCGACAGCATGCCCCAGCCGATCAGCGGCATGGCGATCATCAGGCCATAGAGCATCCAGTGCGACCCATGCGCGGCGAGCTTCTGCCACTCGGGCATATCCGCCGGGAGTGGCGGCGCCTTATGCGTCAGGCGGAATCCGAGACGGATCAGCGCAAGAATGAAGATAGTGATGCCAAGCGGCCGATGGATGGACAACAACCAGGCGTGCTTGGCCTCGACGCTGGTGACCATACCCGCACCGACAAACAACATGGTGAGGATCATGATCGACATCAGCCAGTGGATTACACGGGCAAAGGGGTGGAACGTGTCGACGCGGCTCATCACTTCGTCTCCTTCGGGTGCTCGGTACCCGGGAGATGACCCTCCTCACCGGTACGACGCAGATAGGACACCGCATAGGCCGCCGAACGCGCGACGATGATCGGATCGCCCGATATTTCGATACCGTGCGGCAGGATGGTCGGATCGTAATTGACGTCACGGCAGGGACCGTTCGCCTGCGGCTGCGAGCTGTCGATCACGACGACGCCCGCGTCGATCGTCTGCCGGTCATCCGGCCATGCTTTCGTCGCATCGTCGACGGGGTCGCCGGGAGCGGCGAGAACCATCTGCAGGTGCCAGCGCACCGGGCCCTGGGCCAGGCGCTTCGTCAGGTCGGCGTCGAGATAGTCGGTGTCGCCCGCCGCCGGGCCGCCATCGCCAGTCGCCGGCGTTTCCGGCACAACCTTCCAGCGGACGGCATGGCGCTCGCCATTCGCGTCGCGCAGGTAGAACGCGTTGATGCTCTGGTAGGTCTCGTCGACGTAGCTGGCCGCCGGTTTGGCCGTCTTGATCCAGCCAAGGAACGGGCCTGCTTCCGGGTGACTCATGAAGAAGGCCTTGGCCTTGTCCGGATTCGGCTTGCCCGTGGCCGGATCCGGGCCGGTCGCCACGGTAAGGTCGTAGAACGCCTGCGGCGTGGAAACCGGGAACACCGGCATCGCATTCATGCCCGTGCGCCACTGCTCGCCATCGGCAAGGTCGAAGCGCAGGGCGAAGCTGCGGATGGGGACACTGCTGTCGGCGGCATAAGGATTGCCACCCGGCAGGGCCAGGCGCCCGACCACCGGCGTGCGGCCGCCAGCGAACAACGGGGACGACGAGTACTTGGCCAGCGCGCCACTGGCCTCGAAATAGCCACCGACGCAGATGCCCTTGGCATGGTTTCGCCGGTAGCCGGGGTGGTCGCCACCGGTGGCCTGCAGCGCATTGACGATGCGCTTCGGCGTAAGTCGCGATGGCGTCAGCCAGCCGCCCACGTAGGCAAATGCCCCCGCAACGACTACAACGACAAGGCCTATCAGTGCCCAACGTCCGGCCAAATTGGCCGGCGGGGGTCGCTTCTTGGGTTCTTGCATGGTCCTGCTCCTTCCCGCGGGATCGCGTTTCCAGTGTGGGACGTACGTCCACGACTTTTATTCCCTTCCGAAGGAATAATCTTCCCCGGACGGCGTCTGACAGTGATGGAACGCCCCAGGTACGAGGCCCGGCATGTCCGACCCGCGAATCGATGAAGCCCTTCGCCCGCTGCTGCCGCGCTTGCGGCGCTTCGCGCTATGGCTCGCTCGCGACCCCCACGCGGCGGACGACCTGGTTCAGTCGACGGTTGAGCGCGCCCTGTCGAAATGGACGTCACGCCGTGAAGACGAGAGTCTGCGCGCCTGGCTCTTCGCGATCTTGTACCGCCTGTTCCTTGACGGGAAGCGTCGTGCCAGCCGATACGCCCGGCTCCTCGGCAGCCTGCACCAGGACGAACCCACCTGGCCCTCGGCCGAGCGCGTTGCCATCGCCCACTCCACACTCGCCGCCTTTGCCGGCCTGCCAGTGGAACAACGCAGCCTGCTGTTGTGGATCACCGTCGAGGGCATGAGCTACCAGGAAGTGGCCGACATCCTCGAGATCCCCATCGGCACAGTCATGTCCCGACTTTCCCGCGCCCGCCGGGCCCTGCGCCTGCTCGGCGAAGGCGGCAGCACGGAAACCCCCCCCCTGCGACTGTTGAAATGAACACGACGCCTCCCAGCGAACACGACATCCATGCCTACGTAGACGGCCACCTCGACGGCCCGCGGCGTGGCGAGGTGGAGCGTTACCTTAGCCGGCACCCCGAGCGCGCCGAGGAGGTCCACGCGTGGCGGCAGGATGCCCAGCAACTGCGCACGCTGCTTGCAGGTGATCTGGGCACGGCACCATCCAGGGAAGACGCGATGGACCCTGCCGTGGTCCGCCAGCGGCGCGACAGGCGCCGCCTGAGCCGCGCGGCCATGGCGGCGGGTCTGGTGCTGTGCCTGGCTCTCGGCGGCATCGGTGGCTGGGTCGGACGCGGCATGGGAACCGGCGGCATCGCTCCGATGGCAGATGCCATGCAGGCCTACCAGTTGCTCGCCGTCGATCACGGCGTGGGCATGGACATCACGACCGGCAACGAAGGCGACCTGCGCGCCTGGCTGGCCGGCCGTGTCGGTGCCACCGTGCACCTGCCCGACCTCGCCGATGCCGGATTCCGGCCCATGGGGGGAAGGCTCTTCGCCACGGACCAGGGCCCGGCGGCCATGGTCCTTTACGACGACGGCAACGGCCACACGGTGAGCTTCTACGTGCGGCCGCCGGGCGCCGCCCGCCGCCTGCTGCCTCGCGGAGAACGCGAAGACAACGGCCTGCTGGCCAATTACTGGTCGGACGGCTGGCACAACTACGCGGTAGTAGCCCTGGCCGACGCCGCCGGCCGGGCCGCGGCGCAACGCATCGTCGTCAAAGCCATCTGAGCTGCGCGAGCCGCTTCCTGCGTGAGCCGCTTCCTGCGTGAGCCGCTTCCTGTGGGAGCCGCTTCCTGTGGGAGCCGCTTCAGCGGCGATTGGGTGCTCGCCGTGAGCTGGCCCGCTGCCGCGGAATCGCCGCTGAAGCGGCTCCCACATCGCCGCTGAAGCGGCTCCCACATCGCCGATGAATCGGCTCCTTCAAAGGGCTTCGCCGATGAATCGGCTCCTACAGGTCCGCATTACTTCTCGTGCAATTCGCCCGAGTGCAGTTCCAGCGTGCGATCCATTTTCCCGGCAAGACGTGAGTCGTGCGTTACCAGTACGAAACTCGTGCCTATCTCACGATTGAGCTCGACCATCAGCTCGTAAACCGCCGCCGCATTGGCTTCATCGAGGTTGCCGGTCGGCTCGTCACCGAGCACGCAAGCCGGCCGCGTCACCAGCGCACGCGCCACCGCGCAGCGCTGACGTTCGCCACCGGACATCTCAGCCGGACGATGCCGCAGACGAGCACTCAACCCCACGCGATCGAGCAAAGCCGTCGCTTCCTTCTGTGCCTGGGAAATCGACACGCCGCGAATCAACAGCGGCATGCACACGTTCTCCAGCGCGGTGAACTCAGGCAACAGATGATGGAACTGGTAAATGAAGCCAAGCGAGCGATTGCGCTCGCGACCACGCTCGGCATCCGACAACTCGGAAAGCACGCGGCCGTTCACCTCGACCTTGCCGGCCGTCAACGTGTCCAGACCGCCAATGATGTGCAGCAGGGTCGACTTGCCCGAGCCGGATGCACCGACGATGGACATCGTCTCACCGCGACGCAGGGCGAAGTTCACGTTGGACAGCACGCCCGTGCGCAGGTCGCCCTCCTCGTAGACCTTGGCGACGCCCGTAGCGCGCAGCACGATGTCGTCGTTGGGCTTATTCATAACGGAGCGCCTGGGCAGGCTGCGTGCGCGAGGCGCGCCACGCGGGGTAAAGCGTGGCCAGCAGGGAGAAGAGGAAGGTAATCAGCACCACCCAGCCCACGTCGGACCACAGCAGCTGGCTGGGAAGTTCGCTGATGTAGTACACGTCCGGCGAGAGGAAGGTCTGCCCGGTGACGTGCTCGACCCACTTGACGATAACCGGCAGGTTGAGCGAGAGCACCGCACCAAGAAACACGCCGAAACCGATGCCGACGATACCGACCAGGATGCCCTGGACCATGAACATGCCCATGATGCTACGCGGCGTGGAACCCAGCGTGCGCAGAATGGCGATATCGGCCTGCTTGTCGGTAACCAGCATCATCAGCATCGAGATCAGGTTGATCACGGCGACAAGGATAATCAGCGACAGGATCACGAACATCACCGTCTTCTCCATGTCGATCGCACGGAAGAAGTTGGCGTGGGTATCCATCCAGGTTTCGACGCGGTACGCCTGGCCGAGCTTGTTCACCAGCTCCTGTGCCACCGGCCAGGCCTGGCGCATATCGTCCAGCTTGATGCGGATCCCCGTGGGGCCTTCAAGGCCGTTGAGCCGTTCGGCATCGGGCATCGACACGAGCGCGAGGTTCGCGTCGTACTCCTGCATGCCCAACTCGAAGATGCCGCTCACGGTGAAGCTGCGCAACTTGGGCACCGCGCCCATCGGCGTGGCAGTGAACTGCGGCACGACCACGGTGAGCTTGTCGCCCACGTTCACGCCCAGCGTGAGGGCCAGCTCACGACCCAGGATGATCTTCCAGCTGCGGTCGGTGAGATCCGACATCTTGCCTTCGACCATGTGCTTGTCGAGGTCGGAGACATTCGGCTCCATCGACGGCACCACGCCACGGATAAGCGCACCGCTGGGACGCTTCGCCTGCAGGAACGCCTGGGTCTCGACGTAGGGCGCGGCGCCGAGCACGTGCTTCGTACCCTCGGCCGTCTTGACCGCGGTCTGCCAGTTCTGCACGGTCTCGTCGATGCCGGACACGGTGACGTGTGACACCGCGCCGAGGATGCGCGTCCGCAATTCACTGTCAAAGCCGTTCATCACGGACATAACCGTGATGAGCGCGGTGACGCTGATCGCGATGCAGACGATCGAGACCGTCGAGATGAACGAGATGAACTGGTTGCGACGCTTGGCGCGCGTGTAGCGCAGTCCGATAAAGAGTTCGAGGGGTCTGAACATACCTGTCGATCGCAGCCTGTAAGGAGGGAGCCCGCCACGAAAGGCATGCACCGCGCGGCAGAGTGCCCGATGCCGCCGGTTCCGGCAAGTTGGTGGGTCTCAGCGCGCCGCCGAGAGGCGGGCCCTGAGGACCCGCAGATGCTCTGCGTCGGTGTTATCGGGCAACAGGGCTACGTGCCCTGCCCGGCCATTCCAGCGGAAATGCAGGAAGACCGAGGTTCCGACCACGCGCGAGGCCACGAGTTCGGCCGGAAACGAGCGTCCGGAGCGCTCCCGAACGGTCCAGAGCCCATCGAAGGCCCATTCCAGTACCTGCAACTCCGGGCTGCGACCATGCGCCGCACGCCCCAGGCCAACGGCCAGGATCAGGCCGGACAGCGCAAGACGAGCGATCCAGGGAAGCGAGGTGAACAGCGGAGCGATCGTCGCGAGCGCGACGATCAGAAGTACGAAACGGCTCAGAAGTGGCGACGGCCGGACGTCAAAGCTGATGCCGCGTGCGAATTTCATCGATGATGACCTGCCAGTCGTCGCGGGTGGCGCGGGCATGACCCATCACCCAATCCCAGAGATCGGGATCCTGCACGTCCAGCAGTTCGTCGAATGCCGTCCGTTTCGCCTCATCGGCGTCGGCGTAGCGCTCATCCAGCCAGCCACCAAACAGGCGATCGAGCTCACGCGTCCCCCGGCGGGTCCGCCAGCGCAGGCGTTTGAGGCGGGCTTCTTCCATCAGCGTGTTATCTGTGGGAGCCGCTTCAGCGGCGATAGGGTGCTTGCAACACCCTGGAGGCCGCTCCGCGGCCATCGCCGATGAATCGGCTCCCACATGGCCTGTATCAGGCCGAGCGACGCTGCACGATCAACTTCTTGATCTCCGCGATCGCCTTGGCCGGGTTGAGACCCTTCGGGCAGGTGCGCGCGCAGTTCATGATCGTGTGGCAACGGTAGAGCTTGAACGGGTCTTCGAGATCGTCCAGGCGGGCACCGGTGTCTTCGTCACGGCTATCGACGATCCAGCGGTAGGCCTGCAGGAGGATCGCCGGACCGAGGTAACGGTCGCCGTTCCACCAGTAGCTCGGGCACGACGTGGAGCAGCAGGCGCACAGGATGCACTCGTAGAGACCGTCGAGCTTCTTGCGGTCTTCCGGCGACTGCAGGCGCTCCTTGTCGGCAGGCGCCGGGCTCTGCGTGCGAATCCACGGCTTGATCGACGCGAACTGCGCGTAGAAATGCGTGAGGTCGGGCACCAGGTCCTTCACCACCGGCATGTGCGGCAGCGGATAGATGGCGACCGTCCCACTGCTGCACTCGTCGATCGCACGGGTGCAGGCCAGCGTGTTCGTGCCGTCGATGTTCATCGCGCACGACCCGCAGATGCCTTCACGGCACGAGCGGCGCAGCGAGAGCGTCGAATCGATTTCGTTCTTGATCTTCAGCAGGGCGTCGAGAACCATCGGACCGCACGTATCGAGATCGACCTCGTACGTGTCGGTGCGCGGGTTCTGGCCGTCGTCCGGCGTCCAGCGATAAATCTTGAAGGTGCGAACATTCTTCGCGCCCTTCGCCGGGAAATGCTTGCCGGCCTGGATCTTGGAATTCTTGGGTAGCGTGAACTCTGCCACGATTGCCTCTCCGGTCCGGTATCAGTAAACGCGCTTTTTCGGCGGCACGACTTCTACGTCGTCCGTCAGGGTGTACATATGCACCGGGCGGAAGTCGAAGCTGGAGTTACCGGCCTCGTCGATCCACACCAGCGTGTGCTTCTGCCAGTCGTGGTCGTCACGGTCCGGGAAATCTTCGCGGGCATGCGCACCGCGGCTTTCCGGACGCTGCTCCGCCGAATGCATCGTCGCCACGGCCTGCGCTAGCAGGTTGGACAGTTCCAGCGTTTCGATGAGGTCGGAGTTCCAGACCATCGAGCGATCGCTGACCTTGACCTGGCCGAACGAGGCGTATACGTCGGAAATCTTGGCCTTGCCTTCCCTCAGCGTCTCGCCGGTGCGGAACACCGCGGCGTCGGACTGCATCGTCATCTGCATTTCAGCGCGGATGTCGGCGGTCGGCTTCGAACCGTCGGCATGACGCAGGCCGTCGAAGCGCGCGAGGATCTTGTCCAGCGCGTTGGCCGGGAGATCCTTGTGCGGCGTGCCCGTCGTGATCAGCTCGGCGCAACGATGCGCCACGGCACGGCCGAAGACGACCAGGTCGAGCAGCGAGTTCGAGCCCAGGCGGTTCGCGCCATGGACCGACACGCAGGCCGCCTCGCCGATGGCGAACAGGCCCGGCACGATCGAATCCGGATCGTCGTCGCGCTTGGTCACGACTTCGCCGTGATAGTTGGTCGGGATGCCGCCCATGTTGTAGTGGACGGTCGGCAGGACCGGGATCGGCTCCTTGGTCACGTCGACGCCGGCGAAAATGCGTGCCGACTCGGCGATGCCCGGAAGACGCTCGTTGATGACCTCGGGACCGAGGTGCATCAGGTTCAGGTGGATGTGGTCCTTCTTCGGGCCCACACCGCGACCTTCGCGGATCTCGATGGTCATCGCGCGGCTCACGACATCGCGCGACGCGAGGTCCTTCGCGTTCGGCGCGTAGCGCTCCATGAAGCGCTCACCCTCGGAGTTGGTCAGGTAACCGCCTTCACCGCGCACGCCCTCGGTGATCAGGCAACCCGCACCATAAATACCGGTCGGATGGAACTGCACGAACTCCATGTCCTGCAGTGGCAGGCCGGAGCGCAGCACCATGCCGCCACCGTCGCCGGTGCAGGTATGGGCCGAGGTGGCGCTGAAGTAGGCACGGCCGTAGCCGCCCGTCGCCATGACCACGGCGTGGCCGCGGAACAGGTGCAGGGTGCCCTCATTCATGTCGAGCGCGAGCACGCCCACGCACTTGCCGTCCTCGAATACGAGGTCGATGGCGAAGTACTCGATGAAGAAGGTGGCGTCGTGCGCGAGCGCCTGCTGGTAGAGCGTGTGCAGGATGGCGTGACCGGTACGGTCGGCCGCGGCGCAGGTGCGCTGCGCGGTGCCCTGGCCGTAGTGGGTGGTCATGCCGCCGAACGGACGCTGGTAGATCTTGCCTTCCTCGGTACGCGAGAACGGCACGCCGTAATGTTCCAGCTCGATGATGGCCGGGATGGCCTCACGGCACATGTACTCAATCGCGTCCTGGTCGCCGAGCCAGTCGGAACCCTTGATCGTGTCGTAGAAGTGATAACGCCAGTCGTCTTCACCCATGTTGCCGAGCGCGGCGGAAATGCCACCCTGCGCAGCGACGGTATGCGAACGGGTCGGGAAGACCTTGGTGATGCAGGCGGCCTTGAGGCCCTTCTCTGCCAGGCCGAACGTGGCACGCAGGCCCGCGCCACCGGCGCCGACCACGATCACGTCGTACTTGTGTTGTTGAATCTTATAGGATTCCATCGATCAGCTTCCGAGCGCGATGCGCAGCACGGCCAGCACGCCCGTAAGCGCGGCGAGTACGGCGATGAACTTGATGAGAACCAGCGAGGTCATTTCGAGCCAGCGGGTATGGACGTAGTCTTCGATCACCACCTGCAGGCCAAGCACGGCGTGCCTGAACATGGTGATGACGAGAGCGATGAGCAGCACCGCGTTCCAGGGCTTCGCGATGGTCGCGCGCGCCGTGGCGTAGTCGGTGTGCATCAGGCCAAGCACGGTGATGACGAACCAGAGGGTCAGGAACACCAGGGCTAGCGCGGTGATGCGCTGGGTCATCCAGTGGCCGACGCCTTCCTTTGCCGAGCCGAGGCCGCGGGCGCGGGCCAGCGGGTTGCGCAGGTCCTTGCTCATGCGTGGCTCCCGGTCAGTACATAGGCCCATACGGCGACCGTGAGCACGATGGAGACGATGATCGCCATCCAGCTCGAACGGACGAACGACTCGATCGCGTAACCCTTGCCGGTGTCCTGGACCAGATGACGGATGCCGTTGCACAGGTGATAGAAGAAGACCAGGGTCCAGCCGACCATGATGATCATGCCGAAGGGGCTGGCAGCGCAGGCGGTGAAGGTCGCAAAAGCGTCCTGACCGGCAGCGAGGGCGGCGAGGCCCCATACGATGATCAGGCTACCGACGGCGAGGATGATGCCGGTGACGCGATGCAGGATGGAAGAAGCCATCTGCACTTGCCACTTGTAGACCTGGAGATGCGGTGAGAGCGGTCGTCCCGTTTGTGCCATGGCGGCTATCCTGGATTGGAATCGCTGATGCCCGACGGTATACCCCTCGCCTTCCGATCCTCAGAAGTCGATGCAGCGTCCGTTCTTTTCCCAGTCGCCGTAACGCGTTGGGTCCAATGGCGCTTTCTCGACCCCTGGCGTGCCGTTCGTGGGGACGATCGGCGTGACGAGCGGTTTCGCCGGAGCGGTGCCGTTCGTGTCTTTGGGTTCGGAGGGATTGTCGGACATGGTTATAAAGCCCTAAAAGCGTAATACCTGTGCCACCTCAGCACAACCTTCACGATCATGGAGGAGGGTTGGTTTGGCCTTGGCCCGGCCGTATATCTTACGCTTCCGCCCTGCCTTGCGCCTCCCCATGCCGAGCCGTACCACTCGCAGTATCACCCTGACCGGCCCCGACGCGGCCTCCTTCGCCAACGCCCAGTTCAGCAGCGACGTCCTGGGGCTGCCCCGGGGCCAGTGGCAATGGGGTGGCTGGCTCGACCCCAAAGGCCGGGTCCGCGCGATGCTGCAGATTGCCCGACCCGAGGACGAACGGCTCGTCGTCATTCCGCGAGGTGGTGACGGTGAAGCGATTGCGAACGACCTGCGTCGTTTCGTCTTCCGCTCGAAGGTGAAGATCACCGTGTCGGATGCGCTGCACACGAGTGACGGAAATGCGCTCGACGACATGCATGTGCATGAAGATGAAAACGGTGCGATCTCGTTCGGTGAGGGCGATGAATCGGTGCGTTTCAGCAATGCAAACGACGACGCAAACGACGACGGCATCGATCGCAACGATGCATGGCATGCGCGACACATCGAGAAAGGTTATGCATGGCTGCCGACGGCAGCCTACGATGCGTTGTTACCACCTGCACTTTCGATGGAACGACTGAGCGCGGTCTCGTTTACTAAAGGCTGTTTTCCAGGACAGGAAATCGCGGCGCGACTGCATTACCTGGGCGGCCACAAGAAGCATCTGCACGCCGTTACATCGGAGCAGCCGCTTGACGAAGGACAATCGATACGCATTGACGGCAACAGCGTCGGTATCGTGTTGATGTCCCACGCATCGACGGCGAAGCCTATGTCGCTTGTCGTATTGGATGACTCAGCTGTTCAGGCGGACACTCTTGAAATAGAAGGCGCGCGTCTGCACATCGTATCGACGTTTGATGCGTGAGCTTTGTACGATGTTCGTAAAATAAAGTTCTGCAACGTGTGTGAGCAAAAGCTGAACCGTGCCGCGCACGCACTTGCCAAATACGTGCCACGCCACTAGGCTCCGCCGATCCATTCAGGTGGCTGTGGTGTTGCATCACGGTTACACCCGCGACGATCCGTCGACGATGACGGTTCTGGCGCGACCCGGCAAAAGCCGGAGCACGAAACGCGCGCACCTTCTCACTGCGCGTAGTAAGCCGACGGAGCCGCCGCCCATTGCGCGATGCCGCTCCCTTTCGGCGCACCCCCATTACCGGACGGCTCCGGACAGCCGTTCAGTACAGTCACAGTGTGTGACGCCCGACTCATTCGCCCAACAGATTCACAGCGAATGCCTTCGGTTGGTCCAGGTAGTAACGGCCTGCCCGCCCGTCTACCGCTCATACGTCCCCCATGGCTCTTTCCAAAGAATGCCGCAAGTGACGGAAAAGCTCGTTGGAGGCAGATACACATGAAACTTTCCGCTTTGCTATGGATGGCGTCCGTCCTTCCAAGCCACCTCGCTGACCAGACGTGCCTGGCGACGACGGTTTATCTCGAAGCACGCAGCGAACCCACCATCGGCCAGTACGCCGTGGCGGAAGTCGCCCTACGGCGCCGCGATCGCGGCATGGGCGGCGACAAGGTGTGTGCAGTCGTCTCGGCGCCACGCCAGTTCGCAATCACCACCACGCCGAAGGATTTCGAGGTTACCGACCTCGTCTCGTGGACCAAGGCATGGAAAATCGCCGGCGACTCGCTCAATAACTGGAGCCTGCCGAAGAGCGAACGCCTGGTTTATGTTCCGCAGGCAGATCATTTCGCGACCGTAGCCGTCGCGCCGAGCTGGTCCGCCAGCCGCGTCGTTCGCAAGATCGGCGACCACGCGTTCTACGCCGTCAACTGACGTAAGCGAAGAACACGCGGGGGAAAAAGAATCCAGGCGGGCAGCTTGGGATTCTTGGGAAAAGGGGCCCTCGGATGAGGGCTTTTTTTTGGCCTTTTTTCCGACCTTATCGGACCCCTGCTTTTTGTGGGAGCCGATTCATCGGCGATGGGTGCTCGCCACAACCCGGCCCACTAAAAAAGAAAGACCCGCTTCACAGCGGGCCTTTCCGGTTTAGACGTCTAGACGTCCATTTACTACATCCGCGACCTGCTATCGCCGGTGAAGCGGCTCCCACATGGAGAGCCGTTGCCGCCATCTCCAGGCTGCGCGGACTATCGGCGGTAGACGTGATCGCCCTGGATGACGACATAGTCACCACGGCGAAGCTGTGGATCTTCGCGCTGCGTGACCGTAGCGACTCGCCCGTCATCCAGGCGGATGCGCACGCGGAAGACGACTTCGTCGGCTCCATTACGCTGACCGACAGCATTACCCACGAACCCGCCCGCAACGGCGCCACCGACGGTGGCAGCAGTACGGCCGTCACCATGGCCGACGGTGTTACCGAGCAACCCACCCGCCACAGCCCCGATGACGGCGCCGAGCGGCGACGAGTCACGCTGCTTGTAGACCTGCTCGACGTCGCTGACCGTACCGCACTGGTCACAGCCACGCGGCGGACCGGAATACACCACGCGATCCTCGTGGTAGACACGACGCGGCGGCTCATAGCACGCCGTCAACGAAAGCGTGGCGATGGCAGCGGCAACGAGGCCGGACTTACGGACGATACTGTGCATGGATGACGTCCTGATAGGTGTTGTGATCAACGCGCGTCGGAAATGACGGAAACGCCTTCCTGCACCTGGACGCGATCGCCCGGGTCATGGTCCATGCGCACGGAACGGGTGACGCCGTTGTACTCATAGCGCACGTCGTAGGCGACGACCTTGTCACCGCTGCTACCCTGCACCGTCTCGCACTTGCGCACCGTGCTCGTAGTCGTGTTGTTTTCCTGGCGGTTCTCCTGGATCTCGTGACCGGCGTAGCCGCCGCCCACCGCTCCCGCGACCGTCGCAAGCGTACGACCCTTGCCGTGACCGATCTGGTTGCCCAACAGGCCGCCTGCGACGGCGCCAATTGCGGTGCCGGCGACCTGGTGCTGATCCCTCACCGGCACATGGCGCGTCACAACCTCGTCGTGGCACTGGCGCTGAGCCGACGTGGCGGCCTCGCGGACGGGATCGACGCTGACGACGCGGCCATATTTCGGGCCGACCGGCTCGGGCTGCGGCGCGGCGGCGGCATTCAACGAGGCCGTACCGGCGCCCGGCGCATTGGCCACATCGGCGTTCGCATCGCGGTTGCAGGCGGAAAGGCCCAACAAAAGGGCCGCGCCCAAACCAGCGTTCAGGACGGAAATCTTCAACCTGCTCATAACCCTACTCTCCTGACAAAGGTCGGCGACTCGATGGTGCATTCAGCCCCATCACCCGGAAGTCGCCTCGGTTTACATTTGACAGTCGTTAAACTGAACGACGCCTTAGACTGCAGACTACAACCCAACCGGCCGCTGACTGACATGCTCGATCTGGTAGACACGCACGCCCATCTGGACGATCAATCCTTCGACGCGGACCGCAGCGCGATGTTCCGCCGGGCGAGTGACGTCGGCGTGCGGCGCTGGATCGTACCGGCGATCGACCGTGGAAACTGGGAAACGATCAACGGTTTGTGTGCGGCGCGTGAAGGTGCGTATCCGGCGTATGGGCTGCACCCCCTCCTTATCGATAGCCATCGCGATGAGCACCTGGCCGAGTTGCCTGACTGGCTGCAGTGCAACGAAGCCATCGCCGTCGGCGAAATCGGACTCGATTTTTACGTGGAGGGCCTCAATCCCACACGCCAGCGTGAGGTGTTTGTCCGCCAACTCGAGATCGCCCGCGACCACGACCTCCCGGTGATCGTGCACGCCCGTCGTGCCTTCGAAGAGGTGATCCATACCCTGCGCCGCTTCCGCGGCCTGCGGGGCGTCGTTCACAGCTTCTCCGGCAGTGAGGAACAGGCGAGGCAACTGTTCCACCTCGGCTTCCATCTCGGCATCGGCGGCCCGGTGACGTACGACCGGGCAAACCGTATCCGCCGCGTGGTCGCTTCGATGCCGCTGGAATGGCTGCTGCTGGAAACCGACGCACCCGACCAACCCTGCGCGCATCACCGCGGTGAGCGCAATGAACCGGCCTTCATGACGGATGTCCTCGACACCATCGCAGCACTCCGCGAGGAGTCGATGGAGGACATCGCCGCCGCGACGACAGCCAACGCAGCAAAACTCTTCAAGCTCCCGTAACGCTCCCGTTGTTCTGGGAGCTTCGGGCAGACACATTGCGCCCGGACGCAGATGCTTGCTAACCTGATAGTTCACCAGCGAACTATTAGCCAGCGAAATGTCCAGCCTCAAACCATGTGTCGACGCCCTCTACGAGGGTGTGGACCGCGTCGCTCAAAGTATCGACGGGCTGCCGAAGTCCGAGGTCTTCCTCGTCCGGCTGCTCATGCTTACCGCAGGTGCCCTGCTGCGCGAGTTCGAAAGCAAGCTCAAGCCCTATGGCATGAACGACAGCGACTTCCGCACGCTTATGATGCTGTACAGCAGTGAAGACGGCAGCGCGACGCCCGGCGAGCTTTGCGCCCTGGCCGAGCAGAAGCCGACCAACATGACGCGCATTGCCAATGCGCTGGCCAAAAAGGACCTGATTTCGCGGTCCCACGCCACCCACGACCGTCGACAGGTACTGCTCCGGATCACCCCGGCCGGCCGGCGGTTCGTCAACAAGATGCTCCCGCCGATGTTCCCGCCCCTGCTGGAGAACTTCGCCTGCTTCAGTTCCGCCGAGCGCAAGACCTTCGAGAAGCTTTTGAAGAAGCTCGCCCTGCACATCGACTCGACGGTCGACACGGACGACACCCCATGAAACCTGCCCTGCTCCGCCCCGCGCTGCTCGCCGCCGCGGTAGCTACCCTGCTCGCTGGCTGCCATATCCCCGCGAAAATCGACAAGCCCGCGCTACGGGCGGATGTGCCGCTCGCCGGCCTGGTCACGGATCAGCGCCCGGGCTGGCCTGCCGCCGAGTGGTGGCGCGCCTATAACGATCCGCAGCTCGATACCCTGATGGACATGGCCCTGCGCGGCGCACCCGATCTCGCCCAGGCGAAAACCCGCGTCGACTCCGCGCAGCAAAATATTCGCGTCGCCGCCGCGCAGGCAGGGCTCCGTGTCGACGGCAGCGCCCAGGTCGCACGCCAGCGCATGAGCGAACACGGCCTGATCCCCGCCCAGTTCCTTGGCTTCACCTGGTACAACCAGGCCGACATCGGCGTGCAGGTCAGCTACGACTTCGACTGGTGGGGAAAGAAGCGCTTCGCGCTTGAATCCGCCATCGACAGCGCGCGTGCCGCGGAAGCGGAACGCTCCGCGTCATCGCTGGCAATTCAGGCCGTCGTGGCCGACACGTACTTCGGCTGGCTCGCCGACATGTCCCGCGTGGCGATTGCCGACCGAGCCGTCGCCGTGCGCGAACGCGGCCTGCGCATCGCCGAACTGCGAGTGAAGCAGGGTGTCGACGTTCCCGATACCGCCCAGCAGGCTCGCGCTGAACTGGCCGGCGCCCGTCAGCAACGCGTGGCGCTGCAAGGCTCCGCAGATATTCGACGGGCGTCGATCGCGACGCTGGTTGGTGTCTCCCCCGCACAGCTTCCGGCACTCACGCCCCATGCCCTGCCCGATATAGGCACGGGCCTGCCGTCGAATGTCGGCAGCGACCTGATGGCCCGCCGCCCCGATATTGCTGCCAGCCGCTGGCAGGTCGAAGCCGCCCTGCGCCAGACCGACGCAGCACGCGCCCAGTTCTTCCCCGATGTGAGCCTGACCGGCATGGCCGGGCTGTCCAGCATCGACATGGACAAGCTCTTCTCGGCCAGCAGCCGGGTCTTCTCGCTGACCCCGGCGCTCCACCTGCCGATCTTCGAAGGCGGGACGCTCGAGGCCAACCACGGCGTCAGCCAGGCGCAACTAGGCGCGGCCGTGGCCCAGTACAACGCCACCGTAGCCTCCGCCGCACGCGACGTAGCCACGCAAGCCCTGGGCGCCCGGCAGCTCGCCGGCCGCCGGACACAACAGGCCGAACAGATCGATGCCGCCAGGACGCTGCTGGCTAGCGCGAAAGCGCGAGCGGCCCGCGGCGTCCGCGACGACCGCGAGTCACTCGAGACCGAGGCCTCCCTTGCGCAGCAGCTGGACATGGACGCTGACCTGCAGGGTCAGGCCCTCTCCACCGATGTTGCACTGATCAAGTCACTCGGCGGCGGCTACCGCGCCGAACCCATCGATTCCTCTTCCACGCACAGCACGAACGGAACCCAGAGCCCATGAGCGCCACCACGACCGACACGCCGCGCACGCAGGAAGAAAGCGGCAATGCGCCCAAGGACAAGGGCAAACGGAACCGTGCGCTGCTCATCGCCGCGCTCGTCTTCGCCCTCGCCGCGCTGGCGTGGTTCCTGCTCTGGCTGTTCGTTTTTTCCAAACGCGTGACCACGGATGACGCTTACGTCGGTGGCAATCAGGTCGGTATATCGGCCCAGGTGCCGGGTATCGTCGTGGGCGTCTTCGCTGACGACACGCAGCGCGTGAACGCCGGCCAGGTGCTGGTGAAGCTCGACCCGACAGATGGAGATGTGGCCCTGCGCAAGGCCAGCAGCGCACTCGCCCAGGCCGTGCGCCAGGTGCGTCAGCAGACCCAGTCCGCCGCCAGCGCCGATGCTTCGCTCGGAACGCGCCGCCAGGATCTGAAGCGCGCGCAGGACGACCTCAAGCGCCGCATCCCGTTGCTCGCCGAGAAGGCCGTGGCCCCGGAAGAAGTGCAACACGCACGCGACGCGGTGGATACCGCCCGGTCCGCCCTTGAATCCGCGCAGCGCCAGGCCGATGCCTCGCGTGCCCTGGTCGATGGCAGCGATGTGGAGAGCAACCCCGCCGTGGAACAGGCACGCGCCGGTTTCCGCCAGGCGTGGATCGCCGCACAGCGCAACGCCATCGTCGCCCCCATCGACGGCTATGTCGCGCTGCGCAGCGTGCAGGTCGGCAACAGCGTGCAGCCCGGCCAGCAGCTGATGACCGTGGTGCCACTGCACGACCTCTGGGTCGATGCCAACTTCAAGGAAAGCCAGTTGCGCCACGTGCGCATCGGCCAACCGGTGAAGATCGAAGCCGACATCTACGGCGGTGGCACGGAATACCACGGCAAGGTGATCGGCCTGGGTGCCGGTACCGGCAGCGCGTTCTCGCTGCTTCCAGCGCAAAACGCCACCGGCAACTGGATCAAGGTCGTGCAGCGCATTCCGGTGCGCGTCGCGCTGGAGCCGAAGGACCTCGACAAGCATCCACTGCGCATCGGCCTTTCCACCGACGTCACCGTCGATATCACGGACGATGCGGGCGACGTACTGGCGAAGTCACCGTCGACCACGCCGGTGGCACAGACCAACGTCTATGACGACGTCGCCGCCAAGGCCGACGCTGCCGCAGACGTCATCGTGCGCAAGAACCTCGGCGCGGGCGCCAACCTCGGAGCGAGCGTGCCTTGAGCGACGCCGCCGCCATCCCCGACGCCGCGCCTGCGAGCGGCCTCAAGCCGATCCAGGGCGCGACACTTGCCGTGCTGACGATCGCCGTTGCGTTCTCCACCTTCATGGAGATTCTCGACACGACCATCGTCAACGTAGCCGTGCCGCACATCGCCGGCAGCCTGGGCGTGAGCTCGAGCGAGGGTACCTGGGCGATCAGCTCGTACTCCCTCGCCAGCGCGATCATGCAACCGCTAACGGGCTGGCTGGCGAAGCGCTTCGGTGAAGTGAGGACCTTCGTCGTCTCAGTCATGCTGTTCGTGCTCTTCTCGATGCTTTGTGGCCTGGCGACCAGCATGCCCATGCTGGTGTTCTTCCGCCTGCTGCAGGGCGCAGGCTCGGGTCCGATGGTGGCGTTGTCGCTGTCCCTGTTGCTATCGAGTTATCCGAAAACCAAACAGGGCATGGCCCTCGCGATGTGGGCAATGACCGTCGTGGTGGCGCCGATCTTCGGCCCCATCCTTGGCGGCTATCTCACCGACAACTTCTCGTGGCCGTGGATTTTCTACATCAACGTGCCCGTGGGTGCGCTCGCCGGCGTCATCACCTGGACGATCCTGCGCGATCGTGAAACGAAGATCCTGCGCGCGCCGATCGATACGGTGGGCCTGGCCCTGCTCGTCATCGGCGTCGGCGCGTTGCAGTTCATGCTCGACAATGGCAACGACCACGACTGGTTCGCCTCCCCGCTGATCGTCACCCTGGGCCTGATCGCGCTCGTCGCCCTGGTCTTCCTGGTGATCTGGGAACTCACCGCGAAACATCCAGTGGTGGACCTGTCGCTGTTCGGCCGCCGCAACTTCGCGGTGGGCGTGACAGCCCTGTCGCTGGGCATGCTGGCCTTCTTCGGCATCAACGTGGTGTTTCCCCTCTGGTTGCAGACCACCCTCGGCTACACCTCCACCTGGGCCGGGCTCGCCACGGCGCCCGTCGGCATCCTCGCCTTCATCGTCTCGCCCTTCATCGGAAAAAATATCCAGCGACTTGAACTGCGCGCCGTGGTGACGTTCGCGTTCATGGTGTTCGCCTTCACCTCGTTCTGGTTCGCCGGCTTCAACAGTGGCGCCTCGTTCGCCACGCTGGTCCTGCCCCGTTTCATCATGGGCATCGCCATCGCCTGTTTCTTCATCCCGCTCAACCAGATCTTCCTGTCCGGCCTGAATCCGGACCAGATCGCCGGCGCGTCGGGTCTGTCGAACTTTTTCCGCACCCTGGCCTCCAGCGTGTCCACGGCACTCACGGTGACGCTCTGGCAACACCGGGGCGAGTCACACCATGCGTCGCTGACCGAGTACGTAACCCAGGCCTCACCAGCGACTGCCACCTACACGAACCACCTAGCCACGCTCGGGATCCAGGGGAAGCCTGCATTGGCGGTGATCGATCAGGTCTTGAATCGGGAAGCGTTGACCCTGGCCGTAAACGACGTGTTCTTTGGCTGCGCGGTGCTTTTCCTCGCCCTGATTCCCGTTCTTTGGCTGGCCAAGCCGCCGTTTGGAAATGCCGGCGGTGCAGCGGCGCATTAAATTGCCGTTATCTAAATCGATTTAAGACCCGGATGTGAAATCCGAAAACGATTACGCCCCCTTTCGGCAACTGGTGCGGCGCAATACCTCGTGGTAGCTTTCGCCGCATGGCACAAACCCTACGCATCATTAAGAAGTACCCGAACCGCCGTCTCTATGACACGGAGATCTCGAGCTACATCACGCTGGAGGAAGTCCGCCAGCTGGTACTCGATGGGGAAAACTTCGAAGTCCGCGACGCCAAGTCGGGCGAGGATCTGACGCGCTCCGTCCTCCTGCAGATCATCGCGGAGCACGAGGAGCACGGCCAGCCCATGCTCTCCCCGCAGCTGCTGTCGCACATCATCAGGTTCTACGGCGACTCGCTACAGGGCTTCATGGGGCCGTATCTGGAGCGCAGCCTGCAGGTTTTCCTCGATCAGCAGCAGCAGTTCCGCACCCAGTTGAACAGCCTGATGGGCCAGACCCCCTGGTCGATGCTCAACGAAATGACCGAACGGAACCTCGACGTCTGGAAGTCGATGCAGCGCGGTTTCCTTGACGCGGCAACGGCGAAGCCGGCCGATCCCGTCACGCGGACCACCACCCGCCCGACGGGCAAGAAAGCCAGCTAATCCTGACGCTGCGCCGCGGGCTTGCTCCCGCTGGCGCTGCGGCGCACGATGCGCTGCCCTGCAATATCGCGCCTCCGAATCAGGTCGACCATGCCCCGTAACGACATCGCCGTGGTTGGCGCCGGATTGGTCGGCGCCCTGATTGCCACTTTGCTGACCCAGCGCGGTTTCCGCGTCACGGTGTACGAGAAACGCTCCGATCCCCGCCGTGCCGGATTCCAGGGCGGCCGGTCGATCAACCTGGCCTTGGCCGAACGTGGCCTGCACGCCCTGCGCGCCACCGGCCTGGCCGACAAGGTTCTCGAGCAGGCAGTCATGATGCGCGGACGCATGGTCCACGATCCTGCGGGCCACAGCGGTCTGCAGCGCTACGGCGTCGACGACTCCGAGGTGATCTGGTCGGTTTCCCGTGGCGGCCTGAACACGCTGATGCTCGATGCCGCGGAAGCAGCCGGCGCCAGCATCCATTTCGACCAGGGCCTGGCCTCGGCCGACCTGGATGCCGGCACGCTGACCCTGAGCGACCCCGAGGGCAACCTGCGCACCGTCGAGGCACCGATCATCATCGGCGCCGACGGCGCGGGTTCTGCCCTGCGCGCCGCGATGCACCTGCATTCGCCGCTGGGCGAGCGCATTGAAGAGCTCGGCCACGGGTACAAGGAACTGGAGATTCCCCCTCGGGCGGACGCATCCGGCCCTTTCGCGATCGAGCGCAACGCCCTGCACATCTGGCCACGCGGCCACTACATGTGCATCGCGCTGCCGAACCGCGAAGGCAGCTTCACCGTGACGCTGTTCCTGCCGAACGAAGGCGATCACCCGAGCTTCCGCACGATCGCCGGCGCCGGCGCCGCCGAGGCGTTCTTCCGCACGGATTTCCCCGATGCGCTTGCCCTGATGCCGGACTTCGCTTCGGACTGGGCGGAGCACCCGGTGGGTACCCTGGCCACGCTCTATCTCGACCGCTGGCACATCGGCGGTCGCGCCCTGCTGATCGGCGACGCCGCACACGCCATGGTGCCGTTCCACGGCCAGGGCATGAATTGCGGCTTCGAAGATGCCGCGGACCTCGCGGATCTTTTCGCCGCCCAGCCGGACGATGCGGCGGCGGTTTTCGCCGCCTTCGAGCAGCGTCGCAAACCCAACGCGGATGCGATCGCGCGGATGGCCCTGGAAAATTACGTCGAGATGCGCGACTCCGTCGCGGATCCGCATTACCTGCGTAAGCGCGAACTCGGCGGCCTGCTTGCCGAGCGTTCGCCGACGCATTACCTGCCGCGCTATCGCATGGTCACGTTTACGCATCTGCCTTATCGCTATGCGCTGGAGCGCGGGCAGGCGCAGGATGTGCTGGTGGAGCAGCTGTTGAAGGGGTATGAGTCGGTGGCCGATGTCGACCTCGATGCAGCGGTGCGGACTTTGGAGGCCACGTTGCCGCCGTTGCCGAAGCAGGCGTTTGAGCGGGGCTGAGGCCTGCGAGTACTGATGTCTGGGGCTAGCACCCATTCGCCGATGAATCGGCTCCTACATAGAGCACCAGCCAGCCCAATGAATGTTCTGCCTGACAACGTCGCCCTGCTTGAAGCGCGAGGCTTGTGCTTCCTGCGCCAGGACGAGCCGGTGTTCGGGCCGATCGACTTTGCCCTGCATGGGGGTGAGATCGCGCTGGTGGAAGGCGACAATGGCAGCGGCAAGACGACCCTCATGCGCGTTCTGACGGGCATGCTGCGTCCCGGCGAAGGCCAGGTACTCCTGGATGGCTCCCCCTTCTCGCTGGACACGGTCGCTGGCGCGGTGGTTTTCCTCGGCCACCACCTGGGTTTGAAGTTCGACATGACGCCGCGCGAGAACCTGCGACTCTCGGCGGGCCTGTACGGGTTGCGCGACGGCACGGACGAGAATGGGGTGCTACGCGAGGTTGGTCTGGCGGGGTACGAAGACGAGCCCGTTCGCCAGTTGTCCGCCGGGCAGAAAAAACGCGCCGCCCTGGCCCGCTTGCTGTTGTTGCCTGCTCGCGTGTGGTTGCTGGATGAGCCGTACGCCAATCTCGATCGCGAAGGCATCGCTTTGGTTAACCGCCTGCTCGAGCAGCATGCGGCGCGTGGCGGCGCGGCGTTGGTCACCAGCCATGGCGCCGTGAGCTTCGCCGGCGGCGAACCACGCCGCATCCGGTTGCACGCGTGACGCCCGGTAGCACGCCCGCGGCCTGCGCCGCCCTGCTTCGCCGCGACCTCACGTTGGCCTGGCGGCGTCGCGGGGATATCGCGATGCCGGTGCTCTATGCGGTCATCGTCACCACCCTCTTTCCTTTCGCGATCGGCCCGGAGCCCGCCCTGCTTGCGCGCATCGCCGGCGGCGTCGTGTTCGTCATCGTGCTGCTGGCTATCCTGCTGTCGCTGGATCATCTTTTCCGCGGCGATATCGAGGACGGCTCGATGGAGCTGCTGATGCTGGCCCCACAGCCGCTGGCCCTGCTGGTTGGCATGAAGATCCTGGCGCACTGGATCACCTCATCGGTACCGCTGATCATCGTCGCCCCCGTGCTGGCCAGCATGCTCAAGCTGCCACCGGAAGCCATGCCCGTGCTCGTGGTCGCGCTCCTGCTGTCGACGCCCCTGCTGTGCCTGCTGGGCGCGGTGCTGGTCGCGCTGACGGCCGGATCGAGACGCTCTGGTATGCTTCTGGCGCTCATGTTGTTGCCGTTGTGCGTGCCGGTCGTGATCTTCGCAGCCGGGGCCCTGTCCGCCGCGCAGGAAGGTTTGCCCTGGGTCGCGCCGATCGCCTGGCTGGGCGCCGGCCTGGCCATGGCACTCGTTCTTGCGCCGCTGGCCTGCGCCGCCGCGCTTCGCATCGCCATGGACACATGAACGCTTGCAACCGTGGACCCCGATTTACGGACTCACGGTGTCCGAACGCATTGGGTAACAGGTAACGATGGCTAACTGGGTTCCGCTCTGGCTTCACCGCCTCGGCTCGCCGCCGGTGTTCTACCGGTTCGCCGGGGCCGTACGCCCGTGGGCGTTCGGTCTGGCGCTCCTGCTGGGCGCTGTCGCGCTATACGGCGGACTCGTGGCGGCGCCGGCGGATTACCAGCAGGGTGATGCCTACCGGATCATCTTCATCCACGTGCCGAGTGCCTGGATGAGTCTCTTCATCTACGGCGCGATGGCGGTTGCGGCATTCATCGGGCTGGTCTGGCGAATCAAGATTGCCGAAGTCGTCGCGATGGAATCGGCGCCAGTCGGCGCGGCATTCACCCTGATCACCCTGGTGACCGGTTCGCTCTGGGGCAAACCCATGTGGGGCACCTGGTGGACCTGGGATGCTCGCCTCACCTCCGAACTGGTGTTGCTTTTCATCTACCTCGGCATCATCGGCCTGTATCACTCGTTCGAAGACCGCCGCCAGGGCGCACGCGCTGCGGCCTTCCTCGTGCTGGTCGGTGCGGTGAACGTCCCCATCGTGCATTTCTCGGTGAACTGGTGGAACACGCTGCACCAGGGCTCCACGATTCGCCTGCTCGGCCCCTCGCATATCTCGGCGAGCATGCTCTGGCCGCTGCTGACCATGATGGCCGCGACCAAGTGCTACTACGTGGCCAGCCTGTTTGCGCGCGTGCGTGCCGACCTCATCGCTTCCGAAGGTGGCAAGACCTGGGTGCGCGACATCGCGCTCGGCCAGGCCAGGAACGACGCCGCATGAACCAATTCCTCGCCATGGGCGGTTATGGTTCGTATGTGTGGACCGCGTTCGCCACCTTCCTCATCGTCCTTCTCATCGACACGCTGGCCCCGTTAGCCCGGCGCCGCCGCAACCTGCGCGAACTTCGCGCGCGGCTCGCGCGCCAGGAAAACCGCCGCCGGCCCGGAACCCCGCCAAGCAATGAATCCAACGCGTAAACGTCGCCTTGCCATCGTCATCTCCGTCATCGTCGCCGCTGTCGTGGCGGTGGGCCTCACCGTGTTCGCGCTGCAGCGGAACATGAGCTACCTGTTTACCCCAAGCCAGGTGCAGGAAGGCCAGGCCACGCCGTACAAGAGCTTCCGTCTCGGCGGCATGGTCAAGGCCGGTTCGATCCAGCGCGCTGCCGACACGTTGCGCGTGAGCTTCATCGTCATCGACGCGGACGGCGCCATGCCCGTGGAATACACCGGCATCCTTCCCGACCTGTTCCGCGACAACCAGTCCGTGATTGCGACGGGCCGCATGGACGGCGCGCGTTTCATCGCCAGCGAAGTCCTCGCCAAGCATGACGAGAACTACATGCCGAAGGAACTGAAGGACGCCATGGCCAAGGCTCACCAGAACAAGAAGATCGACGACACCGCGATGAAGGACACACCCAAGTGATTCCCGAGCTCGGCCAGTTCGCCCTCGTTCTCGCGTTGCTCCTGGCGATCGCCCAGGGCGTGCTGCCGATCGTCGGCGCGTGGCGTAACAACGCTGCGCTGATCGCCGTGGCTCGTCCCGCTGCCGCCGGCCAGGGCGTCTTCGTTTTCGCCGCGATGGCGATCCTGATCTACGCCTTCCTGACCTACGACTTCTCGGTGGCCTATGTCGCCGATAACTCGAACCTCGCGCTGCCCTGGTATTACCGTGTCACCGCGGTCTGGGGTGCGCACGAAGGGTCGATGCTGCTCTGGGTGTTCATCCTCAATGTGTGGTCGGTGGCGCTGGCCGCGTTCAGCCGTCATTTGCCGCCGGCTTTCCTGGCCCGCGTGCTCGGCGTGCTTGGCCTGATCGGCGTCGGCTTCCTCGCCTTCATCCTCTTCACTTCCAACCCCTTCCTGCGCGAATTGCCGATGCCCGCCGACGGCGGTGACCTCAATCCGGTGCTGCAGGATCCGGGCATGACTTTCCACCCGCCCGTGCTCTACATGGGCTACGTGGGCTTCTCGGTCGCCTTTGCATTTTCGATCGCCGCCCTGCTCGGCGGCGGCATGGAACAGGCCTGGGTGCGCTGGGCACGTCCGTGGACCAACGTCGCCTGGGCATTCCTCACCCTTGGGATCGTTGCCGGCAGCTGGTGGGCGTACGCGGAACTCGGCTGGGGCGGCTGGTGGTTCTGGGATCCGGTTGAAAACGCGTCCTTCATGCCCTGGCTCGTCGGTGTCGCGCTGATCCACGCGCAGGCCGTGACGGAGAAACGCGGCTCGTTGCCAGCGTGGACCATCCTGCTTTCGCTGTTTGCGTTCTCGCTGTCGCTGCTCGGCACCTTCCTCGTCCGGTCGGGCGTACTGACGTCGGTGCACGCTTTTGCGTCCGATCCGCGGCGCGGCCTGTACATCCTCGCCTTCCTGATCATCGTGATCGGCGGTTCGCTGCTGCTCTACGCGATTCGCGCACCGAAGGTCGCCACGGGGAAGGCGTTCGCGCCGCTCTCGCGCGAAACCGGCGTCATGGTAGCGAACCTGCTTTTCACCACATCCGCCGCGATGGTGTTGCTCGGCACGCTCTTTCCGCTGATCGGCGATGCGCTGAACCTCGGTCGCGTTTCCGTCGGGCCGCCCTACTTCGGCTTCCTTTTCGTGCTGCTGATGGCACCGGCGGTGCTGCTGCTTCCGTTCGGCCCGTACTTGCGCTGGGGCCGCGCCGAAGGCCACCAGCTGACCACGATGGCCTTGCGCGCCGGTGTCGCCGCGATCATCTGCGCCATCGTCGCCGCGTTCTTCGCCCAAGGGCACCTGCGTGCGATCGCCGGTATCGCTGGCGCAGTCTGGGTCGGCGCAGGCACCTTGTCCTACGTGATCAAACGCTGGCGCGAGATGCCGCGTGGCCGCCGCTTCCCCGCCGAGATGGCAGGCATGCTGCTCGCACATACCGGCGTCGCGATCTTCCTGGTCGGCGTGATGCTGTCCGAATCGCTGAGCATGGAGCGCGACGTCCGCATGGAGCCGGGGAAGACCGAATCGGTCGGCGGCTACGATTTCCGTTTTGACGGTGTCGAGGAAACCACCGGTCCGAACTGGCGCGCTGACGAAGGCATGGTCACCATCCTCCGTGACGGTCGGGTGCTGACAACGCTCCACCCGCAGAAGCGCACCTATTCGCGTGGGCAGGTGCAGACCGAATCCGCGATCGATGCGGGGCTGTTCCGCGACATCTATGTCGCCCTCGGCGAACCGATGGAAGCGACGAACGTGCAAGGTGCCTGGGCCCTGCGCCTGTATCACAAGCCGTTTGTTCGCTGGATCTGGCTGGGCGGTCTCTTCATGATGGCGGGCGGCTTCCTCGCCGCCATGGAGCGCCGCTTCCGCGCCAAGAGGGCACCCTCGGCCGAAACGGTAACCACTGCCGTGACGCCGCCAGCCAAGGAGTCGCTCGCGTGAGCCGCCTTTTGCCCCTGTTCGGCTTCCTCGTCCTGGTAGGCCTGTTCGGCTTCGGCATCTGGTGGAACACGCAGCACGACCAGCACGAAATCGCGTCGCCCCTGATCAACAAGCCAGCGCCGGCGTTCGCCCTGCCCGTCCTCGACGATGCCGGTCGCACCGTCACCAGGGACTCGCTGCTGGGCAAGCCGTATTTCCTCAACGTATTCGCCAGTTGGTGCATCGAATGCGTGCACGAGCACCCGATGCTCATGACCGAAGTGAAGCAGCTCGGTCTGCCACTCATCGGCTTCAACTACAAGGACGAGCCGCAAGCGGCTAGCGCATGGCTGGCCGAGCACGGCAATCCCTTCGATGTGATCGTGGCCGATCGCGAAGGACGCAGCGGTATCGACTTCGGTGTGTACGCGGCGCCGGAAACCTTCCTGATCGATGCGAAGGGCGTGATTCGTTACAAGCGCATCGGTCCGATCACGCCTGAAGTGGTCGACAAGGAAATTCGTCCGGCACTAGCTGCATTGGCGAAGGAAGCGCCGTGATGCGTCGCTGGCTTCTCGTGCTCGGCCTGGTTCTGTTGCCCATGCTGGCGACGGCGCAGGCGATCCAGCCGCTGCCGTTCCGCGATCACGCCGAAGAAGTTCGTTTCCAGCACCTCAGCGCCGAACTGCGCTGCCCGATGTGCCAGAACGAGACGCTTGCCGACTCCAACGCGCCGATCGCGCATGACCTGCGCCGCCAGGTCTTCGAGATGATCCAGGCGGGCAAGAGCGACGACGAGATCAAGGCCTATCTGGTCGACCGCTATTCGCAGTTCGTGCTCTACAAACCACCGGTCGAACCCGGCACCTGGCTGCTCTGGTTCGGACCACTCGCACTGCTTGCCATCGGTGGCATCGTCGTCGCCGTGCAGGTGCGCCGTCGCGCCAGGCAGGCACCGGCGGACACGACGCCGATCAACGATACCGGGGACGATTGGTGACCTACGCGTTTTATCTCGCCGCCGGGGCCATGCTGGCCCTCGCGCTGGCCCTGCTCTTGGTTCCGATCGTTCGCCATGGCCGTCGCCACGGTCGTTCGCGCGGTGCGTTTGTCGTGTTGATCGCGATTGCCGTCGTCGTGCCGCTTGCGAGCGTCGGCCTCTATGCGCTCGTCGGCACGCCGTCGACGCTCGGCGGTGTCGAGCCGGCGAAGGAAATGGACGTCAACGAAGCCATTGTCGCGTTGCGTGCACGCCTGAAGGACCATCCCGACGATGCGCAAGGCTGGCTGCTGCTCGGCCAGACGTTCACCATGCTGAAGCAGCCGGCGGACGCGCGCGACGCCTACGACGGCGCGCTGAAAGCGGACCCTGCAAACGGCGCCGCCATGGTCGGCTGGGCAGAATCCGATTCCCTGGTGCGCGGCGATCACCGTATCGAGGGCCGGGCGCTCACGTTGCTGCAAGCGGCCGTCGCCGCGAATCCCGAGAACCAGCGTGCCCTGTGGTTGCTTGGCATCAGTCAGTTCCAGCACGAGCAGTACACCGAAGCCTCGGCGACCTGGAAGAAGCTGCAACCGATGCTCGATCCGGATTCCAACGTCGCCCATGCCGTTGCCGAACAGATCGCCCAGGCGGACAAACGCGCGGCCGCCGACGCCGGCAAGTGAGCGCGAAGCGGGCCTGCCGTGGCACCATGGCCGGTACCAGTTGAAGGACCTACCCATGGGCGACGCACGCCGCTACCACACGCTTTCCTCTCCGTTCCGCATGAAACGCGGCGGCGAACTGCATGGCGCACGCGTCGCGTTCGAAACCTGGGGCACGCTGGACGCCGCGCGAGGCAATGCCGTGCTGATCCTCACCGGCCTTTCGCCGAGTGCCCACGCCGCCGCCAATGCGGAGGATCCGACGCCAGGCTGGTGGGAAGAGATGATCGGCCCCGGCAAGGCCTTCGACACCGACCGCTACTTCGTCATCTGCGTGAACTCGCTGGGCAGCGACAAGGGTTCCACCTGCCCTGCATCGGTCGATCCGGCAACGGGCGAACCCTACCGGCTCAGTTTCCCCGAACTATCGCTGGAAGACGTCGCAAACGCCGCACGCGAAGCCGTGACCGGTCTGGGCATCACGGAGCTGGCGTGTCTGGTCGGCTGTTCCATGGGTGGCATGAGCGCGCTCGCGTACATGCTCCTTCACCCCGGCTCGGCGCGCACGCACCTCAGCGTCGACACCGCACCGCAGGCCCAGCCGTTCGCTATCGCCATTCGCTCGCTGCAACGTGAGGCGATCCGCCTCGATCCGCACTGGAATGAAGGTCGCTACGACAACGAGCGCTGGCCGGAACACGGCATGAGCATCGCCCGCAAGCTCGGCGTCATTACGTACCGCTCTGCCATGGAGTGGAACGGCCGCTTCGCCCGCATCCGCCTAGATGCAGACCAGCGCGAAGAAAACGAGCCCTTCGGCTTCGAGTTCCAGGTGGAGTCGTATCTCGAGGGCCATGCGAGGCGCTTCAATCGCCAGTTCGACCCGAACAGCTACCTCTATCTGTCGCGCGCCAGCGACTGGTTCGACATCTCCGAATACGGCGAAGGCGACGTCATGCGCGGCCTGGGCCGGATCCAGGTCGAACGCGCCATGGTTATCGGCGTCAGCACCGACATCCTGTTTCCATTGGAACAGCAGGAAACCATCGCCAAGGGCCTGGAGGCGGCCGGCGCCAGGGTCGAATTCGTCGCGCTGGATTCCCCCCAGGGCCACGACGCCTTCCTGGTGGATATCGAAAACTACAGCCGCGCCATCGGCGGCTTCCTGCGCTCGATCTAACCCCGTGGGAGGGCACGACCCGCATTTTGCTATCATCGGCTCCGAACGGCGTCCCCACGCCACCGCCATCCAGAGGTTCCAGCCATGATCACGGTCGACTTCCCGGGCAGCAACAAGCTCATCGAGGCCATTGACGCCTCGGTCGCCCAGGCGAACACTCCGGCGATCACCGACGCCCTGCGCAACGCGCTGTGTCGACTGATCCGCTCCCAGGAAGTGAAACTTCCCGAGTGTGTTTTTGAAATGGCCGGCGACCACTACGCCCGCCGCGAGCTCTACCGCAGCGACGACCATGGTTACAGCGTCATCGCCATGACCTGGGGACCTGGCCAGGGCACCCTGATCCACGATCACTGCGGCATGTGGTGCGTCGAGGGCGTCTGGGCCGGCTCGCTCGAAATCGTCCAGTACGAACTGGGCGAGCATGAGGCAGAGCGCTACCACTTCCGTCCCGTCGGCTCGATTCAGGCCGGCCCGGGCTCTGCCGGTAGCCTGATTCCGCCGCACGAGTACCACACGATCCGCAATCCCAGCGAGGATTCGGTCGCCGTCAGCCTGCACATTTATTCGGGCCGCATGACCCAGTGCGCCGTGTTCAATCCCGAAGGCGACGACTGGTACCAGCGCAGCGAACGCCAGTTGGGTCTCGACCGGGTGCACTGATTCACGCATAATGCGTGGCCCCATGCCGAAATGGCGGAACCGGTAGACGCGGCGGACTCAAAATCCGTTTGTAGTGATACAGTGAGGGTTCGAGTCCCTCTTTCGGCACCAATTACAACATCGAAGGCCGCGCACTGCGCCTTCGAATGTTCTCAACGAACCCGCCTTTTCAGGCGGGTTTTTTGTTGCCGTCGCCGCGCGACGCGACACATCCTGACGGCGGGCAACGCAACGCTTGGCGCTTCCGTCTTCCCGACGCCTACTGATGAGTGCCATTCCCGAAGCGTAGGATGCCAACCTGTTATTCGGGAACCTGACGGGCTGATGGATAGCTGCGCGAAGCTCAAGAGTTTGAACCTGCCAACGGTGAGGGAATTCTTCCTCGCCAAAGGTGCCAAGGACGAGTGCCTGTCGTGCGGCGCCGCGTCGTGGACATACACCGGCCCGACTGACGACACGCATCTTCTGCTCGGGGTGCCCTTCGGATTTCCCCAGGAGAGCCAGCCGACCAGTACGCTGCTGGCATCGCTCGACCTGATGCGCCCTTCGATCATGATGACCTGCAACCACTGTGGTTTTCAGCGCCTGCACGATGCATTCATCATCGCCACGTGGGCTGATGAACGCGCACGCACGCCGGGATATAAGGCATGAACGTCACGAAGGGTCCCTGGGACGACGTTCGGCAAGGCGGCGGCGACCCTCCTCGAGACGGCGGCACTGGCCGAAGAATCGATCGCCTTGATCGCGCTGTCGATCAAATCGCACAAGACGTCACGGCGATCAGGGTCTCGATTGCCAAGGTCGAGACACGCATGGAAAACGCAGCAGCAAAGACGTGGGTCATGAGCGGAGCCATCGCCGTGCTTATTGCCTTGATCGGTGGGTTTGCGTGGATGGCGCAACAGTACCTGGCGCCCTTGCTTGCCGCAGCAGGCAGGAACGGAGTTCCCTAAAGAGGCGTGATACTTCCTCGCCTTCGATTGTTCTCAGTGAGGCCGATGCCTTCGCGCGTTCTGTGATTGAGTGAACGATGATCACGAACCGGCCCTACAGCAGGCGGGTCAACGCCTGCTGCAGTTCTCGGCTGAGCGCCTACTGATCCAGAATTTCTGGCGACGTACGATGCGCACTCAATTCCTTATCGGCTGCCGGTGGACCAAGTGCAATCGCCCGAAAAACCAAAGTTCGTCCGCTGCGGCGCCGTAAAGAACAACGAACGACTGGACGCGCGAGTAGCGACCCTCGAAACCGAAACGAAGTTCGTACGCAGCGACCTTGCCGAGGTCCGCATCGATGTGCGCGACATTCGCAAACGCGTCAGCTCAATCGAGGTGACCTTAAGCGTGATGTCGGAGAGACTGGAGTCGACTTCGGGAAGCACCACTGTTCGAATGGATTCCATGTCGTTAAGCCTCAACGACCGGATGGATTCCATGTCGGCAAGCCTCAACGGCCGGATGGATTCTATGTCGGCAAACTTCAAGGACCGGATGGATGACATGTCGGCAAGCCTCAACGGCCGGATGGATTCTATGTCGGCAAACTTCAAGGACCGGATGGATGACATGTCGGCAAGCCTCAACGGCCGGATGGATTCCATGTCGGCAAACTTCAGGGGCCGGATGGATGACATGTCGGCAAGCCTCAACGACCGAATGGATGCCTTGTCAGCCAATCTGTCAGACAAGCTTGACCGTTTCCCCACCAAGCTTCAGTTGAGCCTGTGGACGTGTGCCGGGCTGACCACGATGCTCGGCGTCGCCGCATCCATGATCGCCGTATTACTCCGCCTCTATGGCCATGACGACGCCGCGACGATCGTCGACGCCGCCACCGGCAAGTAACGCCCGATTGCCAATCGGGCCGCATCAGCTCAGGCCATGAAGCCGCCGTCGACGGTAAGGCTTGCCCCCGTCGTGAACCGCGCCTCGGGCCCTGCCAGATATGCCACCAAGGCCGCCACTTCATCCGCCTTACCCATCCGACCCATAGGAATCAGCGGAAGCACCAGATCCTCTACGTAGGCCGGATTCATGTCCGTCGCAATCGGACCCGGCTGCACGTTGTTGACCGTGATGCCACGTGGGCCCAGATCACGAGCGAAGCCACGCGTCATCGCCTTGACCGCACCTTTCGACGCGCTATAGATGGATGTACCAGGGAAGCCACTGCGATCGGCGACGACGCTTCCCACCGTGATCACGCTTCCGCCCTCCCCCATATGCTTCGCGGCAGCGCGTGTGCCGGCGTACACGGCGCGGACGTTGACGGCAAACACCCGGTCGAACTCCTCGATTGGCAGATCATCGAGTACTCCGTGAGTGATCACTCCGGCGCTGTTGACGAGGATATCCAGCCGGCCATGCTCCGCTGCCGCCGCGTCGATGGCTGTCGTCAGGGCGCCCGCGTCCGCGCTATCTGCCCGAACGGCCACGGCGTTTCCACCCGCAGCGTTCACCGCAGTCTCGACGGCCTTTGCCGCATCCGCGGACGCCGCATAGGTGAAGGTCACAGAGGCGCCCTGCAGGGCGAGACGGCGCACGATGGCCGCGCCGATACCGCGAGAGCCGCCGGTGACAAACGCGGCTTTTCCTTCAAGGGGTCGCAGGTTCATAACTTCTCCAGTTCTGGATTGATTAGTCAATTAATGGATGAAAAAAAAGGCCAATCCAGGCGTGGTCAAGGGCGTGGAAGGGTCTCGGGCCAGATTGTACACATTTCTTGACTATTCATTCCATAACTCAGTCGTCAAGGCGCCAGCGCTCGCAGCGCCACCGCAACGATGCCACGCAAGGCCTCGCGCGATGCTCCGCCGCGAGCTGCTACCTTCAGCCCTGACAACGTCGCCAGCAAGAACTGCGCGGCTGCCGAGGCATCCAGATCCGCCGCGAGCTCCTTGCGTTCGATCCCATCGCGCAGGCGGCTCTCGAACGCCAACAGCGTTCGGTGACCTACCTCGTCGGTTACGGCGCGCACATCGGGCTCCGACGTGCCGAACTCCGTGATCGCATGGATGCCAAGGCACGCCGGACCACGACCGGCGACGGCGTCGTCAACGAATCCCAGCAAAGCATGCTCCACGCCCTCAAGCACGGCATCGCTCGCGAACATCGCAGACAGCGTGGCGCCGGTGCTCTCATCCGAGTAACGCCTCAACGCCTCCAGGTAGAGGCTCCGTTTGTCGCCAAACGTGTCGTAGAGGCTCTGCCTGCCGATCTTCATGGCGTCCAGCAGCATCGGTGTCGTCGTCCCCTCGAACCCGTGGGACGCAAATGTTTCGATGGCCCGCTGGAGGGCGGTATCCCGGTCGAATTCACGTGGACGCGCCATGTCTCACCACTTCTGGATCGAAAAGTCCACAAAATGCTAGCACCGATCATGGTCGACGTCCCGCACAGCCGCTAGACTGGGCACGATGAGTGGTAACGGGGCCATGCTTCAAACAGATGTCGATACGTCGGTCGAGGCGATTTTGCGTCTTCCCGTCGTGCCGCGCATCCTCGACGCCGTCGTCCGCGCCACAGGGATGCGTTTCGCCGCCGTCGCCCGGGTGACCGAAAACCGCTGGACCGCCTGCGCCGTACGCGACGACCTGGGTTTCGGACTCAAGCCCGGCGAAGACCTGGTCCTCGAGACCACCATATGCAATGACATTCGCTCGCACCGTCAACCGGTCGTATTCGGCCACGCGAGCGAGCACGCCGTCTATTCGAAACACCACACGCCGAAGCATTACGGGCTCGAGTCCTACGCATCCGTACCGATCTATACGGTCGACGGCGAATTCTTCGGCACGCTCTGCGCGATCGACTCGCGCCCCAATGACCTGGATGAAGAACAGGTTGCCGCAGAGATGGTTCTCTACGGCGAACTCATCGCGTCGCAGATGGCCCTGGAAGGCCGCGTGGAAAACGCCGAACGCGCCCTGCGCACCTCGGTCGATGAAGGTGTGCTGCGAGAGCAGTTCCTCGCCGTTGTCGGCCACGACTTGCGTAGCCCCTTGCAGGCAGCGGGGATGGCTGCCGAAGCCCTATCCGGCATGGATCTGCCACCGCGCGCCGGCCGCCTGGCGGCCGTGGTCACGGCCAGCGCGAAACGCATGGCTGATCTGATCGACGACATCATGGATTTTGCCCGGGCACGCCTGGCCTCGGGAATTCCGGTCGCCCAGCTTGATCAAGGCGACCTCGCCGCAGCGATTGGACGTGTCGTTGCCGAGGTCTCGGCTGCACACCCTAATGCAAGAATCGTCAGCCAGGTCGACGTTCCCGGCGAACTGCGCTTCGACCCGGTGCGCCTTCAGCAGCTCCTTGCCAATCTGCTCAACAACGCCATCTCACATGGCGACACGCGACGGCCGATCCGCGTCGAGGGGCACGTCGAAGACCGCATCGTCGTCCTGGCCGTTACCAACTTTGGTACGCCCATCGATCCTGCGACGCAAGGCATGCTTTTCCAGCCGTTCTACCGGCCCGAAGCCGCGACGCCTCGCCCCGGTCTCGGTCTGGGGTTGTACATCGCGTCCGAAATTGCCCGTGCGCATGGCGGCACGCTGACCGTCTGCTCCAGCATGGACGACGGCACCTGCTTCACCCTGCGCCTGCCCCTTAGCGCCGCCTGACCCCCGGAGCCGCCGACCCTCAGCGCGCTGCCGCGGCCGGATACTCGGTCGTCGTCTCGAACTCCGCATAGGGCTGCCCGCTCTCTGGCAAATTTGCCAGCGGCAAGCGTTCGGCGACACCCATCAGGCGAGCTCGCAGGACACTGACCTCGCGCAATTTCTCCGACGCGGCGAACGAATACTGGTCGGTCATTTCAAAGGCCGCGACCACGTCACCATCTTCGCTTCGCATGATCCAGGGGCGTCGCGCCGTGATCAGTCCCGCGCGCTGCATCGCCTCATAGATTTCGAGAAGAATCGAAACGACCAGATCGGTGCGACCCGGAAACGGACGATAGCCAACGATGATGGAGGTGGACACGCTCGGACCTCGTGGCGTCGGATAGGGCTAAACCTCATTTGTAACCAGTAACGGTTCGGCGTCAAGCGTTACGTGGCGCGGTTTCGGCAAACCTTACAGCGCCCACTACAGTTCGCGCACGACACGAAATCCGACGCGTGCACTGCGCAGGTCCGCGGCCGCGCCCTGACGGTAGGCGGAGCGGACCATATCCGGAGCGCTGCCCCATGATCCACCCCGGATGACGCGACGTGAACAGCCCGGATTGACCCAGGCGTCGGCCGTACGCGGGGCACGTATGTAGTTGTCGTGCCAGCAGTCGCCGACCCATTCCGAGACATTGCCGCCCATGTCGTAAAGGCCGAATGGATTCGCCGCGAAGCTCATGACCGGCGCCGGACCCCAATAGCTGTCCTTGTAGCCGTTGAACGCATTGCTCCAGCGGCGTCCGGAGCCCGAGCGGTCGTTGCCACCGGTCAGGTTCTCCACCCGCGACGTGGGATTGTCATCACCCCACCAGTACCGCGTCGTGCTGCCGGCGCGAAGCGCGTACTCGAATTCCGCCTCGCTGGCGAGGCGATACTTCTTGCCCGTGCGCTGCGAAAGCCAGTCGGCATACGCCTTGGCGTCGTTCCAGGATACGTTGATGACAGGCAGGCGCTCCTGGCCAGGTTTTCCCGCGTAGTCGTCCTGCCAGGTTGCCGAGGTTTCGTCACGCAGGCCGCCGCTCTGTTCGTCGTAGACGCTGCCGCCACCGAGGGATTGCGACTGCGGCACGTAACCGCTGGACCGCACGAAGTCGCGAAACTGGCCGATCGTCACCGAGCTGCGGCCCATGCCGACGCCCTTGTCGATCTGGACTTCGTGCGCGGGCGCCTCATTGGTATCGTGACCGCGCTCGCCGTCTGGCGAGCCCATCATGAAGCGCCCCGTGGGAAGGACGACGAGGGCGGGAGCCTGTCCGGTCGAGTCGACGAACCGATCGGCGAAAACCTGACCCGGCTTGTAACTTGCGTAAAGGCGGGCGTTTGTCACGCGCTCGTTGAAATCGTCGATGCCGGCCAGGTCGGGGCTGATCTGCTGCGCCTTCGTCGCCAACTGCTGGGCCAGTTCGATATTGCCGGCATCCAGCGCCGAACGGGCCTGGGCAAGCATGGCCGAGCCGCTCTGGCGACGCATGCCTTCGATACGGCCGCGCGTATCCTGAAGCCCTTGCGATTCGGGCAGGATGGTCGCCGCCTCAGCCAGGAAGGTGTCCGCGGCAGCGAAGTCGTTCTGGGCGACAGCGGCCAGCGCCTTGTCGAGGACAGCTCGCTGGACCTGGATCACGCCTTGCTCCGCCACGGCGTTGTCCGGATCGAGCTCGAGCACCGCGCGATACGTGTCCAGTGCGCTGTCACCGTGCGGTTGGTCGGCCTTGCCTTCCTGCAGCTGGCTGGCCGCCTTGCCCAGCATCGGCCGCACCTTGTCGAGGATCGCCAGCTTCTCCTGCAGCGGCGTGACGTCGCCGGTGGCGCCTGGCAACGCCTTGAGCGCCGAGATTCCGTCGCGCGCGGCATCGGCGTCACCCAGTGCGATGTCCTGCTCGATTTCCGCCGCGAGCCGTGCACGTACCTCGTCCATGCCGCCAAGCGCGCGCTGGCTGTCCGCCTTCTGTTTGAGCACGGCCTCGAACATCGCTGCCGCGCTGTCCTTGCCACCGACCAGCCGATCGGCCTGCAAGGCCTTGTCGGCGCGGTCGAGTACGGCGCTCAGTTCGGGCGAATCGGGTGTCTTCTGGGCTGGAAGATCGACCTCGTTGGTCTTCTCGCGACGACGCCCGGCGATAACCGATGCAGGCGCAAGCATGATCGGCGGGCCCGCGTCGATCTCCGACACGATGGCACCGGGGGCAGCCTGCGGGCGTTGATCGAACCCCATCGTCGTGGGCTGCCCGCGCATCGGTGAGCGCGGCGTGTTCTGGCCCGGTTCCACATGCAGCAGCTGCGGAAAGAAGTGATAAAACAAGGCGAAACCGAGCACAGCCACGCCCAGGGAGCCGCCAATGGCGCGCTGTCGGCGGACGGTTTCGGTGTTCGGCATGGTGGGCTGTTCCGTGCGGGCCTGCTATCGTGCGCTGCCACCTTAGAGAATCGCGTGCGGCAGGGCAACACGAACGTCGCGCGCGCTCCATGCATGCACAAGGACGCAGGAATGACATCGAGCGACCTCGCTCCCGCCGCACCGTGGATCGACAACCACGACGAGTTGACCACCTGGCTCGCTCCGGTGGGCCCGACAGCCGTCGTCGGACTCGACACCGAGTTCATGCGACGTAACACCTTCTATCCGCAGCTCGCCCTGCTTCAGCTGGCCCACGAGGGCCGTTACGCGCTGATCGACCCCGTCGCGTTTCCGCTGGGTGACACGCTGAAACCCACGTTCGCCGACCACCCTGTCGTTACGGTGATGCACAGCGCCGGCGAAGATCTCGAAGCCATGTCGCCGTTCCTGCCTGACGGCCCGCATACCCTGTTCGACACCCAGATCGCCGCTGCCTTTGTCGGCATGGGCCTGGGCATCAGCTACCGGGCGCTGGTTGCGGAACTGGTGGGCGCGGAGCTCGACAAGGGCGAGACCCGCAGCGACTGGCTGCAACGCCCGCTGACCGAATCGCAGAAGCTCTATGCGACGCTCGACGTGGTCCACCTGCACCCGGTCCACGCGATCCTCAGCGAGCGCCTGGTCGAGCGTGACCGCGCTGCCTGGCACGCGGAAGACTGCTCACGAATGAAACGCCGTGCCAGTCAGCGCGAAGGCGATCCGCAACCGCAGCGCAGCTTCAAGGCCGCCGCAGAGTGGACTCCGGAGAAGCAGGCCCTGCTTCGCCGCGTGCTGCGCTGGCGCGAGACGACCGCTCGCGAGCTGGACAAACCGCGCTCGTGGCTTCTCGAAGACGCCCAGGCGCTGGATCTCACCAGCAGCCGGCCGCGTGATGCCGCGAACCTTGACGAACGCGTGCGTGGTACCCGCTCGCTGCGCTCGCCGCAGCGCAAGGAACTGTTCGACCTGCTTCAGCAACCGCTGGAGAGCGAAGAAATCGAGTCGACGGCGCCCGTCGTGGGTCATCCGGTGGGCGACGCCAAGCGCGCTATCAACGAGATGCGCAGCGTGATCGACCTGCTCGCAACCCAGCTCGACCTTCCGCCCGGCCTGCTCTGCTCGCGCCGGTCGATGGAGGAATACGTGATGACAGGCGCATGGCCCGAAGCCCTCGAAGGCTGGCGCCGCGGCGTCCTCCACGAACGCCTGGCCGGCCTCCTGCCCCGCTAAAAAGAACATGTAGGAGCCGATTCATCGGCGAATGGCCTTGCCACTTCACCGCTCCGTTGGCTTTCGCCGATGAATCGGCTCCCACACCAGCACGCTGAGGCGTTACCGCATCGCCGGATGCTGCGCCGAGAACCGCGCAGCGAGGTCGTCCCGCTCGAACGATGCCATCACGTGTTCCACGAACACGCGCGTCTTCCGCGGCAACAGCTTTTGCGCCGCGTAGTAGATCGAAATATCGCCGCCATCCACCCACCAGTCGGGCAACACACGCCTTAACAAGCCCCGCTCGATATACGGCAGCGCATGCGGCACGGACACCAGTGCGATGCCAAGTCCCTGCGTCGCCGCCTGGTTCGCTGCATCGGGATCGTCGAACAGGATGCGTGTTTCCAGGTCGATGGACGCTTTGCCACCCGCGCCGTCGACGAGAGTCCAGTTACGGATCCGACCGGTCTGGGGAGAGCGCAGGAGGATGCCTGCCCGTCCGGCGAGTTCAGCCGGTGTAGCCGGCACACCACGCGTCGACAGGTAGGACGGCGAGGCCACGAGGACCCGGTGCGCCGGAGCCAACCGGCGGGCGACCAGACCGGGCTGCAAGTCGAAGCCCCCGCCGATCGCAACGTCGAATCCCTCGCCGATAAGGTCGACGGCCCGGTTGTCGAAATGCCAATCCGGCTGGACCCTTGGGTTTGCACGGAGGAAGGCGCCCAATAGGGGAACGATCCAGTCGCGCCCGAATGCGTTGCCCATGCTCACCCGCAGCCTGCCGCTCGGACTGGCATGCGCCACAGTGGCGTTGGACATCGCCGTCTGCAGGCTGTCCAGACTGTCCACGACCTCCAGCCGGAACGCCTCGCCCGCCTCCGTAAGCGACAGACGCCGCGTGCTGCGCTGGAACAGCCGGACACCGAGGGCAGCCTCGAGGCGCGCCACGTTCTTGCCTACGGCAGCCGGGGTCAGCCCCAGGGCCCGACCGGCCGCGGCGAAGCTGCCGGACTCGGCACTACGGATGAAGCAGACAATTCCGTTGAGGGTGTCCATGGCACGATTCTAAACCGATAGGATCGACTGCATGGGCGACATCAAGCCTACCGATACCGACCCGCCGGCGCTATTAATGTTGGTGTCCACATCACCTCACTACGGAGTCATGCCATGAGCGATCTCAATTCCATCCAGGGCAAGAGCGCCCTCATCCTCGGCGGATCACGCGGCATCGGCGCCGCCATTGCCCGTCGCCTCGCCGCCGGTGGCGCGAATGTCGTGCTTACCTATGTCAATGGCGCTGCTGCGGCCGAAGCCGTCGTCGCCGACATCACGGCCAAGGGTGGTCGTGCCGTCGCTTTCCAGGCGGATAGCGCTAGCGACACCGCGATTGACGCTGCCGTCGCGAAGACGAAGGAAGCCTTCGGCGGTCTCGATATCCTGGTCAACAATGCGGGCGTCCTCGCCTTCAGCCCGATCGAAGATTTCCCGATCGAAGAACTCGATCGCACGCTTGCGGTGAACGTGCGGGCCGCGGTCGTCGCGAGCAAGTTGGGCGCCCGGGCAATGAACAACGGCGGTCGCATCATCCACATCGGCAGCACCAACGCGGAGCGCATGCCCGGCCCGGGTGGCGCAGTCTATGCCATGAGCAAATCGGCACTCCAGGGTCTCACCAAGGGACTCGCTCGCGATCTCGGCCCCCGCGGCATCACGGTCAATAACGTGCAGCCCGGCCCGATCGATACCGACATGAATCCGAAGGACGGCCCGTTCGCTGCGCAGTTGCTGCCGATGCTTGCCGTCGGCCGCTACGGTCATGCCGATGAGGTAGCCAGTTTCGTCGCCTATCTCGCCGGCCCCGAAGCAGCCAACATCACCGGTGCGAACCTCCTGATCGACGGCGGCTTCGCTGCCTGATGGTCTGTGTGGGAGCCGCTTCAGCGGCGATGCCAAGACATGTGGGAGCCGCTTCAGCGGCGAAAAGCCAACGGAGCGGTGACGCGCCAGGCCCCATCGCCGATGAATCGGCTCCCACACAAACACGACGGCTTAGTTGAACGACGCCCCGAACGTGATCATGAACGCGCGCGGCTGAAGCAGGCCGTAGGTCGGCGAGCTGGTATACAGCGAGCCCTGCGTGGTTGCGAGGAACTGCGCCGAGCTGACATACGAGAACGCCTTGTGGTCGGTCAGGTTGCTCACGTTGACCTTGATATACGGCGACTTGAGAGCCTCCCAATCACTGAAGCGGTAACCACCGGCCAGGTTGAACTGCGTGAATCCGCCCACGCGTTCGGTATTGAGGTAGTCACCGTAAAGCGAGCTGCTGACGCGCGCCGACAACGTGGCCCAGATGTGGGCGTTGTCGTCATAGCTGAGGCTCACGTTGCCGATGTTGCGCGCGGTGTCCGGCATCGTCTTGCCATTGGACGGATAGATACCGTCGCCACCACCGTCGATATTGCCGACGATCTTCGCCTGGGTGTACGTGTAGGACGCATACGCCGTCCAGTCCTGGCTCAGCTTGTAGCTGGCTTCCGAGCTGAAGCCCTGCATGTGCATGCGCTTGATCGACGTGTAATACGTATAGCCCGTCGTTTCGTCGAACGCGCTTTCCTGCTTGTTGTTGTAATTGCTGCGATAGACATCGGCGCTGACCGAGAGCGCATCGCCATAGAAACGCCAGCCAAGGTCCGTGTTCCATGCCGTTTCCGGTGCATTGGCCGCCTGCTGGTTAGCCAGCGAGTTCAGCAGGAGCACCGTGTTCGGCGGCGCGCGGAAGGTCTTGCCGCTGCCAATGTAGAACTGGTTGCGCTCATCCAGCTGGAACTTCACGCCTGCCGTCGGCAACACCTTGTGCCAGTTCTTGTCCACGTCCGTGGTGAACTGCTGCTTGGTCAACGCACCGGCGACCGAGCCCGGATATTCCTGCGCGAAGCCCGTGCGATTGGTCCACAGGTAGCTGACGCCCGCGGTGAACGTCCAGTAGTCGTTCGGCGTCCAGTTGTCGGTGACGAAGCCCTTCTTGATCTCGGTATTCGTGTATTCGTTGTAAACCTTCTGGCCCAGGCCGCTGCCCGGGTAGGTCACAAAGCTGTCGTCGCCCCAGATCGAAGCTGGCGTACCCTCGCCGTTCACCAAGCCGTAAATATCGGACTGGCTCTTGCGCGAGCGCTCGTACCACACGCCGTACTCGAGGCTGTTGTCCTGGCCCAGGTCCTGGTTGAACTTGGCGATGATGCCGGGGCGATAGGTCAGCGCGGCCGAGTACGAATAGACGACGCCCTTGTCGTTGGCCGAGACAACGCCGTTGTTGTTGACGTCCTGGTTGGCGTAGCCGAAGCGGTCCGCACCGGTCGGTGCTTCGTTCACCGTGGCACCCGCACCACTGCCGCCATTGCCGTACCAGAAGTACGGGACAACGGACAGACGCAGGCTGTCGCTGAACTTGAACTCACCATCCAGGCTGGCCATGTAACTCTTGAACGGATTGGTGCGCAGGCCGTAGTAATACGTGTTGTTGTTGATCGCGGCAGTCGAGCTACCCGGCAGCCAGGTGTTCAGGTAGTCGTAGTGGTAGCCGTTCTGGGCGACCTGCGCCTTGGTCAGCGAACGGTAATTGATGTTGTTTTCGCGGTTGTACTGCAGCGACGCGCTGATCGAGTTGTTATCGTCGATCGTCCACACCGACTTGCCGTCGACCTTGGTCACTTCCAGATCGCCCGGGCCACGCCATTTGTCGGCGGTGTTGCGCGAATACGAGATCCACGAACGCACCGGACCGGTGTCACCGGTGTTGAGGCGGATGAAGGTGCGGCGATAATCGTTGCTTCCCAGGCTCTGGGTGAAATCCACGCCGGCCTTGTGCGACGGATCGATCGTCGCCCAGCCGATGTGACCGCCGCTGGCGCCGGAGTCCGGCATGTCGATATCCGGGATGCCCTGCAGAACCGTGATGTCGCCCATGTTTTCGCTGTCGCCGTATTCGGTCGCGTAGACCGAGTAGCTGCCCGAGTCGGTGATGGGCGCGCCGTTGAGCGTCATGCCGATATCCGAGGAGTCGAAGCCGCGAATCGAGTAGTGGCCGTTGGCCAGGCCCGTGACGTCGTCGGTCGCGGCATTCACGCCCGGGATCGAGCCGATCATCTGGGTGAAGTTCGCGCCCGGCGAGGCCTTGACGATCGCGTCGCGGGTAATCGTCGAAACCGCCTTGGCCGCCGTCTGCACGGACATCAGGCCCGCACCCAGGGTGAGGCTGGAGGCCGAAACCTGCACATTGCTCATCTGCTGCACGCGACGCGTGTCGTTGGAGGTCGTCGTGTTGGACGTGCTCGAAGCACTGCGCTGTGCAGGCGTCTGCGTGGCGGTCGTGGTATCCGACTGGCTCGCCGCGTCCTGTGCCCAGACCGAAGCCGCGGCCATCGAAAAGACGACGGCGATCGCCAAGGAGAGATGGTTTCTTTTCACTGGAGTTTCCTGAGTTACAAGGGTTAATCGTTATCCGCAGTTACCCGTTCGACACTATCTTTCGATAATCGAAGGCACCTGCGATTTCTGCTGTCATTGCTGCGTAATACTTGCTGAAATACGCAAGTTCACACGCTTTCCCTAGGCATAAAAAAGCCCAGTCGACGTTGACCGGGCGGATATTGCGATGTCGTTTTTTTATTGCGGCGAATCGCACGAAATAATGCGTGCGTCTTCGCTACCCCAGAAGATTCTCATGCTTATTTTACAGCATATTTACAACGCCGCCATTAGGAAGAATTCCGCCCACAGTTAATCGGGGAGGCGGATTCAGCGGGCGTCGGCGTCGGCGTTGCCATAGGCAGCCAGGAACTCGTCGGAGGAGACGTAGTCCGCCAACGTCCGCAATGCGTCCGCCGCTTCGCTGCCGAGTACGTTCTCGACCTGCTGATTCGCCGCGGCCCAGAGATGCAGAGCGTCATGTAACACGACCGCTCCGTGGTCGGTGAGCGCGACCCGCTTGGCTCGCCTGTCTTCCTTATCCGGCGACAGCACCACCAGATCGTCCCGCACCAATGGCCGCAGCGCATGAGTGACGGCGGAAATCTGCAGCACCAGCTTGGTCGCCAGATCCTGGAGCGTCGGCGACCTCCCCTCGTTCGCGGCAGCCAGGCGCTCGATGTCCGCGAGCAGACCGATCTGCGTGGCTTTCAGCCCGACCGGGGCGAGCGCGTCGTCATAAAGATTGCCGAGGCGCCTCGCGGCCCGCCTCAGGGCCGTATTTGTGCAAGCGAGGGCGAGGAAGGCGCTCGCGTCAGACGCCGCCTTGTCGGCGACGGCTTGCTGCGCATTCGGCTTCTTGGAGGTTTTCGCCATGACGGAAGGATGGTTGAGCACTGAAGCATTGACAAGTCGCCAGTCTACGCCTATAACGTTGAGCACTCAACCTTTTGCTTGAGCCCTCAACTACTGTAACCGGAGTGTCATCATGTCCTCTTCCAAGAAAACCGCCGTCGTCACCGGTGCTTCCTCGGGTATCGGCGCCGTGTATGCCCAGCGCCTGGCCGCCCGGGGCTACGATCTGGTCCTGGTAGCGCGCCGGGCAGAACGCCTTGCCTCACTGGCGGACCAGCTCGGCAAGGCCCACGGAGTCGATGTACGCGTGCTGGCTGCCGACCTCGAGAAAGACGCCGATGTCGCGAAGGTGGAAGCCCTGCTCACCGCGGACGACAGTGTGCGGATGCTGGTCAACAACGCGGGCCTCGCACGTCTTCGTCCCTTGAAGGACACCTCGGTCGCGGATGCCCACTCGCAGGTGGCACTGAACATCACCGCCCTCACCCGCCTCACGCAGGCTGTCCTGCCGGGCCTCGTGGCGCGCAACGAAGGCACGATCATCAACGTCGCCTCGGTGCTCGCGGTGCATTCGCTGCCGATCAGCGCTGTCTACAGCGGCACGAAGGCTTATGTCCTGGCCTTCACCCGCGGCCTGCAAGCCGAGCTTGCCGACACCGGCGTCAAGGTCCAGTTGGTTCTGCCCGCCTCCACCGCCACCGAGATCTGGTCGGAAGAGGTCTCCGGCATCCCGCTCTCCGCGCTGCGCGAGGAGTCCATCATGAGCGCCGAAGACATGGTGGATGCTTCGCTCACCGGCCTGGACAACGGCGAGACGGTTACCTGGCCTTCCGTTGCCGACGACGGCCTGTGGACCGCGTACGACAGCGCGCGTGCCGCCCTGTTCGCGGCGACCCAGACCGGTACACCGGCGCCGCGTTATACGAAGGCGTAACGCTCCACGAGACGTGGTGCCAGCGGCCTTCCCCGGCGGCTGGCACCCGTGAAGCCTGCTAATATTCCGCTCGTGAAACCTCATCGATTCGGCGATATAGCGGCCTTCGTCGCCGTGGTGAAAGCGGGGAGCATCACCGCCGCCACGAACTCACTCGAACTGACCCGCTCTGCCGTCGGCAAGAGCATCGTGCGCCTGGAAACCCAGCTCGGCCTGCGCCTGCTTAACCGCACCACGCGCAAGCTGAGCCTGACCGACGAAGGGGCCGTGGTCTACGAACGTTGGCGTCAGATCCTGGACGAGCTTGAAGACGTCGACGCCACCATGGCACTACGTCGTAGCCAGCCTACGGGCACGCTGAAGTTCCTGATGCCGCCCACCTTCGGGCAGCGCCACGTGCTGCCCGTACTCAACGCCTATCTCAACGAGTGGCCCGCACTTCGCGCGGAGCTTTGGTTCACCGACCGCTTCGTCGACCTGGTCGAGGATGGTTTCGACCTGGCGATACGCATCGGTGCGCCCAAGGAAGACTCGCAGATGCTGACGCGTACTGTCGCCTGGCGGCAGTTCGTCGTGTGCGCGTCACCGGATTACCTGGCGAGGCGAGGCGTCCCCCAGGCACCGCGCGATCTGCTAAGTCACGACACGATCATGTACGCCGTCGGCGAACAACCGCGGCCATGGCGTCTCTACACGGGCGATGTGCCGCATGCCTACGAGGGGCCGGCGCGGCTGGACATCGACAGTTACGAGGTCATGCGTGAAATGGCGCTGGCAGGATTTGGCCTGACGTTCCTGCCGAACTACATACTCGCCGACGAGCTGCGTGCGGGCACGCTTGTTGAAGTATTGCGTGAGCATCGGCCCCCACCCGATCCCATTCGGCTGGTCTATCCGAGCAGGCAGCATCTGGCGCCGCGAACGCGTGCCTTTATCGACCTGCTTGCGCAGCGATGGGAATCAGGAGCGCCCTGGGAGACGTAGGCGAAGCACGGCATTGGGGACGGACAGGCCCGGATGAAGGTCGTCTGGCGGGGTATATCCGAGGCGCGATGCGGCAGAGACTGCCGCATCGCAACTACCCCAGCACGCCTCGCCATGAAAAGCACCGTTTCCGTTGCAGGCCAATCCGCCCTCCTCGCATGCACGCTGTTCGCGTCCACGCTACTCGCTGGCTGCCACGCGACGACCGACGCACGATGGACGACTGCCAACGACACCGTCTACCGCTGGGAGCACGCGCTGCCCACCCTGCCCGTCGAGGTTCGTGGGCATCTTCCGAACATCACCCATGAGCAGATTGCGCAGACGTTCCCGCATGCACTCCCGCTGCGCGATCCCACGGACCACCCGGCTGCTCGGCTCGTCGTGGACGCAGGGAGTGATGCGCCGCCGGCAGACGACACCTACTGCGCAACGCCAGCCCCGGGCCAGGCGAACACCGCTTCCAGGACGCCGTTTGCACTCACCATGACGCTCTGTGATGGCACGCGCCTGGTGGCGTCTTCGCGCTCACTGGTCGCTCCGGGCAAGAGCAACGTCGAGGATCTCCCTCGCCAGATCGACCACCTGAAGAACCTGATGCTCATCGGCATCGATGAGAGCCCCGCCCAGCGCGTCCATATCCAGGGCTAAAGCGTTGATCGACTTTCTCGTAGGGGAGCGGCAGGCCTGGATCTTCGTGTTCAAGTGCCTGCTCGCGTTCTATATCGCGGCATGGCTGGCCATGCTTCTTCAACTCGAACAACCCGCCACGGCGATGGTCACCGTCGCGCTGGTCATGCATCCGCAGAGCGGCATGGTCCGGGCCAAAGGCTTCTACCGCGCCATCGGCAACGTCGCGGGCAGCCTCTGTGCGCTGTTGTTGATCGCGGTGTTTCCGCAGCAGCCGGACATGTTCCTGCTGGCCCTCTCGTTGTGGGTGGCCGGCTGCGCCGCCGGCGCGATGACATACCGAAACTTCATGTCCTACGGCTTCGTGCTGTCGGGTTACACCGCGGCCATCGTCGCGCTGCCGGCCATCACCGATCCGACCAGCGTGTTCGACGGCGCCATGATGCGGGTCAGCGAAGTGCTGCTCGGCGTCATCGTGGCTGGCGTGGTCAGCGACGTGGTGTTTCCGGACCGCCTCGGCGATGTGCTTCGTCGCAGCAGGCAAGAGCATTTCGAACAGTTCATCGCGTTGACGGCCGCAGGCCTGCGCGCCGGTACGTCGCGGGTATCGATGGAACGAGAGCACATTCGCTTCCTGCGGGCATCCGTCCAGATCGAAGACCTGCGCTCGTCGGTCATCTTCGAAGACCCGGAGACACGTGCGCGCAGCCGTCGCATGCAGCTGCACAACCTTCGCTACATGGCCGCGGCGACCACCTTCCAGTCGCTTTACCACCTGATCCGACGACTCCAGCGGCAAAGTCATCCCGCGACCGCCGAGGCGCTCCTCCGGTTGTATGACCCTTTGAGCGAGGCGCTATCGGAAGCGTCGTCCGGACATACGGCGCCGGGGCCTCTGGCGAACCGTGTCGTCGCCTGTGAAGCGGAACTGCCGATGTTGGCGGCGACCTTGCGTGCGTCGCTGCGGGACGACGCCGATGTGCGGGCGGAATTCGACAGCGGCGCCGCGCTGACCCTGCGCTTTGCCGGCGAGATGGCTGACCTCACGGCGCTCGAGGTGTCACTACGCAAGAACGACGCGCGCCCGCCGGAGAGTGTCGAGCACGTCGCGTTTAAACGCTCCAATGACTATGTCGCACCGCTGGTCACCGCGCTGCGAGGCTTCGCCGCCCTCGCCATGTTGAGCGTGTTCTGGATCGGCACGAGCTGGTCGTCGGGCCCCAGCGCGCTGCTGACCGCCTCGTACTTCTGCGGGTTATTGGCAACGTCGCCGTCGCCGGTGTCGGCGGCCATCAATATCTCGATCGGTTACGCACTCGGCATGACCGCCGCCTTTATCACGGCCTTCTACCTGATGCCGGGTAGTGACGGCTTCCTGATGCTGGTTCTTTCCTCGATGCCGTTGATGCTGATCGGTCCTTACCTGCTCACGCGCAACGCCACCCTCCCTGGCATGGGCACCGGCTATGTCATGAGCTTCGCGGGCATCCTCGCCTTGAAAAACCCGATGGTCTACAACCCCGTGCAGTTGCTCAACGACGCGATCGGCTCATGGCTTGGCGTCGTCGTCTGTGGCGTCGCGTTCATGCTCATCCCCACCGTGATCGGCACCGGATGGTTGCGTCGCCGACAACTGCAGAAACTGCGTCAGCAGGTCACGTTTGCCGCATCGTCTCCGATGACTGGCCTGCTCCACCACGCTGAAAGCGCCAACCGGGACCTGCTCCACCAGATCGTGCAACACACGAAGCCGGACAGCGCTGAGCTGAAGCACCTGCTGACATGGGGACTCGCGGTTCACGAAAGCGTGCGCGCCGTCATCGAATTGCGCCAGGACATGCAGCATGCGGAGCTTCCGCCGCCGCTGAAAGGAGCCATGCAGCGCGCGGTGGACGCACTGGCCGCCGTGTACGAAACACCGGATGCCCACCTCTGGCGGGAGGCCGATCGCAGCATCGGGCATGCGATCACGCTTACCACGCAGGCGCTCCCACGCGCGTATGCGAGTTGTCGTGCACCGTTGACCCACCTGCTGCAACTTCACGCGGCACTCCGTGACGACGAGTCCGCCCTCGCCTCTTTCATCGACACGACACCGGAACCACTCCATGCCGCGTGAGATCGATTTCGCCGGCGCCACGGTGCCAGGCATGCTCCTCATCTACCTCGCCTGCCTGCTCCTGCAATGGTTGATCGACACGGTCGGCGGCCATTTCGGCCTGTATCGCCATGTGTGGCACCCGGCCCTGTTTCGGGTAGCCCTGTTTTTCTGCCTCTTCGCCTCGATCGGCCTGCTGGTCTATCCCTGAGTACCCCATGAAGACCACGCTCCAGTCCCTGCTCCGTCTCGGCATCACCGCCACCGTCGTCTGCCTCGCTTTGCTGCTCGGCCGCCTGTTGTGGAACCACTACATGATTTCCCCATGGACCCGGGACGCGCGCATGCGCGCGGAGGTCGTGCGCATCGCACCCGACGTCTCGGGCCTGGTGACACGCGTGGCGGTTGTCGACAACCAGGACGTAAAGAAAGGTGACGTGCTTTTCGAGATCGATCCCTCGCGCTTCCGCTTCGCCCTCCAGCAAGCGGAGGCGAATCTCGCCGCTGCGAAAGCCAGTGCCCACGCAGCCGGCGCGAATATCGATGCCGTGCAGGCAAGCGCCGACGCGCGCAAAACCGAATACGAGATGCGCCAGGAACAGGCCACGCGTCGCCAGGCACTGCTCGATTTGATCCCGAAGGAAGAACGCAACAACGCCAGATCGGTCGCCGACTCAGCCATGGCGGCATGGCATGAGGCCCAGGCCACCGGTCACCAGGCGGGTGCCGCGCGCGAACAGGCGCTGGCCGCGGTGGCCCTCGCCCAGGTCACCGTGGACCAGAGCCGGCTCGATCTGGAGCGTACCGAGGTCCGCGCCCCGGTCGATGGGTATGTCACCAACCTCGTCGTACGCACGGCGCGACTACGCAGCCACGGGAAGCCCGTACGTGGCGCTGATCGACCGACACAGTTACTACGTTTACGGGTATTTCGAAGAGACCCGCCTGCCCGGCCTCCACGTGGGCGACCCTGTCGACATCCGACTGATGAGCGGCGGCGTTCATTTCGGCGGGCACATCACCGGCTTTGCGCGGGGCATCACAGACCGCGACAACCCGACGGGCAGCGACCTGCTTGCCGACGTCAATCCCACGTTTACCTGGGTGCGCCTGGCGCAACGGGTGCCCGTGCGCATTGCCATCGACGAGGCGACGGTACCGGCGAACGCGATACTGGCGGCTGGGATGACAGCTAGCATCGAGCTGGCCCGGGAGTCCGCCCACTGACCCGTTGGCAGAGCCGATTCCGGCTGATATAGTCCCGGCTTCGTGGGGCCTTAGCTCAGCCGGGAGAGCGCGTCGTTCGCAATGACGAGGTCGGGGGTTCGATCCCCCCAGGCTCCACCACTTATTGAACGCATCGAAGCCTCGAAGACCATCGGTCTTTGGGGCTTTTTTGTGTGGAGGATGAGGCGCAGAGCCTTCGGTGCCCACCCTCGCTGGTGGAGGGCAAGGCGCAGAGCCTTCGGTGCCCACCCTCGCTGCTCAGACACCCCTTCGCGTTTCGTACCGGAAGGCCGCTACCGCGGCCCGTGTTCTTATTTGGCCTACGGCCGCTCCACTTGTCGGGAACTCGCCTCGAGGGTGGGCACCGAAGACTCTTCCGAACCCTGAGGTTCTTGCGGGTCGAGCCGACGAAGCAACGCCGCTTTGGCTGTTGGCTCTCCTTCCAGCTGACCGTATCGTCGTGAGAGGCCTTGGTGTCCACCCTCGATGCGAGTTCCGGACAAGTGGAGCGGCCGTAGGCCAAATAAGTACATGAGCCGCGTTAGCGGCCTTTCGGCACGAAACGCGGAGGACTGTCTGAGCAGCGAGGGTGGACACCAAGGTCTCCCCGCGAGACGCCCAAGTGTAGAGAGCGATGGCGCAGCCGAGCCCGCGAGGCCTCTTTTGTGGCCTCAGCCCCGGCAACCCGCCAGCAGATCCAGCTTCGGCTCGTACACCGTCGTGCGCGTATCGAAGAAGCCCAGCAACGTATGGAAGACGTTGTCCTGGCTGGCCGGCTGGGTGCGCCGCTGCGCCATGCAATCCAGACGGACGCCCGCGTCACGCACCCAGCCGGGCGAAAGCCACAGCAGCATCGGGATGTGCTTCTGCTGGGAAGGTGCCTTGTCCCAGTCGGCGCCGTGCAGATAGATGTCGTTTTCGCCCAGCGACTCGCCATGGTCGGAGAGGTACATCATGGCGCTGTCGACCTCGGGATCCGCCTTGAGCGCGTCGACTACCTCGCCAAGGATGTGGTCGGTGTAGAGGATCGTGTTGTCGTAGCTCGCCACGGCCTGGGCATAGGTGCAGGTCTGCACCTCAGCGGTATCGCAGCCCGGCTTGAACACGTTGAATGCCGCTGGGTAACGCTGGAAATACGCCGGACCGTGGCTGCCCTTGATGTGCAGGACGAGCAGCGCCGGCGAGCGCATCTTTGCCAGGCGTTCCGGCAGGTCGGCGATGAGGACGTCATCCTGGCAGCCGTTGGCGTCGCACAGGCCGTCGACTTTTGCAGCGGTGAGGTCGTCGTTGGGCACGCGCAGGCAGACGTCCTTGCAGCCTTCGTCGTTGTCACGCCAGTACACGTCCACCCCGGCATGCTGCAGCACGTCCAGCGCATTCCAGTGGGCCTTGGCCACAGGCTTGTCGAACTTCTCGCGGGTCATGTTCGAGAACATGCACGGCACCGACACCGTCGTCGCCGTGCCGCACGACCACGCATCGCTGAAATAGATAGCGCCGGCACGCTTCATCTCGGGATTCGTTTCCCGTGCGTAACCCTGTAGCGACTGATTCTCCGCCCGCGCTGTCTCGCCCACCACGAACACGACCACCCGCTTGCGCGCCGCCATGACGGCATTCGGTGCCAGCGTGGCATCGGTACCGATCGGCGTCATCGTCGCCTTCTTACGGAAGACATCCCGCTGAAGATAGTGGAACGTGCCGCTGAGTGCCGCGTACGGATTGAACACCTCGTACATCGGGCGGTGGTTACGTTCGAAGTAGACGTAGTTGCGACCGGTGAGCAACGGCGGCACGAGCAGCAGGAACGCCGCCCCGAGCACGATGCCGATACGCCAGCGAAGGCTTTGCCATCTCGGCATGAAGCGAACCGGCGTGAGCAGGACGAGGACGGCCGGCAGGATGCCGAACAGCGCAATCCAGCCGACGGAGGCCGTCGTGATCAACGCGGCCGCCTCGGCGCGCGTCGTTTCGAAGATGCTCTGGATGATCTCCTCGTTAAGCCGTGCACCGAACGTCTGCGCGTAGTACGCACTGGCGGCCGATACGAGTATCAACAAAGCCAGCAAGAACTTGCCGATGCGCGGCCACATCACCAGGGCAATGGTCAGGACGAGGTTACCGACCAGCCGACAATAAACGGTCACACTCAGGGCCCAGAATCCAGCAAGGCCCCGCGATCCCTCGAGGGCCTGATGCACTTCGGTCCAGAGCGTGCGATTGAGCACGACAAGGATGTAGAGCGCGACGAGGGCGCCCAGCGCCCAGGCCGGCAACGCCCATTTCGCACGGCGGGTGGCCGAGCGGTCTTGAATGATCATCCAGCGTCCTGTCCGGCCCGACACAATCGCGGGCCCTAGAAGCCGTGAAATCTACAGCAGGCCCGTCGACGGCTCAAACGGCTGGCGGCGGATATCACCCGAGCTAAGCCAGCACTAAGCCGGCCTTGCGTCCCCACCGAACGCAGCCACCAAGCCCGCGGGTGCGTTATCGCCGAAAAGGAGTTCACTCAGGGCCGCCGCCTCGCTCGCTGCAAACGCGCTACGGGAAAACATGGCTTCCTCGTACGCCCTGAGCGCGGCTTCGACATCGCCGGGGTGCGCGGCGAGTGCCGTGCCCAACTCAGCACCATCACACATGGCAAGGTTGGCGCCCTCGCCGGAAGGCATCATCAGGTGTGCAGCGTCGCCGAGCAGCGTTACCCCAGGTAACCGTTCCCAGCGGTGTTCATCGGGCAGCGCATGGATGGCGCGGGGCACCGGCGTGGTGTCACTACCGGTAATGAGAGTTGTCAGAGCTGGCGCCCAACCGTCGAACTCCTTCGCAACGACGCCCAATGCCTGGGCTCGGTCTGCGAAGTCGATACCACCCAACCACGACTCCGGCTTGTTCAACGCGACGTAGGTATGAATAACGCCATCAGGCTCACGGTGCGCCATGATTCCCTTTGACGGCGCCAGGGCGAAGAAAGAGCCCCCACCGACTGCCTGGGCGCTTGCTGCGTGGCGGACATCCGCCTCATGCAGATAGGTCTCGATGAACGCGGGACCCACGTAAACCGGCCTCGCGTCGGAAAGCAGCGGCCGGACTTTCGACCATGCGCCATCGGCACCGATGAGCAGATCGGTCGTCACTTTCGAGCCGTCGGCAAAAGTCAGTTCATGGCAGCCCTCGCCGATGACCGACACATCGGCAAGCTTGTGCCCCCAGCGAATCGTCCCCGCCGGAAGAGATTCCATCAGGATGCGGCGCAGCTCGCCCCGCGGCACTTCGGGTCGCCCACCCTGCCCGTCGTCGGGCTGGTCGAACAGGAGGTTGCCCTCCTTGTCGAATACCCGGACGGCCTGCGCACCCGCATGAACGAGCGCAAGGAATTCGTCGAACAGGCCGGCGGCCCTGAGTGCGACCTGTCCGTTTTCCTCGTGAATATCGAGCATGCCGCCCTGGCCGCGCGCGGTTGCAGAGCTCTCGGCTTCGAATACGGTCGCCGCGATGCCGTTGACATGTAAAACGCGCGCCAGGGTCAGGCCGCCAAGGCCGGCACCGACGATCGCGATCGGAATGTTCATGCGGATTCCTCGAGCCAGGCCGCTGGAACGGCATTCCATTATCTTGGAACGGCGTTCCAGTTATGTCAACATGGCGCATGGCCAGGGAATCCCTCTCGCGCGAGCGAATCATCGAAACCTCCATCGCCCTGCTCGACGAAGCCGGCGAAAGCGGGCTGACCTTCCGCGCGCTGTCGCTCAGACTCGCCACGGGACCGGGCGCGATCTATTGGCACATCGAGAACAAGAGCGAACTGCTCACCGCCGCCTGCGACGCGATCGTCGCCCGCGCCATGAAGCTGCCCCTCGCCGACGCCTCGCCCGAGGCATCCATCCGCGCCATCGCACTGGGCATGTTCGATGCGATCGATGCACATCCATGGGTGGGTTCGGCGCTAACGCATGCGCCGGGCCAGCAGCCGGTGATACGCCTGCTCGAGCGTCTGGGACAGCAATTGCGAGCTATCGGCGTACCGTCGGATCAGGAGTGGTCGACCGTTTCCGCCTTGCTGAATTACATCCTCGGCGTGGGCGGACAGCATGCCGCGAACACGCAATTCGCCCACGCAGGAAACATCGATCGAGCCGAGCTTCTGGATTCGGTGGCGACCGCGTGGTCTGAGCTCGATCCGGATGAATATCCCTTCGCACGCAGCATTTCCGGAAGCCTGCGCGGACACGACGACCGCGCGGACTATCTCGCAGGCATTGACCTGATCCTACGGGGCATTCATCTGCCAGCCAGCTACTGAGCGCCAATCCGCGTAGCCTTTCGCCGGACCTCGCTGTCGGCCCCTGCCCTCATGAATGACCTTCTCCATCCGCCCCATGACCGGGCGGCGCTTCCGCTCGCCCCTGCGTTGGACCCTGCGCTTGCGCAAGCGCATATGCCCAGCCGCCTTCCGCGCATTCGCCGGCGGCTGGTAGCGCTGACGTTGCTGGCAATGTTGCTTGCAGCTGTTGTCGCATCCATCGCTTACGGCCTGACGCGTCTCATCGCGCTGGTCACGCAACTGGCCTTCTTCGGTCAGTGGAGCACTGCATGGGTGAGTCCTGCGAGCAGCCACCGCGGCGCATGGGTGATCGTCATTCCGGTACTGGGCGGGCTCGTCGTTGGTCTCATGGCGCGCTGGGGTTCGCGGGCCATCCGCGGGCACGGCATTCCCGAGGCGATGGAGCAGGTGCTCACGAATGAGAGTCGTATCGCCGCACGGATGATCTGGCTGAAGCCCTTGTCGTCCGCAGTAGCGATCGGCACCGGCGGTCCGTTCGGTGCGGAAGGTCCGATCATCGCGACGGGCGGCGCACTGGGGTCCTACGTGGGACAGCTCATTCCCGTAACCGCCGACGAACGCAAGACTTTGCTGGCGGCCGGTGCAGCTGCAGGCATGGCCGCCATCTTCGCGGCGCCGCTGGCAGCGGTGCTCCTGAGCATTGAACTGCTGCTGTTCGAGCGACGCGCGCGCTCGCTTGTGCCGGTGGCCATGGCTGCGGCGACGGGAGCCGCCGTCCGCTTCGCGCTGGACGGTCCCGGTCCCGTGTTTCCCATGCTCAATCTCGGGCCCGCGTCGTTCGTCGCACTTGCGTTCTATACCGCCCTTGGCCTGGCGTTCGGCGTGGCTGGCGTAGTGGTTACGCGGCTGGTTTACGGTCTGGAAGACGCGTTCGAAAAGCTTCCAATCCATTGGATGTGGTGGCCGGCCATCGGTGGTCTGGCCGTAGGCATCGTGGGTTATCTGGTCCCCTCGACGCTCGGCGTGGGCTACGAGAATATCGTCGCCGTCATCGGCGGCCACCTCACCGTTGGCGCGCTGGCGATCCTCGCCTTCGCAAAGCTGCTGTCGTGGTCGATCGCCCTGGGCAGCGGCACATCCGGCGGCACGCTTGCCCCGCTGTTTACTATCGGCGGTGCGCTGGGCGGCCTGCTCGGTGTCGCTCTCGCGCACTGGCCGATCACGCAGGTGGATCCACGCATGGCCGCGCTGGTCGGCATGGCTGCCCTGTTCGCGAGCGCCTCGCGCGCCATGCTGACGGCGGCTGTCTTCGTCTTCGAGACAACCTTGCAACCGCACGCGCTGCTACCGTTGCTCGCTGCGAGTGTGGCCGCCTACCTCGTATCGGGCCTGATGATGCAGCACACGATCATGACGGAGAAAATTGCGCGACGCGGTGTGCACGTGCCGACCGACCTCGTCGCCGAGCACAAGGCACCACACCCGGTGTCTTGATAGGCGACGACGGGCCTCAGTGCTCGTCGCGCTCCTTCGCCAGCGCATGTGTCAGTGCGACAAAGTCCGCCTGCAGCGGCGTAGGCATCCAGTCGCGCCGACGCGTCAACGCGATACGCCGGCGCAGTTCCGCGCCGAGGTTGCCGATCTCGGTCAACGTCCCGGCGCGGTATTCGAAGAGGAACTGATCCCGCGACACCAGCGTGAGCCAGTCACCCTGCAGCAGCAGCCCGCGCGTGACCAGCACCGAACCGCATTCAATGCGCAGCCTGGGAGGTTCGACACCGCGGCTGGTAAATATCTGTTCCCACTTGTTGCGTAGCGGGATGCCGGGGGCCGAGACAACCCACGGGTACCCCAACAGGTCCGATAGCTCCAGCTCGCGTTTATCGCGCAGCGGATGGTCCGCGCGGGCGACGACCACCGGATCATCGTCGAACAGCTCTTCCTGTACGACATCGCGGCTCGGCGATGGATCGCGACGGGCGCCGATGATCAGGTCCAGATCGCCCTGGCGAAGACCGGCAAGCAGGTCGCGGTACGGTGCCTCGACCACCTTCACCGCCGCGGACACATGCGCCGTGGTGAACCTTGCGAGCAGGTCGGAGAAGAAAATCGCGCGTGCACTGGGCAGGATACCGACGGTGACGCGGCCGCCGTCGTCCGTGTTCATCGCGCGAATTTCCTCCAGACCCGCACGCAGCTCGGACAGCATGAGGCGGGCAAAGCGCACGAAGCGGCTGGCGACGTCCGTCGGTCGCACGATGCGGCCGACACGCACGAACAGATCCGTCCCGAGGATGTCCTGCAATTCTCGGACGGCCCTGTGTACCGCCGGCTGCGACAGACCCGTAAGCTCGGACGCCTGCACGTAGCTACTGTTGCCTTCCACGGCGATCAGCGCGCGTAGCTGCACCATCGTGACGCGCCGTTCGATATGCGGCAGCGGCGAGAGGCGCGCGGACCTTCTTACCAGGCGCCCCCCGTGCGCCAGGTAGTGCAGTGCACGATCGATCCGAAGCATCATTGTTTGCCCTGCAAGGGTCGGCGAGACACCGCCTGGCTGGCGGTCGAAAAGGCGCTCGCCCAGCACCCTCTCCATCTTCGCAACAGCCTGCGCAAGCGCGGGCTGGGAAAGGCTTACCTCGCGTGCAGCCGCACTCATGCTGCCAGAGCGGCCGGTGACCAGCAGTGCGTCAAGGTGTCTCAGGTTGAGTTGGAATATCTCGCTCACGAGCAATCAATCGCATTTACTTATATCTCGATCATAAAACGAATTTGGCAGAATGCCTACCCAGCGCGCACCGTTGATCCATCAGAAGCTACCGAAAACGGGCATGCCGACAGTCAATACCAAACTCCAGAGACCTGACCGCGATCTTCTCGAAGCGTTGGCGGCGCTCGGCGTGGCCACCGTCCACGAGGCGCAGGGCCGCAAAGGCCTGCTGGCGCCGCATCTTCGACCGATTTATGCCGGTGCCCGGATCGCTGGCTCGGCAATCACGGTGTCCGTGCCGCCAGGCGACAACTGGATGCTGCACGTGGCGATCGAGCAGCTGCAGGATGGTGACATCCTCGTCGTGGCACCCACGAGCGAGTGCAACGACGGTTACTTCGGTGATCTGCTCGCCACCTCCGCCGTGGCCAGGGGCTGTCGTGGCCTGGTCATCGATGCCGGTGTCCGCGACGTTCGCGACCTGACCGCCATGGGTTTCCCCGTTTGGTCGAAAGCGATTTCGGCGCAGGGCACGGTGAAGGAAACCCTGGGCTCGGTGAACCTGCCGATCGTCTGTGGCAACGACTATGTACGACCCGGCGACGTCATCGTGGCCGACGACGACGGCGTATGCGTGGTCCGCCATGAAGAAGCCAGCGAAGTGCTTGCGAAGAGCCTGGAGCGCGATGCCCGCGAGGCGCAGGTGCGCGACCGGCTGAGGGCGGGCGAACTCGGCCTGGACATCTACGCCATGCGCGAACGCCTGGCGGCGAAAGGCCTCGTTTACCGCTGAATACGAAACCCATGCTGCCCCACGTCCCCTGCCCGGCAAACATAAGAACCTCATGACCATTTTCGACACGCACACTCACGTCATTTCACCGGACGCCGCTATCTATCCCACCGATCCCATTGGTGGGCACCAGTCCGATTGGTCGCAGAAGCGCCCCGTCGACGCGGCGGGCCTGCTCAAGGCGATCGACGAAGCAGGCATCGCCCGGGCCGTCGTCGTACAGGCGTCCACGGTCTACGGTCACGACAATCGCTATGTCGTCGAGACCGTGCGCGCCAACCCATCACGCTTCATCGGCGTCTACTCGATCGACGCCCTCGCGCCCGATGCCGTCGAACGCATCGATTACTGGCAGGCGCAAGGCCTCTCCGGATTCCGCCTGTTCACCACCGGCAGCACCATGCCCGGGCAGTCGGACTGGCTCGGTCACAGGGACTCCTTCGCCGCCTGGGCCCATGCCGAGAAACAGGGCATCCCGGTCTGTCTGCAGATGACGATGGAAGGTCTCCCTGCCCTGCGTGCGCTGCTGGAGCGCTTCCCCCGAGTCCGCGTGCTGCTCGATCACTGCGCGCGGCCGGACCTTTCCGACGGCGCGCCGTTCGCCGCATCCTCGGCGCTCTTCGACATGGCGGCGTTTCCGGGCGTGTACCTCAAGCTCACCAACCGCACGCTCGCCTCGGCAACCGCCGGCAAGTCGACGCCGCAGTCGTTCCTGGCCCGCCTGATGGAATCCTATGGGGCGGGACGCATCGCCTGGGGCTCCAACTTCCCCGCCGCCGAAGGCGCGCTCCCCGCGCTTGTCGCCACGGCCCGCGAGGCCGTGTCCAGTCTCTCGACCGGCGACCAGGCGATGATCTTCAGTGGCACCGCGGCGACGATCTATCCCGCCCTGTCGGAGACCGGCAAGCATGGCTGAGTCGAGCCTCCTGCGTACGGTACTGGCCACGTCGCCCTTGTCGGCGCCGCTGAAGAGCGGCGCGCTGAGCAGCCCGGATGTCACCTTCGACTTCGTCGACGTGTCGCCGGTGCACAAGGCTTTCGCCCCGATGGTGCGTGACCAGGCCTTCGACATGGCCGAACTGGCGATTGTCACCGGCCTCCAGGCTGTCGCATTGGGCCGTCCGATCATGCTGCTTCCCGCGGTCGTGGCATCGCGCTTCCAGCGCGGCTGCCTCATCACGCGCCGGGAAAACGGCATCCACACGCCAGGAGACCTCGCAGGCAAACGCATCGGCGTGCGCGCATACACCCAGACCACGGGCATGTGGGTACGCGCTCACCTTACCGAAGACTATGGTCTCGCCACCGATGCCATGCGCTGGCTCACGCGTGATGCGGCCCATGTCCAGGAATACGTCGACCCGCGATTTGTCGAACACGCCGAGGACGATCGCAGCCTGGTCGACCTGCTTCGCCAGGGCGTGATCGACGCGGCGATCCTGGGCAACGACCTGCCCAAGGACGATGAATTCGTTCCGGTGATCGCTGATGCCGCGGTCAGGGACAAGCGCTGGTACGACCAGCACGGCTTCGTCCCGATCAACCACATGGTCGCGGTAAGCAACGCCGCCTGCCACGCGGCCCCCGGGGCGGTGCGTAAGGCGTACCGCCTTCTGGTCGAATCCCATGCCGGGCTCGCTGCCACAGCCGGCACGCCCTCGCCCTATGCTTTTGGCCTCGAGACCCTGCGCGGACCAGTCGAATACGTCATCGAGGCGTGTGTCGAACAGGGGCTGCTGCCCCGCCGCCTGGGCATCGACGAGGTCTTCGGCCCGGCGGAGGCCATACTTGCCGGGAGTCGCCACGTGGAATCGTCCAGGTAATGAGCAAGCTCACCGTCAATACCGTGCCCGCGCCGCCCGGAGTGCGGCGCCCGTTTTACCAGGACCTCACGTTCCAGGTCGTGACGGGCATGGTCCTGGGCGTCCTGCTGGGCGCACTGGCGCCGGACATCGGCAAGCAGATGAAGCCGCTCGGCGACATCTTCATCCGCCTCATCCAGATGGTGGTCGGGCTGATCATCTTCTGCACCGTCACCCATGGCATCGCCAGCGTGCGCGACCTGGGCAAGGTGGCGCGCATCGCCATCAAGGCCATGGTGTACTTCGAAGTGGTTACCAGCATCGCTTTGGTGCTCGGACTGGTCACGATCAATCTGCTCAAGCCCGGTGTGGGCATGCATATCGATCCGGCCATGCTGCACACCGGCGTGACGGCCGCCAGGGACGGGCCCGCTACGGTGCCGAAAGGCGCGGGCGACTTCCTCGTGAACCTGGTGCCGAACTCCGCCCTCGATGCGTTCGCCAAGGGCGACATCCTGCAGATCCTCGTGTTCTCGGTATTGTTCGCCTGTGGACTGGCGTCGCTTGGCGAGAAAGCGCAGCCCGTGCTCAACGTGGTCGATACAGTGCAGTCCGCGTTGTTCTGGATCATTCGCATCGTGATGAAGATCGCGCCGATCGCAGCCTTCGGAGCGATTGCGTTCACGGTTGCTCAGTTCGGCCTGTCGACCCTGCTACCGCTGGGCGCGTTGATTCTCGAATTTCTCCTCACATGCGTGCTGTTCTTCGGACTCGTGCTTGCGCCGATATCCGCCTACGCCGGCTTCAACCTGCTCAAGCTGATGCGCTACTTCCGCGAAGAACTCGTGCTTGTGCTCGGCACGAGTTCGTCGGAGAGCGTCTTTCCCCAGCTCACCGCCAAGCTCACGAAACTCGGGGTCAACGAGTCGGTGGTCGGCATGGTCCTGCCCACCGCGTACAGCTTCAATCACGACGGTACCTGCCTGTACTTCGCCGCCGTCGCGGTCTTCCTCGCCCAGGCCACGGGTACGGCGCTGGGCTGGGAGCAACAACTGGGTCTGCTCGCCATCCTGCTACTTACTTCGAAGGGCGGCGCCGGCGTGTCGGGCTCGGCGATCGCCGTGCTGACACTGACGCTGGCTGCCACCAAGACGATCCCCGTGAACAGCATCGCCCTGATTCTCGGCATCCACCGCATTCTTTCGGCGATGTTCGTCTTCACCAACATTGCAGGTAACTGCGTCGCCACCGTGGTCGTCGGTAAGTGGGAGAAAGCCGTCGACCACGCAACGCTCAAGCAGCAACTGGATACGGGCTACCAGCCCGCCTGATCCATCACATCGTCCGTAGTACATGCCTCGCGAAGTCCCTCCGGCTCCGCGATCGGGGAGGGATTGTCCAAATGAATCGCAACGCTTACATCGCTACCGCCTTATGTAGCCTGGCCACCGCCATCGCGCCGTCCATGTCACGGGCACAGAACGTACCCTCGATGTCGCCCGCCTCGGCGTCGTCGGCTCCGGATACCACCGAGCCGGGCTCCGCAGGAAGGGCCGTGACGCCGAAGGAAGGCTCGAAGGGGCCGTTCGCGGACGTGGGCACCGCCTTGAGGGACAAGGGCATCAAGCTGCGTAGCGCCCTCATCGACCAGTACGCCAACAACACCACGGGCGGCATCTACCAGGGCCACAGTAACGTCGGCCAGTTCAACATCGGCGCCGATTTCGACCTGGACAAGATGATCGGGCTGAGTGGGGGATCGTTCCACTTCACCGTGTACCGCGACTACGGCGAGAGCCTCAACAAGTACGTGACCGGCACGTTCACCAAGCAGCAGTACATCTACAAAAACGAGTTCTATCGCTGGCATCTTGGCCTGTTCGCGTATGAGCAGAAGCTGCTCGACGACAAGCTCGACATCACGGCCGGCCGCCTGGGTACGACGACCTATTACGGGCACCTCGTCACCAACTGCCAGTTCGAGTCAGCCGACACCTGCGGCGAGCCGCGCATCCTGGTGTCCGAGGCCGGCTTCAGCCTGCTTCCGTCGGCGACGTGGGGCCTGAACATCAAGGCACGTCCCACGCCGCACACGTACATCGAAACCGGCGTCTTCGAGGTCAATCCCACGACATCGGCAAGCAACGGCCTGGATTTCTCGGTCGGCAGCGCCACCGGCGTCACAGTCCCTGTGGAATGGGCCTGGCAGAAAACCGATCCGACGACCACACGCTTCCCGTTTGAGCTGAAGGTCGGTGCGTTCGTGAGCACGGCACCCCTGACGGATCCGTACTTCAACACGGCGGGCCGTTCGAAGGCACTGTTCGGTGGTACGGCACGCACGATCAACAGCAGCCGTGACGGCGTGTACATCATGGGCGACCGTGTCATCTGGCGGCCGAACGATGCCAGCACGCAGAGCTTCAACGTTTTCGGCGGCATCGTGCAGCAGCTGGATGAAGCGGAGATCATGCGACAGCAGGTCTATGCGGGCTTCGTATGGACGGCACCGTTCGCCAGTCGCCCGACTGACACGTTCAACTTCTCCATCTCCGAGTTCGAGCTGACCCCGCGCGAGCGCGAATTCCTCCGCGATGCGCGCAAGAAAGCCGGCGGCCACGGAACCAATGCCGCGCACCAGACGGCTTACGAGCTGACCTACGGCTTGCGCCTGGCGCGCGGTCTCGAAGTCATGCCGAGCCTGCAGTACATCGTGCACCCCGACAACTCGAGCATCACCAATACCGCCATCTTCCCGAAGAACATGTTCGTCTATGGCGTCAGCCTGAAGATGGACCTGGGCTACATGCTTGGCTTCGACAAGACCGCCGGCGGCGACTGATCCCCTTCCCTACGCATGGACACCCTCATGAGCAAGAAAACCGCCCTGGTCGTCAGCGCACACTCGGCCGACTTCGTCTGGCGCGCCGGTGGCGCGATCGCCCTGCACGCTGCGGCAGGCTGGGACATTACCGTTGTCTGCCTGTCCTACGGTGAGCGCGGCGAATCCGCCAAGCTCTGGCGCAAGCCCGGCATGACGCTGGACCGGGTGAAAGCGGAGCGTCAGGTGGAAGCCGAGAACGCCGCGAAACACCTCGGTGTCGCCGACATCCAGTTCTGGAATCTTGGCGACTATCCCATCACGCTGGACAACGATTCGCTGTTCCGGCTCGCCGACCTCTACCGCGCCGTCCGACCCAGCTGGGTGATGACGCATTCGCGCAAGGACCCCTACAACGCCGACCATGTCGCGGTGAGCGCGTTCGCCCAGGAGGCGCGCATCGTCGCCCAGGCGCATGGCCATGATCCTGAAACGCCCGTGATCGGCGCACCCCAGGTTTACCTCTTCGAACCACACCAGCCCGAGCAGTGCGACTGGAAGCCCGACACCATCCTCAACATCACCGATGCATGGGACAAGAAGCGTGCTGCCATCGAATGCATGCAGGGCCAGGAACACCTGTGGGAGTACTACACACGCGTCGCGCTGCAGCGCGGCGTCCAGGGCGGCCGCAATTCCGGAACGCCGATGACCTATGGCGAGGCCTATGAGTCGGTGTTCCCGGCGGTGGTAGCTGCGTTGTAATAGCATCGACGCATGAGCACAGACCTTGCAGACCTGTATCGCGCTTACATCGCTTGCCTGAACGCGCAAGACTGGACGAACCTGGGCGACTTCGTGGGTGACGACGTCGAGTACAACGGGAAGACCATCGGCCTCACGGGCTACCGCGACATGTTAGAGCGCGACTATCGGGAAATTCCCGATCTTCGATTCGACATCCAATTGCTGGCATGCGAGCCGCCGCTCGTCGCCGCAAGCCTCGCCTTCGATTGCACACCCATAGGCGTGTTCCTAGGCGTACCGGTCAATGGCCGACGGATTTCTTTCACCGAAAATGTGTTCTACGAATTCGACCAGGGGCGTGTCTGCAAGGTCTGGTCGATCATCGACAAAGCCGCTGTTGAAGCGCAGTTGACCTGACGATAAAAAGTGTGTTCCTCACAGGTAGCTGAGCCACCAGCTTTTATGCGTGGCCCGGTACCGGGCGTACCGGTTTGCAATGGGATAAAGCACCGCAAGTACCGCCAACCACACGCCGTACGTGCCGGCAAGCGATAGACCCCACCCGTCGGCACGGAGCCGCGACTGATCACTCAGCGTCCCGATGAAGTGCATCGCGGGTACGCCGTAGAACTGCGCAATGATCACCGCGAACATATGTGCGATGTACAGATGCAGCAGATAGGAAAGCATCGGTGTGCGACCGAAGGCCAGGAACGGCTTCAGCAGCCACGCCGGCGCGCGGCCGAGGGCGAGGCCAAGCAGCGTGGAAATACCCAGCGTGATCAGCACGTAGTCCAGCGACGGCGGATATTTCGCCACGGACATGATCGCTAACGGTGTCAGCGAAGGGTCGGCGGGAACCGTCCAGGGCCGTGGGTCGCCGTAGAAGTTCGGCAGACGCAATACGAAGAACAGAAGAATCGCGCCGATGGACAGCCATGCAAGCGTGCGGCTCCGCCGCGTTGGCTCCATGAGATAAATGTCGCCCATGCCATAACCCACGCACATGATCCCGAACCACGGCAGCACCGGATAGGCGATGAACCCGAACGGTAAGCGACCGGGCTGCATGAGCAGATGCCACGGCAAACCCCACGCACCCAACGTAGCCGCGTCCACGCTATCGAACAGACTGTGTCCGGCGACCAGAAGAATTCCCAGACCCAGCACCGCGCGTCGAGGCATTTGCACTGCGGCCGCCATCAGCACCATGCTCAGGCCGATCGCGTAGATAACCTGCAGGAAGATAGCGGGCCGGAAGTCGAAACCGAGATCGACCACGGTGACTTCGAGAAACATGAGCCAGAGGCCACGCGTCAGCAGGAATCGCGAAAGCGGCCACCCGGTCTTACCACGATGCGCCTGCAGGAAAATCGAAACGCCGGACAACAGCACGAAGGTCGGTGCGCAGAGGTGGGTGACCCAACGGGTCAGGAACAACGCCACCGAGGTCTTGTCCAGGTCGAGCGGATCGAACAGGAAGGCCTGCCGGTTAACGAAGTCGCGCGTGTGGTCCAGAACCATCAGCGCGATGACGAGGCCACGCAGCGCATCGATGAAGTCCAGACGTGGCAGAGGTGCCGTCGAGGACACCGGCGCAGTCGATACCTGTGCTTCCACCATCACCGCCTACCTCGGGATCAGGAGACAACCTGCCCTGTATAGCGCCTCACAGGGCCACCGGGAATCGGTGCAATAGCCTATGCCAAGCGGCTCGACGCTATGACCGGCTGAACCGCTGCCGGTAGACACCCGGACTTGTCCCCAGCTTGCGACGGAAGTGATGTCGCAACGTGGTTGCGGTGCCAAGGCCGGTCCGGTCGGCGATGAGGTCGATCGACAGGGTCGAGCCTTCGAGCAACTCCCGCGCTCGATCCACCCGTAACGTCGTCAGCCAGTCCGCTGGCGTGGTTCCTGTGGAGGCCTTGAAGCGGCGAATGAAGGAGCGTTCGCTCATCGCCGCCATGGCCGCGAGCGTGGCAAGAGGAAGGTCGTCGGCGAGCCGGCGGCGCATCGCATCCATCACCGGCCCGAGGAGATCGCGCTCGCGCACGGCCACCGGGCGCTCGACGTACTGGGCCTGCCCGCCATCCCGGTGGGGCGGAATCACCAGGCGTCTCGCAACATGATTGGCGATAGCGGGTCCGCGGTCACGGCGGATCAGGTGCAGGCAAAGGTCCAGTCCCGCTGCACTGCCGGCCGACGTGAGCAGCTGGCCCTCATCGACGTAGAGCACGTCCGGATCGACATCGATGGCCGGATAACGGCTGCGCATCGCTTCCGCGTAACGCCAGTGCGTCGTGGCCCGTTTTCCATCCAGCAGCCCGGTGGCTCCCAGGACAAAGGATCCGGAGCAGATCGACAGCAGGCGCGCACCGCGCGCATGGGCATGACGAAGCGCATCCACGATGGAACAAGGTACCGGCTGGTCGATGCCCTTCCAGCCCGGCACGATGATCGTGCCTGCTTCGGCAAGGCGATCCAGGTTCCCGTCCGCCCGGATCTGTGTGCCGTACTGGCCGCGGATGGCGCTCGCCTCCGCCGCGCAGGTCTCGAAGCGGTACCAGTCCTCGCCCAACTCCGGACGCGCCAGGCCGAATACCTCCGCCGCGCTGGCGAACTCGAACATGCACAGCCCGTCGTAGACCAAGGCTGCGACGAGCGTATTGGGAGGGGCGGGATAGCCTGGCATGATCTGATCGCATGATGGCGTTGCCGCCACTATGCCGCGTCGCTACCGTGCGGACAATGGCTGGCATGCCCACTGCCACGAGAGCTGCCATGTCCAACGCCGTCACCCGCATACCCGCTGCCGCCTCCGAGGTCGCCCTCGCTCACTTCGAGTCGGAGTTCACGTTCGAAACCGACTGCTGGGATACCCACGACGCGCTCGCCCAAGACGATCCGGGCTTCGTTCTGCTCGACGTGCGCAGCCCCACGCTGTTTGCGCAGGGCCACGTGCCCGGTGCCCTCAACCTGCCCCACGGCAAGATCATCGCGTCACGCATGGCGGCGTGGCCGGCATCGACGTTGTTCGTCACCTATTGCGCCGGGCCGCACTGCAACGGCGCTGCGCGCGGGGCCAGCAAGCTCGCGCGCCTGGGGCTGCCCGTGAAGATCATGGCCGGAGGCATCACCGGATGGATCGACGAGGGCTTCGAGCTGGCCCGTTCGGACGCGCTTGTTATCTGAACCAACCCGGCGGGGCCTACACAGAACGTCAACGCGAAATCGCCAAACTTGCCGATTATGAGCATATCGATCAGCAGGACTGCGGGATGAGCATGGATGCATCGCTGATGCATTCGTTGCTCGAATACGCCTTCTTCTACCCCTGGATCATGTCGCTACTCTGGATGAGCGGTGGCCTGGTTTATTTCTTCCGCGTCGAGCGCCGTAGAGGCGATCGGGAAAACCCGCCCGCGCTCGACTCGTATCCCTTTGTCACCCTCATCGTGCCCTGCTTTAACGAGGGCGAGCAGGTGCGCGAAACCATCGCGCACCTGGCGAGCCAGCGCTGGCCGGACTTCGAAATCATCGCGGTGAACGACGGCTCCAGCGATGACACCGGGGCAATCCTCGATGCATTGATGCGCGAGCAGCCGCGGCTCCGCGTGCTTCATCTGGAGTCCAATCAGGGCAAGGCGATGGCCTTGCGCGCCGCCGCACTGGCGACGCATGGCGAATACATCGTCTGCGTCGACGGCGATGCCCTGCTCGACGACTACGCCACGCACTGGCTGGTCTGGCAGCTCCTGCGCAACGTGCGCGTGGGCGCGGTGACGGGCAATCCGCGCATCCGTAACCGGTCCACCTTGCTCGGCAAGCTCCAGGTGGGCGAGTTCTCCTCGATCATCGGCCTGATCAAGCGCGCGCAGAGTGTCTACGGACGCATCTTCACGGTCTCGGGCGTCATCGCCGCATTTCGCCGGAGCGCCCTGCACGATGTCGGCTACTGGCATACCGACATGGTGACCGAAGACATCGACGTCAGCTGGCGGCTGCAGATGAACGCGTGGGAAGTGCGCTACGAGCCGAATGCGCTGTGCTGGATCCTCATGCCGGAGACGTTGCGCGGGCTCTGGCGGCAGCGGCTGCGCTGGGCTCAGGGCGGCTCCGAAGTGATCCTGCGCTACACGCGCAATCTTTTGCGCTGGCGTCATCGACGCATGTGGCCGCTCGCGATCGAGTACGTGCTGAGCCTCGTCTGGTCCTACGTCATGGGCGCGATCATCGTGCTGTGGGCCGCAGGCAAGGTGACCGAGATCCCGCCGCCTTTTCACGTGGAATCGCTTTTCCCGCAGTGGCATGGCGTCGTGCTCGGCATCACCTGCCTGGTCCAGTTCATGCTCAGCCTGCTGGTAGACCGTCGCTACGAGACGAAGATCGGCCGCAACTACTACTGGATGATCTGGTACCCCTTGGCGTACTGGCTCCTGAACACCGCCACCTCCATCGTCGCGCTGCCCCGGGCGGCTATGCGCCGTCAGGGGCAAGCCGCGACGTGGGTCAGTCCCGACCGCGGAATCACATGAAAGCCGAAACCATCCTGATCGACCAGCCCGAGAAGCAGTCGCTGCCCAGGCGCGTGCTCTACGGCATCCTTACCGTGCTGGCCTGGCTGCTCTGGGGTCTGCTCTGGCTGCCTGCCCTCCATCGGCTCGCCAGCCAGCTGAACATGCCGGTCCATGTCGAACGCTGGATTCCGGGAGTGGTTCTCAGCGGCACCCACGAACTGGCCGATATCGTCTGGTTGGCTCCGCTGAGCCTGCTGGTGTTCCTTGCCTGGTCACTCTACGAAGGCCGGCGCAAGCGTGGCCAACGCCAGCGCCGTCGCAGGCCGGGCGCGGTGCCCCTTCCCGACGCCGCGGAGTCTCTTGGCGCGACGACCGCTCAAGCGCGTTGCATCCAGGACAGCCGTCGCGCCGTATTAAGCGTCGACGATGACGGCCATATCGGTGTGACGGAGTCCGATGCAACCGCCAATAACGTTGTCAGCCTGAACGCGGAAACACGCCGACGTGCGTGAATGTGTCAAGGCGACACAAGTGGCACGGTGCTTGCCTTTACCGTGGCACGCTTTTTCAACTTCGTTGCCGGGAATGGACATCCGGCGCGATCGATACAGGTCATGTTGTGGGCATGGGAACACCTTTGACGATTTTTCAGCGCGGCATGCGACCGCCACGCGCAAGGCTTTGCCTGGCGCTGCTTCTGGCCCTTCATGGGCCTGCGGCCTGGGCAGCGGCGCCTCCGGAGCGCGATGCACTCATGGCCAGGGTACGTCAGGAGCGTAGTGACGGGCACCGCCTGGATGCACTGGCGCACTGTCAGGCGCTTCTCGCACGCTGGCCGGACGACCGCGAAGCACAAGCGCTCAACGTCACATTGTTGACGGAACTCGGAGGCACCACGCGCGCCAGGGAACTGGCATCGACGCTCCAGCCGCCGCAAAGCCCGACGGACAAGGCACGGCTCGATGCCGACCATGTCGCGCGCGAAACCCGCTGGGCCATGGGCGAACCCGCCGATCCACGCGCGCCTTACGCGGAAGCCGATCGCGCCGTTGTCGATGCACGGCGCCTCGCCGACGATCCACTGCTACCCGCCGACATGCGTCTGCGCGAGCAGTTCGATCTGATCGTCGCCCTCGACCAGGCTGGCCTGATGGACGAAGCCGTGCAGCGCTACGACGCCCTTCACAAGCAGGGCGTGACCCTGCCGGCGTATGCCGAGCGCAATGCTGCCGATGCGCTTCTTGCGAAGCGACGTCCTGCCGAAGCCGCACAACTTTACGAAGACAGTATCGCGAAGGAGCCGGGTCCTTACGACGCTGCCGAGATCGATCCGCGAATCGGTCTGATGTACGCGTACCTGGAGTCCGGACAGGACCGCAAGGCGCTCGCCACGATCGACGGCCTCGCAGCAAAAGAGCAGCCGTGGGTCCGCGTGCCCGGCATCCGCCTGCCCATCCAGAACCCGCGCAAGCTCGATGCCGACTCCGCTGCCGTCTCGGCGCGCAGCATCGTGGACATACAGGCCGACGCGTATGGCCGCATCGTGCCGCTGACGCGCGAAGCACCGGCCAATTCGGAACTCCGCCGGCAGCTGGGCATGGTGGAACTGGCGCGAGGCTGGCCACGCCGCGCGCAGGACGATCTTGCGATCGCCGACACGCTCAATCCGCGAGACGTCGATTCCTACCTCGATGCGGCCGACACCAAGCGCGCTCTGCGTGAGTACGAAGGCATCGATGACGACCTCGCCCAGGCGCAGGTGCTCGGGAACCGCACGGAGCGCGTCGACCGCGCGGTGCAATCATGGGATCGCGAGCGCGGCTGGCAGTTCGATATCAGCCAGGAAAACGGCAAGGGTTCGAGCCCCGACTACGGCGACCGCGACAGCGCCACCGTGGCGACGATAGAAAGCCCGCTGATCGACGACCACTGGCGGGTCGTTGCACTGGGCCGTTATTCGACGGCGGACCTGCCGGAAGGAGACGTCCGCCGTACACGGTTCGGCCTCGGCATTCGCGGCTACGCGCGTGGACTCGAAGCTTATGTGCAGGCGCTGCCCGCGGCGGACCGATACGTTGGCAAGACCGCGCTGGAAGCGGGCGTCAACTGGTCGCTCAACGACCACTGGGCGATCGCCGCCGATTTCAGCACCGCTGGCGAAGACACCCCGCTACGTGCCCAGTATTACGGTATCTCGGCGAAAACCCTGGAAACGGCCGTGACCTGGCGGGCCAGTGAACTGACCCAGGCCCGCCTTGGCCTTGCCCGCGACAACTTCAGCGACGGCAACAAGCGCACGAGCTGGCTTGCTGCCTTCACCCAGCGCGTTTACACCGCTCCCAACCTCGCGCTCGACGGTGGCGTCGAAGTCGGCGGTTCAATGAACACACAGACCGACCGTCCCTACTTCAACCCGCGCCGCGACAACAGCTATGCGCTGACCGGTCGCCTGGAAAACCTGCTCGGGCAGTTCTACGAGCGCCAGGTCACTCAGCGTATCGACGTCGCCGTCGGCGAATACAACGAACAAGGCTATGCCAGCGACTGGATGGCCAGCGTGCGCTACGGCCAGGTCTTCCAGCCCCGGGCGGGCATCCGCCTGGGCTGGGGCATCGGCTGGCACAACCAACCCTACGACGGGCGCCGCGAACATCGCGTTGTCCTCGACCTGACCCTGCACTGGGGAGAATGAGAGTCATGCGTTCGCTGTTGTTCCTGCTAGCCCTGCTCGGGCTCGCGCTCCCCACCTTCGCACAGACCGTCGCCCCGGCACGGCCTTCGCTCATCGTGCTCGCTTATCACGACGTGCGCGACGATGTCGGCCTCCAGGCGGATCGTGATCCCGATGCCACCAGTACCGATCACCTGCTGTCGCACTTCGACTGGCTCAAGGCCAATGGCTACAACATCGTCAGCCTGCAACAGGTCGTCGACGCGAGCCATGGCGGCGCCGCGCTGCCACCGAATGCCGTGTTGCTCACCTTTGACGACGGTCTGGAGAGCTTTTACACGCGCGCCTATCCGCTACTGCGCGCCTACAACTATCCCGCCGTGGCGGCGATCGTCGGCTCGTGGATCGATCTGCCCGCTGGCAAGCGCATGCCGTACAACGGCTCCGATTGCGATCGCGACTGCTTCCTCACCTGGGACCAGGTGACCGAGATGCACAAGAGCGGCCTGGTGGAATTCGCCTCGCACTCCTGGGGCATGCATGAAGGCACCAACGGCAATCCGCAGGGCAACCTGCTACCGGCGGCCGCATCCCTGCGTTACGACGACAAGGCGCACGTCTATGAAGACGAGGCGCAGTATCGTGCGCGAGTTGGCGCCGACCTGCAGCACAGCGCCGACGAGATCGCCGAGCACACGGGCGTCCGTCCGCGCGCGGTGGCGTGGCCTTACGGTGCCTATACGCGGGTGGGCCGTGAGGTCGCCGCCGAGCATGGCATGCCGGTGACCTTCAGCCTGGGTGATCGCCTGCCCACGCTCGAGGTCGGCAAGACGATCCCGCGCCTGCTGGTCAGCGGCAATATCACCGCAAACCGCCTCGGCTGGCTCATGCGCCATCTGGATCGCATCGAGCCCACGCGCGCCGTGCAGGTGGATCTGGACTACGTCTACGATCGCGACCCGGCCCAGCAGGATCGCAACCTGTCGAAGCTGCTCGATCGCATCAAGCGCTTGCATCCCAGCCAGGTTTGGTTGCAGGCCTATGCGGATCCTGACGGCGACGGTGTCGCCGACGCGGTGTACTTCCCGAACCGTCATTTGCCGATGCGCGCCGACCTGTTTTCACGGGTGTCGTGGCAGTTGCGCACCCGCGCCGGCGTGCGCGTTTATGCATGGATGCCGGTTCTCGCGTTCCGCTTCCCGGACGGCAAGAACCTGCCCTCGCTCGCCGGCGAACCCAAGCCCGGCGGCGATCACTTTCGACTGGCGCCGTACGATCCGAAGGTGCGCGCCATGATCGGCGACGTCTACGAGGATCTCGCCATGCACGCCGATACCGCCGGCGTGCTGTTCTCCGACGATGCGTACATCCGCGACACCGATAACCTCGGACCCTGGGCGAAGAACACGCCGGCTCAGAATACCCAGGCCCTGATCGACTTCACACTGGAGCTATCGCAGCGGATGCAGAAGTGGCGTCCGCAGCTGCGCACGGCGCGCAACCTGTACGCCCTGCCCATCCTGCAGCCCAATGCCGAAGGCTGGACGGCTCAGAGCCTGCCGGCGTTCCTCAAGGCGTACGACATGACCGCCGTGATGGCGATGCCGCAGCTGGACCAGCAATCGGATCGTATGGGCTGGTACAAGCATCTGGCGGCACAGGTCGCGGCGGTGCCGAACGGCTTCGAACGCACGCTGTTCGAGTTCGCGACGCAGGACTGGCGCACCCATAAGCCGATTGAAGACCGCGACCTCGCATTGCGCATGCGCACGATGCAGGCTGCGGGCGCATGGCACATCGGCTACTACCCGGACGACTTCCTGCACGACCATCCGGATCTTGAAACCATCCGCCCCTTCATTTCAGCGTCCGATTACCCCTATCCGGAGCCCATCCGATGAGTGGCGGGATTCTCCACGCACTGCTGGAATTTGCGTTCTTCTATCCGCTGGTGATGTCACTCTTCTGGATGACGGGCGGCGTGATCTATTTCATGCGCTGGGAGCGCAACGAACCCGTTCGCGTGAAACCGCCCGAGCTGTCGTCGTACCCGATGGTCACCCTCATCGTGCCCTGCCACAACGAAGGCGAGCAGGTTCGCGAGACGATCGCGCACCTGGCGTCTCAGCAGTATCCGAACTTCGAGATCATCGCGATCAATGATGGCTCCACCGACGATACCGGCGCCCAGCTCGACCAGTTGCTCGACCAGTACCCGAAGCTCCGGGTGATTCACATGTCGAGCAACCAGGGCAAGGCCATGGGCCTGCGTGCCGCCGCACTGGCGTCCAACGCCGACTTTCTGGTCTGCGTCGACGGTGATGCACTGCTCGACGACTATGCGACGCACTGGCTGCTTTCGCACATGCTGGAAAGCCCGCGCGTGGCCGCGGTCACCGGCAACCCGCGCATTCGTAACCGGTCCACGTTGCTGGGCAAGCTGCAGGTTGGCGAATTCTCGTCCATCATCGGCCTGATCAAGCGCGCCCAGCGCGTGTACGGCCGCATTTTCACCGTCTCCGGCGTGATCGCCGGTTTCCGCAAGAGCGCGCTGCACGACGTCGGATACTGGAACACCGACATGGTTACCGAGGACATCGACATCAGCTGGCGTCTGCAGATGCGCCACTGGGAGATCCGCTACGAACCGAACGCACTGTGCTGGATCCTCATGCCCGAAACGCTGCGCGGGCTGTGGAAGCAGCGCCTGCGCTGGGCCCAGGGCGGCTCCGAGGTTCTGCTGCGCTATACAAAGCAACTGTTCGCATGGCGCCAGCGCCGCATGTGGCCGGTGGCCATCGAATACGTGATGAGCCTGGTGTGGTCGTACACCATGGCGATCATCGTTTCCCTCTGGGCGCTCGGGCACTTCGTCGACCTGCCGCGCTCGCTGTATATCGAAACGCTGCTGCCCCAGTGGCACGGCGTGGTGCTGGGCGCGATCTGTCTGCTCCAGTTCCTGATCAGCCTCCTGGTCGACCGTCGCTACGAAACGCGCATCGGCCGGAATTACTACTGGATGATCTGGTACCCGCTGGTGTACTGGATACTCAATACGACCACCTCGATCGTGGCGATGCCCAAGGCGCTGATGAAGCGCAAGGGCACACGTGCGGTATGGGTCAGCCCGGACCGGGGACTGCGATGAAAGCCGATGCCATCATGATCCAGCGCCCCGAGCGCCAGTCGTCAGTGCAGAAAGCCATGTTCGGCGTGGCCACCGTCGTCGCCTGGCTGTTCTGGGCGTTTCTCTGGCTGCCCTTGATCACCCTGGGCGCCTGGGCCTTCGGCCTGCGCAATGCCTGGTTGCAGCTGCACGTACTGGAACCGGCGCGACAAGGCGGCGACATCAACGTCATCCTGCTTGCCGCCATTCTCTGTGCAGTGATCTTTTCAGCATGGTCGGGATACAACCATGCCCGCTTCTCCGGAAAGCAGAAGCGCCGCGGCAACAACCCGGTGGGCGTTGAAGCCACTGCCCGGGTCATCGGCGCGTCGACCGAAGATGCCATCAGCATCCAGGCCCATCGCCGCGCCGTGGTCAGCGTCAGCGACGCCGGCTACATGACCGTAGACGAAGTCCGCTAAGCGACTGTGGGAGCCGATTCATCGGCGATTCCGCGGCAGCGGGCCAGGTTGAGGCCAGCACCCAATCGCCGCTGAAGCGGCTCCCACAGAGATCACACGGAACGTTAGCGGACAACCAGCGCGAAAACGCCGAACGCCGGGTCCGGCGATATCCATTCCCGATCAACCTGCCAGCCCCCCGCCTCAGCCAACCGTGCGAACGAAGCCGGCGTGAACTTGTGCGAGTTCTCCGTGTGAATGGACTCGCCCGCGGCGAAGCTGAAGGATCGACCAGCCACCGTCACCTCCTGCGACACGCGGCTCACCAGATGCATCTCGATGCGCTCCAGCTCGGCGTTCCAGACCGCGCGGTGCTCGAAAGCCTGTGGGTCGAAGTCGGCACCAAGCTCGCGGTTGACGCGCACCAGCACGTTGCGATTGAAGGCAGCGGTGACACCCTTGGCGTCGTCATACGCCGCGATCAGCGTGTCGACCGACTTGACCTGGTCGGCTCCGACGATGAAATGGGCACCGGTGCCGAGCCGCTCACGGACCGACCGCAATAGCTCGATCGCTTCCTCCGGCACGAAGTTGCCGATGGTCGAGCCCGGGAAGAACGCCACGATCTGCCGTCCGGCCACCGCCTCGGGCACGGCGATCGCCTGGGTGAAGTCCCCGACGACCGGATACACCTCGAGCAAGGGATACGCCGAACGCAAGCGCTCCACCGCACCGTTGAGAGCGTCGATGCTGATATCCACCGGCACGTACGCGGAGATCTGCGGCGCCGCGTCGAGGAGGACGCGCGTCTTGTCGCTCGCGCCACTGCCCAGTTCGAGCAGCACGGCGCCGTCCGGAATGGTCGCCGCCAGCGCCGGCGCGATATCGTGCAACAGCGCCGTTTCCGTACGCGTGGGGTAATACTCCGGCGTCACGCAGATCGCTTCGAACAAGGCCGATCCGGCAGCGTCGTAGAAGTACTTCGGCGAGAAGGCTTTCGGCGAAGCGGAGAGACCGGCCAGCGTGTCACGCAGGAAGGTCAGCCGGTCGTCGTCGGGCGAACTACCCACATCGCGCGCCAGGCGCAGGCCGGAGAACATCCAGCGCTGACCCGGTCGGTAGAAGTTGCGGTACGAAACACGGACGTGATCCGGCGGCGTCACGCTCGCACCGCCGCGCAACACCATCTGTCCGCTCATGAACTTGCCGTTGTATTCGCCCACGGCATCGTCCGTCGCCCGAAAGCCGGGATACGGCGAATACGCGCTCGCCGTCCATTGCCAGGCGACGTCGGCGACCTGTTCCAGTTCGGCATGGTTGCGCGCGGCATGCTCCCACTCCGCCTCGGTCGGCAGACGCGCACCGGCCCAGCGTGCGAAGGCCTCGGCTTCGTAGTAGCTGATATGGGTCACCGCGGCGTCCGGATCCACTGGCCGCCAACCGCCCGGTGTCATGTGCGACCAGACATCGCCGTCGCGCCGCCAGTAGAGGGGCGCGTCCCAGTCTTCCGCCTGACGCTGCGCCCAGCCGTCGGAGAGCCACAGGTCAGCGCGGCGATATCCGCCCAATGCCATGAAGGCCAGCCACTGTCCGTTGGTCACCAGTCGGTCGGCGATTTCGAACGGTTCCAGCCACACCGTGTGACGCGGGCCCTCATTATCGAAGGCGAAGCGCTCATTCACGGCCCCAACGCTCACCGGGCCGCCGCCGACGCGGCGGAAGCGTCCGCTCGGGCCAGGGGTCTGCGAGGGCCATGCGGGATCCAGTGCGGGCTTCAGCGGCGACTGCGCGAACAGGTGCTGCACGTCCATCACCAGCAGTTCCTGGTGCTGCTCCTCGTGGGCGAAGCCCAGAAGCAGAAGGGCCTCCAGCTCCGCGGAAGGCGCCTCACCAAGGAAGGCCCGCATGTGCGAGTCCACATGGTGGCGATAGGCGACCACCTGCGCGACCGACGGACGTGTCAAAAGGCCCCGAAGCGGGCGTGGATGCCGCGGACCGACGGCCTCGTAGTACGAATTGAAGAGGTAGCCGAAATCGGCGTCGAAGACCTGGTAACCCGTCACGTTAGGCCCCAGCACGAACGTCTCGAAGAACCAGGTGGTGTGTGCGAGATGCCATTTCGCGGGACTGGCATCAGGCATGGACTGGACGACCATGTCTTCGGCGTCCAGGCCGGCGATCAGCGCTTCAGTACGCGCACGAACCGCGTTGTACCGTGCCAGGAGCGACGGCTCGGCATGACATCGGATGGCCGCCGCGTCTTCGCCGGAGCGAAGGGCGGCGGCGCCGGGGGCCCAGTGGGTATCGACGAAGGCTTGCATGATTCAGGTTCCCTGCGCTGGCCGATCAGCCCGGCGTGTGCTCGATGCTGACGCGATCGGCGTAAAAGGCGAGATGCTCGCGAATCGGCGCCACGGCGTCGTAAGGCGTCTCGTAGGTCCATATGGCGTTGATCGCCTTCTCGGCGTTACCGGGAAGACTGAAGTAGGACGCCTCGCCCTTGTACGGGCAGTAAGAGTGGTGCTCGGTCTTCGTCAGCGCGGCCATATCGGCATCGGCGCGCGGGATGTAGAACACTGCGGGATACGTGGACTCCTGCAGGGTCAAGGCGTTACGGGTGTCGGCGATCACGCGGTCGCCATCGCGCACGACCACGCGGCCCCCCGACGGAGTCACGGTGATCGGATGGTCGGGCCCTGGGATACGAACGGGACGGGAGGACATGGCACTCTCCTTCATGCGAATACGGTGCAAGCCACACATCGTGCGACCGCCGGCGGCCGTTTCCAAGGCGACAGCCCGGAACAGGTGACATTACCCGCAGGCAAAGCTGGCCGGATTGGACGTTTCTGACCGCCTAGGACGGTTTTGCGAACCGGTAGTGGGCGACCAGCCACTCCTGCCCGTTCGCGTACCCGAACAGCTCGGCACAGGCCATCCAGAACATCCGCCAGCGTTGGAACCACAGGCCGGCTGCCTCGCCGTAGGTGCCTTGCAACACTTTCATGATCTCTTCACGCGCCATGTCCTGGTTGGCCAGCCAGTGATCGGCCGTGCGCTGGTAGTGCGTGCCGTCCACATGCCAGCGGCGCTCGATGCCCAGGTCCTTCTGGAACCACAGCAGCGTGTCTGACGCAGGCATCAGGCCCCCGGTGAAGAAATGCCTGCCCATCCAGTCGTCGCTGCCTTCGGTCTCGAAGGGGTACATCAGGGTCTTATGCGCGAAGATATGCACGAAGAGCTTGCCGCCCGGCCGCAGCCACCGCGCAATCCGCGACAGCAGCGTTTCGTAGTTGCGCATGTGCTCGAACATTTCCACCGACACGCAGCGATCAAACTGAGTCTCGCCCAGTTCAAGGGTGTTGGCGTCCGCGGTGATCACGTTGACGTTGTGAATACCGCGGGACGCGCAATTGGCTTCGATGTGCCGGCGCTGGCTGGCCGAATTCGACACGGCGGTGATACGGGAACGCGGGTAACGCTGGGCCATCCACAGGGTGAGGGAGCCCCAGCCACAACCGAGTTCGAGGATCGACTGGTCGTCGGCCAGTTCGGCGCGTTCCGCATACAGCGAAAGCATGGCCTCCTCCGCATCGGCCAGTGACTCGGTGCCGGTCGGGTAATAACACCCCGAGTACTTCAGGCGAGGCCCCAGGCACAGTTCAAAGAAGCGCGAAGGCAGCTCGTAGTGCTGGCCGTTCGCTGCATCGGTGTGGATGGCCACCTCGCTGTGCTTCAGGCCTTCAATCCGTTGCTGGAAACGAGCGGCGACGGCCTCGAGGCCACCCGCGCCCTCCTCCGCCAGTCGTTTCGCACACAGGCGGCGTATGCCGGCGCGCAGCAGCGCGTCGGGAACCAGGCCACGTTCGGCAAGACCGAGAAGGCCGGGAGCGGCACGGTCCTCACGGGCGTACGGGGCGGAAGCACTCACGACGGTATTCATGCGTTATCGCTCTCATGTTTCGGAAACCACGGGAAGAACATCGGTGTGTCGCGCTGGTAGCGACGGTAGGCCTCGCCACGCGTTCGCAGCGCCTGAGTCTCGGTGTACGGCACGCCGCTGACGAAGCGCAGGAACAGGAACATCACCACCGGACCGCTCCAGGCCAGCCACCACAACGGCGAACCGATGGCCAGCAGCACATAGGCAAACCAGTGCACCCACTCGAAGAAATAGTTCGGATGCCGCGAATAGCGCCACAGGCCGGCGCGGCAGGTCTTGCCGTGGTTGGACGGATCGGCGCGAAACGTGGCGAGCTGCCGGTCCGCCAGCGATTCACCGCCAACGCTGACCAGCCACACCACCACGGCCGCCAGGATGGCGGGGTACGAAACCGACGGGTTCGCAGCCACCGCCAGAAAAGGCACGGCGAAACCGCCGACGAGGAAAGCCTGGAACTGGAAGAAACCAAAGAACTTCATCTGGCTGCCGTTCCAGTGCTCGCGGAGCGCACGGTAACGGCCGTCTTCCGCTTCGCCGGCCACACGGCGCCACAGGTGCAACGCGAGACGAACACCCCAAAGGCCACCGAGGATCGCCATCACGAGCCGGTTCACCGGCGCGCCCGAACCGATCAGCGCCGCCAGCACCGCGGCGCCACCTACACCGGTCGACCAGAGCACATCGACGATGCCTGCATTGGCCTTGCGGCGTTGCCACGCCCACCCCGCCGTCATCAACCATGCGGCAGCGAGCCAGATCACCAGCAAGGTGTTGGTCGTGCTCATGCGGGAGTCCTCCTCATGGTCCAGCGGTGTGTCAGGGTGGCCAGCAAGGGCATCGCTAACGCCCAGCCGATGGCTAGTACGGCGAACGCCTGCCATGCCGGTGCGTGGACGACCAGCGCATCCCAGCCGCGCGCGGCGCCCGCATAGGCCAGTGGTCCGCCGATGCCACCCAGCACCACGGCGAGGATCGGCCGCGTGCCGAGCGCGCGCAAAGGGCCGCCCAGCGTCATCGAGAAACAGGCCCAGAGGCCGAGAATCCACAGGGGCGCGCCGCTGGCTGGCCACGCGGGAGCGTCAGCGGCGTAATCGGCCAGGTGCAGGCCACGCACGAGTCCGTCGACCACGACACCACAAAGCACCGCGATCGCCAGTACCTGCAGGTCCGCACGGCGATGCCGCGACACAGCGAGTTGCCAGCCGACGAACACCAGTGCAGCCAATACCCCCGGCCACGGTTCACCGCGCCCGGCGAAGATCACCGCGATAAACCAGACGACCTGATAGCCGATGAGGCTAGCCCACACCATCATCCCGGCATACTCCCGTGCAGCGGCTTCTCCATCAGCAGGTGCGACACACCGATCGAACGCTCGCGGAAGCCGCCCTCGCAATAGGCAAGGTAAAACTCCCACGATCGGATGAAGCGTTCATCGAAGCCCTGCCCGCGTACCTGCCCGAGACTCGCGAGAAAACGCTCTCGCCATGCCTCGAGCGTTCGCGCGTATGAGAGGCCGAAGTCCTCCAGGCGAACCAGCGCCAGATCGGTCACGCGCGTCTTGGCCGCCAGCATCGCGTGGATCGATGGGATGAAGCTGCCCGGAAAAACGTGGCGCTTGATGAAGTCCACAGAGGCGAGTGCCTGTGCGTACCGGTGGTCTTCGATCGTGATCGCCTGCACAAGGGCGCGACCGCCCGGCCGCAGCAGATGGCCGAGCCTGGCGAAATAGGTGTCGAGGTAACGGGCACCGATGGCCTCGATCATCTCGATCGATACCAGCTTGTCGTAGGTGCCGGTCAGGTCGCGATAGTCCTCCAGCAGCAGCGTCACTCGGTCTCCCAGGCCCGCTTCCTCCACCCGCGCGGCTGCTAGCGCATGCTGCTCGCGCGAAATCGTGGTCGTCGTCACATGGCAGCCGTAATGACGCGCTGCATGCACGGCGAAACCGCCCCACCCCGTGCCGATCTCGATCACGCGGTCGCCCGGTTTCAGGTCGAGCCACTGGCAGACACGATCGAGCTTGCGTGCCGAGGCCACCTCCAGGGTGTCCGTGTCGCCTTCCCACAGCGCCGATGAGTACATCAGGTCCGACGAGAGAAACAGTCCGAAGAAATCGTTGCCGAGATCGTAGTGGGCGGAAATATTGCGACGACTGCCTTCGCGTGTATTTCGCCGCAGGGCATGCCAGCCCTTCATGGCAAGGCCGCCCAGACGTGCCAGCCCCGACTCCATGCTGTCCAGCCGGTCGCGATTGCGCACCAGCAGGCGAATCAGGCCGACCAGATCGTCACAGCGCCATAGTCCATCCATGAAGGCTTCGCCGGCACCGACGCTGCCGTTGGCGGCAACGGCACGGTAGAAGGCGAGATCATCGACCTGGACGTGGACGACGAGATCCGGATGCGTTTCGATCGACTGGCCCAGCTCCACGCGCCCCAGCGGGTCGTCGATGACCAGGCGGCCATGACGCATGCCATCCATCCGCGCCAGCAACAGGCGTCGCAGGAACCGTAACCCGCGCGAGGCCGGCGCGGCACCTTCTTGGCTGACGATGGCATTCATGGGCTTCTCGCAGGGTGATCGTGAATGGGATTGCGCTTGAGCCAAAGACGCAGCGCTTCGAAGTGAATCGCGCCAACGACCTTGGCCGTCATCAAGGGGTAGCGCCAGAGCACGCGCGACAGCGAAGCGCTGGTGAGTTCGCGACGCTGCAGCGACAGGTGCGCGTCGAACTCGCGAACGCCGTCGCGCAATACGTCCATGTGCACGCGAAGCTGCTCGCCCGGGCATGTGAAGCGCCAGCGGTACTCGCGCTCCATCGGCATGAAGGGCGACACGTGAAAAACCTTGGGGAAAGACGCGTCGATGACATGTCCTTGCGCGTTGTCATCCACGCGAAGCACGTAGCTGTGACGTTCCCGCCAGGGTGTATTGGTAATCTCGGCGACGACGCAATCGAGAGTGACGCCGTCCGTTTCGTAGCAGTAGTAGAACGTCACCGGGTTGAACACGATGCCGCCGTAACGCAGATGCGTAAGCACACGCACCGGGCCGGCCGGGCGATAACCCAGCGCGGTCTCCGCCCGCTCGCGCACGGCTTCGGCCAGCGGCTGGTCCGGGGCACCCAGGTAATCGGAACGACGGAACTCGGCGAGATTGCGGCTTCCGGCCGACCAGAGCCAGCGACCGGCGAACACCTTTTCGACCTCATCCAGATCCAGGTACATCTGAGCCATGCGGTAGCTGAAAGCGTGATCGTGCGGCGCATGGCGATGATGCGTCACCACCCCTTCGTAGACTGCGCTGGCGAAGCGTTCGCTCATGCCGGCGTACTCTCCCGCGTCATGGCCACGCGCTCGAAGTCGTGCGCCAGCTCCACCGCGCTACGGATACCGTCCTCGTGGAAACCCCACCCCCAGTACGCGCCGGCGAACCACACGCGGCGACGGCCCTGGATCTCCGCCTTGCGCGTTTGTGCCGCGACCGACGCATGCGTGTAAACCGGATGTTCGTAGCTCATGCGACGAAGGATCCGCTTCGGATCGATCGCGTTGCTGCGGTTGAGGGTGACGACGAAGGGCTCGGGCGAGCTGAAACCCTGCAGCAGGTTCATGCAATAGCTCACCGTGCAGGCGTCGCCCGGATCGGCGGGGATGAATGCATTCCACGCCGCCCAGGCCTTGCGCGAACGCGGCAGCAGCGAGGCATCGGTGTGCAGCACGGTGTCGTTGGCCTGATAGGTCATCGCGCCGAGGATCGAGCGTTCGGTATCGTCGGCGTCGGCCAGCAGGGCCAGGGCCTGGTTGCTGTGGCAAGCCAGCACTACTTCGTCGAAGGACTGGGTGCCAGCGGGCGTGACCAGGTCCACGGCATCGTCACCGCGCCTTACGGCCAGGACCGGCGTATTCAGGCGTTCGTCCACCGACCACCGCGCGCGCATCGCGTCCACGTAGCGGCGCGATCCGCCTGTCACCACGCGCCATTCCGGTCGCCCCGACAGGCTGAGCATCTGGTGATTGGCCATGAACTGCACGAGGTAATGCGCGGGAAAGCCGAGCACCGCCGCCGAGGGTGACGACCACAGCGCCGAGGCCATCGGCACGAGGTGTTCGTCGCGGAATGCCGCGCCGTAGCCACCACGTTCGAGGTATTCGCCCAGGGTCGGACCTTCGCCGGACTCTTCGAGCAAAGCCGGAGCCTCACGGTAGAAGCGCATCAGGTCGCGAATCATCCCCAGGAAGCGCGGCGACAACAGATTCCGGCGCTGGCAGAAAAGGGTGTCCAGGTTCGCTGCGTTGTACTCGAGGCCAGTTGCCTGGTTGCGAACCGAGAAGCTCATGGTCGTGGGTTGCGTCTCCACGCCGAGTTCGTCGAACAAGGCTGACAGCAACGGGTAGTGCGCACGGTTGTGGACGATGAAGCCGGTATCCACCGTGTAGTCGCGACCATCCATATGGATGGCATGCGTGTGCGTGTGGCCGCCGGGATAAGCATTGGTCTCGAACAGGGTCACCGCGTGCTTGCGCGACAGCAGACGAGCCGATGCGAGCCCGGCAATCCCTGAACCGATGACGGCGACGCGCATGCTCAGCGCCTCGCCTTCGCCGCGACCCAGGCCGGAATCGGCTTGAGGTCGTGCACCAGGCCCAGCCACGACATCACGCGAAGGCCGTAGTACGTCATGTCGATCTCCCACCAGCGAAAGCCCTGACGCACCGTGCCAGGAAAGAAGTGGTGATTGTTGTGCCAGCCCTCACCAAACGTGAGCAAGGCCAGCCAGATGTTGTTGCGGCTGTCGTCATCGGTATCGAAACGACGGCGGCCGAAGCGATGGGCCAGCGAGTTGATCGTCACCGTCGCGTGGAACAACACGGTGGTGGAGATGAAGAAGCCCCACACCAGCATCTGCCAGCCCGTGGTGCCCAGGCCCGGTGCGACATGCTGCAACACCTTGCCGAGGCCAAACAGGGCGATGGCCAGGAGCACGGGTATCGCCGTGTCGTAGCGATCCAGCCAGCGGAGTTCCGGGTATTTCGCCAGGTCAGGTACCCGTGCGATCTCGGTGCGGAAGCCATTCGGCGTGAGGAACCAGCCGACATGACTCCAGAGAAAGCCGTGGACCGCCGGTGAATGCGGATCGAGCTGGGTGTCCGTATGACGGTGATGATGGCGGTGATGGGCAGCCCACCAGAGCGGCCCGCGCTGCACGCAACTTGCGCCAATCAAGGCGAAAACGAATTGCACCATGCGCGAGGTGCGAAACGTGCGATGCGAGAAGTAGCGGTGGTAGAAGGCCGTCAGCGCAAACATCCGGACCGCATAGAGCGCCACGGCAACGCCGATCGCCACCGGCGAGACCCCCGTCCAGAACGCCCCGATGCATGCCAGGTGCATTGCAACGAAAGGCGAAGCGCGCAGCCAGTCGACCCGATCTCCTTTCGCGTCGTCGACCGGCGCGGTGGTGGAGGTGTCGAACCACCGGCGCAGGGTGGCGTTGGGGCGGACGTTCATGAGGACTCCCGTGGCGTTCTCTTACCTATACGGGGCGCCGGGGGTCACGGATGCACGATCCTGGCCTAGATGGTGCAGCGGCCGTCGAGTTTCGTCGCCAGGGCCTCTGCGACTGCGGTGTCGGCAACATTGCCTTCACGCTTGTCGGGTGGGAACTCGATACGGACGGCGCGTAATTTGCCGTTGTCGCCGCGGATCGAGCCCATGCCTTCGAAGCGACGCAGGGTGCGATCGGCCGTCGAGTAGCTGAGCACGACGGTGGGCGCGGCGAAGGCGTACCAGGCGTCGAGCTTCATGGTCATACGCCGGACCCCACCACTGGTCTGGCCATCGATCAGGCGAACGTTGTAATAGGCGAAGCGGGCGGGCAGGAGGAAAGGAATGCCATCGCCCGGCTTACCGACGTTCTCCCAGTGGGTGCGGACATAAACGTCAAAGCCGGCGTCGATCACCCCTTCTTTCTTGTCGGGAAGCGGCTTGGTCACTTCCTGGCCCGCGCCCCGTTTCGCGTAAACGCTACGGGCACTGCCCTTCGAACGCACCCCCTCGGCGTCGCCCGTGCGTGCATCCACGAAGCTGAAATCCGGCCCGATGACCGTGGGACCACCCTCGAGCAGCTTTCGCGCAAACACCTTGCCGTCCGGGCACTGGTACTGCACGACCTGACGTTCGGGACCCACGATGTGTACTTCGCGATAGAGCAGCTGGCCGCTGTCGGGCGCATAGGCGTCCCCGACGAAACGCTCGGTCGCTGCGGCCGACGCGGCGCTGGCCAGACAGGCGGCCGCGGCGAAAGGGACGATCGGGGCAGATGAAAGAAGCCTCACGGATACCTCGGTCGTCGGGCGGATGGGTGCCAGTGGATACGACGGGACGTGAAGAACGGATGCGGATCGCGACGTCTTGATCGCGGTCATGTTATAGATCGCCCCGCATCGCGCCACCGCCAGCCCGCATAAGGATTTCCGCATGTCAGCCACCAGCCCCGCCGAGCGCGACGAGCTGAATCGACTGTTGCAACGTACCGCCGACGAAGACCAACGCGCCTTCGAAGAACTGTACCGGCGCACCTCATCCCGGCTATTCGGGGTCTGCGTGCGCCTGATGGGCGACCGGGACGAGGCCGAAGAAATCCTCCAGGAGGCTTTCGTGACCGTATGGAAGCGTGCGCGGAGCTTCGATGCAAAGCTCTCCAGTGCCCTCACGTGGCTGGTCACCGTCGCCCGCAACAAGGCCATCGACCGCCTGCGCCAGCGTCCCGACCTGCGGCCGGTCGAAGTGGACTGGGAGACCCTTGTCGACGATGGACCCGGACCGGCGCATGGCGCCGAAAGCGACGAGGAATACCGCAACCTGCAGGCCTGCCTGGCCGAACTGGAGACTCAACAGCGCCGCTCGATCCGTGAAGCCTTTTTCGGCGGCGCTACGTATAACGAGTTGGCGGAACGTGCAAAGGTGCCCCTTGGCACCATGAAAAGCTGGATCCGTCGCGGTCTCCTGCAGCTCAGGGCGTGTCTTAATCCATGAACAGCACTTTCGAATCGGACAAGGACAACCTGCGCTACGCCGAGTACGTGCTCGGCCTGCTGGACGCAGACGCGCGCGCTGCCGTGGCGAGGGAAGTCGAGACGAGCCCCGAAGCAGCGGCTGCCGTGGCGTTGTGGCAGCGGCACTTCACGCCGCTCGCGATGGAAGTTACCGACGTCGCGCCGCCCGCCCACGTCTGGGCCGGCATCCGTCGTCGCCTCGCCCTTGATGGGGTGGCGCCGCCGCGAGTCAGCGCGTGGGACAGTCTGGGCTTGTGGCGATGGATCGGTGTCGGCGCCACGGCTGTTGCCGCCTGCCTGCTCGTGGTGACCATGACCCGGCCGGTAGCGCCCACCGCCGCGACACATCCCTCGGTGCTCATGGTCTCCACCATTGCGGGCGATAACGGTGTCGCCGGCTGGACTGCCACCATGGACATCGACCGCTCCGAATTACTGGTCGTCCCGGCCAGCCCCGCCGCTGTGGCAAGCGACCGCAACACCGAGCTGTGGCTGATTCCCGCCGGCGGTGCGCCGATCTCGGTCGGCGTTTTCCCGCCGGGCGATCCGAAGCGCTTCCACCTGGACAAGTCCCTCCTGGATCGCCTGGGGCCGACGGCGGCGCTCGCTGTTTCGCTGGAGCCGGTTGGCGGCTCGCCTACGGGTCAGCCCACGGGGCCGGTTATCGCCAAGGGCGCGATTCGGGCGGCTTGATGCAGCGCCATCGCCGCTGAAGCGGCTCCCACAAAGAGCCGGCGGTGCCCTCTGTAAAGAGCCGGCGGTGTCCTCTAGAAAGAGCCGGCGGTGTCCTCTGTGGGAGCCGCTTCAGCGGCGATGGGTGCTTGCAATAACTTCCAGTGACTCCATAATGAGCAAGCACTCACTTATTTTCGAAGTCTCATGGCCCGCCTCAAAAGCGAAGAAAAGCGCAACGCCATCCTCACCGCTACCGCCCAGGCCGTGGCGGAGCGTGGCATGGGCGCGCCGACCTCGCTGATCGCGAAGCTCGCCGGGGTTGCCGAGGGTTCGATCTTCACCTACTTCGCCGACAAGGATCTTCTGCTCAACGAGCTGTACCTGAGCGCGAAGAACAGCCTGCGCGAAACGATGTACGAGGGTTATCCGTCACGGGCGCCCATCCAGGAGCGCTTCGAGCACGTGTGGAATCGCTACCTCGACTGGGGCATGCAGCGACCCGCCCTGCGCACTGCCATGGCCCAGCTGATGGTCTCCGAGCGCATCACCGCGACGACGCGAGCCGAGGGCGAGCGCATGTTCGGGGACATCGCGGGCTTGTTCGACGAGGGAATCGCCAGTGGCGCACTTCGTCCGGGCCAGCCCATCGGCTTCATGACCGGAGTCATCACGGCCGTGGCCGAAACGAGCATGCAGTTCATGGCGCACAACACCACGGACGCCGACGATTATCGGCGTGCCGGCTTCGAAGCTATCTGGCGCGCTATCGGGTCGGGCTGAAAGGCACTTTTTCTGCTCAATTAACCGAGTGTGTACTCACTCACTTTTACGAGGTATCTCCATGGCACAGGTCTGGCTCATTTCCGGTAGCGGCGCGGGTCTCGGTCGCGATATCGCCGAAGCGGCGCTCTCCGCCGGTCACCGTGTCGTTGCCACGGCGCGACGCGTCGAGGTACTCGACGATCTAAAGGCCCGGTTTCCCGACACGCTCAGGGTCACCGCACTCGATGTAACCGACGAAGCCGCCTGCGTCGCCGCCGTGACCTTCACGCTCGACGCGTTCGGCCAGCTCGATGTGCTCGTCAACAACGCGGGTTACGGCCAGCTCGTCCCGTTCGAGCAGATGTCGTCCGCCGACTATCGCGCGCAGATCGAAACCAATCTCTTCGGCGTGGTGAATCTCACCCGCGCCGCTATAAGCCATATGCGTGAGCGTCGCAGCGGTCACGTCATCAACGTCTCCTCCGTCGGTGGCCGCATCGGCACCCCGGGCATGTCGGCCTACCAGGCGGCGAAGTGGGCCGTCGGTGGTCTTTCCGAAGTGCTCGCCGCCGAACTCGGCGCACTGGGCGTGCATGTCACGGCGATCGAACCCGGCGGCATGCGTACCGACTGGGCACGCCGCGCGGGCGCCGACCTTCCGCCCTTCCTTCCCGACTACGAAGCCAGCGTCGGCGCGCTGCGCAACATGCTTGCCGGTTATGCCGGCAACGAGGCGGGCGACCCGGCTCGCGTCGCCGAGGTGGTGCTCCGGCTCGCTGCGCATGCCAAGCCGCCGGTGCGCCTGTTGCTGGGTAGCGACGCCGCCCATTACGCCGGTGAGGCCGAGCAGGCACGTCGTGAAACCGATCAGCGCTGGATCGAGGTCAGCCGTTCGACCGACGTCGACGCCACCGCTGCCATTCCCGCCTTCCCGGCCTACTGAGGACACGCACATGAGGATCCTTCTCTTCGGTGCGACCGGGATGGTGGGCCAGGGTGTACTCCGCGAATGCCTGCTGGCACCCGACGTGGACGAAGTGGTCGCGATCGGGCGCACGGCCAGCGGAGCCACCCACCCGAAGCTGAAGGACATCGTCCACACGGACCTGTTCGACTACGGCGTCATCGAGGACCAGCTCGTTGGCTTCGACGCCTGCTTCTTCTGCATCGGCGTGACCTCGTTCCGGATGAACGAGGCGACCTACACGCGCCTCACCTACGACATGACGCTCGCGGCGGCTTCCACACTTGCCCGGCTGAACCCGACGATGTCGTTCGTATATGTTTCGGGAGCCGGAGCCGATAGCAGCGAATCCGGCAAAGTCATGTGGGCGCGCGTGCGGGGGCGCACCGAAAACGCCCTGGCGCGGCTGCCCTTCAAGCGAAGTCACGCGATCCGGCCGGGAGCCATCCAGCCCAGGAACGGCGCGACATCGCGCACCCGTGCTTACCGGATTCTCTACCCACTGATGGCCCCGATCCTGCCGATCTTTCGCAAGCTCATGCCGCACACGGTCGCCACCACGGAGACGATCGGCCGTGCTCTGCTGGGACTGGTCCGACACGGCTATGCAAAAACGGTACTGGAAACCCGGGATATCGAGGAGGTAGCGCGCCTGCCCGCCTGACCTTCACATTTGGCGTTGCGCGAACCGTAAAATCCGGCGCAATGAGCCTCAACTTCCTGCCACGACCGCCGATATGATCAATGCGTTGCAGGTCGGGGGAGGCACGCCATGAAAGCACTCATCGCCGCAGCGGCCATCGTCGCGGCCCACGCGGCCGCGCTGGCGGTCATGCCTGACAGCGGCATGGCGATCTCGTACACGTTCTTCTTCTGCGTCGCCGTGCTCGCCATGGGCAGCGTGTGGCGGGCGTGGCGGCGCTCAGGTACGCCACCCGACCACCGTTGGTGGCTGCTCCTGGCAAGCCTCGGGCTGTGGTCGATCGGCATGTCGTTGTCGGCCCGGCAGAACTACGTACTGGACAACTCCAATCCCGCGCCCGGCGACAGCATGTTCTTCTACATCCTGTACGTGCTGCCGGTCCTGGTTGCCGTGTCTTCGGCGCCCGTGGCGGCGCGGAAGAAATGGGCCATGGCGATCGACCTCGTGCTGGCCGGGCTGCTCGGCGTGCTCTTTTACCTGAGAACGTTCTCCATCGTGACGGTCGAGGGCGCGATTGGTCCGCAACAGGCCGTCGACGTCGCCTATATGCTCGACTTCGAAAACGTCTGTCTGGCCGTCGCTGCCTTGCTGCGTTTCGTCGCCACCGACCGCGCCGACGACCATGCCTTCTTCCGCGCGGTGATGGCTTTCTTCGTCGTCTATGCGATCTCGGGCTTCTTGTACAACCACTACGTCGCACTGAACGGCCACCCGGATTTCGGGACGTCCTCGTGGGATGCCCTGCTCGACCTGCCCTTCCTCGCGCTGTTCATCGTCACGACCACGCGGCAGCCGCAGCGCCATTGGCACCCCCCGGTCTACCTGATCCGTTTCGTGCAGAGCGCGAGCCCGACCTTCCTCGCCATGAGCGTGCTCGGCTTCGGCCTCATGGTCATCCCGGTGTATCCGTCGCTGGGCATCGGCGGCGCGATCGCCGCCGTGATCGGCATCGGCTTGCGCGGCACCCTGGCCCAGGTCGACCTGGTCGAGGAGGAGTATCGCCTCTCCCGAAGTCGCGACGAACTCCAGGGTCTCGTCTTCACCGACAGCCTGACAGGGCTGGCGAACCGTCGCGCGCTGGACGAGCGGCTGCTGCGCGAATGGCACCGGCCCGCACAGCGCGAGCCGATGGCGTTGCTGATGATCGACGTGGACTTCTTCAAGGAATACAACGACCGTTACGGGCATCTCGCCGGCGACGACTGCCTGCGAGCACTCGCTTCGGTATTGTCCGGTCGCGGACTGCGCGCCGGTGACTTCATCGCCCGCTTCGGTGGCGAGGAATTCGCCGTGATCGCCCCCGGAACGCGACTGCCCGACGCCGTGGCGCTGGCCGAAGACCTGCGCTCCCAGGTCGAAGCGCAAGGCATCGTGCATCCGCTGAGCCCGTTCGGCGTACTGACCATCACGATCGGCGTGGCGACCCTCCTGGCGAACGCGAATGGCGGTCCCCTGGACCTCCTCAACGCCGCCGACCGCGCGCTTTATCGCGCCAAGAACGCCGGCCGTAACCGCATCGGTGCCCAGGGCGACGCGCGGCTGGAACGCGTTTAACCCCTTTTCGTTCGCGCCACGTTTCATCTGCATGTCCCCCACGAGGCCACGCACGATGAATACGCTACGCATCACCCTACCCCTCCTGTTCACCGGCCTGGTGGTCGCAGCAGGAAGCGCCGCATCCGGCCAGTCGTCCCGCCAGCGTGTTGCGCCGGAACCAACGGTGGTCAACGACGCCCCCTGCGAGCAAGCCGTGCGCGGTTATGGCCCGGGACGTCCCCTGCCCATACCGATGTCCGTCCGGCGCATGGCGCCGGTCACTGAAGCGGATGCGATGAGCCCGGTCGCCGCGTCACCAGCGATGGCCAAGGCCCAGCGCTCGGCAGCACCCGTGCCGATGGGTAGCATGGTCGTCTCGATGCTTGCGCCGTCGCAGCCGGCGGACCGTGACAACTACAAGCACCGCGAAGCCAACGCCGTGCACCTGGCCGCCAACGATCCCGTGTCGACCTTCAGCATCGACGTGGACACCGGTTCGTACACGAATGTCCGCCACATGCTCAATGAAGGACGCCTGCCGCCGGCCGACGCTGTGCGCACGGAAGAATTCATCAACTACTTCGACTATGGCTACGCCCCGCCGGCCGATCGCTCGCGCCCCTTCAGCGTGACGACCGAGTTCGCGCCCGCGCCGTGGAACGCCAACCGCCAGCTGTTGATGGTCGGAATCCAGGGTTACAAGGTGCCCGCCAGTGAGATTCCCGCGGCAAATCTCGTCTTCCTCGTGGATGTCTCCGGCTCGATGGATGAGCCGGACAAGCTGCCGCTGCTCAAGGCATCACTGAAGCAGATCGTGCCGAAGCTGCGCGCGCAGGATCGTGTCTCGCTGGTGACCTATGCCGGTGCGACCTGCGTCGCGCTGCCGTCCACCCCGGGCGACCAGCACGCGACGATCACCGCGGCCATCGACGCCCTCGGCGCGGGCGGGTCGACCAACGGTGCTGCGGGTATCGATCTGGCCTATGCACAGGCCGCGAAGGGTTACATCAAGGGCGGCGTCAATCGCGTCATCCTCGCGACCGATGGTGACTTCAACGTCGGTACGACCGGCGTGCAGGCGCTGAAGGATCGCATCGCCGAGAAGCGCAAGGGCGGCGTGGCACTGACGACGCTCGGCTTTGGCGAGGGTAACTACAACGATGAGATGGCGGTGGAACTGGCCGACGTGGGTAATGGCAGCCACCACTACATCGACAGCCTCGACGAAGGCCGCCGCGTTCTCGTCGATGAGATGTCGGCCACGCTGATGACGATCGCGAAGGACGTGAAGATCCAGGTCGAGTTCAATCCGGGCGTGGTTGCCGAATACCGGCTGATCGGTTACGAAAAGCGCGTGCTTGCCCGCGAGGACTTCAATAACGATGCCGTCGATGCGGGCGAGATCGGGGCCGGTGCGAATGTCACGGCCCTTTACGAAATCACGCTCAAAGGTGCCAAGGGCGCTCGCCTCGATCCCCTGCGATACGGCAACGACGCTGCTGCCAAAGCGACAGGCAACGAACTCGCCTTCCTGCGCCTGCGTTACAAGGCGCCCGACGGTGGCGCGAGCAAGCTGATCGAAGAGCCGCTGTCCGCACAGGTTGCAGCGGCGCCCAGCGAACGCCTGCGCTTCGCCGCGTCGGTGGCAGCCTTCGCGGAGAACCTGCGCGGCGGCAAGTACGTCGACGGCTTCGGGTACGACAAGGTCGCGACGTTGGCACGCGGTTCGGTGGGCAAGGACGAGGGTGGTTACCGCGCCGGTATGGCAAGGCTGGCGGCGCTGGCCGGTGGCATGCAGACCGAGCAGCCGGTGGCGGGGGCGTTTGTTCGCTGAGGTGAGCACCCATTCGCCGATGTCGCTGCCCATCGCCCAAACCCGCCCGAATGCCGTACCCTCCCCGGCCATGGACGCACCCCTGGCCGACGATGGCGCACTGATGCTCGCGTGGGCGGACGGGGAGGCGGCCGCCTTCACCGAGCTCTACGCACGGCACAAGGGTCCGCTTTATCGCTTCCTGCTGAAGATGGTGAAGGACCGCGCAGCGGCCGACGAACTCTTCCAGGAGACCTGGAGCCGTGTCATCGCTGCTCGCGAGCGGTATCGTGTCGAAGCCAAATTCAGCACGTGGCTCCTGCAGATCGCGCACAACCTGGCCATCGACAGCTTCCGCAAGCAACGTCCGCAGGCCGGCGCAGAAGAAACCGAAGCCGTGTTCGCCGCGCAGGCCGCACCGGAACGAGAGCAGCCCGAGCATGCCCTGTCGGACTTCGAACTGCGCCGACGCATGCAACGCGCCATCGAGAGCCTTCCCGACGAACAACGCACGGCCTTCGTGCTGCGCATGGAAAACGAACTTTCCCTGGAGGACATCGCCGCCGTTACCGGCGTAGGACGCGAAACCGCGAAATCGCGGCTTCGCTACGCCATGGCCCGTATCCGCGAACTTGTTGCCGAATGACATGACCCCGATCACGCCCCCGCCCAGCGACGACGACCTGCCCGACGAGCGCGAACTCGCCGCGTTGTATGCGCGCCTGCCGAAGGTCGAGCCCGATGCGTCCCTGGATGCAGCGGTGCTGGCCGAGGCAACGCGCGCGTTGCCGGTGCGCCGACGCCCCCGCTGGCCCGTCGCCTTCGCATCCGCCGCCGTACTGGTGCTCGCGGTGGGTGTCGCCTGGCAGGTGCGCGAGTTGCCGCCAGAGCAGCCGACCTATGCGTCGGCGCCGCCCGCCGCGCCAGCACCTGCACCTGCTGCTGCCCCGGTCGTGCTGGCCAAGCCCGGATCGGGTGTGGCGCCTGCGACGGATGCCGTCGCCAGGAGCATCGCCGATGAATCGGCTCCCACACCATCGGCGAATGTGGGAGCCGATTCATCGGCGATGCCCGCGAAGCGGGCTCAAGAACACCGAATCGCCGCCGTCCCGGCCGCAGCACCGGCTCCGGCACCCCCACCGGCCCTAGCACCCGAACAACGCCGCTACGCGACGCCAGCCGCCGCACCCTCAGGCATGCTCCTCCAGAAGCTGGCCCCCAGCGCCCTCGGCCCGGACGACCGGGTCGGCGAAATCCGTCGCCTTCTCGGTCGGGGCGATCGCGCGCAGGCACTGCGCGAGTTGAAGGACCTGCGCCAGCGTTACCCGCACTACGACCTGCCCCAAGACCTGCGTGACCTGAACCCTTGAGCGCGCCGCTCGAAACCCTGGCATCGCCATGGCGGCACGAGGAAGACATTCGCAAGAGTCGCTTCCTCGCCCAGGCCGTGCCCGTCGGAAGCCCCGCGGAGGCACTCGCCTTCTTCGAGGCTGCGGGCGATCCGGCGGCCACGCACAACTGCTGGGCTTACCGCATCGGCGATGCCTACCGCTTCAACGACGATGGCGAACCCGGTGGCACCGCGGGCCGGCCGATGCTGCAGGCGATCGACGGCCAGGGCTGCGATCGCGTGGCTGTCGTGGTCACGCGCTGGTATGGCGGTATCAAGCTCGGCGCGGGCGGCCTTGCCCGAGCGTATGGCGGCACGGCGGCGGAATGCCTGCGCCTCGCTCCGCGCGTTGCGATCGTCGCCATGGGCCGGCTGTCGATCCGCTGCGACTTCGCCGAACTCGCGCTCGTCTCGGCGCGAATCCGCGACATGGACGCCACGATCGAACAGGAAAAATTTGTCGCCGACGGCGCGGAACTGACCGTTCTCGCCCCGCTCGACCGTCTTGACGCCATCGCGGCCAGGGTGGTCGACCTCAGTCGCGGACGCATCCAGCCAAGGCGGATCGATTGAATACTGCACCGGGTGGCCCCATCCGTTGGCGAATGACCACAGCAATGAGCCGCGCATGACCACCGAACGCAGGGAGAAGTCACGGAACATCGGTGCACTGCGCAATCTCTGGCCCTTCCTGAAGCCCCACAAGGGCCTGGCCATCGGCTGGGCATTCTTCCTGGCCATCTCGTCCGGCGCTTCGCTGCTGCTGCCGGTGGCCTTGCGCCACATCATCGACAAGGGCTTCCTGGCGTCGAACCTGGCCGCCATCAACGGCATCTTCCTTGCCCTCTTCGCGCTCGCGGTCGTCCTCGCCCTGGCCACCGCCGCCCGCTACTTCTGCATCGCGCTGCTGGGCGAACGCTCGCTTGCTTCGCTGCGTAGCTCGCTCTATCGCCATGTGATCAATCTCGACGTGGGCTTTTACGAAAGCACCCGTGTCGGCGAACTGACTTCCCGCCTGGGTACCGACACCGAACTGGTGCAGACGCTGGTCGGCTCGGGCATCTCGGTGGCACTGCGTAGCGCCGTCATGCTGATCGGCTCGGCCGCGGCCATGGCCTGGACCAGTCCTCGCCTTGCCGGGCTCACCGCCCTGGTCATTCCGGCCGTCATGCTGCCGATCCTGATCTTCGGCCGCCGCGTGCAGAAGCTGTCGCGCACCAGCCAGGACCGGCTCGCCGATGCCGCAGCTGTCGCCAACGAAACGCTCAACGCAGCGCAAGCCGTCAAGGCCTACGCTCGTGAGCCGGTCGAAAGCCGTCGCTATGCGAACGCCATCGCCCTCGCGCTGGCCACGGCGCGCCGTCGCATCGGCATGCGCTCGTTGCTGACCGCTGCCGTCATCGTGCTGATCTTCGGCGCCATCACCCTGGTGCTCTGGGCCGGCGCGCGCGATGTCATCGCCGGCGATCTCCAGCCCGGCGTGCTGACCCAGTTCGTGTTCTATGCCTTCTTCGCCACCGGCTCGGTCGCTGGCCTGTCGGAAGTATGGGGCGACGTGCTGCAGGCTGCGGGCGCCATGGAGCGCATCGGCGAACTATTCGCCGAGAAAGCCGCCATTGCGACGCCGGACGCGCCCGAACCGCTGCCGCAGCCAGTCGCCGGCGCCCTGCGCTTCGACCACGTGGAATTCCGCTATCCCTCGCGACCGGATGTCGCCGCGTTGGCCGACTTCGATCTTGAGGTGGCCCCCGGTGAAACCGTGGCGCTGGTCGGCCCTTCCGGTGCGGGCAAGAGCACGGTGTTCAGCCTTCTGCTGCGCTTCCACGATCCGGTGGCGGGCTCGATCCGCTTCGACGGCGTCGAACTCCGCGCGCTGGCCTTGCCAGAGCTACGCGGCGCGATCGCCCTGGTCCCCCAGGAAACCGTGATCTTCGGCGGCAGCGCGGCCGATAACATCCGCTTCGGTCGTGAAACCGCCAGCGATGAGGAAGTCCGCCAGGCCGCGCACCTGGCCGAGGCCGACGGCTTCATCGGTGCGCTTCCCGAAGGCTACCAGGCCATGCTCGGCGAACGCGGCGTGCGTCTGTCCGGCGGTCAGAAGCAGCGCATCGCGATCGCCCGCGCCATCCTGCGCGATGCGCCGCTGTTGCTGCTCGACGAAGCCACGTCGGCACTCGACGCGCAATCGGAAGCGGCGATCCAGCACGCTCTGGAGCGCCTCGAGAAGGGCCGCACCACACTGGTCATCGCCCATCGCCTGGCCACCGTGCAGCGCGCCGACCGCATCGTCGTGATGGACGGCGGCCGGATCGTCGCGCAGGGCACGCACGAGGCCCTGTTGCGTGAAGGCGGCCTCTACGCCGAACTCGCAAGGCTCCAGTTCGTCGCCTGACCCCGGAAATGTGGGAGCCGCTCCAGCGGCGAAATGTCCGCCCCTTGTGGGAGCCGCTTCAGCGGCGATAGCACCTCCCGTTTTCGCAACGTTGACAGGTCGCCACCTACCGTCCGTCCATGGACAGCGACCTGCTCCTCCCCCGCCCCGAAGGCCTTTACTGTCCCGCGGGTGATTTCTTCATCGACCCGATGCTCCCGGTACATCGTGCCGTGGTCACCCACGCCCACGGCGACCACGCGCGATCAGGCAGCGAGCTTTATCACGTCGCCAGCGCGGGCATCGGCCTGATGCGCGAGCGGCTCGGGGCGACGTCAACGATCCGCGACTACGCGTATGGCGAGTCGTTTACCCTGGGTGACACGCGCCTGTCGTTGCATCCGTCTGGACATGTCCTTGGCGCGGCGCAGGTACGCATCGAAGGTCGTGGTCTCGTTGCTGTCGTCTCCGGCGATTACAAGCGCGATCCCGATCCCACCTGCGTTCCGTTCGAGCCCGTTCCGTGCGACGTCTTCGTCACCGAGTCTACCTTCGGCCTGCCGATCTACCGCTGGCCACCGATGCACGAAGTCGTCGACGAGATGCTCGCGTGGCTGGACGAGTGTGCCGAACGCGCGGTGCCTGCCGTGTTGTTCTGTTACGCGCTCGGCAAGGCGCAGCGCATCCTTGCCGAACTTGCCACGCGCACCGACCGGACCGTGCACCTGCACGGCGCGATGATCCGGCTGGTCGAGGCCTATCGCGAGGCCGGCGTACGCATGCTCCCGACCCAGCCAGTCAGCGAATCGGCACGCGGCAAGGACTTCGCTGGTGAACTGATCATGGCGCCACCTTCAGCCGCCGGTTCGCCGTGGATGCGGCGTTTCGCCAAGGCGTCCACGGGATTCGCCTCGGGCTGGATGCAGGTGCGAGGCGCCCGCCGCCGTCGCGGTTACGATCGCGGCTTCATCGTTTCCGACCACGCCGACTGGCCTGGGCTGCTGCAGAGCGTACGCGACTGCGGCGCGAAGCGGATCTACGTGACCCACGGCGACGGCGAGGCCCTTATCCGCCACCTGCGCGACACCGGCCACGATGCACGGCCGCTACGCTCGCTGGGCGGCACCGTGGCCGACGCGCGTGACAGCGAGGAAGGCGACTGATGCGTCGCTTCGCTGCGTTGTTCGAAGTACTCGACCGCACCGCGTCGACCACCGCGAAGCGCGACGCGATGGCCGCGTATTTCCGGGACGCGCCGGCTGCCGACGCCGCGTGGGCCGTCTACGTACTTAGCGGTGGCAAACTGAAACGCACGGCCACATCGACCGAACTCCGCCTCGCGCTCGCCGCGGAAACCGGCTATGCGGACTGGTTGATCGACGACTGTTATTCGCACGTCGGCGACCTCGCCGAAACGATCGCCTTGATGCTGCCAGCTGCCGGGGACACGACGGACGACACGCCGTTGCACGTATGGATGGAAGCGCGTCTTCCGTCCCTGAGTAAACTCGAAGCCACCGAACGCATGGATGTCCTTCGCGAGTGGTGGCGCGCGCTGCCTCGTGACCAGCTCTTCCTGGTCAATAAATTACTGACGGGTTCACTGCGCGTAGGCGTTTCGCATCGTCTGGTCGTACAGGCCGTCGCGCACTGGTCGGCACTGCCGACCGATCTGATCGCCCACCGCCTGACCGGCAGCTGGAAGCCGGGCGCAGCCGCCTTCGAAGCCCTTGGTGGCCCCGAACGCGCCGACGAGCATGCGGGCGAACGGCCGTACCCTTTCTTCCTGGCGTCGCCGCTCGAACACGAGGTGACGACACTGGGCGACAGCAGCCAGTGGCTGGCCGAGTGGAAATGGGATGGCATTCGCGCGCAGCTCATGCGGCGTGACGGCGGTGCGCTGCTCTGGTCGCGAGGCGAAGAACGGCTCGATGGCCGCTTCCCCGAGCTCGAACGGGCCGCACTCGCGCTTCCGGACGGATGCGTACTCGACGGCGAGATTCTCGCCTGGGTGCCGGATGGCGACAGGCCGCTGCCGTTCACGGCGCTGCAGAAGCGTATCGGCAAGCTCAAGCCCGGGCCGAAGCTGCTCGCAGACACACCGGTCCGGCTGATGGTTTACGACCTGCTCGAACAGGACGGCAAGGATCTCCGCGAGCAACCGCTCAGCGCTCGTCGGTCGTCACTCGAAACGCTCATCGCCGGCCATGGTCCGACGCTCACGCTTTCGCCAGCGGTCAGCGCGGATCACTGGGACGCGCTCACGACGATACGTACCGAGTCGCGCGAACGACAGACCGAAGGACTGATGCTTAAACGCCTCGACTCGCCGTATCGCGTGGGACGCAAACGCGGCGACTGGTGGAAATGGAAAGTCGATCCGTACACCGTCGATGCGGTGCTGCTCTACGCGCAGCCCGGACACGGACGGCGCTCCGGACTGTTCACCGATTACACCTTCGGCGTGTGGGACGGTGATGCCCTGGTGCCGGTCGCCAAGGCCTACTCCGGCCTCGACGATGACGAGATCGGCCGCCTCGATCGCTGGATCCGCGCGCACACCATCGACCGCTTCGGGCCGGTCCGGTCCGTAGAACCCACGCACGTTTTCGAACTCGCTTTCGAGGCGATCCAGGCCTCGGGCCGTCATAAGGCCGGCGTGGCCGTGCGCTTCCCGCGCATCCTCCGCTGGCGAACCGACCTCGCGATACGCGATGCCGACAAACTCGACGACCTCCGCCGCCTGGCGACGGGCTGAGGCCCGCTTCATCGCCTGGTTCGCCGCGCAGGGTCGCAAGCCCGCGGCGTTCCAGCGCGCGGCATGGCGTGCCTGGGCCGACGGCAAGAACGGTCTTGTGCATGCACCCACCGGCACGGGCAAGACGCTCGCGGCTGCGGGCGGGCCACTGATCGATGCCGTGTTGCGTCCCCAGACGGGCCTGCAGCTGATCTGGATCACGCCGCTACGCTCGCTCGCCACGGACACGACCCAACACCTCACCGCAGCGGTCGAGGCGATGGGGCTGCCGTGGCGGGTTCTCCGGCGTACGGGAGACAGCGGCAGCGCCGAACGCGCACGACTGCGCCGGGGAGCGTGCGAATTACTGGTGACAACGCCAGAAAGCCTCGCGCTGTTGCTCAGCTACCCGGACTCCCGCGAACGTTTCGCCAACCTGCGTGGCATTGTCGTCGACGAATGGCACGAACTCATCGGCAACAAGCGCGGCACGCTTCTGCAGCTCGGGCTCGCACGGCTGCATCGCTGGCTGCCGTCGCTACGCACGTGGGGTCTCTCGGCCACGCTCGGCAATCTCGACGAAGCGCTGCATGCCCTGGCCGGCGATGGCGTGCTCATCGGTGGCAGTTCGCGCAAGAAGACGCATATCGACACGGCGCTGCCGGAAGGCGGCGAACGCTTTCCGTGGGCGGGACACCTGGGCCTGTCGCAGCTACCGCGCGTCCTTGATGCCGTGCTGTCGGCGAAGACCAGCCTCGTCTTTGCGAACACGCGATCGCAGGCCGAGCTATGGCATGAGGCGCTGGCCTCCGTGTGGCCCGGCCCACCGGAGACGCTCGCACTCCATCATGGATCGATCGATCCGAAGCTGCGTTTCGCGACCGAAGAGAACCTTCGTCTTGGCGCGCTGCGTTGCGTCGTTGCCACGTCGAGCCTCGACCTCGGCGTGGATTTCTCCAGCGTCGAGCAGGTGCTTCAGGTCGGCAGTCCCAAGAGCATCGCTCGCCTGCTGCAGCGCGCGGGCCGCAGCGGACATCAGCCCGGCATGCCCTCGCGCATCCTCTGCGTGCCCACCCACCTCCTGGAACTGGCCGAAATCGCCGCGGCCCGACGCGCCCTCGCGGAGGACCATCTCGAACCTCGCCACCCCATGCGCGGCTGTCTGGACGTGCTCGCCCAGCACCTGCTGACGATGGCCCTCGGCGGTGGCTTCACGGCCGACGACGCCTATGCGGAAATCACCTCGTCGCTGGCTTACGCGCAACTGCCGCGCGAGCGATTCGACGCCGTGCTTGCCTACCTGCGTACCGGCGGAACAGCCCTGGCGAGTTATCCGGAGTACCAGAAGCTGATCGAGACCGAAGGTCGCTTCCATGTCGACAGCAGCCGTATCGCGCGGATGCATCGCCTGTCGATCGGCACCATCACCTCCGACGGCAGCCTGCAGGTGCGCTACATGAAGGGCGCGCGGCTAGGTACAGTGGAGGAGAGCTTCCTCTCGCGACTCCGGCCGGGCGATCGTTTCCTGTTCGCCGGGCGCAACCTTGAACTTGTTCGCATCCGCGACATGACGGCTTATGTGCGTGCGGCGCCGAACCGCCGCGGCGGCGTGCCACGCTGGATGGGCGGCAAGCTTCCACTGTCCGGCGAGCTGTCCGACGAGTTACGCCGCACGCTGGCCGAAGGCGCGCCGCGCAGCGCGGAGATGCGTACGCTGGCGCCACTGCTCGCCATCCAGCGCCAACGATCTGCGGTGCCAGCCCTCGACGAAACCCTTTGCGAGCGGACTCGCACACGCGAGGGCGACTATCTATTCGTCTTCCCGTTTGCCGGGCGCCTGGCTCATGAAGGCCTTGCGGCTGTGCTCGCCTACCGTCTCGCCCGCATTCACCCCGGCGACTATGGCTATGCGGTGAACGATTACGGCTTGACGATCACCGCCGCGCGCATGCCGCCGCTGGATGCCGAATCGATGCGGCAGTTGCTTCACCCGGCGCGTCTGCGCACGGACATTCTCGCGAGCGTCAATCTCACCGAGCTGGCGAGGCGGCAGTTCCGGGAAATCGCGAGAGTGGCCGGGCTCGTGTTCAATGGATATCCCGCCGCCGGTAAGACCATGCGGCAGCTCCAGGCATCGAGCGGGCTGTTATTCGACGTACTGCGCCGCCATGATCCGACCCATCCCCTGCTCTGGCAGGCCGAGCGCGAGGTGCTGGACCAACAGCTGGATTACACGCGGCTGCGTGCCTGCCTGCTTCGCGTCGCGCGTTCGCAGTTGCTCTGGCGCGAACCAAAACGGCTCAGCCCACTAGCTTTTCCGCTTTGGGTCGAGCGCCTCCGCGGCGGCATCGCGACCGACGACTGGAAGAGTCGTGTCGAGCGCATGCGTGCAACGCTAGAAGCGGATGCGGACCCGTGATGACTTACGACATCAGCGTGGCCGGCGAGCATCTCACCTTGCACCCCGAACGCGCCGTGCACTGGGCGGCCCGACGAATGCTCCTCGTGTCCGACGTACACCTGGGCAAGGGCGCCGTCTTCAGACGCGCGGGGATCGCGGTGCCCAGTGGCGACACCGACGATGACCTCGCCCGACTCGATGCGTTGATCCGCGAGTTCAATCCGGAGCGTCTGATCGTGCTTGGCGATCTCGTGCACGGTGCTGCCACGGAACGCAGCGGATGGGTGGACCGTGTCCGCGCGTGGCGCCGCTCACACGCCGACGTCGACGTCCTGCTGATCGCCGGCAACCACGACCGTCACTTCGACGTTGCCTCACTGGGCATCGACGTCGTCCCCGATCGACTGGAAATTGCGCCATTCGTGCTGGCGCATCATCCGCATGCCCATGCGGGAGGCTACACGCTCGCCGGCCACGTGCACCCCGGCGTGGTCATACGCGACGGTTGGCGGCGGCATCGCCTGCCTGCGTTCGTGTTCGATCGCGATGTCGGCATGTTGCCGGCGTTTGGCACGCTGACCGGACTTTATGAGATCGCCGCTGCGCCTGGGCGCGAGATCGTCGCAGTGACGCCGGGGGGGCTGGTGCTGGCTGAAAAGCATCGCCGATGAATCGAAGAGCATCGCCGATGAATCGGCTCCCACAGTAGAGCGGTACGACTACGCCCTGCACTTGTGGGAGCCGATTCATCGGCGATGCTCTACCAGCCAGGCTAGCCTCAAACCCTCAAGGCTTCGGCCCCCGCGTAGAAGCACTCAACAACTCAATCGTCGAAACGTTCCGGACCCACCGCGCCGGCCGCTGGTCCCCCGGCACGACGAGCCGAAGCGGCCCGTCCTTCTCATCGAGCGGCTTCCCCTCATGCCGGTCGACGAGAACGACCTTCGCCGCGCCCAGGTCGGTATCGAGTTCGCCCAACCCGAAGACCACCTGGTAGCCGTCCGACGCCGTCACGCGCACGTAGTTCGCGAGAGCATCTCCGCGCAATGCCTTGCCCAGCGGCGCACCCTCGGCGCGCAATACCTCAACCAGCGCCACACCCTCCCAAGCACTCGGTGTATCGCCGTGCGCACCCGCCTGCACGGTGGTACGCGCCATACCTGCAAGCGATTTTTCATCAAGAACCAACGGCGCCCTGCCCGGCGCGAGATAGCGAACGGACTCCGCGGCGTTTGCAGACAGGGCTGTCGCACCAAACAAGCCAACAAGAACAAGACGACGTATGAAACGAAGCATCGGATTCCCCCTTTCAAAGGCCAAGGCGCCTGAAGCGCCGAAAGATCAGCTCAACGCCGCCACCAGCGCACGCACCGTCTCTTCGTCCGTGCGCGTTTCGCCACCGCCCATGCCGAGATCATCCGACGGCGTGCGACGCATCCCCGACGGCAACCGACGTTTTGCGGAAGCATGGAACTCACGCGCACGGGTTACGTTGCGCAACGCGGCAACATTGTCCGGCTCGATGCCCGCGCCGGGCATGACGACGATACGGCCGCCCGCCTGCGCAACCAGACGCGCAATGGATGACGCACCGGCCACCGCACTATGCATGCCGCCCGACGTCAGGACGCGCTCGAAACCGAGTTCGATCACCGTCTCCAGCGCGGCACTACGGTCGGCCACCAGGTCGAACGCACGATGGAACGTCACGCCCATCGAACCGGCCGCCTCCAGGAACAGCTGGCAAGCCTCGGCGTCCACCTCGCCTTCCGCCGTAAGCGCGCCCACGACAACGCCGTCGCAACCCAGGTCGGCGCAGTGCGTAATGTCGTCGAGCATCGCTTCGATTTCGGCGTTCTCGTAAAGGAAATTTCCCGAGCGGGGACGGACAAGCACGTAGAGCGGGATATCGAGGCCTTCGCGGGCCAGCGCGATGGTGCCGTGCGAGGGAGTGACGCCGCCCTCTTCCAGGCTCGCGCATAGTTCAACCCGTCCCGCGCCGCCGGCCTGTGCAGCGAACGCGGAGGCGATCGAGTTTGCGGCAACTTCGAGCAACGCCATGATCAATACGTGCTCTTGCCGGGGATGAGCGTGTCCTGCTTTTTCGCATCGCACACTGCGTACGAAAAACCCGGCTGGATGGCCCAGGCGCCGACATTTCCCTTCTTGTCCATGGCAAGGAAACCGACCTGAAGATCTTTCGCCTCGGGCTTGCGACGCAGGATGCGTTCAACCGCTTCGCGGCAGGCGTCTTCCGGCGAACGTCCCTGGCGCATGAGTTCCACCACGAGGAAGCTGCCGACGTTGCGGATCACTTCCTCGCCGACGCCAGTGGAAGTCGCGCCACCGATCTCGTTGTCCACGTACAAGCCGGCGCCGATGATGGGACTGTCGCCGACACGACCATGAATCTTCCAGGCCATGCCGCTGGTGGTGCAGGCACCGGAGAGGTTCCCCTTCGCGTCGATAGCGAGCATGCCGATGGTGTCGTGATTGCTCGCGTCACCCGGCGTGCCGCCCGGGCCCGCGTTGTACGTCTTGACCTCGCTGTTGGCCGACGGCTTGTACTTCGCCGTTTTCAGCCATTCATGCCAGGCCTTGTCGGATTCCGGCGTCAGGAGTTCTTCTCGCGGGAAGCCCTGCTCGATGGCGAACTGCATGGCGCCGTCACCGGCAAGCAGCACGTGTGGCGTGCGCTCCATCACCCGGCGCGCAACGGAAATCGGATGTGCTATGTGTTCCATCGCAGCGACGGCACCGCAGTTGCCGTGCTCGTCCATGATGCTGGCGTCCAGCGTGACCTTGCCGTCGCGGTCCGGGTAGCCGGCGCGGCCTACGCTGTGATTGCGCAGGTCCGCTTCGGGAACGCGCGCGCCCTGCTCTACCGCATCGAGCGCACGACCACCGCCTGACAGGACTTTCCACGCGGCCTGGTTGGCGGCGACACCGAAGTCCCAGGTGGAGCACACGCGCGGAATCGTCCCGCCCGTGGCGGTCGTTGGCCCGGCCGTGGCGAGGCCTTTAGCGGTCAAGGCCACCCCGGAGGCGATCGTCGCCCCTTGCAGGAATCGTCTGCGATCCATGGACTTCCTCGTTGATCGGCGCGACGCGTGCGCCGTCGCCGATGGTCGCACGCGGCAGGTGTAACGTGCCACCGCGCCGGATCCGCTGAGCAGAGAGCGCGCGGTCGTGGACCGATCGCGACAAGGTCGCGCCCAGGATCGTCAGCATCGCCAGCACGGCGAGGACGAGAAGAAGGATCGACCCTCGCGGCGAAGCGCGCCACGGTCTCATGGCATCATCGTCCGTCGCGACACCACGCGACTGAAATGCCGGCCGTCCCGCATCGTCAACACGACCTCGACAGCATGCACGCCGGTAGCGTGACGCTGCTGGAAAGGCTCGCGATCCACACGACCTGCGCCAGCAGGTACATCGGCGATGACCCTGAGCGACAACATTCCATCCACGTAAACGTCGCATTGCTCGACGCACCGACGTAGTTCGTCCGATACCAACCAGGCGACATCGCCCGCGATCAGGGCGGGTTCCCGGAATTCGCGCGCCATCGCCTTCTGCGGACAATCCCTCGCTTCGGTGCACATATGCCATTCCTCCACCTTCTCCAGGTCGCTCGCGATAGCGGCGAGTGCCAACCACGCCCTGTCCTCATCCCGACTAGTCACCAGATGCCGTTTGGTGGCGATTCCCGTCGCGGCGAGCGATATCGTGGCGACAGCGGCGACCATCGAGGCCACGCAGAGTCCTACCGTCAGTTCGATCAGGCTCGATCCGTCAGTTCTCAACGCTCGAGTGGCCATGCCAGCACCTCCGTTCCGCGCCATGTGATGTGGATGACGCACGTGTTCGAAGGGGCACAACGCACATTGCCTTCGGCCCCCGTTCCGAGGTGGCTTGCCAGCGCTTCGCGGAAGCGCCACATATCGTCTGCGGCCAGATCAGCGGCGGCACAGGACCGAACGCATGTGGCCGGGGGCGCCTGATTCAAATACGCACCCTGGTCGAAGCCAGTCGGGTTCGATCGCATCCTCGCCTCCAGGCTGGACGCGATGGCATCGACCGCCAGCAAGCGAGATACCCGGACGTCACCGAGCGTGCTGTGAATCACCCATGCGACCGTAGCAACACTGCCGATCGACAGGACCGACAAGGCGACGAGGGATTCGACCAGGGATGAGCCGCGAGTAGTCATGCTTCCACGGTGCTCCGGCGGAACCTTAGGTGCTGCCCGGCCTTTCGGCGTCGCGCGTGGTCGCGCAGATATGCCGATGGAGCGTCTCCGGACGCCAGACCCGTCGGCGATGACCGACACCACATGCAACGCCTGGCGCTCGGACGCGTAGGAGTTAGCCCCGCGATAAATACAGTTTACCTGTACAGTTTAACTTCCCGCCTGTTAAGCTCAAACCATGCCCAGAACCGTCCCCGCCCCGGCGCCTCCTTCCCTGGCCTCACTGGCTGCCGACCTGCGAATTTCAGGCGGCAAACTCGTTCGACGGCTCCGTGAGCAATCCCATCCGGGTGACTTCACTTCATCGCAGAAGTCGGTACTCCTGCGCCTCGATCGCGACGGCCCGGGAACCGTTTCCGCCCTGGCACGAGCAGAAGGCGTCCGCCCGCAGTCCATGCGGGTCACGGTCGCCAGCCTGGAAGCGCTCAAAGCCATAACGGGCAAGCCCGACCCTGGCGATGGCCGGCAGACCCTGGTCGACCTGACACCTGCTTTCCGCAAAACCCTCAAGGCGAGCCGGGCGGCCAAGGAAGACTGGCTGGTCCGTGCCCTTCAGTCGCAATTGTCGGCCGAGGAACAGGTCGAACTTGCCGCCGCCGTAAAACTGCTACAGCGCCTCACCGACTTCTGAATTCACACGCGCCTATCCAGGAAAAGCCATGCCATTGCTCGATCTCGCAGCCTGTTTCTTTGGTGGCGCCTTCTTCACGAACGCCATCCCCCACTTCGTCAGCGGCGTGACAGGCAGGGCCTTCCAGAGCCCGTTCGCGAAGCCCCACGGCGTTGGACTTTCGTCATCGACCATCAACGTCGCGTGGGGATTCTTCAACTTCGTCGTCGCCTATGTCCTCGTCCGCCGCGCCGGTGATTTCGACTGGAAAAACACGAGCGACGCCATCGCATTCGGGCTCGGTGTCCTGCTCATGGGCCTGCTTTCGGCGCGCCTCTTCGGACGCTTCCACGGCGGTGACAAATCGACACCGGCGTGAGTAACGCGCCGACGGGCATGTTTCGTTCGCTACGGAATCCCAATTACCGCATCTGGGCGGCTGGTGCGCTGGTTTCGAACATCGGCACATGGATGCAGCGCACGGCCCAGGACTGGCTGGTACTGACAAAGCTGACGCACCACAGCGCAGCAGCTGTCGGCACGGTCATGGCGCTGCAGTTCGGGCCGCAGCTCCTGCTGCTGCCCTGGACCGGCTTCGCCGCCGATCACTACAACCAACGCAAGCTCCTGATGGCGACACAGGCAACCATGGGCGGCCTTGCCCTGGGCCTCGGCGTGCTTACCGTGACCGGCGTCGTCCAGCTCTGGCACGTCTACGCATTCGCCTTCCTGTTCGGCTGCGCCGCATCATTCGACGCACCCGTGCGCCAGACCTTCGTCACGGAACTGGTCGGCGATGCGGACCTGCACAACGCCGTGGCGCTCAACTCGACCTCCTTCAACGCAGCACGGATGATCGGGCCGGCGGTGGCCGGCCTGGTCATCGCCGGCGTGGGTATCGGCTGGGCCTTCCTGTTCAACGGCGCCAGCTTCGTCGCCGTCCTGGCGTCACTGCTCCTGCTCCGCACCAACGGCCTGCAGGGCAACGCGCGGGCGCATCGTACCAAGGGCAGTCTCACAGAAGGATTCCGCTATGTCTGGCACCGGCCAGACCTCAAGGCGATCCTGATCATGCTTTTCCTTATCGGAACGTTCGGCCTCAACTTTCCGATCTTCATTTCGACGATGGCCGTCGGCGTCTTCCACAGCGACGCCCGCGGCTATGGCCTGCTGTCTTCAATCATGGCCATCGGCACGTTGTCCGGCGCATTGCTGGCAGCGGGACGCGACCGCCCGCGATTCGCCTCGTTGCTGTTCGGCGCGGTGGTCTTCGGCGTCGGCTGCACCCTCGCGGCACTTGCCCCGACCTATTGGCTGTTCGCTGCCGCACTGGTGGTGATCGGCGTGGCCGCGCTGACCCTGACCAACACCACCAACAGCCTGATGCAGTTATCGACCGAGCCCGCCATGCGAGGACGCGTGATGGCGTTACGGGTCGCAGTAGCTCTCGGCGGAACTCCCATCGGCGCACCGATCGTCGGCTGGGTCGCCGACCACCTCGGCCCACGCTGGGCCCTCGGCGTCGGCGCGGCTTCGGGTGTCGCCGCGGCGGGAGTGGTTTTAGTGGCGATGGGCCGGACGCGCGCCGCGCTGCGGTAAGAGCCGGCGGGTCTCACCCTCGGGGCCGGTAGGCAGGCGAGAGCTTCGGGTGGGTTCTTCGCGGATGACCGGGGCTTGGGCGCTCGCCTTCGGCCATGTGGGAGCCGCTTCAGCGGCGATGACCCGTTGGCCGCACACTTGGGCGTCTCGCGGGAGACCTTGATGCCCAGGCACCGAAGGCTCTGCGCCGCGATGTCCAGGCACCGAAGGCTCTGCGCACTACCCTCCAACCCCGAAGGCTCTGCGCCGCCACGTCCGGGCCCAGAGCATCGCCGATGAAGCGGCTCCCACACGAATCAGGCACAAAAAAACCCCGCATTCGCATGCGGGGTTTCAAGGCAACGCTGTCGAGGCGATTACGCCGCGATTTCGACGCCCGAAGCCTGCGCGCCCTTCGGGCCCGTAGTCACTTCGAATTGTACGCGCTGGCCTTCCTGCAGGCTGCGGAAGCCCTTGGAATTGATTGCAGAAAAGTGGACGAACACGTCCTCCCCACCGTCCTCAGGCGCGATGAAACCGAAACCCTTGGCGTCGTTGAACCACTTGACCGTACCGAAACGCATGCGGAAACCTCTGGACATGGATTGGAAGCGCCCCTGCGTTGGCGAGGCGTTCCCCATGGATCCCCTGTGCCTGCCCCCGCGGCGCAGGCGAAGTATCGACAAGTTTGCAGGCAAAGCGCAACTAAGACTATTTCCCAGTCAATCGCCGAAGATCAGCCCCCAGCGAGCAGTCGGCCGAGAATGGGTGGGACGTTTGCGGTCGCCGCGGCGAGGTGCGCGAAGATCTCCTCGATGCTGATTTCCGCCTCGTCGCCCGCGCCGGCCGCGTAATTCGCCACCAGTGCCAGGCAGGCGAATTCGAGATCCAGTTCACGCGCCAGCACTGCTTCAGGCATGCCTGTCATGCCGACCAGATCGCAGCCATCCCGTTTCATCCGGGCGATCTCCGCCCGCGTTTCCAGACGTGGTCCCTGCGTAATGCCGTGGCAGCCGCCGTCGATGATCGTCAGGCCTTCGGCTCGTGCGGCGGCCAGGATGGCCTGGCGCAGGCTCTCGGTATAGGGCTCGCTGAAGTCGATATGGCGAACCTCGGCCCCTTCGACATCATTGAAGCTGGTGTACCGGCCGTGGCTGTAGTCGATGATCTGGTCCGGCACCACCAGGGTGCGTGGTCCCATGTCGTCACGGATGCCGCCAACGGCATTGACAGCGACCACGCGGCGCGCGCCCAGCGAATGCAGCGCCCACAGGTTGGCCCGGTAGTTGACCCGATGCGGCGGTACCGTGTGGCTCTCGCCGTGCCGCGCGAGGAAGGCCAGGTGCCTGCCGCGGAAGTCGCCGGTGACGACGTCACCCGAGGCCGGTCCGAACGGCGTTTCCACCGCGTGCCGCCGGGTGTTCTCCAGCCCTTCGAACTGATACAGCCCACTACCGCCGATGACGGCCAGATCGATCGACATGGGTCAGTCCTTCAGTGCGTAGATGGCCGGCAGGTTACGTGCCTGCTCGTGATAGTCCATGCCGTAACCGAAGACATAGCGGTCCGGCAGGTCGACGCCGTTGAAATCGGCTTCGATGCCGTGGGCGCGGCGATCGTGCAGCTTGGTGCAGAGCACGGCCAACAGCACACGCGTAGCGCCCATGTCGATACAGGCATCGCGAACCGCCTTGAGGGTGTGGCCTTCGTCGAGGATGTCGTCGACGAGGATCACCGTGCGGCCCTTCAATGGCACCTCCGGGCGGCGCAGCCAGTGCAGTTCGCTGCCGCTGGTCTCGCCGCGGTAGCGCGTCGCGTGGGCGTAGTCGAATTCGAGATCGGCACGGATGGCAAAGGCCAGCTGGCCGGCGAAAATCAGCGCGCCGTGCATGACAGTGAGAAAGACCGGACGCTCGCCATCGAGGGCGTCGTCGATCTCGCGGCCCATGCGGGCAATTTCTTTATCGAGCTGTTCGCGATTGAACAGTACGTCGGCGTGCGCAAGCGCGTAGTCGAGCGAAGCGGTGGCAGTCATGAGTGGTTTACAGCTCCAGAGCGGTCACGCGCGCGATGAAACGATCGCGCTGGGGATTGGCGACGAGTCCTTCCCAGGTCGAGCCGATCGCCCCACGCAAGGGGGTGATCCGCTCGGCGAGCGACGGACGGCGGTCCTTGACCGCCGCGATCGCCTCGGGAACGACGTCGGGAAAACAGGCGAGCACGAGATCACAGCCCGCATCGAGGTTGGCGCTGACACGCGCGGCGATGCCGCCCACGCTGCCGGCCGCGGCCATGCTGATGTCGTCGCCGAACACGCAGCCGCGGAAGCCGAGCTCGCCGCGGAGGATCTCTTCGATCCACACGTGGGAGTAACCGGCGGGTTGATCGTCGACCGCCGTGTACTTCACATGGGCGGCCATGACGGCCTCGGCATGGGCGTCGATACCGGCCACGAAGGGCAGCAGGTCGGTGGTGAGGATGTCGTTCTTGCTGCGCGGATCGACGGCCACCGACGTGTGAGTGTCTTCCGAGACCGAGCCGTGGCCGGGGAAATGCTTCAGCACCGCAGCCATGCCACCCAGATGCATACCGCGCACATACGCCTGGGTCAATTCGGCGGCAATGACCGGGTTCGCGTGGAAGGCGCGGTCACCGATCGCCGCACTGCCGCGGTCGAGGTCGGCCACGGGCGCGAAGCTGAAGTCGACGCCAATCGCGCGCATTTCGCTGGCCATGATCCAGGCGTGCTCTTCAGCGCGGTTGATCGCCTCGTACGGCACGCTGTCGTAAAGCTTGCCAATGGACGCCAGCGGCGGGAGCCGGGTAAAGCCGTCGCGAAAACGCTGTACCCGGCCACCTTCCTGGTCGACGCACACGAGGAATTCCTCGCCGGCGACCTCACGCACCGAATCGATCATGGCGGTGAGCTGCTCGCGCGAGGCGAAGTTGCGCGAGAACAGGATGACGCCCGAGACGCCGTGCGCCGTGAGGCGCCCTTGCTCATGGGCTGCCAGTTCGGTACCGGATAGACCGATGATCAGCATGCTGCGTCCTCCTTCCCTTCCTTCTCGGCCACCGACCACATCGCGTAGGGCCGGTCGATCAGGTTCACGTTGAAATAGCGCACGTGCTCGCTCACTTCGGGCCCCAGCCAGTCCGGTATCGGGTAAGGGGCATCCGGGTGCGGCAGCTCCACTTCGGCGACGATTAGACCGGCGTTCGCGCCGAGGAATTCGTCGATCTCGAAGTGTGTACCGTCGAGCATGACATGGTGACGAATCTTCTCGAGGGAGCCGTCCGACAGATCAGCGAGAAGCCGCTCCGCATCGGTCACGGGAATCGGGTACTCGAATTCCTGGCGGGAAATGCCCAGCGTGGCCGACTTGATGTTCAGCCACGCGAGCTCACCCGATATCCGCACGCGCACCGAGCACTTCACTACCCCCGCCTGGATCGCCGCCGACCCGGACAGGTAGCCCTGGGCGATCCGCTCGCTGCGGACCACGATGGCGCGCCAGTCGTCGCTGGCGAGCAGGAACTTGCGTTCGATCTCGATACCCATGGGTCTCCCGGATGACTCAGCCGCGCTCGAACAGCGCGATGGATTCCACGTGCGCGGTGTGCGGGAACATGTCCATCACCCCCGCCGATACCAGTTTGAAACCGTGCTTCTGGACGAGGATACCCGCGTCCCGCGCCAGTGATCCCGGATGACACGACACGTAGACGATCCGATGCGTTCCCTTCCGGGGCAGGTACTCGAGAACCTTGTCGGCACCCGCCCGCGGCGGGTCGAGCAGGATCTTGTCCCAGGACTGGCTGGCCCACGGCGCCGAACGCTGGTCCTCGAACAGGTTGGCCACGCGGAACGACACGTTACCAAGGCCGTTGCGCGTCGCGTTGGCCGCGGCGCGCTCGACCAGGCCGTGCTCGCCCTCTACCCCCACGACCTCGGCCGCATGGCGTGCCATCGGCAGCGTGAAGTTACCGAGGCCGCAGAACAGGTCGAGTACCCGGTCGGTCGGTTGCAGGTCGAGCAGTTCCATGGTTCTGGCGAGCATGAGCTGGTTCATCCCCGCGTTTACCTGGATGAAGTCCAGCGGCAGAAACTCCAGCTCGACATCGTCGGCAGGCAAGGCGAAAGCAAGGCGCGGCGCCTCGGGCCAGATCGGATACACGCTGCTCCCGTTACCCGGCTGCAGGTACACGGCAAAGCCATGCTCCTGGCCGAATGCCACGAGCGCACTACGGTCACGATCGGACAGCTGCGCCATATGGCGAAACACCAGGGCAACCGTGTCATCGCCCGCCGCGAACTCGACTTGCGGAATATCGCGCGCCGCGTCCATCCCATCGATCAGGTTGGCCAGCAGGCCGACCTTGGGCCCGAGAGCCGGATGGATGACCTCACAGCGCTCGATGTCGGCGACGAGGCTGGTATTGGATTCGTCGCGGAAACCGACCAGCACGCGCCCCTTCTTGGCGACATAGCGCACGGAGAAGCGGCCCTTGCGCCGGTACGCCCATGGCTGGCCGGAAAGCGGCGGCAACCAGGACGCCGGCGTGACCTTGCCGAGACGTTCGAAGTTCTCGGCCAGCACGCGCTGCTTGGCAGCGATCTGCGCGACCGGATCCATGTGCTGCAGCGAGCAGCCGCTGCACTGACCGAAATGCTGGCACCGGGGCTCGACGCGATCAGGCGAAGCCTCGATCAACCGCACGACTTCGGCGTCGTCATAGTTGCGATGACGCTTCAGATACTTCAGCACGACCCGCTCGCCCAGCAGCGCGCCGGATACGAACGTGGCCTTGTTGTCGATGCGGGCGACGCCCCGGCCGTCGTGGCTGAGGTTGGTGATGGTGGCTTCGAGTTCGGTCATGCGCTCAAAAACGTAAAGCCCGGACGACGAAGGTCCGGGCTGACTGGGAGGGTGCCTCGCGAGGGCCTACTTGCGCTTCCACGCACCGGAGGCGTCCTGATAATACCAGCCCGACGGCGAACGCTGGACCCAACCCTCGGCAAAGGTCTTGCGGATCTGCCCCTCCCATTCCGGGTGGCCATTGGCTTGGGCAACTTCCCGATAAAGCGCGTCGCGGTCGCTGTTTTCCTGCCCGACAATGGCGTTGGCTGCCGACCGCTGGTCCAGCGGGAGGGAGTTCGCGTCGCGTACGGCGACCAGGCCGTTGGCCGTGAGCCCCACCGCCCCGCTATTGAACAACGCTGTGAGCTGCCCGCTGTAACGGGCCTTCATCCGCGCACGGATCGCATCGGTTTGCGGTGTACTGATCTGGATATTGGGCGCATCCGCCGCCTGCGCGGAGGGGATCACCAGGTCCAGCAAGGATGCCGACGGTTGCTTGCCCGGGATCGGCTTTGCCGGCGCCGCCGGAGCGGTCCCCTGGGCGGGTTGGGCAACACCGCTCTCGTCAAGCACGTTTCCGATGAACTGGTCCGCGGCCTTCTGCGCGGCCGCTTCCGGGAAATACACATTGACCGTGACGCAACCCACCAAGGCGATGGCCGCCGACGTCACTATTCCAACCAGTGCTTTACGCATCATTGTTAACTCCTTTTCTAATGATCATCGTACGACCGGACCGCTGCCCTCGGTGGCTGCCTGAAGGCGCCGCACCAGGGTCGGCCAGTCCACTTCACGTTGATGGCCGACCACGGTGAGGCGCGGCAGGCCGCTGCCCTCGACGATAGTGTAGCCATCGTTGGCGGCACCCAATCCACCCATGGCGCAGACATCGCCCTTGAGGACACACGTCAGGCCGATCCGCTTGTAGCCAAACGTCTTGAATATCTTCAGGACGGTTCCCTGCAACCCACCCGCCAGGCCGCCGCCGCCGACGGCAGTGAGGTTATTGACCGCCTTCTGGCTGATACGCCCGCCTTGGTCGGCGACGAAACTGGCCTTGAAGGCGGCCGGCTTCCAGGCGACAAGACGCAGCTCATCGAGCGCGCCATTGAGGCGGCCGGTGATGCTGCCGAAGTCGAAGACGGACGTGAGCAAGGCGAGGTCGAGCTGGCGCAGCGCGATATTCCCGGTGAGAATCGGAGCATCGCCAAAGGGTTGCGATACAGTCATGCGTGTGATGTCAACAAACCCGTCGAACACATTGAGGGATAGACCGCCGCCCATCTCGACGCGGTCGTCCACATAGCGCAGGGAGGGAACGGCACCACCCACCGTTCCCTTGAACGCCGGCCAGCCGAGCGCACGACAGAGGGCGGCCATGTCGATCTGAGTCAGGGCCAGGGAGGTCTGCAGGCGCTCCCCGGTGGCGGCAGCCGGCTTCCACGCGAGACTCTGCACCCGGAACTGGCCGTCGAGCACGGGGATGGCAAGCGGCTTCTCCAGCGTCAGTGCGCCACCACGACTACGCCAACTGCCTTCCGCAGCGCCATTGGGAATCCGATAAACCTGCAGGGCCCGCCACCCGAGCTTCGTCGCCGGGCGATCACCCTTGACACTCCAGTCCAGTGCTCCACGCAACCCCGTTACCCCAAGGCGTCCCTGGGAGGCCGACAGGTCGAGACCGTCCGTCTGTACAGCGAATGCCGTCGGGCCACTTCCGTCCAGGCTGAAGCTACCGCTGACTTCGCCCCTGCCCACGAGTCCGTCGATGCCCAGGCTCCGCAGCCAGCCCTTGCCGTAACGGTCGTAAACGGCTGGGAAACGCGCACTGAATCGACTCAGCTGCAGCTGCGTGAGATCGCCGTTTGCGGTGAATCCGAGCTCGCCCTCCAGTTGCAGCGCATCCGGGTCCGTAACGCGCAGTCGCGGTATCGACAGGACGCCCTTCTGGGAGCGCGCGCTCATCGACAGTTGAACGGGATGCGGGGGTAGCGCGGCGTAAAGCGGACCCAGGAGGATTTCACCGCCCCGGAGGCTGGCATCGAGATCGATCGACGTGCTTCCGGAACGGCTGTCGATGCCCAGGCGGCCGCTTCCGGAGAGCTTCTGTCCAGCGAGCTTGCCGCCCGGGCTATCGAAACCTGTCCCGTCGAGCGCGAACTGACCAGCCGCCTGAAGACCTTCGTTGAAGAGATCCAGCGCCAGATCGGCATCCACGCGACCCGTCGTCGTACGTCCCGTCCACACCGTGGACAGCAGGCCGTTGAGCCAGCCGGCGGGCAAGCCCTTGAGTGTTATCTGGGCATGGGTGGTCTGATCCATCGGCAAGGCGATCTTTGCGCTCGCCTTGTCCTGGGTCACTGAAAGCTCGAGGGTATTGGCCGACTCATCGGCGACCATGTGCAAACGCGCATTGGTCAGGGCACCACCCGGGGCACCCTTCAGATGAAGCGCGCCGTCGAACACCCAGCGCCCGAGTTCGTCGCGGTCAAGGGCCCCATCCAGGGCGAGACCCAATTTTCGCCAGCCCATCGCTGGAATATCAGCGCGATCGGCTGACAGTGTGAGCTGCAATCCTTGTCCGTCCGGCGCCGAATTTATGTCGGCCTGCATCCCGGCCATATCGACGCCGGGGACAGTAAGGCTGTCCGCGCCCACGGAAACGCCCGCGCGCACGCTCCCCGCCCCGGCGAACAAGGCGCAGGCAAGAAGGGCGAGCGTGAGGGAACGGGTTGATACGGCAAGCATGCTCGGCCATTCTGCCAAACTCAGATGAACGACACGGAACGTTGCATGCCAGATCGCCCTTTTCCCTTGTTACTCGTAGCCGACGACGACCCCTCCACCCGCGAATTTCTCAGGGGCGCGCTCACCGGTATGGGTTACGTCGTGACGCTTGCCTGCGATGGTGACGAGGCGCTCCGGTTTGCGCGCGCCACGCGCTTCGACGCCCTGCTGCTGGATTGCCGCATGCCCTCCGGCGGCGCCGTCGATGTCCTGGCCGCCTTGCGCGCGGATCCGGCCGCCGGGTCTTACGATGCCGTGGCGATGGCCACGAGCGCGGAAGTACCCGCCGAGCTGCGAAAGACACTGCTCGATGCCGGGTTCGACTGCGTCATCGAAAAACCCTGCCAGATCGCGTCCCTCTCCTACGCACTCGGTGCCACCCTTGGCGTGAGGGGGGATGCAGCCGTCCTCGACGACGAAGAGGCCCTGCGCGCTGCTGGCGACCTCTCAACCGTGCATGCTTTACGCGAGCTGTTTCGCGACGAGTTGCGCCAGTTCCTGAAAGACCTCGAATGGCTCTCGAACGACCCTCGGCAGCTCATCGAACGCCTCCACCGGCTGCGCTCAGCCTGTGGATTCTGCGGCGCAGGGCGATTGGCCGCGCAGGCGAAGGTCCTTCAGAGCCACCTGATGGAAACGCAATGGGTATCGCCCAGTGCCCTGTGCTGCTTCCGCTGGGAACTCGAGAGCACGCTGGCGGCTCTAGCGTAAGACGCGCCAGGCCTTGAGTTCGCCACCGCCGAGATGGAAGGTAATCACGTGCCGCATCATGCGGCGCAGTGAGGAAAGTCCGGCGGTATCCGGCGGCGTGTCCGCCGCGAGGGCTAGCAGGTCGATACCACGAATGGCACGCTGGTCGCCTATCCGCCCTGGCAACACACCCGACTCCGGGTCGTAGAAATAAACCAGGGACGGGTCTACCGGTGAGCCATCGATCGCGTCGATGTCGAGCTGCAACCCGTAGCCCAGAGCATCGAGCATGTCGCGTTCGAAGCGTCGCAGGGTCCACGCCAGCGGCTCGCCCGACGCCATGCGCCGCAGGGTGCGGTCGTAGAACGCGAACAGCTCGGGATTCGCATCCTGACGGCCCGTCAGCCTGACCACCAGCTCGTTGAGATAAAGACCGGCAAGACCGGCGTCGCCCGTCAGGCGAAGCACCGCACCCGACGGCTCGGCGCTGCGCAACGTGGCGAGTTCGCCCTTCATCAGCAGGTCGAGTTCAACGCGCTGGAAAGGCTCGAGCTGTGCCCGCTGGGTACGGGCACCTTCCCGCCTCACGCCACGGGCCACCACGCCAATGCGGCCATGATCACGCGTCAGGCATTCGGCCAGCATCGAGGTTTCCCGATAGGGCCGGGCATGCAGGATGAAAGCAGGCTGCTGTTCGACGCGCATGTTGGCTCGCGCCCGGTGGCTTATTCGTAACCGAAACGCTTGAGCAGGTTCTCGTCGTCGGCCCAGCCCTCACGAACCTTGACCCAGAGCTTCAGGAACACCTTGCGCTCGAACATGGTTTCCATTGCCTTGCGCGCCGAGGTGCCAATGGCCTTGAGCTGGGCGCCACCCTCACCGATGACGATGGCTTTCTGGCCGTCGCGCTCGACCCAGATCACCGCATGCACTTCGGCAATGCCGTCGGGACGATCCTGGAACGCTTCGATCTCCACCGTGGTGGCGTACGGCAGCTCCTGGTTGAGGCGCAGCATGAGCTGCTCACGAACCATCTCCGAGGCAAGGAAACGCTCGCTGCGGTCGGTGATTTCGTCCTCGGCGTAGATCGCTGGCTGCTCGGGAAGACGCTTCAGGATGCCCTTTTCGAGGCCCTCGAGGCCTTTCGACTTGAGCGCGCTGACGTAATACACATCGTCGAACGGATGCTTCTGCATCAGGTCGGCGACGAAGGGCAGCATGATGGTCTTGTCTTTCTGCAGGTCCACCTTGTTGATGGCCAGCAGCTTGGGCACGTCAGGCTGTTCGGCAAGTGCGGCATACATCGCGGCGTCTTCGTCGGTCCAGCGGCCTGCCTCGATGACCTGCACGGCCAGGTTGACCTCGGAAATGGCGGCCCGCGCCGCGCGATTGAGGCTGCGGTTCATGGCGCGCTTGCCACCGCGGTGGAGGCCGGGCGTATCGACATACAGGATCTGCCCGGTCGGCTTGGTGGAAATGCCGAGAATGCGGTGGCGCGTCGTCTGCGGACGATGGCTGACGATGCTGAGGCGCACGCCGATCATGGCGTTCAGCAGCGTGGACTTGCCGACGTTGGGACGACCCAGCAGCGCGACGTAGCCGCAGCGGAAGTCGTCGTCGACGAGGGTATCGTTGTCTTCGTGTGTATCGATGTCGTTCATGATTTCTTTTCCAGCAAGCGGCGCAGCACCGTTTCGGCAGCGTCCTGTTCGGCGGCGCGCCGGCTGCCCCCGCGTCCTTCGACGCGAATCGGTTCCGGTTCGTCGATCGTACAGCTGACGTCGAAGATCTTGGCGTGATCTTCGCCGTAGCTGTCGGTTAATTCATAAATGGGAAGGGGAAGCCCCCTGCCCTGCAGCCATTCCTGCAGCTTCGTCTTGGCGTCCTTGCTGGAGCGCTTGATCTCGGCCACGCGCGGCGTGAATAGCCGGCGCACGACCTGACGGCAGGCGTCGTAGCCGTCGTCGAAGTAGACCGCGGCGACCAGGGCCTCGAAGGCGTCGGCAAGAATGGAGTCGCGGCGGAAACCGCCGCTCTTGAGCTCGCCGGGCCCCAGTTTCAGGTCGTCGCCGAGTTCGAGCTCGCGTCCGATGACCGCCAGGGCCTGGCCGTTGACCAGCTGCGCACGGAGGCGAGAGAGCTCGCCTTCGCTCGCATTGGGGTGTGCCTCGAAAAGGAGCTCGGCGACGAGCGCACCCAGCAAGGCATCGCCCAGGAATTCCATCCGCTCGTTATTCGGCTTCCCGGCACTGCGGTGGGTCAGGGCCAGGGTCGCGAGACCAGGATCACGAAAGCGGTAAGGAAATTCCACGAAACCTCATTGCCCTACGGCACTTTTGAGCGGCACCGACTTCTCGAAATGGAGCAGGAAGGCGATGTTGTAGATGAACGGGATCACTTTGTCGTAAGCAACACGCAGGTTCGTCTGGTTGCCCAGGCGCTGGATGGTGACGTCCTTCGGTTTGATCGTCGAATCATCCACGTACTGGAAGCTCATCTTGAAGGCGAGCTGGCGGCGTGCCTGCTCGATATCTTCGTTGCCACCCTCGGTCGACATCTGGTTGAGCGCTTTCACGACGCCCATGTACTCGATGTAGGACGGCACCAGCTTCATCGCCATGAAGGCGAAGAAGCCAACAATGGCCAACATGATGATGAACCCGATAAGGGTAATACCCGACTGCCTGGATTTCATGTTCCGTCTCCGCCGCGCGTAGCGGCTCCCCTGTTCAAGACTTTAAATGCCAACGGGGCGCGCAAGGCGCCCCGCAGCGGAGATTACCTTGTCCGGGGCGTACCGCAACGCCTTGCAGCGTGACGGACGCCACCGTTCCGTCAATGGATGACCCTGCCCATCTTGCCGAAGTCGAACCAGCCGTTGCCGGGACCGCGCCACGCAAGCCAGACGAAGAAGGCCTTCCCGACGAGGTTCGCCTCGGGCATGCAGCCCCACCAGCGACTGTCCGTGCTGTTCATCCGGTTGTCGCCCATGACGATGTAGCAGCCCTTGGGCACTTCCGATGGCACCGCCGCGTTCGGGATGTCCTGCGGCATGTTGTAGGCCGGGGTCAGCGCGATCGTGTGGTTGATGCTACCCAGATGCTCGGTGTAGAGCTTCGAGCCGAAGGTCATCAGCAGCCGGTCTTCCACTCGCGTCATGCTGCCCTTGAAGGGACCGATTTCATCGGCACCCACGCGCTCGCCATTGATGTAGAGCTCGCTGCCGCGGGTTTCGATACGGTCGCCCGGCAGGCCGATCACGCGCTTGATCCAGTTTTCGCTGGGTACGGCGGCGTGTGGATCCTGGCAGGTGATGTCGCCGCTGCGGATGGTCTTGCCGTTTTCGTCCTGGCACACGTAGCCCGGGAAGCGGAACACGATCACATCACCGCGGCGGGGCTCGCCGTTCTCGACCAGCTTGTTGTTAAAGGCCGGCATGCGCAGGCCGTAGGCGAACTTGTTGACGAGGATGAAGTCGCCCACGTCAAGCGTCGGCATCATCGAACCCGACGGGATGCGGAACGGCTCGGCCACGAACGAGCGCAACAGGAGCACGACCAGGATCACCGGGAACAACGAGCGAGCCCAGTCGACCGGCCACGGCTCGGGCTGCTCGGCGCCGAGGGCTTCGGCGCGGGCGCGGCGCGCCTTGACCAGGAAAAGGCGATCGAACAGCCAGACCACACCGAACAGGACGGTCAGCCCGAGAAGAATCGCCGAGAAATCAAATGCCGCCATACCATCTCCATCAGTCGTGTCGAAGGGCCTTACGGCCCGGTCCGGCGCATCCGGCGCCGGCTTTCCATGTCGCTTTTACTTGTCCTGCCGCAGCACGGCGAGGAAGGCTTCCTGGGGAATTTCCACGCTGCCCACCTGCTTCATGCGCTTCTTGCCTTCCTTCTGCTTCTCGAGGAGCTTCTTCTTTCGCGACACGTCGCCGCCGTAGCACTTGGCGAGGACGTTCTTGCGCAGCGCCTTCACGGTCGAACGGGCGATGACCGCCGCACCGACGGCCGCCTGGATGGCGACATCGAACTGCTGGCGAGGAATGAGATCCTTCATCCGTTCGACAAGTTCCCGGCCACGCCGGTCGGCGTGCGAACGATGCACGATCAGGCTCAGCGCGTCCACGCGATCGCCGTTGATCAGGATATCGACGCGCACGAACGGACCTGGATCGAACCGCTCGAGGTGGTAGTCCATCGAGGCGTAGCCGCGGGACACCGACTTCAGGCGATCGAAGAAATCGAGGACCACTTCGGCCAGCGGCAGCTCGTAAGTCACCTGCACCTGTGTAGCCAGGTACTGGATGGACCGCTGCACGCCGCGCTTCTCTTCGCACAGCTTGATCACGTTGCCGACGTAATCGCCCGGCGTGAGGATGGTCGCGACGATGATCGGCTCGCGAATCTCGACGATCTGCTGCGGAGGCGGCAGCTTCGCCGGGTTGTCCATCTGCAGGACGGTGCCGTCGGTCTTGGCCACCTCGTACACCACGGTCGGCGCCGTGGTGATGAGGTTGAGATCGTATTCGCGCTCGAGGCGCTCCTGCACGATTTCCATGTGCAGCATGCCGAGGAAGCCGCAGCGGAAGCCGAAGCCCATCGCCTCGGAGCTCTCCGGCTCGAAGAACATGGCGGCGTCGTTGAGGCGCAGCTTGTCGAGCGCTTCGCGCAGGGCCGGGTAATCGTCGGCGGACACCGGGAACAGGCCTGCGAACACGCGAGGCTTCATGACCTGGAAGCCGGCCAGCGGCTCTGCCGCCGGTTTGCCGGCAAGGGTCAGGGTGTCGCCCACGGGAGCGCCATGAACGTCCTTGATCGATGCATTGATCCAGCCCACTTCCCCCGGGCCGAGGCGATCGAGTTTCTTGCGCTTGGGCGTGAATACGCCGACGTCGTCGACCAGGTGCGAGCGGCCGGTGGACATGACAAGGATCTTGTCGCCCGCACGAATCTCGCCCTGCATTACACGTACCAGGGACACCACGCCGAGATAGTTGTCGAACCAGGAGTCGATGATCAGCGCCTGCAGTTTGTCGGTGTTACCCGGCTTCGGCGCAGGAATGCGATGGATGATCGCCTCGAGAACTTCGATGACGTTCTGGCCAGTCTTCGCGCTGACCGGAATCGCGTCAGTGGCGTCGAGCCCGATCACGGCCTCGATCTCGGCCTTGGCCTTTTCGACGTCCGCGGTGGGCAGGTCGATCTTGTTGATGACCGGAATGACTTCCAGGCCCTGCTCGATCGCCGTGTAGCAGTTAGCCACCGATTGCGCCTCGACACCCTGGGCCGCATCGACCACCAGCAGCGCGCCTTCGCAGGCGGACAGCGAACGGCTGACTTCGTAGGAGAAGTCGACATGCCCGGGGGTATCGATGAAATTGAGCTGATAGGTCTTGCCGTCGCGCGCCGTGTAAGGCAGCGAAACCGACTGCGCCTTGATGGTGATACCACGCTCGCGTTCGATGGGATTGTTGTCGAGGACCTGCGCTTCCATTTCGCGCTCGGTCAGTCCCCCGCACAACTGGATGATGCGATCGGCCAGGGTCGACTTGCCGTGGTCGATGTGGGCAATGATGGAGAAGTTGCGGATGAGTTCCATGGAGCGCCGTGGTCACGTTCACCATCGCTCGCGGCGCGAACGACGCGCGCCAGCCCTCGGGGCCGGCGCGAATCAAGCATTATCGCATGGAAGTCAGTCAGCGTTCGCTGGGAACGGTCACGCCGACGAACCGCGTCGAGTCATCGCGCCGGACCAGTAGCATGGCGGTGTCCCCGGACTTGATGCCACGGGCCGCGTCCCGAAACGCTGCGGCCGTCCCCACGCGCTTCTGGTTGACCATGAGGATGACATCGCCGGGCTGAAGTCCGGTATTCGCGGCCGCGGGACCCGACACCCGGCTCACCACGACGCCTTCCCCTGCCTTCAGGCCGAGCTCCTTCCGCGTCGTGGCGTCGATATCCTGCACGGCAAGGCCCAGGGCCGCCGCAGAACCGCCCTCGGCCCCATCCTCTCCCGTCGCCGTCGAAGCGAGCGCCGACTTGTCGCGCGGCAGTTCGCCGACCTTGACCTCAACGGTCTGCTTCTTGTGGTCACGAAGCAGTTCGACCTTCGCCGTCGAGCCGGGACGGGTGATCGCGACCAGGGGCGGCAGATCGGGCGCCTGGGTGACCGGCCTGCCATTGAAGGAAAGAATGACATCGCCCTGTCTGAGCCCCGCTTTGTCCGCCCCGCTGCCGGGCGTGACCTGGGCGACAAGGGCGCCGTTGGAGTCCGCAAGATCGAGATTCTTGACGAAGGGGTCCACCGGCTGCACGGTCACGCCGAGCATGCCGCGAGAGACGTAACCCTTCGCCTTGATCTGCTCGACGACGTTCATGGCGACATCGATCGGGATGGAAAACGAGAGTCCCTGGTAGCCGCCGGAGGTGGAGTAGATCTGCGAATTCACGCCGATGACCTGGCCTTGCAGGTTGAACAAGGGGCCGCCGGAATTGCCGCGATTGATCGGCACGTCCGTCTGGATGAACGAGGTATAGGGCTGGTCGCGGCTGCCAAGATTGCGACCGACCGCGCTGATGATGCCGTGAGTCACGGTGGCGTCGAGGCCAAAGGGCGAACCGATCGCCAGGGCCCACTGCCCCCGCTTGACACTGCGCGAGTCGCCGATGGCAACCGCAGGCAAGGCGCCGGCGTCGATCTTCAGCAGGGCGATGTCGTATTGGGGATCCTTGCCAACCACTTTCGCGGTGAAGCTGCGCCGATCCTGCAGCCGGACCTTGACCTCGTCGGCATCGTCGACGACGTGATCGTTGGTCAGGATGTAGCCATCGGCGGAAATGATGAAGCCCGAACCCAGCGAGGTCTGCTCGGAAGGCTGCGCGGGCGCCCCCGGGAGGCCGAAGAACCGCCGGAGGAGTTCCTCCTGGTCGTCCTGGGCGCCGGCCGGACCACCCTTCGTTTTCTTGTGGGCGCCCGTCGTCTTCGCCTCGACATGGACCACCGCCGGCGCATTCTTTTCAACCACGGCAGTGAAGTCAGGCAGGCTCTGCGCCTGTGCAGCCGCCGTCGTCAGTACCAGTGCGCCACCGAGCAAGGCACGTGCATTCAACCAACCCATCCTCTTTCCTCCTTGTCAAAGTCACGGTTGCCCGTACGTCGACGCGACCGCACGGGTGGTTACGAATAAGGGATCGGGCGCGCCGGGGACGATCGGCGCGCCAGGGTAGCGTCGCGGCTCAGCGAGCCTGCGACGCGGCGACCGGCTGCACATAACGGCTGCCGTCGGGACGGGTCAGCAGCATGTAGCCATTGCCTTCCGGGGCGGCGTCGGCCCGGGCACGATGAATCTGGTACGGCGTGGAGCGTGGAAGATAGGTCGGGCCGCCTTCGCTCGAGCTGTCGAACGCCGCCTTCTGGGTGAACTGCGACGCCATATTGCTGCCCACGAGCCACTGGGGAGCGACCGGAGCAGCCGCTGGCTCGGGCGTGGCTTCCGCGACCTGGACATCGCCAGCGGCCGGAACCAGGTGAGCGACGTCAGGCGTGGCGCCGGAACGATTGCCCGCCGGTTGGGACAGCATCAGCGCGGCAACCGCCACGCTTGCAGCGATGGCGCCGCCTGCCGACCAATGCAGCCAGCGGCGACGCGGAGCGATACCCGTGACCACGGATGCGCCTTCTTCCGCCTCGATAGCCGCCATGACCCGGTCGACGAAGTCGTGGGACACAGGAGGCATTACGTCGCGGCGAAGACCGTCACGACCCGCGTGATAACGCGACCAGACGTCGGCCAGGCCCTGATCGGCCTCGAGACGACGCAACAGGAAGCGGATTTCCTCCCGTGACAGCTCTCCGTCCATTCCGGCGGAGAGAAATTCCCGATTGGCTTCACTCATGGATTGCGATCCTCGCGGTCGGAAAGAAGCGGCCGCAGCTTTTCGTCGATGGCTTCACGAGCCCTGAAAATACGTGAACGAACGGTACCGATGGGACAGTTCATGATGGCGGCAATCTCGTCATAGCTCTTGCCGTCCACCTCACGCAGGGTAATCGCGACCCGAAGTTCTTCGGGCAAGGCTTGGACAGTGGAAAATACGGTTTGTTCCACCTGTTCCCGCATTAACTCGCGTTCGGGGGTGGCGCTATCGTGCATCCGGGTCGCCCCCGGGACGTAAACGGCGTCCTCGACGTCGATATCGCCGGTGGGCGGGCGTCGCCCCATGGCGACCAGGTGGTTCTTCGCCGTATTCACGGCGATCTTGTAGAGCCAGGTGTAGAACGCGCTTTCGCCACGGAACGACCCGAGCGCACGCCAGGCGCGCACGAACGCCTCCTGGGCGATGTCCTCGCATTCGGTCCAGTCGTGTACGTAGCGCGAGATCAACGCGATGACCTTGTGCCGGTACTTGCGCACAAGCAGGTCGAACGCGCGGCGGTCTCCTTGTTGCACACGCTCGACAAGTGCTTGATCCAGTTCGTTTTCGCCCATCCGGGCCGTCTCCTCACATCATTCGGGGCCAGTCGCGGGCGCAGCTGAGACAAGCGCGGACCGCGCAAGTTCACCGCGCGGCCCGGTGGTCATCCTGTGAAAATATGCGCAACCCGGGCTGAACCTCAAGTTCGGAAGGTCGAGGTCAGGCGGTTACAGGAGCCCTTCCTTCGGCAATCACCCGCTCGCGCTCGGCCAGCAACTTGTCGAAGGCGACCACCGGAAGCGGCCGGCAGAACAGGTAGCCCTGGAGCTCGTCGCAGCCATTCGCGCGGAGGAAGTGCAGATGCTGCTCAATCTCCACCCCCTCCGCCACCACACCGCGCTTGAGGCGATGGGCCATGTCGATCGTCGCGCGAACGATGGCTTCGTCGTCCGGGTCCACGCCGATGTTGCGCACGAAGCTCTGGTCGATCTTGATGCGGTCGGCCGGCAGCCGGCGCAGGTAGTCCAGCGACGCGGCGCCGGTGCCGAAATCGTCGATGGCGATGTGGCAGCCCATCGCGTGCAGGGCGTCGAGCGTCTCGACCAGGTGTGGCACGGTCTTCACACTGATGCTCTCGGTCACCTCGAGCTCGAGGCTGTCCGGGTTGAGCCCGGTGTCGGTCAACGCGCTGGTCACCACCTCGGCCAGGTTCTGCTGCATGAGCTGCACCGCTGAAAGGTTCACGCCAAGGCGCAGGTGCAGGCCATAGGTATCCTCCCAGGCCTTTGCCTGGGCACAGGCGGTGCGCAGCACCCATTCCCCGATCGGCACGATGAGACCACTGGCCTCGGCCAGCGGAATGAAAAAGGCCGGACTGATCATCCCCAGTTCGGGATGCTCCCAGCGCACCAGGGCTTCCATGCCGACGATGTCTTCGGTGATGGCGTTGACCTGGGGCTGGTAGAACACGCGGAGTTCGTCGTTCTTCACCGCATGACGAAGCCGTGCCTTCAGGGCGACATGCTGTTGCTGCGACGCGTCCGGATTCGCTGCGTAGATCTGGTAATTGTTGCGCCCCAGGCTCTTCGCTCCGTACATCGCCTCGTCGGCATGCCGTAGCAACAATTCGCCTTCCGTCGCATCGTCGGGGAAGAAGGAAATGCCCACCGAAACCGTCGCCTGCAGCTCGGATCCATCGTCCAGGCCAAGCGGAATCTCCATCGCCTGCACCACTTTCTCGGCGATACGCAGGACATCGTCACGCTTGATGATGTGGCGCAGGATCATCGTGAATTCGTCACCGGCGTAACGGGCGACGGTGTCAGAGGCTCGCACGCTGGCGCGTAGCCGCTTCGCCACGGCGGTAAGCACCTGGTCTCCCACGGCGTGGCCGAGCGTGTCGTTGATGCCCTTGAAGCGGTCGAGGTCGACCAGCAGGGTGGCGAAGCATTCACCGGTGCGCTCGGCCTCGCGGATGGTCGTGTCCAGCCGATCGTTGAACAGGAGGCGGTTAGGCAGGTTCGTGAGGGTGTCGACCAGGCCGCGGGCGCGCCCCTGGTCGCGCGCGCGCCGCAACTCCAGCGCCGAAGCGAAGCGTGCAGCCGCTGCTCGCAGTGCCGGCTCGAGCACGCGACCGTCGCTGGCAAGCCGGCGGCGACCGGCCAGCAAGGCGCCAAGGGCGTTGCGCCGCTCGTCCAGCAGCGGAATGAACGTGTAGGAACGCAGCCCTAATGACTCGACGAGAGGATCGGCAAGCTGTGCGGCATCGTCCTCACCCAGGTGCGAAAGCGTCTCGCCTCCCAGGCATATTTTCAGAAGCGGCAGGTCGGTTGCCTCGGGCCATTCAACCTGCCCGGGGCCATTCCAGATGCGCGTAAGGACTTCGGGCCCGAGCTCGCTTTCCGGCAGGGCCGACCAGACCGCGACGACGTCGAGTTCCAGCGCGTCGGCAAGCATCGCCGCCGCCTCGCCCATGCCTTCATCGTCGCTGGGACAGGCGTCGAGTACGGACAGTAGCGACAGCGCCCTGCCCGCCATGTCGACGGCGCGCATGTCGCGAAAGCCGACCGCGATCCGGTGCGCGCCACGGTCGACCAGGTGACGCACGTCGAGCTCGCCCCCGATCTCGCTGCCATCGAGTCGGCGCAGCGTGCAAGGCATCGCGTCACCGTCGGGAATGGGCCAGGTGCGGCCGCCCTCCATCTTGAACAGGTCGGCGAGGATCCTGCCCTGGACCGGACCATCACCCGCCAGCAAACGGTTCATGGCGGCGCCGCTTTCGATCACGCAGCCCTCGGGCGTGGAAGCAACCACCCACGCAGCGCCCGCCTCGAACGCGAACTGGTAGTCGAGCCCGGTCGGCTCGCTCGGCGCGACCGGCTCCTCGCGGTCGATGGCTGCACGGACCCGCTGGGCCAGTTCAGCCGCGATCGCGCCCTCACGCAGCCAGTCTGCGTTGTCCTCCGGTGCCACGCCCGGCGCCTCGTCCACCACGTAGACCACGGGCAGCGCCGAGTACGCCGCCGAACCACGAAGGATACGCAGACCTTGCGCCATGTCGGCCGTGCCATCCGCACCGATCACGGCGACATGCAGGGGCGGGGCGTCGGCCAGCAGGGCCTCGAGCTGTGCGGCGTCGCGTGCGCTCAGGAGAACGAAATCACCGTCGGCGTCGAGCGCGTCGAAGACGGCACGGCGAACATCGCGGCGCGGCGTAAAGATCAGCACACCCGTGGGATGGGACGTCGACATGCGCGCGCTCAAACGATCCACCTGCCGTCGCGCAGGCGCGGCGCGGCAGAGCGGGCATGCCAGTCGGCATCGACCCGGATGATGTCGTCCTCGAAGGTCGCCAGCAGCGTCGGGCTGGCACCCATCAGCACCACGCGGCGCACATGACCGGTCTGGGCACGCGCAAGTTGCCGTAAAAGTGCACCGTCGGTCGCGCTGGGTGGTCCGGGCGGCATGTCCAGCAGGTACACGCCGAAGTGCAGGCTCTGCGAGATATAGCGCAGCGCGTCGCCCAGACGCGCGCAGCCCGGCACCCTCATCTGCGCGTCGCGCAGGCTGGCGAGGCCCTCCGTATGGCGCCACAGGTAAACCGCCTGGCCGGTCCGCCGTGCGACCAGACGGAACTGGTCGATCAGCTGGTGAGTGTCGCCGGCCTGCAAAGCGACCAATGGGCCCGACGCGGACAGAATGCGATCGAAGACATCGGTTCCTACATGGGAGTCGGCGGGCATGGGCGACACATCGGCGGCAGTGGCGCGAAGTATCGGTCCAATACGGGGGCGTACGCTAGGGAGGCGCACCATACGCGGAGGTATCTCGCATTCGGCCCGGCAGGAAGGTATGGTGATGCGCTCATTCGTCAGCGTACGGCCCACCATGTTCGAAGGACTCCGTTTCAAGCACTGGAAGACCAACGTGGGCGACGACGGCATCGTCGTGCTCACTTTCGACCGCGAAGGCTCCAGCGCCAATGCGCTGTCGCGCGAGGTGCTCGATGAACTCGACACGATCGTCGAGCGCCTGGCCATCGAGAACCCGCGAGGCGTTGTCATCCACTCGGCCAAGCCGTCGGGCTTCGCCGTGGGCGCGGATATTCGCGAATTCGTCGAATACGCCCAGACCGGCACGGTGCTGGCCAATATCGAGAACGGCCAGCGGGTGTTCGAGAACCTTGCCCGCCTGCCCTGCCCCACGGTCGCCGCGATCCATGGCGCCTGTATGGGCGGCGGTACCGAACTCGCCCTGGCCTGTCGCCAACGCATCGCCGTGGACGACGACGCGACGAAAATCGGCCTGCCCGAAGTCATGCTCGGCATCCACCCGGGCTGGGGCGGCACCGCGCGCCTGCCGCGGCTCATCGGCGCGCCGGACGCATTGCCCGCCATGCTCACCGGCAAGCCGTTCAACGCGCGACGCGCGAAGGCCGTCGGCCTGGTCGACCGGCTGGCTCGCGCCGACGAATTGCTCGCCGAAGCACGCCACCTCATCAAACGTCCACACCAGCGCCCGTTCGCGCAGCGCGCAAAGGCCTGGGCGACGAACACCCTGCCGGCACGCGCCATCCTCGCGCCCATGGTCCGTAAGCAGACCGCCGCCAAGGTGCGCAAGGAACACTACCCTGCGCCGTTCGCCCTGATCGACACCTGGGCGCGTGGAGGCTCGAGTATCCAGCAGCGACTCAAGCTGGAAGCGAAGTCGGTGGCGAAACTCGCTACCACCCCGACCGCGCGCAACCTCATCCGCATCTTCTTCCTGCAGGAACGCCTGAAGGGACTCGGTGGCGGCACCGACCATGGCATCAGGCATGTCCATGTCGTCGGCGCCGGAACGATGGGTGGCGACATCGCAGCGTGGTCCGCACTGAAGGGCTTCGACGTCACCCTGCAGGATCGCGAACTTCGCTTCATCGAGCCGGCCATCAAGCGCGCACGCGCCCTGTTCGAAAAGAAGCTCAAGGCACCGGCGAAGATCGATGCCGCCGTGGCCCGCCTCCGTGCCGACGTCGATGGCAAGGGCGTCGCCGATGCCGACCTCGCCATAGAAGCGATCTTCGAGAATCCCGAAGCCAAGCATGCGCTGTACGCGAGTATCGAGCCGCAGTTCCAGGCAGACGAGATCCTGGCCAGCAACACCTCGTCGATTCCTCTCGACGAACTCCGCCAGGGCCTGAAGGCACCGCAGCGCTTCCTCGGCCTGCACTTCTTCAATCCGGTGGCACAGATGCCGCTAGTTGAAGTCGTACGTCACGACACCCTGGACCCGGCTATCGAAAAGCGCGCCCTTGCGTTCTGCAAGGCCATCGGCAAGCTGCCGGTGCCGGTCAAGGGCACGCCGGGCTTCCTGGTCAATCGCATTCTCATGCCCTACCTGATGGAAGCGATGCGCCTTTACAACGAGGGCGTCCCGGGTCCGGTACTCGATCGCGAAGCGAAGAAATTCGGCATGCCCATGGGCCCGATCGAGCTGGCAGACACCGTCGGTCTCGACGTCTGTGCATCGGTCGGCAAGGAACTTGCCCCCTTCCTCGGCCTGGAGATCCCGCACGGCCTGGAAGAAAAGATCGCGGCGAACAAGCGCGGCAAGAAAGACGGCGAAGGCCTGTACGTGTGGAAGGAAGGCAAGCCGGAAAAGCCCGAGGTCGATCCCGACTACGTGCCGCCTGCAGACATCCAGGACCGCATGATCCTGCCGATGGTGAACGAGGCCATCGCCTGCCTTGCTGAAGGCGTGGTCGACGATGCCGATCTGCTCGACGCCGGCGTCATCTTCGGTACGGGTTTCGCGCCCTTCCGTGGCGGCCCGATCCAGTACACGCGCACCGAAGGCGTGGCCGCGGTGCGCGAGCGGCTGGCAAAGCTGGAGGCGAAGCACGGTGCGCGCTTCGCGAAGAAGGAAGGTTGGGACAATCCGGAGCTGACCCAGCCCGCAGCCTGATGAGACATGTGGGAGCCGGGCATCGCCGATGAATCGGCTCCCACAAACGGCAGAAAACCCTGTGGGAGCCGCTTAAGCGGCGACGCCTCACCACATCAAATCGTCAGGCACCCCGTCATCCGACTCGCTCACCGCATTCGGATCGACCAGCAGCGCGATAAACTCGGGCGCCAGTGCCTGCAACTCCGTGATCACGCCCTTGTCGACGACGAGATAGCGCCCACCCTGCTGCACCACGCCAAGCTCGCCCGCATTGATCGCAACCAGCTGGGCGGCATCCACGTGGACGCGACGGATCTTCTCCCCGTACGGGAAATGGCGCACCTGATCGGCGTCGGCGAGATTCAGGGCCTTGCCTTTCAGCAGCTCCTCAACCATCCGCTTCTTTTCCTTGCGCAGCCGAGCCAACTCGGCCGCCTCGGCTTCGAGACGGCGACGCTCGGTCGCATCAGTCTGCGCGCGAATCGCATAGGCCTTGGCGAGATCGATCTCACCATCCTTGCTCGCGGGGCGCGAGTGACCGGCCGAGCCGGGCTTGCCGCCCTGCTGGGGCTGACCACCGCCCTGGGGACGACTGCCTTGCTGCGGGCGGCCACCGTGCTGGGGCTTCCCACCGTGCGGCTGCTTGCCGCCCTGTGCCGGCCTTCCGCCGGACGGCTTGCCACCCTGGCGAGGGCTGTTGCCCGCGTAGGGCTGGCCACTGCCGGCGGACGGTCGGCCGCCCTTTCCGCCATCGGAACCACCCTGCTTCGGTGGCACGGAGGTCCTTTTCTCTTCGCGGACCTCCTTGACGAGGCCGCTCTTCAACAACTGGTCGCGCAGGGACTCTGCCATGTTCGGTAAGGCTCGTTCGGTGTTTTCAGTAATGCGGCGGCGGGGGCTCGTTGGCGGTGTCGCTGCCGAGTCCCGCACGCATGTTCATGAGGTCGGAGCGCAGATCGCGCAAGGCCCTCTCCAGTCGGTCCAGTCGCCGGGATATCTCGACATCCGCCGAGGACAGCCCGTTGACCGTATCGTCGATGAAGGCGAGACGCATCTCGAGCTCCATCATGCGTTCGTCCATATCAGTCACCGTGTCGACCCGCCAGGCTGCGGCCGCGGCCAATGCCGTAATAGGCAATGCCTGCTTCCTCGACCACTGCCGGGTCGTAAAGATTGCGGCCGTCGAAGATCACCGCCGTCTTCAGCAGCGATTTGACGCGTGCGAAGTCAGGGGCACGAAACGTTTTCCACTCGGTGACGATCACCAGCGCGTCGGCGCCGTCGATCGCTTCGTACGGTCCCCTGACCAGATGCAGGTCGTCGCGCTCTCCATAGATGCGTCGCGTCTCCGGTGCCGCTTCGGGATCGAACGCGTTCACGGTGGCGCCCACCTCCCACAACTGTTCCATCAGGCGACGGCTCGAGGCCTCGCGCATATCGTCGGTGTTCGGCTTGAAAGCGAGGCCCCAAAGAGCGATCGTCCGTCCTTTCAGATCGCCGCCGAAGTGACGTGACAACAGGTCGAACAGACGCGACTTCTGCGAATGGTTCACCGCTTCCACGGCGTCGAGCAGGCGCGCGTCATAGCCGACCGCATGTGCCGTGCGTGCGAGCGCCTGCACATCCTTGGGAAAGCATGAGCCGCCGTATCCGGCGCCCGGATAAATGAAGTGGTAGCCGATACGCGGGTCCGCGCCGATGCCCTGGCGTACGAGCTCGACATCCGCGCCGACGTGCTCAGCGATATTCGCGATCTCGTTCATGAAACTGATCTTGGTGGCGAGCATGGCGTTGGCAGCGTACTTGGTCAGCTCGGCCGAGCGTTCGTCCATCACGACCATACGGTCATGATTGCGATTGAAGGGGCCGTACAACTTGCGCAGCATGGCGATCGCCCTGGCGCTCGATGCACCCACGATGATCCGGTCAGGACGCATGCAGTCTTCAACGGCATCGCCCTCCTTGAGGAATTCGGGATTGGAGGCGACATCGAATGGCACGTCGACGCCACGCGCCTCCACACGCGCCGCGATGGCTTCGCGCACGCGATCGGCGGTTCCAACGGGCACCGTCGACTTGTTCACCACGACGGCGTAACGGTCGAGGTTGTCCCCGATGGTCTTCGCCACGGCAAGCACGTACTGGAGATCCGCGCTGCCGTCTTCGTCCGGCGGCGTACCCACAGCGATGAAAACGACATCGCCATGACCGACGGCTGGAGCCGCATCGGTGGTGAAATCCAGACGGCCGTCCGCATGGTTGCGTACGACCATCGGCGTCAGGCCCGGCTCGTAGATAGGGATGTCCCCGGCCTTCAGGCGAGCGACCTTGCCCGCATCGACATCGACGCAGACGACATGGTTTCCCATCTCGGCAAGGCAGGTGCCGGTGACAAGCCCGACGTAGCCGGTACCGAAGATCGTGACTTTCATGGAACTCCCAGGACATCAGGACCTGCTGCCGTAACCGTCGATTGTAGTCCCGACCGGCGCGCAGGCAAAGAAAAGGGCGCGGATCGCTCCGCGCCCTTTCGGTTTTCTACGACAGACGCTAAGGCTTACTTGCCGCCCGGAGCGCCGGCGCCCGGACCACCCGGACCCTGGCCAGCCGGAGCCGGACCGGTCTTGAGCAGTTCGACGTCGAAGATGATCGTCGCATTCGGCGGGAAGCCGTTTTCCGGCTTGGCGCCGTAAGCGATGCTCGACGGGATGAAGAGCTTGTACTTGCCACCGGTCTGCATGAGCTGCAGGCCTTCGCGGAAGCCCGGGATCACAGCCTGGAGCGGGATGTTCGCCGGACCGGCAGGCTGGTGATCGGCGGAAGCGTCAAACTTCTCGCCGTTCACGAACGTACCCGTGTAGTTGATCGAGACCTGGTCGTTCGGGCCCGGACGTGCACCGGTACCAGCCTGGACAACCGTGTACTGCAGACCGGAAGCCGTGACCTTCACGCCGGGGGCGCTCTTGTTCTTGGCCAGGAAAGCATCGCCTTCCTGCTTGTTCTGGGCAGCAACCTTGTTGTACTCAGCTTCGGCCTTGACCTTCAGCTGGGCCACGAAGGCTTCGCGAACCGTCTTGGCTTCGGCTTCGGTCATGGTCGGCTTCTGACCGGAAAGGGCAGCCTGCAGGGCCTTGGCGACCGTAGCGGCATCCACTTCCTTCGCGACGAGCGGCGGCAGGGAGCTTGCAAGGTCCCAACCCACGACGTAGCTGGCCTTCTGCTTGTCAACGGTGCCCGCACCAGCTGCAGCCGGCTTGGCTGCCTGGGCGGATGCGCCCGCGGCAGTACCCAGCGCAACCGCCAGGGCGACGGCCGTCATCGTGGGACGCAAAAATTGCTTCATTCGGTATTCCCTCTCTTGGAAAGATTCGGCGACGCCGCCGGTACACCTCCGTGTGGAGGTTGAAACGCCATTGTGCGGTGGTTAGCGCCTTGCTTGCAATGACGTGGCGAAAGACAAGGTTTCACACTAAAAGTTCAGCAACCTTTCACCGAAATGACGATTGAGTCACTCATCGTGCCCGGGACCCGGCTTTTCCAGGGTGTCCCGCAGGGCTGCCTGCAGCCGGGCATGCACCTGCACGAGCACCCGCCAGAGCAGCCACGTGAGACCAATTCCGATCAGAATCAATACGCCAGCGACCTCGCGCGGGGGCAGGATCGTGGAGGCCAGGGCCGCCACCAGCAGGCCCAGGATCAGCATCGCCACCACCGGGATGATCCTTCCGAGGACGGCGCGGATTCGCCAGGTACGGCTGCCGAAACGATCCGGGATGCTCAGTTCCGCCAGCAACATGCCCAGCGCGCCCGCCTTGCGATAGGCCGCGACCACCATCGGCAGGGAAAGCAGGGCAGCGAGCGACCAGGCCAGGCTGCGGCGCACCGTGGGATCGTCGCTGAGCACATCGACGTGAAGGAAACCGCGGCGGTAAGCAAAGGCCACGATGACGAAGACCGCGATCACCAGCATCATGTTGATGATCACGTGCCAGACCAGCCGGCGGATCATTTTCATCACGATAGCGCCCTGCCCTTGCAGTCCAAGGCTGCCCATCCACTCGGTGTAGGCACCGAACACGCCTGTGACGCGAGCGGGCAAGGCACGACCCAGGAAGCTCGCCAGTGGATCGGAGGAGCGGATCAGGTACGGAGTGAGGAAGGTCGTGATGGCCGACACCGCGACGGCCACGGGATAGAGAAAGCTACTGGTCACTTTGAGCGTGAGGCCCAACGACGCGATCACGAAGGAGAATTCGCCGATCTGCGCCAGGCCCATGCCCACGCGCAGTGAGGTCCGGCCATCGTTACCGGCGACGAAGCTGCCGAAACTGCAGGTCACCACCTTCCCCACGACGACCGCAATCGTTACGACGGTAATCGGCCACGCGTACTCGACCAGCAGGGCTGGGTCGATCAACATCCCGATGGCGACAAAGAAGATCGCGCTGAACATGTCGCGCACCGGCATGATGATCCGCTCGATGCGGGCCACGCTCTCCGACTCCGCGACGATCGCGCCGATCATGAAGGCACCCAGCGCCACGCTGTAGCCCATTTCGGTGACCAGCAGACAGAAGCCGAAGCAGATACCGAGCACGGCGATCAACAGCACATCGTTACGACTGACTCGCGCGATGTAGTCGACCACGCGTGGCACGAGCAAGAGCCCCACCACCAGCGACACGGCCATGAACAGCCCGAGCCTGCCGATCGCCGCGAACGCCTGCCCTGCCTCCACCCCGCCCGTACTGGCGATACCCGTGAGCAGGGCCATCAGGACAATGGCAAGGAGGTCTTCCACGATGAGGATGCCGAACATGAGCTGCGCGAAGCGCTCGCGCTTGAGACCCAGGTCTTCGAGGGCCTTCATGATGATGGTGGTCGACGAGATCGACAGCATCGCGCCGAGGAAGATCGCGTCCATCGCGGACCAGCCGAAAAACCGGCCGATCTCGTAACCGATCCACACCATGAGCACGATTTCGGCGAACGCGGCGACCAGTGCCGCACCACCCACGGCGCGAAGTTTCTTCAGGCTGAATTCGAGGCCGAGCGCAAACAGCAGCAAGATCATGCCCAGTTCGGACAAGGTACGAATCGTTCCTTCATCGTGGATGAAGATCACCGGCAACGTATGCGGCCCGATCAAAAGTCCCGCGATGATGTAGCCGAGCACCACCGGCTGCCTCAGGCGCTGGAAGATCACGGTGGTCAGCCCGGCAACGAGCATCACCGTCGCCAGATCCTGGATGAAAACGATGCCGTGCATGCCTGTCCTTGTCGGTGCGAAGGGACAGGTTAGCGCGTGCGCAGGATCATGCCCACGGAATGCGCGTCGGGACGGAGTCGCCTGTCATCACGCAAGTCCGTGCCAGTGTTCGTCATTCTCGAATTCGTGAAAATAATTTCAAAAAAAATGTAACGAATGCTTGACGAATTACCGGGTCGGACGTAATCTTTGCGGCTTCCAGCAGGGGGCCATAGCTCAGCTGGGAGAGCGCCTGCATGGCATGCAGGAGGTCGCCGGTTCGATCCCGGCTGGCTCCACCAACTTCTAAGACGTCCCCATCGTCTAGAGGCCTAGGACATCACCCTTTCACGGTGGCGACCGGGGTTCGAATCCCCGTGGGGACGCCACTTTCTGGTCCGCCAGAGAGTGTTAAGGACGAAGAAGTTGGAAATGTTGGAAAGCTGGAACGTAAGTGTGGAGCGGTAGTTCAGTCGGTTAGAATGCTGGCCTGTCACGCCGGAGGTCGCGGGTTCGAGTCCCGTCCGCTCCGCCATTACTTCCAAAAAGAATCCCGCCATCTGGCGGGTTTTTTTTGCCCTGAATTTGCCCAGACCAGGAGCAGGGTTTCTGGCCCGCTGCCGCGGGATCGCCGATAAATCGGCTCCCACACCACACAGATCAGGTCAATCGGGCGAAGAGCGCGTCAGTCCGATTTGGTCTCGTCCAGACGCTCGAGCGTGCCAATCGAGTGCCCCTGCTCGGCCAGGAACTCCAGCCAGCGGTTGAGGAAGCCATTCATGCGCAGGCGGTGCTGGAGCACGGTATTGGCCGGCGGAAAAGGGCCGAGCACCTGCCACAGCTTGCGTCCAGGGTGGCAGTGCATCGCCTCGGCCACATGCGCATCGGTATACATGCGCAACTGCGCCGACGGTGACGGCTGGCCGGTGGTTTCGTCGACGAAATCGTAGGTGAGCTCGAGCTCCAGCGTGTACGGGTGCTTTTCCTGCACATCCAGGCGCACCTTCAGGCCGTCGTCCACATCCGAGATGTAACGGCCCGGCGCCAGCCGCTGCGGAGCGAACAGCCGTGCCAGGCGGTGGTAGTTCTCCGCATAAAGCCCCATCAGGAAGCCGAAGCGTCCCGGAAGGAAAGCGGATGGGCGTTCGATGACGGCGGTCATGCGGGTCAGGTTCTCCGTGGGGCTGTCTAGTACATGTGACGTTCGATGCCGAGGTACTCGAAAATCTTGCTCGAAATCTCCTCGATCGACGTGTGCGTGGTGTTGAGGACCGGGATATTTTCCCGCCGCATGAGCCGGTCGGCCTGCTCCAGTTCCCAGCGACACTGCTTCAGGGTCGCGTACCGGCTCCCCGGCCGGCGCTGCTCGCGTATCTGCGCAAGGCGGTTCGGGTCGATTGTCAGACCGAACAGCCGGCTTCGATAGGGGCGGAGACGGGTTGGCAGCTCCAGCTTGTCCAGGTCGTCGTCCGTGAGCGGATAGTTGGCGGCACATACCCCGTAATGCAAGGCCATGTAGAGGCAGGTAGGCGTCTTGCCGGAGCGGGAAACACCCACCAGGACCAGGTCGGATTCGTTGTAATCGACATCCAGGCCGTCGTCGTGCGCCAGGGCGTAGTTGGTGGCGTTGATCCGCGCTTCATAGCGCTCGAAGTCCACCAGGCCGTGTGAACGGTTGACCGCGCCGGACTGCTTGGTGCCCAGTTCGGCCTCGAGAGGGTCGATGAAGGGGGCGAAAACGTCCAGCATCAGCGCGCCGCTTCCGGCGACGATGTCACACAGGGCCCGGGAAGTCATGGTATTGACCACGATCGGCCGCTGGCCGTCCTGGGCGTACTTGGTCTTGATCCGCAGCGACGCCGCCTCGGCTTTTTGAGGATTGTCGATAAACGGCAGGCGGTGGGTGTCGAACTGGACCCCCTCGAACTGGGCCAGCATGCTGTTTCCGATGGTTTCGGCGGTGATGCCGGTGGAATCGGAAATAAAGAAGACAGTACGGCGCATCGGGGGCTTTCCCAGCGAGTGGTCCATGGACAAACCTTAGCGCAAGACGCCGCCATAACAAGCAACCCCCCATGATCCCTGAACGTTTGTGCATCGCGCCTTGTTTCTGTGGCGACAGGGCTACCACAATGCGCGGATTTTCAAGCGCGGCCCGCCGCAATACCGACGAACCGATGTGAGGACTTTCCTTTGAGCGACCTGGTACTTTGGCTCGACGCGCTGCGCATGACCGATCTGGGCAAGGTAGGCGGCAAGAATGCCTCCCTGGGCGAGATGATCGGCAACCTGGCGAAACTTGGCGTGTCCGTTCCGGGTGGCTTTGCCACCACGGCCGACGCCTTCCAGACCTACCTCGAAAAGAGCGGCCTCGCCAAGCGCATCCAGGAACGCCTGGCCACGCTGGATGTGGACGACGTGGATGAATTGGTCCGTGGCGGCAAGGAGATCCGCGGCTGGATCGTCGACACCGCCCTGCCCGCCGATCTCGAACAGGCGATTCGCGACGCTTACATCAAGCTCTGCAAGGACGCCGGCTCGGATGACATCGCCGTGGCCGTGCGCTCTTCCGCCACCGCGGAAGACCTGCCCGATGCCTCGTTTGCCGGCCAGCAGGAAACCTTCCTCAACGTCGTCGGCATCGACGACGTGCTGCACAAGGTGAAGGAAGTCTTCGCGTCGCTCTACAACGACCGTGCCATCGCCTATCGCGTCCACCAGGGTTTCAAGCACGAGGATGTCTTCCTCTCCGCTGGCGTGCAGCTGATGGTCCGCTCGGACGTCGGCGCCTCCGGCGTGCTGTTCACCCTCGACACGGAATCGGGCTTCCGCGACGTCGTCTTCGTGACCGGCTCCTATGGCCTGGGCGAGATGGTGGTCCAGGGCGCCGTGAATCCTGACGAATTCTACGTGTTCAAGCCGACCCTTCGCGAAGGCAAGCCGGCCGTTCTCCGCCGCAGCCTTGGCGCCAAGCAGCAGCGCATGGTCTATTCGGACCAGCCCGGCGAGCGCGTGCGTATCGAGGAAACCCCGACCGAGCTGCGTCACCGCTTCTGCGTCGTCGACGCCGACGTCGAGGAACTGTCGCGCCAGGCCTTGATCATCGAGAAGCACTACGGTCGCCCGATGGATATCGAGTGGGCGAAGGACGGCAACACCGGCAAGCTCTACATCGTCCAGGCACGCCCGGAAACGGTGAAATCGCGCGCTACCACGACCACGCTTGAGCGCTTCCAGCTCAACGAAAAAGGCAAGGTGCTCACCGAAGGTCGCGCGATCGGCCAGAAGATCGGCTCGGGCAAGGCGCGCGTCATTCGCTCGCTGGCCGACATGAGCAAGGTGCAGCCGGGTGACGTGCTTGTCGCCGACATGACCGATCCCGATTGGGAGCCGGTGATGAAGCGTGCCGCAGCCATCGTGACCAACCGCGGTGGTCGTACCTGCCACGCGGCGATCATCGCCCGCGAGCTCGGTGTACCGGCGGTCGTCGGCTGCGGTAACGCGCTCGAGACCATTCCGGACGGCATGGAAGTCACCGTGTCCTGCGCCGAAGGCGATACGGGCACGATCTACGAAGGCCTGCTCAAGTTCGATCGCATCACCGCCGACCTCGGCGCGATGCCGGAAGCACCGCTCAAGATCATGATGAACGTGGCGAATCCGGAACGTGCATTCGACTTCGGCATGCTGCCGAACGCCGGCATCGGCCTGGCGCGCCTGGAAATGATCATCGCCAGCCACATCGGCGTGCATCCGAAAGCCCTTCTCGAGTACGCAAAGCAGGATCCGGAAACCAAGGCTCGCATCGATGCGCGGATCTATGGCTACAAGGATCCGGTGTCGTTCTACGTCGACCGCCTTGCCGAAGGCATCTCCACCATCGCCGCCTCGGTGTACCCGAAGCCGGTGATCGTGCGCCTGTCCGATTTCAAGTCGAACGAATACGCCGGCTTACTGGGTGGTTCGCGTTACGAGCCGCACGAAGAGAACCCGATGATCGGCTATCGCGGCGCCAGCCGTTATGTCGATCCGGGCTTTGCTGACGCGTTCGCGCTGGAATGCAAGGCGGCCAAGTACGTCCGTGAAACGATGGGCATGACCAATGTGTGGATCATGATTCCCTTCGTGCGCACGCTGGACGAAGGCCGCAAGGTGATCGAGGTGCTGCGCAAGAATGGCCTCGTTCAGGGCGAGAACGACCTGAAGGTCATCATGATGTGCGAGGTCCCCTCCAACGCCCTGATGGCCGACGAGTTCCTCGACATCTTCGACGGCTTCTCCATCGGCTCGAACGATCTGACCCAGCTCACCCTCGGCCTGGATCGCGATTCGAGCATCGTCGCCAACCTTTTCGACGAACGCGACCCGGCAGTGAAGAAGCTGCTCTCGATGGCGATCAGCACCGCCCGCGCCAAGGGCAAGTACATCGGCATCTGCGGCCAGGGTCCTTCCGACCACCCGGATCTTGCCGAGTGGCTGATGGACCAGGGCATCGAATCGGTCTCGCTCAACCCGGATACCGTCGTCGACACCTGGCTGCGCCTGGCAAAGAAAAAAGCCGGCTGAGAAAGACATGTGGGAGCCGCTTCAGCGGCGAATAAGCAAATGTGGGAGCCGCTTCAGCGGCGAAAAGCCTACGGAGCGGCGACGCTGCGAGGCCTATCGCCGCTGAAACGGCTCCCACAGTTCCATCTACAGATGCACGGTGACACCGGCCGCACGATAACGGGCCACAACCGCCGCGTCCGTGTCCGCGGCAACCACCAGATGCGAGATACCCGTGATCGGCGCCGTATGATGCGTCGCCGAGGCCACCAGCTTATCCGGCGTCGCGATGGCCACCGTCTCGCCACTCGCCTCGATGATCGCCTGCTTGAATACCGTTTCTTCTTCGTCGTAGGTCCATAGCCCACGCTGCGGATCGATCGCGCAGACACCCGGAAAACACAGATCCGCACGGATATCCTGCGCCTGTCGCACGGTGCGCGAACCGATCGCGCCACCAATGGCGGGGTCGAGCTTGCCGCCAAGCATGATGACGTCGAAGCCCGGCCGCCCCAGCACCGCCAGCGCCACATCGGGTGCATTGGTCACCACGGTCAGGTCACTGTGGTCAGGCAACATCTTCGCCAGTACGGTGTTGGTGGAACCGGCATCAATGAAAAGAATCTGGCCTGTGCCGATCAGGCCAAGGGCCGTGCGCGCCAACGCACGCTTCAATTCGGTGCGCTCGGCATGGCGCTCGCCAAGTGGCGGAATATTCACGGCGAGCAAGGCACCGCCGTAGACACGTCGGCAGAGCCCCTGCCCGGCAAGGTCACGCAGGTCACGGCGGATCGAATCTTCCGATACACGAAACTCTTGAGCGAGATCCGTTGCAATGACCTTCCCGTCGCGCTGCAGGCGCTCGAGGATCAGCTGCTGTCGCTCACGCGGTAGCGTGGTATCCAGCACGTTCATTTCGGCAGGAACCCGAGCCCGATCAGTTCGGCACGTAGCTGGGCGGGAGTATGAAAATGGATGCCGTGGATACCGAGGGCTTCCGCAGCCTCCACGTTGACCTTGTTGTCGTCGATGAAGACAGCGCAGGTCGGGTCGATGTCGTAGCGTTCGAGCAGGGTCTCATAGAGCTTCGGGTTGGGCTTGATCATGCCCTCCTCGCCCGACACGACGATGCCATCGAAGCAGTCGAAGAACGCATACCGTTGGCGTGCGATGGGAAAGGTCTCGTGCGACCAGTTGGTCAGGCCATACAACGGATGTCCTGCGGCCTTCAGCTCGGCCAGGATGTGCAGGCTGTCGTCGATGGGACCACCGAGGGTTTCTTCCCAACGATGCTGGTAGGCCGCGATCAGGTCCGCCTGGGTAGGATGTTCCTCGGTCAGCAGCCGAACAGCCTCTTCCCACGGACGACCGGCATCCTGCTGCAGGTTCCATTCCGGCGTGGTCACTTCGGCGAGAAAACGCTCCATGCCGGCTTCGTCGTCGCCGAACAACTTGCTGTATAGATAGCGCGGATTCCAGTCGACAAGCACGCCGCCGAAATCGAAGATGACCACATTGCGTTTGGAATGCATCGAATGACTCCTTGATCAGCGGCGTGCGATGGACGCGAAAAGGGATACGACCACGAGCAGGGCCGCGACGCCACTCAGGGCGATCGACAGCGTGCTGGCTTTGGCGACGAAACCAATGACGGCCGGCCCGGCGAGCATGCCCGCGTAGCCCAGCGTGGTCACCGTTGCGATGGCAATGCCGGGCGAGGTGCGGATCTGGCGTCCGGCGGCACTGAACAGGACGGGGACGATGTTCGAGGCGCCGATACCGACCAGCGCAAAACCTGCCAGAGCCGCCGGACCCCACGGCAGCATCGTGGCGAGGAAGAAACCTGCAGCGGCAATCAGGCTGCCAAAACGGACGATATTGACCGGCCCCAATGCTGCGGTGATGCGATCACCAAGCAGCCGCCCTGCCGCCATGGCCACCGAGAACGCCGCATAGCCCAGGCCGGCCACGGAAGGATCGAAGCCACGCGAGAAGCGCAGGAAGACGGCACTCCAGTCGAGCATGGCGCCCTCGGCGAGAAATACCACCATGCACAGGAAACCGAGCAGGAACACAGCGCCGCCAGGCATCCGGAAGCGTGCGTGCGGTTCACCGGAGCCGTCGTCGTGACGAACGAGGAAGTGACGCCACTGCGTGGTCACGATGACCAGCAACAGGATCGATACCGCAATCGCGCTACCCGTCAGGGGCGAGCCGGCGTGCAACAGGGCCGCCATACCCGCGGAGCCGGCAAGACCACCCACGCTGAACAAGCCATGGAAGCCGGACATCATCGGCCTTCCCTGCTGTTTCTCGACGTCCACCGCGTGCGCGTTCATGGCGACGTCGACGACGCCGATGGAAGCACCGAAGAACAGCAGGGCCGCGCCCAGCCACCACACGTTCGGCACCAGGGTCAGCAAGGGCAACGCCAGGCAGACCAGCAGCCCGCTCACGCCGATCACGTCGCGATGGCCAAAGCGATGACTCAGGAAACCCGCCAGCGGCATGGCGATGACCGCACCGAAGCCCATGCACAACAACACGAGTCCCAGGCTGGCGTCGTCGAGAGCAAGGCGCGCCTTGGCGTAAGGCACCATGGGCGCCCAACTGGCCATGCCTATGCCGGAGAGAAGGAAGATCAAACGAGTGGCACGTACGGGATTCATGCGGATTCCGAGAACAGCGAATGCGCATTAATGTACACAAACGTGCACAATCGTGCAATAAGATTTAAAGCCAGTGAAATCCTTTCGCCATCAGCCCGGCCATACCCACGGCCACACTGATGATTGCACCGAACAGGAGCCGGAAATCCGTGCGCGCCTGTTGGCGGACATCGCGAAATTCGGAGCGGACTTCCTTCTGGAAGTCGCGCATTTCGTCCTTGAAGTCGCGAACCTCGGTTTTGAAGTCGCGAACCTCGGTTTTGAATTCGCGAAGGTCGGTACGAAGATCCCGAAGATCCTCCTGGATATGCTGGACGGTAACCTCCAGCCGGGTAAGACGATGTTCCATGGCGACATCCTGTGCTGGCGATGCAGGGCGTGCAAGCGGATTGCAGCCGACGGACTGAGTTGAAGAGGTCACCGTGGAAGCGGGGGCGATGGTCATGGCAACTCACGGACCGCTCTGGCGGCTTGTTCGGGTTGGGCCCATGATCCGCCCGACGCCAAGCGGCCTCCAGATGCCTTTGCCCTGGCCCTCGTGTAGGGGAACCCGGGAAGTGAGACTGGGCGACACGCCATTGAGGCATCCCGTATTCGCATCCCCTCTTGCACCGCCCCCTCAGCATGTGTACAAATGTACGCATGTCGACACCTACCCTTACCGAGCGTCAGCAAAAGACCCTTTCCTTCCTGCAGGAATACCTGCAGACGCAGGGGCTCCCGCCGACACTGCGCGAGATCGCCGATGCCCTGGGCTTCACCAGCCACAGTTCGGCACAGGCCTGCGTCGAGTCCCTGGTCCGCAAGGGCGTGCTGGAGCGCTCCCCGCAGCACCGCGGTCTGCGCCTGCCCGCCGGCCTGGCCTCCAGCCTGCGTGGCCCAGCCGCCAATGAGCTGCCGCTGATCGGCCGGGTCGCTGCCGGCTCGCCCATCCTCGCCGAGGAAAACATCGAATCGCAGTTGGAAGTCGATCCCGCGCTATTCCGCCCGCGCGCCGATTACCTGCTGCGTGTCGTCGGCCTGAGCATGCGCGACGTTGGCATCCTCGATGGCGACCTTCTTGCCGTGCACAAGACGGCTGTCGCCACCGATGGCCAGATCGTCGTTGCCCGCCTGGACGACGAAGTCACCGTGAAACGCCTCAAGCACGACCGCAACCGCCTCCTGTTGCTGCCTGAAAATCCCGACTTCGATCCGATCGAAGTCGACCCCCGTCGCCACACGTTCGCCATCGAAGGGCGTTACGTCGGCATCATCCGCAGGACCTGACCATGAACGCCATCGCTTCCCCGAATCTCGCTCAGGTGCTCGACCATCCCGGTATCTGGCGGCGCTCCGCCGATCGGCAGCCGCGCGTACGCGCGCTGTCCACCGGTTGGACCTCGCTTGACGCAAAGCTACCTGGTGGCGGCTGGCCGCAGGGTGCCCTCAGCGAAATCCTGTTCGAGCACGACGGCCTGGGCGAACTGGACCTGGTCATGCCTGCGCTTGCAGCGCTGACCCAGGAACACCGTCGGGTGATCTTCGTGGCGCCGCCTTATCTTCCCTATGCACCCGCGCTGGCCGCAGCCGGTGTCGACCTGCGCTTCCTGCATGAAATCCATGCCGGCAGCACCGAGGCCGCATGGAGCATGGAGCAGTGCCTGCGCTCGGGTTGCTGCGGTGCCGTGGTGGGCTGGTTGCCGGACATCGACTATCGCAGCCTGCGTCGCCTGCAGCTGGCCGCCGAAACCGGCGATGCCTGCGCCATGCTTTTCCGCCCGGCCACCCATGCCGCCGAGAACAGCCCGGCCGCGCTCCGCCTCAAGGTCAGCAACAGCGACGAGGCCACCTATGTGGATGTCCTCAAATCGCGTGGTCTGCTGACCACCACCGCTCCGCTGCTGCGCATGCGGGCCTGATGGATCCCGTCATGACGCCGCGTTCAACACGCCGTCGTGACGGACGCTCCGTCGTCGCCCCTCTTACGCAGCCATGCTTTGGGCCTGCCTCCGCTTTCCCGGCCTGGCGTTCTCCGCCGCCTTCGCCGCGACACCGGAGGCAGGCCCCTCCGCTCTGCTGGACGGCCACGCGCGCCAGCGACTGATCGCCGCCGCCAATGAAGAAGCCGCCGCCTTCGGTGTTCGCCGCGGGCAAAGCGTTGCTGCCGCCAGGGCGCTATGTCCGGCCCTCGAAGTACGCCCCCGCGACCGCGATGCCGAAACCCGTCTGCTCGCGGGTATCGCCGCATGGTGTTACCAGTTCAGTGGGCATGTCAGCCTGGCGCCGCCCCAGGCGATCCTGATGGAAGTCGGCGCCAGCCTGCGCCTGTTCGATGGTTGGCCGGTGCTCGCCGAACGCCTCCGTAGCGGACTGCTCGAGCAGGGTCATCCACACACCATGGCCGCTACGCCCTTCGCGTCGGCGTCATGGATTTTCGCCGCGAGTGCGGATGGCATGGTGCTGCCGGAACGCGAGGGCGTGCTGCGCATGCTCGCCGCCTTGCCGCTGTCGCAGAGTGGGCTCTCCGCCAGCATGGTGAAGTCGTTACAGGCGATGGGCTTTCGCCGCCTGGAAGACATCTTCCGCCTGCCTCGCCCCGAATTGACCCGACGCATCGGTCGCGATGGTGTGGCCTGGCTTGATCGCATCCGCGGCCAGTCGGCACATGCCCTGCCCGCCTGGCAACCGCCGGCGAGCTTCCTGCAGAAGATCGAATTCGACAGCGAACTCGACGGCAGCCAGCCCCTGCTGTTTCCACTACGCCGCCTGACCCGCGAGCTGGCCAACCTGCTTGCCGCGCGCGACGGCGGCGTACAGCGCTTCACACTGACGCTCGAACATGCTCGCGGCCAGAGCACCCGTATCGTCGTTGCCATGGCGGCGCCGCAACGCGAAGCCGAGCGTCTTTTCGAACTGGCGCGCACACGCCTGGAACGAACCACGCTACCGGCACCGGCACGTGCCATCGAACTCATCGCCGAAGAGTTGCCGGTATTCCGTCCGCCCGTGCGTGACCTGTTCGAACCGGTGCGTGGTGACGGACTCGACTGGCCGACGCTGGACGAGCGACTACGCGCACGCCTGGGTGACGCCGCACTACGGCAGATTGCCCTGGTCGCCGATCATCGACCCGAGCGGGCCATGTGCTATGGAACCCCTGGTCCTGTCGTTTCCCTGCCGCGTCGACGCCGGCCGCTCTGGTTGCTAGCCCGCCCCATGCCCATGCGGCCGGACCCAGTGGCCGTCCTTGCCGGTCCCGAGCGCATCGAAAGCGGTTGGTGGGACGGTGCCGATGCGCGTCGCGATTACTACATCGTGCGCACGGCGCGGGGACAACAGGCCTGGGCGTACCTTCCGCCGGGCACACTCGACGGCTGGATGCTGCACGGCTGGTTCGCCTGAATACCCATGCTTCCCTACGAACTCCCGCCTCCCGCCAATGATGGGGATGCCCCTGCCCCCAGGTACGCCGAACTTCATGCACTGAGTGATTTCAGTTTCCAGCGTGGTGCGTCCAACGCGCGGGAACTGTTCGAGCGTGCGAAGGACATCGGATACAGCGCACTGGCCATCACCGACGAATGTTCGCTTTCCGGCATCGTGCGTGCGCTGGAGGCTTCGCTGGAAAGCGAATTGCCGCTGATCGTCGGCAGTGAGTTCCGGCTTGAGGATGGCACCGTGCTCGTGCTGCTGGTCGAGAACCAGACCGGCTACACGGAGTTATGCCGACTCATCACCCTCGGTCGCCGACGTGCGCCCAAGGGTCACTACGAAGTGCACCGCACCGACTTCGAGCATTTGCCCGAAGGTCTCTGCGTGCTGTGGATCCCCGGCCCACTGGCCGCCGCGGACGCCGCGCTGCATGACGATCGCGCCCGATGGGTCGCGAACCATTTCCTTGGGCGCGCATGGCTTGCCGTGGAATTGCATCGTGCCCAGCACGACGAAGCCGAGCTGATAGCCCTACGCGAACTCGGCGCCCGCCATGGCCTGCCTTGCGTCGCCGCCGGGGATGTCCACATGCACCTGCGTCGGCGGCGTGCCCTGCAGGACGTCATGACGGCGATCCGGATCAACCGGCCTGTCGCCGAAGCAGGCCATGCCCTGTTCCCCAACGGCGAACGCCATCTGCGCCGACGCGAAACCCTCGCCCGTATCTATCCTGTCGACCTCATGGACGAATCACGCGTGGTGGCCGCGCGTTGCACCGGTTTCGACATCCGCGGCATCAACTACGTCTACCCGCACGAGCTGGTGCCCGAAGGCATGAACGCACCCGCCTATCTGCGCCAGCTCACCTATGCGGGCGCCGCTACGCGCTGGCCCGACGGCATTCCCGACGGACTGACCGAACGCATCGAGAAAGAACTGACGCTTGTCGGCCAGATGCAATACGAGGCCTTCTTCCTCACCGTGCAGGACATCGTGCGCTTCGCTCGCTCACGCGACATCCTCTGCCAGGGTCGCGGTTCGGCAGCGAACTCCGTGGTTTGCTTCTGCCTGGGCATCACCGAGGTCAATCCTGCGCAGATCTCCACCCTCTTCGAACGCTTCATTTCGATCGAGCGCGATGAGCCGCCGGACATCGATGTAGACTTCGAGCACGAACGCCGCGAGGAGGTGCTGCAGTACGTCTTCAACAAGTACGGACGCGAACGCGCCGCACTGGCAGCCACCGTGATCAGTTACCGGCGTAAGAGTGCCGCGCGTGATGTCGGGCGTTCGCTCGGCCTGTCGGAGGACCAGCTCGACCAGCTCAGCCATGCCTATTCGCATGCGCATGGCGACGTACCGATCACCGTACGCTTGCAGGAGCGTGGTTTCGATATCGCCAGCCGGACCATCCGCCAACTGGTCGTGCTGGTGGAAGAACTCAACGGCATGCCCCGCCATCTCTCGCAGCATGTCGGCGGCTTCGTCATTTCCGACACGCCGCTGCACTACCTCGTGCCCGTGGAAAATGCGGCGATGGACGATCGCACGATCATCCAGTGGGACAAGGACGACCTGGAAACCATGAAGCTGCTCAAGGTGGACTGCCTGGCACTGGGCATGCTCACCTGCATGCGCAAAGCGGTCGACCTGCTGCGCAAACTTGGCGGCGAGGATTACCGGCGTCTCGCCGACATTCCCATGGACGATGGCCCGACCTACGAGATGATCCAGAAGGCCGACACCGTCGGCGTGTTCCAGATCGAATCGCGCGCACAGATGTCGATGCTGCCGCGGCTGAAACCCGCGTGCTACTACGACCTGGTCATCCAGGTGGCGATCGTCCGTCCCGGGCCTATCCAGGGTGGCATGGTGCATCCCTACCTGCAGCGGCGAAAGCTTCCTCCTGGTGACATCGTCTACGAGCACGGCGTGCGGCCGGTGCTGGAACGCACGCTCGGTGTACCGATTTTCCAGGAGCAGGTCATGGCGATCCTGCAGGTCGTGGCGAATTTCACCGCTGGTGAGTCGGACGAACTGCGCCGTTCCATGGCCGCATGGAAGCGTCGTGGCGGCCTGCAGAAGTTCGAGCCAAGGATTCGCCGCAACATGGCGGAGAATGGATACACCCCCGAATTCACCCAACAGATCATCGACCAGATCCAGGGCTTTGGCAGTTATGGTTTCCCCGAATCGCATTCGGCCGGTTTCGCCCTGATCGCCTATGCGTCCTCCTTCATGAAGTGCCACCACCCGGCCGTCTTCACCTGCGCACTGCTCAACAGTCAGCCGATGGGTTTCTACGCACCGGCACAACTGGTCGCCGACCTGCGGCGGCATGGCGTGGAAGTGCGCCCGCCGGATGTCACGGCCAGTGACTGGGACTGCACCCTGGAGTCCCTGCCGAAGAAGCCCGATACGTACGCCTTGCGCCTGGGGCTACGCCTGATCGGCGGCCTTTCAGCCGATCTCGGCACGCGCATCGTCGCTGCGCGCGCTACCACGCCTTTCCGCGACCTCGCCGATCTCGCCCGTCGCACCAGCATGAATCGCTTTGAGCGCGAACGCCTCGCCGACGCGGGCGCCTTGCGCGTGCTCAGCGGCCATCGTCACCGCGCACGCTGGGAGAGTTCGGGCATCGAACGGACCCTGCCCCTGCTCGACAACGTGGCCGAGGAACGCCCCACCCTGCGCCCGCCCACGCTCGCGGAAAACGTCTTCGCCGATTACGCCACCCACGGCCTTTCGCTCACCGGCCATCCGCTCAGCCTGATTCGCAAGAACTTGCAGTCTCGTCGCGTACGTCGCGCCAGTGAGATGGAAACGATGAGAAACGGCGCGTGGTTGAGACATGCCGGCCTGGTCACCGTGCGCCAGCGCCCACAGACCGCCAGCGGGATCACCTTTGTCACGCTGGAAGACGAAACCGGCCAGGTCAACGTCATCGTGCGGCCCAAAGTGGCCGAAGCCTGTCGACAGGCACTGCTGGACGCAGTGCTCCTGGCGGTCGACGGACAGTGGCAATCCGTCGATGGCGTGCGTCACCTCATAGCGAATCGCCTTCACGATTTCAGTGACCTGCTGCCGGCATTAGGCTCGGTATCACGCGACTTCCATTAGTCGAGACTGCCCTCACACGGCACGTCCTACGTCGTCACTTAACAGACGCTAATTTTCACCTGAACGAACGCCTACAAAATGCTGCGTTGCAAGAGCAACGTTCATCGAAAACGAGATAGCTTCTGCACCACGTACTTAGTCCGGGTCACCGGTGAGCGATGCCTTTGCGCCGGGTATCGCAATGTTCCTATCGGCGCCACAAGTTCCAGGAGCTACGTCATGCGCAACACGAAACTGATCCTCGCGATGCTGGCTGGTTGTACGGTCATGGGCGGCGCGGCCTTCGCGCAGGATGCATCGCAGAAGGCGGATCCGACCCCGGCCGCCAAGACCGCCACCCCCACGCAGACGAGCAGCGATTCGATGAAGTCGGGTGACTCCTCGTCGATGAAATCGGACTCCTCGATGTCGGGCGATTCGATGAAGTCAGGTGCCTCCGACGGCACGATGAAGTCGACCCACAAGAAGGCGCACAAGAAGGCGGCCACGGGTGACACGTCGGCTCCGGCCAAGTCGTCCTCGTCGGGCATGTAATCCAGCCTGCATGAAACAAAAAACCCGGCGCCTCGCGGCGCCGGGTTTTTTATGCGCGTTGCCGACGGTCAGTCGATTTCAGGCAACACACTGATCTCGACGTCGGCGCCCCGCGACGGATCGACGAATTTCACGATCTGCCCGGCACGCACCTTGTGCGTCTTCCGCAACTCGACGACACCGTCTACTGAGACCAGGCCATCGGCGACGAAATGCTTGCCTTCGCCGCCGCTCTGGGCGTGGCCAGTGAGCTTCAGCAGCAGGTTGAGCTCGACGTACTCGCCTTCGAGGCGGAATTCTTCAAACGACATGGTTGGCGTCTTTTAGCTGATCGGGTTCACCATTAGAGCGCAATTCGGCCGCCGATGTTGAGCAGCATGAAGTCTTCCGCCGTGAGACCGGTCTCGGCAAGGGCCTCGCCGAGCAACCGCGGCGGCTCATCCAGCTGGTCGTCCGCCAGTTCGAAGACACCCCAATGGATCGCAATGGACCGCTTGCAGCCGATCTCCCGGTGCAGTCGCACGGCCTGCGCAGGGTCCACGTGCTGCCCCTGCATGAACCAACGGGGGGCGTAGGCACCAATCGGAATGGCCGCGAGATCGATCGGACCCATCCGGCGCCCGATCTCCGCGAGCTTGTCCGAATATCCGGTATCGCCCGCGAACCAGAAGCGGAAACCCTCATGAGCCATGACCCAACCGCCCCATAGCGAGCGATTGCGGTCCCATAACGTCCGCGCACTCCAGTGTCGCGCCGGGACGCAGGTGAACACGGCACCCCGAATCTCGGTACTTGCCCACCAGTCGAGCTCACGGACATTGCCGATGCCCGCCTTGTCGAACCAGCGCTTCAGCCCCAGCGGCACCAGGAAGACGACCTGCGGGAAGCGTCGGGCCAGCGCGTGTACCGTCGCCTTGTCGAGATGGTCGTAGTGGTTATGGGAAATGACCACGACATCGATGGACGGCAAGCCGTTCACCTCCACAGGCGCCACCGTGCGCCGGGCGGGCCCGGCAAACGAGAGCGGTGAAGCGCGCTGCCCCAGCACGGGGTCGGTGAGCACCGTTAGTCCCTTGTGGCGGACCAGTACGGTCGCGTGACCCAGCCACCATGCGGCATCCCCACGGCCACCAAAGTCTGTTGCCTGCCACCAGCGCTTGGCGAAGGCCTCGTAACCCGCTTCGGGAGGCCGCGGTAGCTGCTGCTCCTTGCGCTCCTTGCGCCAACGATTGAGGCCACCGGGCGGTCGGATATCCGGCTCAAGGTTACGGAATCCTTCCGCCGTGTGGTGTTCCTTGGAACGGTCGAAGTACGGGTTCGTCCAGGCCATGCTCAACCTTGAATGGGAAACGGGTCGCAGAAGACCTGCGGCCCGTTGCCTGTCCGTTCAAGGCTCAGTCGACGTCGATCCGGCGAATCTGCGAAAGCCAGTCTTCCAGGTTGTAGTAATTGCTGACCCGCACGATCTTGCCGTTCGCGATCTCGAAGAACGCACCGCCCGGCAGCGCATACGACTGCCCCTGGGCCAGGGGCAATCCCTCGTCGGTCGCCTTGTACACGCCATGGATCATGTACTCAGCAGCTGCCCTGCTACCACTGTCGTCGCCCATGACGATCACATTCCGCAGCTGCTCCTCATAACTGGCCGTCGTCCGCTGGAGGAACGCGGCGAAACGCTCGCGCCCGACCTCACGGCGGCCCTGGTTGAGGTCGTGCACCACATGCTCGTCCAGCAGGTCCAGCATGCCCGGCCAGTCGGCACGATTGAACGCCTCGTGGTAACGGCGAATCAGGTCGATCGATGCATTCATCGGTGGGCTCAATAAATAATGACGGAGCGGATAGCCTTGCCCTCGTGCATGAGGTCGAAGGCGCGATTGATATCGTCCAGGCCCATCGTATACGTGATCATCGGGTCGATCTTGATCTCCCCGCCCATGTAGCGGTCGACGTAACCCGGCAACTGGCTACGTCCCTTCACACCACCAAACGCCGAACCGCGCCAAACCCGACCGGTGACCAGCTGGAAGGGACGCGTGCGGATCTCCTGGCCGGCACCGGCAACACCGATGATGATCGACTCACCCCAGCCCTTGTGGCAGCACTCGAGCGCGGCGCGCATCACGTCGACGCTACCGATGCATTCGAATGAATAATCCACGCCGCCGTCGGTCAGGTCGACGATGACCTGCTGGATAGGTGTATCCGGGAAGTCGCGTGGATTGATGCAGTCGGTGGCGCCCAGCATCTTCGCCATCTCGAATTTCGACGGATTCGTATCGACCACGATGATGCGCGATGCCTTCGCCATTACGGCGCCCTGCACCACCGACAGGCCAATCCCTCCCATGCCGAACACGGCCACGGTCGAGCCCGGCTCCACCTTTGCGGTGTTCAGGACCGCGCCGATACCGGTGGTGATCCCGCAACCGAGCAGGCAGACCTTCTCCAGCGGAGCGTCCTTGTTGATCTTCGCCAGCGAAATTTCCGGCAGCACCGTGTACTCGCTGAAGGTGCTGGTGCCCATGTAATGCAACAGCTGTTTGCCGCCCAGGGAGAACCGCGAGGTCCCATCTGGCATCAGGCCTTTGCCCTGGGTAAGGCGAATCTTCTGGCAAAGGTTGGTCTTGCCCGACAGGCAGAATTTGCACTCGCCGCACTCGGGCGTATAGAGAGGAATGACATGGTCGCCCGGCTTCAGCGAGGTCACGCCCTCGCCGACCTCCTCCACGATTCCGCCACCCTCGTGTCCGAGGATGACCGGGAAGGCACCTTCCGGATCGTCTCCTGACAACGTGTAGGCATCGGTGTGGCACACACCGGTAGCCACGATCCGGACGAGGACTTCACCGGCCTTCGGACCCTGAACGTCGATTTCTTCGATGGAAAGCGGCTTTCCAGCCTCCCAGGCAACGGCGGCGCGCGACTTCATGGCGGATTTCCTTGTGCAAAAGCGGTCAAACCGGCCCTCGGCCGGGGGGAACTGTCGATTCTAACTGAACGGCCGCTCGAGCCTACGTGGCAGCCCAGGGACCCATGAGTTAAACTATGGTTAACGGATGAGGTCGAAACGGCGAACGAAAGCTACAGGGAAGACAAGCAGCGTCTGCCGTGTTTTGCCTTTGTGAAATTTTTTTTGAACCTTTTGCTTACACCCGCTGTCCAAGCTTTTAACGCTTGAAAGCCCTTGTAAAGCCTGAGGGCGCCCATACAACGGGCTGCGTAGGAAACTGGTTAGTACAGAAATTAGGCCCGGAACGGGCGTGACGAAACACTAACGAACCTATTGTTCACCAAACGAAACGGACCAGTCGCTCAGCGCCATCCTTCACGGCCTGCAGCAGCGCAAGGTCCACGACACGCCAGAGACCGGCGGCGTGACGTCAGACGATTGATAACCGGTCCCTATAAAGGCTGGGAGAAACGATATGAATGAGCTTCGCAACGATTACGGCATTTCGACCTTCGAATTCACCAATGGCTCCCGCGCGGCCGATATGGCCGGCATGGATCTCTTCGGTGGTGAAATGGACGGTTACGACTGGCTGGGCGAAGTCGCCAGCCGCCTGAGCGGCGACACCCTCTGATCCATCGCTCCCGCTAGACCCTCCAGCCAAAGCAATGGGCCCGCATCATGCGGGCCCATTGTCGATCAGGATGCCTTTCGTGCCCTGGTCCGTGCCGCCTTCTTTGCGGCCGTCTTCCTTCCCGTCGCACCTTTGGTATGCGCCGCCTTCTTCGCAGCGGCGGATCGGCTGCCTGCCGTTCGCTTGGACGCGCTCTTCTTTGCTTGGGTCGACAGCGCCCGCTTTGACACAGCCGATGTGCCCTCGCGCTTAAGCGCCTTGGTCGTGGCGCGTTTTCGAGCCGTCGATTTCTTCGCGGCCGTACCAGTGGAGCGTTTGCGCGTCGCCGCCTTCGTATCCTGCGCCGCCTTCTTTTTCGTCGCCGCGCTGGCGGTCTTCGATGGCTTTGCCTTTACGCCGTCACGCCGCGCCTTCGAGAGGCCGATCGCAATGGCCTGTTTGGCCGACCGGACCCCATGCTTGCCTTCGCGCACATGGTCGATCTCTTCCTTCACGTACTCGCCGGCCTGCGTCGCGGCTGATTTTCCTTCGCGTTTATCTTTTCGCGCCCTGGCAGTGGTTTTTTTCTCTGGCATGAGAAGAAGCCCTCCTTTTAAAGGGAATGCCTGATGTCATGGAATGCGAACATCCAGCGCTTCGGGCGCCGGGGGTTGCGGGACGCCATCACCTTCGGGATCGTCTGGATGGGCCGGACGTTCCTGTGGCCGCTCCCTCGAGGGGTCGGTGCCGGGCATTTCCGGTTTCGGCGCGTCGGGCGTCTCTTCCGGGATGACCGGCGAGGTGCCGGGCGTTTCAGGAACGAAGGGGCTCTGCATCGGATCGGGCACCGTTGATGTCGTCGGGGGCGAGACTGCTCGGCTCCATGTGATGTATGTGTCAGGCCTTTGTCATGCCAGGTCGAACACCTGGGCGACCAGCCACAGGTTCGCCGCAGAAATCACGACGAACAGGACCCACGCCGATAGCGACACCCACCGGGTGTTCGCAAACGCTCCCATCAGGAGACGATCGTCCGTGAAGCGGATCAACGGGTACATGGCGAAAGGCAGCTGCAGGCTCAGCACCACCTGGCTGGCCACCAGGAGCACACCGATAGCCCGGTCACCCATGGTCACCACGCCGATGAAGGCCGGGATGATGGCCAGCCCGCGCGTGATCAGTCGCCGTTGCCAACAGGGCAGCTTCATCCGGAGAAATCCGTCCATGATGACCTGCCCTGCGATCGTGCCGGTAAACGTGGAGCTCTGTCCCGAGGCGAACAGGCCAATCGCAAAAGCCAGGGCCGCGACCGTGCTGCCGGCGATGGGCGCCAGCAACTGGTAAGCATCCGAGATGTCCGCCACGTCGGTGCGTCCGGTCCGGTGGAAGGCCGAGGCGGCGACGACGAGGATGGCCGCATTGATCAGCAGCGCGAGGGAAAGCGAGCCGATGGTGTCGATCCGGGTTAGCCGAATCGCGGCGCGCTTACCCTCCTCGCCGGAGACGGCGCGCGTCTGCACGATCGAGGAATGCAGATAGAGGTTGTGCGGCATGATCGTGGCACCAAGGATGCCGATCGCCAGATAGAGCGGCTCACGCGACGACAGCGCATGCAGCGAAGGTACGAAGCCGGCGGCCACTGTAGCCCAGTCAGGACCGATCAGGAACAGCTGCACCACGAAACAGATGCCGATCGTGCCGACCAGACCGAGAATGATTGCTTCGACACGGCGGAACCCCTGCCCCTGTAGGCCCAGCACGATGAACGTGTCCAGCGCCGTCAGGGCCACACCCACGGGGAGTGACACGTTGAACAGCAGCTTGAAGGCCAGCGCGCTGCCGAGTACCTCGGCGAGGTCGCATGAAATGATCGATATTTCCGCCAGCACCCACTGCACCCGGCCGACCGCCCTGGGATAGCGCTCGCTGGACAATCGGGCGAGGTCCTTGCGCGTGGCGATACCCAGGCGCGCAGCCAGGCACTGCAGAAGGATGGCGGCGAGACTGGAGAGCAGCACGACGAAGAGCAGGCGGTAGCCGAAGCGCGACCCGGCTTCGATGTCCGTGGCCCAGTTGCCCGGATCCATGTAGCCCACGGACACGAGCAGGCCCGGCCCGGCGAAGCGCGCGACCTTCTTCCACCAGGGAAGCCCGGAGGGAACCACGATGGAACCGGCGACTTCAGAGGGACAGAACGGCGCAGTCGCCGTCTTCGGTAAGGAAAACATGGGCGTCATGCTAACCAAGAACTACCGCGCCGTATGCACCTCAAGACGACGCGCATTGCACGCCCTTGGCGTCACGTTCGGTTCTTTCCAACGGAGAGGCCTCCATGACGCTGAAAGCCCTGGGATTGAACTGCACCCTGTCGCCCTCGCCCAAACCTTCGTCCAGCCAGAAACTCCTTGACCAGCTCCTCGATGGCCTGAAGAAACACGGCATCGAGACCGATAGCGCCCGTGTCGTCGACCTCAATATCAAGCCTGGGGTGAATCACGACGAAGGCCCGGGTGATGACTGGCCGGCACTACGCAAACGCATGATGGCGGCCGACATCCTGGTCATCGCCACGCCGATCTGGATGGGCCAACCTTCCAGCGTGTCCAAGCGCGTGATCGAGCGGATGGACGCCATTCTCGGCGACATCGGCGAGGATGGACGCTACCCCACCTTCGGCAAGGTCGCCATCGTCGGCGTGGTGGGCAACGAAGATGGCGCCCACCACGTCACCGCCGAGCTATACCAGGCACTGGCCGATGTCGGTTTCACCATTCCCGCCGGGAGTTCCGCCTATTGGGTGGGTGAAGCCATGAGCGACACCAATTACATCGACCTGAAGAAGACGCCCGACAAGGTTGCCAGCACGATTGCGACGCTGACGACGAACGCGGCGCACCTTGCAAAGATCCTGAAGGCTTCGAATTATCCTGCGCCTCCGTGAGGGTGAACATCGCCGCACGTTCGCTTCACGCGTCTGTAATGCCGTAACGGCGTAAATCGATCCCGCTGCGAATGACGCAGAGCCAGATGAGGATTGCATCATGGACAAGAATCGTACCGACGGCATGAAACACGAGGTCAAAGGCGCCGTGAAGGAAGTGGCCGGCAAGGTCACGGGCAACCACGCCAAGGAAGCAGCAGGAAACATCGAGAAAAATGCCGGCAAGGTTCAGAAAGAAGTCGGCAAAGCTGCGGACAAGGCGCGCGATACCGATCGTCATCATTGATCTGGCCGCGCGGGAGCCCTTCACGGGTTCCCGCGCCACTCGACCATGACCCTGCGCCGCTGGTTCGACCTCGCGACGAAATCCGTCCGTACGGCAATCGACGGATTCACGGACGACGAGTTGATGACACGAGCCGCGGCGCTTTCCTTTTATTCGGCACTCTCGTTCGCACCCTTGTTGGTGCTTTTACTGTGGGTGCTGGCCGCTCTCCGGCCCGAGTGGCAGAACGATCTGGTCGATAGCCTTACCAACGTCATCGGCTCCCAGGGCGCCGGCGCGGTAAAGCTGGTGATCGACAATGCGCAGCAGCGCCCGCATCTGGGCAACATCATCGGCATCATTGGCCTTTGCATCACCCTGTTCAGCGCATCCGCTGTCTTCAGCCAGCTGCAGTCAACGTTGAACCGCGTATGGAAACTTCGTGCCAAGCCCGGCGATGCCGTGGTCGGCTGGTTGCGCACTCGCGCACGCGCCTTCGGCTTGCTCGTTGGCATCGCCTTCCTGCTGATCATATCGTTTGTCATCAACGGACTGATCAAGGCCATGATCCCCGGTGACACGACGGCCTGGCAGCTCACTGAGGCTGTTATCTCGTTCGTCGTTTTCGCCGTTGCTTTCGGCGCCATGTATCGCGTGCTTCCCGACGCTCAGATCGCCTGGAAGGATGCGACGCGCGGCGGCGTGCTGACCGCCGTCCTGTTCGCCGCCGGCAAGTTCGTTATCGGTCTTTATATCGAGCACGCGTCCATTGGCGGCGCGTATGGGCCAGCGGGCGCTATCGTCGTGCTGCTCACCTGGGTGTATTACGCGTCGATCATCGTTCTCCTGGGCGCCGAACTCACGCGTGGCCTTGCCGTGGCGCGAGGGGCAAAGATCCGTCCGGCCGAGCACGCCGAGAGCTTCGCAGACGAAGTGACGCCGAGCCGCTAGTGACGCCCGGCCCTCGGGGACGCCACGAGGGGGGCCGGCTGTTTTGTGTGGGAGCCGGCTGCGCCGGCGATCGGTCGAGGGTACCCGGTCATCGCCGCTGAAGCGGCTCCCACACTATGCTTAGGCCACGCGCGACGCGTATTACGTGCAACCGCGGACGAGGAAGATCAGGATCAGGACCGGAATCGGCACGCCCAGCACCCAAAGAAGGATGTAGCCGATGCCGCCGCGCTGCTTGTCTGCTACGGGGGTGATGTCTTTCTCTTCCATTGCACGATGCTCCGGGGGGGTGGATTGGGTACGGAGATTCGGCTGGATGACGTGCACCGTATGTGACAGCGGCGCCATGATGCATTTCGCAACGACACCGTCTTCGCACCTCGTGCATTATTCGTGACGGGCATTCACCAGGAAGGACGTCCCATGACCCTGCTCCGCCCCACCGCGCTCTTCGTCGCTCTGGCCGTCGCCACCGGCTCCGCCGGCGCTGCCGGCGCTGCCACCATGATCCGGGGCGCCCGCGTCATCGACGGGACCGGAGCACCGCCGCGGGAAGACGTGACCCTGGTGATCGACGGCGACCACATCTCCCTCATGGGCTCGGGCTTGCGCGCGAAGATGCCCGCGGGGACCCAGGTTATCGATTACACGGGCAAGACCATCATCCCCGGACTGGTCTCGGACCACGGCCATATCGGCTCGGTGGATGGTACGAAGAGCGGCCTGCCCGCGCTCTACACGCGCGACAACGCCCTGCGTCAGCTGCGTCAATGGCGGGCTTATGGCGTCACGACGGTGACCTCGCTGGGCGTGAACAACCCCGATGTTTTCTACCCGCTACGGGCTGAGCTCCATGCTGGCACGGCCGACGGTGCCGACCTTTTCGGTGCCGACCGTGGCATCGGTGTACCGAACGGCGCGCCACCGGCGAAGATGATGCAGGCCGGCCCGAATCAGCTCGACCGACCGGCGACCCCCGAGGAAGCCCGCGCCGACGTCGACGCGGCGGCCGCGCGGGGCACGGATCTGGTCAAGATCTGGCTGGACGACTTCAACGGCAGTCTGCCGGTCAAGATGAAGCCCGAGATCTGGCACGCCGTCATCGACGAAGCCCACGCAAAGCATCTCCGCGTCGCGGCGCACGTCTACTACCTCGACGATGCCCGACAGCTCGTCGATGCCGGCGTGGATATCCTTGCCCACGGCGTACGCGACAAGCCGGTGGACCCCGGCTTCATCGAAGCCATGAAGCAGCACGGCACCTGGTACATCGCGACACTCGACCTCAACGAAGCCGCGTTCATCTATGCCCGCCACCCCGGCTGGATGGACAGGCCCTTCTTCCAGCATGCCGTGCAGCCGGACCTCGCAAAGCAATTCGCGGACGGCGCGTGGCGTGACAAGGTGAATAACGATGGCTCGACACCCGGCAATGAGGAGGCCTTGCAGGTGAACCTCAAGAACCTGAAGACCCTTTTCGACGCCGGCGTGAAGATTGGTTTCGGCACGGATGCGGGCGCCATGCCGCTGAGGATTCCGGGCTTTGCCGAACACCGCGAACTGGCGCTCATGGTCGACGCGGGCTTGACGCCGCTGCAGGCGATCCACGTAGCAACGCAGAGCGCGGCGCAGCTGCTTGGCCTGGACGACCGGGGCGTGCTTGCCAACGGCAAACGGGCAGACTTCATCGTGCTCGACGGAAATCCCACCGACAACATTGAAGCGACGACGACGATCGACGCGGTGTGGCAGCGCGGCAAGCTGGTCTCGGGTCACGTCGACGCGTTCCATCCGTAGAGCCGGTCGATGACAACGACCGCCTCCGATCCGTTCGCCTTCCTGCCCGCCGATTCGGTCACGGCGAACGAGATGCGTGCACTCGACTGGTCATCGAGTCCGCTTGGGCTGCCTGGCGGCTGGCCTGCCGCGCTACGCAGCATGTTGTCGACCATGTTTTCCATCCCGCAGCCGATGTTCCTTTCCATCGGGCCGGCTTACACGTTCTTCTTCAACGACGCGTACCGGCCCATGCTGGGCAACCGGCTTGCGGGCGCCGTGGGTCGGCCCTTCGACATGCTGTGGCCCGACGTCTGGCCGGACGTTGAGTCCCACGTCCTTGGCGCGCTTGCCGGACAGGGCTCCGTGCATCGTGACATGCGCCTGTTCATGACTCGCCATGGCGCCGTCGAGGAGACCTGGTGGACGTTTTCATACGCACCGCTGCGCGACGAACACGGCGACATCATCGGCATGTACGCGGTGACCAACGAAACGACTCGCGGCGTGCGCTCGGCCCTCGCCCTGCGCGAACTGAACGCATCGCTCGAAGTCGAGATCGACATGCGCACGCGCGAGCGCGACCAGATCTGGGCCATCTCGCGCGACCTCTACGTGGTGCTCGCGCGCGACGGACACTACCGCAACACCAATCCAGCCTGGCACAACGAACTGGGCTACGAGGTCAGTGAACTGGTGGGACTCGGTTTCGAAGAGCTCGTCCATCCGGACGACCTCGACCGCGCACGTGACGCCGTCAGCCAGATGTTCGAAGGCGAGGTGGTCGAAGACCTCGAGCTTCGCCTGCGCGCGAAGGATGAAAGCTATCGCTGGTTCGCCTGGACCTGCGTACCCGACGGCGATGTGGTTTACGGCATGGGCCGGGACACCCAGCGCCGCCGCGATCTCGACGAGCAACAACGACACGCACAGAAACTGGAGGCGCTCGGTCGTCTTACCGGTGGGATCGCGCACGACTTCAACAATATCCTCGGCGGTATCGGCGGTGCGATCGAAGTCGTCGCCGAGCGGGTGGAGAATGGTCGCATCGACGGTATCCGGCGACTCCTGGACGCCGCAGGCGGCGCCGTCAAACGCGCCGCCGGCCTGACCCATCGCTTGCTCGCCTATGCCCGTCAGCAGGCACTGTCACTTTCCGATGTGGATGCCAACGCGCTCGTCAGGGAGCTGGAGCTCCTGCTGCGGCCGCTGATCGGCGAACGGGTCACACTCGACCTGCGCATGCAGGAAGACCTGTGGCGTACGCTTTCCGACGCGAGCCAGCTCGAAAGCGCGGTGCTCAACCTGGCGATCAATGCGCGTGACGCGATGTCAGCAGGTGGCACGCTCACCATCCGGACAAGCAATGCCGCTCACGCCGACATCGGACGGGGGCGTCGTGACTACGTCGTCATTGCCGTCAGCGATACGGGTACCGGCATGACGCCGAGCGTGATCGAGAAAGCCTTCGATCCGTTCTTCACGACCAAGGCCATCGGCCAGGGGACCGGACTGGGCCTGTCGATGGTCGACGGCTTCGCCCGACAGACCGGTGGCCGCGCGATCATCGATTCGACGCCCGGCCAGGGCACGACGGTAAGTCTGTGGCTGCCACGTCACGCAGGCGAGAATGCAGGCACTCACGCCCATGTCGATGCCACGGTCGTACGTGGCCAGGGGCAGCACATCCTGCTGGTCGAAGACGAAGAGATGCTGCGCTCCATTGCCCGCGAGGTACTTGAGGAAGCGGGTTACCGGGTAAGCGATTGCGCCGAAGGCTATGAAGCGCTGCGCATCATCGACGCCGGTCCGCCACCCGACCTGCTGGTCACGGACATCGGACTGCCCGGGATGGACGGGCGGCAGCTTGCACTGGCGGTTCGCGAAAGCTTGCGGTCCCTTCCCGTCCTTTTCGTGACGGGATATGCCTGGGATGCCTTTGCGGATTCTCCGGCCTTGCCCGATCGAACGGCCATGCTGAGCAAACCGTTCTCGGTGCACGCACTCATCGACGCCGTGGCCGACCTGCTTGGCGGGACGGCCGCGTAACGCCAGCCATCCATTCCGTTGACTGATCGCCACGGACACTTCACCCATGAACCGGATGCGCTACTACGCCCTGCTCGCCCTTATCGCAGCAACGATCGCGATCATCGTCGTCGGCGGCATCATGAAAGGCGGCCCAGCGGGCGATACACCCGATGATGGGAGCCGCGCACCTCGCTCGCACGCTGCGGAACGTTAAGCCGGCTCGACTTCGTCCGCCGCGCGGGCGGCGTCATGCGACGCCGCGGAACGCTGCATGGCGACCAGAAAATCGACCCCGTAGCGCATGACGAACGGCGCCACCGTGCCGGGCATGAAGCCGTCGGGCCAGGGCGCTGCAGTGCGGTCGGTGTCTTCGACGACGGGTGTGCTGACTTGCGTAACTCGACGTGCCATGGCCTTTACGGCCCCCTTTTGATGTTCCCCCGTCGCCCTTACTAAGGCAAAACCACGGCTAGGTCAATGGGTGCACCCTCTGTGGCAAAACGGCGCAGCCGTATGACCGCCTCCCACCCATGACGACGACGACGCCTAAAATACGGCTGCACTCCCTGAGTGCCGGAGGTAAGTCGTGTCGTCTGCATCAGCCATCGCCAACCCGTCCGCCATGCCTCAGCGACCGTCCATCTGCTGCAATGCGTCGTGCCGGCACGCGGCCGTTTGCGACGCCACGCGTGGCGGCGACCCTGCCCTGCTGGACATCCGTGATGTGGTCGAGCGCGTCGGTCCCTTCACCGAGAGCGATCGGCTCGTCCAGCCCGATGCACCACACCGTGCCGCCTTCGCCGTCCTCAGCGGGCTGGCCAAGACCGTCGCCAAGGGTCGCATCGTCGCCTTTCACCTGCCCGGCGAACTGTTCGCCCTGGACGTTCCGCGTACCCAGACGCACAGTGCGTCGGTGGTGGCCGTCGGCAGGACGTGGTTCTGCCGATTTCCCCGCACCGCCACCGACGCACTGTGCGAACACAGTGAAGCGATCGCTACCCACCTGCGTTCATTACGCCGCCGCGAACGCACGTTTGCACGCCGCGTCACCGACGGATCGGCCGCCGAGCGGGTGAAGGCGTTCCTGCTCGAACTACGCGACCGTCGCCTTCGCGTCGAAGCCGCAGGCAGTGGCTTCGTGCCACTGCCCATGTCGCGCGAGGATATCGGTTCATACCTGGGCATGAGTGCGGCCACGGTGACCCGCATGCTGGCAAAGTTGCGGAGCCAGGGGTCCATCGCCATCCATGCGGATGGCGTGGACGTGCTCCATGAGGCATCGCTGCGCGGTTGAGCTCTAGAGCTTCACGCGAACGCCTACGGTGAAGAACCGCCCGACCACGCCGTTCTGTGCGTAGGTCGGGTTGTAGTTCAGGGCCGCGTAGTTCAGCGGGTCGAACGGCGCTTTCTTGTCGAACGCATTCATCACCGAACCGGTGATGGCGATTTTCTCGGTCAGGTCATACCGGCCGGTCAGGTCGAAATCGGTGAACGACGCCATCCGGCAATTTTCGGGGAAGTTCGCACCGGTATCCGTGTTGGTCGAGAAGCAGCCCTCCTGGACATCCGGGGCGGTCAGCTTGAGGCCACTGGTGTAGTACAGGGTTCCCGTGATGGTGGCCTTGCCGAACGTGATGCTGTTGGCCCACGAACCTCGATAACGCGGGGTACCCGCACCTGACGACACGCCATACGGACCATGCGTGCCGACGAACTCTTCCGTGGTGCCATCCTGCAGGGTCAGCTTCCAGCTGATGATCTTGGTCAGGTTGATCTCGCTGGTGAAACGCACGTTGTCGTTGAAGCTGTAACCCGCCTTCAGGTCGAGGTCGACACCCTGGGTCTTCAGGGAGTTCTGGTTAACGTACGGCGCCGCGACGATCAGCGGACGCGGAAGCGCGCCAGGCGCTGCCGGGTCCGGACCGTCGGCGACGATCGCTGAACCGGCCGGCAGAGGCTCGCCGGCGAAGTACGCGTCGAGCACCGCGTTGGGATCCTGCTGCGCGATCACCCCTGTTTTCTTGATCCGGTAGAAATCCAGTGACGCGCTGAGGTCCGGCGTCGGCTGGAACAACAGGCCGAGGGTGTAGCTCTTAGACCGCTCAGGCTGGATTTTCGGATTGGACGTGGTGAGGAAGGCGAGCGGATACGGTTGCACGTAGCCGCTGTTGTTGTGCGCATTCTGGAAATCCGCCGGCGGCGTGAACGTCGCGAAGCCTTCACTCTGGCTGTTTCCGCTCTCGGAGAAACCAGGTGCACGGTAGCCTCTCGAGAACGTGCCGCGCACCGCCAGTTGCTCGAACGGTTTCCACTTGAAGCCGATCTTGGGCGAGAAGTTGTTACCGAAGTCCGAGTAGTGATCGAAGCGGCTGGACGCATCCACTTCGAAGGACTCCGTGAATGGCGCATCCAGCTCGACGTAGACGCCTCCGACCGTGCGCTGGCCGCTGGTACGCGCGACACCGAGACCCTGCGCCTGAAGGTTGGCGTTGAGGTCGGGATCGTTCTGCTGCTCGTGGCGCACATCGATGCCTGTAGCCAGGCCCAGCGAGCCGCCACCCAGATCCATCAGCGGACGCGACACGTGGAAATCGAGCGATTGCAGGTCGCTGGTGGACGTCTTGCGCAGCGTGGGCGCCAGCGCGTCGAGCAACTCACGCGAGTTCGCCGAGGGATTGACGAAGTTGTACGTCCCATTGGTGACTGCGGAGATGAGCTGGTCGTAGTTGAGAAGACCGTCGAGCCGCGTGTCCAGCGAATCGTGGTTCAGTACCAGGGCCGTGTCATAAGTCCAGTCGCCCCACTGACCGTTGATTCCGCCCACCAGCCGGAGGTTATGGTTATCGGTCTGGCCGCTCGCCAGGGCGTTGGGGAACGAGTAGTTGACCAGAGCCGCGCTACCCTGCGCGGCGAACGGGTTGTTCGGATTGAGCGAGCCGTCCGGCAGCGTGGCCGGCAGGGCGATCGCATTGGTGTTGTTCGGCGTGCTGGCCTGGATCTGCGCCGGCGTACCCGGGAAGGTCGTCTTGACCTCGTAGTAGCTCGCGCCGATGTACGCCTGCGTCGTATCGGACAGCTTGATGGTGAAACGACCGTACAAGCCGCCCCGCTCGGTGGTGGGCTGGATAGCGGTATACAACGCACGGTTCTGCGCACAGTAGCTGCCGGGGTTTGCCGGATCGTCCGTCACCAGGGTCCCGAGCGAACCGCACGACTGCAGCGGCTGCGCCAGACCACCTGGGTCGGCCACGCCGGACGTGACATCCCCGGGACGCGACAACGTACCGGGCGTCACCGTGCCGTAGATCGAGCCGGAGTTCTGCGATGGCTGGCCGCCGATGAGGTTGTTGCCGCCGCTGCGGCGCAGGTCGGCCGTGTTGTACGGATAGCCGCGATCGCGGGTCATGATGCTGTTGTCTTTCTGGTACTCGGCGCTGAAATAGGCGTTCCAGCCGTCCTTCTTCAGATCACCGCCGCCGAACAACACCGTGCCACGCTTCGTCGTCCCTCCGCCATGCTCCGAAGTGCCGACATCCGCCGTGAACTCGGCACCCTTGAACGTAGGCTTGAGGATGATATTGACCACACCGGCGATAGCGTCGGCGCCGTAGATCGACGAAGCACCGTCCTTCAACACCTCGATACGATCGATCGCATTGGAGGGGATGGTGTTGAGATCGACAAACGATCGCTGGCCATCGTCCGTCACCGGATAATTAGCCGCGCGCCGCCCGTCGATGAGGACGAGCGTCGAGTTCACGGTCAGGCCACGCAGCGCCACGCCGGTGGCACCGACAGCGAAGCCCGCGGTGAACGAGGCCGGGATGGAGCCGCTGTTGTCGGCCGAGATCGACCTGACGACATCGGACACGGTGGTCAGGCCGCTCTTCTGGATATCCGCCGCGGTGATCGTCGTCACGGGCGAGGGCGTTTCCACGTCGATGCGCGGCAGGGCCGAGCCCGTGACGGTGATAGCGGTCAGCTCGGTGGTTTTTTGCTGGTCGTCCGGCGGAGGATTCTGTGCGGCCGGAGCCGGAGCCGGAGCCGGAGCCGGGGCGGGAGGCGGAGGCGTCTGGGCCGAGGCTTGCGCACAGGCGCATGCGAGTGCGGCGGCGATGGACAAAGCGAGGCCGTGACGCCGGGGCGTCATGAGTGTTTTCGTTTTCATTGTGAGTCTCCGGGCCGTAGGGGAGTTGGGCTGGGACTGGCGACCCGACGAATGAGAACGCAACGAGACATTCACAGGGACGCAAGGAAAACTTACGCCGTGTAAACGGGTTGCACCATCGGCCATTCGGAATAACTTGCGCGGCCACTTCTGGCACGCGCTATGCACGTCTGGACGGGCATTCAGCGCTGGCTTGATGCCTTGCGCAGGGGATCGAGAAGACGGCGCAGGCCATTGTGATCGAGCTCGAGCATGATCGCGAGAAGCCGGCCGAGCTCGCCCGGAGGAAAGCCCTCGCGGGCGAACCACGCGAGGTAATTTCCGGGAAGATCCGCGATATCCCTGCCCTTGAACTTGCCGAAGGGCATGACCGCCGTGGCGAGTTTCGCAAGGTCCTGGCGGAAGGCGTCGTTGGGATCGGTCATGCGGTCATTCTAACCGCCTACTCGTCGCCCGGATCGAAGCCCTCGCGCTCCTTCATCAGCTTGCGCGCCGCCGTCACACCGAGCGTCATGCCTTCGGCGCAGGCGTCCTCTTCATTCTCATGCAGGGTGGTGCAGAGTTTCTCGGCGATCTCGTCGCCGTCTTCACTAATGACGTATTTGCCGCGCCAGCGCCCGGGTTTGGCGACATAGCACGAACCTTCCACGTCGAAGAAACCGATCTTACGATGCGTCATGAGTGGGGTATTCCTCCTTTCTTACCCCCATCGTATGCATCGCGCATCAAGGTGACGTGCAGCGCTATTGCAGGCCGCTCACCGGGCGCTTGGCGTTCGACTCGAATTCGCGCCAGATCCCGTCGGCCCCTTCGACCGATACAAGGACCTGGAGGCCATTCTGGACACCCAGCAGCTTGGACTGCTGCACCGCATACGCGATGGCGCGCACTCGCGTTTCGAAATTTTCCATGGGCACGCCATTCATCTGCACGTGCCAGAGCCCCGCGAGATCGGGGCTGAAAGGAATGTCGTAGATCACCAGTGCCATGAATCGGTGGGTAACCTTGAGTGGAAACGGCGGTCGGACGGCGGATGGGGAAGATTATCCGTTCGCGAATGCCCCCACAATGGAATGATGACGCATCTTTTTCTTCACACCTGACTCACGCGCCAAGGCGTTTGGATACGTGAACGCGAGGCGAGCGGCCGTGACTCATGACGGGCGTCCGGGTACGGCGTTCGTCTAGACTTCGCCGATGACGACGCCCCGCCTGCTCCTTGCCCTGCCCCTCCTGTTCGGCCTGGCCGGCACGGCCGGCGCCCAGACCCAGACGCCCACGACGTCTGCCCCCACGCTTCCCGCGCCCGCCGGCAGCGTGCCCACGCTCGAAACGGTGACGGTCAGCGGCGTCCAGCCCGGACCCGGCCTGTGGAAGGTCACCAGGGACGGGCACACTTTGCTCATCCTCGGAAGCCTGTCGCCGCTACCGCAGAACATGACCTGGAAGTCGGACGAGATCGACGATGCCCTGGCCCACGCCAGTGAGCTCATCCTTCCGCCGAAGGTCGACATCAAGCCCAACGTAGGTTTCTTCGGCAAGCTCGTGCTCTTGCCCTCTCTGGTCGGAGTCCGCAATGCGCCGGATGGCGCGACACTCAAGGACACGGTTCCCCCGGACGTCTACGCGCGCTGGCTCACGGTGAAGGCCCGATACATCGGCGACGATCGTTCCGTGGAACGCTATCGCCCCATTTTCGCCGTGGTGGAGCTGTACAAGAACGCGGTGAAGAAGACCGGCCTGGGCAAGGCCGGCATCATCACGCGCACCGTGGTGGCCATCGCCACCAAGTACAACGTCAAGCAGACACCCGTGCAGTACACCCTGATGGTGGACGATCCACGCAAGGCCGTGAAAGAGTTCAAGCGGTCCACGCTGGACGACCTTTCGTGCTTCACCCTCAGCGTCGACAACATCGATGCGCAGCTGGCCGACATGACCCGACGCGGCAATGCCTGGGCCACGGGCGATATCGCTGCGTTGCGCGACGACCGCACTGCAAAGCAGCGCGCGGCCTGCCTGGATGCCGTCACCGACGGCGGCGTGGCGCAACGTATCGGCCTGACCGACATTCCCAAGGCCGTGCGCACGACATGGCTAGGCGTCGTCGACACCGCGATGGCCCATGACACCCAGGCCGTCGCCATCGTGCCGATCGAAGACCTGCTCGGCGACGACGGCTACCTCGCGGCGCTCAAGGCAAAGGGCTATAGCGTCGAAGCGCCCGACGACGGCGACTGAGCGGGCGACGATAGCTGCGCCGGCGGCACGCCCTCGCGAATGATCGCGGAGAAATCGTCACCCGGCCGGGTGGCCCGGGCCCGATCGGTGATTCGCCCGAGCCTCCGCCATTCGTCCACGGAGAGGCGGCGGTCCAGCGCCCCATTGTCCCTCAGGTAACCCGGCAGGTACCCGGTAAGAAGCAGGCGGATGTCGAAGGGAAGGCCGCCGTCGATGCGCTTCGCCATGCGATAGACGATGGTCGTGCAGTTGGACGTCACCGTGTTGTAGAAGCGGGGTCGATCGACCAGATCGTTGGCGGCATTCACGTACGAGAGAAACAGTGAACGCATGCCTTCCCTGGGCATCCGCAACGGGAAGATGTAGTCGTCCTCGTTACGGATGTTGGTCCGCACGCGGACAATGTCATGCTCGTCCGCAGCGATCAGCACCAGCTCGAACTGCTTGAAAAAGCCGCCGACTTCCGAGAATGCCTCGCCCTTCTCGCAACGGATCTCCATCGAGAACACCACGTGCCGGCCGTCGTCGAAGCCGAACGACAGCATGGCGTGCGCGATCGCTTCGCTCGACCAGTAAGACAGAATCGCGTCGGCGGACACAAGATGGTCGAGGTCGTACTCGCGGGTTTCCCAGCGGGCATCGAAGTCGTCGTCACTGCGCCAGTCGAAGTCGCGCACGTTACGAAGCGTGACGCGGGACCCGTCGACCTCGCCCGACATCAGGTGGGCCACGTCGTCCGACCACACACGATCGTTTCGCGGACGGATGGTGGTCCACCAGCCGATCAGGAGGGCAAGCGCGATCGCCAGCCCGACGGGTGCCCACCATGCTCGCCAGCCGAAAAGGGCCACCAGCAGACCGATATAGAGAACGCCCCACACGACCGCACCGGTCGCGCGCGCCGCTGCCGGCCCCGGCAACTGGTAGAACAGGGCGATGGCGCCCCAGGCGCCGGAAACAAAGAGCAGCACGCCGGCCACGGCTCCCGCGATCGTACGGGCGAGCATCCTGCGTTTTCTCATGGGCAAAGGGGTTCCGGAAGGCTCATGGCGCAAGCATGGCCGAAATCACCTATTCGGACTATGGCGCACTGCGACAAAGCGGGTTATTTTCGGCATGAGCCGGGCATGCGACCACGGCAACGCTGTTTTCGATGGGGGGCTGGCATGGTCCGTTTTCCGGCGATACCGCAAGCGATCGTCTTCGACCTCGACGGCGTGCTCTTCGATACCGAAGCGCTTTACCGCGATGCCCTGCTCGACGCCGCCGCCGACGTCGGCATCCAGATTCCCTTATCGCTCTGCCAGCGCATGGTCGGCCTTCATGGGCACGCGGCGCGCATGCTGCTTCGCGAATACGTAAATGACGACGTCGATCTCGACGCCGTCTGGGCCGGTGCCTCCGAGCGTTATCACGCCATGTTCGAGACGGACCTCCGCCTGAAGCCCGGGGTGACCACCTTGCTCGACACCCTTGACGAGTTCGGCCTGCCCCGCGCTATCGCCACGTCATCACCTCACGGCACGGCCATCCACCATCTCGAGGCCTTCGGCCTGCGCGACCGCTTCGATGCGCTTGTCGCCGCCGGCGATTGCGAGCGCTGCAAGCCCTATCCCGATCCCTACCTGCGCGCCGCGCGCATCCTCAACAAGCCCGCCAACTGCTGCCTTGCCCTGGAAGACTCGCAAGCGGGCGTACGTTCGGCGGTCGCCGCCGGACTGCCGACGATCATGGTCCCCGACCTGCAGCAGCCATCCGCTGAGCTGCGGCGGCTGTGCGCGGGCATCGTGACCGACCTGGATGTCGTGAACGAGTGGCTGCGGCAGGCCTGCGGGGCGGCCAGCCGCGACGCTCCGACGCACTGATTCAGCCCGGGACGATCCCGCCGATGGCATCGTGCACCAGCACCGCCCCGACCTGGTCGCCATCGTCGTCAACCACCGGATAAGCAGAGCCCTGCATCGTCTGCCGTGTACCATCCGGCCGGCGAACCACCCAGCGGGCGTGCTTGCTCGTCTCGCCGTTGCGAACGGCGCGGGAGAGAGGCAGGTCCTCGGATGGGTACGGGCGCCCTTCTTCGGTGAAGATGCTGTACATCCGGCTGTAGTCGTCGGGCCCTACGGCGAGGCGAACCCAGCCATGCAGCTCCGCCGCGCGCGCATTGACGTGAACGATGTCACCGCTCGCGTCGGCGACGATCACACCGAACGACGTGTCCTTGAGGCCACGCCAGGGGTGGCCCCCGAAGGTCCACGGCTCATCGAAGCTGATACGCGACATCTCACCCCCGTTACGATGTCAGGCGGATCGCCGGTTTCCGGCGATGTGGCGGCCATAGTGGACAAAAGCGCACGTTGTCACAAGCGAACCACGTCGCGGCCCCGACCTTCTCGTCACGTTGACGCGCGGGAAACACCCCGTGCATGCCACACAGTGAAGACTGCAGGCTTCTGACGCACGGGAGTTCGACCATGGGTCGCTTTGACGAACGCAGTGTGCCGGGTGACGAGTTCGGCAGCATGTACGCCAACCGGGGGCGATTTCCGGACCAGCGCGACTTCGGAGCGAGTCCCTACGAGGTCGGTCACGAGGGTGGCGCTGGCCAGCGCCCCGGGCATCGCGACTTCGGCGGCAACCACGCGTACGGCGGAATTCACCCCGGGCACCGCCACTTCGGGCGTGACGAAGCCTCGTCCGCACAACCTGCGGAAGGAAGGCGCTGGACAGCCTCCGGCTATCCGGGCGGACACCGGGGTGTCGCGCCGAAGGGTTACACGCGTTCCGACGATCGCATCCGCGAGGATGTCTGCGAGCGGCTTACGCTGCACGACGCGATCGACGCCTCGCGCATCGAGGTCGGGGTGGCCGAAGGGGTGGTCACGCTCGGTGGCGACGTGCCCGAGCGTTACATGAAGCATCTCGCCGAGGATGCCGTCGTGGACACGATCGGTGTCAGGGATGTAGAGAACGCGCTCCGCGTACGTGTAGGTGATCGCACGGACGCCTGAAGCCGCGAATCAGGCCCGGCCGGCCGCCGAAACGGTGATGCTGGCCGGTGACCGGCCGTGTACGCCAAGACGGCCACATGCTTCGCGAATCGCGTGCTCCAGTTGCTGGGCGCTATAGGGCTTACAGACCAGGGGTGCGAGATACCGGACGGGGATGTCCAGAGGCATCGCGCCCGTGGCGAGCACATAGGGAATGCCGCGACGGATAAGTTCATCCAGCGCGGGATATGCCATCACGCCCTGCAGATCGAGGTCGACGACGGCGACGTCGCAACGCTCCACATGTGCCATGCGGATCGCATCTTCGATGCAGCCTGCGCATCCCACGACGTCATAACCGAGCCTCCCTGCGAGCAGATCCGTAAGCGCCGCGGCAAGCGCCGAATGGTCTTCGAATATGATCGCGCGCGGTGCGGCCAGCTCAGTACTCATGAAAGCCTCGATATCGGCTTTGGGGAACCTGTGGGTCAAGCTACTACCGAATTTGCACGTTGAACATAGACCACTCGGCAGATTTTTCAGGAGTGACTATTTAGCTCGATTGAATCGCAGATCCGTCATGCAAGATCACTGATTTCCGTCGGGTTCGACAATAAAAGGCGGCGCGCCACCGGCTCCTTTATTTCTTGCCCCGACGTCGTCACCCACTTTGGCGAGGCGCTGCACGATCCGTCCGCTGTCCTGGCGCAAGGCATCGGACGGATCGCCTGCCCTGGCGCTGGCGATCAAGGCCGCCTGAGCCTGTTTCAGACGCACTACACCCAGGTTGTATAGCGCTTGAGCATGATCAGGCTTGATCTTGATCGCGCGTTCGTACGCGGCGCCCGCGTCGTCGAGTTTCTGCAGGCGAAAACGGGCATTGCCCAGACGGAACCATGCGTCCGCGTCGTTGGGCATAGCCGTCACCACCGCTTCGTAGAGATCGGCAGCCTGGCGGATATCGCCGCTGGCATACGCCTGGTTGGCAGCGTGCTTGTCCAGCGACGCTTCGCCTGCGTGTCCGGGGCCTGGCGGGGGCAGCGTGCCGTGACCAGCGCACCCGGCGAGGCCTGCCATGGCAGCCATGAAGCACAACCGGGAGATTCCACGTGTGATCACGTTCGCAGTTCCTTCAAGGGCAACAGGCGTCCACCTTGCCCCCACGAAGCGCGATTCGTCAAACGCGGCCGCGATCTCTCAGCGGGCCAGCCACTGGGCAGCCAGGGCGACCGCCGCTGGCAGGGCCTGCACATAGAGGATCCGGCGGCTCGCCGTGAGCGCACCCCAAAGGCCAGCGACCACGACACAACCCAGGCCGTAGAACACGAAGGCCGTGGCGAAGGGCTCCCGCAGTGCCAGGCCCAGGATCAGGGCGACCACCAGGAAAGCGTTGTAGAGCCCCTGGTTCGAGGCCAGCGCGGCACTGTCGCGGGCGAAATCCGCGGTGATACCGAACACTTTGGGCCCACGCGTGCGCCAGAGCGCCATTTCGAGGACCACGATGTACACGTGGATCAGGATCACCAGGACGGTTAGTAGGGTTGCTGCGATGGCCATGGCGATCCTTTCCTCGAGAGTGACCGGGATTCTACTTAGGCCGCATGGCGGATTGCAGCGGCCACGCTCCGACGCTTTCATGGATGAATGCGTAACCTCATGGCAGCACAGGAGATCTCGCTGGAGGCCCTCGGGCTTCTGCAGGCCCTCTTGCATCACGACTATTTCGAAGCCCAGTTTCGCGCCAACCACGTCGCCCGGCATGCCCTGGAGCACGAGCACCTCCCCGTGGCCGATGCTGCCGAACGGATCGAGGGCCTGCTGGAACGGGGCTGCCCGAACGCCCTGGAACTGCGCATCGCCCTGCGCTTCCTCGCCGCCTCGGTCGACAGCATGCAGGTGGTCGCCCTCCGCCGCGCGGGCCGCATTCTCTAGCCGCGTTTAGCTAGCGGCATAGGGAACGTCTAGACAGGCCGTGGCAGCCGTCGGGTAGGATCAGGGCATCCCCCTGGAGGTGCCCATGAACAACGGAAACGACGGTATCAACCTGGACGCGGAGCCCAGCGGTACGGGTTGCCTGGAGTGCCTTGCCGCCGGCACGTGGTGGTTTCACCTGCGCCGCTGCGCGGAGTGTGGTCACATCGGCTGTTGCGACGATTCGTTGCACAAGCACGCCAGCAAGCATGCGCACGCCAGCGGCCACCCGGTCATCCAGAGCTTCGAGCCCGGTGAAGACTGGTTCTATGACTACCGTACAGACGACACGTTCGGCGGCCCCGCGCTCAAGCCGCCGCGCAGCCATCCGCAGAGCCAACCGACGCCGGGCCCCGAGGGACTCGTACCGCGACGCTGGCAGGCAGTGCTCGCCCGCGGCGAGGAAAGCCCGTGAAGGCCATCGTGTTCGACGATTTTGGATCGGCTGATGTCCTTCAGCTTCGTGATGTTCCCGAGCCGGAGCTCCGTGACACCGACCTGCTCCTTCGCAACCACGCGGCCGGCGTGAATCGGGCCGACATCATCCAGCGCACCGGCGGCTACGGAAAAGACAGCTTCGGCGACTCGGCGGTCATGGGCCTGGAACTCGCCGGCGAGGTGATCGACATGGGCTCGGCGGTCGAGGGATTCGCCCTGGGCGACCGCGTCATGGGCATCGTCGGCGGCGGCGGTTACGCCGAGCAGGCACGCATCGACTATCGCATGGCCATGCCGATTCCGGCATCGCTGGACTACGTGCAAGCCGCCGGCATTCCGGAGGCCTTTGTCACCGCTCACGAAGCCGCCTTCCATCTCGGCCGGCTCGAGGCCGGCGAAAGCATCCTGATCCACGCCGCGGCCAGTGGCGTCGGTTCGGCAGCGTTACAGCTCGCGCGTGCGGCAGGGGCGCGGGTCTTCGCCACTGCGAGCGCGAGCAAGCTGGATCGCGTGCGCGCGCTGGGTGCGGACGTTGCCATCGACTACAAGACCGACGATTTCGCGAAAGCGATCGAACGCGAGACCGCCGGAAAGGGTGTCGACGTGATCGTCGACTTCATCGGTGCGCCCTACTTCGAACGCAACATCGCTTCGCTGAACTTCGGCGGACGACTGGTCGAAGTGGGCCTTCTGGGGGGCGCCAAGGGTGCCACGTTGCCCCTTGATCGCCTCCTCTATCGCCACCTGCAGGTGATCGGCACCGTGATGAAATCACGTCCGCAAAGCGTCAAGCAGGCCATGACCCAGCGCTTCCGCGATCGCTGGCTGCAGGCCTTCGACGGCGGCACGCTCGCACCGGTGATCGACAGCACGTTCCCTCTCGCCCAGGCGGCGGAGGCGCATCGGCGCATGGAGTCTTCCTCCAGTGTCGGTAAGATCATCCTCACCATGTAGCCACGAATGAACTTGACGATGAGCGAGACGATCACCTGGGCCGATTTCGAGAAAGTGATGCTGGTGGCGGGCACCGTCACCCGCGCCGAAATCTTTCCCGAGGCCAGGCGCCCCGCCTACCTGATCTGGGCGGACTTCGGCCCGCACGGCGAACGCAAGACGAGCGCGCAGGTCACAGGTGTTTACCAACCGGAAGACCTTATCGGTCGGCAGATCGTGGGCGTGATCAACTTTCCGGAAAAGCAGATCGGACCAGTGCGTTCACAGTTCTTGCTGACCGGCTTCCACACCGATGAGGGTGTCGTCATCACCACCGTGGAACGGCCGGTGCCCAATGGCACGAGGATGGCGTGAGCCCACTAATCCGCGTCACAACGTGACGCTTGGTGCCGTCGGAGCCAGGAGGCTCTCGACGGCGCTTTGTATCTACTTTGCAGGTGTATCGAAGACCGGGTCTTTCAGACCCGCGATCGTATGCGACCCGCCCGCCTGCATCTCGAGTACAACGACCTCGTTGCGTCCTTTCTTGAGCCACGACGCCGGCACGTAAAGCGTCTGCTGCGGCCCGATGTTCCAGAAGCGGCCGAGGTGGCGGCCGTTGATCCACACGTTGCCCTTGTTCCACCCGCGCATGTCGAGGAAGGTGCCATCCGCCTTGCTCATCGTGAAACTGCCGTGCCAGAACGTCGGCCCCTGCCCTGTGCCGCCTGCGGTGAAGTGCAGTCCTGACAGGTCATCCAACGGCAGCGGGTAGACCGACCAGTCGAGCAGATCCTCTCCGCCGACCTGCACGGAATAGGTGATGCCTTTGTAGTCGTCTTCCATGCCCGGGCCGATATTGATCCGCCCCATGTTTTCGACCACGAGATCCAGCGTGCTGCCAGCCTTGAGGTCGACCGGCATCGCGTGCTGATCCTTGCGGCGGTCCAGCGTACCCAGCGGCTTGCCGTCGGCGAGCACGGTGGCGTAATCACGCACATCGCTGATGTCGAGCGACCCCTTGGCATCGGCGTCGAGGGCCTTGCGGTAGAGGATAAGGCCGTAGTTCTGACCGAACGTTTCCATGCCGTGCGGCGTCACGGTTTTTTGTGCCTTGCTCAGGCCCGGCAGCGCATCGAGCAGGCTGATCGAAGCGTCCATGGTGAACCGCGGAATCGCGACCGTCGGCGATGAAGCGGGCACCTTGGGAAGCGTCTCGCCCTTGGGCAGGTGTGCCGCGATGACCTTGCGCAGCGCCACAAATTTCGGGGTCAGGCGTCCGGCTTCATCGATCGGGGAGTCGTAGTCGTAGCTGGTCGTCACCGGCAGGTAGTGCGCGTCGTCGTTGTTCGCGCCGTTCATCCAGCCGAAGTTCGTACCGCCGTCGACCATGTACAGGTTGAATGAAACATCGTGGTCCATCATCCACGACACCGCGCTGCTCACATCGCCGACATCGCGTGTCTTGTGCGCAAGGCCCCAGCGGTCGTACCAACCCGTCCAGTATTCGCCCGCCATGCGCGGCATGTTCTCCATCAGCGGCGCCGAGCGTCGGAACGCTCGCTCCGTCTGCTTGCCATCACCGGTGAAGTTGATCACCGAGAGCATGCCGGGCAATGACCCGCGCGGCATCCAGGTCGGACCAGGGCCATTGGAGGTGAACATCGGCACGTCGAAGCCGGCGTCCACCATCTGCTGGTGGATCGCTTCAAGGTAATCGTGGTCGTTACCCACGTAACCGTACTCGTTCTCCACCTGGACCATGAGGATCGGCCCGCCACGGCTGCTCAGCAGCGGCGCGAGCTCCTGGTTCAGCCGCTTGAACCAGGCTGCGCTGGCCTTGAGGAAACGAGGGTCGAACGAGCGAATGCGCAGGCCCGGCGTGCGAAGCAACCACGCAGGGATGCCACCGAACTCCCATTCCGCACACACGAAGGGGCCTGGACGAACGATGACGTTCAGCCCCTCTTCCTGCGCCGTTCGCACGAACGCCGCGATGTCACGGTCGCCGCTGAAATCGAACTTGCCCGGCTCCGGCTCGCTTTCATTCCAGAACGCGTAGGTGGTGATCGTATTCAGGCCCATCGCGCGAGCCTTGTGCAGGCGGTCGCGCCAGTCCGCACGCGGGATACGCGGGTAATGCATCTCGCCCGAGCGGATCACATAGGGTTTGCCGTCGAGCAGGAACTGCCCGTGGTCGACGGCAAAGTGTGGCGTTGTCGCGGCCGGTGCGGCGGCGAAGGAAGGACAGACCGCGCCCGCCAGCAGGCAGGTCGAAAGGAGCACACTCAGACGCTTCATCGTCTCTTCCGCAGGTTCGAAGCGTCAGAACTTACCGTTGCCCACACCCCACGGCAAGGTCACAGATCTCGCTTTGTGGGAGCCGATTCATCGGCGATCGAGTCGCCACGAAAAAATCATACAATTTCAAATACCTCCGTCGGCGTGCCTTGATGGTAGATCAATTGCCAGTCACCACCAGACCTCACCCAAGTACTGCACCGCAGCGTATGCCGCGAATCCACACCAGACGGAGAACGATGCGCCGACCGATAAAGCAGCATCGCCACCCCCTCCGTAATTCGACGCAGCTCGAACCCATCCGCGACGATCGAGCCGTTCCCGCCTTCGGTCGGAAGGTCGCGCAAAACATCCATCAGTTCGATGCGGTATCCCGAGCGCCCGATCTCGACGAAGGAATGGTGCAAAAGCTCACGCAGGCGTCGGACATCACGACGCACCGACGGCACGTGAAGCTCTCGCTCCAGCTCCGTCAGTGTCGCTAGTAGCGCGCTGTCAGAAATTGGGGACATGCGCGCGATCCTCCCTAACTCAGCCGATAAAAAAACTCGGCGAGATCTCGACGGCGAACGGGTCGTGCAGCTTCACTTCGCGCGTTTCCACGGAGACGACTTCATAAGGCACGTAAATAAAACGTGCGTAGCCTTCCGACTCGATGTGCACGCGAACCCCGTCTTTTGCAGGCGGGTCGAACTCGTCGGGAATCGTCACGTTGGCAACCAGTGCCGCGGCAATGGCTTCCGAGGGCCGGCTCGCGGAGAACCGCTCGAAGATCACGCGATAGACATCATGCGCGTCCGGCTCGTCGCCGCCGTCCTCGTGACCCGCGTCGGCCGCCAGCTTGCCCTCTTCGGACACCGTGGCGCCGAACGGGTAGAAATCGCCGTTCTCTTCCAGCATCTCCTTCGCAAAATCCATCGAAAAGGTGAAGAGCTGGTTGAGCCGGGTCTGCGTGACGTCCATACGAATTCCTCGAACACGCCGATCGGCGATGGTGCAGGCATCGTAAGACAGCGTGCGCCGCGATGCTATGCCGGGGTCGGGGTCGGGGTCGGGGTCGGGGTCGGCAGGCTTTGCGCGAGCTGATCGCCAGGGACGGGGCTACCCAGCAGGAAGCCCTGCAGCACGTCGCAGCCGAGCCGGGTCAACAGCTCCTGCTGCTCGGCGGTCTCCACGCCTTCCGCGACAATGTTCAGGCCGAGGGTCTTGCCCAGTGCGATGATCGCCGACACGATGGCTTCGTCGTCGTTGCCATGGGTCAGTTCAGTCACGAAACCACGATCGATCTTGAGCTCGTCGGCAGGTAGCTGCTTCAGGTAAAGCAGGCTGGAATAACCCGTACCGAAGTCGTCGATCGAAATGCCCACGCCAAGCGCAGCGACCTGATTGAGGATGGCCAGACTGGCTTCCGCATCGCGCATGGCGGTGGACTCGGTAATCTCCAGCACGAGGCAGGCCGGATCGAGCGCATGACGCTCGAGCGTCGACCGGAGCACGTCGACCAGGCCGGTGTGCGTGAGTTGCACGGTCGACAGGTTGACCGCGACAGTCCAGGCACCGTGTCCCTCGTCCTGCCATACACGCATCTGCCGGCAGGCCTCGTCGAGCACCCAGTTGCCGATCGGGATGATCAGCCCGGTGCGCTCGGCCACGCCGAGGAACTCATCCGGCGGCACCAGGCCCACGCCGGGTTTCTGCCAGCGCAACAGCGCTTCAACACCGGTGACCGGGCCAGCGGGCGAGACAAGCTTAGGCTGGTAATAAAGCAGGAATTCGTGCTGATCGAGCGCCCGCCGCAGATCGTGCTGCAACTGCAGCTGCTGGTGCACGTTGGCGTTCATTGCGCTTTCGAAGAAGCAATAGCCGTTACGGCCCTGCTCCTTCGCGTGGTACATGGCCGCATCGGCGTTGATCATGAGGTCGTGCGTCGTGCGGCCATTTTCGGGGAAGACCGCGATGCCGACGCTGGCCGACACATGCACGCTGTGGTCATCGATCAGGTAGGCACCACCCAGCACGTCGACCAGGCGCTGTGCCTGCAACGCAGCGTCTTCGGGCCTGGCGACGTCGAGGGACATCACGAACTCGTCGCCACCCAGGCGAGCCACGGTGTCTTCGCCGCGCTTGACGGCCAGGATGCGCCTCGATACTTCCTTCAGCAGGAGGTCCCCAACATGGTGACCATAGACGTCATTCACCGCCTTGAAGCCGTCGAGGTCCATGAAGAGGACCGCGAACTGGCGCCCTTCCCTCGTGGCCTTGTGGATCGCCTGGTCCAGGCGATCGCCGAGAAGTACGCGATTGGGCAGCCGGGTCAGGTTGTCGTGCAGGGCGAGTTGCACCAGTTCGCTGTTGGCGCGATCCAGCGACGTCGTCAACACGTTGGCTCGAACATCCAGCATCGACACGATCAAGGCGATGGCGAAGACGGCCAGGCTGACGACGATCACGACCAGGGCCAGCCACTTGGCGTCGATGCCCGAATTGGCGGCCCCGCAGTAGCTCCCCACGGGGAACTCAGAAGCAGCCATGCCGGTGTAATGCATGCCGACAATGGCACAGCCCATCAGCAACGACGCCCCGAGGCGAGCAAACGTGACGCGCTCGACGTCCTTGCGCAAGCGGAAGGCAATCCAGAGTGCCGCGCCAGAGGCGAGCACCGCGATGACGATCGATAACGCGAACAGCAGCGGGTCGTAAACCACCCCCGGCATCATCTGCATGGCGGCCATGCCGGTGTAATGCATCGCGGCGATGCCCGCACCCATCATCAGGGCGCCGACAACCAGGCGCCGCCACGGCAACTGCTCATGGCACACCAGCCATAAGGCGAACGCCGAGGAACCGATGGCGAAGACCAGCGAAAGCAGGGTCAGGTCGAGATCGTATCCAAGCGGGATGGGCAGGCTAAAGGCCAGCATCCCGATGAAGTGCATCGACCAGACGCCGATCCCCATCGCGAAGGACCCACCCACCAGCCATAGTGCCGACGCCGTGCCGCGCGTGCCCGACACGCGCCCGGCCATGTTCAGCGCCGTATAGGAGGCGAGGATGGCGACCACGAGGGAGAAAGCGACGAGGATGCCGTTGTAGCTGCTGTCGAGCATGGGTTTACCTGAGGGGACCTGCCGTGCCGCCATCCCTCGGAGGAAGGGATGGCCTCGTACAGGATATCGGCTTTGGAGGCGCCATCTTGAGGAACTGCGATCAATTTCGTCAGATTTAAGCAAGCAATCTATACCGCACGGCCTAGGGCTTTAAGGCTAAGTACCTGCCATGAGCCCTTAAAAACAGGGTCGAACATCGCTTCTGTACGAGCACCCCGCTGAGCAGCCTCCTTTACGCACCTGCTCCGAAGAGTACGCTGACCAGGCTGGGACTCGGAGAAGAGGCGGTTCCGGCACCGTGGGGACAACCTGAGCTATCCGGGCAGATCTTGGCGACGCGCATCGCAGTCGGAGATTGGCTATGAAAAAACTGCTTATCGGTGGAGTGCTCCTGGCACTCCTGCTTCCGCTCCAGGTCATGGCGCAAAGTGCCTTCGATGGCACCTGGAAGGTCGACATCAACAAGGTGAAGTCATCGGACAAACCGATGATCATCACGCTCAAGGGTGGTGAGTTCACGTGCAATTGCACACCTCCCGTGAAGATCAAGGCGGACGGTGCCGATCACGCTGTCACCGGTCATCCGCGCTACGACACGGAGTCGGTGAAGATCGTCGACGACCACACGATCGTCGAGACCGTGAAAAAGAACGGCGCGCTGGTGAATACCCACACCACCACGGTCGCCGCTGATGGCAAGACAGCCACCTTCGAATCGGCGAGCACGCGCGAGTCCGGCACGACGACGGTCAAGGGCACCCTCAAGCGCACCGCCCCCGGCGCCGCCGGTTCACATGCCGCCGCAGGCTCCTGGCTCGTCAGCGGTTATCAAAGCGCTTCCGATGGCATGACGACCTACACGTACAAGGTCGACGGCGACACCGTCACCATGAATGACCCACGCGGCGAGTCGTATACCGCGAAGCTCGACGGCAAACCGGTCCCATACAAGGGCGACCCGGGCACCGACATGATCGCCGTCAAGATGGTCGGCAGCGCTTTGGAAGAAACTTCCATGATGGGTGGCAAGACGACATCGGTCGCCAAATCCACCTTGTCGGCCGATGGCAAGACCATGACCACCTTGATCCATAACGCGGTCAGCAACCGGGACATGACCCTGGTGGCAGAGAAACAGTAAAACCGGCCGGCGCTTCGAAGACACACCAACGACGAATAGCCCGGCCCTGTGCCGGGCTATTCGTCGTTGGGCCCCCTCAACTGCCAGACAATCGCATCGAACCCTCGGCCGATGGCGCCGGCCTGACCTGCTGTCTAAGTAGTTCAACGGTTTTCCGGTAGCGCTAGCCGGTACAAGATCACTCACGCCCGTCCAATCGGACACCTGCGCACGGGACGTAGTGTGTCGACGGGGGAGGACTACCGATGAATCAAGCTCGCCGCGTGTCCGGATCAACTGCGCTCGGCCGCGTACGCGCGGGTGTGGGGGCGTGGTTGTTCCTCGCGCTATGCGCGGGCAGCCTTCACGCCCAGGTACGCAGCACCGTCATCGCACCGGACTCCATCGCAACGCGCGTCATGGCTTGCACCACGTGCCATGGCGAACGCGGGCAAGGCAGTGGTGACGACTACTACCCGCGGCTCGCCGGCAAGCCCGCGCGGTACCTGTACAACCAGCTGGTCTCCTTCCGGGACGGCCAGCGCAAGTACGCGCCCATGACCTACCTGCTCGAGTACCTGCCCGACGCGTACCTGCAGGAGATGGCGGCGTACTTCGCGGAGCAGCAGACGCCCTTCCCTACGCTCCCCAGGCCGAATGTCACACCAGAGGTCATGGCGCTGGGACAGAAGCTGGCACTGGAGGGTGACGCTGCCAGACACGTACCTTCCTGTGTCGCCTGCCATGGGGCCTCACTGACCGGCGTATCGCCGGATATTCCCGGCCTGCTTGGGCTGCACGCCAAGTACATCAGCGCCCAGCTCGGCGCCTCACGGTATGGCGCGCGCGTGACGCCCAAGCCCAACTGCATGCAGAAGATCACCGTTCTCCTCTCGGATGCGGACATCACCGCAGTCTCGGCGTACCTCTCGTCGCTTCCCTCCCCGTCGAATCCTGCACCCGCCACCGAAGGGTCGCTGAAGCTGGCCCTCACCTGCCAGAGTGGTGAGGCCCGATGAGGACGAAACACTGGTTCGCTTGCGCTTTGCTCTTCCTGGCCCAGGTCGCACATAGCCAGGAGGCATCCGTCGTCGCGCGAGGCGAATATCTCGCCCGCGCTTCCGACTGCATCGCCTGCCACAGCAATCCGGGCGATAAGCCCTTTGGCGGCGGCCGCCCGATGGCGACACCGTTCGGCACGCTCTATTCCCCCAACATCTCACCCGAGCGCGCCACCGGGATTGGCACATGGAGCGCGGACGACTTCTATTCGATGATGCACACCGGCCGCTCACGGTCGGGACAACTGCTCTACCCGGCCATGCCGTTCGCCGCGTACACCAAGATGACGCGCGCCGATGTCGATGCGATCTTCGCGTACCTGAAAACCGTGCCACCGGTACACCGGCCCAACACGCCGCAAGACCTCCGGTTCCCATACAACAATCGCAGCCTTCTTCTTGGCTGGCGCACGCTTTACTTCAGCGAAGGCGAGTACAAACCCGACCCATCGAAATCGAACGACTGGAACCGCGGTGCCTACCTCGTCGAGGGGCCGGGCCACTGCTCGATGTGCCATACCGCCATCAACGCGCTGGGTGGCAGCTCCGCTTCGGCGGCGTACCAGGGCGGTCTCATTCCGATGCAGGCCTGGTACGCGCCGTCGCTGACATCAAATCGTGAGGCCGGACTCGGCGAGTGGAGCATCGGCGACATCTCCGACCTGCTGCAGGCGGGTGTCTCGACCCGGGGCGCGGTCTATGGCCCCATGGCCGAGGTCGTCCACAACAGCCTCCAATACCTCTCGGATGCCGATATCCGCGCCATGGCGGTCTACCTGAAGGCGTTGCCGTCGACGGGTTCGTCGAGTGCGCCGACGAAGGCCCAGGAGCAGGACAAACTGCGCCTGTTCCCGTTGGGCAAGAAGATCTACACGGCGCAGTGCGCGGTGTGCCACGGCGCGCAGGGCGAAGGCCGGGGCTCCGACTTCCCGCCGCTGGACGGCAACCAGTCGATCCAGATGACGTCGTCGGTCAATCCGATCCGCATGGTGCTCAACGGCGGTTACCCGCCCGGGACGATACGCAACCCGCGGCCGTACGGCATGCCTCCGTTCGCGCAACAACTGTCGGACGAGGAAGTCGCCGCCGTCGTGACCTACATCCGCACCGCCTGGACCAATCGTGGCACCGCCGTGACCAACGCGGACGTCAACGCACTTCGTTCGGCTCCGCTGGACTGACGGGAGACACGCCATGACCGAGATCGACAACACACCGCCCAGCGACGAAGACAAGCGTGTCGACGACATCGTTCGCGCCGGGCCGCGTGGCGCCCTGATGGTGGCCGGCATCGCGGTCGCACTCGTTTTCCTGATGTGGTTCCTCTTCTACTTCTTCGCCTTCCTTCCGCGTGGCGCCATTCACTAAAGGACACCTCATGGCCCGAACGGCTCCCGCAGACCCGCACGATGGCGAAGACGTCGCCACGCGTGTCGAGAATCGTTGGGCCATCACGATGGTGGGACTCGTTGCCCTGCTGGTGGCCATGGTGATCTTCACCGGCCTGCATTGGGCGACGATGCCGCCGTCCCGCGTCGAGACCATCAATCCGACGACCCTGCACGTGAGCGGCGAGTTTGTCGAAAGCAACCTCGGCAGCGCCGTGGAGCCCGACGGTTCCGTCACGGTGCGGATCATCGGACAGCAATATTCGTTTACCCCGCAATGCATCGCCGTTCCCGCAAAAACGCCCATCACTTTCCGCGTCACCAGCGCGGACGTGATCCACGGCATGCTCATCACCGGCACCAATATCAACTCGATGGTCTCGCCCGGCTATGTGTCCACGTTCAAGACGACCTTCGACAAACCGGGCGATCACCTGATGCCGTGCCATGAGTTCTGCGGCGTGGGACACGAAGGCATGTGGGCGAACGTCAAGGTGGTCGAGCCGGACGCTTTCGCGAAACTGGTCGGCCCCACCAGGAGAGCCAGCTGTGATCTATAACAAGCGGCTCATCCTCGCGCACTTCTGGCTGGCCTTCGGCCTGTTCGCCGTCGCCATCCTGCTCGGCGAATGGCAGATGTTCATTCGTAGCCCGCTGCACGGGTGGCTGCGCAATGCCGACCTGTATTACCGGTCGGTCACGGCGCACGGCACCGTCATGGGCTATGTGTTTCCCACGCTTGTCGCGATGGGCTTCGGTTACTTCATTTCCGAGGCCGCGCTGGGGCAGCCGCTGGTCGGCAGGCGCTGGGCCTGGGCCGGCTACTGGATGATCATCGTCGGATCCGTCGCCGCCGTGGTCCCGGTGGCGCTCGGACTGGACTCGGTGCTCTACACGTTCTATCCGCCGATGATCGGCAACGCCTTCTACTACATCGGTGTCGTACTCGTCGTCGTCGGCTCGTGGGTCTGGGTCGCGCTGATGGGCATCAACATGGCCGTATGGAAGCGTGCCCATCCGGGTGCGCCGGTGCCGCTGGCCATGTTCGCCAACGTGGCCGGTGCGTATCTGTGGGCGTGGACGGCGGTGGGTGCCGCGCTTGAGCTGTTGTTCCAGATTCTTCCCGTGGCGCTTGGTTTCGCCACCACTATCAATGCCGGGCTTTCACGCGTTCTCTTTTCATGGACGCTGCACGCCATTGTCTACTTCTGGCTGATGCCGGCTTATATCGCCTTCTACACCATCGTCCCGCGCGCGATCGGCGGGCGCCTCTATAGCGACAAGATGGCGCGAATCTCCTTCGCACTGTTCCTGGTGTTCGCGATGCCTATCGGCATCCATCACCTGTTCGCGGATCCGGAAGTCGGCTCGGGGTTCAAGGTGGTGCATTCGATCTTTACCGCCATGGTGGCCGTACCGACCCTGCTGACAGTATTCACCATCTGCGCTTCGGTGGAGATCGCGGCACGCCTGCGCGGAGGTCGAGGGCCCCTCGGTTGGGTGAAGGCGCTGCCCTGGAAGAATCCGCAGATGCTCGCGCTGGCGCTGTCCTTCGTCATGCTTGGCTTCGGCGGCGCTGGCGGCCTGATCAACATGAGCTACCAGCTGGACTCGACCATCCACAACACGCAATGGGTGACCGGGCACTTCCACCTGATCTTTGGTGGCGCGATCGTGATCATGTACTTCGCGCTCGCTTATGACCTGTGGCCGCATCTCACGGGGCGTGCCCTTCTGGATGGGCGGCTCATCCGCACGCAGCTGTGGCTGTGGTTCATCGGCATGATCGTGCTGACCTTCCCCTGGCATTACGCCGGTCTGTTGGGCATGCCGCGCCGCATGGCGTTCTACGACTATACGGCGCCGGGGATGTTCGCCGAGGGTGTCTCGGTGGTGATGTCGACCATCGGTGGCGCGCTGCTCGTGCTGTCGGCGGGGTGCTTCATTGCGGTGCTGGTCCGAAACCACTTGGCCGCGAGCGTGCAGCCGGAGCCCTACACCTTCAGCAAGCCCGTGCATGAGCCCGTGTCGCTTCCGTGGGCATTGAACGGCCTGACGCTGTGGGTGTGCCTGATGGTCGCATTGACGATCACCAACTACGGCTACCCGATCGTCCAGCTGATGATGACGCCGGAGGGCCGTGTCCCGCCGGTGTTCGTGGGAGGGCAACCATGAATGGCCCACTTCTTCGTAACCGGTGGTTTGTCGGCAGTGTCGGCGGGACGTTTCTGCTTATGGTCTTCTCGATTTTCGTTGGCTTCGTCTGGCTACCTTCCGCCCAGGACGACGCCCTGTTCAAAGGCCTGCTGAACTCGATATGCAGCGCCGCCGGCGTGCCCCGCTCATGGTACGAGGGAGCGAGCGCACCGGTGACCTCGGCGGTGAAAGTGTCGGAGGTGGTCATGACCCCAACGACGCTCGACGAGCCTGCATCCGGCGGTGGTGTCGGCCGGGGCGCGACGCTCGCACTCCGCTGCACCATGTGCCACGGGCTGCGTGGCGTGAGCTCATCGCAGACGCCGAACCTGGCCGGACAATACGCGTCGTCCATCTACAAGGAGCTTCGCGATTTCCAGAGTGGCGCGCGAGTGAGCGCCGTCATGGCACCGCTGGTCGTGAAGCTCAGTGACCAGGACCTGCGCGATCTCTCTGCCTACTACGCCTCACTTGCCCGTCTGCAGACGAAAGCCGCGCAGGATCTTCAATCGGCACCGGATATCGTCGCTACGGGCGCGCCGATGCGCAACATTCCGCCGTGCGGGTCGTGCCATGGCCGGCTGACGAGCAAGCTGGGGGTGCCGTGGCTGGATCCCCAGCCGCGCGATTATCTGAAGACGCAGTTGGAGGCGTTTGCGCATGGCACTCGGCGCAACGATACGAGTGCACAGATGCGGAATATCGCGCGGAATATGACGGCTGAGGAGATTGAGGCTTCGGTCGATTATTACTCGGGCGAGCGATGACGCTTAGGTAGCTTCTCTGCCGGCCCGCGTTTGCGCATACTCAGGCTGCCGCATGCTGCGGCTTTGCGCCCGGGGTTTCCAAGGATCAGCAAGGCGTATCGCGTTAGACGCCAGACCCCTGCCGCTGCGGTTGGTCTCCCCCCCGGCATAGGCGCGATGACTAACGAATCGCCGAGCAAATCTCCGAGACCGAAAGCTCTCCGTTCGTCAGCCGTCGCCGAAACTGATTGTTCGCGCCGATTCTCGGCAATCCTCTCGAGGCCAAACCTCCCTCCCTCTTTCCTCGACATGTTTCACGCGCCCTTGGTAGTACTCCTTCATCCTTTCCTTAAAAAGGACCGCTTTAGAGGGTGCTTCGTCAGGAATGCTCCCGCGAGCATCGCGCCACGGCGATTCAGCGTGCGTCATGTTCTCGAGCTGCTTCGCCGAGAGGTTGCCGTAAACGTCGGCCACCTCCATGAGGAGCGCGCCCTGATCCTCATCAAAGCATCCTTCGAGCGACCGGTCTGGAACATCGAGTGCATTCCAACCTTCGCCAGCAAAAGCGCGATAAACGCTAGGTGCGACCGGGCCATGGGCCCACGCCTGCATGTCTTCATCAAACATCGGCTTATCGAGAAATGCGAGCGACCAGGCCTGAGCGTAATAGACGAGCTTTTGGAGCTTCAGGTGAGTGATCGAGTCGCCAGCTGATCGATCCATGTTGCCGAGGAACCACGTTGCAACGTCCAATGCGGTGGCCATGAAAATGTAGCTCCCATGTTGATCCGAAGTCCTTGGTGTACAGCCATATGACTGTCTCGAGCCTCGTCCGACACGGATCTTAGCGACTCGGCATACGCACTAACAGCGGTACTAGCGACTTGGCCAGTAGGAATACAACCTCTCAGCAGCAAGCCAGCGCCGACACAATGAAGTCGCAATTCAGAACCCACGCAGCCAGCACAGTTTTTCAACGCGGAAACGATCGCCGACTGGGGGCAACACGCGTGCTCGGAACGTGCCGCCGCTCGCTTACTGATAGTGACGTCTCGTGTACTGGCCGTGGCAATTCATCGAGCGTTCTGAGATAAATCTACGTGCCAGTTCGCTTGACTCGCGCTGCGTACCAAGTGGGCCTCCACAGATGACACGCCGGAGCGGACGGAGATTGGCGTACGTGATGGCGCTCGGCTGTGCCCTTATCGCAATTGCTGTTGCCCTTTCGTGGTGTGCAGACCACGGGATTCTGATATCACGCTGACCGCTCATCGGGCATGCCGATGTTTTACGGTTCTCGTCACCTTCCCGCTGTGAATGTCGTCCTGCCGAACGCCCACAAAAAAACCCGCTTTCGCGGGTTTCTCTGCGATCCGGTGAGGTCTCCGGATCTGTGTTGGTGCCCAAGGGGGGACTCGAACCCCCACAGCCTAAGCCGCTACCACCTCAAGGTAGTGCGTCTACCAATTCCGCCACCTGGGCATAACTTTTACAGCGTGTTGCAGTGTTGCTGATTTACTTCTTGGCCGGCTCGGCGGGAGCCTTGTTGGCTTCCTGCTTCGCGGCCGGAACATCGTTGTTCGCTGCCGGGGCGGTAACGACGGGTGCCTGCGGCACGTCCGACGCGACCGGCTTCACCGGAGCGGTGTTGGCGGGAGCGGCCGGCACGGTAGCACCGGACATCACGCCAAGATCCGCGGCCGGCTGGGGCGTGCCCGAGCGACCGAGGTAGATACCCATGCCCAGGCTCAGCACGAAGAATAGTGCCGCCAGGACCGCCGTGGCGCGCGTCATGAAGCTCGACGAACCACGTGCACCGAACACGGTTGCGGACGCGCCGCCACCGAAACCGGAACCTGCATCCGCACCAGCGCCGCGCTGCATAAGAATCAGCACGATCATCGCCGCAGCTACAAGGATGTAAAGAACGCTGAAGAGGATGAACATATCTTCTGTTTGCCGTGTCGCGTTATCGACGCGCCGCGGCGCAAATTTCCAGGAAGTCGGAGGCTACGAGAGCGGCTCCGCCGATCAATCCCCCGTCTACATCAGGCTGGGCGAAAAGGTCGGCCGCATTGGCCGGCTTGACGCTGCCACCGTAAAGCACCCGGGTCAGGAGCGAGATATTAACATCCTTTTTTGCCACTTGGCTACGGATGAACGCATGAATTTTTTGCACCTTCTCCGGGGTGGCCGTGAGGCCCGTGCCAATGGCCCAGACCGGCTCATAGGCGATCACGCCGGTACGGAAAGCCTCCACGCCATAGACGTCGATCACGGCGGCTAGCTGGCGGCCGATGACCTCTTCGGCCCTGTCCGCCTCGTGCTCTTCGTGCGTCTCACCTACGCAATAGATAGGAGTAAGGCCCGCATCGCATGCCGTCCTGAACTTCTTCGACAGCAGCGCGTCGGTCTCGTGATAGTACTGGCGGCGCTCGGAATGGCCGACGAGGGTCCACTTGGCACCGACGTCGCGGACCATCGCCGCGGATATCTCGCCAGTGTAGGCGCCCTGCTCGGGATGCTCGGAAATCGTCTGTGCGCCGAAGCCCAGGCCGCGATCACCGTATTTATGGACCAGGTCGGCCAGGTAGATGATCGGCGGGATCACCAGCACGTCGACGCCGTCTTCCAGGCCCTCGACGATCTCGCGGACCAGGCCATCGGCCATCTTGCGCGATCCGTGCATCTTCCAGTTACCGGCGACGAGCTTCTTGCGCATGGGATTGCTTCCGGGCGGGGCCAAGGGGCGGCAGGATAGCGGCGGCTGGCCCGGCGGCAAAAGCTGCAACGCCGCAAAAGGCCGCCGAACACGACGTTCACCGAGGGTATCGCATAACCCTCGCAATTGACCTGCCCCGTCCCGCCTTCGATGATCCCCGCATGCGAACCCTGAGAATTTTCTTTACCGCCCTCCTTCTGACCGTCTCGGTCGCCGCCTTCGCGCAAGCGCCGGACGACGACCCGGGCAAGCAGATCGGTGATCTACGCACCCAGCTCGACCAGATCGAGAAGGGGATGAAGGACGACAACATCACCGATTCGGTGATCGACGACCTCCGCGGCAAGGCCGGCGACGTCGCCACGAAGTCGCAGAAAGTGTCTGGTTCGCTCTCGCCCAACCGCGATGCGGCCAAGGCGCGCCTCGACCAGCTTGGCCCCGCCCCGGCGACCGGGACCAAGGAGCCACCGGAGCTGGCTGCCACGCGCAAGGACGCCCAGAAGGCCTTCGACGCGGTCGATGCACAGATCAAGCAGGCCGACGGCATCACGCTGGAGGCACAGCAGACCACCAGCCAGCTGGCCGACCTGCGCCGCATTCGGTTCCAGCAATTCCTCTCCCGGAGGACAGCATCGCCATTTTCGCGTCCATTCTGGTCGGAGCCGGCGAAAGCGTTTCCTCGCGATTCGGCCAACCTGAGCGACTTCGGCGGTGGCGTGAAGGTCGATCTGGTCAAGAGCTGGACGGACGGGAACCGCGTCGCCCTGATCATCTGCGTGCTGTTCGGCGTCCTGCTGATGACGGGCGTGCGCTTCTATCTTGAGCAGCGCGCTCGCCACCTTACGGCGAACCGCATGCCCCCGGGCCGCCTGCGCCGCTCCGCCCTCATCCTCGGTATCACGCTGACCTCGGCGCTCACCACCGGCCTCGGCACCCAGCTGCTTTATCTCGGCCTGAACTGGGACGAGACCTTCAGCGACGACACGGACACGATGGCCAAGGCCCTCGTGCGCATCATCTTCTTCGGCGCCTTCATCGCCGGTCTCGGCCGCGCCCTGATTTCGGCCAAGCGGCCGTCGTGGCGCCTGCCCGCCATCTCCGACGAAACGGCACTCAGCCTGCGTCGCTTCCCGATGCTGTTCTCGCTGGCCGTGGTGTTGTTCTACTTCCTCAAGGAACTGAACCGCACGATCGGCACCAGCCTCGCTGCCACGGTGATGACGAGCAGCCTGCAGGCACTCGTACTCACCTCACTCACGGCGATCGGACTGGTGCGACTGAGCCGCTCGCATCATGTCGTCAACGAAGACGGCGATGCGCCAGCGCCTCGTCCGATCTGGGCCAGCCTGTTTATCGCAGCGGCGTGGATCGCCATCGTCGCCTCGTGGATCGGCCTGCTCACCGGCTTTGTCGCCTTCGCCTCGTTCATGGCGGGCCAGGTGGTGTGGACGATCATCGTGCTCTCGGCCACGTATCTGGCGATGCGCCTGGTCGACGATCTGTTCGAGACGTTGCTGTCCGAGAAGGGCCCGATGAGCGCGCGTGCGCAGGCCATCTTCGGCACGCATCCGCGCCTGCTCGACCAGGCAGGTGTGTTGCTCTCGGGCATCGTGCGCCTGGGCCTCTTCATGTTCGGCCTCGTCGCGGTCATCTCGGGCTTCGGCGCCGGTGCGTCGGACATCCTCACGCTCGGCACCAAGCTGCAGACGCTGAAGATCTACAACTTCGAGTTCAAGCCGGACCAGATCCTCACGGCGATCGGCCTCTTCTTCCTCGGCCTGCTCGCCGTACGCGTGATCAAGAACTGGATGTCCGAGCAGTACCTGCCGCGGACCAACCTCGATCCCGGCATGCGCAGCTCGTTGACGACGCTGCTGGGCTATGTCGGTGTCGTCATCGTCGTGGCGATCGCCCTACTGGCGATGGGACTTTCGGTACAGAACGTGGCGTGGGTGGCTTCCGCCCTCTCCGTGGGTATCGGTTTTGGTTTGCAAGCGATCGTCTCGAACTTCATCTCGGGCCTGATCCTGCTGGCGGAGCGGCCAGTGAAGGTGGGCGACTGGGTGGTGCTCGACGATGCCGAGGGTGATATCCGCCGCATCAACGTGCGTGCTACGGAAATCCAGGTGGCCGACCGTTCGACGATCATCGTGCCGAACTCGTCATTCATCACCAAGCCCGTGCGCAACATGACCATGGCTAATCCGCAGGGTCGCGTGTTGATCAAGCTGCCGATGCCGCTCGATACGGATCCGATGGAAGCGCGCGAGCACATGCTCGAGTCCATGCACAAGCACAAGCAGGTGCTGGAGACGCCGGCGCCGTCGGTGACGCTGGATAACATCGACCGCGCGGCGATGACATTCTCGCTGACGTGCTATGTGGGCGGGCCGCGCGACGTGGGAAACGTGAAGAGCGATTTGCTGTTCGACATCATTGCACGCTTGCGCAGTTCGGATATCCCGTTGCTGCGGCCGCAGGACCTGGTGTTGCGTGGCGGCGGGAACATGTCGGATATCGTGGGGCCGACGGCCGATTCGGCGCCTAAGGCGTCGACGGATGATCCGGCGGGGTGATGGGCTAGCACCCTTTCGCCGCTGAAGCGGCTCCCACACAGAGCGCGTGCCATGTGGGAGCCGCTTCAGCGGCGATGCTTTTACTTGGAAGCCTCAACCGGCACAAGCCGCAAATCCTGGAAGTCGAAGCTGAAGTCGGTCAGCGGAGACACCGGCTCCATCCGCACTTCCCTTACCTTCCCGTCTGCATCCAGGTTGAAGTTAACGAACGCGTCGCCGTTGAGCGAGCGATCGCTCCAGTGTGCGATGAAGGTGTCGTGCTGCCAGGGATCGAGGGTGCCGGTGAGCTGGGCGGTCTTGCTAAAGCTCATCACCAGCTTGCCGCCCTGCTTGCTCACCTTGACGTCGCCATACCAGGGATCGCGATACGTGCCGACATAGCCGTCCAGCGGGAGCGAGGGCTTCGAACCCTTCGCGCGTGCCGCTTCGTGCTTCTTCATGCTGTCGTCCGCGTTGCCTTCGGACTTGCGCACGCCAGCGGCATACGCGGCGATCCAGTCGGTCTTCGGCGCTTCCATGTACGCATCGAGTGCGCGCATCGTCACGGCCTGGAAGGCCGCACCGGATTCCTGGTTCGTCAACACCACGATACCCAGCTTCAGGTCAGGAACGAGCGTGACGCGCGAAACCATGCCCGGCCAGCCGCCCGTATGCCAGACCAGCTTGTGGCCGCGGTAATCGGAAACGAACCAGCCTTCGCCGTAGCCCGAGAAGTTCGGCTTGGCGCCTTTCAACTCCGGCACGCTCGGCTCGGAGATACGGATGGGCGTAAGCAGGGACCACATTTCGTTCTGCCGCGCCGCGCTGAACAGGTGCTGTTCCTTGCCTGCGCTGTCCTTGTAGACACCACCGTCGAGCTGCACGGTCATCCACTTGGAGAGGTCGTGCACGCTGGAGTAGATGCCGCCAGCGGCCTGATTGTTGTTCCAGGACATCGGCGCGACCGGCTTGAGGTCCTTGAAGTCGAACTTGGCGTGGCCCGTGGCAATGTCGTCGCCCGCACCGATGTGATCGGGTGCGTGTGTCTGCGATTCGGTCATGCCTAGCGGGGTGAAGATGCGCTGGGTGATGAAGTCGGCCCAGGGCTTGCCCGACACCTGTTCGATGACCAGGCCAGCGACGGCAAAGAGAATGTTGTCGTAGTTGTACTCGGCGCGGAAACTGTTGGTCAGCGGCACGTAACGCAGACGCTGCACCACTTCCTGCGTTGTGTAGGTCGTCGCCGGCCAGTACAGAAGGTCACCGGCGCCGAGACTGAGGCCGCTACGATGCGCGAGCAGATCGCGGATACGCATCTCGCGCGTTACGTACGGGTCGGACATCTGGAACCAGGGCAGCCGGTCGACCACGCGATCGTTCATGTCCAGCTTCTTCTCGTCGGCGAGGATCGACAACGAGGCGGCGGTGAACGCCTTGGTATTGGAAGCGATGGCGAACTGCGTATGCGCATCCACCCTGGCCGGGTCGCCCAGCTTGCGTACGCCGGAGCCCATCTCGAGCACGATCTTGCCGTCCTTGACGATGGCTACCGCGATACCCGGCACATCGAACTGCTTGCGCGTGGCATCGACATAGTCGTCGAAGTCAGCGAGATCCATCGGACGGGCAACCGTGCCGGCAGGCACCTGCTGCACCGGCTGCGCCTCCTGGGCCGACGCGGCAAGCGCGAAGGCGAAGCTGGTGACGCCGAAGGCGAGGAGATAGCGAAGACGCGGCATGGAGAGTCCCGACAGGAAAGAACGTGCCGGGACTATTCCATGCCGCGACGATCCGCGAAAGACCCTGTCAGCCCTTGCTCTTCTGACTGAAGAGCACGCTGCCGAGAATGATCGCGCCGGCAAGGGCCATTGTGGGGGTGAGGGCTTCGCCAAGGAACATCCAGGCCCATGCCACGCCGAACAGCGGCACGAGATAGGTTGAGGTCGCTGCGCGCGGGGCCCCGATGCGCTGGATCAGGCGGAAGTAGAAGGCATACGCCAGTCCCGTCGAGAGAACGCCAAGGGCGACGACGGCGATCCATGACTTGGTCGGAATAGGCGCATCCGGCCAGGTCAGTGCAGCCAGTGGTGCCATCAGGACGGTTGCGCCAAGCAGGCACCCCGCTGCAACGGCCGTGGGCGGCAGGTCGGAGAGATAGCGTTTGATCAGGTTGGCCGCGAGCCCATAGCAGAACGAAGCCGCCGCGCCGGCGAGTGCGGCGGGAGCGACGTTCTCACCCGCCGTGCGGCCGCTGGCGAGAATGACCACGCCGACGAAACCGGCGACCAGGGCGATGGCCTTACGCGTACCAATCTTTTCGCCGAAGCCGATGAAGGCGACCAGCGCAGCGAAGAGCACCGTCATGCTGTTGGCGATGGCGCCGATACCGGCCGGCGCGCGCTCCGCGCCCCAGGCAAACAGGGTGAACGGGACAGCTGCGCTCAATGCACCGAGCGCGAGCATTTTCCAAAGGTGTGAGAGGCGAACTGCCTTGCGGGCCTTCCAAAGCAGGGGCAGAAGGATCACCGAGCCAAAAAGGAGACGCGTGGCCACCATCGGGAAGGGGCCGAAATCCTTGGCGGCGACGCGCATGAAAAGGAAGGACCCGCCCCAGATGGCGCCGAGGGAGACGAGTTCGACCGGCGTGCGCCAGTCGCGTTCGGCGACCGGACCCAGGGAATCGGCGGGAGGATTGATGGCGGTCGACATACGAACCTCACTTGTGGCTAGCCTCCATTTTCGCTGGAATGGCGCGCTGGACAAGCGCATTCTTTGCAAGCCAGCCTCTCATATTATTCAGCCCTCCTATGCGATCCGCCCTCCTTCCGGCACTTGCCGCGTTCGCCTCCGCCGCCCGACACCAGAATTTCGCTCATGCGGCGGAAGAGCTGCACCTCACCGCGAGCGCCGTCAGCCATCACGTGCGCAAGCTCGAAACCGCACTGGGAGTGAGCCTGTTCCAGCGCCATGCCCGTGGCGTGGCGCTGACCCCGGAAGGCAGGCTCCTTGCTGATGCGGCGGGCTCCGCCCTGGCCGAGGTTGAAGCCGTGCTCGACAGCCTTCGGCAGCACCGGCGCGATAACGGGTTGCGCCTGAGCGTTCTGCCGTCGCTGGCGGCCAACTGGCTCACGCCGCGGCTGCGACGCTTCATCGACGCGCACCCCACCGTACGCCTGTCGATCGATACCGATCGCTCGCTTGTCCGCTTCGATGAAGGCGGGCCCGATCTGGGAATTCGCTACGGCCTGGGCCAGTGGCCCGGGCTGACGGCGCGCTTCCTCATGGACGACTCACTGCAGCCACTGGCGTCACCGGAACTGGCTACCCGGATCACGTCGCCCGAGGACGTCGCCACCCTGCCCTTGCTCACCGACATCGCGCCGGAAGGCTGGCGCGAATGGTTCAAGGCAGCGGGGGTGCGTTATCCGCGCGGCGGCACCATGCACACGCTGAGCGATTCGGCCGATGGCCTCAATGCCGCTGCTTCCGGGTTGGGTGCGGTGCTGGCACGTACGCGGCTCGCGTCGGCCCACCTGGCCGATGGGCGACTGGTCCGTCTGCCCGGACCCGAGCTGCCGACGCGCTACGCCTACTACCTGGTGCACTCGGCACACCGGCCGCCGACGGCCGCCGCACTGGCATTCATTGCCTGGGCGGAGCGCGAGACGCTGGAGCCGCGCACCTGACTGACGACTTCGGGGCGCCCATCCACCGACGGCATTACGTCACGCCGACGAACCCACCCGTCTGGTGCGCCCAAAGGCGGGCATACAGGCCACCGCGCGCAATGAGCTCGGCATGCGTACCGGTCTCGACGATGGCACCGTGCTCCATGACCACGAGGCGATCCATCCGCGCGATGGTGGAAAGACGATGTGCGATGGCGATCACCGTCTTGCCCTGCATCAGCGTTTCAAGGCTTTCCTGAATGGCCGCTTCGGCCTCGGAATCGAGGGCCGAGGTGGCCTCATCGAGCACGAGAATCGGGGCATCTTTCAGAAGCACGCGCGCGATGGCGATGCGCTGACGTTGTCCGCCCGAAAGCTTCACCCCGCGCTCGCCCGCATGCGCGTCGTAGCCGGTGCGGCCTTCGCCGTCCGACAACAAGGGCACGAACTCGTCCGCACGCGCCTTGCGGACGGCTTCGAACATCTCGGCTTCGGTAGCGTCGGGGCGACCGTAGAGCAGGTTGTCGCGAATCGACCGGTGCAGCAGCGAGGTATCCTGCGTCACCACGCCGATATTCGAACGCAGCGACTCCTGGGCGACCTTCGCGATGTCCTGGCCGTCGATGAGAATGTGGCCTTCCTCGAGATCGTACAGGCGCAGCATCACGTTCATCAGGGTGGACTTGCCGGCGCCCGAGGGGCCAACCAGGCCGATTTTCTCGCCCGCGCGGACGATCAGATCCAGCCCGCCGATGACGCCGCCCGCCTTGCCGTAATGAAAGTGGATGTCGTCGAAGCGGACTTCGCCCTTGGTCACGACCAGCGGCTTGGCGTCGTCGCGATCGACCACGGTGCGCTCCTGCGCGAGCGTGGTGATGCCGTCCTGCACGGTACCGACGTTGTCGAAAATACCGTTGACCACCCACATGATCCACCCGGACATGTTGTTGATGCGGATCACCAGGCCTACGGAAAGTGCCACCTGTCCCGTCGACACCGTACCTCGCGACCACAACCAGAGCGCGAGGGCACTGGTCCCGGCAATGAGCAGGCCGTTGAGCGAGGTAATCGAGAAATCCATCGAGGTGATCATGCGATTGGACGAGCGCACCTTGTCGGTCTGCTCGAGCATGGCCTCGCGTGCATAGGCTTCCTCGCGGTTGGTATGCGCGAAGAGCTTGAGCGTCATGACGTTGCTGTAACCGTCGACGATACGTCCCATCAGCTTCGAACGTGCTTCGGACGCTTTCCAGGAGCGCTCCTTCACTCGCGGCACAAAGAAGACGAGCATGCCGATGTAGCACGCGATCCAGAGGACCAGCGGCAGCGCCAGCAGCACGTCGGCCTTGGCGAACAGGTAGACCGACGTGCCGGCGTAGACCGTGACGTACCACATCGCATCGACGACCTGAACGGCGGATTCCCGTAACGACGGCGCGGTCTGCATGATGCGGTTCGCGATGCGGCCAGCGAAATCGTTCTGGAAAAACGACAGGCTCTGCTTCAGGACGTAGCGATGGTGCTGCCAACGAATCAGGTTGGTCATGCCGGGGTTGAGGGTCTGGTTCACCAGCAGGTCGTGCAATCCGATGGAGACCGGACGCAGCACCACCACGACGAAGGCCATCCAGAGCAGGGTCGTGCCGTGCGTCTGGAAGAACACCGCTGCCGGCGTCTTCTGGGCCATGTCGACCACCCGGCCAAGGAAGTCGAACAACGCGACCTCGATCAACGCGACGGCAAGGCCGACGATGAGCGCGACGGCGAAGATCTTCCACACCTGGCGCAGATAGTAGATGTAGAAACGCACGACACCCTTCGGTGGCGCCTTGTCCGGCGCCTCGCGGAAGATGTCGATCAGGGATTCGAACCAGCGGAATATCATGCGCTTATTCTAGCTCAGGCCAGCGTTTCACGTGCCCAGTGGCGGCCGCCGGCAATGGCCTGCAGGAACGCGCCGGTCATGTCCTCGCTGGCCTTGCCGGCCATGACCACCACGCCATGCGCCGCGCGCAGCTTGCCCTTGCCGGACGGAACCCCGGGCAAACCTTCCAGCAACTCCGCGCCAGCCCCGCTCGCGGCGATCGGTTTGCAGTGGCGCCAGCTGTCCCGGACAAAATCACCGACCTCGCCATGCCGCTTGAGCGCGTCGACGCTTCTTCGGCCACCGGGGATGTAGATCGCGTCGAAAAGGACAGAATCACCTGTGCGGAAGCTGAAATCCGCCTCCACCGTATCGTGGTGCGAAGGAATCGCGCCCAATTGCGGCGCAACGATTTTGACCCAGGCGCCAGCGCTCTCGAGGGCCTTGCGCATCGTGGCCAGGTCCCCACGGTCGTAGCCGTCGGCGAGCAGTACCGCCACCTTGCGCGTGGCGACCCCGTGCTTGCGCCCGTTGGCCATGCTCAGCGCAGGCGACGCGGGTACATCGCGTGCCGGCCGGGGCTGCAGTTTCATGGGATCCACGCCCACCGGTATGCGCCCATTGAGTGGGCCGGCGCCCTTGCGCGGCACAGGCATGCCCAGACCCTTGCCTACGCTTGCCGCCATGTCCGCGTCCACCTGGGCGAGCATGAAGAGCATGCGCTCACGTACCGTCGGCGACTGCACCTTCCCCAACTCGAACTCGAAAGCATGGCAGATGTGGTTGTACTCGGGCTCCGACTGGCTGTGCAGGAACATGCGTGCCTGCGTGAAGTGATCGAGGAAGGCATCGCTGCGCACCTCACGGCCGTGACCATGCGGCCGAGCGTGCCCGGATGCGGACGCAGTACTGCGGTTGATCGGCAGATCGGCGCTATCGACGCCTCTCATCCGGGCGTCCTGCGCATGCGCATAAGCCGCGACCCTGCCCTGCAAAAGCGGATCATCGGTCAGATCGATACCCGGCACGACGTGACCGGGATGAAACACCACCTGCTCGGTCTCCGCGAAATAGTTATGCGGATTGCGATCGAGTACGAGCTTGCCGATCAACCGCACCGGTACGACTTCTTCCGGGATCAGCTTGGTGGGATCGAGGAGGTCGAAGTCGAAGGCGTGCCTGTCTTTTTCATCGACCACCTGCACGCCGAACTCCCATTCCGGGAAGTCACCGGCGTCGATGGCGTCGAACAGATCGCGACGGTGAAAGTCCGGGTCGTTTCCCGAGATCTTCGTGGCTTCGTCCCACGTGACCGCATGCATGCCGAGCACCGGCTTCCAGTGAAACTTGACGAAGTGCCCCTCGCCGGCCGCGTTCACCAGGCGAAACGTGTGCACGCCGAACCCTTCCATCATCCGGTAGCTACGCGGAATGGCGCGGTCCGACATTGCCCACATGATCATGTGCATGGACTCGGGTAGACGGCTTATGAAGGACCAGTACGAGTCCTGCGCCGTGGCAGCTTGCGGCATCTCGCTGCGAACGTCGGGCTTGGCCGCCTGGATCAGGTCGGGAAAGGCCGTCGCATCCTGCACGAAGAAGACGGGCATGTTGTTGCCAACCAGATCGTAGTTGCCCTCCTCCGTGTAGAACTTGACGGCAAAGCCGCGCACGTCTCGCGCGAGATCGCTGGACCCGCGAAAGCCGGACACGGTGGAGAAACGGACGAAGACCGGCGTGCGCCGCCCGCGCTCTTTGAGGAAGTCCGCGCGGGTGAGAGACACCATGGATTCATAGGCTTCGAAATAGCCGTGGGCGCCGGCGCCACGTGCATTGACCACACGCTCCGGCTGACGCGCGTGATCGAACCGATCGAACCTCTCGTGCAGTGCAGAAGCATCGAACGGCGGCTTGCTCATGACGGACCTCATGCCTACGGCAGCAGGTCGGTTATGGCAGTGCCTTCGTGAATCGAGGGTCAATGCAAAGCAAGATTTATGCTATGTGCTGGTGCGTCGGGCCAGTGCCCTGTCGATTGCTACGAGACCCAAACCCAGTACAGCAAACACCACGGCGACGCCCAGGGCGTTTATCGACACGGCGCCATACCCGAGGTGATCGACGTCCATGAAGGGGTATGGATACTCATGCACGACAGCGCCGCGCAGCAGCGTCCAGACGAGATATATCAACGGAAACAGCAGCCAGCGAAATGCATCACGCCACACCAACGTGCCGTGAGGCAGGAGCACGGTCCACCAGAAAAGATAAAGGAACGGCACGACGTAATGCAGCGCGCGGTCAGCGACAAGCTGTGGACCCTGGAGGTGGAAACGTCCGGCGAGCACCGTTGCGTAGATGAGGCAGGTCACCGCGATACACAGTGCGGCGAGCCCGCGCACGCGTGGCCTCCGCCAGAAGCGCAGCGGGGCCCAGTTACCGCCCGTCGCCGCAGACGCGGCGACCAGGCCGACCAGTACGTTCGACAGGATGGTGAAGAAACTGAAGTAGCGCACCGTGGCATAGGGCATCGGGCCCGACCACAGGATCAACCAGTACTGCAGCATCAACGCCGGCCACGCGACGGCCGCGACAACGATCGCATAGAGATTCGAAATCGTGGCCGTGCGTGGCGACATGGTCTCAGCCGCCCTTGCCGGCGGCAGTGACGGCCCAGCTGTTGTTCGAGCGGTCACGATCCGGAATCACGTGATCCGGATCGATCGTCGCGGCGACGATCTTTCGCCCACCGGGTACGGTCAGGTCGAAGCTCTTGTGCTGCTGCCAGGTTTCCACCGGCACGCGGATATCGCTGGTCGTCTTGTCGTCGAAAGTGACCCGCAGCGTTGCCGGCATGACCAGCTGATCGCGGTTCTCGATGGTAACGACCGAACCATCGACCTTGGTGATCGCCATGTCCAGCTGCCAGTTGTTCGCATACCAGCCACGCCAGAACCATGAAAGGTCTTCGCCCGCCTCGCTTTCCATCAGACGGAAGAAGTCCGACGGCGAGGGATGGTGATACGCCCAGGTAGCGATGTACTTGCGGAACGCCGGATCGAAACGCTCCGGTCCGATGATCTGCTCGCGGAGTAACACCAACCCGAGGGCCGCCTTGAAGTACGTGGCAGGATGACGGTACTTCTCCTTGACCATGTCCGCACCGATCAGCAGGTTCGGTGCATCGGGGTCAGCCAGCAACGGGAGGATCTCGTCCACCGGGTTGCCGCCCTTCGGCGAATATTCGCTGTCACGCTTGGGCGCGAACTCGCCATGGTGGAACGCGTCCGCCTCGTAAACGTCGATGAACGTGTTGAAGCCTTCGTCCATCCACGCGTTACGGCGCTCGTCGGTGCCGACGATCATCGGGAACCAGGTGTGACCGATCTCGTGCGCGGTGACCATATGCAGCGGCTTGGCCGGGGCCTTCATCGGATCGAAGACGATGCCCGGATACTCCATGCCGCTGGCGGCGGAACCCGCCTCATTGACCGCGACGGGGTACGGATACGGGTACCACTTAGTGGAGAAGTGCTCGACGGAGGCCTTCAGGTACTCCGTGGAGCGGCCCCAGGAATCGTTACCGACGCTCTCGAAGGGGTAGACGGACATCGCCAGCGCCTTCTTCCCCTCGGGAAGATTGATCCGCGCCGCGTCCCATACGTAAGCCGTTGAGGCGCCGAAGGCGACGTCGCGAGTGTTCTTCATGCGGAACTTCCACGTCAGCGTGCCCGTCCTGGCCGGACGGCTGGCGGGGTCGGTGACTTCGGCCGGCGTGCGGATCATCACCGTCGCGTCGCTGTCGCGTGCCTTGGCCAGGCGCTCGCGCTGCGCAGCGGTGAGCACCTCCTCCGGGTTCACCAGCTCACCGGAACCGGCGACGATCATGTTGGCCGGTACGGTGATCGCGTAATCGAAGTCGCCGTATTCGAGGTAGAACTCGCTGTTGAGGAAGGGCGCGGTGTCCCATCCGCGCAGATCGTCGTAGACGCACATGCGCGGATACCATTGCGCCATCTCGTAGATGTTGCCGTTCTTCGAGGGCGCGAAACCGGTGCGGCCGCCGAAGTCGCCCGGCAGATCGTAAGAATATTCGATCGTCAGCGTGACCTTGCCGCCGCGGGCCGCGACGGGCTCGGGCAAACGCACCTGCATCCGCGTATCAGCAACGACGTAGCTGGCCCTGACGGCCTTGCCACCCTGCTCGAGGGTCACCGTGGCGACGCGATAGCCATCGGTATGCTGTTTCGGCGTGCGGCCCGAGGTGAAATTGCCGCGCGCATCAGCGGTATAGCGGTTCTGGTCCATCTGCAGCCAGAGCACGTCGAGCGCGTCCGGGCTGTTGTTGGTGTAGTGGATGGTCGCCTTGCCCACCATGGTGTTCTTCACCGGGTCCAGCGTCGCCGCGAGCTCGTAGTCCGCGTGGTTCTGCCAGAACAGCGGGCCCGGCATGCCACTGCCCGAGCGATACGCCGTGGCCTGCTGCGGATACGTAAAGGGCGCGAAGGTCTCGCGCGGGTCGAAAGTCGCGGCCGAAGCGCCCAGCGAACCCGCGAGGGCGAGGCTGGCGATCGACAGGCGGGCAACGTTTTTCATCGGTAGCACCTTGGGGACGACCCCTCAGCGTAACCGGCAAACGAAGCCCGCCTCTACCGTGCCGAAAGTCAGGGAGGCGGGTCGGGTCAGCGCACGTCGATCTTGCGATTTTCCCCCATGTCCGGCGTCTTCCCCGTCATGCGCGCCTTGAGGTAGTCAAAGGCGACGACCATCTTCGATGACGGGCCATCCCAGTATTCCGCGGTGTCCACGTCCACGCGGATCAGGGCCAGGTCCGGGTCGTCCTTGCCATCGGGGAACCATGTCTTGATCCACTCGTTCCAGTGAGCGTCGATCGCCGCGCGGTCCTCGACGACGACAGCACGCCCCGAGAGCGAGATGTAACTATTATCCGCCGCGCTGGCGTAGGAGACGTTGACCTCGCGGTGCGCCTCGACTTCAGCCACTTTTGGCGAGCTCTTCTGCGTGAAGAACCAGAGGCTGCCGTCGAATTCCTTTTGCGAGGCGCCCATGGGACGGCTGTAGAGGCGACCGTCGCGCTCGCTGGTCAGCATCGCAACGCGGGCGTCCTTGATCAGCGACCAGATCTTTTCATTGTCGTCTTGTCGATTAGTGGCCATGTCGCTCTCCAGGTGGGCTTTGAAGCCCCACGCTCCCATCCCGTGGCTGAAGAGGCCGTCAACTGAAGTGGCATCCGGGAAGACGCCGGACTCACATGCGGTTTACCATGGGGACCTGAATCCTCCCCGGAGCGCCGATTAGAGCGCCCCATCCCAAGGTATACCTTGCATCGCGCCACGGTATCCGCATATTCCCCACGTTGAACTCATCGAGGAACCCACGCATGAAAATCGGCTTGATCGGACTGGGCAAGATGGGCGGCAATATTGCCCGCCGCCTTATGAGGGACGGTCACCAGACCGTGGTCTACGACAATAACGCCAACGCGCGTGCCACGCTCGCCAAAGACGGCGGTGAAGCTGTCGACTCCCTCGAGGCCATGGTCAAGGCCCTGCCCTCGCCGAAGATCATCTGGGTGATGCTGCCTTCCGGCGAAATCACCGAGAACACCATCGCCACGCTCAGCGGCCTGCTCGGCAAGGACGACATCGTCATCGACGGTGGCAACACCTTCTACAAGGACGACGCCCGCCGCGCCGAAGAGCTCGCTGCCAAGGGCCAGCATTACGTCGACGTCGGTACGTCCGGCGGCGTGTGGGGCCTGGATCGCGGCTACTGCATGATGATCGGTGGCGACAAGGCCACCGTCGATTACCTCGACCCCATCTTCAAGACCCTCGCCCCGGGCGCCGGTGATATCCCGCGCACGGAAAGCCGCGATGGCCGTGATGCTCGCGTGGAAAATGGCTACATGCACGCCGGTCCGGCGGGCGCTGGCCACTTCGTCAAGATGATCCACAACGGCATCGAGTACGGCATGATGCAGGCCTTCGCGGAAGGCTTCGACATCCTGAAGAACCGTGACGGTAAGCAGATTCCGGAGCGCGAGCGTTACAGCCTGGACATGGCGGATATCGCCGAAGTCTGGCGTCGCGGCAGTGTGGTGTCTTCCTGGCTTCTCGACCTGACCGCCAGCGCGCTGGCCAAGGGCCCGGAGCTTGAGAACTACTCCGGTTACGTCGACGACTCCGGCGAAGGCCGCTGGACCGTCAACGCCGCGATCGAAGAAGCCGTCCCGGCCGAGGTGCTCACCTCCGCCCTGTTCGCCCGCTTCCGTTCGCGCCAGGATCACACCTACGCCGAGCGCCTCCTCTCGGCCATGCGCATGGGCTTCGGTGGTCACATCGAAGGCCGCGGCAAGCCGCCGAAGGAAAGCGAGCACTCCTGATAGCGAGCACTGCTGATAAAAAAACGGAGCCAGATGGCCCCGTTTTTCTGATGTGGAAGCCGACGAAAATGTCGGAGCCGACGAAAATGTGGGAGCCGATTCATCGGCGATAACCAGGTTGCGGCAAGCACCCTATCGGCGATGAATCGGCTCCCACAATGAATCGGCTCCCGGACTGAATCGGCACCCGCACCGAATCGGCTCTCACGCTGAATCGGCTCTCACCGAGGGAATGCTTCAGGCCTTGCCGTCGAGCTGGCGCAGGCGTTCCCGCCATCCTTCCGGCGTCTGCGGCTTGATGAACAGGGCCACGATCGGTAGGTTCGCCGCCTTCGTGCGCGCCTCGATCTCTCGCACGCACTCCTCGATTTCCACGGTCGTCAGCGCGTCATCGAACGCCGCGGACAACGCCACCAGCACATGGTCGGGTCCGACCTGCACCGTAAGCACGCCGTTCACTGCCTCGATCCCCGGAACTTCACCGGCGATGCTGCACACCTGCGCCAGCAGCCTCGGTTGAGCGGGCTCGCCAATCAGCAGGGCCTTGCTCTCTCGGGCCAGCAAGCTGGCGGCAGCGGAAAGCACCACGGCGATGCCGACCGACGCCCAACCGTCGATGCGCGGATCATTCAACGCATGCGACAGGTACACGCCGATCGCGGCGATGCCAAGGCCCAGCAGCGCCGCCGTATCCTCGAACAACACGGAGAACGTCGTCGGGTCCTTGGTCCGGCGGAAGGCTTCGAAGTACCCGTACTTCCCCTTCTTCCGCTGCACGCTCTTCAGCGAGAGGTACCAGGAGCTGCCTTCGAAGAGTGCGCTTACGGCCAGCACGATGTAGTTGGCCATCGGGTCTTTCAGCGGCTCCGGCGCAAGGATCCGACTGACGCCCTCGTACAATGAGAAGCCTGCGCCCAGCGCGAGGACCAGCAGCGCGACGATGAAACTCCAGAAGTAGAGCTCGCGACCGAAGCCCAGCGGATGATCCCTGTTCGGCGGCCGCTGCGAGCGCTTCAGCCCGTAAAGCAAGAGGATTTCGTTCACGCTGTCGACCAGCGAGTGCACTCCCTCCGAGAGCATGGCGGAGCTGCCGGTGAGCGCTGCGGCGATGAACTTCGCCACGGCAATGGCGACATTCGCGGCAAGCGCGACGAATACGACGAGTCGGGAGCTATGGGCCATAAGGGCAATCGTCGCCGTGAGGATGTGTTTCCCAAGTAAACCACGAGCTTTGTTCGTGGGGCATCCGGCTTCTTGTGGGAGCCGATTCATCGGCGATCCCGCGGCAGCGGGCGGGATTACGGCTAGCACCCATCGCCGCCGAAGCGGCTCCCACATGTAACGGGCATCCCCGCTTAAGCGGCTCCCACAACAAAAAAAGGCCGCGCTTTGCAGCGCGGCCTTCTCGTTTGCAGGAACCTGCCGCGAACTTACTTCGCGAACAGATGCTCCACGCCTGCGCGCTCTTCGCGCAGTTCCTTCTCGGTCGCATCGATGCGAGCCTGCGAGAACGCGTTGATCTCGAGGCCCTGGACGATGGCGTACTTGCCATTCTTCACGGTCACCGGGTAGCCGAAGATCACACCCTTCTCGACGCCGTACGACCCGTCCGACGGAATGCCCATGGAGACCCAGTCACCCTCGGCCGTGCCGAGCGTCCAGTCACGCATGTGGTCGATGGCAGCGGAAGCGGCCGACGCCGCCGACGACGCACCACGGGCCTTGATGATGGCCGCGCCGCGCTGCTGCACGGTCGGGATGAAGTCGCTCTCGTACCAGGCCTGGTCAACCTGCTCGAGCGCCGCCTTACCCTTCACCGTGGTCTGGTGCAGGTCCGGATACTGCGTGGAGCTGTGGTTGCCCCAGATGGTGAGCTTGGCAATGTCGGTCGAATGCGTGCCGGTCTTCTCGGCCAGCTGCGACAGCGCACGGTTATGGTCGAGGCGAACCATGGCCGTGAAGCACTTCGGATCGAGGTCCGGTGCATTCTGCTGCGCGATCAGCGCATTGGTGTTGGCCGGGTTGCCGACGACGAGCACGCGCACGTCGCGCTTGGCGTGGTCGTTCAGGGCCTTGCCCTGCGGACCGAAGATGGCGCCGTTCGCCTCGAGCAGGTCCTTGCGCTCCATGCCCGGGCCGCGCGGACGCGCACCGACGAGCAACGCATAATCGACGTCCTTGAAGGCGACGTTGACGTCGTCGGTGGCGACGATGCCAGCGAGCGTGGGGAACGCACAGTCATTGAGTTCCATCACCACGCCCTGCAGCGTCGGCAGCGCCGGGGTGATTTCGAGCAGGTGCAGGATGACCGGCTGGTCGGGACCCAGCATGTCGCCGGCGGCGATACGGAACAGGAGGGCATAACCGATCTGGCCGGCTGCGCCGGTCACGGCAACGCGAACGGGTGCTTTCATCTTTCGACTCCTCAGGAATATCGCTTGGGACTGATCAGGTGAGCTCGGCGAAGAACTCGACGATGCGGGCCATGCCCTTGTCGAGTGCCTCGTCCGGGCAGGAATAGGAGATACGCAGCGCACGCGGTTCGCCGAACGCCGAACCCGGCACGCAGGCCACGCCCTTGGTCTCGAGCAGGACGGCACAGAAGTCCACGTCCGACGTGATCTCAACGCCGTTGTGCTTCTTGCCGAACGCGACCGAGATATCCGGGAACGCGTAGAACGCGCCCTGCGGACGCGGGCAGACCACGCCCGGGATCGAGACCAGCGCGTTGTAGACGCGGTCGCGCTTCACGGCGAACTCGATGCACTTCGCCGCCGGCACGTCCTGCGGACCCGACAACGCGGCAACTGCCGCAGCGGTGATCACTTCCGGCAGACTGGTGATGTGGTTCGAGTTGAGCGTGGTCACGGCCTTGGCGACCGATTCCGGCGCGGCGATGAAGCCCACGCGCCAGCCCGGCATGCCGTAGGTCTTCGACAGCGAATCGACGAAGATCACGCGGTCTTTCAGCTCCGGGCGGATGTGCACGAAGTTGTGGTAACCCACGCCGTCGAACACCATGGTGTTGTAGATGTCATCGGTGATGATCCAGGTATCCGGATACTTCGCGATGACATCCGCCAGCGCGACGATTTCATCGCGCGTGTAGACCATGCCGGTGGGGTTCGACGGGTTGTTGAACAGGAAGACGCGCGGCTTGCGCGCCAGCGCCTCATCGAGCTGAGCCGGCGTGAGCTTGTAGTGCTGCTCGGGCGGGCACGGCAGGATGTTGATCTTCGCGCCGACGATCTCGGCGATGTCGAGGTAGCTGGTCCAGTACGGCGCCGGGAAGGCGATTTCGTCGCCCTCGTCCAGCAGGGCCTCGGCCAGGTTGTAGAGGATCTGCTTCGCGCCGACGCCAGTGGAGACGTTCTCGCGCTTGTAGCCCGTCAGGCCGAGGGCCTCGATGTGGCCGAGGAAGGCATCGACCAGTGCATCGGAGCCGCGGTTGCTGCCGTACTGACCGGAATCCTTCGCCAGAGCCTCGCGGGCCGCGGCGTAGACGTGCTCGCCGGGGAGGAAGTTGGGGACACCGATCGAGAAGCTGACAATGTCGCGCCCCTCGGCTTTCAGGCGCTTGGCCTTTTCGGCGATGACCATGATCGCACTGGGTTTGGCGCGACCCATTCGCGTGGCAAGCTGCGGCATCGTTTCCTCGGAGGGGGACGGGGCAAAGGCCGTTATTTTAACACGGGCGAGTAGGTGGGGCATCGCCGCTGAAGCGGCTCCCACAAAAGACCTGCGCGGACCTGTGGGAGCCGCTTCAGCGGCGAGTGTGGGAGGCACTTCAGCGGCGAGTGTGGGAGCCGCTTCAGCGGCGATACCGCGGCAGCGGGCCCATACGCAAAAACGCCGCCCGAAGGCGGCGTTTCAAACGCGGGAAAACCGGCCGCTTAACGCGCGTCCAGCACCGCATTCCACTTGGCGACATTGTCCGCCTGCTTCTCGAGCACCGCGTCCACGTCACCCTCGACAATCACCTTCTCGATGGTGTCGTCGCCAGCGATCTCGTTGACTACGGCCTGGTCTTCCGGGCCCACGACTTCGCCGAAGACGCTGTGCTTACCGTCCAGCCACGGGGTCGCACCGTGGGTGATGAAGAACTGCGAACCGTTGGTGCCCGGGCCGGCGTTGGCCATGGACAGGACGCCCGGCTTGTCGTGCTTGAGGCTGGCGTCGAATTCGTCGCCGAACTTGTAGCCCGGACCGCCACGGCCCGAACCCTCGGGGCAGCCGCCCTGGATCATGAAGTCGGGGATCACGCGGTGGAAGGTCTTGCCGTCGTAATAGCCGCGCTTGGCCAGGTTCACGAAGTTAGCCACCGTCATCGGGGTCTTCTCGTCGTGCAGGCGCAGGTGGATATCGCCCTTGTTGGTCTTCATGGTGACGTTGATGGTCATCGCAATTCCTGTAACTCGTTGAAAATCGGTCCAGTCGCCTCGTGCGACCGGCTCCGGGGGGCTGCAAGGCCACCAAAGATGGCGCCCTCTTCCCCAGAGTTCAAGCGAGAAAGCGTGATGGCGGCTCAGTTTTGAGGCAAGGCCAGCGTTTGAGCCGTCAGCGGACCGGGCCCGCGGGGTCGTGTATCACGCACGGCGGCGTCCTCCGGAAGCGCCCTACCCTCCCTTACGTGAGCCCAGGCGCGGTCCAGGGCCGCATAGCCGAAGGGAAGCAGAGGCGCATGGCGGTCGCCGAAGTCGGAGAACGCAAGAAAGGCATCGAAGTGCTGGGCGTATGGCACCTTCCAGAAGACCGGGGTGCGGCCGGCATCGCGCAACCAGTTCACATAAGGCTGCGAACTGAAAGCCACCGGGATGAGGCCGTCCTGGGTACCGTGGACGATGAGAATGGGCAGGCCTTCCCGGGGTAGCTCCGCCGCCGTGGCGTCAACGGCAGCACACAGCTGCTCGGCCTCCGGGTCTTGGCCGACCTGCAGGTCACGCAGGCTCAGCACGCCGGGAAGCGTCGGGTCGAGCGAGAGGTCCGTGCCCCCATCCAGCGAAATTCCCGTTCCGGGCGGCACACCCGACCCGTCAGCCCACCACGCGGCCCGGACGATGGCATCGATGGGACCGGCCATCCCGGCCGCGTGATGCAGCCGATAAGAAAAGCCGCCAGGCATATGAGCCGCATCGCGTTTCAGGTACGCCGAAGCATAGGCGACGGAGACGGCGCGCCACAGATCCAGCGATGTCGATGAGGCCGCGGTGGCCAGGACATCGTCCTGCCAGCCCCCTGCCCTGAGCATGGACAGCGCTTCTTCGGCCTGGGCGCCTGGAAGCGATGAGCTTAGCCGGCCGTGGGCCCGTAGCGCCGCGCCCCGCAGTACCCAGGCCGGCGGTGACGCGGCACCGACCCGGGCGAAGGGCACGTCGTCGAACTGGCGCGCGGACAAGGCAGCCGGAATCAACAGGGCAGCCTCGGTGGCGTAGTCGTAGAACGAGCGGGCTCCGCGCACATGGATATTTGGCTCCAGCGCGACGACGGCCGCGAGGATGCCGTCCTTGTCGTCACCGGCGGCACGAAGCACGGCCCCGCCGCCGTTCGACAAACCGGTGGCGATGATCGTCGTGTTTTGCGGGGTGAACGGTGCCTCCTCGGGGAAAGCGCGATCGAGCATCGCCAGGCCGAAGTGCGCCGCCTGGAGTACATGGTGCCCCCAGGCCGACTCGGGGTTATCTCCCGAATGCACGTGTTTCACCGCGATACCGGCATCGGCCGCCAGACCTTGCGGCTCGAACTCCAGCGGCGCCGAGCCGGCCCTGGCGCGCGTACCATCAAGCTGCACACCCGTCTTTTCGACAGGGTCGAAATAGCCCGCTCCGCCGGCCTTGTCCGTATAGGCCACGGCGCAGCCGCGCGGCAGGCCCCAGCCACCCGCCACGGCGATGGAACCGTAGATGCCGCGAGAGCCGGACGAAGCGGTGACCACGAGGCAGCGGCTCTTGCGATCGAAGTCGTCCGGCACCTGCACCAGGACGCGATGGGAGGCGCGCGCGCCGGGTAGGTAGGCGAACGTGGTGAACTCCCGACCGGGAACGTTCGGGACGCTGCCATACACGCTGCCGAAGCCGCCGCGCGGCCCAAGGTCCGCGATGCCCCTCCAACTGGACTGGATGGCGCGCCGGCGTAGTTCCTCCGGTGTCGGCGAGGCTGGCTGCGCGAAGCGCGTCGAGGCGCCGGCCAGGCCACGCAGTCCGAGTCCCGCACTCAGCAGGTCGTCACCCTCGCGATGCGTGGTGATGCGTACGTCGCCGAAGGTGTCGTTGACTGGCATGCGGGAAACCATGCGTGAATGACTCACCGATGGCAAGTCACTCGTGGACGAGGGAGCGGCGCCGGCTGACGTGGACCAATCGTCGGGCATTCCACCGCGCCTCCCAGCCGTTCATTTGTGCGGAGTATCCATAGAACGGACGATCCTTCCACCAGTCGCACTGCCAAGCGCAGATACGAGGGCAAGCGGTCCCCATGTCGCGCCTTCACGATGGTGTCGCGGCCGTACCGCCATGGCACGTGGCCGTAAGAGTCGTAGGTGAGTGCGAACGACGCCGTTCTGAGTTCAGCGGCTGGCGCGTCGCGCAGCACGTTGGCATAAAGGGCCGTTACATAGGTCGCCTCTTTCCCCGGGAAGAGATCCCAGTCCGGGTGTCGCCCGGCCATGTCGGCCCTGACGCCGAGCCCGTAGTAGTACGCCTCGGTCGCGCGCGAAATGCGGTGGCAATACGCGCTCTGCCATCGCCAGAATGCACGCTCGCTCGGTGCCATGCCACGCCGACGAAGCCATTCGCGTTTCATCTGGGTGCACGACTGCATCGCGTCCCAAACGGCGTACAGCGCATTCGAATCCTTGTCGACATAGGGAGCTAGTCGCGCGAGAACGCCACTCGCCGAATCATGACGTTTCAGATACTGCTTCGGCGCCTGCACCACCGCGATCCGGGCCTGCGCCAACACAGCCAGGGCACCCCCCGCGAGCATCAACAGCGCAACGACCCACACCAACGCCTTCCCGCCCTTTTCCATTGGCTAATCCTTGTCCCATTCCAGGTGCAGTCGCATCCGTGCATCCCCCGTCCCTTGCCTTTACTACCCTGCGCAGCGTGAGGGAAAGCCTATCCGATCGGCATACGGGATGCATTTCATCTTGGCGCGCCCGGCGACGACTGACATTCGCCGCTGAAGCGGCTCCCACAAGGGGCGCGCACGCGCTGCTATCCTCCGGTTCCCGGCAGGAGCCGGAAGAACCCAAGGGGATACAGAGCAATGATTGCCCGCCGTACCGTCCTGCTGTCTGCCGCGATCACCGCGGCCCTCGGCCTTGCCGCTTGCCATAAGAAAGACGAAGCGCCCGCCGCCGATCCGAAGGCGGTTGCTGCTGCCCAGAAGGCGATCGCCGCACCTGCCTGGCTGCGTCAGCACCTGCCGGCGCAGACCGTCGCCTATCTGCGCCTGCCCTCGCCGTGGAACGTCGTCGGCGGCGTGCCGAATGGCCGTCCGCTCGACGCCGCCCTTTCCGTCAAGGCGAACCTCGATGCCGTAGCGAAGCTGCGAGAGACGATCGCCAGGGACAAGGTCCTCGCCGATGCGAAGATCGGTCCCGCGCTGACCCTCCTCCTGGGCGACCTGCGCTCTCCCCTCGAGATTGCGCTCATCGATCCGCTCGGGATCCCGTCGCCGACATCGCGAGTCGTCGCGACCGGCAACTTCTCGTTCGATTCCGTCGATGCCTTCAATGCGCGCCTTGCCTCGCTGAATGCGCCGCTGCTGGCGGCGCCGCTGGATGCCCAGGGCAACGGCAAGCTCGCTTCCGGCGGAAGCGTCCGCTACGTCGTGGCCGAGCATCGCCTCTGGGTTACCCAATCCATGCAGCAGCCCAGCGACGCGCGTACGATCGATGAGCTCGTCGCGACGTTCGGCAAATCGTCCGCGGCCACCGCACCAGCCACGCTGGGCGCGCTTGAGGGCCACATCGATACCTCCGGCGAAGGCCTGTTCGGCTGGGCGACCATTCGTGGCATCGGCGCCGTCGCGGCCAACCAGGCCGGCGAATCGCCGCTGGGCAAGTTGCCCACGGACTTCGCCTCCAAGGCCGACGCGGTTGCGTTCGGTAGCGGCACGGTGGACGGCCGCGGCCAGTTCCGCCTCGTGGTGCACTCGCCGCAAGCCCGGGCCCTGCAATATGTCGCGCCGCGTACGTTCGCGCCCACGGTGAAGAGCGTCGGCGAGCCGCGCTGGGCGATGACGTTCGCCCTGCCCAATGCCGAGGGCTACAAAGCGTTCGAAGACAACCTCAACCTCGACTTCGGAGCGGGTCGCGCGAAGGCGATTCGGGGCGGCCTGGCGAAGATGCGGGCGACTTACGGCTTCGACGTCGCCGACTACACGAAGTGGATGGGCCCCGAGTCCATCGTCTTTGCGGACGACGCTGGCCAGTTTTTCGCCATCCGCGCCCGCGATGTAAAGGCCTGGCACGCGCGCATCGACGACATGACCAAAGCGGGCCACTGGCGCAGCGGCGAGATGCAGGTCGACGACGCCAAGGTGCACTGGCTGTTCATGCCGGGCGCGCCTTACGAACCGGACGCCGATCATCCCGAGCAGCAGGCACTGGTCCCCTTCATGAACCTGATGAGGCGCTTCGGCAGCCGCCTGTACTGGATGGAGGAAGGCGACTGGATCATCCTGGCCAAGGTGCCTCAGGCCCTGGCCGACCGCGCCGCCGCCAAGCCGGACACCGCCCTCGATACCTGGTTCGCCAATCGCGCCTACCCGGGGTCCCGCGTTTTGATGGGCTACACGGCGAACACCCGCGACGCCCAGCGCGACGCGTACTACTCGTACATCGAGATCCTGCAAGTCATGGGCGGCATGGCCGGGGCCGATCTGGACATCGCCAGCCTGCCCGCAGCCCACACCCTTGGCCTGCCCGAAAAAGGCGTGGTCGGTGCGGCCCTGGAGGCCGATGCCGACACGCTGGCCATCTCGTTTACCTACGAGCAGAGTCCGGCAGAGCTCGTCGGCCAGATGGGTTCGGTCGGCGCTATCGCCACGGCGGGCATCCTCGCGGCCATCGCTGTGCCCCAATACCAGCAGTACGTGTTGCGTAGCCAGGTCGCCAGCGCCCTGACCGCCACTGACCCGGTCAAGCTGGCCGTGGCGGAACGCCGCCTGGCGTCGGGCAAGTTCCCGGCGAACAACGCGGCAGCGGGTCTCGGCAAGCCCGAGACCCTCGGAAACGAGTACGCCGGCTCGGTCGAAGTCGGCCAGGGCGGCGAGATCGTGGTGACGCTGGAGGCGACGCCGCCACGGAAAACGGACCCGAAGCTCGATTCCGGGCAGCTCATCCTGATTCCCAAAGTGGACGGCAAGACGATTACCTGGACCTGCTCGGGCGAGGGCATCGAGGCAAACAACCTGCCGCCCAGCTGCCGGGATGAGCCTGCGGAGCTTTGAAGTCGTGGCGGCGCCCTGATACTGGACGCCGCCGCGCAGCCGCGTGACTTACAGCGGGAACAATCGAACGTCGTCGACGAACCACGTATCGATACTCGGCTGAAATTTCAGTTTCGCAATACGAAGCGTCACATCCGGGGCAACTTCGTCCGCCGAGAGCGTGAAGAGGAAAGTCATGGTGACGACCCCAAGATCTCCGAACGCGAATCCGAGGGTCTGCCCCCCGCCCTTTCCCAGTAAAGAAACTTCGCCGGGCTCGGGGGGAGTCAGACCCCCGAGCGATCGAATCATCTTGAAAGTGAGAAAATACGCTCCCGCGGCCGCCTTCGGCAAATGAAGCAACTGTTCAGCAATGGAGTCGCGCTCAACGGCCGCTGCCAGCACCAGGTGGTGCCCCGATTCAGGCTTAACGGGATTAATGAGACGGACGGCAGCATGCTCCAGCGTCCAGTACTTTTCTTCCTCCTCAAAGCCCCCGTTTCGCAGTAACGATTCGGGTGGTGGTTCGCATTTGGCCAGGATCATGTCGTCGAGGTACAGAGCCCCCGACTCAACCTCTTCGCCAAAGCCATACGGCTGGACGTCAAAGTGAGTATCGGCAGACGGAGCATCAAGAAAGAGGAAGCAGTAGGCTGCGGCACTTCCGACAGAACGAGAGAGAATGACGTCAGAACTGGCACTGCCGAGGCTGATTCTGACGACGACCTGATCCACTCCGTCACTTTGAAAAGCATATCGAAACGCAACCAGATATTGCGCAGACGCCTGCATCTCGCTCAAGTACTGCCTGAGAAACGTTTCAGAGCCGTAAAAAAGAGCCATTAATGCGCACGGATTTTTCTGATCGTCAGGAAACGTGCTTCGAACTACACCACCGCTCTGATCCCAGCCGGTGCCGATAGGTGACGAGAAATCGTGATTACTCAGTACGTTGATTCCCGGCTTGCGGTACTTTGAAAGAATATCCCCGATCTGGGTGCTGTTATTAAGATGCTGGCGATTCATTTAATTACCATCCATGGTTATGTTGCGCGTGGAATCTAGCCTAGGCGGGTTCGTTCTTTTCGTGCAATAGATCGTTGGGTGTAAGGGATCGGTAGCGAAATACGGATGATCCACTCCTATTTCCTTGAATGGCCTACACCCACGGGCGAAGTCTGTCCGACATTGCATACGCCCCGTACTGGATGCTCCCGCCGCGCACCTCCCACCCCAAACCGACCACGGAGCGTTGAACCGCCCCAGGCGGCCGAATGGTCCCGAGACGCCTTCAGGACACCCGTTAACCCGCCGTCATGCGAAAGTCGGACTTTTCCTTTACAATCGGCGGCTTCCCAAACCAAAGAGGCGATCCGGCGTTACGCCGGCGCATACCGCATGTCGATCGAATTCCTGCGCAATATCGCCATCGTCGCTCACGTCGACCATGGCAAGACCACCCTCGTCGACCAGCTTCTGAAGCAGTCCGGCACGCTCAACGAGCGCACCGTACTGGCCGAGCGCGTCATGGATTCGAACGACCAGGAAAAGGAGCGTGGCATCACGATCCTGGCCAAGAACACGGCCATCACCTGGGAAGACAAGAAGACGGGTGCGAAGAACCGCATCAACATCGTCGACACCCCGGGACATGCTGACTTCGGTGGCGAAGTCGAGCGCGTGCTGTCCATGGTCGACACCGTGCTGATCCTGGTCGACGCGATGGACGGCCCGATGCCGCAGACGCGCTTCGTGACCCAGAAGGCCTTCGCGATGGGCTTCAAGCCGATCGTCGTGGTCAACAAGGTCGACCGCCCCGCCGCACGCACGGAATGGGTCGTCGAGCAGGTGTGGGACCTCTTTGCCAAGCTCGGCGCGACCGACGAGCAGATGGACTTCCCGATCGTCTATGCCTCGGCACTCAACGGCTACGCCTCGCTCGACGAGAATGCCCGCGAAGGCGACATGACCCCGCTGTACGAAGCGATCATGCAGCACGCGCCGAAGCCGGACGTCGATCCGGACGGTCCCTTCCAGATGCGCATCAGCCAGCTGGACTACAACAACTTCGTCGGCGTCATCGGCATCGGTCGCGTGCAGCGCGGCACCCTGAAGAAGGGCATGCAGGTCGCCGTTATCGATCGTGAAGGCAAGAAGCGCCAGGGCAAGGTCGCCCAGGTACTCGGCTTCCTCGGTCTCGAGCGTATCGAGCAGGACAGCGCCGAAGCCGGCGACATCGTCGCCATCTCCGGCATCGCCGACCTGACCATTTCGGACACGCTGACCTCGCCGGATACGCCGGAAGCGCTGCCGGCGCTGAGCGTCGACGAGCCGATGATCAGCATGACCTTCCAGGTCAACAACTCGCCGTTCGTCGGCAGCAAGGATCTGTCGGGCGGCAAGTTCCTGACCAGCCGCCAGCTGCGTGAGCGTCTCGATCGCGAAAAGGTGCACAACGTCGCCCTTCGCGTCGAAGACGGCTCCGATGCCGACAAGTTCCTGGTCTCGGGCCGCGGCGAACTGCATCTCTCGGTCCTGATCGAGAACATGCGTCGCGAAGGCTACGAGCTGGCCGTGTCGCGTCCGGAAGTCATCCTCAAGGAAATCGACGGCCAGAAGATGGAGCCGATCGAGGAACTGGTGATCGACATCGAAGAGGTCCACCAGGGCGGCGTCATGGAGCGTCTCGGCATCCGCAAGGGCGACCTGAAGAACATGGTCTCCGACGGTAACGGTCGCGTGCGCCTCGAGTACGAGATCCCGGCCCGCGGCCTGATTGGCTTCCAGAACCAGTTCAAGACCCTGACCCAGGGTTCCGGCCTGCTGTTCCACGTGTTCAAGCATTATGGTCCGTACACCCCGGCCCCGATCGCCAAGCGTCAGAACGGCGTCATGATCGCGAACGCTGGTGGCAACACCCCGGCTTACTCGCTCGGACCCCTGCAGGAGCGCGGCAAGCTGTTCGCCGCCGAAGGCGATGCCGTGTATGAAGGCCAGCTCATCGGCATTCATGCGAAGGACAACGACCTCACCGTCAACGCCATCAAGCCGAAGCCGCTGACCAACATGCGCGCCTCCGGTAAGGACGATGCGATCCAGCTCACCCCGGCGCTCAAGTTCACGCTGGAGCAGGCCCTGGACTTCATCGACGACGACGAGCTGGTCGAAGTTACGCCGAAGGAAATCCGCATGCGCAAGAAGCACCTGACCGAAAGCGACCGCAAGAAGGCTGGTCGCGGTTAATTCGTCCAGGTAGCGTTCGACGCTAGCTAAAAAGGTCCGGCTCACGCCGGACCTTTTTTTATGCGCTGGGAAGTGGCTCCCCTGCTCCGTGTGGGAGCCGCTTCAGCGGCGATAGATGTTCACAGCGACCTGGCCCGCTGCCGCGGGATCGCCGCTGAATCGGCTCCCACAGCCGATGAATCGGCTTCCACCGGCTGTCGCATGGCTTCGCTGCCGAGCTCCCCGCGAAGACGCGGCAGGAAATTCCCGTAATCGCGTTGCACGAACGCGATAAGTCCCTCGCGCACCTTGCAGCGCAGATCCCACGACTTGCTCGAGTTCGACGAGCTCACCAGCGCACGCAACTGCATGGCCTTGTCGTTGGTGTCGACCACCTGCAGCACGCAGACGCGACCGTCCCACTCGGGGGCCTGCTTGCACAGCCGCTCCAGCTCGTTGCGCAGTGGATCCAGAGGAAGTCCGTAGTCGAACCACAGCATGGCCGAGCCAAGCACCTGAGAGTTCGTACGTGTCCAGTTCTGGAAGGGATGCTCGATGAAATACTGCAACGGAACGACGAGGCGTCGTTCGTCCCAGATGCGCACGACCACGTAGGTGCTGGTGATTTCCTCGATCTTGCCCCACTCCCCTTCGATCACGACGACATCGTCGAGCCGGATCGGTTGGGTCAGGGCAATCTGCAGACCGGCAATGAGGTTGCCCAGCACCGGCTTGGCCGCCAGGCCGACTGCGAGGCCGGCCAGGCCCGCCGACGCCAACAGGCTGGCCCCGAACTGACGCACGGTGGGGAATGTCATCAGAGCCACGCCGATGCCCAGGACGACGGCAACCACGCTGCCCGTGCGGCTGAGCACGCGCGCCTGGGTCTGTACGCGGCGTGCGCGGAGATTGTCTTCGAGGTCGATCGGATTGAAGCGGGAGACAGTGGCATCGAGCGCGCCGATGCAGCGGACGATGAACCATGTGCAGGCGACGATCAGGGCAAGGCTGAGCACATGCTCCATGCTGTCGATGAGCGGCGCTGGCTCGTCGGGAGATGCCCGGAAGGCGATCAAGAGCATCGCGAGCGGCACAATCGCTTCCATAGGCCGGTTCGCCCGGGCGATCATGCTCGCTCCGGCGGGGTGGCCCACGGCGAAGCGGCGCAGCAAGAATTTCACCACACGGCGTAGAAGACCCGCGACGGCCAGCGCGATAACGATAATCAACGCAAAACGCGTCCACGGATGCGCGAAGTCAGGCATCCAATCGGAAGGTTTCATGATTTCCAGCCTAACGGCTGGTATGTCCACATTATGTTGTGGCGCAGCAAGAGAGAGGTAAAGTGCGCGTATGCCAACCCCGATCATCGTTTCCTGGAGCGGCGGCAAGGACTGCCTGATGACCCTCGGCAGGCTTCGGGCTGACCCCTCGTGGAACGTCGTCGGCCTGGTGACCACGGTGACCGCGAACCACGACCGTATCGCCATGCACGGCGTGCGACGCTCCGTGCTGGCCGCGCAGGCAGAAGCTTTGCGCCTGCCTGTCATCGAGGCCGTGCTGACGTGGCCGAGCCACAACGACGCTTATGAAGAGGCGTTCGCAACAGCACTCAGTACGGCACGCAACCGCTGGCCCGATCTCTCTCATATCGCGTTCGGCGACCTTTTCCTCGCAGACGTACGCGCGTACCGCGAGGCGCAGCTGCTGCGCGTCGGTGGATGGACCGGCGTCTATCCACTGTGGGGTGAAGACACGGCCTCGCTCGGTCGACACTTCGTCGCCGAAGGACACCGCGCGGCACTGTGTTGCATCGACACCACCCAGCTCGACGCGGGTTTCTGCGGTCGTGATTTCGACAATGCACTGCTCGATGCCTTGCCTGCCGGCGTCGATCCCTGCGGCGAGAATGGCGAGTTCCACACGCTCAGCTATGGCGGCCCGCTGTTCGACTACGACATGCGCATCGTGCGCGGCGAATCGCTGCTGCGCGACGAACGCTTCCAGTACATCGATTTCCTCCTCGATGACTGAGTCCTTCGTCCTTCCGGACGTTCTAGAGCCCGGCCTTTCGCTGGTCTTCTGTGGCACGGCCGCGGGAACGCGCTCGGCGCAGGATCGCGCCTACTACGCCCATCCTGGCAACATGTTCTGGCGCACGCTGTTCGCCGTCGGCCTGACGCCACGCCTGCTCGCACCGGCGGAGTTTCCGTTGATGCCCGCCTTCGGGCTCGGCCTCACAGACCTCTCGAAGTTCCACTTCGGCAACGACAACGAACTACCTGTAGATGCGTTTGACGTTGCCGCGCTGCGCAGCAAGATCGAAACCTTCGCACCACGCGTGCTTGCCTTCACGAGCAAGCACGGTGGTGCCGCAGCACTCGGAAAGTCGATCGCCTACGGCCTGCAACCCGGCACGTTCGGCAGCACGCAGCTCTTCGTCCTGCCCTCGCCTTCCGGCCAGGCGCGGCGTTCGTGGAACGCCGGCATCTGGCAGGAACTGGCTGACTTCGTACGCGCTCAGCCACCTGGGATCGACCGATAGGCACGAACGTCGTTCGGAGAAACCGAAGGCGCCTTGTTCGACCACGCCTGGCGGATATAGGTGACAACGGCAGCGGCGTCATCATCCGACAGCGTCTGCGAGAACGGTGGCATCGAATACGGGCGAGGATTGCCTGCCGTTGCCGGTGCGAAACCACCGGACAACACGATGCGAATGGCATTGATGCCGGTGGGCTCGACGACAGACGAATTTCCATCCAGCGGCGGATAAGCGTCGCCTTTACCGCGACCATCGGCGGCATGGCAGCTTGCGCATTGTACTGCGTAAACCTTCTGCCCCGTCTTCGCCAGGTCGGCTGCATCGGCGGCGGATTCGTGCTGGCGCGGGGGTGCATGCTCGGGCAGGGATTTCAGGTACGTCGCCATCGCGGCAAGGTCGCTGTCATCCAGGTGCTGCGTGCTGCGGATGACCACGTCCGCCATGGGGCCGAACGCCGTGCCCTTTCGTGAGCGGCCGGTCTTCAGCAGCGCCACGACATTGGCTTCGTTCCAACCGCTCAGGCCACCGTTCGCGCCCATGGAAAGATCCGGCGCGTACCAGTTCTGCACCGGCACCAGGCCACCGGCAAGAAAGGGTTCGGTGACCATGGCGCCAAAGGTGTTGCGAGGCGCATGGCACTCGTTGCAGTGGCCCAGCCCCTGCACGAGGTAGGCACCGCGGTTCCATGCTGGCGATTGCTTCGGGTCAGGCTGGTACTCGCCTTCGTCGAAGTAGAGCATCCGCCAGGACGCCATCAGCGAACGCATGCTGTAAGGCCAGCGCAGGGTGGGCTCGGTGTTGGCGAGCTTCACCGGAGCGAGGGTCTTGAGGTACGCGAAGATCGCATCGGTGTCCGCACGCGTGACCTTCGTGTAGGACGTAAACGGAAATGCCGGATACAACGACGTGCCGTCGTGCCCCTTACCCGAATGCATGGCGCGATAGAAATCGTCGGCGGTCCAGCCGCCGAGACCCGTCTCGCGGTCGGGCGTCAGGTTGGGTGCTGTGATCGCACCGAAAGGTGTCGCCACGACATGACCACCCGCGAACGACTGGCCGTTGCTTGCGGTATGGCAAGAGTCGCAGTCGCCGGCAGTCGTGAGGTAATGGCCGCGGGAGACGAGATCGTCCGCGCTGGCGTTCCACGCGCCGCCCATGAGTACGAGCGCGACGATGAGACGGCGAAGACGCTTCATGTGCCACCTCCCAACACACCGCAGCGAAGCGGTGGAGTGAGGCTGCCCTCGGCTTCCGCATGGGCGTCCACCGGAACGGGCCGCTGGGCGAGCCATGCCGACACGGCGCTGATGTCGGCGTCGCTCAGGCGGCTCACGATGGTCTTCATGCAGTCTGGCGCCACGGTGTTGCGCGTGTTGGTGCGCCATGAGCCCAACTGCGCACTGATGTAGTCGTAAGGCAGACCCACCAGGCCGGGGATGTCCGGCTGAACTCCGGTGAGGTCAGGCCCGTGGCACGCCATGCAGGCGGGGACGCCGTGCGCAGGATCGCCCTTGGTGGCCAACTGCTCGCCGCGCGCTGTTGCCGCCGCGGAGGTCGCTGGCACGTCGTGTAGTGCGTACGGCACGTCCTGCGCGGCGAAGTACTCGGCGATCTCCCGCATGTAGGCATCCGTAAGCGGGCCCACGGTGTATTCCATGATCGGGTAGTGCCGCAGGCCACGCTGAAAGTCTTGCATCTGTCGATGCAGGTAGCCCGCCGGCTTTCCGGCGAGGCGCGGATTGAACCCGTTGCTGCCGCCTTCGCCATGTTCGCCGTGGCAACTGGTGCATGCGGCAATTCGCTGGACGAGGGTGTCAGGCACCGGAGGCGTATCGGCGGCCATGGCCTGCATGGCGCAAAACGCGGCGGCGGTGACGGCCAGCCGACGGAAGAGACGACGCATGGAGCACTCCCTGGCTTACGTTGGCGAAGCCCGTCGGCATGACGTACACGGGCGTGGCGTCCGTGCAGTATAGCCACGCACGGGTATGCGGTAGATTGCACGGAGCCGTTACACCATCGCCAGGGGGAAAAGACATATGCAGCATGTATGGATCAGGCCGGCCGCACTGACGCTGGCGCTCGCCGCCACACTGTCCACCGGCGTCGCGCAGGCACGCGACGCCAACGAAGACGATGCGTTCGCATCCATTGCGACGATTCGGCAGGCGTACGCCTCGGGCGCCCTGACACCGGAAGGCCTCACTACCCTCTTCCTCTCCCGTATCGCGACGATCGACAAGGCGGGCCCCACCGTCAACGCGGTGCTCGAAATCAATCCCGATGCCCTGGCCATCGCGCGTAAGGTGGGCAAGGCCGGCTCGCTGGCCGGCATCCCCATCCTGCTCAAGGACAACATCGATACCGGCGACCGCATGCAGACCACCGCGGGCTCGCTCGCGCTGGTGGGCAAGCCGGCACCACATGACTCGGCCGTTGCCGCAAAGCTGCGCAAGGCCGGCGCCGTGATCCTCGGCAAGACCAACCTCAGCGAGTGGGCCAACATGCGCAGCAACCACGCCACCAGTGGCTGGACCGGGCGCGGTGGTCTCACGGTCAATCCTTACGTGCTCGATCGCAACGCGTGCGGCTCGAGCGCCGGCTCCGGCTCGGCGGTCGCCGCCGGCCTGGCCACAGTGGCGATCGGTAGCGAGACCGACGGGTCGATCATATGCCCTGCATCGATGACCGGCCTCGTCGGCATCAAGCCGACGGTCGGACTGGTCAGCCGCACCGGCATCATCCCCATCTCGCACAGTCAGGACACCGCCGGCCCGATGGCTCGCAGCGTGGCCGACGCCGCAACCGTACTCAGCGCCATCGCCGGCAGCGACCCGAGCGACCCAGCGACCAAAGACGCGGATAAGCACGCTACCGATTACACGAAGTTCCTCGATCCGAATGCGCTGCGCGGCAAGCGCATCGGCGTGGTGCGCGAACTGGGCGGTATCGAACCCAATGCGGATCGCGCGCTGGAAAAAACCATCGCCATCCTCAAGGCCCAGGGCGCGACCGTCGTCGACCCGGTTGAGATTCCGCATCTGAAGGAACTGAGCGAGCACGAGATCGACGTGCTGCTGTACGAATTCAAGCACGACATCAACGCCTACCTCGCCGGGCGCCCCGGCCAGCCGATGAAGACGCTAGCCGACCTGATCGCGTTCAACGACCGGGAAGCCGCGAAGGAAATGCCCTGGTTCGGCCAGGAGCTGTTCCTGCAGGCGCAGGCGAAGGCCGATCTGACCGATCCGAAGTACATCGAGATCCGCGACCGCAACCAGCGTCTTGCCGGTCCCGAAGGCATCGATGCAGCACTGGCGAAGGATCACCTGGATGCGTTGCTTGCGCCCAGCTGGGGACCGGCGTTCGTCAACGACCTGGTGCTTGGCGATCACGTGGTCAGCGGCGATCCGACCGTTGGCGGCGTATCGGCACCGGCGGCGATCTCGGGCTACCCGTCGATCACCCTGCCGGTCGACTTCGCGCACGAACTTCCGGTGGGAGTGGTGTTCTTTAGTGCGAAGTGGAGCGAACCCGTGCTCATCGCAATCGCGTATGGTGTCGAGCAAAAAGCCAACGCGTACCGGCGGCCGAAGTTTCTGCCGACGCTTCCGGTACGGTGAAAGAAGGAATGTGGAAGCCGCCGATGAATCGGCTCCCACAGGAAGCGGGCCTGACCCTGGGAAGTTACGCCTTGTTGGCGAACTCGCGGACGATCGGGGCCAGCTTGGGATCTTCCAGGGCCATCGCCATGGTGGCGCGGACCAGGCCCGCCTTGTTGCCGCAATCGAAGCGTGTACCTTCGAAGCGATAGGCAAGGACCTTGCCCTGGTCTTTCAGCAGGTCTTCGATGGCGTCGGTCAGCTGGATTTCGCCACCCGCGCCTTCGCGCGTATTGCGCAGATAGTTGAAGATCTCGCACGGCAATACGTAGCGACCCACGACGGCGAGCGTCGACGGTGCGTCGGCCGGCTTCGGCTTCTCGACCATGTGGGTGATGACCGAAGTACGATCGTCCAGGGTCTCCTTTGCGTCGACGATGCCGTACTTGTCGGTGTCCTTCTCAGGCACTTCCTCGACGGCAATGACGCCAGCGGTGTACTTGTCGGCCACTTCGGCCATCTGGCGCAGTGCGCCCTTGCCCTTGTTCCAGATCAGGTCGTCCGGGAGCATGACACCAAAGCGCTCATCGCCGATCACCGGCGCCGCACGAAGTACGGCGTCGCCGAGCCCGAGGGCCTCCGGCTGGGTGACGAACACGCAACGCACGTGACGCGGAAGGATGCCGCGCAGGATCGACAGCAGCTCTTCCTTGTTCTTTTCAGCCAGCTTCTCTTCCAGCTCGTACGCCTTGTCGAAGTAATCGGCGATGGCGTGCTTATAGCGGTTGGTGACGAACACCAGCGTGTCGGCACCCGCGTCGACGGCCTCGTCCACGGCGTACTGGATGAGCGGACGGTCGAGCACGGGCAGCATTTCCTTCGCTACCACCTTGGTCGCCGGGAGGAAGCGCGTACCGAGGCCAGCGACGGGAAATACGACCTTGCGCAGGGGTTGGGTCATGATGCGATGTCTCCATTATCGTTTCGGCGTAGCGGCACGACGTTGTCGGACTGAGCGTCGCTCCAGCGGAACGAAGGCAGCAGCTGCGACACGCAGCGACGCAGGGTCTCTTCATCGAACGTGGCCGTCGCCTCTTCGGCGCGGGCCAACTGGGTCTGCAGCATTTCCCACGACACCTGGCGATGCTGCGCCTGGAAGATCTTCGCGTGGGTGGTGCTCGTGTAATTCTCCAACGGGTGGAACAGTTCCTCGAACAGCTTCTCGCCCGAGCGCAGGCCGGTGTAGACGATCTGGATATCGGAGCCGGGACGCTTGCCAGCCAGACGGATCATCTGTTCGGCAAGGTCGCGGATCTTGACCGGGTCGCCCATATCGAGCGCAAAAATCTCGCCACCCTTGCCCAGGCTCGCCGCCTGCAGGATCAACTGGCAGGCTTCGGGAATGGTCATGAAGTAACGCGAAATCTCCGGATGGGTGATCGTCAATGGACCGCCCTGGCGGATCTGCCGGCGGAACAACGGGACCACCGAACCGGCGGAGTCGAGCACGTTACCGAAACGAACGGTTATGAAACGTGTAGGCGTATGCGCGGCGAGATTCTGGCACCAGATCTCAGCCATGCGCTTGCACGCGCCCATCACCGAGGTGGGATTGACGGCCTTGTCGGTGGAAATCAGCACGAAGGATTCGACGCCGCAGCGCACCGCCGCGTTGGCGACGACGCGCGTGCCCATGACATTGTTGCGGAACGCCTCGCGCAGCTGGCCCTGGAGCATCGGCACGTGCTTATACGCTGACGCGTGGAAGACGATCTGCGGCTGGGTTTCCTCGAAGAGGCGGTTGATCGCCACCGTCTCGCGGGCATCGGCGAGCACGCCGTTGAAAATCAGCTCGGGATACGCCGAGGTCAACTCCTGACCGATGCGGTAAAGGTTGTACTCGGACATCTCGACCACGGTCAGCGAGCTGGCACCCAGGCGAGCCACCTGACGGCAGAGCTCGGAGCCGATCGAACCACCACCACCCGTCACCAGCACGCGGCGACCACTGATGTTTTCGCGGATCGCGGTCCAGTCGAGCTCCACCGCGTCACGGCCGAGCAGGTCTTCGATCGCGACCTCCTTGATCTCGTTGAACTGCGCACGCCCGGCCACGACGTCTTCGAGGCGCGGCACGGTGCGGAACGGCAGGCCGGTGCTCTCGCAGAAGGCCACGATGCGGCGCATCTGCGCGGTCGTGGCACCGGGCACGGCAATCAGCAGCATCTGTACCGCGACCGCCTTGGACAGTTCGGCGAGCTGGTCCACCGTGCCGAGCACCGGGATGCCGCCGATCTGTGCGCCACGCAGGGCCATGTTGTCGTCGACGAAACCAATGACGCTGTAGCGGCTGTCACGACGAAGGTCACGCGAGAGCGCCTCGCCAGCGCGATCGGCGCCTACGATGAGCACGCGCTTGGTCGGCGCCGACTGGAACAGGTCGATCCGGCTGTCTTTCCAGAACCGGTAGCTCAGGCGCGGAAGGCCGAGCAACACGACCAGCACGACCGGGTAGACCAGAAGCACCGAGCGGGGCACACCATCGAGGCGCGCATACATGACCATCGCAAGACCGATGATCAGCGCGCCGATGACCGTCGCGCGGATGATGTTCCAGAGGTCTGGCAGGCTCGCGAAACGCCACACGCCTTTGTAGAGGCCGGTCCAGTTGAAGACCGCGCCCTGCACCAGCAGGACGATGGGGAATTCCATCGGCAGATAGGTGACCGGCGCGAGGTCGGGCATGAGCGCATAGCGCAGCGTCTTGGCGATCCACCACGCGAAAGCCGCCATGGCGAGGTCGTGCGCGACGACCGCCGTACGTGGATGGATGATGCCGATGAACTTACGCAGAAACATGTCGCTCCCTTCGACGCAAGCAATACTGCTTGCCAGTACGCCAGACCGCTGCCCCCAGCAGGTATGTTGCCCCGAAACACACGGGCGCCACCGCCGGCCAGCGGAACGCAATCCATGCGACAGGAACGCAGACGAGCACGTTCCACGAGAAGTAGGCCAGGGCCACCCTCCGGTGCGACGTACCTCGCCGCACGAGCCACTGATACAGGTGCTCGCGATGCGGAGTGTACCAGCGCGCACCGCGCAGCATTCGCACGAGGAGCGTCAAGGTCGCGTCGATGACGAAGGACGACGAGAAAATCAGTGCAGGCCACAGCAAGTTCGTGCGAAAGGCCCACAACATGGCGGTCAGGGCAAAAACGATCAGGCCGACCGTGGCGCTACCTACATCGCCCATGAAAATCTTCGCCGGCGACCGGTTGAAGCACCAGAAGCCGGTTGCCGCTGCGGCCAATGCCAGCCCCGCGCCCGCGAGCGCCGGACTACCAGCGGACCAGGCCAGCGCGGCGTAGGCCGCGCCGAAGAACATGGCCTGCTGGGCGGCCAGGCCGTCGATGCCGTCCATGAAGTTGTAGAGGTTGATGCACCAGACACCGGCCACTAGCAGCGGGGCGGCCCAGAGAAGCGTCGAGGTATACGCCGCGACGGCCAGACATATGAGCAGGGTGGCTGCCAGCTGGATGAGGAGCCGGGGCCGGATGGGCAACGAGCCGTGGTCGTCCAGCCAGCCGATCGCGGCGACGGCGATGACCGCAAGGCTGAATGTCCCGGTGATCGCAGGGCCCGGTGAGACCGGAAAGAACAGCATGGCGAACGGGGCGCCGATAAGCACCCCGAGCACGATGCCGATGCCACCACCGCGTGGCGTAGGCAGGGTGTGCGAACGGCGGCGCCCCGGGGCATCGAGCATGCCCTTGCGATTCGCGTAGGCAATAGCCACACGCACGCTGACGTAAGAAACGACGAAGGACAGAACGGCGGTGCCGACGATCAGTGCCAGGAAACTTGCCGTCACATGGCTCATTCGTTGGCGACGCCGTGGATAGGCCGCACCGTGCCCCAGTTCTTGCAGCTCGGGCATTGCCAATGGTGAGCCTTGGCGCCGAAACCGCATCGACTGCAGCGATACATGGCCTGCCCCTCGAGCAGCTTGCGGGTGAGATCGCGCAGGATCAGGTAATTTTCCCGCGCCTCGCCGGACACCTTATCCATCGTGGCGTCGATAAGCGCCATCAGACCACGCACCGACGGCCGCTTGCGCAGCTGGCCCGTCAGGAAGTCGATGGCCGTACGCTCACCATCCCTGCCCTCGTAAAGCCGGGTCAGGGCAAGCACGGGCGAGATACCGTGATAACGCTCCATGATCTCGCGCAGGAACGACTCCGCGCGATCCATCTGCTGCGACCGCGCATAGCAGTTGAGCAGCGGCGGCAGTATCTCCGGCACGAAAGCGATGTCGGCGGCGATCGCGGCTTCATAAGAATCGATGGCAGCCACCATGTCGTCGTCTTCGGCCGAGAGGCGGCCCGCGATCATGTGTGCGCGAACACAATCCTGCTGGCACGCAAACGCTTCGCTGACGTAATCGCGCGCCTCGGTGCGAGCCCCGTGCTGTCGCGATTGCTCGGCCAGCTCGCAATAGAACTGCGCGATCATCGGCGACTCGTCTTCGCTGTTCATGGCCTCGAGGCGGCGTGCATGATCGATGGCCTTATGCCATTCGCGCTCATGCTGGTAGATCGAAATCAGATGGCGTAACGCCGAAGGCGCCAGCGCGTCCATGGCCACGAGGTCGGAGAACAGGGTCTCCGCGCGGTCGAGCAAGCCCGCGCGCATGTAGTCCTCGCCGAGCTCGAGCAAGGCGACCGTCTTCATTTCATCCGACAGGCCCTGGCGCGACACCAGATGCTGGTGCAGCCGAATGGCCCGGTCCACTTCACCGCGCTTACGAAACAGGTTGCCCAGCGCCAGGTGGGTTTCCACCGTATCGCGGTTGTATTCGGCCAGGCGAAGGAAAACCTCCAGTGCCTTGTCCTGCTCCTCGTTGAGGAGATAGTTGAGGCCACGGAAATAGTCGGACGAAAGCGCGTTGACCCGTTCGCCGGAACGCCGTGTGTGCGTGCGGCGGGCTAACCACCAGCCACAGGCAAAGGCCAGGGGGGGTACGAGCGCCAGCAACCAGATCGGATTCATGCGGTCGTCGCGTTGGCTACCTTGCGATCGCTGCGCTCGCCACGGCGCCGGCGCCGTTGGGCGAAGGACGTGCCGAGCCAGGCAGTGATGCCGCCCAGAACCCAGCCCACCAGGACCGCCGCGAGCATCGCGCCACCCTTGGGCAGCGACAGTCGGGCAAAGCCAAGATCGAACGGAACAAGGTCGGCGTTCAGCGCCCCGAACACGATGCCGGCGGCGACGAACAACAGGAGAAAGAGGATGGTAATTAGGCGCATAGGCGTGACTGTACCCGAATCCTGAATACGATGGTGCGCCGCGGTTGGCGATCCATACAGGTTCGCCGAACGCATCCGATTTCGCTCTATGTGGGAGCCGATTCATCGGCGATAGGTGCTTGTGGCAAGGCCGAAGGTTGCGTCGGTCTGGCCCGTTGCCGCGGATCGCCGATGAATCGGCTCCCACAACAGAAAAAGCCCGGCATGGCCGGGCTCATCAGCAAAAAAAACGCCGCGTCAAAGCGCGGCGTCTTCCTCGGCCAGGTTTACGCGTTCGCGTAGTTCCTTGCCAGGTTTGAAATGGGGTACGTGCTTGCCCGGCAGGGCAACCGCCTCGCCGGTCTTGGGGTTGCGCCCCATGCGCGGCGGACGGAAGTGCAGCGCAAAGCTTCCGAACCCACGAATCTCGATGCGCTCGCCCGTGGAAAGGGCCTGGCTCATCTGTTCGAGCACGCTCTTGACGGCTAGTTCCACATCGCTGAAGGCAAGGTGGGTCTGGCGCCGCGCCAGCGCCTCGATCAATTCCGACTTTGTCATGGGTCCCCTGTTTTTCTGCACATATAGCGAGGGGCGGCGAACCGCCCCTCGCCCGACGGTTAGTCGGCCTTGTTCATCTGCTCTTTGAGGAGAGCGCCGAGCTTGGTCGTGCCACCAGCAGCCGAGGCGTAGTCGGACATGGCATCAGCCACGTCTTCCTCGTCCTTGGCACGGATGGACAACTGCAGCTGACGACCCTTGCGGTCCATACCGGTGAACTTCGCCTCGACGGCGTCGCCAACCTTCAGGTACTGCGTAGCGTCGTCGACGCGTTCCTTGGCGATGTCGTTCGCACGGATGTAGCCCTCGACGCCTTCACCGAGGTCGATGGTCGCACCCTTGGCGTCGACTTCACGGACGGTGCCGTTGAGGATCGTGCCGCGCGGATTCGTGGCCATGAACTGACCGAACGGATCCTGCTCCATCTGCTTGATGCCGAGGGAAATGCGCTCACGCTCCGGGTCAACTGCAAGAACCACGGCTTCGACTTCGTCGCCCTTCTTGAAGTTGCGGACGAGGTCTTCACCCGAGGCCTGCCACGAGATGTCGGACAGGTGGACGAGACCGTCGATGCCGCCGTCCAGACCGATGAAGATACCGAAATCGGTGATCGACTTGATCTGACCGGAAACCTTGTCGCCCTTCTTGTGCATGGCGGCGAACGCTTCCCACGGGTTCGAGCGGGTCTGCTTGATACCGAGGGAGATACGACGACGCTCTTCATCCACGTCGAGGACCATGACTTCCGTCTCGTCCCCGACCTGAACAACCTTGGCCGGGTTGACGTTCTTGTTGGTCCAATCCATTTCCGACACGTGCACGAGGCCTTCGACGCCCGGCTCGATCTCGACGAAGCAACCGTAGTCGGTCACGTTGGAGACCTTGCCGAACAGACGGCTGCCGACCGGGTAGCGGCGGGCGATAGCGACCCACGGGTCATCGCCGAGCTGCTTGATGCCGAGCGAAACGCGGTTGCGCTCGCGGTCGTACTTCAGCACGCGGACGTCCAGCTCGTCGCCGACGTTGACGACTTCGGACGGGTGACGCACGCGCTTCCACGCCATGTCGGTGATGTGCAGCAGGCCATCGATGCCGCCGAGGTCGACGAATGCGCCGTAATCGGTGAGGTTCTTGACCACACCCTTCACGACTGCACCTTCCGTCAGGCGCTCGAGCAGCTTCTCGCGCTCTTCCGAGAACTCGGTCTCGACAACCGCGCGGCGGCTGACGACGACGTTGTTGCGCTTGCGATCGAGCTTGATGATCTTGAACTCGAGGTCCTTGCCCTCGAGGTAGACCGGATCACGGACCGGACGCACGTCGACCAGGGAGCCCGGCAGGAATGCGCGGACGTCCTTGATGTCGACCGTGAAGCCGCCCTTGACCTTGCCGGAGATCTTGCCGGTGATGGTCTCTTCCTTGTCGAACGCCTGCTCGAGGTCGTCCCACACCATCGACCGCTTGGCCTTCTCACGGGAGAGCTTGGTCTCGCCGAAGCCGTCTTCGAGCGCGTCGAGCGCGACCTTGACCTCGTCGCCCACTTCTACTTCCAGCGCGCCAGACTCGTCCCGGAACTGCTCGATGGGGACGATGCCTTCGCTCTTCAGGCCGGCGTTGATCACCACCACGTCGTTGCGGATTTCCACAACGATACCGGTGACGATGGAGCCGGGCTTCAGCTTGGAAATAGCCTGCTGGCTCTGTTCAAACAGTTCGGCAAAACTTTCAGTCATGTTGATTCCAGGGTTATGAAAGGTCGTACCCGGCGCCTGCGTACATTCTTTAACGCGTGCGGACAGGGGACCCACCGGTTGTGGGCACATTGAGCGATCCCGGATGGGACCGCCCCGTGCCGTTGCCAAGAACCCGCGCACACTGCGCGAGCGTTGTGCCGGATGCCCCTTACGGACGCACCACGGCGAATACTTTTGCCACCACCACCTCGATAGGCATGCCGGTGGTATCGATGACCACAGCGCCTTCGGCGGGCTTCAACGGGGCGACGGGGCGCGACGCGTCCCGCTCGTCGCGCGCCTCGATTTCTCGCTGAAGGCCTGCAAGTGTAACGCTCAGCCCCTTATCCTTCAACTGCTTATAGCGTCTTTTCGCGCGTTCGGAGGCGCTGGCGGTCAGGAATACCTTGTGGGCGGCGTCGGGGAAAATCACCGTACCCATGTCACGACCATCCGCAACCAGGCCAGGGCCCTTACGGAAGCCGAGTTGCATGTCTACCAAGGCCTGGCGTACCGAGGGAATCACCGCGATGGCCGAGGCGGCGGCGCCGGCGGTCTCCGTACGGAGCTCGTCGGTGGCGTCGTGCCCATTGACCAGGATGTGCGTCTCACTGTGATCGGGACTGGCCTTGAAGCGGATCTTCACGGTTTGCGCGCAGCGGGTAACGGCATCGACATCGGACAGGTCGATGCCCTCCTCGGCCGCCGCGTAGCCCACGGCCCGGTACAGGGCGCCGGAATCGAGCAGGTGCCAGCCAAGCTTCTCGGCGACCAGGCGGCTGATGGTGCCCTTGCCGGAACCCGAAGGGCCGTCGATGGTCAGGACAGGGGCGGCAGCCGAATGGGGCATGGGATAGCTCTCTCACGAAACCACCATGATATCCCGTCGCGACGGGCGAATTGGTCCCATGGACAGCTTTCACATACGCGTGCTACAAGCCCCCATCGTTTCACACCCGCGGGTTACCAGCTCCATGTCCGACGACCTCCAGAGCCAGTTCGAGCAGGCTTCCCTGGATATAACCCGCCTCGGCCACCGACCGGACAACGACACCCTTTTGCGTATCTATGCCCTCTACAAGCAGGGCTCCGAGGGCGACTTCCACGGCGAGAAGCCCGGCTTCTTCGACTTTGTCGGTACGGCGAAGTACGAGGCCTGGGCAAAGCTGGCCGGCACGCCCAGGGAGACCGCGATGCACCAGTACATCGAACTGGTCCGCTCCCTCGGCGGCTGAGGCGATAGGCCTCCGGTAATACTCAGGCGCCGTGCGATAGCCACGCCGCCACGGGCAGCTCGCCGAACAGCGCGGAGGCTTCAACTTCCCCGCCCTGCCGCTCGCCTTCCGCCAACAGCCCGGTCCAGCGCCCCGCCGGTAGGGCTACCCGTGTTCCCGCCCAGTGCTCGACAGGAATCGAGGGAGCCGACATGCCGGCCAGCCAGGGCGCCGTATGCCTGGCCACCACCACGACAAGACGCTGCCCGCGGTATTCGCGCAGGAAAGCGATCACGTGCTCCGCCGCCGGACCGTCGACCGCCAGCGGGCGATAGTTACCCCGGGCAAACAGCTCCGGGTGTTCACGCCGGGCCCAGAGCAGGCGAGCGATGACGGCCTGCTTGACCGTCCCGTCGCGCCACTGCGCAAGGGCGTCCCGGGGCGCAGGCGCCCTGTCGAGGGACGCCGCCCGTGCCGGGAAATCCACCGGGCGCCGGTTGTCCGGGTCGACGAGGCTGAAATCCCAGTAGTCGGTACCCTGGTAGAGGTCGGGGACGCCCGGTGTCGTCAGACGCAGTACGGTCTGGGCCAGTCCATTGGCCGCGCCGGGTGTCGCGATGTATCCGGCGAACGCGGCCAGCTCGACAGCCGCCTCCCCGGACAGCACCGCGCGAAGGAAGTCCTCGCAGGCGTCCTCATACGGTTCGTTCGGCGAGGTCCAGCGCGTCCAGCGCTTGGCTTCGCGTAACGCCTTGCGCTGCCAGGCGGCGATGCGCGTGGCGAACAGCTCGAGGCCGTCGACATCGTCGGGAGCCAGATGCAGCGGCCAGGCGCCGACCAGCATCTGGTAAAGCATCAGCTCGTCGCCTGCCGAGGGCGCCATGCGTCCGTCGGCCCGTTGACGAAGATCGGCGTGGCGGACCCGCCAGCGTTCGACCGTGATCACCCAGCGCTCGGCGACTTCGGAGAGCACGGCAAGACGCGCACGCAAATCTTCGCCGCGCTTGTGATCGTGCGTCGCCGTAGCAAGCAGGTTGTGCGGCAACGTGGCCGCCCTGTCCACGCAGCGCGCGTGAAAGGCTTCGGGCGTCATCGACAACTGCGCCGCATCGACGCCGACCTCGTTGCGCGAGAGCAGGCGTCCATAGCGGTAGCCGGCTGTATCTTCCACCGCCTTGGCCGCCACCGGCGAGGTCGCCTGCTGGAAAATGGCGATCGCGCGCTCTCGGGCGCGTCGTACCGGGCCCGGCGGAAGGCTGCGTGGCGCGATGCCCCCTAACCAGAGCGCGACCAGATGCAGCAGATCCGCGTCCTCCATGCGGATGGTGCGCAACGCACCCTCGACCGCACGCGCAAAGATCGCTTCGTCATACGCGTCGCGCCCTGCTCCACCGGCATAGGTGCGATAGACCGGGAAGTGCACGAGCAACTCGACCAGCACCCGACGGATCGCCGCCAGGGAAACATCGCGCGTGGCGACATCCGCACGTGCCGAGGCGAACAGCGCACGCGCCGTCCGGTCAAGCTCGGCCTCGAAACTGTCGACGAGGATCTGTCGCCGCGCGCGGACGGCCTGCGTGGCAAAGTCGGCGGACTCGCCGGTGAGCTTGCGCCAGAGTTCGGTCAGGGGCGCCTCGCCTGCACCGTCGTGTAGAACGGCAGAGACCTGGTCCATGAACTCGTAACCCGTGGTGCCGTCCGTGCGCCAGTCCAGCCGGAGCGATTCGTCTTCCGCCAGGATTTTTTCAACGACGAGATAGGCGCCGTCGCGCGGCGCGCCGGCCGGACGTTGCAGGCGCAGTTTGTCCAGCCGGTGACGCAACTGCCGGCAGTAACGGCGCGGGTCCGCAAGGCCGTCGACATGATCGCATCGGAGTCCGTCGATCAGGCCTTCCGCGTACAGGCGGAAGATCGTTTTGTGCGTGTCCTCGAACACCGCCGTCCGCTCGATGCGCAGGCCGGCAAGCTCGTTGATGTCGAAGAAGCGCCGGTAGTTGACCATGTCACTGGCCAGCTTCCAGAACGCGAGGCGGTAGTGCTGCCGTTCGATCAATGCATGGAGGGCCGCCCTGCCCTCGGCGGTTTCCGGATCATGACTCGCGACGGCATCGCCGCCCAAGCCGGCAACGGACGCCGGCGACAGCGGCAGGTAGTCGTCGTAGAGTCGCAGGACCCATTGGTCCTTGCGCCGGGCCAGGCGAAGATGACCTTCGCGCAACGTCTCGTCGTACCCCGCGCCGAGGATCGGCAACAGGACACGGCTGCGCAACAAGGGATCCGGCGCCTGCCAGTCGATATCGAAATAATTCGCGTAGCGGCTTTCGCGGCCGTGACGCAGCACGTCCATCCACCAGGCGTTCTGCGTACCGACGCCCATGTGGTTCGGCACGATGTCGAGGACAAGACTCATGCCGTGTTTGCGTAGCTCGGCGACGAGACGGCGCAGCGCCTCCTCACCGCCCAGCTCGGGATTGACCTCGTGGCAGTCGACCACGTCGTAGCCGTGTGTAGAACCTGCACGCGCGCGAAGGATCGGCGAAGCATAGAGATGACTCACCCCGAGGCGCGCGTAATAGCCGACGACCGGCACCGCGTCGTCGAGCGTGAAGCCCGCATGGAACTGCAGGCGCGCAAGGGCGCGCGGCGGGCTCACGTACGATTCCGTGTCTTGTCGATCGCGTCGCAGACCGCATGGGCGATCGGCCCGTCGAACAGGCGCGACGACGTGTCGGGCATGCGACGGCGCCAGTTCGGATGGATCGCGTCGGTGGGACCGGGCAGGTTCGGCTGCTCGTGCAGTCCGAGGATGTCTTCCACCGGATAAATCGCCAGCGGAGCCGGTGCCTGTGCGACATGCCTGGCGGCAGCAACGACGACGGGCGAGATGTCGTCCGGCGCCGGCGGGGCGTCCTCGTTGAACGCCGAACCGGAAGCGCACAAGGCGCGCCACAGGAGGATACGGTCACGTTCGCGTTCCGCGCTTTCGTCCACGGCGGGATCGTCGAGGCCGGTTTTCTTTCGCCACTCCACGTCACGAGCACCCCACCATCCGGCGACCGTCGGTACATCGTGCGTGCTGGTCGTCGCCATGGCCTTGTCCGACCACTCGCGTGGCGAGACGAAACCGCCATCCGCCGCACGCTCGAACCACAGCACGCGAATGCCGAGTACACCCTTGTCACCGATGGCCTGGCGGAAGTCAGCCGGCACGGTACCAAGATCCTCACCAATCACGATGGCACGGTGCAGATGCGACTCGAGCGCGATGAGGCGCAGCATGTCGGTCATCGGGTAGCGGACATAGGCACCCTCGGTCGCACCGGCGCCGTGCGGCACCATCCACAGGCGCTTCAGCCCGAGCACGTGGTCGATGCGCACGCCGCCGGAATGCGCGAGCGCCGCGCGTAACATGCCGATGAATCCCTTGAACCCGGTGTCACGAAGGCCGCGCGGCGAGAACGTCGTGAGGCCCCAGTCCTGGCCGAGGCGGTTGAGCGCGTCCGGCGGCGCGCCGACGGAAAGGCCGCGGAGCATCTCGGCCTGATGGGCCCAGGCATGACTACCACCTGCGTCAGCACCGACGGCGAGGTCCGCCACGAGGCCGATGGCCATGCCAGCATCACGGGCTGCTTTCTGCGCACCTTCGAGCCCCTGCGTCGCCAGCCATTGCAACCATGCATGGAAGCCGACCTCGCGCGAATGTTCACGGGCGAACGAAGCCACCTCGCGACTGGAAGGGTCATGGAACGCGGCCGGCCAGCCCTGCCAGCCACCGGGACGCCCATGTGCGCTGAAGTCGGCATGCAGCGCTTCGAACCGCGCATGCCGCTCGAGGGGCTCCCCTTGAGCGCGGCGGAAGGCACCGAACCGCTCCGAGTGGGCGAGATCCACGGAGGCCGATTCGAACAGGGATCGCAGGATCGTCATGCGCGCCCGAGCGGCGCGCGGCCAGTCGATCAGCTCGAGCCATTCCAGCTCGGCGAGCTCCTGGCGCAGGTTGTGCGTATCGATCACGGCGCGCACGGTCTGCTCGCCACTCGTCCGCACCGGGTCGATATAGAGGCCGTTGAGGAACAGGCGGCTCGACGGGGCATACGGGCTGTAGCGTTCCGGAGCGGCGGCGAACAGTGCGTGCAACGGACTGATCGCGAGCGCATCCGCGCCCTTCTCCGCCGCCGCTTTCGCGCAGGCTTCGAGAGCCGTGAAGTCTCCGATGCCACCGTCGTTCGGGCGACGCAGCCCGGACATCTGCACTGCCATACCCCACGGGCGGCGTGCGCCGGCGACATTACCAGCGCGGGCGATATCGCCGATGCCAAAGGTACGCGGCGGTGCGACGGCAACCGTGACTTCGTCGTCGCCGAGGAACAGCGTGTAATAGCCGGGGATGGCGGGCGAGGCAAACTGGCCCTCGCCGGAAGGCAGGTCGCCTTCGCTGATCAGCGTGCCGTCGTCGGCGAGCAACTTCCACGCACGGCCGCGTGGCGCTGTGGGCAACGCAAATGCGTCGCCGGCATCCGCCGTCACCAGTCGCGGCGGCTGGCGACCGCTGCGTTCCTGCTCGATCCGCTGCAGGCTTGCTTCGACGTCGTCGGTGCTATCGGCGGGAAGATCCAGGGCACGAAGTACAGCGCGCAAGGTGTCGGCGGGAGTGGACTGCGGACGATCCAGCGCGTCGCGCCAATACACGTCCACGCCGGCTTGTTCTGCGAGCAGGGCGAGACGATCGTCGAGGGGGGCGTTCACGGCTCAGGACTCCAGGCAGGCAAGCGTGCGACGTGCAGGAAGCAGGCCGCGCGATACAGAGGCAATGTCGGCGGCATCACCGTGCAGCCACGCCGCCGAGGGCGATACTGGATGCGCCACGGTGACGTCGGTGTCACCGACGTTGACGAACAGGGTGAGCGCCTGGCCGCCGAGCGACCAAGACACCCGGAAGGCACGCTCACCGAGCGGCTCGGCACCAAGGCTGCGCGCATCGTCGATGTAGGATGCGACGTACTTGTGGCGTAGCGCGATCAAGTCACGAATGAACAGGCGGCGATGCTCGCCGTCGTTGATGTCACGCTCCGGAATCGACGCAGTGAATGTGTCGTAGTCGCCCGGGTCGGGAATTTCCTCGCCACCAAAGCTGGTGAACTCGGCGAATTCCTTGCGGCGCCCGTCGCGCACGGCGTCGCGTAACTCGTCATCGGCGAAATCGGTGAAGTACAGGAAGGGCGTGCGGCTGGCCCACTCCTCACCCATGAAAAGCATGGGCACGAACGGCGCAAGCAGGAGCAGGGTCAGCACCGCTTCCATCGTTTCCTTGTCGATCAGGGTGGTCAGGCGATCGCCAAAAGCCCGATTGCCGACCTGGTCGTGGTTCTGCAGGAAATTGACGAAGCGCGATGGCGCCAGGTGCCCACTCGGCTCGCCGCGACGGCGTGAGCCCATCATTTCGCCCTGGTAGGCAAAGCCCTCGCGAAGCGTGCGCAAGAGCTTGTCCATCGGCGACTGGTAGTGCGCGTAATAGCCTTCACCCTCGCCGGTGAGCAAGACATGCAGTGCATTGTGGAAGTCGTCGTTCCACTGGGCATCGAAACGCCCACGGCCAAGCAGGTTCGCCTGGTTTGCCTCGTTCTCCAGGATCAGGTGCACGTGGCGATCCGGCCCGACGGCTGCGTGGACGCGACTCGCCAGCGAGGCGAGCCAGCCAGGGTTGCCGATCGCGTGGACCGCGTCGAAACGCAGTCCGTCGAAACGGAACTCCTGGAGCCAGTAGAGCGCGTTATGCACGAAATAGTCGCCGACCTGCGGCGACGAAACACCAATCGCAGCACCCCACGGGGTGTGCACCCCTTCGTCGAAGAACCGCGACGCATACGCGCCGAGGTAGTTGCCATCGGGGCCAAAGTGGTTGTAGACGACGTCGAGAAAAACCATCAACCCGAGATCGTGAGCGGTGTCGATCATCGCCTTGAGGTCTTCCGGGGAACCGTATGCGTCGGCTGGCGCATAGGGGAGCACGCCGTCGTACCCCCAGTTGCGCTCACCCGGAAACTGGGCGATCGGCATGAGCTCGATGGCGGTAACGCCCAGTGATGCGAGATGGGGAAGAATCATCTCGACGCCGTGGAAGCCGCCAAGAACGCCCACGTGAAGTTCATAGACCACGGCCTCGCGCCAGGGGCGTCCATTCCACGCCGTGTTGCGCCATTCAAAGGCAAGCGGATCGGTGACCACGCTATAGCCATGGACATCGCCGCCGCGCTGCCGACGCGATGCCGGATCCGGCACCGCCAGCGAATCGTTGATGCGAAAGCGGTAGCCGACGCCGACTTCGGCGGGACAGATGCATTCGAACCAGCCATCGTCGAGCGATCGCATCGTTGCGGTATGCCCTGTATCGCACTCAAGGGACACCGCTTCCAGATCGGGCGCCCATAGCCGGAAGCGCGTGTTTCCATCCCCCAGCGCCTTGGCACCGTAGGGCATCGCATGCACGTAGCGGGCGGTCATACCGGCTCCGTCCGGACGATTGCGCCGAGCAGGATGACGCTATGTCCCGCGACCGCGATGGTCGTGTCCGTCCAGGCCACCTCGGTCGCCGCGGGAGAGGCGCTATTGCAGCGCATGCGCCAGTTAGCCATGGGCTCGGGTAAGTGAAACACGTGAGTTTCCGGAGTGGCATTCATGAGTACGAGCGTGACGTCGGCGCGCTTTTCGCCGTAAGCCTGGGCGCGGCGCAACGCGAGCAAACGACCTTCTGTATAACCCCAGGTGGCCTGGGTCATTTCCGCCCCGCTCTCGTCGAACCAGGCGACCTCGCGCATGCCCGGCGCGACTTCGGTGTCGCCCCGGAGAAAATGCGCGGCACGCAGGGTGGGATGCTGCTCGCGCAATCGGGAGAGCCGGGCCACGAAATCGGTCAGCTCCCTGCCCGCCTCCGATGTGGCCAGCTTCCAGTCGTACCAGGACAGTTCGTTGTCCTGGCAATAGGCATTGTTGTTGCCCTGCTGCGTACGTCCGAACTCGTCCCCACCAAGAAGCATGGGCGTGCCATGCGAGAAAAACATCGTCGCCAACATCGCGCGCTTGACGCGATCGCGCTGCACCGTGATGGCGGGATCGTCGGTGGGGCCTTCGACACCGTGGTTATAGCTCTCGTTGTCGTTGCCGCCGTCGCGATTCTCTTCGCCGTTGGCATCGTTGTGCTTGTCGTTGTAGCTGACCAGGTCTTCCAGTGTGAAGCCATCGTGGGCGGTGATGAAATTCACCGAGGCCCAGGGTTTTCGCCGCTGGTGATCGAACAGTTCGCCAGAGGCCTGTAGCCGGCCGGCAAGGACGCCACGCATATTCGAATCGCCTTTCCAGAACTTGCGTATATCGTCGCGGAACTGTCCGTTCCATTCGGCGAAGCCGGGAGGATGATTACCCAGCTGGTAGCCTCCGGGTCCGATGTCCCACGGTTCCGAGATCAGTTTCACGTTAGCCAGCACGGGATCCTGTCGCATGGCATCGAACAGGCCGCAACAGGGATCGAAGCCGTGTTCTTCGCGCCCCAGGCTGACGCCGAGGTCGAAACGGAAGCCGTCGATATGGAAGGTCTGCACCCAGTAGCGCAAGGAATCCATCACCAGCTGGATCACCCGGGGGTGGGCCGTATTGACTGTGTTGCCGGTGCCCGTATCGTTGATGCAGTAACGGGGGTTATCCGGCATCAGCCGGTAGTAGCTCTTGTTGTCCAGGCCGCGGAACGACATCGTCGTACCCAGCTCGCTGCCCTCGCAGGTGTGGTTGTAAACCACGTCGAGGATCACCTCGATGCCGGCAGCGTGGAGTGCCTGCACCGCGGCGCGTATCTCGTTGAGGGCACCTTCGGCCATGTAGCCCGGTTCCGGGGCGAAAAAGGCCAGCGTGTTGTAGCCCCAGTAGTTGCGCAGCTTCATCTCGGTGAGGCGGCGATCCTGCACGAAGGCATGCACAGGCAGGAGTTCCACCGCCGTGATCCCCAGCTTCACCAGGTAGTCGATGACGTAAGGATCGGCCAGCGCAATGAAGGTGCCGCGCTCATTCTGACGGATTCGTTTGAGCGTGCGCGTGAATCCACGCAGGTGCGTCTCGTAGATGATCGTCTCGTTCCACGGCGTATGCGGCCGGTTGCCACCGGTCCAGTGCATCGGCTCGTCGACGACGACGGCTTTCGGCATGGCGGCAGCGCTGTCGCGCCGATCGAAGGAAAGATCAGCGCGCGGCGACGACACGCGATAGCCATGCAGGGCATCCGACCAGCGCACCTGCCCGTGGAGCAGGCGCGCGTACGGATCGAGCAACAGCTTGTTCGGATTGAACCGGTGCCCTTCTTCCGGCTGGTACGGCCCATAGGCACGAAACCCGTACAGCGTTCCCCCACGCACCCGCGGCAGGTAACCGTGCCAGGTTTCATCGGTGCACTCCGGCAGGTCGTATCGCGCTATCTCGCGCTTGCCCGAGGGGTCGAACAGGCACAGTTCGATGCGCTCCGCGTGGGCGGAGAAAACCGCGAAATTGGTACCCATGCCGTCGCAGGTCGCACCCAGGGGATACGGCGAGCCGGACTGCATGCGTTCGGGTAGTGCAGGCATCGATATCCTCGTCAGTCGGCCACGAACATGACCGTGGACAGCGGCGGCAGGCTGAGCACGAGCGACTGTTCGAAGGCGTGGGCAGGTACGGCCTGCGTGTGGCGCTCGCCCTCATTACCGACACCCGAACCGCCGTACTCGGCGGCGTCGGAGTTCAGCGCCTCACGCCAGCGGCCACCTTCGGGCACGCCCACGCGGAAGCCATGCCTTGGCGTCGGGGTCATGTTGCTCACCACCAGGACGGTGCGCCCGCCCTCGGTCATGCGCAACCAGGCGAAGACACTCTGCTCCGCGCCGTCGCCGATGACCCAGCGGAAACCGTGGGGGTCCGAATCCGAGACGTGCAGGGCCGGCGTGGCGGCATACAGGTGGTTGAGGTCACGGACCAGCTTCTGCACACCCAGGTGCAGGGGATGGTCGAGTAGTTCCCAGGCGATCTGCGCATCGTGGTTCCACTCGCGCGGCTGAGCAATTTCGCCACCGGTGAACAGCAGCTTCTTGCCGGGGTGGCCCCACATGAAACCGTAGTAAGCGCGCAGGTTGGCGAATTTCTGCCACTCGTCACCCGGCATGCGACCCAGCAGCGAGCGTTTGCCATGCACCACTTCGTCATGCGACAGCGGCAGCACGAATTTCTCCGAGTACGCGTAGACCATGCTGAAGGTCATCTCGCCATGGTGCCAGCGACGGTGGATCGGATCGTGGGTCATGTAATCGAGTGAGTCGTGCATCCAGCCCATGTTCCACTTGAAGGTGAAACCGAGCCCGCCCTGGTCCACCGGCTGGGTCACACCCGGCCAGGCCGTGGATTCCTCGGCGATTGTCATGCAGTCCGGATGGCGCTCGGCGACGAGCTGATTCACCCGGCGCAGGAAATCAATCGACTCCAGGTTCTCGCGGCCGCCGTATTTATTCGGCACCCACTCGCCGTGCTTGCGGCTGTAATCGCGGTAAAGCATGGAGGCGACCGCATCGACACGAAGACCATCGACATGGAAGCGTTCCAGCCACGCGAGCGCGCTGGCGACCAGGAATCCCGACACCTCGTTGCGGCCGAGATTGAAGATCAGGGTGTTCCAGTCCTGATGAAATCCTTCGCGCGGATCCGCGTGCTCGTACAAAGGCGTGCCGTCGAAATGCGCCAGTCCGTGAATGTCCGTCGGGAAGTGCGCAGGAACCCAGTCGACGATGACGCCGACGCCCGCTTCGTGACAACGGTCGACGAAGCGCGCAAAGGCTTCCGGCGTGCCGAATCGCGACGTGGGAGCGAACTGGCCCAACGGCTGGTAACCCCACGAACCGCCAAACGGATGCTCCGAAATCGGCAGCAGCTCGATATGGGTGAAGCCCATACCCGAGACATACGGAATGAGGCGCTCGCCAATCTCGTCCCAGTGCAGCTCGTCGTTGTCCTTGCCACGCAGCCAGGAGCCGGCGTGCAGTTCGTAGATCGACAACGGTGATCCCGCGTGGTGCAGCGCGCCGCGCTTGCGCAACCACTCGCCGTCCGTCCAATGAAAGGCGGTCGGATCGGCCACGATGGATGCCGTGGACGGCGGCAGCTCCGCAGCGAGCGCGACAGGGTCCGCACGCTGCGTCAGCGAGCCGTCCGCACCCCAGATCTCGTATTTGTAGCGCGCGCCGGCGAGCAGGCCGGGCACGAAAAGCTCCCAGACGCCCGAGGGAACGCGCTTGCGCATCGGATGCCGGCGACCGTCCCAACTGTCGAAGTCACCGACGACGCTGACCCGTTTTGCATTGGGAGCCCACACGGCGAAACGCACGCCATGTACGCCGTCGAGCGTGATCGGGTGTGCGCCGAGGACACGAAAGAGCTCGACATGCGTACCGTCGGCCATCCGGCCCAGATCCTCATCGGACAGCAACGTGCCGAACGCATAAGGATCGTGCGTATCGTGGCTCGCGCCCGGCCACCGCACGCGTAGACGATATACAGCCTCGTCGGGGGCGACGCCAGCGAACAGCCCGTCGTCGTGAACCCGCCGTAATTCGGCAACCGGTCGGCCCGACGGGTCGATCAGTTCCACGCCCAGGGCACCGGGCTGCAAGGTGCGCACGACACGCCGACCGTCGACTGTGTGTGGGCCCAGCAAAGCGAACGGATCGCCGTGGCGACCCTCCACCAGCGCGGCGACTCCAGCGGCGTCGTTCAGTCCGTAGCTACGTGCGTCAGTCACGTACCCTCCTTCAGTTCGGCGGCGGTATCGCCGCGGGCGGCATGGAGCAGGCCGCGTAACGGGACGTCAAGCCACGCGGGTCGGTTCGCGGCCTCGTAGCTGACCTCGTAAGCGGCCTTTTCGATGATGAAGAGTTCGAGCAGCGGCACGAATGCCTTGGCGTCCACCCAACGAACCGGCGCGGCATCGAGCACGCTGCGGTAGGCTTCGAGGAAGACCTTCGAGGAACGTTCGCGGAAGCGGGCGAGATACTCGCCGAAACCTTCGTCTTCCACCGGTGCCAGGCCATCTTCACCGCGGCGCGCCATCGCTGCGGCGTAATGCAGCGAGCGCAGGAAACCGGCGACATCGCGAAGCGCCGTGTGCTTACCGCGACGCTCCTCGAGCGGTCGCGCCGGCTCGCCTTCGAAATCGATGATGTATGCATCGTCCTGGACCACGAGGATCTGGCCCAGGTGGAAGTCGCCATGGGTACGGGTCAGTATCGCGCCCTTCCCTGCTTTCGAGAGTTCGGCGATATGTTTGTCCAGTGTGGACGCCAGGCCATGCACCGCCTCGATCTCGCCATGCACCGCTTCGGAGACCTCAGATGCCTTGTCCAGCGACGCGAGGGCCCGACGAACCTGCTCGCGGACGCTATCGCTCCACGTGTTGGCCACGGTATCGGTCGCCGGCTCCGGATCGAACGCCGGGAAATCGGACGGCTTCGCCAGTAGCGCGTGCAACTCACCCAGACGGGTACCGACGGCGGCTGCGAAAGCGTCGTAGCCGCCTTCGATCTCGGCGCGACGCTCGTCATCGTTCGAGTGGCTATATTCGTCGTAGCTGCGACGCAGGAAGTCCAGCGTCCAGCGCCAGGCATCGCCCTGGTTGCGCAGGAAGCCCTGGAGTACGGCGATGGTCGTGCGATCGCCGTGCTCGTCGACGCGAACCACTTCGCCCAGCAGCGGCGAGGTATTCGCGTAACCGTTCTCGGTGAGGAAGCGACCCATCTCCACTTCCGGGTTGATGCCGGCGGAGGTGCGGCGGAACAGCTTCAGGACGCCCTGGTCGTGCAGGATCATGGAGCTGTTCGACTGCTCGGCGGTCATCCAGCGGTTTTCGACATCACTGGAGAACGCGTCCGGGTTGAAGGCGTCCGTCCGCTCGAAGCGCACGAAGCCGTTGTTCACCGGCAGCTCGACCTCATTGCGCAGGCCGATGAGCAAGCCCGAGGCAAAGGCCTCCAGCGAGAAGCCATCCGTCAGCAGGCCGATGCGGCGACCACGGCGAACACGGGCGAGCGTGAGCTGCTGCGCGCGGGCCGTCGGGCTTTCGTCTTCCCAGACAATGCCGACCGGGAGGCTGTAGCGCTCCGTACCGCCATCGGCGAGCGTGGCCTCGACTTCCGTAAAGACCAGGTCGTCGCCACGATCCGGCCAGGGCACCGCGTAGAGAATCCTGACGGACTCGATGCCACGATCCTTTGCCGCGGACCACCGGCGAACGCTGAGATAGGTCGGCAGGACCTGTTTTTCGATGACGCCACGATGGTGAGCCATCACCGGCCCTTCCACGAGTGCGCCGCGAACGACCAGGGTCTCGTAATCGGGCAGCGGCTCGGCGGGAATCTCGTGCCATTCCGGCATCTGCGCATTCGGGCAGATCTGGAAGGCGTAAAAACCATACGGTGGAACGGTCAACAGGTAAGGCAACTGCCCTACCGGCGGGAACGACGACCCACCCATGATCTCGATCGGCACCTGGCCATCGAACGAGGCGAGGTCCAGCTCGACCGCCTGCAGCGATCGCGACATATTGGCCACGCAGAGCACGTGCTCGCCGTCGAATTCGCGCAGGTAGGCAAGTACCTTGCGGTTGCCGGGATAAAGGAACTTGAGCGTGCCGCGACCGAACGCCTTGTAGCGCTTGCGCACGGCGAGCATGCGTCGTGTCCAGTTGAGCAGCGAATGAGGATCGCGCGACTGCGCCTCGACGTTGATCGCCTGGTAGCCGTAGAGCGGATCCATGATCGGCGGCAGCACGAGGCTGGCGGGATCGGCGCGGGAGAAACCGCCGTTGCGATCCACCGACCACTGCATCGGCGTACGCACACCGTCGCGGTCACCCAGGTGGATGTTATCGCCCATGCCGATTTCGTCACCGTAGTAGAGCACTGGCGTACCTGGCATCGACAACAGCAAGGCATTCATCAACTCGATGCGACGACGATCGCGCTCGAGCAGCGGCGCAAGTCGACGACGGATGCCGAGATTGATGCGCGCACGCTTGTCGGCGGCGTAGGTCTGCCACAGGTAATCGCGCTCGTTATCCGTGACCATCTCGAGCGTCAGCTCGTCGTGGTTACGCAGGAAGATCGCCCACTGGCAGTTTTCCGGGATGGCCGGCGTCTGCCGCATGATGTCGGTGATCGGGAAACGGTCTTCCCGCGCGATCGCCATGTACATGCGCGGCATCAGCGGGAAATGGAAGGCCATGTGGCATTCGTCGCCGTTACCGAAGTAGTCCTGGGTGTCTTCCGGCCACTGGTTGGCTTCAGCCAGCAGCATGCGATCGGGATAGTGCTGGTCGATCTCGGCACGCATGACTTTGAGGATGTCGTGCGTTTCGGGAAGGTTCTCGTTGTTCGTCCCTTCCCGCTCGATCAGGTACGGCACGGCGTCCAGGCGTAGCCCGTCCACACCCATGTCGAGCCAGAAACGCATGACGTCGAGCACGGCCTTCAGGACAGCCGGGTTATCGAAGTTCAAATCGGGCTGGTGAGAGAAAAAGCGATGCCAGAAGTACTGGCCGGCCACCGGGTCCCAGGTCCAGTTCGACTTCTCGGTGTCGAGGAAGATGATGCGGGTGCCATCGTAGGCCTGGTCGGTATCCGACCAGACGTAGAAGTTACGCGCCGCCGAACCGGCCTTCGCCGCACGTGCGCGCTGGAACCACGGATGCTGGTCCGAGGTATGGTTGATGACCAGCTCGGTGATCACGCGCAGCCCGCGCGCGTGCGCTTCGTTAATGAAGCGCTTCACGTCGGCGAGCTTGCCGTAGTCCTCGTGCACCGCCTTGTACTCGGCGATGTCGTAACCGTCGTCGCGTCGCGGGCTCGGGTAGAACGGCAGCAACCATAGGGTATTCACGCCCAGTTCGGCGATGTAATCGAGCTTCTCGATCAGGCCCTGGAAGTCGCCCACGCCATCGTCATTGGAGTCGAAATACGACTTCAAATGCACCTGGTAGATGATGGCGTCCTTGTACCAGAGCGGATCGCTCGAGAAATCGGGAGCCGCCTGCTTTTTTGCTTTGGCACGTGTAGCCATGGATCAGACTCCGGGTAGCCGCACGTGCCATACCGCATAGGGCTGGCCGAGGCCGAGCCACACTTGCTGGTTAGCGCCGCGCCAGGCGATGGGTTGGTTATGAAGAAGGTCGTGGATGTCGAGCTGGGCGTCGGAGGCATAGCCCCAGTCACCCAGCGGCAGGGAAAGGTCGGCGGACTGGGCGTTGTGTGGATCCATGCTGATGGCCACCAGGACCACGTCATCGCCCGAACGTTTCTCAAAGAACAGCACCTGCGGGTTGTTCGCCGGCAGGAAACGCACGCCCAGGTGACTCTGCAGGGCCGGATGAGCGCGGCGGATCGCGTTCAACTGGGTGATCTCGGCGACGATGTTGCCCGGGGCGTTGAAATCGCGGACGCGTATCTCGTACTTCTCGGAGTCGAGATACTCCTCCTTGCCAGGCATGGGCGCCGCTTCGCAGATCTCGAAGCCGGAGTACATGCCCCACAGCCCGGAGAGCGTCGTCGCCAGCGCGGCGCGGATAAGGAAGCCCGGACGGCCGGAGGTTTGCAGGAAATAGGGATCGATATCGGGCGTATTGACGAAGAAGTTCGGACGGAAGAAATCCTTCGGGCGGCGTGGTCGTTAGCTCGGTGAGGTAGTCGATGAACTCCTGCTTCGAGTTGCGCCACGTGAAGTACGTATACGACTGGCTGAAGCCGACCTTGGCCAGGCGATACATCGGCTTGGGCCGGGTGAATGCTTCGGACAGGAACAACGCATCGGGATACTTCGCACGAACCCGCGCAATCATCCACTCCCAGAACGGGAACGGCTTCGTGTGCGGGTTATCGACACGGAACGTACGGATTCCTTCATTCGCCCAGAACAACACCACGTCGCAGAGCGCCTGCCAGAGCGATGGCACCGCGCCGTCGGCATAGAAGTCGACGTTGACGATGTCCTGGTACTTCTTCGGCGGGTTCTCCGCGTAGCGGATGCTGCCATCGGGGCGCCAGTCGAACCACTCCGGATGCTCTTTCAGCCAGGGGTGATCCTGCGAACACTGGATCGCGAAGTCGAGGGCCAGCTCGAGACCGTGCTCATGAGCGGCGTCACGCAGGGCGCGAAAGTCTTCGATCGTGCCCAGCTGAGGATGAATAGCGGTGTGGCCGCCGTCCGGTGAGCCGATCGCATAGGGGCTGCCCGGATCGTCCGGACCCGGCGTCAACGTGTTGTTCGGTCCTTTGCGGAACGCCGTGCCGATCGGATGGATCGGCGGGAAGTACAGGACGTCGAAGCCCATGTCACGCACCGCCGGGAGGCGCGCGATGGTGTTGCGGAACGTCCCGTGCTTCGACTTGTCGTCCGTCATCGAACGCGGGAAGAGTTCGTACCAGCTCGCAAACCCGGCCTCCCGACGGTCCACTTCCAGCTGAAACGACTCGGTCAACGTCGAACGAAGACGCGGATCCGTCGCCGTCATCAGTTCCAGCGTGCTGTCCGCAAGCAGGATCTCCAGGCGGTCGTCGCCTTCTGCCCTGGCCACGGCGATCGCCAGCGCGCGAAGACCTTTCGCCTTCGCACCGGAGGCGTCCTTCGCGCGTGCTTCGACGAGCAGCCTGCCCTCTTCCAGCTCCAGGGAGACCGATACCTTCGCCTCGTGCTTTACCTCCAGCTCGTGGCGATACGTCGCGAACGGGTCGCGCCAGGCCTCGATCTGGAACTCATAGCGGCCGATGCGGGTGGGCGTGAAGCGCGCCGTGTGGATGTCGTTGTTGACGGGTTCGAGCGCGACTTCGCGCCATGCCTTCTCGTCGAGTGCCCGGTAGCGCAGACGCGCCGCGAGCACTTCATGGCCGTCCATGAAGATGTCGGCCGTGACATCGATGGCCTGGCCGACGATACGTTTGGCAGGAAAACGACCGCCGTCCACGATGGGTTGGACGGCTTCGATGATGACGCGGGGAGCTTTCGTAGCGGACTGCATGAATTCCTTATGGGCAGAGGCGCCGATCTTGCGCTTCACCGGGACACCAGCGCTGGCAGTGAGCGTCAGCACGGCACCGGGATGCAGGATCACGCCATCGCCTTCGTCGAAGACCTTGCGGCCATCGGGTGTGGTCCAGGGACCAAAATGGGAGGCGTCGCCGATCAGTGCATCGTCGGCGGACAAGGGCGCCTCGCGATCGAGCGATGCGTTTACCAGCGTAAGGGTGGCGCGTGTTGCCGTGCGCGGGTCCGCGCCATCGACGGTGAGGAAAGCGGCGATGCCCTTTCGCGTGACAATGGTGGGACCACCGGCGACGTGCTCGCCGAGTGCGGCGTTCGCCGCCTTCACCGTCCCCGTGACATCGATCGTGGCGCCTGCGGCGAGGTCGGCGGGAGTGATCGCCGTGCCACGTCGTGCGTCGAGTGCATCATGCGCGGCGTATTCGAAACCGACAGGCATCATCCAGCCCGCGGGGGACGTGGCCGCGAACGCGATGGCACGGCGGTACGCATGGTCGAGCTGGTTCTCTTCGCCCAGTTCGTCTCCCAACCGCGTGGCGAAAGGTTCTTCCGTGCAGGCCAGGGCCGGGGCTATCCCTTGCAGGCGGGTCGCCTCCTCTGCGTACCACGGAGCCCGAAAATCCCACCAGTTCGCCGAAGACACCACGGCGTCGAAGCCCGCACCGCGCATGGCGACCAGGTCCTCCGGAGTACTCCCGGGCGTCCAGGCCAGGAAACCCACATCGGGCGTGGCCTCGTGGACGGCATCGATCAGGGTCATCCAGAGCTCGGCAGGGAGCCGCTGCGGGTGCATCACGCGAAAGCCTGCGACGCCTGCCGCGGCCCATCGGCGCAACCGGTCGATCCACCACGTCGTGGCAGCATCGGCTACCGCCGGATCGTTCAGGCGCCAGCGGGCGCTGTCACTCTCACTGGGCGTCCAGCGCGGATCCGGCGTGCCGTGCTCGGCCGCGATCGCCCGGAACCAGTCGGGATGCTCGGCGCGGACCGGAGAATCGGAGGCGAGTTCATCCAGCGGCAGATCGAGCCACAACTCCATGTGCTGCGCTCGGCAGGCCTTGGCGATCTGTCCCAGCCGCGTCGTGGCATCGCCATCAGCAGCCAATGCAGGGTTCAGGCGATCGAAATCCCGCGTGACGAAAACGTCACCGCACGCCGACGCTTCGAACGGCGGCGCGATCAGGAGCTGCCGGAAGCCCAATGAGGCCGCATGCTCGATCCAGGGATTCCAGGCGGTCATCGGCCCTGCGAGCAGCGGATGCAGGTAATAGATACAAAGGGGCGCACGCATGCTTGCCGACATGTACTCGTGTTCCTCTGGAGTTGGAACAAGCATGCCGGGTCGGATGTATGCGTCGTGCCAATAGACCCGGACACGCGAAGGCATTCACAGTGACGCAGACGGGTGTTTCCGCAGTGTGAATACGTGGGTTATTGCGACGGTAGCTGAAAGGCCGCTCGCCGCTGAAGCGGCTCCCACAACGTCTTTTCAGGGCTTCGTGCTGTCGCGCATCGCGCGCGCGATCGCTTGCTCGTCATCGCCCGGCCGCTCGGCGAGCAACGCGGCGGCGCCGAGGCGATCTTCGACGGGGCGGTTCTGGCCGAGCTTCCATTTGCCTTCGATACGGTCGATCGGGAGGCGGATGCCGATGATGGCGCGGAGGTTGGCCGCAACGTAGTCATCGGGGGCGTCGTCGACCTGCCAGGGCACCGGCTGCGCGGCGGCGTGTTCCGACTGGTTGGTCAGGCTGACCAGATGCGCACGCAACCGCACCGGGTCGTCATAGGTTTCCGCTCGACCATACGCGTGGATCGCGATGTAGTTCCAGGTCGGCACTTCGCGGTGATGCGTGGCCTTGCCGGGGTAGCCATTCGGCGAGATGTACGCCTGCGCTCCAGCGAAGATCGACAACACCTCACCGCCGTGGCGGCTCACGTGGTTGTTCGGCCGGGCCAGGTGCGCGTATAGCGTGCCGAGAGGACCCTCGTCCGGGACAAGCACGAACGGCAGGTGGCTTGCCTCGATGCCGCCCTCGCCCGCCGTGACCAGGGTACCGAAGGCGATCGAGCGGATCGCCTCGTGCAGCACGGGCAGTCGGGATTCGACGAAGTGCCTCGGCGTATACATTACTGGCCGAACTTGATCTCTTCGCCTTCGTGGCCGCGATCCCAGCCACGCAGTTCGTCGCGGATATGGGCGATACGCTGGCGGCCGAGTGCGTTGCGTTCCTCGTCCAGAACCAGGCCATCGAGCAGTTCGGCCAGACGCTGCGCGGTCGGCAGCATGGCGTCCCAGGCGTCCAGCGCGGGCGCGGGACCCGGAAGGGCCATGAAGAACGACAGGCCGGAAGTCTGCAGCGTGGCAATACGGCCCATGTCGAAGTTACCCGGCTTGGTCAGGTTGGCCACGCTGAAGATGGGGCCCTGCTCCGGATGACCGTCGACGAGGCGGTGATAGATGCCCATGTCACCGAATTCGAGGCCGGCCTTCTCCGCGGCGACCACCAGGTCGGAGCCGTGGAACTTGCTGCCTTCGCGCGCGACCACGTAGAGGCTGACGATACGCTCCACGGGTGCATGCGACGGGCGGCGGCCGAGGTCCGAACGCGGCGGGGCCTTGGGCGGCGCGGCGGGTGCCGGGGCCGGTGGCCGAACTGGCGCGGGCGCAGGTGCCGGCGCGGGCGCCGGTGCGGCGGCAACCGGGTCATCAAGATCGAATGGCAGGTCGAAGCGCGGTTCGACGCGCTGCGACGGCGCGTGCTGCTGCGAACTCGGCGGCAACACCGGCTCGTCACGTGCGTCCGGCGGGCGAATGGCCGACCGATCGCCGGAGAGCGAGGTACCCAGGCGCTCCAGCTCGGCGCGCAGGTCCACGTCCAGTTCGCCCTGCTTCGGCGACGGCCGGAACAACGGGTCGTTGGCGTCGTCGTCGTCGCGGGCGCTGAATTCGCGATCGTCACGGGAGTCGTACGCTCGGTCGTCGCGCGCACTGAACGATTCGCCGCCGATATCGCCGGCTTCTTCGCTCCCGTCGTTGAACACCGGCTCGCGCCGCTCGCGAGAGCGCTCCTGCGCTTCGGGCGCCGGCTTACGGCGGCCCTGCTGCTCCTTGCGCGGCTGGCCGAACAACCAGATCAGCACGAGGACGACAATGCCGACGAAGAGCATCGGGATGCCTACTGCGGGGTTCCAGGCGAGGCCGATGGCGGGATTCATGCTTCGATTCCTTGTTTAGTGCTTAAGCCGCGCCGACGAGCTTGGACGCTTCGGCGAGGTCGACCTGGACCAGACGGGAAACGCCCGGCTCGCGCATGGTAACGCCGCACAGCTGGTATGCGGCCTCCATGGTGGCCTTGTTGTGGCTGACAAAAATGAACTGGACCTTCTCGCTCATCTCACGAACCATGGCCGAGAAGCGACCCACGTTGGCTTCATCCAGTGGTGCGTCCACCTCGTCGAGCAGGCAGAACGGCGCCGGATTCAGGCCGAAGATCGCAAACACCAGCGACACCGCGGTAAGCGCTTTTTCGCCACCGGAGAGCAGCGTGATGTTGCTCACGCGCTTACCCGGGGGCCGCGCCATGATCGCCACGCCCGTGTCCAGGAGATCGTCGCCGGTGAGTTCCAGATAGGCGTGACCACCACCGAACAGGCGGGGAAAGAGTTCCTGCACGCCCGCATTCACGCGGTCGAAGGTTTCCTTGAAGCGCTGGCGCGTCTCGCGATCGATCTTCTTGATCGCCCCTTCCAGCGTCTCCATGGCGCTGACCAGATCGGCCAGCTGCGCATCGAGGTATTCCTTGCGCTGCGACTGCTCGGCGTGTTCCTGGATCGCCGCCAGGTTGACCGGCTCGAGGCGGGCGATCTTCTGCGCGAGATCGACAAGCTGGCGCTGCCAGTGGTCGGGCTCGGCATCTTCGGCCAGTTCGGTGAGAAGGGCCTCCAGTTCGAGGCCGGAAGCCTTGATCGCCTGGGCCAGCTGGTCGGCGCGCAATTGCAGGGCCTGCGCAGCGAGGCGCTTTTCGGAGACGCTTTCGCGCACCTGGTTGAGCACGTGCTCGGTGCGCTGGCGCTCCTGCTCCAGACGACGGAATTCCGCGTCGCAATCTTCGAGGGCGCGGCGCGCTTCGACGAGTTGCTTATCGACCAGCAAGCGCTGGTCGAGATAGGTCTGGCGCTCTTCTTCGAGTTCGGCGATCGGATCGGACCCGGCAGCGAGCTGCTGGTCGATCTCGTCGCGACGCGCGGTGACCTGGCGCAGCTGGGTATCGAGGCGGGCAAGCGCCTGCTCGAGCGAGGTCAGCGCAGCACGCTTGGACTCCATGCCCAGGGCGAGCTGATGTGACTGGTCGGCGGCTTCACGCGCATTGATGCGGGCTTCTTCGCGCGCTTCCAGCAACTCGCGACGCTCGTTCTCGAGGCCACGACGCTCGTCTTCGCGATCGCCCATGAGGCCAACCGCTTCGTCGAGCCGCGAACGTGCGTCGCGCGTCTGGCTGGCGAGTTCATCGACTTGTTCGAGGATGACGCTGATTTCGCCGCCAACCTTTTCAGCGCGGGCACGAGCGGTTTCCATCTTGCCGCGATGGCTCTGCAACTGGCCGGCCAACTCCGAGAGACGGCGGTGTGCGGCATAAAGATCGCGCTGGGCGTCGTCGCGCTGGCGTTCGGTCTCGAACTTGCGCGTACGCAGGGTTTCGAGCTGTTCGGTCCATTCTTCGCTGGAGCCTTCGAGCGTTTCAATCTGTTCGGCGAGCTGGCGGATCTCGCGCTCGCGGGCAAGCACGCCGACCTGGTTGCCCTGGGCGCGCAATACGCGAGCCCAACCCGGTCCCATCCAGGCGCCGTCGCGGGTGATTACGGACTGGTGCGACGAAAGCGAACCGACGCGCGCGGCAGCATCCTCTACGGAGTCCGCGATGAAGACGTTGCCCAGCAACGCCATGGCGGCGACCGGGCCGCGAACGTAGGCTGCCAGCGTACCGGCTGCACCTGGGCCGCCCTGCTCTTTCGCGAACAGCGCGACATCGGCCTGGCCGAGTGCCTCGAATTCGGCGGCCAGCGCAGCGATGGAGTCAACGAGCACCCCGTCGAGGACACCGGCGAGCACGGTTTCCACCGCGGATTCGTAACCGGCATCGACCTGCAGCGACTCGCCGAGGCGACGCGAGCGATCGAGGCCGAGACGAGAAAGCCAACCACTCGCGGCGGTCTCTTCCTGGCCGAGGGCCGAGCTCTGCAAGGCTTCGAGAGAGGCCTGGCGGCCACGCGCGGTCTGTAGCTGCTGGCGTGCTTCGTTGAGCGAGGACTGCACCTGGCGCTCTTCGTCGAGCACGCGCTCGTACGAGACCTTGTGTTGGTCGAGCACGCCACCGAGCGTTTCGACGCGCTCACGCTGGGTGTCGTGTTCGATGTCGAGCTGTTCGGAGGCGGCGTCGAGTGCCGCGACATCCGTCGCACGCTGTTCGGTTTCCAGGGCTTCTTTACGGCGGGAAAGGTCGACACTCTGGCGATCGAGGTAGGCCAGCTTGGTCCGCTCGACTTCGGCGGCACGGCTCGATTCCGACGCGCCGCGCGTATGCGCGTCCCAACGTTGTTGCCAGTCGGCCAGCTTGGTTTCGGTGGCGCGCTGCGCCTCCCCGGTTTCATCCTGGATCTGCTGCAGGGCTTCGAGCTTCGGCTCGCCCTCGGCCAGCGCCATGCGCAGGGTTTCTACCTGCTCGCGGTCTGCCGTGATGTGGCCCTGCAATTCCTCGAACTCGCGCTCGGTGTCGGCGCGCGAACGGGTAAGGCGCTCGCTCAGGTCGCGGTTGTGGCGTACCTGCTGCTCCACGCGGGCGATCTCGGCACCGACCTTATAGACCTCGCCCTGCACCTGGTTGAGGTGCTCGGTGGCGCCATGGTGACGCTCGCGAACGCTCTCCAGCTGCGCCTCGATCTGGCGCTGGCCGGCGAGGTGCTTGTCGATTTCCAGCTCCGCCTCGCGCAGGCCGGAGCCTTCGCCTTCGTGCTGGCGGTGCAGCGTGCGGTATTCCAGTGCGCGCAGTTCGGCTTCGCGGCGGGTGTGCTCTTCCTTGAACGCCTTCCAGCGCTCGGCCGCACGGGCCTGACGGTTGAGATGGTCGAGCTGTTTCTCCACTTCGTCGCGCACATCGCGCACGCGGTCGAGGTTTTCCCGGGTGGCCTTGATGCGGCTCTCGGTTTCCTTGCGGCGCTCCTTGTACTTGGAGATGCCTGCCGCTTCCTCGAGGTGGGTGCGCAGTTCTTCCGGCGCGGCCTCGATGATCTGGCTGATCATGCCCTGCTCGATGATCGAGTAGCTGCGCGGGCCCAGGCCCGTGCCGAGGAACAGATCGGTGATGTCGCGGCGGCGGCAGCGCGCGCCGTTGAGGTGGTAGGACGACTGGCCGTCACGGCTGACGATGCGCTTGACCGAGATTTCCGCGAAGCTCGCGTACTCGCCCTGGATGGTGCCGTCGCTGTTGTCGAAGATGAGCTCGACCGTGGCCTGGCCCACCGGCTTGCGCGCGCTGGAGCCGGAGAAGATGACGTCGGTGAGCGAATCGCCGCGCAGGCGGCTGGCCGCGGACTCGCCCATGACCCAGCGAATGGCATCGATGATGTTCGACTTGCCGCAGCCGTTAGGGCCGACGACGCCGGTCATATTGGTGGGCAGGTGCAGCGTGGTGGGGTCGACGAACGACTTGAATCCCGCCAGCTTGATCGTGGTCAGACGCATTATGGTTTCCGTTGGGACGCGGCCGAGGGCTCCGTTCGGGAGCCACCCCCTGGCTGATCGATCACTTTGCCAAAGGGGGGCGGGGTGCGCAATACGCGAAGCAGCATGAGGTTAAAGCGCTAACCCGTTGTTTTTCGGCCTAACGATCACTCACCGGGAGCTTTTGCCTCGATCGCAAGGGCGTGGATGCCGTCCGGCATCATGTCGCCCAGTGCAGCGTAGACCATGCGATGGCGCTCGATCGGGTTTTTTCCGGCAAAGGCCGGGCTGACGATCCGGGCAAAGAAATGGCCCTTGCCCTCGCCCGAATGTCCGGCGTGCTTGTGACCCTCGTCGATCACATCCAGCTGGACCGGGGCCAGGGCCTCGGTCAATCGCTGGCGGATGCGCTCGACTTTCTCGACGGTCACGGCAGGACGACCTTGAACGGACGGACCGTAACCTCGCGGTACACGCCGGCGCCGATGTAGGGGTCGGCGTCGGCCCACGACTGAGCGGCCTCGAGGCTTTCGAACTCGGCCACGATCAGGCTGCCTGTAAAGCCCGCCTCGCCCGGATCCTCGGCGTCGATGGCCGGGAACGGGCCGGCCAGCTTCAGGCGGCCTTCTTCCTTGAGCGCAGAAAGGCGGGCCACGTGGGCCGGGCGCACGGAAAGGCGCTTTTCCAGCGAGTTCGGGTGATCGATACCGGTGATGGCGTAGAACATGGGTAGCTCCGGTCAGTAGACCGCGCATTGTATCGGCGGACGGGTGCCGACGTCAGTCCGGTTTCGCCGGAGCGGTCGAAGGCGCCTGCTTGCTGTCCTTCTGGCTGTCTTCGTCGTCCTCTTCATCGTCCGGGTGAAACCGGTAGAGAGCGAACGTCGTGCACTTCGGCGCATGGAGGGCGTGGAATGCTGTCCGCGCCGAAAGCGCGTTCAGCAGTTCGCACCGATTGCCACGCAACCCGGCCAGAAGGGTTGCCGCGGCGTCCGTGGCGCCGGGCATGCCGCCCGGGGATGCCTTGACCGAGCCCCGCCCCACCACCGTAGCCGTCGCGGTATCGATCACCGAGAACGCCTGGTTTGCAGCTACGTAAGAAATGTGGTCCTGATAAACCCGGCTCGATTGCGCCGGACTGAGGATCACGCGGTAGCGGCTATGGACCGACGCCTCGGCGGTCTTGTCCGGCTCGACGGGTTTCGGCGCCTTGAGATCGACCTTGTAGGTGACGAAGTTCACCTCGCCGCTCATGCCCTGGGCCTTGTCGGCGAGCGCCAGCAGCATCGCGCGGCAGGCGCTCTCGCCCATAGCCCTGTCCATGGCACCCATGAAGCCGAGAAAACCTTCGTCGTTCAGGGGGCAGTCGGGCACGTAAATCGTGGCAGGGAGCAGCGATTCATCCAACGGCACGGGCGGTTTGATGACGGCCTGGCCGCAGCCGGCGAGGAATAGAAAAGCAGCCGTGAGAAACGGCACCGCGAAGCGGAAGCGCATGACGAGTCCTTTCGATACAGGGACGGGACGACCAGGGCACCCCACCCCGGAGCGCCCTGGCTAACTGACAGTGCCGATCAGGCCTCAGGGCGCATGGTCGGGAACAGCAACACGTCGCGGATCGACGCCGAGCCGGTCAGCAGCATGACGAGGCGATCGATACCGACGCCCAGGCCCCCGGTCGGCGGCAGGCCGACTTCGAGCGCGCGGATGTAGTCGGCGTCGTAGTGCATGGCTTCGTCGTCGCCGGCGTCCTTCGCGTCCACCTGGGCCTGGAAGCGCGCGGCCTGGTCTTCGGAGTCATTGAGCTCCGAGAAACCATTGGCGAGCTCCTTGCCGTTAATGAACAGCTCGAAGCGATCGGTGATGCCCTTGTCGGTGTCGCTCTCGCGCGCCAGCGGCGAGACCTCGACCGGATGGTCGGTGATGAAGGTGGGCTGGATGAGCGTGTGCTCCACCGTCGTCTCGAAGATTTCGAGCAGGAGCTTGCCCCAGCCGTAACCCGGTTTCACGTGGATACCCAGACGCTTCGCGTGGGCAGCCATGGTCTCGCGGTCGCGCAGGTCGCCCGGCTTGATCTCGGGATTGAGCTCCAGCACGGCGTCTTCCATGCGCCAGCGGCGGAACGCCGGGCCGATGTCGACCGTCGCGCCGTCCCACTCGATGACCGTGCTGCCGACGACGTCGGCGGCGGCCGTGCGGATCATGCCTTCGGTGATGTCCATGATCTCGTGGTAGGTCGCGTATGCCTGGTACAGCTCGAGCATGGTGAACTCGGGGTTGTGTCGCGTGGACACGCCCTCGTTACGGAAGTTGCGGTTGATCTCGTAGACGCGATCGAAGCCACCGACGACCAGGCGCTTGAGGTAAAGCTCCGGCGCAACTCGCAGGAACAGCGGGATATCGAGCGCGTTGTGGTGCGTGGTGAAGGGACGCGCCGTGGCGCCGCCCGGGATCACGTGCATCATCGGTGTTTCGACTTCCATGAAGCGACGCGGCTCGGCCTCGAGCCAGCGACGCACGTGGCTGATGATCTTCGAACGCAGCGCGAAGGTACGGCGCGACTCTTCGGTGACGATGAGGTCGACGTAACGCTGACGGTAACGCTGCTCGACGTCGGCCAGGCCGTGGTGCTTATCCGGCAGGCCCCGCAGCGACTTGGTCAGCAGGCGGATCGACTGAACCTTGACCGATAGCTCACCGGTCTTGGTACGCATCAGCAGGCCTTCGGCACCGACGATGTCGCCGAGGTCCCAGCGCTTGAATGCGTCGTAGCCTTCCTCACCCAGGGTGCCCTGGTGGACGAAGAGCTGGATGCGGCCCGTGCCGTCCTGCATCTGCACGAAGCTGACCTTGCCCTGCCCGCGCATCAGGATGATGCGGCCGGCGACGGTCACGCGGCGTGGCGTGCCTTCGATGGCCTCGGCCGTCCAGGTGTCCTTGTCGGCGAATTCGGCCTGCAGGTCGCCGGCGAAGCTGTCTACCTTGAAGTCGTTCGGATAGGCGATGCCCTGCGCACGCAGCGATTTCAGTTTCTCGCGACGCTCGGCGATGAGGCGGTTCTCTTCGGCGGCGGTAACGGGAGTGTCGGCGCTGGTGTCGTCGGTCATGGTGTGCTTCTGGCTTCTTTGATAGAGAACGGGGGCGCGCATGCGCCCCCGGGAACATCAGGCATCGAGGCGCTTGGAGCCCGCTTCGAGGCCGGACTTCAGGCTGGCTTCGACGAATCCGTCGAGATCGCCATCGAGCACCTTCTGCGTGTCGGTGCGCTCAAGACCGGTGCGAAGATCCTTGATGCGTGACTGGTCGAGCACGTAGTTGCGGATCTGGCTGCCCCAGCCGATATCGGACTTGGTCGCTTCCAGCGCATCCCGTTCGACGTTGCGCTTCTGCACTTCCAGCTCGTAGAGCTTGGCTTTGAGCATCTTCATCGCGCGGTCGCGGTTGGCGTGCTGGCTGCGTTCGGTCTGGCAGGCCACGACCGTATTGGTCGGGATATGCGTGATACGCACGGCCGACTCGGTCTTGTTGACGTGCTGGCCGCCGGCGCCCGACGAACGATAGACGTCCGTGCGCAGGTCGGCCGGATTGATGTCGATCTCGATGTTGTCGTCGACTTCCGGCGAAACGAACACCGAGGTAAAGCTGGTGTGCCGGCGGTTATCGGAGTCGAACGGGCTCTTGCGGACCAGGCGGTGCACGCCGATCTCGGTCTTGAGCCAGCCGTAGGCATAGTCGCCTTCCACGCGGAACGTGGCGGACTTGATGCCGGCGACATCGCCCGCGCTGACTTCCATCATCTCGGTTTTCCAACCGCGCGACTCCGCCCAGCGCAGGTACATGCGCAGGAGGATTTCGGCCCAGTCCTGGGCTTCGGTGCCGCCGGCACCGGCCTGGACATCGACGAAGGCAGCAGCGGAATCGAGCTCGCCCGAGAACATGCGCTGGAACTCCAGCTTGCTCACGCGGGCGTCGATCTTGTCCAGGTCACCGACGATCGACTGAACGGTGTCGTCGTCGCCGTCGGCGGCGGCCATCTCGAGCAATTCTTTCGAATCGGCCAGCGAGCCGGACATCTCGTCGATGCCGGTGACGATGCCGTCGAGCGTGGAGCGCTCGCGACCCAGCTCCTGGGCGCGCTTGGGATCGTCCCAGACCTTGGGATTTTCCAGTTCGCGGGTTACTTCTTCGAGGCGTTCTTTCTTGACAGCATAGTCAAAGATACCCCCTAAGCGACTCGACGCGGTCCGTGAGGTCCGCAATCTGCGCGAGGATCGGATTGGTCTCGATCATGGTTGGTTTGCCTGCTGGTGCGGCGCGGGATCGTGCCGGCTAAAGCGGCTAATCCTAGCAAAATCCACTACACCCCGCACCGCAGCAATGGTCTTGCCGGTTCCTGAATGGATCTGGCCACCTGGGTGATCGGGATCAGGCCGGCAGGGCCTCCTGATGCACGCCGCGGACGGCGCGGCCGGAGGGGTCGGCAGCCGCTGCGAAGGCGGGATCCCACTCCAGGGCGGCTGGCGACGAGCAGGCGATCGACTTGCCGCCTGGCACGGTGGCGGCGCAGGCCTCGCCCGGGAAGTGCTTCTCGAAAAGGCTGCGGTAGAGGAAGGCTTCCTTGGTAGCTGGGGTGTTGTGGGGGAAGCGGGCACCGGCCGCCGCGAATTCGCGGTCGGAAACCATGGCCTCCGCATGGGCTTTCAGTCCGTCGATCCAGCCGTAGCCGACGCCGTCGCTGAACTGCTCCTTCTGGCGCCAGAGGATCTCATCGGGCAGGGTACCTTCGAAGGCTTCGCGCAGGATGCCTTTCTCGATGCCCTTGCGCGCGACCATCTTCGCCTCGGCGTCGAAAGCCATGGCGATATCCATGAACTCGGTATCCAGGAAGGGTACGCGTGCCTCCACACCCCAGGCAGACATGGACTTGTTGGCGCGCAGGCAGTCGTAATAGTGCAAGGCATCCAGCTTGCGGATCGTTTCTTCATGGAAGGCCCGGGCCGACGGCGCCTTGTGGAAGTAGAGATAGCCGCCGAAGATTTCGTCGGACCCTTCCCCGGACAGCACCATCTTCACACCCATCGCCTTGATGCGCCGTGCGAGCAGGAACATGGGCGTGGATGCGCGGATCGTGGTGACGTCATAGGTTTCGATGTGACGAATCACCTCGGGTAAGGCGTCGAGCCCCTCCTCGAAGGTGTAGCGAAAGCCGTGGTGCACGGTGCCGAGCGCTTCAGCCGCGACCTCTGCGGCCTTGAGATCCGGCGACCCTTCCAGGCCGATGGCGAACGAGTGCAGGCGCGGCCACCAGGCCTCGCCACGATCGTCTTCCTCGATACGGCGCCGGGCGAAGCTGGCGGCGACGGCGGCGACAAGAGAAGAATCGAGCCCACCGGACAGGAGCACTCCATAAGGTACGTCGGTCATCATCTGCCGGTGCACGGCTGCCTCGAAGGCGGCACGCAGATCTTTCGGCTCGATGGTGCGACCCGCCGTGGCGTCGTAGTCGCGCCATGCCGGCGTCCAGTAGCGCACCGCTTCGCCCGTCTCACTGTCGTACACGTGGCCCGGCGGAAAGGGAGCCACATCGGCGCACACGCCGACCAGGGACTTCATTTCAGAGGCTACGCAAAGCCGCCCTGCCCGGTCATGGCCCCAGTACAGCGGGCAGACGCCGAGCGCGTCCCGCGCGAGGAGATAACGCTGTTTACCGGCGTCCCAGAGAGCGAAAGCGAAGATGCCGTTGAGCTTGCCGAGGAAGCCGGCGCCTTCTTCCCGGTAAAGCGCGTTGATGACTTCGCAGTCGGAGCCCGTCGTGAAGGCATAGCTGCTTGCGGCGCGAAGTTCGCGGTGGTTGTAGATCTCGCCATTGACGGCGAGGGCGAGGTCGCCTTCCGGTGAACGCAGCGGCTGGGCGCCACTGGCGGGATCGACGATGGCGAGGCGCTCGTGAACGAGGATCGCACCCTGGTCGACGTAGACGCCGCTCCAGTCCGGACCACGGTGGCGCTGCCGCTGGGAAAGCTCCATCGCCTGCGTACGCAGGGCGGTCAGGTCGTCACCGGCCGCGAGGCCGAACATACCGAAGATCGAACACATGGCCTTGTCACTCCTGGGCTATCGCTGGAAACGCGCAAAGAAAAAGGCCCGCCTGGTGAGGGCGGGCCTTTCGTGTGTGGGGTGCTTTCGCTGAAACCGCCTACACGCCGACCCTCCCGAGATTCCGGGGATTATTGGTATTGGCGTTATTGGCGGTGAGGCGAATCATGGGTTGAATAGAGCACGGTTGTGGGGGGTGATGCAAGCACCCATTCGCCGCTGAAGCGGCTCCCACACACAGCCACATTTGTGGGAGCCGCTTCAGCGGCGATTCCTGCGCAGCCGGGCACACAATCTCAAGCAGCAGCCAGTTTCTCCACGACCGCACGATACGCATCCGCCGCCGACCGCTCAGCCGCGTGCGAAAAATCACGCACACGCCACTCACCCCCCACCATCACGTCGCGCACCAGCGGCGTATTGCCGGCAAAGAGGAAACTGTCGATCACGTCGGCCTCGTCGCGAGCCGCAAGCAACGGCGAACGATCGTCGAGCACCAGAAAATCAGCCCGTGCATTCGCACCCAGGCGTGCAATATCCGTCGCCGAAGCGAGTGCGCCACCCTGCAACGCACGCTGCCAGAGCGCCGTACCCACGCTTTCTTCGGGGCGCCGCGCGGCTACGTTGCGATGACGGGTAATCAGCCGCTGTCCGTATTCAAGCCAGCGCAGCTCTTCCACCGGCGACACGGAGATGTGCGAATCCGAACCGATACCCAGCGTGCCGCCAGCGTCGATGAAGCCGGCCAACGGGAACAAGCCATCACCGAGATTGGCTTCCGTGGTCGGGCACAAACCTGCGACCGCACCACTCTTCGCCAGGCGGTCGGTTTCGTGCGGCGTGAGATGCGTTGCGTGGATCAGGGTCCAGCGTGAATCCACGTCCGCGTGATCGAGCAGCCATTCCACCGGACGTGCGCCGCGCGCAGCGAGGCAGTCCTGTACTTCGCCAATCTGCTCGGCGATATGAATATGGATCGGCATTTCGCGACACACACCACTGGCAAGCAGCGCACGCATGGCTTCTTCGGGCACGGCACGCAACGAATGCAGTGCGATACCCAGGCGAAGCGTGTCGTTCTGCAGGGGCGCAAGGCGCTCGAGCAGGGCCACATACTGACCCACGTCGTGCCTGAAGCGCTGCTGGCGTTCGTTCAGCGGCCGGCCGTCAAATCCTCCGGTCATGTAAAGCACCGGCAGCAGGGTCAGGCCAATGCCGGCCTCTTTCGCCGCCTCGATCAGCGCCAGGGACATCGCCGCCGGCTCGGCATAAGGCACGCCGCGCGGACCGTGGTGCAGGTAGTGGAATTCACAGACCTGCGTGTAACCCGCCTTCACCATCTCGATGTAGAGCTGGGTGGCAATCGCCTTAAGGTCATCCGGATCGATGGCTTCGGCAAAGGCATACATCGTCTCGCGCCAGGTCCAGAAGCTGTCTTCGCCAGGACCGCGCCTTTCGGCCAGGCCGGCCATCGCCCGCTGGAACGCGTGTGAATGCAGATTCGGCATGCCCGGCAGCACGAAACGACCGACACGCTCGCCAGCGGCACCGGCCGCCGCAGTGAATCTCGCACCGTCGACGGCCAGGCCTGCACCCCCCGTATGCCAGCTGCCTTCCTGCCAGAGGAAATCCGCGGTGAAGGTGGCGTGTGACATGGGGGTGTCCTGTGGGATCCAGCGGGCATGGTAACCGACGGGCATAATGGCGGAATGACCGAGATCATCGCCGCTCAATCGCCGAAGCTGCTTCTTCGTCTGGCCCGTCCGACCGACGTGCCCGAACTCGTAGCCCTCACCGCCCGCGTCTACACGCCCGAGTGGGGCCATTCGGCGGAAATGCTGCAGGGCCAGCAGACCCACTTCCCCGAAGGCCAGTTCGTGGTCGAGTACGAGGGCAAGATCGTCGGGTTCTGCGCCACCTTCCGCATCAACGAGGCCGTGGCGCTCGCGCCGCATACCTGGATGCAGATCACCGGCGGTGGCTTCGCCTCCCGTCACGACGCCAAGGGCGACTGGCTCTACGGCATGGAAATCGTGGTGCACCCGGATTACCGCGGCATGCGCATCGGGCAACGCCTGTACATGGCGCGCAAGCGGCTGTGCACCGACCTGAAACTGCGCGGCATCGTTTTCGGCGGGCGCATGCCGGGCCTGGCGCGCGCGATCAGCCGCTACGGCAGCGCCGAAGGCTACGTGCAGGCCGTGGTCGACGGCAGCCGCCGCGATGCCACGCTGAGCTTCCAGCTACGCAACGGCTTCGAGGTGATCGGCCTGCTCCGCGAATATGTCCCGTCGGATCACGAATCGCTCGGTTACGCGGCGCACCTTATCTGGCGCAATCCGCAGCTGCATGACCACCCCGACACGCCCAAGGTCTCGCAAAGCCACCGCCTGCCGGATTCGGTGCGCGTGGCGTCGGTGCAGTACCAGCAGCGCCGGATCGGCTCATTCGCGGAGTTCGCCACCCAGGTGGAGTACTTCGTCGATATCGCCGCCGATTACGACGCGGACTTCGTCGCCTTCCCCGAGTTGATCACGCTGCAGCTGCTGTCGATCGAGAACGCCGAACTGTCGCCGGTGGATTCGATTCGCCGGCTTTCGGAGTACACCGACGAGGTCAAGGCGCTCTTCCACCGCCTCGCCGTGCACTACAACATCAATATCGTCGGCGGCTCGCACCCCACGCGCCAGCCGAACGGCGACATCCACAACGTCTGCTATGTGTGCCTGCGCGATGGTTCAATCCACGAGCGGGAAAAACTCCATCCCACGCCGAGCGAACGCAACGTCTGGAACATCACCGGTGGCGATTCCGCGGCGACCATCCAGACCGACTGCGGCCCGATCGGCGTGATGATCTGCTACGACTCGGAATTTCCCGAGGTAGCCCGCCACCTCACCGACCAGGGCGCGCTGATCCTGTTCGTGCCGTTCTGCACCGATGTGCGCGAAGGCTACTTGCGCGTCCGCTACTGTTCGCAGGCCCGCGCCATCGAGAACCAGTGTTACGTGGTGCTCTCAGGCAACGTCGGCAATCTTCCCGGCGTGAACAACTTCGACATCCAGTACGCGCAGAGCTGCATTTTGACACCCAGCGACCTTCCCTTCGCCCGCGACGGTATCGCCGCGGACTCCACTCCTAATATCGAGACCGTCTTGTTCGCAGACCTGCGTTTGGAAAATCTTGCCCGCGCGCGCAATTCCGGCGCGGTGACAAACCTCAAGGACCGCCGTTTCGACCTCTACCAGGTGCGCTGGTCGCGCATGCCGGAGGGTAAGTGAATCTCGACCGGCTTCGCTCCTTCGGCCAGCACGACTGGCTGTCACCCCAGCAATGGCGCCGCCGCATCCTGTTCTGGTCGGGCGCCATCGTGGTCGGTCTGGCGGCCGTACTCTTTGCGAAGGCGGCGGATTTCGCTTTCGAGATGTTTCACCGCGTTGCCTCGCATGGCTGGTGGGTGCCGCTACTCATCACGCCGGCGATGTTCGCCCTGCTCTGCTGGCTGACCCAGGGCGCCCTAAAGGCCACTCGTGGCTCAGGCATTCCCCAGGCCATTGCGGCACTGAAAGTCGAGGACGAAGACTTCCGTGCACGCCTGCTGTCGCTCAGGGTGGCTGCTGGGAAAATGGCGCTGACACTTGCCGCCCTGCTCGGCGGTGCGTCTGTCGGTCGCGAGGGTCCAACCGTGCACATCGGCGCGGGCCTGCTGTACTCGATGGGACGACGCTTCGGTTTCGACGATCCCACCGCCGCTGGCCGGTTCATCCTCGCCGGTTCGGCCGCTGGCCTTGCGGCGGCGTTCAATACGCCGCTCGCCGGCGTGGTTTTCGCCATTGAAGAGATGTCCGGCACGTTCGAGCATCGCATCAGCGGTACGTTGCTTACCGCTATCGTCGTCGCCGGCGTCGTGTCGCTCGGCATCGTCGGCAACTATGCCTACTTCGGTGACATCACCGCCGCCCTGCCCCTTGGGCGCGCCTGGATCGCGGTGCTGCTCACCGGCGTCGTCGGCGGCCTCGCCGGCGGTCTGTTCGCACGCCTGATCATTCCGTCCGCGATGGGTTTTCGCGGCGCGATGGGGCGGCTGCGCGCACGACAGCCCGTGGTTTTCGCGGCAGCCTGCGGACTCGCCCTCGTCCTGCTCAGCCTGCTCAGCGCGAATGGCCTCTATGGCACGGGCTATGCGCAGGCACGCGACATCCTGCAGGGCCACAGCGGAACCGGCCCGTTCTTCGGCGTGCTGAAATTCTTCGGCAACATCGCGTCCTCGTGGGCCGGCATTCCCGGCGGCATCTTCTCGCCGGCGCTCGCGGTGGGCGCAGGCCTCGGCGGCAATATCGCTTCACTCCTGCCCGGCGCGGACAACTCGGCAGTGGTGCTGCTGGGCATGGCCGCCTACCTCGCCGGTGTCACGCAGGCCCCGCTGACGGCAGTGGTCATTTCGCTGGAGCTCACAGCCAATCACCAGATGGCACTGCCGATCATGGCTGCCTGCCTGCTTGCACGCGCCGTATCGGGCCTGGTCTGCCGGGTACCCGTGTACAAGGCGCTGGCCGACGTACTGATCGAAAAATACGAGGAGGAGCGCGTCCACCGCGAACCCCTCGCTACCGAAGGAGCAACCACGCATGACGACCGATGACCGCTGGGACGGCCTTCTGCTGGACGTCGGTCTGGCCACGCTGGTCGACAACGGCGCGCCGTACGGTGCCATCACCGATGGCGCCATCGGCTGGCGTGACGGGGTCATTACCTTCGCCGGTGCGCGCGACCAACTCCCTGGCGAGCCGCATGTCCTGGCACACCGGGTCGAGTCGTTGCCCGGCACCTGGGTGACGCCCGGCCTGATCGACTGCCATACCCATCTGGTCTTCGGTGGAGACCGGGCCCAGGAATTCGAACAACGCCTCGAAGGCGCGACCTATGAGGAAATCGCGCGTGCGGGTGGGGGCATCGTTTCCAGCGTTCGCGCCACGCGCGGCGCCAGCGAGGATGCGTTGTTCGACCAGTCCCTGCCTCGTGCGCGGGCCTTGCTGGCGGATGGCGTGACGACCCTGGAAATCAAGTCTGGCTACGGGCTGGAGCCCGAGGCCGAGCGGCGCATGCTTCGCGTGGCGCGACGGATCGGTGTCGAACTGGGCATCGATGTACGCACCAGCTTCCTGGGCATGCACGCCCTTCCCCCCGAATATGCCGGCCGACGCGATGACTACGTCGCGCTGGTCTGCGACACCATGCTTCCATCACTGGCCAGCGAAGATCTCGTGGATGCGGTGGACGCATTCTGCGAAGGCATTGGCTTCACGCACGCCGAGACCGAGCGGCTGTTCCGCAAGGCCACCGAGCTCGGGTTGCCGGTAAAGCTGCACGCGGAGCAACTGTCCGACCTGGGCGGCGCGGCGCTGGTCGCCCGCTACGGCGGCCTTTCGGCCGACCACCTCGAATGGACCAGCGAGGAAGGCGTGCAGGCCATGGCCGAAGGAGGCACCGTGGCTGTGCTGCTGCCCGGTGCTTACTACGCCCTGCGCGACACGCGACCACCGCCCGTCGACGCCTTCCGCCGGCACGGCGTCGCCATGGCGGTGGCGACCGACCTCAATCCCGGCACGTCCCCGTTGCTGTCGCTGCGCCTTGCCATGGGCATGGCGTGCACGCTTTTCCGCCTAACGCCGGAAGAAGCGCTGCGCGGCGCAACCGTTCATGCGGCACGCGCGCTCGGGCTGAAGGATCGCGGCATGCTGGCTACCGGCCTGCGCGCCGACCTCGCCATCTGGAACATCCGCCACCTGCCGGAGCTTTGTTACTGGATCGGAGGTGATCTCCTGCGCGAGGTACGTCTGGGCGGTGAGCGTCCCGACGTAAGGTAAATCCGACCGATTTTTCAGAATAGTTCCATCGATAGACGGGAACCTCTCGCCTAAGATCGATAACGTCGATCTCGCGTCGCACGCGCGGCGCGTCGTAAGGAACACCGTTGAACGCTACACCGCCAGCACGCTGCGGGTTTTGCCTCACGCCACGTCGCGTCGTAAGCCTGATGTTCGCTCTATCGCTGCTTCACGGGTGCTCCGGCCCGCGGGAGAACGCCGCCGACAGCGCCCGGCGCGCCCGGCAGATGCGCGACGTATCACGCATGCTCGACGCCATGGAAACGCCCCCGCTGCCGGGCGGCAGGCCGTCTGGCCCGAGCGCGCTCACCGTCGCCGCGCCATTGCTCCAGGATGCCACTGCGGGCGCGACCACGCCCGACTCATGGCACGGCTGGTTTCGCGGCCTGTTGGCCGCGTGTGCGATCGCCTGCAGCAGCGCCATCGCCATCCTGCTGCGCAGGCGTCGAAGGCCTGGCGTCCCTTCGCCCGTGCCGCCACCGTCGCTCGTCGCCATGTTTGCCATCGACGCCCCCACCGCGCCCGTCGAGGCCACGGCACCAAAAACACCCGAATGGGTCTACGAGGATTCGTCCTACGCAACGCCGTCGCTGTATATCGTCCCCGAGCCCGTCGACCTGCTCGTGACCCCAGGCGACGCCTCTGCACTGCCAGGCACCTTGCTGCTGCAGCTACAGGCCATCGATGCAGCCCCCGCACTGCATCTGGTCGGCAACGAGAGGTTTCCGGAAATCCGACGCGTGGGCGAAGGCAGCACAAGTGTCGACGCCTGGTGCGCCGTCCTCGAACGCGTCGCCGTCGGCGATGACGACGACGCGCGCCTGGCACGTTGGCTCGCTCCCGCGGTTCTCGTGCTGCGCTCGCGCGACCTGCGCCGACGCGACGCCGAAGGCCTGCTTGACGACGCCGCGCAACGCACCATTGACGGCATGAACCTCGCCACCGACGACGAACGGCCGTATTGGGTCGCTCGCGCCATTCGTGTGGAACTGGCCCGCATCGAACGACTTTCCGGCGCTACCCGACTCTTCGCCCTGCGCGCTTTGCAGTCGCGCCAGGCCATCGACCTGGGCGCCGACGAAATCCCCGTGATCGATGCCTGGATCGACGTGCAGCTGGCGTGGGCGGGTTGGCTGCTCGGCGGCGGCGCGACCGCGCGCCACGCGGAAGCCGAAGCCCTGTGCGAGCGCCTCGCGACACTGGGCGCTGACGCGTCGACCCGCGCCCTTCGTCGGCGGGCCGACATCTTTCTCCAGCGCGCCGAAGGCGAGAGAGCGACCGCCCGCCTTTCCAGCCTGGATCGTGCACAAGCGTTGCTCGAAGACGCCTACGCACAAGGCAACGACGCCGGCACCGCACTGGTCCTGGCACGTTGTGCCCGTCTGCGTGCCATGACCCTTCCACCTGCCGAAGCGGCAGATGTCTGCACCACGGCGCTCACCCATGCCTTCATCGCCGAACAGGATCCCGCCTGGCGGATGGACGCCCTCGAATGGCGCCTCGCGATACAGCTGACGTACGAGGCTTTGCCCGGCCGAGCTATTCAAGGCGAAGTCGCGGCTTCTCTGGGACGCGAGCTCGCATCGATGGAAGCCGATTCCATCGGTGCGCGTACCGCCATGGCCACGACGCGTCTGCGCGAAGGCGATTTCGCAGGGGCATGTGCGCTGTGCGAGGCCGCCTGGCGCAGCGGCGGCGAGGACACCAATCTGTTCAATCTCTGGCGCGACGCCTGTCGCGGCTGGACGCAGACCGCCGACACCACGGGCCACGACCGGCACGCGCTCGCCCATGCCGTCCGGCAGCTGGCCATCGCGCGCGCCACCCTCCCGACCAGGAATACAGCACACCCATGAGCTCCTCCCCTTCCTCAACGACCTGTCCGCACCCCTGTGGAATACCCGCTACGGGATCACGGCCGCGGTGGCCACCGACAGCGCCGTCGCGCGATCACTCCAGCTCTACGGTGAATGGGCCGAACACGAGACCAACCTGCTAAGTGGCCTTATCGAGGAAGGCCACAGCGTCCTCGAGTTCGGAGGCGACTTCGCCGCGCACACGTTGTGGATCGCTCGTGCAGTGGGTCCGGCGGGCCAGGTCCACGTCGTGGAACCACGGCGCCTGCGTTTCCAGCAGCTCTGCGCCAATGTCGCCCTCAACCAGATCGATAACGTGTTTACCCACCCTGCGTGGCTGGACCGGAGCGCTGGTGAGCATGTGCTCGATGCAAAGGAGATCATCGGGGCGATCACCATCGACAGCCTCCGGCTGGAGTCACTCCACCTGATGAAGTTCAACCTTGCTCACACGCTGATCGGTGCACTTGCCGGTGCAAGCGACACGCTGCGCAGGCTTCGCCCATTGATCTACGCGCGACTTTCCGGCACGGATCAGGCCGAGGGAGAAGTGGCCGCCATGAAATCACTGGGCTACCGCGTGTGGTCCCACGTGCCGTATCTCTACAACGTCGACAACCACGCCGGAATCGACAGGAACATTTTCCCTGGCATCGTCCAGCAGAACGCGATTGCGGCCCCGGCGGACAGCCATGTCGACTTCGGTGACCGGCTCGAACTCTGATCCGGTCTTCTGAGACAAAAAAGGGTTCATCGCGGGCTACCGGGGCTTGGGCGCTCGCCTTCGGCCTCGCTGGCTCGGCTTCGCCATCGCTTTCTACACTTGGGCGTTTCGCGGGGAGACCTTGGTGTCCACCCTCGCTGCTCAGACAGGTCCTCCGCGTTCGAAAAGGAAAGCCGCTCCGCGGCCATGTTCTTACTGGCCTACGGCCGCTCCACTTGTGCGGAACTCGCCTCGAGGGTGGACACCAAGGTCTCTCACGACGATACGGTCAGCTGAAAGGAGAGACGGCAGCCGAAGCGGCTTTGCTTCGTCGGCTCGACCCGCACGGACCTCAGGGTCCGGGAGAGCCTTCGGTGCCCACCCTCGAGGCGAGTTCCCGACAAGTGGAGCGGCCGGAGGCCAAATAAGAACACGGGCCGCGGTAGCGGCCTTCCGGTACGAAACGCGGAGGGGTGTCTGAGCAGCGAGGGTGGGCACCGAAGGCTCTGCGCCTTACCCTCCGACACGTTCGGCGTCCGCGGAATTTCGCGATGACCCAAACAAAAAGCCCCGCGATGCGGGGCTCTTCGTCTCACGCTGGAAGGAAATTAAGCCTTCTTGCGCGGGGCTGCCTTCTTGGCAGCAGCAGCGGCCGGCTTGGCAGCGGCCGGCTTTGCAACGGCTGCACCGGTGACAACGTCAACGTGCGGACGAGCATTGCCATAGCTCTGACGGTTGATCTTGCCGCGACGGGTGCGGCGATCGCCCTTGCCCATGGGAAACTCCTTGATTCGGAATGATGAAGAGGAACGGCCGGCCATCGTATCAGCGGCGGCGTAAATGGCAAGCCTGAAGGCGGTTCAATGAGCGCGCTGGCTGCCCTTGCCGCAGCCTTCAAGCTCATCGGGACAGCGGCCCGGGTCGAACTGGACCGTGGCGTGACCCACCTGCCAGCGCTCGACGAGCATGGTCTTTATGGCCGTGAGACAGCGCGCCGGATCGGCGCCGGGCCTCAGTTCGGCGTGTAGCGTGGCCATCCTCGAGCCTGCCGTGACCTGCCAGACGTGCACGTGGTGGATGTCCAGGATGTTCTCGTCAGCCTCGCGCAGGCCCTTTTCAATGTCGGCCAGATGCACTCCCTCGGGGGTACCTTCGAGCAGGATATGACCCGACCGGCGCAGCAGCGACCAGGCGCTGCGCAGTATCAACAGCGAGACCAGGATCGAAAGCAGCGGATCGGCCCACAGCCAGCCGGCCCAGCGGACAGCGAGGGCGGCGAGCACCGCCGCCACGGAACCAAGCAGGTCGCCGAGCACGTGCAGGCTGGCGCCGGCGATGTTTACGTCGTCCGGATCGTGGCCGTGCAGGGTGCGCAGGACCACGATATTGGCCAGAAGGCCGACGACCGCGACCACCAGCATCACGCCGGAAAGGATCGGCTGCGGCGCGAACAATCGCTGCACCGCCTCGATGATGATGAAAGCGACCAGGGCGAACTGGGTCAGCGCATTGACGAGACCGGCGAGCACCTCGATGCGCCCGTAGCCGAAGCTGCGCCTTGCGTCGGCGGGTCGCGCCGCGAAACGCGCACCGAGGAAGGCGAGCAACAAGGCCAGCGCATCGACCAGCATGTGACCGGCATCGGCCAGCAGCGCGAGCGATCCCGACACCAGGCCACCCGCAGCCTCCACCAGCAACATGAGCAGGGTGATGACGAACGCGAAGAGCAGCTTCTTCTCGCTGCTGCCCTCAAGGTGGCTGTGATCGTGCGTGTGCGCCCCGCCGTGCGAATGGCCGGCGTGGTCGTGGGAGTGATCGTGTGCCATGCGCGAAGGCTAGGTAATCGTGCCGCGGTTACACAATCACGGGTGCGAGCACGACGGCCCGTGGATGTGCCCCGCATGGGCGCTGCGGTCTACACGCAGGTTGACGAAGTGCGCCGAGGCCAGCAGGAAACCGCCACAGGTGACCAGCACGCTATGCAGCAGCAGCGAGTCGTTGTGCATGAAGGTCACGCCCAGCACCAGCAGCATCAGGCCCGGCGTGGCCAGCACAAGCGGCAGCCGACGGCGATGCCGACGAAAGCCCGAGATGAGGGCCGCGCTGGCAAGAACACAGGCGAACGCCACAAAGCCGGCCTCGAAGCGGTGGTCGGCCAGGAACGAAAGGCCCAGCACTGGCAGCAAAGCCAGCACGAAGGGCAGCGCCGCGCAGTGGATGGCACACAGGAACGACGCCATCGCACCAACGCGATCGGCCGCATGCCACCAGCGACGGGGAGCTTCGGGATCGATCGGTGATTCGACGGGGAAATCGGTCATGGGATACATAGCGTGACTTCTTGCACGGGTGCAGGCAAGCGATGATACTTTATAACATCGCACAAGCCAAGCGAGCGCTTGCCGACCTGGACTCTCTCCGGGAGCCCTTAGTGGGCGCCGATTCATCGGCGAATGGGTGCTTGCCTCACCTGCCCCGCTGCCGCGGGATCGCCGATGAATCGGCTCCCACAAAAGCTGCACAGCGCCTTCTACAACGCGCCGGTTAGCGGCAGTTCTTGCAGATGCCGTGGACTTCCAGGGTCTGGGCTTGCGGACGGAAGCCAAGCGCCTTGGCCTGCGCTTCGATCAGCTCAGCGACACGCTCGTCGCAGACTTCCTGGGCGCACTGGCATTTGTCGCAGATCAGGAAGGGCACCTGATGCGCTTCGGCCGGGTGATGGCAGGACACGTAGGCGTTGATCGACTCGAGCTTGTGGATGAAGCTGTTCTCGAGCAGGAAATCGAGCGCCCTGTAGACCGTGGGCGGCGCGGCATTGCCGTGCTTTTCGCGCAAGCGGTCAAGCAGGTCGTACGCCTTCACGGGCTTGCCCGCGCCTGCTACCAGCTCCAGCACTTCCCGGCGCAACGGAGTCAGCCGCAGCCCACGCTCGCTCGAGGCGTGCTCGACCGCCGCGACGAAGCTGCGTGCGTCGTCATGGTGCTCGTGATCGTGTCGGTGGGCGGCTTGCGTGGTCACATCGAAATCCTCGTGTGCGTCAGTCTAACATGAGGCCGCGTCAGCGCTTTTTCGAGCCCGGCAGGGGCGGTGGAAGCGGGCCGCGCCCCACTGGCGGCGACGGAGAGGCACGCTTCGGCAAGAATGGGACGACCCAGCCGAAGGGCCCGAGGATGAGCGCCGCAATGATGCCGGCCTTCGTACGGCCCCGCCACCAGCCCAGCAAGGCGCCGACCAGCACGAAGAAGACCTGCCATGCGACCAGGTTCCACCAGGGCACCAGGGCCATGAGGTTGCTGAAAATCTGCAGCGACGCCGCAGGGTCGCCGGGATCGACGCCCTGCATGGCCCTGGCGAGCAGTTCATCCACGCGAGCGGGCGAGCGCCTCGTCGACACGCGAGATGGCGCCCTCGCGTCCAGCCAGGTAGATGGTGTGCTCGATCGAGGGCGAGACCTGGGTGCCGGTCATCGCCACACGCAGTGGTGCCGCGACCTTGCCCATGCCCAGCTCCAGCGAAGCCGCGATCCGCTCGACGGCGCCGTGAATCGCTTCCGGTGTCCATTCGGCTAACGCGCTGAGTTCCGCCTTCGCTGCCTCGAGGGCAGCCGGCGCCGTCTCGGTACGCAGGTGCTTCTCGATGGCCTTGTCGTCCCACTCGACGATCGGGCCGTACCAGATCTTCGCGCGCTCAGCCATTTCCTTGAACGTCTGCACGCGGTCGCGCAAGGCGACGACGACATCCGCCGGATTCGGGCCCTTCGAGGCATCGATGCCGATCTTCCCGAGGTGCCAGGCCAGTTCGGGACCGAGCAGGGCCGGATCGTCCGTCTTCAGGTAGTGCTGGTTGAGCCAGGAGAGCTTGCTGACGTCGAAGCGCGATGCTGCCTTGTTCACGTCGGCGACGTCGAACAGGGTCTTCATCTCATCGACCGAGAAGATCTCCTGGTCGCCGTGCGACCAACCGAGGCGAACGAGGTAATTGAGCAGCGCGTGCGGCAGGAAACCATCGTCGCGGTACTGCATGACGCTCACCGCGCCGTGGCGCTTGGACAGCTTCTGGCCGTCCGGACCGAGGATCATCGGCAGGTGCGCGAACTCGGGGACCGGAGCGCCCAGCGCCTTGTAGATGTTGATCTGGCGCGGCGTGTTGTTGACGTGGTCGTCGCCACGGATCACTTCCGTGATACCCATGTCGATGTCATCCACGACCACAGCGAAGTTGTAGGTCGGGAAGCCGTCAGAGCGGAAGATCACCAGATCGTCCAGCTCCTCGTTCGACCACTCGATGCGACCCTTTACCTTGTCGTCGAAAACGACGCTGCCGGTGGCCGGATTCTTGAAACGAATCACCCGGTTCGCATCATCGCGCGCTGGCTCGTTGCGATCGCGGTAGTAGCCGTTGTAGCGCGGCTTCACGCCCGCTGCCATGGCGGCGTTACGCATCGCCTCGATCTCTTCCTTCGTCTCGTAGGCGTAGTACGCCTTGCCCTCGCGGAGCAGTTGATCGGCAACCTCGCGGTAACGCTCCATGCGCAGCGTCTGGTAGTACGGGCCTTCATCGTGGACCAGGCCAAGCCAGGACATGCCATCGATGATCGCCTGCACGGCTTCCTGCGTGGACCGCTCGCGATCGGTGTCCTCGATGCGCAGCACGAACTCACCGCCCCGGCGGCGGGATTCCAGCCAGCAATACAGCGCGGTGCGGGCACCGCCGATATGCAGGTAGCCGGTGGGACTGGGAGCGAAGCGGGTACGGACGGTCATCGTGTGGGTCGTTCGGCAGGCAAGACCCCGATTTTAACCCACCGTCGCTGTCATATGCCGGTCATGCCTTGATAACCGCCCGGACACGCCGCTACGGGAGGATGCATCAAGCCAGGCCAGAAGGGGCACCGCCATGCGAGTGGGCATCGTCACCGAGACCTATGCACCGGACGTCAACGGCGTAGCCATCACCGTCCAGGCGCTAGCCCGTGGACTCGTCCGGCGGGGCCACACGGTCGACCTGATCCGGCCGACCCATCCCCAGACGCCGCCCCTCGCCGACCCCGGCATGGATGTCATGGAAGTCGACGGTGCCGCCCTGCCCCGCTATTCAGGCCTTCGCTTCGGCCTCCCTGCCCGCTTTCGCATCGAACGCCGCTGGCGCTCGGAGCGCCCCGACGCCATCTATGTGGCCACGGAAGGTCCTCTCGGCTGGACGGCCGTCAGCGCCGCGCGGAGGCTCGGCATCCCGGTCGCTACCGGCTTCCACACGCGTTTCGATTTTTACGTCGGCCACTATGGCTTCAGCGCACTCACCCCGTTCGTGCGTCGCTACCTGGCACGCTTTCACCGCCGGGCGCAGACCACCCTCGTACCGACCGGCCAACTCGCTGGTGAACTGAACGACCTCGGCATCCACGATGTGCGCGTATTGCGCCGTGGGGTGGATACCAACCGCTTCCACCCCGAACGTCGGGACGATGAGCTTCGTGCGCGCTGGGGAGCGGGCCCGGATACACCGGTCGTGCTCAGCGTGGGTCGCGTGGCGCCGGAAAAGAACCTGCACGTTGTGATCGCCGCCTACCGCGCGCTCGCGCGCCGGGTACCGGGGGCACGCTGCGTCATCGTCGGCGACGGCCCCGGCCGTGCCGCCCTCGAAGCCGCCAACCCGGATGTGATCTTCGCCGGCACGCGAAACGGACATGAGCTGGCGGCGTTCTACGCCAGCGCCGATCTCTTCGTCTTCCCCAGCCTCACTGAAACCTTTGGCAACGTCGTGCTCGAGGCGATGTCGTCCGGCGTCCCGGTCGTGGCCTATGCCGAAGCCGCCGCGCGCGAATTCATTCGCAACGGACAGAACGGCATCCGCGTGGCACCGGGCAATGAAGGCGGTCTCATCGAACGCGCCGCGACCCTGGGCGCCGACGCGGCGCTACGCATGGCCATGGGGCATGCCGCTCGCAGCTCCGTCGCTGGTCTTTCGCCCGAGTCCGTCGTGTCCGACTTCGAAGCCATCATGCGGTCCCTTTCCGAGGAGAATGTCCATGAGCGCAGCACCGCCGTCGCCGCGTAGGGCGAGCCTCGATCGTCGCGTGTGCGTCGCCGCCAATCGCTGGGGCGCGCGCCGGGCCATCGGAATTTTCTTTGGCGCCGTCAGCCGTCTCGGTGATGGCGTTTTCTGGTATTCGCTGATGACGGTCATCGCCATTGTCGGCGGCTGGCATGGTGTTGCGGTCGCGGCACAGATGGCTGTGACCGGCCTCACTGCCTTGATGCTGTATCGGGTGCTGAAGCGCTGGACACGTCGTCCGCGTCCGTTCCGCACTTGCCCCGGTGTCATTGCCCATGTGCCGCCGCTGGATGAGTTCAGTTTTCCGTCCGGGCATACGCTGCAGGCCGTCGCGTTCACTGTCGTTGCGGTGGCGCACTACCCGATCCTGGCGCCCTTCCTGATCGGCTTCGCAGCACTGGTCGGCGCATCCCGCGTGGTGCTCGGACTGCATTATCCGAGCGATGTGTTGGCTGCCACCGCGATCGGCGCGGGGCTTGGCACACTGTCGCTGTGGGCGGAGCGCGTTTTGGTTTAAAGCTTGTAGGCTAACGGGCCTACGCGTAATCCACTGCGCGAGCCTCGATGCGACCCACCGGCTCCGGCTCAAACGACACCATGACGCCTACGCGGATTCGACCCATGTAACCGTTGAGGGTCGCGGAAGACAATGCGGTGATCTTGCCCGTCATCAGCTCGCTCACCCTCGGCTGCGGTACACCGAGCGCCTCGCCAATTTGCCCTTGACTCATGCCTTTTGCTTTGAAGAATTCGCGAAGCGCGACACGGCGTGGGATGGGCTCTAGTGCCTTCTACACTTGGGCGTTTCGCGGGAAGATCTTGGTGTCCACCCTCGCTGCTCGGACACGTCCTCCGCGTGCTGGTACGACATTCCGGCGCGCTGAGCGACTTCCTCGCCGCTGCGCCGCCTCGCGCGGACGATCGCGACTGGCGGGCTGGTTGACCGCTTGACGATGTCGATGACCCGACAGCCGAAGCGGCGTTGCTTCGTCGGCTCGACCCCCCGCGAACCTAGGGGCTGGGGAGAGTCTTCGGTGCCCACCCTCGAGGCGAGTTCCCGACAAGTGGAGCGGCCGTAGGCCAAATAAGAACATGGGCCGCGGTAGCGGCCTTCCGGTACGAAACGCGAAGGGGTGTCTGAGCAGCGAGGGTGGGCACCGAAGGCTCTGCGCCGCTACGTCCGGGCCCGCCGTGGCGTGAGCTGGTCGCCATCACGCCGCGGCGCGCGGCGCCTTCTGCATGATGCCAAGCATCGCGCCGAGCTTGTCGCGCATCTCGCGGCGGTCGACGATGACGTCGATGGCGCCGTGTTCGACCAGGAAGTCGGGACGCTGGAAGCCTTCCGGCAGCGTCTCGCGCACCGTCTGCTCGATCACGCGCGGACCGGCAAAGCCGATCAGGGCCTTCGGCTCGGCGACGTTGATGTCGCCCAGCATGCCCAGGCTTGCCGATACGCCACCCGTGGTCGGATGCGTGAGCACCGAGATGTAAGGCACGCCCGCATCGCGCATGCGCGCCAGTGCGGCCGAGGTCTTCGCCATCTGCATCAGCGAGAACAGGCCTTCCTGCATGCGTGCACCACCGGTGGCGGCGAAACAGACCAGCGCACTCTTGTCGGCCAGGGCGCGCTCAGCGGCACGGGCGAACTTCTCGCCGACCACCGAGCCCATCGAGCCACCCATGAAGGCGAATTCGAAGGCGACCGATACCACAGGGCGCTCGAGCAGGCGGCCGGACATGGCGATCAGCGCGTCCTTCTCACCCGTAGCCTTCTGCGCCGCGGCGACGCGGTCCTTGTACTTCTTCTGGTCCTTGAACTTCAGCGCGTCGACCGCTTCCATCTTGGCCCACAACTCAGTCGTGCTGCCTTCGTCGAAGAACGCATTCAGGCGAACGCGAGCGCCGATCGCGTGATGGTGGCCGCACTTCGGGCAGACCATCAGCGATTTCTCGAGCTCCGGCTTGTAGAGAACGGTGCCGCAACCGGCACACTTTTCCCACACGCCCTCAGGCACCTTGCCCTTGTTGTCGCCGGCCGCGCGCTGCTGCGCGCGGGTCTTCGGCGTCATGATTTTCTGCAGCCAGTTCATCGTTTTCTCCGTGTACCTGTTCTAGCCCAGCGGCCGTTCAGCGCGCGTCGAGCGCGGCGCGGATCGGTGCGAGGAAATCGTGTGCCCTGCCGGCGAGGTCATCCGCCGAGGTCGCGCCGGAGAGGCGGTCGACCAGGGCGCTACCGATGACCACGGCGTCGGCGAAGGCGCCGATCGCCACGGCACTGGCCGCGTCACGAACGCCGAAACCGACGGCCACCGGTGCCTTCGACCGGGAGCGGATCCCCGCCACGCGCTCGGCGATATCGCCGGTGCTCAGCTGGGCCGCGCCGGTGATGCCAGCGAACGACACATAATACAGGAAGCCCGAAGCGGCCTCGCTCAGGGCAGTCAGACGAGTCTGGGTGGTGGTCGGAGAGGCCAGGAGGATCTGGTCCAGCCCGGCCGCGCGAAGCGGCGCGAGAACGTGCGACTCTTCCAGCGGGCAATCCACCATCAAGACGCCATCAACGCCCTTTTCGACTGCATCTTCGGCGAACTCCGCGTAACCGTACATTTCTACCGGATTGAGGTAGCCCATCAGCACGATCGGCGTTTCGTCGTCCGTCTCACGGAAGGCGGCGACCCAGGCGAGCACATTGTGCAGGCCCACTCCCTTGGCGATGGCGCGCTCGCTGGCGTGCTGAATCACCGGGCCGTCGGCCATCGGGTCCGAGAACGGCACGCCCAGTTCGATGACATCGGCGCCAGCGGCGACAAGCGCATGCAACATCGGCACCATGGCGTCAGGGAGCGGATCGCCCGCGGTCACGAAGGGAATCAGGCCGGTCCGACCGGCAGCCTTCAGGGCCGCGAAGCGGCGTTCGATACGGCTCATCAGAGTTCGATCCCTTCGCGCTCGGCAATCGTGTGTACGTCTTTGTCGCCGCGGCCGGAAAGATTGACGAGCACCAGGCCGTCTTTCGGCAGCTCCCGGGCGAGCTTGATGCCCTGCGCGATTGCGTGACTCGACTCCAGCGCGGCAAGAATGCCCTCGGTGCGCGCCAGCAGGTGGAAGGCTTCCAGCGCCTCGTCGTCGGTGATGCCGACGTACTCGGCACGGCCGGCGTCCTTCAGGAAGGCATGCTCCGGGCCGACGCCAGGGTAGTCCAGGCCAGCCGATACCGAATGCGTCTCGACGATCTGGCCGTTCGCATCCGACAGCACGTACGTGCGATTGCCGTGCAGCACGCCCGGTTTGCCGGCAGCGAGGGAGGCAGCATGACGACCGGTTTCGATGCCATCGCCGGCAGCCTCGGCACCGACGATACGGACGTCGTGGTCGTTCAGGAACGCATGGAACAGGCCGATCGCGTTGGAGCCACCGCCGACACAGGCCGTGATGACATCCGGCAGGCGACCGAACTGTTCGAGGACCTGCTCCCGCGCTTCACGTCCGACAATGGCATTGAAGTCACGAACCATCTGCGGATAAGGGTGCGGGCCAGCCACCGTGCCGATGATGTAGAAGGTGTCGGCCACGTTGGTGACCCAGTCGCGCATCGCTTCGTTGAGGGCGTCCTTCAGGGTCTTCGAGCCCGAGGTGACGGGGACCACGTCGGCGCCCAGCAGGCGCATGCGGTAGACGTTGATCTTCTGGCGCTCGATATCGACCGCACCCATGTAGACCACGCACTTCAGGCCCATGCGCGCGGCAACCGTCGCGCTGGCCACGCCATGCTGGCCGGCACCGGTCTCGGCGATGATCCGCGTCTTGCCCATGTGCCGGGCGACGAGCGCCTGGCCCACGGTGTTGTTGATCTTGTGCGCGCCCGTATGGTTAAGGTCTTCGCGCTTGAGCAGGATGCGTGCGCCACCGACGTGCTTCGACAGCCGCTCGGCGTGGTACACCGGGCTGGGGCGACCGACGTAATACTTCAGGTCGCGATCGAGCTCGGCGATGAAGGCGGGATCCGTGCGCAACGTTTCGTAGGCAGCGGTCAGTTCGGCGAGAGGCTCCATGAGCGTCTCTGCGACATAGATGCCGCCATAGGCCCCAAAGCGCCCATGCGCATCCGGGTAGGCGTGGAAATCGACGATCTCGGTCATTGCCTTCTCGTTATCTTCGTACTGCAGAAATGAAGCGTTCCATCTTAGCCCGATCCTTGATACCGGGCGAAGACTCGATGCCGCTGGACACGTCCACCGCCCAGGGCTGCGCCACGCGAAGTGCCTCGGCAACGTTGTCGGCGGTGAGGCCGCCAGCGAGGATCAGCGGCTGCGCAAGATTCTTCGGCATCAGCGACCAGTTGAAGCGCTGACCGCTACCGCCCTGCTCACCCAGGCCGTGGCCGTCCAGGAGCAGGCCGGCCGCGCGCGGAAAATGGTGCAGGCGCTCGAGCGCCGCGGCGCCCTCGCCCATCGCAATCGCCTTCGTGTAGCGCACTCCATGAGCGGCGCATGCCTCGTCGGTTTCGTCACCGTGAAACTGGAGCATGTCCGGGCGCAGCACGCGCAGCATCTCGGCGATGTACGCGGGTTCGTCGTCCATCACCAGCGCCACGGTCGTGACATACGGCGGGACGGCGTCACGCAGCAGTGCGGCGGCGGCGGGATCGATGAAGCGTTTGCTCTTGCGCGTCATGACGAAACCGATCGCGTCGACACCCAGGCTGGCCGCCAGTTGGACATCCTCCAGGCGAGTGAGCCCGCAGAATTTGATCCGCGTCATAGCGTCACCTCCGGTGGCAGTCCCCAATGGGCTTCATACATCGGCCCCAGGAAGGTCAGGCCTTCCGCAGGCGCTGTCGCACCGGCGACATCGCGATCGCGACCGGCAAGCAGCTCGGCCATCCAGCCGACGGCTTGTTCGCCCCGGCCGATCGGCAACAGGGAGCCGACGATGTTGCGCACCATGTGGTGGAGGAAAGCGTTCGCTTCGATCTCGACGACCACATGGAGGTCATCGCGAAAAACCCGGATCGAGCGCACGTTACGCCGCGCATGCGCGGCCTGGCAGGCGATCGCGCGGAAGGCGGTAAAGTCATGTTCGCCAACGATGGCCTGCGCTGCTTCGTTCATGGCATCGGCATCGAGCTGCCGGCGCTCCCAGGCGACGAAGCGCCGATCGAGCGCCGGGCGAACGAAACGCGGCAGGATGCGGTAGCGATAGCGGCGCGCCCGCGCGGAAAAACGTGCGTGGAAATCGTCCGCAACCGGCTGTGCCCACGTGACGGCCACCGAATGCGGAAGGTTGGAACAGGCCCCAAGGATCCAGCCGCGCATCTCGCGAACCACGTCGGTATCGAAGTGCACCACCTGGCACCGCCCATGCACGCCCGCATCGGTGCGCCCGGCGGCAGTCACCTCGATCGGGGCATGGGCGACGAAGCTGAGCGCCTGCTCCAGCGAACCCTGCACGGTCTTCGCATGGCTCAGCCGCTGCCAGCCAAGGAAGTCGGTGCCGTCGTATTCGACGCCAAGGGCAATACGCATGGGGTGGTTTGGGGGCGGTGGAAACGGTAAAGGGTAGCACCCCGGGTGGCCGCGACACCTGCGGGAGCCGCTTCAGTGGCGAAAGGCAGGTCGCTGCGACCCCATCGCCGGCATAGCCGGCTCCCACAAAAAGCAAAGCCCCGGACGGGCCGGGGCTTTGCGGGGTCGTTTTCGGTCAGACGATATCGTTGAGGATCCGTTTGGCCGTGTCTTTCTGCATCTGGGTGCCTTCGGAAATCACTTCGTCGAGCATCAGGCGGGCGCCTTCGGCGTCGCCCATGTCGAGGTAGGCGCGGGCCAGGTCGAGCTTGGTATCGACCGGGTCATCGCTGAAGCTTTCCGGGTTGTGGTCGGAGATCGGCTCTTCGTCGGCGAAGTTCGGCTCGTCGAAGCGGGGAAGATCGTGGGCGGACGTGGCGGCCGCTTCATTCTCTTCCGTGAAGGACCACGACGAACGCTCGTCGGCCAGCGGTGTCGGCTCGACACCGTCGTGCGCGACCGATCCGTTCGCCGGAACCTCGGTGTAGAGCGAGTCCGGCGCGTCGACATCGAACACGTCCGGTGCATTCGGACGGTGCTCGGCCTCGGCGCGCTGCACCGGGGTCAGGTCGAAGTTGAAGTGGTACTCGCTGTGCTTCTGCGGCGCCGGGACGGCAGGACGATCGTCCTCGTCCGCACCCGTCACATACGTGCCGAGATCGAACTGCTCCAGCGCGGCCGCCTCATCGACCGGATGCACGTGACCCGGCTTGTAGCGGTCGTGCCCGTCGTCCATGCCGAGGTCGTGATCGTACGGCTCGTCGGTCTCGTCCATCGGGACGCCACCGAACAGCGGATGCGTGGGCGCAAGGTCTTCACCCATCGCGACCACGTCTCGCCATTCCGGCTGCTCGGGATCGGCGACGTGGGCGAACATCGCCTCGGCGGCGGCTTCGAAATGCTCGACGTCGCGGCGACCGTAATAAAGGCTCACCAGTTCCAGGTGCAAGCCGATATCGTCCGGATGCTCGGCCAGCGCGTCGAGGATCTCGCGCTGATCCTGATCCATCGCCTCATTATGGCCGAAGGTGTCGAAGTTCGGCTCACGACCGAAACGATCCGCCAGGGAGGCGGAAGCCGGGCCGGAGGCGACGGGCTGCTTCTTGCGGCCGAACACGGCCGCGACGAGAAGCAACAGGATGACGATCGCGCCGCCGCCCCATGCCCAGGTCTGCATGTACCACGGATCTTCTTCAACGACCGGTGCCGGCATGACCTTGTGCACGGGCGGCTTGGTCGCCGGTGCGGGCGATGCCGCCGCCGGCGCCGGAACGGGCGTCGTAACGACGGCAGGCGAAACAGCCGTGGCGGCGCGGGCCGGCCCGGCGGCAACGATCGCCGCCGTGGACGCTGTGGCCGGCGCGGAAGCGGGAGCCGAAGCAGGCGTAGCGACCGCCGGCTTGGCGGCTTCGACCACGGCCGGAGCCGGAGCCGGAACCGGCGCTGCCGCCGTCGCAGCCGTCGCAGGCTGACCCGCGGCCTTGCGCGTTTCAGCCAGCTTGCGCTGGAGCTCGGCGATTTCCGAGTCCTTCAGGCTGATCAGCCGCTGGTTCTTGGTGTTGATTTCTTCGAGGTCGCCAAGACGCGACTTCAGCTCGGCGCCCTGCTGCTTGAGCGAAGCGACGGACTCCTGCGAGGTCGTCAGCTCCTGCTTCAGGCCGGCGATCTGCGCGTCGCCCTTGCCGTCCTTCGTGCCGGCGCGGGTCGAAGCGGCGTCACCGCCCTCCTTCGAGGGAACAATGGCGAGGCGGTCGTTAGTGGGAGCGGCGGCCTTGGCCGTGCCTTGGCCGGCACCCGTCGATGCGGCGTCCGCGACCACCGATGGCGAGCGGGCGGAACCCGAGCGCCATGCCTCGTTCTGACGACGCACTTCGGCGAGCGCGGCCGTAGCCGACTGGGCCTGGACGTCGTCCGCCGAGGGAATACGCAACACCGCACCGGTCTTCAGCGCATTGATGTTGTCGCGGTAGAAGGCGTCTGGGTTGGCCTTGTGCAGGGCCAGGAGCATCTGGTTGATGTCGGCACCGCTCGTGTGGTCACGGGCGATCGTCGACAGGTTCTGGCCACGTTGCACCGTGACCGAACCATCGCTGGCACCCGACGAAGCGGCCGCGCGGGCCGGAGCCGGCGTCGGCGTCGCTTCGCTGCGCGAGGCACGCGGCTCACTGTGCGCGGGGACGCGGGAAGGCACGTCGGACGTCCGCGACGGCTTGGCTGCCGGCGCGCTGGCCGTCGTGCCGGACGTCGAGGCGGGCGTGCCTGGCGGATCGAGCAGCATCGTGATCTCGCGGACGACCTTGTTGCCGTCGGTGGAGACCTCGACAAGGAAATCGAGATAGGTATCGCGCACCGGTGCGGTGCTGGTCACCTTGATGACCGGCTGGCCGCTGGCGTTCTTGCCCACCGCGAAGCTCAGCGCGACCGGAAGGCCGCCGCGGTTCAGGCCCGCGCGGGAGAACGCCTCTTCCGAGGCAAGGGTGACATGGACGTTATCGGCCTTCGCCGATACGCCGTTCAACGGGATTTCCGCTACCAGCGGCTGGTCCATGGTCGAGCGCACCTGGACCGGGCCCAGGTCCTGCGCCAGGGCGTGACCGCCCCCCGTGGCAAGCGCCAGCATGATCGACAGCTTCAACGTACGGTTCATTACTCGCTTCCCCCGAACTAATACCATGCTGACGGCACGCCTCTTTCGGGCGGTCGGCCGCGAAGGCGCCACTGTAGTGCACCCCAGCAACAACTAACAATAGCGACTACGGGCAGTTACGCGACAACGTTGAGTCGTTCGCGAGGCCCGTACACGCCCCCCTGACATTTATGGCTTGCGCTGGGCGTCCAGCTGGCGCTCGAGTTCGGCGATTTTCCGGTCCCGGTCGTCCAGCTGGTGGCTTGCGGCTTGTGTGTATGACTCCAGCGCGTCAACCCGGGCCTTGAGCTGCCTCACGTTGGCGTCCTCGGACTGCGCCTCCCCGTGAACCGCCGCTACCTTTGCTCGGGTAACGGCGGCCGGGTCGGCCTGCGCCGCCTTCGTCTGAGGTTGCTGGGCGCCCATCGCCAGAGGCGAGGACACGACAAGCAGGCAGGCGATGGCGGCGCGATGATTCATTACAGATAGTCCTCGATCAGGATCTCCGCGATCTGTACGGCGTTGAGTGCCGCACCCTTGCGGATATTGTCGGCCACGACCCACAGGTCGAGACCGCGCTCGTGGGAAATGTCCTCGCGGATGCGGCCCACAAAGACCGGGTCCTTGCCTGCGGCATCGCCGACGGGCGTCGGATAGCCACCCGCCTTGCGCTCATCCTTCACGACGACGCCCGGCGCGGCTTCCAGGAGTTCCCGGGCGCGCTCGACCGTGATCTTGTCGCGGGTCTCGATGTGCACCGCTTCCGCATGGCCGTAGAACACCGGCACGCGCACGGCGGTCGGGTTCACCTGGATCGAAGGATCTTCCAGGATCTTCCGGGTCTCCCAGACCATCTTCATTTCTTCCTTGGTATAGCCATTGGGCTGGAAGTCGTCGATCTGCGGAATGACGTTGAAGGCGATCTGTGCCGGGAACTTCTCGCTCTCGACCGGCTGGAAATTGAGCATCTGGGCCGTCTGCTTGCCCAGTTCCTCCAACCCGCTGCGACCCGCACCGGACACCGACTGGTAGGTCGCGACATTGATCCGCTCGATGCCCACCTCGCGGTGGATCGGCGCCAGCGCCACGAGCATGCCCATGGTCGAGCAGTTCGGGTTGGCGATGATGCCGCGCACCACGTACTGGGCGACCGCGTGCGGGTTCACTTCCGAGACCACCAGGGGGATGTCGTCCTGGTAACGGAATTCGGAGGTGTTATCGATGACCACGGCGCCGGCCGCGGCAGCGCGTGGCGCGTGCTCGCGACTGACCGAACCACCGGCCGAGAAGAAGGCGATGTCCACGCCCTCGAAGTCGTATTTGGCGAGATCCTGGACGACGTAAGGTTTTCCGCCGAAGTCGACCGTACCGCCCGCCGAGCGCTCGCTCGCCAGGGGAACCAGTTCGCTGACCGGGAAGTCCCGCTCGGCGAGGATCGAAAGGAGGGTTTCGCCGACCGCGCCGGTCGCACCCACCATGGCTACCTTGTAACTCGTCTTCTTGCTCATTTTCGCTTTCGTCAGGGCGTGGAGAAACAGGTCAGCTGGCGTCGGCCAGCACACCCGGATTGATGATCGTGGGTGGCCGGCCGGCGTGAGGACCATGTCCGAACGCCGCCAGCACATTGTCCACAGCCAGCGCCGCCATATCGCGACGTGTGTCGCGACTTGCGCTGGCGATGTGCGGACTGAGCACGATATTTTCGATTTTCAGCAGATCGGGGTGCACCGAGGGCTCCCCCTCGAACACATCCACCCCCGCCGAGGCGATCGTGCCATCGGCCAGCGCACGGGCCAGCGCGGCGTCGTCGACGATGCCGCCACGGGCGATATTCACCAGCACGGCGGTTGGCTTCATGGCCTTCAGCTCGGCCTCGCCGATAGTGTGGTGGTTAGCCGGCGTGTACGGCAGCACCAGGATCAGGTGGTCGGACTGGGCCAGCAGGGTGGCCTTGTCGACATACGTGGCCGCGCACTCGCGCTCGAGGGCGGGATCGAGCTGCGAGCGGTTGTGATAGATGATCCGGGCGCGGAAACCAGCCGCCCGTCGGGCGATGGCCTGGCCGATACGGCCCATGCCGAGGATGCCGATGGTCTTGCCGTGCACGTCGGCGCCTAGCCAGCCCTCGAACCGGGAGCCGTGCCACTGGCCGTCGCGCAGCCAGCGCTCGGCTTCACCGACACGGCGCGCCGCAGCGAGCATCAGTGCCCAGGCGTAGTCGGCGACGGTCTCGTTGAGGACATCCGGCGTATTCGAGGCACCCACACCGCGCTGGGTAAGGGCATCGATGTCGAGGTTGTTGTAGCCCACGCCCAGATTGGCCACGAAGCGAAGCTTCGGTGCACCTTCGAGCACCTTGCCGTCGATCTTGTCGGCGAGGCCGACAATGGCGGCGTCGCTGTTTGCAAGCCGCTCGGCCAGTTCGGCGGGCGAGAAAGCGCGCTCTTCGGCCTCGGCGTGGACGTCGAAGTGGTCGCGGAGGCGGTCGACGATGTCCGGAAAGAACGGGCGGGAGATCCACACCTTCGGCTTGCCGCTCATGCGATGCCTCCCTGCAGCGTGCCGGGAATCCGCGGCGGCACCGTACCCACGTCGCCGCACTGGGCGCGATGGCGCAGGGCCTGGTCCATCAGCACAAGGGCCAGCATGGCCTCGGCAATCGGCACGGCGCGAATACCTACGCAGGGGTCATGACGACCCTTGGTGACGACTTCGGTCGGCTCCCCTGCCCGGTCCACGCTGCGGCCGGGAATCAGAATGCTGGAGGTCGGCTTGAACGCCATGGAGACCACGACCGGCTGGCCAGAGGCGATACCGCCAAGGATGCCGCCCGCGTGATTGGAGAGGAAACCGTCGGCGGTCATCTCGTCGCGATGCTGGCTGCCACGCTGGGCGACGGCGGCGAAACCGTCGCCGATCTCGACGCCCTTCACCGCATTGATCGACATCATGGCTGCTGCGAGTTCGCCGTCGAGCTTGCCGTAGATGGGCTCGCCCCAGCCGGCCGGCACGTTGTCCGCCACCACGGTGACCTTCGCTCCGACCGAATCGCCCGACTTGCGCAGGGCATCCATATAGGACTCAAGCTCAGGAACCTGCGCCGCGTCCGGCCAGAAGAACGGGCTGGTTTCGACGGCGTCGGCGTCGAAGCTTCGCGGAACCACATCGCCGATCTGCGCAACGTGGCCACGCACGGTCACCCCGTAGCGCTCGGCCAGCCATTTCTTGGCAATGACGCCGGCAGCGACGCGCATGGTGGTCTCGCGGGCCGAGGACCGACCGCCGCCACGAGGGTCACGCACACCGTACTTCTGCCAATACGTGTAATCGGCGTGCCCCGGGCGGAAGGTGTCGAGGATGTTGCCGTAATCCTTGCTGCGCGCATCCGTGTTGCGGATCAGCAAGGCGATCGGCGTGCCCGTGGTGACACCTTCATACACGCCCGAAAGGATCTCGATGTCATCCGCCTCGCGGCGCTGCGACGTGTGTCGCGAGCGCCCGGTGGCACGGCGCTCGAGATCGGCGCGGAACTCGCTGGCATCGAGGGCGAGGCCAGGAGGACAGCCGTCGATCACACACCCGATCGCCGGGCCGTGGCTTTCGCCGAAGGTAGTGACGGAAAGGAGCTTGCCGAACGTATTGGAGGACACAGTGCTTCCGATAAGGGTTTAGTTTCTCGCGGCGCGCGCAGCGGAGATGTCAGCGGCATGCTCGAGTAGATCGCGGCGTTCCAGCGCGAAGATGCCCATCTGACCGACCTTGAACTCCAGCCAGACGAAGGGCAGACGCGGCAGCAGCGCGACCAGTGCATGCTCGCTGTCACCTACTTCGACGATCAGCAGGCCATCTTCGCTGAGATGGTCGGCGGCCTCGTCGAGGATGCGCAACGTGATGTCCAGTCCATCATCGCCGGATGTCAGGCCGAGGACCGGTTCATGACTGTATTCGGCCGGCATGGCGGCATATTCGTCATTCGTGACATACGGCGGGTTCGACACAATGAGGTCGTACACCACGCCCTTGACGCCGGCAAAGAGGTCGGACTTGATGGCCCGGACGCGGTCTTCGACGTGCTGGTAGGCAATATTCTCGTTAGCCAGCGACAGCGCATCGTCGCTCACGTCGACCAGGTCGACCTGCCATTCCGGGTTGTACTCGGCCATGGCGATGCCGATGCACCCCGAGCCAGTGCAGAGATCGAGCGCGCGCTCCACGTGGCGGTCGTCCAGCCACGGGGTGAAACGGCTTTCGATCAGCTCGGCAATGGGTGAACGCGGCACGAGGGCGCGGCGGTCGCTCTTGAACTTGAGGCCGGCGAACCAGGTTTCGCCCACCAGGTAAGCCACCGGGACACGCTCGGCGATGCGACGCTCGATCAGGGCGAGGACTTTCTCGCGCTCATCCGAAACCAGCTTGCCCGTGCCATAAGCCGGCGGCAGGTCCGGCGGCAGATGCAGCGCGGCCAGGACCAGGTGGGTGGCCTCGTCGATCGGATTGTCGTGGCTATGCCCGAAGGTCAGGCCCGCGGCCGAAAAACGGCTGGCGCCGTAGCGGATGAAATCGATGATGGAGGACAGTTCACTGGTCACGGGCTGGGACTTTCGGTGTGGCTGGCTCGTGAGTATAGCGGCCCGCACCTGTGGGAGCCCCTTCATCGGCGAATGGGCTGCTGGCTGCCCTTGTGGGAGCCGCTTCAGCGGCGAATGGGCTGCTGGCTGCCCTTGTGGGAGCCGCTTCAGCGGCGAAGGGTGCTGGCGGCAACCTGGCCCGCTGCCGCGGGATCGCCGATGAATCGGCTCCCACAGGTAAGGGATCGCCGATGAATCGGCTCCGACTGAAGGTGAGATTAGTCGGCGTTCGGGCCGGGGTCGCTCGTAGAAGGGCGGCCGTCTTCGTGATGGCCTGCGAATCGCCTCATATAACGAGGGGCATCGGGAGTGGTGATAGTGATGTCGTACCAGCCGGCGCTGGCCGTCAGGTCGAGCGCGACCGTCTGAGTCGCACCAGGCGCGAGGCTCACTGACTGCGCCTGCCCCTCCGCTTGCCCGAGCGACTGCCTCTGCGCGTAGGCGTTCGCGATATGGCAGCTGACGGGTTTCTTACCCGCGTTGGTCAGCGCGACTTCGACGCGACGGGCTCCCGGAACGCCGCGCACAACTGCCTCGAGCACGTCATCGACCCCGCCACGCAGCGCCGCGAAATAGCCATTCGGCCCATGAATGCGACGGTGATAGGCGTCGCCGGCGCTGGCGAGCTTCCAGTCGTCGGTGATGGTGGCCCCGGCGCTCACCGCGTAACGGCGCGGGGGCGCGTCGCGGTCCAGTCCGTCGTAAACGAGGAAGGCTGCGCCTGCGGAACCCGCGTTGGCGAAGGTCAGGCGACTCCGGCTGTCGTCGAGACGGTGCTCGACGACCCACGCATAGCCAAGCGCGCGGGCCGGCCGCACGCCCGGCTCCTGCGTGGGCATCGCCTGTTCGCTCGGCACCCGGATAGGCGCCTTGCCGTCGGAGGCCTTGGGCACGCCTGGCTTCGGAACATGACTGTCCGTCGAGCCCGCGAAGTCGAAAGCGCTCGTCAGATCCCCACACATCGAGCGACGCCAACTACTGATGTTCGGCTCGGCGACGCCGAAACGTTTCTCGAGGAAACGCAGCACCGACGTATGATCGAACGTCTCCGAACACACCCAGCCGCCACGCGTCCACGGCGAGACAACGATCATCGGTACACGATTCCCCAGTCCCACCGGTTGCTTGCCGCCCGGATCGCTACCCGTTACCAACGGTGCAACGATGCGCGGGTGCGCATCGAGGTCGACGAACTCATCGGCGAGACCGCCGACCAGATCGTCCGACACGACGCCTTCACCGCCCTGCCCGCTTTTCAACGGCGGCGCGGGAGGAATCACGTGATCGAAGAAACCGTCGTTTTCGTCGTAGTTGAGGAAGAGTACGGTGCGCCCCCAGACCTTCGTATTCGCGGTGAGCGCGTCGAGCACGCTACGGATGTAGAACGCACCGTCCGCTGGCGACGACGTGGGATGCTCGCTGTACTTATACGGCGCGACGATCCAGCTCACCTGCGGTAGACGATCATGCAGCACGTCCTCGCGGAGTTCGTGAAGCGTATGGGTGGACACACCATTGCGGACGAGCGAACCCGAAGGATCGGCGCCCTCCTTTACCTGGTATTTCGCAAAGAATTCGAGTGAGTTGTCCGTGTAGTTGTCGGTGGGTGATCCCGCCTCGCCCGTACCGCCCTGGTAAACACGCCAGCTGACGCCGGCTTGCTCCAGCCGCTCGGGATACGTGGTCCAGCTATAACCGTTAGCGTCCGGACGCTCTTCGCTGCCCGGCCCGTTCGGCTTGCTGCCCAGGTGACCGGTCGGATCACAGGTGCCACTCCATAGATAGATACGATTGATCGCCGTATCGGCCAGCGCAGACGCGTGGTAGGCATCGCAGACGGTGAAGGCATCGGCCAGCGCGTAGTGAAACGCCGCGTCTTCACGACGCAGGTGCGCCATCGTCAGGACGTCCTGCTTCTGCTCGATCCACCGGTCGCTGCGACCGAGGTTCCACGCGCCATGGCCGGTGCTCCAGCCGTGGTCGGTACCTTCGTGATGATCGCCGCTGGCACGCGTATCGAGGTGAAAGGGATAGACCCAAGCCACGTCGTCGGCGACACCACGCGACTTCCAGTACTTCGTGTGGATCGTCGCTACGGGTTGCTGCCAGATCGGATCGCCGTTGGCCAACTCGGCGACACGAGGATCGGCAAAGCCGCGCACGCCGCGCAGGCATCCGAAGTAGTGGTCGAACGAGCGATTCTCCTGCATGAGAATCACGACGTGCCCGACGTCCGCGATGGTGCCCGTTCGACGATCAGGCGCTGTCGTCAGCGCCCGTGCGATCGAGGCCGGAAAGCCCTGGGCGATCAGCGAAGCGGCGACCGTGGCCCCGGCGGCATGGAGGAAACGGCGGCGGTCGCGGGAGAACATGAAGGGGTCAATCCTTGGCGAGCGATTCGATCAGGGCGGCATGCAGCGCCGGTGTCGCTGCGGCGACCACCCGCCCGCCGCTGTCGAGGCCGAGTACACGGCCCTCCCAGTCGGTAATGACGCCGCCGGCCGCCTGGACTACCGGGGCGATCGCCAGATAGTCGTACGGCATGAGGTTCGCTTCAATCACGGCGTCGATATGACCGGAGGCCAGCATGCCGTAACCATAGCAGTCGCCTCCGAACCGGCGCGCGTACGCAGCGCGGCTGGTGCGGTCGAAACGCGCCCATTCGTCGGCAGTGAACATGTCGGGCGTGGTGGTGTACAGCGTCGCCGCTTCGAGGGCGGTGCAACCGCTGGTGCTGCAGACCTCGCCATTCATGGTGGTCCCGACACCGACATGACCGATCCAGCGCTCGTCCAGCGCCGGCATGTCGAGAATGCCGAGAACGGGCGTGCCGCGATGCAGCAAAGCCAGCAGCGTGCCCCACAGGGGCCAGCCCGAGATGAAACTGCGGGTGCCATCGATCGGATCGATCGACCAGACGAATTCGGCATCGGTTCGCGTGGCGCCGAATTCCTCGCCAAGGAGCCCGTGTTCGGGCCAGGCGTGCCCGATACGCTCCCGTAGCATGGACTCCACGCCCCGGTCTACGGCTGTCACGGGGCTCATGTCACCCTTGAGGGTGACGTCGACCGGCTGGCGGAAGCGTGGCAACGAGAAGGCGCGTGCATCGTCGGCAATGCCTGTGGCAAATACCTCGAATTCCTTCCGCTCCGCGGCGGACAACGATTCCATCAATGACACTCCTGGGCTGAAAAAAACGTGCGCGATCTAGCGTTTGCACGTTTCGGATTGATGACAAAAACGAAAATTCTCTACTGGACCGTTTGCCCCATGTTTGCAAATATACCCAAATCGCCACACGGATGTGTCATCTTTCAACCTTGGGACAGAATCGGCTGCCATGCATCCATACCGCCAAATCGGAAGCGTCCTCGCGCTGCTCACGGCATGCGGTGCCGTGCGTGCCGGGGACGTCACGGTGTATTCGGCGCTGGAAAGCGATGAGATAGCCATCTATCTGGCGGCGGCGAAGAAGGCCCTGCCGGATATCGATGTCCACGTGCTGCGCCTGTCCAGCGGTGATCTCGCCGCACGACTGCTGGCCGAATCGACTGAACCACGCAATGACGCGATCTGGGGCATGGCCGTCACCGACATGCTCGATCCGCGCATCGCCAGCCTGCTTACCCCGGTGCACGGTAGCAATATCGACCGCATGCCGGCGAGCTTTCGCGGTAGCGACGCGACATGGTTCGCACCTACCGGCTATCTCGCCGCGCTCTGTGTCAATCGCGAAGCACTGGCCGAACGCGGGCTACCCATGCCACGGACGTGGCGTGACCTGACCTCCCCGATGTACCGCGGCCAGATCGCCATGCCCGATCCGGCTTCGTCGGGCACGGGATACATGGTGCTTTCCTCGCTATCGGACGCCGGACGCAATAGGGAAGACATGCGTCTGGTCACCGACATCGCTCGCAACGTCGGCCAGGAAACGCTTTCCGGCTCGGCTCCCTGCAAGCTTGCGCGCATCGGCGAATTCCCCATCGGTATCTCGTTCGCGTTCTCCGCGATGCAGTCGATCCGCCAGGGTTACCCGGTGACCATGGTGATTCCCAGCGACGGCATGGGCTACGAGCTCGAGGGCTCGGCCCTGATGAAGAGCGCCGTAAACACTGTGGACACGAAGCGCTTCCTCGATTGGACGGCTTCGCCGGCTGCCGCCGGGCTATACCGCGGCTTCAAGGAAATTGTCGCCACGCCCGGAAGCGAGCCCACGGACGAACAGCTACGACAAGGCCTGCCCGCCCATCTCGTCGCGACGCTACCCGCGCGCGACTTCGCCACCGCCGCGCGTGAGCGCGCGGCACTCATTATCAGATTCAAGCAACTGACGCGCTGACGCGTCGGCTGCCGGGGGAGACGAGGGGAATGCATCTTCGCATTGACGACATCCGAAAAGGCTGGAGCGGACAGGCCGTGCTCGACGGGGTGTCGTTTCATGCCGGCGAAAGCGACTTCGTCTGCCTGCTGGGTCCCAGTGGTTGCGGCAAGACCACGCTGCTGCGCATCGTTGCCGGCCTCACCGCGCCCGACAGTGGCCGGGTCATTCTCGACGGCCGCGACATCACCACCCTGCCCGCGCGTGAACGTCGCATGGGCCTGGTTTTCCAATCCTATTCGCTGTTCCCCGACATGACCGTCGCGGCAAATGTCGGCTACCCCATGCGCCTGCGTGGTGAAACGCCGGCATCAGTGACAACACACACCGGCGAGTGGCTGGAACGCGTCGGCCTCGGCGCACTGGCTGCGCGCTTTCCTGACCAGCTGTCCGGAGGCCAGCAGCAGCGCGTGGCTCTTGCTCGCGCACTGGCCGCGAACCCGTCCATGCTCCTGCTCGACGAACCGCTTTCCGCACTCGACCCGGCCATTCGTGCCCAGTTGCGCGGGGAGATCCGCACACTGCAGCGGTCGCTTGGCATCCCCACGATCATGGTCACGCACGACCAGGATGAAGCACTGGCCATGGCCGACACCATCGTGTGCATGAACCAGGGACATGTCGAGCAGATCGGAACACCGCGCTGCCTCTACGAGCGGCCGCGTACCCGCTTCGTCGCCGACTTCATCGGGCATGCCAACCTGCTGCCGACCACGTTTATCCGCGAGACGTTGCCCAGTTTTCTCGAGCGTCGGCCGCCGGGACCGGACGACACGTTCGAACTATGCCTGCGTCCGGAAGACCTGCTGATCGACGCGGACCCGCGCGGCGAAGGCGTCATCGAGGACATCACCTTTCTCGGCAACCTGGCTCGCGCCAACATCGCCTGGCGCGGTCGCCGCGTGCTCGCGGAGCTGCCGGGACGTAGCCCGTTGATGCGTGGCGAAGCCGTGTCGATCGACGCCGTACGCGGCGCCTGGGTGAGCACATGAGCAGCATCGTCGCGCCGCGCGCCGTCGCCCGTCCACGCTTCGGCACCGCCCTTCTCCTTGCGGTTCCGCTGCTGGGCTTGCTGCTGTTCTTCGCGTACCCGCTGATGACCGTGCTCTGGCGCAGCGTCACCGATGCGGGTGGCGCCTTCACGCTCGCCAACTACGCACGGCTTTTCGACGATCCAGGCCTGCCACGCGCCGCGGTCCACAGCCTGAATATCGGCATCGCCACGACCTTCACGACGATGGCATTCGGCCTCTGCCTCGCCATGGCCCTGCACCGCTCGCGTCTGCCTGGCAAGGCGCTCATCCGTGCCGCCCTGCTCTTGCCGATGCTTGCACCCTCGCTGGTACTCGGCCTCGGGTTGGTCTGCCTGCTCGGCCGCAATGGACTTATCCATCGTCTCACTGGCTTGCCAACCGACATCTACGGCTTCTGGGGCTTGCTCATCACCAACACGCTGTACGGCCTGCCGCAAGTCGTCATCATCGTCTCCGCCGCGCTCGAGCGGACACCGGCACGTCACTACGATGCCGCCGAATCGATGGGCGCACCGCCGTGGCGGCAGTTCGTCGACGTGACGCTGCCGCGCCTGCGTTTCGCGTTACTTGCCGCGGCCTTCCTCGTGTTTACCGAAACCCTCACGGACTTCGGCAGCGCCGTCGTCGTCGGCGGCAGCTATCGCGTGCTCGCCATGGAGATCTACAGCGAAGTCGTCGGTCAGCTCGACTTTGCCATGGGTGCCACGCTTGGCGTCGTGCTACTGGCACCCGCGCTGCTGTCCGTCTGGCTTGGCCGCCTAGCCAAACGCCGGCAGGATAGCGGTGATGCAAGTCCAGGGCGCGCCCTCGTACCGGCGAAGCACACCACCCGCGATGTGTTGCTCGGTGCCGTGGCGATCATCACGCTGGTACCGGTGGTCGCCGTGGTGGGCACCGTGGCCTATGTCAGCATCGTCAAACTCTGGCCTTACGACCGCACGCTTTCCCTGGCCAACTACACCGGCGGCATGCCTGACGGTTACGGGCCGGTAGCGACCTCGCTCGGCGTCGCCCTGCTCGCCGCCGTCGTCGGTGTGGTGATGATCTTCGCGCTCTCAGCCGGATTGCGTCGCGCGCCGCCGCACATTGCCCGACCGCTGCAGGTGCTCGCCTCACTGCCTGCCGCCGTGCCGGGCATGGTGCTCGGCCTCGGCTACGTCCTCACCTTCAACCATGGCGCCTTGTCGGGCTGGCTTTATGGCAGTGCCGCCATCGTCGCCGCCTGCAGCCTCTATCACTATCACGCCCAGGCCTTCCTCACCGTGCAGACCGGCATGCGCCAGGTGCCCGATGCGCTCGAGGATGCTGTCGCCTCCTTCGGCGGCGACACGCGCCATGTGCTGCGCGACGCGGTGCTGCCGTTCGCCATGCCCGCGGCCATCTCGGCCTTCTTCTACCTGTTCATGCGCTCGCTGGTAACCCTGTCGGGCGTGATCTTCCTCGTGACACCGGGCCTGGGGCTCGCTTCCGTCGCCGTCATGCGGCTGGACGAAAACGGCTTCCTCGCCCAGGCCGCGGCGTACGCCATGTGCGTCGTCGTGGCCGGCGCACTCGCCCTGGGGGCGATGCGACTCCTCCTCCACACACTCAAGGACCGACGCCATGTGGCATGAAGAACGGCACACCCGCATCCGCGACCTGCTCCGCACCAGCGGCCAGGTGTCCGTCGAACGCATCGTTACCGAGCTGGGCGTGTCGCGCGAAACCATTCGCCGCGATCTCGTCGAACTGGCCGAACGCGGCGAGATTCGTCGCGTCCACGGTGGTGCCGTGCTCACGGGCGACGAGCCACCGATCGATGTGCGCCACGCCACCCGCGTGCGCGAAAAGCGCGCTATCGCGAAAAAGGTTGCCAGCCTGGTCGAAAGCGGCCAGACCATCTTCATGGATGCCGGCAGCACGATGACCCTGGTGGCCGAAGCGCTCGCCACGCGCAGTGGCCTGACCATCGTCACCAATGCGGTGGATGTGGCTGCGCGCTTCGCCGCGCGCACGGGCAACGAAGTCCATCTGCTCGGCGGCCGCTTCAACGCGCAGATCGGTTGCACCGACGGCTCGGGCACCATCGCAGAGATCGCACGTTATCAACCCCACCTGGCGATTCTCTCGCCGGTCGGCATCGAGGCGAAAGCCGGTGCCAGCAGTTTTGAAATGGAAGAAGCCGAGATCGCACGGGCCATGTGCGCGAACGCACGCCGCATCGTGATCGCGGCCGACCATTCGAAGATCGGCGTACGCAGCCGCGTCGCCTGGTGTCCCGCGGATCGAATCGACGTGCTGGTCACTGACCGGCGCTCGGAAAAGTCACGCGCGATCGCTGCGATCGGCAAGGCCATCGGTGAGATCGAATATGCCTGATCACATCGAAGCCTGAAGAGCCGCCTGAAACAACAAAACGCCAGGAAGGCCCTGTTCCGCCCGACGTTTAAATCGATTCAAACCCACTGTCACGTTCAAATTCCTTCCGGAGCATCATCATGAGTTCCCGCCTTACCCTCCGACGCACCCTGCTCTGCGCCGCCGTCGCGGCCTCTCTGACTGGCATCGCCCACGGCCAGTCGACCTCCGGCCGTATCGCCGGCCAGGCCCCCGTCGCCGCCGGTGAAACCGTCCTCATCGAGGGCAGCAACGGCATCGTCCGCGAAGTCAGCGTGGACGCACGCGGCCACTATGTCGCCGAAGCGTTACCCCTGGCGACCTACAAGGTCTCGCTCAAGTCCAACGGCAACGTCGTCGACTCGCGAGACAACATCACCCTGCGCGTCGGTGCCGCCACCGACGTGTCGTTCGACAGCGGCGCGCCCGCCACGAATGCCCAGGAGCTCTCGGGCGTCACTGTCTCCGCCAACAACCTCCCGAAGATCGACGTGGCCACGGTCGCTTCGAGCACGGTGATCACCGCCGCCGAGATGGCCCGCCTGCCACTCACGCGCACCGCCGAAGGCGTCGCCCTGCTCGCTCCCGGCGCCGTGGCCGGCTACAGCGGCTTCAAGGGTGCGATGGGCAACGCGTTGGTGAGCTTCTCCGGCTCGTCGGTCACCGAGAACGCCTATTACATCAACGGTATGAACACCACCGACCCGCTCAGCGGCTTCGGCGGTATCAGCCTGCCTTATGGCGCCGTCGATCAGGAAGAAGTGCTCAGCGGCGGCTATTCCGCCATGTACGGCCGCTCCGACGGTGGCGTGATCAGCCAGGTCGGCAAGCGCGGTACGAATGAATGGCATTTCGGCGCCCAGGTGCTGTGGGAGCCGGATTTCGCCCGTGCCGATGCGCGCAACATTACCTTCGGCCAGAACAACCCGCATCCGCCGGGCACGATCGAGCAGCGCAACGACCGGAACAACGAGTGGACCTCAACGGTAAGCGCGTACGCCGGCGGCCCGCTGATCAAGGACAAGCTGTACATCTTCACCGCGGTGGAAATGGCTCGCAGCGAAGGCAACTCGGTCGGCGACATCAACCACTCGTACGACACGCAGTACACGTACAAGGACCCGAAGTGGTACGGCAAGATCGACTGGAACATCAACGACAGCAACATCCTCGAGCTGACCGGTGTCAGCCAGACGCATCGTACGAACGGTAACGAGTACGACTACGACTACGACACGAACACGAGGAACGGGTTCGTCAGCACCGACTCGACGTACAAGACCAAGGCCATGGTCTATACCGCGAAGTTCACCAGCTACATCACCGACGACCTGACGCTCACCGCGCTCTACGGCAAGTCCAAGCTCACCTACTACAACGAGCCGCCGAACACCGGCGTCACCGGTCCGTTCATCGGCAACTCGTCCGGTGAAAACCTCGCGCTGACCGGCGGCTCGCCGATCACCAACGGCCAGACGCTGGATACCGTCGACAACCCGGACCACACCTCGACCAACCGTAACCTGCGCGTCGACCTGAACTACAAGATCGGTAGCCACTCGATCACCGCCGGTATCGACAACCAGGATTCGCACGACATCGACGATGGCACCACCATCGGCGGCGACGGCTACGAGTTGTGGTACGCGAAGGGCGATCCGAACCTCAACATCAGCGACAGCCCCTTTGTCGACAAGCCGGGCAACTACCCGGGCGGCGAGACCGGTTACTACGGCTATATACGTCACTACAACACGCTCGCCTCGGTGCGCGTGAAGCAGCGCGCGCAATACGTGATGGACGACTGGCAGGTCTCCGACAAGCTGCTGCTCTCGCTCGGCGTGCGTAACGACCAGTTCACCAACTACAACCCGGCCGGCCAGCCCTACCTGCGCCTGACCAAGCCGCAGTGGGCGCCGCGCCTGGGCTTCAGCTACGACGTGCTTGGCGATTCCAGCATGAAGGTGTACGGCAACGCGGGCCGCTACTTCCTCGCCATGCCGGCCTCCGTGGCCCTGCGTACGTCGGCTGGCTCGCTCGCGACCAACCAGTACTTCACGTACACCGGCATCGATACCAGTGGCATGCCGACCGGCATGACCTTCATCAACTCGGCTACCGGTGGCGCCGTCTCTCCGAACGGCGAATACGGCCAGCCGCCCGACCCGCGCACGGTCAGCGCCAAGAACATCAAGTCCGAGTACCAGGACGAGTTCATCCTTGGCTTCGACCAGCAGCTCAACGCGTCGTGGATCTGGGGCACCAAGGCCACCGTGCGCAAGCTGCGTAACGCGCTGGATGACGTGTGCGACAACGGTGCGATCACCCGAGCCGCCGTCGCCCAGGGTGCCGATATCGACGCGACCACGGTGGGTAGCTGCTACCTGTCCAATCCGGGCCGCGCCAACGTGTACCAGCTCGCGCAGCAGGGTGGCGGCTACTACGACGTCAAAGTCACCAATGACGACTTCGGTTTCACCCAGCTCAAGCGCAACTACTACGGCCTGGATACCTACCTCTCGCATCCGTTCGACGGCACGTGGTCGCTCAAGGCCGACTACCTGTTCTCGCGCAGCTACGGCAACACGGAAGGCCAGGTGCGTTCGGACGTGGGCCAGGGCTCGGTGTCGGCGTCTCGTGACTGGGATTACGCCACGCTGATGGAATACGCCAACGGCGATCTCGCCAACGATCGCAAGCATCAGTTCAAGATCTACGGTTCGTACCAGATCACCCCGGAGTGGATGGTCTCGGCCAACCTCACCGTGCAGTCCGGTACGCCGAAGTCCTGCCTGGGTCGTTACGGTGCGAACGAGAGCGATCCGTCCGGCTACGGCAGCTACTACCACTACTGCTTCGGCGTACCGTCGCGTCCCGGCGACAAGGGTCGCAACCCGTGGGAAGAGCTCGTCGATGCAAACATCGAGTACCGTCCGCTGTGGGCCGAGCGCAAGCTGGCCTTCAACGTTTCTGTGTTCAACCTGCTCAACCAGCAGCGGGCGCAGGCGCTCAACCCGGTTTCCGGCAGCACCAACTCGGTGAATGACGGTTACAACCAGGTCATCAGCTATACGCAGCCGCGTTACGCCCGCTTCGGCATCACCTACGACTTCTGACGGAGAGGTCATGCACGCACTACTGCGACTGGGTATCGTCGCGCTCGCCGCCGGGGTCCTCGCGACCCCGGCGGTCGGCGGCGAAAAGACCTACAAGGACCTGCCGACGGAAACGCCGGCCCATTTCACGCCGGTGAATGCCGGCTTCGATTTCGAACGCCGCACCGTCGACATCCCCATGCGCGACGGGGTGAAACTGCATACGGTGATCCTGCTACCCAAGGGCGCGAAACGCGCGGGCATGCTGCTCACGCGCACGCCTTACGGTGCCGACGGCATGGGGCATCGCGGGGACAGCCCACATCTTGGCCCGACCCTGCGCGGCTATGACAATCCGTCGGATGTCGTCGTCCAGGACGGCTATATTCGCGTCATCCAGGACATTCGCGGCAAGCACGGTTCCGAAGGCGACTTCGTAATGAACCGCCCGCCCATCGGCCATGGCAATCCTACGCCGGTCGATGAATCCTCGGACATCTACGACACGATCGACTGGTTGGTGAAAAACGTCCCGGAGTCGAACGGCAAGGTCGGCATCATCGGCATTTCGTACGATGGCTTCGAAGCGATGATCGCCACGATCCATCCGCATCCCGCGCTCAAAGTGGCGGTGCCGATCAACCCCATGATCGACGGCTGGATGGGCGACGACTGGTTCCATCGTGGCGCGTTCCGCCAGCAGATGATTCCCTACATCTACGGTATGGTGAACTCGCGCGAGAGCAACATCGGCTGGACGAGCGGCTATCGCGACGACTACGACCTGTACCTTCGTGGCGGTTCGGCGGGAGACATCGGTCGGGCCTATGGCATGGAAGCGCTCGGCTTCTGGCAGAAGGTGCTCGCCCACCCGGCCTACGACAGCTTCTGGTCGGAGCAGGCGCTGGACAAGATCGCCGCGAAGGAACCCCTGACCGTGCCGACGATGCTCGTGCACAGCCTGTGGGACCAGGAAGACAATTACGGCGACATGGCCGTCTTCCGCGCGCTCGCACCGCGCGACCCGGACCACAAGAAGGTGTGGCTGGTGATCGGGCCGTGGCGGCATGCCAAGACCTGGGAGAAGGCCAACACCATTGGCGCGGTGGATCTGGGTAGCGATACGGGCACGACGTTCCGGCAGGACATTCTTCGACCGTTCCTTGCGCAGTACCTGAAAGACGATGCACCGAAGGCGGATATCGCGCCGGTGAATGCGTTCGTTACCGGCGCCAATACGTGGCGCAAGCTGGATGCGTGGCCGTCGGGCTGTCGCTCAGGATGTGCACCGACCATGCAGCGCTGGTACGCAGAGGCAGAGGGTGGCCTTGGCGTGGCGACGCCATCGTCCGGCTCCGACGACTACGTTTCCGATCCGGCCAAACCGGTGCCGTATCGCGTCCGTCCGATTCAGGCGTGGTCGCACGGGACGCCAGACCAGGTCGACAGCTGGCCCGAGTGGCTAGTGGACGACCAGCGCCAGTTTGCGACACGCACCGATGTGCTTACCTATGTGTCGCCTGTGCTGGACAAGGCCATGGGTGTCTCCGGCGAACCGCTCGTGCATCTTCTCGCCTCCACCAGCGGCACGGACAGCGACTGGGTAGTCAAGCTGATCGACGTCTACCCGGACGACGTGGAAGAGAAGCCGTCGATGGGGGGTTACCAGCTGCCGATCGCTATGGAAATCTTCCGCGGGCGTTATCGCGAGGGCTATGACAAGCCCATGGCGATTACGCCGGACAAGCCGCTGGACTACCGTTTTCCGCTGCCCACGGTGAACCACGTGTTCCAGCCAGGCCACCGTGTGATGGTGCAGATCCAGTCGAGCTGGTTCCCGTTGTACGACCGGAATCCGCAGACGTTCGTGCCGAACATCTTCAATGCGAAGCCTGCGGATTATCAGAAGGCAACGCAGAAAATCGTGCGGGACGGAAGCAACGGAACGTTTGTGGAACTGCCGGTCGTCAGGTAGGAAACGTTTCGCGATTCGGGAGGCTATCGCCGATGAATCGGCTCCCACAAGGTCAGTCGACCGCACATGGTCAGTCGACACTGTAGGAGCCGATACTATGGGAGCCGACACTGTGGGAGCCGATTCATCGGCGATCCGGCGGCAGCCGGCAAGTTGAAGACAACATCCGGGATCTTCAGCAGCCGTCGCGTTACCGGCAGGACCCCGAACCTAAGACAGCCGCGGATGCTTCGCCGCCCTGAGCGTACGCGCTAATGCGCGAAAATCGTCCGCCCGCGGGTCCGACTTACGCCAGGCAAGTACGATGGTCCGCGCAAAATCATCCGGTAATGGCAAATAACGCATACCCACGACGCGCGTCGTCGCAAGCTGGGGCATCAGCGTGCAGCCCTCCCCAGCGGCGACCATGTAGCGGAGTGTCTCAAGGCTCGTTCTCTGTCGTTGGTCTGGGGCGACGTCATCGCAAGCAGCAAGCGCTTGGTCGCGCAGACAATGACCCTCTTCGAGAAGCAGGCGTTCACGAGGTTTGAGCGACGCCCATAGATCGCCGGTTTCTGTTGTCGCCGGATGATCGTCACGACATGCGAGCCTGAACGGCTCCTGGAAGATCGCCACGCAACTTACCTGCGTGTCGGTAACGGGCGCGGACATGAGCACCACGTCCAGTTCGCCACGGAGCAAGGCATGGACAAGATCATTCGTCTTGCCTTCGCCGAGTTCGAGCGCGACATCGGGGAAAGCTTTCTGGATGTCCCCCAATACATGCGGAAAGTAATACGGGCCAAGCGTCGCTATCGCCGAAAGTCGCAAGGTCCCGCCGAAGGCGCGCTCGGGCCGCAGCGCCATGTCCAGCAACCGGCGCCCCTCAACGAGTACCTTGCGCATCTGTTTCACCAGGCGGGCACCCTGCTCCGTCACAAGGATCATTCGCGTCGTTCGTTCGAAGATGACCGTACCCAGGCGGGTCTCCACACGACGGATCTGCACCGAGAGCGAGGGCTGGGTAACGTGGCAGCGCTCGGCGGCGCGCATGAAGTTGCCCAGATCAGCCACCGCAACGACGTACTCGAGGTCGCGTAGGGACAGTCCGGCGAGGTTACCCTGATCGGCGAACGGCTCGGGAAGTGCCGCCTGCTTCACAGCCATCCCTGCGTCTCCTCCAGCACGCGGTCGCATAGGACCGCCATGCCGTCGTCGCTATCGTTGAGGCAGGGAATCAACGTGAAGGCCTCACCGCCCGCCTCTCGAAAGTAGTGTGCGTTCTCGCGGCCGATCTCATCGATCGTCTCGATGCAATCCGCTGCGAAGCCCGGTGATATCACCGCGACGCGACGGACACCTTCGTGGGCGAGTTGGCGCATGGTGGCATCGGTATACGGCTGGAGCCAGTCCGCATAGCCAAATCGCGACTGGTAGGTGATACGGAAACGTGTGGGTGGCAGGTTCAAGGCATCGCGAAGCAATTCGCCGGTGTGCTGGCACTGCTCGTAATAGGGGTCACCCAAGGCAATGTTGCGCTGGGGAATCCCGTGGAACGAGGCGACGATCACCTCGGGCTCCTCCGCGATGGTTTCCAGCGTGGTGCGCACGGAACGGGCCAGTGCTTCGATGTACGACGGCTCGTCGAAGTACGACGGCACCACGCGCACCGCCGGCTGGTTGCGCATGGCGCGTAACACCTCGAACAGCTTGTCGTTAGCCGTCGCCGTGGTGGTCGCGGAATACTGCGGGTAGAGCGGGAACATCAGGATGCGATCGCAGCCCTGCGAGGTCAGGCGAGCGACGGCATCCTCGATCGAGGGGTTGCCGTAACGCATGCCCCAGTCGACGGCCACACTTTCTTCTCCGAATATCTCCGTTGCCCACGACGCCAGCTTCGTAGCCTGGTTGCGAGTGACGGTTTTCAGTGGACTCTCGTCGAGTTCGCGGTTCCAGATGCGCGCATAGTCCTTACCCTTGACTGCCGGCCGGCGCAGCAGCACCACGCCCTGCAGGATGGGCTGCCAGACGAGTCTCGGCAGTTCGATCACCCGCTGGTCGGAGAGGAACTCGGCGAGATAGCGGCGCACGGAACGGTAGTCGGTGCCGTCGGGGGTGCCGAGGTTGGAGAGGAGGATGCCGACCTTGCCCCGGGTTACGGCGGAGGAAGATGTTGTTCGCGGATGCGGTGCCGTAAGCGGTGTGGTTGTTGCTTCGGAGGAAAGGCTTCGCCGCTGAAGCGGCTCCCTCATACCGGGTGGGTCGGAGCGCCGGGGCGGGTCCCATGCGTGGAAGGAAGTGGCGTTTGGGTTTGCGGTGGTCATGGTCAGCCTCCAGCGGCTACCGTGAGCGAGGGGTGGCCGCGCTCGGCTACCTGCTCGCCGAGTGGCAAGCCGAGTTCGATCCAGACATCCAGGAGGGCGCTACTGAGCGCTTCTACCAGCGCGGCGTCGTGGAAAGGCGTCGGCGTAATGCGCAGGCGTTCCGTGCCACGCGGCACGGTGGGATAGTTGATCGGCTGGATGTAGATGCCGTGGCGGTCGAGCAACAGGTCACTCGCGCGCTTGCACAAGTCCGCATCACCCACCAGCAGCGGCACGATGTGTGTTTCGCTCGGCATCAGCGGCAGCCCGGCCGCAGCGAGCGCGGCCTTGGTCGCCTGCACCGCACGCTGCTGGCCCTGGCGCTCCGTCTGCGATGCTTTCAGGTGTCGCACAGATGCTGTGGCCGCGGCGGCCACCGGCGGCGGGAGTGTCGTGGTGAAGATGAAACCTGGCGCGTGCGACCGCACGGCGTCGATGACCACCTTGCGACCGGCGATGTATCCGCCCAGGGTGCCGAAAGCCTTCGCTAACGTACCTTCGATAACGTCGATGCGATGCGCCAGGCCTTCACGCTGGGCGATACCGCCGCCGCGTAGCCCGTACATGCCCACGGCATGCACTTCATCGACATAGGTCATCGCATTGTATTTCTCGGCGAGGTCGCAGATCGCCGCGATGGGCGCGATGTCACCGTCCATCGAATATACACTTTCGAAGGCGATCAGCTTCGGCCGATCGCCTGCGCGAACGAGAAGATCTTCCAGGTGCGCTAGATCGTTGTGACGCCAGATGCGCTTGTCGGCACCCGAGGCGCGCACGCCTTCGATCATGGAATTGTGGTTGAGCGCGTCCGACAGGATCACGCAATCCGGCAGCAGCCGGGCAATCGTGGCGATACCAGCGAGGTTTGACACATAGCCCGAGGTGAAGACCAGAGCAGCCTCCTTGTCGTGCAGGTCGGCGAGTTCGTTCTCGAGTTCGATGATCGCGTGGTGGTTGCCGGAGATGTTCCGGGTCCCACCCGCACCAGCGCCCATGGTGTGAGCGGCGTGGCTCATCGCCTCGATCACGGTGGGATGCTGGCCCATGCCGAGGTAGTCGTTGGAACACCATACGGTGACTTCCTTCGCGCCATCCGGGCCGTGGAGCATGGCCTTCGGGAAGCGGCCCACCTGGCGTTCCAGGTCGGCGAACACGCGGTATCGGCGTTCCTGCTTCAGAGCATCGATGCTGCGTTCAAAGTAAGAGAGGTAGTCGACCATGGTTGCCTCGTGGTTCTTGCTTAAACGAGAGGGGCCGTCGCCGGCCCCTCTGTTGTCACTGCGCTATCAGCCGAGTTTCGCCACGGCGTCGGCGATGCCCTTGCCGTAGTCCGGGTGGCAGGCCGTGCAGTTGTCGATGTGACGCTGGACCACCGGCTGCGAGGCACCCTTGATGGCGCGGGCCGTGTTGTCGAACAAGGTCTGCTTCTGTTCCGGGCTCATCATTTCGAACAGCTTGCGCGGCTGCGAGAAGTAATCCGTGTCTTCGCGGTGGTTCCAGCGCTTGGCCACCGTCTCGCCGATTTCCAGCGGCGGCTCGGAGAAGTCCGGCTGGGCCTGCAGCGCGCCACGGCTGTTCGGCTCGTAGCTGGTCGAGCCACCGCCGTTACCGTCGACACGCATGGCGCCGTCACGGTGATACGAATGCACGGGGCAGCGCGGTGCATTGACCGGAATCTGCGCGTAATTCACGCCAAGCCGGTAGCGCTGCGTGTCGCCGTAGGAGAACAGGCGGCCCTGGAGCATCTTGTCCGGCGAGAAACCGATACCCGGCACGATCACGGCCGGCGCAAACGCGGCCTGCTCGATGTCCTGGAAGAAGTTCTCGGGGTTGCGATTGAGCTCGAAAAAACCGACTTCGATCAACGGGTAGTCGGCGTGCGGCCAGACCTTGGTCAGGTCGAACGGGTTGTACGGTGTGTTGGCCGCTTCGGCTTCCGGCATAACCTGCACGAACAGCGTCCAGCGCGGGAATTCCTTGCGCTCGATGGCCTCGTACAGGTCGCGCTGGTTGCTTTCGCGGTCCTTGGCGACGACCTGGCCCGCTTCGTCGTCGGTCAGGTTCTGGATGCCCTGCTGGGTCTTGAAAGTGAACTTCACCCAGAAGCGCTCGTTGTTCGCGTTGATGAAGCTGTACGTATGGCTGCCGAACCCATGCATGTGGCGGAACGACTTCGGTACGCCGCGCTCGCTCATCACGATCGTGACCTGGTGCAGCGCCTCGGGCAGCAGCGTCCAGTAGTCCCAGTTGTTGTCGGCGCTGCGCATACCGGTGCGCGGGTCGCGCTTGATCGCGTGGTTCAGGTCCGGGAACTTCAGCGGATCGCGAATGAAGAACACCGGCGTGTTGTTGCCGACCAGATCCCAGTTACCCTCTTCCGTGTAGAACTTCAGCGCGAAGCCACGAATGTCGCGCTCGGCGTCCGCAGCGCCGCGCTCACCGGCGACGGTGGAGAAGCGCGCCATCATCTCGGTCGTCTTGCCCACGTTGGAGAAGATCTTCGCGCGCGTGTACTTCGTGATGTCGTGGGTGACCGTAAAGCTGCCGAAGGCGCCGGCACCCTTGGCATGCATGCGGCGCTCGGGAATCACTTCGCGGTCGAAGTGGGCGAGCTTCTCGAGGAACCAGACGTCCTGCAGGAGGGCCGGGCCACGCGGTCCGGCGGTCATCGTGTTGTTGTCGTCTGCGACAGGCGCGCCGAAGACGGTGGTCAGCTTGCTCATGGGTCTTACCCTTGCTGGTGTTCGTGGGAGAGGCGTGCGGTGGGGCCGCAACGTGGGGGCAACGTTAGGTCCCACCGACTGATAAGGGAAATTCATATTTATGACGGGGCCGATAGGGACTGGCTATGAGTGGCTCAAGTGCCTCCCCGCATAGAATCAACGACGCCATATCATCGGCGCTTGGAAGATCCGACGAAAAAAGGATTCATCGCGGAATTCAGAGCCTTCGGTGCCTGACTGGCAAGGCGCAGAGCCTTCGGTGCCCACCCTCGCTGCTCAGACACCCCTCCGCGTTTCGTACCGGAAGGCCGCTACCGCGGCCCATGTTCTTATTTGGCCTACGGCCGCTCCACTTGTCGGGAACTCGCCTCGAGGGTGGGCACCGAAGACTCTCCTGAACCCTGAGGTTCGTGGGGTCGAGCCGACGAAGCAACGCCGCTTCGGCTACCGGCTCGTCGCGATCGCCAAACGCTCGGCTCCAGCGCGCCAGTCGCGATCGTTCGCGTGAGTCGGTGCAGCGGCGAGGAACCACTTACCGAACCGGAATGCATGCGCCAGCGCGACTGCCGTGTCGGCCGGCTTCGGCCGCCACGCCGCCCAACGGCTCTCCGTCCAGCTAACCGTATCGTCGTGAGAGACCTTGGTGTCCACCCTCGATGCGAGTTCCGGACAAGTGGAGCGGCCGTAGGCCAAATAAGTACATGAGCCGCGGTAGCGGCCTTCCGGTACGAAACGCGGAGGACTGTCTGAGCAGCGAGGGTGGACACCAAGGTCTCCTCGCGAGACGCCCAAGTGTAGAAAGCGATGGCGAAGGCGAGCCATGTGCGAGTTGCGAGGTGCGAAAGAATGCCCCGGCAATCAGCGATGAAACGAAACGCCGCCGGGCTTGGCCAGCGGCGTTCGGTGTTTGCGTCAGACCGGGCCGGGATTCGGTGGTCGTAGCTGCGAGGTTGGCAGGCCTTTATAGCCCCAGTCTTCCATGGGTACTTCATCGATGACCACGAAGGTCACCTCCGGTGGCTTGCCGAGAACACGCTGGAGCGTCTCGGTGATTTCGGCGATGACCTGGGCTTTCTGCTCAGGTGTATTGCCTTCTTTGGTGATGCGAACGTTGACGTAAGGCATGGGGGGCGATTACCAGCGACCGGCGGTGCCGCCGCCGTCGACCGGCAGGACAACGCCATTGATGAAGGAAGCTTGCGCGAGGTAAACCACGGCCTCGGCAATCTCTTCCGGCGTACCCAGGCGACCTGCGGGATTCAGGCCGCTGAGGAATTCATGCGTCTCGGGCGAATGCATCGGCGTATCGATGACGCCGGGAGCCACAGCGTTGACGCGAACGTTATGGCGCGACAGCTCAATCGACAGTCCACGCGTGATCGCGTTGAGGCCACCCTTGGTCAGGACAGCCATCGTGCCCGGCACGTTGCGATCCGGCTGCATGCTCACCGAGGCGGTTACGTTAACGATGCTGCCTTCGTTGCGCGACACCATGTGGCGTGCGACGACCTGCGTCGGGTAGATGAAGCCGCGCAGATTCGTATCGATCACCGAGTCGATCTCGGCGGCGGTGAAGTCGACGAAGTCGCGCGCCACGAAGATGCCTGCGTTGTTTACCAGCACGTCCACCTGACCGAAGGCTTCGAGGGCGTGATCCAGCAGGCGCTCCGCCGTTTCCGGAAGGCTGATGTCGCCGGCCACGCCAAGAAAACGATCGGAATGGCCCAGCTCGGCGTGCGCAGCGTCCAGGCGCTCCTGGGTGCGGGCATTGCCGACGACGTTGTAGCCCAGGTCGAGGAAGGCCTTGGCAATGGCGAAACCGAGCCCGCTGGAGGCGCCGGTGACGATAACGGTCTTGTTGCTACTCATGGGGTTTGCACTCCGAAGGAATGAAACACAATCTATTGCTGCGGCAGGCGCGGATAAATAAGATCCGGGGCACAAGACTCATTACACGGTGTAACACCATGCAGCGGCAGTTCGACGACCTGATGTTGGGCAGCATCGAACTGTTCTGCCTGGCCGGGGAACTCGGTGGCTTCACGGCTGCGGCCACCGCCGCTGGCGTGACGCCCGCTGCGGTGAGCCGCTCCGTAGCCCGCCTGGAGGCCCGACTCGGTGTCCGCCTCTTCGTGCGCACCACCCGAAACATCCGCCTGACCGAAGCCGGCCGCGTCTATCTCGACCAGAGCCGCCAGGCCCTTGCCCAGTTCGCGGAAGCCGAGCAGATGGCCACAGGGCAGCAGGGACGCGCCGCGGGTCGCCTGCGCATCAGTGTGCCAACCACGTATGCGCACTATCGCCTGCTCCCTCTCCTGCCCGCGTTTCATCGCGAGCACCCGGATGTCCAGCTCGATCTGCATATCAGCAATCGCAACATCGCCTTCGCCGATGACGCGTTCGATCTCGCCATTCGTGTCCGCGCGCAGGCGGATTCCACGATGATCGTGCGCCTCCTGGAAGACGCCGCGCTTGTAGCAATTGCCTCTCCTGACTACATGAAAGGCAGGCGCGCACCACAGACCCTGGCCGACCTTGCCACCCTGGAGTGCATCCAGTTCGACCTGCCCAGTAGTGGACGACGTATTCCGTGGCTGTTCCGCGAGGATGGCGAGGACGTGGAGTTCGAGGCGGAGAGCGCGTTTACCGTGGGTGAGGATGTGCTGGGTGGGGTGACACTTGCACGCGCGGGTGCGGGGGTGTTCCAGACGTATCGTTTCATCGTGGAGAAGGACCTTGCCGAGGGTTCGTTGGTTGAATTGCTGCCGCAACTGGCCGGGCGGTCACGGCCGTTCAACCTGCTTTATCCGCACAGCCGGTTTGTGCCGTTGCGGGTGCGGGCGTTTATTGATTTTCTGACGGGGCGCGTTGCGGCTGGTTGATCGTCTGTCGCGGGCCGTTTCGCCGATGAATCGGCTCCCACACAGAGCCACTGAGCCCTTGTGGGAGCCGGCCTCTTATGGGAGCCGGCCTCTTACGAAAGCCGGGCTCTTGTGGGAGCCGGGCTCTTATGGGAGCCGGCCTCTTGTGGGAGCCGAGCTGTTGTGGGAGCCGATTCATCGGCGATAAGCGTCAGAAGTCCCAGCGCGCTCCAAGATTGAGCCCCCAACCCCGCGTCCCCGCATCCCCCAGATTCTTCTGCCAATCGGCCTCGCCATAAATCGACACCCGGTTCGCCCAACCCACGGTTCCGCCAAAGCCGATCTCGCCCATTCGCCCGAAACTGCCGCCGACGAACTGCTGCGTAAGATCAAGGCCTTCCGCACCGACATCCAGCTTCGTGTTGCCGCCCCAGCCACGGATGTAATTCACCCGCACATACGGCGTCGCCTTGCGACCGGTGTCGCTTACCCAGGTGCGGTCAAAACGCAGCCCCGCACGGCCAATGGTCTGTTCGAATGTCTGGTAATGCGTCGTTACCCCGTCGAGATCGACCTGGTCGTGCATCGAAATATTCTGGCGTGTGAGCTGCAGCTGCGGCTCGAGTTCCCATCCGCCATCGAAGCGCCACGGGTAACCGGTCTCTACGGAACCCGTCCAGCCAGACGCATGTAAACGCCGCCGCACCCTTGGCACGCGCGGTGTCGACATCGCCCTGCTGCCGGTCGCCGGACGCGACCACATCGACGTAGAACCCGTTGGTACGCTGCCAGGTGACAAACATGGCAAACGAATTGCCATAGAACTTCGCATGGCTGTGGCCGTCTACCGCGTGCGGATCCAGCGTCGTTGTACCGTGCGTATACGCGATGCCCGCACGAAGCGTGGATGCCTCTGAATCCAGGGCGAAGATGTTCGTGCCGACCTGCACCGCGCGCGTATCCACGTCCGCATCGTAGCCAAATTCCTTGAACGAACGATCCGTCGAAGTCGTGTAATCGCCGCCGATGAAGCGGACGAAGGGTTCGCCGCCGAGGCCTTCGCCCTTGTCGTCCATGTTGCGTATCTCACCGAGGCGGCGGTGCAGGTTATCCACGTTTTGATAGCTGTACAGCGCCAGCGCCGAAGGCGAGACGATGTACGCAGGTACCTGGGGAACAACAGCAGGCCGGGCATTCGCCGGCGGCAGCGAATCCACCGTCGGCATGAAGGCCGGCGGGCCACCAGGCGTTGCCGCCACCGCGCCGGGAGGCGGCGGCGGTGCGACATACGGCGTACCTGCGGGAGGCGTGGGTGCCGGCGTAATCGTGGTTGGCGCGGGACACGGGCCATCGCACACCAGCACATTGGCGAGCCGGTAATCCCAGAAGTTATTGCCCGACGTAGCACCACCCACCACGCGCTGGGATGCCTCGCTGCTACCGGGCGAGAATGCATAAAGGCCGTACTGCCACGGACCGACGGCGAGATAGCCGCCATTGAGCCGGAATGCGCCGCCGTCCGATGCGCCAGCCACCTGGACCACGGAAATACCCTCGCCCGCGCTCACGTAGCCGTTCGCATCGAGGTCGGTCAGGGCCCCTGTACTCGCCACAGCGGGCGTGATGTTGAGCAACGTCTCGCCGCTTGCGTTGCCACGCACGAGCAGGCGGTCGGTTGCCTGGTTGCCCAGTACGCCGCCCTCGTTGAGATCGGTCACCAGATTGATACGCCCGCCGTTACCCGCATAGGAGCCATCGATCGTCAGGCTATTACCCGGCGACCCCGCGCCATTGGTCAGGTCGATCGTGCCGGCGTTCATCACGTTGGCCGATCCTGGCGACGCACCCGAGATAACCGGATGTACGTTGTCGCCAGCGAACAGCGTCGAGGTCGAGTCGATGGTCACGTCGCTGTTCGCGAGGTGCACATCATCGGTGAGCGTGAAGTTCGCCCCGTTGGCGAAGGCAATCGTGTTCCAGCCGTTGCCGAGGTTGATGCCCTTGCCGAGATCATCTGCGGCGAACGAGCCACCCCGTGCCTGTGTCCCACTGAAGGTGAGTGTGTTCCCGCCGCCGGTACCGGCCAGGAGGTGATACGTGCTCGACGTGTCGACGGCGCCTACGTTCGCCACGTTATTGGCGCCGTCGCCCATCGTGACACCGCCGTTGAGCGTGCCACCCGTCCAGTTCACGATGTCGCTGCCGGCGCCCGTGACTACGTCGCCCTGAATCGACCCGGCGGAGATACTCACGGTGTCGTTGCCGCTACTGCCGCGCACGGCCACGGCGGCAGGAGACACCGCGGTCACCGCCCCACTGTTGCTGAAGCTCGTTCCCGATCCATTGGACAGATCCACGACAGGCGCGGTGTTGCTCACTGATGTCAGGTTGCCGCTGTTGAATACCGACGATGCCGTGCCGGCCAGTAGTGCGGGCCCGCCCGCCGCGTTGAGGATGTTCACCGTTGCCGCACTGGTCACCGCACCGGTGGTCAGCGCCTGGATACCCGTCGCACCAACACCGTTCCCGTGCACGACGAAGCCCGGTCCGATTGCAAAATCCGTACTGGCTGCGCTGCCGTCCGCGCGGCGGAACGCGTAACCGACGCCCGCACCGTCGACTTCCACATTCGCCGTCGACGCCGGATCGATTGGCGTCGCCGTGCGCAGGCCGGCGCCATTGGCTACGCGCAAGGTTGCACCGCTCAGGGTGATGGCGCCGATCTCGGCGGCATTTTCGATCGCATTGCCCGTGCCCAGCGTGGTGATCGTCGTGCCGGTAGCCGTCAACGATGTTGCGCCGGTATCCAGGAGGATGCCGTGGGCAGACCCGTTGGTCACGATCGCTGAATCGCCGCTACCCAGCGCGAGCCCGGCGCCGCTGATCAGCTGCACGCCGGCGAGGCCATCGTCGACCACGATCGACCCGGCAGGATTAAGGCGCTGCGTGCCCGCTCCCTCCACGCGCACGCCCGTGCCGCTCAGCACGTGGATGCTGCCGTTGTTGGCGAACGTACCGCCGGTACGCAGGATGGCACCGGTTGCCGATGGTCCGCTCAGGTTCACGGCAGCGTTGTTGGTCGCCGCCGCATTGGTTTCCACAATGAAGCCCGTCGCGCCTGCACCGCTGAAATTCACCGCGCCGGCATTCATCAGCGAGGCGCCGTTACGTGCGATGTATCCGGTCACGCCCGTCTGCGATGAGGTCAGGCTGGCCATGCTGTTGAGCGAGGTACTACGCACGACGGAACCACTGTTCGCTCCAGTGAGGTCGTGCTTCTGGCCGTCGGCGATGCCGGCTATCGCACCCACGCCCGTCAACGACATCGTCGTCGCCGCGTCGATGGTGGCGGCCGAGCCACCTTCGGCCACGACACCCTGCGCGGCAGCCCCGGAAACGGTGATATTGGCGTTGCGCGTATTCAGCACCGACCCCGTACCGCTGCCGAGAATACCGGTGGACTGCGCACCCGAAGCACTCATGGTCAAACCGGTACCGTCGAAATCCGCACCGCTGTCCAGCCGGAAAAGCGTGGACTGCGTGGTCGCTACGTCGAGGTTCGAGCCACCGACGACGTTGATATGCGCATCGTTGCCGAAGGCAAAAAAACCGATCTGTTTACTGCCGCTGGTGAAAGCCGGGGCCGCACCTGCCGCCACCGTAACGGTGGCACGACCACGTGCATGAATGCCGATGGCGCCGTCACCGAGGAGGTTGACCGGGCCCTGCACGTTCGCCCGCGCGGTGCCCGTGCCCTGCCCCTCCGCCCAGACGCCGAAGTTGCGCGTGCCACTGGAAGGATCGGCGCCGCCGGCGACATTGATCGTGCCTGTCGAGGTCACGTTGGGCGATACCGCACCGGTAGACAGGGCCTTGAGCCCAACACCGTTTACACCGTTGACGTTGATGGTGCCGCTGTTGACCACGGCACCCGTGACGCCACCGTTCTGCACAAGGATTCCGTCGTTCTCGCGTGGGACGGCAGCGGCACGGCCATTTACATTGATCGTGCCGGAGCTGGTGACGTTCGCCGTCGGTGAACTCACCAGGATGCCCGCCGCGTTCTGCGTAAGGTTGCCGATGGTGATGTTGCCCTGGTTGTTCACCGTGCCGCCAACGGCCACGTTGATACCCGTGGTGACCGCCTGTTGGTTGATCGCGATATCCGCAGGTGCGACAGCGGGATCCTGCTGCGGTCCCCGCCCGATGTAGATCGTGCCGCCTGCCGTGTTGGTGAACGTCGCCGAGGCATCGTTGAGGTAAACGCCGTCCATCGAGCCGTTCGAACGCGACCCGGTCACGCCGACATTGACGATGCCGGTGTTGATCGCGGTCGCGCCGGCACCAACACGAATGCCAGTCGATTTGCCTGCGCCGTTGGAGTTGCCGGTGGCGAGGTTGAGGATCCCGGCATTGGCGAACGTGCTGTTCGATTGCACATCGACCACGTTGGAACCGAACTCACCATTGGTGATCAGCGCGCCCGCCCCGACGGCCTGCCGGAAGAAGTTGCCGTTGATGACGCCGTTGTTCGTGCCTGAGCTGCCGCCCGTAAGAATCACCGCCGAACCATCGCCCGTGGTGTGCGTGGTCGCCAGCGTGCCCTGAATATTCACGGTGGCCCCGCTTTCGCCGCGCACCGCGCCGTTGTTGGCATTGACCACTTCGAGCGTGGCACCCGGTGCGATCGTGCCGTGCGCGTTGGCACCGACGAGATGCATCACGATGCGATCGCCGATCGGCTGGGCCACCTCGTCAGGCGGACTGTCGGCGCTCTGGCCGTACTTGATCTGTTCTGTCGTCGAGGTGTAGCCGCGCGCGAAAAGCGCGTTGTATTGAGCAGGGTCGAGGTTACCCGCCTGCAGTTGACCGATCAGGAAATCGTTATACGAACGCAGGTCGGCATCATTATTCACCGTGTGCGACGTGGTAACCCCGTCACTGGTGGTGACGCTGAATGTGCCGCCGTAGTGCGCAACGAACGAAACACCGAAGTTGTTCGGCACCGTCGGGTCGGCGACGGCACCCGTGAAGGTGATCCGGTTGTTCGAGGTCCAGTCGATGTTGCTGGCCGCCGTGCCGGTACCGTCCGCGTAGAACAGCGACGACTGCTTTGCCGCCATCGTCCAGCCGTTCGTAGCCGCCGTGGATGCCGCGCCCGCTGTTCCGATATTGACGTTCAGCGTCCCGCCTGCCGCGGTCACCGTGCCGACGCGTGCGTTGATGTACTGCTGGTTGTTGACGTTGACCACATCGGGCACCGTCGTATTCGCGTCCACCGGAGCCGTCGGATTGAGGTTGGCTGTCGCGTACGTCGACACCACGCGCCGCCCACCGGTAATCGGATCGGGCACGCTCACCCCGAAATTCTGGCTTCCGGGGTTCAGGCGCGCGGCGCCGATCCACTGCGTGCCGGAGATCAGCCGTCCGAGGGCATCGAGCGCACCGAGCGTGGTGTTGCGGGTCCCCGAGTCGCCGGCGGCGAAAAGTTGGGGGCCCGAGATCGTGACGTTGCCCCCACCGGGAACCACGGTCTGTCCGACCAGGTTGTCGTTCACCGTGGGGTCGTAGCCGGGAAGGGTGACCGTCTGTGCGCTGGCTGGCCAGGAGGCCGGGGCAAGGGCTGCCAGAATGGCCAGGCACAGGACATCCTGCCGCCGCGCCATCCGTACCTGGCGGCGTGTCGTCGCGTAACGCGTTTTCATGCTTCGTACCCCATTCACCGCTTTCCATGCGGCTGAGTTGCACGTCCGGCCATCCCTTTCCGCGGCAAGGCGAGGTCCCCCCTCCCTACGCTCCCACCCGGTCGTCGATGACCTTCAGTGCGGAGCGGCGATCCGCACGTTGCCGTTGCGAATCACCCCATGGGCCCTTCTTAGGCGGCGGCAGATGAAGAAAACGTGCACGCAGGGATCACGAAAGGTGAACGGGCCGTGGGCTGAACGAGGTCGCAACCTCCCCTATACTCCCGCCGATGAAGCCAAACGTCCTGCTGCAGTACATCCTCCCGCATCGGTTCCTTTCCCGCATCGTCTACTGGGCGACACGATGGGAGTGGGCGCCATGGAAGGACTTCCTGATCCGGGAGATCGTGCAGCGGTACGACGTGGACATGAGCCAGGCGGCCCAGCCGGACCCGCTGAGCTACGCGCATTTCAATGCGTTTTTCACCCGAAAGTTGAAGCCCGGCGCGCGCAGCGCCGACCCGGATCCGCAGGCGATCCTCTGCCCGGCTGACGGTCGGATCAGCCAGTCGGGTCGCATCCGCGAGGGGCGGATCTTCCAGGCCAAGGGCCAGGAGTACACGGCCGCCGAACTGCTCGGCGACGAGGCCGCTGCCGTGCCATTCCGCAACGGCAGCTTTGCCACGATTTACCTGTCTCCACGCGACTACCACCGCGTGCACATGCCCCTGGCCGGCGAGCTCACCGGAACCACCCACGTGCCCGGACGCATCTTCAGCGTCGCGCCTTTCGCGGTCGCCGATATTCCCCGGCTGTTTGCCCGCAATGAACGCCTGGTCTGCAAGTTCAACGGCGACCACGGCCCCTTCGTCTCGGTCATGGTCGGCGCCATCCTGGTGTCCAGCGTGGCGACGGTCTGGGACGGCATGGCCATCCCGCCGTATGCCTCGGACATCATCCGGGTCGACTGCGCGGGGCGCGATATCCGCCTCGAGCGATTTGCCGAAATGGCCCGGTTCAACATGGGTTCGACGGTTATCCTGCTGCTGCCGGAGGGCTATGAACTGGATGCCCTCCAGCCGCAACAGGCGGTCGTTGTGGGACAACGGATCGGCCGCTGGACAGGACCCTCGTCACCGACGTGACCGGGGACGTCACTTTGTGACGAAAACGTCTTACATTTGACGTACGGGCAGCGTATGCTTCGGGCCTCTGGTGCTCCTCGGGGGAAGGGCCTGGACCGAAGAAGCATCCGTCTAGGGGAAGTCGTCCATGCGTCTCGTCAGTCATCTCATTGCCGTCAATCGCGAAATCCGCCTTCGCAGGCAGCTCGCGGATATCGAGCGCGTCGTCCTGGCCCTGCCGGTACGTGCGCATGCCGACCTGCAGCAGCTGGTCCGCCGCGAAATGGAACAGGCCGCCGCCTGTGACTTCCCCCACCTGTACGGCACGCCGCCCGAAGAACGCTACAGCACCTACGGACACGGTCCGGATATCGGCCTGGGCAAGGCCCGGTCGGAAAATCCGCTGATCGCCACCCGTGGCGTGGCTTTGTGGATCGCCTCGGTTTACCACGAGACGCTCGACGCCCGTCGGCCGAACATGGAAGACCTGCACCGCCAGATCCTTCGCCTGATGCGTCAGATCAAGGAGCTCTCCGCTCCCGGTCGCGGCGATGCGAGCGATCGCTGGATGGAACCCCACGCCGTAGCGTGAGGCACCTCCGTCACCGGCAGACCGGTACGCGGATCGACTGACCCACCTTCAACGCATGGCCCTTGAGGCCATTGATCTTCGCGATGTCCTCGACATCCGCGCAGCTGCTCTTGCGCGCAATGCTCACCAACGTGTCGCCACGGCGTACGGTGTAGCTCTTCGACGAGCTACCCGACGACTTCGACGATGACGAAGAGCCCGAGCTCGACGCACCGCTTGCCAGCGCTGCCGAGGTGGCAGCCGGCGGTGGCGGCGCGATGATCTTCACCGCGTTATGCAGGTCGCTGGCGAGGATAGGCCAGGGGCCGTCCGCGCAGCTGGAAGCGTAGGCCCGTTCAAGCTGCTTGGGCACTTCCAGGCGCGCACCGACCGGCTGGCTCACCTGAGGATCAAGACGCGGGTTGAGGTTGCGCAGCGTGCGGAACCAGCCCTGCGGCATGTCCTCGGCCGAGCCCAGGCAGACCGTGAGCTCGGACAGCGATGCCGGGCGCTTCAGGACAATCTGCCCGCCTTCACCGTCGATCTTCGGCCACTTCAGGTGATAGCTGTCCGGATGCAGGAACAGCCACGCAGCGGCCAGCACCATCGGCACGTAGTCGCGTGTTTCAGCCGACATCTGGCCGTAGATCTGCGGGTCGTAGAAGCTCGCGCCCGGGCTGCCGGCGGCAATGCGGCGCATGCGCCCTTCACCGCCGTTGTACGCGGCCAGCGTCATCTCGAGATTGTTGTTGAACGCACCGAGCTGCTCGTCGATGTACTCGGCGTTGGCCTGCGCGGACATGGTCGGATCGAAGCGCTGGTCGAAACCGTCGGCGTTGGAGAGGCCAAAACGCAGGCCCGTCGCATACATGAACTGCAGGGGGCCGGAAGCACCCGAACGGGAAACAGCGTGGACCTTGCCGCCGGATTCCTTGGCCATGATGCCGAACAGCAAGGCCTCCGGGAGGTCGGCCTTCTTGTAGGCCGGCCACATCTTGTAGCGCATCATCTGGTAATTGACGTACGCGTCCATGAGGTTCGGACGCAGCTGGGTCAGCCACATCTCGAGGGCGGCCTTCACCGGGCCGTTCATCACCATCATGTCGGAGAACTGCTGACCGCGAAGCATCGTGACGCTGCGCTGTGCCTGGGGAAGCGTACCGACGGCCACGGTGCCCGAGGCATCGCCCGGCTGGGCACCGACTTCAGCCCCCTGCTCGGTATCGTCGGCGTCTTCGCCCTCGATGAAGCTGCCGTCCTTCAGGCGCAACAGGCGATCGAAGACCGCGGCGAAACGCTGGGGATCACACCCGGGCGTCAGGCCACAACGGGCCGAGGCATCCTTGAGCTGGTCCAGCGCCTGCTTGCGGGTCTGGGCCGCCTGCGGGGTGTCGCCACGGCGAGCCTGGTCGATCGAGGACTCGTAGCCCTTGCTTGCCTGGTTCATCCGGTCGTACAACGCATTGACCTCGGGCGTTGCGGCGGCCTTACCCGGACGCGGAGCGCCACTGGAAGCACAGCCGGCCAGAATGGCCAGCGGCAGGAACAAAAGGGAACGGGGGACGCGAACAGGCATGCAGGGCTCGGGGTCGGACAATGCCGGCCACGTTACCCCTGGCGCCCCCTCGACTCAAGCGGCGTGATGCGAAATTCTCCGTAACGGCATGCTGTTGCGTAAACTTGTTCAGGACATCCTTAAGGACGAAGCCATGCCAAATATCCTGATCGGCCGCAATGAAGACGCCGCCGTGGAACTGGATTCCCGCTACGGCAACCGGCACGGCATGATCGCCGGCGCCACCGGCACGGGTAAGTCCGTCTCGCTGATGTTGCTGGCGGAAGGCTTCTCCCGGCTGGGTGTGCCCTGCTTCCTGGCCGACGCCAAGGGCGACCTGGCGGGCCTGTCACAGGCGGCCAGCGCGCCGTCAGACAAGCTCACCGCCCGCCTGGCGAAGCTCGGCCTCACCGACTGGAAGCCACAGGCCAACCCGGTCGTGTTCTGGGATATCTACGGCAAGCTCGGCCACCCCGTGCGCGCCACGGTGTCGGAGATGGGCCCGACCCTGCTCTCGCGCATCCTCGAGCTCAACGACATCCAGGAAGGCGTCCTCGAAGTGGTGTTTCGTGTCGCCGACGACGAAGGCCTGCTCCTGCTCGATCTCGCCGACCTGCGCTCCATGCTCGGCTTCGCCGCCGACCATGCGAAGGACATCTCCAGTCGCTACGGCCTGATCAGCGCGCAGAGTGTCGCCGCCATCCAGCGTTCCTTGCTGCGGTTGGAGCAGGATGGCGCAGACTCGTTCTTCGGCGAGCCGGCGCTCGAACTGGCCGACCTGATGCGCCAGGACATGAGCGGCCGCGGCGTCATCAGCGTACTTGCCGCCGAAATGCTGATCATGAAGCCGCGCCTGTACTCCACCTTCCTGCTGTGGCTGCTTTCCGAGCTGTTCGAGCAATTACCCGAAGTGGGCGACCTGGACGTGCCGAAGATGGTCTTCTTCTTCGACGAAGCCCACCTGCTGTTCGACGATGCGCCAGCCGCGCTACGGCAGCGCGTGGAACAGGTGGTGCGACTCATCCGTTCGAAGGGCGTTGGCGTGTACTTCTGCTCGCAGAATCCGGACGACGTTCCCGGCGAGATCCTCGGCCAACTCGGCAATCGCGTGCAGCATGCGTTGCGTGCCTTCACGCCTCGCGACCAGAAGGCCGTAAAGGCTGCCGCGGAAACGTTCGCGCGCAATCCCAAGCTCGACGTGGTCGAAACCATCGGTACGTTGGGCACCGGTGAAGCGCTGGCTTCGACGCTCGGCGATGGCGGTGTGCCATCGCCTGTGCAAAAAATCCTGGTCGCGACACCCGTTTGTCGTATCGGCGCCATCACCCCGGAAGAACGCAGCGCCGTACGTTCGCGCTCGCCGGTGGGCGCCAAATACGACACCACGGTGAACCGCGAGTCCGCGGAAGAAATGCTCGCCGCGCGTGCGTCTGAAAAAAGCGCGCCCGATGCGCCTCCCGCGAAATCCGCCGGTGGCAAGACCGATGACAGTGAGGCCGATGCGGGCTGGAGCGGCGCCGTGCGCGATGCCGTGTTCGGCACCAGGCGCCGCCAGGGCATGATCGAAACCATGGCCAAGTCCATGGTCCGCACGGCAGGCTCGCGCGCCGGCCAGCAGATCGTTCGCGGCATTCTTGGCAGCATCTTTGGCGGAAAGCGCTGACCATGCCGCGACATGCCCTTGCCGACGCCAGCACGCCGTTTGCACAGCGGATCCTCCTCGGTGTGCGCTATCCGCTCCGCGGCGCCGCGCCGGTCACGATTCTCGCGGTCGCGGCGTTCGAGCTGCTGACGTTTTTTCCCATCACGTTCCTGCGCGTCATCGTCATGTTCTTCGGCTGGATCGCGACTTATACCTATGCGATCGAGTGCCTGCGCCATACGGCTGACGGCTTCGCCGATCCGCCGGAGGTGGCTCTCAATACCGACGATCGCACCAGTGTTGCCCTCATCGTCATCCAGCTCACCGGCAATGCCATGGCTGTCCTCGCGACGCTGTACCTGGGCGCTCCGGGCCTGCTGGTCCTGCCGCTGTTCGCATTCGTGTTGCCGATCATGACGATGTCGCTGACCTTCGACGGTGTCGAGGCGGCGCTGAACCCGCTCACCTGGTTCCGTGTGGTTGGCCGGCTCGGAAGCGACTACCTGCTGCTGTTCGTAGTCGTGACGACCGCCACCCTGCTCCAGGCCGGTGCCTTGTATGCACTGGCGGAGCATGGCCCCGCCTTCCTGGGCACGGCCGCGTTCTACGTCATCGCCAACTACCTCACCATCTACACCTTCCACCTCATGGGCGCGCTCATCCATCATCGCCATGAGTCCCTGGGTTACCAGCCCGAATCCGAGGTGATCGCCGAGGCCGCCAACCCGGATGATGACAACGCCCTGCTGGGCCATGTGAACCTGATCGCCCGCGACGATATCCCCGGTGCCACGGACATCCTCACCGAGCGCCTGCGCGAAGGCATCGCACCGACCGCCCTGCACACGCGTTATCGCGAATTGCTTCGCGTGCAGGGCCGCCTTCCCGAATTGCTCGTGCACGGCCAGATCTGGATCGCCGCGCTGGTGCCGGCGCATGAAGAACGTCGCGCACTCGGCGTCGTGCAGGACTGCATCGATGTGGATCCTGCCTTTCTTCCCGATGCGACGATCACTTGTGGATCCCTCGCGGATACGGCGGCCCACGGCGGCATGACTCGCCTTGCCCTTCATCTTGCCCTCGGCTATCTCCGTACATGGCCGGGCGACATGGGCGCACCGCATTACGGGCTGCTTGCCCTGCGCATGCACGAGCGCCAGCATGAACCCGCCGAGGCGGCGGCGCTGGGACGCCGCCTGCTTACCGCTTACCCCGATCATCCCTTGCGCGTGGATATCGAGGCCTTGCTCGACACACTGACGACAACGCGCAAGGTGTCGACGTGAGTCGCTGGCGTCCACCGGCACCGTCGTCGACCGCCATCATCACGCGGGACGGATTCGAACGGCTGAAGAGCGAGCTCGACCATCTCTGGCACACCGTACGCCCCGAGGTGGTAAAGGCCCTGGCTGCTGCCGCTGCCGAAGGTGATCGCTCGGAGAATGCGGAATACACCTACCGCAAGAAGCAGCTCGGGGAGATCGATCGCCGTGCCCGCTACCTGAGCAAGCGAATCCCGGTGCTCCAGGTGGTCGAGGCCGTGGCCTCGCAGCGGGACGCCGTGTTCTTCGGCGCGACGATGGAAATCGAGAATGTCGAAACCGGGGAAACCGTGCGTTATCGCATTGTCGGCCCCGACGAGACCGACGCACGCAAAGGCTGGATCAGCATCGACTCTCCCATGGCGCGAGCGGTGTTGAAGAAACGCGTCGATGACGAATTCGACGCGGATCTGCCCGGGGGACGAACACGCTTCGCGGTGATCGCCGTCGAGTACCTCTAGCCACCCACAGCTGTTGTAGGAGCCGAGTAGCAGCAGCTGTTGTAGGAGCCGATTCATCGGCGATAGCGATCTTGCCGCGAGCACCCATTCGCCGATGAATCGGCTCCTACAAGGGAGAGGCGATCGCCAGGCGGTTGGCGATGGACTCGAGGCCGTCGGTGAATTGCACCACTTCCCGTGCGAACGCTTCGACCGCACCACGGTCAACCTCACCACCCTCGCGCAAGCCCAGCTCCAACCGCTCCCCATGCTCCGCCACGGGCGAGGCACCGAACACGTTCACCCCGCCGAGCACATGGTGAATCCAGCCCGCCGCCTCGTCGGCATCGCCTCGCTCGATCACAGCCGGTAGCCGCCCCAACGCCTCCCGTGTCGCCTCGACGCCCGCGCGAATCACGGCACCGATGTTTTCGTCGGAGCCGAAGGCCCGGCGTAGCCGGTCCATATCGATCACCGGTTCGACAGAGGCTTTGTCTTCCAGCCAACGCGCGACGGCGGCATGGAAGGCCTCGAGGCGGATCGGCTTGCGCAACAGGTCGTCCATGCCCGCGGCAAGACACAGCTCGCGCTGGTTCGCGCGCGCGTCGGCCGTCATGGCGACGATCGGAAGATGGCGGCCCGTTCCGCCCTCACGACGACGTACCTCACGAGCCACCGCATAGCCATCCATTTGCGGCATATGACAATCCACGAGCAGGAGATCGTAATCCTGCTTCTGCATCGCCTCCATCGCCGCCACGCCATCTTCGACGACATCGCAGGTGTATCCGCGCAAGCCCAGCTGCACGCGAACGAGCGCCTGGTTGACCGGGTGATCCTCGGCGAGGAGGATGCGCGCGTCCGGGCGGGCGGGCTGCGCTGGCCATGACGTATCGGCGCGCACCTCGGCAACAGGCAGGGGCAGTTCGGCGATTGGCAGGTCCAGCGTCACGGTCACCGTCGTGCCCTGCCCGGGCTCGCTGTCGATGGCGATGTGGCCACCCATGCGTTCGATCAGGCGCCTCGAAATGCTCAGGCCCAGGCCCGTTCCGCCGAAGCGACGCGTCGTCGACGACTCGGCCTGGCTGAAGGGGGCGAAGACGTGGCGTAACTTGGCCGCATGGATGCCGATACCGGTATCGGCAACGATGAACCGCAGTCTCTGGCGCGAGGCGAGTGTCTCATCCACACGCACTTCCACGCCAATCTCGCCGGACGCCGTGAACTTGATCGCATTGCCGATAAGGTTGAGCAGCACCTGGCGCAGGCGCCCGTCGTCGACCAGGACGCCGGCGGCGAGTGCCTCGTCGAATCGCGTGTGCAATTGAAGACCTTTTGCGTCCGCCTGCGCGGCAAGGATAGCCACGGCACCCTCGACGATGCTGCGCGGATCCGAGGGCCGTGCATCGAAGGTCAGGTGACCGGCCTCGATCTTCGAGAAATCGAGCACGTCGTCGAGAATATGCAGCAGTGCCTCGGCCGAGTGCTCGATGGTTGCGACCATCTTGCGTTGTTCCGCATCCAGCCGCGTGCGTTCAAGGACGTCTAGCAAACCGATGACACCGTTCATCGGTGTGCGGATTTCATGACTCATGGTGGCGAGGAAATCGCTTTTCGCGCGCGTTGCCGCTTCCGCTTCGTCGCGCGCACGCGCCAACCCGCGAGCTGCCTGCTCCTGCGCGGTAACGTCCACCCAATAGCCATTCCAGCGGACTGTGCCGTCGGCGGCAGCCAGTGGCACGGCATCCGAACTGAGATAGCGAACACGACCACCGACCTGCGCCCGCACGGTCACATGGAGCGGCGTGAGTTCACGTGCCGAACGCTCAAACGCAGCGTGCAATGCTTCGCGATCTTCGGGTGGTACGGGTGCCAGCATGGCGTCGCCACCGCCAAGAAGCTCACCCGGCTCCATCCCGAGGACGCGTTGGGGGTCGCCACCGATGTAGGCCATCGCGTAGCCGCCCTCGGTGCCGCGGACCGCTTCGTAGACCACCGCCGGCACGTGATCGGTGACTTCGGCAAGCCGGCGCTCGGTCCGTTCGCGACGTCGCGTTTCGCGGCGAAGGTTGAGGTAGGCGTAGCTGATCGCGATGAGCGAAAACAGCAGGACCGCCACGAAGGGCAAGACGCGTCCGGCCACTTCTCGCCAGGTCGGGCCGACGACGTAATGCGACGCAAACCAGGTATTACGGATTTCCTGTTGGCGATGCGTGGACAGGTTCACCAGCACGCGATTGACCAGCGGCAACAACGGCGCCAGTTCCCGCCGCACGCCGATGGCGATCGCTTCCGATTCGCCCGTCGGTGCGGCAACCTTCAACTGGCCAAGGAAACTCTCGCGAATCAGGTAGTCCACCGAGGCAAGGTTGCCTACGAAGGCGTCCCCTTCACCGGCGGCGAGGCGGCGCAGCCCCTCCGCTTCGGTGTCCACCGGGACCGCCACCACGCCCGGTATGCGCCCGAGCAGACGCCGGATCGGCTCGCGTGTCATGTTGGCAATCACGCGCTTGCCCGCCAGATCGTCACGACCAGCGATCGTAGGCGAGCCCTCACGGGTGACGATCATGATCGGGAAGTCGAGGTACGGAACGCTCGCTTCGAGGTGGGGAAACGTAGCGCTTTGCGGGTTGATGGCCGCCACGAGGTCCACTTGCCCCGTCTTCACCCGCTCGACCGTGCCCGCCCAGTTCTCGCTAGGCACCTGGGTAATCCGGATACCCAGTTCAGCAGCGATCTCTCGCACATAGTCGAGGGAGAGACCCTCGGCCTCGCCTTGCTCCGTGATCAGGCTGAAAGGTGCATAGCTCGGATCGACGCCAAGACGCAGAGGTGGCAGCGCACCCAGCCAGGCCTTCTCGCGCTCGCTCAGCGGGATGCCGGCAAGACGTGGACGGGGGGCAATGTCGCGGCCCACCCAACGCGCGCGCAGGCGTCCGTGATCGGCGGCGGTCAGTTCGCCGAGTGCGTGGTCGATGGCATCGCCCAGCGGTGCGCGATCGGCCGGCACGGCGAACGCGAGCGCACTGATCGGCAAGGCCAGCGGGCCGCCCACGCGCAGTTCCTGCTCGAGGCCCAGGCGCGCCACGAATTCGCGCGCGGAATAGGGATTGTCGATATAGGCGACGACGCTGCCGGACTTCACGAGCGAGAGCGCCTCGGCGGTCGAGGCGGTCTCTACCAGGATCGTTTCCGGCAACTCGCGACGAAGCGCGCCGATGTCGAAGTAACCGGCGTGCACGGCCAGGCGCTTGCCGCTCAGTTCGCCTGGACGATGAATAATCGGCACATCGACGCGCTCGACCAGCGCGGGGAGCGATTCGAAATAGGTCGCGCCCACACGGATGCCGGGCATGCCCTTTTCCAGGGGCGTCACCGAGGTCGCGACATCGATCTCTCCACGGGCCAGCGCCTTCAGCAAATCGGGCCAGGTCGCGTAGGTCTTTGTCTGCAGGGTGACCCCCAGCTCGCCCGCGATCTCGCGTAGGTAATCGGGCCCGAGACCTTCCAGGTCACCGTCGCGCAACTCCTCAAACGGCGGGTAGCCCTCGCGGTAGGCGCCTACAGTCAGCACCGGATGGTGGCGCAACCACTCCGCGTCTTCGCGCGGCAACGGCGTATCGGGCCGGGCCGAGACCGGTCCCGCGAGCACAACCAGTATTAACAGAAGGAATCGTCGAATCACGTCGCAGGCTTCGTCAGGGGAACTTCATGGGCATAATCGGCTCTATACGGCGCGTTGACACGCCAACAGGAGACACAAGGCATGCCACTCAAGGTCATTCTGGCAGACGATCACCCCCTCGTTCTGGTTGGGGGAAGGCTTGCGCTGGAGAATGCGCACATCGACGTGGTCGCGACGGCCAAGGCGGCGGACGAGCTTTTGAGCATCCTCGCAGAGCGCGAATGCGACGTCGTCATTACGGATTTTCTCATGCCGAGCGATCGGCAGGACGATGGCTTCCCCCTTCTCGAGAAGATCACCAAGCAATATCCACACGTCGCGTTGATCGTCCTGACCATGATCAATCGCCCTGCGGCGCTGCAATCCATGCTCAGTCGTGGTGCCCGTGGCATCGTCGACAAACGTGCACCGATGGACGAACTGGCGACAGCTGCGCGTGCGGTGCACGAGGGCGAGACCTACCTGAGCGAAACCCTGCTCGACATCCTCAACGAGGCAGACGAAACCTCAGTGGCCATGCCCGGCACGCCGTTGTCGCCGCGCGAGGTGGAAGTGGTCACCATGTTCGTCCGGGGCATGTCGCTACAGCAGATCGCCGACCAGGAAGGCAAGTCGGTGAAGACCATCAGTCGGCAGAAGCGCGACGCGATGCGCAAGCTCGGCGTCGATCACGACAGCCTGCTGGGCGAATACGTCCGCGACCACGGCCTGGCCTGAGGCTAAAGCCGGGTTCGCCAGCTCAGGCGTCTGCCAGCGGAGCCGGATACGTCCGGCCCGCGCGCAGCGGCTGGAAGCACGGCGCCGCCGTATAGAACGACTCGTCGCCGGTGTCGGCATGCCACCCTGGCACACCGGACACCGGCAGCGGACGCAGCTCCTGCGGATCGTTGAGCACGACGCTACTTGCAATGGCGCGGGCGCATACCGCGTTGGCGTCGCCCTCCCCCATCACCACCAGAGCCTTGCCGACCAGCAGCTTGTCCGGTGCGAGCGCGTGCTCGAGAAGGGCGTGCCCGAACACGTCGACGCGTGCCCTGCCATCCAGCCACGCGTCGCGGTGGGTCCAGAACAGGGTATGCCAGTCGTGCACGTCCCAGGCTTCGAGCATGGTGCGGTCCGTGAGCCTCACGACCATCCCGGCTTCGTCGAAATGCGTCAGTGCACACTGCGCGCGCGAACGCTCACGTGGTCCCATCAGCGCGATCTCGGCCATCTGCCGCGCATTCAATGCGCGCTTGAGTTCGCCGTGGCGAAGCCAGACGAAGGCATTGAAGAGGTCGTGCCAGTTTTCGGGACGCGTGGCGATGGCGCCATGACGCGCAATGCGTTCTTCGTAGTGCAGGCCGTCGCTCAAGAGCGCGAGATCCTGACCGACAAACCGGACGTCCGATGCATCCGGCAACAAGGCATTCAGCGCGTCGATCGTGGGCCATTCGGGCCCATCGATCAACGCGGCAAACTCGTGCCAATGGGACAGTGGCGGCGACACGAGGACGCTCCGCTCGAGCGTGTCACGCGCGGGCGCCACGTACCGCATGGGACTTACGCCAGGCGACCGTAAAGGTCGTGCGCGTCGGCTTCTTCCACCAACACGTCGACGAACTGACCCGGCTTGAGCATCTGGCCATCGTCGATGCGCACGGCACCGTCGATTTCCGGTGCGTCGGCGCTGGAACGACCCCAGGCACCATCGGCATCGATCTCATCGATCAGCACCTTGATGGTGCTGCCGACCTTGCGCTGCAGCTTGGCCGCGGAGATTTCCGCCTGCACCGCCATGAACTGCTCGAGGCGATCTTCCTTGAGCTCCTCGTCGATCTGGCCGGGAAGGTCGTTCGCCTTCGCGCCGTCCACCGGTGAATAGGCGAACGCGCCGACGCGGTCGAGTTCGGCTTCACGAAGGAAACCGAGCAGTTCCTGGAACTCCGCGTCGGTCTCGCCGGGGAAGCCGACGATGAAGGTGCTGCGGATGGTGAGGTCCGGCACCTGGCGGCGCCAGTTCTGGATGCGCTCGAGCGTCTTGTCGACGTTACCCGGGCGCTTCATCAACTTGAGGATGCGCGGGCTGGCGTGCTGAAACGGAATGTCGAGGTACGGAAGGATCTTTCCATCCGCCATCAGCGGCATGATCTCGTCGACGTGCGGATACGGATACACGTAGTGCAGGCGCGTCCAGATGCCGAGCTCGGAGAGGCCTTCGCACAGTTCAGTCATGCGCGTGCGATACGACTTGCCGCGCCACTCGCGCTCGGCGTAACGGACATCCACGCCGTAGGCGCTGGTGTCCTGGGAGATGACGAGCAGCTCCTTCACCCCGCCCTTCGCCAGCTTTTCCGCTTCCATCAGCACCTGGTCGACCGGGCGGCTGACGAGGTCGCCGCGCATCGATGGGATGATGCAGAAGCTGCAACGATGATTGCAGCCTTCGGAAATCTTCAGGTAAGCGTAGTGCTTGGGCGTGAGCTTCACGCCGATGTCCGGCACCAGGTCGAGGAACTTGTTGCGCGTCGGCGGAATCGCCTGATGCACCGCGCTCATCACGCTGGCGTAGTCCTGCGGACCACTGATGGAGAGTACATCGGGGTAGCTTTCGCGAATGAGTTCCGAGCGCTTGCCGAGGCAGCCGGTGACGATCACCTTGCCGTTCTCATGCAGTGCTTCGCCGATCGCGTCCAGCGATTCCTGCACGGCGGAGTCGATGAAGCCGCAGGTGTTCACCACCACGGCATCGGCCTCGCCGTAGCTCGGGACGATCTCGTAGCCCTCGACCTTGAGCTGCGTGAGGATACGTTCGGAGTCGACGAGCGCTTTCGGACAGCCGAGGCTGACGAAACCGACTTTGGGAGCGGCCTGGGACATTGCCGTGGGTACCGGGGTGTAGGAAGCCGGGCATTATAGCTGGTTGGCGAACATGGGATCGGGCGGCCCTTTACGCCGGTCGAACGACATCCGGGCGCGTCGGCGTTACCGCGCCCTTTCAGGCCCGCGCAAAGGCCCTCAGGGGGACAAACTTCTCGTCACGGCAAAAGCAGCCCGGCGCATCAGTGCGTCCCCGAAAGAGCGGGCGGCGGCGGCGGCGGCGGGACACTTTGCCCGGGCAATGGGCGAGGACTCTCGGGTAGCGCCTGATAGCCGGGACAGCCGCGCACCCCCTTGCCACAGCGATGGTCCTCCCGATTCAGAAAGGCCATCAGCGCGGCACAGGTCTCTTTCGACGCCCCGCAGAGTATCGACCGGCGCAGCTCTATATGGCCTGGAACAACGACATAACGGACGCGGACGACGGAGGGATAGAAGAGGTTTCCCTTAACGAATGCCTCAAAGAACTCCTGCTTGTGCGCAGACCTGAAAGTTACGATTCCATACTCAGGGTGATTTTTCACCAGTATGTAGAGATTCGACTCGTTCGTCAGCGCTGCAATCCCTTCATTGGCCGTGCCAAACGGAATCGGTACCGAGGAATCATGGGATTCATCAATGAGGCCGTCTTGCTTCAAACGATCGTCGATAGATGTGAACCCGGTCTTCTCGGGTGATTTGGACTGCGCCGCACCGTACTCAGGTGCCACTGCCAAAGGCGGCTGATTGAGCACCTGCGCATATGCAATTTCACTGGTTAACAGCATCAGCAAAGAAGCTAGGACCTTCACGAATTCCCCCCTATTGGACAGCACAGATTTGCGCGACTCGAAGACGCTGACTCACAGAAGCGTGCGCTACGGAAGGCTTCAATCCTCCGGCGCAGTTACACACCCGATGCGCATCAGAAAGCCCTAGCCCCACGTCTGAGGCCTGCTCTCCGTCGGAAACGGAAATTTCAGGCGGGCAGCTTCGCTCATCGCCCTCTGCCTAGCAATGGGCTGTACCGGCTTCGATTCGCTTCTGGAAATGCGTATGGCAAGCGGCGCGATATAGATACCGTAGCCTAGGGACAGCCGAGGCTGACGAAACCGACCTTGGGAGCGGCCTGGGACATTGCCGTGGGTACCGGGGTGTAGGAAGCCGGGCGTTGTAGCCGGTTGACGGCCACGCGGCCGGCCCTTCACGCCCGCTCCAACGGTATCCGGGCACCCCAGCGTTGCTGCCCACCTTCCCGGACCGTGCAGCGCCCCTCAAGGGACAAACTCCCCATGATAAACACTCTGCTGGAGGATCCGCCGTCCGAAACAGTCACACGCTGGCTGAGACATCCGCGACGCAAGGTCCCGCTATGGATCGAAAGGGGACATTGAAAATTGGCTCATCTACTTCCGACTTTTGAGGCGATCGAGCAAGTTTTGCGTCAATTGGTTAACTCGGCAGCCACGCAGTCAGTCGGCGACACAGCAGCGCAGGCTACGGCGGAAAAAGTTTCCAATCTGACTGTGCATACTGACGGCGCCGCTGCCTCTATCGAGTACGACTATGAGATTCCCCAAGGATATGGGCATACGTACTGGACATTGGTCGCAACTAAGGACGCCTGGAAGATTACCTCTATTGTTTATTCGATCAACATAAGACCGTCAGCGAAGTAGCCCTTATTGACCATCGCAGGGCCTTGATCAGTCTCGAAGGGGTCGTGGCCTATGAACATAAACAGCCCGGCCTGGGACATTGCCATTGGTACCGGGGATAGGTAACGGGCGTTATATCCCGTGGCCGCCACACCATGGACACTCTCCGCCGGTTACGCTTGGAGAATCTTTCTCACAGCCACGGAGACCCACCCATGGGCCGCACGCTTATCCTCGATACCTCCCGCCCCCACGAGAGCATGGACGCCTACCTGGCCGAGCCCGAAGGCGCGCCCAAGGGCGGCGTTGTGGTGATCCAGGAGATCTTCGGGGTCAACGCCCACATCCGCAGCGTAGCCGACCGCTTTGCCGCCGAAGGCTACGTCGCCATTGCACCCGCCCTGTTCGATCCGGTGCAAAAGGATGTGGAACTGGGCTACGACCAGGACGGCATGCAGAAGGGCTTGAAGTACATCTCCGAGCTGGGCCTCCTCCGCCCCATGCAGGACGCAGGCATCGCCGCCAGCCTCATCGCCGACCAGTACAAGGTCAAAGTCGGTACGGTGGGCTATTGCTGGGGCGGCACCGTGGCAGCATTGGCCGCATTGCGCCTCGGCCTGCCTTCATCGAGCTACTACGGCTCGCGCAACGTGCCCTTCCTCACGGAGCCGGCCAAGGCCAACGTCATCTTCCATTTCGGCGAACGCGATCACTCCATTCCGCCGGAAATGGTTGTGAAGCACCGCGAACTGAAGCCGGAGATGGACACGTGGGTGTATCCGGCCGACCACGGCTTCAACTGCGATGTCCGCGCCAGCTACGACGAGCCCAGCGCAAAACTGGCCTGGGAACGCACGCTGTCGTTCTTCGCACGCGAACTGGCATGAGCGCAGGGTTCGACCTGGATGCGAGGCTTGCCGGCGACACCCTCGTCGTCGGCGACCTTCCGTTATGCCGGGTGCTTCTGATGAGGGACAGCCGCTATGCGTGGCTGATCCTTGTGCCGCGCCGGCCGGGACTGGCCGAGGTGTCCGACCTCGGCGAGGAGGAGCGCGCCCTGCTCTGGCGCGAAGTCGACACCGCCGGAGCCGCGATTCGGGCTGCCGCGCCCTGCGACAAGCTCAACATCGGCGCCCTGGGCAATATCGTCCGCCAGCTGCATGTGCACGTCGTGGCACGGCGGGAGGGCGATGCCGCGTGGCCCGGGCCCGTGTGGGGCTTCGGCAAGGCAGAGGTCTACGCTGAAGGCGAGGCGGAGCGATTGGTTGCAGCGTTACGCGAGAACCTCGACCTACCCGCTGGCGACTCCCTGTAGGAGCCGCTTCAACGGCGAACCGCGGCAGCGGGCCGGGTTATCGCAAGCACCCTATCGCCGCTGAAGCGGCTCCCACAGACAGAGACAGGCACAGACAGAACAGACACACAAAGAAAAGCCCTGCTGCGAGCCGCCGGGGCGGTCGCAGCAGGGCTCTTTTACCCGAACAGCTTAGCGCTGGCCGGCGCCGGCGTTGCCGCCACCACCGTTCTGGGTGTCGTACGGGCTGCTGGAGGCTTCCTTACCCGCCATGCGGTCAGGCAGGGCGCCCTTGTTCGGGGTGTCTTCCAGCTGGCGGGCCTGGGATTCGACGGCGTTCAGGCGGACCAGTTCGCCCTTCTTGTCGTAGTACACGGCGAAGTTGTAATCGAGCGCCATGCGGGCCATGAAGCCAAGATGGTTGTCACGAATCTTCGAGTCGTCGCTGGGCAGCACGAGCACGGTCTTCGGCAGCTTGCCCTGGTCCTTCAGGTAGGCAAAGTGGCTGCCGGTATCGGCGGCCGAGAGCACGGCACCGTCGACGATGAACTGGCCGCTCTTGTACGCCTTGATGGTGTAGTCGAACTGACCCTGCGTCGTCGAGATGTGGTCGTTCTTCGAGACGCCACTGTGGCAGCCGGCAAGCACGAGCATGCTGGCGAGAAGAATCGCCGCGGCGGCGCGGGCCATCAGGGTGGGAACTCGGATCATGCGTGTCTCCGTGCATTCAGTTGGGCGTGAAAGGGGCGAGTTTAACTCGCGCCCGTGTCGGGCGCGTCTGCGACGTGAAGAGTCGTTCAGGTGGTCGGCAGGGTGACGCCGCGCTGTCCCTGGTACTTACCGCCACGATCGGCGTAAGAAACTTCGCACTCTTCGTCAGACTCGAGGAAAAGCATCTGGGCGACGCCCTCATTCGCGTAGATCTTGGCGGGCAGCGGCGTGGTGTTCGAGAACTCCAGCGTCACATGACCCTCCCACTCCGGCTCGAGCGGCGTCACGTTGACGATGATGCCGCAGCGCGCATACGTGCTCTTGCCCAGGCAGATGGTCAGCACCTGGCGCGGAATACGGAAGTACTCAACGGTGCGGGCTAGCGCGAAGGAGTTCGGCGGGATGATGCAGACATCGGACTTCACGTCGACGAAGCTGCGTTCATCGAACGCCTTGGGATCGACGATGGTCGAGTTGATGTTCGTGAACACCTTGAATTCGGCGGCGCAGCGGACATCGTAGCCGTAGCTCGAGGTGCCGTAGGACACCAGGCGGTGACCGTCGCGCTCTTTGACCTGGCCAGGGGCGAACGGCTCGATCATGCCGTGCTCCGCGGCCATGCGGCGGATCCACTTGTCGGACTTGATGCTCACTAACTGATCTCCCTCGCTGGAGCCGGAAAGGTATAGGAACGCCGTCGAACACGCTACTTACGTGTTCTGGATGACGATCTTGGGGAAGGAAATGGCCTTGTTGCGCGCCTGCAGGGACAGCCTGGCGGCGGTCGAGCGGGCGATGGCGCGGTAGCGTGCGGCCAGGTCAGAGTCGGGGATGGCGGCCACGGTGGGCTTGCCGTCGTCCGACTGCTGGCGGATGCGGATGTCCAGCGGCAGATCGCCCAGGTAGGCAATGCCGGCTTCCGCCGCCATGCGCGCGCCGCCACCCTGCCCGAAGATATGTTCCTCATGACCGCAGTTCGAGCAGATGTGCGTGGCCATGTTTTCGACCACGCCCAGGACCGGCACCTCGACCTTGCGGAACATGCCCAGTGCCTTGCGGGCATCTAGCAGGGCGATGTCCTGCGGCGTGGTGACGATGACCGCGCCGGAAACCGGCACTTTCTGCGAGAGGGTCAGCTGGATATCACCGGTGCCCGGTGGCAGGTCGATGATCAGGTAGTCGAGTTCTTCCCAGCGGGTGTCTGTCAGCAGCTGCATCAGCGCCTGGGTGACCATGGGGCCGCGCCAGATCATCGGCGTGTCCTCCTCGATCAGGACGCCGATCGACATGGCCTGCAGGCCGTGCGCCCGCATCGGGACGATGCTCTTGCCGTCCGGCGAGCTGGGCTTGCCGGACAGGCCGAGCATGCGCGGCTGGCTGGGGCCGTAGATGTCGGCGTCGAGAATGCCCACTGTGGCGCCTTCGGCCAACAGGGCCAGCGCCAGGTTCACCGACACCGTGGATTTTCCGACGCCACCCTTGCCCGAGGCCACGGCGATGATGTTCTTCACGCCCGGGAGCGGGGCGAGCTGCCCCTGGACCTTGTGCGCATGGACCCGCCAGGTGACTGATACGGCTGCCGCTTCGATGGCAGGGTCAGCTTCCAGGGCAGCCTTCGCCTCGGCGGCGGCCTGCTCGACGTAGCCCACCGCCGGGTACCCGAGCTGGATATCGACTGACACACGGCCGCCATCGACGCCTACAGCGCGAATCGATGTGCCGAGCGCCTGCCCGGAGTGAGGGTCGATGACGCGATCGAGCAGACCGCGTACGAGGGTTTCGGTGGGCTGGGTCATGGGGAGATTTGGGCAAAATCGAAGATCGCCCATTATGCCAGTGCGTGCCCGACCCCGCCGGTTTACCTATGGCGGCCGCCCTCTGGCGCGATGCAGCTTGACGACTGCGGCGCTCCTCGTCAGTCTCCGGCCATACCTGACCGTATGGGGAGCTCCGCACCACATGAAGCCGCTGATCCGCGCCACCTTCGCCCTCGCCCTCGCCGCGAGCGCCCTCCCCGCCCTGGCCGCCAACGACACCCCGGTCGGCAAGTGGAAGACCATCGACGACAAGACGCAGGAAGTGAAGTCCATCGTGGAGATCACCGAGAACGGTGGCCTGCTCGAAGGCAAGGTGCTCCAGGTACTCAAGTCCGAGCACGGCCCGCACCCGGTCTGCTCCGAATGCGATGGCGAGCGCAAGAACAAGCCCATCGAAGGCATGACCATCATGTGGGGTCTTAAGAAGGACGACGGCGAATGGTCCGGCGGCCAGATCCTCGACCCGGCGAAGGGCAAGATCTACAAGGTCACGCTGAAGCTCGTCGACGGTGGCAAGAAGCTCGACGTCCATGGCTACATCGGCTTCTCGCTGATGGGCCGCAGCCAGGAATGGGTGCGGGCCGACTGAGGCCGGCCTGTTGGCCTGTTGGCCTGTTGGGGCCTGACGGGTTGGCAGGCTTTGTGTGGGAGCAACTGTCTTTTTCAGACAGCCGCCTCATGCCGCCAGCCGACCTGGTCACGGACCATCGCATTGATCGCCGTGATCAGCCATCGCATGCAGGCGACGAGAGCCACCTTGGCCACTTTTCCTCGCGCCCGTAGGGCGCGGTAGCGCTCTCCGAGGGCGCTGCCTTTGGTTCGGATGGCTCCCCAAGCCGCCATATACAGCGCGCGCCGCACGATCCAGCGGCCGGCACGCACATGCCGGGCGCCGTCGCGGCGACCGCTCTGGTCGACGTAAGGCGCCACACCGACCAGGGCGGCAATCTGCTGCCGTGTCAGCTGGCCCAGTTCGGGTAAATACGCGATCAGCGTCGCTTGCACGACGGGTCCGACGCCCGGCACCTCGCGCAATCGCGATGCCGGATCAACGTCCTTCGTCGCCGTTGCAATCTGTCGGTCCAGGTCGCGGATTTGCATGCTGGCCGCATCGATCATGGCCTGTAACGCTTGGCGAGCCGCCGTCAGCCTCGTCTGCTTCAGCCGCCGGAAGTTATCGTCGCGCTGGCTCACCATCTGCAAACGGCAACGTACCAGCTCGGCCAGGTCGGCGCGCTCGGGTGCCGGCGTCTGATAAGGCTGCGGCGTGATATGCGCGGCCATCCGCGCCAGGATCTGCGCGTCGAGCGAGTCGTTCTTGGCGAAACGCCCCATCGCTCTTGCGTAAGCCGTGGCGCGATGCGATGCCAGCCGGGTGACGCAATAACCCGCTTGCGCCAAGGCATCGACGATGCCTCGCTCGTAACCGCCCGTCGCTTCGATCGCGATATGCGGCACGTCCAAAGGCGCCAGAACGTGCAGTAAAGCACGGTGGCCTTCGGCCGTATTAGCGAAGCGCTCGCAGCGCTCCCCAGGAAAAAAACCCACGTCCAGCATGGATTTACCGGTGTCGATTCCTACATGGATGCTCATGACTTCACTCCGGAGTACGATCGGAAGTGAGAGCACCTCCACCATGCCCCGGCTTGTGAATTCGAGGTACGACTCGGGCAACTGTTCGGGCTATTGGTGGAGGGAGTGCGGCAGCCCCAGCTCCCACACGTGCTCGCAGCACCGCCGATGACGGGCTTGCCGCACTCCGCTCTCACCCCTAAGCCTACGCCGGTCCTAAGACACAAGCCGATTCATCGGCGATTGACCTTCCGGCTAAGCCGCTCCGTTGGCCTTTCGCCGCTGAAGCGGCTCCCACATGAAGCGGCTCCCGCATGGCCTACATGCCATAATCCCCGGTCCATCAGCTGACCGCGCGAATCATGGCCCGCCGCATACTCGTTACCAACGCACTGCCCTATGCCAATGGCCCGCTACACCTGGGCCACATGCTCGGCTATATCCAGGCCGACATCTGGGCGCGGGCGCAGCGAATGCAGGGCAACGAGGTCTGGTATGTCGCTGGCGAAGATGCCCACGGCACGCCGATCATGCTCGCGGCCGAGAAGGTCGGTAAGACGCCGGAGGACTACATCGCGGATATCCGCGCGGGCCACGAAGCGGACTTCACCGACTTTCATTTCAGCTACGACCAGTACCACACGACGCATTCGCCCGAGAATCGCGAACTCGCGACGACGATCTACACGCGCCTGCGTGACGCCGGCTACATCGCCCGTCGTGACATCCAGCAGCTGTACGATCCCGAGCGCGACATGTTCCTGCCGGATCGCTACATCAAGGGCACGTGCCCGAACTGCGGCACACCCGACCAGTACGGCGACAACTGCGAGAACTGCGGCGCTACCTACGCGCCCACCGACCTGATCAACCCGTATTCGGTGATGTCCGGCGCCACGCCGATCCTGCGCGACTCCGAGCACTACTTCTTCGAACTGGGCAAGTTCGAGCAGCTGCTGCGCGACTGGTTCGCCGGCAAGCTCACCGGCGGCAAGGCCGTCGCCCACAGCAGCGTTTCGGCGAAACTGGCCGAATGGCTCGACGGTGGCCTGCGCGACTGGGACATCTCCCGCGACGCGCCCTACTTCGGCTTCCCGATTCCGGACGCACCGGGCAAGTTCTTCTACGTGTGGCTGGACGCGCCGGTGGGTTACCTCGCCTCGTTCAAGGCACTGTGCGACCGCACCGATCTCCGGTTCGACGACTTCCTCGGTCCCGACAGCACCGCCGAGATGCACCATTACGTCGGCAAGGACATCATCAACTTCCACGGCCTGTTCTGGCCGGCGATGCTGCATGGCGCGAACATGCGCGTGCCGACCGCGCTGCACGTCAACGGCTACCTCACCGTTAACGGCGCGAAGATGTCGAAGTCGCGCGGCACCTTCATCCAGGCGCGCACCTATCTTGCGTCGGGCCTCGATCCGGAAGCGTTGCGCTATTACTTCGCCACCATGCTCAGCGCCATGCCGGTGGACGTCGACCTCGACCTGAAGTCCTTCGAGGAGCGCGTGAACTCGCACCTCGTCGGCAAGTGGGCGAACATCGCCAGCCGCACCGCCGGCTTCCTGCACACGCATTTCGCCGGCAAGCTCGCCGATCGCTTCGATGACGAAGCCCAGGCGATCTGGTCCGACCTGCTCGCCCAGTACGACGGCATCGAAGCGGTCTATGAAGCGGATGACTTCGCCGAAGTCTCGCGCCGTTTCGTCGCCATGTCCGACGCCGTCAACGGCTACATCGCCGCCAAGGCGCCGTGGGTCATCGCGAAGGACGAAGCGCGCCGCGACGAATTGCAGCAGGTCTGCTCGTTCGCGATCAACGCTTTCCGTCTGCTCTCCGGCCTGCTCAAGCCGATCCTGCCGACCACCGTCGCCGCAGCCGAGGCCTTCCTCGGCGCGCCGATCAGCAACTTCGCCGACGCCCGTCGCGAGCTGCATGGCCACACGGTCAACGCGTTCTCACCGCTTTTCAGCCGTCTCGATCCGAAGAAGATCGAAGCCATGGTCGAAGGGTCGAAGGAATCGCTGACGCCCGCCGAGCAGGCCAAGGCAAACGCGCCGGCCACCAAGAAACCGTTCAAGTCCAAAGAAACCGCCAAGCCCATGACCGACACCGCTCCCGCTGCCGCCGATACGGCTGCCACCATTTCGATCGACGACTTCGCCAAGCTCGACCTGCGCATCGGCAAGGTCCTCGCCTGTGAGTTCGTCGAAGGTTCCGACAAGCTGCTGCGCTTTGAGCTGGACGGCGGCCCGCTGGGCAACCGCCAGATCTTCTCCGGCATCCGTGCCGCCTATGGCGAACCCGAGAAGCTGGTCGGTCGCAACGTGGTGTTCATCGCCAACCTTGCGCCGCGCAAGATGCGCTTCGGCCTGTCGGAGGGCATGATCCTTTCCGCAGGCGACGGCGGCGCCGACTTGTTCCTGCTCGATGCCGACCAGGGCGCGGCACCGGGCGCCACCGTCCGCTGACCCACCTTTCGGCTACGCGCCAGCCATGACGCCAACGCTCGCCGATACAATCGACGCACTGCTTCCGCAGACCCAATGCGAGCAGTGCGGTTTCCATGGGTGTCGCCCTTACGCGGAAGCGATCGCCGAGGGCGAAGCCGGCATCGACCGTTGCCCACCGGGTGGCCGTGCCGGTATCGCACGACTCGCCGCCCTGCTCGATCGTCCTGTCGTGCCGCTCGACACCTCGCGCGGGATCGAGAAGCCACGGACGCTCGCCCGCGTGGTGGAGGCCGATTGCATCGGCTGTACCAAGTGCATCCAGGCCTGCCCGGTCGACGCGATCGTGGGCGCGGCGAAAATGATGCATGCCGTGATCAGCGACCTTTGCACAGGCTGCGAGCTTTGCGTTCCCGCATGCCCGGTCGATTGCATCACGCTGGATCCGATGCCGTTAGCCCAGGCCGGAGACGGCCTGCATGCAGACCAGGCACGCACTCATTTCGTGCGACGTGAGGCGCGACTGGCCCGGGAACGCGCCGCACGCGAGGTACAACTCGCCACGAGCAAGAGTGATGTTGCGACGCCCGCCGTACGCAACGCCGTGCTGGAAGCGCTCGCCCGCGCCAGGGCGCGGAAAAAGGACAATCCGTGAAGAAGGCCAACATAGTCGAGATGTTCAGCCGCCTCCGCGAGCTGAATCCGCATCCGAAAACCGAACTCGAGTACACGACGCCTTTTGAATTGCTCTCCGCCGTTGCGTTGTCGGCACAGGCCACCGACGTCGGCGTGAACAAGGCCACGCGGAAACTCTTCCCCGTGGCGAACACAGCGCAGAAGATCCTGGATCTCGGGCTGGACAAGCTCAAGACGTATATCAGCAGCATCGGGCTCTATAACAACAAGGCGAAGAACCTCATCGCCATGAGCCAGATCCTGGTCGACCGTTATGACGGGGAGGTTCCACCGTCGCGCGAGGCCCTCGAAGAGCTGCCGGGCGTGGGACGAAAGACCGCCAACGTGGTCCTCAACACCGCGTTCGGTCAGCCGACCATCGCGGTCGACACGCATATCTTCCGCGTCGCCAATCGCACCGGCCTCGCACCCGGCGCCGACGTGCGCAAGGTGGAGGACAAGCTGGAGAAGGTGATCCCGAAGGAATTTATCCAGGACGCGCATCACTGGCTGATCCTGCACGGCCGTTACGTGTGCAAGGCGCGCAAGCCCGAGTGTCCGAACTGCGCGATCATCGATCTCTGCGCTTACAAGCACAAAACAAAACCGGCCTGAGGCCGGTTTTGTTTTGCTCCTGTCGGAGCCGGCTTTGCCGGCGAATGTGGGAGCCGGCTATGCCGGCGAATGTGGGAGCCGGCTATGCCGGCGATCCCGCGGCAGCGGGCCAGGTTGCGGCAAGCACCCATTCGCCGCTGAAGCGGCTCCCACAGTCACGCTGCCCTCCATCAGGCCGCTTGTCGGGAACCCTCCACACGCCGGTTGAGTTCCTGCCAGTCGACGACGAGTTCGCAGCCGCGCTTGGACGCGTTCTGCCCCCACTCGCGCAGAAGTTCCAGCGACGCCTGATCCACGTGCTGCAAGCGATCCATCACCACGCTCAGGCGGGTATTCGGCGGCACCGTAGCAAGCGTGCGCGCCATGCTCGGCACCTTCAGGAACGTTGCCGAGCCCTCCATGTGCAGCGTGGCCTTGCCTGGTTCGTCATGATGTTCGACATCCATGCGCATCTTCGACGACAGCAGCGCCAGGCGGAACAGCGACAGGCCGAAACCGACGATCACACCGGTGAGCAGATCGGTAGCGACGATGGCCACCGTGGTCGCGACATACACCGCCGCCGTACCCTTGCCGTAAGCCGCCAGATCCTTGATCTGCTTCGGGTTGACCATCTTCACACCGGTATAGACGAGGATGCCTGCGAGGCACGACACCGGGGTCATCCGCATCAGCCACGGTAGCAGCATGACGAAGGCCAACAGCCAGGCGCCGTGCATGATCGCCGCCATGCGCGTGGCGGAGCCCGCCTGCACGTTGGCCGCGCTGCGCACGATCACGCCAGTCATCGGCAACGCGCCGAGAACACCGCAGATCATGTTGCCGACGCCCTGTGCAGTCAGCTCACGATCGTAGTTCGTGCGGACGCCGTTGTGCATGCGATCGACCGCCGCTGCCGAGAGCAGCGTCTCCGCACTGGCGATAAAGGCGAACGTGACGGCCGCGATCAAAAGCGACGAATCGAAGAGGCCGAACAGGCTGCCCATGCTCGGCAGGTGCACGGCCTCGAACAGATTGGCCGGGACATCCACGCGCTTCACGTCGAAGCCGCCGAGCTGCGCCGTCAGTGTCATGGCGACCACGGCCAGCAAGGCGCCCGGAACAGAGCGAAGCTTCGCCGGCCGCAGCTTCTCCCAGAACAGCATGATGGCAATGGTGCCGATGCCGATCAGCAAGGCTGCGGGCGCCTGTCCTTCTGCGGCGCCAGTAACCGATTCCCACGCGGCCGCCGGAAGCGCCGCAAAGTTCTCGAGACCACGAGCCTTGGGGATGGCATCGAGTAGCACATGCGACTGCGACGCAACGATGAGGATGCCGATACCCGACAACATGCCGGCCACGACGGCCGGCGAGGTCATCCGGAACCAGACACCGACCTTACACAGGCCGGCGGCGACCTGAATCAAGCCAGCCAGGAGCACGACGGGACCGAGGGCAGCCACGCCGTGCTCACGCACCAGTTCGAATACCAGGACCGCGAGCCCCGCCGCCGGCCCACTGACCTGCAGCGGCGATCCGGCGATGGCTCCGACGATGAGGCCACCGACGATGCCGGAGATCAGTCCCGCGCTGGCCGGCATGCCCGACGCGATCGCGATACCCATGCACAACGGCAGAGCGACAAGAAAAACGACCACCGATCCGAGGAGGTCGCGGCCAAACAGGCCCTGGGAAAAATAGGCGCGCATGTATATCTTCCTGATTAAGCGGCAGACGCGATCGGCAGCGGGGTCGAGAAACGCGCGTGCGGGGTGGCATCCGGCACGTTGGCGTCACGCGAATCCAGCGGACGGAAGCGTCCTTCGAGCGGGTCGAAGGCGGTGATCTCCGTGTTGGCGATATCGTAGATCCAGCCATGGATTCGCAGGCTGCCGTTGGCCATCGCGGCGGCGACGGCCGGCAACGTACGCATGTTTTCGAGCTGGCCGACCACGTTCTCCTCGGTGAGGTAGCGCAGGCCTTCCGTGCCGTGGATAGTGGGACGATTCTTCTCGACCACGTAGCGCGCGACATCGGCATGCTTCAGCCACTGCTCGACGGAGGGTTTGCCCTTGAGCGCGGCCGGATTCTGCAGGGCCTTCATGGCACCGCAGTCGGAATGACCGCAGATGACGATGTGCTGGACGTTCAGCGCGGTCACGGCGTACTCGATGGCTGCGACGACACCGCTTACGTGTTGCGCGTACGGCGGCACGATGTTGCCTACGTTGCGGTAGACGAAGAGGTCGCCCGGCTGAGCGTTGAACATCAGCTCCGGCATGATGCGCGAGTCCGCACAGGTGATGAACATGGTGTGCGGCGTCTGGCCCGAAGCAAGGCGCGCGAACAGTTCGCGGTGCTCCGAGGTCATGTCACGACGAAATTCTTCGAAACCCTGGATGAGACGTTCCATGGTGATTCTCTCTCTTTGGCGAGGATAAGGTGGCGAGCAGACACGCTCGCTGGCGGCCGGCTCTTGCCGACGCGCAGGGATAGGGTTTGGGTACAACAGGGCGCGCGCAGGAAGCGCACGCAGGCGTCGATCAGGCGATGGGAGGGCGCAGATCGAGGCTGGGGTGATGCGCGTGCGGCGCCGGGGCCACATTGGGATGGCCAGCCGTCGTCAGGCGCGGCACGGCGAGCGCGTGCTCCGTCGGAACATCGAAGGTGTCGTCGAGTCCACCGCTGTTGTCTTCGAGCGAAGGCAGCGTTTCGTCATCGATCGACTGGGTGCCGTCGTCGGCAACCAGCGCGACGTGTTCGACCAGACCATCGTGATCCGTGTCGCGGTCGCACGGGAACGCCTGGACACCCATGCATGCGACGAACAACGCGAGAAACACGAAAATCGTGCTCGCGAAGCGGCGCAGGGAAGATGTCATCGACGTAACCATGGAGCCGAACCTACGCGAGGCATCATGACAATCGCAAGTGCGGCGGTGCAGCAGATTCAGACTTCACCCCATTGCGGGGCGGAAGACGTTGGGAGACAAGGCACAGCGGCGTTGAAAAAGACGAAATAGTGCGCTGCCGGTTCAGTATTTGGACGTCCGGATGGGGTGCGCAGCACTGAGACGATTCGCAGCGAGAGGCTCCGAGGCACGGGAAAAACAAAAAAAACGGCGGGCTTTCGCCCGCCGCCGTTTCGTCCTTGAGAAGAACTCCGTTCCGATGCTCGTTAGAAGCTCAGCATGCCCCAGAAACCCACTTCGTTCGTCTTGTAGTGGTACGGGGTTGCAAACGGGCCGTCCAGCTTGTTGTGCTTGTAGACGAGCGCCAGCTTCAGATTCTTCAGCACGTCGTACGAGACGCCGGCGTTGTAGTACTTGTCCTTGATCTTTTCCTGAACCTGGAGAAGGTTGTTGTACTTGTAGTCCAGGTTGTCGTAGCGAGCGAAGACAGCCCACTGGTCGTAGAAGTGCCAGTCAGCCCAGGCCGAGTAACCGTCGGCCTTGTCCTTGGTCGTGTTCGCCGCAGCGCCCACGCCTGGGCCGGTGCCGGCGTACTTCAGGATGTCGTCCCAGTTCGAGGAGTGGAAATATTCCACACCGGCGCCCCAGGTCGAGTCGCGCCAGGCCACCAGGGCGTCGCCACGAGTCGCCGTACGGGTCGGAGCGCCATTCTCGACGTCGTTGCCGCGCTTGCCGGAGTAACCACCGACAGCGATGACCATCTGCTCGATCGGCGAGTAACCGAAGCGGGCTTCCGTATCGACGCTGTTCGAGCGGCTCAGGTTGCGGTAGCCGCGGCCGTTGACCACGGACACCTGGTAGTTGACCGAGTTGTCGCCGGTCGTCGCGCCAAGAGCGTGGACACCCCAGTCGGACGAGTTGCCGAACGCGCCGACGCCGCCGGCGGTTGCGGTACCACCACTACGACCACCTTCGAACGAACGGTCGGTGATGGTGTTCTCGACGTAGCGGTAGCCGTACCACTTCTCGACGAACGGGATCCAGGGCATGTCAGCCGCACCGAAGCGGACCGTGAAGAGCGGATCGAACTTGCCCTGCACATAGGCTTTCTTGACGAACAGGCTGGTGGACGCGATGGCCGACTGATAGCTGAAGTCGGTGGTCAGGTTCGCCGACCAGGTGTCGTTGAACTTGTGGTCGACGGTCAGGTAGAAGCGCTTGACGTCGAAGCCGGTGCCATTGGTCGAACCATGGCCGTCCTTCTTCGTGTTGGCGCCGGCGCCAACCTTCTCGTCGTGCGACTGGTTGGTCGCGTCGAAGAACATCGTGCCGCCGATCTTCGTGTTGTCGACGATCTTGTTCAGCGCATCGAGCTTCTTCGAGAGATCTTCGGTCGGCTTGGTAGCGGCGACCTGGACGTCGTTGACGGCCTTGGCCGTTTCGACCTGAGCATCAGCCTGCGCTTCCTGCTTGGACTGGAGGTCGGCGACCTGTGCCTGCAGCGCGGCGAGCTGCGCCTGCAGCTGCTGAAGGGTGGCGGCGTCGACCGTGACACGAGCCGGCTGCTGCGACGACTTGGAAGTCGCGGCAAGGGCCGAGAAGCTCGTCACGCCCAGACCGGCGGCAATGGCCACCGTGAGCAACTTGGAACGCATGGGATTTCTCCGCTAGGTATGGATTAAGTGTTTTCCCCTGTCCCCCTCCTGAGATCTTTCTGTCCGAAAAACCTCAAGCGGGGCCAACGGCGCGAAGGATGAGCCGCCGGCTTTACCGTTCCATGCCTTTTTTGTTACAGATCGGAGACACGAGCACATCCGCTTAACGTAAGCGCCTCATAGCGGCCCGGGCTGATATCCTTCACGGCATGGATACGACGAGTAACAGCACCGCTACGGCGATGGCCGGGCGGTTCAGGGGGTTCCTTCCCGTGATCGTGGATGTCGAGACCGGCGGTTTCGACTCCGAACGGGATGCGCTCCTGGAAATCGCCGTGGTCGCGGTCAAGATGGAGCCCTCCGGGCTTCTCGTGCCGCAGCCGGCCGTGGCAGCCAACGTGGAACCCTTCCCGGGCGCCAACATCGACCCGCGCTCGCTGGAAATCACCGGCATCGACCCGGACCACCCGTTCCGTGGCGCCCTGCCCGAGCGCCAGGCGCTGGACCATATCTTCAATGCCGTGCGCGAGGCCGTGAAGGCCGCCGAGTGCCAGCGCGCCGTGCTGGTCGGCCATAACGCCGCCTTCGACCTCGCTTTCCTTAATGCGGCGGTGCGACGGGTCGGCCATAAGCGCAACCCGTTCCACCCCTTCAGCTGCTTCGACACCGCCACCCTCGGTGGCCTGGCCTACGGGCAGACGGTATTGAGCAAGGCCGTCATGGCGGCCGGCATCCCTTTCGACAGCCGCGAAGCCCATTCGGCTATCTACGATGCCGAGCGCACGGCGGAGCTGTTCTGCGAAATCGTGAACCGCTGGCGCCGTCTGGAGCTCTTCGAGCGCGATCAGACCACCCCGATCGCGGTTTGAGACGTTTCGTAAGTTCCTGAATATGACAGCGAAAAGGCTGCTGTCATCGGTTTGAAACATTCAGTACGTCTCATTGCAACACGGCAGGGCTGGAATACAGCCCCAGGCGGGCTCCGCCTGACACTCATTCTTCCGAGGACTACTCCGTGTTCACACGCAAACTCCGCATCGCCGCGTTGGTCGCTGCTTCGCTGTTCGGCATGTCCGCTCAGGCCACCGACATCACCGGCGCTGGCTCGAGCTTCGTTTACCCCGTTCTCTCCAAGTGGTCCGCCACGTACGCCGAGAAGACGGGCAATAAGCTGAACTACCAGTCCGTCGGTTCGGGTGCAGGTATCGCCCAGATCAAGGAAGGCACCATCGACTTCGGCGCGTCCGACGCCCCGATGAGCGCCGAAGACCTCACCAAGTTCGGCCTGGGCCAGTTCCCGGCCGTGGTCGGTGGCATCGTTCCCATCGTCAACCTGCAGGGCGTGGCCGCTGGCCAGCTCAAGCTGGACGGCGCCCTCCTCGCCGACATCTACCTCGGCAAGATCGCCCGCTGGAGCGATCCGCGCGTCGCCGCCCTCAACCCGGGTGTGAAGCTTCCGGACGTCAAGGTCACCGTCGTGCATCGTTCGGACGGTTCGGGCACCTCGTTCAACTTCACCAACTACCTGTCCAAGGTCAGCCCGGAGTGGGCGTCCAAGGTCAAGTTCGGCACGGCCGTCGAATGGCCGGCCGGCGTCGGCGGCAAGGGTAACGAAGGCGTTTCGCAGTACGTTCGCCAGATCCCGGGCTCGATCGGTTACGTCGAATACGCCTACGCGAAGAAGAACGCGATCGCTTACACCCAGCTGCAGAACGCCGCCGGTAAGTGGATCGAGCCGAGCGCCGTCACCTTCGCCGCTGCTGCTTCGACGGCTGACTGGAAGAGCGCCAAGGACTTCAACCTGATCATGACCAATGCCCCGGGCGACCAGGCATGGCCGATCACGGCGACGACCTGGATCATCATGTACAAGAAGTCCAAGAACGCCTCGCACACCAAGGTCGCCTTCGACTTCTTCAAGTGGTCCATGGAGAACGGCCAGTCGCAGGCCGCTTCGCTCGACTACGTCGCCCTGCCGGATACGCTGGTCAAGCAGATCGAAGCCTACTGGGCAGCCGAGTACAAGAACTGATCCTTTCTCGACAGGCCGGCTGACACATAAGCGGCCCAGAGTAGGAAACCGGGTCGCCGCTCCCCAGGGAGCGGCGACCCACACTTTTGCATAGGCTCGGGGAAACGCACTCATCATGCATGCGACCGTCAGCAGCAACGCTCCAACCACCGCCCGTGCGGAGGAAGCGGCGCGCAACGCGAGGGATACGCGCAACGACCGCCTGTTCGGAGGGCTGCTCAAGGCCTGCGCACTGATCGTCCTGGTGTCCCTGATCGGCGCCGCCGCGTCGACCCTGTGGCTGGGCCGTGATGCGTTCGCCACCTTCGGCTGGGGCTTCCTGACCAGTGCCGAGTGGGATCCGAGCAACAACCGTTACGGTGCGCTCGTGCCGGTCATGGGCACCGTGACCACCGCACTCATCGCACTCATCTTCGCCGTGCCTGTCAGCTTCGGCATCGCCCTCTTTCTTACCGAGATCGCGCCCGGCTGGTTGCGCGGTCCGGTCAGCTCCGCCATCGAACTGCTCGCCGGTATCCCGTCGATCATCTACGGCATGTGGGGCCTCTTCATCTTCGCCCCGTTCGTCGCCGCGCACATCAAGCCGTGGCTGATGAACAACCTCAGCCTGGACCCGCCGGATGGCCAGGTCTCGTGGCTGGTGCAGCATGTGCCCTTCATCGCGAAGTTCTTCTCCAGCGAATACCCGTTCTTCGGCGCAGGCGTCCTGACCGCCGGCCTGGTACTCGCGGTCATGATCATCCCGTTCATTTCCTCGGTGATGCGCGAAGTCTTCCAGACCGTGCCCACCCGCCTGAAGGAGTCCGCGTATGCGCTGGGCTCCAGCACGTGGGAAGTGGTCTGGGACATCGTCGTGCCGTACACCCGCACGGCCGTGATCGGCGGCATCTTCCTCGGTCTGGGCCGCGCCCTGGGCGAGACCATGGCCGTGGCCTTCGTGCTCGGCAACACGTTCAAGTTCACCCCGTCGATCCTCGAGACCGGAAGCTCCATCGCCTCCACCATCGCCAACCAGTTCGGTGAGGCCGAAGGCCTGCAGAAGTCGGCGCTGATGGCGATCGCCTTCCTCCTCTTCGTGGTGACCTTCATCGTGCTGATGATCGCCCGCCTCATGCTTCGCCGCCTGGCTCAGAAGGAAGGCTCCTGATGTCCGCCTCGCTGTACACCACGCGCCGCATCAAGAACATCCTCGCGATGATCCTGAGTGTCGTCGCCACCTGCATCGGCCTGCTCTTTCTCGCCTGGATTCTCTGGGAGACGCTGAGCCAGGGCATTGCCGGCCTCAAGCCTGCGCTGTTCACCAAGATCACCGCCTACCGCGAGGAAGGCGGCCTGGCCAACGCCATGGTCGGCAGCCTGATCCTCAACGTCCTCGGTATCGCCATCGCCACGCCGATCGGTGTGATGGCGGGCACTTGGCTGGCGGAATACTCGCGTCGTTCGCGCCTCGGACCCACCATCCGTTTCCTCAACGACATCCTGCTGTCCGCACCGTCGATCGTGTTGGGCCTGTTCGTTTACACCATCATCGTGTTGCCCTCGAAGTGGCTGACGAACGGTGACGTGACGTTCTCCGGTATCGCCGGTGGCATCGCGCTGGCCCTGATCGCCCTGCCCGTCATCGTCCGCACCACCGACGAAATGTTGCGCCTGGTGCCGGGTACGTTGCGCGAGGCCGCGCTGTCGCTCGGCGTACCGCAGTGGAAGCTCACTGTGCAGATTCTGATCCGCGCCGCGCGCTCGGGCATCGTGACCGGTGTGCTGCTCGCCCTCGCCCGCATCAGCGGCGAAACAGCACCGCTGCTGTTCACGGCGTTCGGCAACAACTTCATGACCTTCAACCCGATCGACAAGATGCCGAGCCTGCCGCAGGTCATCTACGAATACACGAAGGACCCGAGCCCGGACATCAACACCCTGGCCTGGGCCGGTGCATTCGTCCTGACCATGTTCGTGCTGGCGCTCAGCCTTCTCGCCCGCTTTGTCTTCTCGCGCTCCAAGGTGTCCCATGACTAACATGAACGAAGTCGCCTCCAAACCGGGTTTCGGCACCTCGCCGCATGAGTCCGGAGTCGATCTTGGCCAGGTGCCGGCGAAGATGACCGTGCGCGATCTGAACTTCCATTACGGCGAGTTCCACGCGTTGAAGAACATCGCGATGGACGTGCCGGAGAAGAAGGTCACCGCCATCATCGGTCCGTCCGGCTGCGGCAAGTCCACCCTGCTGCGCATCTTCAACCGCATCTACGCGATCTACCCGAGCCTGCGCGCCAGCGGTGAAATCGTGCTCGACGGCGAGAACATCCTCGACCCGAAGTACTCGCTCAACCGCCTGCGCAGCAAGGTCGGCATGGTGTTCCAGAAGCCCGTGCCGTTCCCGATGACCATCTTCGAGAACGTGGCCTACGGCATCCGCCATCACGAAAAGCTCAACCGCACGGACATGGAAGGCCGCGTGGAGCAGGCATTGCGTGGCGCCGCGCTGTGGGACGAAGTGAAGGACAAGCTCAAGCAGAGCGCGCTCGGCCTCTCCGGTGGCCAGCAGCAGCGTCTGTGCATCGCCCGCGGTATCGCGCTTAAGCCGGAAGTGCTGCTTCTCGATGAGCCGACCTCGGCACTCGACCCGATCGCAACCAGTCGTATCGAGCAGCTGGTGGAAGAGCTGAAAAGCCAGTTCACCATCGTCATCGTCACCCACAATATGCAGCAGGCCGCACGCTGCTCGGACATGACCGCCTTCATGTACATGGGTGAGCTGATCGAGTTCGACCGGACCGAGAAGATCTTCACCAAGCCGAACAAAAAGCAGACCGAAGACTACATCACCGGCCGTTTCGGCTAAGCCCCCCTTACGAGGCATGCGATGAACACTCCGCACCAGCACATCATCAAGAGCTACGACGACGAACTGAAGCGCCTCACCGGCGAAATCGTCAAGATGGGCGAGCTCGCCGTTGCCCAGCTCGAAGCCGCCATTGACGTGGTCCAGCGTCGTGACGAGCGCGCTGCCCAGCGCGTCGTCGACAACGACGAAGCCATCGACGCGCTCGAGCAGGAAATCAGCCAGGACGTGGTCCGCCTGCTCGCCCTGCGCGCACCGATCGCCGGCGACCTGCGTAGTGTGTTCGCCGCGCTGCGTATCGCTGCCGACATCGAACGCATCGGCGACTACGCCGCCAACGTGGCGAAGCGCTCCATTCCGCTCAGCCGCGTGGCACCTATCGCCGTCGTCGGCGGCCTGGCGAACCTCGCCGAACTCGCCATCGAGGAACTGCGTGACGTGCTCAAGGCGTATCACGAGCAGGACGCCGAGGCCGCCTACGAAGTATGGAAGGCGGATGCGCGCCTGGACGAGGAATACACCCTGGTCTTCCGCGCCCTGCTTACCTACATGATGGAAGATCCGCGCAATATCACGCCGTGCACGCATCTGCTGTTCATGGCGAAGAACATTGAGCGCATCGGTGATCACGCGACGAACATCGCTGAGAACGTGTGGTTTGTTGTTAACGGCGAGCCGCTGGTGGCGCCGCGCATCAAGAAGGATACGACGGCGAATCCGGAGTTTTGATTTGGTGTTGGAGTGGCGCGACGGCCGATGGGGTGGCGCGAGCACCCATCGCCGCTGAAGCGGCTCCCACAAAAGAGCGTCGTCGCTGAAGCGGCTCCCACAAAGAGCATCGCCGGCGTAGCCGGCTCCCACATGTACCGCCGTATGTGGGAGCCGCTTCAGCGGCGATGCTCGGCTCCCACATGTACCGCCGTATGTGGGAGCCGCTTCAGCGGCGATGCTCGTGCCACGATCAGGCAGTCAACTTCAACCCCAGAATCCCCGCCACGATCAACCCCACGCAAAGCAGCCGCAATGGCTGCGCGGACTCGCCGAACAGGATGATCCCAAGCGTGACGGCACCGACGGCGCCGATACCCGTCCACACCGCATAAGCGGTACCCAACGGCAGCTTCTTCGTCGCGTACGCCAGCAACACGATGCTGACCAGCATGGCCGCGCCCGTCAGGACGCTGGGAATGAGCTTCGTAAAGCCCTCGGTATATTTCAGGCCAACGGCCCAGGCGATCTCAAAGAGACCTGCCAGAACAAGCACGAACCAGTACATGGTGTGGCTCCGCAGAAGCGGGGTCGTCCCCGCGGAGATGTTGCGCGCCATGGGGTCGTCCCCACGGGCAGACCGGCCTTGCGCCGATCTGCCACCATTATACGGAGCGTGTGTAACCCCTCGCTGACCCGACGCCTTTACGGCTACGTCAGGGCAGCGTATCGGGCGTGATCACGGCCGCCCTGCGTGCCCGCACGCCACGGACGATGCCGTAGACGCTGATCAGGAACCAGGCCATTTCCTGCAGGAACGCCGGCAGATTGAACATGCCGAAGATCAACGAGAGCAGGATGCCGAAGGCGCCCACCAGGTTCATCACCTGGTAGGTATAACCCTGTCCCGACAGCTTGTGCGCCTGGAGCAGCAGGAACGCGATCAACACCAGTGCCACGCCGACCAGGCCGGCCCAGTCATGCCACAGCAAGCTGCTCATCGCTTCGCTCCCCGCTGCCTCAATGCCTCGAACAGAACGACGCCGGTGGCAACGGAGACATTAAGGCTCTCCATGCCGCCGGGCATCGGGATCTTCGCCACGAAGTCGCAGGTGTCGCGCGTGAGACGGCGCATGCCGTCGCCTTCGCTACCCATGACCAGGGCGACCGGACCCTTCAGGTCCATGTCGTAGATCGACTTATCGGTATCGCCATCGAGACCGGTGATCCACACGCCGGCGTCCTTGAGCATGCGCATGGCACGCGCCAGATTCGTCACGGCAATGACCGGGATCAGGTCCGCACCACCGGCCGACGCACGACGCACGGTGGGCGTGATGCCGACCGCGCGATCCTTCGGGACCACGACAGCGGTGACGTTCGCCGCCGCCGCGCTGCGCAGGCACGCACCAAGGTTATGCGGATCCGTCACGCCATCGAGCACCAGCACCAGCGCATCGGCGCCGGCTGCTTCGAGAAGCGGCGGCAGATGCGTTTCGTCCTTCAACGGCGGCGTCTGGTACAGCGCGATAACGCCCTGGTGGCGAGCTTCGCCGCCGAGCTTCTCCAGCTGTTCCTTGCTCACCGGCTTCAGTATCAGGCCGAGCTTGCGAGCCAGCGCGGCGATTTCCAGCACGCGCGCATTCTTCGAGTTCTGTTCGACCAGAACTTCACGGACACGATCCGGGTCGTTGGCGAGAGCGCCCTCGACCGGATTGATTCCTACGATCCACGACTCACTCATGCTTCTGGCTTGCTCCTGGGTTTACGCGTCCGACGCCTGGCCGATTTCTTGGCCGGTGCCGGTGTTTCCGAAGTCGTCGCCGGGGCTTGCCGGCTTGGCGTCTTCGTCACGGCCGTCTTCTTGGCCGCCGTCTTCTTAGCGGTGCTCGTGCGTGCGGGCTGTTCGCCACCACGCGCGGGCTGCTCGCTCCGTGCCGACCGCTCACCACGTGGCGACCGCTCGCTACGGGCAGGCTGCTCTTGCGCCTGTGCCGGGTTACGACGACGCGGCGGCCTCGACGACTGCTGCTCACTCGCGGCGGGCTCGGCCGCACGACGACGCGATGCCGGCGCGGGGGCCGGATGTTGCGCTGCCGGGGTTTCGACCGCAACCGGAGCCTTGGTCTTCTTGCCGAAGATGCTGTTCATCGCCTTCTTCGCCGCACGGCCGATGGCCTTACCGGCCTTAGCCATGCCCGAGCTTGGTGCCACTGGAGCGGCCACTTCGACCTTCGGCGCCGGCTTCGGCAGCTGGGCCAGACGCGCGACCAGACGGAAGTCGATCTTGCGGTCTTCGAGGCTGGCACGAAGCACCTGCACGCTCACGTAGTCGCCGAGACGATACGTGGAACCGGTGCGCTCGCCACTGAGCAGGTGACGGATCGGATCGAACTTGTAGTAATCGTTCGGCAGCTGCGACACGTGCACCAGACCGGAAACGCGCGACGCCGACAGTTCGACGAACAAACCGAACGAGGTCACGCCGGTGATGGTGCCAGCAAATTCCTCGCCGACATGCTTCTCCATCCAGGCGCACTTGAAGCGCTCATCCACATCGCGCTCGGCCTCTTCGGCACGACGCTCACGCTGCGAACAATGCACGGCCATGGCCGTCATCTGCGTGTCGCTGTAGACGTAATCGGCCGGCTTGCCCTTGCTCAGCGCATAGCGAATGGCGCGATGCACGAGCAGATCGGGATAGCGACGGATCGGCGAAGTGAAGTGGGCGTACGCATCCAGCGCCAGGCCGAAATGGCCCTGGTTCTCCGGATGGTAGATAGCCATGCTCTGCGAACGCAGCAGCACCGACTGGATCAGCTCGGCCTCGGGGCGATCGTGCACACGCTTGAGCAGCGCCGAGAAATCCGCAGGCGTGACTTCGCCCGCCGGCGGCATCTTCAGCTTGAACTCCTTGAGGAAACGCAGGAGATCTTCGTATTTCTCCGCCGGCGGCGGTGCATGCACGCGATACAGCGCGGGAATCTTGCGCTTGGTGAGGTAGCGGGCCGCCTGCACGTTCGCGGCGATCATGCATTCCTCGATCATCTTGTGCGCATCGTTGCGATCCGATGCGCCCATCGATTCGACGTCACCCGCCGGACCGATACGGAACTTCACTTCCGGTGTTTCGAAATCGATCGCGCCGCGACGCTTGCGCGCCTTGGCCATCACTTTGTACAGGCGATGCAGGGCTTCGATATGCGGAAGCACGTCGGAGATTTCCTGACGCACATCGGCGTTGCGCTCGCCTACCGCCTGCCAGACCTTGTTATAGGTAAGGCGCGCGTGCGAGAACATCACGGCATCGTAGAACTTCGAACGCGTGACCTCGCCTTCCTCGTCGATCTCCATGTCGCAGACCATGCACAGGCGTTCCACCTTGGGCATGAGCGAACAGATACCGTTCGACAGCGTCTCCGGCAGCATGGGGACAACAAAGCCGGGGAAGTACGTGGAGGTGCTGCGGTTGTAGCCTTCCACGTCCAGCGGCGTGCCGACGGGCACGTAGTGCGAGACGTCGGCAATGGCGACCACCAGGCGGAAACCGCCATCTTTCAGCGGCTCCGCGTAGACGGCATCATCGAAGTCGCGCGCGTCGTCACCGTCGATCGTGACCAGCGGAAGCTTGCGAAGATCGACGCGACCCTTGCGTTCCTCGGAGGTGACCTTCGGCTCGACTTCTTCGGCCTGGCGGACCACCTGCGGCGGAAATTCGTGCGGCAGGTCGTGGCTGGCGATAGCCATCTCGACGACCAGCGACGGCTGCAGGCGCTGGCCGAGGACGGCGCGGATCGTGCCCATCGGACCGCGGTGCGGTGTCGGTGGATCGGTGATCTCGACGACCACGATCTCCCCGGAGTTGGCACCGGCTTCGCGACCCGCGGGGATCATGATGTTCTGGTGCAGGCGGCGATCGTCCGGCTCGACCAGGGTCACGCCGTTTTCGATAACGACACGACCGACGAGGCGCGGCGAGCGGCGCTCGAGCACTTCGACGATGGCACCCTGGCGGCGGCCGCGGCGGTCGATACCGACCACGCTGGCGAGCACGCGGTCACCGTGGAGCACGCTGCGCATCTGCGCGGGCGACAGGTAGAGATCTTCTTCCCCGCTCTCGTCCGGACGCAGGAAGCCGTAGCCCTCGGCGTTGGCGATGACCCGGCCCGGAATCAGGCTCAGCTTCTGCGCCGGGGCGTAGTCGCCCTTGCGGTTCCGCAGCAGCTGGCCGTCACGGACCATGGCGCCCAGGCGCTTGCCTAGGGCATTGATCTCGTAATCGGTGAACAGGCGCAGGGCGTGGGCGATGCTCTCTTCGGAAAGCAGCTCGCCGCGATCGTCCAGGAGCGCGAGGATGGCCTCGCGGCTGGGAATGGGCTGGTCGTAAAGCGCAGCTTCCCGGTCGGCATGGGGATCGACCACGGCGGAACCCGCCGGGCGATCACGATACTTGTCCAGCGCCTTGCCGGGGCGGCTGGCCTTGGGTTTACGGGGACCGCGATCGGCTCCCGAACCTGAGTTTTTCTTCGTCACGTAAGGACCTTTGAAGGTGGATGCGAAATAGTTTCACATCCTGTGTGCAAAATCGTTGACAAGTTTCCCGGACCTACCTAATCTACGCGGCTCACGGGACAGCGATGCTCTGTGACACCTGCCCAGGTGGCGGAATTGGTAGACGCACTAGTTTCAGGTACTAGCGGGTAAAACCGTGGAGGTTCGAGTCCTCTCTTGGGCACCAATTATAGACGAAGCCCCGCAGCGATGCGGGGCTTTGTTGTTTCTGGGGTTCAGAAAGGTTGGTTATCGAGCCGGATCGGGGCATTCGACGAACAGCATGCGGCCCGGATGGTGCTCTCGCACGGTGCTGACGGCGTCGTCGACTTCGACGGAGTCCTGCGGGTCGAACCAACCCATAAACACCGTCAGACCTCGGCCGAGCGCTTCGCGACCTCGCTGACGCAGTGACAGATGAGTTACGGCTCGAGCTTCCCTTCGTCCAATAGGTACTCGACGGCGCTTTTCTCAATTGCTACTTCCAAATCCCGATGCTCTATCGGTCCGGTTTCAAGACGTCGGGCAAGAGCCTGCGCGATGAGGCTCGTATTCCGGAAAGTAATCGGAAAGTGCCTGGACCGAAGATAGAAGAAAATGTAGTTCTGCATGTCCCAAGGCACGCCTCTCCAGGCCGAGTCCTCCAAAGTGCCTGATCGCTCGCTTGACATTGACCCCTCCGTGATCCGTAAGCCTCGCGAAGCAAAGAGTGAGCCAGTACTCACGCAGAGCCAATTCACCAGGAAGAACGGTGTCCGCGGACAATTTTCACCGGACAACCGGACACCTCCTTAGCGCGTCTGGATGATCCATGGTATTACCGTCCATGCCTGTGCTGATGATGCCGTTGTTGTCTCGGTGAAGCTCAAATGCCATTGGAGGGTGTCTCTTGAACTCAACACTTAGACTCGTCCTCACGACCTGTTGCATAGGCGTTGTTCCTGCGATCGCATCGGCGAAGTCGAGCGACCGCTCACAACCGCTTCAAGTCGACGGTTCATCCACCTCAATGTTTCAGGGTCCCAACACTAAATCGATCGTTAGCGGGCAAGTCAAAATTGTGCAGGGCACGATCCTGGTCACCGGCGACACCGCGGAGTTGTATGCGGGGCCTGATTCCCGCATCGCGCGAGTAGTGGTTCTAGGCAGGAAAGCGCACATCGAGCAACAGGACGAGAAGGGCCAGTTGCTCAAGGCGGACGCAGATCGTGTCGACTACGACCTGACAACCGGGCGCGCGGTATTGACCGGCAGCGCGCAGGTTGTCAAAGCTGGCTCCATGACAATTACTGCGCCAAAGGTCATCTACAACACCGACGACTCAACCTGTCAGGCAGAGGGGAACGAGCGCGAGGATGTGCACGTTACCCTGCTTCCGAAGTCCGGGCCTTCCGCAAGCACTCCGCCATGAAAGAACCATCCGACTCGAAACCCATCGTCATGGTTGGAACGCACACGCCGCCAGTCACGGATGCAAACCATGAGCACTTTCGGCACTTATGCTGCTGACGGGTAGCGTCTGCGCGCTTCTACGTGGCTCGGGATGTCATTCCTGGTCCGGCCGGTGACCCTAACCAGTTTTCGCGAGCACGATATGCGTCGCCCGCTCCGTCGGCACATGCTCAACCGTCCGATATCCCATGGCATGCAGATCAAGCCCACTGAAGAGCGCCTCCCCCTGCCCCAGAACAACGGGCGCAATCGCCAGATGAATCTCATCCACGTGGCCGGCCTGGATGTACTGTCTCACTGTCTCGGTGCCGCCACCAATCTTGATGTCCTTTCCGCCAGCAGCCTCGCGTGCCTTCTGTAAGGCGACCTCGATGCCTTCGGTAACGAAGTGAAACGTCGTCCCACCCTCCATCTCGATGGAAGATCGCGGGTAATGCGTCAGGATGAAGGTCGGCGCGTGATACGGCGGGTTGTCGCCCCACCAGCCCTTCCACTCATCGTCCGGCCACTCGCCACGGATGGGCCCGAACATGTTGCGACCGAGGATGAAGGCACCGAAGCCGGCCATCGCGCGCCTTGCGAAATCGTCATCGGGGCCGGTCTCACCATCGTTCTTCCCCTGCATCTGACGAAACGTCAGCGTCGGGAAAAACCACTGGAAGAGCTCCGGCCCGCGCAAGCCAAGCGGCTGATCCAGACGCTGATCGATGCCCGCGGCGAAGCCATCAAGCGACACGCCGAACCCGGCAACTTTTACTTTAGTCATGGCCCACTCCAGCGAAATCCAGCGCAGCTTCGCAATGAATCAGTGTCGTGTCGAAGACGGGGACGGATACGTTCCCCTGGTTGAGAAGCATACCTACCTCGGTGCAGCCAAGGATCACCGAATCCGCACCGCGCTCAACGAGCCGGGACGCGATAGCGATGTACCGTGCTTCGCTCTCCGGCGTCGTCACGCCGCGGCAGAGCTCCTCGTAGATGATCCGATGCCCCTCCGCGCGGTCGTCGGCATCAGGAACGATGGGGTCGAGGCCCGACGCGGCCAGGCGGTCCAGATAGAACGACTGTTCCATGGTGAACGCAGTGGCGATCAGCCCGGGTCGGCGCAGGCCCTTACGTCGTACCGCCTCTGCCGTCGCGTCTGCGATGTGCAGCAAGGGAATCGACACTCCCTGCATCATCGGGCCCGCGAGCTTGTGCATCGTGTTCGTCGCGAGGATCAGGAACGCCGCCCCTCCCCGCTCGAGGGCCTTCGCCTCCGCGTTGAGGATGTCGCCAGCCTTGTCCCAGTCGCCCGTCGCCTGCAAGGCCTCGATCCCCGCAAAGTCGAGGGACCGAATGAGGAGTTCCGGCGAATGAAGGCCCCCGAGACGCTTGCTCGTTAGCCGACACAACTCACGGTAGTAAATCTGCGTGGAGGCGGCGGACATGCCGCCAAGCATCCCTATCGTTTTCAACAGACCATCCCCACTCAAGGTGCTGGAACCCGAAGGGTAGCAGCGCCAGCGGAGCCTAGGGAGAGGTCGACTGGATGTCGGTCAGGCGCCAGGTCTTTTCCATCAGCGGCTTTCCTGGCCCATAGAAACGGAACAGGATTTCGAACTGGCCTTTGGGGTCTGTCGGAATCCAATTGGATTTGCCGACTGGCGGTGCCTTCGGTCCGAAGAACAGGTCCACTGAGCCGTCGGCGTTCTTTTTCAGTGCCGGGTTCAGTGAGGATCGACTAGCCCACGGCATCTCGCGGATCAGAGTATGTGTGGCGCGGCCGTATGCCGTAACGGACCAATACTGCGCAACGGGCACATTCGCTGGCACCGTAAGCCGGTAGTTACCGCCACCGTTCAAGGCGCGCCCCTCGCTGTCCTCGATAGCCAGAAGATAGAACTGCCCCTGCCCCAGATGCTTTGCGCTGAAGAACGCCCACGAGTATGCCGTACCCCGACTATCGACTGAGTAGCTGTCGGGGCTGATGTAGTTGGTCATGATGCCTGTCATGAACTCAGGCGAGACCGGTAATGCCCAGTGCGTACCGTCGAAGAAGGGTGGCACGAAATCCGCTTCATAGCGGGCTTCGAGCCACGCGTGCGCGGTGGAAACACCTCCTTTCATCGCATCCTGCGTCGCCTGATCAGGCATGAATGCCTTGCCCTTCTCGATACCAAGGCTCTTCAGCTGATCGATCATGACCTTGTCGCGGGTGAGCCACGGTTCGCTCTGCACCATGCGATCCAGTGACTGGAAGAAGCGCAGGTCGTAAGGGATCGAAGCGTCGAAAAGGTCGTTCCTGAGGTCGACGAAGACAGTCGGCGGCGGGTGTGCCGCCTGCGAGAGCGGATAGATCTTGATCCGCTTCGCATACTTCACGGCCCTGGCAACATCCGCGACGCTGTCGCTTTTCAGCGTTGAGCGCAAGAGTGCGTAGTTGCTGTTAGTCCCCGAAGGCATCGGAATGTATCCCTCGGGAATATCGCCTTTGTAGTCAGGCGGAAGGACGAGGTATTTGCCGCCTTTCCCTTTGTCGACTCCCGCCGGACCGACATCCTCGATCGCCGTCTGCCAACAGTCCATGATGCTGCCGTTGATAACGCCGCCATCAGCGGGCGGAATCTCGACGACCACCGGTCCGACATCCTTGGTGCTGATGAATGGCATCAGGTAGATGGTGTCGGGATTAGGCGTCAGCGTCTGGTTCTTCCAGTCCGATGGACGCGACCAGTAAACGATCTGGTTCGGCTTCGCGTTATTGCGAAGCGCCGCCTGATACATCAGGTCGTAGTTGACAATGGGCATGCCCCAGATCACGGCCTCCGCGGCCCGTGCTTCCAGCACGCGTCGCTCGATGTCACTCGCGTCAGCTGCCCCCTCACCAACCGGGGCAGGACGGCCCTCTCGCGGCAATACGAGTAAGGCCATGCCGCACAATGCCGCAAAGCAGGCAATCGCAGTCTTCCGCGCCATCTCTGTATCTCCAGAACAGCCACAGTGGACGTTCGGGACGAGATTGCGTCCGTAAACAACCCTTCGAAAGCGCAAGGCTACGCGCCGGGGCTACGTAGAGTTACCTAGCCCCGCTTGTGGTGAGCGAAACGAATCAATAAAATCATGAGCTTAGCGACGCTCAATCGCGTCCGCTCCGGCATGCCCAGGCATCGCCCCTCCAAGGAAAAGAAACTTGAAACCATCCTCACGTCTGCGCCAGGAATGGCTCGGTAACGTGCGCAGCGACAAGAATCGTGAATGCATGGGCCAGGGCATCGCCAATGTAGCGACCGGCTTCATCGGCAGCATGGCCGGCTGCTGGTGTTCAAGTTCCGCAGTGAAGGGAAGCAGGTCGAGGTGGTGGGGATGAATGAGGCCAGTGCGGGACTGGTCGGGAAGCTGGGAACGCACCATAAGGCGGGCGCTGCCGATATGCCCGCGGTCCACTGACCGAATGCGTCTTCCTTGGGGCGACTAAGCTGATCGCCGCCCTGGTCGCCGGTCAGTCACTGAACAACCTGACAGCCGTTGCAGCTCCTCCGTGAACGGCTTCCCACAAGGAACATCACTTCCGATGCGATGCCTGACACCCGACCGGAGCACAAGAGTGAGCACGGTGTCGTTCCGGTCTGCACGCCTTTCAAGGTCAGCAATGTCCGCGTAAGCAACGTAACGCCGGCATCGCCATCCGAACCGGACCCCCGACTGATCGAGGCGAACGCCGAAGAAACTTCGAATCAGGACGAAAAGTGTGCCGAGCAGCCCGAAGAGTGCCATCGGCCAAGTCTGGTCTCGCGCTTCGTGATGATCGACCGCGAAAGCCATGAGCGTCGCAAACGAGGCTATTGAGAAGAAAAGCAAAACAATCCATCTCGGCGACTTAAGCTCACCGGTCGCCCCGAACAGCTGCGCGTTCTGGCTTTTCGTGCGCGAATTCTTTAGCGCAACATACGTCACCAACGAGGTGCATGAAAACAATAGTGCGATGGCCAGGCTGTTTGTCATCCGTACATTCACTCTGTAAAACCGTATTCGAGCATCTTGCCGGTTTGCTAATCCACCGCATGCACACGAAGCCAGCGGCCCTTTTTGATGAAATAGACGTCCGCCACCGCTTCTAACTCGCCGAACCAGAATCCTGCGCAATCGCTAGCGATATTTTCCACCGCACCTGGCGATGGTTTGAAAGCATAGGCCTCTGTATGCGAATAGGTGCCCGGCTTCGCCACGTCGACAAATAGATTGACGACCGGTGCATTCGACGACTCAAGCCCATTCACCTTGAAGCCGCCGGGTGAATGCACCGCCACAATCAGGCGATAACCCGGCGCCGCCTTCTTAGGCAGGATAAGCACAAAATCGGACCGTCCGTCGCCGTTGAAGTCAGCTCTCGCGATCAGCGGACAGGTGGACCCGCCTTCCCCGGGGACCTTGCGACGCGCTGACGGCGAGTCAGTCGTCAGCGGAAGCCCCGCGTCGTGAAAGCGTTGCGCGAGTTCCTGACCCAAGACAGCCGGAACCATCGCGGCGCAAGCGTCCGTCGATGTCCCTTGGGGGGCTCCGAAACCTACAACCGCCAAAAATAACGAATACATATCCCCCCTTGGTCGTCGCCACTTCCCTTCCACATCCAGTATAGGCAAATGTTCCGCTCGGATAGGAGGACTTTCCTTGTTCGGGTCTAAGTCCGGACAATGGCCCCGAGCCCGCCGAGGAAGAATCAAGAATGAGCAACGTGATCGGCGAAGAAAAGGACTTCTACCTGAAGACCTTCCAGGGCCTCGACCACGCCGAAGGCATGATCGCCTCGAAAACCTTCGAAGAATGCACCTTCGTGAGTTGCTCCTTCAGCGACGCCCAGTTCGACCACTGCAAGTTCATCGAGTGCACGTTCCGCTCGTGCGACCTGAGCAACGTCAAGCTCAACGCCAGCAAGTTCCAGTCGGTGACCTTTGAAGAATGCAAGGTCATCGGTGTGGACTGGACGCGTGCGGACTGGCCGCGATACTCGGCGCCGGCGAAGCTCGCTTTTCGCAAGTCCATCGTGAACTACGCGTCGTTCTTCGGGCTCAACCTGCAAGAGCTGGTGCTCGAAGAGTGCAAGGTTCGTAACGTCGATTTCAGGCAAGGCGACTTCGCCCGCTCGAACTTCACTTACTCCGACTTTGCAGAAAGCATGTTCGGTGGGACGAAGCTTCAAAGCGCCGACTTCAGCGAAGCCACGAACTACGTCATGGATATCCGCGAGAACCAGCTCAAGGGCGCACGCTTCACGCGGACCGAGGCATCCGGACTTCTGTATGGGCTGGGCATCGAACTGGTGGACTGACCGTTTCAGGCCATCGAACGGGACATCGTCCTCATCGCACCGTTTTCGTAGTAAACCACGCCATTGGCGCTTGAATGGCTCACGAATTCGGCGACAAACGCCCGCCCGATATCGTCCTGGTCCACCGTGCCGAATCCACCCGGAACCAGGCGCCCAAGCCACGCCACGTAACCGGGCGTGTGAACATTGCCCGCGATAATGCCGGGACGAAAGATTGCCAGGCGCTTGAAGCCGACCGCTTCAACGGCAGCCTCCTTCAGCCCCATAACGCGTACGTAGCGAAACCGGCTTTTCGGCGTGCTCCCGACGGCTGAAAGCAGGGCGAAGTGAGTGATCCCTCCGGCATGGCAACCTCGGGCAAAGCCTCCGACCACACCCACCTCGAGAGCCTTCAGCTCTTCCTCGCTCCATTTCATACTGCCTGTGCCCACACCGACGCAGGACGCTGCGTAGACGGGATCGCCTTGCGCAGCCAGGTCATGAACGAGCCGGGCGACTTCCCATTGAAAGCCTTCCGATTTCGTGTCCAGAACCACCTGTCGGACACGCGAGCCCGGGACTGGGGATACCTCCCGACGATTGACCATGACCACTTCGACGCAAGATGGCTCGGCAACGAGGGCACGCACCACCGCGGCACCGACCTGCCCTGTGCCACCGATGATCAAGACTCGGAACGCCATGGCTGATTTCACTTTTGAAAGAGAGGCCACCCCATCCTACGCGCGATCGCACGCCCGATCACAACGCCTGCCCCAGCGCAGCCTCCAGAAGTGCCTTATACGTACGGCTTACCCTGATCCGCTGTCCGTGACGAAGCACTGCTTCAAACTCACCGTGCGATATCGCCGCCAGATGAACGATGCTGTCCACGTTCACCACCGCCGACCGATGCACGCGGACGAAGCGCTTAGGATCCAGCCGGTCGACCAGCTCACTCAATGCCGCCCGGTGCACGATCTGCTGCTTCCCGACATGCAACGCTACGTACGCACCAGCGCTCTCGATGCAGTCAATGCTCGCCACCTTCACGAGTTCGGTCCGCCCCTGGTCCTTGACGGCGATCTTGTCCAGCCAGGTTTTCTCTGCCCCGCGCCTTTCCAGTATCCCGACAAGACTTTGCCCGAACGCACGCAGGCTCAGGTCATCCAGACGACCCTTGGCACGTGCCAGCGACGCCTCGAAGCGCTCATCGCTATACGGTTTGAGCACGAAGTCGAGCGCGTGCAACTCGAACGCGCGTACCGCGTGCTGGTCAAAGGCGGTGACGAACACGGTGATCGGCATACGTGATGGGCCCACGGCTTCGATGACGTCCAAACCGCTCAAGCCAGGCATCTGCACATCCAGCAGCACGAGGTCCGGATGCTCCCGCTCAATCATGTCGACCGCCTGGAGCCCGTCGGTTGCCTCGAGTACGCGCGTGATCGCGGTATCGCGGTCGAGCACTTCCCGCAGCCTTGCGCGTGCATGGCTTTCGTCGTCGACAACGAGTACGCACAGGGACTGGTCCTTCGTCATGTCACGCAAACTCCTTGCCGCTGGTCTGTGGAAGCGTCACTTTGACGGACGTACCACCACCAGCGCGACGACCTATCTCCAGACCTGCGTCCGGCTCATCGTGAAGCATGGCGATGCGCTCCCGAGTCACGGCAAGGCCGAGTCCGCCTAGCGGTTCCGTCCACTCATCGGGCAAGCCTACGCCGTTATCTTCGACAACAATCGTCAGAAGGTCACCCGCCGAACGGGCAGTCACGGTCACGGTGCCGCCCTCCACACGCGACGACAAGCCATGCCGCACGGCATTTTCGACCAGTGGCTGCAGGATGAGGCTAGGCACCATGGCGCGTCGTTCCCTTTCTGGCACGTCGATCACCACGTCGAGCTTGTCGCCGAACCGGATTTTCTGGATCGCGACATAGTGGCTCAACATCACGATTTCGTCGGCCAGGCGAACCTGCATACGCCTGTCCGGCTCGAGGGAAAGGCGTAGCAGGTCGCCGAGGTGCTCGATCATCTTTCGCGCCATCTGCGGCTCACTGACCACCTGCGCGGATATCGTGTTCAATGCGTTGAAGAGGAAGTGAGGGTCGAGCTGCATGCGAAGCGTGTTGAGGCGGGCCTCGGAGAAGCTGCGCTCGAGCCGCTCCAGCCGCAGTTCGGCGGAAAGATACTCCCGGCTGTAGCGGATCGACCGCCACCCGCCAACGATCAGAAGGTAGACGAGCACGCTCCACAAGAAGCCGCCGTGGATCACGCTCCGCACCGGACCCGTGGCGATGATGTCCGACCACGGTCCAACGCCAAGCAGCGCGAGTAGGACGGCATCCACGTAAACGTAGGCGACAGTCATGACCAGGTCCAGCACCGCATGAGCCGCGAAGCGGAGTGCCGGCTTCTCCATCGCAATCGGCAGGCGGTTGTCGACCGCGATAATGGCCGGTACGAGAACGCCCCATGACCACCAGTCCCCAAGCGAGGTTCTCAGGACAACCGTCCAGGGCGCGGCCTGAGAGAAACGTGGCAACGCGAAGATCACGCCGACAAGTGTCCAGGCAAGGAAGGCCAGCAGGATCCGGACCGGCCTGCCGGGGTGAATCGATGATGTTTGCATGCCTGCCAAGCCGGATTCCTCACATACCGCCAATGCCATCCGCATCACGCATGCGCATCAGCATGCCCCAACCGAAGTGCTGCGCACCGCCAGCAAAATTATCGTCCAGTGCCACGACGATATGGTTGCTGCCCTTGCGAAGTGGAAGGTCGAACGAGCCGTTGGTCAGCGACAGGCGACCGTCGGGCTCCTTGCTCGCCCCATCGACACCGTAAAGGTTCTTGCTCGCAAATACTCGCTTTCCGTTGACGAAGACCCATACCTCCCTCGTCCAGCCCATGTCGACATGCTTGGTCTGGGCATGATCGGACTCCACCGTGGTCTTCAGCCAGATACCGGTAATCGACGGGCCTGTCTGCGCGGCACCATACCAGCGGGTCAGATTAATGAGCCCGCCGGGGTCCGGCACGACCGGCGTCCACGTTGCCGCTTCCGCCGGAACCGAAGCGTAAGTGGGGTCCACACCCGTTTTTTCCTGAAGCGTCGCGTCCATGCGGGAGGGCATGACGAAGGGCGACGAAGCCAGCCAGTGGCTGATATACCGACGATCTTCTTTCGCCGGGTCGCCTGCAGGCTCGGCGGACAGTCCCTCCGTTTTGTCCGGAGTGATGGTCAGGTTCGCGTACGAAGCCGGACCGTGCAGCCTTATCGAACCGTCGGGAAACCCGCCAACCAGGGCCCCGATCGCCAGGGAGGGCGACGCCGACCCGTTAACGAAAACATTCATTCGCCCACCCGAAACAACCAGCTTGATGTGGTTCCAGTCATCTTGCTTGATGGGTGCATGCGTCTGGTATTGACCGTACAGATCCCATTCGAAGACGTGGTACGCCGTCGGCATGTACTGGATGCATTCGTCGGAGGTGGCGCAATCGGGGCTGGGTCGAAAGTACACGGCATCCGCCAATTCGCCGTGCTGGCGGAATGTGATGCCGGTGATCCGGCTGCCGACAAACTTCATATCGAACTCGACGGTGCCGTTGCCGAAGTCGCCCTGCTTCAGCTCCGCATAGCCTTTCGTGACGACCACGATGTCCTGCTTGACCGGGTCGTGCGCGAAGGCCGCATCCCCATCGACTCTCCATCCGTCGGCCGTCATCGGGATCCGGGACAGCTCCGAGGCCGATGCCGTCAGGGGCGCCCCGACGATCACGCCCAGGAGCAAGGCGCACTTGAAGAGAGGGTGATGCGACGTCTTGAGCGCTAGCTCGGGCGCGTGATCGGGCATGGCGTGTTTTCCTTTCGCGAAGAGGCTTACCTGGCCGCGAATCTAGAGGTCGCACCCAGCGTGCTCCAGCGAAATGGATTCAACAGGTCGCCCGACGTGCCGAGGCGGATCATGGACCGCATGACCCGGCAGCCGCCGCGCCTCCCTTCTCGTCACGACGCACCCCGGCGTCGACGCTACGTTGCGGACGCGCGGGCCAGAGCCTGCGTGTCGATGTACTCCCGGATCTTCGCGAGCTTGCCGTCCCGAACCGTGATGGCGAAGACCCAGTCGTCCTCGAACGTCTTGTTCGTGGCTTTGATCTTGCCCGTAGCGAACCCAACGACCAGAACGCGATCTCCCTGTGCGACATACTCGGGAGGCTCCGGGAAGGATGTTTCCACCGTTTCCGAAGCCTTCCGAAGAAACGCTCCCAACCCCGCGTGTCCACGGTGTGTGCCGGCCAGCGGCCAGCCGTCTCCAGGAATGATCCATTCGATGTCTTCAGCCGACAGCGCCAGCAGACCTTCCTTGTCTCCGCGGTCGAGTGCTGCAAAAAAGTCCTTTACCACCTGGACGTTGTCGTTCGTGTTCATTGAAGGGTTCTCCGTTGCGCTGCTGATTCAGCCGATATCGACGTTCAAGGCAATGTCAAAGCTCCCGGCACCGTTCTTCGCCAAACCGATAAGCATCAGGCCGATCGCCTCGAGTGTCGCAGCCATGGGCAGCCCGCCGATATCGAGCGGACGCAAGCCGAGGCTCGCTATGAAAGCGGAAACACGTGCCTTCGCATCCTGATCGTCAGCTGCAATGAACGCGTCGAGGCGCTCGCGCTTCGCAAGAACGGGCCCGAACAACGTATTGAACGCCTTCACGACATGTGCGCTGGCAGGAGCGGCCTTGGCGATCTCCTGTGCACCTGAACTGCCAGCGGGTGTCACGAGGCTCGTCGCGTCGGCCGAGACCGGGTTGGTGATGTCGATGATGATCTTGTCTTTGAGCGCGCTGCCGTAATCGGCTACCACCGCCGCGGCACTGGTGTACGGCACCGCGAGGATCACGATGTCGCCTGCCGGCGCTGCGCCGTAGGTCCCCGTGGTCGCTCCGGAAGCGAGCTTGTCGGCAAGTGCCCGCGCTTTGGTCTGATCGCGACTGACGACTTCCACGACGTGTCCGGCCTTCGCGGTGCGGCCACCGATCGCAGCGGCCATGCCGCCCGAGCCAATAATGGTGATGGTGCTCATATGCAGTTCCTCTTGGGTTGGGAATCAGGCGGCAGGAAAGTAATGACCGTTGTGCAGGTCGTCGAGCAGACCGGGTTGCCTGGGCTCCCAGCCGAGCGTCTGGCGAGTGATGCGGTTGGAAGCCGGAAGGTCGAGCGTGACCAGATTCGCGAGGAATCCGAAGTATCCCGGTAGCATCAAGACATCCGCGGGGATGCTGACGGCCGGCAATCCCAGCCGGCTACCAAGCGCTTCGGCGATATCGCGGAAGCGGATGCCCTCGCTCTCGACGCCGTGCCAATATTTGCCGGCCTCTCCTTTCTCCAATGCCAGGCGAAACACCACGGCGAGGTCGCGGGTATGCACGGCGGGCCAAAGGTTCTCGCCCTTTCCGGGGTAGCCGATAACGCCCTTCTCCTTCGCAAGCCCGATAAGTATCGGGAGAAAGCCAGCAGCATCGGTCGCACTGTGCGCGATGGTAGGAACCCGCACGATCGAAGACCGCACGCCCCGCTGCGCAAGACCAATCACGGCGAGTTCCACGACGTTACGAACGCGCAGCGTGCCTTTGTATTGTTCGCCGCCCGGCAGCGCGGGGTCTTCTTCCGTGGCGGGACGGCCAAGGCCTTCCCATCCGGGTGAACCGATGCTGCCCGCCGCGACCAACGGCTTTCCGCTGCCGGCAAGCGCTTCGCCGTAGGCGAGCATGATCTGGAGTTCCGCAGCGGCGACGGCGTCGATTCCGCCGGAAGGAAGCAGGTCCTGCCTGTGCGCAAGGTGGATAACACCGTCGGATGCAACGGCCGCTGCCTTGAGCGTATCGAGATCGGAGATATCCCCGCGATACACCTTTGCGCCAAGCGCGAGCACCGCTGCCGCAGACTCGTCCGACCGGGCCAGGCCAGTGACCTCGTGTCCGGCGGCGATGAGCTCGGGGATGACGTACGAACCGATATGACCGGTGCCGCCAGTAACCAAAACGTGCATGTGGGTGATCCTTTTGAAGACAGAGAGACGAAAGGTCTTCAAACGATGCTAGTCCTATTCACTTGCTTAAAACAAGTGACATGACGAAATTTAACTTGCTGAACGCAAGTGATGTTAAGATTCGGTCATGAAGACGACGAGCAAAGAAAGCCTCCGGTCCCACTGCGCGGTGAACTACGGCGTGGAGGTCTTCGGCGACCGTTGGTCGCTCCTGATCATTCGGGACATCGTTTTTGCAGGCAAGAAAACGTACGGCGAGTTCCTGAAATCGGAAGAAGGTATCGCCACCAATGTCCTCGCATCGCGCCTCGCCTTTCTTGAGGAGCAAGGCATTCTCTCGAAGACGCCCAGCCCCGATGACGGCCGCAAGGACATCTACACGCTGACCGAGAAAGGGCTGGATCTCATCCCCGTCACGCTCAGCATCGTCTTATGGAGCGCAAAGCACGATTCGGATTCGTACGTGCGCAAGTGCAAGGAACTCGTTGCCCGGCTGAATCGAAATCCGGTCAAGGTGGGCGAGGAAGTGAAGGCAGTCGTCCGCAGCGGCGGATGCATGTTTCCGGAGAGCAAGACATAGTCGAGTGCACCGGGGAACACGCAGCAGTCAATGTGTCCACGCGCCCGATTTTCTGCACGTAGCCACCGCATTGGCGTGCAACGTCGGCATGAGTTCCTTCACTGCCCGCTCCAACTGCGCGTCGCCGCTCCCCACCGGATCGTTATCGATCTCGATGTCAGGGTGAGTGCCTTCGTTCTCGATAATGCGCTGGCCTTGCGGCGTCAGCAGCACATCCTTCGGTACGTTGGCCGAGCTGCCATTCATCAGCGGCCACGCGCCGAGGATGCCGCGCACGCCACCCCACGTCCGCGTGCCGATGACCGGGCCTAAGCCAAACTCGCGGAAGAAGTAAGGAAACTGATCGCCATCCGATGCCGAGTAGTGGTTCACCAGCACCGCCTTCGCACCGATCTGCAGGCCGTCGGGCATGCTCTCGCAGGCCATCTGTCGATTGACGAAGATGCCGGCCAGCGGTCGACGCAGGCGCTCCAGCATCAGCTGACTGGTGAAGCCGCCCGAGTTCCAGCGCACGTCGAAGATCAGGCCCTCCTTGTCCTGTTGGGCATAGAACTGGTCGATGAACTGACTGGTCCCCAGCTCAGCCATGTTCGCGAGATAGATGTAGCCAATGCGGCCACCGCTAAGCCGGCCCACTTCTTCGCGGCTGCGTTGCATGAAGTCGAACCGGCGCAACGCCAGTTCGCTCTCCAACGGACTGACGACAACGTTACGTGGCGTATCCGTCGCCTTCGCTGCCAGGCTGAGGGTGACGTTTCCCGAAACTCCGGCGAGCAGCTCATCCGGATTCCGCGGAGCAACCAGCGGGATGCCGTTGATCGCCAGCAGGTAATCGCCATCGCGCGCGTCGACGCCAGGTGCCTTCAGAGGACTGCGCAGCGTCGGCCGACTGTTGTCACCGGGAATGATGCGCGCTATCCGGTAGCGCCCGGCAGCCGCATCGAGGGCCAGATCGACACCCAGCAGCGCCTCGGCCTCGTGTGGCGAGGCGTCCTTCGCCCCGTTGTAATACGTGTGCGAACTGCCGACCTCGCCCTGTAGTTGCCCAAGCGCGTAGTTGAAATCGGAGCGGGACCCGAGCAACGGCATCATCTTCCTCATCGTCACGCGCACGCGCGCCCAGTCCGCACCGTCCATCGTCGGGCTGTAATACATGTCGCGCTGCAGCCGCCAGGCGTTTTCGAGCATCTCGCTCCAGACGTGCTGCCAGACGACGCTGCCGCGCATGCCGGTCAGGTCGACTTTGGTGTCCTGACCTGACCGTCGATCCAGCAGGTGGTACGTTTTCCCCTCGAGATACGCGACGGTCCCGCCGTCATTGGTGACGTCCACGCTATCCGCGCCCGTCTGCACATCACTGGCCCTGCCCGTGGCGAGATCGATACGGATCAAGCGCGCTTCCTCACCTTCAAGATGACCCTCTGGCGTTGCTGTCGGCTTGGCAACCACGAACAACCCACCGCCCCGTTCCCCGATCAGGTCGTAGGCCCCGCCCGGCAGGTCCAGGGGCTCGGCGTCGTCCATTCGCACCTGCCCATCGCGAATCGGCGCCCGATAGATGCCTGCCGAGCGCACGGCCACCATGTCGACCTCGCGGTCGGACATTACCGGTTGGCTATGACGGCTCGATTGAAAGAACAGCGCCGTGCCGTCGGTGGCGAAACGTGGTTGCCAGTCGCCGAACATCGGCGAGCTCAACACGTGATCCTGTGACGTCGCGACGTCGAAGATGTGCGTCACGTGTTGACCGTTGGCACCGAGCACGCTGTAAGCCACCTGCTTGCCATCCGCGGAAAACGCCGCGTCACGGATTTCGGCCGCGGGGTCGGACGCGATGCGCACGGCGGAGCCACCATCGGCGTGAAGCAACCAGAGACCGTGGCTCGCATCGGCGACCAGGAGTAAGCGGCCGTCGCCCGACCAGGTGGGCATGTAGTAATACCCGGAGTGCGTACGGGTAAGTGGCGTTTCTGCCGTGCCATCCAGCCGGCGAACGACGACCTGCTGCTCGCCGGAGCGGTCGGTGACGTAAGCGATCGAACGACCGTCGGGTGAAAAGACCGGGTGATCCTCGTCGATACTGTCCGTCGTCGTCAGGTTCGTCGACTTTCCTGCCGCATCGACACGTACGATATCGCCCAGCGCTGAAAAGACGATCGAACGGCCATCGGGAGCGACGGCGTAGTTCCGCTGTCCCGTGACGTCACCAGCACGGATCGATGTCGACAGATCGACTGCCTGGGCCCGGGTCGCCATGCCGTCGTCAGGCACATCAACCGTGACCTCGTGCGCTGCACCGGCGGCAACATCAAAGACCCAAAGCTTGCCCGCTTGCTGGAACGCGATGCGTCCGTCGCCCAGAGATGGGAAGTCGATGTCCTGGTCGGTGAAATGCGTCAGCTCCCGTGCGTTTCCGCCGGATGTATCCATAACCCACAGGTTCGCATGTCGCGACGGGTCACGATCTGAAAGAAAGTAGATGTTCGAGCCAGACCACATCGGGAAGGCATCCGTGCCCTTCCAGTCCGTCAGGCGCTGGACCTGGCCGCTGTGGAAGTTGAAGACGGAGATATCCGGTGCCAGGCCACCGTCGTAGCGCTTCCAGGGACGATATTCGGTATAGGTTCGCGTGATCGCGGCGGCCGCTCCGTCCGGACTGTAGCTGATGCTCACGGCATCATTGAGGGCGTCACGCGTCGGCATGCCGCCGTCGACGGGCACCTGCCAGAGCTGTGGTTGGCTTCGCGAGATCGTCGTCTTCCGAGAGAGAAACAGAATACGTTTTGAGTCAGGGCTCCAGGCCACCACGCGGTTGTTTGGACCTAACCACGCCGGAACCGACCCCGACACGTCTGCCGACCAGGTCAGGCGACGCACGGCTCCGCCCTTGGCAGGCATCACGAATACATCGTCGTTACCCCGCTGACGCGCGGTGAATGCAATCCAGCGGCCATCCGGCGAATAGCGAGGGCCGACCGGCTGCCCGGGCGCGTCGACAAGCTTCGTGGCCGCCCCACCCTGGGTCCCCACGGTCCACAGGGCATCCCTGGCGACGAACACAATGGCATCGCCATAGACGTTCGGGTAGCGGATCAGCGTCGTCGTCGCCGTCGAGCAGGACGCATAGGCCGCCAGAGCGGCGCCAAGGAACGCGAGGCAGGTGCGCAAACGGGTTCTCCAGTTCGTCAACGGCCACCGACAACCGCCGTCTCGATTATGTCGGCAAGAATCTGCGCACGCCCCGCCCAGAGGTCACGTGAAAGCCCCAGCCAGCCGACCCTTATCGTCATGAATCTGCCCCGCCGACGCGGTACATTGGTCGCCAGGACCCACCCGCCGCAGAGGTGTGATCGTGACGACCGTTGCCCTTGTCATCGATATGCAGGCCGACTTCTTCGGCCACCAGCGGCTGTCCCTGCTTCGGTCAGTCCTCGCAGGGCATACCAATGCCCTCACCGCCATGGCGCGTGAAGCGGCCATCCCCGTCGTCTGGGTCCGGCAGGAATTTGCGGCCGACCTGAGTGATGCCTCACTGGAGGTACGGAGGGGTCAGAAACAGGTCGTCATCGAGGGGACGCCCGGCGCTGACCTCCTGCCGGAACTCGATATCGATGCGACGGACCATTTCATTCTGAAGAAACGGTACAGCGCGTTTTTCGGAACCGGGCTGGACGAACTCCTGGAGACGCTAAACTGTGATCGATTGATCGTCGCCGGCGTGAACACGCACTCGTGCGTTCGTACCACCGTCGTCGATGCTTACCAGAGGGACTATGACGTGATCCTCGCGAAGGATTGCATCGACTCGCTGGATCGGGAGCACCACGACGTGACATGGAGATACATGGATGGGAAGTTGGGGCGTGGCATGGCGAATGAACAGATACGGGCTTTGCTCTCCCAGGTCTGATGCCACTCGCTCTGACTTACGTTGCGCAGGCGCGCTCGACCCTATCCCAAACCGCTGGCGATCCGCTCTCCCATACGCCGCGGAGCAGTAAGCGAAACGCCGGATCGCGCCGGCCGAGCAGTTCAATCCGGTCGATGAAATCGTCACCCTTGTAATGAATCAGGTCTTCAAGTGGACCCGCCGCCAACACGCCGAGAACTTCTTCAGGCGGTGACTTCGCCAGAACGCGAAGAATGACGAGCCAGATGTCCTCGGGATCAGTAGACGAATCGTGGAGGCGCTCGATGGCCCACCACAACGGGTGGTCATCCTTGAAACGAGTTGGGTCCTGCACCCCTTCGATATAAGCGAGCGCCCAGGCCTCAAGGTCTGCATCGTTCATTGGCATGGTTGCGATTCCTGATTCGCAACTATGCTAGCCGACGTGGGCAGGTAGAGCGCGCGCCGGTGCGCGAGTAACATCGCGGGAAGCCATGGGAGATATCCAGGATGACCGCCCGACCTTCGTTTGCGCGTCGCGCGGGAGTCGCGCTGGGGAGCCTGGCACTCAGCGCCACCGTCATACCCGCTATATCCGCCACCCGTGCTAAAGCCGACCCTTTGTGCGCAGCGCTGAGGACTTTTGTCGCTTCGGTGAAGCCCGACGAAAAGCGAAAGATCGAGTTCCGGACCTCTTGGTTCTCAAACTCCAAGAACACCGATCTCGGCTTGATCGGAAAGAGTTGCGACCACGGAGGCTACGACCCCGCCCGGACCGCATGCGCTGCGCTCATGAAGAACACTTCCATAGAATTCGCCGGACTGAACGCCATACGCGTCGTCCAGTGCCTGTCCCCGGGAACCCGATTCGCCTCCGACGTGCAACTTGGACACATCGACGTCGAATTCACCTATGGCTCGAAAAACCGCGGGCAGATCGTCTCTGTGGAACTGAAAGAACCCACCAAGACTAACGATCCTCAAGTCATGACCATCGAGGTCGATGGCTATTGAACCACTGAAGCTCGCCCCGCCCAGCCAGTTCGCAGCCACAAAATCGCCCCTTCCCGGGGCTAGCCTCAAACCCTCACACGAGGGGATTAAATCCATGCATCTCACCTGGCATCTCGTCGGGCTGGTCACAGCCCTATGTTTCGCGAGCGTGGCGGCTGTCGCGTCCCCTTCGGAAGCGCCCGCAGCCCAAAGCGCACCGGCAACCTGGCAGCCCCCTGCCCCGCTAGCTCAGATACCACTCTGGCCCGAAGGCCACTCGATAGCGCGCCCGCCAGTCACGGGTCCGGAATCGGTCAGGGACGGCGGCATCATCGAGAACGTGACGCGACCCACCATGACGATCGTCCCGCCGAAGGGAGCGCCTACTGGTACGACCGTCGTCGTGTTTCCGGGCGGAGGATTCCGGGTCGTGGCCATCGAAGGTGAAGGCACGGAGATCTGCGACTGGCTGACCAGCAAGGGCGTCACCTGCGTTCTTCTCAAATACCGCGTGCCGACAAGTGGCCCGCAATGGGATGGCTCGTGTGACTGCCGCCGCGAACCGAAAGTGCATATGGCGCTGCAGGACGCCCAGCGAACCATTCGGCTATTTGCGCCAGCAGGCAAGCACCCTGAAGATAGATCCGAACAAGATTGGCGTCATCGGCTTCTCGGCCGGCGGCAACATGGTCGCCGACATCAGCACTGCGACCGAGCACACCTATTCCCCTGTCGATGCTGCAGACAAACTGAGCGCCCGGCCGAACTTCGCCATGGCCCTCTACCCGGGTCGCCTGTGGGAAGAAAGGGGCATCGTGCTCAACCCGACGCTTCATGTGACGACAAAGACGCCGCCGACCTTCCTCGTCCAGGCGGAAGACGATCCTGTCGATGACGTACGAAATTCAGTCGCGTATTACCTCGCGCTCAAACAGGCCGACGTCCCGGTGGAGATGCATCTCTACGCAACGGGGAGCCACGCGTTCGGGCTGCGCAAGAAGGATCAGCCCATTGGCGCGTGGCCGGAACTGGCGGAGAAATGGATGAGGTCCATCGCCATGCTGCCCGCAAGCTGATAAGCGAATATATTCGGGGTCTGTCCCCTGACCGGAGATCGGCATGCACCATTCAAGGCTGTGCGCGGTGTTGATCGACTGCTATACCGACGATGTGAGCAAGGCCGCGGGTTTCTGGTCGAGCGCGTTGGGACGCCCGACGGACCCGGATCATGCGGGTTCCAGCGAGAATTACATGATGCTCGTCTCGCCACCCGAGGAGCCCATCGTACAGATCCAGCGTGTGAGCCACGGAAGCCGGGTGCATCTCGATATCGAAACCGACGATATCCCTGCCGAGGTAAAGCGTCTGGAGAGTCTGGGGGCCGCTGTCGTCGAGCGACTCGAACGCTGGGTGGTGATGCAGGCGCCGACGGGACAAAGGTTCTGCGTCGTACGCCCCCAGAGACCCGACTTTCCGGGTAACGCCAATCGCTGGGACTAACCCTGGCTTCGCAGCCCGCGCCAGTAGCGATCAAGCGACGCCTTCAGCTCCGTGGCAAAGTCCAGGCTGGTAAAAGCCACGGCGGCATCGCCCATCATCTCGCGGCAATCGGGCGGGATGTCGAGCGCCTGCCACAGGCCTTGCGTAAGCGCGTAACTGTGCACGAGCACGTGCGCGCCCTCGCCTTCCGTCAATCCAAGGGCTGCCTCGACCACCGCACCTGCACCAACCAGGGCCGAGCCGAGTTCCTGCTTATAGGCACGAAGCCTCTCCTGCTCGATGTTGCGTTCGAGCACGCTGTAACCCAACGATTCCAGCTTGAGGATTTCCGGCTGTGCGGCGGCATGTGCGACGTAGGCCGCGATGAAGTCCGCAATCTTCTGTTCCACCGGGCGACCGTCCGGCGCGAACGCCTCGCGGATACGCGTCATCATCCCGATGCGCTCGATATGGAGGAGCGCCATGAAGATCTCTTCCTTCGTCGCGAAGTAGAGATATACGGTCCCCTTGGCCAGACCCGCCTCGGTAGCGATCGCCGCCGCGGAAGGCAACTTTTCCGGGTCGCGCAGGAACAGCGCGCGTGCGGCGGCCAGGATCGCGTCGCGACGCGCTTCCTTATCTTCAGCCGCCAGGGCGTAACGAACCATGCACGCTCAATCCATCATCAGGGCATCGCCATTCTATAGGTGATGCGCGAAAGCTGCTGCCGCGAGAACAGGCGCGACAGGAAGGCCATCACGCGATTCGCGCGACCGGCGACGACCGCTGACTTTCCCGCTGCCATGGCTGCGAGACCTATATCGACGACGGGACGCGGCTTCATCATCATCCGTTTCATCGCCGCGTTAGCCGCTTCGCCGGCGGCATCGAAGAACGACGTCTCGGTGACGCCCGGCGAAAGCACAGTAACTACGACCTTTTTCGCCTTCAACTCAGTGTGCAGCGCCTCGCCAAGCGAGAGCACATAGGCCTTGCTGGCGGCATACGCCGCGAAATGAGGGCACGGCTGGAAGGCCGCGACACTAGCGACCAGCATGACGCTGCCACCACCGCGCCTGGCCATGTCGTTGGCGAAGATGTGGGTCAGATCGGTGAGTCCGAGCACATTGAGTCGAAGCATGGCGTTGATGCGATCGACCGGAGCGTCGAGGAACTCCGCGGTGAGGCCATGGCCGGCATTGTTGATCAGCGTGTCGACGGCGATGCCTTCCGCATCGAGGCGAGATTTCAGCGATGCTGCGGCGCCTTCGGTTGAAAGATCCAGGGCGACGACATGCGCTTTTACGCCATAACGCGAGCGCAGATCGGCCGCGAGCCGCTCCATGGGCTCCTCACGACGCGCCGCCAGCACGACGTTGTTGCCCTTCTCCGCCAGGGCACGTGCAAAGTCCTGACCCAACCCACTCGATGCGCCGGTAACCAGCGCCCAACCTTGTGATGCCACGGCACACCTCCGAAATGACCAGTGGTCATAACGTAAATGACCGTCGGTCATTTTGCAAGTGCTATGGCCGTGCCGCCACCATCAGGTAAGCGCGGCACATCACCGGGAGCTGGCTACGCAGCATCGCCAGCGTCCCAGGGGATGCGTCGTTCTCCAGCCCCGCCCTCACCGTGCCGACGAGCATCGTCCGCAGCGCAAACGTCACCTTGCCAATGTCGTCGAAGGTAGCGTCGGCAGCGCTCGCCAGCAGCCGCTCGACAGCCCGATCGACACGTTGCACGACATCGGCGACGAGACTTGCCGTATCCAGATCGGCAGCGACCGCATACAGCGCCAGGGAAGCCGGCATGTGACGCAACTTCGCATCCAGGTAGGCCTGGGCGAGTCCGTCCGACAACTCGACCAGCCGGGCGCCTGACAACCGCGTGCAGGCCTCTTCCACCGCAAACACGACGTGCTCCAGGTACTCATCGAGCACCGCATAGAGCAGCGCCTGCTTGTGCGGGAAGTACTGGTACATCGTGCCCACGGACACGCCGGCCCGCTCCGCGACGCGCGTCGTCGTCAACTTTCCGATGCCATCGGACAGCAAAACCTGAAAGGTCGCCTCGTGAATTGCCGCCACGGTGGCGGAGGAGCGCGCCTGACGTGGGGTTTTACGGGCCTTGAGCGCGTCTGAGGGCACCACGGGCATATGCGAATGTAAAAACCGAAGGATGATTCATAAATTAGAACACAGCATCACCCGCCATCCACCAATCAAAGGACATGCCATGAACGCAGCAGATCGCCGTATCGCCCTGGTCACGGGCGCCAACAAGGGCATTGGCCTGGAAGTCGCCCGCCAGCTCGGGAAAGCCGGCTACCGGGTCCTGCTCGGCGCACGCGACACGACGCGTGGCGTCGAAGCCGCGAAGGCCCTCCAGGCTGAGGGCATTGATGTACGCCATATTCCCCTCGACTTGTCCGACGCCTCGTCGCTCAAGGCGGCAGCATCCGATATCGAAGCCAACGAAGGTCACATCGATGTGCTCGTCAACAACGCAGGCGTCGCCATCCAGGGCGACGGCCTGCCCGGTAGCGTCGACCTCGACGCCGTGCGGCGCACCTTCGAAACAAACTACTTCGGAACGGTCGCTGTCACGCAGGCCCTGTTGCCGCTGGTGAAGAAGTCCTCCTCGGGCCGTATCGTGAATGTTTCCAGCGGCCTTGGCTCGATCACGCACAACGCCGATCCGGATTGGCCGTACGCAGCGGTCAAGCTCACCGGCTACAACGCCTCCAAAGCGGCACTGAACATGTTCACCGTGCTGCTTGCGGCCGAGTTGAAGGACGCGGGCATCAAGGTCAACGCCGTGGATCCGGGTTACACCGCTACCGACCTCAACGGAAACAGCGGCCACCAGACGATCGCCGAAGGTGCCGCGGAGACCGTCCGTGTCGCTCTCCTTATCGATGGGCCGACGGGCGGCTTCTCGAACACTGAAGGCGTCGAGCCTTGGTAAGCCTTGTCTAGAAAAAACGTAGGGCCACCGCCGCGGCCCTACGCCTACATCTAGACGCGTGGGTGGCCTACAGCAACGAAGGTCACTCGCTTTACATGGTGCTTGCGGATCTGATCTACAGCTACGATCAGCGGCATTTCATCTAAGGCGCGCCCGCTTCCGCCTTCTCACGAACCAGATCAATGAACGCACGTAACCCCGCCGACATGTGGCGATGCGCCGGGTAGTACACGCTCAACCCATCGAAGTACGGACACCAATCCTCGAGCACAGCCACCAGGCGACCATCGGCCAGGTACGGTGCGACGTTCCACTCGCTGGTCCAGATCAGTCCCATGCCGTCCAGGGCTGCGGAAACCATCAGGTGATGATTGTCGAGCCCAACGGGTCCGTCCACGTCGATGCGACGCTCCTGCCCTCGCTTCTCGAACTCCCACCGGTACCAGGTGCCACTCGGGAGGCGACTACGAATGCACATGTGCTGGAGGAGATCCTCCGGCACTTTCGGCTTGCGGCGATCCTTGAAGTAGGCCGGTGAGCCGACGACGACAAAACGCATGCGGCCCGTGCAGCGAACGCCGACCATGTCCTGCGGCACATCGTCGGCAATACGCACACCGGCATCGAAGCCCTCGGCGACGATGTCGACGAAGCGGCCTTCGGTTACGACATCCAGGCGCATCTCGGGAAAACGCCGCACGTATTCGAGCAGCATCGGTTCGAGGATCATCGCCGCCGCTCCCTCGGAGGTGTTGATGCGGAGGGTGCCTGTCGGGCTGTCGCGGAACGCGTTCGCCGCTTCCATCGCTGCCGATATCTCGCCAAGCGCCGGACGTATCCGCGCGACGAACTGTTCTCCCGCCTCGGACAGGGACACGCTGCGCGTCGTGCGGTTGAACAGGCGTACGCCCATGCGCTGCTCGAGGGCGGCCACCGCATGACTCAACGCCGATGGCGACATGCCCACGGCGATCGCCGCGCGACGGAAGCTCTGGTGCGTCGCGACTGCGAGCACCGCCTGCAGTTCGATCAGGCCGGCCTTGTGCATTGTGCGAATTCCCGCATCGATACGTCCCGGATAAGCCTGATTGTTAGTACGCCGGGACGCAACTACTTTGTTTCAGGTCTTCAACAGGAACTCCGTCATGACCCCGACCGTACTCATCACCGGCGCCTCGACCGGCTTTGGCAAGGCCGCCGCCCTGCACTTCGCTGCTCAGGGCTGGCAGGTGATCGCCACCATGCGCGACCGGGCAGCCGGCGCGGACCTTGCCACTGCTCACAAGAACATCCTTGTCGCCAGGCTCGACGTGCAGGATCTCGCCAGCATCGACAGCGCCATCGCCGAGGGCATTGCCCGCTTCGGTGCTATCGATGCCATCGTGAACAACGCGGGCTTCGGCCTGTTCGGCATCTTCGAAGGCGCCAGCCGGGAAAAGATCCAGGAACAGTTCGACGTGAACGTGTTCGGCGTCATGGACGTGACACGCGCCATCCTCCCGCACTTCCGTTCGCGGCGCAGCGGGACGATCGTCAACGTAAGCTCTGGTGCCGGCGTGTTCGGCCTGCCGATGATCTCGCTGTACAACGCCAGCAAGTTTGCGCTGGAGGGGTTCTCAGAATCACTGTCGTACGAGCTGGCCTCGCAGGGCATCACGGTAAAGATCGTCGAGCCGGGTGGCGTGCTCGATACGAAATTCGGTGCGCGATCGTCGGACGAGTTCGGCAACGCGATGGTGCCGGCGGGTTATGAGGACTTCGTGGCGGCCACGGGGAAGGTGTTCGAGGGCCTGCGCGCCAACCGGCTCGCGACCTCGGAGGACGTGGCCTCGGTAATCTTCCAGGCGGTGACCGATGGGACGCGCCAGCTGCGATATGTGGCGACCGAGGACATCAAACCCCTGGTCAAGGCGAGGCGAGAGACCTCGGAGGGGGCTTATATGGCCTTGATGCGTGGGCAGTTTGAGGGCTGAGGGGGCTGGGATCGCCGATGAATCGGCTCCTACATACAGGGGCGGGCGCCTGTATAATGCCGGGCAGCAACACCCGGTGGGAGAAGCGGAAGGACCCGCTGCCGAAGGCGCAACGCCCGTAATCGCTCAGGCCCCCATGACCACCGACGTGCTTCATCACTCTGGAGAGACCGGTTAAATCCGGCGCCGAAGGTGCAAGAGGCTTACCTGCCTCCAAACTCTCAGGCAAAAGGACAGAGGGGCGCCCCACGTGCCGGCACGGCACGTTCTTTCGGATGCCTCCAAGTCATGAGCCAGAAAAACTCTCCTTCGCTGCGTGAGCTCGAGAACCATGGCGCGTTCATCGAACGCCACATCGGTCCGAACGATGCCGAGATCGCCGAGATGCTCCGCGTCGTCGGCCATAACACGCTGGATGCGCTGACCGACGCCATTGTTCCCGGCTCGATCAAGTCTCCCGCCCCGCTCGCCCTGCCCGCCGCGGTGACCGAGGAAGAAGCGCTGGCCAAGATCCGCGCCATCGCCGACCGCAACACCGTCTTCCGCAGCTTCATCGGCCAGGGCTACTACGGCACGCTCACCCCGAACGTCATCCTGCGCAACGTGCTCGAGAACCCGGCGTGGTACACGGCGTATACGCCGTACCAGGCGGAGATCTCGCAGGGCCGCATGGAAGCGCTGATCAACTTCCAGACCATGGTCGCCGACCTCACGGGCATGGACATCTCCAATGCCTCGCTGCTGGATGAAGCCACCGCCGCCGCCGAAGCGATGACGCTGGCCAAGCGCTCGGCCAAGTCGAAGTCGAATGTCTTCTTCGTCTCGAAGGACGTCCATCCGCAGACGCTCGAAGTGCTGCGCACGCGTGCCGACGGTATCGGCATCGAGCTGCACATCGGCGATGACGCCGAGGGCGCCAGCGTCGACAGCTTCGGCGTGCTGCTGCAGTACCCGAACACCTTCGGTCGCGCGAACGCCTATCAGGCGCTGGCCGACGCGACCCATGCGCGCGGCGGCATCGTCTGCGTCGCGACGGATCTGCTCGCCCTCACTCTGCTCGCTTCGCCGGGCAGCTGGGGTGCGGACATCGTCGTCGGTAACACGCAGCGTTTCGGCGTGCCGTACGGCTTCGGCGGCCCGCACGCCGCCTACCTCGCCTGCCGCGACGCGTACAAGCGCTCGATGCCGGGTCGCCTGATCGGCGTGTCCGTCGACACCGAGGGCAAGCCGGCTTACCGCCTCACCCTGCAGACCCGCGAGCAGCACATCCGCCGCGAGAAGGCCACGTCCAACATCTGTACCGCGCAGGTGCTGCTCGCCGTCATGGCCAGCATGTACGCCGTGTATCACGGTCCGGAAGGCCTCGCTCGCATTGCGCGTCGCACGCATCGCCTCGCTGCGATCCTCGCTGGTGCGCTCGGTAAGGCCGGTGTGACTGTCGGCAATGACTACTTCGACACGCTGCACGTGACCGGTATCGACGCGAAGGCCATTCACGCCAAGGCCGCAACCGCGGGCGTGAACCTGCGCGCGATCGACGCTTCCAGCGTCGGCATCAGCCTCGACGAGACGACCACGCGTGCGGATATCGCCACGCTGGCTGGCGTCTTTGGCGCGGACGCCACCGACATCGACGCGCTCGATGCCGCCACCGCCGACGCCCTTCCGGGCGCCCTGCTCCGCACCACCGCGTTCCTCGAGCACCCGGTGTTCAACACGCACCACAGCGAGCACGAACTGCTGCGCTACCTGCGTGGTCTCGCCGACAAGGATCTCGCGCTCGACCGCACGATGATCCCGCTGGGCTCCTGCACCATGAAGCTCAACGCGACCGCCGAGATGATCCCGGTCACGTGGCCTGAGTTTGCCAACATCCATCCGCTTGCCCCGGCCGACCAGGCACAGGGTTACAAGCAGCTGATCGACGAACTCGAAGCGATGCTGGTCGAGTGCACCGGCTACGACTCGGTGAGCCTGCAGCCGAACTCCGGTGCCCAGGGCGAATACGCCGGCCTGCTCGCGATTCGTGCGTACCACCGCTCGCGTAATGAAGGCCATCGCGACATCTGCCTCATCCCGGAATCGGCACACGGCACCAACCCGGCCTCCGCGCAGATGTGCGGCATGACCGTCGTCGTCACGCGCTGCGATGCCAACGGCAACGTCGATGTGGACGATATCCGCGAGAAGGCCGAGAAGTATTCGGACCGCCTCGCCGCCATCATGATCACCTACCCGTCCACGCACGGCGTGTTCGAGGAGGACGTGGTCGCCATCTGCGACATCGTGCACAAGCACGGCGGCCAGGTGTACACCGACGGCGCGAACATGAACGCGCTGGTCGGCGTGGCCAAGCCCGGGAAGTGGGGTTCGGACGTCTCGCACCTCAACCTGCACAAGACCTTCTGCATTCCGCACGGCGGCGGCGGCCCCGGCGTGGGCCCGTGCGCGGTCAAGTCGCATCTGGCTCCGTTCCTGCCGCGCACGTTCGGCGGTGAGGGCGATGTCGGCATGGTCAGCGCGGCCAGCTTCGGCTCGGCCTCGATCCTGCCGATCTCCTGGATGTACATCACGCTGATGGGCACCGAAGGCCTGCGCAAGGCGACCCAGGTCGCGCTGCTCAACGCCAACTACATTGCCAAGCGTCTCGCCCCGCATTACGACACCCTCTACACCGGTCGTAACGGCCTGGTGGCGCACGAGTGCATCCTCGACCTGCGTCCGCTCAAAGACGCCACGGGCGTCGGCGCGGAAGACGTCGCCAAGCGCCTGATCGACTTCGGCTTCCACGCCCCGACCCTGAGCTTCCCGGTCGCCGGCACGCTGATGGTCGAGCCAACCGAGAGCGAGTCGCAGCACGAACTGGACCGTTTCATCGACGCCATGATCCAGATCCGCGACGAAATCCGTGCAGTGGAAGACGGCCGCCTGGACCGCGAGGACAACCCGCTCCGCAACGCCCCGCACACGGCCACCATGGTCATTGGCACCGAGTGGACCCACGCCTACCCGCGTGAACTTGCGGCCTTCCCGCTGCCCTCGCTCCGCCTCTCCAAGTACTGGCCGCCGGTATCCCGCGTGGACAACGTCTACGGCGACAAGAACGTGATGTGCGCCTGCATCCCGATCGATGCGTACAAAGAGGATGCAGAGGCCTAAGCCTCTGCATCCCTAAGCAAATGTGGGAGCCGCTTCAGCGGCGATGCTCTGCGTGGGAGCCGGCTATGCCCCGTGTGGGAGCCGGCTACGCCGGCGATGGGGCTTGCCGCTACCCCGCTCCGTTGGCTTTTCGCCGCTGAAGCGGCTCCCACACCACTGTTTCGCCGCTGAAGCGGCTCCCACACTACTTTTATTGTCATAAACTGTTCGCCTAGCTTTTCCAAGGCAACGCACATGACCCAGGAAACTCCGCGCGACGACAGCCTGCTCGGCCTCCTCAAAGGCGTCCAGGACTTCAGCCATAACGTTTTTCCGGAACCGGAAAACCGCAAGCTGTTCAGCGAGCTGGCCGAAGGCCAGACCCCCCATACCCTCTTCATCACCTGCGCGGATTCCCGCGTGGTGCCCGAGATGATCACCCAGACCCAGCCGGGTGAGCTCTTCGTCTGCCGCAACATCGGCAATATCGTGCCGGGTTACGGCGAGATGCTCGGTGGCGTGTCCGCCGTGGTCGAGTACGCCGTCATGGTGCTCGGCGTGCAGCATGTCGTGGTCTGTGGTCACACCGACTGCGGCGCCATGAAGGGCCTGCTCAATCCTGAGTCCACCAAAGACCTGCCAACGGTCGAAGCCTGGCTACGCAATGCGCAGGCGGCCAAGAGCGCCGTGTTCGCACGCAAGCTCGAGGGTGCCGACGCCATGCAGGCGGTGATCGAAGAGAACGTGCGTCTCCAGCTCACCCATCTGCGTTCGCATCCTGCAGTGGCCGCCGCGCTGGCCAACGATGCGATCAACCTGCTCGGCTGGGTCTACGACATCGGCGACGGCAAGATCACCGTGCTCGACGAAACGAATAACAACTTCATCCCCCTGGCCGAAGCGATCAAGCGCGAGCACCAGGCGTGATCCTTCCCGGCCGGGCGCATCTGGGCCACATCCTGCGTTACGTGGGCAAGCCGCTCATCTGGCTGTTCGCATGGGACGTGGCCGTAACGGCCTTCTGGTACGTGATGCACCCGCGCTGGACCGCCGAGTTTCCCGCCCTGCCGCTGACCCTGCTCGGCTCCGCTGTCGCCGTGTACCTGAGCTTCCGCAACACCACCGCCTATGCGCGCTGGTGGGAAGCACGCACGTTGTGGGGCGCGATGGTCAATGCCTCACGCACCCTGGGCCGCGAGGCGCTCACCATGCTGCCGGAGCGTGCCACCGCCATCGCGATCGCGCATCGGCAGATTGCCTACGTGCATGCGCTGCGGCTGCACCTGCGTCGCCAGTCGCCGTGGGAGGAGCTCACTACGCGCCTGCGCGCCGATGAAATCGAGTCGCTGCATCGTGTCGCCAACGTGCCGAACGCCATCCACGTGCGCACGGGTACGCTTATCGCCGAGGCGAAGCCCGAGCCCATCCTGCTTGCGGCCTTCGCCCGCACGCTTTCGGATATCTCCAACGCCCAGGGCGGCATGGAGCGGATCAAGAACACACCGCTCCCGCAGCAATATGCGACCTACCCTGCCATCTTCACCCACGGCTTCTGCATCCTCCTGCCGTTGGGTCTGGTGGAAACCCTGGGCGTGTACACCCCGCTCGGTTCCACGGTCGCCGGCTTCCTGTTCCTGGCACTGCTGCAGATCGGCAACGACATGCAGAACCCCTTCGAGAACCTCGACGACGACGTTCCGATGACCACCCTCACCCGAAGCATCGAGATCGACCTGCGCGACGCCCTCGGCGAGTCGCACGGCCTCGAGCCGGTGAAGCCGAACGACGGCATCCTCTGGTAATACCCCCTCCGGCGAGACGGCATGGTGCAGCGCATCCATGACCGTTGGCACACGACCGCCGCGCCAAATGGGATTTCAATCGATATAAATACCGGTCCCACGGAGATATGCCCTTGCGCGCGATGCACCCGTTCGTCCTTGCCGCTGCCTTGTTGCCTGCGGCCGTCGCCGCCGCATCGGGCCCCGCCGCCCTGGTCAATCCGCTTATCGGCACCGCCAACGGGGGTAATGTGTTCCCCGGCGCCGTGGTGCCGTTCGGCATGCTGCAGTTCTCCCCGGAGGCCTCGCCGTTACCCGGCAAGAAGTCGCCGATCGCCGCGCCGGGTGGCTACGAGTACCGCGCCGATGCCATCCGCGGCTTCAGCCTGACCAATGTCGAAGGCTGGGGTTGTGCGGGCGGCTCGGGCGACGTGCCGATCATGCCGATCACTGAGGACGTCGCCGCTTCTCCGTCGACCGACTTCCGTCACGCGTACGCATCGAAATTCTCGCACGCGAACGAAGTGGCCAAGGCCGGCCACTATCACGTGACTCTCGACAACGGCGTCACCACCGACCTCACCGCTGCGCTGCACTCGGGCGCGGCGCGCTTCGCCTTTCCCGCGGGCAAGCCGGTCAACGTGCTCGTACGCGCGTCGGATTCCGAGTCCGGTTCCGAGAAGGCGACGGTCAGCGTCGATGCCGCACATCAGCGCATCAGTGGTGAGGTCACCAGCGGCAACTTCTGCGGTTACATCAACGAAGCCGATCGTCGTAGCTACTACACCGTTCACTACGTGATCGAATTCGACCAGCCGTTTGCCGATACGGGCACCTGGAAGGACACCACCGTTACCAAGGGTGGCAAGCAGGCCGAAGGCGGCACGGGTTACGGAGAGAAAGGCTTCCCGGATACCGGCAAGGGCTCGGGTGCATGGGTCGGCTTCGCCAAGGGCACGAGCACGGTCAACGTGCGCGTCGGCATTTCGTACGTCAGCACCGCGAATGCCCAGGCCAACCTCGACGCCGAGAACCCCAAGGGAACGACATTCGAAGCCCTGCGGGATAAGGCCGTCGACGCCTGGAATGCGCGCCTCTCGCATATCGATATCGAAGGCGGCACGCCGGACCAGCGCACCGTGTTCTACACGGCGCTCTACCACTCCCTGATGACGCCGAACGTGTTCAGCGACATCAACGGTGAATACGCCGGTTTCGACCAGAAGGTCCATAAGGTCAGCGGTAGCCAGAAAGCGCAATACGCGAACTTCTCCGGCTGGGACGTCTATCGCTCACAGCTGCCGATGGTCGCGTGGCTCGAGCCGAAGACGGCGAGCGACATCGCCCAGAGCCTCTACAACCAGGCCCAGCAGAACAACGGCGTATGGGACCGCTGGACGCACAACAACGGCGGCACGCACGTGATGAACGGCGATCCGGCCGCAGCCGCGATCGCTGGCATCTATGCCTTCGGCGGGCGCGACTTCGACGCCAAGGGCGCCCTCGCCTCTCTTGTCCACGCGGCCGACAACCCGACCGCGCTCGACCTCTCGCATGACGGCTGTGAAGTCGAATGCGTCGGCCAGCGCCCCGGTCTCGATGCGTGGCTCAAGCTGCACTACATACCGGTCGGCGCACCCGCCTGGGGGCCAGCGGCCGATACGCTGGAAACTGTGGCTGCCGAGTTCGGCATCAGCTCGCTTGCATTACGTCTGGGCGATGTCGCAACCTCGCAGCGCTTCCTCGGCCGTGCGCAGTACTGGCGCAACCTGTTCGATCCCCAGGCCACGCCGGAAGGCGGATACATCCGCAATCGCAATGCAGATGGCACCTGGGCGCTGATCAAGGACGACGACAAGGAGCAGCCGCACGCGTTTACACCCTCCACCGAAGATGGCTTCGTCGAAGGCAGCGCCGCGCAGTACGTGTGGATGGTGCCGTTTAATGTCGGCGGCTTGTTCGACGCCATGGGCGGCCGCGAAAAGGCACGCAAGCGACTCGATGGATTCTTCTATCAGCCCGACGGTACGTTCGCCGTCACCAAGTCCGGCCCGCTTCACGCGGAGCTCGATAACGAACCGTCCATCGGCACGCCGTGGCTCTACAACTTCGCCGGCCAGCCGTGGAAGACGCAGGAGCTAGTGCGCCGCGTGCTCGATACGATCTGGGTGAATGCGCCGAATGGCATTCCGGGCAATGACGATCTTGGTGAGATGTCGTCGTGGTACGTGTTCGCCGCGCTTGGCGTGTACCCGTCGATTCCCGGCCGTGCGGAGATGGTCGTCGGCAGTCCGTTGTTTACCAGGGCCACCGTGCACCGGCCTGATGGCAATGTCGTGATCGAGGCGCCGAATGCCGGTACGGGTAAGCCATATGTCACGTCGTTGAAGGTCGACGGAAAGGTCACCACGAAGTCGTGGCTCCCCGAGTCCTTCGCCCTCAAGGGCGGCAAGCTGGAATTCGACCTCTCGGACAAGCCGAACAAGGCGTGGGCGACGAAGGCGACAGACGCCCCGCCCTCATTCGACAAGAAGTAAAGCCGTCGTTGCTGTTGCTTGTGTGGGAGCCGATTCATCGGCGAAATGGGTGCTAGCCGCAAGCACCCTATCGCCGATGAATCGGCTCCCACATTCTTACAGTCTTGCAGTCTTGCAGTCCTACATCTTTACAGTCTTACAGTCCTACATTCCCAAATTCGGGACTTACAGCTTGACCTTCACACCCAGGTTGAAGAACCGCCCGATCGCACCGTCCTGCGCATACGTCGGGTTGTAGTTCACGGCCGCATAGTTAGCCACGTCCAACGGCGCCTTGCGATCGAACGCGTTCTCTACCGACGCCGTCACGGCGATCTTCGGGGTGAACTGGTAGCTGCTGGTCAGGTTGAACTCGGTGAACGAACCGACGCGGCAGCTGGAATAGCCGTCCGGAATGCAGTCACTGCCATACACATCCGGCGCCGTGTTCTTCAAACCACTGGTGTGATAGAACGTGCCCGTCAGGGTGAGGTTGTTCCAGATCATCGTGTTCGACCACGACTCACGATAACGCGGCGTACCCGCGCCGGACGACAGGTTGTACGGACCGTGCGTGCCCGAGAACGATTCCACGGTGCCATCGGGCAGCGTCAGCTTCCAGCTGAAGATGTCCGTACCACTGAAGTCGGAGATGTACTGGATACCGTTGTTGAAGGTGAAGTGCGCCTGCAGGTCGACATCGAGGCCGTCGGTCTTCAGCGAGTTGGCATTGATATAGCTGCCGATCACTTCGATCGGACGAGCCAGCGCGGTGGGATTGGCCGGGTCCGCCTTGTCGGCGATGACCTGGGTACCTGCCGGCAACGGCTGGCCAGCGTAGTACGCGTCCAGGATCTGATTCGCGTCCGTCGACGTGATCACGTCGGTTTTCTTGATGTGGTAGTAGTCGAACGACGCATTCAGCCAGCTGGTCGGCTGCAATACGAGACCCAACGTGTAGCTCTTCGCACGCTCCGGCTTGATGTTCTTGTTCGCGTCGGTGAACTGCGCCAGCTGATACGACTGCACATAGCCGTTATTGCCATGGAGTGCAGCAAAATCCGCCGGTACGTTGTACGTGACGAAGCCTTCGTTGGAGCTCGAGCCGTTCTCCGAGAAGCTCGGAGCACGCACGCCCTTGGAGAACGTGCCGCGCACCGCCAGCCAGTCGAGCGGTTTCCACTTCAGGCCCAGCTTGGGCGCGAACTCCGTACCGATGTCCGAGTAATGATCGACGCGACCGGAAAGATCCGCTTCCAGCGACTCCAGCAACGGCGCATCGAATTCAAGATAGGCACCCTCGACATCGCGGCTTCCCTTGGTCTGTGCATTGCCCAGGCCCTGGAACTCGTTACCCGGATTCAACGTGGGGTCGTCCTGCCGTTCCTGACGCAGCTGGATACCGGCTGCCATGCCAAGCGCACCGCCCGGAAGGTCGAACAACGAGCGGTTGGCCGCCAGGTCGATGGCATTGAGGTCCGACGTGGACGTCTTGTTGTAGCCCGGCGCAAGCGCGTTGCGTACCGACGCACTGTTCGATGCCGGGTTGAGGAAGTTGTAGCTACCTGTATTGACCGCGTTGATCAGCGCCCCGTAATTGAGATAGCCGTAGAGCTGGGAATCGAGGCTGGTGTGATTGAGGACCAACGACGCGTCGTAGTTCCACTCACCCCAGGTACCGGCGATATCGCCAACGATACGCAGGTTGTGATTGTCGTAGCTGCTGCCACGGGGAATGTCGCCGAACGCATAGTTGAGCAGTGCGGCCTGACCGCTTGCCGCGAACGGATCGTTCGGGTTGAGGCTGCCGTTGCTCAGGTACGCCGGCAAGGCAATGTTATTGGTGTTGTTTGGCGTGCCCGACTGGATCTGCGCCGGGGATGCGATCGCATCGGTCTTGGTCTCCATGTAGCTCAGCGACACGTACGCCTTGGTCGTGTCATTGATCTTCATGGTCAGACGACCATAAACACCGCCCTCCTTCGTCTTGGCCTGGATCTGGCCGTACTGCGCCGCCGTGTTCTGCTGGCAGTAGGTACCCGAGCTATCGTGGGTCAACTGGCCTTTGGCACCGCAGCTGCCATTGAGCAGGCTGGCAGTCGCGCCGGTATTCGGAACGCCGGTGGTGACGTCGCCAGGCGTGCCCAGGGTCCCAGGGGTCACCGAGCCGTAGATCGAACCCGAGCCGTTAGCCGGCTGGCCGGTCTGCAGATTGGCGCCGCCGATGCTGCTCAGATCCGAGGTGTTGTACGGAAATCCGCGATCGCCCGCGCTGATCGCGTTGTCTTCCTGGTACTGCGCGCTGAAGTAGGCGTTGTAGCCGTCCTTATTCAGGTCGCCGCCGCCGGCGAGGAAAGTCGCCTTGCGCGTGAAGCCACCACCGTGCGCGGAGTTGCCGACATCAGCCGTCGCCTCAACGCCCTGGTAGCCTGGCTTGAGGATCACGTTGACCACGCCAGCGATGGCGTCGGCACCGTACAGCGACGAGGCGCCGTCCTTCAGCACCTCGATGCGGTCGACGGCGGCAAGCGGGATCGTATTCAGATCGACGAAGGAACGCTGGCCGTCATCGGCCACGGCGTAGCTGGCCGCACGATGCCCGTCGATCAGCACCAGCGTGGAGTTCACGGTCAGGCCGCGCAGGGCGACGCCCGAGGAGCCCGCAGCGAAGCCGGCGGTGAAGCTGTTGGGAATCGAGCCACTGTTGTCGGCCGAGATCGAGCGCACCACATCGGAGATGGTCGTGTAGCCGCTGCGCGCGATGTCCTTGGAAGTAATCGTCGTCACCGGCGAAGCGGTTTCGGTATCGATACGCGGAATAGCCGAACCGGTCACCGTGATCGTCTGCAGCGTGCTGGGGTTGGCGTTGGTTCCCTGCTGGGCGCCATCGGTAGTTGCAGACTGCGCCCACGCGGTACTGGCGACAGGAGTGAGAAGAAGCGCGGCCAAAGCGCACGCAAGCTTATTACGTTTCATGATGACGACCCTTACCCATTAATTTAAGCGAAGTGAGCCAGCCCGACGTGGTGATCAGGTTGCTAAATAGCGTGCGTTAAGACGGGGTCGTTAACAGGGGAAGACCTCGCCTGATATCGAGTCTTCCACCATCACTGGGCGTATACAAGCAATTAACACAACCGCATGAGATTCCGACGCTTGCCGCTATTGCTTGAGGATCCGATCTTGCCGCGATTTTCTACCACCCGCATACCATTCATTTCTGGGGATTTTTTAAACGTGATCGCAATATCCTTCCCTCGACCAGCCTCACCATCTTTCGTTAGTTTCATTTCCATTTCGTCTAAATGAATGCAAGGCAACGGCGGCTTGAACTAATGCCTCGCCGTCGCTTAAATGAAACAAAAAAAAGCCGCATGTGGGGACATGCGGCAATCGATGGGGAGAATTGAAACTGCGACACGCGATCCCGGCCCGGGATGCGCTCCGTCTGCTTATTAGATAATCCTGTATGCGCTGAAAACTCGCACAGCCAGGCTTTCAACAAGCTTTCCCCACCGCCTGTGTGGGAGCCGCTTCAGCGGCGATTGGGTGCTAGCCGTAACCCCGAATCGCCGCTGAAGCGGCTCCCACATGAAGCGGCTCCCACATGAAGCGGGATCGCGTCAGATCACCGCGCGACGCAACCTCAACGCATTCCCCACCACCGACACCGAACTCAGACTCATTGCCACGGCCGCAATCATCGGCGACAACGTCAGGCCGAACAGCGGATACAACACCCCCGCCGCCAACGGCACACCCACCGCGTTGTAAATAAATGCGAAGAACAAGTTCTGACGAATGTTCTTCACCGTCGCTTCGGACAGTGCGCGAGCACGAGCAATCCCCGCAAGATCACCCTTCAACAATGTGACCGATGCGTTCTGGATAGCGATGTCACTGCCGTTACCCATACCGATCCCGATATCCGCCGCAGCCAGCGCCGGTGCATCGTTCACACCATCGCCCGCCATCGCGACCTTCGCGCCACCAGCCTTCAGCGTGTTGACGATGTTCGCCTTGTCCTCGGGCGACGCACTCGCGTGGACTTCATCGATAGGCAGCGACGAGGCCACTGCTTTCGCCGTCGCTTCGTTGTCGCCCGTAAGCATCACCAACCTCACGCCCGCTGCGTGCAGTGCGTCCAGCGCCGGCTTCGTCGACGGTTTGATAGCGTCAGCCAGTGCAAGCACAGCGGCAAGCCGCCCGTCGATCGCCATGAACATGGCAGTCGCACCGTTGGCACGAGCCTTGTCGGTGACCTCACGACCGGCAGCGATATCGATGCGCTCGCCTTCCATAAGCCGTGCATTGCCCAATGCAATATCGTGACCATCGACCCGACCGCTGACACCCTGACCGACGATCACCTGGAACCCCGTGATCTTCGGAATGGAGAGGCCTTCGCCTTCCGCCGCCGCCACGATGGCGGCAGCAAGCGGATGTTCGCTGGGCTGTTCGACCGATGCGGCCCACGCCAGCACTTCGGCGCGCTCCCGCCCGAAGACACGCAGATCGACTAGTGTCGGCTTGCCCTCGGTCAGCGTACCGGTCTTGTCGAACACCAGCGTGTCGACCTCACGAAGCGTTTCGATCGCCGCGGCATCGCGGAACAGCACGCCTGCCTGCGCACCACGACCGCTTGCGACCATGATCGACATCGGTGTCGCCAGGCCCAGCGCACAAGGGCAAGCGATGATTAGCACCGAAACGGCAGCCACCAGCGCATGCGCCAGGGTGGGCGCCGGCCCGACCATCCACCACGCAGCGAACGCCAGCAGCGCCACGACCACAACCGCCGGGACAAACCACGCCGCGACACGATCCGCGACGCGTTGCAGCGGCGCGCGAGAACGCTGCGCCTCCGCCACCAGCGTGACGATGCGCGAGAGCACCGTGTCCTGACCAACGTGGTCGACTCGCACCACCAGGGCACCGTGCTGATTCTGCGTACCACCGGTAACTTTGTCGTGCATCGACTTCGCCACCGGTACAGGCTCGCCGGTGAGCATCGATTCGTCGACGTAGCTTTGCCCATCGATCACGCTGCCATCCGCTGGCACTTTCTCACCGGGGCGCACGCGCACGTGATCGCCAACGTGCAACGACTCGAGTGGAACGTCTTCCTCGGCACCATCCTTGCCGATGCGCCGTGCGGTTTTCGGCACGAGCCCAAGCAGACCGCGCAAGGCTTCACCCGTCTGCCGACGGGCGCGCAGTTCAAGGAAGTCGCCAAGCGTGACCAGCGCAACAATCACGGCGGCCGATTCGAAATAGACGGCCACCTGGCCGTGCATGTCCCGCATTGCCGGCGGAAAGAGCGACGGCAGCGCGAATGCGACCACACTGTAGAGCCACGCCACGCCCGTACCCAGCGCGATCAACGTGTACATGTTCGGCGACCACGGCAGCAGCGAGCGCCAACCGCGGGCGAAGAACGGTGCGCCACCCCACAACACCGCGAAGGTGGCCAACAGGGCTTCGACCCAGCCCAGAGCGCCCGCCCACGGCTGATGCCACATGCGCCCGGTGATGTGCGGGACCATGGCGATCAGGAAGACCGGAACGGTCAGCGCGACAAGCGCGCCGAGGCGACGGCCCAGGGAACGAACCTCGCCGTCATCATCGTCCAGCGAAGGCATGGCGGGCTCGAGAGCCATGCCGCACTTAGGGCAGGAGCCAGGACCTTCCTGACGAACCTCGGGATGCATCGGACAGGTGTAGATCGTCACCGCCGGCATGGGCACAAGATCGATCACGGTCGCGACTTCGTCGGCCGCGCCGTGCGAGCAACAGGCATGAGTCATGGGTTCGGCTCCGCCAGTGCCTTGAGGATCGGGCAGTCTTCCGGCGCACCGTGGCCAGGGCAGGCATCCACCAGCTCGGACAGGCCGTCGCGAACCCGCTGCAGCTCGGCGATCCGTTCATCGATCGCCTGGAGCCGCGCCGCGGCGCGCTCGCGGACGCCTTCGACGCCTTCGTTGCGGTCGGCGGACAGGGCGAGCAGCTCGCGAATCTCATCGAGCGTGAAACCAAGGTCCTTCGCCCGCCGGATAAAGCGCAGGCGAGAGACCGTGGCCTGGTCGTACTCGCGGTAACCCGAGGGACGGCGGCGAGGTTCGGGAAGAAGCCCTTCCCGCTCGTAAAACCGGATGGTGTCGATAGCAACGCCCGCGCTCTGCGCGATGCGGCCGATGGTGAGGGCAGCTGTTTGAGTGTTCATGGGGGTAAGTCTAGACCCTTGATCTAGGTCTAGAGTCAAGCCCTTTCAAACCGCGAGCTGTCGGGCTCTCTTTACCTTGTCATTCGGCTCTGAAACCGTGGCATTGACCCATTACCTTGTGACGGCTTATTACCTGGCCCGTATTCACGGGGAAGAAGCTCTTGCGCTAAAGACACGCGTCGACGTACCCGTCCAGGGACTGGTTCAATCCGAAAACAAACTTAGCCATGGGAATGCCCTCGCCTCGGCTTGGCCGATCGCCTGCCTTAACTATGATGACGAATGGCAGGCCCGGGATTCGACACGCATTTGCGAAACCTCAGCCGAGCCAGGCAATCACCGCTTCCTCATGTTCCGCGGCGGCCGCGTAGAAAGCACAAAGCGCGCGGAGATTGTCCGCAATGTAGCGGCGACTGCCATCACCTTCATCAAACCAACCACCCGGATAGATGTCCACCTTGTCCAGGCGCGAAAGGTCGACGGTGGCAACGATCGCATGCGCGTCGACCGAGCGTAGAGCCTCTGCGACGGCGTTCACGGTTACTGGATCGAGATGTCGCGCTGGGCCGTAACCGAGATCGTCACCGAAAGGTTCACCGCCGAACACGACCTGTGAAAGAATCCCGGGACCGGGCCATGGTTCCCCGTTCAATACGAAATGGATCGCGTGCCATGCCTTGTCGACATCCAGCTTGCCCTCGGCCCCGGGGCCATCGAAACTGATCAGACGATCGGCCGCCGCTGCGTCGGTCATCGCAAGATGGGCGGTCGCCGGAGGGAGTCGGCAAAAATAACCGATCATCGACATGGGTCATTCTCCGTGAGGAGCCTCGTCGCAAATCGCGACGAGGGAGGGAAGTAGTGTGGCCAGGAATATCTCGTTCGCTCGTAGGCATAGCTCGAGCAATTGTGGCGTGTTGGCTTGCATGTATGAGGCGGTGCCAAGGAAACCCAGGGACTTGAACAAGAAGCCTTGTTCATAATTTCGCTTCAAGCGCGAATCGAGCCCGACGAAGTCGATGTCCGGCATCACTAGCATGTCGACGAAGGCTGGAAACGGTATCCGTTTGTCGGTGAAGATCTTGATACCTAAGTAGCATCCCATGCCCGTTTCACTGGAACGGTGAAGCAGGAAATCCTTGCCGAACGCTCTTTTCTGCCGTTGAAAGCCAAACGGCGCGGCAACGGCATGGATCCGCTGAGCTATCGCCTTCGTATCGACAGCCCAGGCATCTCCCTCGGATATTCCAAGAGTACCCGCTTGCCTTTGCATGGCCGCGGTTCTCAACTCCGATGGTGGCTCAAGGCGATGCCTCTCCTCGTTGTATCCCCACAACCAGGGGATCGAGCCGATTAACTCGTGGACCCGGGGCTCCTGCTCGCCTCCATTGATCTCGTCGTACGTCAGGCCTACCGACGCAAGCCGGCACGTGATGGACTCGTTCGATACCCCGTAGCTGCGACCCACATCACCTATCCCCGCCCACACCGAGCCGAATCGCCACCGCCATACCTCCACCATGAATTGGATCCATTCGGGAACCTCGCTCCCTGGTGGTACGCCGACTCCTCCGAACCGCGCGTCCATAAGCTCGAACCCGTGTTCGACGAGGACGCCCGGGGCGAAGGCGAGGCACTTGGCGAGTTCACCGAATCGCGCGAGCTGACTTTCTGTAACCCGTGCTTTCGTTTCCGAGGACGTCATGCGCTTGAGGCTCCTATCCCTCAGCTCATCTGCTCAGCCAGACTACGTGTGCGCGAGGTCACTTCATCGCCCGTGTGCAACGTACTTGCAGGCTCGATCAACAACACCCAGCACTCTTCCTCCGCGACCGGATTGTGGCGAACACCACTCGGCACCGTCAGGAAGTCGCCCTCATTCAAGGTAACCGCTCTGTCCTCGAATTCGAGGCGCAACGAGCCCTTCACGATATAGAACAGCTCGTCCTGACCATCGTGCGCATGCCAGACGAGCTCGCCCTTGAGCTTCGCAGCTTTGAGCAGCTGGTCGTTCACCTGTCCAATCACCTTGGGCGACCAGTAGTCCTGGATCTTGTCGAAGGAGGCAGCAAGGGCAGTAGGAGAAAGCATGATCAGGCCTGTGAATGTTCCGGAGACGTCTGTATAGCCTCGCACGGACCCCGGGCTACTCGCCAATGGCGGAAAAGACCCTGGAGGCCAGAGGCGTCCAGCTCGTCCATTCGTGGACGCCCGGCCCGGTGATGACATGCATTGGTGGAACGGCAGGCGTCAGCAGGGGCATGTTGGGCGCGAACTTGTCTTTGTCACCGTAAGCCAGCCAGACACGCTCGTTTCCACCAGGATGGCTCGACCAGACCTTGGCGCGCCGCCAGATCTGCGGCTGCCAGTTGTCCGGGCCCGGCGTGGCCGCGGGCGGCGCCGGCCAGCGACTCAGACCGCCTGCGTTGCGCACCTCGTCGAGCATGCGGCGATCGCCCAGGAAGGGAGCAAGCAGCACGATCCCGTCGACATCGTCGGGAAACGTCGCGTCGTAAAGAAGAGCTCCCATCCCGCCAAGGGACGCACCGACCAGCCAGACCTGTCGATAGCCCTTCGCGCGTGCGGATCGAACGATCTGGTGAAGGTCGGGCATCGCCTGACCGTCCTTGTAGTAGCCGATGGTCATCTCGACCAGCACCACGTCAGCGTCCGGCCAGACCCCCTGGACGGCGTGCCCGATGCCGCCCGCTTCCAACGAGGCAAGGTTGTCGGCGATGCCCGGAAGCACGACCACCACACGCTGCGCCGCCTGCGAAGCCGGTAGCAGCCGTACGGCCGGCAGACGGGAGGTATTGCGCACGGGATAGCAGGCAGTGAGGAGCGACGTGGCCGCGACGATGACAAGACAGCCGAAACGATTCACGGGGTGACCTCGAAGATGATGCCCTGCAAGTGATACGACCACGCGCGGCCAACGGATGCGCACCAGGTTTTGTATCGAAACGTATCCGGGGACGGGCAGGACACATTCCGAGAGGTTAGGACCCCTTGCCGGACACATCCAGGACGAGTCTGCCTGTTCTCCTAGCATCGTCAAGCTACACACCCCCGGAGAGCCTCATGAACAAGAAAATCGCCCTGGCCGTCCTTACTGCTTTGGCAGGCATGATCGGCAGCGCTCACGCCCAGTCGGCGCAGCAAGCGCCAGCACAGCCACCCCTGCCGGCCCCTTCGTCGCAGGACGCGCTGGGCCCGCTGAAGCACATCCACGCGGGCGTTCTCGATGTCGCCTACGCCGAGCTCGGCCCAGCCAACGGTCCCGTCGTGATCCTCCTGCACGGCTGGCCCTACGACATTCACAGCTACGAGGCCGTAGCGCCTGCACTGGCAGCGAAGGGCTATCGCGTGCTGATTCCCTATGCACGTGGCTACGGCGAAACCCGCTTCCTTTCCGCCGACACGCTACGCAACGCAGAACCCGCTGCGCTCGGCCAGGACGTCGTCGACTTCATGGATGCGCTGCACATCAAGCGCGCCGTCTTCGGTGGCTTCGACTGGGGCGCACGTTCGGCTGACATCGTCGCCGCGCTGTGGCCGGAACGCGTGAAAGCACTGGTCAGTGTGAGCGGGTATTTGATCGGGAGCCAGGAGGCCGGCAAGTCGCCTCTGCCGCCTGAAGCCGAATATCAGTGGTGGTACCAGTACTACTTCGCCACCGAGCGCGGTCGCCTTGGCTACGAGAAGAACCACCACGACTTCGCCAAGCTGATCTGGCGCAACGCATCACCAAAGTGGAACTTCGACGATGCGACCTACGAACGCAGCGCACAGGCACTCGAGAATCCGGACCATGTCGCTATCACGGTTCACAACTATCGCTGGAGGTTGAACCTGGTCGGCGGTGAGGCGAAGTACGATGGTCTGGAGAAGCGCCTGGCTCAGGCGCCGAAGATTGCGGTGCCGACAATCACGCTGGAAGGTGATGCGAACGGCGCACCGCATCCGAAGCCGGAAGCGTATGCCAAGCAGTTCACGGGGAAATATGAGTTCAGGCTGATTACGGGTGGTGTTGGGCATAACTTGCCCGAAGAAGCGCCGGAGGCCTTTACCAAAGCAGTGATCGACGCGGACCGTCTGTAACAACGACCAGGGTGGGCGGTCCTTAAGGCTGCCCACCTCCCCCATCAACATCTCAACCGTGGTCGCCCTTATCCCAACACATCCGCGCATGCGCCTGCGCCGTGCATTGCACCCCCATGTGAGTCAGCGCACAAATCGCCTCCAACCCATGCGCCACACGCTGGCAGTCCACCGTCTCCGACTCATGAATAAAGTCAGCCAGTAGACGCGTAAGGCTCCGCGCGTACTGCAACCACTCTGTAGCCTCATTCATCAGGTCATGCGATGTCGCTTCCGGATCGACTTGGTAGTGAAAACCGGGATGCGTGTGTTGTCCATTCGATGTGGCCATGTCGTTCTCCTTGAATACCGGCCTGCCCCGCATCCAGGTGCGGCACGCCACATAACGCAGCGTGCCGCAGATCTAACGGATTCGCGGGTTCATCAGCTGCCCGTGACCGGGCGCCGTGCGGCGTGATTGACGAAGTGTGTTGCGGCGGCAGTTCCCGTTTCTCGGATCACACGGCAACCTGCCGTGTAGCACAGCCGAGAAAAAACTCAGGGAAACGGCTGACGCCGCGGTTCTTCAACCGTATCTGCAGGGACTGCAGAGCGTCCGGTGACCGATGGGGATGTCGCCGGGGGGATCCAGCGGGCGAGCGGGTAATGGAATGGACGCCTCCTGCCTCGCCCCGGCGCCAGATATCGGATGCATGGGATTTTGCTTAGAAAGGTGGTAAACCGCGATTACAACGATGCCGCCGGAGGGTGTGCCATGAAATCCATCGCTCAAACCATGATAGGTGTGGATATCGCCAAGCAGGTATTCCAGGTTCACGAAGTGAACGCTGAGACAGGCGAGGTCATTCGCAGGCAGATCAAGCGCGCGAAGTTCCTGGATTACTTCGCCAATCGGCAGAGTTGCCTGATTGGCATGGAGGCTTGCGGCGGTGCGCAGCATTGGGCGCGCAGGCTGATGGCGCTGGGGCATGCTGTCAAATTACTCCCCGCTCAGCACGTACGACCGTTTGCTGTAGGCAACAAAAACGACGTCGCCGATGCCCAGGCGATTTGGGTCGCCATGCTTCAGCCAGGCATCCGCGCGGTAGCCGTGAAATCCGAGGCTCAGCAGGCGGTGCTGGCACTACATCGGATGCGACAGCAACTGGTGAAGTTCCGCACTGCGCAGATGAATGGGCTACGCGGTCTGCTGGCCGAGTATGGTGAGGTGATGCCGAAAGGCCGTGCTGCGCTGACAAAAATGATTCCGCTTGTACTCGGGCGACTCACGGATCGATTGCCGACCGTGTTAATCGAGACACTACGCGAACAGTACGCGCGCATTGGGCAGATGGAAGGTCAAATTGCCGATATCGAGCGCAGACTGCAGCTCTGGCACCGAGAGGATGAAGACTGTCAACGGATCGCGGCGATTTCTGGCGTGGGGTTGCTTACCGCCACCGCCGCAGTGGCCTCCATGGGTGATCCGCGAGCTTTTCGTTCTGGCCGGGAGTTCGCCGCCTGGCTTGGCCTGGTGCCTCGGCAGACCGGCACAGGAGGCAAAGTGAGACTCTTAGGCATCAGCAAGCGAGGCGACACCTATTTACGGACGTTGTTGATTCATGGAGCACGCTCGGTACTGGTACACAGCCGAACCCCGTCACCATGGATCACTGCCATCCTTCAGCGACGCTCGCTCAACGTGGCGGCAGTAGCGCTCGCCAACAAAATGGCGCGCACGGTATGGGCACTCATCGCCCATCGACGAATCTATCAATGCGGGCATGTGAGTCAGCCTGCGTAGGCTGGCCAGCCATCGTTTTCCTCTTTCAAGCGTTGTGCAAGGTACGCCACGACATGATGGGCCAACAGGTCGGACCGTGATCCACCAAACCTGAATACGGTACTGGACTTCGAGTCCTTGCGAGTAATGAGGCGTGGGTCAGCTGATTCCATCAGGGCCAGCAGGTATCGCATTCGAGCCTGCACGACAGGCCGTATACATAACCGCGACCGCGCTCTGTTGCTACATCACGTCGAAGGACCTTGCCAAACGGGAGGCGTCCATACATACCGTATGATCGATGGCAGCCACGAGTGACTCCTTACAAGTTGATTGTGGTCAGCAGGCCGGGGGTGCTCGAACACCCTCGGTCTGCGCTTTCACCGCGTGAAGCGATGGGTTGTCTGCGAGGCTTGCACAGCATCGACGCAGACAACGAAACAGACCGTATCAAATCAACCTTGGGTTGTCTGTAGCGATTGTCCTTCTGTCTCAAGGACCTGCCGCTATTCCAGATCCAGCATCAATAAATAGCCTCCGCGGGTTGTCGATCCGCGCATTTCGATGCATACGTGGAGATACGCCTCGACGGCTGACTGGGCGACCTGTCCCGCACCACTCATGCCGCGTTGATGCTCATCGCAACCGGTCGCTCGCTCCAGCCGAAGCGAAAGGAGGTGGGCGGATACGTTCAATGCGCTCATGACATAGACATGCGTACTGAGCGCGATCATGCAGACGATCGCTCCTCCCGCCAGAAGGCCGAGCCATCGAAGTGCTGGTACGAATCGATCGGTGCGGTTGATGCTCGAATTCATGGGAATCCTGATTTCATAAGGTCAAAGCCCGGCACGACGAGCGCGCTCGGCATTCTCGGCATCCATCGCCTTCAGCGGCGTATCGGAAGGACAGCCTTGCGGAACGCGGGCGTCTGCGCGGTAAACGGCGACGCATGCCGCTTCATTGGGCGGCGCCTGGGCATCGGGCATGTCGTTCGCCAGGCTCCTTGCGGGAGCCATGCTGAGACGGGTGTCGCCGTCCTTGGCCGCCGCTTTCGAAGGCGGATCACCAAAGCCACACCCGCCACCCAGTGGACCGACGGCGCAATGCATCCGGACGCCATGACCGAAGTCCACCGTTTTCTTCAGGGTTGCGGCCTCTTGTGCACGACGAAGTCCTCGGCCCACGACGGTTTCGTCGCGCGGCGCCCATGCGTCTTCGAAGCGGGACTTCGTGTAACCGACGACGTCCCGATGCGACATGATGCCGGCGCTATCCGTTGGTTGCGGTGGTGTGTAATCCGGGGTATCCGTCGTGGCGTGGGCTGTCTGCGTCGCAGGGAGGTCGGTCGCCTCGAGACGACCGCGTGTCACCGATGTGGGTTCAGGCGCTGCTGGAGTGTCCGGCGCTGCTGGAGTGTCCGGCGCTGCTGGAGTCGCCGGGGCTGCTCGAGTCTGTGGGGCTGCTGGCGTCTCCGCGGCGGCCGCACTCTTAGGCGCCGACCCAGCCACCGACTCCTCTCGTGTTTTAGCCGGCGTCCGTGAAACGGGCACAGGTGTGGTCCGGGCCGGAAGGGACGGAATCACCCTGGATCGCGATGCCAGCTCGACGAAACGTACCTCCAGCGGAATCTCTCGTGCCGGGGGTACGGCGATGCCGATCTGCTCCTGCGGCCGCATCTCGAAACGGATCGCGAGAAACAGCAGCAGATGGACAGCCATCGCCGACGTGATCGCAAGGCACCGTTCTACCTTGCAATCCACTGGAATCTCCGACATCGTTGCCATGCCGCCAACTTTACGGAGAAAGTTTACTGTTTAACAGTAAACTTTATGTACTTAACAATGATTATTGATTGTGCTAAGGCCAAATCGCGGGCCCGGTGGCTCCGCTATGGCGTGCTCGTCGTCATGGCGTGCATCGTGCTCACCAACATCGCTTTGGCCTTGCCGGGCGGGTGGGAAACGGCCAACGGGTATGTCGAGATCACCCGGTCGTTCACGCGAGCGCTGGCGGATCATCCCCACCTGCTGACGCTCGAAATAGCGCTGGAGTCGCTCATCTGCCTGGTGGGTCTCTATCGGCTGACGAAGCTGCTCCGCTTGTTCGAGAGCGGCGAGTTCTTCAGCGTTCGCGCGGTGCGGCATCTGCGGGCTTTCGCGCTGTCGCTCCTGCTGGTCACCCTTGCCGGATGCTTCCTTCCGCCGATCGAACTGCTGACTGCCCGCCTTCTCGGCGTTGGCCATGTGACCGCTATTGCGGTGGACATCGACAGTAACGATGTCTGGTCCGGCATGATCAGCGCCGTGTTTTTCGTCATTGCCCTGATCATGGGTGAGGCCGGAAAGCTTGCCGAAGACAACGGGCTGATCGTTTAACAGCCATGCCTATCGTCATCAACCTCGACATGATGCTCGCGCGGCGGAAAGTGAAGTCGCGCGCCCTCGCTGCCTATGTGGGCATCACGGAGCAGAACCTGTCCCTGCTGAAATCCAGCAAGGTGCGAGGTATTCGCTTCGGCACCCTGGAGCGCATCTGCGAATACCTCGACTGCCAGCCTGGCGACTTACTCGAGTACCAGCCTGGCGAATCGCCGGATGACGATTCGGACGGGCCGGTCTAGCAACGTGTAGCGATCAGCGCGGTCCACCCGCGCGGATCGTCTCTTCGTTGATCGCGCGCACCCTGCCCTCGTCGACCTTCTCGACCTTGCGATCGTAGGTGTAGAGGCCGTTGTGCTCGCCTTCGACATCCGTGATCTGCGTATAGACGCTGCCTGACACACCGATACCCGGCCCCTTGTCGCGGAGCACAGCGGTATTAGCGACATAACCATCGTTCAACGCCGCGTTGTCTTTCACCGAACCGTACGGATTGATAGCCGTGTTGGGCCAGATGTGGTCGGCGACACCAAGCGTCAGACCACCATGCTCGCCGTCCATCGAAGCACGCGTGGCATCCGGCGCAGGCAGGCCCGGACCCTGGTAGTCATGGACGTCGATGAGGTCCCCTGCTTTCGGGTCGCCCTTGGTGTCACAGCAGTTCGCACCGCTACGCGCATTGACCAGACGCGACGGATCGAGTTTCTTGATCTGATCCGCGAGTTCCGCAGCCGCCGGAATGCTCCACTGCCCCCAGCCTTCGTTGAATGGAATCCAGCCGATGATCGCCGTCTCGCCCTTGAGCTGCTCGACGATGGCAGTGACGTCCTTACGGAAACCCGCCTTGTCGGCATCGCTGAGCTTCTCGTTGTGTCCGTTCGGCAGCGACGGCATGTCCTGCCACACCATCAGGCCGATGCGATCGGCCCAGTAGTACCAACGTGCCGGCTCGACCTTGATGTGCTTGCGGATGGTGTTGAAACCCAGGTCCTTGGTCTTCTGGATGTCGAACTTGAGCGCTTCATCCGTCGGCGCGGTGTAGATGCCGTCCGGCCAGTAACCCTGGTCTAGCGTGCCCAGCAGGAAGGTCGGCTTGCCATTCAATACGACGTGATTGAGCCCACCCACCTTCGCAATGCCGATCGTACGAAGGCCGGCATAGCTGGTCACCTCGTCGCGCTGCTCACCTTGCGCGAGTGTGGCCTTGAAGGTGTACAGGAACGGATCCTGCGGGCTCCACAGGTGCGGCTGCTTGATCGCAAGACGCAGAGGCGCACCAGCCGCCCCGCTCACCTCGCCTACCGGCTTGCCGTCGGCGTAGGCGGTGACATGGAGCGTGGCGTTACCGCTGCTGCCCTGCAGCTTCGAGGTCACGGTGAACGCGTCAAGGCTGGACGCTGGCGTGAACTCGAGTTGCGCGAAGCTCGCGGCGGGCACGGGTTCCAGCCATACGGACTGCCAGATCCCCGATGCCGCGGTATAGAAGATGCCGTCGGGCTTCAGCCGCTGCTTGCCGACCATCACGTTGATGCCATCGACCGGCGCGTGCACGGCGACGATGATCTCCTGCGAACCCTTCGGGCGAAGTGCCTGCGTGATGTCGGCACTGAAGGAGGTGTAGCCGCCGATGTGCTTCGCGACTTCCTTGCCGTTGACGTAGACCGTGGCGTCCTGAGCGACCGCGCCGAAGTTCAGGCGTACGTGCTTGCCTTGCGCGGTGAACGACGCGGGGACGTCGACCAGGCGACGGTAGACCATGAAGTCGGAATGTTTCTGCACGCCGGAGAGCCACCGACTCGATCGGGTATGGCACGAGCACCTGGTCGTTCAGCGATTTACCGAAGGTCGGCGTGGCCTGGCCTTCGGTCGCGGCGTACTGCCAGAGGCCGTTGAGGCTCATCCATGTGGGATGGTCGAGGGACGGGCGGGCTAGTTGGGGGCGCGGGTAGTCGGGGAGTGCGTTGGTGGGTGAGACTTTGGATGTCCATGGGGTGGAGAGGGGGGCGGTTTTGCCGTTCCAGAGGGGGGAGTCGTTTTGGGCTGCCATGGCGGCAGGCGCGGTGCCGAGGGCGATGGCTATGCCTAGCCAGAGGTTCATCTTGGCGGAGTTGGAGCATCGCCGCTGAAGCGGCTCCCACAGTTCTGCCTTGCCCTTCAGTTCTGCCTTGCCCTTCAGTTCTGCCTTGCCCTTCAGTTCTGCGTTGCCCTCCATGGCTGCCTTGCCCCTCATGTCTTCTTTGGTGTTCATTTGTTGATCCTTAGTGCGTCGCGCTTGGGGTCGACATGGACGGCGGGACGTCGTGCGGATCGGTGCCCCAGGTTTTGCTGGGCTCGGGGCCCATGGTGAGTACCAGGGTGGCACCGTTCTCGATGTCGGCGTGGCTGAACCAGGGTTTGGTCCATGGTTTGCCGTTGAGCGTGGCGGACTGAATGTACATGTTCTGCGCGGAGTTGTTGCGTGCGTCGATCTCGAAGGTTTTGCCGTTACCCAGGTGCAGGCGGACGCTGTCGAAGATCGGGCTACCGATGATGAAGTCAGGCGTGGCCGGATCCACCGGATAGAAGCCCATGGCGCTGAGCACGTACCAGGACGACGTCGAACCCTGGTCGTCCATGCCGGGGTAGGCATAGCCGGTGGCATCGCTACCGTAGAGGTCGGCAAGAATGCGGCGGGTCAGCGCCTGCGTCTTCCACGGCTGGCCGCTCCACGCATATAGATACGCGGCCTGCTGATCCGGCTGGTTGCCCTGCACGTACTGGCCGATCACGCCCGTGCAATCGCGGCAGATGCCCTTGGGGTTGTACGGCGTGTTGAAGAACGTATCGAGCTTGGCGTTGAACGCATCGCGGCCGCCGAGGAGGTTCATCAGGCCCTGTACGTCGTGTGGCACCAGCCACAGCGTCGACCAGCCCGAACCTTCCTTCATCATGAAGTTGTAGTACGGCTCGGCGGGATCGAACGGCGAGATCCACTTGCCGTCCTCGGTACGTCCGCGGAAGAAGCCGACCGACGGATCGAACACGTTGCGGTAGTTCCCCGCACGGCGTTCGAACATGGCGGCATCGTCTTTCTTACCGAGACGACGGGCGAGATCGGCGAGTGCGTGATCGTCCCACGCGTACTCGAGCGTCGTGGCGACGCCGGCCTTGCCGCCGGCATAGGGCGGGCTCGGATTGCCCGGCGGGACGATGTCGGAAATCCAGCCGTTCTTGTCGTACTCGGCCAGATAGCCGCGCGGGCCTTTCGGGTCGGTTGCGTTCTTGCGGAGTACCTCGTAGGCACCGGCGTAGTCGAACTTGATGCCGCGCTGCATGGCACCGTCGTAGAGGAAGACGGCGTGGTCGCCGTGGAACGAAGTGTTCATGTAACCACGCTCGCGCGCCCGCTCCAGCTCCGAACGCATGATGTCCTGCACCACCTTCGGCTGGAGAAGCATGAGCAAAACGATCTGGTTACGGCCGGTATCCCAGTACGGCACGGGGCTGTAGAGGTCATACGCCGCGGTCTTGAGCTGGCCTTTGGGGTCGGTGTACTGCTCGCCCTTGCGCGCAATGATGCGTGGACTGGCGAACGAGTGATACAGCGTCGAATAGAACAAGGAACGCTGCTTCGGCGTACCCCCGGTCACCTCGACGCGATCGAATAGCTGAGCCCAGGCAGCGCGTGCCTTGGCGTGCACGCTATCGAAATCGCCATCCGCCGCGTGCAGGCGCTGCGCGGCTTCGTCGGCGTTGTGACCATGGGCGATCCTCACGAGCACCTGGTCGCCCTCCTTCGTGTCGAAGGTGACGTACGCGCCGGCATAGCTGCCGGAGACTGTGCGCTGCCCGATCTGGATGTCTTCGTGACCCAGGCCTTCGCCCTTGTCGTTGACACTCGAGTGGAACGTGCCGAAGGCGGCAAACGGACGCGAGAACTCAGCAACGAAGTACGGACCGTCAGCGTCGTGGTTGCCACGGCTGCTGGTATCGACGCCGCGGATGGTGCGATCACCGACGACTTCGACATCGCCGCCCGAACGACGGAGATTGACCACCACGTTGGAGCGATGGCTCTCCGGGAAGGTGAAGCGCATCAGGCTTGTCCACTGCGTCACCGTGAGCTCGGCACGCGTGTGGAACGTCGCGAGGTCTACGGCGTAGTAACCGGGCGATGCCTTCTCGGTGGACTTGTCGTAGTACGAGGGCGCGTAATCCGGCGGGACCGTCCAGTCACCCACCACCGGCATGATCATCGGCGCGGCGCGTGCGCCATACGTCGAGCCACCGCCGGTGAAGCCGATCATGGCCGGACGGCCATACGCATAGGAAACGGGAACACCCGTGGCGAAGCTGAGGTCGGCGTTGATGTTGACGGGCGCGGCGTCGGTTGAGCTTTGCGGCAGGCTCGCGCCCGGTGAGGTCATGCCCGAATAAAGCGGCTCGCCCGGGGGCGGCGCATTGCCGATGAATTCCTGTTTATCCAGCGGCGCGGTGCCGACCAGCGGATTCGCTTCGTCGACGGATGATGCGGCCGGAGCCGCCTGCTTGCTGTTGCCAGCATGGACCGCGCTGATGCCGCCGAGCGCGAGAACCGAAAGCGCCACCGCAAGCGTGCGGCGGCCATGAAAACGTGGATGAGGGAGAGGCATGCTGTTTTCCTGGGGACGGAAACGAAAGCGGGGTCAGGCTTTCACACCTGACCCCGCCGGACTTTCTTTAACCACCATCACCGAACTTGTAAGTGATGCCTACGTAGTACTGCCGTCCTGCGTATTCGAGGCTGACCAGGCGAGCGGTTGTGTCGCTGCCCAGATACTCGTGCGGTGTCGACTTGGACAGGTTGATGATCGACGCGGTCACCATGAAGTGCTTGTTGAACTCGTAATCACCGTTCAGATCGATCTGGTGGTACGGCGCCGAATAAATCGGCAGGCCTGCCGTCAGACCCTGCATGGTACGGCCGGTGAAGTTATCACTGGCGCGGAGCAGCAGACCGTTCTTCTCGTAGAACACCGACACGTTGGCGGCGTACTTGGCGCTGCCGATCAGCTCGGACTTGCCGACCTGCGTGTCGCCCAGGGAAACCGGGGTTTCCGTGGTGTGGTTGAGCGTGTAGTTGGCGATGTAGCCAAAACCCGATTCCCAGGTGTGCTGCGTGTAGAACTCGATACCCTTGGACGTACCGGAACGGCCGTTGGCATTGGTGCTGTACTGCATGAAGTTCGTCGGTGTGCCGTTGACGTCGACATTGATGTTGTTGACGGTGACCGGTACGACGAAGTTCTTCACCTTCTTCTGGAACAGATCGATACCCACCACCGAATGCGGCCCGTAGTACCACTCGGTCGCCAGGTCGAACTGGGTCGCGGTGAACGGCTTGAGGTCCGCATTGGCGCCGCTGCCGTACCAACCCGGCAACGGGGAGCCGAACTGCTTGCGATCGTTGTAGTAGTCCTGCGTGTAGTTCGTGAGGCTGCCCAGCTGCGCCAGATCCGTGTAGTTGGCACGCGCCAGCGCCTGCGAACCCGCCGCACGAATCACGACGTCGTCGAGGACGTTCCAGGCGATATTGAAGCTCGGCAACAACTTGTTGTAACGCTTGCGCGTGGAGCTGTTGTCGAACGTCTGGACGACCGCCTGCTCGCGCGGCTGATACTGGAAGTCGCCCGGTGCGCAGGCGCCGCCGGCGATGTTCTGTCCCGTGGTCGGGCAGATCAGGATGTTGCCGCCGCCATCGTGGTAGTACACCGCGTTATTGGTCGTGATTTCATCGGCGACAGTGAGGTCCTGACCCGTGCTGACGAAACGCAGACCGACGTTACCGCGGACCGTGCCGGTATCGAAATTGGCCTGGACATAGGCCGCGGCGATCTTCTCCTGGATCGACGACTTGTCATCGGGGTGGTTATAGAGCACCCGGTCGTAGGTCTGGTTGAGATAGTTGTAGTACGCCGGGTAGTTGATCGCCGGGAAGGTGCTGTCGCTGTAGGCCTCGTTGGTGCCGTCGAGCGAATTCGCCTGGAGGAACCCTGCAGGCAGCTGGCCGGCGTTCGGATCGCAGGTCTGGAACTGCAGCGTCGTGCCCTTGCAGTACCAGCGCTGCTCGTTGTTCGTCTGCTCGGCGTGGTTGTCACGGTACTTGAAGCCGAACTGCAGCGACTGCAGCCACGTGGAATCAAACGCCCACGTGAGGTCCGCCTGGGCGAAGTTCTGCGAGTTGCTGGTATTGACCATGTTGGAGCCGGTCGAGCCCAGATCCACCTGGCCCGCACCTGCCAGCATGTTCTGCAACACATCCGGCGAGGCGCTGAGCGTCGGCTTGCCATTGAGCGTCCATGCGGCGCCGTTGCTCCCGTCCACCCACTGGCCGTCGACGAAGTTGCGGGGCTTGGCAGCCATGCTCAACTGTACCGAGGGACCACCGGTGGCCCAGGTACGGCCGAAGTTGAACGACCCACTGAGGCTGCCGCCGTTGTCCCACTCACCTTCGAGGTTGAGGGTCTGCGAGGTGGCCTTTTCAACGTTATAGCTGCCGGTCAGCCACGGAATCTCCGTGGAGCAGGTATCGACCGCCTGTCGAGCGGCACCCGTCGACGGGTTGATGGTTGCATTACAGCCCACGCCCTTGGGCGGCAGGACGTAGTTGGCGCCGGTGACGACGGTGTGCGACGGATCGAACGTCAGGCCATTGGGTGCAAGCAACCTGCCCTGCTGGTCGGCGTAGTTGCTATTGCCGGGCAGGCCCCACTCGGGCACTTCCAGCGTGTTGGTGATCTGGGTCTGTTGGCGCTGGAAGCGGAAGTAGTTACCCGTCAACAACAAATGGTCGATGGGCTTGAACTGCATGGTCGCCTGGGCGCCCTTGGTCTTAAGGTCCAGCTGGTTGCGGCTCGTGGAGAACTGCTGCGGCATCCAGTAGCCCGAATCGACGTTGCCGGCCTGGTCGACGACACCGCCGCCAGACCACAGGTCGAGATTGGGTGCCACGTCAGGACCGTACGGGTTGCCATGTACGTCGGTCGGCGGCGCCGTACATTTTTCCTGGCTCGTACAGTCGTTGCTCCACCAGTGCCAGCTGTCCGCCTTGGCGGTGTAATCGATATCACGGCGCTTCTGGTACGAACCGGCGACGAGGAAGCCGAAGGTCTCGTCCTTGTTCTTCCACGACCACAGGGCCGAGGTCTGCGGCGTGATCTTGCCGCTGTTATCGGAGCCTGCGCCATTGAGGGACACGAAGCCGTCGTTCGCCTTCATTTCCAGCGGGCGGCGCGTATGCAGGTCCACATTGCCGCCGATGCCGCCTTCGTCCAGGCGCGCCTCGAGGCTCTTGTAAAGCTTGATCTCGGAGAACATGTTCGCCGGCATCAGGGTGTAGTTGAACGAGCGCGTCAGGCCGGCCGAGGTGTCGGCCGAGGCCACGTAGTTGCCGTTCAATTCAGTCAGCGTCAACTCCGGCGCCAGGCCGCGGATACTGACCGTCTTGCCCTCGCCCGATTCGCGACTGATGACGACGCCCGGCACGTGTGCCAGTGCATCCGCGATGTTCTTGGCGGGGAACTGCGCGATGTTCTGCGCGTTGATGACTTCGACGATGGAGTTGGCGTCGCGCTTGTCCAGCACGTTCTGGTCGATCGACTGGCGGTAGCTGGTCACCACCACGGCGTCCATGTTGGTCGTACCGGCCGCGGTGTCGTTGGCCTGCTTATCTGCCTTCTTGTCCTTGTCGTCTTTCTTGACTGCTGGGTTGCCCGTCGTTTTCGCGGCGACGGGCGCCGTCGCGGCGGCTGGCGCCGTGTCCTGCGCAAATGCGGTGGCCGGCACCCCTACGTAACCGACCAACGACAAAGTGGCCGCGGCGAGTGCGGCATGAAGAGGCTTACGCTTGAGCATGGTTGGCAGATAAGTCATTAGTTTTTATGTCCCTCAGTGGTGTGCGCCCGTGTGGAATCGGCGCGGTAATCCCCCGTTACATCACTGCAATTGCCCTTTAATCCTGCACGCGCCCTCCTTACCCGAGATCTTTGGATCGATCCAAATTTTTGGCCGTAAACAAGCCCCCCGGCTCGTTTACGGAACATGTTTTGGTTGCCGCACCGCGCCCCGCGGATCAGCGAATGGCGGGCGTCAGACAACACCTTTCCGGGCCGCGATCGTCAGTCGACGAGCGGCAACACGGAGAAGAAACGCGATGATTCGCGCCTAGCGGGTACTACTGGAAATTCGGCGGGAGCGATCCGGGCCGGAGGCAGCAAAGTGCACAATCGCAGGCACGCTGATGATGCGCCGGACTGCAACCATGGAATGACGAACGATGCTTGATTTCATTTGCTGGCTTACCCTTCCCCTAGACAGGCCCGGTGGGAAACCGCCATAGCCAGGGAGGCGCTCGATGCGCAATCCCCTCGGCCTTTCCCACCCCAGTCCAAGTCGTTTCGCTCTTCGCAGCCGCGGCACGGCCCGAATCACATCACGACTTGGATCGATCTAAATCTCCCGGGGACAGATTAAGACGCGAAAGTCGCAAGGAGTCACGCTGCAATGCAAAAATCTTAAGTGGGTTGGGTGTATTCGCAACGGATCAACCGGCCGCCGCTGCGGCAGCCGGTGCACGAACGGGGCACTCTACTAGAGTGTCCCGCCGCCCTCACGTCGTGACGGAGGGTTCGAAGCCAGAACCGTGGATAGCATCGAGTGCGTCAAGACGAGCGCGCCACACGGCGTTCGGTTTCAGGGTCCGCGCCGGCGGGATAACCAGAGTCTCCTGCCCCGTGAACGTGGCGGACACGAAATCACGCAGTGCGATGCGCTGGATATGCGGCCCCTCGATCGGCAAGGTCGGCGCGCGATAGACGATCACCTCGTGGTCGGGTGGGTAGTCCAGACACAGCCGTTCGACAAGCAGCTCGCGGTACGCATCTGGCGTCAGGAAACGGCCAAGCGAGCGATCTCCAACGACACCCAACTGCCACAGAATCACGTGACCCGCTGTGTCGACATTGCGCTCGAAGAAAAGCAGCTGACTCGCCTCCAGATGCTGGCAACCAAAACGCGCCGGATCAATGCCGAGGTCGGCGTAAAGGCAGTCTTCGGCGGATATGCCAGGCTCCATGTACGCCTCATAGCCTTCCCCACGCGCAACTTCAATCACCCTGTGCGGCGACCACGCGAAAATACCCGGATGACCATAAAACACAGCACAAACCCGTTTACCTGCACGCACTTCGGTCATCATCAGCTCGACCCACTCTCGGTAGGTCTTCATTCGCGACTTACCGGGCTTGTAGAACGGCTGGAGGCTGCGGACGTCAGGGTTAAGGCGCTTGAGCCAGAGCTCGACGATATGGTCCGATAGCGCCGCGAAGACAACATCCGCAGTTTCGATGTAGTTACGCGATATGGGGGTCAGATGGGAGCCGAGGGTGATGCCCATGCCGACGGAGGTAATGCTGCCGCGCGGGCCGGTGGCCAGTGCCGAATGAGATGTATTCATAGACTCGTAGGATGCTGAGTTGACTGTGACAAGCTAGGTGGTTCCGTACTCACTTCGAGCGGGGCGCGCCATCATCGGTGTCGCACCTGGGGCCCTTTCTTCCTCATCGCCATCAATAATGACGCGATTGCGGCCCATGTTTTTCGCCTGGTAAAGCGCGGCGTCGGACGCGCGGCACAGCCGCTGAAGATCATAGCCAGACTTATCACTGCTCGCCACGCCGATGCTGGCGGAGAACGGAATCAGAAGATCATCCACGACAAGCGGTGAGGCGGCGAACGCCCGACGGATCCTTTCCGCGATCACGCTGCCCTGCAATCGTGGCGTGTCCATCAGCAACATCCCGAACTCCTCGCCACCGAGTCGCCCGAGCAAATCGGCTTTGCGCAGTTGTCCTTTGCAGATCGCAACCGCGTGCTTCAGCACCGCATCGCCCACAGCGTGCCCATGCGTATCGTTAACCTGCTTGAAATGGTCTAGATCGAGCGAAACCAGACACCCATCGCCCGACCTCTTTTCGAGTACCTGCAACAGGCGAGCGGATTCGCTCATAAAATGCTGGTGATTGAAAATGCCGGTAAGGCCATCACAGGACGATAGCCACTTGAAGCGAAGCTGTGACCGTTTTATTCGGACCATCCACAAAATGACCGAAATAAGAACGAGAGACATCACCGCTATGTAGAGACGACTGGTCTCCACGGCCTTGCCGTCGAGCGCCTGCTGGAGCCGGAGTATACGGTTCTCCTTACTCAGCCCTTCAGTCTCGAGCTTCTCTGCGAGGAAGTGCTGACGCGCGGCCTCGTAAGCGGCGGTCCTGACGTTCGCATCACGCAGGTAGCCTTGGTCCTGAATAACATAGCGTTCGTAGTAGCCAAGTGCGAGGGCATTGTGGCCCTGCGCCTTCGCGATCGAGTACAGAGTGCGGTAGGCGAGTCTCAGTGCTTCGTTGACATCGCCGCTGTGACTCATTGCAACGACCTCCGTCGCGGCTTTCCGAGCTTCGGCCCCACTACCCATCTCTCCGAAAATTTGTGCCCTGGCACTCGCCAGGTCAGTGATGTGTGCGAAGTACCGACTCGCCATGATGGCAGGCGTAATACGTTGGATAACCGCCAGGGCCTCGGCCAGCTTGTGTTCCGCAAACAGGCGGTCCACCAGGATAAGCGAAACGGTATTGGCGAAAATCGGCTGTCTATCCGAGGTGCAGATATCGATCGTCTGCAACAACTCCTGACTATGCGATGTCAGCTGACGAGCCCCTTCAAGGGCGGTCACTTTCTGCACCATGGCCTGGCATAAGGATTGGCCCACCGGTGTAGCGCTAACCATCATGTCGGCGTACTTGAGACCCAGATCAGGCTGGCCAGCGAACGTCAACATCTGCGAAAGATTCGCTAGTAATGAGAACCTGGCAACCGGATCCGTGACATCGGGCAGCGTGTCGGCCGCGCGCGTGGCGATGGCATACGCCTCAGCATACTTGCCCTGGTCAGTCAGGTTATTCATCAGCATGGCAGTAGCACGGGTGGCTACCGCCTCGCTTTCTGCGTGATCCATGACCTCGCGCAGGGCGGCTTCCGCCTCCGGAAGGCGACCTTCGTAATTCGCTTCCCAACCATCGAGAAAGAGCAGGTACGACTTCTCGCTGGACGTTAGGAACGCCGCCTCACGATGTAGGTCAGCCAGCATGCTGACGAAGCGTTCGTGATCCGACGTACGCTGCGCATCAGTCTCAGCGAGCCGGCTGTTGGAAAGCCCTGGCCCCGATTGGTCAGCGTGGACGCACTCTACCTGTGCCCCGATGGACAGTCCCACGAGGAAGAGCCATGACCGCACGCGGCTGAGGGCCATGCGGACTTCTGCTCAGGCTGCGGGCGTGCCGTCGGCATCGTCGGGACGTTTTGCTGGCTCATCGTCCTTGCCATGATCGTGATCGTGATCGGGATGATGGCGCGGGTGGTCGTCGGGGCCGTCGCCCTCATGGCCGCCGGTCTGGCTGCGATGTTCAACGTGCATATGCTGAAGCCCAAGCTCCTTCGCCAGGCCCGTGGTATCACCATTGGTAACCAGTTCTCGCAGGCCCTCCGACGCGTCGTTCGCTTCAAGCACCTTGGCGAGCGCTTCAGGCGAGGCACGCCGCAAAGCGGCATCGCGGCCGATGGCCTCCAACAGTTCAACGGTGTCGCGCATGATTTTCCCCTGGTTCTGTCTGTAATGACGGACCGCAACGATTGCTGTAACGGCAGGTCGCCCGGTTTCTTTAGCGGCGTCTGTCGTAGCCAAGGGCTAGGCGGTCGAGCCGATCTGTCGATAATGCGACAAAACTCACGGTTTCGGCAGTGCCTGTCGTGTAGTAATTTCTCGGGACAGAGCTACGAACATGGCCCCGCGGTGCCTCGCCATGGATCATCTTCTTACGGCGATGCCCTCACGCCATTCGTGCTGGTCTTGCCTGAAGGGAAGCATCCCTCCTGTTATTGCGAATCCAGGTGGCACAAAGCGGCCTCTCCTGGCCTGAGCGTCAGCACCCGCACACCCTTTCGCGTGACCACGACAGTATGTTCAAACTGAGCGGAAAGGCTGCCGTCCCGGGTGTAGACAGGCCATTCCTCCGACTCAGCCGCGATGGCAGCGCGCCCTTGATTGACCATGGGCTCGATAGTGAACACCATGCCTTCCTCGAGCAGGATCCCTGTACCGCGACGGCCGTAGTGAAGTATCTGCGGATCTTCGTGCATTTCCCGGCCGATGCCGTGCCCACAGTACTCTTTCACCACGGTATAGCCATGCGCTTTCGCATGACGCGAAATAGCGTGGCCGATGTCGCCGGCCCGGGCGCCTGGCTTTACCTCGGCGATGCCCTTCCACATGGCTTCGTAGGTTGTCCTGACCAATCGCGGTGCGGCGTAGGACACCTCGCCAATCAGGTACGTGGTGCTGGAGTCGGCGATATACCCGTTCTTCTCCAGCGTGATATCGAGGTTGACGATCTGGCCGTCGCGCAATATCTCGCCTTCGGACGGAACGCCATGACATACGACGTTGTCGACCGAGGCGTTGAGCACATAGGGAAAGTCGTACTGGCCCTTACTGGCCGGACGCGCTCCGAGCTCGTCGACGATCATCCGCTCGACAAGGTCGTTGAGTTCCATGGTGATCCGACCTTCCTTCGGGATCGAATCGAGACGATGGAATACGGAACCAAGCAGCCGCCCCGCTTCCGCGAGTCGGGTTGACCTCACAGAGCATCCCGATGCGAATCCAGAAATTCGCCTGCGCGTTGATCGATCGTATATGCCGCGCAACAGTGCGGATGTCGCCGATCGTTACGCGTGTTCGGCTGCCCACGCCTTGGCATCGGCCCCGGCAGGAATGCGTACCGGCGCCGCAGGGTCATTCACTGCCTGCCACACGGCTTCAGCCACATCCCGCGAGTAAGTCACGGGGGACGACGTGTCCTGCATCATCGCGAACACCTGCTTGACGACGCCCGCGTACGCCTCGTGATCCAGGCCATGCATGCGAGCGCCGGCATTGTTGCCGAAAGCCGTTTCGGGAGAGCGGCCCGGCAGGACAAGGTGCACGCGCACCCCGAACGGGGCGACTTCCTGTGCCATGGATTCGGTATAGGCGTTCACAGCCACCTTGCTCGCCCGATAGGCGGAGATCAGCGGCAAAGGCTTGTAAGTCACGCTCGATGTGACGTTCACGACCACACCGGCCTTGCGCTCGCGAAACTGCGGAAGTACCGCCTGCGTCATGGCCATGGTGCCGAACGTGTTCGTTTCGAAGATGTCGCGCACCATCGACAGGGGCGTGAACTCGGCCGGCGCTGCCCCGCCGAAACCTGCGTTGTTCACGAGCACGTCGATGGGGCCCGCCTTCTCTACGGCGCTACGAATGCTCTCCGGATCGGTCACATCGAGCGGTAGGATGCGCAGCCGATCGGATGCTTCGAACAGGTCCTGGTTCGGCGTACGCATCGTGGCGACGACGTTCCAGTCGCGAGCCAGGAAATAGCGGGCAATCTCGAGGCCGAAGCCGGACGAACAGCCGGTGATCAGAATGGTCTTCATGGGAATCCTTCGTTGGGGGAAAGCGAAGAAACCACGATAGGCCGCACGACGCGAACTTGCTACCATAGGAAATCCGCATTTCTTTAGCAGGAGTCCGGCCATGGCCGATCCGCTCGCCGAGGTAGTCACCCTTCTCCAGCCCCGCACGCGCTACTCCAAGCTGGTCCATGGCGCGGGTCCTTGGCGGGTCGTCCGCTCGGAGGCCGGCGATCCGTCGTATTGCGCCGTGCTCGAGGGAGCCTGTCATATCGCCGTCGATGGCGCGGACCCGATCGTGCTCGAGGCAGGCGACTTCGCTCTCATTCCGGCAACGTACGGCGTGACCATGTCGAGCGTCGACGCGCCTCCTGGCGTGGAATCGGAACTGCCCGTACAAATCGGCCTCAACGAGTTTCGCATCGGCGCGCAGGAAGGCGACACCGACCTTCGATTGCTGGCCGGTCACTGCACGTTCGGCTCTCCGGATGCGTCCCTGTTGGTGTCGCTGCTCCCACAGTTCGTGCACGTGCGTGGCGAACCGCGACTGGCGACGCTCCTGCAACTCATGCGCGAGGAATCGCGTCAGCAGCGGCCGGCACGCGAGGTCATTCTTACGCGCTTGCTCGAGCTGGTGCTTATCGAGGCGCTTCGATCGACGGCGGGCACCAACGCGTCGCCCGGTCTCGTACGTGGTCTCGCAGACGAGCGCGTCGGCGCAGCCCTCCGCGCATTGCATGACCGCCCCACGTATCCGTGGACGGTGGTGGAGCTGGCAAAAGCAGCCGCTCTCTCACGCACGACGTTCTTCGAGCGCTTCAACCTCACGGTGGGCGTTACGCCGATGGAGTATCTGCTCGCGTGGCGCATGGCGATCGCGAAAGACCTTCTGCGTCGTAACGAAGGGCGTGTCGCGGAGATTGCGGAGCGTGTGGGGTATGGGTCGGCCAGTACGTTTACGGTGGCGTTTTCGCGGCATGTGGGGCAGTCGCCAGCGCAGTATGCGCGGGGGCAGGCGGGGGGTTTGCGGGGCTGAGTCGCTTGGAGGGTATGTCGCGGGCGGGCTTTCGCCGATGAATCGGCTCCCACAAGAGCGATGCCGTTGAGGTCGCGGCGATGCCGTCGAGGGCGCAGTCAGGGTTACGCGGACTCGAGGAGTTTGTCGCCGATGTCGCGCATGGCCTTTGAGCCTTCGCGGCCGATCAGGCTGGTGGCCATCTTTTGCGCGGTTCGCCATGCAGGTGCTGCTTTGACGAGAATCGTCTCGCCTTTGCGGCTGAGTACGATGGGACGGCCTCGGCCGCCTTCCGGGTTGTCGACTTCTTCGATCCAGCCTTCGGCGTCGATGACCTTCATGTTTCGTGTGAGCGTCGATCGGTCCTGCTGAAGAAGGCGACCGATGTCCGCACGGCAGATGGGGCCGCGTTTGGCGATCATCGTGAGCAAGCCCATCTGGGGCGCATTGATTCCAAAGGGCCGTAACTCACCGTCATACATGTTCGTGACCACGCGCGCGATGAGCCGCGCGCGTGTCATGAGGCAGTCGTCGTACATCTCGTCGACGAGTGCCGGGTCCAGCCGGGCCGCGTTTTTCTTCATGTGAGCCATGGTGTTGCAGGTGCAGCACCGTGTCAAGGCAGTGCCGGCTGGCCAGCGACGACTTACGCCGCCTTCGTCTCGTATGGAAGCACGAACTGCTCCCGGTACTCGTTGACGAACGCTTCCACGGTCATGAGCGGCTGGCCCATGATGCGCGTACCGACGTCATCCGTGCCTGCCAGCAGCCCTTCCTGCTGGTCGATCGTCACGGCTTCAAAGTGACGACGAAGGCCGACCTCGTTCTCCAGGCCGAACAACTCAAGGAACGTCGAGACTGTGACGTGCTCGAACGGCAACGGCTTACCAAGAACACGACCCACCTCGGCAGCGAGTTCTTCATGGCTGTACTCGACCGGACCATGCAAGGCATAAGCCTGCCCTGCGTGCTCACTGGGATTCAAGAAGATATTCGCCACGATGAGGGCGATATCGCTACCGGCAATCGGCGCAAAGCGGCTTTCCTTGTTGTACGGCATGACATACCGGCCGTACTTGATCTGCGGGGCGATGTAGAGCAGCCACTGCATGAAGAAAGTGATGCGAAGATGCACCGACGGTACGCCCGACCAGTCGAACACCTGCTCGGAAAGCCAGTGGTTCTGCGTGGCCTTGCTCCGCGCATAGGGGCGGGATTGTTTGTGCGACATGTTGGCGATCAGTTCGACTTTCTGCTCCTTTGCGGCCTGCGCAAAGATCACGGCCGCCTCGACCAGACCTTCCGCTACCGGGTAGCAGAAGTAAGCCAGGTTCACGCCTTCCATCGCGCGCCGGGTATCGCGGAGGCTGAGCATGTCGCCGAGGATGACCTCGACGCCCTTGTCGCGGAGACGCTGGGCGCGGGCGTCGTCCGAACGGACGAGTACGCGGACATGGAAGTCTTTCTTCAGGAGCAGGTCGACCATGGGGCGGCCGGTGTCGCCGTTGGCGGCAGTAACAAGTACGGTTTTCATAAGGGGTTCCTTGGATGGTTGATGATTGCGACGGACTAAGTTGCATCTGCAACACGTCACTTCAACCCCGGCTCCCGGGCCGCCCTGCCTTCCGCCCGGCGCCAAACACGCAATACCCCCGGAAAACCCCCAAGCGACGCCCTTCCCCGCCGCCCATGCTGGATCGGGATAGGTCTTAGCCAGTTTCAACGGCTACCGGGCCTGAGAGGCCGGGAGGATATTTATCCCGTCGAAGCGCAGAACGCTTCCTCCTCCCCCACTCATCTCAGGAATGCCGTCATGTCGAAGAAAGTACTGATCACGGGCGCCACCGGTGATACCGGCCGCGCCGCTGTCCGCGAGGCGCTTGCCCTTGGCCTCGACGTCCGCGCCATGGTCCGTCGCCATGACGACCGCTCCGCCGCGCTTGCCGCCCTGGGTGCCGAAGTCGTCCTCGGCGACCTGCAGGAAGTGAACAGTCTGCGCGATGCCATGCAGGGTGTGCAGTCCGCTTACTTCGTCTATCCCGTCGCTCCGGGCCTGCTTTCCGCCACGGTGAACTTCGCCCAGGCAGCCAGGGAGACCGGCGTGAAGACGGTGATCAATCTGTCGCAGCGCTCGGCAGATCGTGAGTCCGCCAGCAATTCTTGCCGCGATACCTATATCTCGGAAGAAGTCTTCAACTGGTCCGGCGTGCCGGTGGTCCACCTGCGCCCGACCTACTTCCTCGAATGGCTGCTCTACCCCTGGCAGCTGCCGTACCTGCAGCAGGGCGTGCTGCGCATGCCGGTCGGCAAGGGTCGCCACTCACCGATCGCCGCCGATGACCAGGGCCGCGCTATCGCCGCGCTGCTGAAGAGCGCGGACGGTTACGTCGGCAAGATCGTGCCGCTTTCGGGCCCGGTCGAAATGGACCATGAGCAGATGGCCGCCGAGCTCACCGAAGCACTCGGTCGCAAGATCGTCTTCCAGGATCTTCCCGTCGAAGAATACGCCGAGTCGATCACGGCCATGGGTGTGCCCGCTTACATCGTCCAGCGTCTCAGTGGCGCCATGGTCGACTACCAGCACGGCCACATGGCCGGTGCGGACAACAACGTCGAACTGATCACCGGTCGCCGTTCGATGACCGTGGGCGAATTCGCCCGCCTGCATGCCGACCAGCTCAACGCCCAGTGATCCCCTTCTCCCTTCTTGCATCGAGGTCGTCATGAACGTCATCAGCCAGTTCGTCCAACGCAACGCCGAGTTTGCCCAGCACGGTTTTCATCAGGAGCTGAAGATCATCCCGACGCTGAAAACGCTGATCCTCGGCTGCGTCGACCCGCGTGTCGATCCGCTGGATATCCTGAAACTGCAACCGGGCGAGGCGGCGATCATCCGCAATGTCGGCGGCCGCGTGAATCCATCGCTGTTCGAAACCCTGAAGATCCTGGCGACCGTTTCCAAGGCCGGCGGCGTGGAGGTGAACAAGGACTGGAACCTGGTCGTGCTCCAGCACACCCAGTGCGGCATCAACGGTTGCTACCACCACGCGCCGGAACTGCTTGCCCCGTACATGGGCGTGCCGCTGGAGCAGCTCGACACCAAGGCGATTACCGATCCGTACAAGGCCGTCGCCATCGATGTAGCCGCGCTTCGGGCCCACCCCGTCGTCGGCAACAACTTCACGATCTCCGGCCTGGTTTACGACGTCACCACGGGCCTGATCGAGACGGTCGTCCCGCCGGAAGCGTGACCCGCCTACGCATGCTCCATCCGCGCCGCCAGCCACATGACCAGCAAGCCGGCACACATGCCGATGGCAGGTGCCGCGCGCTGGTGAGGTGCCAACCTTCCCCATATCCCGGGGAGGATGTCCGCCAGCGCGACGTAGAGCACGGTGCCCGCCGCAGCCGCCAGGGCCAGACCGAGGCCCATGCCGGATAGAGGCACCAGATGCATCACCAGGGCTCCCGCCGGTACGCCAAGGGCCATCAGTACCGAGAGCAGGAAGGCCCGCTTCGGCGGATACCCACCGGCGACCAGCACACTGGCGCTGCTGAGTTCGCGCGGTATCTCGTGCAGGGCAATCGCCAGCATGACGGCGATGCCGGCCGCCTCCCCACCAAGGAAGGCGGCGGCCACGATTACCCCGTCGACCACGTGATGCAGGAAGTCACCCGCGAGGTTCATGCGTGCGAACGGCGTGCGCTGCGCCACGTCACCCGGCGACACGACAGGACCCCGCCGGATCCAGCTCTCGACGACGACCAGCGCGACAGCACCCGCCGCCAGCGCAAGCATGGCTTGCTCGAAGGGCTGCCCTGTTTCCAGCGCCTCGGGTAGGACATGCAACAGGGCGTCGCCAACCAGAAGCCCCACGGCCAACGACTGCAACCACACCAACGAAGACGACAACACACTACCGGGCAACCAGACGACAAGGCGCGAAACAAGCGAGGTGGCACCCAGGAAGCAGGCGGCCAGCAACACTTCGTACATAGGGGTAATCAAGAGCGGGGTCCGGTTGATGGAAGACGAGGTGCCGCTCGACTCAGGACGTCTTGACGACGGGAAGCGTGATGAAGGTCGCGTCGGCGCCACCGCGCATCACATGTTGTGTCGCGGGCTGATAGTCGGCGGGCGTTGCGAAGAAGATGTTCGGCACGAAGGTCTGCGGATTGCGGTCGTAGAGAGGGAACCAGCTCGACTGGATCTGCACCATGACCCGATGCCCCGGCAGGAACACGTGGTTCGCATTGGGCAGGCTGAAATCGTACGGAAGCGGCGAACCCGCGGTCAGCGCCATCGGCTTGTCGAATCCGGTGCGATAACGGCCCCGGAAGATATCCATGGCGATACCCAGTTCGTAGCCGCCCATCTCCGGTTGCTCGGGAACCTGATCGGGATAAACATCGATGAGCTTCACCACCCAGTCGCTGTCCGTACCCGATGTGCTCGCCACCAGATGCACCTGCGGCTGGCCGCTGATACGCAGTGGCTCGGTGAGTACCGCGCTCGTATAGGTCAGCACATCCGGGCGGGTCGCGGCCGCGCGCTGGTCATCGGTCAGCCAGTGCTGCCAGCCCTTGCCGGCCATCGGTCCGACCGGCCGGGGCCGGTACGGCACGGGATGCGCCGGATCGGACACGAAGGTGTCGGAGCCACTCTGCGCTGCGGGTCCGAGTTGCAGCTTGCCGTTCGCATCCGGGTGTATGTCGAGCGATGTGGAAGCCTCGTTCGTCTCCGGCCACGCCTTGGCCTTGACCCAGGCATTCTCGCCGGTGACGTACGCGTTCACTGGCGCGGGGACCTCCGGTGCATCCTTGAGATAATGGGCAAGGAACGGCCGCAGGATGTGCTGGCGGAAGTAGAGGCTGGTGTCGCTGCCGAAACGGACCGCGCCCAGGCTGCTGCCGTCTCCGACTTCCTGGCCGTGGAACCAGGGACCGATGGCGAGGAACAGCCGCTGGTCGGTGTCACGCGGCTTCATCGCGCGGTAAACGGCAAAGGCACCATAAATGTCTTCCTGGTCCCAGAGGCTGGCGACAAGCATGGTCGGCACCGATACGGGCTCGTTGCCGAGTACCTTGTCGACGGCCTGGTCGCGCCAGAACGCATCGTAAGAAGGATGCTGGGCGACCTTGTTCCAGAAGCCGAGCTGTTGCATGCCGTATGCCTTGGCAACGGCACCGGCCGAAACACCCTCGAGGAAGAACTGGTAATCGTCGGCGTAGTTCGACCACCACTTGATCGTGTTCTTCCGCGACGCCGTCTGTTCGTAGATGTATTCCAGGTTCTGCTGGCGGAAGGCGCCGTGGTGGAACCAGTCGTCGCCCATCCAGCCGTCAACCATCGGGTTCATCGGCACGGCGGCCTTGAGCGCGGGGTGCGGATGGATGATCGCCATCAGCGGTTCGAAACCATCGTAGGAAATACCCAGGATGGCGACGCGGCCGTTGCTCTCGGGCACATGCTTCACCAGCCAGTCGATGGTGTCGTAGGCATCGGTGGAGTCGTCGACCGGCGTCGGGTTGAGCGGACCGTGGAGCGGCCGGTTCATGACGTAATCGCCTTCGGAGCCATACTTGCCACGAACGTCCTGGACGACACGAATGTAACCGTCCTGGATGAGGACATCGCTCGCATCGTCATCGTGGCTCACGGAAACGCCAAGATGTCCGCTCTCGACCGCGCTGGTCATCTCGGTCGCGTTGTACGGCGTGCGCGTGAAGAGGATGCCGGCCCCCTTCGCGCCCTTCGGAACCAGGATGACCGTATGCAGCTTCACGCCATCGCGCATCGGAATCATCACGTCTCGCGCTTCGTAGTCGAACGCATCGTGCACCGGTTTGAAGTGCTCGGGCGTCTCGCTCGGCAAAGCAGCGTAGGTTCCCTTCGGGGGCGTATCAGCCTGGACCGGGGATGCGAGGGCTAACGTGAGCGCAACGGCGAGCACGGAGCGGGAGAGGGTCGTGATCAGGTTCAATGAAGGGTTTCCTGGTGTTGAACGGGCTGCGGAGGGATCACTGGCAGGTCGAGGGAAGTCGCGTCACGGCATCGCGTATCTGCTGGGCAGAGGCCTCCGCGTTTTCACCACAAAGGGAAGCGATGTGCCTGCGCGTTTCGGCACGCAAGGCCGTGCACTGCCAGGCACGGGGCGCATCGAGCGGGAGGACGGCATAGGCGACGCCGTTGCATGAGTCGTTGGCGCGGTCAGCCAGGGAGCGGCCAGCGAACTCCGTCGACGCCGATGCCAGGTCCGGCTCGAAGTAACTATCGGGAAACGCGGCAGCATAGGCATGGATATCCACTCGCTGGCGGAACGGCCCGATCGCCAGCGTGACCGGGCCACTGCAGGGTAAACGCCCGGCTACTTCACGGATACCTGCAAGCAACTCCGCGCGACTGCCGCTATGGGGTCCAAGCACGCTGGTCAGTCCGGCCAATATCGGCAACCGGGCGCGCGCCGCCATGACACCGAACTCGTGGGCATGCGCGGGCTCGCAGCGCCCGTAGGCGGTTGCCGCGGCGAGGAAAACGACGTCGTTCGCCGCCTCTGGCGTGGCCGACAGCGCCATGCCGATGTTGGCCAGGGCGTTCCCCGCTTCCACAACCGGCACCGTGATCGACGTCGTGCCCTCTTCCGCGGCTGCCTCGTGGCCCGCTCGACTGGGAGTGTTCACGTGCCTTTCGTCGCTCACCGGCGGCCTCGCGATGAAGACAGCCGCGAGGACGGTCAGCGCGCCCGCGCCGATGAGTAATGCGTTGGACCTATTCGAACGCACGCCGAAGCCTTTCGTCGTCCGTGTCGCTGTAAGCCTCCAGCGTGCCGTTGTCCACGGCATACGCAGAGGACGCCAGCGCGTTCTCGGTGACCTGTGTATGGAGCACGCCTTTGAGCGTGAGTGGGTCATAGAGGCTTGGCGTGGGAATACCGTGGGCCAGCTTCACATGGATAAGCATGTTCGGCGGCGGCGGAGGTACGTGGATGCACGCGCCATAAAACGGGACGAAGAAGAACTCCACCATGTTCCCCTCGCCGTCCGATTCGAGCGGAACGACGTAGCCTGACAACCGCACCTTCGCGCCATTGAGCGCGTCGACGGTATGCAAGGTGCCGATCTGCTTCATGCGCTGGTTGCCGACGTGAAGCACGGGCGGCGCGTTCTCGAGCGCCTTGAAATCCTCCGGTGGCACCATCTTCGTCCAGTCCAGGTCCGAGAAGCCGTTCTCGTCGGGAAGACCCAGCAAGTCGGATCCTGGGGCCGGCGCTGCCTTCGCCACGCCGCGCGAGACGCCGTACGCATTGGCTGCAGCAATACCGGCCGCACCCGCCGACGCGCGGCGCGCACGACCGGCATCCGCTTCGGCCTGGGCTTGCGCGAGCGCGCTTGTCCCCGAGGTGGCCGGTGCCTGCGCGGCATCGTTACCGGAAGGGCCCGCACACCCCGAGACCATGCCAGCCAACACGAATACGGCAGCCAGGTGGCGACGGATGGAGAGATAGCTCATAGCCGCACCTGCAAGCCATCGATCAGGGAGCGCCGGTAGGCGATCCAGCCGGGAATCGCACCGGCGAGCATGCCCAGGGCGATGACGGCGACAAGCAGCCAGGCTTCCGTGGGCGACGGCGCCAGCTCCAGCACGAGACCCGCCTGCGCCAGCAGGTAGTCGTGTCCGAGAACGATCACGGCAAACAGCAGCAGGCAGCCGATAAGCGCGCCGACCGTCGTCAACAACGTGCTCTCGATCACCAGCAACGCGAAGACAGTGCGGGCCGACGCGCCGACTGCCCTGAGGATGGCCATCTCACGGCGACGTTCGTTGAGCATCGCAAGCAATGCGGTGAGCATGCCGGACATACCTACCAGGACGACCATTGCGCTCACGGCCCGAAGCGCATTCTCGGCTGTGCCGATGAGGTGCCAGAGCTCGCCCAGGGCCACACCGGGGAGCACCGCAAGCAACGCTTCATCCGGATACTCGTTGATGGCCTGCTGCACCGCGAACGACGACAGCCTCGACTTCAGTCCCACCAGGCAGGCCGTGATCGCTTTTGGCGTGAGGTCCATATGGCGAGTGCTCTCCGCGCTTGCTTCCATCCCCGGCAGTCGCATGCCGCCCCGCCAGTCGACGTGGATGGCTTCGATCGCTTCCAGGCTCACCGCGATCGTGGCGTCCACCGGCGTGCCTGTCGGCGCGAGGATGCCCTTGATGCGAAACGGCTTGTCCGCATGCATCGCCGTGGCCGGGCCACCGAGGCCGTGCGCCAGCACGATGCTGTCGCCGACGGTGTAATGCAGCTGCCGGGCAACTTCCGCGCCGATAACCGCGTCGTAGAGGTCGGAGAACTCAGCGCCGCTGGTGAACGACAGAGCCTGTTTCGCGCCGTAGTGGTAGTGGGAGAAGAAATCGGTGGTCGTACCGACCACACGAAAGCCGCGGTGTGAATCACCGAGGGAGAGCGGCACGGTCCAGGCCACTTCCGGCATCGCCCGGATGTCCTGGTACGTCTTCCATGTGATGTTGTTGGTCGCTTCTCCCACATGAAAGATGGCATACAGCAGAAGGTTCACCGGTCCCGAGCGGGCGCCCACGACAAGATCCGTTCCCGAGACGGTGCTGGAGAATCCACGCCGGGCGTCGACACGAACACGCTCCACACCGAGAAGAAGAAAAACGCTGAGCGCAATGGTGATGACCGTCAGCACGACACCGGTCCGGCGTTGGCGAAGGCTCTTCCATGCGAGAGAAACGAGGTTCATGGTCAGGCCACCATCTGTGCAGGCGGGAAGTCGCCAAGTGCCACGGCGCGATCGAAATGCCGCGCAAGGTTCATGTCGTGGCTCACGAAAACCACCCCCGTGCCGTGTCGTGTGCATTCGGCAAGCAGGAGGCGGAGGAAGGCATCGCGATTGTCGGCGTCGAGTGCCGAGGTCGGCTCGTCGGCGACAAGCAGCGGCGGCCCACCGATGAGCGCCCGCGCCGCCGCCACGCGTTGTTGCTGACCGACGCTCAGGTTCCCGGTCGCCGTGCGTTCGACAAGCTGGGGCACCAGGCCGAGGGCATCCAGAAGACGCGTGGCTTCGCTACGCTGTTCCTGACGAGTGGCGCCCGCGCGTTTCGCGCGGGCCGTCGACCACGCGCAACCCAGCAGGACGTTCTCGACCGGACTAAGGAATGGCAACAGGTTGAACTGCTGAAAGATGTAGCCGATCTCTTCGGCGCGGAGGCGATCGCGTTGCGACGCCGACAGCGTGGACAGCGGCACGCCAAGCACGGTGACCTCCCCGCTAGTCGCGCGCAACACGCCGGAAAGCAAACCCAGCAGCGTGCTTTTGCCGCTGCCGCTTGGCCCACAAAGAAACATGCGCTCGCCCGGTGCGACAGCGAAATCGTCCATCGTCAACGTCGCGTCCGAGCCGGGCCATGCGAACTGCAACGCCCTGCACGACACCAGGGAAACCTCGCCATACGGAATCATGGGGACAGCGTCACGTGTGTCATCGGCCGGTCGAGGACCTGCTCGGTGGCACCGCTTGCGGTCACGATATCGACCACCACGCGCTGCAAGGTCGGAAAGGCCGTGAACAGGCCGACTTCGAGGGAGCCGAGGCGCGCGGGACTGGCGCAGGTGAACCGGGCCGTCACATCGAAATCGCCATGACCGCCCGGCTTTGCATTCGCGTCGAAGCCGTCGGCAACGACGGTAGCGGGCGGGGCAACGCATCCGGCGGCGGCGGCGGGCACGAGCCACGTGCCGGTCAGAAGCACCTGCTTCGCATGGGCGAGCGTAAGCGTCTGGTCGGGAGTGGAAGGCGGATGCTCGAAGCCCACGGCGTCGTGGCCCGGAATGCTGAGGCCAACGTCCATGACCGGACCCTCCACGGAAAGCTGGAGGGTCGCCTGACCGTGTACGTGTGGACCAAGGTGTCGTTGCTCAGCGTGCACGCCCCCCGCCGCGACAGCGAAGGTAAGGGCAACCAGTGACGGACCGACTCGTAATTTCATGCGCCGCTCAACTCATGTATGTTATAACATAACGTACACGAGAACCCTGGGCATGCGCCAGTCCTTTATCAGTGGGTTTTCGCTTCGACGTACGTCTTGCCCGCTTCGAGCGTGGTGACATACGGGCCGGACCAGTCACGCTCGAAGATGCGCGTCATCGTCCCGGCGGGGCCCGCCCCACGCACGAATACCGAGGCATCCACCGACGTGTGGAAGTAACTCGATTCCCAGTTGCCGGTACCGATGAAGACACTGCGATCGTCGATCACCGCGTACTTGGCGTGCTCGACGCGGGCGTAGGGAATAAAGCCCGACGGTGACGGCGGAACGCGACTGAACTTCACCGTGATGTGCGGCATCAGGCTGAGGCTTTTCAGGTAGCCCTGCATCGGCTCGTGCAACGCCCAGTCGGCGACGATGATGTGCACCTCGACCCCGCGCGCTGCGGCATCGCGCAGTGCTGTATCCACCGGCGCCCACCAGCCTGTCTCGCCGTAACCGCGCAGCGCCGACAACGTCATCACCTGCACCCGGACGATGTGCTGCGCGCTTTTGATCAGATCGACCAGCGCGGGCTCCTCGGCGGTAACCCATCCAGGCATCAGCGAGGCAGGGCTGAACGCCGGAAAGACCAGCAGGCGACCATCGTCCCGCGCGTTGAGGACCTCCGGGTCCATCACCGTGACCGGCGCGAAGTTGAGCGCGGTGGAGGCTCCCTTCGGTCGCGGCGACGCGGCGTCGCCAGCGAGTTGCCAGTCGAAATCGAAGGTCGCGTCGAAGGTCTGGGCGAAGCGGCGGTTACGAATACGAGCGCCGATTTCGTGGATGTCACTCAGCGCCCGCCAGTCCCAGTTCTGGCTGCCGACGAACACTTCCGAGCCGTCGACCACCATGTACTTGGCATGCAGCACCCCGCCCGTCAGCGTTTTGACCGGCAGGACGCGGATCTCGAAGCCTGGCAGCGCACGGAAGCGGTCGACACTTTCGTGGTTCTCCGCCAGGAAGGTCTGGTCGACGAGGATGCGAACCTTGACCCCCGCTTTAGCGCGATCCGCGAGTGCGTCCAGTACGGGCGACAACTGACTGCCGGGTTTATCGGCGATGTAGAAGGCGGCGATATCGATGCTGTTCGTGGCGCCGCGGATCATCTCCAGCCACACCGTTTGCGTTCGACGGACGCCGTCTTCGCCATACATCGTCGCTTCGGGCACGCTCTGGACGATCTCGAATTCGGGAGGTGTCGGCGTTCGCTCCCGCGCATGTAACGCGCCGCTGGCGAGCGCCATGGCGACCACGGCGGCGATGGCGAAACGAGAGGGAAACAGGGAGAGGGCCATGAGCATCCAGGTTGTCTGACTTGTTACTGTATAACATCAAGAACATGACGGATTGACGGCGAAGATGCACGGCTCGTGCACCCGTTCCGACGATAATCCCTGCCATGAAAAAACGACCGGCCTCCCCCACCGTACACGGCAACGGCTTCGTCCGCGTTCGCGGCGCCCGCGAGCACAACCTGAAGAATATCGACGTTGCCGTGCCGCGCGATGCGCTGGTCGTCTTCTCCGGCGTCTCCGGGTCCGGCAAGTCCTCGCTGGCGTTCGGCACCCTCTACGCGGAGGCCCAGCGTCGCTACTTCGAATCGGTCGCGCCTTATGCCCGCCGGCTGATCGACCAGGTCGGCGTGCCGGATGTGGACGACATCGAAGGCCTTCCGCCTGCCGTTGCATTACAACAGCAGCGCGGCACGCCTGGTACACGCTCGTCTGTCGGCAGCGTCACCACCCTCTCCAGCCTGGTCCGCATGCTGATTCGCGTGCCGGCAACTACCCGGCGAAGCAACCGATGCTCTTCGCCGAGGACTTCTCACCGAATACGCCGCAAGGCGCGTGCCCGAACTGTCATGGCCTGGGCAAGGTGTACGAGGTGACCGAGCAGACCATGGTCCCCGATCCTTCGCTGACCATTCGTGAGCGCGCCATTGCTTCCTGGCCACCGGCGTGGCATGGGCAGAACCTGCGCGACATCCTGGTCACGCTGGGGTACGACGTGGACATCCCGTGGCGCGATCTGCCGAAGAAGCAGCGTGACTGGATCCTGTTCACGGAAGAGCAGCCCGTTGCCCCGGTCTATGCCGGGTTTACCCCTGCCGAAACACGCGCGGCATTGAAGCGCAAGACCGAGCCGAACTACATGGGCACCTATATGGGTGCCCGTCGCTACGTGCTGCACACCTTCACCACGACGCAGAGCCCCCTGATGAAGAAGCGCGTATCGCGTTTCATGATCGGCAGCCTGTGTCCGGTTTGCGATGGCAAGCGCCTCAAGCGCGAAGCGCTCTCCGTGACGTTTGCCGGGGTCGACATTGGTGCACTGTCCGCCATGTCTTTCGACGAGCTCGTCGCCACCCTGCGGCCTGCTGCCGAAGGGCGCTTCGACGAACTTGCCACCACCGGCAAGGCGACGCAAAGCCGCGCTGCGGGGAAACGCGATATCGCGCGCCGCGTCGCAGCGGGTGGCCTTGGACACGACGGCTCGTCGGACGTGCGCCGTACGCCGAATCTTTCCGAAGAAAAGCGCATTGCCGCGCAACGCATCGCGCAGGATCTCGTGGCGCGCATCGGAACGTTGCAGTCGCTTGGCTTGGGTTACCTGTCGATGGACCGCAGCAGCCCTACCCTCTCCCCGGGTGAGCTACAACGCCTGCGCCTTGCGACGCAGATACGCAGCAATCTGTTCGGTGTGGTCTATGTGCTCGACGAGCCATCCGCCGGACTCCATCCTGCCGATGGCGAAGCCTTGTTCGCCGCGCTTGGGCAGTTGAAGGCATCGGGCAATTCCATCTTCGTCGTCGAGCACGACCTCGACATGATGCGTCGCGCCGACTGGTTGGTCGATGTGGGGCCGGATGCGGGCGAGCGTGGCGGCGAGATTCTTTACAGTGGGCCGCCCGCTGGACTGGTCGATGTCGCCGCGTCGCATACGGCACGCTACCTGTTCGGTAGCGAACAGTTGACACCACGCACGGCACGCGAACCGAGTGGCTGGATGGAGTTGCGCAATGTCACGCGGAACAACCTCAACCGGCTGACCGCGCGGTTCCCGCTGGGCGTATTCACCTCGGTGACCGGCATTTCCGGGTCCGGTAAGTCGAGCCTGGTGAGCCAGGCGCTGGTGGAACTCCTTGGCGAGCATCTAGGACACGAACCACGCGTCGTGGAAGACGAAGGTGATGATCTGGAACCCAACGTCATAGCGAAGACGTCCGGACACATCCACTCGGGTGCCGACGCGATCAAACGTCTGGTCCAGGTGGACCAGAAGCCGATCGGACGCACCCCGCGCTCGAACCTCGCGACATACACCGGCTTGTTCGATCACGTGCGCAAGCTCTTTGCTGCGACCAAAGCCGCAAAGGCCAAACGCTACGATGCCGGGCGCTTCTCGTTCAACGTCGCCAAAGGCCGATGCGAAACGTGTGAGGGTGAGGGTTTCGTCAGCGTCGAACTGCTCTTCATGCCGAGCGTCTATGCACCCTGCCCTACCTGCCACGGTGCGCGCTACAACGAGCAGACCCTGGCCATCCGCTGGAACGACAAGACCATTGCCGAGGTACTCGGCATGACCGTGGAGGAGGCATGTGTCTTCTTTGCCGACGAGGCCAACGTGCTGAAGTCGCTGCTGCTCCTGCGCGACATCGGCCTGGGCTACCTCCGACTGGGCCAGCCGGCCACTGAACTCTCAGGCGGTGAGGCGCAGCGGATCAAACTCGCCACCGAACTGCAACGCGCCCAGCGTGGCAGTAGCGTCTACGTGCTGGACGAACCCACCACGGGACTGCACCCGTCGGACGTCGACAAGCTGGTCGCCCAGTTGCAGGGTCTGGTTGATGCCGGTAATACGGTAATCGTCGTCGAACACGAAATGCGCGTGGTGGCTGGCAGCGACTGGGTGATCGACGTAGGGCCCGGCGCCGGCAATGAAGGCGGCAATATCGTCGCCGCAGGCACGCCGGCCGAGGTAGCACGCTCAAAGGAAAGCCGCACCGCCCCCTACCTGGCCTCGCTGGTCGCGCCCGCTAGTTAGAAGCCGATTCATCGGCGATGCTCTACCTGTAGGAGCCGATTCATCGGCGATGCTCTAACTGTGGGAGCCGATTCATCGGCGATGCTCTAACTGTGGGAGCCGATTCATCGGCGATAGGCCTTACAGCCTCCCCGCTCCGTTGGCTTTTCGCCGATGAATCGGCTCCTACATTCCGGCTATAATCCGCGACGTTATTTAACACGAGAGGTGTTCGCCCGATGCGCCAGTAATGCCCCGTCTTCCCGACGGAAAGACTCAGTTGCCCTGCCTGCAGGGTGAGTTCTTCGCATTCCTGGAAATCGTATGACGAACCCAAGCCTCACCCTTCACGGGGTCTCGTGCCTGTTGCCGGATGGCCGCCGGCTTTTCTCCGGACTCAACGAAACCTTCGACCTCCGGCATACCGGCCTTGTCGGCCGTAACGGTGTCGGCAAGAGCGTGCTTGCACGCGTGCTCGCCGGATCATGGCCGACTTCGTCGGGGCATGTGACGCGGCAAGGCACGGCGCACTACCTCGCCCAGGAGCCCGTCCGCGACCGCAATGCCACGGTTGCCGCCGCGGCGGGCGTGGCAGACATCGTGGAAGCGATCGCACGCATCGAAGCGGGCAGCGTCGACGCAGCCGACTTCGACATCGTCGGTGCGCGCTGGACCATCCGCCACGATCTCGAGCAGGCCTTGCAAGCACAGGGACTGGGTTATCTCGATGTCGACTCGCCAGCGCACCGGCTGAGCGGCGGCGAAGCCGCACGCGTGGCATTCGCCGGCGCCCTTCTCAGCGAAGCTGACTTCCTCATCTTCGACGAACCAACCAATCACCTCGACCGAAACGCGCGGCGGTCGCTGATCGAGCAACTGGCGCACTGGCGAGGCGGCCTCATCGTGGTCAGCCACGATCGCGAGCTACTCGGACAGATGGAACGCATCGTCGAGCTTTCAACGCTCGGCCTACGTTCCTACGGTAGTAATTACGACCTCTACGCCCTACGCAGCGAGCAGGAACGTGCCGACGCCGAACGAGAGCTGGAACGGAGAAAAACGGAGCGCGACCGCCTGGAATACGCCCTCCGCGCACAGCGTGAACGCGCCGATCGCCGGGAGGCACGTGGGCATCGCGGCGCGCGCGATGCCAACCAGGCCCCCATTCTGTTAGGCCGGCAGAAAGAGCGGAGCGAGATCACCGCCGGACACCTGCGCGAGCGACAGCAAGCGCAGCGCGCCTCGCTCGGAGAGCGTGTAGCCGAGGCGTCGAGACGCGTGGATGAACAGGCGATGCCCATCATGCGAATCGCCGCGACCAGCGGCCACTCCCCGTTTCGCGTTGCCAGCCTGGAGGGTGTGAGGCTCGCCTATCCGGAAGGCACCGGGGAGAAGGTCGATCTCGCGATCACCGCAGGCCAACGCATCGGCCTCGTCGGGCCAAACGGCTCCGGCAAGTCGACGTTACTGCGTACGCTGGCAGGTACGCTCCCGCCGCCCGAGGGCCAACGCAAGGCGTGGACGCCGGTCGCCTACCTCGACCAGCAACTCGCCGCCGTGGAGCCCACCTTGTCCCCGCTCGAATTGCTACGTCGCGTCGCAGTGGAACGCAACGAGGGCGACATTCGCACCTTGCTCGCGCAGGTCGGCATCGATGCGCGTTCGGTCAACCTGCCCTCGGGCCAGCTCAGTGGCGGCCAGCGCCTGGTTACCGCCCTGGCGATGGCGATCCACGCCGACCCGCCAGCGCAGCTGCTTCTCCTGGACGAGCCAGGCAACCATCTCGATCTTCCCGCGTTGCAGGCCCTCGAGGCCGTGCTTTGCGCGTATGCAGGCGCCCTCGTCGTCGCGTCGCACGACGAGGTATTCCTGGCCCGGATCAACCTCACCGAGCGCATGGAGGCCACGGCGAAGGGCTGGGTGCGAACGCGGGTTTAGCCGCCGCCGTCCGGGAGGTTGACGACGTCCTTCACGCTGTAGACGTCGATCGTGTACGCCGACGTCGCGCCGTCCGCCGCGCGGAAGCGGCCGGACACCGTGGCGTTGGCACGTGCACCGCTGGATGCGACGGCACGCTTGAACGATGAGACGTCGCGCTTTCGACCGCTCTGGTCATCGCTGACGTTGAGGCTGACGCTGCCCTTGCACTGGTCGTCCGACAGCGTGGTGACCTTGCCGGCCGACGTCGCCACACCGCGGACGGTCACCGTGGTGCCGATATAGCGGGAGGCGGTGCCGATCACCGTGCAGAGGGTATCCGGCGGGGTGTCGTCCGCCGAACGGGCGGCGGCCGGACCCGCGGCGAGAGCCATGAGCAAGGCGAACGTCGTCGCCCGACCGATCGATTTCGTATACATAGGTGTTCCCCCTTGTTACCCGGCCCCAGGACGGACCGTGCCGAATGGACGGCTAAACGCAGGACACCGCGTTTGCGGCGTCGCGTCAATAAGAAATTTGGGCAGTAAACTCCCCTTCCTTGCCGTTTTCGCCGGAGTCACCCTTGGAAGATCGCGCCCGCCTGGGACTGGGAATCGGCTTTGGCGTGGCTGCGGGCGCCCTGTGGGGACTGGTGTTCCTGGCGCCCGAACTTGCCCGGGATTTCACCGCCCTGCAGCTGGCGGCCGGCCGCTACCTCGTCTACGGGCTGATCTCGGCCTGCCTGTTGGTACCCCGCTGGCGGCCGCTCCGCGCGTGGCTGCAGCGAGCCCACTGGCGGGGTCTGGTCGGCCTGAGCCTGCTCGGCAACATCCTCTACTACGTGCTCCTGGCCAGCGCCGTGCAATGGGGCGGCGTGGCCATGACCTCCCTGGTCATCGGCTTCCTGCCCGTCGCCGTCACCCTGGTGGGGAGCCGCGCCGCCGGCGCCGTGCCCTTGCGCCAACTGGCGCCCTCGCTATGGCTGAGCGCCGTCGCGATCGCCTGCATCGGCTGGCAAGCCATGACGGGGACACACCTGCAGACCCAGCCTCACCGTCTCGCCGGCTTGCTTTGCGCCATCGGTGCCCTCGCCTCCTGGACGGCCTATGCGGTGATCAACGCGCGCTGGCTCGCCCGCCTGGACCACGTCTCCGCCCATGACTGGAACCTGTTGACCGGCGTGGTCACCGGAGCGCTGGCCTTGTTGCTCGTCCCGCCCGCCATGCTGCTCGACGACGCCACGCATGACGGCCCGGCGTGGCTGCGCTTCGCCGCCATCAGCACGGGCATCGCCGTCTTCGCGTCCATCCTGGGCAACGGCCTGTGGAACCGGATGAGCCGTTTGCTGCCGCTGACCCTCGTCGGCCAGATGATCCTGTTCGAGACGCTGTTCGCCCTGCTCTACGGCTTTCTCTGGGAACACCGGTTACCGACGTCGCTCGAAAGCCTCGCCGTGATTGCGCTGGTGATCAGCGTGCTGCTCTGCGTGCGCGTGCACCGGCCTCGGGCGCACTGATACCTCACGCCTTGCCGGCCGCGATGTTCACGCTGATCGCGATGATGAAGACATTGAAGAAGAATGCGATGGCGCTGTGCATCAGACCGATCCGGCGCAGGTAACGCGTCGTGATCTGCACGTCGGAAACCTGGAAAGTCATGCCGATGGTGAACGAGAAGTACGCGAAGTCCCAGTAGTCGGGATCTTCATCACCCGGGAAATCCAGGCCTTTGTGCTTGTCGTCGAAATCGCCGTAATAGCCGTGGGCGTAGTGCAGGGCGAACAGCGTATTCATGAACATCCACGAGAGGATGATCGTCGTCGCCGCCACGGCGATCGCGAACGCCCCACCCTTGCTACCCGAATTGAGCTCGGTGGTCACCGCGACGAGCACGATGGCCGAAAGCGCGACGCCACTGAGCAGGGTGGTCCAGCGACCGGAATCCTGCATACGCGCCTGCCGGCGCATGGACGTCTTGTTCGCTTGAAGGAAGATGCGCAGGATCATCAGCAGGTACGCGAGCGCCCCGATGTCGAACCCAAGCAAGAGCGCCACGCTGCGCTGCAGGCCCGTGAACTCCAGGCCGGCAGCGGCAACGACGGCGATGATGGCACCGATGAGCAGGCGCGGCCGGGAGCGTGCATAGCGGATCGGCCCCCAGCCTTTCTTGTGGCGGCGGGCTGCCGCCGGCGTCTGGGATTCGTCGCTCATGCCACCACTCCACGGGTTCAGGTGGCGCGACTATAGCGGAGCCTGCGTGATCGTAAGTTCGTGCGTGGCTTGATGCAACAGACCCGTCGCACGGCGGGTCGCCTCGGCCGTGAGGCGAACTTCATCCCGTGCCTGATCCCAGGCCCGCGCGTCGATCGCGTCGCCAACGCCCGGGAGCGGCGCCGTGTCTTCACCCTCCTTTCGCCCCGGTGCCTGAAGAAGGTGCCGGTACCACGGACGCTGCGGCAGCCCCGTTGCCTGCAGGAACGCAGGCGCGACATCGCGAAGCGCCTTATTCACCGCAGCGGCCTGCTTCGTCGTGAGCTTGCCGGCCGAGGTAGCCGCCTGGTCGTATGCTTCCGCGGCGGTCAGAAGGTCCCGCTGCGCGTCGTGCAGCGGGCCGAGATCGATGTCCTGCCATGCATCGTCGACACGCGCAGGTGCTTGCTCATGCCGATACGCCACCGCTGCGAGACGATAGGTGCCGTTCTGGAGCAAGGCGTTGTGCCGTACGGCATCCCGATGCTCCGCCGCCGAGCCCGCGGCAAGTCGGTCGATATCCTTGCCCAGCGACAACGCGAACGCCGTGTAGCGCCAGGGCAGGATGTCGGCATTGGCGACGCGGAGCGCGAGCCGCGCGTTCGTCCGGGCAAGCAGGTTCACGTAGGCAAGGCCGGGATCGCCGAACCGCTGGTAGTGCGTGTAGGTGTCGTAGAGCGAGTGGTACACCGGCACGTTCTCGTCGTCGCCGTCGCGGTCGTAGCCATAGCGAACATGCAACGACGGCACACCGAGACGGTGCGCAAAGGCAAGATAATCCGAGCCCGTACCCAGACGCTGCGGAACGATGGATCCCTCGGCATCCTTGCCCTTCCCTGCCGCGTCCACCGCGCGCTTGGCAAGGCGGCGTGCCTGCACCGTTGCGCCAGTCTCCGGATCGCGCAGGTCACTGGCAACGCCATCGACCAGGCTCGCCAGCGAGGGATCGCCCGCGGCGGCGAGGAAGCCGCGGCCGGTGGTGTCGTTGTTGAGGTAGAACACGGCCTTGTGCGCGAGCTCCGTCGCATGGCGATCGGTCCACGCCTTGGAGCCGAGGATGCCGAGCTCCTCGCCGTCCCAGCTGGCGAAGGCGAGCGTGCGTCGTGGCCGGTGCCCGGCTTTTGCTTCCTCGCCGATGGCCCGCGCCTCGGCCAGCAGGGCAGTGGTACCCGCAAGAGGATCCCAGGCACCGAACACCCAGGCATCGTGATGCACGCCACGAATCACCCACTCATCCGGAAGGTCGCTGCCACGCAAGGTGCCTACCACGTTGTAGAGCGTGCGCCACTCCCACGGCGAACGGACTTCGAGGTGAACCTTCGCATCCCCGCCCACGTGATACGTCAACGGCAGGCCACCCTGCCAGCGGCCAGGCACGGCAGGACCGCCGAGAGCACGCAGGAAATGCTCGGCGTCGCCGTAACCGATCGTGACCACGGGGAGGTGCAGGTCGTCGGTATGCCGGTTGGCCTGGAACGTCTTTGCGCTCTTTGCGTCCAGCACGCTGTCGATGCCGAGCGTGCCACGCTGCAAGGTATGCGGTGTGCGCCAGGCGCCGTCCGGGTACACATCGCCCTTGGTGAATCCGTCGGCATCGGGATCGGAATAGATCACCACGCCGACCGCACCGTGCTGCTGCGCCAGGCGCGGTTTTACCCAGCGGCCGGCGCCGGTCGACTTCACCAGTACCACCTTGCCTTCGACCGACTGGCCCGTCCGTGCGAGTTCGTCGTAGTCCTTCGACAGGCCCTCGTTGACGAAGATCAACGGCGCATCGACCGATCCATCCGCACCATAGGCTTCCATGCCGGGCAAGACGCCGTCCTGGCGCGCCGTGTCGTTGTCACCGGGAATAGCCGGTTCGGTGAAGTCGGCCGCGTAGTTGTCGTTACCCAGAAGCGAGAGCTTCTGGACTGTCGGATACGCAACCAGGACGCGGGTGGGCTCGATGGCAACCTGCCAGCCCCAGCTACGCAGGCTGGATGCAATGAAGTCGGCATTCTCCTTGTCATGCGGCGAGCCGACCTGATTCGGCGCCGAGGTAAGGCGCTTCAGCCAGCCGTCGAGATCCGCCGTGGCGATGGACGCGTCGACGCGTCCCTCCAGTTCGCGCTGCGCGGGCACGTCGGCCGTGGCGAACCCAATGGGCGGCACAGCCGTCTGCGCCGACGCACCAGAAGCAAGTGTCAGCAGCAACGCGGGTAACAAGACTCTCATCGTCATCACTTCCACCGGTAGGTCACGCTGGCATAGTAGTAGCGTCCGTTCCAGCTGAGCGGTGAAAACAGGCTGTACTTGAAGTTGCCATTGGTCGAGTTGGCGTACTTGACCTGCTCCGGCCGTGCATTGGTCACGTTGTCCGCGCCGGCGCTGAAGGTCCAGTTGTCCAGGTTGTAGTCGGCAGAGAGGTCGAGCGTCCACCGATGCGCGAAGTTCTGGTCGAGCGCGACGCCACTATTGCTGTAGACGATGTAGTTGCCGTAACGCTGCACATTCGCGTGCCCCGCCCAGCGTCCGTGCAGGTAGTCGAAGCCGGCATCGAGCTTGGTCAGCGGATTGGTGTCGCCCAGCAGGCCGAGCCGCTCGCGACGCTCTACGCGCTGCACGGCCACGCCCAGCTCATCGAGGATCGCCGGGTTAGGCTTCACCTTCGTCACTTCGTTCTCGTTATACGACCAGCCCAACGTCGTGTTGAGGCGATCGCCGTTAGCGAAGTCGAAGGCGTACTGGCTGACGAAATCCAGGCCACGTGTACGCGTATCGACCGCATTGGTGAAGTAGCGAATGGACTGGTAATTGGCGTCGACACCGTTGGCTGCAAGGTAGGCACTGACCGCCGGCGTATTGACCGGAATGTTCGACGACAGATTGATCCGGTTGGTGATCTTGATGTAGTACGCATCCACGCTCACGTTCCAGCCGGTGAGCGGTTCTAGCACGAGACCCAGCGTCGCGCTGCGTGATTTTTCCGGCTTCAGCTTTTCGGCGCCGAGCAGGCTCGCCGCCTGCGCATCCACCGGGAAGGTGCCGGACTGAACCAGCACCTGCCCCTGGCCGAGGTCCTGCAGCTGCTGCGAGATATCGGCGTAATGCTGCTGGACCAGGGTCGGCGCGCGGAAGCCGGTGCCGACGCTACCGCGCAGGGCTACCTTCGGCGTGAAGTCGAAGCGACCGGACAGCGAGCCCGAAGTCGTGTTACCGAAGTCGCTGTAGTTTTCGTGCCGGCCTGCGAGCGAGAGCGCGAAGCGATCGGTCACGTTGGTTTCCAGATCGATGTATTCGGAGACGTCGTGACGCTGCCAGTTGCCCTGCAGGTCACCGGTGATGCCGCCGTTCGCACCGTACTGCGACACGGCGTCGCCTGGCGTCACCTTATACGCCTGGCGGAGATACTCCACGCCGAACGACACGCTGATGGGGTTTGCCAGCCACGAGGGCGAAAACTCCTTGCTGATGTCGACGTTACCGACCTGCTGGTTGGTCTTGTAATCGGCACCCTGGATGAAGAACGGCGTATAGCCGAAGGCCTTGTACCAGTCGGCGTTGATGGACTGGCTGCGCTGGTCGTATTCATTCGACCCATGGCTGGCCGAGACGTCGTAGTGCCAACCGTCGCCGAGCTCACCGCGCAGACCGGCCGTGAGGGTGGTGTCCTTGACAATGGGAACGCTGACCGGCAGATAGCCTTCCGGATAAATGGAAACCACGTTCGTCGAATCACCGCAGTGGCGATACAGGCTGGCGGTTTCGTCGCGATCGCGACGGTAAAGCGCTTCAAAATAAACCTCGGCGGCCTTGCTGAATTCGTACTGCCCGACCAGGGACACTTTGTTCGACTGCACGCCCGGATCGCCAAGCCGATAGACCTTCTGGTTGTAAGTCGTGCCCTTGGCAGACGGCGTCTGGTCGGGGCCGGCGCGATTGGTGTAATCGTTGTTCTGCGTATCGATCGCGACGTGGATGGAGCCTTTGTCGCCCAGCTTGAATCCCGTATCCGCGCTCAGTTGCCGCTGCAGGCCGTCGCCCGCATCGTAGCCACCGAACTTCGCCGTCACCTGGCCACCCTCGCCGCCCTTCTTCAGGATGACGTTGATCACGCCGCCGATAGCGTCCGAGCCGTAGCGCGCCGACTGTCCGTCACGCAGCACCTCGATACGCTCGATCGCCGAGATGGGAATGGCGTTGAGGTCCACGGGGTTCGAGCCGCGACCGATCGCGCCACCCAGGTTGAGGAAGGCTCCGCTGTGCTGCCGCTTGCCGTCGATCAGCACCAGCACCTGGTCCGGACTGAGACCGCGCAGGGTCACTGGCCGGGCGACTTCCGCCCCGCTGATCGTCGTCGGCTGCGGGAAGCTCAACGAAGGCACCAGCCGGGCCAGCGCGGCCGTGAGCTGAGTGGCGCCACTCTGTTGCAACTGCTGTGGCGTGATCACGTCGATCGGCTGCAGCGAGCTGGATACGGTGCGCTCGGTGCTGCGGGTACCGGTCACGATGACGGTGTCGAGCTGGCTGGTCTTCGCGGATTCGGGCTTGTCCGCAGGCGCGGCATCCTGGGCGAGGACAGGTGCCGTGGAGGCGGCCAGGACCAGTGAGACGGCGATGAACAACGGCGTGCGGCGGCGTGGTGCGAGAGCGAACATGGACGTGGATTCCCCTGGGGACAAGGCGAGACGCCGACGCCTCCGGGCGCCGGGTGTGGGAAGACGGCCGCGCTCCGGCGACGCGCAACGCGACGCCGATCAGGCGAGACCGGAAGAACAAGGGAGGGAGAAGGACCGCGGGCAGGGCCGCGGTATCTACGTCAGGGCGTTAAACGCCGGACGTGAAGCCGACTCAAGCCAGGCGACAACAACAACACGCGCAGTCCACCGAACAACGCGGCGTGGCCGCGAACGTCATCGGGGAGGTATGTGCGCTGAGGTTGAGTGCGTTCACTGGTGAGGGGATCGCCTGGGAAAGGGCTTGGAGGGCTATTTGTTGCACCGCGTCGCAAGTTTGTCAACTTTCTTGAATGGCCGTCCATTCGCGTTCGCCGGAGCGGCCCTGCCCCATTAGTGCGATCATTCGCCCGAGACCCACAGGCCAATCCCCATGAATTCCTACGACGACGAATCCTACGAAGAGCGCGAGTACGACGATGACGACAGCGAGGACACGGTCGAAAAACACGTCTGGCAGCTGCTGCTGATGATCAACCCCGGCGACGAGGAGGCCGCCAAGCACCAGTTCATCGCTTACCGCGATGAAGTGGAAGACCAGGGTGACGAAGACCCGATTCGTCTGGTCGCGCAGGTCACCGACTGGCGCTCCAGTTTCGAAGTGGATGCCGACGACACACGCGCCCTGGTCGAAGCGCTCCAGGAACTGATCTCACGCTTCCAGGACGTCACCATGGACTGGGACGGCGATCCGGATGAGGACGAGTACCACGAAGACATCGACGCGGCGGAAATCTTCAACCGCGCTTACGACCAGCTGAAGCCGCATGGTTACACGCTGTGGTCGCGCGAAGCCGATGACGATGTCTCCGCCGGCTGGATCACGTCCTCAAGCGACGACGAGTCGATGCTGGTGGTCGCCACGGCGCTCCACATCAACCTGCGTCGCGGCGACCAGATGAGCTGAACGACGAAACGCGGCTAGACGGTAAGCACCGTCTTGCCGCGTTTCGCCCGCGATTCCGCCTCGAGGAATGCCTGCCGCGCTTCGCCCAGGCGGTAGGTGCGATCCACCTGCACGGTGATGCGTCCGTCCGCCACCCAGCGGACGATTTCCGCCAGTTGCTCCGGATCGGGCTTGACGATGAACCAGAAGGCCTCGATGCCGAGCGCCTTTGCACGTTCCGGGGACGGTGCATCCTCGGCTTCGCCGGAAATCGTGACGAGGCGTGCCCCGGGTTTGACGAACGACCAGCTCCGTTCCAGCAAGTCGCGGCCCACGGTATCGAAAACGACATCGACCGGACCTGACACATCTTCAAAGCGATCCTTTGTCGTGTCGATCGCCAGGTCGGCGCCGAGTTCGCGACACAAAGCGACCGCGTCGGCGCCGCGTGCGGTGGCAACAACGCGCGCGCCCACGCCTTTGGCGATCTGAATGGCGAACGTGCCGACCGCGCCGGCCGCACCGTGAATCAGCACCGTGTCGCCCGCTTTCAGCTTCGCGAAATCGAAAAAGGCCTGCCATGCGGTGAGCGCGCCGATCGGCAGGGTCGATGCCTCGACGGCGGATACAGCGTCGGGTAGCCGCGTGATTTCCGTCGGTAGCACGCTGGCCTGCTCCGCCGCGGCACCGTTGCGCCAGAAGTCGATCAGGCCGACAACGCGATCGCCTACGGAAAAACCAGTGGTTTCCGCACCGACGTGAGCAACGCGTCCGGCGAATTCGTGACCCACGATGACGGGAAGCGGCCGCTTCGAACCATCCGGGAGCGCCATGGTTCCGTTGGTGACCCAGTGCGGTTCACCGAACGTCAGGCCGACGGCATCCACGTTCACCAGCACGCGGTCGGCGGCGTGCGCCGGCGCTTCGGTGTCACCCACGCGAATGGAAAGATCGGCACCCGCGGCATCGGCAATCCAGGCGGCCTTCATAGAATGACTCCACGCATGGCAAGGACCTCGCTGATTCGTGGCCTGAGGGTTTCACGGGAGCGCGTCCCACGCTTGTACACCCCTACCGGGAGTTCGCAAATTCCAGCGAGAGGCGTTCACGCAGGAGGTCGATGAACGCCCGCACTTTGACCGAAGGCTGCCGCCCCGGATAGACCGCGTGCACGCCTCCCTCCGGAAGCCGGAACGCGGGCAGTAGCGACACCAGCCGCCCCGCGTCCAGATCTGCCTTCACCACGTAATCCGGAAGCACCGAGATACCCAATCCGGCGGCCACGAACCCATACGCGGCCAGGGTGGTGTTCGCCGTGGCCGCGCTTCGCGTCTGCACGGCGTGCTCGTTGCCTCTGACGTCCGTGAACGTCCAGCGCGTGGGTGCGGAGAGAATGGTCAGGGTGATCCAACGGTGCGCGGCCAGGTCGGCCGGCGTTGCCGGCGTGCCGTGTTTCGCAACGTAAGCCGGCGAAGCCACAAGGCACTGCCGGAAGCTCGCCAGCTTCGCGGCACGCAGGCTCGAATCGCGGAGCCATCCCAGGCGGATCGAGAGGTCGAACCTTTCGGCGATGAGGTCGACGATACCGTCGCCGACCACGAGTTCGACGCTCACCTGCGGATAGCGCTCGGCGAAGGCGGCCAGTGCCGGCGCGACGATGGTCGGGCCGTGGTCGCCCGCAGCCGCCACGCGCAGCACGCCCATCGGCGTGTCACGACATTCGCCGAGCCGGGCGATAGCGGATTCGGCGTCGGCCATGACGCGGGCGCAATCTTCATGAAAGCGCTCCCCGGCGTCGGTGAGCGACATCTTCCGCGTGCTGCGCACGAGCAGGGTCACGCCGAGTTCCTCCTCAAGTTTTGCCAGGTGCTGGCTGACCATGGCCTTGGTGGTGCCCACCTGCTGGGCCGCCGCGGTGAACGAGCCCGCGCGGACCAGAGCAACGAAGACGCTGAGGCGGTTGAGGTTGACGTCGGAGGCCATGGGCTGGGCTCGATAGTAAAGTTTTACTTTACGATGAATTGCTCCGGAAGGCGTATTTCAGGAACGACCCGGGGCGCATCCTAGCCCCCATCCTTTCCAGCAACGGGCTAGTCACCATGAAGATCGTCCTGTTCGGCGCCACCGGCAACATCGGCAACGTGATCCTTGAAGAGGCGCTCAACCGTGGCCACACGGTCACAGCCATCGTTCGCGACCCGGCGAAGCTCACCACGAAGCACGCTGGCCTGACGGTCGTTCAGGGCGATGTGGCCCAGCCGTCGTCCTACGCGGCTGCCCTCCCGGGTGCCGAGGCCGCTATCGCCAGCCTCAACGACCATGCGGACCCGTCCAACGTGCCGCGCCAGGCCACCTCCCTGCTCGACGCCCTGTCCGCTGCAGGCGTGCACCGATTCGCCTGGGTCGGCGGCGCCGGCAGCCTGGAAACCGCCCCTGGCGTGCGCGTTATCGACGATCCGGGCTTTCCGGAGGCCTGGAAAGCGTCGGCGAACTCACAGATCGCCGCGCTCGAGGTATTCCGCGCCAGCAAGGCGCCAATCGACTGGACCTACATCAGCCCTGCCGCGGAAATCGCCCCGGGCGAGCGCAAGGGCAGCTTCCGTGTTGGCGGGGAGCAGCTGCTGGTGAACGCCGAGGGCCACAGCCGGATTTCCACCGCCGATTTCGCCATCGGCGTGCTGGACCGGATCGAAAAGGGCGACGCCGCCAAAAAGCGCGTCACCTTCGCCTACTAAGCGCTTCTCCTGTGGGAGCCGCTTCAGCGGCGATCTGTGGGAGCCGCTTCAGCGGCGATCTGTGGGAGCCGCTTCAGCGGCGATGGGTGCTCGCGGCAGAGCATCGCCGATGAATCGGCTCCCACAAGAGCCACCACAACAGCCCCACGGAGCTCCCACAGGACCTGCCGGCCGCCCCGCCCCGCTATACTCCCGCGATGAATTATCGCCACGCGTACCATGCCGGCAACTTTGCCGATGTCCTCAAGCACATGGTGCTCGTGGCCCTGCTCGACTCGCTGAAGCAGAAGGCCTCGCCCTTCTGCTATATCGACACCCATGCCGGCAGCGGCCGTTACGACCTGCGCGGCAACGAAGCCCGCAAGACCGGCGAAGCCGACGAAGGCTTCAACGTCCTCAAGACGGCTACGGGCCTGCCACCGCTGCTGTGGAAGTGGCTGGAAATCGTCCGCGCCTGCAATCCGGGTGACGACACGCTGCGCTACTACCCGGGCTCGCCGTGGTTCGCCGCGCACCTCATGCGCGAGAACGACAGCGCGCAGATGGTCGATACGCGCAACGACGAATCCAGTGCCCTGCGCCAGCTGTTCCATCACGACAAGCGCATCCACGTGCACGAACGCGATGGTTACGAAGCACTCAAGGCCTTCGTTCCGCCGAAGGAAAAGCGCGGCCTCGTCCTGATCGACCCGCCCTTCGAAGCCCAGGAAGCCGAGTTCCGCATCATTGAGAAAACCCTCAAGGCTGCGCTCGAGAAGTGGCCGACCGGAATGTACGCCGTCTGGTATCCGATCAAGGTCCGCAGCCATGTCCAGCCGTTCCATCGCTGGCTGACCAAATGCGGTGCCAAGCGCGTGCTCGTCGCCGAGCTGCTGCTGCGCCCGGACAACTCGCCGCTCACGCTTAACGGCACCGGCATCGCGATCGTGAATGCCCCGTGGAAGCTCGATGAAACGATCCGCGACTCGCTGCGCCTGCTGCCAAAGCTGCTCGGCAAGCCGGGCGAATCCGAATACCGGCTGACCTGGCTGGTCGAAGACTCCAAGGATGAAGAAGCTCCCCACGGTCCGCACTCACCCCGTTCAGTCCGCCGGCGCTAAAGTTCAGCTACCTGCCAGGAGCTGACCCATGCGCCCGACCGTCGTTCGTCTAGCCGTCCCTGCCGCCCTGCTCACGCTGGCTCTTGCCGCCTGTGCACCTGCGCCGATCTACAAGCCCACGGCGAACAACGTCGCCGTGCCACCCGCCCAGGTGGCACGCGAACCGGAACGCTACGGCACGTCCGATGTGATCTGGGGCGGACGCATCGTGAAGGTGAATAACTTCGCCGACCACAGCGAAATCGAGATCCTGGCCTATCCGCTCGACGGCTCGCAGCGTCCGCAATCCAACGACACCGGTAACGGTCGTTTCATCGCAGCCATGCCGGGTTATGTCGAAAGCCTCGACTACCCGGCCGGTGGCCTTGTGACCGTGGCGGGCCGTATCAATGGAACGCGGGCGAGCAATGTGGGCCAGGCCAACTACACCTTCCCGCTGGTCACGGTGAACCAGTCGCACGTATGGACGGCCAAGGAAATGTCCGGTGGCCATCCGAACGTGAGCTTTGGCGTGGGTGTCGGCGTCATACGGTAAGATCTTTCGATCGATCACCGGGACAGGGAATCACATGTCGGGACACGCCGATTCGAAGCGCGCCATTTTCCTCGCGCTCGGAGCCAACTTCGCCATTTTCGTCGCCAAGCTGGTGGCCGCGCTGTTCACCGGCTCGGGCGCCATGCTTGCCGAAGCCGTCCACTCGGCGGCCGACTGCGGCAACCAGGGCTTGCTCCTGCTCGGCATGAAGCAGGCCAAGCGTCCGCCCTCACCGGATTACCCGCTAGGCTGGGGACGCGCGCTGTACTTCTGGTCGTTCCTCGTCGCCATCCTGCTTTTCAGCGTCGGCGGCATGTTCTCGCTTTACGAGGGCGTGCATAAGCTGACCAACCCGGAGCCGCTGAAGTGGCCCTGGCTCGCCGTTGGCGTCCTCGCCTTCTCCATCGTCACCGAGGGCATTTCCATGCATGGCTGCATGCAGGAAGTGAACAAGGCGCGCGACGGCCGCAGCCTCTGGCAGTGGTTCCGCGAGACCCGCGCCAGTGAGTTGCTGGTGATCTTCGGTGAAGACCTCGCTGCCCTGATCGGCCTGTGCCTGGCCATGCTCGCCGTGGTCGCCACCATCCTCACAGGCAACCTGGTGTACGACGCGATTGGCACCATTGCCATCGGCGTGCTGCTCATCGTGGTGGCCATCGCCGTGGCCCGCGAGGTCAAGGCGCTGCTGATCGGCCAGGGCGTGGAGCCCAGGCGCCGCGCCGAGATGGTCGCCTTCCTCAACGCACGCCCCGAAATCGACTCGGTCTACAACCTGCTGACCCTGCAGATGGGCACGGACGTCATGGTGGCGACCAAGGCCAAAATGGCGCCCGCGCCGACCGCAAGGGCCATGATCGAGGCGATCAACATCGTCGAGGCCGACTTCAAGGCGGAATTCAAGGACGTGCGCTGGAGCTTCTTCGAGCCGGACATCACCGACTAGGCCCACACAACCCCTTCGCCCCCGGGTAGTACAATCATCGGCTTGCCCGCAGCTGACAAGCCGACTTCATGCCTGTAGCGCTTCCCCGCCCGCCGCTCCCCGCCAACGCCAAGACCCGCCGCTACTGGGCCGTGCCCCATGGTTCCTCGTGGGCGCTGGAGGTGGCCGAGGCGGCCCGGGCCCACGACGGCCTGCTGGTGGTCGTCGCCCGCGACACGCGCAGTGCGGACAACCTCGAGAGCGAACTGGCCGTGTTCGCCGGCGAATTGCCGGTGCTGCACTTCCCCGACTGGGAAACCCTGCCCTACGACGTCTTCAGCCCCCACCCGGAGGTTGTCTCCCAGCGCATCGCTACGCTCTACCGCCTGCCGAGCATCAAGCGCGGTGTACTGGTGGTGCCGGTGGCGACGCTCATGCAGCGCATCGCGCCGCGTACCCACATCACCGGGTCGGGCCTGGTGTTGCGCAAGGGTCAGAAGCTCGATATCGGCGCCGAGCAACGCCGCCTGGAAGCCGCGGGTTACCGCAACGTGCCCCAGGTGGGCGAGCCCGGTGATTTCGCCGTGCGCGGCGCGCTGATCGACATCTTCGCCATGGGTGCGAACGAGCCCTACCGCGTCGAGCTGTTCGACGACGAAGTCGAATCGATCCGCACCTTCGACACCGAAACGCAGCGCTCGCAACAGCAGGTCGATAGCGTCGACCTGCTCCCGGCACGCGAATTCCCGGTGACCGAAGAGGCCGCGAAGAATTTTCGCGCGAACCTGCGCGAGCGCTTCCCGATCGACATCCGCCGGTGCAACCTCTACCAGGACATGAAGGAAGGCGTGACGCCCGGTGGCATCGAGTACTACCTGCCGCTGTTCTTCCCGGTTACCGAGACCCTGTTCGACTACATCGCCGGCGATGCCCTCTTCGTCCTCGGTGACGGTGTACTCGACGCCGCCGAGCAGTTCTGGACCCAGACCTCGGAGCGATACGACCAGCGCGCGCACGACATCGAGCGTCCCGTGCTGCCGCCGGCCGAAATCTACCTGCCGCCGGAACACCTTCGCGAGCGCCTCAACAAGCAGGTTCGCATCGATGTCGTGCCGAAGGGCCAGGAACATGCGGTCGATCTGGGCACGATGCCTGCCCCCGAAGTGCCGCTCAACCGCAAGGGCGAGGAGCCGGGCACGTCGTTGCGCCACTTCCTTGCCAGCTACAAGGGCAGCGTGCTGATCGCCGCCGACTCGGCCGGCCGCCGCGAAGCGCTGATCGAGCAGCTCGCCGGCGGTGGCATGAAGCCGGTCAACGTCGACGACTGGAAAGATTTCCTCGCAAAGGACGAGCGCTTCGCGATTACGGTCGCCTCGCTCGAGCAGGGTTTTGCGCTGACCAAGCCGGCGCTCACGGTCCTGACCGAGCGCGAACTGTTCGGCGAGCGCGTGCGCACCGATCGCAAGAAGCGCGTCGGCGCCGCTCGCGACCCCGAAAGCATCATCAAGGACCTCACCGAGCTTTCCATCGGCTCGCCCATCGTGCATATCGACCACGGTGTCGGCCGCTACCAGGGCCTGGTGTCGCTGGACGTCGGCGACATGCCCGGCGAGTTCCTCACTATCGAATACACCAAGGGCGACAAGCTCTATGTACCGGTGGCGCAGCTCGGCCTGGTCAGCCGCTACACCGGCACGGCGCCTGAGCTGGCACCGCTGCATTCACTGGGCGGAGACGCCTGGGAACGTGCGCGCAAGAAGGCGGCCGAGAAGGTCCGCGATGTCGCCGCCGAGCTGCTCGCGATCTACGCACAGCGCGAAGCCCGCCAGGGCGAAGCGCTGTCGATCGACCGGCAGATGCTCGAAGAATTCGGTGCCACCTTTCCGTTCGAAGAGACCGCCGACCAGCAGGCGGCGATCGACGCCGTCATCACCGATCTCGCCGCGCCGCGTGCGATGGATCGCGTGGTGTGCGGCGACGTGGGCTTCGGCAAGACGGAAGTCGCCCTGCGCGCCGCCTTCGCAGCAGCGACCGCCGGCAAGCAGGTCGCCGTGCTCGTCCCGACCACCCTCCTCGCCCAGCAGCACTACCGCAACTTCGCGGACCGTTTCGCGGACTGGCCGGTGCGCGTCGATGTCGTTTCTCGCTTCAAATCGAAGAAGGAAACGGATGCGGCGCTGGAACGCCTTGCCGACGGTCAGATCGACGTCATGGTCGGTACGCACAAACTTTTGCAGGCCGACATTCGCTTCAAGAACCTCGGCCTGGTCATCGTCGACGAAGAACAGCGTTTCGGTGTGCGCCAGAAGGAACAGCTGAAAAAGCTGCGTGCCGAAGTCGACCTCCTCACGCTGACGGCAACGCCCATCCCGCGCACGCTGAACATGGCGATGAGCGGCCTGCGCGATCTGTCCATCATCGCCACGCCGCCCGCGCACCGTACCGCCGTACGTACGCTGATCTCGACCTACCAGCCCGCCCTTATCCGCGAAGCGATCCAACGCGAGTTGGCACGTGGTGGCCAGGTCTACTTCCTGCACAACGAAGTGGAGTCGATCGAGCGCATCGCGCGTGAACTCGGCGAGTTGGTGCCCGAAGCGCGCATCCGCGTCGCCCACGGCCAGATGCCCGAGCGCGAGCTGGAACAGGTCATGGCGGACTTCCACCGCCAGCGTTTCAACGTGCTCGTTTCGACGACGATCATCGAATCGGGCATCGACATCCCGACGGCGAATACCATCGTGGTCAACCGTGCGGATCGCTTCGGCCTGGCGCAGCTGCATCAGTTGCGCGGCCGAGTGGGTCGTTCGCATCACCGCGCCTATGCCTACCTGATCGTGCCGGACCGCAAGGCGATGACGGCGGATGCCGAGAAGCGCCTCGAGGCGCTGGCGTCGCTGGAAGAGCTTGGTGCCGGCTTCACCCTCGCCACGCACGATCTGGAGATCCGCGGTGCCGGCGAAATGCTCGGCGACGAGCAGTCCGGGCAGATCCAGGAGATCGGTTTCGGGCTATATACCGAGTTGCTCGATCGGGCGGTGCGTGCGCTGAAGTCCGGCAAGGTGCCCGACTTCGATCTCACCTCCGAGCACGAGACCGAGGTGGAGCTGCACCTGCCCGCCCTGATCCCGAACGACTACCTGCCGGACGTGCATGCGCGTCTTACGCTGTACAAGCGCATCGCGAGCGCACGCAACGACGACGGCCTGCGCGAACTGCAGGTGGAAATGATCGATCGTTTCGGCCTGCTGCCCGACCAGACCAAGTGCCTGTTCGCCGTGGCCCAGCTGAAACTCATGGCCACGCCTCTGGGCATTCGCAAAGTGGACTTCGGCGCCAGTGGCGGCCGGATCACCTTCCGCGACAAGCCGGACATCGACCCGGTCGCACTGATCCGCCTGATCCAGACCCAGCCGCGCATCTTCAAGATGGACGGCCAGGACAAACTGCGCGTGATCATGGAGCTACCCGGCGCCAGCGAACGCATCCGCACAGCACAGGACACCCTGGTTTCCCTAGGCGCCCGCCGCCCGAGCTGATCAAGCGGGGCGGGTCGCATCGTGTGGCAGCCCGTGTGGTGCTCTGTGTGGGAGCCGCTTCAGCGGCGATGCTCTTGGCAGAAAAGCAAAAGCATCGCCGCTGAAGCGGCTCCCACACAGAGCGCCAGTCAGGCCGTCGGCGTGGACCGGACCAGGTACTGAACGCTGAAGCGCTGCTCGGGATCCATCCAGACCTTGGCGACGCTCAGCCCGGCCTTTGCCGCCAGCTGCGCGAAATCGTCCAGCGAATACTTGCAGCTGTATTCGACCTGCATCGCCTCGTCTTCGCGGAAGCCGAAGGTATCGTGGCCGACATGCACATCCTGCCGCTTCGTACTCACCAGTGCGGTTTCGATCCGCCCGGCCAGCGCGTTATAGCGCGCCCGATGCCGGAACGCATCCACATCGAAATCGGTGCCGATCTCGCGATTGAGGCGAACCAGCATGTTGAGCGTAAAGTCGCGCGTCACACCTGCTGCATCGTTGTATGCCGCCTCGATCTCAGCCGGATCCTTCTTCAGGTCCACGCCAATGATGATGCCGCCCCCATCGCTCATCTCCGTGCGCATGAGGCGAAGAATGCGAACCGCCTCTTTCGCCTCGAAGTTACCGATGGTCGAACCCGGAAAGTAGATCGCCGTGCGACGCGGCGAACGCGACGCCACGGGAAGCCGCAGCGGCTGCGTAAAGTCGGCGCACACCGGCTGCATCGGCACGTCCGGGAATCGGGTGGCGAGTTCAGCAACGCTTTCCATCAAGGCCGATCGTGAGATTTCGACGGGCACATAAGCAACAGGCGTCACCAGGTGCTCGAGCAGCATGCGCGTCTTGATGCCGCTGCCACTGCCGTACTCGACCAGGCGCACATCCGGACCCAACGTGTCGGCTATGTCGCTTGCGTGATCGCGCATGATCGCGATCTCGGTACGCGTGAGGTAGTACTCGGGCTGCTCGCAGATCGCTTCGAAAAGCGCCGAGCCGCGCTCGTCGTAAAACAGTCGCGAAGGCAGTTTCTTCGTCTTCGCGCCTAAGCCACGGCGAACGGTATGCAGCGTGTCCTCGACATCCGGATGGCGGTCGTCTACGCGGATGTCTTTCGGTTGAGCGCTCATCGATCGTTTCCCAGTCGTATCCCCGAAAACTGCCAACGGGCATGGGGAGGAAAGAAGTTTCGGTAAGTCGCACGAACATGATCCGCAGGCGTCGCGCAGGATCCTCCGCGGAGGATCCACTGCCCGTTCATGAACTTTCCGTTGTATTCGCCAAGGGCTCCGTCCAAAGTCCGGAAGCCCGGGTAACTGACATATGGGCTCATTGTCCATTCCCAAACGTCGCCGTACATTTGCCCCAACGAGGTTTCGAACGACGACGCACGGGGTTGGAACGCCCCGGTGTCCTGAAGGTTCCCCCGCACGGGCAGCGCTGCTGCCATCGTCTCCCACTCCACCTCGGTGGGAAGTCGCGCGCCAGCCCAACGCGCGAACGCCTCGGCTTCGAAGTAGCTGATGTGACACACGGGCGCGTGCGGGTCGATGGCGCGCCGCCCTTGCAAGGTAAATTCGGTCTCCAGCGCCTCGTCCCAATACAAGGGGCGCTGCCACTGCTCGGCCTGCACGACGGCCCAGCCATCGGACAGCCAGAGCGTCGGCTGGCGATAACCGCCGTCGCGCACGAAGGCCATGAACTCCGCATTCGTCGCGGGACGATTCGCCAGCGAGCCGGCCTGCCGATACGTGCGGTGCCGCGGCCCCTCGTTGTCGAACGAGAAACCGTCCCCGTCATACCCTACCTCGACAATCCCTTCATCGAACGGCACGAAGGCAAGGGCCGGCGCTGCAACCGACAGCGAACGTGGCGCATCGGGCGCGAACGCAGGCTCGAGCGGATTCTGGGCGAAGGCATGCTTGATATCCGTAAGCAGGAGTTCCTGGTGCTGCTGCTCGTGCTGCACACCAAGCTCGATGAGTGCCGGCAGCGTCGCGTCATCGCCGCGCGCGATCAGCGCGGCGATCGCGTCGTCCACGCGACATCGGTAGTCCCTGACCTCGTCCAGCGCCGGCCGGGTCAGCAGGCCGCGCTTCGGACGCGCATGCATTGGCCCGACCGACTGGTAGTACGAGTTGAACAGGAAGTGCCACTCTGGATTCGGCGAGACGTAGGCAGGGTCGCGGGCCAGGATGAACTGCTCGAAGAACCACGTCGTATGCGCAAGGTGCCACTTGGTCGGGCTGGCGTCCGGCATGGACTGCACCACGGTGTCCTCGGGCCTCAGGCGCGCCGCCAGCTCCGCCGTACGGTGGCGAATGGTGAGGAAGCGTTGAGCGAGGTCCGCGCTGGCTGGCGGGCGGGGGTCTATGCCAAGCGGACGGACGGTCATAAGGGGTTTCCTGCACTGCCGACGGACTCGTCAGTCATTACCGAAACCTTGCCAGCGCAAACGTTCAACGAACGTGAGCGGACCCGACCGCCGCCTTAACGGCAGGTGCACCGACACGGCCTTATCTCTCGTTCGGAGGCACAAACGAGCTTAACGTGCATATTCCTACGAAGGAGAGTCCGGTCATGAAAGTCCGTCACCTGTTTGTCGCTTCCCTGCTCCTTACCGTGGCCGCCCACGCCGCCGAGCAGGCGCCGGCCACCGGCCCCGCACCGGACGCCAAGCCTCTCGAATTCAACGACTGCATGCGTACCGACCGCATCACCGACTGGAAAGTAGTCGACGACCGTACCCTGCTCGTCGCGACTGGCCCGGATCGCTTCGTCGTAAAGACCAACGTCGACTGTCCCCGCATGGGCCTGGGTGGCGGCGTCCGGTTCAAGACCGCCGAGAGCAACAAGGCCGTCGGCGCCTTCCGCATCTGCGGCACGCCTACGGAGAAGGTGGAGCGCATCCACGACGACCCGCCGTGCAACATCGCCTCGGTAAGCAAGATCGACAAGGCCACCTACACCACCATGTCGAAGAAGGCGAAGCTCAGCGGCTCGGGCGCTGGTATTAATGGGTCGAAGCCCTAACCCGCAGCGCCCTCCTCCATCCTTAGCCTATCCCTGCGCTGCCCGTGCCGCCGTAGGAGCCGATTCATCGGCGATAAGCAGATCGCCTGATCATTTGGGCTCCGACTCAAGACCCGTCGCTTTTCTTCCCATCCCGGGTCGAAAAGCGAGCGTCTGCGACACCCGACGGCGGATCAAGCATCGCGGCAAGCTGCTCGGCGACCTTTTGACGAACCTTAGGTGACAAACGCTTGCTCGAAAGTGATTCGTAAACCCAAAGGCCATCGGCAGCCAGGCGCGCGACAAACCGGGCAATTGCCAACGGGTCGTCAGCCCCCGCAGGGGCGGGAGGCGCCCAGCGTTCGAGGACCCCGTCCCATGGGGCGGTGAACTCGGGGCTGACCGAGGACTCGATCAAGAAAAGCAATTCGGCTCGGGTAGCGCTCCTTGCCGAGATTCGCGCGTAGGCTCCAGCACGTTCGTCGGGCGTCGTTTCATGAATCGGCTTGCCCGCAAGGGATTCGAGGCCTGACTCCCACTGGTCTGCCAGATGCTGATGAATCGCCTGTAGAAGGGCGTCACGCGACGGGAAGTGGTACATCATCCCGCCGCGGGTCACGCCGGCTTCGGACGAGACGGAATCGAAGGTGACGCCGGTCGCACCTTCGCGATCGATCACCCGTACGGCGGCCTCGAGGATCTTGCTGCGATTGCTTGTACGCATGATGCGCCTTCTGCCTTTACCTTGACTCCAGATTGTATGTGACGGAACTCGGGCCATGACGCCTCAGAAGAAACGATGTGACGGTGGCGCCGAAGAGCAGGACACCCGCGATGACACGCATGACGATAACGTAGCTCCAATCAAACGCCGCCGAGGCGGCCACGATGAGTGATGCTCCCCCTGCTCGTTCCCGCTTAGCTATTGCCAATGCTTCCGACATGCCTTCACGCGCGGTGGCCGGGATGCCTTGCGGAAGCTCGATGCCTAAAGAAAACAGCATGGATAAGAGGCTTCCTACAACGGCGACAGCAAGCAGACTTCCGAATTCGAACGACACCCCTTCCACAGACGAAGCCATCCCGAGCATTTGCGGCTCCACGCTGCCGATGATGGCGCTCGACGCGACCGCCATGACGGCTCCGAGACCGATTCCGGTCACGATGAGACACGTGACAAGCCATGGCAAATGTGACACTTCCGCAGACGCCGTTAACACCCCGACTGCGGATATCAGCAGGCCACCGCCGATCAGGGGAAGGAGCCCGGTTCTGTGCAAGAACCCTCCGCAGATGACAGCGCTAGGCAAACAGCCAAGCGCCACGGCAGAGACGAGGCAACCGGCTTGCAGAGGGCTAAATCCAGCAACGAGTTGAAAGCGCTGCGTCGTTATCAGCTGCACACCTGCCAGCGCGAAGATGGCGAACGCTGCTCCGAGCACTCCGGACATGAAGGCGGGATTGCGAAAGATCTTGAAGTCCAGCAGCGGATAAGGCAGACGCGTCTGCCTGCGCACGAATTGCGCGCCGACGATCAAGGCGACGCTGACGGCCGCGACTATCGTCGGTACGGACGGCGCTGGATGGGATAACGCCTGAATGGCTGTCACCAAGGCAAAAAGAAAGATCATGACCTGGACCGACGAATGCTTGTCCCACGGCCTCGACCGGTCCGTCGGCGTGAAAGGCGTGACCAGTACTCCACCAATGAAAGCCGCGATGACGACCGGCACGTTGATAAGGAATACGGAACCCCACCAGAAGTCCTCGAGCAACAACCCTGCAACGATGGGACCTAACGCGTTGCCGACAACGGATAAGCATCCCCACAGCGCAATCGCAAGGTTGCGTTCGCGTTCGTCTTCGAAAGTGATACGGATGAGCGCGAGCGTCGCTGGCATCATCGTGGCTGCTCCGATTGCCAGGACGGCGCGAGCCGCAATCAAGGCCTCTGGTGTTCGCGCAAACGCGGCGGCGAGGGACGCAACGCCGAACAGCGCGAGGCCGCCCAGAAACATCTGTCGGTGGCCGACCCTGTCCCCCATTGTCCCCGTGCTGAGGAGCAATCCGGTCATTACCAATGGGTAAGCATTGATTATCCAGAGCGATTGAGAACTGGTGGCTCCTAGCTCGCGGACGAGCGTAGGGAGCGCCGTGTACAGCACCGCATTGTCGAGCGTGATCAGGAGCAGTGACGCACCTACCGTCAGGAGCACGAGCCAGCGCCGATCATTCAACGTTGTCATTCGACAGTCCAAAGGAAAAGATGTCGTAACTATACATTCTAGATTGTATAGTTCCGACATCTTTTTCCACCTCGACGGTGGTCGAGACCTGCCCCTGCGGCACCCCAACGAAAAAAAGGTTCTTCGCGGAATTCCGGGGACGCGCGGCGCAGAGCCTTCGGTGCCCACCCTCGCTGCTCAGACACCCCTTCGCGTTTCGTACCGGAAAGGCCGCTGCGCGGCCCATATATCCATCTGGCCTACGGCCGCTCCACTTGGCGGGAACTCGCCTCGAGGGTGGGCACCGAAGACTCTTCCCAGCCCCGAGGTTCGTGAGGTCGAGCTGACGAAGCAACGCCACTTCGGCTGCTGGCTCTCCCTCCAGCTGACCGTATCGTCGTGCGAGACCTTGGTGTCCACCCTCGATGCGAGTTCCGGACAAGTGGAGCGGCCGTAGGCCAAATAAGTACATGAGCCGCGGTAGCGGCCTTCCGGTACGAAACGCGGAGGACTGTCTGAGCAGCGAGGGTGGACACCAAGGTCTCCTTGCGAAACGCCCAAGTGTAGAAAGCGATGGCGAAGCCGAGCCCGCGAGGCCGACGGCGAGCCGCCCGGGTAATCCGCGAAGAACCAAAAAAAAGCCCGGCTATAAGCCGGGCTCCTCGTTTACCTGCTCAACGCAGATCAATAACCGTCGTCACGCACATAACGCGTGGTGCTGTAGCCATCGTCCACGTAAGTGGTCGTGGTTACGCGACGGGTCACGACCGGGGCGTCCTGATAGACGACCGTGGACGGGCGGCTGTAGTAGCCCGGGCCGTTGTCGTAGACGACCGTGCGCGGCTGGCTGGCATTGGCGACGAGGCCGACGACGGCACCGGCAACGATGGCACCAGCGATCCAGCGACCAGCGTTGTCGTAGTGACCGCGGCCGTAGTAACCGCCGTGGCCGCCGTAGTAACCACCGCCGTGGTAGCCGTAACCGCCATGGTAGCCACCGCCGTAGCCATACCCACGAGCGAACGCGCCAGGTGCGAACGCGATCAGGCTCGCAGCGGCGAGCAGGAGGGCGGACTTTGCGAACTTAGCTTTCATGACAATTACCTCCGGGTGTTGAGCGCAGATTCGCGCTCGGCCACTGAATCCGGACTGAAGTTTTTTCCACCGCCCGTTCACGTTTTCCACGGGTTCACGTACGGCTTCCGAAGCAACCAGCAGCCATGGATGTTATGGCGCCGGGAGAAGTCGAACGGGATGCTCGGTGCACTCCAGTCTTCAATCTGAAAATGGGGTTCCAGGGCCGCCCTATCAAGCTGGAAACGACGAAAATTGTTGGAAAAAACAATCACGCCATTCCGGCAGCAGGCGCTCGTTGCAGGCCAGCAGCAGCTTCACGTGGTCGCGCTGGACGTCGAAGTCGTCCGCCTTCTTGGAGTTGGAGAACGTCGGCGGATCCACATAGATCAGGCCGTACATCATGGAGCGCTTTTCGAGGAACGTCAGCGCGTCTTCCTGGACCAGGCGATGGCGCGCGCCGTTATAGCCGTTCAGGTCCAGATTGCGCGACGCCCAGTCGAGGTAGGTACCCGAGAGGTCGACCGTGGTGGTGTCGCGGGCGTCGCCGGCTGCCGCGTACACGCTGGCCGTACCCGTGTAGGCGAACAGGTTCAGGAAATGCTTGCCGGCGGCAAGTTCCCGGATCTTGGCCCGCACCAGGCGGTGATCGATGAAAAGTCCCGTATCCAGGTAGTCGGTTGGGTTGATCAGGAACTTCAGCCCACCTTCGTGGACCTCGATGAACTCGCCCTTCTGGTCGAACTGGCCGTACTTGGAGCCGCCCTTGCCACGCTCACGTGTCTTAACGGCGATGCGGTCGCGAGGGATCTCGAGCACCTCGCTCGCCACGCGGACGATCTCACGCATGCGGATGCGCGCGACATCCACCGGTACGTCGAGCGGAGCCTTGTATTCCTGAATGTGCAGCCAGTTTTCGTAGACGTCGATGGCTGCCGCGTACTCCGGCAGGTCCTGGTCATAGGCGCGCCAGCAGGTGATGCCCTCGCGACTGAGGCGCTTGCGAAGGTGGCGGACATTCTTGTCCAGCCGGTTCTTCAGCATCTGCGCGCCGTCGGACAGCGGCTTGGCCTCGCGGGGGGCTTCGTCGCGGGCACGCAGGGCGAAGGTGAGCAGCGGCGTTTCCAGCGCGCCGTTGAACAGCGCGTAGCGCTTGTCCGGGCTGAGGCGGAGCGCACGGCCGAGTTCGTCGTCACCGGCGAGCACGGCGGCACGCCAGCCCGGGAAGCGGTCCTTCAGGGCCTGGCCGAGGTCGCGATAGAGCGCCGGAAGTTCGGCACGGTCGCCGAGACGCTCGCCGTAAGGCGGGTTGGTTATGACCAGACCGAGCGGGATCTCCGCCGGCGGCTCGACATGGACGGCATCGCGGCGGTCCAGGTGGAAGAAGCCGGCCACGCCCGCATTCTGCGCGTTGCGCTTGGTGGTCTGGACCATGTGCGGATCGGAATCGCTGCCGAAGAACACCGGGCGCAGGTTTCGCAGGCCCTCGTCGGCGCGTGCCTTGGCTTCATCGTAGATCGAGCGCCACATCGCGTAGTCGTGCTTGGCCCAGCCGAGGAAGCCGTAGTAGTCGCGGCGCAGGCCGGGAGCCACGTCGGCGGCCATGAGCGCGCCCTCGATCAGCAGCGTGCCCGAACCGCACATGGGATCGACCAGCGCGCCGCCCTCGGCGTAGATCCGCGGCCACTGGGCGCGCACCAGCATGGCGGCAGCCAGGTTTTCCTTGAGCGGGGCCTCGCCCTGCTCCGCACGCCAGTTGCGGCGGTGCAGCGGCAGGCCTGATAGATCGATCGACAGCGTGGCGCGGTCGCGGCGTACACGCACGTTGACGCGGAGATCCGGCTCTTCCGGATCCACGTCCGGACGCGAACCCGTCGCGGCCCGGTACTGATCGACGATCGCGTCCTTGGTCTTCAGCGCGATGAACTGGCTGTGGGTTAGCTTGCTCATCGCCGTGTTGGCGTCCACGGCCAGCGTGCCGTGCGGGGCGAGATGCTCGGACCAGTCGATGTCCTGGATACCCGCGTACAGCTGGTCCGGATCGGCGGCGTCGAACTCCGCCAGTGGCAGCAGGACCCGGCTGGCCATGCGCGACCACAGGCAGGCGCGGTAGGCCGTTTCGATCGTGCCGGTGAAGGCGACGCCCGCGAGGGCCTCGCGCACGTCGCCGGCGCCGATGGCGATCAGCTCGTCCTTCAGCAGGTATTCGAGGCCTTTCGGGCAGGTAGCAAAGAACTTGGTCATGCGAGGTTCCCCAGGAAGCGAAGGAACTCGGCTTCGATGTCGGGCAAGGTGGCGCCTAGGCGGTGGTCGTCCTGCACGAGCAGGGCGGGAATGGCGTGGTCGCGGGCAAAAGCCAGCGCCTCATCCAGCGGGCAGACATCGTCCGCGTAGCCATGAATGAGGAAAGAAGGGACGTCGGGACGTACGGCGAAGGCCCTCGGATAGCCCGGGATCGCCGTCGGCAGCGCCAGCAGGAACAGGCCGGCCACCGGGGCGTCGAGCGAGGCCAGCCCCGAGACGAAGGCGCCCATGCTCGACCCGACCAGCAACGGCGGCGTCGGCGAGGCCTTGATGGCCTCAGCCAGGCGGGCGAGGCGCGGGTCGATGCTGCCGGCATGGCCGTGCGCGTCGTCCTCACGGTAATCCGGCCGAGCCGTGGTCCAGCCCTGCGATTCGGCCAGGGCCGCCAGGACGCTCACCTTGGTGGCATCGGGGCCCGAATCGGAACCGTGGGAAAGAATGATGTGGCCGCGCATGGCGGTCTCCGGACGCGGAATGACCGGCTATGTTATCAAAGCGCCATGATCGACATTCTCGACACCCCCCTGCCCTATGTCGCCCGCCTGCCTGAACGGGCCGCGGACTCCATCGACCTCGTGGTCATCCACTGCACCGAGCTGCCCGACCTGGCCATGGCCCGGGAGTACGGGGAGAAGGTGTTGTACGACTCGGGGGCCGGCAACAGCGGCCATTACTACGTGGATCGGGATGGCACGGTGCTCTGCTACGTGGACCCGCTGCGTGTCGCCCACCACACCCGCGGCTACAACCCACGCTCCATCGGTATCGAACTGGTCAACACCGGGCGCTACCCGGACTGGTTCCATTCGGCGAAGCAGACGATGACCGAGCCCTACCCGGAAGCGCAGATCACCGCCCTCCGTGCCCTTCTCGATCACCTGACCGGCCGGTTCCCGTCGCTGAAGCACATTGCCGGGCACGAAGACCTCGACACCGCCATGGTCCCGTCCAGCGACGACCCCGAGAACGAAGTGCCGCGCAAACGCGACCCCGGTCCACAGTTCCCCTGGGTGCGTGCTTACGACGCCGGTCGACTGGGCCGGCTCGAAGGCTGACGCCCGCTATACTTCGCGCTCATTCGCTCCACGGTCAGAAGGGAACCCCATGTCGGACGCTCACGTCGGCGAACTCGTCGAACTCCTCGAACTCGAACGCCTGGAGGACAACCTCTTCCGCGGCCAGAGTCGGGACATCGGCACACGCTTCGTCTTCGGCGGCCAGGTGCTCGGCCAGGCCCTCTCGGCGGCGCAGCGCACCGTGGATCCCAAGCGTGAAGCGCACTCGCTGCATGCTTACTTCCTGCGCGCTGGCGACATCAACGCGCCGATCGTCTACAACGTGGAGCGCACGCGCGACGGCGGCGCGTTCTCGTCGCGTCGCGTGGTCGCCATCCAGCACGGCCAGCCCATCCTCAACGGTTCCATCTCGTTCCAGCAGCCGGAGACCGGCTACGAGCACCAGATGACGATGCCCGAAGTGCCGGCGCCCGAAGACATCGAGCCGATGCACGCGATGAACGCGGACCAGGTCGCCAGGCTGCCGGAGAAGACCCAGCGCTGGCTCGGTATCAATGGCCCTTTCGAGTTCCGCCATGTGTGGCCGCGCGACGAGCTGAAACCGGCGAAGCGTCCGCCGTACCAGCACATCTGGTTCCGTCTGACCGCACCGATCGAAGACACGCAGGCCCTGCACCAAGCGCTGCTTGCCTATGCCTCGGACTTCCACCTGATCGGCACGGCCACCCTGCCCCACGGCATTTCCTACCTCACCCGTAACATGCAGATGGCGAGCCTGGATCACGCGTTGTGGTTCCACCGTCCGTTCCGCATTGACGAGTGGCTGCTGTATTCGTTCGACAGCCCGACGTCCCAGGGTGCGCGTGGTCTCGCACGCGGCATGATCTACACCCGTGACGGGCGACTGGTCGCTTCCACGGCGCAGGAAGGCCTGATCCGCGTCCGCCCCGACTGACACCATGAGCATCGAGCTACGGCACCTGCGTTACTTCATCGCCGTAGCCGATGAGCTGCACTTCAGTCGCGCCGCCGAGCGGCTGGGCATTTCCCAGCCGCCGCTTAGCCAGCAGATTCGCGATCTCGAAAGCATGCTCGGACTGCGTCTGCTACGCCGGACCAACCGGCGCGTGGAGCTGACCGATGCGGGGCGCGTCTACCTTGAGGCGGCCAAAGACATCATCGCCCGCGTGGAGATCGCCGGCGATACCGCGCGGCGCGCCGAGCGCGGCGAAACCGGCGAACTGCATGTCGGCTTTACGCAGAGCACCCCGCTCATCGCGCGGTTTCCGCGGGCGGTGCGCGCCTTTCGCGAAGCGTTTCCCGCCGTGCATCTCGTATTGAAAGAAAACAACACGCTGCAGCAGATCGAGCGACTGCTCGAGGGCAGTCAGCAGGTCGGCCTGATTCGCGGCACCGACCTGCCACCGGCGCTCACGGCACGCAAGCTGGTCGACGATCCGCTGGTAGCCGTGCTGCGCACCGATCATCCGCTAGCGAAGGGTCGTCGGCCGCGCGTACGCATCGAGCAACTGGCTACGGAACCCTTCGTGGTCTTCAGCCGGAATGCGGGCACCGGCGTCGCCGCCCAGGTGCAGGCCATGTGTCGACGGGCGGGCTTCGCGCCGCGTGTCGCACAGGAAGCAAGTGAGTCGGCGACGATGGTCGGACTCGTCGCCGCGGGACTCGGCGTCGCGGTGTTGCCGGAATCGATGCGCCAGGTGCATATCGAAGGCGTCGCTTACATACCTATCGATTCGCCAGATGCCGCCAGCGCGCTCTACCTCGTGCACCGCGTTAGCGATACATCGCCGCTGGTGAAGGCTTTCATGCAACTGATGCTAAAGGCCTGAGCCTGCGCAGCTTCAGCGCGATAGCGAAGCCTGCAAGCACCAATGCCGCGACATAGGTCGCCACGCCATTCCATCCTGCATACGTCCAGGCGAGTCCACCGACCGAGCCGGCAATGCTCGAGCCCATGTAGTACGAAAATAGATAGAACGACGAGGCATGCGCGCGTGCGAATGTCGCGCGCTTGCCCACCCAACCACTGGCGATCGAGTGCCCGCCGAAGAAGCCGAAGGTGATCAGCGCGATGCCCGCCACGATCGCCCAGAGCGACGCGCTTGCAGTCAGCGCAACGCCAGCCAGCATCATGACGAACGTGGTCCATAACACGCGGGGACGGCCTAGCTTGTCGGCCACCTTACCCATCCACGCCGAACTCGCCACACCGACCACGTACACCATGAAGACGGCCCCGACGTGCGATTGCGAGAGCGAGAACGGTGCCGCCAGCAGGCGATAGGCCACGTAGTTGTAGATGGTGACGAAGGCGCCCATCAGCAGGAAGCCTTCGGCGAATAGCCACGGCAATCCCTTGTCACGCCAGAGCGACCCGAACGAAGCAAGCAGTGCGCGTGGATGCGAGCGACGCTTTTCAAAGTGGACGGACGCGGGCAAACCGCGTGCAACAAGCACCGAAGCCACCAGGCCGAGGGCGCCAATGATCGCTACCGCAACCCGCCACGACGCATGGTCGGCGGCGAAGCCGGAGATCAATCGGCCGCCCATGCCGCCAATGGCGTTACCGCCGATGTATAGCCCCATAGCGAAGCCCAACGAGTCGCCGTGGATTTCTTCGCTCACGTAGGTCATCGCGACAGCGGGCAACCCCGCCAGCGTGATGCCCAGCAAAGCACGCAACACGAGGAAGCTGCCCCAGGTCGGCGCCATCGCGCTGAGCAAGACGAGCAGCGAGGACCCGAGCAAGGACGCGAGCATGATCGGCTTGCGCCCGAAGACGTCCGAGATCGCCCCGGCGAAAAGCATCGATACGGCGAGCACGCCCGTCGTTAGTGAAAGCGACAGGCTGCTCGATGCAGCATCGAGTGAGAACGCGCGCGAAAACGCAGGCAGTAGGGGCTGCACGCAATACAGCAGACCGAACGTGGCGAAGCCGGACGAGAACAGTGCCAGGTTGGTACGTCGGAAAGCCGGCGTACCGTGACGAATGCGCCGGTCTGCAACAGCCGCCGGCGAGACGGACGATGAACCGTCCACGGGAACCTCCAGGGAATAAGCCATGTGCATAGGCTAGTACCTGAATTGAGTCGAATCGAGATAGCGGGGGGACCGGTTCTATATGCGAGACGTATCAATCGAACGGGTCGCGCTTCGCGCGAATCGCCGATGAATCGGCTCCCACACAGAGCGCGCTCTTGTGGGAGCCGATTCATCGGCGAATGGGTGCTCGCCTTACCGCACAGCAGTACCCGAAGCACTCCCATCCCATTGAACCGCCGAACCCAACTCCTCGTCCGTCAGCGCAAGCGCCCCCGAATCCGTCTCCGCCTTCAGCGACACCACATGCCCATCATGCCGCGACAACTCACGCGCACCTGAACTCGCCATCGCATGCGCCCGCTCATCGTCCGACGACAGCAACACCAGCAAGGTCTTCGACCCCGCAACAAAGCGCACCCCACTGGTCGCGCCCGACTTCGCCAGCGCCGCCGAATCCAGCGGCACGGCCTTCACCTTGCCCGCCCACCGGGGCGGCGCCACGAATGTGTAGCCTGCCGCCTCATCACGCCAGGCGAACCGCTTCATCGGCTCCGGGGTGGGTGCAGCGTGACCCTGTGCGCCCGGCGGCGTCTGTGCCGATGCCATCAGCGGGAGGCCGAGCAGCAAGGCAAGCGTGAGCGATTTCATGGCGATATCTCCGGAAGTCACCTCGCAGCCTACGCTTTGCGCGTAGCGGTGACGTCAAGCGCCCCGATCGGCCGCGACATCTTCTGCGTCAGGCGCGCCTTCCCTACCACTGACCCAGGCAAACAAGGCAATGCCAACGATGATCGCCACGGCGCCGATGGCTGCCGTGGTGCCGGGAACGACTTCGTGCAGGAAGATCACGCCAATAACCGTCGCGAATAGCAGCTCGGCCGCCTGCATCGCCTCCACGCCGGCCAGGGCCGTTGGCTGACGCCCGACCATTTCAGTTGCGTGGAAGAACAGCACGGTGGCAATCACGCCCGACGACAACGCCACCCCACCGGCGAGAACTGCTTCCCGCCATGATGGCGGGCCAACGGTAAGCCACGTAACGCCCGCGAGGATAAGCCACGCCGGCCAACTCGCCAGCGTCATACCGAACACGCGCTGCACCGCACTCAACTTCGTGCCCGTGCGCTCCAGATGCAGCAGGACCATTCGGTTACCCAGCGGATAAGCGAACGCCGCGAAGACCACCGCACCGACTGCCAGCCATGCCGAAGCATCCAGCGCCCCTTGCGAATGTCCGAACTGCAGCAACATCACGCCAAGAACGATCAGTACACCGATCGACAAGGCAGCCACATGCCAGCGTGCTCGCTCGTCGCGGTAGATGAAGGGCGCAAGCAAGGGCCCGGCCAGCACCGTCGTCTGGAAGCTGCCGGCAACCAGCCAGGAAGGCCCGCTGCTCGCTGCCCAGGTTAGCGGCACGCCGAACAACACGAAGCCCACGCTGCTCCACGTCAGCCACTGGCGCGCGTGCGTACGTAACTCGCTCGGCAGCGCACCGAGGCCGCCCTGAAAAGGCAACACCACCGCCAGCAGCGGCAGGGTGATCAGGTAACGAAGAATCACCGCCCACTGCCAATGGCCACCGCCACTGACGACGGCACGATTCAGCACATAGGTCAGCGTGAAGAACAGCGCCGATAACAGCGCGATCGCGACCGCCTTGAGGGCATGGGAACGCATGGGCAGCCTTGCATGGAGCGAAGGCCGAGTGTGCCAGTGTCGCGCCGGGGCGTCAGCCGGTTTCGTTCAACTCCAGGAACAGTTCCTGCAGTTCGCCGCCGATAACCTGGCCGCCAACCGAAAGCGTCACGTCGCCGTCGACGCCTGACACAGGACAGCAACCGTCGACGATGCCGAGGATGTTGGCCGTCGTGTCGACCATGACATTGGCGATCACTTCGATGAGGGTGTCCTTGCCCTCGTCGTCGAGCGAATTGAACATGGTCAGCGCGCGAATCCACAGGGGATCCACCGCCCGATCCACCGGGGTGGTTCGGAACATCTCGTTGTAGACCGCAAGGTTGTCGCGGACCACGGCGTGCTGGATGGCCTGGACAAAACCGTCGGGAGACATGGGGCGCCACCTCGTAAGGAGACAGGTTAGGGACTGCACCCTATGTGTGGGAGGAAAGCGCCGAGGTCAATGGGGCATGTCGGCAGCCCGTCCTCAGTAGTTCTCCCGCCCCGCCCGTCGCGGGCACCGGGCCGCTGGCACGTAGCCCGGCCAGATGGCGTCGTAGAAGTAGCGTTCAAGCTCCGAGGGAGGCTCGTAGCTCCGGCTAGGCGCCGGGATCAACGTCCGTAGCCGGGCCTCGTTGTGCTCCGCCCAGCGCATCACCATGCGCTGCATCAGGGAGACGCCCTTCAGGGTGGCGCCCTGCCCCCGCCGGGGCCCGTAGCGCCAGCGCACCACCCACTGGCCGTCCTGCGGGCTGACCCGGGCGAACGCCCGCGAGGTCCCTTCCAGGATCGCGTACTGCCGTTCCCCCATCTGGACCCAGTGAACCATTGCCATGGGGCGAGGTTAGGCCGGGGGCGTCTCACGGATGTGGACGGGGCGGCAGCTTTACCCGAGGTTTGTCGGGCAAGTGGTTGAGCCGGCGGATATCAGCCCACCGCCTCCATATGCGTCAACAACAACCGCAAGCTCTCCCTACCCTGCCAGTCATTGACCGACAGCTCATACGCCACGCGCATGCGATCCGGCGGTGGTGTGCCGTCATAACAGTTGAACATCACTGCATCGAGCAGCGCACCGCCCTGCGTGTGGCGGAGTTGCAGACGCAGGTGACGACTGCCCATCGGTTTCCACGAAGCACACTCGAAGCGCGCTTCGAAGATCGGCGGGGGAAAGCCCTGACCCCAAGGACCGGCGTAGCGAATCTGCCTGGCAAGGTCGAGCGTGTGATCGCGATAGTCGAGTTCGCCGTCCGTGTGCACGAGGGCCTGGAGACGGTCATCGTCGAGATGGCGGCGCGCGGTTGCATCGAAAGCCGCCGCGAAGCGATCAAAGTTACTGGCCTGCATGCTGAGGCCAGCGGCCATGGCGTGCCCACCGAAGCGAAGGATCAACCCGGGATGCTTCGCATCGATTTCCGCCAGTGCGTCGCGAATATGGAAGCCGGGAATGGAACGCGCCGAACCGCGCAATTCGTCGCTGTCGTCGCCAGCCGGCGCAAAAGCCATCACGGGACGATGCAGCTTCTCCTTGAGCTTGGAAGCGATCAGTCCAACGATGCCCGGATGCCAGCCTTCATCGAATAGCGCGACGCCTACCGACTCGACATGTGCAGCCCGCACAACCATCGTTTCAGCTTCTTCAACCATACCGGCCTGCATCTCGCGACGCTCCTGGTTGATCGCCGAGAGTTGTTCTGCATATCGGCGCGCGATCGCGTTGTCATCGGTGAGCAGGCACGCCACGCCGAGCGACATGTCCTCAAGTCGACCTGCAGCGTTGAGCCGAGGACCGATTGCGAAAGCGAGATCGGTTGCACCGACCGTTGCGAGCGAGCGTCCGCTTGCTTCGATCAGGGCCGTGATACCCGCGCAGGCCTTGCCGGCGCGCATGCGTTTGAGCCCCGCTTCGACCAGCACGCGGTTGTTGAAGTCCAGTACGACCAGGTCCGCGACCGTGCCGAGTGCCACGAGGTCAAGCAGCGCGCTCAGATCGGGCTCGCCGCCGGCGAAGTGCCCCGCATCACGCATCGCAGCACGAAGCGCGAGCAACAGGTAAAACATGACGCCAACACCGGCGAGCGCCTTACTCGGGAATCCGTCACCGGCGAGGTTCGGGTTCACCATGGCGTTGGCGTCGGGCAAGGTGTCGCCCGGCAGGTGATGGTCGGTGATCAACACGGCGATACCGCGTGCACGAGCAGCGGCTACGCCCGCCACGCTGGCCACGCCGTTGTCGACGGTCACGATCAGATCGGGCGTCGGATCCAGGGATGCGACGAGGGCTTCACTCAGGCCGTAGCCGTGGACGAAACGATTCGGCACCACATGGCGCACGTGGCGCGCGCCGAGCATGCGCAGACCACGTTCGGCGACCGCTGTACCGGTGGCGCCATCGCAGTCGTAGTCGCCCGCGATGACGATGTGCTTGTCGCTCGCGATGGCCTCCATCAGCAGCGCGACGGCCGCATCCATGCCACCGAGCAGCATCGGCGACAGCATGCGCGCAAGGCGGTGCTCCGCACCATCCGGCGTGGGCACGCCGCGTGCGGCGTAAAGGCGTTGAACGACCGGGTGGATATGCGGCGGCCAGCCGCTAGGCGCTGTAGCCACCTGGCGCTGGCGCCAGACCCGCGCGGTCATGCCTTGCGCCAGAAGCGCAGGCGGTGGCTCCTGCGCAGGACCATGCGGACGCCATCGGCGAAGGCGAGGCGAATCTCGGTGCCGGCGTCGAGGCGCGCTTCGATGGCGGGCCACCAGACTTGGTCGAACTCGGCGGGCTGGGTGTCCTGCAGGTCCAGCAGACTGTAGGGCGCCTCGTTACTAGCTTTTGTGGGAGCCGATTTATCGGCGATAGCCCGGTTACCGCGAGCCCCCTTCGCCGCTGAAGCGGCTCCCACATAAGCGGCCCCTGCAAAAGCGGCTCCCACAAAAGCGCTTCGCGGTTGCACGTCGACGTTGGCACGGTGCCCCAGCGCCCAGGCCAGCAAATCGTCGCTGTAGATGCGTCCGAGGCCGCAGTCGACCGAGTCGGGTAGCGCGCCGGCGCCCCACAGCCAGACGCTGTTGACCGGTGGGAGGCCACGCGCGACACGCGCCGCGTTGACCGGGTGGTTATGCAACACCACCTGTGCCTCGTTGATCAGCGCACGCCAGCGGCGCCCTTCGTCGCCCTTGGGCAGCTGCTCGAACAAATCCGCTCCCAGCGCCTCTTCAGGCTCAGGGAACGAAGGCACCTCGACATACTTCGGCAAGCGCACCTGCCAATGCTGGGCGTCGCCCACCATGAGCTGCATGCCTTCCGCTTCGAAGGTCTCGGCAAGCGCATGGACCAGCGCCATCGATTCTTCGAGCCGGAGGCCGAGGTTGCCGCAGGCAAGCAGCCGCGCCCCGTTGAGTTCCGGTTGTACCCAGGCCGGATCCGCGGAAAGCCACAAGGCGTCGCCTGCATCACCCGCCACGGACTGACGAATCAGCGCGGCAGCCGGCAACGGTCCATTCGGCCAGCGGAACTGCTCGGACAGCGCCACGAGGTAGCCAGGCAAGGCCGCCGGCAATGTCGTACCGCGCGCCAGCCATGCCGCAAAAGCAGGCACATGGCGAAGCTTGTCGCGACTTGGCAGCAGGACGTTGACGACAGCACTCATTGCTCAGACCTCGATCTGTTCCAGTATCCCGAGCCATTCCAGCTCGAGCGCTTCTTTCTCGCCGCGAAGTTCCGACTGGCGCTGACCAAGCTTCACGACGTCCGACGCGCTGCCACCGTAGACGCCCGGGTCAGCGAGTTTGCTTTCGATGCTGGTGAGTTCGCTGTCCATCGTCGCGATCAGCGTTTCAATCTTCTTCACGCGCGCACGCAGCGGCTTTTCCTTCTCGCGTTCGTCGGCGGTGAGCTTGCGCTTTTCCTTCGCCGCCTCCTGCACCGGTGCGTTCTGCGGCGCAGACGCAACGGCCGCTGTCTTGCGCGTGGTCCCGCGTGTGCGCAGCCACTTGGCGTAATCGTCCAGATCGCCGTCGAACGGTTCGGCCTTGCCGTCGGCCACGCGCCAGAACTCATCGCAGACCATGCCGAGCAGATGGCGATCATGCGAGACCAGCACGAGTGCGCCGTCGAAGTCGGCCAGTGCATCAGCCAGCGCTTCGCGCATGTCGAGGTCGAGATGGTTGGTCGGCTCGTCGAGCAGCAACAGGTTCGGCTTATCCCAGGCGATCAACGCCAGGGCAAGACGTGCGCGCTCGCCACCGGAGAATTTGTCGACCGGCTCGAAGACGCGATCGGCCGGGAAATTCCATGTGCCGAGGTAGTCGCGCAGCACCTGTGCACCGGCGTTAGGCGCTTTCTCCTGCAGGTGGTCGAATGCGCTCCAGCCTTCGTGCAGACTTTCGACCGTGTGCTGGGCGAAGTAGCCGATCTTCATGTCCTTGTGGAACGTGCGCTCGCCCACCATCGGTTCGAGCTCGCCGACCAGGGACTTCACCATCGTCGACTTACCGGCGCCGTTCGGGCCGAGCAGGCCGATGCGGTCGCCCGCCTCCAGGCCGAAGGCAACGTCGTGCAGGATGACCTGGTCGCCGTAGCCCGCGTCGATGTGATCGAGCTGCAGCATCGAGGTCGGCAGCCGGTCCGGTGTCGGGAACGAGAAGCTGAAGGAACGTTCTGCACGCACCGCTTCGGTACCAGCCATCTTTTCCAGGCGCTTCATGCGCGACTGCGCCTGCTTGGCCTTGGATGCCTTCGCCTTGAAGCGCTCGATGAAGGACTGCAGGTGGGCGCGCTCGGCCTGTTCGCGTACGTGGGCAATCTGCTGCTGGCGCAGGTGTTCCGCGCGCTGGCGTTCGAAGGCGGTGTAATCGCCGGTGTAAAGCTTGGCCTTGCCTTCGTGCAGGTGCATCGTGTGCGAAATCACGCCGTCGAGGAATTCGCGATCGTGCGAGATGATCAGCAGCGTGCCCGGGTAGCGACGCAGCCATTCTTCGAGCCAGAGCACGGCGTCGAGATCGAGATGGTTGGTCGGCTCATCGAGCAGGAGCAGGTCCGATGGCGCCATGAGCGCGCGGGCCAGGTTCAGGCGCACGCGCCAGCCGCCCGAGAACGAGGCGACGGGGCGCTCATGGGTTTCCGGCGCGAAGCCGAGGCCGTGCATGAGCCGGCCGGCACGCGCACGGGCGTCGTAGCCGTTGACCTCTTCGATGCGCATGTTCGCCACGGCGACGGCTTCGTAGTCTTCCGCGTCGTAGGCTGCCGCTTCCGCCTTGAGCGCGGCGGCTACTTCCACGTCGCCGCCGAGCACGTACTCGATCGCCGGATCGGGCAAGGCCGGGGTTTCCTGGTCCACCGAGGCCAGGCGGATCTTGGTCGGCATGTCGAGGTCGCCGACTTCCGGCTCGAGCTCGCCCTTCAGGGCGGCGAACAGGGTCGACTTGCCACAGCCGTTCCGGCCGATGACGCCGAGCGCCCAGCCGCTCTGGATAGTGAGGTCCATCTGCGAGAGCAGCGTACGGCTGCCCCGGCGCAGGGCGAGGTTGCGAAAAGAGATCATTTATAGGGTTACTGCGATGAGCGACTGCCCATGATAGCCGCCCTGCCCACCCACGGGGCCGAAACGCGACGCAGCACACAGCCGTGAAGCCCGACGCGCGCCGCCCATGGCGCGGGATGTGGCGGCATGTTAAAACGGCGTCTTGCGCCGCATGGGGAGCGCGACGGAGCCATCATGAATACCTTCAAGCCTGTTTTCACCGCGATCGCCCTGGCGATCGTGTCCGCCTCCGTGGCGCCTTCGGTCCACGCCGACAGCCTGCTTATGCAGCGTGTCCAGCAGGAAAAGGGCATGAGCCTGCCCAAGAAGGGCATGAGCATGGCCGAGGTGGAACGCCAGTTCGGCGCGCCTACCTCCAAGCTCGACTCCCGCGGCGGCGGCAGCGCCAAGCAGCCGGTCATCAACCGCTGGATGTACCCGGGCTACATCGTCTATTTCGAGCGCAGCCACGTGGTCCACACGGTGCTGAACACGCCCGCCGGCAACAACACCAACCCGCAAGCGCCGAAATAACCGGCTAGCGCCCATCGCCGCTGAAGCGGCTCCCACAGAAAGCCCGGCAACCTCCAAGGTAGCGGCGGCTCCCTGTGGGAGCCGATTCATCGGCGATCCCGCGTCAGCGGGCCGGGTTGCCGCGAGCACCCCTTTCGCCGATGAATCGGCTCCCACAGCAAGCGGTTGCCCGTTAAAGCAGCGGTAACCGGGAAGCCCTACAATAGGCGGCTTCCCTCAGCTGCCTCCCCGCCGCCATGACCGACCGCACTTCTTATCGACTTCCCGCCGAATGGGAGCCGCAGGCCGGCGTGCTGATTGCCTGGCCGCATGCGGACACCGACTGGGCCGACCGCCTTGCCGAGGTCGAGACGACCTACGTGGCCCTGGCTGCCGCGGTGACCCGCTTCGAACCGCTGCACATCATCGTGGCCGACGCCGCGCTGCGCGAACGCGCGCGCCTGGCGATCACCGAAGCCGGCGCGGACCTTTCTCGCGTGCATTTCATCGAACTGCCCTACGACGACACCTGGCTGCGCGACTCCGGCCCGATCACGCTGACCAGCCCGGACGGCGTGCTGCTCAACGATTACCGCTTCACCGGCTGGGGCGGCAAGTTCGGCGCCGAGCAGGACGACGCGCTGATTTCCGGCCTGCTCGAGCGCGGCGTACTCTCGGGTCTGCCGCACAAGCGCATCGACTGGGCGCTGGAAGGCGGCGGCATCGAGAGCGACGGCCGCGGCACCATCCTCACCACGTGGAAGTGCCTCAACCAGCGCCACCCGGAACTCTCCCGCGAGACGATGACGGAGACGCTGGCCACCACCCTGCACGCCGACCGCGTGCTGTGGCTGGACCACGGTTACCTTGAAGGCGACGACACCGACGCCCATATCGACACGCTGGCGCGCTTCTCCGAGGACGGCGGCATCGTGTACCAGGCTTGCGACGACCAGAACGATCCGCACTTCGCCGAACTGGGCCAGATGGGCTCGGAACTCGCCGCGCTGCGCTCACCGGAAGGCAAGCCGTACCCGCTGCATCCGCTGCCCTGGGCCGAGCCGATCCTCGACGACGGTCGTCGCCTGGCGGCGTCCTACGCGAACTACCTGATCGTCAACGGCGCAGTGCTCGTACCAGCCTATGGCGATGAGAAGGACGCGGAAGCGGCGCGGATCATCGGCACGGCTCATCCGGGCCGCGAAGTCGTCCAGGTACCGTGCCGCCCGTTGATCTGGCAGAACGGCAGCCTGCATTGCATCACCATGCAGCTGCCCGCCGCGATCGCCCAGTAACCCTGAGGAACACTCGAAATGACCCGCAAGACCCTCAAGGTCGCCCTGCTCCAGGAAACCGACCGCGGCAGCCGCGACGCCAACCTGGATGCCATCGAAGCTGGCCTGCGCGAAGCCGCGAAGGCCGGCGCCGAACTGGTGCTGCTGCAGGAACTGCATAACGGCCCGTACTTCTGCCAACGCGAAAGCGTGGACGTGTTCGACCTTGCCGAGACCATTCCCGGCCCGGGCACCGAGCGCATCGGCAAGCTCGCCGAAGAGCTGAAGCTCGTCGTCATCGCCTCGATCTTCGAGAAGCGCGCCACCGGCCTGTATCACAACACGGCCGTCGTCTTCGATCGCTCGCGTGAGATCGCAGGCAAGTACCGCAAGATGCACATTCCCGACGATCCGGCCTTCTACGAGAAGTTCTACTTCACGCCGGGCGATCTTGGTTTCGATCCGATCCAGACCTCGGTCGGCAAGCTCGGCGTGCTGGTGTGCTGGGACCAGTGGTATCCGGAAGCCGCGCGCCTGATGGCGCTCGCTGGCGCCGATATCCTGTTCTACCCCACCGCCATCGGCTGGGATCCGAACGACGACGACGCCGAGAAGGCGCGCCAGCGCGAGGCATGGATCACCGTGCAGCGTGGTCACGCCGTAGCCAACGGCCTGCCCCTGCTCTCGTGCAACCGCACGGGCTACGAAGCGGACCCGTCCAACGTCGGCAGCGGCATCCAGTTCTGGGGCTCCAGCTTCGTCGCCGGGCCGCAGGGCGAGTTCATTGCCCAGGCGGCCGCTGAAGGGCGTGAACTGCTTATCTGCGATGTCGACATGGAACGCAGTGAGCACGTGCGTCGCATCTGGCCGTTCCTGCGCGATCGCCGCATCGACGCCTACGGCGACCTGACCAAGCGCTTCCGCGACTGATCCCCCCTCTTAAGGACTCCGAGCGCATGATCCCTGCCGAGCACGACGAAACGCTCCCCGCCGCCCTGGAAGGCCAACCGATCGAGCGCATGAGGCGCGACGGCGTGGACTACGTCATCCTCGGCACGGCTCACGTCTCCCGTGCGAGCGTGCATGCGGTCGAAGCCCTGCTCGAGACCGAGCATTTCGATGCCGTGGCCGTGGAGCTCTGCGCCAGCCGTGCGCATGGCATCCGTGATCCGGAAGCGTTCAAGCAGCTCGACCTCTTCCAGGTGATCCGCCAGGGCAAGGCCGGCATGGTCGCGGCAAGCCTGGTGCTTGGCTCGTTCCAGAAGCGCCTCGCCGCGCAGTACGGCATCGAGCCCGGCGCCGAGATGAAGGCCGCGATGGATGGCGCCGACGCGCGCAACGTTCCCGTGTGGCTGGTGGATCGTGAAGTTGGCACGACGCTCAAGCGCGCCTGGCGCAGCGTCGGCTTTTTCCAGCGTTTCGGCCTGATGGCCGGCATGCTCGGCAGCGTGTTCGAACGCGAGGAGATCGCCGAGGCGGACATCGAGAAGCTCAAGGAATCCGACCTGCTCGAAAGCGCCTTCAGCGAATTCGCGACCAACTCGGCACCGCTCTACAACGCACTGATCGCCGAGCGCGACACGTATATGGCCGCGCGCCTGCGCGAGAACGGCTTGCGCATGGATACCGACGCAGCGACGCGCAAGGTGCTCGTCGTGATCGGCGCCGGCCACCTCAAGGGCATGAGCGAGAAGCTGGCCCACCAGCACGGCGATGCCCAGGGTATTGCGGATGACCTCGCCGTCACACCGCCCGCCGCGAAGTGGCCGAAGTTCGTTGCCGTCGGCTTGGTGCTGGCGATCTTCGTCGCCATCGGCTTCGCTTTCCACCGCAGCCCCAGCCTGGGCGCCGACGCGGTGAAGAACTGGATCCTGATGACCGGTGGCCTGTCGGCCCTGGGCGCCCTCATCGCCGGCGGTCATCCGCTGTCGATCGTGGCCGCCTTCATTGCCGGACCCCTGAAGCCGTTTCGTCCGGGCATTCCCTCCGGCGCCATCAGCGCCATGGCCGAGGCCTGGATCCGCAAGCCGCGCGTGGTCGACTTCGAGCACCTGCGCGACGACATCACCCATTGGACGGGCTGGTGGAAGAACCGCGTGGCGCGCACCCTGCTCAACTTCTTCCTGGTTTGCGCCGGCACGATCGCGGGCGAATACATCGCCGGCTTCCATATCATCCGCAGCCTTATCTGACCTTCATTTCCCCCTGAGTTGTCCGCCGTCGCGACAGGCCTCTATACTTCGACGGCTTTTCAACCCCGGCCCCGCCCGGCACCCAGGGAACTCTTAATGAAGCGTCTGCAACTGGTTGGTCTGATCGCTGTAGCACTGTGCGCCGCATCCGCTGCGCACGCCGAAGGGGACAAGGCCAAGGGAAAGACACTGGTCTATACCTGCGCCGGCTGCCACGGCGTGCCGGGCTATGCCAACGCTTATCCCGAGTACCACGTGCCGCACATCGCGGGTCAGAACGAGCTGTACATCGTCAACGCCCTCAAGGCTTACAAGAGCGGCGAGCGCACCCATCCGACGATGGGTATCCAGGCGCAAAGCATGTCCGACGCTGAAATCGCGGACATTGCCGCCTACCTCTCCAGTCTCGCCAAGTAAGCCGCCGAGGACGAATGATGATCCGTGGTTTTTCCCTGCTCGCCATGGGCGCGCTGCTCGCGCTGACCGCCACCCAGACCTTTGCCGCCGGTGATCCCGCGCGCGGCAAGACCAAGATCGCCACCTGCGTGGCCTGCCACGGCCAGGACGGCAACGCCGTCGACCCGCAGTACCCCCGGCTGGCCGGCCAGTACGCCGACTACCTCGCGATGGCCCTGCATGAATACAAGGACGGCCGCCGCGGCAACCTGGTCATGAAAGGCTTCGCCGCCACGCTTTCCGATGAGGACATCGAGGATGTCTCGGCGTATTTCGCCACCATGCCGACGAAGCTCGACGGGCTGGAGCACCACATCCAGGGCAGCGACTGAGCTTTTGCTGCAGGCCTGACCACGAAAAAGCCCGCTCGCGCGGGCTTTTTCTTTGCCTGATGCACCTGTGGGAGCCACTTCACCTGTGAGAGCCACCTCACCTGTGGGAGCCGCTTCACCTGTGGGAGCCACATCACCTGTGGGAGCAGCCTCACCTGTGGGAGCCGCTTCAGCGGCGATTGGGTGCTTGCCACAACCTGGCTATCGCCGATGAAGCGGCTCCCACACAGAACTGCCAGCGCACAGAGCGGCCAGCACAGATCCGCCAGGCTCTGTAGGGCAAGGCGTGCCTTGCTTCAGCCAGCCGCCTTGGCGAAATACGGCTGTTCACCGGTTTCATGGTCGGTGACGTCGCGGACTTCGGTAATTTCGGGGATACGCTCACGCAGGGTCTTCTCCACGCCGTTCTTCAGGGTCACATCGACCATGCCGCAGCCGTGGCAGCCGCCGCCGAAGCGCAGCACCACGATATTGCCGGCCGCGACTTCCACCAGGGAAATGCGACCGCCGTGCGAGGCGATCTGCGGGGCGATCTCCGACTCCAGCACGAACTGCACGCGCTCGATCAGGCCGGCGCCTTCACCCGGCGCCTCACCCTTGATGCGCGGCGCACGGATATTCAGCTGGCTGCCGGTGTCCGTGGTTTCGTAGTCGATATTGGCCGGGTCAAGCCAGCGGGCGCTTTCACCGTCCACATAAAGGTTGAAGCCCGTGCATTCGATGGTCCACTCGTCGCCGGTGAGCTCGGCGGTGGAACAGAACTCGAGCTCGCACTGCGCCGACGGCGTGCCGGCATTGACCACGCGCACGCGAATGCCGAGGTCATCGTCGCCCTGCTGCGAGAGCAGGCGCTGGAAATGCGCCTGGGCGCGCTCCGAAATGTCGATCATGGATGGCTCCGGACTGGGTTCCGGCGTGGGGGGCGCCGGATATAGCACCATTCTAGTACTGTTTCGAAATGGACGCCGCCTTTTGACAATTCAACCGCGACCGCCGACGCTTCGCGCTTTAAGCGAACGGACCTTTCCCATGACCCTTTCTCCCCTCGCCAGCCAGCACTGCACGCCCCGCAAGGGCGCCGAGCATGCTCTCGATCGCGCCACGGTCGACGGCCACCTGGCGACCCTGCCGGGCTGGAAGGTCACCGCGGACGGCAAGGCGATCGTCAAGGACTTCCCGTTCAAGGACTTCCACCACACCCTGGGCTTCATCAACGCGGTCGGCTTCATGGCCAACCAGGAAGACCACCATCCGGACCTCGAAGCCGGCTACGGCCACTGCCAGGTGCTCTGGTCCACGCATGATGTCGGCGGGCTGTCCCTGAACGACGTGATCTGCGCTGCACGCGTCGAGGCCCTCCTCGATCGCTGAGATGCCCTGGCTGCCACGGCGCGGAACCGCCATCGCGGCGGTGCTGCTCGCGCTCGCCTTGGTATTCGCCCTGCCCTGGCTCGCGGCCAGCATCGTTCGCGGCGCGATCGAGCATGACAGCGCGAAAGATCGCGCCGCGTATGGCTCCGGATCGTCGCCCTGGCGCTGGCACCTGCGTGACAGCGGCGATGTCGTCGCCGGGCGCGCCTTCGGCGGTGGCCGACTGGAGTCAGGAAAGGAAGGGCTACAGGTCCGTGCGACCGACGGCTCGCCGCTGGAGATCGGCCTTCCATTGCGCCGACCTTCTGACCTGCACGCATTGCCGATCCTGCGCCTGGATGCCTCGGCCTCGGCAGGGGGCCACTACGGCTTGGCCGTGCGGCAGACCCTGGAGGCCCCCGTCGTCCATGCCGAGCTCGGCGATCTGGCCCCCGATGCGCTGCCGCGCGCGGTGCGCCTCGACCACCTTAGATGGCTTGACGCGTCCGGACACGCCGTCAACGTGCCGACCCGCGCCGCCATGCTCCGACTCGTGGCCCGCCTGCCCGCCGGCCAGACCCTGACGCTTCGCGAGGCCTCCCTGGCCCCGCTTCCCACGTGGCTACCGCCGACGCCCACCGCCTTGCCCGACGGCGCGACGGCCGAGGGGCTGCTCGATTGGCGCGACGCCCGCCTCGCCACCTCGCCGACGGCAAGCTTCGGCCACACCGTTGCGCGGCCTCCGGCCCCCGCATGGCAACCCTGGGCGGCCCCGCTGCTCTATCTCCTGCTGCTCGTCATCGCGCCGGCGATCCGCGCGGCCATGAAGCCCGACCCCTCGGGTGCGAGCCCGCAGGCTCGCCCGGGTCCGGTCGAAGCACTGCTCGTCATTGCCGGGCCACTCTGGTTCATCGCCGGCCTCGGCCTGTCGGCACGACCCGCGGCGCCAGGCGTCGCCATGTTCCTGATCGGCGTGGCTTACGCGGTCTCGCTGGCGGTCAGGCGCCGACTGCCGCGCTGGCACTGGCTCGGCGCATGGCGCGTCGCAGGCTGGCCGCTGCTGGCCGTGCCGGTGACCATCGCTATCGTCGCGGTGGCCGGCCATGCGCCCGTGTGGCCGACGGCCGGCCGTGCACTCCTCTATATAGGCTGGGCATTCGTCCAGCAGTGGCTGATCCTCGCCGTAGTCGCCGCACTCCTGGCCCGGGCGGTACCGCGGCCGGCCGCTGTGCTCCTCGCCGCCCTGGCGTTCGCCCTCCTGCACACGCCGAACGGCCTGCTGATGCAGCTGTGCTTCGTGGCTGAGCTGGGCTGGGCCTGGTGGTACCTGCACCACCGCGCCCTGCTCCCGGTCGCGCTGGCCCATGCCTTCAGTGCGTTGTTGCTCCAGGCCTGCCTGGCCGGCGGGATCCTGCGCTCACTGGAAGTGAGCGCCCGGTTCCTCAGCTGAAAGGCTCTGCCGGCTGAGGCGGCTCACCCGGCCAGTTTGTCGAGGAACGCCTTGAGTTCGTCCGGCAACGGCGAGGAAAAGTCGTAGTTCTTGCCGTCCAGGTCGAAGCTCATCCGGGCGGCATGCAGGAACATCCGCTTCAGCCCCATGGCACGAAACCGCTTGTTCGCCGCTTCGTCGCCGTATTTCGGGTCGCCCGCCAGCGGATGCCCGGCGTACTGGGCATGCACACGAATCTGGTGGGTGCGACCGGTACCCAGGGTCGCCTGCATGAGGCGGGCGTTCGGATACTGCTCCAGTTCCTTGAAGTAGGTAAGCGAGGGCTTGCCCGCGTCATCGACCCGGACCAGGCGCTCGCCCCCGTGCATAACGGACTTCAGCAACGGCGCATTGACGTCGAATTTGGCTTTGCGCGGCGTACCGGTCATCAGGCAGAGGTACTGCTTGGTGACCGTATTCTCCCGGATCAGCGCCTGCAGGCCTGTCAGGCCCGAGCGGGACTTCGCCAGGACGAGCACGCCGCTGGTATCGCGGTCGAGGCGATGCACCAGCTCGAGGTGCTCATTGGGCCGGGCGGCCCGCAGCAGTTCGATCGCCCCGTGGCTGACGCCGCTGCCGCCATGGGCGGCAATGCCTACCGGCTTGTCGATCACCAGGAAGTGCTTGTCTTCGAAGATCACGGCGTCCGCGACCGACCGCACCATGCCCGAGGGAGCCTCGTTCTCCTCACGTTCGGCTACGCGAACCGGCGGGATGCGCAACATATCGCCGAGGGCGAGGCGCGTGTCCGGCTTGGCCCGTTTGCCGTTGATACGGACCTGGCCCGTTCTCAGGATGCGGTAGACAAGGCTGCGCGGCACTCCCTTGAGCATGGTCATCAGGGCGTTGTCCACGCGCTGGCCATCCCGTTCGGGACCGATTTCGACGATGCGCACACCTTGGCCGCCGTCGAGGGAAGTTACCGTCTGCATTGATAAAACTCGAATTTGATAGGATACTCGGCGAGCGCCAGGCTCCGCTGAAGACTTATCTCTCGCGGGGTGCCTGTACCGTCACGTAAGGCGAGTGTCATGCCATTCCGTCCGAGGGGTCGGAAGGTGAGCACACCCCACATCGTAGCGGTTCGGGTTGCGGTTGTCCGGCTAATCCGTAAGGACGCGGACCGGTTGCAAGGCGCTTATCACGAATCACGCCGGGTCCAGGTATCGGTCCCGGATCCCATGCCGCTTGAAGCCTCACCGCTGCGGCGCGATCCCCGGCAGGCCGCCCCAAAGGGCGCCACCGCGGCCCGCGGCCGCGCGGCAAGGCCGAGGAATTACAATGAAGCGTATGTTGATCAACGCGACTCAGCGCGAAGAGTTGCGCGTTGCCATCGTCGATGGCCAGAATCTTTACGATCTCGACATCGAAATCCCGTCCCGGGAACAGAAAAAAGCCAACATCTACAAGGGTCGAATCACCCGCGTAGAGCCCTCCCTCGAAGCCTGCTTCGTCGACTACGGCGCGGAGCGCCACGGCTTCCTTCCGCTCAAGGAAGTAGCCCGCGAGTACTTCAACCCGAACGCGGAAGGTAAATCCAACATCCGCGAGCTGTTGAAGGAAGGCCAGGAAATCATCGTCCAGGTCGAGAAGGAAGAGCGCGGCAACAAGGGTGCCGCCCTCACCACCTTCATCAGCCTTGCCGGTCGCTACATGGTGCTGATGCCGAACAACCCCCGTGCCGGCGGCGTCTCCCGTCGCATCGAGGGCGAAGACCGTCAGGCCCTGAAGGAAGCGATGGAGCACCTTTCGGTGCCCGACGACATGGGTCTGATCGTGCGCACGGCCGGTATGGGCCGCGACGCCGAAGAGCTCCAGTGGGACCTCGACTACCTCCTCCAGCTGTGGAAGTCGGTCTCCGGCGCCGCGAACTCGCAAAAGGCCCCGTTCCTGATCTACCAGGAATCGAAGCTGTTCATCCGCGCCCTGCGCGATTACCTGCGTAACGACATCGGCGAGATCCTCATCGACGAGGAGCAGCTGTTCAGCGACGCCCGCGACTTCGTCCAGCAGGTCATGCCGAACAACCTGCGCAAGCTCAAGCTCTACCAGGATCCGACCCCGCTGTTCTCGCGGTACCAGATCGAAACCCAGATCGAGAGCATCTTCGAGCGCAACGTCCGCCTTCCCTCAGGCGGCTCGATCGTTATCGACCAGACCGAAGCCCTGACCGCCATCGACATCAACTCGTCGAAGGCCACCAAGGGCAGCGACATCGAAGAGACGGCGTTCAACACCAATCTCGAAGCCGCCAGTGAGATCGCCCGCCAGCTGCGCATCCGCGATGCCGGCGGCCTGATCGTCATCGACTTCATCGACATGGACAGCCCGCGCCACCAGCGCGAAGTGGAAGAGCGCCTCAAGGACGCCCTCAAGGCGGACCGCGCCCGCGTCCAGATCGGTCGCATCTCGCGCTTCGGCCTGCTCGAAATGTCGCGTCAGCGCCTGCGCCCGAGCCTGGGTGAAGCCACTCAGATCGTCTGCCCGCGTTGCGAAGGCCACGGCCACATCCGCAGCGTCGAATCGCTGGCCCTGTCCACCCTGCGTCTCATCGAAGAGCACGCGATGAAGGAAAACACCGGGCAGGTCCTGGTGCAGGCGCCGCCCGCGGTCGCCAACTTCATGCTCAACGAAAAGCGCGCCAGCGTCGTCGAGATCGAACTGCGCCACAACGTCCACGTGGTTGTCGTCGCCGACGACAAGCTCGAGACCCCGCATCTTGAAATCACCCGTATCCGCGAAGCGGACATGGGCGAGCACAGCAAGCCGAGCTACGAGCGCACCACCCCGGTAGTCGCCGTCGCCCTGCCGAAGATGGGCCAGGCCCTGGGCAGCGGTGAGCAGCCGCTGGTGACGGGCGTGGTCCCGTCCACCCCGGCCCCCATCCGCGACGACGAAGACGAAACGCCGGCCGCGCCCGTCGCTGCCGCCAAGGCACGCCCGGTCGCCGCCGCACCCGCCGCCAAGGGTGGCTTCTTCTCGCGCCTCCTCGGTGGTCTCTTCGGCTCTTCCGCTCCGGCGGCACCGGCTCCCGAGCCCACCCCGGCCCGTCGCGACGAGTCGCGCCAGGGTAGCGGCCGCAACGAGCGCAACCCGCGCCGTGACGACCGTCGTGGCAACGAAGGCCGCAACAAGAACAACGAACAGCGTCAGCGCGGCGAGCGCAGTGAACGCGGCGAGCGTGCCGAGCGCCCTGAGCGCCCTGAGCGCGGCGAGCGCAAGGACAACGCCCAGCAGCAGCCGAAGGGCCAGCAGCAGGCCAAGGGCGGCAACAAACAGCAGGGCCAGGGTCGCGGTGAGCCGCGTCAGGGCGAAGAGAAGCAGCCGCGCCAGCCGAAGGACCCCCAGCAGCAGGGTGGTCGCCAGGGCGGCCGCCAGGAGCAGCAGGCCCAGGGCGAAGGCCAGGGCCGTCGTCAGCCGCGCGGCGAGCGTCAGCCGCAGGGTGAGAAGATCGAGAAGATCGAGAAGGCCACCACCCTCGCAGCCGGCGCTGCGCAGGCGACGGCACCCGGTGCCGTGCGCCTCCCGGCCGAAAAGCCGAATGCACCGCTGAACGACGAAGAGGGTATCTCGCCGGTCATCACCGACGAGGCGCTGACCCAGGTCGAGGGCTCGCTCGCCGCCGATGGCAGCGCACCTTCCACCGAAACCAAGGACACTGAGGGCGGCCAGCGCCGTCGTCGCGGTCGTCGTGGTGGTCGTCGCCGTCGTCGCCAGGAAGATGGCACGCAGGCCGGTTCGATCGAGGGCGGCAACAATGACGACCTCGATGACGACGAGAACGATAACGATAACGACAGCGACGATATCGTCGACAACGCACCGGCCCGTACCACGCGTGACAGCGCCAGCGTCCCGCCGATGCTCGACACCGCTGCCGCCGCCGAGAACGCGTTCGCCGTCGAAGCACCGCGCAATGAAGCGACCCGTCCCGCCCCGGCTCCGGCTGCGGTCACGGCGCCGTCCGCTCATGCGCATGGCGATGACGAGTCGGTGCCGTCGGCACTCACGCTGACCTCGCTGCCGAAGCTGCCGCCTATCCCGGGCACCGCCGCACCAGCCACGTCGCACGCGCATCCTGTCGATCCGGCCACGCCGGCCGACTCGGCGCAGACGCGCACGACCGAACGTCGCCAGACGGAATCGGACGCACCACTGACGACGGCGGAAACGACGCCGATCGCCTTGGCGACGCCGGCAAAGCAGTCGTCCGTGCTCGACACGCCGGCTCGCGGCATGCTGCCGGAAACGGAAGCGACCCCGGCAACGCCCGCCGCCCCGGCACCGGCCGCCCCGACGCGCGTCGAGGCTGTCGTGGCTGCGCCAGCGCCGAAGCCGGTGGCTGACGAAACCGTGGCTCCGCCGGTCCAGCAGGTGCAGGCGACGCCCGCACCGGTGACCGCTGCCGAGCCGACGCCGGTGGCCGCTCCGGCCCCTGCTCCGGAAGCCGCGGCAACCGCCCCGGCGCCGGTTACGGCACCGGTAGAGGCACCTGCTCCGGCCCCGGTCGCCACTCCGGTCGCTGCCCCGGCTCCGACTCCGGTCGCGGCACCTGCGCCGGCACCCGTTGCTGCTCCGGTAGCAGCACCTGCCCCGGCCCCGGTCGTCGCAGCGCCGATCCCGGTCACCGAGCCTGCTGCTGCACCTGCGCCTGCCCCGACGGTTGTTTCGACCACGGTCGAAGCGACGACGCCGCCGGCGCAGGGCGATCTCCTGACGCGCCCGCGCCAGGAGTCGTCGCACGGTGAAACCCCGCGCGACGAGCACTAAGCAGAAAGCGGGGAGGCCTCGGCCTCCCCGTTGCTAAGCGACAAAAAAACGCCGGGCATTGCCCGGCGTTTTTGCGTCGGAGCTTGCGAACTATCTCAATTGCCAACCTGGTGGTTGTGCGTGTCGAGCAGTCCATGCACCGTCATCAGGTGAGCCAGTCCGACCACGTGGTCGACGTGCAGTTTTTCCATCAAGCGCTGCTTGTACGTGGAGACCGTTTTCGGACTCAGGTTGAGGCGCTCACCGATCGACGTCAGCGGCATGCCGCGAACCAGCATCATCGAGACTTCCATCTCACGCGTGGACAACGTGTCGAACGGCGACTCCGAGCCATCCAGCGTGGCCAGCGCAAGCTGCTGCGCGACCGACGGCGCGAGATAACGCCGGCCGGAAGCGACCTGGCGCACGGCGCTCAGCAACTCGTCCGATGAACAACCTTTGGTGAGGTAGCCAAGCGCGCCCGCATCCAGAAGCCGCTTCGGAAAGCGTGCATCGTCCACGATCGTGAGAATGACGATATTCGTGCGCAGCTTGGCGCGTACCACGCGCTCGGTGAGTTCCACACCACTCATTCCCGGCATGTGTACATCCACTAGTGCGATATCAGGAGCCAGCGTACGGATGAGCCGCAGGCCCTCTTCCGCCGTGCCCGCCTCTCCCCTGACCCGGAGATCTGCTTGCTGCTGCAGGATCATCCGGAAACCGGTCCTGACCAACTCGTGGTCGTCGACCAATACAACGTTAATCATTAAGTGCCCTCCCTGGGCCGACTGTGCTTCGTTGCGCGCCAAACGATCGCGCGCGGCCTGCGGATGCATACAATGCCAGATGTGCAGGCGAGACAACCAGCGTGCACATATCATCGACCTCGGTCACGACGGCCTGTAGCGGTAGAGGCCGTGCTACGTGAGGTGACATGACCTGATGTTCGTGTCATCGTCGCCCACGCCTGTTTGTAGGCGTACACGAAGGACGTGCTTTTTCTCATGGAAGACAGACCCTACCTCCTCGGCAAGCTTGCCGCGCTGGAATCGGCGCTCGAAGCCGCCATGGCTACACATCCCGATCCGCCGGCGCTGATTGCCGCCATGGCCGAAGCCATGTGCAGGTATACACCGGCATGCCAGCCCCAAGACGAGAGCTCCTTCGCAGAAGGATGGATGGCGGTTGTGACGCCTTTATTGACGGACCAGGCATGCCACACGGCAATCTCCGTGTTCGCAACGCTGAGCACCCCGGACAGCAGCGTGTGCAACAGCCGTAAACGCAAGGCGCACTAGGCGTTCGCCACATCGCCGTCACATAGCGGGCACGACATCGTCAACACCGACCACGCAAGGTTGAGCGTCCTTACATTGACGGAGCGCAACCCGTGGCTAATGAGAAAAATCGCCCACCGCAGCATCCAGGGCAGAACGATCCGCCGGGCGACAAGGGCCCGACCCGCGAGCCGGAAACCGACGCATCAGGCGACCCGCTCGATGACACGGGCGAAGACAATCACCAGACGAAGAAGTAAGGACGTGGCCTGGCGTCGGCGCGTCGAAGGCGACGCGTCGGCGCTACTTTCCCGCACTACTTTCCAAGGCAGGACGGTGGCCGTCGCGACGCAAGGCCCTCGCGGCTACGCGCCGGCGTAGCAGGATAATGCCGGCCAGAATGAGAATAGTAGGCACCCAGCGACCGCCGGTCGCCATGGCAAGCAGCTTGCCCGCCGCCATCGCCCCCAGGGCATTCGTATGTTCGGTGGACATGGTGCGCTCCCCACGATCTTGCGATGAACGCAGCTTCGGCGCCGCGGCATGCGAAGATCGTGAAGCCCGGGGGTTAAGCTTCCTCACACGTGTCGACGTCGACAACGTCCATCGCGACGGCCACTATACGAGCCGTCATCCACCTGATTCCGCTATCCGATGCGCCGAACCCTCGCCGACTTTGCGCCCTGGATCGCCATCGCCCTGGCTATCGCCGTTGCCGCTGCGTACTTCGCCCTGAACGCCCCTTCCGGCCGCGAAAGCTACGACGACTGCCTTGCCCGCCTGGCGACCTCCGACGACACCGACGCCACCCGTGCACTGAATCGCGCATCCTGCGCGAACAAGCCAGGGGCCGATGGCGAGGGCAGCGGCACGAATCCCTAGGATTCGTCCTTCGCACCCGTTTCATGGCGCAGCGCCGAGCATGGCGCATGAGTTATTTCGCGTGGGTCCTTTTTATCGGCGTCCTGCTGGTGGCCACTTCAATGGCCGCCGGCCTGATTCGCCGCGGACCGATCACATCGTTCGCCGTTTACCTTGCCGCTGGTATCGCGGTCGGTCCGGCCATGTTGAATCTCGCGCATGTCTCGTTCGACCACGACAACGCCGGCTGGCTGCGCGCGGTGACGGAGACGGGCCTGGTGGTGTCGCTCTTCATCACGGGTCTGAAGTTACGGGTGTCTTTTCGGCATGGCGGATGGATGACAGCGGCGCGTCTTGCCGTCCCCGGCATGCTGCTTACCATCGCCGGTATGACCCTTCTGGCGCACGCGGTGCTCGGCTGGTCCTGGCCGGTGTCCCTCGCCCTCGCTGCGATCCTCTCGCCCACCGATCCGGTCCTGGCCAACTTGGTGTCCGTAGATGACGCTCGCGACGACGATGCGCTCCGCGTAGCGCTGTCAGGAGAAGCGGGCCTCAACGACGGCACAGCCCTGCCCTTTCTTCTGCTGGCGCTGTCACTGATCGGCGCGCGCGAGGTAGGGACCGATCTGTGGATTCACTGGCTGACGGTCGATCTCGCCTGGGAGTGGCTCGCCGGCATCGGCCTGGGCTTTGCCATCGGATGGGGCATCGGTTGGGCAGGGACGCATCTGCGGCACGTCACGCAGGATGTCGCGCCGAGCGACTTCCTGGCGCTGGGCATCATGGCCCTCGCTTACGGTGGCGCCGAGCTGTTGCATGCCTCCGGGTTCCTGGCCGCCTTCGCCGCCGGCGTCGGTCTGCGCCGGGTCGAACTGCGCGTCGCCACCCGACATTCGGCAGAAAGTGACGACGAGGCGCCGCCGGACGGCTCGACAGCGCCCGCGGAACTGCTCGTCAGACCCAACGAACGCAGCACCGCCGGCAACGATCACCCCGTACAGACCGTGGGCTGGGTGGTGTCGGATGCACTCTCCTTCGGCGACACGATCGAGCGGCTGATTGGTGCGTCGCTGGTCTTCGTCGTGGGCGTGGCCGTCTTGCCCGCGTTTAGCTGGGATGGCGCCCTGATAGCCCTGATCCTCTTCGTGGGCATCCGGCCAGTGTCGGTCTGGCTGTCGACCGCCGGAGACCGCCTGCCATGGCAGCGGCGGCTTCTGTTGGGGTGGTTTGGCATCCGGGGCCTCGGCAGCCTCAACTACCTGGCCTATGCCCTCACGCACGGGCTGGCGGGTCGTGACGGCGACGATCTCGCCACCATCGTGCTGACCGTGGTCGCCCTGAGCATCTTCATTCATGGCGGAACGACCACTCCGCTGATGAGCTGGCGCGCAAACGCCCTGACCCGCGCGGCGACAAAAAACCGCCAATAGGTAGAACTACGGTAGCAAGCGCCGGAAGATTCACGCGTACTCGCGGATGTGGGCGTCACAGACAGACGCCCCTTCCGGAGCATCCGTCCATGGGCAACTTCAACACCGCGTCCACCCGGCTGGCGCCACACCGGCGTCGAGCGACCTACATCTCGCGGCGCGACCAGCACCTGACCTCTCCCGACGATGGCGTCCAGCTCATCCGGCGGGCGAATCTTCGGGGCGCACTCATCGAGCTGGACTGGTTGGGCGTGTGCTCGTACGAAAACCAGGCCGCCTTCCTCGGCCTCGGGAAAAGACAGATCCTGACCGAGTTCCTGCGCGGAGCGGACATCTCCGGTTCCATCGCGCGCGACGTCGAATGGGCGATGCAGAAGCGTCGTGGATGGATGGACGAAGATCATCGCGGCGAGCCGCTCGACGATTGATTCGACGGATATAAAGCATCTGCGTTCGCAAGATATTTCGGTTGCGGGACGCGCTCGGCGCCACAGGAAAATCACGGTGATTCAGCGAGCATCAGGGCCTCTGATGCTCACTTCACCGGACGCGCCCCGATGCCCGACTCAAAGTCACTTTTCGACCGCCTCGCCAGTTGGGCCGCCACCGCATCGGGAACACCAACGGCGTCGATCACCGCCGCCGCGCTGGTCGTTGTGTGGGCGGCTTGCGGCCCCTTCTTCCATTACAGCGAAACCTGGCAGCTGGTAATCAACACCGGCACCACCATCGTGACCTTCCTGATGGTGTTTCTTATCCAGAGTTCGCAGAACCGCGACTCATGCGCCGTGCATCTGAAACTGGATGAGCTGATCAGCGCGATGAAAGGTGCGAAGGACGAGTTAATGGATCTGGAAAGCCTCGATCAGGCATCCCTCGACAAGATTCGCGACGAGTACGTGCGGCGCGCAGAGCTGGCGCGTAGCGGGCACTCGGTCAAAGGTGAGGACGATACGGCGAGAGCCTAGTTCCAAGACACTTTACGTCAGCTCGCAGGCAGCATCTGGCTGACGCTGCCTGCCGTGGTGCGACGAGGCGAGCGACATCGTCTGGTCCTGCTCGTACGCGTCGAACTACAGATGAGCATTCGATTCCTTGATGCCGTGCGGCCCCCGTTCACCACCGAAAATCAGGCCGCCATTTTCCGTGCCCCTGTCGACGGGTCGATGAGGGGCGCCAGCACGGTTCTTAGAACCGGAATTCCACTGCCGCGGAGTACGCGTCGAACTTGACCTTGTCCTTGATACCGAACGCTTCGTACTGAGGCGCGTAGTGGTCGTAGTTGAAGCTCAGGCTGACCTGCGGATTGAAGTCATAGCCGAACCCGACGCCTGCGTAATAGCTCGTATCGTAGTAACGGAAGTGGTCGTGCGAGCCATCGGTGGGCTGACCGTCCAGCGTGCCCGTCGAATGTATCTGCACGTCATTCCGGTAGCGGGCGACGCCTGCATGCGCGGTAATAAAGTATTGGGCTGGCAGCTCCCACTTTCCGTTGACGCCGAGAAGCAACGCTTCGTTCTTCGACTTGATTCGGCTCTCGCCTGTCAACGTATGCGCACCTGTCGCGTCGACAAAGTCCACGCCGGTTCGTGCTGTAAAGGTCTGCCGACTGAGGTTCATATAACCCCCTTCCACGCCGAGGTAGAAAGGCGCATCCACCGCCCAGCGATAGCCACCCAGCGCGCCATAGCCGGAGCTGTCCTTCGCATTGGCGTTGGCGTTCGTCCGGCCAATGTTTGCCTGGACGAAGGCACCCTGGCTGTCCGCGTATGCGGCCCACGACATCGAGAGGGCCGCAGCGACTGCAGCCGAAATAAGAAGAACGTTCTTCATGAAATTCCCTGTTCCAGTTCGACTCCCGACCAGATAGCCGGTGAGGCCCTTGGGGCAGCGCATTCTAGCTGGAGCAACAGGCGCTCGGCACCCCGCCCCCTCCCCCGGCCGGGATCAAACGGCCGGCCTCATTGACAACCCTTCGTCCCTGCCAGGGCACCTAATAGTTTCGCGTGAGACATCTCGCATGCACACCGGCCAGCAGTACCACGACGTCATTCAGCGATCGGGAGGCGACCGACGGGCGCGCGCGCAGTTCCAACGAATGGCCCTCACGCGGCTCCCGGCCGGGGCAGACATCCTGGATTTCGGGGCAGGAACCGGGCTCGATGCGAAGGTATTCGCCACGCACGGGCATCGCACCTTCGTCTACGAGCCGGACCCCGCGATGCGGACGTACCTTGCCCAATATTGCGCGGACGAAATCGAAGGTCGGACGGTCGTTCCCGTCTCCGCGCCGCATGATCAGCCGGTACACGCGGTGACGGCGAACTTCGCCGTCCTGAATCACTTCGCCGATCACACCCAGCTCTTCGCGGACTTCGCCGCCGCCATTCCGTCCGGCGGATTCGTTTTAGCAAACTTCCTGAACCCTTATTACCTCGGTGACATCCGGTACCGTTGGTGGAGGGAAAACCTGCACACGCTGCTTCGAACCGGGCGATACGCGATCGACAGCGAGAGCGGCATCCACCGCTTTTCTCCGGGAACGATCGTGCGCGCAGCGGCGCCACACTTCCGCCTGGAGCGCCTGACACCACGGGGCCTCGGCTGGGCGGGGCAGTACTACATGTTTCTCCTCTTACGGAGGCAATGAGATGCCCATGAAGGCGTATCTAGGGCGCCTGCGCGCGCTGGTACGGCCGATTCCGCAGTGGGCGGCGGTTGCCATGGATCGCAGGTCACAGCCGACGACGGCGACGTTGCGGGGACGCGGCATCGAAGAAGATGTAAGTCACGATCACACCGTAGCCTCCCTCAACCCCCTCGTGATTGCGACGAGTGTAGACGCGGGTGATCGCGCGGTACTCACTTATGCAGACAAGGCCACCGCGACGGTCCTGGGCCGGCTACGACTGATTCGAATGGAGGATATCTCTGACTCGCCACCGATAACGTTCTATCGGGTTGTGTCGGGCCACCACTACTGTCTTGGCTGGTTTCAGCGGCGATGGGAGGGTTGGCGGCAGCGGCGAACGCTGGAACGCAATCGCAAGTCGGCGCGGATGAACCTGGACGCAAAAGCAGCCCAGTACCTGATGATTGTTTATCTGTCTCCGCGGCCCGTTGCGCTGGTGTCGGTACAAGAGACTGATCATCGGAACATGTTCCCCATGGACCTCATCGGGAAGTTGTCACGCTCAGGGCTGTTTTCTTTGGCTCTGCGAAGCACGAATGTGTCCGAGCCCCATATGCAGGAAGGCTCGCGCCTCGCCTTGTCGTATGTGCCTGGCAGCATGCGTGCGCAGGTCTATGAAGTCAGCGAGCATCACAAGGAGGCGCTGACGGACTGGACCGCCCTTCCCTTCGCTGTGCGCCCCTCGCCGGACGCCGGAATGCCGGTCGTCGCCGACGCGCTTGCCATTCGTGAGCTCACGATTGTCCACCGACGGACCATCGGTCTGCACACGTTTTTCCTTTGCCGGGAGGAGGCCGAAGAGAGCCATCCTGGGGCGCAGCTTTATCATACGGCGGGTTTTTATGAGGTACATCGGCGGCGGAAGGGGCTGCCTTTGCGCGTTACGTGAGGTGCGGGCGCGCTGCTTTAAAGAGAAAGTACATCAGCGGCCTGCCCCTTTATTGCGTCCCTAGGGCCATATTGAGGCCGCTAACGGAAGCGCTTGCCGGCGCGAACTATTCGACGGGAGTCGGCAGAGCGAGGGGCGGTGCCTCGCTGTCGCCTTCGTCGTCGATAAAAGATATCCACGGTAGCTCGATCTGCCGTGCTGCATGGAGGTGGTCATTTACGCGAACCACCTCGTATTCCGTTCGCGGACCATTCGCCGTCTGCCACTGTCTTACTCGCACTGTGCATACCAAGGAGTCACCTTTCGCGAACGACTCGACGTTGGTATTGACCCCATGAAGAAATTGCTCGTCGGAGATGGTGGCACTGATGGTGGACGACCCATCGGAAAGCCGCCACTTATTATCTTCCTTGAATGCAAGGGAGACTATCGAGAACGCCATGGTTCGCAGATCGTCGATCAGTAGACGCTCCTCCGCGTTTGCTGGTGCGACAAAGTACATGCGCTCGTTTTCGTGGACTGTGACATTGATCGCTGTGCCTTGGCCTAACGCGAACGTATCGATTCCAGGCTTGTCGAGAGGCGCGAGTGTCTTGTCCAGGGCCTTCCGCACGCCAACGTCACGCAGAAGATCCAGTGCTCCCTTCTCTACGTCGTAGTACTCGTCGCCGACAAAGATGCGGACACGCGGTTTTCCGTCAGGGCCCGGTTCGATCAGCTCGGTTCGGTCAGGCGTACGGTTTCTCAGCCACTTCAGGAGGGAAATCATCCCCTTACCGACGACGCCGAGTGCCGACAATATAGCGACCGCATTCGCGACAAAATCAATGTTGAAGCTGCCGGTCTTGAATGACCCCTTTACGCTCACCTTTACCTTTGCATCGTTGCCGTATAGCACCCTCGCAGATGCTTCGAGCAGGTCAGCCATGGCCAGCAGCGCGGGAGCCAGTTCGCGAGGGTCCATCTCGTGGCTTGCGAGTGCAGGACCATCGTAGGTGAGTCGAAATTCGGTCATGTCGTTCATCGTAACCTCCGTGTATTCCAGATGCTGCAGTCGTCTTCCCGGCTTGATATCCACAGCGCGTCCGTGGGTGGCGGATTGTCGCCACAATCAACCCTTCCTTCTCTCGTCCGCGAAGACCGGAGTGTGTCAGCGAGTAACATAGCCGTCGACGCGACTAGCTGGCTGTCAGAACAGATCTTCGAGCGAGGTAGGCGCCAAGCCGCGCAAAAAGAAGGAGCCGATGCCGAAGGATGAGCGGGTACCCGCTGGGGAGCTTAGGGACTATCGGCTGCGCGTGCACGCGGGCGAGTCCAATCTCCAGCTTCGATGTTCCCGTCGTTGGCACGTCAGAAAAGACCTGAATTTTACGGTGAGTTTTACGGTTGCCGACGACTGCGGTCATTGCGACTCGCTCTAACCGTTGTGAGACATGGTGCCCGGAGTGGGACTCGAACCCACATACCCTTACGGATGAGGGATTTTAAGTCCCTTGCGTCTACCGGTTTCGCCATCCGGGCGGAAGAAAAAAAAGGCGCAGCCGCTTTAACGGTTGCGCCTTCGAAATGCGATGGAGGCCGAGGTCGGAATCGAACCGGCGTACGCGGATTTGCAGTCCGCTGCATGACCACTCTGCCACCCGGCCATCGCTTGCGCAGCGCGAGATTAACCGCGAAGCGCTTAAAAAACAAAACCTCGGAGGTCCGAGGTTTTGTAGAATTACATGGAGCGGGAAACGAGACTCGAACTCGCGACCCCGACCTTGGCAAGGTCGTGCTCTACCAACTGAGCTATTCCCGCGTCGTTGTCCAGCTATTCTAAATCAGATCGGAAATGTGTCAACCACCTTACGCCGATTTTTTTTCACTTTTTTTCACGTCGTCTGAATCCCCGCGCAGACTGGGCCACGCAGCCCGTAGATAGTCCACACCCGACCAGATGGTCAGGATGCCGGCGAGGACCAGCAACGTTTCGCCCACATTGTATGAGGCGAGGGATTCGGTGTCGTGCTGAACCAGCAGCACCACCAGGGCCACCATCTGGGCCAGCGTCTTCAGCTTGCCGAGGAAGGCCACCTTCACTTTCGAGCGTGCGCCGATCTGCGCCATCCACTCGCGTAGCGCGCTGACACTGATCTCACGGCCGACGATCACCGACGCCGTGACGGCGAGAAGTACCCCCTGCCAGCCGCCCGGGGTGGGACTGCACCAGCAGGAACAGGGTCACCGCCACCATGAGCTTGTCGGCCACGGGATCCAGAAAGGCGCCGAAGGCGGAGGTCAGGTTCATGCGGCGGGCCAGGTAACCGTCTAGCCAGTCGGTGAATCCGGCGACGACGAAGACCGCGGCGGCGCCGAGGTTCGACCAGCGAAATGGCAGATAGAAGACGACGACCATGACCGGGAGCAGGAGCACGCGGAAGAGGGTCAGCCAGGTAGGCAGGTTGATTCGCATAGTCGGTCGCATGCAACTTAGGGGTGAAGCATGGCATAGATGCGTTCGGCGAGGCCGCGATCAATCCCCTTCACGCTCATCAATTCTTCCACGCCGGCCGCTTCGACTCCGGCAAGACCACCAAAAGCCTTCAGCAGCGCCGCGCGACGACGCGCACCCACGCCTGCCACATCTTCCAGCGTGCTCCGTTCACGAGCGGCTTCACGGCGTCGACGATGTCCGCTGATCGCAAAACGGTGCGCTTCGTCACGAACCGCGGCAACCAGATGCAGCGCGGGCGACGAGGTACCCGGATGCAGGGTCTTCCCCGTTTCCGCGAGCACCAGCGTTTCTTCGCCCGCGCGACGTCCGGGACCCTTCGCCACGCCCACCACGCGGATGCCCTCGACACCCAGTTCGCGCAGCACATCCACCGCCTGCCCCACCTGTCCCGCACCACCGTCGATGAGAAGGATGTCCGGCTTCGCACCACCCTCCACGACCTTCTTGAAGCGACGCGTCAGGGCCTGGTGCATGGCGGCGTAGTCGTCACCCGGCGTGATGCCCGCGATATTGAAGCGACGGTAATGCGACTTTTCTGGCCCTTCGGGACCGAACACCACGCACGAAGCGACCGTCAGCTCGCCACGCGTATGACTGATATCGAAGCACTCGATCCGACGCGGCGGCGCCTCGAGCGCCAGCACCTTCTGCAGGTCATCGAAACGCGCCAGCAAGGTGTGTCGGCTGGCGAGACGCGATGTGAGCGCCGCGCTGGCGTTGCGCTGGGCCATTTCGAGGAATCGTGCACGCTCGCCGCGCACACTGGGCTTCAGGGAAACGACATAACCCGCGTGATCGGAAAGCACCTGCGCCAGCACGTCGATATCTTCCACCGGATCGCTCAGCACCAGCTCGCGCGGCACCTGGCGTTCCAGGTAGTACTGTGCAATGAACTGGGCGAGCACATCACCCACGGACGCATCGATGGGCAGGCGCGGGAAGAAGTCACGCGAACCCAGGCTAACGCCATTGCGGAAGAACAGCACGCTCACGCAGGCCATGCCACCTTCCATACAGCACGCAATGACGTCCATATCCGCGCTGGCACCCTGCACGAAGTGCTGAGCCTGCAGCTTGCGCAGCGCCGAGACCTGGTCACGCAGTGTGGCCGCGCGCTCGAAGTTCAGCGCCATGCTGGCCTGATCCATGGCTACCGCGAGCTCGTCGATCACCGCGCTGCTGCGGCCTTCGAGGAACATTTCGGCATGGCGCACATCGTTCTGGTAATCGGGCACATCGATCAGGCGCACGCAGGGTGCGCTGCAGCGACCGATCTGATGCTGAAGACACGGCCGCGAGCGGTTACGGAAGTAACTGTCCTCGCACTGACGCACCTTGAACAGCTTCTGCATCAGGCCAAGGCTTTCGCGCACGGCGAAGGTGCTCGGGTACGGACCGAAATACCGGCCGGGCCCGGTCTTCGCGCCGCGATGAAAGCCGAGGCGTGGATACTCCTCACCCGCTGAAAGATAGATATACGGGTAGCTCTTATCGTCGCGCAGCACGATGTTGTAGCGCGGCTTGAGCGACTTGATCAGCTGCGACTCGAGCAGCAGTGCTTCGCCCGCGGTTCGTGTCAGGGTGACTTCCGCCCGCGCTATCTGCGACACCATCGAGGCGATGCGCGGATCCATCGGCGGCTTGAGGAAGTAATTGCTGACGCGCTTTTTGAGGTTCGCGGCCTTACCCACGTACAACAGCTCGTCCTCCGCATCGAAATAGCGGTAGACGCCTGGCGAAGTGGTGAGGTGTCGGACGAAGGCCTTGCCGTCGAACGGATGCGACTCGGTGTGCTCCATGGCCGACATTTTAGCGTGTCGGCGTTGACCAGACGCGAAAAACGCCGACATGGTGGGGGGACCATGCCGGCGCTAACCTTCCGTGGGGTGTCGCCGTCCTTGGGGGATGACAGTGGCGACAGGGATAGATTAAGGGTTCGCCCTTGCTGGCGCGCCCGGCGCAGGCCAGCTCTGGGTGTCGGGCTCGCCCTCGCCGGGCCGTAGGGGAATCCCCACGAAGCTCAGTGGCCGCCTGAGGCCAGCCAGCGCTCTGCCCGGACGAGATCCTCGGCCGTGTCGATACCCGGCGGGAATGGCTCCGGGGTCAGCTGGACCGAGATGGCGTAGCCGTGCTCCAGAGCTCGCAGCTGCTCCAGCGACTCCGCCCGCTCCAACGGGGTCCGCGGGAGGGCTGCCAGGCGGCGCAGGAAGCCCGCGCGATAGGCATAGATGCCGATGTGGCGCAGAAACGGGACGTCGGCCGGAAGGCGCTCGCGGCTGACGGCGAAGGGATCGCGCGCCCATGGGGCCGGCGAGCGGGTGAAGTAAAGCGCCCGGCCGTTGCTGGCTCGGACGACCTTCACGATGTTCGGGTCGAAGAATTCGTCGGCATGGGTGATCGGCGTGGCCAGGGTGGCCATGGGCGCCTCGTCGCCGGCCAGCGTCGCGACCACGGCACGGATGCCGGCTGCGGGCGCGAAGGGCTCGTCGCCCTGCAGGTTCACCACGATCGTGTCTTCGGGCCAGCCGAAATGACTGACGGTTTCGGCGATGCGGTCGCTGCCGGAAGCGTGGTCCTCGCGGGTCATGCAGACGAGGATGTCGCCGCATCCGCGCAACTCGCGGGCGACGCGGTCGTCGTCGGTCGCTACGACAACCTGGGCAGCACCGGCCTGCCCTGCGCGGGCCGCCACGCGCCGGATCATCGATTCACCGTCGATCTTCAGCAGCGGCTTGCCCGGCAGGCGGGTCGAGCCGAAGCGTGCGGGCACCACGACGACGAACGGAGGGATCTTCTCGGCCATGACGACATCCGTAACAGGAAGGCAAAGCGTAGCGCCTTCCCGTCACGGGAGCCATGTATCAGCTTGCGCTTTCCAGCTGGAATCCCACGCCGTTGGCGAGTTCCATGAAACCGGGAAACGAGGTGGCGACGTTGGCGCAATCGCCGATGGTGATCGGCGCCGACGCCACGAGCCCGGCGATGGCGAAGCTCATGGCGATACGGTGATCGCCATGGCTGTCGATCGCGCCACCGCCTATCGTGCCGCCCTGGATCATCGCGCCATCGGGCAGTTCGTCGATCTTTACGCCGCAGGCCTGTAAGCCTGCGGCCATGCTAGCTATGCGATCCGACTCCTTCACACGCAGCTCGGCAGCGCCACGGATCGTGGTGAGCCCGTCCGCGACAGCAGCCGCGACGAACAAGGCGGGAAACTCGTCGATCATGTCCGGCACGATGTCCAGCGGCAGCGCGACGCCGTGCAGGCGCCGGTAACGAACGACGAGATCGCCGATGTCTTCGCCACCGCTGCTGCGTTCGTTTTCCACGGAGATGTCGGCACCCATCAGTTCCAGTGCGGCGAGCAAGCCGGTGCGACGCGGATTCAGGCCGACGCCTTTCAGGCGCAGCGCCGAGCCGGGGACAATGCAGGCCGCGACGATGAAGAACGCCGCCGAGGAGATATCCGCCGGCACGTCCACGTCGACCGCGCGCAGCGTGTGGCCGCCTTCGACCGTCGCCTTGCCCGGCGAATATTCGATCGGCCAGCCAAACGCTTTCAACATGCTCTCGGTGTAATCGCGCGTCGGGTGCGGTTCGATGACTTCGGTCTTGCCGTCGGCATACAGGCCGGCCAGCAAAAGCGCCGACTTGATCTGCGCGCTGGCTACCGGCGGGTGATACGTGATGCCCTTCAGCTTCGCGCCACCGTGGATGCGCAGGGGCGGCTTGCCGTCGTCGGTGTCGATCGACGCGCCCATGGTCGTGAGTGGGTCGGTGACGCGACGCATCGGCCGGCGCGACAGCGATTCGTCGCCGACCAGCGTCGAATCGAAGGCCTGCCCGGCGAGGAGGCCGGCGAGCAGGCGCATGCCGGTTCCCGCGTTACCGCAGTCGAGTGGCTCGGCCGTGCCACGCAGACCATGCAGGCCCACGCCATGGACAAGACGCTCGCCGACGGCAGGCGTTTCGAAACGCACGCCGAGCTGGCCGAGGATGGCCGCCGTCGCCCGCGTATCCTCGCCTTCGAGGAAGCCGCGGATATGCGAGGTGCCTTCAGCCAGCGCACCGAACATCAGCGCGCGATGGGACACGGATTTATCGCCGGGGACGACGACATCGCCACGCAAGGGGCCGGCGGCGGCGCGGCTGCGCCAATCCAGGCGGTTCATGGCAGATTCTCCAGGAGACGTTGCAGCTCGGCGCGGCTACCGACGCTGATTCGCACGGTGTGCGGCAGGCGATAGCCGCCCATGGGACGCACGATCACGCCGCGTTCGAAAAGATGCGCTTCGAAATCGACGGCGTCGCGACCCAGGTCGACGAGCAGGAAATTGGTTTGCGACGGCAGCACACGCAGGCCTCGCGCGGTGAGCGCCTCGGCCAGCCATGCGCGATCACGGTGATTGGTGTCACGCACGCGTGCCCGATGCTCGTGATCGCCGAGCGACGCTTCAGCAGCAGCCAGGGCCACGCCGTTGACGTTGAACGATTCACGCAGGCGCTCGCACACGGCGGCGACCGAAGGATGGCTGAGCATGTAACCGATGCGCAGCCCCGCCAGGGCGTAGGCCTTGGAGAACGTGCGCGTCACGACGAGGTTCGGAAAGCGACCCAGCAGGTGCATCGCCGTGCTGAGGCCCGCCGCATCGACGTATTCGTGATACGCCTCGTCGACCACAACCAGCGTGTGCGCCGGGACCTTGCCGAGGAAGTCCTCGAGCGCGGCGTCGGTAAACCACGTGCCCGTCGGGTTGTTCGGGTTGGCAAGGTAGACGATGCGCGTCGATAGCGTTACCGCGGCAGCGATCGCTTCCAGGTCGTGACCATACGGCGCTTCCGGGTGATCGGCGGGCAACGCCGGCACCGCGACGGACGGCGCACCCGCCGCGGCCGCGGCGATCGGAAACACGGCGAAGCCGTACTGCGAGTGCACCACCGGGTGCTCGGCATCCGCAAAACACTGCGCCAGCAACATCAGCAGCTCGTGCGAGCCGTTACCCAGCGTGATGCCGGGGACCGGCACGCCAAGCTCATTCGACAACCGGCGCTTCAGCGACGCACCGAGCGGATCGGGATAACGCCAGATGTCTTCAAGCACCCGCGTGGCAGCGCGCATGGCCAACGGGCTCGGGCCAAGCGGGTTTTCGTTGGAACCGAGCTCGGACAGCACCGCGCCGAACTGCAACCTCAGCGCAGGGAGGTCATGACCGGGATCGTACGCACGCAGGGCCGACGTCGCCCGGTTGGCGAGCGTCGCCGCATCGAACGCGGCGGTCATGGCAAAGCAACAGGGTAGGAGCCGAGCACACGCACATCCGCGGCGGCCGGCTTCATTTCGGCGAGCGCAGCCTGCAGCGCTTCGCCCTCCACGTGGCCGGAGACATCGATGAAGAACGCGTACTGCCACTTGCCCGTATGCGCGGGACGCGATTCGATGCGGTTCATGCTGATGTCGTGTTTCGCGAGGGGGCTGAGTACGTCATACAGCGCACCCGGCTTGTCCTTCACCGAGACGAGCAGCGACGTGCGGTCGTTACCCGACGGCGGGAAGATGGAGCGACCGATGACGAGGAAGCGCGTGGTGTTGTCCGAGCGGTCTTCGATCGGGCCAGCGATGGTCTTCAGCCCGTAGACGCGACCGGCCGTTTCGCCGGCGATCGCAGCGGATTCCGGCGCGTGGCGGGCCATGCGCGCGGCTTCGGCGTTGCTCGATACCGGCACGCGCTCGACGTCCGGCAGGTTCACGCGCAACCAGCCCTGGCACTGCTGCAGCGACTGGGGATGGGAGTAAACGCGCTTCACGTCCTTCAACTCGCCACTGAGTGAAAGCAGGTTCTGGTGGACACGAAGCTCCACCTCGCCGCAGATCGTGGCCTTCGAGACGAGGAACATGTCCAGGGTCATCTGGATCATGCCCTGCCCCGAGTTCTCCACCGGGACCACACCGAAATCCGCATTGCCTGCGGCGACTTCCTGGAAGACCTCTTCGATGCTGCCCAGCGGCAGGCCGTAGGCGGCATGACCGAAATGCTTGCGCACCGCCTGCTCGCTGAAGGTGCCCTCAGGCCCGAGGAAGCCGATCTTCAGCGGCTGTTGCTGCGAAAGGCAGGACGACATGATTTCGCGAAACAGACGCACCAGCTCCGCATTCGGCAGCGGTCCGTCGTTGCGATCGATGACACCACGCAATACCTGGGCTTCGCGTTCGGGTCGGTAATACTCCACTGCCGCCTTCAACGGGCCCTTGGCCCGGCCGACCTGCTGGGCCCAACGGGCGCGCTCACTGATGAGCGACTGCAGTTGCTGGTCGATGCTGTCGATGCGCGTACGCGCTTCGACGAGCGTGGCTTGTTTGTCAGCCTTGTCGGCTTTGTCGGCTTTGTCGGCAGGGGTCTTACTCATGGACGTCCAGGCGGCTAAGTGGTTACAAATGAAACGGTTACCACCGCAACAGCTATGCTGCACTGCGGTGACCCCCGACTTTAACCGTGCTTTGCTGCAAAGTCCCGCATGAAGTTCACGAGCACATCCACCGCCTCCTGCGGCACCGCGTTGTACAGCGACGCGCGCATGCCACCGACCGCCTTGTGCCCCTTCAGCGCAAGCAGGTTGGCAGCTTCGGATTCGGCGAGAAAAGCCGCATCCAGCGCACTGTCGTGCAAGGTGAATGGCACGTTCATCCGTGAGCGCGCATCGACCGCGACCGGACTCTTGTAGAAACCGCCGGAGCCGTCGATCGCGTCGTACAGCGTTTTTGCCTTCAGAGCATTGCGCTCACCCATCGCGGCCAGGCCACCCTGCGCTTCCAGCCATTCGAACGTCAGGCCGGCGAGATACCAGCCCCACGTATTCGGCGTATTGAGCATGGAATCGTTCGCGGCGTGTTCGGCATAGCGGAAGATCTTCGCCATCGGCCGGCCCTTTCGCGCCAGCAGGTCGTCGCGAACGATCATGATCACAAGGCCCGACGGACCGATGTTCTTCTGCGCGCCCGCATAGATCAGGCCGAACTTCGATACATCCACCGGCTCGCTGAGGATGTTCGACGACATGTCCGCGACCAGCGGCACGCCGCCCACGTCGGGGACGTCGTGGAATTCCACGCCGTGAATCGTTTCGTTCGTCGTGTAGTGCACGTACGAGGCACCCGGGTTGAGCGTCCAGCCGTCGCGCGGCGGCAGGGAGAGGTAATGCGCCGCCTCCGATGTGGCCGCCACGCGCGCCTCGATATACGGTGCTGCCTCGCGCACGGCCTTCTCGCCCCAGTGTCCGGTAACGATGTAGTCGGCGGTATCGCCTTCTGCCGCGAGGTTCATCGGGATCTGCGCGAAATGCTGCGTCGCCCCGCCCTGCAGGAACAGCACCTTGTAGCCATCGGGCACGCCGAGCAGGCTGCGCAGGCGTGTTTCCGCGGTCGCGGCCAGCTGCATGAACGCCTTGCCGCGATGGGACAACTCCATGACGGAGGCACCCGATCCGTTCCAGTCGAGCATCTCGGCCTGCGCGCGCTTCAGCACGGCTTCGGGTAGCGCCGCCGGTCCGGCGCTGAAATTCCAGGCTCTGCTCACAGGCATATCGTCCACGGGAAAGGTCCCCGCATTATGCCGCTCAAAAATGGACGAACAGCACCAGGGCGATGCCCAAAGCGAGAATTGCCGCGGTAAGGATCAACCACCACACCTCGCCACGCGGGCCGGCGGCATCTTCGGGAAGCCCCTGTTCCGGCTCATGTTCGATCATGACCACCGGTGGTTCGGCGGACCAGCCCGGCCCGTCGAGGACGAAACGATGCGCGGCCAGGCCGATCTGGTCGCCGGGTTGCAGCGAGGCACGGACGACTTTGACGCCGTTGACGCGCACGGCGTGCCGGGCGGGCACTCGCGCGCCGTCGAGGATCAGCTCACCGTCGTCCCAGGCCAGTACCAGCAAGGCCGCATCGTTGCCCGGTAGTTCGAGCGGCAAGGCCCCATGGGTCGCGCCAAGCTCGAGGCGGTCGCCCACGGCAATGGTGCGACCCGACAAGGGTCCGGCCACCGGACGCAGCGCAACGGTGCATCGGGCGTCCGTCGGCTCGGCTACTTCCCGTGCATCCAGATCGGCATCGTCGCGAATGAGCATGCGGCAATCGCCGAGCGAGAGGCTGTCGCCGGGGCGCAGCAGCGCGCGCTCACGCACGGGGCGAGCATTGACATAGACACGGCCGGCATCGGGGAAGACATCGAGCACGAGACCGCGACGATCGCGGTGGATGCGGACGTGCCTTGCCGCGACCTGGCTTTCGGAAACGACGAGGTCGTTGTCGTCGGCGCGACCGATCGTGAGGGCGGGCCTCGACCAGTGGAAATCACCGCGAGCCGAGCTGACGAATTCGATGCGCATGGAGGAACCGGGACGTTGACGAAGCGACTTTAGCAGAGTGCGGTATCTGTTTGAACGCAAAGGTGTCGCTGTCGGTGTCGAAGTCGCGTGACGTCGAGCCTGATAGACTCCGGCGCTTTCCATTCGACGAGGACGCCTCATGGCGAAGATCGATATCCGCCGCCCGCACACCAAGACCGTGGCCGAGGCGCGCGCCGTGGTCGAACGCGTGGCCGATCGCATGCGTGAAAAGTTCGGTACCGAAGGCAGCTGGGATGGCGACACCCTCACCTTCCAGCGTTCGGGCGTCAAAGGTGCGATCGCCGTGTCGCCGAGCGATGTGCACGTCACGGCCGAACTGGGCATGCTCCTGTCGCCGTTGAAGGGCACGATCGAAGAAGAAATCCGCAAGAAGCTCGACGAACAGTTCGCCTGACCCTCCCCCCGGCTGGCTCGCAAGGGCTGGCTGTGGCATACTCATGGACTTATGCGGCCACTCCGGCCGTTCATCCGACCCGGAACACATGGCAAAAGACGACGTCATCGAAATGGAAGGCACGGTCCAGGAGACCTTGCCGAACACCATGTTCCGCGTGCAGCTCGAGAACGGGCATGTCATTACTGCCCACATCTCCGGCCGTATGCGCAAGCATTACATCCGCATCCTGACGGGCGATAAGGTGAAGGTCGAAATGACCCCCTACGACCTGACCAAGGGTCGCATCACCTACCGCATGAAATAAGCGACGTTGATGCGTTAACGAGAAAGGCCGCGCAGTGCGCGGCCTTTTTTCGTGCCTGTAGGAGCCGCTTCAGCGGCGATCCCTGACCGCCGTCAGGCGGTCACAGCCGCCGGCTCGGCCGACTCCGTCTCCACATGCAGCTCGTCGCCTTCGACCGACAGGGTCACCTTGCCACCTTCGGCCAGCTTGCCGAAGAGCAGCTCGTCCGCCAGCGCGCGCTTCACCTTGTCCTGGATCACGCGGGCCATCGGGCGGGCACCCATCTGCGGGTCGAAACCATGCTCGGCCAACCAGCGGCGGGCTTCCGGGGTGACGTCCACGCTGACCTTCTTCTCGGTCAACTGGGCTTCCAGCTCGATCAGGAACTTGTCCACGACACGCAGGATGTGGTCGAAGTCCAGTGCGTTGAACTGGATGATCGCGTCCAGACGGTTACGGAACTCCGGCGTGAACATGCGGCGCAGGGTCTCCAGGGCATCCGGTGCGTGGTTCTGCTTCATGAAGCCGATGCCGCGACGCGAAGCCAGCTGGGCGCCGGCGTTCGTGGTCATGACGATCACGACGTTCTTGAAGTTGGCCTCGCGACCGTTGGTGTCCGTCAGCACACCGCGATCCATGACCTGGAGCAGGATGTTGTAGACGTCCGGATGAGCCTTCTCGATTTCGTCCAGCAACAGCACGCAGTGCGGATGCTTGGTGATCTGCTCGGTGAGCAAACCACCCTGGTCGAAGCCGACATAGCCCGGAGGCGCACCGACCAGACGCGAAACGGAATGCGCTTCCATGTACTCGGACATGTCGAAGCGGACCATCTCGATACCCAGCTGCATGGCGAGCTGCTTGGTCACTTCCGTCTTGCCGACGCCCGTGGGGCCGGCGAGCAGGAAGCTGCCGATCGGCTTGGACGGATCGCCCAGGCCTGAACGCGCCATCTTGATCGACGAAGCCAGGGCCTCGATCGCGGCGTCCTGACCGAACACCACCATTTTCAGGTTGCGCTCGAGGTTACGCAGCACGTCACGATCCGATGCCGAAACCTGCTTGGCGGGGATGCGCGCCATCTTGGCGACGATGTACTCGATCTCGGCGACGTCCACCTTGCCCGTGCGCTGGTCTTCCGGCAGCAGGCGCTGGCGGGCACCGGCTTCATCGATGATGTCGATGGCCTTGTCCGGCAACAGGCGGTCCGGGATGTGCTTGACCGCGAGGTCGACGGCGGCGCGCAGGGCTTCACCGGTGTACTCGACCGAATGATGCTCCTCGAACCGGCTCTTCAGGCCCTTCAGGATCTCGATGGAGTCGGCCACGGTGGGTTCGACCACGTCGATCTTCTGGAAGCGGCGAGCCAGCGCGCGGTCCTTCTCGAACACGCCACGGAATTCCTGGAACGTGGTCGAACCGATGCAACGCAGCTCACCCGAAGCCAGCATCGGCTTGATCAGGTTGGAAGCGTCCATGGTGCCGCCCGACGCGGAACCCGCACCGATGATGGTATGGATCTCATCGATGAAGAGGATCGTGTTCGGCTGCTTCTTGAGCTGGGCGATCACTGACTTCAGGCGCTTTTCAAAGTCGCCGCGGTACTTGGTGCCGGCAACCAGGGCGCCGAGGTCCAGCGACCAGATCGTGCAGTCTTCCAGCACTTCCGGCACCTGGCCTTCAACGATGCGCTTGGCCAGGCCCTCGGCCAAGGCAGTCTTACCCACGCCAGCCTCACCCACGTAAAGCGGGTTGTTTTTGCGGCGGCGGCACAGCACCTGGATGGTCCGCTCGACTTCGTCCTCACGGCCGATGAGCGGATCGATCTTGCCCTGGATGGCAAGCTCGTTCAGGTTGCTGGCGTACTCGCTGAGCGGGTTGCCCTTGCCCTCGCCGCCTTCCTCGCCATCCCGCTCGGGGTTGGACGACTGGGCTGCCGACTCGTCGCCGATCTTGGCGATGCCGTGCGAGATGTAATTGACCACATCCAGGCGGGTGATTTCCTGCTGATGCAGGAAATAGACCGCGTGGGAGTCCTTTTCGCCGAAGATAGCGACCAGCACGTTGGCGCCGGTGACTTCCTTACGACCCGAGGACTGCACGTGGTAGACGGCGCGCTGCAGCACCCGCTGGAAGCCCAGCGTGGGCTGCGTATCGCGCTCGTCCCCGGCCGGAAGCACCGGCACGGTCTCGGCAATGATGCGCTGGAGATCGGCCGCGAGGCGCGGCAGATCGACGCCACAGGCGCGCAGGGCGGCCAGGGCTGAGGTGTTTTCAGTCAGGGCCAGCAGCAGGTGCTCGACCGTCATGAATTCGTGGCGTTGTTCCCGGGCCTGCTTGTAGCAGTGTCCGATGGTGACTTCGAGATCCTTGCTGAACATACGGACCGTCTCCGATAGCTGTGGGCGGCGGGGACCAGCCCCTGTCATTGCCGCATGAACACCAGATGGGGGATCAGCTACATCTTTTCCATAGTGCACAACAGCGGGTGCTGATGAGACCGTGAGTATTCGTTGACCTGGGTCACCTTGGTTTCTGCCACTTCGCGAGTGAAAACGCCGCACACGCCCTTACCCCGGGTGTGTACGTGGAGCATCACCTGGACCGCACGTTCCTGGTCCATGCCAAAAAAGCTGCGCAAAACCTCGATCACGAAATCCATCGGGGTGAAGTCATCATTGAGCAAAACGACCTGGAAAAGCGGCGGCCGCGCCGTTTCCGGACGCGTCGTTTCGATGGCTAGGCCGTGGCCGCGGTCGCTTTCCTGATCGTGTTCGTGTTCCTGGGACATTAATTAAGAACCTTCGGTACGCGATTCGATTATATACACCGGTTTCCCGACCGCTTCGGGGTCGACATCCACAGGTAATGGCACAATATGCCTTTTACCAGAGCCCCTCCCCCCCAATAAGCCGATGCCTAACTCACTTCCCCAGGCCGAAAACGTGTGGAGCCCCCGTGTCACGGTGGCTTGCGTCGTCGCGCGCGGCGATCGCTTCCTCATCGTCGAGGAGGAGATTTTTGGCGAAATCGCCTACAACCAGCCCGCCGGCCACCTCGATCCGAACGAAACCCTGCAGACGGCCGCGGTCCGCGAAACCCTCGAGGAGACCGGCTACACCATCGCCCTGGATGCCTTCCTGGGCGTCTGGCAGTGGGTCAGCCATGAGCACGGTGAGCAGGTGCTGCGCTTCAGCTTTGCCGGCCACGTTCTTGACCACGATCCCGACCGCCCCCTGGATACCGGCATTCACCGGGCCCTGTGGCTGCGTCGCGACGAGATCGAGGCGATGGGTGGGCGCCTGCGCAGCCCGCTGATCCTCCCGACGATCGACGCCTGGCTGGACGGCCGGCGCCTGCCACTCGATGTAGTGGGCAGCCTGCTTCCCGGAATCAGCCCGTGAAAGTGATTCTGGGCGTCTCGGGCGGCGTGGATTCGTCCGTCGCTGCCCTTCTGCTCCAGCAGGCCGGGCACGAGGTCGAGGGCATGTTCATGCAGAACTGGGAGGAAGACGACCGCTCAGGCCCCTGCACCACCGACGACGACCGCAAGGATGCCGTGGCTGTCTGCGGCCGCCTGGGCATCCCGTTCCACGCGCGTAATTTCGCCGGCGAGTACTGGGACGGGGTGTTCGCCTACTTCCTTGCGGAGTACGCCGCCGGCCGCACGCCGAACCCGGACGTGCTCTGCAACCGCGAGATCAAGTTCAAGACCTTCCTCGAGCACGCACAGGCCCTCGGCGCGGAGAAGATCGCGACGGGCCACTACGCCCGTGTCGATTTCCAGGACGGGCGCTATCGCCTGCTGCGTGCCGTCGACGCCGGCAAGGACCAGAGCTACTTCCTCCATGCACTGGGCCAGAAGCAGCTCGCCGCCACGCTGTTCCCGGTCGGCGAGATCGAGAAGCCGCTGGTGCGTGAGCTGGCGCGCGAGGCCGAACTGCCGACGCATGCCAAGAAGGATTCGACCGGCATCTGCTTCATCGGCGAGCGCGACTTCCGTGCTTTCCTCGCCCAGTACCTACCGGCGAAGCCCGGCCCGATGGTCGATCCTGACGGGCGCGTCATCGGCGAGCACCAGGGTGTCATGTATTACACGCTCGGCCAGCGCAACGGCCTGGGCATCGGCGGTCGCGCCGATGCGCCGAACGAACCGTGGTACGTGGTCGGCAAGGATGTCGCGACGAACACGCTGATCGTTGCCCAGGGCGGCGAGAACCGCTGGCTGCAGTCGTCGCGGCTGACGGCGACGGAGGTGACGTGGGTGGCTGGCGAGCCGCCTGCGTCAGGTACCGCACCCAGCCAGGAACCTGACGTGGCGGTCCGGGCATTCCGCTGCACCGCGAAGACCCGCTACCGCCAGGCCGACCAGGCCTGCGTGGTCGAGGTAAGTGGCGATACGCTGCACGTGGTCTTCGACGAGTCCCAGCGCGCCGTCACCCCCGGCCAGTCCGTCGTGCTCTACGACGGCGAAGTCTGCCTCGGCGGCGCGGTCATCGCCGCCACCGACGCCCCCTACGGCGGCCTGACCCCATGAATGTGGCGCAGCCCGCCGTTGCAGGAGCCGCTTCAGCGGCGAATGGGCGCTTGGCATCACCGCTCCGTTGGCTTTTCGCCGATGAATCGGCTCCCACAAAGAGCCACACCCACCTCCCATTTGAGCTTTATCCATGAACGAAGAACGCGTCCTTGCTCTCGCCGGGGTTTTCCAGGGCGCCGCCCTGGCCCAGCAGCTGGCCACCGACGGCCGCTGCGACGAGGTGGCGTTCGAGTCCAGCCTCGCCAGCGTCTTTCGTATCGACGCCGATTCGGTCGCCTCGGTCTATGGTGGCGTGGGTGGCGTACGCCGTGGCCTGCGTACCCTGGTGGCACAGTTCGAGGATGAAACGCGCGATGTCGCCGTGATGCGCATGGCGATCACCGTGCTGCGCCTCGAGCGCTCGCTGTCGCGCAACCGCGCCCTGCTCGAGCGCCTGCGCGAGGGCGTGGTCGCCACGCAGCGCCAGGTCGAGCACTTCGGGATGAACCATGCGAACGTCACCGCGCGCCTGGCCGAGGTGTACGCCTCGACCCTGTCGACGCTGAAGCCGCGCGTGATGGTCACCGGCACGCCGGCCCATTTGCAGCAGAAGGCGAATGTGGATCGGGTGCGCTCTGCTCTGCTGGCCTCGGCGCGCTCGGCAGTGCTCTGGCATCAGCTGGGCGGTCGGCAGTGGCAGTTGCTGATCTACCGGAAGCAGTGCGCGATGCTGGCGCGTGGGTTGCTGACGGGGTCAACCCTGGATAACGGCGGATAGGCCACCTTGTGGGGGAGCCGCTTCTTTGTGTGGGAGCCGCTTCAGCGGCGATAGCCAGGGTGCCGCAAGCTCCCATCGCCGCTGAAGCGGCTCCCACATTAAATCGGCTCCTATGGAACCGCAGATCGGCTCCCATGGCACCGCAAATCGGCTTTTACGGAACCGCCGCATCCAATCCGGGAATCGTTCCGGCCAATTCCCGCAGCAGGTCGCCAAAACGCGCTAGGTCATCCCGCCAGGGCGTGGCGCTACGCCAGTAAAGCGCGATATGCCGCCCTGGCCGCGCACCCTCGACGGCCGCCAACACGACGTTCGGGATCGATCCCAGTCGGTCATGGGCAAGGATCGGCACGAGCGTGTAGCCGCCGCGTAGCGCCACCAGGGTCGCCAGGCTCTCGATACTGAGGTCCTGGATGCGCTCCGGCCGTGCCGCCCCCGGCATACCAAGGTCGGACACCCCGTTGCCATGGCTTTCGGCCATCAGCGTCGCGTCGGCGGCATCCAGCTCGGTAAGAGCGATGGCCGCACGCCCCGCCAGCGCATGACCCGCCTGCAACAGCAATTCATAGGGCTCGAAGAACAACGCCGTCGACTCGAGGCCGGTGATCGTCGCACTGGGCGGCGCCAGCACCGCATCCAGCTCACCTTCCTGCAGACGGCGAAGCAATCCCCGCGGTTTGCCCTCGGAGATCGTCAGCCGGGCTCCGGGGAAGCGCAGTGGAAACGGCTCGATGAAGTGGGGCAAAAGGTAGGGCCCCAGCGTCGAGGGCACGCCCAGGCGCAGTTCGCTGCCGAAGGCGACATCACCGGCCCGCGCCGCGTGCTCCAGATGCTCCGCCGCACCCAGCACCGCCTCGATGTAGCCGAGCAGGCGCTGGCCGCTGGTGGTGGGCACCACGCGCCGGCCGCCGCGCTCGAACAAGGGCATGCCAAGTGCCTGCTCCACCTTCTGGACCTGATGGGACAGGCCGGAGGGGCTGATGTACATGGCCCGGGCGGCGCTGTTGAAGCTGCCCTCGCGGGCCACGGCCTGGACCAGGGCGAGGTCGCGCAGGGACACCGATGACAGGGCCATCGAAATCATCGAACGCTGCGTGCCATCAAATACGTTTGCGCCCATCGTCCGCCCGCTCCATCCTTTCGCCGCCGAATACGCGCGGCATGCGCCACGAACCCGCCATTCTAGCCGGACACCGGTCTCACGGCGGTCGCACGTGGAGCCCAGACTGCGCGATAATCGACGCTTTGGCGTCTCCCCAGGGGGACGTCAGGCCTCCCCAGCTTAAGAACACGCCAGGAGTACAGCATGAAAGACTCGTTCTCAGTCCGAGACAGCATCGAAGTCAACGGCAAGCGCCACACCATCGCCAGCCTGGCCAAGTTCGGCGAAAAGTTCGACATCAAGCGCCTGCCCTACTCGATGAAGATCCTGCTGGAGAACCTTCTCCGCCAGGAAGACGGCCTGAACGTCACCTCGAAGGAAATCGAGGCGGTGGCCAAGTGGGATTCCAAGGCCGAGCCGGAGATCGAAATCTCCTTCATGCCCGCCCGCGTGGTCCTGCAGGATTTCACCGGTGTGCCCTGCGTGGTCGACCTGGCCGCCATGCGCGATGCCGTCGCCAAGCTCGGCGGCGACCCGAACAAGATCAACCCGCTGGCGCCGGCCGAACTGGTCATCGACCATTCGGTGCAGGTCGACGCGTTCGGTTCGGAAGGCGCGCTGGAACAGAACGTCGAGATCGAGTTCGAGCGTAACCAGGAGCGCTACTCGTTCCTGCGCTGGGGCCAGAAGGCGTTCAACAACTTCAAGGTCGTGCCGCCGCGCACGGGCATCGTCCACCAGGTGAACCTGGAGAACCTCGCCCGCGTCGTCTTCACGGCCGAGGTCGACGGTGAGTCCTTCGCCTATCCCGATACCGTCTTCGGTACCGATTCGCACACCACCATGATCAACGGCCTGGGCGTGCTCGGCTGGGGCGTGGGTGGTATCGAAGCCGAAGCCGCCATGCTCGGCCAGCCCTCGTCCATGCTGATCCCGCAGGTCGTCGGCTTCCGCCTCACCGGCAAGCTCGGCGAAGGCGTGACCGCGACCGACCTCGTGCTGACCGTCACCCAGATGCTGCGCAAGCTCGGCGTCGTCGGCAAGTTCGTCGAGTTCTTCGGTGAAGGCCTGCCGAACCTGCCGCTCGCCGACCGCGCGACGATCGCCAACATGGCCCCGGAATACGGCGCTACCTGCGGCATCTTCCCGATCGACCAGGAATCGCTGAACTACATGCGCCTGTCGGGTCGTGACGAAGCGCTGATCTCGCTCGTCGAGACCTACGCCAAGGCCCAGGGCCTCTGGTACGACAAGGACACGCCGGACGCCGAGTTCACCACCACGCTCGAGCTCAACCTCGCCGACGTTCGTCCGTCCATGGCTGGCCCGAAGCGCCCGCAGGACCGCGTCCTTCTCGAAGGCGTGCAGGAAAGCTTCCTCGATGCCGTCGGCCCGCTCACGGCCAACCGCAAGCGCAAGAACGGCGACGACGTCGACAGCTTCAGCAATGAAGGTGGCGCCACCGCCGTCGGCAACCCGGCCAACACCGTCAGCAAGAGCGAAGGCGTGCTGGTCGAGAAGGACGGCAAGCAGTTCCACATCAACGACGGCTCGGTCGTGATCGCCGCGATCACCTCGTGCACCAACACGTCGAACCCGGCCGTCATGCTCGCTGCCGGCCTCGTCGCCAAGAAGGCCGCCGCGCGTGGCCTCACCTCCAAGCCGTGGGTGAAGCCTTCGCTCGGACCAGGCTCGCTCGTCGTTACGGAATACCTGAAGAAGACCGGTCTGCTCGAGGAACTGGAGAAGGTGAACTTCTTCGTCGTCGGCTACGGCTGCACCACCTGCATCGGCAACTCCGGTCCGCTGCCCGCTGAAATCAGCAAGGGCATCGCCGAGGGTGACCTCGCCGTGGCGTCGGTGCTCTCGGGCAACCGCAACTTCGAAGGCCGCGTGCATCCCGAAGTGAAGATGAACTACCTGGCGTCGCCGCCGCTGGTCGTCGCTTATGCGCTGGCCGGTACGCTCGACATCGACCTGACCAAGGATCCCATCGCCAACGGTAGCGATGGCCAGCCGGTGTACCTCAAGGACATCTGGCCGACCAACAAGGAAGTCTCCGATGCGATCGCCGGTGCGATCAACCCGCAGATGTTCAAGGACAGCTACGCCGACGTGTTCAAGGGCGACAGCCGCTGGAACGCCATTGCCTCGCCGGATGGCCAGACCTACGCCTGGGACGACTCCACCTACATCAAGAATCCGCCGTACTTCGACAACATGACGGCCGAAGCCGGCACCATCGAAGACATCCACGGCGCCCGCGCCATGGGCATCTTCGGTGACTCGATCACCACCGACCACATCTCGCCGGCCGGCTCGATCAAGAAGGACTCCCCGGCGGGTCGCTTCCTGATCTCCAAGGGCGTCGAGCCGAAGGACTTCAACTCCTACGGTTCGCGTCGCGGCAACGACGACGTCATGGTGCGCGGTACGTTCGCCAACATCCGCATCAAGAACCTGATGCTCGACGGTGTCGAGGGTGGCTTCACGAAGTACATCCCGACCGGCGAAGAAATGGCGATCTACGACGCCGCCATGAAGTACAAGGCCGACGGCACGCCGCTGGTGGTCCTCGCCGGCAAGGAATACGGCACCGGTTCGTCGCGTGACTGGGCAGCCAAGGGCACCCTGCTGCTCGGCGTCAAGGCTGTGATCACCGAGAGCTTCGAGCGCATCCACCGCTCCAACCTGGTCGGCATGGGCGTGCTGCCCTGCCAGTTCCAGGAAGGCGAGAACGCGCAGACGCTCGGCCTGAAGGGCGACGAAGTGTTCGACATCACCGGCCTCAACGGCGGCGAGTCGAAGACGGCGACGGTCAAGGCCACGCGTCCGGACGGCTCGGTCAAGGAGTTCACCGTGAAGGTGCTCCTGCTGACCCCGAAGGAGCGCGAGTTCTTCCGCCACGGCGGCATCCTGCAGTACGTGCTTCGCCAGCTGGCAAAGGCTGCCTGAGCAGCCCCCTGAAAAGCGCCCCGGTGAAAGCCGGGGCGCTTTTTTTTGTGCCTGTGGTGGGTGTCGCTTTCTGTGGGAGCCGCTTCAGCGGCGATGGGTCTTGCGGCAATCTGGCTATCGCCGCTGAAGCGGCTCCCACACACAGCCTGCCGACCACAGAGCGAGCGTGGCTTTACAGGGCTTTCTTCCACGTGGCCGTGAAACACCGCCACGTGCCGTCATCCTTCCGCCAGCCCGTCTCCACCCGGTACGCCCCCGCGTCATCAGGAAGCACGCCAGCCCCCGCCGTGAGCGTCACGGTGAACGTCGCAACCATGCGTTCGCCGCGCGGCTCGATCGTCGTCGGCCCCATCAGCACGTGAATCGTCTGACCACGCAGCGCGAAAACGCGCACGAGATTCGCCAGCGAACGCTTGTCCAGTTGTCCGGCATTGCCGTCGAAGTCGTCCGTGAGTGCTTCCACGGTGTCGCTCGCCTTCCCCGCTTCCGCCCCCGCGGCCGTCGCCGCGATGGCCTTACGCACCTGTTCTTCGTCCGGCGTGTGCCGGCAGCCAACCAGCACGGCCAGCAGCAGAAATGCCAGTGCTATCCAGGGTCTCGACATCGTGCTATTTCCCATCAGTGGCTCGTTGCGTTGCGGCTTGCCGCTATACGCGCGCGTATGCTCCAATGCCGCGATCGTACGACAGGCCGCCGTACGACCTGTCCTTTGAAGGAGTTTCTCCGATCCATGAGCATTGAGCGTCCGTGGCTTGACCATTATCCGGCCGGCATTCCCGCCGACATCGACGTCAACGCGTACCGCTCCGTGGCGGCCGTCTTCGAAGAGTCCTTTCAGAAATTTCGTGATCGCCCTGCCTATAAGAACTTTGGCAAGGTGCTCACCTATGGGCAGATCGACGAACTGTCGACGGCCTTCGCAGGCTACCTGTCCGGCGAGCTCGGCCTGAAGAAGGGTGATCGCCTCGCGATCATGTTGCCGAACCTCCTGCAGTATCCGATCGTGCTGTTCGGCGCCCTGCGCCTCGGCCTGACCGTAGTGAACACCAATCCGCTGTATACCGCGCGCGAACTGCATCACCAACTGGAAGATTCCGGCGCGAAGGCGCTGGTCGTCCTCGACAACTTTGCGGCTACTGCCGCGCAGGCGCTCGACGGCACCCAGGTGAGGAACGTCATTACCACCGGCGTGGGCGACATGATCGGGTTCCCGAAGGGGAACATCATCAACTTCGTCGTCAAGCACATCCGCAAGGAAGTGCCTGCGTACAAGCTGCCGATGTCCATCCGATTCAAGGACGCCATCGCCCGCGGCAAGTCGCACCCGATGCCGAAGACCGACATCGGCCACGACGATATCGCCTTCCTGCAATACACCGGCGGCACCACCGGCGTCGCCAAGGGCGCGATGCTCACCCACCGCAACATGGTGGCGAACATGCTCCAGGCCGATGCCTGGATCAGCGGTGCGGCGAAACAGGGCGAAGAGATCATTGTCACCGCACTGCCGCTGTATCACATCTTTTCATTGACGGCGAACGGCCTGGTCTTCACGCGCATGGGCGCGCTGAACCTGCTGATCACCAACCCGCGCGACATGAAGAGCTTCGTCAAGGAGCTCTCGAAGGAGCGCTTCACGGCCATCACCGGCGTGAACACGCTTTTCAACGGCCTCCTCAACACCCCGGGCTTCGCGGATCTAGACTTCTCCGCCCTGCACCTCTCGCTCGGTGGCGGCATGGCCGTGCAGCGCAGCGTGGCCGAGCGCTGGAAGAAGACCACGGGCATCACGCTTGCCGAGGCGTACGGTCTTACCGAGACCTCGCCAGCGGCCTGCATCAACCCGCTCGATATCAAGGAATACAACGGCTCGATCGGCCTGCCGATTCCGTCGACCTACGTGCAGATCTGGACCGACGACGGCCAGGCGCTGCCGATCGGCGAAGTGGGCGAGCTGTGCATCAAGGGCCCGCAGGTGATGAAGGGCTACTGGAACCGCCCGGACGAAACCGCCAAGGTGCTCGACGCCAACGGCTGGTTGCGCACGGGCGACATCGCCCGGATGGACGCCAACGGTTACCTGTATATCGTCGATCGCAAGAAGGACATGATCCTGGTGTCCGGCTTCAACGTGTACCCGAACGAGATCGAAGACATCGTCATGCACCATCCTGGCGTGGCCGAAGTGGCAGCCGTAGGCGTGGACGACGAGCACTCTGGCGAGGTAGTGAAGATCTTCGTGGTCCGCAAGGATCCCTCACTGACCGAGGAAGCCCTGCGCGAGTACTGCCGCGAGAACCTCACCGGCTACAAGCGTCCGAAGCAGATCGAGTTCCGCGATTCGCTGCCGAAGACGAACGTCGGCAAGATTCTTCGTCGCGAACTGCGGGACGAGGATCGGGCGAAGCGGAAAGCTGCGCAAGTCTGACTCTGCACTTGGGCGCTTAGCGGGCAGACCTTGGTCCCCACCCTCGAGGCGAGTTCCACGCCCGCGGCGAGGAGCCTTTTCGTATCCGGCTTTCGCCGCTGAAGCGGCTCCCACACACACGGCCGGCGATCAATCGTCCGTCCACGCCTCGAGCGTATCCGCATACCCCCCAAGCAGCTCCCACAATGGCAACTGCTTGTCTTCAGGAATAAGCGTATAGGCCATGCCGATCTGCCGCGCGGACACGCGCGCCACCATCGCTTCCATATGGATGTGCAGGTCGTGGCCGAAGACCATGTCCAGGATCCAGGTCTGACCGGGCTCGCCGCGCCAGCCGAGCGGGCGGCGCAACATGGCCCCGGTCGCTGAAATATCGACCAGATCCGTCGGGTGCGCCTCGCCACCGCGGCTCATCAGCACCGCGGTCTGCACTTTCATCCGCGCGTGACGAAAGCGCGTGTTCGAATCTTCCTTGTCAGACATCTGCGTTCCCGGGCATTTCAATTCCTGCTGCACCTTATACGTCGAGTTCGGCATGACCGCACCCCGCACGACTTACCCTGCGTGTCACAAACGGACACATTAGCGCAGTCGTAGCGTTCGCTCGCAACCATCGGCGTTCACTCGCTCCCGCGCGTCTTCAATACACCCGCGCGAACCAGGGCGCCGGCGCCGAAGCGCTCGTTGATCCGGTCCTGCACGCCATCGGAGCGTTTTTCCGAGACCGGTGCGGCGAACATGTCCTGCTGTTCATCGCCGTGCCGGGCATCGAATCCCGAAAGCGTCACGCCGAGCAGTCGAAGCCTCGGCCGTGGATGTTGATTCCACCAGACCAGAAGCAAGCGACGTGCCACGGCGTAGATATCGGGCGTCGCGTTGCCGGGAACGGGCAATTGTGCCTGCCGGCTGTGGGTGACGAAGGGCGGTTCACGCAGTTTCACCGACACCGTCCGCGCCACGACGCCACGGCCTCTCGCCCGCGCCCCTACCCGCTCGCACTGCCTTAACAGCCACGCTTCGGCGATCGAGAGCTCTTCCACGTCGATATCGAAGGTCCACTCGGAGCCGATCGAGACTTCCGGAGCATCCGTTACCACGGCCCGTCGGTCTTCGCCGAGACACAGCTGACGGAGCTGGGCGGCATGGCGTTCGCCCACCGCTTTGTTCAGGCGCCAGGCGTCCGCACGGATGACATCGCCGATGGTGCGGATGCTCACCTTGTGCAGGGCCTCCTCGGCCACCTTGCCCACCGTCCACATGCGCCCGATCGGCAGGGGATCCAGGTAGCCCTGCACTTCCTCGGGATGGATGTGGAGGAAGCCGTCCGGCTTGGAGAGTTCGCTGGCCAGCTTGGCGAGGAGCTTGTTGTGCGCCATGCCGACCGAGGCGTTCAGGCCCGTGCGCTCACGGATGGCCTCCTTGACCCGCCGCCCGATCGCTTCGATCGACGCGAACAGACGCAGGCTGGCGGTCACATCAAGAAAAGCCTCATCCAGCGAGAGCCCCTCGATCATCGGCGTGACCTCACCAAACACCGAAAAGACGATCTCCGAAATTTCTGCGTAGCGGGCGTGGCGAGGAAAGATATAGACGCCGTCCGGGCAGCGCCGACGGGCCTCGGAGGTCGGCATGGCCGAGCGGACGCCATACTTGCGGGCCACGTAATTGCACGTCGAAACCACGCCGCGTCGGCCCAGCCCGGCCACGATCACCGGCTTGCCGACCAGCCTGGGGTCGTCCAGTTCCTCCACGGACGCATAGAAAGCGTCCATGTCGACATGGATGATCGCGCGGGGGGCCTGCTGCATGAGTGATATTGTGCCGGAACCGTGGGGCACCCGGCAGGCAGGCCGCTGGACTTGGGCGGGCGCAGGCGATACCCTGTCGTCAATCGGGTGAACTTATTCGGGCGTCGCGCCCTCACCGGTCCGTGTTTGTGGACCGGCAGCGGACCGCTCCCGACGATCTTTCACAGGCGGTGACCCTCCTGGGGTGTCCAGCGGCAATGCCCTTCGCTCGTCGGCGACGATGCGTGGCATGCCGGGTGAGGTGGCGGTGTAGCCGCCGGACGGCATCGATTGTTACGTTCCTGGTTGCACTCGCGACCCTTCTGACGTGTGCCGATGACTAAAGAGACAACCGAAGTTCAGGTGGTCGAAAAACCTCAGGGTGCCTTCGCAGGCGTCCCGCAGCAGCAGGAAATGCCCCTCGCGCTCGTGCGCGGTCAGGCAGTCATGCAGATGCCGCAGGACCTGTACATTCCGCCGGACGCGCTCGAGGTCATCCTTGAATCGTTCGAAGGGCCGCTCGACCTGCTGCTTTACCTGATTCGACGCGCCAGAACCTGGACATCCTCGACATCCCTGTCGCCGAGATCACCCGGCAGTACATGGACTACATCGACATGATGCGTGAGGTCATGCGACTGGAGCTTGCGGCGGAATACCTGTTGATGGCCGCGATCCTCGCGGAGATCAAATCCAGGTTGCTGCTGCCCCGGCCGCCAGCCGAGGAAGGCCTCGAGGACGACCCGCGAGCGGAGCTGGTTCGCCGCCTGCAGGAGTACGAACGCTTCAAGCGGGCCGCGGCCGATATCGAAGAGATGCCGCGCCTGGAACGCGATACCACCGTGGTGCATGCCTTCGTCGGCGAACACAACGTGGTGCGCGTGCCGCCTCCGCTGGACCTCAAGGAGATGCTGCTCGCGCTCAAGGATGTGCTGGGTCGTGCCGACCTGTTCACGCACCATGCGATCCAGCGCGAACCGCTCAGCGTGCGCCAGCGCATGGGCGACCTGCTCGAATCGCTGGGTCGCGGCGGGTTCCACCGTTTTGAAACGCTGTTCGACGTGACGGAAGGTCGACTCGGGGTCGTTGTCACCTTCCTCGCCATGCTCGAACTGGCCAAGGAAATGCTCGTCGAGATCGTCCAGGAAGAAGCCCTCGGGCCGATCTACCTGAAGACGAAGGTACTGAGTGATGCCGAGCCCGAAGAGGCGCTCGCCTGATGGCCTTTGCGGGCCACGAACATCGAACCACCGAAGGCCTATGCAACCCGAACAACTGAAACCCATCGTGGAAGCGGCGCTGCTGGCGTCGACCCAGCCGATGACGATCGCGCAGTTGATGGCGATCTTCGGCGACGAGGACGAGGTCACCACGGACGATATCGTGGTTGCGCTTGCTTCCCTGACGCACGACTGCGACGGTCGCGGCGTCGACCTGATCGAAGTCGCCTCGGGCTGGCGTTACCAGGTCCGGCGCGATGTGCACGCCTGGGTCTCGCGGATGTGGGCCGAAAAGCCCAGCCGCTACTCCCGCGCACTGCTTGAAACACTGGCGCTGATCGCTTACCGCCAGCCGATTACCCGCCCGGAAATCGAACAGATCCGTGGCGTGGTGGTTTCCTCGAACATCATCAAGACGCTCGAGGAACGTGAATGGATCCGCGTTGTCGGCCATCGCGACGTTCCCGGCAAGCCGGCCCTGTTCGGCACCACGAGGGGCTTCCTCGATTACTTCAGCCTGAAGTCGCTGGACGCCCTGCCCCCGCTCTCCGAGATCCGCGATCTCGAGGAAATCAATCCGCAGATGCGGTTCGACGGTGATGGCATTCCCGCGCACGCGCGCGTCGGAGCCACCCTTTCGATCGACCCGGACAACGAGAACGAAAGCTCCACGAATACCGAAGAATCCGATGATGTTGTGGCCGAGTCCATAACGATCGAAGAAACACACGCTACCGAGACCCCGTCCGCAGAGGACGAAACGGTCGAGGTCGCGAACCAGCTGCCTGCCGGCGACGATGTCGCCGCGGCTTCCGCCACTGCCGAAGAGGCAGAGAACCCCGAAGGCGACGTCGCCAAAGACGACGCCGAAGAAGATACCGAGGAGTCACGCGCATGAGTGCGCCGCAACGTTCCGTTCTATCCCTTAAGCGCGGCGAAAGCCGTCCCGATGATGGCACCGTGCTCGAAGAGCGCCTGCACAAGGTCCTGGCCAACGCCGGCCTCGGCTCGCGCCGCATGCTCGAACAGCGCATCCAAGCGAGCGAAGTCGAAGTCAACGGCACCGCCGCCACCATCGGCGCCAGCGTGCATGCCGGTGACCGTGTGGTCATCGACGGCAAGCAGTTCGTCGTCGCCACCGACAACCGCAACGACGCCGAAGTCATCGTCTACCACAAGCCGGAAGGCGTGGTGACCACCCGCGACGACACCGAAGGCCGTCCCACCGTGTTCGAGCAGCTGCCGCGCCTGAAGGGTGCGCGCTGGGTCGCCGTGGGTCGCCTCGACATCAACACGACGGGCCTGCTCCTGCTCACGACGGATGGCGAACTCGCCAACGCCCTGATGCATCCCAAGAGCGGCCTCGAGCGCGAATACCTCTGCCGTGTCCACGGCGAAGTGCCCGATGAGACCATCGAGCGCCTCAAGGCCGGTGTCGAACTCGAAGACGGCCCCGCCCGCTTCGACGAGATCGCCACCATCAGCCGCGGCGGCAGCCACAGCTGGTTCCGCGTCACCATTCGCGAGGGCCGCAACCGCGAAGTCCGTCGCCTGTGGGATTCGCAGGGCTTCCTGGTCAGCCGCCTCAAGCGCATCCGCTACGGCACCGTGGAACTTCCGCGTGCCCTGCGTCGTGGCGACAGCGACAACCTCGACGAAACCGCGATCAAGGAACTGCGCGAGCGCGCCGGCCTCGGCGCTCCCGCGCCGGTGCTCACCCTGAGTGCCGTCGTGCACCAGCGTCGCGCCCCGCGCCATGTCACCGAGTACAAGCCGGACGGCCGTCCGGCAGGTGCCTGGAGCTCGGGTCGTCACGACGAAGCCCGTGAACTCACCGCGTTCGATCGCCTGCGCGACGACAACCCGCGTGGCGGCCGTGGCGGCGCTGGCGGCGGTCGTGGTCGCCCGGGTGGCGGCGGTGGTCAGGGCGGCGCTCCGCGTCGCGAAGTAAACGGCAACGTCGCCCGTCCCGAGCGGGGCGGTGGTGGCGCGGCCGGTGGCCAGCGCTCGCGTCGCGTCGCGCCGGGCCAGGAACTCCCGTCGCCCCGCACCTGGTTTGCCGGCGACAGCCGCACCGGTGGTGGTAACGCAGCAGGCAATACCGCGGGCAACCGTGGCCCGCGTCCGGCGGGTCGTAGCGGCGGTCCGGGTGCTGGCGGCGGCAATCGCTCCGCAGGTCCGGGTGGCCCGGGCCGTGCCGAAGGCAATCGCACCGGCGGCGGCGCTCGCTTTGATGGCGGCGGCGCAGGTGGTGGCGGCAATCGCGGTCCGCGCACCGGTGGCGCACCGGGCGGCGGCGGCAACCGTGCCCCGGGCGGCGGTGGCGGCTTCGGCGGCAACCGTGCAGGCGGCGGCGGTGGCGGTGGTAATCGTGCGGCTGGCGGCGGTGGCGGTAATCGCGCCAGCGGCGGCGCTGCTAACGGCAATCGTGCAGGCGGCGGTGGCGGTGGTAACCGTGCCGGCGGCGGCGGTGCTGGTCCGCGTCCTGGCGGCAACCGCGGTGGCCGTCCCGGTGGCGGTGGCCCCGGCGGCAATCGCAGCGGTGGTGGCGGCGGCGGCGGTGGCGGCGGTGGCAACCGCAGCGGCAACCGCTAATAAGCGAATGTAGGAGCCGCTTCAGCGGCAATGCTCTTTTGTGGGAGCCGCTTCAGCGGCGATCCCGCGGCAGCGGGCCAGATTGCCTCTGGCTAAATGAGGCTTCCGGCTAAACCGCTTCGTAGGCTTTTCGCCGCTGAAGCGGCTCCCACATTTTCCTGGTCCACATTTCCCTGTCCCACATTTCCCTGTCCCACATTTTCCTGTTCCACATTTTCCTGTTCCACATTTTCCTGTTCCACATTTTCCTGTTCCACATTTTCCTGTTCCACATTCCCCTATTTGCCCGCGTGGCGGGCAGATAGCTTTGCCGCAACGGCATCGAATCCGATGCCGCGCGCACGCAACACCACCATCAGATGAAAGACCAGATCGGCCGCTTCGCCGATCAGTGCTTCGTCGTCTTCGGCGACCGCGGCCAGTGCCGTCTCGACGCCCTCCTCCCCGACTTTCTGCGCCATACGGCGAATGCCGCCTTCGAACAGCTTCGTCGTGTAGCTGCCGTCCGGCCGTTCGGCATGCCGTGACGCCACCAACGCGTCCAGCTCGGCGAGAAAACCCAAGGAAGGCTTCGCATCGTTGCCGAAGCAACTCGACGTGCCGTTATGGCAGGTCGGCCCGGCGGGAATCGCACGAACCAGGAAGGTATCCGCATCGCAGTCCAGGCGGATGTCGACGAGCGCCAATGAGTCGCCCGATGTTTCCCCCTTCGTCCATAAACGCTGCTTGCTACGGCTGAAAAACGTGACCAGGCCACTTTCGCGCGTCCTGGCCAGCGCGGCTTCGTCCATATACCCAAGCATCAGCACCTCGCCGGACTGCGCGTGTTGGACGATCGCCGGCAACAAGCCATCGCCCTTGGCGAAATCGGGAGTCGTGTCGTTCATAGCCGTACCTCGATACCGTGCGTGCGCAGCTCGCGCTTCAGCGCGGGAATGCCTATGTCGCCCGAGTGAAAAACGCTCGCGGCAAGCGCAGCGTCGACATCGGCTTCCTTGAATACTTCAGCGAAATGCATGGCTGTACCCGCGCCACCGGAGGCCACCAGGGGCACGCGACTGATCTCACGTGCGGCCTTGAGTTGCTCGATGTCGTAGCCGCGACGAACGCCGTCCGTGCCCATGCAGTTGAGTACGATCTCACCGGCTCCCAGCGTCTGCACTTCAGCGATCCACTCCAGGGTGCCTTTGCGCAAGGCTTTCGTCCGGGAAGGGTCACCGGTGTACTGGCGCACGCGCCACTCGCCGTCGTCGTCACGCAGGCTGTCGATGCCGACCACCACGCACTGCACGCCGAAGGCCTCGGCGATCTCGCTGATGAGCGCCGGCCTCTCGAGGGCTGGCGAGTTGATCGATATCTTGTCGGCACCCGCATGCAGTACCTCGCGCGCATCGTCCACGCTGCGGATGCCGCCGGCGACACAAAACGGAATATCGATTTCGCGCGCGACGCGCTCCACCCAGTCACGGTCGACACGGCGGCCCTCGGGACTGGCGGTGATGTCGTAAAACACCAGCTCGTCGGCACCCTCGTCGCGATAGCGCAACGCGAGCTCGACGATTTCGCCCACCACGACATGGTCGCGAAAACGGACACCTTTGACGACCTGCCCGTCGCGCACGTCGAGGCAAGGAACAATACGGCGACTCAGCATGTCGCGTTCGCCCGTGCTGCGGTGGCGATGGCTTCGGGCAAGGCAAAGGCCCCCTCGAGCAGGGACCGCCCGAGGATGATGCCGGCCACGCCCTGCAGGGCGAGATCGGTGACGTCCGTGAGTGCCTTCACGCCCCCCGAGGCCTGCACATCCAGACCGGGAGCGAGTTCGGCCAGATGCCGGTAGAGCGCCAGGTTCGGTCCACTCATGGTGCCGTCGCGATCGATATCGGTGCACAGCAGATGGCGCGCTCCCGCGGCCTCGTACCAGGGCACGAGATCGTCGAGCGTATGCACTTCGTCGGCCGTCCAGCCGGCGCTCGGCAGCTTCCAAAGGCCATCGCGAAAGCGCGTATCGAGCGCCAGCACGATGCGCTCCGAACCGTAGCGACCGATCCACGCCGCCACCGCCTCCGGGTCGCGAATGGCCACGCTACCGACGACGACGCGCTCGACGCCGGCATCGAGCAGGCGGCGCACGCCTTCTTCGTCGCGGATGCCACCGCCCGCCTGCACGCGGAGGCGACCACTGGACGCGATACCGGCAATGGTCGAGAGGTTTTCGAAGTGGCCCGATCGCGCGCCGTCGAGATCGACGACGTGCAGCCAGGTCGCGCCCTCATCCGCATAACGCGCGGCGAGTGCTTCAGGCTCGAAGGCAAAGGTGGTCTGTTGCGCGTAATCGCCCTTGAACAAGCGAACGACCTTGCCTTCGCGCAGATCGATGGCGGGAATGGGTAGCGTCATAGAGAAAGGAAATTCCGCAGGAGCTGGGCGCCCACACCGGCGGAACGCTCGGGGTGGAACTGCATGCCCATGAAGTTACCGGAGGCGACCACGGCCGAGAAAGGTACGCCGTGCTCGCTCGCGGCCAGCGTGTACTCGCCGGTGGGCACGGCGAAGCTGTGCACGAAGTACGCCGCATCTCCTTCGCGCAGGCCGGAGGTAAGGCAGTGCGGTGTGGTGACGTTGAGCGTGTTCCAGCCCATGTGCGGCACGCGCAGGCCGGGCGCTTCGGCGAAGCGCTTCACGCGCGCAGGGATGACACCGAGGCACTCCGTGTCGCTCTCTTCGGATCGCTCGCATAACAGCTGCATGCCCAGGCATACGCCGAGCACGGGCTGCGTCAGGCCACGCAGGACATCGACCAGACCCGCTTCGCGAAGCATCCGCATGCCCGGTGCAGCGGCACCGACGCCGGGAAGGATCACATGGCTGGCCGCGCGAATGCGCGTTGCATCCGAGGTCAGCTCGGCATCACGACCCAGGCGTTGCAAGGCGTAACGCACCGAGCCGATGTTAGTGCCGCCCGCATCGACGAGAACCACCGTCATCAGAGGGTGCCCTTGGTGCTCGGCAGCTCCGCGCCTTCGCGACGGATCGCCTGCCGCAACGTGCGGGCGACGACCTTGAAGCAGCCTTCGACCATGTGGTGCGCGTTGTCGCCATGCACGGTCAGGTGCAGGTTCGCGCCCAGGGTTTCACACAGCGAGCGGAAGAAGTGCGGGACCAGTTCGGTCGGCACGTCGCCGACACGGTCACGCGGGAAACTGCCTTCGAACACGAAATAAGGCCGACCGGAGAGGTCCAGCTCGGCGCGCGCCGCGCTCTCATCCATCGGCAGCGCGAAACCGTAGCGGCCGATGCCACGTTTATCCCCGAGCGCCTGTCGCAAGGCCTGACCCAGGGCCAGCGCGGAATCCTCGATGGTGTGGTGCTCGTCGATGTGGGTGTCGCCGTCACAGGTGAGGCTGAGCGCGAAGCCGCCATGCTTGCCGATCTGCTCGAGCATGTGGTCGAAGAAGCCAAGTCCCGTGTGCACGTTCGGCTCGGCCACACGATCAAGATCGACATTCACGCGGATCGAGGTTTCCTTCGTCTTGCGCAACACCTCGGCGGTCCGCGGCGCGTCGAGCAGTGCATGCGCGACGTCCGCCCAGCTCGCGCCCTCGACACCCACGCGGAAACCACGGACACCTAGATTCGCGGCAAAGGCAAGATCGGTTTCACGATCACCGATCATGGCCGACTGCGCGCGACTCCAGCCATCGTCCGCGAGCCAGTGGCGCGCGAGGCCGGTTGCCGGCTTGCGCGTATCCCGGTTCTCGTGCGGAAAACTGCGATCGATCAGTTGCTCGCGGAACGTGATGCCCTGGGAGCCGAGGATATTCAGCAGCAGGCTATGTGGCCCGTCGAACGAAGCCTGTGGAAACGAAGGCGTCCCGAGGCCATCCTGGTTGGTGACCATCACCAGCTCGTAGCCCGCCGCCACGCAGCGCTGCAAAGCGGCGATCACGCCGGGCATCAGCGCCAGCTTCTCGTAGCTGTCGATCTGCTGGTCGGCCGGCTCCTCGATCAGGCAACCGTCGCGATCGACGAAAAGGATTTTCCGGCTCATGCGGGCGCTCCGACGCGCAGCACCGCCAGCACGCGATCATTCTCGTTGCCGGTGCCGATGGTGATGCGCAGGGCGTCCTCCAGCCCGGCGTACTTCGACACATCGCGTACCACGACGCCAGCCGCGAGCAGTCGGCGGTACGTGCCCGCCGCGTCATCGAAGCGCACGGCGAGGAAGTTGGCGTGCGACGGCATCACTTCCTTCACCCCGGGCATCGCACGCAGGGCGACGACCATGCGCGCACGCTCGTTGAGGATCTCATGCAGATGGTGACGCTGCAGACGGCGACCTTCGTAAGAAAGCGCTCCCATGGCGGCATCCACGCACGGAGAAGGCAGCGGGTACGGTGGAATGATCCGGCGCAGCAGACCGATGACCTCGGCGCGCGCGATGCAGGCGCCGACACGGGCACCGGCCAGTGACCAGGCCTTCGAAAGCGTACGCAGCACGGCGACGTTATCGTAGGTATCGATGAGCGAGGCGGCGCTGGCGAGACCGCTGTACTCCGCATAGGCCTCGTCGATCACCAGCAGCGCGCGACCTTCAAGTGCCTTGGCCATACGCTCCAGGTCGTAGCGATCGACCAGGTTGCCGGTGGGGTTGTTCGGCGTGCAGACGAAGACGATTTTCGTGGCAGGGGTCACTGCTTCAATCAGGGCGTCGATGTCGAGCACACCCTCGCGGCTGAGCGGCGATTCGATGACGGCGGCGCCCTGGATGCGCGCACACACGGCGTACATGCCGAACGTGGGCGGCGAGATAAGCACGGCGTCTTCGCCCGCACGGCAGAAGGCGCGTACGAGCAGGTCGATCGATTCGTCGCTTCCGCGCGTTACGAGAAGGCGGTCGGGCGCGCTGCCATAGAGCTCGGCGAGTGTCGCGACCAGGCCGACGGGCTGCGGGTCGGGATAACGATTGAGCCCCTCCCCTCCCGGCACGTTCGGTGGTCGCGAGGATTCGTTGGCGTTGAGCAGCACGGTGCCACCCTGCGCTTCCATGCGGGCGCTGGAGTACGGCGCAAGCGCGCGGATATCGGGACGTGCGCGGTCGAGGATGCTCATGCGGCGGCGTCCATGGCAGCGAGGCGCAGGGTAACCGCGCGGCGGTGGGCTTCGAGTTGTTCGGCCTCGGCGAGAATCGCCGCACAGGGACCGATGTTGCGCAGGCCTTGTGCCGAGAGCTCCTGTACCGTCACCTGCTTCTGGAAACTGGCCACCGACACGCCGCTGTAGCTGCGCGCGTAACCGTAGGTAGGCAGCACGTGGTTGCTGCCACTGCAGTAGTCGCCCACCGATTCGGGCGTCCATTCGCCGAGGAACACCGAGCCTGCGGATTCCACGGCGTCGAGCAGAGCCCGCGGATCGGCCGTCTGGATGATCAGGTGCTCCGGAGCGTAGCGATTACTTACCTCGACCGCTTCGTCGAGGTCGGCGACGAGGATCAGCCGGCTTTCGCCCAGCGCGGCCGCCGCTACCTCGGCGCGAGGAAGTTCGCGACGCTGACGCTCCACTTCCGTGGCTACGGCATCGAGCTGCGTCACCGAGGGGCTGACCAGCAACACCTGGGAATCCGGGCCGTGCTCGGCTTGCGAAAGGAGGTCCGCCGCGATGAAGCGCGGATCCGCGTCGGCGTCGGCGATCACGAGAACTTCAGAGGGGCCCGCGGGCATGTCGATGGCGGCGCCGGCGGGATCACCCGCGACCTGCAGTTTCGCCTCGGTGACCCAGGCGTTGCCCGGGCCGAAGATCTTGTCACAGCGAGGCACCGACGAGGTGCCATACGCCATCGCGGCAATCGCCTGCGCGCCGCCGAGTTTGAATACGCGATGCACGCCGGTCGCTTTCGCGGCAAACAGCACCGCGTCGTCGCAGCGGCCATTGGCCTGCACCGGCGTGCACAGGACCACTTCGCGGCATCCCGCGATAGCTGCTGGAACACCGAGCATGATCGCGGTCGAGGGCAACGGCGCGCCGCCAGCGGGCACGTAAAGACCGACGCGTCCGATGGGTCGCAGGATGCGTTCGACGCGGACGCCGGGAGCGGTCTCGACGCTGACCGGCGTCAGCGCGGCGGCGCGATGAAAACGTTCGATGCGCGCGGCCGCTTCGAGCACGGCTGCCTTGAGTTTCAGCGGCAACCGGGCCTCGGCCGCCGCAAACTCGGCCTCGGTCACGGCCAACGCGTCGAGCGTGCTGCCGTCGTAGCGGGCCGTGAGCTCGACGAGTGCGACGTCGCCGCGGGCGCGCACGTCGGCGATGATGGCTTCCACGCCTTCGCGCAGCGTGCTTGCCCGGGACTGCATCGGTCGTGCGAGTGCCGCGTCGCGACCGGCCTCGTCGAGGCCCTTCCAGTCGATTCGTTTCATGCCAGCATCTTCTCCACCGGCAATACCAGCATGTCGCGGGCACCGGCGCGTTTCATGTCTTCGAGTTGGCGCCAGCTCACCGAGCCGGCGCACAGCGCCTGCAGCACGACCTGGTCGGGCGAGCCGTCCACAGGCGTGAGGGTGGGAATGGGCAGTCCCGGCAACAGGCGGGTGATCGCTGCAAGCGCATCGCGCGGCGCCTGCATGAGGATCAATCGCGAATCGCGCACCTGAATCACGCCGTCGAGGCGGCGCAGAAGCAATTCGGCGATCTCGCCGCGCTCGTCGAGCGGCAGTTCGCGACGGCCGGCCAGCACCGCTTCGCTCTCCACGACCACGACGGCTTCGCGCAACTGGTTCGCCACCAGCGTCGCCCCGCTGGAGACCAGGTCGCAGATCGCGTCGGCCGTGCCAAGGCGAGGCGCGATCTCCACCGAGCCGGCGAGCATCACCACCTTCGCGTCGACGCCGTTGCTCCTGAGCCATTCGCCGAGAAGGCCCGGATACGACGTGGCAATACGCTGACCGTGAAGCTGGGCCGGACCGTCGTAAGCGTCCTCCTGGGGCACGGCAATGGACAGGCGGCAGTGGCCGAAGCCGAGCGGCCGCAACTCATCCATGCCGCCGCCCGTATCCGGGTTGGACAGCTGAAACTCGCGCAGCACGTTGCGGCCGACGATGCCGAGGTCACAGACGCCTTCGGCGATGAGGCCCGGGATGTCGTCGTCGCGCACCAGCAGGAGGTCCACCGGTTCCCCCTCGCCGAAGCAGAAGAGTTTGTCCCGGCTCTGCCGGAACTTAAGGCCACAACGCGCAAGCAATTCCTGGGCAGGCTCGGTCAGCCGGCCGGACTTCTGCATGGCGATGCGCAGTCGATCACGCGGCTTCATACGACACCTGCGAGGTTGCGGCGCGCGGCGGCGGCCATGTAGCCACCACTGCCCTGGTTGAGGTAACGCGCCACGCGTCCGATGGTGGTGATGCTCACCGCCGTGCGTTCGTGGATCTCCCGGTAGGAGCGCCCTTCCAACAGATAAGGCACGACCCTCCATCGATCCACCATCACCTCGATTTCCGCCGGGGTGCAGAGGTCGTGCAGGAAGGCCCGCATCTCATCCACCCCTGAGAGCCCCAGGAGGGCCTCGCAGAGACTGGCTTCGGCCGAATTGGCAGGAGTTTCCGGATCGAGTGTGCGACGTTTCATAGTGTACTAACGCGTTAATACGATAACTCATCGTAACGCGGCAACTTCAGCGTGGCAAGCACCGACACGCGATTGCGCTTTTCTTCCATATACCCCGAATCGGCCGCTCGACAAGATGGCCGCATTTCCACCCTCGTGAGCCCTTTTCATGCCGAGTACCGTGATCATCGCGGACGATCACCCCGTCGTTGTCGCAGGCGTCGAGACCATCCTGAAGTCGCACCGCTATCGGGTAGTCGCGCGCGCCCACGATACAGAGGCCCTGTTCGACGCCCTCGCCGACCACCCCTGCGATGTCGTCGTGACCGATTTTTCCATGCCCGAAGGCAGCCAGCCCGATGGCATGCCGATGATTCGCCGCATCCGCGCCCTCCGCCCGGATACAGGCATCGTCGTGCTGACCATGCTGTCCAACCCGGCCATCCTCCGCACGCTCATTGACATGGGCGTCGCAGCCATCTTCGACAAACGGACGAGCCTGCGTGATATCCCCGTCGCCGTCCACGCCGCCGACATCGGCCGGTCGTACCTGAGTCCGGCGATCCGTCGGCTGTTCCACTCGGCAGAGTGTGTCGGTGGCGCGGACGAGCCCGCCACGCGGCTGTCGCCCCGTGAGGTGGAGGTCTTACGCGCCTACGCGCAGGGGTACGGGCTGGTGGAGATCGCCGCCTCGATGGGGCGTAGCCTGAAGACGATCAGCCGACAGAAGCGCTCGGCCATGGCCAAGCTGGGCCTCATCAACGACGCCCAGCTCTACCAGTATCTGGCCGGCATCCGGGCCGGCACGCTCGACGACTGGTCGCCGGCCATGGAGGCGGCGGCCAGTCTTCGTTTTTTCGCGCTCTAACGCTTGCTCAGGAAACGAGCCGCCCGGAGGCCACCAGTTCGCACACCAGCCGCACGTCGCCATCCATCGCACGGTCACGCTGCATGAAAGCGATGTGCTCGCGCAGGGTGGCCAGGGCGGTACGCACGGCGACACCACCGTGGAAATCTTCGGCACGCGCCAGCGCATCCATCAGCGCCCGCACTTCGGTCTCGAAACGGGCGTAGTGCGGCGAGTCGCTGCGCGGCGCACCGTTGATCTTGGCAGCCAGGGCTTCCCAGTCGCCACGGTGGGCCAGCGTACGCGCGGCATTGAGCATGTCCTGGCGGTATTCCAGGGCCTGTGCCGCGGTGTACAGCTCCATCGCCAGCACGTGGCCGAGGTCTTCGGTCATCTCGAGCACGTGGCGCGCCTCGTTGGCGCCCATGGACACGTGGTCCTCGGCGTTCGCACTGGTCGGCACCGAGTACACGGAAGCCGGATGCGCGCGCGTGGCGAGGTCGTTGACCAGGGCGGCAGCGGTGTACTGCACGATCATGAAGCCGGAGTCGGTCGCATCCTCGTTACCGATGAGGAACGCCGGCAGGCCGTCGTTGTTGGCCGGGTCCACCAGCTTCGCCGTGCGGCGCTCGGAGATCGAGGCGAGCACGGGAATCGCCGCCTTCACGTAACTCATCGCGAGTGCCAGCGGCATGCCATGGAAATGGCCTGCCGAGATCACCTGGTCTTCGATCACCTGGGCGTTCTCGGCATCCGGGAAGACCAACGGGTTGTCGGTGACGGCATTCAGCTCGATGTCGAAGACGCGGCAGGCCTGCTCCCACGCATCGCGAACGGCACCATGCACCTGCGGCGCGCAACGCAGGCAGTAAGCGTCCTGCGGCTGATGCTTCTTGCCACCCTTGAACGGGAGGAAGCGCGAGTAGAAGGCTTCCTTACCGTGGCGCTGGGTCGCAGGCACCCAGTCCCAGCTGATGTCGAAGCGGTAGGCCTGGTCGGAGGGCTCGGACCAGGAATCGGCCAGCCACGGCTTGAAGCGCGGAACCATGTGGTAAGCAATGTCCGCCAGCGTCGACCCTTCGAGGAGGCTGCTGATCTGCTTCGCGGTCTCGACCTGCCCCGGGTGCGGACGCAGGGCATGCACCTGCTCAGCGTAGGCGCCCTTACGGCCGGCGAAGGCATCCAGCGTCATCGCGGCAGCCAGATCGGCCGTGCGGATCAGCATGTCCATGGTATCCAGCGCGAGGACGCCCGTGGCGAGCATCTGCGTCGTGCCGTTGTTCAGGGCCAGGCCTTCCTTGAAGGACAGGCGCACCGGTTCGAGGCCGGCCTTGGCCAGCGCCTGTGCGCCGGGCATACGAACGCCTTGGTAGAAGGCTTCGCCGCCGCCAAGCAGCACGATGGCCAGGTGCGACAGCGGCGCGAGATCGCCACTGGCGCCGACCGAGCCCTTCTCCGGAATGACCGGGATGACGTTACGGTTGAGCAGTTCGGCCAGCGCGCGCAGGGTCTCCACGCGGATACCCGAATGACCCTTCATCAGCGTGTTCACGCGGATGGCGAGCATGGCCCGCACGACGTCCTCGCCGAACGGCTTACCGACGCAAACAGCGTGAGTGATGATCAGGTTGTGCTGCAGCTCTTCCAGCAGCGTGCCTTCGCGCGGTTCCGGATTGCCACCCGGCAGTTCGTCGCGCACGCGGTGCGCGCCGAGCAGCTTATCGGCATTGCTACCGAACCCGGTGGTCACGCCATAGATCGGCTCGCCCCCACCGACCTTCTCGGCGAGGAAGTCCGCCGCCCGCTTCACCTTGACGAGCTGCGCCTCGTCCAGACGAATGGAGGCGCCCTGACGCGCGATGACGGCGACCTGGCCGCGTGTGAGGCTACGCCCGTCGAGAAGGATGCTGCTGGTCATGGGGACTTTGGCCGTGCAAAAGGGAGGTGGGGATGGAGCGGCTCAGCGGCCGATGTCGGCCTGAGCGAGTTCGACACGAAGGGTCTTCACCAACTCGGTGCGGGCCACTTCGAACTGATCTTCACGACGCAGGTCTTTCACCGTGACGACGCCCTTGGCGATCTCGTCTTCGCCCAGCACGATGACAAAGCGGATGCCCGCGCGGTCGGCGTACTTGAACTGCTTGCCGAGCTTGCTGCCCTCAAGCACCACTTCGGTGGCGATGCCAGCGTTGCGCAGTTCGGTTGCGAGGGTCAGGTAGGCTGGCAACTGGGCCGCGTCCATCTGCGTAACGAGCACATCCACCGTGCTCTGCGCCGTCGAGATGAGGCCGGCGTCGCGCAGCTGCCAGTACAGACGCGTCAGGCCGATCGAAATGCCCACGCCCGGCAGGTGCGACTTGGTGTACTGGCCAGCAAGGTTCTCGTAGCGCCCACCGGAGCAAATCGAGCCGATGCCCGGATGGTCGTTGAGCGTCGTCTCGTAGACCGTACCCGTGTAGTAGTCGAGGCCACGAGCAATGGAAAGATTCAGGGCAAAATGCGTCTCCGGTACGTCGAAGTCGCGAATCATCGCCAGCACTTCCTTCAGCTCGGCGCGACCCTGCTCGAAGGTTTCCGAGCCGGAGCCCAGGGCGTCGAGCTTCGCGAAGGCGTCGGCGACGGAGGTCGAACGCACCTGGACGAAGGCGAGGATCTTGTCCGCGACATCCGCCGACAGGCCGAAGGCCTCACCGGTGAGCGTCTCGCGCACGTAGTCGGCGCCGCGCTTGTCGAGCTTGTCCACTTCACGCAACACCAGCATCTGCTGCTCGGCATCACTCACACCCAGGTTCTCGAAATAGCCGCGCATGAGCTTGCGGTTATTGAGCTGGATGGTAAACGCGCCGATGTTGAGCTCGCGGAACACGCTGTAGATAACGGCCGGAATCTCGGCGTCATAACGCACCGACAGCGAATCCTTGCCGATCACGTCGATGTCGCACTGGTAGAACTCGCGGAAGCGACCGCGCTGTGCGCGCTCACCGCGATACACGCGCTGCATCTGGTAGCGACGGAACGGGAAGCTGAGATCGTGCTCGTGTTCGGCCACGTAACGCGCCAACGGCACGGTAAGGTCGAAACGCAGGGCCAGCTCGGGAACGCCACCCTTCTCCGCCGCCGCGCCAAGGGCACCGGTCGACTGGACGAAATACACCTGACGCTCCGTTTCGCCGCCACTCTTGGTCAGCAGCACGTCGCTATGCTCGATCACCGGCGTTTCGATCGGCAGGAAGCCGAATCGCTCGTAGTTACGGCGAATCGTGTCCAGCATGCGCTGGAAGGCGATCTGGTCGAGCGGAAGGAGCTCGAGGACACCAGGCATGGTGCGGGCCGGGGTGAGTGCCATGCAATTCCTCTTGGGACAGGCTAGTCGGAGCCGCCACGCGGCAGCCGCATAGATTAGCAGATGGTCGCCGGCCGCCCCGCTCCGACGCCGTCTCGCGACGCAATTGTAAAAAAGATGCGACGACCTGTTGCGAATCGTTTGGGTCATGGCTAATATACGCGGCTCCCGTCGGGGTGTAGCTCAGCCTGGTAGAGCGCTACGTTCGGGACGTAGAAGTCGCAGGTTCGAATCCTGTCTCCCCGACCAAATATTCGAAGAAAACAGGCCTTGGAAACCGCACTAAGCGAGCTTCCAGGGCCTTTTTCTTTGGCGGGCCGAAGGACTCATCGCCCCTCATATCGGTTCCGCTTCATTGAGGATCTGGCGGAAAGAAAATCGGCTTGATCTCGACCGCGAAAGGTTCGTGCATCACCCACGTCGGCTCGGCCACCGTCAGACTCGGCACCAGGAGCTCGTAAGGCACGTAAATGAACCGAGCGAAGCCCGGCGCTTCCAGTTGCACCCGAAGTGCGTCCTTCGCTGGCGAATTGTATCGATCGGGTACATTGACATCGGCAGCAAGCGCGACACCGATGACTCTTCCCTCCCCAACTGCTGAGATGAACGCACTGGCCAGCAGTTGGTAGATTTCCTGGCTTTTTGGCCTCTCGTTGCCGCTCCATCCTCCGACGGCGGCCACGTCGCCGTCAGGCGAAAGTGTCGCTCCAAACGGGAAGAATTCCCCGGAGTCCTTGAGCTTGGTGTGAGCGAAGTCCATGCAATAGGCAAGAAGCTCGTGTAGTTGATCTAGTGTTGCCGCCATGGAATTTACTTCTTCGACTGGATGGCCGTGCTCTCGATAGATCCGGACTACCGTCAGTTGGCCTGACGGCACTCTTTCAGGTGGATGCCCGACAGGTCTATATGGTCCACGGTGCCTTCGAGCTTGACGAAGTCGTGTCCTCGCAGCGTCGCGACTAGCGGATTCTGGTCGCGCGCCACCGCACAAATTACTGTGAACTGGCCGTTATTCATATCGTCATCTTGACGGACGCTAAGCAGGCCGCGGGTTTTCGTTACCAGCCACGCGACTTCGCCCATACCGTTGTACGGATTGATCGAGGACGTATAGACCTCGCCATCTATCCGGTACCTGCGGCCTGTGTACTTGACCACCAACGGCATGAACATCGCATCGCGATCACGCAGCTGGTCCGGACTGGTATGAGTACCCAGGAGCAGGTCTTTGAAGGACCCGGCATTCATCGCACGGGAAAGCTTCGTTGCTTCCTTGCCCACGCTTTCCGACAGATCGACGGCCGTGGTATCGGTGACGCGGCTCATGTCGGACTTGCTGCGGGCTCCGGCAGCGATAGCCTCCCCCTCCTTGCCCAATTTAAGCTTGTTGAGCATGCCGCACATGTACTGCTTCCCGGCCTCAACGTCCATCTTCTGGCCGCGAGCCAGCTTGGTGGCGAGGCCCACCACGCCGTCGGGGCGGGCCGTGAAGGTCACGACGAGCGGCGGATTGCTCGAATCCTGCAGTAGGTACACCTGGCCGGACTTGCCGTCCACCGTGTCGGCTCCGACGGTGAATTTCTCATCCATGCCGTACTGGCGGATCTGGCCAAGGGCGCTGTCGACGGAGAGACCCGGCATCGTGCGTTCGGCGAGGAAGGCAAGGCCGTTCCGGGGGTCGCCAATGGCTTTGAACGACTCTTCGCAGGTCGCTGCCAGAGTGTTGAACGAAGAGAACAACATTGCCACGCCCGCAGAAGCGATCAACGCGTTGCGACGGGTAAGAACTCGAACCATTTCCTATGCTCCATGTGATCCAGAACTGCGCACACCAGGCCGCGACATTGCCTGTCGACGGCGATCGTCATGAAGTCGATCAAGGGTGCCCCTGGCCGAAGGATACGAGGGGTATTCGGCTACGTGCAAGGATGGCGCGCACAAAAAAGCCCGCGTGAGCGGGCTATTTTGTAAGGCTGGCGGAGAGTGAGGGAGCCGGTACGATTCCCCTACAACCCGCCCCGCACAAAGCCCCGGTGGCGCGGACCGCCCGGCAAAAGTGTCCAAGGGGGTGGTCCAAGGGGCCAACGTAGCAAACGGCCAGGGGGTTGCCAACGTTTGAGTGCCCCCATCAGTCGCCCTGAGACGCCGTCAGCTCTTTGGCCCCTCTAGGACCCGAAACCAGTCGCGGATGGCTAGCTTCAGCCGGTCAACCTCGTCGTCGGCCAATACACCGCAGTGCGCAATGGTCCCGCGCAGCATATTTAGCCCGGAGAGGACACGACCGACCGCCGACTGATTGCTGAGCATTCCCGCGAAGTCGCTCCAATTCTCGCGGATGATGTCGCCGAGCTGGCCAAAGGTCGTGTAGTCAATGTTGTCGTCGGACCGTTGCGTTACCGCAGCCTGAGCCTCTCGCGCCTGATTCTTCTTCACTTCATCTAAGACGCCCTGGGGCACTCGCGTATCCCACCAAGTTTCGCCGTGTGCCGCTTCCATGGTTTCAATAATGAGGCGTCGGATATCGTTTTCGAGCAGATAGAACAGCTCGTAGTAACGCGCCATTTTCACGGCATTACGGCGGTTGGTCAGCTCGAACTGCCGAATGAAGGGTTCGAGATTATCGCCCCATGGCTCCAAGCCTCGGGCCTGGTCCGGATTAGCCGCGATGTTCTCCGCGTTTACGCCCGACTGAATCACCGCACATTTGAGAACGAATAATTCAACGGTGTGGTCGTTCATGTCAGAAGGTTGCCTTTGAGGCTGCGGAATATCGCGTTATAGACTTCAACGTTCGTGGTCTCGGGCAAAATAATGTTGATGTTGTAAGCCAACGCCAGATTCTTGAGCGGAGTTTCCACAAAACCGGACGTGCCCGATTGGTTTTCGCGAACCGGGGGTTCCGGGTCCTTGTCTTTGTCCGTCGGCGCCTGGTCTTCGCGGAATCCCTTTCCGTATTCTTGAAACACCTGAAAGGTGTTGGCGATATAACCCACGACAGGGTCGGTTTTGGGCAGCCCCGTGACCGCAACGACGATATCGGTTAAGGCGGCCCTGTCCGCACGGTGGGCATATTGATTTCGCCGGAAAATCTCGGCGAACCCCTTCTTGAGTCCCTGAATTGCTGCCCCTGCCCTGCCGGCCTCGGTCTGAAATTGCGAATACAGTTCGGTGGGAGCCCCCGACTGACTGAGGAATCCCATTGCTTTCAAAATAGGCGGAATCGGCCGGGCTGCACCACCGGTGGCGCCCATGACGGTAGCGAGAAAATCGGTATTGAATACGGAGGGCTTCTCCGAGGTCGGAATCTTCTCCATCACACGTTTCAAGACACCGTGGCTCGTCGTGTATGGAAAGCCCCCTGGAATCTTCCGGCGCGTCGCCTTCTCGGGTGTCGCCGCTGCCGCTGTTTCGTCAGACATGAATTCTTCTCCTTACGCGCTGGTCCGTGATGTCAAAGGTCGTGCTTGCGCAGAATTTCAAATGCTTGAGCGGCGGCAATGAACGTCCATCCGCCTAGTGTCCCTCCCCCTTTTCGCGTTGGCGGATGAGCGACGCAGCGGGCTTGTGGCCCGCATCTAGCCTCCGCTCAAGTTCCTCCACAAATGCTCGCCAATCCGCCCGATAAATCCGGACGAGGTCTCGAACCACGAGCAGTTCTAAACCCCGGTCGCCGGTCTCCAAGTCGCTGACGCTCGTTTGCGTCAAGCCGAGCGCTTCTGCCGCCTGGGCCTGGGTCATCCCTGCGGCGAGGCGCAGCTCACGCAAAAGACCTGTCAGCACCGCATGTTCGGGCCGATGGGTCGACGATGGTTTTGGTGTCCGCTTTGGCATGCGCTCACCGTAGTGACGCCCCTTAGTTATCCCCTATTCACTTGTTTATCCCTATTTGGGATACCGTACGCTTCAACGGCAACGGCCGCCGTCAATTCGGCCGAAAAGGGCCCCGTGCCCGCAAAAAAACAGGGAGTCACCATGTCCAACGTTGTGCGCGCCGTAGCCTTATCCATGTGCCTGGCGCTTGGCGCCTGTGCGACCACCACCGGCCGGCCCTTCGATGCCGCCCAGGTGCACACGTTCGTCGATGGCCAAACGACGCAAACCGACGTCCGCCAGAAGCTCGGCGAGCCCCAGACGACGCAGCGGAACCCTGGCGGCACCACCATCTGGCTTTATTCGAGCAGCAACAGCCCCGCGTCTTTCAGGGACTTTGTGCCCTTTGCTGGCGCGACGTCTAACTCGTCCATGCAGGCCCTGCACCTGACCTTTGACCAGCGAGGCGTCATGGCGAGCCACACCCTGACGACTTCGGCGAACTGAGGAGCCTTTATGTTTGGCTTCGTCATCTTTGTTGTGGCGGTCATTTGGACCCTTTCGGCGCGCAAACGCGTCCGCACCGTGCTTGCCTGGGCCGCAGGAGGAAGCGTGCTGGCGGGCCTACTTGGCTCGGTCGGCGTGCTTCCGTTTATGGGTGCCGCGACGGCGGCCGGGATAGGCGCGGCCTTCGGCTCGGTCATCGGGGCAACCAAGGCGTTCCGCCATATCCGCCCCCAAGCCCGGTCGCCCGCGTTTGAGGCCACCCATGGACACGACAACCTTGCTATCAACACCCATCGCGCCAAAATCTGGACCCGTGACGAACGCGGCAGGGAAGCGGTGTTGGAAGCCCACGAAGTCCGTGAATGGACCCATCTTTGGATCCCTGACCGAGGCTATAAAGCGAACAACCGGATTCAGCTGACGACCACCCGCGTCGACCAACCGGTCATCGTCGTCCCGTTCAACCGTCACTCCGCGACGGTGTGGGGCGCGCCGAAAAATGCGGCCGAGTGCGAAGAGTGGCACGCCCGGCTCGGGGCCTTCTTCAACCGCTGACCTGGGGTGCGGAGACCACTCCGCAACCTATTCAGCGGAGCCCGCCGGAACTGACTTTGGGAAACGTCCACGTCGGCGTCGGAACGCGTCACCACCGGCCACGGCCAATGCCTCTCTCTCGCGCTCGGCGGCGGCGTGGCGCAAATATCCATCGAATCGGCCGGACACGTAACGCACTAACGGAAGGTCTGGAAACGGGAGGCGGTTGAGAACATCTTGGCACTCCAAGACGGTGCCATCTGCCACATAGTGCCTTTGGTCGACGGCTGTGCCCGGCGAGTGCCCGTTGACCGCTTGGCGAATGCTTTCCGGGATGCCTGCGCGTTCCATCAGCGTCGTTAAATTATGGCGGAAACAGTGGAGCGTCTTTCGCGGGCTTTTAATTTGGCAAGCCTTCCGGAGATGGCAGTCATTAAACCACTGGCTCACGGTTCGTCCTGGGCCGCCCTCCTCCCAAATCAGACCGGGAAATAGCCACTCCGAACCGCTTTCTCGCACATCTTCGAGGTAGCGCTCAAAACCGAGGTCGCGCAGCACCTCCGGCACTGGAATGTCGCGGATGCTGTAGTTCGTTTTAACGCTTTGTCCGTCGCGATGGGCGCCGATGTTGAACACAAGCACCTCGCGCTCCACACCGTCTTCGTCTAAATACGGCTTATGGCACACGTCGTCCAAGTGCAGCTGCGCGATTTCGTTAACCCTCATGCCCGTTCGATGCGCGATGAGGGGGGCCCAGAATTTATGGGGCGCGTCGTGGGCCGCAAGAAACGTTGGGTCGAAGATCTTCCGAAGGTCAGCGACGCTGAATGTGTCCTTTTTCTTCAGGATTTTCCCGCGCTCATCGCGTTTGTAACGGGACAGCTTGATGTGTCGAAACGGATTCTCTGGCACCTCGCCTGCATCGACGGCCCAATTCATAAACGCATTGATGTGGGTCAGATGTTTGAACTGCGTGCCAGCGGAAATCGGCGGCAGTTTCTCGCGCTTTGCACGCTGCGCTACAACCGACACTGATAGTCCGTCCAGGTGTCTCAAGTTCTGTTTGCGTCGCGGCCAGGTTGCCAGCGCGTCTGCCACGGCGATGGCATCGTGAGGAGTGACCGCAGCCGGGGCACAGTCGCCAAGCAGGTCAATCACAAAATGCATGGCATAGGCGCGGTCGCGGCTGGAATCTGAGGCATGTTTTGTGCCCTGCCGCAGATTGCCCATGTGCAGTGCTAGCAGCTCGCTCATGCGCATGGTGCTAGTTGTCGAGGTGTCTGGCGTCGGTTTCTCAGGAGCACTCACCGCGGTTGACCCAGGAGCGACGGCGCGAGGCGCATCGACTGCTGACACTGGCGCAGGCATCACCATGACCGGACGCGCCTGACTTTCCGCGCCGCGTTCGTCGCGTGCTCGGTCCATCGCCCACATCTTTTCAAGCAGGGCTAAACCTAGCTTATGGCCCTCTTCGCAGTTGGGCGAGAACTCAAACACACCATCAGGCCCTGCATGCAGGTGATAGAGGGGCGCGCTTGTCGCAGCGAAAGATGAGAGAACAGCAGACATGGGAGGCGAATCAGCAACGAGAGCGATGTGATAACCGCCACACGAAATCCGTCAATCCTCGAATTCGTCACATTTCGCCAGTTAAATCGAACCAAATACACATTTTCGGCAAATTGTTAACGAGTTGACGGCCACGCTACTTGTGGGAAGGTGCGCAAATGACCCTCCAAACCATCCCCTCTATCGCGTTTCGAAATGGTCGAATTTTCGACTTCGACAGTGTCCGGAAGAATTCATAGGGTCTAAATGAGTTACTACAGAAACAGCAATAAGTATTTGCAGCAATTCAAAAAAATTTCCCGGATGCTATACCGCTACATCCCGGATACGGTCCGCGACTCGACAGGCGACAGGCCTAGCTCACCTCTCTTTCCCTCTGCCCCACGGCACGCCGATAGAGGCGCAATCGGCCCGCCTCTCATCGCGGCCAGTGCTCAAAGTAGATTTGCCGAAATTGCATATCTAAAGTTTCGATGCATTCATTACTTGTAATCTTGGCTTGGCTACGGCAGCCCCTGAGATGACCTTAGGGATAAATTGCCCCATCGAGGTCGGCGGCGGGCAACTGGATTCGGTTGCGCGCCGGGGACCCAACTTCGCTCCACAGTGGCGGTGCGCGCGACATGACAAATGGCAAATGTGGTTTGTGCGAGACCGACCATGTTCACCTGGTCAAATCCCACATCTATCCGCGCTGGTGCACCGAGGTTGTCCAGGGCGACGCGAGCATGATGTTCACCGTCTCGCCCCATGCCCATATCCGACCGGCCCCACTTCACGGTGGCGGCGAATACGACCGAATCGTGTGCGATGCCTGCGAGCAATCGTTTAAAGCGGCCGATGACTGCTTCCTGCTCCTGTATCGCCACCGCACCGAATGTAAGGACGTGCGCGACAGCAACGGGCGTTGGGGCATTACCTACACCGGGCTGGACCAGGCGTTGTTGCAACGGTTTTTCTTGACCTGCCTGTTCCGCGCACACCTGAGCCAACGCCCGGCCCACGGCAATGTCGACTTGGGGCCTTATCTGGCGCAGATGCGCACAGTGTTGCTACAACCGGCAACCGTCGTTCCCGACATGCCTGTGACCATCGTGCGCGAGTCCCATCAGTTCGGTCGAGCGATTCACCTGCCGCACCAGACTCGCTTCGATGGCGTTAGATTCTGGCGCCTGGCTTTGCCCTACTTCACGGGCATGGTGCGCATCGGCGGCCGGGTGCACGGCTACGCTCCGATGCTCAGATTAGCACTGGGGCTACACCATGAAGTGTGGATGCCGGACCTTCTGGATGCGCCCGCAGGCCTGCTCCGAACCCTGGCGCGCGCGAAGGCGCACCATGGCGAGGCCATTGACCGGCTGGTCGCAAAGGCAACGCCGAATAGGGAAAGACCTGACCACGCTCTACGCCCCTAGCTAATGCCCCATCGATAGCTAGAACGGTAGATGGTTTGGTTGTCGAAAGTATTCCATGTCACCGCTTCCCACATCGACTTTCCGTTTGAAAGTTTCGCCTCATTGGCGAGCTTGTCATAGACGCTCTTGGTGACGTAGGTATAGCTAGCGGGCAACGAAGTCAGTTTCGCAGCATAATTCGCTGCTCGACCGACCCAGACCAGGTCGTTCGTGCCACGCGCCCCCGTTTTGGCGACGAACAGTGTGCATGTGTCAATTCCAGTCACGTGTCTCAGCTGGAACTTACTATTCGGGCGCACCTGCTTCATCTTTGGCATGATGATCTCGTCGACTGCCCACTTTATCTGCAAAGCTGCCTTCGCAGCATTCGTATTTTTCGATTTTCCAACGAAGACAGCCATCACGCGATCGCCATCGTAAGCTGTGACTACGCCACCATGTGCGGCAATGATTCTGGCGCAGCAATAGAGATACGTTTTATAGATCTCTGCGGCGAACCAGTTCTTATACTCGTCCACCATCGCTGTGGACCCATCAAGGTCGGCGTAGAGCACCGTTCCCTCTATGGTGATAGCCGTGTTTTTCAACGTAAGTCGGCTATCCCCATGAGGTACTGCTGTGCCCTCAACCACCTCCCATGCTCCGTGAAAGACGTCGTGGCAAAAGTCGGTCAGCTCATCTTTGAGTCCCACACTGTTCTCCTACTCTTTGGGTCCGGCAGCCAAAATCAACTCACGAAGTCGGGCGCACGCTGGCGCAATCAAATGTTCCGCGTCTCTGCCCTTTTCGTAACGATAGGGGATGGTTGTCAAACCGGCGAGATCGCTTGGCAACTTCAGGTCAACGTCGCGCGGCTCCATCAGGAACGCCCTCCGACGCCCCAACCGACCCATGAACATCCCTAACTCGAAAACCACGTTATCGCGCACAGTAGGCCACTCGTCACTCCGTGTGATAACCACATCGTCCGAATGAGCAACAGCTATCGCAAAATCGGAACGTTCCAGCTCGTCATCCATCTCGTCTAACGTGTAATTTGAGGCTCGGAAAACACCATTTTTCCACGCCACCGCAAGAAACGGATCGTGCTCGAACTGCCTAATGAGCAAGTCAACCACTGGAATGGCTTCGGCCGAAGAAATAATGAAGACGCGAATACGTTCCCTTTGAGCCGTAACCAGGTGATTTCGCTCCGCCAGTCTCCGAGCTAGAGTTGCCGCAAGCCTCCGCCAAATGTCCGAAAACTTGTCAGCAATTGCCGAAAATGATTCTTCTGAAACCTTCAGCATGACGGACGTGTCTGAAGCCCTCACCGACGCAGCCCTGGGCTGAGAAGGTTCAAGCGCTGCCATCTCACCTACGATGTCGCCCGAGGCTCGGATCGCCACCCTTTTATTATTAACCGTGACTTCCACCTTTCCAGAGACAATAAAGAAGACCTCGGCGGTCTGGTCGCCTTGCTTAATGAAGATCTCGCCAGCAGGAACTTCTATAAGCGTTCCGACTGCTACAAGCTCCTTCGCAAGGTCAAAATTGTTGGCAACAAGCCGGTGCTCCGCTAGAGAGGCAATTAGTCGCCGCTCACCTTCGCTCCCCTGAAATCTTTGAATCATTGTCTTCTCGCGGTTGTCGTATTGTGTTGCCATAGCGCGATGTCCCGGAACCATTCATGTCACTGGTTGTAGGCCCATAAAATGGAATCTCTTACAGCCCTAATGGGTTCTCACGGCCCAAATCTGACGCAGCCACAGATAAGCCCTCTTTCTTGAACTGTTCCCTCAGTTCGGGTATGACGCAATCTTCACTGCGCGACGTCTTGAAGACGGCACGCCGAGAGTCGATATGCCGCTCAAAAACTTTGATAAGCTCTGCCACCTGCGGGTCATTGGCAACGCCGATTTTCCTGCGAATCTCTGCGGCAAAGCTTATCGCCCCTAGCCCGTAGAACGCGACACGCTCCGCATCGTATTCCCAAGCATCGTCCAAGTCCGCCCAATATCTCCAGGCGGCCATAATGAAGTCTTGGGAACGCCGAAATGTGCGCGGAAAGGTTTTGGCGCGCACCGCAATCTCTGCTGGCACTCTGTCCCATTCGATGCTCTCATCGAATTTGAAGTTGATTTCTTCCAGAGCTTCCAACGAACGCGAATCGTGCTCGGCCCGATATTTCGCAATTCCTTCGCTGATGCTCTCTAATATCTTCTCCGCTCGAAACGAGAATTCTTCGAGCTGAAGCGCGATGTCCAAATAGACTACGTGCCGCTTTTCGTCTTCTCGGAGGTCTTCTCGCCGATGGTCCCACTTCTTTAATGCCACGTTTGCAACGATATTTACGATAGCACTCAAGACTGCGCTCGTCGCAATGACCTGCCACCAAGTGATTTCCGGGCTCATGATTGCTCTCTTGCAACGTCGCGACTGGCGTTGGCGTCATCGAACGGACCCTCACCCAAGGTGGCAATCCAATGTGCGAGGGCACCGTTGTATCCACAACTTGGCTCGCCGAACTCCAGAGGGCCTCGGATACAAGTAGCTTGGAGCTGGGCGAACCCTTCGTCGTCCATCGGGAAGAAAGCTTCCCCAGGTCGCTCCAGATAGTAGTCGCCCAACTTGGCGTCGCATGCCTCACAATGATTCATCCAATAGGAACAACCGGCGGTTTGGCTGTGGTCGAGCCTGTAGCGATCTTGCGACAACTTGCCAATGACCGTCAGAACCTCTCTGGGAAGCGGGGCCGCCGTCGTGAGTGTGAGAACGGCGTCGTCGACCGCTGCAACGACAAGGTTCGGTTCGCCGCGCAGCGCAAAGGGTCCAGAGAGCAAGATTGTAAAGACTTTCGTTTTAGACTGGCACTGATAACAATCTGTCGTGGCGGCCAGCACCCAGGCCGTAGCCGCCGCAATGGCATTATCCGCAATCGCGTTCATGAACCCCCCGTTTTTGATATTAGGGCCGCGTGTTCCTAGTCGGCCACATGACTACCCTACCAACGAAATCGTCCAACGCAATACGGTCGCCGGATTTCTGCGAGCGCGGCCGTCTCAGCCGTTGGGTTGCATGCTGTATGTTGGAGGCGAACAGATGAGGCAAGCTCCCCTTTGCCGAGTCAGGTGCGGTTGGTTACGCCTCGCATTGCTTCCGCTGGCCGGCCGACGCGCCGCATCGGACTGCGAAGTAACACCTCAACTTGGGCGACTACTCTTCTCTGACATCGCGGCGCGAGGTCGAATCAACGGGTAATCATCAGGTCAAGCAGCGCTGCCTCGGGTCGCGCCTAATTTGGCCCTAACGTGCACACACCCCGTCACACGACACAGCGCCTGATAAGCGCAAAGTGGATATTCTGGAGCCCGGTCACTGCCGGTCTGGTAATTCATGAGTTCCAGAATCGTAATCAATATCGGCCGCAGCGGACCCAGTCACAGTCTCTGCCGAATCTGCCAACCCTGTCGCGGTCTTCTGCTGAACGAGCTACCACGACCATGGATACGCCAGCTAGCCGCCCGGCAGCACAGCGTCAAGAAGCACTAGCGCCCCGCTCCCCGTTGACCGTGGAAACCCCTGATGGCGTCAGGCAGGTCATGCAGCGAATTGACGCACACCGCTCGTCGGGCCGACGGAAGTCGCCCTATGACATCGCACGCAAATCGGTCCGTGCGAAAGATATCCACCTGAGGCGCAAAGAACGCGTGTAATGCATCGGCGAAATCGCTCGGCCTCGGCTTGCGCGCATTTTTCGCCGCTGTCGACCGAGAAACCACCTCAAACAAAAAGTGCCAGGTGGTCATCAACGAGGGCGTGTCCGCCTCGCTAAAGCGCAAGTCGTGACTCGCAGGCAACGTGCCCAGCATTTTTGTTGCCAGTCGCGCCGGAAATGTCGTCTGAAACGTTGCCCACTCTCTCGCGATGGCTGCGGATATTTGATGCCTCGCCTCGTCTGTGGGATGGGTTCCTAGTGCCTGCTCGGAAACAGTCACCATATCTGTCTGCACCTTAAGCATGGTGTCGTGAAACGGCTTCACCTGGTTGCGCAGCGCGCCGACCAGGCTCTCGCCCCGGTCCCAGTTGTCCAGTAGCCAGTCGGAGAAGCTCACGATGTCTCGTAAGCCATTTCTCACAGTTTCATGCACGCCAGACCAAGACCCGACTCCCTGGAAATACGCCACGATGCGAGGGTGGTCGGCCTTCAGAAACGGATAGGTCGCCATGAGTTCGCGTGCGCTCGCCTCAGCTTGGGCCTTTGGCGTGGGACCAAGTCCTCCCTTCGAGAAGGCGCGCTCAAGTTGCCGTCGCGCCCTTCGGTTTAACTGAAGGTTGGGAAGCTCCTTGGCCGCCGCTTTGATGCCTGGCCTAGATGGTTCCGGGAACGGCAGTTCGGGGAACCAGTCGCGAGGGGCCACCGGGCTCGGTCCGCCTTGGGAAGTAGCAACCATGCACCGCAGTTCAAACTCCATGGAATCTATAAACGAAGGAAGATTATTGGTGCCGCAGAGCATGGCGATGGCACGAATGCGTTCAAGACCGGGTTTAAACGCCGCGCGCTCCGTCGGGAGCGATTCGAAGACATGAATGTCGCTGAACACAAAGCGCGCGAGCCCGTGCTCCTTGAGTGACAAAAGCTCGTCCATGACCGCCCGGAATTTTTCATAGTCGCCGTGCGACGGAGAAAAGCGGGAAAAGTCCTGGCTATCCAGATAAACAATGGCCGGAGCTTCCGTGTCAATCATCATGTGTCATCCATCACGTTGAGTATTTCCTTCGATTGTCGCTTGCTCAGCCCTCCAAGAGCATCCCTGTCTCGGCACGTAGGGCCGCAATCAGACCCCCGCAACGCGGTTCGACGTGGTCCCTGAGAAATGCCTGCACTGTCGGCGCCACCCAGTCTTGCGACCCGTAGTCTGGCGTCATCCCCATTTCCATTGCGTCCATGTAGTCGGATGACATCATGTAATGGCCGCTCAGGCAAAAGCTGTAGGCCAGATGCAACACGATGATATCTAGGGTATCGACGCCCAGTTGCGCCACCCATTGTTCACGATTTTTGACGCGAACGCGCCCGTCGTTCAGCAGCAGGTGGCTCAGGAAATTGTGATGGGTATGGTCATTACATCGCTCACGGACAGCTTCGTAGTCGAGCTGACCCAAGCAGGGCCGCACTGGATTCAGCTCGTCTGCCCCATCAACATACTTGGTGATGTGTCCTGTTCTCGGAAGCGCTTTCGTTCCGGTAATCCACCCATCAATCTGTTCGACCAAGGGCTGACCCGCCTGGCCATTCCTTCCGAGGTAGAGATTAACGTAGGTGCCAATGAGGGCGGCGTCGTAGAGCTTTCGTGCCAGGGCATAGGCGTCGTTGACACTGCCCATCAATAACAACGCAGCCATGCCTCTAAGCGTCGACGCCATCGAAGACATCAGGTAGGTATCCAAGCTCAAGATGGAGCGCGTGCCCACGGGCACGAACGACATGACCCCATAACTCAGTCCATCGTAAAACTCGGCATAGCCGTTGAGTGCCGCCGCGACTGACTCGGTTGATTCGCTCGCCATATTTGCCTCCGTTCGTATGGTTGAAGCACACCTTTTATCGCACAGCTCATTCCACATCGAGGTCGGTGGTGGGTAACCGGGGACCGGTTTCGCGACGGCGACCCATGGGCTGTGTCAGGCTGACTGACTAGACTCCAGTCTACGCTTCGCCCCCTCAATCCGCGCCCCAACCGCCGTCGCCTTACTGTCGGTTGAGCATAGCGATGCATGCATGCCGCTTTGCGGGCTAGGCAAATCGGGGTGTCGGGGTCTTCACTTCCATCGCGAGACCTGGCGTCACCGGAACCGGCTGCTCCGAGGTCGTCACTCGCTCGATGCTCTCGGCCACCTTGACCAGCCGGGGGACCTCCTCCGCAGCACTGACGGAAAGCAACGTGGGAAAGAACAAAGCATTGGCGTAGCAAATCGACTCCACGGCCCGGTGCAGCGCTTTCTCCGCCCGCACCTCTTCGTCCGCCAGCTGCGACCGCTGCCTATCGAGGTCGTGCAGACTTACCTGCGCCGCGTGCACGCCCCGTTTGAGCTGCTGAACCTGTGTGTCGTGTGAGAGCACGGTTCCTTCCAGCTCGACCAGCGCTCCCGGCTTAGCAGTTACGCCGCCCATGGCGCGAGAGAGCTTCAGATGCCAAGGGTGGTCATGCATCCAAGTTGCCACGGCAGCGCGCGCCTGCGCGCGGTGCGCACGTTGCGCCCCTAGCTCTACTGCATACGTAGCCCGTGCCCCATCTTCGCGCCGGTATCGCTCAGCCAATTCACTCAGCAACTGCCCCAGTCGGGCCAGTGAGTGCAGCGCGCGCTCCAGCCGGTGCAGCCAGGTCGTCACACGTTCCCGCACTTCGGCTGTCGGCTGCGGCATCTCGGGGCTCGCCACCAGCGCAGACCAGAACCGCGCCGCCAACGACGTGGGCGCCGGATTCGGAACGCTGGGGTTAGGACCCGACAAGGCTGCCGTGGGGCGTGGCATGAGAATCGGAGAGGCAGGGTGAAGCCAAGCCCGGTTCGACCTCACGGCGGCGGCAGCCTGGGCCGGCGTAGCAACAGCCTCTTCTATCGCAGCGTCTGGTGCCCCTGACTGCGAGGGGTTGAGCGCGCGCAGGCGGTCACCCTTCCAGGTCGCTACCCCTTTGCGTTCAAGCGCCGACGCTGCAGCGCCCATGCTCAGCTGTGGGACTTTATCCAGACCCAGGCGGGCGTAGCTGAGATGGGTGAAGTCTGGGACCATGCCAGCCGCTGCGGCATAAGTGTTCGCGAGCTTCGCCCATTCAGCATTAAGCGCCTCGATGCATGCGGCTGCGCTGACTTTGTGCGACAGCACACGCAGTTTTTCGCCAAGCCCCCAAGACCCCGTGCCACCGGCGCCTTCTCCTACCTCGTCGCCTTCGGCGCTCGATTCGAAGGCAAGTTTGCGCGTGGGAAAATAGAGATGTGCGTGGTGGCCACGCTTGTCCAACGGCTTAGGAAGACCCATGGCATCCATACCGGAATCTCGGTGGACGCCGATGGAGACGAAGGTATCCAAGCGGCTAACGATGCACTGCGCCATGCTCCGCGCCATGTCGACCGCCGCCGCGGCCGACAGGCCAAGCGGGAGCGGGATGCGATAGTCATGCGCAAGCTGACTGTCTCTTCGCCGCTCCGCCGCCTCGACCGCAGCCCATGCTACTTGGGGATCCTCCACCCATGCTGGAGCGTTCGAAGGAGCGATCGTCAGGGCTGCAACAATCTCCTCGCCTTCAACTCGGCGTCGGAAGTCGTGCCACTGATTGGTTCGCTTATCGAACAAGCGCAAACCGAGCCGATACGCTACGCCTGCCAGTGCGCTGTGACCTTTGGCGCGACCATGGGTCGTCAAGTGAGGGCGGGCATGCATCTTCAAATTCCTTTTGTCAGAACCCGGACAACCGGGGCGGGCATCTGGCCCATAGCAACATTGGGGGGCACCCTGCCCGCCCTCACCAACATCTAAGCAGCACTCGGAAGCATGTCAAGTAAGCTTGACATGTTGCAGTTCACACTTCGAAAGAATCTTTTGGTGCAACGCTCAGCGTTGCAGGCTCTGGTTGTTGCTGGGCTGGGCTTTGAGCGGCGCAAGAGGAACTCTTGCTGAGACGCGCCTTCGCACTGCTTTTTCTGCCGCACTTCGCCCAACATCGTAGGCCAGCTGCGTGGTTGCCGGTCACGCTAATCCGAGACGGCAACGCCCTTAGCTCTACCGTCGGCGCGGGTATACCAACCTTTGGTGCGATTGACGAGCGCGACCACCGACAGCATCACTGGCACTTCGACTAACACGCCGACCACCGTGGCCAACGCCGCACCCGAGTGCAGCCCAAAGAGACTGACTGCGGCAGCCACCGCCAGTTCGAAAAAGTTGCTTGCCCCGATGAGCGCCGATGGTCCCGCCACGCAATGCTCCACCCCCAGCCAACGGTTGAGCAGATAAGCGAGCGACGAGGTGAAGTAGACCTGGATGACGATGGGCACCGCGAGCATCGCAATGATGAGCGGCGCGTCTACGATGCGTTGGCCCTGGAATCCAAACAACAGGGTCAGCGTCAGCAGCAGCGCGCCGATGGACAGCGGTCCCAATTGCCGCAACCGGGAGGCCAATGCCGCTTCGCCACCCCGATGTAAAAGACGACGGCGCCACACCAGTGCTGCCACCACGGGCACCACGATGTAGAGCACGACGGACAACACCAGCGTGGCCCAAGGCACCGTCACCGCAGACACGCCCAGCAACAGCGCGACCAGTGGGGCGAAGGCGACCACCATGATGGCATCGTTGACCGCGACTTGGCTCAGCGTAAAGGCGGGCTCGCCGCCGCACAGGTTGCTCCACACAAACACCATGGCGGTGCACGGGGCCGCGGCCAACAAGATAAGCCCGGCCACATAGCTGTCGAGCTGGTCGGCAGGCAACGCGTCGGCAAACACATGGCGCAGAAACACCCACGCCAACGCCGCCATGGAAAACGGCTTCACAAGCCAATTGATGGCGAGCGTCACGCCCATGCCTTTCCAGTGTCGGCCGACACGGCTCATGGCACGCCAGTCGATGCGCAACAGCATCGGCACAATCATGAGCCAGACCAACACCGCCACCGGCAGGTTGACCTGCGCCACCTCGATGCCGCCGAGCGCGGCGAACGCATGGGGCCACACCTTGCCCAGTAGGGTGCCGACCACGATGCACATCAACACCCAGAGCGTCAGGTAACGCTCAAAGCCCCCGATGGTCGGCGCGACTCGCTGAGCCTCAGCCACCGTGCGCGTCCTCGGACTGGAGGAAGCCGATGCGGTCGAGGGCCGTTTTGAGTGTCGCGCGGTCGGCCCAAACCTCGGGCGAGAGCGTCAGAAACGCCATCAGCCGCGCTCGGATGGTCGCGTGGGCGTCGGCAAACGCGGCGCGCTTGGCGTCGTCGGTGCCTTCCACTGCGGCCGGGTCCGGCAAGCCCCAGTGGGTGCGGACAAAGTCCCCGAAGAACACGGGGCACGGTTCGGCCGCGGCGCTGTCGCACACAGTCACCACCAGGTCGATGGGCGTGCCGTCGCCGCCTGCGAACTCGTCCCACGACTTGCTGCGCAAGCCCGCAGTGGAGATGCCAGCGGCGGCCAAGGTCTCCAACGCGAAGGGGTTGATGTGCCCCGCCGGTTGGCTGCCGGCGCTGAAGGCTTCAAAGCGGCTGCCGGCCCACGCGCGCAGGGTCGCCTCTGCCAACACACTGCGGGCGCTGTTGCCCGTGCAGACGAATAGGACACGTTGGGTCACGGGAAATCCTCAGGGTTGGCAGCAGGCGGAGGCAGGTGGGCAGGAGGCCGCAGCGGTCGGGTCGTCCGCACAGCAGTTCTCGGTGAGGTAGCCGATGAGGCCGTTCATGGCGGCGAAGGCGGCGCGATAGCAGACGAAGCGCCCTTGCGGCTCGGCTGTCACCAAGCCGGCGTGGAGCAGTTCTTTAAGGTGGAACGACAGCGTGGCGCCGGGCAGCTCCAAGGCTTGGCCGATGTCCCCGGCCATGCGGCCGTTCGGCCCCGCGACCACGAGCAGCCGGAAGATGGCCAGGCGCTTGGCGTGGCCGAGCGCCGTCAGGGCGGCGATTGCGTCATTCATTTCCATAGAACTAGAATAATCGAATCGAATCGACCGAAGCAAGCCATGCATCCCGACCTGCCCCATCTTCACCTGGACCACCTGCCCACCCCTGACGCGCCGACCCTCGGAGCGGCCGACGATGCCGGGCATCCCCCGCGCATCCTCATCCTCTACGGGTCTCTACGGTCTACGTCGTTCTCTCGGAAGCTCGCCCTAGAGGCCGAGCGCATCCTCCAGCACATGGGCGCAGAGACCCGCGTGTTCCATCCGCACGACTTGCCGATGCTCGACAGCGTCCCGGCCAGCCACCCCGAGGTGCAGCGCCTGCGCGAATGGTCGGTGTGGTCGGAGGGCCAGGTCTGGGTGAGCCCCGAGCGCCACGGCACGTTGACGGGCGTGTTCAAAAACCAGATTGACTGGCTGCCACTGGAAGACGGCAGCGTGCGACCGACCCAAGGGAGAACCTTGGCCGTGATGCAAGTCAGCGGCGGTTCTCAGTCGTTCAATGTGGTCAACGCATTGCGCGTGCTGGGTCGGTGGATGCGCATGGTCACCGTCCCCAACCAGTCCTCTGTGGCAAAAGCTTGGCAGGAGTTCGACGACGCTGGCCGCATGAAGCCCTCGGCCTACTACGACCGCGTGGTGGACGTCATGGAGGAACTAGTGAAGTTCACTTACCTGGTTCGCGGCCGCAGCGACTATCTGGTGGACCGCTACAGCGAGCGCAAGGGTGATGCGTTGGCGCGGGCGTTGGCCGAGCAAGCGGGGGCTGTTGAGGGTAGCTAGGCCTTTCGCTTATCGCTGCTGGGCTACACCCCACATCTTCATAGCCGCAGCCCGGCCGGGCTCCAACTGGTGGTAATGCTCGTCCGATCGGTTGCCCTTGTCGAGCGAGTTCAAGATGTGCGCGAGCATCCCTGTGGCCCACTTCAGCAGAGCAAGACTTTGCTGACTGAGCATGGGCTGCACATCGCCGATGTAGGGCCGGTGCGCCCACTCTTCCAACATGCGAGGCACATGCACCTCAACGCCGCTGGCGATGCGCTGGACGGCCAGCAGGTCGGGTAGCCGATTTGGTGACAACGACACGGCCAAATCTTGGACGCTGGAGAGGGGCGCCATGAGGATACGAGCGTCGGTGAGAACGGTATGGGCCTGCGTCGCGAAGGCTTTCTCTTGAAATTCAAGGACGGCGCTCGGAGATATCACCTCATCTTTGACACGGTTGAACGCGTTCGCCATGACCTCCAGAAGCTTCGCTGCACTCTCCGGCTCGCTGATGTCTCGAAGCTGGCAAAGGGAAGCATAAAAGGGGTCGATGACGGGCACCAATGCCGCCTCCAGTGCGAGGCGCTTTTTTCGGACTTGATAGGCCCAGAGACCGAAGGCGCCCAGGACTGCCAGCACCGTCGAGCACAGAGCCGTAAGCACGCCAGCGGCGTTGGCATCGAGCGGCGAAAGCCAAGGGACACGGAGGCCAGCGGCAAGTAGGCAACCAACTGCGACTCCTGCCAGGAGTAACAACGATGCTCTCATGCTGTCTTCTCCTCAGAAAATTCCGACTTACGCTTCTAAGCTTCATTACATGTAATCGAATGGGTCTCTTGTCGCGCATTGCCAAACCATCGTTTTCTGATAGACCTCTTGTAGCGATTCTTGACGCTGCCTGTCGCAATGGCTTGGAGACAAAATATGAAAGGCCGCATTTTTACTCGTAACGAAGCGCTGGGATGGGGGATTTGGATTCTCGCCAGTACGATTGGCATTGTGGTGATCGCCGCAATCGTACGGGCTTAGCCATCCCCTTGAAACTAGAAGAGCTTGGGAAAGAAAATCACTCCGACGACCGCAGCTACCACGATGAGAATTACCATCGTGAAGGCAATACCGTCCGAATATGCACGCGTCAGCGCGGTATCGCCTGATTGAACGCGCGACCATAAGATGCACGTGACGGGTGCAATGTAGAACAAAGAACATGCGACGGCAGCGGGTGCACGGCATGTTTTATGCGCCAGAGTGTAAAAGATGATTCCAGTGAACAGTGCCAGGACAGACAGCGCATAAAAACCTGCGTCACGGCGCTTGGGTTCTTCAGTCTGAGTGATGCCGTAACCTCCTTCGCTAACATGATTCGGCAGGCTGCCAGCGGCAGCCGGGCACGATTGAGTTGGCGACGACTCAGATAACAGCGGGGCGTCCTTCGCCTTTTCCGCGCGGAAGAACAGCCCTGCGCCAGCCAGTCCTCCGGCTGCGCATGGCAGAAGGTAGGACGTAAAATCAAACACTGCGTCAAAGTTCGGCGCTCCGACGGCATACACCATAACTAGCGATGGAATAAGCCCGAAGAACGAAATAAGCAGCCATCTGATGTGCTGTTCCGATAGCGGCGGGCTGTCCTTAAACGCTCCTACGAAGCGGTGCTTCAATTTCAATCTACTGGCTATCGACGTGGTCATTCCTGTTCCAGATACGTCATAGAAGAAAATACCCGTACAGCCAGCTCACCCACGGTATAGCGGCGCGAATACGTCGCGTGATGTTCGTCGTCCAATAGATGCCCCACCAGCTGGGCGCGCACCTCGGATGGCACACCGGCGGTTTGCAGCGTTTGAATGACGGTCTTGCGCAACGAATGAAAACCCACTTTTCCGACCTTTGCTTTGACTCCAAGCGCGGTCAGATGTCGGCCAAAAGCCGCGCTCAGAAAATTCCCCGCGCCATTGACGCTACCGACTTTGGCACGCGGGAACAGCCGGTCCTTCCCTGCTTTGCGCAGCTCCGCCACATAGTCTAGGAGGCCGAGCCGCACCAGCTCCGGATGGATGGGCACGATGCGTTCGCTCGCGTCGGTCTTCAGCGACTGCCCAACGCCTCCAGCAGTGATGCGAAAACAGGGCACACCCTCTTCTTCGAAGAAATCTTCGAGCCTCAGCTGTCCGATTTCCGAAACGCGGGCGCCGCTATACAGCCCCAGCCAAGCTCCCCAACGCACGGGGTCCTTCAGCTTCGCCAGGCTCTCCGGCGAATAGATGATGCGCAACTGGTCGACGCTGAGGGGTTCGAAACCGAGCTTGCGGCGCAGGCGCTTTTCTCTTGTCCCATACGTCACTTGGCCCGACGCGGGATTGTCCCCCTGGGGGTAATGGCCAGCGCCCTGCGCCCATTTGAAAAACGCGCGCAGGTAAGAACACTTGTTGTAGAGGGTAGGCGTGGCGAGCTGGGCGGCCCGCAGGGTCTGGACCCACTCCGACACATCGGTGCGCGTGCTGGCGACCAGGGCGCTCTTCAGCCCCTTCCACTTCGCGAAGCCGAGCACGGCGGCCTTCTTCTGTGACCGGGTCTTGTCCGGGAGGGTCGCGCTGTCCAGGGTCAAGAGGTATTTCTGGGCCGCCTCGCCCAAGGCGATGCCCTTAGGGGGTTTCTCCACCCGCCCCGGAGTCTCTTCCGCCACGGTCGACGTGACCGACATCGGCGTGGCCATCATCGTCTTGAGCGCCTCAAGCCCCTTCTCGTGGTCGCTGTCAGACCCGTCGGTCTCCAAGGCATACCCGTCCCTGGTCTTTTCGACCCTGTAGGGCGGCATAAAGAACGGGCTCGCCGGGTCATCTTCCGGCAACAGCCGCGTCGTGGTCGGAACCTCGCTCATCCCCAGTTGCCTCCGTGCCTGGTCAAACAATGCCAAGTAGCGCCCGGCCAGCGTGTATGCCGCCCCCTGCGCTGCGCGCAAATCTCGGGTGCCCAGTGAGCGTTTGACCACACGCCGACCCAGCACCGCTTGAAGGGGTATCGGCACGCGCATCCGAAAGTGAAGCAGACCCGACGAACTGCGAACAAGATGATGTGGCAAGCGCATGAAATGGTCCATGCGGGTGTCCACGCCACATTTTCTCAGGGCACAAAAAAGCCCTGTAAAAACAGGGCTTTTGCGTAACTGGCGGAGAGTGAGGGATTCGAACCCTCGATAAGGCTTTTGACCCTATACTCCCTTAGCAGGGGAGCCCCTTCGGCCACTCGGGCAACTCTCCGTGAACAATCGTCGTTTAGGAACGTGCCTTAACGAGCGAGCAAGGATACTTGTCCTTGCTTCAGCCGTAAAGAGCTTTACTGGTCCTGGTCGTCCCCGGTGTGGCCGGCAGGATCGTTCTCGTTCTTGATGCGCTGGTAAATCTCTTCGCGGTGGACCGCGACGTTTTTCGGTGCATTGATACCAATGCGCACCTGGTTACCTTTGACACCCAGAACAGTGACGGTCACCTCGTCGCCGATCATTAGGGTTTCACCGACCCGGCGGGTCAGAATCAGCATGATTGATACTCCATAAAATCAGGTATTGGCTTCCCCACCAACGACAACTCACCCCGAGTGCTTGCCGTCAATGGATCGACGTTTCGACCATCGAAGGCCGAACTGCCTTCCCCGGCTCTAGTTGTGTGTGTCGCTGACCAGCTGTCCTGCCTTTGTTTCGATCCCGAGGATCTATGCCGAAGAATGCTTTCGGCATTCGGATCATACTAGCCGAGCCAAACCAGCGGGCGCAACGCACGGCGCCACAAAACGGGGGCCGGAGCGCCTTTACGGCATGCCCCCGTTCACGCTGGCCGGTTTCGTTCAGCGCAGGCGGGCCTCGATCCACCCCGGGATGCCCGCAAGGATCTGCGGAAGCTCCGGCGAGTCCACGCCACCACCCTGCGCCATGTCCGGGCGGCCACCGCCCTTGCCGTCGATTCGCGAAGCCACTTCGGCCACCAGGTCGCCGGCCTTCACGCGACCCAAAGCCGCACCGCCCACCCCCGCCACGAGTGAAACACGGCCGTCGAGCGCGCCTGCGAGGATGACCGCGCAATCGCCGAGCTGTTGCTTGAGGACGTCTACGCTATCGCGCAGCGACTTGGCGTCGAGACCTTCAAGACGTGCAGCCACGACTTTGATACCAGCGACGTCGATGGCCGAGGTCGCAAGATCTGCCGATGCGGAACTGGCCGCCTTCGACTTGAACGATTCGATCTCGCGTTCGAGTTTCTTCTGCTTGTCGAACAGCTGACGAAGTTTCTCGACCACGTCGTCACCGCTGGCGGCCAGCAGCCCGGAGACTTCACCGAGGATGCGTTCTTCCTCGGTGACGCGGGCGAGCGCGCCCGCACCAGTAACCGCCTCGATACGACGCACGCCAGCGGCGACGCCCGACTCGGAAACGATCTTGAACAGGCCGATGTCGCCCGTGCGCGACACGTGCGTGCCCCCACAAAGTTCGGTGGAGAAATCGCCCATTTTGAGGACGCGGACTTCAGCGCCGTACTTCTCGCCGAACAAGGCCATCGCGCCGAACTCGATCGCCTCGTCGTAGCCCATGTTGTGGATTTCGGCCTGGTCGTTGTGACGGACTTCGTCGTTGACCATGCGTTCGATAAGTGCGAGCTCTTCTGCCGTCACCGGCTTGAAGTGCGAGAAGTCGAAACGCAGGCGCTCCGGCGCAACCAGCGAGCCCTTCTGCGACACGTGATCGCCGAGCACCGTCCGCAGTGCGGCATGCAGCAGATGCGTGGCCGAATGGTTGAGCACCGTGGCCTGACGCTGCGACGCATCGACTGATGCGCCGACGACATCGCCCTTGTTGAGTGGCGCCGAACCCTGCCAGCTGCCGAAGTGCGCGAAAAACGCACCGCCGACCTTCTGCGTATCCTGCACCGCGAGGGCGCCGGACGGGTTGCGGATCATGCCGGTGTCACCGACCTGACCGCCGGATTCCGCGTAGAAAGGCGTGCGGTCCAGGAGGAGGAAAGCCTCCTGGCCGTCGGACAACTGGTCGACAGCCTTGCCGTCGCGCACGATGGCGACGACCTTCGCATCGGCCAGCTCGAGCGAGTCGTAGCCGGCGAAAACCGTCGGCGATACGGCGCTGGCCACGTCAGCCGGCAACTGGGCCTTGCTGCCAAAGTTGCTCGCCGCACGGGCACGCGCACGCTGCTCACCCATGGACTGCTCGAAGCCGTCCATGTCGACACTCATGCCACGCTCGCGGGCGATGTCGGCCGTGAGGTCGACCGGGAATCCGTAGGTGTCGTACAGACGGAAAGCGTCGGCACCAGGAATGACCTGGCCCGCCTTCGAAGCGATGTCGTCAAAGAGGCGCATGCCGTGCTCGAGCGTCTCGCCGAAGCGGTCTTCCTCGGTCTTCAGCGCCTGCTCCACGAAGGACTGCTTCTTCGCGATGTCCGGATAGGCATCACCCATCTCGGCCACCAGCGGCGCGACCATCTTCCAGAAGAAATCGCCTCGCACGCCCAGCATCCAGCCGTGGCGCAACGCGCGACGAATGATGCGACGGAGCACGTAGCCACGACCCTCGTTCGACGGCAGCACGCCATCGACGATGAGGAAGGAACAGGCACGGATGTGATCGGCGATGACACGCAGCGACTTGTTCGAGATGTCCGCCGTGCCGGTGAGGCGTGAGGCCTCTTCGATCAGGTGGGCGAAGAGGTCGATCTCGTAGTTCGAATGCATGTGCTGGAGCACGGCAGCCAGACGCTCGAGGCCCATGCCGGTATCGACGCAGGGCGCCGGCAGCGGCGACAGTGTCCCGTCGGGCGCACGGTCGAACTGCATGAACACGAGATTCCAGATCTCGATGTAACGGTCGCCATCTTCGTCCGGCGAACCCGGAGGGCCACCGGCCACATCCGGACCATGATCGAAGAAGATCTCCGTGCACGGACCGCAGGGGCCGGTATCGGCCATCTGCCAGAAGTTGTCGGAGGCGAACGGGGCGCCCTTGTTGTCGCCAATGCGGACGATGCGCTCCGCCGGGACGCCGACTTCCTTGTTCCAGATGTCGTACGCCTCGTCATCCGTGTGATACACGGTGACCCACAGCCGCTCGGCCGGCAGTTTGTAAACACTGGTGAGCAATTCCCACGCGTAGCGGATGGCATCGCGCTTGAAATAGTCGCCAAACGACCAGTTGCCCAGCATCTCGAAGAAGGTGTGATGGCGGGCGGTGTAGCCCACGGCATCGAGGTCGTTGTGCTTGCCGCCCGCGCGCAGGCAGCGCTGGACGTCGGCCGCACGAACGTAGCCCGGCTTTTCGCTGCCGAGGAAGACGTTCTTGAAGGGGACCATGCCCGAGTTGGTGAACAACAGGGTCGGATCGTTCGACGGCACCAGCGATGCCGACGGCACGATGGTGTGGTCCTTGGAACGGAAGAAGTCGAGGAAGGTCGAACGGATTTCGGCGGTTTTCATGAGCTATCGTGGCTTGGGAGCTGCGAGACATGTCGCGGAGACGCTCCGTCCAGAATCAAGGCTCGCTGCCTTCAATCGTCGTCGGTGTCTTCCGCATCGGCGTGGGTTAGAACACGTACTGTGGCGGCGGCGAAGCCTCGACGCAAGAGGAATTGCGCCCGTCGTACCCGCTCTGCGGGGTCAGCGGACGGCCCGCCGTAGCGGCGACGCAGCTGACTGGAGGCTAGATCATGCCAATCCACGTCGGCGGACTCGATGAGCTCGCGGATCACGGCGTCGGCGATGCCCTGGCTACGCAGCTCCATGCGGATGCGAGCCGGCCCGTAGCCCTGCCCTATCCGGCTGCGCATGAGCGACGCGGCAAAGCGGTCGTCATCCTGGTAGCCCTGGTCGCCGAGCCGGGCAACGGCATCGGTGGTCTCTTCACGAGCAAAACCGCCGCGATCAAGCTTCTGCTTGAGTTCGCGGCGGGAATGCTCGCGCCGGGCCAACAGGCCGAGCGCCTTGTCGTACGCGGTGCGGGTGGGACGATCGGCCGTGCCGTCGCCCTTCCCCGCGCCTTTATCAGACTTCCTCAAGCTCGTCGGCTTCCGTCGAGGCTTCAGCCTTCGGGCCGGCCTTGACGAGCAGACGCGAGCGCAGCTCGGCGTCCACTTCGTTGGCGATGGCCGGGTTGTCGCGCAGGAACTGACGGACGTTTTCCTTGCCCTGGCCGATCCGATCGCCCTTGTAGCTGTACCAGGCGCCCGCCTTGTCGATCAGGTTCTCGCGCACGCCCAGCTCGATGATCTCGCCTTCGCGCGAGGTACCTTCGCCGTAGAGGATCTCGAATTCAGCCTGACGGAACGGCGGCGCCACCTTGTTCTTCACGACCTTCACGCGGGTCTCCGAACCGATGACTTCGTCGCCCTTCTTGACCGCGCCGATACGGCGGATGTCGAGACGGACCGAGGCGTAGAACTTCAGTGCGTTACCACCGGTGGTGGTTTCCGGGCTGCCGAACATCACGCCGATCTTCATGCGGATCTGGTTGATGAAGATGACCAGGCAGTTCGTCTTTTTGATGTTGGCGGTCAGCTTGCGCAGCGCCTGGCTCATCAGACGGGCGTGAAGGCCGACGTGGGAATCGCCCATTTCGCCTTCGATTTCCGCCTTCGGGGTGAGCGCGGCGACCGAATCGACCACGACCATGTCCACGGCGCCCGACCGTACCAGCATGTCGGCGATCTCGAGAGCCTGCTCGCCGGTATCCGGCTGGCTGACCAGGAGGTCGGCGACATTGACGCCCAGCTTTTCGGCGTAGCTCGGGTCGAGCGCGTGCTCGGCGTCGACGAAGGCCGCCGTGCCGCCAGCGCGCTGGCAGGACGCGATGGCCTGAAGGGTCAGCGTGGTCTTACCCGAGGATTCCGGGCCATAGATTTCGACGACGCGGCCGCGCGGGAGACCGCCAATACCGAGGGCGATGTCCAGGCCGAGCGAGCCGGTCGACACGGTGTCGATCGTATCGTCGGCGCGGTCGCCAAGACGCATGACGGCACCCTTGCCGAACTGCTTTTCAATCTGGCCGAGGGCACTCGCCAGCGCCTTGCGCTTATTGTCGTCCATCGTCATATATCCGGGTCTCGTGTGTAGGTAAGTATCTTGCCCGACCGTGGTCTCAGGGACTGCGATCCGCAGTCGCCAAGTGTGCCACAGGGGAGGTGGCTCAGCCCCTGAGCTCGGAGGTCATTCCAGCAAGTGCCCGGGCCACCGTCTGTCGGCGTACTGCCTCGCGATCGCCGGAAAAATGGAAGAGTTCGGCACGGGCATACCCACCCCGGCGCTTCCAGCCGATCCACACCGTCCCCACCGGCTTGTCGGGCGTGCCACCCGACGGCCCGGCAATGCCGGTCACCGCCACGGCGACGCCGGCGCCGTATCGGGCCAGGGCGCCGGAGACCATCTCCAGAACAGTCTCCTCGCTCACCGCGCCGGTCCGCTCAAGCGTGCGTGGGTTGACCCCGAGCAGGGATTCTTTCGCACTGTAGCTATACGTAACGACGCCCGCCTCGAACCACGCCGAACTCCCGGCCAGGTCGGTGAGGGTCTTGGCGATCCACCCACCCGTACACGACTCGGCCGTCGCGACCATGACGCGCTTCTCCTGGGCGGCAGTGGCGACGTCCTGAGCCAACGCCATGAGGTCGGCGTCGGTGGGAATGGCTGGCGAATCCATGGGCAGGTCCTGGGGGGCTGGGAAAGGGAGAGTTTCTACTCCCGGAGCTTTCCGATGTCGATGCGAGGACCGGCACGACCGCGGCATTTTTCAGAAAACTTCTACGGTCCTTGCGTTGTCGCGGCGACCTCGCGTCGCTATCATGACAATCAATAGGTGACGTTATTTTGCCTCCTTTTGATTGCCGTAAGTTATCCGTTATATGCGACTTGCCTGGCGTCGCCCTACACCGCGCGAGGGCGAGACCGCGCCCATCTCGGGCATACGCCTACGTCTCTCGATGAGCGAGGGCGACTCACCAGTCCGCCTTCGTTCATTCAACATTTCTTCCGCCCCCCTCCTCCGTCGTGGAGCAATGTTCGATCGCTTGCCGCAACCTCCTGAAAACATCGCGGTGTCGCACGCCTGAAACGGAGCAATGACAACTTACCGGCTTCGAAAGCAGCCACAAAATGGTTACAACCGCAACATTCACGAGCCTTACACATTTCCGGCATTTGAGTGCGCCAATGCACACTTGTGCAGTGACGCACGTCGCGCCAGACGGCGTTTCACGCATGTTACATGCCAGCAATGTGTGACAAAGACCACAAAAACACGCACATGGACCACTAGTCAGAAATTTCTTGTTGCGTTATGTTTACGTTGCGGACAGGGATCCGCGAAAAGGGGTGGGGATACACGGTCGGTAAGACGCAACTATAAGTGGGCGATACCATTATCGCCCCTGAGGCGCGCGGCCACTCTTCGCTGGCACGTTATGCAAGGGGCGCAATTGCGCTCGTACAGGATGTTGTATGGATGATTTGCATGTCGCTCGGGGCCAGTTGGCCGCCGTTCCAGTCAGTTCCAGGGATACCGCTCAAGCCGCGCCTTCCGCGCGGTGGCTGCCCATTTCGTAGCGTTGTAAACGCCTTTCCGGCTGCGCCTTCGGCGAGGAGCCGTGGCGCCTGCTGCCTACGTTTTCACTTTGCCTTTCGATGACTTATGAGCCAAGCGTGAATAGAACCCTGAATCCCCTCGCCCTCGGCCTTGTTTCCGCACTCGCCATGCTCCTTTCCGCCTGCGGCACGCCCGCGGCGAAGGACTTCGGTGGCAGTTGGAAGCCGGTCAACCGCTACGACGACAAAACCGTCGAGATTCCCCTCGCCGTTCCGTACACCTACTACGCGGCGCCGATGGACGGCACGCTGAAGGTCATGCTCACGCGTTGGTCGACGGACACGGGCATAAAGCTCGATTACAAGCTTCGTTCCGACTTCACCCTGCCGAAGACAGCGTCGGCCATACACACGACTGAAGGGCGAGATGCGGCGTCGCAGCTGAGCGCGATCTACGCGCCGCAGGGCATCGTCGTGCTCATCGACGGACCAGAGATTGTCGTTGAGGAGGCAAGCGCCATCGTGCCGCCCGCTCCGGCCGCACCTGTCGCCGCGCCTGAAACCAAGAATAGCGCTGAAGGCCCGGCACCGGCTCCCAGCGCGAAAACGGCAGCAAAGTGATGCGATTCAGCGTTGTGACCAAGGCAGGCATTCGTTAAATGCGAAACAAAAAAGACTCCCCCAAGATCGATGCCGCCGTTTCGAAATCTGTCGATTTCGAAATCGCCGTCGGCGACCTCGCCCGCCGCAGCGAACGGCGTGCGTGGATGGTCGCGTCCGTGTCGGTCGTGATATCCCTGATTCTCATCGGCGGTTACTTCTACATGTTGCCGCTAAAAGAGAGGGTGCCGTACATCGTGATGGCCGACGCCAACTCCGGCCTCAGCTCCGTCGCACAACTTACGGACGACGTCGTAAACCGCCGCATTTCGGCCAGCGAAGCGATCAATCGCAGCAACATCGCTCACTTCATCCTGGCCCGCGAATCCTTCGACGTGGCAATCATCAACCTCCGCGACTGGGCGACCGTGCTGACAATGTCATCGCCCGGCGTAGCCCAGGTCTACGTGAATCTTCATGCGCAGTCGAATCCGGACGCTCCGTTCAAGACGTACGGCCGCGACCGCTCGATCCGCGTCAAGATCCTGAGCATCGTGCTGATCGGCGGTGGCGACGGTGTTACGCCGAAGGGCGCAACGGTTCGTTTCCAGCGCACCGTCTTCAACAAGCTGACGGGCCAAAGTGTGCCACTCGACAGCAAGATTGCCACCATCGAGTTCGTCTACAAGCCGAACCTGAAGATGGACGACCAATACCGTGTCGAGAACCCGCTGGGTTTTCAGGTAACCACATACCGCGTCGACAACGATTACGCCGAGGCACCCCACGCCGAGGTTCCGGCTAGCGCGGACGCGTCCAGCCAGCCTTCGGCGCAGCCGGCAGCTCCTGCGGCAGCGGCGCCGACAGCAGCACCCGGTGCAGGCGCATTGCCCGCGGCACCGATCACACAGGGAACGACGCTCGCTCCCGGTGCCGTGCCGGCCTCGCCCATCCCCGAGTCACCGGTTGCTACCGCGCCCGCAGCAGCCCCGGTCGCCGCTCCGCAAAACGCCGCCAATGGAGGGCGCCGTCGATGAATCGCTCCAGCACGCTTCGCCTTGCTATGTCGGCCTGCCTCGCGCTCGGCGCGCTGGCGGGATCGGTCAGCGCCCAGGTCGTCACGCCTTATGAGTACCAGCCCGACCACATTTACACGGTGCGTACCGGACTGGGCATCACCACGCAGATCGAACTGAACCCCAACGAGAAAGTGCTCGATTACAGCACGGGTTTCAGCAGCGGCTGGGACCTCACGCGTCGCGACAACGTTTTTTACATCAAGCCGAAGAACGTCGACGTCGATACGAACATGATGATTCGCACGGCGACGCACTCGTACATCTTCGAGCTAAAGGTCGTCGCGACGGACTGGAAAACACTCGATCAGGCCCGTCATGCGGGTGTGCAGTACAAAGTCACCTTCACCTACCCGGCCGACACGAGCTTCACATCGGAAACCAAGAAGGTGGCAGCGACGCCGGAGCTCGACACGAGCTTGGTGAAGGGGCGCGACTACAACTTCGATTACGACTACGCCAAGAAGCGAAAAACCGCGCCTTGGCTCGTGCCAGTAAACGTCTACGACGATGGTCGCTTCACCTACATCAAGATGCCGGATCTCAAGCAGTTCCCCACCGGTAACTTCCCAACGGTCTATATGCGCGAAAAGGAACACGGTGAGGATTCGGTGGTGAACACCACGGTCGAGGGCAACACGCTCGTCGTCCATGGCACGTACAACTACCTCGTCATCCGACACGACGACAACGTCGTGGGCCTGCGAAGGAACACAAAGAAGTGACCCCGAACAATCCATATCATCCGGACGACGAACATCAGCCAGATCAGGTGCCGCCGCGTGAAGACGCAGCAGAGCACCACGATCCATTGGCAGGTAATCCGTACTCGCAGCAGCGTGCTCAAGCGCCGCAGCCCGATCTGGACGCCGGTGCTCCACAGCTAGCCGCGAACGACATGCGTCGGATGAACCGGCGCGCCCTGGGTTTCCTCGGCGGCATCGTTGCGCTGCTCTTGCTTGCGGCGTTCTTCTTCCTCCATGGCGGCGCCGCCAAACAAGAGGTTGCCGAGAAGCCGCGCGAGGAAGAGGTCAACGTTCCCGAGGCACCGAAGGTCATGCCGACGCCGGCACTTCCGCAGCACGTCCAGGCGCAGCCAATCGCGCTCGCCCCGCCTCCCCCGCTTCCCACCCCGGAACAGCTGCGTCCCGCGCAGATGCCGACGAACCAGGGTCCGCGCGGCCCGTCGCTGCTTGAGCGCCGGATGATGAATGTCGGCGACGCTGCCCAGGCAGCTGGGCCGAACAGTGGCGGCGGCGGTCAGTACGGCGGTAGCCAGGGTGGTCAGCCGGGAATGATGGGTGGCATGGGCTTTCCTGGTTATCCGGGTGCGCCAGTCCCGAACGGCGGCGTGCCGGTCAATGGCGCGTATAGCTCGAAGCCGTTACCCGAAGTATCCAGCGCCGAGCCCCTGACGCATCCCGATACGCTCATGCTCCGGGGCACCTTCATTCGCTGCGTGCTCGAGACGCGGATCATCACGGATATCCCGGGCTTCACCTCGTGCGTGGTGACTGAGCCGGTGTACTCGTTCACGGGTAGAAGACTGCTGCTTCCCAAGGGCTCGAAAGTGATGGGTAAGTACGAGATGGAGCCCAACGGCCCACGCGTCGCGGTGATCTGGGACCGTGTGGTCACTCCCACCGGCATCGACGTCAATATGGCCAGTCCCGGGATCGACACGCTGGGCGGCGCCGGCCATCCCGGTTACTACAACGCCCACTGGGGAAGCCGTATCGGCTCCGCTCTGCTGATCTCGATGCTGAGCGACGCATTCAAGTACGAGGCCGCCGAGCACGGTCCGAAGCAGACGGCGATCAGCAACGGTGTGGTCACGCAGAATCCGTTCGAGAGCAATACCGCGTCCACCTTGCAGTCGATCTCGAACAGTGCCGTGCAGCGCGCTGCCAACCGGCCCGCAACCGTGACGATCAACCAGGGCACGGTCCTGGCAATCTATGTCGCCAAGGACGTCGACTTCAGCGGCGTTGTCGCTCGCTACTGATACGGCAGAAATGATGAACGAACCCGCCATGGCCTCGGTCGGCAACGACTTCCTGGACTACCAGTACGAAGTACTGGGCATCCAGGAGTTGCTTACGTCGACCGATGTGACCGAAATCTGCATCAATCGGCCGGGCGAGCTGTATCTGGAACGGCGCGGCGAGTGGGAGCGCGTGGATCTTCCCACGCTCACGTTCGAACGCGCCCGTCAGTTCTGTACCGCTGTGGTAAACGAGAGCAACACCGGCCAGCGCATCACCGATGCCGATCCCGTCGTGTCGCTCACCTTCCCCACCGGCCAGCGCGCCCAATTCGTGTTGCCACCCGCTGTGGAAGCGGGCCGGGTGTCGATCACGATTCGGCTGCCGTCCAAGCAGAGCAAATCGTTGGCGCAGTACCAGGAAGATGGCTTCTTCGACCAGATCCTCGAAGGCGCCAATGCGATCAGCCAGGCCGACAATGAGCTGCTCGAACTTCGCGCTGAACGTCGCTATGCCGATTTCTTCCGGCATGCCGTCATCAGCAAGAAGAACATCGTCGTTGCCGGCGCCACCGGCAGTGGCAAGACCACTTTCATGAAGTCGCTGGTCGGTCACATTCCCAGCTACGAGCGACTCGTCACCATCGAAGATGCCCGCGAGCTCTTCATCGATCAGCCTAACGTTGTTCACCTGCTTTATTCCAAGGGTGGGCAGAGCACCAGCAATGTCACCGCGAAGAGCTGCATGGAGGCCTGCCTGCGCATGAAGCCGGACCGGATCATCCTCGCCGAGCTCCGTGGCGACGAGTCGTTTTACTTCATCCGAAATTGCGCATCAGGACACCCGGGGTCGATCACAAGCTGCCATGCAGGCAGCGTGGAGCAGACCTGGGATCAGTTGGCGCTCATGGTGAAGGCATCCTCGGAAGGTGCCGGACTCGAATTCGAGACGATCAAACGACTGCTCATGATGACTATCGATATCGTCGTACACATAAAGGCACATGCCGGACGCCGCCACATAACCGGCATTGATTTCAACCCGGCCCGCGGTCTCACGGCGGGCGGGGGGTAGCACTAGAACTAACCGGTGATTAATCAGGAGTTGTATCGGTGGTACCAGGAATGGAAATGATGTCGTGCCCTAACCTTGCCGTCCCGGCCGAGGTGATGCAGCACGTGGTCAATGTCGAGTCGTCGCGCAACCCGTTTGCGATCGGCGTCGTCGGCGCGCAGCTCGTTCGCCAGCCTCAGAATCTCGACGAGGCGGTGGCGACCGTGCGCATGCTCGAAGACAAGGGCTACAACTATTCCCTGGGCGTGGCGCAGGTGAACCGTGCCAATTTCGGCAAGTTCGGCCTGGACAGCTACGAAAAAGCCTTTGACGTTTGCCCCAACCTTGTTGCCGGCTCACGAATCCTCGCGCAGTGCTATGCGAGTGCCGGCGGCGATTGGGGCAAGGCGTTCAGCTGCTACTACTCCGGCAACTTCACGACCGGATACCAGGATGGTTACGTCCAGAAAGTGTTCGCCTCCATGGCCCGTCAGGCTGCTGCGACCAATGCCAGTCCGATTCCTGTCCAGTTGATCAGCAACGGCGCGAGTAAGGCTGCCAACCGTGGCACGCCTCTCGTCGGTGCCGACAACGGCGCTTATCGCGTCGCCATGCGCAGCGTCGCGGATGCGGCACTGTCCGCCGCGCTCGCACCCGCCGTGGCGTCAGCAGCAGGCGTCAACCGCCCCGCCCCGGCTGGCTTCGTCGTTGATACGGATCCGGCAACGGCGACCTTGCTCGCGCAGGTCACCTCGCCCATGCCTGTGAATTCGCAGGGCGCACCCACGGGCCGGATTCCCACGGATCCGGCCACCGCGGCGGCCATGGCGCAGGTTGGGATGCAGATCCCGAACACCGCCGGCCCCGTCGCAAGGGCCATCGCGACGGATCCGGCGACGGCGGCGGCGATGGCACAGATCGGTATTTCGGCAAACGCGGCGGGTAATGCGCCGGCGGCCACCGAAGGCGCCAACGGAATCTTCGTGCCCGTGGTGCATGGGCCAAACGATCCGTCGCCGTCGGCAGCCGCACCGGCCAGCGCCGCGCCCGCTGTTCCCGGAAGGGATCAGGCCGATCTTCGACAAGGAGGGGGAGATGGCGCTTTCGTCTTTTGAGTATCAAGGACAGTCCGTACCAGGGACGTCCACCACGTATCGCCTGGCGACCGGTAACCCCGGTTGTCGCGATGGCCTTAGGGCCACCTCATGCAAGGGTGTTTTTCCTCGCATGCCGTTCGACAAAACGGCTGTCCTTCGGGCCGCCACCACCGCGCGGCGGTCATCCGACCTCCGCATTCACGATTGCACTGTTCAATAAGGAATTATTGAGATGGCCCTGTCCTCCCTCAACACCGTTTACGACTCGTCGAAGACTCCGCTGTCCCGCAAGCTCGCTTTCTTCGCGTTCGCAATGGTCCTGATGCTGCCGACGTTCGTTGTCGGCCAGGACGTCGGCGCGACCTCGACGAAGGTTTGTGGCTTCTTCCAGAACATCAACTCGCTGCTCAACGCCGCATCCATCGTCGTCGTCACGATTGCCGTGATCTTCTCCGGTTACCAGATCGCTTTCGCCCACAAGCGTATTGCCGATGTGGCGCCGGCGCTGATCGGCGGCGTGCTTATCGGCGCAGCAGCCCAGGTGGCCAGCATGGTCGTCGGTGGTAACGGCTCCGGCGGCAGCACCGCGTGCACCTCGAGCAGCGGCAAGGCGATCCTGATCGACGCCGCCAACGCTGCCATGCACCTGCTGCACCTCAGTGTATAAGAACGCGCTTTTTCGTGGCTGCACGCGTCCGCCCATGTTCATGGGGGTTCCCTATATCCCCTTTTTCGTGGGCGCGGGTGGCGGGCTGCTGATGGCGATGTACTTCAACATGTGGTTTCTCCTGCTGATTCCGATCAACGTCTTCACGATGCGCCAGATGGCTCGCCGTGACGAAATGATCTTCCGCCTGCTCGGTCTGCGCCTGCAGTTCCGCACGCGGGTCAGGAATCTTCCGGAGCACGAAGGCATGTGGGTGTTCACACCGAACAATTATCGCGAGCCCGGGAAGGCGAAACGGTAAGTAGCACAGACGCCCTGGCAGATGTCCTGCCAGGGCCTTTTTCGCGTTTCCTACGGTAGCCAGGCTATGTTCACTCCAGACGCACCCATCGGCGAATACATCCCCCTCTCCACCCACGTCTCGCCGACCGTCCTCAAGACGACCGGGGGCGACTACATGCTGGTCTGGCGACTGGCGGGCCTACCGTTCGTGGGACGCGAGGAGTGGGACCTCGAGCATCGTCACAACACCTTCAACCGCATGCTGCAGACGCTGCGTGCACCGGACTTCGTGAACGTGGCTTTCTGGGTGCACGACATCCGTCGCCGTCGCAGCCTCAAGACGAAGGACAAGTTCAATCACCAGTTCAATCAGACCATGTCGGATGCCTACTACGAGGCACTATCCACGCAGAAGCTGATGCAAAACGAGCTGTACGTCACGATGCTGTATCGCCCGATCGTTTCGGGCAAGCGCTTTGCTGAAAAATCCAGCGATCCTACCCGCCTGCTCTCCGAGCAGAACCAGGCGATCGCCACCATTCTGGAACTCGCCAGCAACGTCGAGGCCGTGCTCAAGGATTACGCACCGTCGCGGCTGGGGATGTACGAAGCGCCGAACGGCGTCGTCTTCTCGGAAGTGCTCGAGCTCTACGGTTACGTTCTCAACCGCATCGACGAGCCCGTTCCGGTGCTCGACGCTCCGGTGAAAGATTACCTACCGGTCAGCCGCCAACGTTTCTCGTCCAAGACGGGCGACTTCGTGCTGACCACGCCTTCAGGCGTCAATCACTTCGGCGCGATCCTGAATATCAAGGAATTCGTCGACGGTACGTACCCGGGCATCCTCAACGGCCTGAAGTACCTCGATTTCGAATACATCATCACGCATTCGTTCAGCCCCATGGGTCGCCAGGACGCGCTGAAGGCGCTCGAGCGGACCAAGGGCATGATGATCTCGTCCGGTGACAAGGCCGTCAGCCAGATCATCGAGATGGATCAGGCCATGGATCAGCTCGCCTCCGGTAACTTCGTGCTGGGCGAGTACCACTTCACCATGACGCTTTACGCCAACTCGCAGGAATCACTCTCGCAACACATCGCTGCCACGCGTGCCGAGCTCTCGAACGCCGGCTTCGTCTCGGTCAAGGAAGACCTTGCCGTTACCGCTGCGTTCTACGCGCAGTTCCCGGGTAACTGGAAGTACCGTACCCGTCTGGCCAACGTCAGCTCGCTGAACTTCCTCGGCCTGTCGCCGCTGCACAACTTCGCCACGGGCAAGAAAGAAAACAACCCCTGGGGCGGTTGCGTCACCACCCTGCAGACGACCAATGGGCAGCCGTACTACTTCAACTTCCACGCAACCCACCCCGCCGAGAACTCCTACGGTGAGAAGGCCATCGCAAACACCATGGTGATCGGTAAGTCGGGTACCGGTAAGACGGCGCTGATCAACTTCCTGCTCAGCCAGGTGCAGAAGCTCGACCCCGCACCGACGATCTTCTTCTTCGACAAGGATCGCGGCGCAGAGATCTTCGTGCGTGCCTGCGGCGGTAATTACCTCGCGCTGGAGAACGGCAAGCCCACGGGCTTCAACCCGTTCCACTGCGAACGTACCGAGGAAAACGCGCAATTCCTCGCTGACCTCATCAAAGTGCTGGCGGCTAAATCCGTGTACAGCTCGCGCGAGGAGGAAGACATCTTCCGCGCTGTCGAGAACATGCTCGACACGCCGATGCACCTGCGCAACATGACCAACTTCCAGAAGAGCCTGCCGAACCACGGCGACGACGGCCTGTTCATCCGCATGCGGAAATGGACCGCCGGCAACGCGCTGGGCTGGGTGTTTGACAACCCGAAGGACACGGTAGACCTGACCCGGGCCAACATCATCGGCTTCGACTACACGGACATCATCGACAACCCCGAAGTCCGGGCGCCGGTCATCAACTACCTCCTGCATCGCCTCGAGGCGCTGATCGACGGCCGCCGTCTTATCTACGTCATGGACGAGTTCTGGAAGATCCTCGATGGCAAGGGTGGCCTGAAGGAATTCGCGAAGAACAAGCAGAAGACCATCCGTAAACAGAACGGCATGGGCATCTTCGCCACGCAGAGCCCGGAAGACGCACTCGCCAGCGACATCTCCGCCGCCTTGATCGAGCAGACGGCGACGATGATCCTGCTGCCGAACCCGAACGCCAGCCGCGAAGACTATGTCGACGGCCTGAAGCTGACGGAAGCCGAGTACCAGGTCGTGGTCAGCCTCGACGAACGCTCGCGCCGATTCCTGGTCAAGCAGGGCCACGCTTCGGCAGTTTGCCAGCTCAACCTGCGCGGCATGGACGATGCACTTGCCGTTATTTCGGCCTCCACGGACAACATTGAAATCATGCACGAGGTCCTCGCGCAGCGTGCCGCCGCCGAAGGCGTCTCGTCGGACGAACTCCGCCCCGACCAGTGGCTCGAAACCTTTTATGAAAACCGGAAAGGCAGCGGCAAGAAGCCCACGCCATCCGGCCCGCAAGCGACGCGCCCCACGCGCAGCGCTGCCGTTTGATCTTCCCCTTGACGATGGAGGCTCCCATGCCAACGATCAAAATCAATCGACCTGTGTCGCGCGTCCTTGGCCGCCGGCTCCAAGCCCTGGTTGCCGCCCTACTGCTGGCATGCGTCATCGCGCCTGTCGCTCATGCGCAGGATGCATGGTCAGTCAACGACTCGCAGGCGAACGACAAGCTATCCGACATCAAGGACAACACCAAGAACACGAACAACGACACGACGGACATGAAGAAGGCCCTCGGTGATTCCCAGTCCGGTGGCGGCAATACGCTCAACGCAAACCTCGACGCCATCAATAAAAAGATGGTTATCGGCAACAAGACCAATGGCCAGCCGTTCACCCGGCCGGGTGACCGTGTCGCCGATCCGGACCAGGCGCTTCCCGCGTCGGCATCGACTTCTGCGACGCTCGACGACGGCAGCAACTGCACGCAGTTGCCGAGTGCCCAGCAACCCAACTGCAAGCAGATCGTTGCCATCCAGAACGCGCAGTACAAGTACATGCTCCTGATGTACGAGACCAACGCGAAACGCAATGCGATCTTGACCAGCCTGCTCGATGAGCGAGCAAAGATCGATGAAAACGACGCCAACCAGTACGGCAAGCTCGAAGACAACACCAACAAACTCACCGCCCTCTACAACCTCATTGCGCTCGATCAGCAGCAGATGGCGACGGTCAATTATGCCTACACCGCGAACCTGACCTATCTGCGAACGGCGCAGGCGCAGCTCTCTCGCTCGGCCAACACAGGCAAGCCCAAAGCCTCGTGGACGCAGGTAAATTTGCCTGGCGTTGGCTCGATCGACCTCAGCTCCCAGATTAGCAGCCTGATCAGCGGCGTGGCGCTAACCGGCGCGCTGAAGGGCGTGCAATCAAGCAAGCCAGATGGCATTCAAACGCTGACCATCGGACAGTCCAATGGCTGGTAAGTCTCTCGTTGCTCGGGCAGGCATCACGCATTCCACGCCGCAGATGCCTCGCGACGTGACTCTCAACATGGCAAGGAATTCGCTCACATGGTGATGGGAAGCCTACTCGGCAAGTCGGCCGTCGCGTTCATGAGCGATCCGGGCGGAGTTGCGACCAACTTCGTTTTCTTCACGGAGATCAACAACTTTCTCCGCACCGAAATCGACTATATGCAGTGGCGCCTGCTCTCCGGGGCCGCCACCGTTATCGGCTTCGTTGCCGTGAGCGTGCTCACGGTGTGGATCATGTTCCAGGGCTTCCGTATCGTCACCGGCCAGTCGCGCCAGCCCATGATGGTGCTCGTGGGCGACGCGCTTCGTGCCACGCTCATCGTCTTCGTTGCCACCACTGCGGCTTACTCGTCGAGTTCGGCGTATTGGGTACTCAGTGACGGCATGTCATCGGCCATCGCCAGCTACGTCACCTCCGATGGCGATACTCCCTTCCAATCCATCGACAAGAATCTCGCCCAGATGGAGGTGGCACTGGCGATCATCGACAGTGTGGATACAGGAAAGCAGGATCCCGAGCAGCAATCCAAAGACCGTAACCGATGGTTCACCGGCATTGGCATTGCCGGGCCCAGCGTCATCGCCGGCTCCATGTTGCTGCTCAACAAGATCGCCCTCGCCCTCTTCATAGGCTTCGGACCGTTCTTCATCATGTGCCTGCTCTTCGACCAGACAAAGCAACTATTCAGTAAGTGGTTGCTATACGGCATAGGAACCGTGTTCTCACTGGCCGTCCTATCCGTCATGGTGGGTATTGCAATGAAGATGATGGAGGCGATCACCGCAGCCTTCGCGGTGAAGTACCTTGCGGCCATGGCCGGCGTCGGCGACACGGACGGCATCAACAGCATGGCCTTGCAGCAAGGCGGCGTCGGCCTCTTGCTGTCGACCCTGATCGTCATGGCTCCGCCCATGGCGGCCGCGTTCTTCCAGGGCACGCTTGGCCAGTTCGCCTCCTACTCGTCGTTCGGCAACGTGGGCTCGCAGTTGGGTGGGCAGGATCAGCAGGCGATTGCGCAGGGGCGGCAGGCTGCCGCGAGCAGTGGTAGTTACAACCCTCCGCCCCAACAAGACGCACAGCGGCAGTTCCAGACTCAGTCGCAAGGGTCGCGCCAAGCAAGCCTAATGGCGTATGGCTCAAGCCCAGCACCAACAAATGGCGACGATATAAAGCCGGGCGAATTCAAGCATTAGGGTCACCAATTCGATGAAATTGACGAAAATTCTCTTGATAGCCTCGCTTGTGCACGCGCCCATCGCTTGGTCGCAGTGCGCGCCCGGAATTCCGGGCGCCGGTAATCCGGGATGCATTCCACCTACACAACCCGGATCCCCATATAACCAAGGTGGAGATATGCCAGCCGCACCCGTCGCACCCGCCGTGAGGTGGGTGGGGGGTTGGGGAGCCGTCGCGATGGATGAGGACTATAGAGGTGGAACTGTCGAAGACCGCGACAGTCAGAACGAGGCAGAGAGCATTGCTCTCGATCTCTGCAAGAGGAACGGTGGGAACAAGTGCAAGGTGCTGGTTACGTTCGACAACCAGTGCGCCGCAATGGTGCAGGAGCCTGATGGCGGAACGGTGCACGGCAACACCGGCGCGACCACTGAACTCGCTGAACAACGGGCGCTCGGAGCATGCAAGGGCGGGAATCGCTGCGAGGTCATCTATAGCAAATGTAGCCATCCGCATCCCGCGCGTTGAAGCACACTGCTGGATCAATCATCGCAGCCGAAGATGCGACGAAGATTGTAAAGCCGAATGCATGTTGGAGACCTCTGGGAACTCGCACTTGCTTTTCGCTTGGTCTCAATGCAAGACCGGAACCTGAAACCGGCGAGCCTGGGTGTACGCCACCAAACCCTAACGCTCGGATGATGATCCGCACTTCTCTAGTCTTTCAGGGATATGCGACAGTCGGCTGGACCCAGGTCATTCATAGCCTATGTTCTTACGCTGTCCGCGTGCACTAATGGGGGATGTCGATGAAATTAGAAAAAATCTTCTTTCTAGCCTTACTTAGTCAGGCGCCTGTTGCATGGTCGCAGTGCGCACCCGGAATTCCGGGCGCTGGCAATCCCGGATGCATCCCACCTACGGCTCCTGGCTCGCCCTATGCGCAACCATATGATTCGGCACCACCCGCGGCGCTTCCTCCCCAACAGGTGTGGCAGCAGCAATGGGGCGCCGCCGCTATGGATTTCGATAACGGTGCTTCCGGATCAGTAACTGACGGTCAAACAAAGGATCTCGCGTCGCGAAGTGCCATCTCAGACTGCGAAGGGCAAGGCGGCATACACTGCGTAACCATTCTCGTTTTCGAGAATCAGTGCGCTGCAATCGCTCAGTCAGCCAATGGAGTGGTAAGCACGGCGACCGCCGCAAGACAACCAGAGGCCGAATCACGTGTTCGGGCCAAATGCACCGCCGGGGCCGCCTGCACGCTTATATACAGCCAGTGCGCATTCCCGATTAGAGTGAAGTAAAGGTACATAACGTGTTCTCACGGGCTGTCTTATCCGAAATGGCGGGTTGCAATGAAGATGATGGAGGCGATCACCGCAGCCTTCGCGGTGAAGTACCTTGCGGCCATGGCCGGCGTCGGTGACACCGACGGCATGGCCTTGCAGCAAGGCGGCGTCGCTGTCGGCCCTGATCGTCATGGCTCCGCCCATGGCGGCCGCGTTCTTCCAGGGCACGCTTGGCCAGTTCGCCTCCTACTCGTCGTTCGGCAACGTGGGCTCGCAGTTGCGTGGGGAAGGATCAGCAGGCAATTGCGCAGGGGCGGCAGGCTGCTATGGGCGGCGGTGGATAGAGTCAAACACCGATGACTAAACAGGATGCTGGCAATCGCACGTTCGGCGGGCAGGGGCAGCAAGCTCACGCGCGTGGTCTCCAACTCCCGACCGATAATGTTGCCGTAACCGATTCGACCAAATACCGCACTACTGATCGCGACCAGACATGATGAGACTCAGAATCGCTGTGTGCGCATTGTTGGTTTACGCGCCGTTAGCGTGGGCCCAATGCGGTGCGGGCATACCCGGTGCAGGGAATCCTGGTTGTATCCCCCCGACCGCTCCCGGCTCACCGTATGGCCAGCCATCAGACCCCGGTGCGTTTACATCTGCACCGGCCCGAGCTGTTTGGGAAGACCGATGGGGAGCCGTCGCAATGGACTTCGCCGCAGACGCGAGCGGCACTGTCACCAACAGCACTTCAGAAGATCGGGCGACTAGTAGCGCGCTCGCGAATTGCAAAGATCAAGGAGGGAGGCATTGCGAGATTGTCCTCACTTATCACAATCAGTGCGCTGCGATCACTCAAGCTGCAGCCGGATTTTTCAGTAGCGCAACCGCGGCTACTAAGACCGAGGCCGAGTCTCGGGTCATTGCCAAGTGCGGCGACCCACAGACCTGCCGCGTGCTCTACAGCCAATGCGCGGTTCCGATTCGTGTTCAGTAAGACGAAAAGCGATCATACAAAACGCCGCCTGCGAGCAGTCAAATCGTGCACCTTCGATTGGCTGCCCGTGTTGCCAGGACCGGAAACATTCTCGGAGCGCGAACCCAGTGCTTGACGAGTTTCAGAAAACCAATCGGACCGCTTGACCATGAACCATTTCAAGCTCCTCGCCTTAGTGCTGTTCGCCTAACAGAGTGTGTGCTCAGTATTCCAGGCGCGCGCAATGCGTAGTAACGATCGCGGTCGAGAATTATTGCGTAGCGGTCGCGCAGAACACTTTAAGCGGGGGCAATTAGCACCGCAACCGCCGCCGATCCCAATGAAGCTACCTCGCGGGTGTTGCAGCGTTACGGAGATGGATCGATGTGCAAAGTCGTTTATGAGTTCTGTGTACACCCTTTTCGCGTGAAGTGATCCGACAATTTTCTCAAACGAGAGCCTGTCATCAACGCTAAGAACAGACCTATGCACAGACGAACAGAATTGAATGATCGATGCGCAACTCCTCCACGCCATCAGAGAATTCCTACCGCGTCGAACAAACGAGTGCCGTGTACGACATGACCAAGATGAAAATTATCGCGTGCGCGCTTCTGATCTACATGCCATTGGCGTGGGCACAATGTGGGGCTGGCATTCCTGGCGCGGGGAATCCAGGTTGCATCCCGCCTACTGTGTCGGGCTCGCCGTATGGTCAGCCGTCTGAGGCGGGCACCTTCATACCTGCGCCTGCGCGAGCCGTTTGGGAAGATAGATGGGGGGCCGTTGCAATGGATCTCGACGCTGATGCAAGCGGGTCAACTTCCGACGGCTTCAATGAGGATCGGGCAAGCCACAGTGCGCTCGACGATTGCGCGGCCCAGGGAGGAATCCATTGTCAGGTTGTGCTGACATACCATAATCAGTGTGCCGCCATAACGCAGTCCGCTGCCGGCATTTACAGTAGCGCAACTGCAGCCAACAAGAGCGAGGCCGAGTCGAGGGTCATTGCTAAGTGCGGTGATGCACAGACCTGCCGCGTGCTCTATAGCCAGTGCGCGGTTCCGGTTCGTATTCAGTAGGATGCAAGTCGATTGCCGTGACGAATCTCCACGGGGAGCCAATCTCGTGAACCGGCTACGGATTCTCCAATATCAACAGGGCTGCGAAACACGCTTGGAACGAAAATCTAGTGAAGTACGGGTCACTCACCGTGGATCCGAGCGCTTGATCATGAACCTGTTACAACCAGGATCGCCGTATAACCAAGATCAGAGCAATGCAGAACACTGCCGTCGAAATGGCTATGCGCCAATGCGGCGAAAACGGCGGCAAAAATTGCCAGCTGCTCACCCCGCTACGCAGCGACAATAACCATTGACCCACCGGCCCAAAGGCCGAGTTTCAAAAGCAAAGGACAAACGTGAAGGCTAACCTACAACTCAGCGCACTCTGCCTTGTCGCCTTGTCATGGTCCAACTGGGCCATGGCCGCTACCGCCCCTGCGGACGACCTGAAGTCGTTCGCGACCGGTGGCTCGCGCATCCTCGAATCCCAGAAGGGCGACCTCAACGATGATGGCCGTCCGGATGCGCTGCTAATTCTCGACCCGCCCGCCCCTGCCGATGCCAAGCTTGGCGAAGGTCCGGCCCGCGACGTGGTCCTGCTGATACGCGATGCCTCCGGGCAGCTGCGGAAAGTCGCCTCCAACGCGCACATCGTGCCCTGCGAAGCATGCGGCGGTACGTCGGGCGATCCGTTTGGCTACAGCAAGGTCGCCAAGGGCAGCTTCACCATCGTCAATGGCGGCGGCGGACGCGAGCACTGGTCGGACGAGTACACCTTCACGTACTCGGTCGATAAGAAGGATTGGTTCGTCAGTCTGGTGACGCGTCAGGTGACCGACAACGTTACGGGCAAGCAGAAGTCATTGCAGTTGACCCCGAAAGAGCTCGGCCAGGTCAGGTTCGAGACATTCGATCCATCGCACCTGAAGGAGGTAACGCTCCCCTGATCCATCGCACCACCCCGCCAGGACAGGTGGGCACAGGCATTCCAGGAGGACAGCCGACAGAGAGTCAAACAGGAGTTACACATGACGATTGATCGTGAAACACAGGTGTTGTCCGACGCCTACGCGTCGGGCATCCGCTCTCCCAGGGAACTGGCCAACTTCATGGCCCAGGTTACCCATGAGTCCAATGGGTTAAACCGCCTGCAGGAGAGCTTTCGCTATACCAAGGGCATCGCCCAGATTCCCGTTGAATCCGCATGGCGCCAGGGTGCCCAGATGCTCGACTCGGCACGCAAGGAAGCCCTGCGCGGTAGCCCGGAAAAGCTGGCTGAGCTGATGTACGGCGGTCGCAACGGTAACGACGAGCCGGGTGACGGCTATCGATATCACGGGCGTGGCTATATCCAGCTCACTGGCAAGGCCAACTATGTGGCCGCTGGCGCCGCATTGAACCTGGATCTGGCCGACAAGCCCGAACTCGCGGCCGAGCCCGCAAACGCATCGAAGATCGCGGTGTGGTACTGGCAGAACCGCGTTCCGGAAGCCGCGCGCATGGACGTCAAGGCAGCGACCAAGGCAGTGAATGGCAAATTCAACGGCCTCCAGGATCGCATGGATCGTTTCGATGCCTGGGACAAGCGCCTGACACCCGAGGTCATGCAGCGGATGGGTGCCGATGCCTACGGCGATGACGAACGCAAACGGGATAGCCGGACCCATGGCCACCATGATCGGGCCACACGACATGCGGCCAGGGCGGCACAGCGCCGGATGGGCGGAGACGACGATGGCGTCGCCGGCCCCGACCCGTTGCTCGAGATGGAGCAGCAGCGGGATGTGATGGAAGACTCGATCGATTTCGCGCCATTACCGCAAGTGCATCGACATGGCCACCACCATCGCCAGCTCGCACCCTACGGCTACCCTGCCGGCGAGGTGGCGGGCATGTGCGCGGCGCCGATGATGAACCAGCCGGAGCACCCGCATCACGGCCTTTTTGCGCAGGCTCGCGACGCCGTGCATCGTCTCGATGAACAGCACAAAAGGGCACCCGACGCCCAGAGTGAAAACCTCGCCGCCGCCCTGGCCGCAGCCGCGCACAAGGAAGGCATGCATCGTATCGACCACGCGGTACTGAGTGAGGACGCCAGTCGTGCTTTTGTCGTGCAAGGAGATCCCAGCTCGCCGCTCAAACGTGTGGCTGAGGTCCCGACGCAGCAAGCGGTGACAACACCTATCGCGAAGAGCACGGAAGCGCTCGATAGCGTGGCCAAGCCAACGCAGCCGGCTCAGGAACATGCCCAGCAGCCATCGCCACATCCTCTGGTGCATGGCCATGGCAATTAATCGAAGCCGCCGGCTCACGCCGCCAACGACGCACTCTCCCTTTCACAACCTGGGAACCTCGATGATTTCACGACGCATCACCGCACTCCTCGCACTCTTCATGGTGGTTCAGGGCGCCTTCGCGGCCGCGCCAAATCCGGCACGCGCACCCGCCGCCCTGCAAGCCCGCCTGCTCAAGATCGATCCCGGCGCAAAAGCGGAGTGCCACAAGGACAGCTACGGAAATGCCGCCTGCACCTCGGATGGGTATGCCGTCGACCTCTCCGATTGCAGCGGCGACATGTCATTCGGTCAGGTGATGGATGACGCCGGGGCCACCCTGGGCACGCGCCTGGATGCCAGCCTGTCCAAGCCGATGGCCAAGCTCAAGCAGCATCAGTTTCTCTGTGTCATCGCCACGGCGAAGAAGGCGGGCGCCTCACAGCGTTACTACGTTGCGGCCTACCCGGCAGAGCGCGTTCCCGCTTGCAAAGGCAGCGACCTGTGCAAGGCGCAGCCCATCGAGTGGGTCGGCACGCCGCCCGCCGCCAAGTGCGACTGGCTCGGTACCTCGGGCGACTTCACCGGCGGCTGTGCGGCCGGCTGGGTCGACGAGGATTCGGTCGAACTCTATTCCATGGGCCTGAAGTGACCTTGACGGAGACGATGCCATGAGCCGCGATATCTACGAGCACGCGAACGATCACTACTTCAACGCCGGTGTCGGTTACGAGTACGGCCGCCCTGACATGCAGCGCGCGAACCATGGTGGCAACCACGTCACCGACAGCAGCCGCACCGAGCAGGACAACGACCACGATGGCCTGCGGGGCGTCGATTGCTCGTCGTTCGTCTGGCGTGGCCTGAAGGACGCTGGCTACGATGTCGGCAATGAGCCGTTTGCCACATCCAGGCTCTACAACGGCCACAACGTCACGCCCTACAGCCGGCAGCACTTCGACGTCATCCCGCCGGCCCAGGGCGGCAAGCCGCCCGCCAACCTGCAGCCTGGCGACATCATCATGCTCAAGAGCCGCACCGGCTCCGACCAGCACGTTGGCATCGTCAAAGGCTATGACGCGAAGGGCAACCTGGAGTTCATCGGCTCGCAGGCCAGTACCGGTCCCGGCCAGGTCACGATGAAGGATGGCGGCTACTGGACCTCGCACATGGAGGTCGTCGGCGCCCTGCGTGCCAAGGCCGAATTTCGTACGCATGAGCCGGCGCCGATGCATGGCACGCCGGCCAACGCGCAGCCTGCCGTCGCCACGCCCTCCCCGGCTTCCCCGCCTGCTGCGCACGCTCCGCCAACCGCTGCGTCCACCGCTGGTGCCATGCGCAAGGGCGACGAAGGGACGCACGTGCAGGCGATGCAGGAGTCGCTCAAGCGTCTGGGCTACCGCGATGAACATGGGCACGAGCTCAAGCCGGACGGCCATTTCGGTGCCCATACAAAAGCCGCATTGGAACGCTTCCAGGAGGCAAATCATCTCCACAAGGATGGCGTCGCAGGCAACGACACCATGGCCGCGCTGGGCAAGTTGAATCACGTCGGCCCCCGCCTCGACTCGTCCGACCATCCGGCAAACGGCCTTTTCAACCAGGCACGCGATGCCGTGCATAAGCTGGACGCTCAGCATGGCCGCGCCCCGGATCACCAGAGCAGCCAGTTTGCCGGCTCGCTCACCGCTGGCGCGGCTAAGGAAGGCCTCACGCGTATCGACCACGTCGCGCTGAGCGACGATGCCAGCCGGGCCTATGCCGTGCAGGGCGAGCTCGATTCGCCGTTCAAGCGCGTGGCCGAAGTGCAGACACAACAGGCCATGTCTACCTCGCTCGAGCAGAGCACGGCGACGCTGGCCCAGAGCGCACAACAGACGCCGTTGCCGGGGCCGACGCAGCAGGATCAGCAGCAACAGCAACAGCAGGCGCGCCCGGTGTGAACGTGCTCCTCGAAGAATCGCCACCGAGACGTGGCGACTACACCGAAAAACAAACGTCTCGATTACTATTGCGGGACGGACAGGACGGGAAAAGTGCCAGATGGATGACCTGAAGGCGTCGCAACGCAGGGGGCGAAAATCCTCGACATGCTGATCGGCGATCTCACCGGTGACGGGAGGGAGGGAGCACTCCTTGTGCTCGACCCGCCCGCGCCTCACAGACCGAAACTGGGCGAAGGGCCCGCACGCGAACTCGTACTGCTCCTGCGTAACCCGGGTGGCCAGTTCGAGAAAGCCGCTTCCAGCCTCAGCGTGATTCCGAGCGCTGGCAGCGGAGGCGTGGCTGGCGATCCCTACGGCTACACGCGCATTGACGACGGTGGTTTCACCATCGCCAATGGCGGCGGCAGCAGGGAGCGCTGGTCGGATGAATACAACTTTCGCTACGTCGCATCGGCCGCCACCTGGCGGCTGGTACGCGTCGTGCGGCAGGTAGAGGACACCGAATCGGGAGAGCACCGGCAACTCGTTCTCACCGCGGAAACGCTGGGCGATGTCGCGTTTGCAGACTTCGACCCTACGAGTCTTCCCGAGGTGACGCTGCCCTGAGAAGGGCGTGCACAGGATCCACAGGAGCTACACATGGCGATTGATCGTGAAACCCAGGTGCTGAACGACGCCGCGGCGGCGGGCATCACCTCACCCAAAGAACTGGCCAACTTCATGGCGCAGGTCACCCATGAGTCCAATGGGTTGAACCGCCTCGAGGAGAGCTTTCGTTATACCCGCGATATCTCGCAGATACCGGTGCAGTCCGCGTGGCGCGAGGGCCCCAAGGTGCTCGAAGCCGCGCGCAAAGAGGCGCTGCAGGGTAAGCCGGAACATCTGGCCGAACTGATGTACGGCGGCCGCAACGGCAACGACGAACCCGGCGATGGCTGGAAGTACCACGGCCGGGGGTATATCCAGCTCACGGGTAAGGACAACTATCGGGCCGCAGGCGAAGCCCTCGACCTGGATCTGGTCAAGCATCCCGAGCTTGCCGCCGATCCGAAGAACGCCGCGAAGATCGCTACCTGGTATTGGGAAAACCGCGTTCCCGAGAGCGCCCGCGAGGACGTCAAGGCGGCGACCAAGGCAATCAACGGCAAATACAACGGCCTCGAAGATCGTGAAGACCGCTTCGCGCAATGGCAGAAGAAGCTCACGCCCGAAGTCATGGACCGCCTGGACAAGGGCGCTGGCGCTGGCGAGTTGTTCAACACCTCGCGTGAGGTCATGAAAGAGGGCATGCAAGGCGAGGACGTCCGCATGTTGCAGGCCAATCTCGCACGCCTGGGTTACAAGGACGCCGCCGGCCACGACTTGCATACCGATGGCAAGTTCGGTCCCGGTACCGAAACCGCCCTGAAGGCGTTCCAGCGCGATCATCAGCTCACCGCCGATGGCGTAGCCGGGCCAGGCTCGCTCGCCGCTATCGAGACGCAGAAGCAGGTTGATGCCGCACGACAGGCGCTGGTCAGTCCGCGGCTCGACGACAAGGCGAATCCCGACAATGGCATGTACACACAAGCCCTGGACGCCGTACACCGCCTCGACGCGAAGCATGGACGCGAGCCCGACCAGCAGAGCAGCCAGTTCGCAGGCTCGCTCACGGCTTCGGCCAAAGCGCAGGGGCTCACGCGCATCGACAGCGTCGTGCTCAGCGACGATGCCAAACACGCCTATGCGGTGCAAGGTGACCTGAATTCACCGCACAAGAAGGTGGCCGAGGTGGAAACGCAGAAAGCCGTGAGCACGCCGCTGGAGCAAAGCAGCGTCGCGGCGACCAAGGCCCAATCATCTGACCCGACGCAGGGTCAGCCGACACGGCAACCGCAAGGCCCGGCAGCACCGGGCATGCCCTGACCCCAAATAAGGACCAAGAATGCCTGGCGTGAACGTGCATTCCGCAAAAGTTAGCCACCTGGCTCAAGCAAGGGAGAGACCCCGATGACACATCGCAACTGCACAGGTGCCGCATGGTGAAGACATCACTCACCATCGCTGCCCTGCTCCTTTCCCTGACCTCCCTTGCTTACGGTGCCACCATGAAGAACCCTGATATCAAGCTCAACCCGAATCCGCGCATGCGTTACGAGATTACCGCCGTCGTCCAGGGAGCGCCTGGCCCATTCGACCGGATCGAAGGTGCCGTGCAATACAAGGTAACGGACCGCCAATGCGTGCCGCTGACACCTATTACGGGGGCTGCTCAGTTTCCGGAGAAACGGGTACCCATTGAGCTCCATCGCGTCGACGATCACACGTTCAAAGGCGACCTGTACGTCGATCTGCTTCGTGACGAAGACTACTTCGGCATGGGAATCTGCCACTGGAACCTGATTGGCGCTGATGTCAGCTTCAAGGTAAACGAGCTCTACTTCTCGCCGAGCTTGTTTCATGACGAACTGATCGCCGGAAAACCGGTGATCCGGTTTTTCTCTGACCGATCGTACGAACTGTCGGCGACGCAGCGCGTCGATACCGGTAACTCCCATCGCGAAGACTTCAAGGAAGATGCTGACCGCACCTTCTCGATCGAGCTCACGGCCAAGGAGAAAGCGCCGTGACCCTGAGCTCAACAGACTACGCCTTACTGGCGGAAAACTCGTACCAGAATCCTGAGCTAAAGAAGGAAATTACCCTCGGCGGTGTCGCTTACAAGGCCATCGACTTCATGGATGATCCTGCAACGGGCTTTCAGGGGACGGCTTACCGGCGCCTTGATACCAATGAGGTTGTCATTGCATATCGAGGCACTGAGTTCGGTCGGGAACCGGTACACGACGGCGGCGTCGATGCTGGCATGGTGCTGACAGGCGTGAACGCGCAGGCGCACGACGCAGCCACCTTCACGCAGCGGGTGCTCGACGCGGAGAAGATCGACGCCGAGGTGAATCACCATCCTATGAACGTGACCGTGACGGGGCACTCGCTGGGTGGCACGCTCGCCGAAATTCAGGCGGCAAAGTTTGGCCTGAAGGGCGAAACCTTCAATGCGTACGGCGCGGCCAGCCTTTACGGTGTACCAGAAGGCGGTAATCAGGTGATCGATCACGTGCGGGCGGGCGATGTCGTCAGCGCCGCAAGCCCGCATTTCGGTGAAGTACGCGTCTACGCGGATCAGAAAGACATCGACACGTTGTCGAAAGCCGGATATCGCGACAACGGCGGGATACTCAGTCCGCGTAATCCGGTAGCTGCCATCGATTTCAGCTCGCACGCCATTGATAACTTCGTTCCTGATGGCAAGACGCTCGGCCACAGCATCATCAACCCCGAAGCCGAAAACCTCTACAAAGAACACGCGGGCATGATCGACCGCTACCGCGACGATGTCATGGATATCCGCAAGGGCCTTTCCGCGCCTTGGGAGGTGCCCAAGACGATTGCCGAGGAAGTCGGGGCTGTGGGTCACGCCGTGGTCGACAAGGTTGAGCAGGGAGTCCACGCCGTCGAACAGACGGCGGAGAACGTAGCCCATGAGGTCAGGGAGACTTACGAGCACGTCAAGGAAGACGTCTCCGAAGGTCTGCACGCGATCGGCGAGAAGGCCTCGCACGCCTGGGATACCGTGAGTCATCCGTCGTCGTGGTTCAAGCACGATACACCACCACGCCTCGACTCGCCGGACCACCCGCAGAATGCCATGTTCCAGCAGGCGCGCGACGGCGTGTACAAGCTCGACGCCCAGCACGGGCGTACGCCCGACGCACAGAGTGACCAGTTTGCCGGCTCGCTCGCGGCGAGTGCGGTGACCCAGGGCCTTACGCGGATCGATCAGGTCGCCCTGAACGGCGATGCCAGCCGAGCCTACGCTGTCCAGGGCGATGTCAATTCGCCCTTCAAGCAGGTCGCTGAAGTAGACACCCAGCAGGCCATGGCCACTCCGCTGGAGAAGAGCAGCGAGACTATTCAGCAGCAGGCCATACAGCAGGCGCGGGTGCAGAGCCAACCGGTCGCCGAGCAGCAGACGCCGCAGAACCAGCAGCGACAAGGTCCGTCACCTCATGGACCGTGAGCGGGAGAGCCGACATATGACTTATCGCAACGAGCCAGGTGCGTCGGTGACGCTATCGATCGTCATTTGCGCCCTGCTCGTTTCCGCCGCCCCTGTTTCGTACGGTGCCGACGTGAAGGACGTCGACATCAAGCTAAATCCCGCCCCTCGTATTCGTCGTGGCCTTACCGTCACGGTGCAGAATGCGCCGGGCGTATTTGACCACGTCGATGGCACTGTCGATTATAAAGTTGTGAATCGGGATTGCGTACCCTTGGCACCAGCTATTGGTGCGACATTGGTACCCGAGAAGCGCATCGCCATTGAGCTGACGCCGACAGCCCGAAATAGCTACAGAGCCAGCCTTGTGGCCGATCTCGTGCAGGACGAGGACTATTTCGGCTTGGGCGTCTGCCGTTGGGCCGTCGTCGGTGCTAACGCGAACTTTTCGCACGACATCGTCAGCTTCAGTGCTGCGATCTTCAACAATAACGTCATGAAGAACGGCACTGTAACGAAGTATTTCTCTGATGACTCTTACACCGATATCGACATGAAGCGCGTCGATATCGGTGAAGAAAGCCCCGCGAGGTACAAGGATCGCGTTCACACGTTTTCGATAAGCATCACATCCGGCACGCCCCATCAGTAGACCTGATCCTGTGGCAGATCATGAACGTTTCACCCCCGCCACCACAACATTCAACTGCGACCGATACTTGCAACCGCGCACCCATCACAGTAAGGAACGACGATGAAAAAGTTGGTTCTGATCACCCTGATATTCGGCCTCACAACCGGCCTCGCCGCTGCAGAAGGCTTCTACCGATACATTCCGTACTACAACAATGATCCGTTTACGTTCTGCACCTACGGCGTCCCCGAAGACTGCTGGTTCCCGATCAGCAAGGAGCTGGGAACGTATGGTGTTATTAGCCAGTACTGCTTCAATCCCGTGTCGGCTCAATTGTTCGCCGACGTCTGCCCTCATGCGTTCGTTCTGGGCGGCCCAGGGCCGAGCGCGAAGGCGTCGACGGTGAAGCGTGATGACGCGGACATGAGTCCCTGAACTAGCGATCCAAAGTTGCTCCCGAGCACGGCCACGACTTGAGACGTGACAACGAAACACCCAGGGATAAAAGGCAAGATTTCACATGAGTAAAAACAGGGGATATTGGGCAGCCGGCCTCGGCGCAGCTGCTCTCGTTGCGGGCAACTTCTTTTCCGGCTACCTCACCCTCCTCTTCCTGAGGTTGCGTGACGTACCGCTGAAGTGGGACACCTACTGGGGCTACATCCGGGCCATGGGCCTGCCGGAAGTGAAGCCGTATGTCTGGAAGATCGAAGTCGCGGGGGCGATTGGCTTCCTGCTTCCCCTGATTGCATGGCTGGTCGTTCTCTACTTCCTGATGAAGAAGAAGAAACAGGCCATGCATGGTGACGCGCGCTTCGCGACCGCTTCCGACCTGCGCAAGCAGAAGATGCTCTCGCCGGCGGACAACGGCATCCTGGTGGGGAAGTACAAGGGAGACCTCGTCCGTCTCCCCGGCCAGCAGTTCGTCATCCTCGCCGCCCCGACCCGTTCGGGCAAAGGCGTCGGCGTGGTGATCCCCAACCTGCTCGACTACCAGGAATCCATCGTGGTGCTCGACATCAAGCAGGAGAACTTCGACCTGACCAGTGGTTGGCGTAAATCGCAGGGACAGGAAATCTACCTGTTCAATCCGTTCGCCGAGGACCGCCGCACGCATCGCTGGAATCCGCTGAGTTATGTGTCGAAGGATCCCGCGTTCCGCGTCTCGGACCTGATGAGCATTGCCTCCATGCTTTATCCCGACGGCTCGGATGACCAGAAGTTCTGGGTCAGCCAGGCGCGTAACGCTTTCATGGCGTTCTCGCTGTACCTGTGCGAGAAATGGGAATACGACGAGATGCGCGGCCGCCCCCTCGTGGTCCGTAGCAAGCCGACCCTTGGCATGATCTACCGACTCTCGTCCGGCGATGGCACCGATCTGCGCGAGCTCTACACCACGCTCTCGAAGGAGTCCTTCCTGAGCGCAAACGCGCAATCCGCCTTCGCTAACATGCTCTCCCAGGCCAACGAAACGTTTGCTTCGATCCTTGGCACGTTCAAGGAACCGCTGAACGCGTGGATCAATCCCGTGTTGGACGCCGCGACCAGCGAGGACGATTTCCTCCTGACCGACGTGCGCAAGAAGCGCATGACGATCTACATCGGCATTCAGCCCAACAAGCTCGCCGAGAGCCGCCTGATCGTCAACCTGTTCTTCAGCCAGTTGATCAATCTCAACACGAAGGAATTGCCGCAGAACAATCCGGAGCTCAAGCACCAGTGCCTGCTGCTCATGGACGAGTTCACGTCGATCGGCAAGGTGGAAATCATCGCCTCGGCGGTGTCGTACATGGCGGGTTACAACATTCGCCTGCTTCCGATCATCCAGAGCATGGCCCAGCTGGACGCAACGTACGGCAAGGACGTTTCACGCACGGTCATCACCAACCACGCACTGCAGATCGTGTTCGCGCCACGTGAGCAACAGGATGCCAACGATTACTCCGACATGCTGGGCTACACGACCGTACGTCGGGAGAACATCACCAAGAGCAAGAACGGCGATGTATCCAGGAGCCACTCGGAAGAGAAACGCGCGCTGATGCTGCCGCAGGAACTGAAGGCGATGGGGACGGACAAGGAGGTGTTCTTGTACGAGGGCATCCCGCACCCGGTGATGTGCGAGAAGATCCGGTATTACGAGGATAAGTACTTCACGGCGCGGCTGTTGAAGAAGGCGGACGTGACAGCGCTTTCGATCTGAAGTAGTCCAGCGCACTTCGCAGGGGCAGTCGCGTGAGTCGACAGCTCCTCCCCGTCTTAGCCGCAGTTAGAATCCGTAAAGACCAGCTATGGACCTACTTATGCTCACCGCACACCGCCAACATCTCGCCGTTGTCGCCGGCCTGACTTTCGCAGCCGCCCTGGCGCTGCCGCCTCAGGCACGGGCGCAAGCTGCCCCTTCCCCCACACCAGACATCGCCGCCACCGTCAAAGCCGTCATGGACGACCAATACGGCGCGACCTACGACGCGAAGCACACCTGCTGGACGTACAGCTACAGCGGAAGTGGCAACGACGATGGCGCCGACTATTGCATGCGCCCCGGCAAGCCCGAGGTCCTGGATGTCAACGGTTCGAAGATCCTTTACTTCACGGCCGCGAATGCGACCGATATCACCGATGTAGCGGCCTACGGATATAGCCAGGCGCAGCCGGGCCTGATGGGTGCGTTCAAGATCCGCCTGGGTGGCAAGCAGGGTTGGACCTTCATCGCCATGGAACCGGCCATGACCTTCGGAACGGCTGGCGAATGCGGTTGCCGCGACGCAAAACTGGAGAAGCTGACCAACAAGGGCGACTACGGCTGGGTATTTACCAGCGGTGGCGTGTGGCAAGGCACGGTGGTGTCCAACTACAGCATCGTAACGGCGTGGAAGAACAAGTTTCAGGACATTAGCGAGATTCCGCAGATCGGCGAGAATGATCAGTCGGTTCGCTACGAGATGACAGTACAGGCAGATCCGTCGGCGCCGGGCCTTTTCCCGCTTAAGGTCATCAAGACCAAAGCCAAGGCGAAGGTTGCCGAGTTCACCGTGCCCTTCGACACGAAGAAGGCCCGCTACGAACTACCCGCCAAATCCTGATCGTTCTTTCGCCACACCTCCTGACATAAGGAACCGCCATGAGTAAGCCGAACAAGCTTGACGAACGTTGGGAAGCGGCCATGCCCGACCTGGCCGAAGCCGCGCAGAAAGCCGGGATCGATCCCGGCATCATGGCGAAGATCGCCGGCTTCGAATCCCACTACGACCCTCATGCGCGCCCGATCGCGGGAGAGAAGCACCATAAGCTCAATACCATCACGCAGTTCGACGGCAGCAAGGCGATGTCAAGCGCCTACGGTTATGGGCAGTTCCTCAACAAGACCTGGGCTGGCATGGTGCGGGAATACGGCGAAAAATACGGCGTGCCCGGTGCTGCGGATCTGACCGACGCACAAACCAACACCGCCGAGCTTCGCAACAATACGAAGCTTCAGGCCGGCATGCTCGCCGAATTCACCCGCATGAACATCGAAAAGGGTAACGCCCTTGGCGGCGCAGATCCTGCTGCCAACGTCTACGCCATGCACAATTTAGGTGGTGGCGACGGCCCGGCCTTCCTCAAGGCGCTTGCGCAGGATGGTTCCAAGCGAGTCGACAGCGTCCTTTCGGACGATGTGATCAAGCGTAACCCGGCGCTGTACGGCGACGGCAGCATGTCGCTCGAAGCAGCCTATAAGAACATGGGCGCCGAGATGGAGCGCTATCAGAACTATGCGGACGAGATCACGCATGCGCCGAAGGCGACGCCCACGAACCAGGATGCGACGCAAAAGGAACCAGCACATACCGCGATGAAGCAGGAATCCACTGCCAATCCCACCGTTTTGAAAGAAGGCTCCCGGGGTGACGATGTCGAGGCACTACAAAATCAGCTCAACAAGCTCGGTTATACCGATGCAAAGGGCCACGCGTTGAAAGCAGACGGCCACTTCGGACCTGCCACGACGGCAGCAGTGGAAGAGTTCCAGACCAAGAACAGGCTCGACGCAGATGGCCTTGTCGGCCCCTCCACACAGGCGCGCCTTGAAAGGCAGCTGGAACAGCACGTCCCTGCCGCTGAGAAAACCGCCTCACCATCTGCTCTGCGACTGGACCAGGATTCTCACCCCGCCAACGGCATGTTCAAACAGGCCTTGGCCGGCATGGAACATGTAGACAAACAGCAGGGCCGCACTTCCGATGGCATCACCGCCAACATCGCTGGCTGCCTTGTCGTCGCCGCCAGGCGCGAGGGCATGCACACGATCGACCAGGTTGCACTGTCAGGGGACGCCTCGACGGCCTACGCCATACAGGGCGAAGCGAACTCTCCATTCAAGAAACACGCTTCCGTCGACGTGCTCGCCGGAATCAACACGCCTCTCGAACAGAGCAGCGCTGATGTGATGAAGCCCCAGAATCCCATGCCGGAGCTTAGCCAGCAGGCAGAGCAAACTCAGGCGCGTGCGCAATCACACGCGAGTCCGGCACAAAGCATCTGAGCGTCCGGGGCCCGCCCCTACAGACAACCCCAAATTGTTTTGCTACGGTCACTCCGTCACCCGCGTTCATCGACAAAAACACGTCGCAGGTAACCATCGCTCGATGCGGTGAAAAGCGCGGGCCAAGGGTGCCTTAGGAACACCCCTGACCCGCTAACCAAACCAACTGAAGTAGGAGTTGATAATGGCTGCCCACCATTCTACGGCACTCGCCCGCCCGCCTGATCCCCACGGCGACGCCCCCAGCGGAAACCGGGTCGCCTGCGTCCCGCGCAGGCACGGTTGAAGAACCGCGGAGTCGGCCTGTTTTCTAAGATATTTCTTGGCTGGCCCCGCTACCCACTTCATCAATCACACCCCCGACGCCCGATCACGGGCAGCCGGTGAAACCGCGAGTCCGATGGGCCGCGGCACGTCGCGTTTCGGCTCGACGTGCCGCGTCCGGAAAGACGCGGATGGACGAGAGGAGCACACGATGGTTCTGGAACACGACGCCAACGCACATGAGCTTTTGAACGAAGCCACCGAGTGGCTGCAGTACGCGCGCAACGTCACGCAGATGCTGGCCGAGCTTGTCCACGAGTCCGACACCGTGGACTGCACACGGCTGTCGATGACACTGGAAGCGATCGGCGCGATGACGCACCGGGGCATCCAGTGCGCGGCCGAGGCGCATGCACGGATCCATCTGACGGATGCGCTCACGCATAAGCACTGACGTCTAAGTGGTCAGGACGACCACGCCCTGACAGTCAGTAAAGCATCGGCAAAGGCCTCTGGCGACTCGTGAGGAAAGTTATGCCCCGAGCGGGACGTGCGGTGCTCGTGCTTGCCGGTGAACAGGGATGCATGGTCTGCCGTTCCACCCGGTTTGAGAGGGTCGCTCGTGCCATCCAGGGTGACCGTGGGCACGCTTATCCGTGGCCGTGAAGCCAGCCGGTCTTCGATATCCTGCATGGCAGGATCCCCGCTTTCCAGGCCTAACATGCACCGGTAAGCGTGGATGACCACATCGACGAAGTCGGGGTTATCAAAACTCTCCGCCGAGCGGGCGAAAGTCACATCGTCGAACGCCCATTCTGGCGACCATTCACGCCACAACAACCTGCACAGGTCTCGCCTGTTCTCGGACAGACACTCGCGACCGCGTTCTGACTGAAACAGATGCTGGTACCAGCACACACGCTCCAGGGAGGGCGGCGCGGAATGGCGCTGTCCGTTAACGTCGATGATGTCGTAGCTGGCATAAGACACCAGGCCGCCGATACGTTCGGGCCAGAGCGCCGCCACTACGCACGACGCATTACCACCCCAGTCGAATCCACCGAGGATGGGGCGCTCCAGCTCCAATGCGTCGGCGAGTTGAACGATGTCGCATGCGCGCGCCGCCTGCTGGCCGCTACGCATCGTGTCCCGAGAGAGAAAGCGAGTCGGACCGAAGCCACGCGTGTACGGCACGATGACCCTCGCTCCTGCTTGAGCGAGCAGTGGCGCTACCTCGTCGTATCCATGCACGTCGTAGGGAAAGCCGTGCGAGAGGATGACTGGCCAGCCGTCGCCGGGGCCGTGCTCTTCATAGGCGATGCTGAGTACCGGGGTGTCTACGTTCTTCATCCGGAGTTATCTCCTGTGATTGCCGAGCCGCCGTCATCGTACCGACGCAAGGTCGACCCATCGCGACTAAGGCCGGCTAACGCGTCAACGCTCGCATCTGTTCCGCCAATTCGCCCACTTCAGTGTCGCTACGAATCTGGCTCCTCAGTGCGGCCCAATCACCGGGTGGAATACCCCGATCCAACATTCGACGAAAGGTTGCATAGGCGTCAGTTTTTTCGCCGTAAGCCCTCAGCGTGTCCTCGTCATTCACCCAAGCGTAAATGATCGTCTTTTCCTTCTCGCTGAAACGGAAGAACAGCCGATATTGCTGGAAGAACTTTGCCCGGAACCATCCCTTGTTCGCGCCGCCCAAGGTGTCGCCCTGACGATATTTCGGGTTGGCTGGGTCGGATGGAATGTCGTGGAACGCTAGCTTGGTGATGGCAGCCAAAACCAGGAAGGCTCTCTTCTTTCGGTATTTCGAAGCATCTCTCGCGGCGTCGACTGTCATCTGCGTAATCAGGGCCTGCAATTGATCGCCGAAAAACGAGTGGTGGGCGATCGTCCATCCCTGGATTTTCATCAACGCTTCCCTTTAATCGTCACAATCGGCCGGCAATGGCGCATCAAGATCCAGCTCGACGCCCGCCGTGAGAGCACGCAGGCTCTCGACGAGACGCTCATCCAACAACATCACGTTTTCGGGGTGGTTTTGCATATCTGCAGCCAAGAATAAGGTGAATTTCGCTACCACCGGGTCGTCGTGGGCAGGCTCCTCTCGCTGAAGCAAAACCCCGCCATCTGAAAGGATCTGGTATCGGATGCGATCACGGCGATTGAGCTGCAGAGACTGCCGGACCGCCTCTGGCACGGTCGTCTGATAGCGATCTGTCAGCGTTGAGCTGACTTCCAACACACAGTCGGTCATGTCACGCCTCCCGAGGAACGTGGTCACACGGTAATGCAATTGCATTGCCGTGTCAAAAATGGCTGCCAGTGGGATTTTGTAGGCGAAAGCCTAACGACGGTATCATGGTGAATCTGCGCGCCGGAGTGGCGCGCCTTCGGCATTGAATCTCGGAAAATCATGGCTTTAGCAGAAGATACCTCGGTCGGCGCCGGGCATACGCCCTTTATGCGGCAGTACCTGACGGCCAAGGCGGAGCATCCGGACATCCTGCTGTTTTTCCGGATGGGCGACTTCTACGAGCTGTTCTACGACGACGCCCGCAAAGCGGCTCGCCTGCTGGATATCACGCTGACGCAGCGTGGCCAGTCGGCCGGTGCGCCGATCCCCATGGCGGGCGTGCCGTACCACGCGGTCGAGAATTACCTGGCGCGCCTGGTGAAGCTGGGCGAGTCCGTGGCGCTGTGCGAGCAGATCGGCGACCCGGCCCTTTCCAAGGGTCCGGTGAAGCGCGAAGTCGTGCGTATCGTCACCCCGGGCACGGTGACCGACGCCGCGCTGATGGAAGAGCGTCGCGACAACCTGCTGCTCTCTATCGCGGCAGGCCAGACCGGCTACGGCCTGGCCTGGGTGGACCTCTCCACCGGCCGCTTCCTGCTCACCGAGGTGCCGACCGCCGAAGGCCTGGCTGCGGAACTCGCGCGCCTGCAGCCTGCGGAAACCCTGGTCGGCGAAGACGTCGCCTGGCCCAAGCTTGTTTCCACCCTGCCCGGCCTGCGCAAGCGCCAGCCCTGGCACTTCGATGGCGATGCCGCGCGGCGCGAGCTGTGCCGCTTCTTCAAGACACGTGACCTGCTCGGTTTTGGTGTGGACGGCATGCCCCTCGCCGTGGCTGCGGCGGGTTGCCTGCTCGGCTATGTCGAAGAAACCCAGAAGGCTGCCCTGCCCCACCTCACCGGCATGGCGGTTGAGAACGCGGGCGAAACGATCGCCATGGATGCGGCCACCCGGCGCAACCTGGAAATCGACACGCACCAGAGTGGTCGCGTGGAGAACACGCTACTCGGCGTGCTCGACGAGACCGTGACGCCCATGGGCGCGCGCCTGCTGCGTCGCTGGCTCAATCGCCCCCTGCGGGATCGCCAGGTGCTGCGTGGCCGTCACCAGGCCATCGGCAGCCTGATCGACGCTCGCCGCCACGCGACGCTGCGCGAACGCCTGCGGGGCATCGGCGACCTCGAACGCATTCTCGCGCGTGTCGCGTTGCGCTCTGCGCGCCCGCGTGACCTTTCCACCTTGCGTGATGGCCTCGCTGCGGCGCCGGCGCTGCGCGAAGACATAGATGGTCTCGACAGTCCGTTGCTGCATAGCCTGGTGGAGCGCATCGGCGATCACGCCGACACCGCTGCCCTGCTCGCGCGTGCCGTGATCGCCCAGCCGCCCGTACTCCTGCGCGATGGCGGTGTGCTGGCCGAAGGCTACGACGAAGAGCTCGACGAACTGCGCCAGCTCTCCACCAATGCCGATCAGTTCCTGGTCGACATGGAAGAGCGCGAGAAAGCGTCCAGCGGCATCTCCACGCTGAAGGTCGGCTACAACCGCGTGCACGGGTATTACATCGAGATCACCAAGGCGCATTCGGAGAAGGCACCGCAGCATTACACGCGTCGCCAGACCACGAAGAACGCCGAGCGCTATATCACCGAAGAGCTCAAGCAGTTCGAGGATAAAGTGCTCTCTGCGAAGGAACGTTCGTTGATGCGCGAACGCGCGCTCTACGAACTGCTTCTCGACAAGCTGACGGATCGCCTTTCCGAACTGAAGATCGCGGCCACCGCGATGGCCGAGCTCGACGTACTCGCGAATCTCGCCGAGCGCGCCGAAACGCTTGACTGGGCAGCGCCTGCACTCACCGATGAGCAAGGTATCCACATCGAGCGCGGTCGCCATCCCGTGGTCGAGAAAGTGCGCGATGAGCCGTTCGAGCCGAACGACCTCGTGCTCGATCGCGGCCGTCGCATGCTGGTCATCACCGGCCCGAACATGGGCGGTAAGTCCACCTATATGCGGCAGAACGCATTGATCGTGTTGCTGGCCCATGTCGGCAGTTACGTGCCGGCATCCGGAGCCACCATCGGGCCAATCGATCGCATCTTCACGCGCATCGGCGCGGGTGACGATCTCTCTCGCGGCCAGTCGACCTTCATGGTCGAGATGAGCGAGACGGCGAACATCCTGCATAACGCGACCGAATGCAGCCTCGTGCTGATGGACGAAGTCGGCCGCGGTACCAGCACGTACGACGGCCTTTCGCTTGCGCGTGCGGCCGCCGTGCACCTGGCCGCCACCAGCTGCGCCTACACGCTGTTCGCCACGCACTACTTCGAGCTGACCGAACTAGCCGGGGACTTCGCCACCATCGCCAACGTGCACCTGGACGCGGTCGAGTACGGCGAGCAACTGGTCTTCATGCACACGGTGAAGGACGGCCCGGCCAACCGGAGCTTCGGCCTGCAGGTCGCCGCGCTGGCCGGTTTGCCCAAGGCCGTGATCGCCGATGCGCGACGCTACCTTGCCGCTTTAGAGCAGGGACACGAGGTAACCGCGGCGGTCGCCACGCCGCCTGCCGCGACGCCGCAGATGGGCCTGTTCGCTCCGTCACTGCCTTCGCCGGTTGAAGAGGCGCTCCGCGCCATCGATCCGGACGACCTCTCGCCGCGGGATGCGCTGGATCGGCTCTATAAGCTGAAGAAAATGCTGCGCTGAACCATTGAGACGCCCTATGGGGACGATCTGAACAATCGAATTCCCCTCTAGTCAGCGCGTACCTATAGTGACTCTGCGGTCCGGGCCTCTGGCCTGACCGCAACGGGGCTTACGACTCTCCATCTTTCAGCCCCGTGGCGCCCCCCGCCTCATCCCCGCGTCAGCAGCCCGGGCCTGAGTTACGGGGGGCGGTTTTTTTTGCGAGGCCGTACTGGTGCGCTTCGATCATCGTACGCATCAGTACGATGAAGAGGTCGGCGCTGAACATCGAAAGGTAATGCACGCGCCAAAGCACCTGGCCCTGCGCATCGAGCAAGCGCAGCGAACCATCCGGGCCACCTTCGTCGAGCCTCGCGATGTCCGCGATCGAAATCGGCTCGCCGTCGACCTCGACACCGCCGCTGCTTAGTGCAATGACACTGGTCGTGCCGAACGTCGTCGCAGTCGCCGAACGTTTTGCCAGCCGATCCGCGTCAGTGATGGCATGAAACGTCAGCACCTCGCCCGCCTCCAGTGAGCGCAAGGCGAGTGGGCCGCGCTCACGCAACTGGCCGCCGATGATTTCGCCGCGCAGCCGGAACGCATCGCCGTGATCGTCGAGCACATCGACCCACGCATCGTCGGGGCCACGACGGAACGCGAGCGCATTGGCCGGACCAAACAGACGACCGCCAGTTCGATAGAGGTAGAGATCGGCCATCGCCATGAACGGGACGAAGGCTTGCTTGCGATGCGAAGCGTGATGGACGACCACGCCGTGCTGGTGCAGATCGAACGAGGTCTTCGTTTTGTTCGCCGACCAGGGGAGCAGCCGGCTGAAAGCCCGCGTGAGCGGATGCGCGCGCGTGCGGCCGTGACGACTGAGCAGTCGGCCAGGCAAGATGTCAGTGGGCACGAGCATGGTCAGAGCGTCTTCTTCAGATCCTGGATCAAGCGACGCGCGTGCTTATCGGGCTTACCCTGGGGCCGCAGCAACGCGCCGCCGGTCAGTCGACGATCCTCTCGTTGTCGTTCCCGCTCGGCGAGACTCTCATCCGTTTCGGTGTAGAGCTTGCGCGCTTCGGGCGCGGGACCACGCTTCTCGGACAACGCAGCGACGACCGCGACGAAGCGCTCTTCGCCACGAGTGATCTTGAGGTGATCACCGACCTGCACCGTCTTCGCTGGCTTGCAGGCGGCATCGTTGAGTTCGACCTTGCCGCCGACGATCGCTTCCTTGGCCAGCGCGCGGGTCTTGAAGAAGCGCGCGGCCCATAGCCACACGTCGGCGCGTACGCCAGGAGTCGTCGAGATGTCGGTCATGGGAAAAGTGTGAGGTCGTCGCTGTGCAAAGCCAACCCCTTCAGCCTGCGGGTAGCAACAGGTTGCCCAAGGGCACCGTGACCAGGCAAAGCAGGATGCCGGCGCCAAGCACCGTGTTGGCCAGGCGCGGCTCGAGATCGTACTGATCGGCCAGGATGGCGGCCGAGATCATCGGCGCCATGGCGGCCTGAAGGACGCCGACCGTAAGCGTCAGCCCACCGATACCGGCGGCGATACCGATACCGAACACCACCAGTGGCGCGAGGAACAGCTTCCAGCCGAGGCCGGCGATCAGCGCACCCACCTGGTCCCGCTGCAGGTGAAGACGAAACTGCAGGCCCACCGAGAACAGCGCCAGCGGCGTCAGCGTCGCGCCAATCTGCAGCATCACCTTCTCGACACCGCCGGGCCACCCACCAAGCAGGCCGACGATGACGCCAATGACGAGGCAGACGAAAGCCGGAAAGGTCAGCACACGGCGAACGATGGCTGGCACGCTCGCCCCCCTGCCCGAATACATCGACGCCACCACGATGCCGCCGGCAGCGAGCATCGGGAAGCAACCTAGCTGATCGGCGATGACGGCCACCGAGAGGCCCGCCTTGCCATGCAGGGCTTCCATCATGGGGTAGCCCATGAAAGAGGTATTACCCAGGCCGCAGACGAGGGTCAGGCAGCCGATGCGCGCCGGCGACCACGCGAAGATGCGACCGAGCATGGCGAAAAGCGCCCATGCCCCGAAGAAGGTGACGTACATGCCGACCACGGGAAACCACAGGCGTGCGTCGATCGTGACGTGTGGCACGAGGGCCAGCACGAGCGCCGGTAACGCGATGTTGAGCACCCACCAGTTGATACCGGGAACGATGCCTTCGGGCAGCGTGGCAAAGCGCCGGCAGAGAATGCCGAGCGCGAGGCAGGCGAAGAGGATGAGCAGTGCGGACATGAGGCAGGACGATAACAGCGCATCCTCCTGCCCGAAAGCCGGCAGCTCTGTGTGGGAGCCGCTTCAGCGGCGATAGCCAGATCCCCTCAGGCCCATCGCCGCTGAAGCGGCTCCCACATGGAGCATCCCACCGGGCTCGCCGCTTCGTTACCCGAGGAGGACTCGGTTCATGCGTTGAACGAAGGCAGCGGGATCGGCGAGCTGGGCGCCAGCGGTGATCTCGGCTTGCTCAAGGAGCAGGCCGGCGATATCGCCAGCTTTCGCGTCGTCGGTCTCGGCGGCGAGGCGCTTGACCAGCGGATGCTCGGGGTTGAGCTCGAGCACAGCCTTCGACTCGGGTACGTCCTGGCCGGCTTCGCGCAGAAGGCGGGCAAGATGCGGTGCGAGATCGAAGTCCGCCAGCGCGAGGCACGACGGGGAATCGGTAAGGCGTGCAGAGACGCGAACGTCACCCACGCGGTCGCCGAGGAGCGCCTTGGTGCGGTCGATCAACGGGGCGGCTTCGGCGCTGGCTGCCTCTTGCTTGGCCTTGTCAGCCTCGTCGAGCGGGAACTCACCCTTGGACACGTTGCGCAGGCGCTTGCCGTCGTACTCGGTGAGATAACCGAGCATCCATTCGTCGACGCGATCGGACATCAGCAGCACTTCGATGCCCTTGGCCTTGAGGGCCTCGAGCTGCGGGCTACCGGCAGCGGCGGCGTAGCTATCCGCCGTGACGTACCAGATCGTGTCCTGGCCTTCGCCCATGCGAGTGATGTAATCGTCGAACGATACCGTCTTCGCGGCGCCGTCGCCCTTGGTCGAAGCAAAGCGCAGCAGCTTGGCGATGCGGTCGCGGTTGGCCGTGTCTTCGACAATGCCTTCCTTCAGCGTGTTGCCGAAGCCCGCGAGGAACGTGGCGAACTTCTCCGGCTCGTCGCGCGATACCTTTTCGAGCAGGTCCAGTACGCGCTTGGTGCACGCGGCCTTGATGCGTTCGAGCTGGCGGTTCTGCTGGAGGATTTCGCGGCTGACATTGAGCGGCAGGTCGTCGGCGTCCACTACACCACGCACAAAGCGCAGGTAGTTCGGCAGCAACTCTTCCGCGGCGTCCATGATGAAGACGCGCTTGATGTAGAGCTTGAGACCCTTGCGCTCCTCGCGGCCGCCCATCATCAGGTCGAACGGCGGCTGTTCCGGCACGTAGAGCAATGTGGTGAAGCTCTGGCTGCCTTCGACGCGGTTGTGCGTCCAGGCGAGAGCGTCGTTGAAGTCGTGGCCGAGCGCCTTGTAGAAGTTCTGGTATTCCTCGTCCGTGATCTCGCTCTTCGGACGGCTCCACAGGGCCGAGGCCGAATTGATCGTCTGCCAGTCCGTCGGATCCGGCTTGCCGTCTTTCTCGGCCGGCATGCGGATCGGGAAGGCCACGTGGTCGGAGTACTTGGTCACGGCCGCGCGCAGCGTCCAGAACTTCAGGAACTCGTCTTCGTCGGCCTTGAGGTGCAGCACGACGGTGGTGCCACGCTCGGTGACATTCATGTCCTCGAGGGTGTACTCGCCCTTGCCATCGCTTTCCCAACGCACGCCAGCCTCGGTCGGCTCGCCGGCACGACGGGTGATGACCGTGACCTTGTCGGCCACGACGAAGGCGGAGTAGAAGCCCACACCGAACTGGCCGATCAGGCGCGCGTCGTTCTTCTGCTCGCCCGAGAGAGCCTCGAGGTAGCGGCGGGTACCCGAGCTGGCGATCGTGCCGATGTTGGCGACGACTTCGTCCTTGCTCATGCCGATGCCGTTGTCGCGCACGCTGACGGTGCGCGCTTCCGGATCCCAGGTGATCTGGATACGGAGTTCCGGGTCGTCGGAGGTGAGATCGGGGTTGCCCACGGCCTCGAAGCGCAGCTTGTCGCAGGCGTCGGAGGCGTTGGAAATGAGCTCGCGGAGGAAGATTTCCTTGTGCGAGTAGAGGGAATGGGTGACCAGGTGCAGGACCTGGGCGACCTCGGCTTCGAACTTACGTGTTTCCTGGCTCACGGTGCCGTTCCTTCAGTTAGGACAGCACCGGATTATGGGGGCGCGAGGCGCGCGAAAAAAGGTAACCGGACATGTGGGAGCCGCTTCAGCGGCGATACCAGGACATGTGGGAGCCGCTTCAGCGGCGAAAAGCCAACGGAGCGGTGAGGCGGCAGCCCCCCATCGCCGATGAATCGGCTCCCACACAGGGCATCGCCGATGAAACGGCTCCCACAGAGAGCGGGCCGGCCGCTTATCGGGCGGCCTGGAGGGCGGCGATGCGCTGCTCGATGGGCGGGTGGCTCATGAACAGGCGCTTGAAACCGCTGGCCAGGTGGCCGGAGATGCCGAAGGCCTGGATGGTCTGCGGCAGGCTGGTGTCGCCGTGGTTGGCCGACAGGCGCTGCAGGGCGGAGATCATGGAGGCGCGGCCGGCCAGGTTGGCACCGGCGGCGTCGGCGCGGAACTCGCGCCAGCGGGAGAACCACGACACGATGATCGAGGCGAACAGGCCGAACACGATCTGCAGGACCATGACGACGACGAAGTAGCCGATGCCGCCCTCCCCGTCACGCTCGCGACCGCCGCTCATCCAGCTGTCGACCACGCGGCCGACCACGCGCGCCAGCACGATCACCAGGGTATTGAGCACGCCCTGGATCAGGGTGAGCGTGACCATGTCGCCATTGGCGACGTGACCGATCTCATGGCCCAGCACGGCCGATACCTGCTCACGGTCCATCTGCTGGAGCAGGCCACTGCTGACTGCCACGAGGGCGTTATTGCGGCTCATGCCGGTCGCGAAGGCGTTCATCTCGGGGGCGTCGTAGACGGCCACCTCAGGCATGCCGATGCCGGCCTTCTCGGCATGGCGGCGCACGGTCTCGACGAGCCAGCGCTCGGTTTCGTTTGCCGGGGAGGTGATCACCTTGGCGCCGGTGCTCATCTTCGCCATCCACTTGGAGATGGCCAGCGAGATGAATGCGCCGCCCATGCCGAAGATCGAGGCGAACACGATCAGGCCCGTAAGGCCCATGCCGCGCTGGGCGGCCCACTGGTCGATACCCAGCACACGACACACGATGCTGAGCAGAAGAACGACCGCGAGGTTGGTCGCGATGAAGAGCCCGATGCGTTTGAACATGTCTTTCTCTCTCATTGGCAGCTGACTGTTTGACGCCGCCTTACGCGAAGTTTTCGGGGCGAACGCTGAATGATTCAATCCCCGCAGCCCGCGCCGCTCGGGGGATGGCGCCCCAGCGCCCTTCTGCGCTTGAGCGCTTCGCCTACACTGTCGCTCCCGCGCCCTGTGCGTTGTGAGAAACGTCTCAACCCGTGTTCGGTTACAGCCCATGAGCTATCGCGGACGGTTCGCCCCGTCGCCCACTGGCGCACTTCACTTCGGCTCCCTGGTTGCCGCGGTCGGCAGCTGGCTGGTTGCCCGCTACCACCACGGGGAATGGGTCGTCCGCATCGAAGACATCGATCCCCCACGCGAGGTTCCCGGATCGGCGGCATCGATCCTGGCCACGCTCGAGGCCTTCGGTATGCCGCCAGACGGTCCGGTGCTATATCAGTCGGCACGCGGCGAGGCCTACGAGATGGCCTTCGGACGATTGAAGGTCGAGGGTCACGTCTTCCCCTGCTGGTGCAGCCGGGCCGACCTGGCCGTTCACGGTGGCATGCACCGTCATGGCCAGTGCGTCGCCCTGCCCGACCCGGAACGGGCGCCGGCGTGGCGCCTGCGCACGCCCGATGAAATCATTCACTGGCACGACGACCTGCAGGGCCCTCAGTCCGAAAATCTCATGGAAGTCGCCGGAGATTTCGTCATCCGTCGGGTCGAGGGTCTCTGGGCATACCAGCTGGCCTGCGTGGTCGACGACGGCCAGCAAGGCATCACCCATGTGGTCCGGGGCGCCGACCTGCTCGATTCGACGGCCCGGCAGATCTACCTGCAGCGGCTCCTGGGCCTGGCAACGCCCGGTTACCTCCACCTGCCCCTGGTCCTGGATACGGATGGCCGAAAGCTCTCAAAGTCGACGTCCGCCCTGCCCGTGGACCCCGCCGACCCACTGCCTGCCCTTCGCCAAGCACTCGAGCGCCTGGGCCTGAATACCCCCTCCGGGCCCGCCACGCCGCGCGACCTGCTTCATGCCGGGCTAAACGAGTTCAAGCCTGCGTCGCTCCGCCGCAGTAGTCTTGATGGCGATGGGGCGCTATAACAATCGTTTGCCCGCGCGGCGGGCCATTACGGGAAACGGGCGAGGATGAGTCAAGGCATTACGCAACGCACGGCACTGGTGACCGGCGGCACGGGCGGCATCGGTACTGCGATCGTGCGCTACCTTGCGCGCCAGGGCCACCGGGTCGCCACCAACTACCGTGACGAAGCCAAGGCTGCGGCCTGGCGTGAAGACATGATCCGCGACGGCATCGATGTGGTCATGGTCCCCGGCGACGTGGCGGATCCTGTCTCCGCCGCCACCATGGTGCGCAGCATCGAGGATCTCGCCGGTCCGATCGAAATCCTGATCAACAACGCCGGCATCACCCGCGATACCACCTTCCACAAGATGGATTTTCAGCAGTGGACGGACGTGGTTAACACCAACCTCAATGCCGTCTTCAACGTCACCCGCCCGGTAATCGAAGGCATGCGCTCCCGCCAGTGGGGTCGCATCGTGCAGATCAGCTCGATCAATGGCCAGAAAGGCCAATACGGCCAGGCGAACTACGCCGCGGCCAAGGCGGGCATGCACGGCTTTACGATTTCGCTGGCACAGGAAAACGCGCGCTTCGGCATCACCGTGAATACGGTTTCGCCGGGCTACGTCGGTACCGATCTGGTCATGGCCGTGCCTGACGACATCCGCCAGAAGATCATCGCGCAGATTCCAGTAGGCCGACTTGGCCGTCCGGAGGAAATCGCCCATGCGGTGGCCTTCCTGACCAGCGAGGACTCGAGCTGGATCACCGGCTCGAACCTTGCCATCAACGGCGGCCACTACATGGGCTGGTGAGGCTGCCTCAGAGCCGGAGTTCGTCGACGGACTTCGGCTCGTGGATCGGCACCTTGTTGTGGTGCGCGCGGAATTTCGCCATCACCTTGTATGCCACGCGACGCGCACGCATCACCGAGCCCAGTGGCCGGTGTGCGGCGACACCATGCCAGGGACTGAAGGCCAGGCCATCGTCGATCGCCTGGCGCCGCGCTTCATTCCACGCCGGCTGCGGCGGTATGACAATGCGTGCCACATCGATATACGGGCTCTTCTCTTCCGGCCAAGGCACCGACGCATCCTCGATCGGCATGGATTCGAGATCCGTGCAGAACTGCACGCGTACGTCCCACTCGCCACCTTCGGCCGCAAAGTGTTCGATCATCGCGTCGCGCAGGCCGTTCGGCTTGCCGTTGACGTTGAGTTCAGCGTCGGTGAGCGCCGTGAGGTTTGGCGAGCGCGGCGCAACCGACACCTTCACCACGTACTCGCCGAAGCGCAGCGGCGCCTGGCTGAAATAGCTGTCGCCCAGCGGGTTGGTCTCGGGCTGGCCACCCAGGGCAAGCAAGGTGGAGCTCTTGCCACCGAACGCCTCGACCAGCCGTTCCGTGCCACGAAGCACCGCGGAAAGCGCCTTCTTTGCACCTTCCGCGCGATCGGTTGTTGCCGCGACGAGCTTGAGCGTGCTGGCAAACTTCTTCGCCGTCGGCGCGGAAAAGGCAGGACCGTTGACCATGACGAAATCCTGGGTGACATCGCCCTCGCTACCGGGCAGTCGGTCGCCCTCCACGCCGAAAATCTTCACGGCCATGCCGCGTGGCGTCGAAACGCTGTCGTCGAGGATGTCGCCGGGGACGGTCGACAGGCGCATCGCTACGCCGTAGGTCCCCGCCTTTGCAAAGATGCCCTGCGCGAGTTCGCGAGGCAGGTCGTCAGCGACAATCATCTCACCGGTGAGCAGCGCATGACTCTTCGCGTGAACCGAGCGGAACGCATGCTTTTCATGCTCGAGGGTGGTCTGGTTGATGCCGGTGAGCGTTTCGATCAGTTCTTCGGCCGTCTCGGCCTCATCGGGCTCGACGTGCTCGAGGGATTCGTCGAAGCGAATCGGGGGCGGACTGAGGGAGAGGGGCATGGCGATCTCGGCATCGGAGTGACGCTTTATCGTGCGGTCGCCCCCGTGAAGGCGATGTCCCTCCCCCGCCTTCGCCCCTCCGTCACATCAGCTTGTAACTGAACGTGAGATTCCAGCGCACGTTCCTGTTGTTGCTCTCAGGTGGCTTGTCACCCGTCGGCTGGGCAAGCGCGAAGTCCACGGTGTAGTGCTTGTTGTCTGATGCCCGGACGCCGATCGCTGCGGAATCGAGCTTGTTGATGAGCGGCCGCGCACCGTTGAGATATACGTGCGCCGTCTGGTAAGCCACATAGGGCACGAGCGATTTGACCCACGTGGTGCCGGAGACAAAGGCGCGATTCAACTCGATCGACGCCGCCCAGCCGCTATCACCTGCCGCATCGCCCGGGTCGTAGGCGTAGGCGAAGCTTGGGCCGCCAAAGTTGATCTGCTCCGTCGAGGGCAAGGCATTGTTGCTGTACTGCCCGGTGGCCCGGAATACCGTGCCAACCTTGTGCGCCCACTGCTCCGACCAGGCCAGGCTCATGGTGTAACGCGTGAAGTTGACGTCGGGCATGGCGACGGCGAGCGGGCCGCCGACGTTGGATGTGGCACGGGAACTGGCACCGAACGCGTCGAAGCCGTGCGCAACGGCGAAGCTGAATTGCTCCGTGCGTTTCTCGGCGGCCTTCAACCAGGACAGCTCCGCGTTGAGCACGCGCACGCTCGACCGAAGAGAAATCGCTGCTCCCGTGTCGACGTTACGATAGCGGTCGTCCTGCGTGGATGCATAGACGCCCGTCGTCAGGTTGAGGCGCTTGCTGTTGGTCAATACCAGCGGGTAGATCGCCGTCAGTGCCACGCGCTCCTGCGAGAGCCGGTGATCGAGATACGACGGCAACTCGTCATCGCTGTCGGGACTGCCCCAGTAATGACTGCCATCGATGCGACCCTGCCAGCCGCGTGAGCCGATGGGCTCCAGCCAGCCCACGGAATACAGACGCTGTCCGCCGCCGTTGGGAAACAAGGTGGACACGCTGAGCTGTTCGCCGAGCGGGGTCGCGCCGTTCTCCAGCGCGGTGAACACGCCTTGCGCACCCGGATGATTGAGATCCATGCCGTAGCTTGCGTCGTAGCGCTGTCGCGTCACGCCAAGGTCGAGCGTGGTCGCGCCGTCCGTCGTGGTCGGTGGCGGCACGTTCGCCGCGATCTTCGCACCAGGCAATTGTCCGAGCAGCTGGGTATAGCGCTCGAACGTTTCCTGGCGCAATGGCCGCTCATCCACGATGTGCGCCGCCATGGCACGGATGCGTCCTTCGAGGTTGCCCGCATCGCCGTGCACTGTCACGCCCGATACGTACCCTTCAACGACGGTGATCTGTACCACGCCGCCGGAGAACGTCTGCCCGGGCACGAAGGCGAACGACAGCGCGTAGCCATGCGCCTTGTACATCGCCGTTACCTTGTCGCACGCGGCCACGAGCTCGCGCACGGTCGTGTCCTTGCCACGCATCGGCGCAAACAGCGCGGCGACGTCGGCAAACGAAATCGAACGCACACCGGTGACGTCAAAACGCGTCGGCGTGAGGTGGCTGGCGAGCAGGGCTTCCAGCGCCGGGTTAGGCGCCTGAACGTTTACCGTGACCGAAGGCGCTTCCTTGGGCGTCTCGGTGCGCGGCAGGGTCTGCAGTGGATTGGCCGGCGCACGAACCTGCGCCTGGGTGGAACACACGACGGTCATGCCTAGCAGGCAGCCGAGCCATCGGTTCATGAACTCCCCCTACGAACGATGACTAATCGAAGAACAACGGAACGCGGGCGGTGTCGCCACCGCCCGCTTCGATCGCATTACAGGCCGTGGTTGCCCTTGCCGAGATCCTTCAGGCGGCCCAGCAGGCTGCTCACCGGATCCGCGCCTGCACCGTTGTTGCTGCCGGCGCCGGTGGTCGAGGAGAGCCCGGTCGCGGAAGCGACGTTGTTGACCACGGTGTTCAACGTGTTCGTCACCGGCGCGATCGCCGGGCTGCTGACGACGTTACCGACGCCGGTACCCACGTTGTTCACGACGCTTGCCACGGCGTTGGTCGCCGGAGCGAGGCCGCTGAGGCCACCGGTGCCAAGCGAGCTGACGACGGGAGCGACGCTGCTGACCAGATTGGCACTGCCGTCCAACGTCTTCGTCACCGGTGCCGCGCCGACGGCGCCTGCTGAACCGAGACCCGTGCCAAGCGTCACGCTGGCCATGTTCAACGAACCAGCGGCGCTGGCAAGCGTGTTACCCACCGGCTGCGACAGGCCACCCAGGGCACCCGGCGCCTGCACGCCCTTGATGTCCGTCGCGAGCGAATTCACGCCCGTGCTGAGGCCACCGGTGATGCCGCTTCCCGCCATGCCCGTGGCAGCGACGAGGTTCGTGGATGCGACCGGCGATGCCGTGGAGCCAAGCGATGCAGCCACCGGCGTGATGACATTACTGACGGCCTGGGTCAGCGCATTAGCCTGCGCCGAACCGAGAGCGGCACCCAGCTGCGTGCCAATGCCCTCGACGCCGCCGCCAACCTTGGTGACGACATCACCCAGGCCAGAGGTGATCGGATTGATCGGCGTCGATGCACCGATACCGCCAACGCCCGTGCCGAGATCCTTGACGCCAGTACCGACATCGATCACCACGTTGTCGAGGCTGCTCGTCGTGGTGCCGACAGGATTGGCGATGTTACCGATCTGGCCGACGCCGCCAGCGAGACCGTCACCGAGCGCGGTGACCGCGTTGCCGATGTCGCCCACGGTGTTGCCCAGCGCCGGCGTCAGACCATTGGTTCCACCGAGCAGGGTCACCGCCGGGAGCTGTGCACCGATACCGGAGACCGTGCCGCCCAGGGTAGAGACGATGTTGCCCGCGCCGGTCGCGATGGCGCCGACTGCGTTGGAAGGAGCCGCAGCGCCCGTACCGCCGGTGCCGCCACCACCCGTGCCACCGCCGCCCGTTCCGCCACCGCCGGTGCCGCCACCATCGCCACCGCCGCCGGTGCCACCTGTCCCGCCGCCGCCCGTGCCGCCAGTTCCGCCGGTGCCACCACCGTCGCCACCACCGGTACCGCCTGTTCCGCCGCCGCCGGAGCCCGATCCGCCCGATCCGCCCGTGCCGCCGCTATCGCCACCACCGGTCCCGCCCGTGCCGCCGCCCGTATCACCCGAACCGCCGGCGCCGCCGGGGTTCACCGTGCCACCGGAACCACCGCCCGAATGGGTCGAACCGTGTCCGCTGCACGCGGCCATAGAAACCGAAGCGGCCAGGATGCAGCTGACCAGAAGGGTACGGGTAAAGACCTTGCTGAACTTGAGTTCGCTCACGACTCACTCCTCGAACGCATGGCGTTCTGGGTAGTGCCCCCTGCCTGTGGGAGCGATACATCGAATGTGACCCACGTCACAACCGTGGATCCATAAAACGCCCACGCCCCCTTTTCTAGTACGCAAAAAAGGCCACTAAGTAGGAATACGTAGAGCGTTTTCGGCCATCTGTTCAGGCGCGTCGCAGCGCCGTGAATATGGATCGAATGAAGTGCGAAATGTGCGTAAAACGCTCGTGTAGGCGACACATTGGCAAGGCCCTGAGGAATTCAAAGCGGATCACGCCGCGGCAGGCGCAGGCGGAGCGGCGCAGAGCCTTCGGTGCCCACCCTCGATGCGAGTTCCGGACAAGTGGAGCGGCCGTAGGCCAAATAAGTACATGAGCCGCGGTAGCGGCCTTCCGGTACGAAACGCGGAGGACTGTTTGAGCAGCGAGGGTGGGCACCAAGGTCTCCTCGCGAGACGCCCAAGTGTGCGGCTAACGGGCATCGCCGCTGAAGCGGCTCCCACATGGCAGAAGGCGAGCCATGTTGTGGTGCAAACAGAACCAAAAAAAACGCCCCGGAAGCCGAGGCGTTTCTTGCGAACTGGAACCGGCGACGATCAGTGCACGGTGAACAGCTTGTCGAACCCGGCAATGCGCAGGGTGTTACGCAGGTCGGCGCTCGCATTGACGATGCGGATCTCAGCGCGGTCGCCGCCGGCGTGTTCGCGCAGGAGCATCAGCATGCCCAGCGCGGAACTATCCATGCCGGTGACCTGCTCAAGGTCGAGCACGTAGCTGCGCGAGGCCACCACATCGCCCAGGCAGGCATCGTGGAAGGCGCGGTGGATGGAGAAGTCGAAGCGCTCGCCCAGGTGAAGGGTCAGGCAGCCGTGTTCGGTATCGTTGTGCACGTTAATGGACATGGTGGCTTCCCTTAAAACAGATCGATGTCACCAGCAGCCATGGACTGCTGGAGGGCGGGACCACGCGAACGCAGGCGGGCACGCTCACGCTGCTCGGCCAGGCGCGAGCGGACGCGCTGGGCGCGGGCGCCAAGTTCGGCCGGATCGGCCGGCGCGCACGCGAGTTCTTCGATATCGCGGGTGCAGTCGGCGGTGATCTCCTGCAGCTCGACCAGGCGCGAGCGCGTCTGGTGCAGCAGCTGGCTGAGGATGTCTTCGAACTGAAGCGAGCGGATGGTGGTGGAAACGTCGTTGCCGAGACCACGGTTGATGGAGGCAGCTTCGTCGGCGGCGGCGCTGGTGCGCGCGTTGGATTCGGTGATCGTCGACATCATGCGGTCGATATCGCCCTTGGCCGAAAGCGCCACGTTCATGTCCTGCGAGGCCATGTGGCCGACCAGCTCGCGCAGCTGCTCCATCGCCGTACGCGAACGCTCGACGTGGGTGCCGATCTTCTCGTTGAACTGGTTGCTGTGCTGCGCGAGGTTACGGATCTCACCGGCAACCACCGCGAAGCCACGACCTGACTCACCGGCACGCGCCGCTTCGATCGCCGCGTTCAGCGCCAGCAAGTTGGTTTCTTCGGCAATCGTGTTGACGTTCTTCAGCAGCGCGAAGACGGCGTCCATTTCCTTGGCCATGCCGTCGATGCGGTAGACGATGCGCAGGCTCTCGCGCGAGAGCTGCACGATGAGGCCGACGAAGTGTTCGAGCAGGCCGGCCGTGCGGGAGGCGAAGTCCTGCACCGAGATGCCATTGCCGCCGCTCTCGATGATCTCGGTGAGCAGCTTCTGCTGCTTGCCGGTCTTGTGCGACAGGCCGTTGAAGCCACCGCCGAGTTCGGCAACGGCGTCACGCACCAGATCGAGTGCCTGGTGCAGTTCGCGGCTGGCGTGGCCGAGCTCGTCGACGATGGCGCTACGCACATCTTCCATCGCCTCGCGTACCGATGCCTCGTCCGCGCGGACGGGGAATGCAGCACCACTTCCACGTCCGGCAGCGCAGCCTGGCGCAGGCTGATCGCGATCCAGGTCGCGGTCAGGAGCGCCACCACGACCGGGGAGACCCAGGCCGAGTGGAACACCAGCACCAGGACCAGGGCGATGGCACTGGCGGCAAAGCCGATGCTTCGGTCGTTCTTCGGGATGAGCATGATGACGTCTCGCTATCAGGTGCCGACGCGCGAGGCGGCGGCGGAAACAGGTGTATGGGCGAGCGCGAGCAAGCGCGCTGCGATCGCGTCGAGCGGAAGCATTTCGTCGGCGGCGCCGGCTTTCCAGGCGGCGCCGGGCATACCCCAGACCACCGAGCTGGCTTCGTCCTGGACCAGGGTCGGCGCGCCGATTTCCTTCAGTTCGCCGAGGCCGCGAGCGCCGTCGTCACCCATGCCGGTGAGCAGTACACCGATGGCAGCGGCTCCGACACTGGCGACCATGGAACGGAACAGCACGTCCACGGCGGGCTTGTGACGATTGACTGGCGGACCGTCGTGCAGGCGGCAGACATGCTTCGCGCCGTCCCACATCACCAGCAGGTGCTGGCTACCGGGGGCGATATAAGCATGACCGGCCTGGATGGGCTGGCCATCACGGGCCTCCATCACGCGCATGGCGGAGCAGGAATCCATGCGCGCCGCGAACGGACCGCTGAAAGCCGCGGGAATGTGCTGAGTAATCACGATCGGCGGTGCCGTAGGCGGCATCGCCTCGAGCACCACGCGAATCGCCTCGGTACCGCCGGTGGAGGCACCGATGGCGATGATGCGCGTACCACCGCGCGTTCCCGCCGTCTGTGCGCGCGGCAGCACGGCGTCGGCAGAGAGGCGCGGGGCGACATCCAGCTTACTGACCGACGCGCGCTCACGCGGCCTGGCGCCCGCCGCGAGGCGCACCTTGGCGCAGATCTCCGGCGCGTGGTCCATGAAGGTGTTGGCGAGGTCCGCCGGCGGCTTGGTGAAGAAGTCCACAGCGCCGAGCTCGAGCGCGCGCAGGGTCACGTCGGCGCCCCGCTCCGTCAGCGTCGAGACCATGACCACCGGCATCGGACGCAGGCGCATCAGGTTGTCGAGGAAGGTCAGGCCGTCCATGCGCGGCATCTCGACGTCCAGCGTCAGCACGTCGGGATTGAGCAGCTTGATCTTCTCGCGGGCGATCAGCGGATCCGCGGCCGTGCCAACCACTTCGATGCCCGGATCGGACTCGAGCATGGTCGTCAGCACCTTTCGGACCAGGGCCGAATCGTCGACGATAAGGACGCGTACTTTCTGCATGGGCGCTAGCGACTCGGGTGGCGGAATGAGTAAGGGGGAACGACTGACGACGAGCGTCAAAAAAGCTCCACCTCTCCCTTTATCGGATCGTCAGCCAATCGCTTGAGGTATCGTTTCTCGCGATCGGCCAGATTGTTGTCGTGCGTGGCGCGCAACTGGCGCACGCGCACCTTGCCGCTGACCGGGAAGAACTGCACCTGGCGCGGGTAGATATCGCCCACATCCGCGGCGCAGAGCTTCAGGTTCTCGGTCGCGATATAGCGCTGGACGAAGGTGATGTTGCGCTGGCCGATATCGGTCATCGTCGCCAGCACGCGTCCACCGCCGAAAATCTTCACTTCCAGATCGTCGCGACGACCACCGGCCTTGAGAATGGAGTTGATCAGCTGCTCCATCGCATCGTTGCCATATCGCGCCGCACGGCCGACCGTGGAGGTCCAGCTGTCGCGGTCGCCGGCCGGTTCCGGCAACATGAAATGATTCATGCCGCCGATGCGACGACGGGCATCGCGCACACAGGCCGAAACGCAGGAACCCAACACGGTCGAGATCATCTCTTCCTGGGTGCTCACGTAGTACTCGCCCGGCAGGATCTTTACCGTGACCACTTCCTGGGCAGGATCCCAGAAGCGGCGGACGTGCTCGAACCCGGGCAGCACGCTTTTCGGATCGAAGCCGATGAAGGTTCTCGGCTGCGCGACGAACGTGTCGCTCATGTGCGTTTCCGGTAGACCGTTCGGCCGATCAGATCGAAGTCCTCGGACAGTCCGTACATGGACTCCGAGTGCCCCAGGAACAGGTAGCCGCGGCTTTCCAGCATGCCGGCATAACGGGAGAACAGGCGCTGTTTGGTCGGCTTGTCGAAATAGATGACGACGTTGCGGCAGAAAATGGCGTCGAACTTGCCCTGCATCGGCCACTCGTGCAGCAGGTTCAACGGCTGGATGGCGACCAGTTCGCGTAGACGCGGATGCACCTGCACGAAGCCATCGAACGAGCCTTCACCGCGCAGGAACCAGCGCTTGCGACGGGCGTCGCTCACGCCACCGAGGCGATCCACCGGATACACACCTTTGCGCGCTGCTTCGAGCGCCTGCGGTGACAGGTCGGTGGCGAGGATCTTCGCGTCGATCTGAAGACCTGTCCGCTCGATGGCTTCCGCCAGCACCATCGCGATCGCGTACGGCTCTTCGCCAGTGGAGCAACCCGCCGACCAGATACGAAGCCGACCGCCGCGCTTCTCCGCCAGCCAGCGCGGGAGCAGCTCGTCGACCAGCATGTCGTAGTGGTGCATCTCGCGGAAGAACGAGGTGACGTTGGTGCTGATACAGCTGGCCAGCTCGCCGAGTTCCGACTCGGGATCGCGGCGCAGCAGGTCGCAATACGCCTCGAAACCCGAAAGATTCAGCGCGCGTAGCCGGCGAAGCAAGCGACCCTGGACCAGCTGCCGCTTGTGATCGCCCAGCGAGATACCGCAATGCTGCAGCACGAACTCACGCAGGAAACCGAACTCTTTCTCGCCGAGATTCGGCCCCGTCGCGCCCGCCAGCCCGACGGCATCGCCGTTGTTGACGAGCGCGTTCATCGATCAGAACTCCTTCCACACACCGGCGTCAGCGGCAGACTCGACCGGACGCTGGGCACGCGGCGCTGGCGTGCTGCGCACGGCGGCGAACACGGTTTCCATTTCTTCGCGGGCGGCATCCTTGCGCGGCGCCTTCGCGGCCGGCGTGTTGGAAGCCTGGCCGGTGATCTGGAAGAACGACACCTGGCGGCTCAGCTCGTTGGCCTGCTCGTGCATGGCGCGGGCGGCAGCGGCGGACTCTTCGACCAGCGCGGCGTTCTGCTGGGTCATTTCGTCCATCTGCAGCACGGCGTGGTTGACCTGGTCGATACCGGCCGACTGCTCCGAGCTGGCGGCAGCGATCTCGGCGACGATGTCCGTCACCTTCTTCACGCTCTCGACGATCTCGGCGAGTGCCTTGCCCGACTGGTCGACCAGCTCGGAACCGGCCTTGACCTTGCCCGCGCTGTCGTTGATGAGACCCTTGATCTCCTTCGCAGCACCGGCCGAACGCTGGGCCAGGTTACGCACCTCGGTAGCGACCACGGCGAAGCCGCGACCCTGCTCACCGGCACGTGCCGCTTCCACCGCCGCGTTCAGCGCGAGCAGGTTGGTCTGGAAGGCGATTTCGTCGATGAGGCTGACGATGTCGGAAATCTTCTTGCTGGAGCTGTTGATCTCGCGCATGGCGACCACGGTCTGCGCGACGACTTCGCCACCGCGCTCGGCCTGCTCGCGGGCGCCGCGGGCCAGCTGGTTGGCGTGGCTGGCATTCTCGGCGTTCTGCTTCACGGTGGAGGTCATTTCCTCCATCGACGAGGCGGTCTCTTCCAGGCTGGAGGCCTGTTCCTGCGTACGCTGCGAGAGGTCGTCGTTGCCGCGCGAGATCTGCTGCGCGGCGGTGCTGACCGAACCCGAACCGTGGCGCACTTCGCCGACGATCGCGCTGAGGCGCTCGTCCATGGCGCGGAAGGCTTCCTGCAACTGACCGAGTTCGTCGCTACGCGTGACCTGGATATCGTGCCCGAGCTTGCCTTCGGCGATCTGGTGCGCGACCGACACGGTGTGCGACAGCGTGCGGATGATGGAGCGAACAACCAGCACACCGATCAGCAGGCAGATAAACAGGCCGATGGCCAGCGAACCGATGCTGAGTGCGCGAACCGTCTGGTACTGCGCGGTTTCCTTGGCGTAGATGGCCGAGGCTTCGTCGCGCTTGGCTTCGATGAGCTTGCCGAGCTGGGTCTGGCGGTCCATCAGAAGCGGGCGAACCTGCAGTTCGAGCACGTCGCTGGAACCTTCGTCACCCTGATTCAGGGCGTCGACCATGTCCGACTTGGCCTGGTCGTAGTCGGCGTTTGTGGACTGCCACTTGTCGTAGAGCTTCTTGACGTCGGCCGACATCGGTACCTTGACGAAGTCAGCCTTCAGCTTGTTCATCTCGTCCTGGTACTTCTGGAACTCGGCGACCTTCTGCTTCACCGCGTCCTTGTTGCTGACCTTGCTGGCGGCTTCGCCGAGAACCACAAAGGACATCAGCGAGTCGGTATTGATGCGGCTCAGGGTCTCGGTGGGAGCAAGCTCTTCCTCGTAGATCTGGCGCATGCCTTCGTTCTGGAAGTGCATCGCACCCAGGCCGACGGCCGCACCACCCAGGAGCATGAGCGTGAGCAAACCGAGCACGCCGTAGAGGCGGCCGCGAACGGTCAGGGCGGGTACTTTGAACTTGAACTTCTTCATCACGGTTCCAATCAGCAAAGTGCGGCTAGGGCTACGCGGCGTTCGTTACGCTCAGGCGACGGCTTTGACATCCGTGGAGGCCAAAGCGGCCTCCAGCATCTGTGCGTCCTGCGGCTGGAGCAGGCGATCGACGTCGAGCAAAAGCACCATGCGCTCGGCGACGGACGTGAGTCCTTTCAGGTATTCGGTGTCGACGGTGGTACCCATGTCGGGGACCGGGCGGATGTCGCCCGGGGCGACCTCGACCACGTCGGACACGGCATCGACCACGATGCCGAACTGGCGGCCGTTGACCATCACGATGACCGTGACGGTGGTGGCGGTGTATTCCTCACGTGCCAGGCCGAAGCGCAGGCGCAGGTCGAGCACGGGCACGATGGCACCGCGCAGGTTGAGCACGCCGAGCACATAGCCGGGCGCCTGGGGAATGCGGGTCACCGGCGTCCAGCCGCGAATTTCGCGGACGGCGAGGATATCGACGCCATATTCCTCGTTGCCGAGGTTCACGGTGAGGTACTGCGCGGCCTCTTCAGGCACGGCGGTGGCGGAGCTGGCTTGCTGGTTCATGTCGTTCCCACGGCGGATCGGATCGGCGGTTCGGGACCCCTTCCCTTGGGGTATCGGCCATCGCGGTGGGTTCTTGAGGGCAAATCTGTCGAAAATTGCTCAGGGGATGGGGCTTTGCCACGCCCTTGCCATACCCTTGTGGGAGCCGATTCATCGGCGATCCCGCGGCAGCGGGCCGGGTTGCGGCTAGCGCCCTATCGCCGCTGAAGCGGCTCCCACACAGAGCAGAGCCCACACAGAGCAGGGCCCCTCCAGAAAGGGGTCCTGGCAATCAGGCGGCTTTGCGGCGCGCCTGCATGCGGACCAGGCCGGTGACGTCGGCGATAAGCGCGACGGAGCCATCGGCGAGGATGGTCGCGCCGGAGATACCGGTCACGCGACGGTAGTTGGCTTCGAGCGACTTCACGACCGCCTGCTGCTGGCCGATCAGTTCGTCGACGAACAGGCCGATACGGGTGCCCTCGCCTTCCACGACGATCACGATGCCTTCGTCCACCGCGCGACGCTGCCCGGCACAGCCGAACACGTCGAACAGGCGGACGATCGGCATCCAGTTGTCGCGGAAGCGGAACAGCTCGCCACCGCCGGCCACGCTGCGGACGGTATCCGGCTTGACCTGCACCGACTCGATGATGGACACGAGCGGCACGATGTAGATTTCCTCGCCCACCGCGGCGGTGAGGCCGTCGATGATGGCGAGCGTCAGCGGCAAAGTGATGGTGAACGTGGTGCCACTGCCCTGCACGCTGCGAATGGCGACGGTGCCGCCCAGGTCCATGACATTGCGACGAACCACGTCCATGCCCACACCACGACCGGAAAGGTCCGTAGTCGCTGCGGCGGTGGAGAAGCCCGCCTCGAAGATCAGGTCGCTTACAGCCTCGTCGGACATCCCTTCGCCGGTGGCGATGATGCCGCGCTGGATCGCCTTTGCCACGATGGCGTCGCGATTGAGGCCGGCGCCGTTGTCGGCCACTTCGACGACGATCGAACCGCCGCGATGGAAGGCTTCCAGACGCAGGGTGCCGGTGTCGCCCTTGCCTGCGGCGAGGCGCTTGTCCGGCATTTCCAGGCCATGGTCGATCGCGTTGCGGACCAGATGGACCAGCGGATCGCCGATCTTCTCGAGCACGGTTTTGTCGAGCTCCGTGGTCTCGCCGCGCATGTCGAGCACGACCTTCTTGTCGAGCTTCTGCGCCAGGTCGCGGACCAGGCGCGGGAATCGGTTGAACACCGTGCTGATCGGCAGCATGCGGATGCTCATAACGCTTTCCTGCAGCTCGCGCGTATGGCGGCCGAGCTGGGCCAAGCCATGGCGAAGCATTTCAAGCTGCGAGGCATCGACGCCGTCGTTGAACTGGCTGAGCATGGACTGGGTGATGACCAGCTCGCCGACGAGGTTGATCAGCGTGTCGATCTTTTCGATGCCGACGCGGACCGAGCTCGACTCACTGTTGGCAGCGGGATCGCGCACGGCACGCGGGCCGGCGGCGGCCACAGGAGCAGCCACGGCAACCTCGGCGACCGGCGCCGGAGCGGCAAGGCGCGGCGTGACCGTCAGATCGCAATCGCCGTCCACCCAATCGAACACACCTTCGACAGCGGCGCGCTTGGCACCGGCGTCGAGGCGCAGCGTCCAGCCGAGGTAGGACGACTCGGCGTCCATGTCGGCCAGCGCGGGAAGCTTGCTGGCGTCGCAGGTGACCGCGAGGGGGCCGAGGGCCTCGAGTTCGCGGAACATGCGCGCCGGATCGTTGCCGGACTTCAGCAGGTAATCGAAGGGACGGAAGGCGATATCCCAGCCTTCGACCGCCTCGGCCGGTGCGGCAGCCTTCGCGGCTGCCACGGGAGCCACCGCAACGCCGGAGACCATGGCCGAGAGCTCGGCCAAGAGGGCCTGGCTTTCCGCCGTGGCGGCCGGCTGACCGGTCATCGACAGGGAAAGCATGTCGCGCACGGTGTCGCCCGATCGCAGCAACAGTTCCACCACGGCCTTCGCCATCGGACGGCGGCCGCTGCGGACCTCGTCCATCAGGTTCTCGGCGACGTGGGTGAAGGCGGCGACCTCGGTGAAACCGAACGTGGCCGCACCGCCCTTGATCGAGTGGGCGGCACGGAACACCACGTTGATCAGCTCCGGATCCTCGGCGCCCTCGTCCAGGGCGAGCAGGGCCTGCTCCATGGCGTCGAGACCATCGAGGCTCTCCTCGTAAAACGCCTTGTGGAATTGCGCCAGATCGACTTTGGACATGGGGAGACCCTGGAATTACCGGAACACTGAGGTGGAAACAGACGCGGCTGGGATCAGCCGAGGACGCGGTTGACCGTGGCCAGGAGCTGGTCCGGATCGAACGGCTTGACCAGCCAGCCCGTCGCACCGGCCGCCTTGCCTTCCATCTTCTTTTCCGGGTTCGACTCGGTGGTGAGCATGAGGATGGGGATGCCGCGGTAGTCCGCACGGGTGCGGATCTCGCGAACCATCGTGATGCCATCCATAACCGGCATGTTCACGTCGGCCAGGATCAGGTCGAACTTGTGCACGGCTGCCGAATCGAGTGCCGCCTGGCCGTTGTCGGCCTCTTCGACATCGTGGCCGGCGCCGCGAAGGGTGAAGGCCACCATGCTGCGCATGGAAGCCGAATCGTCTACCGCAAGAATCTTAGCCATCGGAGCACCTTCAGTTCACGCCGGCGCGAGCCGGCAGTTCAATCAATGAGTCAAGGCCCAGCACGGCCACGCCGCGCTGAAGGCTGTCGCTGGCACCGGTCCAGGTCACGGGAAGCCCGGCCGCACGCGCATCGCGGGAAAACGCCGCGAGCAGCTGCAGGGCCGACGTGTCCACCTGGGCCACCGCGGTACCGTCGAGTTCGACGGCATCGCCGGCGGCCAGCGCCTTGAGCAGGGTATCGCGCAAGGCCGGGGCCGCGGCGATACGCAGGTCCGCGTCGAGCGCCAGGGGCGCCCGCGTTGCGTCTTTGGAGGATTTCTTCGCCATCGTCCGATACCGGTTCGGCCCTGGGCGCGTGTCGCCCGGGGGTTCGTTCGATGGTCTTATCGGCCTTGGGGGGAAAAGCTTTAGGGGGTGGTGCTAGCGAGGTTCGCAACCGCCTGGTTCAGGAGAGATATCAAGGGCTCAAGCTCGAGGCTCCATGTGCCGCCGTCGATAGCTGGGTAGATGTCGATCTTGAGGCTCTTCACGGCTCGCGAGATACCTCGGCCAGCTGTCGAGGACCTTGCCACATCTCGAAGACGACATTTTCCCGATCCGGAAGGCTCGCGATATTTGCAGTTAGCTGACTCAGCTTTACTCGACCGGCTCGGTGTCGCCTGATCGTAGTCGCTCGTTTCTACGTGTCAATGACTCGGAGTTGAGATGCGGACAGCGAAAGGAGTGCAATCGTCTGCCCTTGCCCGTCTGAAAACTCGACCTCGTAACCTTCGACTGGCGAGCTATAAACCTCGATAACATATCCGCGCATACCTGCGCGCAACTGCTCGACGGGGATACGTGGCAACGAAGGGCGTGACGTTGAATGTCAAGGTCGTAGCTGGGGAGTGAGAAGATGTTGAAAGAGTCCAAGGCCGCAAGCGTCTCCATGAATGAAAGGTTCATTTGCGTCGAGACCTATTCGGGGCGTGGCCTGATGGGGAGGGATCCTGGTGGTGTGTGCGAATTCCATGGTCTTGATGTGCCTGAGTCCATCCTCGGCGACTCGTTACGTAGAGCTTTAGAAGCGAGTCGGTGGATAACGATGGAGGAGTACCCTGTTTTCTTCGATGGCGAACATTCAAGGCAGGTCAATCAAGCGTGGACTGAGCGCGCCATCGAACGTTTCGGCGGCAGGACGGAAGTTGCTATCTACAAAAAAATGGTCACGTGCTCCGTACGAAGTCAGGATGGCCTGATAATACTCAGGCCGAGTGTTCACGTGAAGCTGAAGGCATGGAGTGGCGATGGTGTATTGCCTTCTGAGTATGTCGAATTGGCGACATCCTCCACCGATGTGGCCCTCGGCGACGGCTTGCGATCGGCTCTTGCTAGGTGTAGATGAAAGCAGATCGCGAAGGGCTGGATTTGATTTAGACTGACGTCGACCTTTTTTCAGGCACTCCGACACTAGACTCGGGCCGCTCGCGATGTTGACCACGCGGTTTCGCCTCGGGAACGCGACAACACGACAACACGAGCCAACTGTGGGCTCGACATATCCACAAATTCCAGCCTGCCCACAGCGAAAGATGCAACGTCGGATATCGCCAACTTGTCAGAGCATCCGGGCACGCCGGCCAGCCCGAGACATATGACTTCCCAACGAAGAAGAGAGGCTTCGTTAAGCACGTTATATGCGGCGTGGATCGTGAATTCGCCAACATTCGCTCTACTGCGGCTTCATAGTCTACAGCACGCTTTATCTGTGCCTATTGCAAGTCTTTTGTGATGTGGGGCACCGCAACCTGAACTTCGCGCGACTGGATATCCGATGCATTGCGATTCTTACCGGAGAGTGAGTACTCAGTAAATCCGGCCACTGCGTCCGCGCTAGTTTTCAGAGATGAGTAAACCTGCTGGGGGTTAACAATGCGCGACGGGGTCATTCGTAAGCTTCCCCGTCAAGCAGACATTTCAAAACTAGAGCATCAGGCGGCTTGTTGACGGTACTCGCTGGGTGTCATGTTGCCCAACGAGGCGTGCGGTCGTTGCTCGTTGTAGTCGATGATCCACCAGTGCGCTGCTTCGCGTACGTCTTCGAGGCGAGCGAAGAGGTGTTGATCGAGGACTTCCTCGCGGAAGGTTCGATTGAACCGCTCAATGTACGCGTTCTGGTTGGGCTTGCCTGGCTGGATGTATCGCAAGGCCACGCCGTTAACCTTGAGCCATTGAACGAAATTCTCGCCCAGGAACTCCGGGCCGTTGTCCGAGCGAATCACCTGCGGCAATCCGTGGTCGCGCTTGATCTGCTCGAAGATGCGCACCAGCCGGGCCGATGTGATCGAGGTATCGACCTCGATGTGCAAGGCTTCCCGATTGAAGTCGTCGACGACATTGAAGGTGCGGAAGCGTCGGCCGCACGCCAGCGCGTCGCTCATGAAGTCCATCGACCAGACAGTGTCCGGATGCCTTGGCACGTAGAGCGCGACCCGCTCGCGCTTGGGAAGCCGCCGTCGCGCAGCACGTCGAAGGTTGAGCTTCATCGCTTTGTAGACTCGGTATATTCGCTTCGGATTCCAGTCCGGACGCGTGCGCCGCAGGATGGCGCAGCACTTCCAGAAGCCGCGACTGGGTCGGTCCTCGACCACCTTGGACAAGGCCGCGATCAGCTCCGCATCACGTACCGCGGGGTCAGCCGGCGGCCGGTAATACGCGGCGCGAGAAAGCCCGACGCATTCACAGGACCGGCGGAGCGGGCGCGCATGCACCTCGATGAGGTACTGCACCGCCTCACGCTTGCGCGCCGGCCCTAGAGTTTTTTTGCAATCAGGTCCTTCATCGCGACGTTGTCCAACGCCAGTTCCGCGTACATCCGCTTGAGCTGGGAATTCTCCGCCTCCAGCTCCTTGACCCGCTTCAAATCCGACGCTTCCATGCCACCGTATTTACTCTTCCACTGGTAGTACGTCGCCGAGCTGATCGCTGCCTGTCGGCAGATATCCTTGATCGGCACGCCTGCATCGGCTTGCTTGAGAATGGAGACAATCTGCGTCTCGGTGAACTTTGATTTCTTCATGGATCCTCCGGAGGGAAAGATGCCAGAAGTTCTAGTTCTTGTGTGTCTACCTATTGGGGAAGCTTACGCACTGAAGCGCCCCGGGTTCTGCGGAGGCCGTTTGGTTTAAGTCAGGCTGCTAGCGCGGCCTGCTCGGCGATGTTCCGATAGTAATTTGCTTCAGCCTCTGCGGGAGGGATATACCCAATCGGCGCTAACAATCGATGCTCGTTGAACCATGCGACCCATGTCAGGGTAGCCAGCTCCACTGATTCCTTGGTCTTCCACACCGTTCGGCGATGGATGACCTCGGCTTTGTAAAGGCCATTGATGGTTTCAGCCAGCGCGTTATCGTAGCTATCTCCTTTACTGCCGACAGACGGTTCGATGCCTGCTTCTGCCAGTCGCTCGCTATAGCGCACGGAAAGGCCCTCCGCGTCATCCAGAAGAGTGTGTCCGTCTCGCTCTATCTTCCAAAGCTCGATATATGCGTCAGAAAATACGGCTGCTTGCAATCTGCCCGCTACGAACGACTTCGCGAACTCGAAAATGACTACGCTCATCGCAGCACCATTCTTTGTGAAATCATCGAACCGCCTTGTTCCCGGAGAAGTTTGAATCCGGTGACATAACTACCAGATCGATCCACCGACCTAAGGCACTAAACGTTCCGATCAAGAGGTCAAGCATGCCTTGATGGCCGAGCAATCTGCCGATGCGCAACGCTCAGGAAACGGAAATAACCTGACCTCCGATGCAAACCACGTACGACTCAAGCCCAACGTGGGCTGGAAGTATGCTCATGATGATCCCACTACGGAAGTTCAGCCTCAAACTGTGACCATCCTCTACTGACGATCCGACTACATCGTCATTCAGACACTTGAACATCAAAAGACTTGTATAAGGATCTTCCCCATGGCCGAACTCTACTCCCCTGCTCACCTTCCATCCTAAATGGACACGAAATTATGATCTGCGCTTCCCCAGAAAAGTGGAGGACAAGCGACCCTATTCCAACAAGCACGCCCGAAAGAAAGAATTCCTGCAGTCCTTTAACGTCAGAGTCATTGATCATTTCTTCATGAGGCATAACTGGGATGCCTCACCACTCCTCGCCGTAGTTAGTTACTCACAAGAGCCACTAGCCGAAACACCGAAGTCGACGTATACGTCCTTTACAAGCACGTCCGGATGATCCCCTTTCTCGGGAACATAGAGCACGACGCGCCCTCCATTCAGCGTGTAGCCTAGATCGTCTTCATTCAATGACGAATCTCTCTCCAACAGCCACCCTGCGATGTCAGCTGCCTTCACTCCAAGCACGTTCCTTCCAAAGCAAATAAACTCGTTTGGCCGCATGATCTCGATGCCCTGAAGAACGTCATTCGCGTCGAAGTGAGCATGCACAGAATCCTTACAGTAGACATCAGTCAGGCTCTCGCTGAAGATCGACTTCATGAACTGAAAGGGCCGTTCCCCGAAGAGGACCTGGATATCCGATCGCGTCTGCCCGGAATAGAATCCGAGTAGAATTGTTTTCTCATAATGAAAAATCATAAACGGCCTTACTTTTTAAAATCTTCAGGATTTAATGTTTTCGCGTAATCAAGCATTTGCTGAATATTCGAATCGTACTTGCTTCCGAATTTTGCATGTATGTCGTCGACATCCATCTGAATAGCCTCACTAAGCTTCCCTTCGCTGATGAGCTCTTGCTGTTTTGCTCTGTACGCTTGAGCCGACGCACCCGGCCCGTAGCTAGCAGTCTTGGTATGGTCAGCGGGGTCCATCTTTATTGCCGGGCCGTCTTGGCTACTCACGAGTGATCCAGCATAGCAAGACTTCGCCGGACAATGATGTGAGTCAAATCCGTCGTTAACTGGTTTGCTCGTATCACGATGAGCGCCTCCGAGCGTATCGGCGGAACTCGCGTCACCATCCATGTGCGAAGATCCGATGCTGGCAATAGCGTTGTCAGCGTCCTGCACCTTATCCGAGAACCCGCTCGACTGCGCAACGATCGACTTCGCCGTATCCTTAATGGCGCCGCCGATCACGGACAAACTGGTATCCACTGCGACAGAAGCGATGACATTCGACGCAGGATGCACCACTCCCAGTTGCTCAGGAGTCTGCGCTGCGAATCCGTACGTACCGATCCACTGCGCCGTTGGGTCGACCAGGTACTCCTGTTTGACCGCCTGAATCTGGCCTGTGATACCCGACTTGTCGAGCACGAGGCCAATCCCGAACTTGGCTGGACCGCCAGTGGCGACTGCCACCATGTAGCCCAGTGCCTCTGCATTGTCTGCGCCAATCCAGTTGACGGCCTTCTCAACGCCCATTTCACCGTTGGAAACGACGCCTGTCAGTGCTACGCCAGCAGCCTGACGAATGCTGCCACTGATCTCACCCGCCGTCCTTTCCTGTGCCGACACGGGAGCTGCGTCTTCCACTGATCCTGTAGCCAGGTTTTCGACGGAGCCAACCGTGACCGAACCCGCGATAGTCGTAAGGACTTGTGCTTTTTCCGCGTCGGTGAGGTCCTTGAACGACCTGTCGTTGAACTCGTGCATGGATGTGGCTTCAATGACTGCCATACCATCCAGGTTCGCTTCAATACCAGGCACCGTCTGTATAGCGGCCAGTGCCCCTGGGTCTGCGCCAGCCTTCATGGCCTCGTCCATCAGGCGCAACTTGGCTTTCGCGACCATATCGTCGCCGCCCGTGGCCGCCACCAATGCATCGCGCCCCCACTGCATGGCCTGCGCGCGACCGTCGCGATAGTCGTAGAAGCCATTGGTTTGCGCGACGTTCGCCGTCGCTGTGCCGGTAGTGCCACCGCCGACCAACGTGCCAGCACCGTATCCCAAACCGATGGCGGCAAGACTCATCAAGCCACTCTTCTCGGCTACATCCGCGTCAATGCCATTGCGATGGAATCCGGCACTGAGCGCCGACAGAAACTGATCGTCGGCCAATGCTCCCGCCGCTGCGCCCGCAACGTTACCTCCCCCGAGATAGGCCGATACGGTGCCGACCATAATGTCTGCAGCGATCTTGTACGATCCGCCGTCGCTCCAATGGTTCATGTCTGCCATCGCGCTATCGCGCATAGCCAAGGCAGCCGCTCTCTCATCGTCGGTGGATGCGGACTGGTACGCCACCGACGCTTGCTCGAGGCGCGAATGCGCATCTTCACGCTCATCCTTGACGACCGTCTTGGTGACTGAATATCCGAGCTGACCTGCCGTTTGAAAGAGCTCTTCTTTCTCAGCGACCTTCTTCGCGTCGAAAATTGGATTTAGGCCACCGGCATCGATATCCGGCTTGCGATCCAATCCACTCAGGTCGGTGTCCGGCTGATTGCGAACGACGATGGCCCCTTCTGCTATGCCAGCGCGAGTCGTGCTATTGGCGTCTTTCGACTGCGGCAGACCGATGCTTCCTGAAAATCCTCCGCTTCCGGCGGAGATGCCACCGCTGACCGAGTGGTAGTCCGCTTTGTTTTCAATATCGCTGTACGTGAGAGACCCGGTACTCAGCGCGTTCTTGGCTGCGTCCGCAGAACTTGCGATGACGCCGCCCTTCAGGTCGGTGTTCCCTCCGACATAGATGCTGTACCCGCCGTTTCCGGCTCCGATGCCACTGACTTCATCAACGCTTTTGTAATTGCTTGTCGTCTTACCAACAGCGATGCTGACCTGGCTTCCGTAGCCGTACACATAGGTGCCACCCACCTGCCAGTACTGACTCGCATAGTCATTCGTAGCTTGCTGGCTGGCGATGTTGAGGTCGCCACCAATCGCTGCTACCACGGTCTCGCCCTTGGCTTGAGCGCCGAGAATATTGGTGTCGTTACCGGAGACGATGCTCAGCGTGTCCGAAGCAGTGACAGACGTATTTGCATTCGTTGTGCCGTTACCGTGCGCCATGCCCTTGCCGACACTAGCCGTGACATAGATGCCCGTCTGGCTTCCGACACTCAGCCCGATCTCGCCGCTGGCATTCGCGCTGCTACTCTTCTGCGTGTGCGCCTCGAGCTGACTCAGAAGATTCAGGTCGCCGGTGGCAGCAAGGGCGACGTCCTTTCCGGAAATCTGGCTGCCAATGACGTTGAGGTCTCCGTTTGTCGCAACGATTGCGACATCCCCATCGCTACGGATTGTGCTCCCCGCCGTCGTATCGTCGTGGGTAGTCGAATGACTGTTCGCCGTACTCGCTCCGAGGCCAACGCGAAGGCTGATACCCGTTGCTTTCCCGGTGCCTTCCGCGCCATCGTCGCCCGCGCCATCACCCGCAGCGGCACCCGACTTGATCCCCGAAGCAGCGTCATAGGCATCCACCCCAGCCTGAACCGCATACAACGCCTTCAGCCGATCATCATCCACCTGCCCCGCGCGGTGCGCCGACGCGTACGCGCCCTGCACACTATCGGCTACGCCCCCGGTAAGCCCAACATTAATCCCCCCGCTATGCACCGACTGCGTCTGCCGCGTATCGACCGAGCCAAGCCCGGCGTCGATCGTCACGTTCTGACCGATGATCGACGTGCCCGTATGGCTGAGCACGTCCGAGCCCGTGATATGGACATCCTGCCCCGCCGCCAGCGTCACCCGACCATCGGTGCTACCGATGAGGCTCCCCGTCGAGTCGACCTGGGTGACGTCCAGCGTGCTCTTCTGCTTCTGGTTGCCGATGGTGACGCTCAGACCATTCTGGATGAAGCCCGAGGTCGATACGCTCTGTTCGTGACCTTCGGCATGCGTGCTGAAGCCCGTGCCGATGATCAGGTCATGGCCGGCGGCGAGCGTGACATCATGGGTGCCGGCGATCTGGGCGGCTTGGGTCGTGACGTCGTGGTTCGCCGTGATCGTGACGGAATCGCCACTGATCGTCGTGCCTACGGCGACGCGGTCCTCGCTGGTGTCGAGGTTCTTGCGGGCCTGGGTTTCGTAGTTCCAGTCGGTCGGTAGCAGACCACGAGTCATGCCGGAACGCTTCGTGGCGCTGCTGTGGCTCTCGTCGTAGACGTCCTCCCCGGCCAGCAAGTTAACGTCATGGCCTGCGGACAGTGCGATGTTGCCGTTCGCTTCGACCTTGGCAGCCGTGGCCGTGAGGTCGTTGCCCGCGACCAGATGCACATTGTCGCCGCTCAGACTGGTGCCGACGGCGTACGTCTGCGAGACGTCGTCATGGGTGACTGTGGTCTTGCTGCTGAGCAGACCGCTCTTCTTTTTCTTGGTATCGGTAACAACCTCGTGCGTTTCGCCTTCGGCATTGAGCGTCAGGTCGTGTCCGGCCGCCAGGGTGAGATCGCCAGCCTTCGTGCCGATGGTTGCCGCATCGAGCGTGGCGTCGTGACCTGCGGCGATCTGCACGCCCGTCCCGGCATCCACCGTCACCCCACGCACCGTCTCGTCGGTAGTCGTCTGGGTGATGTGCTTCTTGCCTTCTTTCCAGCTCGCCGTGGTCGTCTGGCTATCTGTCACCGCCGTCATGTTCAGGTCGTTGCCAGCCTGCAATGCCGCGGCGCCGCCCGCCTTGATCTGGGTGCCTTCGAGTGTGGCGTCGTGACCTGCCGCCACCGCCAGGTTGCCACCGGCATCGAGGCTCGTCACATCGTGCGTGGTCTTGGTCGACGTTCCGTTCGTGGTCGCCGTGAGCGACAGGTCGTGACCGGCCAGCAGGGCCATGTCGCCGCCCGCATTGAGCGAACTGGCCTGCGCGCTGAGATCGTGGCCCGCCTGGACCACGAGCGATCCGCCCGCATCAACGGTGCTTCCCTGGGTCTGCGTGCTCCAGCGGGTGCCGCTCTGCACGGCGCCCAGGGTCAGGTCATTACCTGCCTGAAGTGCGGCGTTGCCACCTGCCTTAACCGTCGTCGCCGAGAGGTTCAGATTGTTCCCTGCAACCAGCGAGATATCCTTCCCCGCAATAAGCGTCAACCCCTCAGCCTGCGTCCCCGTAATCGAACTGCTCCACTGATACGGATGCGTCGTCGTAAGGCTCGACTCCAGCGACAGATCGTTCCCCGCCGCAAGCGCCAGGCTGCCGCCCGCCGAGACACCCTGCCCCGCGAGCGTGAGGTCGTGCCCGGCAGAAAGCAGCGCATCGCCGCCCGCGGTCACCGTGGTGTGATCGAGCGAAAGGTTGTTCCCCGCGCTGATCTGCAATCCCTGCGTCGCGGTAATGCTCGCTGCATCCATCCCGCGGCCAACCAGCCCACCCACGTTCTCAGAACGAATATCGCCCCCGGCAATCAGGCTAACGCCCGCGCCATCAATACGACCGTTGATGTTGGTGATGTTGTTCGTCGCTGCGATCGCAGTGAGCCCGTCACTGGAAATGCGCCCGGTGTTCAACAGATCCTGCGCGGTCAGCAGCGTGCTGTTCTGACCTTGAATCAGGCCGCCGTTGGATAGCGAACCCGATGCATCGATGCTCACGTCCTTACCCGCGATGACGGAACCCTGCGCAGTGAGCCCGAGGTTGCCGTTCGCGAGGTAAACCACCGGCACCAGCACTTCGTGGCCATCCACGTTCTGCTGCACCATCCAGACGACGTCCTGGGTGAGCGCACTCACCTGGGCAGCAGTAAGCGCCACGCCCACGCTGAGATTCATCGCCTGGGCGACGTGCGTGGCGTTGTCCATCAGCGACTGGTATTCCTGCAGGCCGCTGCTGTAGTCGGAAAGATAGGCGCGACCGGTGAGCTGGGTCACCTGGTTGACTACCAGCTCCTGCTCGTAGAAGCCGTCACCCAGCCGCATCATCGTGCGCGACGGATCCAGGCCAAGCTTGTCCAGCAGGTATTCGCTGCTGATGAACTGGCTGTAGTCGACGAACCGCGAATTGGTCTCGATCAGGTAGTTGCCGCTGGGCGCGTGGCCGAGCAAGGCCGCCAGATACGCGTTGCCGCGGAGACCGACCGAGCGCGCGGAGGCTACTGTCGACAGCGCGCTGGCGTCGACGCTGGCAGCCTCACCGCGAATGCTGTAGATGCCGCCGGTCGGCAGCGTTACGCCGGCGAGTGGCTCCCCCGCGCCGCCCAGCACCTGAGGTGCATGTCCCGTTGCCGGATCGATTTGGGCGCCGACAGGCAAGCCGGTCGCGCCCTGGGCATTGCCCTTGTTCAACGAGGAAAGGCCGATCGCCTGCGCATTCGGGTCCAGGCGCGTATTGCCCACCTGGCGACCATCGGGTGTCACGCCGCCGTTGGAGACGTTCACGCCGCCGATCGACACGCCCTGCGCGCCGGACATCACCGCGCCAAGCGCCGTGTAGTTGTCATGAATGTAGTCGGCCGGGTTGGTGTCCGGACGGTACGAATACGACTCCTTGGCGTTCTCCGGGTTGTTGTTGCAAAGACTCTGGTCGGTGCCGCAGCCGATGTGATGCGTCACGGCGACTGACTGGATGGTGCGTCCCGCAGCCAGCGAATTATTCGCCACAGTCTCGTTACCGAAGACCATGCCCGTACCGCCGCCCGCCCCCGCCTGGTTCACCGCGAGGAAACCGGCCGCCGCAATCGTCGAGGTGCTGTTATTCACCGAGCCGTAAAGCGAGATGTTGCCACCGGCGACGATCTGCGACTGCGCGCTGGCCGCGGAGACCACGGTCTCGTCGATCGTGTGGTACTCGGTGTAGGTCTCGTATTCCTGCACCTTGTTGATCGCGTACTTATAGTCCGACCGTGGCAGGGGCTGCGACGCGTCGGATTCCGCCTGCGTCAACGTGTGGCTGCTGGAATCCAGCACGCGCCGTACGTTGTTGATCTGGTTCGCCGCCAGCAGGATGCTGCCCTGCGCCTGGATCGAGCCTGAGAGGTTATCGATCCGAGCCGCGCGCGTATCGAACAGGCCCTGCCCGTTACGTGCCGCGCCAGCCACATTGATGTTGCCGAGGCTGAAGATCTGCGCGTCACGGTTGAGCAGGTAGTTGGTGTAGATGTCGACACTATTGGTCGCGGCGATGGTCCCGCTCTGGTAGGCGGCATTGTCCGTAGCGTGGCCAAGGTCGGCGCCGTTGATCACGGTGCCGGCCTGGATCGTCACGTCGCCGCCCATGATGCTGCCGGTGTTGTTCACCATCCCGGCATGCAATCCGACCGTGTTGCCCTGGATGCTGCCCGCGTTGGTGATCGTGCCGCCGGTGTTGAGCTGGGTATTGGCCGAATCGAGCAAGGCGCCCGCGCTGTTCGTGATGTTGGACGCGCTGACGGTCAGCCCATTGACCGCCTGGATGCTGCCGTTGTTGACGAACTGGCCGTCTACGGCGAGGTTGAAACCGCCATTCGCCTTGATGCTCGAACCTGCAGCCTGGATGTAATCGCCCGCCAGGTGCATGCCCAGGGTGTTGTTGGCGACGATGCTGCCCTGCCCGACGAGGTTGCGGATGTCGAGCACGACGTTACCGACGCCACTGACGCCGTCGATACCGGCCTGCACCGTGCCGTCGCTGTTGTCGAGGCTGGCCAGCGTGAGGTTGAGCTGGCGGCCGGCAGTGATCTTGCCGCTGGCGTTGTACGCCGCCGCGCCCGCATTGACGAAGCTGAAGGTGTTGCCCGCGTAGACATTGCCGCTGGTGTTGTCGAGTTGGCCCGTCCCGAGGGTCAGGTTGTTCGCCGCGACCAGCGTGCCGCCCTGAGCATTCGACACCGATGCCGCAGAGAGACTGGCGTCTCCTTGCCCGCCCATCGTTCCGCCACGGTTGTCGATACCGCCGGTGGACGTGAGCTGGGTAAGCGCGCCGCTCGCGTTGGCGATGCGGCCGCCCACGTTGGAGATCGAGGCAGAATTCAGCGTTGTCGCGCCGTTGGCCTCGATCCGGCCCGCATTGTTGTTGAGGCCGTTGGCCGCACGGAGATCGAGCGCACCGCGGCTTTGCAGGAGACCGCCCGTGTTGGCGAGCGTATCGGTAGCCTGCACGCTCAGCTGCGCGGCCGAGATGTTGCCCGCATTGACGAGCCTCGCCGTGGCGATCGTGGCAAGGCCGCCCGCAGCGATGGTGCCGGTGCCGTTAACCAGCGTTCCACCGACGCCCAGCGTCACGGCTCCCGGCGCAGACTGAATGGTCCCGCCGCTGTTGGCGAGACTGCCTGCCGTCAAAGACAGATTGCCGCCCGTAGCCTGCATGAGGCCGCCGGCATTGTTGACGCTGCCCGTTGTCGTGACGCCGAGCGTGTTGCCCGAGATCGCGCCATTGCTAAGGTTGCTCAGCGATGCTGCCGAAACCACGGTCGCGTCATGGGCGTTGATCAGCCCGCCATCATTGACCAAGGCCGTGCCCGCCGTGACGCGCGTCGCTCCGTTACCGGCGAGCGTGCCCTGGCGGTTGTCGATGTCCTGGTCGGCGCTGACGTCGAGCTGGCCTGTCCCGGCCAATTGCACCGTGCCGCCGGTGTTGACGAGTCGACCACCGTGCAAGGTGAGGTCGTTGCTGTTCGTGGCGATGGCGCCACCGCTGTTGTCGAACGTCCCAATGGTGCTGATCGTCAGGGCCGTGTTGCCCTTCTGCAGCAGCTTGCCACGGCTGTTGTCGATCGACCCCGCCTGAAGCAGGAGCGCATTCGCCTGCAGGCGTGCGTCGTGGCCATCCGTGCCGCGGTTGATCAGCGCACCACTCGCCTGCGCCGTCAACGCACCGCCCGCCGCAAGGTCGGCGGCGGTGTGGTCGATATTTCCGGCCCGGGCGATCAGGGTGGCGTCGCCACCGGCGCGTTGCGTGCCGGAGAAAAGGTCGAGTGCATTCGCCCGCGCGTCGAGCGTACGGCCGGCGAGAAGGCTGCCATGGGCGGTAAGCGTGTTATTGGCGAGTACGTGCAGGTCGCCGACGGTATCGAGTGTGCCGTCGGCCTTGACGCCTGCCGCAAGCACGCCAGCGACGTCTACGCTGCCGCCATGAATGGTCAGGTCGCCCGAGGACAGGGTGCGGCCATCGTTCTTCACCGCGGCGCCGCTGAGCGAAACCGCGTCGGCGGACAAGGTTCCCGCCTGATTTAGCGCCGCCCCGCTGGTGAGCGTCGCCGTGTGAGCCGTGATGTCGCCTTGCGTGACGATGTCGCCGGCGGCGTTGAGGGCGAGGTCGGTAGCCGCCAACTGGCCGTTCTGCCGAATAGCGCCCGATGCCGTTGCAACGACGCCCGACGCCGACGACACGACACCGCCAAGCGTGAGGTCGCCCTGCCGCGCTTCGAGATGCAGGTCGCCCTGCTGGGTACCGAGCGTTCCGGTCGAGCTGACGCTACCACCGCGCAGATCGACACTCTTCGCGACGATCTTGCCGGCGTTGTTCAGCGCGCCGGTCACGTCGATGGTGATGTCCTGCGCGCTGGAAAGCGACGCCGCCGCGCCTAGCGTGAACGTATCGGCGGCGATGTTGAAGGCCTGCCCCGTATAGAGGCTGCCCTGGTTGTCCAGCGCCGTGCGGGCGTGAAGATCGAACGCGCCATCGGTGGCGATGGTGCCGGTGTTGCCGATGCGGTTGGCCGTGATCGCAAGCGCCGATGAAGCCAGCAGCGAGCCCGCGTTCTGGACGTCGCCTGCCGTGTCGATAGTCAAGGCACCGCCGGCCTGCGTCGTACCGGAGAGTGCCAGATCGCCCTGCGCCTTCAGCGCGAGGTTCTTCGTGCTGGCGAGCGCGCCGGCGTTATCGACGCGGCCCGCCGTGACCGACAGGTCGCCGTTGCTTTGCAGCTTGCCATCGGCGGTCTGCAAAAGCGCGCCATCCACACGAACGTCGCCACCACCCTCGGTGGCGATGCTGCCGCGATTGTCGAGGTCACCCGCCGTATGCAGGTCCAACGTGCCACCGGCACGCACGCTGCCGATGTTGTGCAGGTCGTGTCCCGCGTCGAGCGCCAGCGAGCCGGTGACGGAGGTATCGCCGGCAATCGAAAGATCGCCCTTCGAAGCCAGCGTTGCCGAGGTCGCATTCATCGAACCGGACTGCGACAGCGCGGCAGCGGACGTCGCTGCGAGACGACCGGCTGCAACCGTCGTGCCTGCGAGCGCGAGGTCGCCCGCGGTCGTGACGAGGGACACGTCGCCCGACGTTGTGCCCAACTGACCGCTGCTGCGCAGGCTGCCCGCGCGAACGTCGAGACCCTGGCTGCCGACGATGCTGCCCTGATTATCGAGAAGGCCGACGCTCGTAAGCTTCAAAGCCCCCGCGGCGGTCATTTGGCCGGCCTGCGTCTGGCTGATGCTGGAGCCGTTGAGGGCGAGGACCTTTTCGGCGTGGATGCTACCGGTGTTGTCGAGCGCCCCATCGGCACTCACCGTGAGGTTGCCATCGCCATGCAACGAACCGCTATTGGAAAGGTCGCCCAGCGTATGAAGCTGTGCATCGCCGCGTGCGTAGAGTTCGCCGCTGTTATCGAGCGATTGCGCCACGGCATTCAGTCCGTTGACGGTGAGCTGGCCTCGCTGGCGCACAGCGCCCTGCGCGCGAAGGTTCAGCGTGCCCGCCACAACGGAGTTGCCAGCCAACAGCATGTCAGCCGTGCTGGTAACTGATGCATCGCCCTGCTGCGTACCCAGCTCGCCATGACTGACGATGTCCGCCGCGTTCACGGTCAGGTTGCGATTGGCGACGAGGCTACCGCCGTTACTGAGGTCACCCGCGGTCACCACCGAGAGGTCGGTACCAGCGAAGGCGACGCCGCCGGTCTGATTGGCGAGACGTGCCGCCTGCAGATCGAGACGACCGCCGGAGAGCACGGTCGCCGCATTGTTCAACTGGTTCGCTGCGCGCACGGCAACATCGCCACCACCCTGCACGGCGCCGGCGAGGATTGCGTCCCCGCGGCTCGCGATAGACAACGCGCCCGCTGCATCCACGATACCACTGCTGTTCACCGCGCCCGCATCGAGCGTAAGGCCGCTCCCCGCATGCAGCGTGCTTGCCGCTGTCGTCTCGAAGAGGCCGGCCGTCGACACGTAGCCGCTTCCCCCGAGCCCGTAAATCGTGCCGTCGTTGTGCAGCGTGCCCGAACGCAGGTCGAAGGACTGCCCGGCGTAGAGCTGGCCGGTATTGCTCAGGTTGCCCGGTGTCGAGATGGCTACATTGTTGGAAGCGACTGTCGTTCCGCCGAGGCGCACCTCACCCGCGCTGGTCAGTTCGAGATCCCCTGCCTGCGCGGCAATGGCGCCGCTGCTGACCACGCCCACGCCCGCTTCGGTGCCAACGAGACGGATCTTCTCCGCATACATGCCACCGAGGGCCGCAACGTCGATCGCCACCGCCGGACGACTGGCGTCGGCCGCATTCGCGCGCACCCCACCGTCGGCGTAGTTGGCATCATTGCTGCCCGTGACGACGTTGAGGTCCTTCGCCCAGAGCTGACCGTTCACCTGTACCGCGCGAGCGATGATGTCGGTGCGGTCGGCGACGGAGCCGTCGAGGCCGCCACTGCCGACGGTGATGCTGCCGCCAGTAACGTGAAAGGCGTCGAGGCTGCCGCTGCCACCGAACACGGGCGTGCCGGTGGTAAGCGTAAAGCGCTGGCTATTGATGACGCCGCAGCCGTCGCAGGTGATGCCGTACGGGTTGGCAATCACGACGGGTGCAGCCTGTCCACCGACTTCGATGTAGCCGCGCAGACTGCTGGGGAGCGCCGAGGTCACCTCGTTGAGGATCAGCGAAGCCGCGCCACCCTTGAGGTTATCGTTGCCGGCGATGTAACCGCCCAGCTGCGTACGGACGATGCCGGCGCTGTTATTAAGGATGACGCCGCGCTGGTCGACGTCGAAGCGCTGGTATTTGTTGTGCGACACGCCGCGCGCGTTGGGCGCGACGATGTCCACGACCGGCACGCCGTTCGCTGCCGAGTCCATCCGCGGACGGTTCGCTCCTGCGGCCGCATCGGGCACCTGCTGCGCCCACGACACCACCGGGATGCCTACCGTCGCCAGGGCGATTGCCAGCACCAGGCTGCGGATCGCCATCATCGTTCCCTTGATCGTCTTCATGACTATCCTCGTATCGGCCGCCCGTCTGGACGCCCCTGCCCGTTTCAGTACTGGTAGATGAGCTGGAAGCCCGTCGTCGGTTGTGCGGTGTCGAACCCGCGGGGCGCATGGATGCGTCGTCCCGCAAAGAGATCCCAGCTCAGGCCGCTGTAGCTGCCACGCAGGCCAAGCACTGCGCCGGTAAGTTGGCGTTGCCCCGCCCGCGTCGAAGGCCCGGCGACGCGGCCGATATCCGCGCCCACGTAAGGCGCGACCATGCCGAGCGGCAGCGTGAGGGTGTTGCGCAGGTAGGCACCGCGTTCGCCTGCCAGCGTCTGTTCGCCGTCGAAGCCGCGCACCGAGTAGCGCCCGCCGATGGTGATGAGTTCGGCGGAGGGAAGATGGTCGGTGGAGCGCTGCATGCGCAGGCTACTATCCCAGATCGCCTGGAGGCTACCGAGCACCAAGGGCTTGCTCAACGAGAGGTCGAGCGTGGTCAGGCCGTAGCGGTTGGTCGGATAACCGACCTGCGGGTCGTAGCCGATCCACTGGCTGCCGAACCAAGGCGTGCCACGCTGGTAGCCGAGCCGCGCGTCGATCTGCGCCTGGCCGATGTAATGACGGTGTACCAGCGCCAGCTCCGCACTGGCGACGCGCTGACGCTGGATGCCGACTTCCACGCCCTGGATGTAACTGTGCGCACTGCGCGCGGCCAGACGCATTTCGAGCGAGGTCTTGCTCGACGTGCCGCGTGTCAGCAGACGCTGCACGGTAATGTCGCTGGAAGTGGAACTGCCCGTCGAGCGGAAGCGGTTGTCGAAGCCTTCGATCCACTGCTCGTAGCGATACGTCGACACCGAGCCACTGAAGGTCCACCAGCCCAGCGGCACGCTATAGGTTGCGTTCTCGCTGAACGTGCTGCCGCCGTCGGGATGGGTGAACAACGCGTGCCCGGCGCCGATGGTGAACAGGTCGTTCCAGCCGAACGGATTGTCCAGCGAGAAGTTGAGGTTGCCCTGGTAACGGCCCGTGCCCTTGAGGCCGGAGTCGCCTGTGTCGACGACGACATGCCAGCGGCGCGTGGTGTGCACCGTGAGGACGACATCGGATTCGCCGACTTCCTCACCGGGCGCGATGTCCATCGTTACATCCTGCGAGGGCACGCGCTTGAGTTGCTCGAGGCCCTGCTCGATCGCGTGGAGGTTGAGCAGGTCACCCTCGTGGATCGGGAACGCCGTACGCCAGTCGAGCGCGGGCGAGCCTTCCGCGAACCGGACATGCCGCAGGATGCCCGGCACGAGGAGCATGCGGAGGTGGCCCTGGGAAATGTCCTGCGCCGGCACGCCGACCCGCGTCGTGACGTAGCCACGCGCAATGAGCAAGTTGGACAGACGATGCTGCAAGGCTTCCAGGCCCTCGCGGCCGACGCACTGGCCGACGAAACGGTCGAGGTAGCGTTGCGCCCAAGCGAAATCCGCCAGCCGCTCACCTTCGAGCCGAAGGCTTTGCAGGGGAAAGCATGGGGTCTCTTTTGGCAACGGCGCATCCACCCGCTCGACCTGGGTCGGCGGTGGGGCCTGGAATGGCGCCTGCTGGCGCTCGGTTTCCTTCTGATCGAGCTGCTGCGCGCGACGTAGCTGCTCTTGCTTGTCCAACGTGGTCTGCTGCGCCGCCACGGTAACGCTGGCACCGCCCGCAAACAGGAAAATCAGCCCGTACACCGTTGTGCGCCAACGGTCATCCCCTGTAACCCGCATCTTGCCACTACTCCAAACCGTCCTTGTTCATCGTGCGCGGCGCCCTTTCGGGGTCGCTGCGCACGGCTCTTCAATGAGCCGTTTCGGCAGGGATCGTAAAAACTTTAGGGCTGATTTCGCAAGGAAGGGTGAGCCGCGTCACGCTGCGAGAGGGGCTCCGGGCCTCAGCTGGCCTTCGCCGGAATGATCAGCATCGCGTCGCCGTAGGAGAAAAACCGGTAACGCTGCAGCACCGCGTAGCGGTACGACTCCAGGATCGCTTCCTTACCAGCCAGCGCCGAAACCAGCATCAGCAGGGTCGACTGCGGCAGGTGGAAGTTGGTAATCAGCGCATCGACGCTGGTGATCTTGTAGCCGGGGAAGATGAAGATCTGGGTCTCGCCGGCGAACGGGCGCAGCACGCCTTCGACAGTGGCACTTTCCAGCGCCCGGACCACCGTGGTGCCGACGGCAACAACGCGGCCACCAGCAGCGCGCGTCTCGCGGATCTTCTCCACGAGACCAGCACCGACGTTGAGCCACTCGCGATGCATCACGTGGTCGCGGACATCCTCCGCACGCATTGGCTGGAAGGTACCGGCGCCGACGTGCAAGGTGACGTAACCCATCTCGACGCCGCGCCCGCGGAGCTTGGCGAGGAGTTCTTCGTCGAAATGGAGACCGGCCGTCGGTGCGGCAACGGCACCGGGCTCGCGTGCGAAAACGGTCTGGTAACGCTCCTTGTCCGCTTCTTCCGCACCGCGCTCGATGTACGGCGGCAGGGGCATTTCGCCGAGGCGCGACAGCAGGCGTTCGAGGGGCTCCTCACTTTCAAAACGCAGCAGGAAGAACTCCCCCTCACGACCCAGCACGGTGATCATGCTGCCGTCGGCGAGTTCGATTTTCCCACCCTCCTTGGGCTTCTTGCTCACGCCGAGCTGGGCGCGGGCCTCGTGCGGGCCAGTGACACGCTCGATGAGAATCTCGACTTCGCCGCCGGTGTCCTTGCGGCCGTAGAGGCGCGCGGGGAGCACCCGGGTATCGTTGAAGATCAGCAGGTCGCCCGGCTGGAGCATTTCTGGGAGCTCGTAGAACTTCCGGTCCTTCTTCGTGTGGGCGCCCACGTCGACCACGAGCAACCGGCTGCCCGAGCGCCGGACCAGGGGGGCCTGGGCGATCAGGTCGGGCGGCAGGTCGAAGTCGAAATCGGATTTCTTCACGAGAGAGGGGTTCACGAGGCGGGTTGGCATTATCGCCCATCCCGACCGAAGCCGCTTTCTGTGGGAGCCGATTCATCGGCGAATGAGGACATGTGGGAGCCGATTCATCGGCGAAAAGCCAACGGAGCGGTGAAGCTGCACCGTTATCGCCGCTGAAGCGGCTCCCACACAGAACATCGTCGGCGTAGCCGGTTCCTTCAGGAAGCATCGCCGGCGCAGCCGGCTCCCACAGGAAGCATCGGCTTATCCAGCCATGGCTCGGCGTTTGCGGCGGCGGATGATGAGGTAGGCGAGGCCAGCCACCGCCAGCACGAAAACCGCTATCTCCACCGGCAGGTACTTGCGGATGACGTGCTTGACCGCCTTCACCTGTTCGGCGCGTTTCAGCTTGCGGGCGCTGGCAAAGTCGGGCTCTTCGCAGTTCCAGCCAAAGCTGTCGGCCCACTCCACGTAGGGGCCCTGCTTCACGTAGCGGGCGTAGTAGGCCTGGACACGACGCTGCCGCTCATTGAGGGGCTTGGTGGCGTCGCCGTCGGCGGCTTCGTTGTAGTCGGGCGGACCTTCCAGCATCCAGTTCGTCGCCATGCACAGGCTGGCGGCAAAGGCCTGCGAACGCGGCGGCAGCAGGTCGGCGGCGGAGACGGCTTTGTCGGAAGCGAGATAGCGATAGTGGAACCGACGATCCGGCTGGGCCGCGGTGTCGTTGAAACGCTGGCGCTCACCGGCGGTGACCAGGTCACCCTTCAGTGTCTCGGCGGTCTGGCCGCTGCCACCCTGGTAGCCGCCGCCGTTGTCACCAAAATCCGGACCCTGCTCGTAGCCGATCAGCTCCATGCCGTTCTCACGAGCGATCTTCGCAGCGGCGTAGCGGGCTTCCGCCTTGCCGATATCGGTCCAGGCGTGATCGCCGTCGTGGAGGTCCTTTGCGTACTCCTTTGCCTTGGCACGCAGGTCTACATCGCCGAAGCGAGGATCCAGCGTCGGCGCGAAATACGCATCGGCGTCGTCATAGCGACCGGCGCGCATGAGTCGACGCGCCAAGAGCCAGCGCAGACGATCGTTAAGCGATAACGGCTCGGCCGGATGATCCTTATCGGGCTTTGTGGTGGGCGCTGGTGAAGCGGGTGCCCTGGCGTCGACGAAGGCCTTGAGCTCGTCGGCGGTCAGTACGCGCTCGGCAACGTAGGTCATGTCGTTGCCGTACCCGGCACCGGACGCTTCGAGTTCGCTGTCGTAGACGTTACCGTCGCCGCCCACTGCGGTGGAGGCTTCGTACATGCGGGTCATCGCTTCGACGTATTCACCGCGGGCCAGCGCGAGCACACCCCGTTCGCCCATCAGGCGATGCACGCTGTCCGGCTCGAGTGCGGCTTTCGGATCGTCCACACGAGGAAAGGCCTTCGCGGCATCGGCATAGTCGCGCGCCGCGCCTTCACGATCGCCTTTGCGCAGCGCCAGCTTGGCACGCACCCAGGCAGCCAGCGGACCATCGGCTTTGGCGACCAGCTTCTCGGCATCGTCATAGCGACCGAGTTCGTAAGCCAGGGCGGCGAGGCGATCCGCCGCACTGACCTTGTCCATGCCGTTCTTCTGGATGGCGTCGACCAGGGCAGTGAGTGCCGGCTGTGGCTTGCCGTCCGAGGTCTGCGGGCTCACCCAGCTCAACGCATAGGTGACCAGGAGCCGCTGCGAGACGGGTCCGTCGATCAGTGCGTCCACCTGGTCCTGATTGCCGAGCACGGCGCTGGCGATGGATGCCAGCGACTGCACCGCGTTGTCGGAGCCGTGTCCGGCCTGCGCGGCATACAGTGCGATAGCGTGTTTCAGATCAGCTGGCGAGAGGGACGATGCACAGTCCTCGCTGTTGTAGAGGTCCACCCACACGCAGGGCTTCGCGTCCGCATACAGGCTCAGCCGTGCTTCTTCGCCGAAGCTCGCGACCGCGAGGCCCTGGACGTCGGACGCACCGGCGAGCACGCGAGCACGCACCTGCTGGAAAGCCTTCGCCGCCGCGTCGCGTTGGGTGGCGAAAGCCGGTGTGCCGGCTGCCTTCGCGGCACGCAATGCATGCACCTCGCCCAGCATATAAGCGGCCCAGGCGCCGCGATGCGTCGCCTGGTCCGGCGGCAGGGCGAGAACCTGTTCGAAGCTCGCCTGCGCTTTGTCCAGCGCATCGGCATCGAAGACCGCACACGGCGGCTTGCTCAGCGCTTCGCCGTACTGGCTCTCCGGTGCACCAGGGCAATCCTCTGTCGCGCGCGCCCAGTCGACCGCACCGGCAACGTAGGCTCGTACATCAGCCGGAAGGTCTGCTCCACCCTCGAACGCCAGCGCGCCGGTTGCCGAGGCCTGGAGCGTCTTCACGCGCTCAGCTTGCTCGGGCGACAGATCCGCCTTTGTCTTCGGCTCGGTCTCGTAGCGCCCTGCCTCGACCGCTTCCAGGCCGTCGCTGGCCGGGAGCAGATGCTGGGCCTCGAAGGCGAAGGTGTTCTGCGGAACGGCCTTCAGCGTGGCGGCGCGATCGTCCAGCATCTGGGTCGGGAAATCCGGGCCACAGGCCCAGGCGACCGCGCCGACGACGGCGAGCGCGAGACCGATCGCGAGCGTCTTCTGCTTCATCATGAAACGGGCGTTCCTTGTGCGGGTGTCGGTGAAAGAGTGAGCGGCGTACCGGGCTTGCAGCGTGCCCAGCCAATGGCGCGGCGTGTACGGGCAGGCACGGGACGTGCGTTCTCGGCGATGAGTTCGAGGGAAGCGTCGGTGCGCTGCAGGCGATAGCCGTCGATGCCGTCGGCCAGTTCGCAGGACGCCGGCAGGGCGACGCGCGACGGTGGTGCTGCGTCTGTCGCGCCTGCATTCTCCAGCATGATGTCGGAAGGCGCGTCTGCGGAAGAGCCCGGCTTCAACGTGAGCAGGAGCGGCTGTTTATCGAGATGACCGCTGACGACACCGCGCCACGTGGCGAGACTCCATGCCCGCGTGTCATCGACGGTTGGAAGGCGAAACCAGACGATGCCGGCGAGACCGCGGGGGCGATCCTGCGAGAGCTGCGCCACGAAGGCCATCACGGTGTCAGGGGCAGCATAGAGCTCCGACGACGCTGCACCTTCCGCCAGCGCGGCGCGCTCGCTTTCCACCGCGAGGAGGCTGCCATCGTCGTTCCAGCTCACACGCGAACCGTACGTCGGCAGTGCGACGCGAAAGGGCTTGCGGGTATGCGTCGCGAAGGCATTGACCCAACGATCGGCAACCACCGGATCGAACAAGCCCGCCTGCGGCGCCTGCACGGCATGCACCTGCAGCACGGACTCATCGGGGACGGCCAGCAGGACATCCAGGTCGCGCGAGCCGATCCACGTCGGCAACGCGGTGATCGAGAGGGAGAGCGATCCGAGCCGTGCGCGCAGTTGCCCAAGGAAGGCCGTATAGGCCGGCAGGCGCGCGGTCGGGCAGTCGTAGTCGATCTCGATGCCAGCCAGCTGCGTGGAAGGCCACCCCGTCGTGAGCGCCGCGATCCGCTCAGCGAGCACCTGGGCGTCGAAGCTCGCCAGCCTTCCGTCGATACGCACGACCAGCACGACAGGACGACCGCTCCGGGCCAGTGCGTCCCGATCGGGGGCAAAGGTGTGGAGAGCGCCGTTGCGATCGGCTTGCGCGACCAGCACGCGCCAGTCGCGCACGAGGTCGGACGAGCTCGCCATGGCCTCGCGCAGGGCGGGCGTCCACTGCCGCTGCCATACATAGGCATCATGGGTCAGTGGAGCCGGCGCGCGGCTGCAGGCGGCGACAAGCATCGCCGCGATCGCGACGATCGCCAGGGTCCGCAAGACGTGGGCCACTCCGATGACTTCCCTGAAACGCACGCCGGGAATGGCGAGCTACGGCCGCATTGTAGCGGTCAGAGCCAGCCTTTCTGGCGAGCCAGGCGGAAGGCTTCGATGCGGTTGGTCGCCCCTAGCTTGCCGATGGCCTCGGATAGGTAATTCCGGACCGTGCCGTGCGAAAGATTCAGCTGCGTGCCGATATCGCTGGCCGAGGCGCCCTCGCCCGCCAGACGCAGGACCTGCCGCTCGCGGTCGTTCAGGGGGTCGGCCTCGGACCATGCCTCGAGCGCCAGCTGCGGGTCGATGGCGCGACCACCGCGATGGACCATGCGCAGGGCTTCGGCCAGGTTCTCGGCGGGCGCGTCCTTGAGGAGGTAACCGCTGACACCGGCGTCCAGCGCACGGCGAAGAAAGCCGGGCCTGGCGAACGTCGTCACGATGATCACCTTCATCGGCAGCTCGTGGCGGTGGATACGCTGGGCGAGTTCGAGACCGGTCAGGCCGGGCATCTCGATATCGGTCACCAGCACGTCAGGTTTGAGCCGCTGCAGTTCCCGCCACGCAATCTCTCCATCCGCCGCAGAGCCGAGCACTTCGATATCGGATTCGAGGTTGAGCAGGGCCGACAAGGCGCCACGCACCATGGCCTGGTCTTCGGCAATCAGCACGCGAATCATGCCGGGCTCCCTTGCAGCGCCTGCGGCGCCGCAACCGCAATCGCGAGCACCGTGCCCTGCTTCGCCGGTGAGTCGATCGCCAGCTTGCCACCGACCTGCCGCACGCGCTCGCGCATGCCGGAGACCCCATTGCCGTGAGCGGCGAGTCCGCCACAACCGTTATCGGTGATGCGCATCGAAAAATCCTGTCCGTTACGGGTAATGACCACGCGCGCTTCGGTGGCGCGTGAGTGTCGATGAATATTGGTGATCGCTTCGCGCAGCACCAGCGAGAGCGCCGCTTCGGTCGGTGCGGGCAAGGCGAGACGCTCGGGCATGACGACGTTCAGCGCGATACCGGAGGCTTCGAGCATGAGGCGTGCGGAGACCAGTTCACTGCCCAGGTCTCCTGCACGCAGGCCGGTGACGGCGCTGCGCACCTCGGCCAGCGTATGGCGAGCCACGCGCTCGACTTCCTCCATTTCCTGTTGGGCACGAGCGGGATCGGCCAGCGCCAGGCGCTTGGCAAGCTCGGCTTTCAACGTGATCAACGAGAGGGTGTGGCCGAGCAGGTCGTGCAGATCGCGGCCGATACGCTCGCGTTCGGCGAGCGTTGCCAGCCGGCGAACTTCAGTTTGCGACAGGCGCAGTTCCGCATCACGACGTGCGCCACGCACGTAGAGGAAGTTGCTGAAACCGGCAGCAAGCCCCGCACCGAAGACGATAGCGACGTGCAGCAGCGGCACAGCGAAGGCGTAGACCCAGACCAGCGTGACCACCGTGGCAGCCACGACGCCAAGCAGCCAGGCGCGCGGATGCGGCGCATAGGCAAGCAGCGTCACGCCGATGATCACGTAACCCAGCGACAGCGGATTGACGACCCACAGGATGAAACCCATCACGACGATGCTGGCAGCGTGGAACGGCAGGCGCCGCAGCGGCGCGATATAAACGCCCATGTAGCAGACCAGGTACACCAGGATCGACAACAGCGTCGGTGCGAACCACGTCCAGGCGAAACCCCTCAGTGCGAGCGGCGTCTGGATCAACGCGTACAGCCAGAACACCTGCAGGCCTGCCTGCCAGCGCAGGTAGGTCGGCGACCGCAGGCTGCCGAGCAGGGAATCCGGGCTGGCGGATGGCATTCGCATCACGAGATCGGTCGCGGCTCGAACCCGAGCGCGTCGGGGACGGTGGTCGGTGCGAGCCGACGGTCTGCGGCCGTCAAAGGCACGGCGATGCGCACGCGTGTGCCCTTGCCGCGCTCCGATTCAAAAGCCAGTGTGCCGCCGAGGGCGCGTACGCGCTCACGCATCCCGCAGATGCCGTTGCCTTCCTCGCTCACACCACCCTTGCCGTTATCGGCGATGCACAAGGTCAGTTCACTACCCTTGACCTCGACACGGGCTTCCGCCGACGACGCATGCGCATGACGATGGATATTCGTCACCGCTTCGCGAAGGATCAGCGCGAGACCGGCTTCCAGGCGCTCGGGAAGTTCGGGCAGGTTGCTCACGTAATCGAACTCCACCATGGAAGCATTGAGCAGCAGGCGCGCGGAAGCCAGCTCACCGGCAAGCCCGGTGGCGCGGATGCCAGTGACGGCGGAGCGCACCTCGGCAAGGGCGTGACGGGCGACCGTTTCGGCTTCTTCCATCTCGCGGCGCGCGGCTTCCGTATCGCGATCGATCAGGCGACGCGACAGTTCAAGCTTCAGCGTGATCAGCGAAAGCGTGTGGCCAAGCAGATCGTGCAGGTCGCGCCCGATGCGTTCGCGCTCGGCCATGGCGGCGAGGCGGCGGACTTCGTCGTGGGAAAGTTTCAGCTCGGCGTCGCGTTGCGCGTTGAAGCGGTAGATGACGTTGATCGAGCCCACGCACACCGCGACGAAGCTGATCGTGGCCAGGATCGACGGGGGCCAGGTGTAAACGAAGGTGCCTGCCAGCACGAACCCGCCGATGACGAAGGCCATGCCGGTGTAGCAACGCCTGGGCGAGCCTTCGAAGCCCATGATGGCGCACGCGTAGATCATGAAGCACCCGCCGCCGCTCGCATTGATACCCATGATCGAATACGCGAGCAGGGCGACCGCGGCGGCGAACCAGGGCGACTGCCGGATCGGCCGGATGTAGCTGATCGCATAGATCGCCAGGAAGAGCGGGAAGGCGATCAGGGTCGCCAGCCACCAGTGCGGATTCAGCTTTTCCGCGAACACCAGGTCGCCGAAGACGTAAACCGTCCACACGAGATTGAACAGGCTGGCCAGGCGCAGGCGCGGCTTCTCGCGGAAGCGGTTCCAGAGCGAATCGGGCGTCGGCTGGAACCAGGAGCGGGCCATGCGGGTATCCGAGGAAAGGCGTGGGTTCATGCTACTTCAACCGTAGCGACGCAGGCGGCGCGCCGCGACGAACAGGAAGACCGTCGTGAAGCCGACCAGCACGAGCACATGAAGAAGCACGTTGCCCTGCCCCAGCCCGACCACCGAGAGCGCCAGCTGGTCCAGGTGGTAGGCCGGCCAGATCGGTGCGATCGACTGGATGAAGGAAGGCATGATCGACAGCGGGAACCACAAGCCGGAAAGGAAGGCCATCGGGAGGTAGACGAGGTTGACCACGCCGGGTGCGCCCTGCCCCTTCACGAGTGTCCCGATCAGCAGGCCGAGTGCGCAGAACGGCAGCACGCCGAGTATTTCGAGCACGAAGAACAGGGCCAGCCGCGAGGCGGGAAGCGACACGCCGGCGAGGAACACCGCCATGCACATCAGGATGATCGAGATGACAGCTGCTACGAGCACGGCCATGCACATCTTGCCGAGCAGATACGCACCGGGAGGCATCGGCATGGCGCGCTTGAGGGTGAGCAGACCCGTGTCACGTTCCAGCGCCAGCGACACACCAAAAGCGAACAGGCCCGGCGCCATCACGCCGAACGTCCCGTATGACGCGAGCAAATAGCGTGGCGCGTCCGCACTGTTCGAATGTGCGAGGAAGATGCCGAACATGAGGTAGAACACCGACGGGAACAGCAGCGTCGGCAATAGGAACCCGGGGTTGCGCAGGTAGCGCAGGCATTCCGACTTCGCTTCCTGCACATAGGCGTTGATCACCCGGCCGGTGGTCATCACCGGCGTGGCGGTGCTGTCGAAGGTGTTCATGCGGCCTCCTGGGAAAGATCGGTCGACTCGGATTCGCGGGTGATCTCGGTGAAAGCTTCGGCCAGGCCGGCACGCTGCACTTCGAGCTCGCTCAGTGTCGCGTCGTGGTCGAGAAGTCGACGCACGACAGTCTCGGCTTCGGCCGTGGCGACAGCGAGACGACCTTGCACCATCTCGGCTGAAATCACCCCGGGCCAGGTCGCGACCGTGGCGGCGGGTGTCGAGGTGATGCAGCGAATACGGCGTACGGCGACATGCGCGCGCAGGGCATCCACGGTGCCTTCGGAAACGACGCGTCCCTTGGCGATCACGCAGACGCGGTCGGCCAGGGCCTCGGCTTCTTCCAGGTAATGGGTGGTGAGGACGACGGCGCAGCCATCGGCGACGGCTTTGCGGATCGCTGCCCAGAGCGCCTGACGGGCGACGATGTCCATGCCGACCGTGGGCTCGTCGAGGAAGAGGATTTCCGGCTTTCCCGCCAGCGCCATGGCGAACTGCACGCGGCGTTGCTGGCCGCCGGACAGGTCCGCGTACTTGCGACCGAGAAGGTCGCCAATGCCCGCCAGGCTGGCGCATTCGGCGACCGTCCTCGGTGCCGGGTAGTAACTGGCGGTGAGGCTGATCAGTTCGCGAACCTTGAGGGTCGGTGGCAAGGCGGCCGATTGCAGCATCACACCGATACGCCGACGCGCCTCGATGTCCTGCGGATCGCGGCCGAAAAGGCTGACGCTGCCGCTGTCGGCCTGGAGCAAGCCGAGCAGCAGGCCGATGCTGGTGCTCTTGCCGGCGCCGTTGGGGCCCAACAGGGCGAGCAGCTCGCAACGGTGAATTTCCAGGTTGATTCCGTCCAGTGCGACGATGGCGCCGTAGCGCTTGCCGACCTGGTCCAGACGCGCAATGCAGGTGTCGTTGTTCATGGTGTCCTCCCTTGCGACGCAACATATTCCGTCGCAACCCCTTGGCGGCAGTCGCTTGCGTCATTGTGCGGATGTGACAAGCGTCACCCGGGGGTTACGCGGCCAAAAACCGCGTGATATGCTGGGGAAATAATCCCTTTACATATAGACACTTAGCGGCGTCTTAAGGGATAGGTCGGAACCAGTTCCGCGTCATTCGAAGTTGAGGAGTGGGTTATGGACGTCATCGGTCTTCTGCGCGATATGCGCAACTTTGGCGGTACGCCGCGTACGCAGGGCCTGGCCGACGCCACGGTCGAGCGCTTCGCCGGCATCGACCCCACCCTGGTCCAGGCCATTGAAGAGGCTGTCGCCTATCACCAGGCGCTCCGCGCCGACATGGGCGACTTCCTGCGCATGGACGAATCCGCGCAGATCGATCACCTGCAGTGCGGCCTGGTGAACTTCTACCCCGACGACGGCGTGAACCCCTACGTTCCCGCCGCTGCGCGCGGTCCCTGGGTCGTCACCCTCAAGGGCGCCGTGATCCACGACAACGGCGGCTACGGCATGCTCGGCTTCGGCCACAATCCGCAGCACATCGTCGACGCCATGTCGCGCCCCCAGGTCATGGCCAACGTCATGACAGCGAACGTTTCGCAGTTGCGCCTCTGTGAAGCGCTGAACAAGGAGCTCGGTCGTAACCGCGGCGGCAGCCCCTACTCGCACTTCCTCTGCCTGAATTCGGGCTCGGAATCGGTGACGCTCGCCGGCCGCATCGCGGACGTCAACGCACGCGTGATGACCGATCCGGGCGCGCGTCACGCCGGTCGCACCATCAAGCGCCTCGCCGTGAAGGGTGCCTTCCACGGCCGCACCGAGCGTCCGGCGATCTATTCGGATTCATCGCGCCGCAACTACCAGCAGCATCTGGCGAGCTTCCGCGACGAAGACACCCTGGTGACGGTCGAGCCGTACAACGTGGCCTCGCTGAAGGCAGCTTTTGCCGAAGCCGATCGCCAAGGCTGGTTCATCGAGGCTATGTTCCTCGAGCCGGTCATGGGCGAAGGCGATCCGGGCCGCGCACTCACGCCGGAGTTCTACGCCGCCGCGCGCGAACTCACCCGCGAGCACGGCACCCTGCTCCTGGTCGACTCGATCCAGGCCGGCCTGCGTGCGCATGGCGTGCTGTCGATCATCGATTACCCCGGCTTCGAATCGCTGGAAGCGCCGGACATGGAAACCTTCTCCAAAGCGCTCAATGCCGGTCAGTACCCGCTGTCCGTGCTTGCCGTGACCGACCGCGTCGCCGGCCTGTATCGCAAGGGTATCTACGGCAACACGATGACCGCGAACCCGCGCGCCCTCGATGTCGCCGTTGCTACGCTGGCGGAGCTGACCGACGAGGTCCGCGCCAACATCCGTGACCGTGGCCAGGAATTCCTGCAGAAGCTGGAAGGCCTCAAGACCGAACTCGGCGGCATGATCACCAAGGTCCAGGGCACCGGCCTGCTGTTCTCCTGCGAACTCGCCACCGACTACAAGTGCTACGGCGAAGGCTCGACCGAGGAATACATGCGCGAGCGCGGCGTGGGCGTCATCCACGGCGGCGCCAACTCGCTGCGCTTCACGCCGCACTTTCGCGTGACCAGCGCCGAGGTAGACCTCATCGTCGAAGAGATCCGCCACGCATTGAAGGAAGGCCCGCGGCGCTCGGCGTCGACCAAGGCCGCCTGACATCCGGGACCTGAAAGAGGTCCAAGGACCGCTTTAGTGTGGGAGCCGCTTCAGCGGCGATGGGTGCTGGCCAAGAGCATCGCCGCTGAAGCGGCTCCCACAGACGGCAGGCAGCAGACAGAGCGGGCGTAGCGGCACCCTGCACAGCGCGGTAAGCTCAGCCACGCCGGATTCGCCCGGCGTCACGTAGGGGTTTGCCATGTGTATGCAGCTTCGTGTCCTTGCCGTTGCTTCCCTGCTCGCCTTTTCCGCTAGCGCGATGGCCGCCCCGCAGGCAGCCGCCAAGAAAGAACTGACGCCGCAGCAACAGCGCATGTCGACATGCAATACGCAGGCGACCGGCAAGAAGGGTGATGACCGCAAAACCTTCATGAGCTCCTGCCTGAAGGGCGATTCCGCCGCCCCGGCTGCCAAGCAGACCCAGCAACAGAAGATGACCACCTGCAACAAGGACGCCTCGGCGAAGAGCCTGAAGGGTGACGAGCGCAAGACCTTCATGAGCACCTGCCTGAAGGGCTAAAAGCTCTGGCGGAACCTGTTTTGTGTGGAAACCTGCTTTGTGTGGGGGGACCTGCTTTGTGTGGGAGCCGATTCATCGGCGATGCTCCTGCGAGCACCCATCGCCGCTGAAGCGGCTCCCACACAGATCTCGCATGCGACAATCCCGGCATTCCTGCCATCGACTGCTTACCCATGAAAATCGTCGAAGTTCGCCATCCGCTCATCCAGCACAAACTCGGCCTGATGCGCCGCGCTGGCATCAGTACGAAGGAGTTTCGCGAACTCGCTTCGGAAGTCGCCGCGCTGCTTACCTATGAAGCCACGGCCGACATGGAAACCGAGTGCAAGATGATCGAAGGCTGGGCGGGCCCGGTCGAGGTCACCCACATCAAGGGCAAGAAAGTCACCATCGTGCCGATTCTGCGTGCTGGCCTGGGCATGCTCAGCGGCGTGCTGGAAATGATCCCTGCCGCCAAGGTGAGCGTCGTTGGCCTGCAGCGTGACGAAGAGACCCTCGAACCGGTCGCCTACTACGAGAAGCTCAGCGGTGGCATGGACGAGCGCACGGCGATCATCGTCGACCCCATGCTCGCCACGGCGGGCACTCTGGTCGCCACGGTGGACATGCTCAAGGCGGCCGGCGCGAAGAAGATCAAGGGCCTGTTCCTCGTGGCCGCACCCGAAGGCCTCAAGCGCATCGAAGCGGCACACCCGGATATCGAGATCTACGCCGCCTGCATCGACGACCACCTGAACGAGCTCGGCTACATCCTCCCCGGCCTGGGCGATGCCGGCGACAAGATTTTCGGAACCAAGCAGAAACCTTCCTGAGTCGTCGGGTGTGTCACATCCCCCTGTCATAAAATCGCGGCACACTCTGCCGGCGGGCTCGACAGGGGGAACGCCACGCAGGGGATTGCGCGGTGCTTCGGGTCGCATACAACTCAACGACTCGAGGGGATATTCGAATGCGTTTGACCACGAAACAGCGCGCCACATGGGCCGCGCTGGCAGGCCTCATGGCCGTTCTCCCGCTGCAGGCAGCGGACCTGACGATCACCCAGTTCCGCGTTCGCGGACCCGCCGGCGGCAACGACGAATTCGTCGAAGTGCAGAATACCGGCACCGCTGCACTGGACGTTTCCGGCTACAAACTCAACGCTTCCAATTCAGCCGGCACGACGGGCACGCGTTTCACCTTCCCGGCTGGCACGTCAGTGGCGCCTGGGTGTTTCCTGCTACTGGCGAACACCGCGGCTTCCGGCTACTCCGGTAGCGTGACGCCCGACCTGAAGTATTCGACAGGCGTGACCGACGACGGCGGCCTTGCCCTGCTCGACACGTCCGGCGCGCTGATCGACCAGGTCGGCCTGAGCGCCGGCTCGGCCTATAAGCTCGGCACCCCGCTTGCCACCCTCGGCAGCACCAATGCCGACCAGGGCTACGGCCGCAAGACGAATGCTGCCGGTTTCCCGCAGTCCACCGGTGACAACTCGGCCGACTGGGTCAAGGTCGCACCGACGGCGCCGCGCGCCAGCACATCGCCCTGCGTTGCGCAGGGTCCGAGCCTCTCCATTGCCGACGCCACGGTAAGCCTGCGTAACGGCGACGATGTCACCATGCCGTTCACCGTCACGCTGAGCCAGCCGGTCACGACCGACGTGACCGTGCATGCCGCAACCGCCGACGACACCGCCACGGTGGCCGCTGGCGACTACGACGCCGTCGACACCACCCTGACGATTCCGGCCGGTGGCAGCAGCGCTACGCTCAACGTCACCGTGCACGGCGCGAAGGCGGCTGGTCCCGACAAGGCACTGCGCGTCAACCTGAGCGGTGCGACGGGCGACGTCACGATTGCCAAGAGCGCGGCGGTTGGTGCGATTCTGAACGAGATTCCGGTGACCGCTGAAATCTGGCAGGTCACCGGCACGGGTCAGGTCTCCCCGCTCGTCGGCAAGCGCGTCGCGACCCACGCAAATATCGTCACGGCTGTCGGCCCCGCCGGCTTCACCATCCAGACGCCGGACAACCGCGCCGACGCCGACCCGCTCACCTCGAACGGTATCTATGTGTTCACCAGCGCCGCACCGACGGTGAAGGCCGGCGACGTGGTCGATGTCGAAGCCACGGTGGACAACTACTTCAACCTGCCTGAGCTGAAGAACGCGACGATCACCACGAGCATGCACGGTGCCCGCTTGCCGAAGGCCGTGGTGTTCGGTGACAGCGTTCCGTCACTCGACCCGAATGCGCTCTCCTGCGGCACGACGAACTACCAGTGCTACGTGGGCATGCGCGTCGTTATCGACAATGGCATGATCACCACCGGCAACCTGCGTTTCAGCAACGAGCCGTTTGCCGAGGTGTACATCACCGCGAATGGCACGCGCTCACTGCGCAAGCCCGGCGTTCGTTACACGGTACCCGTGCCTGACGGCGTGAACCTGCCGAACTGGTCCGGCAACCCCGAAGTGTTCAAGATGAACACGGCCGACTTCGGCGCCGTGCCGGTGAATACGCCGTTCAACGCGGGAACGACCTTCAAGGCGGAAGGCGTGATGTCCTACGCATTCGGCATGTACACGTTCATCCCGACGAGCATCACGGTCAAGAAGGCCGCCACCTTGCCGCGCGCGGTGGATTCGCGTCCCTTCTACGCCGCGCGCGTGGGTGCGTTCAACATGGAGCGCTTCTGCGATTCGGACTTCAACACGACCTTCACCTGCAGCGGCGACACCACCGAGCCGACGCCGGATCAGGTCAAGCTGAAGACACAGCGGCTATCGGCGTATATCGGCAGCGTGCTGAAGCTGCCGGACATCCTCTCGGTCGAAGAAGTGAAGAGCCTCGCGGTCCTGCAGGGCCTGGCCAAGCAACTGGGTGACGATTACCCGGCGCAGTACGAGGCCATCCTCCAGCCGGGTCACGATCCGAGTGGGATCAACGTCGGCTTCCTGGTCCGTACGGACCGTGTGCGCGTGATCGATGTCCGCCAGCTGGGCGCGGATGAAACCTGGGACGACGAAGGCTCCGTGTCGTTCCTGCACGACCATCCGCCGCTGCTGCTCACTGCCGACGTTCCGTCGATCCTTGGCCGCATGCGCGTCAACGTGATCGCAGTGCACCCGAAGGCTCGCCAGAACGTGGACAAGACGGGCGACGCCGCCGATCGTGACCGCGAGAAGCGCTTCCTCCAGGCCAAGTCGCTGGCCACCCAGGTGCAGGCGATCCAGACCGACCGGAAGAACCTGCTCGCGCCGCTGCTCGTGGTGGGCGACTTCAACTCGTATCAGTTCAGCGATGGCTTCACCGACGTGGTTGGCCTGATCGCCGGCCGTTACGACGACAGCCAGAACCTGCTGAAGCTGGGCAAGAACCTGGTCAAGCCGACGCTGTGGAATGCCGTGGACTCGGTACCCGAACAGGACCGCTATTCATTCCTGTTCACGGAGAACTTCGGGAATATCCAGGGACAGGCACCGCGGCAGGTGCCGACGCACCAGGTGCTCGACAATGCCCTGCTGAACACCGTGGCGCGTGGGCTCTTCCTGAAGATGCAGTACGGTCGCGGCAACCTGGACGCACCGGTGCAGACGCTGGACGATTCGGCCACGGCGACGGATGCGAAGAAGGCGATCGGTTCGTCCGACCACGATGGGTTCGTGGTGGATATGCTGACGCTGCCGTTGGGGTTGTTCTGATGTGATGCTGGCGCCCGGCTTCGGCTGGGCGCCTATCGCCGCTGAAGCGGCTCCCACATAGAGCCGATGCTTAATCCCCCTGTGGGAGCCGCTTCAGCGGCGATGCTTCTGAAGCCTCTGTGGGAGCCGCTTCAGCGGCGATGCTCTTCAGCCAGTAAACCGATCCGTTGCCGCCACCAACTCCCGCACGATCCCCGGCTCGAACGCAGAATGCCCCGCATCCTGCACGATCCTCAGTTCGGCCTCGGGGAAGGCGCGATGCAGATCCCACGCGCTACGCACGGGACACACCACGTCGTAACGGCCCTGCACGATAACGGTCGGGATATGACGGATCTTGTCGACGTCACGAAGCAACTGACCATCGACCTCGAAGAAACCCGCGTTGACGAAGTAGTGGCATTCGATGCGCGCGAAAGCCAGTGCAAACTCGTCCTCGCCGCTTGAGGCGATATGACCCTGGTCCTGATAAAGATAGCTCGTCGCCCCTTCCCACACCGACCAGGCGCGCGCGGCCGCCACACGAACGGCAGGATCACTGCTGGTCAGCCGCCGGTGGTACGCACTGATGAGGTCGCCGTGCTCGGCCTGCGGAATCGCGGAGAGAAAGGTCTCCCATGCATCCGGGTAGAGCATGTCGCAGCCACCCTGGTAGAACCACTCCAGCTCCGAACGGCGCAGCATGAAGATGCCACGCAGCACCAGTTCACTGACGCGCGTCGGGTGCGTTTCGGCGTAGGCGAGCGCGAGCGTGGAGCCCCACGAGCCGCCGAAGACCTGCCACTGCTTAATGCCGAGATGCTCACGCAGGCGCTCGATGTCGGCGACCAGGTCCCAGGTGGTGTTGTCGGTCAGTTCCGCATGCGGCGTGGATTTGCCACAACCGCGCTGGTCGAACAACACGATGCGGTACTGCTTCGGGTCGAAGAAACGGCGGCAACGCGGGTTGGTGCCACCGCCGGGGCCGCCATGGAGGAAGACCACCGGCTTTCCCTTGGGGTTGCCGCTTTCCTCGAAGTAGAGGGTATGCAACGGGGACACCTCGAGCATGCCGCTGTTGAACGGCTCGATCGAGGGGTAGAGGTCGGGGGAGTCCTGGGCCATGGAGGGCGGGTCTTTGATGTCGGGGAGATGACAAGGCTAATGGGGAGCCCCGCCGGACGCCACACCCTGAGAGCCAGGACCCTGTAGGAGCCGATGAATCGGCTCCTACGACGTCATAAAAGCTTGCCGGGATTCATGATGTTGTTCGGGTCCCAGACGGCCTTGATGCCACGCATCAGGGCGATTTCCGCTTCGCTGCGCACGCTGCCCAGCCAGGGCTTCTTCACCAGACCGATGCCGTGTTCGGCGGAGATGCTGCCGCCGTGGCGATGCAGGGTGTCGACCAGTAGCGAGGTCACGTGCTCGCATTGCTCGACGAACACGGTGTTGTCCAGATCGGCAGGTTTCAGCACATTGATATGAAGATTGCCGTCGCCGATGTGGCCGAACCAGACCACGTCGAAGTGCGGGTACTCCGCCGAGAGCAGGGCCTGCATCTCGGCCATGAACGCGGGCACGGCAGAAATCCGCACGGAAACATCATTTTTATAGGGTTTATGCGGAGCAAGACTCTCCGTGATGCCTTCGCGCAAACGCCAGAGCGACGCTGCCTGGGCTTCGCTCGAACTGATCGCCCCGTCCACCACCCAACCTTCATTGAGGCAGCTCTCGAAAAACGAGAGCGCCGCCGCTTCGGCCTTGTCGTCCGGCGCATCGAACTCGGTAACGACATAGAACGGATGCGTTTCACCGAAGGGGCGCTGGGCGCCGTGGGCCAGCACATGATGCAGGGCGCGATCGGTGAAGAACTCGAAGGCACCCAGTGTCAGCCGATGTCGCGCCTCGGCAAACACCTTCATCAAGGCATCCATCGCCGGCACGGCAAGCAACATGACCTGGGACGGCGGCGGAGGCGACGTCAGGCTCAGCGTGGCCTCGACCACGATACCGAGAGTGCCTTCGGAGCCGATCACGAGATGCCGCAGGTCGTAGCCGGAAGCGTTCTTGACCAGCCCGCGGTTGAGATCCAGCAGCTCGCCGGTGCCCGTGACCACCTTGAGCCCCGCGATCCACTGACGCGTATTGCCATAGCGGATGACGCGGATGCCACCGGCGTTGGTCGCGATATTGCCGCCGATCTGGCAGGAGCCACGCGCGGCGAAGTCCACCGGGTAAAGCAGGCCGTGCTCCCGCGCTGCGTTGTGCACCGCCTCCAGGGCGATGCCCGGCTGCACGGTCAGGGTGCGGTCGATCGGGTCGAAGGCGAGCACGCGGTTCATCCGGTCCAGGCTGACCACGATCTCGCCGTGCGCCGCGACGGCGCCCCCGGAAAGGCCAGTCCGGCCGCCCGACGGCACCACGCCCACACCGGCGTCGTTAGCCCAGCGGACGAGGCCCTGTACCTCCTCGACCGTCGCGGGAAAGGCGATCGCCAGGGGCGCGGGTGTCCAGCGCCGGGTCCAGTCGCGCCCGTGATGTTCGAGGTCGCCGGGTTCGGTGGACAGCTTCAGCCCAGGCAGCAGGCGGGCAAGGTCGGACAGGCGCGGGTCGGTCATGGGGGTCTCGCTCGGGTGTCGAAGGCAGGTTGCCAGCGCGGCGGCCATGCGTCCACTGCGCTGCAACATGAACGCCCTACTCTGGCATAGTGAGCGTCTCGCCTACGGATCTGAAGCCCGGCCATGAAGCGCACGTCGTACCCGAAAGAAGACATCAAGGTCCTGCTGCTCGAAGGCGTCAGCCGCAGCGCGCTGGACACCTTCCGCCAGGCCGGTTACTCGCAGATCGAGTTCCATGAGAAGTCGCTCTCCGAGGACGACCTCAAGGAGCGCATCGCCGACGCGCACATCGTGGGCATTCGCTCCCGCACCCACCTCACGGCCGAGGTCCTTGCCGAAGCGCGCCGCCTCATCGCGGTCGGCTGCTTCTGCATCGGCACCAACCAGGTGGACACCGCCGAAGCCGAGCGCCTCGGCGTGCCGGTGTTCAACGCGCCCTACTCCAACACGCGCAGCGTGGCCGAGCTGGTCATCGCCGAGACGATCATGCTGGTCCGCCGCATTCCGGAGAAGAACGCCGAATGCCATCGCGGCGGCTGGTCGAAGTCGGCCGCCGGCAGCTTCGAGGTCCGCGACAAAGTGCTCGGCATCGTCGGCTATGGTCACATCGGTACCCAGGTCGGCGTCCTCGCCGAGTCGCTGGGCATGCGGGTGATCTTCCACGACGTGGAAGCCAAGCTTTCGCTGGGCAACGCGCGCCCCGCCGCCAGCCTTGAAGACCTGCTCGAGCGGGCCGACGTCGTTACCCTGCACGTGCCGGAAACGGCACAGACGAAGAACATGATCGGCGCAGCGGAAATCGCCCGCATGCGCCCCGGCTCGATGCTGGTCAACGCCTCGCGCGGCACCGTCGTCGACATCGATGCGTTGGCGGCAGCGCTACGCTCGAAGCACCTTGCCGGCGCGGCCATCGACGTTTTCCCGGTCGAGCCCAAGGGCAACACCGATCCCTTCGTCTCGCCGCTGGTCGGCATGGACAACGTCATCCTCACCCCGCATGTCGGCGGCAGCACCGCCGAGGCGCAGGAGAACATCGGGATCGAGGTCGCGTCCAAGCTGGTCCGGTACAGCGACAACGGCAGCACGCTTTCCGCGGTGAATTTCCCGGAAGTCTCCCTGCCCGGTCACCCGACCAGCCGCCGCCTGCTGCACATCCACCAGAACATTCCCGGCGTGCTGTCCCGTGTCAACGAGGTGTTCTCCCGGGCTGCCGTCAACATCGACGGCCAGTACCTGCAGACCTCCGGCCAGGTGGGCTACGTGGTGATCGACGTGACCACGACCGAGGAGCACGCCGCCTCGTTGCGCAATGAACTCGCGGCGATCAACGGCACACTGAAGGCGCGCGCCCTTTACTGAGGGCGCCGCGACTCGATCATCTTCCAGCCGTTGCCCGAGGGGTCACGGAAGTTGGCATCCACGGCACCGTACCGCTCTTCCGGTGCCTGGGTGAATTCCACGCCGCGAGCACGCATGCGCTCGTAGGCGCCACGGCAATCGTCCACATTGAGCACCAGTGGCGGCATGGCACCCTTCGCCACCATTTCGCTCATGGTCTGCGCCGTGGCGTCGTCCAGCACCGGCGCCTGCGGCCTGAACAGCCCCAGTTGTAGCGATGGCTGCTCCGGATGCTGCACCGTCAGCCAGCGAAAATCGCCGTTCTGCGCGTCGGTATGGACGTGAAAGCCCAGCTTTCCGACGTAGAAATCGAGTGCTTCGTCCTGGTCGCGCACGTACAGTCCGACGACTCCGATACCCTGGCTCATAAGAACTCCGGTTTGTTGGGAGCCCCTTTTTTACCAGTCCGTTCCCGGCGCCGCTTCTCCGAAACTGCGGTCGTGATGTCCGGCCGGTAAGCGGCGCTCACGAAGCAGTGAGGAACACGCGCAAGGTCATGCCGCCGAGCGTTCTCGAAGGCGCGCCATTCGCTGGGGCTTTTTGCGTTTACATCGCGGAAAACGCGGCCGAACGTACCCAGGCTGTTCCAGCCTGTCTGCAGCGCGATCTCGAGGATGGGTAGTGCCGTGTCGCGTAGCAGGGCCTTCGCCCGCTCGAGCCGGCGGGTGAGCAGGTAACGGTGGGGTGGCAGGCCGAACGCCTGCCTGAAGGACCGCGCGAAGTGGGCCTCGGAAACATGGCTTACCCGTGCCAGCCGCGCGACGGGCCATGGCTCGTGCGAGGCGGCATCCATGCGGTCTTTGGCGCGCAGCAGGCGGCGGAGGAGCTCCGGGTCCTGATTGGGGGCGGCGGCGGAGCCGATTTTTGGGGGCGTTGCCATAGGGCTAGCACCCTATCGCCGATGAATCGGCTCTCACAAGGGGCGGGCCCCGGTCCTGTGGGAGCTGCTTCAGCGGCGATTTCTATCTCACTCGGCGCCTTCGGCGACGACGCGCGCACGGCCGCGCTGCTTGGCCAGGTAAAGGCGGCGATCCGCGACGGCGATCGCTGGCAGGATTTCGTCGCCCTCCTTCGGCACAAGGGTATGCACGCCGGCGCTGAGCGTCAGGCGTTTGCCGGAGCCGAGCCCGGCATGCGGAATCATGGCTTTCTCGACCAGGTCCAGGCATCGCCATGACAGGGCGAGCGCGGTGGCCTCGTCGGTGTTCGGCAGCATCAGCACGAACTCCTCGCCACCAAAGCGGCAGAGCAGGTCGTCCGGATGCCGCACGATGTTCGACAGGGCCGTGGCGACGCGCTTTAGGCACTCGTCGCCTTCAAGGTGACCGTAGTGATCGTTGTACTGCTTGAAGAAGTCGATATCGAGAACGACCAACGACAGTGGCTGGCGGCTCTGCCGCGCATCGCGCCAGGCCAGCTCCATCACCATGTCGAATCGACGACGGTTGGCGACGCCCGTGAGGCCGTCCTTGAACGACAGTTCCTCGAGCTCACGCTGCATGTCGAGCAGTTTTTCTTCGGTGCGCTTGCGCTCTGAGATGTCGAACATGAAGCCGATCAGCGCGTTCGGCGAGCCATCGGGATTGCGCACGACATGCACCACATCGCGAATCCAGACGTATTCGCCGGTCTTGGTCAGCGCGCGATAGTCGGCCTCGTGGTCGACGCCCGCCTGCGACTGCGCCACGCAGAAATCGAAAACCCAGGCGCGGTCTTCCGGATGCATGCGGTCGGCCCAGTCCTGCACGGTTGCCCAGGATTGCGGCGCCCATCCCAGCAGCGCTTCGATCTGCGGCCCGATGTAGGCGAAGCGCAGCGTCGCCCATTCGATTTTCCAGGGAATGGCCCGCGTGGATTCGAGCAGGGTTTTATAAACCCCGATGTCTTCCTCGAGAACGATGTCTTCGATGCTCATGCCTACCCTTATCCCCCGACGGCTTCGCCAGTGTAGCGGCGGCATCGCCCAAAGATTAAGGACGGGTGTTGCTGACGCAATCGTCTAATCTTACGAAAATTCGTAAGATTCTATTGACAAGTGCCGGAAGGGCCCCTTACTTTCGGCATTACCTGGTACCTGAGAAATCGTCATTCAGCGACGCAGGGCCAGGGCGCAAAGGGAACTTGTGGGGGGTAGGTCGTACTGGGAAAACGTTCGCTCGGGGGAGTGAACGTCGAAGTGTGCCCGACGCCCGATCACCCGCGAGAGCCCATTGGAACGAACGACCATTCGTTTTGGTGGCCCACTTTCTGGGCCGATTTCGGGGAGTCACACATGTATCTGCACAGCATCCGTCAACGCGGAGGCTTCCGGCCGACCGCTTTGGCCATCGCGCTCGGCCTTTCCATCGGCGCCATTGCTCCCGTCATGGCCCAGTCCACCACCGGCTCTATCTTCGGCCAGGCACCCGCTGCCGCAGGCGGAACCGTCAGCGTCACCAGCGACACCGGCCTCACCCGCGACGTGCCGGTCGACGCCGACGGGCGCTACCGCGTCGGCAACCTGCCACTGGGCAGCTACACCGTGAGCCTGAAGCGCGATGGCGCTGTTGTCGATTCGCGCAAAGATGTGCAGATAAAGGTCGGCGGAAGCACCGATGTCTCGTTCGCCGGCGCGGCCACTGCAGCCACTGCGGCAGGTGCCCAATCGCTCGATTCAGTCACCGTCACGGCAAACACGCTTCCCGCGATCGACGCGACTGCCGTCGATGCGCGCACGGTCATCACCTCCGAAACCCTTGCGCGACTGCCGCTGGGCCGCAACGCCGAAGCGATCGCCCTGCTGGCGCCTGGCGCCGTACCGGGGTCGAGCAACCTCGGTGCCGGTCGTTATCGCACCGTCTCGTTCGGCGGTTCCGGTGCTTCGGAAAACGCCTACTACGTTAACGGTTATGCGACGACGGACCCGTACCGCAACCTGGGCGGCGTCGGCCTGCCCTACGGCGCGATCGATCAGCAGGAAGTCTATACGGGCGGCTACAGCGCCAAATACGGCCGCTCCGATGGCGGCGTGATCAGCCAGGTCGGCAAAGCCGGCACGAACGACTGGCATTTCGGCGCGCAGGTGCTGTGGGAGCCGAGGTTCGCTGCGTCCACCGCCGGCAGCATCTATTACAAGAACGCCACGCTGCCCGATGGTTATGGCTACGAAGACGAAACCAAACCCGGCACGATTTATCGTAATCGCAAGGACAACACCAAGTGGACGACGACCTACAGCGCGTATGTCGGTGGTCCGCTGATCAAGGACAAGCTGTTCTTCTTCGTCGCCGCTGAAGCGGAGAAGTCGGAAGGTACGTCGACTGCGGCGATCGACGCCAACCCGGTGGCGAACAACCACTACACGTACAACCTGCCGAAGTACTACGCCAAGGTCAACTGGAACATCAACGACTCGAATATCCTCGAGTTGACCGGCATCCATTCCACGGATGAGCAACGCGGCACGTATTACAACTACGACTACGACACGCGTAGCCAGGGCGCGGCCCTCGGCTCCAATGCGGATACGTCCAAGCTCACGTCCAAGTACGCCATTGCGAAGTACACCAGCTACATTACCGATGACGTGACGCTGACCGCGACGTACGGCAAGAGCTGGACCGACGACTACCTGCAGAATCCGACCCCGAACATCGACCAGCAGCCGTACATCGACCGTCCGTTCAACGAAAATCCGGCGCTGATCGGCGACAACCCGCTGACGAACCTGAATACGTCGACCACCTCGCAGGATCCGGGCGCGAACAGCAAGACCCGTGGTCTTCGCCTCGATCTCGAGTGGCAGCTCGGTGACCATCACCTGGCTGGCGGTATCGACAACATGCATTACCAGGGTCACAACGTCGGCACATCCACCAGCGGACCGGGTTACTACTGGCGCTACGGCCGGGCCTCGGATCCCACGGCACCCATCAGTACCGCGCTGGAAGTCGGCCCGCCGGGTGGCGACGGCTATTACGTCCAGAGGCGCATTTTCTCATCGGTAACGAGTATGTCCCTGGACCAGCGCGCCCAGTACCTTGAAGACAGGTGGCAGGTGTCCGATCGGGTGCTGCTCAGCATCGGCGTGCGCAACGACCGCTTCAAGAACCTCAACGACCAGGGCCGCACCTATGTGAACAATGCGGCCCAGTGGGCTCCCCGCCTGGGTGCCGCGTGGGATGTCTTCGGCGACTCGTCGCTGAAGATCTACGGCAACTTTGGCCGTTACTTCCTTGCCCTACCGAACAACGTCGCCGTACGCGGAGCCTCGCCGTCGACGCTAACGCAGGAATACTTCGACTACACCGGCATCGACAGCCTGGGTCGCCCGACCGGCCTGACCCCCATCGGTGCCGGCCCCCGGTCCCCCGATGGCGAATACGGCCAGCCCGTCGATCCGGAAGCCGTGGCGGCGCGCGACCTGCGCTCTCAGTACCAGGATGAAGGCATCGTCGGCTTCGACAAGATGCTGGGCAGCGACTGGGTGACCGGCGCGAAGATCACGGTACGCAAGCTGCGCACCGCCATCGACGATGTCTGCGACACCGGCAAGATCGCCGATAAGCTGGACGCCGAAGGCATCGATCCGGACACGGTGTCGATCCCGGGCTGCGTGATCTTCAATCCCGGCTTCACCAACACCTTCAGCCTCGCTAATGCCGACGGCGTAGGCCGTACCGAAGTGAAGATGAGCGAAGCCGACTGGGGCTTCAACCAGAAAGCGATCCGTCGTTACTACGCACTCGACCTGTACCTGGAGCACCCGTTCAACGGCAAGTGGCAGGGTCGCATCGACTACACCTTCTCGCGCAGCTACGGCAACACCGAAGGCCAGACCAAGTCCGATATCGGCCAGACCGATATCTCGAAGACGCAGGACTGGGATTCGGCGGAGCTGATGCTCAACGCAAACGGCCTGCTGGCGAACGACCGTACGCATCAGATCAAGGCCTACGGCGCCTACCAGCTGACCCCGGAATGGATGCTCTCCGGCAACCTGCGTCTCGCGTCGGGTGCGCCGAAATCCTGCCTGGGTTATGAAAACGCCAACGAAGATCCGGATCCGATCGGTTATGGCTCGTCGTACCACAACTGCAATGGCCTGCCGTCGCCCCCGGGGCAGAAGCGCAACGCGTGGTATCGCCAGCTCGATCTCGCCGTGACCTACCGCCCGTCTTACTTCGACAACAAGCTGGCGTTCGGGCTGAGCGTGTTCAACGTCTCCAACGAGCGCAAGCCGCTCAATACGTTCTCGACGTATGAGTCCGACACGCCGAAGACCGTGCTCAACAACTACGACGTGGGTCAGTACTACCAGACGCCGCGCTACGCGCGACTGACGGCGACGTACGACTTCTGATCCCGGTGCGTTTCGATTCAACCGACTACTAAGAACAACATCCCAGGGACGGGAACCAACAAGCTAATCCCCAGATCGCCGCCTGCTCCCACAGGCGGCTTTTTTTTGCTTTCGTTTTCTGTGGGAGCCGGTCGTCCCGGGGTCAACCTAACGGCCTGCATCGCGTTGGTCATTCCATACCGGGAATCAGGACACACACGATGCACCGTTTTTCCCCTGCCCTGCGTGGCCTTACGCTCGCCTGCGTCGTTGCCCTCGCCGCGTGCGCCGGTGACCGCATCAGGCTGGCCGCCACGCCCGAGCACCCGCATTCATTCGATGGCCATTGGGTCGTCGACGTATCCCATAGCGAGGATCCAGACGCAGCGCCAGCGGCGGGCGGTGGCGGTCGCGGCATGGGTGGTGGTGGCCACGGTCACGGCGGCGGCATGGGTGGCGGTGGCGGCATGGGCGGTGGCGGCATGGGCGGCGGCGGTCGCCACGGTGGCGGCACGGGCAGTGGTGCAAACGCAGGCGGGGCCAATAGCGCAGCCAATGGCAGCGAGAACGGCGAGATGATGCGCCGCGCTCTCCTTCTTCCCAACACGCTGGATATCGCCCTGCAGCCCGGGAACCTGCTGATCACGCCTGACGGCCATCCGCGGAACGTGCCGATGGTGACCGGCAAGGACACCGCTGACATCACACGGGCGGGCTGGGATGGCGACGACCTCGTGGTGGTCGTTCACATCGATGACAAGCGGGGGGACATCGTGCAGCACTACGAGGTGGCGCCCGACCACTCGCGCCTGGTGGTGACGACCGAGTTCAGGCGGAAGTCGAAGACTGTTTCCGCGGTCCGGGAATTTACCGCTGGCAGCTGATTGCTTTGTGTGGGGGCCGATTTGGTGAATGGGGGTTGCTGCGTCGGCGCTTCGTTGGCTTTTCGCCGCTGAAGCGGCTCCCACATTTCCTTGATTCGCCGCTGAAGCGGCTCCCATAAAAAAAACGGCGCCCCAACAGGGGCGCCGTTTTTTTGAATAATGGTCGGGGTGGCGAGATTCGAACTCGCGACCACTACACCCCCAGCGTAGTGCGCTACCAGGCTGCGCTACACCCCGACGAGCAAACGATTGTAGCAGCAACGCCGTGGCCTGCGGAAGCAGTTCAGCGACGAAGGAGGGTCAGTACTTCTTCCAGTTCGAGACGCACCTGACGGACGATCTGGTGCGACATGCTCGCTTCCATACGAGCCTGCGGGCCTTCCAGGCGGGCGCGGGCGCCCGTGATGGTGAAACCCTCGTCATAAAGCAACGAGCGGATCTGGCGGATCATGAGCACGTCGTGACGCTGGTAGTAGCGGCGGTTGCCGCGACGCTTGACGGGCTTGAGCGCCGGGAATTCCTGCTCCCAGTAGCGAAGGACGTGCGGCTTGACGCCGCAAAGCTCACTGACCTCACCGATGGTGAAGTAGCGCTTCGCCGGGATCGCCGGAAGTTCGGTGTTATTCCCTGGATCCAGCATAACCCTCGACTCTTACCTTGAGTTTCTGACCAGGACGGAAGGTGACAACCCGCCGGGCCGAGATGGGAATTTCCTCACCGGTCTTGGGATTCCGACCGGGCCGCTGATTCTTCTGCCGAAGGTCGAAATTTCCGAAGCCGGACAACTTGACCTGCTCACCTCGCTCGAGCGCCTCGCGCACGACTTCAAAATACGCGTCTACGAATTCCTTGGCCTCACGCTTGTTGAGACCCACGTCGAGGAAAAGCCGCTCGGCCATTTCCGCCTTGGTCAGCGCCATCTTATCCTCGCAGTCTTGCCTTGCATGTCTTCTCCAATGCCCCGACCGCATCTGCCACGCGAGCGTCGGCATCGTCGTCAGTAAGGGTGCGTGAAGCGTCCTGTAAAATCAAGCCCATAGCGAGACTCTTTCGTCCTTCATCGATGCCCTTCCCGGCGTATCGATCGAACAGACGGATCTCCCTGAGGACCTCGCCGAGCGCGCCACGCACGGCCGCCTCGACTGCGGACCAGGACACCTCTTCCGGCAACTCGACGGCGATATCGCGCCGGACAGCCGGGAAACGGGCCACCTTTCCCGCGCTGGGAAGACGACGGGCGAGGATCGACTCCAGTGCAAGTTCCATCACATGGACATCGGGACCCAGATCCAGTGCCTTAGCCAGTGCCGGGTGCAATGCGCCGAGGAAGCCGACCGGCTGGCCATCGCGAAGTACGCGTGCGCCACGACCCGGGTGCAGCCAGGACGGCAGGTCGTCGGTGTCGACCGACCAGCGCTGGGCCTCGCCGGTGTGAGCGACCAGGGCATCGAGATCGCCCTTGAGATCGAAGAAGTCGACCGGACGCGTAGGCTCACCCCACTGTTCCGCACGAGCCGCACCGCTGGCAACGAGGGCAACCCGGCCCACTTCGTCGGGTGCGCCGCCGGTGGCGTGGAAGCTCCGGGCGACCTCGAAGAGGCGCACGCGCTCCTGCTGGCGTGCGCGGTTATGCCGCAGCGCCTCGATCAGGCCCGGCAGCAACGAGGTGCGCATCACGGCAAGATCCGCGGAAAGCGGATTGGCCAGCGGCACCCAGCCCTTGTCGACACCCCAGGTGGTGAGCAGATCGGCATTGACGAAGGACAACGTCACCGCCTCGAAGTAGCCACGTGCGGCGATCTGGTCGCGCAGGGCCATTTCGCTCAGGCGGGCTTCGGGCTCGGACCGCAGGGCGATCTGCCCTGCCGGGATGTGGGTCGGAATACGGTCGTAGCCGTGGATGCGCGCGACCTCTTCGATGAGATCTTCTTCGCGCTCGATGTCGAAGCGACTGCTCGGCGGCGTGACTTCCCAGCCATCGGCGACTTCGTTCAGATGCATGCCGAGGGCAACGAATATCCGGGTGACTTCGCTGCCGGCGACATCGATACCCAGCAGGCGGCGCAGGCGCGCATGACGCAACATGACCGGCGGATGGTCCGGGAGGTAGGCCAGCTTCTCGGCTACCGTGACCGGCCCGGCCTGGCCTCCGGCAATCTGCAGCAGCAGTTCGGTCGCACGCTCCATGGCGCGCAGGGGCAGCGCGGGATCGACGCCGCGCTCGTAGCGATGCGAAGCGTCCGTGTGCATGCCGAGCTTGCGCGCACGCCCCATGATCGCGGCGGGCGCGAAGTGCGCGGCCTCGAGGAACACGTTACGCGTGGTGTCGGTCACGCGCGAGTCGTAGCCACCCATGATGCCGCCAAGAGCGAGCGCACTGGCTTCATCCGCAATGACGACGAAGGAGGGGTCGAGCTTCACGTCGCGACCGTCAAGCAGCTTGACGACTTCGCCCTGCGTGGCGTGACGGACGATGACGGCACCCGTGAGCTTGTCGTTGTCGAACGCGTGCATCGGGTGGCCGAGCTCGAGCATCACGTACTGCGTGATATCGACGATCGCGCTGATCGGGCGGATACCCGCGCGGCGCAGGCGCTCGGCCATCCACAACGGCGACGACAGGCTGGCGTCCACGCCTTCGACAACGCGTCCGACGTAGCGCGGCGCGTCCGCGCCGGCATCCAGCCGGACCTGCCGTGCGGCGCTGGCAGTAACGGGTGCGCTCGCGGCACCGATCGCTTTGACGCGACTACCGAACAGCGCAGCGACGTCGTGCGCCAGGCCATTGAGGCCGAGCACATCCGGACGGTTCGGCGTGATCTTCAGTTCGATGCTGGCGTCCGGCAGGCCGAGGTAATCGGCGAGCGGCGTGCCAACCGGCGCATCCGCAGGCAGTTCGAGCAGGCCCGATGCATCGGCATCGATGTCGAGCTCCTTCGCCGAGCACAGCATGCCGAAGGATTCGACGCCACGCAGCTTCGCCGCCTTGATGTCGACGCCATTCGAAAGCTTCGCACCGACCTTCGCCAACGGCACGCGAATGCCCACGCGCGCATTCGGTGCACCGCAGACGATCTGCAGGAGCTCGCCCTGCCCCGCGTCCACCTTGCAGACCTGCAGGCGGTCGGCTTCGGGATGCTTGACCGCTTCGACGATCTCGGCGACGACCACATGGTCGAGGTGCCCACCCAGCGGGGTGACTCCCTCGACTTCCAGTCCGGCCATCGTCAGGGCGTGAACCAGCGTCGCGCGATCCGCGTCGATGGCAACCAGTTCACGCAACCAGTTTTCGGAGAATTTCATGGGAGCGACTCGTTAACGTGGATTCGACGGCGATCAGGCGAACTGGCGCAGGAAGCGCAGGTCGTTTTCGAAGAAGGCGCGCAGGTCGCCTACGCCGTAACGCAGCATGGCGAAGCGCTCCACGCCCAGGCCGAAGGCGAAGCCCGTGTAGCGTTCCGGATCGATGCCGCAGTTCTTCAGCACGGTCGGATGGACCATGCCGCAGCCGAGTACTTCGAGCCAGCGCTCGGTACCATCTTCGGCATCCCAGCGAATGTCGACTTCAGCCGAGGGCTCGGTGAACGGGAAATAGCTCGGGCGGAAGCGCATCTCGAAGTCGCGCTCGAAGAACGCGCGGATGAACTCCGCCAGCGTGCCCTTCAGGTCGGCGAAACTCGATGTCTCGTCGACCAGCAGGCCTTCGATCTGGTGGAACATCGGCGAATGCGTCTGGTCCGAGTCGCTGCGATAGACCTTGCCCGGCGCGATGATACGGATCGGCGGCTGGCGGCCCTGCATCGAACGGATCTGCACCGGCGAGGTATGGGTACGCAGCAGGCGCCCGTCACCGAAATAGAAGGTGTCGTGCATAGCGCGCGCCGGATGATGCGGCGGGAAGTTGAGCGCCTCGAAGTTGTGCCAGTCGTCCTCGATCTCGGGACCGTCGGCGCGCTGGTAGCCGAGGCGGCCGAAGATATCGGCGATGCGCTCGAGGGCGCGTGTAATCGGGTGGATACCACCGTATTCGCCGTCGCGCCCCGGAAGGGTCACGTCGATGCGTTCGGAGGCGAGGCGGCGATCCAGTTCAGCCTGCTCCAGGGAGGCCTTTCGCGCCGCGATCGCGTCGGTCAGGCGTTCCTTGACGCGATTGACCTCCGCGCCGCGCGCCTTGCGCTCGTCGCCGGAAAGCTGGCCCAGCGCCTTGAGCGCTGCAGTCACCGCACCATTCTTGCCCAGCAGCCCGACGCGAACGGCGTCGAGTGCCTCGAGCGAGGTTGCAGCTTCGATGTCGCGCAGGGACGCGTCGATATGCTCGATCGATTCCATCGGATTTCCTGACGTGGAAAAAAAATGGGGAGAAGGCCAGGCCTTCTCCCCACGTTATCCATCATCGCGCGGTATCGCTACCGCGCGTGGTAAAGCGGATTACGCAGCCAGTTGGGCCTTGGCCTTCTCTGCAATCACGCCAAATGCCTTGATGTCGCGCACGGCGAGGTCAGCGAGGACCTTGCGGTCGATCGCGATCTCGGCCTTGGCCAGGCCATTGATCAGGCGGCTGTACGACAGGCCGTACTGACGAGCGGCAGCATTGATACGGACGATCCACAGGGCGCGGAACTGGCGCTTGCGCTGCTTACGACCGATGTAGGCGTACTGGCCAGCCTTGATGACGGCCTGGTTGGCTACGCGGAAGACCTTGCGACGGGCGTTGTAATAACCCTTTGCACGGCCGAGAACTTTCTTATGACGACGACGGGCGGTAACGCCACGCTTAACACGAGCCATGGTTCAACCCTCCCTTAAAGGTACGGCAGCATGCGAGCCACACTCTTGGTGTCGCAGGCTTTCACGTGATTGGGAGCGCGCAGGCCGCGCTTACGCTTGGTCGACTTCTTCGTCAGGATGTGCGACTTGAAGGCGTGACCAGCCTTGAACTTGCCCGACGCGGTCTTGCGAAAACGCTTCGCTGCCGCCCGGTTGGTCTTGATCTTGGGCATCGGAATGCTCCGTATTCGGGTTGCTGACTGTTCCGGCGGCGAGCCCAGGGGCATCGCACTTTCCTTCCTGCCGGGTACGGTAGTTCGGCCCATCCATACGGGCCGAGCCGGCGATGATACCGAATCGTGAAGGCCTGCGCCAGTAGGGCCAGGGGCCTGAGGGCTCTTTGTGGGAGCCGACTCATCGGCGAACGGGACTTGCGGAAAACTGGCCCGCTGCGCGGGATCGCCGCTGAAGCGGCTCCCACAAGGGGTAAAGCATCGCCGCTGAAGCGGCTCCCACAAGGGGCAAAAACATCGCCGCTGAAGCGGCTCCCACAGAAGCGGCTCCCACAAGGGGCGCCGCTTCCGGGGTGGTTCAGATCTTCTTCTTGGGGCCGATCATCATGACCATCTGGCGACCTTCGAGACGGGGGAAGGACTCCACCACGCCGTCTTCGCCAATATCGGTCTGGACCCGGCGGGCCAGATTCTGGCCGAGGTCCTGATGGGACATTTCGCGGCCGCGGAAGCGGATGGTGACCTTGACCTTGTCGCCTTCCTCAAGGAACTCGCGCATCTTGCGGAGCTTGATGAGGTAATCGCCTTCGTCGGTGACGGGGCGGAACTTCACTTCCTTGATTTCGACCTGCTTCTGCTTCTTCTTGGCAGCCGAGGCCTTCTTCTGGGCTTCGAACTTGAACTTGCCGTAATCCATGATCTTGCAGACCGGCGGATCGCCGTTCGGCTGGATTTCGACGAGGTCCATGCCCAGGTCTTCAGCGGCCTTGATGGCGTCTTCGGTCCGCATGATTCCGAGCTGCTCGCCTTCCGCGCCAAGCACGCGGACCTGCGGGACACGGATGTCTCTGTTCTTGCGATTACCCTTGTTATCGGTCGTAGCGATACCGCTATCCTCCAGAAGATTGAACCACGTGCCGGACGCGAGCGATCAGCGCTGCGTCTCGACCTTAAGCTTTTGCACGAACTGGGCCACCGGCATGCTGCCGAGGTCCTCTCCGCTACGGGTACGTACGGAAATGGTTCCCGTTTCCTTCTCGCGGTCGCCGACCACGATGAGATAGGGCACCTTCTGCAACGTATGCTCCCTGATTTTATATCCGACTTTCTCGTTGCGCAAATCGGCCTCGACCCTGAAGCCTTGTCCGACAAGGGTTTGGGTCACCTCGCGCACATAATCGGCCTGAGCATCAGTGATGCTGAACACTACTGCCTGAATGGGGGCAAGCCAGGGCGGAAGCAAGCCCGCGTGGTGTTCGATCAGGATACCGATGAAACGCTCCATCGAACCGACGATCGCCCGGTGCAGCATGACAGGATGTTGGCGCTGTGAGTTCTCGTCCACGTACTCGGCACCGAGGCGCTCGGGCATCATGAAGTCGACCTGCATGGTACCGACCTGCCAGGCACGGCCGATCGAGTCCTTCATGTGGTACTCGATCTTGGGGCCGTAGAAGGCGCCCTCACCAGGCAGCTCCTCCCATTCCACGCCGGCCGCCGACAGGGCCGCACGCAGGGCGTGCTCGGCCTTGTCCCAGACCTCGTCGGCGCCGATGCGCTTTTCCGGACGCAGCGCGATCTTCATCGCGATGTCGTCGAAACCGAAGTCGGCATAGACCTTCATGGCCTGGGCGTGGAACGCCGCGACCTCGTCCTCGATCTGCGCCGGGGTGCAGAAAATGTGGCCATCGTCCTGGGTGAACGCCCGCACGCGCATGATGCCGTGGAGCGCGCCCGACGGTTCATTGCGGTGGCAACCGCCGAACTCGCCGTAACGGATCGGCAGGTCACGATAGCTGTGCAGGTGGGTGTTGAAGATCTGGATGTGGCCCGGGCAGTTCATCGGCTTGAGCGCATAGGTGCGCTTCTCCGACTCCGTGAAGAACATGTTCTCCTGGTAGTTGTCCCAATGACCGGACTTCTTCCACAGGCTCACGTCCATGATCTGCGGACCGCGGACCTCCTTGTAACCGCTGCTGCGGTACACGCCGCGCACGTACTGCTCCACGGCCTGCCAGATGGCCCAGCCCTTCGGGTGCCAGAACACCATGCCCGGCGCTTCTTCCTGCATGTGGAACAGGTCGAGCTGCTTGCCGATGCGGCGGTGATCGCGCTTTTCGGCTTCCTCGAGCTGAAGCAGATAGGCCTTGAGGTCCTTGTCGTTCAGCCACGAGGTGCCGTAGATGCGGGTCAGCATCTCGTTGTTGGAATCGCCGCGCCAGTAGGCGCCGGCCACCTTCATCAGCTTGAACGCGCGCAGCTTGCCCGTATTGGACACGTGCGGGCCACGGCACAGATCGGTGAACTCACCCTGCGTGTAGAGCGAGAGCTCCTCGTTCGCCGGGATGCCCTCGATGATCTCGGCTTTGTATTCCTCGCCGATGCCACGGAAGAAGGTGATCGCCTCGTCGCGGGTTTTCACCGAGCGCGTGACCGGGACCTGCTCCTTGACGATCTTCTCCATCTCCGCCTCGATGGCGACGAGATCGTCCGGCGTAAACGGCCGTTCGTAGGCGAAGTCGTAGAAAAAGCCGTTGTCGATCACCGGACCGATGGTGACCTGCGCGCCGGGAAACAGGCGCTGCACGGCCTGGCCGAGGAGATGCGCCGTGGAGTGGCGCAGGATATCCAGCGCCTCGGGGCTCTTATCGGTGACGATTTCGAGGGCGGCATCGTGGTCGATCGTGTAGCTGGCGTCGACCAGCTTGCCATCGACCTTGCCGGCCAGGGTAGCTTTGGCGAGGCCGGCACCGATCGAAGCGGCGACGTCCTGCACGGAAACGGGATGATCGAACGGGCGCTGGCTGCCGTCGGGTAGCGTGATCTGGATCATGGTTGCAAATTCCGGACAAACAAAAAGGGCGCCAGACGCCCTTCGGTGACGACGAAGACGTGGCGTGGGATCAGGTTGGGAGGCGCGTAGTCCGCATGTCGCACTCTCGGCCGGCGTTACCGCGGGCCACCTTGGTCGCGTGGATATCGGGCAAAAGCTAGATCACACGTGCTGCCGTGTCAAATCGGCCGTCCGTTAGACTAGGCGGATCGCTCCACTGGCAGACTCCTGAATGCGCATCCTGGTTACCGGCAGCGCCGGCTTCGTCGGCTCCCACCTCACCGAGCGGCTGCTCGCGCGGGGCGACACCGTGCTTGGCTTCGACAACCACAACGACTATTACGATCCCGCCCTGAAAGAGGCGCGTGTCGCGCGTTTCGCCGACCATCCGAACTACACGCACGTGCGGGCCGACCTTGCCGACCAGGCGGCCGTCGACGCGGCGTTCGACGCCTTCCAGCCGGAACGGGTCGCACATCTCGCCGCCCAGGCTGGCGTGCGCTATTCGCTTACCCACCCGCATGCCTACGTCCAGAGCAACCTGGTCGGTTTCGTCAACATGCTCGAAGCCTGCCGCCGGCTCGCCGTGGGGCATCTCGTCTATGCCTCGTCGAGTTCGGTCTACGGCGCCAATCGCAAGATGCCCTTCGCCGTCGAGGATGCCGTGGACCACCCGGTAAGCCTCTATGCGGCCACGAAGAAATCCAACGAGTTGATGGCCCATACCTACAGCCATCTTTTCAGTCTGCCGACCACCGGGCTGCGCTTCTTTACGGTGTATGGCCCCTGGGGCCGACCCGACATGTCGCCCATCCTGTTCGCCAGCCGCATCATGAAAGGCGAACCGATCGACGTGTACAACCACGGTAACCACAGCCGTGACTTTACGTACGTGGACGACGTGGTCGAAGGCGTGATCCGCACCCTCGACCGTCCGGCGCAGCCGGATCCCACCTACGACCCGGTCGCGCCCAACCCCGGCAGTTCGGCGGCGCCCTACCGCGTGTACAACCTCGGCAACGACGAGCCGGTGCAGCTGCTGGACTTCATCGGCCTGCTGGAGAAGCACCTCGGTCGTTCCGTCGAAAAGCGCCTGTTGCCGATGCAACCGGGCGACGTGCCGGATACGTGGGCGGATGTATCGGCGCTGCGGCGTGACGTGGGGTATGCGCCGTCGACGTCGATCGACGAGGGGTTGGGGAAGTTTGCGGCTTGGTTTAAAGAGTATTACCGAGCCGATTGAGTCAGAGCATCGCCGATGAATCGGCTCCCACAGGGAGCAGGAGCATCGCCGATGAATCGGCTCCTACGGGGAGCAGGAGCATCGCCGATGAATCGGCTTCTACAGGGAGCTGGCTGCTTTTGTGGGAGCCGATTTATCGGCGATGGGTGCTCGCGTCACAACAGCCGACGCAGCAACCCCGACGCCCGACGCGTCTTCCGAGACACCGCGTAGCCAAGAATGTCCGGTGCGGCGAGCAGCGTGAAGTGGGTGCGCGCCCGTGTCACTCCCGTATAAACCAGCTCCCGCGTCAGCACCGGCGACGGCTCCGGCGGAAGGGCCAGCGCCGTGTGCTCGAACTCCGAGCCCTGCGACTTGTGTACCGTCATGGCGTACGCCGTGTCCACCGCGGAGAGTCGGCTCGGCACGACGAAACGCACCCGCTCACCGCCCTGCTCGTCCATGACCGCAAAGGCCACGCGCAGGGCCATGCCGCCCTGCCCGTCCGGCGCCCAGAGTGTGACGCCCACATCGCCGTTCATCAGGCCCAAAGCGTAATCGTTGCGCGTCACCATGACCGGGCGCCCTTCGTACCACCCCGTCACCGCCTCGATCAGGCCGCGATCGAGAAGGCCCTGGGCGATGCGTTCATTCTGTTTGTCCACGCCGGCGTCGCCGTGGCGCGTGGCACAGAGCAACTGGAACCGCGCGTACGCCGTAAGCGCACCGGCTCCCCACTGCTGGAACGCGTCGAAAGGCGCGTCGATAGGGGGACGCTCACGCTCGATCCAGTCGAGATAGTGCCGATGTCCGGGCGCTCCGTCGCGGCCGTCGATCGCCAGCGCCGCGATGGATGCCGGTGCCGGCGCGACGACAGCAATATCGCCACGCGCGCTGGCAAAGGCGCGCGTGACCGCGGCCGCGTCACCTGCATTGATCGCCTGCGCCAGGGCACCAATGCCGCTATCCGTGCCGAAGCGCCGGCTTCGACGCAACATCACGACGCGCTGGTCCAGCGGCCGCGCATCGACGGGATCCGTCCACGCACCGACGTCGACGCTGCAGACCGCGTCGAGCCACTCGCGGGTGGCGAGGTCGTAGTGACCGGCGTCCGCGCGCGCGCAGAGGTCACCCAGCACGGCACCGGCCTCCACGGAGGACAGCTGGTCCTTGTCGCCCAGCAAGATCAACCGCGCGTCGCGCGGCAGCGCGTCGAGCGTCGCGGCCATCATCTCCAGGTCGATCATCGAAGCTTCGTCGATAACGAGGACATCCAGATGCAACGGGTTGTCCCGGTCGTGACGGAAAGCCCGCGTGTCCGGACGGCTGCCGAGCAGACGGTGCAAGGTGGTGACTTCAGCGGGAATTGCCTGTTTCACGGCAGCATCCACATCGAGCCGCTCGATCTGGCCGGCAATCGACGCGTTGAGACGCGCGGCGGCCTTGCCGGTGGGCGCCGCCAGACGAATGCGCAGGCGGGGTTCGTTACGCTTATGCGCCAGTGTCTGTAGCAGACCCAGCAGCCTGACCACAGTAGTCGTCTTGCCCGTACCCGGACCGCCGGTAATGACAGCGAAGGCGCCGCGCGCAGCGATAGCACACGCAACCCTCTGCCAGTCGAGGCCATCGGTATCGGCAGGAAACAGTCGATCCAGCTCTTGCGCAAGATCAGCAGGCACGTCGACAGGCCCCAACCGCGCCACGATCGACTCGGCGACCCGCGCCTCGTCACGCCAGAAGCGACGAAGGTAGAGCAGCCCGCCATCGAGGACGAGCGGTGTGTTCGGCTCCCCGACAGACGAGCCGACCAGGGAGGATGTCAGCAGCCAGCTCTCCGCATCGGCCAGCATCGGTTCGACGGCGGCGAGCGCCTCGACCTCGACGCAGATATGACCCTCACCCAGCTCACGACTGAGCAATGCCGCCGCCATGATCACGCGCCCATCGCCACCCTCGTCGAGGCTGGCGCTGAAGCGCGCAAAGGCGCGATCCACCGCGCGCAGCTTTCCCTCCAGCACGCCGCGGTCGAGCCAGGTCAGCACCTGCGGGTTCATGCGGGCACTCCCTCGAAAAGCGCATCGAGCGCATCGATCATCGCGCGCACGGGTCGCTCGACGTGCACACCGTGGCCATTTCCATCGACGCCGCGCAGGTAGATGTAGACGGCGCCGCCGATATGCGTGTCGTAATCGTAGGCATCCCCGAGCCGCGCGCGAAGCTGGCGATGCAGGGCCAGCAGGTAAAGCGCGTACTGGAGCTCGTAGCGGGAGTCGAGGATGGACCGACGCATCGCCGCAGGCGTGTAAGCCTGCTCGTCCACGCCCAGCCAGTTCGATTTGTAATCCGCCACGTACCAGCGTCCCTCGTGCTCGACAATGAGATCGATGAAACCCTTCAGCATGCCGTTGACGCGGTCCGCCGTAAGGATGGGCCGCGGGGAGCCATCCAGCGTGTACGCGCGAACGACGCGGTCGAGCGCCAGGGTATCCACGCGGCGCGCTTCGAACAGGAACTCCAGTTCGGCGCGATAACGCGAGGGATCGTCCAGCGCGCCCAGGGCAAGCGATCCTCCCTCCGGAAGCGGCAGCGGCGTACGCAGCAACACCTGTAACCATTCACTGAGCACGTCGATCGATGCCTCCCAGCCGCGACGCTCGCAACGTCGGGCAACGGTTTCACGCAGGCGGGCAGGATCCGCGGCGATCTGCGCGAAACCTTCTTCCGCGATCCATTCGAGCAGGTCGTGAAGGAACGTGCCCGCCTCCGCGCCCCGCTCAAAGGCATGGATCGTCGCGGCCTCCACCGGAGCTACCGCTGTCTCGCCTGCATATTCGACGATGACATCGTCGGTGGCTGTCTCCGGCGCGGTCGCTTCGCTATCCGCGTAGCGCAGGGCGCTGTAGCTCGCGATCCACCACGGGTCAGCCTTCGCCATATGTGCCTCACGCGCAGGTAGCGGCCGCTCGTCGCTCACCGGCGCCACATGGATGCGTTCGTCCGGCGCCGGCATGTAGTCGACGCTGATGGCGGGCTCGTCCTGTGCCAGTCCACGCAGAAGGCCTTCGATGGCGCCGTTCTCGATTTCCTGGCCACCGCTCAGCAGGTAACCGAAGGCGGACCGGTGCAACTGGGGATTCTTCGCCGCGTTGTAGCAGACCGGCGCAACACCAAGCCAGCTGGCGTGCCGGGCGCGAGTCATGGCAACGTACAGCAGGCGCAGGTCCTCCTGGAGGGAAGCGCGCTCCGCGGCCTCCTTTGCCACCCGCACCGATTCGCCAGCGGCTTCATGGCCAGACGAGAGCAGCTCGTGCTGCGCTCCGGAGCCATCGTGGTAACGATACCCCTGTCCCGGACGCGAGCCGCCGCTCGCACAGACGAAGGGCAGGAACACCAGGGGATACTCAAGGCCCTTGGACTTGTGGATGGTGACGACCTTGACCAGGTCGTCGTCGCTTTCCAGCCGGACCACCTGGTCATCGCCCGTGTGGCTGGCGGAATCCGCGATGCGATCAGCGAGGTAGCGAATCAGCGCCTGCTCGCCTTCGATCGTCGATGCCGCCTGCTGGAGCAGTTCCGCGAGATGCAGCAGATTGGTGAGCGCGCGCTCGCCACCGGCCTGCATGAGCAGTCGCGCCGGCAGATCGAAAACGTGGAGAAACCGATGGACCATCGCCAGTACGCCCGCACGGCGCCAGGTCTCGCGAAGGTCGAACAGCTCCTGGCCGCGGCGCTCCCAGTGGCGCTCGTCGACATTCAGCCTTTCGAGTTCGGCATAGCCCAGCAGAAGCGTGCGCGTGGCGAGCGCAGCCCGCATGGCGGTATCCGACGAGGGCTCGGCAACGGCACGAAGCCAGAGCAGCACGTCGTGGGCTTCGATGCTCTCGAGCACCGAATCCCGATCGGAGAGGAACACACTGCGCACGCGACGTGCCGACAGCGCCGAACGAATTTCCGACGCTTCGTTGTGGCTACGCACCAACACCGCGATGTCAGCCGGCTTCAATGGAGTGACGACACCGTCTTGCGCGAATCCCGTGCGCCCATCCTTTGCCGCCTCCAGAAGGCGCACGATCTCCGAGGCGCAGGCTTCGGCCATCTGCTCGCGATACAGACGCACGCCCACCGGCACTTCGTCGTCGAGTAGCCAGAGGTGCAGCGCGGGCTGGTCAGCGCCGGCGACGACGAAGCGCTCGGTCCGCCCACGGGCCTGCACCCGGTTGAAGGGCAGGCCCTGTTCGGCGAAGTGAAAAGCGCCGCCCGGATGGTTCTCTGCCCGTGCAAAGAGCGCGTTCACCGCGGCGACCATGCCTTCGCTCGATCGATGATTGGTATCGAGGCTGTAGCGCGGCGCTTCGGCTTCGTTGCGCGCGGACAGGTAGGTATGAATGTCGGCGCCGCGAAATGCGTAGATCGCCTGTTTCGGGTCGCCGATGAGCAGCAGGCCGACATCCGGGTTGCGAGCATAGACCGCGCGGAAAATGCGGTACTGCAGGGGATCGGTATCCTGGAACTCATCGATCAGCGCGAGCGGATATTGCCTGCGAATGGTCTCTGCCAGCTCGCCGCCGGATTCCGATGCCAGTGTGCGATCGAGGCGTGACAGCAGGTCGTCGAAGCCGATCTGCGCTCGCCGGCGCTTTTGCGCGGCAAAGCGCTCGCGTACGCGCTCGACGGCGTCCGCCAGGATTGCGAACCGAATGGCAGGCTTACCCGCCTGCCATTCGTCCCAGTGCCCGATGGCGCCGAACGCCGGGTGCTCAGGTCGGGCACCGCCCTTGCTGACAGCCCCCTCGAGCCGGGACGAGCCGTAGCGCGCCACATCGACGGCACCCTTCTCCCCACTTTCGAGCCAGTGGCGCACCCCGGCCAGATTCCGCTCGAGGGAGGCCGGCTGATGGATGTTGTTCTTCAGCGCTTTGGATCGCACGGCGTCGCGCAGCAAGGTCTCGATGCGTTCGACATCGCCCATCCACGCCTCACGCGCGGCAGCCAGGCGACGGGCATCTTCGTCTTCCCAGTCACGCAGGCTGGCGAAAAGCGCGCCGACGTCCGTCGTGTCGAGCGCCTCGCCGTTGACCCTCAGGGTGGTCTCGCCGCCGAAGAGCAACGGTCGCAGCGTCTGGATCAGCGCATCCGGCGTCTTCCACTCCGCAAGCACCGCGGCCACCTGGCGTGCGTCCAGCGGATAAAAAGCCTGGCGCCAGTAATCGCGCACGCATTCGGCGAGCAGTTCACTTTCGTCGGGCTCCAGTGTCTGCACGAATGCGTGGCCGCTACCGAACGCGTGCTGCGTGAGCATGCGCTGGCTCCAGCCATGGATCGTGAAGATGGCGGCCTCGTCCATCCACTGCGCCGCCAGCTCGACACGCCGCGCGCAGGCGGCATGCGAGGCTGCGGGGTAATCGGCGAGTAACTCGGCAAGGAACGGATCCTGCGACTGGCCTGCGCGGAAGGCGCGGGCGGCGTCCACCAGGCGCGCACGGATGCGTTCACGTAGCTCCTGCGTCGCCGCCTCGGTAAAGGTCACGACCAGGATGTTCGGCGGCAACAGGGGCTGCGGGATACCGTGACCGAGTACCGCACGCACATAGAGTGCCGCGATGGTCCAGGTCTTGCCCGTGCCGGCGCTCGCCTCGATCAGTCGAATGCCGGACAACGGCATGGCCAACGGGCGCAGCGGTTCCATGGCAACGCTCATGACACCTCCACGCGCAGGGCGCCAAGGAAATCCCGATACGGCGCCAGGCACTCGGCGAAGCCCGCTTCCAGCAACGATGCAAAACGCGGGAAGGCGCGGAGCAGGTAGGGATCGTCGTCGAGTTCGCCATGCGCGCGCTCATGCGTGGCTTCGTACGTGGCGCGCGCGACGCGCGGCGCCTCTTCCGGCGAGGGCGCTCGCAGCCAGGCGAGGGCCGTCTTCACCGCGACCGGCCTCGGTGTCGCCATGCCATCGCGCCACGCGCGCACCAGCGTAGCCAGCATCGCCATGGCATCGTCCGCCGCGAGCGGCGTGAGCACGACCGTGGCATCCGGTCCGATGTAGCGCGTAGTGACGGCCAGGCCGGCTGCCTGTGCGACGAGATGATCGACCCAGGGCATGACAAGGCGGTGCGCGCGCGGCGTGCCGTCAGCATCCAGTACGTTGGAGGGTGACAGAAGAAAAGCAGCGAGCCGGCCGTCATCGTCGGCGCGCAGGTCGGCCAGCCAGTCCTCCACGGTGATCCCATCAACCTCGATGCGCACTTCACGCTTGCCTGCGTCGTGTGGCCAGGCGCGCCGCTCAGTGACGAAACGTCCGTAAACAGCGCTCGCGACGGCCTCGATATCCACGCGCACCGGCGCCGCGAAAGCGCCCATGGGCAGGGCACCGCTGCGCTGCAGCTTCGCCGCGGCGTCACCGATCGCCTGCGTCGCGGCGCCTTCGCTGCGCAATGCGGCACGCAGCAGCACGTCGGCCATGGCGAAGCGACCCAGGCTGTCGACGGCGAAAGGCTCTTGCTCGTCGCCACCCGCCTCCGCGGTCTCGAAGCGAACGCCGAGGCGCGCCTGGAAGAACTCGCGCACCGGATGCCGCAGGAAGCGACGCAGCAGGCCGAGGCCGATAGGGCGTTCCACGATGATCGGCGCGAGGTCGGCGTCGGGCACGCGTTCGACGCCGTCGTGCGCCTGGCGCCATTCCCTGGCGTAAGTGAACAACCGGGGATCGTTCGCGCGGAAATAGGTGTGGCTGAAGGGCTGGAGGGGATGTTCGACGGTGAGTACGGGCAAGAGCGCGGCACCGCCCTGCCCCTCCCACGCGGCGGAGAGGTAATCGCGCAGCTGCCCGACCAGGACTGACGGCGCGCGTTCCGCGTTATCGCGCGCACTGCGCCCTACCCAGCCGATGTGCAGCGCATCGCGTGCGGAAAGCAGCGCCTCGAGGAACAGGTAGCGATCGTCTTCGCGACGGGAACGATCACCCGGCCGCCAGGCACCCTGCCTGGACATGAGGTCGAAATCCATCGGAGGACGCGCCCGCGGGTAGTCGCCGTCGTTCATGCCGAGCAGGCAGACCAGACGGAACGGAATCGCACGCATGGGCATCAGCGTGCCGAAGCTCACCGCGCCGGCAAGAAAACGCTTCGACAGGCCCCCCTGGTCGAACTGGCCGAGCCATGCTTCGCGCACGACGTCGATCGGCAAGGCGTCGTCGAAGGACGCCTCCATGCATGCCCGCTCCCACTCGTCGAGTGCATCGCGCAGCCGCTCGATGCGCATGCCGTCGTCGGGCTCGGCCGCTTCGAAGAAGTCGCGCAAGAGCAGACGCAGGCGCACGCCCCACTCCGTGGCCGACGCGGGCTCGCGCATCGCGTGCCAGTGTTCGCCCAACCGCTCGAGCAGATCGGCCAGCGGCCCGACCAGGCTGGCATCGAGTCCACCGACTTCAGGATAGGGTTCGATATCGCCCCAGGCCTCGCCCGCGCCAACCGCGTAACCGAGAAGCATGCGACGCAAACCGAAGGCCCAGGTGTTCTGCTCGAGCGCAGGCAGGTCGAGCGACGCGCGCTGAGCTGCGTCGAGACCCCAACGGATGCCCGCCCCCTCCACCCATCGATGAAGCAGCGGGAGGTCGTCCTCGCCGATGCCAAAGCGTTTGCGTACGGCAGGAACATCGAGCAGATCGGCCATCTCGCCAGCGCCGAACCGCGATTCCGTCATGCCGAGCAGGACGTCGAGCGCCATGACCACGGGCACGGTGCCACGCGCCGCGCGATCGGCAACGCTGTAGGGAATGAAGCGAGAATCGTCACGCGGCACGCGGCCGAAGACGGCATCGATGTGCGGTCCATACGTTTCGATGTCCGGCACCATCACGATGACATCGCGTGGCAGGATGGGGTCGCCGGCCTGCGCGGAGGCTTCGAAGCGCGCCAGCAGCTGATCGTGAAGGATCTCGACTTCGCGCTGCGGTCCGTGGGCCACATGAAAGGCTATCGATGTATCGCCGTCGTCGATCGGCCGGGGCGTTGCCGGCAACGGCTCGAGGTCGAGAATGGCCGACTGCACCTGCCCCAGCAGGTGGCCCGATGCTGGCTCGGCGAACAGATCGATGCGCTGGTCCCAGGCATGGAAGCGCTCGCGATAACTTTCGGGAAGGTCGAATTCGTCGAGCAGACGAATGTAGTCGCGCCCCTGCTTGCCCCAGGCAGCGAGGAGCGGATTGGCATGCAGGTGCATGTCGTCGTCGGACAGCTCGGACGGCATACCTGGCTTCGCCGCCTGGCGACGGCGTTCTGCGCGCAGGAGCTCGCGGTCGTCGACGATGTCGGCCCAATAGTGCCGACAGGGATTCATCACCACGAGGACGATCTGGGACCAGCGAGCCAGCGCGGACAAGGCTTCCAGCGTCTGCCTCGGCAGCGACGACATACCGAACACGACGATACGGCGCGGCAGAGCCTTTGGGCGTTCGATGGATTCATTGACGGCCCGGAGGAAGCGCGCATGCACAGCGGCTCGGTGGCCGTCAGCCTCCTCGACACCGACATCGTCCAGCAGGCGCCGCCAGAGTGCCGCCTGCCAGCGGTCAGCCGCCGCCATCGCGGGCGCCGCGCCACGCGCGTCACGCAATACGTCACGCCCGGCGGCCCAGTCATCGAGCCAGTCCGCGCGATAAACCTGATATTGGTCGTAAAGGTCGGCCAGACGTTCGGCCAGTTGGTGACACTTGCGCGAGTCACCGTCGGCGCCCAGGAAGGCGGCGAGCGGCTCGAACGCGGGCTCGCGGGCGACCGACGGCAGCAGGCGCATCAAACGCCAGACCAGGCGGGATTTGTCGAAGGGCGACTCCGGAGGCACGGCATCGCGACCGAGGATCGCGCGGTAGGCTACCCAGAGGAAACGCCCCGGCAGCTCGACCTTGACCGCAGCGGCGATGCCCAGCCCGCCGTCTTCGACGGAACGCGCCAGCGCCAGCCGGAACCACTGGGCGATGCCGTTGGACTGGACCAGGACCCATTCATCCTCGAGGGGACTGAGCGGCGTCCGGCGCAACCAACCGACGAGCACATCCCGCAACTCTTCGAGCCGGTTGCCGTGCAGCACCATGAGGCCTGGTGCGATGTCGTTCCCGTCGCTCAACCGGCGAATTCCCTGTTCATAAGGTCAGCACCGATCATGACCGATCCGGGTCGCACGGGGCGAGACCTCAGAACGGCTTGGCGACGACGAGGTAGACGATGGCCAGCAGGATCAGCACGGGCAGTTCGTTACCAATACGCAGCGCCTTCGAGGATGGCAGCGCCCCACCGGCGATGCTGCGCTTAAGCGCCCGGCCCGACCAGATGAAGTAGCCAAGCATCACCGCCACCAGGGCAAGCTTCGCATGCAGCCAGCCACCGCTGATGTGGAAGTAGAACCAGAGGATGAGGCCGAGCAGGAGGGCCACGCCAAACATGCTGTGGCCGAACTTGTACAGCCGGCGCCCCATGAGCTCGAGCCGCGCCTTTACGGCAGGTTCGTTGCCCGCCTCGGCGATATTCACGAGGATGCGCGGCAGATAGAACACCGTCGCCATCCAGGCAATGACAAACACGATGTGCAGGGATTTGATCAGTAGATAGGCCACGCACGGCGCTCCATCGGGAAAGGCGTGAGTGTAGCGGGTCGAATGGTGGAGGCGCGCGGCCTACGACGGACTGGATACGAACATCTTCGCGACGTTGACGGCAAACGCCAGCATGGCGGCAAAAACGCCGGACGCCAGGATGACTCCCAAGGCTCGCTCCTTCCAGCGGGTCAGGATGTGTACCTCAGCCGAGACTTCCTTGATTCGGGCGTCGACCCCGTCGAGGCGGACATCGATTCCGTCAAGCCGGACGTCGATCCCGTCGAGCCGTCTGTCGATGCCATCGAGCCGTCTGTCGATCCCGTCGAACCGTCCATCCATGCGCACTAATTGAATCTGAATGTCGACCAAGGCGGCGGCGACGGAGTCGCTGGGAACGTTAATCACAGCAGGAGTCGCGGCTAATTCCGCCCTGCGGGGTCGATGCCGAGGTGTTCCCCTGCGTTTACTCATTGCCTTTTCCATGGAGTCGCACCGAGGTCAGTGCGCAACGACGCCGATCCACTTGGGAATGGCGTCAGCGAGATAGCCGAGGATGGCCAGCAGACCGGTACTTGCGATCAACATGCCAGCTGCACGTTGCTTCCAGTCGCTGAGGTCGCTGACCCTGGATTCGACCCTGCCAAAACGAGTTTCAACCTTACCGAACCGGTCATCGACCTTTTCGAACCGGGAATCTACTTTGTCGAAGCGCGCATCCACCTTATCGAACCGGTCACCAGCCTTGTTGAAACGCTCATCCACCTTGTTGAATCGCGTGTCTACATTGACCTCGAACCTTCCCAGACGATCGTCAAGGCCGTCGACACGTTGAATAATCGCCACGGTTCTTTCGTCGATCCGCGCCAGCTTGGTTTGCATGTCATGTGACGTTGCCTGCATGTCACGCATCGCTGCCTGCGTCTCGCGCGCGGCCAGCTGCATCTCGATCGCCGTAGCCTGCATGCCTTGCATCGTGGCTTGCATAACCTGCATCGTGCCCTGCAGGTCGTGCACGGTGCCTTGCATGTCGTGCATGCTGCCCTGCATGTCGTGCATGCTGCCTTGCATCTCGTGCATCGTGCCCTGGATACCCTGGACAGCGACGAAGAGGGGATCGCCCGGAAGCAGTTCGTGCGACCGGCTTCTCGTGGAACGGGTGGACGGATAGGGCCGATCAGGCTGACGCGGGCCACGTTTACGCACGGGTTGCTCCATGGGATCGCTTCCTGCTGGACGAGATGTCTTAGCCAGGGTCGTGGCTAGCGTGGGCCAGGGGCGTGGGTCAGGTCATGAGAATTCCGACCGATTTCGCTGGCTGTGCTCAGTAGGTTGATGCGTCCGCGGCGAGAGGCCTATCCGTCCAAGGCGACAGATGACGTGGGCACTGTGCCTTAGCCATGCGCGGGCGAAGCCACGGTGGCAGGGTATCGAGTCTGCTCGGGATGCGTGGCCCAGGCCCGCTCTGGACCAACGAACTCATTTACTATTGACGGAAGCCGACTGCGGCGTTTCAGCTTACGGGGAGACAGGGATCGTGTACTCGCTCGCGCAAAACCGCTACCTTTTTCAGCTCGGCGTGTCTTTGATGCTGCTCGGCAGCGCCTGCATTGGCCATGCGTCGGCGCGCCAACTTGCCTCACCGCAGGCGGAGCACTCCCAAGACGTTGCAAACCAAAAAACGTTCGAACATGCCGTCGCCGCACAACACGCCGCCGTAGGCAAAGAAAATTCCACGACCCCGAGCGCTGCCTGGGCTGGCGACTATTATTTCGGCGATGGCCTGGGCCAGAACGTCCACCTATCTGTCTCGCCGCGTTCGGGCATTGCTGCCACGTGGAGGGGCTGCCTTGGTACTTACGCAGCTAACAAGGGAAAGGTGGTTCCTCAAGCGGACGGCAGTCTGCTTCTGAAGTACGAGCAGCCCAACGATCCGAAAGGCATCGGTTTTGCTGACCACGTCATACCTGTCCCCTGGGGCGACCGCATGTACATGATCTCCGAGGGCGAACTTCCGGCATTCGCCAGTGCAGTGAATTTGGGTGACGAGCCGCGGGAAGGCCAATCGGGTTCGTTTCTCCTGCGCCAGGGAGACGAATCGCGCAAAGTACACGGGCTACCCGTCCTCCCACCTCGCCAGCAGTCGCTGATTCGCGAAGTACCGCTCGAAGTCGGCGTGGTCTCAGCGAATCGGCTGCCCAAGAACAATGCCGACACATTCGAATGCCGGTTTCGGCTGAAACTGGATCGCGGTGCTAACGACGGGCTGGCCAGCGGAATGAACCTGGTAGCGATCAGGATCGGTGCAGGAAGTCGCCTCGCCCTGGAACAAACGACACCAACCCGCGCCGTTGGCACCATGAGCCTGTTCGGCGATGAATGCGCAAAGCCGGATCAGTGGCCTTCGACCAGGACTCGCTTTACAACTGGCGCATATCGCGCAACAAAAAAGGAGCCGTAAAAGGCTCCTTTATCGCTTTCTTCAAGCCACTTCTCGCTTTATGGAAAAGTGGTGGGCGGTACAAGGATCGAACTTGTGACCCCTACCATGTCAAGGTAGTGCTCTACCGCTGAGCTAACCGCCCGAAGAGCTGCGCAGTTTACCGGCGCACGGCAGGGTCTGCAAGAGGTCCCGGCAGATTTTTTTCTGCCGGGACCCGCCATGGCCCTAGCGCAGGGATCGTTCCCTCACACGGTGTATCTCGTCGCGAATCTTGCCGGCCTCCTCGAATTCGAGGTTCTGGGCGTGTTTGTACATCTTCGCTTCGAGCTTCTTGATCACCGAACCGGCCTGTTCCGGCGTGAGCGATCCATAGTCCGCAGCCTCCTCAGCCACCTTCTTCGCCTTCTCACCGCGCTTGCCCTTGCCGCGCGACCCGAAGTCCGAGCGGGCGCCTTCCATGATGTCGGCGATACGCCGGACCACGGTGGTCGGGATGATGCCGTTGGCGGCGTTGTACTCGATCTGCTTCTCGCGACGGCGGGCGGTCTCCTCCATGGCGACCTTCATCGACCCGGTGATTTCGTCGGCATAAAGAATCGCCTTGCCGCGGACGTTGCGCGCTGCGCGTCCGATCGTCTGGATCAACGAGCGATGGGAACGCAGGAAACCTTCCTTGTCGGCGTCGAGGATGGCCACCAGCGATACCTCGGGCATGTCCAGGCCTTCGCGAAGAAGGTTGATACCCACCAGCACATCGAACTCACCCAGTCGCAGGTCGCGAATGATTTCCGTGCGCTCGACGGTGTCGATGTCCGAGTGGAGATAACGCACCTTCACGTCATGCTCGGAGAGATAGTCGGTCAGGTTCTCCGACATGCGCTTGGTCAGGGTCGTGACGAGTACGCGATCACCCATTGCTACGCGCAGCCGGATCTCGCCGAGGAGATCGTCAACCTGCGTGCGTACCGGCCGCACTTCGACTTCCGGGTCGATCAGGCCGGTCGGTCGCACAACGAGCTCGACCACACTGTCGTCGGAGCGCTCTATCTCGTACTTCGCAGGCGTAGCCGAAACGTAAATGGCACGCGGCGCGCGCCGCTCCCACTCCTCGAAACGAAGTGGCCGGTTATCCATCGCCGAAGGCAACCGGAATCCGAACTCAACCAGCGTCTCCTTACGCGAACGATCGCCTTTGTACATGGCACCCAGCTGCGGCACGGTCACGTGCGATTCGTCCACGACCATCAAGGCATCGGGCGGCAGGTAGTCGAACAGCGTCGGCGGCGGCTCCCCGGGCCCGCGACGTGTCATGTGCCGCGAATAGTTCTCGATGCCCTGGCAAAAGCCGACCTCGGCCATCATCTCCAGGTCGAATCGCGTGCGCTGCTCGAGGCGTTGCGCTTCCACCAGCTTGTTGTCGCGGTACAGCTGCTCGAGCCGCTCGGAAAGTTCGACCTTGATCGTCTCCATCGCATTGAGCACGCTCTGGCGCGTGCTCGCGTAGTGCGTCTTCGGGTACACGGTGTAACGCGGGACCTTGCGCAGCACCTCGCCGGTGAGCGGGTCGAAAATCGAAAGGTTCTCCACGTCGCCATCGAACAGTTCGATGCGCAGCGCCTCGGCTTCCGACTCGGCCGGGAACACATCCACGATTTCGCCGCGCACACGGTACGTACCGCGACGCAGTTCCATTTCGTTACGCACGTACTGCAGCTCGGTGAGCTGCTTGATCAGTGCGCGCTGCTCGATATGTTCACCACGCGAGAGAATCAGGCGGAGGCTCATGTAGTCCTCCGGATCACCCAGTCCGTAGATGGCCGACACCGTCGCCACGATCAACGAATCGCGGCGTGACAGCAGCGCCTTGGTGGCGGCCAGTCGCATCTGCTCGATGTGGTCGTTGATGCTCGAATCTTTCTCGATGAAGGTATCCGAGGCCACCACGTACGCTTCCGGCTGGTAGTAGTCGTAGTAACTGACGAAGTACTCCACCGCGTTGTTCGGGAAGAACTCCTTGAACTCGCCATACAGCTGCGCCGCCAGCGTTTTGTTCGGCGCCAGCACGATGGTCGGCTTCTGGATCTTCTCGATCACATTGGCGATCGTGAACGTCTTGCCGGAGCCTGTGACGCCCAGCAGGGTCTGCGCCGCGAGGCCGGCGTCGAAGCCCTCGGTCAGGCGGCGGATGGCCTCGGGCTGGTCGCCGGAGGGTGCGAACGGGGAGACGAGCTGAAAGCGATCTGTCATGGCTGACGATATGCTGGTTCGGACCCCAAGTTTAAAGCGCCCACGCCTACAGGATGTGAGGCATGGCGCCCGCAGACGGCCAGCGCGGCCCAGAGCACGATCTGCGGTTTCCCCTTCCGGACACCGCCGTGACTCACCCACTCCCCAGGGGATTTACCTGGATCGAGATCCTGACGGTCCTGGCGATCGGGGCCATCCTCGCCGCCATCGCGGTCCCGTCCCTATCGGACGCCATCGCCAGGCACGAGCTTCGGGCGGCGACCACGGCGCTCGCCAACAGCCTCCAGCACGCGCGAGAGGCCGCGCTCCATCGCCCGGGAGGCGCCGAGGTTTGCCCGAGTGAGGACGGACGCCGTTGCACCGAGCGAACGGACTGGAGCGTGGGCTGGATCAGCCGGGTTCACCATACCCGCGACGTCTTCGCCGTCGAGGACGCACTGGGTCCCCGCCTGACGGCCGTGACCGTGGGCAGCCGGACAAAAATCGCCTTCGCGCATCCGGAGGACAGGAACGGGGCCGAACCGTTCAACCAGACCGTGGCGCTATGCCTGCGCGGCAAGCCCGCCACTACCGTCACCATCGTGATCACCCGGAGTGGTCACAGCCATGTGGAAGCCCCATCGCCCGAGGTCGCACGCGCCTGCGGCGCGCGTCATTCACGAAATCGTTAAGACCCGCTTGACAGCCCCACCTCACATCAAGACAATACGCAGCTCCCCGCCCGAATAGCTCAGCCGGTTAGAGCACTTGACTGTTAATCAGGGGGTCGTTGGTTCGAGTCCAACTTCGGGCGCCAGGTATTCAAAGGGCTTGCAGCGATGCAGGCCCTTTTCTTTTGCCTGATGTGTAAATTGATGTGTAAAAAAGAAGGCTGATTTGGGGTCCCAAGGGGGCGCTGCGTGAGACCCTTGGGAGAGACGATCGCCGGGCTCCTCTAACCGTATTGCTCGCGCCATACGCGAATAGCGCCATGCGCTGACGCGATAGCCTTTCCCTGGCCGCGGGTCTCGCAATAGCGCAGGTCACAGCAGTCGATATTCCACCACGTCGGCGGCCCGGCGGCGCGCTTTTCGCCAGCGGCCCGTATCAACCGATGCCAATCGGATGAAAGTGGACTCTCGATCCGGTAAAGTCCCCACGATGGCACCTATTCCTATTCCCGGTGGCCTGCTGATCGTCGTTGAGGGTATCGACGGAGCAGGCAAGACGACACTCGCTCGCACGCTCAAGCGCGAGCTGGAGCAAACGGGCGCGGCCGTATCCCTCAGCAAAGAACCTACCGCCGGGCCGTGGGGCATGCAGATGCGCGCCTCAGCGGCGGATGGACGACTCGCTCCGGCGGAGGAACTGCGGCTGCTCCTTCTCGATCGCCATGAGCACGTCGAAACGTTAGTCCTTCCGGCGCTGGGGCGCGGCGACATCGTGATCCTTGACCGGTACTTCCCCTCGAATGTGGCCTATCAAGGCGCCGCAGGCATCAGCGTCGATGACCTGATGGCCGCGAACGACTTCGCTCCGCGACCCGATTTGCTCATACTTCTGGACCTCGACCCGGAAACGGGCCTTGCCAGGATTCACGCACGCGGCGACAAGCCGAATCATTTCGAGACGCCGGGCAACCTCTCGATGTGTCGCAGCATCTTCCTTGACCTCGGGCTGGCGAATACGGTCAAGATTGATGCAAACAGATCAGCCGATGACGTTGCGGCTTCAGCCCGGGATCACGTGACGAAGGCGATCGCAAGGAAGGTCGTAGGGGTACATGGTGCAACTCCCGCTGGCGGCGATATCTTGCTCGGCTACCTTCCGCCCATCGCAAACAGCTGAGTAAGAACGCTCGTCGGTGGCCTTCGGGTTTCTTGGATCGAGCCTTCGCGGGGCATGATGTGGCGGTCGATGGCCCAAAATATCTGGGCTTGGTGGTGCTTCGCCCATCACCTGCCCAGCGATTCGTCTGATCTAAAGCCCTAATCTGCCCGTCTATAGGATGGGTCGAAGCCTCGTTAGGGAATGCGCCTACCCGCTAGGTCTCGAGCATCTTTCGAGTCGGTCCTACGGTGCGGCCGCTTCAGTCCGAGAATATCGCGGCTCCTATAGTCCTAGGCGCCTCCCAGATGATGTTCATCGGCAAGGCCTATCCGACTGCCGCCTCGGCGCGACGACCCGGCTAGCTCCGGGCCCCTTTCCCGCAGCGAGCTAACGTCCGTCGGGAGGGGGGAGTAGATACCGCACACAGCGTCCTATCGCTCGAAGCGACACTCTTACCGATCGACTGACTGGGTCGCGTTTCAGCCTCTCGAGGCAAACGTCGATCTCGTCGTCCAGAGGGAGTAGGTCCTTGCGAAGACGTGCGGTAGTGTCGCGCTTACTGCGCGGGTAGGTTGCTATTTGCCAGAATGAAGTCGCTTTGTATCAATTGGTGCTCACGGAAAAAGTCATCCGGCAGGGTACTGAAGCGCAGCATGGCTGGCGAGGCGCTGGCATCCTTGAAGACGCTGCGCATCGCCAACGAACTGCCCGTGCTGATCCTGCTGGCCATCGTCTATCTCGTCGTCGCCAAGTGGTTCCAAGGTTTCCTTGCGCCAAGCCCGGAACAGCCGCGAGCATCGTGTTGCCTTCCACGCAAGACTGTCTCAGGCTCCGTTCACCCCCAACGGCTGATGAGCTTGCGGCCGGATTCATGCGGCATACTTTGTGCGGGGAATCGACATGGTCGATTCCCCGCAGGGCCCACAACATTTAACGTTTACTGGCAAAGTTCGTACAGGCCCGGGCCGCCCCCCCAGACGCCGCCATTAGCAACCTCATATGAGCCGAAAGTCCCGTAGGGACCTTGCTCATCTAGTGACGCAAGAACGCCAGCCCCTAGAATTCCATTGAATCCCATTGGCACGCCTGCGTTACTGCTATACGGTCCGTGCAAAAAAGCGAATATCTCGCGTTGGCCGTTCGAGTAGGTTACGGAGATTACTTGCTTCCCCGGTCGATCAATCGTCCAGGCGCCATTAAAGTATGGCCACCAAGACGAAACGTCCTGCACCGCGCTAGCGAGCCGTGTGTTGTAGTCAGACGCGCAGCTTGCTTGCACGGGATTGTCCGGGCGGCGCGGAACTGCGGTGGCCCAGCCTAGGACATCCGTAAGCGCAACCGCGACGTAGGTGCCGCCTCCCCCACCTCCCGCGCCACCTAGACATTGTGGTTCTGTCGGATATTGTTCACACAGCGTGGGCAAACCACTTCCTGGGCCGGGCTGGGTGCATACCTGACTTGGATCAAGGTTGCATGACTCCGCAAACGCGGAACCCGAAGCAAATACGATCCCTGCAGCGAAGCAGAGCTGAATCAATGAAGCTAGTTTCGTTGAATGACCATTGCCAAACATCCTCATCTCCTTGAATTGATGGAAATCGATCGATCAATCTAATAGCTCTAAATAAGGCTGATAGTTTTTGTTCTCCCGTATCTCCCAAAATGAAAAGATGAATCGTGAATTTATATCGGAAAACTTCATTGCATAGCGATAGGCGGCGCCTTCTGGCACACGAAGGAACCGCTTGAGCATTCGAAATAGAAGTACCCGAGCGGTACGGCCATTTCCGTCGAGAAACGGGTGGGCAACTATGATAATAATCGCGATGCAGGCGATGGAGAAATCATCCGTTGGAGGTTTTTTTTTCTGGTATTCAAAAAGCTCAGAAAGCTGTTTGGCAACGTCGGCCCTCGCATCGGACGTTGGGGAGAAAAAAGTCGCCCATGGATGCTTGTGCGACACGACGAGGAGTGGCCGATCCCTATAGCCGCATCTATGCCGGAAGTGCCTACCCATAGCTAAGTTAAGAGATTCGATTGAGCTTTGCAGGGATCGCGCGCTTAGCGAGATTGGCCTGTCGAATTCAGTTAATAACTCCCCCTGCGGGATAGGCGCCTGGCTTTTCAGTAAAGATTCGAGAAGGCCTAGAGGCAATCGATCCGCGGCTTCCCGGTCACCCGTGAACAGGCGACGACCAGACGCCCGATAGGCGGAATGAAACTCCGCGACCCATCCTGTTGGCAGCAAAAACTCTCTCGTCGACTGTCCGTTAGTCATGTAGCTTCGATCCCCATTCGTCTGTAGGAATGCTACGTGCACAGAAAAACCGGGCGTATGTTTTTTCGGCAGGAAATTGCGAAATCTCTTCTTAGAGGCTAGATCCGTGACGTACCAAGCAAAACGTTCTTATCGCTAGGACACGGCTGGGCGGCCCGGCTACGTATATGGCCGGGTGTGAAGTGGTCTGCTCAATTTGTCGCCGAATTAAAACAGGGCGCTTTTTTGGCGGTTCGCGGGAACCAGCGGGCGTTCGACAACATCTATTGCTGGCGCGACGAATCGTTGCATCTCGGCAGCCTATCCCGGGGACTTCTGGGTCGGCGGAGCTGTTCGAGGACCTCAACGGAGCGGTGAGGATCTTCATCCCGACGAATTTCATCAAGGTCGCGCTGGGCGCACAGAAGCTTATCGCTCGCGATCGATACGGCCGTCGGCGAGCGCGCGCAATTTCTTATATGCGGCGAGCCGGACGCCGAACGCCTCGCGGCGCTGAGGCTCGACAGGAGCCTCCAACTGCCGAAGCCGCGGCCCGCACGACTTGTTGCTGCTCTAGGGGGAGTCTCGCAACGCGTAACGCGACAACAACAGCTGCAAAGGTCGCAATGGCAGCCAGCACGCTTCCCGCAGCACTGATCCATTCGGCCCAATGAACTTACTCACCCCATTCAGAGTGCGGCGGGTGCACAAGAAAACAGCATACGAAGAAACCAATAACGGCGCCGACAAAACCAGCCCATATGATGCGCATTCCCGTGCGTGGAATTCCCATCCTGATAAATGACGCCATGTGCGAGACCCGGGCGGGCCGCAATCTCCTGCCTGCATCGAAATCCGCGCAGTCAGTCCTCGCCCCGGTCGACGATGCTCGTCCCGCCGTGCCGCTCAAGGACCCTTCGCGCTTCCAGCAGGTCAGGCCTCGCGCGCTTGAGTTCGGTGGCGGCTGTGGTGCCGAGACTGTAGTAGTCGCTGAAAATCGAGCCCAGACCATGCTTCCTCTCCTCCCAGCTACCAATTGTGAGCATCCTTCTGTGTATCGCCCGCCCGCTCGAAATCGCGCGACCCAGCGTCAGCGCGGTGCTTCCTGGGAAGAATCGGAGATACGGCTTGAGACCATCTAGCGCTGCGAAGTTATGGCGCGCAGCGACCCCAGCCGTACGCAGAATTTCATCTTCGTCACGGGCTTCGACCGCAGCCAGAAAGCTCTCCTCAATTCCCTTAGCGAGCCTCTGGATACGATACACGGCATCGTAAAAGAGACTCGCAGCCACCCGACGCCTGGACCTTGCATCTATAGCCCTTCGGACACCGCCGTGACCGATCGCGATGAATATCCCAAGCGCGGTACGATGGCGGCTGCCCACGTACCCTGCTCGTTGGCGTTGAGCGAGTACCACCAGTGAACGATGTCCAGCGGACTGGTGTAAAAAACCCGTCCTCCGCAGGAGAATCGATCCATGCGTAGCCTCCGTTTCCAGATGAATAGCCTCATGGTGAGGACACAAGGCAATTGGCGCAATAACGAGGAGGCTCCACAAAACTAGTGACGAGAAACTTAGGCTCACCTAGAGCGAACTGGACGGGACCGACCGGCAAAGCGCTCGGGCGCTCACGCGCACACCTTGGCGCGATTGGGCTAAAAGCCCAAGTGAGCACTTCGCGGCCGTTTTCTGTGCGTCACCAGCGTGCATCAGAACGGCACGAGCACCCAGCCGCCGGATACGCGCTCGCGCAACACTTCGACAGCGCGGCCTTTGCCTTTCATGGCGGAGGCACGCGTCAGCGCGAATTCCACCGCCGTGCCTTCAGTCTGGAAAACATGCTTCGTCGCGCCGGGAAGCAACACCGTCCACGTCCGAAGGTTCATCGACGGATAGAAAACGAACACGCGCAACGGGCGAACGACACCGTCCATCAGCGACGACGTCGCAGTTCGGCGCGCACGTCGGAGGACTGGCCGCCCACGCGGAGTACCGCATCGCGCAGGGACGTTTCGGACACGCCGAGAATGCGTGTCCAGTAATTCATGTCGGTGCGCAGCTCAAGGTCGATCTTGGTAGCGTCGGCCGGGCCGACTACCTGTTTCTGTGTTTCCATGACGTGCCCTCGCTGTCAGACCACGTTTGCCACGTGGTGGGTTACGTCGGTGTTACGGCTATCGCGCTGCCGGGCCCACCACGTTACACCCATCTAACAACTGAAAGCGCATGTTGGATGACCCGGGCTTCGTTTGGCCGGATCCACCCCCGGGCTGATGCTGCCGGGTTTCGTCCCGCCCAACTCAGACGATGGTCATGCCCCCGAAGAAACCAGTCACCCAGTCCGTAGACACGCCGCCGCCGGATCGCTCATCGGCCGCGTTCATTTCCTACGTGTACTCGCACAACCGCCGCGCGCCCCTGCCGGAGACGCCGCGCAGCACGCCCCTCAAGGGCCCGAAGAAAACCGCTAGCTGATTCGTCGTGGACGGTGGTCCCGAAACCGGGATCGCCGTCCATCCCTGACGAAGCCTCAGCTGTCGATCTGGGTAATCGAGCGAACGCGCCCGTTCACCACTTCGACCTGAACCGACTTACCCTTCTCGAAATACTCCAGCCGGTAGCCCTGCAGGCCACCGCGGGTCGTTTCGATCGGCGTTTCGCGATCCGGCTTACCCGCAACCTGGCGAAGGCGGCCCTCGCTATCTCCCGTTGACACCACCTGGGAGCCCACGCGGAAAGTGTCCGCCGCGGCGACGCCGCAGGACAAAACGGTGGCAAAAAGTGCAGCTGCGATGCGTTTCATGGGGAACTCCCTGTCGATGTCCGTGCAGGCTATATCCCTCGACGCCCGAATCCAAGACGACGACCGGCACATCCCTGCGGGCATTCAGGGTCTGGAGACGTGGGGATTACCTGCCACCAACCAGCGCCAGAGGAGATCGGTCCCCTGGCGAATACCGATCCGTGCCGATCCGGGCACGTTTTCCGGAGCAGGCACCCCGTCGTCGAGCATCGTGTAGGCCTCGCGAGCCCGAACCAGGTCGATGCCGTTCTGCTCGCCCGTGATGCCCATGGCCTGGGCCAGCCGCGCCGGGCCGCTGCACAGCTCCCTGTCGCGCTTCACCCGTGGCCGCGCCTCACGCATCCGCTCGATGCCCGCGACCGGCTCCAGAGCGCGTATGAGGACACCGTTACCTTCATCCACGTCACCGCAGACGACGTTGGCGCACCAGTGCATGCCGTAGGTGAAGTAGACATACATGTGCCCCGGCGGGCCGAACATCACGGCGTTGCGCGGCGTCTTGCCCCGGAAGGTGTGAGCCGCAGGATCGATGGCACCGACGTAAGCCTCGACTTCAACAATCCGCCCTGCCCGGCCATCGGAGCACGCAAGAATCTTGTTGAGAAGGTCGGGACCGACGTCACGAGCGTCGCGGCGGAAGAATGAGCGCGGGAGGATCTCTCCTGGCCAGCGCGGTCGACGCGTCGCCATCAGGTATCCAGCGGATCGCCATCGGTGTCCGGATCCGGGCCGGGGCGCTCGACGGGCTCGTGGTCGAACGGCGGCGGCGACGTGCCGGGAGGGAGCTTGTCGGTGTCGGGAACGGGGCGGTGCGGGCGGGACATGACTTCCTCCAGCGGCGTCGGGGCGCTGACCGCCCCGACGCCGGGGTGATCAGAAGACGCCAAGCAGCCAGCAGACCAGGATGATCGCGAGGATAACGCCGATGCCGCCGCTCGGGCCATAACCCCAGGAACGCGAATAGCCCCAGGTGGGAAGGCCACCAACGAGGGCGAGAACGAGGATGACGAGCAGGATGGTAACGAGCATGGGTGTCTCCGGCAGTGGATTCGGAGTGCATCGTTGCGCAGCGGGTCGTCTAGGACGTGTGACGCGCGGGCCGGGCCCGCGCCTTTCGTTCAGATTGTAGAAAGACGGCGCCGCGCGAGGCGCGACGCCGTCTAAGTAGTTTTACGTACGCACGACGTAGCAGGGCTCGTAAGCCGTGCCACCGGGAAGCTTCATGCGGTGCTGCCCGACGAACGCCTTCAGCAGGTCGTCCAGGGCACGCATGATCTCTGGCTCGCCGTCGATCACGAACGGGCCGAACTGTTCGATCGCACGCACGCCCTCCTCCTTGACGTTGCCGGCAACGATGCCCGAGAACGCACGACGCAGGTCGGCCGCCAGTTCGTGACGCGGACGGTCACGATGCAGGGCAAGACCCGCCATCGCCTCATGCGTGGGACGGAACGGCTGCTGGAAAGGCAGCGGGATGTCCAGCGCCCAGTTGAAGAAGAACGCGTCCTTCGTGTCCAGGCGGTGGTTACGCACCTTGTCGATGCCGGTGACCATCGCGTGCGCGACAGCGGCCGGGTCGTCGATGATGATCTTGTAGTGCGTAGCGATCTCATCACCAAGTGCGAGACGCAGGAAGCGGTCGATCTGCTCGAAGTACGACGCCGAGTTCTTCGGGCCGGTGAAGATCAGCGGGAACGGTATGCCCTTGTTTTTCGGCAGCAACAGGATGCCGAGCATGTACAGGATTTCTTCCGCCGTACCGACACCGCCCGGAAACACGATGATGCCGTGACCGAGACGGACGAAGGCCTCGAGGCGCTTCTCGATGTCCGGCATGATCACCAGGTTGTTGACGATCGGGTTCGGCGACTCCGCGGCGATGATGCCCGGCTCTGTCACGCCGATATAGCGATTGCCCTTGCGACGCTGCTTGGCGTGCGCAATGGTCGCGCCCTTCATCGGGCCCTTCATCGCGCCCGGGCCGCAACCCGTGCAGATGTCCATGGCGCGCAGGCCGAGCTGGTAACCCACCCGCTTGGTGTACTCGTACTCGTCGCGCGAGATCGAGTGGCCACCCCAGCAAACGACCAGGTTGGGATCGATCTGCGGACGCAGGATGCGTGAGTTGCGCAGGATCTCGAACACGGCGTGCGTGATGCCTACGCTGTCGTCCAGGTCGAACGCGCCGGCTTCCAGCTGCGTCGACACATAAACGATGTCGCGCACGACGGCGACGAGCAGCTCGTTGATGCCGCGGATGATGCGGCCATCGACGAAGGCCTGTTCCGGGGCATTCTTCAGTTCGATCTTGATGCCGCGGTCTTCCTGCAGCACCTGGATATCGAAGTCGGGATACTTCCCGAACATGCTGCCCGGATCGTCCGAAAGGTTGCCCGATGTCAGTACCGCCAGCGCGCAACCGCGCAGCAGCTGGTGCAACCCGGACCCGCTGGCGTCGCGCAGGCGCGCGACCTCGTTGCGGGAAAGGATATCGAGGCCGCCGGCCGGCGAAACGCGGGCGCTGACCGTCTTGCCGGATACCGGCTCCCCGAACTGAATGGCATTCATGGTGTGACTCGTCCTTCTGACCGCGAATTAGCGGCGAACCCCGCTCCGGATCGGGAGCGGACCGCCTAGGATCACGCGCGGCGGGCGCAGGGGTCAAGAGCACCCCCTCCTGCGGGAGCCGCTTCAGCGGCGAAACGGGACATGTGGGAGCCGCTTCAGCGGCGAAACGGGATATGTGGGAGCCGCTTCAGCGGCGAAAAGCCTACGGAGCGATGACGCCGCCCCCCATCGCCGATGAATCGGCTCCCACAAAAAGCCACAAAAAAAGCCACAAAAAAAGCCGGCACCTTTGCAGGTGCCGGCTTTCGTTTGAGACGGTCCGTTGTCCCGTCGAACTTAGAACGTGTACTTCACCGTCAGCAGGACGGACCAGCGCTGGGCGAGGTCGTCGTTGTTGTTGACGTAGGTCGGAATCGCGAGCGGCTGGTAGTTATTACCCGAGGAGTAATTCTTGCCCGTGATGTCGTAGATGTACTTGTTCGTCGCGGTGTCGATACCGGCGTAGTCGGCCAGACCGCGGCCGCCCGGGAAGTTCACGCGCTTCTCGATACCCCAATGCTTGTTCAGCATGTTGGTGAAGTTGTAGATATCAAGCTTGATCAGGCCCTTGTTGCCCTTGAAGATGCCCGGGATTTCCTGGCTGAAGCTCAGGTCGATCTGGTTGATCCAGCCCGCACGGTCGCCGTTACGCGCGGCCGTCTTGCCCTGCTCGTGCTTGAGGTAGTCGTTGTTCTGGATGTAGTCATAGAACGACTGCTGCAGCGCGGCGCTGGTACCGGCCTTGAACTCGACCTGGCCTTCCTTGGGAACGAAAGCGACGTCGTTGGTCTGCCCGTCGCCGTTGGCATCGTTGCCGAAGGCCCAGGTGTACGGGGCGGCCGAGTGGCCGTCGTAGAACACGCTGGCGGTGGTGTTGTACTGGCCGAAGAAGGCGTGCTGCCAGGTCAGCGCGGCGATCACACGACGCGGGGTCGAGTAGTTCGACGTGCTGGCCTTGTCTTCGTTCGAGTTGAGGACGTAGTTGTTGTTCCAGTTCGAGCTGGCGACGCTGGAGGTACCCGGATTGACTTCCGTCGAACGGCTCCAGGTGAAGCCGACCATGCCGGACCAGTCGTCAGAGAAGTTCTTCTTCAGTGAAAGTGCCAGGCTATCCGCCTCACCCTTGCTCGTATTGCCCAGCTCGATGTTGTTACCGGAGAACTTCGAGTTGGCGTTGTTACGCGCCCGCTGGCCAGTCGCATTCGCGGCATCCGTGGTCCGGTAGTAGTTGGCACGACCATCCGGGGCAATTCGCATGGGTGCGCCGAGGTTGGTGTTCTTGAAGTAGATGGCATCGCGCTGGTCGATATGCTCGTAATCAACCGTCGCGACCAGGCCCCACCACGGCAGCTCCTTGTCGAAGCCAAGGCTCAGCTTCCAGGCCGTCGGGATGTTCCAGTCCTTGGTGACGGTGTTGACCGTCATCGTGCCGCCTGCCGCACCATTGTTCTGCGCGGCAGCGTTGGAACTGAAAGCCGGCAGGTTCGTGGTGCAGGGGAAGGTGCCACCGTTCGTCGGGCCGCAGGCATACTGGGTCTGGGTCACGCCGGAATTCGAGAAGATGTTACCCAGCCACACCGCCGGCTGGTTGGTCACGAACAGGCCAGCGCCACCACGCAGCTGCGTCATGTGCTCGGTGTTGAACTGGTAGTTGAACGACATGCGCGGCTGGAAGACGCGGTGGCCGTCGATGTTGTACTGGTTGGTCTGGCCGTAGTTCGCCGGAGCGGCGTAAGTCGCGTTGTACAGCGGCTTGTCGTTCATCAGCGGAATGTCGACGCGGAAGCCGTACTGGATCGACAGGTTCTGCGTTGCCTGCCACGTATCCTGCAGGAACACGCCCCACTGCTGCAGGCTGTACTTGGCGGCAACGTCGTTGAGGCCCAGATTATCGGCCGGACGGTTGTACGAGTACTTCCAGTACTTGCCGTTGGCGAAGTTGGCGAGACCGTTGTTGGCGCCGTTCGCAGCCGGCAGTTCTTCGAAGGTGTAGCTGCCGAAGGCGCCCTGCAGGAACAGGTTGTAGTAATCGTCCTTCTCGTAGTCGAAGCCGCCCTTCACGGTGTGGTCGCCGAGGTACAGCGAGCCGGCCCATGCGGCGTTCCAGGACTTCACGTTAAGCACGTTCTGCTGGCTCGAGAACTCCGAACCGAACTCCACCGCGCCGCCGTTGGCGAGCGTGGTCGGGTAAACCGTCACGTCCGGCATGTCCGGGCCGTTCGGCGTGCGGTTCTGACCGAACTTTGCGTACGACAGGGTCGTATCGCTGGAGAAGATGTCGGACCAGTCGTCGTAGAAATGCAGCGCGTAGGACTTGTTGTCGACGCTGGTGTTGTACCAACCCGTCGACAGCACCAGCTTGGTGTCGGAGCCCGTGATGATGGGCTTCTGTTCCTTGGTTTCGCTGTAGGTGAAGCTGGCGCGGTGGTTGTCGGTGATGTTCCAGTCCAGCTTGCCGAGGTAGCGCTTGTCCTGGAGGTTCTGGTTACCGCCGCCGACCGAGCCGATGTCGCCAAAACCGAGGCCCTGGGCGATGCCGCGAATCTGGTTGAGCTGCGCCGTGGTCAGGTTCTTGACCGGGATGGTCGCGCCGGAATCGGACGGGCCGTACGGGCTACCCGAACCGATCTGCTCGCTCTTCTCGTACAGGCCGAAGAAGAACAGCTTGTCCTTGATGATCGGGCCGCCGACGGTGCCGCCTGCGGTGAACTGGCGATCAAAGCCGGCGTACGGCTTGTTCGCTTCGTTGTCGCCGATCATGTTCTGGTTCTGGAACGCGTAGTACACGGAACCGTGGAAGTCGTTCGTACCGCTCTTGGTGACGGCGTTGATATTGGCGCCGACGCCGCGACGCGTGGCCACGTCGTAGTTCGCGGTGGAGATGTTGTATTCCTGGATCGCGTCCTGCGAGATCGGCGTGCCGAGGGTCGGCAGGCCGTTGGCGTTCAGGCCGAACGGGTCGTTCGCCGAAACGGAATCGACCGTGATGTTGTTGTAGCGGCTGTTCTGGCCGACGGCCGAGATTTCGCCACGTGCACGATCCGACACCACGATGCGCGGGTCGAGACGGACAACGTTCTGGATGGAACGACCCGGCGTCGGGATCGACTCGAGCTGCTGGTTCGAGATGTTGGTCGACAGACCCTTGTTGTCCGGCGAGAACGTCTGCGACAGCGAGCTAGCCGACACGGTGACGCCTTCGAGCGCCTGGGCGTTCGCACCGGCAGCCTGCTCGGCGGTGAGGTTCACGGCATTGGTCTGGGCCAGCTGCAGGAACACGTTGTCCTGCTGGGCGACCGTGTGGCCGTCCTTGGTGGCGGTGACGTCGAACGGACCGCCAACGCGCAGGCCCTGGGCGGAGTAGCGGCCCTCGGCATCGGTCTGGACGATCTTGGTGGTGCCGGACGGCTCGTGGACGAGCTTCACTTCGGCGTTGGCCACCGGCTTGCCGCCGGCATCCAGGACGCGACCGCTGATGGCGGAAGAAGTGTCCTGCGCAAAGGCAGGTGCCGCGAGCAGCGATGCGATCGCGAGCGGCAGAAGTTTGGCGCGGATACGGCTATTCATCTAATGGTCTGCCCTGTGTCTTGCAACGAAAATTTGGCCGAACGAAAGGCCACCTGGCGGTTAAGCCGGGCTGACGCAGTCGTTGAGCGATCCCCAATTTTTTTTACGAGTGGCCGATGTGATCCGGATCACGCAACCGATCCGGGCGGCGACACTTGTTAAGCGAACTTTAACGGGATTCTATGACAGATTCGTAACATTTTCACGCAACATTGATAAATACCACTTTTTCCTAGAGGTGCGCCGTTTCGGCGCACCTCCATGAATCTCAAGCAGTTTTACCAAGGTAACGGGATCGCTTCGCAGGTTTCAGGGAAGCCAGATCGAGCATCACGAGGCCGTCGACGCATCCGGAGAAGTCCGGATCTTCGCCAAACGCAAGAAACTGGACGCCCGTGGGCTCGACCAGATCGACGTATTGGCGGTACAGCACCGGCAGGCTCACGCCAAGGGCGTCCAGACGGTGTTTGAGCATGCCCAAGCCAGCGGCAGGGTCGAGGCCTTCCAGCTCGGCGCGGATCGCGACGCTTGTCGCGTCGGGCACGACGAATGGCAGACGGGCGGTGGCAAGGCCTTGAACACCAAAGAAATGCTGGTGCGCCACGGTGATCCACTCGCGCGCCTCACGCGGCATGCTGACCGACATGCTCACCGGCCCGAACACGTAGTGAAGTTCCGGATGGCGCTGCAGGTAAAGGCCGATGCCCTGCCACAGGTAGTCCAGCGCACGCGAACGCCAGTAGGCCGGCGCGACGAAACTGCGGCCCGCCTCAAGACCTTGCGCCAGACGCGATTCGAGCGCCGGCGAGTAATCGAAAAGACTTGAGGTGTAGAGCGCCGACATGCCCCGCTCGGCGATCAGGCGACCGCCGTGACCGAAGCGATACGACCCGACGATGCGCAGGGCCTTGGGATCCCAGAGCACCAGGTGTTCGTAGTAGGGATCGTAAGCATCGAGATCGCGACGCTTGCCGGTACCCTCGCCGACGCGGCGGAACGTGAGTTCGCGCAAACGACCGATCTCACGCAGCGCGGCACTATCTTGCGAGCCCTGCAACAGCAGGATGCGCTTGCCATCGGGCAGGTCCGCAAGAAATTCGGCCTTGTCCAGCTCGGCGACGACGCGCTCGATCGGTTCCGGGTGCGCCAGCGGCGTTTGTCCGCCGAACACCAGGTCGCGACCGCGGCCCACGCGGTACACGTGGCGCCGCATGAGTTTGGCGGCCTGCTCGGGCGAACCGCCGCTGAGCTTCTTGAGCTCTTCCGCGTCGACGAGCTTGCCGATGCGGAAACCCACACGCTGCTTGCCGGAGGTCGCTTCACGCGGAAGCATCGCCGTGCTCAGCGGCTTGGCCAGCATCGATACGCCGTAGAACATGGCCGAGTTGCGAGCGGCGATATGCACGGGCAATACCGGCACGCCGGTACGCATGGCAATGCGCGCAAAGCCGTCGGACCACTTCGCATCGCGAACGCCACCCGGGCCCATGCGGGAGACTTCTCCCGCGGGGAAAATCACCAGGACTTCGCCAGCCTCGATCGAACGGAAGATGCCACGCATCTTCGATGCGCCACCCTTGCCGAACACGTCCACCGGCAACAGCAACGGGCCGAGCTGCGGCACGGCCGCGAGCACGTCGTTGCCCAGGATGCGCACGTCGCGGCGCACGGTGCTGATCATCTGCAGGAGCGCAATCGCGTCCACCATGCCCAAGGGATGGTTGGCGACAACGAGCAGCGGCCCTTCCACGGGAATGTTTTCGCGCTCGCGCTCCGTGATGCGACAGCTGACGCCGAGGTAATCCAGCGTGCGCTCGCAGAAGTCGAAGCCCAGCGCCGTGCCGGCGTGGTCGAGGGTCTGGTTGAAGCGGCTCTCGTGGGCGAGCTTTTCCAGCATGCCGACGAGGGGTTTACGAAGCAGTGGGTGCTGGTCCAGCCAGGGGATGCGCTCGGCCAGGGTCTGATCGATGCTCAGCATGACTTGGGCTCCCTTTGACTGCGGACGGGGAAAACCGTGCGGGGCCGGGGCGGAGTCGTGATTTTCATACCTTCGAACGTCCTCAGTGCCCCTTGAGGGGGCTACGACACGTGCCCAAAGGTAGACGGCGCCTACCCCCGGACATGCTCGCGTTGAATTATGACAGCAACCCTACTGCCTCGTATGTTCATACGGCAATGTGCAGATAGGCAGACAGGCCGGTCAGGAACATTTGCACCGACAAGGCGATCAGCAGCATGCCCATCAGGCGCTCGAGCGCGGTGAGTACACTCTCGCCCAACCACTTGAAGAGGAAGGTGGAGCTGAGCAGGATCACTGCCGTCGCCAGCCAGGCCAGGAACAGGGCGATGCCCCACTCCGCTGTACGGCCAGGTTGTGAATTGGTCAGCAGCAGGAGCGCCGCCATCGCGGAGGGACCGGCCACGCCGGGAATGGCCATGGGCACGATGAAGGGCTCGCCCTCCCCCTGCTTGCCGAACACGCCACCCTCGACGGGCGGGAACACCATGCGGATACCGATCAGGAACAGCACGATGCCGCCACCGATGCTGACCGACTCCTGACGCAGCTGCAGCACCCTGAGGATGTACTGACCGCCGAGCAGAAAGCCGATCAGCACCGCGAGGGCGATCAGCAGCTCACGCACCATGACCTTGCGGCGGCGTTGCGGCGGTACATCCTTGAGCAGGGCGAGGAATAGCGGGATGTTGCCCAGCGGATCCATGATCAGGAACAGCAGGATGCCCGCGGACAACGTCGTCATCTGCGCTTCCATGTGGAACTCCTTTGTGGCGCGCCCTTGAGGCCAGGGCGTCGCAATACGTCAGTGGGTGTGGCGAATATCCAAGACAGCACCGCGCGCATCGGCGCCGGCACCAGAAAGCAGGTAAACGATGGCCTCTGCCGATGCCGTGGGCAGCGGACGTTCGAGGGTGTTCTCGCCGTAATAGGCAGCGCGGCGCAGGGCTGTGCGCATCGGCGCGGGAAGCAGGGCATGCACGCGCATGCTGCCCTTGCCATTCTCGGCATGCAGTACGGCGGCCATGCGCTCCACGGCCGCCTTCGACACACCGTAGCCGCCCCAGTGCGCACGCGACACCAGGTCGGCGTCGTCGAACACGAACACGACGGCACTGTCATCGGCCTTCGTGAGCAAGGGCATGCAGGCCTGCGTGAGGGCGAAGGGCGCAGAGACGTTCACCTGCATCGCCCGCAGCCAGTCGTCCGGCTTGTGCATGGCGATGGGTGTCAGCTCGTTGAAGTGAGCCGCGGCGTGGACCACGCCGTCCAGGCGGCCAAATTCCTTCTCCAGGCCGTCGGCGAGCGCGGCGTAATCGTTCGGCGTCGCGCTTTCGAGGTCCAGTGGGTGAATGACCGGCTCGGCACCACCGATCGCGACGAGTTCGTCGTAGAGCTTTTCCAGTGCTCGCACCTTGCGTCCCGTGATGACCACGGTCGCTCCGGCGCGGACCACGGCCTTCGCGGTTTCGCCACCGAGGCCTCCCGTGGCGCCGGTGACGACGATGACGCGGCCAGCGAGCGAGCCCGTACCCGGGGCCCAGCCCTCAGGCAGGCCCACGGATGCCCATGCACTCACGACTCGGCCCCGGCGACTTCCACCGCCATGCGCTTGAGTTCACCGGCGGCGTGGAGGTCTTCGACGATGTCGCACCCACCGATGAACTCGCCGAGCAGGAACAGCTGCGGAAAGGTCGGCCAGTTCGAGTAATGCGGCAGCCCTGCGCGCACGCGCGGATCGGCCAGGACGTTGACCGAGAAGAAGTTCGCGCTGGCGGCCTCGAGCGCTTTGACAGCGCGATCGGAGAAGCCGCAGGTAGGAAATTCCGGCGTGCCTTTCATGAAAAGCACGATGGGATGCGCCGCTACGGTGGCCTTGATCTCGTCTACGACGTCCATAGGTCGGATTTCATCATTAGAATGCTGATAGTTGCGTAGTGTAGCAGTGACGCGCCTTGCGCCCTGCTTGTCCCTTTCCCCCCAGCCAACGCTAAGGAGTCCCGCACATGGCGATCGAACTTCCCCCGCTTCCCTACGAGAAGAACGCCCTGGAGCCGCACATCTCCGCTGAAACCCTCGAGTTTCATTACGGTAAACACCACCAGACCTACGTCACGAACCTCAATAACCTGATCAAGGGGACGGAGTTCGAGGGCAAGGACCTGGTCGATATCGTGAAGTCCTCCTCGGGCGGCATCTTCAATAACGCCGCGCAGGTCTGGAACCACACCTTCTACTGGAACTCGATGCGCGCCCCGGGCGGCGCCGAGCCGCCGGCCAAGCTCGCCGATGCCCTGACCAAGGCGTTCGGCGGCGTCGACAAGTTCAAGGAAGAGTTCGCCAAGAGCGCCGCCGGCAACTTCGGCTCGGGCTGGACCTGGCTGGTGCAGCGCCCGGATGGCTCGCTGGCCATCGTCAACACCTCCAATGCCGCCACGCCGATCACCGGCAGCGACAAGCCGCTGTTCACCGCGGACGTCTGGGAGCACGCCTACTACATCGACTACCGCAACGCCCGTCCGAAGTACCTGGAAGCGTTCTGGAACATCGTCAACTGGGACTTCGCGGCGAAGAACCTCGCCTGATTTCCTGATGTGGAACGAAAAAAGGCCAGGTCTCGCGACCCGGCCTTTTTTGTAGGAGTTTTTTTGTGGGAGCCGCTTCAGCGGCGATCCCGCGGCAGCGGGCCAGCGATTGGCAAGCACCCATCGCCGCTAAAGCGGCTCCCACAAGGAGCGGGAGCGGGCTCTTCACCGCAGGGGTTAGCCCAGCAGGTCGACAGCGGGGGCTACCTGCTCTTCGCGACCCAGGGCCGCACCGACTTCGGCCAGGCGGGTGCGCAAACTGCCCGCATCAGGCGCACACAGCGTGGCGTGACCGACCTTGCGACCGGGGCGAGCCTCCTTGCCGTAGTCATGCCAGTGGCTGTCGACCGCTGAAAGCACCGGCGTCGGGTCGGGCATGTCGCCGATCCAGTTGAGCATGGCGCTGGCGCCGCGCACGCCAGTGTCGCCCAGCGGCAGGCCGAGGACGGCGCGCACGTGGTTCTCGAACTGGCTGGTGTGAGCACCCTCGATGGTCCAGTGGCCCGAGTTGTGCACGCGGGGGGCCATCTCGTTGCCGAGCAGATCCCCACCGCAGACGAACAACTCCAGCGCAAAGACCCCGACGTAGTCGAGTGTCTCGGCAATCGTCCGGGCGTGGGCGACGGCGGCCTGCTCCAACGCGTCCGAGGTACCGGGAGCGGGTGCGAGGCTAAGCGAGAGAACGCCGTCGACGTGCCAGTTGCGAGTCAACGGCCAGGTGCGGAAATCGCCATCACGGCCACGAACCGCAACGACCGAGAGTTCGCGATCGAAGGGCACGAAGGCCTCGAGGATCAGGCCGACCGATGCGGCGGCCTCGCCGAGCGCGGCCCAGGCGGCATCGATATCGTCTTTGGTCTTGAGCCGGAACTGGCCCTTGCCGTCGTAGCCCAGGCGACGTGTCTTGAGGATCGCCGGCGCGCCGATGCGCGCGACCGCACGAACCAGGTCGTCGCGATTGTCGACCGGCTCGAAGTCCGGGGTGTTCAGGCCGGAGGCACGGAACAGGGTTTTCTCGGCCAGTCGGTCCTGGGCGACCGACAGCGCGCCCGGATTCGGGAAGACGTGGGTCAGCCCGGCCAGACGCTCGGCTGTCGCGGCGGGGACGTTCTCGAAATCGAAGGTGACCACGTCCACGCGGGCGGCGAAGGCTTCCAGCGCCGCGTCGTCGTTCCAGTCGGCGACCACGAGCTCACTGACCTGGCCGGCGCAGGCGTCAGCCGAGCCGTCGACCACGAGGGTGCGCACGCCCAGCGGGGCGGCGGCGAGTGAAAGCATGCGGGCGAGCTGGCCGCCACCGAGGATGCCGACCGTAGGCAGTTTGCGGGTCACGTGCGCGGATCCGGATTTTCCAGGACCGTGCGCGTCTGCTCGGCCCGGAAGGCGTCCAGCGCGGCAGCCACCGAGGCGTCGTGCAGGGCCAGGACCGAGGCCGCCAGCAGGGCGGCATTGGTTGCGCCCGCGCGGCCGATGGCCAGGGTTCCCACCGGAATGCCGGCCGGCATCTGGGCGATCGACAGCAGGGAATCCATGCCGTTGAGGGCCTTGGACTGGACCGGCACGCCGAACACGGGGAGAGCCGTCTTCGCGGCGATCATCCCCGGAAGGTGGGCGGCGCCACCGGCCCCGGCAATGATCACCTGGATGCCGCGACCACGGGCGGTGTCGGCGTAGTCGAAAAGGAGGTCGGGGGTGCGGTGGGCTGAGACCACGCGAACCTCGTGCACGATCCCCATGCGGGTCAGCGTGGTCGAGGCGTGCTCCATCGTTTCCCAGTCCGAACGCGAGCCCATCACCACGCCAACGCGCGGTGCGTTCGCCTCGTTCACCTCGTTGGAAGTCATGGCCGGAGCACCCAAAAGTCGCTATTGTAAGTGCATTCCCGATCTACATACAGGTTGGCCCTTTGCGGCCGCTCCCAATGGACAAGCGCCTAATCGACATCCTCTGTTGCCCCGTCAGCAAGCGACCGCTGCGCCCGCTCACGGCGACCGAACGCGACAACCTCAATACCGCCATCCGCGCCGGCAGCCTCGACACCGTCGCTGGCGAAAAAGTGGCCGAGCCGATCACCGAGGGGCTTATCACCACCGACGGCAAGCTGGTCTATCGGGTAGAGGACGGCATCCCCGTCATGCTCCCCGAGGCGGGCATCGGCACGACCCAGTTGCAGGGCTTTACGGCCGAATCCGGCCTCGCGCAAAATCCGTGACGCGAGTCACACTTTAAAGCATCCGTTCCCGCACAATGGCCCCTCGGGCGGGGGCCAGTAAGAATCCAGAGAAGCGTGATGACCAACGCGAGTGAGCCGTCCAACGTCGTTGACCTGAGCCAGCGCCTCGACCCGCGCAGCGAGCGTGTGGGCGCCCTTCTGGTCACCGTGCGGGGGCTCGCTACCAAGCGCCTCCACGCGCTCGCGACCAACATGTTCGAGAACATCGACGACGCCCTCTTCGACCTTGCCGAGAAGGCGGAGAACAATGCGGCACAGACGCAGTTCTTCGATGGCATGCGCGAAGTCCGCAAGAAGCGCGCCATCGTCGAGCGCACCTTCCTCGGCCAGGTCGCCCGCGATCTGGCCGATTTTTCAGCCGGCCGCACCCGCGCTCCCAATGCCGATGGCGCCGCCCGCCCGCTGGCCAACATCGAGCTGAGCCTTGTCGGCGAGAACGAGCTGGAAGAGTCGCTCGCCATCACCAGCATGATCGGCAAGAACGAGCAGCGCCTCGCGCGCGCCCTCTTTGCCGTCAACCAGCGCCTGTCCGTGATCTGCGGCGGCGCCAAGATGGACGACGCCTCCAACCCGGTCGGCCCCGCCGCCCTGGCGGCCGCCTTCCGCCAGGCCATGCGCGAGCTGATGGTCGAGGTGCGCGTCAAGCTGATCATCTACAAGCTGTTCGACCGCTATGTGCTTGCCGGCATCGACGAGCTCTACGACGACATCAACAACGAGCTGGCCGCCGCGGGCGTGCTGCCGCAACTGCGCCACGAAATCTCCACGCGCCGCAGCGACGCACCGGCACCCATCGGTCCGGCCACCAACGCCGTGGCGCCCCAGCAGGCCGCAGCCAGCGTGCCGGTCACGGATGTCGCGGCTGCCGAGTTCATGCAATCTCTGCACGCCCTGTTCTCGGCACGTCGCGACAGCGCGTCCCTGGTCATGGGCACTGCCACCTCCGCGCCGATCCAGACCGGCCCGCTGCCTAGTGCCGGCGAGCTTCTCGGTGCGCTGACCCTGCTGCAGAGCCAGATCGCCAGCCTGCCCTCCCACGCGACATCCCTGGCTACCCAGGCCGATGTCACGCGCGATGTCGCTCACCTGAAAGAGCAGCTGCTCGCGCAGATCGGCCAGCTCCGCGGCCAGCACACCTCGCACGTGTCCGGCGTGGATGAAGACACCATCGACCTGGTGGGCATGCTCTTCGAGTTCATCCTCGAAGACCACAACCTTCCGGCCGAGATGCAGGTGCTGCTCGCGCGCCTGCAGATTCCTTACCTGAAGGTCGCCCTGCTCGACCGCCGCATGTTCGCGCACAAGTCGCATCCGGCGCGCCAGTTGCTCGATGCCCTCGCGGATGCCGCCAAGGGTTGGTCGGCGGAAGCCGATCGTGACGGCCGCCTGTTCGACAAGGTGAAGTCGATCGTGGAGCACCTGCTTCACGACTTCGACGACGACGTAGTCATCTTCACGCGGCTCGCCGGCGAACTGCAGGAATTCCTCGACGTCAGCCGCAAGCGTGCCGAGCTCGCCGAGCAGCGCGTGGCCGAATCCACCCGCGGCCGCGAGAAGCTCGAACAGGCGCGTCGCCGCGCCGCTTCGGAAATCGTCACCCGTATCGGCGGCGCCGCGTTGCCGCCACTGATCTACGGTGTGCTCACCCGCGCCTGGGCGAACTACATCGTGCTCACCCTGCTTCGCCAGGGCGACGAGTCCCCCGAGTTCCACGAGTCGCTGCGCTTCATCGACGATTTCATCGCCAGCGCGCGCCCGGTCTACGACCTCAACGGTCGTCGCGACCTGCGCTCGCTGCTGCCGGGTATCGAACGCTCCCTGCGTCGCGGCCTGGCTTCGGTGGCCTTCCAGGAAGGCGACACCGAACAGCTGCTCGGCCAGTTGCATGCGTTCTATCGCCAGCAGCTGGGCGAATCCACGCCTGAAACCGAGTCAGGCACGCTCGTTTCCAGCGTCCTGCCGCTGCCGGAATCCATCCAGGCGATCGAAGAGCCCACCCTCGAGCCCGAGCAGGACGACGAAAACGAAGCCCTGATGGACGAAGCCTTCGACGAGCGCAACCTCGCCCAGGCCCGTGACCTCAAGGTGGGACAGTGGCTTGAATTCACGGGCGAAGACGGCACGACCGATCGCGCCAAGCTGTCCTGGGTCAGCCCGATCAGCGGCCGCTTCCTGTTCGTGAACCGTCGAGGCCTCAAGGTCGCCGATCACAGCCTCGCCGGTCTTGCCCAGGCCTTCGCCAACGGCACGGCACGCCTGCTCGACTCCACCCTGCTGTTTGACCGCGCGATGGACGCCATCGTCGAGCGCCTGCGCCAGCCGGAAACTCCCGCCGCGTGACTCCCCAGGGACGGAAGGCCGCGCTAAGGTAGCGGCCTTCCTCCACGGACAGCCCGACACGATGCGCTCTCCCGATACGCGACACCTTGCCGACGCCCTGCCGCCGGCCAGTGAGATTCTTGCCGACGTCAAACGCGCTTTCGCCGAGGACATCGGTCCGGGCGACGCGACCGCCGATTTGCTCGACGCGGATGCGACCGCGACGGCCGTGCTGACCTGCCGCGAAGATGCCGTGCTCTGCGGCTCAGCCTGGTTTGAAACCGCGTTCCGCGAACTCGATCCTGAGGTCCGCATTGAATGGCTCGCGCACGATGGCGACCGTGTTCCTGCCGGATCGACCGTTTGCCACCTTGCCGGCAAAGCCCGCGCCCTGGTGACCGCCGAGCGCTCGGCCCTCAATTTCCTCCAGCTGCTCTCGGCCACGGCGACGGTCACGTCGCGCTATGCCGATGCCATCGCCGGAACGCGCACGAGGGTGTTGGACACGCGCAAGACCTTGCCGGGCCTGCGGCGGGCCCAGAAGTACGCTGTGCTTTGCGGCGGCGGCACCAATCACCGCATCGGCCTGTTCGACGCGATGATGCTGAAGGAAAACCACATCATTGCGGCGGGCGGGATTCCTGCCGCCGTCGCGGCTGCGCGCCGGATCCATCCGACGCTTCCGCTTATCGTCGAAGTGGAAACGCTGGACGAGCTGGGCCAGGCACTGGAAGCCGGTGCCGATCGCGCACTGCTGGATAACTTCACGCCTGCGATGCTGACCGAGGCCGTAGCGTTCACCGCCGGGCGCATGCCGCTGGAGGTCTCGGGCAATGTCGAGATCGATACGATCCGGGCTATTGCGGAGACCGGGGTCGATTTTATTTCGAGTGGGGCACTGACCAAGAACGTGCGGGCGATCGATCTTTCCTTGAGGCTGGATGTGAAGCACGGGGGCTGAGGGGCTTGTGGTCCTGCCGACGCGGCCACACACTGACCCCATGGCTTCCTTCTCCGATCTGTTCTGGCTCATGGCCCTGGCTGCTGGTATCGCCAGCTGGTATCGGTTGACCCGTGCACGCGAGGTCGCGGTACGAGCCGCGGCGGCACTCTGCAAACGGAACGGGCTCCAACTGCTCGATCAGAGCGTCGGCCTACGTTCCATTCGCCTGCAGGGCGTCGACGGAGTGCGCCGCCTGGAGCGCTGCTATGTCTTCGAAGTAAGCGAAGACGGCCAGACGCGCGAGATGGCGCGTCTGTGGATGGCCGGCCATGAGGTGGTGAGCTTTTCGCTGCCGATGGCAGGCTCGCCCGCGCTGGAGACGGTGGTCGCTACCGATTCGATCGTGCATGGCGCGAACGTCATTTCTCTGGCCGACCGGCGCCGGCTGCACTGAGGCAGAGATCGTGTGGGAGCCGGCTGTGCCGGCGATGGGTTTACCGCAGACTGGCTATCGCCGCTGAAGCGGCTCCCACACAAAACTCCCACACAAATAAGCAGAACCCGCCGTCAGGCGGGTTTTGTTTATTTGACGACGCGAAGGTGTGGCGCGCCGCGCTTGGGGCGGTCATCGTCGCCGCCGGCTGACGGTGCCGGGGCTTCAGCCTCATCGGCAGCTTCGATACCGTCGGTGGGCAGGGTTTCGTTTTCATCGGCGGGGAACATCATGCCTTGGCCGTTTTCCTGCGCGTACAGCGCCAGCACGGCGTGCATCGGGATGACGATGGACTGGCTGACGCCAGAGAAACGCGCCTGGAAAGCGATGCGGTCGTTGCCGAGGTCGAGATGGGCGACGGCACGCATGGCCAGGTTGAGGACCACCTGGCCATTCTTCACGACATGGGCCGGCACCTTCACGCCCGGCTGCGCCGCGTCCACGAGGACGTACGGGGTCAGGCCGTTATCGCTGATCCAGTCGTAAATGGCGCGCAGCAGGTAGGGGCGATTGGAGGTCATGCCCGTGCTTTCGTTCGTATCCATGGGCACAGTTTACGGGATACGCGGTAACGAGGCTAACTAACGGGCGCGAAATTGAAGTCCGGACGCATGTTGCGCTCTTCGGGCGTGAGACTGCGGGCGAAGCCCTGACTGTGGAAGAGGCGCTCGCCGTAGTCGACGATCGGCTTGCCCTCCTTCCCCAGGTCGACGCCCAGGTGCGGAAGGCGCCAGACCACCGGGGCGACCAGGCAATCGATCAGGCTCATTTCCGGATTGAGGAAGAACCGCGAAGCGCGGAACAGCGGTACCGACAGAAGCAGGTGCTCGCGCAGCCGGCGGCGGGCGCCGTCGGCCGTCTTGCCGCCCTCTCCGATCGCCTCGATCTCGGGCAACCAGTCGTTCTCGATTCGCCAGGTAGCCAGACGCAGACGGGCCCGGGAAAGCGGATCGATGGGCATGAGCGGAGGATGCGGATAGCGCTCGTCGAGGTACTCGACGACGATCATCGGGTCGTAGACGGTCAGGTCGCGATCGACCAGGGTCGGCAGGGTGCCGTAGGGGTTTAGCTCGAGCAGGTCGGGGGTGGGCTCGTCGGCCTTCAGGATGATCCGGTCGTACGCCACGCCTTTCGCCGCCAGCACCAGCCGGGTGCGGTGGCAGTGGATATCGTCGGCGCTGGTGTACAGCGTCAAAGCCGTTCGCGAACGAGCATTCTGGACCATGCGTGCGAGCCCTCTCCCTGCCGCAAATGAAACGGGGCGACCGGTCAGGCCGCCCCGAGGGACATCATTCAGTGGTTTTCGTGAACGTCTTTCCAGTACTCGTGCTTGACCAGGTACAGCAGGAAGGTAAGCAAGGCCAGGAACAGGACGACCCACACACCGACCGACTGCCTTTCGAGGACGGCCGGCTCGGCCGTGTACTCGAGGAAGGTGGCCAGGTCGCGCGTCGCGCCCTTGAACTCTTCCGGGGTCATGCGACCCGGCTGGGAGAGTTCGAGCTTCTCCACCATCGCTTCGTGGCCCGGCGAGGCTTCGGAATGCACGGCAACCTGCAGCCCCTGCAGTTCCCACAAGGGGTTCGGCATGGACGCGTTCGGGAAGACCGTGTTGTTCCAGCCGACCGGGCGGCTCGGGTCGAGGTAGAACGAGTTCAGGTAATTGAAGATGAAGTCCACGCCCTTGGCGCGCGCTTCGAGCGAGAGATCCGGCGGTTCCTTGCCGAACCAGGTCTTCGCCGAATCGGCCGGCATGTGCGAGATCACCGGTTCGCCGAACTTCGCACCGGTGAAGTTGAGGTTGGACATCACCTCGTCTTCGCTCAGGCCGAGATCACTGGCCACGCGCGAATAACGCACGTACTTCAGCGAGTGGCAACCGACGCAGTAGTTGAAGAACAGCTTGGCACCGCGCTGCAGCGAAGCCCGGTCGTTGACGTTCGTACCTGCCGAGGGCAGGCCCTCACCGCCTTCAGCGGCGAGGGTAGGAACGGTGGCGACGAGCAGGCCCAGCGCCAGGGCCATGGCGGATAGATAGCGCTTAATCATGCGTCGTCACCCGTTCCGGAACCGGCTTGGTCTTCTCGAGACCGAAGTGCGTGTACACCCAGATGAAGATGAAGAACCCGAAGTAGGCCAGCGTCATGACGCGGCCGAAGGCGTTCTCCAGCGTGGTCGCATCCGCACCCGGGAACCACTCGGGGATCAGCTCGGCGGTAACGCCGGCGCCGACTGCACCCAGGGACAGGAACGAGATCACCAGCACGGCGAGCGCAATGCGGTAACCCACGCCACGGAAGCGCACCGAGCGGACTTCACCGCGATCCAGCCATGGCAGCAGGGCCAGCATCAAAATCGAGCCGAACATGCCGATCACGCCCCAGATGGCCGTACCGAAGAACGACGGGATCATGCGCAGGATCGCGTAGAACGGCGTGAAGTACCACGACGGCTTGATGTGCGTCGGCGTCACCAGGTTGTTGGCCGGGGTGAAGTTGTCGTGCTCGAGGAACCAGCCGCCGAAGGTGGGCGCAAAGAAGATGATGAACGCCGCGATCAGCAGGAAGAAGCCCACGCCGACCAGATCCTTCACCGTGTAGTACGGGTGGAACGGGATAGCGTCGATCGGCTTGCTGGCATCCCAGCGATTGCCCTTCGGGCCGTGCTTCACGTCCACGCCGTCCGGGTTGTTCGAGCCCACTTCGTGCAGCGCGGCCAGGTGGAGGACCACCAGCAGCAGGAGCACCAGCGGCAGCGCGATCACGTGCAGCGCGAAGAAGCGGTTGAGCGTGGCATCGGCGGGCAGGAAGTCGCCCATGATCCATTCCACCAGGCCGGGGCCGATGTAGGGAATGGTGCCGAACAGCGAGATGATGACCTTCGCGCCCCAGAAGGACATATTGCCCCACGGCAGCACGTAGCCCATGAAGGCTTCGGCCATGAGCACCAGGAAGATCAGCATGCCGAGGATCCACACCAGCTCGCGCGGACGCTTGAACGAGCCGTACATGATGCCGCGGAACATGTGCAGGAACACCACCACGAAGAACAGCGAAGCACCCGTGGAGTGCATGTAGCGGATCAGCCAGCCCCACTCCACGTCACGCATGATGTACTCGACGGAGTTGAACGCCTCTAGCGCACTCGTCTTGTAGTTCATGGTGAGGAAGATGCCGGTCACGATCTGGTTGACCAGGACCAAAATCGCCAGCGAACCGAAGTAGTACCAAAGATTGAAGTTCTTCGGTGCGTAGTACTCGGTCATGTGCTTACGGAACGTGGGCGCCAGGTTCGGCGCGCGTTCGTTCACCCAATCGAATAGGTTTGCCATCAGCCGGCCTCCTTCGGATCGACACCGATCTGGATGTGCGTGTCGTCCACGAAGTGGTACGGCGGCACGGGGAGGTTCTTCGGTGCGGGCACGCCGCTGAACACACGGCCCGAGAGGTCGTAGCGCGACTTATGGCAGGGGCAGTAGAAGCCACCCTTCCAGTTCGCGTCGAACGGCTCGGGCTTGATGTCCGGAACGAAGTCGGGAACGCAGCCCAGGTGGGTGCACAGGCCGATGACGACCAGCCACTCGGGCTTGATGGAACGGGTTTCGTTCGTCGCGTACTTGGGCTGTTGTTCCGTGTTGGACGACTGCGGATCCAGCAAGCGGGGCTCGAGGCCCTTCAGCTGCGCCAGCTGGTCCTTGGTGCGATTGACCACGAAAACGGGAAGGCTACGCCATGCGAAAGTGACCTTCTGGCCCGCATCGATGGCGCTGATATCGACCGTGACAGGCGCACCTGCCGCCTTAGCCCTTGCACTTGGTTCCCACGACTTAATGAAGGGCACGACCGCCGCGACCACTCCCACACCACCTACGACTGCTGTCGTAACGGTAAGGAAGCGACGGCGCCCGTGATCGACGACTTCGTTCGCCATCAGGCTCTCCGGAACTTTGCCATTGAGGTTGCGGACCCCTATTGCCGGTTCTTTCGGAAATCGGCTTCCGCAAATCGCGTCAGTGTAACGTCAGCACTAGCCACGTACAATAAACTGGACGCCACCCTATCCCATAAGGGGCAAGGGCTGCCATGGGCACGGCGATGCGACGACGACAGGAATCCCTCGTTTTTAGATGAAACACGCCGCCCGCACGCTCGCTTTCATTGCCCGCTTTGTCGTGCTCGGCCTCGCCGTGGCCTTCATCATCGGCTTGTTCTGGCCCGGTAGCGGCGCCTTCCTGAGGCAACGCTTCACCGCTCCGGCCGGTATCACGGCAACGACCACGGGCGATTCGCCCTCCTCCGGCCCGGCCTCCTATGCAGACGCCGTGGCCAAGGCGGCACCGTCGGTCGTCAACATCTACGCCAACAAGATGGTCACCGAGGTGCCGCGCCAGCTCTACTCCGATCCGGTGCTGCAGCGCATTTTCAGTGTACCGACGGGGCCGGCGCGCACGCGGCGCCAGCAGAACCTGGGCTCGGGCGTGATCGTCAGTGAAGATGGTTACGTATTGACCAACAACCACGTCATCGCCAACGCCGACGACATCCAGCTGCTGCTCTACGACGGCCGTGTGGCCAAGGCGAGGGTCGTCGGCTCCGACGACGAGACCGATCTGGCCGTGCTCAAGGTGGACGCCGGCAACCTGCCTGCCATCCACATGACCGACGCCGATCGCCGCCCCCGCGTGGGCGACGTGGTGCTTGCCATCGGCAATCCCTTCGGCATTGGTCAAACCGTGACCATGGGTATCGTCAGCGCGATCGGACGCCAGCTCAACCTGTCCAGCCTGGAGAACTTCATCCAGACCGACGCCGCGATCAACTTCGGCAACTCCGGCGGCGCGCTGGTCAACGCCCACGGCGATCTGGTCGGCATTAACACCTCGCTGATCGGGCAGGCCGTCGGCGCCGAAGGCATCGGCTTCGCCATTCCGGTGGCGAGCGCCCGCAACGTGCTCGACCAGATCGTGCAGACCGGCCATGTGGTGCGCGGCTGGATCGGTGCGGACTACGGCGCCGTGCCGATTTCGGCCGACAGCGGTCTGCCCTCCGCGGCGCGCGGCGTGGTGGTGAACGACATTTCCCCCGGCGGCCCGGCCGCCATGGCTGGCATCCAGCAGCGCGATGTGCTGTTGAAGATCGGCGGCGAAGACATCCTCGACCCCTCCGACCTGCGCCGGCGCGAAGCCGCGTTCAAACCCGGTACGGCCATCGATATCTCCGGCCTGCGCAGCGGCGCACCCTTCACCAGCAGCATCACCCCCACCCAGCGCCCACCCACGGCGCCGATGCAGGCGTTGCAAGGCGCCAGATAACTGTCTGTGCTGCCTGTGCTGTCTGTGCTTTGTGTGGGAGCCGATTCATCGGCGATTGGGTGCTAGCAGGAAGGCACCATGTCAGGGCATCGCCGCTGAAGCGGCTCCCACAAGGAGCAGGCCCTCACAGGGCCAACACCTGAATCAGCTGCCGCGGGAGGCTAGCGGCACGTTGGTGCTGGCGTGCTGCTTGAGCATCTGGCCGTAACGCTGGCGGAGCACGCCTACGCGCTCGACGTACACCTGCGTTTCGTCATACGGGGGCACGCCGTTGTACTTCTGCACGGCACCCGGCCCGGCGTTATACGCCGCCGCAGCGAGGCGCTCGTTGCCCTTGAAGTTCTTCAGCAACAGCGCGAGATAGCGCGCGCCGCCGCGAATATTCTGATTCGCGTCGAAGGCGTCCAGCACACCCATATCGCGGGCAGTGCCCGGAATGAGCTGCATCAGGCCCTGCGCACCGGCGACCGACAGCGCACGTGGGTTGAACGCGCTCTCCGCATGGATGATCGCCCGCAGCAGCGCCTCGTCCACGCCGAACTCGCTGCTCGCCGAGGAGATGGCATCGCCATACGAGCTGATGTTGAGCGCGACGCTGTTCCAGTCGATCTTCGAATGGACATCGCACGCGGCGCAGGTCGCGATGTAGGTGAAGAGCATCTTGATGCTCCCGCCCTTCTCCGCGTTACCGGCCTGGGGAATATTGGTGTATTCGACGCCGCCATCGGCGCGGGTGATGCGATAGACAGCGCCGCGTAGCACACGCGAGCCCTTCGGCTGTTCGGGTGCGGGCGCCGTGGCCAGGTCGGTCGAAGCAGACTCGCGGTAGTCCCAGGTGCCCTTGGGCGCGCGGATGGCGGGGGCAGCGGCGACGGCTGCGGCGACAGGCGTAGCCGCCGCTGACGCTTGCGTTGCAATTCGAGGAGGCCCCAGCGCCGTGGCGGTGGTCGAGACCGAGCCCTCCACCGCAAGGACGTTGGCAGCGGGTACCAGCCCCGCCGCCGCAAGATCGTCGTTCCGCCCGGGGGCGAGGACCACGCTGCCGATCACGCCCTTCAGTGAAGGCGCCGCCTCGACCGTCTGAAACGCAGATGCTGCCGAACCCGCTGAGGACGTCTCAGCCGCCTGAGCCGTCCGGGGCGCCGGGGCCAACGGCATGACAGGCCGGGCCGGGCGCGCCGGCGCCATGTTCGCCAGGCGCTTGCAGTCCTTGTACCCGGCGGTGCTGCCGGAGAACACGGTTTCACCGGTCGTGCCGACACATCTATATAGGGCACCTGCCGAGGCCGGCCCCGAGAGCAGGCCTAAAAACAGCACAACAACGCCCGCAGCCCTTCGCAGGGCCGTCCGGGAGAGCAGAAAACGGCAGGCGGGATGGCCGGCGCTTTCCCCTGGCGTCGCGTCGTGAACCATGGGCGCGAGTGTGCCCGAGCACCCCGGCGGTGCCAAGAGCCAATAACGTGATGTTCTTCACGTAAGCCATTGATCCACCGAACCCTGTGGCAACACCGGTGGTGGCGGCGTAAACTGCGCGGTTCGGTAACTCCCCACGAATCACGGTATCCCGGCGCATGAGCGGCAAGCTTTTCATCAAGACCCACGGCTGCCAGATGAACGAGTACGACTCGGCCAAGATGGCTGACGTCCTGTTCGCATCGCACGGTCTCGAGTTGACCCAGGACGAGGCGGAAGCCGATGTCATCCTGGTCAACACCTGTTCGATCCGCGAAAAGGCCCAGGAAAAAGTCTTCAGCCAGCTCGGCCGCTGGAAGGCCCACAAGGCCGGCGGCAAGCCGGTACTGATCGGCGTGGGTGGTTGCGTGGCTTCTCAGGAAGGCGATGCCATCCTCAAGCGCGCGCCCTACGTGGATCTCGTCTTCGGCCCGCAGACGCTTCACCGTTTGCCGGAAATGATCGAAGCCCAGCGCGCCAGCGGCAAGTCGCAGGTCGACATCAGCTTCCCGGAAATCGAGAAGTTCGACAGCCTGCCCGAGCCGCGCGCCGAGGGCCCGACCGCCTTCGTCTCGATCATGGAAGGCTGCTCGAAGTACTGCTCCTACTGCGTGGTGCCCTACACCCGCGGCGAGGAAATCAGCCGTCCGTTCGACGACGTCATCGTCGAGGTCGCACAGCTCGCCGAGCAAGGCGTGCGCGAGGTGAACCTGCTCGGCCAGAACGTCAACGCCTACCGCGGCCCGATGCACGACGGCGACATGGCCGATCTCTCCGTGCTGATCCACGCGATCGCACAGATCGAAGGCATCGGCCGCATTCGCTTCACCACCTCACATCCGCTGGAGTTTTCCGACTCGCTGATCGAGGCCTACGCGAATGTGCCGCAGCTGGCCAACTACCTGCATCTTCCGGTGCAGGCCGGCTCGGACCGCATCCTCTCGGCCATGAAGCGCGGCTACACCGCGCTCGAGTTCAAGCAGAAAATCCGCAAGCTGCGCGCCGTGCGCCCGGATATCTGCGTGTCGTCGGACTTCATTGTCGGCTTCCCCGGCGAAACGGAAGACGACTTCGAGAAGACCATGAAGCTGATCAACGACATCGGCTTCGACCAGAGCTTCTCCTTCATCTTCTCGTCCCGCCCGGGCACGCCAGCGGCCAACCTCGCCGACGAGACGCCGGCCGCGGACAAGCATGCGCGCCTGATGCGCCTGCAGGCCGCGATCAACGAGAACGCCCGCAGCATCAGCGAGGCTATGGTCGGCACCGTGCAGCGTGTGCTGGTCGAAAAGCCCAGCCGCAAGGATCCCAACGAGATGACCGGACGCACCGAAAACATGCGCTTCGTGAACTTTCCGGGCCATGCCCGGATGATCGGCCAGTTCGTCGACGTGGTGATCACCGAGGCGATGTCCAACTCCCTGCGCGGCCGTGTCCGCCTCGACGAAGAGGTCGCGCTCGCCTCGTGAATGCCATGAGCCAGCTTGTCCAGCGTGATTTCTCCCTCGAGCCCGAGGACAACCTCCGCCTCGCCAACCTCTGCGGCCCGCTCGACGAGCACATCCGCCAGATCGAACTGCGCCTGGGTGTCGAGATCGACCATCGCGGGGCGACGTTCCGCGTGATCGGTGACGAACTCACGGCGCGCGCCGGCGAGAAGGTACTCAAGGCTCTCTATACGGCGGCCGAACACGAAACCCTCAACGGCGCAGTGATCAACCTGCACCTCGCCGAGTCCGGCATCGACGCACTGGCCGACCAGGCCGCGGAGTCGTCGCAGGAAGTCGTGATCAAAGTGAAGCGAGGCGTGATCAAGGGCCGCGGACCGAACCAGGCCCGCTACCTGCACGCGATCACCAGCCACGACATCAACTTCGGCGTGGGTCCTGCCGGTACCGGCAAGACTTACCTTGCCGTAGCCAGCGCCATCGAAGCGCTGGAGAACAACCGCGTGCAGCGCGTGCTGCTGGTGCGCCCCGCCGTGGAAGCCGGTGAGAAGCTCGGCTTCCTGCCCGGCGACCTCAGCCAGAAGATCGACCCCTACCTGCGCCCGTTGTACGACGCGCTGTACGAGATGGTCGGCTTCGAGAAGGTCGCCAAGCTGATCGAGCGCAACGTGATCGAGATCGCGCCGCTGGCCTATATGCGCGGCCGTACGCTCAACGATTCGTACGTCATTCTCGACGAAGCGCAGAACACCACGGTCGAACAGATGAAGATGTTCCTGACCCGCATCGGCTTCGGCTCGGTCGCGGTGATCACCGGCGACGTCTCCCAGGTAGACCTGCCCCGCAACATTCGCTCGGGCCTGCGTCACGCCATTGAAGTGCTGCGCGGCGTGGACGGTATCAGCTTCACCTTCTTCACCTCGCGCGACGTGGTCCGCCACCCGCTCGTGGCCAAGATCGTTCGCGCCTACGAGGCCTTCGAGCAGAAGGACGAAGCCCGTTGAGCAAGCTCGACGTTGCCGTGGGCTATGCCGCGCCGCGTAAGGGCGTGCCCGCGTCCGCCAGCTTTCGCCGCTGGATCGAGGCGGCGCTCAAGGGCGCGAAGCGTCGGAAGGCCACCGAGGTGTCCGTGCGCATCGTCGACACCGAGGAAGGCCAGGCCCTGAACCTGCAGTATCGAGGCCGCGACTACGCGACCAACGTGCTCTCGTTCCCGGTCGAGCTGCCCCCCGGCGTGAACCTGCCGCTCATCGGCGACCTGGTCATCTGCGCCCCCGTCGTCGCCCGCGAGGCCGCCGAACAGGGCAAGAAGCCCGCCGACCACTGGGCCCACCTCACCATCCACGGCACCCTGCACCTGCTGGGCTACGACCACATCGACGAGGCCGAAGCCGAGACGATGGAGGCGCTGGAGACCAAGGTCCTGGCTGGGCTAGGCATCGCCGACCCGTACATCGCCTGATCCGCAGCTCCCTGTGGGAGCCGCTTCAGCGGCGATGCTCCTGCTCCATCCCCTGAACCGTCACAGGATTTCCGTTAGACTCCCCATTCCGCCCATTCGGGCCGAATATCAAAGAGTAATGAACGAGGACCCTGGCAGTACCAACGGCCCTACTCACCGATCCTGGTGGGACCGTCTGGGCCACATGTTTTCCGGCGAGCCCCGCAACCGCGATGAACTGATCGCCGAACTGCGCACCGCCCAGGCCAACGGCCTGCTCTCCAACGACACCCTGACCATGGTCGAGGGTGCGATCAAAGTCACCGAGCTCAGCGTCGACGACGTCATGGTCCCCCGGGCCCAGATCGTCAGCCTGCCCGTCGATGCGCCGTTGCCTGAAATCCTGGCCGCCGTCGTCGAATCCGGTCACTCGCGCTTCCCCGTGCACGGCGAAGACAAGGACGAAGTCCTTGGCATCCTGCTGGCCAAAGACCTGCTCCAGTACTTCGGCCAGAACGACGGCGGCAACGTGCGTGCCCTGCTTCGCCCGGCCGTGCTCATTCCCGAATCCATGCGACTCAACGTGCTGCTGGCGGAATTCCGCCTCACGCGTAACCACATGGCCCTCGTGGTCGACGAGTACGGCGGTGTCGCCGGCCTCATCACCATCGAGGACGTCCTCGAGCAGATCGTCGGCGAGATCGACGATGAGCACGACGACGAGGAAGACCCGATCCTCGCCACCCAGCTGGACGACGGTGTCTTCGCGGTGAGCGCGCTCACCCCGATCGCCGACTTCAACGAGGTGGCCGGTGCGCATTTCTCCGATGAAGAGTTCGACACCATCGGCGGCATGATCACCTCCGAGTTCGGTCACCTGCCGAGCGTGGGCGAGGAAATCACCATGGGCGACTTCGTCTTCCGCGTCACCGAAGCCGACGACCGCCGCGTGCTGCACTTCCATGTCACGCGTGTCAGCGGCAACGGTAACGGCAACAACGGGGCCTGATCCCCTTCCTCCAAGCCATGCCTGCGGGCAAGGATCACGCCCCACGATGCGCTACGCCCTGCTCCTGTTCGTTGCCCTGTGTTTCACTCCGGTAGCCCGCGCGGGCATCGTCGATGCCCCGCCGGCCAACCTCGAAATCTCGCTGATGACCTACGGCCCCGGTGACATCTACTGGGAGCGTTTCGGCCACGATGCGCTGGAAGTACGCGACACCGTGAGCGGCGAAGCCGTCGCCTTCAACTACGGCGTGTTCGACTTCGACCAGAAGGGTTTCATCGTCAATTTCGCGCGCGGCATCATGGCCTACCGCATGGACGCCGAGACCACGCAGTCGGACGTCGAGTTCTACGCGGGCGAAGGCCGTTACGTACGCCGCCAACGCCTCGCGCTCGACAACGAACAGAAAGACAGCCTGCGCCGCTTCATGCTGTGGAACGTGCAGCCGGCCAACGCCGGCTACAACTACGATTACTACGCCGACAACTGCACCACGCGCGTGCGCGATGCACTGGACGGCGCACTCGGTGGCGCACTCAGCCGCCAGCTGCGCGAGCGCCCCGGTGGCATGACGTACCGCGAGCAGACCGCGCGCCTGATGAGCAACCAGGCCTGGCTGATGCTCGGCATGGATCTCGGGCTCGGCCCGTATGCCGACCAGCCGATGACGGCGTGGAAGGAAGCGTTCCTGCCGATGGTGCTCGAGGAAGAGCTGCGCCAGGTGCGTATCGGCGATGGTGCCGATGCACATCCGCTTGTCGCTCAGGAAGACACCCTCGCGCAGAACAAGCTCGATCCGCCGCCCGAGAAGGCACCGGACCTGCGCTGGCCGCTGCTGATCGCTGGCCTGCTGTGGGCGATTCCTTTGTCGTTGCCCGCATTCACGCGTAATCGCGTGGCCCGCGGCGTGTTCGTTGCCGCGGGCACGCTTTTCACCGTGTTCGCCGGACTGGCCGGCCTGTTCATGCTGGGCCTGTGGACGCTGACCCTGCATCGTTCCGCCTGGGGCAACTTTAACCTGCTGGCGTTCCAGCCGTTTGCCTTGTTGCTGATTCCCGGCATCTGGCGACTGCGGGTGGCCGGCCGGCAGATCGGCCACCTCGCATCGCGGGTCACGGGCGTCTCCGCCGTGGCCTGCGTCATCGCCTTGCTGCTGCACCTGTGGCCGGAGTTTCCGCAGCGGAACATGCCTTGGTTGCTGCTCGCACTGCCGTGCTGGGCTGCCCTTTTCGCCACGTTCTGCCGCCGGCACGACTGAGCTCGCCAGCCGCGCTACTTACTTGCGAGGCACGAGCGTCTTCAGTGCGTTCCACAAGCGTGTGCGCAGCTTTTCGTTCGCCGGCACGGCCGCCGACCTGACCAGTTCGGCGATCACGGCGTCCCCGCTTTCGAAGACGTAACCGACGTCGCGCAGGTAGCCTGCGCCCCAGGTTTTCAGCTCGTCGATATAGGCCACGCCGGCGTCGAACTTCGCCTGCGTGATGACCTCGCCCTCCAGGCTGAACATGCGCAGCAGATGCGCCTTGTCGCCGCAGATACCGCTGTTGAGCGTGAGCACCGGGATCACCGGCACACGCATCGCCACATCGCGATACCAGAGGTTGAACTCGTACGGACGCCGATGCAGCGCGTCGGGACGGTCGCGATCCGCCCAGTGCGCCTTTGCCTCGTGGAAGAACTGGCGCATGTAGTAGAAGTCGTGCGCGCGGCGGACGAAGGAGACGAGCGCGTCGATCGCCGAGAAGACGATGCGGCCGATCGCACTCGACGCGCCTGCGGTCAGGCCCTCCGCCACCAGCTGGGCGCCGCCCTTCAGCGTCTTATAAACATCCCCAGCTAAGGTAAGGTCCATTGCCCGTTTGATACCGTCGATGGTCGTAGCCGGCGTGCCAGGAAGCACGCTGAGGTGCTTGCTGCGGGCGTGCACGAGGTAGCGTTTGCAGCCGGTTTCCAGCGCATCGACGATGCCGCCTGCCGTGGTGAGACCACTGAGGATGAAGGGCTGGGCCTGCGCAGCGGCGGCGCCGGCGATGGTCTGGGTGATCGACCTCAGCAGGCCGGGGCGAGAGGCCCAGATACCTGCGGCTGCAGCTGCGACAGGGGTGACGGCAGCAGCGGCTCCCGTGGCACCGGTGAGTTGCTCCTGGGCGGCGGCGGCGATGAGCGTCGTCATGCGCTCCAGCTCCTTGCCCAGGGCGTCGCGCAAGGCGCCCTCTTCCGGGGTTGCCGCCGGTGCGGACGCCGCCGCTTTCAGGCGCGCGGCGTCGATTTCACGAACGGCCTCGTTGGCCCGGATGGCTCGGTCGAGTGTCTCGGCTAGCCTGGCCGGATCGTTCTTGCCGGGCGGCACGACCGGCTTGACCGGCCGGCTGCCGAGAAGGTCGAGGACGCCATCCGTGCTGAAGGTGAAGCGGTCTTCGTCGCAGGCGATGTTGGCGAAGAGGTAGACGATGCCCAGGCGGGCATGGGTCATTTCTTCAGTCATGAAGGCCGGGAGACCCTCGTTCGGGTCGGTGTTCTGGGGAGATTTAGCGTTGGTCGAGGTCACGATACATTCCTTGTGATCATGGGTTCGGTGTCCCGTGGGTCATTGGCTCATGAGCCGCAGGGTGCGGGGTACCCCGACGGGTATCGCAAGATTTCGCGATCTTGCCCGCCGTGGTCCCACCCTTTCACCCTATGAGGTGCATCGGCGGAGAAAAATCCGCCCGCCGCTGAACCTGCTTACGGCGGCGCCCGAGCGCATGTCGGCCTATTCCGATTCTGCGATTGCCCCGTCACACAGGGGGCGGCATCATGCCCGCCTATGGAAACCGTCTCGCTGCTCCCCGAACCCGTCGCTCCGCCCGATTCCAACGGCGGCATGGTCGTCAATTGCGTGGCCTACCGTAATGACGGCTGCCGCATCGGCGACATCACCATCGACGCGATCAGCGACGTGCTGAAGGAGCCCGACACCTTTGTCTGGGTCGGTCTGCACGAACCCGACGAAGCGCTGCTGCTGAAGCTGCAGGAAGAGTTCAACCTGCACGACCTCGCCATCGAGGATGCCCAGCTCGCTCACCAGCGCACCAAGATTGAAACCTACGGCGACTCGCTCTTCATCGTGGCGCAAACCGCCCAGGTGGTCGGCGGCAATATCGCCTTCGGCGAAACGCAGATTTTTGTCGGTCAGCGTTACTTCGTCACCGTGCGTCACGGTGCATCGCTGTCGTATGCGCCTGCGCGCCGCACGTGTGAGCAGTCCCCCGAGTTGCTTGGCATGGGACCGAGTTATGCGCTGTACGCGGTGCTCGACTTCATCGTCGACAACTTCCTGCCGATCATCCGCGACTTCCGGCAGGAACTGCACGAGCTGGAGAACGATATCTTCGCCGAGACGTACAACCGGCAGACGATCAAGCGGCTGTATGACATGCAGCGCGAGTTGATGACGTTGCGGCTCGCGGTCGTGCCGCTGCAGGACATCGTGGCGCAGTTGACGCGGCTGCATCCGCATTTGATTCACGATGAGTTGCGGGCGTATTTTCGTGATATTTACGATCACGTTTTCCGCGTCAACGAATCGATTTCCGCAATGCGCGAAATGCTTGGGGCGGCTATTAGTGTGAACCTTGCGCTCGTCACCTTTGGGCAGAATGAGGTGATGAAGAAGCTGGCTGGTTGGGCGGCGATGCTGGCTGCGCCTACCCTGATCACGAGCTGGTACGGCATGAACTTCGCGCATATGCCTGAGCTACAACAACCCTGGGCCTACCCCGCCATCACCTGTCTGGTAGCCTGCGTCGTAGGCGTTATCTTCATAGCGCTAAAACGCAACAAGTGGTTCTAACGCCCGATGCTCTTGTGGGAGCCGATTCATCGGCGAAAGGGTGCTCGCGAAAACACACGGACCGTCCCCAATGACCTCCTTAACCGCCAGCCACTACCTCCTAGACATCAAACTCCGTCGAGACCGCGTCCCCAGCTTCGAAACATACCCCTACTCCCTCCCCGCCATCAAAGAACTAGGCACCCTGAAGCTCCACCCCAAGGTGACCTTCATCGTCGGCGAGAACGGCAGCGGGAAGTCGACGTTGCTGGAGGCGATCGCCACCGCCTGGGGATTCAATCCCGAGGGCGGGACGAAGAATTTTAACTTCGGGACGCGGCGGTCGCATTCGGAGTTGCATGAGGCGCTGACCCTGGTCAAGGGAATCAAGCGAGCTAAGGACGGATTCTTCCTTCGGGCCGAGAGCTTTTTCAATGTGGCGACTGAGATTGAAAGCTTGGGTGTGGGCGAGTTCTATGGTGAACGGCCGCTTCATGAGCAATCGCACGGCGAGTCGTTCTTTGCTCTGATGACGAATCGATTTGGCGGTAACGGGCTGTACATCCTCGACGAGCCCGAGGCTGCGTTATCGCCTGCACGACAGTTAGCAATGTTGGTACGGATGCATGAGCTGGCGGGGATGAACTCGCAGTTCATCATTGCTACGCACTCGCCGATTCTGATGGCTTATCCGGAGGCGGATATTTATCAAATTGACGAATCGGGGCTAGTTCGGACGGCTTATGAAGAGACCGAGCACTTCTTGGTCACTAAGGCGTTCCTGGGAAATCCGACTCGGCAGTTGGCGTTGCTGCTGGAGTAAGTTTACGGGGCGTCGACACCACCAGCGAAACTCAGCGATGGGCGCCCCCAACTCCCGCAGTGCGCTTTCTCAGGAAATCGATGTAAGCGTCGTTCTGCGCGTCGGTGTACCCGAGCAGGCGCCCTTGCATTCGCTCCATTCCCTCCGACCAGCAACCCTGATCGAGAATATCCAACAACAAGAGGTAGGCGTCCATGCGCCAGACCTCAGAGGGGAGCGCGTACAACACGTCGCGACATGGCCGTCCCGATCGCGGGGTCTCTCTATCTCGCTTAATTAATCGGCCCGCCGACACATAGGGAGTAAAAATCTCTTCGGGAACGATCCCGTTATCGGGCACGTCAGGCATGTCGTCGACAAAAGCGGCGAGCGGCTTTTCACCAGCAAGCAACATCCTGAGCTCCCTGCCGGTATGAACAGGGTAAGGCAACTCGTCCCAAGCCGACCAGGCTCGGAGCCAGCCGTTGAGGGACGAATTATGAGGAGTCAAGTCGAAGCGATCAACGATGCGTTCGACATCGCTTGCAGATAATGGAAGCGAATCGCCTGGACGCAACGGATGCCCTTTTCCCGCCAGCGCAAGCAAGTCATCTCCTTGTTCAGTCTCGAGGACGAGAGCCTCTGCAACCTCGCTAGTCGCAGCATCGCTTAGCTCAATTACGTACTTCGCCACCACGCTCTCCGATTGCGGACTGTTGCTCCGCTGGCCTGCATAGTGCAGCCAAACCACGCTGTCGACCACCCGTTAGTTAGTGTCAACCATAACCCGAGGTTGCCGGGTCATTTCGCTGCCTGAACTCGGCGGGCGTCAGCCCTCCAAGGCTGCCGTGGGGTATCTCGCGGTTGTAGTCGGTCAGCCAGAGCTCTGCCTGCTCGCGTTCAGGTCCCGGAACAGGTGCATGTCGAGGACACCACGCCGGAAGCTGCCGTTGAAGCGCTCGATGACGCCGTTCTGCATGGGCCTTCCCGGCTCGATGAAGTCGAGCTTGATGCCTTTGCGTTCTGCCCATTCCGCGAGCGCCAGAGCCCCGACCAGCTGGATCTCTTCGCAACAAAGTAGAGTCGGCGGTCAGTGAGCGTTCGGCAGGTAAAGCTTTCACCGCCTACGTGGATGGCCTCTGTCGGCCTGGAAAGGAACGTTGGGGCGAACGATATCCGACTCAGACTCGGCGATCACGCTCTGATGTAGTTGGCCCACCAATCCGTCGAAAGCCAATGACCCCGAGCCCCGTCGCAAAACCGCCAATAGCAAAGTTGATCTAACCGAGGAACAGAAGATCAGCTAGCCCTCGGGGCCACGTGCGCCGGACTAACTGCGAACCCGCCGCACTGTTCCATCTTCGTTGTAGTCGATGAAGCCCGGCTGGCGCTCACCTTGCGCCATGTCTCCGTCGCACTCCAGCTTACCGTCATCCCACCAGCGCCGATATCGGCCGGAGTAAAAACCATCGACCATGGTTGCATCCAGCGTCATATGGCCGTCGCGACTCCACTCGCGAACGACGCCGTTTGCGATGCCACGCTTGAAGGCTGCTTCCCCGAATAGCTGGCCGTTATCGAACCACATCCTGTGGAGACCATCCATCTCCGCACCAGCGGTACTCCACTCGGCACGGAGCATCCCATTCGGGTGGTAGATTTTGTGCACCTGCCGTTCTTCGGATGCCATGTTCACTTCATGTCGGCCATGCTCCAGGGTTAAAGCGCTTCGTCAGGAAATCCTTCAATGCAGAGGCCGCGCCTATCCGCCGCGCGTTCGAGGCACGCTCGATACCATCGGCTCGGATCATCTGCGGGACCCATCCCGCACCACTGCTCACAACGATGAGCCTCTGCTCGTACTTCCTATAGCACCTGTCTGGATTGTCACTCCCAGGCGGGCAAAAATCCATCCCAGGGATGGACTCACCCGTAGGGATAACAATGACGTCCATGACCATTCCGCCGACTGCACTCGCTGGCGGTAAGCTTCCCAGGCGGCCGAACGCGCAGCAGCATTCGCAGAATTCAGGCAACCGATCAGCGAGCTCGTCGTTTCCAAGGGATGGATCGGCCGGTGGGTGAAGCGACCTTACCGATAGTTATTGGCTGCGTCGAAAACGTGGTCCCACGTCAATGGGACGCGCCTATGTCCTCATTTTTGGCACCATCCTTGGACGGAAGCGGAAGCCGGTCAATCGTGACGAGTCGGTTGCCCCTCCAACCTTTAATAGGAATTCCGCGCTTCGTGACTTCATCATCGAGGAGCGAAAGCAACTCGTGCGCGCCGTCGATGGTTGGCAAGATCATGATGAACGAAAATGGCCATAGGCGTCTGCTCGCCTGGAACGAGCAGGCTGGGGCTTTGCCGGTCCGCGAGTCCACGACACCGCACCGAACGGCGACGATATTCTCCCAACGTAGAGTTCGGCCTCGAAATCCATAGAATGATCTCGAAATGCCGGCGTCACTCACCACGACGTCACGAAAAACGAGGCTCGCGAAAAGGATCATGAAGAGAGCGACGACGATGACACTACTGACGTATATCCCATCACCAGGCCGGTACCGCACGATTGCCATTCGAAGGACATATGCTACGGCCACTGCGAAGACGACCGATAAAATAAGTCCCAGGCTCTGCTTGTTACCGTAACGAAATCTGCGTTCCATCAGATGCCTATCACCACGCCATTCTTGGCCACGGAAAATGTTGATCCTCCGGCGGCTGCGACTTCGCGCGGTCACGAAGCGGGTCAATGGCGCCGACGAGCGCATTCATGTCGCCAGACATTAAGCCACCGTAAGCGTCACCCATAACGCCGAGGCCTATGTCGCCAGCACCTGCCACCAAGGCTTCGTCTGGGATAAGGGGCACAATTGCTCCTACGCCGGCCGCGCATCTGCATCGTTTCGATATTGGCTTTTTCGAGTGGCATACGTTGCGCGCCACACAGGCTATGTCGACCTACTTCTGAATCGCCCGCTGCACGACCTCGCCGGTCTTCGCGTCAACCAGGTATGACATACCACCACCCTTGATGCTCTTATCCCTGGAAACGACGAGGAAATAGTAGTTATCGCCGCGATCTTCAACGATGACATCATACCCTCGGAGACAGGTATCCATACCCCCGCGGCCATCGCACGTATGCTTTTCTGCCAGAAACGTTAGAAAGTCATCATGCACGCGACCTCCAAACGCTAGGCCCATGAAGGGTATCCTCGGTTTGACGGTTGGTCGCTCTGTCTCACCGTGGCTTCGCTGGCAGCCAGCGGCCGTGAAGAAAAGCAGTAAACCGACATATCTAGTCGCGACGTTCATCAATACCACCATCCACTTGATTTCAACAATGTCTCGGTAGCTCCCCCGCTGCGACTTGGCGTCGGGTATATCGCTTTATCTCGCCGGCTGGCGTGCCGAGATACCCAGGCACGTTAGGAAATCCAGCGCGGCAGCTAGGCCTGCTCCTGGATTGAGATATCGAGCGGTCCTCACGATAGGGCGACAACACGCTTGAGTTCTGGATGAGCTTGCTCGAATGTGGGGGGAGATCAGGGGCGCCAGTGCTCATGAAGGAGACTGAACGTCTATTTAGTCCGGCCTCCTGCTGTACGATTCAGTACCAGGTGTCCTCGTACTCCCGAAGCCGTTGTGCAAGATCGAGCGGGGGCACGAGAACGCCGTTATCGGTGGGGGTGTAGAAAACCCCAACGGCAATGCCATGCTCATCCAGGCTCGGAAGAAACGCGTCTATAAACACCGCCAGGGACATGGCTTCCGGGACGCAGTCGGCCCACTCGCCAACACAGTAGCGTTGGACGTACTCCTCGAAGGGCCATACATTGAAGATCGTCAGGTCCGACGAGTTCACCGACGTGACCCAATCCCCTTCCTGATACCCCAGATCGTTTCATGACCCACCACCCTTTTTACGAGATATTCAACGCGTTCCGCTCGTGGGAGGGCGGATACGACCTCAATCTCAGCTTGTTTCAGAGCTGTCATCTACTTTGCCGCTCTCGGTTTCTTGGCCCAGCCACCATTATCCAGTTTGTGCTGCCCGCGGTGTATATCGGCATCTTGAAGGCGCGAATCTTCGTAGCCGAATCCCTTCGCCGCCTCGCGTCCGCGATCGTGAGTTGGTTGTCCGTGACGGGGGTTCGACAACGCGCCAATGCCGTTGAAGATGAATCGCCGTATTTGAGACTGCAGGCAACGACCATTCAACCCACGATCGACCGGCAAGGAGCATGTCGCCATGAGTTCACTGGACGCGGAACATTACCTGCTCGACGTGAGATTGAGGCGGGAACGTATTTCGTCATTTGAGACTTATCCGTTTTCGCTTCCCGCAGTGAAGGAGCTCGGCACCCTAAAGCTGCACCCCAAAGTCACCTTCATCGTCGGCGAAAACGGCAGCGGCAAATCGACTCTACTGGAGGCGATAGCGACCAACTGGGGATTCAATCGCTGGGGAAGAGCGTCAGGCGGGCGAAGGATGGGTTCTTTCTTCGAGCTGAAAGCTTCTTCAATGTGGCTACCGAGATTGAAAAGCTCGACGCTGAACCCGCGCCGGCGCCACCTATCATCGATTCCTACGGTCATCGATCGCTTCACGAGCAGTCGCACGGTGAGTCGTTCTTTGCGTTGATGATGCATCGGTTTGGCGGAAACGGGCTCTACATCCTCGACGAGCCCGAGGCTGCCCTTTCGCCCTCGCGGCAACTAGCGGTGTTGGCGCGCATCCATGAACTTGTCCGGATGAAGTCGCAGTTCATCATCGCTACCCACTCACCGATCCTGATGGCTTATCCGGATGCCGAGATATATCAGATCGACGAGTCGGGCTTGGTGAGGACAGCCTACGAAGAGACAGAGCACTTCTTGGTGACGAAGGCGTTTCTCGGGAATCCGGAGAGACAGTTGGCCTTGTTCTTCGAGTGATGCTGCTATCGCCCTAGCATCTGACTGACGGCAACCTCCAATCAAGACTTCCAGGTAAGCACGAGGTCAAGACCCAGTTCGCATATCGCGACGAGGTGCTCTCTCGAGAACGTCGGCCCCCCATCGAAGGCGTCCTGAATGTGCTCGCAGACCAAGGCTCGTTGTGGGAAGCCACCGGAGTTATCGGGCCGGAGATCATGAAGCCGTCCGAGAGCAACCTCGATTCCCGCCGAAAAATCGGTGGCTTCTCCGAGCAACGTGCAACTGGCGTTCGGCGCCAGATACGACTCGCGCGGGCCGACCGCCGCGTCGACCCAGAATCGGTACCTGTGATTCGGCTGCCCCTCCTCCACGTCTTCGACGACTGCAGCACGGTCTTCTTCAGTCCCCTCCGCATCCGACGAAACGAGGTAGTTGTCGAGGCAGATCGGAACACCCAGCAGGCCGAGCTTCTCGATCAGGTCTCCCATCAGGTAGACCATCGATGATGGCGCCTGATGAAAGCAGCCTATCCACCAATATGCCTTCCCAACTGCGACGAAGCTCTCGAGACGATCCCTAACGGGAAACAGGCGTTCGACGCTGGATTGCAGTGCGTCTTCGAGTGATGACCATATCTGGTAGCTTCCGTCATCATCTCCAAATTTCGGGTATTGCCATCGATGCAGGTCGAGCGCGGGCCTCCAGGGCGTCGCTCGCCGAATGACGTGACGGTGGTCGCCAAACAAACCCAATGCCCTGTCAACAGCATCCACGTCCAGCGTGTCGCCCTCAATGCGTAGCACGCACGTGTATTCGGCATCTGCAGCCACGGGCTATCCTTTCGATACGAGATTAAGGGGTTAGATCGGATGGTGAAAGCGACCGACGGGAGCTCATGCGCCAATGTCATTCGCGGAAAGCGGAATTGATTCGTTGGGACGTAACGACAAGAACATCAACTATCTCTTCCGTCGCCGGGTCGCTTCGCTCGATGATGTATTAGCCAATGCGCCCTCCTTGTCTCGTCACAATAGGGGTTTTCGCTCATCGGTCGCTCTCGATGAGGCTCGCACGCGCGAATGACGCGACCAGCGAGCCATGCGGCCAGAAGCGAAGCGTCAATCGACCGCGCGCACCGTCGCTCTCAACGATCGCCTCGTAAATGTTAAGCGTAACTTCCTCAAGAGAACTCTCGATCTCCCTGGCGTCAAGAAGAGTGATCTCGCCAGAACGCTTTCCACGATATCCGGGGAGCCCCCGAAAGTTGGCATCGATGTCGTTGGTTTGAATCACCAGGCGATCCGAGGTGCCGCGAACCCAGGTCAGGGACACAACGCAATCATGCAGTTCGCCTTTTGAATCGACGATAGCTGCCAGCTCGGACGCGGAGAGCAGACGACCGGAACTCATGCGACGTCCGTTGTCGACGTTGCCATTGTCGTGGGCGGCGCCAGGGTCAGGCCGACTCCACCAAAGAACGTTGACTGTCTGCGCCATGGTCAATATCCAGCCAGAAGCAATGCCGACGATGGCGACCAATCCGCAAATGGCTGCCAAGCCGTTCCAACCCATGTGCAGGCTTAGGAACACTCCTCCGACACCACAACCACCGACCAGCAGCGCGAGCAGCATGAAGCGCATCAGTCGCCAGTACGTGGGAAGCGCCGCTGGAATTGCCTCCGAACGGAAAAGTCGTTTGATCACTGGTGATCGTGCCTCTCGACCAGCTGTGCACCGCGGCATGCTTTTTTCATAGCTGGCAACCTGCGAGAACAGTACAGATTGGCTGGATCCACGGCCTTCAACGGACCTCTTCCTTCTTGCTCTCTTTCGCGCCCGAGCAAGTCGCGGGGCGAGATTCGTCCTCTACAAGAGCGGCTATCCTGGCATCTCTTGCGACCACGTCGTCACACTGCTGCATGAGCATCCACAGAACACGAGGATCGGCGACGAGTCGCAGGCGATCGGTCCAACTGACCGGCTGAGGCCTCGTCAGCATGAGACCCTCGCGCCGCACCTTGAGGTCATTCCGCAGGTCGCCGATCGCTTTTGGCGAATCCTCATTCAGGCATCGAACCCAATGCCTATCCGCCAGAAGCTCAGCCACGTCGTTGCGGTACTGCCGGTCGACGTATTCGAAAAACATCTCGCTAAAGCCTAGCCAGAAACCGAACCATGCACACGAAAGGCACGCGACGACGAACGCAGCGACAAGAAGCATCTTCTTCATGCTCACCGACCTGCCGGAGTAGTCGGCAACGGCCGAAGATGGACAATCATTTCCTTTGATCCCCGGAGCGGCTATATGCCGCGCCACATCGTCGCCGCAAGCTCAGCTTGCGTCAACCGGACACCGGCCGGTGTTTGCCTCGCTCCAGCAGAGGCGGGCGTGGGCCTCAGCAGTGCACCGTACGCCCACTTGCGTAAGGGCCTTGATGGCCTCGAGTCCGAGCGCCATGGCCTGGCAGTCCACCGAATCCGCTTCGTGGATAAGGTCGGCCAGCAGACCCGTAAGTCCGCGCGCGTATTGCAGCCATTCGGTGGCGTCGTTTAAGAGATCGTGGACCGAGGCCTCTGAGCCGATCGGGTAGCCGGGGAAACTGGCTTCAGATCGTCCGGTTGTAATGGACATTTCGTTCTCCTTGATGTGCGGCCGCGTCGTCTTCCACGTGGGCATGCCAGGCCTGGCAAGGCATGCCCCGGATCATGCGGGCCCGCAGTTCATCGACTACCCGAGAACCGGGTGCCGGGTTTGATTGACGAGTCGCGTTGCGGCTCAGAGCCATTTCTCGGATGCGAACGATGCCGGGCCGGTTAGACCAGCCAAGAAACTTCGTATGAAAACGGCTCCCGCCGCGGTTCCTCGATCGTGTCTACGGTGTAGGCAGACGACCCGTTAACCGATGGGGATGTCGCCGAGGGGATTCGGCGGGCGAATGGGTGCCGTATGATCAGGGGTAGCCAAGATCAGCTCCAAGTCAGTTGGTTTGGTCAGCAGGTGAGGAGTGTCTCTAGCACTCCTCACCTGCGCTTTCACCGCATCAAGCGATGGTTGCCTGCGAGACGTTTCGATAAACCGCGCAGTCAACGAGGCGACCGTAACAAATCAACTTGCAGTTGTCTGTAGGGGTGAATCCCAATCACCACATGCTACGAGGCTCGTCACTCGGCAGCGGAAGGCGATCGGCCGGAACAGGCCAGCCCATCTTGCGAACAACGATCGGAACATTGCGATCCGCGATCTCCGCACTGACGACGGAAAGGAGCTCTTCGACGTCGTCGTAGTCGCTGCGCACGGTGAGCCTGGGAAATTTCTTCCTTTCGTCGGTAAAGAGCGCGTAGTGGCGAACGATCGCACCCTTGTAACCAACGTCGCGGCAACGCACGCTCGTGATCTCGTCCCAGGTCACGTGCCCGGAACGCACGCCAAACAGCGATCGGGCCAATCCGCCGGACATAAGCACCATATCCTGGGTGAGCATGAGCCCGGGAATGACGAGAAGCGACAGCAGTCCAAGCGCCAACGAGAATGTCCCAACGATATGCAACCAATCGTCGGTTTGCCTGACCTGACTTCTGGCCATGCCCAGGACAAATAGCAGCGCGACGAAGACGATGCCTCGAATCATGACTTTACATTCGCACTCGAAAACACGTTCGCTCGCTTTCATAGCGCCGCGCTCCCAGTGCGCTCTGACGACCCGAGAGCCCAGCCGCGCGACACTTCGGTCAGCCGAAGCGCCGACTTACGCGACAGCGTAAGCGTGCGCCCAAGCTCGGCATCGCCATCAAGGAATACTGCCGAGCGAATCAGGTATTTATGCCCTTTGGCCATGACCTCCGATTCTCGTACGACAACCTCGGACAGCCGGTGGCGGTCGATGAGGACGGCGTCGCTGAGGGGGATCGAGGCGAGTCGTCGCTCAAGAATGACCTCATCGTCGCTGACTCGAATGAGATCGTGCCTTGCGCATAGCCAGGAAATCCGTAAGCCGATCAGCAACGCGACAATGATGAACGGGGTACCGAACATAGTGACAAGAATGTCATGGAAAGAGCCCGCGCGAAAAATCCCGAACTGTCCTGCCGCGACACCCAGCAAGAGCAATGCGACGAGCGCACCGGACAGGCGACCTGCTCGCGGAAGGACGACCACGTGTGAAGCCTCACTTCCCGCTGCATTGATGTGATTCATCGACGTTTGTCCCCCGCTCCACCATCCACTCCGCTAGCCTGCCTTCCAATTGTCTTGCGATTCCCCATTCAGAAGGGCGGCGACGGCTTTCGCACCCTCATCCGATCCAACATCGATCTCGAGAGTCGTCCCGGAGAACTTTCCAAAAACGAAGGCTTTCACGATGACCTTTCCGTCAATAAGAATGAGGTCCCGGCGAGTGACGCCGCTCTTCAAGGCTTCTGAGAAAAGCTCGCCGATGGCATGACCTTCGGCCTCAGATATCGTCAGCACCACTTCGAGCTGTTCGGTCGCCTGGTTGTATCTGAGGTCGACCTTGCTCGGGGAAATCCGGACCTTTGCCGTGCCGTCCAGACATTCCTCCCGTGAACCCCCGTCGGGGATGCGTGGGTCCCAGTGGTGCGGCTCTCTGACGAGCGTTGGACTTCCTTCGCACCCCAAGCCGATGACCACGTGATGCGTGGCCGATGTTGTAGCCGGCTTGGCTGGCGTTGTCACCTCGTTCGACGTTGCCGCCATGGGAAGCAGAAGTGCCAGCCATGCGGCTCGGATGCCCATGACGCGCGCACGCGTCCATTGCGAAGTCAATGCGTTTCCCCTGTGGGCGATCCATCTTGGAGCCCTCAACTATCAGCGACGTTAGCCGAGGACGTGGCCGGGTCGCAAGATACACCCAAAAGAAAACGGCGACCCGAAGGCCGCCGCTGTTGTTAAACCTGCTTATGGGGGTAAGCTTATTTCGTCTGCGGCGCAGTCCACTCCTTCAGCCACTCATTCACCGTCTCGTGCCACTGCACACTGTTCTGCGGCTTGAGCACCCAATGGTTCTCATCCGGGAAGTGCAACAGCTTGCTCGGGATGCCACGACGTTGAAGCGCGGTGAACGCGCCCAAGCCTTGGGTTTCCGGAATGCGGAAGTCCTTGCCGCTGTGGATCACGAGCATCGGGACGCGCCAGTCCTTCACGTGGTTGATCGGGTTGAAGCGCTCGTAGTTTTCCGGGTGCTCGTACTGCGTGCCACCGTTCTCTTTTTCTTCAAACCAGAGCTCTTCGGTGTCGTAGTACATGGCGCGAGCATCGAAGACCCCGTCGTGATCGACGAGGCACTTCCACGGCTGGTTCCACACGCCTGCGATCCAGTAAACCATGTAGCCACCGTAGCTCGCGCCAAGGGCGCAGGCACGGTCGCCGTCGAGAAAGCTGTACTTCGAAAGAGCAGCGCTCCAGCCGGCCTTGAGGTCTTCGAGCGGCTTGCCGCCCCAGTCACCTGAAATTGCGTCAGTGAACTTCTGGCCGTAGCCGGTGGAACCGTGGAAGTTCACCGTAACGACGGCGAAGCCCTGCCCTGCATACGTCTGGGCATTCCAGCGATAGCTCCAGCTGTTGGTCATCGCACCCTGCGGACCTCCATGGATGACGAAGGCGACCGGATAGGTCTTGCCGTTCTTGTAGCCTACCGGCTTGACCACATAGCCCTGCACGCTGTCGCCGTTCGCACCCTTGAAGGTGAAGAACTCGAAGTCGCCGGTCTGTGCGCCCTTGATGCGCTTGGCATTGAAGTGCGAGACCTGCTTGAGGCTCTTGCCTTTGACGTCTGCCGTGTAGAGATCGGCGGGACGCTTCAGGTCGTCACGAGTGAGCAGCACCTTGTTGCCGCTGATCGAGAAGCCGCTGATCGAGCCGTCGGTGACCAGGGTGGTCGCCTTGCCCGTTGCCACGTCGATCGCGAACAGCGGGTGCTGGCCGTTATCGTCGGTGGTCGTATAAAGCGTCTTGCCGTCTGCCGACACAGTAAGGGACCCAGCCGACCGGTCCCAGGACGGGTCGACTTCGTGCTTCGAGCCCGACGCGATGTCCAGAGCCCAGATGCCAAAACGATCCGCTTCCGAGCCCGGATCCTTCATAGCCGTATAGAAGAGCGTCTTCCCGTCAGGCGACACCACCGGATTCGCATCCCAGGCCAGATTGTCGGCCGTGAGATTCGTCGGAGCAGCCGAGCCATCAGCAGGCACGCTATAGACATCGAAATTGGTCGACCAGGGTTCCGTCTTGCCGGCAATGCGTGCGTCGAAGTACACGGTCTTGCCGTCCGGCGAGAAGGTGAACTCGTCTTCGCCACCGAAGGGCTTGCTCGGGACATCACCGTCGATGCCTTTGCTCAGCAGCAGCGGCTGCGAGGCATTGCTGGCGTCAGCAATATAGAGCTGGTTGCGACGGCCGTCGGCCCAGGTGTCCCAATGGCGGACGAAGAGCTTGTCGTAGACCGTACCGGTTGACTTTTCCTTCTCGCGGCCGTCGAGGCGCTCCTTGGTGCAGGCCAGGTCGGCGCAGTCGGTAAAGACCTCGTAACTCAGGAGCAGCTTCGAGCCGTCCGGCGAGAGCTTGAACGAGCCGACATCGAGCGGAGCCGTGGTCACGGCATCGCCCGTACGGACGGTCAGGGCCAGGCCCTTGGCGTTGTCGGCGTCGAAAGCGCGATGCCAGACCTGGGCCACCCCATCCTTTGGAGCCGAATAGAAGATGGACTTACCATCCGGCGCCCAACGGGGCGACGAACCCTTCTCCACCACCTTGACCGGCTGCGGCGGCTTATTGAGATCCATCACATAGATAGATGTCACGCCCTTGTTGGCGGCGTAATCCGTGGCACGCACGGTAAACAAGGCATAGCGCCCGTCCGGCGACAGCTGCGGATCCCCTACCCGATCCATCATGACCAGGTCGCGGATCGAGAACGGGTGCGCGGTGGCGTTGTCAGCGTCGGCGGCCAGGACAGGGCCGGACGCCAGCGCGAGGGCCAGCGCGGCGAATAGAAGTTTCATAGGGGCTCCCTTGGTAAGGCCGCTGGGGACGGTACGGCCTGTGCGGCCCCGACGCAAGCGACATTACCTGCAAGCGAGTAGCTTTGGCCTTTACGATCACAGGCCTAACGACATACAGTCGTTCGCAGGGGGCAAACTTGAGCAGTTCAGCCGCGGACAAAAATTGGTCGGTAATCGTCATCGCCACATTGGCGGCTCTCGCCCTGCGCGCCTGGTTCGTCACTGCCGCGCATATCGACATTCCCAACCGAGGAGATGCCGGCGAGTACATCGCCTATGCGACGAACCTCGTGCAACATCAGGTCTTTTCCGTCGCATCGGGAAATATGTCGGCTCGTCCCGATAATTACAGGGACCCGGGCTACCCACTATTCTTGTCATTCTGGGTCACCTTCATTCACGACCCATCCCTCCGCTATACGTCGGTGCAATGGGCCCAGGCCTTGCTCAGCTCACTTACTGTTTCGGCTTATCTTCTGTTGGCCCGCCGCTGGCTGACACTACCTTGGCTAATCTTTTGCGCCGCACTACTCGCCTTCTGGCCACACTCAATCACGATGCCTGCGTACGTGCTAAGCGAAACCCTCCTGGGATTTCTCGTGGCTGCAGGCTTGTGCCTACTGGCTGAAGGGGCTGCGCGAGAGCAGGGTCGATGGCTGATGTGCGGCGCGGCAGCCTTCGGTCTGGCGGGGCTCACCAATGTGGTGATGGCTCCGTTCCTTCCCTTGCTGGCGGCAATAGCGTGGTTCACGCACCCGAGTCGACGGAATGCATTCGCACTCATCCTTTTGACCTCGCTCACTCCGCCTGCATGCTGGGCAATCCGAAATGCCCTCATTGTGCAGGGGAGTGCGGCGAGCTCTCGGGCTATCATAAACCTCGTGCAGGGCTCATGGCCGGAATACCACGACGCATGGCGGGCATCACTTCAGGGAAACGCTGCCGGAAAGGCGACAAGCGCATGTATCGAGGAGGAGGTCAGAGCTGCCATTCACTCTCCATCGGATGGAGTAATCAGCATCCTAAAACGCATCGACAAGCAGCCTCTGCGCTACATCGGATGGTACGCCTCGAAACCAGCCCTACTTTGGGACTGGAACATGCGAATCGCCGCCGCACCACTTTATGTGTTCCCAACGCAGGACTCCGCCCTCGAATCCGGTGACGTGTTGCGAATGCTTGTACGCGCCCTGAAGGCACTCAACCCGTGGATCGGAGTGCTGGCGTTTACTGGTTGTGGCATCGCTCTTTGGGGCCTGCGGACTTACGACGCTGCGATTACCGCTTTGCTTCTGCTACATGCGACCCTGATCTATGGTCTATTTCAATCGGAGCCTCGGTATGCCGTGCCCTTTCGAGGCGCAGAAATCGTAATGTCGATCCTGGCAATGGCTTGGGTGACTGGGACTTTGGCGAACAACGTCACATTCCTAATGGTCAGCCGGAAAAACCTTCGGCGATGGTACGGATCGTGCTGAATGTCTGGAACATTCCGCGAAGAATCAGCCATGTTACCGACCAAGCACACCAATGGCTTCACCCTGATCGAGCTCATGATTGTCGTGGCGATCATTGCCATCCTGGCTGCGATCGCCATTCCGGCATATCAGGACTATGCCGTGCGCGCGCAAGTCTCGGAGGGCATAAACCTTTCCACGGGCGCTAAGACAGCGGTGTGGGACTTTTTTGCCGACAAGGGTCGTTTCCCATCGGCCAATGGTTCAGCCGGCCTTGCGACCGAAACATCCATCGCCGGCCAATTCGTCTCCGCCGTACGCGTCACGGACGGAGCGATCAAGGTGTTCTACAACACGGGAAGGTCCAACCCTGACGTCCAGTCCAGTGCGCTCGTGCTGTCCCCGGTCACAAGCGCTGGCGCGATCGCCTGGGTGTGCAGGGGATCGCCCATGAATGCCCGGTACCTCCCGAGCGCCTGCCGGTAACGCGCCAATGCAAAGTGACGCTAAGTGTCACCTTGTGACGCGGAGTGTCATGACTCAGCGCATTGAAAAAGCAAGAAATTTTCCTGTTGCTCAACAGACGTGACACCCGGCACAATTCCGGCACGCGCAGTATGAGGAAATATGCGCCGTCACCCATGGCATGCAACATGCAGGTGACATCACGAGCTTCCTGGTCGTTCCTGACCACGTGAGTGAAAGGGGATCGGGCACCTTCCTAGGGGGATCCGATACCGGGGCTCAGGGGGCATCACAAACTTGGTTAGCTAACCACCTTTACCAAAGATAGGAACCGCCATGAAGACTGTGCAGAAGGGCTTTACCCTGATCGAACTGATGATCGTCGTCGCGATCATCGCCATCCTGGCCGCCATCGCTATCCCGGCTTACCAGGACTACACCATCCGCTCGCAGGTGACGGAAGGCCTCAGCCTGGCTGATGGCGCCAAGACAGCGGTTGCCGAGTTCTATACGAACAGGGGCGTCCTCACGAACACCGGCCAGAATTTGTCGGTTGGCTTGGCCACGGCCGGAAGCATCGGCGGTAGCTACGCTCAGAGCGTGACGGTCGAGACCACGGGCATCATCACCGTGAAGTACGGCAAGACTGGCGCGACCAACGGCTTCGGCACAAAGGCGAATTCGAAGATCGATGGCAAGCAGCTGGTGCTGTCGCCGATCACCAAGGCTGGCAGCCTGTCATGGACCTGCAAGGTCGCAGCTGCAACGCCGCTCGAAACGAAATACCTGCCGTCCAGCTGCCGCCCGTAATATGTGATTGATTCCGACGACCGTGCGGAAATCATCAGAAAGGCCGCTTATGCGGCCTTTCTTTTGTAAAAAAAGCCGCGGTAGCGGCTTTTTTTTAAAGTCACGTGGCACCATAGCGATGACGTTTCAGAATAGACATAACTCCATGCACATTCGCACGGCAGGGTTCGTCGGGCTATGCATCCTTCTCATCCTGACATGGATTGCTTATCGACCGGGTTTGACAGGCCCCTTCCTCTTCGACGATTACGCCAACCTGCCGAGCTTGGGCGAAGGTGGTCCGGTAACCGACGTAGCAAATTTTTTTCGTTACATCACATCGGGAACCGCCGATCCAACCGGCCGTCCCGTCGCGCTAGCGAGCTTCCTGCTCGATGCCCACAACTGGCCCGCCTCGCCTTACCCATTCAAACGCACAAACCTCATTCTTCATCTGTTGAACGGCGCTTTGCTTTTTCTCTTGTTGCGGCGACTCGGGCAGCATGTCGGGCGCGAAAATAGTGCTTTGCGAATCGAGCTCGCAGCACTTATTGCAACAGCTTGCTGGCTCCTGCATCCATTACTTGTCTCGACCACACTGTATGTTGTGCAGAGGGAGGCGATGCTTCCGGCCATGTTCACGCTTGTGGGCATGTTGGGCTGGCTTTCTGGGCGAGCGCGCCTGAGCCGAGGTATGTACCGCTCCGGCTCGGCCCTTATCGTCGCGGCGATCGTACTGGGCACGCTACTCGGCGCTCTATCGAAAGCTAACGGCATCCTATTGCCTGTCTTCGTCCTTCTGATCGAATACTTTCTGCTGCAAGATGCCAGCCCCCTCCGGGACGCTCAGGCTGTAAGGACGAATCGAAAACTTCTCGGCATTCTCTGCGTGCCGTTAACTATCATCATCGCTCTTGGCCTGCTGACAGTCGGCGCCCAGGGGCTGTTGCATGGCATTTCGCAAAGGCCCTGGACGCTCTCCGAGCGACTGATGACCGAGCCGCGTGTGTTATGGGACTACCTTCGGTTGCTGTGGCTTCCAAGCCCGTTTACCGCTGGCGTATTCAACGACCAATTCCTGGTCTCGACATCTCTAATCCGGCCCTGGACCACCTTACCCGCAGGTGTGGGACTGGGTGCACTGATCCTATTTTCATGGCGAGCGCGCCGCCGACATCCCGCCATCAGCACGGCGATGGCTTTTTTTCTCGTCGGGCATGTCATCGAGTCGACGACGATTCCGCTTGAGCTTTACTTCGAACACCGAAACTATGTTCCCGCCATGCTCATGTTTTGGCCATTGAGCTTATGGCTCGCTGGCGTGACCGACTGCAAACCTAGCAAGGTAACTCTGCCCCTCGGCCTCAGGGCGGCCATTGCTGCCGTCGTCATCCTGGGACTGGGCTTGATGACTTATTCGGGCGCGCAGCTATGGGGTAACAGCCGAGACCAAGCCGAGTTATGGGCCGTACTCAATCCAGACTCACCTCGCGCCCAAGTGAATGCTGCGCTAAGCGAGATCGCGCATGGAGATCCAGCCCGTGCGATCAATCGTCTCGAGCCCATGCTGGAGGGGCACCCTGATGAAATACAGCTCGCGTTGAACTTGTTGGCTGCGCGCTGCGCAACCGGATCACTATTGCCATCAGATCTGGAACGGGCACGAATAGCGATGCGGACTGCTCGCGATCCTGGCACACTCCTCGTGTCCTGGTTCGGTCGGGCAATTGCGGAGCAAAAGACTGGAGCATGCCCACCGCTCGATCTCGATGCGCTTGACTCATTGCTCGCGTCGGGCGCCCAGAACCCATACTTCTCCGCAGGGCGTCAGCAGGACTTGGCTTACGTTGAAGGCCTTATCGCGATTCAACGCAAATATCCGGTGGAGGCCCTTCGCGCCTTCAATCGCTCGTTGGCGCTCGAACCACGGTTGGGACTTGCCCTCGAGCAGGCGGCCACGCTAGGTTCCGCAGGCTATGCTGCCGAGGGACTCGAGCATCTCGCCGCGTTCGACTCAATCCCGATAACCTCGAAGCCAGGGATTGGCATGCCTGCGTTGCACGCGCGGATACTGACGCATCAAGGGTATTGGGCCCGCGAGCGAGCCCATCTCGACAGCACGTTGCGAAACGACCTACTCCGCAAACAGGAACACCCATGACGCTCGCTCGCCTGTATCGATGGTCCCAACATCCTTGGTTATGGGTTGCTCTGGGCCTACTCGTGGCGACAGCTATTTACAGCCCTGGCCTGTCCGGAGGGTGGCTCTTCGACGACTATCCCAATATTGTCGACAACCCCGGCGTGCACCCTACGGGCCACGATCTGCCTAGCCTAGTCAATGCGGCGCTGTCGTCGCCATCCAGCGATTTCAAGCGGCCGCTCGCGTCGCTAAGTTTCGCATTGAATTACCTAGCTGCGGGCATGGATCCACCTTCCATGAAGGCCACCAACCTAGTCATCCACCTTGCCAATGGTTTGGTGGTTTTCTTAGTAGTCCGTCTATTGCTGCGCTTGGACGGTAGTCGCGAGCGCTCGTCATCCGATCGAAGGGCCGCCCTCTTAACGACGGCGTGGCTGTTGCTCCCCATCAATCTCACAGCTGTGCTCTACGTCGTCCAGCGCATGGAGAGCTTGTCTAACTTGTTCGTGCTTCTAGGTCTCTATTCGTATATGTGTGGCCGAGTGCGGATGCTTTCTGGACGCCCTGCACTATTCCTCTGCTGCGGCGGCGTAGTGCTTGGGACAGGGGTCGGAGTACTGGCGAAAGAAACCGCCGTCATGCTTCCGCTTTACGCACTAGCCGCCGAGGTGATCGTATTCCGCTGGAAACGACCCAAGAACGATGGAGGCTACAACACTGACGTTCGTCTCGTTGCGTTCTTCATACTGGTGCTCGCAGTCCCGCTGGTGATTGGTGCGGTGTGGCTTGAACCCGTCCTGCTGAATCCCGAAACCTGGGCACGTCGTGACTTCACTCTTGGAACCCGACTACTTACCGAAGCCCGCGTCGTCATCAGCTATATCGACTGGACATTGCTTCCGACGCCATCAGCCTTGTCCTTCTATCACGACGACTTTGTCGTATCACACAGCCTGCTCGAGCCATGGAGCACACTGATCAGTGTCGTGCTGCTTGCGAGCCTCCTAGGTGCTTCCGTTGTGATGCACCGCTCCCGGCCGCTCGCCGCCCTCGGAATCGCTTGGTACCTCGGCTCCCAGTTACTGACGGGAACAGTGCTTCCCTTGGAACTTGTTTACGAGCACCGCAACTATTTCGCGAGCATGGCGCTTTTGCTGGCGACCTTTGATCTCGTCACGTTCGGAATTGCGACGTGGCGCATCGGCTCCTGGGTGACTATTGTCATCGCCGCGCTATTTTTGCTCTGGCAGGGGAGTTTGACTTTGATCACAGCGAGGGCATGGGGCAATCCCCTGTCGCTTGCGCGAGAACTTGCCTACCGAGGACCGCATTCTCCACGTGCCCAGTATGAACTTGGACGGACGTACATCATCTATTCCGGATACGATCCGGCATCGCCGTTCGTGGCAGCTGCAGTAGCAACACTCGAACGCGCCGCCATCATCGATGGATCTTCCATCCTGCCAGAGCAGGCGCTAGTTTTCATGACCGCCCGAATGCATCGCCCGATTGATCCGACGTGGTGGCTGAGCATAAATAGTAAACTAACAAGTCGACCGCCTACCGTCCAGGACGAAAGTTCCCTCGACGCGCTTTCTACATGCTTGCGAAACGCGGCTTGCGACTTTGACCCGCATAGCCTGTTCGACGCTTATGTCGCAGCGCTTTCGCACCCTGGTCCGAGTCCCCGCCTTCTAGGCCTGTACGCAAACTTCGCGTGGAGTAGTTTGAACGACAGGCAGCTGGGAATCCGCATCCAAAAGCAGACAGTGGAAGCGGCGCCCAACGAGCCCGCCTACCGTATCGGTCTGGCGCGAATGGATATCACCGCTGGGGATTTTCCCAACGCCGAAACGCAAATCGACAGTTTGCGGCGCATGAATATTGGAGGGAGACTGGATAAGGACATCGCCGCCCTAAGCACAATGCTCATCGATGTCAAACAGAAGAAGGAGGTGACCACGGATGACTGACCCCGTGCCGCTGAGATCGCGGCTTCGCGATATCGCACGAAGTCCGTTAGCCTCGCGCACTGCGGTGGCGACGGGATTCCAGCTGCTGCGTTTATCTTTACAAGTCGCCCTGCTGGTCCTTCTGGCGCGCGCGCTGACGCCCGTTCAATACGGCGTTTTCGTGGGTGTCGCCGGCCTCGCGAGCGCTGTGGCCGGCCTTTCAGGACTCGGTACTGGGATGCTGATGGTGAAACAGGTTTCGCTGCGTCCAAGTCTATGGAATGCAACGTGGGCACACGCACTCCGAATGTTCATATCGACCGGAGCCGTACTATCCGCCGCGTTTGTCGCGACCGCCCCCTTATTGTTACACGTGTCTCTCCCAGTCTCGGCACTGGCATGCATCGCCTTGTCCGAACTGGTCTGTGTGCCGCTGCTATATCTTGGCTCTTTTGCATTTCAGGCCTTCGAGCGCATTGCCTGGTCAGCCGCACTCCCATGCTTTATGGGAGCCTGCCGATTAACGGGCGTCGTCGCCTTCCTTGTCCTCGGTACGACACGCACGCTCGCAGAATACCTGGTGTTTCACGCAGTCGCATCCGCGACCGCGACTGCCTGCTCATTGGCACTCGTTCGACTAATGTTACGTCCCTCTAAGGTCTCTTCGGGTATCCCTAGAGGGACCACACTCGAAGCCCTTCGCTTCTGCGCCAGCTGGTTCAGTAACAATGCTCTAGTAGAAATGGACAAGTCGCTAGCTGTGCGCTTTGGCACGCCGGCCACCGCCGCCGCATACGCGCTGGCCTACAGATTAGCCTCAGCGCTCTCCACTCCGACGACGTCACTCGTTATGAGCGCACAACCTCGATTGTTCGCCGCGGGAAAAGCGCAACGTCAGCGCCTATCATTGCATATCGTCCTCGCAGCCACAGCGTGTTCTATGGCAGCATGTGCAGCGATGGTCGTACTGGCGCCCCTGCTCCCTTGGATATTCGGAGCGGCATATCAGGAGGCAAATCACTTTGGCCTACTTTTGGCCCTACTGCCCCTGGCATTCGGCATCCGCTTTGTCCTCGGGAGTCTACTCGTGGCAGAAGGACACCCCGGCGTTCGCGCTTTACTCGAAGCAATGGGTACGGTCGTGATGATCGTGGCAGGAGCGATACTCATTCCACGCTTCGGCGCAGAGGGGATGGTTGGCATGATCATGGCCGCAGAAATCAGTGTCGTTATCGCGGCGACGATCGCGTTGGCCATGTTAAGGCCGCGGAGGGTCAGTCCGGACGACCAAGATGTTTTCGTACTTCCAGAGTAAAGAGAATGGATGCCATCGGGATGAACTTGCTCAGCAGGTTGTCGGTCAATCTCGGAACCTTCGACAGCAACCTGTAGAGGAAAGGAATCAGGTAGGGCGTGTACTGCCTGTCGATCATCACGAACCCTCGTGACGTGTAGTCGCCGTAGATCTCGCCATCCGTAACGAAGTGATCGAGCGTTCGCCAGGCGTAGCCGCGCTGATGGGTGATGTCTTCATAGAGGGCTGCACTTCTAAAATGGGGCACGCGAATGATGACGCGTGCGCCGTGCCGACCGATGCGGTGGAGCTCCTGCATCACCCTTATCGGCTCGTGCAGGTGCTCTAAGACATTCATGCACCGGATCGCATCGAACGTGTCGTCGGCAAAAGGATAGGGCATGCTTTCAAGATCATGTCGGATGTCTGCTTTTACGGAATAGAAATCGACATTTACTGCACCGTCCAGGTAGTCGTTGCCGGAACCCAGGTTCAATGTCTTCATAGCTTCCGCTCCGCGTCATGCACATCCCTGAGATCGTTGTATAAGTCGATATAAGCATCCACACCTTTTTCCTCCGAAAAGTGCGCCAAGGCACGCTCACGCCCGGCGCGCCCCATCGTCCCCGCCAATCCGGGCTCCGTCGCTAGGCGTTGCGCTGCGCACGCCATCCCTTGAACATCATCGACTGCGACCATGAACCCGGTCAGCTGGTGGGCGATAATTTCATCGACCGCGCCACAGGCAAACGCTATCACAGGCTTCGCACATGCCATCGCTTCGAGGGCCGCATAGCCGAAGCCCTCGTACCTCGACGGAACCAGCACCGCGTCGCAATCACGGTAAGCCTCCACCAGTTGGTCTGTGGAAAGGCGCCCTAGGTGCCTTATAGCTCCGGCCCCCGCGACTTCGCCCCCCCCCCTCAATCCGCCCGTGCAGAGGATTTCGAATCCGGATCCGAGGAGCTCGGCGAGACGCGGTATAACGTCTGCACCCTTACGAAATGACCTGTTCCCCACGAAAAGAAGTCGAAATGGATCGTGCGCCGCGCCGTCGCGTATGGCCGAGCACCCTGGAGAAAAATGCTTCGCGTCGACCCACAGAGGAATCATCACCTGCCTGGTGTTCGGCGCCGCCCTTTGAAGCACGCGCTCTGTGAATCGACTCGGCGAAACCAACGTCGAGGCCACCGAAAAAGACCGTTTTGAAGCTCGGCCTGTCACGGCCAGCTGGTAAGCGTGCTGAACGATGGTTTTATAAGGCCGATATGCTGGATCAAGAACGTAGTGATGTTCGGAAACAACAAGAGGCACACCATGCCGCCGGAAGGCGAAAGCGTTGAGGCCGTTGGAGTGGATGATATCGACGTCTGAGGGCATCCGCTGAAAGACAAGCGCCTCCGGAAGGAACTCGTATGGTCGATTGAACCAGTCAATGGTGACTACGACTCCTCGACGACGAAGACCTTCGGCAAGACGCTCGATGAACACATCTGAACCGCTGTTGCCGCGAATGTTGGGCATCCAGACGTGTAATGGCCTACGGTCCGTCATTCGGCAATCTCTGGCGCGAGCGCCTCACGTATCGACTCAGCGAAGACTGGCCATGCAAAGCCGGCCGCGAACTTGCGGCACTTTTCCGTCACGCTGGTATCGTCCTCGGTCATCCTTTGCACTAGTCGCTGCACAAGCTCTTTGTAATCTCCCGCCCGCACGAGAGATCCGCTCGCCGGGTCGTCGATAGCGTCTGCGACGCCCCCCACTGCAAATGCGACCGTTGGAACACCGTAGGCAGCGGCCTCGATAGAAACCATGCCGAAACCTTCCACATCACCTATGACCTCGATGCCTGGAAATACGTGGACCGTCGCTGCGCTGAATGCTGCGCGTAGTTCGGACTCAGACACGGGCCCGAGGAGACGCACTGACGCACTTGCGCCAACTGAGCGTAGTGCCGCCTCCACTCGCGCTAGTTGTCCTACGCCTGAAGCATTCAATGCATCGGGCGCTTCGTCACCGACAACTACTAAGCGTGCGTCTGGTTGAAGCTCCAGCAAGGGCAAAAGTGCTCGCTCGATGAACTCGACGAGCCCCTTCCGATTAGTCAGCCGTCCTACCGAAAGTACGATCGGGCCAGAGCCTAGGCCATGCTTAGTTCGAAAGAAGGCTGCGTCGGCCCTCCGATCAGACAGGTCAACGGGAAGCGATACTCCGGGAAAGACAATGCGCAATCGCGACCGATTGACCCCCGCCCTTATCGCAAGGTCTCGCGTGTTATGGCTGTTGACGACGCACACGTTAACCCGTCGTATCGCAGGCAACCAAAGCATCCGATAAATTTGGCTTGTTACAACGATATCCAGGCCATGCAGGTAAACCGCGTGCCTGACGCCGGAAAGCCAACCGACCGTCAGCACCAGGGGGGCGACGAGGCCGCTCCCTCCCAATATGAGGGACGGCCGGTCAACGAATGCACGCCACATACCTGCGAACAAACCCCACAACAGATAGGACGTCAGTCCCGGAAACGGGCAACAGACGACGCGAACCGAAGGTGCGTCGTCAATGCGACTGCCTTTCGGCGCAATTACAGTCACGCGGTATTCGGCCGAAAGCGCCTCCGCCATATGCGCGTTCAGACGTTCCATTCCCCCGCGCAGGGGAGGCAAATTACGAGTCATAAGAAGCAGGGAACGAGAGCGGCCCACGTCGGACTCCGTATCTATGGCTCGCTCCGTTGACAAAAATGATATACCTGATATTGCCAGGGCAAGGGCCACGTCATCAAGGCCACAGCCTGCAATGCGCGAAGCGGCCAAGTAATGCCCTTGCCCATGGTGATCCAGGAAATACTCAACGGATGAAGGTCCCGTAATCGACGTGTCACGGTCAAGCCATTGGACGCAAACAATGCGGCCCAGGCCACGAGCGATTGCACGTCCTCCTTGATGCGAGCTTGCTGAGTGCCTCGATAAAGGCCAAGTCGTCGCGTCAGGAATCCAGCGTTGGGGACAAGAAGCACAAATTGTGCGCCAGGCCGCGCCACGCGGAGCATCTCCCGCAAAGCTGCGGGCTTGTCGACAAAATGCTCCAATGAGCCCATGCACGTAACAACGTCGAAGCTCGCATCCGCAAAAGGAAGAACCTCAGCCGCACCCACATGGAAGTCGCCAGCCGGATAGCGCCCGCGACAGGCTTCAATGGCGCGCGTGGAGAGATCGATGCCGCTGATCACGGATGCTCCACGATCTCGAAAGTAACCAAGCCAGTCGCCAAGGCCGCAAGCTACGTCGAGCACAGCCTTTCCCCTGATGTCTCCCAATAACGCTGCTGCACGGCGAGAGTGCCAAGGCAAGCGGTGCGCAACCTGGCCACCCGCGTAATACTCCTCGTCATAGAACTTTCGGATCTGCTCGATTTCGCTCGATTCGTCTGCGATGTTCATCAACGACGCTCCGCCACGTCACTCGGTCGATAGGTCAGTGAGGTTATTTGTTCGGAAACCAGACCGATCAGGAATACGATCACCGATGCGCTCCACATGAGCGTGCTGCCGTTTGTAAGGCGTCCTTCGTGGATGTACGTCCAGGCATAATTGATGCAGCCGAGCAAGAAAAACACCAAGCTGACGGGAAAGAACAACTTCAAGGGCGAATAGAGGGTCGCAATCTTGAAAATGATCAGGAGGAATCGCACGCCGTCCTTCAGCGGCTTGATGTGACTTTTACCGACCCGTTGACCGGCCTTGATCGGCTCATACGCCACTCCATAGGCGCTACGGAAGAAAGCCATCGTGCTAGTGGTTGGGTATGAGAATCCGTTGGGCAGAAGATGAATGAACTCGCGAAAACGGCTTGCCCGGACAGCGCGGAAACCGGAAGTCAGGTCAGCTACCGCTTGGCCCGTCATTCTGCTGGCCAACCAGTTATAGACAGTGTTAGCTACACCTCGACCAACCCCGGCTTGACTTTCCCAATCTCGAGCGCCGACGACCATGTCGTAGCCTTGATCGAGCCGCGCGAGCAGGCGCTGGATATCTGCCGGGTCATGCTGACCGTCTCCATCCATGAAGACGAGTAACTCCCCGGATGCCGCCCGGGCGCCACGCTTGATGGCTGCCCCGTTCCCCATGGAGTAGGGCGAAGACAAGCAGGTCAGGCCCAATGAGGCACACACTACGCGCGTGTCGTCGGTGGAACCATCGTCCACGACGATGATCTCAGCCTCCGGCTGGGCAGAGGTAAGGCGGGGCAAAAGGTCTTTCAGTGCGGCCGCCTCATTCTTGGCGGGCAGGATAATGCTGATACGGCTCAAGAGAATTCCCCGGTGATCGTTGAATCATAAGGGATATCCACGCCAGATAACGAGAATTCCGCCGCAGCGTTCACAGAATCGCGACGCGAGGGGCTTCGCGCGTGGATACGTGACCGGAAGCAGAATCTGGAGTAGATTCAGCGGCGTATCTCGGGGAAACGGGACCCAAAATGGCTTCACAAATGCAGGCGCCCATGCTGGCAGGTCTGACGGGTATGGCGCGTCGGTTAGTCACCGAGGGCGTCCTGCCCGAGGTCGATGTGCGCAAGGCAGTCCAGGACGCGGCGGAGAAGCGGGTATCACTGTCCGCCTGGCTCGTTGATCACAACCTGGTCGACAGCGCGAGGCTGTCCCAGGTGGCTTCGTCCGAGTTCGGCATGCCGCTGATGGACATCGCCAACATGGTCACGGCCAACATGCCGCTGGACCTGGTCACCGAGGCCCTGATTACCAAGCACCAGGCGCTACCCCTGTTCAAGCGTGGCAAGCGCCTGTTCGTCGGCATCGCCGACCCCATGCAGTCGCACGCGCTGGACGAGATCAAGTTTCACTCGAACCATATGGTCGAGCCGGTCCTGGTCGAGCGCGGCCAACTGCGCCGCATCATCGACAGCGCTCTGGCAGCGATGAACTCCCAGGTCGCCGGCTACGAGGACGGCACCCTTGATGAGCTATCCCTCGAAGGCGGCGACGAAGACGGCGAAACGACGACCGGCATCGACGCTACTGCCGGTGACGACGCCCCGATCGTCAAGTTCGTGAACAAAATTCTGGTCGACGCAATCAAGCGCGGCGCCTCTGATATCCACTTCGAACCCTTCGAAACCGTCTACCGCGTGCGCCTGCGCATGGACGGCATCCTTCGTGTGGTCGCCACCGCGCCTATCAAGCTGGGCAACCGCTTCGCCTCGCGCCTGAAAGTGATGAGCGGTCTGGATATCGCCGAGCGACGCATCCCGCAGGACGGTCGCATCAAGCTCAACCTCACCAAGACCCGTGCCATCGACTTCCGCGTCAGCACCCTGCCGACCCTGTTCGGCGAGAAGATCGTGCTGCGTATTCTCGACGGCTCCTCGGCGAAACTGGGCATCGACAAACTCGGCTACGAGGAGGTCCAGAAGAACCTCTACCTCGACGCCATCGAGAAACCTTACGGCATGGTGCTGGTCACCGGCCCCACCGGTTCGGGTAAGACGGTATCGCTGTATACGGCGCTAAACATTCTCAACACCGAGGGTCGCAACATCTCCACGGTGGAAGACCCGGTCGAAATCCGTGTCGAGGGCATCAACCAGGTTCAGCAGAACGTAAAGCGCGGCATGACCTTCGCCGCCGCACTGCGTTCCTTCCTGCGTCAGGATCCGGACGTGATCATGGTCGGCGAGATCCGTGACCTGGAGACAGCCGAAATCGCGGTGAAGGCGGCCCAGACGGGCCACATGGTCCTGTCCACCCTGCATACCAACGACGCGCCGCAAACCATCGCCCGCCTGATGAACATGGGCATCGCGCCCTACAACATCATATCGTCGGTCACACTGATCATCGCCCAGCGCCTGGCCCGCCGCCTGCATGACTGCAAGCGCGAGATCGCCTTGCCCGCGACGGCCTTGCTCGCCGAGGGTTACACCCAGGAAGAAATCGACACCGGCTTCAAGGTGTATGAGGCCGTCGGCTGCGACAGCTGCAACGAGGGCTACAAGGGCCGTGTGGGCATTTATCAGGTGATGCCGCTGGTCGAGGACATCCAGAAGATCATTCTGGAGGGTGGCAACGCCATGCAAATCGGGGAGGTGGCCCGCAAGAACGGCATCAACGACCTGCGCGCGTCCGCCTTGCTCAAGGTCCGCAACGGTATGACCAGCCTGGCCGAGATCAACCGAGTCACCAAGGACTGACAACGATTTGGGCCTTCCGGCGCGTCCAAGATGTGCGCCAGACGGCAGAATCGCCGATGACTAAAGCTTCACACTAGAATAAGAACAGGGGCCGACCGATAGGGGGCGGTCCCCTGAAGCATCCATCCGGGGGAAGACCGCGCCATGGCTATCGCCACCGCCAGCAAGAATACGCGCGCCGTTGGCGCTGCTCGCAGCCAAATAAGCACGCTTGTCTCGTACGACTGGGTTGCCCTGGACAAGCGCGGCAAGCGCATGAAGGGTGACATGCAGGCGAAGAACGCCGCGCTGGTGAAGGCCGAGCTCCGCCGCCAGGGGATGAATCCCCAGACGGTCCGCGAGAAGTCCAAGCCTCTGTTCGGTTCGACCGGCAGCAAGGTCAAGCCACGCGACATCGCCATTTTCAGCCGCCAGCTCGCCACGATGATGGCTTCCGGCGTACCCATGGTGCAGTCGTTCGACATTATCGTGGATGGCCAGAAGAACGCTCGCCTGAAAGCCATTCTCCTTGACGTCAAGACGGCGATCGAGGGCGGTTCATCGCTGCACGAGGCCATGGGCCTTCATCCGATTCAGTTCGACGAGCTCTACCGCAACCTCGTCCACGCCGGCGAATCGGCCGGTGTGCTCGATACCGTGCTCGACACCGTGGCGACCTACAAGGAGCGCATGGAGAGCATCAAGGCCAAGATTAAGAAGGCCTTGTTTTATCCGATGATGGTCCTCGCCGTTGCCCTGCTGGTCACTACCATCCTGCTGCTCTTCGTCGTACCGGTCTTCCAGGATACCTTTAAGGATGCGGGCGCTGCCCTGCCCGCACCAACGCAGTTCGTGGTCTCGGCTTCGCATTTCATGCAGGATTATTGGTGGCTGGTGTTCGGCGGCCTTGCCGGTGGAATCACAGCCCTCGTGATGGCCAAGAAACGCTCACCAAGGTTCGCGCATTTCCTCGAACGGATCATGCTGCGCCTGCCCGTCATGGGCAACATCATGCATCAGTCAGCGATCGCTCGCTTCGCCCGCACGCTCGGCGTTACCTTCCACGCGGGTGTGCCGCTGGTCGAAGCGCTGGAAGCCGTGGCTGGTGCAACAGGCAGCATCATTTACGGCGAAGCCATCATGCAGATGCGTGACGACATCGCCGTGGGTCACCAGCTGCAGCTCGCCATGCGACAGACGAGTCTGTTCCCGAACATGGTGGTACAGATGACCGCCATTGGCGAAGAATCAGGCTCGCTCGATCACATGCTCTTCAAAGTGGCAGAGTTCTACGAAGAAGAAGTCAGCAACGCGGTCGACAACCTCGCGACGCTGCTGGAGCCTATGATCATGGTCATCCTCGGTGTGTTGGTAGGCGGCATGGTCATCTCGCTGTATCTTCCGATCTTCAAGCTGGCCGGCACGATCTGACCCTGGCTCGCCCGCGCCATGCACAATAGGAACCCTTCGCCCTCACCGGCGGAGGGTTTTTTCTTTGGATCACGGATTGCCCATGCCCGATTTGCCCCTTTCTCTCTGGATCGGTATCGCCGGTGTCTTCGGCTTGCTGGTCGGTAGCTTCCTCAACGTGGTGATCCTGCGAGTGCCCGAGCGCATGCAGGCGGACTGGCGCAAGCAGGCCCGCGAGGTGCTCGAGATCGAGGCGCCCGAGGAGCCGCGACCGCCGGGCATCGTGGTCGAGGGCTCGCATTGCCCCAAGTGCAAGCACGCCCTCGCCGCCCGCGACAACATCCCGGTGCTTGGCTGGCTGATGCTGCGCGGCCGTTGCCGCTACTGCCGCGAGCCCATCTCGGCGCAGTACCCGCTGGTGGAGCTGCTGACCGGTCTCGCCAGCGTCGCGGTGGTGTGGCGCTTCGGGCCGACGATCGGCGCTCTCGCCGCCCTGGCGATGACGTACTTCCTGATTGCCCTGTCGGGGATCGACGCACGCACCCAGTTCCTGCCGGACGAACTCAACTACCCACTGCTCTGGATCGGCCTGGGTCTCACCCTGATCCCGGGCTGGCAGGCGCTGCCCGTGTCGCCCTCGTCCGCGATCCTCGGCGCGCTGATCGGCTACCTCAGCCTGTGGAGCGTGTACTGGCTGTTCAAGCTGATCACCGGCAAGGAAGGCATGGGCCACGGCGACTTCAAACTGTTGGCTGCCCTGGGCGCCTGGATGGGGCCGATCGCCCTGCTGCCGATCATCATGCTGTCCTCGTTTATCGGCGCGCTGGTCGGCGGCAGCCTGATGCTGTTCCGCAAGCACCAGCGCGAGGTGCCGATTCCCTTCGGCCCCTACCTTGCGGCGGCCGGCTGGGTCTGGCTGCTCTTTGGCGACTCCCTGCTCGCCGGCTACATGCACCTGTCGGGGATGCGATGAGCGGTTTTGTCGTTGCGCTGACCGGTGGCGTTGCCTCGGGCAAGAGCTCGGTGGAGCGCTGTTTCGAGGCGCTCGGTGTGCGTGCTTACGACGCCGACGTTGCGGCCCGTGCCGTGGTCGAGCCGGGGTCGGAAGCGCTGGCAGAGATCGCTCGCGCGTTCGGCACGGATGCGCTCGACAGCGAGGGTCGGCTGGATCGCGCCGCCATGCGCAAGCGCGTATTCGACAACCTGCTGGCACGTACGACGCTGGAAGGGATTCTTCATCCGCGTATTCGTACGTGGCTGCATGAGGCGGTCGCCGCGGACACCGGGCCCTACTGCATTCTCTCCATTCCGCTGCTAGTGGAGAATCGCGCCAATTACGAGTGGGTGGACCGGGTTTTAGTGGTCGATGTGCCCGAGGCTGTGCAAGTTGAGCGATTAACCCGGCGGGATGGCGTCGACGACGCGCTGGCGCGAAAGATGATCGCGGCCCAGGCCTCGCGGGAGCGGCGGCTAGGGATTGCCGATGATGTGATTGTTAATGAGGGGTCGGAGGCGGAGTTGGCTGGGAAGGTGGCTGAGCTGCATGGGCGTTACGTCGAACTCTCCGCTCGGTAGCCGGGCCCCCGCCTTTTGTGGGAGCCGCTTCAGCGGCGATGCTTTTGGTGATGTCGCGAACTGGTTTTCGCCGATGAATCGGCTCCTACACAGAGCCAATCAGACGAGGGACGCGGCGGCTATGCGCTCGGCGACGAAGGTTTCGGCCAGGACGGGCCGGCCTATGTGATAGCCCTGGACGAGGTCGCAGTCCATTTCGACGAGGCGGCGTAGGGTTTCTTCGTTCTCCACACCTTCGGCGACCGCTTCGAGACCGAGGCGGTGCGCTACGTCGACCATGGCCTGGACCAGTAGCTCCGTGCGGCGGTCGCCGATCATGGCGTGGACGAAGCTGCGGTCGATCTTGAGTTCGGTCGCGGGGAAGTGGCGCAGGTAGGCAAACGAGGCGTAGCCCGTGCCGAAGTCGTCGATTGCCACGCGTATGCCGTGGTCGCGCAAGCGGCGCAGCACGCGAACGCTCATGTCGAGGTCGGTGAGCAGCGCGGTTTCGGTGATCTCGATGATCGCCGATTCCGGCGGCACGCCCCAGATTTCCAGCGCACCGAGCATCTGTTCGGCAAAACCCTGTTCGACGAAGACACGTGGCGAGAGATTGATCGCCACGTCGAGCGGACAGCCGCCGCGGTGCAGTGTTGCGGTGTGTCGTAGCGAAGCGTTGAGGCTCCAGCGGGTCAGCGGCACGATGAGGTCGCTGCGCTCGGCGAAGGGAACGAAATCGGCCGGGGCCACTTCCACACCGGAGCGCGTGTTCCAGCGCGCCAGCGATTCCACGCGGACCACCGCGCCCGAACGCAGGTCGCACAGCGGCTGGAATGCGACGTGCAGGCGGTTGGCGTCGATGTCTTCGCGCAGCTCGCCATAGAGGATTTCGATTGGCGTGACGTCCTGCTGGTAGACCGCGAACGGCTCGCCCACGCGAAGGGCCTCGTCGTGCGCCAGCTCGGCGCGACGGTAAAGCAGCTCGGCCGTGGTGCCGTGCTCGGTGTACAGCGTGACGCCGATCACGGCACGGCCGTGCCAGGGACGCTCGCCGCGAAGCAGCGGCGCGTCGAAGGCACCGACGATGCGCGTGGAAGCGAGCAGCGCGTGCGTGCGGTTACGAATGGACGGCAGCACGGCGACGAAGGTGTCGTCGCCGGCGACGAAGATCTTGTCGACGTGACGCACGGCGTCGACGATCCGTTCGCGGGCGGCGAGCATCACTTCATTGCCGAAGTCGAAGCCGAAGCGCAGCTGCGCCTCGCGCATGCCTTGCAGGCGAATGACCAGGACAGCGCAAAGACCCTCCGCGTTTACCGCGCGATCGAGGATGGCCTGGATGGCCGGCAGGATATGTGAGCGCTCGCTGGTCATGGCAGGAAATACTCCCTCGGCTCGATACCGAAACTGCCGGCGGCCAGTGTGCGCAGAATCTCGCGTCGGACACCATCGGTCTGGCGCATGAGATCCACGATGATGAATTCGTCGAGATGGGTCTTGTCGGTACGGGTCAGGATCGCCACGCGCGGCTGCAGGCGGCGTGCCTGGTTCTGCACCATGACGATAGAGACCTCGCCGGTATTGAGCTCGACCAGGGAGCCGGTGGGGTAGACACCCAGGCAGGCCTGGAACTGCTCCACCAGCTCGCCCTGGAACTCACGATCGCGGCCCGAATAGATCTGCCGGATCGCCAGGTGCTGCGATACCGCCGGCCGGTAAGGCCGCGGCGTCGACATGGCATGGTAAGTGTCGATGATGGCAGCCATGCGACCGGCCAGCGGGATCTCCGTGCCGGCCAGGCCCTGCGGGTACCCGCTGCCGTCGAAGCGCTCGTGGTGGGTCAGCACCATGTCGCGGACTTCGGTGTCGGTTACACCGGAGTGATCGAGGATGGCGACGCCCTCATTCACATGCTGGCGTGCGAGCTCCCATTCGGCATCGTTGAGCGGGCCGCCGCGCTCGAGCATTTCCTCGGGCAGCTGCGACTTGCCCACGTCCAGCAGAAGGCCGCCCGCAGCGAGGCTGACGATGGCATCGCCGGTAAAGCCCATGTGCCGGCCGAAGGCGGCAGCCAGCGTGCTGCAGCCGACGGCGTGCTGGTAGGTATAGCTGTCGCGCTGGCGCAGGCTCTGCATCCAGAAGAAGGCGTCGCCGCTGCGCAGCACGCTCTCCACCATGGGGCGCACGGCGTTCTCCACGGCTTCCGGATCGATCACCCGACCAGCCTGGATATCTTCGATGATCTGCTCCGCGAAGCTGGCCACGGTGTCAAAAGCCGCGCGCGCACGCGGCATCTCGTCGTCGAAGGAGGCGGTGTCGTTGTAAGCGTGCCGGGTGACCAGGCGGGTATTGAGGACCGGGCGGGCGCTTGCTGTGCGGAGCGGCGCGACCACGGCGACCCGCGCCGGGGTGACCTTCCGATGGAGGTCGACGAAAACGTACTTGCAGAAGCGCCGCAGGGACTCGATGTCCTCGTAGGAGGTGATCGGCACCCCCTGCAACGGAAAGGGCGTGTCGGACCAGTCGCAATCGAGACGACTGACGTACATGCCGATCTCCAGATCGGTCACGAAGACGCGTCTCTCCACCAGGTCGTACGCCACTGTTTCCCCCTGCCTCCATCAATGCGCTGCCACCGCGGCGGGCAGATTGGTCATATAAACGTGGACATGGCGTCAATGCCCATTCCACTATTTTGCCGAATTCGTGCCGCTTTTTCTCGACCCACGGTCGCTTATCCGTTATCGGCGGGCCAGCCGTTAACTGTAGCGGGAAGGCGTGTCAGATTCCTGCGACTGGTCCGGTCTTATCTGGCAGGCCCCCTCCCCCGGAGATCAGCATGAACCGCCGTTCCCTGCTTGCACCGCTCCTGATCGCACTCACGGCCTGCTCCGCGGCCTCCGCCCGCGACGAAGGCGTTCGCCTGCCCGCCCCCACCGTGGACGCCGCTGCGGCGAAGGGCGACGCCACCGCCGTGTTCGCCGGTGGTTGTTTCTGGGGTGTCGAAGGCGTGTTCCAACACGTTCGCGGCGTGAAGAGTGTCCGCAACGGCTACACCGGCGGCGATGCCGCTCACGCCAATTACGACGATGTCAGCGACGGCGACACCGGCCACGCCGAGTCCGTGCGGGTGGTGTACGACCCGGCGCAGGTCACGTACGGCCAGCTGCTACAGGTGTTTTTCTCGGTCGCCCAGGACCCCACCCTGCTGAACCGCCAGGGGCCCGACTCGGGCACGCAGTATCGGTCGGCGGTGTTCTACGCCACGCCGGAACAGAAGAAGGTAGCCGATGCCTATGTGGCGCAGCTGACGGCGGCGCACGCCTTTTCCGCGCCGATCGTGACCCAGGTGACGCCGTTGAAGGCGTTCTACCCGGCGGAGGACTATCACCAGGATTACATGCGGTTGAATCCGGATGCCGCTTACATCGCGATCAATGACCGGCCGAAGGTGTTGGGCCTGCAGCGGATTTATCCGGAGCGGTATGTGGCTTCGTGGGCTAATGGGCGGTGAGGTAGTCCCCAATCGCCGCTGAAGCGGCTCCCACACAGAGCTGGCTCCCACACAAAGCCGGCTCCATGTGGGAGCCGCTTCAGCGGCGATGCTCGTCATGTGGGAGCCGCTTCAGCGGCGATGCTCTCAACCCACCATCGGCAAATTCAGCCCCTGCTCCTTCGCACACGCAATCGCATCCTCATACCCCGCATCCGCATGGCGCATGACGCCCGTGCCGGGGTCGTTCCACAGCACGCGCGCCAGTCGCTTGTCCGCCGCCTCGGTGCCGTCGGCGACGATCACCACGCCGCTGTGCTGGCTGTAACCCATGCCGACGCCGCCGCCGTGATGCAGGCTGACCCAGGTCGCGCCACCGGCCACGTTGAGCATGGCGTTGAGCAGCGGCCAGTCGCTGACGGCGTCGCTGCCATCGCGCATGGATTCGGTTTCGCGGTTGGGGCTGGCCACCGAACCGGAGTCCAGGTGGTCGCGGCCGATCACGATCGGTGCCTTCAGCTCACCGTTGCGGACCATTTCATTGAACGCGAGCGCGAGACGATGGCGCTGACCGAGGCCAACCCAGCAGATGCGCGCCGGAAGGCCCTGGAAGCTGATGCGCTCACGGGCCATGTCGAGCCAGCGGTGCAGGTGCGGATCGTCGGGGATCAGCTCCTTCACCTTGGCGTCGGTCTTGTAGATGTCCTCCGGGTCGCCGGACAGCGCGACCCAGCGGAACGGCCCCACGCCGCGGCAGAACAGCGGCCGCACGAACGCCGGCACGAAGCCGGGGAAGGCGAAGGCTTCGGTCAGGCCTTCGTCCTTGGCCATCTGGCGGATGTTGTTGCCGTAGTCGAAGGTCGGCACGCCCATGGCGTGGAAGGCCAGCATCGCCTCGACATGCTTGCGCATGGAGACCTTGGCGGCGTGCGAGGTGCCAGCGGGATCCGACTTGCGACGCTCGAACCACTCTTCCACGGTCCAGCCTGACGGCAGGTAGCCATTGACCGGATCGTGCGCGCTGGTCTGGTCGGTCACGGCGTCCGGACGGACACCGCGGCGCACCAGCTCCGGCAGCACGTCGGCGGCGTTGCCCAGCAAGGCCACGGAGACGGCACGGCCTTCCTTCGCGTAACGATCCAGGCGCGCCAGCGCGTCGTCCAGGTCGGTGGCCTGCTCGTCGACGTAGCGCGTCTTCAGGCGGAAATCGATGCGGCTCTGCTGGCATTCGATGGTCAGCGATGAAGCGCCCGCCAGGCTGGCGGCCAGCGGCTGCGCGCCGCCCATGCCACCCAGACCGGCCGTGAGGATCCAGCGGCCGGCGAGGCTGCCGCCGTAGTGCTGGCGCCCCATCTCGACGAAGGTTTCGTACGTGCCCTGCACGATGCCCTGCGAGCCGATGTAGATCCACGAGCCGGCCGTCATCTGGCCGTACATCATCAGGCCTTTGCGATCGAGCTCGTTGAAGTGCTCCCAGTTCGCCCAGGCCGGCACGAGGTTGGAATTGGCCAGCAGCACCCGCGGCGCATCCGGGTGGGACGGGAACACGCCGACCGGCTTGCCGGACTGGATGAGCAGCGTTTCGTCGTCGCGCAGTTCGCGCAGCGCACGCAGAATGGCGTCGAAGCATTCCCAGTTGCGCGCGGCACGGCCGATGCCGCCGTAGACCACGAGCTCGGCGGGGTTTTCGGCCACCTCGGGGTCGAGGTTGTTTTGCAACATGCGGAACGGAGCTTCCGTCAGCCAGCTGCGGCAGGTGAGTTCGGCGCCGCGCGGTGCGCGGACGGTGCGGGTCGTGTCGATGCGCGTAAAGGCCGTCATCGGGGAGGCTCCGTCGATCCAGGGGAATCGCCGATTATGGGCTTGCCGCCCAGCGCCTCGCCAGCCGCGTCGCAACAAACAACGCGTTAGTTGACTGCTTAGTGCCCGGCGGAGCCCGAATTGGCCGGCGCGGCGCGGCCGTTCGCATCCCGTGTGCGCGGCACGGTCGGGTGGGTGCGCACGGTCGCGTCCTGCTGCGACTGGTAGGTCTGCTGCTGAGCGCGGTCGGCGTTATCCAGCTGGTTGCGCAGGGCAGGATCCGTCGCGGTGCTGCGCTGCTGGTTCATGCTGTTCTGGCGCAGTTGCTGCTGCACGGCGCTCTGGTTCTGCTGGTTGATCACCTGCTGGCGATTGACCTGCTGATTGAACTGCTGGGTGTGCGACGGCACGGCGACAGCGGGCCTGGCGGCAGGCGCGGGCTTCGCCGGTGCGGCGGCTGCGGCCGCCCGTGCCGGCTGTGGCGGCGTTTGCGCCGCGACCGACAACGGCGCAGCGATCGTAAGAAGAAGCAGCAGGAACTTGTGAGATGAATTGGTCATGGGACTCGTCCATCATTGGCGGATTGCCTTGAATAAACCGAGCCTACGTCCCCCTTCATGAACGCCACGTCGTCCCTGCTGCAGCGCGCTTTCACTGCGCTTTTCGCGGTGGTCCTGGCCGGTTGCGCCACGCGCCCCGCCCAGCCCGCCACCCCGCCCGTCACGCCCGTGCTGTTGGTCTCGATCGATGCGTTCCGCCCGGATTACATGGACCGCGGTCTCACGCCGAACCTGGTCGCCCTCGCGACGGACGGCGCCCGCGCGCAGTACATGCTGCCGTCGTTCCCGTCGCTCACCTTCCCCAACCACTACACGCTGGTGACCGGTCGCGTCCCCGACCACAACGGTATCGTCAACAACACCATGCAGGACACGGTGCTGGGCAAGTTCAGCCTGTCCAACCACGCCGCGACCAGCGATGGCCGCTGGTGGGCGGATGCCGAGCCGATCTGGGTGACCGCGCAGAAGCACGGCCTGCATACGGCGACCATGTTCTGGCCGGGAACTGAGGCTGCGATTCACGGTGTACGTCCCGACCACTGGATTCCGTTCGACGATTCGCTCACCTCGCGCCAGCGCGTGGACAAGCTGCTTTCGTGGATAGACGAGCCGGGCCCGAAGCCGTCCTTCGACACGCTGTACTTCGACTCGGTGGACCACGCCGGTCATGAGCATGGCCCGGACTCCACCGAGTTGAACACCGCGCTCGGTGACGTGGACGATGCTCTCGGCTATCTGGTGGCGCAGCTGCGCCAGCGCGGTCTCTACGACCACATGAACCTGGTAATCGTGTCCGACCACGGCATGGCTTACGTGCCCAAGGGCAACATCGTCTTTGCCGACGATGCCACCGACCTCAACGCACTGGACGCGGTGTCGTATGGCGTCATGGCGACGTTCAATCCGAAGCCTGGCGTGGACTCGCATGCGGCCGTCGCGCGCCTGCTTGGCCCGCACGAGCACATGCACTGCTACCGCAAGCAGGATCTGCCCAAGCGGCTCGATTACGGCACCCACGCCCGCGTGCCCGCTTTCGAATGCCTGGCCGATACGGGTTGGTCGATCATCAGCCGCGATGGGCTCGCGAAACGCAAGGACCCGATGTCCCTGGGCGAGCACGGATACGACAACCTCGACCCCGCCATGCGCGCCCTGTTCGTCGCCCACGGGCCGGCATTCGCACGCGGCGTGACCGTCGCGCCGTTCCCCAACGTGGACGTGTATCCGCTGATCATGAGCGTGCTGCGGCTGCCCGCCGAGGCCAACGACGGTCACCTGACGGATGTGAAGGGCCTGCTGGCTCCGGCGCAAATCCCGTAGAATCGGCCTATGCGCCAACTCTATACCTCACCCCGCCCGGAAAACATCGACCGGATCGTGTCGCTCCTCACCGAGCACGGCATCGAAACGACCGTCACCAACCGGTCGACCTGGAATCGCCCGACCTACCAGCGCTTCAGCTATTCACAGCGCAACGACAACCGCGATTCGTGGCCGCAGGTATGGGTCCAGAGCGCCGACGACTTCCCCAGGGCCCGCGCCTTGCTGAAGGACATCGGCATCGAGCCGGTGGTGCGTTTCCAGGAAGAACTGCAGATGCACCGCTCGCCGGACCTCCGGCCCAAGCCGCAGCGCACCGCATCACGCGTGCGCCTGATGGCCCTGGCCATCGTCGCCGGCGTCGTCGTGGTCGTGGTGCTCAAGGCTGTCCAGGTGCTCTGAGTGGCCGGCGCCGCCGGTGTGACGCCCGCCCATCTTGTCCTGCGCGAAGCCACCCGGGATGCCCACGAGGCGGCCGAGGCGACGGCGGGCATGCGGCTTTTGCTGGCCGGTGAGCTGGGTGAAACCGGCTACGCCGCGTTGCTGCGGGCGCAACTGTCGTTATTTCGCAAGTGGGAAGCAGCGCGTTCCAACTGGCTGGCCGGGTTAACCGAGTGGCGGTACACGTCGCGGGCGACGCTGATCGAAGCCGACCTCCGTGAGAGCCGCTTCAGCGGCGACGCCCCTTGTGGGAGCCGCTTCAGCGGCGATGCTCTTTCCCTCTGTGGGAGCCGCTTCAGCGGCGATGCTCTTCCCCACGAAACCGCGACCCTGATCGCCGATAAATCGGCTCCCACAGTTAGTTTGGCTCCCACACTCAGCTCGGCTCCCACAGGAGGCAACGCCAACTGGGGCGAGCTCTACGTCATCGAAGGCTCCGCCCTCGGCGGCCGCGTCATCGCCCGCCGCCTTCGCGAGCTCTACCCGCAGCTCTCCCACACCTTCTACGCCGTCGGCGAAAACGCTCCCTCGAACTGGCGCCGTTTCCAATCCCTCCTCGACCACGCCCTCCCCGACGCAGCCTCCCAGCAGGCCGCCGTCGAGGCAGCGCGGCGCATGTTCGCGCAATTTCAACAGACGCTGACGGATCCTGCGGTCCATGACTGACCTGCCCGACCTGACCGCCTGCGACCGCGAACCCATCCATATTCCCGGCTCCATCCAGCCCCACGGCGTCCTTGTGGTGGTGGATGCGCAGACACGGGCCATCCTGCAGGTGAGCGAGAATGCCGCCGACGTGCTCGGTGCTGCGCTCGAAGCCACGCTGGATGCTCCGCTCGACGACGTCGTCACGCTGCCTGCGGATCTATTCGAGAACGACTTACGCCCCGCCCAAAGCGCCTGGGTTCCCGTCGCGTTCCCCAACGCGACCCATGAGGCCACGTGGTACGCCTGCGTGCATGCCTACGACACGCGCTGGATGATCGAAATCGAGCCACGCGCCGCTGACTTCGAAGAAAGCCCGAAACGTGTCGGTCGCGATCTCGCCCGTAGCCTCGAATCGGACAACAGCGTCGAACGCGCCGCAGCCCGCGTCGCGCGCACGGTGCGCACCCTGCTCGGCTACGACCGTGTCATGGTCTATCGCTTCGATCACGACTGGCATGGCGAAGTGGTGGCGGAAGCCCGCAAGCACGACCTCGAGGCCTACCTCGGCCTGCACTACCCCGCGACGGATATCCCCGTGCAGGCGCGAGCACTCTACCTGCGTAACCGCGTGCGCCAGATCAGCGATTGCCGCTACGTGCCGTCGCGCATCATGCCGGCCTACGACCCGGAAACTGCCGCAGCGACCGACCTCAGCGACGTTTCGCTGCGAAGCGTCTCGCCAGTGCACCTGGAATACCTCGGCAACATGGGCGTCACCGGCACCCTGGTGGCGTCGATCATCACCCACGGCAAGTTGTGGGGGCTGATTTCCTGTCACCACTACAGCCCGTTCTTCGCCGACCACTGCATGCGTGAAGCGGCCGACGCCATCGCAGGCGCCTTCGCGACGCGCGTGGCGGCGATCGAAGAGCTGGCTACGATCGAAAGCGAGAGCGTTCTGCTTACGGTGCGCGAGAAGCTGATCACCGCCTTCCATGAGCGCGACCGGATCGACCCGGAGCTGCTTGCCTCGCTCGCGCCGGAGCTGCTTGAAGTCGTGGACGCCGACGGTGTCGCTCTCTTTGTTGGCAACCGGGTGATGCGTTATGGGCAACTGCCGGAGGACGTGGCCTTGCTGCGGATCAAGGAGCTTGTCAGCGATAATGAGGCCCATGGCGTCAATGGAAAAGCAGACGGCGACGTGGGAAAGAACGCCGGCGCGGTAGGGAGCGTCGTGCACACCGACGAGATCGGCGCCCGCCATCCCGAACTGGCCGATCCGACGATCGCCAGCCTCGCGGCCGGCATCATCTTCATGCCGCTGGCCTTTGGTGTGGACGAAGACGTCGCCATCCTGTGGACACGCGCCGAACAGGTGCGCGACGTCCGCTGGGCCGGAAACCCCGCCCTCGCCAAACTGGAAAACTACCCCGGCGCGCGCCTCTCGCCGCGGCAGAGCTTCGAAACCTGGCAGGAGAACGTCCGAGGCAGGTCACGCCCCTGGTCGCCACTTCACGTCGACTCCGCCCGCAGCCTGCGCACCCTCATCCAATCCATGTAACACCCCGCGATGACGCCGCCCGGCCTACGCGCTATAACATCCCCATGACCGACCGCGTTCGCCTGTTCCAGACCTTGCCGCACACCTGCGGCTACTTCGCCGAGCGGACGGCGCAGAACCTCGTGGTCGATCCTGGCGCACCCAACCTCGATAAGCTCTACGGCCCCGCACTCGCCAAGGGCTTCCGCCGCGCCGGCGGCCACCTCTACCTGCCCCAGTGCGCCGCCTGCCAGGCCTGCGTGCCCTGCCGCATCGACGTCGACCGTTTCGCACCCGACCGAGCCCAGAAACGTTGCCTCAAACGCAACGCCGACCTGACCGTACGAGAAGGCATCCCCGGCTTCACGCCGGAGCGCCACGAACTTTACGAGCAGTACCTGCGCGCACGTCACAGCGGCGGCGGCATGGATGCAGCTGACGCCGAAGATTTTCAGCGATTCCTTGCCGCACCCTGGAGCCCTACCCTCTTCCTCGAGTATTACCTGGGCGAGCGCCTGCTCGGGGTTGCCGTAACGGACATTGCACTGGCGGGGGTTTCAGCCGTCTATACGTTCTTCGATCCCGCCGAGGAAGCGCGTGGACTTGGCACATTCGGCATCCTGCAGCAGGTGGAGTTGGCGAAGCGCCGCGGCATTCCGTACGTGTATCTTGGGTTCTGGATCGCCGGGCATCCAAAGATGGATTACAAGCGGCGGTTCCGTCCGTTGGAGATTCGACGGCACGGGCGTTGGATTGAGATGCCTTGAGGCTTCACAATCGGCGTTTACTCCGAACCGGAACCCCCATGGGCCCGCGCCGTATCGTCTGCCTCACCGAAGAACCCACCGAAACCCTCTATCTCCTCGGTGAGCAGGACCGCATCGTCGGCATCAGCGGCTTCACCGTGCGCCCTACCGAAGCGCGTCGCGATAAGCCCAAGGTCAGCGCGTTCACCAGCGCCAAGGTCGACAAGATCCTCGCGCTGAAACCCGACTTGGCCATCGGCTTCTCGGACATCCAGGCCGATATCGCGCAGGCGCTGATCAAGGCTGGCGTGGAAGTGTGGATCTCCAACCATCGCAGTGTCGAAGGCATCCTCGAGTACATCCGCCGTCTTGGTGCGATAGTCGGTGTTGCTGACAAGGCCGAACAACTGGCCGCCACGCTCGAACGTGGCCTCGACGAAACGCGCGAAGCCTCGGCACGTCTGTCGCGGCGACCACGCGTGTATTTCGAAGAGTGGGACGAACCGATGATTTCCGGCATCCGCTGGGTGTCGGAGCTGGTCGGCATTGCCGGCGGTGACGATGTTCTACCCGGACGTGCAGTGCAGTCGCTCGCGAAAGACCGGATCATTGCCGATGCGCAGGAAGTAATCGATACGGCGCCGGACATCATCATTGGCTCGTGGTGCGGGAAGCGGTTCCGGCCTGAGCAGGTGGTAGCGCGGCCGGGCTGGGAGAACGTTCCGGCGGTTCGCGACGGCCAGCTTTATGAGGTCAAGTCGCCGTTGATTCTGCAGCCGGGGCCGGCGGCGCTGACGGACGGGTTGGCTGAGTTGAGACGGATTGTGCACGGGTGGGCGGCTGGCTAGCACCCATCGCCGATGAATCAGCTCCCACTGGGAGACCTTGCGGTATGTAGGTAGTTTTGCGGAAGGCGGCTACGCACAACTGCGCTGTCGCGCTCCCTGGCGCGGACCGATCCTGCGAATCGGGATCCGTTTCGTGGGAGAGCGCTCGTGAATGCACGCATGGCTTGGCGGGTCGGCATGGCGGTCGTGCTTGCCCTTGGCGCTCCGGTCGCCCTGGCACAGTCGCCCGCGCCGGCGCCCACCGCACAAAACACCTCAACGGCCCCTGCCGCGCCGGTCTTCAAGAAAGAGCAGATCGACCAGTTCATGGCGCCCATCGCGCTGTATCCGGACGCCCTGCTCTCGCAGATGCTCATGGCTTCGACGTATCCCGCGGACGTCGCCGACGCTGCGGCCTGGTCGAAGGCCAATCCGAAGGCCACCGGCGATGCCGCCGTGAAGCAGGTCGCCAACCAGCCCTGGGATCCCAGCGTGCAGTCGTTGGTGGCCTTTCCCGAGGCCCTCGCGCAGATGGGCCTCCATCCGGACTGGGTACGTAACGTCGGCGATGCCTTCCTCGCCCAGCCGGACGATGTGATGGCGTCGGTGCAAAGGCTACGCGCGCAGGCACAGAAGGCCGGCAACCTGAAGACGACCGACCAGCAGAAGGTCATCGTGCAGCAAAGCACGCCGCAGACGACGGTCATCGAAATCGAGCCGGTCAACCCGCAGGTGGTCTACGTACCCTCGTACAACCCGACCGTGGTCTACGGCACCTGGGCCTATCCCGCCTATCCGCCGCCGTACTACCCGCCGCCTCCCGGCTATTACCACCCGATCGCCACGGGACTCGCTGCCGGCCTCGCGTTCGGGACCGGTATCGCTGTCGCCAATTCGTTGTGGGGCGGCTGCGACTGGGGCCATAACGACGTGCATATCGATGTGAACCGCTACAACAACATCAACGTCAACCACCACATCAGCGGCAACGGCAACGTCAACTGGAATCACAACGCGGCCAACCGTCGCGGTACGCCGTATCGCGGCTCCGCTACTCAACAGCGCTTCAACCAGGGCGTGGGCGGTGCGCAGCAGAGACAGGCGTTCCGTGGGCAGTCGTCCGGACGGGACGCCAACCGGCAGCGAGCGATGCAAAGCTTCGACCGCACGACGGGTGGTGGTGCAGCAGCCTCGGCACGGCGACCCGGCGAGACCTTCAATGGCTCGCGTAATGCCCGCGCTGGCGCCAACCGCGAAGGTGGTCTCACCCGCCCTGGCGGCAACGGCGGTGGCATCCAACACCAGCCAGGCGCCTCACAAGCGCGCGCCAATGCCTTCTCGGGCGTGCGTTCACCCGGTAACGGCGCGGCGCAGCGTCAACAAGGCCAGCACAGTATGCAAAACCTGCATAGCCAGCGCGGTGGTGCCGCTGCCGGACGCCAGATCAATCGCCCAGTCCCCGCACGCGCCGGTGGCGGCGGCGGCTTCCATCGTCGCTAGGAGCACGACATGACCCGATTCCCGACCAAGCGATTTGCGCAGTCCCTCCTGGCGTCGTCGCTGCTCGTCACGCTGGCCGCGTGGGCGGCCGCGGCGACCTACCCCACGCCGGATGCCGCGTCCGAAGCGCTCGTCACCGCGTTGCGGGCGCACGACCAACCGGCGCTCGCCAAGGTGCTTGGCGACGACTGGCGTACCTACATCCCGACCGACGGCGTCGATCGTGACGATGTCGATGCCTTCGTCGCCGACTACGACAGCTCGCACAAGATTGTCACCGAAGGAAACACCAACCACCTCGCTGTCGGTAGTGCAGGCTGGGTGCTGCCGATTCCGCTGGTGAAAGGCGCAAGCGGTTGGTCGTTCGACACCAAAGCTGGCCATGACGAAATCATCGCGCAACAGATCGGTCACAACGAAAGCTCGGTCCCACAGGCACTGCTTGCGTACTACGACGCACAACGCGACTACGCCTCGAGCGTGCATGACCAGGATGCCGTTCCGCATTACGCGAGCAAGCTGATCAGCACGCCCGGCAAACACGACGGCCTGTATTGGGACCCGCAGGAAGGCTCACCCGAGAGCCCGCTGGGGCCCTACTTCGTGACGCCACCCACGGGTGGCGGCTACTACGGCTATCACTATCGAATCCTCACGGCGCAGGGGCCATCGGCACCCGGGGGCGCCTATAACTACATGGAAGGCAAGGTGCTGGCTAACGGCTTCGCGTTGATCGCATGGCCGGTGCGCTATGGCGAAACCGGCGTGATGAGCTTCGAGATCAGTCATGACGGTCAGGTCTTCGAGAAGAACCTGGGTAAGGATACGGAGCACGCTGCTGCATCGATCACTCGCTTCGATCCGGACTCCAGCTGGACCGAAGTGCCGACCGACGGCCCGACCGCCGCAGGAGATACCCAATGATCGAGAACGTGCCCTGAGGTACAACACCATGCGCAAGGTCAAACTCGACTACTCGTACGAAGTGCGCTGCGTCCGTCACGAAAGCGACGTCGGCGCTTCGTGCTTCTCCGCGGACGCGATCATCCGGGATGCCGACGGGAAAGAAGTCGCGCGCATCGTCGGCAAACGTGTGCACAGCTATGTCGAAGCCGCTGAGGACGAAGCCGTGGAATCCGCGCGGCTGGAACTCAAGCGGCTCAATGCGGGACTGCCGACGGATGCTCACAAGCAACGAAGCTGAGCAGGCGTACCAGGACGCTAGGAGACCGGCTGGTCCGGGTCATGACCACCGTTGCCGGCACGGCCGCGTTCGCGGCGCTCATCCTGCCAGGGCCACCTTCCCTCCACCTCGAGGATGAGCGACCAGCTCAACAGGGTGCGGATGACAACCAGCAATCCGAGCGACACCACGCTCTCCCAGGTGGTGTCGAGGGCGATCGTGCGGACGATGTCGGCGGCAACGAGGATTTCGAGGCAGAGTAATAGTCCCCTGCCCAGTCGCTGTTTGTATCGCGTATATCGCGCGTAGGGATCCGAACCCGGGTGAAGGTAACCACCCAGGTAGATCGCCGTCGCAAAAAGAATAGCCACGATGATCAAAGCCGTCGCCAGCAGCTCAATACCGAGGGCGGCGGCTTCAATCAGCGAGTGCGCACTAAAGGAGGTTTCCATGGAGGGATCCGTATCCTAGTCGTGCCCGTGACTCATGAACTGCTCCACGACGTTCGACATGTCGAACGACTTGCCGCCCTGCACCGGTGGGTATTCGGCCAGGGTCTTCAGGTGTTCCTGCATGAGTTCGCCGAGCGGCCCTGTCTGCCAGGAAATCTTCTGCAGGAGATGCCCGTAGGAGTCGCTGGTGTCGTAGGACTCGAAGGGGTCCATGCGAATGTTGAAGACGAGCGGCTTGCTACGCCCGGAAATGTTGCCGTAATAGTCTTCGGTGAGTGAGAAATGCCACTTCCACGGGCCCATCCGAAGTGCGGTCAGCTTGCTTTCGTTGTAGTGGAAGATATGGTTTCGATGGGATGTCTTCGACTTGCCCGTCCAGTAGTCCAGGTTGTCGACCCCATCGAGGTACTGCTTCTTCTCTTTTTTCACCTTCTCCACGACATTAGTTACCCCCGCGGCTACCGCAAGGCCGGTGAACATGTCCTGGTGCGCCTGGATGCCATTGAGGACCTGGCCCGGCTTGATCTGCGCCGGCCAGCGCAACATCGAAATGACCCGCACGCCGCCCTCGTACGTGGTCATCTTCTCGCCGCGGAAGGGCGTCGTCGCACCGTGCGGCCATGACGAATGCTCGGGGCCGTTATCCGTCGAAAACCAGACGATCGTATCCTCCTCCAGCCCGTTCTCCTTGAGGAAGTCCAGCACCAGACCGATGTCGTGGTCGTGCTGCAGCATGCCCGAGCCGTGGAAGTCGGCTTCCGAGGTAAAGTTCTCCGCGGCGTAGCGCCACTTCTCATTGAGTCGCGTATACAGGTGCATGCGCGTGGTATTGAGCCAGACGAAGAACGGCTTGCCCTCGTCGGTCGCCTCCTTGATGAATTCAAACGCACGGGGAATCACTTCCGCTGCGTCGAAATCTTCCATGCGGTCCTTGTGCAGACGCCCGGTGTCGGTAATCTTCTGCTTGCCCACGACGCCGAAGCGCGGGTCGACGGTCGGATCGTTCTTCTTCGTTGCCAGCGAATGGATGACGCCACGGGCACCGAACTTTTTCGCGTAAGCGTCCGCGCTGCCCGAATAGGCCTTCGCGAAGTTCTGGTAATCGCGTTGCTCTTCCTGTTCGGAAACGTTCAGGTGGTAAAGATTGCCGAAGAACTCCTGGAACCCGTGGTTCGTCGGAAGATGCTCGTTGCGATCGCCCAGGTGGCTCTTGCCGAAGTGGCCGGTCGCATAACCTGCTTCGAGCAGAACCTCCGCGAGGCAGGGCGACTCAGGCTGGAGGCCCAACGGATCGCCAGGTTGCCCGACAGTCACCATGCCCGAGCGAATCGGATACTGGCCGGTAATGAATGCCGCGCGGCCCGCAGTGCACGACGGCTGGCCGTAGTGGTCGGTAAAGCGGATGCCCTCTTGGCCGATCCGGTCGAGGTTGGGCGTGGTGTAGCCCATCGTGCCCATGCCGTACGCGCTGACGTTCTGCCAACCGATGTCGTCGCCCCAGATCACCAGGATATTGGGTTGTTTCGCTTTCTTGGTTGCCGTTGCCATACATCCTCCGGTGGTAGAAAAGGGTCGATCTCGGTTCGCCTCTCCATGCTGCTCGCATCAGATTCAGGCGCTACCGATAAAACGCTTTTGCGCGATCAGTAGAACTACCGATAACTCCGGTGGCGGGAAATGTTTCGGGCAGGCGGACACGGGTAGTTCTACCCAGTCAGCCATAGGTAGTTGTTCAATTGTCCGCCTCGCTTTTATGCAAGACGCTTCAGTCCCATGCGCAGATTGCCCGCAGATGCACTGCCCGAATGAGGACGCCAATGAAATTTCCAGGGCTCGTTATCGGCGTGGTGCTGACAGCTTCCGCCACGCGGCTCTTCGCACAGTCCGCTCCCGGCAATGCCGGAGGCAATGACGCAGCCGACCTAGCCCAGGAGCTCTCCAATCCGGTGGCGTCGCTTGTGAGCGTGCCGTTCCAGTTCAACTACGACAGCAAGATAGGCGCCGACGAGCGCGGACACCGGCTGACGATGAACCTGCAACCGGTCGTTCCGGTGTCCATCAACGATGACTGGAACATGATCTCGCGCACGATTCTTCCGGTGACCAGCCAGGCCGATATCGCGCCGGGCTCGGGTAGCCAGTCGGGACTGGGCGATATCACGCAAAGCCTGTTCTTTTCGCCGAAACAACCCACCGCCGGCGGCATCATCTGGGGCGTAGGGCCCGCGTTTCTTTTACCCACGGCAACGGACGACTTGTTGGGCGCGAAAAAGTGGGGACTGGGGCCGACCTTCGTCATGTTGAAGCAGACCCACGGGTTCACGTTCGGCCTGCTTGCCAACCAGATCTGGTCCGTGGCGAGCGTCAAGAACAATCGCGATCGTCCGCCGTTGAGCAGCCTGCTTCTCCAGCCATTCGCTTCGTTCACGACGCCCACGGCGTGGACCTATACGCTCAACGCGGAGTCGACGTACGACTGGCACGCACACCAGGCCGCCGTACCGCTCAACTTTTCCGTGGGCAAGCTCACGAAGCTCGGACGCACACCGGTGAGTTTCACGGGAGGCATCCGCTACTGGGCTGCCAAGACCGACAGCAGCCCACGTGGATGGGGATATCGGTTTGTCGTCGCGCTTCTCTTCCCGAAATAACACCCTGGAAGCTCGCATGCGCACGGGGCCACTCTTCAGCGAAGCCACACACGTCGAGGTGCTCCGGCGCCTTCGGGTGGTCAGTGGCGACGATCGGCGTGAGGCTCTTCTCCGTATCGGCATAGCCATCGCGGTAACCTGGGCGCCGCTGCTGGTGCTCTCCATGCTGGGAAACGCGCGCGTCTCGTTCGCTTCCTTTCTTATCGATGCCGCCGTCCACGCCCGCTTCCTTCTCGCCGTGCCGCTGTTCATCGCGGCCGACTACATCGTGCTGCCTCGCCTGGATTCCATGGCGCGCTACTTCGCTTCCACCAACCTGGTGCCGCCTTCGCGGATGGCGGAATACGACGTGCTTCTCGCGAGCTGCCGTCGTTTGAGCACCGGCGTCTGGCCCTCGGGCTTTCTGTTCGCCGCCGTCTACGCCGTCGTGGTCCTGCTGGCGATCATGGTTCCCATGGCGGCCGTACCCCTGTGGCAGCGCGGCGATTTCCCTTTGGGCTTATCGCGCGCCGGGTGGTGGCACATGGGCGTAAGCCTTCCGGTACTCCTGGGTCTCATCCTGGCCTGGCTGTGGCGCCTCGGTGTCTGGATTCGCTTCCTGTGGCGCATGGCGCGCATGGGTCTCTACCTCGTCCCGGCGCACCCGGACCAGGCAGGCGGCCTGCAGTTCCTGGCCTGCTCGCCGCGGATCTTCGCCACGCTGGCCTTGCCGGTGGCCATCGTCGTCGCCGGCTCGTTGGCCAACAAGGTCATCGCCGGCGCATCGCCGATGGGCCACGAGGCCACGCCGTTCATCACGGCCCTCGTGATGCTGCTGCTTTTCGGCAGCCCGCCTCTCGTCTTCAGCCGCGCGCTCGTCGTCGCCTGGCGCATGGGGGTTTATCGTTACGGAAACCTCGCGTCCCGTGCGGGCGAGGCATTTGAAACCCGATGGTTCGACGAATCCAAGAAAATCGATGCCGACCTGCTCGAGCGTCCCGACTTCTCGGCGACCACGGATCTCTATGCGGTTGTTGCAAACGTCTACGCCATGCGCCAGGCCATCTACGACATCCAGAGCCTGCTGGCCGTCATCGTCGCCACGGTGCTGCCCTTCGCGCCGATCTGGCTCTCGGCGATACCGTTCAACACCATCGTCGATCATCTCGTCGACGCGCTGTTCTGACGGCGACGCGAGTCAGGGTGTCTTTGCGCGATCGGCGGCGCGATTTACCAGGAAGCTCTTGATTTCGGCTTCCGAGACTTTGCCGCGGTGACTGGTGTCGATGTCGGCAAAGTACTTCGCCGTGGTCGGCATGCTGCCCTTATCGGCCTCTTCCTTGGTCAGGAAGCCGTCCTTGTCGACATCCGCCGTCACGAACTTCTGATGAAGCATTCGCGTCGCGCGATCGAGGGTCGCCCCGGCACCGTTCTGCGCAAGTGCGTGAAACGACAACACGGCCAACAGCACCGACGCGGCGAACGTAACGAGGGATGGTCGACGAGTTGTCATGGCACGCTCGGTGAGGATAAAAGAAATCCCGCCTGCAAGTGGATCGGCGTGACCCCCCGGGGTGGGGGCGATCACAAAAACAGGGGCCGAACATTGCGCAGGCGGGAAAAACGATGCGGGATGGTGGTCATTATCGCATCGCCCTGTCGATCCCGCGTCCGCGCTTCTACGGCGACGCCGACCGTAAAATTACTGGCGCGTTGTTGAGGAGATACATCATGGACCACCTCTCACGCGCAGCATGGCTACGGATAGTGCGGATATACCCAGCACGCCGACGACCAGGCCGATGTAGAGCGCGGGCGAGGTACGGCGACTGCCATCGGTCGCGTGCAGCGTCTTGAGCAAGCCCCAATGCTCGAATATCCCCACGGTTACGGCAGCGATGCCGACAAGGATCATGACCAGGCCGAGGTAGTGCGTGCCGACATCCGCTCCCTCGGTGTTTCCCTTCTCCAGCACCTGAAAGAACTTCACGAGGCTGAAGCCAAAGGTAATCATCGAGAACGAGGTCCGCACCCACGCCATGAGGGTCCGCTCCCCAGCGAAACGCGTCCGCTGCAGGGCAAGACCTTCGCTGGTGGTGAAATCGTGTCCGTGCTTGTCGGTTGGCAGACTCATGCCGTCAATCCGGGTAAGAGGAAGGCCTTAATCCGTACTTCGCAGGAAGGTGGCCATGGGCTCCTGCGGCACGCGCACCAGTCCGTGCTTTGGCGAGTCGAGGTCCGCCACGAGACCGAGTGCGAGCACGACGAGAACGAATACCAGGGTGGTAGCGGTGCGATAAAGACCGCGCAGATAACCGGTGAGCCCGGCGGCCACGATGCAGTAGAGGGCAAGCGTGCCGAACAACCGCGTTGGCACGTGTGCGGCCGCCGCCGCGGTACGTTCGCCCGCGGTATCGATCATTTCGTTGGCAGGCCCCAACAGAAACTGCGCGAAGGGAGTCGTACGGTCGGGCTTTACGTCACTTGCCAGTTCGTTCCACAGACGGACCTGTATCTCGTCCGCACGCTGGCTGGCCTGTGCGATCTCGGGGACGTCTTCGGCAAGGCCATAGGCCAGTCTCGCCGCAGCGTACTGGCGCATGAGGTCGCGCGCACGGCTGCGCTGTTCGGGCTCGAGCAGGTCGAAGCGCAGCCAGGTCGTACCCATGGCGTTCGCCTCGGTTACGACCAGCACGCGGCGCGTCTCGTAACGCGTCAGGGCAATCGAGAAGGTGAAGCCGATAAGCAGCGCCAGCAGGCCAAGCACTGCGCTGAGCGTGAACTCGTCCTTCGCTTCACCGACGTCGGTGCCGGTTGGCCGACGCCTCTGGTGGATGAAGTGACCGGCTTCGCGCCCGATCACCATCACGACGAGGAGGGACAGGCTCAGTAGCCAGGGGGGCATCGCGGAGAACATGGCTTACGGTGCCGGCGAACGTGGGGTGACTGAGGGATCGAACACGGTCTTCCAGTCGTTCTTCATGCTGACGACGCGGAAGTGGTAACGGGTGGCCGCGGCGAGGGAATCGCCATTCTTCTCGGCGTACACGAACTCACGCGTGGCATCGTCGTGATTCACCAGCAGGGCGAAGGACGGGCCGCCGCGGTCCATGGCGTAGCGCATCATCGCCACGTCGCCTACGCCACCGACATTGCCACCGACGAATACGGGTCTGCGGCCGATCGCCAGGTGGATGACCGGCGGCTTGCCCTCGCGATCGGTGATGTGCTCCACCTTGCCGGTGTAGGTCAGTACGGTCTTGCCGTCGCGCTCATCAAAACGTGTCTGCAACGAGCTGCCGATGATCCGTTCGGGCGGGATACCGAAGACTTCCTGTGACATGCCGCGTGTATAGGCAACCGGGGATCCGCTGCATATCCACGTCTGGAATCCATTGGCTTCGAGGTAGCGCAGAAGCTCCACCATCGGCCGGTAGGCCAGCTTCGTATAGGGCTGACCGAAGTGCGGATTGGGCGCCGCGCGCTCCTCGCGCGCCATGTCGACGGATACCTCGTCCGCGGTGCGACCGTCGATCGCCGCGGCGACGATCTGCGCAAGACCACTCTCACCAAGCGCCTGAAGGCCCTTGAGATCGCCGGTGAGCAAGGCCGCCACGCCAGGCTGCTGCTTGAGTTCGGGATGCCTGGCCACGGCCGTCTTCACGTCCGCTACCAGCGGTAACAAGGCGCCCGGCAACGGCTTCTCGGGCATGAGCGTGCCATCCATGTCGAAAACGGCCACGCGTGCTTCCGGTGCGATGTAACCCGGATCGCCCTGCCTGGTCGCCGCGGTGACGAAGTCGATGACGGCCGCGCGCGTCGGACCGTCTGTCCACGAAGGCAGCGCGTCGCTCCCGCCATCGACATGGGCACGCCCGGTGGTAATGAAGAGAAAAAGAAGGGCAAATGTCGCGATGGTGTGCCGAAGTTCCCAGCGATAGCAAAGCATGGATGCACCCTCCCTCGATGCATTCGATGATCCGCAAGCGGCACGTCCTTCCAAAGCGTAGTAGTTCCCACATGGCGCTAGGTAAATCTACCGGACCACCACCTTACGTAGAAATACCCAGCGGTTTGACGAAGGTTTGCGCTGTGCCTTCAGGGCTAGCCCGGTAAAGCTCGACTCATGCATAGCGCAACGATCTCACGCCTCGTGTGCGGGTGGCTGATACTACTGGCCCCTGTGTGCGCGCCTGCCGCCAAAGAGTCCGTGTGGCAGCTCATGCACGACCCGAACGACCATGCGATCGACATGTCTCGCTGGCTGTTGCAGCACAAGGGTGCGCTCATCGTGCCCATCATCATCACCGAGCCTGCGGTCGGAAATGGCGGCGGTGCCGCTGCTGTGTTCTTCCGTCCCGCAAAGCAATCGCAGGCGTCCAAGGATCGGGGCGAACGCATTCCGCCCGATATCTATGGGTTCGGCGCCGCGAAGACCCAGAACGGGACCTGGGGCGCTGCGATGGCCGGCGAGTTCCACTTCCGCGATGACATGTGGCGCTATAAAGCAGCCCTGGGCAAGGCTTCCATCAACCTGGACTATTACACCCAGGGAGTCGTTCTGGCGCCGCGCAAGATCGGCTACAACCTCGATGGCTACTTCTCCTTCCAGCAGGTGCAGCGCCGGGTAGGCGATACGCCGCTGTACTTCGGCGTGCGCTGGATCTACATGGACCTGGACAGCCGGCTCAACATTGAAAGCAACAGGCAGTTCTTCAAACCGCGTGATTTCACCAGCAAGGCGTCCGGCTTCGGTCCCGTGATCGAGTACGACACGCGGGACAATACGCTGACCCCGTCGCGCGGCCTGCTTGCCATGGTCGACACGACCTTCTACATGCCCGGCATCGGCAGCGACAACACCTTCCAGTCGTACCGCGCGCATGCGCTCGACTACATCCCCATCGGCAAGAGCCTGGTGCTGGGCCTGCGCGCCGATTACCGCACGGCGCCGGGCGATGTGCCGTTCTACCAGATGCCATCGATCGACCTTCGCGGCATTTCCCAGGGCCGCTACCAGGACAGTTCGGTCGCCATGGTCGAGGCCGAGTTGCGCTGGAACATGACGAAACGGTGGGCCACCCTCGCCTTCGGTGGCGCAGGCCGGGCCTGGGGCAAACACAACTCGTTCGATGACGCATCCACCGAGACGACGAAAGGCGTGGGGTTCCGCTATCTCATTGCCAGCGCGCTCGGTCTGTATGCCGGCGTCGACTGGGCCTGGAGCCACGAAGACCACGCCTGGTACGTACAGGTAGGCAGCGCGTGGCGTTGACGAGGAGACTGGAAATAATGAATACCCCACCCAGCGACTACCATTACGCCCCTGCTGCAGCCGACGGCGTCATCAAGAACGACCCTGCCGTGGAGCTCTCGGCGCGTCGTACCGGCATGTCGTTCCAGCGCACCCGCATGAGTACCGACCGCACCCTGATGTCGGTGATGCGGACGTCGGTCTCGTTGATCAGCTTCGGTTTCACCATCGCGCAGTTCTTTCAACACCTGCGCGCGGCGAAGCTCTTGCCGCAGGAGAGTGCGGCCCCGCGCAACTTCGGTATTGCCCTCGTCGGACTGGGCATCGCCATGCTGGTACTCGGCATCATCTATCACCTGCACTACATGCGTGCCCTTCGCGCCGAGCGCCACGCGATGGCGCAGGAAGGCCTGATCCACGGCGAAACACCCTATCCGGTTTCGCTCACACTGCTCATCGCGATGGTCATGCTGATGTTTGGCATCGTGGCCATCATCAGCATGACCGCCCATGTCGGCCCCTTCGACTAACGAATCACGCCGTCCGCCTTCATCTTCGGAATCAGCGTCTTCGACAGCTCGGTGGTCGCCTTGGGAATATCGTTCCTGGCGACTCCCTGGGTCGTCACGGTCCACACCAGCTTCTGGCTGCGCACGTCCCACAGGCTGGTTTCCAGGGTGACGACCGTCGTCTGCGTCACTTCCGGCGTGTTGTCCCAGGCACCGCCGTACCAACCATAGAAGCCGCCGTAGCCGGGCCCCGGGCCAGACGGCGTGACGTTGATCCGGTCCTCGACGCGCTGGATGCGCGTGACCAGCACGGCGTCGCTTCCCGTGCTGCGGATCACGTCGCCCAGTTTCGCTGAGCCCTCATGCCCGGGAGGAATGGCGGCGTAGCTGGCTTCCGCGCGGACGCCAGCGGTGACGAGGTCGCGGGCGAAGGTATCTTCAAACAATCGGCGCATGGTGTCGCTCCGCGCAACACCGATCACCAGGATGTTCGAAGCCGGCGGCCCCGCCCAGGAAGGATCCTTCCACTCGTTGGTGACGCTGTAGGTCGCGCACCCGGACAACAGCAACGCGACCACGATGCCTGCACGATAGTTCATGACGAGACCTCCCTCGGGTTAGAAGTTTTTTTGACCTGTGTCGCTATCGCGGGGCGCCGTGTAAGGGCCGCCCGGGTCGCGAATGAGGCCCATCCGGATCGCTTCGCGTACCAGCGCCACGCCGCTGTGCACATGGAAGAGATCCAGCAGGGACTGGCGATGACTCTCCACCGTACGCACCGAAATTCCGAGTTCCAGGGCGATCTCGCTGGCCCGCAATCCGTGGGCCATGCGCTCGAGCACCTCGCGCTGCCGCCGTGTGAGGCGGTGGACCGACGGTGGCGCATTGACCAGCGCGGCCATCAATCCAGGACTGACGTAGCGATGACCGCCCAGCACGTCCTTGATTGCGTCCAAAAGCTCGCTACGAGGTGACTGCTTGAGTACATAGGCCCACGCACCCGATTGCATCGCGTCCTGAACGATCAATGGTTCGTCGTGCCCGGAGAGCGCGATGAACCGGCTGCCATCCCGACGGTCCGCCACGCGACGCAGCGGCTCGAGTCCTGGCATGTCGGGCAGATCGATGTCGCCGACGACCAGCATGCCTGGCGTCAGGCGCTCGAGCAGCGACGCCGCCGAATACACGAGGACCACGGAACGGACATGGGGGGTCAGCAGCGCAGAAACACCTTCGGCCACCACCCTGTGGTGATCGGCGACGACGATGTCGACCGCCAGGGGTGAGCCCTCCGCCGGATGATGCATCGCCGTTAAAGTGCTAGCGTCATGTTCAGCACGAGTGGCTCGCCTTTGATGCGATTCTTCACATCAAACTCCTTGACCCAGCGAAGGGTGAAATCGATGCTGCTTTCCTTGCTGAAAGACTTCTTGTAAGCGAGGGCGGGGCCTGCGCCGTATGACCGGCCTTTGAAGCCATTGAGCCGGTCCGCGGTGGCGCCCTTGTCGTCGTCGAGCTGGCGAAGCATACCAAGCACGCCACCGAAGCCCCAGCCGCTCGGGGTCCGCTTCATCGCCAGCACGTCGAGACGGAAGACGGCTCCGTTCTGGTAGCCGGTGTCGTGGTTCTTCGAATAGAAATCCACGCCGGCGAGTGCGCTGATTTCGAACGAGCCTTTGTCGTATAGGTGCGTGTAGCCCACAGCCGGCGAATAGGTCCACACATTGAGACCCTTGTTCGCCAGGCGGTCCTTTGAATAGTCCGCGGTGGGCGCGTAGATGTAGACGCCGAACGACCAATGCTCGACTTCACTCACGTGGTAGCTGGCGATCACGGGCGCGAAGTACAGGTCGAACAGACCAGAGGCGCGATCGTTGGCCGCACCTGCGCGCTGACCGACAAAGAGCGACGCCGATGCCGTGGGCCGGATGTATGGCACGGTAAACATGCTGGCGAAGTTCCAGCGGCCCTTGCCCGTGTCCCATATGTACGCGAACGTCGCTGCGTATAGATCGAGCTTGGCGTGCAGGTTCAACGCGGTGGTGCCACCGATCGGCACGGACCGGCTGCCGCCGATGTTGCCGTCGTAGTTTATGTAGCTCACCGAGACATTCAGTCCGGGTGTCGGCGGTACGATGCCCACGTACGGCGTGATCTGCGCGCCCGTGATCGACCTTCCCAACGCGCTCTCCGTCGCGTTCGCAGTCACGGGCGTGAGGATCGCGGCAATCAGGACAAAGGCGATTCGACGATTCATGATCACGATCCGGCATCGATGACGGTTACCTGCAGAGTGCTGCCCGTCCGGCCTTTCGATAAGCGAACTTTCACCCTATGCGCGTAGGTAAAACTACCGGACTCACAGTCTGGGGCGCAGTAGTGAGCCGAAGCTCAGGTAGACAGCGGTGTGTCCACCTGCTGCGTGGCCCAGGCCGAGGAAGACCGGACCCAGGGGAGACTGCACGCCCGCGAAGATGCTTCCCGCGTAGATGAGCGAGCCCATGCTGACGTCGTTCTTGTTCTGCCATGTGTTGCCGGCCTCGAGGCTCATGCCGATGAAGATGGGCGTGGAGAACAGGGCGTCGAGGTTTCCCGTTCGACGATAAAGCACCGCTCGCCCGAGAAACGACTGGTTACCGTGGAGCGACCTTTCACTGTAACCGGAGAGGTTGAGGAAGCCGCCGAGGAAGCCCTGGCCCTCGAAGAAGTTGGAATTGTCTATCGCACTGGAGGCACGCAGGCCGAACAGCAGGTGGTAGCGTCCGGTGCTCATGCCCCAGTCCGGCACCCAGTCGGCGACAACGCGCGCGACGTCCCCTTTGACATCACCGCCAAGGACCGGCCGGTACATGTCGTACTCGAGATTGACGTGCGCACCGCGCGTCGGGAATGCCGCATTATCCAGGCTGTCCCAGTCGACCTTGGCTCCCGCAGAGGCGAAATCGGAGATACCACTCGGGAAGGTCGTCGGTGAACCGACGCGCAGGTCTCCGTTGTCGCGGCCGCGCGTGAATACCGTCGACACCCGCCAGTAGGACGCAGGTGTCCAACCAAGCTCGAAGCCACCAATGCTGCGCCGGATTCGGTATTCGGCCAGCTGGTGCGTCGCGCCGTGGTCGAAGACGGGTATGTCTTCGTTACGCAGCACGGCGAACGGCATTACGTACGCGGTAGCGCCCTGCCCGAACGGTTGGTAGAACTCGGAGCGAATGCCGCCGATGCGACCGCTCCATAACGTGTTCCGCCATTCGCCACCACTGTCGTTGAGATTGGTCGCGGTGATCTCGGCGGAGATCAGATACTCGCTGCGGCCATTGAAATCGTCATCCAGCTGAAAGCCCATCTTGCCGTAGATGGGTCCCCACGATTTGTCGACGGGCGTGAGGCGGATACCGCGATCCTCGCCCCGCTCCACCAGGTGATAGTCGACCTGCTGGTAGCTACCCTGCCCATAGATGGTACCGATACGTGCTTCGACATCCTTGGGATCGAAGGGCTTGCCCACCTCCGGCTGCAGACGGCTACCCGCGAATGTGCCGCTGTGCGTGCTCTTGGTATCCACGTCGATGAAGGCAACGAGTTTCGGATCGAACTCGCGCTGCCGGTGAGTGTCCTCGAAGGCTTGCCACGCCGGCGGCGACGCGGTGAGTGCACGCAGGCGTGGGAGCGCCGCCTCTGCAGCAGCGCGGCCTATCGCGATGGCCTCCTGCGCCCGGTTGAATTCTCCCGCCCCTAGGTTGCCCAGGGCAGGACGGATGAGTATGTCCTTGTCCTGCAGGGCGCCCAGCTGGCGCGCCGTCTTCTCGGCCATCAGCGCACTGACCATCTGGTTGAGCAGGGCCACCGGATTGGTCAGGGTCGACTGCTCGGCCAGCGGCGAGCCGACGTCCACCACGATGAGGCGATCTGCGCCCATCTCGCGCACTACGTCGATCGGCACATTGTCCATCAGGCCACCGTCGACGAGGAGCTTGCCATCGACATTGGTGGGCGCGAATGCCCCGGGAACCGACATGCTGGAGCGGATCGCCAGCGGGAGGTCGCCGTGCGCGAAAACCACGGGCTTCCCCGCCACGATATCGGTGGCCACCGCGCGGAACGGTATCGAGAGATTGTCGAAGTCGCTCACATTCCAGGTCGAGATCAACAGGCGGCGCAGGAGAAGGAGGAGCTTCTGGCCCTGGACGACGCCTGCGGGTGTAACGATATGGCCATTCTTGTAGCCAACTTCGAAGTTCAGCAGATAGCGATAATCGGCATCTTTTCGCCGCATCGGCTCTTCGACGCGGTCGGGATCGTCTGAAAAAAGGTCTTTCCAGTCGAGTTGGCCGATGACATTGGCCATCTCGTCGGAGCTGTACCCGGCGGCGTAAAGGCCGCCGACGATCGAGCCCATGCTGGTGCCCGCGATCCGACAGATCGGAATGTGCTCGCGCTCCAGTACCTGGATCACGCCGATATGGGCGGCACCACGCGCCCCGCCCCCGCCGAGCACCAGGCCGACGCAGGGCGAAGGGTCGCGCGGCGCGGCGTGCGCTGTCGTCACGCACGCGAGGAGGCCGAGTGCCAGTATCGGCAGCCATGGAATGGACAGGCGCATGCGGTTTGCCCTTGTCGGCATCGGTTCCGAAGTGTCGTCCGCGGAACGGCCGAGGGGCAGCGAAGAACAGGACCAGGTAACTGCGCAGATTTACTTAGACAGGAATGAGACGGCCGTCCAGATGGCATACACCCCAAGCGGGTATCGCACGCGTATAGTCGACCGGGGGTGCGGCGGGGGCCGCCCCTGACTGTCACGACAGCTGGTCTGGGCTACCCCTGCGGGGGTGGCGGGAGAAGCAATGACGCAGGCGTTGGCATCGAAGCACAACGTAACCCATTGGTGTGGGGGCGTCTTCGCGGGCGTCATCGCTGCCCAGTTGCTGTCCGCCGCCCTGTGGAGCCACCAGGGCGGAACGCACATCGTCTGGTTCCCCGGCGCCGTGCTCCTTGGCGCCCTGCTTGCCGTGCCGCGGCGCTCCTGGCTCGCGCTCATGGGCGCCGCCCTGCTCGGCCTGGTGGCCACCGGCGTGGCCTTTGGTCTGCCGCTGACCGATACAGCCCTGGTGGTGTCGCCGGCGGTGCTGCTTACTCCGGTGGCCGCGTGGCTGCTGCAGCTCGTTCCCTCCTATGCGCCGCCTCTGGAAGACTTCACGCGGCTCTACGTCTTCGCCGCGGTCGCGGTGTTCGCGCTACCCGCGGCCTGCGCGACGCTCATCGAACACGCCAGCCACTACACGTCGTTCCGCGGGACGGTGCTCAGCGACTGGCCGAACATCGCGCTCGCCCATGCCCTTGGTTACGTGCTGTACGTCCCCGTGTGGATAAGCGTGCGGAGCCCGGAGGCCGCGGTACGCCACGAGCCGCGCCTTCCCACCGATTTCTTCCTGCTCATGGTGGTTTCCATCGCCCTGCTCGGGGTGGTCTGGTACGGCTATGGCCAGCACGCGGAGCTCGTACCCGTGCTTTGCCTTGCGCCGGCACCGATCATCATCGCCGCGATCATCCGGGCGCAGATGACCGGCAGTTCCATCGCGGTCTTCATCATCGTGATCATGGCCGGCCACCTGAGCGTAAGCGGACACGGTCCGTTCATGGCATCCACGCCGCAGCAAACCACGCTGGCCCTGCAGCTGTGGACGATCACCGCAGCGCTATCCGCCCTGACGCTGGGCGTCGTGGTAGAGCAGCGCTTCGCCAGCCGCCGCGCGCTCGGCTATGCCCACGACGAACTACGCGAGATGACCGGCCGTATCATCGCCACCCAGGAGCAGGAGCGGGCCCGGCTGGCGCGCGACCTCCACGATGACATCAACCAGCGCCTGGCGGCGGCCTCGATCGGCTTGAGCTCCCTGCGCCGACGTGTACCACCCGCGATACAGGCAGAGGTGAATCACATCCAGCACCAGGTGATCGCTTTGTCGGAGGATGTTCGCCAGTTGTCACACGAGCTTCATCCAAGCTGCCTGCACCATGCCGGCTTGCGGGATTCGCTTGAAGCCCTGTGTCATACGTCGCGCCGGCCCCGTGCACCGCACGTGGTCTTCATCGCGGACCGGGCCATCGACGTACTGTCGCCGGATATCGCGCTGTGCTTCTATCGCGTCACGCAGGAGGCCCTGGCAAACGCGCTTCGTCATGCCGAGGCTAGCCAGGTGACGATCAAGGCGTCGGTAACCAGCGACCTTGCGTCGCTGTGGATCTTCGACGATGGTAAGGGTATCGATCCCGCCGAGTTGCCGTCATCGGGCCCGGGGATCGGTCTGATCAGCATGAACGAACGCGTGAAGCTGCTGGGGGGCAGCTTTGAATTACGTACCGCACCGGGGAAGGGAGTGGATTTATGCCTGCGCATTCCGTTGGAAACGAATTGACCTGCGACGTCCTACCTCGCATCGTATTCGCCGACGACCACCGCATGGTCGCCGAAGGCATCGAGCGGCTGCTCGATGACGACTTCGAGCTTGTCGCCCTGGCCCAGGATGGTCGCAGCCTGCTCGATGTCGTCGAACGTGAAACACCCGACCTGATCCTGTCCGATATCAACATGCCCGGCGGCAACGGGCTGGATGTGCTCAAGACCCTGCGTGCCCGCGGCAACAGCACACCTTTCGTGTTTCTCACGATGCATGCCGAACCTGCCCTCGCGGCCTCGGCCATGCGCGCTGGCGCAAACGGCTATGTGCTCAAGGTTTCCGCCGGCGACGAGCTGCTTAGTGCCCTGCGCCAGGTATTGGCCGGTGGGACGTATGTCACGCCCTCCCTCGGAGCGCGATATTTGCGCGGACGCATGGCTGACCTGCACGAACTCACTCCCAAACAGCGCGAAGTGCTGCGTCTGGTCGGGTCGGGCCTGCGCTCCAAGCAGATCGCCGCGCAACTCGGCCTCTCGGTACGCACGGTAGAAGCGCACAAGTACACCATCATGCAGATACTGGACGTGCACAGCACGCTCGAGTTGGTACGGCGATCAGAGGACCTCGGCCTGCTGTTCTGAGCGGGGTACACGGAAGTAGATATACGCAGCGGTAGTCGCGTGCCTTTACGCTGGCTCGCACCCGCTGAGACGCGGAGAGTGTGAATCATGGACGACACGCCCTACACACGTTTCAGACCCAGCGTTGTCCTGGCGGATGACCATCCCCAGACCGCACACGAGATCGAACGCCTGCTTCGCGAAGATTTCGACGTGGTCGGCGTGGTGGCGAACGGAGCGGCGCTTATCTCCCTTGTCGAGATCCTGCGACCGGATGCTGTGGTCACGGACATCGCCATGCCCGTCATGGATGGCCTCGAGGCGGCGAGTCGCCTCGCCCTGAGTTGTCCCGGGCTGCCTGTGATATTCGTGAGTTGCCACGACGACGCCGGGATCGCGCGAAAGGCGCTTTCGGTTGGCGCCGCCTACGTGGTCAAAGCCTCGGCAGGCGAGGACCTCCTGGACGCTGTCCACGCCGCCCTTCGTGGCGATGCGTATGTGTCGTGCTCGGTACGCATCGGCTACCGCGACACTCCGTAAATCTACTTGAGCGGGAACCGTAGTTCCTCGGTCGCAGGGCCACCGTCGACGCGCGAGCATGAAGGCCGACATTCTTTTCCCCGTTCGCCACGGCAGGCGGAACACGGAACAGGCCACCACCACCCCCGGTGCCCTGCCGTCAACGTGGCGAGCGGGTCCTTATTACTTCAGGGAAGCGACCATGGCCCTCGCACATCCGGCACACCGTTATCCCGCCACTCCGCGGCACGACGACATGTTCCGGCTCGAAGGCGGCATGTTCCGTATGGGCTCGGAACGCTTCTATCCCGAAGAACAGCCGGTGCACCGTGTTCGCGTGGATGCCTTCCTTATCGACCGCACACCCGTCACCAATGCGCAGTTCGCCCGCTTCGTGGAAGCGACGGGCTATAAGACCTTTGCCGAGATCCCCCCGCGCGCCGAAGACTATCCTGGGGCGCTGCCCGAAATGCTGCACCCCGGATCCCTGGTGTTCGTGCAACCCGAGGGCCCCGTACCGATGCAGATCGAATACTGGTGGCGGTTCGTGCTGGGGGCAGACTGGCGACACCCTACCGGCCCCGACAGCAACCTCGACAATCTCGACGATCACCCCGTGGTGCACGTCACGGCATCGGACGCCGAGGCCTACGCTGCATGGGCAGGCAAACGCCTGCCCACCGAAGCCGAGTGGGAGTTCGCCGCACGTGGGGGGCTCGATCATGCCGAGTACGCCTGGGGCGACTTTCTCGAGCCCGCGGGCCACTTCCTCGCGAACTACTGGCAAGGGCGATTCCCGTACGAGAACACCGCCGCCGATGGGTTTGAGCGAACATCGCCGGTGGGGTCCTACGCACCGAACGGTTATGGACTGGTCGACATGATCGGCAATACCTGGGAATGGACGTCCGACTGGTACCGGGCCGGCCACGTGGCCGAAGTACAGAAGGCATGCTGCGTGCCCGCCAATCCCCGAGGCGGCGGCATGGAGCAGAGCCATGATCCGCGCACGGCAGGCCCCGCCATTCCGCGGCGCGTGCTCAAAGGCGGATCGCACCTGTGTGCGGCCAATTACTGCCAACGCTACCGTCCGGCCGCGCGCTATCCGCACCCCATCGACACATCGACCAGCCACATCGGTTTTCGCTGCGTCGCGGACATCGCACCGGAGGCGTCATCGTGAATACCGTCATTGCCTTCCTGCAAACCGCTGTCGACGCGGGCGGCGAACAGGGCGCACAGCTCCTGAGTCTTACGCAGGTGTTCACCCTGCTCTTCATCGTCATGGGGCCGCCGCTGAAGACCCCACTCGCCTACTACGCCCGCATGCAGACCTTCGATGCGGCCACGCGCAGAGGCCTCGCGTACAAGACCACTGCGCTGGCCACGATCGCCGTACTGATCGGGGGCTTCGTCGGCCTGGCGCTCCAGCGTAACTGGCAGATCTCGCTGCCAGCGATGCTGCTCTCGGGTGGAGTGATCTTCTTCCTGGTCTCGCTGCGGACGGTGCTGGACCAGTACACCGCGAGCCCCGTGCCGCATCCTGTGCCCGAAGGCACGGTGCCTGCACGACCGCCCGTGCCCAGCGCCTTCGACCTTGCCGTGCCGATGATCGTCACACCGTACGGCCTGGCAGGCCTCATAAGCCTGCTCGCATCGAGCCACACGATGGAACGCACGCTGGGCGTCGTTGCGATGCTTGTACTGGTGATGATCTGCCATCTGCTGGCCATGCGGTTCTCGGGCCCGATCATCCGCGGTATCGGACCGCTGCCGTTCAAGCTGTTCGGCACGATCATCGGTTCGCTCACCGTCGCGCTGTCCGTGCAGATGATGATTCTCGGTTACCGGGCGCTCACATCGACGCTCGCGGTCAGTGGCCCAATAACGTTACCGTGACCTTGCGCTGATGCGCTTCGTGGCGATGCTCATAGAGGAATAAGCCCTGCCAGGTGCCCAGCAACGGGCGCCCGCCGTGCACGGGCACCGAGAGCGAAACACCGGTAAGCACCGCGCGCACATGCGCGGGCATGTCGTCGGGACCTTCGTCCTGATGACGGAACAACGGATCGCCGTCGGGCACGAGCCGCGCGAAAAAACGCTCGAGGTCGGCCACCACGGTCGGGTCGGCGTTCTCGCCGATAAGCAAAGAAGCACTGGTGTGCTGGACGAACACGTGGGCGATGCCCGTCGTGACGCCGCTCGCCGAGACAGCATCGGCGAGTCGGTCGGTGATCTCGATGAGCGAGCGGCCGCGCGTGTGCACGGTAAACGTGGTCTGCGCGATGTGCTGTACGGGCTGGGCGCGGCTCATCGCGAACTCCGGTGAGGTATCAGGGGTAAAGCAGGCGGCTCGTCCAGCTTGTACCGTGTTCGGCGTGCACGATGCGTTCGTGCAGGCGGAACTCGGCGCCGTACCAAAACTCGACGCGATCCGGCTTAAGGATGTAGCCGCCCCAATGCGGAGGACGCGGAACGTCACGGCCTTCGAATTCTTTTTCGAAATGCGCTACGCGGTCTTCGAAGGTCTGCCTGTCCGGCAGTTCCTGGCTCTGCTTCGATGCCCATGCGCCGATCTGGCTGCCGCGCTGGCGACGCACGAAGTAGGCGTCCGACTCAGCGGCGGTGGCCTTGCTGACGCGCCCTTCGAAACCGGACCTGGATGCCATCGCGGATCTGCTTCCAGTGGAAGCACACGGCGACCTGGTCGTGCGCGGCCATTTCACCGGCCTTCGCGCTTTCGTAGTTGGTGAAGAACCCGAGGCCGTTCTCGTCGATGTGCTTGAGCAGGACGATGCGTGAATGCACACGGCCGCTGGCGTCCACGGTGGAGAGGTTCATCGCGGTGGGTTCGCGATCGCCGCTGGCTTTCGCTTCATCGAGCAGGCCGCGGAAGGTGTCGAGGATCTCGGGAGTCAGCATGGGTGGGCTATGCTTGCCGGTATGGAATCAGCCGATGCTATCACGCTCGCCGAGCAGGTCCTGGGGCGTTTCGCCGCGTCCGTCGAGCACGCCTCGTCGCCATTCATCCTGGGCATTTCCGGGCTGCAGGGCAGCGGCAAGAGCACGCTCGCGACCGAACTGATCGACGCCGCGCGCCGACGCGGCTGGTCCGCGGTGTCGCTCTCCCTGGACGATGTCTACCTGACCCGGGCAGAGCGCGAGTCGCTGGGCCGGGAGGTTCATCCGCTGCTGCGCACGCGAGGCGTTCCCGGCACCCACGACCTGGCTCTCCTCGCCTCGACGCTTGATGCGCTGGAGAAGGCCGCTCCCGAGCGCCCCGTTTCCATCCCGCGCTTCGACAAGGGACAAGACGATCGCTACGCCTTGCCGCTCTGGCCCGAAGTCCCACAACCGCCCATGCTGGTGCTCCTGGAAGGCTGGTGCCTCGGCCTCGAGCCGCAGGCGGAGGCCGATCTGGTCAAGCCGATCAACACACTGGAAGCCGAGGAAGATTCCGACGGCCTCTGGCGCCGCTGGGTGAACGCGAAGCTCGCCGATTACCTCTCGGTCTGGCGCCGCCTCGACGCCCTGGTGGTGTTGCAGGCGCCATCCTGGGGTGTCGTCGCCCGTTGGCGCGACGAAGCCGAGTGGCCGCTGCGCGCGCGGGGCGAGCCTCGTGCCATGGACGAGGAAGAAATGACCCGCTTCCTCCAGCACTACGAGCGCCTGAGCCGCCACGCGCTGGCTACGTTGCCGGCCAAGGCCGATCTTGTCGTGACACTCGATCCGGATCGCAATCAAACCGGATAGCTCGCTTCGCGAGCCCATGCCTTTATTGTGGGAGCCGCTTCAGCGGCGAATAGTGAATAAACCCGCTGCGCAGCAGCGCTCCCCCAAGGTTGCTGGCCTCGGCCCCCATCGAAGGAAAGCCAGAGCAGCGCCGCGTAGCTAAAGAAGCGCCGCGTAACCCATCCGCGCATCAGGCCAGCGGCACTGGAATCCCGATTCGCGCAGGCGTGCATTCGACATACGCTTGTTGCCGATGCCGGCGGCGGCCGGACCGTCGGGCGGAGGTGCCGCGCCGAGCAGGCCCGCGAGATAATCGTAGAGTTCGTCGACGGGCAACGGTGTGTCGTCGACACCGACGTAAACCGACGCTGGGGCATCCAGTGCGAGCAGATGCACAATCGCCGCCGCCGCGTCGTCGACGTGGATGCGATTGGCGAAGACGCTGCGGCCGCGCGGCACGGACACCTTACCCTCGCGCAGTCGGTCCAGCAGTTGCGTTCGTCCCGGCCCGTAGAGACCCGCCAATCGCAGCGACACGCCACCGACCTCGCGCGATGCCAGCCACCTTTCCGTATCTACGAGCACGCGCCCATTGAAGCCGGGTGGATCCACCGGCGTTGACTCATCCACCCACTCGCCGGCGTGCTCGCCATATACAGCTGTCGAGGAGACGAAAACCGTACGGCCCGGCACTGCCGGAAGCGCCTCCATCAGATGCCGGAGACCGTCGAGGAACACGTCCCGGTACGCCGCTTCGTCACGCGCATCCGGCGTGGGCGCGAAAACCACGGCATCCACCTTCGGCAGGTCGCGCAAGGTATCCGGGCGGGTCAGGTCACCGCGCAGCCAGCGTATGGCGGGGTCCGGCGGCATGGCGCCCCGGCGCAGCGCAAACACCTGCTTTCCCTGCGCCACGAGGCGCCGGGCCACCCGACTGCCGACGTCACCGGCGCCAGCGATGAGGACAGTTTCGTTCTTCTGCGGATGGCTTATTGCTAGCATGGGTGCGATGAATCCTTCGCCCAACCTGTTCCTCGTCGGCCCCACGGGGGCCGGCAAGACCACGATCGGACAGCGCCTCGCGGCGCACTATGGCCTGCCCTTCGTCGACCTCGACGTGGAAATCGAAGCACGCTGTGGCATGACGATCGCCGCGATCTTCGAAAGCGAAGGCGAGGCGGGTTTCCGGGCGCGCGAGTGCGAGCACCTGGCCGAGTTTAGTCTGCGCGACGGCATCGTGCTCGCTACCGGTGCCGGTGCCGTGGTCGCCCCCGCCAACCGTGAGTTGCTGATGAGCCGCGGCACTGTGCTGATGCTGGGCGTGGAAGTGAACGAGCAGCTTGATCGGCTGCAGCACGACCGCCTTCGCCCGATGATCGCCGGCGCCGACCGCCGGGGCCGCCTCGAAACCCTGGCCCACGATCGCAACCACCTCTACGAAGAAGTGGCCGACCTGATCTTCCGCGGGCGACACGAAGGCGTCGATGACGCCGCGCCGCGTGCGATCGCCCTCCTCGACCGCCACTGGAAACGCAGCTGATGGAAACCGTCGATGTCGCCCTTGCCGGGCGCGATTACAGCGTCTGGATCGGCCCCGGCCTGATTGCCGACAGTGCCCGCTGGCGTGCACGAATTCGCGGCAGGCACGTGCTGGTGGTCAGCAATACGACCGTCGCCCCGCTCTATCTCGCCGGGCTGGCGAAGGGGCTTGAGGGCCTGACCTGGGCGTCCTACCTGATCGATGATGGCGAGACACACAAGACGTTCGCCAACGTCGGCCACGTGCTCGAAGCCCTCGGCAAACTCGGCGCCACGCGCGACGCCTGCGTCATCGCGCTCGGCGGGGGCGTCGTCGGCGACCTCGCCGGTTTCGCCGCATCCTGCTGGATGCGCGGTATCGACTTCATCCAGGTACCCACCACCCTGCTGGCCATGGTCGATTCGTCGGTCGGCGGCAAGACGGGCGTGAACCTGCCCGCAGGCAAGAACCTCGCCGGCGCCTTTCATCAGCCGCGTGCCGTCGTCGCCGATGTGGACGTCCTGTCCACACTGCCGCAACGCGAATACCGCGCGGGACTGGCCGAAATCGTGAAAGGCGCAGCCATTGGCGACCCGGAATTTTTCCTCTGGCTCGAAACTCACGCTGATGCACTGGCGAGGCGCGACCCCGACATCCTGATCGAGGCGATCGCACGCAAATGCCGCTACAAGGCGGGCGTCGTCGCGCGTGACGAAACCGAACAAGGCGAGCGCGCCTTGCTCAACCTTGGCCATACCTTCGGGCACGCACTGGAGACCGCTGGCAACTACAGCGAGATCCTGCACGGCGAAGGCGTCGCCATCGGCATGGTGCTGGCGGCCCGCTTGTCGGAGAAGCTGGGCATGGCATCCTCTGCGGATACCCAGCGCCTCACCGCCCTGCTCCAGCGCCTTGGCTTACCGACGACGCCGTCGCGCGAACACGCCGCCAGCCGCCTGCTCGACCTGATGCGTCTGGACAAGAAGAACACCGCGGGCACGCTCAGGCTGATCCTCTGGCGTGGCATCGGCCGCGCGGAGATCGTGTCCGGGGTGCACGACGCCGACGTGCTCGCCGTGCTGGATTGACGCATACCGTGCGTACCCCCGGGCGACCGCCTACAATGATCGGCCCTGCGCCAGCCCGGATCGTTTGATGCGGATCTACATGCAAACCATGCCCGAAGCGGCCGCGGAAGCGCCCCGCTTCGTCCAGATCACGCTGGAGCAGGATCTCCTCGGCGGCTGGACCCTATACCGCGAAGCCGGTATCCAGGGCGGCAAGACGACGCTGAAGCGCGAGGTCTACCTCGAACGCGACGCCGCCCAAGCCGCCTTCGAGAAAGCGCGCGATGCGCAGATCAAAAAAGGATTCAAAGTGATGTTCAGCCAGGGTCAGGAGTCCGCGCATGGCCGCTGACGTCCTCCGCAACGACCGTTTCCTCCGTGCGCTGCGCCGCGAGCCGACCGACACCACGCCGATCTGGGTGATGCGCCAGGCCGGACGCTACCTGCCGGAATATCGCGCCACGCGCTCGAAAGCCGGCAGCTTCATGGGCCTGGCGACGAATCCCGAGTACGCCTGCGAGGTCACGTTGCAGCCGCTCGCGCGCTTCGATCTGGATGCGGCGATCCTCTTCTCCGACATTCTCACCATTCCCGACGCGATGGGCCTGGGCCTGTCGTTCGCGCAGGGTGAAGGCCCGCGCTTCGAACGCCCGCTGCGCGATGCCGCCTCGATCGAGAAACTCGTCGTGCCCGATATGGACGGCGAATTGCGTTACGTCATGGACGCCGTGCGCCTGATCCGTAAGGAACTCGATGGCCGCGTCCCGCTGATCGGCTTCTCCGGAAGCCCGTGGACGCTGGCCTGCTACATGGTCGAAGGCGAAGGCTCGAAGGACTTCGCGCGGGTCAAGGCACTTGCCTGGAACGAGCCCGCCCTCGCCCACCATCTGCTCGACACCATCGCCCGCTCGGTTGCCGCGTACCTGGTTGCCCAGGCACACGCCGGTGCGCAGGCACTGATGATCTTCGACACCTGGGGTGGCCTGCTCGGCCCGTCGCCGTTCAAGGACTTCTCGCTGCGCTACATGGCGCAGGTGGTCGAGGCACTGAAGGCCGACCCGGTCAGCCGCGACCTTCCGGTCATCCTGTTTTCCAAGGGCGCCAGCGGCCAGCTCGAAGCCCTCGCCGATACCGGCTGCACCGGCCTCGGCGTGGACTGGACCATCGACATCGGCGAAGCGCGCCGCCGCGTCGGCGATCGTGTTGCCCTGCAGGGCAACCTCGACCCGTCGGTGCTACGCACCTCCCCGGAGATCGTGGCGCGCGAAGCACGGGCGGTACTGGATTCGTTCGGCAACCACCCCGGACACGTGTTCAACCTCGGACACGGCATCACGCCCGAAGTCGACCCGGAAAACGTGAAGGTACTGGTCGATACCGTGCATGAGCACGGGCGGGTTGTCCGGGCCCGCTGACTAATGTGGGAGCCGCTTCAGCGGCGATGCTCTGTGCAGAAGCATCGCCGCTGAAGCGGCTCCCACACAAAGCCGGCCAATCGATTAAAACCGATTAGGCCCCGCAATATGGCACTTCCCTACCTCAGCCCGGGCTGCCATGGCCTGGGTCTGGTCGTTCGCCTGCATGCGCATTTCGTAAATGGTCTGCCAGTTACGCGCGCAGAGGCTGCCCGACTTCGGGCCCATGTCGAACGACTGCCTCGCCAGCTTCTCGGCCAGCGGGAAATCCTGCATGCGCACTGCCACTTCGGCGCGGTCCTGGATCAGTTCCGGCGCCTGGGGCGCCATCTTCAGGGCCTGCACGAGCTTGGCATCCGCGTCCGGATAGCGGCCGGCCTGTTCGTCCGCCTGGGCGGCCTTTTCCAGGCCCTGCACGCCAGGATCGCGTAACGGGGCGACTTCGATCGCCGACTTCTCGCGCTCACCCGCAGCGCGGATCTGGGCGACGAGGTCGTAGGCGGGTTTGCTGGGACGGGTAGCCTGCGGCGGGGCGGGCTGGCTGCACGCCGCGACAAGCGCGACGGCGGCAATGGCACAAAAGCGAAGGCGATGCATGGGTCAATCCGTAGGATTACTGGGAACGGGCGGCGCCGGCTGGGCGTCACCGCCGCCGAACATACCCTTGAATTGCTGCCAGAAACAGCCCTCCTCGGCATCCGGCACGTAACCGGACACGAACGGGAACTGCCGGGCACCCTGACAGGAGGGGTCCGTGCGCTTGCCGGTCTGGGGGTTTACCCAGGCCATTTCGAGGCCCTGGCCCGGCGCCGCCGGCAACGCACGCGTCGGCAGCTTGCGGAACAGCTCCTGCCACACACGCATGCTGCCCGTGGCGCCATAGAGCCCGGTGGGCTTGTTGTCGTCGCGACCCATCCAGATCACCGCGAGGTGCTCGCCCGTGAAGCCGGCGAACCAGCTGTCGCGCTGGCTATCGCTGGTGCCGGTCTTGCCGGCGGCATGAAGCGAGCCCAGCGCTGAGTTGCCGATGGCAGCGGCGGTACCGCTGTTGACCACCTGCTGCATGGCCCACGTGGTCAGGCGCGTGGCTTCCTGGTATTCACCCTCACCGCCCTTCACCTCGTAGCGCTTGATCGCCTGCCCCTTGTTGTCCATGACGCCGCTCACCGCAATCAGCGGCAGCGCGTGGCCATCGGCAGCGATGTACTCGTAGAGCTGCGCCACCTGGTACGGCGACAGGTCGATCGCACCGAGCAATAACGACGGACTCGGGTTGACGTCTTCAAGACCGAAGGATTCGAGGAAACCCTTGATCCGTGGAACACCGACCTGCAAGCCCAGATGCACCGTGGCGAGATTCCACGAATGCACCAGCGCGTCGAGCATCGGCACCTGCCCGTGGATCTCGCGATCGTCGTTCTGCGGAGTCCAGGGCTTGCCGTCGGGCTGGGTCATGTTGACCGGCGTGTCGTCGACGATCGTAGCCAGGGACCATTTCGCCGGCTGCGACCAGGCGACGAGATACACCAGCGGCTTCACCAGCGAGCCGATCGAACGGCGCGCATCCAGCGCACGATTGAAGCCCTGGTCACCCGGATCGCGTGAGCCGACCATGGCCAGCACATTGCCACTGGCCGTGTCGGTGACCACGGCAGCGGCCTGGGCGGCCGCGCCACGCTTACCCAGCGACTTGGCGGTGGTCAGGATCGCCTGCTCCGTGTAGAGCTGGGCGGCCGGATCGAGCGTGGTGAAGATGCTGAGGCTGCCGTCACGCAGGGCCGCTTCATCGAAATCGGCGGTGATCTGCGACCGGACCAACTGCATGAAAGCGGGGAATCGGTTGTGCGGCAACTGTGCATTGTCGGCGACACCCAACGGCGTGGCCTGCGCAGCTTTGGTCTGCGCGTCGTCGAGCAGGCCCGTATCGTGGAACTGCTGCAGCACAAGGTTGCGCCGCGACAGCGCGCGATCCGGATAGCGGCGCGGATCGTAATAGCTCGGCCCCTTCACCAGGCCCACGAGCAGGGCGATCTCCTGTGGTCGCAGGTCTTCCAGGCGACGACCGAAGAAGAACTCGCCACCGGCAGCGAAACCGTGCACGGCCTGGCTACCCTGCTGGCCGAGGAACACCTCGTTGACATAAGCCTCGAGGATCCGGCCCTTCGAATAGTGCGCTTCCATCAACACCGAAAGGATCGCTTCGTTCACCTTGCGCAACATGTTCTGGCTGCGGTCGAGGAACAGGTTGCGCACGAGCTGCTGGGTCAGCGTCGAACCACCCTGCACGGCGTGGCCGGCGCGAAGGTTGGCCAGCGAGGCGCGCGCGATGGCGGAGAAGTCGATGCCGATGTGATGGTTGAAGTCGCGATCCTCGACGGCCTGCAGGCCCTGCACAAGCAGCGGCGGCACGTTTTCGAGGCGGACGATGCGGCGCTCTTCCTGCTGCGCGCCGTAGAGCGTGGCGATGCGCGCGGGATCGAGGTGGATCGCCTTGATCGGCTTGTCGTTCGTATCGTCGACGAGCTGGCTGACCTGCCCATTGGCGAGGCTCACGCGCAAACGATGCGGCAGCTCGCCGCCATCCGGACCCGAGTAGCCATGCGAAGCGATGATGAACCGCGATCCGTTCTTCGAATAGCTGCCCTGCACCTTGCCACCGCCTTCGTTGGTGTATCCGGCAAAGGTGAGCTCCAGCTCCAGTGTGCCGGGCGTCATGGCGCGGCCTACTTCCAGCGGCAGCGGTCGCGCGTAGACGCGCGTCGGCACCGCGAAAACGAGGTCGTTGAAGCGATCCTGCAGGCGGGCATTGAGGATCAGTGTGTAGGGCAGGAGGAAGCCGAACACGAGACCCATGACGAGCCAGAAGGGAATGCGCAGCCAGGGCCAGCTGGCGCGCAGGAGGGAGCCAAGACGATTCAGGAAAGCCAACGCGGGGAGGTCCTGGAGAAAGAGACGTAGCCGGATGATAGGGGCACTGCCCCGGCGCCCATCTGAACGAATGCTGGCAACTCGATGACCCGCATGGTCAGGAGACGGTCTTCCAGGTCTCCGAACCCGGAAAGAAACCCCGGGGATGGATGCCTAATGTCGCCGTCAGGTCGCCATTGTCGGCGATCAGGTCACTATCGAGACGCTTTACGGGTCCACGCACGGTCGAAGACATCCACCCTGCGGCGTTCAGGATAAATCGAGGAACCGGCAGGGGAAACGTTGTTGAACCGGCCGTCCGACGTGCCCGACGAAACATCTCGGCAGCGCTGAGCCGCTCACCGCCGCCTATGGAGAAGGTCCGGTTACGGCCAGCAGGAAGGGTCAGGGCGGCCACGATGGCGGCGGCGATATCGTCGGCGTGCACGGGTTGCCGCAGGCCGCGACCCGCAGGCAAAGGGAATACGTGACGACGCAGCGCAGCCTGAACTATCGGCGTCAGGCTCTTGTCCAGGCCGGCCCCATAGATCAGGGTCGGGCGAAAAATCGTCCACGGCATGCCCCGCGAGGCACAGGTCGTGCTCAGCTGGGTCTCGGCATCGCGTAGCAGGCGCGCCAGATTGCGCTCCTGCGGATCGGGCGAATCACGCTTGGTTTCGGCGCTCATGGACGAGGTCGCGACGATATGGGGCGTACCGGGGAGGCGGGTAGCCGCAAGCCAGGCTGCCAGGCCGTCCAACGGACCCAGGCAGACGATCGCCTTCAGCGCCGGCAACAGAGGCATGCCGCCGGGAAGATGACCGACCAGCCAACCGGGTCGATCGTCGCGAGGCTGCCGGCTCAATGCGAGCACCGACTCGTCGAGGGCGGCGAGGCGAGGCAGCAGGAAGTAACCGATCTGGCTCGACGCGCCGATGACGAGGATCTGCGAGCCGCCGTCGCTCATCGTCCCGTCGCGATGCGCTCATAAGCGCCCTGGAGGCGCGGGTCGTCAGGTGCGTAATGGCGCGCTCGGTCGAGCGCCTGGAAGGCGCCCTGACGATCGCCCTGCGAGGAACGCTGCAGCGCGCTGTCGATCCACGCACTACCCAGACGATGACGCATTTCGCCCTGCGAGGCATCGCCCGGGGCGAGATCGGAAAGCGTCGCATAGAGATCTTCGGCGCGCTTCACATTGCCGTTCGCGACGGCCTGCTGCATCAGTTTCTCGACCTGTCCCGGCAGCCCCTGGAGGCCCGCGCGGGCGGCGGGATCGTTCCCGTCGATAGCCAGCGCGTTGCGGTAAAGATCGTAGGCGCTGTCGCCGGGCGGATCCATGATGTCGCCGCGACTCGCCGCGGCCTGGGCCCGACCAACCAGCGCGACGACCTTGGCCTTCTGTTCCGGACTGACGGCCAACGATGCCTCGGCCGTGTCGCCGCCGGCCGCAGCGGCCGCGACCCCATCGGAAGCTGGCACATGTTTGGCACCCTTTGCCTCGCCGCCACCGATACGCGCACGCGCGGCAGCGAGTTCGGCGGACTTGGGCGCGAGCTTGGCGGCCTGGTCGAGCAGCCGTGACGCCTGGGCATCGTCTTCGCTGTCGAGCGCAGCGTTAGCCTGGACAATCAGGGCCTGGGCAACCTGCCCAAGCCCTGCCCTGGCGTCCGCGTTGTCCGGATCCGCTGCGAGGGCAGCACGGAAACGAGCCAGCGCGTTGTCGTCGCCATCGCCCGTGAAGCGCCCGGCGCGCATGGCATCGTTACCCTGCTGGATGAGCGCGGTGACGGCAGAGTCGTCCTGCTTGCGGTTTTCCGCCAGCGAGGCGCGCAGCGACGGCAGGTCGCCGTAACCCGGCACGAGAATCGCGATGCGGTCGACCAGCGCGTTCGCCTTCGCCCTGTCGTTGTCGGCAATGGCCTGGCGTGCCTGCGCAGCGAGCGCGTCGCCGACCTTGTCGAGGCCGCGGGCGGCGACGGCATTGGATTTATCCGCATCGAGCACGCGGCGATAAAGCGCACCGGCGCCGTCGTCGCCGTCGAGCTTCCCGGCAGCGAAAGCCTGCTGGGCCTGATCGATCAGTGAAGCGGTGTGTCCCTGCGGATTGCGCGCCTGCGACAGACGCGCGCTCAACTGCTCGACATCGCTACCGCCGCCGAGCAGTTCCCGGGCGACATTGAGTGCGGCGTCGGCCTCGTCGAGGCGGCCGGCGGTAAGCGCCTGGTCGGCGCGGGCGATTTCGGCCTGCCCGACGCGGCGAAGACCGTCACGGGCCTGGTCGCTGTCCGGTTGCTGGTCACGCGCCTTCTCGAACAGCTCACGTGCGCTATCGCCCTGCGTGCCGTCGAGCTTGCCGGCATCGAGTGCCTGGTTGGCCTGGGTGAGCACGTCGTTGAGTTCGGTGCTGGGAACGAGGTTACGCAGGCGGTCCTGCTGCAGCCAGAGGCCGGTCGCAGCGCCGATCAATACGAGCACCAACACCGGAATCAGCCAGCCGCGTTTGCGGGCACGACGCGGTGGCGGCGTGGGCCCGCCTGTGCGCCGACGCGGTTCGTCGACGACGAAATGCGGCAAGCCGTCGTCGACCGGCGGTGCCGGCTTGTCGAGGTCGTCGAGCCGACCAAGGGTCGGTTCGGTGCGTCCGCGTGGTTCGTGGTCGTTGGCGTCTCGGCGTCCGCTCATCGGTCAGGCATCTTCCCTAGGAGCGCAGCAGCTTAACATCGGGGTGTGAACGCCCGTTCAAAGCTCGACGCGGATGCGGCTCGCCGCACGCTTGGCTTTCTCCAGCGCCTCTTCGACCGTCGCACCACGAGCAAGCGTGACGGCCATGCGACGACGCCCACGCACCTCCGGCTTACCGAAGATCCGCAACATCGTGCCGGTTTCGGCCAGGGCGTCGGCAATGCCGTGATACGTCGGCGCCGTGCCCTCCCCCTCGACCAGCACGGCGCAGGACGCCGCCGGAGCGAAGACGTGAATTTCCGGCACGGGCAGGCCGAGAATCGCACGTGCATGCAAGGCGAATTCGGAAAGATCCTGCGAAATCAGGGTGACCAGGCCGGTGTCGTGGGGACGCGGGCTCACCTCGGAAAAAATGACCTCGTCGCCGCGCACGAAGAATTCCACGCCGAAAACGCCCCAACCGCCGAGGGCGGCCGTGATCGCGTCGGCCTGCTGCTCGGCCGATGCGCGTGCCTTATCGCTCATCGGTTGCGGCTGCCACGATTCGCGGTAATCGCCGTCTTCCTGGCGGTGGCCGATCGGTGCGCAGAACGACACGCCGTCACGGTGACGCACGGTGAGCAACGTGATTTCGTAGTCGAAATCGATGAAGCCCTCGACGATGACGCGACCCCGTCCGGCGCGACCGCCGGACTGTGCGTATTCCCAGGCGGCATCGGCATCGTCCGGCTTACGCACGACGCTCTGCCCCTTGCCCGACGAGCTCATCACCGGTTTGACGACGCAGGGCGTGCCGAGCGTGGCGATGGCAGCGAGGAACTCCTCGTGCGTATCGCAGAAACGATACGGCGAGGTCGGCAACCCGAGTGTTTCCGCAGCGAGGCGCCGGATGCCCTCGCGATCCATGGTGAGCCACGCGGCTTTCGCGGTGGGGATGACCTTGAGGCCTTCCTTTTCCATCTCGATGAGGGTCTGCGTGTGGATCGCCTCGATCTCGGGGACGACCAGATGCGGTTTCTCTTCTTCGATCAGCCGACGCAGGGCCGCGCCGTCGAGCATGTCGATCACGTGACTACGATGAGCCACCTGCATGGCCGGCGCATTCGGGTAGCGGTCCACCGCGATGACCTCGACCGCGAAACGCTGCAGCTCGATGGCGACCTCCTTGCCAAGCTCGCCGGACCCCAGCAGAAGCACCTTGAGGGCGTTGGGGGAATGCGGGGTGCCGAAGCTGGTCATGGGGCGGGTCCGGGTGGGATCGAAGCCCCCATTCTACCGGGCCGGACCACGACCAATGGGGTACTTGACTCCAGCCACGAAAGTGCTGTCATGCAGATGTCCCCAACAATCCGGAAGTACGCTCATGAGACGTCGTCTTGCCGCCGTCGCCGTACTGTTGTGTCTGACCGCCAATTCGGCCCTGGCGGATCAGCGCTGGATGACCGTTCTCCTCGACGGTCGCAAGGTAGGAAACCTCCAGATCGACCGCGACCAGGCGGACGACAAGGTGACCACCACCCAGGTGCTCAACTTCCGCCTGACCCGCGTGCACACCCCGATCCTGCTCGAAACCCGGATCAAGGCCGTGGAATCCCCGCTGGGCGCGCCGCTGGCGTTCTATGCCAGCACCAACATGTCGGCGCAGCAGAACCTCGTCCAGGGCGAGGTGCGCAACGACGGCGCCTTCCAGGTGGCCAACACCGTCGGTGGCCAGTCCAAGGTCAACCTGCTGATCTGGCCGACCGGCGCCTCGCTGGCCGAAGGGCAGCGACTGACCATGGTCGCCCAGGGCTTCAAACAGGGCACCACCTACCAGATCCGCAACTTCGATGCCGTGAAGCAACAGGTGGCGAACGTCCAGGTACTCGTGGTCGGCGACGAAATCATCGACATGCCGGACGACCGCAAGGAGACACTTCACCACCTGCGCGAGTCCCTCGTCGGCGTCACCGGCGACCACAGTGTCGACATCTGGATAGACAACCAGGGCTATATACGCCGCGGCATCTCGCCGCTGCTGGGTTTCCGCCTGGAAATGGCCGCGTGCAGCGAGGCCTGCGCCAAGGCACCCGACCAGGACGTCGACCTCCTCCGCGCCGCCATGATCCAGTCGCCACGGCCCATGGTGATGGGGCTGCGTGCCGCTGCGGTGCGCTACACGGTCACGGTGCGTGGCAACTTCCCGCAACCCTTCGTCGACACCGACGAGCAACGCGTGAGCTCCCTGGGCGACGGTGTCTACATCATCGACGTGGGCTTCGGCCACATGACCACCGATGAAGCCAGCCCCTCACCCGAAGACACCGCAGCGAACGCCTGGGTGCAGTCGGATTCGCCGCAGATCCGGGCGTTCGCGAAGCAGATCACCGGTGACGCGGCGAACGACCTCCAGCGCATGCGCCGCCTCCGCTCCTATGTTTCCGATTACATATCCAGGAAGGGCCTCGACGTGGGCTATGCGTCGGCACTGGAAACCATGGAGAGCCGCAACGGCGACTGCACCGAGCACGCGGTACTGCTTACGGCGCTGGCGCGATCGTTGGGCATACCGACGCGCGTGGTCACCGGCATCGTCTATGCGGAACGCATGGGAGGCGCGACGCGGGTATTTATTCCGCACGCCTGGACGCAGGCGTTCATCAACGGACGATGGATCAGCTTCGACTCGGCGCAACGGCGATTCGATTCGACCCATATCGCGCTGGGCATCGGTAACGGCGACCCCTGGCGGTTCTTCGCGGCGATGAGCACCCTAGGGCACATCACGATCGACCGGGCGATCGCGGCGTCGAACCTGATGGACTTGCCGATGCCCTCGGGAATTACGTCCAGCGCAGGGGGCGGCAAGGGGTCCAATTGATCGGATCCGATAGTCACGCAGAGCATCGCCGCTGAAGCGGCTCCCACAGGAAGCGCGCCCTCGCCTTATGTGGGAGCCGCTTCAGCGGCGATGCTCTGCGCGCAACGACAACCCAACCGCCACCCACCCAACGATAAACGCCACTCCGCCCACCGGCGTCACCAGGCCCACCAGCCGGGGCGCCCCCAGCGCGAGCGCATACAGACTTCCCGAGAACAGGACGATACCCACCGCGAACAAGGTCATCGCCACGGACTTCGCTCGCCCCGGCGGCAACCCGATCGCCGCGGCGAACAACGCCAGCGCGTGCCAGAAATGGTATTCCACGCCCGTATGCCAGATCTCCAGCCCGTGGTCGTCCACCACCCCGCGCAGGGCATGGGCACCGAAGGCACCGAGGGCGACCGCCGACGCGCCGGCGATACCGACGAGAAGGGCCTGGGTGCCGCTGACAGGTTGTCGCATCCGGAGGGTTCCCGTGGAATGAAGTGCCTGAACGCCGGCACAGGTGGCGTATCCTTCGCGGGATATGTCGCGGAGTGTCGCATGAAGCCTTCGTTCTCCCGCCGGGTCCTGTGGGCCTTGCTGATCCTGATCGCCCTTGTCGGTGTGGGCGGCTGCCAACGCCAGCCACAACCGGAGTGGAAGCTGACCGATGTATCCGGCCACCTGCCCGATCTCGACTTCCGGCTGACCGATGACAACGGCAAGGCCGTGACCGGCGCGGACTTCAAGGGCAAGGTCACGCTGATGTACTTCGGCTACACCCATTGCCCCGATGTATGCCCGCTGACACTGACCCAGTTGCACGTGGTGCTGGATCGCCTGGGACCGTCGGCCGACAACGTTCGCATCCTCTTCGTCAGCGTCGATCCCAAGCGGGATACGCCCGAGATCATGCACGCCTATGTCAATGCCTTCGACAAGCGCGCCGTCGGCCTGGTCGGTTCGGACGCCGACGTCGAAGCACTTGCCAAGCGCTATCGCTCCGCCTTCACGCGAGAGCCGGACCGCGGCAATGGCGTGTACGACGTCAGCCACAGCTCGGCCATCTATTTCTTCGACGCCGCGGGGAAGGCCCGTCTGCTGGCGACACCGTCCGCTTCACAGGACGACATGGTGCACGACCTGCACCTCCTTACTTCCCTGGGAGCACAGTCGTGACGTTACGCTCGCTTGCGATCGCCCTGCTGCTCGTTGCCGGTGTAGCCAATGCCACGGATTCTCCCACGGTCAAGGCCAGCAACGGCTGGCTCCGTGTGCTTCCAGGCAGCCTGCCTGCCGGCGGTTATGTGAGCTTCGAAAACGTGTCCGATCGCGCCGTGTCGATCGTGGGCGCGTCATCGCCGGACTATGCCGACGCGATGATCCATCGCAGCAGCACGGACGGCGGCATGGGCCGCATGGAAATGGTCGACAGTGTTCCGCTGCCGCCAAAGGGAACGGTGGCGTTTTCGCCGGGCGGCTACCACGTGATGCTGATGGACGCGAAGCATCCGGTGAAGCCCGGCGACAAGCTTGTCGTGACCTTCAAGCTTTCCGACGGCGAGACGCTACCGGTGACGCTGCTGGCAAGGCCGGCGAACGCGACCGGCCCCACGGACTGACTTCTGCCCGTTCCGGGTTGACATCCGCCCGTTCTGGGCTGACTTCCGGCTCCCACAACAGCTATGTCGCCCGAGATTTTACCGGTGGGGCGAGGTTTTACCGGGTAATGAAGTCCGATGGCGCGTCGTGTGCGCCGAGGTCTTCGCGGTAGAGCTCATTGACCTCGGCCGAGTCGGGGCCGTCGTGCAGCCATACCTCCAGCTTGTCGATGGCCGCCGCCTCGCCGTAGACGACCACCTCGACACTGCCATCCAGCAGGTTGCGGGCGTGGCCGGTGAGCTTGAGCGCCTTTGCATGCTCCCGCGCCGAAGCACGAAAGAACACGCCCTGCACCTTCCCCCTGACGACGAAGCGAGCGGCTTTCATCTTATTTCCCCTTGCTGATGGCCTCGCCGAGGCTCTGCCCGGTAACGGGACCGACGAACTTCTTCGCGACCGTACCGTCCGGCGCGATGAGATAGGTCGTCGGCAGACCCTTGGGCGCCTCGAAGGCCTTGGGCGGATCAGTGACATCGACCTGAGCAATCGGGTACACGACCGGGTGCTTGGCCACGAACGCGCTGATTTCCTTCGCGTCGGTATCTTCGAAGGCCAGGCCAATCGCCGCGACGTTCTTGTGGCTCTTCACGAAGGCCGAGATATCCGGCATTTCCTTGATGCAGGGCACGCACCATGTGGCCCAGTAATTCACGATCACCCACTTGCCGCGCTGCGCGGCGAGGTCGAACGACTTGCCGTCCAGCGTGGTGATTTTCAGCTCGGGCGTGGTAGCCGTAGCGGCGAGCGCCGAGCCGGTGAAGGCCAGCGCGGCAACAGTGACGGCGAGAAAGCGGCGAATCATGCGGGGGTGTCCTCGGTGGGGGCGTTGACGACAGCAGGGGGAAAGAGCTGGTCGAGCCGCGCACCCAGCGTCGCGTCCAGCGCGGCGGCAAGGTGGTCGAGCAGCACGAGCAACTCGGTGGGGAGATAGATGCCCAGCCGCTCCACCTGCTCGCGCGGATGCAGTGGCAGGCGGTAGGACGTGCAACGGTAGACGCGGAGCAGTTCGGTGCAATCCAGACTGCGGGTAAGCAGCCAGCCGCCCGCTTCGCCGCGCTGGATCATGTCGGAGCGCTGGAGGTCGTCGAAATAGCAGGTGATCGCGCTGGAGGGCAGGTACGGTGCGCGCACACGTACCGTGGCAGGATCCACGCTGTCGCCGGCGCGCTGCGCCTCGACAAAGTGCTGCAACACCACCAGCAGGCCGATGAACTCCGCCCCTTCCGGCAACGCTTCCTGCGGCAGGGTGTATTCGAACGCGGAGATTGATGCGGCGATCGACGCACCGAGGATCACGATGATCCAGGACAGGTAGATCCACAGCAGGAAGATTGGGATCGCCGCGAGGGCACCGTAGATTTCCTCGTAGGTCGGCGCGTTACGGATGAACAGCGTGAAGCCCCAGCGTGCGATCTCGAACAGGATCGCACCGAGCAGGGCGCCGATGCCCGCGTGCCGCCAGTTGACCCGGCGGTTGGGCACCATGGTGTACATGAGCACGAGGGTGACGAAGGTGATCACGAACGGCAGGAAGTTGAGCAGCCGGCTCTGCGTCGCGATCTGGTCCGCCGCCGCATGGAGCAGCGGGAAGGCGGTGATGTAAGAGGTAAGCACGAGACCGCCGACGACCAGGATGGGACCCAGCGTGAGTGCCGCCCAGTAGAGCAAAAGACGCGAGGTCCATCCGCGCGGCTTACGTACGCGCCAGATACGGTTCATGCGATCTTCGATACTGATCATCATCGACACCGCGCTGAACAGCATGACCAGGATGGAGATGCCCGTCAGCTGGCTGGCCTTGTCCGCGAAGGCCAGCATGTATTCCTGGATCTTGATGCCGGTGGCGGGCACGAAGTTCTGGAAAGCATAGTTGGCCAGGCTGCCCCGCCACTCGGCGAACACCGGGAAGGCCGAGAGGATGGCGAAGACGGCGACCGTCAGCGGCACGAGCGAGACGAGCGTGGTGTACGACAACGCGCCGGCCGTCTCGAAGCATTTGTCGTCGACGAAACGCAGCCACGTGAAGCGGGTGAAACTCAGGGCGCGGTCGCGATCGAAGCGAAGCGGCGGCATGTCTGTCCTTAATCCTGTCCCGAAACATTGGGAACGTGTGGCAGTTCTGCGAGACTAGCGCCTTCGCACAGGCGCCCATCCATGTCCCACGACGTCCTCGTACTCTACTACAGCCGTAGCGGCCACACGGCCCAGCTCGCTCGCCTCATCGCCCGCGGGATCGAGGAAGTGCCTGGCATGCGCGCGCGCCTGCGCCAGGTCCCACCGGTGGCGCCGGTGACCGAAATCGCCATGCCACCGGAGCCGGACGAAGGCGCGCCCTACGTCTCCCGCGCCGACCTGGTGGAGTGCGTGGGCATGGCCATGGGCAGCCCGACACGCTTCGGCAACATGGCCGCGCCGCTGAAGTACTTCCTGGACACCACCGGGGCCGAGTGGGCGTCGGGTGCACTGGCGGGCAAGCCCGCCGCCTTGTTCACCTCGACCAGCACGATGCACGGCGGCCAGGAGGCAACCTTGCTGACGATGGCCCTGCCGCTGCTGCATCACGGGATGCTGCTCGTCGGCATTCCCTATACCGAGCCGGCACTGACCAGCACGACCAGCGGCGGCACACCCTACGGCGCCAGCCATGTGGCCGGCGGCCGCGGCGACAACAGTATCAGCGAACACGAACGCGAACTGGCTCGCGCCCTGGGCAAGCGCCTGGCGGATGTCGCCCGACGGCTGGGTACGCCGGCGTGACCGGACCGCTGAGCACCACGCAGAAAACCGGATTGTTCGCCTGGGCCGGGCTATTGGCGCTACAACTGGTCTGGTATTCGCTGTATCCGCCCATCTCCATTCCAGCCTGGGTCGCCTTCGCGCTGACGGTTCCACCGTTGCTGCTGCCGTTGTTGTCGCTGCCCAGGGTGACCCGCGCCCTGCTCTGGGTCGGCGTCCTGGCCCTCTTCTATTTCTGCCATGGCGTTACCGAGACATGGAGCGGCGGTCCCGACCGCTGGCTGGGCGTGATCGAGCTGGTACTCACCCTGCTGCTTATCGGCACGCTGGGCGTAGGGGTACGCCGGCCGCGTTGACCCTCCAAAGTCATCGGCGCAGGCTAGCCCTGCCTACTGACGGAGAGGATGCCACGATGGGTTTTCTACAGGACGCGCCGCGACTGGCGCATCCGTTTCGTACCGATCGCGTACTGAACGCATGGCTCGGTCGCGTGTTGCCGCCGGGACGCCTGGACGCGATGCGCCCCGACCTCGACGCGCTGGGCGATTACGCGCTGATGGCCTGGGAACGGCGCGGCCGCACTCCCCGTACGGAGCCGGTGCTCACGTCGTGGGACGCATGGGGCGCGCGCGTGGATCGCATCGCCCTCACGCCCGCCTGGGAAGAGGGCCCCGGCATCACCACGCGCCACGCCGTACTCGCGGCCGGCCACGACGCATCGCCCTGGGCGCGCGTCGAGGAATTCGCCCGCGTTTACCTTTATCACGTTGCCAGCGAGTTCTATTGCTGCCCCCTGGCGATGACCGACGGTGCAGCGACGGCGATCCGCGCCTCCGGCCACACCGCGCTGATCGATCGGGCGCTGCCGCATTTTCTCAGTCGCGATGCCTCGACCTTCTGGCTCTCCGGACAGTGGATGACGGAAACGCCGGGTGGCTCGGATGTCGGCCGGACCGAAACCATCGCCCGGCAGGACACCGACGGACAATGGCGCCTCCACGGCCGCAAATGGTTCAGCTCCGCCGTAGTGGGTGAGGCCGCGCTGGCGCTGGCAAGGCCGGAGGGCGCGGGCCACGGGACATCGGCCCTGGCACTGTTCTATGTCGAAACCAAAGACGAAAGCGGTGCCTGGCGCGGCATCACCATTGACCGGCTGAAGAAGAAGCTCGGCACGCACGAGTTACCAACCGCCGAAATTCACCTCGACGGCCTGCCGGCAACACCCGTGGGACCGCTCGACCACGGCGTACGCCAGATTGCGCCGATGCTCAACGTCACCCGGACGTGGAACGCCGTTTGCGCGGTCGCCAGCATGGCCCGCGCGATTTCGCTTGCGCGCGACTACGCCACGCGGCGCAGCGCCTTCGGCGCTCGCCTGATCGACCAGCCGTTGCACGCGCGCACGCTGGCCGACATGCAGGCGGAGTTCGAAGCGGCGTTCTCACTCACCTTCTTCGTCGCCGAGTTGCTGGGCCGCACCGAGCGCGGCGAAGGCGCGGCACACGAAGCCGCCCTGCTCCGCCTGCTGACGCCGCTTGCCAAGTTGTGGACGGCAAAGGTGTCGATACGCATCGTCTCCGAGGCCCTCGAATGCTTCGGTGGCGCCGGCTACATCGAAGACACCGGACTCCCGCAGCTGTTGCGCGATGCGCAGGTGTACGCCATCTGGGAGGGTACGACCAATGTCCTCTCGCTGGACATGTTGCGCGCGATCGGTGCAGCGGGCCTCGCCCCGCTACGCCAGGCGATAGACGAACTGATCGGGGCCGATGCAGCCGAACGCGGCGTGATCGTTGGCGCCCTGGATGCCACCGAGGCGTTGCTTGGCGACGTCGTTGCCGATCGCGCCTCGCTGGAAGCCTCCGCACGCGGCGTCGCATTTACGTTGGCTCGCACGGTGGCAGCGGCTCTCCTGACCCGCTCCGCCCGATGGGCACAGGCCGAGGGTGACGCTCGTCCTGCCGCCGCGTGCCGCCGATTCATCGCCCGCGGACTCGATCGGCTATCCCTTCCGGAAAATGATGAGGACGCCCTCCTTGCGACGGACGCCTCGCCCAGGGCCCGGGGCGGAACGGCGGCCGCTGACGCGGTGGCCGTCCCGGACACGAGGTAGACCGGACACGAGGTAGAATGGCCGCCCCGCTCCACCCGGCTTCCCAGGTCAGACATGCAGCAGCTCACCATCGTTACCACCGGCGGCACGATCGACAAGGTCTACTTCGACGACAAATCGGACTACCAGATCGGTAGTCCGCAGATTGCGGATATCCTCAAGCAGCTCGGCGTCGCCTTCCAGTTCGAAGTGATCCCGATCCTGCGTAAAGACAGCCTGCATGTCACCGACGAAGACCGCGCTCTGATGCGCAGCACGATCGAGGCGCAACCGCATCGTCATGTACTGGTGACCCACGGCACCGATACGATGGTCGAGACGGCGCGCGTACTGGCGGGTATCGCCGGGAAGGTCATCGTCCTTACCGGCGCCTTGAACCCCGCGCGTTTCCAGGGCTCGGATGCCGTCTTCAACGTCGGCTGCGCCGTCGGCGCGGTGCAGACCCTGAAAGACGGCGTGTACATCGCCATGAACGGCCGCGTCTGGGACCCTGCCACCGTGCGCAAGAACCGCGACGCCAATCGCTTCGAAGCGATCTGATTCACCGGATCAGGATGGCGGCAGGTGGAAGATGCGATCTTCCACCACCGCGTCGACCGTTGCACCCGCATCGATCAGGCCGGCACCGCAACCCTTCGGGCAGGGGCCGGGTAGCGGCCTTGCGTTGTCGATGAGCTGCGCCGTGATCTCGTCCACCCCGATAAGCGGATCGACCGAGCGCATGAGAGCGACCAGGCCTGCAACCTGCGGCGCCGCCATCGATGTGCCTGCGTAGTATTTGAATATCGGACGCTGGCGACCGCGCTGCCCTGCGTCAACCGACGAAAGGATATCGTCGACGCCAGGCCCTCCCAGCGAGCAACCCGGCGCGGCCACGGTCACCCCGTCGCCATAGTTCGAGTACCAGGCCATGCTCCCGTCCCGCGCAAGGGCGGCGACCGAGATCACCCCCGGGCAATTCGCTGGCGATACGCCGGAGGCCTTGATCGAATCATTGCCCGCCGCGGCCACCACGGCAGTGCCGCGACTGCGCGCCTGGGCGATCGCGCGACCCATCGCCATCCCACACGCGCCCGGCATGCGCAGGCTGAGGTTGATGACATCGACCGGCGCCCGGCGCGGAACGCCTGCGACTTCACCGCCGGAAGCCCAGACGATGGCGTCCGCCACATCCGACAAGCGGCCACCACAGCGACCGATGACACGTACCGGCACGACCTTTGCCTCCGGCGCGACGCCGACGATGCCTGGCAGATTGCCTGCGCGCGCAACGACAATGCCGGTCACGTGCGTGCCATGCCATGACGACGGCGTGCTCCGTATCGACCCACAGTCGCCCGGGTCGGTCCAGTCGCCTTCGTCGGCGGGATTCGCATCGCGACCATCGCCATCACGCGCCACCTTCGCATCAGCGATGAAGTCGTAACCGGGCAGGAGCTGGCCATCGAGTTCGGGATGCGGCGTGACACCGGAATCCAGCACCGCTACGACGGCGCCTTCGCCTCGTGTTTCGCTCCATGCCACAGGCGCCTCGATGCCGACCCGGGGGTCGTGCATGTACCACTGACGACGCCAGAGTGGATCGATGATGTTGGCGGCCAGGGTGACCACGCGATCTTCTTCGACGGCAACGATGCCCGGCGTTTTCTCCAACACGCCGACCTCGCGCGCGGACAGTTCGAACAACTCGCCACCTCCCGCAAGACGGCGCACATGGCGCACCGACGAACCCCGCTGCGCACTGGCACGCGTCAGCCCTGCCCCGGCAACGCGCATGGAGACGGTGTCGTCGAAGTGCACGATGTAGCGCTTCGTCGGCTCATTCGCGGCTGTCGCAGGCGTGCTCGCCGCGAGACCGAGCGTTGCCATGGCAAGAGACAAACAGAGGGGCTTCGACATGACTGCGTTCCTTCGACAAGACGCTCGTGGCGCCGGTCGAACCAAGCTAGAAGACGCGCATCGTCGCCACCATTGGCTGGGGCCCGACACCCCGTGTGAGGGCCACCCGTGCATCGCCCTCACCAATGCTTACAACACTAACCTGTCCCCTCCTGACAAGCGCTCGAAAAAAGGGCCCGGCGCTTCCGCCGGGCCCTCTGTCAAACCAACAACGTGGGTTACGGCGTCCAGGTAGCCTTCAACGACACACCTGAGAAGGCCGTGTAACCACGGACTTTCACGTAGTACGTGCCGGCCTGCGTTGTCGCGAACGAGCACGACTCGGCGTTACCCGAAACGTACGGACGGCAGTTGTAGCTCGACGTGGTCGGTGCGGAACCGAACTTCACGTAGAGGTCCGCGTCACCCGAGCCACCGCTCGTGTTGATGACCAGGTTATGCGCACCCGCAGCCACCACCACCGTGTAGCTCAGCTCCTGGCTCGCGCTGCCGGCGAGGCCCGTCTTGGCCACACCGTTCTGCAGCGCCGTGGTACCACCGCCGCCACCGCCGGTCGAGCACGTCACGCCGACACCGGTGAACGCAGCAGCGACGGCAGTTGCCGAAAGCCCCAGGTCGGTCGCCGCGCTGGCGACACCGCAAGAACCGCTGTTGAAGGTGGAGCTAGCGGTCCAGTACAGGGCGTTGGCGCGCGCGAATACCTTGAACGCATTGACCGTGCCCCACCCGCTGGTCTTCGCCAACAGGCAGAACGCCTTGTTGTAGACACCGGAGGAGTAATGCACGTCGAGTCCGTTCGTGTAATTGGCTGCATTACCGATCGAACCCCCGTCCTGCGGCGGGTCGCACATGTAGCGCAACGCGGTGCCGATACCGGCACTTGCCTTGACGATGTCCGCTCCGACCAAGAAGTCGTTGGTGCCGCGGTCATAGAATTCGGCCGCTTCGCCGGCGATGTCCGAATAGGCCTCGTTCATGCCGCCCGACTGACCGCTATAGGTCAGGTTGGAGTGCTGCTCGGTGTAGCCATGGCTGATTTCGTGCGACGTCACGTCCAGCGCCACCAGCGGGTAGAACGTGCTGGCGCCGTCGCCGAAGTTCATGGAGCTGCCATCCCAGAACGCGTTCTCATAGCTGGAACCGTAGTGCACCTTCATGATCAGCACCTGGTTCAGCGGCGCGGCGCCGGTGTACGCGGTGTACATGTCGTGCACGACGCCGCCGAAGTGATGGGCGTCGTTGATCGGGCCATAGGCACCATTGACCGCATCGCCGGTGGAATTGAAGCAGGTGAAGCTCCACAGTGTTCCCGCGCCGGACGTGGCGTGGTTGAGGTTGTAGGTCTTCACGTTGGTGTTCTGCGCGGTGCAGGTGTTGCCCGACTGCGTCACACGCAGCGCCGGCTTGCCGCCGGCACCCCAGGTGTACTGCCCGGTCTTCTGGTTGCCACCCGGTCCGGTTGCATCCACTTCAGCGTAGGTCAGGCCTTCCCACTGCTCGATGATCGCGCCGGTATTCGCATCGATGATCGCGGTGGGACGGGTCGGATGATCTCCGCCGGAGAAGAACGAGGTCAGGTAAACCAGGCGCGCGGGAACGCCATCGCCCGGATAGACGTACAGATCCGCCTTGGCGTTTTCGGGCCTGGCCACTGCACCGGCGAGTGTCTTGGCCTGCTTGCCGAGAAGCGCGATGGCGCGGGCTTCGTCGATCTTCGGCGTCACGGACGCGAGATCGACCTGAAGGTCGGAGGTCACGATGCCATTGGCGACGAGAGAATTGCCCTGCGCATCCTGCTCCACGGCGATGCTGCGGCCAAAGACCGGTACACCCTTGAACGTCTGCTGCATGCGTACAGTCTGCGTGCCCTTGACGGTCGGTAGCGAGGTCTTCGCGACAAACGCGTTGTCGGCCGAGAGGCCGAGTTTTGCAGCCAGCTGGCTGGCGGGGACGGCTCCCAGGCTCTGCGCCCGCAGGGCCTGCTCGGTGGCCGCCGAAGCGACGGTGCAGGTTGCGATGCCCAGCGAAGCGACCAGGAGTTTCAAGCGAACATGACTTGCCATTACGTTCCTCCTCCAGGAAGAGGCCACACGAATCCGTTGCGGTCGTGTGAACCACATTCCGAACGATATGATTGACGCGCCGAAGCGCGATGCCCGTTGCAACCTTCGGCCCCCCGCCGAAAGTCCTTGTCAACCTAGCGCAAGTTTTCGCGGTCGACTACCTAGGGATTTCCCTAGGCCCCATGAAATTGCGAAGATGCCGATCATGACGCAGCCCACCGACATCGACCTCGACCTTCGCCAGATGACGCCTTCGGTGCGCGTCTCTTTCCGACTCACATCGGAACGGCACACCCTCGACCATCTGGTTGGCGAACTCCGCGTGCCAACGTCAAGGAGCTGGCAGCGTGGGGAGACCGAAGGGGCTTCGCTGCAGCGGCGCAGCCATGGTTGGTGCGTGGAGCTGGACGAGCAGCGCACTTACTCGCTGGACGATGCGCTCAGCCAGTTGCTCGCCGTGCTGGCACCGCATCGCGACGATATCGTCGCTACCATTCGAAGCCTCGAACTGGACGCGCACTTCGGGCTGCACGTGCAGGTGACCGGAGACCGCGTGCCGGCCTGCTACTGGTCACCCGTGAATATCAGGACCATCGCCCTCTACGAGGCGTCGCTCGAAGCCGACATCGCCGTCTCGCCCGTGGCTTAAAGCATTCCGGTTTCGAGCTTTGCCGCGTCGGACATCATCGAATGGTTCCAGGGCGGATCGAACACGAGGTCGACATCGGCCTCGGTCACCGTCGGAATCAATTCGAGTTTGGTACGAACGTCGTCGACGAGGATGTCGCCCATGCCGCAGCCGGGCGCGGTAAGGGTCATCTTCACGTACGCCTTGCGCGCGCCCTCGTCCGTGGACTCCAGGCTGACGTCGTACACCAGGCCGAGCTCGACCACGTTGATCGGGATCTCGGGATCGAAGCAGGTGCGCAGCTGCTGCCAGACGAGTTTTTCCACCTCGTCGTCCGACGCGCCATCTTCCAGTTCGATCGGGCGCGGGGGTTCCTTACCGAGTGCATCGGCGTCGCCACCGGCAATGCGGAACAGGTTGCCTTCCACGTACACGGTGAAGCTGCCACCCAGGGCCTGGGTGATGTAGCCGATCTGGCCGGCCGGAAGCGTCACCGTTTCTCCCTGCGGCACCATGACTGCCTGGCAGTCACGCTCGAGGGTGAAAGGTTCGCTGCTGAGGCTGAAACCGCTCATTGGTGTCCTGTGAAGGCCGACCTACGGCCGCAAAGTCGTCGATTATGCGCCCGCCACGAGGCTGACGGTACGCATCCTGCATGGTAAGTCGGGGCGACCGCCCACCGCCTCAAGAGCGCGACGACCGCCAGCCCGCTATCATTGCCCCCCTTTGCCCACGTCGGGATCCCATGCGCCATCCGAAGGAACACCATGCCGGCTGAGCGCATCCGCCGTCTCGCCGGCCTCCTGTTCGGTGCGTTTTGTGCCGTCGCGTTCGGTTTCGCCGCCGGTGCCGTCTGGATGGTGCCGTCGATGATGTTCGGCCGCGCCCTGCCGGCCCTGGTGCTGCCGGTGGGCTGGGTGCTCGGCATCGTCGTGCGCCGCTGGCTGCGCATCGAGGGCGGCCCGGGCGCCGCCCTGGCGGCCCTCGCGACCCTAATCGCCGCGGTGTACACGGCCTGCCTGGTCGCCGCGGCGACGATCTCCAGCATGATGGGCCTTGGCTTCGGCCAGACCATCCATGATGCCGGCGCCTCCATGCTGCTCGAGCTGGCCCGCCTGGCCCAGGGCCCGTGGGACCTCGCGCTCTACGTGTCCGGCGCCCTTCTGGCCGCCCTGGTCGCCTGGCCGATCGGACGCCGGGCCCCGGGACGCCCCTGACTTCATAAGCGGTAAATCGCCGGCCTAGGAAGATGGCCGGTGCAGACCAGTCAACCGGCGGTCGCCGACCGCGTTTACCGGAGTGATCCAGGCTATATGGAGCATGAGGATGCCAACACCGACGAAGCGAAGGGCGCCGTGAACGGCTCGCTCGCGCTCGACAGCGCATCTCTGGACGACGTCCGCGAGGTACCGGCGAACATGAACGCCTTCCTGGCGGCCATCGAGCGCCGGGCCTGGCGCATGGCCGAAATCCACCTGGGAAACCGTGAGGACGGCATGGATGCCGTGCAGGACGCGATGCTCCGTCTGGTTCGTCATTACGCGGACAAGCCGCCCGGCGAATGGACCCCTTTGTTCTGGGGCATCCTCCGCCGCCGCATCGTGGATCTCCAGCGCCGGCGCAAGGTTCGCTCGATCATCGTCGGCTGGATCGGTGGAGGCCGCGATGACGACGGCGATGAGTTACCCGCCTGGGAACCGGCGGACGACAGTCCGGACCCTTCGGCCCGGCTGCAGGATTCACAGGCGTACGGCGACATTGTCGTCGCGGTGCGCAAGCTGCCCCAGCGCCAACGCGAGGCGTTCACGCTGCGCATCATGGAAGGGCTGGATGTCGCCGAAACGGCAGCCGTCATGGGCTGCTCCGACGGCAGTGTAAAGACTCACCTTTCGCGCGCGATGCATGCGCTGCGCGATCAACTGGAGGCTTGGCGATGAGCCAGCACGATCGAGACCTCGAACGTCGCGCCCGGGAACTCTACCTGCGCGCCAGCCGCGATGTGGACCCGGCCACGGCCGGCCGCCTGCGCGCGGCCCGGCGTACGGCCCTGGCGGCGCCGCACGAATCCGCGGTGCGTCGCCTGATGCTTCCCGCCGGCGCCTTCGCCGTCGTGGCCCTGGCATCGCTGATGCTCTGGCAGCCGGGCGGCGCGCCGCCTTCGGCGCCGCCGGCCATCATGCAATCGGCCGACGCCGATGCAGCGACCGATCTTCCGCCGGATCCGGACAGCACCGACCCCGCCCTGTACCAGAACCTGCAGTTCTATAGCTGGCTGGCCTACAACGATACGCAGCCGTCCGCCGCCCACAAGTGATCGCCATGCGCCGCCATTCCCTCGTCATCGCCTGCCTGCTCGCCCTGGCTGTGCCCTTTGCCGCCGGGGCGCAGGACAGGCCGTCGCCGCCCGGCGGGTCCGACTGGCCCAACAGCGAGCATCCCCCGGTGCCACCGCGCCCGTGGAGCCAGCTGACGCCCGACGAGAAAGACATCCTTTCCCCGGTGGCTCACGACTGGGATGGCTTCACGCCGCGAAAGCAGTCGCACATGCTCGAGATGGCGCAGCGCTGGAAAGGCCTGCCGCCCGAGCGTCGCGCCCAGATCCGCGAGCGGATCGACCGTTGGCAGCACATGACACCGGAAGAACGCGCGGAAGCCCGCAAGAACCAGCAGAAATTCCAGGACCTCAGTCCTGAACAACGCGCCAAGCTGCATGACGCCTTCGAGCGCTTCCGCAACCTGCCTCCCGCGCAGAAGCAGGCCCTGATGGAGAAATGGCGCAACCAGACGCCAGAACAGCGTCGCCAGGCCATCGATACCATGGGCCCGAACGACGCGTTGCCGCCGCCTCCGGGTGACCGTGGGCCGCCGCCGGGCGGTTCCGCTAAACTGGGCGGATGACGCAGACCACACTGGACCTCCTCGACCATCGCCGTTCCGTGCCTTCGCGCCAGCTCGGCGAACCGGCGCCTGACGAAACCACTCTCAAGCGCCTGCTCGAAGCGGCGATCCGCGTGCCCGATCACGGCAAGCTGGAGCCGTTCCGCATTCGCGTGTTGCGCGGCGAGGCCAAGCGTCAGTTCGGCGCTCAACTGGCGAAATTCGCCGTAGAGGCCAATCCGGACCTCTCCGAATCCAAGCGCGAAAAAGAGCTGCGCCGTTACGACCACGCGCCGCTGGTGCTGGTCGTGTCGGCGAAGATCGACGACGAGAGCAAGGTGCCCGAGCTCGAGCAGAACCTCACCGCTGGCTGCGTGGCGTACAACGTGCTGCTCGGCGCGCAGGCCCTCGGCTACGGCGCCCAGTGGCTCACCGGCTGGGCCGCCTACGACCGCAACGTGGCAAAGCTGCTGGGCATGAAGAAAAGCGAACACGTCATCGGCTTCCTCCATATCGGCACGCCCTCGATGGACGCGCCGGAGCGCGAGCGGCCGGCTTACGACGATATCGTGAGCGTGTGGGCACCGTGAGCGGGGACTCCCTCGTCCACCTGGTGGACGGCAGCCTCTACGTGTTTCGCGCCTGGCATTCCATGCCGGACGAGTTCCACGATCAGGACGGCGAGTCGGTCAACGCGGTGCACGGCTTCACGCGATTCCTGTGCGAACTGCTCGAACGCACTCGCGCGGAACACGTGGCGGTCGCCTTCGACGCCTCGCTGACGACCTCGTTCCGCAATGCGATCTATCCGGCCTACAAGGCCAACCGCGAGCTGCCGCCTCCGCAGCTCGTGCGCCAGTTCTCGCTGTGCCGGGAGATCTCCGCGGCCCTGGGCCTCAGCGTGCTCAACGACCACCAGTACGAAGCCGACGACCTGATCGGCAGCGCGCTGTGGGGACTGCGCTCGCATGGCTTTCGCGGCGTCATCGTCTCGGCGGACAAGGATTTCGGCCAGCTGCTCGGCGAGCACGACGAACAGTGGGATTTTGCCAAGAATCTCCGCTGGGGTCCGGCTGGCGTTTTCGACAAGCTCGGCGTGCATCCCCACCAGGTGGCCGACTACCTCGCGCTGTGCGGCGATGCCGTCGACAACATTCCCGGCGTGCCCGGCATCGGCGCGAAAACGGCAGCCGCCCTGCTTGCCCACTTCGGCAGCCTTGACGCCGTGCTCGACCGGATCGACGAGGTGCCGTACCTGCGCATCCGCGGTGCGGCGGCCTGCGCGGTGCGGCTGCGCGAACATGCGGAGCAGGCCCTGCTCTGCCGCCGCCTGACGCGCATCGCCCTGGATATCGCCGTGGCGGAGACCGCCGATGCGCTGCGCCGTCGCCAGGGCGAGGCCGCCACGCTCGACGAACTGTGTGAGCGCCTGCGCTTCGGCCCGCTGACCCGGTCGCGGCTGCGCGCCCTGATCTGATCGGGGACGACTTTCCACCCAACGTCACACGGCCGCGCTACCCTTGGACGGATACTTCGTATCCATCGCCAAGGAGCCCGCCCATGCAGACCAGCCCGTTGCCCCACGCCTCGCCGATCCCTGACGACGCCAGTGCGCCGGAAGAGGTGCTGCATAAGGCCAAGTGGCTGACCCTGAAGCGGCGGGGCCGCTGGGAGTACGCCGAGCGGAACAATCCCGGTGGTGCCGTGATCATTCTCGCGGTCACGCCCGACGACAAGGTCGTCTTCGTCGAGCAGTACCGCGTATCCATCCTTGCCAACACGATCGAGATGCCCGCCGGCCTGGTGGGCGATCTTGCCGACGCTGAGGACGAGGACGTGCTGATCGCCGCGCGGCGTGAACTCGAGGAAGAAACCGGCTACGCCTGCGGCAGGATCGAGTTCATCCACGAAGGCCCTTCGTCGGCAGGCATGAGCACCGAGATGATCGCCTTCGCCCGCGCCTGGGATCTGGTCCGCGTCGGCAAGGGCGGCGGCGACGAAACCGAGAACATCATCGTGCATGAAGTGCCCCGCGCCGAAGCCGGCAAGTGGCTGTTCGACCGGGCTGCGGAAGGCTTCTCGATCGACGCCAAGCTTTTCGCCGGCCTCTGGTTCATCGACCACCCCGAAGCCCACATGCGGTAATCAGGAAATGCCAGAGCGTCGCCGATGAATCGGCTCCCACAGGGGTAGTTGGTAAAGTCAATTCTTGTTCCTGACCCCCTGCCCGGTTAGCCTTCCCTCTGCTTCACCCGGCGCCGCCCATGTCTGTTCGCTTTGCCCATCTTCACCTGCACAGCGAGTACTCGCTGGTCGATTCGACCATCCGCATCAAGCAGTTGGTCGCCGCGTGCGTGCGTACAGGCATGCCTGCCGTCGCACTGACCGATGAGAACAACCTCTTCGGTCTGGTCAAGTTCTACAAGCAGTGCACGGCGGCGGGTATCAAGCCGATTGCCGGCTGCGACATCTGGGTATCGAGCCCGGATGACCCGCGCCCCTGGCGCCTTACCCTGATGTGCCAGGACCGCGATGGTTACCTCAACCTCTCGCGCCTGGTCTCGCGCGCCTGGCGTGAGGGCCAGGGCACCGGCCGCGCCCTGGTCGATGCCACCTGGATGCACCCGGAAAGCGTGCGCGGTCTCATCGCGGTCGCCGGGCGCGAAAGCGAACTGGCTCGCGTGGCCCTCGGCGCCGGCCTGCCCGCTGCCGGCCTGCGACTCGAATCACTGCGCCGCCTGTTCCCCGATCGCCTTTATCTCGAGCTGACCCGTACGGGTCGCCAGCATGAGGAAGATTGGGTGCGTGCGGCGATGGCCCTCGCCGGCGACTACGAGTTGCCGGTGATCGCCAGCAACGACGTCCGCTTCCTGGAACGCGAAGGCTTCGAATCGCACGAGGCACGCACCTGCATCAACCAGGGCCGCGTGCTCGCCGATCCGAAGCGTCCGCACGACTACAGCGAAGAGCAGTACTTCAAGAGCGCGGAGGAAATGGAGGCTTTGTTCGCCGACATTCCCGAAGCCCTCGAGAACACGGTGGAACTGGCCAAGCGCTGCAACCTGGAACTGACCTTCGGTGAGTATTTCCTGCCGAACTTCCCGGTGCCCGAAGGCCACACGCTGGACACGTTCATTCGCGCCCAGGCACAGGCCGGTCTCGAGGAGCGCCTCGCCGTTCATCCACTTGCCGCGGGCAAGACGCGCGAGGACTACCAGGCGCGGCTGGACCGCGAAGTCGACGTCATCATCGGCATGGGCTTTCCCGGCTACTTCCTCATCGTGGCCGACTTCATCGGCTGGGGTAAGGACAACGGCATCCCGGTCGGCCCCGGTCGCGGTTCCGGTGCCGGCTCGCTCGTGGCCTGGGTGCTCAAGATCACCGACCTGGATCCGCTCCAGTTCGAGCTGCTGTTTGAGCGCTTCCTCAATCCCGAACGCGTGTCGATGCCCGACTTCGACATCGACTTCTGCATGGATCGCCGCGACGAAGTGATCGACTACGTGGCGCGCAAGTACGGTCGCGACCACGTCAGCCAGATCATCACCTACGGGTCCATGGCGGCGAAGGCCGTGCTGCGCGACTCCGGTCGCGTGCTCGGCATGGGCTACGGCCAGGTGGATCGCCTCGCCAAGCTCATACCCAACCGCCCCCTCGACCTCACGCTGGGCGACGCACTGGGTCGCACGGAAAAGTCGAAGAAAGAGCCGGACCGCATCGTCAAGGAATTCTGCGATGTGTATGAGCAGGAGGAAGAGCCGCGCCAGCTGATCGACCTCGCGCTCAGCCTCGAAGGCCTCACGCGTAACGCCGGCAAGCACGCGGGCGGCGTCGTCATCGCGCCCACGCCACTGACCGACTTCGCGCCGCTGTACTGCGAAGCGAGCGGCGAAGGTGTCGTCACCCAGTACGACAAGGATGACGTCGAAGCGGTCGGCCTGGTGAAGTTCGACTTCCTCGGCCTGCGTACGCTCACGATCATCGACTGGGCGGTCAAGGCGATCAACAAGCGCCGCGCGAAGGAAGGCACCGAAGCACTGGTGATCGAAGCGTTGCCGCTGGACGATCCCAAGGTCTACGACCTGCTGAAAAAAGCGCAGACCGTCGCCGTTTTCCAGCTCGAGTCACGCGGCATGCAGGGCATGCTCAAGGACGCCCAGGCCGACCGTTTCGAAGACATCATCGCGCTGGTGGCCTTGTACCGTCCCGGCCCGATGGACCTGATCCCCAGCTTCTGCGCGCGTAAGCACGGTCGCGAAGCCGTGGAGTATCCGGATCCGCGCGTCGAACCCATTCTGAAAGAGACCTACGGCATCATGGTCTATCAGGAGCAGGTGATGCAGATGGCGCAGATCGTCGGCGGTTACACGCTCGGCGGCGCCGACCTGCTTCGTCGCGCGATGGGTAAGAAGAAAGCCGAGGAGATGGTCAAGCATCGCGCCACCTTCCGCGAAGGCGCGGCGAAGGACGGCATCGATTCGATCAAGGCCGACGCGATCTTCGACCTGATGGAGAAGTTCGCGGGCTACGGCTTCAACAAGTCCCATGCCGCTGCGTATGCGCTGGTGTCCTACCAGACCGCGTGGCTGAAAGCGCACTATCCCGCGGAGTTCATGGCCGCGACGATCTCGTCGGACATGGACAACACCGAGAAGGCCGTCACCTTCCTCGAAGAAACCCGCAATATCGGCATCAAGGTGCTGCCGCCGGACGTCAACGCATCGGACTGGATGTTCGAAGCGGTTGAACCGAAGGTCGTGCGCTACGGTCTTGGCGCGATCAAGGGCGTTGGCCAGGGCATCTGCGAAGAAATCGTGGCCGAGCGCAAGTCCAACGGACCGTACCGTGGCCTGGTGGATTTCTGCCAGCGCGTCGGCTCGAACAAGCTCAACAAGCGCACGATGGAAGCGCTGGTGCAATCGGGTGCGCTCGACGCGCTCGGCGAGAACCGCGCCACCCTCATCATGCATCTGCCCGAAGCGATGCGCGCAGCCGACCAGGAAGCGAAGAATCGCGCCTCCGGCCAGGTCGACATCTTCGGCAACGCCTTCGGCGCGGCGGAAGCGCCGAGCATCATCGAACTCTCCGGCGCCGTGCCCGAGTGGCCGCTCGAACAGTTGCTGCAGGGCGAACACGACACCCTGGGTCATTACCTGTCCGGTCATCCCACCGATCCGTGGAAAGGCGAGCTCGCGCAGTTGTCGAGCTGCCCAATCGGCGAGATTCCGCAGCGCTACCAGCCGCCCAAGCCACGTCGCAACGACGACGATGAGAACGCCAGCCGTTTCCGTCGCGGACCGGAAACGCCGTGGACGGTGGCGGGGATGGTGGTGGGCATGCGCAAGCGTGGCGACAGCGATGCGTTCGTGCAGATCGAAGATGCTACCGGCTTGCTGGAGACCAGCTTTTTCCGCGAGGTGTTCACGGACGCGGCACCGTTGCTTACGCGCGGCACGCTCATCGTGGTCGAAGGCGGCTTGCGCATCGACGATTTTGCCGGCGGCTACCAGCTTCGCGCACGCAAGGCGTACGCCCTGTCGGAAGCCATGGAGCATTTCGGCCGCCTGCTGACACTACGACTGAACGGCATCGGCCCGGATTTCCCGCAGCATCTTCGCCAGGCGCTGATGGGGTACCGCGGCGGACGTACGCCGTTGATGCTCTCCGGTTACCGCAATGACACCGGACAGGCCAGCTTCGAACTGGGCGAGGCATGGCGCGTTCGCGCCATGCCTGACCTCTTGCGTACGCTTCGCGCCTTGCCCGGCGTGCTGGGCACCGACCTCCGCCTGGTTCGTCCGGCGGACTGAGTCAGAAGTCGATGTGAACTTCCTTCGCCTCGACCACGGCGACGTCCTGGATCAGAAGCGGTGTTGCATCCCCCGTCTTCCCGAGTGCAACACCTAACTGGGTAACTCGGGTGTTCGGTGGAACTTCCAGCCGCGCTTCGAACATGCCAGGACGTTCGGACGTGCCGGCCTTCGCATCTTCGAAGGCTATCGACACCTTCTCGCCGTCTTCGTCGGCGGCGATGAGCTTGATGCCCAGTCCGACACTACCCTTTCCGCCATAAGGGGCGTAGGTGACGCGAACGGTGTATGAGGTCGCGCCGTCCCACGTACCGTCGTCCCCGGGAACCGGAAGCCACTGGAAGACGCTGTCGCCCGGATGGCTCACGACGACGCCCGGCCTCGCGTTCACGCCCGTGGCATAGGACGGCTCACCCTCGCCCAGGTAACCCCACGGCATAAGGTGATCGCGAACGGGATGTTCCGTACGTGGCGTGATCTGTGTCCAGCTGAAGGCGGGCTCCCAGGGGTGCCTGTAATTACCGGTTTCAGAGCCGGCCGGTCGCGGCGCGCCGGCAAAATTGCCATTCGGCACCGCGACGAGACACCAGCTCACCAGCGTTGCGCGCGGGTCGCTTGCCCTGTCACGCCCCTTGTCGCACGAGGTGGCATCGAAGAGGGAGCCACTACGGGCGTCGGCAAGCTGCGGCAGAGCAAGCAGGGCCGCCGCCGCCAGCATGCCGCAGACGAACATGCCACGATTCATAGGCCGGCCACCTCTGCGTCGCTGCTCTGGATGAGCACGATGTCGTCGACCTGAACGGTAGCAGGCGTACCGCCTTCGTTATCGATCGTGACAAGTACGTGCGCTGGCGCCGCATACGGTCGACCCTGCACGCTCAACTCCACCGTGCTCCATTCGTCGGTGAGCGCCATGCTGGTGACATGGCCGAGGGGAACCAAGTCAGTCCGCTCGGCCGTGCTCATGGCGAGCGTGGCGCGCACATCGGCCGGTGCATGCTCGGCGCGGATGCGGAAGCGCAAGGTGTAGACGACGTCCGCCGTGTTCCGCGCCCCGTGTGCGTAGACCGCTTGCTGGATACCACTACCCAACGGGAGTGCGGCATACGTGCTGCCGTCGACCGCGATACCGTGGCCTGGAAGACCGACACGTTCCCAGGATGCCAGCATCCCGTCATCGAAGCCGCCGTTCTTCAGCGCGAGGAAACAGGCACCTTCAGCGAAGTATCCGCCCGTGCAGGAAGGCAGCGAGGGGACCGATCCGGCATGTCCGGCATGCGCCATGCTGACGCTGCCGAGCGCCAGGGCGGACGCGAATGCGAACGCGGCGAGGACGTTCGTCCTCATCGTGCCGTCACTCCCAGCGGCGTCCGCTCGATGCGTACGTCGTCGACCTGCAACATGGTCGATGCATTGCCGTCCGTGCGCTCGATGGCTACCAACAGCAATCCCGGCTCCGGCCCGACAATGCCATCGACACGAAAGTCGAGATCGACCCAGTCCCAACCGACGGTACGGGTGGTCGAGGCGAGTTCGCGCACGCTGTCGGGATCGCCCTGCTTTGCGACGCCAAGGCTGACCGCCACATCGGCCGGCAATGCGCCGGAACCACGAGCGCGCAGCTTGACCGTATACGTGTGCTCGGGATCGGCGGGAGCTACCGAACCGAAAGGAAGGGCGACCGACGACAACGCCGATGCGCCCTTGCCGGGCAAGGCGAGCACCCGCGAGTCCGGCGTCTTGCCAAGGTAGGGAGCAGGCGAATACTTGCCGGCCGTCAGATACCAGCCATAGACGCCATCGGGCTTGTTCTGCTCCTCGAAATCGCCGTTGGCAAGGCCGGCCCGGCACAGTGCCTGACTGGTCGTGTCGCGGCAGACCACCATGCCGCGCGGGGACGGCTCCCAGGCGAGCGCCAGCCGGACGAGCTTGGCCATCAGTACGCCCGTCGCGACAATCGGGACGACGATGACGGGACTACGCTTGACCCGGGCGCCAGCGTCGGAATTGTCGGTGGCGGCAAGCGGCGTGGTGTGTGCCTGCAGCGCTCCGGCGTGCAGGGCGAGTGCGAGCAGGCCTGAGCGAATCAGCAGGGTCTTCTTGACGTGCATGGGTGCGTCCTTTCGTGTGGGGTGGCGGCATTCCACCAAAGTCAGCCGCGCATTTGGGCGCGCCCTACGGCGAGCAAGCCGTTCGCTGACGCCACGTCCCGCCTTTGGCTTACTTCGCGGCAAGGGCCTCGTGCCGGAACGGCGCGGAGCGACGACGACTTTCCGTTCAACGACTTAGCTGACGTTGCCAGGACCGTACCCCGGCGCACGCCGACCTCCTTCGGCACCCGGTATACTGTCGGGTCTTCCCGAACCACCGTTGCCCATGAATCCCAATTTCCTCGATTTCGAACAACCCATCGCCGAACTGGAGGCAAAGATCGAAGAACTTCGCCACGCCAGCAGCGGCCAGGCGTTCAATATCGATGAGGAAGTCGGCCGGCTTCGCGAGAAGCTGAAGATCAAGACCGCCGAGATCTTCCGCAACCTCACGCCGTGGCAGGTCAGCCAGGTGTCGCGTCATCCGGGGCGCCCGTACACGCTGGATTACATCCAGGCCATGTGCGAGGAATTCCACGAGCTCAAGGGCGACCGCATGTTCGCGGACGACCAGGCGATCGTGGGCGGCCTTGCCCGCATCAACGGTCGCTCGATCATGATCGTCGGCCACCAGAAGGGCCGCGACACCAAGGCGAAGGTCAAGCGCAACTTCGGCATGCCGCGTCCTGAGGGCTATCGCAAGGCGCTGCGCCTGTTCAAGATGGCCGAGCGTTTCGGCATCCCCGTATTTACGTTCATCGATACCGCCGGCGCCTGGCCGGGCATCAACGCTGAAGAGCGCGGCCAGTCCGAGGCCATCGCGCGAAACCTGCTGGAGATGGCCGAGCTACGCGTGCCGATCATCTGCACCGTCACGGGTGAAGGCGGTTCCGGCGGCGCGCTGGCCATCGGCGTCGGCGACCGCACCCTGATGCTGCAGTATTCGACCTACTCGGTCATCACGCCGGAAGGCTGCGCTTCCATTCTGTGGAAGAGCGCCGACAAGGCCAAGGATGCCGCCGAGGTCATGGGCCTCACCGCCCCGCGCCTGCTCGAGAACGGCCTGATCGACAAGATCGTGCGTGAGCCACTGGGCGGCGCGCATCGCAATGCCCAGTCCATGGCGATTCGCCTCAAGGCCGTCCTGCTCAACGAACTCGACACACTCGAGACGCTGACCACCGACCAGTTGCTCGAGAAGCGCTACAAGCGCCTGCGCGGCTACGGCGCCTTCATCGAAGGCTGACGCGAGCCGCGTCACATCGATCGGGCTACCATCGGGGCTACACGCCCCGACCGCGGATCGCCCCATGGCCAACGACGTCACCGATAAACTCGCCGTCCTCATCGACGCGGACAACGCCCGCCCGGCGATAGTCGACGGCCTTCTCGCCGAGGTGGCGAAGTACGGCACGGCGCATGTGAAGCGCATCTACGGCGACTGGACCGGCCCCCACCTCAATGGCTGGAAAACCGCCCTGCTCGACCACTCGATCCAGCCGATCCAGCAGTTCGCCTATACCTCGGGCAAGAACGCCACCGACTCGGCGATGATCATCGATGCGATGGACCTTCTCTACTCGAACCGCTTCGACGGCTTTTGCATCGTTTCCAGCGACAGCGACTTCACGCGCCTGGCTTCGCGTATCCGCGAAGCTGGCCTCATGGTTTACGGCTTCGGCGAGCAGAAGACGCCGAAGCCTTTCGTTTCCGCCTGCGACAAGTTCGTCTACACCGAAGTGCTCGTCGGTACGGTGGAGAACGAAGCGGCCGAGCCACCCGTGCAGCGTTCGGCGCACGAACTGCGCGGCGACACCAAACTGGTGAACCTGATTCGCAACGCCATCGATGCCGGCTCCGACGAGAACGGGTGGGCGAGCCTCGGCGCGATCGGCAGCATCATCAACAAACGCTCACCCGAGTTCGATTCGCGCAACTACGGTTATTCGAAGCTGAGCGGCCTGATCAACGGCGTCGGCTTGTTCGAGGTCGAGGAACGCCAGCTGGGTAATGCACGCCATCTGTTCGTTCGCCTGCGCGCGAAGGGCAAATGAGCAGCTCACTGACCGATCACCTGGCTCGCGCGCTCGACGAGGTGTCGGGTACGCCGTTGGTCGTCGCCTTCAGCGGCGGCCCCGATTCCACCGCGCTGCTGCACGCGCTGGCCGGCCAGATGCCAAGGCCACCGTTGCGCGCATTGCATATCGACCACGGCTTGCACGCCGAAAGCGCTGCATGGGCAGTGCACTGCCGACGCTTGTGTGACTCGCTCGGCGTGCCGATCGAGGTCGTGCGGGTCACGGTGGACCTCACCCGGGGCGAGGGCATCGAAGCCGCAGCGAGACGGGCAAGGCACGACGCATTCGCGTCCGCCCTGAAACCGGGCGAGCACATCGTGCTCGCCCACCACCGCGACGACCAGATGGAAACCGTCCTGCTCAAGCTGCTGCGCGGCGCGGGGCCGGAGGGCCTTGCCGGCATGAAGCCGCTGCGACCGCTGGCCGCCGGCATGCTGTGGCGTCCCCTGCTGGATCTCCCGCGTGCCGCCCTGCTCGACCACATCACGGCCAATGGCCTGTCCACCCTGCATGATCCGTCCAACGACGATCCGCGCATCGCACGTGGCTTCCTGCGCGCCACGATCATCCCCGCCCTGATCGACCAGTGGCCGCAGGCCGCCGTCAGCATCACGCACAGTGCCCGCCTGTGCCGCGAGGCGGCGGATGGCTTGCGAGAGGGCTGGATCGATGCCCTCGAACAACTGCGCCTCGATGAGAACACCCTGGACGCTCACGGCTGGCTCGAGCTGCGTCCGGCATGGCGCGCGCCTATGCTCGACCACTGGCTTCACGCCGCCGGCCTGAGTTCACCCACCTCCGCACAACGCGAGGCGCTCGAACGCCAGATCCGGGAAGCATCGGCAGAGCGCCTCCCCCTGGTGGGCTGGCAAGACACGGAGGTGCGCGTGTGGAAGGGGCGGCTGTGGGCGATGCCACGATGCCACCCCTTCGACACGGATTGGTCGAGCCCCTGGCATGGCGAATCGCTGGTGCTGCCGGGCGGCGGCGTGCTCACCCTCGACGGCGCCCGCCTGGCTACGCCGCTCACGGTCCGCTACCGACAGCCCGGCGATCGCATACGCACGGCAGGCAACCACATCACCAAGGAACTGCGCGACCTGTTCCAGGAAGGCGCCGTGCCGCCCTGGCGGCGGCCACGCATGCCGCTGCTATGCGAGAACGGCAAGCTGGTTGCGGTGGCCGGCCGCTGGCTGAGCGATCGCGGCAAGGCGATATTCGACCAGGCAGGTGCGCTCCCGGCATGGCAGGACAGCGTTTCCGATTGATCAAAAAGGCCATGTGAGCTAATTTTGCGGGCATGCCGAAGTCCCCTGCCCCCGCTGCGCCCGTGTCGTCCATTGCCGAATTCGAGCACTCGCTCGATGAACTGGAGCAACTGGTCACACGCATGGAAGGCGGCGAGTTGAGTCTCGACGAATCACTGAAGTCGTTCGAGCGCGGCATCGGCCTTTACCGGCACTGCCAGACGGCGCTGGAGCAGGCGGAACTCCGCGTGCGCCTGCTACTCGACCCCGAAGCCCCCGATACCGCCGAACCCTTTGATTCCCACATCGACTGATCTTCCGGCGCCGCTGAAGGCGCTGGTCGGCCGGGCAGATGACGCGCTCGCGCGCGCGTTGCCCCGCGGCGACCTCCCTCCCGTGGAACTGCATGGCGCCATGCGCTACGCCGTGCTCGGCGGCGGCAAACGCCTGCGTCCGCTGCTGGTCTACGCCGCAGGGCATGCCCTCGGGCGCGACGACGGCATCCTCGACGCGCCAGCCTGCGCGGTGGAGATCATCCACGCCTACTCGCTGGTGCACGACGATCTGCCGGCCATGGACGACGACGCCCTGCGCCGCGGCCAACCCACCTGCCATATCGTTTACGGCGAAGCCATGGCGATCCTCGCTGGGGATGCCCTGCAGGCGCTGGCCTTCGAGATCCTTGCCACCCCCTACGGTGACCACGACGACCCAACGGCACGCATCGCCATGCTGCGCGCCCTGGGTGCCGCCTGCGGTGCCGAGGGCATGGCCGGTGGGCAAGCCTTCGATCTCTCCGCCGTCGGCCAGAAGCTGTCGCTGGTCGATCTCGAGCGCATGCATGCCTATAAGACCGGCGCACTGATTCGCGCCTCGGTTCGCCTGGGCGCCCTCGCCGCCGGCTGCACCGACCCCGAACTGCTCGGTCGCCTGGATCGTTACGGCCATGCCGTGGGCCTAGCCTTCCAGGTCCGCGACGACATCCTCGACGTGGAAGGCGAGTCGGCCGTGATCGGCAAGACCGCCGGCAAGGACGCCGCCGCCGACAAGCCCACCTTCCCCTCGATCATCGGCCTGCCCGCGTCACGCGAGCGCCTCGACACCCTGGTCCGCGACGCCCTCGAGGCGATCGAACCCCTCGGCGAACGCGGCGAATGGCTAGCCGACCTGGCGCGCTACTCAGCCCACCGCGCTCACTGACCGTTCTTGTGTGGGAGCCGCTGAAGCGGCTCCCACAATGAAGGCATGCGCCGCAACGCGGCGATCCTTTAGAAGAGAAAGCCCGCTTTCGCGGGCTTCCTTTCACACATGCATCGTTGACTCAGCTAACCAGTCGCAACGCGAACGGATAGCGGTAGCTGCCTGTCTGGCTGACGCGGACCGCGGCGAGGATGCAGAACACAATGTTGAGAATCCACAACACCACGTGCAGGAACGCGCCGATCAGAATCACGGTGAGAATCCAGCAGATCACGTAGCCCAGCAGGACGGTGATCTGGAAGTTCAGCGCTTCCTTCGACTCGGTCACTAGGTAGGACTTGTCGCCCTTGTCCTTGTTGATCAGCCACACGATCAACGGAACGAGGATGCTGAAGAGGAACCCCGACAGATGCGTGAGCATTGCGAGATTCTTGTCGTCGTTCGCATGGGAAACCGGCGTGACCGGCTCGTACGGCGGCGGGCTCGGCGGCGGCGGGCTCGGCGGAGGAGACGGGGGAATCTGGTCGGACGGCGTACTCATGGTGCGACTCCGGTGGCGATGTCGGTCCCACTGTCGGAGAGCGCCGCTGGCGTGTCAAGCCGTGCTTCCGGCACATACCGCCCCCGCAGGGGCGGCACGGGAGCATTATTCGCCGGCGATCGTCATGTTTTCGATCAGCCACGAGCCGGTGAGGATGTGCGAACGACGGTCGACGTCGTTACCCACGGCGACGAGGTTGGTGTACATGTCGCGCAGGTTGGCGGCGATCGTGATCTCTTCGACCGGATAGGCGATCTCGCCGTTCTCGACCCAGAAACCCGAGGCGCCGCGCGAATAGTCGCCCGTGATGATCGACACGCCCTGCCCCATCACCTCGGTGACCAGCAGGCCGGTGCCCAGCTTGCGCAGCATGCCCGCGAAGTCGTCGTCGCCGGTTTTCACGAACAGGTTGTGCACGCCACCCGCGTTACCGGTGGATGTCAGGCCGAGCTTGCGTGCCGAATAGCTGCCGAGGATGTAACGCTCGAGCACGCCGTCGACGATCAGCGGCGCATCGATCGTCGCCACGCCCTCGGCGTCGAATACCGACGAGCCCATGGCCCGCGGAATGAGAGGTTTCTCATCGATACGGAACCAGGATGGCAGGATCTGCTTGCCGACATGGTCGAGCAGGAAGCTGGACCGGCGATAAAGCGACCCGCCACTCACGGCACCGAGCAGATGACCGATCAACGAACGGGAAATCTCAGGCGCGAACAGTACCGGCGCCTGACGGGTGCCGAGGCGCCGCGCATTGAGGCGGGAGAGCGTGCGCTCGGCGGCCTTGCGGCCAATCGCCGCCGGATCCATGAAATCGGTGGCGCTGCGCTGGCTGTCGTACCAATAGTCGCGCTGCATGCCGTCATCGTCGTCACCGGCGATCAGGGCCACGGAGAGCGAATGCCGCGTCCCGCGCTCACGGCCCAGGAATCCGTGGGAATTCGCATAGACCGACAGGCTCCGCCCCGCGTTGACGCTGGCGCCGTCGGAGTTCGTGATGCCGCTGATGGCACGGCCGGCGTCTTCGATCTCCTGGCCCAGGGCGATGGCGTGGTCCACGTCCAGGTCCCAGGGGTGCCAGAGATCGAGGTCCGGGAAGCTCGTGGCCATGCGGTCGGCGTCGGCCAGGCCGGCGGCAGGGTCGTCCTCGGTGAACCGGGCGATGGCGCAGGCCTGGTCGATCGTGGCCTGGATCGAGTCCGGATTCAGGTCGGCCGTGCTGGCCGAGCCCTTGTGCTGGCCGAAATATACGGTGAGCGCGAAGCCCCGGTCCCGGGTGTGCTCGACGGTTTCGACCTCGCCAAGGCGAACGTTCACGCTCAGCCCGACATCGACGCTGGCTGAAACCTCGGCCTGGGTCGCGCCGGCGGCACGGGCGCGGCGGATGGTGTCCTCGGCAAGGGTGGCGAGGCGATCGAGGTCCTGCTGGCTGGTGTCAACGGTGGAAACGAGGCTCACGTGGGCTTCCCGGGGGCTGGCGGTTAGAATGGCAGGCCGCACGCGGCCAATCCCATCCAGATGGGGTCGCGTCACCCGATTAAAAAGCAACGCACCGCGCATGGTGCCATGGAACACATATGAGCATCCGTGTCGGCTTCTACCGCCACTTCAAGGGCATGCCCTACCGCGTACTGGGCACTGCCCGGCACAGCGAAACCATGGAAGAACTCGTGGTTTACCAGGCCCTCTACGGCGAACACGGCCTGTGGGTCCGCCCCGCGTCGATGTTCGCCGAAACCGTCGAGCACGACGGTCGCACGCAACCCCGCTTTGCCTTCGAAGGTGAAGCCACCGACCTATTTGCCACGCCGGAGACCCAGTCATGAAGCCCTACGACGATCGCCCGAAGAAGGACGACGAAGAAGAAGACCTGGGCCCCAGCCGCAGCGAACTGCGCCGCAATGCCCTGGACATGCTCAAGCTGGCCAAGCAACTGGTGGAACTGCCGCCCAGCCGCATCCCCAAGCTGAAGCTGCCCGAAGACATCGTCGACGAGATCGGCCGCACCCGTAAGGTCACCGCCCACATCGCCCACAAGCGTCAGCTGGCTTTCCTCGCCAAGCAGATGCGCCGTCACGGCGATGAAGCGTTCACCGATGCCCGCGCCGCCCTCGGTGAAGACCGCGACCGCCAGCGTCAGGAAGCCGCACACATGCACCGCCTGGAAGCGCGGCGCGAAAAGCTGATGGAGGGTGGTGACATCGCGCTGGGCGAGCTGTTCGACGAATACCCGCACCTGGACCGCCAGCACCTTCGCTCCCTTGTCCGCCAGGCCAAGGCCGAACGCGAAGCGAGCAAGCCGCTGCATGCGTTCCGCGAGTTGTACCGGATCATCAAGGAACTCGAAGCCGGTTCGTCCGAAGAGGAAGCGTGAGCCTCAGTTCCAGGTAAAAGCAGCTTTATGTGGGAGCCGATTCATCGGCGATGCTCTTCCCACAAAGAAAAAGCCAGCGCTCTACAGCGCTGGCTTTTTTTGTTCTGCGTGAATTGAACGGGACAGGCTCAGGTTGGCCCCATCTCAATCGAGCCCGATCAGGCATTACTCCGGGGCACGAGCTCAGCGAACAGCGACGACGAAGGCGGCGGCTGATGCAACGTGCGTGGCGGGCGAAACGATGAAGGCACCGAGCATCAGCAGGCAGGTCAGGACGCTGGCGGCGAAGAAGGTCTGCAGCATGGCGGTTTCGAATTTCATGGTCGTTGTCCTTTGACGATGTTTTAGGTGGGTTCGTGGATACGGCTGCATCAGACGTGCCAACTGGCGGAATGGGCTGCAGGGCGCATTTCTCGGCGGTTTTCGCTGCGACGGCGCGCGCGTAATGGGTGTCCGCGGACGGAAGGCGGGGCGTCCGGACGGGTGTCCGGGCGGTGAGGTGGGCTGGATATCGCCGCTGAAGCGGCTCCCACATAAGAGGCATGAGCTCGCGTAGCGAGCTGTCCGCTAAAGAGGCAGCGCACGGCGATCTGGTTTTCGCCGATGAATCGGCTCCTACAAAAGAAGAAAGCCCGGCGTTTAGCCGGGCTCTCCTTTTCGAAAGAGGCGGCGAATAGCCGCCGCCCCTGTGTCGCTATTACCAACCGATCCCGAGTTCGAGATGTTCCGGCTGCGTCTCGATCAATGTCGAGCTCTGGTCGGACACATCGTCGTACGCGAAGCCGTAGGCCTTGCCGTTCACGCCATGCAGGTGCCAGAAGCGTGAGTAGTAGTTCGCCGGCGACTGCAGGTAGAACGAGGAAGCATCCTTCCACTGCGTGGTGTCTTCCATCACGTGGCGGTTGAACGCTGCGCAGATCTGCGCCTCCAGCTGGCCTTCGACACCCCAGGGGTCGTTCGACCGGGCAAGGGCGCCCTTGCCTTCCAGCACGTCCTGCGTGGTCGGCTTCTGCACGTTGAAGAGCATGCCTTGCGGCTCGTCTGCTTCGTGCGTGTCCGCCCAGTTCGTGTGACGGAAGGTCAGCACGCCATTCACCACGCTGCCTTCGAACTGCTTGGCACCGATGGTCATCTCCAACAGATGGCTCTGGTAGAACGTCCACGAGTCATCGATGTAGCCGTCGAAGTAATGCTCCTGCGGCTTGCCGACATCGAACTGGTCCTTGCCCGGGGCGAGGATCCGGATCGGATCGGCCTCGGTCAGTGCGAACTCAGCCGGCACTTCCTGGTTGTACTGCGAGAAGATCTGCGCGCGCGTCTGCGTGATGCCCGATGCCACGTGCCTGGTCTTGCTGCCGCCGAAGACATCGAGCGCGAGCGGGATGGAGAACTGGTCCACCTGCGTCGTGTTGATGAAGATGGCGTTGTCGTTCCAGGTGAACTCGTACCAGTCGTAGTACACCCCGATGTTCGGGTCGGTACCGTTGAGCGGGTTGGGACCCGCGAAACCGATCGAATCGTCGGCTGCCTTGAGCACCTTGATGTACATCGGTTCGCCGACCGAGACGAAGATGCGGCCCGAATCCAGCTTCGGCAGCAGGAGCAGCTTGGACTGCGCCAGCGTGAAGAAGTAGTTCGGATAGTTCTGGCCGTTCTTGGTCAGGTGACCGGCACCGTCGTTGTCCTCGACCTTCAGCGGTGCCACCGTGCCATCCGGCTTCACCCACGAGAACACGTTGGTCTTCGGATCGCGACCGATCACCGCGACGTACACCTTGTCGTCGGTCCACTTGCCATTGGTCGTGTTGCGCAACTGGGTGCCGATGAAGCCCGGGTATACCGAGTAATCGAAGCCCTGCGACGGATCGTTGGAGCCCGGGTTGGTCGGCTGGGTCGGCGTCGTGCCATCACCATCCGTGCCGTACACCTCGAGTTCCCACAGCGAGTAACCGTACTGCGTGCTGCGCTTGATGCCATGCATGCGGACGTACCGCGCCGAGACCGGCGTGAACGTGCGCGTTTCCACCCCACCGGTGCTCGCCGGATTCGCATCCGCCGTCTGCCAGGTGGTGTGGTCGGTCGACACTTCGATCGCATACGACGTGGCGTGCGCGTTCTCCCAGTTGAGCACGACCTTGTTCACCAGCTTGACCGAACCGAGATCCACCTCGATCCACTGGTCATCGGTAAAGCCAGACGACCAACGCGTGCCTGCATCGCCGTCGTTGACGTTACCCGGCTTGAACGCCACCGGATTCTCCGAATCCGACGCGACCACCGGACGGTTGAGGGCGAGGTTGCTCGTGCCCGACACCGGCTGCTGCGGAGCGGCCGGCTGCTGCACGGTAAGCGTCGCCGCCTGGCTCGTCGCGCTGCGACCCGCTGTGTCGGTGACGACTACATCGTAGTTGCCCGCATCGGCCATCGCGGCCGTGAAACCGAGGCTGGCCTGGGTGGCACCGGCGATCGACGCATTGTTGTGGCGCCACTGGTAACCCACCGTGCCATTCGCCTTCACACCGACGGTGAAGTTCGCCGCCTGCCCTGCCGTCACGCTTTGCGACTGCGGCTGACCGACGATGGTCGGGGCCGTCGCGGCGTACACCTCGAACTCGAACATCGAGACGCCGTAGTCGGTGTTGCGATGCAGGCTGTTCATGCGGACGTACTGTGCGGTCTGCACCGGGAAAGTCTGCGTGTCCACGCCACCCTTGCCGACGACGGGGCCGACCACGGTGTTCCAGGTCTTGCCATCCGACGACACATCGATCGTGTACTGGGCCGACGAAGCGTTCTCCCAGCGCATGATCACGTGATCGAAGCTCTTCGGCGCACCGAAGTTCACGATCAGATCGACCGGATCCTGCTTCTGCACGGAACCCCAACGGCTGTTGAAGTCACCGTCGATCGCCGCAGCCGGATTGAGGTCCGGACGCTCGGTGCCGTAGGACGACGATGCCGTGGCACCGATGGCGATGTTCACGCCACCCTTGCCGTCACCCGGCGTACCCGGGCTGGGCGGATTGCCGCCACCGTTGTCGTTGCCACCACCGTCGTTCGGCTGCGTGACCGGACCGGCCCACGTCGGCGGATCGATACCGGCCGTGGAGTTGTCCACCGTCAGCAGCACGTTGTTGCTCGCGGTGGTGAGGCCCTGCGCACTGACGACATTCACGCGGTAGACGGTGCCATTCTGCGCGGCGGTGAGGGCCCGCGTTGCATAGGTGCCGTCCGCCGTGCTCGACACGAACGTGAGTACGTCCTGGTCGTTGGCGTCCTTGGTCACGGTATACCAGTCGTAGCTGAGCGGACCGACGCCCGTTGCCTTCACGCTGAAGGGAGCGGAGCGGCCCACGCCAGCGGTCTGGTTGCCGGGCTGTGCCGTAATGGTCGGTGCGACCACCTTCGTACCCTTCACGCAGAGCACGTGGCCCGGGTTGTTCTCCGCCACTTCGCGGCGGATATCACCCAGCGAACTCACCTGGAAGGCGAACGTGTTATCCGTCGGATCCTGACCTTCGGTCCACGTATTCCACGAACCCGGGAACGCTTCGGTCGAGGCGTTATGGCCGCTGATGGCCAGCGCTTCGTCGACGGTCGGCAGGCGCATGCTGCTCTTCGCGCATTCCTGGATGGCGACCGACTGCGTGAACTGCGCACCCTGGTCGGTGAAGCCGCGCTGCACGCGATCCCACTGCAGGCCGCTCAGGTTGTCGGTAACCAGGTTTGAGCCGGTCGCGACCGTATAACGATCCGTCGCGGCGCAGCAACCAGCCGAGTTGTACACCTCGAACTCATACAGCGAGTAGCCATAGTCCGTGGCGCGCTTGATGCCCTGCATGCGCACGTAGCGACCCTTCACCGGATGGTCGAAGGTGAAATCCTCCGTGCCGCCCGTGCTGGTATCGGTGTGGTACGCGTCCTGGAAGCCCGTATCCGGGCTGTCCGAGTACTGGATCTTGTACTCGCTGGCGTGAGCGTTTTCCCACTTCAGCACGACGCGGTTGAACGTGCGCGACGAACCGAGATCGACCGTCATGAACGCCGCGTCGTCACCGATCTTCGAGCCCCACCGGGTCGTTTCGTCACCGTCCACGGCCTGCCATGCGGCCGTGCCCTGGGGGTTTTCCACCACCGAGGAAGCAGTCACTTTTTCACGCGCGAGGTTCGCACCTGGCGGCGCCAGGGTGAGTTTCGCCGTCGTGGTCGCCACCGCGCCGGTGATGTTGGTCACCGTAACGGTGTACGTACCGACATCGCTCTGCTGCACGGATGGGATCGTAAGGGTCGGCAGATCGTCGCCTACTGCAACACCACCCACGGACCACTTGTAGTGGAACGGCGAGGTGCCGGCCACCAGGGTGGTCGCGTCGAACGTCGCCGGCTGACCCGGATTCGCACGAACGTCGGCCAGCGTACCGGTGAAGACCGGCGGACGCGGCGCATTGACGGTAAGCGCCGCTGCCGTCGAAGGCACGGAGCTACCGAAGTTGCCGATGACGACGGAGTAATTGACGTTGCTGTCGGCGATGCTCAGCGTCGGCGTGTCATAGCTCGGATCGTTCGCACCCGGAATGGCCGAGGCGCCCTTCATCCACTGGTAGGTCAGCGTCGGGGAGCCCGATGCCACGACCTGGAAGTGGGCTTGCTGGCCTGCGTCGACATTCTGGGCCGTCGGCTGCGTGGAGATGACTACCGGGCTGAAGGCAAATACCTTGAGCATGGCGGCACCCGACTCCTGGTCAGGACCCTGCCCGTGTACGACGACACTGTAGGTCGAGCCGTCATCGCCACGCGTCGAAGCCGGCGTGACGTAGCTTGCGCTCGTCGCACCCGGGATTTCCACGCCGTTCTTCTTCCACGTGAAGCTCAGCGGCGGTGTGCCGGAGGCGGTTACGGAGAAGTGACCGACATCGCCTGTGGTGATGCTCTGGTCGATCGGCTGCGCAATGATGGACGGCGGACCCGATGCGGTCGGCGGCGCCGGCACGTTGACGATCGCGAACGTGGCGGAGCCTGCCGTCAGGCCGGCTGCCGTCGCGGTGACCGTCACCTGGCCCGGCGTGAACTTCGAGCGCAGCGCGATCTTCTGCAGGCCACCCTCGAACTGAAGTTCCGGCGAGCCCGGCGAGTGATAGCTGTGAACCGGCTCCGGAATGCCGCCGTTGGTGTCCGGCACTTCGCCGGCGCTGTAGTCGACATACTGCTGCGTGCCACCCTGGTAAGTCACGATGGACGCGCCACTGGTGACTTCGAAGGTGACCTTCTGCGCGGCATCGGGAACGACGATGTTGTTCGCATCGACGACCTTGGCGACGATGAAGGCGGCATCCGAACCGTTGGCGGTGACCTGGAAGCGCGTACCGTCCGGCTTGACGACGTTCGGAACGACATCGAGCTCGATGTGGTCCGCCTTGCCGGCCGTGGTCAGCGTATCGGCGACGGGCTGGCCGTCCGAACCGGTACGCACGCTACCCAGTGCGTCGATGCACTGCGCGGTAGCGGTACCCGCCTGCCACGTCACGTTCCAATGCACCTGGCCCGGCAGCTTCGTCGTGGCCTGCGCCTTGTCCGAACCAACGATCTTGCCGGTGTCTTCGTTGGTAGCACCGTTCTCGACGTTGTACGACGCGTCATCGATCGTGTCCCACGGGTTCGGTACCTGGTCGCTACCCTGCGCCACGCCGTTCACCAGCAGGCGAACCTTCGGGCAGTTACTGAAGGCATTGACCTGGATATCGCCCGTGCGGTTCCACGTGTTGGCCAGCTTGACGACCGGACGCAGGTCGTAAGGTACCCACACCGACTCATAGATGTAATAGAGCATGCGCGGGAAGCGGTTCGCATCCGTCATCGATGCGTTGTTGCCACGCACGTTATGACGGAAGCCCTTGATCGGCTTGCCGTCCGGATGCGTGGCGATGCTGCCGTCCGCGTTTTTCTGGTACGCCCAGTGCGTGGCATCCTCGAGACCTTCGACCATCTCGATGACTTCGCCCGGGGTATCGGACATGTACCACTGAGCCATGCCGAACGTGCCGACCTTGCGTGCCTGCGAGTACGGCACGAGGTAGTTCAGCGCGAAGGCCAACTCGTAGTCGTACGAGTGACGCAGCGTGCCCGGTCCCCAGTATTCCGCGCCCCAGGCGGGCTTGTTCGGGAACTCGTTCGAGTGCAGGTAGGTTTCGCAACCGGCCTTCGAGCAGCTGAGGATGTCGCCATTGGCGGCATCCGGCGTGCGATCGGCCGCGGCGCGCGGGTTGATGCTGTCCCACGTGCGGGCCAGCGCGCGAAGCTCGACCGCAAACGGCGTCGACATCACGCCATTGTCGTGCTCCCACGCGAGGATCGACGGGTGGCTGCGATCGCGGATCACGATGTCACGATGGACCTCGCGCTTGATCGTCCACATGTCGTTGCAGGCCCGGTCGCTGGCCGCGCAAGGCGTGGCGAAGCCGTTCTCGCCATCGCCGCTGGGCTGGACGATGAACACGCCGAGCGCATCCGCGGCTTCGACGAACTCGGGGCTCGACGGCGAATGGCCGGGGCGCCACAGGTTGCCACCACCGGCGGCAAGCTGCTGCAGGTCGCGCCACTGCTGCTCCTCGGGCACGGACGAACCGAGCGCGGGATAGTCGTAGCGGCCCGAGCCGCCCCACATGTACTGCTTGGCGCCATTGACGTACGGGAAGTCCTTGTCCCAGGTGATGACGCGGATGCCGAGCGTGCTCTGCTTCGCATCCACCACCACGCCGTCGATGCTCACGGTGTGGAGCACCTTGTAAAGGTACGGCTTACCGTTGACGCTGTTGTTCGGGTACCACAGGTGCGGACTGCTCACCTGGAGGGTTTCGTCGAACACCGGCGTTTCATTGCCCGGTACGAAGTTCGCCGGCAACGTCTTCTGCTGCTGGTCGGACTTGACCACGTTGCCGTCGGCGTCGACGATCTGCGTGGTGAGTACCACCGTCTTGGCCACGTTGGTCTCGTTGGCCACGTTGGTCTGCACTTCGACGGTCGCCGTCGAATGGTCGGCGCTGAGGCTCTTCGTGCCGACGTACGTACCCCAGGTCTTCTGGCCTGCGTAGACGTTCTCCGGGATATGCACGAAGTTGGTCACGTGCAGCTTTACCGGACGGAACAGGCCGGCTTCGGCCTGGCCGAAGCGGAACGATCCGGAGAAACCCGGATCCTCGAAGAAGCCACCGCCACCGCGACTGACCTTGACTGCCAGCACATCGGTGCCGTCGAACTTGAGGAAGGGTGTCAGGTCGACGATGTGCGGCAGGAAGCCGATGACGTGCGTCGCGTCGGCATCCAGCTGGCCCGGCTGGTTGAGCACGCCGGTACCCGGGACAAAATGGCCGTTGATGTAAACGCGGTCACCGGTATGCGCACCTTCGAACTCGACCATGACTTTCTTGCCGACGAACTTCGCCGAGTCGTCGAGTTTTACGCGGTACCAGCTGGTCTCGCCGTCCAGGCTGCCCTGGCCGCCGCCCGATTCCTGGTTGATGAAGGTGGTGAAGTCGTTGGCGGCGTGCGGGATACCGACCGTCAGCCATGCGCTGTCGTTATAGGTCGGTATGGCACCGTCGTCGCCATTGGGAAGTGGTGCGTACACCACCGGATCGTTCGGGTTCTGCACGGCCTGCTTGGTGTATTTCCAGGGCCGTGCGCCGAGGTTGATGTCCTGGCGATCCGAGGGCGCGACCGTGACCGCTTGCGCGGTCATCGTCGCGCCAAGGAGTACGGCGGCGAGCAGGCTTGCCAGCCGCCCTCGTCCGTTCGCCCCGCGCGTGTGTATCGGGTGTGTCTGCATTGGGTGTGGGTCCCCTGTGAGAGCCGCTGAGGGACAGCGCGTTCGCAACAGGCACGACGGCACGAGCCGGCGGTCTGAGCTGCCGGCTGTACTGCGGTCGATACGAGGTGAGTGGAAGGCTACAAGCCCGACGAGTCGTCCTGCCCGAACGATGCCTTGGGGGATTTAGCCGTCCATACGCTGTCTGCCGGCGGATCATCCGCCTGCCGGATGACAGTCACAATACTTTACGAGACCCCATCAGGTACTTTCGCCACCATACGCTCGCGTTCCGTGACGCACGTCATATTTATGCGGTGGTGGATAGAATTCAACAAGACCGTTTTATCGGATCGTGCGGTCATTTGTTCTTGGACAGGGCGTCGAACTGCTGCTGCAGGTAGCTGCTCGTGCTGCCCAGCTTGGTCATCATGGTGTCCAGCGCCGTGTACTGCTTGGTGATGCGGTCGACGAAGGATTGCATCGTGATTTCGAAGTCGGCCGACTTCTTGTCGATGTCCTTCTTACTCGAATTGAGGTTGGCGGTGCGCTGACTGAGGATGCCTTTGGACGATGTCCAGTCGGCGATCATCTTGTCTAGCTTCACGGTCACGCCTTGGGGGCCACTGAGGAGCGCCTGGGTTTCCCCCGGCGAGGTTGCCAGGGCCTTGGTCAACTTAGTCGCGTCGAACTTCAGCGTTCCGCCCAGCTGAAATGCCACGCCCAGGTCACTTAGCGATCGCGGTCCCGCCGTGTTGCCGGACGACTGCGAGCCCAGCAAGGCTGTCATCTGGCTCTTGATCGACGTGACGGTCGCATCGCCGATGAGCGCGCCGACCTGCTGGTTGGTCTGGTCGTACTTGGTCAGCGTCTGATACAGCGCGACGAATTGGTTATAGGCCGTGACCAGCGAGGTCAGTCCGGTGGCGACGGCACTCGTGTCGGTCTGGATGGCCATAGTGGCAGTGCCAACTTTGCTCAGCGTAAGCGTCACGCCATCGATTGCCGACGCCACGGTGTTCGTAGGACTTGTCGCCTTGGTGTTGCCGTCGATGGTGAACTCGGCGTCCTGCGCGATGGTCGTCGCCGTGTCGGTCGCTGGATCGAAGGCGAGCTGCTGCAGCGCGGGATCGCCGTTGGCCGTGACCTTGAATGCGTTCTGCTTGCCGGTCGAGGCCGACGTGAGCGTCAGATGGGCGCCGTCCGAACCGGTGACGATGCTGGCCGTGACGCCGGGATTGTTTGACGCTTTGTTGATGACGTCGCGGATGTTCTCGAGCGTGTTGCCGGGCGGCTTGATGTCGATAGTCATCGCTTTGTCGCCGATGGAAAACGTCAGCGAGCCCGATCCCAACACCGTCTTGCTGCTGGCAAAGGGGACGGAGTTCGTCTTCTGGGCCGTCGCGAGCTTGGTGACGTCGATGGTGTATGTGTTGGACTGCGCGTCGGCATCGGTAACGGCAGTAAGCACGGTCGGTTCGCTCACCGTCGTCTTGTGCGTCTTGAACGCCGTGCCGTCGGACAGCGCTTTCATCGCGTTCTGCAGGTTCGTCAACGACGAAGTGAAGTTCCCAACCGCGGAGATCTTCGTCTTGTTCGTGTCGTAAAGCTTGGCGATCGCTTTGTCCGGCTCTCTTCGCTTGTTGTCGGACAGCCCCTTGACGACGCCGGCGACGTCGAGCGAGCTCGAGCCGAGGTTGATGGTGTTGGTTGCCATGCGATTCTCTCCTTGAGAACGCCCGTCCGGGGCGTCGAGTTCTTGACGGCCGGGGCGCCGTCAAGCTGCTTTCCCTGTTCGCAAGCAATTACGATGCCATCGCAACTTAGTGCGGTCACCGCCTCACTGCCGGCCCCGCCTCACTGTGGGAGCCGCTTCAGCGGCGATGCTCTGCGGCATCACCGCTCCGTCGGCTTTTCGCCGATGAATCGGCTCCCACAGTGAAGCAGCCTCACATTTGAATCGGCTCCCACATTGCCTTTATCAGGAGGCGGTGCCGCCTACCGTCATGGCATCCACGCGCAGCGTGGGCTGGCCGACGCCGACCGGGACGCTCTGCCCATCCTTGCCGCACACGCCCACGCCTTCGTCGAGCTTTAGGTCATTGCCGATCATCGAGACCCGGGTGAGGACCTCCGGGCCGGAGCCGACCAGGGTGGCCCCCTTGACGGGGCGTGTCACTTTCCCGTCTTCGATGAGGTAAGCCTCGCTCGCCGAGAAGACGAACTTGCCGTTGGTGATGTCCACCTGGCCGCCACCGAAGTTCACGGCGTAGAGCCCCCGCTTCACCGAACGGATGATTTCTTCCGGTTCGCGGTTGCCCGCCAGCATGTAGGTATTGGTCATCCGTGGCATCGGCAGTTGCGCGAAGGACTCGCGGCGGCCGTTTCCGGTGGACTTCACACCCATCAGGCGGGCATTGAGCTTGTCCTGCATGTAGCCCTTGAGGATGCCGTTCTCGATCAGCGTGGTGCACTCGGTCGGCGTGCCTTCGTCGTCGATGCTCAGCGAGCCGCGGCGACCCGGAAGGGTACCGTCGTCGACCACGGTGACACCCTCGGCGGCAACGCGCTGGCCGATCCGGCCGGCGAAGGCCGAACTACCCTTGCGGTTGAAATCGCCTTCGAGCCCATGGCCGATCGCCTCGTGCAGCAGCACGCCGGGCCAGCCTGGCCCGAGGACGACGGTCATGCTGCCTGCGGGGGCGTCGACCGCTTCGAGGTTGACGAGTGCCTGACGAACGGCCTCATCGGCGAACGCATGGGCGCGACCGTTGGCGATCAGCTCGCCATAGCCATAGCGACCGCCGCCGCCGGAGTGACCCTGCTCGCGCCGGCCGTTCTGCTCGACGATCACCTGGATGTTGAGGCGAACCAGCGGACGCACGTCGGCCGCCAGCGTGCCGTCCGAGGCGGCGACGAGGATCGTGTCCAGCGTGGCGGCGAGGCTGACGACCACCTGCTTGACGCGTGGGTCGCGCGAGCGCGCGTAAGCGTCCACCTCGCGCAATAGCTTGATCTTGTCCTCGTTGGGCAGGCTCTCGACCGGATCGATCGCGGGGTACAGGCCGCGACCGGAGGCGATGGCCAGCGGCTTGCCCGCACCGGCGCCGCCCTGGGCGATGGCCCGGGCCGCGCGCGAGGCTTCGAGCAGCTGCGGAAGCACGATCTCGTCCGAATACGAGAAACCGGTTTTCTCGCCCGAAATGGCCCGGACGCCGACACCCTGTTCGATGGAATGACTGCCGTCCTTCACGATGCCCTCTTCCAGCACCCAGGATTCGCTGCGCGAATGCTGGAAGTACAGGTCGGCCGCATCGATCGACGGGCCCATGAGCTGGGAGAACACGCGATCCAGATCAGTGGAAGCGAGGCCGCCCGGGGTGAGCAGGCGGCGTTCGGCGAGGGAAATCAGGGAGTCCATCAGGTCTGCCGGTAGGGAATCGGGATAACCCCGGAAATGGGGGTGCACGGGCCCAGCTTAAACCCTGTAGCCGCCCTACTCCCACGCAAATTGCTACGATGACCCCGAATCCAACGGGGACGGACCACACGATGAGCAAGGGAATCAAACGAGACTTCGCGCGCCGCGCCGCGACAGCGCCTGTCCGGCGTGCCGAAGCGGTGGTGGACGAAACCCGCGACCTGCTCCACAAGAGCGGCGAACTTTCGCCACGCAAGGCCATGGTCAGCACGGCCATTGCCCTGTCGCTGGGCTTCCTCTGCCTGCTGGGCGTGATCGCCTTTCACTATCCCCAATACCTGACCACCCCTGACCTGCGCCATCGGTATTCGGTGGATGTGCTGCGCCAGGCCCTTCTTGGCGCGCTGCTCATCGCTGGCGGCCTCTCACTAGCCAATGTGATCCTCGGCCGCAAGCGCAATCTCAATATCGCAGCCTTCGTCATGGTGGTCGCGGCGGTCGCGCTGGGCGGCTCACGCGTGCCGGTAGGCGCCTTTCCCGATCACACGCCGTATATCGGCCTGGACTGGTTCATCCTCGACCTGCTCGGCTCGACGGTGCTTTTCGTGGTGATCGAGAAGCTCTTTCCGCTTTACCGGGGCCAGAGTGTCTTCCGCTTCGAGTGGCAGACCGACATGAAACATTTCGCGGTGAACCATTTCATCGTCGGCCTCGCGCTGTTGATCGTGAACTTCCTGATCCACCATGCGTTCGGCTGGCTGGTCAGCAGTCATTTCCAGCAGATGGTGGCCAGCATTTATTTCGTACCACAGCTGCTCCTGTGCGTGCTCGTCGCGGACATGGCCCAGTACTGGACGCACCGGGCGTACCACGAGGTGCCGTTCCTCTGGCGCTTCCACGCCGTGCACCACAGCGTGAAGACGATGGACTGGCTGGCCGGCTCGCGGCAACACATGTTCGAACTGATCTTCACGCGCGTCTGCGTGCTGGCACCGCTTTACGTGCTCGGCTTCAGCGAAGCGGTGATGAATGCTTACATCATCGTCGTCGGCTTCCAGGCCGTGTTCAACCACGCCAACGTCCACCTGCCGTGGGGACCGGTGAAGTACGTTCTCGTGACGCCGGACTTCCACCACTGGCATCACGCGTCGGATGACGAAGCGATCGACAAGAACTATGCCGCGCATTATGCGTTTCTCGACTATCTGTTTGGCACCGCCGTGAAGGGAACCAGGCAGCAGTTTCCGGAGAAGTACGGCGTTGTCGGCGACTACATGCCGGAGGGATTCATCCGGCAGCAGCTGTTTCCGTTTCGTCGGCAGAAACCCTGATCAGGGGCGCGGGTTGCGTTTCGGGGCTGGCGTCGATCGGCGGGTCCCCGGCTTTTTCGTCGGGGTGGTTTTCGATAGCTGAGACCAGGGGACGATGGCCGCGAGCGTGTCGGCCATGAGGTCGCGGGTCATCTCGCGATCGTAGCTCGCCTGAAGACCCGTCCAGAATTCCGGGGATTGTTCAAAGAAACGCGACAACCGGAGAGCGGTGTCCGCCGTGATCGCGCGTCGCTCGGCAACAATCTCGCCGATTCGCGGAGCCGGAACACCAATCGCTTTCGCAAGACGATACTGACTCAGCCCCAAGGGCTTCAGATACTCTTCGAGCAGGATTTCGCCAGGATGGGGAAAGGGGACTTCGCGCACGGTGGCTCTCCTTAGTGGTAGTCGACGACGGTCACATGATGGGCGTTGCCATGAATCCACACGAAGCAGATCCGGAATTGGTCGTTGATCCGGATGCTGTACTGTCCGCTCCGATCCCCTTGCAAAGATTTGAGCCGGTTGGAAGGAGGATCACGCAGATCTTCCAATCTTCGTGTGTCATCGAGCACAGCGAGTTTGCGCATCAACGTTCGCTCGATGTTGATCCAGCGCCGTATTCGCTCACCTTTGAAAAACGCCTGCACATCGGGATCACCGAAAGACATGATCATGACTAATAACGCCGCTCGATAGTAACGAGCTACGATATTATTCACAAGGCAGGCTTCGGGCTGTCGGTGATCGCAGTCGCGCGGTGCCGGGAGGCAGCTTCGCGCTGGCGGGGGCTCGCTCTGCAACGGAGGCATCGCCGATGGTTCGGCTCCTACAGGAGCGGAAGCGTGGCTCCTACGGTTTTTCGCCGTCGGGTCAGAGCAAGGGGGCGGTGGGGGGAGTGCCTTTTTCTATCGGGGTGAAGATGGGTTTTTCCCACGTGCCGGTGACGTGGTAGCGCTTGCCGGCGGCCCGGTTGAGGCCGTGACCCAGGATGCCCTGGACGGCGAGGCCGGCCGCAGCGCCGACGGGTCCGCCGGCGATGGCACCGACGATCGGCAGGCTGCTGCCGAGGTGGGGTACCACGAGCACTTCCTGGTCGTAGTCGTGGGTCTTGAGTCCGGTACGGCCGGTGATGGTGATCTCGGCGGCGGGGCCGCGGATCTTGAGGTTCTGTGTGCTCGCATCGCCATTGGCGAAGCGGAAATCACCGGTGATCGAATCGAAACCAAAACCCTTGCCGACCACGTCGCCAAAGTCGAGTGCGAGGCGACGCGGCAGTTCAGTGACCGAGACGAGGCTGAAGAGACGACCGACGCCGGGCTGCACCTCGAGGATGCGGCCGTTGGCAACGTCCACCTTGAGCGTGCCGTCCATGTTTGCCAGCGCTAGGGCTGACGGACCGCCCGGCCACACCGCGTCGAGTTTCGCCGACGTGCGCCCACCCTGGAAAATACCGACGAAGCCGAGCGCGTCGAGCATGCGAGCGACGTCTTCCGAGGCGAAGTCCATGGTCAGGTGCGTGCGGCTGCGTTTCTCGTCGCCATTCCAGTCACCGGAGGCGGTGATCTGCACGTTCTTCGACTGCGCACGCAGCTGGTCGATGTGCATGCCTTCGTCCGTGGGCCAGGTCTCCAGCCGTGCCTCGCCGAGCTTCGCCTTGCCCAGGCGCATGTCACTCACCTGCAGATGCAGGGGCGGCAGGCTGGCCGGGGCGACGCCCGCCTCATTCGCGTCCGGCGGGTTCTTCGTCGCGGCAGCGGAAGCCACGGCGCCACTAGCCGAACCGCTGGCTGTCGTAGTCGATGCCGCACTGGCACTGCCGGACGCCGTGGCCTTGTCTTCGGCCTTCAACGTCGTGGACGCCACGGTCGCAGCGGCGCCAGCGGCTGCCTTACCTTTCTTCGTCGCATCCGCTGTGTCGTCCGCGGCAGGCCACCACAAGCGGTCCATGCGCGCGGTGATGCCACGACGACGCATGTCGTCGTTGGGAACGGTAAGTTGACCGGCCATGGCGTCGCTATCGACGCGCAGGGAGAGATCCTTCGGGCCGGGTCGCGCCACGATGTGCATGTTGGAAAAATGCTGGCCGAACACTTCGCCGTCGTCCGTACCGATGTCCAGCCCACTCAGGCCAGGACCACCGCTGCCGCTGGCAGACATGCCAACCACGTATTGCACCCATCCGGAAACATCGAGTTTCGACGCGTGGCCGCCAATGAGATAACCCTGCGCCGGCATAGCCGTCGGCACGGTGGATCCGAGGTTGAACGCGGCAGCGATCGGGGCCTTGTCGCTGGGCAGGCGCAGACGGCCGCGCACGACGTCACCAAGAGCGAGGTCCAGACGTGCACCGTCCACGGGAAGCCCCACGCGCAGGGACAAAGGCTCCGCGGGCGCGGCTGCCTTCTTGACTGGTGTAGGCAGGAGAAGCTCGACACCGCGAAGGTCCGAATCCACCGTCAATGCCTGGGTTGTCGCGTCACCCTGCCCTGTCTTCGAAAGGACATAACCGACACGGAAATTGCCGCGACCCTTGGCGGTATCGCCGAGCCACTTCAGGTTCTCGTAGTCGGAAACCATTTCATCGACGGTGAAGGCTCCCGTGATCGATGCATCGATCACCTTTGACGGATCCCCCGTCGCACCCGCGATGGCGAGGTCGAGGTCGGCAGGCTGGCCGTGGAACGAGGTTTTCAGGTTGCTGGCAGTGAAGCCTTTCGCGTCGAAGCTCATCGGCCCGGTGATCTTGTCCAGGCGCAGCTTCCATTCATTGGCGACGAGGTCAGCATCTTTCAGCGTGGCCTTGCCATCGAGCGTCACGTCGCGCGCATTAGCCAGCGGCATGAGCAGGTTGAAACCGAACTCGCCCGTGCCACCCAGCTTCAGCTTGTCGATCGACTCGCGGCTGTTGCTGGCAATGGGGCTGTTCTTGATGAAGTCGAGGAAGCTGTTGCCGGTTCCCGCGCCACTGATCTTGAGGTCGAGGATGCCCTCGGCGAAATCGGGAATCGCAGCGGTCGCGGAACTGACGGCGTTGCCGAGCGAGTGGCCCTCGGTGGCTTCGATGTACATGCCGTTGTCGATGAAACTGGCGACCGCCGAGAGCCCTTCGGCGCGTGGCCAGCCCGTGCCGTACTCCAGCACGGTGTCATCGATGACCGCGCGACCCTCGAAGCGTCCTTCCTGGTTACGGAACGGCCAGTCGCGAAGATTGCCGCGCACCACGGCAGAACCGCTTTCGATGTGGCCGGAAACCAATCCGCGGTTGAGCCAGTTCTGCGACCCCTCGGACATCGAGTGCGGCCAGAACAGCTTCGCCGCGGGTACGTCGCCGGGTCCGAGAGCGACATACATATCCATGAAGGGGCCGGTGTCCGCGCCGGGCAAGACGAATTCGCCGCGCGCCTGCCCACCGAAGCCCTCACCCTGAAAATCCACCGGGTCGGCACCGATGTGCCAGTCGTCGCCGTCCTTGTAGACGGCAATATCGCCGCCCAGCATGGACATCACCAAAGGCTTTCGGAACACACCTGTGAAGTCCAGCGTCGTGGCCTGTCTCGGCAGGCTGAGCGCGAGTGCCTGCTCGTCGCCGAAGACTTCGCCGTCGAGCTTCGACACGCCCGGGAGCTTGCCGATCGCGTTGATGCCCAGGCCAGCGAATGTGGCGTGCACGTAGCGGAGGCCGTCCGTGGAATCCCAGTCGGCACGCACGTCGTTGAGTCGCCCGCGTGGCTGGCCATCCGCGAGCCATTGCGCCAGCCCGGGAGACACCTGCGGCGCGAGCCCGGCCCAGGGCAAGAGCGGCCCGAGATTGATCCGGCGCGCGACGACCGTGCCGTTGCTGCGATCGCCTTGCACATGGTTGACGAAGGCGACGTCGCCGCCATCCGCGTCCGCCCAGTCGATGCGCTGGCCATCCGCGGTGCGATGCATGTCGACGATGCCGTGCAAGCCTGGCGTACGCACCGTGCGCGCCGGGCCACGCACCGCGAGCTCGTCGAAGTCCAGACGCGTTGTCGTGCGCACGACCTGTCCGTCCCGCCAGTCAAGCCACGATTCAAACCCGCCCTTGCCGCCGGCCAGGACATAGCCACCGGCGTTGAAGTCAGCGCTGAGAGCGGCCAGGTCGAGGTTGCTTCCCTTGACGTAGACGCGGCCATTCGAGCCGTCGGCGGCAAACCGCCCCGCGGCCGTAAGCAGGCCGCCGACGTTTTCGCGACGCAAGGTGCCGCCCACACGCACCGCCTGCCCTTGCAGGCTGATACGCAGCTGGTCGGCAATGAGCCCGTAGCTGCGATGCGTGGTGTCGTCGGCGATATCCAGGTGAAGATTGCTCAGCCAGAGGTCGGCGGAGAGATTGCCGAACGAGACCTTCTGCGTGCCGCCTCCGGCACCGAAGCCGTCAATGCTCCATCGGCCGTCGGCCGCGCGATGCAAACCCATGCGCAGGTCACGCAGGCGCAGGTTGAGCAGGTGGCGCGACGGCAGCACGAAGGCGCCGAAGTCCAGCTTCACGGCGGCCTGGGGCAGGCGCAATGCGTCTCCGCCTTCGGTCGGCGCGATGGTCATGTCACGCATCACGAACAGCGGGCCCGACGGACGCCAGAAACCTTCGAGCGAACCAAAATGCACCGGCTTGCCGAGTTTCTTGCTCAGCAAGGCGGCAACACGATCGGGATAGTGGGCGGCCAGCGGCAACAACAGCTGACCGACCGCCATGACCAGGGCGAGCGCCACCAGCACGCTCGCGACCAGACCCAGAAGGAAGAACCGCAGGCGTCGTGCGCGATGGCGCCAGCCGGGACTCACCGGCTCACGTTCCGGCAGATGCCGGCGTCAGAGAAGCACGACATCAAACTGTTCCTGCGAGTAGTGCTCTTCCGCCTGGAAACGGATGCTCTTGGCGATGAATTCTTCCAGCTCGGCCACGGCAGCGGATTCCTCCTCGAGAATGCGGCCGACGACCTTGGGGCTGGCCATGACCAGCAGCTTCTGCGCATTGAACTGGCGGACGGCGCGGGTGATCTCGCGGAAGATTTCGTAGATCACCGTTTCCGCGGTCTTGAGCGCGCCACGGCCGCTGCACGCGGGGCACGGTTCGCAAAGCTGGCGCTCGAGGCTTTCGGTCGTGCGCTTGCGGGTCATCTCGACCAGACCCAGCGCCGACATCGGGTAGACCGTCGTCTTGGCGTGGTCTTTCTGCAGGCCCTTCTCGAGCATGCGCAGCACCTGGCGCTTGTGCTCGTCATCCACCATGTCGATGAAGTCGATGATGATGATGCCGCCCAGGTTACGCAGCCGCAATTGGCGCGCCGCGGCCTGCGCCGCCTCCAGGTTGGTGCGGTACACGGTTTCTTCGAGGTTGCGGCTGCCGAGGTAGCCACCCGTGTTCACATCGACGGTCGTCATTGCTTCGGTCTGGTCAACGATAAGGTAGCCGCCGGACTTCAGCGGAACTTCCTTGCGCAGGGCGCGCTGGATTTCGTCCTCCACGCCGTAGAGATCGAAGATCGGTCGCTCGCCTGCATAGTGTTCGATGCGGTCGGACAGCACCGGCATGAACTTCTGCACGAATTTGACGGTTTTCTCGTAGGTTTCGCGTGAATCGACGCGCACTTTTTCGATGCCGTCGTTCAACGAATCGCGCAGCGAGCGCAGCGGCAACGAGAGCTCCTCGTACACGCGTTCGCCCATCTTCGCTTTCTGGATGTTTTCCTGGACCACGCGCCAGACCTTGCTCAGGTAGGTCACGTCGAAAGCGAGCGACTCCTCGGACTGCCCTTCCGCGTTGGTGCGAACGATATAGCCCAGTGGGTTCTCACCGATCAGCGGTGTGATGATGTCCTTCAACCGTTGCCGCTCGGATTCTTCCTCAATGCGCACGGAAACGCCCAGCGTCCGTGAGTGCGGCAGCAGGACGAGGTAGCGCGACGGAATCGAAAGATGCGTGGAAAGGCGGGCGCCCTTGCTGCCGATGGGGTCCTTGACCACCTGGACCACGATTTCCTGGCCTTCGTGGACGAGTTCACTGATCGGCGGCACGGGACCGTGGCCATTCGACTTGCCTTCGGCGGGCGCGTCAGTGGGTGGAAGCGGCGCGCGAACGATATCGGAGGCGTGCAGGAACGCGGCGCGATCGAGACCGATCTCGACGAACACGGCCTGCATGCCGGGCATGACGCGCTGCACGCGGCCCTTGTACACGTTGCCGACGTAGCCGCGCTTCGATGCGCGCTCGACGTGGACCTCCTGCAGCATGCCATTTTCGACAACGGCCACCCGCGTCTCACGCGGCGTGACATTGATCAGGATTTCCTCGCTCACACCAGCCCCTATCCTTAAGTCATCGCGCTTTATAGCCCGCGCGAAGACAACATGTCACTGACTCCTGAGGAGTCGGGAAGTTTCGTGGAGCGGCAGGCCCATGACGCCTGAATAGCTGCCGGAAAGGTGTTCGATGAAAGCCGCAGCGCGACCCTGGATGGCGTAGGCCCCGGCTTTGCCGAAGCATTCGCCGCTGGCTACATAGTCGTCTATCTGGGCCGTGTCGAGTGAGGCAAATCGCACGATGGACACCGAAAGCGCCTGTCGCTCGCCTTTTCCATCGATAAGCCAGATCGCCGAGACGACACGGTGCTCGCGGCCCGACAGACGGGCGAGCATCGCGGTGGCGTCGGCAGCGTCCCGTGGCTTGCCGAATACCTCGTCGCCGAGCACGACTTCGGTATCCGCGCCGATCACACGGGCACCGTGCTCGCTTGCGACCATGGCGTAGCCCGCCCGGGCCTTGTCCAGGGCCACCCGCAACACGTAGGCATCGGGCGCCTCGCCCGGCGTCCGGATCTCTTCCACGTCGACGTCGAGCACACGCGGGACCTCGCCGATCTGGCCAAGGAGTTCCCGCCGGCGCGGCGATTGCGAAGCCAGGTAGAGCACGGCGTGTCCTTCAGGCGCGATGATAGGGATGGCCGGCCACCAGCGTGGTAGCGCGATAGAGCTGTTCGGCGAGTACGAGGCGCACCAGCATGTGCGGCAGCGTCAGCGGACCCAGCGACCAGCGCTGGTCGGCGCGCGCGAGCACGTCCGGCGCATGGCCGTCGGGGCCGCCGATGAGGAAGGCGATATCGCGACCGCCCATCCGCCATTGCTCGAGCTGCTGGGCAAGTTCCTCGCTGGACCACGTCTTGCCGCGCCCGTCGAGGGCGACCACGTGTATGTCCCGGGGAAGCGATGCGAGGATGGCTGCGCCTTCGTCGAGCGTGGCGCGCACATCATCACGCCCCTTGCCGCGGACGCCAGGCTTGATCTCGATGAGTTCGAGCGGGAGTTCGTGCGAAAGGCGCTTGCGGTACTCGGCAAAGCCTTCCGCCACCCAGGCCGGCATGCGTTCGCCGACGGCAATGAGTCGAGCCCGCACAGCGGGCTCAGTCGTTGGCGGCTTCGAAGCCGTCGTCGCCCACGGTCCACAGGCGTTCGAGGCCGTAGAACTCGCGGATGCGGGGCATCATCACGTGGACGATGATGTCGCCGAGGTCGACCAGAACCCACTCGGCTTCGGTCTGCCCTTCGACGCCGAGCGGCATCACGCCCGCCTGCTTGGCGAACTTGATGACTTCGTCGGCGATCGACTTGACGTGACGGGCTGAGGTGCCCGACGCGATGAAAAGGATGTCGGCGATGGAGGTCTTGCCACGAACGTCGATTTCGCGGACGTCCTTGGCCTTGAGGTCTTCGAGCGCGGCGACGACGCGCTGGCGCAGGAGCTCGTTGCTGACGGCGGACTTGCCCTTGGCCTTGCGGGATGCGGTCGAACTCAAGATGCGAAAACCTCATGCGGCGGAATGCCGGCTTCGAGGGCAGTATAACCCCCGGCAAGCCGGGGCGCGTCAAATGCCTGGGCAGGTATTGGGGCCAGGGGGGGATGGTAGGCAGAGCATCGCCGCTGAAGCGGCTCCCACAAGGAGCAGCCCCGGTCCTGTGGGAGCCGCGTCAGCGGCGATGTGGGAGCCGCTTCAGCGGCGATGTGGGGGCCGCTTCAGCGGCGATCGGCCCCAAGCGCCCGATACGGCGCCAGCAGCGCCTCATCCTCAAAACAGGCCGACGGCAGCAGGAACCGCGGCTCGTGCCCCGCCGCGAACGCCTCGCGGATCGCCGTAGCGGCGATATCCAGCGGCGTGATGGCGATGTCCACCACCGACCCGGCCGCCCCGCGAACCCGCTCGGCACGTCGCCCGGCGATGAAAGCCGCCAGCTCGCCGGACGGCGCGTGGCTCACGCCGGGACGAGTCAGCACCCCCACGTGGGCGAAGTCGAACAGTTCGCGCCAACGATGCCAGGACGCCAACCCGGCGAAGGCATCCGCCCCCACCAGGAGCACCAGCGGGCGATGGGGCCCCATGTCCGCCCGCAACGAAGCGACGGTATCCACCGTATAGGACGGCCCATCGCGGTCCAGCTCGCGGGTATCGATGGACAACCGGTCCTGGCCCGCCAGCGCCGCCCGCAGCAGGGCTACACGGCCCGCCGCATCCGCGACCGGCGGCGGCCGGTGTGGTGGCGTTCGTGCAGGGACCATGCGGACCTCGGCATCGAGCGCCTCCGCGGCTTCCCACGCGGCGCGCAGGTGGCCGTGATGAATCGGGTCGAAGGTACCGCCGAGGATGGCGAGCGGACGCGCCTCGCTCATCCGAAGGCCGCCGCGGCACGCGGCTCGGCAATGGCGGCGATCAGCCGCTCGGCCTCGAGCCAGGGATTGCCCTGCTCACGACCCTTGGCCATGCGATCGATCCGTGCCGCACGGGCCAGGCAGGCCAGCCAGTGTTCGCGCGGCGCGCGGCGCAGTGCCTTGCGAAAAAGCTGCTCGCGGGCCGGCCACAGCCGCTCCACCTTGGCCTGCGCGGCGAAATCGCGCGCATTGGCTAGGCGCAGCGCCAATTGCAGTTGGTTGACCAGCCAGCCCATCAGGGCGATCAGCTCATCGCCCTCGGAGCGCAGGCCGGCAAGGATACGCAGGGCACGCCCGCCCTCCCCGGCAAACGCGGCGTCGGTGAGTTTGAAGGCATCGAAGCGTGCGCTGTCGGCCACCAGGCCTTCCAGCATCGACGCGTCGAGCCGCTGGTCGCCAGCGAGGACGACCAGCTTGTCGATTTCCTGGGCAGCGGCGAGCAGGTTGCCTTCGACCCTCTCGGCCAGCATGGCCACGGCGTCCGGACTGGCCTTGACGCCGCGCGAGGTAAGCCGTGCGCCGACCCACTGTGTCCATTCGTTCGGCCGCGGCGCGTTGAACACCACCTGGATGCCGCCGGCGTCGACGTTCTTCGTCCACACCGCCTCGTGCTTGGTGCTCCACTCGGTGGCGGTGATCAGCAGAGTGGTATCGGGCGGCGGATTGCCCACGAATTCGCTGATCGCCGCACTGCCATCCTTGCCCGCGCGACCGCCCGCGAGGCGCAGGTCGAGCAGGCGCTGGGTCGCAAACAGCGAGAGGCCGGCGGACGAACGGGCGAGATCGTCCCAGTCGAAACGGCTATCCGCTTCGAGGACTTCGCGCTCGCTGTAGCCCAGGCGGCGCGCCATGGCGCGCACGGCGTCCGCTGCCTCGAGCACCAGCAGTTCCTCACCGGCAAGCAGGTACACCGGCGCCATGCGGTCGCCAGCAAGGTGCTTCTGCCACTGGCCGGGACTCATCGGCACCGTCGGGCTTCCTCAGGTACCGCTGGTTGGCGTGGGCGCAGCTGCGGGATGCGCGCCAGCCGCCTGCAGGCGGAACAGGATCGACTGGACCATGTCGCCGATCAGGCTGCGCTGCAGCTCCTCGGTCTGGCTGGCGGTGCCGATGGTGTTCGTCGCGTCGTAGCTGAACTCGCGGGACATATCGACCGACTGCGGCGGGATGATGATCGTGCCGTCGCCCGCCTTCGCATAGAAGTCGACGTGGTAGCGCACCGCGTATTCGGTCACGCGTGCCGTGCCGCTCACGGTGAGCGAGTCGGTACGGAAGGTGTTCGAGCTGATGACCAGGTCGGCGGCATCGACCGCGGCGTGGTCGACGATCTCGACGTCCGAGTTCGCCAGCGCGCGGGTGAGCTGGCGCTCGAGGCCGCCACCGGACGCCACCGTGAGGTGGATCTTCTTCATGCCCGGCGGTAGTGCCGCCGTCTGCCGCAGATGGAAACCGCAGGCGCTGACCAGCGCGACGGCAACGAGGACCAGGGCGGTACGCAGCGAACGGGAGAGGTTCGGGCTCATGGTTATCCTGCGACGATGTTGACGATCTTGCCGGGCACGACGATCACCTTGCGCACGGTCTGGCCTTCGAGGATACGTGCCACGGCAGGCTCGGCGCGCGCCATGGCTTCCGCGTCGTCCTTCGAGGCCGACGCCGGCACCTCGATGGTAGCGCGAAGTTTGCCGTTGACCTGCACCGCATAGGTGAGCGAGTCGCGAACCAGGGCGGCTGGATCAACGACCGGCCAGCCGGCGTCCTCCAGCAGCGTCTCGCCATGGCCAAGTACCTGCCACAGGGTATGCGCGATATGCGGCGTAAACGGATTGATCAGCTGGACCACCGCGGTGAACGCTTCCTGGCGCAGGGCGGCACCCTGGGCGCTGGCATCGTCGAACTTCGCCAGCGCGTTGAGCAGTTCCATCAGCGCGGCGATGGCCGTGTTGAAGGACTGGCGGCGACCGATATCGTCGGTGACCTTCTGGATGGTTTCGTGGAGCTGACGGCGCAGCGCCTTCCGCGCGCCTTCAGCGGACGGGTTCTCGCCCGTCGCGGAAGCGACAGCCTCGGCGTGCGCCGACACGTCGCGCCACAGGCGACGCAGGAAGCGCGCCATGCCTTCGACGCCGGCTTCGTTCCATTCCAGCGACTGGTCCGGCGGCGCGGCGAACATCGAGAACAGGCGCACGGTATCGGCGCCGTATTTGTCGACCATGGACTGCGGGTCGACACCGTTGTTCTTGGACTTGGCCATCTTCTCGATGCCGCCAATCTCCACTGGCTTACCATCGCTGCGCAGCACCGCACCGACGATGCGCGCGCGCTCGTCGCGCTGCACGTCCACGTCGGCCGGGTTGAACCAGGTGAGCGACCCGTTGGCTTCCTTACGGAAGTACGTCTCGGCAATCACCATGCCCTGGCAGAGCAGGTTGGTCGCCGGCTCGTCGCTGTTCACCAGCCCTTCGTCACGCATGAGCTTGTGATAGAAGCGGAAATAAAGCAGGTGAAGGATGGCGTGCTCGATGCCACCGATATACTGGTCGACCGGCGTCCAGTAGTTCGCGCGCTCATCCACCTGCGCGTTCGCACCGGGGCTGGTGTAACGGGCGTAGTACCAGCTCGACTCCATGAAGGTGTCGAAGGTGTCGGTCTCACGCTCAGCGGGGCCACCACACGACGGACACGTGGTCTTGCGCCACTCGGGGTCGGCCTTGATCGGCGACTGCACGCCGGAGAACGCGACGTCCTCGGGCAACACGACCGGCAACTGGTCTTCCGGGACCGGCACGGCTTCGCACTTGGGGCAGTAGATGACGGGGATCGGGCAACCCCAATAACGCTGACGGCTCACGCCCCAGTCGCGGATACGCCAGTTGACCCGGCGCTCGCCACGTCCCGCCGCGATCAGCGCGAGCGAAATCGCGTCGAAGGCCGCCTTGAATTCCAGGCCATCGAACTGCCCCGAATTGATCAGGGTGCCGTACTCGGTGTAGGCGCCGGCGTTCTGGATATCGGACTCGAAGGTCTTGATCGTCTCGACAGCGGATGACGACTGGTAAGCGTCGGACGAACCGCCCTCCAGCGCGTTCTGCACCGCGTCGCCACCGTCGGTCGCGAGGTCGCGACGGAGCTCCGCGACGGCGTCGACGACACCGCGATCGACCACGACCATCTTGATCGGCAGCGAATACTTCTGGGCGAACTCCCAGTCGCGCTGGTCGTGGCCCGGCACCGCCATGACGGCGCCCGTGCCGTAGCCCATCAGCACGAAGTTGGCGACCCAGACGGGCACCTTTTCACCGGTGAGCGGATGCGTGGCATCGACACCCGTGTAGTACCCGCGCTTTTCCTGGGTTTCCAGCTCGGCTTCGGAGACGCCGCCGGTCTTGCAGCTCTCGATGAAGTCGGTAAGACCCGGGTTGCCTGCTGCTGCCCGCGTCGCGATGGGATGCTCGGCGGCCACCGCCACGTACGACACGCCCATGAGGGTGTCCGGGCGCGTGGTGAACACGGTCAGCGGCTCGGCTTCGCCATCCACATCGAAGTGGATTTCCAGGCCTTCGGAGCGTCCCAGCCAGTTGCGCTGCATGGTCTTGACCGCATCGGGCCAGCCCGGCAGCGTATCCAGGCCGTCGAGGAGTTCCTGTGCGTAGGCGGTGATCTTGAGGAACCACTGCGGGATCTCGCGTTTTTCAACGACCGCACCCGAGCGCCAGCCCTTGCCGTCGATGACCTGCTCGTTGGCCAGCACGGTCTGGTCGACCGGGTCCCAGTTGACGACGCTGTTCTTGCGGTACACCAGGCCTTTCTTCATCAGCCGGGTGAACATCTGCTGTTCCCACTGGTAGTACTCGGGACGGCAGGTGGTGACCTCGCGGGTCCAGTCGTAGGCGAACCCCATGCGCTTGAGCTGCTCGCGCATGTGCTCGATGTTCTTGTAGGTCCACTTCGCCGGCGCGGTGTTGTTCTTGATCGCCGCGTTTTCGGCAGGCAGGCCGAAAGCGTCCCAGCCCATGGGCTGCAACACGTTCTTGCCCTGCTGGCGCTGGAAACGGCTGATCACGTCGCCGATGGTGTAGTTACGGACATGACCCATGTGCAGGGCGCCCGAGGGGTACGGCAGCATCGAGAGGCAGTAGAACTTCGGCTTGGTCGCGTCCTCGGTCACCTCGAACGCGCGGGTGGCGTTCCAGAAGTGCTGCGCGGCGGTCTCGACGGCGTCAGGGGCGTAACCGCCCTGTTCGCGCGTGCCCTGGTCTTGGGTGTCCTGCATGGTGTTGGGTACCGGTGGGGTGCTCACAATCGCGGGAGACTATCCCACGACAGGGGGTTAGGCAAAGCAAGGTGCCGTGTCGGGGATGGCCCCCACAGGATTTCTATTGGCAGGTGGACTGGCCGGCGGCTACCGCCCGGACGGCCGCAGCCACCTGGTCGGCGACCTGACCGATGGCCCGCTGATGGGCTTCGACAAGGCTGTCGTAGGACGAGCCAGCCGGCTCGCTGGCCCGCGAGGCGCAGGCGGCGCCAGCCGTTTCGCCGGAACGGACCGACCAGCTGGCCTCCAGGGTGGCGTTGCCGCCCACCTCGGAGTCGAAACGGCGTACGTCCAGCTGCACGCGGACGACCTTGTCGCTCTTGGCGTGCGGCAGGCCGTGCACGTCGTGCGTGCCCAGGCGAGTGGACAGGTCAGCTACCAGGGCGCCGCGAATTTCGTCGCCGAGCGGCGAGGCCCAGCGCTCGCCGTCCAGAACGGAGACCCCGGTAGCGCCGTGACGCAGGACCAGTGACGGCTGGTCCACCTGCGCCGGCACGCCGACGGCCTGCACGTCGATTACGAAGGGCGCCGCGACCGACCCCATCGGGGCCGATGATGGCACCAGGGTGTGAAAGTGTGTCGGCGACGAGGAGCAGGCGGCGAGCGCGGCGAGCAGGCTGGCGGCGCCGACAAGGCGGAGTGTCTGGATCATGGCTGTACGTCCTTGCCCTGCTTCGGGGTCGCCGGCGTCGAAACCGGCGGCGCGGCGTCGGCACCACGGCCGCGCAGCAGCGCCTCGGGATGACGACCGAGGTAGTCGGTGAATGCGCGAACCGAGCGCACGGTGCGCTGCAGCTCCTCGAGGGTATTGCCGATGTTCTGCTGGAGCGGGGAATCCTCCGACAGGGCATCGTTGGCCGTGCCGACCGTCTTGTTCACGCCTTGCAGCGTGCGCTTGGCTTCCGGCAACAGCTCGGTGTTGACCTGCTTCAGCGTGCCATTGAGTTCATGCAGGCTGCCATCGAGGTTCTTGCCGATCGAGTCGAACGGAATCTTCTCGATCTTGTCGACGATGCTGGCGATCTGTTCCTGCAGGTGATCGAAGTCACCCGGCGTGGTCGGGATCTCGAACGGGCGGGCATTCTCGTTGAACGCCACCTTCTTCGCCTTCGGATCGAAGTCGAGTGCGATGTAGAGCTGGCCGGTGAGCAGGTTGCCATTGCGGGCCTGTGCACGCAGACCGTGGGCAACGAGGCCGCTCATGATCTTCGGCATCTCGGAGTCGTCGGTGCCGCCGGAGAGTTTTGCCAGCTTGTCGTGGGCCTGGCCCAGACGGTCCGGATACACCACCGCACCGACGATGACCGGGAAGGTCTGCGTCTTTGCGTCGTAGTCCAGGTTGACCGACACCACGCGACCGAATTTCACGCCAAGGAACTCGACCGGGGCGTCCACGGCGAGGCCACGCAACGAGTGCTCGAAGCGCATGCGGATATAGCGCGGCTTGCCGTCGGGTGGCGAGATGGCCGTGGCCTGGTCGTTGAACAGGCTGAACTCTTTCATTTCCGGCGCAGGGGTTTCGTCGTGCGGACCCGGCGCGTCCTGGAAGGCCACGCCGCCGGCGATCACCGTGGCGAGCGACTGCGTATTGAGCTTGAGACCGTCGGCTCCCAGCGATACGTCCACGCCACTGGCATTCCAGAAGCGCGCATCCTGATGAACGAAGCGATCGTTCGGGCCGTCGACGAACAGCTGCAGCGACACGCCCTTGCCGTCCTTGTCCAGCTCATAGGAAACGATGCGACCGACCTGGATGCGCCGGTAATAGACAGGCGACCCGATATCGAGCGAACCCAGATCGCTGGCGTGCAGCACGAAGCGGCGACCGGGCGCACCATGCGTCACCGCGGGCGGCGTTTCAAGGCCGGTGAAGTCGTTCTGCTCTTCGTCGGAATCGCCGGCGTCCGCACCGATGAAGGCGCCGGACAACAGGGTATCGATACCCGATACACCGCTCGCACCGATGCGCGGGCGAACCACCCAGTAGCGCGTGTTCTTGGTCGCGAACGCCGCAGCGTCCTTTTCCAGGTCGATCACCACGGAGATGTGCGTGCGGTCTTTCGACAGGCGCATGGTGGTGACCTTGCCGATCACCACGTTCTTGTACTTGACCTGGGTCTTGTTGGCTTCGATGCCTTCGGCCGTGAGGAAGGTCACCGTGATCTTCGGGCCGGCCGAGGTGAAGTGCGTCACCAGCAGCGAGATACCCACCAGTGCGGCGATGATCGGCACCAGCCAGATGAGCGAGAAGCCGAGCTTCGACTTGCGCACCTCCGGTTGTGGCAGGTCGTCGTCCTGCGGCGGCGTGTTTCCTTGGTTGGTGTCGCTCATTGCGATTTCCTGTTGTCCCAGATCAGACGGGGATCGAAGCTCATGGCCGAAAGCATCGTCAGTACGACGACTACGCCGAAATAGACCACGCCGGGCAAGGGCTCGACGCGGCTGAGAATCTGGAAGTGGACGAGGGCGGAGAGGATCGCCACCACGAACACGTCGAGCATGGACCAGTAGCCGATCAGCTCGACGAAGCGGTAGAGCCGCGCACGCTGCTTCGAAACCAACCCGCTCGACCGCTGCACGGATACCAGCAGCACGGTCATGATGATGAACTTCAGCATGGGTACCACGATACTCGCCGTGAAGACGATCGCCGCCAGGCCCGGGGAACCGGCGCGCCAGAGCTCGAAGATGCCGCTGAGGATGGTGTTGTCATCCTTCGAGGAAAGGCTCTGCGTGCGCATGATCGGAAACACGTTGGCCGGTATGTAGAACATCGCCGCGGCCAGCAGCAGCGCCCACGAGCGCGCGATGCTGCCCTGCTTGCGCGCATGCAGCGCGCTATGGCAGCGCGGGCAATGCGCGTGGGGATCGTCGCTATAGGCCGTGACCAGGCGGCACACATGGCAGGACATCATGCCCAGTTCCCGGGCGCGCGGCGGCGTGCTCATGCTTTCGCATCCCGGGTGACATCCCACAAATGACGTGCGTCGTGACTGGAGAACACGGTGATCAGGACGGTCAGGAAGCCGTAGGCCCAGATGCCCGCCCCGGGCACCACGTCGAAATACGTGTGCGCCTTGACCACGGCCACCAGTGTCCCGAGCATGAAGACCTCGATCATGCTCCAGGGCTTGACCCGCACCAGAGCCGTCATGGCCTGGGCGAAACCGGGGGCGCGGCGAGCATCGCGGGCATACCAGAGCACCCAGCAGAAAATGACCAGCTGGCTAAGCGGGAAGACGAACAAGGTCAGTGCCGTGAGTGCTGCCACGAGCTGCGCACCGTCATTCCACATGGCGATGACCGCTCCCCAAAGCGTGGTGTCCTCCGCCATGCCCGAGAGCTTCAGGGTGACGATGGGAGAGACATTGGCAATGACGAACACGATCAGGGCGGCGACGATCAGCGCGAACTGTCCGTCCACACCGATCCACTGGTGGCGCTCCAGCACGGCGCCGCATACGGTGCAGTCCGCCACCTGCCCACGCGACAGCTTCCGCTTCTGGTAGACGGAGTCGCAATGCTCGCAGATGATCAGGTTGTGGGCGTGGTGCATGCCGTCCCGGCGGTTCAGGGCCAAGGTGGCCTACCCGCCTATGATCGCAAATCCGCGTAAACGGCGCATGACGGGCCGCGTAGGATCCGTCCTAAATTGGCGTCAGGGCTTGATATGCTCCGCCTCTTCCCCGATTTACGGGGCATTGAATCCGTGTCCCAGGAGCCCCCCGTGAGCAGCGCCCAGACCACCAGCGAACACATCTTCGACGCGACCACGGCCGCTTTCGAGGACGAGGTCATCAAGGCCTCGCTCGAAACCCCGGTCCTGGTCGACCTGTGGGCCGAGTGGTGCGGCCCGTGCAAGTCGCTCGGTCCCATCCTCGAAAAACTCGCCGTGGAGTTCAATGGCGGCTTCCGCCTGGCAAAGATCGACGTGGATGCCGAGCAACAGCTCGCCGCCATGTTTGGCGTGCGCAGCATCCCGACGGTCATCCTGATCAGCGGTGGACAGGTCGTGGACGGCTTCGCCGGTGCGCTGCCCGAGGGACAGATCCGCGAATTCCTGACCAAGCACGGCGTCCAGCCAGCCGAAGCTGCCAATGACGACGACGCCGATGTCGCCATCCCGGAAACGGCCGAAGAAGCCATCAACCGGCTGCAGCAGGCGATCGCCGCCGAGCCGGAGCGCCCGGAACTCAAGCTCGACCTCGCCCTGGCCCTGATGCGCGCCGGCAACGTCGCCTCGGCCCAGTCCGAGCTGGACGCCCTGCCCGCCAATCTGGCCACGGATGCGCGCGCTGTTCGCCTGCGCAGCCAGCTGGAGCTTTCCCGCGCCCTCGCCGGTGCGCCGTCGCTTCCTGAACTGCAGGCCCGCGTGCAGGCGGACGAAAGCGACTGGGAAGCCCGCGACCTCCTCGGCGTGCGCCTGCTGATCGAAGGCGAGGCTGCGGCCGGTCTTGACCAGTTCCTGGATATCCTCAAGCGTCAGCGCGACTGGAACGAAGGCCAGGCGAAGAAGCGGCTGCTCGCGGCATTTACCACGCTCGATGACGCGGCGCTGGTCAGCCAGTACCGGCGGAAGATGGCTTCGCTGGTCTTTTAGGGAATCGCCGCTGAAGCGGCTCCCACAAGAGCCTCGCCGCTGAAGCGGCTCCTACAGGAGCATCGCCGCTGAAGCGGCTCCTACAGGAGCATCGCCGCTGAAGCGGCTCCCACATACAGCTGCGCTGTAGGGCGGGTGCCTTGTGTGGGAGCCGCTTCAGCGGCGATGCTCCTGGCCCGCTCCCCTCACCGCCCCTTCTTGCGCCTCACATAAAGCTGCTTCCGCACCGAAGCCACCAGTTCGCCGGATGCCGTGCGCACATCCGTATCGAACCAGCGCAGGCACTTCTCACCGTTCGCTGTCGCCGCGCGCAGCTCGTCGAGGACACCGTCCTCGATCCGGAACTCCGCGAACACATCCTCCCGACCTGGCGCAACGAAGCGAATCTCGCCTGCCTGGTCCCAGACGATGTAATCGTCGCCCAGGCTCTTCAGGGTCATGATCATCCAGAAGGGATCGGTCATCGAGAACAGGCTGCCGCCGAAATGCGTCCGCACGTAATTGCGGTTGTACCAGGCCAGCTTGAGTTTCACCCTTGCATGGCGGTAGTCGTCGTCGATCCGTAGCACGCGTACGCCAGCGAACAGGAACGGTGGCCACCAGTTGAGGACGCGCCGCAGGGTACTTGCTTTCATGGACGGGGATGCCTGGATCGGGGCCGATCATCGTAGTCGCGCAGGTTCGGCGAACGTAGTACCCCGTTTTAAACGAGGGGTGACCAATGGCAGGGGGCCACCCGCGGCCACGCGCCTACCATCGATCGCTACTACCCGCCGCCGGAATCCGAGCCATGCGCCTTACGCTCCGCCGTGCCACCCTGCCCGCCGCCCTCGCCCTGGCGATGGCCTTTTCAGGCTCCTCCGCCCTCGCCCAGGATCTGCCCGCTCCGGTCGACCAGCCCTACCAGGGCACCCTCGGCCTGACCGTAGACCTCACCGATGCGCCGAAGAACATCTACCACGTGCGCGAAACCATTCCGGTCGCTTCCGGTCCGCTCACACTCTTCTATCCGAAATGGATTCCCGGCGAGCACTCGCCCTCGGGCCCGATCCAGAACGTGGCCGGTGTGCAGATCAGCGCGAACGGCAAGCCACTGGCCTGGCGTCGCGACCTCAAGGAAATGTACGCGCTGCACCTGGATGTTCCGGCCGGGGTCGACAAGCTCGACATCGCGTTCGAGTTTCTTGCACCGCGCGAATCGGGCGGCTTTTCTTCCAGCCCTTCGTCCACGCCTAACTTCGTTGCGCTCGAGTTCAACCAGGTCGCGTTCTATCCGGCGGGCTACTACACCAGCCGCATCATGATCCAGCCGACCGTGAAGCTACCGGCGGGATGGAAATTTGCCAGCTCGCTGGAAACGGATACGCCCGACAGCGCATCGCCGAGCTTCAAGGCCGTCAGCTTCGAAAACCTCGTCGATTCCCCGCTGATCGCTGGCCGTCACTTCAACCGCGTCGATCTCGCGCCGGGTGACAAGACGGTCGTCCATCTGAACATCGTGGGTGACAGCGCGGCGAGCGTCAAAGCCACCGATAAGCAGATCGCTGGCCAGCGCGCCCTGATCGTGCAGGCCAACAAGCTCTTCGGCGCGCACCACTACAGCCATTACGACTTCCTGCTGATCAACTCCGACCACACGCAGCACTTCGGCCTGGAGCATCATCAGTCGAGCGACGATCGCCTGTTCGCCAACTTCCTCACCGACAACGACGTCAACCTCGCCGCAGGCACGTTGCTGCCGCACGAGTACGTGCACTCGTGGAATGGCAAGTTCCGCCGCCCCGCCGACCTGTGGACACCGACGTTTACCGAAACCATGCAGGACGACCTGCTGTGGGTGTACGAAGGCCTCACCGACTACTGGTGTGGCGTGCTCGCCGCACGCTCCGGCATCTGGACCACCGACCAGTGGCGCGATTCGCTGGCGAGCATCTCGGCGGGTATGTCCAATCGCACCGGTCGCTCATGGCGCTCGCTGCAGGATACGGCCGATGCCGCGCCGCTCACCTATGCCGGTGGTGGTGGCTGGTCCAACTACCGTCGCGGTACGGACTTCTATCCGGAAGGCCAACTACTCTGGCTCGACGTCGACACGAAGATCCGCGACCTCTCGGGCGGCAAGCACTCCCTCGACGACTTCGCGCGTGCGTTCTACGGCATGGACAACGGCGAGTACGGCACGAAGACCTATACCTTCGAAGATGTCGTCGGCACGCTCAACAGCGTGCAGCCCTTCGACTGGGCGAGCTTCCTGCGCCAGCGGCTCGACGCCACCGGCAATACGCTGCCCGAGCACGGCATCGAGAACGGTGGCTGGAAGGTCGTCTACGACGACAAGCCGAGCGGGTTCGACAAGACGGCCGAGACGATCCGCAAGTCGACCAACCTGGCCTATTCGCTTGGCGTGCAGGTGAACGAGAAGGGCGTGATCCAGGACGTGCAGTGGGATGGCACCGCAGCGAAGGCCGGACTCGTGCCGGGCCTGACTATCGTTGCCGTCAACGGCAAGGACTTCTCCGGCCAGGTGCTGAAGGATGCCGTGACCGATGCGAAGTCGACCACGACGCCGATCGAATTCCTGGTCAAGAACATCGACGAATACACCACCGTGAAAGTCGACTATCACGGTGGGCTGAAGTACCCGCACCTGGTGCGCGGCGATGGCAAGGACCTTATCGGGGTGATTGCCACGCCGCGGAAGTAAATCGCTGTGAAACGAAGGGGCGCGGCCAGCTGGTCGCGCCCCTTTTTTATGGTTCTTCGCGGAATTTCGGGGCGCTGCAGGCCAGACGTCGCGGCGCAGAGCCTTCGGTGCTTGGAGGTCACGGCGCAGAGCCTTCGGTGCCTGGCTAGCGAGGCGCAGAGCCTTCGGTGCCCACCCTCGCTGCTCAGACACCCCTTCGCGTTTCGTACCGGAAAGGCCGCTACCGCGGCCCATGTTCTTATTTGGCCTACGGCCGCTCCACTTGTCGGGAACTCGCCTCGAGGGTGGGCACCAAGGTCTCCTCGCGAGACGCCCAAGTGTGCGGCCGACGGGCCATCGCCGCTGAAGCGGCTCCCACATGGTCGAAGGCGGGCCATGTGCGAGGTGCGAAAGAATGGCCGGGGCTGACGGCCGAGCGCCAAGCCCCGGTAATCTGCGACGAACCCTTTTTATCAGGGGTTCTCGCGATTGGTCTCGAAGAGGAACCACACGCGGCGTTCGCTCTGGTCGATCCAGTTCTCGATGAGGCTTGCGGTGGCGACGTCGGAGTACTCGTCGCACAGCGAGTGGGTTTCACGCAGGAAGCCCACCAGGCGCTGGTTGTCCTCGCGTAGTTCGGCCAGCATGTCCTGCGGGGTGACGAAATCGGCGTCGTTGTCGGAGAGGCGCTGCAGGCGCGCGATGTGCCCGATCGAACGCAGCGTGGTGCCACCGATCTTGCGCACGCGCTCGGCGAGATCGTCGGTCATGCTGAAGATCTGCTCGCCCTGCTCATCGAGCAGCAGGTGCAGGTCGCGGAAACGCGGACCCGACATATGCCAGTGGAAATTCTTCGTTTTCAGGTAAAGCGCGAACGTGTCCGCAAGCAGGGCGTTGAGTTCGGCGGAGATGTCACGGGTCGCATCGGCACCAAGTCCGGTCGGGGTGTGCAGATCGGCTTTGCGCTTGGCCTTGGTCGCTTCGGGGTTCTTCATTGCGGCACTCCACGGAGGGGCCCCTGAGTATGCGCCGCCGTTTGTTACCGGGATTGGAAATTCCGCGCGCCTGTCCCACTGAGAGCATTGCCGATGAATCGGCTCCTACAGGGGCAGGGTTACGATGACTCGTAAGCCCGGCCCCGATTCTGCATCCAGCAGGTCGATCGTGGCGCCATGGACTTCGGCAGCGCGCTGGACGATGGAAAGGCCGAGGCCGTAGCCCTCGCCACGGGTGTCCAGCCCGCGCTGGAACCGGGTGAACATGGAGGCGCGGCGCTCGCGCGGAATGCCGGGACCGTCATCGACGACCTCGATCACCGCCTCGTCGCCGTCGCGAGTGATGGAGAGCTCCACGTGACCACCCGCCGGCACATGCCGGAAGGCGTTTTCCAGCAGGTTGCGCAGCAAGGCACCGAGGGCGACGCCATAGCCGTCCAGAACCAGATTGACGGGCAGCTCGCGGATGCTCAGCTCGACCCCACCGCGACCGATCAGCGGCGTAAGCTCGTCGATCACTTCCAGGGCCAGTTCGCCCAGGTCGACGCGACTGCGTGGCCCGGAGGCCGCGCCGACTTCAAGCCGTGCCAGCGCGAGCAACTGCTCGGTGCGTCTGGCCAGCGACACCAGACACTCGCGAGCCGCTTCCAGGGCTGCCTGCGCTTCGAGTGGCTGGGCCGAACTCATCGCGTTCTCGAGGTTGATCATGGTCGAGGCCAACGGTGTGCGCAGCTCGTGGGCAACGTCCGCGCTGAAGCGCCGCTCTCGTTCGAGGGCACTCTCGAGGCGACTGATCTGACCATTGAGGGCGTCGAGCACCGGCTTGAGTTCGGTAGGCGCGTTCTCCAGCCGAATCGGCTCCCTGCTCCCCGGCTCGCGGCGCGACAGCGCTCGGGCGAGAGTCTCCAGTGGCCCCAGACCGCGTCGGATCGCCCAGCCGACCAGCAAGGCGAGCAGGGGCAGCCCGAGAAAGGTCGGCAGACCATGTTCAACCCACAACGCGCGAGTGATTTCGTGCCGGCTGTCATAACGCTCGCCGGAGCGAATCGTGATGCCGTCGTCTTCCATGATCAGGGTGAACACACGCCACGTGTGCCCGTCGCTGGTGACATCTTCGAACGCGCCGTCGGCGGCACGCGTATTCGGCAGCTTCGCGAGGTTCTCTGTGGCCAGAAGCAGCGTGCCATCGCGATCGAAGACTTCGAAGCCCACCTCCGATTCGTACGTGCGCCCCTGCACCATCAATTCCTGCGGATGATTGGACACGCTCGGCACCAGCAGGCGCGCGGCCCGCTGGCTGCGCAGCTGTTCCACGCCGATTCGCCCGACGAGCACTTCCAGCGTACGGGCAGCCTGGGCGAGGCGTCCGTCGGAGAGTTCATCCACTTCTTCCAGCGTGCGTTTTGCGCTGAGCATGCCCAGCGGGACGAGGACCGCGCCGAGCACGAAGACGATCAGGACCAGGAGGCGAGATCGCAGGCTGAGCGGCTTCACTTAGGCTCCCGCGGGATCATGTAGCCGAAGCCGCGCACGGTCTGGATCGCATCGTGGCTAAGCTTTCGTCGCAGGGCGTGCACGAGCACCTCGAGCGCACTGGTACTCATCACCGCCTCCGGCCCGTACAACGAGGCTTCCAGCGCCTCGCGCCGGACGATGCGTCCCACTCGTTCCATCAGCGCCTGCAACAGCGCGAACTCACGCCGGGTGAGTTCGATCTTGTCGCCGTGCCAGGTCACCTCGCAGTTGCCCAGGTCCAGGCTGAGCGCGCCCGCTTCGAGTTGGTTGACGGCATCGCCACGGACTCGTCGTGCGAGGGAGCGGATGCGTGCGGCCAGTTCGTCGAGGTGAAACGGCTTGACCAGGTAGTCGTCAGCCCCGGCATCGAGTACACGAATGCGCGAGTCCAGGGCTTCGCGGGCGGACATCACGATGACTGGCGTCGTCACCCGAGCCTGGCGTGCCTCGACAAGAACATCCATGCCGTCCTTGCCGGGAAGGCCCAGGTCCAGGAGCACCAGGTCGGCCTCGTGATCGCGCATGGCCGCCAGCGCCTCGTTGCCGTCGCGAAACCAGCTGATCGTATAGGTCAGCCGCTCCAGCGCCCTGCGGATGGCGTCGCCGAGCTGGGCATCGTCTTCGACAAGGATGATGTGCAAGAGGGCGAGCCTGTGGCGGGGACGGTGAGTAGTATCGGCGCCCCGAGCTTAGTACCGCCTTAGAGCTCCCGGTCAACCGGCCTCGAAGCGGGCGATCTCGTCCAGGCGCTCGCGGGCCCGGCGCGTTGCCTTGCCCCCGGAAGGACCGCTGAGGCGTGTCACCAGGACGAAAACGGCCAGGCAAACCGCGGCGGTCAGGAGCTGGAAGCCAATGATGCGCGGATTTGTGGCAACGATGTCTACGCCCAGCAGACAGAACGCCCAGATCACCATGGCAACCCACATGAAGCAACCCACGGCACCGAACCAGCGGCCTTCGCGAATCCGCCAGGCGCGCAGGGTCGCGACCCTGCGTTGAAGTTCCAGCACGGGAGCCGCCTCGTTGACCCGGGCCACGAGGAACAGGTTCCGTGCCGCGGCGACGATCATGGCGACACCGTAAACGTGCAGCAGTAGTCCGGTCACCAGAAGGTTCGGGACATGACGATGGTCAAACCAGAACGATCCCGCTGCCATGGCGAGAGCGACCCCGGCCACGACCTGGACGGACTGTCCGATGATCAACGGCCTCAACTCGGCACGAACGCCATCGCGGACACCCGTGGCGGCGATTGTTTCGAGCCGTGCCACGCGCTGGTCCAGCACCTGCCACGCCGCCTTCAGTTCATCGAGTTCCATGGTTTCCTCCTGCCTGTGGGGCCGCGCCGGTCATGTCCCGGCGAAGGCGCTGCTTGAGGCGCGCGAGACGCGTGCCGACGTTCGACTCACCGATCCCGAGTACTGCCGCGATCTCGGCGTAAGGCTGCTCGTCGAGGTAGAGCATCATCAGGGCGCGATCGAGGGGCTCCAGCATCCCGATCGCTCGCGCCAGCTCGCTTAGCCGCTCATCAGGCTCGTTGATCGGGGTGCCGCCGGCGAGCGTGTCGATCAGGGTCTCATCCAGTGGCTGCGTCCGCTCGCGCTGGCGCCGGGCATGCGACAGGCCGACATTGAGCGCCACGCGATACATCCACGTCGAGAACGGGCGGGCCGCGTCATAACCCGCGAAGGATCGCCACACCTGAAGCAGGATTTCCTGCGCCAGATCACGCCGGTCCTCCTCGCCGCGGGCGTAGACGGCCGCGACCTTGAAGACGATCTTCCGGTGTGTCTGCAGCAGCGCTTCGAAAGCGCGCTGCCTGTCGGCGTCAGCCATGACCTCTCCTCTTTCCCCCATGATTCGCGACAACGAGGAAAAAATCACACAATGGACGGATTCTCCTGCCGGATGGGTCCATGCCTGCCACGCTCCCCGCTCGCCTCCTCCTCGCCCTGATCGCCGTGGCCCCCATGGCCGTTTGCGCGAAGGACACCTGGATAACCCCCGCCGAGGCGTCCTCGTTCCGCACCACGCCCTCCTACGCGCAGACGCAGGCGTTCCTCCAGCGTCTGGTCGCAGCAGCGCCGGACACCCTCCGGCTGGAGACCTTCGGCACGACACCCGAGGGCCGGCCGATGATGGTCGTGATCGCCGCGAAAGACGGCGACCTCACACCGGAGAAGGCGCGCGCCGCCGGCAAGCCCATCGTGCTGCTGCAGGCGGGTATCCATCCCGGCGAGATCGAAGGCAAGGACGCTGGCCTGATGCTCCTGCGCGATTTCGCCACGACGCACCGCCTGCCCCATCTGCTCGACCATGCTGTACTCGTCTACATCCCGGTGTACAGCGTCGACGGTCATGAAAACTCGAATCCCTACAACCGCATCAATCAGAACGGCCCCACTGAGATGGGTTTTCGCGGCCAGTCGCAGTACCTCAATCTCAACCGCGATTACGTCAAGGCGGATGCGCCGGAAACCCGTGCGTGGCTGAAGCTGTGGAACGCGTGGAAACCCGACCTGCTGATCGACATCCACACCACCGATGGTGCGGATTACCAGTACGACCTCACCTGGTATGCCGAGGACGCGCACAAGCTGCCACCGTCCATTGCTGCGTGGCAGAAGACCGCGTATGAGCAGAGCGCCATTCCCGCGTACGAGAAACTTGGCCACCTTGCTGCGCCTTACCTGGAATTCCGCGATGGCCGCGACCTGACCAAAGGCATCGAGAACTTTGGGTCAGGTCCCCGCTTCTCCACGGGCTATGCGGCCATCCGCAATCGCGCTGGCCTCCTGATCGAAACACACATGCTCAAGTCCTACGAGGTGCGCGTGCGCGCCACGTACGACGTCGTGCGCAGCGTGCTCGGCGTGGTGAACAGCAATCCCGCGGCGCTGCTCCAGGCATCGAAGGTGGCTGACAGCTGGGCCGCCGGACTTTCCGCGAAGCCGGATGCCGCGCTCCCGGTGACGTTCAAGCAGGATCCTGCGCCGACACCGTTCACGCTCAAGGGCTACTCGTTCACGCAGACGAAGAGCGAGGTCTCCGGCGATATCTGGGTGCAATACGATCCGAAGACGAAAAAGAACTACGACATCCAGAACTGGAACGACCTGCTGCCGGATGTCTCCGCTTCGATACCCGCCGCCTGGGCCATCCCGCCGCAGTGGACGGACGCGATCGAACGCCTCGACGCTCACGGCATTCCGTACACGCGCACGACCACGCCACTACGCGTCCACGTCGAACGCGACGAGATGACCGACCCGAAGTGGACGGACAAGCCCTTCGAAAGTCATCACATGCTGAAGGACGTGCGGATCGCCTCGTCGAAGCAGGATATCGATCTTCCCGCCGGCACCGTCATCGTCCGTGCGGATAACGCGGATGCCGTGCTCGCCCTGAACCTGCTCGACGCCCGCGCACCCGATTCACTGCTGCGCTGGGGCTACTTCAACGCCGTGTTCGAGCAGAAGGAATACGGCGAGCCGCGCGTGCTCGAGGCATTGGCGCGCAAGATGATGGCCGGGAACCCGGCGCTGAAAGCCGAATTCGAGGCAAAGCTCAAGAGCGACGCCACCTTCGCCGCCAGCCCCCGTGCCCGCCTCACCTTCTTCTACGAACGCAGCCCCTGGTACACGGTGCAGAAGGTGGGCGTGTATCCCGTAGTACGCCTCGACGCCAAAGCCCTGTCCAACATTCGATAAGGCGCTCTATGTGGGGGCCGCTTTATGTGGGAGCCGCTTCAGCGGCGATCGGGTGCTAGCGGCACCCTTGCCCGCTGCCGCGGGATCGCCGATGAATCGGCTCCCACATTAAGGGGATCGCCGATGAATCGGCTCCCACAGTAAGAGATCGCCGCTGAAGCGGCTCCCACAAGGGCAATAGAGCCTGCGCCGATGAATCGGTTCCTACGAGAGCTGGGCACGGTTAAACAACTACCTCGAACGGCCGCATCATTTCGTTGGCTTCGTGCTCGGCGAGGTGGCAGTGCCAGGCGTAGCGGCCGGCGTAGCCGTCGAAGGTGGCGACGATGCGCGTCACCATGCCCGGATAGGCCTGCACTACGTCCTTCCAGCCGCGCTCGTGCGCCGGCGGTTCCTGCGCCGGCCCCACGTAACGGATGGTCTTCTTCTCCATGTACTCGTCGACGTCGTAAGGACGGCGGTCGAGGATCTGGAAGCGCACCAAGTGCAGGTGGATCGGGTGCGTGTCCTCGGTGAGGTTCACCAGGCTCCACATCTCGGTGCTGCCGAGCTTCACGGTTTCCGTGACCGGATCATGCCAGCGCTTGCCGTTGAGCAGCATCAGCATAGGCGTGGCGACGCAGTCACTGTACTCGTCGAGCGTGAGTTCGCGAGACTTCGACGCCGAGGCTTCCGTCACTCGCGGCAGATCACGCAGCACGTCCGGCAGCCGGCTGTCATCACGTACCGTGCCCTGCCCGACCGCGAAGCGCATCAACGGCAGCGCATCGTTCATGAGCTCCACCGTGCCGCCACGCAGCGCGGCAAATTCGACCACGAGGTCGGCGCGCTCCCCGGGAGCAAGAAAGATCGACGTCACTTTCGCCGGCGCCGCCAGCAACCCCTGGTCCGAACCAATGGCATGGAATGGCCGGCCGTCCTTGAAGCGCAGGTGATAAAACCGCCCGTTCGCCGCATTCAGCACGCGAAGGCGATAGCGCCGAGGCTGCACATCGGCCCGCGGCAGGATCGCGCCATTCACCAGGGTGAGGTTGCCGAATACCTCGGGCACCCAAGGCGCCGAGGTGTCGCCGGAATCCGGGTAATAAAGGCGTCCGTCGGTACGCAAAAGACGATCGGCGAGTACCAGCGGCAGTTCCTGCTCGCCCGAAGGAAGGCCGAGCGACAACTCGTGGTCGTCACGCAGCAGGTAAAGGCCCATCAGTCCGGCATACATGTTCAGCCGGTTAATGCCCATCGCGTGGTCGTGGTACCACAGCGTGGCCGCGTCCTGCGCGTTGGGATAGTGGTGTTGACGCGACTTGCCGGGAACGTACCAGTCCTCCGGATAGCCGTCGTCTTTATGCGGCACCTTCGCACCGTGCAGATGCACGATGGCACGCACCTCGGGCTGGTCCGCTTCGGCACCGCAGATCGCGTGATCCACGGGCAGGAAATGTTTCGTCGGCAGCGCGTTCGCCCAGCGCACGTCGAACGCTTCTCCCGTCCGCGCTTCGATGGTTGGACCCGGGTAGTGCCCGCCGTACGTCCATAAGTCGGTCGCAGGCAAATCACGATGCAGCTTCTGCGAGGTCTGCGCCATGCGCACGTCGAGGATCTTTCCCGCGACGGGACGCAGTGTCGGAGGAATCGGCAGAGGGTCGACGAACGCCGCCAGCTTGCCCGGATCCACCAGGCCCGGCATGTGCGTGGTGTCGCCCATCGGATGCATGCACAGGTCGTTACCGACCTTGCCCACGGGCGCGGCCTGCATGCCGTGCATGTCATGCGCGAGGAGCCGCGACGGGATCCAACCCGCCGCGGCCACCCACCCTGCCGTCTTCAGGAAGCGACGGCGATCAACCATGCCCACCGTTCCCGAACGGCCACTGCGAGCGCTTCGGCTGGCCGGTCGACTCGTCGAGGATCAGCTTGCGATCGAACAGGCGCGGGAAGAAGAAGTCGAACATGCTGTCGATACGACCCGCCGTGGCGTCGGTGGAACCGCCGCCCAGGCGCTTGCTGCCGAGCCAGTTGTCTTCGATGAAGCGGGTGATCGAGCTCTGGTCGGTCACGCTGTGGTCGACCATGTTCTCGCGTGCCCACGGTGATACCACCAACAGTGGCAGGCGTGGACCGAAGCCGCAGCGGCCCTGCGCCGGCGTCTTGCCATCGAGACCCGGCAGCGTTACGCGGCCCTTGCACACACCAGCGCCGTCCAGCGCGTCGGTGGTACCGGTCGAGGCGTTCGTGTGCGGCGGCTCCTGGTGGTCGTACCAGCCATCGGAATCGTCGTACGCGATGACCACGGCCGTGTCCTTCCACTCGCCGCCCTGCTGCAGTGCGTTGATCACGTGGACGACGAAGGCCTGCTCATCGACCGGGTCGGAATAACCGGCGTGGCCGTCCTGATAGGCCGGGGCTTTGAGGAAGCTCACCGACGGCAGGTTGTCCGTGTCGAGTGCGTCGTAGAAGTCCTGGATGTCGTACTGGTGATTGGCGGCATCCGTCTTGCCGATCGCGGCGATCGACGACGGCCGCGCGTGCGTCGGGTTGGCCGTGGACGGGTAGTACTGGAACGGCTCGTGATGCGGGCTGTAATCATTGGACGTGGTGTTCGTCACCTTTGACAGCGTGCGGCGGGTGCAGCCGGTGCTGCCATCGGGATTGGCGCGCGTCAGGTCGAACCCACCCTGGAACCAGCCCCAGGTGATGTTCTTCTCGTTGAGCAGGTCACCGACGTTACGACCGCCCATGGTCGCCTGGCTCGCCGTCGGCGAGGCGCAGACGTCGCCGATCGGATCGGGATCGCCGATCATGGTCAGGCCGCCATGGCCGTCGTCTGTCTCGGCGCCGGTGCCGTTGAGCGTGTCGATCACACCGGCGGTCTGGCCGGCGATCAGGTTCACCGCACCCGGCGAAGACGGCCCGAGGGTCGTGCCGTAGTGGTTATCGCTCATGGCGAAGTTCTGCGCGTAGTTCCAGTAGGCCGTGACGGTGTTGCCGTCGTAGTAACCCATGACCTGACCCTTGCCTTCCTCGGCCGCATCGCCACCCGGCAGCGTCTCGCCATGGCCGGTGTACAGCGGGAACAGATCCATCTTGCCGCCGTCGAAGGCGCGCTGTTCCGAGGTGTAGCCGTGGTCCTGGTCGGCCGTGGCCGCCTGGGCCCGGGCCAGGCGAAACGGATTGATCGCCGCGTCGGCGTTACCCGGATTGGCCGCGGTGGGATTCTTCGTCAGCAGGCGATGCGTCAGACCGTTGATCGGGGGCGTGAAAGGCCGCGCATAGAAGGAGGGCTCACCCTTGCCGTTTTCGGCAAAGGGATAGGTACCGAAGTAATGATCGAACGACACGTTCTCCTGGAAGATCACCACCAGGTGCTTGATCGGCGTGGCGGTGCGCGGATTGCTGCCGTGACCGCCGTGGCCGAAGCCCAGCGCGGCCGTGGACGCATCGGCAGGGGCGGAGACCACCTGTTGAGCGGCGACGATCGACGCGGCGGAAAGGGTAAGCACGCAGGCGATACCTGCGGCCAGTAATTTGCGCATGACTTGGCTCCTCGAAAGATGTGGCGGCGGACTGCAAGGATCCGCATCCCCTGTCATGCGGTCCGACCAGCGTAAGAACCGCCTGTGACAGCCGGGGGACAAACGTCGCAAGACCTTGCGAAAATTCTCAATCCATGACCTTCGTCACGGTCCGCCCCCCGGGCGGTTCGCAGCCGCTATGCTCGGAACCCACCGGTGCCCGGGGGCACCGCTTTCAACCGGACAGAGGGACACCCATGACCAAGCAGTACCTGAAGCCGCTCGCACTCGCGCTCGGCGTTGCGCTCGCCGGGACGGCGTGCAGCCAGCACAACGATGCCGATACGGCCGTGCCGGGCGGCAACCAGCCCGCTGCCACGGGCAGCGCCGCCCCGGCGCCGGCCACCACGGTCGCCGCCGCGCCTGCCGCGCCGACGTTCAACGTGGCCGACATCGACACCACGATCGACGCCTGCGACGACTTCAACGGCTTCGTGAACGCCAAGTGGGTGGCCGCCAATCCGATTCCCGAAGACCGTACCCGTTGGGGCGCCTTCGACCAGCTCGCCGAAAGCAGCCTGAACACCCAGCACGACATCGTCGACGCCATGGACAAGGGCGCGACCAACGCCAAGGCGGGCTCGATCGAGCAGAAGATCGGCCTGCTGTACCGCTCGGGCATGAACGAGGGTGCCATCGAGAAGGCCGGCATCGACCCGCTGAAGCCGGAACTGGCCAAGATCGACGCGCTCAAGAGCGGCGACGACGTAGCCAACTTCCTCGACCAGAGCTTCGCCGACGGCGACAGCTACGTGTTCGGCTTCGGCTCGGGCGCCGACTTCAAGAACGCGAAGATGCAGATCGGCTACGCCCAGCAGGACGGGCTCGGCCTGCCGACCAAGGACTACTACACCGATGCCAAGCAGGCGGAAAACCGCAAGGCATACCTCGACTACATCACCAAGACCCTGACGCTCGCCGGTGTTTCCGATGCCGACGCGAAAACCCAGGCCGATGCGGTGATGAAGTTCGAAACCCAGCTGGCCGCCGCCTCGCTGGCGCCGGTGGAACTGCGTGCGCCGGAAAACCAGTATCACTTCGTCACCGTGGCCGAAGCGGACAAGATCACCCCGCACTTCAACTGGGAAAAATTCTTCGCCGCGCAGAACGTGACGATCGACAAGGGCTTCTCGCTGTCGCAGCCGAAGTTCTTCAAGGAAGTCGACAAGATGCTGGCGTCGACGCCGGTCGACGCATGGAAGGCTTACCTTCGCTTCCACGCCATCGACAGCGCGTCGCCGTACCTGTCCAAGACCTTCCAGGACAACAAGTTCGATTTCTACGGCAAGACCCTCGCCGGCCAGCCGCAGCAGAAGCCACGCTGGAAGCGCGTACTCGGTGCCGTCAACTCGTCGATGGGCGAAGCACTCGGCCAGCTGTATGTCGCCAAGGTGTTCAAGCCGGAAGCGAAGCAGCGCGCCAACGAGCTCGTCGACAACGTGCGCAACGCCCTCAAGGCGCGCATCGAGAACCTCGACTGGATGAGCGCCGAGACCAAGGAAAAGGCGATCCAGAAGTGGAACACCTTCCTGCCGAAGATCGGCTACCCGGACAAATGGCGTGACTGGTCGGGCCTGGAAGTGAACGGCGACGACTATTACACGAACGTCGAAGCGGCCAGCAAGTTCAACTACCACTACGACATCGCCAAGATCGGCAAGCCGACCGACCGCCTGGACTGGGGCATGACCCCGCAGACGGTGAACGCGTACTACAACCCGACCGACAACACGATCAATTTCCCGGCCGCGATCCTGCAGCCGCCGTTCTTCGATGCCAAGGGCGACGACGCGATCAACTACGGCGGTATCGGCGCGGTGATCGGCCACGAAGCCAGCCACGGCTTCGACGACGAAGGCAGCCAGTTCGATGGCGAAGGCAACAACAAGAACTGGTGGACTGCCGCCGACAAGAAGAAGTTCGAAGAGCGCACCGGCAAGCTGGTGGCGCAGTTCAACGAATACGCACCGATCAAGGACAAGCCGGACCTGCACGTCAACGGCAAGCTGACCCTGGGCGAGAACATCGCCGACCTGGGCGGCACGGCCGTCGCTTATGACGCCCTGCAGGAAGCGTTGAAGAAGAACCCGCAGGAAGCCAACGAGAAGATCGATGGCTACTCGCAGGACCAGCGTTTCTTCCTCAACTGGGCACGCGTGTGGCGCGGCAGTGTCCGCCAGAAGCAGGCCGAGCTGTATCTCAACGTTGACCCGCACGCACCGGCCTCGCTGCGCGCTATCGGCGCCCCGTCGAACATGGCCTCGTTCGCCACGGCGTTCCAGTGCAAGCCCGACGCAAAGATGGTCCGCTCCGGCGACAAGCTCGTAAAGATCTGGTAACCGCATAACGCAACGCGTCGTATTTGCAGAGGGCGCCGCACATCAATGCGGCGCCCTCTGCTTTTTTAGACTACGGCTACGACAACATCTTTAGACTACGGCTACGACAACATCTTTAGACTATAGCTGCGACAATCGCCGAGCAGGCTTATTCGGCGGTCAAAGGACTCTCAAGATCGGTCATAACGTATTTACCAAATGCCAGTTATGCACCTGCGGTAGGTGAAATCGACCTCGGAACCATCGTGCCGAACGATCCAGAAGCATTTCCAGCCGTATAGATCAGCGTCAACTTTAAAGTACGCAATCCCGCTGCCAACCTTCTCGCCGTAGTGCACGTGCCTCAGAAGGAGGTTCGTGAGATCGACTGCGTCATCCGTCGCTACCTTCGCGCCTATTGCATATCGCCCGAGCATATCTTTGAAAAAGCTGATGGCATCCCCTTGCCGCGCGAAATCGCGATTTCCAATCTTAATAGGCTTCGCAGGCATATCTTCTCCGCTTGCCGACTCTGCACTTATCTATACCAATCAACCAATTCCCTCAGCCGAGGACCAGCCCGATCAATGTTTCGACGAAACACAATTTCGTCTTCCGAAATTCGAAGAACATAAGGAAGAACCTCTTCTATCTGATCTGGCAAGAACCCATATCGCATCATCAACACATGCATAGCATCGTTTGTGCCAAATCGAAGAAGCTCGATGAACTTCAATGCTCGAGCATCCTTTCCATAGTCATGAAAAACTTTCGCTGAAGCCGCGAAAACATCAGAAAGGCAGAACGAGATGACCTTGTCTAGGTAGTCGTAGGTGTCGAATACCACCACATCATAGCTAACGTCGCGCTTTCGCGTGCCCTGGGGGAAAAGAGGATAACCCTTCAGCAAACTTGAATCTGGCAGCTCTGCCGCCTGCTGCGAGAACGCCACAGTGTCGACATCCTTTTCGTCTCTTCGCGAGATACGACTGAACCTCAGGCCAGCAATCTCCCTGAACGAACGACCGGCGAAGGTGGACAGCATAATTGAGACAGCCTCCCTGAAAACAGACTCCTCGCCGTCCAAAAGGACCCTTCCCAGGTAGGACTCGTAAATCGCATGCAACCTCTCGCGAATAGTATTGTGTGAAACCTCATTCTCTCGACCCCGAAGCGCAGCAGCGACGCTCTTTTCCGCTGGGTACAGGAGACTCAACACTTCACTCATTGCGTCTATTGTCTCGGCGCTTCGGAGGCGATCTAACCGCGTGACAGGCATATGGAGATTGTCATCGAAAGTTCCCTCTCTTATCGCGTCAATTATCTCGAATACGTCGTCGGAAACATCCTCGCTTGAGGCATCAAGAATTGATTCTTCAGACAGATGAAATTCCTGACCGATCCTGTCGATAAGAAGCTTGGGATTTTTCGTGTAGACGTAGCCGTAGTCGAACTTTTCTTCGGAAGAAAGCCTTCCGGCACGTCCAATGAGATTTTTAAGGGATAGGGACCTCTTTCCCTCGTCACCTCCCTGCATCCTCATATTGCTGAGCCAGACGATGTCAAAGGGCATATTTACTCCCGTAAGCTTCCCCGTCAAGCAGACATTTCAAAACTAGAGCATCAGGCGGCTTGTTGACGGTACTCGCTGGGTGTCATGTTGCCCAACGAGGCGTGCGGTCGTTGCTCGTTGTAGTCGATGATCCACCAGTGCGCTGCTTCGCGTACGTCTTCGAGGCGAGCGAAGAGGTGTTGATCGAGGACTTCCTCGCGGAAGGTTCGATTGAACCGCTCAATGTACGCGTTCTGGTTGGGCTTGCCTGGCTGGATGTATCGCAAGGCCACGCCGTTAACCTTGAGCCATTGAACGAAATTCTCGCCCAGGAACTCCGGGCCGTTGTCCGAGCGAATCACCTGCGGCAATCCGTGGTCGCGCTTGATCTGCTCGAAGATGCGCACCAGCCGGGCCGATGTGATCGAGGTATCGACCTCGATGTGCAAGGCTTCCCGATTGAAGTCGTCGACGACATTGAAGGTGCGGAAGCGTCGGCCGCACGCCAGCGCGTCGCTCATGAAGTCCATCGACCAGACAGTGTCCGGATGCCTTGGCACGTAGAGCGCGACCCGCTCGCGCTTGGGAAGCCGCCGTCGCGCAGCACGTCGAAGGTTGAGCTTCATCGCTTTGTAGACTCGGTATATTCGCTTCGGATTCCAGTCCGGACGCGTGCGCCGCAGGATGGCGCAGCACTTCCAGAAGCCGCGACTGGGTCGGTCCTCGACCACCTTGGACAAGGCCGCGATCAGCTCCGCATCACGTACCGCGGGGTCAGCCGGCGGCCGGTAATACGCGGCGCGAGAAAGCCCGACGCATTCACAGGACCGGCGGAGCGGGCGCGCATGCACCTCGATGAGGTACTGCACCGCCTCACGCTTGCGCGCCGGCCCTAGAGTTTTTTTGCAATCAGGTCCTTCATCGCGACGTTGTCCAACGCCAGTTCCGCGTACATCCGCTTGAGCTGGGAATTCTCCGCCTCCAGCTCCTTGACCCGCTTCAAATCCGACGCTTCCATGCCACCGTATTTACTCTTCCACTGGTAGTACGTCGCCGAGCTGATCGCTGCCTGTCGGCAGATATCCTTGATCGGCACGCCTGCATCGGCTTGCTTGAGAATGGAGACAATCTGCGTCTCGGTGAACTTTGATTTCTTCATGGATCCTCCGGAGGGAAAGATGCCAGAAGTTCTAGTTCTTGTGTGTCTACCTATTGGGGAAGCTTACGCTCCCTGCGCGAGCGTGCTGGTGGCGAAACATAGCCGAGCATACCCACCCCTAATGAAGTCTTCGATCAGAAATCTGACCTCAAGAGGTACCGACCCATGATGTATCACAACGCCTTGCTGCATCAACGAGATCAACCTTGATCGATGACCAGCGTCATCAGCGCCGAGCATTTCCTTGATGCGCTCAATGATTCCAAGCGCCTCAGGCGCATCCACGTGCGGCAGGTTGCGGATGTAGCCGTCAAGCTCTTCGGTAAACTTTCCGGAATATATTGATGCTTTCGATACATACGAGAGGATCGATTTCTCGCCATCTAGGGCGAACTTCGCAAATCCTCCCCTGAACTCCGCACAGTTCACGAGCCGGGATCCACCTTGCTCGAACGGCGAGAAATAGTAGTCGCTTTCATTCGAATGTCTGAAAACGAAGACCTTTCCAACTGTGCCTTGCGAATAGGATTTCGAGAATGATGCCTCCCCATAGAGTCCGTGCTTTGCAAACTGAGCTTCAGGATTCTCAACGAAAGGGTGTGCAAATATCAGCTTTGCGTTTGGGAAGTGTGTCTTTACTCGCCGAACCAGGACGTCGAACACAACCCCGCGGCCTGCCTCTTCTGATACTTGAGCCTCGTCGAAAAAGAAAACTCGGACATTGAGTTCAGAATGCTTGTCGAATATTTCTCTAGCCCGCTCCGGGGTAAGTACGAATATTCGTCGCAGATCGCGGTTCTTGAAGATCCTGTCGACGAACGGCATCACCATGACACCCTTGCTTCCCGCGAAATGGGACCGGAGTGTTGCGATGAACTCCGCAATCAGCGCGCGCGATGGAACCACGATCACGGCGTCGCCAGTATCGGTGGCGATGAAGTCGCGAATCGAATACGACTTGCCTGCACTCGTCGGTGCCGATATGGAGACGAACTGATTGTCGTCGATTGCTTGACGGACACTTGCCTGAACCGGCGTGAGAACTGCACCATCCGCCGTCTTATTCGCTTGGCCCATTCGAGCCATGAGGAATGAGTACAAGCTTGTTGGCTCCTGCAGCTTATAGAACAGACCCATTGACGCGAGGACCCGCTCCTCAATCAGCACGAACTGCTCCGGGAACATCTCTTTGTATAAACTGAGGTCTCTAGCTTCTCTTGGCTATCGGGCCCCTGATGGTGCAGATTTTCAAGAATTATCCCCAATGTCTCAAGCGGTGAAGCATCTAGGCGTACGCTACTAGGCTTCACAGACCACCCCTACAACAAAAATTTGCTCAACCGCGTATTTCTTAGCGACCATCAGTGCAGAATCACGTGCGTTGGACAGTATCGTTTCGCGATCCTTACCATTCACAGAAAACGCCACGACCACGCCAAACCTATCTCCATCGAGATGCCCGACTGATGCAGGCGAGCAGACACTTATAAGGTGAGGCCTGTCGCGGAAATGCTTTTCGGATTCCAAGAACGATGCGGCCTGATTTATGGCCAGTCCGTGTGGACTATTCGCTCCTGAGTATTTCGCTTCGCCGAAATTGATCAAGGGCGTCGGACACTCCGTATGAAAATCGAACCCCTCATTCTGCTTGAGTTGCGGCTTCCACAGCTCAGCTAGAGGAACTGTCTTGTGTCCGAATATCATCTCCAGAGCTCGCGCCGATCCCATAGACACCATCACTTCGCCGAATTCTTTTGAGACTGGCGAGGTCGGGTCGAGCGCTGTAAATATCCGTGCCAAGACTTCACCCGTCTCTCTGACGGTACGCTCGTATGCACGGCGCGTCCCAGCGTCCAGATTCATAATCCACGAGGAATCCATCACAACGGCAGTTAGCTCCTGCGCGAGCTTCTTAACCTCTTTAACAGAAACCAAACAAACGCTAACCTCTGCCTGAGACAAGTCGGCAAAGTTTTGGTGATCAAGACCCCATTCCAGATCCGCGATAGACGTATTACTTCCCACATATCCCCCATCAAAATCCATTTCTGACCATCCTTCGGTCTGCACTGCTGCATACTGACGGACGGTGTTGCTGACAACCGCACGCTGCCTACGACTCAGCGGCAGGCGCAGATCTCGATCCTCTATCGGCTGCAATCCTTACGACTTTAGGTCGTTTGCTACATAGACCTCGTTGCGGGCATCCTCAGGCCTGCCCGGGTACCTTCGGGCCACCCTTGTTCCTGAAGACCCCTACTGACTGTCCGGACTGAAGAAAAATCGCATCTTGCCGAAATTGCGTAGCTGCATTCCCCCGTCTGGTAGCAGCTGGCTACTCCTTAAGGTTACCTAGCGGACCGCGGAACGTCAGATCAGAGTGCCCTCGATGCCGAACTAGGTTGAGCGCTCTCGCTCGCAGAGTCCTTTGCGGTGCAAGCACGCATCGCGACAGTCACGCCTTCAAGCTATGCGCGCGAGCGCCGCATCGGCGTGCATGGGTGTCCGGTCAGGATCGCCCAGCGGTAATGGCGACAACGAGGCGGCGAGAGAGATGAGCGACTCGTAGGACGCCTGTTGCCAACGATGACGCAGCTTCCTCATGTCACACTACCCACGAGGTGAAGATTCAATTTTCAGATCTAGATCTGGTCGCGCGGCACCATGTAGCCGAAACCGCGGATCGTCTGGATCACATCGGGACTGAGCTTCCGGCGCAGCGAATGGACGAGCACCTCGAGTGCATTCGGACTGACCTCCGATTCCATGCCATAGACCGAGCCTCCGATCACTTCACGGCGGACAATCTTTCCTTGGCGCTCCATGAGGATGCGCAGCAATGCGAATTCGCGCCGAGTCAGTTCGACGCGGCGTTCCTGATAGGTGACCTCGAGGCTACTCAGGTTGAGCAAGAGCGAACCGGCGTTCAACTGGTTGTCCGCCAGCCCCTGCGCGCGCCGCGCAAGTGAGCGGATACGTGCGGCGAGCTCATCAAGATGAAAAGGCTTTGTCATGTAGTCGTCGGCGCCGGCGTCCAGGCCGCGCACGCGCGATTCGACACTGTCGCGCGCAGTCATCACCAGGATCGGCGTCTTGATCTTCAACCGTCGCGCCTCCGTGATGACGTCAATGCCATCTTTCTCCGGAAGTCCGAGGTCGAGCAGCACGAGATCGACACTTTGGTCGCGCAGCGCCTCCAGCCCTTCCGCTCCCGTGCGTAGCCAGGTAACCGTATATGCCAGATGCTCCAGTGCCCGCTTGATCGCTGCACCAAGCCTCGCGTCGTCCTCGACCAAGATGATATTCACGTTACATGCCCTCGGTGGCGACGAAAGCGGCCACTCGCGTCATTATCCTAGCGCTGGCCTGAGACCTTGCTTAGGCCGCCGCACGGATCCCATCATGAGCCTGATCGTAGAAGGATTGCGCAACGCCCTTGCGGGCCCCTTCAATTTTACCGTGACCGCCTGCCAGTGCCTCACTATCACCGGCCCATCCGGCTCCGGAAAGACCGTACTCCTGCGAATGATCGCGGACCTGGATGCCCACGAAGGCACGGTGACGATGGACGGGACCGACCGTGCCTCGATCACCGCCGCCGAGTGGCGGCGTCGCGCCGCCCTCGTTCCCGCCCGCAGCGGCTGGTGGGCAGACAGCGTGGGTGAACACTTCGCACCGGACCGCGAGGCGACATGGCGCGCGCTTGGCGCCGAGCTTTTGCTTCCCACGGCTGTGTTCGACCGTGCCATCGAGGACGTCTCGACAGGTGAGCGCCAGCGCCTCGCCCTGATCCGCGCGCTCCTCATCGAGCCGCGCTTGCTCCTGCTCGACGAACCGACAGCATCCTTGGATCCGGTCGCTACTCAAGCGGTGGAAGGCCTTATCGCGCAACGCCGTGCCGCCGGAACCACCGTCATCTGGGTGACTCACAGCGCCGAACAGGCTATCCGCGTGGGCGACGTGACGCGTCAGATGCATGCTGGCGGAGTGCTTTCCGCATGACACCGCTGTCCCTTCACCCCGCCGACATCGCCATCGCCGCCATCCTCCTGGTGATCGACGCCGCGCTTTCGATCGGCCTGCGCCTGCGCTTCCACCGAGCACTCGTGATCGCTTCGGTGCGCATGGTGATCCAGCTCGTCGCGGTGGGTTACTTGCTGCGCTATGTCTTCGCCGGCCATTCGCCCTGGCTCACTGCCGTGCTTGTGCTGGCCATGTCGCTGGTCGCCGTGCGCGAGGTGGCCGTGCGTCCTGCGCGGCGACTGGTCGGCGGCAATGCCGTCGTTGCCTTGCCCAACGTACTCGGCGTCGTTCTGCTCACCGCCTGCTTCGCGCTGCTGACCGCCATCCGTCCCCACCCGTGGTACGACGCCCGCTACGCCATTCCCCTGGTCGGCATCCTGTTGGGTAGCATTCTTAACGCGGCCAGCATCGCGCTGGCCGGCGTGCTCGACAACGTACGCCAGCAGCGCGATGCGATCGAAGCGCAGTTGATGCTGGGCGCCACGTTCCGCACCGCGACGGCTCCCCTGCTCCGCCGCTCCATTCGCTCGGCGATGGTTCCGGCGATCAACCAGATGGCTGCGGCTGGCGTTATTACCCTGCCCGGCACCATGACCGGGCAGCTTCTGGCCGGGGCCGATCCGGTCGATGCAGTGAAATACCAGATCCTCCTCCTCATCCTTTTGACTGGCGCCAGTTGCCTCGCCGCCGTAGGCACGGCCTACGGTGCGATGGCGCGCCTCGGCGACGAGCGTGACCGGCTCCGCCTCGACAAGCTGAGCTAAAGCTTCGCTTTTCGATTGCGAATCATTCTCATTGCGCTTACGATACGCATCACATCGGGTTAACGCCCGCGCAGCGCCTCGTCAATCAGGGCACCAACGACATCCATCCCCGTGAGCCACCGGCCCGCGTCGGGTGCGCTTGTGCCCGACGAGGCCTGTGAACCGTTTTGTTCATTGCCACGCAAGGGAATCACCCATGGCCTTCATCAAGAGCCGCAAGCACGCCGCTCCTGCCTCGCGCACCGTCGGTGCCGCTGTCCTCCTGACGTTCGCGCACGCTGCCATCGCCAATGACACCGTCGACGCGCCCCCGCAGCAGGCCAAGGCCAGCGACGTCCAGGCGCTGCCGGGCATGCAGGTCGACGCCGACCGCTCCAGCGATTTTCGCGTGGACAAGGTCTCCTCGCCCAAGTTCACCCAGTCCCTGCTCGACACCACGCAGACGATCCAGGTGATCGGCAAGGAGCTGATGAAGCAGCAGGGCGCGACGACGCTGACCGAGGCACTGCGCAACAGCCCGGGCGTCGGCACCTTCTACGTCGGCGAGAACGGCGCGACCAACACGGGCGACGCGATCTACATGCGCGGTTTCGATACGTCGAGCAGCATCTTCGTCGACGGCGTGCGCGATACCGGCACCGTCTCGCGTGACGTGTTCAACATCGAGCAGATCGAAGTCACCAAGGGTCCGGATGGCACCGAGTACGGCCGCACCGCGCCGACCGGCGCGATCAACCTGGTGACCAAGCAGGCGGTGCTTGGCGATGGCGAATCCGGTTCGCTCCAGGGCGGCAGCGGCCAGCGCCGTCGCGGTACGGCCGACATCAACCAGCAGCTCGATGCGACCACGGCGGTTCGCCTGAATGTCATGGACCAGAAGAGCAACGTCTACGGTCGCGACGACATCAAGAACAACCGCTGGGGTGTTGCGCCTTCGCTGGCCTTCGGCCTGGGCACGCCCACCCGCGTATACATCGATTATCTGCACATCAAGCAGAACAACGTACCCGATGGTGGCGTGCCGACGATCGGCCTGCCGGGTTACAGCAGCCCCGATGCGCGCGCCTTCCTCAACGATGCCGCCAAGGTCGATCCGAGCAATTACTACGGCACGAACCAGGATCACGACCATGTGACCCAGGACATGTTCACGGTGCTCGTCGAACACGACTTCAGCGACAAGGTTGCCCTGCACAATACGACGCGCTGGGGCCGTACGACCGAAGATTACCTGCTCACGTCGTTCATGGGCGCCACGGCGAACCTGCTCACGCCGAACCCAGCCGATCCATCCACGTGGACGGTGGCGCGCAGCCTGCCCACATTCAAGCACCAGTCGAATCGCATCGCTACCAACCAGACCAACCTGACCGCATCGGTCGACGCAGGCGGTTTCACGCAGGACATCAGCACCGGCATCGAGCTCACCTCCGAAGAAGCTCGCACCATCGGCATGGCTGCGCTCAATGGCAGCACCTGGCCAGCGGCAAACCTGTATCAGCCAGACTCCGACGTCGGCGGCCTGGTCTACGGCGAGAACGGTGCGCGCAGCAACGGCAAGACCAACACGGCCGGCGCGTACTTCTTCGACACCTTCAAGTTCGGCGAGCACTGGCAGGTCAACGCCGGCGTACGCATGGACCACTACAAGACGGACTTCTCCAGCCTCGTGGTCTGCGGCGCGCGCAATGGTCCGGTTTGCGGCCCACTTCCCGCCGGCAGCATCGTCCCGGGCGTCGACACCAGCACCAGCGACAACCTGATGAACTACAAGATCGGCGTGCTGTACAAGCCGACGGCGAACGGCAGCATCTACGTCAACTTCGCGCAGTCGCAGCAGCCCCCCGGCGGTAACACGCTCACGCTGTCGTCGGCGGCGAACAGTGCGGACAACCCCAACTTCGATCCCGAGAAGGCGCGCACGGCCGAAATCGGCACGAAGTGGGACCTGTTGGGCTCGAAGTTGCTGCTTACCGGCGCGCTGTACAGCACGACGGTTACCAACGACGTGGTGCAGGACCCCACCGATCTGCAGTACTACCAGATCGGCAAGAAGCGCGTGCAGGGCATCGAGATCAACGCCGTTGGCAGGCTGACGGACGACCTGGCGATCAGCGCCGGCTTCACCACGATGAATGCCACGGTCAAGGACGGCCCGGGTGTCACGGCTAACGGCTCGGACGACCTGGCTTATACCCCGAAGAAGGCGTTCACCTCGTGGGTCACGTATCACCTGCCGTTCGACCTGACCATCGGCGGCGGCGCCCGTTATTCGGGTTCGCTGCAGCGTGGCACCGATGGCGCCGTGGGTACCCCGGCCTATACCCGTGCGTACTGGGTGTTCGACGGCATGGCCAGCTACCCGGTGAACAAGAACTTCGACCTGCAGCTCAACGTGTACAACCTGTTCGACAAGAACTACGTGGCCGCGATCAACAAGAGTGGCTATCGTTACACCCCGTCCACGCCGCGCTCGGCCATGCTGACCGCGAACGTCCGCTTCTGATCGACTGAGAGGTACACCGCCATGCTGCTGCACATCCCCGAGGTCCTGAGCAAGGAACAGGTCGCCGGGATGCGCCGCGCCATGGAGGCTGCCGAATGGACCGACGGTCGCCAGACCGTCGGTCCGCAGGGCGCGAAAGTGAAGCGCAACCTGCAACTGCCCGACGCCTCCCCGCTGCGCCGCGAACTGGGCGACCTGGTGATAGCGGCGCTGGCCCGCCACCCCCTGTATCACGCCGCAGCGCTGCCATTGCGTACGCTATCGCCTCGTTTCAACCGCTACGAAGGCGGCGGTGAATACGGCTTTCATATCGACGGCGCCGTCATGGCCACCGGCGGCAGCGATATCCAGGTGCGCAGCGACATCTCCTGCACGCTGTTTCTCAGCGAGCCAGACGAATACGACGGAGGCGAACTCATCGTCAGCGATACCTACGGCGAGCACGAAGTGAAACTGCCTGCCGGCGACGCCATCGTCTATCCCTCTTCCAGCCTGCACAAAGTGACCCCCGTCACGCACGGAGCGCGCATCGCCTCGTTCTTCTGGGTGCAGAGTCTCGTGCGCGACGACAGCGCGAGACGGCTGCTTCTGGAGCTGGATACGGCAATTCGTAACCTGTCGGCCAGCGCGGCCGACCAGGCATCGATCCTGCAATTGACGGGTGTCTACCACAACCTGTTGCGGCGATGGGCTGAAACCTGAGGCAAAACAAAGGTAGGCAGGGGTACCCTCCGGGGCGGATAATTGGCGCCCCCTGATGTCCTTGGCTCCCTACCGCATGTTCCAACCTGGTCAACGCTGGATCTCCACCGCCGAACCCGAGCTCGGCCTCGGTACCATTCTTCGCGTCGAAGGACGCGGCGTGCAGGTCCTGTTCGCCAAGGCGGGCGTGCTGCGCCCCTATGCCACCGATAGCGCTCCGCTGATCCGCGCCGAGTTCCGCGCCGGCCAGCGCGTCTCCGGCAAGGGCATCGCCTTCCTTGTCGAGCGCATCGACGAGCGCGAGGGCCTTTTCGTCTATCGCGGCGAAGGCCGTGAACTGGAGGAAGGCCAACTCGACGACGAGCAGGCACTGTCGCAGGCAGACGACCGCCTTATCGGCGGACGCACCGATACCAACGAAAGCTTCGACCTGCGCCTGGACGCCCTGCGCCGTCGCGCCGATGCGCGTCGTTCGGCCGCCTGGGGCCTCGAATCGGCCCGCATCGGCCTGGTGCCGCATCAGCTGCGCGTCGCCGGCATCGCCGCCGCGCGCCGTCCGCCACGCGTACTGCTCGCCGACGAAGTCGGCCTGGGCAAGACCATCGAAGCCGGCATGATCCTCGCGCGCCAGCTCGCCGCGGGCCGTGCCGGCCGCGTGCTGCTCCTGCTGCCGGAGACCCTGGTCTACCAGTGGTTCGTCGAGCTGCTTCGCCGCTTCAACCTGTCGTTCGCCATTTTCGACGAAGAGCGCTGCGAAGCCATCGAGCAGTCCAACGACGGACGCAACCCGTTCGAAGACGACCAGCTGGTCATCGCCGACTTCGCCTTCCTCGAGTCCGCGCCCAAGCGCGCGCGCCAGCTGGTCGAGGCCGGCTGGGACCTGATGGTCGTCGACGAAGCGCATCACCTGGAATGGACGCCCGAAGCGGCCAGCCCGCGCTATCGCCTCGTCGAGGAACTGGCTACCGGTACGCCCGGCGTCATCCTGCTTACCGCGACGCCGGAACAGCTTGGCCGCGCCGGGCACTTCGCCCGCCTGCGCCTGCTCGATCCCCAGCGCTATAGCGATCTCGATGCCTACCTTGCCGAATCGGCCGAATACGGCGAACTTTCTGAGATCGCCAACGCGCTTGCGGGCGGCCAGCCCCTTTCCACCGAACATCGCGCCTTGCTCAATGCGCGATTCAAAGGCGATCGCGAACTCACCGGTCTGCTGATGCGGGATGACGCACACGCGGAGCTGCTGGCTGCACTCATCGATCGCCACGGCACCGGTCGCGCGATGTTCCGCAACCGCCGTGCCGGTATCGGCGGCTTTCCGCGTCGCGTGCCGGAGATCCTCGCGATCGACCCGGACACGCTCGACGCCGGCCGCCGCGACGCTCTGCTCGCGGAGTTCCGTGCCGATATCCAGAACGCTTCGGCCCACCTCGAATTCGACTACAACGACGATCCGCGCCTCGAAGCGCTGATCGACCTGCTCGACGCGCATCCGGCCGATAAATTCCTGCTGATCTGCCGCAGCCAGGCCAAGGTGCTGGCAATCGAGGATGCGCTGCGCACGAAGAGCGGCGTCGGCGTCGCGCGTTTCCACGAAGGCCTGGGCATCGTGCAGCGTGACCGCAACGCGGCGTTCTTCGCCCAGCCGGACGGCGCTCGCCTGCTGCTGTGCTCCGAGATCGGTTCGGAAGGCCGCAACTTCCAGTTCGCCCACCGCCTGGTCATGTGGGACCTCCCGCTGGATCCGGATCTGCTCGAACAGCGCATCGGTCGCCTCGACCGCATCGGCCAGCGCCACGACATCGTCGTCCACGTGCCGGTGGTTGAGCAGAGCGCCCAGCACGTCCTTGCACGCTGGTACGACGAAGGCCTGGATGCGTTCCGCTCCAGCCCGGCGGATGGCCGCGAACTGCTGCGCCGCTTCGGCGAGTTGCTGGCAAACCTCGCCGACGAACATGCGCGCGAAGACGATTCCCGCGACCAGGAACTCGACGCGCTCATCGCGGAAACCCGTGGTGCGCACGAAGAGCTGTCCGCCCTGATCCACGCCGGCCGCGATCACCTGCTCGAGCTGGCTGCCAGCCGCGACCCGCACGCCGACGATCTCGCGACCAGCTTCGCCCGCGAAGACCAGGATCCGTCGCGCGACGCCTTCATCCAGCGCCTGTTCGAAACCTACGGCGTGCATACGGAAGAACTCGCGCCGGACATCGTGCTGCTCGACCCCCAGTACCTGTCGACCGATGGCCTGCCCGGCTTCGCCGACGGTCCGCTCTCGGTGACCTTCTCGCGCGATGTCGCGCTGGCACGTGAAGACCTGCCCCTGCTACGCATGGACCACCCGATGGTCTACGCAGCGGTGGATCTGCTCGTCAGCGGCGAAACCGGAAACGCGGCCTTCCTCGTCGACGACGCCCTGCCTGTGCGCACCGCGCTACTGCAGACCGTGTACGTACTGGAAATCATCGCTGACCGTGCGCTCGACGCCGGCCGTTTCATGCCGACGACGCCACTGGTGGTCGCCGTCGACACGAAGCTGTCGGAACGTCCGGGCTTCCGCCCGAGCGATGTCGCCCTGCGTCGTGCGCCGGATCGCAACATCGAGGTCGCACGCTTCCGCAAGTTCCTGTCGAAGCTCGTACCGCCGATGCTCGAGCACGCACTCGACCTGGCGGAAGGTCGCGCGGAGTTGCTCAAGTACGAGGCACTCGATGCCGCGAGGCTCGAACTCGACGCCGAGCACGGCCGTCTCGTGGCGCTGCGTGCGGTGAATCCCTCCATCGCGGCGGCGGAAGTCGATGCGATTGCCGCTGAACGCGATGCACTTCTGGCCGCCATTCCCCAGGCACGCCTGCGACTGGATGCCGTGCGTTTCGTGGTCAGCCCGGACTTCCTCTCCCTGCGCTAAGGGGTCAGGAGAAGCGGCGTGGTGGCGGCCTGACGCCCCACGCCCAGAGCAACAGCAATCCTGCGAAAAGCCCACCCAGGTGGGCGAAATGCGCGACGCCCGATAGCGTGCCCGTCACGCCGAAGAACAACTCGCCCAGGCCGTAAAGCGTGACGAACAACCACGCCGGAATGCCCACGGGAATCGGGATCATCATCAGCTTCTCGCGCGGGAACAGCATCGCGAAGGCACCCAGCAGACCGAAGATCGCACCCGACGCACCCACCGTCGGGAACACGCGATCGGGCTGGAAAAAGTACATGATGGCCAGCTGTGCGAGCGCGGCAGCGACCAGGCACGTGGAGTAGTAGATGATGAAACGACGCTGGCCCATCACCCGCTCGATCAGCCCGCCGAACATGTACAACGCGTACATGTTCAGCAGGATATGCATCACCGACCCGTGCATGAAGCCGTAGGTGATCAGCTGCCAGGGACGGAAACCGATACCGGCCACGTCTCCGTTACCCAGGTCCACTGCGAGGTCATGGCCGACAGGCCAGAGCGCGAACCACTTGGTGAGCGCCAGCGTAGTCTCGTCCTGCAGCAGGAACTGAAGGGCGAACACCAGCACATTGGCAATGAGCAGGTTGCGCGTAACCGGAGGCAGGTTGGTCGGCATGGTCGGGTTTGGTCTCAGCTACCCAGCGGGGTCGGTTGCAGGATCTCGATCCAGTACTGGTCGGGATCGCGAATAAAGGCGATGTGACGCATGCGGCCGTCGCTCAGGCGCTTCTGGAAAGTCACACCGAGTTCCTCGAAGCGGGCGCAGGCGGCATTCACGTCCGGCACGCTCACGCACAGGTGCCCGAATCCGCGCGGCTCGCTGTTGCCATTGTGATACGCGAACCCGGCCTCGTTCTCCGTACCGTGGTTGTGGGTCAGCTCGAGCACGCCCGGCTGGGCCAGCACCCAGCGCTTGCGCGCGTCGTCGTCATCGGGGATCGCACTGCGGTCGCCGAGCAGCACCAGATAGACGATGGTGAACTTCGCCTCCTCATAGACATGCTTGTAGACCGGCGTGAAACCGAGCACGCGCGTGTAGAAGTCCAGCGAGATGTCCAGGTCGCGCACGCGGATCATGGTGTGGTTGAACACGAAGCCGTGGGTCGCGGCATCCGGCGTGGCGGTCACGCCAAGCAGCGAAGTGAGATCGGCGAGGGACATGGGGAATTCCTTGGGGCAATGCCCAAGGGTGGCTGCCGCGGGCTGGCAATTCAAGCTCGCATCGCCCGCAAGATTGAGCGACGCTGTTGTAGGAGCCGATTTATCGGCGAACCCTCAGGCTGTCGCGTTTGCGAACGAGGCATTGCGATCATCGGGCGAGCGGTTTGAGTGCCAACACGATCGCGATGCAAAACCTCATTCGCGGTAGCACCGGTACGGCGTTCGCCGATGAATCGGCTCCTATAAAGGCGGCGCCTTGCACTCGCCGGCGGTGCGCTCGACTCCAATTGACCGCGACGTTCGCGGCTTTCGGATGCCTGTAAGTCGTGGGCGTTCGCTTCACCGCTTCGTTGGCTTTTCGCCGCTGAAGCGGCTCCCACACAGGGGCGGGCTATCGGCGGCGGGGGCCTATCGACAGGAGGAAGAGGACGACGGCCAGCGCGCCGTACGCTGCGACGAACTGCCACACGAGCGCGCGAGTCGCCGGATCGAGAGCCCATGGCAGGTACACCGAGCCGATCGGCTCGACCGAGTGAATGATGCCGAAGGCGGTGAGGACGGCGCCGATCGCGACGATGCCGGCGGCCTTGCGTACCTCCCCGTCGATCATCGCCACCACGAAGCTCGCCCACACCATCGAGGTGATGATGAAACCATTGCCGAGGATGACGATCACCGCCATCGCCGAGATGCCATGACTGGCATCGCCATAGAGCGCGGCGAAATGGGCAGGATCGACAATCGAAGGGTCACCCAGCTTGATCGCCAGCATCCTCGCGATAGCCGGGAAGAAGCTGAAAACCACCGCAGCGGCGTAGCGCAAGGGAGTCGCCTCGAACGCCTGGGTCGTGATGCTGATCGAGATGAAGACGAGAATCGGCGCAAGCACGGCGACCGGCAGCAGTTCGACCAGGTTGGCGAGGTAGCCGAAGATGCCACCCAGACCAATGACCAGGCCAGTGACCAGCGTATAACCCGTGCGCGCCCCCATGGCCTTGTAGGCGGGCTGGCCGATGTATGGCGTCGTCTGCGCCACGCCGCCGCACATGCCTGCGATCAGGGTGGCGAGAGCCTCCACCAGCAGGATGTCGCGCGTCGGGTAGTCATCTCCAGCGGCGCGTGCACTTTCGGTCACGTTGATGCCACCGACCACCATCAGCAAGCCAAAGGGAAGGATGAGCGGCAGGTACGGTACCGTTGCTGGCAAGCCATCGATGAAACCGAGCGTCGGCAACGGGAGGCCAAGGCGCCACTGCCATGCGCCGGGCGGGTGGTATCCGCTTCCAAGAAACCCGGAAGGCCCGAGCCCGTAGTAGAGGACCACGCCGACGATGAAGGCACCAAGCACGCCCGGCAAACCGAACGGCAGGCGGCGCTTGGCGACAAGCGCGTAAAGCACGACACCGAGACCCGCGAAACCGACGACCGGTACGCGCAGGATCTCCACCAATGGCAGGAAACCCATGAGGACCAGCGCGATGCCTGCGATCGAGCCGAGCAGGCCGGCGCGCGGCACGGAGCGCTGCACCCAAGCGCCGAAGAATGAAAGGACGAACTTCAGCACCCCCATGACGACCAGCGAGGCCATGCCCAGGTGCCAGGTCGCCTCTCCTGCGGCCATCGGATCCATACCTGCCTGACGATATCCCGCGAAAGCCGGGCCAAGAACAAGCAAGGCCATGCCGATGGTCGTCGGCGCATCGATGCCCAGCGGCATGGCCGTGACGTCCTCGCGTCCCGTGCGAGCCGCCAGCCGACGGGCCATCCACGTATAGGCAAGATTGCCCAGCAACACGCCAAGGGCGGTGCCCGGGAACATGCGGCGGAAGACGATATCCGCCGGCATGCCGAAGATGCCGATAAGCGCCGTGGCCATGAAGGCCAACAACGAGAGGTTATCGACGACGAGACCGAGGACACCGTTGAGGTCGCCGCCACCGAAGCGGCGACGTGTGGCGAGGTTCGTGGCCATCAGAACGATACCTCGGCCGGCTGGGTGACACGAAGCACGGACTGGTCGCCTGTCTTCGCCTTCCACGCACTTCGAATCGCCTCAATCGCGTCGCGCTGAGCGGGACTGTCCGCATGCAGGAGTACGACGATCTTCGAGCGCAGGCGCTCCGGCTGGGGCTGCTTGTCCCCCTGCCACTGGCCATAGGCATCGAGCACGGTCAGGCCGCTGGGGAATCGCGGGGTCACTTCCTTGTCGAGAAAGGTACGCCATTCCGCGTCACTGACGCCAAAGGTGTGTCCGACGGTACCAAGGCCGAAATAGAGTTCGGTGCGAAGCCAGCCAAGCGTCGTGGCCGGGTGGGCGGCATCTCCCGACAACGTCGGCGAAGTGGCCGGCAGGTGCGCCGTGCAGCCGGCGCAGGCCAGCATCGCGCCGAGGAAGAGCCCTGCCATCGTCTTCATGCACACCCCTTTGGACGTCCGTACGTCTGGATGGCTTGAGCGTACAGGGGTAGCGGGAATGTTCAAGGGTGCGGTGACCGGGGCATCGCCGCTGAAGCGGCTCCCACATGCCGGGCACAAAAAAAGAGCCCGGCTTGCGCCGGGCTCCTTTATCGAACTACCGATCTTTAACGGATTACTGCTGAACCTGCAGTTCCGTACGACGGTTACGAGCGCGGCCTTCGGCCGTGTCGTTCGTGTCGATCGGGTTGTTCTCGCCGTGACCGATCGGGCCTTCCAGACGGTCGGCACCGATGCCGTGAGCCGTGAGGTAGTCGAACACGATCTTGGAACGACGCTCGGACAGGCCCTGGTTGTAAGCGTCCTTACCGACGCTATCCGTGTAACCAGCCACCGTGACCTTGACGGTCGGGTAACGCTGCAGCGTGTCGACAGCCTGGTCGAGGACGCCCAGCGATTCGCTGGTCGGCTCCTGCAGGGTCGGGCCGATGTTCGTCTCGCCCTTCTTCGGACGATCGAACTTGAAGTTGACGCCGCGCAGGTCGATGACGACCTTCTGCGGGCAACCATCCGGACCGACGATCGTGCCAGCCGGCGTGGCCGGGCACTTGTCGTCGCAATCGTTCACGCCATCGCCATCGCTGTCGAGGGTGGAGCAATCCGGAGCAGCCGGGGCCGGAGCAACGGCCGGGGCCGGAGCTGCCGGCGGCTCGCCGAAGCGCGAGACGATCGAGAAGCCGAGGAACCAGTCGCCGTAGCCGTTCTCGCTACGAATGGTCTTGTCGTCCCAGTCGTAACGGTAGCCGGCTTCCACGCGGAAGTCGGAGCTGTCGGTGAGGGTCTTCGACACGCCGACGCCGAGCTCAGCTGCCGGTGCCCAACCCTTGTCTGCCGGGTTGTGGTGGTAAGCACCCATCACACCAGCGAGCAGGTACGGACGCCACGCGTCCCACGCACCAGCGTAGAAGCGAGCGGCAACGCCGTAGCTGTTGCTCGACCAATGGCCATTGCCATCGTTGTCGCGCTTGGTGCGGTCGGCAAAGACGTCGATCGAGGCGTTGCTCGAAATGAACTTACCAACGCCCAGACCGTAGTAGGCCTGACGCGAGTTGGTGTTGCGGTCTTTGTCGTTGTAGTAACCGCCAACCGTCGGGGCGACGTACCAGCGGCCATCATAGCCGTTACCCGCGTCAGTGGATTCCTGCGCGTGAACGGCACCCACGCCGCCCAGGGCCAAGCCGATCAGCAAAAACAAGCCCTTACGTTTCATCGGTGTCTCCTCATTATTGGTATTCGCGTCCGCGCTCCACCCCAGACGGAAATCGCGCGTAGAAACTCTTTTCGAATCCGGGGACTTCGCCGTCCCTCGCTTTAAACCCCTTCAACGGGCGGCGGCAGTTTAGCAAAAATCAAACAATTGAACACGTGCTAAAAACCGCCGTTCATACTTGAGTCACGGCCATTATCAAGCCGTGAAGAGTGTCATGAACTCGTGAATGGGCATGGCGTCGAGCTTTTCCGGCGAAGAAGTGACCGCAAGAACCTTCTCGACCCGCTCTGCAGGCCACTCTGCCCGGAGGGCGGCCTCGAATTTCTTGAGCAGCACGGGAATGCCTTCGGCACGCCTTTTGCGGTGGCCGATGGGGAAATCGATCGAGACCTTGTCGGTTTTCGACCCATCCTTGAAGAAAACCTGCACCGAATTGCCGATGTAGCGCTTTTCCGGATCGAAGTAATCCTTGGTGAATTGCGGATTCTCAACCACGGTCATTTTGTCGCGGAGCGCGTCGATACGCGGATCCGAGGCAATCGAGTCATTGTAGTCGTCTGCCGTCAGGCGGCCGAAAATCAGCGGAACGGCGACCATGTACTGGATGCAATGGTCCCGATCGGCGTAATTGGCCAGGGGGCCGGTCTTGTCGATGATGCGGACGCCGGCTTCCTGGGTCTCGATGACGATCTTCTCGATCTGGTCGACGCGATCGGCCACCTGGCCGTGCAGGGCCATGGCGCACTCGACGGCGGTCTGGGCATGGAACTCGGCCGGGAAGCTGATCTTGAACAGCACGTTTTCCATCACGTAGCTGCCGAACGGGCGCTCGAACTCGAACGCGTTGCCCTTGAAGGCCACGTCGTAGAAGCCCCAGGTCTTGGCGGTAAGCGCCGACGGGTAGCCCACCACGTTGCGGTAGACGGCGTTGATCGCGTGGGTGACCGCACGGCGGCAGGCGTCGCCCGCGGCCCAGCTCTTGCGCGGGCCGGTGTTCGGGGCGTGGCGATAGGTGCGAAGGGCACCGTTGTCGATCCAGCTGTGCGACACGGCCGTGGTGATCTGCTCCTTGCCGCCGCCGAGCATGGCGGTGGTCACGGCCGTGGAGGCCAGGCGGACGAGGATCACGTGGTCCTGGCCGACGCGGTTGAAGCTGTTCTTCAGGGCGTAGCAGCCCTGGATCTCGTGGGCCTTGATGGCGTAACCAAGCACGTCACGGACGGTCAGCGGCTGGCCGCCTTCCTTTTCCGCCTTGCGCGAGAGGTAGTCGGCCACGGCGAGGATGGCGCCCAGGTTGTCCGACGGGTGGCCCCACTCGGCCGCCAGCCAGGTGTCGTTGAAGTCGAGGTAGCGGATCTGGGTGCCGATGGCGAAGGCGGCCTGGACGGGATCCAGCTCGTGCGAAGTGAACGGCACGCGCGTGCCGCCCTGCATAACGGCGCCGGGAACCAGCGGACCGAGGTGCTTCACGCAATCCGGGAACTTCATCGCCAGGGCCGAGCAGGCCAGCGAGTCCAGGAGCATGTAGCGCGCGGTGTCGTACGCCTCCTTCGAGTCGATCTGGTAGTCGGCCACGTAGTTGGCGATGTCCACCAGCGGCTGGTCCGGATCGGGACGCGTGGCGGAACGGATATCGTGTGCGCTCATGGACTTCACTCGTGGAGGGTGGGAAACCGACGATTTTAACCGGTCACCCCCCGGGTATGTCTTGCCGCGGTGCATCCCAACCGCCAGAATGGCCATGACTACCGCCCAAAGGGGAGTAGTTCCGCGAGGCCTTCCGGGCTTCGTGCGCGACGATCGTCAGTACGGACGCCACACGCGTCCCGGGCGTCGCGGCGGCATCGCGCCGGGAACGAGACTTTTGTGGTGACGACGGGTGCGCGTACCCGTCGCCGCCGCATTCGATCTCACAACGCGCGAAGGACCCGCTCCATGGATTTCCTCACTCCCGAATTCTTTTCCGGCCTGGCAGCCATCATCCTGCTCGACCTGGTGTTGGCTGGCGACAATGCGATCGTCATTGCCCTCGCCGCCCGCAGCCTCCCCCGCGAGTTGCAGAAGAAGGCTGTCTTCTGGGGCACCTTCGGTGCGATCGCGCTACGCATCGTGCTTACCTTCGCCGTCATCTGGCTGCTCAAGCTTCCCGGCCTGATGCTGATCGGCGGCGCCCTGCTCATCCCCATCGCATGGAAACTCCTCAAGCACGAGGAGCACGACCCCTCCATGACGCCCGCTGCAAGCTTCTGGGCGGCTATACGCACCATCGTGATCGCCGATGCACTGATGGGCCTGGACAACGTCCTGGCGATCGCTGGCGCGGCCAAAGGCCACATGGGCCTGGTGGTCCTTGGCCTGGCCATCAGCGTGCCCCTGGTGGTCTGGGGTTCCACGCTCATCCTGAAACTGATCGAGCGCTTCCCCATCGTGATCTACATCGGAGCCGCGGCCATCGCCTGGACGGCCGCGCGGATGATCGCGCACGATCACCTGGTGTCGCCATGGTTCGACGCCAACCCCTGGGCTCCATGGACCCTCGACGCCCTCCTCGTCATCGGCATCTGCGCCGGCGGCTGGTGGCGTGCGAGTCGCTCGCAGCGGGCGAAGGCGCTTTCGCTTCTTGCGGGGAAGTGAAGTGATCGGATCGTCCGCTACGCGGACGCGTGCTTGAGCGGCGTTGCCGCATAACGTTCGTGCTCAGCGAGCGCCGCCCGCAAGATTGAGCGATGCTGTTGTAGGAGCCGATCTATCGGCGAACCCTCAGGTTGTCGCGTTTGCGAAAGAGGCACTGCGATCATCGGGCGAGCGGTTTGAGCGCCAGCACAATTGCGATGCAAAGCCTCATTCGCGGTAGCACCGGTAAGGCGTTCGCCGATGAATCGGCTCCTACAAAGGCGGTGCCTTGCAGTCGCCGGCGGTGCGCTCGACCCCAATCAACGTCGGCGTTCGGGGCCGCGAGGGGCAAGGTCCTTGGGGACGCCTAAGCTGAGGGCCGCTCAGTTAGCGGGCGGAGCGAGGGCGGCACCTACGGCCCGTCACGAAGTGCCGCGCCGCGGCCGCAAGGACCTTGCCGCTCGCGGCTTTCGGATGCACTTAAGTCGCGGGCTTGCCGCTTCACCGCTTCGTTGGCTCTTCGCCGCTGAAGCGGCTCCCACATGGACCTGATCGCCGCTGAAGCGGCTTCCACATTTCCTGAAAAAAAGGCCGCCCGAAGGCGGCCCCAGGATTCCCCCTGGCTAGGCGACCGGCGCGGGGCCGTTCGCCAACCAGACGATCAGAAGCGGAAGCGGATGTAAGCCGCAGGACCGTTGAGCTTCATGTCGAGGTCGAGGTTGTAGTTACGCTTGTCCTGGTTGAGCTTGATCTTCGTGTACGCGTACTCCGCGCCGATACCCACGTTCTGCCACGGGAAGTACTCGAGGCCCAGCGCAGCGTCGAAGATATGGCCGTTAAGCGGGCCACCGTTCTTCTTCACGCCCGAGGCGTTGAAGTACATGCGCCACTGTTCGTTGAACGAATGACGCCAGCCGATCTGCAGGTTCGGTGCCCAGGCACTCTCGTTCGCCGTCGCGCCTGTTTCGGCGGTTTCACCGTCGATCGTTGCACTGCCGTAGACGCTGGCGTGCACCTTGTAATACGCGGCGCCCAGACCAAGACCGAACACGTCGTCGCCCGTACCGAACCACCACTTGTAAGCGGCGCTGCCGAACGAGAACTTCAGGTTACCCCTGGCCTCCGCGGACGCGTCGACCGGCTGGCCAAGGAACTCGACGTTCTCGTCGAGGGTCTTCGAGTGCGAACGATTCACTTCGTAATAGTCGAAGGTGAAACCCTGGTGCTCGCCGATGAGGAAGTCCAGGCGTACGCGCGGCACGGCCTTGTGCTTCTTGAAGTCGAGATCTTTCTCGAGATTCAGGTTGCCGCGGGTATTGAGGTAGTCCGTCTTGCCGCCGATGTTGGTGTCGTTGCTGGTGTAGTAACCACCGACCCAAAGGCTGATGTTGTCGAGCGCCGGGGATTGAGACTTCTTGTTGCTGTCCTGCGCATGCGCAGTGGCACCGAAGACAGCGAGTGTGGCGATGGCGAGGCCCGCGGTGGCCTTGCCGAAACGATGATCACGGATGCGCATGTGTATGAAACTCCCTGCCAATGTTTTTGTTTTTGAGCGAACCCCCACGGAAATATTAACGAACGACAATGTGTGCATCGCGTGCACGGGAACTCTCGCGTGTTTGAAACGCGTTCAGGAGAGTGAACAACTTGTATGCGTCAGAGCGTGATCGGCACGCGCACCGTGATCGTCGTATCCGGCGTGTCGCGGGTGACACCAACACCGAGCGTGACGTTCAGGGTTTCTTTTTCATTGAAGCGATACGAGCCGCCGATCAGCAGCGAACCCAGCGTCACGCGCGCGGATCCCGGCAGCGGATCGCCGTTCTGCTGCGTGCGGCCGACGAATGCCTGGTCGTAACCGATACTGATCGACGCTTTTTCGTTGAGCGAAAGACCCATGCCCAGGCTGATATCGGCGATATCCCCCGCCTTGATGTCGCCGAGAAACTGTTTGCCCGCGAGAAGTACGTTACGGCTTACATTCTTTCGCTCGAAGTTGTGCAGGTAGCTCAGGTTGCCGAAGAAGACGACGGGATCGGACGGATACAACCAGGTCACGCCTGCCTGCGCCGAATAAAAACCCGTACCCGTCGGACTCTGGAGCGGAAGACCCGTGCCCGTGAAGTTCTCGACGCACCGCGTGACGCAATCGCTGGTGACTTCGAACGGATCGCGACCCGTGCGCGACTTGGCACGGAACCAACCGACGTAGTACGGCTTGTCGGCCCCGCCATCATTGAGCTGGTAGCGCAGCGTGGCTTCGATGTCACCGATGCCCTTGCCGCTGGTGGTGAACAGGTTGTCCTGCGCCGTGCCGGTAAAGATCTCGCGGCTGATCGTGTCGGTATGGTTGTCGACGTACGGAACGCGTACTTCGAGTTCCATGCGGTTGGTCAGGCCGTAGCGGAACGCCAGGGCACCGGTCTGCGTCGTCGTCTTCACCTGGCGCACGTCGACCAGGCCGATGAGGATCGCCGGAATGACCGTGTAACCGACGAGCGCCACGCGATCGCTCGACGAGTAGCCGTACTGATACGACGGCTCGATGATGAGCTTGCCCTTGGGCGTAAGCACGCCGGGCTGGTCGAAGATGGGTGCGACCTCGGGCGGGCGATCGTCTTCCGCGGGACGCCTTCCCACCGGCTTGGTCGCGACTACGGGTTGTGAAGCCTGCGCGGGCGGCGCGCCCGGACCGGGTGCACCAGGCTGCTGGTCCTGCGGCACCTGCTGGTCCTGCGGCGCGGACTGCGTACCCGCCACGGCCGCCGAGCCACCACGCGCCTCCTCGAGTGCATTCATGCCGATGGCTTTGCGCAGGTCGTTGTACTGCACTTCCTGCGACGCGAGTTCGCGTTTCATCTGCTCGAGCTCGGCCAGTTGTTCGGCCATCTTGCTGCGCATCGCGTCGATGCGTCTTCCCTGCGCTTCGATCTTCTCGCGTATCGCGGGATCGAGCGTGCTACTGCTGCTCGCACTGGCCTCCTGCGCCAGGCACGCTCCGATCCACATCGGTAACGTCGCCAACGCAAGAGCACCCGCACATGTTTTTGCCTGCATCACCCTGCCGTTGCGATACATGCTTAATTCCCCCGGAACTGGACCACCGCATCGTTGACTGCTTCTGAAATACGCATGTTCTGGAGCATGCGTGCACTGTTCACCGACGCGTCGATCGTGGTGGTGGCCGTGATGGCCTGGTTGTCTAACGTGTTCTGGATGATGAGGCCGGGTGTTACCGAGGCGGGCAGATTGACCGATGCCGCGGACTGCGCTGTCGCACTGGCTTGCGCCGCGTTAGTCGCCTGCGGCGTGGTCACCGTGTTGTTGCCCACATTGATCACAGTGGTCTGCAGCGCACTCTGCAACTGGGCCGCCTGCTGGGCCGTGATGTTGGCGATGTTGGGAATCGAGACGGTGGTCTGCATCGCCTCCATGCCGTTGATCAGCACCGTGCGTTGCAGCGCGAAGGAGGCAACGAGGTTGTCGCCGAAATCGAAGCCGCCGCGGATCGTGTCCAGGGTGGCATCCGGTACGGCGTGATTGATCGGAAAGTCGGCCGCTTGCGTCGCGGCACACGTGCCGCTGGCTAAAACGACGGCGAAAAGGATGGGGCGGGTTTTCATATGTCCCCCGGTCCGCGCTTGGGCATGACGATGGGGCTGAGACCGTTACGCTCGATGCCCTCGAACATGGGTGCCGCAGGAGCAACCGCCCAGTCGCGCGGACTGTTGAAGATGGCGCGGTCTCGCTCATTGTGGATGACGAAGACGACATGGTTGTTCCACATCGCATCAAAACGGCGCTTCGACATCGAACGGGTGCCACGTGCGGGATCGCCGACCAGCACACGGCCGTTCTTGTAGCCTTTGATCACCACGAAGTGGTGGTAGCCACGCTCGTTGATCAACACGATGGCCGGAATGCCTTCGTCGTCGAGCTTCTCCAGAGGCACGTCGAAGCCATCGGCATCGAAGCCGCGTGAGGCAAGGAATCGCTTGATGTCCAGCAGCGAAAAGCCGTCCTTGCCGATCTTGGCACGATCGCCGCCGCTGTACATCACGTCGAAAGCGACCTGCTCGTCGATCGGGTAGCCGTATTGGTAGGTGAGCAACGTGGCCACCGCAGCGGAGCCGCAGCTGAAGTCGTATTTCTGCCGGATGGTGTTGCGGAAACGCGCTTCCTTCAGGCTTGTCAGGTGCAGCGGATAAGAGGTGCCTGCACTGGTCTGCACTTCCGCCTTCATCGCCTGCGCGCAGGGGGCGCACAGTAAGGCGAGGAAAGCGAGGGCGCAGGCCGTCCTCATGGGTTCATCCGCACGTTAAGGATCGTCGAGTTCTGGATGAGCACGTTGTTGCCCGAGTTCTGAATGACGGTGGACAGGCCCGCCGAGCTGCTGAACGCGGTATCGCCGACGAAATTGCCGCCGCTGTAAGTGCCTTTGGCCGTGTTGTCGGTCAGCGTTCCGGCCGTGTCCTGCTCGTTGACGTTGTTGGTGACCTGGGTAGCGGTACCGCCGCTCATGCCCTGCAGCTGGGTCAGTGGCGTGGCCGTTCCGAAGGACGGCGGTGGCTGTTCACCCAAGGGACTGGCCTGCGCACCATGGCTGGCTACCGCCGTGGCGAGCGCGGCGGCGACCACGAATACGGTGGGGGATCGAAACATCGGCATGGGAATCTCCTGATGACGTACGCCCGCTTCGGATGCCACGGGGCGCGCGTGCGCGCCCCGTAGGCCTTTCACTTGCACGCGTCCTTTACGGAGCGGACCCGACGCTCAGGTTGGCTTGCACATTCACGCTCTGCTGGATCAACGACGAAGCACCGGAATTGGCGGCGAAGCTGGAGATACCAGCAGCACCGGAACCCGCGCTACCCATGTTGTTGGCCATGCTGAACGAGCCGCCGTCGGCCGACGAATTGCCACCGTTGCCACCGCTGCCACCGGACGCACCGCCGCCCGAACCGCCCGTGCCGTCACCGCCAGCCGCGCCGGCACCGCCGGCGCCCGACATCGCCGTCGCCGTCCCGCCGTTGCCCGCGGTTGCGGTTCCGCCCGTGGAGGTTGGCGACGCGTCGCCCGAGGTCGACGTCGCGCCCGTGCTGGCAGATGCGCCGCCCGCGCTGGCCGTTGCGCCGCCCGTGGCAGAGTCGGCGCCTGCGCCACGTGCATTGGCACGTCCGCCAGGACCGGAGGCATTGCCGCCGTCACCGCTCGTATCGCCGCCATAGGCGACCGTTGCGCCGAGGGCGCCGCCGCTGCTCGTTCCGGCATCACCGCCGACCGCACCGCGGGCTGTCGTACGTCCGCTGTTTCCACCGTCGCCGCCGCTACCGCCACGGCCGTTTCCGCCGTAGCCAGCGCCACCGGACCCACCTCGTGCACCGGATGCGTCGCCTAGATTCAAGGCGACATTGCCAAGGCTGGTGATGGTGTTACCTGTCACGGTGCCATTGAGCGTGCTGCTGGCGATCGCGTTGGTTGTGTTGAACGAACCGGATGTCGTGTTCGTCGTCATGTTAGTGTGAGTTGAACTGTCGGCATACTGCGAGCTGTCTGAATACTGCACGGCAATCGATTTACGTTGGGCCGATGCGCCTGACGATCCGTTTTGGGTATCGTCGGCCATGGCCGGCAGTGCGAATCCGATAGCGAGGCAGATCGCCGTGGCGATAAGAGTCTTACGCATGGGAGAGTCTCCTGTGAGCGACGCGGAACCCCTGTTTCTTCGGGAAAGCCGGACGTCCTGCCAACGCGCCGGGTCATAGGAGGGAGCAAATTGCGTGCCCGCTGTCGCGACCGGCGCGAGACCCCCGCCCCATGCGGGTTTCACAGATTTCGCAAAATGAATGGACGCCCCGTTTTGTAAAGGGGGTGATACACGCCGTAACGCCACTGCTCCGGGGCCCAATTGGTGCTGTCGCCCTTGCCCCGGACCGCAGTTACGAGGATCATTCGAACGATCGTTTGAACCCGGATCCCGCCGTGTCCTATCCGCACCTCCTCGCCCCGCTCAACCTCGGTTTCACCACGCTGCGCAATCGCGTGCTCATGGGATCCATGCATACGGGGCTTGAGGACAAGGCAACGCGACTACGACAAGCTGGCCGCCTTCTTCGCCGAGCGGGCACGCGGTGGCGTCGGCCTCATCGTCACCGGGGGCATCGCTCCGAACCTGCAGGGATGGCTGAAGCCGATGTCCGGCACGATGTCGATGCCCTGGCACGTAGCCAGGCACCGCAAGGTCACCCGCGCCGTGCACGCCGAAGGCGGCAAGATCTGCATGCAGATCCTCCACGCCGGACGCTACGCCTACCAGCCCTTCTCGGTGGCGCCGTCGAAGATCAAGTCACCGATTACCCCGTTCACGCCGCGTGCGCTCTCCGCCGGTGGTGTGGAACGCAGCATCGATGCCTTCGTGCGCAGCGCGAAGCTCGCGCGTGACGCCGGCTACGACGGTGTCGAAGTGATGGGCTCGGAGGGTTACCTGATCAACCAGTTCCTCACCCCGCGCACCAACAAGCGCACGGATCGCTGGGGTGGCACGGCCGAGAACCGCATGCGCTTCCCGATCGAGATCGTGCGCCGCATGCGCGAAGCGGTGGGCAAGGACTTCATCATCATCTACCGCCTGTCCATGCTGGACCTGGTCGACGATGCCCAGCCGTGGGGTGACATCGTCACGCTGGGCAAGGCCATCGAGGCGGCGGGTGCGACAATCATCAACACGGGTATCGGCTGGCACGAGGCGCGCGTCCCGACCATCGTCACCAGCGTTCCGCGTGGCGCCTTCAGCTGGGTGACGCGCCGCATGAAGGGCGAAGTCGGTATCCCGCTCGTCACCACCAACCGCATCAACATGCCCGATGTCGCCGAGCGCATCCTTGCCGACGGCGATGCGGACATGGTGTCGATGGCACGTCCGCTGCTCGCCGATCCGGAGTGGGTCAACAAGGCGAAGGCTAGCCGCCCGTCCGCGATCAACACCTGCATCGCCTGCAACCAGGCTTGCCTCGATCACGTCTTCGAAAACCGCCGCGCCTCGTGCCTGGTGAATCCGCGCGCCTGCCATGAAACCGAACTCACCATCACGCCCACCACCGCGAAGAAGCGCGTGGCCGTGGTGGGCGCAGGCCCTGCTGGCCTGGCTGCCGCGACGACGCTTGCCGAGCGAGGCCATGCCGTCGCCCTTTTCGACCGCGCCACGGAGATCGGCGGCCAGTTCAACATGGCGAAGCGCATTCCGGGGAAAGAAGAATTCAGCGAGACGCTGCGGTACTTCAACCATCGTCTCGACGAGACCGGTGTGGAGCGTCGTCTCGGCGAGGACGCCACGGTTGATTCGCTCGCGGCGGGTGGTTTCGATACCGTGATCCTCGCGACGGGCGTCCTGCCGCGTGCACTCGACCTTCCGGGCGCGAATCACGCAAAGGTGTTGTCGTACGTCGACGTCCTGCACGGCAACGCTACCGTAGGCCACAAGGTCGCCATCATCGGTGCCGGCGGTATCGGCTTCGACGTTGCCGAATTCCTCAGCGAAGCGGCGCCCTCCCCCACCACCGACATTGCACGCTGGACGAAGGAATGGGGCGTCGACATGACCATGGCGACGCCCGGTGGCCTCATGCCCGCGAAGCCGGAGAAATCCGAACGTCAGATCTGGCTGCTGCAGCGTACGGAAGGCCGTCCCGGTGGCAGGCTCAACAAGACCTCGGGCTGGGTTCATCGCGCCACGCTGAAAAACAAGAAAGTCGCGATGGTCGGCGGCGTGACTTACGACCGCGTCGACGACGCCGGCCTGCACGTCACGATCGAAGGCAAGGCGCAGGTGCTCGACGTAGATAACGTGATCGTCTGCGCAGGACAGGAGCCGAACCGTGCGCTGCACGAGGCGTTAGTGGCACGTGGCGTAGATGTGCGACTGGTCGGTGGCGCGGATGTCGCGGCGGAACTCGACGCCAAGCGGGCGATCGACAAGGCAACGCGTATGGCGGCGGCGCTTTAGCGGCCCCGCCCCAACTGGGCCCGCCACCGCGGTGGGCGCGGACGTGGCGGCGCAGAGCCTTCGGTGCCCACCCTCGATGCGAGTTCCGGACAAGTGGAGCGGCCGTAGGCCAAATAAGTACATCGGCCGCGGTAGCGGCCTTCCGGTACGAAACGCTGAGGACTGTCTGAGCAGCGAGGGTGGGCACCAAGGTCTCCCCGCGAGGCGATCAAGTGTAGAGAACGAAGGCCCGCGTTAGCGGGCCGTCCTCCTCAACGCTTTTCGATCGGCACGTAAGCCTGGTCTTCCGGACCCGTGTAGTTCGCGCTCGGGCGAATGATCTTGCCGTCCTGGCGCTGCTCGATGACGTGCGCGCTCCAGCCCGACGTGCGCGCAATGACGAACAGCGGCGTGAACATCGCGGTAGGGACGCCCATCATGTGGTACGCCGACGCCGAGTACCAGTCGAGATTCGGGAACATCTTCTTCAGGTCCCACATCAACTTCTCGATCTTCTCCGACACTTCGAACAGGCGCGGGTTGCCGCCGTCGGTGCAGAGCTTGCGCGCGATTTCCTTGATGATCTCGTTGCGCGGATCGGACACGGTATACACCGGGTGACCGAAGCCGATGATGATTTCCTTGCGCTCGACGCGAGCACGGATGTCCGCGTCGGCCTCGGAGGCATCACGGTAGCGCGCGATGATTTCCATCGCCACTTCGTTCGCGCCGCCATGCTTCGGACCACGCAGCGCGCCAATGGCGCCGGTGATTGCCGAATACATGTCCGAGCCGGTACCGGCGATGACACGCGCGGTAAACGTGCTGGCGTTGAATTCATGCTCGGCGTACAGCACGAGCGAACGGTCGAGTGCATGCGAGTGAAGATCGCTCGGCTTGCGACCGTGCAGCAGGTGCAGGAAGTGCGCGGCGATCGACTCGTCTTCGGTCTCCGTTTCGATGCGCTTGCCGTTATGGCTGAAGTGATACCAATACAGCAGCATCGAGCCGAAGCTCGCCATCAGGCGGTCGGCGATATCGCGCGCACCGGTGATGTTGTGATCTTCCTTTTCCGGCAGCACGGTACCGAGCACCGAAGCACCCGTGCGCATGACGTCCATCGGGTGCGTCGCCGCAGGCAGCAACTCGAGCGCGGCTTTCACCGGTGCCGGCAAGCCGCGAAGGCGCTTCAGCTTGGCGCGGTAGGCGTTGAGCTCCATCCAGTTCGGCAGCACGCCGTGGACGAGCAGATAGGCGACTTCCTCGAAGGAACCCTTCGCGGCGAGGTCGTGGATATCGTAGCCACGGTAATGCAGGTCGTTGCCGCTACGGCCGACCGTGCAAAGGGCGGTGTTACCCGCGGGAACGCCGGAAAGGGCGACGGATTTCTTTGCCTTCGGCTGGGTAGTGGTGGTGGTGTCGCTCATGCGTGACTCTCCTTAACCCTTCTTGGAAAACAGAGCGTCGAGGCGACGCTCGTAGTCGTGGTAACCAATGCGGTCGTACAGTTCTTCACGCGTCTGCATCGTGTCGATGACATTGCGCTGGTGACCGTCGCGGCGGATGGCGGTGTAGACGTTCTCGGCCGCCTTGTTCATGGCGCGGAACGCGGAAAGCGGATAAAGCACGATGCCGACGCCGACGCCGCCAAGCTCTTCCGTGCTGAACAGCGGGGTCTGGCCGAACTCGGTGATATTGGCGAGTACGGGCACGTCGAGTGCATCGACGAAACGCTTGTAGGTCGGCAGGTCGTACGCGGCCTCGACGAAGATGGCGTCGGCACCGGCTTCCGCACAGGCGACAGCGCGTTCGAGGGCAGCCTCGACGCCAAGCACGGCGATGGCATCGGTGCGCGCGATGAGGAAGAAGTCCGGATCGGTCTTCGCGTCGGCGGCGGCCTTGACGCGATCGGCCATTTCTTCCGTCGTGACGATTTCCTTGCCCGGGCGATGACCGCAGCGCTTGGCGCCGACCTGGTCTTCGATATGGCAAGCCGCTGCACCGGCCTTGATCAGCGTCTTGACGGTGCGCGCGATGTTGAACGCGCTGGGACCGAAGCCCGTGTCGATGTCGACCATGAGAGGCAGGTCGCAGACGTCGGTGATGCGGCGGACGTCAGTGAGGACGTCGTCCAGGGTATTGATGCCGAGGTCCGGCAGGCCCAGCGAGCCGGCGGCGACGCCGCCACCGGAAAGATAGATGGCACGGAAGCCCGCGCGCTTGGCCAGCAGGGCGTGATTGGCGTTGATCGCCCCGATCACCTGCAGCGGCTGTTCGGCCGCGAGTGCGGCGCGGAAGCGACCGCCGGCCGAGGGAAGCTGTGCCATGGAACTCTCCGGGTAAAGAATCCCATTTTAGCGCGAACCGGCGGCGGGGCCTTGCTGCGTCGCGGGAGAGGAGGATGCGGCGAGGCCGCCGGGCGCCGGGCCGCGCCTGCGGCGCGGATCGCCGCTGAAGCGGCTCCCACATACGGCGCTGAAGCGGCTCCCACCGCGTCCTGCTCGTGTGGGAGCCGCTTCAGCGGCGACGGGTGCTATGCCCACACTGCGGCCACGCGAAATCGCCCGGCGAATCTCTTCCAACGAGCCCGGATCGTCCAGCGTCGAAAGGTCCCCCGGATCCAGCCCCTCCATCAACGCCTGGATCGCCCGGCGCAGCAACTTCCCGGAGCGCGTCTTCGGTAACGCCCCCACCACGTACACGCACCCCGGCCGCGCCACGGCCCCCAGCAGCTCGACTACCCGCCGCTCCATGGCATGTGCGACATCCCGCGGATCGTCGGTGACACCCTGCTTCAGCGTGGCGAAAACCGCTGGCAACTGGCCCTTCAACTCGTCCCCGACACCCACCACGGCCACTTCCGCCACGGCGCCCAGCGTGGCGACGGATTCCTCGATCTCGCGCGTCCCCAGGCGGTGTCCGGCCACGTTGATGACATCGTCGGTGCGGCCAAGGATGAACAGGTAACCGTCCGCGTCACGCACTGCCCAGTCCAGTGAGCTGTACAGCAGTTCCCTGAAGTGCCCGAAGTAGCTACGCACGTAGCGATCGTCGTCGCGCCAGATCGTCGAGAGGCAACCGGGAGGGAGCGGCGGCTCGATCACGAGAACGCCCTTCTCGCCCGGGCCCTTCTCTTCACCGGTGGCCTCATCGATGACACGCATGCGGAAACCGAAGGTCGGAAAACCCGGCGAGCCCGGCCTGACCGGCTTGAGGTCGAGACCCGGCATCAGTGAGACGGCTGGCCAGCCGGTCTCGGTCTGCCAGTAGTTATCGACGACGAGCTTGCCGGTGCCGGTCGACAACCACTCATAGGTCGTCTGGTCCAGCGGCTCTCCGGCGCAAAAGACGTACTTCAGTGCCGACAGATCGTATGACGACAGCCAACGGGCATCGTGCTTCTTCAGCACGCGGATCGCCGTCGGCGACGAGAACATCGTACGCACCTTGTAGGTCTCGCAGAGGCGCCACCAGATACCCGGATCGGGCGACGTCGGAAGTCCCTCGTAGAGGATGGCGGTGCAGCCGCCGATCAACGGCCCATACACGTTGTACGAGTGCCCCACCGCCCAGCCGACATCCGAGGTGCACAGGATGGTCTGGCCGGGATGCAGATCGAAGATCGTCGTCATCGACAGCGCCAGCGCGACCGCATACCCGCCGACGTCGCGCTGCACGCCTTTGGGCTTCCCCGTCGTCCCGGAGGTGTAGAGAAGGTAGCTGGGTTCGTTGGACTCGAGCCAGGTCACGGCGACACGGGCGCCCTCGTGCCTGCTGCGCACCTGCGCGTAATCGACATCGCGCCCGGCGACGACCTCCATCGCCGGATCGAGACCACGGTTGACGATAAGCACGTGTTTCGGCGGCGCACTGGCTTCGCGCAGCGCGGCGTCGATGAGTGGCTTATAGGGAATCACCTTGCCACCGCGCATACCGGCATCGGCGCAGATCAACAGCACGGGTTCCGCATCATCGATGCGCAAGGCGAGGTTGTGCGCGGCGAACCCACCGAACACCACCGAGTGGATCGCACCGATGCGCGCGCACGCCAGCATCGCAAAGACGGCTTCGGCGATGTTCGGCATGTAGATAACAACGCGATCGCCCTTGCCTACCCCGAGCTCCACCAGGACAGCCGCGAACGTGCATACCTCACGATGCAGCTCACGGTAGGTGATCTCGCGCGTCGTATCGGTCTCGGTGGAAACGGCCACGAGGGCCAGTTGTTCACCGCGCTCGTCGAGGTGACGATCGATCGCGTTGTAGCAAAGATTGGTGGTACCACCGACGAACCAGCGGCGGAACGGCGGCCGTGAGTCATCGAGGATCTGCTGCGGCGGCGTCTCCCAGTGGATCAGCCGCGCCTGCTCGGCCCAGAAAAGCCCGGGTTCGTCCACCGAACGCCGCCAGAGTTCCTCGTAGCTCATGGATCCGAATCTCCACTGTGGGAGCCGCTTCAGCGGCGAATGCAACCATGTGGGAGCCGCTTCAGCGGCGAATGCAGCCATGTGGGAGCCGCTTCAGCGGCGAAAAGCCAACGGAGCGGCGACGCTGCAACACCCATTCGCCGCTGAAGCGGCTCCCACATTAACCATTCGCCGCTGAAGCGGCTCCCACATTTTCCATTCGCCGATGAATCGGCTCCTACGACAGTTGGGTTACGGGGTTTTAGCCTGGCCGGGCCTTGCCACGCCGTACATCTCCCAGGAAATCTTCTTCAACAACGCACTGCGGTCGTCACCTTCGACATAAAGGTCGAAATGGGTCTTGCCGGGCAGGAAGCGGATATCGCTCTTCGCGTGCAGGCCGTCGAGCGTGTTTTTGAGAAGTTTCGCAGAGCCGTCGAGGTAGAAGGTGTCCGCCGTGCCCACGATGAGGTGGATCTTGCCGTCCAGATCGGGCTTCAGTTCCGGCCACTGCGTACGCAGGCGCTGGGCGATGTCGTAATGGTCATGCCAGTAGGCCACGACAGCCGGATCGATCACACCGGTATCGCGATTGAACATCGGCTCGGGGCGGCCGTCCTTGCCACGGGGCGAGAAGACCCATTCAAACGAGGCGAGCTGGCCGCCGTAGACCCCGAGAACCCGCTCGAGATGAGCGAACGTGTCGAAGGTCGCGATGACCTGGCCCTTGTCGCGGATCAGTGGGTTGGCCGTGCCGTCCGCACGCTTGTAGGCGTTCGCGTTGGGCGCGTACAGGTCGATACCGGTGAAGTCGTGGAAGTCGCTCGGGTCGGGCGAGGTGGACCATGTGCCGCCGAACACCTTCGGGTAGCGCGTCTGCAGCCACAACGTGGCCCAGCCGCCGGAGGAATGGCCATTGAGGAAGCGACCGTTGACCCTGGCGTCCATCTTGTAGCGGCCTTCGAGCCACGGGATGTACTCGGTGGTCAGCGCCTGGCCCCACGGGCCGTTGTTCACGGAATCGGCGAACTCATGCGTGCCGGTCGGGCCGGATTCGTCGAGCAGCACCCAGATCATGGGCGGCATGGTCTTGTCCGACATCGCCGACCACAGGCCGGCGATCGTGCCGGCGTACCGGTCGAAACCGCCGCCGAAGCCGTGCGTGACGAAGACCGTCGGATAGCGCGTCTTGCCGTTCGGGTCGTAGCCCGGCGGGGTAACCACCCAGGCGCGGATCGACAGCGGGTGGCCGGCGAACGCCGTCAGCGCCGTGCTCTGGAGTATCTCGGCGTGCGCATGCTGGCGTGCTTCCGGCAGGGCGTCGCGCACGGCCTGCGGCACGGACGGTGGCAACTGCCAGGGATCACGAGCGGCCACCGACCGGGTCAGCTTCAGCGTCGGCAGGGAGCCGCCAGCGGTGAGCTTCACCGGCGTCACCTCGCTGATCAGGTCACCGGCGTGGCGGCCGCTGTAGTTGTAATCGTGACCCACGTCGAGCACGGCCTGGACGAAGTAATCGCCCGGGGGAAGGCTGGAGAAGCCCGCAGGAAAGGCCTCCCCATCGGTATCGATATCCACCGATTGCCCTGGCGCGATCCAGCTCACCTCGCGCGCCGCCACGGACACCGCCGTCGGGCTGAAGGGGTTGGTATCGACCTCCTCCACCTTGCCGTCCTTCGCCGCCTTTTGAGCGACGGCGGCCGGTGCGACGAACAGGATCAGGCGACCCGACGTGCCCTTGTCGGTCGCCCCGTCCAGGGTGACCCGGACGATCCGGTGCGCCAGCGGCGCGGTATCGGCCTGGGCGGCGAACGAACCGGAGGCAAGGAACGCGAGCGCCAGGGCGGCGCGGGCGGATAGGATCTTCATCGTGTGCTTTCCCCTTCTCGCCGCGAAGGCGCGGCATGGCAACATCACCGATCCTGCCACGAGACGAGGACATTGCGGAAATGGACGCGGATTGGATCAGCCAGCATGCCCTGTCGATATGGGGGGTTCTGCTCGCCCTGGCCTTGCTCGGCGCGGACGTGGGCTGGCGCCGCGCCGTGCGCCGGCGCGAGGGCCTCGACCCGGCGGCAAGCAGCTTCCTGCGCCCCACCACCGCCATTGCCGTGCTGGTCGCGACCCTGCTGATCGCTACCGTGATCGCCGTGGAGGTCCGCGACCAGGCCGGCCTCACCGTGTTCGACGCCGCGCTGGCCAGCGACCTGCGCGACAACATGCCCCGGCCCGTACTCCATGGCGTGGCCCTGCTCAGCCGGACCGGAAATTCCCTCGTACTCGGCACCGTCGCGGCGCTGGTCTTCCTCGCCCTGCTCTGGCGGCGGCACTGGCGCCTGGCGGGCGCCTGGGTCATCACCCTCGTCGGCACCGTGACGATCAACAGCCTGCTCAAGGCGTGGTTCCAGCGCGCGCGGCCGCTGCACGATCATGGCTACATCATCGAGAAGAGTTACAGCTTTCCCAGTGGCCACGCCTCGGGCTCGATGGTCTTCTACGGCATGCTCGCCTATGTGCTGCTGGTACTCACCCCGCCGCGCTTTCACCGTCCGATCGTGATCGTCGCAGTGACGATGATCACCCTGATCGGGATCAGCCGCATCCTGCTGCAGGTGCACTATTTCAGCGATGTGATGGCCGGCTATGCCACAGGCCTCGCCTGGCTGACGCTTTGCGTCGGTAGCGCTGAGTACATTCGCATGCGACAGGGGCGCAAGGCGGCCACCTGAATTCATGCGACCGTAACGGCGCGGATGCTTCGATCCTCTCGCATGAGTAATGACCTTCCCTTCGCCATCGTGATGAACGCCGGCTCCGGCCACCAGGATGCGGCCATCGCACGCGAGGAGATCGCATCGGTCCTGGATGCCGCCAACCGGCCGCATCGCTTCTTCCTGTTCGACGGTGGCGCCAGCATCGCCGATGTCGTTCGCGAAGCCATCGCCCACGCGAAGACATCCGGCGGCGCCATCGTCGCTGCCGGAGGCGATGGCACGATCAACGTCGTGGCCGCGGCCGCGTGGCGCGAGCAGCTGCCGATGGGCGTGCTGCCCCAGGGCACCTTCAACTTCGTCGGCCGCACGCATGGCGTCCCCACGGGCACGCGCGAAGCCACGGAGGCGTTGCTGCGCGCAACGATAGGGCACGCGCAGATCGGCATGGTCAACGACCAGGTCTTCCTGGTGAACGCCAGCCTGGGTCTGTATCCGCAGGTCCTCGAAGACCGCGAAGCGTGGAAACAGCGCTTCGGCCGTCACCGTATCGTCGCGCTCTGGTCGGGCCTGGCGACGATGATGCGTGGCTACCGGCCGTTGCGCATCGATGTCAGCGACGGCACGCAATCGCGAAAGCTACGCACGCCCACGCTGTTCGTTGGCAACAACGCGCTGCAGCTGGAAAAGATCGGCCTGGCGGAGGCCGCCGATGTATCGCGCAACGATGGCACGCTCGCGGGCCTGGTCCTCAAGCCGATCGGTCGCCTGACCATGTTCGGTCTCATCGTGCGTGGCGCGCTCGGCAAGCTGGGCGACGCGGACAACGCCGTCAGCTTCGCCTTCCGCGAGATCACCGTGACGCCGAAGCACCACCGCGAAAAACTCAAGGTGGCGGTGGACGGCGAGATCGTCTGGCTCGATCCGCCCATTGTCTTTCGCGCAGCACCGCGCCCGCTCGCCCTGCTCACCGATGGCGTGCGCCAGCCCGGCGAGGATCCGGGATGAGTACCATCGCGCAGATTTCCGATACGCATTTCGGCACCGAGCGACCCGAGGTCGTGACCGCGCTGGGCGAGCTACTGGTATCGATGCGGCCTGAACTGGTGATCCTTTCCGGTGACGTGACGCAGCGCGCGCGGCGTTCGCAGTTCGATGCGGCCAGGCATTTCATCGATGGCTACGACCGGCCCACTCTTGTGATTCCAGGCAATCACGACGTGCCGCTGGTCAACGTGTTCGCGCGCCTGTTCTCGCCGTTCGCGGGCTACCGGCGCGTCTTTGGCGACAACCTGGAACCTGAGTTCGTCAGCGACGACGTGTTGGCCATCGGCGTAAACACGGTACGGCCACATCGGCACAAAGACGGCGAAGTATCCGACGCTCAGATCGAACGTGTCTGCGCCCGCCTGCACCAAGCGACCAGGGAACAGTTACGCATCGTCGTCACGCACCAGCCCGTGCACGTCATTCGCGAAAAGGATGTTCGCAACCTGCTGATCAATCATGAGCGCGCCATCGCCGCCTGGTCCGCTGCCGGCGCGGACCTGGTGCTCGGCGGTCATATTCACCTGCCCTACGTTCGCCCGCTCAACACGCCCACGCGCAAGCTCGCCAGCGAGCTATGGTCGGTGCAGGCCGGCACCGCCTTGTCGACGCGCATCCGGGAAGGCATCAGCAACTCGTTCAACGTCATCCGTCACGACGCCAGCGACAATCGTTCGGTCTGCATCGTGGAGCAGTGGGATTACAACGAAGCCAACGGCCGCTTCGATCCGGGTGGCAAGACGACCGTCCCACTCGAGCGGTACGGGCTCTACACGTAGTGCATCTTGCGGGCGACACCACCGTCGACCGTGAAATTCTCGCCGGTGATGAATCCCGCCTGCGACGACAACAGAAAGACCGCCAGCGCCGCGATGTCCGGCGGCACCCCGGCCCTGCCGACGGGATGCTGCGCGTGATCGGCGGCGGATAGTTTCGGCTTGCGCCGCGCCGAAGGCTTCCTCCAGTCATCCACGACAATCCAGCCCGGATTGATCGCATTGACGCGCACCGGACCAGCGCTGATCGCTAGCGCATGGGTAAAGGCGACGATGCCACCCTTGCTCGCGGCGTAGGCTTCGCTATCCGGTTCGGACTGGTGCGCTCGCGACGAAGAAATGTTGACGATCGCACCGTTGACCTTCTTCAGCGCCGACAACGCGTGCTTGCTGCACAGGAAGGTGCCGCCCAGGTTGGTATCGAGTCGGTGCTTCCATTCCGACCAGTCGAGTTTTTCGATCGGTCCGCTGTGCGCGTCGGCGATGCCGGCATTATTGACCAGCCCATCGATGCGACCGAACCGGCGCAGGGCTGTCGCCACGAAGCGCTTCACGCTCGCCTCCTTCGACACATCGAGAAGGAGAAAAGCAGCGCGGTCGGCGACGTTCCAGGCTTCGATGCAGGCCTTGCCCGCTTCCGCATCACGATCGCCGATGACAACGCGCCCGCCGGCGGCAAGCACCCCTTCGGCGATACCCCGGCCGATACCTTGCGCTCCGCCGGTCACGAGCACGACCTTGCCGGGCCATTCGGTGACGGGCGGAATCGGGACAGGGGCGGCATGTTTCGGCGTGGCCATGGCGGTCTCCTCCAACGAAGGTTTGAACTTTAAACGAAACGGTCAGGCGTGCCGCGCTAATCTTGGGCGCATGTCCATCCCAGGAGCGACCATGCAACCGATCTGCACCGGCCTCATCGGCTACGGCACGGCGGGCGCTTTCTTCCACGCACCGTTGATCGCAGCCGCTGAAGGCCTCCGGCTTTCCGCCATCGGCAGTCGCCGTACGGACGAGATCCGCCGCGATTTCCCCGAGGCCGTGGCCTATGACGATCCCCAGGCCTTGCTCGCCGATCCGTCCATCCAGCTCGTGGTTATCGCGACACCCAACGAGACGCACGCCCCGTTGGCTCGTGCCGCCCTGGAGGCCGGCAAACATGTGGTCGTCGACAAACCCTTCACGCTCAACGCCGCCGAGGCAGAAGCGCTCATCGGCCTTGCCAACCAGGTCGGACGCAAACTGTCCGTCTTCCAGAACCGGCGCTGGGACAACGACTTCCTTACCGTGAAGCGTCTCGTCGATGACGGCCGTCTTGGTGAAGTCGTCTACTTCGAAGCGCACTTCGATCGCTTCCGGCCCGAGATCAAGCAGGGATGGCGCGAAACCGAGGTGCCCGGCGCCGGCCTGCTCTACGACCTCGGGGCGCACCTGATCGACCAGGCCCTCGTTCTGTTCGGCATGCCGCAGGCCGTGACGGCCGACGTGACCCGCCAGCGCGCCGCCGCGAAGGCCGACGACTACTTCCATCTGGTGCTCGATTATGGGCACCGCCGAGCGGTCCTGCATGCCTCCGTGCTGGTGCGCGATCCCGGCCCTCGTTACCTCGTGCATGGCGATGGCGGCAGCTTCGTGAAATACGGCATGGACGGCCAGGAAGCCGCGCTGCGTGAGGGTCGCCGCCCCGGTGGCGAAGGCTGGGGTAGCGACGAACCCGCGCTATTCGGCCGCTTCACCGATGCCGACGGCACGGCCACGGTGATCGACACGCTACCGGGCCGCTACACAGCCTTCTACGACGGTGTCGCGACGGCGATTCGCGAGAACGCGGCGATGCCGGTGGAAGCGCACTCGGCGCGCGATGTGATCCGGGTGATCGAGGCGGCTCAGGTTAGCGCGCGAGAACGGCGAAGCGTTTCGTTGTGAGGTGATCGCAAGCTGCAGGAGCATCGCCGATGAATCGGCTCCCACAGGTCTGCCGTATGTGGGAGCCGATTCATCGGCGATGCTCTTTACGTCGCGTCACCCAACGCCACGCCCCGCGACCGGTCACTCACCCACCCACTCCACGACGGCGCATAAAGCCGCGACCCGCAAAGCCCCGCGTATTCCATCGCCAGCAGGTTATGGCAGGCGGTAACGCCCGACCCGCACATATGCACGACCTCATCGGCCGTATGCGCACTCAGCACCGCTTTGAAGTCGCGACGTAATTCTTCAGGCGTGCGGAATCGTCCATCCGCCTCGAGGTTGTCTGCAAACGGATGATTGCGCGCACCCGGCACGTGCCCGGCAACCGGATCGAGCGGCTCGATATCGCCGCGATAACGCGGCGTGGCGCGGGCATCGAGCAAGAGGACGTGACCACTCGCTACGCCCGCGGCGAGTTCGTCGGCGCCAACGATTCCGGCGTCGTCGAAAACCACATGGACGGCGGTGGCTTCGCGCGCCACTGGCACATCGTCCACCGGCAGCTTGGCGGCGATCCACGCCACCCAGCCACCGTCGAGCACGGCCACGTTGTCGATGCCGGCAAGACGGGCAAGCCACCAGAAACGCGCCGCCGCCAGCGCACCACCGGCGGCGTCATAGGCCACCACCTGCACATCGGGCCGCCATCCGGCATGCGAGAGCCACGCGGAGAACGACGGGGCCTCGGGCAAGGGATGGCGACCGCGCCCATTCGATGGCGTGGCCATGTCGGCAAGATCACGGTCCAGATCGGCCCGTACAGCTCCGGGAATGTGCGCCGCCGCGTAGTCACGATCGCCCTTCCCCGCATCGGCAAGATCGAAGCGGCAGTCAACGAACAGGACCTCGCTGGCGGGGAGTCGTTCGGCAGTCTCGACATCGATCAGCGTGCGCGAAATCTTCATGGATGGCCCATCCGCTTAAGGAGGTTGTAGAGAATCGCCGCGGTGACACCCCAAATCCGATAACCGGCATGGAGGAATTCGACCATCTCGCGTCGATGACCGCGAAAATCCATCGTATACCGGCGCAGGTTGGCTGGCTCGAGGAAAAAAGCGAAGGGAACCTCGAAGACTTCCGCCACCTCACCCGGATCCGGTTTCAGCACCGCATTCGCGTCGATGCGCGCCACCACGGGAGTGACCGAGTAACCGCTGATCGTTTCGAACGCCTCGAGGAAACCCAGCGGCGTCACCATGCCGGCGTCGAGCCCGATCTCCTCCTCGCTTTCGCGCAGCGCCGTGGCGACAACGTTCACGTCCTCGGGCTCGACACGTCCACCGGGAAAGGCCACCTGGCCGGCGTGCTGCTGCAAGGTGTCGGTGCGCACCGTGAGCACCACGCGCTGCTCACGGTCGTCGCGAATGCCGATGAGCACGGCGGCGGGACGTCGCGGCGCGGTGCCGATCAATTCGGCCATGTCGTCGTGGTTCCAGCCACGCGGACCCGGCGGCGCCTCCAGGGGAAGCAAGGCGCCACGCAGTTTCGCGAGAAGATCGTCCATCAGCCCGGCTGCCGGTGCGGCAGGACGTCGTCCATGATCCAGAGCTTCTGCGCATCGTCCATCGTGGACCAGCGGGCGATCTCGTCACCCGTGCGCAGGCAGCCCTCGCACAGCCCGCGCGCGTCGAGTCGGCACACGCCGGTGCAGGGAGTCAGGGGGAGTGTTGTCGAGGGGACGATGGCCATACCGTCGACCATTCTAGCTTACGGCTGGATATCAACCAGTTCGATATCGAAGACGAGGGCTTCGTTTGGCCCGATGCGAGGCAGCTCGCCCCGCTCGCCATAGGCCAGAGCCGACGGGATCACCACTTTCCATTTATCGCCCACATGCATGCGCGGGATCACGTCCTGCCAGCCGGCAATGACGCGGTTGACGGTGAACGTTACCGGCTTGCCATGCGCGTAGGAACTGTCGAACTCGGTGCCGTCGATCAGGGCGCCGCGATAGTTCACCACCACGGTGCTGGTCGTCTGCGCCTGCGCGCCTCGGCCCTTGGCGAGCACGGCGTACTGGATGCCCGACGGCAGGGTGACAACGCCAGGACGTGTGCGGTTATGCGCGAGGAAGTCAGCGCTGCGCTGGGCGTTCGCCAGGGCAACGCGGCGGAACTCGACGACAGAGTCCCGCTGAACCTTCGCGTCGAAATTGACCAGCTGCTGCTGCATGACATCGATGGAGACGCCCGGCGCGCGCTTTGCATAACCGTCCTGCAAGGCCTTTACCAGTACGGCAATGTCGACATCGGGCTGCGCGCTGTTGGCGAACTGCGTACCGATCTGGTAGCCGATCGCGTAGGACAGCTTGGTCTTGTCGATCGCCGGCGCGCCGGAGACCGGCGCGGTCGGGGCCGACTGTGCGAGCGCCGCGCCACTGAGTAGCGACAGGCCAATGACCAGGAAACGCAAGGGTGACATCCCGTTCTCCGTGAATCCGGAACTTTGAGCGTGCGTGGAGGATAGTCCATCGGCCACGAGGCCGCCCATTCGCCATCAGACGCCTGCGGGAGGCAAAGGTTCCCCTGTTACCATCCGCCTCCTCATCCCATCGCCAGGAACCGCCATGGCTTTCCGTAACCTCCTCACCTCCGATCGCGAGGCCGTCCGCACGATCACGGTCAATCGCCCCGACAAGCTCAATGCCCTCAATCAGGAAACCATCGCCGAGCTGACGCTGGCCTTCCGGCAGGCCGCGATGGACGACAGCGTCCGCGTCGTGATCCTGGCCGGCGCTGGCGAGAAGGCGTTCGTGGCGGGTGCGGATATCTCGGAAATGACCGCATGGTCACCGGTCAGGGCGCAGGCGGCATCGCGTGCCGGCCAGGACCTCATGCTGGCGGTGGAACGACTGGGGAAGCCGGTCATCGGCAAGATACAGGGCTATGCCCTGGGCGGCGGTATGGAGCTGGCCATGGCCTGTCACCTTCGCGTGGCCAGCGAGAAGGCCCGCTTCGGCCAGCCCGAGATCGGCCTGGGCCTCATCCCGGGCTTCGGCGGTACGCAGCGGCTTACACGTCTGGCCGGTCGTGGTGCGGCACTGGAACTCTGCCTGCTCGGCCAGCAGATCGATGCCGCGCGTGCCGAACGGCTCGGCATCGTGGCGCGCGTGGTCCCCGCCGGGGAACTCGATGCAACCGTCGAGGCCCTGGCCGACCAGCTCGCGGCGGCCGCGCCGCTGGCGCTCAAAGGCATCCTGGAAGCCGTGATCGAGGGTGGCGAATGCGCCATCGACCAGGGTCTGGCCTTCGAGACCCAGGGCTTCGCGATCGCATTTTCGACCGATGATATGCGTGAGGGGACGAGCGCGTTCCTCGAGCGTCGGAAGGCTTCGTTCAAGGGCGTTTGATCACCCATGCCCACCGGCATACTTCTTCTCCCCCGCCGTCACGCGTACATCCAGCCGGTTCTCCGGCGGCGCCAGCGGACAGGTGGCATAAGGCGTGAAAGCGCACGGCGGGTTTCGGGCCTCGTTGAAATCGAGGACCAGCTTGCCGTCCTTCGCCAGCGCGGTGTCGAGAAAACGCGCCGCCCCATACGTTTCCTTGCCACTGGTGCGATCGGCAAAAACAAAGAACAGCGAATCGGGTTCTTCCTGGATCGGGTACAGCTCGAACGTGTGGCCGTCGCGGACGAAAACCGCCTTGCCCGGCACCTTCTCCTTGTCGATACCACCAAGGATGTTGCCGATTTCCAGCTCATGGGGCGGATCGAACGGGATCCAGTCGGCGACGACGCGCCATGACGAGTCGATCGGGAAATAATCGATGCCTGCGAAGTGCACGCGCGAATCGGCGTTCTCGTCCTTCACCCGCAAGGCCTTCTTGCCCTCGCGCGCAATGACAAGGAATTTCGCCGAGCCGAAGCTCACCTCGGTGGCCTTGCGCCCGGTGCCACCGTCGTCGACGAGGGTCGCGCGCTGAACCTCCCGGCCGTCGACCAGGGCGCCACTGCCCTTGGCCAGTTCGATCGTGGCCGCACCGGTGTCGTCCAGGGTGATCGTGCCCAGGTGTGCCGGGCCGGCCTTGAGCACGATGTCGTTGTCCGCCGCGCTGCCGATGCGATTCGTACCGGGCTGCAGCCATTCCAGGCCGATGAGGCTTAGCCAGCCATCCGGCGCTTTCAGCGTCTGCAGGCGCTCCGCGCGGGCCTTGCCAACGGCGGCGGTGTAGTCATCACCGGCAAGGGCGCTGCCCGTGGCCACGGCGAACACGGAAGCAAAGGCGAGCGAGCGGATCATGGCGATACCTCGTTTGGACGTCTATCCGTCCAGCATAACGCTAAAACAGGCGCGAATCAGCGGCCGCGAAGGAACAGGCGATCCAGCTCGCCAAGCGATAACTGTACCCAGGTGGGCCGGCCGTGGTTGCATTGCCCCGATCGTTCGGTGGCTTCCATTTCCCGCAGGAGCGCGTTCATCTCGGGAATACCCAGGCGGCGTCCGGCGCGAACCGAACCGTGGCAAGCCATGGTCGAAAGCAGTTCGTTCTCAAGTTCCTCGAGGCGACGCGAGCTGCCGTGCTGGGCCAGTTCGGCGAGTACGTCACGGGTGAGCTGGGCCACGTCGGCACCTTCCAGCAAGGAAGGAATGCGACGAACGACGACGCCGGAGGGTCCGCTGCGCGAGAGCTCCAGGCCCCACTCCGCAAGCGCGTCGCCATGCTCTTCCGCCGCCGCGGCCTCACGCGCGCTCACCGCGATCGACAAGGGCACGAGCATGAGCTGCGAGCGCAGGTTGGCTGTGACGCGACCGTTCTTGAGCTTCTCGTACGTGATGCGCTCGTGCGCCGCGTGCATGTCGACCAGCACGAGGCCGTGCTCGTTCTCGGCGAGGACGTAGATATTTTTCAGCTGCGCAATGGCGTAACCCAGCGGCGGTACGTCGCTGCCGGCGTCCGGCTCATCGCCGGCCGGCGGCGTCCAGGAGCCGGTCGGGCGCGGCCCTGATGGGGCGCCGAACAACGTGGCGTACCCAGCGAGAGGTTCCTCACGAACACCGAGGCTCAGCCGCGACTGACTGGACGACTGCGGCCATGAAGGCAGCGCCGTCGATCCCTGCGTACCGGTAGCCTGATAGGTTCCAACCCCGCCATACGCGCCGCTGGCCGACGCCCCCTGGAAGGCGGTGTCGACAGCAGGCGCTGTCGCGCCCGCGCGCGTCTGCGCGAGCGCTTCATGCAGGGTGCGGAAGAGGAAATCATGGATAAGGCGCTGTTCCCGAAAACGCACCTCGCTCTTTGCCGGATGCACGTTCACATCCACGCCCGTCGGATCGAGTTGGAGGAACAGCACGAAAACCGGATGGCGCCCATGGAACAGTACGTCCGAGTAGGCCTGGCGCACGGCGTGCGCAACGATGCGGTCGCGCACCAGCCGGCCATTAACGTAGAAATATTGCTGGTCTGCCTGCGACCGGGATGCGGTCGGCAAGCCGACCCAACCCGACAGGCGCAATCCGGCGGCCTCATGCTCCACGCGCAAGGCCTGCCCGGGGAATTCGGGACCAAGCACTTCGGCAACGCGAGCGAGGGCGGCGTTCTCGTCACGCGCAGGCTTGAGCAGGCGCACTGGCTTGCCGTTGTGGGTGAGCCGGATGTCGACGCCCTCGCGGGCCAGTGCCAGCGACTTCAGCAAGTCGTCGATGTGCGCGAACTCGGTGCGTTCTGCACGAAGGAACTTTCGGCGTGCCGGCACGTTGTAGAACAGGTCGCGTACCTCGATCGTCGTACCGGGCGGATGCTGCGCAGGGCGCGCGTCCTGCAGGCGGCCACCGTCGACCTCGATTCGCCATGCGGCGTCCTCGCCCTGATGCCTCGACGTCAACGAAAAGCGCGCGACGGACGACACCGACGCCAGCGCTTCACCACGAAAGCCCATGCTGGCGACACGCTCGAGGTCATCGAAGCTGCCGATCTTGCTCGTCGCGTGCGACGCCACGGCGAGTGCGAGTTCGTCGCGCGGAATGCCGCCGCCGTCGTCGCGCACACGGATGAGCCGGGTGCCACCCTGCTCGATGTCGACCTCGATGCGGCGGGCACCGGCGTCGATACTGTTCTCGACGAGCTCCTTCACCACGGAGGCGGGACGCTCGATCACTTCGCCGGCCGCGATCTGGTTGATCAGCTCGGGCGGCAGGGGACGGATGCTGGGCATGAGTGGGGCGACCTGACGTGCTTTCAGGTCGAAAGGATAGCCCAAGGCCCCCTCAGCTGCCGAACCACGCTCAGCCGGATGGAATCACCATGACCGAACCGATGCGGACGTTATCGTCGTTCATCTTGTTGGCCATCTTGAGCGCACCGACCGACACGCCGTACTGGTTGGCGATGCCGGTAAGCGTCTCACCGCGATTGACGCGGTGGAGATCGCGAACGTTGTCGTCAGCCCGGCCGCTCGACGCGCGCGCCGACGGCTGCGGCGCATCGGCTTTCGCCAGTGTCCGCTTCGACGGGGTAGCGCGGCTTGCCGCCTTCACCGCATCGGATGCCACGGCGCCGGCATCGGCGGCCACGGCGGGTGCCGCTGGCGCGGAGGCCGCGGTGCTGGCCAGCGAGGTTCCGTTGCGACGCGCGGCCTGGACAGCAAACCACGTACCCGGTGGTGGCATCGACTCGAAGTAGTTGCGCACACCGCCGAGGACGGCCGTGGCAAGCTCCCGACGATGCCCGTCGTCGCGCAGGCGGGTTTCCTCTGCCGGATTGGTAATGAAGGCCGTCTCGACCAGGATCGAGGGTACGTCCGGCGAGCGCAGCACGACGAAGTTGGCGCGCTCGACGTAACCGCGATGAGTGGGCCCGAGGCGGCCGAGGGCCTTCAGCACGTTGCCGGCGATCGATTCGCTGGCCTGCATGGCATAGCCCTGCTGCAGGTCGAGCAGGACGGCCGCAAGGCTGTCGTCCTTGTCGTCCAGCGAGACGCCACCGACCAGGTCGGCGCGGTTTTCGCGATCGGCCAGCCAGCGCGAGGCCTCGCTGGTCTTGCCGCGTGGCGACAGCACCCAGACGGAAGAGCCTTTCGCGTCGCCGTTCTTGAAGGCGTCGGCGTGAATGGAGACGAACATGTCCGCGTTGTGCTCGCGGGCGATCTCGTAGCGACGCTTCAGGGGAATGAAGTAATCGCCGTTGCGCGTCAGCACGGCCTGCATGCCGGGCTGGCGGTTGATCTGGTCGGCGAGTTCGCGGGCCACCTGGAGCGTGACGTCTTTCTCGCGCAGGCCGGTCGCACCCTTCGCGCCAGGATCTTCGCCGCCGTGACCTGCGTCGATCGCGACGACGACCTTGCGGTCGCCCGTCGGCAACATCGGCGGCCGGCCGGCCGGCACGCTCTTGCCCCGCGAACCGCGCGTGGCGCGGCTCGGCGTCGGTGTCGGTGCCGGGGTATCGGCCCCGGAGTCGGTATCGTCGCTCGCCTCGGCGGCCGCAACGGACGGCGAATCGTGGTCGATCGTCCGCGGCGGGTTATCGCCGGGGTCGCTCTGGCCGCCCGGGTAAAGATCGAGGACCAGGCGGTAGCCGTAGTCGCCCGCCGGCTTGAGCAGGAAGCTCTTCGGCTTGGCCTTCGGGTCGACCGTCGCGACCATGCGCGCCGAGCCACCCTGTTTGCTCACCGTCATCGACTTGAACAGGCCCTGCCCGCCGGGCGCGGCGAAATCACCCGTGACCGAGCTGCTGGCAATGTCCAACACGACGCTGCCGGGTACGTCGCCCTGCGACATCTTGTAGGACGCCGGGCCGGACAGGTCGAAGACCACGCGCGTGTATTCGGGGCCGGCCCAGGCACGGGCGGCCTTCACGTCAGCGGCCGATGCAGAAGCAGCGGTCAGCATCGCGATGGCGGTCACGCACGCAAGCAGGCCAAGTTTGATAGTCATTCCCCTCATACGGCCCGGATTGAACTGCAAGCGCCCGACGAATGCAAGACGTTTTCCCTTGATAATCCATAACCTGCGAAACCTTCGTCAACGCGCGTACAGGTTTGTACGACAAGCGAGACAGCGCACGGCGAAGAAAAGCCCTTGTTTTCAGGGATGAAGGGCGAACGGGACTCTGCTGCGGGTCGCTGCGGGCGCTTTCAGCCGCCGCGTGTCAAGGAAGCAACCACTCGTCCACCAAGGGGTGACCTCGGCTCGAAACATACGGCCCTTCCCGCCCCGTCGTGGCGAAAACTCAAGGCCAGGTCCACCGGCGGGAGGGCACCGGCGCCTCGTTCAGGCCATTCCACGAGCACGATCGCGCCTGGCTCCGCCAGGCTGTCCAGCCCCAGCCACTCCAACTCGCCCGGATCCGCGATGCGGTAGAGGTCCAGGTGGAATGCTTTTCGCTCACCGACGTCGTAGCCCTCGACCAGGCTGTACGTCGGGCTTTTCACCCGTTCGCCCACGCCGAGCGCCTGAAGGAATGCCCGGGCAAAGGTTGTCTTGCCTGCACCGAGATCACCGTAGAGGAAGGCGACCAGACCGTCAGCGGGCAGGATCGCCGCCAGATCACGACCCAGCGCCATGGTGGCGTCCTCGTCGGCGAGAATCAGCTCAACCACGTCGCTCATGCGTCCAGTCCGTTCACAAGCCGGCGTAAGGGGTCAAGCAGGTCGCCGGCGAGCAGTCCCCGCTCGCCATGCCGGGCGGCGACATCGCCGGCACGCGCATGCAGGCTGACGCCGAGGCAGGCCGCCTCGTAGGCATCGCACCCCTGCCCCAGCAGCGCGGCAATGATGCCCGTCAGGGTGTCGCCCATGCCGCCACTGGCCATGCCCGGGTTGCCCCAGGGGCACACGCTGACCTCGCCACCCGGCGAGGCGATCAGGCTGCCATTGCCCTTGAGCACAACGACGGCTTTGAAGCGCCGGGCCATCTCACGGGCAGCGGCAAAACGGTCGGCCTGCACTGCCTTGGTGTCGATACCGAGCAGACGCCCTGCCTCGCCCGGATGCGGCGTGAGTACGACCGTTCGCGGGAGAGCGCGCTCTTCGGCATGAAGCAGGTTGAGGCCATCCGCGTCGAGGACGGTGGGCAGGTCGGCATCCAACGCTGTCGTCCAGAGGGCGTGACCCCAGGCCGCCTGACCAAGCCCGGGGCCCAGCGCGAGCACCGATGCCTTTTCCAGCATTGGCTGCAAGGCCTGTGGCCCATTCACGCCATGCGCCATCAGCTCGGGGCGTGCCGCATTCATCGCCACTACGTTTTCCTCGCGGGTTGCGACGCTCACCAGGCCAGCGCCCGTGCGCAGCGCCGCTTCGGCCGCCATGCGAACCGCGCCCCCTGTGCCGTGATCGCCACCTATTGCGAGGACGTGACCGTTCGTGCCCTTGTTTGACTCGCGCGGTCGCGGTGGCAGGTGTCCTGGCAACAGCAGGTGGGAGTCGGGCGATTCCAGCACCGAGTGCGGCAGGCCGAGCGTATGCAGTTCAACCACACCGGCGACCTCGCAATGGAACGTATGCAGGCCACGCTTGTGCACGATGAAGGTCGCCGTCGCCTCCGCACGGATCGCCGCGCCGGGCATCGCGCCCGTGTCGGCGGAGAGTCCGGAGGGGATATCCAGGGCGAGAATCGGTGCGCCCGTGGCATTCATCGCCTCGATGGCGTCATGAGCCTCGCCTTCCGGCGCGCGATTGAGGCCGGTGCCGTAGATCGCGTCCACCAACACGTCAGCGCGCGGGAGATTGGCCCAGCCGGCGAACGGCCCCGGATGACCACCGGCGGCAAGATAGGCGTCGCGGGCCTGCACGGCGTCGGCACCTTTCGGGTCGCCCAGGGCGATCAGGTTGACCGCCAGTCCCGCCGCGAGCGCATCGCGGGCGACCAGGTAGCCATCGGCGCCGTTGTTGCCCGCGCCACAGACCACGCGGAGCTGCCGGGCGGCTGGCCAGCGCTCGCGCAGCATGGCGAACGCCGCCGCAGCCGCACGCGTCATCAGCTCGAAGCCAGGAATGCCGAGGTCAGCGGTGGCGCGCTGGTCGATCGCGCGGGCCTGCGCCGAAGTGAAGAGAGCGGTGCCGAGCTGGGGGGCGGTCATCGGGGGATTATAGAAGGGGCAAGTAGAATGCACGTATGTCCACCCCGCCTTCCATCGATTACGCCGCTCTCGCCACCGACATCAAGGCGTGGGCGCGCGAGCTCGGCTTTGCGGATGTCGGCATATCCGGCACCGACCTCGGCAACGACGAGGCCTATCTGGAGCGCTGGCTCGCGGACGGCCATCACGGCGAGATGGAATACATGTCGCGCCATGGCACCCGTCGGAGCCGGCCGGCCGAACTCGAGCCGGGCACGCTCCGCGTGATCTCCGTCCGGATGGACTACATTCCACCCGGCACCGCGAATGCCTGGGACGTGATCAACGACGGCGACAAGGCCTATGTCGCGCGCTATGCCCTCGGCCGCGACTATCACAAGGTCATGCGTAACCGACTGCAGAAGCTGGCGGAACGCATCGGCGAGCGGATCGGCGACTTCGGCTACCGCGCCTACGTCGATTCAGCGCCCGTGCTGGAAAAAGCCCTCGCCCGCAACGCCGGCCTGGGCTGGATCGGCAAGCACACCGTCGTGATCAACAAGCGTGCCGGCTCATACTTCTTTCTCGGCGAGCTGTACACCGATCTCCCCTTGCCCGTGGACCAGCCGGCCACGGCGCACTGCGGCAGCTGCCGTCGCTGCATCGATATCTGCCCCACGCAGGCCATCGTCGCGCCGTACCGCCTCGACGCGCGCAAATGCATTTCCTATCTCACCATCGAGCTCAAGGGCAGCATTCCGGAAGAACTCCGCGCACCCATTGGCAATCGCATCTTCGGTTGCGACGACTGCCAGCTGATCTGCCCATGGAACAAGTTCGCCCAGGAAGCCACCGAGCCCGACTTCGCGCCGCGGCATAGTCTCGATGGCCCCAGGCTCGTCGATCTCTTCGCGTGGAGCGAAGCGGAGTTTCTCTCGCGCACCGAAGGCATGGCGATCCGCCGCACGGGCTACGAAGGCTGGCTGCGCAATCTCGCCGTCGGTCTTGGTAATGCGCCGACGAGCGCCGATATCCTGGCCGCGCTGGACGCCCGGGCGGACGATCCGTCTGAGGTTGTGCGCGAGCATGTGGCGTGGGCGCGCGCGCAACATGCGTTGCGGGCGTAGGAAGCCGCGAGGGGGAAGGTCCTTGGGGCCGCGGCGCGGCACCTCGCACCTCGCACCTCGCACGTGGCTCGGCTTTTGCCATCGCCTCCTACACTTGGGCGCATCGCGGGGGAGACCTTGGTGCCCACCCTCGCTGCTCAGACAGTCCTCCGCGTTCGAGAAGGAAGGCCGCTCCGCGGCTCATGTTCTTATTGGCCTACGGCCGCTCCACTTGTCCGGAACTCGCCTCGAGGGTGGACACCAAGGTCTCTCACGACGATACGGTCAGCTGGGAGGAGGGCCGCTGGGCGGTGTGGCCGGAGCCGGCCGTCACGGCCGTCGTGCTGTTCGTGCATTCCGGCTCGTTGAGCGTCTTCTTCGCCGCTGCGCTGACTCACACGGACGATCGCGACTGGCGAGACGGTCGAGCGCTTGACGATGGCGATGACCCGACAGCCGGAGCGGCGTTGCTTCGTCGGCTCGACCCCACGAACCTCAGGAATGGGAAGAGGCTTCGGTGCCCACCCTCGAGGCGAGTTCCCGACAAGTGGAGCGGCCGTAGGCCAAATAAGAACATGGGCCGCGGTAGCGGCCTTTCCGGTACGAAACGCGAAGGGGTGTCTGAGCAGCGAGGGTGGGCACCGAAGGCTCTGCGCCGCTACGTCCAGGCACCGAAGGCTCTGCGCCGTGACGTCTGGCCCCGACGCGGCGTGAGCTGGTAGCAGGCAATCGCAGAACGACTGAGGAGACGTCTTCAGGGTCCCCGTCATGCCGCGAAGAACCGAAAAAAAGCCCGGCATGAAGCCGGGCTCGATACGACATGTAGGCGATGCTTAAATCATGCCGCCGGACTTCCGGACGATGAGCATGGCCATTTCCAGCGACTGTTCGTAGTTCAGGCGGGGATCGACCATGGAGCGGTAGGCACGATCGAGATCGCCTTCGACGAGGTCGCGGGCGCCACCAAGGCACTCGGTCACGTCTTCACCGGTCAGCTCGAGATGCACGCCACCCAGACGCGTACCCGCCGCCGCATGGATATCGAAAGCCTGGTCGAGCTCGCCGGCGATGTTCGCAAAGCGGCGGGTCTTGTAGCCGTTCGTCGTGCTCTCGGTGTTGCCATGCATCGGATCGGCCACCCAGAGGACGCGACGCCCTTCCCGCTTCACGGCTTCGAGCAGCGGCTGCAGGTGCGTGCCAATCTTGTCGTTGCCCATGCGATGAATCAGGGTCAGCCGGCCAGGCTCCTCGTTCGGATTGAGTACGTCGATCAGGCGCAGCAGATCGTCCGCCTGCACCGTCGGGCCCACCTTCACCGCGATCGGATTGCGGATGCCACGGAAGTACTCCGTGTGCGCGCCATCCAGCGCCGCTGTGCGCATGCCGATCCACGGGAAGTGCGTCGACAGGTTGAACCAGCCGTCCTGACGTGGCACCTGGCGCGTGAGCGCTTCCTCGTAGTGCAGCAGCAGGGCTTCGTGCGAGGTGTAGAAATCGACGCGCGAGTAGCTCGAGATCGACTGCCCCGCAAGCGTTTCCATGAAGCGCAACGAGTCGCCGATGCTGGCCACCATGCGGCGGTACTCTGCGGCGAGCGGCGAGTGCTCGACCCATGCGAGGTCCCAGTACTCGGGATGATGCAGATCCGCGAAACCGCCATCGATCAACGCACGGACGAAGTTCATCGTCATCGCGGAACGTGCGTGCGCCTTGATCAGCCGATTCGGATCCGCGCGACGGGCTTCCGGGGTGAACTCAGGGCTGTTGACCAGATCGCCGCGGAATGCCGGCAAGGTCACGCCGTCGCGCGTTTCACTGTCGGCCGAACGCGGCTTCGCATACTGGCCGGCGAAACGGCCAACGCGCAGGACAGGCTTCTTCAGGCCGTGGACAAGCACAAGGCTCATCTGCAGCAGCACCTTCAGGCGGTTGGAAATGATCGGGCTGTTGCAGTCCGCGAAACTTTCCGCGCAGTCGCCACCCTGAAGCAGGAAACGCTCGCCATCCTGCGCCTCGGCGATGCGCTGCTTGAGGGCGAGGATTTCCCACGAGGTAACCAGCGGCGGCAGCTGACCGAGCTGCTCGAGTGCGCGGTTGAGTTCGTCGGCGTCGTTATACGTCGGCTGCTGGAGGGCGGTCCTCGACCGCCACGAACCCGGCGCCCAGTCGAGGGACGAGGGTGCTACGGCTTTGAGGGAGTGCTGCATGACGGTGGTGCCTTCGTATGTGCGCCGTGTGTGGCGCGGGAAATCAACGGACGGTGCGGCGAATGGCGACGAGCGCCCAGACGGTCAGCACGATGAACCAGAACAGCGTCCAGCCGGGCATGGGGATGCCGAGGATCGGTTCGATCTTTGCGCACTCGCCGGACCCGGTGAATGCCAGCTTGAGCATCTTCGTGAAAGGAAACGCGTCGAACAGGTAACCGAGCCCAGGACCACATGCAGGCACGTCCGCCGCCGGAAGCGACTGCAGCCACAGATGGCGACCGGCCGTGGCGATACCCCAGAGTCCGCCGAGCGTGATCAGGAGGGCGTAAACGCTGCGGGTACCCGTTTTGCGGGGCGCGTGCAGGCCGCCGATCAGGAAGAACAGCCCCATGGTGCAGACAGCAATGCGCTGGAAAATGCATAGCGGGCATGGATCCAGTTGCATGACGTACTGCGCATACAGCGCAAACGCCATGAGGGCCACACAGACTGCGAAACCGGCAAGGTAGCGACCGCGGAACGAGAGGTTCATAGAAGCAATATGGGGTGGGGAACGCCCACGTTAACCCTTTGTGCACGTGCTTGTCAGCAACTGCGTAAAGTTTCTTTTGTAACCAAGGATCAACAGCTTGCGTAAGGAATACCGCAAAAAGCCGGTCGCAATGCAAAAACGAAAAAACCCCGGCAGGTTGCCCTGCCGGGGTTCGTTCGAATCAGCTTTGTCGACGCTTACTCGGCGTCGACCGCTTCGGTCTTGGCCGGGCGATCCACCAGTTCGACATACGCCATCGGAGCGTGGTCGCCCGGACGGAAGCCGCACTTGAGGATGCGCAGGTAGCCACCGGGACGCGACTGGTAGCGGGGACCGAGCTCGACGAAGAGCTTGCCGACGGCCTGCTTGTCGCGCAGACGCGCGAAAGCGAGGCGGCGGTTGGCAACGCCGTCGGTCTTGGCGAGCGTGATGAGCGGCTCGGCGACGCGACGGAGTTCCTTCGCCTTGGGAAGGGTGGTACGGATAAGCTCGTGCTTGATCAGCGACGCGGCCATGTTCTTGAACATGGCTTCGCGGTGGCTGCTCGTGCGGTTGAGCTTGCGACCGGATTTCTGGTGGCGCATGGCGTTTACTCTCTAAGGTCTGTTGTTATGAAAAGCCGCTCGGAATGAGTTGGCTTCCCGCGGGTTACCCGCTGATGCAAGGCTGTAAGAACGCCTCGCTATAAGAGCACGGCCTCTTTGGACCGCTTTGGAATTCCGGTGGAAATGCGCGCAGCATCCGCCGGATGGAACAAAGAATCGGGGCGACCGAAGTGCGGTCGCCCCGTTTGAATCAGCCCAGCTGCATACCGTGGGAAAGACCCGGCGGCGGCCAGTTTTCGAGCTTCATGCCGAGGGCAAGACCACGCCCACCGAGCACATCCTTGATTTCCGTCAGCGACTTCTTGCCAAGGTTCGGCGTCTTCAACAACTCGACCTCGGTCTTCTGGACCAGGTCGCCGATGTAGTAGATGCTTTCGGCCTTGAGGCAGTTGGCGGAACGGACCGTCAGTTCGAGATCGTCGATCGGACGCAGCAGGAGCGGATCGAACCCGCCCTTCTCCGCCTTGGTCGAATCGCTCTCGCGGCGCGAGAAATCGCCGAAAACCGACAGCTGGTCGTTGATGATTTCAGCCGCCTTGCGGACAGCGTCTTCAGCACCGATCGTGCCGTTCGTCTCGATATCCAGCACGAGCTTATCGAGGTTGGTGCGCTGCTCGACACGAGCGGCATCAACTTCATAAGCCACGCGCAGGACCGGCGCGAACGAGGCGTCGAGCTGCAGACGGCCGATCGGCCGCGTCTCGTCATCCGGATGCTGGCGCGCGCTGGCCGGCTGGTAGCCGACGCCGCGACGCACCTTCAGACGCATGTTCAGTGCCACATCCTTGGTGAGGTGGCAGATCACGTGGTCCGGGTTGACGATTTCTACGGAATGGTCGACCGCGATATCGCCTGCGGTGACCACGCCTTTGCCCTTCTTCGACAGCGTCAGGGTGACTTCATCACCGCTGTGCTGACGGATGGCGACATCCTTGAGGTTGAGCAGGACTTCGATCACGTCCTCCTGCAGACCCTCAAGGGTGGTGTACTCGTGCAGAACGCCGTCGATTTCGACCTCGACGATGGCGCTGCCCGGGATCGAAGAGAGCAGCACGCGACGCAGCGCGTTGCCCAGGGTGTGACCAAAGCCACGCTCGAGCGGCTCGACCACCACCTTAGCGCGGTTCGCGCCGAGCTGCTCGACGCTGAGGCCACGAGGCCGCAGCACACTAGTTGACGAAACTGCCATGCAAGGCTCCGGTGAATTACTTCGAGTAAAGCTCGACGATCAGGGCTTCGTTGATGTCGGCCGGCAGATCACCGCGATCCGGCACAGCCTTGAACGTGCCTGCGAACTTCTTGCTGTCGACCTCGACCCACGACGGACGAAGGTCCATCGTGTCAAAGACCGTCGCTGCTTCCTGGACGCGCAGCTGGCTGCGAGCCTTTTCGGTCAGCGAGACTTCGTCGCCCGGACGGACGTGGTAGGAAGGCACGTTGACCTTCTTGCCATTGACCGTCACGGCCTTGTGGGCCACGAGCTGACGAGCCTGGGCGCGGGTAACCGCGAAACCCATGCGGAAAACGACGTTGTCGAGACGGCTTTCCAGGAGACGCAGCAGGTTTTCACCCGTGTTGCCCTTCTGGGTCGAAGCCTTGGTGTAGTAGTTGCTGAACTGACGCTCGAGCACACCATAGATGCGCTTTACCTTCTGCTTTTCACGCAGCTGGACGGCGTAGTCGGACAGGCGGGCGCGCTTGTTTGCGCCATGCTGACCGGGTTTGTTCTCGAGCTTGCACTTGGAATCAAGCGCGCGGGCCGGGCTCTTAAGACCGAGGTCGGCACCTTCACGACGCGCAAGTTTGCAGGTAGCTCCACGATAACGGGCCATGGGTATGCTCCTTAGACGCGACGCTTCTTGGGGGGACGGCAGCCGTTATGCGGAATCGGCGTGACGTCAATAATGTTGAGCACTTTGTAGCCCAACGCATTCAGCGAACGCACGGCCGACTCACGGCCCGGGCCGGGGCCCTTGATGCGAACTTCCACGGTCTTCACACCGTAGTCGCCAGCAGCGCGGCCAGCCTTTTCGGCTGCCACCTGCGCGGCGAACGGGGTCGACTTACGGGAGCCGCGGAAACCCGCGCCGCCTGCAGTCGCCCACGACAGGGCATTGCCCTGGCGATCGGTGATGGTGACGATGGTGTTGTTGAAAGAAGCCTGCACGTGGGCCACGGCATCCGTGACAACGCGCTTGATCTTCTTCTTGGTTTTAACCGGCTTAGCCATAATCGGTATCCGTTACTTCTTGATCGGACGACGCGGACCCTTGCGGGTACGGGCGTTGGTACGCGTGCGCTGGCCGCGCACCGGCAGGCCGCGACGGTGGCGCAGGCCACGATAGCAACCGAGGTCCATCAGACGCTTGACCGCCATACCGATCTCGCGGCGAAGATCGCCCTCGACCGTGTACTTGGCGATTTCGGCGCGGATCTTCTCGACCTCACCTTCGCTAAGCGACTTGATGGGAGTGGTCGGAACCACGCCCGAGTCGACGCAAACCTTCTTCGCCCGCGAACGGCCGATTCCATAAATGCTCTGCAGGCCGACCCAGACATGCTTCTGGACTGGCAAATTGACACCCGCGATGCGCGCCATGATGTACTGTCTCCGATGCGTTTCGTGCGCGGTAAACGCGCAATTCTAACCTGAATTAACCTAAACGGGAAGTCCTGCGGCGCTGGGCGCCAAGGCCTCCCCTACTTGGGGGTCTCCGCTGCGTATCAGCTGCGACGGAGATTGGACTTCTTAAGCAGACTCTCGTACTGGTGGCTGACGAGATGGGCCTGGACCTGAGCCGTAAAGTCCATCACCACCACCACCACGATCAGCAGCGAAGTGCCGCCGAAATAGAACGGTACGTGCCAGGCGTTCTGCATGAACGTGGGCACCAGGCAGACCAGGACGATGTAAACCGCGCCAACACCGGTAAGCCGGGTCATGACGCCATCGATATAGTCTGCCGTGGCGCGACCCGGACGGATGCCCGGAATCAACGCGCCCGAACGCTTGAGGTTATCGGCCGTTTCCTGCGAGTTGAACACGATCGCCGTATAGAAGAAGGCGAACCCGATCACCAGCACCGCAAACACGATGTCGTGCACCGGTTCACCCGGGCTCAGCGCCGTGGTCAACCACTGCAACCAACGCGACTGGTGGGCGGTGCCGAACCAGGTCGCCGCGGTCGCGGGGAAGAGCAAGAGGCTGGTCGCGAAGATCGGCGGAATGACACCCGCCATGTTGATCTTCAGCGGCAGGTGCGAAGTCTGGCGCTGGAACTGGCGCTGGCTGCCCTGCTTCGCGTAGTTCACGGTGATACGCCGCTGGGCGCGCTCCATGAACACCACGAAAGCGGTTACCGCCAGGATCAGCGCGGTCACCATGAGCAACTTCAGAACCGACAGCTCTCCGTTGTTCGCCATGGTCAGCGTGTGCGCGATGGCACCCGGGAGACCGGCCACGATACCGGCGAAGATCAGCATCGAGATGCCGTTGCCGATACCGCGCTCCGTGATCTGCTCGCCGAGCCACATCAGGAACATCGTGCCGGCGGTGAGACCGACGACGGATGCCATGACGAAGCCCGCACCGGGCATATAGACCACCGGACCGCTCGCGCCGACCTGCTTCTGCAGGGCAACCGCGATGCCGAACGCCTGGAATGCCGCCAGGCCAACCGTGCCGAAGCGCGTGTACATGGTCATCTTGCGACGACCCGACTCGCCTTCCTTGCGCAGAGCCATGAGCGACGGAATGACCGAGCCCATCATCTGCACCACGATCGACGCCGAGATATACGGCACCACACCGAGAGCGAACACCGAGAAGCGGGAAAGCGAACCACCGGAGAACATGTTGACCATGTTCAACAGACCGCCGCCACCCTCAACCAGGCTGGTCATCGCCTCGGGATTCACGCCCGGAACGGGAATGAACGAACCGAGGCGGAAGACCACCAGCGCACCAATCAAGAAGAAGATGCGCTGACGAAGTTCCGTCAGTTTGCCCAGCGAGCCGAGCGTTGTGCCCTGCGCTGCTGCCACCTGATTACTCCACGCTGCCGCCGGCGGCTTCGATAGCCGCCTTGGCGCCGGCCGTCGCAAGCAGGCCCGTAAGCTTGACCGCGCGGGTGATTTCACCCTTGAGGACGATCTTGACCTTCTTCGCGCGGCTGGTCACGAGACCGGCAGCGTGAAGGGCGATCAGATCGATCGTGTCGGTCTTGATGGCGGCGAGCTGGTACAGACGCACTTCTTCGGTGTCGCGCTTCTTCAGCGAGCGGAAGCCAACCTTCGGGAGGCGACGCTGCAGCGGCATCTGGCCGCCTTCGAAACCGTAGCGATGCGTGCCACCGGCACGTGCATGCTGACCCTTATGGCCGCGGCCGGCAGTCTTGCCGAGGCCGGAACCAATACCGCGAGCAACGCGGGTGCGGGTTTTGCGAGCGCCCTTACCGGGACGTAGATCGTTAAGACGCATGATTCTTACTCCTCGACCCGAACCAGGTAGTAGACCTTATTGATAAGGCCACGGACCTGCGGGCTATCCTTCAGTTCGCGCACATCGTTGATGTGGCTCAGGCCAAGGGCCTTCACGCTCAGACGATGACGACCCTGCACACCGCGCAGGCCTTTGACCAGGCGGACGCGGACGGTACCGCCAGCGGCGGTTTCGGTGTTCTTAGCCATTGCCGAGGACCTCTTCGATCGTCTTGCCACGCTTGGCGGCGATGCGCTTCGGCGATGCGACGGCCTGCAGACCCTTGATCGTCGCGCGGACGAGGTTGATCGGGTTGCGCGAGCCGACGGCCTTGGCGAGCACGTCCTTCACACCGACCACTTCGAGGACAGCGCGCATGGCGCCGCCGGCGATGACGCCGGTACCCTGGGAAGCGGGCTGCATGTAGACGCGAGCCGCACCGTGGTTGGCCTTGATGGCGTACCACAGCGTGCCCTGGTTCAGTTCAATCGTGACCATGTTGCGACGGGCGCGTTCCATGGCCTTGGAAATGGCGACCGGCACTTCACGCGCCTTGCCATAACCAAAACCGACGCGGCCTTCGCCGTCGCCAACAACCGTCAGCGCGGTGAAGCTCATCTGGCGGCCACCCTTGACGGTCTTGGCCACGCGGTTGACGGCAATAAGCTTTTCAAGCATGCCATCTGAATTTTCGCGATCTGTCGAGGACATCTCTTTTCCTGATAGCCCGGAATGATAATTAGCCGGGACTTCTGTTTACGGCTCGGTCGCCGCTTGGAGTTGTAGTAACTAAATCGGGCAACACCGGCCCCGAAGAGCCGATGTTGTCGCCTGACGCCTCTTAGAACTTGAGGCCGGCTTCACGCGCTGCATCGGCGAGAGCCTTGATGCGACCGTGATAGCGGAAACCCGAGCGATCGAACGCGACAGACTCGATGCCAGCGGCCTTGGCGCGCTCAGCAACGACGCGGCCTACCGTGGTAGCGGCTTCCATGTTCTTCGTACCCTTGAGACCTTCAGCAACCGCGGACTGCACGGTCGAGGCGGCTGCCACGACGGTGCCGTTCGGTGCGAAGACCTGGGCGTAAATGTGTTGACCGGTGCGGTGCACGCTAAGGCGGTGAACCGCGAGCTCACGGATGTGAGAGCGGGTCGACTTGGCGCGGCGCAGGCGGGAATCGTTCTTGTTCATCGTTTTATCTCCAGGAAGCGGATAGACCGATTAGGCCTTCTTGGCTTCCTTCAGGATGATCTTCTCGCCCGCGTAACGGACGCCCTTGCCCTTGTAAGGCTCCGGCGAACGGAATGCACGGATCTTCGCCGCCGTCTGACCCACGAGCTGCTTGTCAGCGCCCTTGATCAGGATTTCGGTCTGCGTCGGGACTTCGATGGTGATGCCTTCCGGCGCCTCGAAGACCACCGGGTGCGAGAAACCGAGCGAAAGGTTGACGGACTTACCGGCAAGCTGTGCGCGATAACCCACGCCGACCAGCTCGAGCTTCTTCTCGAAGCCAGCGGTGACGCCCTGGACCATGTTGGCGACGACGGCGCGAGCCGTGCCACCGAACTTGTCGTCGGCGCCATCGGCGAGGACGACCGTGGCGACGCCATTTTCCTGCTGGAACGTAACGCCCGGCAGCTCATGGGTCGTCAGGGTGCCCTTCGGGCCCTTGACGGAGACAGTACCGTTGGCGATCGAGATTTCGACGCCCTTCGGGAGATTGATAGGCAACTTGGCTACACGTGACATACGGGACTCCTTACGCCACCTGGCCGATGACTTCGCCGCCAAGACCCTTAGCACGGGCCTGAGCGTCGGTCAGGAGACCGGCGGAAGTCGAGATGATGGAGATGCCCAGGCCGCCGAGGACCTTCGGCAGCTCGTCCTTGCCGCGGTAGACGCGGAGACCGGAACGGCTGACACGGGAGATGGTTTCGATAGCCGGAAGGCCTTCGAAGTACTTCAGCTTGATCTCGAGGACCGGCTTGCCCGCTTCATCAGCGGAACGGGCGTCGAGGATATAACCCTCTTTCTGCAGGAGCTGCGCGAGGGCCAGCTTCATTTTCGACGACGGCATACGAACAACCGCTTTGCCAGATGCCTGGCCATTACGGATGCGCGTAAACAGATCGGCGATGGGATCAGTCATGCTCATAAGAAAACCCTTGAGAGTGCACCGATATCCGAATTACCGGAAATCTTTAAATTGTAAAGCCGACAGAAGTCGGTCTGCGTTGCGCAGACCGACGACTATAACAGCTTGCCCCGCCGATGGCGAGTTTTTTACCAGCTAGCCTTACGCAGGCCCGGCACATCGCCGCGCATGGTGGCTTCGCGCAGCTTGTTGCGACCGAGGCCAAACTTGCTGTAGACGCCACGCGGACGACCGGTCAGTGCGCAGCGGTTACGCTGACGCGACGGGCTGGCATCACGCGGGAGCTTCTGCAGCTTCGTCTGAGCTTCCATCTTCTCTTCATAAGAGGCGGTGGAGTTCAGGACGATCGCCTTCAGTTCGGCACGCTTGGTAGCGAACTTCTTGACGAGCTTGGTGCGCTTAACATCGCGCTGGATCATCGAGGTCTTAGCCATGTTCTACCTGTAATCAGTTGCGGAACGGGAAGCTGAAAGCTTCCAGCAGCGCCTTGGCTTCTTCGTCGGTCTTGGCGGTGGTGGTGATGGAGATATCCATACCGCGCAGCGCATCAACCTGATCGAAGTCGATTTCCGGGAAAATGATCTGTTCCTTGATGCCGAAGTTGTAGTTACCACGGCCATCGAAAGCACGGCCCGAGACACCACGGAAGTCGCGCGTACGCGGCAGCGAGATGTTGATCAGGCGATCCAGGAATTCCCACATCTGGGCACGACGCAGCGTGACCTTGCAACCGATCGGCCAACCGTCGCGGATCTTGAACGAGGCGACCGACACGCGGGCCTTCGTCGTGATCGGCTTCTGGCCGGCGATCTTGGTCATGTCAGCGACCGCGTTCTCGAGGATCTTCTTGTTACCGGCTGCTTCGCCGACGCCCATGTTGAGCGTGATCTTCGAGATGCGCGGGACTTGCATGACGTTCTGGTAACCGAAGCGCTCAGTGAGCTTCGACATTACCGACTCTTTGTAAAACGTTTCAAGGCGGGTCATGACTTCGGTTCCTTACACGTCAACGACTTCGCCAGAACGGAACACGCGCACTTTGCGCCCGTCCTCGAGCGTCTTGGTGCCAGCGCGCTCGCCCTTGTTCGTGGCGGAGTTGAAGAGCTGTACGTTGGAGATATGGATCGAAGCTTCACGCTCGACGATACCGCCAGGCTGGTTGGCCTGGGGGTTCGGCTTGGTGTGACGCTTGACGAGGTTGACGTTCGAGACGACAACGCGCTCGCCGTCGACACGCAGCACGTCACCGCGCTGCCCCTTGTTCTTGCCGGTGGTGACTACGACGTTGTCACCCTTGCGGATACGGTTCATGTCTGGCCTCCGCTCAGAGCACTTCAGGCGCAAGCGAGACGATCTTCATGAACTTCTCGGTGCGCAGCTCGCGGGTGACCGGCCCGAAAATACGGGTACCGATCGGCTCGAGCTTATTGTTGAGGAGGACGGCAGCGTTACCGTCGAAACGGATAACGGAGCCATCGGCGCGACGCACACCCTTGGCGGTACGGACCACCACGGCGTTGTACACCTCGCCCTTCTTGACCTTACCGCGAGGAATGGCGTCCTTGATGGTCACCTTGATGACATCGCCAACGCTGGCATAACGGCGCTTGGAGCCACCGAGCACCTTGATGCACATCATTTCCTTCGCGCCGCTGTTATCTGCTGCAGCAAGCGAGCTCTGTACCTGAATCATGGCAGATCTCCTTAGACTTCAGCGCGCGTGATGATTTCGACCACGCGGTGATGCTTGGTCTTCGACAGCGGACGGCATTCCGCGATGCGCACCAGGTCACCTTCGTTCGCACCGGTCTCGTCATGTGCGTGAAGCTTCGTGGAGCGACGGATGATCTTGCCGAGCAGCCAATGCTGCACCTGGCGCTCGATCAGCACGGTCACGGTCTGGTTCATTTTGTTGCTGATGACGCGACCCGTAAGGGTGCGCGCGGTCTTCGTGGTTTCGCTCATGTCCGCCGTCCTTACTTCTTAGCGCCGAGCACGAACTTCGTGCGGGCGATGTCACGCCGAACGCGGCGCAGCTGGTGCGGCTGGGTGAGCTGACCGGAGCCTTTCTGCATGCGCAGATTGAACTGCTCCTTGCGAAGGTCCAGCAGATCCTGCTTGAGCTCGTCCGCCGACTTCTGGTTGATATCTTTGCTGGCCATTACATCACCGCCCTTGAGACGAACTGAGTCTGCACGGACAGCTTGGCTGCCGCCAGGCGGAACGCTTCGCGTGCCGTCGTCTCGTCGACACCTTCGATTTCATAAAGCATGCGGCCAGGCTGGATCGGGGCGACCCAGAACTCGACGCTACCCTTACCTGCACCCATTCGAACTTCGATGGGCTTACGGGTGATCGGCTTGTCCGGGAACACGCGGATCCAGAGCTTGCCGCCACGCTTGACGAAGCGCGTGATGCAACGACGGGCCGCTTCGATCTGACGCGCGGTCAACTGACCGTGCGTCGTCGCCTTGAGGCCGTACTCGCCGAAGCTCACGAGGTTGGAAGTGAATGCAAGGCCGTCATTACGACCCTTATGCATCTTGCGGTACTTGGTACGCTTAGGTTGCAACATGGCAACGCTCCTTACTTGGCCGTCCGCTCGCGGCGGTTTTCACCACCATCGCGGCGCGACTGCTGAGGCTGCTGTTCTTCCTTCGACTCGGCGGTAGCTGCTGCCAGATCGAAGATCTCGCCCTTATAGACCCATACCTTGACACCGATGATGCCGTACTGGGTCTTGGCTTCGGCGGTGCCGTAGTCGATATCCGCACGCAGGGTATGCAGCGGAACACGACCTTCACGGGCCCACTCGGAGCGAGCGATCTCGGCGCCATTCAGACGGCCGGAAACGTTGATCTTGATGCCCAGGGCACCGAGGCGCATCGCGTTGCCGACCGAGCGCTTCATGGCGCGGCGGAACATGATGCGACGCTCGAGCTGCTGAGCGATGGATTCTGCGACAAGCTGGGCATCGAGCTCCGGCTTCCGGACTTCACTGACGTTGATGTGCGTCGGAACGCCCATCATGTCGGTGACTTCCTTACGCAGCTTCTCGATGTCCTCGCCCTTCTTGCCGATCACCACGCCCGGACGGGCGGTGTGGATCGTCACGCGGGCAGTCTTGGCCGGGCGCTCGATCTGGATCTTCGAGATACCGGCGGCGGCGAGCTTCTTACGGAGCATCTCGCGGACCTTGAGGTCAGCCTGCAGATACACCGCGTATTCGCCCTTATTGGCGTACCACTTCGAGTTCCAGTCCTTGGCAATGCCGAGGCGGATACCGGTGGGATGTACTTTATGACCCATCGTGTCTTACCCCAGTCAGTTGCCAACAACCACAGTAACGTGGCTGGTGCGCTTCAGGATGCGCGAACCGCGGCCTTTGGCGCGGGCGTACATACGCTTCATCGCCGGACCTTCGTCCACGAAGATGCGAACGACCTTCAGCTCGTCAACGTCGGCGCCGAGATTGTTTTCGGCGTTGGCGACGGCGGAGAGCAGCACCTTGCGAACAAGGTGAGCGGCCTTCTTATTGGTAAAGGCGAGCACGTCGCTGGCTCGGCCTACGGGCATACCGCGGACCAGGTCAGCCACCAGGCGTGCCTTCTGCGCCGAGATGCGGGCGCTGCGCAGGATCGCTTTGGCTTCAGTGCTCATCACTTGCCCTTCTTGTCGCCGGCGTGACCCTTGTACGTGCGGGTCACCGCGAACTCGCCGAGCTTGTGCCCGACCATGTTCTCGTTGATCAACACAGGCACGTGCTGGCGGCCGTTGTGGATGGCGATGGTCAGACCGACCATCTCCGGCAGAATCATCGAACGACGCGACCAGGTCTTGATCGGACGCTTGTTATTGGCGGAAACGGCGGCTTCCACCTTTTTCACGAGGTGCAGGTCGACGAACGGACCTTTTTTTAGAGAGCGCGGCATGATCGTTTCCTAATTACTTGCGACGACGCACGATGAACTGCTGGGTGCGCTTGTTGTTACGCGTCTTGTAACCCTTGGTCGGGGTACCCCACGGGCTGACCGGGTGACGGCCGCCAGAGGTCTTACCTTCACCACCGCCATGCGGATGGTCGACCGGGTTCATCACCACGCCGCGAACCGTAGGGACGGATACCCGCCCAGCGCTTCTTACCGGCCTTGCCGAGCTTGCGCAGGCTGTGCTCGGAGTTGCCGACTTCACCAATGGTGGCGCGGCATTCAACCGGTACGCGACGCATTTCGCCGGAGCGAAGGCGCAGCGTTGCATAACCCTGCTCACGAGCGACCAGCTGGACCGATGCACCGGCGGAACGCGCGATCTGCGCACCCTTGCCCGGCTTCATCTCGATGCAGTGGATCGTCGAACCGACCGGGATCGAACGAAGCGGCAGGCAGTTGCCCGGCTTGATCGGGGAGTCGGAGCCCGACACGAGACGGTCACCCACCGCCACGCCCTTCGGCGCGATGATGTAGCGGCGCTCGCCGTCGGCGTAGCACAGCAGCGCAATGTGCGCGGTGCGGTTCGGGTCGTATTCAAGACGCTCGACAACGGCGGCAATGCCTTCCTTGTCGCGCTTGAAATCGATGATGCGGTATGCCTGCTTATGACCGCCGCCGCGATGACGCGTGGTGATGCGACCGTAGTGGTTGCGTCCACCCGTCTTCGACTGCGATTCGGTCAGGGGCGCGTAAGGTGCGCCCTTGTGCAGACCTTCGGTCCGCACGCTGACAGCGTCGCGGCGTCCCGGGGAGGTCGGCTTGTGAGTGATCAGTGCCATCTCAATTCAACTCCTGGCTCAGGCCTTGGCCGACACGTCGATCGTGTGACCGTCGGCGAGGCGCACGTAGGCCTTACGCTTGCCCTGGCGGTTGCCAGTGCGAAAGCGGAACGACTTGACCTTGCCCTTTGTGTTAACGAGGTTCACGTCCACGACTTTGACGTCGAAGAGGTGTTCCACCGCTGCACGGACATCGGCCTTGGTCGCCTCAGGCGCCACGACGAATACGTACTGGTTATTCTCAGCGAGGCGTGCCGACTTCTCAGAGATGTGCGGCGCGCGAAGCGTATTGAGCGTGCGTTCGGTGCTCATGCGAGCCACTCCTCGACCTTCTTGACCGCTTCCACCGTCATGATGACGAAGTCGCTACCAACGAGGCTGACCGGATTCAGGGCCAGAACGTCGACGACGTGGATGTACGGAATGTTGCGGGCGGACAGGTAGAGCGCTTCGGTGGCGTCTTCCGACACCAGCAGTACCCGACCCTTGACTTCGAGCTCGGCGAGCTTGGCGATCATGCCCTTGGTGCTCGGGGCTTCCATCGACAGCTCGGAGACGACCTTAAGGCGACCCTGACGGGTCAGCTCGGCAACGATCGAACGGATCGCGACACGATAAGCCTTGCGGTTGACCTTCTGCTCGAAGCTACGCGGCTTGGCCGCGAACGTCCTACCACCACCGACGAAGATCGGAGCGCGGTAATCGCCGTGACGAGCACCGCCGCCCTTCTGCTTCTTGAACTTCTTGGTCGTACCGGACATCTGACCGCGAGACAGCTGAGCCTTCGTACCGGCACGGCCAGCCGCCTGATAGGCGGTGACGACCTGGTGCACGAGGGCCTTCTTGTACTCGCCGTCGAACACGTCGTCCGACACGGTGAGCGCCTTGGCGCCAATAACGTTGAGTTCCATGGCGTCTCTCCTCAGCCCTTGGTCGTCGGACGAATCACGACGTCACCGCCCGGCGCGCCAGGGACTGCGCCCTTGACAGCGATCAGGTGGCGCTCGGCGTCGACCTTGACAACTTCGAGACCCTGCTGGGTGCGGTTGACCGCGCCCATGTGGCCCGACATCTTCTTACCAGGGAACACGCGGCCCGGCGTCTGGCGCTGACCGATCGAGCCAGGGGCGCGATGCGACAGCGAGTTACCGTGCGTGGCATCGCCCATCTTAAAATGGTGACGCTTGATGGTGCCCTGGAAACCCTTACCCTTCGACACGCCTGCGACGTCGACCGTCTGACCGACGGTGAACACGTCGTCAGCCTTGATCTCGGTGCCGATCGCGTACTTGCCTGCGTCTTCCGCGGACACGCGGAATTCCCACAGACCGCGACCCGGCTCGACCTTGGCCTTGGCGTAATGACCCTTTGCGGGGCCTGTCAACAGCGACGCGCGCTTGACGCCGGTCGTAACCTGCACCGCGCTGTAGCCGTCGTTTTCTTCGGTCTTCACCTGCGTCACACGATTCGGGGTCGCTTCAATCAGCGTCACCGGAATCGAGCGGCCGTCTTCGGTGAAGAGCCGGCTCATGCCGCATTTGCGGCCAACCAGTCCGATACTCATTTTCGTATCCTTTATTCCGCTCAGCCGAGCTTGATCTGCACGTCAACGCCAGCCGCAAGATCGAGCTTCATGAGCGCGTCCACGGTTTTGTCGTTGGGGTCGATGATGTCAAGAACGCGCTTGTGAGTACGGGTTTCGTACTGGTCGCGGGCATCTTTATCGACGTGCGGCGACACCAGAATGGTGTAGCGCTCAATCTTGGTCGGCAGGGGGATCGGGCCGAGGACCGTCGCGCCAGTGCGCTTAGCCGTCTCGACGATCTCGCTGGCCGAACGATCGATCAGACGATGATCGAACGCCTTGAGCCGAATGCGAATCTTTTGGTTCGCCATAAAAACCGTGTCCTGTTATCGAAAGAACGTTCTTGTGATTCGGAATGGCTTCTCGCCACCCCGCACAACCCAATTACCTAACTACGGGTGCCGCAACGGGCCACCCTGGAACGGTAAAACCGCCCGGAATGACCCGAAAAGTACAGGCAGACCGAGTCATCGGCCTGCCCAGACAGAAAAGTATAGAATACACAACGAATTGGGTCAACAGAGCTTCCGCCCCGTGGCCCGTTGGCACTCTACCCGGCATCCTTGCCTGCGAACTCGAAGCACATTCCGTGCACCTCATTTCGCTGTGTGTCGGCGCCCGTGAAGGGCACTCGACTGATATAACCCGACGAATATATCGGATTCCTTCCAGAAAGGGAACCCTTTTGGGCGAAAAAGTGTAGGAGCCGATTCATCGGCGAAAGCCCGGTTGCCGCCACCTCCGATCATCGTTCGCATACAGAGGCACCCCGGCCATGGCAGCGCAGAGCCTTCGGTGCCTGGACGGACGGCGCAGAGCCTTCGGTGCCCACCCTCGCTGCTCAGACACCCCTTCGCGTTTCGTACCGGAAGGCCGCTACCGCGGCCCGTGTTCTTATTTGGCCTACGGCCGCTCCACTTGGCGGGAACTCGCCTCGAGGGTGGGCACCGAAGACTCTTCCGAACCCTGAGGTTCTTGCGGGTCGAGCCGACGAAGCAACGCCGCTTTGGCTGTTGGCTCTCCGTCCAGCTAACCGTATCGTCGTGAGAGACCTTGGTGTCCACCCTCGATGCGAGTTCCGGACAAGTGGAGCGGCCGCAGGCCAAATAAGCACATGGGCCGCGTTAGCGGCCTTCCGGTACGAAACGCGGAGGACTGTCTGAGCAGCGAGGGTGGGCACCAAGGTCTACCCGCGAGACGCCCAAGTGTAGAAGGCGATGGCGAAGCCGAGCCAGCGAGGCCGAAGGCGAGCCAGGTGTGCCAGACCCGCGTGCTTCATGATGAGCAAAAAAAAGGAGGCCCGAAGGCCTCCGTTTTTCGATACCCGGGCAGGTCACCCTGCCCCGGCGATCTTCTTACTTGTTGATCTTTGCCACGACGCCGGCGCCGACGGTACGACCGCCTTCACGGATCGCGAAACGCAGGCCTTCGTCCATGGCGATCGGGAAGCCCAGCGTGACATTGATCTTCACGTTGTCGCCCGGCATCACCATCTCGACGCCTTCCGGCAGCTTGATCGAACCGGTCACGTCCGTGGTACGGAAGTAGAACTGCGGGCGATAGTTGCTGAAGAACGGCGTGTGACGGCCACCCTCGTCCTTCGACAGGATGTACACCTCACCCTCGAACTCGGTGTGCGGCGTGACCGACTTCGGAGCAGCCAGCACCTGGCCGCGCTCGACGTCTTCGCGCTTCAGGCCGCGGACCAGCACGCCGACGTTGTCACCGGCCTGACCCTGGTCGAGCAGCTTGCGGAACATTTCCACGCCCGTCACGGTCGTCTGCTGGGTGTCCTTCAGGCCAACCACTTCGGCCGCATCACCCACCTTGACGATACCGCGCTCGACGCGACCGGTCAGCACGGTGCCGCGACCGGAGATGGAGAACACGTCTTCCACCGGCAGCAGGAACGGCTTGTCGATCACGCGCACCGGCTCGGGAATCCAGCTGTCGAGTGCGTCGACCAGCTTGACGATCGACGGGACGCCGATTTCCGACTGGTCGCCATCAAGAGCAAGACGGGCCGAACCGTGGATGATCGGGGTGTCGTCGCCCGGGAACTCGTACTTCGACAGCAGTTCACGGACTTCCATCTCGACCAGCTCGAGCAGCTCGGCGTCGTCGACCATGTCGGCCTTGTTCAGGAACACGACGATGTACGGCACGCCGACCTGACGCGACAGCAGGATGTGCTCACGCGTCTGCGGCATCGGGCCGTCAGCAGCCGAGCACACCAGGATCGCGCCGTCCATCTGCGCCGCACCGGTGATCATGTTCTTGACGTAGTCAGCATGTCCCGGGCAATCGACGTGGCCGTAGTGGCGCATCGGCGATTCATATTCGACGTGGGCCGTCGAGATCGTGATGCCGCGTGCCTTCTCTTCCGGCGCAGCGTCGATCGAACCGTAGTCCTTGAACTCGCCGCCGAAACGCTCTGCACCGATCTTCGTCAGTGCTGCGGTCAGCGTGGTCTTGCCGTGATCGACGTGACCGATGGTGCCGACGTTGACGTGCGGCTTCTTGCGCTCGAACTTACCCTTTGCCATGACCTAAAACCTCGAGGAGAACGTTATATGTTTTGAAGAAGAAGTCCCGATCAGGACTTCTTCATGACCTGCTCTGCGATGTTGCTGGGCGCCGGCTCGTAATGGTCGAATTCCATCGTGAACGTGGCGCGACCCTGCGACAGCGAACGAATCGTGGTCGCATAACCGAACATCTCACCGAGCGGGATCATCGCGTTGATGGTCTTGCCCGACGGCGTTTCTTCCTGACCGGTCAGCATGCCGCGACGGCGCGAGATATCGCCCATCACGTCACCGACGTAGTCTTCCGGCGTCACGACTTCGACCTTCATGATCGGCTCGAGCAGTACCGGCTTGGCCTTCGCAAAGCCCTGCTTGAACGCCATCGAGGAGGCGAGCTTGAACGCCATTTCCGACGAATCGACGTCGTGGTACGAACCGAAGACGAGCTTGACCTTCACGTTGACGACCGGGAAGCCCGCGAGCGGACCGCTGGTGATCGTTTCGCGCAGACCCTTCTCGACCGACGGGATGAATTCCTTCGGAATCACGCCACCGGAGATGTCGTTGATGAAGAGGAAGTCGTCCTTGATCGACGGGGCGATCTTCGGATCGGCACGATCGGCATCGGTGATCGGCGAGAGCTCGATCACGACGTGACCGTACTGACCCTTACCACCGGACTGCTTGGCGTGCTTGTAGTCCGACTTGACGTCCTGAGCCTGAATCGTCTCGCGGTAAGCCACCTGCGGCTTGCCGACGTTGGCTTCGACGTTGAACTCGCGACGCATGCGGTCCACCAGGATATCCAGGTGAAGCTCGCCCATGCCCGAGATGATCGTCTGGCCCGACTCTTCGTCCGTCTTGACGCGGAACGACGGATCTTCCGCGGCCAGACGGCCGAGGGCGACACCCATCTTTTCCTGGTCCGACTTGGTCTTCGGCTCGACCGCCATCGAGATCACCGGCTCCGGGAACGACATGCGCTCCAGGGTGATGATGTGATCCTGTGCGCAGAGCGTGTCACCGGTCGTGACGTCCTTGAGGCCAACCGCCGCGGCGATATCGCCAGCGCGGACTTCCTTAAGTTCGTGACGCTCGTTGGCGTGCATCTGCAGCATGCGGCCGATACGCTCTTTCTTCGACTTGACCGGGTTGTACACCGGGTCACCGGCGTTCAGCGTGCCCGAATAGACACGGAAGAACGTCAGCGCGCCGACGAACGGATCGGTCATGATCTTGAACGCAAGCGCCGAGAACGGAGCATCGTCCTTCGCTTCGCGGGTGTCCGGCTGCTCGTTCTCGTCGATACCTTCGACCGGCGGACGGTCGAGCGGCGACGGGAGCAGATTGACCACCGCGTCGAGCATGGCCTGGACGCCCTTGTTCTTGAATGCGGTGCCGCACAGAACGGGAATGATCTCGCTGCGCAGGGTGCGCAGACGCAGACCTTCGATGATCTCGAGCTCGGTCAGCTCTTCGCCGCCGAGGTACTTGTCCATGTACTCTTCCGTCGCTTCCGCGGCGGCTTCGATCATCTTGATGCGATCTTCCTGCGCCTTTTCGAGAAGCTCAGCCGGAATTTCCTTGTACTCGAACTTCATGCCCTGGGACTCCATGTCCCAGTTGATCGCCTTCATCTTGAGGAGATCGATCACGCCGTCGAAATTATCTTCGGCGCCGATCGGCACCTGCATCGGCACCGGATTGGCACCAAGGCGGGACTTCAGCTGCTCGACTACCTTGTAGAAGTTCGCACCCGTGCGGTCCATCTTGTTGACGAACGCAATGCGCGGAACCTTGTACCGGTTGGCCTGACGCCAGACGGTCTCGGACTGCGGCTGCACACCACCCACGGCGCAGAGCACGAACACCGCACCGTCGAGCACGCGGAGCGAACGCTCCACTTCGATGGTGAAGTCGACGTGTCCCGGGGTGTCGATGATGTTGAAGCGGTGCTCGGGCAGCGAACGATCCATGCCCTTCCAGAATGCCGTCGTGGCAGCGGAAGTGATGGTGATGCCGCGCTCCTGCTCCTGCTCCATCCAGTCCATCGTCGCCGCACCGTCATGCACCTCGCCAATCTTATGACTGACACCGGTGTAGAACAGGATGCGCTCCGTGGTCGTGGTCTTGCCGGCATCGATGTGAGCCATGATGCCGAAGTTGCGGTAGCGCTCGATGGGAGTGGTGCGTGCCACGGTCTTTCCTCAATCTGAAGCTGTAGTAATTACCAGCGGTAATGCGAGAAGGCCTTGTTGGCCTCTGCCATACGATGCGTTTCTTCGCGCTTCTTGACGGCGCCGCCACGGGATTCCGAGGCTTCGAGCAGTTCGGCGGCCAGCTTGCGCGGCATGGACGTCTCGCCGCGCTTGCGCGCTGCGTCGATCACCCAGCGCATGGCAAGCGCCATACGACGGCCCGGACGAACTTCGACCGGCACCTGGTACGTAGCACCACCAACGCGACGCGACTTCACTTCGACGGCCGGGGCGATGTTGCCCAGGGCCTTCTCAACGAGCTGCACCGGCTCACCATGCTTTTCGCTGATGTGCTGGAGGGCGCCGTACACAATGGATTCGGCAACGGACTTCTTACCGGACTTCATCACCATATTGATGAAGCGGGCAATCAGCTGGCTTCCGTGCTTCGGGTCCGGGAGGACCACACGGGCGGGATGGGAACCTTTACGCGACATAATTCTTGTCCTTTGCTCAGCTCTTCGGGCGCTTGGCGCCGTACTTCGAGCGCGACTTGCGACGCTTGGTCACGCCGGCGCAGTCGAGACTGCCGCGAACCGTGTGGTAACGCACACCCGGGAGATCCTTGACGCGACCGCCGCGGATCAGGACCACCGAATGCTCCTGGAGATTATGACCTTCGCCACCGATGTAGCTGATGACTTCGAAACCGTTGGTGAGGCGCACCTTGGCAACCTTACGCAGCGCCGAGTTCGGCTTCTTCGGGGTGGTCGTGTAAACGCGCGTGCAGACGCCGCGACGCTGCGGGCTGCTCTGCAGGGCCGGCGACGCGCTCTTGTACGCCTTCGGGCTGCGGGCTTTGCGAACCAACTGGTTGACTGTCGTCATGCGAAGCTATTCCTGAGAAACATAAAGGCAGACCGAATGATCGGCCCGCCAGATAAGCGTTGTTGACGTGCGCCTCCCGCCGAGCGGGAGGGCGCCCATCGTCCGTGATTCCGAACACGAGGCGCTTCCTTGCACCTCATTTCGTATGTAAAGCAAGGCCTTGGAAGGCTTTACTCGGCGCTATCGTTGGACCCGGCGGAGGCCTCTTCGAACGTGACGACCGGTGCCGAACCCGAGAGGGTTTCGAGCTCCGAGGCCGTCAGGCCGCCCTGGCTACGACGCGATGCGTGGTATGCCAGACCCGTACCCGCAGGGATTAGCCGTCCAACAATAACATTTTCCTTCAGGCCACGCAACGTGTCGCGGGTGCCACGAACCGCCGCTTCGGTAAGGACGCGGGTGGTTTCCTGGAACGAAGCCGCCGAAATGAACGACTCGGTGGCCAGCGACGCCTTGGTGATACCCAGCAGGATGGACTCGAACCCGGTACGACGCTCGCCCCGCTTCTCGGCGCGATCGTTTTCCTCGTTCATCCGGACGCGCTCGATCTGCTCACCGCGCAGGTAGGTGCTGTCGCCTGCCTCGGTGATCTCGACCTTGCGCAGCATCTGGCGAATGATCGCTTCGATGTGCTTGTCGTTGATCTTCACGCCCTGCAGGCGGTAGACGTCCTGGATTTCCTTGACCAGGTACGACGCCAGCGGCTCGACACCCAGCAAACGCAGGATGTCATGCGGATTCGGCTCGCCGTCGACGACGGTTTCGCCCTTCTCCACATGCTCGCCTTCGAAGACGATGACCTGACGCCACTTGGGAATCAGCTCCTCGTGCTCGTTACCGTCCACGTCCTTGATGATCAGGCGCTGCTTGCCCTTGGTGTCCTTGCCGAAGCTGACGATACCCGAGCGCTCCGCGAGGATCGCCGGCTCCTTCGGCTTGCGGGCTTCGAACAGATCGGCAACGCGCGGCAGACCACCGGTGATGTCGCGGGTCTTCGAGGTTTCCTGCGGGATACGAGCGACAACGTCGCCCACGCCCACTTCGGTACCGTTCTGGATCGACACGATCGCACCGGCCGGCAGGAAGTACTGTGCCGCGATGTCCGTGCCCGGCAGCTTGAGCTCACGGCCCTTGCTGTCTTCCAGGCGAACGATCGGGCGCAGATCCTTGGCCTGCGTACCGCGACGCTTCGGATCGGTCACCACCGCCGACTCGAGGCCGGTCAGATCGTCCGTCTGCGACTGCACGGTGATACCGTCGATGAAGTCGATGAAGCGGACCACACCGGCCACTTCCGTGACGATCGGATGGGTATGCGGATCCCAGTTGGCCACGGTCTGGCCGGACTTGACCGGGTCGCCATCCTTCACCGCGATGGTCGCGCCGTAAGGCACCTTGTAACGCTCGCGCTCGCGACCGTTCGAGTCGATGACGCTGACTTCGCCCGAACGCGAGACGGCGACCAGGTGACCCTGGCTGTGCTCGACCGACTTCAGGTTGTTGAACTTCAGCGCACCGGTCGTACGGATCGTGACGTTATCGACTGCCGCCGCACGAGACGCCGCACCACCGATGTGGAACGTACGCATCGTCAGCTGGGTACCCGGCTCACCGATCGACTGAGCGGCGACCACACCCACGGCCTCACCCATGTTGACCAGGTGACCACGAGCAAGATCGCGGCCGTAGCACAGGGCGCACACGCCATGGCTGGCACGGCAGGTGATCGGCGAACGCACCTTGATCAACTGCACGCTGGCCTTGTCGAGCTTGTCGACCAGGTACTCGTCGAGCAGCGTGTCGCGGGTCACGATGGCCTGGTCGTCGTCGCCGGGGGCGTAGACGTCCTCGACCACGACGCGACCGAGCACGCGATCGCGCAACGGCTCGACCACGTCACCGCCTTCGACGATCGGGGACATCATGACGCCGTCTTCCGTGCCGCAATCGTGCTCGGTGATGACGACGTCCTGCGCCACGTCGACGAGACGACGGGTGAGGTAACCGGAGTTCGCGGTCTTCAGCGCCGTATCCGCGAGACCCTTACGGGCACCGTGGGTGGAGTTGAAGTACTGCAGCACGTTCAGGCCTTCACGGAAGTTCGCCTTGATGGGCGTCTCGATGATCGAGCCATCCGGACGAGCCATCAGGCCACGCATACCCGCCAGCTGACGGATCTGGGCCGCGCTACCACGCGCACCGGAGTCCGCCATGATGTACAGCGAGTTCATGGACTTCTGGTTGACCGTCTTGCCGTCGGCGTCCTGGACCTTCTCGGTACCGATACCGTCGATCATCGCCTTGGCGACGAGTTCGTTGGTGCGGGACCAGATGTCGACGACCTTGTTGTAGCGCTCGCCAGCGGTCACGAGACCCGACTGGTACTGCTCCTGGATCTCGACGACTTCCTTCTCGGCTTCCTCGAGGATGCCCTTCTTCTCAGCCGGGATCTTCATGTCGTCGATACCGATGGAGATACCGGCGCGCGTCGCGAAACGGAAGCCGGTGTACATCAGCTTGTCGGCGAACACGACCGATTCCTTCAGGCCGAGCAGACGGTAGCTCTGGTTGATCAGGCGCGAGATGTTCTTCTTGGTCAGCTCGGTATTGACCAGCGCGAACGGCAGGCCCTCCGGGATGATTTCCATCAGCAGGGCACGGCCGACCGTCGTATCGACGATGGCGGTACGCGAGGAGGTTGCACCCTCTTCGTCCTGCTCGGTGATGTGGATGCGGACCTTGACCTTGGCGTGCAGCTCGACGGCGCGGTTGTCGTACGCACGACGCACTTCCGCAACGTTGGCGAACACCATGCCGGCGCCCTTCACGTTGATCAGTTCGCGGGTCATGTAGTACAGGCCGAGCACGACGTCCTGCGACGGCACGATGATCGGCTCGCCGTTCGCCGGCGACAGGATGTTGTTCGACGACATCATGAGCGCGCGGGCTTCGAGCTGTGCCTCAATCGACAGCGGCACGTGGACGGCCATCTGGTCACCGTCGAAGTCGGCGTTGAATGCCGTACACACGAGCGGATGCAGCTGGATCGCCTTGCCTTCGATGAGGACCGGCTCGAACGCCTGGATGCCGAGGCGATGCAGGGTCGGGGCACGGTTGAGCATGACCGGATGTTCGCGGATCACGTCTTCCAGGATGTCCCACACCTGCGCTTCTTCGCGCTCGACGAGCTTCTTCGCGGCCTTGATGGTCGTGGCTTCACCACGAGCCTGCAGCTTGGCGAAGATGAAGGGCTTGAACAGCTCGAGCGCCATCTTCTTCGGCAGGCCGCACTGGTGCAGGCGCAGCGTCGGGCCGACCACGATGACCGAACGGCCCGAGTAGTCGACGCGCTTGCCGAGCAGGTTCTGGCGGAAGCGACCCTGCTTGCCCTTGATCATGTCGGCCAGCGACTTCAGCGCGCGCTTGTTCGTGCCGGTGATGGCACGACCGCGACGGCCGTTGTCGAGCAGCGCATCGACCGATTCCTGCAGCATGCGCTTCTCGTTGCGGACGATGATGTCCGGCGCAGCGAGTTCGAGCAGGCGCTTCAGGCGGTTGTTACGGTTGATGACGCGGCGGTACAGGTCGTTGAGGTCGGAGGTCGCGAAGCGACCGCCGTCCAGCGGGACCAGCGGGCGAAGGTCGGGCGGCAGCACGGGAAGGACGGTCATGACCATCCATTCCGGCTTGTTGCCAGACTCGAGGAACGCCTCGATCAGCTTCACGCGCTTGGTGAGGCGCTTCAGCTTGGTCTCGGAATTGGTCGCCGTGATCTCTTCCTTCAGGCGAATGACTTCGCCCGGCAGGTCGAGGCTCTTCAGCAGCTCGTAGACGGCCTCGGCACCCATGCGGGCATCGAACTCGTCGCCGTGCTCTTCGGTGGCTTCCAGGTACTGGTCTTCGCTGAGCAGCTGGCCGCGCTCGAGCGCGGTCAGGCCTGGATCGATAACGACGAACGCTTCGAAGTACAGGATGCGCTCGATGTCACGCAGCGTCATGTCCAGCATGAGGCCGATGCGCGAAGGCAGCGACTTCAGGAACCAGATGTGCGCGGTCGGGCTGGCCAGCTCGATGTGGCCCATGCGCTCGCGACGGACCTTGGCCAGGGTGACCTCGGTGCCGCACTTTTCGCAGACCACACCACGGTGCTTCATGCGCTTGTACTTGCCGCACAGGCACTCGTAGTCCTTGATCGGGCCAAAGATGGCCGCGCAGAACAGACCATCACGCTCAGGCTTGAACGTGCGGTAGTTGATGGTTTCCGGCTTCTTGACTTCACCGTACGACCACGAACGGATCAGCTCCGGCGAGGCCAGGGCGATCTTGATCGCGTCGAAGTCCAGCGTCTGTCGCTGCTGGTTGAACAGATTGAGCAGGTCTTTCATGCGTAATCTCCGGTAGCCGCGACGATCACTTGATCTCTTCCAACTCGATATCGATGGCGAGCGAGCGGATTTCCTTCACGAGCACGTTGAAGGATTCCGGCATGCCTGCCGCCATTTCGTGGTTGCCGTCGACAATGTTCTTGTACATCTGGTTACGGCCCTGCACGTCATCCGACTTAACGGTGAGCATTTCCTGCAGGGTGTAAGCCGCGCCATAAGCTTCCAGCGCCCAGACTTCCATTTCGCCGAAGCGCTGACCACCGAACTGCGCCTTGCCGCCCAGCGGCTGCTGGGTAACGAGCGAGTACGGACCCGTCGAACGCGCGTGCATCTTGTCGTCGACGAGGTGGTTCAGCTTCAGCATGTGCATGTAGCCCACGGTGATCGGGCGATCGAACGCCTCGCCGGTACGACCGTCGTAGAGCATCGTCTGGCCGGATTCCGGCAGATCGGCGAGCTTCAGCATGTGCTTGATCTCGGTCTCTTCCGCACCGTCGAAGACCGGGGTGGCCATCGGGACGCCGTCGCGCAGGTTGTCGGCCAGCTGGATGATCTCGGCATCCGTCATCGACTTGAGGTCGACGTGACGTACCGCGCCTTCCGCACCGGCGTTACCGTGGTTGTAGACCTCGTCGAGGAACTCGCGCAGCTTGGCCGGCTTCTCGTTGGCTTCGATCATCGCCGCGATCTTGTGGCCCAGGCCCTTGGCGGCCCAGCCCAGATGGACCTCGAGAATCTGACCGATGTTCATACGCGAAGGCACGCCCAGCGGGTTCAGGCAGATGTCGACCGGACGACCGTCGGCGGAGAACGGCATGTCTTCGACCGGAACGATCATCGACACGACACCCTTATTGCCGTGGCGGCCAGCCATCTTGTCACCCGGCTGGATACGGCGCTTAACGGCAAGGTAGACCTTGACCATCTTGAGCACGCCCGGTGCGAGGTCGTCGCCCTGGGTGATCTTGCCCTGCTTCTCCTTGAAGCGCTTGTCGAAGGCCTCGCGATGACGCTTGACCTGGTCGGCCGCGCGCTCGAGGAACTCCGAGACTTCCTCTTCCTTGACGTTGATCTTGAACCAGTCGTCTTTCTTGAGGGTATCGAGGTAGGCATCGTCGATGACGGTGCCGCGCTTGAGACCGCCCGGGCCGCTCATGGCGGACTTGCCGACGAGCTGCGAACGCATACGCGCATAGATGGCGCTCTCGAGGATGCGGAACTGGTCGTCGAGATCCTTGCGGATCCGCTTCAGTTCGGTCTCTTCGATCTGCTTGGCGCGCTTGTCCTTCTCGATACCGTCGCGGGTGAAGACCTGCACGTCGATGACATTGCCGTCCATGCCCGGGGGCACGCGCAGCGAGCTGTCCTTAACGTCCGAGGCCTTCTCGCCGAAGATGGCGCGGAGCAGCTTTTCTTCCGGCGTGAGCTGGCTTTCGCCCTTCGGCGTGACCTTGCCGACGAGGATGTCGCCTGCCTTCACTTCCGCACCGATGTAGACGATGCCGGACTCGTCGAGACGGGCCAGGGCCTGCTCGCCGACGTTCGGGATATCCGCGGTGATTTCTTCCGCACCCAGCTTCGTGTCGCGGGCGATGCAGGTCATTTCCTCGATGTGGATCGAGGTGTAACGATCTTCCTGGACCACGCGCTCGGAGATGAGGATCGAGTCTTCGAAGTTGTAGCCATTCCACGGCATGAACGCGACGAGCATGTTCTGGCCGAGCGCGAGCTCACCGAGGTCGGTCGAGGAACCGTCCGCCAGGGTGTCGCCCACTGCCACCACGTCACCCACATTGACCAGCGGACGCTGGTTGAGGTTGGTGTTCTGGTTGGAGCGGGTGTACTTGGTCAGCGTGTAGATATCGACGCCGGCGTCGTTCTCGTCCACTTCCGATTCGTTCGCGCGCACGACGATACGGGCGGCATCGACCTGGTCGATGACACCGCCACGCTTGGCGGACACGGTAACGCCCGAGTCACGCGCCACGGCGCGCTCGATGCCCGTGCCGACGAGCGGCTTCTGGCTGCGCAGCGTCGGGACGGCCTGACGCTGCATGTTCGCACCCATGAGGGCGCGGTTCGCATCATCGTGCTCGAGGAAGGGCACGAGCGCCGCTGCGACCGATACGGTCTGCATCGGCGAGACGTCCATGTAGTTGATCTCGGCCGACGGACGCAGCTCCGACTCACCGCGGAAGCGGCAGGAGACGAAGTCTTCGATGAACTTGCCTTCCTTCGTCAGGGGCGAGTTCGCCTGCGCGATCACGTGGTCGCCCTCTTCGATCGCGGAGAGGTAATCGACCTTGTCGGTGACCTTGCCGCTCTCGACCTTGCGATACGGCGTCTCGAGGAAGCCGTACGAGTTGGTGCGGGCGTACACGGCCAGCGAGTTGATCAGGCCGATGTTCGGGCCTTCCGGCGTTTCGATGGTGCAGACGCGACCGTAATGGGTCGGGTGCACGTCGCGGACTTCGAAACCGGCGCGCTCACGGGTCAGGCCACCTGGTCCAAGTGCCGACACGCGGCGCTTGTGGGTGACTTCCGAAAGCGGGTTGTTCTGATCCATGAACTGCGAGAGCTGCGACGAACCGAAGAATTCCTTCACCGCTGCCGCAACCGGCTTGGCGTTGATCAGTTCCTGCGGGGTCAGGCCTTCGGATTCAGCCAGCGACAGGCGCTCGCGAACCGCGCGCTCGACGCGGACGAGACCGATGCGGAAGGTGTTCTCCGCCATTTCGCCGACCGAACGCACGCGACGGTTACCGAGATGATCGATATCGTCGACCGTTCCGATACCGTTGCGGATGTCGATCAGGACGCGCAGCACGTCGAGGATGTCGGAGGTCTCGCCCTGCTCGGCGACCAGACGCTGCGACTCTTCTTCCTTGCGCTCGCTGAAGTACTTGTGGTCGTAGAGCACGCCCGGGCCCACGACGTCCTTGCGGCCGACGCGACGGTTGAACTTCATGCGGCCGACGCCCGAGAGGTCGTAGCGGTCGAAGGTGAAGAACAGGTTGAAGAACAGGTTCTGCGCGGCATCCTTGGTCGGCGGCTCGCCCGGACGCATCATCCGGTAAATTTCGACCAGGGCCTCGAGCTGCGTGCGCGTGTTATCGATGCGCAGCGTGTTCGAGATATACGCACCACGATCGAGATCGTTCACGTACAGCGTCGGGACCGTCTCGATACCGCCCTTGCGGAACTTCTCGAGGTGGTCGAGCGTGAGCTCGTCGTTCGCTGCGGCGATGATCTCGCCCGTGTCCTTGTCGACCATGTCGACGGCCACGATGCGGCCGACCGGGTAGTCGTCCGGCACTTCGAGCGTGGTGATCTTCTCGCTGGCGAGCTGGCGAACGTGGCGCGCAGTGATGCGCTTGGCGGCTTCGACCAGCACCTTGCCGTCGATCACGAGATCGAACGAGAGGGTTTCACCGCGCAGGCGCTCGGCGACGAGGTCGAGCGTGACGCCGCCCTTCTTGCCCAGGTGGAACGTGTTGTGCTCGAAGAAGATCGAGAGGATCTCTTCGTTGTTGTAGCCGAGCGCGCGCAGCAGCACGGTCACCGGCAGCTTGCGGCGACGATCGATACGGGTGAACAGCGCGTCCTTCGGGTCGAACTCGAAATCGAGCCACGAACCACGGTAAGGAATCACGCGGGCCGAGAACAGGAGCTTGCCCGAGCTGTGCGTCTTGCCGCGGTCGTGATCGAAGAACACGCCCGGCGAACGGTGCAGCTGCGAGACGATGACGCGCTCGGTGCCGTTGATGATGAAGGTGCCGGTGTCGGTCATGAGCGGAATCTCGCCCATGTAGACCTCCTGCTCCTTGACGTACTTCACGGCCTTCTTCGACGCCGGGCTGTCCTTGTCATAAATGACCAGGCGCACGGTAGTACGCAACGGCGCACCGAAAGTCATGCCACGGTTGCGGCATTCACGTTCGTCAAACGCCGGTTCGCCGAGCCTGTAGTCGACGTACTCGAGGGCGGCGTTGCCGGAGTAGCTCGAAATCGGGAACACCGACTTCAACGCGGCGTGGAGACCCTTCTCCTCACGCTGCTTGGAGCTGACCTGCTCCTGCAGGAATTCCTTGTACGAGTCGGTCTGGATCGTCAGCAGGTTGGGCACGCCCAGCACGGGCGGACGCTTGCCGAAATCCTTACGGATGCGCTTCTTCTCGGTAAACGAGTAGGTCATGGTGGGTACCGCCTCGGTTCAGTAGCAAAATTGAATCAAAAATCGAAAATCGGAGATCGAGATTCGACTGCAGGGCATCGCTGCCCTCAACTCCCGATGTCCCATTTCCGACGGACGGAGCATGGAACGTAACGCTTTGAACTCGGCCAGGAACGGCCAAAGCCCGGGGGCTTACGCCCCCAGGCTCACTTGACGCGTATCGAACTACTGGCGCGCAAGGCGCCGATTACTTGAGTTCGACCTTGGCGCCTGCAGCTTCCAGGTCCTTCTTGAACTTGGCAGCGTCATCCTTCGAAGCAGCTTCCTTCACGACGCCGCCGGCCTCGGTGAGGTCCTTGGCTTCCTTCAGGCCGAGGCCGGTGATGGCGCGAACGGCCTTGATCACGTCGACCTTCTTGTCGCCGGCGGAGATCAGGATCACGTCGAATTCGGTCTGCTCTTCGACAGCAGCAGCGGCCGGACCGGCAGCAGCGGCAACCGGAGCGGCAGCCGAGACGCCAAAGGTCTCTTCGATGGACTTAACCAGTTCCATGATTTCCATCAGGGACTTGGCCTTGATGGCTTCGACGATCTGTTCGGTGGTCAGGGTGGACATTGTTTCTTACCTTCTGAAATGGTTTCGGTATGGAAAGTCGACGGGATCAGGCTTCGACCGGGGCTTATTCGGCGGCGACGACGTCGCTGCCACCCTGCTGGTCGGCCACGGCCTTGGCGGCGCGGGCAAACATCGCGATCGGCTCGATAAGGACGCGAGCCAGCATGGCGAGCGCTTCCTGACGGGTCGGCAGCGAGGCAAGCACATCAACGTGGGCGGCGGGAAGCAGCTTGCCTTCCACGGACACGACCTTCGCGATCAGCTTGTCGTTGGTCTTTGCGAATTCCTTGATCACGCGCCCGGCAGCACCGGGTTCTTCGAGCGAGAACGCATACAGCAGCGGACCGACGAGGGCGTCCTGGACGACCTCGAATTCGGTGCCGGCTACGGCGCGTGCGGCCAGCGTGTTCTTGACAACCTTCAAGAAAACACCGGACTCACGAGCCTTCTTACGCATCGCGGTCATCTGAGAGACCGTGGTGCCTGCGTACTCGGCGGCGACCAAGGAGTGAGCCTTCGCAGCGACTTCTGCCAGCTCGGCGACTACTTCTTGCTTCTGGGACAGATTGAGAGCCATTGCACTCCTCCAAATGAACTCCGCTCACGGCTCCTGCCGCTTGCGGTCCTGGGCGACATCGTCCTGACGTCGGGGACACGAGGTGTCCCGGGTGGTGGCCTTTCCAGATTCGAAACGAATACCAGAAGGGGCAGCACCATCTACGCAGGCCAGACCCGTGGAGGCATCCGATTAAGCGATCCCGCTAACGACGACGGCGTTTCCATGCCAACACGAGCTCCCTGCTCGTCGCCGTCGCGCGCTGATCGCGCCTACGGTCTTTGACGGCTGCACCGGACTTTCGACCGGGGCTGCCTTCAAAAACGTTCCTCCGCCGGGAGACCCGGCGGAGGCCGTAAAACGAATTACTTGGCCGAGGTGTTCACGGTCGAGGTATCGACCGGCACGCCCACGCCCATGGTGCTGGAGATCGCAACGCGCTGGATGTACTGACCCTTGGCTGCGGCCGGCTTGGCCTTCAGCAGGTCGGCGACCAGCGTGTTGAGGTTGTCCGCGAGCTGGGCAGCGTCGAAGCTGGCCTTGCCGATGGTGGCGTGGATGATGCCGCCCTTATCGTTGCGGAACTTGACCTGGCCAGCCTTGGCGTTCTTGACGGCCGTGGCGACGTCGGCGGTGACCGAGCCGTCCTTCGGGTTCGGCATCAGGCCACGGGGACCGAGGACCTGACCGAGCTTACCGACGACGCGCATCGCGTCCGGCGTAGCAATGACGCGACCGTAGTTCAGGTCGCCAGCAGCCATCTTCTCGGCGAGGTCGTCCATACCGACAGCGTCGGCACCGGCGGCGAGAGCGGCGTCAGCCTTCTCACCCGGCGGCACGAACACGGCGACGCGGACGGTCTTGCCGGTGCCGTGGGGCAGCAGCGAGGAGCCGCGCACACCCTGGTCCGACTTCTTCGCATCGATACCCAGACGGACGGAGACATCGACCGACTCGGCGAACTTCGCCTTGGCGTTGTCCTTGACGATCTTCAGCGCTTCTTCAAGACCGTAGGTCTTGCCGGGCTGGACGGCGGCCGTAGCGGCCTTCATACGCTTCGTGAGCTTTGCCATTTCTTAACCCTCCACTACCAGGCCCATGGAACGCGCGCTGCCGGCGATCGTACGCACGGCGGCTTCCAGATCAGCAGCCGTGAGATCCGGCTCCTTCTGCTTCGCGATTTCCTCGAGCTGGGCGCGGGTGACCTTGCCCACCTTGTCGGTGTTCGGCTTCGGCGAGCCCTTGGCCACGCCCGTGATCTTCTTCAGGAGGATCGAGGCCGGCGGGGTCTTCGTGATGAAGGTGAAGGTACGATCCGAATAGGCCGTGATCACGACCGGGATCGGGAGACCCGGCTCGAGCTTCTGCGTGGCGGCATTGAACGCCTTGCAGAACTCCATGATGTTCAGGCCGCGCTGACCGAGCGCCGGACCGACGGGCGGCGAGGGGTTAGCCTGACCTGCCTTGACCTGCAACTTGATGTAACCAATGACTTTCTTTGCCATTTAACTTTCCTCGCGAGTGCTGGCGCCTTGCGGCTCCTCGCTGTAGACCTTCCCTGGTGGTGATGGGTCCGCTTATGCGAACCCCTGAAACACGGACACGCCGGAGCATAAAGCTCCAGCGTGGACCGGGCATTATAGGCGTCCGGAATGGGTTATGCAAACCCCGTGCCGGAAGGGTCGGAACGACCGACCAGGAGGCGCTTAGGCCTTCTCCACCTGGCCGAATTCGAGCTCGACCGGGGTAGAACGACCGAAAATGAGCACCGCGACACGCAGGCGGCTCTTTTCGTAATTCACTTCCTCAACGACACCATTGAAGTCGTTGAACGGGCCTTCTGTGACACGGACCATCTCGCCTGGCTCGAAGAGGACCTTCGGGCGAGGCTTCTCGACACCTTCGCGGACCCGGCTGAGGATGGCCTCGGCCTCGGTGTCCTTGATCGGGTGCGGACGGTCGGCGGTGCCGCCGATGAACCCCATGACCTTGGGGGTTTCCTTGACCAGATGCCAGCATTCGTCGTCGATACGCGGCGTCTTGCCGTTGGTATCGGTTTCGATCTGCACGAGGACGTAACCGGGGAAGAACTTGCGCTCGCTGCGACGCTTCTGGCCGCCGCGCATTTCGATGACTTCCTCGGTCGGAACCAGGATCTCACCGAACTTCTCTTCCATGCCCTCGCGCAACACGCGCTCGTTGAGGGCCTTGCGGACCTGCTGTTCGAACCCCGAATAGGCGTGAACCACGTACCAGCGTTTGCTCATGCCTTACCTCAATGTCCGAGCTTAAGCAGCCAATCGAGCACGACCGTCTTCAACAACCAGTCGATCAGCCCCATTAGCAGCGAGAGAATGATGACGACCACGATGATGATACCGGTGGTCTTCAGCGTTTCGTCGCGCGACGGCCAGACGACCTTGCGCAACTCGAACTGCGACTCAGCGACAAAGCCGCGCAGCTTACGGCCAGGGACCGTGAAAGCGCCGATCGCCATGGCGGCGGCGACAGCGGCAATAACACCGATGACGCGCGCGAAAGACGGCACGTTCGGGTTATCGCTGAAATAGTAAAAACCGACGATGCCGGCGATGAGCACGATGAAAGCAAGCGCTAGCTTGCCGATGTCGGCCGGGCCCATACCCTTGGCTTGTTCTGCCTTCGTGTTCATGCGCGCTCAAGAATGGCACGCCAGGAGGGACTCGAACCCCCAACCTGCGGTTTTGGAGACCGCTGCTCTGCCAATTGAGCTACTGGCGTACAGATGAAACAGTGGAAACGCCAGCCCTGGCGGGGCTGGCGTTACTTGTATTACTTGTTGATCTTTGCCACGACGCCGGCGCCGACGGTACGACCGCCTTCACGGATCGCGAAACGCAGGCCTTCGTCCATGGCGATCGGGAAGCCCAGCGTGACATTGATCTTCACGTTGTCGCCCGGCATCACCATCTCGACGCCTTCCGGCAGCTTGATCGAACCGGTCACGTCCGTGGTACGGAAGTAGAACTGCGGGCGATAGTTGCTGAAGAACGGCGTGTGACGGCCACCCTCGTCCTTCGACAGGATGTACACCTCACCCTCGAACTCGGTGTGCGGCGTGACCGACTTCGGAGCAGCCAGCACCTGGCCGCGCTCGACGTCTTCGCGCTTCAGGCCGCGGACCAGCACGCCGACGTTGTCACCGGCCTGACCCTGGTCGAGCAGCTTGCGGAACATTTCCACGCCCGTCACGGTCGTCTGCTGGGTGTCCTTCAGGCCAACCACTTCGGCCGCATCACCCACCTTGACGATACCGCGCTCGACGCGACCGGTCAGCACGGTGCCGCGACCGGAGATGGAGAACACGTCTTCCACCGGCAGCAGGAACGGCTTGTCGATCACGCGCACCGGCTCCGGGATCCAGCTGTCGAGTGCGTCGACCAGCTTGACGATCGACGGGACGCCGATTTCCGACTGGTCGCCGTCAAGAGCAAGACGGGCCGAACCGTGGATGATCGGGGTGTCGTCGCCCGGGAACTCGTACTTCGACAGCAGTTCGCGGACTTCCATCTCGACCAGCTCGAGCAGCTCGGCGTCGTCGACCATGTCGGCCTTGTTCAGGAACACGACGATGTACGGCACGCCGACCTGACGCGACAGCAGGATGTGCTCACGCGTCTGCGGCATCGGGCCGTCAGCAGCCGAGCACACCAGGATCGCGCCGTCCATCTGCGCCGCACCGGTGATCATGTTCTTGACGTAGTCAGCATGTCCCGGGCAATCGACGTGGCCGTAGTGGCGCATCGGCGATTCATATTCGACGTGGGCCGTCGAGATCGTGATGCCGCGTGCCTTCTCTTCCGGCGCAGCGTCGATCGAACCGTAGTCCTTGAATTCGCCGCCGAAACGCTCGGCGCCGATCTTGGTCAGCGCAGCCGTCAGCGTGGTCTTGCCGTGATCGACATGACCGATGGTGCCGACGTTGACGTGCGGCTTCTTACGTTCGAACTTACCCTTTGCCATGAGCGCTAAACTCCGCTGGAGCCAATGAGATAGTAAAAAAGGAACCGCCGCGGACGACGAAGATGGTGCTCATGACTGGAATCGAACCAGCGACCTCTTCCTTACCAAGGAAGTGCTCTACCGACTGAGCTACATGAGCACGATTACGCAGCGCGCGAAGTTACAATGGAGCGGGAGACGGGAATCGAACCCGCACAATCAGCTTGGAAGGCTGAAGTTCTACCATTGAACTACTCCCGCACTGCGCGGAACTCGTCTGGTGGAGGAAGGTGGATTCGAACCACCGAAGGCGTAAGCCAGCAGATTTACAGTCTGCCCCCGTTGGCCGCTTGGGTATTCCTCCAACATAGAACGCCTATTGTCGCGAGCGCCCCGGAAACTGTCAATAACTTCTGCAGGCGAATCAGCGTGCAATGACGGGTTCCGGATGCCCGGACACCCCATCGATACGGGCCGTCGACGGGTGGGCCGCGAAGTGTAACGAGGTGCCCTTGTGAAGGGAAGCGTTTTTACGCCTCGCGGGTTGCCAGGACCAGCGGCTCCATGGCTCGTGACATCTCCATCAGCTTCAGGGCGTACTCCTGCAGGCGCAGGTCTTTCGCCTCCACCGGCTTCCACGGCGGCACGGGCGTCGGCTTGCCGCCGTCCGGCTTGTCGAGCGCCACGAAGACCATGACGCAGCTGGTGGCCAGGCGCTGCTCGCCGCTGCGCAGGTCGCGGGCCAGGACGTCCACCGACAGGTGCATGCTCGAGGTTCCCGTGTGGATCAGGCGGGCACGGACGGTGACCAGGTCGCCGATCAGGATGGGCGCGAGGAACTGGATGCCACTGACCGACGCCGTGACGCAATACGCGCCGCTCCAGCCCACGGCACAGGCGTACCCGGCCTGGTCGAGCCACTTCATCGCCATGCCGCCATGGACCTTCCCGCCGAAATTCACGTCGGTCGGCTGGGCCAGGAAACGGAATTCGACCTCACGCTGCGTGCCGGGCATGCAATTACCTTGCTCTGAAAAGTCGCATTATGGCCTCCCGACGGCTTGTCCGGCCGCTCCGGCCGGCATAGATTCGACTTTACGCACCCCTGGAACCTCCGATGGTCCTTCGCAGCGTCGCCTCCCGACTCGCCCTGGCCGTCCTGCTGGGGTCGGCGATCGTCCTGATCGTCACGGGCGGCCTGCTGCTGACGCATACCCGCGAGCAGACGCTCGCGCAGACCGAACGCGAGGCCGCGGCCATCGCCTCGTCCGCCGCCAATCGCATCCAGGCCCGTATCGACGGCGTGGCCAAGGTCGATCAGGTCCTGGCCAGCCTGCTCAGTACACGGCGCGAGGAAGCGCCGGCGATCATCCACGACATCCTCGCGGCCAACCCCGACATCGGCGACATCAGCGCCGCCTTCGTGCCGCGCGACCATTCGGCACTGCGCGACGACGATGCCCCGGTGGCACGCCGGAAAGCGGACGGTGGCATCGTCATGGGCACCCGGCTGAGCGATCCGGAACCGTACTGGAGCTCGCCCTGGTTCATTCGTGGGCTGAACTGCGATAGCGGCTGCTGGCAGGCGCCCTTCCGGTCTGCCGAGCGCAACGAGACCCTGGTCGGCTATTCGATGGCCATCCCCGGCAAGACCGTGCCGGTGATCGGCGTGGCGGATACCACCATCAGTCTCGACTGGCTGCAGAAGCTGCTCGGTGAACTGACCAAGCCCGAACACGCCTCCGCTTTCGTGCTCGACGCCAACGGCGAGTTCCTGGCCCACGACTGGGTGTCGTATATCGGAACACGCGGCAGCCGCCCCCTGCTCGCCGCTGTGGCCGCGAACCGCAACCCGTTCCGCCTCACCCCCGAAGATGGGGGGCGCGTGAGCGAGCCGGTCTGGATCTATTTCGTGCCCATCAAGGGCACCCGTTGGATCTTCGGCCTGAACATGCCGGAGCGCCAGGTACTGGCCGACCTGCGCCATACGTACATGGTGGACATCCTCCTGGGCGTACTCGCGCTCGCCGGCGTCTCGTTGATCACCCTCATCGTGACCCGTCGCCTGATGGCGCCGCTGGGCGTGCTCGCCGAACGCGCGGAGAATGTATCCCGCGGCGATCTCGACTTCGCCCTGCCCGTGGTTCGCCGCAATGACGAAGTCGGCCGGCTCACCCGTGCCTTCGATCAGATGCGTCACCAGCTCGCCGGCCATATCGATACCGCCAAGCGCACCGCGCGCGAGCAGGAGCGCATGGCCAGCGAGCTGGAGATCGCGCGGCAGATCCAGCTCGCCCTGATTCCCGAAGCGCACTGGCTGGCCGACGATGGCCGGCTTGAAGTGCATGCCGCCCTGCGTCCGGCCAGCGCCGTCGGCGGGGATCTCTACACGTACTTCGCCCTGGGTGCGAAACACGTCTGTGTCATGGTCGGCGACGTCTCCGACAAAGGCATTCCTGCCGCGCTCTTCATGGCGCGCACGATCACGCTGGCACGCACGATCGCTACCCACGCACGTTCGCCCAGCGACATCCTCGGGGCACTCAACCGCGAGCTATGCAAGGGCAACGACACCTGCATGTTCGTCACCCTGCTATGCGGCGTCGTCGAGACCGAGACCGGGCTCCTCGCGCTGGCCAGCGCCGGGCACGAGCCGCCGGTGCTGCATGCGGGAGGTAACGCCATCATGGTGGATGTGGAGACGGGCCCCGCGCTCGGCCTCGACCGCGAAGCGCGCTACCCTGTACGCGTACTCACGCTGCTTGGGGGTGACACGGTGCTCATGTATACCGACGGCGTCAGCGAGGCGCATGCGGGAAACCAGAAGCTTTACGGCACGCATGCGCTACTCGAAAGCGTTTCCCGAATCGAGGAAGGCGCCACGCCGGAAGCCTTCGTCGATCGCGTGCTCGACGACGTCGATGCCTATGTCGAAGGTGCGCCAGCGTATGACGACATCGCCCTGCTCGCCCTGACCTGGCACGACACGAGTGCCGAGGGAGCCCGCTTCAATGCGGCTGTGCATTCCTAATCGCCTCGAGGACGTGTTCCTCGCCCTGGACCGCGCCGAGCTCACGCTCAACGGCGCGGCGATCGACCATGCGTGTCGCGCCGACGTACGCCTCGTCCTCGAGGAGCTGCTGGTGAACACCGTTCGTCACGGCTATCCCGACGGGCGCGAAGGCACCATCGACATTCATCTCGAGATTCGCGCCGACACCGTACGCCTCGAGTTGCGCGACGACGCCGAGGCTTTTGATCCACTCCTGCACGAACCGCCCGACCTGCCTGGCGATCTCGCCGACCGGGAAATCGGCGGCCTTGGCCTGCACCTCGCGCGCAGCATCGCCAGCGACTTTGAATATGCACGCGATACACACGGCAATCGTGTCGTTATCCGCTTTGATCCATCCCTGTCCGACGAGCCTTCCCCATGACCCTGATCGTTCGCAGCGAAAGCCCCACCCCTGCCCGTACCACCGTCTGGCTCGAGGGGCGACTCGATGCGGCGACCTTTGGCGACCTCGACGACGCCCTGCGCGACATCACGCCCCTGGTCGACAACGGCGGCACGCTGGTCATCGACCTCTCCGGCCTCGACTACATCAGCAGTGCCGGCCTGCGCAGCCTCGCGCAGTTGCGCAAGCACATGCATGACCGGGACAGCCGCACGCTGCTGCTCAACCCGCAGCCGCAGGTGAAGAAGGTCTTTGAGATCGTGAAGGCGGTACCGGTGGCCGAAGTGTTCGCCAGCGTGGCGGAACTGGATCAGTACCTTGACCACATGCAGCGGCAGATCACCGGCTGATCGCCGGGCGGATTCGCTCAGCTGTTGTTCGTGTCGATCAGGCCGGCGCGCAGCTTTTCCAGCTGACTTTTGAGACCGACGACCTCGTCGATCTCGCAACCCGTTGCGCAGAAGACATCCACGGGTACCTGGCCGGCCCTCTCGCGGAGCACCCTGCCCTCGTCCGTGAGCGTAACGATGACCTGGCGCTCGTCGCGGGTGCCACGGGTACGCTGGACCAGACCCGCCGCCTGCAGCCGCTTGAGCAGGGGCGTAAGCGTGGCGGAGTCGAGGAACAGGCGCTCGCCGAGTTCGGACACCGTGATGCCATCACCCTCCCAGAGCACCAGCATGACTAGGTACTGCGGATAGGTCAGGTCGAGGTCCGCCAGCAGTTGGCGGTAGAGCTTGCCCATCGCCAGGTTGGCCGAATACAGCGCGAAGCACAGCTGCCCGTCGAGGGTGCGGGGTGCTTCGATGCCTGCCGGGAGTGAGTTCTTGCTCATGACCGGAATGTAGGGTCGCGGATATTGAATTGCAAGCGATTGAATTGTGCTGCCTGCGTGGCGAGAAGCCGTATGATCGGCTTACCGTGGAACGGGAGCGACGCGTGATTCTGGGCACCCTCTGGGATTTCATCACATCGACCTGGGTCGCCGACGTCATCGGGGTCATAGGCGATGTCGTTCGGGTGATCCCCTACCCGCTGCTCTTTCTCCTCGGCTTCCTGATCGTGCAGGGCCTCATGGCCTGCCACGCCTCGGTCGACATGGGTACTGGACCGGCCGCTCGTGCGCTCGTGCACGGTGCGTTCCTCGATAGCCTCGGCCTTGGGTGGTCACTCGGAGTGGCGAGCGCGCTCGTCGCGTGGAAATGGCTGGCGAAGATCATGCTCGGAGCGCGGAGGTAGCGAGAGTCGTTCGCCTTCGTCGCGCACTCACTATTCAGCGCATGCCTGCCGCTTCGCGCACAGGACCTCCCATCCGGGCGAATGGTTCAGCGTTTTCTCGGAAAATTCGCAGAACATCGTGCTTCACCTGAAGGACGAAACGGAAGTTCATGGCTGGCCGTCGATGTGGCCTGCAGGTGCTGAAAAGGGCCATTTTTTCGTCACTGACGCCATCCGAACGTCTCGCGACAGCGATGAAACGGCTTCCACGCATGAGGCCCTGATGATAAATGTAGTGGACGTGGTGCTTGTTGAATTCCCCGCACCGAAGGAGAAAAAGTGATGCCAGATTCAGGCAAGAAGAGGTTCTGGGAAGATCCACGCTTCTATGAGCGCTACTCCAACACCACGCCGCCGCCCTCGCGCCCCATGCCCCCTCCGCCGGCGCGTTTTTTCGACGCAGCCACACGAAAACCGAAGGCTGCCAGACGGGATGCACCTCCAGGTTACCTGTGGGTGCTGGTCAGGATTGAAGACATCGAATCTTGCTAATAAAAAAGCCACGGCGCGAGCCGTGGCTTTTTTGTTCCAGCAATGACGCCAGCAATCAGACGTTGAACCGGAAGTGCAGCACGTCGCCTTCCTTCACCAGGTATTCCTTACCTTCCAGGCGCAGACGCCCGGCTTCCTTGGCACCCTGCTCGCCCTTGAACTTGATGAAGTCGTCGAAGGCCACCGTTTCGGCGCGAATGAAGCCGCGCTCGAAGTCGGTGTGGATCACGGCCGCAGCCTGCGGAGCCGTCGAACCGGCGCGGACCTGCCACGCACGAACTTCCTTCTCACCGGCAGTGAAGTAGGTCTGCAGGCCGAGGAGACGATATCCGGCACGAATGAGGCGGTTGAGACCCGGCTCGTCCAGGCCGAGATCCTTGAGGAATTCGTCGCGGTCGGTGTCTTCGAGCTGCGAAAGCTCTTCCTCGATGGCCGCGCTGATCGGCACTACCTCGGCACCCTCCTGCGCGGCGTGCGCGCGAACGGCGTCCAGGTGCGGGTTGTTCTCGAAGCCGTCTTCCGCAACGTTGGCGATGTACATCAGCGGCTTCATCGTGATCAGGAACATGTCACGTATAAGCGCTTTCTCTTCGGCGTCGAGACCAGCGGAGCGCGCCGACTTGCCCTGGTCGAGCGCGACACGCAGCTTCTCAAGAACGGGCTTCTTCGCCATCGCATCCTTGTCATTGGCCTTGGCGGCGCGCGTGGCGCGATCCAGCGCCTTCAGCACGGCTTCGAGATCGGCCAGGGCCAGCTCCGTGTCGATGGTTTCGATGTCAGCGATCGGGTCGACCTTGTTCGCCACATGGATGACGTTGCCGTCTTCGAAGCAACGGACGACGTGCGCGATGGCGTCGGTCTCGCGAATGTGGGCGAGGAATTTGTTACCGAGGCCTTCACCCTTCGACGCGCCAGCCACGAGGCCCGCGATGTCGACGAATTCCATGGTGGTCGGAATCACGCGCTGCGGCTTCACGATGTCGGCGAGCTGGGTCAGGCGAAGGTCCGGCACGGGAACGATACCGGTGTTGGGCTCGATGGTGCAGAACGGGAAATTCGCCGCGGCGATGCCCGCCTTCGTCAGCGCGTTGAACAGGGTGGACTTGCCGACGTTAGGCAAGCCGACGATGCCGCATTTGATGCCCATGGCGTTATGGTCCGGTAGAAGTGATTGGTGCGGTCAGGCGACCGTGTGCAGGCGTTTCATCGCCTCTTCGAACTTGCCATCCAGCGCCAGCGGCAGCACGTCGAACGCGCGCCCGATGCCGTGCATGATGGCGTCCTCGTCAGCCGCATTGGGGCGGCCGAGCACCCACGGGGTGACCTTGTCCTTGTGCCCCGGATGACCGATGCCGATCCGCAGGCGGTGGAACTTGCCGTGGCCGAGATGGGCCACGATGTCGCGCAATCCGTTCTGGCCGCCGTGGCCGCCATCGAACTTCATGCGGACGGTACCGGGCGGAAGGTCGAGCTCGTCGTGGGCGACGAGGCACTCTTCCGGCGCGATCTTGTAATAGCGCAGCGCCGATGCGACGGCGATGCCAGACTTGTTCATGAACGTCGCGGGCTTGAGCAGCCAGACGGTCTCGCCACCGAGGCGCAGCTTGCAGGTTTCCCCATGCAGCTTGCCGTCGAAGGTCCAACGCTCTCCCTGTTCCATCGCCAGGGCGTCGACACACCAGAACCCGGCGTTGTGCCGGGTCCTGACGTATTCGGCCCCGGGGTTACCGAGGCCGACGATGAGACGTAGTGTTGCCAAGTGCCAGATTATTTCTTGTCGGCCGGCTTTTCTTCGGTTGCCGGCACGTCAGCGCCTGCAGCCGGTTCCGGATCGACTTCTTCCTGGACCGAAGCGACGGTCACGACGGCGACGTCGTGTTCCTTGCCGAGACCCAGCTCCGGGATTTCCACACCGGCCGGCAGCTTGAGGTCGGACAGGTGGACGATGTCGCCGGCGGCGAGCTTGGCGAGGTCGAGTTCGATGAACTCCGGGAGGTCCTTCGGCAGGCACGAGACGGTGACTTCCGTCAGGTTGTGCGAAATGACCAGGCCGGCGGTCTTGCCAGCGGGCGACTTTTCCTGGTTCAGGAAGTGCACCGGCACGGCGACCTTCAGGACTTCGTTCTCGTTAACGCGCAGGAAGTCCATGTGCAGCATGAGCTGCCTGAACGGGTGCTTCTGCCAGTCCTTGATCAGGACCTTCTGCTTCTTGCCGTCGACCGTGAGATCGATGACCGAAGAGTAGAACGACTCGAAACGCGAGCCGAGCAGGACGTCGTTGTGCAGGACCTGGACGGGCTGCGGTGCTTCGTTGCCGCCATAGATGACAGCCGGTACGTAGCCAGACAGGCGGAGGCGGCGGCTCGCACCCTTCCCCTCGACCTGGCGGCTGGTAGCCGTGAGCGTGTGATTCGTTGACATGGTGTTGCCTCAGTGTTGAAAGCCGCCTTCCGGCGACTGATAAAGGGCTCCTCCGCGACCAGGGGAGCCCGAAAAACGATACGTCAGTCGATGTAGAGCGAGCTCACCGATTCGCCAAAGGCGATGCGGCGGATCGTCTCCGCGAGCAGTTCCGCCACCGACAACTGGCGGATTTTCGCACAGTCGCGGGCGTTGTCGCGCAACGGCAGCGTATTGGTGACCACCAGCTGGTCGAGCTGGGAGCCTTCGATGTTCTGGATCGCCGCACCCGAAAGCACCGGATGGACGCAGTAGGCGACGACCTTGCGGGCGCCCTTTTCCTTCAGTGCCGCCGAGGCGGCGCATAGCGTACCGGCGGTGTCGACGATGTCGTCCACCAGCACGCAGGTCTTGCCTTCCACGTCGCCGATGATGTTCATGACCGTAGCCACGTTCGCCTTCGGACGGCGCTTGTCGATGATCGCCAGATCCGCGTCGTCGAGGCGCTTGGCCAGCGCGCGGGCGCGTACCACGCCGCCAACGTCGGGGCTGACCACGATCAGGTCATCCATGCTGTGGTGACGCCAGATGTCGGCCAGGAGCACCGGCGAGGCGTACACGTTGTCGACCGGAATATCGAAAAAGCCCTGGATCTGGTCGGCGTGCAGGTCGATCGTCAGGACGCGGTCGGCACCGGCCGTCGCGATCATCTTGGCAGCCAGCTTCGCCGTGATCGGCACGCGCGCCGAGCGCGGGCGACGATCCTGGCGGGCGTAGCCGAAGTACGGCATGACCGCAGTCACACTGCCAGCCGATGCGCGCTTGAGCGCGTCGATCAACACCAGCAGGTCGAACAGATTCTCAGCGCTGGGGGCGCCCGTCGGCTGAATGACGAACACCTCCTGCTTGCGAACGTTTTCCTCGATCTCGATCTGAGCCTCGCCATCGCTGAACCGGCCGACGAGCGCCTTGCCAAGCGGAATACCGAGACGGGCAGCGACATCTTCGGCGAGCGCACGGTGCGCATTACCACTGAACAGCATCGGGGTGGACGTATCCACGTAGGAACTCCTGGCGTGAGAGGGGGGTGGATCGGCTCTGCCACCGCGAACGGTGGCTGGGGCGGCAGGATTCGAACCTGCGTATGCGGGAATCAAAATCCCGTGCCTTAACCAGCTTGGCGACGCCCCAACAAATTCATTCTGCCGCAGCCCGCGGCCCTACCCGTCCTTACGACCTGATCCCCGAAGCTTCGATCCGGCGCCGCACGACGTGCAGCGGCGAAGGGTCGATTCCCGCTGCCACGTGGGCCCTGAAGCCCGCGGGACAACGCGAGGCGACCGCAAGGGCCGCCTCGTGGGTTCGTGTTTCCAGAAAAATGCAACCGCCGCTGCCGGACAGGCGCGCATGACCGAAGCCACCCAGCCAGTCCAGTGCAGCCGCGACCTGCGGGTGACGCGCCCGAACCACGGGCTCGAAGGCGTTCTCCGCGGAATCCCCGGAAACAAAGGATGAAATTGTCGCCCGCGGGGCATTTCGTGTCAATTCGACGGCCTTGAAAAGGGCGGCCGTCGGGACGTTCTCGCGGGGATCGACGACCACGTACCAGCGCCTGGGCAGCTGCATGGGAGTCAGCTGCTCGCCGACCCCCTCGGCCCAGGCAGAGCGGCCACGGACAAAAACCGGGACATCGGCGCCAAGCTTCAGCCCGAGGGCGGCAAGGGCATCCTCGTCCAGCCCGACGCCCCAAAGAAGATTCAGGCCGACCAGCACCGACGCGGCGTCCGAGCTTCCGCCGCCCAGCCCCCCGCCCATGGGAATCCGCTTGGCGACATCGACATCGGCCCCCAGTTCGGTCCGGGTCTCAGCCGCGAGGAGACGGGCGGCGCGAATCGTCAGGTCCGCATCCTCGGGCACGCCGCGGATCGGATTCGGGCGGGTGATGACGCCGTCGCCGCGAATGCGCAGGCGCACTTCGTCACCCCAGTCCAGAAGACGGAACACCGTCTGCAGCTCGTGGTACCCATCGTCGCGGCGACCCACGATGCGGAGGAACAGGTTGAGCTTGGCCGGCGCCGGCCAGACGGTCCAGTCACCCTCTTCCAGCGGCGCCAGCTCGCGGCTCATGAAAACCCGCAGATGGTCGGGGAAGCCGTTCTCACGGTCGCGCTCGAGGGCCCGGGCAAAGGCCGGCGCATGCTTGTCGACGATGACGAACCCATGCTTCGCGTAGAACGGGGCGTTCCAGGGCACGTCGGCCAGCGTGCCGAGATCGATACGGCGATACCCCGCCTCGCGTGCCCACTGGCAGGCATGTTCGAGCAAGGCCGCGCCGATGCCCTTGCCACCGAAGGCCGGAAGGACGTCAATTTCCCCTACGCCGATCGAACCCGGCAGGCCTTCGGTGTCGAGACAGACAAAGCCCACGACAACCTCGTCGACGGTAGCGACCCACACCAGCCCCCGGACGATGAGCGCACGCACGACGTCCAGCGGCAAGGCCATGGACGAGTAGGCGCGCCAGGCCACATGCCCGCGAAACAGTTCGACAGCCGCCCGCTCGATGGCGCAAAGGCGCTCGGCGTCGTCCGCGAGAGCGCGGGAGATCTGGAAGTTCATCAGGGACCGGGGTGTTTCGACAGGGGCGGAGTATAGCGTTGCCTTACCGACCGAAAGACCAGTTCTCGACCGATAGCCTGACCTTGTACGGCGCTTTCTCGGCGAAGACACGCGTCGGCATGGCAGGCTGCCGCGTTGCGTCCCATTGCTTGTAGTCGACGGTCCAGCCGTCCTGGACCAGGCGCGAAGGCAGGCGATCGGCGCCGAACGCGATATCCGCAGGGCCGGTATCGGCACGCAGGCCGAGGGCCCAGCGCTTCAGCTCTGCCAGGGGGATATTCCAGCCGACCGTACTGGCCATGAGCGATTCCGCATCGGCGCCATGCCGCGGGCCGCCGTCAAGACCTTCCAGATCGGCCCCGCCCGGCCCGCCAGTGAGCCGGAACGTACGACCCGTGATCGGGCCGCGCACGGTGAACTCGTACCGATCACCGTCCTGGCGCCAGGTGAGCGTGCCGGAATTGTTGTCCTTGCCATCGCTGACCGAGAGTTTCCCCTCGAGGGTCCAGTGATCCGTGTCCGCAAGGCTGCGCTCTCGCTGCTCCTGCAGGCCGAGCGTGGCGGCGTCGCCCTGCAGATGCACGGGAGGCCTCGTCGTTGCGCAGGCAGCCAGCAACAGCGTGGCCAGCATGAAAAGGAGCGCCCTGTGTGGGGGCCGATTCATCCGCGAATGGGTGCACGGCTTCATCGCTCCGTTGGCTTTTCGCCGCTGAAGCGGCTCCCACATTGCCTTATCTCGCTCCCACATTTCCTTATTTCGCTTCAAGGCTTCAGCTTCCGCTCGGTCCGCTCCAGCGAGACGTTCCTGGGGTCGATACGGCGTACCTCATTGAGCACCTTGCGGGCTTCGTCGTGTTCGCCACGGTTCCACAGCACCTCGGCGAGATGGACGCCGATGTCGGCATCCTTGCGCTTGAGCCACGCGCTGCGCAGGGTGCTTTCCGCCTGATCGAGCTGGCCCTGGCGGAATTTCAGCCAGCCCCAGGAATCGGCCACGGAGGGATCATCCGGACGCGCGCTGCGGGCGGCCTCGATCAGGTTTTGCGCCTCACCGAGATCGCGGCCGTTGTCGGCCAGCGTGTAACCGAGGGCATTGCTCGCCTCGATATCCCCTGGCTTGAGTTCGAGCACCTTGCGGAAGTCGGCGACGGACTGGTCGATCTTGCCGGCTTCCGCATAGGCCAGACCACGGCCGTAAAGCATGTCGGTGTCGTCCGGCTTGACGCGCAGCGCCTTGCCGTACGAAGCCGCGGCGGCATCGAACTGGCGGGCATCCATGTATAGCTCGCCGTCGAGCGCGAAGGCCTTCAATAACTGTTCGGGACGATCCGCATAGGTCGTCTGCAGTTCGGCGACGATCTCGTGCGCATCGTCTTCCTTACCTTGCAGATGGAGCACGACGGCACTGCGAACCGAGGCGTCGTAGATGTGGGGGTCGTCGTCACCGACCGCCGCATACCAGTCCAGCGCGTCTTCCTGCTTGCCGAGCAGCTCGGCCAGCTGCCCCAGGGTGAAGGCGTTGTCGGTCTGCACGTCGTCGGACCGATGGCGAATCTCGTCGTAGAGCCTGCCCACGGCAACTTTGTCGTTGGCGCGCGCGGCGAGGGTCATGCGCATCGTGTAGGTGTCACTGTCCTGCGGGCCGGCGGATAGCAGTCTCGCGGCCGCCTTCTCGTCGCCACCCTGCGCCAGCACGCTGGCATAGGCCAGTCGCAGCCGGATGTTCTTTGGATCCTTGGCGACGGCCTTGGCGAACAGCTTCTTTGCGCCTTCCTTGTCGCCGGCGCGGAATTTCTGCTGCGCGGCCCAGGCGTACGTGGTGCCGTCATGGAAGCGGGCCATGGCCCCGTCGCCGATCGCCTTCGCGTAGTCGTGCCGCCCCAGGTTCTCGCCCAGTTCGCTCATGGCCAGCCAGGCACTTGAATCGTTCGGCAGTCGCTGCGCCGTGCCTACCCGCTCCAGCAGGACACCCGCCTGGGCAGCGTCGCGCGCGCTCATCAGGGTTCGCCCGATCTCGCGCCAGGCGTCCGGATCGCCGGTGGCGATCATGGCATTGAGCTGGCGCTCCGCTTCCACGGTATCGCCACGGTCCAGCGCCACGCGCGCCCTGCCCTCGGCGAGGTCGAGCGGCTTGCCGTGGAGGGCGGCCCAGCGGTCGATCGCTTTGCTGGCGGCCGCCTGGTCGTGCACGGCCAAAGCAAGCTCGGTCGCCCGGCCGGCGACGCGAGGGTCGTCACTGAGCTGCGCGGCGTTGCCGTAGGCCTCGGCGGCGGCCTTGAGATCGTTGCTGGCCAACGCAAAGTCACCTGCCATGAGCTGGGCCTGGAGATCGCGCTCGGGGGGCAGGATGGCCACCTGGAGCCGATCGAGCGGCTGGACGCCGGTCCGGGTTGCCCTGGGCGCCTCGTGCTCGTGCGGCGCCATGGCACAACCGGTCGCGGCGGCCACGAGGCTGGCCAGGACCACAAAATGCCGCACTTGCTTGAACTTGGACCGACCGCTCAGCACACTAGACTCCGTCATAATCGATAGGGCGCTGCAAGAGCGACGCGCCTTGTGAGCGCACAATGCGCCCTTAGCTTAGCCGACGCCACCGAAGCCGACTCACGCCCGTCATGCCACTCATCGCCCTCGGGCTTAATCACCTTACCGCGCCGGTCAGCCTGCGCGAGCAGGTGGCATTCGATGCCGCGGTGGCTCCGCAGGCGCTGGACGACCTTGTCCGGCAACCGGGCGTGGAAGAGGCGATGATCCTCTCCACCTGCAACCGCACCGAGCTCTACTGCAGTGTCACCGAGGGTTTCGAGGGCGTACCGGGCCAGTGGCTTTCGCGTCAGCATCGATTGACCCCGCAACGCCTCGACGAGTTCCTTTACCGGCACGACGAACACGAAGCCGTGCGCCACATGTTCCGCGTCGCCACCGGGCTGGACTCCTTGGTGCTGGGTGAGCCACAGATCCTCGGCCAGGTGAAGGACGCTTATCAGCAGGCCCGCTCGGCGCAGAGCCTGCGCGCGCCGATGGAGCGCCTGCTGCAGCACACGTTCGCCGTGGCCAAGCGGGTCCGTACCGACACCCGCATCGGCGCGCATACGGTTTCCGTGGCTTACACCGCCGTGCGCCTGGCCGAACAGGTGTTCACCGACCTGCGCCAGGCCTGCGTGCTGCTGATCGGCGCCGGCGAGACCATCGAACTGGCCGCCAGGCACCTTTCCGACAAGAAGGTGCGCCGGCTGATCGTGGCCAACCGCACGCTGGAGAACGCCCAGGAGCTGGCGGGCCGCTATAGCGGCTACGCCATTGCCCTGGCCGACCTGCCGCGGCACCTCGCCGAAGCGGACATCGTGATCACCTCCACGGCCTCGCGCCTGCCGGTTGTCACGAAGCAGATGGTGGCCGACGCCATCGCCGCCCGCCGCCGCCGGCCCATGTTCATGGTCGACATCGCCGTGCCACGTGACATCGAGCCGGAAGTGGCACATCTGGACGACGTCTATCTCTACGGCATCGACGACCTGAAGCAGGTCATCGACGAAAACCGACGGTCGCGAGAGATGGCCGCCCGCGAGGCCGACGCCATCATCGACCTCCAGGTCGACCGCTACATGGCCTGGCGGCGGGCCCTGAGCCTGCGTAACCCCGCCGTGGACATGCGCGTCGCCGCCGAGGCCCAGCGCGACGAGGTGCTGGCCAAGGCCCAGGCCATGCTGGCCAGGGGACGTACACCCGACGAAGCGCTGGCCTTCCTGGCCAACACCCTGACCAACAAACTGCTCCACGCGCCCAGCGCGCGCCTGCGCGACGCGGCGCTTTCCGGTGATCTCGACCTGCTCCACGCGGCCGGTCGACTCTACGGACTGGACCCGGACGACGACGTTTCCGCATGATGTGCGGCTCCTGCCACACCCCGTGCCCAGAATGACACCCTCGATCCGTCGCAAACTCGAAGCCCTGGCCGAACGCCACGAAGAAATCGGCCTGCTGCTCGCGCAGCCGGACGTGCTTGCCGATGGCCAGCGATTCCGCGACCTGTCGCGCGAATATGCGCAACTGGAACCAGTCACCCTTTCGCTGAAGGAACACGACACGGCGGAACGCGAACTGGCCGAGTCCAGAGCCATGCTCGACGACGCCGAGATGCGCGAGATGGCGGCCGACGATATCGCCCGGATCGAGGGCCGCTTGCGCGACCTCGACGCCGACCTGCAGGTGTTGTTGCTGCCCAGGGACCCGCGCGACGAGGGCAACCTGTTCCTCGAGGTGCGTGCCGGTACCGGCGGCGACGAAGCCGCGATCTTCGCCGGCGACCTGTTCCGCATGTATGCGCGCTATGCGGAACGCCAGCGCTGGAACGTGGAAATCCTGCATGCCAACGAAGGCGAGCATGGCGGTTACAAGGAAGTGGTCGCCCGCGTCGAAGGACGCGGCGCGTACTCGAAGCTGAAGTTCGAATCCGGCACCCATCGCGTTCAGCGCGTGCCGGAAACCGAATCGCAGGGTCGCATCCATACCTCGGCGGCCACCGTCGCCATTCTTCCCGAGCAGGACGAGGTCGGCGAGATCGAAATTCGCGACGGCGACCTCAAGGTCGACACCTTCCGTGCGTCCGGCGCGGGCGGCCAGCACGTGAACAAGACCGACTCGGCCATCCGCATCACCCACCTGCCTACCGGCACCGTGGTCGAATGCCAGGATGAGCGCAGCCAGCACAAGAATCGCGCCCGTGCGATGAGCCTCCTCAAGGCGCGCCTGCTCGACGCGGAGCGCAGCAAACAGAGCGCCGCCGAGGCCGAGTCACGCCGGTTGCAGGTGGGCTCGGGCGATCGAAGCCAGCGCATTCGCACATATAGCTACCCGCAGGGGCGGATCACCGATCACCGGATCAACCTCACGCTGTATCGCCTTCTTGAAACGATGCAGGGCGATCTGGACGAGCTGATCGATACGCTGACGCGCGAGCATCAGGCGGATGAATTGCAGAATCTGATCGGGGCCAGCTGAAGGGCATCGCCGCTGAAGCGGCTCCCACACAGAGCATCGCTCGCACCAAACTTACATTACCTGCCGCACAATGCCGGTCACCTCCCCGTGGAACGGACCGAACCGATGGGCAAGAAAAAGAAGAAAGCCTACGAGCACGACCTCGAGGCACTGCAGATCGAACTGGTAGGCCTCACGCGCTGGCTGCGATCCACAGGCAAACGCATGCTGGTGATCCTCGAAGGGCGCGACGCCGCCGGCAAGGGTGGCACCATCAAGGCCATTACCGACAAACTCGACACCCGCGCCGCGCGCGTGGTCGCGCTGGGCAAGCCCTCGCATACCGAGGAAAGCCAGTGGTACTTCCAGCGCTACGTCGCCCAGCTCCCCGCTGCCGGTGAACTCGCGATCTTCGACCGCAGCTGGTACAACCGCGCGGTGGTCGAGCCCGCCATGGGCTTCTGCACGGAAGAGCAGTACGACGCCTTCATGAAGGCCTGCCCCACGTTCGAGAAACTGCTCACGGACGACGGCATCATCCTGTTGAAGTACTGGCTGTCGGTCGACCAGGAACCGCAGGAAGAGCGCTTCGCCGAACGCGCAGCGGACCCGCTCAAGCGCTGGAAGCTCTCCCCGGTGGACCTCAAGGCACGCGAGAAATACGTCGAGATGGGCGACCTGCGTGACGCCATGATCCAGCACACGCACACCGCGGACGCCCCCTGGTTCGTCGCCGATTTCAACGACCAGAAAGAGGGCCGCCTCAACCTGATCCGTCATCTCCTCGACCAGGTGCCCGACAAGCTCACGCCGGACAAGGAATTCGACCTGCCACCCTTGAAGGGCAAGCCGAAGAAGGACAAGGTCACCGCCAAGGCGGAGAAGGTACCGAAGGTCTACTGACGCACGACGGCACGTCGCACGGGCGTCTTGCGTTTGGGCAGGCGCCCGTTACGTGACAACCTCAACCACTGGCGCAAGGCCAGCAGGCCGCCTGCGGATTCGATCATCGCCGCGGGCACCCACATGATGACGCCACCGATCAGCTGGCCGGTGAGCACGTTGAGGGTGAAGGCACGGCCGCAGATCTCGAAGATCGGATACAGGTCGGTCTTCGAGAACGTGACGATGGCGCCGGCGACAATCTGCGGCGTCATGGTGATCGCCGGCGACAACACGCGGATGCCCGGCGACATGCGTCCCGGCGGCTTTGGCCGGTGATCGAGGACGATCCACCAGTAGGCCAGCCCCGAAAGCACCATCGACCAGTTCATGGCGCGGTAGATCCGCCAGTCCAGCATCGCCATGGTCTGCATGTCGGGAATCAGCCAGACCAGGATCAGGGCGACGAAGAACGCCGTGACAAAGGCGGGGTTGAACAGGCACGCGGCAACCACTCGCCACGCCAGCGATCGGCCGGCATGTCGCAAGCGGATACGCAGCCAGAACGGCAGGCCCGCACGAAGCACGGTGCCCGGATACGCCGCGATGATCAGCAGCGGCGCGAGGTGATGCAACAGCACCTGCTGGATGCGATGCATGAAGAACTCATGCTCGGCGTAGTAGTCGAAATAGGTGTGCAGGGCGACGTAGACGATCGCCATGCCGGCCCAGAATGCCGCCTGCCGGAGCGGAGACACCCGCAGGCGACGCGACCCGGCCACGTACGTGGCGGCCGTGGCGAGGAAAACGATCAGGAACACCCAGGAAAATTCCCAGGGTACGATCCACTTCATCAACCCGGCGCCCATCGGCTCAGACGACCCGACGGGCGCGACGCGTGCGTCGCCAGCCGTAGATGAGGCCGAGCAAGGCAACCAGCCCCGGCACCAGCACGATGTTGATGAACTTCAGGCGCAGGCCCAGTGCGTCGATCTCGGCGTTGAGCTGGTGCTGCACGTCGCGCAACTCCTTGCCGATGGCAAGCTTGCGTTGCAGGTACTGCTCCACTTCGCGGCGTTGCTCGGCGGTGGCCGTGGCCGGCCCCGCCGCACCCTTGGCCGGCTGCAGTTCGGCAAGCCGCCGCTGCGTTTCATAGAGTTCGTTCTCGAGCTCGCGCTTCTTGACCAGGAACTTGCGATCCGCTGCAGCTTGCAAGGCCTTCACCCGGGTGAATGGCCGCTGGGAATTCACGCGCCCGCGGATCGACAGCAAGGCGGTCGAACCACCCAGGTTGTCGACGAGGTTGGCAACGAAGTCGCCGTTGTTCGCGAACGGTGTGAGTTGCTGCTGTCCCAGGAGCGGCTGCACGTCGATCCAGAGGCGATCCGAGAGCAGGTCCGTGTCGGCGACCAGGACGATCTCGCCCGGGCCACCGGCCACCGCCAGATGTCCCTTCTCACGACGCTCCGGGAAGGCGGTGTGGAAGGTGTCGCGCAGGCGCGCCGCCAGGAGGTAGCGCTCGTGGGTCGGTTCGTAATTGTCGAGCAGGCTGGTCGGATCACTCACCGAGTCGCGTACACGCTGGGCCGGCACGATCGTCGCCTCGTCCGAGGTCTGCACCAGCGGGATCAGCCGGGCCTTCGTATCCTGCGCAAGTTCGAAGAAGCCGGTCGTCGAGAAGTTGATCCGCTGCAGGCTCGCCGTGACCACGTCATCGTGATTGAGGTCCTGCGTACCCAGGCCGAGCATCGCCGGGTGGCCGATGCTGTTGCCGTTGAGTTCGATGGTAAGCGCCTGCGAGCGGTCGAGCACCACGCGCGTCGGATCGAAAATCACGCCCCAGCTCTTGAACAGCCTTGGCAGGTTCGAGTCGTGATCGTCCACGGTGCCGTGCGAATCGATGAGCGGCGCGGTGTCCATCTCCGCGTCTGGGTCGACGAAAACAACCAGATGCCCCCCGCGCATGACGAACTGGTCGATCGCGTATTGGGCGTCGTCCGAAAGATGCTTGGGATGAATCAGGAGCAGCACCCCGATCGAAGGATCGATGTGGGTCACGCTGTCCGGATCGATCGCGGTGACATCGGCGAGCTGGTCGAGTTGATGCATCAGCGTCCACGGCGCCTCACCGATGACCAGGTTGCCTTCGACGGGAAGCGAGCTCATCACGCCAAGACGGGGCTTCTTCGGCATACCTAGTTCGTAGAGCAGCTTGGCAATGTCGTATTCGACAAAGGCCTCGCGCGCCGGATCGAAGAAGGGAATCGCCTGCGGCGCGGTATCACCGGGACCGCTGCTGCCGACGAGGCCGAAGAACACGCGCTCGCCGTTGCTGCCGCCGCTGGCCGGCGTCAGGCCATAGCTTTCCGCGGCGTCCTCGTCGTCCGAATACGGCACCGGATCGATCACCCGCAGGCGGATACGTCCATGCGCGCGCACGGCGATCTCGCGCAGCATCTCGTGGACGCGCTGCTCGTAGCTGCGCAGCTGCGCGAGATCGCGCGTGGCGTGGTCGGAGAAATACAGCGTGAGCGTAAGCGGCTTGTGCAGGTCGTCGACGATGTCCAGGGTACCGGGCGTCAGCGTGTAGATGCGATCGGACGTCAGATCGACGCGAGCCGTACGCAGCGACAGCGAGCTGAAGGCGACCGTGATCAGGAAAAGGATCGCGATACCCAGCAGCGAGAGGCGCAGCAGGAAGGGGCGCGACAGACGCAGGCGGCGCGACATCGTCATCGCGTCCTCTTCAGGTCGAGGACCACGACGCTGGCCGCGAGCCACGCCACGATGGTGGCGAAAAAGTACACCAGGTCACGAAGATCGAGCACGCCACGTGCGATGGCATTGGCATGCCGGGCGATGCTCAGCTGGCCGAGCGCACCGATGACGCGTGGTGGCACGGCATCCTGGAAGAAATCGAGCACCTGAGGCTGGCCCGCAAGCAACAACAGGAAACACACCGCCGCCGTGAGGATGAACGCGATGATCTGGCTGCGCGTCGCCGTGGACATGCAGGTGCCGATGGCGATGAAGGCGCCGGCCATCAGCCAGCTACCGACGTAGCCGGCCAGGATCACGCCGTTGTCGGGGTCGCCGAGATAATTCACGGTGAGCCAGATCGGGAAGGTCAGGAACAGGCAGATCCCGATGAAAGCCCAGGCGGCGAGGAACTTGCCGAGCACGGCCTGCGAAATCGATACAGGTAGCGAAAACAGCAACTCCAGCGTGCCGGAGGACCGTTCCTCGGCCCACATCGACATCGTCACCGCGGGCACCAGCACGAGGTAGAGCCAGGGATGCATGTCGAAGAAGGGCTGGAGATCGGCGAGGCCGCGATCGTAGAAGTCGCCCGTGTAGAACGTCAGCACCCCGGCCATGACCAGGAAGATCACCATGAACACGTAAGCCACAGGTGTGACGAAGTAGCTCCACAGCTCGCGGCGCATGATCGCCGTCACGCCGCTCATGCCTGGGCTCCGCGTGGCTGGGTGGTGATCTGGCGAAACACTTCGTCCAGACGACCCTGCTCCAGCTGGATCTCCGAGACTTCGAGGTTCTGTGTCCGCAGCAAGGCCTGTACCTCTTCGAGGATCGGCTGGCCACTCCTCGGAAACACGGTGACGCGGCCATCGAGGGGATCGACCTCGACCGATGCCACGTTGGGAATACGCGCCAGCATCTCGCGGGACACGCCACTGCCCGGCGCGCTGAAGGACACCGCACCGTGGTAGCGCGAGCGCGCCTCCAGTTCCGCAGGCGTCGCATCGGCCAGCAACCGGCCATTCGCGATGATCGCGACGCGGTTGCACAGCGCATGCACTTCTTCGAGCAGGTGCGTGGAAATAAGGATGGTGCGCTCACGCGCCATGGCGTCGATCAGCATGCGTACCGAGTGCTTCTGGTTCGGGTCGAGGCCATCGGTCGGCTCGTCGAGCATGAGCACCGGCGGATCGTGCAGGATCGCCTGGGCCAGGCCGACGCGGCGGCGCAGGCCCTTCGACAGCGTGCCGATGGTCTGCTCGAGCACGTCTTCCAACTCGAGCCGCATCACCACTTCGTCGAAGCGGCGAAAGGCGATGTCCCGCTCCAGGCCACGCACGCGAACCATGAAGACGAGGAACTCGCGGATCGTCATCTCGCCATAGCTGGGCGCACCCTCGGGCAGATAGCCCAAAGCGCGCTTCGCGGCGAGCGGCTCCTTGCGTACGTCATGGCCACAGACTCGCGCGGTACCCGAGGTGGGAGCAAGGAAGCCGGCGATCATCCGCATGGCGGTGGACTTGCCCGCGCCATTGGGACCCAACAACCCGAGCACCTGCCCCGGCTCGGCCCGCAGGGTCAGTGCGTCCACCGCGGTCAGCGGCCCATAACAGCGGGTGAGTCGGTCGGTCTCGATCATTGCTTCGCAGTGTACCGAGCGGCCCAGCGGATAGCTCGCACCTTCCACGTAGGAGCCGATTCATCGGCGAACGCCTCAATGCTGATATTGCGAACGACGCATTGCTCCGCTTCGTGCTGGCGCTTCAACCGCTCGCCTCATGATCGCAATCCATCATCCGCGAACCCGACAGGCTGAGGGTTCGCCGATAAATCGCCAGAATGGTACCACTTGTGGTACCATTCTGGCCCAGCAAAGGAATGGCTGATGGTGCTAGTCCAAGAATACATAGCAGCAGATGGGCGTAATCATTATCGCGAGTGGTTCAACCGCCTCGTACCGCTAGCCGCTGCGAAAGCGGCCGCAGCGGTAGCGCGTATGGCTGCTGGCAACAGCTCTGGCCTGAAAGGCCTTGGTAGTGGTCTCGCGGAATGGAGAATCGATTGGGGCCCTGGGCTCCGCCTTTATGTGCACCAGGCTTTTTGAAGGCGGGCACAGGACGGCATAACAACGCGTCCAAACCCAGGAGGCGCAAATAGCCGTACAGATGGCTTCATGTCGGTGCCACAAGCAACACCACGAAGGAACAACCATGCCCCTGACCGTCGACTATCGCGAGACGATCGCAAATCGCATCAAGGACGACCCCGGGTTTGCTCGAGCACTGCTCGATGAAGCCACCAGCATGCTGCTCAATGGCGAGGCAGAAGCTGCACGCCTGCTGATGCGCGACCTCACCCACGGCCTCGTGGGCTTCGAGGGCCTGGCCAAGGCAACCGGGACCCCGCCCAAATCGCTGCACCGAATGCTTTCGCGCGGCGGAAACCCGGGCATGAACGCGCTATGCGGAATTCTCGCGCAATTGGTGAAGGCAACATTCCACGCGCCGGCCACCGCCCACGTGACCGCAGGACCTCTATCCGCCTGATCTCGAAGTGCCGCGCCGCGGTCCTTGTTTCGATAGGGCATCGCCGATGAATCGGCTCCCACAAAACAAAAAAAGCCCCGCCGTTGCCGGCGGGGCTTTGGGTGTTGCGCGGAACTAGCTTACTTCGACAGCGTCGGCGCGGAGGCTGCCTCGGCCGGAGCCGCGGCGGTACCTGCGGCGGCCGGGGCCGAGGAGGAGCTGGCCGGAGCCGCCTCTTCCAGGGCCGGCGGCTTCATGCCGGCTTCCTGCTCCGGGGTCTGCTCCGGGAGGTTGTCGCCCTGCAGCGGCAGGTAGATCTCGAACTTCTGCTCGTCGTAACCCTCGATCGTGCCGTGGTTATTGGTCGGAGCCTTGGTCTGGATGTCGTAAGCGCGGAAGACCACGTCGTCGTACTTGTAACCGTGGGTCTGCGCGTAAGCGCCCAGCATCTGACGCGTCTGCGGCAGGCCTGCACCGGTACCGGCCCAGTCGGCCTTGAGGGCCTTGCCACCGAAGGCGAGCACAGCCTTGACATTGCCATCGACGATGACGCGGCCCAGCTTGTCCTTGCTACCCGGAGCCGCATTGTCGCCGGCTGCCGGAGCGGCGGAGGTCGAAGCCTCGGCCGGATCCAGCGACGGACGCTGGGCGGCGGTGAGCTCGACGTCCTGACCGTTGATCTTCAGCGTGGTGGCGTCGATCTCGGCGGCCACGTCGAAGGTGTAGTTCTGGTCGCCCCAGTTCGTGGTGAACGTGATGCGCGGGCTGGTGATGTTCACGCCGAGCTTCTTGGCGGTCGCCTGGATCTCGGCCATCGCCTTGTCCGACGCGGTATCGACATCGTCGAGGGTGCGCGGAGCGGTGGTCGAGACGAAGAGGATCGGCTTGGCCGGCTGCTCGACGATCGACGGAACCATCTTGCTGTAGTCGATGTTGGGGATCGACGCCATCAGGTTCTGCAGATTCGACAGGCTGAACTGGATCAGCGCGTCGGGATCGCCATGGATGTAGAGATTCGAGAAGCGGTTGATCAGGTTGAAGCCGTACGACACGTCGTAAGCCCAATTGACCTTGACCAGCTTCTGGCTACGACCGGTGCGCTCGAGCTTGATCGTGAACTTCTTGTCGCTACCGCGCCAGCCGTTGTCCAGGTTCCAGACAATGGTGCCCTTGCCGGCATCGGAGATCTGGGCGAAGCCCGGATCGATAGAGGCAATCTCGAGGGCGCCATCGCCGACCTTGGGGTCGGAAGCCTTCCAGGAAATCTTTGCACCCGGGCCGTACGCCTTACCCGACAGCTCGAACTGCACCTTCGAATCGAAGGAGCGCAGAACGGTGTAGTCGGGGAAGCGACGGAAGTTGCTGAAAACGTCGTAAACCTGACGCAGATCCTTGCTGATCAGCATTTCGCGCTCAACATGTCCTGTTGAGGGCATAGCGACGCCGACCACGACACCGAGTACGGCGACGATGACGAGGGCGACAATAAATTCTAACAGACGCGTCATTCCACGGTTCTCCGAACGTCTTACGAACGGGTTCTACGCACAGCCATGGACGCCGTACGCTCACCCCTGAAGAATCGGCCCGTGGCAGGGGTTCGCCCGCGCCGAAAGAGCCGATGGTACTTGCTCGCGGCAGGGAACGCCATTGGGTGCCCTGCCCTTTTTCGCAAGCGGGTAAAAGGCGGTTTTCGGCCGCGGCGGCCCGGCGGGCGCCGCGGATCCGCGTCAGATCAGACGATCCCCAGTTCCAGCGCCTTCAGGACGGCACGCGTGCGGTCGCGAACGCCCAGCTTGGAAAGAATATTGGAAACATGATTCTTCACCGTCCCCTCGGCGACGCGGAGCGAATTGGCGATCTCCTTGTTGCTGTAGCCACCCGAGAGCAGGCGCAGGATCTCGGTCTCGCGCTCGGTGAGCGGGTCGGGCTGCTCCAGGCTGGAGAACTGGTTCTGGATGCGGCCAACCCCCGCGAGGAGGCGCTGGGTGACCATCGGGGCGACCAGGGAGCCGCCCGCCGCCACGGTGCGCACCGCTTCGACCAGCTGGTCGAGCGAGACATCCTTCAGCAGGTAACCGCGCGCGCCGGCCTTGAGTCCGGCCAGGACGAGCTGGTCGTCGTCGAAGGTCGTCAGGATGATCGTCGGTGGCAGTTCGTTGCGGCCGCCAAGAGTCTGGAGTACGTCCAGGCCGCTCATGTTCGGCATCCGCAGATCGAGGAGGACCACATCGGGGCGAATCTGCGGAATGGTCTGAACAGCCTGGGCGCCATCCGCGCATTCGGCGATCACGCGGATATCCCCCGCGAGGTCGAGCAGCGAGCGAATGCCCTGGCGAACCAGGTTCTGATCGTCAACGAGACAGACGGAGATCATGGATGACCCTCGGAAGGAAGCGGAATTGTGGCACGGGGCGGGAAGTCCGGATCGCCTGCCAGGCCCTGCTCCAGCGCGGGTCGCGTCGGTGCATGCGCCAGGGTCGGCTCCTCGCCGAGGGGAAGGCGTGCGGTAAGGGCAAAGCCGCCCTCGGGGCCACTGCGGAAGTCGACCGTGCCCCCGAACTCGGCCAGGCGCTCGCGCATGCCGTTGAGGCCATTGCCGGGCCGGACCGAACCGCTGCCATCGCCGCGCCCGTCGTCGCGTGCCTCGAGACAGAGTTCATCGGGACCCGTGTGCCGGAAGGTGAGCCAGAGATTCCGGGCGTGCGCGTGGCGTACCGTATTGGTCAGGATCTCCTGCACGCAGCGCAGCAGCATCTGCGCCCGGCGAGGATCTTCCACGCCGAAACGTGGCGGCACGCTCAACTGCACCTGCAGCCCGGGCACGCCTTCGATGAGGCTGCGCACGGCCTGGGTCAGGTCGATGGCATCGTCCTGGCGTAGCTCGCTGACCACTTCACGCACATCGGCCAGCAATTGCTTGGCGGTGCGCTGGGCCTTCAGCACGTGCTCGCGGGCGGTGTCATTGGTGAGGTGGCTGGCGACCTCGAGATTGAGGCTGAGCGCGGTCAGGTGATGGCCGACCAGATCGTGAAGATCGCGCGCGATACGCATGCGCTCGGCAATGCGCGTGGATTCGGCCAGCAGCGCCCGGGTAGCCCGCAACTCGGAGTTCAGCTGACGAAGTTCTTCTCGTTCGTCAGCCTGCTGACTCGCCACCATCGAGGCGATGAACACCAGCGCGGAGAAGCCGAAGTAGAGGCAGGCCTGCATGGCCGAGGCGACCAGCGTGAAAGGGATCTCAAGGAACACCGGGATCAGCAACAGGTGCGCCAGGACCATCCAGGCAATGCCGATGGGGAGGGTCACCAGCCAGGGGACCACCGTCGCCACGATGATCAGCAGCAGCGCCGCGACGCCGCTTTTGCTGAACACACCGATCGCCAGCGCCGTGCCGGTGAGAATCAGCAGGACCGCAATACGGGTAAATCCGTCTACACGGAGCCCGAGATTGCGGGTAAGCAGCCAGTAAACCAGGCCGAAGACGAGGTAACTCGCGGTCCAGCCCAGCAGCGCCGTGTCACCGATGGATCCGGGCCCGCTGCCGACCCGTTGCTGGGAAAGCGGCAGGCCCACGCACAGGAACACGAAGTACGTGGCGTACTTCAGCAGGCGGACGTTATTGAACTGAACCTTCGACATGGCCGCATCATAGGGCTTCGAGGCCGCCGCACCACCTGATAGAAGTCACGCTTGGGCAAACGGCAAGCGTCGGCTTTACAACGGTTTTACATGCGCATTGGCATGCCACTGGGGTAGCCGGCGTGCCATAATGCCGCGCATTCGGCGGCCGGGGGTCGCCTGTTTTCAGAACCACTCATTCCAGAATCTTCAGCGGAGCAACGAATGGCCCTTGCCATCCGCGACGTGCGTGAGCACGACCTGGATGCCGTGCTGGCACTCAATAACGAGGCAGGCACCGGTATCCTCGCCACGGACCGCAGCCGCCTGCGTCACCTGTACGAGATCGCGCACTATTTTCGTGTCGCCGAACAGGATGGCCGCATCCTTGGCTTTCTTATCGCCATGCGCCCCGACGCCGAATACGCCAGTCCGAACTTCCGCTGGTTCCAGGCCCATTACGAAAGCTTCGTGTACATCGATCGCATCGTGATCGCGTCCGAATCACGCGGCCATGGTCTGGGCCGCATCTTCTATTGCGATGTACAGAGTTATGCCGAGGTACGTGTGCCGCTTTTGACCTGCGAAGTTTTTCTCGAACCACGCAACGACCAGACCGTGCTGTTCCACGGGACCATGGGTTTCCAGGAAGTCGGCCAGCAGAAGATGGGCGACACGGGCCCGAAGGTGAGCCTGCTCGCGCGTGAGCTGCCAAGCTTCCCATTCGTGCGTGAGCGCTATATCGAGCAGGACGGCCTGCCCGCCGTACCCTGGCTCAGCGAGCGCGAGCGTCCGATCAACGGCCACAAGGTGAGCGCATGAGCGCCCGCGCTGAATCCCTCGAGGCCGCCTGCGACCTCCGCTTCGGCCAGGTCGGCATTGCCTGTGTACGGCTTCGCCGCGTCGATGCCGCCGCCCTCGTCGAAGAACTCGAGCGTCGGGTGCGTGCGGCCCCGCAGATGTTCGCCCGCGCCGCCGTCGTGCTCGATCTCTCGCACCTGCCCAAACTGCCTGACGACGGCATGGTCGACGCACTGCTGGAAGCCATTCGCAGCGCCGGCATGCTGCCGGTCGGCATCGCCTACGGAACCCCGGAAACCGAAGCGCTCGCCGAGCGGATGAACCTGCCGCTGATCGCCAAGTTCCGCGCACAGTACGAACCCGGGCAAGGCACGGCCACGCCGGGCGTCGGTGCTCCTGCGCGCAGCGAAGCAGCGCCCACCATGGCACCGATCGACCAGGATGCCGAACCGGGCAATGCGACGACCGCCCAGCACCACACGGGCAGCGCCGTGCGCTCGGGCCAGCAGGTCTACGCACGTGACCGCGACCTCGTCGTCACCGCCGCGGTGGCGAACGGCGCGGAAGTCATCGCCGATGGCTCGATCCACGTCTACGGCAGCCTTCGCGGCCGTGCCATGGCAGGCGCCCAGGGCGACGAATCCGCGCGCATCTTCTGCTCCGACTTCCGTGCCGAACTGGTCGCGATCGCCGGGCATTACCGCGTCTTCGAAGACATGCCGAAAGAATTCGAGGGCCAGCCCGTGCAATGCTGGCTCGATAATGGAAAACTCATGATCGCGCGCCTGTGACGCGCGGTCCCACGCTTATTCGCGGAGACATCTCTTGACAGAAATCATCGTCGTCACCTCCGGCAAGGGCGGAGTCGGCAAGACCACCACCAGTGCCTCCCTCGCCACCGGTCTCGCCCTGGAAGGCAAGAAAGTCGCCGTCATCGATTTCGACGTCGGCCTGCGCAACCTCGACCTGATCATGGGCTGCGAGCGGCGCGTGGTGTACGACTTCGTCAACGTCGTCCACGGTGAAGCCACGCTCAAGCAGGCCCTGATCAAGGACAAGCGCCACGAGACCCTCTTCGTGCTCGCCGCGTCGCAGACGCGCGACAAGGACGCCCTCACCCAGGAAGGCGTCGAGAAGGTGCTCGAGGAACTGACCAAGGAAGGCTTCGACTACGTCGTCTGCGATTCCCCGGCCGGCATCGAGAAAGGCGCGCACCTGGCGATGTACTTCGCCGACCACGCCGTCGTCGTCGTCAACCCGGAAGTCTCTTCCGTGCGCGACTCCGATCGCATCCTCGGCCTGCTCGCCAGCAAGACCCGCCGCGCCGAGAAGGGTGAGACGCCGATCAAGCAGCACCTGCTGCTGACGCGCTACAACCCCAATCGCGTCGAAGCCGGCGAAATGCTCAGCGTGAAGGACGTCGAGGACATCCTCGGCATCAGCGTCGTCGGCGTCATCCCGGAATCGGAAAACGTGCTCGCGGCATCCAACGCCGGCGTCCCGGTGATCCTCAACGATGACTCCAACGCGGGTCTCGCGTACAAGGATACGGTTGCCCGCATCCTCGGTCGTGAGCTTCCGCTGCGTTTCATCGAGCCGGTCAAGAAGGGCTTCCTCAAGCGCGTCTTCGGAGGTTGAGCATGGGTATTCTCGATTTCCTGAAGCGTAAACCCGAAGCGACTGCGGGCGTGGCCAAGGAACGCCTGCGCATCATCGTGGCCCAGGAACGCTCGACACGTGGCGGTCCCGACTACCTGCCGCTGCTGCGTAACGAGCTGCTCGAAGTCATCCGCAAGTACGTCAACGTCGACGTGGACGCCGTGAACGTCACCCTCGACCGCGACAGCGGCCACGAAGTGCTCGAACTCTCGGTTGCTCTTCCCGACGGCAAGCCCGCTACGTCCGCATGAACGCGCCCGATCCCGCCGACGCGGTCCTCCGCGTCGGCGCCATCGGCCTCGACGAACCACGTGCCCTGCTCGCCCGCTACGGCCTCACGCTCGTCGAGGTCGCGGACGGTGAAGCCATCCCGGGTAGTTTCTGGGGCGACACCGAGGCCGGCATCATCGGCACGACGGTCTACGCCCGCGCCGATACTCCCGTGCACTCGCTACTCCACGAAGCCTGCCACCTCATCGTTCTCCCCGAGGAGCGCCGAGCGTTGGTGCACACCGACGCGACGGATTCCATCGAGGAAGAAGACGCGACCTGCTACCTCCAGATCGTCCTCGCCGGCCAGCTGCCTTCGGTGGGCTCCGCACGCCTGATGGAAGACATGGACCGCTGGGGCTACACCTACCGCCTCGGTTCCACCCGCGCCTGGTTCGAGCAGGATTCGCCGGAAGCGCAGGCGTTCCTGCGTGAGCGCGGGTTGCTTACTGGCTGATGCGGGGGCACCCGATCGCCGATAAATCGGCTCCTACAACAGAGGCCCGCGCTAACCCGGCTCGTTTCGCTCGATCTGCGAAACGACGCTGGACGCCGCGGCTGCCGACATGCGGGCAAGCCGACGGCGTTCCAACGAGGCGTAAGCGAGCCACGCGCTCAGGCCGATCAGGCACATGCACGTCGTGCCGATCGCCAGGCTGAGCATGCTGCCGGACAGCGCCGGCGACAGGATGCCGGCGACGATGGCCGTGAAGATCAGGCTACCGAACGCCTGCACCGACGACACGCCGCCCCGCTGTTCCGGGAAGCGATCCAGCAGCAACAGGGTCAACGTCGGGAATGCCAGCTGCACACCGCAGCCATACAGCGCCAGCGGGAGGGTGGACCAGGGGACGCGGGGATGGTCCAGCGTCAGTGCGAGGATAAGGTTAAGGGCGCACGACGCGAGCATCGCCGCGTAACCCCAGTTCACCGTGCGCGCCGCACTCGCCCGCCCGGCCACGCGGCCGGAGATGAAGGCGCCGACGACCATGCCGCTGACCACCGGTACGAATAGCCACGGGAAGCCGTCTGCACCCAGGTGAAGGCGATCGCGGATGAGCTGGGGCGCCGAGGCGATATAGAGGAACAAGCCGGCGAAGTTGATCGAGCTGGCGATCGCCAGCGGCCAGAACGGGATATCGCGCAGGATGGTGAGGTAGCCGTGCAACAAGGGCCGTGGACGGAATACCGTGCGCTTTTCCTTCGGATGCGACTCGACCAGCAGGCGCGCCACGCTCACCGTCAGCGCCACCGTGAACGCCGCCAGGGCCCAGAAAATACCCCGCCAGCCGTCGATGCCGAGCAGCCACGCGCCGATGATCGGGGCGATGGCCGGCGCCACGCCGAAGATCATCATCACCTTCGACATCATGCGCTGGGCTTCCTCGCCCTGCATGGTGTCACGCACGACGGCGCGACCGATGACGATACCGGCGCCACCACACATGCCCTGGACAATCCGGCAGCCGAGCAGGAAACCGAAGCTTGGCGCCATCGCGGCGCCCACGGACGCCACCGCGTAGATCGCCATGCCGGTGACGATCACCGGTTTGCGCCCGTAAGCGTCCGACAAGGCGCCATGGAACAGGCTCATCACCGCGTAGGCAAGCAGGTACACGCTGAGCAGCTGCTGCAGGGCCACTTCGCCCACGCCAAAGTCGCGCCCGATATCCGGAAAGCCCGGGAAAATGGCGTCGATCGAAAACGGCCCGATCATCGACAGGGCCGCCAGCAGGTACGGCAGGTAACGCCGCAGGTCGCGGGTCGCGGAGGTCATAGACCTTCAAGGCGGTGGCAAGGGGACTTTGCGAGTATAGCTGCAAGGTTTCGGGCCATAATCGTGCCATCGAACTACGCAGGAGCTGCCGTGGGTTACACCGGTTTTCTTGCCGTCGGCGTCGGCGGCGTCCTCGGCTGCTGGTTGAGGTGGTGGCTGGCGGTCGCCTTCAATCCGCTCTTCCCCAACCTGCCGCTCGGTACGCTCGCGGCCAACCTCACCGGCGGCCTGCTCATGGGTGTGGCGCTGGGCGTGTTCGACCACTTCACCACCTTGCCGGTGGATGCACGACTGTTGATCGCCACGGGCTTCCTCGGCGGCCTCACCACGTTCTCGACCTTCTCGGCCGAGACCACGGGCCTGCTCCTTCGCGAGCAGTACGGCTGGTTCGCCCTGCATGTCGGGTCGAACCTGGCCGGCTCCATCGCCATGACGATTGCCGGCCTTTTCATCACACGCGGAGTTCTGAAACACATGTGAGCGCCACGCCGCGCGGGGCGGCGAGAGGATCACCAGGGATCACTTCGATGAGCCACGATTCTTCTTCTCTCAAGGCACGGGCACAGGCCATGCTCGAACAGGCCGGCATCACCCTCGGCGGTAACCGGCCCACCGACCTTGTCGTGCACGACGAACGCACTTATCCCCGTGTCTTCGCCCACGGGTCGCTCGGCCTGGGCGAGGCCTATATGGAAGGCTGGTGGGACGTGGGTGACCTCCCCGCCTTCTTTGCCCGCGTACTCGGATCGCATGTGGACGACTCGCTGCGTACGCTGGACACCCTCGTCGCGCACCTCAAGGCCCGCTTCCTCAACCTGCAACGCGGCGACCATGCGTGGGACGTCGGCAGGCAGCACTACGACCTGGGCAACGACCTCTTCGAAGCGATGCTCGGCAAGCGCATGGTCTATTCCTGCGGTTACTGGGCCAACGCCAGCAACCTGGACGATGCGCAGGAAGCCAAGCTCGATCTCATCTGTCGCAAGCTGCAGTTGCGGCCCGGGCAGCGCCTGCTCGACATCGGATGCGGCTGGGGCGAAGCGTTGAAATACGCCGCGGAACGCTACGGCGTGAGCGGCGTCGGCGTCACCATTTCGAAGGAACAGGCCGAGTACGCACGTGCGTTGTGCAAGGGCCTGCCGGTCGAGATCCGCCTGCAGGACTACCGCGACCTGGACGAGCGCTTCGACGCCATCCTCTCGGTCGGCATGTTCGAGCATGTCGGCGGCAAGAACTACCGCACATGGTTCGAGGTGGCGCGCCGATGCCTGCACCCCGAAGGGCTGGCGGTGCTGCATACGATCGGCAGCAACGAACAGCCGGGACGCCCCGATCCCTGGATCGAGAAGTACATCTTCCCCAACTCGGTCATCCCCGCCATGAGCCAGGTAGCCACCGCACTGGAGGGCCTCTTCGTGGTCGAGGACTGGCACAACTTCGGCACCGACTACGACCGCACCCTCACCGCATGGCTGGCCAACTTCAACAAGGCGTGGCCCCAGCTGGCGGGGCGCTACGATGAACGTTTCCGCCGCATGTGGCAGTTCTACCTGGGATGTTCGGCCGGCATCTTCCGCAGCCGGCGCGACCAGCTCTGGCAGCTCACCCTGTCCCCCCGGGGCGTGGCCGGCGGCATGCGCGTGCCACGCTGACGCCGCGACGACTTACCGCCCCGTACGGTCAGGGGCATGACTGATCGTGCCAGTGCCAGCGACGGAGTGGTCGAAACGGATGTGCCAGCGCGGCTGGACAGGCTTAGCTGGGGTCGCTTCCACACCCTCGTCGCCGTTGCGCTCGGCATCACCTGGGTGCTCGACGGCCTGGAAGTCACCATCACCGGGTCGATCGCGGGCGCGCTGAAGTCCAGCCCGGCGCTCCACCTGACCGACCTGCAGGTCGGCATGGCAGGAAGCCTCTACCTGGTGGGCGCAGTCGCCGGCGCCCTCTTCTTCGGCTGGCTGACCGACCGCCTCGGTCGCAAGAAGCTCTTCACGATCACGCTCGGCCTGTACCTGGTGGCGACCGCCGCCACGGCGTTCTCCCCGGATTTCACCACCTTCGTGATCTTCCGCATGTTGACCGGTGCCGGCATCGGCGGCGAATACGCGGCGATCAATTCGGCGATCCAGGAGTTGATCCCGGCCCGCTACCGCGGCCACACGGACCTGGTCATCAATGGCAGCTTCTGGATCGGCGCGGCGATGGGGGCGCTCGGCGCCGTGGGCTTGCTCGACGGTGGCTGGGTGCCGCCCGAACTGGGTTGGCGACTTACCTTCGGGCTGGGCGCCGTGCTTGGCCTGGGTGTACTCGTGCTTCGCCATTGGGTGCCGGAGAGTCCGCGCTGGCTGATGCTGCACGGGCGCGTCGACGAAGCCGAAGCCATCGTTGCGCAGATCGAGCGGCGACTGGGTGTCGCGCCGCCGACGGTGTCGCTTCCACGACTACGCCTGCGTCCGCGCAAACTGACCCTCGGCGCCGTCGCCACCACCCTGTTTCGCGACTACCCCAGGCGCACGGTCCTCGGCCTGATCCTCATGGCCACGCAGGCGTTTTTCTATAACGCGATCTTCTTCACCTACGCGCTGGTGCTGGGGCGCTTCTACGGTGTAGCCGATGCCGACATCGGCCTTTACCTGTTGCCTTTCGCCGCAGGCAACTTCCTCGGCCCCTTGCTGCTTGGACGGCTGTTCGACACGGTCGGACGCAAGCCGATGATCGCGATCACCTATGCGATGTCCGGAGTGCTCCTGTTCGCCACGGCGTGGATGTTCGTCCATGGCATGCTCGATGCCCGCACGCAGACGGTCGCGTGGAGCGTCGTCTTCTTCTTCGCCTCGGCGGCCGCGAGCTCGGCCTATCTCACCGTCAGCGAGAGCTTCCCGCTGGAGCTGCGCGCGCTGGCTATCGCGCTCTTCTATGCGTTTGGCACGGCACTGGGCGGCGTGGTCGGACCTTGGCTGTTCGGCTCGCTGATCGGCACGGGCGAACGCTCGGCCATCGGCTGGGGCTACGCCCTGGGTGCCTGCCTCATGCTAGTGGGTGCCGCCGCCGCCCTTGGTCTCGGGATCGCCGCCGAACGGCGCTCCCTGGAGGATGTCGCTGCGCCGCTCGGGCGCGCCGACTGAGCGCAGGAAGCGCTTGCGAAGGATGCCGCGAACGAAAGCGATCGCCGGCTGCGGATCGTCCCAGCGAAAGGTATGCAACTGCGCGCTGGCCCACTGTCCGAGTACGCGCAGCCACGGCAGGCGCTGGCGTTTCCGGAGCGCCAGCACCGTGGGGATGTCGTGGTAAAGGTCCACGCAGGCGACACCCTCCGGGTAGTCCGCCGTCGCACGCGTCACCGGGAGGCCCTGCGCATCCTGCCAGGCCATCTCGCACACGTTCATCCCGCAGCGCGCGGCGAACTCCACATAGGTCCACGCGCGCGTGTTCACCTCGATGATGCGGTAGACGCCATCACGCGGATCACGTTTGAACTCGGCACTGAAGATACCCCGGTAATCGAGGCCGTCGAGGAGACGACGCAGTTGGCGAATGGCTTCCGGCAGGATGGCAAGCGGGACCGAGTGACAACACGAGCTGTTGCCGAAGTCCGGTGGCGACATGCGCAGCCGTCGCCGGGCGAACACGCCGCCGTAGGCTCCGTTCGCTCCGCGAAAACCGTCGACGAAGAAGTGTTCGCTGGCCGGCCCGGGCACGTACTCCTGGGCCATCAGGCTGAAGCCCTGCGCGTGCAGGCGTGCCCACGCCTCCCGCAACGCTTCGGGCCGATCCACCCATATCCCTTTCACCCCGGTGACGTCACTGAAGCGCTGCGAGTTCACGGGCTTGATGAAGACGCGATCCATCGTGGCGAAGGGGATCGCGTCGATATCCTCCAGGCTGGCGATGCGATACGTGCGCGGATGAGGAATATGCGCGGCAGCGAGGTAGCCCGCGAACACCGCCTTGTCCTGCAGCAGGCTCTGCGCGTCCCGACTGGACGTGCTGACCAGGAAACGTTCGCCGAGATCGCTCGACGGCAGGTCGGCCAGCCAGAGTGCCGCGTCGTCCGCACCGGCGATGATCACGGCTTTTTCCAGGGGCATCGCCCGCAGGGCGGCCAGGGCATGTTCGCCCGGCTGGCCGTCCCACGGAACGGCACCGGGGGTCGGCCGGAACCACCGCGAATGGGTCACGATATCGCCGGCGGGACAGGCCACGTAGGCAGGAATGCCCGCCATCTGCAGGCTACGAAGAATACCCAGCGCGGTCGGCCCGCGCCCCATCACGATCGCGGGTACCCGCTCGTCGCCGCACGTAGTCATGCCGCCCCCTGTGGCGGGTTACAACGCCGGAATGGCGCACCCTGCAAGGGAAATGTGACACCGGAGCCGGCGACCAGATAGATCGCCACACGGCCTATGCCCTATCGGGGGGAGCCGCGTTGCTCGGCGAGGGCGGATTCGATGGCGGCATCCATCGCCAGGGCACTCGCCCGCAGGGAGGCGCCGTCCATCAGGTCGAACACGTCGGCCACGGCGGCCGATGGCGTAGCGTCCGAGGGAGTGGCAGCAACGTCAGCCGTCGACGCCGGGGCAACCAGGGCATCCGCGCTCATCTCGGTCGCGTACTTGACGATCTTCACCGGGCGTCCGTTGGCGTCGAAGATCGGGTTGTATGTCGCCTGGATCCAGGTGACGACCTGGCCCTTGGCCAGTCGCCGGTACAGGCCGGCATCGTGCAGACCCGAGCGCAAACGCCGCCAGAAGCCGATATAGGCGTCGGAGCGGCTCTCCTCCTGGTCGACGAAAAGACTGTGGTGCTTGCCGACGATCTCGTCGAGACGATAGCCCGTCATGCCGAGGAAGACGTCGTTGGCGTCCAGCACCATGCCGTCGAGCGAGAACTCGACGACGGCCTGGGTATGGTCGACCGCGTCCTCGCGCTGGACCCGCGTCGTGACGGCCGCGCGCTCGTCGGAAATGTTGCAGCCGTAAAGCAGCACCGACGACATCCGTCCGCCACGGCCGGCCAAGGGAATGTAGACCGCCTGGAACCAGACCTCGCGGCCGGGAGCACCCACAGCGCGATACGTCCCGGCCACCTGCTCGCCCCGGGCAAGGGCGCGCCAGAGGTGTTCGGCGTCATCCAGCGGGAAGAAACGGCTGTGCGGTTGCCCCACCACGGCCTCGGCCCGGCAGCCCAGCGCGGCGAGGAAGCGCTCGTTGACCGAGCGCACCACGCCATCCATGCCGAACTCGACCACCGACTGGCTGCGCGAAAGCGCTGCGATGATTGCGCGCTCCGTGCGGGCGCCGCGCATGCCGCGCACCCATCCGAACATTCCCATCGTCGCGCCCCGTACTTCAATGTGATTCAAACTGGCTTATCGGCCGGAGGCGGTCCGGGCTTTAGGCGGACGATACCAGTTTCGTCATTTCACATCTGTCCGTCGGCCACGGCGAACGGGACGACGGCGGGTGGCTCGCGGGCCTCCATCGCCTGGCGACGCACCGGCGGAGCCGGGCGCGGGACCGAGGGCGCGGTACGGCCAAGGGTGATGTTCTTGGAGGCGCGCACTTCCCGGTTGGCGAAGGTCCAGATCTCCCCGGATTCGGTGATGAACACCGTCCAGTAAAGGTCCGACTCCGGGCCATAGTCGATCAGGAAATGGGCGAAGCCTTCGCCTTTGGGGGTGTTCATGGGAAGTGGTGGATTCAGTTGCAGCATGGTGTCCTCCTCGTGAGCCGATTAGCCCCAAACGCGCGTGGGGCCGGAGTGAACGTGCCGTCGATCACGCATCACCGGACGGGGACACCACTTTTCGCCACGGGTGGGTAACATGGACGTATCCGAGAGCAGGTTCACCAGGGGATTCAGGGCGTGCAGGCACGTAATTTCGCGGTATCGGTTGTCCAGCCCGGTGGCAAGGTTGCCATCGAGATCGAATTCAACGAGAAGATCCACGGACTGTCCGGGGACACGCTGTGGCTGTCGCTGGAAGACGATGCAAGCGTTGCCGACGCGGAGGCGCTACGCGCGCTGCTCGAGCGCGTGGGTCACCGCATCACGGTGACGAACGTACGCGCCTGACCGGCGATGCAGCCGTCTCGGTGACGGCGCCTACCGCCACCGCCAGCGGTACCACGACAGGCGTCAGCCGATGGTTCACGCCATGGATCTTGCCGCAGCCAAGGCAATGACGGGTCATGCCCAGCCCACGGCGGGAAGCCCGCGCCGAGCTCAGCAGGCACCCGCAGACATAGCAGCTGGCGATCGCACCGCGGTCCCATAGCTTCACGCGCACGGCCTGCACTGCCACCCACCCGATCGCGACCGTCACCGACCCGGCCATGATCCAGCCGGGAAGGTCGGAATACAGGGAAAGAATGCCCAGCCTGCCGGGCATCTGTTGCACGGCTTTCATCGCCGCCGCCGCAAGCGCACCTGCGCCAAGGACCATCAGGCCCGGCGAGAACAGCCGAAAATACATTCGTCCGGTGTACGACATGTGGCTCCCCTTCCCCAGCCGGATGCTCCCGGCCGGGTCAGGTTGGGGCCTGCGGGGTCTAGCCGCCGTGAACGACGTTGGCTCAGGTGGCCGACGCGCCGAACGAGGGCGGCCGGTCGGCCTTCGCCTTGCCGAATGCCTCGTTGGGTTTGTCGCCCATCACGAAGCTCAGTGTTCCGCCGGCAGCGAGTTCCTTGTGGCTGATCCAGCTCTTCGACCACGGCTGGCCGTTCCAGCTCACCGACTGGATGTACGCCCGGCCCGGACCGTTGTCCTTCGTCTCGATGACCAGCGTACGGCCACCGCCGACCTGCACTTCCGCGCGGTCGAGCAAGGGGCTGCCAAACACGTAGTTGGTGCTGACCGGATCCACCGCGTAGAGACCCATGGCGCTGATCACGTACCAGGCGCTCATCTGGCCGCAGTCCTCGTTGCCCGGAAGGCCATCGGGCTCGGGCAGGTACATGGATTCCAGGATCATGCGCACGCGCGCCTGGGTCTTGTGGTGCGACCCGGAGTACGCGTACAGGTAAGGCATGTGATGCCCCGGCTCGTTGCCGAACGCGTACTGGCCGATCATGCCGGCGATGTCCGGCGGCGCGTTGTCCGGCAGGTCCGGGTCCGCATTGAACAGGCCGTCGAGCTTGGCCTCGAAAGCCTTCTCGCCACCGAACAGCGCCATGTAGTTGTACACGTCGTGCTGGTTGAGGAAGGTGGCCTGCCAGGCGTTGGATTCGGTGAAGTCGCGCCACTTCTTCGAATGACCGATGGCGATCGGATCGAAGGGCTGCAACCAGCTACCGTCGTCCGCACGCGGCTGGACGAACTGCGTGTCCTTGTTGAACACGTTGCGATAGTTCTGCGACTGCGTCCGCAGGAGCGTCGCGTCGTCGGCGTGGCCTAGTGCATCGGCCACGTGTGCCACGGCCCAGGCGTCGTACGCGTACTCGAGCGTCTTGCTGGCTGCCTCGCCTTCCTTGTCGCTGGGGATGAAGCCCTTCGCGCGGAACGCCGGCAGGCCGAAGTAGTCGTCCTGCAGGGCACGACGGCGAAGCACCGGCCAGGCCTTGGCGTAATCGATACCGGTGAAACCCTTGGCCTGGGCCTCGGCGATCACCGGCGCGCAGTGGTAGCCGATCATGCAGACCGTCTCGATACCCTGCAGCGGCCATACCGGCGCGCCGCTCGGGCTCTCGACGGCAAGCCGCACGAGGCCGTCGACCAGGTCGGGCACGCGCTCGGGCTGGTAGAGCGTGAACAGCGGATGTTCCGCCCGGTAGGTATCCCACAGCGAATACGTGCTGTAGTTGTGCCGTCCCTCGGGCAAGGTGTGGACCGCCTTGTCCATGCCACGATAACGACCGTCGAAGTCACTGAAGACCGTCGGCGCGAGCATGGTGTGATAAAGCGAGCTGTAGAACGTGCGCTTGATCTTGTCCGACGACGACTCGATGCGGATGCGCGAGAGTTCGTGCTCCCACTCGGCTTCCGCCGAGGCGCGGATGCCGTCGAAGTCCCAGCCGGGCATCTCGCTGTCGACGTTGCGCATGGCCCCGTCGATGTCGACGCCGGAGATACCGACCTTCACCAGCAGCGGTTCCGACGATGCCTTGTCGAAGTGCAGCGCCGCCTTCAGCTGTTCGCCCTTGATCGTGGTCGTGCCATTGGGCAACGCCTTGTCGTCGCTGTACAGCGTGGCGCTGACGATCGGCCGTGAGAGCTTCATCGCGAAGTAGATCACGCGCCCCGTCGCCCACTGGTAGACACGACGGCCACCGACGATCGTGTCGTTGCCGACCAGGGTCAGTTCCACGTCGCTGAGGCGGGTCGGCGTCTGGATGTTGTCCTGGTAACCGTGCGCGAGATCGAGCAACAGGTGGGCGTCGCCATCCTTCGCGAAGGTGTAGCGATGCATACCCGCGCGCAGGGTCGCCGTGAGTTCCGCCAGGATGTCGTGGTCGGTCAGCTTCACCCGGTAGTAGCCCGGATGCGCCTGCTCACCCGTGTAGCGCGAACGGTAGCCCTTGACGTGCGTACGGAAGCCCTTCTCCGGCTTCTGGTTCCCCTTGTGCTTCGCGTCGAAGCGCGACACGAAGTTCACGCCGTCGTAATCGCGGTCACCCGGCTGCAGGCGCACCGCGCCCATCGCCGGCATGACGAGGAAGTCGAGCATGTCCGCCGCACCGGTGCCCGACAGGTGGGTGTGCGAGAAGCCCATGATCGAACCGTCGCCCTGGTGGTAACCGGACGAACCGTCCCACTCGGCGTTGTTCGTGTCCGGACTCAGCTGGACCATGCCGAACGGCCGCGTCGCACCCGGGTAGGTGTGACCGTGGCCGCCCGATCCGACAAAGACGTCGACGTAACGCAAGACGCCATCCGCAGCGGTGCCGCCGCTGGCGGGTGGCGCGTTCAGGCCCTGGTGTACGCCAGTGGCCAACGCGGTGAGGGAACCGAGCTGACCAACGGCCGTAACGGCGGCCATCCCTTGCAGAAAACGTCGACGGGTAACCATGAATCGCTCCAGCTCAGTTGAGCCGCGTCAGACGCGGCGCAGGGAATCGGGGGACTTGTCGGCGAGATGGACCACCAGCTCGCCGAACAAGGTATTGGCCCACGCGAACCACACGCGGGTGAATTGCTTCGGGTCGTCCTGGTCGAACGACTCGTGCATGAAGCCGGTACCGGCGTGGGTCGTCTTCAGCCAGTGCAGGCACTGGCGTTGCTCGGCCACGTCGGTAGTGGTGAAGGCCTTCATCATGATCGACATCGGCCAGATCATGCGCAGGCCTTCGTGCGGGCCACCGACGCCTTCGCCGGCGCTGCCCTTGAAGAAGTACGGATTGTGCGTGCTCCATACGCGGTCACGCGTGCGCTGGTAGCGCGCATCGTGCGGCGCGCTTTCCAGGTACGGCAGCGCCAGCAGGCTCGGCACGTTGGCATCGTCCATGAACAACTGGTTGCCGTAGCCGTCGACCTCGTAAGCCCAGTAGTCGCCCTGGGGATCCTTGACGACACCGTACTGCTCGACGGCCGCGGCGACCTCATCGGCCAATGCATGGCATTCGTCCGCGAATACCTGGTCGCCGTAGAAGCTGGCGTGCATCTGCGCGAGGCGGCGCAGGGTGACCACGGCGAACAGGTTGCCCGGGATATTGAACGGGTAAACCGTCGCATCGTCGGACGGCCGGAACATCTGGTGGATCATGCCGACCGGGCGGGTCGGCTGGCCATAGCCCTTCAGGAACTGCGTTTCGGTCGGGTTGGGCGAGGGACGCTGGAAATGGTACGGACCCGGATTGTCCTTGCGCTGCTGCTCACGGAACGTCGTCACGATGAGCCGCGTGGCAGCGCGCCAGGCATCGTCGAAGGGCTCGCGGTCGCCCGTGGTCTGCCAGTAGCCGTGCGCGAGGCGCACGGGGTAGCACAACGAATCGATTTCCCACTTCCGCTCGGCGACGCCGGGCTTCATGTCGGTCTGGTCGGCCTGGGCCCAGTCCAGTTTGCTCTTGCCCTTCGGGTCGGGCAGGAAGGCGTTGGCGTACGGATCGAGGGCAATGCAGCGTGCCTGCCGGCGGATCAGGCCGCGGAACAGCTTGCGCAAGCCTTCGTCCTTCGGCGTCAGTGGCAGGTAAGGCCACACCTGGGCCGAGGAATCGCGCAGCCACATAGCGTCGATATCACCGGTGACGACAAAGGTGTCTTCGTAGCCATCCAGCCGGCCGACTTCCACCGTGGTATCGAGGGTGTTCGGGAAGCAGTTCTCGAACAGCCACGCCAGTTCGGGATCGGCGATCTTCTTCTTCGTCGAGGCGATCAGCGCTTCGACCGCGGCGCTGGTGAACTTGCGCTGCCCGACGGGGGGACGTTTACCAGGAAAACGCGAGGCAGCGAACGCGCCCGTGCTGATGCCACCGACCAGGGCGACGCTGGGTACGAGCGACAGCCATTTGATGAGGTTACGACGACTGGGATTCATGGCTGACTCTCCTTCAGGGCATCGACCAGCGATCGTACCGACAGGGCATGACGAAGCGTCTCGAGGTCGACGTGGCCGTCGATCGTGACGTCCACGCTCTCACCCGGCAGCAGGTCGAAGGCATTGTTGGACAAGCGGACATCGAGGTCCCCGGTATCGATCCATACGGCGCGCGCGAGGCGCTTCGCGCTCACCGTCAGCACGATGCCGTGATCGGTTTCGCGCAAGCTCGTGGCGAGCTCCGGCAACGGCAGCGCGAGCGTGCGCGCCGCACCGAAGTACAGCAGGTGGTGCGCCAGCGTCTTGCCCTGCTCGATCAGGTCGAAAGCGACGACGGTGTGCTGCGGGTCGGCACCCTTGAGCAGGGCCGCATCAGCGACCTGTTCCACGCGGGTGCTGGCCAGCGCGGTCGCGTGGACAGGGCGACTCTCTTCGCGAATCAGCTTTCCACCCATGTCGTAGACACGCATGTGCAGGCTGGCATCGAAGTCAGCCGTGCGATCGGACACCGCGAACACCTCGGTCTTGCCGTCGCGACGCAGGGGAACGATATCCACCGGCGCATAGAAGCGCTTCGCGTGGAACTGGAGTGCCTTCCAACGATTGAAGTAATCCACGCTGGCCCACGACGCACCGGGCCACACGTCGTTGAGCTGCCAGTAGAGCGAGCCCATGTTGCGCGGGCGGGCACTGCGCAGGTGCTCGGCGGCCAGCTCGATACCCTCGGCCTGCATCACCTGGCTGAGGTAGACGAAGGACGGGAAGTCCTTGGGCTCACCATATTCCTGGCGGATGTACAGCAGCAGGCGCTGGTTGCCATCACCGTTGGCGAACTTCTGGTGGGCGCGCATTACCTTCGATTCCGGCTGCATGTCGCCGGGCTCGGCAAAGGCCTTGATCGTCGCCATCACCGGGAAGGACTGCAGGCCGTACTCGGACTGGAAGCGCGGCGTGACATCGAGGTAATGCGAGATAGGCTCGGAGCCGGACCACACCTTCCAGTAGTGGAAGTCACCGTCGTTCTCGACATTGGCTTCGCCGTCGAAATCGGTGCTCGGCGAACTGGCCCAGTAAGGTGTCTGCGGCGAAAGGTCACCGACGACCTTGCGCAAGGTCTTGCCGAACAGTTCGTGCATGCCCTCGTCGAGGCGACGCACCTCGTCGGCATTGATGAACTTGCGGAAGTCTTCGCGATCCGGCCACGATTCCCAGCCGGTCTGTACTTCGTTGTTACCGGCCCAGAGCACGATGGACGGATGGTCGCGCAGGCGGGTCACCTGCTCAACGGCTTCGATGCGTGAGCTTTCGCGGAAGGCGGGGTCATAGGGCGTGATCGCGCCGCCGAACATGAAGTCCTGCCAGATCATCAGGCCCATGCGGTCGGCCGCCGCATAGAACGCGTCGTCCTGGTAGGTACCGCCACCCCACATGCGCAACATGTTCATGTTGGCGTCGCGCGCCGACTGCAGCATGGCTTCCATGCGCGCCGTGGTCACCCGCGCCGGAAAGCTGTCGAACGGGATCAGGTTCGCGCCCTTGGCGAAAATGGGCACGCCGTTCACTACGAAGGCAAAGCCCCTGCCCCACTGGTCTTTCTCACGGCGCAGCTCGACGCTGCGCAAACCCGTCTCGCGATCGGCTTCGGCCAGGCTCGCCCCGCCAGCGCTGACGCTGGCATGGAAGCGATAGAGATTCGGGTCGCCGTAGCCCACCGGCCACCAGCGTTGCGGATGATCGATGTCGATCGGAACGGCAACGTGGTTTTCGCCAGCGGCCAGGGTCACGTCGCGCTCCTGCGCACCATGCGTGCCATTCGGCGCGGTCCACTCGACGGTGACCTTTGCCTTGCCCGCTTTGTCGGCGCGCAGGTCGAGCTGCGCATCGACATGCGCGCTGGCTTCGTCGACCTTCGCCTGCGCGATGTGGAAATCGGCAAGGCGCAGGTCGTCCCAACTTTCCAGGCGCACGGGACGCCAGATGCCGGCGGCGAGGTAACGCGGACCCCAGTCCCAGCCGTAGTGGTAATTGGCCTTGCGGACGTAGTTGGAGGTCTGCTTGCCCTTCGGCTCATCGCCGAAGGAGGAATCGAATTCACCCGGCAGCGCGTACGGCTGCTTGAGCAGCCAGGGCTGCAGGCGGGCGATGGGTGACTGGAAGTGCACCAGCAGCGTATTGCTGCCGGCATGCAGGTTGTCTTTCACCGGCAGGCGCCAGCGACGGAACATGTTGTCCGCGGCCAGCAGCTTCTTGCCGTTGAGGCTGACCTCGGCAAAGGTATCGAGGCCGTCTAAAACGAGATCGACGTGACCACGCTTGAGCGCGGCCACGTCGAGGTCGAACGAGAGCTGGTAGTCCCAGTCGGCGAGGCCGATCCACTGGAGCCCTGCCTCGTTGTCGCGCCAGAACGGATCACCGATCCGTCCCAGCGCCAGCAGGTCCGTCTGGACGGCTCCCGGCACGATGGCCGGTTGCCAGTCCGTCGGGGCCTTCTGCGCGATCGCTGGCGCCGCCCCGGGGGCGAGGCGGAACCGCCAGCCGGCGGAGAGGTCCCTCTCCCCCGGCGTGGCTGCCGTGGCGGCGCTGGCGACGAGCCAGGCCACCACCGCCAGCGACGCGCGGCGCATCACAGCTTGAAGCCCAGCGTCAGCGTGTAGGTGCGGCCGTTCTTGTAGGCATTGAGCGGCTCGGCCGGCGTGTTGTTGTAGACGTAATACGTTTCGTCGAGCAGGTTGGTGCCGTCGAGCGAGATACGCATATGGTCGTTCACCTGGTAGCCGATGGAGGCGTCTAGTTCACGGAAGATACCGGTGATCTGCGCCGACTCCAACTGGGCGATCTGGGTGAAGTACGCCGAGCGCCAGCTGTACGTCACGCGCGCGTCCCACGGACCCTTTTCGTAGTACGGGCTGAGGTTGAACGCGTTCTTCGAGTTGTACGGCAGCGGGAAGTCATTGCTCGTGCTCGCGTCGGAGTACGTGTAGTTGGCCAGCATGCCGAAACCGTACTTGAATGTCTGCTGGTAGGTCAGCGACACGCCCTTGACCTTGGCCACGCCGGCATTCACCGGGATTTCCATGTCATACACGTCGTCACGCAGGTTGGTCAGGTTGTAATGCGTCTGCTTGACGTTGGTGTTGAGGATGTAGCCGGAGATGCGACGGTAGAACAGCTCGGCGGACAGCACGCTGTTCTCCGAGAAGTACCACTCCGCCGAGGCATCGTAGTTGGTCGACTTGTACGGCTTGAGGTCGGTGTTGCCGCCCGAACCGGTCAGCGTGCGGTCGTCCAGTGCGATGTACGGGGTCATCTCCTGGTAACGCGGGCGGGCCATGGTCTGCGCCGCGGCGAAACGCAGGGTCACGTCTTCGATCGGGTCATAGGCGATGTTGAACGACGGCAGCCAGTCGTGGTACGTGCTGCGCTTGTTCACCGGCGCGTACTGGTCCGGGCCGATGCTGTTGTAACCATTCACCGTGTCACGCGTGCGGTAGTAGCGCACACCGAGGTTGCCGCGGTAGGAGTCACCGGAGAAATCGCCCTGGATGTAGAAGGCGCGGTTCTGCTCGGCGATGCTGTACGTGGCCTTCGGATCCAGCGGCGTGCTGGTGACCAGGCTGTTGACGTAGTCCTGCAGGCCGCCGCGGCTGATCGTCGTCCAGTTGGCCATGCTGCCCGTACCGTCCAGGCCACCGAGGTAACCGCCGGGCGTGCCGCCGCCGTCCAGGTCCGAAAGCGAAACGCCGCTGCCATCCGGCGACGGGATGCGTGCCGCGTAAGCGTCCTGGCCGTTGAGATGGTTGGTCGCCTTGATGCCGACCTCGATCTGGTTCAGCGGACCCCACGTCACGTCGTGGCGGAAGTCGGTCTGGAAGTAGCGCTCGCGGTCATAGCTCGGCGCATAGCTGAAGCCGGCACCATGGGCGAGCATCGCCGACGGGTTGTCCGGGCTGTTGAAGTTGATCTGCGGGTGCTGGCCGTCGAGGTTCCAGTTGTAGCCACCGAAGCCCTGGAACTGCGCGTTCCAGATGCCTTCGGAGCCACCGGTGGAACCGGTGTAGCCGACCTGGCTCGTGGCCGACCAGCCGTCGCCGTACCAGTCGGCGCGCAGCTGCGCTGTGCCGGTGTTGACCTTGGACTCGCGCTCATAGCCGTCGAGGTAGGTCGACGCGCCCGGACCGTAGGAGCCGCTGGTGCCCACACCGTTCTGGAAGTTCAGCGCCGTGGCGTCCGGCGCGCTGCCGGACCAGTCGCCGTAATGGCTCTGGTTGAAGTTGTCGAACTTCTCGGTGACGTAGAGGCCGGTGAAGTTCAGCTCGAACGCGTCGTTCGGCTTCCACTGCAGGTCGGTCGAGACGCCGTCACGCTTGCGCTGCTGCTGGAACCACGCGGTATTGATCGCGGTCGGGTAGACACCCTTGGTGCCCGGCGCGACGACGCCCGGATTGAACTGGTGGTTCGGGTCCGTATCGGTCGGATCGTTCGCGCGCTGGTAGCCGAACACCTCGGTGCCCTGGCGATCGATGATGCGATCGGAATGCATCACCGAGCCGAGTACGCCGAAGGTCGAATCGTTGTTCTTCCAGCTGTACAGCGCGGAGGCGTTCGGCTTGCCGGTGTCGGCGCGGTCGTTGTAGCCATAGCTGACGCTGCCGGTGAGCGTGTTCGCTTTCAGGTCGAGTGGCTTGCGCGTATTGACGATGACGGTGCCGCCAATGCTGCCCTCGTCGAGATTCGCCTGCGGGGTCTTGTAGACCTGGGCGTTACCGATGATTTCCGAGGTGAGCAGGCTGTAATCGAAGGAGCGGCTGTCCGGGTTGTTCGGATCCGACGTCCAGTTGGTCGACGCCAGCGTCTGGCCGTTGAGGAGCAGGCGGTTCAGCGCCGGGTCGGTGCCGAGGATGCTGACCTTGTCGCCTTCGCCGAAGTTGCGGTCCACGCTGATGCCCGGGAGGTGCGACAGCGATTCAGCCACGTTGCGGTCCGGGAACTTGCCCACGTCTTCGGCCGAGATGGCCTCGATGATGGAGTCCGAGTTGCGCTTGAGGTCCAGCGACTTCTGCAGGCTCGCGCGGATACCCGTCACCGTGACACCGGCGAGGTTCGCTGCGTTCTGTGCATCGGCGTCGGTGGCCGGTGCGGCGGCCGGCTCGGCTTTCTTGATGGTCGTGGCAGGCGGGTTGGTCGCGCCGGCGTCCTGCGCCATGACGGAGCCTGTGGCGAACAGCCCGGCCATGATGGCCATGGAAAGGGCGCTGATCCGGTGAGTCACTTCTATCTCCTGGGGACGAGAATGGTTTTTTCGGGACGAACGACACCGCGCAAGCTTTCGCCTGCGTTCGTCGTTCGTTCCATGGATTTAAGTCGGTTGCCCTGCGCGGTGGGGGCCGCGGTGGATCGCTGTTGCAGCCGTGTTACGCAGCGGATTTTTAAGGTCCGCTGACAACGTTGTCAACCATTTTTTAACTCGATCTAAAGTCAGGCGAATTCGTTTAAGTCATTGATATACGTTTAAATAGTTGAATGACGAAAATACTGCACTGCGGAAAATCTCATAGGGGATTTGGATCGATCCATGCGCGGGCAAGACATTCGATGCGAGCGCGTAAGCCACTGCCCGGGCGACAGTTTTTCAAAGCGGGATGCGCAGGGCCATCGAGAGGGCTCGTCGGGGAGCCGCTTTGTTGCGGCGCAGCGTAAAAACATGTGTATCCGATGCCAACTCGCGGATGAACGACATCGGCAAGTCCTTGCGGTTTGGCGCTTCAGACAGCCATCGCTCACCTGTTTTCGCTGAAGCTGAACGCACGAAGTCCCACGAACGACTAAGGAACTCATGGTGATCAAGCGATTCGCCCTGGATATCTCGATGATGTCCGTCCTGTCCGTCTCACTGATCGGCGCTCTCGCCGGCTGCCAGCGCCAGGCGCCGGCCGACGCTGACGCACAGGCACCCGTCGCGGCGACATCGGCGGCAGGTCCTGCCACCGCATCCACCCAGGCCCCCGCCTACCAGCTGCCGACGGCTGAGCAGCTGTTTGCGCTGGTCGCCCCGATCGCCCTGTTCCCTGACCGCCTCGTCGCGCAGACCCTGGCTGCTTCCACGCATCCCGACGATGTCGGCGCCGCGCGTGACTTCCTTCAGCAGAACCGCAATCTCACCGGCGCCGCCCTCATCGACGCCGCCGACGGCCAGCCGTGGGATCCGAGCGTGAAGTCGCTGGTGGCCTTCCCCGCCGTGCTCGACCAGCTGGCCAACAACACCGAGTGGACAGCTGCACTCGGCGCGGCCTATGCAAGCGAGCCCACCGATGTCATGAACGCAATCCAGGTCATGCGCGGCCGGGCGCGGGCGCACGGCAACCTGCAAAACTCCGCGCAGCAGGTCGTACAGGTCGAGCAGCGAGGCCCGTCCGTCGACGAGACCGTTGCCGACGACAACGGCATCGTCGCCGCACCCGCGCAGACCATCGTCATCGAGCCGGCCGAGTCCGGCGTGGTCTACGTGCCCGATTACGATCCGGACGCTGTCTACGGCGAGCCGATCGTCACGCGCGTCTATTCCCAGGGTTGGTACGAGGAACCGCCGCGCGACCGTGGCGATCTGGTCGCCACCGGCCTGATCTCGTTCGGTGCCGGTGTGCTGGTCGGCGAGTTGTTCGCCTCGCACGGGCACCGCGAGCCGCCGCGTTGGGGCTGGAATTCGTGGAACACCTCGTGGGGCGGCGGCCGGCCGGGTGGCCCGCACTATGGCGGCCGTCCGGCGATCGTCTACGACAACCATCCCTATGCAGTGAATCGCACGACGGTGATCAACCGCACGGTCAACATCAACCGCTCGGTAAACATCGATCGTTCGAACCACATCGACAACCGGCACGACTTCAATAACAACAATATCGACAACCGCCGGCAGGCGGCACCGGTCGCAACCGGTGCGCGTCCGGCGCCACCCGACTACGCGCACATGCAACGCCCGAACTTCACGGCCGGCATGACGCACCCGACGGCGCCGAACGCGCGCCCTGCCCTGCCGCCGCCGCAAGCGCAGGCGCAGGCGCAGGCGGAGGCGGAGGGGCAGCGTGCCGACGGGCGTGGTCTGGCATTCGGCCAGCGTCCTGGCAACCCCGCCGATCCACGCAATGCGAACGCAGCGCGGGCATTCCGCCCCAGTCAGAACCCGCCAGGCCAGAACGTCACGCGGAACGAACCGACGCGATTCGATCCGCGCCAGCAGGCAGGCGGTCAGGTGCCACACGTCGACCCTCGCGAACAGCAGCGGGCCACGCAGGCGGCGCAGGCCGCGCAGGCGCAGCAACAGGCAAATGCACGGGAGCAGGAAGCTGGACGGTCGCGCGCGGAAGCGCAGCAGCGCGCTGCCGCGATGCCAAGGCCGCAGCCGGCAGCACAGCCACGGCTACAGCCGCAGCCGCAGCCGCAGCCGCAGCGTCCGCAGCAGATCGAACGGCAGCCTGCGCAGGAACGACCGATGCCGCAGCGCGCGGAACCCCAACGCGAACCGCAGCAGCGAATGGAACAGCCGCGACCGCAGCCGCAACGCGTGGAGCAGCAGCACGAACAGCAACGTTCTGCACCTCAGCAGCGTCCAGCCCCTCAGCAACGGCAGGAACCGCAGCACGAGAACCATGCGCCTGCGCAAAAGGCTGCTCCACCCGCGCATCACGACAGGCACGACGACCACTAAAGGCAGCGCGACATCCGCTGCGGCGCTGGACCTTCAGTGTTTGAAGGGTGAGGCGCAGAGCCTTCGGTGCCTGAAGGTCACGGCGCAGAGCCTTCGGTGCCCACCCTCGCTGCTCAGACACCCCTTCGCGTTTCGTACCGGAAAGGCCGCTGCGCGGCCCATGTATCCATCTGGCCTACGGCCGCTCCACTTGTCGGGAACTCGCCTCGAGGGTGGGCACCGAAGACTCTCCCCAGCCCCGAGGTTCGTGAGGTCGAGCTGACGAAGCAACGCCGCTTCGGCTGTTGGCTCTCCTTACAGCTGACCGTATCGTCGTGAGAGACCTTGGTGTCCACCCTCGATGCGAGTTCCGGACAAGTGGAGCGGCCGTAGGCCAAATAAGTACATCGGCCGCGGTAGCGGCCTTCCGGTACGAAACGCGGAGGACTGTCTGAGCAGCGAGGGTGGGCACCAAGGTCTCCCCGCGAGACGCCCAAGTGTAGAAGGCGATGGTAAAAGCCGAGCCCGCGAGGCCAAAGGCAAGCCGGTCGAGCGCCCCAAGCCCCGGTGATCTGCGAAGAACCAAAAAAAAGAGCCCGGTGTAAGCCGGGCTCTTCATTGCAACCTGAGGTGGTCGCTTACTTCTTGCGTGCCCGCTTCACCGGCGCAGCCTTGCGTGCGGCGGCGACCTTTTTTGCCGGGGCCTTCTTCACGGCTGCCTTCTTCACTGCGACCTTCTTGACTGCCGCCTTCTTCGGCGCCGCTTTCTTCACCGCGACCTTGCGGGCCGGCACGGCCTTCTTCGTCGCGGCAACACGCACCGTCTTCTTCGCCGCCGCGCGCTTCGCTGTCTTGCGAGCCGCAGGCTTCTTCTCGGCAGAAGCCGATGCATCCGTCTTGGGCTTGGCGGTACGACGGGCATTGAGCTCCGCGGCGGAGTTCAGCGGACGCCACGAACGGCCACCGAGGGCGAGCAAGGTGTCGGCCGAGGCCGGACCCGCGCTGCCGGAGGCGTAGTTCGGGAAGTCGGCCGGCGTGCGCTGTGCCCAGTCGTCGAGGATCGGCTGCACGGCGCGCCAGCAGGCTTCGACCATGTCGGCACGCTGGAACAGCGTGGCGTCGCCGGTCATGCAATCGTAGAGCAGCGTTTCGTAGCCCACGTTCGGCTCGGCGCGGAACCAGTCGGCGTACTTGAAGTCCATGCGGACCGGTGCGAGTTCCACACGCGGGCCGGGGCGCTTCACGTCGAACTGCAACGAGATGCCTTCGTCCGGCTGGATCTGCAGCACCAGCCAGTCCGGACCGAACGCGTCCATGCCGGTGCCACGGAACGGGGCAAACGGCGCGGACTTGAAGCGGATCGCGATCTCCGTTGTGCGGCGACCCATATGCTTGCCGGTGCGCAGGTAGAACGGCACGCCCGACCAGCGCCAGGTGTCGATAGACAGCTTCAGCGCGACGAAGGTCTCGGTCACCGAATCCGGCGCCACGTTCGGCTCGTCGCGGTAGGAGGTGGCCAGTTCGTTGTTCACCGCGCCCGGACCGTACTGGCCGCGCACCGCGTCTTCGGGCTGGATCGGACGGATTGCCTCGATCGTCTCGGCCTTGCGCGTGCGCACGGCTTCGGCGTCGAAGGAAGTCGGCGGCTCCATGGCGACCATGGCCAGCAACTGGAACAGATGGTTCGGCACCATGTCGCGCAGCGCGCCGGTCTGCTCGTAGAACGAGCCACGGCGTTCCACGCCCACGGTTTCGGCCACGGTGATCTGCACGTGGTCGATGCGATCGCGGTTCCAGATCGGCTCGAACAGGCCGTTGGCGAAGCGGAACGCCATGATGTTCTGCACCGTTTCCTTACCGAGGAAATGATCGATGCGGTAGATCTGGTCTTCGCGCAGCACCTTGAGGATGCGCTCGTTCAGCGCATGCGCGGAGGCGAGGTCGTGGCCAAAGGGCTTCTCGATGATCACGCGGCGCCAGAACTGGCCATCCGCACCACCGTCGTCGACCAGGCCGGCATTCTTCAGCTGCTCGATCACGTCGCCGAAGAAACGTTCCGGGGTTGCCAGGTAAAAGAGCACGTTGCCCTTGGTGCCACGGCTCCGCTCTGCCGCCTTGAGCTTGGTGGCGAGGCTCTGGAAGGCACTGAGGTCGTCGAAGTCGCCTGCGTGGTAGCTCATCTGGCTACTCAGCCAGCCCCAGGCATCGTCGTCGAGCTTGGCGCCGGCATTGCTGACGTAGCGCTCGAGCGCGGTGCGCAGGCTTTTCTTCCAGGCGTTGTCGGCCATCTTGCCGTGATTGAAACCGATCACGGAGAAATTGTCGGACAACAGGCCGGTGCGACGCATGTTGTACAGGGCGGGAACGACGAGGCGGCTGGTGAGGTCACCGGCAGCGCCGAAAATCACGACGGTACACGGGTCGGCCGGGTGAGCGCGCGAGGTAACGCGCTTCGATTGGGCTTGGCTCATGCACGGACTCCTTGGGGATCGGTGGTAGGGGGGGAAGCGTGGCTGTCGGCAGTCGCGCTGAAACCGTGCGCGAGACTGAAAGCGGCATTAACCAACGCTACGTGGGAAAAGGCTTGTGGGAAATTGCCCAGCAGTCGTTTCGACCGTGGATCGTACTCCTCCGCGAGCAGTCCGAGGTCGTTCGACAGAGCAACCAGGCGGACAAAAAGCGCTCTCGCCTCGTCCAGCCTGCCCAGCAGCACGTAATTTTCCACCAGCCAGAAGCTGCATGGCAGGAACTCGCCCTCCCCCGGTGGCAGGCCATCCACGCCACTGCGCGTGTCGTAGCGGCGGACGAATCCCTCGACGAGCAGGTCCTCTTCGATGGCCCGGACGGTGGCGACGATGCGCGGATCGTCCGGGGGGAGGAAGTCGGAGAGCGTCACCAACAACAGGCTGGCGTCGAGCTCCGTCGAACCATAAGACTGGGTGAAGCAGCCGCGGACGGGATCCACGCCCTTGGCGAGGATATCGGCTTTGATCTCGTCGGCGACGTTTCTCCAGCGTTGGACGAAATGCGGGTCGCGACCGTCGCGGTTCTGTTCGGCCGCACGCTGGAAAGCCAGCCAGGCCATGACCTTGGAGTGGACGAAGTGACGCGGCTCACCACGGATTTCCCAGATGCCTTCATCCGGGTGGCGCCAGATGCTTTCGAGGTGTTCGAGGAACACCGACTGCACGTCGTCGGCATCGGGCTGCAGCGCGACGCCATGGCGCACCGCGTGGGCGAAGGCGCCGACGAGTTCACCGAAGATATCGAGCTGGAACTGTGCCGATGCCGCATTGCCGACACGAACCGGCTTGGCACCTTCGTAGCCAGCGAGCCAGGGCAGCTCGTATTCCTCGAGCCGACGTTCGCCAGCCAGGCCGTAGAGGACCTGCAACTGGCCGGGCGAGCCGGCAACGGCGCGGCGTACCCACTCGCGCCAGGCGCTGGCTTCATCGTGGTAACCCGCATTGACCAGGGCCGAGAGCACGAAGGTAGCGTCGCGTGCCCAGCAGAAGCGGTAGTCCCAGTTACGTTCGCCACCGAGCTGCTCGGGCAATGACGTGGTCGGCGCGGCGACGATGCCGCCGGTAGGCAGATAGCTGAGGCCCTTCAGCACGATGAGCGAGCGGCGCACGATATCGCTCCACTCGCCCGAGTCGTTGCAGCGACCGGACCAGTCTTCCCAGAAGGCCAGCGAATCCTTCAGTTCCTGATGCGCATCGAGCGCTTCGGGCGGTGGCAGGTGCGAGGCACCCCAGGCCATGACGAAGGGGATCGAGTCGCCCGCGCTCACGGCGAAACGCGCCACGCTTTGCATGCCCTCGCCTTCCACCGCGATAGGACTGCGCACCACCAGCAGGTCGGGACCAGCGACCGCGGTCATCGTGGTCTCGTCGACGCGAGTCACCCAGGGCACCGCACTGCCGTAGTCGAAACGAATGGTCAGGATGCTTTCGAAGTCCACCCGGCCCTCGATACCTTCGACGATGCGCGTCACGCCGACCTGCTCGCCGGCGAACGGCATGAAGTCGATGACGCGGGCACGGCCGGTCGCGGTGCGCCACTCCGTTTCCAGCACGAGGCTGCCGTCGATGTAACGACGCTGACAGGAGGCGTCGGGATCCGAAGGCGCGACGCGCCAGCGTCCGTTGCTTTCGTCACCGACCAGGGCGGCGAAGCAGGCGGCCGAGTCAAAGCGCGGCACGCATAGCCAATCAATGGAACCGTTGCGTGCCACCAGGGCGGCGCTTCGGCAGTTGCCGAGCATCGCGTAGTCTTCGATCAGGGATGCCATGAAGTCCTCGTCGTATGAGCGCTATTCCGTTAACGGTAGTCGCCGGGACGTTAGAACCGCGTAGCGATCAGTGCCCCGAAGTAGCCACCGGCGTGCGATCGCCGCGCGCGGCTTCGAACAGGCTGTGCGCAAGTTCCTGCTCCCCATAGATGACCTCGCTGGCACCGAGGCCGGCGAGGTGATCCATGCACTCCTGCGAGTGGGCGCGCGCGACGATGGGCAGGTCGGCGCGGGCCTGGCGTGCAGCGCGAACGACCTGCCCCGCTTCGAACGGATCCGGCACCGCCACGATCAGGGCGCGTGCGCCGGCGAGGTTGGCTTCGGCCAGGACCAGCGATGCCGCGGCGTTGCCGATAACGACATCCGCGCCACCCGAATCGCGCAACGCACGCACGGCATCTTCGTCGGTTTCGATGACGAGCACGCGCGCGCCGGCGGCACGCAGCTCGGCGAATACGCGACGACCGACACGACCGAAACCGACCAGTACGGTGTGGCCGCCGACAGCTGCCGGATGCTGATCGGGAGCATCGGCATCATGTTTCGCGATCCAGCGATCGAGGGCGACGAACAGCAAGGGATTCACGAGGATCGACACGATGGCCGCGGCGAGGATCACGTCGCGCGCCTGTGCACTGATGAGGCCAACCGACACACCGAGCGCGGCAAGGATGAAGGAGAACTCACCGATCTGCGCCAGACTGGTGGCGATGGTCAGCGCGGTTTTCACAGGCCGGCCGAAGGCCCGCACGATGACGAAGGCAGCGGCCGATTTGCCGACGATGATGATCAGGCAGGCGGCCAACACGACCCACGGATGCTCGACCAGGATATGTGGATTGAACAGCATGCCGATCGAGACGAAGAACAGCACGGCGAAAGCGTCACGCAACGGCAGGGTTTCCTCCGCCGCCTGCTGGGAGAGTTTCGACTCACCCATCATCATGCCGGCGAAAAAGGCGCCCAGCTCGAACGAGACGTCGAAAAGATGCGCGGCACCGAACGCGACACCCAGGGCCATCGCCAGTACGGCAAGGCGGAACAACTCACGCGAGCCCGTGGCCGACACAGCCTGGAGTGTCCAGGGAATCACGCGCTTGCCGACGATGAGCATCAAGGCAACGAAGACCACCACTTTGCCGATGGTCCACGCCACGGTCTCGAACAGCTCGCCCATCGACGGTGTTGCGCCGCCCTTCTCCGAACCCAGAAAGCCACCGATGGCCGGCAGCAGGACCAGCGCCAGGACCATGGCGAGGTCTTCGACGATAAGCCAGCCGACGGCGATGCGACCGCGATCGCTGTCGAGCAGCCGCCGCTCTTCCATGGCGCGAAGCAGGACCACGGTGCTCGCGACCGAGAGTGCCAGACCGAAGACGAAGCCCTGGGCGAGCGGCCAGCCCAAACCCCAGCCGAGCAGCATGCCGAGACCGGTGGCGACACCCATCTGGACGGCGGCGCCGGGGATCGAGATCGCCTTGACCGAGAGCAGGTCCTTCAGCGAGAAGTGCAGCCCCACGCCGAACATCAGCAGGATGACGCCGAGGTCCGCGAGTTCCTGGGCGATGCCTGCGTCGGCTACGTAGCCCGGGGTGAAAGGCCCGGCGACGACACCCGCGACCAGATAGCCGGCCAGGACAGGCAGCCGCAGGCGGTTGGCAATGGCGCCGAAGATGAAAGCGAGAACGAGTCCACCGACGATGGTGGCAATGAGAGGCGTGGCGTCGTGCATGGCGGCTCCTTGAGTCGTCGTTGGCCATGACCGTATCAGCTAAACCGCTCCGCTGGCTTTTCGCCGCTGAAGGGGCTCCCACCCGTCCTGATCACCGATGAATCAGCTCCTACGGGGGCTGAGAAGAATCTTAGGCGCCGCTGGCGGTCAGGACGGCGAGGAAATCCTTGCCGTAGCGCTTGAGCTTGTTTTCGCCCACGCCACTGATCGAACCGAGTTCGTCTTCGTTGGCGGGCAGCGCGCGAAGCATCGCCAGCAGGGTCGCGTCGTGGAAGATGACATACGCGGGCACGCCGTGCTGCTTCGCCAGCTCCGAGCGCACACGACGCAACTCGCTCCACAACGGCTGTTCGATCTCCTCGATACCGAGTGACCCGCCCGTGGTCGCGGGAGAGGGCCGCGAGTTACGACGTCCTTTGGCTGGACGCGCGTCCTCACGCAGCCAGACCTTGCGTTCGCCCTTGAGCACCGGGCCGCTGGTCGGTGAGAGGCGCAGCGTGCCGTATCGCTCGGGGTCTGCTTCGATCAGGCCGGCAGCGAGCAACTGGCGGAACACCGAACGCCATTGCGTGGCGTCCATGTCGGCGCCGACACCGAACACAGTGAGCTGATCGTGACGCAGGTCGCGCACACGCTCGCCCGCTTCTCCGCGAAGGATTTCGATGAGATGCCCTGCGCCGTAGCGCTGGCCACTGCGATAGACACACGACATGGCCTTCTGCGCGGCCAGGGTCGCGTCCCACGTCGTGGGTGGGACAAGGCAGTTGTCGCAGTTGCCGCAGGGCTCCGGGTAAACCTCGGCGAACGCCTCGAGCAAGAGCTGTCGACGGCAACGCGTGGCTTCGGCGAAACCCAGCAGGGAGTCGAGCTTCAGGCGCTCGATGCGCTTGCGATCGTCGCCGGCCTCGGACTGCGAAATCATCTGGCTCATGGTGACGACGTCACCCAGGCCGTAGACCATCCAGGCTTCGGCCGGCAAGCCGTCACGACCGGCACGGCCGGTCTCCTGGTAGTACCCCTCCATGCTGCGCGGGAGGTCCAGGTGGGCGACGAAGCGTACATCGGGTTTATCGATGCCCATGCCGAAGGCGACCGTCGCCACCATGACCACGGCGTCTTCCCGCAGGAATCGCTGCTGGTGGCGCGTGCGCATATCGCCGTCCAGGCCGGCGTGGTACGGCAACGCCTCGACGCCGGCCTCGACCAGCCAGGCAGCGGTCTCGTCGACCTTGCGGCGGCTCAGGCAGTAGACGATGCCGGCTTCACCGCGGTGCGCGTCGAGGAAGTCCAGCAGCTGGCGTCGCGCGTTCTGTCGCGGCGCAACGCGGTAACGGATGTTCGGTCGGTCGAAACTCGACACGAAGCGACGCGCCTCATTCAGGCCGAGGCGCTCGACGATTTCTTCCCGCGTGCGGTCGTCGGCCGTGGCGGTGAGCGCGATGCGCGGGACTTCGGGGAAACGTTCATGCAGCACCGCCAGTTCGCGATACTCCGGGCGGAAGTCATGGCCCCACTGGGAGACGCAGTGCGCCTCGTCGATGGCGAACAGCGCAATCGGAATCCGGTCGAGCAGGCCGAGGAATCGCCCTGTGAGCAGGCGCTCCGGCGCGACATAGAGCATGTCGAGGTCACCGGCGAGAAGGAGCTCTTCCACCTCACGCTGGGTGGCCGAATCGAGGCTGGAGTTGAGGTAACGGGCGCGAACGCCGGCCTCGGTCAGCGCATCGACCTGGTCTTGCATGAGGGCGATGAGGGGCGAGACGACGATGCCCGTGCCATGGCGCATCAGGGCGGGAATCTGGAAACACAACGATTTGCCGCCGCCGGTGGGCATCAGGACGAGAGCGTCGCCGCCATTGGCGACCTCTTCGACGATGGCCTGCTGCTGGCCGCGGAACTCGGGGTAACCGAAAACGGAATGGAGAAGATCGTGGGCCGGGGACTGCATGCCGCCATGCTAACAAACGGGGACCTTCTACCGTCATCTACTGACAGCTGAACGGGCCGTAGGCCTACTCCGATTTGAGACGCCAGCGATGTTCTTCCGCAACGTGTGGGCGGGTAATAGGCGTGGGCCCGCCGCGTGGCTCGTCGGCTGTTCGTATCCCAGGGGAACGAATATGAAGCATCCGTACCTGACCGCTACGTGCCTCGCCGGTGTCCTGCTGATGGGCACTCTTCCCGTCCATCCCGAAAACGGCCGCGTCGCCTTCGCGGGTAGCATCGTCGAGCCGGCCTGTCCGCTGCGGGACGGCCTGCTCGATTGTCCACCCGGCCGCCCGTCCACGGCCATCGTCCGTGCGCTCGACATGAGGTCCGCCCAACGCCAGATCCACGCGGAGTTGTTCGCCTACGCCCTCCAACGAGATCGCACGGCAGCCTGGCGCGTCGTGGACGTCACCTACCCCTGAGCCTCAGCCCCAGATGGCGCGATCGAGGTCGTGGTCGAGACCGAAGGCGCTCATCGGCACCCGGCCGTCCTTCACGGTGACGCCTTCGGCCTTGAGGCGCCGGCATTGCTCGCGATATCCCTGCGTCCCCGCAGGGATTCCGATCCGTCCGTCCGCCCGGAGCACGCGATGCCAGGGAAGGTCGAGCCGATTGGGCGCGTCGCCCAGCACCCGGCCGATCAGGCGCGCGCGTCCCGGATAGCCGGCCCGCGCGGCGATAGCCCCGTAGCTCGCCACCCGGCCACGTGGAATGGCTGCCACCGCTTCGATGATCCGCGTCGCCCGCAGCGTGCGGGCCTCGTCGTCGTCGAGTTCATCCGTCATGGTCGTTTCGTGCATGCCTGGAAACGGCGGGGAGCGTACCATCGACCCTCCCCAGAGACGGAATTTCCCCCAGCGATGCGACACTTCGAGGCAATCCGATCCCACGTCGGCGGCGTGCACAAACTCCGCCAGAACGAGCCCTATGTCATCAGTTTCGACCTGGAGCTGCCGGACGGACGCCATCAGGGCATCTACCTGGCTGAGCTGGAAGATTCGGAAGGTCTGCGCTTCCTGCGCCTGTCGACCCCGATCGGCCCGCTGGCGGGGGTGGACGCACGTCGCTGCCTTCGCTTCAACTGGGAACAGCGTACGGGTTACCTCGCCGAGGCAGATCTCGACGGCTCGCCCTACCTGCATCTTTGCGAGAACCGGCCCTACGACTACCTGGACGAGCGGGAGCTCGCCCGGTTGATCGAAGAACTCGGTGCCACCGGCGACCAGCTCGAGCAGGTCGTCAACGGCGAAGCCGACGCCCTCTGAGACTCAGAGAAACAGCCGGCTGAGCTTGACCAGGCCATAGCCGATGCCCGCCGTGATCGGCAGGGTAAGAATCCAGGCCCAGACCATCCGCTCGACCACGGACCAGCGGATGGCATTCCAGCGCTTGGCCGCGCCCACGCCCATGATCGACGCCGACACGTTGTGGGTGGTCGAGACCGGGACACCGAGCAGCGACGCGGTGAGGATCACCGCCGCCGAACTGCCTTCTGCCGCGAAACCGTTGATCGGGTGCAGCTTGACCATCTTGTGGCCGAGCGTCTTGATGATGCGCCAGCCACCGCCCGCGGTACCGGCGGCCATGGTCAGCGCGCAGACGACCTTGACCCACACCGGGATCGGGAAGCCACCGGGCGCTGCCGGGTCGTGCGGAATGCGCAGGAAATGAAGGATGGTCGGCAGGTGGTCGAAGTGACCGGCCGCCGTGGCGCCAGCGAGGGCAAGGGCGATGATGCCCATGCTCTTCTGCGCATCGTTCATGCCGTGGGACAGACCCATCGCGCTGGCCGAGACGATCTGCGCCTTGCCGAAGAAGCTGTTCACGAACGGGGTACGACCGAAACGGCGCAACGGGCCTTTCCGGCTCGAGAAGAAGCCGAGCAGCGCGTACAGGCCACCCATCAGCGCGTAGCCGATGACGAAGCCGAGGAAAGGCGAGACGATCATCGGCAGGATGACCTTGGGCATGACGCCCTTGCCCAGCCACCAGTGCGCCCCACCCTGCCACCAGATGATCGAATGCAGGTTGCCGTCCGACGCGGCAAGCGCCGCGCCACACAAGCCGCCGACCAGGGCGTGGCTGGAACTGGACGGCAGGCCCATCCACCATGTGATCAGGTTCCAGATGGTGGCGCCAAGTAGCGCGCTGATCAGCAGCTGCGAGCCCACGTCGACCACGCCGGTATCGATCAGGCCCGAGGCGATCGTCGCCGCCACGGCAGTGCCCCACAGAGCGCCGGCCAGGTTGGTGACCGCCGCCAGCAGGACCGCCTGGCCCGGCGTGAGGACCTTGGTTGCCACCACGGTGGCGATGGAGTTCGCCGTATCGTGGAAGCCGTTGATATAGGTGAACGCGAGGGCGATCAGGACGACCGCGATGACCATGCTCATGGGAACGCCGCCCTCAGGAGTTCTTGAGCACGATGGAATAGACGACGTTGCCTACGTCACGGCACTTGTCGACCGCCTTTTCCACCAGCTCGAACAGGTCCTTGGCAAGAATGGCGCGCAGCGGGTCGGTACCCTCCGCGTAGAGCGTGCGGTAGGGATCGAGCAGGAGACGGTCGGCTTCCGACTCCAGGGCCTGCAGCTGGTCGCGCAGCTTCTTGACCGGGTCGATTTTCAGGCCATGGCGCAGCTGGCCAATCATGGCGACCACGACCTCGGCCGAGCGCTCGAGCAGGGCCGCGCGCTGGCCGAAATCGATGCCCTGAAGACGCTCGGCGACGATCACGTAGCGTTCGGCGAACTTCTCGATGGACTTGGGAATCTTGTACAGCGCGGAGTTCAGCGCCTCGATGTCTTCGCGATCCAGGGCGGTCACGAAGGTGTTGACCAGTTCCTCGCCGATCTGGCCGTGCAAGGCCTTCTCGCGAGCCCGGGCGGTGCTGAAGGCGGCCATGATCGGGGTACGGTCGGTCTGGGTGACCAGTTCGTGCATCGCCTTGGCACTTTCACGCGCGGCCTCGGCGCTGGCCTCGAGCAGGCCATAGAACTTGTCGCCCTTACCGAACATCGTCTGGAGTGAAAACATGGGGTCGCCTGGAGGAACCTGGGGGATTTGTGACCGCAATGTTACCGGATAAGGAAATGTGGAAGCCGATTCATCGGCGATCAGGACATGTAGGAGCCGCTTCAGCGGCGATCAGGACATGTGGGAGCCGCTTCAGCGGCGATCAGCACATGTAGGAGCCGCTTCAGCGGCGAAAAGCCAACAGAGCGGGGAAGCCGGATTCCCCACGCCCCAAATCCCCCCGGTCTGATATATATCCCCCCAATGCTCTCCGAAATCCTGCTCGTCCTCGTCCTTTCCCTCGGCAACGCGTTCTTCGCGCTGTCCGAGATGTCCGTCGTGGCCTCCCGCAAGAGCCGCCTGAAACAGATGGCACGAACCAGTCGCCGCGCGGGGGTGGCGCTGCGCCTTGCCGAATCCCCCGAGCGCTTCCTGTCGACCGTGCAGGTCGGCATGACCCTGATCATCCTGGTCACCGGTGCCGTGGCCGGCGACACCCTGGGCGCGCAGTTCACCGCCCTGTTCCACGACGGCGAACCCGCCTGGCTGGAACCGTACGCCAAGATCATCGGCTGGCTGCTCGGCTTCCTGCTGATGTCGCTGGTCCAGATCGTCATCGGCGAACTGGTGCCCAAACGAGCGGCGCTGACAGCGCCGGAGCGGATCGCCTCGCAGATCGCCGTGCCCATGCTCGTCGTATCCCGCCTTTTTTTGCCCATGGTCTGGCTGCTCAACCACCTCTCCAGCGGCATCCTCCATGTACTTCGCCTGCGCCGCGGTGACGCTTCGGCAGCTACGGAAGAAGAGATTCGCCTGCTCGTGGCCGAGAGCGCGGAACAAGGCATCCTCGACCTGGACGAACGCAACATGGTCAACCGCGTGCTGCGGCTGGGCGACCGCACCGTGGGCTCGGTGATGACGCCGCGCATGAAGATCGCCTGGCTCGACATGAACGCTCCGCAGGAAGACAACCTCGAGGTACTCCGCGAGACCCCCTTCTCGCGCTACCCGGTCTTCCGCCGCGACGAAAGCGACGTGGTCGGCACCGTCGAGGTGAAGTCCCTCTTCAGCTCGATGCAACAGGGCGAAGTCGACCTCTTCAGGCACATCGCCAGACCGCTCTTCGTCCCGGCGACGGCGCGCGCCCTCGATCTCCTGGAATCCTTTCGCGATGCCGACACCCAGCTAGCCCTGGCCGTCGACGAATACGGCGACATCGAGGGCCTGGTCACCCTCAACGACCTCCTTTCGGCCGTCGTCGGTGCCACCGCGCCCTCGACCGAAGACGCCACGCACGACGGCCCCATCGTCCGCCGCGAGGACGGCAGCTGGCTTGTCGACGGCGCACTGCCCGCCGACGACCTGCGCGAACTACTCCAGATCGATCGCCTGCCGAACGAGGAAGAACACGACTTCCGCACCGCGGCCGGCATGGTCACGACGAACTTCGGCCACATCCCTCGCGCCGGCGAATCCTTCGTCTGGCAGGGCATCCGTTTCGAAGTCGTCGACATGGATGGCGCCCGCATCGACAAGCTGCTGGTCAGCGTCGTCGGCGAGAACGAGGCGCTCGTCCAGGAGTGACAAAGCGGACAGCCCCAAGGGCTTTGCGCCTCGCGGCTTCCCAGAAGCATCGCCGCTGAAGCGGCTCCCACATTAGAAGCATGAGCCCACGTAGCGGGCTATCCGCATCAGTCTTTCTTGTGTGCGATCCCGGCCATGCGCTGGGCGTCGGCGAGGATGCCGTGGAGGATGCGGAGTTCGCGGAGCTCGGGGCGGGCGCGGAGGAAGAGCTTGCGCAGCTTCAACATGATCGTCACCGACGACCGGCCCTTGTGGAACTCGATCTCGTCCAGGGTCTGGCCCAGGTGGGTGAAGAAGCGCTCCATCTGCTCGGCGTCGGCCGGGATCTCGTCGGGATCGACGGCCGTCTCCGCAGCCAGTGCCTCCGGTGCCGTCACCTCATCGGCCAGCAGGGCCGAACGAAGCTCGTAGGCCACGACCTGCACCGCCTGCGAGAGGTTCAGCGAGCTGAAATCGTCCACGCTGGGGATGCGGATCATCGCATGGCATCGCGACAGCTCGTCGTTCTCCAGGCCGGTACGTTCATTGCCGAAGACCAGGGCGACCTGCTCGCCCCGGCGAGCGGCGGCGATGGCCTGGGCCACGCCTTCGCGAGGGTCCAGCTCCGGGATGTTGACCCCGCGGCGGCGCGCCGAGAGGCCCAGGGCAAACGTAGTTCCGGCGAGGCCCGCCACCAGATCGTCCTGCACGGAAGCCTGGCCGAGGACATCGTCGGCACCCGCGGCCAGCGCCGTGGCTTCCGGGTCGGGGAAGCGATGCGGTGCCACCAGGGTCAGCCGGTCGAAGCCCATGGTGCGCATGGCACGGGCTGCGGAGCCGATATTTCCCGAATGCGAGGTGCGGACGAGGACGAAACGGAGGCGGTCGTTGAGCTCGGAAAGGGCCATGGCGTCGGGAGGCTGAACGGGAGGACCGGAAAGTCTACAACGGCAATGACTTGGGTGAGCCGCAAGGCGGTGTTAAACTGCCCGACCGACGCGGCTCGACCGCGCTCACCTGTTCTTTTACCAAGTCGATCCCCATGCCCAGACCCGCCGTCAACGTTGCGGCGCGCGCCGCGCGCTCCGCAGGAAACATCATCCTGCGCTACATGAATCGCCTCGAAGGCCTCGCGGTCGTCGAAAAGCAGCGCATGGACTTCGCTTCGGAAGTCGATCGCCTCGCCGAAGCCGAGATCGTGAAAGAACTTCGCCGGGCCTACCCCACCCACGCCATTCTTGGCGAAGAGTCGGGGCAGATCGGCAAGGGACCGCTGACCTGGGTCATCGACCCGCTCGACGGCACGCACAACTACCTGCGTGGCATCCCCCACTTCTGCGTCTCCATTGCCCTGGTCGAGAAGGGTGAGCCGGTCTACGGCGTGGTGTTCGACCCCCTGCGCGATGAGCTCTTCACCGCCAGCAAGGGTGATGGCGCCTATCTCAACGATCGCCGCATCCGCGTGGGCAAGCGCGAAGGTCTCTCCGGGGCACTTATCGCCACCGGTTATCCCTACCGCGCCCGCAACCACCTGGAGCCGCAGCTCGCGATGACCGCCGCCCTGCTGGCCGAGGCCGAAGACATCCGTCGCATGGGCTCGGCCGCGCTGGACCTGGCTTACGTGGCCTCGGGCCGCGTCGACGGCTTCTTCGAGCCGGCCCTGAACATCTGGGATATCGCTGCGGGCGCCCTGCTCGTGCGTGAAGCCGGCGGCGTCTATGGCGATTTCGCCGGACGCGAGGGCCTGCCCGAGAGCGGCAACATCGTCGCCGGCAACCACAAGGTGGCCGCTGCGATGACCGAGGTGATCAAGGCCAACGCCACGGCGCGCCTGCTCGGGGTCTGACTCAGGCAGCAGTGTAGGCAATCGCTTCAAACATTACCGGCGCCTGCCTACAGGCGCCGGTTTGTTATGCGTCTAATCTGTCGTTGCGAACCGGACGTTCGCTCGCTCTGCACCGACACAAGGACGACATGCCATGACAAGAAACCCCCGCGCCCGCCGCGGCCTCAGCCTGACGATCGCCATGGGCGCCCTCGCCCTCGCCGCCAATGCAACGGCCGGCATCCAGACCATGATCGTCACCTCCGACCCACAGTACCCGTGGACGGACCTCACCGACGCCCACGTCACCCAGAGTGACAGCGCACGCGACAGCCGCTCGGAAGCGCTGATCACCGAGCAATACCTCAGCATCGCTGCGTATCGCGCGGCACGACCCGGCACGGACATCCCCGTCTTCATCAACGGTGATCTCACCGCTTATGGGCACGGCCACCAGCGCGCCGTCATGGCGCGACTGCTGACGATTCTCGGCGACAACGTGCATCTGGGCCTTGGCAACCACGACTACGAGAACAACATCCGCAAGGAGAATGGCTCGGGTTGCTACAACAACGGCTGCGCCCGCGACAGCATCGGTGACCTCGTCAGGCACGTCACCAGCAAGGCCGGCAAGATCTCGTTCGACTTCTCCGTCATCCCGGGTGTGTTCCGTACGGTCTATGAGGGAAGCCTGGCCTACGCCGTCGACGCGCCGGGCCTCGATCGCGTGCTGAGCATCCAGCTCAACAACTTCCCGAACTACGAGGTCAGCTTCGAGACGAATGAAGGCGTTGGTGCCGGACGCTACGACATCAGCTCGTCCCTGCCCTGGTTACGCCACCTCATCGAGAACAAGCTGGAGAAGCCCCGGTATGGCGACTGGAAAGATCGCGACCACGACTTCGGCATCGTCCACATGCATGATCCGAAGGAGCTCTACGGCGACTTCGCGCGGATGGTCATCAACGCCGACATCGCGGCCATCTTTGCTGGCCACCTGCACGAGCAGATGGGCCGCTATGGCGAGGTCGGGAGCGTACCGGTGTACCTGAGTGGGTCGGCGTCACAACGGACGTATCTCATCGTCGAACACGACACCGATGAAGGCATGCTTCACGTGTACGGTGTCCGCAATAACGATCCCGAGCAGAAGCAGCTGATCGATACCGTTCCCGTCCACCGCAACCGCTAACGCGTGGGAGCCGATTCATCGGCGATGCTTCCTGTGGGAGCCGCTTCAGCGGCGATCCCCGCGCAGCGGGCCAGGTGCCGGCAAGCACCCATCGCCGCTGAAGCGGCTCCCACAGGGAAAGCGAGAAGGAAGTCAGTCGTTTCTGAGCAGGTTGCGCAAGAAGGGAACGGTGACGCGTCGCTGGGCGGCGAGCGACGCGCGGTCCAGGGTGTCGAGCAGGTCCAGCAAGGCACCGAGGTCGCGCGCGTGATGCGCGAACAGCCAGTCGAGCACGGTGTCGTCGAGCTCGATGCCGCGGCCGGCGGCATGGTCGCGAAGCACCTGGCGACGTTCCACGTCCGCCAGTGGCTTCAGCAACGCCTGCGTCAACGAACCGAGGCGTGAACGAAGATCCGGCAGCGCGATGTCCAGCGACACCGGCGCACCCACGGCCGCGAACAACAGCGTGCAGCCGTCGGCGCGATAGCGATTGAACGTGTCGAACAGCGCGTGCTCGGCCTCGGCTTCGCCGGCAATCGAGTCGACGTCGTCGATCGCCAGCACGTCGCTACCAGCCATGCCGCGGATGGCCGCTGCACGCGAGCCACGCAGGCCGGCCAGCGGCAGGTACTGGGCCGTGCGACCGGCATCGATTGCCGCCTGGCAGGCGGCTATGAGCAGATGGGTGCGACCGCTACCGATGGGCCCCGCCACGAAAACCCAGGGCGCCGACGCGTCAGTAGCAGCGGCTTGCACCGCCTCCACCGCCACCGCGTTTTCGCCAGCGTGGAAGTGCTCGAAGCGCTGGCGGCGGGGCCAGCGCAGTGCGAGGGGAAGCTGGGTCGTCATGGACCGCCGTCGCCTGGAATGGTGGGGCGCACCGGCTTGACGCGGACATCCACGTCGACATCGACATCGATGCGCTCCGGCTCCGCTGGGGCAGCCGGCTCCATGTAGAGATCGCTCTCGCGGTAACGCGCGAAGACGTAGCGCATCAGCACCACGACGACCGACGCGGCCGGCAGTGCAAGCAGCACGCCGAGGAAGCCGAACAAGTGGCCACCCGCGAGCACGGCGAAGATCACCGCCACCGGGTGCAGACCGATCTTGCCGCCAACCAGGCGCGGCACCAGCACGTAGCCTTCGAGCAACTGGCCGACGGTGAAGACCACCGCCACCAGGATCACGTGGGTCCAGTCGCCGTATTGCACGAGCGCGGCGATCATGGCGGCTACGAAGCCGATCATGAAGCCGAGATACGGCACGAAGCTGAGCAGGCCGGCGACCATGCCGATGAGCGGGCCGATCGAGATGCCGCATAAGGTCAGGCCGATACCGTAGAACAGGCCGAGCGCCAGCATCACCAGCAACTGGCCGCGAACGAAGGCACCAAGCACCTGGTCCGACTCACGCGACAGGCGCACCACGGTCGGCTCGATGGAACGCGGCAGCAGGCGCTGGATGTGCGCGATCATCGTGTCCCAGTCGCGCAGCAGGTAGAACGCGACCACCGGGATCAGCACGAGGTTGGTCAACCACATGACGATGCCCATGCCGGACTGCGACACCTTGGCCACCGCGGTAGCCAGCACGCTGCTGACCGAGCCGATGTGCTCCTTGATGGTCGCGATCAGCCGATCGCTGTCGAAGACGTCCGCGTCCAGGTGCAGGCGTTGCTGGATCCACGGCAGCGCCGTGCTCTTGGCCCACTCCACGTAGCGCGGAAGATTCTCGGCCAGGTTCTCGAACTGATGCTGGATCAGCGGAACCAGCAGCAGGAGCGTCCCGATGAAGATCAGTGCGATGACGGTAAAGACGATGCTGACCGCCCACGTCCGCCCCATGCCCAGGCGCTGCAGTCGATCAGCGAGCGGATCACCCAGGTAGGCGAGCATCGCGGCGACGGCGAACGGCATGAGCACCGGCGCGAGCAGCCAGATCACGAAGATGATGACGGCGGCGATGGCGAGCATCTGCCAGCGGCGCGAGGTGTCGTGAGTCATGCGATTCCAGTTTCGGCATAGGGGTGACGCCGCCATCGTCCCGTGGCGGTAGTGACGCCATTGTCGCGGATCAGGGGATCCAGCGAACGGCGAGGTCGGCGCCGTCGTGCGCATCGGCGGCAAGAACATGGCCACCGGAGGCATAAGCGGCGACCAGGCGGGCCAAGGGCGCGGTGGCGCTCACGTTGAGCAGGACCCCGTCCGAGGTGGCGCCGATGGGAGCGACCGTCTTTACCGAGGGGTCGTTCTGGAAGGTCGACAGCAGGCTCGCGTAGTCAGCGGCCGAGCGCAGGCCCGACACCCATACCTTGCCACTGGAGCTGCCACCCTGGGTCGCCGCGAACTGACGATCGAGCTTGTCGGCCATGGCGTTGGCGCCATTGGAGAGCAGCGCCGCACGCGCCTCGCCGCTGTCTTTCCAGCTCGACGTCCGCCCTGCCGAGACGAGCGTCCAGTCGGTCTGGTCGCCACCGACCTTGCCGATCAGGATCACGGCGGTGTTGTACTGCCGCGCCACGGTGGCGATCGCCCCGGCGTCTCCGGCGGCGATAGCGTTGGCGTCCAGGGTGGAATCCGGCTTCGGCACGACGATCTGGTAGCCGCGGGTGTCGGCCATCTGCGCCAGCGGGAGCAGGTCCTGCTGACCGAGCAGCTTGCCGCTGGCATCGTGGGCGATGACGAGCACCGGGGCTTTCGGTGCCGCTGCCGCGGCGTCGCCGACGGCCAGCACGCGACGGATCGCGCCGGGATCGAAGACGATTTCAAGACTCAGGGGAGCGCCATTCGCGCCACCCGTACGGGCGTACTGGTACTGCTGCACCAGGCCGCCGGGCTGCTTGATGGCTTCCGCATAACCTGGCTTCGCCCGGGGATCCGCACCGTTCGACGCCCGGGCGAGCACCTGGGTCAGTCCGTTGGCGAAGGCCTGGTCACGTACGGCGGCGCTGGTATCGGCCACGGGCACCGTCACCGAATAAATCGCGGTCTGCGCCGCCACCGTGCCGACGAAAGACAGCAGGAAGAGCATGAGGAACGCGAGGAGACGGGCTGGGCGCATGGGTTTGGCGTCGCTTTGTGAAGACAGGGAGTCTGCCCAAACCTTGCCATGCCGTCCATCGAGACGGCGTGCAGGGCAAGGCCGTGGGGCCGCTTGCTGTTATCATGCACGGTTTCCAATACGCGCCGGAATCGCTTATGTCCTCCGACCAGGGCTCTCTTACCTACCGCGACGCGGGTGTCGATATCGACGCCGGCAACGCCCTCGTCGAACGCATCAAGCCGATGGTCAAGCGGACCTTCCGTCCCGAAGTCATGGGCGGGCTTGGCGGCTTCGGCGGCCTGTTCGACCTGTCCGGCCGTTATAAGGAGCCGGTGCTGGTCTCGGGCACCGACGGCGTGGGCACCAAGCTCAAGCTGGCCCAGATCCTCGGCCGTCACGACACGATCGGCATCGACCTGGTCGGCATGTGCGTCAACGACGTGCTGGTGCAGGGCGCCGAGCCACTGTTCTTCCTGGACTACTTCGCCACCGGCAAGCTCGACATCGACACCGCCGCTTCGGTCATCAGCGGCATCGCCCGCGGCTGTGAGCTGGCGGGCTGCGCGCTGATCGGCGGCGAAACCGCCGAGATGCCGGACATGTACCCACCGGGCGAGTACGACCTCGCCGGCTTCACCGTCGGCGCGGTGGAAAAGTCGGCCATGAACGACGGTTCGTCCATCGTCGCCGGCGACGTCATTCTCGGTGTAGCCGCCTCCGGCCCGCATTCCAACGGCTACTCGCTGATTCGCAAGATCCTCGAGCGCGCCGGCTCGCCCCTCGACCTCGATCTCGATGGCGTGAAGCTGGGTGACGCACTGATGGCGCCCACCACCATCTACGTGAAGCCGATCCTCGACCTGCTGACGAAGGTGGACGTGCACGGCATGGCCCACGTGACCGGTGGCGGCCTGAAGGAAAACATCATCCGCGTGGTGCCCGACGGCCTCGGCCTGAGCATTGACGCCTCCTCGTGGGAGCTGCCGCCGGTGTTCCAGTGGCTGCAGCGCGAGGGCAACGTCGCCCGCGAAGAAATGTGGCGCACCTTCAACTGCGGCATCGGTTTCACCGTGCTGCTTGCACAGGCGCAGGTGGAAGCGGCGAAGGCCGCTCTCGCCGCCCACGGCCTCGCCTCCTGGGCGATCGGCTCGGTCGTCGCCGCCAGCGGCGACGAGCGCGTCCACATCGCCTGATCCGCTCCGTGGATCGACCCCTGCGTGTCGCCGCGCTCGCTTCCGGGCGCGGCAGTAATCTCGCCGCGCTGATCGAAGCGCGGCTGCCGATCGAGTTCGTGCTGGTGGGCAGCGATAAGGCCTCGGCGGGAGCCCTCGCCGTTGCCGCCGCCGCGAACATCCCTACGATTTTCCTCAACCCTCGCGACTACCCCACTCGTGCCGATTTCGACCGTGCGCTGTTCGGGCGAGTGGCTGATGCCGGCGCCGACCTCCTGGTACTTGCCGGCTTCATGCGCATCATCGATGCCAGCGTGGTGGCCGACTGGGAAGGCCGCGCCATCAACGTGCATCCCTCGCTGTTGCCGAAGTATCGCGGCCTGCACACGCATCGCCGCTGTCTCGAAGCCGGCGACGCCGAACACGGCGCCAGCGTGCATTACGTCACTGCCGAACTGGATGGCGGCCCGGTCGTGGCCCAGGCGCGCATTGCCGTTGGCCCGGGTGACACCGAGGCCTCGCTTGCAGCCAGGCTGTTGGTGCAGGAACACCGCTTGCTACCGGCCGTCGTCAACGCGATCGCCACCGGCCGCCTGGCCTGGGAAGGGAAGGCCATGTTCGAGGGCCACGCGCTGGCAAACCCGCTGGACATAGCCGCGCTCCTATAGGAGCCGCTCCAGCCGCGATCCCGCTCTCTGTGGGAGCCGCTTCAGCGGCGATCCCGTTTTCTGTAGGAGCCGCTTCAGCGGCGATAACCAGGTGGCCGCAAGCCCCCTTCGCCGATCAATCGGCTCCCACAGAAGCATGGCCGACGCATCGGCTGCTACCGAGCGGGGGGTGCGGCGCTTATTGCCCCACATTCAGCCACCGCCATTAAACTCGGTTACATGAAGACGACTCCCCTGCTCCGCGCCGGCCTTGCGCTGGCTCTCGCCCTGCCCGCCGCCACATTCGCCGCTGACGTGCCGCAGTCCTTCACCGCCACGTATCACGTGCTCCAGGGCGGCGATCCGCTCGGCGACGCGACGATCACGCTCAAGTCCGTCGGCAATGGCCAGTTCGAATACAGCAACCAGACCAAGGGCACGGGTGGTCTCGCGGCCGCCGTGGGCGCCAACGTGAGCGAAGTCTCGCGCTTCGCCTGGTCCGGCAAGGTGCCGGCCGCGATCAGCTACCACTACCAGCTGGATTCCTCATTCAAGAGCAAGACCCGTGACCTGACCATCCAGGGCAACACGGTCCAGGTGCAGGACACCAAGAAGAGCTTCTCGTACGCGGCCGTGCCGAACATGGTGGAGCGCAACACGCTGCCGCTGGCACTCGGCGTCGCGCTGGCCGCGGGCCAGCAGCAGGTCACCTTCCCGGTCGCGGTCAAGCAGGCCGTGGAAAACCAGTCGTTCAAGGTGTCGGGCAAGGAGAAGATCACGGTGCCGGCCGGCTCGTTCGAAGCGCAACGTGTCGACCGCTCCGACCAGGCCGCCACCTTCAGCGCCTGGTACGTGCCGGCAAAGTATCCGGTACCGGTGAAGCTCGCCCAGAAAGACGGCGGCGACCTGACACTGGAGCTGGTGAGCTACAGCGCGAGGTAAGCCGCGCGCGTGCGGAGCCGCATAGTGTGTGGGAGCCACTTAGTGTCGGAGCCGCTTCAGCGGCGATGGGTGCCCTCGGCAACCTGGCAATCGCCGGCATAGCCGGCTCCCACATGAAAAAAAGAGCCGGCATTGAGCCGGCTCTTTTTTTAGCCCGGGACGCGACGGATCGTCGCGCCGAGGACGCCGAGCTTCTCTTCGATATTCTCGTAGCCGCGGTCGATGTGATATACGCGGTCGACCGTGGTGTCGCCCTCGGCGACCAGGCCAGCGAGCACCAGGCACGCCGACGCGCGCAGGTCGGTCGCCATGATCGGCGCACCGCTCATCTTCGGCACACCGGTGATGATCGCCGTGTTGCCTTCCAGGCGGATGTCCGCACCCAGGCGCTGCAGTTCCAGCGCGTGCATGAAGCGGTTCTCGAACACCGTCTCGGTGATCACGCCCACGCCTTCGGCGATGCAGTTGAGCGCCGTGAACTGTGCCTGCATGTCGGTCGGGAACGCCGGGTACGGCGCGGTCACCAGATTGACCGCCTTCGGGCGACGACCGCCCATGTCGAGCTCGATCCAGTCGGGGCCCGTGCTGATGTGCGCACCGGATTCCTCGAGCTTCTGCAGCACGGCGTCCAGGGTGTCGGGACGTGCGCCGCGCGCGCGCACCTTGCCACCGGTCATCGCGGCGCCGACCAGGAAGGTGCCGGTTTCGATACGGTCGGGCAGCACTTCGTAGTGCGCGCCATGCAGGCGTTCCACGCCCTCGACGATCAGCGTGGAGGTGCCGATGCCGTCGATCTTCGCGCCCATGGCCATCAGGCAGTGGGCGAGATCGACCACCTCCGGCTCCTGCGCGGCGTTCTCGATCACCGTCGTGCCCGAGGCCAGGGTGGCGGCCATCAGAATGTTCTCGGTACCGGTGACGGTGACCATGTCCATGACGATGCGGGCACCCTTCAGGCGCCCGGCCTTCGCCTTGATGAAGCCGTTCTCCACGGTGATCTCAGCACCGAGCGCCTGGAGGCCGCGGATGTGCTGGTCCACCGGGCGCGAGCCGATCGCGCAACCGCCCGGCAGCGACACTTCGGCCTTGCCGTAGCGGGCCACGAGCGGACCCAGTACGAGGATCGACGCACGCATGGTGCGCACGAGCTCGTACGGTGCCACGCAGGAATTTTCCGGGCGCGGGTCGATGTGCATCTTCATGCGATCGTCCAGCACCACGCGCACGCCCATGCGGCCGAGCAGCTCGATAAACGTGGTGACGTCGTGCAGGTGCGGCACGTTGCCGATGCTTACCGGTTCATCGGCAAGCAGGCAGGAAGCGAGGATGGGCAGTACGGCATTCTTCGCGCCGGAAATGCTCACGTCGCCCACGAGCGGGTTTCCGCCGGTGATAAGGATCTTGGCCATGGAATCGAATTACCTGGAAAGGGAGGTCGTACGAGGAGTGTCGCGGCGCCTCAACGGCGGCCGGCGGCTTCTTCGGGAGTAAGGGTTTTCAGGCCCAGGGCGTGGATGGCACCGCCCATGAGGTCACCGAGAGTGGCGTAAACGAGGCGGTGACGGGCCAGCGGGAGCTTGCCTGCGAACTGTTCCGAGACGACATCGGCCTCGAAGTGCACGCCGTCGTCGCCGCGAACGTTTACCAGGGCACCGGGCAGGCCGGCTTCGATCAATGCCTGGATGCGGGCAGCGTCCATGGATTCTCCGTAGAAAGGGGGTCGTCGGGCCGCAGGGTTCCGAAACGGACCCTGAACCATCGTTCGATGGCGGCGACGATAAAATGAGAATATGTAATGGTAATGGAAATCCGGTGTCGCAGAAATGGACATCCCGGGTCAAACGCCCCAACCCGGACCCCCGAGGCCGCATGAACGCCCGCACCGCCCCGCCTGCCGATCACCCGCTCGTGAATGCCGATATCGTCGTCCGTAGCGCGCGTACCGTGATCGTCACCGAGGCGGCGGCTATCCGTGCGCTCGAAAAGAAGGTCGACGCGTCCTTCGTCCAGGCCTGCCAGCTGATCATGGCCTGCAAGGGCCGCGTCGTTGTCTCCGGCATGGGCAAGAGCGGGCATATCGCCCGCAAGATCGCCGCGACGTTCGCGTCCACGGGCACGCCGTCGTTCTTCGTCCATCCGGGCGAGGCCAGCCACGGCGACCTGGGCATGATCCAGCCGGACGACATCCTGCTTGGAATCTCGTACTCCGGCGAGACCGACGAACTGCTGTTCATCCTGCCGGCGATCAAGCGCCAGGGTATCCCGCTCATCGCGATTACCGGCAATCCGAAGTCGTCGCTGGCCCGGCAGGCCGACGTCAACATCGACGCCAACGTGACCTCGGAGGCGTGCCCCCACGGACTCGCTCCTACCGCCAGCACCACGGCCGCGCTGGTCATGGGCGATGCCCTGGCCGTCGCCCTCCTCGAAGCGCGGGGCTTCACGCCGGATGACTTCGCGCGCTCGCATCCGGCCGGCAGCCTTGGGCGCCGCCTGTTGCTGCACATCGCGGACGTCATGCACGCGGGCGAGAACGTTCCCCGTGTGCGCCTCGACGCCACGCTCAGCGAAGCGCTTGTGGAAATGAGCCGTAAGCACCTGGGCATGACCGCCGTGGTCGACGATGACGGCTTCCTCCTCGGCGTGTTTACCGACGGCGACCTTCGTCGCTGCCTCGACGACGACGACATCGACCTGCGAAACGCTACCGTTGCCCAGCTGATGACCCGCGGACCGAAAACCATCGGCTCTGACAAACTCGCCGTCGAAGCCGCGCAGCTGATGGAAAAACACCAGATCAATGCGCTGCTGGTCACCGATGCCGACGGGCGTGTGGTCGGCGCGCTCAATATCCACGACCTGCTCCGCGCCCGCGTCGTCTGACGCTCCCCACCCAGAAGCCCATGCCCTACACGCATTACTCAGAGATTCCCGCCGATGTCGCCGAGCGCGCGGCCAAGATACGTATCGTGGTATTCGACGTGGACGGCACCCTTACCGACGGCCGCCTCTGGTATGCCGAGGACGGCCGCGAGACCAAGGTGTTCCATGTGCATGACGGCCTCGGTCTGAAGCGGCTGCAGGAAAACGGCGTCAAGGTTGCGATCATCACTGCCCGCATCAGTCACCCGGTGTCGCTGCGCGCGGAAGAACTCGGCATCCAGCACGTCTACCAGGGCCAGAAGGACAAACGCGCCTGCCTGACGGAACTGCTCAGTGCGCTGCGCCTGACGCCCGAGCAGTCGGCCTTTGTCGGCGACGACCTCCCCGATCTCGCCGCCATGGGTATCGCCGGACTCGCCGTGGCCGTGGCCAACGCCCACCCCTGGGTGGTCGAGCGTGCGCATATCCGCACGCGCCTCTCGGGTGGCTATGGGGCGGCGCGTGAAGTGTCCGACCTGATCCTCGCCGCCCAGGGCAAGGCCGAAGCCGAGCGGGAACGCTGGCTGTGAGCCTGATGCTCCTGTTCAAGGATCGCAGCGCGGCGGGCACGGCCGGCATACTCGCTGCCGTGCTCGGCGCCAGCGTGCTGCTTTATTACTGGGTCGCGCCGGTCAGCGAGCCGAACGATTTCGTCGGTCCACCGCGGTCCGGTTACGTGCTGACCAACTTCAACCTCGATTCCTACAACGACTTCGGCCAGCCCGCCTTCAAGCTGATCGCGCCCCACCTGGAGCGCCGCGAAGGCGACGAGTCGCTGTACATCAATACGCCGGACTTCATCCTGCCGCCGACCAAGGACCTGACGGCGCCGCCGTGGAAGGGTCACTCGGAATATGGCTGGGTGAACAAGGACGGCAGCCTGCTCAAGCTGCAGGGCAAGGTCCACATGGACCGCATTGCCTTCGAGCAGACGCCGCCGGCGAGCATCGACACCTCCGAGGTCACCGCCTGGCCCAAGGAGAACCGTCTGGAGACGGCCGAGGCAGCCCGGATCGTTCAGGGTGCCTCTACAATGGATGGCGTTGGCATGCGCGCCAATCTCGATACCAAGCATTTGGAGCTCCTCGATGCAGTCCACACCGTCTATCCGCCGCGCAAGCGCTAGTACCCTCCTCGCGGTCCTTGGCGTGGCGCTCACGATGAGCCTGCCCGCCTTTGCCAAGCAGTCCGATCGCGCCCAGCCGACCAACGTCACGTCGAAGACGTTCGATGGCACGCAGCAGCAGGCGAACAGCACGCAGCCGGGCAAGGTGATCTGGACCACGAACGTCGTGCTGACTCAGGGAACCCTGAAGATCACCGGCGACAAGGCAACGGGCTACCTCGATGCCGACAACCAGATCATCCGGGTCATCGTCGACGGTAACCCGGCCACGGTGCAGCAGATGGACGACCAGGACCTGCTGATGCGCGGCCATGCCGCCAACATCGACTACAAGCCGGATGACGCCGCCAACAGCGGCAACGGCATCGCCGTGCTCACCGGCAAGGCGCATGTGGACAAACAGACCGACGCGGCCGACAAGAGCAAGCTCAACGAGAGCAACGGCGACAAGATCACTTACAACACGACCAACAGCACGATGACCGGCGAAAGCAATGGCGCGGAACCCGTGCACATGACCTTCCAGCCGAAAAACCCGCCGCCCGGCGCCGCTCCGGCCACGCCGGCCACACCGCCGGCCGCCAAGCCCGCGCAGCCAAAGAAGCCCTGACCCGATGCTCTCAGCCCAAGGCCTGCAGAAGCGCTTTCGCGCGCGCCAGGTAGTCCGCGATTTCGCTTTCTCCATCCGCGAGGGCGAAGTGGTCGGCCTGCTCGGCCCCAACGGTGCCGGCAAGACCACCTGCTTCTACATGGTGGTCGGCCTCATCCAGGCCGACGCCGGCGTTATCAAACTCGACAACCAGGACATTACCGGCCTGCCGATGCATGCCCGCGCCAAGCTCGGCATCGGCTACCTGCCGCAGGAAGCCTCGGTGTTCCGCCGCCTGAGCGTCTCGGACAACATCCTCGCCGTGCTCGAACTGCGCGACAACATGACCGCCCGGCAGCGCGAAGAGGAACTGGAAAGCCTGCTGGACGAACTGAAGATCGCCCACATCGCCGAGCAGAAGGGCATCAGCCTCTCCGGCGGCGAGCGTCGCCGCGTCGAGATCGCCCGCGCGCTGGCCGCCCGCCCGCGCTACATGTTGCTCGACGAACCGTTCGCCGGCGTCGACCCGATTTCCGTCGGTGAGATCCAGCGCATCGTCCGCCACCTGAAAGAACGCGGCATCGGCGTGCTGATCACCGATCACAACGTACGTGAGACGCTCGGCATCTGCGACCGTGCCTATATCCTCAATGACGGCGAAGTCCTCGCCCGGGGTACGCCCCAGCACATCCTCGCCGACGAAAAGGTCCGCGAGGTGTATCTGGGCCGTGAGTTCCGTATCTGACACACTGCATCGTCGGCCGGTGGGCATAGCTCACCGGAATGCTGGTTTGGGAAGGTCGCAAGGGGTTACGATGGATTTGACACCTCACGCATCGAAGGCATGAAACCCGGACTCCAGTTTCGCCTGCATCAGCAGCTCACGCTGACGCCCCAGTTGCAGCAGGCCATCCGCCTGCTGCAGTTGTCGCAGCTGGAGCTCGAGGCCGAACTCCGCCAGATCGCGGAAAGCAACCCGTTGCTCGAGTTCGCCGAAGACGCCGAAGCCGAGGCCGAGCTGCCCGAAGAGGGCGACTACGACGGCCCGGACTTCCCGGCGCGTGACGAAGTCCCGGTCAAGGCTTCCAAGGCCGAAGAAGAATCGACGGTCACCCCCTCCGAAGAACTTGCCCCCGAGTGGGACGACGATCGCTTCCACGGCGAAGCCGGCGACTACGCGGGTGCGCCTTCGCGGTCCGGAAGCGGTGACGAGGACGGCTTCGAGCCACAAAACGCTGCCCCTGAGAACCTCCAGCAACACCTGGAGTGGCAGCTCAACCTTTCCCAGTTTTCCCCTCGCGACCACGCCATCGCCACCGCCATCATTCATGCGCTGGACGAAGACGGCTACCTCCGCGACGGCGTCGAGGCGGTCGAAGCCGCCCTGCCCGCCGAGATGAAGGCCACTGCCGAGGAAATCGAGCGCGTGCGCCAGCGGGTGCAACGTTTCGATCCCACCGGCATCGCCAGCCTGGATCTGCGCGACTGCCTGCTGTGCCAGCTCTCGCAGTTCTCCCTGGAAACCCCGCACCGCGACCTCGCCATCCGCGTGGTCACCGACGAGCTCGAGCTTCTTGCGCGTAACGACGCCGCCAAGATCGCCCGAAAGCTCAAGGCCGCCGAAGAGGATGTCGCCGCCGCGGCCGCCCTGATCCGCAGCCTGGATCCGCGGCCCGGCTCGGCGCTGGACGCCACGCCGGTGGAATACGTGGCCCCCGATGTCTATGCGCGGCGCGAAAACGGCCGCTGGCAGGTCAGCCTCAATCCCGACGCCCAGCCCCGGCTGGGCCTCAACCAGCATTACTGCAACCTCATCGCCCGCGCCCGCGGCGACGACGCCACGTGGATGAAGGGCCAGCTCCAGGAAGCCCGTTGGCTGCTGAAGAGCCTGCAATCCCGTGCCGAGACCCTGACCAAGGTGGCCGACGTCATCGTGCGCCGGCAGAGCGCCTTCCTCGACTATGGCCCCGAGGCCATGCACCCGCTGGTCCTGCGCGAGGTGGCCGAGGAAGTCGGCATGCACGAATCGACCATTTCCCGGGTCACTACGCGCAAGTACATGCACACGCCGCGCGGTACCTTCGAACTGAAGCACTTCTTCTCCAGTGGCGTGGCCACGGAGGACGGCGGCAGCGCCTCGGCCACCGCCATCCAGGCCATGCTCCGCAAACTCATCACGGGCGAGGACGCGCGCCGCCCACTCTCGGACCAGGCCCTGGCCGAGGAACTTCATCGACGCGGAATTCAGGTTGCCCGTCGTACGGTGGCCAAGTACCGGGAAGCCCTGCGCATCCCCAGTTCCAGCGAACGTGTCCGCGCCAGTTGAGGCGCGGGGAACCCTCACGGAGGTCCACGGTCACAGTATTTCAGGCTTGAGGAACGGCACTCCGCCGCTCCGCACTCGTCGCCCCCAGGGCGGCACCCTCAGCAAGAAGGAGGCGTCATGCAAATCCAGATCAGCGGCCAGCACATCCATATCACCCCGGCTCTGCGCGAGCGCGTGGAACAGCAAATCGGCCGCTTCGAACGCCTTTTCGACAACATCAAAGCCCTCGACGTGGTCCTTTCCGTCGACAAGAACGAGCACAAGGCCAGCGGTACCCTGCATTGCGCCGGCACCCGTCTTCACGCCGATGGCGTCGCCAGCCTGGAAGACGAAAAGAAGCCCGACGCCCTCTATAAAGCCATCGACGGGATGATCGCCAAGCTTGCCGACCAGCTGAAGAAGCACAAGGAAAAGCTGAAGGATCACCACAATACCGAGGGCCGCGACGCGCGCGTCGCCAGTCCCTGAACCCCCGTCCACGCTTGATGGCACAATAGCCCCAGCCGGCGCCCTCGCGCCGGCTTCGCCATTTCAAGGGATCCAGCGTGGACCGGCTGACCGCCAGACAACTCTTCGACGGGGTACACGAGCGCATGGCGCTGCGCTGGGCCGCCGGCATGCGCGGCGAATCGCGCGTGCTCGAACCCAATGCCAAGCAGAGCCGCCGTCCCTCGCTGGTCGGTTACCTCAACGTGATCTACCCGAACAAGGTGCAGATCATCGGCACCGAGGAACTCAACTTCCTCGACGGACTGGAGCCCCGCCAGCGCTGGGAAGCGATCCACAAGATCGCCGCCTACCAGCCCGCCGCGCTCATCGTCACCAAGGACCAGGCCATTCCCTCGGACCTGCGCGAAGTGGCCGAGGAAACCGACACCCCGCTGTGGCAGAGCACGCGCCGCGGCCATGAGCTGCTCACCTACCTCCAGTATCACCTGGCACGCACGCTTGCCCCGCGGGTCACCCTGCACGGCGTGTTCCTGGAAGTGTTCTCGATCGGCGTGCTGATCACTGGCGAGCCGGGCTCGGGCAAGAGCGAACTCGCGCTGGAACTGGTCAGCCGCGGCCACCGCCTGGTTGCCGACGACGCCACCGAATTCACCCTGATCGCGCCCGACGTGATCGACGGCGCCTGCCCCGACCTGCTCCAGGACCTGCTCGAAGTACGCGGCCTGGGCGTGCTCAACATCCGCGAGATGTTCGGCCACACCGCCGTGAAGCCCTCGAAATACCTGCGGCTGGTGATTCACCTGAAGCCAATGCTCGCCGGTGAAGAGACCGACGCCATGACCCGCCTCACCGGCGATGTCAGCCGGCGCAACGTGCTCGACGTGGACGTTCCCAAGATCACCATTCCCGTCGCTCCCGGCCGCAACCTTTCGGTGCTGGTCGAAGCCGCCGTGCGCAGTCACGTGCTCAAGAGCAAGGGTATCGATCCCGCGCAGACCTTTATCGACCGCCAGGCGCACCAGATGCGCCGGCTTCCTCCCTGGTGACCCCCGTGATCGACGAAGTCATGAACCCGATCGTCGACCCCGACGCCATTCACCTGATCGTCCTCACCGGCATGTCCGGTGGTGGCAAGACGGTGGCCCTGCGCGCGCTCGAGGACCTCGAGTTCTACTGCGTCGACAACATGCCGGCCGAGCTCATCCCCCAGCTGGTAGCCGCGGTGAGCCAGGGCGAACATGGCCCGCGCCGTCGCATTGCCGTCGGTGTGGACGTACGCAACCGCCGGGTCGACCTCTCGCGCATGCCGCACGTCCTCTCCGAGCTCTCCATGGCCGGCGTGCACGTCCACCTGATCTTCCTCGACAGCCGCGACGACGTGCTGATCAAGCGCTACTCGGAAACCCGCCGGCGCCACCCGCTGGCGGCCGAGAAGCTCTCGCTGGCCGATTCGATCGCCCAGGAGCGCAAGCTGCTCCGGCCGCTGATCTCGATCGCCGAAAAGGTCATCGACTCCAGCGACCTCAACGTCCATCAGCTGCGGCGCCTGTTCGCTACCGGCTATGCGGCGGCTTCGGACGGCACCACCCTTCTGTTCGAGTCGTTTGCCTACCGCCGGGGCTTGCCCTCGGATGCCGATTTCGTCTTCGACGCCCGCTGCCTGCCCAACCCGCACTGGGATCCGCGCCTGCGCCCCTTTTCGGGCAAGGACCAGCCGGTCAGGGAGTTCCTCGACGCGAACCCGCTGGTAGGCGAGTACTATGACGACGTGACTCGCTGGCTCGAAAAGTGGCTTCCACGCTTCGAGGGTGAGGATCGCAGCTACGTCACCGTTTCGATCGGCTGTACGGGCGGGCGCCATCGCTCGGTCTACCTCGTCGAGAAGCTGGCCCAGCATTTCCGCTCGGAACGCGGCAACGTACTGACCTTTCACCGTGAGCTCGAATAACGCCATGACCCAGCCCCAGTCTTACCGAGATACCGGGCGATGAGCGTCGGCGTCCTCCTCATGACCCACGAAGCCGTCGGCAAGGCGCTGATCTCCGCCGCGCGCCACGTTATGCCCAAGCTGCCGATGGATGTGGACGCCGTGGAAGTGCCGCCCAGCGCGGACCCCGACGTCATGCGCACCCTCACGGCCAAGCATGCCCGCGATCTCGACCATGGCGACGGCGTCCTCGTCCTCGCCGACCTTTACGGGGCGACGCCCTGCAACATCGGTCTTTCCCTGAGCGAACTCGGCGTGCACCTGCGCTGCGTCTCGGGACTGAACCTGCCGATGCTGCTGCGCGTGCTCAACTACTCGGATAAATCGCTGACTGAACTGACCGAGATCGCGGCCAGTGGCGGTCGCGGAGGGATCTTCATCGACCATGCTTGAACGAGACATCGTGGTATCCAACCGGCTGGGCCTGCACGCCCGCGCTTCAGCCAAACTCGTCCAGCTGGTTTCCAGCTTCAAATCGACCGTGTGGATCGTCAGCAAGGGTCGCGAAGTGAACGCCCAGAGCATCATGGGCGTGATGATGCTGGCCGCCGGCATGGGCACTGCCCTTGGCGTGCGCGCCGAGGGCGAGGACGAAGAAGCCGCCCTGGCCGCCGTGGTCGAGTTGTTCGACCGCAAGTTCGACGAGGGTGCCTGACCCATGAGATACGTGCTGACCGGTACGCAAGCTGCCCGGGGCATGGCCCTGGGACGCGCGCGCCTGGTTCAGCCGAGCATCTATGCGGTCGACACGCGCATGCTCGAAGACGCGGAGATCGCGCCCGAGATCGAACGACTGCACAAGGCCATCGACAGCGCACGTACGGAACTACGTGAGCTGCGCGGCAAGCTGCACGGCGCACTGGCCCGCGAAGTGGGCGACTTCATCGACGCGCACAGCCTGCTGCTCGACGACGAAGAGCTGCTCCGCGGCCTCGACGAGCTCGTCTCTGTCGGCCACTACACCGCCAGCGCAGCGCTGAAGATGCAGCGCGACCGACTCGCGGCCGTATTCGACGCGATGAACGACCCCTACCTCAAGAGTCGCGGCGAAGACATCGACCAGGTGATCGGTCGCGTCATGTCCGCCCTCCTCCAGCAATCCAGCCGTGAAGAGCGCAAGCTCGCCGCGCGCGTGGGCGAGATCGTCGTCAGCGACACGGTGGCGCCGGCCGACATGGCCAGCATGGCTGGCCAGGGCATGCTTGGCGTCATTGCCAGCGCCGGCAGCATCTATTCGCACAGCGCCATCCTCGCGCGCAGCTTCAACCTGCCGATGCTGGTCGGCACCAAGGACGCGCTCGCGACGATCAACGACGACGACCTCGTCCTGATCGACGCCGAGCACGGCGAAGTCATCGTGCATCCGACCGCGCAGGACCTTGCCCGTTATCGCCAATGGCAGCGTCAGGCTGCGGCGGAAGGCCGTCGCCTCGCTGCCCTCGCCTCCGCACCGACATTGACGAAAGACGGCGCCCACGTGCGCCTCTACGCCAATGCCGAACTGATCGGTGACATCACCCTCGCCCGCGCGCGTGGCGCCGATGGCGTCGGCTTGTACCGCTCCGAATTCCTGTTCCTGCGCCAGCGCGGCCTGCCCTCGGAAGAGGAGCAGTTCATCGCGTATCGCGACGTCGTCCTCGGCATGGGCGGCCTGCCCGTCACCATCCGTACGCTCGATCTCGGTGCCGACAAGGCCGATGCCGCGGGCCTCGCCATCCGTGGGGAAGACAACCCCGCACTCGGCGTGCGTGGCATCCGTTTGTCGTTGCGTTACCCCGATATCTTCAGCATCCAGCTTCGCGCCATCCTGCGTGCCGCCTGTTATGGCCCGGTGCGCATCCTCATCCCGATGATTACCCACCTGGGTGAGATGACGGACGTGCGTCGCCTGATCAAGAAGGCGCGCGAGGATCTCGCCCGCGAAGGTCAGGAGTTGCCGGAGCGGCTGGATATCGGCGCGATGATCGAGGTGCCGGCGGCGGCGATCGGCGTGTCGTCGATTCTCGAGAAGGCCGACTTCCTCGCCATTGGTACGAACGATCTCGCACAGTACGTGCTCGCGGCGGATCGTAACAACGATGCGCTCGAAGGCATCTACGATCCGTTGCAGCCTGCGTTCCTGCGCCTGATTGCGCACGTCATCGCCAGTGCGCGTCGCGCAAAGAAGCCGGTGAGCCTGTGCGGCGAGATTGCTGGCGATACGCAGTTCACGGCGTTGCTTCTGGCCATGGGCCTGGAAGAATTCAGCATGCATCCGGGGCAGCTGCTCCAGGTACGCGACCGCCTCACCACCCTGGACTGCCGCGCACTCCGCCGCGCAGCACCGCGCCTGTTCCGCGCCCATTCGCGCGACGAAGTCGAAGCGCGCCTCCTCGAAGTCGTCTCTCTCCAGGACAACTGCGCGTAACAACCTTGCTCTGTGTGGACCGGCTCTTTGTGGACCGGCTCTGTGTGGGAGCCGCTTCAGCGGCGATGCTTTATCGAAGAGGACAGCCACTTCGCGGCTCATGTGCCCAGCGGCTTATGCCGCCTGACGCTCGTGCTTCGCGCGTGGTCGCGACCGGGTTGGCCCTTGGGGCCGCGGCGCGGCACTTCGTGACGGGCCGTAGCTCCTCTTTCGCATTCCATGTGGACTGAGCGGCCCTCAGCTTAGGCGTCCCCAAGGGCCAACCCGGTCGCGCCCTCAAACGCTGAGGTTGCGTGCGGCACCAGCGCAAAGCCGGCTCGTGCCACCTATCGCGTGTTGCAACGGCCCGCCTTTGTAGGAGCCGCTTCAGCGGCGAATCCTCAGACTCCAAACGATGCGACCGATGCATTGCACCGATCACAACGAGCCTTCCCCCTCACCGCCCATCCCAACAAATCCGCACATGCGCCTCCGCCGCACAATGCGCCCCCATCTGCGTAAGCGCCGCCACTGCCTCGAGCGACAACGCCATCCGCCGGCAATCGACGGTGTCCGACTCATGCACGAATTCCGCGAGCAACTCCGTGACCCCGCGCGCGTACTGCAGCAGTTCCGCCGCGTTGTTGAGAAGGTCGTGCGCCGACGCTTCGGGGTCGGCGTAATAGCGGGCACGACGAACCGTGCCGTTTTCGTTGGTAACTGACATCGCTTCTCCTTGATTGGAACCCACGACTCCAGGTGCGGCACGTCCACAAAGCGACGTGCCGCGGATCTAACGGACTCGCGGTTTCACGACTGCCCGTGACCGGGCGCCGGGTGCGTTGGTTGTTGAAGTGGTCAGCGTCAGCTCTATGGATCCGTGCGCGTCGGAACGCGCCGGGTTACACGGCCGAGAAATATCTTAGAAATGGCTGACGCTGCGGTTCGTCAACCGTGTCTGCGATGGACGCAGACGACCCGGTAACCGTAGGGGGTGTCGCCGGGGAGGTTCGGCGGGCGAGCGGGTGCCGTATGATCGGTATCAGCCATAACTACTGCCTTCTAGTTCGTTGTGGTTAGCGAGGCAGGCGTGCTTCGAACACTCCTGTCTCGCGCTTCTTCACCGCATGAAGCGGTGGTTGCCTGCGCAGCATTCACAGCGACGACGCAGGCAACGAAACGACCGTAGCAAAACAACATCGGGTTGTATGTAGAAGCATGCTCAATTGTGCGATGGCATGCCGTACCGAAGCTGGAATCGCCACAGTCGGCGAGAACGACAGGTTGATCAGACAGAGGGACTGACAATGAATGCGTATTTCCGGCTCCGCGGCGTCCTCTGCACGCGCAGCGGACTACGACTACGAAGTGGACTTCCAATCGTCGCAGGCCATCCTCCGCGCTATCGAGGCATGCAGAGCCGACAAGTGCGATCTCAATACCTATCGCCTGTCGGCGACGGGCGGTTTCAACGTCTCCGACCAGCGCGAGAAGTACCATATTCGCCGCGCGCAAGTGACACGAGGAATCGCCCTCAAGGTCGCGAAGAACTTTCGATCATGGAAGTGGAAGCGCGATGACCGCGAAGACCAGGGCGTCATTGCGCAGTGGCTGCAGCAGCATGCGCCCCGATGGGTCCGCGAGTTTGAGCGCCACGTCGTCGGCAGCAAGGTCAATGGACGGAAGGTCAAGCGCCTTTCGGTAGACAAGGCAGGACTCGCCCTTGATTGCGCGATGGATAACGCGCTCGACGTCGCGGAACTGTTCAACCGCCTGAATAAACTGGAGCGCAAGATCAAATGAATCCCCGTATCGAAACCCTCGCGCCCGGCGTGACGCGTGAAGTTATTTCACTCACCACGACGATGGTCTACGACCCCGCATCAAACGGCGTACAAATTACGTTCGGTGGTCGCCCCTGCATCTTTGTCGGCGACGACTACAAGGGGCCGGGCGGCGACCAGGCGCCGCTGCTGACGTCGCTGGACACGATCGCGGCGCGCTGCTTCGGTTCCGGCGTCGATCCCGTCACTAACTTCGACCTGTCGAAGGTCTCGGCGGCTGGTGCCGCACTCATCATCAAGGCCGCATTCGCGACCCTGTATGACGAGGCGCAGGACGTGCCGCCTTCCGTCGCGGATGTCGTCAACATTCCGCAGCCGGGAGTAGATGACGCGTGAGCCGGTATTTGACCGGGGGCACTGATCTTGATGCCCTGTTCGATCCCGATACCGTGGGTGACGGCACGGCCGTCGCCTTCTATGTCGGCGGCACTCCGTTGCGCTATGCAAACATCAAGTACGGTTCGAAGCGCGCGGATGTTGGATACAAGAACGGCGGCACCGACGTATCAAACTATTGGGCGGCGAAAGGAACGGCTGTCTACAATCTCGGCTTCAATGGGAGGAACTACACCGCGTCGAACAATCTTCGCGGCACAGCGACCATCAAGCTGTACATGCTGAATGACGGCACCTGGCAAATCCATCGCATCGTGAGCAGCACAGAGACGGGGATCGACTCGGGCGTTTGGTTGCCAGCGGGCGATTCGGTCGCGAACTGGTCTTGCAACATGGGTGTGTCGCAGACGGGCACCAGCGTGGGCAACGCGAGCCACAGCACGGCGAATAGCGCCCCAGGTGTAACGGCCCTTACGACGACGCAGACGGCGTCGGCCACGTCGAGCGCGATCCTAGTTACGACGCAGGGCGTATCTAACGGCCAGATCACGGTCATCCTGTACCGCCTCGGCGTGCAGCGATCCGCGAGCACGTTCAATTATCAGACGAGCGCGTTCGGCAACTAAGCCATAGTCGGGGCCAGGCTGCCGTAGCTCCTTAGCTCCTGTGCGCCTTTTCGGCAGAATTCGAAAGGGCGCCAACCTCGCATAGGGAGCGCAAGAACTTGCTGTTGCGCAACACGAATTTTCGCTCGTACATTGCGTACGGCGAGCGATCCAGCGTGATTGCTTGCGATAAGGGGTCATCCGCAGGATCGAGGGACGGAGCCTCACATCACCAGCCGCAAATTGCGGCAACCGCAGTTTCATCGTCAAAAGGAGTTGTCCGATGTCTCGTCGTTTTCTCGTTGCGTTAGTACTTTTCGCTCTTGCTGGTACCGCAGTCGCCCAGCAAACGTCGTCAAGCGCCTCCCCTGCCATTCAGCCAAATTTGAAGTGCGACACATGTGATCCAGGTGGCGGTGGCGGTGGCGGTGGTGGAACAAATCCGCCGCCTCCTCCGCCGCCCACACCATCGATTACCTCGTTTTCCGTGACGCCTTATGGATCGACCATCGAGGTTTACGCGTCGAACGGCGTTACCCTAAACCTCAACATGGCCACGAACGTCGCTACCGTGTCGAATAGCCACGTGAGCACGCAGATGTCAGTTTCTCAGGCGTTTCTTGCTGCTGCGAATGGTGACCCCAATCAGGCCGCTGCGCTCCAGTCGCGATTCCAGACATTGCTCGCCAATCCGAAGAAGACCTCGCTGCTTATCAAGGCCGGCACTGTTGTGCCATCGGCCATGAAGGTCGGTAACAACGGGATGATGGCCGCGCAGGCTGTGCTAAGTCCCAATCTGTATCCATCTCCAGGCGGCGATGGTTTTGGTTGCGACGCGGCCTATTCGTGCAACGACGTCGTCGACAGCGACTTTGGAGGTTGGGGTGGCTATAGGTTCGACTTCTGGGATTCGAATGGTGCGGGCGGTGGAACGACTACGCCGGACTACACCTATTGGAACGCCTTTCGCCAACAACACTGCGACCACAAAACATCGGACGTAGCGCAGATAACCGGCGGTAGCCTAGCCACACTTGCAAGTTGCGCAGCAGCTGAGACCGGCGTCGCGATTGCAGGATGCATTGGCGCGTACGTGGTAACGGCCGACGGCTTGTCTAGCTACTCTGAGGACAACGCTACATGCAACTCCACTTACCCGGGCCAGGGAAACTGGTAACGAAGAGGCCGTAGATGATGATCGCTATTCTGTCGTTTGATTTAACGCCGTTTCAGTGGACGATGGTCGTATGTGCAGTAATCACGGCTGCAATCATTTTTGCTTTGCTGAGGCACGTGCCTAAAACGCCGCAAACGCGACGCCTTCAGTCTATAGCAGTAGCGATCGCCTTCGTCGTAATCATTGCGACGGTCCTTGAAAAGCTAGGGTGGATACATTGATTTTTCAATAATCGTTTCGACTTAAGCCGCTCACCAGAGCGGCTTTTTCTTAGCTCAACTCGTATAAACCCTCCGTGCATCAGCACGACCCGCACACCATCAGCCGCCCACGAGGCGGTTTTTTATTGCCCAACGATCAGCAAGGAACCCCGCATGGCCCGCATGACCACCCCGAGAAAGCCGTTCCGATCCTACGTCACCGTCTTCGAACACGAGGAACGCAAGTGGGCCGAGAGATCCAGGGGAAGGCTATCGTGACCCTCAACGACCACCCGGCCATTCGGCAGCTCTTCAGTCGCTTCACATGGAGCGACCCGATCACCGCTATACCGTCGGGTGTGGCAAGGGCAAGGAGGTCGGTGAGGTGCTGATCTTCAGCTGGGACCTCGCGGCGGAGCCAGCCGGCCTTTTCTGACGCGTGGCGAGGGCGGAGCGGGTGCCTAGCTGTTCCTTGCCCGCCTTTGCCGTCCCGGGGCTGGCCTCCCGGCGATTGGGACCGCTTTGGGCAGGGCACCTATAAGGTACCCATAGCTACCCATATGGCCCCATAGCGGCCTGCCCGAGGCCGGGGCCTTTTAGGGCCCCTCAAGGGGGATTTGGCAGTTATCAAACCATGTGGCACGCCTGCTCAGACCAATCGCCGCCCTACAAAGAGCCGCGTCGCGGCCCCAAGGGCCTTGCCCCTCGCGGCTTTCCAGAAGCATCGCCGCTGAAGCGGCTCCCACAGGAGCCTGCGTGCGGACTAAAAAAAGGCCGCGATTGCTCGCGGCCTTTTCGCCGATGAATCGTTTCCCACAGAAGGCGCTGCTGCTTACGCGGCGCGTACCTTTTGCATGGCTTCGGCGTTGCGCTTCACGCCGGCCTGCAGCTCTTCGCTGTCGAAGTCGTCGACCGAGATGAACTCGGCGACGCCGTCACGCACGCGCTGGAGCAGGTCGCGCTCGGCGGCGGTGATGGCGCCGAGCTTCTCGGCTTCGACGAGCTGCTCGTTGTACGTGTGCGACTTCAGCTGGCCACCCTTGAACGCCTTCAGGAACTTGCGCTCCACCGGCTCGGCGGCGATCACGTCGGGCAGGAGCGCATTCATGCGACCCACTGTGTTGTTCGCCGTCGGAGTGAGGTAGGTCCAGGTGGTCAGGCGATCGCGGGCTTCGCTGGGCGCGGTGATCAGCGCGGCGACGCGACGGCCGAGACGATCGGACGGCGGCACTTCGCGACGACCGAACGGGAACACGAGGGCACGCAGCAGCCAGGCCACCGGACGTACCGGGAAGTTACGGATCACGCCGTCGAGCGCCATCTGCATGTTCCACACGCACTGGTGGAACGCCCAGGCCAGCAGCGGACGATCCGCTTCCGGACGACCGGTGTCTTCGTAACGCTTGAGCATCGCACTGGCGATGTACAGATACGACAGCACATCACCCAGGCGAGCCGACAGCTTTTCCTTGAACTTCAGCTTGCCGCCGAGCACACCCATCGCCACGTCGGCACACAATGCCAGCGCCGCGGAGTAACGGTTGAGCTTGCGGTAGTAGCGGCGCGTGTACGCGTCGCCAGCGGTCTCGCCGATCTTCGCGGCGGTCACGCCGAGGACGAAGCTGCGTACGGCATTCGAAAAACCGAAGCCGATGTGGCCGAACAGCGCCTTGTCGAACGTCTTCAGGCGCTCGCGGTAATCGGCGATGCCCAGGGCCTGCATTTCCTTCAGCACGTAAGGATGGCAGCGGATCGCACCCTGGCCGAAGATCATCAAGCTGCGCGTCATGATGTTCGCGCCTTCCACCGTGATGGCGATCGGCACGGACTGCCAGCCGCGACCCATGTAGTTCTTCGGGCCGAGGATGACGCCCTTGCCGCCGTGCACGTCCATCGCGTCGGACGCGATCTGGCGGCACCATTCGGTGGCGTGGTACTTGGCGATCGCCGACGGCACGGCCGGCTTCTCACCGCGATCGACAGCCGCTGCCGTGGCACGCGAGAGCGCCTGCATGGCATAGGTCAGGCCGCCGATACGCGCGAGCGCTTCTTCCACACCTTCGAAACGACCGATGGCGAGGCCGAACTGCTTGCGCATGCGCGCATACGAGCCGGTAGCGGAGACCGCCATGCGCGACGCGCCCGTTGCGTTGGAGGGCAGCGAGATAGCGCGGCCAACCGAGAGGCACTCGACCAGCATGCGCCAGCCCTGGCCGGCCATGTGCGGGCCACCGATCAACACGGACAGCGGGACGAACATGTCCTTCGCGTGCACCGGGCCGTTCTGGAACGGGGTGTTCAGCGGGAAGTGGCGACGACCGATTTCCATCCCCGGGGTTTCGCGCGGCAGCAGCGCCAGCGTGATACCGAGGTCTTCCTTCTCACCCAGCAGCTTGTCCGGGTCGTACATGCGGAATGCGAGGCCGACGATGGTCGCGACCGGTGCCAGCGTGATGTAACGCTTGTCGAAGGTCAGGCGGATACCGACGGTTTCTTCGCCGTTCCACATGCCCTTGGTGACGATGCCGAAGTCGGGGATCGAGGTCGCGTCCGAACCAGCGTAGGGGCCGGTGAGCGCGAAGCACGGGACTTCACGACCGTCGGCCAGACGCGGCAGGAAGTGGTTCTTCTGCTCGTCGCTGCCGTAGTGCATGAGCAGTTCGCCTGGTCCGAGCGAGTTCGGCACGGCGACGGTGGAAGCGAGCGTCTGCGACATGCTCGAGAGCTTCTGCAGCACGGCCGAGTGGGCCAGCGCCGAGAAACCGAGACCACCGTAGGTCTTCGGGATGATCATGCCGAAGAACTTGTTCTTCTTGATGAACTCCCACACGTTCGGCGGGAGGTCGGCCAGTTCATGGGTGATCTGCCAGTCGTCGACCATGCCGCAGAGTTCTTCGACGGGACCGTCGAGGAAGGCCTGCTCTTCCACCGAGAGTTCCGGCTTCGGCTGGCGCAGCAGTTCGGACCAGTCCGGCTTGCCCGAGAACAGCTGGCCTTCGAAGCCGACGGTGCCGGCCTCGAGCGCGGTCTGCTCGGTCTCGGAAAGCTTCGGCGTCACCTTGGCGAAGATCGACAGCAGCGGTGCACTGATCTTCTTCCGGCGGAAGTCGACCATCAGCAACGGCGCGGCGACGAGTGCCAGCAGGATCAGCACGATGACGGTGGTTACCGGCGCGCGGGCGAGCAAGCCGACGACGAGGGTCGTCACCGCGGTCGCGATGGCCCACGTGCGGAGCGACGTGCGGTGGTACGCACAGGCACCGGAGGCGATGATTGCCGCCAGTACAACCAGGATTGCAGACATCGGTGTTACCTCGTCAGGGATTGCATGAACTGTGAGATTTCGCGGGTAAACGCGTCGTTCGCATCGCCGGCCACCATGTGGGTGGCATCGGCAAGCGACACATGACGCGCGTGCGGCACGAGACGGAGAAATTCGTCGACGGTCTGGCTGGAGACGACGTCGCTGCGGCTGCCTGAAAGGAGCAGCACCGGCACCTCGACGCGTGCGGCGGCGGCGAACAGGCGCGGCTGGTACCGCTCGCTTTCCTGCACGAGGCCGTCCAGCAACGCGGGATCCCAATGCCAGCGCAGCCGGCCCTGCTCGTCCTGACGCAGCAGCGGCTTGAGTTGGGCTTCGGATTTGCGCTCGCGACGATGCGGCAGGTACGCCTCGATCGCCGAGGCCGCCTCCTCATAACTCGCGAAGCCATCCGGATGCGCGCGCATGAAGCCGAGAATACGTTCGACACCGGCGGTTTCCCAGCGCGGGGTGATGTCGACCAGGATAAGTGCCGAAAACGGGGGACGGGACGGATCGGCTTCGCCGGCGGCCATCAGGCCGAGCAGTCCACCCATCGACGCGCCGACCAGGACCGGGGGACGGCCGTCCGGCGACACCGCTTCGGCGGATACCGCGAGCAGGTCGGCGACGAACTGCTCCATGTGGTATTCGCCGCGCGGCACGCGCTCGCTCTCGCCATGGCCACGGGCATCGAAGGTGGTGGCATCGAAGCCCTGCTCAGCCAGCGTGCGCGCCGCGCCGTTCCAGGCGTGGCGCGTCTGCCCGAAGCCGTGCGCGAACACGAGCGACGGCGAACGCTCACCGGCCCAGCGCTGCGTGGCCAGTGTGATGCCATCGATCGAGATAAGGCTCGAGAAGGCGGATGTCGGGGACGTAGGGTGGGCGACCATACGGACGAGTATGTAGGGCGCGGAGAGGTGCGTCAATACGGCAGCGTACGGTCACGCAATGGCAACCAAGTCAAGGTCTTATGCAACACGCCACCGGGTGGCTGGATTGCAAACGGCGGCGTCTCGGCTACCATGCGTCGATGACCGACGGTGCCAAGAACGAACGAGTCCGCCTCTCCGCAGAAGACTGGGAAGACGGCGCCCTAGCCCTTATCGCCGAACAAGGCGTCGGCGCGCTTGCCGTGGAGGCGCTTGCCCGCCGCTTGGGCGTGACCAAAGGCAGCTTCTACTGGCACTTCCGCACGCGCGAAGCCCTGCTCCAGGCCTCGCTGGAACGCTGGGAAGAATACGGCGAACGCGAGGTTCTCGGCGAAATCGAGCGCATCGCGGATCCGCGCAAGCGCCTGCCGGAACTGTTCCGCCGCGTCGCCCACGAACTGCAGGCTCACCGGGTCTACGCGGCGCTGCTCAAGGCTCTCGACCACCCGCAGGTCGTCCCGGTCATGGCCCGGGTGTCGCAGCGTCGGATCGAATTCCTTACCTCGATGTACAAGGAAGCCGGCCTCGAGCCCGTGGTCGCCCTGCACCGTGCCCGCCTGACCTACGCGGCCTACGTCGGCTTCCTCCAGCTGAACTTCACGCTGGGCCTGCCGCGCCTGAGCCATGACGAGTTCGACGCCTATGTCGAGCACGTGATCTTTACGCTCACCCCGGCCAAGCCTGCCGCCTGAGCTGAACGGCGCGGCGCATTTTGCTGCGCCGTGCCTTGCCAATACCAACGATCGCAAACTACTGTCTCTACAGCGTTTAACTGGAGACCACAACGGATGCGTTCGTACGGAAGTTCCCTGGAAACATTGAATCGATGGGTTGACGAAGTCGCCCGACTGACGGAGCCCACCTCCGTTCGCTGGTGCGACGGCACGGACGCGGAGTACGCCGAACTCGTCCAGACAATGCTCGCCAGTGGCGATCTCCTCCCGCTCAACGAGGAGACCAACCCGCGCAGCTACCTGCATCGATCGAATCCGTCGGACGTAGCCCGCGTCGAGCACCTGACCTTCGTCTGCACGCCCGAGGAAGAAGAGGCCGGCCCCAATAACCACTGGATGGCCCCCGCCGAGGCGCACGCGAAGATCGACGCCCTGTTCGCCGGTGCCATGCGTGGCCGCACCATGTACGTCATCCCGTACTGCATGGGCCCGATCGATTCACCGTTGTCGCGTTGTGGCGTCGAGATCACCGACAGCCCCTACGTGGTCGCCAACATGCGCATCATGACGCGCATGGGCGCGCCCGCCCTGGCCCGCATCGAGCGCGAAGGCCAGTTCGTGAAGGGCCTGCACTCCACGGGCGACCTCGACCCCGAGCGTCGCTTCATCATGCATTTCCCCGAAGAGCTTTCGATCAAGTCGATTGGCTCCGGTTACGGCGGCAACGCCCTGCTCGGCAAGAAGTGCCATGCCCTGCGCATCGCCAGCCACCAGGCGCGCCGCGAAGGCTGGCTGGCCGAGCACATGCTCATTGTCGGCATCGAGAACCCGCAGGGCGAGAAACACTACATCGCTGCCGCGTTTCCGTCGGCCTGCGGCAAGACCAACCTCGCCATGCTCATCCCGACCGAGGGCTACCGCGAGGCCGGCTGGAAGGTCTGGACCGTCGGCGACGATATTTGCTGGATGACGCCGGGCGAAGATGGCCGCCTCTGGGCGATCAATCCTGAAGCCGGTTACTTCGGCGTCGCGCCGGGCACCGGAGCGAATACCAATCCCACCGCCCTGGCCACCCTCGGCCGGGATGCGATCTTCACCAATGTCGCCGTTACCGCGGACGCGCGTCCGTGGTGGGAAGGCCTGGGCGAAGGCGAGCCGGTGACCGACTGGCAGGGTCGCCCGTACGATGCGGCCAGCGGCCCCGCCGCGCACCCGAATTCCCGCTTCACCGTCAGTGCGAAACAGTGCCCGAGCTGGGCGCCGGAGTCCGAAGAGGCCGCTGGCGTGCCGATATCGGCCATCGTCTTCGGTGGCCGCCGGCCTTCGCTCGTCCCGCTGGTGTTCGAGGCGAAGGATTGGGCACATGGCGTGCTGGTCGGTGCCGCCATGGGTTCGGAAACCACGGCCGCCGCGACCGGTGCCGTCGGCGTGCTCCGTCGCGATTCCATGGCGATGAAGCCCTTCTGCGGCTACAACTTCGCCGACTACTTCGCCCACTGGCTGTCCTTCGACAAGCCCGGCGCGAAGCTGCCGCGCATCTTCCACGTGAACTGGTTCCGCAAGGACGCCGATGGCCGCTTCATGTGGCCCGGCTACGGCGAAAACCTCCGCGTGCTCGACTGGATGATCCAGCGCGTTGCGGGCAAGGCCGAGGGCGTGGAAACGCCGATCGGCGTGGTGCCGGCCAAGGGCGAGCTCAACGCCGAAGGCCTCTCGATCAAGCCGGGTTCCCTCGACGAGCTGCTTCATGTCGACGTCGAAGGCTGGACCGAGGAGCTCAACGCCATCGGCTTGTACCTCGATGGCTTCGGCGCACGCATGCCTGAACGCCTGAAAGCCGAGCGAGTGCGCGTGAGCAAGGCGCTGGAAGCGGCTGTGGAGCGCCGGGCGGCCAACGTCGCCTGATCGGGGCTGCATTGCCTGATTGGGGCTGCTTTGTGTGGGAGCCGACTTGTCGGCGATTGGCGATGCGGCTAAGCCGCTTCGTTGGCTTTTCGCCGCTGAAGCGGCTCCCACATTTTCCCTCCCCCTTAAACGCTTCTCCCCTTGCCGGCATCCAAGCTGGCAAGATGAATGCCCTATGCCTCGCCGCCACTTCCTTCATGCAGCCTGAACTGCCTGTCGCCACGTCCGACGACGATGTGGTGCGCGCTGCCGTCGGCGGCGACCGGAAGGCGTTCGAGATCCTCTACCGCAAGCATTCGGACCGGGTCTATGGCGCCATTCTTCGCCTGGCCGCGTTCGACCATGCCCGCGCGGAAGACCTGACCCAGGAAGCCTTCATCCGCGCCTGGCAGAAGCTCGACGGCTTCCGCTTCGAGAGTGCCTTCGGCACCTGGGTGTACCGGTTGGCGGTGAATGTGGCACTCATGTCCATACGCGCCCGCAACGCCGACCCCGTCAGCATCGTCGACGATGAACATCTGCCGGACATCGCCGACCTCGATAATCCCGTCCGCGCCGTGGAGCGCGACGAACTTGAAAAGGCCATCGCGGCACTACCGCCGCGGGCCCGTGCCGTCCTGGTCCTGTACGACGTGGAAGGTTGGAAACACGAGGAGATCGCCATTGAACTCGGGATGGCGGTCGGTTCCTCGAAAGCTCAGCTACACCGTGCACGCGGACTGCTCCGCCGCGCGCTGGGAGATAACTCATGAATGACCTCGATTACCTGCGCCAGATGCGCTCCCTCAACCGGCCGGTCGCGCCCCGTCGCGATCTATGGGCCGGTATTGAAGCCCGTCTCGACGAAGCACCCGTCGCCGCCGCGCCGCGCCGTCGGCGCGCGCAGCCCTGGCTGATGGCTGCGGCGATCGCCGGTGTTGCAGTACTGGGTGGCAGCATCGGACTTCATCTCGTCGCGCCCATCGGCAGCGACGGCCTGGCCAGTGCCAGTCAAACCCACTGGAAACCGACCGACCCGCGCCTCTCCGGAGCCGCGGTAGAACTCGACGCCGCGCGCATGGAGCTGACCCAGGCCATGCAGGACTCCCCCGATTCGGCCGCCCTGCAGCGTTTGCTGCTGAGGACCGAACGCCAGCGCGACCGTCTGCGTAACCTCGAAAAGCAAGCCGGCTAACATGCGATCAGCCAGGACCCCACTCATGAAAACGCTCTACATCACTCCCCTGCTGCTGGCGCTCTCGATCGGACAGGCTTTCGCCTCGACCCCGATCAACCTGTCGAAAGACATCCGGCCCAACGCGAAAGTCAGCATCGATAACGTCAAAGGCGAGGTCACCGTGACCGCCTGGGACAAGAACCAGATCCAGGTGTCCGGCACGCTGGGCGACGGCGCCCGTCCGCTGGAGATCGAAGGCAGCGACGGCAACGTGGAAATCCACGTGGACAGCGACTCCAAGGAACATTCGATGTTCAGCTGGGGCAGCGACACGCGCATGCAGCCCACCGTGCTCAACGTGCGCGTGCCGAAGGCCGTCAGCGTCGAGATCAACGTGGTCAGCGCGCCGGTCAGCATCGACGGACTCGACGGCGGCAAGGTCGAGATCAACTCGGGTCAGCGGTCGCATCCGCGGCAACCTGCGTTCGCCCGACATCAACCTGCAGACGGTCAGCGGCAGCATCGACCTCGCCGGCAGCGCCGTGAAGGCGGATCTGCAGACCGTTTCCGGCGACATCACCGCCCCCAGCGTGACCGAACGCGTCGAAGCGCAGACCGTATCCGGCCGCATGACGATCGGTGGCGGTCCCTGGAAGCAGGCCAGCTTCAGCACGGTCTCCGGCGACACGCAGATCACCGGCGGCCCGTCGCGCGACGGCAAGATCGATGTCGACTCGATGAGCGGCGACGTCCAGCTCCAGCTTCCGTCAGACACCTCGGCCAAGCTCGACGCCTCCACTTTCAGCGGCAGCATCCGCAGCGATTTCGGCAATCCGTCCAGCGAAGACGATGGTCCCGGCAAGAAACTCCGGGCCACCATCGGCGCCGGCGGCGGCAACATCCACGTCGAGTCCTTCAGCGGCGACGTAAAACTGCGCGGCCAGGGCCACTAACAGACCGGCGAGTCGCGGTGCATGGCGCACGGCGCAGAGCCTTCGGTGCCCACCCTCGCTGCTCAGACACCCCTTCGCGTTTCGTACCGGAAAGGCCGCTGCGCGGCCCATGTATCCATCTGGCCTACGGCCGCTCCACTTGTCGGGAACTCGCCTCGAGGGTGGGCACCGAAGACTCTTCCGGCCCCTGAGGTTCTTGCGGGTCGAGCCGACGAAGCAACGCCGCTTTGGCTGTTGGCTCTCCTTCCAGCTGACCGTATCGTCGTGAGAGACCTTGGTGTCCACCCTCGATGCGAGTTCCGGACAAGTGGAGCGGCCGTAGGCCAATAAGAACATGAGCCGCGGAGCGGCCTTCCTTTTCGAACGCGGAGGACTGTCTGAGCAGCGAGGGTGGGCATCAAGGTCTCCCGCCAGACGCCCCAGTGTGCGGCGAACGGGCCATCGCCGCTGAAGCGGCTCCCACATGGCCGAAGGCGAGCGCCCAACCCCCGGTAGTCCGCGAAGACCAAAAAAAACCGCCTGGATGGCGGTTTTTACAGGTCCTGGTGGTACTGGACGTAGGGTGTTCGCGACTGGTCGGGTTCGGGGCCGGCCGGGCTGCTTGGTGCGCTGCCGGAGGACCACACGTTCTGGGCACCGACGGACAACTCGCCACGCCAGGGCAGACGCCATGTCACGCCGAGATCGATCGCGCTCCAGCGGCGGTCGCCGTTGATCTGGTTGATGGCAGTCGCTTCGGGCTGCATGGTGCGACCCGTGATCAAGCCCGACAGCGGACCGCGGTCGACGCCAAAGCTCAATGCCTTCTGGTCGACCGAACCGATACCGAGCAGGTTGCCGGGTGTGAGGCGGATGCGACCGATGCTGGCGCCGAGATCGATGCCGCTGCGCGAGCCCAGGTCGACCCTGCCGTGCGCATTGAATTCGGTGCTCGACGACAACGCGGTGATCGGCAGGCCAGAGGCCGTCGCCAGGCCCGGGAGCACGCGAGGCAGTGCTGCGCCCGTGCCGGTAGGCCGGCTGGAACCGACACCCAGACCGAGGCTGTAACCGGTACCGCGATAGGTCGCGCCGACTTCACTGCCGACGATGCGCGGAGGCGCACCGGGCGAGTTGCAGAGATCGTTACGGCCCGTGGCGGAAGCGCCGCAGGATTCCACGGAATTCATCCAGCCCTGGCCGGTGATATTCGCATGAGCCTGCACGTGCGGGCCAAGGTCGTACTGGAGACCACTGGAAAGGAACGGACCGGCGTCTACCGCGTGCAGGGCAAGCGGCTGGGTAGCGTTGGTGCGATCGTCGGTCTTGAGGGCGAGCATGCGGCCGTCCGGCGCGCGCCAGAGCGGTACCGAGCCCTGCGCATTCTGGGCGTAGGCGTCCGGCTGCTGGGCCAGCAACCGGGTTGCTTCGGCGTCCGAACCCACCGGCGCGACCTGACCTGCCGCGGCGAGCGGCATCATCATCAGTAGCAAGGTGAGAAAGGAGCTCCGCATGGTCATCATATCGGCAGGTGGCTGAAATCCCCGAGGTCCCGCTTCAGCCTCGCGAGAACGGTCTCAGTGTATCGCGTTTTACGTTTTACTAACACCCCGGCGAGCCACCTTCAGTAATCCGGGAAGCTGCCGTTTATGAGCGTAGGGGGCTGTTCGGTCCAAGCTGGCGCACACCCCGTGAGACTGGCCGGCCGCGCCCCATCGCGCGGCCGCCGTAACGCATATAGACTGAACCGACCACACCGGAAACCTCGCCAGGCGATGACTATCGCTCCAACCCAAAGCCCGTCCCTGAAGGCGCCCGGTCACGGTGAAAGCACGCCGTTGCACGAGGCTGTCGAGCGGTTGCTACGGGCGGCCGAGGCCGATGTGGTCCGGAGCGAGGCGGAAGCCTTCGCCTGTCATCTCATGCCCGGCGCTCGCGTGGCCTGGCGAGGGACGGATGAGCCACGGGCCACCCACCATGCCGTGATCGAGCTCGGGACCGACCCCCAGGCCGACCGTTTCCTCGAACTGCATGTGGACTCCCCAAGCGCCGATTCGGCGGAGCTGATCGACTGGCTTGGGCGGCTCGCCTCGGTTCGCCTGAGGCAGCTCGCCGAAACCGCGAACCTTTACGAGGCGATCTCCCGCCTGGCCCTGGCCGAACGGCTTCAGCGCGCGCTCTACGCCATCGCTGAGCAGGCCGGCGCCGAGCACAACATGAAGGACATGATGAGCGCGCTCCACGGCATCGTGGGCAGCCTCATGTATGCCGAGAACTTCTTCATCGTGCTGTTCGACGCGCAGAACCGTACGGTGCGCTTTCCTTACTTCGTCGACTCACTGGATCCCGACATCCCGGATCCCGAGGGCATTCGCCCGATCGATGCGATCGAGAACTCGCTGACCTGGCATGTCCTGCAGGGCGGCAAGTCGCTCATGGGCGCGAGCGCGGAGCTGGAGAAGAACCTTCCCGGCCCGCGTGTGTCGATTGGCCCGCCCAGCGACGACTGGCTCGGCGTACCGATGAAGCGCGGCGACGATGTCGTCGGTGCCCTGGTCGTGCAGAGCTATCGGGACGACACCCGCTATACGCAGAACGATCGCGAGCTGCTGACCTACGTCGCCCAACATGTCCAGACGGCGCTGGAACGTCGCCAGGCGCACGAAGAACTCGAGCGCCGCGTCACCACGCGCACCGCGGCATTGCGCGAAGCCAATCGCGTACTGCGCCAGCAGGTGCTTCAGCGCCAGCGCGGCGAGCGCCTTCAGGCTGCGCTGTTCCGCATCGCCGAACTGGCCAATACCTCGGACAGCATCGAGAACTTCTACGCTGCCGTGCATCGCGTGATCGGTGGCCTGCTGTATGCGCGTAACTTCTATATCGCGCTGCTTTCCGAAGACCAGAACAAGCTCACCTTCCCGTATTCGGTCGACGAACTCGACGGCTCGCGCGAACCGCGCGAACTCGGCCGCGGGCTTACCGAATTCGTCCTGCGCAACGGCAAGGCACTCCTTGCCGACCGCGAGGAAATCGACCGTCTCAACCGCGACCAGGTGCTCTCCACCAGCGGCGCCCGCTCCCTGCACTGGCTGGGCGTGCCGCTGATCTGGAACGAAAAGTCGATGGGCGTGCTCGCCGTGCAGAGCTACTCGCCCGAGCACACCTACAGCGCCCGCGACCAGGAACTGCTGACCTTCGTCAGCTACCACATCGCTAATGCGCTGCAGCGCAAATACACCACCGAGTCGCTCAAGCAGGCGTATGCCAGCCTGGAGCGCCGCGTGACCGAGCGTACGCGCGCACTGGCCCTGGCCAACCGCGACCTGCGCGAACAGATCGCCGAGCGCGAGCGCGTCGAGCGCCGGCTCAAGTACGAAACTCTGCACGATTCGCTCACCGGCCTGCCTAACCGCACGCTGCTGCTGCAGCGTCTGGAGCAGGCGCTGAACCACTATCGCGAGAACCCGGCGGATCTTTTTGCCGTGCTCTTCATCGACCTGGATCGCTTCAAGGTCATCAATGATTCCGTGGGGCATCTGGTCGGCGACGACCTGCTGTTCCAGGTCGGCGGCCGCGTGCGCGCCTGCCTGAAAACGCGCGACGTAGTAGCGCGACTGGGCGGCGACGAATTCGCCGTGCTGGTCGAGGGCATCACGGATCCACAGGCGGCCACGCATATCGCCGAGCGCATCATCGCGCAGCTGCAGACGCCATTCCGCCTGGGGGCGAAGGAGATATTCACCTCCGCCTCCATCGGCATCGCGTTGCCGACACCCGAATACACACGGCCCGAAGAACTGCTACGCGACGCCGATTCGGCCATGTACCGCGCGAAGGACGAAGGTCGCCACCGCGCCGCGGTGTTCGACGATCGCCTGCGCCGCGAGGCACTGTCGCTGCTCGAACTTGAAGGCGACCTGCGCCGCGCACTCACGCGCAACGAATTCGTTCCGTTCTACCAGCCCATCGTCGATCTCGAAGACAGCCGCGTCGTCGGCTACGAAGCCCTGCTGCGCTGGCGTCACCCGGAGCGCGGCTTGCTTCCGCCCGGGGATTTCCTCTCCGTGGCCGAAGACACCGGTTGCTCGGAGGCCATCGACTGGCAGATCTTCGAACAGGTGGCTCGCCAGGTGCGCGCACTGACGCGTGACGAAGGCTTCGTCAGCATCAACGTGTCCGGCAGCCACTTCCGCTCGCCCGATCTCGATCAGCGCCTGCTCGACCTATTCGCCGAACACGGCGTGCCGGCACGCTGCGTCCGCGTGGAAGTGACCGAACGCGCGCTGCTGGAGAATCCCGCACAGGTCAAACGCATTCTCGAAAACCTGCGTGACCATGGTGTGGGTATCGCGCTGGACGATTTCGGCACGGGCTACTCGTCGCTGAGCTACCTGCATCAGTATCCGATCGAAACGCTGAAGATCGACCGCTCTTTCGTGATCGAACTGCCGTCCGAAGACACCGACACCGATGCGCACAGCACCGCGGTGGTCCGGGCGATCCAGGCGCTGGCCAACTCGTTGCGCATGCAGGTCATCGCCGAAGGCATCGAGACCGAGTCACAGATGCGCGCCCTGCGCCGCATCGGCTGCCGCTTCGGCCAGGGCTTCCTGTTCGCCCAGCCCCAGCCGGCAAGCAAGTGGCTGGCTGCGCCGCTGTCGCTCGACGCCTAGAAAGCCCAGCTCTTGCCTACTATTGCAGGGTCGAGGGGGACGGCGGGGTTTCCGCCTGGGTTAGCAGGCGCTCTGCATCGACGCGATCGAATACGTAGCGCGTGGCGCAGAACTCGCAGATCACTTCGATCTCGCCGTTGCGATCGTCCAGTGTCTCTTCCACCTCGGTACGGCCCAGCGCACGCAGCATGCCTTCCACGCGCTCCTGCGAGCAGGTGCAGCCGAAGGAGAGGCCCTTCGCCTCGTAAACGCTCACGGTTTCCTCGTGATACAGCCGATAAAGCAGCTCTTCCGGCCGGATCGACAGCATCTCGGAACTGCTCAGCGTATCGGTGAGCATCCCGACGCGCGCCCAGGCATCGTCGTCATCCTCGGCCGCGCTGTGACCACCCTCGCCCGCGATCGGCTGCAGCATCAACCCGACAGCATGGTCGGCGTTGGCCGCGAGCAGGATGCGCGCCGGCAGCTGCTCGGAGCGCTCGAAGTAATTTTCCAGCGCCTTCGCGATCGACGGCTCGTCCAGATCCACGACGCCCTGGTAGCGACCGCGGTCCACCTGGCCAATGGTGATGGCGAGCAACGCGTTCGGTAGCTCGTTCAGATGCAGCGCCGGCGGCATGCTGTCAGCGTCGAAGCGTGCCAGGCCGCGCAGGTGCCCCTGGTCGGTGCACTCGGCGAAAAGCAGACGCAGCGCGCCCTCGCTCTTGAACTCGAGCGACAGGGAGCCGTCGAACTTTATATTGCCGGTGAGTAGCGCGCTTGCTGCCGCCGCTTCGCCAAGCGTATTGCGAATGTCCGAGGGGTAGTCGCCGCGCGAGGCGATTTCGCGCCAGCTCGCGCCCAGCCGGACCAGCACGCCACGCACGCCCGCCTTCTCGAGCATGAAGCGGTGCAATACGTCTTCGGACGACAGGTTTTCGACGATCGAATCGGTCACGGTGGCCTCCTGGTGATCCGACGAAAGATGGGGCCGTTCCGGCGCACCGACAAGCCCGGCACGCGCGAGGCCCCCTATACTGCGCCATCCTTTGCCACAGCGCTGCCATGAGCCCGACGACCCGCTCGCTGCCGATCCGCATTGCCCGCTTCGTCGGTCTGGCAGTCCTTGCCTGGATCGCCCTGTCGTGGCTGGTCGTGTTCATGCTGCGCTTCGTGCCGCCCTGGACCAGCGCCATGATGATGGAGCGCCGCGTCGAGGCCTTCGTCTCCCGCGAGCCGGACTTCACGTTTCGCCACCGCTGGGTGTCTGCAGATGCCGTGTCGCCCGAGGTTGGCCTGGCCATGGTCGCCGGCGAGGACCAGAAATTCCCCTTCCACCATGGCTTCGACATCGATGCGATCCAGGACGCGATCCAGGACGCGATCGACGCGTCTGACGAAGGCAAGCGCCTGCGCGGTGCCAGCACGATCAGCCAGCAGGTGGCGAAGAATCTCTTCCTGTGGAACGGCCGCAGCTTCATCCGCAAGGGCTTGGAGGCGTACTTCACCGTGGTCATCGAAGCGACGTGGCCGAAGCGCCGGATCCTCGAGGTTTACATGAATATCGTGGAGCTGGGTAACGGCGTGTACGGGGTCGGGGCGGCCAGCGACGTCTTCTATCACACCCCACCGGATCGCCTTGGCGTGATCCAGGCGGCACGCCTGGCGGCCGTACTGCCGAACCCGCGTCGGTTCCGCGTGGACGCGCCAAGCGCCTATGTGCAGAAGCGCACGGCCTGGATCGCCCAACAGATGGGCCAGCTCGGCGGCCCTGCCTACCTCACCCGGCCCGCGCCTGTCGCCGGCCGCGTTCGCTGAAGGACCCTCATGACGTTTTCGCTCGCCATCGTCGTTCCCGCCTATAACGAAAGCGACGTTATCGACACCTTCCACGCGCGCCTGGGCGACGTGCTGGACGGTATCGACGCAACCGCCCGGGTGATCTACGTGGACGACGGTAGCAGTGACGACACCTGGGAGAAGCTGGGTGCGATCGCCGGCAACGACGGCCGCGCCACGGCCCTGCGCCTGTCACGCAACTTCGGCAAGGAAGCCGCCATGACGGCGGGCCTGGACGCCGCCGACGCCGATGCCGTCGTGGTCATTGATGCCGATCTGCAGGACCCGCCCGAGCTGATTCCGACGTTGGTCGCGCGCTGGCAGGAAGGTTTCGACGTGGTTTACGCGACGCGCGGCGAACGCGACGGCGAGACGCGCTTCAAGAAATTTACCTCCGCCGCCTTTTACCGCGTCATGGAGCGACTCTCCGACACACCCCTGCCGCGCGACACGGGCGATTTCCGGCTGCTTTCCCGGCGCGCGGTAGCCGCCCTGGGTGGCCTCCGCGAGCGGCAACGCTTCATGAAGGGCCTCTTCGCCTGGATCGGCTACCGGCAGACCGCCGTCACCTACCATCGCGACGCCCGCTATGCGGGCGCGACCAAGTGGAACTACTGGCGCCTGGGCAACCTCGCCATCGAAGGCATCACCTCGTTTTCGGCAGCGCCGTTGCGCGTGGCCACCTGGGTTGGCCTCATGGCGGCCGTGCTCGCCTTCCTTTATGGCATCTGGGTGTTGCTGAAAGTGTTGTTCTGGGGCGACCCGGTGCGGGGCTACCCCACCCTCATGGTGGTGATCCTGTTCCTGGGCGGCATCCAGCTGCTCGCCCTGGGCGTGATCGGCGAGTACGTCGGTCGCACCTACAACGAGACCAAGCGGCGCCCGCTCTATTACGTCGACTCCCGTCACGGCAGCGAGCCGCCTTTCACCTGAGCATGACTCCGGAACACGGCAAGCGGCGGTACACTGCGTTATCGCGGCGACGCGCCGCCTCCACCCGGAGAGTCGAGCATGCAGCAGGTCAAGCATCTCCTTGAATCCAAGGGCAAGGAAGTCTACGCGGTGGCGCCCGACGCGTCGGTCTATGAAGCGATTCAGCAGATGGCCGACAAGAATGTCGGCGCGCTGGTCGTCCTCAAGGGCAGCGAACTGGTCGGGATCGTTTCCGAACGCGATTACGCCCGCAAGGTCATCCTGAAAGACAAGTCGTCACGCGACACCCCGGTAGCCGACATCATGACGCCCTCCGTCATCACGGTGTCGACGAGCGCGACGGTGGACGAGTGCATGCGCCTGTGCACGGACAGCCGGTTGCGCCACCTGCCGGTACGCGACGGCGACCGCGTGGTCGGTGTCATTTCCATCGGCGACCTGGTGAAGGCGGTGATCTCCGAGCAGAAGCAGACGATCAACCAGCTCGAGAGCTATATCACCAGCTAGGTGTCCTTCGCGGCCGACTCAGGCAGGAGGTCGGGCGACGTTGCCGCCCGGCGGGCCACGATCGTGGCCACGCCGCAGAGCGCTGCGCTGATCAGGCCCAGCCCCGCAATGCCCACGCCCACGCCGCGCAGCGCGGTGAGCGCCGTCGTGACCAGCAGGTCGCCGAAGCGCCACACGGTCGTCTCGATGAAGTTCTTGCCCTTGTAGCGCGCGTCACGCGGCATGCGTGTGTAGAGGGAGTCGGATGCCGGCTTGGTCATGCCGTAGGTCATTCCCCGCGTACCGATCTGCACGATGGTCAGCAACGAGATCACCGACCCGAACACCGCGATGTCAGCCGGCCCGTAGATGGCCAGCAGGGCTAGCAAGACGAAGTTGACTAGTGTGGGCAGCACCATCGCCCAGAGCGTGCCCAGGCCACGGAGAATCAGCGGCGTGACGGTCAGCTGCAACAGGGCGCCGAAGCCATTGATCGCAAGGTCGAGATCCGCGTAGAACGCGGTACGCGCAGCGATGCCGGGGTAATGCACCTTCGTATAGTCCGCCATGAGCGCATAGGCCAGGGTGGCAATGCCATCGCTGAGCAACATGAGGATAGCCATGTAGCGCAGGAACGGCTGGGCGAAGGCGGCCTTCGCGCCATCAAGGGGGGAACCACCTACCGCTGCGCCGCCACTCGTATCGTTGGCCGTGCGTCCGGTGGTAACGGCCAGCAGCAGGCCCAGCGCGATCAACACCGATGTCGCCGACACCAGAAGCAGCGCGGGCACCCCGATCCGCGCGACGAGCAGGGACGTCATCAGGGGCCCGGCAAGGGCCCCGGCCATGCCACCGAACGCGATGAACGGGAACATCAGTCGCGCCTGCGCGCTCCGGTAGATGTCCGCCATGAAGCTCCAGAACAGGGACACGACGAACAGGTTGAACACGCTCACCCAGACGAAGAACACCCGACCCAGGGCCACCGCGCCGATCCGATCCTGGGCGACGAACGCAGGAATGAATCCGACGAGGCAGGCGGCGAAGAACAGATAGCTGCCCAGCAACACGCGTTTGCGTGGAAAGCGCGAGACGAGCCAGCCGAACACGGGCGTCAGCGCGAGCATGACGACCAGCACGATGGTGTAGAACACGGGCAGCGAAGACGACCCCGCAGCGCCTATCAACTGGTCGCGGACCGGCCGGATCACGTAGTAGGAGGTCATCACGAAGAAGAACGCGATGATGGAAAGGGCCAGGGTCATGCCCTCGCCCAGGGCGGCGTGTCGACGTGTGTTCACAGGTGGCCGACTTGATCCGGGGGAGGCTGTCAAAAGCCTAGCACGGCCCGGTGGCGCCTCACTGCCGCCGCTCCTGTGGGAGCCGATTCATCGGCGATCGGGCGTTGCGGCTTCACTGCTCCGTTGGCTTTTCGCCGCTGAAGCGGCTCCCACATTTACCTTTTCGCCGATGAATCGGCTCCTACATGGTTTATGAATCGGCGTTGTTCCCAGCCGGGAAGTAAAAGACAATGACCCTGATGACGATCAGCGCGCTGACGTCCCCCTTTCCGCGGCGTGTCCCCTACGCCTCGACCCGCGAGATAAGCATGTCGTTTCGTTCCGCTTCCCTGCTCGCTTGCGCCATCGCCTGCGCCGTCGCCGCTCCCTTCGCCATGGCTGCACCGCCGCCCCCGCAGAAGCCGCCGGTGGTCCACGTCGACCCCGAGTCCGCCAAACTGCCCCCCGAGCGGATCAAGCAGACCGTCGAAGACTACAAACGCTGGCTCGACTCCGCCGAGGCACGCGATGCCGCGCCGGCGCTCGTCACGGCGGTCATCGTGGACGACAAGGTCGTCTATGAACGCGCCATCGGCTACGCCAACGCAAAAACGAAAGAACCTGCCACCCCGGAAACCGTGTTCCGCCTGGCATCGCTGTCGAAAGCCTTTGCCACCGGCGTCACCGCCGTACTCGTGCGCGAGGGCTTCCTCAGCTGGGACACCAAGCTGATCGACACCATCCCCTACTTCAAGCTCAAGGACATGGAGGCCGCACAGCAGGCCACGGTCCGCGACATCCTCGGCCAGCGTCTGGGCCTGCCGCGCAACACCTACGACAACATGCTCGAAGCCGACATGCCGTACGAGGAACTCGTGCGCAAGCTGGACGAAGTAGACCTCTCCTGCAAGGTCGGCTCCTGCTACGGCTACCAGAACGTCGCCTTCAGCATGATCGGCGACGTGATCTACGCCACCACCGGCGATTATTTCTTTCGCCAGGTGGAGCGCCGCATTTTCGCGCCGCTCGGCATGACCACCGCCAGCTACGGCCGCGACGCGCTCGAGGCAAGCAAGAGCTGGGCTCGCCCGCACCGCGGTGGTCCGCATAACTGGATTCCCTACGAGCCGAACGACAGCTACTACCGCGTTGCTCCCGCCGCCGGCGTCAACGCCAGCCTGCGCGACATGGAGCAGTGGCTGATGGCGCAGATGGGCGGTCGCCCCGACGTGCTCCCCACGCCCTCCCTGGACGTGCTGCACGCGCCCGGCGTCGCGACCCCGTCGGAAGTGCACTCGCTACCCTGGCGCCACGCCCGGGTCACTGACGCGCACTACGCGCTGGGCTGGCGCGTCTTCAAGTACGCCAACGAAGACCTGATCTTCCATGCAGGCGCCGTCTCCGGCTACCGCACGATGATCGGCTTCTTCCCGAAGTACCACGCTGGCGTGGTGACGATGTGGAACGGCGCAGGTCCGATTCCCGCCGGCCTGATGCCGATGGTCTTCGACGATCTCCTCGGCCTGAACCACGTGGACTGGGCGGGCGTCGAGGGATCCGTACACACGGCATCTGCGGCTGCACCTTCGAAGAAAGCCGCCACGACGAAGAAGGCGGCTGCGTCCAAGAAGGCCGCGCCCGCCAAGTCGACGACGAAAAAGAAAAAGAAGCCCTGAGAGCTCCGTTCGATAGGACAGCCGCTGCGCGGCTCATGTGACCAGCGGCGTTCGCCGCCGCACGCAGCTGTTGTAGGAGCCGCTTCAGCGGCGAACCCTCAGGACCTCGCGCTTGCGAATGAGGCCTTGCGATGATGAGGCGAGCGGTTGGAGCGCCGGCACAACGTGAGGCAACGCCTCATTCGCGAAATCATCGGTGAGGTGTTCGCCGCTGAAGCGGCTCCCACAATAGACATGGGGCGCGCAGCGACCTTTCTTTGCCGATGAAGCGGCTCCTACGGAAAACAAGAAGGCCGCGATTGCTCGCGGCCTTCTTCGCCGATGCATCGGCTCCTACTGAATCGACTGCTTACCTGCCCAGGTTGAACTGCAACCGTCGGCGGAGGGTGACGGCAATCGCCTCGCCGTTTCGGGTGGCCGGCTTGAATTCCCATTTGCTCACCGCGTCGATCGCCGAGCGGTCGAAGACGTGCTTGGGCTGTGCGTCGACCACCGAGACGTTGCCGACGGCGCCATCGGCGCCCACGGTCATCTCGACGTCCACCCAGCCTTCCTGGTTCGCACGCATGGCGGCCGTCGGGTAACGCGGGTTCACCTGGCGGATCAGGACAGCATCGCTGATCGACTCGTCGGTCGCGGCACGAGCCGCGGGACGCGGTGCCGCTGCGACGGGTGCAGCAGCGACAGGAGCGGCGGCAGCGACACGTGCAGCCTGCTCACGCGCTACCTGCTGACGCTGTGCCTCGGCGGCGGCCGTGGCCTGCTGCTCGGCCTGCAGCTTCGCGGCATTGGTCGCGTTCTGCTGGGCCAGCTGCTGGGCCTTCTGCGTATCGACCGCCTGCTGCTGCTCACGGTCCAGCGTCTTGCGCTGGGCGTCGAGCTTGGAACGCAGGATGGTCAGCGTGTAGTTCTCCGGATCGGCCTTGGCGAGCAGGTCGATCTCGCGCTGCGCTTCGTTGAAATCGCGCTGGTTGATCGTCTGCTCGGTCGCGGCGGCGCCGTAGGAGAAGGTTTCGCGCAGGGCGTCGGCGGCAACGGGGTTACCCGGCTGCTTCTGCAACACCTTCATATAGAACTCGAAAGCGTTATTACCTGCCGGCGCCACGAGGCGCTGCTCGTTCATTGCCGTGCGGGCTTCGGCCAGCAGCTGGTCGGTGCTGAGCGCATCGACGTTGGCCGGGGTGTCGCGCCTGGTGCCCGGCGTGGTCGCCGCGGCGGTCGCCGGTACGACGCCAGCGTTAGCGTCTTTATAAGGCTTGATGATAAGGAACCAGGCCGCGACTGCCAGCGCCAGAACAATGGCGATGACCGTAAGTGTCACGGGATTGACGGCGCCGCGCGCGTAATGGCGCGAAGAAATGCGTTGACGATTATCCATGGCGGTCGAAAGCGGACTCCGCATAGCGCGCGCCCCCTGATGGCTTGACGCGAAGAACCCCCCGTCCTCCGCAGCGCGATGTGGCGACAAGGTAACCGTAATGGGCGCGTGAATCCAGCGCGGCGGTCTAGGAGGTTTTCCGGGGGCAAGAAACCGCGGCCCGGAAATGAATAACCCCGGCAGTGCCGGGGTCAAGGTTTCGAAGTGTCTCCCCGCGCTGGGCACCGCGGGGAGATAATTCGTAACGAGCTTTCTTATTGGAAGGTGAAGCTTATTACTTAGCGGCCTTCGGGGCCTTGGCAGCACGCGGTGCCTTGGCCGGCTTGGCAGCCTTGGTGGCGCGAACGACCTTGGCCGCAGCAACCTTCTTCGAAGCAGCCTTGCGCGGCGCGGCGGCCTTGCGCGGAGCTGCCTTACGGGCAGTCTTCTTTACGGAAGACTTCTTGACGGCCTTCTTGACGGCCTTCTTGGCAGCTACCTTCTTGACGGCAGCCTTGCGGGCGACCTTCTTGACAGCAGCCTTCTTGGCCGGCGACTTGCGGGTCGCAGCCTTCTTGACCGCGACCTTACGGGTCGAGGCCTTCTTTGCCGGCGACTTGCGCGCGGCGGTCTTCTTCACGGTGGATTTCTTCGTCGCCTTTTTGGCGGCGGACTTCTTGGCAGTGGCTTTCTTGGCAGTGGCCATGGTTCGTCTCAGCTCCTCATCAGTTGGCAGTGGTTGCCCAGTAAAAGCATGAAGGAACGCTTCAACCAGCAGATCGCTGTTCGTTGCGTGCCTTAAATTGTTCACCTGGCGGCGAGTACGTTCATCGGAAAGCAGTCGAAGTACATGCAACGGAATGGAGACAGTGATCTTGCGAACCGCCCCCGCTTTGTTGCCGTGTTCGACGTACGGCCTGATGAATTTTCCTAATTCCATATCGGGTTCCCCGTCAATTGGTGCAAAAGCTATTCCTGAACATATCCGCTGTCAATAAACTTTGGCTATGAATTGAAGACCTTGCGGGTGCATATCTGTTCGACTGGTGACCTCTCGGGGTGCGTGATGAGAGGTTATTCGTTACGTCAGGAACGGAATGGACATCCGAAATAAAAAATACCCGCGCAGTAAAACGGTTCAGCAAATAGCTTAAATAAAGATGTTTTTTCGTTCGTCGCCGCGAACAATGGATCGACGACAGACGACGACGCGAGAAAAAAGAGGCGCTCTCCGACACGACCTGTCGGGGGCGATTTCGCGGATGAACGGAGTTCGACTGAGGGTAAAAAAAAATTTCGCCGAAGGGCCGTTCCGGACAAAAAAATGCCGGTCGAGGACGACCGGCATACAGATTGAACGTGCCGAACCGGATCAGTGGTCGTCGTTCTCGGCAACTTCGGCGTACTCGTCGGCCGTCAACAAACCGTCGAGTTCGGACTTGTCACTGAGCTTCAACTTGAAGATCCAGCCGTCACCGAACGCGTCTTCGTTGATCGTTTCCGGCTTGTCGCTGAGGACGGTGTTGACCTCGGTGATTTCACCCGAGACCGGCGCGTAGATATCCGACGCGGCCTTGACCGACTCGACGACGGCGACGCCGTTGCCGGCCTGGACGCTCGAACCGACTTCCGGCAGTTCGACGTAGACCAGATCGCCCAACGCGCCCTGCGCGTGGTCGGAGATGCCGACGGTGACCGTGCCGTCGTCCTCGATGCGCACCCACTCGTGGGTCTTCTGGAATTTCAGGTCGCCGGGAATTTCTTTATCGCTCATGGGGCTGCTCCTCGATGTCACGGGACGGGGTGCGGGTGATGGACGGTCAATTGTACCGATACATATATATATGTGTGAGGTCAGCCGTCGACGATGCCGGGCATCGGCTGGCCGTCACGGACGAAGGGGAACTTCACCACGCGCACCGGCACTTCGCGACCGCGGATGTCGACGCGGACGTCGCCATGATCACCGACGGGAAGGCGCGCGAAGGCGACCGACTTGCCCAGGGTGGGCGAGAAACCGCCGGAAAGGATTTCACCTTCGCCATTGGCCGCGAGCACTTTCTGGCCGTGGCGGAGCACACCCTTCTCGTCCATGACCAGGCCGACCATCACGCGAGGTACACCCTCCGACTTCTGCTTCTCGAGCGCCTCGCGCCCGATGAAGTCGCGACCTTCGTCCAGCGAGATGGTCCAGGCGAGCGACGCCTCCCAGGGGGTGACGGTCTCATCCATGTCCTGGCCGTAAAGATTCATGCCGGCTTCCAGGCGCAGCGTGTCGCGCGCACCGAGTCCGGCCGGAGCCACGCCGGCCTCACGCAGCAGATTCCACAGCTCGACCACGCGCGTGTTCGGTACCACCACTTCGAAACCGTCCTCACCCGTGTAGCCGGTGCGGGCCAGGAACAGCGGCATGCCGTTCGGGCCTTCGCATTCGATCGCGGCGAACTTGCCGAGCTTGCGCGCCTTCTCACGGATGTCTTCCGGCAGCAGGCCGATCAGCTTCTCGCGGGCGTTCGGGCCCTGCACCGCGACCATGCCGAACTCCGGACGCTCGCGCACCGTGATCCCGAACGCTGCCGCCTGCTTCTCGATCCAGGCCAGGTCCTTCGCACGCGTGGCGGCGTTGACGACCAGGCGGAAGAAGTCCTCACGCAGGAAATAGACGATGAGGTCATCGATGACGCCGCCGGTCTCGTCGAGCATGCAGGTGTAGAGGGCCTTGCCGGACTTCGTCAGCTTGTCGACGTTGTTGGCGACCAGCTTGCGGAGGAACTCGCGGGTGCGCTCGCCGGTCAGGTCGACCACGGTCATGTGGGAGACGTCGAACATGCCGGCGTCCTTGCGCACCGAGTGGTGTTCCTCGATCTGCGAGCCGTAGGCGATCGGCATGTCCCAGCCGCCAAAGTCGACCATGCGGGCACCGAGTTCACGGTGGGAGGCGTTGAGTTCGGTCTTGTCGGTCATCGTCGTACCTTGCAGGGGAATGTCGGCGGGAACAGCCTCGCATTATCGGGCCGCGGAGCCCGTCAGGCCAAGCGCAAACGCAGCATCCGCTTCTGCTAGCCTTCGCCCATGACGACCCCATCCCTGCCCGGTTCGGCCACGCTCACCCGCGATGCGGGTGGTGCACGCCTTGCCCTGACCGGGGACTGGACACTGGTCCATTACATGGAACTGCAGGCCCGGGCGAATGAACTGGCCGGCACGGTGGGTAACGATGTGAGCGTGGATATCCACGCCCTCGGCGCGATGGATACCTCGGGCGCCTTCGTGATCGCCGAGATGCTCGGCAGCCAGCGCACCCAGGCGCTGGCCCAGGACGAATCGCTGCCGCCGGCACGTCGCGCCCTGCTCAAGACCGTCGGCGACGCGATAGACACGTATTGCAAGGGCGTGAAGAAACCGAGGGAAGCCGGCTTCGTGCTCCTGCTCGAACGCATCGGCAAGGGCATGGGTAGTTTCTGGAAACAGACGCTCAAGCTGCTCGGCTTCATCGGCATCACCCTCCAGGGCTTCGCGAGCACCGTACTTATACCGAAGCGCTGGCGGGTGACCGCCCTGGTCTCCCACATCGAACAGACCGGCCTCGACGCGGTGCCGATCCTGGCCCTGCTCTCCTTCATGGTGGGGGCGGTGGTGGCTTTCCTCGGCTCGACCGCACTGGCAAGTTACGGCGCCAGCATCTTCACGGTCGACCTGATCGGCTTTGCTTTCCTTCGCGAGTTCGGCGTGCTGCTCACGGCCATCCTGCTCGCCGGTCGTACCGCCAGCGCCTTCACCGCCCAGATCGGTTCGATGAAGGCGCGCGAGGAGATCGATGCGATCCGCACGCTCGGCCTGGATCCGGTCGAGCTGCTCGTGCTGCCCCGCGTGCTTGCCCTGTTGATCGCACTGCCCCTGCTCACGTTCATTGCCATGATCGCCGGCATCGTTGGCGGCGGCGTGGTCTGCCTGGCCGTGTTGAAGATGTCGCCGTCGATGTTCCTGTCGATGTTGCAGGAGGACATGTCGCTGGCCCAGTTCCTGGTGGGTATCGCCAAGGCACCCGTGTTCGCCTTCATGATCGGGGTGATCGGCTGCATGGAAGGGTTCAAGGTGTCCGGGAGCGCGCAATCGGTGGGCGAGCACACGACCTCGGCGGTGGTCCAGTCGATCTTCGTGGTGATCCTGCTCGATGCGCTCGCCGCACTCTTCTATATGGAGATGGGCTGGTGAACGCACAGACGGTGGCTGCCCCGGCCCGTGAGACGGTCATCGAAGTGCGCGGGCTGATCAACCGGTTCGGCACCCAGACGGTGCACGAGAACCTGGACCTCGACGTCTATCGTGGCGAGATCATCGGCATCGTCGGTGGATCCGGCACCGGTAAGTCGGTGTTGCTGCGCACGATCATCGGCCTGGTCCGGCCGATCGCCGGTGAGGTGCGCGTCTTCGGAGAGAACCTGCTTTCGCTGTCGGACGAACGGCGCTCGCAGGTGGAGCGTCGCTTCGGTGTGCTGTTCCAGAGTGGCGCCCTGTTCTCTTCGCTTACCGTCGCCGAGAACATCGCCCTGCCCCTCATCGAACACGCTGGCCTGCCCCGCATCGACGCGACGCGACTGGCCGGCGTGAAGCTTGCACTTGCCGGCCTGCCGGTAGATGCCGGCCGCAAGTATCCATCGGAACTGTCGGGCGGCATGATCAAACGCGCGGCCCTGGCCCGCGCACTCGCGCTGGATCCGGAGATTCTATTCCTCGACGAGCCAACGGCCGGCCTGGATCCGATCAGTGCTGCCGCCTTCGACAGCCTCATTGTCACCCTGCGCAATGCGCTGGGCCTGACCGTGTTCCTGGTGACGCACGACCTCGACACCCTCTATTCCACCTGCGACCGTGTGGCCGTTCTCTCGCAGAAGCGCGTGCTCGCCGCCGCGCCGATCGAGGAAGTCGCCCGCACCGACGATCCCTGGGTACAGGCTTATTTCAACGGACCGCGCGGTCGCGCGGCCACCTTCGCCGCCCACAAAGGCAAGGACTGACACCATGGAAACGCGCGCGCATCACATCCTGATCGGACTGTTCACCGTCCTCATCGTTATGGCCGGTCTCGGCTTCGGTGTGTGGCTGGCCAAGGCCCACTCGGACCAGGAGTGGAACTACTACGACATTGTCTTCAACGAGGCAGTCACCGGCCTGTCGAAGGGAGGCGCCGTGCAGTACAACGGCATCCGGCTGGGCGACGTGATGCAGCTTCGCCTCGACCCGGAAGATCCCCGCCGCGTACTGGCCCGCGTCCGCGTGAGCGGCGACACCCCGCTACATAAGGACACCCACGCGAAGCTCGCGCTGACCGGCGTCACCGGCGTGGCGATCATCCAGATGTCCGGTGGCACGCCCGGAAGTCCGCTGCTGGTCGGGCATGACGGCGAAGTGCCGGTGATCATCGCCGATCCCTCGCCGCTGGCCCGTCTGCTCGAAAACGGCGAGGACCTCATCACCAATATCAGCCAGGCCGCGGCGCGCGCGAACGATCTCCTCTCGAAAGAGAACGTGCACCGGATCGAGCGCACGCTGGAACACCTGGACCAGACGACAGGCGTGATCGCCGACGAGCGTGAAGACATCCGCGACCTGATCAAGCAGCTCGCCACGGCGACGAAGCAGGCCAACGAGACGCTGGTGGAGAGCAAGACCCTGGTGCACAACGCCAACGGCCTGATCGAAGGCCAGGGCAAGGCCACGCTGGAAAGTGCGCAGCACGCGATGGCGTCGCTGGAACATTCGATGGCCTCGGTGGACCGTTTGCTCAACGACAACAGCGACGCGATCAACGGCGGCGCGGCGAGTCTGGGCGAACTGGCCCCGGCGCTGCGCGAGCTCCGCGACACGCTGACCTCGCTGCGCTCGATCACCCGTCGTCTCGACGAGAATCCCAGCGGCTACCTGTTCGGCCGCGAAAAAGTTAAGGAGTTCACCCCATGAGCCGTGCCCGCCTTGCCGCCCCGCTACTGCTCGTGCTCCTGTCGGCGTGCTCGATCCTGCCCAAGGCCGAGACGCCGAAGGTTTACACCCTGCCGGCCGCGCCCGGCGCACGTCCCGCTGCCGTCACCCCGGTGCCGTGGGCGCTGCGCATCGCCGCCCCCAGCGCGCCGCGCTCGCTCGACAATGTGCGCATCGCCGTGGTGCCGGAGTCCAATCAGATCACCGTGTACGCGGGAGCACGCTGGAGCGACACGACGACCAACCTGTTCCGCGATCGCGTGGCCGATGCCTTTCGCGACAGCGGCCGGGTCGCGGCGCTGAGCACGGACGAGAGCAACCTCGGGGCTGACTTCGAACTGGGTGGAAGCCTTGCCGCGTTCCAGAGCGAATATGCCTCGGGCTCGCCGGAGGTCGTGATCAAGTACGACGCCGTGCTGGCGGCGACGCGCAAGCATCAGATCGTGGGTACGCGGCGGTTCGAGGTGCACGAGCCGGTGAATGGGAAGGATGTGCCGCAGGTGGTGGAGGCGTTTGGGCGGGCTATGGATAAGGTGTCGCGGGAGATCGTGGGGTGGACGCTGGAGACCGCCAGCGCCAGGTAATCTGGCCGCGCTCTCGCGCGGATCGCCGCTGAAGCGGCTCCCACAGCGGGGCGAAAGTATCGCCGCTGAAGCGGCTCCCACATTGGGGCGAAAGCATCGCCGCTGAAGCGGCCCCTACAGGGGGGGAGGGGGGGAGACCTGCGCCGCTCTTTGTGGGAGCCGATTCATCGGCGATGCTTTTAAACAGGCTCGACGGGATACACCGGCTCGGCATCCATCGACGACGCACAAACCGCCGCCAACTCCAGCAACCTCAGATCCGAACCGCGCGCACCCACCAGCTGCATGCCAATCGGCATGCCGTTCGGTAGCGTGCCCATCGGGATACTCACCGACGGACAACCGGCAAGGCTGGCGAAACTGCACAGGTCTGCCTGCGAGTTCGGCACCGGCCCGTCGAGCGGGAACGCACCCTGTGGCGTCGTCGGCATCACCAGCACATCGACCTGGGCAAACAGCCGGCGCATCTTCAGCGTCGCGTCGTCGAGCACGCGATCGACAGCGACGTAATCAGCGGCTGACTTGCGCGCTGCGAAGTCCACCATCTGCCGGAACCCTGGCGAAACCGGGTACGCCTCGTCCGCCAGTTCATCGGCGAACGTGTTGAGCATCTCGGCTTCCATCAGCAGAAGACCGGCGCGGCGGGTCCGGGCGAAATCCCAGTCGGAGAAATCGACGGACCGGCGCTCACCGAGCTCGCCATTGAGCTTGCTCAGCGCCTCCTCGAACACATCAATCACGTCGCGTTCCACACCCACGGCGGCCAGATCCGGCAGGAAGCCCGCCCGGAGGTTGCCCGGTTCCCAGTCTGGCGGCGAAAACGCCACGCGGCGGCGGCGGGACCGCGCGTCGTCGGCGTCGTAGCCCGCCAGCGTCTGCAGCAGCACGGTGAGATCGTCGACGCCACGTGCCAGCAGTCCGACGGCATCGAGGCGGCGAGCCGCCGGGACCAGACCACGCGCGGAAATCTCGCCGTGGGTCGGCTTCAGCGCATAGACGCCGCAGTAGCTGGCCGGAACACGGATCGAACCCAGGGTGTCCGAGCCGATCGCCGCCACGGCCATGCCGGAGGCGACGGCCGCAGCGGCACCGCCTGACGAGCCGCCGGCGGTGTAGCCCAGACGATGCGGATTGTGCGTTGCGCCATGAAACGGATTATTCGTGGTGAGCCCAAGCGCACCTTCGTCCATGTTCGTTTTGCCGAGCAGCACGGCGCCCGAGGCCCGCAGGCGCGTAACGATGTGCGCGTCCTGGGCTGGAACGACGCTGCGCCGCCGCATACCGGCAAGCGTGGGCGTGCCGGCGACGTCGAAGTTGTCCTTGATCGCGATGGGAATGCCGTCGAGGCGCCCGATCACGCCGTCGCGACGGCGCCGGTCGGCAGCCAGGGACTGCTCCTGGATGAGGGACACGCTGAAATCCGCATAGGCATTGATCCGCGGATTAAGGCGCTCGATCGCGTTCTGGTAAACGTCCGAGAGGGCCTGCGGCTGGACTCTCCCTATCGCCAGCCAGTGCAGCATCTGCAGCAGCGTGGCGCGTCGCATGTCGGTGTCGGCCACCGGCGGCATCGTATTCATGAACTCTCCTTGCGCATGGGTCGATTATGAACGCGGAATGTGAAGCTCACGCAACCCGGCTCGTTTCAAACGACCATTTGCCCGCGCGCAGACGAAGCCGGACAATGCCAGGTTGATCCCTGTAGCCAGCCAAGATTGAGTGAGCCAGCCATGAGCGAACGCGAAACCATGGAATACGACCTCGTCGTCGTCGGAGCCGGCCCCGCCGGCCTGGCGTTCGCGATGCGTACGAAACAGCTCAATCCGGAGATCACCGTCTGCGTGATCGAGAAGGCCTCGACCATCGGCGCGCAGATCCTGTCTGGCGCGGTGATCGAGACCGCGCCGCTGGACCGCCTGCTCCCCGAATGGCGCAACAGCCCGCCGCCGGTCTGCGTGCCGGTGACGAAGGACGAATTCTGGTTGCTGCGCGACCACGCCTCGGGCACCAAGCTCCCGGTGACACCGCCGCAGATGAACAACCACGGCAACGTCATTGTCAGCCTCGGCGCGCTGTGCGCGTGGCTCGCCCCACAAGCCGAGGCGCTTGGGGTGGACGTGTTCCCCGGCTATGCCGCTGCCGAGGCCCTGTTCGACGAAGCCGGCGCCGTAAATGGCGTGCGCATCGGCGACATGGGCGTGGCGCGCGACGGCACGCATAAGCCGGGCTACACCGAAGGCATCGACATCCGGGCGAAGGTCACCGTGCTGGCCGAAGGCTGCCGCGGACACATCAGCAAGGCGCTGATCAAACATTTCGACCTGGACAAGGACAGCGATCCGCAGACCTACGGCATCGGCATCAAGGAACTCTGGCAGCTGCCGCCGGGCCGCGGCGAAGCGGGCAAGGTGGTGCACACCGCCGGCTGGCCGCTGGCCAACGACACCTACGGCGGCAGCTTCCTGTATCACCTGGACAAGGATCGCGTGGCGGTCGGCTTCGTCGTCGGCCTCGACTATCCGGATCCGAAGTTCTCACCGTTCGAGGCCTTCCAGCAGTTCAAGCACCACCCGAACGTGAAGGGCCTGCTCGAGGGCGGCACGATTCTTTCCGCCGGCGCGCGCGCGATTGTCGAGGGCGGCTTCCAGTCGCTGCCGAAGGTAGAGATGCCCGGCGCGATCCTGATCGGCGACTCCGCCGGTCTGGTCAACGTGCCCAAGATCAAGGGCACCCACCAGGCGATTGCCTCGGGCATGCTCGCTGCGGAACACCTGGTTGCCAGCACGCTGAATCCCGCTGGCTGGGATGCGAAGCTGCGCGCCTCGGCGGTGATGAGCGAGCTGAAGAAGGTGCGCAACATCCGTCCCGGCTTCAATCGTGGTCTGTGGTTCGGCCTGATCAACGCCGCATGGGAAACCGTGACTGGCGGACGTTCGCCGTGGACGATGACGAACCACGCGGACTGGTCGTCGCTGGACAAGCTGGGCCAGTACGAAGCGCCGACGAAAGATTACGTGGACCGCACCCTTGCACCTCGCGATCGCCTGGCCAGCGTGTACTTCGCGGCGACCGAGCATGATGAAGACCAGCCGGTGCATTTGAAGGTATTGGATACCTCCATCTGTATCGACCGCTGCACCACTGAGTATGGCAATCCTTGCGAGAAGTTTTGTCCGGCGGGTGTTTACGAGATCGTCCAGGACGATGCCGGTAAGCGGCTGCAGATCAACTCGGCGAACTGCGTGCATTGCAAGACGTGCGACATCAAGGATCCGTACCAGATCATTACCTGGGTGACGCCGGAAGGCGGCTCGGGTCCGAATTACCAGAATCTTTGATGGATATCAGGTGGAAACTCCGGCGTATGGCGCACGTCGCCCGACGGATCGGTGGCAGCGTAGCTGTACGTGGCTGGCGGGCGACCTTTCGCCGCGCGCTCGCCGGACGGTCCGGATTGCGCGACGCGCCGGATGACAAAGGCGGACCGATCGTCGTTGCGTCAGTACCAGCGCACGGACCGGCAAAACGTGTCCTCGTCATCGATACGATGACCCCGGATCCGAATCGCGACTCCGGATCCATGCGCCTCTGCCAGATGTTCGCGCTGCTGCATTCCGACGGATGGACGATCGACTTCATCGCGGACGACGATGACGCATCTCAGCGTGATATGCGGCGCCTCGCGGCGATCGGGGTGAACGTGCATCGCGGTCGCCCTCGTTCCTTACTGGTGGAACGAGGGGCCACCATCGATGCGGCCATTCTGTGTCGGCTGCCGATCGCCGACCAATACATCGATCTGGTCAGGGAACATGCGCCGCGCGCCCGCATCTTGTTCGACACTGTCGACCTGCATTTCGTACGCGAACAACGTGGTGCAGAACTGACCGGAAATGCGTCGCTCGCGCGGCAGGCCGCCCGCTCCCGGAAGCGCGAGCTGGCCATGGTGACCCGAGCTGACGTCACGCTCGTGGTTAGCGCCGACGAACAGGCTATCCTCGCTCGCGAAGCGCCCCAATCGTCCGTGGGGGTCGTCAGTAATATTCACGACATCCTCGGCAGGACCGCGCCATTCTCGTCTCGTACTGGCCTCATTTTCGTCGGAGGGTTCGGACATCCACCTAACGAGGATGCCGTACGCTGGTTCGCGGACAATGTGCTGCCTCAACTTCGCGCACGAGACTCGACGCTGGTATTGCATGTCGTCGGCGATATCGATGACGAAGCGCGACACTCGATCGAGCGAGAGGGTGTGGTCGTGCACGGCCGCGTGGCGGATCTGGCTCCGTTGCTCGCGCAGGCACGCCTCTCGGTTGCACCGCTACGCTTTGGCGCGGGCGTGAAAGGCAAGGTCAACCAGGCCATGAGCCATGGGCTTCCTGTTGTCCTCACCTCGATCGCTGCTGAGGGGATGTATATCCGGGACGGCGTCGACGCACTGGTGGCCGACGACGCCACGGACATGGCGAATGCGATCTCGCAGGCTTACCAGGACGAGGCCCTGTGGCTGCGCCTGTCCGAGGGAGGGCTGGAGAACGTTCGCGAGCACTTTTCGGTCAGCCGGGCCCGCGACGCCCTTCGTCTCGCCCTGACCCCGGCGTCCTGAGCGGCGCCCGGACGGGTTCTGGCCTCCTCCAAGGACCCGGCAACGGTTCAGTGAGGCGCCCTCACGCACGCTATAATCCCTGGTCAACTCGTTCATGTGACTGGGTCGCTCGCGACCTTCAGCTACAACCCCAAGGAAACGCAGATGAAGATTCTGGTCGGCTACAAGCGCGTCGTGGACTACAACGTCCGCATCCAGGTGAAGCCTGACGGCACTGGCGTGGTCACGGATGGCGTCAAGCTCTCCGCCAACCCGTTCGACGATATCGCCCTCGAAGAGGCCCTGCGTCTGCGCGAGAAGGGCGTGGCCGAGGAAGTCATCGTGGTCGGCATCGGTCCGGCCGACCTCACGGCCCACCTGCGCAACGGCCTGGCCATGGGCGCCAACCGCGCCATTCACGTCCAAACCGCCGACGCCGTCTCGCCACTGACCGCCGCCCGCACCTTTCTCAAGCTCATTGAGAAAGAGCAGCCGGGCCTGGTGATCCTTGGCAAGCAGGCCATCGACGATGACGCCAACCAGACCGGCCAGATGCTGGCGGCGCTGTGGGACCGCCCGCAGGCGACCTTCGCCAGCAAGGTGGAAATCGCCGACGGCAAGGCCACGGTGACCCGCGAAGTCGACGCCGGCCTCGAGACCATCGAAGCCGATCTCCCAGCCGTGATCACCACCGATCTGCGCCTGAACGAGCCGCGCTTCATCAAGCTGCCGGACATCATGAAGGCCAAGGCCAAGCCGATCGACGTGATCGAGCTGGGTTCGCTTGGTATCGATGCCGCTGACCACATCAAGACCACGCACTACGCCGCCCCGGCCAAGCGCACCAAGGGTGTGATGGTCAAGGACGCCGCCGAGCTCGTCGCGGCCCTCAAGCAGAAGGGCCTGCTGTAAAGCAGCCGACCGGAGAATTCCTATGTCCAAGATCCTCGTTATCGCCGAACACCTCGATGGCAAGCTCAACGGCGCCACGGCTCGTGCCGTCAGCGCTGCCGTGGCCGCCAAGCCGGAGTCCATCGACGTCATCGTGCTGTCCGACGCGCCTGACGCGGTCGCCGCCGAAGCCGCGAAGATCGCCGGTGTCAGCAAGGTGCTCACCGTGGCTCGTGCCGAAAATGCACACGCCCTGGCAGCCATCCTCGCGCCGCAGATCGCCAAGGCCGCCGCCGGCTACTCGCACGTCTTCGCCCCCTCGACCACCTTCGGCAAGGACCTCGCCCCGCGCGTGGCCGCCCTGCTCGGCGTGTCGCAGGTCAGCGACGTAATGAGCGTCGAAGGCGCACACAGCTTCAAGCGCCCGATTTACGCCGGCAATGCCATCGTCACGGTGGAAGTGGACGCCGCCTCGATCGTCGTCGCCACGATTCGCACGGCCTCCTGGCCCGCGGCCGCGTCGACCGGCTCCGCGCCCGTCGAGGCCCTGACCATCGATGCCACCCTGCCCTCCCACACGCGCTTCGTGAACCTGCAGCAGGGCAAGAGCGACCGCCCGGACCTGCAGGGCGCAGCAAAGGTCGTCAGCGGCGGCCGTGGCGTGGGCTCGAAGGAAAACTTCGACATCATCTACAAGTTCGCCGACAAGATCGGTGCCGGCGTGGGTGCTTCGCGCGCTGCCGTCGATGCGGGCTACTGCCCGAACGAGATGCAAGTTGGCCAGACGGGCAAGATCATTGCGCCGGAGCTTTACATGGCTATCGGTATCTCGGGGGCCATCCAGCATCTGACGGGCATCAAGGATGCGGGCACGATCGTCGCCATCAACAAGGACGGCGAGGCGCCGATCTTCGAGATTGCCGACATCGGTCTGGTGGGGGATCTGTTTAAGATTCTCCCTGAGCTCGAGCAGGCGCTCTGACCATGACGGGCCCGTCCAACGAAATGCCCTGCTTCAAGGCCTACGACGTTCGCGGCCGCGTTCCCGATGAGTTGAACGAGGACGTCGCATACCGTATCGGTCGCGCCACGGCGGACGTGCTTGGCGAGGGTCCCGTCGTCCTCGGCCGTGACATCCGCCTCACCAGCAAGGCCCTGCAGGACGCGCTGGCTTCCGGACTGAACGACGCCGGCCGTGATGTCATCGATATCGGCCTGTGCGGTACCGAAGAAGTCTATTTCGCGACGCCGCATCTCAATGCCGCCGGCGGCATCATGGTGACGGCCAGCCACAATCCGATGGACTACAACGGGCTGAAGCTGGTGCGCGAGGGCTCCCGTCCGATCAGTGGCGACACCGGCCTCTTCGCCATTCGCGATGCGGCTATCGCGAACGTCTTCACGTCGGGTGCAAAATCGGGCGGCATCCGCCAGGAAACATCCAAGGCTGCCTTCGTCGAGCATCTGCTTTCCTACATCGATCGCTCTAAGTTGAAGCCGCTCAAGGTAGTCGTCAACGCGGGCAATGGCGGTGCCGGACTGGTCGTCGATCAGCTCGCGCCACACCTGCCGCTGGAATTCATCCGGGTGAACCATGAGCCGGACGGCAGCTTCCCGAACGGAATTCCCAATCCGCTGCTTCCCGAGAACCGCAGCGCCACGGCAGATGCAGTACGTGCCCATGGCGCCGATCTGGGAATCGCGTGGGATGGCGATTTCGACCGCTGCTTCTTCTTCGATGCAGACGGCCGATTCATCGAGGGCTATTACCTCGTCGGCCTTCTCGCGAAGGCGGCGCTGGTCCGGCATCCGGGCGGCAAGATCATCCATGACCCCCGCCTGACCTGGAACACGATCGAGATGGTGCAGGAAGCCGGTGGCGTGCCGATCCAGAGCAAGACCGGTCATGCCTTCATCAAGGAGCGCATGCGCGCCGAGAACGCCATCTATGGCGGCGAGATGAGCGCCCATCATTATTTCCGTGAGTTCAATTACTGCGACTCCGGCATGATTCCCTGGCTGCTCATTGCCGAACTGGTTTCGACCTCCGGCCTGTCTCTCGCTGAACTGGTCGAAGACCGCATGCGCGCGTTCCCGTGCAGCGGCGAGATCAATTTCCGGGTGGACGACGCAGCTGCCGCAGTGAAGCGCGTTAATGATCACTTCGCCTCGAAGAATCCAGTTATCGATCGCACCGATGGCACCAGCGCCGACTTCGGCAGCTGGCGCTACAACCTGCGCAGCTCGAATACCGAACCTTTGCTCCGACTCAACGTGGAATCGCGCGGCGACGAAGCGCTGATGAACGATCGCACACGCGAGATCGCCGATCTGATCGGCACCCCGGGCCAACATTGAGAGACCGATAGCCATGAATATTCTTCCCGTGATCCTCTCCGGTGGTTCGGGCACGCGCCTCTGGCCGTTGTCGCGCGAGGCGTACCCGAAGCAGTTCCTCCCGCTTGTGGGCGACGACACGATGCTGCAGGCGACGTGGAAGCGCGTCGCTCCCATCGCGGCTCGCCGACCCATCGTCGTGGCCAACCAGGAACATCGTTTCATGGTGGCCGAGCAGTTGCTCGAAGTCGGCGCACAGCCGGAGTCGATCATCCTCGAACCGACAGGACGTAACACCGCACCGGCTATTGCTATCGCCGCACTTGAAGCGCTCGCCGGCGGCGAGGATGCCCTGCTGTTGGTGCTGCCGTCCGACCATGTCGTGACCAATGACATCGCATTTCACGAAGCCGCACGCAAGGCCGCTGTGAGCGCCAGCGAAGGCAAGCTGGTGACGTTCGGCATTGTTCCGACAGGCCCTGAAACCGGCTACGGCTACATCAAGGCCGCCCCGGGCGAAGGAGCACGTGCGGTCGAGCGCTTCGTCGAAAAGCCCGACCAGGCCACGGCCGAGGGTTACGTCGCCTCGGGCGAGTACTACTGGAACAGCGGCATGTTCCTGTTCAAGGCGAGTGTCTATCTCGACGTGCTCGGCCGTTTCCAGCCCGAGATGCTCGCAGCGTGCCGACGTGCCCTCGAGCTGGCCAAGCGCGACGAGGACTTCATCCGCCTCGACGCCGAAGCCTTCGCCTCATCGCCCTCGGATTCCATCGACTACGCCGTGATGGAGAAGACCGATGCCGCCGCTGTCGTGCCCCTCGATGCTGGCTGGAGCGATGTTGGCTCCTGGTCCGCACTGTGGGAGGCAAATCCCCAGGATGCCGACGGCAACTCGCATCACGGTGATGTCATCGCGATCGACTGCCACGGCACCTACGCGCATGGCCAACGCCTCATTGCGATGATCGGCCTCGATGACGTCATCGTCGTCGATACGGACGATGCGATTTTGGTTGGCGCAAAGTCACGCATCCAGGAAGTGAAGCAGATCGTTCAGCAGCTCAAGAGCGAAGGACGTCCGCAGGTGAAGTGGCACCGCAAGGTGTATCGCCCTTGGGGTGCGTATGACTCCATCGACAACGGCGACCGCTTCCAGGTAAAGCGCATCACGGTGAAGCCCGGCGGCACGCTCAGCCTCCAGATGCATCACCACCGTGCGGAGCACTGGATCGTGGTTAGCGGCACAGCCGAGGTCACCTGTGGCGAGAAGGTCATCCTGCTCACCGAGAACCAGAGCACGTATATTCCGCTCGGCGTCACGCATCGCCTGCGCAACCCGGGTCGTCTGCCGCTCGAACTGATCGAAGTGCAGTCCGGCAGCTACCTCGGCGAGGACGACATCGTTCGCTTCGAGGATATGTACGGTCGCACGCAGTAACGTGATGAAGGTTCATTCGACTTTTTTTCGCCAGGCGGCGAGTTTCGGCGTGGTGGGACTGCTGCAAATCGTCATCGATTGGATGACGTTCGTGGTCCTTACGTTCGCCGGTGCGCCCGCTGCACCGGCCAATGTGTCCGGCCGCATTCTCGGTGCATGCATTGGCTACTGGCTAAATGGAAAATGGACGTTTGCGGAGGGGGGAAAGCCGTCCCTGTCACGCAAATCCCTCCTTCGTTACCTGGCTACCTGGATCGTGACCACAGCTATCAGCACGCTCGTCGTCCTGCTCGTCGATCGCGCCCAGGGCCTGCACTGGGCATGGATGGTCAAGCCCGTGTCCGATGCGACTCTTGCCGCGCTGGGGTTCGCCGTCTCCAAGTTCTGGATTTATCGCAAGCCCGAAGGATCGAGGTCACCCACATGAAGCCCACTCCGCGGATCGCCGTCGTCATCCCGGCGTATAAAGTCACGGCGCACATTGTCGACGTGGTGACATCACTAGGTCCGGACGTCGACATGATTTACGTCGTCGACGACGCATGCCCCGAAGGCTCCGGCAAGCTGGTCGAAGCGCAGGTCAGCGATCCCCGCGTGCGCGTCGTGTTCCATGAGCAAAACCAGGGCGTGGGCGGCGCGGTGATGACCGGCTATATGGCCGCCGTCGAGGCCGGCGCGGACATCCTGGTGAAGATGGACGGCGACGGCCAAATGGATGCAGCGCTGATCGGCTCCTTCGTCAAGCCCATTGTGCGCGGCCATGCCGACTACGCCAAGGGCAACCGCTTCTACAATCTGGACAATATCCACCGCATGCCGGCGATCCGTATCTTCGGCAATGCAGTCCTGTCGTTCATGACCAAGCTGTCTACTGGTTACTGGGATCTTTTCGATCCGACGAATGGCTACACGGCCATCCATCGCGATGCCGTACTCGCCCTCCCCCTGCACCGAGTCAGCAAGCGCTATTTCTTCGAAACAGATCTTCTGTTCCGCCTCGGAACCATTCGCGCCAAGGTGGTCGACGTGCCGATGGATGCTTTCTACGGCGATGAAGTGAGCAACCTGAAGATCTCCAAGATTCTTGGCGAGTTCGTTGGCAAGCATTTACGCAATACGGGTAAGCGGATCTTCTACAACTACTTCCTGCGCGACATGTCAATCGCTTCGCTGGAGCTGGTTTTCGGCACGCTGATCTTCACGTTCGGCCTGGTGTTTGGCGGGTACCACTGGATCCATTCCTACGTGAAGCACGTCGCCACCCCTACCGGTACGGTAATGATCGCAGCGCTTTCGGTCCTGGCCGGCCTTCAGTTGATTCTTGCTTTCCTGAGCTTCGACTTTGCGAACGTGCCGAAGCGGGCGCTCCAGCAGGTACGCCGGTCCGCACCGATGCACCTGGACGACTGACGCTCTTGGCGGGCGCGCCTACCGGACGTGCACGGGCCTGGGAAGCGCGCACAAGCGGATAGCCCCGACATTTTGGCACCTGTAACGATCGCTAACGGGATAAGCCGTCGTGACGGTCACTAACCAGTCCGCCTCGGGATACCGCTGCTCGATGTCGTCGACGGGCGTGGTATCCGGTCGATAGTCGACCAGCGGCGTGTCGCGGAGGAAGAAGAGGAACTTGTCCACGTCACCCGCTTGCGGTCCCACGACGACAAGCTTTCGTACCGCGGCCGGGCCGATGATCTGTTCGACAGCGACCGAATCGCGTCCGTCGGTCGCGCCGTTGCGGAAGGCCGATTTCTGGATGGACGCCGTTTCCACCGTCGCTTCCAGTGAAACGAAGGCGAGAACGATCAGCAGGGCCTTCCCGCCGTAGCCTCTCCACGCCGTCCACAAGCCCGCCACCACCAGCAAGGCGAGACCGACAGGAAAGGCGGCACCGGCGAAGACGAAGCCCCACTCTGGGCCATCGCTGACGTGGGAGAGGTTGAGATAGGGTGCATACGTCGGTGCCCGGAACCAGAGCCACCCGGCGCCACCGAGGACGAAGACCGACGCGATCGCCGCGCCGTTCACTCGCAGCTTGTACCGACCCAGCATGGCGACGAAGCCGACCCAGAGTGGAAACAGGAACATGTAGTAACGCGTGTGCACGCGGCCGCTCTCGCCGGCGAGCACCGTGAACAGAACGGCGATGCCGATCAGGATGGGTGTGGCAATGAGCAGGAAGCGAGCAAAAGCACGGTGTTCGGCGGGGACGGCTACCTCGTCGCGAATGAGGCGCCAGCGCGGAAACACCTGACCAACGACGAACACGGCAGCCACGCCGAAGCAGGCGCAAAACATGGCCACGTGCGGTGCAGCTACATGCGCGAGGTCCAGCACCAGGCCGAAGGGGCCATCGGCATAGCTCGCCAGGCGTTCCGACAAGCCTCGAAGCATGCCCTCATAGACGCCGAGGTCGTGGGGCCCGGGGGGTGACAGCCTGGGAATCAGCTTGCTCAGAATCACGAAGCCAACCGCGAATCCGCCGAGCACGGCGCGGCTCGCACGCCAGCGATTTGCGAGGGTGAGTGCGAACAGAAGGAACACGACGAGCGCGAACAACGCATGCGGCTTCACGTAGTACATGGCAGCCAGCACGAAGCCAGCCGCCGCCATGCGAACGAGGGAGCCTCGGAGGCCGCCATCGATCAGCACGAGCGTCGCCACGAGGAACATGCCCGTGTACATCGCTTCCGGCATGAAATATTTCGTGTACGTGGACAGCGGCAGCGCCACGAGTGCGAGTCCGAAGGCGGACAAATGACCCGTCGTCGTCATACGGAGCCGCCGAACGAGCGTCCATGTCGCGGCACAGCCCATTGCCCAGAATCCGACATTGATCAGCTGAGCGATGTCATAGGCATTGAGCCCACCATGCGCAGCTGGCCTGAATACCAGTGCGAACAGGCGGTTCGGCATGGGCGGTGCCACACCGTGCTGCAACATCCACGCATGATCGATGGTCGCGTCGGCCCAGACCTTGTAGAGGTACTCGTCGTGAAAGACCACGGCGTTGTCGATGAAGAGGTTCTTCGCCACGAGCGCAAAAGCGCTGAGAGCGAGGGCGAGCATGGCGAGGACATCAACCAGGGGGGCGGTCCGCGGCAAGGGCTTGGGAATCGATTCCCTGATCATGAAGGCTCCGTGTAACATGATGCGTGCAGGCGACGTGAGCGAAGCCAGCTTAACCTCTCAATGCTGCCCTTCTTGCCCGCCCGAGGCAAGATATCGCCTCCGTTACTCGCCCGTTCGTGACGTGACGCCCTAGCCCGCAGCGGCTAGAATTTGTGATCGCACGAGGACGCGTGCTCAGGGACAATCATGCAAGCAATCAACGACCTTTCCGCCCGCATCGCCGGTTTCCGCCCTGCCATTAGGGCAGCCATGGACCGCGTGGTCGATAGCGGATGGGTAGTTCTCGGACCTGAGGTGCGTCGCTTCGAGAAGGCCTTCGCCGACTATCTCGCCGCCGACCACTGCATTGGCGTGGCCAACGGAACGGAGGCGATCGAAATCGCTCTACGCGCCCTCGGCGCGAAGAGCGGCGACCGCGTCGCCATGGCCGCCAATGCGGGCATGTACAGCCTGACCGCAGCCCAGACCCTCGGTGTCGAGCCCGTCTTCGTCGATGTTCACCCCGATGACCAGACCGTCACTTTCGAGGGTGTGGCCCGCGGCGTTGACGCAGGCGTTAAGGGCGTCATCGTCACCCATCTGTTTGGCCTCGCCGTCGCTGAAATCGCCGCCATCGCCGCATTCTGCCGCTCGCGTGGCGTTTTTCTGGTCGAAGATTGCGCACAGTCCCACGGAGCGATCGTCGATGGTGTCCGGGTCGGTACATTTGGCGATGCGTCCAGCTTCAGCTTCTATCCCACCAAGAACCTCGGCGCGCTGGGCGACGGCGGTGCTGTCGTGACGTCGGACGACAACGTGGCGCAGACGCTGCGCAGGCTACGTCAGTACGGCTGGACGTCGAAGTACACCGTCGAACTCGGCGGCGCGCGCAACAGTCGCCTCGACGAGATCCAGGCGGCGATCCTGCTCGCCTTCCTTCCCGAACTGGACGCCATGAATAGTCGCCGCCGCGCGATTGCCGAGCGTTACGTCGCTGGCATTTCCCATACCGACGTCGCCCTTCCCCCGCTTCGCGGCGACGCGTACGTGGCCCACCTGTTTGTGGTGCGCAGTGCGAAGCGTGACAGCCTGCGGGAACATCTCCTCGCCCAGGGCGTTCAGTCGGATGTGCACTACCCCATTCCGGACCATCGCCAACCGGTTGCGCGCGGCGCGTACGCCTCGGTATCGCTTCCCAATACCGAAGCCCTCGCCACCTCCATCCTCACGCTGCCTTGCTACCCCGAGATGACTAATGAGGCCGTCGATCGTGTCATCGCCGCAGTAAATGGCTGGCGCCCGTGAAGTACTCGGTTGTCGTCCCGGTTTATCGGAACGAAGAGAGCATTCCCCGACTCGTCGCGGCGCTCGACGACATGAATCGGGCGATGGGTGGCAACTTTGAAGCCGTATTGGTCGTGGACGGAAGCCCCGACCGATCCTTTGAACTCTTGCGCGAGCATATCCGCGCCCTCGATTTTTCGGTCACGTTGATCGCCCACTCGCGCAATTTCGGCTCGTTCCCAGCGATACGCACTGGGCTGGCAGAGGCTACCGGGCATTATTTCGGGGTCATGGCCGCGGATCTCCAGGAACCGCCCGAGCTGGTGGTCGAGTTCTTCCGAGCGCTGGAAGCGGATGAGTGCGATGTCGCACTGGGCACGCGTGTTGGCCGGAAGAACGATCCGACCCTGTCTCGCCTGGCGTCCTCCGCCTTCTGGAGTATTTATCGTCGCCTCATCGTGCGCGATATGCCTGAGGGCGGCGTGGATGTCTTCGGCTGCAATCGCCAGTTCCGCGACCAGTTGCTGCAACTTGAAGAGTCGAGATCTTCCCTCGTCGCACTGATCTTCTGGCTCGGCTTCCGGCGAACGATGGTCGGCTACGAACGCCAGTTGCGCATTGAAGGCAAGTCAGCGTGGACGTTCAGGCGCAAGCTCGACTACATGATGGACAGCATTTTCGCGTTCACTGACTTTCCGATCCGCCTACTCATCCGCCTTGGTGCCGCCGGTGCCGTCTTGTCGGCGCTGGCCTCCGTGGTCATCCTCATCGCGCGGTTCGTCGGCTTCATCCAGGTACCTGGCTACGTTCCGACCATGCTTTCCGTGCTCTTCTTCGGCACGTTGAACCTGTTCGGTCTCGGCCTCGTTGGCACGTACGCGTGGCGAGGCTACGAGAACAGCAAGCGTCGTCCGCTGGCTATCGTCGCTAATCGACTGCACCACGTCCCAGGAACTCCCCATGACTGACCACGCCATGATCCACCCTACCGCCGATGTGCAAAGCAAGACGATCGGCGCCGGAACGCGTCTGTGGCAGTTCGTGGTGGTTCTCGAGGGCGCGAGCATCGGCAAGGAAGGGAACATCTGCTCGCACTGCTTCATCGAGAACGATGTTGTGGTCGGCGACCGGGTGACGGTGAAATGCGGTGTGCAGCTCTGGGACGGGCTACGCATCGAGGACGATGTCTTCATCGGCCCGAACGTTACTTTTACGAACGATCGCTTCCCCCGGTCGCGCGTGCACCCGGGCGCCTTCCTCCAGACTCGCGTATGTCGCGGCGCCTCCATTGGCGGAAATGCAACCATCCTTCCCGGGATCACGATCGGTGCAGGCGCCATGGTCGGCGCAGGAGCGGTGGTGACGAAGTCAGTGCCCCCATTCGCCATCGTCGTTGGCTCACCGGCCCGCATTACCGGCTACGTCGACTCAGTGGGATCGAATGATTTCCAGGCAACCGCGTCGAGCGTCACTGCCAGCCATGGCCCGTCCGTTCAGACAACCGACGTACAAGGCGTCACCGTTCATCGCTTCCGGATGGTCAGAGACATGCGCGGCGACCTGTCGGCGGGAGAATTCCCTAAGGACATCCCTTTCCTCCCGCATCGTTACTTTCTCGTTTTTGGGGTGCCAAGCGAGAAGACCCGTGGCGCCCATGCGCATCATGCCTGCCACCAGTTTCTCATCTGCGTGAAGGGCGGTTGCTCGGTGGTGGCGGACGATGGACGAAACCGTCGTGAGGTGCGCCTGGACTCGCCTGATCTGGGTATATACCTGCCGCCGATGACTTGGGGCATCCAGTACAAGTACTCACCCGACGCGGTCCTGCTCGTATTCGCATCGGACGCTTACGATGCGAACGATTACATACGCGATTATGGCGAATTCATGAAGCTCGCTGGCGCCGCGACCTCCGGCGCATGATCGCTCGCCTCGGCGAGCGCGGCCGCCGCTGGATCGTGTTCCTGATTGGAGGCGGGCTGAACACTGCCCTCACCTGGGGCTTGTACTTGCTGCTGGCGCTCGCCTTACCTTACCAGGCCGCATACCTAGTCACCTACGTGCTCGGCATCGCCTTCTCGTACGTTTTCAATGCGCGATTCGTCTTTGGCGCACCACTGTCATGGCGCGCGGCAATGGCCTATCCGTCGGTATATGTCGTGCAATATGTGGCGGGAGCCATGCTGCTTAGTGCGTTGGTAGAGTATTTCAGACTTCCGAAGGCATACGCGCCGCTTATTGTCACCGTCGTGATGATCCCGGCGACTTACGTCATGAGCAAGCTGGTACTGGCATGGGCCCAGCGACGTTCCCCGCCGGGAGATGGAAACCGCGGCTGAACATCGGCTTCCGCCAATGGGCCGAAGACCCTGCTTCGATTGTGCTTGACCTAATGGGTCATGGCACGACGGGCGCCTTCGCCAAGGTGAAACCGGACATCTGCACCTTGACGAGAGCATCGTCCGGAACCGCCCCCCCCGTGATCGACAAGACCCAGGTCTTGCCTGCCGGAAGCGATTTCCATGCGTACGACTCGCTACCGGGCTGCACTTGAAAGACGGCACCGGCGCTATCGATGTTAAACAGAACACGGAAACCCTCGGCAGGGTCGCCGCAGACCACCACAATCTGGTCCAACTCTGCCCTCGGAACATATTGACGGGCAAATTGACCTGCCTTTTCGTAGACGGTCCTGTCGCGATGCTGCGCCAGTTCCCGATTGACCATCAAGCCCGATCCGAGCACGGAGAGCGGCAATGCCAGATAGAGGAAGGCCCGGGACGCCACTCGTGGCGCGAAAGGCCACGCCGCGGCGCTGAGGACCATGAGGCAGGCGACAAGACGGAACAACCTTCGGTTCGCGACCAAGCCGTCAAACCATGGCCCATCGAGTACCCCTGGACGAAATCCGTTGAAGCGATGGGCGAATATCCAGGCTAGTGCAGCGACTAGACTTGCCGCCAGGACGCCTCGCCATACTGGCGAACGGACGGACGCATTTTGGCTCGTGAGGCCCGCGCCAACGATCATTAGCAGCGGCAATGCAAAATCGTAATATCGCTGGTGGAGACGAATAACTTCGTTAGGATCTGTAATGGCCAGGGAGCCGGTGAACAGCGCCACCACGCACAACAGGCAGCCAAGGACGAGCACCGAATAAACTGCCGTGCGATTCCTGTCGGTTCGCTCGTCGGGCTGGAACAGCCCCTGGGCTGCTAGCCCAGCCGTCGCCGCGACAGCGAGTCCGAGAGCCAACACAATGGATAGGACGTGCCCACCCAAGCTAACTCCGGCATACGCGCCCATGGCGACATAGTGCTGGAGGCCGTTGGCCGTATTGTTGGCGACACCCGAGTAAAAGTTACCAAACAAGGTCACCCCAACCTTGCCGACTAGCAGATAACCAATCGCAAACTTCGTACCGATGGTCGCCACGGTCAATATCGCGACCGCGACTCCGGCGCGCACCGCTTGCAGGCGGTTCCAGCGAAAATGAACATATGCGGCGAACACGCACAAGGGCGGAAGCAAGAACAGGGCATGCGGCTTGATCATGGCCATCAAACCCACGCCGCACCCCAGCAGGGCCCATCGCCAGGCGCTGGACGAATTCCGGAAGCCAAGCGCAAACCAAGATGCCACCCAGAACGCGAAGAAGTACATGGCCTCCGGCATGAAGTAGACGGTATAGCTGTTCAATGGGCCTGCGAGGGCGAGAAACGTGACCCACACCGATGCAAATGGGGTCGCGACGCGCCGCGCGGAGAGGTAAATGAATGGCGCCGACCCGATGAAGAAGGCAACGTTCATCCCTCTTACGCAATCGAGGAAACCTTCGCCGCAGACGAGACTCGCCTTGAAGACAAAGAAATAGACGTAGTCCGGAAGCATCGCGGATGCCATCGGAACAAGGCGCGTATACATGCTGTAGAACTGTTCGTCGGCAAAAACGAACGGCACCACTCCGCCGTTGCGAAGCATAAGCGCGGCGCTGAAAATTAAAGATGCCAGCCAAGCCAGTGACACCATCCGGCGGCGAGACGGTTCTTCGATATTCAGCATTTCTTCCCCTTATCTCGATTGCCGATATGGCGACAATCACTCAACCCGGACGCGAGGATCTTCGCGATGCGGGCAATTTATCCTGTAATGATACCCAATGGTTTCGTCAAAAGCGGCGAATCCAGTAACGATGCTGCCCCGCCCCAGCCGGTCAGGTAACCAGCGAAAGGCTCAACGCCGCGCCGCAACCATTTCATCCGGCTAAGCGGTATGGCCATATCCACCAGTCGTCGAGCATAGTTCTCCGCAGAGAACATGCCGCTCGCCCAGTTCCGGGCACGATCCCCCATATCGCGACCAGCCCCAGGCTCTTCACATAGTCGCTCCAACGCCGCGCGGATCTGTTCTTCCTCGTCTTGAGGATCGATCTTGATGACGCAGTCATCGGGCAGTTCGCTGTAGAACGCGGTGTCGGTGACGAGGATAGCCTTTCCGTGCAGCATGGCTTCCACCGCCGACGCCGACGCTGACTCAAGGCTTGGCCAACGCAGGCAGCTCACTATGTCAGCATCCGCGAAGGCATCAGACAACACGTCGTCCTCGACTTCGCCCACCACGACGAGCCGCACATCCAGGGTTCGTGCCAGTGAGGTGAGGGAAAGCAGCACCTGCGGTTCCACCAGGCCCACGACGCGATAGGTGATACGCGAGCGCAGCATCTCACTGGACCCAATGGCGCGCAGTACGCTGTCAATGCGTTTGTTTGCATTGACGTGGCCGACGGTCAACAGAGCGACCTCATCGACAGCTTTGGATACGTGGTGACCGCCTGGGTGCTCGCCGGGGCAGATGTCGTAAGCGAGCGGTATCGTCCAGACGGGTCCGGCACATGCATTCAGAACACGCCCGACGCCCCAGCTGCTATGAGTGATCACGGCCGTCGCACGCGAGCAGATCCACTCGGTCATCGGCATGGCATCGGATGTCAGTTCGAGGAACCGGGCAGACCTCGCATGGTTGAAGAAGGCTTCGCCAGCCTCGGCACCGTACCAATGAACAAGGATTGCCCGCGCATCCTCAGGGCGCGTCTGCGCCCAGTGGAAAAACAGGTGCCCGAGGTAGAAGTCATGCAGGCTGACGACACACGCAGCGTAATCGAGCCACTCGAGATTCCCGACGTGAAACTCATAATTGTTACCAATCTGGTGAACAACGAGATCCGCCCCCGAAAGAGCTTCCTCGACCGCGGATCTTTCCGTCCAGGAAACGAGCGGCACGCCAAAATCGTGGGTCGACTTGGAATGGAACTGTTCGGCCTCGGCGCGAACCACGGTGACGAGATGCCCGGAAGCATTCAGCGAGCGCGACACCATGGCAGCCATGCGACCAATGGCAGACGCGCTGAGCGCAGGCGTGATAAGTACGATCTTCATCGAAGGAGAGCCTCTACGGTGCTCGGCCACGTGACGTCAAAGCTCCGCCAAAGATCGCGAGCTGCCCCGCCGTAACGTGCTGCAGTGGCAGCATCGGCGGTGGCTGTGCTCATGGCCTCGGCCAGCCCCTTCGCGGTCGGTTCGCTTACCCAGCCCGTTTCACGATGCTTCGCCAGCCCCAGGATCCCACCGCTATCCGTTGTAGATATGATCGCCTTTCCTGCGGTCGCCGCTTCCATTGCAACGTAGCCCAGGGAATCTTCGTCGAACGGCAGGTACGCTACGGCGCGCGCGCCTCGCACGTAGCCCGCGTAGGTCTCGCGAGGGAGGAAACGAATATCGAGCGTCAGGCGATCGGCTACGCCGTGGCGTTCAGCGAGCTGATACAACTTCGTCGCCGCTGCAGTCGTGTCAGCAGGACCCGCAACGAGGAGTCGGACGTTCGCGGACGCATGCACGAGCGCCTCAATCAGGAGGTGCTGACGTTTGAGGTCGTTGATACGGCCGCCCGCGAAGATATAGTCGCCAAGTGTGGCGCCTTCGAACGCATCTGGATCATTAATCGGCGGAAGCAACACGGTCGCATCGAATCCGTTGTAATCCGCGAGCCGTTTTCGCGTCACTTCGGAGTTGGTGAATATCCCACGCGCCTCGCTAAACGTCTCCCGATCCGCGCCGCGAATGAGATCACGCAACGCGTCGCCCTCGGCGTCGGCCGAAATATTTGTCTGGCCCGCGTCGTACAAGTCGTAAGCCTGTCGATACTGGTGCAACAGCCATAACGTCTTATGAGGATGACGAACGAGATAGGCCGGGAACTTCAGGGCTATGACGCGATCGACGTTGTGCAACTCGAAAGCTCTTGCCATCAGCATCTGGGTGGTAATGCCAGCGGCAGGCTCCCATTGAAAAGGTATACGCAGTATTTCTGACTGGTGCCCCGCGATGACAAGGTTGCGTGCCAGATGCACGGCGAGTTCTTCTGCACCGCCCCATACGAAGGGAGCCATATTGTTGACGACGAGGATCTTCATGCAAGAAGTCGCTCCAATATGTGTGCCCAGGAAATGCCCAGCTCACTGATACGGGCATTTGCCGCCCTTCCCTGACGGGCCGCCGTTTCGCGATCTTCAAAAAGCGCATCGAAGACAGCAGCGATTTCGCTCGCCCTCGGCTCGACAACTGCGCCCTCGACACCGTCGCGAATGAATTCAAGCACCCCACCAGAGTCGCGAGTGGTGATAGCTGGACGCGACGCATGCGCTCCCTCGATCACCGGGTAACCGTACGAATCCTCGTCGAAAGGAACGTAGGCAACGGCCAGAGCGTTCTCGAGCGCATCGATCTTCTCATCTTCGCTGATCCATCGGTTCTCGATAGTCACCCTGTCTCCAAGACCGTGATTGGCAACCACTCTGCGCAGGTCGTCCACGTACCCTGGGTCGCTGGTAGCGCCATATAAGGCAAGCTTGACGTTTGTTTTCGACAACTTCATTGCATCAAGGAGCAAATGCTGGCGCTTGTGGCTCTCGATGCGGCAGACGGATACCACGGTGTCGCCGGGCTGGCCACTCCTGAAACGCTCCGGCTGGAACATCGGCGGATACAGCACTTCCGCCCTGACGCCATTGAACCGGTGCAGGCGCTCAGCCACGACCTTCGAATTGGCGAAAATTGCTTTGGCTTCATTCAATGCGTGGGTGTCCGTGGCGTGCAGCACGTCACGCAACGCTCGATGTTCGATGTCGTCAGGGAAACCCCGATAGGCGCTGTCCCACATGTCGTAGAAAACGCGCAGGTGATGAATGAACCAGACGATTTTGTGGGGGTGTTGGATCAGATGAGACTGCGGCCGGAAACAAATCACCCGATCGGCCGCCCGCAGGTCGACCCACCGGTAGGCCGCCATTTGCGGTACGAGTTTCTCCGGGCTATCGACTTCCGGTAACCACACACGCTCGACCTCGTGGCCCGCCGTTGTCAGCGTAGCGGCGAGCCAATCCACGATGTTGCGATAACCGCCATCGATGAATGGTACGAATGACGAGCAGAGCGCGATTTTCATCCGACCGCCAATGCTGCCTTTAAGCCTGCCGCGACGCGAAGCACGTCGTCCCTGGAAAGGTCCTGGTGAGTGGGCAGATTGATACCGCGCTGTGCCCAGCTGTCAGCAACCGGGTACGACGTGTCTTCTTTGTAGGGCGGCAACACATGCATCGGATAGAAGACCGGACGCGTTTCGATACCTGCCTCATCGAGCGAGCGCATGATCGCATCGCGTCGATTCTCGTCGCCCTCTCGCACGAAGATGTTGTACATCCAGAAGACCTGGTCGGCCCACGGCGCCTCATCAGGCAGTACGAGACTCTCGGCAAGTGGGGCTAGCGCCTCGTTGTACCAACCCGCGAGGCGCGCGCGGTCCGCGATAGCAACTTCCACGGTTTCCATCTGGGCCAGACCGATCGCCGCCTGGATATTGGTCATGCGATAGTTGTAGCCGATCACCGGAAACCAGTAACGGCGCTTCGGATCCATGCCCTGGCCGCGGTAGAGACGCAGCTTGGCCGCGAGCTCATCGTCGTCGGTGGTGATCATGCCGCCTTCGCCGGTGGTCACGATCTTGTTACCGAAGAAACTGAATGTCGCGCATGTGCCGAGACCACCGACCCGCTTACCCTGGTAGCGCGCACCATGTGCTTCAGCCGCGTCTTCAACTACCCAGAGTCCGTGCTTCTTCGCGATCGCGTTGACCGGGCCCATCTCTGCCGGATGGCCGTACAGGTGCACAGGGATGATGCCGCGAGTCTTCGGCGTGATGACGGCCTCGAGCTTCGTCGGGTCGATGTTCATCGTACCTTCGCAGACATCGACGAGCACCGGAGTTGCGCCGCAGTAACGAACGGCATTCGCGGTGGCGATATACGTCACCGTCGGGACGATCACTTCGTCACCTGGCTGAAGGTCGAGGGCAACAAGGGCGAGGTGCAAGGCCGTGGTACCGTTATTGGCGGCAATGGCGTGCTTGACCCCGCAGAAGGCCGCAAAGCTTTCTTCGAACGCGCCGATGTACTTGCCGTTCGACGAGATCCAGTTCGTGTCAAGGCAATCGAGCACGTATTCACGCTCCCGACCGTTAAGCTTTGGCTGCGCCACAGAAATCCGATTCATACGTGCCTCGTCAAATATGTCGCTTGATGATCCGGGCCGGCACGCCAACGGCGGTCACGCCCGGTTCGATATCTGAAATTACGACGCTTCCCGCGCCAAGAGTGACTCCGGCGCCGATGACGCGTTCAGGAACGACCTTCGTCCCAATGCCGAGGAAGGCACACTCTCCCACCGAGACGTTGCCTGCCAAAGCGCATTGAGGTGCAAGGTGTACACCGGCGGCGATCACGCAATCGTGATCGACGGTCGTACCGGTGTTCACAATAACGGCGTCGGCAATCGTCGCCTCTGCGTTGATGACAACACCGGCCATGATCGCGACACCCTTGCCAATGGCCGCGCTGGGCGAGATGCACGCGAGCGGGCTGACGGCATTCACCAGCACGTAGCCCAGCCCCTGGACGGTCGCAGACAGCCGCTGGCGCAGCCGGTTGGAGCCGAGTGCCACGAATGCGCGGCTGAACCCACTCTCGCGCAGGAGCGCCAGGTGGTGGTCGCCCTGCAATACGGGCACACCCAGGCAAGAGCTCGCTGAGTCGTCCCCGCCTACGCACCAAGCCACGCTCTCGCCCATCGCGCGAAGCAGCTCGATGCAAACTTTCGCGTGGCCGCCAGCCCCGACTACTACGATTCCATCAGTCATAGGAACTCATGAGTTATCCCACCCCAATAACCCACACATAACGTCAAGCCTGACGACGACGCATGTATAGATTTACTGATACTTCCAAGGCCAGTTCGGCCGGTGTTCGCGTGCTAAGGACGCCAGTACGCGGGTCGATCACTTGGTAATCAAATCCCAGGACCGTGAATTGAGCCAACCAACGCTCGACGGAATCACCCGTGCGCGCAAGGTGTGCCGGGCCAAACTCAACGATCAAGGAAACGTTCGGGTTTGCGGAAAGCAGCTTGCCTGCACCGTGGATGACATCTAGCTCGGCACCTTCGGCATCTATCTTGATTACGTCGACACGCTCGTTATGCCCGATGACGTCATCAAGCGTGACGAGCTGAACAGTAACTTCGCCCGTTTCGCCGGGCAACGGGAACAGAGAGTGGTGCCCGCTGGTCCTGCCGAGGAACAGTGTCGTTTCGCCTGCTTTGGACGAAACGGCGGCACCGTGGAGTTCGCATATGGCGTCCAGGCCGTTCATCCAGATCGTCTCACGCAACAACGACATGGTACGCGGAAAGGGTTCGAAGGCCACGACCCGGCCGTGCCCCCGCAAGGCGCGTCCCGCAGCGACGGTGTGCATGCCGATGTTAGCGCCAACGTCGACGAACGTCATGCCCGGCTGCACGATACTTTCGATGAGCAAGCGCGTACCCGATTCTAGCTCACCGGCCTCGAGCAGCTCGGCCAAAAGGGCGACATCGCGGCCGTCGCAATTGACGTACCCCACTGCTGTGCGAACCAGTACGGCATTGTCGCCTGTCGGCACAGCAATGCGTGAGGCGCCCTTCAGGGCGTACGCCTCAATCCTGTCGAGCCGCGCATATTCCCTTTCAAGTCGAGCATGCGTCCTGTCGAACCGTGCATCTTCCCTGCTAGCTCGCGCTTTTTCGTGCCCACTCAATTCCGACTGCAATGACGCAACGCGTTCAGCTGCAAGGGCGAGGTCGCGGACTAGTTTATCTCTCGACGCAACGATCTCCTGAAGTACGGAAACGGTCTGCTTCAATTGCTCCTGATGAGCCCAGGTCTGCGTGTTGATGACGTCGTCGCGAAGCGCCGCCCGCACCGCATTAACCTCGTCGAGCAGCGGCTGAACCAGGAATCCGCGAACACGATGGATTGGGCCGCGCGCAAACGGTCTTGCCATGCGCCATACGCCCCGCGCGACCCGGCGCAAAACCGACTTGACGCCTCCCTTCCACGTCCGAAGAGGGGCTGCGAGCGGCTCGACCGCAACCGGAGCTTCCGTGGATGAGGGGTCGGCGATGGCGACGTCGACGGCGCCATTACCTCGACGCCCCACCTGGCGAAATGCCATTCCCAGATCACTGTCCGTTCGATGAAGATTTTCCATTTTCTTTCCTCAGAATCCAAAATAGGCCTGACAGACCTCGGCGGGATCGCCATCCATGCGGATTTTGCCGTGTTCAAGCCACACCACGCGATTGCAGGTATGCAGGATCAATTCTCGCGAGTGACTCGCAATGACGAGGATATGAGTCGACTGAACAACGTCGCTCATGCGCGCCTCGGCTTTGTGCTTGAAACTCTCGTCGCCCACGGAGAGCCATTCGTCCATGAGGAGGATTTCAGGACGGACCACCGTAGATACCGCGAAGGCGAGGCGCATGTGCATGCCAGTCGAATACGTGCGCACAGGCATGTCGACGAAATCGCCCAGCTCGGAGAACTCGATAATCTCCTCGAGCTGGCTCGCCACCTGCTCGCGGCTCATGCCTAGAAGCGCACCGCGGATGAAGATGTTCTCGCGCCCCGTAGCTTCATGATCGATGCCGAGCGAAATATCGAGCAGCGAACCCAGGACACCGTCGACGCGAGCCGTGCCACTGGATGGCTCGTACACGCCACTGAGCAGGCGCAGGAGCGTGCTCTTTCCAGCACCGTTGTGGCCGAGAAGGCCCACACGGTCGCCATCGCTGAAGCTGAAGGTCAGACCCTCGAGAGCCCGTACGATAACTCGCCCTTGCGGATCCTGGCCCAGCTGGCCGCCGGTGGCCACGCTCATCAGCCGCTTCTTAAGGGAGCGACCGCTGGCGTTGTAGATCGGGAAATCGACCGAGACGTTATTGAATTCGATGGAAGCCATTGCCTTTTACCTCAGAGCCAATAGGCAATGCGGCGCTTGTAGCGACCGTAGAGAAGAATGGCGAAGACCCAACCGGCGACAGCCAGGCCTCCGGAGACATACCAGTCGAGCGCGGTGGGCATATCGCCCAGGAGGGGCGAACGCACGACAGAGAGCACGTGATAGACAGGGTTGAGATCGAGCAGGTACATGCCGGCGCGCTGAGGCAGGTGTCCAGGCATCCACATGATCGGCGTCAGGTAAAAAACCACTTGCAGTGCGCTGCCAACGATCTGCGGGAGGTCGCGATAACGCGCGCACAGCACGGCGAGCAGGAGTGCCACCCAGGTAAGGTTGATCGCGGCAAGGACAAAACCGGGAATGCAAAGTAACGCCTCCCAGCCGATGCCACGGCCTACGGCCAGGAAGACCAACGGCAGGATGACGATGTTGTGCAACAGGATGAGGATGTTGCGCCAGATCATCCGGAGGATATGGACGAACAACGGAATGGGCAGCTGCTTGATGATGCTCTCTGCCGAGATGAACCCGGTGCAACCTTCCATCACCACGGAAGAAAAGAACGCCCAAAGAATCATGCCCGCAGCCAGGAATGGCAGGAACTCGTGCATCGGTGTCTTGAAAATCTGCCCGAACACGATACCGATCGTGCCGATCATCACGCCCATGCTTATCGTCAGCCAGAACGGCCCCAAGGCCGAACGTCGATAACGCTGCCGGACATCCTGCCAGCCAAGCATGCGGATGAGCGAGCCACGCCGCATGGCAGCGGTGACGTCGCGTATGGCGATCATGGATGAGCGGAGAGGCATATCGTTTTCTACCGAAATCGTGCAGGTGGGGCTAGGCGAAGCGGAACTGTTCCGGCCGGCTCTTAGCTTTCGTACATCCAGCGCAGGGTGCTGCCGATGTCGTATCGGGGAGGAGGCCCGACGAGCGCGTCCAGCCGGCTGCGGTCGCCGTGCAGATGACAGATCTCGTTAGCCCGGACGAAGGCCGGGTTTACCCTGACCTCGATGTCGCGGCCAGCGATATCCGTCATAAGACCGATGATCTGGCGCACCGATGTTTCCCGCCCGGAACAGACGTTGTACACCTGGCCGGGTGCTGCCTTGTTCAACAGCCCAACGTAAATATCGACCACGGCACGGACATCATTGAAATCACGCCAGACATCGATGTTGCCCAACTCGATCACCGCCTCGCCCCGTTTGAAGTGGGCGACGATCTTGGGAAGCAGGAAATTGTCATCCTGGCCGACCCCGGTGTAGTTGAATGGGCGCACCATGACGATGGGCAGGCGGGTAGCCCACAGCGAAGCCATGTGCTCCATCGCGACCTTGCTCACCGCATAGTCATTCTGCGGGTGGAACGGTGCATCCTCACGTATCGCACCTTCCCGGTCCCCATAGACGTTGGCGCTGCTCGCCAGGAGAACCCTCTGTGGCTTCTTTTCCAAACGCGACAGCGCGTCGAGCAGGTTTCGCGTACCTACGACGTTGACGTTGTAGATAGCCGCGGCATCGCCATGGGCTACAAAGGAAATGGCGGCAAGATGAACGACGTAGTCAGGCTCCAGACGAGCAATCGACTCGGCAACGGCGGCTCGATCGGTAATGTCGATCGCTTCGGTAACCGACGACGCGTCGGTTCCCCATCCATGCACGCGATAGCCGGCGGCCTCGAGGGCCGCCTTCATGTACCTGCCGGTGAACCCCTGGGCTCCCGTCAGCAATACGACCGGACTCGTCATCTCAGAACGACGCGTCGCGCTCGTTACGAGCGAGGTCGGCCTTGACCATCATCGCGCACAGCTCTTCGAGCGTCGTTTTCGGCGCCCAGCCGAGTTTTTCCTTCGCCTTCGCGGCGCTGCCGATCAGCAGATCGACCTCGGCCGGGCGATGGAACTTCGGGTTCACACGGAGAACGGTCTTGCCCGTGGCCTTGTCCTTGGCGATCTCGCTTTCGTCCTTGCCCGAGAACTCCAGTTCGACACCGATCGCCTTGAACGCCATGCTGACGAAGTCACGTACGGTTTCTGTGCGGTTGGTGGCGAGCACGTAGGTGTCGGATTCTTCGACCTGAAGCATGCGCCACATGCCCTCGACGTACTCCTTGGCGAAGCCCCAGTCACGCTTGGCATCCAGGTTGCCGAGTTCGAGGCAATCGAGCTTGCCGAGCTTGATCTTGGCTACGGCGTCGGTGATTTTGCGAGTGACGAATTCGCGACCGCGCAGTGGACTCTCGTGATTGAATAGGATACCACTGGACGCGAACATGCCGTAGCTCTCACGGTAGTTCACCGTGATCCAGTGCGCGTACAACTTGGCGACGCCGTAAGGGCTCCGCGGCCAGAACGGAGTCGATTCGGTCTGGGGAATAGCCTGCACCTTGCCGAACATCTCCGACGTGGATGCCTGGTAGAAGCGGATCTTCTTGTCGATGATGCGAATGGCTTCCAGCACGTGCAGTGCGCCGACGCCGGTGATCATGGCCGTCGTGGCCGGCTGATCGAAGCTGACGCCGACGAAGCTCTGGGCCGCCAGATTGTAGATTTCGTCCGGACGCACGCGGTCGACAAGGTTGATCGTCGAGCCCTGGTCCGTGAGGTCGTGCTCGACAAGGTGAAGATCGGGGTGGTTCTGGATGCCCAGATCCTCGATGCGCCAGAAATTGACTGAGCTGGTCCGGCGGAACGTGCCGTAGACCTCGTACCCCTTCTCGAGCAGCAGCTCTGCGAGATACGCGCCATCCTGGCCGCTGATTCCGGTGACGATTGCCTTCTTCTTCATGTCAAACGATTCCTGCTCTGTTGTCCTGGCGCCGACGGGCCCGCGTCGGCTGTGTACGTACGATGGGTCGGTTCAGGGGGCGCCGGGCGCCGGTTCCGCAGCCTTCCGTCGTGCGGAGAGATTTACAAGGGTATTGTAAAGGCGCCTCCCGAGATAGGAATACCGGTGCGCAGAGCGCCAGCGGGCGGCGGTCTGCTCGACGCTCCGGCGCGCCTCGCCGCCCTTCCGGGCGTCAGCGACCAGGGCAGCGATACCGCTGGCGAGCTCCCGCGGCGAAACGCCGGGCAGGCGGTGCACCGCCCCCCCAACATCGTCGAAGATGGAAATCGGCGTAACCGCCACCGGCCGCCCTGCCGCCAGGCCGTAGCGGACCGCGGCGCTTGAGGACTCGCCCGTCCCCTGGTACGGGAACACGATCAGGTCGGCCTCACCGAGCCGCGCAAGCGAGTCAGCATCGTCGAGGTAGTCGGTAACCATGGTGACGCGCCCCGCCAGCCCACGCTCGGCGACGATGGCGCGGGTCCGCGCGATCATGTCCCGCGATTCGCCTACGTGGTACTCAGCGTTGATCATGCGTAGCTCGACATCCACGCCGTCCGCAACCAGCAAAGCCATGGCCTCAACGAGCTCGGGTAGACCCTTATGGGGAAGGAAGAAGCCGTAAGAAGCGATGACGAAACGCGACGCGGGAGAGGATGGACGGGTCGCGGCCGCCTCCGGGGTGTCGACGATGCCGTGCGGAAAGATCGCCACGTTATCGACGAGGCCCAGATCCTTCAGCCGATTGAGGTCGGCGACGCCGTGGACCAGCACGCGGTCGCATACGGCCAGCGCATCGGCGAGCATGGAGAGCTTGCGGTCTGGCACGTGAGGTGGATCCTGCGTCGCGTGCATCATCACCACGACTGCCCTGCCCGCGTCATGCTGGCTAAGGAGGAAGTCCGCGAGCGGACCGAATTCGAAAAAGCCGTACTGGAACTGCACGACGACGGTGTCGATGCCCTCGGCGTCGATTGCGTCACGCAACAGCTCAAGTGTGTCCGGCAGTTCCGACTGCCAGGAACGCACCACCTCCGGCCCGTCAGCGGCAGTCTGCTGGGCGGTGTGGGCGGCGAACACGACCACTTCACCCGGGACATTCCGGACCAGATGGTCGGAATAGCTCGCGATGCCGCAACGCTTGTTCCATGTCGTAACCCAACCGACGCGCGGCGGTCGGTTACGGGAACCGGCCATCAGACCGCGTGCAAAACCATCAACCCGCCGCGCCACGGATGCCCAGGTGAAATCCGAGCGCAGTAGCGCGCGAGCCGCCTCGACCTTCCGGGCGCGCTCGACCGGGCTAAGGTCATGCACGTGGCGCATGAGCGAGCCCAGTTCAGCTTGATCAGGCTCTGCCCACACGGAATGGAATACGCCGAAATGGGTGGTCGCTTCCTCGAAGCGGTAATCCACCAACCAGGCGGTGTCGGGATTGCAAAAATCCAGCTGCCCGCCCCAGGCGGTCGTGATGACGCCAAGGCCGGAAATCATCGCTTCGGCCATCGGTAGCCCGAAGCCCTCGGCGCGACTCGGGGCGACCAGCACGTCGCAGGCCTCGTACAAGGCTTTCAGACGCACTTCGTCGAGGTCATCCTCGATGATGTGGACCCGCGGAAAATCACGCCGACTGCCCTTCGCCTCCGCGAGCCAGCGGTGGATCTCGTTGTGCGGATTGACGAATGTCTTGATCACCAGGCACACGTCGTCGTTCGCGGTGAACGCATCGCCGTAGGCGCGAAGCATCACGTCCGCGCCCTTGCGCGGGAAGCACGAAGAGACGTGCAGGAACCGGAATCCGGATGGCGGAAGCGCCGGGGCCTCGGCAGCCTGGATGCGATCCCAGTGATCGACACCCGCGTCGCTCACTGACAGCGGTACGCGAACGCCCGCGTCGATAAGAATCTTCTCGACGTGCCGGGACAGTGCCGAGATACCTTGTAGATGGTCGTTGAACGCGTCCGCCCACTCCCACGGAAAACCCGATTCTTCCCATGCATATGCGTGCAGGAGATTGAAGCGTGCCCGCATGTCTTCAACACGCGGTGGATAGAGCAGGCGGCTGGCGACATCCGCCTCGCCGTGCGGCAAGGACCGCTCCCGATCATGGAGCCGGGACACATCCGGACGCGTGGCGAGGAATGCCTCCGAAGCGGGGAAGTCGCCCGGGCCTTCGGTCGAATGCAGGGCCACGTCGTCACCGAGGGCGGAGAGTGCCAGGGCAAGTTCGCGATTGACGAGCGCCAGGCTGTAGCTGCTGTCGAAGGGGCCCTCGACGCGCCAGGAAAGTGCATCCACGGGGCCCTGGGCCACGCGCATGGCGTCGATCGCATCGTCTCGATTCACGGAGATACCCGCCGCCGCCTCCACTAACTCGGTGCGCATCGGGGGCGAGCCTGGCTGGTGGATCGAAGCGACGGCTTGTACCAGTGAACGGTGGCCCGTCTCGATGTCAGCCATCACCGTGGACCATGTGCGGCCGGCAGAGCGTTGTCGATCATGCCTTGCCTCGAAGGCTTCGATAGCCTTGCGCGCACTGGCGTCCCAGGAGAACTTCGCGGATTGCACGGCGGCGTGGGCACGCAACGAATCGGCGAACGCTTCATCCGTAAGGACCTGCGTGATCCGCTCGGCGATGGACGCCGCAGAGGTGGGATCGAACAGTGCATCGCTGCGGCCGATCACCTCGGGAATACTGGTCGTGGACGAACCGATCGTCGCCACGCCGCAACACATCGCTTCGAGGGCGGGCAAGCCGAAGCCCTCGTGAAGCGACGGGAATACATAGAGTTTCGCCTGGCTGTACAGGGCAACGAGGTCGACGTCGTCGATGTAGCCAGTAAATCGCAGGTTTGCTGAAATTCCGTGCTTTCTGGCGATGCGCATGAGGCGCTCCTGCTCGACTGCAGGCACCTTGCCGGCGATGAGCAGGAGATGCCCTGCAAGCAGGTCAGGCGAAAGTTGTCCGAATGCCGCGATCAGCCCCTCGACATTCTTGCGGGAGTCCATCGCGCCGCTGTACATGACGAACGGTTTGGAGAGGTCGAAGCGCACGGCGAAACGTGCCCTTTCGTCCGTGCCCAGAGCGACGCGCCTGAAGGCGCCGGACGCTGCAGAGGAAATATTTACCACGTTGCCAGGCGTGAGGCCGGCAACGTCGATGCCTTCCTGCCGCGCATGCTCGGAGATCGCCAGCAAGAGTGAGGCGCGCTTGAGCGATTCGACCTTCGACATGTACCACTCGCGCGCCCAGGTCGCGTTGAGGTACTCAGGATTCAGCAAGGGGATGAGGTCGTATAGGGTCACCGCCGTCGGTGCACCGTCGCGTAGGCGCGCGATGGACGTGACAGCATTATCTGCGGAGCCTTCGAAAAGACTCGACACATGAACCATATCGGGGCGCAGGTCGCGCAGGTACGCCTCACGCATGTATTCACTGGCTTCTCTGCGCCAGGGGGTGGAGGGGTCGCGCCAGGATAGGGGGCCCAGGATTTCGAAACGGCGCAGACGATGGGCTGGAACGAGCTCACCGAAATCCGCGTCGATGGCATCCGCAGTCGCACCCAGTGACTGGTTGGCAACCACCCACACCTCGTGGGGTCCAGCCTGGCGCACGATGGCCTGGGCCAGAGCCGTGGAATAGCGCCCGATGCCGCGATGGCGGCTCTCGGTCTGGGCGCCCTGCATGTCCAGCACGATGCGCATTACGATTGACGTTCCTTGATAGCAGTCATCAGCTCATCCAGTACTCGCGCACTCTTGGGCGACAGCGAACCGTTCGCGAGGTGCGAGACGTTACGCTGCCTGTCGGCGAAAGCACCCATGTGCGGCGCCTGGCCCGCGCGTACCGCGAAGCGTTGAAGGCGCAGCAGCAAGCCCGGAAAGCGAGACAACAAGCGCATGATGGGACGCTTCACTGCGGGACGCCCCAGGGCAAAACGTATGACACGGACCAGTGGGCCGCGAACCACGCGCCTGGGCGACGACAGCAAACGGCTCACCACACGACGGCATTCACGCAGGGGCGCGGTAATTCTCCACGACAAGCTCGCATATACCCCCTCAAGTTCAGCGCGAACAGCTTGCCCTGATGCAATGGCACGAGCCGCATCGCGACGGGCCTCGGCAAGGGTGGCGGCGAACTTGTTTCGTTCAGTGGTTGCGCGCGCAACGGCGGCACGAAGCTCGGCCACCGTCGCTTCGTTGTCGACCGGCCCGGTCATCGAGCCACGAGGGCGCGGGCGAGTTCGGCGCGCAGATCTTCCACATCCTCCACACCCACCGACAGGCGAATCAGCCCATCGCTGATCCCCAGCCGCTTGCGCGTGGCAGGCGGAATCGAAGCGTGCGTCATGATTCCCGGATGCTCGATAAGGCTCTCGACGCCACCCAGCGACTCGGCCAGCGCGAAGAGCTCGCAGCGCTCGAGCATCTTGCGGGCAGCGCGAATGCCGCCCTTAACCTCGGCCGAAATGATTCCGCCAAAACCGTCCATCTGCCGACGCGCAAGCGCGTGCTGCGGGTGCGACTTCAGGCCTGGATAAATGACTTTCTCGATGGCCGGGTGCTTCTCGAGCCAGCGAGCGATATCCAGCGCGGATGCGCAGTGCGCCTGCATGCGCAGGTGCAGGGTCTTCAGGCCTCGCATGGCCAGGAAGGAATCGAACGGGCCGGCGACCGCACCCACTGAGTTCTGCAGGAAGCCCATTCGCTCGGCCATCTCGTCAGTGGCAGCGACAACGATGCCGCCGACCATGTCGGAGTGGCCATTGAGGTACTTGGTGGCCGAGTGCAGTACCAGGTCCGCGCCGTATTCGATCGGGCGCTGGAGCATGGGGGAGCAGAAAGTATTGTCGACGACGAGGATCAGGCCGTGCTTCTTCGCGAAGGCGGAGAGCTTGGCCAGGTCGACCAATTTCAGCATGGGATTGGTCGGCGTTTCCGCCCAGATCATCTTCGTGTTTGGCTTCAGCGCGGCCTTAAGGGCCGCCGTGTCGTTGAGGTCGATGAAGGTGAAGTCCAGCCCGGCGGAGCGGCGGCGAACGCGCTCGAACAACCGGTAGGTACCACCGTAGAGGTCATCCATGGCAATGACGTGATCGCCCGAATCGAGCAAGTCCAGCACCGTCGAGGCGCCGCCCAGGCCGGAGCCAAAGGCGAAACCGGCAACGCCGCCCTCGAGGTCGGCCACGCAGCGCTCGTACGCCATGCGGGTCGGGTTCTGGGTACGCGAGTACTCATAACCCTGATGCTTGCCGGGGCTGGACTGGACATAGGTCGAGGTCGCGTAGATCGGCGTCATGATCGCGCCCGTCGACGGATCGGGGTGCTGGCCGGCGTGGATCGCTCGGGTGCCCAGGCCCATCTGAGGCAATTTCTTCTTTACTTTCATTTGGATACCTGGATTCCTGGTCGCAACGACGCGCCACGGGCGCGACAAAGTAGCCCAGTTTAACGTTCTTGCGAAGCGTCTTCCTATGCTTTCTGAAGCGCCGTTCACCTCAATGAGGCATTGTGAAGAACTGCTAGCGAGAGCCACTGATGGGCCATAATGCGGGCCCGGCGCGCCCGCCGAGATACGTCGAGTATGCATGTCAGCCATCCTCATTACCGGCGGAGCCGGATTCATCGGTGGAAACTTCGTCCTACGCGCCGTCCGCGCCGGGCGTCGGGTCGTCAACCTGGACCAGTTGACCTATGCGGGCAACCGGTCGACTCTCGCCTCGATTGAGGAGCGCCCTGAACACCACTTCGTCCATGGCGACATCGGCGATCGCAACCTCGTCTCGCGCCTGCTTGAAGAGCATCGACCCCGGGCGATCGTTAACTTCGCTGCCGAGTCGCACGTCGACCGCTCGATCGACGGTCCCGCGGCGTTTGTCGAAACAAACGTGGTCGGAACCCTGGCGCTTCTCGAATGCGCGCGCGATCACTGGCGCCGCTTGCCTGCGGACCAGGCGGTCGATTTTCGGTTCCTGCACGTCTCCACCGATGAGGTCTATGGATCTCTTGGGGACAGTGGCAAGTTCACCGAGACCACCGCGTATGCCCCCAATTCCCCCTACTCCGCATCCAAAGCCGCCTCCGACCATCTGGTACGGGCATTCCAGCACACCTACGGGCTGCCGACGCTCACGACCAATTGTTCGAACAACTACGGTCCGTACCAGTTCCCCGAGAAGCTGATTCCGCTGGTGATCCAGAAGGCACTGGCTGGCGAGCCTTTGCCGGTCTATGGCGACGGCCTGAATGTCCGCGACTGGCTTTTCGTGGAAGATCATTGCGAAGCTATCGAAGCGGTTCTTGCAGGCGGACGTGTCGGCGAGACGTATAACGTCGGCGGCGATGCCGAGCAGACCAACATCGATGTGGTGCGCACCATCTGCCGCCTTCTCGACGAGCGCCGGCCGCGCGCGACACCTTATGAGTCCCAGATCCAATTCGTCCGTGACCGCCCGGGCCACGACCGCAGATACGCCATCGATGCTTCAAAGCTAAGCAGTGAACTTGGCTGGAAGCCCCGCCATGACTTCACGTCCGGCATGGCAGCCACGGTGGACTGGTACCTCGCCAACCAGTACTGGGTGGCGGGCATTCTCGACGGAAGCTATCGGATGGAGCGCCTCGGACAATGACACAGCGCAAGGGCATCATCCTGGCCGGCGGGTCCGGCACCCGGCTTTACCCGATCACACAGGCAATCAGCAAGCAGTTGCTGCCGGTTTACGACAAGCCAATGATCTACTACCCGCTGGCCACGCTCATGCTGGCGGGTATCCGCGAAATCCTGGTGATCAATACGCCGCACGAGCAGGACATGTTCAAGCGTCTGTTGGGCGACGGCTCCAAATGGGGTATCGACATACAGTATGCCGTCCAGCCGTCTCCCGATGGCCTCGCTCAAGCTTTCCTGATAGGTGATGCCTTCCTCGGCGGGGCGCCAAGCTGCCTGGTCCTGGGCGACAACATCTTTCACGGCGACGGACTGACGGACCGTATGCGCCGTGCCGATGGGCGCCAGGACGGTGCCACTGTATTCGGCTACTGGGTACGCGACCCGGAACGCTATGGCGTGGCGCAGATAGATCGAGCGGGCAAGGTGCTCGACATCGAGGAAAAACCGACCAAGCCCAAATCGAACTACGCCATTACAGGCATGTACTTCTACGATGAGTCGGCGTCCGATCGGGCGAAGACGCTCACGCCCTCCCATCGCGGCGAACTGGAGATCACCGACCTCAATCGCAGCTATCTCGCCGACGAAAAGCTCCATTTGGAGCAGCTCGGCCGCGGCTACGCATGGCTGGACACCGGGACGCACGAATCTCTGGTTGAAGCAGGCAACTATATCCAGACAATCGAGAACAGACAGGGACTCAAGGTGTCTTGCCCCGAAGAGATCGCCTTCATCAACGGGTGGATCACCGCAGCGGACCTCCTGGAACTCGCGCGCCCCATGTCCAAGGTCGGCTACGGGCAATATCTCATGCAGCTTGCGGAACAGCAGCCCGTTAAATGAAAGCTACCTCTACCTCCCTTCCCGGCGTTCTGATTCTCGACCCCGTCGTTCACGAAGACGACCGCGGGCTGTTCTTCGAAAGTTTCAATCGCGACACCTTTGCTGGTGTGGGGCTTGATCTCACCTTCGCTCAAAGCAACGTGTCGCGGTCACGGCGCGGCGTGCTGCGCGGCATGCATTACCAGTGGCCAAACCCACAGGGCAAGCTTATCAACGTACTCGAGGGAGAAGTGCTCGACGTCGCCGCCGACATTCGTCCCGACTCACCGACTTTCCGCCAGTGGATCGCAGTAAGTCTGACGGCGCAGAATCGCCGGCAGTTGTGGATTCCCGAGGGCTATGCCCACGGCTTCTGCACGGTGTCCGATTGGGCAACCATCAGCTATCAATGCACCGTGCCCTACGACCATGCGGCCGATGCATCCATTCGCTGGAACGATGCCGACCTCGCCATCGACTGGCCGGTGAGTGAACCGTTACTCTCGGCCAAGGACGAGCGCGCAGATTTCATGGCCGACATCCACCCGAACCGCCTGCCACGCCTGCTCCCGTGAAGATCCTTCTGCTCGGTGCAGACGGGCAACTGGGCCGCCGGCTCCGGCACACGCTGCAGGGCCAGGGTCAAGTAGTTACATCGTCCCGATCCGGCGGCGACCTTCCCTGCGATCTGGCCAATGGCAATGCCGTGCGCTCGCTCCTGGGCTCCGTACGTGCCGATGTCGTCGTGAACGCCTCGGCTTACACACAGGTGGATCGCGCCGAGCAAGATGCGGCAACCGCCATGCGCATCAACGCCGACGTGCCGGGCATCCTCGGCGACGACGCCGCCCGCCGTGGAGCAGCCGTCGTGCATTACTCCACCGATTACGTGTTTGACGGGCGTGCCCAAGTGCCCTACGTGGAAACCGATGCAACGGCACCGCTTGGCATTTACGGAGTCACCAAGCTCGAAGGCGAGTATCGCCTCAGCTCGAGTGGTTGCGATCATCTCGTGCTGCGTACGTCGTGGCTCTATGACCGCGACGGCCGGAACTTCCTAACGACGATGCTTAATCTTGCCGAGCGCCGTGAAGAAATCGGCGTTGTTGACGACCAGATAGGTACGCCGACGACGACCCGCTACGTCGCGGCCTCCACTGAGGCGATCCTTCAGTGTTGGCTGTCGATGCCACGGGATCGACGACGCGAGGTATCAGGCATCTACCACGTTACAGCGGCGGGTCGCACCAGTTGGGCAGGATTTGCGTCCGCCATCATGGAGGAAGCCATTGCGACGAAGCGGATCGATCGATCTCCATACATCCGCGCGATCACCACAGCGGAATACCCTACGCCTGCCCACCGTCCCGCGTGGTCGGTACTGGATACAGCGAAGGTCCGCAATCAATTCGGTGTGCTCTCGCAGGACTGGCGGGGCGAGCTTGAATACGAACTCTCCCCGCGGTCAGAGGGATAGTCGGGCCAATCAATGAACCGGCCGTATCCTCAGATCATTCAGGGCAAAGGAAAGACCATAATAGTCCGCTGCGACGGGTGCGTTGAACTCGACGGCATTACTCCCACCGCGAAGCGCATTTGCAGGAACGTCCGCCCTGAAATGCGTTGCATCAAGCCACGTCATGCTCAACGGCAAACCATTCACGCTTAAGGCGATTTTCTCCCTTATATCGGGTCGGGCCGCGTAAACGGCGTTGCCGGTGACCTCGTACGCTTGCCCACGAGGCCAGACATCCAGAAAAACGACCGCAACTTGGCTGGTTTTCCAGGCGGTGGCGGTGTTTTTGAACGGCCCCAGCTTCCATTCCGGCTCACGCCAGCCAACGCCGCGCACAGGCACTTCCATACTCCAATATCGTCCGAACGGACTATCCGCGCTGTCGCGATGCCCGCTATCGAGGAACATGCTGTTCCCCCATGGCTCGACGACGTCGTTGAGCACGCCAAGATAACGGTGGTACAACAGAGCGACCCCTGGCTCCCTCGGGGAGAGCCGTCGCGCGCGACCATCGGCATCCAGGGAGATCACAACTGCGTCATCTCTCGCCACCACCTGGTCGACTTGGTGCGCGTAGGGCGGCGCGCCCGGCCCACCCACCGCCTCGGGCCAACGCAGCCAGATGTTCGTGTCGTCTAACGCACAGGTACCTTTCCTGCCGATATCATCGGTACGTTCCCATTCCCACGTGTCTGTCCGACAAATCTCGACGGCGGCCATGCCATGCCCATAAAAGTATGTCAGCGCACTGTTGAGTTTCGCCCCACGTTGAAACATCCACGTCTGACCCATGGAGTTCGTTCCGTCGAGAACGACCAGTGTCTTGCCGACTGGCATCGGTCCCAGCGCATCGATGATGGCGCGCAAGTAACGGTCCTGCTGCATCGAAATACGCACATAGTGATGAAACTGGTAGAGCTGTGCACCAAGCCCTAGGGCCAACAAGAGGCTGGCCAAACCGGTTGCCAACAGTTTCGGACGAACCAGACCGATCAGGCCCACGACACCCATCCAGACCATAACGGCGCCCGGGGTGGCAAAAAGGAAGGTTCGCTGACTAATCATCTGATGTGACGGAGACATCAGGTAAGGCGAATATCCGAGAAGGGTCAGCGCCACGCCGGCGAGAAGGAACCGCACCATGCCCCAAGCGCGCTGCCTGAGGGTAGGGACAGGGCCTGCGCCGGGAGCATCCGTAAGAGCGGATCTGGTGCGACGTTCGCGCAGCTTCACCGCCAGAACAATCCCCACTAAGAGGACAACGGAGGCGGTCGCGAGATATACATACCCCGAGTATTCGCGCGCCGAGATGCGATAAGCGTCTACCCAGCCACTGAGCAGCCCGCGCATCGCGCCAATGCGAAAGAGATTGGGCAGCGACGTCAAGAAGACGCTGCTTCCGCCAAAAATATCGCTCTGGTAGCTCTCTGCCTGAGTGGATGCCCACCAGGCATACCCCAGGTACACCGCAAGACCACCGCACCAGGCAAGCCCGGGAAGCCAAAGACGGAGAGCCAGCCGGATCACTACCCAACCGTCACGTGCAAACAGGACTAGCCACGGCAACACGAAGAGAGGAAGTGTCGCCTCATACATGGCACAGGCTATGGCGAACAAGGCACCGGCTGCCACGCCACCGAGAAGTGAGGCGCGCCTGCACGTGAGGTCGTAAGAGGCCAGAAGTACGCAGGTAGCCAACAGTGCCAGTGATAGCGCAACGTTGATATGGAGTGCACGAAAGGCAAGCTGCATCGTATCCGCTGGATAAACGATGACCAGCGCACTCGCCACCAGTGCGAGCGCAAACCGACGCGTCGCGAACCAAACAAGGTACGCCGTTGCTGCACCTTTGGCCACGAGCGCCAGCATTAATTGAAGGTGCCAGAATAGAAAAGAATCGGAATCCAGGAAGTATCCAACAGCCTGCGGAAGTATTGTGAATGGACGAAGCGAATGCGCTGGCAACATGCCATGCGGCGTCGCCGCGAAGAAAAGGCGCACTCCGGCGAACAATCCGAGCACGTCCCATTCCTCGATGAGACCATGCAAGTGGAATCCAAACGGAAGCCAGATCAGGCACACGACAAGGCTTGGAATCAAGATAAAGGCTAGCCAGATGCTCGCCGCACGTCGCTGTCTCACGTGAATTCCCCCGCCCAGATCTTTCCTATTATATGGGTAAGACACCCCTATTCGGATTAACCTCGACTTTCGACTAAATTCCTTGGCGTGACCCGACATCGCCGTCTTATCACGCGGATTCTCTACGCTGTGTGCGTGACGCCCGTTCGTAATACCATGCCCCCACACAATATTGGGAAGGACAGTAGGGGAATGCGATTCAACAATTTAACGGCCGCGCGTTTTGTCGCCGCATTCCTGGTATTTCTGCACCACAGCACCCCCGCTGAATATGCGGCCGTGCAGTCGAAGTTCTGGCACAACTTTTTTCTGAACGGCTATGTTGGTGTCACCTTCTTTTTCATTCTCAGTGGCTTCGTCATAGCGGCGTCCAGCCTTGAACGGCTCAGGCAACCGACGGTAAAAGCAGTAGCGTCCTTCTACTGGAACCGCCTTGCACGTATTGTGCCGCTATGGGCAGTCGTATCGGCGCCACTGGTCTGGTCCGCCTACGTGAACGGCAACCCCGCGCTACCTTGGTTCCTTACCTTCACACAAGCATGGTTGCGCGACATCAACCTAGCATTCTCGATCCTCGCAGTGTCCTGGACACTGTCGGCGGAGATGTTTTTCTACGCGGTCTTCCCGCTGATTGCAGCCCTGACCTCCGGCGTGAGTGAACGCATCAAGGGGCCGGCATTCTCCCTTATAGGCCTGGGCATCGGCCTGGCCGGCGCGTTGTACTTCGTCCAGCATCCTCAGGCTGCAACACTTCCATGGACCGATCCCGACGGGTCGCATTACTGGCTGTACCGGCTTCCCCTGTCTCGCGTCGGTGAGTTCCTAACCGGGATCGGGCTGTTCGTCATGCTCCAGTCTGGTTTGCTCGCCTTGTCGAGAAAGACCGTGATAGCAGTCCTGGCGATCGCCATCATCGCTTTGTTCGAAATCATGGGCAGGCTCCCCATCGGGGGGGCGTGGTGGATATTCCCCTACGCACCAATTTTCGCCGTCATCATCGTGGCGCTCGCTCGATTGGACCAATTGGGTTTTACTGTCACGGCGCCTCTGCCCATTCTTCTGGGTGAAGCGTCTTTCGCTTTTTACCTGATTCACCAGTACTACGGAAAGCTGCTGCTAACTACGTTGCTGCCTCTCGGATTGCGGATGGCACAGACCGCAACGTTCATATTCACGGTCAGCGCCAGCGTCGGTCTCTTCCTGCTGATCGAAAGCCCGCTACGCACGCGTCTCGTCCGGCTTTTCCATACAAGATCTACGGCACCATCGCCCGTCATCGTGGATACGACGAGCAATTGAATCCGTACCAATCACGGAATTGAAAGCATACCCTCAGACATGGCTGACGTCGTAGCAGCCAAGAAGATCGCGACCCAGGCCACATACGTTATCGCGATGCTCCAGCAATGAGCGCCAACGAACCGAACGACTTCGCGCCGCTCGAACGCGACAATCGCCATTCCGGCCAGGACAACGTACACCGGCAAGAAAAACCGGCTTTCAACGGCGCCTGGAGCGATAGCCGCGACCGCCAGCAGCACCGGAACGAAGGGCACAAGTGTTCGCAGGCGAATCTCGCTACCGAGGCAGATCGCGACTCCGGCGAACAGTAGCGTGGCGCACACGAATGACGTCCAATCACGACCTTCCGGACGGCGCTTCTCGTAGACCATTCCGTCGCGCACATCCAATCCGTTGATAACGTGCCTGGTCACGATTCCCGCGAATGCCATGGGGTGACGAAGCACGAGTCCGGCATAAGCTTTAATTGAGCTTTCGACGAAGTGACCGCCTTCAGCGGCACGGATCGCGACCCCAGCGGGATCCCGGTAGTACAGTCCATGCACTTCATCTGCGCCGCGTATGCCTATCGCCTTCTGCATCGTGATGCCCCACAACAGCTGAGAAGCCATGAGCGATGAGCCACCCTCCACACTAACCTCAAGCCAGGGAACTGCCGCGCCGCCCCGTGCGTGATTGAAGATCATTTGCGGAGTGGCAACTACGAGGGCGCCACAGAAAACCAAGCCGATCGCCGTGGCGCGGCGAACGACAGCCTGCCCCTTCATGAAGTGAAATGCGATGAGCGGAAGCATTGCAAGGAAAGTAAAGAGATAGATCGTCCGTATGTTGTAAGCGGCGCTCATCGCTGCGCCCGCCAGTGTCGCGGCCAACCACCACTGCGGACCAGAGGTGGCGAGCATCGCGCGGGTGGCAAGTAAGACGAGCACCAAGGCGGGCAGATCGGACAAGGGATAGAGAAACAGACCCGGGAAAACAGTCACGGGAAGCAGTGCAATGGCTACTCGCTTGGCCAGTCCGGGCAATCCCCCTAAAACATGAGCAAACAAGTCCGAAATCGGACCGGTGAACATCCAGGCGTAAACACTCGCGCTGACCAGCTGAAATACCAGGAAGGGATGCTCACACGCTTCTCCCAGTGTCCTCAGCGGCCACAGCAGCGCTGGGTAGACATAACCGCGAAGCGGCGTCATTACCGCAGAAGGATCCTTGACGCTGAGCGACCAGTAGTAGCCCGCGTCGGCTGGAAACCACGTGACGCCTGATGTCCAGTGCAGCAGCCACAGGCAGAGACAAACGATAACGAATGCCGCAGCCTGAGGCCGCTCCCGCCGAAAGGAGAGTTCCATGTTTAACCCCTTAAATTAGCGGGTTAGCCTAACGGAAGCCGTCTATCCACGCGAGGGATTCGCGCGAAACCGCGAATCCCCTGCCCGAACGCTTATTCCACCGTGACCGACTTAGCCAAGTTCCGCGGCTGATCCACGTCCGTCCCGCGCTGCACGGCCACGTGGTAAGCCAGCAACTGGAGCGGAATTGTAAACACGGCCGGAGCGATAAGATCGCCACCGCCGTCGACGCGGACCATGGCCACGTGCTCGGTGCCGTCGTCCATCTCGGCGCGCTCGTCGGCGAAGACAATCAACTCGCCGCCGCGAGCACGCACTTCCTGCAGGTTCGACTTCAACTTGTCCAGCAAGGGGCCATTCGGCGCCACGGCAACGATGGGCATGTTCTCGTCCACCAGAGCCAGGGGGCCGTGCTTCAGTTCGCCAGCGGGATAGGCTTCGGCGTGGATGTAGGAAATCTCTTTGAGCTTAAGCGAGCCCTCAAGCGCCACTGGGAACTGCGCACCACGACCAAGGAACAGTGCATGCTGCTTGTTGATGAAATGGTCGGCGATCTTTAGGATCTCCGGCTCGATCTTCAGCGCGTTCTCGATGTAACGCGGCAGCGACTGCAGCTCCTTGCAATGTTCAAGGTACTTCGCGCTGTCCAGGCCGCGACGGCGGCCGAGGTCCAGCGCCAGCAAGGCGAACGCGGTGAGCTGGGTGGTGAAGGCCTTCGTCGAAGCGACGCCGATTTCCGGACCCGCGCGCGTCATCAGGCGCAGGTCGGACTCGCGGACCACCGACGACTCGGGCACGTTGCAGATCGCAAACGTGGCGAGGTAGCCGCGACGACGCGACTCGCGCATGGCGGCCAGCGTGTCGGCGGTTTCGCCCGACTGCGACACGGCGACGAAAAGCGTGTTTTCCGGAACGACGACATCGCGGTAGCGGTACTCGCTGGCGACCTCGACGACGACCGGGATGCGCGCAAACTGCTCGATCCAGTACTTCGCCACCATGCCGGCGTGGTAGCTGGTACCGCAGGCGACGATGTGGATGGCGCGGGTCTTTTCCAGAATCGGATCGGCATCGATGCCGAAGATGTTCGGCAAGATGCCATGCGGGCCGATGCGGCCTTCCAGCGTGTCGGCGACGGCCCGCGGCTGCTCGAAGATTTCCTTCTGCATGTAATGGCGGTACTCGCCACGCTCGACGGAGTCCGCGCTGATCTCACTCTCGTGGGCGGTGCGGTCAACGCGCTGGCCATCAAGACCGAAGACCTCGACCGTGTCACGTGTGATCTCGACGACGTCGTCTTCCTCGAGGTACATCATCCGGTTGGTGACCTTGATGAGCGCCTGAGCGTCGGAGCCGAGGAAGTGCTCACCAATGCCGATACCGACAAGCAGCGGGCAACCACGACGCGCGCCAACGATGCGTTCGGGCTCGTCCAGGCTCATCACCGCGATGGCGTATGCGCCTTCCAGTTCGCGCACGGCGGCCGTGACGGCCTCCCGCAGCGACTTACCAGCCTGCACGTGCTCGTCGATGACCGCACCCATGACCTCGGTATCGGTTTCCGAATGGAAGGTGCGGCCCTTGGCCCTGAGCCCTTCGCGGAGCGAGGCGTAGTTCTCGATGATGCCGTTGTGCACGATGGCAATGCGGCCCTGCACGTGCGGATGCGCATTCACCTCGCTCGGCACGCCATGCGTGGCCCAGCGCGTATGTGCGATACCCGTGCCGCCCGGCACCGGGTCGGCGTCGTAGAGGGCTTCCATCTCGCGGACCTTGCCCTTCGCGCGGACGCGGCGGATTTCGCCGCCGTCGGCGATGGCCATGCCCGCGGAGTCGTAGCCGCGATATTCGAGGGCCTTCAGGCCCGCAATCAGGATGGGCGCGATATCACGCTGCGCGACGGCGGCGACGATTCCACACATGGGTCTTGTCCTTAATTAATTGACTTTGCGGCGCAGGTAGTTAAGCAGGTCGATCCGGGTGATCAGGCCCAGGAACTGCTCGCCGTCGACGACGATGGCCACGTGCCCCTTCTCGAACACGGGCAATAGTGCATCGATCGGCTCGCGAACCTGGAGCATTTCCGGCGAAGCGATCATGGCCGTGGAGACGGGATCGCGGAATCGGGCTTCGTCCGAATGCACGTGCATCAGCACGTCCGATTCGTCGAGGATGCCGACGATGCGATCGCTCTCCATGACAGGTAGCTGTGAGACGTCGTACAGCTTCATGCGGTTGTAGGCGGTGACCAGCATGTCGTCCGGCTTGATGACGACCGTATCGCGCTGCGCGTAAGGGCGCAGGATCAGGTCGCGCAAATCGCCGTAACGCTCGCGTTCGAGGAAGCCGTTGTCGAGCATCCAGTAGTCGTTGTACATCTTCGACAGGTACTTGTTGCCCGTGTCGCAGACCAGCGTGACGACGCGCTTGGGCTCGGTTTGTTCCTGGCAATACTTCAGCGCGGCGGACAGCAGCGTGCCGGTGGACGAACCACCGAGGACGCCCTCCTTAGCCAGCAGCTCACGCGCGGCAAGGAAGCTTTCCTTGTCGCTGATGGCATACGCCTTCTCGACCATGGAGAAGTCGCTGATCGAGGGCAGGAAATCTTCGCCGATGCCTTCGACCATCCAGCTGCCCGACTTCTCCGACAGGACGCCGTCGTTGATGTACTCGGCGAGGATGGAGCCGACCGGATCGGCCAGTACGATACGGGTATGCGGTGAGTGCTCGCGAAGGTACGCCGTAAGGCCGCTCATGGTGCCCGACGAACCGCAACCGACGACGATGGCGTCGACCTTGCCGTCCATCTGCTCGAGGATTTCCGGGCCGGTGGTCTGCTGATGCGCCAGCGGGTTGTCCGGGTTGCCGAACTGGTTGATGAAGTAGGCCCCCGGCGTTTCCCGCGCGATGCGCTCGGCCATGTCCTGGTAGTACTCGGGGTGACCCTTTGCCACGTCGGAGCGGGTAAGCACCACTTCGGCACCCATGGCCTTGAGGTTGAAGATCTTCTCGCGGCTCATCTTGTCGGGAACGACCAGCACCAGGCGGTAGCCCTTCTGCTGCGCGACAAGGGCAAGGCCCAGGCCAGTATTGCCAGCCGTACCTTCCACGAGGGTGTCGCCCGGCTTGATCTTCCCGGCGCGCTCGGCGCCTTCGATCATGGACATGCCGATGCGGTCCTTCACCGAGCCACCGGGGTTGGCGCTTTCCAGCTTCAGGAAGAGCTCGCAAACGCCAGTATCCAGACGCTGGGCGCGCACCATGGGGGTGTGGCCGATCAGATCGAGGACGCTGTCATGAACACTCATTGGAACTCCGTCTTTTTCCGGACGTGGTCCCTGCGACCCCGCCCCTATGGGCGCACATGATAAAGGGTGGCGCGCTGAACCGATGCCCGGCTTCTCGGCCGATCCGAAACGGTGTAGGGACCGGCCATAAAAAAACGGACACGTTACCGTGCCCGTTTTCCTGAATTAGTGAACCCGGTGATCGGGTCAGTGTCGTGATTGCTGCCAGCTGTCCCACATTCGCTGGAGCTTCTCCTTGGCCTGCAGCTTTTCTTTCTTGAGACCCGCCAGGCTTTGGTCGTCCATAGGCAGACAGCCGATATTGGCGTCATGCAGCTTGGTGTCGAGTTCCTGGTGGCGGTAGAAGAGACGACGGGTATCGGCATCGGCGTGGATGAACTTCTCGACGTCGTCACGCTGCTGGTTTTCGAACATAGCGAACTCCTCGCGTTGGGGAGGGCCATCACGTGTTTTTCGCGTGACGGGAGTTCGAAGCTACTCCGCTCGAGGGGGTGCCGCAAGACCGATCTTTCTCAACGCGTCCACGAAAAAATAGTTGCGAGCGCAACGGTTTACGCGGCGAATTAGCCTCGAGCCCGCCGTGTGGCGGGCCCCAGGCCGATTTCTGTGGGAGCCGCTTCAGCGGCGATTCCTGCGAAGCGGAACATGCATCTCATCCGCTAGCACCCTATCGCCGCTGAAGCGGCTCCCACAGGGCAACCCGGCAAGGTACCCAGGTGTCGCTGCCTTAGTTGCCGTTGCTGCTTTTCTTCGTTCGCTTCGGGGTGGGCGCCGGGTCGGCGGCACCGTCGGAGGAGCTGGCATCGCGCATGGCGCGCGCTGCGGCCTCGGCAAGGGCCGCCTGCTTCTTGGCCGCGTTGGCGACCTTGGCCTGCGCCGCCGCGACCTGACGGGCCTTGTCGCCCTCGGCCTTGGCCTGATCCAGCGCCTGGGAGTACTCCACGCCCTGCTGCTGCAGGCGGGCGGCCTCTTCCTGGATCATCTGGTTCTGGGCGCGCTGTTGCTCGAGCTGGCGACGTGCCATCTCCGCGTCGAGGCGACTGGCCTCGAGCAGGATGGAATCGTGCTCGCGGTCCAGCTGGGCCGACTTGCTCTGCGCGTCCTGGAACTGGGCCATCGCCTTGGCGATGTCCACGCGACGCTCTGCGATATACAGATAGTGCGCGTGTTCCTTTTCCTTGGGCTTGAACTGCGCCATCTGATTGATCGCTTCGCGGGCCCGGGCCTGTTCGGCCTGGGCGTACCCGCCGAGGACGGGATCAGCCGAGAGCTGGTCCAGGCTGGAGTTCAGCCGGCGGATATCGAGGTCGTCCGTGGCGGCCATGGCCGACCCTGCCGAAAACACGGCAAGAACCAGGGCGGAAAGGAGGATAGTCGTGCGCTTCATCACTGGCCTCCCTGATGGTCGTTCAGCGGCTGGGTCTGTCCGCCCACGGGCGGCGGCGTGGTGTCGGTCGCCTCGGGCAGGACACTTTCGGTTTCCTGCACGTTGGTCGGGATCGGCACCGTGTCGTTCGCGTGGTTGTCGATCATCTCGACGCGCATACGCGAATTCTCCTGGCTCTTGGTCTGGTTCTGGGCACGGGCGGCACCCAGGCGGGCCTTGGCCCGGGCCAGTTCACTATCCGCTCGCGACTCGTCGGCCAGCACGGCCGCCTCGTCATACTTGCGGCTCGCCATGGCGGTTTGCGCCTGGCGGAACTTACCCTGCGCATAGTCGAGATCGACTGGCGCATAATCGGCAGCACCGGCGTCGCGCGCCGCCTGGAGCTGGGCAAGTGCCTGATTCATGGCACCGTCCGGCGGCGGGGCGCTGGCACAGCCAGCGAGCGTAGCGATCGCCAGGCCTAAGGAGGCCAGGGCGAGGAGCCGGCGGCCCTTGGAAAGGGCTTTCGACGGCAAGATGTGCACCATCACTCGTTATCCTCTTACAGGTTTGCGAGATATTGTCGATATATGAAGGTCTAGGGAGACCTCGTCTCGATTGTAATGCGAATGCCCGGGGGTTTAGGTGGATATTGGTTATTTCCTGAAGCTAATGGTGGACAAGGGCGCGTCGGACATGTTCCTGACGACGGGTGCCCCCGTGAACATCAAGGTGGAAGGCAAGCTCTACCCGTTAGGAAACACGGGCCTGCCCAGTGGCATGGTCAAGAAAATCGCCTATTCGCTGATGGACGAGGGGCAGGTGCCCCAGTTCGAGCGCGACCTCGAGCTCAACATGGCCCTGGCCGTGAAAGAGGCCGGGCGCTTCCGCATCAACGTGTTCAAGCAGCGCGGCGAGATCGGCATGGTCATCCGTGCGATCAAAAGCGAGATCCCCTCGCTGGAAGAGCTGCGCCTGCCGACCATCTTCCGTGACCTGATCATGGAGCCGCGCGGACTGATCCTCTGCGTCGGCGCCACCGGCTCCGGCAAGTCGACCACGCTGGCGGCCATGCTGGACCACCGCAACAACAACAGCTCGGGCCATATCCTTACCATCGAGGATCCCATCGAGTACCTGCACCGCCACAAGCGCTCGATCATCAATCAGCGCGAGGTGGGCCTGGACACGCACAGCTACCACGAGGCGTTGAAGAACGCGATGCGTGAGGCGCCGGACGTGATCATGATCGGCGAGATCCGCGACACGGAGACCATGGAGGCTGCCATCGCCTTCTCCGAAACCGGTCACCTGTGCCTGGCCACCCTGCATTCGAACAATGCGGACCAGACCCTCGAGCGCATCCTGAATTTCTTCCAGGAGGCCTCGCACAAGAACGTGCTGATGAACCTGGCCCTGAACCTGCGTGCGGTGATCAGCCAGCGCCTGGTGATCGGCAAGGACGGCCGTCGCATGCCGGCGACCGAGGTGCTCCTCAATACCCCGCTGATCCGCGACATGATCCGTCGCGGCCAGATCCACGAGGTGAAGGACGCCATGGACCGCAGCCTGCAGGAAGGCATGCAGACCTTCGACCAGTCGCTGTACCGGCTGTACAAGGACGGGTACATCACCCTCGAGGAAACCCTGAACAAGGCCGACTCGCGCGATGGCCTGGCCCTGAAGATCCGCCTGTCCGAGGGTTCAACCAGCAACGAGTTCGCCTCGAGCGATCCCTACGGCATCGGCGTTTAAGGGAAATGTGGGAGCCGCTTCAGCGGCGAAAAGGGGATCTGTGGGAGCCGCTTCAGCGGCGAAAAGCCAACGAAGCGGTGAAGCGGTAACGCCAATCGCCGATAAATCGGCTTGTGTCTTAGGACCGGCGTAGGCTTAGGGGTGAGAGCGGAGTGCGGCAAGCCCGTCATCGGCGGTGCTGCGAGCACGTGTGGGAGCTGGGGCTGCCGCACTCCCTCCACCAATAGCCCGAACAGTTGCCCGAGTCGTACCTCGAATTCACAAGCCGGGGCATGGTGGAGGTGCTCTCACTTCCGATCGTACTCCGGAGTGAAGTCATGAGCATCCATGTAGGAATCGACACCGGTAAATCCATGCTGGACGTGGGTTTTTTTCCTGGGGAGCGCTGCGAGCGCTTCGCTAATACGGCCGAAGGCCACCGTGCTTTACTGCACGTTCTGGCGCCTTTGGACGTGCCGCATATCGCGATCGAAGCGACGGGCGGTTACGAGCGAGGCATCGTCGATGCCTTGGCGCAAGCGGGTTATTGCGTCACCCGGCTGGCATCGCATCGCGCCACGGCTTACGCAAGAGCGATGGGGCGTTTCGCCAAGAACGACTCGCTCGACGCGCAGATCCTGGCGCGGATGGCCGCGCATATCACGCCGCAGCCTTATCAGACGCCGGCACCCGAGCGCGCCGACCTGGCCGAGCTGGTACGTTGCCGTTTGCAGATGGTGAGCCAGCGCGACGATAACTTCCGGCGGCTGAAGCAGACGAGGCTGACGGCGGCTCGCCAAGCGTTACAGGCCATGATCGATGCGGCCAGCATGCAAATCCGCGACCTGGACCGACAGATTGCAACGGCGACGAAGGACGTTGATCCGGCATCGCGATTGCGCGAGGTGCCGGGCGTCGGACCCGTCGTGCAAGCGACGCTGATCGCGTATTTACCCGAACTGGGCCAGCTGACACGGCAGCAGATTGCCGCCCTGGTCGGTGTGGCGCCTTACGTCGACCAGAGCGGTCGCCGCGACGGCGCCCGGCATGTGCGTGCCGGCCGCTGGATCGTGCGGCGCGCGCTGTATATGGCGGCTTGGGGAGCCATCCGAACCAAAGGCAGCGCCCTCGGAGAGCGCTACCGCGCCCTACGGGCGCGAGGAAAAGTGGCCAAGGTGGCTCTCGTCGCCTGCATGCGATGGCTGATCACGGCGATCAATGCGATGGTCCGTGACCAGGTCGGCTGGCGGCATGAGGCGGCTGTCTGAAAAAGACAGTTGCTCCCACACAAAGCCCCCCATACAAAGCCCCGCCACACAAAGATTTGCCCTGTCACTGAGCGTCCGGCTGCGCCTCAGGCGCAGCCTGCTTGAACGCCTCCAGCACCTGGCACGCCTCGACCACCCGCCGGATCGTCGGGTACGGTTCCAGATCCACCCCCCAGCGCACCGCGTTGTAAAACTGCGGCACCAGGCAGCAGTCAGCCAGGGTCGGCGTGTCGCCATGGCTGAACTGCCCGGTCTGCCCCCGTGCCAACAAAGCCTCGATCCCATCGAAGCCTTTCTTGATCCACCGCCGCGACCACACCGCCTTGGCCTCCTGGTCCGCCCCGAACCCCGCCTCGATTGCCCTCAGCACCCGCAGGTTGCCCAGCGGGTGAATATCCGTGCCCACGGCCTGCATGAGTTCGCGGACGCGAGCCCTGCCCAGTGGATCGGTGGGCATGAGGGGCACTTCCGGACGTGTCTCATCCAGATATTCGAGGATGGCCATGGACTGGCGGATCGTGCGATCGCCATCGAGCAGGGTCGGCAGCTGGGCCTGGGGCGAGATGTCGCAGTAGGCAGGTTTCAGGTGCTCGCCGCCGTCGGTCAACAGATGAACCGGGCGGGCCTCATACGGCAGCCCCTTGAGGTTCAGGGCGATCCGGACGCGGTAGGCGGCGCTGGAGCGCCAGTAGGTATAGAGGACGAGGGACATGTCGGTTCCTTCTGCGGACCGGGCAATTATCGCCGCTGAAGCGGCTCCCACATACAATGGGCGTTTCTCCGAACCGAAGCTGGAGTCCAACGTGTCCGTCATCCGCATGCAAGACCTCGACCTGCGCGGCAAGCGCGTGCTGATCCGCGAGGACCTCAACGTCCCGGTGGAAAACGGGAAGATCACCTCCACCCAGCGCCTGGATGCCTCCCTGCCGACCATCGTCGCCGCGCGCGACGCCGGTGCGAAGGTCATGGTCATCTCTCACCTGGGCCGTCCCAAGGAAGGCGAGTTCGACGAAGCGTCCTCGCTCAAGCCGGTCGCCGAATGGCTCGGCAAGAAGCTCGGCAAGGACGTGCGCCTGGTGCGTGACTACCTTGATGGCGTGGACGTCGCCGAAGGCGAGGTGGTGGTGCTGGAGAACTGCCGCATGAACGTCGGCGAAGGCAAGGACGACGAAGCGCTTTCGAAGAAGTACGCCGCGCTGTGCGATGTCTTCGTCATGGACGCGTTCGGTACCGCGCATCGCGCCCAGGCGTCCACGCACGGTGTGATCCGTTTCGCGCCGGTCGCCGCTGCGGGTCCGCTGCTGGCGAAGGAGCTCGACGCGCTGGGCAAGGCGCTGGAAAACCCGGACAAGCCGCTGCTCGCCATCGTCGCCGGCTCCAAGGTCTCGACCAAGCTCGAGCTGCTGCAGAACCTCGTAGGCCGCGTGGATCAGCTGATCGTCGGCGGCGGCATCGCCAACACCTTCATCCTCGCCGAAGGCCACAAGGTCGGTAAGTCGCTGGTCGAAGCCGACCTGCTCGACATCGCGAAGAAGATCATGGCCGACGCCAAGTCGCGCGGAGCCGAGGTACCGGTGCCGACCGACGTGGTGGTCGCCACCGAGTTCTCCGCCACGGCCAAGGCCACGGTCAAGAACGTCAGCGACGTTGCGGATGACGAGATGATCCTCGACATCGGCCCGGACACCGCCAAGCGCTACGCCGAGCTGATCGCCAAGGCCGGCACCGTCGTGTGGAACGGCCCGGTCGGCGTGTTCGAGTTCGACGCGTTCGGCAAGGGTACCGAGACGCTCGCGCGCGCCATCGCCGCGTCGAAGGCTTTCTCCATTGCTGGCGGCGGTGACACACTGGCTGCCGTGGACAAGTACGGCATCGAAGACGGCGTTTCGTACATCTCCACCGGTGGCGGCGCCTTCCTCGAATTCCTCGAAGGCAAGGAGCTGCCGGCAGTTGCGGCGCTCAAAGCCCGCGCGGACAAGAAGTAATGCTGTACCTCTTCGATCTCGACGGCACCCTCATCGATTCCGAAATCGGCATCTTCGCCGGCGTCCGCCATTCCCTGGCGGCCGTCGGCGCGGAGGCGCCCGATGACGCCGCCCTGCGTGCCTGGGTGGGGCCGCCGCTGCGTGTGAGCTACGCCGCCATTCTCGGCGACGACAACGAGCGCATTGAAGCTGCCGTCGCCGCGTACGGCGATCGCTTCCGCGACGTGGGTTGGTCGGAGCACACGGTGTACGAAGGCATTCCCGAGCTGATCGCCTCGCTGTCCGCAGCCGGCCATCGGCTAGCGGTCGTCACCAGTAAGCCGCTTCCGCACGCGGGGCCGATCATCGCCCACCTGCCCTTCGGCCATCTGTTCGAGCGCGTTTACGCCCCTGACCTGTCTACGTCGCACAGCGAGAAAGCCACGATGATCGCGGCTGCCCTTGCCGACTTTGGCCAGCCGGCGGAAGACACGATCATGATTGGCGACCGTCTTTATGACATGGAAGGTGCTGTGGCCAACGGCGTGCGCGGTATCGGCGTGCTCTGGGGCTTCGGCGATCGCGAAGAGCTCGAAGGCGCTGGCGCATGGAAGGTCGTAGGCACGCCTGCCGATATTGCGAAGGTCACTGCGGCGGTCATGGCCGATTAACCTGCCCAACGGTAGAAGCATCGTTCCACATACAACTCAGGCTGGCGCGTCATGCAGGGTATCGGTCGGTTCGTCGTTCTCGCCCTGATCACCGCCGCCTCGGCGCACGCATCGGAGGGGCCGCAGCCGCTGCCCCACCCGCCGTCGATTCCCGCGCCGCGCGATAGCCCGTTCACGGGCGTAATCCGACTGCACGTCGATGCCACGGACACTGCGCAGCGCATCTACCGTGTGCACGAGACGATGCCGGTACAGGCAGGCGGCCCGGTAACACTGCTTTATCCGCAGTGGGAAACCGGCAGCCACGCGCCGACCGCATCGGCAACTGCCTTGGCGGGACTCACGATTCGTGCGCAAGGCCGACCTCTCGCCTGGCAGCGCGATACGGTCAATCCTTTTGCCTTCCATGTGGATGTCCCCTCGGGCGCCGAGACGCTCGATCTGGACTTCCAGTACCTGTCGCCTTTCTCCTCACGCCAGGGTCTGGTGACGACGACACCGGACATCGTCACGGTGCCATGGCAGAGCGTGGTGCTCTACCCCGCCGGCTGGTTCGTTCGGAATATCCCGGTGGACGCGCATCTGACGCTGCCGTCGGGCTACGCCTATGTCACCGCACTCGAGGACAAGAAGGGAGAAGTCGGCGCCTTTACCACGACGTCACTGGAGACCCTGGTCGATTCGCCGGTGTTCGCGGGTCGTCACGTGCAGCGATACGACCTAGGCGCCCTTGGCGATGCGCCGGTACGGCTGACCACGCTCGCTTCGAACACCGACGACGTCAAAATCGATGCTGGCCAGCTGGGTCTCCTTCGCGCCATGGTGGAACAGACACGAAAACTCCTCCCGGTACGCCACTACGCCCACTACGACTTCATGCTCGCCCTCAGCAACGACCTGCCCGGACCCGGCGGCATCGAGCAGGCACAGTCGAGCAGCGACGTGCTTCCTCCGGATTTCTTCCGGCACAACGAGAACTACCTTGTCGACCGCGACCTGCTCGCCCATGAATTCGTTCACTCGTGGAACGGCCGCTATCGGCAGCCTGCGGACCTTTGGTCGGCCACGTTCAACGAGCCCATGCGCGGCAGCCTGCTATGGGTGTACGAGGGGCAGACCGAGTTCTGGGGACGTGTGCTCGCCGCGCGTTCCGGACTGCGCACAAAGCAGGAAACCCTCGATGCCCTTGCGGTGGGCGCAGCGAGCGTTCTTAGCCAGAGCGGACGCGAGTGGAAAACCTTGCAGGACAGTACGAACGATCCACTGATCGCTGCCGGCCACCCGCTGTCATGGAGGGACTGGCAACGCCGCGAGGACTATTACGGCGAAGGCGTCCTCCTCTGGCTTGCCGTCGATGCGGAGATTCGTGAGAAGACCCACGACAGCAAGAGCCTCGACGACTTTGCGCGAGACTTCTTCGGCAGTGGCAAGCAAGCCGACATGACGACTTCGACATATACCTTCAACGATGTCTGCGCAGCCCTGCAGCAAATCGCTCCCGATGACTGGGCCACGTTCCTGCGCTCACGTCTCGACACGCACGATCCGGCACACGTGATCGACGGGCTCGAGCACGAGGGCTACCGCCTGGTCTTCGACGGAACGCCGTCGGAGTACTCGAAGCAGAGTGAGATCGATGCCGGGGCGCGCGATTTCTCTAGCGCCATCGGGCTCACGATCGGCAAGGGTGGCGTGGTGAAGACTGTCTCGTGGAACGGGCCTGCATTTCGCGCGGGCCTCGCCCCCGGTTCGCGGATCGACGCTGTATACGGAAAAGCTTTTTCTCCCGAACTCCTCGATGACGCACTTAAAGTCCTGCACCCCGCGCCCCTCCGACTGGCTGTCACCACTGACGGGACGACGTCGACCGTCAACGTCAAGCCGACGGGTCCGCTGCGCTATCCGCATCTGCAACGGATCGATGGATCCCGTGACATTCTCAACACATTGCTGCAGCCGCTGCCCTAGCCGCGTTTCGCGCGAGGTGAGCCCGTCTCGCGCATGAGGTCCTCGAAGAAAGGCAGGAGCAAGCTGTTGCCGTAAGCACTCACATGGTCGCCGTCGAAAAACAGGGGACGCCGGTCGCGGTAGGTGTCGCAGGCGGGGCCAGCCGGGCAGAGAATCGGGAAGGCATCGAACACGCGGCTTCCGGGAACGCCGGCGGCCAGGCGGCTCACCGCGTCGAACGCGGGCTGACGCAGCCTTACAAAGGCCGCGCGATCGACTGTGGAGCCACCAACGCAAATCGGATTACTCCGCGTCCAGACGTCCGCGCAGCGGAATGCCGGTGAGTTGAGGATGAGATTGGGTGCTTCGATTACGGTATTGGCGCCACGCGAATGGAATGACGCCAGAATGGCCGTCCCTGCCGCAACGGCGCTCTCGCGCCCTTCGACTGCGTCCTTGCCGAAGACCTGGTTCTGCACAATGGCATCAGGCGATCGCGCCCACTGATCGACGACGCGCGGCATGCGCAGGGACGGCAGGAAGACCACGTCGCCCGGTTTCAGGCGGGCCAGGATATCGTTTTGTGCTGCCTTCGCGCTTGCCGGGCACGGCGCCGCCTGCTCACGCCAGGGCTGCAGGCTGAGGAACGGACAACCGGCATTGTTGTAGAGATTGACTGTCGCGCCCGTCTGTAATGCATATGCTGAGAACATCGACGCGAAGGCAAGAGCGTGAGAGTCCCCAATGGCGGCCACGTCGGGCGCTGTCGCGAGGGCGGCACATCCCGTTCGCTGGTAAGTGATCCGAACACCGTCACCGACCTGCGCCGCCGTCTGGGTCACCCTGCAACCGTCGGACGAGTGCGCCGGCAGTTCCTGGGTGGGATACCAGTCATCGGCGTGGCGCCCGACCTGGCTCAACGAAATCCGTTGCTGATGATGGTTGACGAATCGCTGGACACCGGCACCGGCCATCAGGACGAAGCCGCCACCGACGACGATAGCGAGTCGCGGAGCAGTGCGAATCCACGCCGCGCGGCGGAGCGGGTTTTCGATGAATCGCCATGATGCGTGGGCAAGCACGATGGCGATGAAGGTAGCGGCGAACTGCGCGAGCGGCGTATCCAGTCCGCACGTCCAGCGAAAGAATACGAAAACAGGCCAATGCCACAGGTACAACGAGTACGAAATCCGCCCCAGCCACTGGATAGGGGCCAGCGTCAGGGCGCGGACCAGCAGCGCCTTTGCGGATGCCCCATGCAGGAGGCCCAGTACGGCGACGGTACCCACGACGGGAAGTAGTGCGCCGGGAGCGGGGAACATCTGCGGGTCTCCGGTCCACAGCCCGTAGGCCATGGCGACGAAGCCAAGCGATGCGCCAGGCATCGTCCACCAGCGGGCCGTCACTGTCGTGGAAACGTCGAAGCGGCGGCCCGAGAGGGCCATCCCCTGATATAGCAACGCTCCTGCGGCGAGTTCCCAGAAGCGGGAAGGAAGAAGATAGAACGCGGCCGAAGCATCGATACCGCGCTCGCGGAGCGCATACCCCAAAGACGCCACGCCAAGCAGACCAAAGGTTGCGACCACCCCATACCGCCAGCGCCCACCCCGCAACCATGCCCAGAACAGCAACGGGAAGAGCAGATAGAACTGCTCTTCGACACCCAGCGACCAGGTGTGCGTGTAGGGGTTGTACTCGGAGATCGGCGAGAAATACGCGTTCGGATTGTGCGAAAGAATGAAGTTGCTGAATCCGAAGAACGCGTACAGCCCCGTCTGCTGGTTGTTTTCACTCAACCAGGCATCGGGAATGATGAGGGCCGACACCGCGGCCGTCAGCAGCAGGCATGCAATGAGCGCCGGGGCGATCCGTTGCAGGCGACGCGCGAGGAAGTACAGCTCGAACGAAGGCATAGACTCCGCCGGGCGCAAACCCACCGACGCGCTCACGACGAAGCCCGAAATGACGAAGAAGATGTCGACGCCCGCAAACCCGCCAGGAAGCCACGTGGCCTTCAGGTGGTAGAGAACAACAGAGACGACGGCGATGGCCCGGAGACCATCAATGAAAGGAAAATAGGCGTGGCGTGTGGATGCAGTCATGTCGGGCGCGTTGCTTCGTCAGCTGCGAAGCGTAACAAGGCTGCGTCGCTTAAAGTTGCGATATCGACCAGGCCTATCCTTACGCCGGACCGTAGCGCCTCCCTGTTGAGGCTCAAGCCACGCTACGCAGATATTCCTTGGCCCGCGCCAGATCCTGCTCGGTATCGATCTCGTAACTCACGACCGAGTGGGCAAAGGCAGGGAGGTACTCACTAAGTGTTTCGAAGACGGGACCGCGGCCCCGATAGAACGCGCTGGCGGGCGCGCAGACAATGTTCGCCCACTCGTAGGTGGCTGCCTCGTCGCGCGCGAACCCGACCACTTGCATCCGTCCGTCGGGCGCCAACTCGACCTTGGCGTAGACGGCATCATCTGTCTTCGCCTCGGTAACACCAACGGTGAGTTCGCTGCGTCGCGCTGCCTCCATGAAGCGCGAAAGACTTTCCGCCTCGAAGATGATATCGGCGTCCAGAAAGACGCATCGCCCCTCCAGGCCTTCCGCACCGAGGGCGTAGCTGTCCTGGGTAGTCGTGGTTCGAAAGTCGGGGTTTCGCACGAAGATCACATTGCGATTCAGGCGGCTGACAACCTCGATGACCGCGTGTTCCATGTATCCGACGACGACGCGAATATCCCGGACATCCGCGAAAAGCGCGAGCTGCCTTTCGATCAGCGTCACCCCGTCGATTTCGACAAGGCACTTTGGCAAACCATGCCCTAGACGGCTACCAAGACCAGCCGCTGCGATCACAACGTGTTCAATAGCCGACAAAGGGCCTCTCCTCCGTACACAACGTAATTGGACTGTTCGACCACTTCAACGACGGGTGGATGCACGCCGCCGAAGGCGACACCGACATCGGCAGCCTCGAACATGGGAATATCGTTGAAACCATCTCCGACAGCGACGACCAGCCCCGCGCCTTGCCTACGCAGGGCGCCTACGGCCTCGCTCTTGCGCAACATGCTTGCCTCGCCATCGAGCCGGTCGTCCTGGACCCGGCTCTTCGATGTGAAAGCGCGGCACCCGAGGCGCTCAATCAGTCCACCTACCCAGGCGTCAAGGTTGCCGGTCACGATGGCGCAACGTTCGCGGTTGAGCCGGATGAATTCCTCGACGTGTGAGTCGAGTGGTATATCCGCCACGATCTCCCGCACCCGGCTCACCGGCACTTCCCTGAGAATCCGGCAACGAAGGCGAAAGCTGCTCTCGAACGGCACCAACCCACGCATCGTGAGGCTGGTAAGCAGTGCGATCTCTTCGGAAAGGCCGACCTCGGACGCGATCGCGGGAAGGATCTCCTGGCGGCTGATGGTGCCATCCAGGTCGAAGCAGAACTGCGTACTCATCGATCCGACGACCGCGAGAGCAGCATGTAGCGCTGCCGCGTGTCGGCACGATTCTGCAATTCCTGGGAGAAGGGCTCGCCTTCGTCGCGCACCTGGAATCCCGCGAGATCCGCGAACAGTTCCAGGTATTCGTCGCGGGTGCGGTAGATGGCGCTGTAATGGTCCTGCAGCTCGTCCGACCAATGACGGTCGAGGGTGAGCCTCTTGTCGACCGCCATGGGTTCGCGCAGGTAGATACGACACGAAGCTGCGGCAACCGACGAAATCGCACGAAACAGGGCGCGAATATCGTCATCGTTGATGTAAATGAGAATGCCAGAGCAGATTATGACGGTGAACGGAGCCGGCAGCGCCAGCGCCGTCGCGTCGAGCGCAGCCACGTTCATCGACTGAAATACGGCTTTCGGCGCGCGGGTGCGAGCAACGTCGAGCAGAGCTTCAGAGAAATCTATACCCAAATACGCATCGACGCCTGGGGCAATCGCTTCTGCCCAGCGTCCGGTCCCACAGCCAAGATCGAGGACACGATCAGCTGCGGCAACACTCAGAAGCGGCAAAATCCTGGCTTTTTCCTCGGCATCACGACGGGTCGCAAGATCCGCGCTCTGATACATCGTGGCGGTGAGGGGGTTATCGCCAGCAACACGTCCACGAGCTTCGAAGAACGCGGAGGTCGTGCCGTAATCCAGCGCGCGGCGGTCGCCTACGACACGTGTCGGTCCAGTTTTTTCAGACATATCCATAGTCTCGGTGCAAATGATTGAGCGGGAATCACCCCCAACGCCCTAAAAAAAAAGCGTAAGGTTTGTGAACCTTTTATTGCAACGCCCAACCCGCCACACCGTTGACATCTTTACCCACGCTTCACGATATTCCGCGCCCGGTCAATGCGCTGGCTGCACCCTGATGGCCTGGAGCCAGAGTCCTAGACGGCGCGTACCTTCTTCGGGAACCAACGGATTTTCAACGAAAATACGAAATTTCGTAGAGCCCGCAGAACTTCCCGCTGGGAGGCGAACTTCCTTCGGGCCTTCGCCCAGTCGCAGGCTAGCCGCAACTCTGGGCCCGTCGTTGCATTGGAGGAGCAGCGTCCTCTCCGGCGATTCCGCTGTCGCATAGCCGTAACATTCCATGACATAAACGACCCCGGAAGGTAACGAAGGCAGCTCGATTCCGGCGATTCCGCCGTCTGTCCAGATACCGCCTTCCTCCGGAGCGCTCCAGCCCTGCCCCAGAAAGACATTTCCAGGCTGCCCTGCGCCGAATCGCAGGACCCGCTCCGGGCCGAGTAGCGCCGCCATGAATACCGCCGTCCTTTCACGTTCGGCGTCGATACCCTTTACCACTTGCTGTGCATCTCGTAGTGCGTGCTCCAGGCGACGTTGGCCTTGCAGACCAAGCGCGTGCAACCCGGCAAGTCCTACTTCGGCGCTGGTGCGCGAAGGCGGCGGCGTGGCATCGCTGGCGACGATGTCGACATTGAGGAGAAACGGCAGATCGGCATCGAGCATGTACGACAGGTTGCGCCACAGCGCGTCTTCTTCAGGCAGGCCCGCACGCAATCGACGTGTACCTTCGATCCAGAATTCCGCCGTGCCGATGAATCGCATGGCGGGCAGGAAGATCGACTGTGACCGCGCCGCGGACATCTCAAAAAACATGAAGGCCAGTGCGTCACGCATATCGGCCTTGCTGACGACCGCCTTACGCGGATCCGAGAGCCACGCACGATAAGTATCCAGCGAAGTGGCATCGATACAAAAACCCAGCCCGCTGTATCGGCTCGGACCCGCGGCCAGCGTTGGCACGCCACGGGCCGCCAGTTCGTAGCCCGGCGTGCCGCTGACCGTGACGGCGAGGTCGCACATGGCCGCGACCTGATTGGGAGGGACATCCGGATCGAGGAATCTGATATTGGCGTGGCCGCCGAACGTAGCAGCGCAACGTGCAACCAGGCCGGATACATCGTAAGTAGCGTCCTGCGGATGCACTTTGACGAGGAAGTTGACTGCAGGCGTTTCCGTAGCAATGCCTAGCGAGACCTTGAGCCAGTCTCCGTTGTCATCGAAGGCCAGAGGACCGAAGCAATGCGGTGGCCCGCACAGCGCAGGTACATAGATGCAAACCGTGGGAAGCGCAGGATCCAGAGAAAGGTGCCGCAGCGCGTCGTCGCGGGAATCGATCGTTGCAGCCTGCGTCATCGTCCGAAAGAACTGCCGAACGCCGCCCTGCACATCGAACATTCGTCGACTGAACGAATCGAGCTGCTCATCGCGCAGCTTGCTACGCACGTCTTCATGGTAACGCTGCACGAAATCGACGCTGCGCCCTCGGCGAAAATCTTCAAGTGTCCTGAAGCGGCGCAGACTCACCGGCAGCAGCAGTGACTGGAAATATGCCGGGGCGCCGTTGGCGACCGCCTCGCGGGCCATCCATGCGTAGGGACTGTAGTGATAGTGGCCGACGACACTTGCAGCGATGGGCTGCTCCGCCATCACGGCGCGGGTACCGCGACGCGCCCGAAGGAGCCGCCTGGCGCACGCTATGAGTTCGGGGGAAGGCTCATTGAAGCTGCCAATCATCTCCTGACGTATCCAGGAGTCGTACAGCACCCAACCGATGTCCGGGTCGACGGCGCTCGCGAATGAAAGCACCGCCTGGCGCAAGGCATGCCCCTTGAGCCCTTCGACCGCCCGGACAAACGCCTCGGCCAGTTCCACATCCTCGAAAGCATCGTCGTCGATGGAGCGCACTTCGTCGACAAGGAATGACTCTGCAAGGCGCCGGACGGCGACGGCGTCGAAATGCGGTGCCCCCTTGATCGACGACACGGTCAGTCCGACCAAGCGTGTGCCAAGCCGCCGCTGGACGTACTTCGCGATCCAGAGGTTTGTCAGCAGGTATGTAGGATTGTCGTGCGCCAGATCGACGTAGATACAGCGTCCGGTAACTGCGGCGCCGCCGTGTTCGGTCCAGAAGGACGTGTTCTGTGCGAGAAATTCGTCGAAGGCCGCCGCCTGATGTTCCAGGTACATGTAAGTTGGTTTTCCTTTCTCGATCGCCGATGCGATCAGGCTATCGCTCCACATTCTGCCCGATCAAGGCGCGTGCGTCCCGCGCAAGATTCTTCGCACCACGTGCCGGGCGCGCGCAAAAAGTCGCGACGATGTCAGTCGGCCGTCGCAGCGATCGGTGCGTCGGTCCCGGATTGGAGCTGACGAACGGCTTGGGTGAACGAAGGCAATAGCAGGCGATTGGCGAAGCCGCTCAGGTGATCGCCATCGAAGAACAGCGGCTTTCCGTCGAGGAAACCGTTGCACTCCACGCCCTCGGGGCAGAGTACCGGGAAGGGGTCCCAAACGCGGGAGGCCCGCCACGTCTCTGGCGAGGGATTGGATCGACCCGAGCATGGGCGCACGGAGCCGCTCGAACTCGGCGCGATTCACCGAGGTGCCATCGGCACATACAGGATTACTCAGCGTCCACACATCGGCGCAACGAAACAGGGGCGCCTTCATCACCAGGTCCGGGGCTTCGAGCATGGTCCGCGCACCGGTGGCCCGGATCTGCTGGAGTACGGCCGCTCCCTCGCGCACGGCAGTGTCGCGTTCCGTTTTTGCAGCCTGGCCGAAAATTCGCTCGGCAATATCGTCCTGCGGCAGACGATCCCATTGATCCACGAAACGCGGAACGCGCAGCGACGGCATGAACACGACATCGCCCGCCCCCAAATGCGACAACATGTGTTGCAGCGCCTGCCCCGCTGCCTTAAGGCAACGCGGCGTGTGCTCGCGCCACGGCTGCAAGCTCAGGAAGGGGCAACCGGCATTGTTGTAGAGGATGACTTTTGCACCTGTGTCCAATGCGTACTCGCTGAACATCGTGCCGTAAGCCATAGCATGCGAGTCGCCGATAGCGAAGACTTCCGGTGCCGTTACGGGAGCGACGCACGCCTCGCGTTGGTAGACAACGCGAAAGCCATCCCCCACTGGCTCGCGCACCGGCGTCACCGAGCATCCGGCCGCGTTCGTCACCGTCGCCTTGCGTGACGGATACCAGTCGTCGGCATGACGCGACACGGAACTGACCGATAGCACCGGCTGGCGTCGATCGACCCACCCACTGATCCACATGCCGGCATAGAGCGCCACGATGCCACAGGCAACCACGGCAATACGTGGCATGACCTTGAACCGGTGCGCGCGCCGTACCGGCGTTTCCACGTAGCGCCACGAGAGCACGGCGAGGATCACGGCGATGGCCAGGGCGGCCACGCGGGTAGCGAGCGAACCCGTGCCCACTGTCCACCGGAACAGCACGAAGACGGGCCAGTGCCACAGGTAAAGCGAGTACGACAGGCGACCGATGCGAAGCATCGGATGCCATGTGAGCGCACGGACGAACGGGAAGTCCATCGGCCGGCCGTGCAACAGACCGAGCAAGGCAACCGTCGCCAGCACCGGCAACACGGCGCCCGGCGCCGGAAAGGTGTTCGGCTGAGATATGACGAGGCTTACGACTAGCGCCACGAACGCCAGGGCGGTGACGGGCAGCAGCCATCGCGGCGTTTTCGGTTCGAACGCATCGAACCGTCTTCCGGCTATGGACATGCCCAGATACAGCAGCACACCCACAGCCAGTTCCCAGAACCGGCTCGCCAGCAGATAGAAGGCAGCGGCGTGGTCGACGGAGCCCATGCCCATGGCGTGTGCAAAGGACCACGCCCCACCCAGGACGAAGAAACCGGCAACGATGCCGCGTAGGCGCCCCCGAAAACTCCACAGCCAGTAGATGATCGGGAACAGCAGGTAGAACTGCTCTTCCACGCCCAGCGACCACGTATGCGTGTACGGGTTGTACTCGGAAATCGGCGAGAAATAGTCGTTGCCGAAGCGCGCCAGCATCAGGTTGCCGAAGCCGAAGAACGCGTACTTCCCGGTGCGCTGGTTACTCTCGCTCAGCCAGGCGTCGGGGATGAACACCGCCGCGACCAGCCCGGTGACCAGCAGGCAGACGATCAGCGCGGGGGCGATGCGCAGCATGCGCCGTGAGAGGAAGTAAGTGATGAACGAGGGAAGCGACGTGCGCTCACGCTCGCCCACCGATGCCGCCACGACAAAGCCCGAGATCACGAAGAAGATGTCGACGCCCGCGAACCCGCCCGGCAACCATGCCGGATTAAGGTGATACAGCACGACCGCGATGACCGCGATCGCTCGCAGTCCATCGACGTACGGGAGGTACGCGTGGCGTTGGGGGGTCGGTGTCATGAACGAAGGTTTCAGGGGCCCGGAGAGGTAAAGGTTACCAGACGTGCCGCGCTCCCTAGAAAGGTGCCGCGTAGCGCTATCCCAGCGCGCGATTCCCATCTCCAGGCCGCAAGCGTCCTTCCCGCCCCAAGAACGTAACCAGGGTGATGTCCGCGATGACGCCGAATGCACAGGGAACGGATGACGCAGTGCGAAACAACTCACTGACATGCAAGGGCGTAGGTGGACGTTACCGCTGTGAGGCTGCCGTCACTAACGTATCGGCTCCCCTCGTGGGACTTAGCAAACGAAAAGGAAGAACGAACCCATGGTCAATCGGACCCGCCCTCTTGTGATCGCTTGCCTCTCACTCGTAGCGTTAGCGCACGGACAAAACGCGGCGGCTCGCGTGTTGCAACCTGGCGAGAGACTCGTCGCCGGCGAAGTGATGTATTCCGATGAGGGTCACTACCTCGCAACGCTTCAACACGACGGCAATTTTGTCGTCTATCGAAACGCGGCACCCTTGCGCGCAATCTGGTCAACGAACACCACTGGCCTTGGAGCAGCGACTGCCGATATGCAGGGAGACGGTAACTTCGTTCTCTACGATCGCGCCCGGCGCCCGATCTGGAGCACTCGAAGCAATGGCCCAAATCGGGCATTCACGATAAACGAACTGGGCCAAGCCGTCGTCATAACCCCAGGACAAATCAACTGGACAACGCCCGGCGCACTCCTTCCGTTGTATCGGCGACTTCGTGTCGCGCCCGTCTTCATGAGTGCCCATGACAGGAGCCCCGTCAGAGGGAGTGTTCCCCTGCACTGCCGGGGTGACTGGAGGCAGTGCGACGCGATGACACGCCACCGGCCGTAAACTCCGGCGGAAGGCGGCATTTCCTTCGCACGGTGACCAAGCGTAAGATCCGATCCGACCCAGTCGAGCGAACGATTCATGGAGGAGTTATGCGTTTCGTCAGTATCGCGTTCGGACTTACTGTCGCTGTGGCACTACCCCTCAGTGCGAATGCCGCGCAGGATGCGGTCCTGGCACCGGGCCCCTGGAGCATCTCGCCACCTGTCTCGACCACCCGCGATCAGTCGTGGCGCGCACCCCTGCTTTCGCGCGCCGTGGATCCGTCGCCGGGCCCCAGCACGGCCCTCGCCAACGGTTTCAGTCACCCGCTGCGCTACAGCATCGGAACGGAATGGGCGGTGCGCGCTGCGGTTATTGCACTTCAGGCCACGGGACACGCGACAAGTGGCCAGCGCGGCACGACCGGAGACAGTGGCCAGCATGCCGCGGTTTGGCCAGAGCCGCTAATGCGTCCCATCGACGTCAGAACCGGCTCTAGTCAGACCGCTCTTTAATAAGCGCGATCGCTGAAAACTATTTTTGCCAAACGAAAAAAGGCCTCCTTTCGGAGGCCTCTCTCGTTAGCAGAGCCGCTTTAGCGGCTTACTTGATCACACTCTTAACCGCATCAACAATCTTCGGCGTCGTAATACCGAAGTGCTCATACAGGTCATTGATCGGCGCCGAAGCACCAAAGGTCGTCATGCCGATCACCTTGCCGTCCAAACCAACGTACTTGAACCAGAAGTCCACGCTGGCCGCTTCAACGGCAACGCGGGCGCGGCACCACGACGGCAGGACGCCTTCGCGATATTCCACCGGCTGCGCGTCGAACTCTTCCGTGCAAGGCATGGAGACGACGCGGACCGGCACGCCCTGGTCACCCAGCGCCTGTGCGGCTTCCACGGCGATACCCACTTCGGAGCCCGTGGCGATGATGATCGCCTTGAACTTCTCCGACGGCTCCCAGAGGACGTAACCGCCCTTCTCGATGTTCGCCAGCTGCTCGTCGGTGCGCGGATTGTGCTTGAGGTTCTGGCGCGAGAAGATCAGGCACGACGGGTTACCGGCGCGCTCGATCGCCATCTTCCAGGACACCGCCGATTCAACCGCATCGGCCGGACGCCACAGACGGTTATTCGGGATCAGGCGCAGCGAAGCCATGTGTTCGACCGGCTGATGGGTCGGGCCGTCTTCGCCCAGACCGATCGAGTCATGGGTGTACACGTGGATCGTGTGTGCCGGGATCAGGCACGACATGCGCACCGCATTGCGGGCGTAATCGGAGAACACCAGGAAGGTCGCGTCGTACGGAATGAAGCCGCCGTGCAGCCCAATACCGTTGGAGATCGCCGTCATGCCGAACTCGCGCACGCCGTAGTGGATGTAGTTGCCTTCGGCACCACCGGTGGCGATGTTCTTCGAGCCCTTCCAGATCGTCAGGTTCGACGGAGCAAGGTCGGCGGAGCCACCGATGAGTTCGGTGAGCAGCGGGCCGAAAGCGTCGAGCGACATCTGCGATGCCTTGCGCGAAGCGACGACGGGACCTTCGGTCTGCAGCTTCTTGATGAAGGCGGCCGCGCCTTCTTTCCAGTTGGCCGGCAGCTCACCCACCAGACGACGCTTCAGCTCGGCAGCGAGCTCCGGGAAGGCCTTGGCGTAGGCATCGAACTTGTCGTTCCAGGCCTTTTCGGATTCGGCACCGCTCTTCTTCGCGCTCCACGAGTCGTACATGGCCTGCGGGATTTCGAACGGACCGTATTCCCAACCCAGCTGCTTGCGGGCGAGAGCGACTTCATCCTTGCCCAGCGCGGCGCCGTGCGAGGATTCCTTGCCTTCCTTGTTCGGCGAACCGAAACCGATAATCGTCTTGCAGATGATCAGCGAGGGCTTTTCGCTCTGCGACGTAGCGGCGGCGAGCGCCTTCTTGATGGCTTCGGCGTCATGACCGTCGACCGGCTTGTCGTTGTCACCAACGACGACATTCCAGCCGTAAGCGCGGAAGCGCTCGGCGGTGTTGTCAGTGAACCAGTCGTGGACTTCGCCATCGATGGAAATGCCGTTGTCGTCGTAAACCGCGACGAGCTTGCCGAGCTTGAGCGTGCCGGCGAGCGAGGACACTTCGTGCGAGATGCCTTCCATCAGGCAACCATCACCGACGAAGACGAAGGTGTGGTGATCGACGATGTCGTGGCCGGGACGGTTGAAGCGTGCGGCGAGGACTTCCTCGGCGATCGCGAAACCAACGGCGTTAGCGAGACCCTGGCCGAGCGGACCGGTGGTCGTCTCGATGCCGGGCGTGTGATGGAATTCCGGATGGCCAGCGGTCTTCGAACCGAGCTGGCGGAAACGCTTCAGTTCACCGATCGGCAGGTCGTAGCCGGTCAGGTGGAGCAGCGCGTACTGCAGCATTGAACCGTGACCGTTCGACAGCACGAAGCGATCGCGATTGGGCCAATGCGGGTTCGTCGGGTTGTGATGCAGGAAATCGCCCCACAGGACCTCGGCGATATCGGCCATGCCCATCGGCATGCCCGGGTGGCCGGAATTGGCGGCTTCCACACCATCCATGGCCAGGGCGCGGATCGCGTTTGCGCGTTCGCGACGTGTCGTCATCGGCGTTCTCCAGTTAACAGGCGGCGGAAAAACCATGATTGTCGCGCATTGATCACATCTTGTCGTGGACGATCATGCTGCAAACGCAAAGTTAACTCTCGCTTAATCTTTCCGTTCGCTTTTAGGAGTCGCTTCAGCTTCGAAGGACTCTAATCAACCACGCCAGCCGATCTTCCCCCATCCCCACGGATCGGCTGACGCCCCAAAATAAGAGGAACACCCCCATGAAAAAGGCAGCTCTTGCCCTTGCAGTTTCTTGCGTCTCGTTTGCGGCCATTCCGGCCTTCGCCCAGGACAGCAACCCGGCTGTCAGCGGCAATTATCAGCCGAGCCAGGCCGTGGGTAGCGGCAACTGGTTCATCGGCGGCAACGTCGGCCGTACCAACGGCAGCGACACCGGCGGCTTCGGCAGCAACGTCAGCGGCTTCAATCCGCTGCACGGCGAACAGGGCCGTCGCACGGGCTACGGCCTGCTCGGTGGCTACCGCTGGAAGGTTGGCCCCGATCTCGGCCTCGGCCTCGAGGCTGGCTACACGGATCTGGGCAATTACCGCGTAAAGAACGCGTTTGAGTCCGATCAGAACGTCGACCAGAAGAAGACCAAGAACGCCCTGCGCGGTTGGATGCTCGGTGTGAACGGCAAGATCAACCTCGTTCCCGGCTGGTACCTCAGCGGTCACGGCGGTTACTTCCGCGCCAACGACAACAACAACAATTACAACAACAGCGTTGGCCAGGATCTCGGCTTCTCCAACGGTGGTCGTCCGAACCGCGGCAGCTGGTACGCCGGCGCCGGCACCGGTTGGGATATCAACGAGCACTTCGGTATCGGCCTGACGTACGACTACTTCCATGCCAACGCTGGCAAGGTCAAGGACAACACCACGGGCGACACCAGCGTGGGCCTGAAGCGTTCCACCGGCATCGTCTCGCTCGCCGGCGAATACCGCTTCTAAAGCGGAACAAGTTGTTGTTTTGAAGTAATAAGCCACGGCGCCCCAGACGCCGTGGCTTAATTTTTTCTTAATAATGAACTTATGGGTATTGAATCTATTGCGGCGGCGCCGCATCTACTTACTGGACGCGCGGCACCCCCGCTCGCGCGTTGTGGCGGCTTCGGTATCCCCATGCCATCCGCATCGAACGCATAAAGAATAAGCAGGAGTTTTCCCATGAAAAAGACCCTCATCGCCCTTGGCCTCATGGCGGCCGGTATGGTTGCGGCCCCGGCTTTCGCGCAGGACGCCAGTGGCGCCGGCTTCTTCGTCAACGGCAGTGCCGGACGCGCGCAAGTGAACAAGGGCAACTACGACGGGCATGACGTCGCTTATGACATCAACGGCGGTTATCGCTGGGCTGTGAGCCCGTCGCTCGCGCTCGGTGTTGAAGGCGGCTACAACGACCTGGGTAACATCCATGCCAAGCACCTGGTCACCGGTGGCAACGCCATCGACGGCCGCAAGTCGAGCCTGCATGGCTGGACCGCTGGCGTGAACGGTCGCTTCAACATCGATCCGAAGTGGTACATCAGCGGCCGTGCCGGCCTCTACGCCTGGAAGGGCGACGGTGTGAGCCACGACGACATCACCCGCCACAACTTCGACAAGACCAGCTGGTACGCCGGCGCTGGCGTGGGCTACAACCTCACGCAGGACTTCAGCCTTGGCGTGAACTACGACCATTACGACGCGAAGAAGAACGGCCTCAACCTGTCCACGAACGTGGCCTCGGTGAGCGCTGAATACCGCTTCTGAGCAACGTGCGGTCGATGACTGCTGCTCGCGTGTGAAACCTAGCGTGTGAAAGAGAAAAACCCGGCGCTCATCGCGCCGGGTTTTTCTTTATCCGCTGCTCCGCGACCGAGGTCGCGATGCCGTGTGCGCTTCGATCAACGCTTGGTCCAACGACCCAGCGCAGCGTCGCCGTTTTCCTTGGCACGCTCATGCACGACCTTCTGTGCCTTCTCGTAGTTACCCGTAAGATCTTTCGACCACACGTTCAACGCTTCGGCAACCAACGCACGGCCGTATGAGAAGCTGACCGGCCACGGGTGCGGGCCCATCTTGTTGATGAGGTCGAGATGCTCGGTGGCCTGCTCGTCGCTCTGGCCGCCCGACAGGAACACGATGCCCTGCACGCTTGCCGGCACCGTGGTACGGAGGACGCGCACGGTCTCTTCGGCGACCTCTTCCGGCGTGACCTGGTCGTCCGCGGGCGCATTCTTGCCCGGAATCACCATGCTCACCTTGAGGATGAGGCCTTCGAGCATGACGTTGTGGGCGTACAGCGCATTGAACAGGCTGCGCAGCACGGCTTCGTGCACTTCGTAGCTCACGTCGATGTCGTGCGTGCTTTCCGGACCGTCCATGACGATTTCCGGTTCGACCATCGGCACCAGACCGGCTTCCTGGCACAGCGCGGCGTAGCGAGCCAGGTTTTCCATGTTGGCCTCGATGGCCGTGGAGCTCGGGTTCTCGTCGGTGATGTTGATCACTGCACGCCACTTGGCGAACTGCGCACCGAGCTGGGCGTATTCCTTGAGGCGGTCACGCAGGCCATCGAGGCCTTCGGTGATCACGTCACCCGGGAAACCCGCCAGCGGCACCGGACCCTTGTCGACCTTGATGCCCGGGATGATGCCGGCCTTCTTCATGGCGTCGACGAGCGGCGTGCCGTCGCTGGTCTTCTGACGGATGGTTTCGTCAAACAGGATGGCACCGGAGATGTGCTCGCCCAGGCCCGGCGCGGTCAGCAGCAGCTCGCGATAGCGACGACGATTTTCCTCGGTGTTCTCAACACCGGCGGCTTCGAAGCGCTTCTTGATGGTGTTGGTGGATTCGTCGACGGCAATGATGCCCTTCCCCGTGGCCACCATCGCAGCCGCGACCTGTTCGAGATTTTCGATGCTCATGACAACTCCGTTTAGGTGTAGTGGTATGCCCCTCTTCGAGGGGCTAAGCGAGGACAAAAACCGGCGGAGTATAAGGGACGACTCCGCGAAAGCCGTTGTGCGGCGCGATCAAGTGGTCTGGTAGCCCGGCAGCTTGCACTTGTCGAGGATCGCGGCCTTTTTGGCGGGATCTTCCGGCAGATTGAAGCCGGTCACGTAGTAGGTCTGCACCGGTTCGGCCGTGCCGTTCTGGGAGCCCTTGACGTAGGAAAGCTGCTTGACGATGCTGACGCCGACCTGCCCCAGGTCGCCCGCGGGCTCGACCTTGGCAATGGTGGGGTTCTGGGTGCGACCGTCGGAACCGATCATGTAGGTCACCGCGACACAGGTGGGCTGGTCGAGGTTCTTGCCGGTATTGGGGACGTCAGGGTTGACCGACTTGTTGGTCAGGAACCAGTAACCGGTCAGGCGTTCCGGCGCGACGCGGCGGACGTTTTGAGCCTCGGCAGCGCCGGCGACCAGCAGAAGAACGGTGGCGGCAATGGCGCCGGTACGGAGCTTGAGTCGGATCATGACGCCCTCGGTAGGTAACCAGGACGCCCAGTTTAACCCTGCACGCCCATGCGGTGCGTGTGAAATCGTGCGGTGGCGGTTGTGGGAGCCGCTTCAGCGGCGATGGGGGTCGCCGCGCTCTGGTTTTCGCCGATGAATCGGCTCCCACAAATGAATCGGTTACAGGTCGCGCAGGCTATCCGCGATGCCGTCGTCGCCGACGACCAGCAGCTTCAGCGTGTTGGTACCGCCGCCACGACCGATGTGGTCACCGTGGGTCAGGATGACGCGATCGCCCTTGGCCAGCTTGCCCAGCGAGAACAGGTGCTGGAGCGCAGCGCGGGCGGTGTGTGCCGGGTCGAGGTTGCTCTGCTCGAAGTCCACCGGCTGCACGTCGCGCAGCATGAGCATGCGGCGGCGGGCCATGTCCGACGGGGACAGTGCGTAGATGGGCACGGCGAAGCGGTAGCGCGACAGCCACTGCGCGGTGGCGCCGGACTCGGTCAGCGCGACGATGGCGCGGACACCGACCTGGGCAGCCAGCAGCATTGCGGCGAGCGCGATGGCCTGGTCGCTGCGATCCAGCGAATGCGTATCCGGACGCAGGTCGTCGCGCGGCTCGAACTGACGCTCGGCACCGAGGCAGATGCGGCGCATGGCGGCCACGGCCTTATCCGGATGGGCACCGGCGGCGCTTTCTTCCGAGAGCATGACGGCATCGGTGCCGTCGATCACGGCGTTGGCCACGTCGAGCACTTCGGCGCGGGTCGGGATCGGCGCGCGCACCATCGACTGCAGCATCTGCGTGGCGGTGATCACCGAACGGTTGCGCTGCACGGACTCGCGGATGATCTTCTTCTGCAGGCCCGGCAGCTCGGCATCGCCGATTTCCACACCGAGATCGCCGCGGGCGACCATGACCACGTCCGACGCGTCGATGATTTCACCGAGTACGGGGATGGCGTCGGCGCGCTCGATCTTCGAAACGATGGCCGCATCGCCACCGGCTTCACGCATCAGGCGCCGGGCTTCGTGCAGGTCTTCCGCACAGCGGACGAAGGAGACGGCAAGGAAGTCGGCGCCCATTTCAGCGGCCAGCTTGATGTCGTTTCGGTCCTTGTCGGACAAGGCGCTGACGCTGAGGCCACCGCCCTGGCGGTTGAGGCCCTTGCGTGCCGACAGGCGGCCGCCGATCACGACGCGCGTGCGGATTTCGCTACCGGCGATCTCCACCACCGAAAGGGCGATCAGACCGTCGTCCAGGAGCAGCACGTCGCCGGCAACAACGTCCTTGGGCAGGTCGTAGTAGCTCACGCCGACGTGGTTCTGGTTACCGGCCGGAGCGTCCGGGCGGCAGTCGAGTACGAAGCTGTCGCCGGCCATGAGGTCGATCGGACCGTCGGCAAACTTCTCGATGCGGATCTTCGGGCCCTGCAGATCGGCAAGGATGCCGACTTCGCGGCCTACGGCCAATGCCGCGGCACGAACCGCGTTGGCGCGGGCGCGGTGGTCGTCCGGGGTGCCATGCGAAAGATTCAGGCGGACGATATCGACGCCCTCTTCGAGAATCTTCTCGAGCATGCCCGGCGCATCGGTGGCGGGTCCGAGGGTGGCGACGATCTTGGTGCGGCGAACCTGGATATCGGTCATTTTTTAGTCCAGCGTGTGGTTGAGCAGGTCGGCGAGGCGCTTGCCTGCAAGACGCAGGCGGGTCTCGGCGACCGGAAGGTATTTGGCGACGTAGGCACCGTCGACCTGATGGTTGTCCGGGTAAAACCCGTTCTGGGCGACGATCGCGCAGGATTCCTCGGCCCACTGGGCGTAAGGGTTATCCAGCGGCGGGATCGGCTTGGGCAGGGTCACCGGACCTTCCGCGGCAAGGCGGTCGGTGTAGGCGGGCCACTGCAGGTTGCGGGTGTACAGCATGCTGGAGTCCCACACCTTGTGCAGGTTGGAGCCCTTGCCGTCGAACTGCACCTGGTAGTCGTTGCCGCCCTTGTCGTCGCGGTTGCCGGCATGCAGCGGCTGGTGCACGTCACCCACGAAGTGGACGACGAACTTCAGCGCTTCGGCACGCTCGGCATTGGTCTTGTGGCGGTCGCCGAGAATGGCGACGTACTTCTCCAGACCGCCGACGACGCACTCGCCGTCCTTGCAGTCCACCGGCTTCACGTAGACGCAATGCCCGTCGACGAAGTCCATGTAATGCAACTTGGCCGTGGCCTTGCCCAGTTCCTTCTGGTCGGGGTCGTTGCGCAGGTGGTCGGGCCAGCTCGCCACATCGGCCAGGGAATCCGAGCCGTCGGCTTTGAGGAGGCGCTCGACCTCAGCCCTGGCCGAGGGGTCGAGCTGGCGCCAGGCCAGTTCGGCGACGATGCGGTGCCCGATGTCGCCCCAGGCCTGCACGCTGCTGGCGAAGACGGGGGCGGAGAGGGCCAGGAAGGCGGCTAGCGCGCGCTTGTGAGTCGTTTTCATGGAGCTGTAAACGTTTCCGGACGGGCGAACGGCCAAGTTTGCCACATTCAGACTGAGACCCGGATGACAGATCGCCGCGATGCAGCAAGCCCGCCCCTGCGACGTTCCGTTACCATGGACGTTTACGCCCCAAGCCCTTACTTAGTCAGCACATCCCATCCGGAGGCTCGCCCTATGACCATCAAGGTCGCTATCAACGGTTACGGTCGCATCGGTCGCAACATCCTGCGCTCGCTCTATGAAGCCAAGAAAAATGGCCAGGACATCCAGATCGTTGCGATCAACGATCTCGGCGACGCCAACACCAATGCGCACCTGACCCAGTACGACACGGCCCACGGTCGTTTCCCGGGCGAAGTGTCGGTTGACGGCGGCGACCTGATCGTCAACGGCGACCGGATCAAGGTGTTTGCCGAGCGCGATCCCTCCAAGCTGCCCTGGGGCGAGCACAACGTCGACGTGGTGCTGGAATCCACCGGCTTCTTCACCTCGAAGGCCAAGGCCAGCGCGCACATCGCCGGCGGCGCCAAGAAGGTGATCATCTCGGCACCGGGCGACAAGGACGTGGACGGCACGTTCGTCATGGGCGTCAACGACGACAAGCTGACCTCCAAGCTGGAAGTCATCTCCAACGCGTCGTGCACCACTAACTGCCTGGCTCCGCTGGCGAAGGTGCTGCACCAGAAGATCGGCATCGTGCACGGCCTGATGACCACCATCCATGCGTACACGAACGACCAGGTGCTGACGGACGTCTACCATTCGGACCTGCGCCGCGCCCGTAGCGCCACGCACAGCCAGATCCCGACCAAGACCGGCGCCGCCGCCGCGGTTGGCCTGGTCCTGCCGGAACTCAACGGCAAGCTCGACGGTTTCGCCATGCGCGTGCCGACGATCAATGTCTCCGTGGTCGACCTGGTCTTCACCGCCGCTCGCGCGACGACGAAGGAAGAGATCGATGCCGCCATCAACGAAGCCGCCAACGGCGCGATGAAGGGCATCCTCTCGGTGAACACGCAGCCGCTGGTGTCGATCGACTTCAACCACAACCCGCACTCGTCGATCTACGACTCGACGCAGACGCGCGTCATGGAAGGCACGCTGGTCAAGGTCCTCTCGTGGTACGACAACGAGTGGGGCTTCTCGAACCGCATGCTCGACATGACCAAGGCACTGATGAACGCCAAGTAATGTAGCTGCTGTTGTGGGAGCCGCTTCAGCGGCGATAGGCGCCAACGCGCCCTGCCCATGAAAAAAGAGGCCCGCACGGAAACGTGCGGGCCTTTTCATTTCATCCGACCAACTTCCGTGGGAGCCGATTCATCGGCGATGGGTCCTCGATGCAACCGTGCCGGCGGCCACAGCATCGTCGATGAGTCGGTTTTTAACGTCGCGCTACTGCGGCACGCCGACAACGTTCGCTTGTGCGAGCGTCGGAAGAACCGCGATCGGCTTCGTGAACGGCCCATGCGGGCTAGCAGGAGCAACGCGGAATGTGTACGTGCCTACGCCAATCCAGGGAAGGTTGACAGTGTGAACTCTCCGCGGACCCTCGCACTGGACGATGTGCGCATTCGTCTCACCAGCCGCGTTGACCCACAGACAGCTGTATTGCGTAACAGGCCGGTCGCGCGACTGGTCCCACTTCCATCGAATCGTTGCAGTGCCGGTGCCGCCGGCAGGAACCGCAACCTGAGCCGGAGCGGAAATGCTGCCAACCGGAGGCGGGCAGTTGTACAAGCATTGATGAGTACCACCCCGCGATGCGCTTGCGGCGATAGCAGGGGCACTTAGGAGAACAAGCGCCGTAATCATCGAACGTGCATTTTTCATCAAGAAGTCCTTAGGTTGAATGATCCTCCACGCCAGCTCTCACTTACGGCCGGGATGGAGACGCAAAAGTAGCCAATCAAGAATTTCTTTGATGCAAGTTAATGCCGTTGAAAGCGTCGGTGAGGGTCGAGAAAAAAGAAGGGCCTGCACGACGACGTGCAGGCCCTTTCGTCTACGACACAGACCCGTTTCCACGCGATCGCAGATGAATCGGCTCCCACACGAGCGTTAGCGCGGAACGCCGACTACGATCGTTTGCGCCAGTTGAAACAGTCCTGCGACCGGCTTCGTGTAGGGACCTTTCGGATTTCCTGGCGCCACGCGGAAGACGTAATTGCCCGCACGAATCCAGCCCACGGTCGTCGCATACGTATGACCCGGGCGCCCGCATTGCACGAGATACGCTTCGTTTTCTTTGCTTCCACTGACCCATAGGCAACTGTGTCGGGTAACCGCCTCGGCCTCCGACTGGTCCCATCGCCAATGGATCGTGGTCGAGCCGAGCGCACCGCCGGGCACGTTCACCACCTGGGGTGATGCCGTCGCGCTACCGACAGGCGGAGGGCAGTTGTAGTAGCACCGGACTCCACGCCCCTTCCCTTCCGCGGAAGCATCCGTGTCGTCTAGGGCGGACAGAGCGTGGCCGAGCTCGACTTGCTGCTCCACACCAGGAACGAGAACCTGCGGCCCATCGTCGACCCGGGTCGTGATGCCGGCGACAGCCTTGGCAATCTCCTCGTCGCTACTACCGTCTTTTGACCTGGCGGGCACGCAAAGCCCGATGACCACCGCAACTGCTGCATATCCGACGATCGACCATGGCGCCTTCATTCGTTGATCCTGCTGGCTGACCGAGACACGCTATTAGGTCGAGCTCGCGACGAATGCAGGCGTTTTCCGCGCCTAGCGTAGGCATTCCCTCGGCGCTTTTGTAGGAGCCGATGCATCGGCGATCCGCGGCAGCGGGCCGGGGTGCGGCCAGCACCTATCGCCGCTGAAGCGGCTCCCACAACGGCATCGCCGCTGAAGCGGCTCCCACAGGTGCATTGCCGATGAATCGGTTTCTACAACAGCATCGGGGATGGAACGGTTCCTACATCAGGCGCGGGTGACGGTTTGCTCGATTGAGCCGAAGATGGATTTGCCGGCGGCGTCGGTGACGTCGATCTTTACGGTGTCGCCGAATGAGAGGAACGGCGTGCTTGCCTTACCGTCGCGCAGAGTTTCCACCGTGCGCTGCTCGGCCAGGCAGGATGCGCCCTTGTCGGTGTCTTCGTTGGCGATGGTGCCGGAGCCGACCAGTGTGCCGGCGGTCAGCGGACGCGTCTTTGCGACATGCGCCACCAGCTGCGAGAAGTCGAACTGCATGTCGACACCGCATTCGGCCTCGCCGAACCACTTATCGTTGATCCACGTACGCATCGGCAAGTGCAGCTTCTCGTCGATCCATGCCTCACCCAGTTCATCCGGCGTCACGAATACCGGCGATAGCGCCGAGCGTGGCTTGGACTGCAGGAACCCGAAGCCCTTGGCGAGTTCGCCGGGGATGAGACCGCGCAGCGACACGTCGTTCACGAGGCCGACGAGTTGGATGTGGGCAGCGGCCTGCGCAGGCGTCACACCCATAGGCACATCGTCGGTAATGACCAGCACTTCGGCTTCAAGATCGATGCCGAACTCTTCGCTACCCACGACGACCGGGTCACGCGGCCCGAGGAAGCCTGCGCTGGTCGCCTGGTACATCAGTGGATCGGTGTAGAACGACTTCGGCACTTCGGCGCCGCGCGCACGACGTACGCGCTCGACGTGCGGCAGGTAGGCGCTGCCGTCGACGAACTCGTAAGCACGCGGCAGCGGCGCTGCGAGCTTCGCCATGTCCAGGTCGAACGCACCCTGGGCGTTGCCGTCGTTGAGGTCTTCCGACAAGGCATTGAGCCGCGGTGCGATGCTGCTCCATTCGTCCAGGGCAGCCTGCAGCGTCGGCGCGATATCGGTGGCTTTTACGGCGCGCGACAGGTCGCGGCTGACGACGATGAGCGTGCCGTCACGGCCGCCTTCCTTCAACGAAGCGAGTTTCATGCGTTTCCTTTTCGATCAGGCCGACGGCGGCGTGAAGTGGTTCTTCAGCCCGCGCCAGCATTCGTAATAGTTGCCCTGCAGCGACGGCGAGTCGAGCGCCTGGCGGGTGGGACGGATGACCTTGCGGGTCTCGAACATGAAGGCCATGGTGCCAACGATATGGTCGGGACGCGATACATCCGCGTTCGATGCTTTCTCAAAGCTCGCCGCGTCCGGACCGTGGCCGCTCATGCAGTTGTGCAGGCTGGAACCACCGGGCACGAACCCACCCTGCTTCGCGTCGTACGCACCATCGATCAGGCCCATGAATTCGCTGGCCACATTGCGATGGAAGTACGGCGGACGGAAGGTGTGTTCGGCGACCAACCAGCGCGGCGGGAAGATGGCGAAGTCCATGTTCGCCGTCCCCGGCGTGTCGCTTGCCGAGGTGAGCACCGTGAAAATGGACGGATCCGGATGGTCCACGGCGATCGAGCCGATGGTGTTGAAGCGGCGCAGGTCGTATTTGTACGGCGCGTAGTTACCGTGCCACGCGACCACGTCGAGCGGCGAATGGTCGATGCTCGCCGACCACAGCTCGCCCTGAAATTTCGCAACCAGGGCGAAGTTACCCTCGAGGTCTTCGTACGACGCGACCGGCGTGAGGAAGTCACGCGGATGGGCCAGGCCATTGGCGCCGATCGGACCAAGGTCCGGCAGGTGCAGCGGCGCGCCGAAGTTCTCGGCGACGTAGCCACGGGCCTCGCCATCGGGAAGCTCGACAAGGAAGCGGACGCCACGCGGTACGACGGCAATTTCCAGCGGCTCGACTTCGACCACGCCCAGCTCGGTGCGGATGCGGAGACGGCCCTGCTGCGGAACGATGAGCAACTCGCCGTCGGCGTTATAGAAATAGCGACCCTGCATGGAGCGATTGGCGCAGTACAGATGCACGCCGACACCGGCCTGCTCTTCCGGTCCGCCATTGCCACCGAGCGTGACCAGACCCTCGACGAAGTCCGTCGGTTCCGACGGCATCGGCAACGGATCCCAGCGCATCTGGTTCGGCGTCGCCGGCGCTTCGTTGAAGTGGTTGTGGAAGGTGGCGTGCGGGAGTTCGGCAAACGGTGAATGCTGTGCGGCCGGGCGAATGCGGTAGAGCCAGCTGCGCTGGTTGCGATGGCGCGGCGCGGTGAAGGCGCTGCCGGAAAGCTGTTCGGCGTAGAGGCCGTGCTCCACCCGCTGCGGCGAATTCTGCCCGGTGGGCAGCACGCCAGCCACGGCTTCCGTGGCGAACTCGTTGCCGAAGCCGGTCTGGTAACCGCGCGTATCGTCGGTGTGGCTCATCGTGGGGATCCTTGGGATGAACGCATCGCGGCGCGGTCCGTCTCGGGACCGCGCCGCGCTTAGTCTAGCTTTCGCGAAGGGCTCGCGCGCTCAGAGCACGCCGCGGCGCATCTGGTCGCGCTCGATCGATTCGAACAGCGCCTTGAAGTTGCCGTTGCCGAAGCCTTCGTTACCCTTGCGCTGGATGATCTCGAAGAAGATCGGACCGATGTTGTTCTGCGTGAAGATCTGCAGCAGAAGCTTCTTCTTGGTCTCGTCGTCGGCGTCGATCAGCAGCTTGTTGCGCTGCAGGCGGGGGATGTCCTCGCCATGGTCCGGCACGCGGATGTCGATCACTTCGTAGTACGTATCCGGCGTCTCGAGGAAGGCGACGTCGAGCGCGCGCATGGCTTCGACCGACTCGTAAATATTGTCGGTGAACAGCGCGATGTGCTGGATGCCTTCGCCGTTGTATTCGCGGATGTACTCGTTGATCTGCGACTTCTCGTCTGCCGATTCATTCAACGGGATGCGAACCATGCCGTCCGGGGCGGTCATCGCCTTGGACACGAGGCCGGTCTTCGCGCCCTTGATGTCGAAGTAGCGGATCTCGCGGAAGTTGAACAGGCGCTCGTAGTAGTCCGACCACTTCTGCATGTTGCCGAAGTGCAGGTTGTGGGTCAGGTGGTCGATGAAAGTGAGGCCGAAACCCTTCGGGTGACGATCGACGCCCGGGATCCACTCGAACTCGCTGTCGAACACGTCGCCCTTGGCGCCGTAGGTGTCGATCAGATACAGCGCACAACCACCGATGCCCTGGATGGTCGGCACGCCCAACGCGAGAGTGTCGGCCTTGTGCGTGATTTTCTCGGCGCCGTTGGACAGCGCGGTGGCCTGCACGTCCGTCGCCGGGCGGTTGAAGCGGATGGCGAAACCGCAGGCGCTGGGACCGTGCTCGGCGGCGAAGTCCGAAGCGAACGAGTTCGACTCTTCGTTCACGAGGAAGTTGCACTCGCCCTGGCGATACAGGGTGATTTTCTTCGTCTTGTGCTTTGCTACGGCCGTGAACCCGAGCTTCGGGAACAGCGTGTGCAGCAGGGCCGGATCCGGCGCGGCGAATTCGACGAACTCGAAGCCATCGACACCCTGGGGGTTTTCGAAGGTGGTGACTTCCATACCGATATTGGGCTGGGCGCTCATGGGCGATACTCCTGGCTTGGGGCACGGCTTGCGCCGTCTACTCTCACGTTATAGTTTCACTTGTAACCATTTGCAAGGACCAGCGCAGCATGACCCTAGAAATCGTCGTTCCCGCCCATGCCCCGTTGGAGCTCGAGCATTTCCTGCCCTATCGCCTGTCCATCCTGTCGAACACGGTGAGCCAGTCGATTGCCACGGAATACCAGGACCGCTTCGAGTTGAGCATGACGGAATGGCGGGTGATGACGATCCTTGCGCGGTTTCCAGAGATCTCAGCACGGGAAGTGGTGGATCGTAGCGCCATGGACAAGGTGGCGGTGAGCCGCGCCGTGGCGCGTCTGGTCAACGCCGGCCGGGTGGACCGCGGGATCCACGACGGCGACAAGCGGCGTTCGGTACTGCAATTGTCCGAGGCCGGCTGGGCGATTCACGACGAGGTGGCGCCGCTGGCGCGGGCGCATGAGCGTGAGTTGCTGGCTCGCCTCGACGAGGGCGAGCAGGCGCAGCTGAACAGCATCTTGGACAAGCTGTTGGGGCCTTGAGGTAGCTGGGCCCTGCCTGATGGGAACTGGGCCCACTCCCTGATGGGAACTGGGCCCACTCTGATGGGGGATGTGATCTTTGTGGGAGCCGCTTCAGCGGCGATGCTCCCGGGCGAAAGCATCGCCGCTGAAGCGGCTCCCACAAAGAGCAGCGGCTCCCACCGAGTCCAGGCAGCCCTCGCCTTATTTCACGCCGTGCATCAGGCGGTTGATCAGCGGCGCGATCAGGAACAGCACGATGCCGGCGCCGACAAGAAGCTCGAAGCTGAAGGTGAAGCCGCTCAGTGCCGACTGAACGGTCATGCCGGTCTCGCCGCTGATGTGGCCGGCGAGGAGGCCCGAGAGGTTGTTACCGATGGCCGTGGAGAGGAACCAGCCGCCCATGGCCAGGCCGACCACGCGCATCGGCGCCAGCTTGGTCACCATGGACAGACCGATCGGCGACAGGCATAGCTCACCGATGGTCTGCAGCACGTAGCAGGCTGCCAGCGGCCAGAACGGGATGAGGCCATCGCCGCCGACCAGGCTCTTCAATGCATACATCAGCACCAGGAAGGCGAGCGCGTTGAAAATCAGGCCGAGGCCGAACTTGCGCGGGATCGACGGCTCCTTGCGATGCCGTGCCGACCAGCCCCAGGCCAGCGCGACGATCGGCGCGAAGACCAGGATGGCCGCCGAATTCACCGACTGGAACCAGCCGGTCGGGAATTCCCAGCCGCCGAACATGTGGCGGTCGACGATGTTCTGGGCGAGGAAGTTGAACGAGCTGCCGGCCTGCTCGAAGAACATCCAGAACAGCACGTTGAAGGCGAACAGCAGCAACATCGCGATGACGCGGTGAATCTGGATACGGTCGTGGCGTACGGCCTCGAGCACCAGCATCACGGCCACGCCGATGAACAGTGCGCCGAGCAGCCAGGCGATGAAGATCGCGCCGGCCTTCGCCATCAGCAGGTAGACCAGCGGAATGGCGACAAGGATGCCGACGATCACGCCGATGAGGTTCTTGCCTTCATGGCGCTCCGGCGGCGGCAGGCCGACGCCCTTCAGCTGGCGCTTGCCGATCAGGAACCAGATGAAGCAGACCACCATGCCGAAGCCGGTCGCGGCGAACACGGCCTTGTAGTTGTCCTGTAGCGGCGTGTCGGTCATCACGGAGGCAAGCCAGCCGGTGACCAGGGGCGCGAGGAAGCCGCCCATGTTGATGCCCATGTAGAAGATGGTGAAGCCGCGGTCGCGGCGGTCGTCGCCGACCGGGTAGATCTGCCCTACCAGCGAGGAGATGTTGGGTTTGAACAGGCCGTTGCCGACGATCACCGTGGCCAGGCCGATCAGGAAGATGTCTTGGTTCGGCACCATGACCATGAACAGGCCGGCGCCCATCACCGCCGCGCCCACCAGGATCGACCGCTGGTAACCGAGGATGCGATCGGCGACATAGCCGCCAAAGATGGCCGAGGCGTAGACCAGCGCCAGGTACGAGCCGTAGGTGCGGCTGGCGTAACCCTGCCCTGCCTGATCGCCATGGAAGAACTGCGCCACGATGTATAGCGTCAACGCCCACCGCATGCCGTAGAACGCGAAGCGCTCCCAGAACTCGGTCATGAACAGCATCCACAAGGGACGCGGATGGCCCAGGGTCTGCGGGTAATCGGGCACGGGCCTGGCGGTGGCTGGGGCGGTCGGTGTCATGCAGTTCCCTTGGGCGTGAAGACGCTTCGTGCAGGGTGTTTAACCGTCCGGGCAGCCACCCGTCAAATATTTACGTTCCCAGGATGGTGCGGACTTCGATCAGTTCGGGGAAGAAACTCTGCTCCAGCGCCTTGCGCAGGAAGGCGACGCCGGACGAACCGCCGGTGCCGGCCCGGAAACCGATGATGCGCTCCACCGTCTTCATGTGGCGGAAGCGCCAGAGCTGGAACGACTCTTCGATGTCGACCAGTTCCTCACTGAGATGATACTCAGGCCAGTGATGGGCGGTGTCCTCGTAGATTCGCTTGAACACGGGCAGCAGCGCGGGCTGGCTCGTCCAGGGCTGGGTCAGGTCGCGCTCCAGCAGCGCCACCGGCACGGGATGACCGCGGCGTGCCAGGTACCGCAGGAATTCGTCATACAGGCCTGGGGCTTCGAAGATCGCCTTCAGTCGTTCATGGGCCGCGGGATCGTGCTCGAACACCCGGAGCATGTCCGCGTGTTTATTGCCCAGCAGGAATTCCACCATGCGGTACTGCAACGACTGGAAGCCAGACGACGGACCCAATACATCGCGGAATTGCAGGTATTCGGCCGGGGTGAGGGTTTCCAGCACGCCCCACTGCTCGTAGAGCTGTCGCTGGATGGCTTTGACCCTCGCCAGGATCTTCAGGGTGCCGTCCACGTCGTCCGCGCGCAGGTGCGCCAGCGCGGCGTTGAGCTCGTGAATCATCAGCTTCAGCCACAGCTCGGAGGTCTGGTGCTGGACGATGAAGAGCATTTCGTCGTGATGCGCCGGCTGGCTGCGGGGTACCTGCGCGGTGAGCACCTGGTCGAGCCGGAGGTACTCACCGTAGGTGAGGCGGCCGTCGAGATCCGTGCGGATACCGGGTTCGAGGTCGCGCTGGGAGTTGGCCATGGACGATTTCACAATTCGGGTGGACCGGCCACAAACGGCGCCGTGGCGCGGTTTCATGGTCGGAGGTGGCCGGTTCTATGCTGCGCCGTGCCTTGCCGGGCCATAATACCCCTGATATCTAGTCCGGCTCGCAGGAACCCAAAAGTCGCTCGTGCCCCACTGGATGGGCCCGTCCGCCTCCCCCATCGTGCGTGTCGTTTCTAAACCCTTCCCCTGGGAGCGAGTCGTGTCCATCGCCGCCAAGTTCGAAATCGAATATCTGCAATACCTTGACCAGGACGGCAAGGAAACCGGAAAGGAACTCCCCGCCTTCGCCAAGGACCTCGACCATATGGTCGAGCTCTACAAGCTGATGGTGTCCACGCGGGTGTTCGACGCCAAGTCGATCGCCCTGCAGCGCACCGGCAAGCTCGGCACCTACGCCTCGTGCCTCGGCCATGAAGCCGCGCACGTGGGCATCGGCAGTGCCATGCGCCGCGAAGACTCGCTGGCCGTGTCCTACCGCGAGTACGGCGCCCAGCTGTACCGCGGCGTGAAACCGCGTGAGGTCTACACCTACTGGGGTGGCGACGAGCGCGGTAACGATTTCCAGGACGCCCCGGCGCACGACTTCGCCTGGTGCGTGCCGATCGGTACGCAGTGCCTGCACGCCGCGGGCTCCGCCCTGGCGTTCAAGATCCGCAAGGAGGCCCGCGTGGCCGTCTGCACCATCGGTGACGGCGGTTCGTCCAAGGGTGACTTCTACGGCGCAATCAACGTGGCCGGCGCGCAGCAGCTGCCAATGGTCGCCGTGATCGTCAACAACCAGTGGGCGATCTCGGTGCCGCGTCGCATCCAGAGCGGCTCCGGCACGCTCGCCCAGAAGGGTATCGCCGCCGGCCTGCCCTGCATTCAGGTGGATGGCAACGACATCATCGCCGTGCGCGCCGCCATGGAGATCGCGCTCGAGCGCGCCCGCTCCGGCCAGGGCGCCAGCGTGATCGAAGCGGTGACCTACCGCCTCGGCGACCACACCACCGCCGACGACGCCCGTCGCTACCGCGGCGAGCAGGAAGTGAAGGACGCCTGGGAGCGCGATCCCATCCCGCGCCTGCGCAAGTGGCTCGAAGGCAAGGGCAAGTGGGACGACGCGAAGGAAGAGGCCTGGAAGGCCGAGTGCGACGACTGGATGGACAACGAGGTCAATGCGTACCTGGAGACGAAGAACCAGCCGGCAACGGCGATGTTCGACTATCTGTACGCCGAACTCCCGGCCGACCTCGAAGCGCAGCGCGAGCTCGCCGCTTCCCTCGATCGCACGTCGTAAGGAACTCTTCCCATGGCACAAATCACTCTTATCGAAGCAGTGACCCAGGCGCTCGCCTACGAAATGCGCAACGACGAAAGCGTCGTGGTGCTCGGTGAGGACGTCGGCGTCAACGGCGGCGTGTTCCGCGCCACCCAGGGCCTGCAGGAACAGTTCGGCGAAATGCGCGTCATCGACACGCCGCTGGACGAAGCCACCATTGCCGGCCTGACCATCGGCCTTGCCGTGCAGGGCATGAAGCCGGTTGCCGAGGCCCAGTTCGAAGGCTTCATCTACCCGATGATGGAGCACATCGCCTGCCACGCTGCCCGCATGCGTAACCGCACGCGTGGCCGCATGACCGTGCCGGCCGTGTGGCGCGCCCCCTGGGGCGGCGGCATCCGTGCACCGGAGCATCACTCCGAGGCCAACGAGCACCTGTTCACCAACATCCCGGGCCTGCGCGTGGTCATGCCGTCGTCGCCGGCGCGTGCCTACGGCCTGCTGCTCGCCGCCATCCGCGATCCGGATCCGGTGATCTTCTTCGAGCCCAAGCGCATCTATCGCCAGTACAAGGAAGAAGTGCCCGATGACGGCGAAGCACTGCCGCTCGACGTCTGCTTCGTGCTGCGCGACGGCACCGACGTGACCCTGGTGACCTGGGGCGCGCAGGTGAAGGAATGCCTCGAAGCCGCCGACGAGCTCGCGCAGAAGGGCATCAGCGCCGAAGTGATCGACGTGGCCACGCTCACGCCGCTCGACTTCGACACGATTGCCGAATCCGTCACCAAGACCGGCCGCTGCGTCATCGTGCACGAAGCACCGAAGACCGCTGGTTTCGGTGCGGAAATCGCTGCGCGCCTGGCCGAGGAATGCCTCTACAGCCTGCTCGCACCGGTGCAGCGCGTTACCGGTTTCGATACCCACATCCCGCTGTTCCGCCTGGAAATGAAGTACCTGCCCAGCGTCGAACGCATCGTCGAGGCCGCCGAGCGTACGCTCGCGGCGTCCTGAGGAATCTATCGCAATGGCCGACATCAAGACCTTTTACCTGCCGGACCTCGGCGAAGGCCTCCCCGACGCGACTGTCGTCGAATGGCACGTCAAGGAAGGCGACACGATCAAGCTCGACGCTCCGCTGGTCTCCATGGAAACCGCGAAGGCCGTCGTCGACGTGCCGTCGCCGTACTCCGGCACCGTGAAGAAGCTGCACGGCGCCGTGGGTGACATCATCGAAACCGGCGCGTCGCTGGCCGACTTCGAGATCGACCCGAACGCACGCCAGCGTGCCGAAGCCGAATCCACGGGCCATCACCATGGCCCGAAGAAGAGCGTCGGCAGCCAGGCCCCGGACGATGCCTCCAAGGTCATCGCTTCCGATGACGGCGGCGAGATCGATTCGGACGGTCCCGCACCGGCCAAGCGCGAAGACGAAGGTACCGTCGTCGGCGCCATGATCAGCGGCAATGCCGTGCACACCGAGCAGGTCTCCAGCGCCGGTGGCGTCAAGGCCGTCCCGGCGGTGCGCGCGCTTGCCAAGAAGATGAAGATCGACCTCACGCGCGTGCAGCCGACCGGCGCCGGTGGTGTCATCACCATGCAGGACGTCAAGAACGCTTCCGCCAATGGCGGCGCCGCCGTGGGTTCGGCACCGGCAGCACGCCCGGCGGCCGCGCAGCACCTCGCGCCGTCGCTGCCGGAGCCGGGTCCCGCTCCGACGCGTACGCCGGTGTCGCTGGCTGGCAAGGCCGTCCGCACCTCGCCTCCGGGCAAGGAGTCGATGGGCCAGCCGGAGCAGCTCAAGGGCGTCCGTCGCAACATGGCCCGCGTCATGGCCGACGCTCATGCCCAGGTCGTCCCGACCTCCATCGTCGACGACGCCGACCTCCACGCCTGGATCGGCAAGCAGGACATCACCGCACGCCTCATCCGCGCCGTAGTGGCTGCATGCAAGGCCGTGCCGGCGTTGAATGCCTGGTTCAACGGCAAGGACCTCACCCGCACGCTGCACCCGCACGTGGACATCGGCATTGCCGTGGACACGGACGACGGCCTGTTCGTGCCGGCCCTGCGTAACGCAGACGTGCTCGACGCTGCCGGCATCCGCGCGGCTATCAAGCGCCTGCGCTCGTCGGTCGAAGATCGCAGCATCGCCGCGTCGGAGCTGTCGGGCTACACCATCAGCCTGTCGAATTTCGGCATGTTTGCCGGTCGCTACGCGACCCCGGTCGTTGTGCCGCCCACCGTCGCCATCGTCGGCGCCGGCAAGCTCAGCCACGACGTGGTCGCCGTGATGGGTGGCATCGAAGTGCACCGCCGCATGCCGCTGTCGCTGACCTTCGATCACCGTGCCGCCACGGGTGGTGAGGCCGCGCGCTTCCTGAAGGCGATGATCGACGATCTGGGGTTGCCGAACTGAAGCCTGGGGGAATCGCCGCTGAAGCGGCTCCCACATAGGTCGGTTCCATGGAAAGTGGTCCCGAAGCCCGGCGCAAGCCGGGCTTCTTTTTTGCGGGAGCCGATTCATTTTCTGTGGGAGCCGATTCATCGGCGATTGGGTGCTTGCCCAGTGCTACCCTATGCAAATGCTCAACAACGACACCCTACGCAGCATCCGCTACATGCTCGACCTCGGTGAGGTCCATGTGGTCGAGATCCTCAAGCTTTCCGGCTTCGAAGCCACCCGTGAATCCGTCGATCCCTGGCTCCTCAAGGAAGACGAACCCGGCTTCGTTGAAATGCCCGACCTGGCCATGGCCCACTTCCTCGACGGTCTGATCCTTCAGCGTCGCGGACGCGACGAAAGCCAGCCGGCACGCCCGGTCGAAAGCCGCATCAACAACAACGTGGTGCTGAAGAAGCTGCGCGTCGCCTTCGAACTGAAGGAAGACGACATTCTTTCGATCATGGGCGAAGCGGGCTTCAAGGTCACCCGCGGCGAGATCAACGCCCTCTTCCGCCAGCCCAAGCACAGCAACTTCCGCCTCTGCGGCGACCAGTTCCTGCGCAATTTCCTCAAAGGCCTGACGAAGCGCTTTCGCGGCTAAAAATGCGGGTGATTTTAGGAAGTTGTGGGAGCCGCTTCAGCGGCGATCCCGCGGCAGCGGGCCAGTTTTGGCAAGCACCGATTCGCCGCTGAAGCGGCTCCCACAGATCAGAGCGCTCGGGGTTTCCAGACCAGTTGGCGGATGATCAGCGCCACCACCAGCACGGCGACGAAGGCGCCGTAGCCCCATAGCGCCGGCACCACCTGCTGCCAGATGGCGCCGCTTTTCGGACCGAACTTGTCCGCTGCGGGCAGGATCACCGCGTCGAACGAGGTCATCGCTGCCTGCACGGCGGCGGCAACCGCCGCGACCAGCGCGAGTACGTCGAACGCGCGGCGCGTGGCGTTCTTGAGCAGCGCCTTCGGGTACTGCCAGTAAGCCCAGCCCAACACGATCAGCCAGGGCGCCAGCAGCATGAGGGCGAGATAGCGCATGGCCGGTCAGTCCTGCGCCGCGACGAGCGCGTCGAGAGCGGTGCGCAGACGAAGCACGGCGGCGGCACGCGCCACCTCGTCCGGATACGACGCGCCGTGGGCAACCGCTTCCCCGCCGACCACCAGGGCAAGATGATCGCCCTGGGATTCGATTACCGCGTTCGCGCCACCCACGGTCGACAGTGTCTGGCGCAGTGCGCCAGCTGCCTTCGGATCCGCAAACGACTTCGACAGCAGCAGTTCCTCGCCGTCGGTCGCGAACAGGCGGAAACGGAAGCTGCCGTCGTCATCGCGGAAGCTGGCGAAACGCGGCGGCTTGGCTTTTGCAGCGGCCTTCGCGACCACGGGTTGGGCGGCTGGCGTACTGCGGTGACGCGCGCTCCGCAGACCGACCGCATCGCGAAGTGTTTCCACCAGCGGCGCTGCGATGGCACGCGCTTTCACCGCACCGGCAAGAAGAATGTCTTCCATGTCGTCGGGGCGGGAGATCAAATCTTCGTAGCGCTCACGCATGGGAGCGACATCGGCCTCCACACGCTCGAACAGCACCTGCTTCGCTTCACCCCAACCAATGCCGCCGTGCAGCGCGTCCGCAAAGGCGGCGGTTTCAGCCGGCGTCGCAAAGGCTTTGAAGATGGTGAAAAGCGCGGAATCTTCGGTGTCTTTCGGTTCACCCGGTGCACGCGAATCGGTCACGATCTTCATGATCGCGTCGCGCATGCCCTTGGCACCGCCCTCGAAGAGGGGCACGGTGTTGTCGTAGCTCTTCGACATCTTGCGGCCGTCAAGACCGGGCAAGGTGGCGACCTGCTCTTCGATCAGCGCCTCCGGCATGACGAAGAACTCGCGGCCGAAGGTGTGATTGAAACGCTGCGCGATGTCACGCGCCATTTCGATGTGCTGGATCTGATCGCGGCCGACCGGCACCTTGTTCGCATTGAAGGCAAGGATGTCGGCGGCCATCAGCACGGGATACATGTAGAGACCGGCGGTGACGCCCGCGTCGGCGTCTTCCTGGGCCTCGACGTTGCGGTCCACAGCCGCCTTGTACGCGTGGGCACGGTTGAGCATGCCCTTGGACGTGACGCAGGTCAGCAGCCACATCAGTTCCGGCACTTCCGGGATGTCCGACTGCCGGTAGAAGGTGGCGACGTTCGGGTCCAGGCCAGCCGCAAGCCAGGTCGCGGCGATCTTGAAGCGGGATGCCTCGATGCGGTCCGGGTCGTCGCTCTTGATCAGGGCGTGGTAGTCGGCCATGAAGTAGAACGCGTCGACATTCGGGTCCTTGCTGGCCAGAACGGCCGGCCGGACGGCGCCGACGTAGTTGCCGAGGTGCGGCGTGCCGGTGGTGGTGATGCCGGTGAGGACGCGGGTATGCATGGGGACCTTGGGGGCTGCAGACGATAACCCTTCGAGTTTAGCCCGCCCCACGGTCACTTGGGGAGCCAGTTATCCCTGTGGGAGCCGCTTCAGCGGCGAAGCCCGTCCGTCTCACCGCATCAAAGTCGATTTCCCGAACAACGACTCCACAAGATCCACCGCCAGCTTCGCCGTCTGGTTCCGCTTATCAAACGCCGGATTCAGCTCGACGATGTCCAGCGAACCCACGCGGCCGGTATCGGCAATCATCTCCATGCACAGCTGGGCTTCGCGATAACCCGGCCCACCACGCACGGTGGTGCCCACGCCCGGCGCAATGCTCGGGTCCAGGAAATCCACATCGAAGCTCACGTGCAGATGCGTATCCTGGTCGACGCCAGCCAGCGCTTCTTCCATCGCCGCCTTCAGGCCAATCTCGTCGATGTAGCGCATGTCGTAGATGTCGATGCCCACTTCGTGGACGAAGCGCTTTTCGCCTTCGTCGACCGAGCGAATCCCGATCTGCCGGAACACATCCGGCGACGTCGCCGGCACCGTGCCACCGATATGGGTGAGCTCGTCCGGGCCGTAGCCACACAGGCAGGCCACCGGCATGCCGTGGATATTGCCCGAGGGGGTGATCTGGCTGGTATTGAAGTCGGCGTGGGCATCGAGCCACAGCACGCGCAGCTTCTTGCCGGCGTCGCGGCAATAACGGGATACAGCCGAGATCGAGCCGATGGCCAGGCAGTGGTCGCCGCCAAGCATGATCGGCAGGTGCCCCGCACTCAGCTCGGCGTAGACCGCCTCGTGCACGGACGTGTTCCACGCCACCACCTCACCGAGATGCCGGTAACCGTCGGTAGGCGGAAGCCAGGGATTGAGCGGGCCGGCGACGTTGCCGCGATCGACCACGTGCAGGCCGCGCTTGGCGAGACGCTCGCCCAGCCGGGCCACACGCAGGGCCTCGGGCCCCATGGAACTACCGCGATGACCTGCACCGATATCGGTGGGAACGCCGATAAGGGCGACCGAACGTGTTGTTGGACTCATTCCGCAAGTTTACACCCGCCTTTGAAACACCCACGTTGCAGCGCGTCAGGGACGAAATGGGGACAGAAAAAACTTGTTGAGATTCAGAAGCGTAGCGCCTGGCAGAACTCGTCCGTGCGAAGAAGGCTGTTGTGTCCGGCAACCACGTGGTCCCAGCGAACAGGCGGCCGCGGCAGTGAGCGGACGAGTGCCTCGGTTCGCGAGGCGCCAATCACCCGGTCATTCGTGGCCTGCATCACATAGACAGGCACCGTTCCCAGACGAGCAGCGGCTGCACTGGTGTCGTAATGGTCCCGGATCAGCCAGTCGAGCGGTATGCCAAAGGTCTCTCGACCCACGTTGGCGATGCTGTCATAGGGCGTCACGAGCAAAAGTCGCTGAGGATGTTTCTCAGCGGCAACCTGAAGGGCGATGCCGCTACCCAGGCTGATTCCGACCATCGCGACACGGCTGTGCTTCTTCGCCGCCTCATCCATGAGCGCCATGCCATCGCCGATCAGGTCGCGCTCGCGCGGCGTCCCCGCCTGCCCCTCGTAACCGCGGTATGGCAGCAGGTAGATCGCGCGATCCGAACACTGTCCCAGGCGTGAAGCAAAACCCGACAGGCTCATGCCGTTGCCGCCGAACACCACCAGCGCGTCGTCGGCGTCCGGATGCAGAACCCACCCGCGCAGCGTGACGCCGGGCCGCGCAATCGTCAGGTCACCGAAGGTATCGACAGCCTTGGCACCGGGGTAAAGAAGGCGATCCTGAAACAGGTAGAGGACAACGAAAGGCGCCGCGATGAGAACAAGGACGATCGCGATGATCCATTTGACCAGTTTCATGGTTGTCCTGTTCGCAAGTGAGCGGGGACTGCGTGCGGAGACTAGTCTATTGGATACGGACACTGCGGTAGCATTCTTGAAAATGTTGGCACCGGCTCGCATGATTGGGACATGAAAACGCGCACCCCTCAAGCCGTGAAAACAAACGACGATGTTCGAGAGCGCCCGGCACCGTTTGAGGCGTGCCTCTGGCACGTCGCGTTCGCGCAATCTTCGGACAACGCGCGAGTGGCGACCGAGCAAGCTATTGAGAAGGTAGCAGGCGATCTCAAAGGCTTTCTTGAAGCACAAAACCAACGAAACGAAGAAGTTCGATTGGACCTCATCAAATGGTCCGTGGGCTCCGCACTCGTGCTTGGAGGTCTCGCATTCACGGCTGCCAGATACGCGCACTAGCGCTTAGCTACGGCGACGTTCACGCACATCCACTCCGATGTTTCGCAAGCGACCCACGATGGTCCTCGCTCTGCGCGAACTCTTAATGGCGGTAAGCCGTGAAGTCGTGGTCTAGCCACACCGCGTGGAAGACGTCACCTCGCTTATATCCCACCATCGGGTTCAATCCAGAAAAGCGCAATGCCCAGAGGGTCACGTCATCGGTGACGAACGCTGGCACAGCAACCCTCAGGCAATTTCGGGCTATGTTTTCTTTGCCCAGCCCATGCCGAGGCGCGTTCATCACCTCGAGCCACGTCAATTGGCTGAGCGCGCGAAGTTTCTTGGCTAACGCGGCTTGCTGGTCTCGCTGACAGTTGGTTACATCGTAGCCACGCTGGAGGTGCCGAAGGCAGAAAACTGGATACCCCAGTGCTGAGGGCTTTTCCGGTTCGGAGATTGTTCCTTTGAGCCGGCCCGGCCTGACGACTAGCGGCGTCCTGATTCCCTTCGACACGCGCAATCTCCCTAGTCGACCCTGTCCTTGAAGAAGTCACAAAGAACGTCCGGACCGATCGTGCTGTTGAGCTTGGCATCCTTCCACGGAGCCTCGTCGTGCGTCATGTCGCGAAGACGCCAGGCTGAATACTGGCCGTAAACGGTGTACACCTCATTTGCGACATCACGCAAAACGTCATCGATGACGTTCGGGTCGAAACCTTCTGGCCGCGGGATAGCGGCGGCCCCACAGCTGCGATACTCCTGCCAAACGTCGGGCACAACGGGGCCGTGCTGCCAGGCCTCGATGCGCTCGGAAAACATCGGCTTGCCCGTCAGCGCAAGCGCAAAACCCTGGCAATAGTAGAGAAGCTTTTGAAGCTTCAAATGCGAAATCAGCTCACCGGACTCTTCGTCCGTCAGCGAGAGAATGTATTTTGCGATGTCGTTCGCTGGGGCCATGACGATGGATCTCCAAAGTCGCGCATTCGTGCGCTCGTATCCGGCCATGGTAGCCGTGCGGCATACCTGTTGATATCTAGATCAACAGCGTACACACGTAGTCTCCGCCCACCGACGCACGTCAGGCAAATCTGCAACCTCACGCGTATCCACGCAAGCGACCACACAAAAAACCCGCACAAGGGCGGGTTTCCTGATGTCCAGCACGCTAGGGGATGCGCTGGAACGAACGCTCTGGTGCCGACACCCGGATTCGAACTGGGGACCTACCGCTTACAAGGCGGTTGCTCTACCAACTGAGCTATGCCGGCGAAGGCGGGGAGTTTATCAGAAGCAGCCGGTCGGTTTCGCGGTTGCGCCAGCACTGCGGATGCTCTTTCGGATGTCGGCATTGGCGTCGTCCGGGACGACCACGTCCAGCCACCAGACCGGCGTGACTTCGGTGCGTTCGCTCATACGCGCGGGGAACCCGGCGGCGATGACCTCGTCCCGTCGCTTCCTGGCGTTCGCAGGGTCGTGAAACAGGCCCAGGGCGACGGAGTTCTGCAGTTCCCCGGTGGCGGTCACCACGAAATAATCCTTGATGCCCTTGGCTTCCAACCGACGCGCCTGGGCCAGTGCGAGATCGCGCGTGGGCTGCGTAGGGAGGAAGACACGAAAGCCATGGGATTCGCTGGTCTGCTCCTGGCGCTGGCGACTGCGTACGGTTCGCGAAGCCATGGCGGTTCGCGTGCTGCGCAGGTCGACCTGGTTGGTAAAGGGTCCGATGGCCAGGCAACGGTAGCTGCGCTTGGCGTTCGTGGGCGCCGTCGCAGACGCCGCTGTGGCGAGCAACGCCGGGGCCGCCGGAGCCTCAGACGGTGCTTTCTTTTCGGGTTCGCGCTGAACGGGCTTTACTGGTCCGGCGACAGGCGCGAGGGGCGGCGTCGCGATCGCCGTGCTGCGCTCCGTCGATACCCGCACCGGGTGGGTGCAGCCGCAGCGGGAACCGGAGCCGTAGCAGCTGACGCCGCTGCGGCGAGTGCCCATGTCGCGGCAGAACCGGACACCGCCGGCGCCGTCGATGCCGTCGCCGGCAATTCCGCAAGCAGCTTCAGTTTGGGCACGCCCTTGTCGACCGGATCCACCGCATGCGTGCCCGATTCGCCCAGCAGCAACCACGCGGCCACCGCGATATTGAGGGCGATCAGCAGAACGAACATCAAACGCAGAAGCATGGCGACCTTGGGTTTGTCGGGTGAGCCAGCACGCGTTCCCCTGTAAGAACCGGTGGCGTCGCGATTCTAGGCGAAATGATCCGCTTGGGTGTGCGCCTTCGCCCAGACGGCGAGCCCGCGCAGGACGGTGTCCGGTACCAGCATGACATCGCGCTGCAATAGCGGCGCCAGTACGGCCGCGTCACCACCGCCCAGCGTGACCGTGGGCGCACCGCCAAGCAGCGCCGCGGAACGGTCGGCGAAGCGGTCGACCAGGGCGGCGCAGGCCTGCCAGCAACCCGATGCAAGACCGTCGGCGGTGTTGTCCGCAAGGTCACGCACCGCGCCTGCCTGCCCCGGCCGCACCTGCACGGTGGCGCCGAGGACGGATTGCTGCATGAGCAGCGGCCCCGGTGCGATCCAGCCGCCCAGGTGCCGCCCATCGGCATCCAGGGCGTCGAGGGTCAGCGCGGTTCCGACACTGGCCAGCACGCAAGGGGCGCGGCCCGCGGCGCGGGCGTCGACCATGGCGAGGAAGCGATCGACGCCCAGGCGGTGAGGCTCGGCGTAAGCATTGATGACACCACAGGCTTCCGCCGGTGTGCGTACCCAGACCGGGGCATGCCCGAAGGCCTTGTTGGCGGCAACGGCGACAGCCGTCTCACGCGCGGTGTCGACCACTGAGGCGCCGACGACGCGTGTCGGCTGCGGCCAGTCCGTCCATAGCGTGGCCAGCTCGTGCGCAATGTCTGCATCCCAGCCGAAAGCACCGCGATGGACGAAAGCGTCGCCGTCCAGGAGCGCGAATTTCAGGCGCGTGTTACCGAGATCGAGAAGCAGGATCATGCGCCGCTCCGGCGTACCGAGATTTCCGCACTGTCGACCATCACCACCTCGCCGGTGTCGCGACGCACGCGCAGCGCACCGCGGTCGTCGACACCTTCACCCACGGCGTTGTATTCGCCGCGCGGGTCGATGACGCGCAGGGGCTGGCCCTGGAGAAGGTCGCTCGCGGCGTACTCCTTGGCGAACGCGGCGAAACCCTGCCGTTCGAAGCTGTGAAGGCCTTCGCTCAGCGAGGCGACAACGGCCGCAGCGACGCGGTTGCGCCCTGGCGGCTGGCCAACCGCTCAGCGAGGCGAGATCGGTGATCGGTTGGCCCGCGCGCTCATGCAGGGAATCGGGAAGGCGGATGTTCAGGCCGACGCCGATGATCGCCGCACAGGGGCCCGAATACTCGCCGGAGAGCTCGACGAGGATGCCGGCCAGCTTCGCGTTGCCCGCCATCACATCGTTCGGCCATTTGAGGCCAGCAGTGCGAATACCCAGTTCGTCGAGGGCGCGTATCAGCATCACGCCGACGGCGAGCGACAGGCCGGAGAGCGAGGCGAATCCCGAGTCGAAGCGCTTCAGTACGGACAGGTAAAGATTCATGCCCGGCGGTGAGAGCCACGTCCGCCCTCGCCGCCCCCGGCCTGCGGACTGCGTCTCGGCCATCACGAACGCGAGGTCGTCGAGCACGGGGATGCGTCGGGCCAGCTCGCTCGAGGTCGAGTCGATGTCCCAGTGCACCTCGATCATGCCGACCTTGGCCAGGGATTCCGCCGAAAGGCCGGCGCGGATACGCGGCGCCTCGAGCAGCTCCGTCGGCCATGGAAGACGGTAACCACCGCCGACCTTCGCCTCCACGGGCACGCCCTTCAGGCGCAGGGTTTCGATCTGTTTCCAGACCGCCGCGCGCGTGACGCCGGCCGTCCTGGCCAGGGTGGCGCCGGACACGGCGTCGCCTCCAGCAAGGGCTTCAAGAAGATCGCGTGCGAGCATGAATAGCCGTCGGGCCGTCAGGCGGCCGGTGTCGGGGATGGGGGGAGCCGGGACATGCCGGGATTCTAGCAGGCAGCACCCGCCGGACCTCCAGCACTGGCAGCTTTGTGAAATATCTGAGAGGATCGGTCGTCCCCCGGCATGTCCAGGGGTTTTTCAGGGTTTACCGATGAACGCCAGACCCTACATCTTCGGATGTCTGTGCCTCGTCGGTGCCACCGGCACCGCCGCCGCTTCCGACATCGACCCGACCGCTGGCCTGCTCTCGCTGGGCGGAGCCGTGTCGTCGACATTCGAGGGTAGCAGTGCGCGTTCGTCGTCGGGAACCCGCGAGAGCAGCTCGGCTGATTCGATGTCGAATCGCTCCGGCAATGCGTCCCAGCGTAATGGCAGCACCGCGCCCACGCCCTCTCCGGCCGACGCCGACGAAGGCCCGCATGACGGTGCGGCCCCCATGCGCTCACCTGCCCCGAGCTGGCAGTCGATGCTCCCCGGCTCGATGCTCTGAGTCGAGCCGGTCGTTCCTGGTGAGCCTTGTCCAGTCGTTGCTAGCGCGATTTCGTGCACCGGTCCCGCCGATCGACGACACCCTATGGCGACAGGCCGTCTCCCGCCTTCCCCTCGTCCGTGCCCTGGACGAACCTCGCGCCCATTACCTGCGCCAGCTGGCTGCCGGCTTCCTGCATACCAAGCGCTTTCACGCCTTGGGTGACGCCGCGCTGGACGATTTCTGGCGATTGGTCATCGCGATGCAGGCCAGCCTGCCCGCCCTGCCCCATGGGCCAAAGGTCTTCAAGGGATGGACCAACGTGCTCGTCTATCCCGGCGAGTTCAACGTGCGGCGCAATCATTACGATGCGCCGACGGGCGTCGTCACCGATCGTGATGACACCCTGATCGGCGAAGCATGGGAACGCGGACCCATGGTCTTGTCGCTGGCCGACGTCGCGCTGGATATCGACGCACCGTGGGACGGCTTCAACGTGGTCGTGCACGAGATGGCGCACAAGCTCGACATGCTCGCCGGACCCGCGAACGGTGTGCCGCCGCTGCCTTCATCGATGAATCGCCGGGAGTGGATCGAGACGATGCAGCGCGGTTTCGACACGTTGTCGAAGCAGGTTGCGCGCGGCCGCAAGACGGCGATCGATCCGTACGCCGCCGAGGCGCCGGAAGAGTTTTTCGCGGTGACCAGCGAATTGCATTTTTCTCAGCCGGCGTTGCTCAGGGAGGCGGCGCCTGAGGTGGGGCGTTTGCTGGAGGCGTTTTATGGGGTCTCGCCGGCGGGGTGAGGTGGCTCGGGATCGCCGATGAATCGGCTCCTACCCGGCAGGTAGTCGGGGCAGCTACGGTTGTTGGAGCGATCAGCCGGGCGGGAGGCGGACGCTGAAGCGGGCGCCGCCGAGCTCCTCGGAGCGGTCGACATGCAGCTCGCCCTGGTACGCCTTGACGATGTCCTGGACGATCGACAGACCGATGCCATGACCCTGGACGCGCTCGTCGCCGCGCACGCCACGCTGCAGGACCTTGTCGATCTTGTCGTCGGCGATACCCGGACCATCGTCCTCGACAATCAGCTCCAGGCCGCTGCGTCCCTTGCCCTTGCCGCTGCTTCGCGCGGTGAGCAGGACGCGATGGGACGCCCATTTGAAGGCGTTCTCCACCAGGTTGCCCATCAGCTCGAGCAGGTCACCCTGCTCGCCCGGAAAGGCGGCACCTTCGTCGATCTCGAACTCACACAGGACGTTCTTGGCCGCGTAGACCTTCTCCAGGCTCTGCACAAGATCTTCGGCATGGCCGGCGATCGGCTCTTCCGCGGCGATCGTGCGACGGCCGGACGTAGCGGCGCGCGACAGTTGGTAGGCGACGATCTCGTCCATCTTGCGTACCTGGTCGAGGATATCGCCACGCAGTTCGCGCGCGTCTCCGTCTGTTTCCAGTTGTGAGCGCACCACGGCAAGCGGCGTCTTCAGGCTGTGCGCGAGATCCGCGAGCGTGTCGCGATAACGCGAGCGTTGTTCGCGCTCGCTGTCGATGAAGGCATTGAGGCGACGCGTGAGCACGGTGAGCTCGACAGGGTACGGACCGTCCAGGTGGTCCCGCGTGCCGCGCTCGATGTGCGCCAGGTCGCTGGACACACGACGCAGCGGCAACAGGCTCCAGCGCAGCAGGAACAGCTGCAACAGCATGAGCATCATGCCGAGCATGGCCAGCCAGAGGAACTGCGTGCGACGGTAGGTCGCCACCTGCCGCTCGAACTGGTCTTCGGTCTGCGCGACGGCGAACGTCAACGGCACGCTGCGCTTGTCGGTGGTATCCAGTGACACGCCGTAGCTGAAAACATAGAGCTTGCCGCCACGCGTTTCCACGGGCTCGAACGCCGTCTCGCCTGGCGACAGCATGCGTACGAAATCGAAGTCGCGCCCCAGCGCCGACGACGACTCCCAGCGAAATCCGTCGTTGCCAAGAATGATCGCGTAGAGGCCCGAGCCCGGACGCGAGAAGTCGGGGTTCGGCTGGCTGTCCGGCGTAGTGACCTTGCCGGCACGGGTGGTGTCCGTACCGGTGATATAGGCGATGGCGTAGTTGTGCAGCCGGTCGTGCATGGCCGACAGCTCGGAGGCGTAGTTCGCCTTGTTCTGCGCCAGGCCGGTCAGGCCGAGGAAAGCGGCGAGCGCGAAGCCGGTCGCCAGCGCCGCGCGCGCGGCCAGCGAGAGCGGCCGGCGTTTGGTCGGTGAAGCGTTATCCATGCTTCGAGCTTACCTCGCCACCTCCTCCTGGATCAGTCTTCGTCCGCTTCGCTGCGCGGAATGGCGAAGCGGTAGCCGCGGCCGCGCACGGTCTCGATCGGCTTGAGCGCGCTTTCCGGGTCCAGCTTGCGACGCAGGCGGCCAATGAAGACCTCGAGCACGTTGGAGTCGCGGTCGAAATCCTGCTGGTAGATGTGCTCGGTGAGATCGGCCTTGGAGACCAGCTCGCCCGCGTGCAGCATCAGGTATTCGAGCACCTTGTATTCGTAGCTGGTGAGATCGACCTGGCGGCCTTCGACGGTCACCGTCTGCGCCGTGGTGTCCAGCTTGATGGGGCCACAGGCGAGCACCGGCTTGGACCAGCCGCTTGCGCGACGGACCAGGGCATTGATGCGGGCCAGCAGTTCCTCGACGTGGAACGGCTTCACCAGGTAGTCGTCGGCGCCGTGCTTCAGGCCTTCGACCTTGTCCTGCCAGCTACCGCGGGCGGTGAGGATCAGGATCGGGTAGCGCTGGCCGTGCTCGCGCAAGGCCTTGACCAGGTCCATGCCCGACAGCTTGGGCAGGCCCAGGTCGATGATCGCCAGGTCGAACGGAACCTCCCGGCCCAGGTAAAGGCCTTCTTCGCCATCCTGGGCGGCGTCCACGGCGAAGCCGTCGCGCTTCAGGCGCGCAGCGAGGGTCTCGCGAAGCGGGGCCTCATCCTCTACAAGCAGGATTCGCATCAATGTTTCTCCTTGTTATCCCCGGCGCTCGCGTCCAGGGGCTTGGCGGTTTCGGTACGGACCGGCACCACGCGGACGTGACCGTCCAGCGTGAGCACCTTGACTCGGTATTCGGTAAAGCGGCCGCGCTCGACCAGCCGCGTATCCGCCGACAGCACCTTGCCCCCGGTATCTTTTTGCACCTTGCTCACCGCCTGCTCCAGTGTCAGCGACTGGTCGGCCTGCACGGCAAAGGGCGACGCAAGGCAAAGTGCGGCGAAAAATAGCTGACGAAACGTGATTTTCATGTCTGGCGCAGAAAGACTGGTGGGCCGATCATGCCCACGCCCGACCAGCCCGAAGCTGAACGAAATCAGGCTGCCTGGCGAAGTGGCGCCATAGCGGCCTCGATCAGGCCCCAATCGGCCCCCGGAAGGTGAGCCCCCTCGCTCAGCTGGCGGCGGAAGCCCCGGGCGCCCGGCTCACCCTGGTAAAGGCCCAGGATGTGGCGGGTGATGTGCTTGAGCTGGCCGCCACGGGCCAGCTCAGCCTCGATATAGACGCGCATGCGGTCCAGCACCGCGCCCCGCTCCGGAAGCGGCGTGCCGTAGAGATCGGCCTCCAGCTTCGCCAGCACGAAGGGGTCGTGATACGCGGCGCGGCCGATCATCACCCCATCGACCTGGCCCAGGTGCTCACGGACCGCCTCAACGGTGGTGATGCCGCCATTGATCACAACGGTGAGCTCCGGAAACTCGCGCTTCAGGCGATACACGCGCTCGTAGTCCAGCGGCGGGATCTCACGGTTCTCTTTGGGGCTGAGACCCTCCAGCCAGGCTTTGCGGGCATGGACGACCAGGATCGTCACCCCAGCCTCGATCATCGTGGTGGTGAAGCGCTGCAGGTCGGCGTATTCATCCTGATCATCGACGCCGATGCGGCATTTGACCGTCACCGGGACGTCCACAACGTCGGCCATCGCCCGGACGCACTCCCCGACCAGAGCGGGCTCACGCATCAGGCAGGCGCCGAATTTGCCGGACTGGACCCGGTCGGACGGACAGCCAACATTGAGATTGATCTCGTCATAGCCCGCCTCGGCGCCCATCACCGCCGCCTTAGCCAACTCCACCGGATCGCTGCCGCCGAGCTGGAGGGCCACCGGGTGTTCCTCGTGGCTGTGCTCGAGCAGGCGGATCTGGTTACCGCGCACCAAGGCTGCGCTGGTCACCATTTCGGTGTAGAGGCGGGCATGGGGCGAGAGAAGGCGGTGGAAATAGCGGCAGTGACGATCCGTCCAATCCATCATGGGGGCGACGGTGAGGCGGAAGGCTGAGGGGGAAATGGGCTGCATGGTGGCTATTCTAGCGGACGCCTTGCCTGGTCTTGAGCTTAAGTAAGCCGGCTTACCTTAGCCCCCCACTTATTAAAGAAAAGCGGCACTTTCTTTAATAACAAGATCGAAAAACTGACAGGCCGACGCCCGGAGGCCCTACGGGGGCTCGTTGGCGACCTTGATCGCCCCGTCATCCGTGACGACCACATACCCACAAATACAATGCCATCGCACCCAGGCTGACACCAGCTCCGACACTGCCCCAGAACAGCAGAAGGAAGACAACCGGCGTTTGGCATCGAACGAACTTGGCATCAAGCGCAAATGCCCCCTCACAAAAACCGTATGCCAGTGAGAAGCCGCTCACCGCATACATCCAGAAGATGGCCGCGATAAGTGCAGCGACTCCCATCGCAAGGAGCAGCCATTTCCCGGACCGCCGATGTTCCCTCATGATCATTCTCTCCGTGGGCGGTTTTCGCTAGCGACCCATTGACGACGGTTGGTTGCCTGCCGCGCCGCACTAAGCGTCGAACGGTTCACTCAGGTCGCGAATGCGCTCGTTCGGGTACCGATATTCAGCTACCGTGACTACGTCGCGCCAATCCGTGCTCGCAAGTCCCATGTACGTTTCAATCTCAGCGGCGTCACTCCCGGCCGCAACGATAATGCATCGCAAGATGCGATCGGTTGCGAGGGATGGATTTTCCGCCCGGAAAGAGCTGAGCGCGACGATAACGTCTTGAGCTCGACTGTCGAAGACCTCAGTAACCCGCGCCAGAATGTCTCTCGGTAAGGTTGAATGCATTTCCATCGATGTTGATCTCAACGAATCGGAACCATCTGTGGATGGTCGCGATGGGTGCGCGTCGCACTCATTCGGCCGGCGTTTGCGACGCCTCTGCCCCGCCCGTATTTCTCGGTGCCGCACGTTGCGCCGGCACGAAGAACGCCGAGATGCGATCGGCGAAGAAGAGCAGGACAAGCCCGACGATCGTGTCTACGACGATGTGATTGATCTCGCCCAATACGGTTAGGTTTCCCGAATAGAGACCCTTCTGAACATCGTAGGCGGTAACCAGATAACTGATCGCCGAAATGATCGATGCGGCACCGAAATAGCGCAGGACCAGCGCAAACCACGTGCGTGGTGTCATGGACATTCCCCTTCCTTGTCGTATGAGCGAGAGCCTGATTCTTCCCGATGCGTAACCTGTCGGCAACCCGTGACACCTCGCGCCCGGACCTCGATCACGCTTAGACTGCTACGACTGACCTCCGAGCGCATCACGAGCCTATGATCGTCACCGAACGCCTGATCCTCACCCCCACCACGGTTTCCGATTTCGACGATTGCCACGCGGCGCGCACGGACCCGGAGGTCATGCATTTCATCGGCGGTCCTGCGTCTGCCGAAGACACCTGGCTCAAGCTACTCAGGAACATCGGTCACTGGACGGCGTACGGGCATGGTCTGTTCACCGTGCGAGAAAAACATGGCGGCCGGTTCGTTGGCGACGTCGGCCTGGCGACCTTTCATCGCGGATTGGGGACGCACTTCGACCCCTTCCCGGAAGCGGCCTGGGTGCTCGCGAAAGCCGCACACGGCAAAGGCTACGCCACCGAAGCCGTGCAGGCGGCGCACAACTGGTTCTTTGCCCAGCGCGCGATGAGCCGCACCGTGTGCATCATCAGCCCGGAGAACCTGGCCTCGGTTCGCGTGGCCGAGCGCCTTGGCTACCGCGCCTTCAACGAGGCGTCCTACAAGGGCTCGACGGTGACCATGTTCGAGCGGTTGCCTTAACCCGCCCCGTGGATCAGGGCACGTCGATGTTCTGGCCAATGCGCCAGAGCACGCCCGCCGGATCGATCACCACGAAGTCGCGCATGCCCCAGGGCTGGTCTGCCGGCGGGACGATACGTACGCCATAGCGCCCGGCAATGTCCTGCGCTTGCACGTGCTGCCACCAAGCTTCCACATCCAGAACAAGCAGGTGCATCATGAAGTTCTTCGCGTGTTCGCGGACGTAGAACTTCTGCAATAGAAAGCTGGTGTTTCCAGTACTGACATAGGCGAGGTCGTCGGATGACCAGCCCACGGTGAAACCGATATCCGTATAGAAGCGTTTCGACAGTTCGAAATCCTTCGCGGGTACGAAGGCCTTGATCTCTACCGTTTCCATCGTCATGGCGTTTTCCCCTCGCGGCCGATTTCAACCAGTGCGGCGAGGCCGCGCTTCAGAGCTCGCAGACCACTGTCGCCAATACGCGCATGCAGGTCCGCATCGATGCGGTCGCGCGCCGCGCCTTGCACCGCGGCGGCATCGCCGCCGCGCTCCGTCAGCGTAATCACCAACCTTCGGCGGTCCAGGGGATCTCCGTCGCGAGCAAGGTAGCCGCGAGTGACCAGGGTATCGACGAGTTGCCCAGCGGCCTGCTTCGAAATGCGGAGTTCCTGGACCAGACGACCCAATGGCACGTCGCCGGCACCGTTGGCGAGACCGCCGATCACGTAAAGGCCGTTCTCAGGGATGTCGTCGTAGCCGGCGTCATCCAGCGCGCGGCGCATGGCGACGGCATAGGTTCCGCGGGCATGCCGGAGCAGGGCGGGAACAACGATGTCTTCGTACCAGGGGGACGGGTCGCGTGTCATGGCGCGCACCTGATCAACTTGGTTGATAGTCAATATAGTTGACTAGTTGCGCCGGTTTCAAGTGCCCCGCCCGGTGCCACGTGCCGTCCGCTACGATCACCCCACCCGTCATAGAGAAAGGATGCCCATGACCGACTCCGCCATTGCGGCACCGAGGCGCCGGCGCTGGCTGGTCCACGTCATCTGGCTAGCCGTCGCGTTGCTGGCGTTCTGGGGCGGCATGAAGTTCTCGCCCCAACTCTACAACGCCACCCTTGGCATGATGATCCAGGACAATGATCGCAATGAACAGCTCGGCGAGATTCGCGTCGACTTGCGATTGATCGGCGACGATGATGTTGCCGTTCACCGCCGTAGTGAAGCCATGCGCTTGCGCACGAGTGTGATCAAGCTCTCGGTGATGCCGCGATATGCCGCATGCAGGACGAAGGATGCCCAGGGGCTGGTCGCCGCGAAGGCCTATCTCGACGCGCACCCGATCGAATCGGAACAGAAATACGGCAAGGCCCATAGCGGTCTGTCACACGACGAGCTCTACGCCGAGGGCCTCGCGTATTGCGACAAGCCCATAACGCCCTACCCCTATCCCTACATCATCTTCTGACCCGCCGAGTGGTCTGACTTACCGAGCACCCGTCGCTTCCGCATACGCCGCATTGAGTTCCTTCGCCCGCTGCTCGGCGAGCGCCCGGATTTCCGGGCCGAGGGTGGCGACCTTGTCCGGGTGGTACTGGCTCATCTGCGAACGGTAGGCACTGACGATTTGTTCGTGAGTCGCGTCGGGTGGCACGCCGAGCACATCGTGCCAGGGTGGTTGACGCTGGAACAGGTTCGGCGGTTCGGGGCGGCGATTGCCGTCGGCCGACGGCTCGACCGGCTTGCTCATCACCGTCGTGACGAATTTGTAACCGATCGCGAGGCATATCGCGATAACGACGATATCCGCCAGGGTCATGTGAGTGCGCCTTCGATGGTATCGAGGTAAGTCGTGAGCTGAGCATGACGTTCGCTGTCCGCGTCTTCGATATCCATTTGCCGCTTCACCTTCGCGCGCAACGTTTCGACCAGCCGCGCGCGCTCCCCTGCGTCCAGCAAGCGATGGGCCGTAGACACCAGGTCGAACCGTTCGGCAGCGCGCATGCCCTGCTTGCGCACCAGGTCGAGCGCGTACGGGGCACACAGAAGCGCATCCGAGGCGATGCCGGCGAACTCTTTGCCGCCAAGGCCTGTCACTTTACGAAGGCGCCATACGCGCATCACGGCGAAGGCGATCGTCGCATACACGACAAGCATCCAGGCCAGAAGCGTGAGCACGGAGCCGAGCAGCACAACAGGAAGCACCGCAAAGACGACGGCGACCAGCATCACCGGTACCGCCGAGGCGGCGACACCGATTCGCCATGCACGCAGGCCGCGCGGAAGCGACAGGCGTGACAGCGACTGCTGTGACGACCAGCGAAGGCGCAGCACGGCGCGATGGGGTGCCAGCAACGCGGGCACATAGACATGGCGTCCCCCGAGCTCGAACTCCGAGCCCGCCGAGAACGACCACGAACCGTCGCGCCGTTCGAAGAAGACGACTTCGTTGTGGTAAAGCAGCAGGACGGCGTCATAGACATACATGCCTGTGACGCCGGCGAGCAGCCACCACGATGTGAGCAGCATGGTGCTTGTCAGGCCTTCTTGCGCGTGAACAGGCGTTTGATCGCTCCACTGACGGCAGCGAAGCCAATCAGGATGAACTTCCACGCCGCCGCAAGGAACGTACCGATCACCGCAAAGAAACCCTTTTTCGCGGCCACGGCAGCCACGCCGCCGGTGATGAGCGCGGCGAGACCGTATTCGGCTACGCGGTCCCCGCTATGGAAATCCGTATACGCCTGCCCCGGTGCGAACGTGAAGCCACCCATCGTGCCCTTGAACTGGGTGACGGCGGTGGTGAGTTCGTTCGGACTGGCAACCAGGACCACGTTCATCACGCCACTGCGGCCAAGGATGCGCGCGTTGTAATTCACCACTTCGGTCTGTGACTTGTCGTTGCGCGCAATGAACGACCACGCGAGCGATTTGAACTCGTTGTCGTACTGCGGCGGATTCTTCCAGCCGATAAGCGTGAGCGTGTCCCAGCCGCGCGAGCGACGCTCCTTGTTACTTTCCTCGGTGCCTTCGCGAACGTTTTTCAGGATGTCGTCGGCATCGAGCTTTTCGTCGTCTTTGACGTAGCCGATGTCGTCGTAGTCGAAGAATGCCGTCCACGCCATGTCGTCCGGCGCCAGGGTAAAGGTGTCTTTCTGGTCGGGTGGGTTTTCCATCAGCACGTTGAGGCGCTTGGTGCCTTCGGGGTCGAGGAAGGCGTAGCCTTTGGGCACGTCCAGCGTCGCCTGGGGACCCACCTGCACCTTGGTGGGTCCGAATTTCCACGGCAGCTCCGAAACGGGAGAGGCCTGTGCGACAAGTGCGAACAACGACAGCGCGAGCGCGGCTGCCAACTTCCTTGCAAATTCAGTCATCGTGATCTTCCCGTTGTCCCTTGTGGGTCGTGGAATCCCCTGCCACGACGCCTGCAAGTTTGCAACAAAAATGGGACCGAGGGAATTGAGCGCCTGGAATACCTCGGCCCCTTCCGGGCGTTCCGGTAGAATGGTGGGTTGTGGTTTACCGGGCAGCTCCTCATGCACATCGTCGTCAACGAAGAACTCAAGGCCTACATCGACCCGCTGACGCCCGACGAGTACGAGTCGCTGGAGCGCAGCCTGCTGTCGGAGGGTTGCCGCGACACGCTGGTGCTCTGGGGCGACACCCTGGTCGATGGTCACAACCGCTACGGCATCTGCCGCAAGCACGACATCCCCTTCCAGACCGTGCAGAACGAGCGCTTCCGTTCGATCGACGACGTGCACCTGTGGATGATCGAGCAGCATCTGGGCCGGCGCAGCGTGTCGGATTTCCAGCGCGGCGTGCTCGCCCTGCGCAAGCGCGAGATCCTCGCCGAGCGTCGGGCGCAGCTGGCCGAGTCGGATGTGCCCTTCGACACCACCGACGCCCAGCCCGCCGCACCCAAGGCCCCCAAGCCCGCGCCGGCCGACAGCCGCAAGGACATCGCCCGCGAGGCCCGGATCAGCAGCAACCAGGTCGGCATGATCGAGAAGATCCGCAAGGAAGCCGCCCCCGAGGTGGTCGCCGCGGTGAAGTCCGGCGCCTTGTCGATCAGCGCGGGCGCCGCCGTGGCCAGCCTGCCCGCGGAGGAGCAGCGCGCCGCCGCGACGGCAGGCGACGACGAGCTGAAGCAGGCCGCCAAGCGGGTTCGCGAGTCCAAGCGCAAGCCCCGTGAGAAGCCGACCGACGAAGTCATGGCCTTGCGCGAGCAGGTCGCCGACCTGGAAGCCGAGAACCGCAACCTGCGCCGCGAGATCGACACCCTGCGCGCCCGCCTCGGCGAGAGCGTGCCCGAGGACGCCGACGAGGCGCTCGCGGAGTAAGGTGGATGCTGCCGGCCGGGAACTCCGACCGGCATCCGGCTTTCAAAGGCCGGTACACCGGACGCGCTCTCGAGCGTTCGAGAGTCTGTCCCCGGAGCTCCCCATGAAAGCCATCGCCGTCCTCGCCGCTCTCGCCCTCACCGCCACGTCCGCCTGGGCGCAGGACGCCAGCAAGCCCCTGAACCTGCGGCTGCCTGCCGATTACGTCCCCGCGCCGGCCAGCACGGCCGCCGCTCCGGCGTCAGCCAGCAGCGTCGCCGGCACCGCCCCGAAGAACGGCGGTGCCAACGTGGCCGTTACGCGTTCTCGTCCGAAAGACCCGCCGGGTGCCTATTACGGCGATACCAGCGGTCGCATGGCCAATACCGAGGCCGACAGCGGCGCGCCGCGCTGCGACGACGCCACCTATAACAAGCCTCAGGTCCATGGCAGCATCACCACCGGCGTGGTCAGCTCCAGCCACGGCGGCAGCGGCAGCTACCAGGGCGGTGCGGTCAGTCTCAGCCAGGCCTTTGGCGACTGCGAGCACCCCACTGGGGGCGTCAGCATCTCGATCGGCGGCGCCAACAACAACTTCGGTGGCGGTCGCGGGCGCTGGTGAGCCGGTGCTACGGCGCCTGGCGCGACGAACGAAACACCACAATGCGATCCGTCGCCGACGGATCGGGGTCGTCGCTGTGTAGCCAAGGTATCCGCGCGAACGTTCGCGCGCACGGCCCCAGCACGACAACGCGCAGTGGCCGCAATGCCGCCTCGGCTTCGATCCGGGCCAGCATGTCGCGCAGCACCGTGCCCAGGAACGGCGTGAACAGGTAGAAGACGTTCACGTCGGCAAGGTCCGCCTCACGGGCGTCACCCGCCACGAAGCTCACCTGACCCAACGCCAGGGCCGACGCGGCCCGTGCCGCGCTGTCTACGTACGCCGGCTCTCGCTCGACACCCCGCGTGCGTGCTCCCGTAAGAACATGCACCAGCATCGGCACGTGGCCGAGCCCTGCACCCAGGTCGAGCACGACGTCACCCACGACGATCGACGCACGCCGGATCCCATCCATGATGTGCCGCGCCGGCGATGGCTGGTAGAAGACCATCTCTGGCGGGGACACCGGCGCGTCGATGCCGGGTTCGTCGATCGCCAGTACCCCGGCAAGCAACGCGTCGAGCGCGTCGTAATGCTGCCCCGGTAGTGCCTCCCCTCCCGTCCATGGCGATAGCGCCTGCCGATCGCCCTGCCTGATGCGTCCGCGCACGCGCTCGAAGAGCTCGCGGTCGATCGCTTCCATGGTGTCGATCAGGCGCAGCCCCGCCACGCGCAACGAGTGATCCTTCCCGCCCGACAGGTGGAGATCGAGACGGTCGATTGCATCGGCGCGCGCGAGGAACGCTTCTGGCGCACGCCAGCGGTCATCGGCCGTCAGGCCTGCGATCAACGAGGCGAGCGTTGTTACCTCAGCCATGCTGCCCCAGGCCCTGCGCGAGATATTCGATGAAAGCGCGTGCCGCAGCGGTCGCCGCGCGGCCGGCCGGAAAGACTGCATAGAGTGGCGAGGGAGCTAGCTTCCACTCGCCGAGCACCGGCATTAACAGGCCGGCGTCGAGCTCGTTGCGACAGCCCCAATATCCCGTCGACACGATGCCCAGACCCGCGACGGCAGCAGCCACCGCACCCTCGTTCGAGGTCACGGTGAGCTGGCTTTCCACGGAAGCGGAGATGGTGCGTCCGTCCCTTTCGAATGACCAGGCGCCAGGCGTCGTTCCGGGCGGGCCCAGCACGATGCGGTGTGTGGCGAGGTCGTCGGGGTGCGCAAGCGGGCCCGCCTTCGCCAGGTACGATGGTGCCGCCGCTAAAAGCCGTGGATTACTACTCACCAGACGTGCCACGGCAGAGGAGTCGGCCAGCGCGCCGAACCGAAGCGCCACGTCGATACCTTCGCGCAGCAGATCCTGCCGCTGGTCCTCGACACGCAGTTCGATACGAAGCGCGGGGTGGGCGTCGATAAAGGCTGGCAAACGCGGCACGACTTCGCGCGACGCGAGGCTGGTGGGAAGCGCAACGCGGAGCAGGCCGCGCAACGCGCCCGTTCCGCGAGCCGCCTCATCTGCCTCGTCGAGACCGGCAAGGAGCGCTTCGATGCGGACCAGATAATCGGAGCCCGCATCAGTCAGTACAACAGCACGCGTGGAGCGGGTAAACAGCGCGACGCCCACCTCGGCCTCCAGCGAGGCTATCGCGCGCGACGCCGACGGTTGCGAGAGCCCCAGCGCGCGACCGCCACGAGAAAAGCTCCCCGTGCGAGCGACACGGACGAAAAGGCGAAGCGCAGCCAGCCGGTCACTCATGTCTTCCACGTATAAGAATAAGTCGTCTGGACATACTACACGCGGTCTCGCGCATGAATCACAGTGGCGTCCTCTTTCTTATCCCAGAGAAACACCGCCATGAATGCTCAGGTTAAAACCGCTCCCCAGCGCCGCCTCGCGGGCAAAGTCGCCCTTGTCACGGGGGCTTCCAAGGGCATCGGCGCCGCCATCGCTCGTGAACTGGCCGCGCAGGGCGCTTCCGTTGTCGTCAACTACGCCTCGAGCAAGGCCGACGGCGAGCGCGTGGTCGCCGAGATCAAGGCCGCCGGCGGTGAAGCCGTCGCCGTCGGTGCGAGTGTCGCTACCGAAGAGGGCGTCACCACCCTGTTCGAAGGCGTGCGTACGGCTTACGGACGCCTGGATATCCTGGTGAACAATGCGGGCGTCTATACGTTCGGACCCCTCGAGGCCGTCACCCGCGCCGACATCACGAAGATGTTCGACGTCAATGTCACCGGACTGATCATGTCCAGCCAGGCCGCGTTGAAACTGTTCCCGGCCGAAGGTGGCAGCATCATCAACATCGGCTCGATCGCAGGCGAGATGGCCATGCCGAACTCGGTCGTCTACGCGGGAACCAAGGGCGCGCTGAACATCATCACGCGCGTACTGGCCAAGGAACTCGGCCCGAAGGGTATTCGCGTCAATGCCGTGAATCCAGGCGCGACAGCCACCGAGGGCTTCAATGCCATGGAAGGAAGCGCGGACTTCGAAACGTACATGGTCGGCGCGACGCCACTCGGACGTCTTGGCCAGCCGAACGATGTCGCTACGGTTGTCGCCTTCCTCGCCTCGGCGGATGCGCAATGGGTCAGCGGTTCGTTGATCGACGCGGCTGGCGGCTTTCGCTGAGCGAATGGCGGGGGCTTACTGACTACGCCCCCGCCACCAGCGGCGCCACCACGACGCTCGCGAAGGAAATACCCGGTTCATCGCGGCACGCACGATCACCTCGGTACCACCCTCGACGCGCGAGGCGAAGGCAGCCGTACCGCCAATCGCCTGCGCACGTTCCTGGATGCCACGAAGACCCCAGTGCCCTGCGCGGCCACCGCTACGAAGCACGGCGTCGTCGATACCGCGACCATCGTCGCGAACGATCAATAGTAGCTCGGCGCCTTCGGACGTGATCAGGACATCGATGCGCGAGGCTTCCGCATGCGCGATCGCGTTGTGGACCGCTTCACGGGCGATCCCGTACAACTCGTCGCGCGCCAGCGGGTCCATGTCGCGCATGTCGATGCCTGCATCCACCAGCACCGGCACCGTGTGCTCGGTGGCATAGACACGCGCCAGCTCGACCAGGGCAACGTCGAGTGCGAGTGATTCCCCGGCATGCCCGCGCAGGTCGCGCACACGATCGCGCGCCTCCACCAGCGCTTCTTCGGCGCGATCCAGCGCGCCCTCCATGGCGATGCGCAGCGGCTGTTCCGCAGGCACGCGATTGGCGATGGCCTGGAAACGCATGGTCAGGCCCTGGATGCTTTGCAGCAAGGTATCGTGCAATTCACGGGCGATACGCTCGCGCTCCGCGTGGCGCTCATGCAGACGCGCACGCAACTGCGCTTCCATGCGGCGCATGCGTACCAGGAAAGCCAGCCAGAGTGCGACGAAGGCGATGAGCATGCAGATGACCACGAACCACGTGGTCTGGAAAAACGTCGGCGCGATGACCACCGTGACCGAGGCTCCCTCCTCGTTCCACACGCCGTCTTCGTTCGCCGCCGTGACCCTGAATCGATAACTGCCCGGCGGCGGGTCGGTATAGACCGCTTCGCGCTCGGTACCGGCATCGCGCCAGCGCGTATCGATGCCTTCCATGCGATAGCGAAAGCGTACGCGCTCGGGCATCGAAAGGCTGGTGGCCGTATAGCCAATGCGCAGGCGCTCGGTGCGCGCGGGAAGGTTCACGGTCGGGCCGACGGGCCAGTTGCCCATATCCGTCGTGACCGACCGGATCGATACAGGCGGCGGCAACGGATTGCGCGGCACGTTGGCCGGATCGATCGAGACCACCCCGCTGGTGGTAGCAAACCAGAGGCGACCATCGTCGGCAACCACAGCGGTCGGCAGCGGCCGGAACTGCGCCGGCGTGCCGGGCAAGCCGTCGAGTGAATTGAACAAGGTAACCGGGGGGCGATACGACGGATCCTGCAAAGCGCGTTGCATATGGGCACTGCCGATACGTGCCACCCCTTGCGCGGTATTCGCCCAGTAATCGCCACGCCTGTCGCGCACCAGGCCCGACACGCCGCGCAGAGGCTCTCCAAGCGTAGACACCGTATGCGCTTTCCGGCCGACGACCACGGCAATTCCGAGTTCGCCGCCGAGCCACATCGCGTCGCGATCCTCCAGGAGCGCCGTGACGTTACCGACAGCGAGGCCGTCCGCTGTCCCCAGCATGGTGTCGTGACCGGCCTCGCGAATGACGATCGTGTTGCGTGCGAAAGCCATCCACAGTCGCTTCCGCGCATCCATCAGAAGAACCAGGGGCGCCGGGTCGTTCGCAATCGACGGCAGCGGGTCGTAAATCCACTTGCCTTCGCTGTAGTGGTAGATACCCGGCCGGTTGATCGACAGCCATGCACCGCCCTTGCCGTCGCCGAGAATGGCCTGCACGCCGGTGTAATCCTCGGCGGGCAACGGAGAGAAAGGCTGTGCTGCACCGTCGTGCAGGCGCCACAGCCCGTGCGGCCCTCCCAGCCAGGTGCCTTCGCTGTCGCGGGACGCTGCCGTGACGGCTTCGGGAAACTCACCCGGCATGACGCTGCTCGCGTCCACATGCGTCAAGGGGCGATTCTTTGTGCCCACCCACACGCCGTGGCCCTGGGCGGCAACCAGCGCGAAATCGGTAGCGCCCGGCGACAGCGGCGCCGGCAACAGGCGACTGACGCGGAAGCGATCGAGGCCACGACTGCCGCCGACCCAGATATTGCCCTCGCGATCCTGGATCACCGCACTGAGGTAGTCCGAGCTCAGTCCGTCGCGCTCGACGAAACGCTGCGCGGCTGTGCCGGAGGCGTCGATCCGCTCGCGCGGCAGGTCGCGCACGCGCGGCACGCGGCGGATACCGTCGCCAAGCGTAGGCATCCACAACGCGCCATCGCGATCGAACAGCAGGCCGGCGGACGAAAGATTCAGGCTCGGGCCGCGATCCTCTGGCGTTTCTCCGTCCGCCCACGCAGGCCGTACGCCGCCGTCGGCTTCGGCAACCCAGATCGTGCCATCCGGCGCCTGAGCGATGCGGTTGACGCGACCGACGGCTCGCGTGGCGACTTCGAAACGCTTGCCATCCCTGGGTAACCACGCGAGGGCCTGATCGGTGGCCACCCACAGGCGGCCTTCCCGGTCGACCAGAAGGTTACGGGCGCGGTTGCCGGGCAGGCCCATCGATGCACCGACCAGCGACCAGCGCTGGCCATCCAGACGTGCCAGGCCATTGAAGGTCGCCGCCCAGATATGGCCGTCCGGTGTACCGCCGATCGCGTAGATGGTGGCGGTAGGCAAACCCGACGACGCGGCATAATGAGTGGCGCGATCGCCTTCGACAAAGCTCGCCACGCCGTAGCGAAAGCCAACCCACAGGCCTCCGGTGGACGGTGCATAGAGCGATGCGACGCTCGAGGCGAGGAAGTCGCCGCCCTCGCGCGGCCGGAAGCGCTCGAACGTCACGCCATCGAAGCGATACAAACCAGTCTGCGTGCCAAGCCAGAGATAGCCGTCACGGGTCTGCGCGAGTGCCGTGACCTGTCCGGGTGCGCCTTCGCGAACGGTCCACGCCGTGTGATAAAACTGGTCGATCGCGCGATCACGGCTGTCCGTCGCACGAGCGAAAGGCACGACGACGAGCCAGCCAAGTGCCAGCAGTATCCACGCAGCGATTCCGCGACTCGAGCGCACCTCGTTCACCCCCACACCCGTCGAGCCGACACGATACCCCGCGCCGCCTTCAGCGCGTAAGGCCGGCGTCGCGCAGGAAGGCGAGTGAGTCGGCGAGCACCCGGTCAGCGGCCGGCGAACGCTCCGGCGACGCAAGAACGTGTGCCGCATGGTCATAGGCCACCAGCCGCCGTCGCGAGGCCACCGTACCCAACCAGCCGAAGGCGTGACGCATGGCACTGACCGAGGTCAGTGTGTCGCGATCGCCCTCACCGCCATCCCACATGCCGAAGAAGACTGGACAGACGACGTCCTGGAGGATCTCCGGCCGCATGCGTTCGATGAAAAGGCGCGCGATGGCACGATAGGCATCGGTGTGCACCATCGACGACCAGTAACGCCGCTGGAAGGCCGAGCGCTCGCCCGGCGGCGCCACGGCGCCCTGTAGCATCACCGCGGCACGCAACTGGGCAGGGTCGTGGACGCGAATCCCGGGCGACCATGCCACCACGCCTGCGACGACATCGGGCCGATTCGCCGCGAGGTCGAGCGCCAGCGAAGCCCCCATGGAGGTCCCGACCAGAAGCACGCGCTCACCCAGCAGAAGGCCGGTGTCGAGCGCACGGCGTGCTTCCTCGCGCCAGCGCTCGGGCGAAGCGCCCGCCATGGCGTCCGGCGCATCGCTGCCGTGGTCGCTGAGGCGGTTGAGGAACAGATGCGCGCCAGCCGCGTCCGCTATCTCGCGATGCGCCGGGGCACCTTCGGCCTGGCTGGCAGTGAATCCGTGCAGGTAGACCACGGACACGGGCAGCCGTCGATGCGGCGCCTCGCCATGGAAGACGATGCGCGCCTGGTTATCCGGCTTGATCGCCGTGGCCCTGCGCTCGTCCTGCTCGATGTTGCGTGCGAGTTCGTCGAGCGCCGTCACGCGCCCGCGTCCGCAGCGGTGCGCGCATTCTGCCGGTGGGCTTCGACAAATCGCCGTACGGAACGACCCAGTGCATCCAGCTCGACCACGACGGCGCGCATGTCGCCGCCTGCATCGATCAACACCGACAGGTCATCGCAGACGCGCGATGCACCCGGCACACCGAGATTGCCCAGCACATTGCGCAAGGCATGGACGCACTCGGCCGCCGTGGCGATGTCGCGCGAGAGCACCGCATTGCGCAAGGTGTCCAGGTGCCCCTCCGCGGCGCGCGAGCACAGGTCGATGAAGTCCCTGTACTCCTCGGCACTGGTGAGCGCCCGCATCTCATCGAGCGGCGTCGCAGCCGCACGCCGGTCCGCAAGCTCGGTAAGCATTGGCTGTTGCCAGCCACGCGCGGCCTCGTCCATGCGTCGCTCCGCGGCGATGGATTCGATCACGTCGAGCAGGCGCTGCGCGGCGATGGGTTTGGTCAGGTAGGCACGTGCGCCAGCCTTGAAGGCGATGCGCACCGCGTCGTGGCTGGAGTCCGCGCTGAGCATGACGATGGGCGGCACGCTCTCCGTACGACGGATCACGTCGATGCGGCCGAGAACGTCCCATCCCGAGCTGCCCGGCATATGCAGGTCCATGAAGATCAGGTCGAAGCCATCCGTCGCCAGACGGGCGAGCGCTTCGTCACCGTTCGCGCTGAAAACCGCCTGGTGCCCCGCACGTTCGAGGATGCGCCCGACGATCTCGCGATTCGCCGCGTTGTCGTCCACCACCAGGCAGCGTTGCGACTCGACCCGCGAGCGGTGTTCGTCGAGCAAGGCCACCAGCGGCATATCCGCCGTGCTGCGCGCACCGACTGCCGCGCGCGGCAGCGGAAACCGCCAGGTGAATACCGCGCCGCCCAGCGGGTTATCGGTCACGTCCAGACCGCCCTGCATCTGCTCGGACACGTTACGCACGATGTACAAGCCCAGGCCGACGCCTTCCTGCCGGCGGCTTTCCCCCGCGCTGAGCTGGTGAAACGGGTCGAAAATGCGTTGCTTGTCGGCGTCGGCAATGCCGATACCCGTGTCCGAAACACTGCAGGTAATCGTGGGATCGCGCCCGCCGACACCCTCGTGGAGTTCCACGTGCACATTCACCGAGCCGCCGGGCGGTGTGAACTTCAGCGCGTTGGACGCCAGGTTCGAGAGCACCTGCTCGATCCGGCCGGGGTCCCCATTGAAGACACCTTCCACCGAGGCGTCACGCGCCAGGCTGAAGGCGATGCGTTTTTCCGCCGCAAAGGGACGGCACACCGCACCGACCGTTGCCAGCACCTCGTCGAAGGCAAAGGCCTGATGACGCAGCGTGAAGCTACCGCCGGCAAACGAGGCGACGTCAAGCACCGCATTGACCCGATGCAGGAGCGCATTGGCATTGGTCGCCAGCAAGGCGACGAGTCCGCGCTGGTCTTCGCTCATCACCGAGGTGTCGATCAGCGAGGCCGAGTGGATCACCGTACTCAACGGCGTCCGCATCTCGTGGCTCATCATGGAGATGAAGCGATGCTGCGCCTCGCGCGAGGCAATCGCCTCGGCGGATACCTCGCGCAGAGCGTCCATCATCCGGTACAGCGTCATCGGCAGGACGATCACCAGGGCCAGCGCATAGAGCGCGTAGGCGGGTCGTCCGATCCAGTAACCATCCGGCGCGCTGACCAGCAGGATCGCCACCGACGCGACCACACCGGCGGCGAAGGCCCGGCGGCTGTAACGCACGCCGACCGCGACCGACAGGAAGGGCAGCACGGCGGTCACCGTGATGACCAGCATGAAGGCGGCCTTGAGCAGCAGCGCGACCATGACGAAGTTAGCCACGCTGCCGATCACGTCGACGGTGGTGCTCTGGCCTTCGTTCCGGGCGCGGATAAAGAGCATCCACAGCGTACTCACCGCGAACAGGCCAAGCGCGACGGGAAAAACGCGATGAGCCTCGACAGCCATGGTCGGGGGACCGTGCAGCCAGGCCGCGGTCCAGATCACCACGAAGCCGAGGATGACCGTGCGCATGAGCGACACGCGGTATTCGCGGAAGCTGGCCACGATCCGGTCGATACGGGGATTGCGCAGCCGCTCGGCAACCTCGCTCAGCATTACCGGTTCGGGGCGATTAACGCTGCCGCCATCGATCTTCATTACCGCCCGGTCCGCCCCCTCCCCTGATAGCTGCCTAGTCTAGGACCTGTACGGGTGGTGGCAAGTGCGAACGGCGCAATCCACGGGCCGTAAACGATTTCATCGGCATTTTGCCCGAACTCGGCCCGCCTCAGGCCCTGGACGAACGTGGCTTCGCGACCTTCTTCGCCGCCGCGGCGCGCTTCCGGGGCGCCTTGCCCAGTTCGACCCAGGTCGGCGCGTGATCGCTCGCCTTGGGCAGATCGCGCACCCAGCGATCCACATTGGCGTCCTTCAGCCGTGCCGCCAGGTCCTTCGACAGCAGGAGGTGATCGATCCGCAGGCCCCGGTCGCGCGGCCAGTGCTGGCGAAAATAGTCCCAGAACGTATAGATGCGCTCGTCGGGGTGGATCGCCCGCAGGGCGTCGGTCCAGCCCTGGTCCACCAGGCGCGCGTAAGCTTCCCGGCTCTCTGGCTGCAGGAGGGCGTCGCGGCGCCAACCCTTGGGGTCGTAGATGTCCTCGTCGGTGGGCACGACGTTGTAATCCCCGGCCAGCACCACCGGGTGACCACTTTTCATCAGCGCCGCGGCGTGGCGCAGGAAACGCTCGAACCAGGCCAGCTTGTAGTCGAACTTGGGCCCCGGCTGGGGATTGCCGTTGGGCAGGTACAGGCAACCCACAAGCACGCCATGGGCGGCGGCCTCGAGGTAACGGCTCTGCGTGTCCTTCGTGTCCCCGGGGAGGCCACGCCGGCTTTCGACCGGATCGACACCCCTGGCCAGGATTGCTACCCCGTTCCATGAGGACTGGCCACACCAGAGGGCACCGTAGCCGGCGTCGTTGATGGCGTCGACAGGGAACGCGGCATCCGTGGCCTTGAGTTCCTGGAGGCAGGCGATGTCCGGGCTCTCCCGTTCGAGCCAGGCCAGCACGTGGTCCAACCGCGAGCGGATGCCGTTGACATTGAAGGTGGCGATCTTCATGCCACCAATGTCAGGCAGCCCCGGTCGACGCCCGGTGAACCCATAGGCACCCGTAGGAGCCGAGGGCGGGCCCAGACATAGCGGCGCAGAGCCTTCGGTGCCCACCCTCGCTGCTCAGACACCCCTTCGCGTTTCGTACCGGAAGGCCGCTACCGCGGCCCGTGTTCTTATTTGGCCTACGGCCGCTCCACTTGGCGGGAACTCGCCTCGAGGGTGGGCACCGAAGACTCTTCCGAACCCTGAGGTTCGTGGGGGTCGAGCCGACGAAGCAACGCCGCTACGGCTGCCAGGTCATCGCCATCGTCAAGCGGTCAACTGTCTCGCCAGTCGCGATCGTTCGCGCGAGGCGGCGCAGCGGCGAGGAAGTCGCTCAGCGCGCCGGAATGTACGTACCAGCACGACGGCCGTGACGACCGGTTTCGGCAGCGACACCGCTCAACGGCTCTCCTTCCCACTGACCGTATCGTCGTGAGAGACCTGGTCCACCCTCGAGGCGAGTTCCGCACAAGTGGAGCGGCCGTAGGCCAATAAGAACATGGCCGCGGAGCGGCTTTCCCTTTCGAACGCGGAGGACTGTCTGAGCAGCGAGGGTGGGCACCAAGGTCTCCTCGCGAGACGACCAAGTGTGCGGCTCCCACATGGCCGAGAAAAAGCTCGCCCATGCTGGCACGACATTTGCCACGATCCAAGGATGTGGAGGTTTTGTGAAGCCTGAGGACAAGCCACACGTTTCTTTTGGATGTTTTTTGTGACCACCGAAAACGTGCATGACGGCAATGGCAGTCATGTCCATTAAATACAAAATACTACCCAAATACCCATAGTTACACCCGTTCATGCTGCGCCGCATCAACGAATTACGACGACCGGATAGCCATCTAAACGGCCGTTCGAACCTCTGGACATCTACAGGCGCCTCCTGTAAACCGTCATACCAGTTCATTTGGATCGAGACAAATGAACCTATTTGCGATGGAGCGCGGGAGGGGGTCTTCGGGGCTCCGTTTCACAGCGATGGCGGGGGCTGTCGCTGCGGACCCGTGCTGCCGTCATTTCGGGGCATACATTTCGGGGACGACATGAAAAACCAGTTTCTCACTCGCAGGAGCGCACTCGCACTGGCAGTCTGTACATGCCTGGGCGGCGTTTCGAGCGTCTACGCGCAGTCCACCACGGGCGCCATCAACGGCACCGTGCCGGTCGCGGGCAATGAAACCGTGGTCATCGAGAACACCAACGGCTTCCGCCGCGAAGTTCAGGTCGACGCACGCGGCAAGTACGCCGCCAACCAGCTTCCGCTGGGCACCTACTCGGTCAGCCTGCAGCGCGACGGTGCCACCGTCGATTCGCGCAAGGACGTGAGCCTGCGCGTCGGCGCGAGCACCGACGTGTCGTTCAACGGCACCCCGGCACCTGCCGGCAACGCTGCCGATGCGACGTCGCTCGCTGGCGTGACCGTCACCGGTACCGCCCTGCCCACCATCGATGTGACCTCCACCGACTCGCGCACCGTCATCACCTCCGAGCAGCTCGCCAAGCTGCCGTTGGGTCGTAGTGCCGAGGCCATCGCGTCGCTGGCGCCCGGTGTCGTCAATAACGGCGGCAACTTCAGGAGCGACAACGGTAACTCGGTCGTCAGCTTCGGCGGTGCCGCTGCCAACGAAAACGCTTACTACATCAATGGTTTCAACACGACCGATCCGCTCAACGCGCTCGGTGGCCTGCAGCTGCCGTACGGTGCGATCGACCAGCAGGAAGCTCTGTCGGGTGGCTACAGCGCCATGTACGGCCGCTCCGATGGCGGCGTGATCAGCCAGGTCGGCAAGCGCGGCAGCAACGAATGGCACTTTGGCGCACAGGTAATCTGGGAGCCGGAATGGGCACGCGCCTCGGGCCCGAACCTGCGCTACGCCAACGTCCCGGCGTCTGCCCCGGCAGGCGACCTTTACCAGCCGAAGAGCCAGAACACGCAGTGGACCACGACCACCAGCGTTTACGGCGGCGGCCCGCTGGTCAAGGACAAGCTGTTCTTCTTCGTCGCAGCTGAGTTCGAGAAGCAGAACAACAACACCGTCACACGAAGTCGGCAACACCACCCCTGCGTCGAACAATGTCTACAAGGACCCGCGCTGGTACACCAAGCTCGACTGGAACATCACCGACAACAACATCCTTGAATTCACGGACGTCGGTGATAAGCGCGAGGGTTCGGGCACGCGCTACACGTACGACTACGCGAACCTGACGCGCAGCTCGACCATCGGCCCGGTGGACAACACCAAGACCGGCGGTACCCTGTGGCTGGGTAAGTACACCGGCTACATCACCGACAACCTCACCGTGAGCGCCAGCTACGGCAAGATGTCGAACAAGAACTACGACCAGCCGGGTGGTGAATACGATCCGACCCTCTCGCGCGTCGATAGCTCGACCATGCAGAATCCGGCGCTGAACGGTGGAAGGCCCATCCAGAACAGCCAGGTCGCCGACATCAGCTCGCCCGGTCGTGGCAACAAGACGAATAACCTCCGCTTCGATGTCGCTTACAAGGCGGGCGATCACACGATCTCGGTCGGTATCGACAATGTGAAGTCGCAGATCCTGGAGTTCGGCACGAACAGCCCGGGTCCTGGCTATACCTGGACCTACGGCCAGTCGAAAGACCCGAACGTCGCGATCGACAACACGCCGGGGCAGAACTTCGTGCCGGCGCCGGGCCTGTTTCCGAATGGCCAGGGCGGCTATTGGGTGAACAAGGCCGTCGTCGCCAACTCGGTGAACGTGCGCTCTGACCAGAAAGCGCAGTACATCGAAGACAAGTGGCAGGTCAGCGATCGCGTCCTGCTCTCGCTCGGCCTGCGCAACGACCAGTTCACCGACTACAACCAGAGCGGCCAGTCCTTCATCAAGCAGACCTCGCCGCAGTGGGCCCCGCGCCTGAGTGCGGTGTGGGACGTCAACGGTGACGGCAGCTTCAAGGTCTACGGCAATGCCGGCCGCTACTACCTTGGCCTGCCGCTGAGCCCGGCCACCGGCGCAGCCGCTGGCTACACGGCGACCCAGCAGTACTACACGTATTCCGGGATCGACCCGGTAACCGGTGCGCCAACCGGCCTCACGCAGTTCAGCGGGGTCGTCTCGGGCAACAACTCGTACGGCATTCCGCCTGACCCGCGCACCGTTGCCGGCAAGGGGCTGAAGGCCGAGAACCAGGACGAGTACATCCTGGGCTTCGACAAGCTCCTGTCCGCCAACTGGACCTACGGCGCCAAGCTGACCGTGCGCAAGCTCAACTCGGTCATCGATGACTTCTGCGATATCGGTCTCGTGACCGACAAGGCTGCTGCACTCGGCTACACCGTCGGCTCGACCAACAGCTGCTACCTGGTCAATGGCGGCCAGGCCAACACCTTCACGATTCTCGACAACGCGGGCAATGCGCAGGAAGTGCCGCTCAGCCGCGAAGAGATGGGCATGCCCAAGCCGAAGCGCCGCTACTACTCCGCCGAGCTTTACATGACGCACGAGTTCGACGGCGTGTGGTACGGCAAGTTCGACTACGTGTTCTCGCGCTCGTACGGCGATACCGAAGGTCAGTCGCGCACCGATACGCGCCAGTCCGGCGCCGCCGGCAGCGTGGACTGGGACAACCAGTACGTCATGGCCAACTCGAACGGCGTGCTCGGCAACGATCACCCGCACGTGTTCAAGGCCTACGGTTACTGGCAGTTCGCACCGGAATGGCAGGCCTCGGGTAACGTCACGGCCGCCAGCGGTGCACCGCAGAACTGCCTGGGTTACTACGGCGACGGCGTGACCAATCCGGATCCGGCCCACTACGGCAGCTCGTACCACTCCTGCGACGGCCATCCGTCACCCCCGGGTGCGGCGGGTCGCCTGCCGTGGACGTTCCAGCTGGATCTCGGCATCACGTACCGTCCGGAATGGGCTGAGTCGAGGCTGGCCTTCGCCGCGAATGTCTTCAACGTCCTGAACCAGCAGCGCCCGACGTTCCGCTACCCGACCGAGTTCTCCTCGCCGGGCACGCCGAATCCGATCTACGGCGTTGGGCTTTACACGCAGGATCCCCGCTACGCGCGCCTGTCCGTTTCGTACGACTTCTAAGAACGCGTAAACCTCTTATCCCTGTGTAACTCTTGCGCCCCCTTCGGACTCCGGCTCCTCCCCAGCCGGTTTCCGAAGCCGGGCGCTCTTTTTTTTTGAAGTAATGTAGGAGCCGCTTCAGCGGCGAAAAACCAACGAAGCGGCGAGGCCAGACTCTCCATCGCCGCTGAAGCGGCTCCCACACATGGGCTGTCGCTGCTGAAGCGGCTCCCACAGACCGCTAGCGGACCTCGCCGGAGGCGGCGACCACCATTTCTATATAGCCGAGAATCTCAGCGATGCTGAGCTCGAAGACACCGGCGTCGCCGTTGTCGTAGGCCTGACGCCAGACGGCGTAGCCGTTCTCCCAGGCCTGGTCCTGGTCGGATGCCGATGTCAGTTCGCGCAGGCTCTTGTCCAGCGTCGTCCGCAGCACCGCGGCGTGGTGCATGGCGGGCTGGGCGCCGCCGGGTACCCGGTGATTGCGCAGCTTCACGCCCAGGATCGAGACGTGAAACACCTCGCCATCCTCGGCTTCGACGCCCATCTTGCGGATGACGACGCGCGAGTCGTCCTCACCGGCACGGTGGTCGTAAGTCCAGACCTGACCCTCGGCGTAGTCGGGCTTCGGCATCGGTGGCACCTTGTTCCAGCGGGGGTTGCATCTTAGAGGTTTGGGGCCCCCGGGGGTTATCGACTATCCTAGGCGCCACGACGCGCGAGGCAGCGCGGCTCCCCGGGCCGCTTCCCCAGCTGATCCCCCGGCTTCCACGCACGGCGCGGAAGCTCCGTCACTACGCATTTGAGGCTCGAACACACCATGGTGGCATTGGCGACCGAGCACGTCATCGACGTGCACCACTGGAACGACACGCTTTTCAGCTTCCGCACCACGCGGGATCCGGGTTTCCGCTTCGAGAGCGGACATTTCGTGATGATCGGCCTGGAAGTGGAAGGCCGGCCGCTGATGCGGGCGTATTCGATCGCCAGTGCCCATTATGAAGAACACCTGGAGTTCTTCAGCATCAAGGTGCAGGACGGCCCGCTGACCTCGCGCCTGCAGCACCTGAAGCCCGGCGACCCCATCATCGTCAGCCGCAAGCCCACCGGCACGCTGGTGCTGAACGACCTCAAGCCGGGCAAGCGGTTGTACCTGCTTGGCACGGGCACCGGCCTGGCGCCGTTCCTGTCGATCATCCGCGACCCGGAAACCTACGAGCGTTTCGACACGATCGTGCTGGCTCATGGCGTTCGCCACGTGAACGACCTGGCCTACTCGGAATACATCGAGAAGGAACTGCCCGAGCACGAGTACCTCGGCCCGCTGGTGCGCGAGAAGCTTCGTTACTACCCCACGGTGACTCGCGAAGACTTCCGCAATCGCGGCCGCATTACCGATGCGATTGCCGATGGCGAGATGGCTCGCACGCTGGGACTGCCGCAGATCAATCCTGCCGAAGACCGGGTGATGCTGTGTGGCAGTCCGTCCATGCTGGACGATATCTGCGTGTTGCTCGATGGCGAAGGGTTTCAGGCATCGCCGCGGACGCGTGAGCCGGGGGATTATGTGATCGAGCGGGCGTTCGTCGAGAAGTGATCCCTGTGGGAGCCGCTTCAGCGGCGGATTCTGCCCTGGCCCTCGTTGTCCCAGTAGCCGAAGATGCGGCGCGCGATGAGCTTGTAGAGGCGCTTGCCGGTGGCGCGCCAGAGTCGGGAATGTGGCGCAGGCGCGGACAGGATCGCCCGCTGACGCGCGGATAGACGTTCGGGCGCATACGTGCGCTTGTGCTTTAGCAGGTGGCGCAGGTCTTCACGCGCCAACAGGCGGAACAGCCTGCCACGGGGTCCACGTGTCCAGGCAATCTGGAAATCCACCAGGCCGGGCGAACCGTCTTCACGCACCAGCCAGTTGGGTTCCTTGGCAAGATCGTTATGCACGATGCCGCGCCGGTGCAGCCGGGCGAGCAGACGCAAGGCATCGCGGTAGTAGGCGGGATCCAGCGGCTTGCCCACCTGCATGGGCTCGCCCGCCATATAGCTGCGCTCGAGCACACGACCATTCCATGCAAGCAGACGCGGCACGCCGTCGATGCCCTCCAGGCGGGCCAGCGCGCGTGCCTCGCGTGCGGCGGCACGCCGCGCGAAAGCGCGTGCCCACCAGCGCGCCGCGGCGATATCGCGACGGATCAGCAGCACGCCGTGGCGCTCCACACGCTCGATGCGGCCGAGTTCGTCGGCTTTGAGTAGGGTGACGATTTCCGTCATCGTGTCGTGCACGCGTTTCCTTCGATTCGTTGACGCTACCTGCGCTGCGGGACGGCTACGCTAAGATGCGAGCCTTGCAGGGAGGAAATGCCGACATGCTGGTGCGACACATCCTGTCGCTGGTCTTTGCCACGGCCGGCCTTGCAGCCTGCCGCGGCGGAACGGACCGGACGAACGGCGGAGACTCGCCGCCGCCCGCACGGGCGAGCGTCGACAAGGATACCGAATCCGGCCAGCAGGGCCTGTATACGATGGAATTGTCGCTGCCCGACCTGCCGTCGAGGGTCGAACCGCTGCGCGCGACCATCGACCGCTACGTGGACCGCCAGAAACGTGCCTTCATGGACAGTCTCGATGCGCCCGGCGCGCGTGCACGCGCCCGCGAGCTGCCCTGGGACCTGAACCTCGACATCGCTGTCGCCTCGCGGACCGACCGCTTCATCAACGTGCAGGTCGATGGCTCCGCCTTCACCGGCGCGGCGCATCCGGCAGCCATCGTGGACAGCTTCACCTACGATGTCGAAAGCCGTCGTGTCATCGGTATCCGTGAGCTTTTCGTCGACCCCCACGCCGCCGAGAAGGCCTTTGCCGCCGAGGCGCGCCGCCAGCTGCTCACCGCCCTGGATGACCAGGACGAACCGCTGGCCTCCGACAGCGAGCAGATCGATGCCGGCACGGAGCCGGGCAGAGACCATTTCAGGGTCTTCAGCCTGCTCACCGGACCGGACAACAAGGTGCACGGCCTGACCTTCATCTTCCCGCCCTACCAGGTGGCCTCGTATGCCGCTGGCCCGCAGGCCGTGGACGTGCCCAGCGATGCCTTCCTTGCGTACCTGAAGCCAGAGTACCGCGGGGCGTTTCGCTGATGGACCTGTTCCTGTACCTGCTCGCCGCCGCCCTGATCGTCGGCGGACTGGCGGGTGCGATCCTCCCGGTGCTGCCGGGTGTCCCGATGATCTTCGGCGGCATCTGGCTGGCGGCCGCCGTGGACGAGTATCGCCACCTGGGCTGGGGCTGGCTGGTGGCGATCGGCATCGTCGCCGCCCTGGGTGTCGCGGTGGACTTCATTTCCGGGTCGCTGGGGGCGAAGAAGATCGGTGCCAGCCCCCGGGCGCTCTGGGGCGCCGGTATCGGCACGACCATCGGTATGTTCTTCGGCCTTCCCGGCCTGCTCATCGGTCCCTTCGCCGGTGCCGTGGCCGGCGAGCTCTGGTCGGGCAAGAGCATCCTGCGCTCGGCCCATGTCGGGGTCAGCACCTGGTTCGGGATGCTGCTGGGCATCGTCGCCAAGGTAGTGCTTTCGTTCCTGATGATCGGCATGGCCGGCGTCGCCCTGCTCTTCAGCTGACGGGCCAATCGGCACATTGGCGGAGGCCCGGTGCAGCGGCTAGTCTCGAAGGATCATCACGGGGAGATACCCATGTTTCGACGACTGACCCTCGCCGCCGCGGTCACCTTGGCCATCGGCGTAGTCCACGCACAGGACACCAAGCCAGCCGACTGGATCGCGCGCAGCAACGCCGACGCCCAGGCCCTGCTCGACATCACGGCCCGTTTCAGCCCGGAATCGGCGACCGATATCGGCGTGAAGGGCTACGACGAGAAAACCGCCGACCTGGGTGCCGATGTCGACAAGCGCCAGCGTGAGGCGCTCGTGGCCGCCCGTGCGAAGTACGCGCAACGACTGGCCGAGGAGAAGGATCCCAACGTCCACCAGGACCTGCAGATCCTGATCAAGCAGATCGACGGCAACATCAAGGGTATCGACCTCAACGACAAATACCTGCTGCCCTGGTATGACGCCGGGCAGATCGTTTTCAGTGGCGAGTTCTCGCTGCTCAACGAACAGAGCACCCCCGAACAGAACCAGGCCGCCCTGGGCCGCCTGAAGTGCTACGTCGGGATGACCGCGGGCTGCACGCCGCTGGTCGACAACGCACGCGCCCGGACCAACGAGAAGCTTGGCGACAAAGCACTGCTCGGCCCGGTAAAAGCCGACGTCGAACAGAAGCTCGGCAACACGCAACGCTACGTCGATGGCATCCGCAAGCTTTTCGTCGAGAAGAAAGTCGCCGGCAGCGACGAAGCCATGGCGAAGCTCGACAAGCAACTGAAGGACTACAACGCCTGGGTGAAGACCACGGTGTTGCCGCGCTCGCGCACGGACTTCCGCCTTCCCGAGCCACTCTACGCGTACAACCTCGAGCAGGTCGGCCTCGACATCGCGCCGCGTGACCTGATCGGCCGCGCCGAACTCGAATTCGCCGAGACGACGTATGCACTGCAGGCGCTCGCGCCGGTGGTCGCCAAAGCCGAAGGCCTGCCGGAAGGCGATTACCGCGATGTGCTCAAGGCACTGAAAAAGAAACAGCTCGCCAAGGAAAAGGTCGAGCCGACCTATCACGCGGTGTTGCTCAAGATCGAAGACACGATCCGCAAGCAGCGCATTGTCGAATTGCCGAAGCGCCAGATGGCGATGCGCCTCGCGTCCGAGGCGGAGAACGCGCGCACACCGGCGCCCCACATGGATCCCCCGCCCTTCGTCGGCAACACGGGCCAGCGCGGCACCTTCGTGCTCACCACCGGCAATCCGCCGACGAGCGGCGAAAAGACCCAGTCGTACGACGACTTCACGTTCGAGGCCGCGGCGTGGACGTTGACCGCACACGAGGGCCGGCCGGGGCATGAGCTGCAGTTCGCCGCGATGGTCGAGCAGGGTGTGTCGCTCACGCGCAGCCTGTTCGCTTTCAACAGCGTGAACGTGGAAGGCTGGGCACTCTATTCCGAAATGGAAATGATGCCGTACGAGCCGCCGGCAGGTCAGTTCATCGCACTGCAGTTCCGCTTGCTGCGTGCCGCGCGCGCTTTCCTCGATCCGATGCTCAACCTTGGCCTGATCGATCGCGAGCGAGCGCACGAGATCCTCGTCAACGACGTCGGCCTGTCCGAACCGATGGCCCGGCAGGAACTGGACCGCTACACCCTCAACAGCCCGGGCCAGGCCACGGCCTATTTCTACGGCTACACGCGCATCCTGCAGCTACGCGCGGAAACACAGACCCGACTGGGCAAGAAGTTCGACCGCAAGGCCTTCAACGATTTCCTGATCGCCCAGGGCCTGCTCCCGCCCGACCTGCTCGCCGAAGCGGTACGCACCCGCTTCATTCCCGAACAGGAAAAGAAAAAGGGCTAGGACGACAAGCCTGGGCTACCAGACTTTTTGCTGGGCTACCAAGCTTTCTGTGGGAGCCGCTTCAGCGGCGATGCTCTGCTGCTCCATGTGGGAGCCGATTCATCGGCGATGCTCTGCTGCTCCATGTGGGAGCCGCTTCAGCGGCGATAGGCCTTGCGGCTTCACCGCTCCGTTGGCTTTTCGCCGATGAATCGGCTCCCACATTTCTTTATTGGCCTCAGCGGACGGGTGCGTCCGGGATGACATAAAGCAGCACCGCCAGGAAATGCAGCACGCTGCCGGCAAGCACGAACACATGCCAGATCGCATGGTGATACGGCAGCTTGCGCGCCATGTAAAACGGAACACCCACCATGTAAGCCAGGCCGCCGCCAAAGAGCAGTATCAGGCCACCGGTTTCCACGTGCTCACGCAGTGGTTCGATCGCGATCACGGCCACCCAGCCCATCAGCACGTACATCAGCACGGCAGCCTTGCGATAACGCTTCAGGATGCCGAGTTCAGCCAGGCTGCCGATGATCGCCAGGCTCCAGATGGTGGTGAAAAGACCCCATCCCCACGCTCCCGGCAGTGCCAGCAGGGTGAATGGCGTGTAGGTGCCGGCGATAAGAAAGAAGATCGCAATGTGATCGAGCGTGCGAAGCACGCGCTTGGCCATCACGCCGGGAATCGAGTGGTAAAGCGTCGACGCCGTGTAAAGCAGGATCAGCGTGCTGCCGAACACCGAACTGGCAACCACGGCCCGTGGACCGCCGTACATCGCCGAGAAGGCGACGAGGATGGCCAGCCCCGCGATGCTCAGTACCAGGCCGATGCCGTGAATGACACTGCTGGCGACTTCCTCAGCGAAGGGATAACTGGGCTGGGCGATTTCGGTGGCCATGGACATTCCGGTAAAGCAAAGAAACGAGGGTAACCGATGCCACCGGTTGTTGCGAAACACTCGCAATTGAGCCAAAGCACCGGACACGGTCATTGACCTTGCGCGCCCGGCGTTGTTCCATGGGCCATGACACTCGAACTGCTCGTGCACATCGGTCGTCTCCCCCCGCAAGGCGCGGGCCTTCGTGCCGCGCTGGCCATCGCGACGCGCATCGGCGCAAGGCTCGATGCCATGCACGTGGTCGACCTGCCTGCCGCAGCCTTCACGGTGCCGGAAGCGGTGCCCATGCAACTGGACGCCGTGCGCCAGCGCGCGACGGATGCCAAGGCGGTGGGCTCGGACTGGACGCAGCTTCTCGAATCCAAAGGGCTCAAGGGCAGCTGGCGCGTGGGTAACGGCGACACCGTCACCCTGCTCTGCCACGCTTCGGCCGGCTACGACATGCTGGTGATGGAACGTTCGTCGACCATGCGTGGCGATGCGCCGGTCGGTTTCGGCGTCGTCTCGCGCACGGTCTTCGGCGCCAGCCGCGGTGTTCTGGTGGTACCCGAGGCAGCCCCGGTGGAGACCCTCGGTGAACACGTACTGGTGGCCTGGAGCGGCAGCCGCGAGTCGGCACTGGCGGTACGTTCTTCCCTTCCCCTGCTGCGCAAGGCCGCTCGCGTCACCGTCATCGATGGCAGCCGCGACGAAGACCTCGACACCTGCGCCCTGCCAGACACCGATATCTGTGGCTGGCTCGACACCCATGGCGTCAAGGCCGAGGTACGCCGGCTGGACGCAGCGGCGCAGTCGTCACCGGGGCCCGCGTTGCTGGAGCTTGCGCATCAGGAGAACGCCGACCTGATCGTCATGGGCGCCTGGGGACGGTCACGGTTGTCGGAGATGGTGTTGGGTGGAACGACACGGTTCCTGTTCATGCAGTCGGATGTGCCAATGCTGGTGGCGCACTGAGGCGGGCCCGGACGTCACGGCGCAGAACCTTCGGTGCCTGGACGTAGCGGCGCAGAGCCTTCGGTGCCCACCCTCGCTGCTCAGACACCCCTCCGCGTTCGAAAAGGAAGGCCGCTCCGCGGCTCATGTATCCATCTGGCCTACGGCCGCTCCACTTGTCGGGAACTCGCCTCGAGGGTGGGCACCGAAGACTCTCCCCAGCCCTGAGGTTCGTGAGGTCGAGCTGACGAAGCAACGCCGCTTCGGCTGCTGGCTCTCCCTCCAGCTGACCGTATCGTCGTGAGAGACCTTGGTGTCCACCCTCGATGCGAGTTCCGGACAAGTGGAGCGGCCGTAGGCCAATAAGAACATGGCCGCGGAGCGGCTTTCCTTTTCGAACGCGGAGGACTGTCTGAGCAGCGAGGGTGGGCGCCAAGGTCTCTGCGCGAGACGACCAAGTGTGCGGCTCACACGGGCCATCGCCGCTGAAGCGGCTCCCACATGGTGTTTTCGAGACGTCTGGACGGCTCTTGCAAGTTCCTTCGAACCCTGCCTACTCTGCAACCGGACCTGAACACGATCCCCGCCGGTCCCCACCGGCCGTGTTCCCGACCATGCCTTACCTTCCCCCACGTTGCAGGAGGTGGCTCATGTCGTTCGCTCGTCCGCAGTCCCTGGCCGGGATTCACCCGGATACCGTCCGCATCGTCGCCATGAGTGCGGCCATTGCGCTTAACGCCGCCGCGCTCATCGCCGTCATGCGACCCATGGTCGCTCACATGGTCGACGCACCGCCGTCGCGCCAACCGTTCGTCATCCAGTTCCTCGAACCGCCGCCGCCGGTCAAGCCGCCACCGCCGATCGAGCTGCAACGCATCGTGCCAAAGACGCCGCCGGTAACGGTGACGCAGAAGCATGTCGCGGCACCACCGGTGATCGCGCCACCGGTTGCCACCGACGAGGGGTCGGCGCCGATGGTTCCGCCGGCACCGGTAACAGACACGATCGCCCCGCCATCGGTGCAGGCCGCGCCGGTCGAAGCCACGCTGGCCTACGTTGCGGCACCCGCGCCGAAATACCCGGCCCAGGCCATTCGCGGCCACATGCAGGGCACGGTGACATTGCGGGTGCTCGTGGACGAGACCGGCAAGCCACTGGACGTCGTCATCGAGTCCAGCAGCGGGCACGACCTGCTCGACCGTGCGGCGCGTGACCAGGTGCTGGCGAAGTGGCGCTTCCAGCCAGCGCAGGTGAATGGGCAGAAGGTCCAGGCCTGGGCGCGGATCCCGGTGAACTTCGACTTGAGAAGTATCTAAGGCCGACCCGAGGACGCCCCGGCAAGCGCCGGGGCCTCCCGATCAGCGATGGGTGGCCGGCATCACGACCACGTCCGGGCGGCGCGACGACCGCGCGATGGCCCAGACGATGAAGGCCAGGAAGGCCACCGGCAGCAGCACGGGCAGCAGGGCAAGGGCGACGACAGGCGCCATTACCAGCATCACCACGCCGCCGACGATGGCGCCGACGATGCTGCCAACGATGCTGAAAACACCGCCAATGATGCCGAACACCAGCTTCAGCACTGCGCCGAGCAGCGCGAAGACCAGCCAGAAACCCGCGGCAAGGACGACGAGCGAGGTGAGGACGATCATGGCTTTACTCTCCGTGGGACGACAGCCGCCAGGGGGCGGTTCCGACAGTTCGATGCGGCCTGCGCCAGAAAAGTTTAAAGCCGATCGCAACCTTCCGGGTTACGAGGGTTTAACGGGTCCCATGCTCCACTTCCCGCCAGTTGATTCATGTGGACGGCCTCGGGCCATGGGCAAGCGTTCTTCCATCCTCAAAACCTTGCGGGACATCGCGCTCGATCATTCGGACGTGGAGCACCCTGACCTCGCCTCGATGGGGCGGGAGATTGGTCGTGTGCTGCATGGCCATAGCGCGGACATCATTGAAGCACTTGGGCCATTGCGCGAGCGGCGCCGCGGCTTTGAACGCTGGATGGTCGCCGAGCGTGCACGCCCCGGCGTCAGCATCCTGATCCTGGCGTGGCCGCCTGGCTATGCCACGCCCGTGCACGATCACGGCGGGCTCTGGGGTCTGGAAGCCATGATTGCCGGCGCGCTGGAGGTGGAGTCTTTCGACAAGGACGACAGCGACCATTCCCTGCGCAGCACTGGCCGTACCTGGCTCGGCCCGGGCGACGCGACGTGGTTCGAAGCCGCGGAAGCTCACGCCCATCGCTGTCGCAATTTGTCGCGCCACGACACGGCGCTCACGCTTCACGTGTACGGTGGCGATCTGGCACAGTACCTCGCGTACGAGCAGCCCGGTCCTTCGGGACACTGGATCGCACGACCGAGGCAATCGATTATTGCGGGACGCCTGACGGCCTGACGGTCTAACGGCCCTCCACCCCTAACCCAAGGGCGAAGGACCAAAGCATGTTTCATAAAGTCGCCATCATCGGCGGTGGCGCGGCAGCGGCGACGCTGGTGAGCGAATTGCTGGAGCGTCGTACGCCCCGGCCGTTGCACCTGAACTGGTACGCCGGCGCCGCGGGCGCCGGGCGCGGCGTTGCGTACGGCACGCCCTCCGAACGCCATCTTCTCAACGTGCGTGCCGCCTCCATGGGCATGTTCGTCAGCAAGCCCGGCGGCTTCCTCGAGTACGCGCAGGCGCTGGACCCGGCCGTGAAGGGCTCAGACTTCCTGCCGCGAAAGCTGTACGGCGATTTCCTGCAATCGCGCGTTGAACAGGCGGTCAAGAACGCCGGGTCCTTCGGCCACGACGTGAACGTCATCCCCTTCATGGCCGAATCCCTGGTGCCTTCGAACGAAGGCATCACGATTGGTTACGGCGATGAAGTGGCGACCGCGGAAGCGGCCGTGCTGGCGATCGGCTCACTGCCGCCTCGTCCCCTGCCGGGTGTCGAAGACGCTGCCATCGCCAGTGGCCGGTATGTCACCGATCCCTGGCCGTACCTCGTCTCTGCGCCTGCCGACGAACGTCCGCTGCGCGTGCTGGTGATCGGCCTGGGCCTTACGGCGGTCGATGTGGTGCTCGAGCTGTCCACGCGCTGGCCCAACGCCAGCTTCACTGCGCTCTCGCGTCACGGCAAGCTGCCGGAGCCCCACCTCGCCTCTGCGTCCGCTCCCGGCACCAACGACGGGGACCTCGTCGAGACCATGCGCGACGATCCGAACATCCGTGCGTGGATGCACAGCCTGCGCGACGCCGCGGCACAAGCCGACGACTGGAGAACGCTGGTCGACGGCCTGCGTCCGCATACACAATCGCTCTGGGCCGAGCTGCCGCAGGCCGAACGCGCGCGTTTCCTGCGTCACGTTCGCTGGGCGTGGGAACGCGCGCGCCACCGCATGCCGCCGCAGGTCGCCGCCTCCATCGCCGCGCTCGAGAAAGCCGGCCGCCTGACGCGTGGTCGTGGACGCATGCGTGGCGTGTCGCTATCGGTCGAGGGAGCGCTGGACGTGCGACGCGCCCTTCCGGGTGGCGGCGACGCCGTCGAGTCCTACGATATCGTGATCCAGACCGTTGGCCTCAACACCGACACGTTGCGCACCGAGCATCGCCTGGTCCGCCAACTTGTCATCGACGGCCTGGTGAAACCCGATCCGCTCGGCCTGGGCTTTGCCGCCCTGGCGGACGGCCATCTGCTCGACGGCAACGGCCGGCCACGGTCGAACCTGTTTGCGATCGGCAGCCTGCTTCGCGGCGCGCTGTGGGAATCCACCGCGATTCCGGAAATCCGCAAACAGGCACAGAGCGTCGCCAACATGCTCATGGCCGAAAGCGCCGAGCGAGCGCACGCGCGCTAACCCGGCGCCAGAGACGGGTCGCCTCTCAGGCAAACCCTGCGAGGACGACCTTGCCGATCGTCTTTCCACTCTCGAGCATGGTGTGCGCCTTGCGCAGGTTGGCTGCGTTTATGCCGCCGACGTTCTCGCGCATGGTGGTGCGGAGAACGCCCGCGTCCACGAGGTTGGCCGCTTCGTCGAGAATGCGACCCTGCTCGCCCATGTCATCGGTGTGGAACAGCGAGCGCGTGTACATCAGCTCCCAGTGCAGCGAGAGGCTTTTGCGCTTCATCAGGCGGATGTCGATCGGCTCGGCGGGATCGTCAATCAGGCCGAACTTGCCGTGCGGTTTGAGCAGCTCGACCAGCGCGGGGAAATGATCTTCCGTGCGCGTCAGGCCCAGCACGTAATCCACGCCATCGGGGGACACCGCACGCACTTCATCGACCAGCGACTTCGAGTGGTCGACCACATGGTGCGCGCCCATCGCTTCCACCCACTCACGGGTTTCCGGACGCGACGCGGTGCCGATCACGGTGATGCCCGTCAGCTTGCGCGCCAGCTGCACGGCAATCGAGCCCACGCCACCGGCGGCACCGACCACCAGCAACGTCGCCGGACGCCCCTGCGTGCCGTGCGGAATACCCATCCGCTCGAACATCAGCTCCCACGCCGTCACGGTCGTCAGCGGCAGCGCGGCGGCCTCGGCCATGCTCAAGGTGGAGGGCTTGCGTCCGACAAGGCGCTCGTCGACCACGTGGAACTCACTGTTGGCACCGGGCCGATCCAGCGCTCCGGCGTACCACACGGCGTCACCCACCTTGAAGCGACGGACTTCGGGGCCGACGGCGACCACCGTACCCGCGACGTCCCAGCCGAGCACCTTGTCGACACCTTCCGGATCGGTGTTCTTGCGAATCTTGGTATCGACCGGATTCACCGAGATCGCCTCGACCTGGACCAGCAGGTCGCGGCCGTGCGCTTCAGGCTTGGGCAGTTCGATGTCGAGCAGGCTGTTTGAATCGGCGATGGGAAGCGGTTTGCGGTAGGCGATAGCTTTCATTCGAGCTCTCCTGGAAGTCAGGCGCCTTCGGCCACCGCATGCACGGGGCGGCGGCGTTCGAGCGCAACACTGGCCATCGTAGCAAGGAGGCCCGCCACCGTGACCGCGGCACCGGTCAGGCTCACCGTCGGCATCGAATAGCCGGCGGCCAGAACGGCGCCGCCAAGCCATGCACCGCCGGCGTTGCCGAGGTTGAAGGCGGCGATGTTCAGCGTGGACGCCAGGTTCGGTGCGTCACCTGCGACATGCACCACACGCGACTGCAGCGGGGCGATCGTGGCGAAAGCGGCGATGCCCCACAGGAACACGGTGACGATGGAGGCGACCGTCGAGTGCATCGTCCAGGCAAAGGCGACCAGCAAGGCGGTCAGCACGACCAGGATGCCCATCAGCGACGGCATCAGCTTCCAGTCCGCCAGGCGGCCACCGAGCATGTTGCCGATGGTGGTGCCCAGGCCGAACAGGACGAGAACGGCGCCGGTCCAGTGCGGGCTGACATGCGACTGCTCCTGCAAGATCGGCGCGATATAGGTAAACACGGTGAACACGCCACCAAAGCCCAGTACGGTCATACCCAGCGCGATCAGGGCCTGCGGTTCGCGCAGCACACGCAGTTCGCGACGCATGTCCGGTGCCTTCAGGTCGGGCAGCGTGGGAACGAAGCGATACACGCCCAGCGCGGCGATCACACCCAGCGCCGTCACAGCCCAGAACGTTGAGCGCCAGCCCGCCCACTGACCAAGGAAGGTGCCGAAGGGCACGCCCAGCACATTGGCCAGCGTCAGGCCGGCGAACATCAGGGCGATGGCGCGGGCACGCTGGTTGGCCGGCACGAGATGGGCAGCTACGACGGCACCGATACCGAAGAAGGAACCGTGACAGAAGGCCGCCACCACGCGCGCCACCATCAGCACGTCGTAATTGGGCGCGATGGCACACAAGGCGTTGCCCAGGATGAACAGGCCCATCAGCAGCAAGAGCGCGTGCTTGCGCTCCATCTTCGCGGTGAAGGCTGCAAGCAGGGGCGCACCGACGGCTACGCCCAGGGCGTAGCCGGACACGAGCATGCCCGCGGAGGGGATGCTTACCTTGAGGTCGGAGGCGACTTCCGGCAGCAGGCCCATGATCACGAACTCGGTCGTACCGATCGCGAACGCGGCTACTGCCAGTGCCAGCAAGGGCAGGCGGGACGGAGAGGTGTTCATGGGTTAGGCTCGTTGGAAAGCGATAACGTGGATTGTCCGCCCCAGGCCCCTATGTACATACTCCCGCACGCGACAAAGACTCTTGCCGCAGGATTGAAGATCGGGGTGGGTAGCCCATGATCGGGTCAATGATCGCCATCGCCGCGCTGGCCCTCCACGTGGCCGGCATCTTCGCCGCCATGCACGCGGTCATGCATACGCGTACGGCCCAGGGCGCCTTCGCCTGGGTGCTCGGTCTGGTCTTCCTGCCGTATGTGACCCTGGTCCCGTACTTCTTCCTGGGCGCCAGCCACTTCGGCGGCTATGTGGATCTGCACCGGCAGCGCCAGGCCCGGTTCTTCCTGCTCCACGAAGAGACCCCGCATCCGGCTCACCCCGGATTGCTCCCGGTCACCACCCCCGTCAACGACGAACGCTACGAAGCCATCGGCAACATGCTGAAGACGGCGATGCATGGCGGCAACGGCCTGTCGCTGCATATCGACGGCGAGGATGCGTTCAAGGCGATGTTCGCGGCGATCGCACGCGCCGAGCATTACGTGCTCGTGCAGTTCTTCATCATCCACGACGACGTGCTTGGCCGGCGCCTGCGCGATGCGCTGGTCGAGCGGGCGGCAGCTGGCGTCGAAGTCTGCCTTTTGTATGACGGCATCGGCAGCCACGACCTCCCCGCCAGCTATGTCGAATCGCTGCGCCGTGGTGGCGTCACCGCGCACCGGTTCGCCACGCGGCGCTGGCGCAACCGATTCCAGCTCAACTTCCGGAACCACCGGAAGGTGCTCGTGGTTGACGGCATACGCGGCTTCGTCGGCGGCCTCAATGCCGGCGACGAATACCTTGGTTCGATGCCACCCCTGTCGCCATGGCGCGACACACATATGGAAATCGAAGGCCCTGCCGTGGCAGACCTGCAACGCGTTTTCGCCGAGGACTGGTACTGGGTCACCGGTGAACGCCCGCCCTCGTCGCCACCGCCGGAGCGCTGTGGTCGCGCGAATACGATGATCGTCGCCACCGGCCCCGCAGACCGCCAGGAAAGCTGTTCGCTGTTCTTCACCCAGGCGATCCACGCGGCGAAGCAGCGTGTCTGGATCACCACGCCTTACTTCGTTCCCGACCAGGCCGTGTTCGGCGCCTTGCGCCTGGCCGTGTTCCGCGGCGTGGACGTACGCATCCTCATTCCCTGCCGCCCGGACCACCGCACGGTGTTCATGGCCTCCACGCTGTACGCGCACGAAGCCACGATGGCCGGCATCCGCATGTTCCGTTACCAGCCTGGCTTCATCCACCAGAAAGTGATGCTGGTGGACGACGACACCGCCGTGGTCGGCAGCATGAACATGGACAACCGCAGTTTCCGGCTTAACTTCGAAATCACCGCGTTGAACGTGGACACGACGTTCGCCGGCGAGGTGGAAACCATGCTGATCCACGACTTCGCGCAGTCCGAAGAGGTCAACGAAAACGACTACAAGCGCCTCGCCTACCTGCAACGCGTCGCGCTACATGTAGCGCGCCTCTTCGACCCGGTGTTGTGATGCTCCCACAATAGCCAAACATCGAACCGCAACCAGATCAGGACACCTGACATGCTTCGCACCCTCGCCTTCCTCACCGCCATGGCCACGGCCGGCGCCGCGTCCGCCGCACCAGCGCAGTTCGTCGAGCGCAGCGTCGACCTCTACGGCAAGACCTACCGCTACCAGGTGTTCGTCCCCGCAGATGTGGAAGGCAAGCATCCTGCCGTCGTCATGTTTCTTCACGGCAGCGGCGAGCGCGGCGATGACAACCAGGCGCAGCTGTCGCAGGGTTTGCCGCCATGGCTGAAACAGCACACCGACTTCCCCGCCGTCGTGGTCATCCCGCAGGCGCCGAACGACACCGAGTGGACGGACAAGGCCGACGCGGACATGGCGCTGGCCGCGCTCGAGAAAAGCGTGAAGGAATTCCACGGCGACCGTAAGCGCCTCTACCTCACCGGCTTGTCCATGGGCGGTTTCGGCTCGTGGCAGATCGCTGCCGACCATACGGGGATGTTCGCCGCCGCCGCCATCATCTGCGGCGGTGTCGAGCCGCTACCGGGCGATGGTCGCAACCTCTATGTCCACGGCGTACCGAAAGGCAGCGACGCCTACGACTGGGTGGCGAAGAAGATCGGCAAGCTCCCGGTGTGGATATTCCACGGCGGCGACGACAATGTGGTGCCGACCGAACAGTCGCGCCGTATGAACGCAGCGCTGCTCGCGCGCAAAGCGGAAGTGAAGTACACCGAGTTCCCAGGCGTGAATCACGGCTCGTGGGAGAAGGCGTATGCGACGCCGGATTTGTGGGAGTGGATGTTCAGCCACAAAACCTGAAGCGGCGTTACTTGTGGGAGCCGGCGTTACTTGTGGGAGCCGGCTTTACTTGTGGGAGCCGGCTTTACTTGTGGGAGCCGGCTTTACTTGTGGGAGCCGATTCATCGGCGATCCCGCGGCAGCGGGCCAGGTTGCCGCAAGCACCCAATCGCCGCTGAAGCGGCTCCCACACAAAGCCAAAGCCAATGCGTTATTGCGAACGCATGCCCGCCAGCAGGCGCTTCATCCCACCCGAGAACATCGCCCAACCAAGGCAGGCGCCGATCAACGCGCCGACGATATCGAAGAACACGCGCAGGCCGATGGCGTCAGGATCGTGCACCGCGGCCAGCTTCAGCTGCAGCAGCGTCAGCGACTGCAACGGCGCCATGGTGAAGTAGAGCAGGTCCCACATGTCCTGGCCGCCACCGATGGCGACCGAGATGACGAAGGCGATGGAGATCTCCTTGCCATCGCTCCAGCCGTTGCTCTTGCCGACGAAGGCATGGAGCAGAAGGTAGACAACGATCCCGACCAGCAGCGCGATGCCACCCGATTCGAGGGCACCGAGAACGCCAAAGTCCATCCAGCTGCGATCGTACGGCATGAAGAAAACTCGTCAGGGATCAGACCGGCATTATGCCCGTGCGTCGGCCCTTTGATCGCGCGGCGGCGCATCGCGGCCGAAACGCAGGTACAGCGACACCGAGAGGATCGCCGCGGCGAGCGAGGTAAAGCCGGCGGCCAGGAAGATTGCCGGGTAGTCGTACAAGCCTGCGATCCAGCCGCCTACCGGGCCGGTCAGGCCGAGCGCGACGTCCAGGAAGACCGAATACGCGCCGAGTGCCGCGCCACGGTTATGTGTACTGACCCGGCTGACCGCTTCCACGCCCAGTGCGGGAAACACGAGGGCAAAGCCCGACCCGGTCAACGCGGCGCCAGCAAGAGCAGCGTGCGGCGTCGTCCCCAGCCAGAGCAGGATCAGGCCCAGGCATTCGACCACCAGCGAGACGATGGCCACGCGATAGCCGCCGAACCGGTCGATCGCATTACCGAAGATCAGGCGAATGCCGATGAAGCAGCCACCGAACACCGAGAGCGAGAGTGCCGCATCCGACCAGTCACGGCTGGCGTAGTACAGGGCCACGAAGGTCGACAACGAACCGAAGCCGATCGAGCCCAACGCCAGGCCAATGCCGTACGGCATGACACGCGTGAGCACGCTCTTGAACGGCAGGCGTTCGCCATGGCTGGGCGCGACCCGCGCCTTCATCAATGCCAAAGGCAGCGCAACGAGGCCGAGCACGAAGGTGAGGATGCCCAGCGAAATGAATCCGTGGTCCCGCGCCAGCATCACGCCCAGCGGCGCGCCGACCGCGATGCCGCCGTAGGTAGCGATGCCGTTCCAGGAGATCACCCGCGCCGTGTGCTCACCGCCGATGCCGCCAATGCCCCAGGTGATCGAGCCGGTGCTGACCCAGCTTTCGGCGAAACCCAGGCCGAGACGGCTGAGCAGGATGAGGGTGAGCGACAGGCCCGGCATTTTCGGGACGATGGCACCGAGGGCCAGGAACAGACCGGAAATCGCCAGCACCACGAGGCCGGCGACCACCGTCCGCTTTGGCCCCATGGCGTCCGCCATGCGCCCGGCGTGAGGCCGGCTGAGCAGGGTCGCAAGATACTGCGCACTCACGGCAAGCCCTGCGACGATCGTGGAATAGCCCAGATCCAGGTGTGCGAACCCCGGTAGCACGGCCAGCGGAATGCCGATGCAGAGGTAACAGACGAAGGAGAAGACGACCGAGGAAAGGATGCGCGCGGTCACGGCGAAGCGCCGGCCGCGGGTGGGAACTAGGGGAGGTAAGGACATGGCCGTGGGATTATACCGTGGGCTTGCTGCGGTGCGTCATTCGCGGTTTATGAAGGGATTTTCATGAGTCCAACAAAACCGGCTGCCCGCTCTGCAACGATTCCCGCAACGCAATCGCAATCCGCGTCGCCTCCACCGCGTCGTCCATCGTCAGCTCGAATGGCGTGTCATCCAGCACCGCATCCACGAAGTGCTTCGCCTGGGTCACGAACGCCGGGGCGAATCGCTCGTAAAACGACGGAAGGACGGTATTGCGCACGCCATTGGCATCGGCAATCTCCACGCGATCGACACGCGGATTGCGGCCAACGCTGACGCGCCCCGCCGTACCCGTGATGTCGGTGTGCGTGTCATGCCCGTGTGCCTGCGTGCGCGAGGCATAGAACATCGCCATGCGGCCGCCTTCGAACTCGACGATGGCAATACCGTTGTCCACATCGCCCAGGGCTTCGAGCGGCGGATACATCGCCACCGTGCCCGCCGAATAGACCTTCTTCGCCTTCGGCCTGCCGAGCAGCCAGCGCGCAAGATCCACATCGTGCACGCTGCAGTCGAGGAAGATGCCACCGCTGGTCGGTGCGAACTTGAGGAATGCACCACTGGGATCAGCAAGGTCCGTGGTCTGCGAATACACCAGGAACGGGCGGCCGATACCACCCGCCTCGATGTGCTGGAACGCATGCCGGTAGCTTTCGTCAAAGCGACGGACGAAACCGACCATCGCGCGCTTGCCGGCCTTCGCCGCATGCGCAGCGGCATGGCGGCAGTCTTCCAGTTCAAGCGACAACGGCTTCTCACAGAACACATGCTTGCCTGCATCGAGCGCGGCTTCAATCTGCGCCGCATGCAACGAGGTCGGCGTCACCAGAAAGATCGCATCCAGCGAGGGATCCGCCAGCATCTCCTCGTACGAGGTGTAGATGGTGGACACGCCGAGCGTGTCGCGCGCCCAGGCGCGCTCACTCTCGACGGGGCTGCACACGGCAGCCAGTTCCGCCCGCGGTATCGCGCGGGCGAGATTTTCAGCGTAACGCTGGCCGAGCCGGCCGAGGCCGGCCAGGCCGATGCGTAGGGAAGTCATGGATGATGCTCCGGGTCAGATGTTCACGGCCACGGCCTGGCCTTCACGCCAGGAGCGGGCGGCAGCCTCGGCCAGTTCGAGCGCCTTGATGCCATCGGCGATGGTGGTGCGCACGGGAGTGCCCGCGACCAATGCATCGAAGAAATGGGCAATTTCCGCGGCATACGCTTCGCGATAACGCTCGAGGAAGAAATGTTCCGGGAGATCGTGGGCGATGTTCTTCGACGTATGCGACACGACCTGGGTAGGCGCGACATTGCCTGCCTGGAGCATGCCCTTGCTGCCGAGCACTTCGAAGCGCTGGTCGTAGCCGTAGGCCGCGCGGCGCGAGGTATTGATCTGGCAGAGCTTGCCGCTCTTCGTGCGGATGGTCACCGCGGTCGTATCGATATCACCCGCGGCTTCGATCGCCGGATCGGTGAGGCAGCTACCGGTGGCATGCACGCTGACGGCTTCGTCGTCGAGGATCCAACGGAAGATGTCGAAGTCGTGGATCAGCATGTCCTTGAAGATGCCGCCCGAGCTCTTGATGTAACTGACCGGCGGCGCGCCGGGGTCGCGGCTGGTGACGATCAGGATTTCCGGCATGCCGACCTCACCTTCCACCAGGCGCTTCTTCAAGGCGGAGAAGGTGGGATCGAAGCGGCGCTGGAACGCGATCATGCAGACCACGCCGGCTTTCTCCACGGCGGCCTGGCAGGAACGGGCGCGCTCCACGTCCAGGTCCACCGGCTTCTCGCAGAAAATCGCCTTGCCCGCGGCGGCGGCGCGATGGATCAGGTCGGCGTGGGTGTCGGTGCTCGAGCCGATGACGACGGCGCCAACGGCCGGATCGTTCAGGGCCTCGTCGACCGTGGCGACCTTCGCGCCATGCTTGTCCGCAAGTTCCTGCGCCGAGGGCGCGTGCACATCAACCACGTAACGCAGGTGCGCTTCCGGGTGGCGGGCGACATTGCCTGCGTGAATCTTGCCGATGCGACCGGCACCAAAAACGGCAACTTCAATCATCGTATTCTCCTCGGGGAAGGGTTTCTTCAACTGTGAGTTCGAGCCGGTAGGCCAGCGCGACGAACAGCGCCTGGCACAGGCACATGGTGCTGGTGAGACCGCGGAACGCGAACGCGCTCCCCTCCTTCACCTTGAGCAAAACATCCGAATGGCGGGCTAGCGGGCCGAGATCGCTCTCGGTGATGGCAAGCACACTAGCCTTGTGTTGTTGCGCGACGCGCATCGCGTACAAGGTTTCTTTCCCGAAGGGCGGAAAACTGATCGCGATCAGCGCATCGCCTTTGCCCATGCTGCGCAATTGCTCGCGAAACATGCCACCCAGGCCGTTGATCAGGTGGACGCGCTTCTGCGTGTGCTGCAGCGCATAGGCGATGTAAGTGGCGATCGCGAAGGAACGACGCACACCCATCACGTAAATATTTTCGGCCGTGGCGAGCATGTCGACGGCTTTCTGAAAGCGCGTCTCGTCCAGCTCGTCGGCCAGTTCGTCCAGGCCGGCCCGGCTGGCATCGATGAAGCGCGAGGCGATCTCCACCGCCGGCATGGCCGACGCCCTGTTCTTGATCACACTGCGAATGCGCTGCTGGTAGCTGCGCGACGGCGAGGTCTGCGCAGTGAAGGCATCGCGGAACAGCGACTGCATCTCGGTGAACCCGGAATAGCCAAAGCGCTGGGCGAAGCGGACCACCGCCGACGCATGCACCCCGCAGCCTTCGGCAATCTCACCGACGCGCTGGACCATGATCGAACTCCGATGTTCCTCAAGGTACCGGGCCACCCCCTGCAACTGGCGCGGGAGGGCCTCGAACTCTTCGGCGATGCGCTGCATGAGGGCATCGGCTTCGCTGCGTTTGGCCATCACGAGCTCCATTGGGGACCGGGCGCATTGAAGCACGCGATGGAATGAATTTTCCATTTATTTTTTTGCTGCAATGCAAATTGCAACCGTGGAATGGCAGGTCCATGCTCGGTCCGCTTTCGGCAAAAAACGGCGTTAAACCGCCGCGTCGCGTTCGACACCCGTCCGGCCGGTAGAACCGGTCTCCTGTGGAGGCACTATGCGATCCAAACTGATTCACGCCACTCTGGCTGCAGCCCTTGCCCTCGGCCTCGGCCTCGCTGCCCCCGCCTCCCAGGCGGCCCCGGGCGACCGTTATGTCCTGGTTACCCATGCCGCAGACTCCGACTCCTGGTGGAACACCATCAAGAACTCGATCAAGCAGGCCGGTGAAGACTTCGGGGTCGATGTCGACTACCGCGGTTCCGGCAATGGCGACCTGAGCGAAATGGCCCGCCAGCTGGAATCGGCCGCCGCCCGCAACTACCAGGGTGTCGCCTTCGATATCGCCAGCTTCGCGGTGCTCAAGGCTCCGGCCGCCAAGGTGTCGGCCAAGGGCATTCCCATCGTCACGATCAACTCGGGCACGCCGGACGAGAGCAAGAAGCTCGGGGCGATCATGCACGTCGGCCAGGGCGAGTACGACGCAGGCAAGGCCGCGGGTGACCGCGCCAAGGCCGCCGGCGTCACCAGCTTCGTCTGCGTGAACCACTACGCCACCAACAATGCCTCGTTCGAGCGCTGCCAGGGCTTCGCCGATGCGATCGGTGTGAAGGACTGGCGCAAGACCTCCATGATCGATACCGGCATGGATCCGACCGTCGTCGCCAGCAAGGTCAGCGCGTACCTGCGCAGCAACCCGAAGACCCAGGCGATCCTGGCCCTCGGCCCGAATGCTGCCGAACCGACCATCAAGGTCGTCAACGACATGCATCTGGTCGGAAAGATCAACTTTGGCACCTTCGATCTGTCGCCCGCGATCATCGCCGGCATCAAGTCCGGAACCATCCAGTACGCGATCGACCAGCAGCCGTACCTGCAGGGCTACATGGGCGTCGCCGCGCTGGTGATCGCGCATGACCAGAAAACCAACGACCCGGCGAAGATCATCGCCACGCTGAAGGCCAACCCGAAGTTCCAGGCCCGCCTGAAGCAGTACGACCTGCATCCGGTCTACACCGCCACGGGCGTGAGCTCGGGTCCCGCGTTCGTCACCAAGGACAACGTGGCGACGGTCGAGAAATACGCCGGCACGTACCGCTAAGCGACAGGAAGGACCAAGAGCCATGAGTGCCATCAACCAGAGCGTTACCAACATGACTGAAACGAAACCCACGGACGAACGCGTACGCAAGCTGTCACCGTGGCGCATCCTGCTCGACCGGCCCGAACTCGGGTCCATCGCGGGCACGGTGCTCGTCTTCGCCTTCTTCGGCATCTTCGCCGGCGGCTCGGGCATGTTCGCGCTCGATGGCATCATCAACTGGGCCCAGGTGGCCGGCTACCTCGGCATCATCGCCGTGGGCGCCTGCCTCCTCATGATTGCCGGCGAATTCGATCTGTCGATGGGTTCGATGATCGGATTCGCCGGTGTCATGGTCGCCATTCCCCCCATGTACCTCGGCTGGCCCCTGTGGGCCGCGGTGATCTTCGCCTTCGTCGGCTCCATGGCGCTGGGCGCACTCAATGGCTACCTGGTGGTACGCACCAAGCTGCCGTCGTTCATCGTGACATTGGCCTTCATGTTCATCCTGCGCGGCCTGACGCTGGTGCTCTCGACCAGCTTCGCCAACAGCACCATCGTCAGCGGCATCGGCGACAAGTTCACCGACGACCCCGTTATCTCCGCCTTGTTCCAGGGCACCACCTTCCATTGGCTGTTCAATGGCCTGGCCAGCATGGACCTGATCACCAAGCTACCCAGCGGCGATCCCGTCGTCGGCGGCCTGCCCAAGGTGCTGGTGTGGTGGATCGTCATGGCGCTCGCTGCCGGCTTCGTCCTTGCCCGTACGCGTTTCGGTAACTGGATCTACACCGTCGGTGGTGACTCCAACGCTGCGAAGAACGTCGGTGTGCCGGTGCGCCGCGTGAAGATCTCCCTGTTCGTCCTCACCGCTTTCTGCGCCTGCCTGTTCGGCGTGCTGCAGGTGGCCGATGTCGGCTCCGCCGCGGCCGATCGCGGCCTGCAGAAAGAGTTCGAAGCGATCATCGCCGTGGTCATCGGCGGCACCCTGCTCACGGGTGGCTTCGGCTCGGTCATCGGTGCCTGCTTCGGTGCACTGATCTTCGGTGTCGTGCAGATCGGCATTTCGTATACCAATATCGATTCCGACTGGTACCGCGTCTTCCTCGGCGGCATGTTGCTGCTCGCGGTGCTGTTCAACCACTACATCCGCAGCCGTGCTGCGGCGACGAAGTAGGAGCGCCACCATGGCCGACGATTACATCCTCGAACTCGACGACGTCAGCAAGTTCTTCGGTACCGTCATTGCGCTGCAGGGTGTCACCCTGCGCCTCAAGCGCGGCGAAGTGCATTGCCTCCTCGGCGACAACGGCGCGGGCAAGTCCACCCTGATCAAGACCCTGGCCGGCGTACACCAGCCGAGCTCGGGCTCCTACCGCGTGGACGGGCAGGAAGTCCGCTTCAACTCGCCGCGCGAAGCCCTCGACCGCGGTATCGCCACGGTCTACCAGGATCTCGCACTGGTTCCCCTGATGAGCGTGGCGCGCAATTTCTTCGCCGGTCGCGAACCGCGGAAGATGCTGTTCGGTGTCATTCCCGTCATCGACATGAACTACGCCAACGAGACCGCGCGCGACAAGCTGAGCGAAATGGGCATCCGCGTGCGTGATGCCAGCCAGCCGGTGGGCACGATGTCCGGCGGCGAGCGCCAGTGCCTCGCGATCGCCCGCGCCATTCACTTCGGCGCCAAGGTGCTTATCCTCGACGAGCCCACGGCCGCGCTCGGCGTGAAGCAGTCGTGCAACGTGCTGAAGCTGATCCACCAGGCGCGCGAACGCGGCATCTCGGTGATCTTCATCACCCATAACGTGCACCACGCCTACCCGATCGCCGACAGCTTCACGCTGCTCAACCGCGGCCAGTCCATGGGCACCTTCTCCAAGAAGGACATCACCAAGGAAGCCGTGCTCGACATGATGGCCGGCGGCACGGAGATCCAGAGCCTGGTCGACGAACTGGAAGGCCGCAACGCGGCCTGATCACGGAACCCTTATGCGAAGCCCCCTGCCCCGTTCCTCCTCCCGCCCCATCGACGTTGCCTGCCTCGGCCGGCTCGCGGTGGATCTCTACGCCCAGCAGATCGGCGCCCGTCTTGAAGACGTGACCAGCTTCGCCAAGTACCTCGGCGGCTCCTCGGCCAACGTCGCCTTCGGCACAGCGCGGCTGGGCATGCATTCGGCCATGCTCGCCCGCGTCGGCGACGATCATATGGGTCGCTTCCTTACCGAGACGCTCGCCCGCCGAAGGCAGCGACGTCAGCCAGATTCGTATCGACCACGAACGCCTGACCGCGCTGGCCATCCTCGGCATCAAGGATCGCGAGACCTTCCCGCTGCTTTTCTACCGGGAAAACTGCGCCGACATGGCGCTGACCGCCGACGACATCGATGAAGCCTTCATCGCTACCTGTCGCGCGCTCGCCATCACCGGCACGCACTTCTCCGAGCCGGGCGTGCATGCGGCCAGCTCGCGTGCGATCGAACTGGCGCGCAAGCACGATGTCCGCACCGTGCTCGACATCGACTACCGCCCCGTGCTCTGGGGCTTGACCGGCCGCGGTGAAGGCGAGCAGCGCTTCGTCGCCGCCGACCACGTCACCCGTCACCTGCAGGCGATTCTTCCCGGCTTCGACCTCATCGTCGGCACCGAGGAAGAGTTCCATATCGCCGGCGGCAGCGAAGACCTCATGGCCGCCCTGCGTGCCGTCCGCGGCATCACGGCGGCGACGCTGGTGGTCAAGCGCGGCGCGATCGGATGCAGCGTTATCGAAGGAATCATTCCTTCGAATATCGACGAGGCGCCGACGTATCGTGGCAGCCGCGTCGAAGTCCTCAATGTGCTCGGTGCCGGCGATGCCTTCCTCTCCGGTTTCCTCACGGGTTGGCTGAGCGGCGAAACCGTCGAACGCTCCTGTGCCTTCGCCAACGCCTGCGGCGCCATCGTCGTCTCGCGCCACGGCTGCGCACCCGCCATGCCCAGCCGCGCCGAACTGGATGCCTTCCTCGCCCGCGAAGGTGGTATTCCGCGCCCGGACCTGGACAAGGAGCTCTCCCACCTGCATCGCACCTCGGTGCCGCGCAAGCACTGGGACGATCTCTACGTGTTCGCCTTCGACCACCGCACGCCGTTCTTCGAACTCAGCCGCGATGTCGGCGGCGACGAGGCGAAGATTCCGCGACTCAAGGAACTGCTCGTGGAGGCCGTGGCCGCCACCGAGCGTGCCGGCCAGCTGCATGGCCATATCGGCCTGCTCGCCGACGACCGCTACGGCCAGGATGCACTTAACTCGGCCAGTGGCCGGGGTTGGTGGATCGGCCGGCCGGTCGAAGTGCCCGGCTCCAATCCGCTGGAATTCGAGCGTGGCCGTTCCATCGGTACGCAGCTGGTGAGCTGGCCGAAGGAGCACGTCATCAAGTGCCTGGTCGCTTTCGACCCGAATGCAGAGCCCATGCATCGCGTGGAGCAGGAAACGCAGTTGCTGGCCCTGTATGACGCCGCGAAAGTCAGCGGCCACGAGTTGCTGCTGGAGGTGATTCCGCCCGGCTGCAAGGATGGCGCGCATCGCGACGAGCTGGTGCTCCGCTCGATGAAGCGCATCTACAACCTCGGCATCCGTCCGGACTGGTGGAAACTCTGCCCGCCGCGCCGCGAGGCCTGGGGCGCGATCGACGCCCTGATCCACGAACGTGATCCGTACTGCCGTGGCGTGCTCCTGCTCGGCCTGAACGCGCCGGTGGAAACGCTTGCAGCCGGGTTTGCCGATGCCGCCGACAGCAAGACCGTCCGCGGCTTTGCGGTCGGCCGCACGCTGTTCATCGAGCCGGCCTCGGCGTGGCTCGCCGGCAGCATCGACGACGCCACCCTCGTCGCCCAGGCCCGCGCGGCGTTCGAGCGGATGATCGCCCTATGGCGTGACGGACGGCGCACGCCGGACCAGCGCGTGAAGGAAGGCGCCGCCGCATGAGTGCGACCATCCGCCTAACCACTGCCCAGGCACTGATCCGCTACCTGGCCGCCCTGCGCGGCCGCGATGCGGATTCCGACGAATCGGCGCCGTTGTTCGGCGGCGTTTTCGCCATCTTCGGCCACGGCAACGTTGCCGGCATCGGCGAAGCGCTGTACGAAGCCCGGGACCGACTGCCGACCTACCGCGCCCACAATGAACAGGCCATGGCGCACGCCGCCATCGCTTATGCGAAGACGAACATGCGTCGTCGCATGATGGCCGTGACGACCTCCATCGGTCCCGGTGCCACCAACCTCGTCACCGCTGCGGCGCTCGCCCATGTGAACCGCTTGCCGGTATTGCTGCTTCCGGGGGACATCTTCGTGTCCCGCGCGCCGGACCCGGTCCTGCAACAGCTCGAGGACTTCTCTGACGGCACCGTCTCGGTCAACGACACGCTGCGGCCAGTCTCGCGTTACTTCGACCGCATCGTTCGGCCGGAACAGCTTCTCGTCGCCCTGCCGCGTGCGATCCGCGCATTGACCGATTCCGCGCTCTGCGGTCCGGTGACCCTTGCCCTCCCCCAGGACGTGCAGGCCGAAGCCTGGGATTTCCCGATCTCGTTCTTCGAGCCGCGGGAAATCGTGTTCCGCGCGCCGCAGCCGACGGACGACGAGTTGATGTACGCACTCGACGCCATCGAGGCGTCGGAGCGCCCGGTGATCATCGCCGGCGGTGGTGTCCTCTACGCTAAGGCATCGCTTGCCTTGCTCGACTTCGCCGACAAGCACGGCGTACCGGTATGCGAAACGCAGGCCGGCAAGGGCGCCCTGCCCTGGAATCATCCGCTGCACCTCGGGCCGGCGGGTGTGTCCGGTTCATCCTCGGCGAATGCCCTGCTCCGCGACGCCGACCTTATCATCGCGGTCGGCACGCGCCTGCAGGATTTCACCACGGGGTCGAATGCGCTGTTCGCCCACGTGCCGATTCTCTCGGTGAATGTGAACGCCTTCGACGCATTGAAGGGTGAAGGTCTCGAAGTGATCGGCGACGCTCGCCAGGTCCTCGACGACCTCAGCTTCGGTCTCGAAGACTGGGCCGCCCCCGACGCATGGACCAGCCGCGCGCGCGACGCCGCCAGTGAGTGGGTGCACGTCGTATCGCGTATCACCGAACAGCGCAGCGCACCTCCCGGGCGCCTGCCCTACGACGGCGAAGTGATCGGTGCCGTACAGCGTTCCTCGTCGCAGTCCACGATCAACGACATCGTGCTCTGCGCCGCCGGCACCCTCCCTGCCGAACTCGAGAAGCTGTGGCGCACGGAGACCCCGGGCGGCTACCACATGGAATACGGCTACTCGTGCATGGGTTACGAGATCGCAGGCGGCCTCGGCGCCAAGATGGCGGCGCCCGAGCGCGAAGTCATCGTCATGGTTGGCGACGGCAGCTACCTGATGATGAACTCCGAGATCGCCACCTCAGTGATGCTGGATGCCAAGCTCATCATCGTGCTGCTCGACAACCGCGGTTACGGCTGCATCAATCGCCTGCAGCAGGCCACCGGCAGCGCACCGTTCAACAACATGTTCGACGACTGCGTGCAGGGCCGGCATGGCATGCCGATGATCGACTTCGCCGCCCACGCCCGCTCGCTGGGTGCGATCGCCGAGCACGTTGCCGACATCGCCGGGCTCGAAGCCGCCATGGAGCGGGCCCGCGACGCCGACCGCACCTATCTCATCAGCATCGATACCGACCACACGCGCACGACCGAAGAAGGCGGCGTATGGTGGGAAGTGGCGGTGCCGGAAGTTTCCACGCGGGAAGCCGTGCGCGACGCGCGCGCGGGCTATGAATCCGCCACCGTGGGCCGCAAGGCCAGGAACACGCCAGCATGAAGAACGATCCCATCCGCATCGGCATCAATCCGATCTCCTGGAGCAACGAGGACCTTCCGTCGCTCGGTGGCGAGACACCGCTCTCGACCGCGCTTAGCGAAGGCAAGGCCATCGGTTACGAGGGCTTCGAGCTCGGCAACAAATTCCCGAAGGACCCTGCCGCCCTGCGCGAGCTGATGGCGGGCTATGGCCTCGACGTGGTCTCCGGCTGGTACAGCGGCCGCGTCGCCGCGCGTTCGGCGAAGGAAGAGATCGTCGCCGTGGAAGACCATTTGCACAAGCTCGCGGAGAACGGCTGCAAGGTCATGGTCTACGGCGAAGTCGCCGACGCGATCCAGGGCGAGCCGCATCCGCTCTATAAACGTCCGCGCTTCCGCACGGCAGACGCCTGGAAGCGCTACGGTGACAACCTCACCGAGTTCGCGAAGTTCACGTTGTCGCGCGGCGTACGCCTGGCCTACCACCACCACATGGGTGCGTATGTCGAATCGCCGGACGATGTCGACCAGCTCATGGCACACACCGGCGAGGATGTCGGCCTGCTGTTCGACAGCGGTCATACGTATTTCGGTGGTGGCGACCCGCTGACCGTGCTGAACAAGCACATCGACCGGATCTGCCACGTCCATTGCAAGGATGTACGTCCCGGCGTGGTGCGCATGGCGCGCAACCGTCACTGGACCTTCCTCGAATCCGTGCTCAATGGCGCCTTCACCGTGCCTGGCGATGGATGCATCGATTTCGCCGGCATCATCGACCGGCTGAAGAGCCACGGCTACAAGGGCTGGCTGGTCGTCGAAGCCGAACAGGATCCTTCGGTCGCGCCCAGCTTCGAATTCGCCGAGAAGGGCTACAACACGCTGCGCTCGCTGCTCGACGGCGTGCCGGTGCGGGAGGTCGCATGAGCCTGCTGGTCAAGGCCGCCGCCAAGGGCGAGGCCATCGTTCGCGTCACGCCGGAATCCGCGCAGTGGAAGCACGTCGGTTTCGAGGCGCGTCGTCTCGCCGCGGGCGAGACCACCGAGATCACCCTGCCTTCGGATCGCGAGGGCTGCCTGGTGATACTCACCGGTACGGTGGATGTCGCCGTCGGTGGTCACGACTGGAAAGGCCTGGGTGGTCGCGAGAGCGTCTTCGAAGACCGTTCCACGCATGCCATCTATGCCCCACCCTCGTCTGTCTACAAAGTCACCGCGCAAACGGACGCCGAGCTCGCCATCGCCTCCGCGCCAGCCAGCGGCCGCCTCGACGTTCGCCTGATCGAACCCGGATCGATGAAGCGCTCCGTTCGCGGCACCGGAGCCAACACACGCTACGTGTGCGACGTGTTGCCGGAAAGCGAGCAGGCTGAATCGCTGCTCGTGGTCGAAGTCCTCACGCCCGCCGGCCACTCCTCCAGTTATCCGCCGCACAAACACGATACCGATGCACTGCCGGAAGAAAGCGTGCTCGAGGAAACCTATTACCACCGCATCGACCCGCCGCAGGGCTTCGCCTTCCAGCGCGTGTACACCGACGACCGCGACATCGATGAATCGATGGCCGTCGGCGACCACGATGTCGTCATGGTGCCGCGTGGTTATCACCCTGTCGTGATGCCCCACGGCTACCGCGGCTATTACCTCAATGTCATGGCCGGTCCCCGCCGCGAGTGGCATTTCCGCAACGATCCCGCCCACGAATGGATGATCGCGCGCTAGACGCCGATCGGAGTAACCACGTCATGTCCGCCCAGCCCTCCAGCAACACCCTCCCCCGCATCGGTCATTTCATCGGCGGCAAGCCGTACACCGGCACGCCATCCGGTTCGTCGCCCGTCTATGATCCGGCGCGCGGCGTCGTCGCCTCCGAAGTGGATCTCGCTTCCGTCGCCGACGTCGATCACGCCGTACGCGCGGCCCACGCCGCCTTCCCCGCCTGGTCGCAGCTGCCGCCGCTGAAGCGCGCGCGTGTGATGTTCAAGCTCAAGGAACTGATCGAGCGCGACATGGATCGCCTCTCGCGCATCATCGTGGCCGAGCACGGCAAGGTGCTATCCGACGCGAAGGGTGAAGTCGTGCGCGGCCTCGAAGTGGTCGAATACGCGTGCGGTATCCCCGAGCTGCTTAAAGGTGAGTACACCGAGCAGATCGCCAACGGCATCGATGCATGGACCATGCGCCAGGCCATCGGCGTCTGCGTGGGCATCACGCCGTTCAACTTCCCGGCCATGGTGCCCATGTGGATGTTCCCCATGGCCATCGCCTGCGGTAACACCTTCGTGCTGAAGCCGTCCGAACGCGATCCCTCGCTCGCCCTGGAGCTTGCCAAGCTCCTGAAGGAAGCTGGCCTGCCTGACGGCGTCTTCAACGTGGTCAATGGCGACAAGACCGCAGTCGACGCGCTGCTCGATCACGAACTCGTGCGCGCGGTGAGCTTCGTCGGCTCCACACCGATCGCCGAGTACATCTATGCGCGCGGCACCTCGCAGGGCAAGCGCGTGCAGGCGCTCGGCGGCGCGAAGAACCACATGGTGATCATGCCGGATGCCGATCTGGACAAGACCGCCGACGCGCTCATTGGTGCCGGCTATGGCGCCGCCGGTGAACGCTGCATGGCGATTTCCGTCGCCGTCGCCGTCGGTGAAGCCACGGCGGATGCCCTCGTCGCGAAGCTCGCGCCGCGCGTGAAGGCGCTGCGCATCGGCAACGGCCTGGACGAAACGGTGGAGATGGGTCCCGTCGTCACCGGGATCCACAAGGACCGCATCACCGGCTATATCGACGACGGTGTGACCTCGGGCGCCGAGCTGGTCGTCGACGGCCGCGGCTACCAGGTCGCCGGTTGCGAGCAGGGTTTCTTCGTCGGCGGCACGCTGTTCGATCGCGTCACTCCGGCCATGCGCATTTATAAGGAAGAGATTTTCGGACCGGTGCTTTGCGTTGTTCGCGTGCCCGATTTCGCCAGCGCATTGAAGCTGGTCGATGAACATGAATATGGTAATGGCACGGCCATCTTCACGCGCGATGGACAAATAGCGCGAGAATTTGCGCATCGCGTTCAGGTTGGAATGATTGGTGTGAACGTGCCTATTCCCGTGCCAATGGCCTTCCATAGTTTTGGTGGTTGGAAAAAGAGCCTCATGGGCGACCACCACGCACACGGCCCTGAATCCGTGCGTTTTTACACAAAACAGAAGGCCGTTACACAGCGTTGGCTGAACCACGATGAAAGCGCTGGCGCTGAATTCGCAATGCCCACACATTAGTACGACAAAAACACTAGAATGCGGCGGTTGATCGCACGGGGAGTATTGTGCGTTGCAACTTAAATAATCAAAAGCCAAGTACGAAAAAGCTTAATTTTTCTTCAGGGAGAAGGGTAATGCTCAATAAGTTTTCCAAGCGCCCCCTCGCCGGTCTGATGCTCGCCTGCCTCGGCCTCGGCGCTACCGCCGCTCACGCAGACGACACGATGAAGTCTGACTTCAGCGACATGTCGACCAGCAAGTACCTCTTCGGCGACTGGGGCGGCACGCGCTCGCGTCTTGCCGATGAAGGCGTCACGTTCGATCTGGGCTACGGCTCTGAGCTCGCGCACAACTACTCCGGTGGTGACCGCGAGATCACTCGCTACACCGACCAGTGGAAGCTCGGCGCCTCGTTCGATCTGCAGAAGCTCTGGGGTTGGCAGGGTGCGAAGTTCACCGTGGTCGTCACCGACCGTAACGGTCGCAATCTCGGCGCCGACGCGAACATCGGCAACAACCAGCTCATTCAGGAAGTCTACGGCCGCGGCCAGACCTGGCATCTGACGATCTTCGCTCTCGAGCAGAAGTTCTTCGACGATCGCCTGACCCTGAAGCTCGGTCGTCTGCCGGTTGGCGAAGACGTGAACCAGTTCTCTTGCGACTTCCAGAACCTGACGTTCTGCGGTGCCCAGCCGGGTAACATCGTGGGCGACTACTGGATCAACTGGCCGACCAGCCAGTGGGCCGCGGTCGTGAAGTATGCGACGACGGAAAATACCTGGGTGCAGATCGCTGGCTACCAGGTCAACCCCAAGTACGCCGACGACTCGTACGCCGTCCACAACGGTCTGAAGCCCGGCTTCCCGAGCGGCACGACCGGCGCGCTGATTCCGCTGGAGTTCGGCTGGAAGCCGACCGTCAACGGTCTGCCGGGTTCGTACCGTGCAGGCGTCTGGTACAACACGTCGAAGGGTAACGATCTTTACCTCGACGTGAACCACGAGCCGATCGCTCTCACCGGCAACACCGCCCTGCAGCACGACGGTCGCAAGGGTGCGTGGATCACGTTCTCGCAGCAGGTCACGGGTACGGCTGGCGGCGAAGGCGCGACGGTGTTCGTGAATGTCACGTCCGCCGATCACGCTACCTCGGCCACGAACAACCAGTTCGCGCTCGGCATGGAGTACAAGGGCATCTTCGGTCGCCCGAACGACTTCATCGGCGCCGCATTCGGTGGTTCGTACGCCAGCGGTTACGCTGCGAAGAACCAGCGCCTGATCAACGAGATCACAGGCTCGAACACCATCATCAACCGTGGCTACGAGCGCGTGTCTGAAGTGTTCTACAGCTGGTCGCCGATTCCCTCGATCGCGATCCGCCCGAACCTCCAGTACATCCAGGATCCGGGTGGCAGCAGCGACCGCAACAACGCGTTCGTTCTCGGCCTGAAGACCAGCGTCGCGTTCTAAAGAAGAAAAGCTCAGGCTTGTATTGAGAGAGGCTCGGGGAAACCCGGGCCTCTTTTTTTTTTCGGTTGTCCGGATGAATCCGGACCATGTTTTCCATTCGCCGCTGAAGCGGCTCCCACACGAAGCAGGCCGCTTTCTGCAAGGCTGCTGGCTTTGTGTGGGAGCCGCTTCAGCGGCGATGCTCTACCCGATCACCCGTCATTCTCAGCCGACCCCGTCAAATCAAAACTCTCATCACCCTCGTCGACCACCAGGCGCATCACTATCGGCCGGCAACACACCTGGCAATCCTCGATGTACGTCTGGCTACCGCCTGAGGTATCGACGGCGACCTCGATGGTTTCGCCGCAGTAGGGGCAGGCGATGTCGGTGAATTCGTAGCCGGGCATGGTGTTCTCTCGTTGTCTGGTAGAAGCATCGCCGATGAATCGGCGATAGGTACTCGCGCTATCCTACGCCACTGCCAAAACCCGGATCTTGCACCCATGATCGACCTGGTCGGTTTCGACGGCGACGACACGCTCTGGCATAGCCAGGAGTTCTACGATCGTGCACAGGATACGTTCGAGGCCATCCTCGGTCGCTATATCGATCTCGAACGCGACGGCCTTCGCGAAGCACTGCTCAACACCGAGCGAGGAAACATCAAGCTGTTCGGCTACGGCGCGAAGGGCATGACACTGTCGATGATCGAATCGGCTATCGAACTCACCGAAGGCCGGGTAGAAGCGCAGGACATCCACCGCATCGTGCGTCTGGGCAAGGACGTGCTTGCGCACCCGGTTGAACTGCTGCCGGGCATCCGCGAAGCGGTCGAAGCCGTCGCCCGCGACCATCGTGTGGTCCTGATCACCAAGGGCGACCTCTTCCATCAGGAATACAAGGTCGCCCGCTGCGGCCTCGCCGACGTCTTCCATCGCATCGAAATCGTCTCCGAGAAGGATCCGGCTGCTTATGCGCGCCTGTTCCGCGAGTTCGACGTCACGCCGGATCGCTTCGCCATGGTCGGCAACTCGCTGCGCTCGGACATCGCGCCCGTGGTCGAACTGGGTGGGTGGGGCGTGTACATGCCGTACCACAGCACCTGGTCCTACGAGACCGACACAGATTTCGCCGTGAACGAGCGGGTGATCGAGGTGAAGGGCGCTGAGGGGATCGTTAACGCCATTGCGCGCATGCAAAGCGCCTGAATATTCCGAGCAGAAACCACCTCCAGGGACTGAGCAGCCCTCCAGAGACTGAGCAGCCCTTGTGGGACTGAGCAGCCCTTTTGGGAGCCGATTCATCGGCGATCCCGCGGCAGCGGGCCAGATTTCGGCTAGCACCCAATCGCCGATGAATCGGCTCCCACAGAGGCGGACATCGGCGCCATCCACGCGCTCTTCGCGCATCGCCCGCGAAGCTGGGCCCGCTGGCGAATAAGGGAGATCACACGTGGATTCACGGCTCAAACTGGGCATGACCGTTGTCCGGACCACGGCCAAGGGCTTCAGCGACGACGAACTGATGACCCGGGCCGCCGCCCTGGCCTTCTATTCGGCGCTGTCCTTCGCGCCCCTGCTGGTGCTCCTTCTGTGGGTTGTCGCCTCACTACGCCCCGAATGGCAGGCCCAGCTGATTGACAGCCTCAACGGCCTCGTCGGCGAGCGGGCCTCCGAGGCCGTACGCCTGGTGATCGAGAACGCCAAGCAGAAGCCCAGCGTCGGCAGCATGGCCGGCATCATCGGCCTGGGCGTGACCCTTATCGGTGCCTCGGCTGTCTTCGCCCAGCTCCAGGGCGCCCTCAATCGTGTCTGGAGCCTGCAGCCCCGCCCAGGCAAGGCCAGCCACGCAATTCTGGGCTGGCTGCGCGCGCGGCTGCACGCCTTGGGCCTGCTTCTCTCGCTGGCCTTCCTCCTGGTCATCTCGTTTTCGGCCAGCGCGATGATCGCCGTCTTCGTCCGCGGCGGCACGACGGGCTGGAACGTGCTGGAGATGGTGATTTCGTTCGGTGTGTTCGTGCTGATTTTTGGCGCCATCTATAAGGTCCTGCCGGACGCGGTCATTGAATGGCGCGACGCCATCATCGGCGCCAGCCTCACCGCCCTGCTCTTCGTCATCGGCAAGTACGCCATCGGCATCTACCTTGAGCGCAGCAACGTCGGCGGCCCATACGGCCCGGCTGGCGGCGTGGTGGTGCTTCTGGTCTGGGTCTACTACTCGGCCCTGATCCTGCTGCTCGGGGCGGAGCTGACCGAGGCCGTGGCGGAGGCTCGTGGCACGCCAATTAAACCGCGGCCATACGCCATGTCGACCAAATCGACCGAAAGGCCGCCAGTTGACCCACCCGTCACGGGAGCGGCGGTATCCCTGAAGGCCACCGAAAAGGAGGACCTGCCATGAAGACCCATCTGCTCGCCGCTGCGGCGTTCGTACTTGCCACCGGCGTCGCCGTGTCTGCTCCCACGGCCCAGGCCCAGGAGCACCGCAGCCAGCACCAGGTGTGCCGTGACGTGGAGACCAAGCAGATCAACTCCAGCGATGACCACCGCGTGGCCGGTACGGCCATCGGCGCCGTCGCCGGCGGCCTCCTTGGCAACCAGGTCGGCCACGGCAAGGGCAAGACGGTAGCAACCGTCGGCGGCGCCGTTGCCGGCGGCGTCGTGGGCAACCAGGTCCAGAAGGCGCACCAGAACAACAATGCCACTTACGAGACCCATCGCGAGTGCCACTGGGTCAACGACTGAGCCGGCTGTAAGGCTTCGGCCGGAACCCCGGTCTTTGTGGAAGGGCGCGATCTCGCGCCCTTCCCTGTTTACGGAGGCTCCATGCGCAGCAACGATCCCGACCGCCGCCGCTTCCTGGGTGTCTTCGCCGCGACCGCGGTCGCGTCGATCTCCCTGCCCTTCATCCTCCGCGGCATGCGCCCCGCCATGGCCGCCGACGCGCCGCGCCCGGCAAAGACGGGCAACGTCACGCTGGATGAGTTCGGCGCCAACAAGAAGCTGATCGACACCCGTTCCCTGCCTCGCGTCGTCATGACCGAGGAGCAGTGGAAGGAGAAGTTGAGCTCGAAGTCCTACTACGTTACCCGCGAGGCCGGCACCGAAGCTCCCGGCAGCGGCGGCATGGTTTACGAGACCCGCGACAATGGACTGTACCGCTGCATCTGTTGCGATACGGCGCTGTATGACTCGGCGACGAAGTTCGAGTCCGGCACGGGCTGGCCGAGTTTCTACCAGCCGATCTCGAAGCGGAACCTCGCATCAGCGACGGATCGCAGCCTGATCGAGGAACGCACCGAGGTGAAGTGTGCGCGCTGCGACGCCCACCTTGGCCACGTGTTCGACGATGGTCCGGACCCGACCGGGTTGCGCTACTGCATGAATGCCGTGGCGATGCGGTTTGTGCCTTTTGCGGCGTAGTCGCTAGCGCCCATCGCCGCTGAAGCGGCTCCCACACAAAGGCTTCCACACAAAGCTGTGCAAACAAAAAAAGGCCCCGCTTCACAGCGGGGCCTTCGTCATTCACCAACGAGCAAACCCAATCAACCGCCAGGCGGCGTCATCGGCGTGAGCTGGTATTCCTTCGGCGGCGTGCCGCCGGCGAGGTAACGCACGAAGTAATCCCAGCGGCGACGCGTCATGTACGTCGTCGCGGCACCGTAGCCGTGGTGGGCATTCGGGATCATCACCAGGTCGAAGTCCTTGTTCGCCTTGATCAGCGCGTCGACGACGAGCAGCGACTCGTACGGCGGCACGTTATCGTCGAAGGTGCCGTGGGCGATCATCAGGTGGCCCTTCAGGCCGGCGGCCCACTTCTGGTTGGCCTGGTCGTCGTAGTTGGACTTGCCGTCCTTGTCGGTGACCAGCAGGCCCTGCCACTTCTCGGCCCAGTCGTCTTCGTAGTTACGGTTATCGTGGTTGCCCGACTCGGAGATGCCTACCTTGAAGGTGTCCGCATAGCGGAACATCGCGGTGGCCGTGGCGTTGCCGCCGCCGGAGTGACCCCAGATACCGACCTTGTCCGCGTCGAGCCAGCTGTACTTCTTCGTCAGCTCCTTCACGGCTGCCACCTGGTCGGGCAGCGTGTTGTCGCCGATGTTTTCGAAGTACGCGTCGTGGAAGGCCTTCGAGCGAAGCGGCGTGCCCATGCCGTCGACGGCGATCACCACGAAGCCGAGCTCTGCCAGCGACTGGTTGTCGCCGTGCGATGCCACGAAGCTGCGCGAACGTACCGAACCGACCTGCGGGCCCGGATAGATGTAGACGACGAGCGGGTACTTCTTCGACGGGTCGAACCTGGTCGGCTTGAACATCTGGCCGTAGAGGTCCGTCTTGCCGTCACGCGCCTTCACCGTGAACGCGGTGGGCGGAATCCAGCCCGTTGCCTTCAGCCGCGAGATATCGCCATGGGCGATTTCTTTCACCGTCGCACCGGTATCGGCGCGGCGGACCACGGCGACCGGCGGCGTATCGATGGTCGAGTAGGCATCGAAGAAATACGTGCCGTCCTTCGACATCGAGACCGAATGGTCCATCTTTTCCGGGGTGAGCAGGGTCAGGCCCTTGCCGTCGAAACCCACCTTGTAGAACGACTGGTAATACGGATCGACGCCCTTCTCACGGCCCACGCCACGGAACCAGATCGTTTTGGTCTTCGCGTCGATGTGCAGCACCTGGGTGACGTTCCAGTCACCGGAGGTGATGGCGTGCTCGAGCTTGCCGGTCTTCAGGCTGTACATGTAGAGGTGGCCCCAGTTGCTCCGCTCGGAGAACCAGATCACCTCGTCGGTCTCGGGCACGTACTGCCAGTTGACCATTTCGTTGCCGCTTTCGAAGTAGGTCTTCGCTTTCTCGCCGAAGACCTCGCGCACGTCACCCGTCTCGGGATTCGCCACGCGGAACCATTCCTGCTTGTGGTCACGCGAGGTGGAGACGAAGGCGATGGTCTTGCCGTCGGCGGCCCAATGCACGTCGTCCCACAGACCCGGGCTGCACGACACGTCGTCGCAGATCGTCGAGCGATGCTGATCGGCCGGCATCTTGAAACGCACGGTCTTCTTCGTCGGCACGTCGATCACGACGCGCTCGATCATGGTGACGTCTTTGTCGCCCGGCAGCGGGTACTTCCAGGTATCGACCTTGGGGTGCCCGACGTTGGTGCTGACCAGGGTCATCTCACCCGTCTTGCGCTGGTCCTGCTGGAAGGTCGCGAACTTCGACGAGTCCGGCGACCACACGCCGATGGCTTCGTCGGTGTGCTTCCAGCCGGCGTTGTCGGTGGCGTAGCCGTAGTCCTTGACGCCATTGGTGGTCAGCTGCGTTTCCGCGCCGCTGGCCACGTCGCGCACCCAGAGATTCCAGTCGCGCACGAAGGCTTCGGACTTGCCGTCCGGCGAGGCCAGACCCGGCTCTTCGCCGTAGGCCTTGCCTTGGGCATCTTTCTTCACGGCAGCCAGGTCGCACTTGTCGGCGGCCTTGTCGCAGAGGTAGTGCTTGCCGTGCGAGGTGATGTCGAGGGTGCCATCCGGACGCACCGTGAACGCGGTCACCGGCAGCTTGGTCGCGTCGACCTTCTTGCCCGTGGAAGCCGACAGCGCCGCCGCGACCTTGTCGCGATCGAAAGCGCGCGTCGCCTGGCCGGTCGAGGCGTCGACCGTAATGAACTGGTCGCCTTCCTTGTCGTGGTCGCGATACCAGAAATGGCCATCGTCGACCCACGTGACGCGGGAGACCGAATGGTCGACCAGCGGCGCCGTGTTCGTGGCGAGGAACGAATCCGCGCGGCGGTAATCGTCTGTGGTGACGGTCTGCGCCGAGGCGGAGGCCCCGATCAGGCCCAGAAGGACGGCGCCGGAAAGCGCCGCATTACGTTTGATCGACATCAATGGTCCCCGTGACGGCAACGCGGCGCGGAAAGCGCCGCAAACCGGACGAGGCTAGCCCCCGGCGCGGCTGGCGGCCTATGCCAGAGGTCACGGGTGGGGTCGTCGCGAAGGCGGCTCGCGGCACCACCTCATTGTGGGAGCTCCTGCGGCAGCCCTTGTGGGAGCCGCTTCAGCGGCGATTGGGTGCTTGCGAAAAGCTGGCCCGCTGCCGCGGGATCGCCGCTGAAGCGGCTCCCACAGGAACATCCACTGGAACATCCACTGGCATCCATAGGAACACCCACAGGAACGCCCACCGCCGGTCAGCCGGATTGCGGGCCTGAGCGGTACCTTTTGCCCTGCCTTTCGATCATTTTCAGGGCCAGGGTGTCAGGCAGCAGCTTGAACATGGCTTTGATCGCCTGGTTTACGGCGCCATTGACGTAGACCGCCTTGCCGGCTTCCACGGCGTCCATGCCCTGCCGCGCCACAGTAGGTGCGTCCATCCACATGAAGCGGGGCATCTTCGACACCAGATCCCGGGATCCGGTGACGTCGTGGAATTCCGAATAGGTGAAGCCCGGGCAGACCGCCGTGGTGTGGACGCCGGTGGCCTTGCCTTCCAGCGCCAGCGACTGCGAAAACTTGATCAGGTAGGCCTTGGACGCCGCATACAGCGTGTGTCCCGCTGAACCCGGCACGTGGCCTGCCAGGGAAGCGACATTGACGATGCGGCCGTAACCGCGGGCTTTCATGCCGGGAATGAGCCGGTAAGCGAGCTCGGTCGGCGCGGTCATCAGCACCTGGATGAAAGCGGCGTGCGTCTCCCACGGCTGCTCTTCGAGGTACCCGGTAACCCCGTAGCCCGCATTATTGATCAGCACGTCGATCGTCAGCCCCTGCGCTTCGAGCGCGCCGACCAGCGCTTCGACGCCGTCCGTTCGGGAAAGATCGAGTGGCGCGACGATGGCCTCGATGCCATGACGATCGCGCAGCTCCGTCGCGAGCGCTTCGAGACGGTCCGCGCGACGCGCTGTGAGGACGAGGTCATGGCCGCGGCGGGCCAGCTCCCGGGCGAAGGCTTCGCCGATGCCGGCGGAAGCACCTGTGACGAGTGCGCGACGACGATTCGATGCCATGAACGGTATTCCGTGTGTGTCGTGAAGAGCGAGTATGCACCGTAGGACCATGAACAGTGCCCCGCATGTGTTGATGCGCGCGACGCCTATTTCACGAATCCATGTACACCTGCGCAGCGAAGCTTGTCCTCCCCGAACGACTCATCGTGAGTCACCCAAGGAGCCACCACCCATGACCAGCACCGACCACGACATCAAGGTTCTCAACGGCCTCATCGAGACCACGATCGACAGCGCCGAAGGCTATGGCGAGGCGGCGAAAGACGCCGACAACACCCGTTATGCCGCGTCGTTCCAGAGCCGCGCTGCCGAGCGTCGCCAGGTTGCCCAGCGCCTGCAGCAGCAGGTCAGCTCGCTCGGCGGTACGCCGGAAGACGACGGCACCGTACTCGCCAAGGCACACCGCATGTTCGTTGAACTGCGCGCCAAGATGAGCTCGAAGGACGACACCGCCATCGTCGACGAAGTCGAGCGCGGCGAAGATCATATCAAGGCGAAGTACGAAGACGCCCTGAAGGATACTGACGTCACCGCTGGTACGCGTTCGCTGATCAACGAGGCTTATGTTTCGGTGAAGAGCGGCCACGACCAGATGCGCGATCTCAAGCACGCGCTGCACGGTACGAACTAAGTTCCTGGGCCCTCCAGCCCCTGGATTAAGTCGATAAAAAAAGGGCGGGACCGGAAGGGCTCGCCCTTTTCATTGTGGCGTATCGCCGGCATAGCCGGCTCCCACATTAACCGGCTCCTGCCTGGATCAATTACCGGTGGCGTCTTCGTTCATCAGGGCGTTGATCTGCGCCTTGTGGGCTTCATAGAAAGCCACGTTCTTCTGGTTGACCTTGGACTGGTCGACATAGGCAGCCATCTGCGGGTTGTTCTTGGCTTCCGACGCAATGGCGGCATTGGTCACGGCGAGGTTGGCCAGGAGGAACTCACGCGGCGTGAAACCGTACTTCTTGATCAGCGGTTCGATGCGTGGGTCTGCTGCGGTCACCTGTGCCGCGAGGTCGTCGAGCGAGTGGATCTTCGAGAAATCGGTCTTGGCGTCCTTCGGCTTGATGCCTTCTTTCTTCGCTTCCTGCGAGACCTTGACGATACGGCTGAACACGTCGTCGTTGAGGTTGTAGTTCTGGATGGCCTGCTTGTCCGCGGCGGGAATCTGCGAGGCCGGGTTGGCGGCTGGAGCGGACTGGTCGGCAGGCGCGGCCTGCTGGGCGAAGACGGCGCCCGGCGCGACGGCGGCGGTGGCGAGCAGTGCGGCAAGGATGTAACGAGACTTCACGGGCATCTCCTGGGGTTCGCTGTCCGTGTTGGACGGTGAGGCAGCATAAAGCGGCAATTGTTACGTATGTGTCTGCGTGGTCACGCTTTCTTCAGGAATCTTCGGCACGTTCCAGCCCATCGCGTTGTAAAAATGGTACCGGGCGATGCCGACATACTCGTGAATGGCGAAGTCTGCGTACGAAAGATTGTCCGAGCCCGGCAGCCAGTCGTAGCGGGCGGTCACGTAGTCGCCGCGCACGGGCTCACCTTGGATCGCGAAGTGCGAGAAGTACAGCACGGCACGCTTGAGGTGCACGGCGGATGAGACCAGCACGACCTTGTCCGCGCCATAGCTCATCAGCAGCGGCTTGCTGAATTGCGCATTCTGGAAGGTGTTCATGCTCTGCGCTTCGAGGATCAGGTCGGTATGCGGCACGCCGAGGCGATCCAGCGAAATGGCGTACACATCCGCTTCTGCCTTCTTGAGCTTCATCGCGTCACCACCGCTGACTTCCACCTTGCAGTCGGCGCCGGTGGCCTTGCATGAGCGATAGAGTTCGGCGGCCCGCAGGATGCGCCCGTTCGCATACAGACTCGGCTCGATCGCCCCCGCCCCGCTGCGCACGGTGCCCGCACCCAGCAGGATGATCACGTTGCGCTGGCCCCAACGCGAGACATCCGGCGCGAAGCCGGATTGCAGGTTGCCCAGCAGGGTACCGGTAAGCGGTCCGCACCCGGCGAAGAACAGCCAGGCAACGCCGAGCAGCAGCCACACAGATGCAGCGCGAGGCCGCCGGCGCCAGAGCAGTGCGATGGCAATGAGGAGCAGGACGAGGAACAGGATAAGTGTCATGCCGCCGAGCGTAACCGGATGTCCGTGACCGCTCTACCCCATCGCCGCCTCATGTGGGAGCCGCTTCAGCGGCGATAGCCAGGTTACCGCGACCCATCGCCGGCATAGCCGGTTCCCACACTGCTGCCCCCTGCAGACAACGCGCGCTCGAGGCAGGTGACCAGGGTATCGCCCTGGAACGGCTTGCCGAGGTAGCAGAAGGCCCCTGCCGCCATGACGCTGTCGCGGATGGCCTCATCGAGGAACCCGGAGACGAAAACGATGGGATACGTACGCCCGCGTTCGATCAGGCGACGCTGCAGGTCGGTTCCGTCGATGCCGGGCATGTGGACGTCGGTGACAAGGCAATCCACGCCTTCGTCGCCGCCGGGGCGGAGGAAATCTTCGGCAGACGCGAAGCCTCGCACTTCATGTCCCAGCGACCGCACGAGGCTGGCGGTTGCCAGACGCACCGCATCATCGTCGTCAACGATCGCCACAATCCTGTTCGCGGCCAAGCTGTCGTCCTCATCCAGCACCATCGTGCAGGGCGTACAGTGCGCCCCCCGTCCGGCAATGGGAATCATACGGAGGTGTGCGGTCTGCACACTCTTGGTGCGTTCACGAATGGGCGGCGAGGGCCTCGGCCTGGCGCACCAGCTCGGCCAGGGAGCGGGCTGCCATCTTGCGCATGACATTGCCGCGGTGGATCTTCACGGTGATCTCGGAAAGGCCGAGCAGTCCGCCCACCTGCTTGTTCATCAGGCCGGCGGTCACGTGGTGCATCACTTCCCGCTCGCGGGGGGTGAGCGAGGCATAGGCGACACGCAATGCGCCGATGGCGTCGGCATCGCGGCGGCCAGCGGCGTCGCGCTCGATTGCCATGCTCACCGCGTCCAGCATGTCCTGGTCGCGGAACGGCTTGGAAAGAAAGTCGAGCGCCCCCGCCTTCATCGCCCGCACCGACATGGGAATGTCACCGTGCCCGGTCATGAAGACGATCGGAAGATGGTGGTCCATGGCCGCCAGCTGGGTCTGGAAATCGAGGCCATTCACGCCGGGCAGCCGGACATCCAGCACCAGGCAGCCGGGCGCATTGGCATTCTCGCGGGCGAGGAAATCGGCGGCGCTGCCAAACACAGCCACGTTGAGGCCCACCGAGCGGAAGAGCGAATCCAGGGCTTCGCGAACGGCCGCGTCGTCGTCGACGATACAGACCACCGGCGCCTGCGCGGGTGTCAGGGGGGGAGGCATTCGGGTCATGCACCAGCCTCCTCGGCTACCGTCACCGGCAGCGTGAAATGGAAAGTCGCCCCGCCTTCCGGTCGGTTTGTCGCCCAGAGGCGTCCACCGTGAGATTCGACCGTGGAGCGGCAAATGGCAAGCCCCATGCCCATGCCGCCGCCACGCGTGGTGACGAACGCATCGAAAAGGTGCGCGGCGATGTCCTCGGGGATGCCGGTACCGCTATCTTCCACCTCGACCAGGATGCCCTCGTCGCCGTCCGCGCGTGCGCGCAGCACCAGGGCGCGCGGACCCTCCACGGACGACATCGCGCGGATCGCGTTGCCCATGAGGTTCAGCACCACCTGCTGCAGTTGCACGCGGTCGCCGCGGGGCGGCGGGGCATCGGAAGCGATGTCGACACTGAGCATGACGTGATGCTGGATGATCTCGTTGTCCAGGAGTAACGCGCATTCGGCAACCAGCGCGGCCAGGTCGAAGCGCACGTGTTGACGCGGCTCCTTGCTGGCCAGGCTGCGCACCCGGTGCACCACCTCACTGGCCCGGCGGGCATCGCGCACCACGCGTTCCATCGCATCACAGGCCTCGGACAGGTCCGGTGCAGGGCGACGAAGCCAGCGCAGGCTGGCCTCCCCGTGCGTGACGATGGCCGCCAGAGGCTGGTTCACTTCGTGGGCGATCGAGGCGCTCATCTCGCCCAGTGCCGTGACCCGGGCGGCCTGGGCCAGCTCCGATTGGACGGCCATCAGGGCGCGCTCGGCGCGCTTGCGGTCAGTGATGTCCACCACGCTGACCAGCACGCGATCGAAGCGTGTCGGCCCCAGAGGCATGTTCAGGGCGAACAGGACGGTCAGCCGCTCGCCCTTGAGATTGGAGATGTGAGTCTCCCCTTCTGCCACGCCGCCGCCTTGGGCGATCGTCAGGATCACGCGGCCGAAACTCGTATCCGTGGCGGGAAGGAAGCGGTCGAGCGGCCCGATCAGGTCGTCGCGGGAGCGAGCGCCGAGCATGCGCACGGTCGCGTCATTGACATCGGTAACCAGGGTCAGCGCACAACATTCGCGGACAAAAGCCGGGTTAGCCTGGAGGTAGGCGGCGAGATCCACCACGCCCTGCTCGCGCAGCGTGGCGATACGCGCCATGACCAGGGTCCAGTCTTCCTCCCAGAAAGAAAACCGGGCCTTCTCGAACATGCTGCGGTAACGACCCTCGCTTTCGCTGAGGGCGGCATCTGCCGCTCGGCGGGCGGTCACATCCGTGCCGGCCTCGAGGATCACCCGGGCCTTGCCGCGATCGTCGCGCAACAGCGCGCATCGGGCCGCAACGATCACGAGGCGGCCGTCGCGATGGCGCTGGGTGACTTCGCCTTCCCAGCGTCCCGTACTGAACAACGCCGCGTCCACGCAGGTGTGGTGGCCGGGAAGCGCGGTACCGAGCAGGTCGAGGGCGCGCTGGCCCATCGCCTCGCTCGCGGTCCAGCCGTAGAGCTGCTCGGCGCCGGTGTTCCACAGGACGATGACGTCGTCCATGTCGCGCACGTAGATCGAATCGTGGGTGAGCTCGATGAGCCGGGCCTGCCCGGCGATGGTCGCCATGCGGTCACGGGCACGCAGGGAGAGCACCGCCGTGATCGCGATCGCCGACAGGCTCACCAGACAGCGCAGCATGGCCGCATCGATCGCGGGCCAGCCGTGGCCCCGGACGAAAGACACGATGGTGAGCCCCATGCAGCCGAAGGCAGCGCCGCCAATGGCACGACGACTGCCGCTTGCCGCCACAAGCAGCACCACGACCAGGTAAACCACGGCCACGGCGCCTTGCAGCGGCGTAAAGGTGTCCACCAGGAACACGGCCAGCGCCAGCAGCGCACTCGCTGTCATCAACCAGCCGGCCACGGCGCGGCGCGGCCCGATGAGGGAGCCGCCGGCACTGGCTTGCAGGGGTCGGTAAGGTGGCATCGATGAGGCTCGGTCGGTTCGTCTTGTGCAGATTCGGCCTGAAGCGTGTCCGAATGACGTCACACCGTCTTGCACGCCGGTGATGGTTTTTGACCGTTACGGCACGACAGCTACAAGATATTCCAGCCCGACCCGGTTTAACCCTTTGGTATGGGCTTTACAGTCCCTTTGTAGAATTCAGTACACCCCCGCATCGCGACTAGGCTGCAACCGTGGGCAGACCGCCCACGCCCGCTGCCGTGGAGCTCACGCTGATGCGATACGAAACCCATACTTTCGCCGGGACCGGTGGCGCACACCCCGCTGAGGCCATGCATGCCCTTGCGCCCTTCGCCATCGATGCCCCCGAAGCCGAACAGGAACCGACCGTCACCCGTCTGCTCGAGCAGGCGCTGACCGCCGTCGAAACCGATCTCGCCACGACCCGCGCCTGCGTCGCCCGTGTCGCCGCCTTGCTCGATCGCGAAGATACCCACGCGGAAACCACGCCCTCGGCGCGCCGCCGCGTCGGTGCCGGCCTCGCCCCGTGGCAGGCACGCCGGGTCGCCAGCCATGTCGAGGAGAACCTTGGCTTCGCGATCACCATCGACCACCTGGCGACGATCGCCGGCCTGTCGAGCAGCTATTTCTGTCGCGCGTTCAAGGACACCTTCGGCGATCCGCCGCACGCTTACATCATGCGTCGCCGGGTCGAGCGCGCCCAGACCCTGATGCTGCAGACCCGTGAACCGCTGAGCCAGATTGCCCTGGCCTGCGGTCTCTCGGATCAGGCCCACCTGTGCAACCTGTTCCGCCGCCTGGTCGGACAGAGCCCGAGCCATTGGCGGCGGTCGCAGTGGCAGGAAGCGTAATAAACGGCCGAACCGCAATAACTAGCCGAACAGCTTCGTAGCGACCTCGGCAATGTGCTTGCCCTGGAAGCGTGCGCCGGCCAGTTCGTTTTCAGTCACCTGACGGGAACCGTCGCTCGCCGCGATGGTCGTAGCTCCGTATGGCGAACCACCCGTGACCTCGTCCAGCTTCATCTGGCCCTGGAAACTGTAAGGCAGGCCAACCGGAATCAGACCCAGATGAAACAGATTGGTAATGATCGAGAACAGGGTAGTTTCCTGACCACCGTGCTGCGTCGCCGTCGAGGCGAAGGCGCCGCCGATCTTGCCATTGAGCGCGCCACGCGCCCACAGCGGACCGGTCTGGTCGAGAAAGCTGGCCATCTGCGAGGTCATGCGGCCGTAACGGGTGCCGGTACCGATGATGATCGCGTCGTACGATTCCAACTCGTCGACGCGGGCAATCGGGGCAGCCTGGTCGAGTTTGTAGTGCGCGTTTTTGGCCACGTCGTCGGGAACCGTCTCCGGCACACGCTTGATATCCACATGCGCGCCCGCTTCACGCGCACCTTCGGCAACAGCGCCAGCCATTTTTTCGATATGTCCGTACGCTGAGTAATAAAGAACGAGGACTTTTGCCATCGGAGTGACTCCTGGTGAAAGGATCGGGAAGGGAAAGATAGGCAGGCTGGCTGTATAGGCGAGGTTATTGGTATGTCGTACGCACATATTGTCGATATTCGTTCCGCCGCCGAAGGCCCGGCGCGGAAGTCGCATGCATGGCAGGTGCTGCGCGAAGCTGCGCGCGTCGAACCCGACGAAGGCCGCCGTATCGCCTGGTACCGCAACGACCCCATCGAACACCTCGACCTGCAAACCGCCGAGGTGCTGGTCGCCTCCGGCCGCTACGAAGAAGTCCTCGCCTTCCTGCGCGGCGTGAAAGTCGACCTCGGCCTGGAGATGCCCGTCGGCTTCGGCGCGTTCTGAATCGGCTCCCACGGTAAAGTGGGACCCAAGCCAGGGAAGCCGGGACTCACCAACGTGTTGATCGAAGAAGCGCACACCGCCGAACGCAACGAACGCCTCACCGCTGAACGTGCCTACGAGCTCTACTGGGCCGACCTGCTCGGCCAGGCCCCCGCGTTCACCTGTGTCGGTCAAGGCTGCAGCGCGCCGATCATCTGCGCCTGCCTCGACAAACCCGAGCAGAACCTCCGCATCCGGCCCTATTTCCGATCGCGTCGACTGGAAGACCACGCGGCAAGCTGCGAAGTCGCGCACGGCAAGGGCGAAACGAAAGCGGAGAAACGGCCGGATGTGTTCGAGGCAGAGAGGCCCGCTGACCATTTTCGCTCGACCTCCGCCGCATCCAAGCCGACCACGCCCCTGTGGGAGCCGCTTCAGCGGCGATCCCGCGATAGCGGGACAGACTCCAGCGAGCACCCAATCGCCGCTGAAGCGGCTCCCACAGAGGGCACTCGAGGGCTACGGCCGCGGGCTAGCCATTACTACCGCCTGTCGTCGTTGGTGCAGAAGTTTCTCGAGCACCGGCGGGACAAGGACCTTGCTGAAGCCACAGTGGAGATCGGTGGGGAATCCACGTCGTACGAAGCGCTATTCCGCAATATCTACCGGCAGAAGGTGGCCGAGCAGCTGAGTACGCGTGCGGTGTGGTGGGGTACGGCGTCGCTACGTGCGACGAAGGAAGGGGGCTACTACCTGCGTTTCTCGCGCCCCTTCCGTCATGACGATGCCGAACTGAAGCCGACGATCACCCTGACCGCGAAAGACATCGACGCCTATCCCGTACGCAAGCTGCTGCGCGCACGACTGGACAAGATCATCGCGGAGGCGGAGGGCTATTGTGTCGTCTTCGTCTGGGCGAAGCCCTGGATGCCGAAAGATGCCGAGAAGCCCTTCGTGCGCTTCTACGTCAACAACCTCGACCACATCGACGTACGCGCCCCCGAGATCCTCGAAGAACTGAAGAACACCTCGCGCATCGGCGAGTGAGCGTTGACTCCACCGACACACCCGGAAAACGAGCATCCCACGCATGCCCCGTAAACGCCGCTTCCGTCTCCCCTTCGTTCGCCACCCGCGCGACGCGTCCCACGATTATGACGATGCGAGCTACGACGGCGGCGTATCGGGCGGGCCCTACCTTCGCCACATCGTGATGGGCGTCGTGATACTCATCGTCGTTGTGGCTATTCTTCGCTGGATATTCTGACTCAAGAAGGAAAGGACTTCCGTGCACCAACACCTATCACGAACACTGCTCGCTCTCACACTGGTTGCATCGGGCGCAGCATGGGCCAGCGGACCGGTTACCGTAACGATAAGCGCACCGCCGAATAAGACCGACGCCGAACGCGGCATCATTGAGGTGAGCATCCGCAACGAGGGTGACACACCCGTCTACATGTTCGAGCCAGCCATGCTTTCCCGCCGGATATTCGTCAACACGCTATGTATCCGGGCTGCAAACGGTGGAGTCGCGGAACACCGCATCAATCCGGGAAAAATCATCTATGGTCCGGAAGCTTTCGGTCGCATCGACCCGCACGACGAAGCGCACCATACAGTCGACCTCGATTACATCTACGCGCTTCCAGATGGCCCCGTAGACATTACCTACTCACCCCATCCGTTCTTCGATCGTCCCCAGGGCGATCCGGAACCGTACGATCCGCCGGCAGGCAAGACGACAAGCAATACTCTCCATGCGTGGATCAACCGAAGCCTGCTTCGCCCGGCCGACGACCATCCCGAATGGGGTTCCGAGATATCGAAGAACCCGGCATGTGAGCCGCAACCTCAGCCCCGATAGACGCGCGCCTCAGCCGCGCGAAGTACCTCGGGCGGATTACCCGGCGAGGTCGACAGCACCAGCGTTCCCGGTGACGGCAGCGGAAGCTTCTGTTCGGAATCGCTGAAGTTCAGCGCGACGACATAGCGCTCGTCGCCGTCACTCCGCTCATAAACCATCACCGCGTCATCGACGGCAAGCAAACGGAAACTGCCCACGTTGAGCGCGCGACTCTCGCGACGCAGGTGAAGCAACGTCTTGTAGAGCGACAGCAGCGAACCATGATCCTCCGCCTCGCTGGCCACGTTGCAAGTCGCTACGTGATCGCCCATCGGCAACCACGGGATACCGCGTGTAAATCCCGCGCCCTCACGGGGAAACCAGCGCATCGGTGTACGCTGCGGGTCACGACCGAGCCCCTTGCCCGGCTCGTTGATTTCGAAAGGATCACGTACCTGGGCTGGCGCAATCGACACGTCATGCATGCCGATTTCGTCGCCGTAGTACATGGTCGGCGTGCCTCGAAGGGTCAGTAACAAGACAGCGGCGACACGCGCCTGTGCATCGCCAACCCGCGAGGCAATCCGCGGTTTGTCATGGTTTCCCAGCACCCAGTTGGGCCAGCCACCGTGTGGCAAGGCGGCCTCGTAGCGCTCGACAAGGCTGGCGATGTAACGCGCATCCCACGGCGCGCCAATCAGCAGGAAATTGAACGGGAGGTTTGCACCGTCTAGCTTCTCGCCGTAGTAGGCGACGATCCGATCGAGCGGCAGGTAAAGCTCGCCGATCAATACCCGCTCGGGGAACTCGTCGATCACCTCGCGCATGGCGGTAACGATGCCAAGCACTTCCGGCAGGTCCGCCGTATACACCGGAAGGAAGCGATTCGCTTCGGAATCGATGCCTTCCCGATACGCCGGATTGAGCGGGTTATCGCGGAATTGGGCGTCTTTCATAACGTGGTAAAGGACGTCCACCCGGAAACCATCGACGCCGCGCCGCAGCCAGAACCGCATCGCCTCGTACATCGCCTCGCGGACCACGGGGTTACGCCAGTTAAGGTCGGGCTGCTTGTCCAGGAACAGGTGCAGGTAGTACTGGCCGGTCGGCGGATCGAAGGCCCAGGCGCTGCCACCAAAGTTCGACAACCAGTTGTTCGGCGGACCACCGCCGGGTGCGGGGTCGTGCCAGAGATACCAGTCGCGGAAGGCGCTGTCGCGGGAGCGGCGGCTTTCCCGAAACCAGGGGTGTTCGTCGGAGGTGTGGTTCGGCACGAAGTCGAGGATCACCTTCAGGCCCAGTTCGTGAGCGTCGGCGATCAGGCCGTCCATGCTTTCGATGTCCCCGAACAGGGGATCGATGCCGCGGTAATCACTGACGTCGTAACCGAAATCGGCCATGGGCGAGGGAAAGATCGGCGAGATCCACAGTGCGCGGATGCCCAGCTCCGCCAGATAGGGGAGCTTGGCGCGAATGCCTTCGAGGTCACCGATGCCGTCGCCGTTGGCGTCGGCGAAGGAGCGGGGGTAGATCTGGTAGATGACGCCGTCTTGCCACCACAACGCTTGTGTCATGCCCGTGCCTTGTCGATCTGTCAGTGGGTCGCTTCGGGCCATCGCCGATGAATCGGCTCGCACATGGAACCGGCACCCCCAGAATGTTGGGGCGAATGTGTAGGGAACGCCTTCACGTGGGACCTCGTAGGCTCTTGCTCCCACCTCGTGCACCGGCGCCGTCATGATCAACGACCTCTGGTACAAGAACGCGATCATCTATTGCCTGTCCGTCGGGACCTTCCAGGATTCCAACGGCGATGGCATCGGCGATTTTCAGGGTCTGGGCCGGCGACTGGATTACCTGCAGGGCCTCGGCGTTACCGCTGTCTGGCTTATGCCATTCCAGACCTCGCCGTGCAAGGACGGTGGGTACGACATCAGCGACTACTACAACGTCGATCCCCGCTACGGCACCCTCGGCGACTTCGTCGAATTCACCCATGCGGCGCATCAGCGTGGCATGCGGGTACTGATCGACCTGGTGGTGAACCATACCTCGGACCAACACCCCTGGTTCCGTGAAGCCTGTCGCGATCCCGACTCGAAATATCGCGACTGGTACGTATGGTCGAAGACCAAACCGGCCAACGCGAACGAAGGCATGGTGTTCCCCGGCGTGCAGAAAAGCACCTGGAACTACGAGAAAAAGGCCAAGGCCTGGTACTTCCATCGCTTCTACGATTTCCAGCCCGACCTCGACACCTCGAACCCGTACGTGCAGGCAGAGATACTCAAGATCATGGGCTTCTGGACACAGTTAGGCGTGTCGGGCTTCCGCATGGATGCCGTGCCCTTCGTCATCTCGACCAAGGGCGCCGAGGTAAAGAAGCCAAAAGAACAATTCGACATGCTGCGCTCGTTCCGCGAGCTGCTGCAGTGGCGCCAGGGTGACGCGATCATCCTGGGCGAAGCGAACGTGTTGCCGAAAGACGACCTGGAATATTTCGGTGACGACGGCGACCGCCTGCAGATGATGTTCAACTTCCAGGTGAACCAGAACCTGTTCTACGCGCTGGCTTCCGCCGACGTTCGCCCTCTGGTCGGCGCACTGGAAAAGACGAAACAGAGACCCGCCACGGCGCAGTGGGCCATGTTCCTGCGCAATCACGACGAGCTCGATCTGGGGCGACTGACGAAGCGCCAGCGCGAGCGCGTCTTTGCCGAATTCGGCCCCGACAAGGACATGCAGCTCTACGACCGCGGCATCCGCCGACGCCTGGCGCCGATGTTACGCAACGACCGCCGACGCCTCGAGCTCGCGTACAGCCTCATGCTGACCCTGCCCGGCACACCGGTGATTCGTTACGGTGACGAGATCGGCATGGGCGACGACCTTTCCCTTCCCGAGCGCGAATGCGCGCGCACACCCATGCAGTGGTCGTCCGAGCCCCTGGCCGGCTTCACCGACGCCCGGCGCGCCGTGAGCAAGGTCATCGGCGAGGGACCCTTTGGCTTTGCCCACGTTAACGTCGCCGAGCAGCGGCGCGATCCTTCTTCCCTCCTCAACTGGATGGAGCGGGTCATCCGCATGCGCAAGGAAATCCTCGAGGTGTCATGGGGCGACTTCGAGGTGCTGCCGCTGGACGACAACGCCATCCTGATGATGCGTTACACCTGGCGCGGGAATTCGGTGCTGTTTCTGCACAATCTTTCCGACGCGCCATGCGAGGCGGCCTTCCACCTGCCCGAAAGGCTCATCAACGTATTGTCGGACGATCACAGCGAGGCGGACGACCGCGGCAGGCACCGGATCCTGCTGGAATCCTACGGCTACCGCTGGTTCCGCGAAGGCGGCCTGGGCTACATCCTCAAGCGCAAGGAAGTCGATGGGGTGTGATATCCGCGTGTTGCACAGGTGATCTACCTCTTTAGGGGGTGGCTTCCGATCCTTGCGTGCGCAATGCTTCGATCCACATCCGATTTCCCACGAGGATCGGCCCATGTATCGCGCCGAAGCAGCCTGTCTCGCCACGTCACCGCGAACGTCCACGGTCATTGTCGACCTGGCGCAGCGCTCCGCCGCCCTCGATCGCGGCAGCGACACCCAGGGAGCGCACAGCCTGCTCCATGAGTTGCGTCAGCGCGCCGAAGTCACCGAGATCCTGCTCGACGCCGTCGACGGCCTCGAGGACGAACTCCTCCTCGTCTATCGCGCCGCCAGGGCGACCGACGAAGGCAGCGGGGCCATCCTGTTTCGCCGGCAACGCCCGGCAGGCCATGTCGCTGTCCATCCGCCAGCCGTGCACACCCTGGCCCAGGTGCTCTTCGACAGCCTTCGCGCCGAAGCGCCCAACACACCCCTTCTCGCCCATGTGGCGCTGGCCCTGCGCGCGATCCTTCCCTGTACGCCCGGCCGGGACGACCCCGGCACCCAGCGCGGCGGCCTCGCCAGCTGGCAGGAACGCCGCGCCATCGCGTATATGGAGGAGCGGCTGGACCAGTCCTTCCCGGTGGCGGACGTCGCCGAGGCCTGTGGCCTCTCGGTCAACCATTTCTCCCGCGCTTTCCGCCGCAGTATCGGCAAGCCGCCCCACCGCTGGCTGCTCGACCGCCGTATCCAGCGCGCCCAGGACATGCTTCGCATCAACCAGCTCTCGCTGGCCGATATCGCGCTGGCCTGCGGCTTCGCCGAGCAGAGCCACTTCACCCGCGTGTTCACCCGCACGGTAGGCATGCCCCCGGGTGCATGGCGGCGTTCCGCCGATTGATTTCCAGGAAAAACACGTATGACCGCGGTACTGGCAGGCTCATGAGCGGCGGCGACGATAACAGTGGGGCCGCGCTCGATCTGGGCCGCGATCTCATGCTGGCGGGCTCGCGTTTACGCGATGCTGTCGGCCGTCGCGCCCAGCGCGAATTCGGCATCACGGCGCTGCAGAGCGACATGCTCCTGTTGCTGGCAACGCGCGGCAGCATGATTTCCACCGAGCTCGCGGCGGCCTGCGGCGTCAACGCCAGCACCGTGACGCACGCGGTGGACGCGGGGATCGAACGCGGGTTGATGCACCGTGTGCGCAATGAGGCGGATCGCCGCCTTGTCGACATCGGCCTGACCATCGCCGGCAAGCGCATGGCCGAGCGGGTACGCGCGCTGGTGGCCGATCTGGCCCGCAGTGCCCTTGAAGGCCTCGGTACGCCGGACCTGGCCGTCCTCGCGGAGAGCCTGGCTCAGGTGACGCGGAATCTCGAGAAAGACTAAAGATTAAGGCTCTTCGCGGAATTCCGGGGACGCTGGGGACGGGCGGCGCAGAGCCTTCGGTGCCCACCCTCGCTGCTCAGACACCCCTTCGCGTTTCGTACCGGAAAGGCCGCTGCGCGGCCCATGTATCCATCTGGCCTACGGCCGCTCCACTTGGCGGGAACTCGCCTCGAGGGTGGGCACCGAAGACTCTTCCTATCCCTGAGGTTCATGCGGGTCGAGCCGACGAAGCAACGCGGCTTCGGCTGTTGGCTCTTCCTTCCCGCTGACCGTATCGTCGTGAGAGACCTTGGCGTCCACCCTCGAGGCGAGTTCCGGACAAGTGGAGCGGCCGTAGGCCAAATAAGTACATCAGCCGCGGTAGCGGCCTTCCGGTACGAAACGCGGAGGACTGTCTGAGCAGCGAGGGTGGGCGCCAAGGTCTCCTCGCGAGACGCCCAAGTGTGCGGCCAACGGGTCATCGCCGCTGAAGCGGCTCACACATGGCCGACGGCGAGCGCCCAATCCCCGGTAATCCGCGAAGAACCAGGATTAAGCCGCGCGGCGCCCGAGGATCAGGTACAGGCCGAACAGGGAGAAGATCGCCCCCGCGCCACCGTCGATCCAGCGGCTGGCCCGGACGTAGCCCCGGCGCATGGCCGGCAGGGCGAAGATCCCGGCGACCACGGCGAACCAGAGCGCCGTTTCCAGCGTGATCATGGCCCAGAGTCCCCAACGCGCCCCAGCCGTCATCTCGTCGCCGACGAAGGCCGAGAAGATGGAAGCAAAGTAGATCGCTGCCTTGGGGTTGGCCAGATTGGTGGCGAGGCCGCGCATCAGGGCTTTCCACGGGCTGGACCCACGCACATCCACCGTTGGCGCCACGGCATTGGGTTTGGTTCGCCAGGCCGAGCGGAGCATCTGGAAACCCATCCAGCACAGGTAGGCCCCGCCGAGAACGGCAATGCCCCTTTCGAGCCAGGCCACCCGCTGCAGCAGCACGTGCAGGCCGAGCAGGGCCAGTGCGGCCCAGACGGCGACACCAAGGGCAATCCCAACCACACCGGCCAGGGCCTCACGTCGCGAGCGGCTGGCTGCCAGCTGGGAAACGAAGAAAAAATCGGGTCCCGGCGTGATCAGGGCGACGATGTGGACGAAGGCGATGGTCAGGAAAAGGCTCATCGCCTTAGGGTACTCCAGCCCAGCGCCCGCTCCAATTTCGCGGGCTACCTTGCCCCACAAGTCCACCTCCCGTAACCTCCCGTCTTTCAAAGAATTCACGACACGCGGTCACGGGGCTACCCCCGGCCTTCATAGGGGTAAGTCACGATGCTGGGTCTGTTAGGCCACGTAGGGTTTGGCCTGTTCGGTTTGGCGATGCTTCTCGCCATCGCCTTCTGTTTTTCGAACAACAAGCGTGTGGTCGACTGGAAACTCGTCGCCACCGGTATCGCCCTCCAGATCGGCTTCGCCGCTGTGGTGCTCAAGGTGCCGCTGGGCCGTGACGTGTTCGACGCCATCGCCACCGGTTTCGTGCACCTGCTCGACTATGTCGACGTCGGCTCGCGCTTCATCTTCGGCAGCCTGCTGGACAGCTCCAAATTCGGCGTGATCTTCGCCGTGAAGGTGCTGCCGACCATCGTGTTCTTCGCGTCCCTTACCGGGGTGCTGTACCACATCGGCGTGATGCAGCAGATCGTCAAGGGCATGGCCTGGGTGATCACCAAGGTGATGCGCGTGTCCGGCGCGGAAACCACCAGCGTCTGCGCCAGCGTATTCATCGGCCAGACCGAAGCACCGCTGACCATCAAGCCCTATATCGAGCGCATGACCCAGGCCGAGCTCATGACCGTCATGATCGGCGGCATGGCGCACATCGCCGGCTCCGTGATGGCGGCCTATGTTGCCATGCTCGGCGGCGACGATCCGGCGATGCGCATGTTCTATGCGAAGCACCTGCTCACCGCATCCGTCATGGCCGCGCCGGCGACGATGGTGCTGGCCAAGATCCTCGTGCCCGAAACGCAGGAGCCGCTCACCCGCGGCACCGTGAAGATCGAAGTCGAGAAGACCACCGCCAACATCATCGATGCCGCCGCCACCGGCGCAGGCGATGGCCTGAAGCTGGCGATGAACGTCGGCGCCATGCTGCTCGCCTTCATTGCGCTCATCGCGCTGGTGAACGGCCCCGTGCAGTGGGTCGGTACGCTCGGCGGCGATCACAGCATCAACGCATGGCTCACCGCCGTTAACGGTCACGAGATCAAGCTCAGCCTCGAGACCATCTTCGGCTGGGTGCTCTCTCCCGTCGCCTGGCTGATCGGCGTGCCGTGGCAGGATGCGACCCTCGTCGGCAGCTTCATCGGCGAGAAGGTCGTCATCAACGAGTTCGTCGCCTATGCCGACCTCGCCAAGCACCTCGACCAGCTGCTGCCGCATAGCCGCCTCATCGCGACGTACGCGCTGTGCGGCTTCGCCAACTTCTCGTCCATCGCGATCCAGATCGGCGGCATCGGCGGCCTCGCCCCGAACCGTCGCGGCGATCTCGCCCGCCTCGGCCTGCGCGCCGTATTGGGTGGCTCCATCGCCACCTTCATGACGGCGACCATCGCCGGTGTGCTCGAGCAGTTCTGAGGAATGACCGCCGTACGTCTTATCGTCATCGGCGGGTACAGCGAAGAAGAGCGCTGGCAGACGCCGCAGTTGCCGCGCAACGGTGAACCCGCCTACGCCGACGCCTTCGAGCGCCGGCCCGGCGGAAAGGCGTTTCATCAAGCGGTGGCGGCATCCCATGCGGGTGTCGCCGTTGGTCTGATTGCCGCGATCGGCGACGACGTGATCGATCCTTCGGGCTTGCCGCCCTTGGTCGATGCACGCTGGCAGATGACGCCCGGTGTGCGTACCGGGCGCACGGCGCTGATCGTCGATGCGAAGGGACAGACGATTTCTGCTCTTTCGTCCGGCGCCAACGATCATCTCTCGATGGACTTCGTCGCCACGCAATCGGATCTTTTCGATTCGGCAAAGGTGATGTTGATCTCGGCCGAAGCGAACATCGACACGGTCGCCGCGGCGCTCGAACTCGCGGGCTCGCGGCGGCTTCTGCGCATCCTCGACCCGGGTCCGCTACCGCCGCAGCTATCGGTACGCGAATTCGCCAGTACCGATGTGCTGCTGCTCAGCCTGCACGAATTCGCACGCTGCTGCGGCCGGTTCCTCTCCATCGACATCACCGCGACCACGGTGACCGGCATGGACGACACCACCATCAACGCCCTCGCCCGCCGCCTCTGCGCCGGCACAGTGGTCGTCTCGCTCGACAAGAGCTGCCTGGTCTCCCACGGCACCGACCGCCACGGCGACCACGCCGACGTCTACCGAGCCGGCACCTGCGGCCTCGGCGACGCCTTCAAAGGCACCCTGGCCGCCAAACTGGTAGACGCTCCCTGCTTCCGAGACGCCCTGACCGAAGCGTGCCTCGCATAGCTGTCTGTGGGAGCCGATTCATCGGCGATGCTCCCCGCTCCCCTGTGGGAGCCGATTCATCGGCGATGCTCTCAGCGTCCGATCACCTCACCGCCCCACCTTGATCTCATAAACAGACTTCCAGCGCTTCCCGGTAACAAACAACCGGTCCTTAGCCGCGTCATACGCAATCCCATTCAAAACATCATTCGCCGCATCCCCGACGACCTGCGCTTCAACCAGCTTCGTCATATCGATCCACCCAACGACATGCCCCGTGGTCGGATCGATCTGCGCAATACGCGGCGTCTGCCAGACATTGGCGTAAATCTTTCCCTTCACCCACTCCAGCTCATTGATCATCTGCAACGGCACGCCATTCGCCGTCACGCTGATCGATCCCGTCTGCGCAAAAGTCTGCGGATCAAGAATGCGAATGACCGGCGTACCGTCGCTCATATAGATGTGATCGACATCGCGCGTCATCGCCCAGCCTTCGCCGGGATAACGAATCTGATCGATAAGCTTGAAGGTCGCCTTGTCATAGATGAAGCCCACACCCTGCTGCCATGAGAGCTGCAGGATGCGCTGGTTCGAGGCAATGATGCCTTCGCCGAAGTAACCGGCCGGCGTGTCGCGTCGTTGGACCACTTCACCCGTTTCCAGCTTGACCTTGCGCACGCCCGCGCCTTCGTACTCGCCGGTGCTTTCGTAGAAATAGCCGTCTTCGTAGAAGAGGCCTTCGGTGAAGGCAGTGGGGTCGTGCGGGTAGGTATGGACGACGCGATAGGAGTGGACGGGAACGGTGTCGCCTTGGGCGCAGGCGACGGGAGCGAGCGCTACTGTCAGGCAGGCCCACAAGGTTTTGCGGGCGACGGGGTGATTCATTGCGAAAGGTCCGGCGTTCGGTAGACAGCAGTTTAGACGGATTGGTCGGTTGGCTTCACCTTGGCGTTGGGTTCCGGCTCAAGCGAAGACGTCATCGCCTCAAACTCGCGAAGCGTCGCGTCGTCGATCAAGCCGATTCCGTGAAAGTCGGCCATGTCGCGCCTTACAGATTCTATGATCTTCCTCATCGACGCGGCCGTTGCAGACTGACCCACCGTAACCTTCCCGACGCAAGTGAATTCGTTGTCGAACGGTAGAGGCGAGACGGAGCGAATGATATGGAAGCATTCTGAAAAAGTTGTCGGATTCCGTAGACGTGTGCTTTTCGCGGCGGAGCCGCAGGAGCATGAGTCGCGCAGCGGCTTTCCGGTAGGCGGGGTATCGCAAGACCCTTTCGCCGATGAATCGGCTCCCACACAGAGCGTGGGCATAAAAAAACCGCCGGCCCGAAGGCCGGCGGTTCAAAGTCACACGACGGCTTATCAGCCGTTCTTTTTCAACCATGCGTCGACCGCCGGCAGGCGCTGCGTGCGCACCATGTTGCGGTAGCGAATGGTTGTAACCGCTGTCTCGGCATCGCGACGCGAGGTCGGGGCGATGCTCTTCTCGGCGAACGCCTGCAGTTTGTCGATCGTCGACAGCTCCATCGAACTCGAGGCGAGCCTCGGGTAGTAGCGCGACGACGACGTCGAGTCGACGAAGGTGTCGACCTTGTCCTTGTGTGCCACGGCGAAGTCGAAGGCCAGCTCCGGGTGACGACGCGAAACGCCCGAGATCAGCGCGGCGCTGTTGGTCTCGCCGGCTTCGCCGGTCAGCGACAAGTCGAGCGCGCGCCTGGCCAGGGCCTCGTCTTCGGTCTGCGCCAGCAGACCGTACAGGCGGTCCTTCACCAGCGGCGACTTCTCCGCCTTGGCGGCCTCGTGCATCTTGTCCCAGGTCGCGGCATCGGCGTGCTGGGCAACGACGCTGAGGATCACCTTGCGCAGTTCGGCCGGCATAGTGTCGGTCTTGTAGCGATGACGTGCTTCGGCAATGACCTTGGTATCGCCCAGGATGCCGAGCGAGGCAATGAGGCTCGAACGCAGGATCGCGACCGGTGCTTCTTCGCCCGCCTTCGCGTCCCAACCAACCTGCGCGAACTTCGGCGCCAGACGCGAGATGGCGTATTTACGCAGCACGGCCTGACGCTTGGCATCGCCCTGGTAATAAGCGTCGAGTGCCGTGAAATCGCCAGCGATGCTGTCCCACAACTGCGGCGGTGCATCCAGCGGTGCGACCTTGATCAGGTCGAGCACATCCGACGCCGGCTCGAGGCCCGCCATGCCAAGCGACCAGGCATCGGCGAAGACACCGAGCTGGTCGATCGGCTCGAGCTTCGCGAAGCTGCCGGTCAACGCCTTGATCTGCGCCGGCTGGTACAGCGTACGGAAGTAACCGGTCTGCCCGGCGTTGACGACCACCGGCGCGCAACCTGCCACCGTGATCGTGCCGGAACCATTCTCGAGCAGCGTGGTGGTCGCGGCGCCACCGATCGTCTTTGCAATCACCGGCACGTGCCAGGCGATCGCCTTCTTGTCCGGGCGGTCACGGGTGAACTCACCCTGCGTCAGCTTGAGCGTGGTCGAGCCATTGGCGCAGGTCGCCGATGCCACGGTCACCAGCGGGATGCCCGGCTGCAGCGTGAAGTCGTGGGCAATCGTGCTCACCGGCTTGCCGGCGGCCGCATCGATCTCCTTCCACAGATCGTTGGAGACCGTGTTCGAATACGCGTGCGCCTTGATGTAGGCCTGCACGCCCTTCTGCCACGCATCCGGACCCACATAGGCCTCGAGCATGCGGATGACGGATTCGCCCTTTTCGTAGGTGATCTCGTCGAACGCCTGGCTGGCCTGCTCCACCGTGTCGATCTTCTGCACCACCGGATGCGTCGTCGCGACGGCATCGCGGGCCATCGCACCTTCGCGCGTAGCGATCGCGTTGAGGTTGGTATGCCATTCCGGATGCAGACGCTCGGTGGTGCGCGAGGCAAGCCACGAGGCGAAGCCTTCGTTGAGCCAGAGGTCGTCCCACCAGCGCATGGTCACCAGGTCGCCGAACCACTGGTGCGCCATTTCATGTGCGGCCGTGTTGAAGACTTCCTGCTTATCGGCCTGCGTGGAGATGCTCGGATCGAGCAGCAGTGCGTACTCGAAGGTGTAGATGGCGCCCCAGTTTTCCATCGCCGCGAAGAACTGGCTCTGGCCCGGCGAGGCGATGTTGTCGAGCTTCGGCAGCGGGTACGGCACGCCGAAATACGCGTTGTATTCCTGCAGCACGGCCTTGCCGGATTCCAGCGTGAACTGCGCCTGCGAGGTAAGGCCCTTCTGCGTGATCACGCCGATCTCGACACCATCGGACATCGTGGTGGCGCGGTCGAATTCGCCCACGCCGAAGAACAGCAGGTAGGTCGACATCTTCGGCGTCTGCGCGAAGGTCACCTTCTTCAGGCCGTTGCCGAGATCCTTGCTGGAGGCAACCGGCATGTTGTTCACCGCCATGTCGCCGGCCTTCACCGTCGCATCGACAGTGAAGGTCGCCTTGTACGCCGGCTCGTCCCACGACGGGATGAAGCGGCGGGCGTCGGAATTCTCGAACTGCGTGTAGAGCGCGCGCTTCTTGCCGTCGCTCTTGGTGTCGTAGTCGATCGCGAACAGGCCGTTGGCCTGCGTGCCGATCTTGCCCGTGTAATCCATGGACAGGCGATAGCTGCCGGCCGGAATCGCATGGTCGAAGGTGAAAGTCACCGTCTGCGCTTCGGCGTCGATCGCTACCTTGGGCGCGGCGAACTTCGCCTTGCCCTTGGCCGGTACCAGGGCGACGTTGGCGAACGTCATGTCTTCCGCGTTCAGCGTGATGGACGGCGTCGAGTCGAGCACGTCCACGGCGATCGCGACCTTGCCATCGAAAGTGAGCTTGTCGGCATGCGGCACGACGGATACGTCGTAGTGCGTCGGGCGAACGCCGCGCGGCAACTGGGTGGTGGCGAGCTGTTCGCTGCTATCGGTGGCCGGGGCGGCGAAGGCCGCGGTGGTCAGGCCAGCAAGCGCGAAAGCGATCGCGGAGACGAGAGGTGTACGCATGTAAGGGGATCCCTGGGGAGTGCGTCGCTACGCCGGGACTCCGGCGCAGTCGATTCCCCTGATCGTGCGACACCCAACCCGGCCGGGAGAAGCCCCGGAAGTCATGCCCGCAGGTTCTTGCGGCTCCTACCAGAATCGCCACCAGGTGCGTTTTTCCAGGCGGCGCATGGCTTTCAGGTGGCCGCGTTTGGCCGCCTTGCGATACCAGGCACGGGCGATCGCAGCGTTGCGGGGTACGCCTTCGCCGCGTTCGTGCAGCAGCCCGAGTTCGAACTGGGCATCGGCATGGCCGTGGCCGGCCGCGGAGCGGTAGAGGCGCACCACCTCGCTCAGGTTGCGCGCGACGCCACGACCGTGGTCGATCATCTGGGCCAGCGCGTACTGCGCCGGCACGTGGTTACGGTCGGCCGCCAGGGCCAGCCAGCGGACCGCTTCGGGCTCGTTGCGTGCCACGCCGTCGCCCGCCGCCAGGCGCTGGCCGAGGAGGAACTGGGCGGGGGCATCCTGCGGGCCAATCTGGCTGATCCGTTCGCCGCCGGGGGCTACCGGCGCCGCAGCGGCTTCGAGTTCGGCCAGGCGCTGCTTCGCTTCGCTGTCGCCCTGCTCGGCCGCGCGACCCAGCCAGAGGCGCGCCTGGTCGCGATCGCCTGCGAGATCGCTGGCTTCCAGATACATCGTGCCGAGAGTGAACTGGGCGATGCTGTTGCCCAGTTCGGCGGCACGGCGGAAGTGATGGGCGCCCATGGCGGTATCGCGCGTAACGCCGACCCCATCCACATACATGCGCCCGAGGCTGCACAACGCATCGCTGTAACCGCGAGCGTCCGGCTGGCCGCGCTCCACCGCCTTGCTGTAGAAGGCGAACGCCAGCTCGGCATCGCGCGGCACGCCGCGGCCGAAATAATGCGAGACGCCGAGGTTTACGCAGGCCTGGACGTGCCCCTGGTCGGCCGCGAGGCCCCACCAATGCAAGGCCAGCAGACGGTCCGCGTCGACACCATGGCCGCGCGCGTAGAGCGTGCCAAGCGCGCACTGCGCATCGGGAAAACCGGCCTCGGCAGCACGGCGAAACCAACCCGCGGCCTCGAACGGGTCGCGTGGCACTCCTGACCCCTCGGCATACTGCGTGGCGAGCCGGCACTGGCTTTCCAGGTGCCCCTGTTCGGCGGCACGACGAAACCAGTGCACGGACCGCGCGCGGTCCTGCGTGATGCTCTCACCCTCGAAATACATGGTGGCCACACGGAACTGGGCCTGCGCGTCGCCGAGCTGGGCATCCCTTTCCAGTGACCCAAACCGCTGCAAGGCATCCATTTCCGCGGCGAACCGCCGGTCGCCCAGCAGCGTGCCTGTCTTCGCTTCCGACATCCCGTTCCCCTGAACCGCCTGCCGATCGTGGGCGCATCATAGGGGGATAAGCGGCCGGAAGATATCGGCTTTTTAGGCAGGTCAGGGGTTACCCGCACCTCCCGAGGCACCGAAGATCTGCCCGGTCTCGTACGTTGCCTCCGACGAAGCCAGCTGCACGTAGATCGGCGCGATCTCCGCAGGCTGGCCCGGACGCCCCATCGGCGTGTCGCCGCCGAACTTCGCCAGGTTCTCCGCCGTCTGCCCGCCCGACACCTGCAGGGCCGTCCAGAACGGGCCGGGCGCCACGCCATTCACGCGTATGCCCTTCTTGATCATCTGCTTGGCCAGGGCCTTGGTGAAGATCATGATGCCGCCCTTGGTGGTGGCGTAGTCGAGCAGGTTGACCGAGGGGTTATACGCATTGACCGAGGCGGTGTTGACGATCGCACTGCCCGGCGGCATGTGCGGAATGGCCGCCTTGGTGATCCAGAACAAGGCGTACAGGTTCGTCTTCATCGTCCAGTCGAAGTACTCGGTCGTGATATCGAGAATGGAATCGAAGCTGTGCTGCCGGCCCGCGTTGTTAACCAGGATATCCAGGCCGCCAAGGCCGTCCACCGCCTTCTGCACCAGTTGCTGGCACCACGCTTCGTCGCGGATATCGCCCGGCAAGGCCACGCCCTTGCGGCCCTCTTTTCGGATGAGGTCGATCACTTCCTTCGCATCGGATTCTTCATCGGGCAGGTAGCTGATAGCGACATCCGCGCCTTCTCGCGCATAGGCGATCGCCACGGCCCGACCGATACCCGAGTCGCCGCCGGTGATCAGCGCCTTGCGCCCGGCCAGCCGTCCGCTGCCCTTGTAGCTGGTTTCGCCATGGTCAGGCCGGGGGTTCATCTTGCCGGCGAGGCCCGGCCAGGGCTGGCTCTGGGCCGTGAACGGCGGGTGCGGGAAACCCTGGCGCGGATCCACGAGGCCGCGAGGGCCGGTCGCTGCCAGGGGACTCGCCGACGCGCCCCCTGCCACGGCGAACGTCGAACCGGCGATGGCCGCGGCGGCAACACCGAGCGAGGCGTTCTGGACGATACGACGACGGGAGGACGAGAAGTCATCAGTCATGGCGGGCTCCGTACGAAGAAGTGGCCTCAAGCGAGGCGTGTCGACGAAGCTGCACCTCGCGGGGTGGACGACTCGTAGTCGCCGCGCGAAGGAATGGCGATTTCATTGGCGGCTCCCACAGAGGGAACCGGGGGTTAATCGAACATCGCGTGCACGCTAGCCAACAGTCCATCGATCTCGAACGGCTTGGTAATCATGTCCATGCCCGTCCCGAGAAAACGCGACCGCTGCATGGCGTTCTCGGCGTAGCCGGTCATGAACAGCACCGGCAATGTCGGACGCCATGCGCGCGCAACCTCGGCAAGATCGCGCCCGTTCATACCCGGCATGCCGACATCGGTCAGCAACAGGTCGAGACCATCATCACCACGCAGCACGCGCAGCGCATGCTCGATATCACCGGTGGCGATGCACTCGTAACCCGCGCGAATCAGGATTTCCTCCGTCATCATGCGTAGCGAATCGGTGTCCTCGACCACGAGGATCTTCTCGCCTTTGCCGCCGCTGATCGGCGCGATACGCTGCATGAGGGGCACCACCTCGCCCTGACCGACCGGCAACAGCAGCGAAACCTCGGTGCCCTTGCCCACGGTACTGACGATGCGCGCATGTCCACCCGACTGCCGCGCAAAACCGTAGATCATCGACAGGCCGAGGCCCGTGCCCTGCCCCAGCGGCTTGGTCGTGAAGAACGGCTCGAACACCTTGTCCAGGATCTCCGGCGGAATGCCACCACCGTTATCGGACACGGTGAGCATCACGTAATCGCCGTCGGCAAGTTCGGCATCGCGCTCGATATGCACCTGCGCCGTGATGACGCGAATAAGGCCCCGGCTGTCCATCGCGTCACGCGCGTTGATCACCAGGTTGATGACCGCGTTCTCGAGCTGGTTCGCATCCACGCTTGCAATCGCCGGCGACGCGCCGAGCTCGAGGTCCAACGAGATGTGCTCGCCGATCGTCCGGCGCAGCATGTCTTCCAGCGAGCGCACGCGATCATTGACGTCGGTGGCTTGTGCGTCGAGCGGCTGCTGACGAGCGAAGGCGAGCAGGCGATGGGTCAGGGCCGAGGCCCGGCGTGCCGAACCCAGCGCCGCATCGGCGAAACGCTGCACACCCTGCGTCTTGCCCGCTTCCACCGAGCGGTTGATCAGGTCGATACCGGTGATGATGCTGGTAAGCAGGTTGTTGAAGTCGTGCGCGATGCCGCCGGTGAGCTTGCCCAGCGCGTCCATCTTCTGCGCCTGCAACAGTTGCGATTCACTGCGCTCACGCTCCGCAATCTCGATGGCAAGCTGCGTGGTTGCGCTGTCGATCTGCTCGAGCTGCGCGCGCTCGCGGTGACGTTGTTCGGTGACGTCGTCGATGAAGACCAGCCCGGCGTCATCACGGTAAGGCGTAACGCGCCATTCCGTTTCGCGCGTACCGAGGAAGCTATGCATGCTCAGGTCGCCGCGCCAGCGTTGACGGGTGGCGAGGGTCTGGCGCATCTCTTCGAGCAGGCTGTCCTGGCCCGGGACAAAGCACTCATCGAGGGTGCCGTCACAACCGGCGTCGCCGGCCAGGCGACGGAAGGCATCGTTGGCCTCGATGACCTTGAGGTTGCCGTCCACCACGCCGATCGGCGCAGCGATGTTGATGAAGATCTCGCGGAAACGCGCCTCGGACTCGCGCAGCGCGTCTTCCGTCTCGCGCACGCGCAGCAGCGTACGGATCGTTGCCAGCAGCACGTCCGGATCTACCGGATGAATCAGGTAAGCGTCAGCGCCGTTGTCGAGGCCGGTGATCATGTCGCCGGTTTCGATCGACGCGGCGGACACGTGGATCACCGGAAGCAGTAGCGTTTCGGGCGCATCGCGCAGTTTGCGCACGATGTCGAAGCCACTCATGTCCGGGAGGTTCACGTCGAGAATGAGGCCAGCGAAATCGTTCGCGGCGATCATGTCGAGGCCTTCCGACCCGGTGCCTGCCTCGAGCACGGTGTAGCCGTGACGCTCCACCGTGCGACGCATCGCGTAACGCGTGGCCGCGTTATCGTCGACGATCAGCAGACGGTTATTCGGCGGCATCGGCTGCTCCCTCGGTCACCTTCAGGGGTAACACGACGTGGAACACCGAACCGACGCCCGCCGTACTTTCAAGACCCACCTCACCACCGAGGAGGTGCGCGAACTGACGACACAGCGACAAACCCAGGCCCGTGCCACGCAAGCGCTTCTGCAACGGCGAATCGATCTGGGCGAAGTCTTCGAACAGCACGCTCTGCAGTTCTTCCGGAATACCTATGCCGGTATCGGTCACCGCAAAGCGCACATGGTCCGGACCATCCATCTGGGCGGTCACACGTACTTCACCACGCGGGGTGAACTTCAATGCGTTGGAGATGAAGTTGCGCAAGATCTGGGCGAGCTTCTTGTCGTCGGTGTACAGCTTGGGCATGCCATCCGGCGCTTCGAAAATCAGGTCCGCTTCGGTACCGTCGACAATCGGGCGGAACATGCCGCGCAGCGCCGTGAACAGGTCCATCAGCTCGAACCACGCCGGCGAAATGGTGATGCGCCCGGCCTCGATCTTCGCCAGGTCGAGCAGGTCGTCCACCATGTCGCTGAGGTCGCGGGCGGCCGTGCTGACGAAGGCCAGCTGCTTGTGTTGTTCCGTGGTCAACGGGCCGTCGAGTTCGTCGTCGAGCAGGCGCGTCATGCTGAGGATGGAACCCAGCGGCGTACGGAATTCGTGGCTCATGTACGACAGGAACCGGCTCTTCAGCTCGGACGCCTGGCGCAGTTGCTCGGCCTGGTTGTCCAGCTCGGCATACAGCGCCAGCACGCCCTGATTCGTCTCGTCCAGCTCCGCGCGCAGCGCGTCGTTCTGGGCGCGAAGGCTATCGATGTCGTCGGCGCCACTCATGCGGAGGTCTCCAGTCGGATCGCAAATACGGCGGTGTCATCGCGGCCGCGGGAGAAATCCCGGTGCAGCAACGCGGTCACCACGGCCGGATGGCGGGTCGCCAGGCCGGGATAATCGCGCAGGTTCCAGCGCGACTGCAGGCCGTCGCTATGCAGGATAAGCAATCGGCCATGCGCAGGCGAGAACTCGAAAGGGCGGCTGCGCCGTGCCTGCATGCCGACGATGCCGGGGTGCGAAGCAAGGCCGCGCGAGGTTTCCAGGTCCAGCAGGATTCCGGCGATGTTACCGATACCGGCATAGCGGAGCGTATCCGCCTTGCGGTCGTAGCGGGCGGTCGCCGCAGCACCACCACGCGTGCCACGCATGGCGGCATCCATCGCCGCGAGCGCATCGGACGGTTCGGCATCCGGCTCGGCAAGCCAGGCCTCGGTGCCCGAACGTGCGGCGGCGTGCGCGAGCGGGCCGTGACCCAGGCCGTCGATCACCATGACGGCATAGGCGTCGTCGCCCAGGCTCATCGCCCAGCCATCGCCGCTCACGGCTTCGGTGTGCAAGGGGTGGTAGCTCGCACCGAAGCGAACGTCGGCAAGGCCGAAGCCCTTCGGGTATGTCCTGGTGAGAAGAACCGAACCGCGGTGGTCGGCATACACGTCGAACAGGTCCGCCGCGCGCTTGACCGCACCCAGGCCTTCGCCACGGGTGCCGCCGGTGGAATAACCGTCGGTGAGGCCATCGGCGAGGTTGAAGCCGGGGCCACGATCCACGGCGATGACTTCCACGCCGCGGGTGCCCACACCGGGAACGACGGCCACGTGGATCTCACCGGTGCGCGCGTGCTTCAACACGTTGGTCGCCAGCTCGGTGGCGATCAGGGCCACACGGGCCGCGTCGGTCTCGTCGAAACCGGCACGGGTGGCTTCTTTCAGCGCGACGCGGCGCGCATGGCCAATCTGGCTGCTGTCTTCCACGGGGAGCACCAGTGTAGGCTCCCCGGCGAAGGTCACGTCCATTTGCAGATCATCACCCGGGTGCCTTCCCCGGGTGCGCTCTCCACGGAGAAGTCGTCGACAAGGCGCTTGGCGCCAGTGAGGCCAAGGCCCAGACCACCGCCTGATGTCCAGCCGTCCGTCATCGCCAGCTTCATGTCGGCGATACCGGGTCCCTGGTCGCGGAACGTAAGGCGCAAACCCTTGCGACGTTCCTCTTCGAGGATTTCCCAATCCATGTCGCCGCCGCGGCCGTAGACCACGGTATTACGCGCCAGCTCGCTGGCGGCGGTGACCAGCTTGGTCTGGTCGATCAGGCGCAGCCCGGCTTCGACAGCGAGCTTGCGCGCGACCTGTCGCGCCATCACGACGTCCTGTTCGATGCGAACCGGTTGGGAGCCGCTCTTGAGTACGTTCATTCCGATTGCACGCGTTCACGCAGGAGCTTCATGCCGCGCTCCACGTTGAGTGCCGTGCTGACGCCCGGAAGCGTCAGGCCGAGTTCGACCAGCGTGATTGCCACGGCAGGCTGCATGCCGACGAGCACCGTCTCGGCATCCATGATCTTCGACAGGCCGGAAATGGTGCCGATCATGCGACCGATGAACGAGTCGACCATGTCCAGCGCGGAGATATCGATGAGGACGCCGCGTGCCGAGGTCTTGCTGATGCGCTCGGACAGGTCGTCCTGCAGCGTCATGGCAAGCTGGTCATGCATGTCGACCTGGATGGTGACCAGGAGGAAGGCGCCCATCTGGAGGATGGGGATGCGTTCCACGTCAGTTCGCCTTCGTGACGGTAAGACCCGAACGCTTCAGTGCGAGCGCGAGCGCATCCGCAAGATTCGCCTTCGTCACGATGCCCTGCAGGTCGAGGCCGAGATGCACGATGGTCTGCGCGATCTGCGGACGCACGCCGCTGATGATGGCATCGGCACCCATGAGGCGGATGGCGGTCACGGTCTTCAACAGATGCTGCGCGACCAGGGTGTCGACGGTCGGCACGCCGGTGATGTCGATGATGGCGATTTCCGAACCGGTTTCCACGATGCGCTGGAGCAGCGACTCCATCACCACCTGGGTACGCTGCGAATCGAGCGTGCCAATCATCGGCAGGGCGAGCACACCGTCCCACAGCTTCACGACCGGCGTGGAAAGTTCGAGGAGCTCTTCCTGCTGGCGGGCGATCACTTCCTCGCGCGACTTCTGGAAAGCGCGCACGGTGTAGAGGCCCAGGCCGTCGATCAGCTCGGTCACCGCCCAGAGCTGGGCAGCGAGCTCGCCGGGGTTGCTGGCGTATTCGGCCTGGAGCAGGTCGAACAGGGGACGCTTCAGCGAGAAGATGAAGTTGGCGGTGCTCTGCGAGTCGAGCCCCAGCAGGGCCCGTGTGCGCGAAAGGCCATCGAGGAAGCTTCGCGCGTCGGCCCATTCACTGCCGGCGATGTTGCTGGCATCGCCAGCATTGGCACCGGTGACCAGCAGGCGCAGGAACTCACGAGTCTGTGCCTGGAACTCAGCCGGGTTGATCCGGGAATCACGCGACGCACCGCTCGCATCCAGGTTCGCCTGCCAACTGGCCAGCACCTGGCCCTCGTTCTTGCGGGTGGCATCGATCGTCTGCTGGCTGAGAGCTGTCATGGTGATCCCCTTAAAAGCTCTATGATGCGGCCCAGCCTGAGCCAATGGAATAGCACATGGCATGCCTGAAGCATTGACGCCCGGTTCACATCGAACCGGCTATTTGCCTCGCCGATAACTCCCTTCGATTAACCCGTGAAGTACCGTCCATGACCAATGAAAAGCCCATTTTCGTCCTCCTCGTCGAGGATGAACCCTCGATCCGCGAGATCTCCGCGATGATCCTCGAGGATGCGGGCATGACGGTCCACACCGTTTCCAGCGGGGACGAAGCGGAAAAGTGGCTGGAAACCGGCAAGGCCGACGTGCTGTTCACCGACGTGCGCATGCCCGGGACGATCACCGGAAAGGAACTCGCCACGCGCCATAGCGACATGCACGTGCTGGTGACGTCTGGAGAAGCCCAGGAGCAGCACGACTGGCTGCAGGATTCCATGGGCTACCTGGCCAAGCCATACGACCGCAAGTCGTTGCTCGCCGCCGTGCGGGATATCGCCGCCTGAACTGCTTCCCGGGATGCTTTCTGTGATGCTCTCTGTGTGAGCCGATTCATCGGCGATGGGTGCTAGCCGCAAACTGCCCCGCTAACGCGGGATCGCCGATGAATCGGCTCCTACAAGAGCATCGCCGATGAATCGGCTCCCACAGGGGGGGGGCGATCTACTTTGCCGGTGGTGCGGTCTTCAGGCCTTTGAGCGCTTCGAGGCCGGCTTTGGACTTGGCATCGGTTGGCTTCAGTTTCAGGCACGACTCGAATGCCTTGCCCGCCTCGTCATAGCGCTTCAACTGCGTCAGGTCGACACCTTGCCCGCCGTACGCGCGGCACAGGAAATCGCTCTTCTCCGAGTCCTTCCAGACATCCATCAGGTCGATGTTCCGGATCGCCGCGCGATACAGCTTGAACGAGTCGTCGTAACGACCTTCGTGCTGGTTCACGTAGGCAAGCTCACCCAGGTACTGGGAATCCTTCGGCGACAGCGCCAGCGCTTTGCCCAGTTCGGCCTCGGCCTCCGGGTAACGACCCAGGTCGCTATAGGCGTACCCGCGCGCCCAATAAGCCATCGCCCAGGACGGTCCGATATTGATGATCCGCTTGCCGTTGGCCGGGTGCTTCTTGTCGCCCTTGGCCAGCGACGCGTAATCCGCACTGAGCGCCGGACCGCGCGGCGAATACACCTGGTCCTGGCTTTGCGCGTACTGGTGCTCCAGGCGGGTGACGACATCGGCGAGCGGGCCGTCGATCGCCGCCTGCGGCTTGCCGGCCTTGATCATGTCGATGCCGTCGGATACTTCCTTGTCGTCGCTGCTCTGCTTGATCACCTTCGCCGACTGCGGCGTTTCCTTCGGGGGAAGCGCCGCCTCGCAGGCGGTGAGGGACATCATCAGACACGCGACCGCGGCGTGCTTCCATAGCATGGGCATTGCAGGAACCCTCATCGTGAATGAGGCGAAGCTTGCCACAACGCCGGTGAACCTCAACCGCGATCGATGATCCGGTTGATCTTGCCGCCGTGGAAACCGAATTCCGAGGTGCCCTGCATCTCGATGATGCTGCCCGCGCCGGGGCCGTCCGGGATGTCCTCGCCGATCTCGCCATGGAAGTCGATGGTGGCGATCACTACCGTGCCTTCTTCGTGCATGTCGATCACCGTCTGCGTGCGCGCAGCGAACAGCGCGGCACCTACACGAGCCAGCTTGCCCAACTCCGCCTTGCCGGTCGTCTCGACGCTCAGTTCGTCACCGGTGTGGTGCTCGAAGTGCACGTCGTCCGTGACCAGGGCAAGCATGCGTTCAATATCGAACTGGTTATACGCGGCGATGTAGGCGTCGATGAGGTTGCGGCGTTCGGCGTCGATCATGGTCGAGGGTTCCTGGGTGGTCATAAAGCGTGGCGTTCGCGAAAGAAGTCGATGAACACGCGCAGCTTGCGCGGCACGTGCACCCGGCTGGGATAGTACAGATGGAAGGCGCTGTAGGTGGGCCAGAAAGATTCCAATACCGGCACCAGGCGGCCACTGTCGAGATCGGCCCGCACCATCTCAACCAGATGGGTCCCGATACCGACACCCTGCCGTGCGCCTTCGACCAGCAGCTCGCCGTCGTTGCTGATCATCGACGGGGCGGCCTCCACCTCGACGATCCGGCCGTCCAGCTCGAATTCCCAGCGCATCAGGCTGCGCTCCTGGTCCAGGCGGATACAAGCGCAGCGATGGGTGAGCAGGCCCGCCGGCGTGCGCGGCTCGCCGTGCCGCGCGAGGTAGGCGGGCGACGCAAACGTCGCAACCGTCAGCGGACCGCCGATCGGTACCGCCACCACGTCATTGGCCAGGCTCTCGCCCAACCGGAACCCGGCATCGAAGCCACCCGCCACGAGGTCCTTGAAGCGGTTATCGCAGTGGAGTTCGACGACCACGTCCGGATAGGTGGCCATGAATTCGCCGAGGTGGGGCATGATCACGAGGTCCGCCACCACGCGGGACAGATTGATGCGCAGGACACCAGCCGGCGCCTCTCGCGATTCGTCCACGGCGTCCACGGCCCGGGCGATGGCGGTCAGGCCGGTCTGGGCCTCGGCCAGGAAACGGCGACCGATTTCGGTGACACCCACCCGGCGCGTAGTCCTGTCGAGAAGGCGCACGCCCAACCGCGCCTCCAGCGAGCGAACCGTCTGTGACAGCGCCGACGGCGATACGCCGAGCTCCCGGGCAGCTCGGGTAAAGCTCTCGTGGTGCGCCACGCGCGCGAAGGCGGAGATGGCAGGCAGGAGATCAGGTGACATCGCGCCCTCCATTATGAAGCAGTACTTCAAAGCCTATGCCTTGATCACCCATTTATCCAGAGGCAATCGCGAGACTATCGTGAGCGGCATCCCTCCACGGAGAACGCCCCCATGAGCAAGCGCCTCAACGACTACATCACCCTCGGCCGCTCCGGCCTGCGCGTCAGCCCCGTCTCGCTCGGCACGATGACCTTCGGCGAGGAATGGGGATGGGGCGCCGGTGAAGCAGAGTCACGCACCATGCTCGACACCTATATGGAGCGCGGCGGCAACTTCATCGACACCGCCAACTTCTACACCGGCGGCACGTCCGAGAGCTTGCTGGGCAAGTTCCTCGCCGGCCGCCGCGACCGCGCGGTCATCGCGACCAAGTATTCGCTGACCACCGATCCGGCCAACGCCAATGCCTCGGGCAACCATCGCCGCAACATGGTCCGCGCCGTGGAAGACAGCCTGCGCCGTCTCGACACCGACTACATCGACCTCTATTACCTGCATGTATGGGACGGACTGGTACCGGTCGAAGAAATCATGCGTGGGTTCGACGACCTCGTGCGCGCCGGAAAGATCGTGTACGCGGGCATCTCCGACACGCCGGCCTGGCAGGTCGCTCGCATGCAGACGCTCGCCGATCTCCGCGGCTGGGCGCCCCTCATCGCACTGCAGATCGAACACAGTCTCATCGAGCGCACGGTGGAACACGACCTCGTGCCCATGGCGCAGGAACTCGGCCTCGGCGTGGTCGCGTGGTCGCCGCTGGGCAGCGGTGTCTTGTCGGGCAAGTACACCCGCGCGGATATCGAAAAGCACAAGGGCGGCGACATGTTCAACGGCGGTCGTGCTGCCGTCGCCGCCGGCATGGGCGCATTGAGCGAACACAACCTCGACATCGTCGATGTACTGAAAGCCGTTGCCGAAGATGTCGGCCACACGCCCGCACAGACGGCCATCGCGTGGCTGCTCGCCAAACAGGCTCCCGCGATCATCCCGATCCTGGGTGCCCGCACCGCTGCGCAGTTCGAGGAAAACCTCGCGGCACTGGAGGTGACCTTCACCGAAGAGCACATCCGCAAGCTCGATGAAGCCAGCGCCATCACCCCGATCTTCCCCAACTCGATGCTAGCCCGCGTCCACGACACCGTCCGCGGCGGCGCCAACGTCGAGAGGCTTTGGTAAACACCAAGCGCGCCGCCGGTTAGGAGCCAGCCCCCCTGTGGGAGCCAGCCCCCCCTGTGGGAGCCAGCCCCTTGTGGGAGCCAGCCCCTTGTGGGAGCCAGCCCTTTGTGGGAGCCAGCCCTTTATGGGAGCCGGCCCTTTGTGGGAGCCGCTTCAGCGGCGATAACCGGTCGCCTCGCGGCCCCATCGCCGCTGAAGCGGCTCCCACACAGAGCGGCTCACACACGAAGCGGCTCACACACAAGGACAACGTGGCGTCCGCTGTGTCCACGCCGTTCGTCCGCGGACACAGCGGCGCGGCGCACATCCCGGCGCTTCCAGCACTTCCCGCTTTGGCCCACCCCTTGCAACCCCGTTCCCGACCTAAAGGGAGCGGCTATGGCAGGCACATCAAAACGGATCTGGGTTTTCCTTATAGCGACAAGCGGCATCGCACCACTCGCTCACGCGAACGACCCGCCCCCGGTGCACTACGACATCGGTCTCGACGTAAAACAAAACGCCGTCGAAGCCATCACCGTTCGGGCAACCGTGCGCACGGGCGACGACGGCATCGTCGACTTCGACCCACCGAAGCAAAACCCCGCCGAGGTACACGCCGAACGCGGCCAGCTTGATACCTCCGTGGCTGGACGCTGGCGAGTCACCGCCGCACCCGGCACGGATATCGCGCTTGCGTGGCGAAGCCAGAAACCCGAACCGATGTCGACGCTTAGCATGGTCGCCTGGGAGAAAGCCGTCGCGCCTCCCGATGCCGTGTTTTCGTATGGCGCCATCGTCCTTGCCGTTCCACGAGGCCCGGGCACGCGCAAAGTAACCGCCACCATGACGTTACCACCGGGATGGCTGGCTTCCAGCGACCTGACGAACGGCACGCTGAACGCAGCGAACCTCACCTTTGCGTCGATCCTGGCGTCGCGCGAGCTCAATTCGACGACACACCCGGTCGGCGCGAGCACCCTGCACCTTGGCTCCATCGGGACGCGTCGGCAGGAGGCTGACTCCATCGCCACGCTGCTCGCCTCATCATTGAACGCGTTGCGTAGCACCGTCGCGCCAAAGGATGCAGCCAGCAACGACAGCACCGCAGGCGCCACACAGCTCACAGTCAACCTGATCACCCTCAACGAGGGAGACGCCTGGGGCAGTAGCGCCGGAGGTGCATCCGCGACCATCTTCCTGGCCCACGAAGACCCCTCGCGATCCTGGCTGTTCGAGATACTGCGCAGTCTGGCGTGGGCGGACGAGCCACCGGGTGACGCGTCCACCGCGTGGTTTACGCGGGGCGTCACTGGCTATCGCGTCGCCAGCGCCCTTCGCGCCGAGGGAATGTTCGACAACGTCACGTTCGCCCGGCATATAGACCAGACCCTCGGCATGTACGGTGGATCGCCTTTTCGGCGGGTGTCGAATGCGCGGGTCGTCGAGGACTATGACCGTATCCGCGAGATGCAAAGCCTGCCGTCCGCACGCGGCGAACTCTTCGCCTGGCTGCTCGATGCGCAGATGAGGGAAGCGACCCAGGGACGCAAGAGTCTGGCGGATGCGCTCCGACGCATGGACGCCGAGACGGCCGCGGCGCATACAACCTTCCACCCGGGTCCAGCTTTGATCGCCGCCGTCGCGGCTGAGGGCGGCGGCGATATCGCCCCGCTCTACCAGCACTACATCGTGGATGGCCAATTGCTGCAATTACCGCGCGACGCGCTCGGCCCCTGCTTCAGCATCGGCACCGTCGCCTACGACTACGGCTGGCAGCAACAGCATGTTTTCGCGAAGGCGAGTGGGACGTGCGAGGCGCCGGGAAATGCGGAAGCTGCTTCTGTGGGAGCCGCTTCAGCGGTAGCCACTTCTGTGCGAGCCGCTTTAGCGGCGAAACCCGGTCGCGACACCCTTCGCCGCTGAAGCGGCTCCCACATGAGGCATTCGCCGCTGAAGCGGCTCCCACAGAGGCTCCCACAGAGGCTCTCCAGACGCTCCCACGTGGCACCGCCGCCTTGCCGGATGGCGGCCACCCCCGTATGTTCCGTTCTTCCGTCCCGATCGAGCACCGTCGATGTCGCACCCGCAGGAATCGCCACCCGAACAGCACCTCAGGCGCAGCCTGTCGAACCGACATCTGCAGCTGATCGCCATCGGCGGCGCCATCGGCACCGGCCTGTTCATGGGTTCGGGCAAGACGATCAGTCTCGCCGGGCCGTCCATCCTCTTCGTCTACCTGATCATCGGCGTGATGCTGTTCTTCGTCATGCGCGCGATGGGTGAGCTGCTGCTCTCCAACCTCGACTACAAGTCGTTCATCGACTTCTCGACGGACCTGCTCGGGCCGTGGGCCGGCTTCTTCTGCGGCTGGACGTATTGGTTCTGCTGGATCATCACGGCCATCGCGGATGTGATCGCCATCTCGTCGTACGCGCAGTTCTGGTTTCCGGGCCTCGCGCCATGGATACCGGCGCTGCTCTGCGTGATCCTGCTGCTGGTGCTGAACCTCACAACCGTCAAGCTCTTCGGCGAGCTGGAATTCTGGTTCGCGCTGATCAAGATCATCGCGATCTGCGCACTCATCGTCTGCGGTTTTGGCATGGTGGCGTGGAGCTTCCATTCGCCGGACGGCCACGTCGCCTCGCTGCACAACCTGTGGAATGACGGGGGCATGTTCCCCACCGGCATCAGCGGCTTCTTCGCTGGCTTCCAGATTGCCGTGTTCGCCTTCGTCGGCATCGAGCTGGTCGGCACCACCGCCGCCGAGACAGCCGATCCGGAGCGTAACCTGCCCAAGGCGATCAACTCGATCCCCGTGCGCATCATCCTGTTCTACGTACTGGCCCTGGTCGTCATCATGTCGGTGACGCCGTGGCGCCAGGTGCTGCCGGGCAAGAGCCCGTTCGTGGAACTGTTCGTCCTGGCCGGTATTCCGGCTGCGGCAAGCCTGATCAACTTCGTGGTGCTCACCTCGGCCACTTCGTCCGCCAACAGCGGCATCTTCTCGACCAGCCGCATGCTTTACGGCCTCGCCGAGGAAGACCACGCGCCGTCCGCATTCAAGCGTCTGTCGAAGGCAGCGGTTCCCTCGCGCGGCCTGCTGTTCTCGTGCATCTGCCTGCTCGGCGGCGCGACGCTGGTCTATGTGATTCCTGACCTCGTCACCGCATTCACCTTGGTCACGACGCTGGCCGCGATCCTCTTCATGTTCGTCTGGTCGCTGATTCTCGCGGCGTATATCGCGTATCGCCGCAAGCGCCCCGAACTGCATGCAGTGTCGAGCTACAAGATGCCCGGCGGGGTGTTCATGTGCTGGGTATGCCTGGCGTTCTTCGCCTTCGTGCTGGTGCTGCTGGCATTGGAAAGCGATACGCGGCAGGCGCTGATTGCGAGCCCGGTGTGGTTTGCGATTCTGGGTATTGGTTACGCGCTGCGTCGTCGCAAAGCCTGAAGAAAATGTGGGAGCCGGCAAACCGGCGAATGTGGGAGCCGCGAATGTGGGAGCCGCTTCAGCGGCGATCCGCGGCAGCGGGCCAGAATACGGCGAGCACCCATCGCCGCTGAAGCGGCTCCCACATAGAGCAGGCACCCATCGCCGCTGAAGCGGCTACCTCAAAAGATCAGGGGGCGGCCAGGACAGCGCCCTGCCCTAGCGCCGCCGTGACAAACGCATCCGGCTCATCCGGCGACAGCACCAGCTTGCGGCCACCGGCGAGCACCACGACCACGCCGTGCTCCCGGTTACGCGCATAGCTGCGCACAAAGCCAATCCGGCGCGAGTAGAACAAGCCGTCGAAGGCGAAGAAACCGCCGTTACCAAACACCCGCGTCATGCCCTGGAACGCCAGCGCATCGCGGCCAACGGACGTGCCACGGAGTTCGAACGACTTGCAACCGATCACCTTGCGCACGATGAGCTTGCCGTCGCCGATCTCGTACTCGCGCGTGGAGACCAGATAGGTCACGCCAAGGATCAATACCAGGACACTGCCCAGGTACGGGCCGACCAGCTGCCCCGCATCCCGGCCAAACAGGATGACCAGGGCGACGACAAGAATCGCCACCGTCGTCAGGCCCAGCCAGCGGGCCTGGGCGGACATGCTTGTGGAATAGATCGTCATGCGCCGCACCCGCTCAGTGCGTCTCGGGTGGCGGCGGGGTGACGGGTGCCGACAACAACAGGCCACCGCGCACCACGTCCACGTACGCCGAGGCAACCGGCTCGAGCTTGCCATCCTTCAATCGCCACGCCGACACCATCCAATCGTCGTTCGCGCGCCAGCCCACGTGGCCATGCCCGATCAACCCGACCAACGTCTCGTCGCGAAAGGTAAGCGGAAACAAGGTCGCCTCGGTGTCATACCCGGTCATGGAACCGGCGGCGAGATCATCGCTGCCGAAGTCCGGCAGGGTCGGCGCATCACCCTTCGAGGCGATACCGCCCGGCGCCTTAGCACGGGCAACAGCCGCGTCGTAAGCAACCTTGTCCGTACCCTCCAATGCACGATCCAGCGTGCCTGCCTGGGGATTGCGGTCGTACTTCGCCACATACGTCATCGCTGCCGTGCCGAACTCGTCGCAAGGCGATTGCTTCGGCGCGCATACAGCGCCGTCCAGCTTCAAGGCGTGATCGAAGCGCAGCACTAGCTCCACGGCCGGACCGAAATCCTTACCCGTCCATCGGCTGGCTTCGATAGATTGCTGGTCCGCGTCGCCGATGTCGACATTCAGCGCAGCGAAGTCGTCACCGATCTTCGCCACGAGGTGATTGGTCATGCAGTCGTCGCCCCACACCGGCGGGCCGTCGATAGCGACGGCTTTCTTTCCATCGATGCGATAAGGCGCCTCGGAAAGACAATGCGCCGTGCCACCCATCGAGTACGCCGAGCTGAAAGGCGAGCCGGCTAGCACGCGGTTCGTCAGGCTCTCGTCGAGCTCGCCGATGACCTTCTTGAGTGCGGCATCGGGCTGGTACGGCAAGGCAGAGGCATCCTTCATCTCGACCTCGGTGGCGAGGACGATCGGCGCACCCTTCCCCTTCAGGTCGTTGAGGATGTCGCGTGAACCGGAAGGCAGCCTGGGCAGCGCGGCCGACACGACGGTCAACGGAGCCTTCGGTTTACCCGCGTCCAACCCCGCCAGGAACTCGATGCGCCGCTGGTACTGCCCCGCCATGACGTTGACCAGTTCCTTGTCGAGACCACCACTGATGTACGTCCAGGCGGTGTCGTCGCGGCTAGCGAGCCAGTGGCGCTGGTCCAGCTTGAGGGCGTCGGCCTTATCGGGGTGGTTCTTCAGGGCCGTGCGGAAGGCATCACCCAGCTTGCCATCCAGCGCCGAGACCTTGGGCGAGGCGCAGACCGCCTTCTCACTAGGCGACCCCGCTTTGGCGCAATCGAAGCTCGCAGCCTGACCAACCAGCGGCGCGGCAAGCAGCAGCGCAACACTGGCGACTCGTAGATTCTTCAACACAGGCGATCCTTCGTCTTGCCGGCGGGTGGCGGCAATATCTGTATCTTGAACAAAACCAGAGGTGCCGCCAAGGCCAAACACCACCCTCAAGAGCCCCTGATTCTCTGTGGGAGCCGATTCATCGGCGAAAGGCGTAGCCCCAGACCTCCCTGCTGACGGCTCAATGTAGGAATCGCCCTACAGAAATCCACACAGAACCCCGCTATATTCCCCGAGTCCCATCGAGGCAGCCGGGGGGTTTGCTCTGATCGGGAAACCATTGAGGGGGAAGTCATGGAAGTCCCGTACCTGTTGGAGTCGGCCCGATGAGGCCTGGCATGAAATCCGTTCGCCATCGCCAGGACGATGCGCTGAGCCGGCTCACCTGGGGAGCCTTCGAGCATCTGGTGGCCGTGCACTTCCGGCGGCAGGGCTATCGCGTCGAGCACACCGGCAGCGGCGAAGGCAGCAGCGTCACCGACGGCGGTATCGACCTCAAGCTCTACCGCGATCAGGAACTCATCGTCGTCCAGTGCAAGCACTGGAACTCCTTCCAGGTGCCGCACAACGACGTGCACCAGCTCATCGGCGTGATGCACACGGCCGGCGCCACCGCCGCAATCTCGATCACCTCGGGCGAATTCACCACGGCAGCGTGCGAGGCAGCGGCGAAGTTCCGTCATATCAAGCTGATCGATGGGAAGACGATCCGGGCCATGCTCGGGCCGGTCGCCGAGCCAATCGTCGAGGCCCCCACGTTGCCCGAGTTTCCACAATGGTCGGGCGCGGCTCGCCCGCCTGTGCGACACACGCACCAGCGTCGGACCGATCGTGCTGCAGCCGTCGCTGCCGTGGCCGCCGTCGTGGTGATGGCCGGTGCGCTGGTGATGCTCTACACCTTCTACATTCACGAGATTCAGCAGGCGCAGATGGCGAAGCTACACGGAGCGACGCAGCCTGCCGTGGCCGAGCAAACAGCTAACAGCTCGCTTCCGACCATTCTCCCCGGTCTCGTGTCCGCTTCGAAGGCAATCGATGGAACAACGAAACGGCCCCTGATCGTTCATGGCACGCCCGCAGCGCGTGACGTCATCGCGGAGTGGAACGACAAGCCGCCCGTGGCTGCCGCGATCAAAGATCAGTAAGCAGGACGCTTCATGTGACACAAGGAGGTCACGTTCCGCCACACCGATTCCCTGGCCAGCATGCCCTGGGATGACTTCGAACGCCTGATGGCGAGGCACTATGCCGCTCGCGGGTATCGGGTCGAACACACGGGGACGGGGGCGCACACGTCGTCGCGCACTTTCGACGGCGGCATCGATCTGAAGTTATTCCGTGACGATGAATACATCGTCGTGCAGTGCAAGCGTGAGAGCGTCCTTCAAGTCACGCATAACGTGGTTCACCAGCTCATCGGCGTGATGCACACACAGCACGCGACCCGCGCCATCGTCGTCAACACGGGCGAATTCAGTGACGCAGCCCTCGTTGCCGCGGCAGAGTTCCCCCAGGTCGAGCTGATCGACGGAGTGCAGTTGCGCAACATGCTCGCGCAGACGGGCGACCTCCCCACGACACGGGCCGATGACATTATTGCTTCGATGACTGAGACACGGGGTCGTCGGCAGCCACCGCGCGGGTCCCGGCAGAGATCTCGACAGGCCACGGTGGGCTCTTGGGTGGTGAAGGGCATCCTTGCCGTCGGTGCTCCCTTGTTTGTTGCTTACGTGTTCATTCCGTCGGTTCTGAAGACAGCCACTGCTCCGCTTCTCCACGTGTCGCAGCGCGAGGTTGTTCCTCATCCTGCGGCAGCCAGCAGGCCGCCCGCCGCGCCGCTGGAATCGGCGCCGCCGTTGCAAGTTAGCGGCAGCGAGATCGCAAAGTCGTCATCGTCAGCTCAACCGACACTCACGAAGCTCAGCAAGAAAGAAGCCGACGAGTGGGAAAAGAAAAACGCCGAATCGATGCGCATCCTCGAAAAGACCACCCCGTCGCTCGAGTAACACGACACACTGATCCCATCCCTTGTGGGAGCCGATTCATCGGCGAATGTAGGAGCCGATTCATCGGCGATCCCGCGGCAGCGGGCAACGCCCCGCTAGCACCCTATCGCCGATGAATCGGCTCCTACAATGGCGCGGTCGCGGTGTTGCCAGCGCTGAATCGGGCACGCATTCGTTCGACGGCTTGCAGGTTCGCCTCGGCGATCATCCTGAAGTCGTGACTGATTTCGGCATGTGCAGCCACGCGCTGCCAGTATGTCTCCGCCCAAGCAGCAACCGTCCGCCAGACAGGGAGAATGGCAGGCGTCGGCACAGGCACCTGAAACTCACGCGCAACAACTTCACCGCTACTGGCCGGTCGGTACAACATCGGAAGCATGTCGTAGCTGGGAGTGAGCAGCAGCGGCAGCGCGTTATCGAGAAAGAAACTCAGGTTGCCAAAGTGCATATCGGTGTTCCCGATCAAACGACCGAACCACCACCGCTCGCGAACCTTCGCCACGACGTCACCGCCTACCCACCCATTCGTGAGCATCCGCTGGGTAGCACTCGGCCAATCGTCACGCTCACCGTCGTGTGCGTCACTCCAGGCGGCGAGAGTCACGGTCCCACGACGTCCGTGCGCACCCACGCGATCAAAGCGCGTTACTTCGAGGCAGAGTCTTCCCTGTGACCAGATCAGTTCAGTGGGGGAGCTGGCGTTTCCCTGCTCGGCAAGCAGTTCGCCCGCGAGGTGTTCGCACATCAGGAGATCTGCCCAGCGACGCGCCGCCGGGTGATTGTCGACAGGCTCGCTGAACTTGACGATGACGTGGCGAAGGTTGCCTTCGCCGTCGTCGACGATGGTCGTGAACTTGGGCTGCTCTCCGGCGGCCGACGATCCTACTGACTCACCCGCGAGTGCGGCGGTAGCAAGCTCCGCATAGCGATGCGCGCGGGACTCGGCCGGGGTCACATCGGGATCGGACTGCAGCGCGCGTTCCAGCGCTCCCTCCCCAAGCACAAAATTCCCGGGTCCGTCTTCCCCATGCAGCAGGAGAGCCGCAAGCACCGCGTCATCGTTCCAACGAAGAATGTCAGGGGAAAGACCGAGCTCGCGGGACCAGCGCTGCGCAAACTGCCGACCAAGGAAACCTTGTGGACGCTGGTCGTCAAGAAACCACGGCACGCCCGGAAAAAAGCCGTCAACGAACTCGTCGCGAAGCCAATCGACAGCCCCAGCCGGCGATACCAGGCTGCCTGAGCCATATAGAGCAGTCAGCGCACCGAAGTCGTGCGGCTGACCATCTACGTCGATACGGAACAAAGGCCACGTCGTGCCGAGGCCACGCACATCTCGGAGCGCCGCGTACCGAGCGCGTCGGGCTCGACCTATATGCGCAACACGGGTTCCGGCCTCCGCAAGCACGCGCGAGACCGTTGGCTGACTTATCCCCATAGCCTCCGCAAGCGCACTCGCACTGGACGGCCCACGCAGGCGTAGGGCATCAATAAGTGGGACGAGGCGATCGGCTGAGGCGGACATGACTGAATAGATAGTTGAATAGATCTTTAAAGTCAAGATTCTGTAGATTCAATGCGTTATAAACGTCGGTCTCGTCTATTTGAATAGATCTTTCAGGAGATTACCCCAGGTGATGAGTCACCGCCCGGCTCTTGTAGGAGCCGATTCATCGGCGATTGGGTGCTTGCGGGAATCTTGGGTGCTCGCGGGAATCCTGCCCGCTGCCGCGGGATCGCCGATGAATCGGCTCCCACAAAAGCGGGGGCGGCTAGGACTTGAGAAACTCTGGCCTGGACGCGAGCAATTCGGCGGCTTTCAGGGAATCCATGTCGCGGTTGATGGTGGCTACGGCGATGACCCGGCCGTCTTTCTCGTAGCGCACTTCGGCGTCCTTGTCCGCGACGGAGCCCTCTTCGCGGATCGCATCCCAATCCTCGGCGTGGCCGACGTAACGAATAGTCGTGTCGTAGTGCACGCTCCAGAAGAACGGTGGCTCCTCGAACGGGTCATGGATATCGAGCATGCTGGCGGCAGCGACCTGGCCGTGGCGCTCGGCGAGCACCCAGTGCTCCACGCGCGCCGGCTCGCCATGCGCTCCGGGATACCTCGCAATATCGCCAGCAGCAAAGATGTTCGGGTCCGACGAGCGCATCGACGCATCCACCACCACACCGCGATCGATCCGCACACCCGCCGCCTCGGCTAAAGACAAACGCGGCTTCACGCCAATGCCAAGTACCACACGCGTCGCACGTACGGACGTGCCATCGTCCAGCTGCACGGCACCATCGGCATAACCCTCAGCGCGTCGTCCAAGGTGGAAAACCACACCGTTGGCCTCGTGCAGCGCCTTGATCATCGTCCCGATCGAGGGCCCGAACTTGCTCCGCAAGGGAATCAGTTCCGGCCCGATCACGTGCACCTTCGCACCGCGATGGCGAAGCGAAGCGGCGGCCTCGAGTCCGATGAAGCTGCTGCCGATCACCGCAACCACATCGTCCGCGCTCACATCCGCAATTACCCGCTCGGCATCCTTCATGCTGCGTAGCGTATGCACGTGCGGTTGATCGAAGCCAGGCGACGACGGACGAATCGGTTCCGCACCGGTGGCAAGCAGCAGCTTGTCGTACGAGAGCGAGTCGCCGGATTCCAACACCAATGAGCGCGAGCCGGCATCGATCGAGCGAACCACCGTGCCCAGCTTCAACGAAATTTTCAGATCCTTATAGAACGCGTCGTCCTTTAGCGGCATCCATTCCGGCTCGGCCGTCCCCGCCAGATAGTCCTTCGACACGTTGGGCCGGTCATACGGCGCCTCCGCATCCGAACTGATCATGGTGAGCTCACCAGCAAATCCATGCTCACGAAGCCGCTGCGCCGCAGCGAAGCCCGCCGCTCCGCCGCCAACGATCACGAAATGCTTGTCCGCCATCAGCGCGCTAGCCTGAGACGCCTCGTCAGTCAGAGGCTCGCGAATAAACACCTTACCGCCCTCCTCCTCCACCCTCCATCGCGCAACGGGCGAGAGCGCCGGCGCCTTGAGCGCCCTACCCGTATGCAGATCGAAGCAGGCGTGATGCCATGGGCAGTTGATTGTGTCACCGACGCGCAGGCCCTCGTGCAACGGCCCGCTGTAATGACTGCAAGCGCCACCCAGTGCCACGAGGCCATCGCTGGTGCGTGCGACGATGATCGCCTCGCCCTTTACGTGGCCTGCAAAAACACCGTCGTCGGGAATGGTCGAGGCATAGACGCCCTGGCTGAAATCAGGCCCGACCGGTGCGGCGTCAGATTCGTTGGACATGGGGGGCTCCCGTACGGGCGGTGGCTGATCGTCCAATGTATGGACCAAATATGACGCTGGCTAGGCGGTTCTGTGTGCGCATGGTGATGTCTTGACCTCACCAATGCCCCGCGCGTTCCGTGCGATGTGCAATTCCGGAAGAAGTTGATGATTTTGTGAACACGCCGTTCTGCGACAACCGTCTCTTGGCATTTGAGCCTGTGTTAGGCAAGCTGCGGAGTCGTAAGAAACCCGACGCATCGCACGATCAGGAGTTACACATGAGAATGGTTCGCTCGCTCGCCGTTACGTTCGCCCTCCTCGTCACCGGCACCAGCGCCTTTGCCGCCGACAGCACCAGCCAGGTGATCAAGCGCCAGGCTCCCAAGAGCATCACGGCCACCTTCTACGGCTGCGTCGACAAGGCTGGCTCCGATGCCACGGCGCAAGGCGCCTGCATCAATGCCGAGAAGAAGGTGCAGGACACGCGCCTCAACACCGCCTACAAGACGCTCACGGCCAAGCTCACCGGCAATGCCAAAACCAATCTCCTGAACGCCGAGCGCGCCTGGCTCGAGTTCCACAACAAGAATGGCGACTTCGAAGCGTCGTTGTATGGCGATATGCCGGTGGCCGACCTCCAGGTCACTCAGAACGAAACCTTCCGCATCGCCGAACGTGCCGATGCGCTGGAAAAGTACCTCACCATCGCCAACGACCAATAACCGATCGCTTCACGGAGAAACGTCATGGCTGGTATCGATACGCATAATGTGAATTCGCTCGCGGGCGCCACGTACTTCGTGGTCGGACGCGGCACCGAAGGCGGGCCGTCTTCTTATCACCTGTCCATCACCGGCGTGACCTCGGGCACATCCGATCCGCATTGGGGACAGGCAAGCAGCATCGTCGCGGATAGCGGCTATTCGCTTGGCACCATCCAGGTGGACCTCGGCAAGCGTGGCACCTGGGCCCTCGGTGCCACCGATGGCGCCGCACTGAAGCCCGGCGAGACCACCTACGTGGACGGCATCATCGCGGAGTCAGCGAAGTACGCGAAGGAACACAACCTGCCTCACGCCGCCGACACCGCCAAGCTGCGCAGCGAACTCCTGACGCATGGCAACGGCGAGCACGGCCGCACCACGCTGCAGTTCATCGACAAGAACACGCGTGACAGCATCGACGCCTGGGCCGGCTCACAAGACGGCCAGAAGTGGATCCACACCAATATCGACTACCCGCAGATCAAGAACGCGACGCAGTCGGCCATGGATACGCTGGACAAGTACGGCAAGAACATCCCGGAAGATCGCCGCCTCGAAACCGTCGCCATCCTCGCCAAGACGGAGAACCAGATCCCGTCGCAGATGAAGAAATTCGAGAAGGTGCTGCAGGACGGCGGAAACTACGACGACGTGCTCGCCAAAGCCAACGAGATCAAGCAGACCTACTCGTACTACGACGGCCCGAAAGCCGCCGCGCTGGCCGAACAATACAAGAATGCCGCGAAGGACCCAGAGAAAGCCGCCGCCCTCGAACGCGCCAGCACCAAGGTCGGCGACGCCAACTTCGATCCCTCGAAATCCGGAACGGACCCAGACATCAAGGAAGCACTGAAAGCCATCGGGCAGGGCGGTCGCGCGCACGCTGCCGCCGGCCATGGCTCATTGAAGGATGGCTCGCACGGCGACAAGGTCACGGCCTTGCAGACCGATCTCGCAAAGCTTGGCTACACCGATGCGAAGGGCCACGCGCTGCGTCCGGACGGTGACTTCGGTCCGGGCACGAAAGCAGCGCTGGAGAAGTTCCAGCGCGCGAACGGCCTGACGGCTGATGGCGTGGCCGGCCCGAAGACATTGGAAGCCGTGCACAAGGCGACGCATCCGCAGCAGGCGACGACGCCTGCCACGGCGAGCCATCCGTCGGTGCCGAGTCTTTCCGATCCGGGTCATCCCGGCAATCCGATCTACAAGCAGGCCCTGGACGGCGTAAAGATCATCGACGCGAAGATGGGCCGCCCATCCGATCACATGTCCGAGAACCTCGCTGGCTCGTTGGCCGTAGCGGCGCGGAAAGAGACCTTCACGAACCTGGATCGCGTCGAGATCAGCGATGACGGCAAGCGTGCCTACGCCATGCAGGGCGAGACGAATTCGCCGTTCAAGCGCGTGGCCGAAGTAGATGTAGCGGCGTCGGTCGCAAAGCCGCTCGAACAGAGCAGCGCCGAGTTCACGAAGCTGGATCAGCAGCAGACGCAGGCCGCGAGCGTCCCTGCGCCGAGCCTTACTTCCCCCCCGTCACATCAAGGAATGTCCCAGTAATAAAGGACGCCTCGGCGCTCGCCAACCACAGGATCGCCCGGGCAACTTCCTCGGGCTGGCCACCGCGCCCCATCGGGATCGAGTCTTTCACGCGATCGACTCGTCCCGGTTCGCCGCCGCTGGCATGCATGTCCGTGTAGATATGCCCGGGGCGTACGCAGTTCACGCGTATCCCGTCCCGGGCAACTTCCTTGGCAAAGCCGGTAGTGAAGGTCTCGACGGCACCCTTGGATGCGGCGTAGTCGACGTATTCATTCGGACTGCCAAGCCGCGCGGCCGCGGAGGAGACATTGATCACCGCGCCGCCGGTTCCGTTGTAGCGGGTCGACATTCGCCTCACCGCCTGCTGCGCGCACAAGATCGGACCGATCGCATTGACCGCAAAGATACGTTGCATCCGCGCGAAGTCGAGATCCTCGATGCGAGACTGCAGGGCAAGCATGGCGGCATTGTTGACCAACACGTCGATGCGGCCGAACACCCGATCGATCTCCGCGAACAAATGCGCGACCTGATCGGGGTCTGCGCTGTCCGCGCGTACCGCCAGGGCTCGACGACCCTGCGCTTCAACGTCTGCCACGACGGCCTGGGCGGCAGACTCATGGGAGATAAAGCTGATCGCAACGTCGTAACCTTGCGCGGCAGCCAGCCTCGCGGTCGCGGCACCAACGCCGCGGCTGCCTCCGGTGATCAGGATCAACGGTACCCGTGGAACGTTATTCATCAGGCGAACCTCATGGCCGGACGGCGCAGATAGCGGCCCAGCGTCAGGACAAGGGGGACGATAAGCATGGCGGTCGCGGCGGAGGCCAAGACGGCGATGGTTCGGCTACTGTGGTCGGCGACAGCACCGTACACAATCGGTGCAATGCCGCCTGCGCCGATCACGCTGGTATAGAAGACAGCGAACGCGCGTCCCGTATCGCCATCGGAAAGCTCCGGCACCGTCCCGTAGAGTACCGACGACGTGCCGTTGAGCACGATACCCAGCATGGGAAGCAAAACCAGTGTCGGCATCAGTGGCGTAAACAACGTGGCGACGATGAGTAGCGCGGTGGCAGCTTCCGTCAGCGCGACACTTCCAACCACGCCCAGTCGCTCGCCCAGCCAGCTGCATGTCGCCTTGCCCAGGGCGCCGCCGATAAACAGCAGCGCGAGTGCGACACCCACCGTCGGCGAGCCACCGCCTTTAGCGTGCACAAGGAAAGGCAGGAACAGCAGGTAGCCCATGCGCGTCGCCGTATCGAGGGCACCGATCGTTGTGAGGATGACGAAGCCCGGACCGCCACGACCCGACGCTTTTGCGCTCGCGGTGTGTGGAGCGACGACCGTCCTGGGCGCCAGCGCCAGCAGGGCGAACGTCAGCATGACACCGAGGATCGCCATCATGCCCAGCACGGGCCGCCAGGAGATCACCGGCAGCAGGACGGCGACGATAGCAGGCAACGTGGCCTTGCCCAGGTCGCCAGAGAAATTGTAGATACCAAGGGGCCGCCGCGCGGCGGCACCATAGGTGTCGGTGACGAGCATCGAGCCACGCGGGTGCTGGATACTCGATCCCACGCCTGCCACGACCAGCCCCACGCAAAGGCCACCGAAACCGAGCGGCAACGCCATGATCAGGAAACCCAGGGCGGCCAGCAGCGTCGACAGGATCAACGCCGCTCGCGGCGACAGGCCACGGAGGACGCGATCGGCAGGAATCTGCAGCCCTCCCATCGTCGCGTAGTAGAGAGAACGAACCACCGCGAGCGCGGCGTACGAGAGACCGAATTGCGCCTGCCACCCCGGTAGGAAGGCGTAGAGGCTATCGGTGTAGCCGTCATGAAGCGCATGGGTGAGGGACGCGGCCAGCAGACTGCGCGGAGCGGGTGGAGTCGCCATGGCGCTATGATAGACAGACGATAAACCTGCAACAAGACAGCCTTTAGTCACGCTACCCGTCACTTTTAGTCACTGAATTTATGCGCCGCCTGCCACCCCTGAATGCCCTGAGAGTTTTCGAGGTCGCCGCCCGAACGGGCAGCTATGCCGAGGCCGCGACGGAGCTCGGTGTCACCCACGGCGCAGTGAGCCGGCATGTCGCCGGGCTTGAACAATGGCTGGGGCAGACCCTCTTCGTGAAGGACGGCCGCCGCATGGTCGCCACGCCGGCGGCGAGAATCTTCGCCGCGGAAGTCGGCCTTTCGTTCGACCGCCTTGCCGCAGCAGCGGAAACATGTGGCCGTCCCGGCGCGCGCCGCATCCTGCGGGTAAGCGCGCCGACAAGCTTCGCGATGCGCTGGCTGATCCCTCGGTTGCCTCGCTACCACGCAGACCATCCCGGCGTGGAAGTCGTGGTGACGACAGTTTCCACGATGGTTGAGGAACTACGAGGCGGCGTGGACGTATCCATCCGGCGCGGCGTCGCTCGCGATCACCTATGGCCTAACCATCGCGTCGTACCGGTCCTGGACGACGTCGAAACGCTGATCATGAGTCCGACGCTGTTTGCGCAAAGACCGATCATGAAACCTGCCGACATCGAGGGCCATGTGCTGCTCGCCACGGAAACGCGCGCGGGCGACTGGGAAAACTGGCTCGACGTGGCCGGGCTTCAGCACCTGGCCGATCACCCCCGCCAGACGTTCGATCATTTCTTCGTGACACGCCAGGCCGTGGAAGACGGCCTCGGCATCGGCATCGGTTCCTTGCCGATGCTCGACATCGATCTGGAGAACGGCAGGCTGGTCGCACCGCTGCCAAACATCCGGGTGGCGAAGACAGGTTACGTCGCGATCATTCCACGCCAGTCCGATGCCATGGATCTCTTTGCCGGCTTTGTTGAATGGCTCGCCAGTGAGACGGGACCGGCGCGTCGCGCCCGTTAGCTTCAACGCCACCATTTCGCGGCGAGTGTCTATTAGCCTTGTCCTGACATAGCCCTCGCAAGCACCGTAAACACTTGCTCATCCTGTGATTGCGCCACGTTGAAGCGCAGGAAGCCACTCGCGCCTGGCGCCTGGCTGAAGGCATTTCCTGGCGCCAGCACCACCCCATCCTTGAGACAGGCTCGGGCCAACGTCGCCGCATCCATGCCGGCAGGCAGCTGGCACCAGACGAACATGCCCGCACTGGGTGCGAGCCAGGGCGTGATGTCGAGTTCGGCAAGCCGTGCGATGGTTTGCTCCATGGCTCTCGCCAGTCGCTCGCGTACCGTTTCCATGTGCCGCCGATAGCCACTGTCGGTCAACGTAGCGAACAGAATCCCGGCAGACAGGCGCCCACCGCCGAACGAAGTCGCGATCTTCAAATCGGCGAGCCCCTCGATCCAGTCGGCACGCGCCGCGATGTAGCCACAGCGCATCGACGCCGAGATCGTCTTCGAGAAGCTGCTCACGTGAATCACGCGCGAAAGGCCGTCGAAGGCTGCCAGCCTGGGCGCAGGCGCCACTTCGAAGTCAGCGAAGATGTCGTCTTCGATGATGACCAGGTCCGACGCCTCGGCGAGCTTCAGCAGACGATGCGCGACTACCGCCGACAACACGGCACCGGTCGGGTTATGCAGACCGGAATTCGTGATGTAGAGACGCGGCGAGTACTCCTTCAGAATGGCTTCGAACATGACCACATCCGGCCCGCTCGGCGTATACGGAACACTGACCACGTTGACGCGGTGCGCCTTGAGCAAGGCGTGGAAATTGAAGTAACACGGGTCGTCCACGATCACCGTGTCGCCCGGCTCCAGCAGGAACCGACAGATCAGGTCGATGGCCTGGATGCCTGAGTCGGTGAGCATGAGCTGGTCGGGTGCGGTCTCGATACCGAAGCCATGCAACCGGCGCGCGAGCAACTGACGCAACCCGGCATGCCCCAGCGGCGTGCCGTACTCGACCAGCTCCATCGACTCGGCTCTCGCCGCGCTGCGCAGAGCCCGCCGCATGCCCGCTTCGAATAGCCAATCCGCCGGAAGCCAGCCGCAACCCGGTTTGAGTAGCGAGGCGTCCGCTTCGAGCGATTGCCGGGAGATCCAGAGCGGGTCAACTTCCCTCTCTACCTTCGGACCCATGCCCGCAAGCGCCAGAGGCGCAACGGGACCCGCGACGTAAAACCCCGCACCACGCCGGGAGGTAATCACGCCTTCAGCCGCCAGCCGCTCATAAGCTTCGACCACGGTCGAAACCGACAACTTCATGCCCAACGCCTGCGCGCGCACAGAGGGCAAGCGGGACCCTGGCACATAGCTGCGCGAGGCGATTCGCGCCCTTACCTCGGCCATCACCGCTTCGATTCGACTACCGCTACGCATGGCGCGCCTCGACTGTACTGGGTGAGATAACACTACAGTTTCTTTTAATTGTACTGTTTTGTGCCTCGTTAGCGCCCTATTCGAGTGCTCAACTTCGTCGGCCCGACAAGGAATGACCGATGGAAAGAACAACGAGTGGGTGGATCAACGGCTTTATCGGCGTCGCGATCTTTGCGGGCTCACTGCCGGCAACGCGCGCGGCCGTCGCCGACTTCGATCCCATCTTCCTGACCTGCGCACGGGCATCCATCGCCGCCCTGTTGGGACTGGCGCTCCTGTTGGTGCTGCGGCAACCGCGACCGGCCCTCGTCCATCTCGTGCCCCTCGCGGTGACGGCTTCCGGCGTGGTCGTCGGGTTTCCGTTGCTGACGGCCCTCGCATTGCGCCACGTCACCTCCGCACACTCGGTCGTCTTCGTTGGCCTCCTCCCGCTGTGCACGGCCATCTTTGGCGTGATTCGCGGAGGCGAGCGACCGCGCCCCGTCTTCTGGGCGTTCTCCATCTGCGGTGCCGCGCTGATCGCCGGCTACGCTGCCACGAATAGCGCGGGAGGCTCGACCCAAGGCGATCTGCTCATGCTCGCCGCCATCATCGTTTGCGGCATGGGGTATGCAGAGGGTGCGCGCCTGTCTCGCATTCTCGGCGGTTGGCAGGTAATCAGTTGGGCGCTGGTGCTGTCGCTGCCGATCATGTTGCCGACGGCGCTCATCACCCGGCCCGCTTCGTTCGAACACGTTAGCCACGCGGCGTGGCTCGGCCTCGCCTACGTGTCGGTATTCAGCATGCTGATCGGCTTCGTCTTCTGGTATCGCGGCCTGGCACAGGGCGGTATCGCCGCAGTAGGCCAGCTGCAGTTGTTCCAGCCGTTCATGGGCCTTGCGCTCGCCGCCATCCTGTTACGCGAGACGGTGAACTGGACGATGTTGACCGTGACGCTCGCGGCCGTTTTGTGTGTCGCGGGGTCGAAGAAGTACGCGGCGTAATTCCGGACATGCCACAACGGTAGAATTCCCAGGCGGCCGGGATGCGCCGTTTCAACAGGGACAACCATGAGAGTACGTTTTCGTGTTGTGGCCGTCGCCGCCATCGCACTGGTCGGATCGATGTCGGCAACGCGTGCTACCGAGAGATGTCCCCTCACCAAGGCGCATTACACGCTTTCGTCAGACAAGGGCTTCTCGATCCGCTTTATTCCTGTTGGGAAGCTCGAGGGCTGGAGGTCCGACGTAGCCCTGCGAATCGATAAGACGGGATTTCCTTCGTACTGGTTCCTGTTCGACGGCGGCAGTGCTCGGTACATCAATATGATCTCTACGACTAACGTGCAGGCCGCCAACTGGATGCCGCCTACCGGTGACGGTGGTATCCGTCCCTTGGGTGAGATGCACTACTTCGCATGGTCGGGGAAATACGATTTCAACAACGAATTCCCTCAGGCGAAAGCCACGGCCCCGGAACGGATCTTCCTACCCGATCTTGCTGAGACCATGTGGTACGCGGCCAGCCCACGATTGGGCGTCAAACATGGTGTTTTCATCCGCAATCGTTGCGATAGATAGCGTCTGCGCGCCCGACAAGAGGCCGGAGTCGACCGGCCCTCGCTGTCGAGCGCGCGCCTAATATCGCGTCATATCCCGCGAGCTTTGCAAGTCAACCGATAGATCACCGGTTCTGTCTCCACAGCCCATGTGTCCTTTGCCCAAACCGTGAAGTCGATCGGCCCCTTTGAAACGTCATCTGCCGCGCAGAAATACGGGACGCGAAACGCGTCAATGCCTGCCTGATCGAAAACAACCTTACGCTCGGCGGTGCATGGCTCGCGCCGGCAGCGCGACGGACGATAGGCCAAGTCGACCGGAAAGACTGGGTGACCGGAAAGTGCTACCGGTTGATTGACCTGCTGACCGACAAAGGCTTCGACGCTGGCGATCTCAGCCACTGCGAACGGATCGCACGACTTGCCTTCGGTGTAGAGGCGATATCCCTTTGCCACCCCCATCATTGATAGCTTCTGGAACTCAGGGTCCTTCAGGAGCTCGGCGTCGGAAGCATTTGTATGAAAGGCTGTCTCGACGATAATCGATGGCATGTTCGCGAGGTTGTTCTCGGCGTTGTCCGTCGCTGGATGCGGTTCTGTCGACACGCTAAAGCTCTTGAAGCGTTCGACGGTATGAATTGCTTCGCGCATGCCACAAAGTGCGAGGCGGGCTAGCTTCACATCCTCGAGCCTTCCCGGCGCAACGTAGACTCGCGCGCCACTCGTATTGACCTTGTCGTCTGCGTTCGTATGTACGTGAATAATGGCCGGGGACTGGACATGGTTTGCGTAAAGCGGGCGACTCTTAATGTCCTCCCTTCTGTCTCGCGAACCATCCGTACTTGTAGGAAGCGAGTGCCAAATTTCTGGGTTGTCCGGAAGACTAATTTCCAGACGGTACCGGGCCCCTATATGCCACCACGGAAGTCCACTAGGTTCATGCGGCGGCTCGAAGAGTGTCGGCCTGAGCTCTTCGGCGCTTATTTTGTTCACGCCTAGGTAGCGCACGAGCTCCGCAGCCAAAACCGGCGTGATGGTGTCTTCGAGCACCCCATTGATCGGATCACGGTGCGGTTTCCATGTTTTCTCATTCTGGTGGTAGTAATAACCATGACCAGCTGCGACGACGACCGGAATAGTCGCTAGTGCACCCGTGTGCACGGAGGTGGTCCCGCGCAGAATCCCTCGCTGACTCTTCGGCCGGGGCATCCAATGCTCGATGTCCTTGCCACCGTATGTCCAGTAGACCGCATAGAAATCTTCGATTCGACTCGTCAAAGGCTCAATGGCGCTCTCGATCGCCCGGTGCATATCTGAAAGCTCGTCGTACCCCGCGTCGGGACCGAAGCGTTCCTCCATATCGAACTGAAAGACTTTCTTTTCGACGTCAAACGCCCCAGTGATCTTTATTAGCCCCTTGTCAGTCTCGAAGTACCGCCTCGCATTAGCGACACGATTCGCCACAGCGACGATCTCAACGGCCATCTTGTCCCGGTCTGCCTCGAACATGGAACCTAACGGCATACGCGGCTCTTGAGGCGCTTGGCAGAACGCTGGTGTCGAGAACATTGTGCCGACCAGGAAGAAAGCAGGCAGAAGAATCGGCCCACAGTGAAAGTGACAGCGCTTTGCAGAATGCATCCCCATCTCCATGATTCGCCGCGATTTACGGCAAAGACATCGTCGTCGCGTGATCCCCCGCGAAATATCAGGGCGACGAGACAAAACCTGTGAGCGACGGCTTCGACGAACGAGGTCGAGCCCGCAATCCAGGATTTCATGGGAACACCGAGATGGTTTTCTTCGATATGGAAGAATTCTCAAATTTCAGAAAATGTTTGTTAAAGGTCAGGACCCCAAGCCTTTTCAGACGGCTTTGCAACCCAGGCACGCCCCTGCCGCAGATCCAGCGTCAGATCGCGATCGCCCAGGAACTGCATGCCGATGTTCCCGTCCATGATCATGTCCGGGAACACACGGGCACGGCCGGTGAAGACCACACCAGGTGCCATCTGCAGCGTCACCGGCTGCGCCTCACGCGTATCGGTACGCAAACCCAGAAGCGGTGCGATGCCAGGCGATACAAAAATCGTCGGCCCCGCGTTGCCCGAGTCAAGCTCCATCCAGGCACGGCCGCGTGGTGTGTCGACGCCGATGTTTACGTCGAGTGCAGCGCCCTCGCTCGGTCGGGAAAGACGAATGGGCACCTCCGTCCCCTGACGAATTCGCTGCGCTGCCGACGCAGGACTTTCCACCACGACCTGCCGGGTGGCGAAGCGGATCGTGATGACCTGCCCCGCGAAGAGATCCAGCCCGATAGCGCCATCTATCCCGGCCATGCTCGAGTCGATCTTGGCCAGGTCGTAGACGATGGTGGTCGGCGCCACGAAAGTGCGACCACTGAGTTCGAAGGAGATATCGTCGCAGCGGGGCGTATCCAGGCGCTCGCCCAACATGCGAAAGGCCACGACATTGCCCCAGGGCTCACACTTCGCGTCTTTCGCGAGGCCCGGGGAAATCATGGTCAGACCCTCGCCCGTGTCGAAGAGGAAGGTTCGCTTCGTCCCGGCCACGACTGCCTGGATGGTGAACTGTTTGCCGCTGGGCGATGCAACCGGCAGCGTCAGGGGCGGAGAAGGTAACTGGGTGTGCGCCGGCGTCGTACACGGGAGAACGAATGCCACCAGTGAAGCGATTACCGGGAACTTCATCCAATTCTCCTGAAGACGCAGGTCCGCCGCCGGACACCGCAGGGATAAGTCGTCCGGGCAATATGCCACTTCTGCGACTGGCCCGCCGCCGCGCAGCAGTCTTGCCACCGAATTTCACGATTGTTGTAGCGTCCGTCAGGCTCTCTCAATGACGTCTTGACACGACAGTGGTCAGCCTAAGGTCGCCCGCCCTTATCTGGAGACTTTGGTGGCTGACGAATACGCCGGTCACTCGACCCGCATCGAGGTCGACGACGCCTTCGACGTTATGGCGTGGGGCCTTGTGCTGAATGTCAGTGCGGCGACCATCGTCGCCGCGGCACACGAAGTGGGTGCCGACGCGTTGCGAGTCCAGTCGTACCTGGCCGGCGTAGGCAAAGCACCCCCCGATTGACCATGAGAAGCAAGGAGCCTACCGACGGTGGCTGTATGGATTCCTCGTCACTTTTCGTGACCAGGGGGAATGGGAGTGGCTGTCACTTTGTCGATCGACTCCACAATCAGCCTTGGAACTACTCCTGAGGGATCCAGACGGCCCGTCCAGCGCGCCTCTATGACCCTGTCAGAGGTGCCTGGACCACCACTGTAGAGCGCGTCGTTGAGGCGATCCAAGGTAGATCCGGTGCCGGATACGTCGACGGTAAGCGCGCCAGTACAGGCAGGCTCGTCTAAGACAATGTCGTGAATGCCGTCGCTCTCGACGCGGGCTATCAGGGCCACGCGTCGATGAGCATAAAGCGACGGGTTGGCAACCACGCTGCACAATGCGACTACCTCAGCTGGCGATTCAGGTGCACCGACCAAGAGAAGGGAAAATAAGCTCGTCAGTTGCATAAACCGTTGCCTTGGCACCAAATCCTGGCGCTCTCTTCAGACCAATGATCCACCCTTTCGGGATCGACATCTACGTCGCCTTTTTTCCATAACCCATAGCTGGAATCCGAGCTCAATCCCTTGTTCACGTACCCTTGAACAAGATAAGACCACTGCTCCCCACCCTTTTCCTCCGACCGATTGCGTGGCGGCTCCGAACGGGACATCTGGCCGACGCGACCGTGATTTCCCTCGTGAACGCACGGCTGATCTGGATGGTCGGGCCGGTGCCGGGGATCGTCACGACTTCGGCATCAACGCCTCGACAATCTGATCGATGCTGAAACTCGCCGCCTTCGCGCGGGGTGGAAACGCCTTGAAGCTGTCCAGCCATTCGTGAACCACGGCCTGGGCGGCGTACTGGAACGGCACCTGCTCGACGAACCAGTCGTTGTACTTGAAGCTCTCCTCACCACGCTCGAAGGGATCGGCACGAAGGTCGAATATGCGCGGAATGCGCAAGGTCACCAGCGGCTCACGCCAGACCTCCAGACCCTTGGCGCGCTGCTCGGCGAAGACGATCTTCATGCGCCCCATGCGTAACGCCATCAGATCACCGTCGTCGCCCCAGTACAGGAAGCCTTTGCGGGGCCCTTCCTTCTCCTTACCGGACAGGAAGGGCAACAGGTTGACGCCATCCAGATGCACCTTGAAGGTCTTTTCGCCCAGCGTGTGGCCTTTCCTTACCTTGTCGACCAGATCCGGCTCGCCGTTCGCTGCCGCGAAGGTGGGGATGAAGTCCAGCAAGGCGCAGATGTCGTTGACCACCCTGCCCGGTTCGATCACAACGGGCCAGCGCATGACGCACGGAATCCGCCAGCCGCCTTCCCAGTTGGTGTCCTTCTCGCCACGGAACGGTGTCGCGCCACCATCCGGCCATGAGAGCACCTCGGCGCCGTTGTCGGTCGTGAAGACGACGGCCGTTGTCGGTCGTGAAGACGACGATGGTGTTTTCCGCAATGCCCAATTCGTCCAGCCTCTCCAGGAGCTGCCCGACGAACCCGTCCAGTTCCACCATGCCATCCGGATACAGGCCCAGGCCGGTCTTCCCCACCGAGGATTCTTTGAGGTGCGTGAAGACATGCATGCGGGTGGGATTGAAGTAACAGAACCAGGGCGCGTCCTCGCTGGACTTTCGGTCGATGAAGTCGAGCGCCGCGTCGATGAACTCTTCGTCCACCGTTTCCATGCGCTTACGCGTGAGCGGCCCCGTGTTCTCGATGACCTGCTTGCCTACCCGGCCAAACTTGCCGTCCTCCGTCGCATCGTCCTTGCTCGTTGCCTTGCACTTGAGCACCCCACGCGGCCCGAACCGTTCGCGAAAAGCCTTGTCCTTGGGATAGTTCGGATACTCCGGCTCCTCTTCCGCATTGAGGTGATAGAGGTTGCCGAAGAACTCGTCGAAGCCATGAACGGTCGGAAGGAACTCATTGCGATCACCAAGGTGATTCTTGCCGAACTGGCCCGTCGCATATCCGTATGCTTTCAGAAACTCGGCAATCGAAGGATCCATGGCCGAAAGGCCCAGCGTCGCGCCCGGTGTACCGACCTTGGTCAACCCGGTACGAATGGGCGACTGTCCGGTGATGAAGGAAGCACGCCCCGCCGTGCAACTCTGCTGCCCGTAGAAATCGGTGAAGTTGGCGCCCTCCTTCGCGATCCTGTCGATGTTCGGGGTGCGATACCCCATGACGCCGTTGTTGTTGCAGCTGATGTTGAACCAGCCTATATCGTCGGCCATGATGAAGAGGATGTTCGGCTGTTTCGGCGACGCGGCCATGGCGGGCTCCGGAGAGGGATGCTCCTCGAGCATTGGGCAAGTCGCCAGCGGGCGCATCGGCAAGAACCCCGAGGCCCGCTAAGCAGAACTACTTAGGGTGCATGAGCCCCACAAGCCGCAAGCTTCTTTCCCGCCGTCGGGTTAGAAATCCCCAGGAAGTCGAGCACGTGAGGCGTTACCCCGTCGATCTGGACCAGCGGATAGCTAGTCAGGTCACCCCGGCAATACGGAACACCAGCTGGCTTCCCATACGTGTTGTTGATGATGAACAACGCGTCTCGCTCCGACGCACTCTGCCCACCGTGGTTATCATTGAGTCCACCATGGTCAGATGCGACGACGACGAGCCAGTCTTCATTCGCGTAATCCGGGCGGTGTACCAACACGTCGAGCACCTGGGCGATCTGCGCATCCTCGTCCAGGATCTTCTGCTTGTACACGGCATTCAGCGGGTCGTAGCAGCAGGTGTGGATATCCACGTTGTGCAGGTAGTAGAAGATCGCCGTCGGCGCGTTGTCCCAGGAGAGCCACTCCTTGACCACGTCGGTCGCCTGCTGCGAATTCTTGGCGTCATTACGCGAGACGAAATCAGCGCCCGTTGGCAACAGCCCCTGGGTCAGGTTCGCCCAGTCCGCAACGACCGCCGTCGTGGCCGTGGGATACGCCTTCTTGATCAGGTCGAACACATGCGGCTTCTTCAACACCTGGGTGACATCGTTGGAGGTCACCCCATGATCTGCCGCCCAGTACCCCGTGAAGTTGCTCGCCCAGCCCGGTCCACTCAGGGTGACCTGGGGTCCACCGGCAAGCATATCGGTGTGGAAGGCCCCGCCGTCCATGAGCGCATTGAGCGCAGGCGGATTGGCGCAGCCGGTGCACCGCACGGCGTCGCCCCGCAGGCCGTCGATCCCGATGACGAGAACGTGCCGCTTGCCGGGAATGGGATCAGGCGCGTTCACCGCCGGGGAAAGGCTGTAGTGGTCATACGGGTTACCCGCGTAATCCGTCTTCAGGCCACCAACGTCCGCCGCCCTCTTGTTGCTGAGGTCGCACTGGCCAGACGAACGGTAATAGTCGAACGACACGCACCATCCAACATTAGCTTCTTCATGGTCACTCCCTTCCAGTGATTGAATCAGAACTGCACGCGCACACCCGTCATTACATTGACGACCGAGGTAAACAGGTACCCATTCGCAATACCATCCGCGACATGCGAGTACATGACGCCGCCGTACACGTCGAAGCGTTTGTCGAATCGATAATCGAGGACGCCGGACACCGCGTTGAGCGTGCCGCTGCAGGTGCTGGCCGACCGATCGGAGCAGCCCTTGCCGTCGAAGCTGTCCTGGCCGTAGTGGTACCAGGCACCGGTCAGGGTCAGTTGATCGGTCAGGCGGACGTTGGTGCCGGCCCACGTCACCTTCAGCACCTTCTCGTGGGCGTAGGCGTTGTTGTTGATGAAGCTGATGAAGTAGCCACCCAACGAGCTGAAGCCGGCGGCCAGTGGCGCCGAGGGATTCTCATACGTGATCCGCTCGAATCCGCCCATGACATTCCAACGGCCGCCCGGCCGATAGGCCGCGGTCAATGCATACGAATGGTTATCGGAGACCGTCGCCGCCAGTGAGTCGTGCGGCACGCCCGGCGTGGCCAGCTGCGCGGCCGACAACGATCCCGCGAGCAGCGCCTGCTTCTTCGAGGCATAGATGGCGTCCAGCGTGACCGCACCGAACTGCGCGCCGGCATCGAGCTGGATTGCCCTGCCGGGGCTCGTGTCGTTATGCCCGAACTGATACAGCGCGCCAGCATGCAGGTTGCGCCACGCGATGATGTACTTCACCGAGTCGTCCAGGCGTACATCCTGCGTGTTGCCGCCGCCCGCCGTCGTACCCGAGGCCCCGAGTACCGAGAAGGCATACGACGCGGCCAGCGGATCGTACTTCGTCACCGCGTCCGTCAGGAAGGTATTGTGCCGGCCGAACGTGAGGATGCCGTACGTCGGTGATGCCAGCCCCGCAAACGCCGGTCCATTGAACAGCTGACCTGCCCGCGAACCATCGGCGCCCGTCGTTTGTACATCCGCCGTCTTGCCATTGTTGTGCACCAGCGCCCCCAACGCATCGGAGAGGCGACCGGATTCCGGATTGAAACCCGATTCCAGGTTAAAGACGAAGCGAAGGCCATCGGTCAGCGGAACGTCACCCTTCAATCCGAGCTTTGACTGACTCAACCCATTAGGTGCGACGGACGTGATCGCGTGATTGCTGTTCTTGGTAACCATGTACGCCAGGCCCGTATACATGTCCTGGCTGAGCGGCGCGCCGTGATTCTGATGCGCGACGCCGATATCCACCGTGCCGTAGAGCGTGATGCCTTGCCAGGTGAGACTGTCGCCGTCGGCGGCAAACGAAACCTGGGCCATCGCCAGGGCGGCGAGACCGAGAACCGCAGTGGGCCTCTTCCGGTGTGCCGAAGTGTTGTGTCGTGCCACGTTGTAGCCCCCATCGAACGTTGCGAATGTTTGGAAATGCTGGATTCGGGCAAGCCCTTCCCGTGGCGCGCCGCAAGGCGAGGCGCCGGAGCGAAACCCGTGGGATGAACTCAGTGCGTGTGCGTGTGCGAGAGCGAGCCGTAAGGCTGGCCGCGTGTCGCGGCCTCACGGACGTGCAGCGATTCCACACTGCCCTCTTCCAGCGAGACGTTCCGGGTCTCGCGACCCAGGCGCCACCACAGTGCCGCGGCAATCGGGCCCGGCAAGGCCAGCGTGATCAAAACGATCAGTGCCGAGGAAGGCTCACCCGACATCTGGTACGCGTAGGTCAGCATCAACGGCGCGATCATCGCGCCTACCCGGCCGACGGCGACGGAGATGCCCAGTCCCGTGGCACGCATGCGGGTTGGCAGCACTTCCGAGGAAATGACGTAGCCGGAGATATAAGCCCAGGTCACGCCGAACTGGATCATGCAGTAGGCGGCAACCATGCCGGGCAGCGTATGCAATACATAGAGCGGGACGATCGCCAGCGCCGTGAAGCTGTAGCTGACCAGCAACGACCACCGGCGTCCCCAAGCCTCGACCGCCCACGATGCCGTGAGGCCACCAAGCAAAGCCGCAGCATTGCCATACACGTAGTAGATCGGCATGTGATCGGCAGGCACCTTCATGTACGGAAGGATCACCAGCGCCATCAGTGACAGCACGCCATACACCACGGCGGCCTGCGAGAAGTTCAGCGCACTGGCGAGGCCGCAGCGCAGTCGATACTGACCGAACAATTCGCGAATGTTGCGCAGAAAGGCTGGCGTCGTCGGCGTGAACGGCACGGACCGATAGCGCTTGCGTGCCTGCAAACGGTGCTGTTCTGACGTGCCGGCGCGCTCGGCACTCGCAGCGATGCGGTCGACGATGGCTTCCGTTTCCGCGATACGGCCCTGCTGGAGCAACCAGCGCGGTGACTCCGGAATCACCCGACGAATCCAGAAGAACATCAGCGCAAGCGTCGTCCCCAAACCGAAACCCACTCGCCAGGCGATATTGCCGGGCAACTGGTTGAGAAGAAGCAAGGTCACCGCTGCCGAAGTCAACGCACCCAGCGGGAAGCCCGAGAGAATCATGGCATCCGTTCGTCCACGATGCCGCTTCGGAATGAACTCGCCCATGGTCGCTGTGACTGCGGAATACTCGCCGCCGACCGCCAGTGCCGTCATCACGCGGAAGAACAGGAAGGACTCGTAGTTCCAGGAGAACACCGTGCCGGTGCTGAACACCGCGTACCAAAGCAGGGTGCCGAGAAAGAGCCGCTTACGCCCGTAGCGATCCGCCAGATACCCGAAGCCGATGGCGCCAATCAGCATGCCGATCACCCAGAGGCTCACGGCAAGCGAGCCCTGCGTCGACGACAGGTGCCACTGTGCCTTGAGCACGCCGAACACACTTCCGATGATGTTCGTTTCGAACGAATCGAGCGCCCAACCCACGCCAAGCGCAATCGTCAGGATGGTATGGAAGCGCGTCCACGGCATCTCGTCGAGGCGGGTGAGTGCGTCGGTCTGGATCGTCTGTTGCGCTTTCATAGGGAAGTCCCCATCACGTGGCTACCCGGTACGTCGACCACGTCCCGGAACGGAAAGCGCTCGATCGCGCCGATGAAATTGCGACCGCGCACTCCGTCGAACGCATCCGCCACGACTTCGCGCCACTGCACGGGATCCATGCCGTAGTCGCGCGGGTCTGACGACACCCCCAGGCCATCCAGGAAGATGCGCAGTGTCTGCGGAGCGCTGCGCAGGTCGCCGAAAATGTCCTCCAGCGCGGCGTCGCACGCCGCGTCCGCACCGATCGCCGCCGTCATCACGTCCGGCAGGCAGAACGAGCAGGCGATGCCATGCGCAATACCCTGGCGCAGCGTGATCGGGTAGGAGATGTTGTGGGCCAGTGCGGTGCGTGTGTTAGAGAACGCCAGACCAGCGCGAAGCGAGCCCAGGGCCATCAGTGTGCGTGCGTCGAGATCGCTCAGGTCACCGTTCAGGCGTGCAAGGCCGCGCATGATCTCCTTCGCTGCCTGCACGGCGAGGCTGCGTGTGATCGGGCTCGCGTGGACGTTCCACAGGCTTTCCAGCGCATGGGAAAGCGCATCGAGACCGCTGGCGATCGTCACGTGGCGCGGCAGCCCGGCGACCAGGCGAGGATCGACCACCACGGCTTCGGGATACAGATCGTCGCGTGAAAGCGACAGCTTCCGGTCGTGCTCCGGATCCCACACCGTGGCCCAGCACGTCACTTCGCTGCCTGTCCCCGATGTCGTGGGAATGGCGATGATCGGCAAGGCGCGCGGCGTCACGGCACCCGGGTTGCTGAGTGCTTCGATCACGGGCTGCCAGCGCCCGTGCCCGGTCGCCAACACCTTGGCAGAGTCCATGACCGAACCACCACCCAGCGCGACGAGCACGTCAGGCTTGATGGGCAGCGCCTCCAGCTGCGCGCAGACGGTCTGCAGCATCGTCAGCGTCGGATTGGGTTCGATGGCATCGATAATCGTCAGGGCCGACCCGGCCTGGGCTTCGATACGGCGCGCGAAGCCTTTAAACGTCTCGTCGGCATAGGTCACCAGCGCGTAACTACGCCCGTGCAAAAGGCGACCTATCGTGTCGAGCGAATCCACACCGAAGTGCACCCGCACAGGGTTGTGAAACGACCAGTCCTTCATGGCGCCACCCCATCGGCAAGGCGCGCTTCGATGGCATCGATCACCGGCATCAGGTCCGCGATGCTGTCGATGACAAAGTGTGCGCCCGCCGCTTCCAGATGCTGCCGCGCCACCGCCAGCCGCTCCTGCTGCTGCGCCGCATGCAGTGCGCGCCAGTCGTCCAGCGATAAGCCGATCTCGTTGCCACTCACTGAGATGCCCACCGCCCACATGCCGGCGGCACGTGCAGAGAGCAGACCACTCGGGCTGTCATCGACGACCACGCAGGCGCGCACGTCCGGCGCTTCGAGCGCCAGGGCGTTGACCAGGCACATGTCCGGTGCCGGGCGCCCACGCGGCACATCGCTGACCGTGCAGGTGTGGTCCGGCTCATACCCCTGCGCCTTAGCCAGCGGCGCGAGGTTAACCATGACCTCGCGCGGGTAGCCCGTGGTGCTGCCGATGCGCATGCCACGCGAACGAAGCGCCGTGATTGTCTCGAGGGCACCGGGGATGAGCGCACTGTGGCGCTCCACGTTGGCGGCATCCACGCTCAGGAAGGCGGCATAGAGCTGGTCAAGGTCGGCTTCGGTCGGCAGGGCGCCCTTTGCCGTGCGCCAGCGTCCTTCCACCACGCTCATGGCCAGGATCATGCCGATGTGCTCGCGCTTGGCCGCACCCATGGGCTGGCGGGCCTCCGCGATGGAGATCGGCACGCCGGCAGCGTCGAACACCTGGCGGAACGCGTCCACCGGCGCCATGCAGCCAAAATCGAGGACGGTGCCCGCCCAGTCGAAGATGGCGGTGGTGAGCGGCCCCGGGTAGCTGCCGCGGGAGGGTTGGGAGGTGGAGATAACCGATGACATGAGGGACGGGGTCGCTATTCCGCGGATGATGGACCGCAGGTTAGAGACGCCACGTTGCACCCCAGTGATCGAATCCCTCCCCCTATCCCGATCAATCCATCGGTTTTTTCGGTGGGTAGCTGTCACACGAATCATTCACGCTATGGGCCCGTCCCGTCCCACGGACCGCTCGCCATGACGCTCACCCAGCTCCGCAGCTTCATCGCCGTCGTCCAGCACGGGGGATTCACCGCCGCCGCGCGTGCCATGCACACCAGCCAGACCACGGTGACCTCGCAGATCCAGGCGCTGGAGGAAGAACATGGCGTGGAGCTGTTCCACCGTCGCGGTCGCCGGGTCGATCTCACGGCAACGGGAAGCGAGTTCCTGCGTGTTGCGCGACAGATTGTCGACCTGGAAGACGACGGCCGCGTGCTTCTGGAAGACAGTGGATCCATGCGGCGCGGCTCGCTGCGGATCGGCGCGGTCAGCCCTTTCCACGTGACGGAGATGATCGACAAGTACCACGCACGACATCCGCAGATGTTCCTGTCGATGTCATTGGGAAACTCCGAGAAGGTGCTGCACGACCTGGAGCACTATCTTTGCGATGTGGGTGTCATCGCCAGGGGCTCGGTCGATGCGCGGTATCACATGCAGCCGTATGCGACGTATCCCGTGATCGTCTTCGTGCACCGCGAGCATCGCTGGGCGAAGCGCGAGGCCGTCAGTCTCGACGAGTTGAGCTCCGAGCCGCTGCTCGTACGCGAGCCCGGATCGACGACTCGACTGGCACTGGAGGCAGCACTACGCGAACGCGGCCTGGCCGCTACCGTGGCGATGGAGATCGGCAGTCGCGAGGCATTGCGCGAGGCAGTGATACGCCGCTTGGGCGCAGGCACCGTATCAAAGTCGGAGTACGTCCCGGACGAGCGACTTGTCCCGCTGCCGATCGAGGGCGAGCCGGTGGTGACGCATATCCAGGTGTGTTGCCTGAAGGAACGGCGGCGGACGCAGTCGGTGGCGTCGTTCTTCGATGCCATCAACGTCGCGAGAGGCTAGGCGGCCGATGTTCTTACGAGCGGCGCCGCGGCCCGGATAACCGAGACCCCCGTCTGTAGGAATAACCCGGCCAACGCCGCCCCAAAGATCAGATCCAGCCACCACCATCCCGTCCAGGCGATCAGCCCACTCGTAACCAGCACGCCTGCATTCCCGATCACGTCGTTACGCGAGCACTGCCAGACCGAGCGCATGTTGATGTCGTCGGCGCGATAGCGCGTCAGCAGCGCCAGGCACGTACCGTTGAGAACAAGCGCGCCTGCGGCAGCCAGACTCATCAGGCCGGTCACCGGCGGCACGCCGTGCGACAGGCGATACACCACTTCAGCCATCACCACGATGGCGAACGCTACTTGCAGCGCACCCTTCGTCAAAGCGGAAGAAGCCCGGGCGCGGAGGGAGCGCCCCACCACCAGCAGGCTGATGCCGTACACCAGTGCATCACCCAGGCTATCGAGAGAGTCGCCTTGCACCGCGCTGGAGCAGGCCACCCAGCCCACACCGAACTCACCGCCGAAGATCACCAGGTTGATCGCCAGCACGATCCAGAGCACCCGGCGGTGCGCCGCGGTATCGGCCAGGGAACGGGCCTCGCAGCTATCGTGGTCACAGCAGCCCATACGCGGAGGTCCAGCCAGGAAAGGCCTAGAATCGGGTCCGTAGTTACTACGGAGTCAACCCATGCGCATCAGCGAACTGGCCGCCGCCACCGGGTGCAACCTGGAAACGATCCGGTATTACGAACGGATTGCCTTACTACCTGAGCCGCCGCGCCTTGGGACGTATCGTCAGTACGGAGCCGACGATGTCGCCCGCCTGGACTTCATCATGCGCTGCCGGCACCTGGGCTTCAGCCTTGAGGAGACGCGCAGCCTTCTTGGATTGAGTACCAGGCGTGACGAGTCATGCGCAGCGGTCGACGGGATCGTCCAGACGCATCTCGAACAGATCGAAGCGAAGCAGAACGCGCTGGCGGAGATGGCGGCGGATTTGCGCGGCATGCTCGCGTCTTGTGCGAAGAAGACTGTCGCCACGTGCAGCGTCGTTCGGAAGCTGGCTCGCTGAGCGAAGTAATCCGCATTCCGCTGCATCGCCGGTTCGAGCACCTTCAACAACTCCCCTGCCTGGTTCCTCACAGTCACCCATGAAGGATGCTTCATGGCCGCGACGCAAGCTTCGTGAGTGGTCGGGCTGAAACCTTCAGGGAAAAGACCTTCCTGGGGGATTTCGTTCATCGCGTCGGCCAGTCGAACCAGAGCAGCCGACTGTCCCTCTGTCAGGTGGGATACCGGGTTCTTCACCATGAAGGGAATTGGCCCTGATATGTCGTGGAGTATTTCCCACGCGGTGTTGTAGTCACCCATCACCTCGCATTGCTCCTCAGCCTCCATGGCAAGGACCTGAAGCGCTTTGTGGAAATAGAACAGTTCGTTCTCGAACCAATCTTCCTTAGTCAGTTCCTCACTCACGACGACTCCTAGAGGGTGGATCTCCGATGCAGCAATGCCGCCACCCGATGGCTCCAGGCGGCGGCACTACTCAGTCGAAATCGATCACTAAACCTTACTTCTTCGCAGCAATAATCTCGCTCAGATAATCAGGCGTCCCTTCAACCCGCACCAGATGCGGATACTGCAAACCACCGTGATAATCCACGGGAATGGTACGGACGCGACCCTGGTACTTCACCGTGAACTCGATCGGTGCCTTGCTGCCCTTGGCCGCGATGATCGCGTCGTTCAAAACGTCCTTCGAATACGCCGTGCCGTTCACCGCAATGATGGTGGCGCCAGTGCTGATACCGCCCTTGAACGCCGGACCATCCCAACGCACGTCGTTCACCTTGCCGCCGCTGGTCAGGGTCAGGCCGATCGAGAAGGTGAAGTTCAACATGTGACGCGACGATTCGGGACGGCCGTCGTACGCCTTCTGGTAATCGCTTTCCTTGTCGTCATAGACCAGCTTCCAGCCGGCGGCTGCGAGGCCTTCCTGCAGCGGCGGATTCAAGGAATACGCATGCTCCTTCAGGAAGCTCGCCCAGTCGTACTTGGCGACGCCGTTCAACGCAGCAACGACATCGTCGAACGTGTAAGTCTTCGGCACATAGCTGCCATTCTCGACACCGAAGAACGCGCTCGCAAACGTGTCGAGCGACTGCTTGTCGTGCGTCAGGCTGCGCAGCTTGGCGTCGACGGTCAGCCACATCAGCTGGCCACCGCTGTAGTAGTCCTCGCTCATCTGCCAGCTGCGATACGGCAGCGGTGAACGACGGGCGACAGTCGGGTCGTTGGTCGTGTCTTCCAGCGTGCGCCACTGGAAGCCCTGGCGGTTACGATCGTAATTCGCCGCGACCATGGCCAGGCCATCGCGGAACTCCTGCGGCGTCCACATGCCGGCACGCGCGGTCAGCACGAAGCCCCAGTACTGCGTCTGGCCTTCGTACACCCACAGCAGCGAATCGCCCATGGTGACGTTGAAGTTCGGCGTCCACAGGTCGGCCGGGCGACGGAACTTGCCGTTCCAGGAATGCGTGTACTCATGCGCCAGCAGGTCGCGGTCGGAGGCATTCTCTTTCCACGCCGTGAAGTAATCCGCGCCCAGGCCATCTTCGCTGGACTGGTGATGCTCGGTGCCGTTACCCGCCAGTTGGTCCGACAACGAGAACAGGAAGTCGTAGTGGTCGTAGTGATGCGAGCCGAACAGCTTCGTCGCCTGGGTGACCAGGTTGCGGTGCACCGTCAACTGCTCCGGCGTCATCTCCAGGTACTTCGGCTCATCGGCAACGACGTCCATGAACACCGGCGCCTTGTCGCCCGGGTTCAGCGCGACGCGCTTGAAGTACTGGCCGGCATACACCGGCGAGTCGACCAGGTTCTCGAAGCTCACCGGCTTGAAGTTCGTGGTGTCGCCTGACTGTGATGCCGTCTCCAGCGCGGTGCCCAGCTGCCAGCCATGCGGCAGCGTAACGCTGGAGGCGAAGGTGATGCCGTGCGTGTAGTAGCCGGCCGGATAGAGCGCCACCTTGCTCCATTCCATCGACATCATGCGATCGGTGATCTCGAAGTCCGCTTCATCCGCACGCTCGGACAGGTACTGGAAGTCCGCATCGATCGAGGTGACATCCGCCGGCACGTCGACGTGGAAGGCGTAGACGTTGTACTCGTCGCGCTTCCACGCCAGCGGCTTACCGTTGGCGCTGAACTTGAGGCCAGCGAGCATCGCGATCGGACCGGTCGGCGAGTGGTCGCCGGGGATCCACTGCGGGTAAAGCAGGGTCAACGCGCCCGCCTTCACCGGCAGGGTTTCATGGACACGGAAGATGCCCTGCACCGTGTCGTGGGCATCGACGTGGAGCGATACCGTGCCGGCGTAGGGCGTGTCCTGGGGGGGCGGTACCTGGTCGGTGGGCAGTTGCTGGGCACCGGCCGCGCCGGCGGCAAGCGCCAGGGTCACAGCGGCGGCGATCCGCGAAAACTTACGAGGAACTGGGAGCATGGATGACTCGCGATGTGGGTGAAATGCCGCACAGCATCGCCGCCTGTACCATGGCGCGTCTACTGCCACATGGACTACCGATGAAGGCGATGATCTACCACAACCCCCGGTGCGGCACCTCGCGCAACACGCTGGCTATCCTTCGCCACGCTGGTATCGAGCCGACCATCATCGAATATCTGAAGACCCCGCCGGACAAGGCCACCCTGCTGCGGCTGATCAAGGACGCCGGCCTGACCCCGCGCGGGGCCGCGCGGCAGAAGGAAGCGCTGTTCAGCGAATTGGGTTTGAAAGATCCGTCGGTCACCGATGAGGCGATTATCGACGCCATGCTTGCCAACCCCATCCTGATCGAGCGCCCGTTCGTCGTGACGGACAAGGGCACGCGTATGGCCCGGCCGTCGGAAGTCGTGCTGGAGATCCTACCGCCCTTGCCCGGCCCATTCACCAAGGAAGACGGCGGCATCGTCGGCCCCTGAATAGACCGCCGGCTGCTGCCCCGGTTGCGGCCATTTCTGGACCATGACCCAGTGCCTTTCATGCAAGCGCTCGTCGCCGCATGAGTATTGGTACCACTTCCGTCCGCCGGACGCAGCCAGGAGTCGGGGTATGGCCAAACTTAAATCAAGAAGTCAGACCCGACCAACGCTTCGCGAGAACCTAACACCTCTGCATCTTCCAGAACCAGCAAATGCCTGTCGTCGTCGAGGCGTGCGAACCTCTCGTCGTGCAGCCCCATTACGTCTTGCATGATCCGCTTCTGGAGAGCGTTCAATACGTTCACCGGGTAGACGTTTCGAATCTTATCGCGGGTATATGCACGATCATCCCGATGCTTACGCGTCCTTTGGAAGAAGAATCTTCCTAGCTCGTGTGCCAGCATGTCCTCGTAGTGGGTTCTGACTTCGCCAAAGGTGATGCCAAGCGCATAGTACAACGCCCTCCTCCCAAGGATGGCGTCGAAGGCGATGGTGTAGCCGATACCGTCGACCTCGTGCAAGGTTCGGATCACGCCCTCGATCAAGCCCGGCCGTAAGTGATGATTTGGAATGGCGATGCTCAGCACGGCCATGTCCATGCCCTTGCTGTAACTGTAGAAGAGGCTACCTAAGCCGCTGGCATTGCCACGGTCGTCGACCGTCTCCACCGCCTCGATGATCGAGAGATCCTCGATCTTGAATAAATCGACGGCGGTCGGCTTCTTCTTTCCATAAGCCGCAGCAAGAACGGGCAGGTCCACAAGCCCCAACTGGCCGACGATCCCCTGCAACCGCGCCAGGATTTTCGCCGTCTCGGCCGCCACGGGCCAGTCGTAGCTAACCAGGTAGCGGGCAGCGACGCCCTTGTCCTGATGCGCCCCCGGGTAATCGTTTTTAGGTAAGTTCATGTTGAACATGATGTACAGGGTCGCGGCAGAGTTTCTTGGGTTCGCAAGCCAGCCGGGCCTCGGCCACCTCCCCGCGAATGACGGATCGGCATCCATGATCCGGGAGATCGCACCGCGGGCGAGGAAGTACTGTATGTAGGCATATCCGACAGCGAGAAACATCAGTTGCGCGGCGGGCATAGATCCAAATCTCCATTGAGGCCATTCGCAACTTATTGCGGAGCGCGGCCCATCTTGCCGAAGATGCAGCACGATCAAAGGCGCATTGTAGGAAAAGCCCTACATAAATCCCCATATCGCATTGCTAGCATCCCGCTGAGTCGAGCGGAGCCGAGGAATCCCTCAGCCCGAGTGGACAGTAGTCGAGACTTGGACAGGGAGGCTAGGGACAGCAATGAGCAAGAACGGCGTCGGCACGACCAACGGCAGAGACGATCTCTGGGGCACCCTGGCCAAGTTCGAGGATGCCGAGGACATCGCAGGCTCACTCGCTTTCCTTCTTAGCTCGACGCTCAGGGACGACCCGCTTGGGCAGCGCTATATCGGATTGATTTACACCATACGCAATGACTTCGTCGTCGCGGGATCGTGGTACTTGAAGTCCGTCCAACAGGGCAACCAGGACGCGCTCGCCGACTGCATGGAGTGTGTCATTGCCATGTGGCGGGACGGCCTTCATGAAGAAGCCCTCGCCCTCACCGCATCTCCGCCGCTGTCGTCTCTCGAAACCTTTCAGCGCTTTTCGATGTCGCGTTACTTCGATCTCGGCAACGAAGGAAAGATGCTCGAATGGGCGATCCGGCTCGCGGTGTCCGGCAAGGAAGCAGACGTGATGTACGCCGCGAGGCTTCTTGTCTCACGGAACGATCCCGCAGCAGCCGTCCCCCATCTCGAGGCTACCGCCGAACGAGGCAGCGCAGCAGCACATCAGTTGCTCGGTGAACTCCACCGGCGAGGCCTCGGCGTCGTGCAGGACGAGCTGAAAGCAAACCAGCATTTCAAGGAAGCTGCCAGGCACGGCTACATCCTGAGCCGGACCCGCCTCCTTCACTTCGGCCGCGCCAGCCGGGGCGCCTGGTATCTACCGATCTTTGCAGGTCGGCTTCTGGCCTTGATGGTCAGGACTGTCACACTCAACACGATGAAGCCAAGCGATCCGCGACTCGCTGACCTGCCCAATGGCAGGCTTCAAGAGAGCGCCTGACCGTCGCTGACGCTTACTTCTCAGGAAACCGCGGCAACAAACAGCTCACGCGCTTCTTGAAGTCCACGAACAGATTCACATCCTGCAGCGCACCCTCGCCCAGGATGTACTTCTGGTTCACCCGAATGTCTTCCATGGTCGCGTAGGTGAGCTGGTAATGCTTGCCTGCCATGTCGACATTGGACGTGGTGCGGGAGAAGCGCACGGCTTGGCTGCCGTTGTTGACCACCTTAAGGCGGAGCTGACCGCCAGCCTCCAGAGGACCCTGTGTGGCCGGCTGGTTGGACGTGAGGTAGAGCGTCGTGCCGGTGTCGAACAGCGCGTTCTCCGGGACACCGTCGACGGTGATCTGCGCCAGCACACGGGGCACGCCACCCCAGAAGTTGGTGCTCACCAGCAGCGGCGTCTCGCAAGCCGGCTGGGCGGCGTTGGCGCCGTAGACAATAAGCGCGTCGCGCTGGACCTGCAACGAGCCCAGCCGTTGCAGCACGTCAATGCCCAACAGGTTGAGCTTCTCGTCATGCACGAGCGACACCGGCACGTTGTCGAGCTCGATGTTGCCGATCTTCAGCTTCTCGATGAAACCGAGCTTCTTGTCCGTCGCCACACCGACCGGCCCGTGGATGCTGCCGTCCTTCTCGAGCAGGACCTTGACGCCCAGATCCTTAGCCGTGTCCTCGCCGAGGATGGTGTAAGCACCCGTCCCCAGCTTCATCAGCTGCGACTTACCGTTAACCGTCACGTCCACCATGCTCGAACGGCCGACGCTCTTCTTCAGGGGGATCGTGGTGATCCCTTCGGGGACGTTCGCCGTGGTGATGGGCAACGTCTCATAGAGCGCTGCCTGGGTGAGATCCGGATTGTTGATGACGCTGCTCGGCAGCACCGTCCTGTATGCCTCTGCGATCCGCTTCTCTTCCGTCGCCGCCTTCTGCCGCTCGCCCATCAGGCGAAGGTTGGCCGCGACGAAGCGGGCGCAGTAGTGCGCCACGAAAGGCTCGGAGGTCTTGAGGCTGGACTCGCAGGTCCGCCCGATGTTGCTGGACTGTTCGAAGTTGCCGTGGACCCGCTCGATCGCCATCGCGGCCAGCGCGTGCTCCACGGGATCTTTACTGCCGTAGCGCGCGGTCAGCCCGTCGAGGTCAGCGACGCTCAGGGCGTGATTGAGGGAGGTGATCAGCGCCTCTCGGGGAGAGGCAGATCCGTTCTGATCGGCGGCGATGGCCGCGGCGGACGTCAGGCACAGGGAAAGCGCGAGGGCAATCAGGTTCCGTCTGAACACGAAGAGACTCCATGCAAGTTGTCGCCGGATAGTGCGGTAGGTCCTGTGTGCTTTGCAAGGCAGGTCCATGACCGCCGCATGACAACCGGAGGGCGCACAGCCCGTGAGGCTGTGCGCCCTCAAGAACACTTACTGCGTCAGACCCGTATCGATCGCACCGGCGTACGCGGCCGACATCGTCTTACCGTTGTACGTCTTCCCGGCCACGTCGTCATACAGCCAGAGGAAGGCGCCGGTGATGTTGCACTGGTCCGTCCAGCCAGCGACCGTGCTTTCGGCGACGGGCGGCAAGCCCCCGCCGTTCGCCGTATCACCGAGACCGGGATAGACGGGAACCCCACCGAAGTCCCAACCCGAACACGGGTTGTTACCCGAGCCGCCTGCGTACGCCTGCAGATGCACGCCATCGACCGTACCGGCGCGCTGGGTGTTGATCTGCTTGACCACGGAGGTCCAGTACGAAGCATTCGTGTAGGCATCCGGCATAACGTGGTAGCCGAGCTTGCCGAGCATCACGGAGAACGCCACCGTCGATGCGGCGTCGTAGCCGTTCTCGTCATCCAGGTCGATCGCATCGATCGACGGGATGGCTTTCTTCAGCGCCTGGAAATTCTTGTAGAGCGTGCTCGTCGTGCCCGTGCCACCACCGGTGGCCGTGCTGTTGACGAGTGCCTTGATGTCCTGGAAGTCGCCGAAGTTCGAGGAGCCAATGCTGAAGGTGATGCGCTTGACGCCTGCCGTCTTCAGCTTGGCAAGGTTGGAGACGAAGTTCGGGTAGGTCTGGTTGCCGATGTAGGCACCGTTGGAAACGATGGGGAATTCACCGTTGAGGTTGAGGTCGCCGTTCGACTTGACCTCGACGCTCCATACGATGACTTCGGTAAAGCCCGACTGGCTGAGTTCGGTGATGTTGTTGTTGGCGTTCTTGTAGATCGGGCCGCCACCGAAAATGCCTATGTAGCCGGTGGTGTCGGCAAGGGCGGCCGAGGAGGCGGCCAGGCCAGCAATCGAGAGAAGCCATGCAGCTGCGATGTGCGTGCGCTTAAAACGAGACTTGGGACTCATTACCTGCTCCGTTGGATGGTGTATGAGGTGCTCCTGCATCGGTTTAGATCGATCTAAACCGAGCTGGCAAACACTATCCTCGTCAGCACGGAGACGCACGCTGCAACGCAAAAAGGATCAGAGCGGCGGCTAACGTCGCTGCACCCTGATATCGAAATCAACTGGCGTCGGAGACACGACGATGTAGCAGCTCCAAATCCTCGTCTGCTTCCTCGTACCACGTCAGACTTCCTGAAAGGTCTGACGCACATAGAAATCCGTGCCGAAGATATTCCCACTCCGCTTTATCGATCGAGGCATCGTACTCATGCCTGGAGATCACGGCGACGATTCTTCCGACGGAATCGGTAGAGGTCCTTACCTCGTCACCCACCTCCACTCGTTCAAGAGAGAAATAGTGATCGAGAGGCGGAGGGACAGGACCGTAGTCCATTCCCGGGACAGCGGCGTCGCGTTGCAATCCTTCGTCCGGAGGAGATGAACTACGAAGAAAGACCATTTGGGAACCGGGAAATGGCCGCCAATGGAGCGCTCCGTCACTTGATCTGACCAATGCGCAACCGGGCGACGCTCGTAGGCGCGCCTCCTCCAGGCCGGGGAGGAACTGAGCCTCGTCCGCCAACCCGACGACCTGGCAGGTCTGACCGTTATCGACCTCGACAAGGTCGCACATGCAAACATCTTTTCCGGCTTCATAGCGCATTCGTCTTGACCAATGAGGGCTTGAGGCCTTGCTCGCGCTCGAACCGGCGCAGAGAAAAGCTTAGCGACGCGATGATTTTCCCAAGCTCCATTCGATTCTTCCTCATCAAAGTATCAGCAGCCAAGCCGCCGATCGACGAATCACGCCGACCGGCTTAGATGGCGACATGACCGCATCAGAACGCCCAATTCAAACTAACGCGCGCCGACTGATCCTTCGCATCCTTGGCAAACTGCTACTCATCTCGACCGAGTCCCCCGCCGAACCCTCACACTGGCGACCCAACGCGCCAAGTCCTCTGCCTCCAGCTTCCGTCCGGCGGGATGCAACGTCCAGCTACCCTGCAGGTCGAGCAGACGACCATTTCGATCTACGATGCCAAGCGTTGGATACATCGCGATGTTGGCCTTGTCGAAGAAGGACACAGCGTCCGTGACGATTTCCCACTGCAGGCCGTACTTCTTCCGGAAGGCGGCGAGACCTTCCTTTGCGTCGTAAGTGATCGCCAGCGCACCGGTCTCAGGATGCGCCGCGTGGAATGCGTTGAGAGCGGGAATCTCGGCGATGCATCCGGTGCACTCGTAGAAGAAGAAATTGACGACGGTGAGTTCGTGGTCGAAGTGGTTCGAGCTGATCGTGCGCCCCGCGCTTGAGGGCAACGTAAATGCGGGTAGTGGATCGCCGACGATGAGATCGCCCCACTTGTTCGTCGGCTTCGTAGGCGAGTGGCTCATGGTCAGCGTGACGATGCCGCTGCCCTGATCGGGAATGAAGCTGATGTCACTACCGGGGGCGTTCGCGAAGTCCAGAAAAGCCTTGATGTCGACGGGTGAGCCGTCTCGTCCGCGCAACACGAGCTTTGAATGTGGATCGATGCCTAGTCGCTGTCGCAGGGTGGCTTCGTCGGGGAAGGCCTTGGACTGGCTGTCGGCCGCCGTCGTACTGATCGACAAAGTGGCTAGCAGGAAGAGAACACCGATTCTGTGCATGGCATGCTTCCGTAAGAGTGTTTCAGGAGACCCAGTTCCGCCGGCTCGAAACGATATGCCAACCCCACTGGTCGTGTGACATCACCGCCGTCACGGAGCTGCCGCAAACCACGCCGCAGTACCAGCCGTACGTCACGTCGTAGTTACCGTCCGGACGCTTTAGCGGGATGCCGATGCCGATGTGATAGTTCCCTTGCGTGGCGCTGTTGCTCATGCTGCCACTTGGCGCGGCACTTGCCGGAAGGATCGTGATACCGGAGATCTGCGTCTTCGCAATAGCGGTGGCCGGGAGATCGACAGGGTTGTCACCACCGGTGCTGACGCTGACATACCACATGTTTGCCTGGCTTCCCGGTGAAGGCGTCGTGCTCGGAGCCATCTTGAGCAGGAGCGTGAGCCAGAGGTCTTCGAGATCCGGCGGCGGATGCAGCTTTGCGTCTTCGCTTGCCTTGACGACGGCCCTGGCCTTCGCGATCTCTTCGGTGGCGCTGCCCTTGGCGGCGCATTTGTCCTGATGTTCAAACAGGGCACAGATGTCGCCGGTGGTCTCGTCCAGTATGACGATGAATCCATCCCCCGTATTCGGCTTGAATAGGGTTACCCATCGATGGTTGCCGGCCTCGTAGGGCATGGGGGTAATGACCAGATCAGTCACTCCGGGAACCTGGCGGGCCACGCGACTGCTTACGTCGATGGCTTGCATCTGGGGAAGGATGGGGGAGTCGTTGGCCAGGATGGGAGTGACGATAAAGGCCGCGAGGGCCAGTGCCGGCCAACGGGCGTGGCGGCTGAGGGTGCGAGCGATCGGTTTGCTCATGGATCCTCCCTATGCCCGCCGTTCCTGGGGGCTTGAGGCTGAGCATAGGATTGCGTGCGGGTGAAGTCGAGTTCTTGGGGTTGCCGATGGACCGGGCGGACGCAGTCGCAGTCGCAGTCGCAGTCGGTGAGACAGTCCCGTGCTCAGATTGCCACGCGCGGCTCGCGCGCGGATCGGAGGCTTTCACGATGAAAATGCAGGGTGCTGTCATCAAGGAACAAGGGATTACCTTTGCGATCGCACTGGTGAAGCCAAGCTCAGTGCGAACAACCTCGGAAGCGCAATCGACTCGTCAGACGTTCCAACCGATCTTCCCCGGTCTGGAACTGGTCTTGGCATGCCAGGAACAAGGGACATTCAAGTACTCAGGTCGACGTGACATCGTGAATTTCCTCGCATCAGTCAACCCGAACCGCATTCCGTGGCGCGAGTACTCGGTCACGGGCTAAGGCTCGGACAACTCGTATATTGCTGTACAACTCTCCTAGCGCTATCCGGCCGCAGCGGCCGGATAGCGCCCGATCCCACGCCTCGGAAATCTCATGGAACCCTTGCAACTCTGCGACCGAGTAGCTGAAGAGATCTCGCTCGCCTTCAAGCATGTATGTGAGCGTTGGAAGATGCTTACAGTCCTAGTTCCAGGACTATTTCTCTCTATGTACGGGCAATACGCTCTCTACCACGGCCTCGACGGCGACATGCCTCACAGCCCTGCTTTCTTCGCTGCGGTGACGGGGAGCGTGACCAAGATGGTGTTAGCACTGGCGGGAATACTATTCCTCCCGGCAATGACTCTCATGGTTCGTGTGAACAAAGGATCTGACCCGGTCGTTACGGCTTGGGAGCGCGGATCCCGTGTCAAAGACAGGCACGACGGCGTCCGAAAGTGGATGAAAGCCAGCTCGTTCCTTCTCGTTGCCTGGGTTATCTTAGGTGGCCTTCCTGCTGCGTGCGGCGTCGAGGCCAACGTTGTCGGCATACTCGCGTCGGTGGCGCTGATGATGCTTGTTTCCCTCCGCATCGTATTGAGCGGCCGTAATGAGAAAGCCTCAAGCGATTTTTATACGGCTGCTGCAGTTGGCCTTTACGTCCAAACGATTGCCATCGGCGCTTCGATCTTTGTCCTTGACTCGAATCTCGGTGGCGACGTTCGACAGTGGCCCGAGAGATTTCTCGTATTTCTAGTCTGTTTCGCGGCTGTGAGTCTGGCACAGGCTTTCGTTGCGCGGGCCGCCCGGCCACTTCTTTCAGGTCCCGGCGTTTTGACCAAGATCGGTTACATTTGCTTCGCCCTCCTCGCGCTTATCGCAGCCGTGTCGCCACTTGCGAATAAGGCGATGGAGAGGGCGGTGGAACGCACTTCAGCGGGTAGCAGTTCGCACACTCGGTGAACTTAAGTCTGCCAATCCGTGAAAGCAAACCGATAGTCCTATGCCGACGTCTTCATCGTTCTGAGAACGCGTCCGCAGCCCAAATGCGGAAACAACGTCGCTTACGGACCCTGCCGCATCATCGCGCCATACCTTGTTGCCCCATCTGCATGCTTTGCGCCTGGAACGCCTGCGCCATCTGCATCTCCTGTTGGTCAAACGACTGAATCTGCTCGATGGCCTGCTCTGGCTTCGGCGGGGGCGCGCTGAGGTCAACCTGGGCCGGCGTGGTGAGCGGCCCCGATCCGCGGAAGTCCAACGTCATCTTCTCTTCGTCCAGATGCACCGTGGTCAGGTTCTCCGCGGTGATCATGTTCTCGTGGCAGGCAGCCGTGAACTGGAGGAGTCGGTTCTCTGAGGCATCGGGGACGCATCGTTGCAACTCGTTGTAGAGCCCATGCGTCGAACTGTCAGGGTTCCTCGGGTCATTGGCTGCGAGGCCCACCTGCGGCGGATCCATCACACCCGTTGGACGTGATACGCCCGCTTCGGACGGCGTGTTCTGCTCAGGTCCCGGTGGACGCATGGTCTCTAACGCCGGAGCATCCCGTGCCGCCGTGTTAGGCGCAAGCTGCTGCAACTCAGCGATGAACGCTTGGCTCTGGGCCATGGAACGGGTTGCCTCATCGGCCTGGCCGGTAATCGGGAGCTCGTGCCCTGATTGGAACCGCGCCACGGCAGTGCGTGTGGCAGGGCCATACAAGCCGTCCACCGCCAGGGCCTCGCCCTTCATGTCGACGACACCCAGCGCATTCAGGTTCTCTTGCAGGGCGCGCGTGGTGCCGATATCCGGCCGATCGAAGGCAGCGGCCTGGAGCGCATCCACTCTCGGCTCGGCCTGCATCGTGCTGGTAACCGGTAGTACCGGCGTCGCAAGAGTCGGCTCAGGGGCCAGTGACTGATAGGTAGCGAGCGCTTCGTCGCGTTCGTCGGCCTGCAAGTACGGCGCGTCGGGCTGACCTATGGAACGCAGCTCAGTCTGGACGGCACGTTCGATAGCAGCGAGTGTGGCTCGACCAGCGATGCCGTCGGCTTCTAGCTGGTGCTCGCGCTGGAAGGCTTCCAGGGCGAGCCGGGTTCGACGGCCAAAGTCTTGATCGGCAGTAAGGGATGCGCCATCGGGCCCCGTACAGCCGAGTCGGTTCAGACGTGTTTGCAGTTCGCCTACAGCTTCCGAGTGTTGGCCTTCCCGAAGGGTAGCGCCCCTGAACGACCCAGCCGTAGTCGCACGCGCGATCTCTTGACCGCTGGCCAAGGCGATGCTGTGGCGCATGGTTCGACCGTTGAAGACCTTAAGAAGTGACTCGACATAGGCGTTGTCCGTTGCAAAGCCCGCCTTACGCAACGCCCTGGCTTCCGCCTCAATGTCACCAAGCGTCCCCTCATCAAACAGACCTGCCTTCGCATATCTAGGGTTTTCCGCCAGGAACTTCGCGCGGTCCCAGAAAGATTCCTCCACCGTCTTATAGACACGAAATGGGTGGTCCTCCCACGTCTTTTTATCCGTGTCGTCGTACGTCTCGTGGACATGGGCGGTCTTTTTCTCACCCGTCCACCGACCAAACGCCTTGATGTTGAACATGTTGTTCGTGCCAGGAAGAACGTGCTTTCCCCACCCGGTTTCCACTACGGCCTGCGCCAGCATAAGCTCCCAAGAAAGGCCTGTTTCCGCAGAGACCTTTCTCGCGATCGGATACAACCGTGCTATGAATTGTTCGTTGGTTTCCATGGATCTCTCGCGAAATAGTTTCTAGGACGACTACAGATTTACCGTGGCGGAGAACGGAACACCGTCTTCCATATCGATGTATCGATACTGGCCGGTTACCAGCAAGGTACCGTTGACAACACTGAGTCCGTCGTCGTCCCACACCCATGACGTATAGGCGCGCTCGACGCCGGGCACAGGGACGTCTACTGCGCCTTGGGTGCCCCCGTCGTCCATGCCAACTTTCACCATGCGTTGTAGGGTTTGCGGGAGAGATCGCGGGTCCCGGATGTCGATTTGGAGGAGCACGTAAAGCGAAGACCCCTTTCTCACGCAATGAGTCGCCCTACCCTCGTAAGCAGCCTCTGGCATATCCAGAAATCTTGCCCATTTGACACGGCCGCCCACCGCGTCCGTGACATACACGAAGGGTCTGGAAAACATTCCGTCTTCGTCCGTCACTTTTCCGGCAACACAGGTCCCGTCATCACCCACCGGTGTCTTTAAGTAAGGTTCGAAGTGCTCTGGAACGCCATGGACCATTTCAGCGCCTGCCGTCGGCCGAATTGAGTCGCGCGGCGATGCGGATGCAGGGCCGCCTACCAGCGTCGCAGCACCAACAGCTGCCGCCATCGCAAGGGAATGAAGTCTCATGCTCTCGTCCTCCTGGGGGTTGTGGGACATCGGGGGTTCGTAATCGTCAGGCGACGGTGTCTCAGCAACGCCATCGGGCGGAGCGTCGACGCATGCGCCAGCCGTACCGCGAAGGTTGGGCTTTCTCTTTGCCATCACTGGCAGCCCATCGGGTGGAAGGGGGCCGAGTTCGGCCCGAGTGCGCGCGTTCGCTATCTCCAGCTCGCGCCGTAGCTGGAGGTCGTAGTGGACATCTGGGCTGGGAAGCTTGTGGACAGAGATGAGCGACGACGGCCGTGCGCCTTCGTCCTTACCCCAGGAGTCTTCTTCCGTATTCATGGCACCTCGGGTCGGTTGTCGAGGGTGGAGTGGCTCGCGCCGCTAGCGATTACTGGGCCAGTGCCGCGAGCACACGTGTGTTCGCTGGCTTCCGCACCGCCACGGTACGTGCCGAGGTACGTGGCACCTGCGCAGCCCGTGCCACCTTTGAAACTGGCATGCCGGCTCGTGCCTGAAACCGTTTGTCCTTGAAGAACCAGTTCTTCTTCGCCCGGATGGGTCGGCAACCTTCGTAGAAGATCAGCTCTTCATCGGCCGGGAGCTCCTTGATCTCCTGGGGCAGAAGAATGGCTCGTCGCTCTTCACTGAAGCTCGTCGACACCTGAGGTGCTCCACCACCACGGCTGGTGCTCCGGTGTTCCTTCCGGACCGTCTTGTAGCCAAGCATTTCGCTGTATTCGTTAGCGTCGCTTTGCTCACGAGGCGCGAAGACGATCTGAGCACCGTGGTTAGTGATGAAGTTCTGGGCGTCGTTCTCGCCATAGGCGGAGCGCAACTGAGCCCTACTCTGGACGATGCACAGGTCTCGTACGCCGTAGCTGGCGGCGATAGATATCCGCTTCGCCCACACATCCACCCTTCCCATTGCCGTGAATTCGTCCATCAGCATGAGCATCTGGTACTTGAGATCGGGCTCCTCGCCGAGTTGCTTGCCCAGGTTGTTTCCGATCACGGTACTGAAGAAGATATTGAGCAACTTGCTGCTTTCGTCCAGCTTGTTCGTGGGAATGATCACGTACAGGGTGGTCGGTCGCTTGCGCAGGGAGCCAATGTCGAAATCCGTGGCATTGGTGGCGGCGGCGAGGATCGGACTGAGAAACTGCTGTAGGGGCGCCTGCATGGTGGCGATGACCGACGAGAACGTATCGTCGGCCATGCCTGCGAGGTTGCCGAAGACGGTCCGGGTCTGCTGGCTCACGAACCTGTACCGAGGTTTCCGGAGAATCGAACCGATGACTTCCTTCGTGGTTTGCGTGTTCGTTCCACTGGAAAACTTCAGGATACGTTCGAAGCTCGGGAAGTCCGGGGACGTGTTGATGTCGGCGACGATCGGCTCAGATCCGTCCACCTCCGGCGAGATCGCACCGTCGTCCCACGCTTCAAAGAGGTAGGAAGTCATGGCGGTGAAAGCCGCACGGCTCTGCGACGTCCAGAAGGGGTCGTTGCCCGGCTGATCCGGATAGAGAATGGCGGCAATGGTCTGGATCTCGCCGATACGCTTTGCGGGATCGATACCCGCCAGGATGGACATCGGGTTGAAGCGATGCGTGTTACCCGCGTCGTCGTAGGGCGCCCATACGCAGATCTTGTGGCGTTGTGACTCACGCCAGCCGGATGTTGCCTTGTACAGCTCACCCTTGAGGTCCAGCACCACCATCGAGTGCTGGTACGAGAGCAACGCCGGAATGGCGATGCTGGTCGTCTTACCGGAGCGCGTAGGGCTGATGGTAATGACGTGCTGGGCGCCCCCCAGCCAGAGGTAGCGGCCCTTGTACTTTCCCATGAGGATGCTTTCTGGGGTCTGCTTGAGTAGCCCCGACTTTTTCATATCCGCGAGCTTCGCGAAGCGCGCGTCACCATGCATGGCCTCCGGTTTAGACCTCAGCACCGGCACGAGCAAGCTCAACCATGCCACCAACGGGCCGCCGAATCCGAAGGCGCCGCACAGCTTGATCTTGAGGACGTAGGGAGCGACCTGCGGCAAATCGAGTGCGCGAAAGTACTGCCAGTAAGTGGCTGCCTCAAGCGGCACCTGGCCGAGGCCTAAAATCCAAAGAGTGAGAAAGCCTGCGAGGTACTCGCCGCCCACCAAGGCGGTGAGCCCGAGAACAAACAACGTTATTGCCTTCGTCTTACCGCTCATCTAGCTGCGTTCCATCACACGAATGTCAGCCTGCAAGGATGCGTTAGTCCGGCGCGAAATCGGAGGACCCAACGCAAGTTGGGCTAACTTTTCCGATTTCTTCTATGCGGCCTGACCGCCTCTGCTTACATTCGTCACTTCCTTTTCGGACTGATCTTCCCGTCCTTCGTTCTCGCAATTTCCTCCATACATCCACTGTCCACGCCATGGACGGCGTACGCGATATTCGCGATGAACGCTGTGCTCTACCCTTACGCGAGACACGCTTACGAGAGCATCGTCGGCTACATCCTTGGCAACAACATCGTACTCACCGGCCTTTGGCTTCGCACTCATTCTTAAGATATTTACGATGCTTCTTTGCTGGGGCGGTGCAATTTTCATCGCGCCGGTAGGCCTTCTGTGCCTTTACTTTCAGAACAGTAAAGACAGAGGGGACTTGCGATGACTCATGGTTGCTAGCCCCAACGTCCGCTGCTTGACACGCATTTACGACGCGAGGCTTTGCGCCCGTGCGGCCCGTCGCCTCGCATCGACCTGCGTAACTACGGCGACACTTTCCCTGACCGCTCCCACGATATCCGCGCATGCGCTTCCGTCGTGTACCGCACACCCAGGCGCGTAAGCGCACCAATAGCTTCCAGATATCCCGGACAACTCATGCCACACGCCCGCGATCGACCGTGTCTGACTCATGTATGAGTTCAGCCTGGAGCTCGGGGAGCACTCCTTGCTCAGTAGCTATTCGTCCATGCGAGGATCAGGTCGTCGCGGAAATGGCTCTTGCTGTTACCCGGAATTTGCTCTGCCTCGGTGGCGACGAGCGCTCGCATGAAGACGTTAACGACGGTGTCGTTCACCTCTACGAGGATGTCCGGGCCGACCGGGTCTAACGACTTCGTTCCCAACCAACCTTCCTTGACCTCACTCCGCTCTACGTTGTGCAGAACAAGACGGCTTTTGAAGATATCGTCGAGCTCAAGCGAAAGGCGGTGGTGACGTCCGTCCATCGAAGACCACTCGATGTCTACCGGACCGGAAAACGTCTCTCCGTTCCTGGGCAATATGCCGTGGTGACCCGTCCAACGGTCTCGCCATGTCTCGAAGGGCGGCTTGTCGGAAGGACTGTCAATGGGGCTTCTCCGCAAGTATTCTTTCAATGTCGAAGAATAGCGTTCCTTGCGTCTCACAGTCGAATCCGTGCGGCACGCCCAAAGCGTTCTTCTTGCTTACGCCTGCAAGCGAAAAGGGCTGACATGGAAAGCCCGCGAGCAGAATGTCATGAGACGGGACGGAATCGGCGGAGACCTGCGTAATGTCGCCCACCAACGAGTCGTGCGCTCCAAAATAAGCCTGATAAGATTTTTGCGAATAGGTGTTCCACTCACTCGTGAATACGCACACACCTCCCGCCCTCTCAAACCCCAAGCGAATTCCGCCAATTCCGGCAAAGAGATCAATAAACTTAAACGAAGTTTTAGCGGGCACGATAGCGAACATCCCAAGTGCAACTCATGTCAAGATCGAGGCCAGTGGAGCCACGACTGCAATTCAACCGCACTTCGAATACCCGCAATTCAAACAAGTCTGGCACCCATCCATCAGCACCAACGCCTGCGTATTGCACTTAGCGCAAAGCGTGGCGCCAGCCGGGAAGCCTGAAGCGTTCATGTGGGCGGCTTCTGCGGCGGCCTGAGAGGCATCGCCAGCGGAGCCGGCTCCCACGGGGGCTGACGCGGTAGCGGCGGCCGGCGTTGCGGGCTTGGCGGCCTTTTCGTAGGCGGCGCGCTTTTCGGCGATGAGGGCGCGCGTCGCGTCGCTCATTTCCGGGTCGTGGATCAGGCCGATCGACTTCATGTGCTGTTCGACGACCGCGCCGATCTCGGCGACGATGCTCGGCATGTAGACGCCGCCGGCCTTGAAGTAGCCGCCGCGCGGGTCGAAGACAGCCTTGAGCTCTTCGACAATAAACGTCACGTCGCCACCCTTGCGGAAGACGGCGGACAGAATTCGGGTGAGCGCCACGATCCACTGGAAGTGGTCCATGTTCTTCGAGTTGATGAACAGCTCGAAGGGGCGCCGCATTTCGTGCTTGGTACCGGCGTTCAGGACGATATCGTTGACGGTGACGTACAGCGCATGCTCGAAGAGCGGCGACTTGATCTTGTACGTGCTGCCGACGAGGGTCTCCGGTCGCTCCAGGCTTTCGTGCATCTGGATGACTTCGGCCACGGGCGCGGTGTCTTTCACCGGCACGGGCGCGGGGGCCGGAGTGGCCTTGTCCTCAGGCTTGACTACGTTATAGCCCTTGATCTTCTTTTCGATCTTGATCGCCATCGCTCTTCTCTTATAGGTATCCCGCCCGGCGCCTGGCGCCGGACGGGATGGGTGCTACTTACTTACGACGGCCACGTACGGCGCTCTTGCGTGCCGACGTACGACCGGTCTTGCTGGCAGTGGACCTCTTGACCGCCTTGGGGGCGGTCTTCTTGCTGGCGGCCTTGCGGACCGTCTTCTTTACAGCTGCGACGCGGCCGGCGCTCTTGCGAGCTACCTTGGCCACGCCCTTCTTAACGGCCTTGCGAGCCGTCGAGACCTGCTTCGCGACGCGACCAGCTGCCTTCTTGACCGTCTTGCGGACGGCGGCGGCCTTCTTCACGACGCGACCGGCTGCCTTGCGGGCAACCTTCTTGACGGCTGCCGTACGGGACGAGCCCTTCTTGGCGGCTGCCTTCTTGGCGACCTTGGCGACCTTCTTCGAAGCTACCTTGCGAACCGGTGCCTTCCTGACGGCCTTCTTCACAGCCTTCTTGGCCGCTGCCTTCTTGACCGCGACTTTCTTCACGGCCTTCTTAGCGGCGACCTTCTTGACCGCAGCTTTCTTGACGGCGGTTTTCTTGGCCGGAGCCTTCTTGACTGCCGACTTCTTCACCGCAGCCTTCTTGACCGCAGCCTTCTTGACCGCTGCCTTCTTGGCCGCTGCCTTCTTGGCCGGAGCCTTCTTCGCAGCAACCTTCTTCACGGCAGCTTTCTTGACGGCCTTCTTGGCCGTCGCCTTCTTGGCGGCAACCTTCGTCGGCGCAGCCTTCTTGGCGGCGGCCTTCTTAGCTGCGGCCTTCTTCGGCGCAGCCTTGGTCACTGCTGCCTTCTTCGCCGGAGCCTTCTTGGCAGCAGCGGCAGCCTTCCTCGGAGCAGCCTTCTTGGAAGCAGCCTTCTTCGGCGCCGCCTCAACAACAGCAGCCTTGACCGGAGCAGCAGCCTTGCGAGGAGCCTTCTTCGCGGCCTTCTTAGCCGGAGCCGGCGTCTCCACCGGGGCAACCTCGACGACAGCCTTCTTGACTGCCGGCTTGCGAGCCTTCTTGACAACCGGTGCGGCGACAGCTGCCTCGACCGAATCGGAAACCGGGTCGGACTCGAAGTCGGGCTCACCCAGATCGCGTTCCGCCGGAGCGGCCGCAACCGGCTCAGCCGTCGGTTCGATGGTCTTGATGGCAACCGGCTTCTTCTTGACGACCGGCTTGGCGACGACCGGCGACGGCGTCACCTCAGCGGTGACATTCGTCTCCGCTTCGGGCGTGTCGCTGGTGTCATTGGTGTCGATATCGGGCAGCTCACCCTCGACAACCTGGTTTTCATTGGACATGTTTTTCCCTCTCCGCGGGGTCAGAACTTACCGTAATAGCCTTCCTTCAAAGCATCGAAGAGGTTCGCGGCGGTGTGCATTTCACCGTCGTATTCGACCTCTTCGTTACCCTTCAGTTCGACAACGCTACCGTCTTCCAATTCGAAGCGATAGAGGGTGTTCTCCAGGTCGGTTTCTTTTACGAGCACGCCCTGGAACGCGGCGGGGTTAAAACGGAAGGTAGTGCAGCCCTTCAGACCCTGCTTATGGGCATACATATAGATGTCCTTGAAGTCCTCATACGGATAATCCGTCGGGACGTTCGCGGTCTTGGAAATGGAGGAGTCGATCCACTTCTGCGAGGCCGCCTGGATGTCTACGTGTTCTTTCGGGCTGATGTCGTCGGCGGAGACGAAGTAATCCGGCAGGCGGAACTTCGGGTCGTCGGAGAACGGCAGCGCCTCGGAATTGATCAGGGCGCGGTAGGCCAGCAGCTCGTAGCTGAAGACCTCGACCTTTTCCTTCGACTTCTTCCCTTCGCGGATCACATTGCGGGAATAGTGGTGCGCGAAGCTGGGCTCGATGCCGTTGGAGGCGTTGTTGGCCAGGCTCAGTGAGATCGTGCCGGTGGGTGCGATCGACGAGTGGTGGGTGAAGCGCGCGCCGGTCTCGGCCAGGGCTTCGATGAGCTCCGGGGCCACTTCGGCCACGCGCTGCATGTAGCGCGAGTACCTGGCGTGCAGCACGCTGCCGCGGATCGCCTGACCGACCTTCCAGCCGTCCTTGACCATCTCCGGGCGCTTGCGCAGCATCTCGGCGGTGACGTCGAACTCACGCGACAGGACGGGCGCCGGGCCCTTTTCCTTGGCGAGCTCGAGGGCCACTTCCCAGCCGGCAATGGCCATCTCACGCGAGACTTCCTCGGTGAAGGCGACCGCATCGGCGTTGCCGTAGCGCATCTTCAGCATGGTGACCGTGGAGCCGAGGCCCAGGAAACCCATGCCGTGGCGACGCTTGGACATGATCTCTTCGCGCTGCTGGGCGAGCGGCAAGCCGTTGATCTCCACCACGTTGTCGAGCATGCGGGTGAACACGCGAACCACTTCGCGGTATTCCTCCCAGTCGAACCGGGCCTTGGGGCCGAACGGATCGCGCACGAACACGGTGAGGTTGATCGAGCCGAGCAGGCAGGAGCCGTACGGCGGCAGCGGCTGCTCACCGCAGGGGTTGGTCGCGCGGATGTGCTCGCACCACCAGTTGTTGTTCATCTCGTTGACGCGGTCGATGAGGATGAAGCCCGGCTCGGCGTAGTCATACGTCGAGACCATGATCATGTCCCACAGGTGCCGCGCACGGATGTGGCCGTAAATCTTGCAGGCGACCAGGCCGTCTTCGCGCGTCACGTAGTTCTGCTTGGTCGGCCACTCGCGCCAGAGCACCTTGGCGGCGTCGTCGAGGTCGATCTCGTGCTGTTCTTTGACGTGCACCGGGAAGACCGTCGGCCAGTCCTGGTCGTTCTCGACCGCTTCCATGAAGCCGTCGGTGATCAGCAGCGACAGGTTGAACTGGCGCAGGCGACCGTCTTCGCGCTTGGCGCGGATGAATTCCTTGGCGTCCGGATGCGCGATGTCGAACGTGCCCATCTGCGCACCGCGGCGACCGCCGGCGGAGGAGACGGTGAAGCACATCTTGTCGTAGATATCCATGAAGGACAGCGGACCAGACGTGTGGGCGCCAGCGCCGGACACGTAGGCGCCGCGCGGGCGCAGCGTCGAGAACTCGTAGCCGATACCGCAGCCGGCCTTCAGGGTGAGACCCGCTTCGTGCACCTTCTCGAGGATGTCGTCCATCGAGTCGTGGATGGTGCCCGACACGGTGCAGTTGATCGTGGAGGTGGCCGGCTTGTGCTCGAGCGCGCCAGCGTTGGACGTGATGCGGCCAGCGGGAATGGCACCGCGGCGCAGGGCCCAGAGGAAACGTTCGAACCAGTGTGCGCGAAGCTCGTCGGTGGCTTCCGTCTCGGACAGTGCGCGGGCGACGCGCTGGTAGGTGCCGTCCACTGACTCGTCGACGGGCACACCCGACTTGGCCTTCAGACGGTACTTCTTGTCCCAGATGTCGTACGAGGCGGGCTGAAGCGGAATGGCCGCGGTCTCAAGCCCCATGGCTTGCGCACGTGCAGTGCTCATGTATGTGTCGTCCTCGAGTCTCGGCCCTGGTAGGCCTCTTATTGGTATGCATTGACGCAACCACCTCGACAGCTCTCCCCCCGGAGCCTCTGCCGACCATCCTTGCTCCCTTCGCCAGGCCCTGAAAAGCCTTTCCTGACGATGGTTTGTAGCTTGTACCTGAGTAACCGCAGCACCAGTGCTAGGTAACGAGGCAGCCTGGGAACACAAGATGTTGTGGTTACGACCGGAGTGAACCTTAATCCCGGAAGGTCCCGAAGTAAAGTGTCCGTGATGGGTGTCTCACGGTTTGAAACTCACGGCGTTCGATGAAGTCGAAGGGTCGATTCAGGCTTTCAGTCAGGCAAACAAGGAGTTCCTTAATGACCGCCAGTTCTCGTCGGCGAAATCGGATTTTTTCTGTCATCACGGCGCTGGGTTTTACCCTCGCCCTGCCCGCCTGGGCAGCCATTCCACCGCTGATCGACGGTCAGCCGATGCCTTCACTGGCACCGATGCTGGCGAAGGTCACACCGGCGGTGGTGAACATCTCCACGAAGACCCGCGTGCGGGCTCGCGATCCTTATTTCGAAGACCCGCTGTTCCGTCAGTTGTTCGGCAGCCAGGGTGTCCCGCGCGAGCGTGTGGAGCAGAGCCTGGGCTCGGGCGTGGTCATCGATGCCGATAAAGGCTATGTGCTGACCAACCACCACGTCGTTGGGGGCGCGGACGATATCACGGTGACGCTGCAGGATGGCCGCGACTTCAAGGCGAAGCTGCTCGGCAGCGATCCGGAGACGGACGTGGCGGTGCTGCAGATTCCGGCGGAGAAGTTGCAGGCGCTGCCGATCGCGGATTCTTCCTTGTTACGTGTGGGCGATTTCGTGGTGGCCGTGGGTGATCCCTTCGGGCTTGGTCAGACGGCGACGTCGGGCATGGTCTCGGCCTTAGGTCGTTCCGGGCTGGGCAAGGGCTTCCAGAACTTCATCCAGACCGATGCCTCGATCAATCCCGGCAACTCCGGTGGCGCGCTGGTGAACCTGCGCGGCGAGCTGGTCGGCATCAACTCGATGATCTTCACGCCCTCCGGCGGCAACGTCGGTATCGGCTTCGCCATTCCGACAGACCTGGCGACGGGCGTGATGAAGCAGCTGCTGTCTTACGGCAAGGTGCGACGCGGCAACCTCGGCGTGGAGGTGCAGGACATCACGCCGCGTATCGCCCAGGCGCTTCGGTTGAAGGATGCCAACGGTGCGGTGGTGACGCGGATCAACGAAGGCTCGCCGGCGGATGGCGCGGGGCTGCAGACGGGAGATGTGCTGACCGCGATCGATGGGAAGCCGGTGCGCTCGGCGCAGGACGTGCGCAATACCGAGGGGCTGCTGCCGCTGGGGGCGAAGGTGAAGCTGTCGGTGCATAGGGAGGGGGCGTCGCGGGATGTGGAGGCGACGATTGCTGCTTCTGTGATTGCGTCGGTGGACGGCGGCAAGGTGGATCCGCGGCTGGCTGGGGTGACGTTGAGTGATCTCACGGCGGATCAGAAGGCTGCGGGTGGGTTTGGTGTGGTGTTGAGTGGGGTGAAGCGCGGGTCGGCGGCTGCGGCTGCCGGTCTTAAGGACGGCGATATTGTGGTTGGGGTGCAGCAGAGGAAGGTGATGTCGGTGAAGGGCTTGCCGGTGGACGCTGGGGTGGGTGGGGGGCAGTTGTTGTTGACGGTGGTGAGGGGTGGTGGGGTGTATTACGCGGTTTTGTGAGGCCAATCGCCGCTGAAGCGGCTCCCACAGGGGCACGAGCATCGCCGCTGAAGCGGCTCCCACAGGGGCACGAGCATCGCCGCTGAAGCAGCTCCCACAGGGGCACGAGCATCGCCGCTGAAGCGGCTCCCACAGAGAGCATGGGCCCCGGCTCCGCCGCTCTGTGTGGGAGCCGCTTCAGCGGCGATGCTCTCCCCACCAAAAATCCACGCCCTCCCCTACAGCCTACGTTCCGTTTCGCCCCGGCAGGATGCCGATTGACGTCAAAGGGTGCGCCGAGGGCCTCAATAGCCCACAATTGCGCCCCAATGCCCAACCCCGCTTCCGTCCCGAGGTTCTTGCCGTCCATGTCTCTCCGTCTTGCGCGACTGTTTACCGCCACGCTGATCGGCCTTAGCGCCTCTGCAACCCTTTTCGCCGCCGATACCGCCCTCGTGTGGCGTGGCGATATCACCACCGCGCGCGGCGTGGTCATCGACGTCGCCAAGGCCTGGGAGAAATCCGGCAAGGGCAAGTTCGAGCTGCAGCCCTTCAACACGGCCTCCGGTATCGACGCTGTCGTCAAGGGCACGGCAGATATCGCCGGCTCCGCGCGTCCGGCTGTCGGCGCTGCCGAGCAGGCGCTCACCTTCACGCCCGTGGCGTGGGACGCCCTGGTCATGGTGACCTACCCGTCCAACCCGGTGAGCAACATCACGCTCAAGCAGCTCCATGAGATCTACATGGGGCACATCACGAACTGGAAGGACCTCGGCGGCGCTGACCAGCCGATCAACCTCTACGCCGTGGCCAGCCCGGCCGATGGCGTGGAATACAGCATGCGTCGCCTGCTGTTCGGACGCGGCAACCAGCCCGTCGCCGCTCCGCGTCTGTACGTCAACGTGGCCAAGCTCGAAGAGGGCGTGACCCTCGACAAGCAGGGCCTCGGCGCGACGACGCTCGCGGGCGTCGCCTCGAACAAGAAGGTGAAGATCCTGCAGATCGATGGCGTCACGCCGTCGGCCTCGACCGTCGCCAGCGGTGCGTACGTGCTCTACACGGAGATCTACCTGGTCACCAACGACACCAACCCGAAGGCTGCGGAGATCAAGGAATTCCTTTCCTTCGTCACCTCGGGCACGGGTAGCTCGCTGCTCCGTTCGCACAGCCTCGTGCCGTACGCCGACGGCGCTTCGCTCGCTTCGGGCGACGCCGCTCGCCGCGCGACCATCGCTTCGACAGTCGGTACGCGCGCCAACGTGGGTCAGCCGATGACCACCGCGCCGACGGCCGTTGCCGCCGCGCCGGCGGAAGCCGCGAAGGAAGTCGCTGTTGCCCAGGCTCAGACCAAGGGCAAGGGCGCCAAGGTCGCGAAAGAAGCCAAGGGCTCGGTCGCTACCACGGCTGCTCCGTCGCAGTTCGCCCAGGTCATGGCCAGCGTCAGCACCTCGGCGCACATGGGCTTCTCCGGCGTCCACGCGGAAGCCTTCTCGGTCTCCGACAACGCCAAGGCCGGCGGCAAGTTCGCCAAGGTCCTGGCTGATGCTGTGACGGTGAAGGGCAAGCTGGCTGCGAAGCCGGCCGCTCCGATCGACAGCTCTGAGAAGTCGAACAAGATCGATACGCCGAAGGTGAGCGAGGCCAAGCCGGCCGCTGCGAAGCCTGCCAAGCCGGAAGCCAAGGCCGTCGCCGCCGCGAAGCCGGAAGCGAAGAAGCCGGCCGCCGCGACGCACACCTACAAGGTGTCGGCCGGTGACACGCTGTACTCGATCGCCAAGAAGAACGATGTGGACGTGAACCAGCTGCGCGCCATGAACGGCCTGAAGGACAACAACGTTCATGCAGGCCAGGTGCTCAAGGTCAGCGCACGCTGAGCCCCATGGCCGTCCGCGCCGTCTCACTCGACCTCGACGACACCCTGTGGCCGGTTCTTCCGGCCCTGATCGAGGCCGAGCACGTCGTCGACCGCTGGCTCAGGCAACACCATCCCGATGTCGCAAACGCATGGCCGATCGAGGCCATGCGTGAGCTTCGCGAGCAGATCGCCCGCGACAACACCCATCTCTCCCACGACTTCAGCGAACAGCGCCGGATGACCATCCGCGCGGCGTTCGCCCACTGCGGCATCCACGATGCCCCGGTGGACGAGCTGTGGCGTATCTACTACGCCGCCCGCAATAACGTGGAGCTCTACCCCGATTCTCTGCCGGCGCTGGAGCGCATCGCGCACCGCGTGCCCATCGTCAGCATCTCCAACGGCAACGCCGACCTGGAGATCATCGGCCTGCACCACCTCTTCCACACGCGCCTGAGCGCCGGTGGCCTGGGCGTGGCCAAGCCGGACGCCCGTATTTTCCTGGCAGCCGCCGAGGCCCTGGGCATCGAGCCGGGCGATATCCTGCATGTTGGCGACGATCCCCTACTAGACGTGGTCGGTGCCCGTGAGGCCGGCCTGCGTACGGTCTGGCTCAATCGGACGGGCGAGGCCTGGTCGCATGGACCTGCGCCTGACATGGAATTTGAGAATATGACGCATTTAGCCGATTGGGTTGAAGCGTCGGCCCTTACGGACAGTTAGAATAGGGGTCTACCTGAGGAACGGGAGGCCTGATGTCGCCGCTGATCGAACGCAAATCCGGGAAACGAATCGCCATCCCCATCGAGACCGTCGATGTGGCCGGCATGGCGGCAGCCGAAGCTCGCCTCGGAGCGGTCCATCAGCAATGGCTGGCATCGACAGCGTTTCGTCCCACGCCGGGTGCGGTGCTTGTCCTGCCGGGTGTCGATGGGAAGATCGCGCGCATCCTTGTCGGCGTCGACCGTTCCGATCCGCTCGCGGCGCTCGGTTCCCTGCCCTCCCGTCTCCCCGAAGGCCTGTACGAGCTCGCTGAAGAAGGCGTCGTCGACGACCGCGACCTGCTCGCGCTCGGCTGGGCCCTCGGCGGGTATCGCTTCGATCGTTACCGCTCACGCGTCCGTCCTTCGGCCCAGCTGGTGGTGGACGCCGCGACGCTGCGCTCCGTGCAGCCAGTGATCGACGCGACCACGCAGGTGCGCGACCTGGTCAACACGCCCACCGAAGACATGGGCCCGGAACATCTCTCCGCCGCCATTCATGCCCATGCCGAGATCCATAAGGCGAAGGTGCAGGAATGGGTAGGCGACGAACTGCTCGCCGCGAACTTCCCGACCATCCATGCCGTAGGCCGCGCGAGCCATCGCGCGCCGCGCATGATCGAGCTGACCTGGGGCAAGAACTCCAATCCGAAGCTGGTGATCATCGGCAAGGGCGTGTGCTTCGACACCGGCGGCCTCGACATCAAGCCGTCCGACGGCATGCGCTGGATGAAGAAGGACATGGGCGGCGCGGCACACGCGATCGCCCTGGCCGGCCTCGTCATGCAGGCGCGCCTGCCGGTGCGCCTCACCTTGCTGGTGCCCGCGGTCGAGAACGCGATCTCCGGTAACGCCATGCGTCCGGGCGACGTGATCAAGACGCGCGGCGGGCACACGGTGGAAGTGGACAACACGGATGCCGAAGGCCGCCTGGTGCTGTGCGACGCGATCGCCTACGCCGCCGAACAGGCGCCGGATCTCATCGTCGATTTCGCGACGCTCACCGGCGCCGCACGCGTGGCGCTCGGCCCCGAGCTGCCCGCCCTCTTCACCAACCGCGACCAGCTCGCCGACCACGTCATCGGCTCCGCCGAACTCGTCGGCGACCCGCTGTGGCGCCTGCCGCTGTGGCGCCCCTACCGTCGCATGCTGGAATCGTACGTGGCGGACTTCGCCAACGCCGGCCCCTCACGCCACGGCGGCGCCATCACCGCCGCGCTCTACCTCGAACGCTTCATCCCCGAGACCCAGAACTGGATGCACCTGGATACCTACTCGTGGAATGACACCGACCGACCGGCGCATCCGCGTGGCGGTGAAGCGCAAGGCCTGCGCGCGTTCTACAGGTTCCTCTCCGAGCGCTATTCCTGAGCGCGCTCCCTCTGTAGGAGCCGATTCATCGGCGAAAACCAGATCGCGACACCCCACTCAAAAAGGAAAGCCCGCTAACGCGGGCGTTTCTTTTTCTGTAGGAGCCGATTCATCGGCGAAGTCCAGGTCGCCGGAACCTTGCCCGCTGCCGCGGGCTCGCCGATGAATCGGCTCCTACAGGTGCGGGGTTTCGCTATCGAGCGCGGCAACCGTCCCGGTCGAAGACTCAGCGGCCGCATCGATCGCCTCAGCCCGCTGCTTCTTCAAAGCAACCACTGAGCGAAGATTCCGCTCCAGCTCCGCCAGCGACAACGGGAAATACGCGTCGTCCTGATCGCTCACCTGCCAGCTATGCAGGCGCTTGCTGGTCGCCGCGACTCCGCACGCCAACAGTGCTTCGCGCACCTCGTCCGGATCCAGGTCCGTCGACTGCAGGATCAGCTGCCAAAGCCAGTTCATCCGCTGCGGGTCGACGCCACGCGTCATCGGCGGACGCGTGTATTCGCGCGACGGCGTTTCGTAATCGCTCATGACACATCCCCGTTCTGGCCCGTACGGCTGGATTATGGCAAAAAATGGCGGCCCTTCGGATGATGCGGACAGCGCGCGCTCTGTGGGAGCCGATTCATCGGCGATAACCAGATTGCCGCAGCCTGGCCCGCTGCCGCGGGATCGCCGCTGAAGCGGCTCCCACAGATGACTCGGCTCCCACAGACGAAGCGGCTCCCGCAGACAGTCGGCTCCCACGACGGCTATACACCGCTGGCAGTATTGTTGGGGTCGGACTGCACAGGACTCCCCACCATGCGTCGCACGCTCGTTGCCCTCGCCCTGCTCTGCACCGCCATGCCGCTGCTCGCGGACGACACGCCCGCCATCAAGGAACTCGGCCCGCGCCTCGAGCGCTTCGACTACCCGTACCCGGTCGCGATGTTCCCGGTGAAGAGCCAGGGCCAGTCGCTCGAGATGGCCTACATGGAGCTCAAGCCCGAGAAGCCGAACGGACGCACCGTCGTCCTTCTCCACGGTAAGAACTTCTGCGGCCCGTACTGGCAGGCGACCGCCGAGCATCTACGCGCGCAGGGTTATCGCGTAGTCATTCCCGATCAGATCGGCTTCTGCAAATCCTCCAAGCCGCACGATTACCAGTACGGCATCCAGCAACTCGCCGCGAATACGCATGCCCTGCTCACCAGCCTCGGCGTCGACAAGGTCACCGTGGTCGCCCATTCGATGGGCGGCATGATCGGTGCGCGCTATGCGCTGATGTTCCCGCAGGGCGTGGAGAAGCTGATCCTCGTCGATCCGCTCGGTTTGGAAGACTGGCAGGCGAAGGGCGTGCCGTGGCGCAGCGTCGATGAATGGTACGCGAGCGAGATGAAGACCTCGTACGCGACGATTCGCGCGTATCAGTTGAAGAGCTACTACGACGGCAAGTGGAAGTCGGATTACGACCGTTGGGCCGTGATGCAGGCTGGCATGTACGAAGGTAGCGGTCGCGAAGACGTCGCGTGGGCCGGGGCGCTTACGTACGACATGATTTTCAGCCAGCCGGTGATTTATGAGTTCCCCAACATCCGCGTGCCGACGGTGTTGATTATCGGACAGGCGGATAAGACGGCAATCGGGAAGGATGCCGCGCCTTCGTCTGTGCAGGAGAAGCTGGGGAATTACGCGGAACTCGGTAAGGAAGCTGCCGCGAAGATTCCCGGGGCGAAGTTGATTCCGCTGGACGGGCTAGGCCACGCACCGATGATCGAAGCGCCCGAGCGTTTCTACAAAGCCCTGGATAGCGCGCTCTAACTACAGGAGCGAAGAAGCCGATACTTGCGGGAGCCGCTTCAGCGGCGATCCCGCGGCAGCGGGCCAGGTTTCGGCAACCTGGTTATCGCCGCTGAAGCGGCTCCCACAAGAAGCTTTTCAGCCTTTAGGTCAGGCCACCCTCTCGCGCGGCGGAACGAACCGATCCAGTTTGCCGCTGAAGATACGATCGCGGTTGGCAGGATCTTCCAGCAGCGAATGCGGAAACACCGGCCGCAATGCACTAACTGCATCAAGCCGCTCGATCTGCTCAGGCGTCAAAGCAACCTTCGCCGCCGCAAGGTTCGCCTGCAGCTGCGCAACACTACGCGGCCCGATAATCGGCAGCGCACCCTTGGCGGCGACCCAGGCGATAGCCACCTCGCCCGGCGTGACGTCCAGCTCGTCGGCCACTGCAATCACAGCATCGAGAATCGCCGTGCGTTGCTTCGTATCTTCCGCCTGGAACACCCGTCCGCCGAAACCTTCGGCGCGGCCTTTCTCACCCTGACGGTATTTACCCGTGAGCATGCCACCGCCCAGCGGCGACCAAGCGACCATGCCCAGACCCAACGCTTCACCCATCGGCAGCAGTTCTTGTTCCGTGGTGCGTTCGACAAGACTGTGCTCGACCTGCAGCCCGGCGATCGGGATGCTGCCGCGCAGTTCGGCGATGGTCGCAGCACGTGACACGCGCCACGCGGGGAAATCGGACAGCCCCGCGTAGAGAATCTTTCCTGCACGCACGAGGTCGTCGAAACCGCGGACGATCTCCTCCATCGGCGTCACGCCGTCGGCGTAGTGCACCCAGTAGAGATCGACGTGATCGGTGTTGAGTCGTTTCAGGCTCGCTTCGAGCGAGGCCACCATGGCCTTACGGCTGTTGCCGGTGACCAGCAGGCCCGCGTTGGGCTGTGCGCTCTGGCTGAACTTGGTCGCCAGGACGAACTCGTTGCGACGACCGACGAGCAATCGGCCGAGAATCTCTTCCGACTCGCCGAACTGGTAACTGTCGGCAGTATCGATGAAGTTGCCGCCGGCGTCGGCGTATGCGTCGAGCATGCGCTTCGCCTCGTCGGCCTCGCTGCCGTGACCCCACCGGGTGCCGAAGCTGCCGGTACCGAGTACCAGCTCGGAGACGCGAAGGCCCGTGTGCTTACCAAAAAGCTTGTAACGCATGATGTCCACTTCCTCTGCCAGGCGAGAAAGCCCTCACCGTCCGATGGGCGGGGCTTATGATTACGACTGCAATCTAATACCTTTTGATAACGGTTACAATCAAAACCGTCGGAAGCATTCAGGAGTGCGGGCATTGCGAGTTTCGAAGGAAAAATCAGCGCAGAACCGTGAAGCCTTGCTCCTGGCGGCCAGCCGACTGTTCCGGGAAAAGGGCGTCGATGGTGTCGGCGTAGCAGAAATCGCGAAGGAAGCCGGGCTGACGCACGGCGCGCTCTACGCTCACTTCCCCTCGAAGGACATCCTCGCGGCAGAGGCGTTCTCGCACGGGTTCGCCGAGCGAATGGAACGCGCGCGCGCCTGGGCCGGTGATCGGCACCCGTCGTTCGAGGAACACCTGGGCAGCCTCTACACCACGCGCCAGCGCGATGAGCTGACCACGAGTTGCCCAATGACGGCGTCCGCGAGCGATGTCGGACGGCAAGGTGAGGCGCTCAGCAAGAGCTTCGTGGAGGCGTTCGAGGAAGAGGTCGCGATGATGGCGGGAGCGATCGACGAGACGATGCCGCATGACGCGCGACGGCAGTTGGCGGTGGCCTCGATCGCGGCGCAGATCGGTGCGATCGCGGTCGCGCGTGCGGTCGCGAAGACGGATGCCGCGTTGTCGGAGGAAGTGCTATTGGCTACGCGCGACGCGATTGCCGCGGCGTTCGCGGCGCGCACCGCAGCGGAGTCATCTGTGGGGGCCGAGTCATCTGTGGGAGCCGATTCATCGGCGAAAACCCGGTTGCCGTAACCTTGCCCCGCTGCCTCGGGGGTCGCCGACGAATCGGCTCCCACAAAGGCATCGCCGATGAATCGGCTCTTACAAACAGCAGGTAGTACGACTGCAAGCGCGTTTGCCGGCTTACTGCACGAACGAGATCTCGCGCTGCACGGGGCGGATGACGTAACCGACGGGCATCCACCCTGCACTGCCGGGCGCCAGCGAGACCGTCTCGAAGAGAACGGCCCGGGCGAACTGCGCGATGAAGATCACGTTGAGGTAATCGCCGGTTGGCAGTCCCACCGGATCGCGCACGCGGGTGACTTCGAACCACTCGCGACTGTTCAGCGCACCGCGGTCCAGGCGAATCTTCCGCAGATAGCGCACCCAGTCCGAACGCGGTACCAGCCGCTGCATCATCGCCCCGGCTTCGAGCCACATGGCATCCGGGCGGCGCGCCGCGTTGGAGAGTTGCACCCAGTGCGTGGCGTTGGCGACCGCGTTATCGAGCGAGTTCGGCTGGGGGCCCAGCCGCTGCTCGTGGGCGACGGTGAGCAGCGCCCCAAAGGGGTTCGTCCCGGTGAGCCGGGGTGCGGGGGCCTTGCGTACAACAGCGCTCGCCGGGGCCATGGGGTGCCTCCACCTTATGTGGTCCCCAGCTTCAGGCGCCGGCGGGAAGCTGCCAAGTCAGCCGGATGGAATACGGCGGTTGGTGGGGGGCTAGCCCGCCCTCAGCGGCGGCCGAAGGCCAGCACTTCCGAGGTGTAGGTCTCGACCACCAGGCTAAACGGCTGGCTGCTCTCGTTGAACAGCACCGCCCGGTGCCGCAGCAGCTCATGGGGGATCGCCAGCGGGCCCTTCACCGTCGGAGGCAGCGGCGCTTCCATCTCCCAGCCCTTGGGCAGCGGTGACCAGAGCAGGTCCGCGCTGATCGTCTGGCGGCGGAAATGCAGCGGCTGGACGACCTTGCCGAACGGTTGGTCGGTGGTGTCGAGGATCTGGTTCATTTCCGGGGTGAGGCGCGACGGGACGTACCAGTTGTCGGCTTCGGAGAGGACGTGCTCGCCGCAGGCCAGCTGGACGCGGCGGTACTTCACCGGCTCGTTCGGGCCGATGCCGAGTGTCTGCCGGTCATCGTCCGGCAGCGCCTTGTCTTGGCCCTTGATGCGACGCGCGAGGATCTTTGCGTCACCCGCCAGCGCGTGGTCGCTGCACCAGCGTTCCAGCGTGAGCGTCGCGCTCGGGTGGCTGAGCAGATCCGCGTTCAACGTTTCCAGCAGCGCCAGCGCCTGCGTGCGCGAGGCCACGTCGTCGGAGAAAGGCTCGCGTGCCTGCACCGAGGGCGACGCCGTGGCGGCCATGACGGCGAGGCTTCCTGCGGCGATGAAGGTGCGGGTGCTGGTCATGATGTTCATTCGGTCCGTGAGGTTGGTGCGCGCGGTGGCGTAATCGGTTGCGAGAAGTGTTCGGCCTGCGCCGCATTTTCTGTAGGAGCCGATTCATCGGCGATCTTTGCGGCAGCGGGGTAAGGATACCGCTAGCACCCTTTCGCCGATGAATCGGCTCCTACAAGGGGTTTCGGGCCGCGAGAAGGCTCACTTACCCGCGTCCATCAAATAGATGGCGAAGACGTCCTGTTCGACCTTGATGCTACCTACCTTCAAATCGATCTTCGCGGCAGGCTCCAAAGCGGCAGGGGCGTAAAGACCAATAGCGGCGCCACCTCCCGAAACAGCATTAGGCTGGTCGCTGACGGTGTAAAGCGCACCCAACCTGACCCCGTAAGCTTCTGCCATTGCCTTGGCGGATCGAATGGAGTCGTTGATGGCGGCGCGGCGCACGTCCTGGCGCACAGTCTCAATGTCACTGCGCGTCACCGTCGTACCGGTGATCTGTAACTCACGATCTGCGTCGACGCCGTCGATGAAGTCGCGAAGATCGTTCAGATTCGCGAAGACAGCGTGTGCTGTACGCCATACCTCGGTCCCGATGAACACGTTTTCGCCGTCGCGAAACTCGCTCTTCGCGCCCACGCGAAGAGATGTCGCGTCAATCGATTCGGGTATGGCGTGGTGCGCTTTGAAGCCGGCCAACACCCCGGCCATTTTGGTCTCGGCGCGCGTCCGGGCGACCGCCGGCTTCATGTCGACGACAATGACCCTCAAGTCGATACCGAAGCGATCCGGCTGGACGCTGCGCTCGGCATGCCCCTTCGTGGCGAGATACGGGGAGGCAGGAGCCGCCGCCTGCGCGGAAGCTAGCAAAGGCAACGCGGCAAGAACGACAGCAAGCAGATAACGATTCATACCCGACGATCTCCTTTCGAAACGGATGAGACATCTTTTGTGCGGTGTGCTTTTATGCAGTGGTGCTTTTTCTGCACTGGTGCTTTTTGTGGGAGCCGATTCATCGGCGATCCCCGCGGCAGCGGGGTGACAGGTCATCGCTAGCACCCTTTCGCCGATGAATCGGCTCCCACCACAGCGCGATCGTTACAGGCCTTTGGCAGCCTGGGCTACGGCGCGGAAGAGCGCGCGGCCTTTGTTCATGGTCTCTTCCCACTCGGCTGCCGGATCGGAGTCGTAGACGACGCCGCCGCCGGCTTGCACGTGCAGGCGGCCGTCCTGGATCACGGCGGTGCGGATGGCGATCGCGGTGTCCGCGTCGCCCCACCAGCCGAGCCAGCCGATGGCACCAGCGTAGATGTTGCGCTTGAAGGGCTCGAGCTCCTGGATGATCTCCAGCGCGCGGATCTTCGGTGCACCGCTGACGGTACCGGCCGGGAACGTCGCCTTGATGACATCCATGTACGAGAGGTCGTCGCGGATCTCGCCTTCGACCTGGGACACGATGTGCATCACGTGCGAGTAGCGTTCGACCACGAAGGACTCGGACAACTCCACCGTGCCGGTCTTGCTCACGCGGCCGACATCGTTACGACCGAGGTCGATCAGCATGAGGTGCTCGGCGCGTTCCTTCGGATCGGCGAGCAGTTCGGTTTCGAGGGCGACGTCTTCCGCTTCGTCCGCACCACGGCGGCGTGTGCCGGCGATGGGACGCAGCACGACACGACCGGCCTTCAGACGCACCAGGATTTCCGGCGAGGAACCGACGATCTGTGTCGGGCCCATGTCGATGAAGAACATGTACGGCGAGGGATTCATCGCTCGCAGTGCGCGATAGACATCGACCGGACGCGCGTTGAATTTGACGCTCAATCGCTGCGATGGCACGACCTGGAAGATGTCGCCAGCGCGGATATATTCCTGCGCCTTGCGCACGACTTCCTCGTACTCCTCGCGGGTGAATGAGGATTTGAAATCGGATTCGTCGATGGCCGCCGGCTGCAGCATCTGCGGGTACGACACACCACCCTGACGCAGGCGGAAGGCCAGCGCGTCGAGACGGCGCGAGGCATCGGCATAGGCCTGCGGCTTCGACGGATCGGCGTGGACGATGAGGAAGAGGCGACCCTTCAGATTGTCGAATACGGCCACTTCGTCGGCAAGCATCAGCAGGACGTCGGGCGTGCCGAGTTCGTCGTGCTTGTCCCACTGCGCGAGGCGCTTCTCGATATAGCCGATGGTTTCAAAACCGAAGTAGCCGACGAGGCCGCCGGTGAAGTCCGGCAGGCCCGGCAGTTTGGGCACGTCGTACTGCTTGCGCAGCACTTCGATCTCGGCGAGCGGATCGTCCAGGTGACGACGCTCGATGACCTCACCGCTCTCTTCGACTTCCAGCTCGTGTCCGCGCAGGCGATACACGCGCCGCGCCGGCAGGCCGATGATGGAATGGCGTCCCCAGGTGGCGCCGCCCTCGACCGATTCGAACAGGAAGGTGTACGGGCCATCGGCTAGCTTCAGGTACACCGACAGCGGCGTGTCGAGGTCGGAGAAGACCTCGCGCACCAGCGGAATGCGCGTATGGCCCTGCGCGGCGTAGGCGTCGAATTGTTCGCGGGAGATCATTCGGGGCGTCGAATCGGGTGGGGTGACCCGGGATTGTAGGATATGTGGGCCGCAAGGCCGATGGCTGCTCCTTGTGGGAGCCGATTCATCGGCGAATGGGGGGTGCGGTGACCTGGCTATCGCCGCTGAAGCGGCTCCCACAAGGGCGCCACAAGGGCACCACAGAGGCCCGGTAAGGTCGGGCTAGGCCAGGCGCTGTCTGGGCAGGCCTTTGAGGTGGAGCGTAAACGCCACGCCGCCTTCGATATTCCTTGCACTCGCGCTGCCCTGGTGGCGTTCGGCGACGAGGCGCACCACGTACAGGCCTAGCCCCAGGTGCGGCGCATCCCCGGGCGTGGCCTTGTCACGCAGGCTCACCAGCGAATCGAACAGGCGGCCCTGCATGGCGGCGGGCAAGGACGGGCCCTCGTTCGCCAGCTCCACGTCGGCGCCGTCGGCAGTCGGGGTTAGGGTGATGCGCAGCCAGCCGCCCGGCGGCGTGAAGGACACCGCGTTGTCGAACAGCTTGTCCAGCGCCTGGGCGATCAGCTCGGGCGAGACGTGCATCGGTACGGGGTCCGCCGGCAGCACGGCGTCGAGGGTGCGATCGCCGGCGAGACCGCGATAGCCGTCCGCACAACCGCGCACGATGTCCGCCAGGTTCACGTCTTCGGCTTCGGCCGAGGCGATCGCGCGCTCCATGCGGCTGGCTTCGCTCATCGCGCGGACCAGGGCGCCGAGGCGGGCCACGCCGTCACGTGCACGTGCGAGATACGGCTCGGCTTCCGCCGGCAGGCCGGCATGGTCGAGGTTATCCAGCGAGGACTTCACGATCGCGAGCGGTGTATTCAACTCGTGCGAGAGCTTCGACGCGAGGGTGCGCAGGTAATCCGTGTAGCCACCGACCACCTCGAACAGTCGCGCGAAACTGCGGGCGAGGTCGCCGAGTTCGTCCGTGGCGTCGATAAGCGGGAACGGGCCGTCCAGACGTCCATCGTTGTCCTGTGCGCGCTCAGCCGCATTGCGCAGGCGGCGCAAGCGGAAGGTCAGTCGCGTGGCGAACAACAACAGCACGCCACCGGCAACGAGCAAGACGGCGAAGCTGGTCAGCAGCAGGCCGAACAGCGCGCGGTTGGCCAGCAAGGGCACCGCGCGACTAGGCTGCTCGAGCAGCACGACCCCATGCAGCTTGCCGCCTTCCTGGATCGGCAAGGCCGCCGCCAGCACGACGCTGCCGCGCGATTCACCGGCACGCCATGCCGTGGCTGGCTTGCCCTGTAGCGCCTCGCGAACTTCCGGCAGGTCGATGCGCGGCGCGTCTTCGGCCCAGCCGCCCTCTTCGTCCAGACGCGTCGCCAAGAGCGAGCGATAAACGAGCGAGGCGAACCAGCCCGGACGTTCCGCAGCGGGAAGATCCGGCAGATCGAGCTTGCCGCTCTGCGCCATCAGCCACGCATCGGGCGAGAGCACGCGCACGCGCACGCCGTCGGGCGCCAGGCGCGCCAGCTCCTGCGAGAGCGGCGCGGAGAAGTCGAGCAGCGGGCGCGCTTCGGCGGTGAGCGGCTCGCTGTCGCCATCGGCGGCGAGGTGCACGCCGAGGCCGAAGTGGTCCAGACGCAGCCCACGCGGCAGGCGGAATTCTGCGCGGAAGCCGCTGCCATCTTCCTGCCACTGCGCGTTGATGCGGTCGGGCAGCACACCGGCTTCAGGGTCGAGCGCGATGGCCGTGGTCGCGCCGGGCGCGGCGCTGGCCATGAGGTAGCGCTGCGCGTCGTCGCCGCTGGCGATGGAAAGAATCAGGTGGTCCGCATTGAGCGCGAGGCGATCCCCCGCATCGGCACGATGACGGCGCGTGGCACGCACGTCGATGTAGAAATACAGCCAGCGATCGTCCTCGGCGAGCATGACCCGGGCGTTCTTGCCGAAGTTCTGCGCCCACGGGCTCAGCGACGCCCAGTCATCCCCGTAGCCGTCCATGGTGATCGTCGTAGGCGTGTGCTGCACGTACCAGGCGTTACCCGCCGGCGGCAACGGTGCATCGACTACGACGAGACTGCGCGCCAGCGCACGCCCCGACGCGACCAGCGCCTGCGCCTGGCCTTCGCGCAGGAGGGTTTCCATCTGGCGCACGTAGAGCCACCCGGCCACCGGAAGGGCCAGGGTGCACAGGGCGACAAGGAGGAGTTTCTGACGAAGGCTCATGCAGGCTGACTAACGCGACGCTGTTGTAGGAGCCGATTCATCGGCAATTGTAGGAGCCGATTCATCGGCGATCTTGTGGGAGCCGATTCAGCGGCGATCTTGTGGGAGCCGATTCATCGGCAATCTTGTGGGAGCCGATTCATCGGCAATCTTGTGGGAGCCGCTTCAGCGGCGATCCCGCGGCAGCGGGCCAGGTTAGGGCAAGCACCCAATCGCCGCTGAAGCGGCTCCCACAAAGGCAGCGGCTCCCACAAAGGCATCGGCTTCACCGCTGCGGCTCCCACAAACGAGCTCACGAAGTCCAGCGATAACCCACACCATGCACCGTCTCGATCGCATCGAACTCCGGCGCCAAAGCGATGAACTTCTTCCGGATGCGCTTGATGTGCGAGGTGATCGTCGCATCGTCGACAACGAGCTCCGCTTCGCGCATCAGCTGGTCGCGATTCTTAACGTGGCCCGGAAAACGCACCAGCGTGTGGACCATCCAGAACTCGGTGACGGTAAGCGGAATCTCAATACCGTTCCACAGTATCCGCATGCGCTCGGATTCGAGCTTCAGCGGCCCGTGTTCGATCACCGTCTCGCTGGAGGCCGGGGCCTTCAGCGATTCGATCCGGCGGAACAGCGCCGCGATGCGCGCCGCGAGCTGATGCAGGCTGGTGTCCTTGGACAGGTAGTCGTCCGCGCCCAGGCGCAGGCCGGAGATGACGTCGAAGTCCGAATCGCGTGCCGTCAGGAAGATGATCGGTAGCGTGGCTGACTTCGCGCGGAGCTCGCGGCAGAGGTCGAAACCGCCTTCGGGTTCATCGCCCAGACCAATGTCGATGATCACCAGTTCCGGCAGCCGCATGCCGAAGGCCATGGAGGCTTCGCCGCGTGAGCCGTAGCCGCGGGCCTCGTAGCCGAAGCGGTTGAGGGCTTCGACGTAGTTGGCGCGGATGAGGGGTTCGTCTTCGACGATGGCGATACTGCGGGCCATGGGCATTCCGTTGAGGTGATTGAGCCAGCGCAGGTTCCTATGCCCGACGTCCCGTCCGCAAGGCCCCGGCCGCGATTGCCCGCGTCTTGCCCCTTCTCGCACTCACGCCGGGCCGGCGCCTACACATTTTGTTTGCCCGGAATTTGCCACAAACGGCCTGCGGATTGCCCCAACCCGGACGCTCCGCCCACCGAACCGGCGCCGAGAATCTCAATCATGAAAACCAAACCCGACGCCGACAACACCGAACTGGAACGCGACTTCGAGCCGCTCCGCGTGGCACTGGCCATCGGCGCCCTCGTCCTCGGCGTGCTGTTCGGCATGCACTAATGCACTCTGTGGAAGCCGCTTCAGCGGCCATCCCGCGGCAGCGGGCAAGGTCACGAAGGATGCCGCAAGCACCCTATCGCCGATGAATCGGCTCCCACAATGGCAACGGCAACCGCAACCGCGACCGCAACCGCACGACGCTTGTCAGTCAGCGGCCTTCGGCTGCTGGGCGGCGGCTACCTGGCCGATCGGGACAAGGTTGGTCGGCGTAACGTCGCCGACGGTGACCGTGCCGGCCATGCCGCGGAAGAATTCTTCGCCCTGCTTGTTCAACGACCGGTTCACGGCGAAGCCGTGCGAGCCGGAGACGCGTGAGCTCTCGCCGTTGTTGAACTGGCCGAAGCCCGGGCCATCCGGCGGCGTGATGCCGTCGATGAAGATCGAGCCACCGAACATCGAGGCGGCTTCGATGTTACGCATCTCATTGGTAAACCGGCGCTTTGCGCGCTGGCCAGCGACAGCATCGCTGAAATCATCCCTGAGCTGAAGCCAGTACTCGTTGGCCTTCGCCCGTTCGGCCGGCGTCGACTGCGTGTAGGCCTGGATAAAGGCACCCTCGAAACGCGGGTCGTGGCGCTCATCGGCGATCGCTAGCCAGGCCAGACCCAGCGGCCGATCGGACGGGCCTTCGTCGCCATTGAAGTACATCAGGCCGAGCGCGTACTGGGCTGGCTTACTTGCCCAATGGGCGGCATCGCGCAGGCGTTCGCGCGACAGACCGTTGTGCCCACGGCTCAGGTCACGGGCGGCGGCACAGAAGTAATAGTCACCGGGCAGCAGGCGCTCGAGGCCCTGCGCGCAGCCCTGGATGGTCTTGCGGATCTCCGCCTTGGCATCCGCTGCCGAACGAGCGGGCGCTGCCGCTTCGGTGGCGGAAGCGGCGGCGGCAACGGTGCAAAGCAGCGCGAGGGCGGCAGTACGAAGGTGTTTCATGGGCTTCTCCAAAGCGAGCTCCAGGGGAGCGTTCCTGTTGATCAATCGGACCGGCGTGTATTGACCTGGCTGACCGGAACGAGCTCGGCGTCGCCGACGAACACGTGGCTGTCGTAACCGTAGAAGTACATGGCTTTCTGCGCCTGCAACAGGCGGCCCACGCTGAAACCACTCTGCAGCGGCAAGTTATCGGCCGAGGCGGCGGCGGTCGTCGGCATGAACACGCCGTCGATGAAGACGCTGCCGCCGAAGTTCGCGGCCCACTCCAGTTCCTTGTAGGCACGATCGAACTGACGTCCCGCGCGCGGCGCAGCGACGACGTCCGCGTAGGTCGCTTTCATGTCGTTCCAGTAGGCGTTGCCTTGGGCAAGCTCTTCCGGCGTGGCCTGCTGATAGGCCGAGATGAAGGTGGGTTCGTAGGCGGGATCGTGACGCTCGGCGGCGAGCGCCAGCCAGGCAAGGCCAAGGGGACGGTTCTTCTCGGCATGGTCGCCATTGAAGTACATGACACCAAGAGCGTATTGCGCGGGCTTGCTGGCCCAGCGAGCGGCGTCTTTCAGGTTCTCGCGCGCCAGCCCCATGTGACCGCTCCAGAATTCCTGGGCGGCCGCGCAGAAGTAGTATTCCCCGGGAAGGAAGCGCTCAAGACCACCCGGACAGGGCTGCAGTGAATCAGCGACCTTGGCTTGCTGGTTGGGCAGGGGGACAGGGCGCTCGGCGGCGTGGGCTGCGACTGCCGATACGGCGAGTGCCGCGATAAGGCTCAGTACGGACAACGTTTTCATACGTAGATCCTCGCCTGTGACCCACCCCGAGTCTTGATTACAGTACCACCCGGTTCGCTTTTTATTCGTGAAATCTTGTTCATGAGTGCCGCGTGGGCACCCATGGGGTTGCGGCGGCTTACTTGCCGTCGATCGCCGCGTGCATGCGGCGGATCACGTCGGCGTAGTCCGGCGCGTTGAAGATGGCCGAGCCGGCGACGAAGGTGTCCGCCCCCGCTGCCGAAATCGCGCCTATGTTGTCGGGGGTCACGCCGCCGTCCACTTCGAGCCGGATCTTGCGACCGCTCGCGTCGATGCGCTCACGCACCTGGTGAATCTTCTCCAGCGCCGACGGGATGAACTTCTGGCCGCCGAAGCCCGGGTTCACTGACATGATCAGCACCATGTCGATCTTGTCCATGACGAAGTCCAGCCATGACAGCGGCGTCGCCGGATTGAACACGAGGCCGGCTTCGCAGCCCTCGCCCTGGATCAGCTGGATGGTGCGATCGACGTGTTCGCTGGCTTCCGGATGGAAGCTGATGCTGCGCGCGCCGGCCTTGGCGAAGTCCGGGACGATGCGGTCCACCGGCTTGACCATGAGGTGCACGTCGATGTGCTCGGTGATGCCGTAATCCCGCAGCGCCTTGAGCACCATCGGCCCGATGGTGAGGTTGGGCACGTAGTGGTTGTCCATCACGTCGAAATGCACCCACTGCGCACCGGCGTCGAGCACCTTGCGCGTGTCCTCACCCAGGCGGGCGAAGTCGGCCGAGAGGATGGACGGGGCGATAACGGGGCTTTGCTTGGACATGATCGATACCGTGTTAGATGGAAAGCCGTTGTAGGAGCCGATTCATCGGCGATCCCGCGCCAGCGGGCCGGTTAACGACAAAGATGGGGTCTGGCGAAGCGTGATCCAGTGCGGCGTGTATTTCTAGTACAGATGAGTGTTCTGTGGGAGCCGCTTCAGCGGCGATGCTCTTACTTAAAGCCCCGCTCAGCCTTGATCCGCTCATACGCCGCATTAATCTCGCTCGCACGCGACTCGGCCCGGCGGCGCATGTCTTCCGGCAGATCACCCAATCGATCCGGGTGGTGCTCCGAAATCAGCTTGCGATACGCACGCTTGATCCCGCGGTCGTCGGTGTCGCGCTGGATGCCGAGCACCGCGTACGGGTCCGGGCCCTGCGCGCTGCGCTGCGGCGGCACGTAGCCACCGCTGCTGCGACCCTGGCTTCCACCGTACGAGCGACCACCCGCATTCGCATTCCAGGCATAGCCCTTCATCGCCATCAGCGCCATCAGCTCCATGTCGCTCACGCGCAGGGCGAAGGCGAGCTGGCGCAGGATCGCCATTTTCTCGGGCGAGGGATTGCCCTCGGCGAGGACGGTTTCGATCACCACGTCGATGACGGGGAAGGCATGGTCGCGGCGATGGCCGACCCACTGGCGCAGTTCGTCGATCACTTCGGCAGCGTTGAACTCGGGCTGCTTGCCTTCGTTGAACGCGTCGACGGCGACGGTCCGCTGTGCCTGGTCCAGATTCATGCGCGCCATGAGGCGCTCGGCGATGGCGATCTCGGCTTCGGAGATGCGTCCGTCGGCCTTGGCCACGGCGCCGATCAGCGTAAACAGCGGCGAGATGTAGCCGCCTTGCGTAGGTGCGCGTCGGCGCTGGTTCTGCTGGCGACTGGCGTCGAACATGAAGCCGAGGGCGCCGCCGATGAGGGCGCCGAGCAGGTTGTGGGTCAACCAGATACCCGCGACGATGCCGATGAAGGTACCGGTAAAATTCATGGAGCCGCTCTGGATGGGGTTTGCGCGGAGAACCACTGGGCAAGCTGGTCCAGTTCCGCATCGGTGAGGGGGCCGGTCGCGGCGCGCATCACGGGGATGTCGCGGCGGCCGTCGCGGTACTGGCGCAATGCTTCGCGCAGGTAATCGAGTTTCTGTCCGGCCAGGTTAGGTGCGCCGGGAATGCGTGCCATGCCGTCCTCGCCATGACACGCCGCGCACAGCCCGAGACGCGCCGGCTTTGCAGGCGGCGTCGCAAGGACAGGGGCGGATAAGGCCAGGGCAAGCGCCGCGGTCGTGAGGATTCGCATGGCAGGGCAATGGGGGCAGTAACCGTAAATTCTAGCAGGCGCAGAGCCACAGGCCCTGTCAGAGTGCGCTTTGCGTGCTGCTGCCTGTGCTGCTGCCAGTGCTGCTGCCTGTGCTGCTGCCTATGCTGCTGCCGATGCTGCTCTGTGTGGGAGCCGCTTCAGCGGCGATAGGGTGCTTGCCTCAACCTGCCCCGCTGCCGCGGGATCGCCGCTGAAGCGGCTCCCACAGTGAAGCGGCTCCCTCCGGGCAGTCTTCCGGGCAGCGCCGCCGTTACAATAGACGGCTCGAACCGCCCTACCCCGGAGTCCCCGCCGTGCCTACGACCCTGAGCCAATCCGACCTGCCGGGCCTGGACCTCATCCATCGCGGCAAGGTCCGCGACGTCTACGCCCTGCCGGGTAACCGCCTGCTCATGGTAGCGACGGACCGGCTTTCGGCGTTCGACGTGGTGTTGCCCGACCCGATTCCGGGCAAGGGCGAGATGCTCACCCAGATCTCCAACTTCTGGTTCGGCAAGACCGCGCACATCATTCCGAATCATCTCACTGGCGAGGACGTCGCCTCGGTGCTGCCGGCCGGTGTGGACGCGGCGCTGTACGCGAAGCGCGCCGTGATCACCAAGCGCCTGAAGCCGGTGCCGGTCGAAGCCATCGCGCGTGGCTACATCATCGGCTCGGGCTGGAAGTCGTACCAGGCCACCGGCGACATCTGCGGCATCAAGCTGCCGGCAGGCCTGCCCATGGCAGCGAAGCTGCCGGAGCCCATCTTCACCCCGTCGACCAAGGCCGCTGTCGGCGATCATGACGAGAACGTCAGCTTCGACGCCGTCGTCGCGCTGGTCGGCGAAGACATGGCGAACGCGGTGCGCAAGGCCACGCTCGAGATCTACGCCTGGGCCGCAGCCTACGCCGCCGAGCGCGGTGTGATCATCGCGGACACCAAGTTCGAGTTCGGCACGGATGAGAACGGCGTGCTGCACATCATGGACGAGATGCTCACCCCGGACTCCTCGCGCTTCTGGCCGGCCGACGAATACCAGGTGGGCATCAGCCCGCCCAGCTACGACAAGCAGTTCGTCCGCGACTACCTCGAGCAGATCGGCTGGAACAAGACGCCGCCCGCGCCGAAGGTGCCGGCGGACGTCATCGATGGCACGGCCGCCAAGTATGCCGAGGCGCTGGACAAGCTCGCGGGCATCCGACTGGACTAAGCTCTCGTCAGACGGTTCTTACGGGGGTACGACCATGCGCGACGCAGCCACCTGGTTCAACAACTACGCAGCGGATCACCAGAATCCGACGAACCGGCTGATCCACTGGATCTGCGTGCCGGCGATCACGTGGACAGTGGTCGCCCTGATCTGGCTCATCCCGGTGCCGGGGTGGCTCGGTCGTCCGGGCCTGTGGGCCGTGCTCGCCATGTTCCTGGCCTTCTGCTTCTACTACTACCGCCTGTCGCGACGGATCGGCCTGGCCATGGCCGGCGCCTTTTTGTCACTGGCGCTGGTCACCGACTCGCTTTATCGCAGCATCGGTAGCAGCGGCCTGCTCTGGCTGGCCGTCGGGGTGTTCGTGGTGGCGTGGATCGGCCAGTTCATCGGACACAAGATCGAAGGACGCCGGCCGTCGTTCCTCACCGACCTCCAGTACCTGCTGATCGGACCGGCATGGTTGATGAGCAAGGCACTTGGCCGCTTCGGCCCGGCGTACTGACGGAAAACGAAGTGACCCAACCTCTCCTGACCTTCCTCTCCGCTGCCATCTGGTGGGTGATCTACTCCAGCGCTGCCGCCGTCATCCCTGCCCTGATCGTCTGGCTCGCCCTACGCTTTCTTGAGAAGACGCCGGTGGTGTTCAACCGCGCCTACATGGCCAGCCTCATCTGGGCCCTCATCGCGGTGCTTACGGGCGGCCTGGTGATCGCCGCACAGCACGGCCAGGCACCGGGACAGTCCGTCTTCGTCCTGCCCTGGATGCGTGCCTCGCTGGTCCTGGACATGCTGATCGGCGTCTTTCTCATCTGGCGCCTCGTCCCACGGATCGACGCGCGCCGGGTCAAGCCGACCAGCGCCTGCATGGCGGTCGCCCTGGTTATGGTCGTGGCAATGGTGATCGGGACGACGATTCGCCGGTAGGGGGTCGTCGTCGATAGGAATTCCCTATCGATTCGATGCGAACCATCAGTTGGACTCGGCGACTGGCATCCCCATAATGAGAGTCATTCTTATTGGAGAGTCTGGCCATGACCAGGAAGATCAAGTACGCGGCGACGCATTTCAGCATCGCCTTTTCGATGAGCTACGCGGTGAACCAGAACGTGGCGCTGAGCGCCATCGTCGGCCTCGCCGAGCCGCTGGCTTACGCCTTCGGCCGTGAAGTCGCCCGCGAAACCCGCAATGGCCTGCAGCTAGCGCCCGCCGCCTGAGCGCGCGTTCGCGTCGGTGACGGCGCGCGTAAAACCCTCGAACGGGATGTCGGTAATACCGACCAGCCCGATATGGGCGTTCTCACCGTCGAGGATACGACCGGTCACCGGCTGGTCGACGTACTGGAACCAGTGCGTGCCCACGATGACGCCCGATGCCACGGCAGCATCCACGAAGCGCGCGTAGGCCTTGCCCCGCTCGTCTTCGCTACCGACGGCGGCAACGCCATTACCGAACGGCCCACGATCCGCCGAGCCAAAGTGGAACTCGGTGATCATCACCGGCTTGTCCAGCTTGTGGAATGCCACTACGTCGAAGCCATGCTCCGGCAGGTCCGTGTAGGTGTTGATGCTGGTTACATCGGCGTAAGCCGCACTTGCTTCTTCGGTCTCCGGCGTACGCACAGCGAGTCGTCCGCCGAGAAAGAGATGGTGCGGATCGGCTTTCTTCAGCGTCTGCGCCACGGTGCGGAAGTACTGGCCTGCGTAAAGCTTGAGGAAGGCGATGTAGTCGACTGCCACCGCAGGATGCGCTTCGCTCGGGTCCGGCGCCTTGAAGCCCTTCGCGGCAACCTGATCCCATGAACCCGCTTCGACGCCCCACGCCTTGGCAAACGCCGCAACGTCACCGTGCGTCTTCTTCAGATACGCGAGAAAGGCCTGCTTCGCCGGACTCTCAGGACCTTGTGCAAGACTGCCGACAGCGAGCGCCCAGCGTCCTTGCGGTCCCTGCCCTGCCCACGCGAGTTCATTGTCGGCGAAGTAGCCGAGCAGCCAGGGATCGTCACGCACGCTCTTCGTCGCGGCGCTGACGGCGGCTTCGGTCGCTTTGACGAAGCGCGGGTCGAAGGGATCCGGCATGCGCCCCCAGTAGTCGTAGCCCGTGCTCACCGTATTGAAGTCGCCGTGGATGAGGATCGGCACGGTGTAAGCCATGCGGTGATCGCTGGCGAAGCCCGGATCGCTCCAGTTGCCGAGCGTGTTGAAACGCCAGGCCTTCAGGCGATCGACCGTGCGTTTGCGCCACGCGTCTTCGGGATGATCGCCTAGCGAGCGCGCGACGTTGTTCGCGTAGACATCCCACCAGCGACCGTGATTCATGCCGTTGTCGCGCTGCGAACCGGCGTCGCTGCGACTGTCCGACGTACCGCCGAACGGGCCGTTCGCCGAAGCAGGGTCGGCGAACATGAACTCGCGGCCCTGCACATAGGTACGGCCGTCTGTCATGTTCACGGCGTTCACGCCGAGCGAGAAGAAGGCGTGGCCTTCCGGTGTGACCAGCCACCAGCGGTCGCCCTGTTTCTGGGTGTGGAACCAGCCGGTGGTCTGTAGCGCGGGGAGATCGGTGCGGCCACCGTATTTATCGAGGCCTTTGATGTTGGCGGCAGCGGCCTGCACAGCGTTCGCACGCTGCTTGAGCGCGGCGTCGCTGTCGATCTTCTCCGGCCACGTGCTGCGCGTGTACTGACCGTAGCGATCGACGATCGCCGTATAGGCGTGACGCAGATCGTCGTCGTTGGACGTCGTATCGAGCTTACCGAACAGCAGGGTCTGCGCCGCGCCGGGTTGTGGCATCGACAGCGTCACCGACGTGATCGCGCCCGCGTCGACGTTACCTTCGACAGCCGTCGCGACGAGATACTTTTCCTTGCCCTCGTCGTAGGGCATAGGTGGCCCAACCTGCATGCCGAACGCACGCGGCGACGTCGGCTTCAACGATACAGAAAGCGTTTGCGGCGGCCCCGGCGGTACGCCGACCGTGGTCGTCGTGTGCTTGCCGTTCGATGCGATGTCGACGATGAGCGTCACCGGCCAGGGCATGCCGTTCTGCACGCGCAGTCGCATGGCGCCATCTGCCGGCCAGGCCCACGTGCCCTGCTTCGGGGCGATCACCAGCGATGGCGATGGCGACGGCTGGAACGTGACGGCGACAAGGTCACTGCCGTCCGCCGCCTTGCGCACCGTGGGATCCAGCGTCGCACCCTTCGGCGTCACACGCACGGCATCCGGATGAGCAAGATCCACCGTAGCGGCCTGCGCCGACACACTGGCACCCAAAAGCAAAAGCGAAATAAGTGTACGCATCCCCCGATGCTGCCACGCCAACCGTGAAACTTCCTACCGCGAGCCATTGGCCGGTAGGAGCCGATTCATCGGCGATGCTTTATCCCTGTGGGAGCCGCTTCAGCGGCGATGCTTTATCCCTGTGGGAGCCGCTTCAGCGGCGATGCTCTACCCCTGTAGGAGCCGCTTCAGCGGCGATGCCCCAACCGCTTCCGCCAGAAATAAAACACCGGGACCCCCAGCGCGATGATCAACAAACTCATCCCCGCATCCCCGGGTTCCGTAACCGCCGTCGCCCCGATCACGCACAGCACCGTGACCGTAAACACCAGCGGCAACACCGGATACCCCGGCACCAGATACGGCGACGGCTCCGACTTCAATTTCTTGCGATACCAGAAAATGGTCGCGATGCCGAACGCATGCGACAACCACTCGCCCACGGTCGTGTAATTGAGCAGCGCATTGAAGCTGCCAGAGACCAGCAACACGATCGCCCAGCCGCCCAGCGCCACCAGTGCAAACTGCGGCGCACCCGTACGCGGTTCGATTCGTGCGATCGGTTTGAAGAACATCCCGTCTGCGCTCATCACCTGCAACACGCGCGCACCGCCGGCAATGGCGATGCTGCAGTAACCGAAGGTGGAGCACGCGATGCCGACGGCGATGATCGTCGCACCGGATTCGCCGAAGACGCGGCGCATCAGGTCGGCTGCCGGGGCCGTGCTCGCAGCGAGCCCGGCGTGACCGAGGCCGGCCATGTAGGCGATATTCACCAGCACGTAGCAGACGACGACACTGGCCATGCCGAGCCCCAACGCACGCGGCAAGGTTCGCTGCGGATCCCGCACTTCCCCGGCGAGGTCGTTGAGATAGTGGAAGCCACCGTAAGCGAACATGGCGGGAAGGAGCGCGCCGATGATCGTGCTCGCTGGCACGTCGTGTGTCGGATCTGCCGCGAACGCGGCGCCGAGGTGGCCCTTCGCCAGGAAAAGGCCGACGACGATCAGCAGCGCCACGGCACCCAGTTTGAGCACGGTGAAGATGTTCTGCACCAGGGCACCGGCACGAATACCGAACAGATTCACCGCGACAATGAAGCTGATCGCCCCGACCGCCAGCGGCTTCACCCATTCGTGCGGCAAGCCCATCGCCCGACACGCGTAGTCGGCGAACGTGGTCGCCACCGCGGCCACGCTGCCCGGGTAGTTGATGAGCGCCATGGTCCAGCCGAACAGGAACGCCGGCAACTGACCGAAGGCCTCGCGCAGGTACACATACGTCCCACCCGCCTGCGGCCGCCGCGCACCGAGCTCGGCGTAACACAGCACCCCGGCTAGGGTAAGCAGCCCGCCAAGCGTCCAGAGCAGGATGACTTCCCCACCCGAACTGGTCAGCTGGGCCACGGTGGCCGGCGTACGGAAAATACCCGCGCCGATAACACCGCCAATGACGATCATCGCGGCATCCCAGATGCCGAGGCGACGGAGGTAGTGAGCAGGCTGAGGGGCAGACATCCCCGGACGATGCCATAAGAGCAGGAGCTTGTGGGAGCGTGGGTGAGGTTTTTCTGACGCTGGGTGCAGAAGCTGCTTCGGTGGAGCGCGTTTTTTGTGGGAGCCGCTTCAGCGGCGATAGCCAGGTTGCCGCAAGCTTGCCCGCTGCCGCGGGATCGCCGCTGAAGCGGCTCCCACAATCGCCGCTGAAGCGGCTCCCACAGGGAGCGGCGCTACAACCAGGTGGCATTCCAGTAGGGGTAGTCGCCGTGGCGCGTTACGAGGCCGGCTCGTAATGGGTTCGCAATGATGTAGCGCGCAGCGGCCTTTACATCGTCTTCTTTGCGAAGCGCTCTATCGTGGAACGACTTCTGCCACACGGGCGACTTCCGCCCCGTCGACCGCTTGATGGAACTGGAGACCATCGCTTTGTATCGCGCGACAACGCGCGAAAGGTCGCCGTCATGAAGCTCGACCAGGCCATGCCAGTGGTCGGGCATCAGGACCCAGGCCAGGCAGGTGGCGTCTTTCCAGGTTGCAGGGGAGTGGCAGATGCGCGAAGTACGACGGGCGGTGGCGACGTCACGGAACAACGGCGCCCTATTCCAGGCGACGGCGGTGATCAGGTAGATGCGGCCAGGTTCGGACACACGGCCGCGACGGACATCGCGCGAATGGGGTGATGTATTCATCACCCCACGATGCAACCCGACGTCTCCCCCGCGATGCCATCCGGCACCGCGGGTGAGCGTGCGTTACTTCTTCTTCGGGATGTACAGGTCGGTGATCGTGCCTTCGTACACCTCGGCGGCCATGCCGACGGATTCGCCGAGCGTGGGGTGCGGGTGGACGGTGCGGCCGATGTCGCCGGCTTCGGCACCCATCTCGATGGCGAGCGCGAGTTCGGAGATGAGGTCGCCGGCGTGGACGCCGACGATGCCTGCACCAACGATGCGGTGGGTCTCTTCATCAAACAGCAGCTTGGTGAAGCCTTCGGTGCGGTCGATGCCGATGGCGCGGCCGGAGGCTGCCCAGGGGAACTTGCCGACGCCGATCTTCAGGCCCTTTTCCTTGGCCTCGCGCTCGGTCACGCCAACCCAGGCGATTTCCGGGTCGGTATAGGCCACCGACGGAATCACGCGTGCGTCGAAGAAGCTCTTCTGGCCGGCGGCCGCTTCGGCGGCGACCTTGGCTTCGTGCGTGGCCTTGTGCGCTAGCATGGGCTGGCCGACGAGGTCGCCGATGGCGAAGATGTGCTTCACGTTGGTGCGCATCTGGCGATCGACCGGGATGAAACCGCGATCGGTGACTTCCACGCCGGCATTGTCCGCACCGACCTTGTTGCCGTTCGGCGAGCGGCCGACGGAAACCAGCACGCGATCGAACACCTTCGTTTCCGGGATGCTCTCGCCTTCGAAGGTGACTTCGATGCCGGCCTTGGTGGCCTTCGCCTCGACGACCTTGGTCTTGAGGTGGATGCCCTTGTAACGCTTGGCGATGCGCGCCTGCAGCGGCTTGACCAGGTCGAGATCCGCGCCCGGCATGAGCTGGTCGGCGAGCTCGACCACCGTGACTTCGGAACCCAGGCGCGCGTACACCGTGGCCATTTCCAGGCCGATGATGCCGCCGCCGACCACGAGCATGGTCTTGGGCACGTCGCGCAGTTCAAGGGCGCCGGTCGAGTCGATCACGCGCTCGTCGTCCCACGGGAACGAAGGCAGCTTGACCGACTGCGAGCCGGCCGCGATGACGGCGTTCTCGAAACGGATGAGCTTGGTGCCCTCGGCCGTCTGGACTTCCATTTCGTTCGGCGAGATGAAGGTGCCGACGCCGGTGACGGTGCGGACCTTGCGCGCCTTGGCCATCTGGCCGAGACCGCCGGTGAGCTTGGCGACCACCTTTTCCTTGAACGAGCGAAGCTTGTCCAGGTCGATGGTCGGCTTGCCGAAGGTGATGCCGTGCGCGGCGATGGCTTCCGCCTCGTCGATCACCGCGGCCGCGTGCAGCAGTGCCTTCGACGGGATGCAGCCGACGTTGAGGCAGACGCCACCGAGGATGGCGTAACGCTCGACCAGCACGGTATCCAGGCCGATGTCGGCACCGCGGAACGCGGCCGTATAGCCGCCCGGGCCGGAGCCGAGGACGACGAGCTGGCATTCGATGTCGGCCTTGCGACCGGAGTCGGGGGCAGCCTTCGGTGCGGCGGACGTCGCCTTGGGAGCCGGGGCCGGGGCTTCTGACACCGTTCCGTTAGTGGATGGCGTGGCAGGCTGTTTGGCGGCAGCGGCCGCCGGTGCAGACGCAGCAGCCGGCTTCGCAGCCGAGGCAGCGGCAGCGGCAGCCTTGTCAGCCGCCGGCTTCTCAGCCGACGCCGACGCCGAAGCGCCAGCCTCGGCTTCGATCAGCGCAATCACGCTGCCATCGTTGAGCGCATCGCCGATCTTGACCTTGATCTCGACGATGGTGCCCGCCTGCGAGGCCGGTACGTCCATCGTGGCCTTGTCGGATTCGAGCGTGACCAGGCTCTGGTCCTTGGCGACGGTGTCACCCACCTTCACCAGGATTTCGATGACCGGCACGTCGTGCGAACCGCCGAGGTCCGGGACTTTCAGTTCAATCGTGTTAGCCATGTGCGTGCGCCCCCGTCAGAGCAGCAGGCGACGGATGTCGCCGAGCTGGTTGGCAAGGAAGACCGCGAAGCGTGCCGCCAGCGCGCCGTCGATAACGCGATGGTCGTACGAGAGCGACAGCGGCAGGATCAGGCGCGGTGCGAATTCCTTGCCGTTCCAGACCGGCTTCATCGCCGCCTTGGAAACGCCGAGGATCGCTACTTCCGGTGCGTTGACGATCGGCGTGAACGCCGTACCGCCGATGCCACCGAGCGAGGAGATCGAGAAGCAGCCGCCCTGCATGTCGGCGGCGGTGAGCTTCTTGTCGCGCGCCTTCTTCGAAATCTCGCTGAGTTCGGCGGCGAGTTCGAGCAGGCCCTTCTTGTCCGCGTCGCGGATGACCGGAACGACGAGGCCATCCGGCGTATCCACGGCGATACCGACGTTGAAGTACTTCTTCAGCGTGAGCGTTTCGCCCGCGGCGTCGAGCGACGCGTTGAACTGCGGGAATTTCTTCAACGCGGCGACGACGGCCTTGATCTGGAAGACGAGCGGCGAGACCTTGAGGTCCTTGTTCTCTTCGCCGAGCTTCTTGCGGAAGGCTTCCAGCTCGGTGATGTCGGCGTCTTCGAACTGCGTGACGTGCGGGATCATCGCCCAGTTGCGGGCAAGGTTCGCGGCCGAGATCTTCGGGATGCGGCCGAGCGGCTTTTCTTCCACTTCGCCGAATTTCGAGAAGTCGACCTTCGGCCACGGCAGCAACGTGAGGCCGTTACCGCCGGCAACCGCGCCACCGGCCGACGACGGCACGCCGGCCCTCATGACCTGCTTCACGTAACCGGAAATGTCTTCACGCTGGATGCGACCACCACGGCCGCTGCCCTTGACCTGGGCCACGTCCACGCCGAGCTCGCGAGCGAACGCGCGCACGGCCGGGCTGGCGTAAGGGGCGGAGTCCGGCATCACGACGCTGGCGTCGAACGACACCGGCGGCGTGCGCGGCGTACCGCCTGCCTGGGCGTCGGACGCGGCGGGCGCGGGTGCGGCCTCGCTCTTCGCCGGTGCGTCGGACTTGGCGGCGGAAGCAGCCGGCTTGTCGGCGGCCGGAGCAGCCGGTGCGTCGGCTTCAGCAGCAGCGTCGCCACTCTCGCCTTCCAGCACCGCGATCAGGTCGCCGTCGTTGACCTCGTCGCCGACCTTGACCTTGAGTTCCTTGATCACGCCGGCGGCCGGCGCGGGGATGTCCATCGTGGCTTTGTCGGACTCGAGCGTCATCAGGCTCTGGTCCTTGGTGACGGTGTCGCCGACCTTGACCATCAGCTCGATGATCGGCACCGGCTTGCCGCCGATGTCGGGCACGGTGACGTTGACCGGACCGGAGGACTTCGACGCGGACGGCGCCTTGGCGGCGGCCGGAGCTGACGCCGGTGCAGCGGCCTTGGGCGCGTCAGCCTTCGCGGCGTCAGCCTTCGCGGCTTCGGCCTTCGGCGCTTCCGCCTTCGGGGCCTCGGCAGCCGGGGCATCGCCGTCGGCTTCGACCAGCGCGATCACGTGGCCTTCGTCGACTTCGTCGCCGACCTTGACCTTCAGCTCCTTGATGACGCCAGCGAAGGGCGCCGGCACTTCCATCGTGGCCTTGTCGGATTCGAGCGTCACCAGGCTCTGGTCTTTCTCGACGCGATCGCCGACCTTGACCATGATTTCAATGACGGGGACCGCGCTGCCACCGATATCGGGGACACGGGCTTCTTTGACGTCGGCCATAGGAACTCCTGGAGCAGGCGTCGGCGGGCGGCAAACCCACCGGCGGGGGAAGGACGGGCGCCGCTGGACGGCGCAACCGGTCGATTGTAATCCCTCGGACGCCGTTTCCCACGATTCAAACAGTTGTTTGGCTGTATTTCAGCTAGAACCATTGTGGGAGGCGGACCACTTCAGAGCCCTCCCCGTCCTGGGAGAGCCGATCAGGCTCTAGTGTGGGAGCCGCTTCAGCGGCGATGCTCTGGGGCAACCTGGCTATCGCCGCTGAAGCGGCTCCCACATAGAGCGGCTCCCACAGAGCGGCTCCCCCGCAACGCCCCTTCCCCGGCTTACTCGGGTTTCGGCTCTGCCGCGGGCGCGCCGACCAGCCGGATTTCGCTCTGCGGGTACGGAATGGTGATCCCGGCCTCATCGAAGCGCTCCTTGATGCTGCGGATCAGTGTGGTCTGCGTTTCCCACAGGTCGCCGGTGGCGGCCCAGCCGCGGATCACCAGGTTGACGCTGGAATCGCCGAGGGCCTCGGTCCACACGCCCGGCTTCGGATCCTTGAGGATCCGCTCGTCGGCAGCGAAGAGGTCACGCACCGTTTCCATGGCCTTTCCGATGTCGTCGTTGTAGCCGATGCCGACCTTGATCTCGAACCGACGCGTGCCGCGCACGTTGAAGTTGATGATCGCGTCACCGCCGACCTTGGCGTTCGGCAGCACCGCCTGGCGGTTGTCGGGGGTGATGAGGTAGGTGTGCATGAGGTTCACGCTCTGCACGTCGCCTTCGACACCGCCGATGGTGACGTGGTCACCGACGCGGAACGGACGGAACAGAATCAGCAACACGCCCCAGGCGAGGTTGGACAGCGAGCTGTTGAGGGCCAGGCCGATGGCGAGGCCGGCGGCGCCGATCGCGGCGATGAACGAGGCCGTCGGGATGCCGGCCATGCCGAGCACCTGGATCAGCAACAGCGCAATGAGGATGCCGTAGATGATGTTGCGCAGGAACATCGCGAGCGTGACGTCGACGCGGGCACGTTCGAGTGCGCGGCGGCCGAGATTGGCGATGCGTGCAGCGATCCAGAAGCCGATCAACAACAACAGCACGGCGAGACCGATGCGGATGGAATACGTGACGATCAATGCGCGCGTCGCGGCGTGGATGCCGAGATTGTCGAGGAAATCGTTCATGGGCTGTGCCTCCTGCGGTGTCTAATTCGGGACCGAGGCTAGCAGGGATCGCTTTGTGTGGGAGCCGCTTCAGCGGCGATGGGTGCTTGCAAGAACATCGCCGCTGAAGCGGCTCCCACAGGAGGCGGGGCCAAGAGCATCGCCGCTGAAGCGGCTCCCACATGAAGCTGGCTCTACATCATGAAGCCGGCTCTATATAACGAGAAGCCCGCCGGTGGCGGGCTTCTCGTTTACGGGGTGGTCGCGGCCGGTGGGCTCTGCGGCACCAGTGCCGTTTGCGGGCTGTCGATCTTCTTTCCGCCGTACGGCAACACCTGCGCGGCAACCTTCGGATCGGCCTTGATCAGCGAAACCTCATCACCAACGATGTGGGCGGCTTCGTCGAGTGGCGTGTCCTTGGCCTTCTTCGCATCGGCTTCCGCCTTGATCTCGGTCTTCAGGCTGCGCTCGTTGGCGTTGAGGCCGTCGTCACCGTTGTTCGCGTCGTCGGCGGCATCCGCCGCGCTGCCGTCGCCACCGAAGATCGCCTTGCGGCGGTTACGGAAGTCGGTCTGCAGCGCGTCGTACTGCTTCCGCTCGGCCTGGCGTGCGGCGAAGTTCAGCGAGATGTCGGTCTTGTCGCGGAGCTTCTTGTACTCGGCCATTTCGTCGAGCATGAGCTTCCACGCCGGCGAATTCGCGACGCGTGCTTCGTGCTTGGCGTTGAGCGGGCCGACGATCGGCTTGAGGTCGGCGACCGGCTTGTAGTCGGCCGGATCGATGTGACGCCACGGCAACGCGTTGTCGTAGGTGGACTCACCGAATTCCTTCGCATCGCCGTTCTGCGGGAACATGACGTCCGGCGTCACACCCTTCAACTGAGTGCTGTCGCCGTTGATGCGAATGAACTCGGCGATGGTCATCTTGAGCTCGCCGTACTTGGCGGTTTCGCCGGTAACGGACTTGCCGAACTTGTCGAGGTCGACCAGGTTCTGCACGGTGCCCTTGCCGAAGGTGGGCTCGCCGATGATCACGCCGCGGCCGTAATCCTGGATCGCGGCAGCGAAGATTTCCGATGCCGATGCCGAACCACGATTGACCAGCACGGCCATCGGTCCGTCCCACGACATGCCCGGGGCATCGTCGCCCTGCGCGTCGATCTGGCCGCGCGCGTCGCGCACCTGCACGACCGGGCCGGTGTCGATGAACAGACCGGTGAGCTCGGTGGCTTCGGACAGCGAACCGCCGCCGTTGTTACGCAGGTCGATGACCACGCCCTCGACCTTCTGCGCCTTCAGCTCGGTGAGGAGCTTGGACACGTCGCGGGTGGCGCTTTTGAAGTTGGGGTCGCCGTTCTTGCGGGCACCGAAGTCCTGGTAGAACGTAGGCAGGTCGATCACGCCGATCTTGCGCGTGACGTCGCCGTCCTTCACGTCGATGACCTTCGACTTGGCGGCCTGCTCTTCCATCGTGACCTTCTTGCGCACCAGCGTGACGACGTCGTGCTTGCCGTCGACGCCGGCATCGGCCGGAAGAATCTCGATGCGAACCGTGGTGTCTTTCTTGCCACGGATCAGCTTGACCACGTCGTCCTGGCGCCAGCCGACCACGTCGACCATGGGGCCGGTTTCGCCCTGGCCGATGGCGACGATGCGGTCACCCGCCTTCATCTTGCCGGACTTGCTGGCCGGGCCGCCCGGAACGAGTTCGCGGATGGTGGTGTAGTCGTCGCGCGCCTGCAGCACCGCGCCGATACCTTCCAGCGACAGGCGCATGGCGATGTCGAAAGCGTCCGCGGCGCGGGGGCCGAGGTAGTCGGTGTGCGGGTCGGTCGAATTGGCGTACGCGGTCATGAAGGCCTGCGTCGCGTCTTCGTCGTCCAGCTGGCGCACGCGGCTGATGTAGGTGGCGTAGCGCTTATCGAGCGTCTTGCGGATGTCGTCGTCGCTCTTGCCGGCGAGCTTCAGGCGCAGCCAGTCGTTCATGGTGCGCTTGCGCCAGACGTCGTCGAGCTCGGCCTGGTTCTTCGGGATCACGGCTTTCTTGCGATCGAAGTTGAAGCTGTCGTTGCCGCTGAAGTCGAAGCCCTTCTTCAGCAGGCCGCGCGCGTAGTTCATGCGATCCACGGCGCGCGTGATGTACAGGTTGAACACCGAGAACGGACCGCTGAGGTCCTGGTTCCAGATCGCGTCGTCGAACTGGGTCTTCAGCGGCGCGAACTTGTCCATGTCTTCCTGGGTGAAGAAGACTTTTTCGCTGTCGAGGGCGTCGAAGTAGGCCTTGTAGATCTTGGCCGACATGGCGTCGTCGAGCGGCTGGGCCTGGTAGTGAAAGCGCGTGAGGAACCGCGCCGACAGCTGCGAGGCCTGGGTTTCAGCGGCCGTCGGCTTCAGCGGCAGGCTCGATTCCTTGCGCTGCGGCTCCGGCGAGGTCGCCGCTTCGGAGGCGTCTTTCGGCTGTGGCGTGGAGGCCTTCGTCGCCGGCGCGGTCGCACCCGGCTGCTGCGGGGCGGCTGTCTGTGCCTGGACACCCGCGGCGGAGAGGGCCAGCAGGAGGGCGATCGCGGGACGAAGGGTCATGTAGTCGAAGCCTCGGGGTGCTTTGGGGCGTTTATTCGACGACGCCGGCGGCGTGAGCCATCAGGTCGGCATGGTAGGAGGATCGCACCAACGGGCCGGAAGCGACATGGCCGAAGCCCATCTCTTCACCGGCGACGCGCAGCGCCTCGAATTCGTCCGGCGTCCAGTAACGGACCACCGGGTGGTGATGCGCCGTCGGCTGCAGGTACTGGCCGATGGTGATCATGTCCACGTCATGGTTACGTAGATCGCGCATGGTTTCGAGCACCTGCTCCAGGGTTTCGCCCAGGCCCAGCATGATGCCGGACTTGGTCGGGACTTCCGGGTGCTGTGCCTTGAAACGCTTGAGCAGATCGAGCGACCACTGGTAATCGGCGCCCGGACGCACTTCGCGATACAGGTGCGGCACGGTCTCGAGGTTGTGGTTGAAGACGTCCGGCGGGAAGTCCTTCATCACTTCGAGCGCGCGCTCCATCCGGCCCTTGCCACGGAAATCCGGGGTGAGGATCTCGATGCGGATGTTCGGGCTGGCGTGGCGCACCGCGCGGATGCACGAGGCGAAATGCTCGGCACCGCCGTCGCGGAGGTCGTCGCGGTCGACCGAGGTGATCACCACGTACTTCAGGCGCATGTCGCGGATGGTCTCGGCCAGGCGCGCCGGCTCGAGCGGATCCGGCGGCTGCGGCCGGCCATGGGCCACGTCGCAGAACGAGCAACGGCGGGTGCAGACCTCGCCGAGGATCATGAAGGTGGCGGTGCCCTTGGAGAAGCACTCGTGGATATTCGGGCAGGACGCTTCTTCGCACACCGTGACCAGCGAGTTCTCGCGCAGGCGCGCCTTCAGCTGCTGCACGGCGTTGCCCTGGGGCAGGCGCACGCGGATCCAGCTGGGCTTGCGCAGCGTGGGCACGTCGGTATCGAAGTTCGCGCGGTTGAGCGCGATCTTGTCGTTACCGAGCATCTTCTCGCCGGGTTTGTCGACAACGGCGATGGGGATGCTGCGGGAGGGGGAAGTGGAGGTATGGCTCATAACGGCTACGACCTCAGACCGCAATGCGGGCGGGGAGTTCGGGGAGGGAGGGTTCGGCTGACACGGCGTGGAAGCCAAACTGCTTGCAGAATTCCTGTACCAAGACGTCTTCCACGTCCGCCAACCGTGACGGACCGCCTAAGTCTAGCACCTGGGTGACTTCCAAACCCTTGTAGCCGCAGGGATTGATGCGGTGATAGGGCTCGAGGTCCATGTCCACGTTGAAGGCCAGCCCGTGGAAGCTGCAGCCCCGGCGGATGCGCAGCCCGAGGGCCGCGACCTTGGCCCCGGCCACGTAGACGCCCGGGGCGCCTTCGAGGCGCTCGGCGCCGATATTCCATTCGCCCATGGTGTCGATGATGGCCTGCTCGATCCGGTTGACCAGCTCGCGCACGCCCACGCCGACACGGCGCAGGTCGATCATCGGGTAGGCCACGATCTGGCCGGGACCGTGATAGGTCACCTGGCCGCCCCGGTCCACGCGCACTACGGGAATGTCCCCCGCCGCCAGCACGTGCTCTTCCTTACCCGCCTGGCCCAGGGTGAACACCGGGTCATGCTCCAGCAGCCACAGCTCGTCGACGGTGTCGTCGGTGCGGTTGTCGGTGAAGGCGCTCATGGCCTTCCAGGTGGATTCGTAGGGGACGCGCCCCAGCCGGCGCACGTTGAGGGGGAGGGTCATCGGGATCGGGTCGGAGGGGATGTCGAGGAGTTGTGGGCTGGCCCGCAGCGTTACAAGGCTGCAGGAACAACTCTGCCCAGAGGACTCGGCTCTTTGTGGGAGCCGCTTCAGCGGCGATCCGGCGGCAGCCGGCAAGGCTGACTCGAGCACCCAATCGCCGCTGAAGCGGCTCCCACACAGCGCGGCTCCCACAGAGAGCTGTCCCGAGGGAAACCGCTTTACATCGTGAAGCGAATATTCTCGTCAGCGCGCAGCGTGCTGTGCGCTTCCAAGTACTTCTCACGGCTCGGTGCGACGAAGCTCACGGTGACCGACTGGTAATTACCGGCCGGGGTGAGCTTGGTCGACAGGGTCTCGTGGAGCACTTCCAAACCGATGCCGTGGAGCAGCGCCGGGACGTGCTTGTCGAGGCCGGCCGCGGCGTTGCCGATGGCCGTAATCTCGAACTCGCCCGGGAACTGGAAGCCCTTGCCTTCTTTCTGCGCATCGCCGAAGTCGATCTCGTGCATCGTCGGGTCCTCTTACTTCTTGTCGCTGTCGCTGTGGAACCACAGCATGATCGTGTCCCAGAGGCGCGAGAAGAAACCGCCTTCCGGTGCATCGTTCAGTGCCACCAGCGGGGTGGTGAGCACCGGCTGGCCGTCGAGCGTCACGCGCAGCGTACCGACCTGCTGGCCCTTCTTGAAGGGAGCGATCAGGGTGGCCGGGATATCGAGGTTGGCCTTGAGCTTGTCGTAGTCGCCGCGCTTGACCGAGACCAGCGCGTCTTCGGCAACGCCGAGCGGGATGGTGTTCTCGGCGCCCTTCCACAGCTTCGGCGTGGCGAGCGGCTTGTTGGCTTCGTACAGCTTGTGCGATTCGTAGAACCGGAAACCGTAGTTGAGCAGCGCCAGCGCGGCATCGGCGCGGCCCTTCTCACTGCTGGCACCCATGATGATGGCAATCATGCGGGCATCGCCCTGCTTCGCCGAAGCAGCCAGGCAATAGCCGGCGGCTGCGGTGTGACCGGTCTTGATACCGTCGACGGTGTTATCGCGCCACAGCAGCAGGTTGCGGTTGTGCTGCTTGATGCCGTTCCACTCGAACTCCTTCACGGCCGAGATCGCGTAATCCTCGGGGAAGTCGTGGATGAGCGCCCGCGACAGGATCGCGATGTCGTGGGCGGTCGTGTAGTGGTTGGCCACCGGATAGCCGGACGCATTCTGGAACTGCGAATGCGTCATGCCGATCTGCTTGGCGTACGCGTTCATCAGGTTGGCGAACGCCGGTTCGGACCCCGCGGTGTGCTCGGCCAGCGCGATGGCGGCGTCGTTACCGGACTGGATGATCATGCCGTAGAGCAGGTCTTTCAGCGGCACCTGGCTGTTGAGCTTGAGGAAGCTGGTCGAGCCGTCGGTGCTGGCACCACCGCCGCGCCACGCGTTCTCGCTGATCGTGACCGGATCGCTGTTGTGGATCTTGCCGTTGCCCAGCTCCGCGGAAACCACGTAGTCGGTCATGATCTTGGTGATCGAGGCCGGCTCGAGCTGCACGTCCGGATCCTTCGAGGCGATGATCTGCCCGGTGTTGTAATCCATCAGCACCCAGCTCTTGCCCTCCACGTCCGGCGGCGGCGGCACCGGCGCTTCGGGGACGACCGGGCGCGGAACGGGTGCGGGATGCGGCGGGGTCTGCTGCGCCACGGTGACGCCGGCGACGAGCGCAGCGGCGGCGAAAGCGAACAGGGAGCGTGGGAAGAGCTTCATCGTTTCAGCGATCCAGTCAAAGCAACAAAAAAGAAGGTCAGTCTACCGCGACCGACGGGCGAGGCAGGCCCATCCCGGCGATCTGGTCGGTCACGCGGTCGGCGGTGTCCACGTCGGCCAGGGGGCCCACGCGGACACGACGCACGCTGCGCCCGGCGATAGCGGTCTCGATAACACTGACAGGGCCAAGACCTGCTTTGTTCAGCTGGTCGGCCACACGGTTGGCGTTCGCCACGTCGGAAAACGCACCGACCTGGAGATAAATCGTGGGTTTGCCGGGCACCGAGGCGACGGTCGGGCCCTGGGCGGGGCCGGCTGGTCGTGGCGCGGTAGCGGCTGCGGAGGACACGCCGGCTGCAGCGGCGGATGAATTCGGCGACGTCTTCGCTCCGGGGAGCGGCGGCAGCGCTTCCGCCGCAGAAACGCCCGTCATCCCCGCCACGGGGCCATCGTCTCCCTCCTCAGGCGCCGAGGTGGCACCCTGCCCGGCCATAGCGGGCGCGCCAACGCCCTGCCCGGAACGGGCGGGCGCTGTTCCCACCGGTGCGGAAATCGCCGCGCTGGGCGCCCGCGAGGCGCCAGCCAGCGCCAATGTCGAGCCACTAGCCATGCCGCCAACGACACGCGACGGCGGGGGCGTGGTCGCCATCTCCGGCGTCGGTGCCGTGCGGGCGGCGGGCGGCGCGGCGACAAACGCGGGACGCGACGGCGGCACCGGCGCCGTCACGGGCGACGGCTTGGGCGCGGTATTCACGTACGGCGCGCCGCGATCGCTGTTCGCTTCGCTCGGATCGATCGCGCGCACTTCGACCAGACCGGTACCCTTCGGCCACACGCCCAGCTTCACCGCCGCCGCGAAGGACAAATCGATGATGCGGTTCTCGTGGAAGGGGCCGCGATCGTTGATGCGGACGATGACGCTCTTGCCGTTCTCGAGGTTGGTGACACGCGCGTAGCTCGGCAGCGGCAGTGTCTTGTGCGCCGCCGAGAACTGGTACATGTCGTATTCCTCGAGGCTCGAGGTTTTATAACCGTGGAACTTGTTGCCGTAGAACGAGGCGATGCCGCGCTCGACGTAACCGCGCGGCGTGGGCAGCACGTTGTAGGTCTGGCCGAGCACGGAATACGGTGACTTGTTGCCGTAGAGCGCGCGCGGCTCGACCTTCGGCACCGGCTCCGGCAGCTTGCTGACATCCGGAATCTCGGTCGGCACGCTGTCCGAGCTGGAGCGGTAGCGAGAGGATTGCGACCGGCTGATGTCGTCGCGACCGCCACTGCCGCTGCTGCGCGACGATGACGAGGAGCCACTGCTGCCACGCGATGACGGGCGTGAGTTCTTTGAACCGCCGCAGGCTGAAAGGACAAGCGCGATCAGGCCGATGAGGATGAGCCTGGTGGCGAGCACCCATCGCCGCTGAAGCGGCTCCCACATAGGACCAGAGCTTCGCCGCTGAAGCGGCTCCCACAGGGGGCCGGCGGTGTGTGGGAGCCGGCTATGCCGGCGATTCCCGCGAAGCGCGGACTCCCCGGCCAGCGACGTCATCGACCCGCGGATCCATGCGTCCGTTCCCGGATCGCCTGCGCCAGCTGGTTCACTGCCATCGCATACATCGGGCTACGGTTGTACGTCGTAATCACGTAAAAATTCTGGAACACGAACCAGTACTCGGGGCCATTCGGCCCATCGAGACGAACCAACTGCGCGTCACGCCCCGGATTGAGGTGCTGCAACGGCGCGAAGCCGTCGGCGACAAAGGTTTCCACCGGAGCCACCGGGCGCCAGTCCTTCGGCACGGCGGGATCGCGCACGCGCGAATCCGGCTGGGCGCGGACGGCGAGCGGACCGCCGGTTTCCCAGCCGTGCTGGGAGAAATAGTTGGCCACGCTGGCGAAGATGTCGCCCATCGAGCCCTTCATGTCGATCTTGCCGTCGCCGTCGTAATCCACGCCCCAGTCGCGAATGGACGAGGGCATGAACTGGCCCCAGCCCTGCGCGCCGGCATAAGAGCCGGTGAGGGTATCCAGCGGGCCAGCGAGGTGGTTCGGCGGCAGTTCCAGCAGCGTTTTCAGCTGCTCACGAAAGAACGGCGCGCGTTTGGGGTAGTAGAACGCCAGCGTGGCCAGCGCATCGAGCACCTTGTACTTGCCGGTGTTCTTTCCGTAGAACGTCTCCACACCGACGATGGCCACGATGTATTCCGGCGGCACGCCGTATTTCTTGCCGATCGCGTCGAGCAGCGCGCGATGGGTCTGGTAGAAATCGGCGCCGGCCTGGATCCGTGCTTCGGTGAGGAAGATCGGCCGGTAATCGCGCCACGGCTTGCCTTCCGCCGGACGATTCATTGCGTCGATGATGGACTGCTGCATCTTCGCGCCATCGAGGATCGCGTTCAGCGAGGCCTTGCTCTTGCCGGTGTCTTTCGCGACTTCGTTCACGAGCTGCGCCTGGCCCGGATGGGTCTCGGCAAAGGCCGCGGAGGCAAACATCAGGGGGAAGGCGATCATCGCGCCGGCGAGGCGCGGGAATAAACGTACGGTGCGGGCGCGGCGCGCGGCGAGAACTTCATCCATACGCCGAAGCGTAGCACGCAGGAATGGCGCGTCCGGGGCGCGCTTCGGGAAGCGTTCAGGCATCAATCGTGGAGCTTGCGGTTGGCATGGATCGACATCAGCACGCCGAAGCCCGTGAGCAACGATACCGCGGATGTGCCGCCGTAACTGATCAGCGGCATCGGCACGCCCACCACCGGCAGGATGCCCGCGACCATGCCGCCGTTCACGGCCACGTAGACAAAGAAGCTCATGCCGATCGCGCCGGCGAGCAGGCGCGAATAGGTGTCGCGAGCATTCATCGCGATCCACAGGCAACGGCCGATAATGAAGGCGTAAAGCAGCATGATCGCGATAACGCCGACCAGCCCGAATTCTTCCGAGAACACTGCGAAAATGAAGTCGGTGGTGTGCTCGGGCAGGAATTCCAGGCGCGACTGCGTGCCGTGCTGCCAGCCCTTGCCGAATACACCGCCCGAGCCCACGGCGATCTTCGACTGGATGATGTGCCAGCCATTGCCAAGCGGATCCGATTCGGGGTCCAGCAGCGTGCGCACGCGGTTACGCTGGTACTCGTGGAGAAACTGCCAGGCCACGGGAATGGCCGCGCCCGCGCCACCCACGAGCAGGCCGATACGCCACCAGGCCATGCCCGAGAGGAACAGCGCGAAGGCGCCGGCAGCGGCGACGAGCAACGCCGTCCCGAGATCCGGCTGTTCGGCGATCAGCGCAGCCGGCACGGCGATCATCAGGCCGACCACGATGATGTCCTTCCAGCCCGGCGGCAGCTGCCGCGGATGCAGGTACCAGGCGACCATCATCGGCATGGTCAGTTTGAGCAGCTCGGACGGCTGGAAGCGCATGAAACCCAGGTCGAGCCAGCGATACGCGCCCCGCCCTTCACCCAGCGCCGCGACCACCACGAGCAGGGCCGTGCTGCCCATGTAGAGCCACGGCGTCCACGAGCGCAGCACCGGCGGCGGAATACGCGAGATCACCACCAGCAGCACCGCGCCGAGCACGAAGCGAGCGGCCTGGCCGCCGACCAGTGACAGGTTGGCATTGCCGGCGCTGTAGAGGGTGGCCAGGCCGGCGCAGGCGAGCAGGAACAGCGCCAGCAACAGCGGCAAGTCCAGGCGCGGCCGCGTGAGCAGGCGCAGGCCGAAGCGTTTGAGGCGCATGGAGAGATTGGCGAACATGGCTACTGATCCTCACCGTTGTCGTCGGGCGGCAGATCGCTGCTCGACGGTGCGGCCGGCTGCGCGCCCTGCACGGAGCTTGCGCTCGCAGGCGCGGCGTCGGCGGGCGCGGCTTCGGCCGGTGCGTCGGACAAGGTGATCGGGCCCGGCGGCAAGGCAGTCGGTCGCGTGCCGCCCTCGTCGACGACCCACTGATCAAGAATCTTCCGCGCGATCGGGCCGGAATCCGCAGCGCCCCATGCACCCGCCTCGAGCACCACGGTCACGGCGATCCTCGGCGCTTCCGCCGGCGTATACGCAATGAACAACGCACGGTGACGCGTGGCCAGATAAGCGGTGTTCTTGTTGGTGTCGTACGCGTCGGATTTACGCGAAAAGCGCTCGGCCGTGCCGCTCTTGCCGGCGATGACGTAGGGGAAGCCCATGCCCAGCTTCGCCTTGTTGCCCGTGCCGCCGGTCGAGTTGATCACGGCGACCATGCCCTCATTCACGGTGTCCCAATCGGCTGACTTGCGGATCACCGACGGACCGGTAGGCGGGAAGGCCTGCGGTACGCGCGCGCTGTCCACGCCGTCCTGCGTATCCATCAGCAGGTGGGGTGCGTACGGCACGCCTTTGCCGGCGAACGTCGCGAGGGCGTGGGCCAGCTGGATCGGCGTCACCGCCCAGTAACCCTGGCCGATGCCGGAGATGATCGTCTCGCCCGGGAACCAGCCGGCCTTGCTGCGCGTGGCCTTCCATTCGCGCGACGGCAGCACGCCCTCCACCTCGCCAGTGAGGTCGATGCCGGTTTTCTTGCCGAAGCCCAGGCTACCCATCCACGAGGCGAGGCGGTCGATGCCCATGTCGAGTGCGAGGCGATAGAAATAGGTGTTGGTCGACATCTGGATCGCGCGGACCATGTTCACGGTGCCGTCGCCGCCGCGCTTGTCGTCGCGGTAGCAGCGACTCTGCCCCGGAATACAGAACTCACCGGTGGACAGCACCGTATCCGACGGCCGGCGAATACCCATGGTCAGGCCGCCCAGTGCGAGGAACGGTTTCACCGTGGAACCCGGCGGATACACGCCGCGTAGCGCGCGGTTGTAGAGCGGTTTGTCCGGCGCCGTCATCAACGATTTGTAGTCGAACGAGCTGATGCCGTTGACGAAAAGATTGGGGTCGAAGTCGGGCACGCTGGCAAAGGCCAGCACCTGTCCATTGCGCGGGTCGATCGCGATCGCGGCGCCGGAACGGCCCGCCATCGCATCGAGTGCTGCCTTCTGCAGGCGTACGTCGATACTGAGATAGATGTTCTTGCCGGGCGTCGGCGGCGTCGTATCGAGGACCGCCTGGGTCCGCCCATCCGCATTGACCTCAACCAGCTCGTAGCCGGGCTCGCCGTGCAGCAGCTTCTCGTAGGAACGCTCGATGCCGATACGGCCGATATGCGTGGTGCCCTTGTAGCTGGCCTCCTCGTCATCGTCCATCTTGTCCAGGTCGTCCACGTCGATACGGCTCACATAGCCGATGACATGCGCGAGTGACGGCCCCAGCGGATAGCGCCGCGTGAGGTAAGGCACGACGTCCACACCGGGAAAACGCCAGCGATTCACCGCAAAACGACCGATCTCGTCCTCGGTGAGCTTGAGCTTGAGCGGGATGCCCTCGAAACGACGACCCAGCTTCACCTGCTTCTTGAAGGTGACGATGTCGTCGTCGCTGATCGGCACCACCGCGCTGAGCTTCTGCAGCATCTCGTCCATATTGGTGACCTGCTCGGGGGTCACTTCCAGGCGGAACGCGGGCACGTTGTCGGCGAGCAGCACGCCGTTGCGGTCGTAGATGAGCCCACGCGCCGGCGGGATCGAACGCGGCTTCACGCGGTTCTGCTCGGAACGCGTCACGAACTCGTCGTGGTGGAACACCTGCAGGTACACGTAGCGGCTGCACACGGCAATAAGGCCGAGCAGGAGCAGGAAGAAACCGGCCAGGGCGCGCCGACGAAACAGCGCCACCTCGCCGCGGACCTCCTTGATCGAGGCGCGCCGCCGGCTCATGTGTCGTGGATGCGCAGGCGTGCGCGCAGGTCGTCAAGAATCAGGAAGACGAAGGGCCACAGCGCAGCGCCCACGAACGGCGAGATCCAGTATTCCTGCGGCGGCAGCGGATCGCCGCCGAACACGCGGATGAGCAGCAGGAGCACGCGATCGTTAAGCAGCAGGCCGAGCACGGCCAGCGACTGCTGCCACATGGGGAAGAAGCGCAGCCGCGAGCGGAAACGCAGCGCGATGAAAACCATCGCCGTGAGGCGCAGCGCCTGCTCACCCAACAGGATGCCGTCGAACAGATCGGCACCGACACCGAGGCAGAACGCCAGGCCCAGCGTGACGCGATCGCCCGACTGCAGGCACCAGTACAGCAGGATGAGCGCCGGCCAGTACGGCTTGAACGGCGTCAGCGGCCCCGGCAACGGGATCAGCATGAGGAACAGCGACAGCAACAGCGTCGCGGCGAACCAGAGCTGGCGGACACGAACCTTGTTCATGGCGTCGTCCCCGTGCGCGCCGGCACCGGCGTCGCGGTCGGCGAGGTCACCTTCGGCAGCGTCGGCACGACCGGTGCACTTGCCGGCGGCGCGTTCGGATCCGGCGCAAGGCCGGCCGGCGGGCCCGCGTTGGGCGCGAGCGGCGGCGGACCGTCCTGTTCGGCGAGGTCGTGCAGGAGCAGCACGTCCTCACTGCGATCGAGATCGGCGGCGGGTCTGGCCTGCGCGGAGAGGAAGGTGCCCGAGGCGGTCTGCGCCACGTCGCGGATTTCACCCACGGGAAAACCTGGCGGGAAGCGCCCGCCCAGGCCCGAGGTGACCAGCTTGTCGCCGGACTGGACGTCCGCCGAGACCGGGATATTGGGTAGCACCAGCATGTCGCCACCGCGCGAGCCGTAGGCCACCGTGCGCAGGCCGGTGCGCTCGATGGTCACGGGGATGGCATGGTTGGGATCGGTGATCAGCATCGCGACCGAGGTGGTCGGCATCACTTCGACGATCTGGCCCATCACGCCACGCGCGTCGATCACCACCTGCCCGGCCTGCACCTTGTCGCGTGCGCCGACATTGAGCACGATCCGGTGGCGGAAGGTGCCCAGGTCCACGCCGATCAGGCGCGCGAGCTGCACGTTGAGGGACAGGCTGTGCTGGGTGTCGAGCAGCTCCTTGAGGCGCTGGTTCTGTTCGGCGACCGAGGCCATGCGGTTGAGCTTGGCATTGGCCAGCAGCAGGTCTTCCCGCAGACGCTGGTTGGCCTCGGTCAGGCGCTGGCGATCGGCGAACGCCACCGTCGCCGCCTGGAAACCCTGCGACGGCAGACCGGCGATCCGGTAAATCGGTTCGACCACGATGGACAGCCCGTAACGGACGTTACCGAGCCAGCCGCCGCGGTGATCGAGCACCATGAGCACGCAGGCGAGCGCGAGATAGACGATCAGGCGCAGGGTCCCCGCCACACCGGGCGCGAACAGCGGCGACTGATCGTCGCGATTGAGGGCCATGGCTCAGCGCGTTCCGGCCAGTGCGCCGAAGCGCACGGCCATCATTCGAACGCGAAGAAGTCGCTGCCGTGCTGGTCAATCATCTCCAGCGCCTTGCCGCCGCCACGGGCGACGCAGGTGAGCGGGTCATCGGCCACCTGCACGTGCAGGCCGGTTTCCTCGGAGATGAGACGATCCAGATCGCGCAGCAACGCGCCGCCACCGGTAAGTACGATGCCGCGCTCGGCCACGTCGGAGCAGAGCTCCGGCGGGGTCTGCTCCAGCGCTGCCTTGACGGCCGCCACGATGCCCGAAAGCGGCTCGTGCAGGGCTTCCAGGACTTCGTTGGAGTTGATCGTGAACATGCGCGGCACGCCCTCGGCGAGGTTACGGCCGGAGATTTCCATCTCGCGGACTTCGCTCTGCGGGAAAGCGCAGCCGACTTCGAGCTTGATGCGCTCGGCGGTGGATTCGCCGATCAGCGTGCCGTGGTTACGGCGCACGTAGTTGATGATGGCCTCGTCGAAGCGGTCGCCGCCGACGCGGACCGACTGCGAATAAACGATGCCATTCAAGGAGATAACGGCCACCTCGGAGGTGCCGCCGCCGATATCCAGGACCATCGAGCCACGGGCCTCGTGCACCGGAATACCGGCGCCGATGGCCGCTGCCATGGGTTCCTCGATCAGGAAGACATCACGCGCACCTGCGCCTTCAGCCGATTCCTTGATCGCGCGGCGCTCCACCTGGGTGGAGCCGCAGGGCACGCACACCAGCACGCGCGGGCTCGGACGGAGCATGCGCGAACGGTGCACCTGCTTGATGAAGTGCTGCAACATCGCTTCGGTCATCGTGAAGTCGGCGATGACGCCGTCCTTCATCGGGCGGACCGTGGCGATATTGCCCGGCGTACGGCCGAGCATGCGCTTGGCGTCACCACCCACGGCGGCAACGGTACGCGGGCCGCCCGGGCCACGATCCTGGCGGATCGCAACGACCGACGGTTCATTGAGGACGATTCCCTGGCCGCGCACATAAATGAGCGTGTTGGCCGTGCCGAGATCGATGGAAATGTCGTTCGAAAAGAGACCGCGGAACTTCTTAAACATGATGCGGCGGACGCCAGTAGCAAGAAAAAGTTAGCGTGCGAGTTTAGGTTGGCCTACTCAACCACGCAAGGGCGGAGAAGTTAAGAAATCCTTGTAAGTCCAGATGATGCGAGAGGATTCTGTCCTGGTCCCGTAATTCTGTACGACCTGGGGAGTCGCCTCGGCGCGCGATTTTGGGTACGATCCGTCGGTTTGCCGGACCCGTCGCGTTCGGCGCTCGCTGCGGCCGGGTCCCGGTCGCGCCACTCATCTTCCAGGGTCACCACACGCATGACTGCCGTTATCTGCGGATCGCTCGCCTACGACACCATCATGGTGTTCCAGGACCAGTTCAAGAACCACATCATTCCGGACCAGGTCCATATCCTGAATGTGTCGTTCCTGGTGCCGGCCATGCGCCGCGAGTTCGGCGGTTGCGCCGGCAACATCGCGTACAACCTGAAGCTGCTCGGCGGTTCGCCGATGCCGGTCGCCACGGTTGGCCAGGACTTCGCGCCGTATCGCGCGCACCTTGAGAAGTTCGGCATCCGCCTCGACGGCGTGCGCCAGTTCGACGACCAGTTCACGCCGCAGTGCTTCATCACGACGGACCTGGACAACAACCAGATCACGGCCTTCCATCCGGGTGCGATGTCCAGCGCGCACGAGAACCACGTGCGTGACATCCCGGACTACTCGTTCGGCATCGTCGCACCGGATGGCCGCGAAGCGATGTTGCAGCACGTGGATGAGTTCGCCGCGCGCGGCGTGCCCTTCATCTTCGATCCGGGCCAGGCGATGCCGCTGTTCAACGGCGACGAGTTCCGCTCGATGATCGAGAAGTCCACGTACGTCATCGTCAACGATTACGAGTCGCAGCTGTTGCAGCAGCGCACCGGCTGGAGCGCGGACGACATCGCCTCGAAGGTCACCGCGTACATCATCACGCAGGGCCCGCGCGGTTCGCTGATCCACGTCGGCGGCGAAATCATCACCGTGCCGCCCGCACGCGAGCGCAAGGTCGTCGACCCGACCGGTTGCGGCGACGCGTATCGCGCCGGCCTCATCTTCGGCATCATGAACCACTACGACTGGAAGACCATCGGCAACATGGCCTCGCTCATGGGCGCCCTGAAGGTCGAGCATCCCGGCACGCAGAATCAGTACTTCACGTACGCCGAGTTCGCCACGGAGTTCAAGGACCAGTTCGGTTACGACCTGCCCTGATTCGTTCGGGCAAGTCTTAAAAAAAGGGGCGGCGCATCACTGCGCCGCCCCTTTTTTGTGGGAGCCGCTTCAGCGGCGAATGTGGGAGCCGCTTCAGCGGCGATCCCGCGGCAGCGGGCAATCTCGCCGCAAGCACCCAATCGCCGCTGAAGCGGCTCCCACATAAAGCATCGCCGATGAATCGGCTCCTACACAGAGCCGACCTCGCTCTTATTTACGCGGCTTGAAGCCCATTGTCGCGTTGACGGCCTGCTTCCAGCCCTCGTACAGATCGTCGCGGGTCTCTTCCGTCATCGACGGCTTGAACTCGCGATCCACGGCCCAGCGCTTGGTGATGTCGGTCTGGTCTTTCCAGAAGCCCACCGCAAGACCAGCAAGATACGCGGCACCCTGCGCCGTGGTTTCCTGCACCTTCGGACGCAGCAGATTCACGCCGAGGATGTCCGCCTGGAACTGCGCCATGAAGTCGTTGGCGATCGCACCACCGTCGGCACGCAGTTCCTTCAGCTTGATCCCGGAGTCGATTTCCATCGCTTCGAGCACGTCGCGTGTCTGGTAAGCCATCGACTCGAGCGCGGCGCGGATGAACTGCTCTTTGGTCGTACCGCGCGAGAGGCCGAACACGGCACCACGCACATCGCTTCGCCAATACGGCGCACCGAGGCCGACGAACGCCGGCACGAAGTAGACGCCGTCGTTGTCCTTCGCGCGTTCCGCGTACGACTGCGAATCCGAGGCCTTGCCGAGCATGCGCAGGCCGTCACGCAGCCATTGAATCACTGAACCGGCAACGAAGATGCTGCCTTCCAGCGCGTATTCGACCTTGCCGTTGAGACCCCACGCGATCGTGGTGAGCAGGCCGTTCTTCGAACGCACGGCTTTCTCGCCGGTGTTCATCAGCATGAAGCAGCCGGTGCCGTAGGTGTTCTTCGCCAGACCCGGCTCGAAGCATGCCTGACCGAACAGCGCTGCCTGCTGGTCGCCGGCAATACCGGCGATCGGCACTTCGCGACCGAAGAAGTGCTTGGCGAGCGTATTGCCGTAGACCTCGCTCGACGACTTCACTTCCGGCAGCATCGCGCGCGGCACGTTGAGCATCTTGAGCAATTCGTCGTCCCACTCGCGCTTGAAGATGTCGTACATCAACGTGCGCGAGGCATTGGTGTAGTCAGTGACGTGAACCTTGCCGCCGGTGAGGTTCCAGATGACCCAGGTGTCGATCGTGCCGAAGAGCAGCTCGCCCTTCTCCGCACGCTCCTGCGCGCCTTCGACGTGGTCGAGGATCCAGCGCACCTTGGTGCCGGCGAAGTATGCGTCGATCAACAGACCCGTTTTCTCGCGGACCATCGGGTCGAAGCCGTCTTCTTTCAGCTTGTCGCAGATGTCGGCCGTCTGGCGCGACTGCCACACGATCGCATTGTAGATCGGCTGACCCGTGCTCTTTTCCCACACCACCGCCGTCTCGCGCTGGTTGGTGATACCGATGCCTTCGATGGCGCTGGCGTCGATGCCCGAGCTGCTGATGACTTCAGTCATCGTCGACAGCACGCTGGTCATGATCTCGCGCGGGTTGTGCTCGACCCAACCCGGCTGCGGGAAGATCTGCGGGAATTCGCGCTGGGCCGTGCCGGCAATGTTGCCGTCGTGATCGAACAGCATCGTGCGCGAGCTCGTGGTTCCCTGGTCGATCGCCAGGATGTAGCGCTTGTCCTTGGTCTTGTCCATTGCTGGCCTCACCGGGTCGTCTGGTTGGAAGAGTTGCGACCGGCGGCCTGGCGCGCTTCTTCAAGCGCACGCTGGCGGGCCGGCAGGAAGGGATGCACGAGCAGCTGGTACGCACCGCCGCCGACGACACCACCGATCAGCGGGCCAACAATCGGCACCCACCAGTAGTTGTCGGGGGAAGGCAGCGCCGACGAGCCCCAACCAGCGAAGAACGCAAACAGGCGCGGACCGAAGTCACGGGCCGGATTGATCGCCCAGGCTTCGAGGTAGCCCATCGAGGCACCGATGGTGGCAACCAGCAGGCCGATGATCAGCGCGCCGCTGTTCGCACCGGGTGCGGTTTCGTTGTACTGCTCCGTGATCGCGAAGATGCCGAACAGCAGGAAGGCCGTCAGGATGACCTGGTCCAACAGAGCGTGCATCGGCGTGATGGCCAGGCCCGGATGCGTGAAGAACACGCCTGCCGCGCCGCCAGCCTCACGAGTGAGATTGTGCGTGGCATTGAAGTGGTCGATGACCGGCCCGAACAGGACGTAGACGATCGCCGCGCCGAGGAAGGCGCCGATGACCTGGGCAATCCAGTACGGAACAACTTTTTTCCACGAGAAGTCGCGGAAGATCGCCAACGCAAGCGTTACCGCTGGATTCGCATGGGTACCCGACACTGACGCGGTGGCATAGATCGCAATGGTGACCGCAAGGCCCCACGCAATACACACACCCCAGTAGGCGTTGAGGTAGGGACTAGGGTCGTAGAGCACGTACATGCACGCTACGGAATCGCCGAACGCAATGATGATGAACATCGCGAGGGCTTCGGAAATCAGCTCGCCTATCTGTTGTCGCATGATCCGTCTCTCCATCGGGTTTCATGACTGGGAAGCGCCGAGGCGCTACGGGTGTGTGGCAGCCCCCTGAGGGACACGCCGGTTCAGGTACTCGGTGAGGCGACGCACATCGTCCGCGTTCACGCGCAGGCCGATCTTGCTGCGCCGCCAGAGGATGTCTTCGGCTTCGGTCACCCATTCGTGGCGGATGAGGTAATCCACCTCCGCCTGGTAGAGATCCGAGCCGAAATGCTCGCCCAGTGCGGCGAGGCCATTGGCTTCGCCGAGCAGGTCGCGGGCACGCGTGCCGTACATATGGGTGAGGCGCCACGCGAACGTCTCGGGCAGCCATGGACGCGACGAGCGGATGTCGTCGGTCAGTGCATCGATATCGCGTTCGCCACCGCCCGGCAGGGGGCGTGCATCGGCCGTCCAGGCAGGCTTGTCGTTGCCCAGCAGCGGTGCAAGCTTGTCCACCGCCTCTTCGGAGAGCTTGCGGAACGTAGTGAGCTTGCCGCCGAACACGTTCAGCAGGGGCGCACCGTCCGTATCGATGTCGAGCAGGTAGTCACGCGTGACTTCCGATGCGCTGCCGGACTCGTCCTGCAGCAGGGGGCGTACACCGCTGTAGCTCCAGACCACGTCGGCCGGTGTGAGCTGCTTCTTGAAGTAGCGGTTCACCGCTTCGCACAGGTACTGGGTTTCTTCCGCTTCGATCACGGGATGCGACGGATCCGACTTGTATTCGATATCCGTGGTGCCGATCAGCGTGAAGTCGCGCTCATAGGGAATCGCGAAGACAATGCGGCGATCCGGCTGCTGGAAGATGTACGCGTAGCGATGGTCGAAGATCTTCGGCACCACGATGTGACTGCCTTTGATCAGGCGCAACGTGTGCGAGTGCTTCAGGTGGACCACGTCATCAAGGAAGGTCGCTGCCCAGGGGCCTGCGGCGTTGACTAGTGCGCGGGCTTTGACGAAGTGACGGCTGCCATCACGGGATTCGAGTTCGGCCGTCCATCCGTCCGCATCGCGACGCGCGCTGACGCACTTGGTATGGGTCTCGACCTTGGCGCCGCGGTGCACGGCATCCATTGCATTGAGGACGACGAGGCGTGCGTCCTGCACCCAGGCATCGGAATAGACGAAGCCCTGATGAAACTCGGCGCGGAGTGGCTCACCGGTGACATGCTTGGCGAAACGCACGCGGCGCGAACCGGGGAGTGTGCGCCGACCGCGACCGAGGTGGTCATAGAGGAACAATCCGATGCGGATCATCCAGGCGGGACGCAGGTGCGGCTGGTGCGGAAGGATGAAGCGCAGCGGCCAGATGATGTGGGGCGCTGCACGCAGGAGCACTTCGCGTTCTGCCAGTGCCTTGCCCACGAGCGCGAATTCAAACTGCTCGAGATAACGAAGGCCACCGTGAATCAGCTTGGTCGCCGCACTGGATGTATGCGAAGCCAGATCGTCCCGCTCGCACAGCCACACCGACAGCCCGCGCCCTACCGCATCACGCGCGATACCGACGCCATTGACGCCACCACCGACCACCAGAACATCGACCTGCTCGACCATCGCGCACTCCGCTTGGCTGGAGGCACCACGTTGCTGAGAGAGGAATACCCTACGCTCGGGTTTGTTCGTTTTTCCTTACGGAAGCACCCGAGGGGCGCATAAACGAACATTTCACACGGTCAGCAAGCGGCGCCTGCGTTAAAAGTGAGCATATTCGAACATAAACGAACATGGCACGCTGCAGTGCAGCGGAAAAATCTCATCCATCCGGCCGCTGCCCAGCCAATCAGGCCGCCGGCCTTCTGTGGGAGCCGATTCATCGGCGAAACCAGCCAGCCTCAGTCCTTCAGTCCTTCAGCCCTTCAGCCCTTCAGTGCTTTATCCCCGCCCGCTCAATCCGTAAGCTTCCCCGTCAAGCAGACATTTCAAAACTAGAGCATCAGGCGGCTTGTTGACGGTACTCGCTGGGTGTCATGTTGCCCAACGAGGCGTGCGGTCGTTGCTCGTTGTAGTCGATGATCCACCAGTGCGCTGCTTCGCGTACGTCTTCGAGGCGAGCGAAGAGGTGTTGATCGAGGACTTCCTCGCGGAAGGTTCGATTGAACCGCTCAATGTACGCGTTCTGGTTGGGCTTGCCTGGCTGGATGTATCGCAAGGCCACGCCGTTAACCTTGAGCCATTGAACGAAATTCTCGCCCAGGAACTCCGGGCCGTTGTCCGAGCGAATCACCTGCGGCAATCCGTGGTCGCGCTTGATCTGCTCGAAGATGCGCACCAGCCGGGCCGATGTGATCGAGGTATCGACCTCGATGTGCAAGGCTTCCCGATTGAAGTCGTCGACGACATTGAAGGTGCGGAAGCGTCGGCCGCACGCCAGCGCGTCGCTCATGAAGTCCATCGACCAGACAGTGTCCGGATGCCTTGGCACGTAGAGCGCGACCCGCTCGCGCTTGGGAAGCCGCCGTCGCGCAGCACGTCGAAGGTTGAGCTTCATCGCTTTGTAGACTCGGTATATTCGCTTCGGATTCCAGTCCGGACGCGTGCGCCGCAGGATGGCGCAGCACTTCCAGAAGCCGCGACTGGGTCGGTCCTCGACCACCTTGGACAAGGCCGCGATCAGCTCCGCATCACGTACCGCGGGGTCAGCCGGCGGCCGGTAATACGCGGCGCGAGAAAGCCCGACGCATTCACAGGACCGGCGGAGCGGGCGCGCATGCACCTCGATGAGGTACTGCACCGCCTCACGCTTGCGCGCCGGCCCTAGAGTTTTTTTGCAATCAGGTCCTTCATCGCGACGTTGTCCAACGCCAGTTCCGCGTACATCCGCTTGAGCTGGGAATTCTCCGCCTCCAGCTCCTTGACCCGCTTCAAATCCGACGCTTCCATGCCACCGTATTTACTCTTCCACTGGTAGTACGTCGCCGAGCTGATCGCTGCCTGTCGGCAGATATCCTTGATCGGCACGCCTGCATCGGCTTGCTTGAGAATGGAGACAATCTGCGTCTCGGTGAACTTTGATTTCTTCATGGATCCTCCGGAGGGAAAGATGCCAGAAGTTCTAGTTCTTGTGTGTCTACCTATTGGGGAAGCTTACGAATCCACGGCCACATGCAACTGCGTCCCCGCCGCCTCAAGCACAGGCAGCAGCGGCTCCGGCGGCGTCTTATCCGTAAACCACGCATCCACGGCCGAGAAATCACCCAGCCGTACCATCGCATTCCGGCCGATCTTCGTATGGTCGGCGCCCAGGTAGACCTGGCGCGAGTGCTCGATGATCGCCTGCGCCACGCGGACTTCGTGGAAATCGAAATCCAGGAGTGTGCCGTCCAGCTCAATACCCGAGATGCCGATGATTCCGTAGTCGACCTTGAACTGACGAATCAGCTCGATCGTCGCTTCGCCCGTGACGCCGCGGTCGCGGCCACGCACGACGCCGCCGGCGACGATGACCTCGAAGGTCGGGTTGTCGCTGAGCAGTAGCGCGATGTTGAGGTTGTTGGTAATCACGCGCAGGTCGCGGTGGTCGAGCAACGCGCGGCCCACGCCCTCGTTGGTCGTACCGAGGTTGATGAAGAGCGACGAACCGTCCGGGATCTGCCTGGCGATCGAAGCCGCGATGCGGTTCTTCTCTGCGGCCTGCAAGGTCTGTCGCGCCGCATAGGCAACGTTCTCGACGCTAGAGGATGGGCTCACCCCACCGTGGTAACGCCGAATGAGCCCACTGTCGGAAAGCAGGTTGAGGTCGCGGCGGATGGTCTGGGGCGCAACGTCGAAATGACTGGCCAGCTCTTCGACGCCGACAAACCCCTCTCGCTGCACGATCGCGATGAGTTCTTCCTGGCGGCGGTTCAATCGTGGATCCATTCTATTCCCGGTGCTCCGTGACACATGAACATGATGCCGGGAAGCGGTGGGAGTGTCATGCGGCGGTTGCGATGATCGAATTCTGTGGGAGCCGCTTCAGCGGCGATAACCCGGTTGCGATGGTAAGTGTGGGAGCCGCTTCAGCGGCGATAACCCGGTTGCGGTGAGCTGGCCCGCTGCCGCGGGATCGCCGCTGAAGCGGCTCCCACAGGAATCGCAGGCAAAGAAAAACCCGCCTTCTTTCGAAGACGGGTTGTTCCGGTATAAGGCCCCTGGCGGTGACCTACTCTTGCATGGCTTGAGCCACACTACCATCGGCGCATGCGCGTTTCACTTCTGAGTTCGGGATGGGATCAGGTGGTACCACGCCGCTATGGCCGCCAGGGAAGGGGTGGAAGCAGCGCTATAAAAGCGCCGGCTTCACAGAGGGTGTAAACGAGTGACAAGCGTCCGGATTCGGAATGCGAGTAGAGAGAAGTTTAAGACGGTGAAGCGTCTTGGGGTTATATGGTCAAGCCTCACGGCTCATTAGTACACGTAAGCTCAATGCATTGCTGCACTTCCACACCGTGCCTATCAACCACCTAGTCTTGATGGTGCCTTTAGGAGAGTCAAGCTCTCGGGAGATCTCATCTTGGGGCGTGCTTCCCGCTTAGATGCTTTCAGCGGTTATCACTTCCGTTCGTAGCTACCGGGCAATGCCATGGGCATGACAACCCGAACACCAGCGGAACGTCCACTCCGGTCCTCTCGTACTAGGAGCAGCCCCCCTCAAATCTCCAACGCCCACGACAGATAGGGACCGAACTGTCTCACGACGTTCTGAACCCAGCTCGCGTACCACTTTAAATGGCGAACAGCCATACCCTTGGGACCGGCTACAGCCCCAGGATGTGATGAGCCGACATCGAGGTGCCAAACACCGCCGTCGATATGAACTCTTGGGCGGTATCAGCCTGTTATCCCCGGAGTACCTTTTATCCGTTGAGCGATGGCCCTTCCATACAGAACCACCGGATCACTAAGACCTACTTTCGTACCTGCTTGATCCGTCGATCTCGCAGTCAAGCACGCTTATGCCTTTGCACACAGTGCGCGATGTCCGACCGCGCTGAGCGTACCTTCGTGCTCCTCCGTTACTCTTTGGGAGGAGACCGCCCCAGTCAAACTACCCACCATACACGGTCCCCGATCCGGATTACGGACCTAGGTTAGAACGTCAAGCACTTCAGGGTGGTATTTCAAGGATGGCTCCACCAGAACTAGCGTCCTGGTTTCATAGCCTCCCACCTATCCTACACAGAAGAACTCAACGTTCAGTGTAAAGCTATAGTAAAGGTTCACGGGGTCTTTCCGTCTTGCCGCGGGAACGCTGCATCTTCACAGCGATTTCAATTTCACTGAGTCTCGGGTGGAGACAGCGCCGCTGTCGTTACGCCATTCGTGCAGGTCGGAACTTACCCGACAAGGAATTTCGCTACCTTAGGACCGTTATAGTTACGGCCGCCGTTTACTGGGGCTTCGATCAAGAGCTTCGCCTTGCGGCTGACCCCATCAATTAACCTTCCAGCACCGGGCAGGCGTCACACCCTATACGTCCACTTTCGTGTTTGCAGAGTGCTGTGTTTTTGATAAACAGTCGCAGCGGCCAGGTTACTGCGACCCCTCGATGCTCAGTCACGCACGTGACCACACCAAGAGGCGCACCTTCTCCCGAAGTTACGGTGCCATTTTGCCTAGTTCCTTCACCCGAGTTCTCTCAAGCGCCTTGGGATTCTCACCCTGCCTACCTGTGTCGGTTTGCGGTACGGTTTTTCTACAGCTGAAGCTTAGTGGCTTTTCCTGGAAGCGTGGTGTCAGTCACTTCGTCCTCATAGGACTCGTCTCGGTGCTCGGCATAAAGATTCCCGGATTTGCCTAAGAATCATGCCTACCGCCTTTCCCCAGGACAACCAACGCCTGGTAGACCTAACCTTCTCCGTCCCCACATCGCACTGTAGAAAAGTGCAGGAATATTAACCTGCTTCCCATCGACTACGCATTTCTGCCTCGCCTTAGGGGCCGACTCACCCTGCGCCGATGAACGTTGCGCGAGGAAACCTTGGGCTTTCGGCGGGGAGGCTTTTCACCCCCCTTATCGTTACTCATGTCAGCATTCGCACTTCCGATACCTCCAGCAAGCCTTACGACTCACCTTCACAGGCCTACGGAACGCTCCTCTACCGCGTACAGATCAAAATCTGTACACCCCGAGCTTCGGTGCATAGCTTAGCCCCGTTAAATCTTCCGCGCAGACCGACTCGACCAGTGAGCTATTACGCTTTCTTTAAAGGATGGCTGCTTCTAAGCCAACCTCCTGGCTGTCTATGCCTTTCCACATCGTTTTCCACTTAGCTATGACTTTGGGACCTTAGCTGCGGGTCTGGGTTGTTTCCCTTTTCACGACGGACGTTAGCACCCGCCGTGTGTCTCCCGTGTATCACGTGTTGGTATTCGGAGTTTGCCATGGTTTGGTAAGTCTCAATGACCCCCTAGCCATAACAGTGCTCTACCCCCAACAGTGTTCGCACGAGGCGCTACCTAAATAGCTTTCGAGGAGAACCAGCTATCTCCGAGTTTGTTTAGCCTTTCACTCCGATCCTCAGCTCATCCCCATCTATTGCAACAGATGTGGGTTCGGTCCTCCAGTGCGTGTTACCGCACCTTCAACCTGGCCAAGGATAGATCACTCGGTTTCGGGTCTACTGCCAGAGACTAT